>NZ_BIFR01000001.1:1425000-5303167 GCF_003967535.1 Tengunoibacter tsumagoiensis | reverse complement strand
CGTGCCGGAGCCGTACCAGGAAAGTAGGTCGCATAGACAGCATTCATTGCCTGAAAGTCATTCATCGTACTTAAAAAGACCGTTGTTTTAACCACGCTTTGCAGCGAGGCACCGGCCTGTTTTAAGACGGCTTGCAGGTTGTGGAATACTTGATGGGTCTGAGCAGTTACATCCGTACCGACTAACTCACCTGTGGTAGGATCGAGAGCAACCTGGCCGGAAGTATAGACCATCTGGCCAAAGCGGATGGCCTGGCTATAAGGGCCAATTGCAGCAGGTGCATCTGGTGTTGTGATTTTTGTTAGTGTATGTTCCATGGCTTTTCCCAATTTTTTCCTGATACAGTAGGCAAGTCGATACTTGCGGATGGATAACGGTTATGTTATGGCTAGCGTCTGCCCTCTACTCCAGGTTGGAGATCAGTGCTTCTCTGGCCGTTGGTCTGATTGAGATAAGTAGGGGATGGGACACGTCCAGACGTGCCCCATCCTGGCTCTGGTTTCTGCGCAGAGCAAGCTCTTATGAATAGTGATTCTGCCCAGATGGACCATCAGAATAGCGGGGTGGGTAGCCCGGAGCGGCAGCCTGAGTTGTTGGCTTTGCGCGGGCCAGTTCACGTGCGCAATTGCGGAGTGCTTGTTGCATCTCGGCGGCTGAATCAAAGCGATCTTCTGGCTCTTTCTGTAGAGTTCGGATGACCAATTGTTCAAGGACAGGTGGAATAAGCGGGTTAAACTGGCGCAGCGGTGGTGGGTTAGCCGAAGCATGCTGCATCGCGATCGAGACAGCCGTTGGGCCCACAAATGGAGGCCGGCCAGCTAACATTTCAAACATCACCACCCCCAATGAATAGAGATCGGAGGAGGCTGTGAGAGTCTCGCCACGAGCCTGTTCGGGTGAGAGATAGTCCGCAGTACCGAGAACGATGCCGCTATTGGTTAAGCCAGCGTCCTCTGCGACACGTACGATCCCAAAGTCTGTTAATTTTACCCATGCGCCTCCATCGCCCAGTCCTCCAGCTCCTCCACTCCAGGCCAACATAATATTTTGCGGCTTAATATCGCGGTGGATAAAACCACGCGTATGAGCCACTTGAAGGACAGCGCAGACCTGAGCTGCGATCTCGATGGTTTCCCGCGACTGTAATTGGCGGCGTTGTCCGATAAGCTGTTTAAGGGTTGGGCCGTGAATATATTCCATGACCAGAAAATACTGGCCCATCTCTTCGACAAAATCATAAATAGTAACGGCATTCGGATGAGCAAGGGCAGCGGCAGCGCGTGCTTCACGGCGGAAGCGTTCAACAGCGCGTTGATCATTTTTATCCAGGGATCGTAAGACTTTGATCGCCACGATGCGCTCTACGCGGTGATCCCAGGTTTTGAAGACGCTCGCCATACCACCTGTTGCGATATGCTCACGAATCTCGTACCGTCCAGCGATCAGTGTGCCTTCAAATTGGTTCAACGTTTCACCTCAAGCGACCTGGGCGAATACTCTAAGAGTGATTTTCAGTATCAGAAGCTAGTATACCATTAATGAGTTATGGAGTCCAGAACGATGCCTGAGGATGTGCCTATCTCGACATATCTTCTTCCCTATTACCTCTTCTGAAAATAAAGGTTTCATACAGGGTGGTGAACCCCTTTCATGAACGTTTACCCTGCTTGTTCTGTGGGATGGCCTGTTATCCTGCTACCCAGCATGGTCGGGAGTCTGCATCAAGGTCGCCATTGGTATCAGTGAGTTGAATTGCGCTCCCTTTTTTAAGGGTATAACTTCCTGGCTGGCTTCCAGGACTGAGGGTCGCAATCCATAGGTTAAAAGTCGTATGGTCGTAGCTATAATAGGCAATCTGTCTTCCATCTGGTGACCAGACTGGCTGGCTCAGATACATTCCGCTTAAAAGTTTACTCGATTGATTGTAGGGGGCAAGCCCTTTCTGTTTATTGCTATCGCTATTCGGATCGAATAGTGGGTTATTTGGATCACTGGTGACTCCTTCGGCGACTGGCATAGTGTAGAGGCTCATACTGGTCGAGCTTTCACGGCGTACATAGATCAGGTTATTGCCATCGGGCGCAAAGCTCGGCTCCATATTGACGAGATCAGCCATCTCTGGAGTCAGAGCAACCGCAGGATCAATTTCATTACCTTCTCCAGGATGATAGGTGGGATGCCAGGGATGTAGTTTCTTGTCCAGCATAATGGCATTGGCGTCTTCCAGATTGATCAGCCCTTCCTGATTGGTTCCGGTGGCATCGTATTTGAAGCCCGTATAGAGAACCTGATCGGCATGTCCCGGGCGGTAACTGGGATCGCGGAGTCCGCCATCTCCGATATTAGCATAGGCGACTGGTTGCAGATCTTCCAGACTTGTGGCGCTTAAGGGAAGACTAAAAAGCTGGAGATCGAGAATAAAGGATTTATAATTGACAATTTGTGGATCCCAGGTGGCTTTCTCCTTATCGCTAAGGACGAGAAGATGCTGCCCATCCGGGGCCCAGGTCGGTTGTGCAAACCAGTGATGGGTGCTCATCGGAGCATCAGAGTTGGGATTGGGGCGGTACTGGCCGGAGCCAGAGAGGATAACCGTTGGCTGCCCACCTGTGGCTGGGAGATAGGCAAGATCCGAATAGTCCTTATAGTGGATAATAAAGGCGATCAGCTTACCATTGGGTGAGATGGCAGGATCGCGTACATCCAGATCTCTGGTTAATTGGGTCAAATGTCTCTTTGCATCAAATGTATAGAGGTTACGATTGAGGGTGAAGTAGAACCTGCCTTTAAAGCTTGCTTGATCTGTTCTATTGATGCCGATCCCGCTTTTGCCAGCGCTCGTTTTTGTAAAGGGAGAGCTCTCATCTATCCCCAAACAACTTTGGAGGCTGAGCGTTAGAAAGGTAAGCAGAAAGAGCCATAATCGTTGTTTATCTCTTCTCATAGTCGTCCTCTGGTTTAAGAGTGTTCTATTCATTATACATGATAAATTGTCTGTCCTCTCTTCTAATAACTATACTATACTATTAATAGGCATAAAGGCGACAAACATGGCCTCAAAGTCATCTCTTTGAGGCCATGTTTGTCGCAAGCGCTTGAGTATCTCAAGCACCCCAGCTGGGACGGCAGTCTGCATCCAGATGGCCCTGAGCATCGGTGAGCTGGATGGAGCTATTTGCCTTAATGGTCAGAGCCCCACCATTTTTTGGATCAGCCTGGAGGGTCGCGAGCCAGAGGTCAAAGGTGGTTCCATGATAATCAATATAGACAATCTGCATCCCATTGGGTGACCAGATTGGCTTTGTTACAAACTGGCTTGTCATTAATTTGGCCGATTGGTTAAAAGGGGCCAGCGCCTTCTGCTTATTGGCATCGCTATTGGGATCAAAACGTGGATTGTTTGGATCACTGGTGACGCCATCGGCGATGGGCATTACATAGAGGCTTCGGTGGGTTGCATCCTCACGTCGAATATAGAGCAGACTATTTCCATCAGGTGAAAATGAAGGCTCCATATTTGCTACATCTGGTGTCTCTGGTGTGAGAGGGACTGAGGGATCAAAACCTGGATGATAATAATATGGCCGCTTCACAAGTGCCGTCGCATCTTCTATGTAAAGTTGAACGAGCTGTTTGGTGTCGGAGGCATCGTAGTGGTAGCTCGTATAGATCACCTGATCGGGGTGGTTTGGCCGGTAGCTGGCATCGCGTAGGCCACCATCGCCGAAGACGCTATAGGCGACATCCTGAATCTTCGATTTTGGATTAGCCAGATTGAGCGCAAAAACCTGGAGGTCTAACAGAGGGGAATTGATTCCTGTCGCTGCATACCAGTTCTCTTTTTCGCGATCGCTTAGAAAGAGCAATGTCTGTCCATCGGCCGACCAGGATGGTTGGGCATACCAGACATGCGTGCTTTTGGGTGGAAAGGGATCATTTGGATGATAGCGGCCATTGCCATCCAACAGAATTTGTGGTTGTCCGCCTGAACTGGGGATGGTCGCTAGCTGCGAGTAATCTTTATAGCGAATGATAAAAGCTACCGTTTTTCCATCGGGGGAGACAGCTGGATCATGTATCTCTAGATTTTTTGTTAATTGCTTGAGATTGAGTTTTCCATCGAGAGAATACAGATTATGATCGAGCGTAAAGTAAAGTGTCCCTTTGAATTTGTCCTGAACGGTCTTGTTGATACCAATCTGAGCTCCATTAGGACCAGTTGTTTTGTTCTGAAAAGTGGTATCTTCACCGATGCCCAGACAGCTTTGCAGGCTGAGCGTGAGGAGCGCGAAGAGCAGCAACAGAGACCAATGGCGGCGATTCGTCTGTATTGAGTTTCGAGTTGTAATCATAGGCGCGATCAATTAAAACACCTTGCTTGCTAATGAACAAAAACAGGGCTGCTCAAAGAAAGAGCAGAGATCTTAGATAGAGCTACTCTAAGGCCGTAATATCTCCAAAGACAGAGGCCAGCATTAGATTAAGAATCGTATGTGTGGCCTCTTTTGGATCAACATACTGCCACCTCTCTGTCGTCTCATTTGTGACTGCTTGCAGGCTGGTAGCTAGAGATGCTTGTGCTTGTGGAGCGGTTGTCAGAGCGAGATTCGGTTGCGAATTTGTCACCTGTGCAACGGCTGCTCCTGTAGAGGCGTCTGCCTGGGGGATACACTTGGACTGTACATCAAACATCTTCGCAATCTGATCTCGAATGGGTGCGCAGATAGGAGCATAGTCGGTCGTGTTGGCGATAGAGCTTGCAAAAGTGGGGGGTCCCAGCGTAATGCGATCGATATTGTTGGTATCGAGGCTACGTGCAAAATTTCCCATTGCAATCATATTTGAGACAGTAAGATCAGTCTTCAGGGCATCCTGTAGATCCTTCAGGAGATCGGGAGCCTTATTAATGGTATCGGGTGTCGCTAGTTTTGTTTTGAGTTGACTGAGAATCTGTTGTTGGCGTGCTGAGCGACCAAAGTCTCCTACGAGATCAGAGTGGCGGGTACGGACATATTCTAGCGCCTGTACGCCATTGAGATGTTGAGGCCCGGGAGCAATATAGACTCGCTTATAGTCGTAGACAGTATTCCCTGTTTTATTGACATCGTCAGGATAGTTATCATCCACCATCGGATGAATAACATCTACATCGACGCCTCCTGCTGTGTCGATGACCTTTACAAAACCACTCAGCCCAACCCAGGCATAATAATCAATGTGAATACCAAAATTATATGCAATAGTATCTTCAGCCAGGCCAGCACCATTGGTCACACTGTTTGTGAAATCCTTGCCACCCAATTGAAAACCATAGGAGAACGCGAAGTCCATCTTCCCTGAGCCATGGCCTGGGATCGTAACGCGCAGATCGCGGGGAATCGAGAGCATTCCAACATAGTGGGTCGTTGGATCGATGGTAATGACGATATCTGTCTGAGCCAGCGGGCTACCACCAATGCCATTGTTCCCCCCCTTGCCATCATTATCGCTGCCTAGCAGTAAGATATTGATGCGTTTTCCGCTCAGAATATCGTTGCTTGTCGTCTGATTCTGTTTATTTCCATGCGAATCGGTTGTCTCAATGTTGACATGATGGACCGCCTGATGACCTGTAATATTATTAATAGAATTTGCATAATTTGCCTGATAATAGGCGTAGAGTGAGCCAGATATCACAATGAAGAGCGCTAAAGCTGCAACCAGAACGCGGGCCCAGATTGGAAAGCGCCTCTTCCTGCCTGGCTTCTTGAATGGCGATCTCCCGCCTGTGGGAGGGCTCATCGATGGAGGTCCATTGCGATAGACAGGATTTTGTGAATATCCCTGATTAAAATAAGCAGCCCCACTGGGAGGGTTCATAACGGGAGGATAAGCAGCCCCACTGGGAGGGTTCATAACGGGAGGATAAGCAGCCCCACTGGGAGGGTTCATAACGGGAGGATAAGCAGCCCCACTGGGAGGGTTCATAACAGGAGGGAAAGCAGCCCCACTGGGAGGGTTCATCACAGGAGCGTAGTTTCCTGCATTGGATGGCTGAGAAGATGGGTAGGGACGGTATGCATTATTTGCTGTCGCTGTCTGTGCAGGCGTATGTGATGCGGATAGAGATGTCTGAGATGGTCTGCCAGGATTATTGGGCGCAGGAAAATGTTGTGAAGGAGGATTCCCAACTGGCTTCTGTCCCGAATAAGCAGGTGCATTATACTGCTGAGAGAGGAGACCAGAGCCAACTTTTTTGGATGGAGCGGGCTCGGGCTGGACACCTAAACCAGACTGGCTGACTTGATGATGAGAGAGGAGGCCAGAGCCAACTTTTTTTGGCTGAACGGGCGCGGACTGGGCTCCTAAACCAGACTGACTGGCCTGGTGATGAGAGAGGAGACCTTTTTTGTGTCCAGGAGACTCATGAGAAGCAGGCTGAAGATCAGATTGGTGGCCTTCAGATTTCCAATTCGACAAGAGTCCACTCCCTTTTGGCCTGGGCTGAGATTGTTGCGAGCCAGCCTGTATCTCCTGCTCTGTTGAGGGTGGAGTCTGTTTACTTTTTGATGGTTGTAGATGAACAAATTGTTTTTTCACTATAGTACCTGCTTCCTACTTCTCTCGCTACCCTGGGAATAACCCCCTATGATTGCTCTCTATTTCCTTATGAATGCTCCACATCTATCATCCCACCTACCATTTTTTGCGTGTTTTAACGTATACTAAAGTTAGCAATAAATAGACATATAGAGACATGTGCGTTGTAAATATAACGAACGGATGAGGCAAAGTTCACGCACCATCCCGATGAACGTCCTACCCCATAGGATAATAGGGTTATATATATTCGTCTATTTAATGGCTTTTTATCCTACGCTTTACATTGTGCTAAATATTCCTTAACCTGATACTAACTCCAACGTGTTACTTTTTAAGATGTATACAAGAATAACCTATTTGTGGGCCCGCCTTATCTTAAGTAGTACTCTTCGGGCATTTCTGATAGGTCAGGGAGTGTATCATGCGCGTTGCGATTATTACTGAGAATTTTCTACCAAAGCTAGATGGTGTAACCCGCACTTTGGCCCGTTTATTAGAGCATCTGGAGGCGCAGGGTCATCAAGCGCTTCTTCTGGGTCCTGAAAGTGGGATGGTTCAATATGCTGGAGCTGAAGTGATTGGAACGGCTGGCCTGCCATTTCCGTTTTATCCCGAACTAAAATTTAATTTTTTTCGTCCACTGTTTGTGCGACGTCTTTATGAGTTTTCCCCTGACATCATTCATATTGTTGACCCCGTCATCTTAGGGGCGACCGGATTGGCGGCGGCCCGTTTGTTAAATAAGCCAATTGTTTCCTCCTATCATACCAATCTTGCTGCTTACTGCACCCATTTTGGTTTTTCGCTTCTTACCAGACCGATGTGGTTATATAACCGCTTTGTGCATAATCAATGTGCTCTGACCTTCTGCCCTTCGCCATCAACAGCTCAGATGTTGACCAATCAGGGCTTTGAGAATGTGCGTCTCTGGTCACGAGGGATAGATACACAGCTTTTCACCCCACAGAGGCGTGATGAAGCGCTACGTGCCAGATGGTTGAGTGAACGAACCGAACCAGAGAAGAAGGCCATTCTCCTGTATGTGGGACGTGTCTCCTGGGAGAAAAATCTGCGTGTTTTGATACAGGCCTATCGTGAGATGGACCATTCGCGGTCTCATCTGGTCATTGTTGGACATGGACCGGCCTATGCGGAGATTGAGCAGGAGCTGAAGCATGTCCCCGTCACCTTTACGGGCTACCTTGCAGGGGAGGATCTGGCACGAGCATATGCTTCAGCCGATCTCTTTGCGTTCCCATCGGTGACAGAGACCTTTGGTCAGGTAGTCCTGGAGGCTCTAGCCTCAGGTCTTCCAGTAGTGGGCATTGATTCTGATGGAGTACGTGATCTCGTGACGCATGAACAGACTGGCCTGTTGCTGGATGCGCGACACATGAGCCTGGAAGAGCAGATCAGCGCGTATAGGGGAGAGTTGGAGCGCCTGGTCAAGATGGAGAGCATGCGATTAGCCATGAGCCAGACGGCTCTACTCACAGCGCAGAGCCGTAGCTGGCATGAAGCTATGGAGCATCTGGTACGTGGTTATGCGGAAGTGATTGAAATGTCCAGAACACCAGTCGCTGCTTAGTACAGATTCATGCAAAAAAGTGTGTAACGAAGGGGCATGTTAGCGCAACTATCCAGATGTGAGGGAGAATGCAAAGCGGCCTCTTGAAGCATCGGGCTGTGTTGGTGAAGGAGCTGGCCTGGCATGACGGCGTCAGGGGCGAAGGCAGCTCTCCTCAAGAAGGACGATTCAGGTCCTGTGAGCGATGCTTTAAGAGGCCGTTTTGCTCAGTCAGATGCCGCGTAGCGACCGATTGATTTGGCATAGCGGACGATATGCCTGACTGCACTTCAAGGGCCAATAGGATTGGTTTTGAGTAGTTGGCAGTGAGTACTACGTAAACAACGACCTATTTTTTAACGACTGCCTCTGAGAGTTCTTTGCCAGGGAAGAAGCGTACACGTTCTTTTGCGGGAACTTCGATGGGCTGGCGGTCACGTGGATTGACCCCTTTGCGTGCAGCGCTCTGACGAACTTTGAAGGAACCAAAGCCAACCAGGCGTACCTCATCACCTTCTTGAAGAGCCTCACGGATTGCGGTGAGTGTTGCTTCAAG
The DNA here is from genome assembly GCF_003967535.1 of Tengunoibacter tsumagoiensis. GTDB lineage: Bacteria > Chloroflexota > Ktedonobacteria > Ktedonobacterales > Ktedonobacteraceae > Tengunoibacter > Tengunoibacter tsumagoiensis. Next base: position 5,294,462 of record NZ_BIFR01000001.1, on the reverse strand, counting down.
CACCTCAGCTGCCTGTTTCTGCGATAGTTTTGCCTGTTTGGCTATGCGCTTAGAAAGCTCCTGTCGACCAATAGTCTGCGATTCGGTTGCCTGTGTGGTCTTTTCTTCGGCCATAGGTTTGAAATCCTCCTTGCAACTATCAACACACGTCGCTATTGTGCCCGAGGGTACTTTGCCGGGCTTGTAGAGCGGCATCACAACCTCACTGCCGATTAGGAGTATAGCACGCGAATTTGAGAAATACAAGCGTCACACTATCACTAGAGATGCAAGACTGCCTGTAAATCGGCATGGGGAGCCAATTTATACCTATCAACTAATGTGGAAAATGGCTCTCCAGGCAGGCTCTGCACACCCTCCATTGGGAGTTGTTTTTTTCTAGCATTCGGTGCGATCCTGGCTAGTACAATACTGCTCAATTGGTGTAGCAAAGAAAGAGCGTGTTGCAGCGCAGCTGGGACTTATAAGAATAATCGTATTGTAAAGACTTTGAGCCTGCGAGAACGTGCCTCGTTGTGGGTTGTCGTCCCCTGTACCAATGCGAAAGAGTTATCCACAAGTTATCCACCATAGCCATGAAAATTGGTGGAAAAGGCTCTTTCCGCACATGCCTAAGAAGTGTTACAATGGAGTGGGGGAAAGTGGGGAATTTTGGGGAGGTTCTATCGAAGCGAGGTGTGGGTCGTGAAGTATGTTTACATGCCAGGATTTTATGGATGACTAAACGCGAACAGATCGAGAAGAAGGTTCTTCAGTGGTAATGTTTCTCGGCGAATATGAACATACGCTCGATGCCAAAGGCCGTCTAGCTGTTCCGGCAAAGTTTCGGAGCCAGATGGATAAAGGGGCTGTGCTGAGCAAAGGTATGGGGACATGCCTTTCGATCTATACCCTTGAACGATGGGAAGAGAAGTCAAACGAGCTGGTCGCTGGTCTCACCAGTGATGACCTGCGTGATTTTGAGCGGCGTGTCTATCCAAGCGCCTGTGAAGTCGAATTAGATGGACAGGGCCGAATGCTGGTTCCCGCCAAATTACGTGCGTATGCAAAGCTCGAGGGGGAAGTGACAGTTGCAGGGGTACGGGACCATATTGAGATCTGGGATCGCTCAGCCTGGCAGACGTATCAAGAGCAACTGGAGTCAGAGAGCAACAAAATTCCTTTTTAAAGTGTAGAAAGATCTCTAAGAACTTTATAGTTGATAAACATGGAATCACAGGATAGTACCAGGAATAGCAATTCCGCAGATCAGACAAATGAGATAGGGCATACACAACATGTGTCGGTGATGTTGGATGAGGTGTTAGAATTTCTGCGACCTCGTGCAGGTGGATTGTACATTGATGGCACAGTTGGTGGGGGGGGGCATACTGCGCAATTGCTTGCACAGTCAGCGCCTTCTGGTCGCGTATTGGGGATTGATACTGATGAGCGAGCTCTGGAGCGTGTGAGTGGGCGGCTAGCTGGCTTTATCACGGCAGATCGTCTGAAGCTCGTTCATGGAAATTTTGACGAGATGCGCCAGCTGGCGGTTCAGGCAGGTTTTATTGGAGTTCAGGGGATCTTATTAGATCTAGGCTTCTCTTCGGATCAGATGGATGACCCCCAGCGTGGTTTTGCTTTTAGCAGTGATGGGCCCTTAGATATGCGCCTTGATCAATCGCTTGCAGTGTCAGCTGCTGATCTAGTGAATACGGCAAGCGAACAAGAACTGGCGGATATCATCTGGCGTTATGGTGAGGAGTCTCGTTCGCGAGCCATTGCTCGTCGTATTGTCCGTGAGCGTTCCACGCGAGCGATCACACGAACCAGTGAGTTGGCAAAGATTGCCGCAGCTGGTGTGCCCTATACTCCTGGCTCGATTCATCCTGCAACGAAGACATTTCAGGCGCTACGAATTGCTGTAAACCACGAATTGGAGCGACTGGAGACAGTTCTTCCGCAGATTACGGAACTATTGAGTCAAACGGATCTTGCTGGTCAGGCTGCTCGGGTCGCTATCATCTCTTTTCACTCACTTGAAGATCGAATTGTGAAAGAGTATTTCAGACGCGAGGCCACTGGTTGCCTCTGCCCACCACGTCTTCCTGTCTGTGTTTGCGGGCACAAAGCTCGCCTTCGGGTTGTGACATCCAGACCCGTTACGCCCACTGTCCAGGAGATTGAACGTAATCCGCGAGCCCGGAGCGCCAAACTGCGGGTGGCGGAAAAGATAATCGAGGCGTAGTGCGTCATATGTAGAGTTTTGTTGAGGCGTAGAGAGAGCGTAGCTGCTACGTACTTGACAATGCGAAGGAACGCAGATGCAAAAGTTTCAGACATTGAAGGGCCAGAAAGAGCAGCGGCGGGTCACCTCATCCCCATCGACACGGATTATTCGGCGTCGTAGCCGCTTTCGACCTCTGTCGGTACAGATGGGCCCTGTACCATTGTGTATTACCAGTGTCGTATTGATGGGGATGATGGCTGTGCTCTATCTCAGTCAGTTGGGCCAGGCTTTTGCTGCTAATCAGCACTTACAGGATCTGCGTTCACAGCAATCAGTCCTGGCGCGCCAGAATCAAGATCTGCAAGATATTCTGGCTCAAGAGCAATCACCAGGTTTTATCGAGGCCCAGGCGGTCAAGTTGGGATTAATTCCGGCTGATCCGCAGCAACGTTGGATTGTGCCGGTGCATAATCTTCAACCACTTCCCGGCAAATAATGAGGCTACCAGGGTGTAAGCTGAAGTGAGTAGAATCGACAGGTTCTATCAGCCATAGGAGTATCTTTCCTCCGCCTGAAGGCAGGAGTATCAACAAATGGAGATGCGGATGAGTACAGAGCTCCGTCGCGCTCGCCAGCGGCAGATGATTATTTTTCTGCTGGTCTGTGCTGTCGTTTTTGCTCTTCTTGCCCGTCTCTTTTATTGGCAGATTTTGGAATCCTACAGCGGGTATCGCCTTGCTGCTCAGGCCAATGCAGAACATGTCCAGAATCAGATCATTCCCGCTCCTCGCGGTCATATCTATGATGTTGATGGCCGTTTACTCGCTACCAATGTCGTACGTGATGATGTGTACATTGAGCCGATCCAGTTTACTTCTGATCATCCCGATAACTATCAGGCCGATCTCCAGGTTCAGGTTGCTGCTTTGCATGGGGTTCTCCCTGCGCTTTCTGAAGAGAGTCTCCTGCAAGCTTTTGGGTCAGGCCGCCCAACGGTACGTATTGCTGGGCCAATTGAGCCAGAGCAGAGCGAAAAGTTGCGGAAAATGCGCTTACCTGATACCTTTTTAGAGCCAAGACCATGGCGTGTCTATCCAAACAATGATCTGGCGGCTCAGATGTTGGGGTATGTTCAGGAGTCAGCGGGCCAGACGAGGGGTATCTATGGTCTGGAGGCAAAATATGATCAGCTTCTAGCTGGTAAGCCTGGCAACTTTACAGCAGAGACAGACCTGATGGGAAATCCATTGACGGTTGGAACGTCGTCTGGATCGAGCGCCATTAGTGGTGCCGACCTCACGGTCACAGTGAAGAGTGATGTGCAGCAGATTGTGCAGAGTTCGTTAGCTGAGACGGTCCAGCAGATGGGGGCCCAGAGCGGCACTGCCTTAGTGCTCAACGCACAGACAGGGGCAATTGTTGCTATGGCTGGCTATCCTGCGTTTGATCCAAACGATTATGGGAACTATGCGGATCAAAAAGGTTGCCTTGGTCAGCAAGAGGTCTATTACAATCCTGCTTTGTATTGTGCTTATGAGCCTGGTTCAACCATGAAGGCAATCACTATGGCGGCAGCCCTTGACCAGAAGCTCATTACGCCTGAACAGACCATCCAAGATCCAGGTTATCTGGATTTTCCGGATGGTACTCCCACGGTTACAAATTGGGAGCGTCAGGGCTATGGTACAGAGAGTATGACCCAGGTGTTAGAGCATTCTGCCAATGTGGGCGCTGCCTATGTCGCTTACAATGTCCTGGGGCCAGATCGTTTCTATCCTTATCTCCAGCGGTTTGGGTTTGGGACAAAGACCGGGCTGCTTTCACCAGAGACAGGGGGAGGCTATCGTACCCCGAGCTCCCAGGGCTGGACAAAGAGCGATATGGTGCGACAATCCTTTGGACAAAGTATTACAGCGACTCCACTTCAGATCGCTCGGGCTTATCAAGCTATTGCGAATGGGGGGGTCATGATGCAGCCATACCTGGTCTCGCAGATCGTTAAGAATGGGCAAGTTCAGACGATACAGCCACGCGTTGAACAGCGTGTGATCAGTGCAGAGGCGGCGAAACAACTGACAGGAATGCTTGTAAGTGCGGCCAATGCCAATCAACAGGCAACCATTCCGGGCTATAGTGTGGCTGTGAAAACGGGGACTGCAACGACGCAGGGATTAGCTGAGGACCAGACCGAGGCCTCGATGGCAGGCTTTTTGCCTGCTTCACAGCCGAGGTTTGTTATTCTCGTTAAGCTGGATCGTCCACAGAATCAGATCTATGGCGGGACAGCCGCCGGGCCGCTCTGGAAAACTATTGCCCAACAACTGATGGCCATAGATGAAGTTCCCCCTGATCTGCCTCTTCACTAAAAGGGGTAGAGCAGCGATTGGCTTTCTTTAGCTTTCAAAAGAGGTGTAAAATGCAAAATGGCAAATTCGATCCACAGCACGAGCATGAGAATCTGAGCGAGATCTGGCAGGAGCTACTTGGTCGGCGCGTTCCTCAGGTCCCCTCAGGTGAGGAGAATCTGCCGGTTCTGGAGGCTGATCCATGGAGCAATTTAGCGCATGACCAGGGCGTTGAAGTGGTAGATCTACAATCGGTTCAACTGCGCATCAGCGATCAAGAAGTTGAAAAGATGTTACAGATGATGCAAGAGCAGGCAGCCCAGGATGGCAAAGGGGCATAAGCCTTCCACGTTCTTCTGATGGATGAGTCAAAGGAAAAGATTGTATAGCGCCTATGCTACGAGATAAGCTGAAACAAGCACAATTGGCCCGACAGCGGTCAGATCGGCGGGGCGATGCCGCAGACCTTGCGCAGCCCGTTTTACGCTCGCCTGCTCTGACCTCTTCAACTCATCGTCAGTCCGTCCTGCCTAAGAGTGTGCCACAAAACGTCTCTGAACGCTCTTCCAGGCGGGGACGGAGCTCTCAGCCTCTGCCTAAACCTGAGGCAAAGAGCTCTCAACCTTTGCAGCCTCTGGTTAAAGCGGCTGAAGGTGCAGATGCAGTCACTGTGCCCATTTTAACGCCAGGAAAGGTACCTTCTCTGCGGAGTAGAACCTCCAGGGTTGGATCTCTGGGGGACTTGCCGCCAGTACAACACCCTTCTGGACGATTAGGGGAGCCGAAACGTGAGGCCCCTAAAAAGCCAGCTAAACGTATGTTTGGGGCAACACTCCTGAATACAGATGAGCAGAGGCTGCTTTCTCTCTTAGAGATGCGCCTTCCACGTATCGCAGGGAAGTTCGATGCACTGCTGTTAGTGGTCGTGTTGTCACTGCTCTGTATCGGGCTGGTGATGGTCTATAGTGCCAGTACGTTTGTTGCCGCGCGTTGCTGTGGAGATCCTTCCTACTATTTTCAGAAGCAGTTGTTGGGAGCTGCGCTAGGGGTGTGTGCCATGCTGGTAACCATGAGGATTGACTATCGCCAGTGGCGTCGTTTCTCTCTGGTTGGGATGGCTATCTCTGTCCCTTTATTAATTATTGTGCTGAAATTTGGGACGAACGCTTATGGAGCCTCACGCTGGCTCTCATTTGGCTCAGTCCTATCGTTTCAGCCGAGCGAGTTGATCAAGTTAGTTCTGGCGCTCTATATTGCTGATTGGCTTGCTCGTAAGGGGAACCAGGTTGGGACCTTTCTGTATGGTCTGGCACCATTTGTCATTCTTGTCGGAGGGATTCTTGGTCTGGTCTTGTTAGAGAATGACATGGGGACAGCCATCGTCATTGCTGGTCTGGCAACGGCGATGTTCTTCACAGCAGGGGCCAATATCCTACAATTTCTGTTGGCGATGAGCTGTGGCATCTTAATTTTTATGACTCAGGCCTTTCGAGGCTACCGCCTACTGCGTTGGATTGGATTTGTCGATCCATTTAATCCACAGTATATGACCAACCTTAATCTTCAGTTATACCAATCGCTGTTAGCTCTCGGCTCAGGTGGCTGGTTTGGACTGGGATTGGGAGAGAGTCGGCAGAAGACAGGGTATCTGCCTTTGCCGCATATCGACTCTATTTTCGCCATTCTGGGCGAAGAGTTGGGCTTTATTGGTGGGACACTTGTCATTCTGTTGTTCTTGTGTTTGGCCTTTCGGGGCTTCCGCCTCGCTCGTCGTACACAGGACATTTATGGCGCTCTGTTAGCAACGGGGATTACCACCTGGTTGGTATTGCAGGCAATCATCAACATCGGGGCAACGACGGCATTGATACCCTATACCGGGGTTCCATTGCCTTTTATTAGTTATGGCAGCTCTTCACTGATAGTCTCATTGGCTGCGGTAGGAGTATTGCTTAACATCTCACGTTATATACAAGAGCCGGAGACACCTGCGCTCTCTCGCTCCATTACGATAGCATTCAGAAAGAAGTCATAAGGCTCATCGACAGCTTTATACAGAACTGAAGATGGCCCTGACAGGAACACTCATGAAAATACTTGTCTCTGGTGGTGGAACAGGTGGGCATATCTATCCCGCCCTGGCCGTAGCCACTCAATTACGTGATACCTATCAGGCTGAGATTCTCTATCTAGGAAGTGATGATGGATTGGAGACTCAGCTCGTACCGGCGGCTGGCTTCCGTTTTGAAGCCATCAAAGCGGGAAAGCTCCAGCGTTTTGTCTCCTGGCGAACAGCGACCGGGCTGGCTCGTGTCCCAGTTGGAATGGCACAGGCATTGCAGATTGTGCGCCAATTTCGCCCTCAGGTTGCTTTTACCAGCGGAGGATATGTAGCAGTGCCAGCAGGATTGGCAGCCTCGGCCAATGGAGTTCCGCTGGTCATGCACCAGCAGGATGTTCCGCCTAATCTTTCCAATAAACTTATTGGTCCATTGGCGACCCGTGTCTCTGTCGCGTTTGCGGACTCGCTTCACTATTTTCCGGCACAGAAAACGTCCCTGCTGGGGAATCCCATTCGCCAGGAGATTCTGGATATCCAGCGAACCTCTGTGGCTCAGGCTCGAACAGCGCTTGGCTTTGCCCCTGATCTGCCTTTATTGCTGATCACTGGTGGTAGCCAGGGGGCCCGGCATCTGAATCAGGTTGTAGCGCACGCGCTCCCAGAGCTCTTACCGTTCTGTCAGGTTTTACAGATTAGCGGCACAAAATTATACGAAGAGACCCGTCATCTTGCAGAAGAGACAATGGTGGGCCTGAGCGCCGAACTGAGCCAGCGCTATCGCCTGGTGCCCTACATGTCCGATGAGATGCCCCTGGCTCTGCAAGCTGCTGAGCTGGTCATCTGCCGCGCCGGAGCAGCAACCCTGAGCGAACTGGCTGTACTGCATAAGCCGAGCATTCTTGTTCCTCTGCCACCAGCTATTGGGCGTTCACCACAGGAGGCGAATGCTGCAATGTTTGAGCGTGCTCAGGCGGCCATTGTTATTCCTAATGACGAATTGAAGCCTGAACTATTAGTAGAGCGTGTAAGAACTATTACAACATCGCCTGCTAGCTTATTAACGATGTCTGAGAAGGTAGGAACCTTTGCGTTGCCAGAAGCGACGCGTCAGATTGCCGAGGCCGTTATACGTACAGCGAAATTGGGCGCAGGTCTGGTACCTGGAGTTAGTGAGGGGGGAAAGAATTGAAGCAACCACATTTGCATTTTATGGGTATTGGCGGTCAAGGAATATCGGCAGTAGCTCAGATGGCGTTAGTTGGTGGAAACCACGTGACTGGCTGTGATCAGCGGGAGTCAGCAACCGTTAAAGCTTTGCGGCAGGCAGGGATTGCGATTCAGATCGGTCATAGTAGTGAGCATCTAGAGGGTGTTGATAGCCTGATCATCAGTCCCGCCGTCCCTGCGCTTGATCCACACAATCCAGAGGTGCTGGCAGCGCGTGAGCGTGGCATACAGGTGTTGACCTGGCAAGAGCTTCTGGGCACATTGATGCGCGATAAATGCGTCCTGTCAGTCAGCGGGGTGCATGGGAAAGGGACAACGACCTCAATGCTCTCGTTGATGCTGGTTGATGCGCAGTTAGATCCTACCTGCGTTATCGGAGCAGTTGTCCCGCGCTTTGGGGCCAACTATCGCCTGGGGGAGAGCCCTTATTTTGTCAATGAGGCCGACGAGTTCAATCACAATTTCTGGCATTATCATCCACGACTGATCGTTGTAACCTCGATAGAATTTGAGCATCCAGAATTTTTTGCTGACTATGAGGCATTCCTCGCAGCCTTTGAGCATTTTATTCGCGGAATGGATTTCACAAGCGATTGGCCTCTGCCTCCCACCCTCATCCTGAACGCAGGGAGTGCGGGCTGTCTCGATCTACAGGCGCGTTTGCACGATTGGCCGGGCCGGATTCTCACCTATGCGTTGGAGGGCCACTCAGTATTTGGAGAGCCAGCCACCTTTGAGGCTACAGACATCAGACTGGATGGAGAGACAAGCTTCCGGGTGAAAAGTCAGACGGGAGCAAATTTTCCGGAGGAATTGACCATTCAGCTTCAGGTACCTGGTGCCTACAATATCGAGAACGCCCTGGCGGCCTTAACGGCAGCGCACTGTATTGGCATTGCGGCAGAGACGATAGTGCAGGCATTAGAAAGTTTTGGGGGAACCAGAAGGCGTTTTGAGATTCGCCAGCAGGGCCCCTTACAGATTGATGGGAAAGTACTGGATGTGATGCTTGTGGATGACTATGCTCACCATCCCACCGCCATTGCCGCCACCCTGAATGCAACGCGTCGCCGCTATCCTGGTCAGCGTCTGATTGCCGTCTATCAACCCCATATGTATAGCCGGACCAAAACCTTCTTGAACCAATTTTTAGAAGCCTTTGACGAAGCAGATCTCGTCTTCATCGCCGACATCTTTCCGGCGCGTGAGCGGGACACAGGCCTGATTCATGCGCGTGATCTTGTCCAGGCGCTGGCTCAGCGTCCACATTTTACCCAAGGGGATGCGCAAATTTTGCATAGCGGTAGCGTTGAAGAGACAACTCGTTTGTTGAGGCAGAACTTGCGCTCGGGAGATCTGGCCGTCATTATGGGGGCTGGCGATATTTATACAGTGACTGAACTATTACTACACGATACAAAACAAGCGTAGGGGAAAACAATGACTTTCGATGTTGAGACTGCATATGCTGAATTACGCCTTCAGTTTGGAGAGCGGGTCCGTCGTAATGAGCTTTTGGGGCGCCACTGTACCTTTGGTGTGGGGGGTCCGGCAGATATATGGGTCTCACTCGACTCACAGGAGAGCCTCCTGAGCCTGGTTACTATCTGTTCTCAACAGCGCTGGCCCCTGATGATCACAGGGAACGGAACCAATGTGCTGTATGCAGATGCGGGCGTACGAGGAGTCGTTGCGCGGGTTGCTCTCAATCAGTATCAGATTGAAGATAATGGAGATGGGACCGCGCTTCTGGTCACGGGCGCAGGGATCAGCTGGCCGAAGATCTTGAGCGACCTGGTCCCCCGGGGCTGGGGAGGTCTGGAGTTTGGACCGGGCATTCCGGGCACACTGGGTGGTGGTGTGATCAGTAACGCAGGAGTGCATGGGCATGACCTGGGCGAAGTGCTGGCCTGGGTCGATATCGTAGATGCACGAGCGTGTCAGGAGCGACCTGTGGCACCAAGTGTCGTGCGTTATCAGCATGCTGAACTAGATTTAGCCTATCGTCATAGTCGTTTTCGGGCCCAGCGCCGGGTCCAGTTTGATGAGCAGGGCGACCCCATTGCCGCAGCTCGCCAGCTTATTGAGCCGGCTGAGATCGTTATGCAATTAGGGGTTCATCTGCATCGTGCAGAGCCAGCAGAACTGCGCAAAGCCATTGATGAGCATAAGCAGTATCGCAAACGAACCCAGCCACCTCAGCAGAGTGCGGGCTCGGTCTTTAAAAATCCTCCAGGGGATTATTCAGGGCGGTTGATTGAAGCGGTTGGTATGAAAGGCATGGTCATTGGAGGTGCACAGATCTCCGAGAAGCATGCGAACTTTATTGTCAATGTAGGTGGTGCTAGTGCAGCTGATGTGGCAGCCTTGATTAAGGAAGCACATCTGAAAGTCTACGAACGCTTTGATATCGATCTAGAACTGGAAGTCGAGCTGCGCGGGGAGTGGAAGGTTTTAAAAACATGACAGGAAAGAGAAAAGTACCAGAACAGGTAGCTTTGTATTCCGTTCGGAGAGGCTCGGAAGAGGAGAGTGCACCACGCGAGCAGAGACGGAGAGTCAGTCAGGCTTTGCAGCCTCCTCGCTCCCTGCCACGTGTTGTCAAAGTTCCAGCAGAAGATCCTTCGACTGCATGGCAGACCTTTGCCCAGCGCCAGGAGAAGCAGCGCCAGGTCCGCGCATCTTCCAGGAAGCCACCGGTGAAACTGGTACATCGCACATTTGCGAAGACAGGCGTACCAGCCTCTAGCGGGCGGATCAGTCCATTGCGGAGGCGTCTCCCTTATTACCAGACACCGGTGCCCGAGCGAGGGGGACATCAACGTCGGCGTGGGCTGCTCTGGCGTATTTTGAGCATTCTGGCACTGGTAATTGTTGTCGTGCTTATCGCCCTGATCCCTTTGACCAGTGCAGCCTTCCAGATTGGGCCAATTCGCATTGAAGGTACCCAAAATGAAGCGCTCATCCGTACTATACAACAGATAGGTCAGCAAGCCAGTATCCACGGACAAAATATCTTTCTGTATGACGTGGCTCCCATGCGGAAGCAGATCGCATCCTCTCCGCTGATAGCTTCTGTGACTGTCAGCAAGCAGTGGCCGAATCAATTAACGGTCAGTGTAACGGAGCGGAGTCCAGTCTTGCTCTGGCAGACCCCACAGGGGACATACAGTATTGATCGGCAGGGAATGGTGATTGCAGCAGTTCAGAGCGCTGGTACCTCTCTGCCCATTGTTGTGCAGACCCCATTAGAGGGCCAGAAGGTGCAGGTGGGAGTGTATTTAGATCAACGATCGATATCATTTGCAATGGAGATCAGCAAGCGAATGCCGCAGGTAGTAAATATCAATGCATTTACCCTAAAATTCGATGGTACAATGTATGCTAGTACCGATGCTCAGGGTGCTGGGCCGGTTGCTGGGAGGATAGGTAGTAGGGGATCATATATCGTTGAAAGTCCCACAGGTTGGAAAGCCATGCTTGGAGGGGCGTATGATGCAAACTCGTTGGACAATCGCCTGGTAGAATTACGCGAGATCCTTGGTCTGGCTCAAAAGCAACAGCTGGCTCTTTCGACGATTGACCTACGTTATGGCTTCCGTCCAATATTTACTGTACAACAATAAGAGCGTAACTATACACAGGAATGGTCACATCTACGACAGCTCTAGTATCTCTAGTCAGTCCTCTGGTCAGTGGAGTGCACCTGGTAAGTGTAACGCCCGATAGGAGCGTATATCGTGCAAGAGCGGGTGATCGTCGGGATAGACGTTGGAACAACAAAAGTCTGTGTCCTGGTCGGCGAGCTAGATCGAGACGGGAAGCTGAACATTGTTGGTGTGGGCACCTGTCCTTCACAGGGTCTGCGCCGCGGGGTGGTAGTCAATATCGAAGAGACCGTAACTTCGATTGGAGCGGCTCTTGATCGTGCGGAACGGCTTTCCGGTAAAAAAATTGTTTCGGCATGTGTAGGGATTGCCGGTAGCCATATTAGCTCGGAGAATAGTAAGGGTTTTGTCGCCATCTCGCCTAATCACCGCGATATTGTGCAAAATGATATTAGCCGCGCTATGGAGGTTGCGCAGGCAATTGCCCTTCCCGCGAATCGTGAAGTGATCCATGCTATCCCGCGTGGCTATGTGGTGGATGGTCAGGAGGGGATTAAAAACCCTATTGGTATGTCTGGTTTTCGCTTTGAGGTTGAAGCCCATATCATCACTGGTTCAGTCTCGTCGGTCCATAATCTCATCAAGTGTGTGAATAAAGCGAACGTGGAGATTGAAGATCTCGTGGTTGAGCCTCTGGCCTCGGGCGAGGCTGTGCTGGAAGATGGTGAGACTGATCTGGGGGTGGCGCTGGTAGATATTGGTGGTGGGACAACGGATGTTGCAGTCTTTGTGGATGGAGCCATCTGGTATACGACGGTCCTTCCCATTGGAGGGAATCTCATTACCAGCGACATCGCTATTGGTCTGCGCCTCCCGGTAGGCGTGGCTGAAGAGCTTAAAATCACCTATGGGCACTGCGATCCCTCGACCATTGACGATGACGATATGATCGACCTGTCGCAATTTATGCCTGATTGCGATGATCTTGTGCCACGAAAACTCCTGGCGGAGATTATTCAGGCTCGGGTAGAGGAGCTCTTTACGATGGTCCATGAGGAGATTCGTAAATCGGGCTATGATGGACTTCTGCCTGCCGGTGTTGTGGTTACTGGCGGCACAGCCGAGCTTCCAGGTATCCTTGAGCAAGCTGGACTGATTCTGGACCTGCCAGCGCGTATCGGTTCGCCGCTTGGCCTGCATGGCCTTGCCGATTCGATTAGCCGTCCTGCGTATGCTACAGCAGTAGGTCTTTTATTATGGGGGCTCAGTCACCCCTCATTTTTAACTGAGGAAGAGGCATATGAAGAGGAGTCAATGACCTCTTCGCTTGTGACTAAGATGGGGCGCTGGCTGCGTGCCTTTATTCCATAAATGGGATCGGATAGGCAGGATGATACGGACAGTACTTGCGGTAAATCATGTTCTACGGTATGCTTAAGATTACATCAGAACACGTCCAGCGGATACGCAACCTCTCGTCCCCCTATAGTAGGGTTTCCTGATCGTTACAATAATACGTAAAAATATATTGAGTGAAACACTTTATCTATGCAGTGTGCGCGTTAACTCATTTGTAGGAAAACTTTCGCAAGGCGGTGTTGTCTGATTGGGCGTTGTTCGTTCTATAGATGAGAGACTCGAAAGGGGGCCACGGAAATGTTACCTATGGGAAATCATCAACTTGAAGGCTTCGCCCAGATCCGCGTTATCGGTGTCGGGGGCGGGGGCAGTAATGCAGTGAATCGTATGATCCAGGCGAATATGACTGGCATCGAATTCATTGCTATCAATACAGACGCCCAGGCCTTGCTGCTGACAGAAGCGCCACAGCGGATTCGCATCGGGGATAAGCTGACCCGTGGCCTGGGAGCGGGCGGCAATCCAAGCGTTGGCATGAAGGCGGCAGAAGAGAATGCAGAAGAGATCTATGAGACCTTAAAAGGTTCAGATATGGTCTTTATTACTGCTGGTATGGGCGGCGGAACCGGGACTGGAGCAAGTCCCGTGGTAGCTCAGATCGCTCGCGAGGTGGGCGCACTGACTGTTGGTGTGGTTACGCGCCCCTTTAGCTTTGAGGGGAAGAAACGCCAGCTGTCGGCTGAAGAGGGAATTAACAACCTGAAGCAGCATGTTGATACGCTCATTACGGTCCCCAATGACCGCCTGCTTCAAGTAGCTGATAAGCGCACACCTCTTTCGGAGGCCTTCCGTCTGGCTGATGATGTGCTGCGCCAGGGAATTCAAGGTATCAGTGATCTCATTACTGTGCCTGGATTGATTAACCTGGACTTTGCAGATGTGAAAACAATTATGTCTGCTGCTGGCTCTGCATTGATGGCGATTGGTGAAGCCAGTGGTGATACGCGAGCTACTGATGCGGCTCAGATTGCTATTGCCAGTCCTCTGCTTGATATTGATATCAGTGGGGCACGTGGTGTGCTCTTTAATATTACAGGTGGCATGGATATGACCCTGTTTGAGGTGAACGAGGCTGCTGACATTATCAGTCAGGCTGCTCATCCAGATGCCAATATTATCTTCGGGGCTGTACAAGACCCCAATTATGATGGTCGCGTCAAGATTACTGTCATCGCCACCGGATTTGATAATGGAAGTGGACGCCCATCTACTGCCCAGTTCGCGTCAGTTCGGCCCGCTCCTACGCCTGGGGATTATGATCGTAGCCGCCTTCATGCAGTTGGTACACCCTATGGCTCAGGAACGAATGGTCAACGCCCCAATGCTTCTGGCCTGACGCCAGCCGGGAATGTCTCCAATCGCCCTACTGGTCCATTGCCTGCGAGCATGCGCCCTAATCAGCCACCCTCTTCGACCGATGCACCAGGGCGACCGCGCGTGCAGCCGCTCTCTCCCAGTGGAGATACTGGCCGTCAGCGTTCTTTGACGCCACCTCCTCCGGGCCGTGATGCGCTGCCTACTATGGGCCGAGACGAGAGTGATGGTGGAGAGATCGATTTTGAGATCGATGAGCCGACCGAGATGGGCGATGCTCTCGATGATCTGCCCGTACCTATGCCTGAGGACCAGCCTCTTCAGCCACGGGGCAATGGCCAGCAGCGACATGTTCGTCGTCTCGATCGTGGTGCTACCGAGATGGCTCGCAACAGCCGCAACACACCATCCGGTGACGCCATTGATATTCCAGCCTTCTTGCGTAAACGTTAATCATTGGTGTACGTATTCATCACCTTAACAGTTTGCGCACATAGGAAGTAAGCACACAAAAAAAGCGAACCCACCGCCAAGGTTGAGTTCGCTTTTTTCACATCTTGAAAATTAAGCGTTGCGTGTCTTTCCCAGGTTACCAGGAATATTTTTATTGAGCCCGATATGGTTGACCACGACTTTGACGCCGGGGATACCAATCAGTTCACGCTCAAGTGCATACTTCATAGTGCTGTTGGGAACATCGCCATAGATGTGTAAAATATAATTTTCCACCAGAAGCGAGATCCCCTGAGCGCCATCAAGCTTACCCTTGGACTTCATATCGTCAACACGCTTATAGGCCGTCTGCAAAATCTCATCTTCGGCAACAATGAAATTTTTCAATTCGACCACGTTAGGAAGATCAGCCAGAGCCTCGGTGATCGCCTCACGCTGTGCTTGCAACTCAAGTTTCCCGTAGAGGGCCAGTACAACCCCCTCAGGACCTTCATTCTCTAGCTCAACTTTGACAGGATGAGTGCTGTAGGCAGTACTGCCAAAGGTCACAGTGCTCTCAACAATGGCACGCGCTCGATCCAGTACCTGTTGAGCAGATAATGTTGGTTCGTAGCGCCGGCGCGGCTGTGCAGGAGCCTCTTCTGACCCCATAGGATCTTCTAAAGCCCAGCCAAGGGTGCCCACCAGAATAAAAGGGGCTGCGATTAATGAAAGCCAGGGACTATCTGGGATGAACAGCAGACCTGCTACCGTGATCAAGATGGCCGCACTCAATAGAAAGGGCCACAGGCTCGGACGGGGCAGGTGAATATGATGTTCTTCCTCTTCAGTCTCCTGATAAGCCTCGGTTGATGGCTCTAACTCATCTTCAACCAGGCTTGTTCTTTGAAGGGAAGTGTCCATGCTCTCCTCCGCGAATGGTATACAATCAGGGTGGACGCCTATTGATTAATTAATAATTGTCCTTCTCCTAAAGCATAGCAAAAGTTGGCTCTGGATGCAACCTGTCTCTGGTTCACTGCTCACGCAAGTTCAGCCTTAGCAGCTCATTCTCCAATTCGTGGAGGGCAATTGCTTCGGCATCTGGCCGAACGAGCGGCTGCCCTTGCTGGGCTGCCAGTATCATCTGGTGGGTGATACGCTCTTGAAGCGTCTGTAAATAAGGCCATTGCTCTTCAAAACGTGGCATAATTCCCAGTTCAATCGCATTGAGATCATAAAATTCCTGAGGCGTGCATGAGAGTACCAGCAGATCAGTATAGGATCGGATCAGTTCCAGGAGTCCTGGTGTAAAGTAATTGGGTTGGGTACTGGCAATATAGAGGCTCCCTGCGGCATGATCAGACATCAAAATGGGATAGACCGCAATACTCCCTTCTTGCGTAATATGATGATGAGGGAAAAGGCGAAGCTTCTCTTGATGAGATTGCACAATGACCGGGTGCCTGGTAGTAATGGCATGTCCTACCTGTGATTCAGCACCTAAGAAGGCTGTGTGCTGTTCAAGAGCCTCCCATGGTCCATTTGAGCGGCTTATGGTCTGGCGGAGGCTACGGACTTTCTGGCCCTTCTCAGGGGGAACACATTTGGCAATGATGATTGCCAGGCCCAGATGTTGTGGATCAAGATGGCTTAAAATCTGCTGGAGGATAATTCGGCTGACCGAGGAAGAGCGTAATTGATGTGGACTGGTTGTATACACATTGAGAACATGAGCGTAGAAAGCCGAAGATATCTCTGGTAGTTTTTCGTCAGAGCTGATTGGACTATTCAAAAAATGTGGAAATTCCTGGACAATGAGCTCGATCATGCGTTTGCGATTGGTAGGTATTGCATCGAGTAATGGACGAAGATTATCTTGCCGCGGATTAGACCTTCCCGTTGCCCAACGGATGAGCGTGACTGGATTAATGCCTAGTAGATCTGCAATGCGTTGGCGTTCTGATGTGTCGCTAATGATCTTTCCTAATAAATCGCGCCAGGTCGATGCTTCTTCCATGCGTTTTCTTCCAAAGTACTAATAAAATATATAAAAAGTCACAAACTTACTCATTATTTTAGGCTATATGCCTCTGTAATGAGTATAAAAGTTACATATTCTATAGGATAACTCATGGAATAGCTTCAGTCAATTGTAGGACGGGAGAAAGAGGCAGTATTTATGAAACCTTAATACACATGTATGTTGGTTGTGCAGTACAAGCACCCTGAGAACACGTAGAGTATGTTTGGGGTGCTTGTACGATCGACGACCATAGTCGCAGTGGAATGATATGCCTGAGGCCATAGAATAAGCGAGAGGCTATTCTTTGAGCAGAATTTTGATGTTAGCGGCCAGCTGGCTGGGGGTAAAAGTGTCGCCGTTCATAAAGACGCGCTCGTGCCCCTGTTTGTCGATAAGATAGAGCGCTGAGGTGTGATTGACAATCTGCTGCTGCGTCTGAGCGTAGACACTATAGCTGGACCAGATGGGCGAGAGCTGTTCTTGCGTGCCCACCAGATAATGCCAGGAATCCTGCATATTATGCTGGCGAGAGAAGTTAAGGGCAGCCTCGGTCGTATCGCGCTTTGGATCAGTGCTAACAGCCAGAATATTGACGTTGCTGGCATCACTTCCCAATGCCTGAAGAGTGCTGTGAAGATGTTCTGCGGTAAGCGGGCAGATATCAGGGCAGTTTGTATACAGGAAGGTCAGGATAACTGGCTTCCCTTTCATATCTGCCAGACTGACCGACTTCCCGTATTGATCGGTTAGTTGAAAGGTTGGAGCTACTTTGCCGCCGAGATCAACGCCTTGCAGGCCATCGCTGGTGACCGAGGTCGTTGTATTATTCGTCGTATCGCCATTCTGTGTTTTGCTCCCGTTAGTGGCCTGTACGAGAGCAACGATGATAATTACCAGAACTGCGAACGTAATAACAGAGAGCCGTGAGGCGAGTCGCCAGCTCATACGTATGCTAGTCATAAATGTGTACCGTTCCTAGAAGTGCAAAACGCGGTCAATGACCATGACAGCGAAGATTGCGGCCAGATAGCAATTAGAGAACCAGAACAGGGTTTTGGCCCAATCTTTGGTCTTCTCTTGCCAGAGGCGAACTGCCATGTACAGCATAATCCCGCCCAGGATCAGAGCTCCGACCAGATAGATATACCCCATAGCATGCATCGCAAAGAGAACGATACTGACAGTAACCAGAAGCAGGGTGTAGAGGAGGATCTGTTTGCGTGTCTCTTCGTCTCCCATCACAACTGGTAGCATGGGCACACCGGCCTTCTCATAGTCTTTCTTAATCAGAAGCGAGAGGGCCCAGAAGTGTGGTGGAGTCCAGTAGAAAATGATTGCGAAGAGCCAGATAGCAGCCAGGCTCAGATTATTCGTCATAGCGGCCCATCCTACGAGGACAGGGACAGCGCCAGCGGCTCCGCCAATGACAATATTCTGGGTGCTTGTCCGTTTCAGGCCCAGAGTATAGACAAAGACATAGAACAGAATAGCGGAGAAAGCCAGGATGGCACTGAGCAGATTGACGAGCCCGTAGAGAATGACAAAAGAGAGAGCACCGAGCAAGACGCCAAAAATAAGAGCCTGAGTTGGTTGAACTTTCTTTGAAGGGATGGAACGTTTCTGCGTACGCCCCATAATCTGATCGATATCACGATCGATATAACAATTAATGCAGTTGGCACTGCCAGCGGCCATAGCTCCGCCAATCAAGGTACCCAGAACCAAGCGTAGCGTCTCCCATTTCCAGGGCAAGCCACGACCAGCAATTGCCATCGAAGCCACCGTAACGCCCAGCAAAAGGACGGTCACATGAGGTTTCATCAGGTTAACATAGCTGGCGATGGTCTGACGGAGTGACCCCTGTGTGGGGGTAATCTGTGTCTCTATCATATCCAATCTCTGTTCTTTCGAGGTCTACCGACTCACTTTTTGAGACCTTCGCTAATGTATGGTGACGTTAAAAACTGGCCTGATCTTATTTGATTTCTTTTGATCTCATTGATCTCAGATATACGCCGCTGCGCCTGATGGCCAGACTGACCTGATAGTTTTTTTTGACACTCCTCTTTGAGCTATAAAGCTTTATCGCACGAAAGCGAGGAGGAGTAGATCCCTATGAGACAAGGGATTGCGACTTTGCCTATTGTCGTCGCCTCTCCTGATAGAGCCCTTGCAATCCCTGAAGTCCACCTTACAATTACCTGAATGTTTGTCAGTCGGACCATACTCGGAAGTTTTTCTCTCTTGTTGCTCTGCGCTTCCCCTGCTATAGTAGGTAGGAGGTTTTTGAGGAAGGGTTCATATTCGCACAGAATCGTTTGAATATGAAGCAAGGTAGGGGGTTTTTGAGAAAGGGTTCATATTCATGCTCGCAGATGTTGGTCTGGGTCTAAATTTCTGGTTGACTGCGTGGAACTGGCAGCCAACCATTATTGGAGGGACGATAATAGTCATTGCCCTCTACCTCTATGCAGTTGGACCGCTACGCGAGCGTTTGCAGATCGGCGAGCCAGTCACAACGGGACAGATGGTGGCTTTTCTGTTGGGCGTGAATTGTATTTTTCTCTCGCTCTTCTCGCCTCTGGATGCTCTAGGCGATGATTACCTCTTTAGTGCTCATATGGTTCAGCATCTACTCCTGACCATTGTGGGTCCGCCATTGATGATTGTGGGGACGCCAGCCTGGCTGGTACAACTGGCACTTAAGCAGCCTGTGCTGTTGCGTATTGGGCGTGTTCTGACGTATCCAGCGGTAGCCTTTACGCTGTATAATGTGAACTTCTGGCTCTGGCATGCGCCCGCGCTCTATGATCGCACACTCTATGATCCCTATCTCCATTTATTTGAGCATCTAACCTTTATTGTTCTGGCTGTAATTTACTGGTGGCCAGTCTTTAGTCCATTGACAACGGGATTGCCGAGACTGTCAATGGGTGGGCAGATCCTGTACATCTTCCTTGGCGGCATGCCCACAGTCGCGTTAGGGGCTGGTCTGACCTTTATGAGTCCGCTCTATGCTCCTTATATATATGCTCCACGAGTCTGGGGCATCTCACCGGCGACCGACCAGCAGTTGGGGGGTCTGATCATGTGGGTGCCAGCGAATATCGCCTACATTATTGTGGCGAGCGTCCTCTTCCTGCGTTGGATGCTTGCTCAAGAGCGTAAGCAGCAAGAGGAGGAGCTCAGGCTGTATGCATTGGAGGAAGAGCTAGACGAGAGCACTGACATGAGCGGGCAGGCCTTATAAGCCTGTTGGTAGGATGTTTCACTGCACTTTCATGTTCAGGTTCTTGTAAGGTGCACCTCAAAAATTGCAAGTTTTGTGTTAGGCTCCGTCGCTACACTACACCAGTAAAATGGAAAGAATGTCGCCTGAACAATGACATCATAATCCATCGTTAAACAACGTTCTTAGGAGATTTAGACGTGAGGATGCCTGTATTTCGCAGGACAAATCGATGGTTACTTTTATTGAGTAGCCTCTTGTTGTCCTCCATTCTTCTATCCGCTTGTGGAGAGCAGTCTCCCAGCATCATCGATGCCCGTGGTTTTGTGGCACAGCAGGAAGGCTTTGTCTTCTGGGTGATCCTCGTGATTGCTGCTGTTGTGTTTGTGGGCGTCGAAGGTATGCTGGTCTACTCCATCTTCCGGTTCCGTGAGCGCCCAGATTCAGTCAATCCCAGACAGAATCATGGAAGTCTTGCGCTGGAGATTCTCTGGACCGCTATCCCAACCTTTTTCTTGCTTGTGATTCTTGTCTTTACGATCCGTGGTCTCTTCCAGGTGGCCCCCGATGCTCAGCCGGCTGATTCAAAGACGGTCAATGTAACGGCGATTGGTCATCAGTGGTGGTGGGAGTTCCATTATCAGCAGTACAACATTACGACGGCTGATACACTGGTTATTCCTGCTGGAACGGTCGTGCATGTGGATCTCTTCTCAAACAATGTGATCCATAGCTTCTGGGTTCCCCAGTTGACTGGTAAGACCGATCTGGTCCCCGGCCATGATAACAAGAAGTGGTTTAAGGCCGACGATGACACGGTTGGCAAGACCTTTGTGGGTATCTGTGCTGAGTTCTGTGGTGCTCAACACGGTAATATGCGCTTTGAGGTAAAGGTGGAGTCTGCGGATGGCTTCCAGTCCTGGCTCACTGCGCAGAGTCAGCATGCTGCAACACCTGCTTCGGGGAGCCTGGCTGAAGAGGGCCAGAAGATCTTCCAGGGTGCTGGTGCCTGTGCTGGCTGCCATGGTATTGTTGGCGTCAATGCCCAGCAGTTTATCGACACAGCCAAAGTCTGTGATGATAGCAATCCCAAGGATCTGAATAACAACGAATGTCCTCTGGGACCGAATCTGACGCACTTTGGAAGTCGTGGTCTGATCGCTGGCGGCGTATTGGATAACAATAGCAGTCAATGTAACACTGATCAGTCGGCCTCTGATCTCCTGGCCAATTGTAACCTTGCCAAATGGCTGCATGATCCACAAGGTGTGAAGCCTGGTAACGATATGGCTATTGGTCAATTGACAAATGATCAGATTAAAGCGCTGGTCGCCTATCTTGAGAGTCTCAAATAGCCTCAGTCGGCCCCTGTGAACTTAGGGTTAGATATTGGAGGAATTGTTCATGGCAACTCGCACAGTCGACGAGATCACCACAACTGGTGTGCGTCGCAGGAGCTTTAGCGAAAGCTATCTTGGTGAGTGGCTTACAACGACCGATCATAAAAAGATTGGTCTGATGTATCTGATCACTGGCTTCTTCTTCTTCCTGGTGGGCGGCATGGAGGCGATGCTTATTCGCACCCAGTTGGCTCAACCAAATGGCAAGGTGCTCAGTCCGGAAGCGTACAACCAGATCTTTACGATGCATGGCACGACGATGATCTTCTTGTTTGTGATTCCGGCTCTCTCTGGTTTCGGTAACTATGTCGTGCCTCTGATGATTGGTGCCCGTGACATGGCCTATCCGCGCATGAACGCGTTTGGCTATTGGGTGCTGCTCTTCGGTGGTGTCTTCTTGCAGGCCAGCTTCCTGTTTGGTGCAGCACCAAATGGTGGTTGGTTTATGTATGCTCCTCTGAATGAGGGTCTGGCTGGTTGTGGCCATGGTTTCCAGTGTACTCCTGGCATGAATGCCGACTTCTGGATTCTAGGGACGACGCTGCTGGGTATTTCGTCGATCACTGGTTCGCTAAACTTTGTGGTCACGATCTTCCGCCTGCGCGCTCCTGGTATGAGCATCAACCGCATGCCTCTCTTCACCTGGATGATCCTGGTGATGTCGTTCTTGCTGCTGTTTGCTCTGCCTAGCCTGACGGTGGCAAGCATTCTGTTACTGCTGGATCGTCACCTGGGCACGCACTTTTATCAGTATGCTAATCATGGTGATCCTTTGCTCTGGCAGCACTTATTCTGGTCTTTTGGCCATCCTGAAGTGTATATTCTCATTCTGCCAGCCTTTGGTATTGTCTCAGAGATTCTGCCGGTCTTCTCGCGCAAACCGATCTTTGGCTATACCTTTATTGCATGGTCCGGTGTCGCTATCGGCTTTTTGAGCTTTACGGTCTGGGCTCACCACATGTTTGCTGTTGGTCTGCCTCCAATCGCTCAGGCATTTTTTGCCAGTAGCACAACCCTGATTGCTATTCCAACGGCTGTAAAGATCTTTAACTGGTTGGCGACGCTCTATGGTGGTCGTTTACGCTTTACGACGCCAATGATCTTCTGCCTGGGCTTTGTGGCTATGTTCTTGATTGGTGGTCTCAATGGTGCTGCGCTGGCCGTAGTTCCCTTTGACTACCAGGTAACCGATAGCTACTTTGTGGTTGCTCATATTCACTATGTGCTCTTTGGTGGTTCGGCTTTCGGCATCTTTGCGGGTATCTACTACTGGTTCCCTAAGTTCAGCGGTAAGATCCTCAATGAGCGCCTGGGACAGGCCCACTTCTGGTTGGCTTTCCTGGGTATGAACCTGACCTTCTTCCCCATGCATCTGATGGGTATTCTGGGTATGCCTCGCCGCGTCTATACCTTCCCAGGTAACCTGGGTTGGAATGAGTTGAATGTGCTTGCCTCCCTTGGTGCCCTGGTTCTGGGTATCTCGGTGGTGATCTTTATGATCAATATCATTAAGACCCTGAAGGATGGCGAGAAGGTTGGCGATGATCCCTGGGATGCCTTTACGCTGGAGTGGGATACGACCTCTCCTCCAAAGAAGTACAACTTCCTGGAGATTCCAGTGGTTCGTAGCCGTCGCCCCTTCTATGACAAGAAGTATCCAGAAGTGGCCGACTGGAAATCTGTTATTCACTAACTGAGGAAAGGGCCGAGGAGGATCACCTCTCTCGGTCTGTCCTGGCATAGAGTGGAAAGAAAATTAAACGAGGTACTATCGTGGCGCAAAAGCAGCAAGCACAAAGCATTGAAACAGAGGGTGAGCTGACCTCTTCACCAGCTGCGGATGAGGTTACAGCGACAGCAGCTCCTGATACGGAAGCTCCCTCGACTGAAACAACGGTTGAGGATCAAACGGCTCCGGTCGTTGAAAAGAAGCGTGTCAAGAAAAAGGGTCGGCTGGTTAGCGTTGATGAGATTCTTCCTAAGCCCAGCTACTGGCCTGTGTTTCTGGCCTTTGCGGTGGCTGCATTGCTCTTTGGGTGTGTCTCGAATCCGTATATGCTGGGGGTCGGCATTATCCTGGTGATAGTTGCCGTTCTTGGTTGGACATTAGAACGTCGTTAAGCTCCGGAGCGTGTTCGCAACATGGGCACGCACACCTGTGCTGATACCTTAACATAGGGGAGTGACTGTTATGAGTTCTGCTCATGGCGAGCAGGTTCGGGTTTTTGAAGAGCAGGGTCACGAAGAGGGTGGCCGTAGCCTGAACTGGTGGGGGATGATCTTCTTCATCGCCTCCGAGGCACTGATCTTTGCAAACCTGATCGCTGTTTTTCTCTATCTCTACATCCGCGATGGAGCCAACTGGCAGTTGCCTGAAGCGGAGATTCTGGGTTCTCATCTGCCAGCTGCGGCCTTCCCTGCTGGCCTGAATACGATTATCCTGCTCTCCAGTAGCATTTTTATGCATATGGCTGGCTCTGCGATCCGTAAGGGCAATCAGAGGAAGATGATTATTGGTCTGATCGGCACGATTGTGCTGGGTCTGATCTTTCTGGGCGGACAGGTCTACGAATATGTGGACTTCTACGGCCAGAACTTTACGATGACTCTGGGAACCAAGGGATCAGCCTTCTATACGATTACTGGCTTCCATGGTATTCACGTCTCGATCGGTGCGCTATTCCTGATCATCTGTCTGATCCGCGGTATTCGCGGCGATTTTACGGCAAAAAATCATTTTGCGGTTGAAGCAGCCGAGATGTACTGGCACTTTGTTGATGGTGTCTGGATCTTTGTGTTCAGCGTCGTCTATCTGCTGCCATTGCTGCGCGGCTAAAACATGTAGGTGCTCATGAGTTGACCTGGCATTCTGTGAAGGGTGTCAGGTCACTCTGTTTTTTTCATTCTAGAGAGATTGCGCGATGCTGCGTGAATCTGAGTCTGTTTCTACCCGTTTCACTTCCCTTTTGCTTCTTGTGTACGAAGGATAGGCACGTTTGATATGGTACAATTAGGGGATAGATGTTGGTGCTATGGAATTGGTAGAGACCTGGAGACAGAAAGGGAGTGCCATGAAAGAGGCAATGCATAGTGGCGAGCCAATTGTTGCACTTGACGAAAAAAAACAGCGGCGGCGAATTGCCACGCAATGTTCAGTCTGTACAAAACATATCTGGTTCGACGCTGTTTCCATACGCGAAGCAGAGGATGTGCCCGAGCCACGGCTTTCATGGGTACTTTGTAAGACCTGTTACCAGCAGGTAGTAGCGCAGATGAGCCGCTCACCGCTCCGTTCTCCATTCCGTCTCAGGATTGCAATCGGTCTGGTCGCGTCTGAGCGCTGGCCAATGGCCTATCCCACGCGAGTGCGCCAATATATCAGCGACCGTCGGTGGATCGTATTTATTGCCACTTTTTTTCTGGTGGCTATGCTCTTCCACCTTGCTCTGATTGTCGTGGTCGCAGCCCTGCACTAAGCTCATCCGGACAAACAGCAGATAGGCTCAATTCTCTACCTCTGGAGGTATGGAGAGTTGAGCCATTCTGGTTGTTACGGCTGCGAAAAGTGCAGGGTCTTTGCTTGTAGCGAGAAGTGCCTATCAGGATAGCCATTTTGGTTTCCTCTTATGAGGCCTGAGCGATGCGCTTCACAGGCTCTTTTGAGCTCTGTAAGGGCATTGTAAGGTGGCTGAAAGGTAGAGGTACGGTTGACTCTTTTTGCTAAAATAGGATTAGTCTAATAAATGTCCACACATAGGCGGAAAGGGTTGTCTCCGGATGGGCTCCTCTGATGTGAATCATACAACACGAACCAATAGCAATTGGCTCACTGATACACGAACATCCTCGGAATTCTCTGCGGCACAGGCTGTAAGCATTCCGGTCGGGTTCTCGCGTGAATATAGCGTTCTCACTGAACTGGGGGCGAGCATGAGCAGTGGCTTTATGCTCCTCAATCAGAGTGAGAATGTTACCTATACCAATCAGAGTGCTGTTCGCTTGCTTGGAGTCAATCAGCTTGTCCTGGAGGAGTCAGAGACCTTTGACGTCTGTTCACACCTGCTCTCTCTGGCCGCAGATCCCCAGACGGCGCGCGCCGAACTCAAAAAGATCTGGTCCGCGCCCGAACAAGAGGCTTCGACCGAGCTTGCTCTGACCGATGCAGCCGCCTCATGGCTGCGTGTACGCACCTTTCCTTTACACAATGAGTCAGGTCAACTACTGGGTCGCGGCGTGCTGTTTGATGATATTACGCTGGAGCATGCAGCAGTCGAGTCGCGTGCCGAAACGCTGGCTCTTGCCGCTCACGAATTAAAGACGCCGCTGGCCATTATTAAAGGTTGTGCGACGACTCTGCTTGGCGGTTCGGCACGTTGGGACCCCGCTATGCAGCGCGAGATGCTCCAGATGATCGATACTCAGTCTGATCGCCTGCATGATGTTTTGAATACATTATTGGATGTCTGGCGCTTCGATGCTGGAACCCAGGCGCTCCGTCTGACTCAGGTCCAGCTCTCAGAACTCCTCCTGCAACTGGTCAAGCGCTGGCAGAAGCAGGCTACCGAGCATCGTTTTGTGCTCTCTATTCCGCCAGATGTTCCGTCAGTGATCTGCGATGCAGTGAGGATTGAGCAGGTAGTGAACCACTTGTTGGCGAATGCTGTCGCTTATTCACCTGCTGGCCGCGTGGTTCATATTCAGTTAGAGTCTAATGAGATAGAGGTGCGTGTGGGCGTCTCCGATGAAGGAATTGGGATTGGGGCCGAGCATCTTGACCGTATCTTTGATCGCTTCTATCGTGTTCCCACGCAAGATGAGAGCGCGTCTGGTAGTGGTCTTGGTCTCTCGGCGGCCAGAGCGACCATTGAGGCTCATGGTGGGAAGATCTGGGCGGATTCACTGGGGCTCAATCAGGGTGCGACGATCTACTTTACGATCCCTTTTGCTCCTCAAAAAGCGTTGAGTGCAGCGCTTCCGCTTCTGGTAGAGGAGAGTGCTCCTGTTCCACAGCGGAAAACGCGACCAGCCTTTGCCAGACAGGATCGACGTGTGAAAGTTCTGCTGGCCGAAAATGATCCCCGCCTGCTACGGTATATGCGCGCAAACCTGGAAGAACAACAGTATCGTGTGCAGACCGTGAACCATGGTATTCAATTTTTGCGTCAGTTGGATCTAGAAGAGCCTGATATTATCCTGCTCTCCATGAGCCTGGCTGACATGAGCGGCCTGGAGATCCTTCAGCGTCTGCGAGAATTTTCCACGATTCCCGTCATGATGCTCTGTGATGATTGCGATGAGGATGAGCGCGTTCAGATGTTTGATTTAGGTTGCGATGACCTTGTGCTCAAGCCCTTTAGCATGAAAGAACTGCTGGCCCGTGTGAGAGCTCTGCTCAGACGGCAGGCCCCTCCCGCCGAGCATACGCAGAATCAGTCTATCTTCAGTACTGGCGATCTCAGCATTGATTATGCTCAGCATATCGTTACTGTCCAGGGGAAGACAGTGCAACTGAGCCGGACAGAGTACAAGTTGCTCAGCACGCTGGCACAGAATGTTGGTATGGTTGTGACCCATGAGCTCTTATTAGAGAAGGTCTGGGGACCAGAATATAATCGTGATATCGACTTTATCTGGGTCTATATCAGCCGTCTACGCCGTAAAGTCGAGGCCGATTCCCGTCATCCCAAATATATTCTCACCGTACCAGATGTAGGGTACAAGCTTGCCAGATTACCTTAAACTTGTTCAGGCTTCTGTGTTTAGGTTTTTGTAAGGAATGCCCCTGAGGGTGTTTAAGCCATTGTAATGTGCACTGCGTATGCTTTCAAGTAGAATATCTTTGGAATGATTGACTTTGCAGTTTATTGAGGTGCACCATGTCGCAGGGGCCAACCGTTCTGCTGGTTGAGGCTGATCCATCGCTTCGCAGACTTATCTCATTGGGCTTACAGCACCAGGGCTGGCAAGTAATTGAGGCCAACTCCTGTGCCAGTACACCAACGTACCCAGAGACTGTGTTTGATCTTCTGGTTGTTGACATTGATAGTGGCGTCAATCGTAATCTGGCATTTCTTGAACATGTCCAGGCAGATCCATCTCTGGCTGAACTTCCTACCGTTCTCCTCTCCTGGGATCAATCCCCTGTTCAGACTTCTTTACCAGAGCAGGCTGTCTGTTTAAGTAAACCCTTTGATGCTCGTGCGCTCTATACTGCTGCCACCCATCTGTTGCAAGTACGAGCAGAGCGCCTGGCTGCTCAGGTGGCGCAGGCTGAAGAGCGTCTGCTAGCGACGTACCGCCAGCAGACGGCACCAAGCATCTGGCCTATCATCACTGCCGCAGGAATGTTGCTGGTTGTTACAGGGATGTTGATGCAACTGGCCATCGCGATTGTCGGGATTGTAATTGTGGCCATGGCTATTATTATGTGGGGTGTGGGTACGCATTCCAGTCAGAATGAGATAGCACCAACTTTATCGCAAACAAGTGCTTAAAAGTCACCGAGGGCATTTTTAAGGACAACTCACATGACAATTCGATCAGCTCGAGTTACCGATGCACCATCTGCGGCCCGTTTAATGTATGCCGCTCTTCGCAACGTTGCTACACTCTTGACGGGAGCGACTGAAGAACCAGAGATCCTCTCTCTGCTTGAACATTTCTTCAGCCTTCCCTCTAACCGTTTGAGCTATCAACAGGCACTGGTAAAAGAACTGGATCAGCGGATTGTTGGCCTGATTCTGTTATACGGTGGTGATGAGGCTGAGAAGCTTGACCTTCCTTTGCTTGAGCGGCTGCGTGCTCTCCATCAGGATCCGCAGATGACTTTTCCCAAAGAGGCCAATGACGATGAATACTATATCGATACGTTATCGGTCTCGCCAGAATATGGTGGGCGAGGCATTGGGACGGAGCTGATTGCAGCAGCGGAGGAGCGTGCCCGGCAGCATGGATACATAAAGATGTCATTGCTTGTAGACCTTACTAATCCACGTGCCAGCCGCCTGTATGAGCGGCTTGGCTATCATACAGATAAGCAGATCCAGATAGGGCCTGATCTTTATGAACATAAAGTCAAGGTGCTCTCTTCTGATCTTTATAGCCGTTGAATAAGCCAGCACATATCTTGTAAATATTCTTCAGGGAGATATTCTTTTTCAACCTGGATAATCGCATCTTTTGCTGTCCAATATCCTGCTTCAATTGCCTTTGGAGCAGGCTCAATCATCGCTGAGCCAGAGATTACTAAAGGAGATTATGAGATTCATGCTTGCTCTCTCTGATCTGCGTCGTACCTGGAACCTCCCACCTATTCTCTCCACATGGACACCTGCAACCGGAACCATTCATCGCACACTCTTACTCAAGACGACTCATGGAAGTTACGCGCTACGGGCATATCGCTACACCGCTGATGAGTGCTGGCGCATTCGCTGTGAACACACCCTCATTGCTTATGTGCAAGCGTGCGGCCTTCCTGCTCTCCCTCCTTTGCCTTTATCGAATGGAGAGAGAGTTTTTGAGCAGGGAGGACATTTTTATGCGCTATTTCCTTTTGCTCCGGGATACCAGATTGCTCGTGGCGACCTGACATCACATGAGATCATGCTTATGGGACGCTTTCTGGGTGAACTTCACCAGACTCTTTCTGATTACCCCCAGGAGCAGGTTCCCCATCGCTCATTTGCAATTGATCTCCCAACAACGCTGGCAACAATGGATACTATTGAAACAGCGATTCGTTCTCAGCCGCAGATAACTGATGAGGACAGGCAAGTATTATCTCAATTAGCTGAACGTCGCGCCTGGCTCATAACAGCCCCATCGGTCAATATGGAAGATCTTTCCTTGCTTGAGCAGCAGGTTATCCACGGAGATTACCAGGAGACCAATCTCTTTTTTGAAGACGGTCAGGTGAGTGCGGTCATCGACTGGGATCAGTCATACGTAGCTCCTCGTGCCTGGGAAGTAGTGCGAACTCTCCATTATGTCTGTAAGCTTGAGAGAGGAGACTGTCGCATCTTTCTTGATGCATATCGTTGCGTTCTCCCGCTCACATCAGCAGAACTGGAAGTAGCTGCTGTCACCTATGGGTGGATGCGAGCACATGATCTCTGGCAGTACCAGGCCATCTATCTAGACGGAAATCAACGCATACGAGCCTTTTTGGAACCAGGGCCATTTCTTCCTTTTGTGCAGCGATGGGCAGAACTTCAAGATTTCTTGTGCTGAGGATAACGGAAAGAACGGATTGACTTCTCATATCTCCCCTATTGTTCTGAACCTCTCCTCAGGCCTCCTAGAAAAAGGGAAGAAACCGTTTACCACTGAATGTCGGCTCTAAGGCAGCAAGATGAGAGCAGCTTGCTTATAGCTGAGACACGGTTTGGACCTGGAGTGCGTGTACCAAATGTCACTGAATTGTCTGAACAGGCTGAAAGAAGGTACACATAATGCAAAATGTTCATAAACTGACTGGTATGCGTGTCGCTATCCTGGTCACAGATGATTTTGAGCAGGCTGAGATGACCGAGCCTAAAAAGGCTTTAGAGCATGCTGGCGCTCAGACGATGATTATCTCGACGAAACCCGGCCAGGTTACGGGTGTGAATCATGATGTGAAGGCCGATAGTTTCCCCGTTGATAAGACGTTGGATGAAGTGAAGCCAGAAGAGTTTGATGCTGTCCTGCTTCCTGGTGGTGCAATTAATGCCGATACGCTACGAATGGAAGGGAAAGCTCAGAACTTTGTCAAAACAATCAATTCAGCTGGTAGGCCAATTGCAGTTATCTGTCACGCTCCCTGGCTCTTGATCTCCGCTGGTTGTGTTAACGGGCGTAAGATGACGAGTTACTATACCATTCAAGACGATCTCAAGAATGCTGGAGCCCATTGGGTTGATCAGGAAGTGGTGCGAGATGGGAATTGGGTGAGTAGTCGCAGCCCCAAAGACCTGCCAGCCTTTAATTCGGCAATGGTAGCTCTGTTTGCCGAATCTAAAAACCATAAATTGCAGCCATCGCAGGATATCTTTTCGGCGTAGCGCTGCTTTCTCCATTGATTCCTTTCGACAAATGTTTCTAGAAGGTTGCCTGTCTCTTTTCACCTCTATGGGAGCCCTTCCATGGCACTGTTTCCAATTGAGCTATGGAGGGGCTGGCATGGCGGAACGGGAAATTTAGGAAGGAGACAAGCGACCTTCCCTACTGCTTTTATCATTCCACACACTAAAACATATATCCTGCAATGTAAAGTAGGGAAAGTTGCTTGTCTCTTTCCTCTGCTCCCACTCCACTCGGTGAGCCCCTCCATAGCTCGAGTGGACAATGGACAATGGGAACAGAGGCTATGGAGGGGCTGGCATGGCGGAACGGGAAATTTAGGAAGGAGACGAGCGACCTTCCCTACTGGTTTTCTCGTTCCACACACTAAAACATATATCCTGCAATGTAAAGTAGGGAAAGTTGCTTGTCTCTTTCCTCTGCTCCTGCTCCGCTGTGTGAGCCCCTCTATCGACCAATGAGAAACGGAACATGGGAACAGAGGCTATGATGGGGCTGGCATAGCGGAATGGGACATTTCGGCAGGAGACAAGCAACCTGCCCTACTTGTCTTTCTGTCTCATGTGCAAAAAAACATATCCTGCAATGTAAAGTAGGGAAAGTCGCTTGTCTCTTTCCTCTGCTCCCACTCCGCTGTGTGAGCCCCTCCATAGATCAATGAGCAACGGAACATGGGAACAGAAGCGATGGTGGGGCTGGCATGGCGGAACGGGAAATTTAGGAAGGAGACAAGCGACCCTCCCTACTTGTAATATTACCAAAAACATTAAAAAATACATTATACCTGTCATCGTAATGAGCGTGGAGCGTTGCTTTTTTTTTGTGTGTGAGCGTAAAATAGTTGGGGGGCACTGAAACGATGCCTCGTCTTTCATACGTACAACGTGTATAGATTGAGTTGGGCACATGTTTTCTATGCATCACAGAGTATAGGGAGCATATGCAGCGTTTATAGTATCGATGAGGAGTATGTCTGGATGGCCAGTGAATCGTATACAACTACCAATCATACAGCGATCAGGAAATGGTCTGAGGCGCGAGGTGGCAAACCTTCAATGATCAAAAGTGTCGTCAATGGGACCGAACTCGGGCTGCTACGCATCAATTTCCCGGGCTATAGTGGTGCGGGCTCCCTGGAAGAGATCTCGTGGGATGAGTTTTTTTCCAGATTTGATGAGAAACATCTGGCATTCCTCTATCAAGAACAGACCTCGAGTGGCGAGCAGAGCACCTTCTGCAAATTTGTAAGCTACGACAATACACCTCTCAAAAATCATTCTCCTGAAAAGACGCAGAAATCTGGTGGCAAAAATCATCCTTCATCCGCAAGCGATAAGCACAGTAAAAGAAGCGAGCATAAAACGGATGAGAAAGGCCATGGAGAAAAAGGGGACAGATCCGAACACAAAGGTGAGCGTAAAGCGGGCGAAAAAGCGCAGAGTGGGAAGGCTCACAAGTGAGTCTCATCACAAAAACATTCAGGTCATTGTAAGGTCTATTTCTTTGACTGCAAGTTTCCTATCAGGCTCAAGCACCATAATCAGTCTGGCTTTATATACAGTTACAAAAATGTCAGACATTTGATATCTGGGGTTTGAGGCATGGAATTACAAAGTATAACAGACGAGCAGGTTCAGCCTTTAGAAGCTGTGGGCAGTATAGAGCCTGCCAGGATAAAAAAATCATCCCCAAAGCGCCGAATAATAATCTTTACAGTTGTGAGCATTATTAATGTGGCACTGCTGGTGTTTTTGGGTTCGCTCCTGTTAACTCCTAAAGAGGGGTCCAATACGTCGTCGGGTCTGGGTGATATGTCGAGCCCCTTATTAGGGAAGGCCGCTCCAGACTTCACATTACCACTGCTCAGTGACGGTAAAACGCCGCTCAGCCTCTCGAGCTTCAAAGGCAAGCCAGTGATCCTTAATTTCTGGTCATCGACCTGTCCACCTTGCGCAGCAGAGGCCGCAGACCTGCAATCGTTCTGGAGTGGAAAGCTTCAGGCGCAGGGAGTTACCTTTATTGGTATTGATGGTGCCGAGAAGTCCATGAGTGATGGGCAGGCCTTTGTGCAGCGCTATCATGTCACCTACCCCAATGTCAAAGATACCTTTGATGGTTCGACTGGAATTAACTATGGCATCGCAGGCAATCCCGAGACCTATTTTATCGATGCGCAGGGCCATGTGGTAGCGCGCTGGTTGGGTCCATTGACCGCAGAGGGCTTACAGACCGAGTTAGCTAAGATGCAGGTAAAGTAAGCGAGGTTGCATGCTAGAGATTTCCTGGTTGCTTCGCCTGCTACATATTCTGGCGGCCACAGCCTGGGTGGGGGGGAGCCTGATGTATCAGTTTGTGATTATGCCGGCCTTACGAAAGGCTGGTCCCCTGCCCGCCGTCTCAGCGCAGATCGCGATCAATTTCAAACGTTTAACGAACCTCTGTATTACTGTGTTATTGCTTACTGGAGCCTATCTTACGTTTGACCGTCTGACGCAGACGACATTAGGCCTGAGCTATATAGTGGTTCTGCTCTGTAAGATTCTCATAGCGCTGATAGCGTTTATCCTGGCATTTTATGTTGGTCAGAGCCCGATTCGACGTTTAGCCAGACGTGCCACCACTTTTTCGCGTCTGTCTCCGCAGATAGTACTGGCTCTGGGGGTTCTCGTATTTATTTTAGGCGCACTCCTCAACGCATTATTTGAGGCTTCGTTAGCGTCCCATTGATGGAGGTCGTATTGTGCAGACTGCTTTGACAGCGCCCGGCGAGAGTAAGCTGACCACTGAGCGGCCAAAGCGCCGTTTTCCACTAAGCTTTCTGGTCCTGGGGATTATTATTCTTGGTGCGGTCATCTATCTTATCTTTGCGAACACCCAGGCCAATGAGGTGTATTATATGACCGTTCCTGAGCTTCATCAGTGCACGACCTGCAATGGTCAGTCTGTGCGTGTGGCGGGTGTGGTTCAGGCGGGTTCGATTGTACGCAATGATCAGCAACAGAGCGTCTCGTTTGTCCTTGAAGATGGCAAACAGACCATGGCGGTTGCCTATAAGGGAGTAGTGCCAGATATCTTCCACGATGGTATCCAGGTAGTGGTCGAAGGACCTTACTCCAGCCAGGGTGCTTTCCAGGCTCATACGTTGCTCGCTAAGTGTCCATCCAAGTTCCAGTCGGCGACACCGACCGCAAGATAAGGATCAGCCGTGTATTTCTCAGATCTAGGACTTATCGCTCTTATATTAGGACTGGGCTTTGCGCTCTATACGGTCGTTGTGGCTGTCCTTGGGGCGCAACGCAAGCTTCCCCAGCTGATCTCTAGTGCACGCCGTAGTCTGCTGGTGGTGACTTTCTTTGTCTTGCTGGCTTCACTTGCGCTGATCGCATCTTTTTTGACGCATGATTTTGGGGTCATTTATGTAGCCCAGCATTCCAGTCTGGCGATGCCGCTTTATTTCACTGCGGCAGCTTTTTACGGTGGGCAGGAGGGCTCGCTGCTCTATTGGGCATTGATGCTTTCACTCTTTTCAGCCCTGTTTGTCATGACCTCGCGTCGCGCGCCAGCCGCGCTGGTGCCCTATGTTATGGCCACGTTGATGGTTATCGAGGCCTTTTTCCTGCTGGTATTGGCAACGGTCTCAAATCCTTTTGTCCGTTCAGCGGTGACGCCAGCCGATGGTGCAGGTCTCAATCCTTTGTTGATGGACCCTGGTATGCTGGTGCATCCGCCGATGCTCTTGATGGGGTATATGAGCTTCTCAATTCCCTTTGCCTTTGCGGTTGCAGCGTTGGCGACGGGGCGTTTGAACAGTGAATGGTTGAGGTCGATTCGGCGCTGGATGCTGGCGGCCTGGACGATTCAATCGATCGGTCTGATTCTTGGGGCCTGGTGGGCCTATCATGTGTTGGGTTGGGGAGGCTATTGGGGTTGGGACCCTGTTGAGAATGCGGCGCTCTTGCCCTGGTTGACCGCGACGGCTTTTCTGCATTCCACGATGGTGCAGGAGCGCCGCGGTATGCTTAAAGTCTGGAATCTGGTGCTGGTGATGCTCTCCTTTGCGCTCTCTATCTTTGGAACGTTTGAGGTGCGCAGTGGGATCATCAGTTCAGTTCACTCATTTGCTTATTCGGATATCGGCTCGTATTTTCTGGTCTTCCTTGCCATTATCATTGCATTTTCTAGTATCTTGCTCTTTGTGCGCCTGCCTCAACTCCGTCCAGATCAAGACTTTGATTCGATCGTCTCGCGTGAAGGCGTGTTTCTGCTGAACAACTTTTTGTTACTTGGTATGACGTTTGCAACCTTATGGGGAACACTGTTTCCACTCATCTCGGCCTTTCTCTTTCATCAGACGATGACGGTTGGTGCGCCATTTTATAATCAGGTGATGGCTCCGCTGATTATCGTTTTGATGCTCGCTATGGGAGTGGGACCATTGCTGGCCTGGAGACGTACATCATCGAATGCTCTCTGGCGCAATATGAGCGTGCCAGTGATTGGGACTGCGCTCTGTGCGGTCATCTTGCCATTCTTTGGTGTGCTGGATATTGCCGCAAATATTGGTTTCTCGATCTGCTCGTTTACCATTGTGGCGATCCTGTATGAGCTCTGGCGAGGGGCTCGCGTGCGACATAGCCATGGCGAGGCGTATCCTGTGGCACTGTTTATGCTCTTTAAGCGCTATCGTCAGCGCTATGGTGGTTATATCGTTCATCTTGGACTGGCCCTGCTGGTCATTGGTATTATTGGCTCGCACTACTTCCAGGTTCAGCAAGATGCGCTTCTTAAGGCTGGCCAGGAGATGAACGCCGCTGGTTACCGCTTTGTCTTTCTGGGCAATATCGATCGGAAAGATGTGGATAGTGAGACCATAACCTCGCAGATTCAGATCTGGCACAATGGGCAATCGTTGGGGTATATCTATCCAGGTCGACTGGTGTATAAGAACTTTCCCAGTCAGCCTGTAAGCTTGATCCCTATTCAGACCTTTGGTGCAACTGATTTTTATGTGTTGCAGGGGAGCCCTCCCACGACCGCTGGTGAGGCGCTGATTCGTATCTTTGTCAACCCGCTCGTGCCCTTTGTCTGGTGGGGTGGTGTTATGATGGTTCTAGGAGGCATTATCTGCTGGTGGCCGGATCGGCGCAAACAGGTGAAGCAACGTGTGCAGACGACCAACGAAAGCGCTCTGGTTGCCCCAGTTGAAGAGAAGGAGGCAGTGAGATGAGGCAGCGTCGTTCTCTGTTTCTGGTCCTGGCTCTCGTCCTGTTGCTGATTGCCTTCTGGTCAACGTTGTCTCTGGTAACACCGAAACAGCAATCGCTTGAGCAGCGAACCCACAATGTTGCGGCACAGTTGAAGTGTCCGGTCTGTCAGAATGAGTCGGTAGCGGACTCTTCGGCAGACCTGGCGCAGCAGATGCGGGCCAATATTCGCCTGCAATTACAAGCGGGCAAGTCTGAGCAAGAGGTGCTGGCCTTTTATCGTAGCCGTTATGGCAGTGATATTGTGCTCTCGCCAGCCTGGCAGGGCCTGAGCCTTCTGGCCTGGTTGGTGCCAATCCTATTGTTTGTGCTGGGTGGGAGCCTGATCTTTTTTGTGCTGCGCGATTGGCAGCGAGTGGCTCCTGTTGTCAAAAATCCAGAATTGAAAGCAGAAGAAGAGCCAGGGCTGGCGGGCTACCGAGCTCAACTTGAGCAGGAACTGGCGGCTGAAGATATCTTATTTCGTCGGTCCGGAAAGCAGGTGTAGTGATGGCAATTATGGTAGCAATAATCCTGGGACTATGGGGATTGGCCGTCGTGCTTTATCCTCTCTATCACCGCTCCGTAGCTTTTTCCTCAACCCGGAGTCAGAGCCAGCAGATGGCCCCACTGGCAGAACAAGAGCAGGGGGCACGTTTAGCGTTGCAGGAAGTCGAATTAGATTATCAACTAGGAAATCTAGCGGAGCCCGAGTATCGTGCTCTACGTGAGCGCTATGTTGCGCGGGCGATCCAGGCTATGCAGGCTCGCGATCAATCTGAGCAGGAGCTAGACGAATCCATTGAGAGCCAGTTGCGACAACTGAAGGAGCATCATGAGCAAGCATAATCTATCTGGTCGCGTCTTTTTATCTGTCCTACTGGCAGGATTTCTCTTTAGCCTTCTCGGGCTGACAACAGTGGGGAGCTCTCTCAGTCATGCAGCGTCTGGCAATGGACATATCTATGGTCGATTGCTTGATGGGAGCAACAAGAATGCTCCGCTTGCCAATCAGGTTGTGACCCTTCAGACGCAGCAGGGAAGTAACTCACAGGATTTTGCCACTGCCACAACGGATGCGCAGGGACAATATTCCTTTGCGAATCTGCCAAACGACAAGACGACCAATTATGCGCTCTATATCCGCTATCAGGGGGCGCAG
Source organism: Tengunoibacter tsumagoiensis (assembly GCF_003967535.1). Classification (GTDB taxonomy): domain Bacteria; phylum Chloroflexota; class Ktedonobacteria; order Ktedonobacterales; family Ktedonobacteraceae; genus Tengunoibacter; species Tengunoibacter tsumagoiensis. Next base: position 5,257,723 of record NZ_BIFR01000001.1, on the reverse strand, counting down.
TACGTCAGCGACCTCCTCACGCTTGATAGCAAGCCAGAGCAGCAGGTTGATCTTACCGTCTATGAAGCAACTGCAGATGCCTCTAATATCGCTGTTGTAAGCTCCAATGTATTGATTCATGCTCCCGATCAGCGCACTGGTACAGTAACGATCTCAGAGGTTATCGATTTTCAAAATCTGAGCTCACATGCCTATGTTGGTTCATTGGATGGGAGTAAAGGCAAGCCAAATGCTCTCCTATTCACGCTGCCACCGAATGTTGTGAATAAGAGCATTACGCTGGACAAAGGCTTCTCTGGTTACCAGGTGATTCAGGTCGATCGCGGCTTTGCTACCGACGCCGCTCTGATGCCAGGCCCAAATGAGTTTACCTTCTCTTATGAGGTGCCTTATTCTGGCTCGGAGTATAGCTTTACCTATGATCCGCAGTACCCAACCGTTGTGCTCTCACTGCTTGTTCCTCCAAGTTTACAGGCGACCAGTAGCACCTTACAGCCATCTGGCCTCTTGAACGCGGATCAGCAGCCCTATCGTCTCTTCAAAGCCGAGAAGTTGCAGGCCCATCAAACCATTCAACTGAGCCTGGCTGGCCTCCCAACGGTTCAGAAAGAGGAAGCACCTGCGCCCTTAAACACACCAGTGGTCTGGCTGATTGTGTCTCTGCTCGTGATGAGTGCAATTCTTGTACTCACCTGGTTCCTCTATCGCTCGCGCCGTCGTCGCGTAGGAGGGATAGCAACGAAAGGCGCTCAGAGCAGACAGAAGGTTCAGACTGAATCTGAGCTAGACGACGCCCGACAGAGGTTGCTTCAGGAGTTATTGAAGCTGGATCAGAAGTTTGAAGCAGGAAACATTGAGAAGGCTCATTATGAGGAGCAACGAAAGAAGTTGAAGGCCAGATTGCGCACACTTATGCGTGAGCAGGAGATTGTGCAGCGATGAACGAGCAAGGAGAGCGTTCTTCATTTCTGCACCAATCAGAGCTCACATTTCCTGCTCGACCAGCGGCACTGGAGATTCGGCATCTGAAGAAGAGCTATGGTCTCAAGCCGATTCTTCGCCGTGTGGATCTAACGCTTCAACAGGGTCAGCGCATGGCTCTGTTGGGAGCTAATGGAGCTGGCAAGACAACACTGTTGCGCATCCTGGCTGGCCTGACCCGGCCCAGTTCCGGGCATGTTCTGCTGATGGGATTGGATTGTGTGGCTCAGGCACAACAGGTACGGCGACTTGTGGGGGTCATAGCGCATCAGCCCTATCTGTACGAGGAGTTGACGGCCCTGGAGAATCTCCACTTCTTTGGTCGGATGTACGCGATTGAAAATGTTCAGGAGCGGAGTGAGTTCCTGTTGCAGCGCGTTGGCCTGCACAAGCGAGCGCATGAGCGCGTTGGAGCTTTTTCGCGCGGGCAGTTGCAACGTCTGGCCTGGGCTCGTGCTTTGCTGCATGCTCCCCATCTCCTGTTACTGGATGAGCCGGATACTGGTCTGGATCAGGATGGCCAGGAGCTGATGCAATCGCTCCTGGCCGAGCACATTGCGGATGGAGGAAGCATCCTTTTCACCACGCACCTGTTGGAAGATGCTCTCCTGATGAGCGATAGTATCGCCATTCTGGCCGCTGGCCGGATCTCAGCTCAGCTAACAAGTGCTGATGTTGAATTAGACGAGCTGCGGCGGCGCTATCAGGAGGTTGTGCGATGAGTGAGCTGAGCATTTTCTGTCTGCACGTCTGGACCATTTTGTGGAAAGATATTCGTTATGAGCTAAGGAGCAAGCAGACCTGGCTTGGAATGGGGCTTTTTGCCCTGATAGTGCTTGTCATTTTCAACTTCACCTTTGATGTGCATGCGGATAATCTGGCGGCGATTGCCCCTGGAGTTTTGTGGGTTGCCTTTCTCTTTGCCTCATTATTGGGTCTGGGTAGAACCATGGCCGCTGAGAGAGAGCATGGTTCCATGGATCGCTTATTGCTCTGTCCTGTAGATCGGCGTGCCATCTATCTGGCCAAGCTTTTAGGCAATGTTCTGGTGCTCAGCGTTGTGGAAATGATTGCCTTGCCAGCTTTTGTTATGCTATTTAATATAACAGTGTCATCGGTAGGCTCCTTGCTCCTGATTGTGTTATTGGGCACGTTAGGGATCTCAGCGGTGGGAACGCTCTTCTCAGCCATGGCGGCGGCTACGCAATCGCGCGAGCTCTTGCTGCCTGTTCTGATTTTTCCCATGCTAGTGCCAGTTATCATCAGTGTTGTGCGAGCGACCCAACTTTTGCTGGCTCCTGCCCTTAATCAGCCGCCCTGGTTGGGCCTGGTAGTTGCGTTTGACCTTATTTTTCTGAGTGCTGCCACGTTGACATTTCAATACGTCATCGAGGATTAGCCAGACAATTATCTAGATTACATAGTAATAGTCGTAGTCCCTTAACGCATTGTAGTTAGCCATCTCAGTAACTTAGCGCATTGCAGTTATCCTACGTGTGCTGGAGGAGAAAACATCGTTTATGGCCTTTGTACATCAAGAACAATCCGTTTCATCCAAAAAGGAGATCCAGGAGAAGCAGCAGCCTCATGTGCAGCGCTTTCCATGGCTCTCACTGATCCTGGGTGGACTTTCTGGAGCAGGCATGTTGTACTCGCTCTGGCTCATCTTTGTTTATGCACCCCTGGATGCTGTGCAGGGGCTGCCACAGAAGATCTTCTATTTTCATGTGCCAGCTGCCTGGATTGGTATGTTGGCCTTTGTCGTCATGGCTATAGCTGGGGTTATTTACCTGATCAAGCCAGACGATCGTTGGGACTGGCTGGCGCGCGCCTCGGCTGAGATTGGCGCGGTCTTTCTCACATTAGCGCTTATCACAGGGTCAATCTGGGCCAAAACGACCTGGGGCACGTGGTGGACCTGGGACCCACAACTGACGGCGGCTCTTATCCTCTGGTTTATGTTTATTGCATACCTGATGCTTTTGAGCTCAATGGGTCGTACTGTGACGGCTGCACGCGCTGCTGCTGTTCTGGCGATTGTTGGAGCGCTGGACGTTCCAATTATCTATGAAGCAACAAATTGGTGGCGCACCCTTCATCCCAGCCATGAGGTTGGTACATCGGGAGCTCTACCGCCAGAAGTTGTTCTGACCATCCTGGTCTCGTTGCTCTCATTTACGCTTTTGTATAGCTTTCTCCTGATCCAGATCTACCATTTTCAGCGCTTACAGACTCTGGCCCAACGTTTGCGAGCCTCTGTAGCAGAGTAAGCGAACCGGAACTGGCCAATACTGATACATTTCTAAGTCGTATTCATTATCAACGAGTAACATAAGGGAGTCTTGCAATGCAGGGATCGACCTATCTTATAGCAGCTTACGCCATTTTCTGGGTAGGATTATTTGCCTACCTGATCTTTGTGACCCTTCGTATTCGAAGTGTACAGACCGAACTGGCGGCTGTCGAAGCGTTGGTGCTTGAGCATCAACCCAAAGAGGAGCTCTAACTATGGCCTCAAATAATCCTTCATCGTCTTCTTCGACGCCAGAGGGCTCAGCCACACGGAGCGGACAGCGCCTGCCCGAATGGGCCCGGATTGCCAACCTTGCTGTGGGGGATGTGCTGTCCTTTCTTATCTTTACAGTTATAGGCATCAACAGTCATCATGAAGAAGGCGTCACCTTTCAGCATGTCGTCGTTACGGTCCTTCCCTTTCTGATTGGTTGGTTTGTCGTCTCACCATTTCTGGGCCTGTTCCGCCGGGAGGTAACTGAGAAGAGATCAACGATGGCCATACGCACCCTTTCAGGATGGGTTCTTGCCTGGCCGATCTGTCTGGCACTTCGTATCTTCTTCTTTACCCCTGAGCGGCTCCAATGGACATTTGCGTTGATTGCGCTGCTGACCAACCTCATCTTTCTGTTGCTCTGGCGCGTTCCTTATGCCTGGTCAAAAGAAAGAAAGCGTTAGTGTATTGAAAAGCATAGGCTGATTTGTGACCTGACCCAGCTATACGTCGTATAGAGTACGGAACAAATAATCACATCCAGGGAGGCGAAAGATGGGTCAGCAAGAATCAGTCTATTCTTACAATCAAGAACCTGAGCAATCGTCAGGTGAGTATAAAGCGCAGGAACGAGTGCGTCCAATTAACGATGATCCGCGTGAGAGGCCGGTCTCGGAGGCGACGCGTTTGCGCAATGACGATCCGCGTGAGCGGCCTTATGCGGATTATGGTGCTGGCTATACAGAGCGGTCTGAGTCAGAAAACGAGTCTGAGTTCTGGCATTTACCGGGTGAAAAGCTGAAGCCGCGACGCAACAATTTCCAGCGTCCAGGATTTTTAATTGGGATTGGAGCCCTTCTATTCATCTTCATCATGATGATCATTGGTGGTCTGGTAGAGACTGAGGGGCCAGTCGGCATCCTGGGTGGATTGATCTTCCTATTCATACTGGGTTTTCTTCTGATTAGTTTCCTCATGACGCGTAATAAAGTGGTCAGCGATATCGAAACGTTTGAGTTTGCGGTATCGGAGCTTCCCCGGTTTTTGATGGACCATAGTCGAGGGAATGTGCGTATTCATACAGGCGAAGGCAATGCTGTAGTTGTGCAGGCAACGCGCTATGCTCGTGGTCTGGGTGCGACCCTGGATGGGATTACGATACAACCTGAGCAATATGGTAACACAATTCAGACCAGGGTTCATTATGTCTTCCGTCTCTTTCTTGGCTGGCGTGGTGTAGATTTTGATGTGACCGTTCCAAAGAGAACTGACCTGAACCTGCGGACTGGCTGGGGGCGCATCGACCTTGATGGAGTGATAGGGCGCATAGAGGCCAATACAGGGAATGGTACATTGATCGCCAGAAATTGTACTGGCTACCTGACCATGCGTACAGGAAATGGTCAGATGGAGCTTGACAATGTTGAGGGGACACTGAGGATGAACACAGGAAATGGATCTGCTCAGCTCAATAACGTTGAAGGTGATCTTATCATAGCGACCGGGAATGGTTCGATCACGGGCTATACCATCTCAGGCCAGGCCAGGCTCACGACCGGAAATGGTCGTATTGATATCCAGGGATGTAGCCTGAATGGGGATGCCTCGCTACGAACGGGGAATGGATCAATTACCTATGCTGGTACGATTGATCCAAAGGGAAGCTACCGCTATCAGACAGGGAATGGGTCTATCGAGCTAACCTTACCAGCCAACGCAGCCTTTCAATTACGTACCATCACCGGGAATGGGCGAGTCAATAACGAATTTGGAAGTACCAGCGTTGGAGCGGTTCCTCAGGCTGAGCTTACAACACGTACTGGAAATGGCTCTATCTCAATCTATCGCCGAAACATCTAACTGGTTTAATTCTCTCTGGTACCCATTTCTTTATCCCTTTAGTCCTCACCAAAAGGGCCGATAGTATAGGATGAGGAATCTCCTCTCAGTCGCAGCAGAGCGAGAGCGCAGCCATAGCCGCTTTTCGCTCTGTTCTGGTTGATTGATCGTACTCCTGATTGAGTCAATGCTTTAAAGAGGCAGATTATGAATCAGCAGGAACCTGTACACCCAGAAGCTTCCACCTCATCTTCTGAGGAGCTTCGAACCGGCTCCCCGCAGATTGCTGAGCCAACAGAGCCAACAAGTTCTCATCCAGATGAAGGTCATCCTCTCAATGCAGAGCAGACGAAGGCAGAAGAAGAGCAGCCGCCAGCAGCATCTCAGGCACAGGCAGCCATCGTAGATAGACCACCAGTTGTGCAAAGGATCTTACCCCTGGCGCTGGCGCGCCAGCGTTTTGAGCAGCGGAGAATGCAATATACGCTCGGACGGCTTCTCATTATCTTATTTCCTATTGCGCTCGTACTGGCTGGCATTGTAATGGTAGCCTTCAGCAATTCCGATGCGATCGAGGTCATGAATACTCGTGTTCAGACCTTTCATGTGACCAGACATCCAAAGTTAATTATTAATGATGATACTGGAGCGATTCATGTCTCGACAAGTGCTTTGGATGGGACCATTGCAATTAAAGCCACTGAGTATGTCTCTGGCTCAGGTATCCGTTTTGGTGCCATGGATTTAAGTACGAGTCAGCGACAAAATACGATTACAATCAATGCAGGCCGAACAAATATCGCCTTTTTTGCGAGCAGGCGTGTTGATTTAGAGGTGGTATTGCCAGCGTCATCGGACCTCATCGTGATCGATCGTACGGGCTCGCTTGAGGTGGGAGGGGTCCACGGCCAGATCCAGCTTCAGACAAGTTCAGGCTCGATTCTTGTCAATAATAGCATGGGCAACCTCCAGATGCAGACAGAGACAGGTTCGTTGGCAGTCAAAGGTTTTCGTGGAACGTCTACAATTGTGTCGCAACATGGAGAGATGTATCTCAATCAGACGAGTCTCTATGCCCCCTCTTCATTAGAGGCAAATGATGGCTCTGTAACCTTTAATGGTCAACTGGACCCACATGGTACCTACCACTTTACGGCCAATAATGGATCAGTTGATCTGACATTACCTAAATCGACCCTTTTTCATGTGGCGGTCAATGGAGGATCAGGACCCATAAGCAACGAATTTGAAGCGCCAGACAAGAAGGACAATGTGCCAATCTCTCTTATCGTAGGAAGCCAGAATGGCGCAATTAACATTCGTAAGGCCCCTTAAATGCCTGGCGTCTGATTAGACCATGGGCGGTACATAAAGAGAGAAAGCCAGGCCAGGAACTCAGATGCTCAGACGTCCGATGGTTGGTTAGAAGGGAGCAATAGGGTAGAGTGGTGCCACCGGATGGCCATGATTGTGGAATAGGGAGGAGTGGTGCCACCGGATGGCCATGATTGTGGAATAGGGAGGAGTGGTGCCACCGGATGGCCATGATTGTGGAATAGGGAGGAGTGGTGCCACCGGATGGCCATGATTGTGGAATAGGGAGGAGTGGTGCCACCGGATAGTCATGAGGGTGGAACCGGACGGAATGGGGTACCGGATGGTTATGAGGGTGGAACCGGACGGAATGGGTCACCACGGCCATCATAAATGATGGGCCCTACCCCTCAGGCAATGAATTGCCCTTTTTAATGCGATTTATCGCATAAATATGGTAGGGCCCATCATTTATGATGGCCGTAGAATGTGGCAATTATCCTTCATTCCCTCCTACGAAGGAGAGAGCCAACATGACCATCGTGGTGACCCACTCCTTGTTGTTGGACCCTCCCTTATAACCACCATGAAAGATGTTCCGCGGTCCTGGTCCCGGCTTGCTTCGTTTACGTTATTCTTATTCGCCTTCTACATTGTCTGAATGGGGATAGGTAGGTTCCTCGGCACTTTGAGGCTCCGTTGAGGAGAGACCTCTAAGGGCTTCGGCGGCTCTGGCCCGAGCAATATCTCGGTTGAGCAATGTCGCTTCGGCAGACAACGATTGTGGTTCATCTATCTGCGCTGGGCGCTCTGGTTGAGGAGATACAGATCTCTCCGTAGGTTGTTGCTCAGATGTGCTGATGGGCGCTCCAACCGTTGCAGAACTCTTATGATACTCTTGATAAGGCTGTTGAGCTTGAGCAGGAACAGGTGGCCAGGGCTGGGGTTGTGTCGGAACCACAGGAATCTGACCTGATGATTGTAATGGGAGATTGGCATTAGGATAAGGCTGAACAGGCTGTTGTTGCAGCGGCTGGTAAGGCCGGGGTACAGCGGGCTGTTGTTGCAGCGGCGGCTGGTACGGTCGAGGCACAGCAGGCTGTTGAGGAGCAGGTGTGGCATACTCTCCTTGAGGAGGCCCTTGTAAGGGACGAGCGTATGCTCCAACAGGCTGCTGTGAACCAACCTGAGCATAACTTGCAGCACCGACAGGAGTAGGAGCCGTTTGTTGGTAAGGCTGTTGCGGCGCAGGCGTAGCATAGGGCTGATAGGAGGGAGCCTGTCCCTGTGATGGTTGATAGATCCCCTGTGCCGATGAAGCAATCGCCGTATTGGGCCCTTTACGACGAAGAATAAAGAAGAGCGCTACAGCTATCACGGCTAGCACAAGCAATGCAATCAAGATAAATGATATGGCTGTCAAGATAAAAGGTGTGGCTGGAGCCGAGGGTTTTTGTGGAAGCTTCTCAGTACTTGCCTGAGCTCTGGCATAATCAATATAGGGACTGACCGCATGGAAATCTGGATAGGTATCCAGAATCTTCTGGAAGCTATCGGAAGACTTATGCCAGTGGCCAGTAGCAGTTGAGGTATAATCATTAAACGCTTTGATCCAGGCCTTCTCGAGCTCACCGGGTTTGGTATCTAAATTGAGAGAATCAATCAACTCTTTGGCACTATTGCTGGCCTGTAAGAAGCTTGTTCCATCGGGCATATCGGTGCCGCCAAAGCTGACCACACCCACGATCTGCCCCTGGCTATTGAGGGCAGGACCACCACTATCGCCATGCTCAACGTTGCCCCCAACCTGAATGACAGGAGCAGCCTCATCGGTCTTTTTAATTGCACTTACATAAATTCTATTCACCGAAGAGGTCAGAAACGTGGTTGGAAGATCCTTCATGCTGACATCGCCATTGCCAGGAAAACCAATAATCGTCAATTCATCCTGTTGAGCTACCAAACTGGAATCGCTAAGCTGGATGTTAGGTGTATTCTCGATATTGACATGAATGATCGCAACATCCTTCTGCTCAAAAGAGCTCTCTTTTTCAATCTTATCTACCTCAGCAGAAACACCAGTAGGAACGCTCTTCATCGAAACAGCGTTAATGGGTCCTGTGTAATCTGTGCTGAGATAGACCTTACTAGAGGGAGTATTATATTTTGCGGTTGAGAGGAGGTACCCCGAAGAGAGAGCGCCAGCCGCATCCTCTTTGCTCCAATCGACAGAAGGATTGAGCTGTTGATTGATATAATCGGCCACATCCTGAGCGGCCAACTGCTGCAAATATTGATCGAGCGACTGATCTTTGGGAGGGTTGATAACATGATCAGCCGTTAGAATATCGCCATGAGCAGTAATAAAAGTGCCACTACCAGAAAGTTCTAGCGCATACTGCCCACCACCTTGAGGAAAAGTCACCGTTTTATTATCGGCAGTAGGAAAGTGAACGGTTAAAGTGGCCTGCTCAGTCGTAATAATGCGTACAACAGAAGGTTTAGCAAGATCAACAGCCTTTACAATAGGGTTTGCCACATTGCCACCTGGAACAGGGTCAGCGGAGGCGGATTGCGTAAAGGTAAGCTGAACAAGCGCGACTAAAACGGCAAGTATGCCAGATATCAGGATAGATGGATGTGATAATGAAAAAAAAGAAGAGCGATATTTTCTATTCATGTTTCCCTCTTGCAATCCCCTCCAGGTAATAGAGGAAAGGATAGCTGGTTATCATACAATCGCATAGAAGAAAAGTCATCAGGAACGTAATGAAATGCGTTGATATATGGATACAGATCTCATCCGAATGGGCTCTTATAAACATCGGCATGGTTGCTAAAAAATGATTGCATGGGTTTTATCATAGCGCATTTTACGAGCTTTGTCCACCTTTAGGGCTATATATTCCTTGTTTGTTTGATAGCATTTTTTGCGATTGAAGCTATACATTACTAGTGATTAGTGATCTCAATCGAGGTGAACTCGCTTCCAATAAGAAGCCTGGACGATATCTTTCTGTTGTTGGCACCTTTACTAAGCAGTCACCGTTAAATAGGATTTTTTCACTAGTTCCTTTTACTATAAGCTAGTATTTGATAGAATAGACGAACGTGATGCAAAATGTTTCAGCTTGCATGTTTTCTTCCTGAGCTCCCTTCCTATCTCGTTTCACATTGAGCCATGGAGGGGCGAGCATTGTGGAGTGGGAAGAGAGGAAAGAGACAAGCGGCTTTCCCTACTTGAAATATCTTAATGGGCTTGAACATCTATTTTCGATAAAAATAGACAGAACAAGTAGGGAAGGTAGCTTGTCTCCTTCCAAATCGTGAAGCTTCCACCATGCCAGCCCCACCATAGCCCATGTTCTCGTTAAGCCATGGAGGGGCGAGCATTGTGGAGTGGGAAGAGAGGAAAGAGACAAGCGGCTTTCCCTACTTGAAATATCTTAATGGGCTTGAACATCTATTTTCGATAAAAATAGACAGAACAAGTAGGGAAGGTAGCTTGTCTCCTTCCTGATCGTGAAGCTTCTGCAACGCCAGCCTCACCATAGCCCATGTTCTCGTTAAGCCATGGAGGGGCGAGCATTGTGGAACTGGGGGAAGAGGAAAGAGACTCTTACGGGTCATCATATGTTGGTAGATGAGTGGATGTTTGGATCGATATCATCGTAAGATAGATCAAGATATCAAGGACTCGCCCTCGCAGTTGAGTTTGGAAAAGTAGGAATGTCATAGACATCAAACTATCGAGACAGCTTGATCAAGCGATGATAGGGCCTGTCAGCCCTGTCATCCTGGAGGATCATAAACCAATGACGAAACAAGAGGTCACACTTCTCTCGGAGCAGAAGAAATTGGCTAAGAAGAAAGTTTGTCTGCTTGAGCGTTTACAAGAGGCTCGTGAAGAGCAAGAGTGGGCGGCGAGGCGTTTGCAAAAAAAGACTGCTCGCGTCCAGAAGCTTGAAGCGAAGCTGCAAGAGGTTTTGCTGTTGCTAGACGATCCAGAGGCAGAGGCTGTTAAGCAGACTGTCGAGCCTGCTACTGCGTCAGTAGAGAGAGACAATGTCCAGTATCAAGAGCCTCCCCATTTACAACAAGCTCGTCAATTGTTGGAAGATGCTCATGCGATTGCGATTGTAGCTGAAAGGGCCGCTTATGTTGCCTCTGAGCGTGTGCTTGAGGCCAGCGAGCGAATTGAGAAAATGTTTGCAGGTCGTCACATTCTGGATGAGCTGGCAGAAACGCAACATGAGGCGGAAGCAGCGCAATTTTTTGCGCAAGAGGCCCTACGTTCAGCATCTATAGTGGAGCAATTGCTCTCAGTACTTGAACCCGAAGCGATCGCAGATGAAGAGCCAGCGGACCTCCAGGGAGCGTTCCCACCATCCGACGAAGAGGAGCCTGACGAAGACCAGTTGCTTGCTCATGTCAGCGAGATGATTAGAGCGTTGAAAAGAGAGCCATTGTCATTTCCTCCCCCACAATATAGCCAGTGGAACGGACAGATTGATGCTGACGAACAGAAACGTATCCTGAAGCTGCGCTTATTATTGCGTCAGACAGAACTGATGATCGATCTTGTGCGTGGTGTGGTGGAAGATGGAACGTTATGTGGAGAGAACGCAACCTGGGCAATGAAGACGACTGAGTTAGAACTTGAGCATCTGCACCTGCTTTTGCAGGGTCACCTCTCACAAGCGTCTCTTGTGTGTGCTCCAGAAGTTGTAGCCCCAAGCGAGCAGACTGACGCTGAAAGTGAAACATACTCACATGCCATGTTAGGTCTCACTGAGCTAGATCTAAGCTCGCCAGAGGTGAATGAGCCATTAGAAGTGCAGGCACCAGAGAGCCGTCTGGCAGAAGAATCTCAGCGAGAAAGCGAAGAGTCTCTTTTGTCCGAAGCAAGCGAGGCGACTTGATCGAAGCGAGCTATCATTTCATCTGTTCTCCTAAGCAACCATATGAGCAAGAGGTTGCTGACCGCTGGTGGCACCTGGCATCTGGTTGTCTTCTTCCGTTAAGCAATGGTGAGAGGTATCAATTGCTCTTTGCAGGCTATCCTGGTGGGTCGGAGGGGCCAGATGTGCGTGATGCTGTCCTCGTCACCTGTACGCCACCCTATGCCTCATCGCAGCGTTTAACTGGAGATATCGAATTTCATGTGCGAGCGAGCGATTGGGAAGCTCATCATCATCAGTATGATCCACGTTACAATCGAGTCATGCTTCATGTAGTCCTGATTTGTGATACCAGGAGGCCAACGAGGAGGCAGGACGGAATGATTGTGCCGCTTTGTTCGCTTCAGGATCTTCCACAGACAAGTTTAGAGACTGTGTCCAAACAAAGCGTCTGGCCCAATACAAGTGTAGAGATGAGATCCAGACAAAGCGTCTGGCCCTGTCACCAGCCTGGGAATGCAGATCTGTTGCGCTTACTTCTGCGAGCGGGTCAGTTGAGATTGGAACAAAAAGCTCATGCCTATGTAGAGCAGCTCCACTCCCTGGAGCGGCCAGAAGCGCCAGGACATCGCTACGATCTATGTCTCTGGTCAGCGATTGCTGAAGGATTGGGATATGGGCGAGATCGGGCTCTGTTTCAAGCGTTTGGCCGCTACCTGCTGGGGCAAGAAAAGATCCTGCCCGCCCCTCAAGGTGAACCAGAGCCCCTCGACATACACCGTTTGCAGGTCTTACAGACCCTGTTAAAGCAATGGCGGGAGCGGGGTTGCTGGCCTGAGATCGCCCGAATACTCCTCACTTCACCCTCTGCACCATCCCTGGAGGGGCTGCATGCGCTCCGGCGCTTTTTTAGTAGCGCCGGACTTAGCCTTGCGCGAACTGATATACTGATTTGCAATGTGCTACTACCCTTTGCCTTGGGGGTTGGTCTGATTGAGGGCCAGCCCATTCTGATTGAGCGAGCTCAGGCGTATTACAGTCTCCATCCAGGGCTCTCCTCAAATCGTATTACACGGTTAATGGCTCGACAGCTTCAGCTTTATCGTGAACCACCGTTGAGTATCCGGCAACAGGGCCTGCATTATATCTATCAGCAAACGTGCCAGGAGAAGCGTTGTGAGCTGTGCATCTTACATACACGGGGAAATTTAATCTATGAGTGAACAGAACAATGGAGTCAGCGAAGAGCGTTTAGCGCGTTTTCTTGCTCATGCAGGAGTAGCTTCACGCAGGCATGCCGAAGAGCTTATCAGTGCTGGACGCGTTGAAGTAAATGGCGTAACGGTGACACAGCAGGGATCGCGCATTAATCCTGAGAGCGATCAAGTGCGTGTGGATGGCAAGCTTATCACATCCGGTACAAAACAGGTTTATCTCCTTCTCCATAAGCCAGCTGGCTATGTTAGTACAGCCTCTGATCCCGAGGGGCGGCCTACAGTACTGGATCTGTTACCTGCTGAACTGAGGCAACTGCGTGTTTATCCGGTAGGTCGTCTGGATCGTGACACCAGTGGTTTATTGTTATTGACCAATGATGGGCAATTTGCGCTTCGACTCTCGCACCCTCGTTACTCAATGGAAAAGCATTATGAAGCGCGTGTACAGGGCTGTCCGGATGGTCGTGCTCTGGCCGCCCTTGAGCAGGGAGTTGATATTGTAGAGGATGATGGTGGAAGGCACCACACCTCACCAGCTCGTGTACGCATCCTGAAACGGAATGAGCAGGATAGCTGGCTGGCGCTCACTATTCATGAAGGTCGAAAGCGCCAGGTACGCCGTATGCTACAAGCTGTGGGTTATCCTGTCCTCCAACTCTCACGCGTCGGAGTTGGCCCCTTAACCCTTAATAATGTCCCTACTGGCAAATGGCGCTATCTGACAGATGCTGAAGTTCAACACCTGCTTCAGGCTGGCGAAGCTTGAATTGGGCAGTAGCTCTGGTATTCAATATGATCTATTCGTGTGACATGCTTTCTCTTCTGTTGCGAGGTGCTATGTCAGGGTTGTGTTTGCAAAGTTTGAGCCTCTGTGTCTTTCTATAGGCAGAAACGGTGAGCATAGTTGAGTGTCAGCCACATCTGTCAGTAGGAAAGAAGAGGTCCAAACATTATGGGTGAATACGAAAAAACAATTACAATTCAAGCCCCGCGTAAAAAGATAGAGGAATTCGTATTAAACCTTCGTAACCTGCCACAGTATGTACCTACCACGAAAAAGGCCATGCCGCAGCAGGGAGAACATGTTCGAGTGCAGGGCACTGCTCATGGACACTCTTACGATGCAGACGGCTATTTTCGCACAGATCCCGCCCGACATCGCATGGAGTGGGGATCAGATGGAGAAGAGAAATACAGTGGCTGGCTCGAGTGTCAGGGGGCAGATGATCATGGACCTTCTCAAGTAACGGTCCATCTCACCTTTGATCCATTGCCAGGCATGAGTAAAGAACTGGCTCAGCAGACAGGTAGTCAGGACTCAACCATCGTCGAGGGACTGGAGAAATCATTGCTGTCAATCAAGAATATTGTAGAAGGCCATGGTGGCAAAGTAGAATACACGAGGTAACCATATATCGCTGCCTCCGGCATGGCATGGGCATAACATAAAGAAGAGACAAAGTGAGATCGTTGCCGTAGTGCATCCTTTGTGGTGGTTATGAGAGTGGAACAGGGTGGAATGGGTCACGGCGGCCATCATGAATGATGGCGTATGTGCAGAAAGAGAGGGGTCAGGCGAGACCGTTGCCGTGGAGCACCCTTTGTAGTGGTTATGAAAGTGGAACAGGGTGGAATGGGTCACGGCGGCCATCATGAATGATGGGCCCTACACGCTTATGCGATAAATAGATCTTGATGTGTATTTATTGCATGAAATGAGTGAAGGTCCATCATTCATGTTTTTTTTGCTATCTCAGGGGGGTGAGAGCCAAAAAATTGCCTTGTTAATGAAACACATGCCATAACGTGGGCAGATTTATAGAGTACCAGAGTAGAAATAGCAGTTTATCGATAAAAGATGTGGAATAATTTTTTTTATTTTAAACGTTTATCTCTATCAAAAAATATGAAAAATTTGCCAACATGATTGAACGGTATTCCAATAGTCACTAGTACTTTTTAACTAGATAATACGAGAATTGGGATGACATGACACTTTTTGGTAAAATAGAGAAGCCCATTTCCCCTTTTCTTCTATACCCCACAATGGGGAGAGGCGATACGATAAAACTTCTAGTTCGTTTACCAATGTAGCGCTTGTATTTATTTTTATCCAGCGACACTGAAAGGAACTTATTTTATGAAATGGTATCCTTATGGCCATGATTTTGGAAATGCGGAAATGGGTGGTGTAACGGTCATTAATGGACAAAATCATACACTTAGTATTCCAACAGCCTTTGCCAAAGCTGACACTAATGCTATGCGGAATCTTGGCATCAAAGTTGATCAATCTAATGCGCATGTAATTCAATTTCGTGATGAGGCCATGGCCTATTCGGTAGGAGAACTGGCCCTTCAGCAATCCGTAGATGTCTATCATGGTCGTGGAGATATTCAGCGTTACGCGAGCAAATATAGCCTTCGTGGAATGTTAACCATTGCAGCCTCTTTAATTCCCGATGCTGAATTTGGCCTTTACGTCGTCACGGGCCTGCCGGCTGAGACGTATATAAAGAACATGAGCCTGCGTAGCAACATCAAAACAGCGCTTGATGGCACGCATGTCTTTACATTGGATGATGGCAAGACTTGGAGAAGAGTCACCGTCGAAGTTGCGACCGTCGTCATGGAAGGTGCGGGTGCACTGATCGCCTACGGTGATGCTCTTTCAAGCAAGACGACCGAGAGCGCGGTCATTGACATTGGTGGGCGCACCACGGACCTCTATGTCTCGCGTGGTCAGGTGCCTGTCACCGAATATTGTAAGGGTAAGCCGATTGGTGTAGAATCAGCGGCCCAGATGCTCATGACCACATTTGAGAGCAAATATGATCGTTCCCTCTCATTGCTGGAAGCTCGTGAGATCATGTATGCCTTTGCCTCAAACGGTGAGACAAAATATCCTGATATCGCCGTTTATGGTAAGATGATCAGCTCATATGAACTGGATGCACTGGTCAAAGAGGCGGTAGAGCAGGTTGGAAGCGAGATCGTCTCCTTCGTAGCCTCGGCCTGGCGGCAAAGCGATCGTGATGCGGTAGCAGCCAGCTTCCGTCCGATCCTGAATATTGGTGGCGGCGTCTTCTACTTCCACAAAGTATTGAAGCAGCGTATCCCCCATCTCTCATTGCCCAATGATCCAGTTCATGCTAATCCAATTGGATATTGTTTGTTGGCTGGCCGTTTGCTGATGCGAAAACGTCAACAGACGACGGGCGCCAATGCATAGTATTGCATGCATAGTTATAGAGAGAAGGCGGTATGTCGCAAGAACCAGAAAAGTTCCTGTACTTTAGAGTTGGCTTGCTGAAGGACTCTGCAGCCTTAGATGCACTCTGGCAAGATGCATTAAAGCACCATATGGTAGACCAACCAGACAAATTAATTGCCCTTCGTCTGACGGAATACTACGAGCTGGTAGCAGAGGGAGTTCTGCATCCGGTCGCGCAGGTATCTAAGGGCGCTCCAGCTGTACAGAATCCAGGTGATGCGCGCGAGCAAGCTCCTATGACCAATGCGCCTTCAGCCAGTGGAACCAACCATTCGCCGGTCCAACGCCAACCCAGTCAGACTATGCCAGTACAGAAGGCCCCGGCTGCTAGCCAGCCAGCCAGACCTGTGCACGACTATCGTTCAGCCGAAGATGAGATCGTCTCAGTAATTGAAGGAGCAGAGCAGAACGCTGATGCTGCCGCAGATTATTGGAGTCTGCTCTAAGGAAAATAGTATAGGCTTTGCATTTCTGTATATATAAATAATGCAGCCACAGAGGAAACCATCGCGGGCATCATTTATGATGGGCCGTAGAGACCATTTACCCTAAAGGAGAGAGGGCCAAAGCGTGTCTTGGTAATGAAGTTATAAGGGTGGAACAAGGTGGAGTGGGTCACATCGGCCATCATAAATGATGGGCCCTACCTCTTTACGCGATAAATCGCTCGTTATTTGCGATTTATCGCATAAATCATGCAAAGGCCCATCATTCATGATGGCCGTGATGATCCTCTCTACATTTTATTGCCCCCCTCACAACCCCTATGGGTATTGCCCCTTCACAACCACTATATGGGTTCTCAATGAGCTTCGGTCCTGGTTCGTTTCTTTATTTACGCGATGGTTGTAGAAGAGATAACACCCTTGTTTAGATCGTTCGTGTCAATTACCCATTCTGGAGGATAAGGGAGAGGCTATCGGCGTAGCCATCATTATAGGCTCCATCTGTGCGATTCATCGTCAGTGTTACGACCAGTTTGACTGTTCCTACAGGTATTTTGCCAGTTGCTGTACGCTGTAATAATTCTGTTGCATTCTGGCGGTCAGCCGCTTTTATTGGACCGATCTGCGTCTGAGCTAGTACCTTATTTGAAGTATCCTGAAACTGGACAGCCAGTATCGCATTATCATCCTGGCCGGAAAATCCCCCAAGATAGCCGGAGAGGGTATAGGTGACACTACCTTTCGCTATATCTGAACTATCGGAAGAGATATCGATAGTCTGTGAGGCACTGATGATTGGGCTGTCAGGACCTCCGGTGAACAGGTTCTTGCCACGATCAGAAGGGCCGGGGTCGCTGGCAGCCGTGACACCATCTACGCCATAGGGTACGACATCAAGATCGCCATGTAAGGTCCAGCCAGGAATCTTGCTGACTGGTTTATCCGCCTTTGCATCACTGGGGCCATTCTCCGCGCCAGGGTTGACGATCAGATTCGTTCCATAGTTTCCACTACCCGTCGTAGTTGGAGATGGCGATGGAGTGGGTCCACAAGCTGTTACTAACAGGAGTAGCGTCCCTATAAATGGTGCGATAACTAATAATTTAATCGCGGGATGGTTCATGTAAAGTAGCCTTCTTTCTCTCTGATTCTGTTTTGATCGATACTATCTTATAACTTATAATAAGTATGGATCTATATTTTCTCTGCCTGATTGGCAGTGTTATAGGATAAACGTTCAGAGAACCTGATTTGGAAGATTAGTTTAAAAGGCCAGGATGACTCACCTGAGATGACCTCCTGGGCCGTTCTGGCTGTGTGTAGTGGACGGTTTTTGAGGCTTCTTTTGATGAACTATTGTGGAACAAATCTTGTATAATTGAGCTCACAACTGGCTTACATGCTTGATCTCATGCACGCAAAAAGGGGCCAGTATGATATAATCCTCTTCAGTTATTAGTAGCATCGATAAAGCGGAGGATTCATGCAAGGGCCACATTGTATTGCGATAGACGGGCCGGCTGGCTCTGGAAAAAGTACTGTGGGTGAACGGCTCGCCCAGCTCTGGGGGTATCTCTATGTCGATACTGGAGCTATGTATCGGGCGGTGGCCTGGCTTGCATTACATGAGGATATTGATATTTCTGATGGGCGTGCACTGGGTGAGCTGGCTCAGCGAGCTAATGTCAAGATTAGCAAGCCAGAGATTGCAGATGGCCGTCAATATACGGTGACGGTCCACGGACGAGATATTACCTGGGAGATTCGGAGCCCCGCCGTTACTCAAGCCGTCTCGCCTGTCTCCTCGCATCCTGAAGTACGCTCGCTCTTAATTGCACAACAGCGGAAAATGGCGGAACAAGGAAGCGTAGTAATGGTGGGGCGCGATATTGGAGCCGTGGTCTTGCCAGATGCGGAGATGAAGATCTATTTAACGGCCAGTCTGGAGGAGCGAGCTCGCAGGCGTCATGCCGAATTATTAGAACGCCTGGGTGAGCATAATCCAGCTCTACCGACTCTTGAGGCTGTGATTAAAGACATCCAGCGCCGTGATGATATTGATCGGGACAATATGTTGATGGCGAAGGATGCCATCGTTGTTGAGACCGATCATCGTAGTATTTCGCAAGTTGTCGAGGTGATTACTCATCTCGTGGAGAATCGCAGATGAAACAGGATATTCAGCCCTCTCAATCAGAAAAGTCAGCAGCCACTCCAAATAAGCCAGAAAAAAATCTCTATGAGCCCTATTCCACTCCACCAGTGCTCTATCACGCTATCCGCTGGTTAGCCCGCTTTCTATTCCTATTATTGGCGCGTGTACAACTACGCAGTCGCTATAATGTGCCAAAAGAAGGTCCCTATATCATCGCCTCCAATCATCTCTCATGGCTGGACGTGCCGATGGTTCCAGCCTATCTTTCACGAAAAGTAGTTTATATGGCCAAGGAAGAGGCTTTTTATAGTAAAGTTGGCTGGCTGGTCCGTTTCCTGGGCGCGTTCCCAGTCAAACGTGGCGAGGGGGATCGGCAGGCTATCCGCGCAGCTAGCGAGCAGTTGAAGCAGAAGAAAGTGTTGGTGATCTTTCCTGAAGGGACGCGAAGCAAGACGCATGCGATGAATAAAGCCAACGCGGGCCTGGGGATGATTGCTTTACGTGCTGGTGTGCCAGTGGTCCCTGTGGCGATCTGGGGGAGCGAGAATGTGTTGCGCAAGTTCTCTCCACGTGTGACGATTGCTTATGGTGAGCCTGTGGTGCTGAAGCCCAAAGGAGCTAAGGTGACGCGCGAGGATATGGAAGAGGCGACCGATGAGATTATGCGTCGAATTGCGGCTATGCTACCCGCTCGTTATCGTGGTGTATATGGCGAGGAGAGCGTGGTGACACCAGTGAAGGCTATTATCGCTCCCGAGATTTCGGAGAGTGCGGCCACTCCAGAGATAGCACAAAAAGCTGATGCTGTCGAGGTACAG
Source organism: Tengunoibacter tsumagoiensis (assembly GCF_003967535.1). Classification (GTDB taxonomy): domain Bacteria; phylum Chloroflexota; class Ktedonobacteria; order Ktedonobacterales; family Ktedonobacteraceae; genus Tengunoibacter; species Tengunoibacter tsumagoiensis. Next base: position 5,238,272 of record NZ_BIFR01000001.1, on the reverse strand, counting down.
GACGCATAGCATAGTCCGCTACTGGCGGATGAAGATTGGACAGCTAGCTTAGATATAGCTGTCCAATCCTGACGTTCTTATTGTTGGTAGTGTTCGACGATCTTTTCATCGCGAACTGTGGCCTTATCAGGGTCCTCACCAGCATTGCGGCGTGCTCGACGCTGGCGTAAGAGATCCCAGCACTGATCGAGGCTGATTTCTAGCTCTCGCACACGTTCATGTTGGTCGGGGACGAGCTTACCTTCTTCACGAAGCCCCAGTAAATGGTGTTCTTCATTAACCAGGGTCTGAATACGCTGTAAAATTTCTTGATCGTTCATAATTTCCTCTATCTTTGTGGTCAACTAGACTTTTCTTGCACCTGGACACAGAGATCCTCTCTATTATACACGCGATAAATGATGCAAAGATATACTTGAGCTCTCTCCTCGTGACAGGCTTCTCTATTATTCAGGCTGGACAGATAAAGAAAAAGGGACAGGTTGGGCAGCGAAAAGGATCGGGCTGGGCCGGAAATTGTTGCTGTTCCAGACCCTCAATGGCCTGCTTAACGCTCTCATAGAGGCTGAGCTCTTTTTTGGAGCTGATGGTGATGGGAGTTGTCTCGCCGGTGCTCATATTGTGGCTATAGAGTTCAACGTTCTGACCTGGATACTGCTGGCGATAGCCCAGGGTATAAAAGAGCTCTCGTGTGCCCGCAGTTGGCTTCTCTTTGCGTTTACCGAAGCTCGTGCGAATGTACTTCGTTGCCTCGCCACTCTGTTCTGCCTCCTCAATGCGATCGATAGTGACATGAATCTTCTGACCTCCGACATCCACCTTCACAGACTGATGGAGCTTCCATATCAGATTGTGCTGTACCGTTAATCGCTGGCGAACCTGTTCGACGACCTCATGGCCGTGTTCTTCATATAAGGGTGCAAAGAGGGCCTCAGGTCCACCCAGGGCATTCCAATGCTGCGAATAGAGCTCCTGAATCTCTTCCTGCGTGGGAATGCGCTGATGACTCTCTTCGGACGCTTTTTCCAATTGCTGCTGAAGCTCTTCGACTGTGTTTCTTGTAGCCTGCCAGAAGAGACGGTAGGTATTCTCATCGCTGGTGAAGTGATAGATGGAGTTATAGGCGTACTCTCTTGGGCAGCGTTGATAGGCCTCGATGGCATTGATGCTCAGAGTTGGTGAGCGCATGGCCTTTACAAATTCGTCTGAAGGTTGAGAAGAGAATGGGAGGGCTTTCTCTTCGCTAATGACCGTCTCTTTTGTCGTCTTCTCGTCCCAATGAATCTTGCTAAATCGTTCAGCATTGATGCCAGCCTCAAGCGCATCCAGGTATGGCGAACGTTTATATTTTCGTTTTCCATAGCTCTCACTATAACTTAAGATCAATTGATCGCGAGCACGAGTAACCCCCACATAGAAGAGGCAGGCCTCCCCATTCTCATGTGCGGCACTCCCCTCACTCTCCACTGGAAGCATACCAGAAGGATTTGCGACTGGTTTTGTGCGAGCCTGAAGAGGAAATTTCTGTTGCACGAGATAGGGAAGATAGACAACTGGAAACTCCAGCCCTTTGCTGGCATGAACCGTCATAACGCGGATAATATCCGACTGTTCATTCTCATCTTCTTCACTACTCTGGCGGCTTCCGCCCTCTTGCTTTAAGAGCACGAGAAGGCTGAGATATTCGAGAAAGCCGCGGAGCTGCTCAACCAGGGCCGGTTTCTCGGGCATATCGCTGGGAGCGCTCTCAGGAGACTTTCGTGGGTGGAGAGGCTGCTGCTGATCGTAATGGCGAGCAAGTTGCAACAACCGGGCATAATCGGTCAGTATCAGTTGTTTTGCTTTGTCGACTGTTTCCAGGAGATTACGGATAAGGGGCGTCTCAATCAATAGATACTGGGCTAAGAATGACCAGACATCACTGCTTCGCTCTGCGCTATGTAGAATCTGAGCGATGCGTATCAGCGCATGGCGACCTTCAGCACTCATGGTCAGGGGAGCTTCACCATCGAGCAGTAGTTGACGCAGATTGGTTTGAGGTTCCCGAGCAGCCAGGAGAAGGGCCTCAATATCGTGTTGAGAGAGGGGATGCTCGGGCTGCCTTCCTGCTCGAAGCAGCCCCATCCCACTATTATTGGTCAGGAGCATCAAGATTGAAAGCACATCCCGAATATGTTCTTGCTCCAGCATCCCGCCCTGTTCAACGATGGGGAGACCCTGGGCCGCGAGCGTGCGCGAGATCTTTTGAGCTTGAGCGCGTGTGCGGCACAGAACGATCATATCGCGATAGGCATAGCCCTGGCTATGTTTAAACTGGATATCCTGAGCAATTCCTGCCAGCTCATATATCTCATGGCTGGCTCGTGCCAGCGTGACATATGCATCGTTCTGTGGCAGGCGGACCGGCTGATTCTTGCCTGGTTCCTGACCCAATTCAAGTTGGACGCAACGAAAGGCTTCAGCTAGAGCTACCAGATCGGGACGAGAACGATAATTCCGGCTAAGGGGAAGCACACGAGCGCCTGGAAAATCTTGTTCAAACTGACTGATATTGGCGGAAGAGGCTCCACGAAAGCCATAAATAGCCTGATTGGAGTCGCCAACGACCCAGACATTTTGTGTACTGCCAGCCAGCGTGCGTAAGAGAACGCCGCTGGCGCGATTGACATCCTGAAATTCATCGACCAGTATCTGTTGATACTTCCATTGGATCTCGGTTAACAGAGCAGGCTGCTGACGTAACAGTTCGATGGCAAGCATGAGCAAGCCACCAAAGTCTGTATCACCGCGCTGTTGGAGCGCCTGTTGGTAGAGAGCATAGACATGGGCTACCTCCAGAGCTTTTTCGGCCTGTTCGAGCGCTTCTGGATCGCTGGCCTGTGCCTGCATGCGTTGCCCTAGCTCTGCATAGTCCTCAGGTGTAATGAGCTCATCTTTGGCACGAGAGATAGCTTTTAAAATATCTGGAAAATAAAAGGCAGGAGCCTGAAGCTTCTGATAGTGGCGCAGGCGAAGATCATTGGCCTGCTGGCGGAGCATAAAATAGCCTTCCGCCTCATCAATGAGCGCAAAATCTTTGCGCAATCCGATGAGATGACCATGCTGGCGCAGCAGATCGGCACAGAACGCATGAAAAGTGCTCACTTTGGGCAGCGTTGGGTAATCAGCACTGAGCACATGCTGGAGGCGCTCCTCCATCTCCGATGCCGCCTTGCGCGAAAAGGTTAGAGCCAGGATCTGCTGTGGTAAAAGATTTCTTTCGCGGATCAGATAGATCGCGCGTCCAATCAACGTGCTGGTCTTGCCGCTACCGGGACCAGCCACGATAAGCGCAGGCGTCTCGGCCTCAATCGCTGCTTGCTGAAATTCATCATAGCGTTTGGCTGTGGTATTGGCTGCTGCCGCTGGTTGTGGTGAGGCCAGAGGCTCCGTTTCGGATCGTGCTACTGGCTGTTGTAATAGCTCGGCCAGACGATTAAGCAGGGCAGCGTTCGAGATACCAAAGCGAGCAGCAATAGTTGGTGCCGGAACTTGTTCTACGAGATAGAGGGTACGCAAGCGATCAAAAGGGATCAATAGCTCGGCTGCAAAGAAATTGGCGGCCAATTCGCGCTGACTGCGTGGATCGTAGGTATGGCCAATCCCTAATTTCTCTTCAAACTGTTCCTCATCTAACAATAGAGATAAATTTTCCTGCACATCGGCTTCATGACAGGGATCGATACGCGAGAGTAGTGGGACATCCAGGAAGGCAGACGGTGTTGTTTCAAGTGGTGATGTAAAGCGCTGAGAGAGCTCTAGAAAGCGTTTTCCGCCCTGACAGTGTAGAATGGCATGCCCCAGTTCATGGGCCAGCGTAAAGCGCCGTAATGTCTCCTGCATTGTCCGCCGGAGCCAGATCAGATTTTCATCCTCATCGGCATCCATAAAGCCGTAGGTTCCCTCTGGATAATCTGAAGGATGGAAGGTCTCTACATCTAGCTTTAACCACTCGGCTAGCGCATCAACCGGAGTTCTATCATCGACCCATTCAGGATGGGCAGATCGATAGGCTCGCAGTAAAAGCTGGGCCGCAGTCTCGGCCATTGTACGCATTGCGTTATCCACGAAGCTCTCCCTATCAAATAGTTCAACTGCAAAATCTCAGCACTCCCTTCTATTATAACCCAAAAATGGGAGTTCCCTGGTATCTATTCTGCAAAAAGTCCAGGATATTCCAATTCCAGGTTGGTCCTCGCTTATAGAGCCCTGGGTGAGTCATCTGGCAAACTATCGTTTAGTTTGCAATTTTGATATAATGATCTGGATCAATGAGCGAGAAGCCTTACAGCAGCTGTGCTTAGCGTCTAGAGAGTTTCAACTATACTATTATTGACCGGTATCTTTTGTAAGGAGCATTATTTCATGAATGCTGAAGAGATTCTTGCGCAGGCGAAACGAGAGCCGCTTGAGAATTGGGTTATCTTTCCGCTCTTACAGAGCAAAGTAATCTGGGGAACGATAGGCTGGGCCTTAGGATTTCTGCTAGGTGCAGGCTTATTTGTGCTGGCTGTACCAATTGTTATTCCATCGAACTATCAGAATGGACTTATCTCAGGAATCTTTACCACCCTCATTTTGCTTATTTTTGCATTTGTCGGAGCTGGTAGCCTGTATCTTATGATTAGCGATCTTCGGCGTTTATGGCAGGCAAACACGCATCTTATCGTCATTACCGAGCAAGATTTTGTGAAGCAAGAGGGAATGAAGATTATTCATGTGCCACTGGCTGATGTGCGCTATGTTACAGCTCGTGGTCGAGCGCCGATTGATCGTAGCGTAGGCGTTGAGGATGATGCAACCAAACAATTACCGAATATAGCTGAAAGCATGTTAGGTTTTTTTGTTGGACGCGGCTTCTCAAAATCTGGGATAGAATGGCGTAAGAAACGGATGCGCACACCTACGTCTCTGGCGTTTATGGATACGCGTACAGATAAAGAAGTCACCGTAGTCACCGATGGATCTTTTGGCGATCCCTTCCTGATTGCAGCCGTTCTGAAGAAGTATACCCTTCCACCAGATCATCCCGACTACTAGACCAGGAAGAACCAGCAGGAAGAACAAAAAGAGCACCATGAACGGTGCTCTTTTTTGTTTAACTATGTAGATGAATTATTTGATGATACCGTAATCCATCTTCAACGTCAGAATACGCATGACTGATTGATTGATGCGATCTTCAGTCAACTTGCCCGTTGAGATAGCTTTTTCTAGAGCATTGATGATGCCCTGTACTTGATCTACGGTATAGGGGCCTTCCAGAAGATCGTTGCCAGCCATCACGGCTTTAACTGCGATCTGGCTGAGCTCTGCGACCGAAGGTGAGTGGGGTCCATAGCCATTATCATAGAGCCCCTCCATATACAGGCCATCAGTAATAATCACACCTGAGTAGCCAAGTTCTTTGCGCAATAGACCATCAACCACTTTGGGTGAGAGTTCAGCCGGTACACCTGCGTCGAGAGCAGGCATATTCACATCAGTAGTCATAATCATCGCCGGATTTGTCTGCTGAAGGAGAGCCTTGTAGGGAGCAAGATCAATTTTCTCAAGATCATCTTTTGTGCGATCTACTTTGGGTAGAACCTTATGGGGATTACCGACAGCCGCACCCAGGCCAGGAAAATGTTTCAGGCAGCCAATGATGCCATTTTGTTGTAAGCCATCAATGAATGGGCCAGCGAACTTAATGACCGTGTCAGGATCGGTTCCAAACATACGTGTAGCCAGCCAGTCGGGAGGAGGATTAATCGTCTGCACATCGACCACTGGAGCAAGATCAGTGTTGATGCCCAGTTGCTTCATCCAATCCGCTGATTGTGAGCCAGCTTTCGCAGCGACCTGTGGGTCACCAGTTAATCCCATATCCGTCGCATTCTGGGTTGCGCCAAAGATCGTTTCCAGTTTATTGACACCACCCTTATTCGCAAGATCACCGCCGCCTTCCTGATCAATGGAAATAATCAAAGGAATTTTGGCATCTTTTTGAGCCTTTTGTGAGAGCATACTAATGGCGCTTGCTGTATTATTCGGTTCATCAAAATTATGATTAACTGGTTGATAGAGCAGTCCACCGACATATTGTTGCGAAATCATATCTGGTAAGGCGGTATTATCGTAGAGCGTTCCTGTATATTCAACAATGAGTAGCTGCCCCAATTTTTCATCGAGAGACATTGTCTTTAGCATCTGAGTAGCCTTCTCAATATGCAAGCGGTGCCCGGCCTCACTGACGCCGTCGGGAGCTTTTTGCGAGGCAAGTTGAGTGTCTGAGGAGGAGTCATGTGAAAAACTCAGTGAAGATGTGCTGCACCCTGTTAAAAGTAGTGCAAGCAGGCAGGTAAAGAGAACCTTTTGTGAAGTATAGAGTGAATAAGGATGTGTTTTGGAGTGTTTTTGCATAAAGCATGTGCCTCATATCGTAGCTAAAGAACAGTACCGTCTTTAGTATAAAAGCCTAGAGAAGGCGAGAAAGCAGTACAACTTAAATCTCTTCGTAGATAGTATCGTGTATAGAAATGGATGTGTCTAATAGGATGGGATAGGAGTAGGACCTATTTCCTGTTTTTGTTTGACAAGAATGAGTAAGAGTGGGAGAGAAATGTTGGAAGAGAGTTAAAAAAGGGAGGAGATGGGCCTTCCTGGACTCGAACCAGGGACCTCAGTCTTATCAGGACTGCGCTCTAACCACCTGAGCTAAAAGCCCGTATAAAAACTGCTTGTGCAAGCGGGTGGGATGGCGACGTCCTATTTTCCCATGCAGTTGCCCACAGAGTATCATCGGAGCTGGAAGGCTTAACTTCCGTGTTCGGGATGGGAACGGGTGTACCCCTTCCGCTACAGTCACCATACCACCTGCGTGTACAAGCAGTAACACACCGGAGTGTGAAATGGAGATAAGGAGATTCGAACTCCTGACCTCCTCCATGCCATGGAGGCGCTCTACCAGCTAAGCTATATCCCCAGAAAAAACCTCATTTGAGAGGAAAAGATCACTCTATCAATCAGACGAGTGAAGTGGGCCTTCCTGGACTCGAACCAGGGACCTCAGTCTTATCAGGACTGCGCTCTAACCACCTGAGCTAAAAGCCCATTGAAGAAACCTGCCGCCTCTACCAGGCGGGTGGGATGGCGACGTCCTATTTTCCCATGCAGTTGCCCACAGAGTATCATCGGAGCTGGAAGGCTTAACTTCCGTGTTCGGGATGGGAACGGGTGTACCCCTTCCGCTACAGTCACCATACCACCCGCATGGAGAAACGGGTAAGTATCCTGTGATATCTTTTTGAGATATCGATTACAACCTTCGAGAAGATCGTAAGAGTGGAGACGAGGGGATTCGAACCCCTGACCTCCGCCGTGCAAAGGCGGCGCTCTACCAACTAAGCTACGTCCCCAGATATTAATACTGCTTCACCAATTTTTTTATTGGCCTCGCGTATCTCTCTTGCAGAGTATACCACGTCTGTCAAGTAGTATCAATAAAGTGGGCCTTCCTGGACTCGAACCAGGGACCTCAGTCTTATCAGGACTGCGCTCTAACCACCTGAGCTAAAAGCCCGTCTGGAAAGAAAGAGTCATAAACCAATGGGTGCTCTCGAACAACTAAAGAGTGGTAAGGCTCACAAGTTCGAACGCCAGTTGAACTGAAAGCTTGCGAATACCTTCACTTAGAAAGTGAAGTTTCGACCTAGGAGTGGATGGAGGTGCTTGCTCATTGCTGAGAAAGGTCCATCGAAGCTCCCTAGAAAGGAGGTGATCCAGCCGCACCTTCCGGTACGGCTACCTTGTTACGACTTCACCCCAATCACCGACCCCACCCTCGACGCTTGCCCCCCCGAAGGGTTAGCCCAGCGGCTTCAGGTGTTGCCGACTTTCGTGGTGTGACGGGCGGTGTGTACAAGACCCGGGAACGTATTCACCGTAGTGTGCTGACCTACGGTTACTAGCAACTCCCACTTCATGGAGGCGGGTTGCAGCCTCCAATCTGAACTGAGGCCGAGTTTGACGAGATTGGCTCCCCCTCGCGGGTTCGCAACTCTTTGTCTCGACCATTGTAGCGTGTGTGTCGCCCAGGACGTAAGGGCCGTGCTGACTTGACGTCATCCCCGCCTTCCTCCACGTTAATCGCGGCAGTTTCGTTAGACCATTCAACTAACGACAGGGGTTGCGCTCGTTGCGGGACTTAACCCAACATCTCACGACACGAGCTGACGACAGCCATGCAGCACCTGTGGAACCGCCCCGAAGGGACAGCGCGTTACCGCTGGTGCAATTCCATGTCAAGTCCTGGTAAGGTTCTTCGCGTTGCATCGAATTAAACCACACGCTCCGCTGCTTGTGCGGGTCCCCGTCAATTCCTTTGAGTTTTAATCTTGCGACCGTACTCCCCAGGCGGACCACTTCAAACGTTAGCTCCGGCACTGAAGGGGTCGAACCCCCCAACGCCTAGTGGTCATCGTTTACGGCCAGGACTACCGGGGTATCTAATCCCGTTCGCTCCCCTGGCTTTCGCACCTGAGCGTCAGGTGCTTCCCAGGACACTGCCTTCGCCATTGGTGTTCCTCCGGATATCTACGCATTTCACCACTCCACCCGGAATTCCGTGTCCCTCTGAAGCCCTCAAGTCGGGCAGTCTTCATACACCCTCTCCAGTTGAGCCGGAGATTGTCAGTACAAACTTACCTGACCGCCTGCGTGCGCTTTACGCCCAATAAATCCGGACAACGCTTGCCCCCTACGTATTACCGCGGCTGCTGGCACGTAGTTAGCCGGGGCTTCTTCCTTGGGTACCGTCCGTTCTCGTCCCCAAGAAAAGCAGTTTACGATCCGAAAACCGTCATCCTGCACGCGGCGTTGCTCGTTCAGGGTTGCCCCCATTGACGAAAATTCCTCACTGCTGCCCCCCGTAGGAGTCTGGGCCGTTCTCAATCCCAGTGTGGCTGATCGTCCTCTCAGACCAGCTACTGATCGTCGCCTTGGTAAGCCTTGACCTCACCAACTAGCTAATCAGACGCAGACCCATCCCAAAGCGCCCTTGCGAGCTTTCCTCTTGCGAGCATATGCGGTATTGTCGGCGATTTCTCGCCGGTATTCCTCACTTTGGGGCAGATAATCCACGCGTTACTCACCCGTCCGCCACTCACTCATTGCTGAGTGCGTTCGACTTGCATGTGTTAGGCACGCCGCCAGCGTTTATCCTGAGCCAGGATCAAACTCGCCATCCAATAATGTATATGTAAATCTCTTTACAAGAGAATTACGATGTTTGATTGGTGCAAGCTTCTCAAAGTTATGACTGGCTTAAAGTTCTTGTTGTTTTCCTTACCACTCTTCAGTTGTTCAAGTGCAGTATAAGCGCTTTTCAAAGGCTTACGCATCTCTCGCGCCTTTCGTTTATTCTGTCTGGCGCAAGAGAGATAATATCATTGCTCCGTTCTCCTGTCAAGAGGTTTTCTGATGAATTTGCAAATCTGCTCAAAAACAGGGGGAGAGCCATGAAAATCGGGCCTTCCTCGCCCTTTGGGGGCTTGTTTATCTTTCTTGACGTCGTTCGTGATCGGTATACTCCTCGATGGGGATAACTTTCTCTTTATCTTCTCCTGTGGGAACGTGAGTACTCTGTTCCAGATAATAGCTGATAACCATAGCTGCTCCTACTCCAAAAGGGATAAAGCCTGGCAGGAGCCAGGGGCCGAGGTGGAGGGGAGTCTTGATGGTTTCTGGTAAAAAGAAGCCGATCGGATAGAGTCCGATGGTCAGGGTGAGACCAACCATCATAGTGATTAATCCTGCTCGTAACATTCCTCGACTGCGCCGTCGTTTCTGTACAATATCAGGATGTAATCCTTGCTGAATCATAGCCATCCGTTCGCGATGATTAATATAACGTAAGAGAACAATGAAGCCGAAAAAGAAAGCCAGCGCAATGAGCCAGCCAATGACAATAGTAAAGATGGTATAGGACATGCTCAACTCCCCTTGTTGATAGTGAACTCTATGGTAAGATACGATACGTGTAGAAAGATGTTTCGTCAATATTGCTGAAACATTTTGCTGCCATCTAATCTCTAACTATATATGATGAGTGAGTATCTCTTGCAACAACCACATAGTATTGGAATGCCGATCTCGCAGTCTGCGGGCTCCGCATCTGAATTAGATGATGCCGCACTCGTTGTTTCCAGTCAAGCGGGCGACCAGGATGCATTTGCGCTTCTGGTACAACGACACCAACGGCGTGTTTTTAATCTCGTTTTTCGCATGCTGCAACAGTATGAAGAGGCGAACGAAGTGACCCAGGAAGCTTTCCTTGCTGCCTGGCAAGGCCTTGGCTCTTTTCGTGGTGATGCTCGCTTCTCGACCTGGTTGTATCGCATCGCTTATAATTGTGCCTTGCGACAGTTAGAGCAACGGAAACGAGATGGTGCTTTGCAGACAGCGATGCAGGCTGAACAGCTTCATCATGAAGAGAGCGTGAGTGCGACGATCAGAGAGCATGAGCGTGCAGCTGCTGTACGGGAACATCTCTCAACGCTCCCTGCAAAATACCGCATTGTTTTAGTATTGCGTCATTTACAGGAGATGACCTACGAGGAGATGGCTGAGATTCTCACTATGCCAGTGGGAACAATTAAGACACATTTATTTCGAGCGCGTAATTTATTAAAAGAGCGTATAGAGTCTTTTGAGCAAGAGTGGAGAACGAGAGGTTAGTGTATGCAATGTTCGCGGGCAACTCAGCAGTTACAACTGTATCTCGATAAGCAGTTAACGCTGGAGCAGCTACGGAGCCTTGAGTTTCACCTCTCAGATTGTTCAGCTTGTCGGAACGAGTTGTATCTGTTTGAAGAGGTTGATGCGGCTTTACGGGATCTGATGCCAATCGTTGAACCTGACAATCTGACTGCCAATGTCATGCAACGCGTTGCACTTGACGTTCAGCAGCAGGCCCAGTTGGTGCAAAAACGTTCGTATGATCTGTTTCGCCCATCTTTACAGGAGCTCTTCACTGTTGTGTTGTTGGCAACGGTGGTGATGGCGGTGATAGTGGTGAATGAGCCAGATCTGCGTGCTGCTATACCGTTGTTTTATGGAAATGCTCTTCTTTCTCAGCTATGGTTGAATGTATGGAATCTGGTGTTGAGCGCCAATAGTAATACGCTTATGACGATATTCTGGTTCTTTGGCACTGCTTTTGGGGTCTGGATTACTCTGGTTTTAGCTGGTGCGGAGATGCGGATGATCTGGTATAAGTCTGTTATGGATCGTATTACTGTCTGGTAGCTTGTTTTTATAGTTTGTCGTGTTTCTCTCTCAGCGATAAGAGGCTGATCCTCACGTTTCACAGGCGTACTATACTAAAAGAAATGATGGGAATTTTGTGGTGTGGAGTTAAGAATGGTGAAAAAACGTACGCCTGTGGAAGTTCTCTACGGTTTTTTTCTACTTTGTCATCCTCTCCCTGTCTTTTTTCATGCTGTGGCTGTGTCTCTTTTTGCTTTCATGGCTGGTTGGCCTGTGTTCAGATGGGGAACTCTCGCCCTGGTTATCTCTGCACATGTGGCGATGCAAATAGCTATTGCGATATTTAATGATTATTGCGATCGTCACCTTGATGCTCAGAGCCGATCAGATAAACCGATTGTGCGTGGCTGGATTCGGCCCTCAGAAGCTTTTCTGGGGGGACTTTTTTTCTGTGGTTTGATGATTCTGCTCTTGCTTCCTCTGAACCGGCTGGCTCTGCTGATCTCTCTTTGCTATTTGACGTTGGGGCTGAGTTATAATATTGGGCTGAAGGCAACTTTATGGAGCGGTATTGTCTTTGCTGTGGCCATTCCGTTGATTCCGCTCTACGCCTTTGTTGGGATGGATGTCTGGCACCCCTTTGTCTTCTGGCTCGTTCCCGTGGCCGCTCTGGTGGGCATTGCACTGAATTTAAGTAACTCTCTGCCTGATATAGAGGATGATGCCTCCCATCATACACGGACTCTGGCCGTCGTTCTAGGTCCTGATAGAACGTTGCTGCTGACTCCTACCTGCCTCCTCTGCGCCACTGCTATTATTGCGATCCTCACCATGTGGCAAGTTGTTGCAACAAGAGGGCTGATTACTCAATTGACTCTACTGGAGATTGGATTGTTGGGAGTTGGACTGCTCGTCTCCTGGCGCTACTGGCTCGATGAGAAACGACGCAAGCTCTATTTTTATCTGATCGTAAGTGGTTGTTTCTTATTGGTTGGTGGTTGGCTCATTGGCATTTTATCCTGATAGAGGGCCTATCGCTTTGGAGAGATAATGTGGGTTGTAGTGGATAAGAGATGGATATGTTGTAGTTTCGGAAAGATGAGGGAAGAGAGTGCCAATCCGTCTAACAGTTGTTGAGTCTCTATTGGGCCATCTCTTGCCGTTGCCTTTGCTAGATACTCCTCTTGCCCCTGGTCTGGCGAAGGTGATAGTCACAGCCTGTGAGCTTGGCCTGTTTGATGCTTTGGGTGAGAAAGAAGAGTATCTCCACATCTTAGCTGAACGCCTTGAATGTGCGCCTCATGGGCTGCAATTGTTGATGCAGATCCTGGTTACCACGGGCTATCTACGCTATCAACGGGGACGCTATGCGAATACTCGTCTGACCAGACGCTGGCTGGTCAGCAGTTCTCCATTTAATCTTACCCCTTATCTGCTGCATAGCCCTGATGTTGTTACTATCTGGGAGCAGTTGCCTGCGGTTGTGCGCTCTGGCAAGCAAGTAATGAGTATGCCCTATGAAGAGGATGCAAGTCAGCCAGAGATGAAACTGTTATTGGCCAGACATTATGCTGGTCTGGCTTCCTTAGCCATGGCTCTGGGGGGAGAGATTATTCAGCGCATTCGGGTCTCTGCACAGGCTGACGCTCTATTGGATGTTGGAGGGTCACACGCTGCCTTTAGTGCTCTGCTCTGTCAACGTCATCCTCATGTGCGAGCTACGATTCTTGATCTTGAGCCTGGATTGGAAGCGGGCCGAAGAACGGCAAAGCAGCAGCATCTTGAAGAACGTATGAGTTTTGTGGAGAGTGATATTGTGCGTGAAGATTTCACGCAAGTTCTGGATAGCCGTTTTGATCTGGCCTTTTATTTTCATATAGCACATTTATTGCAGCCTGGACTGAATCAAGCTGTTCTGCGCAAAGTTATCGCATGTCTTAAACCTGGTGGTCAACTTATCTTTGTGGATCAGATTGTAGATCAAAAACCCTGGACGCGCTCGGGTGCATTGATGGTGCAGTTTATGGAGCTCACCATGCTGACTGTGGGGGGGACCTGTTATTCCTTTGCAACTATCAAAGACTGGTTGGAGGGATTGGGGATGGAGCAGATACAGAAGCATTGGCTGCTGACGCCGGGGGTAAGTATGATCAGTGCAGTGAAAAGATACAGCAACTCGTGGTCGCGGCTTGAACCTGGGAATACAGGATCAAAAGAGTGACTGCTTATGGTTATATGTTTTTGTGGGATTTGCAGTCAAGCAGAAGTAGGGCTTCTTAATTGGCCAGTATTGTCATGAGCCTGGGCTTAATGAAGCATCAGCATTCTTGCTTGTGTATTTGATTGAAGAATACACAAGCAAGAATGCTTTGGCGGTTTTTCCTAAAGGATAGATCTCTGCCATTTTTTAATATTGTGAGCTTTCTAATGCCCCATAGCCTCAAGCCGCTCTATACTCTTCTGACTTAATGATAAAGTTTCTGTATGATTGCTTTGTAGCAGTGCGATACGCGCTAGACCGTAGAGCGCCTTAGCTATCACCTCACTATTCTGGTCTGTAGTATTGTGCTGTTTGATTACCTCGTGAAAAACGGCAGCAGCAGCATCTAATTGACGGTGTCTCAGGTGTATTTCTCCCCAGTCATTAAGAATGCCACTGATATGCCAGGAGGAACCTAGCTGTTGAGCCAGCTCAAGGCTTTCCTGGAAGCAGATATTGGCCGACGCGTACTGTTCTTGTCGTCCGAGCAGGCTACCAAGATTAGTAAGTGCAAAAAGTAAATTTTCGCAATGGTCGAGTTGGCGGGCGATATCGACGCTTTCGCGTAAGTATTGTTCGGCCTGGACATGTTTGCCCTGTTCCCATGAAGTTGCTCCCAGGTTTGAAAGGACGCGGGTTGTATGCTCCTGGTGTCCTATCTGTCGGGCTAGAGCAAGTCCCTCGTGATAATAAGCAGCAGCCTGACTGAATTCCCCTTGATTCCAGTCTGTGCTGCCGCGAGAATTGAGTAACCTGATTTGAACATCTTGATTGTTTAGCCGGCGGGCTAGGACCAGATCTGTGAGACAGTACTGATCAGATTGATCGTAATTCCCGAGCTCCCCTGTAGCTGTTCCCAGGCTGGTTAGCAGATGGATTGTTGCCTGTTGATGACCCTTTTGCTGAGTCAGGCTGAAGCCTTCTTGAAAATAGAACATAGTCTGCCTAGAATTACCTTGTAGCTGCAACGTTCTACCTCGCAGGCTAAGCAAGGTACAGATGCGTTCACTATCGTCGAGCTGGCGGGCAAGGCGTAATGCATGTTCTATATGAGTCGTTGCTTCTAGACAGTCTCCTCGTTTATAAGCTGCTTGCCCTAGAGAGGAGAGGCGATCACACTCTATCCTGGTTTCTTTAGGCGTGAGAGCCAGAGCCAAGCCTTGTAAACCGTCGTTTTGTGCCTCCTCATAGATTCCGCACATCATTGCAAAATGTGCCAGGCGTTGTAGGACTAGTAGTCGGTCGGCTGGATGTATCTCGCCCTGAGGAACATGTAAGGCTTTTTTGAGGTAATAGTAGGCCTGTTTATAGAGCCCTCGTAGATGCATGAAATCGGCAAACGCAATGATCCCCTGAATCAAAAAAGTATGCATTTCGAACGTAACAGCACAGTCTAGCGCCGCTAAAATGTTGGTTACTTCAGATCCGAGGGCTTCGTAGTCGTGTTGCCTGGTCTGAATGTATTCCACCATAGTAGAGACCAATCTTTGCCTCGCTTCCGTAAGCCCTCCAAGGGTAGCAGCATAATCCGCAATGGTCTGGTGTAATGTATAGCGGCCAGCCCCGTAACTCTCAAGTAATCCAGCATCCCAGAGTATATCTAGTATCTCCACTGTTTGCTGGCTGACCAAGAGCGCGGCCTCTTCTGAAAAACTGTTGGGTTTTGGTGGGAAGGTCGCAAGTGCACATAAGGCAGCATGTGCTTGCAGCGGAAGGTGTTGATCACTGACCTGGATAGTAGTGTACAACGAGAAAGGGATACCATCAGGTAAATCAGTGCTGGATTTGTCCGGCATTATTGGCATGCTGATATGAATACGTTTCTCTGTAGAATGCAATTGGTTGAGCGCAGTTTGTAAGCGTCTGGGTTGTTGGGTAAAGGCCTGTGCAGCAAGGTATTTTCCCATTAACGTTAATGCCAATGGCAATCCACCGACCAGGCGTTCGAGGGTCTGTGCTTGTTCTGGCTCACTTTGAACGAGTTGCGGGACGAAACGGGCCAGTAACGCAACCCCATCAGCTTCTTGAAGTTCTGAAATAGCTTGAGCGCTATCAGGTGTAAAGGCAAAACCAATGTGGGGTTGACGCGTTGTGAGCAGGTGTGCACAACGGGATCCACCAACCTGTAGAGCCATAGCATCTTCTATACTCCAGGCATCATCAATGATGAGCAGCATACGACGTTGTCCAATGATTGCATGCAGTGTTCTGCTCCAGGCTTTACTACTTGTGACGTTTTCTACATCCTTCGGTGAAATACCCAGCAGTGCTCCCCAGTGAGTCAGTAGCCCCAGCCTATTGGGGTTTGGGCCCAGTCCCGCCCACAGAATGCCGTCCCGAAAATGATTTTGCACCTCGCGATCTGTGGTTAGCGCAACAGCTATGGCCGTTTTGCCAATACCGGGTAAGCCATAAAGTGCCGTTTGAGCATATTTTTCTGTATGAAGCAGCACCTGTTTGATTGACTGTAAGGTGTTTTCTCTGCCAATGAGTCCATTGACGTGAGAATATGTCGGAATGGTTGGGTCCGTCAGGGTGGCCTCTGTTTCTGGCTGCGCTACCTGAGATTGATACGTGTGGGGCCCTTCCTCCTCGAATGTATCTTTGATGCTTACTACTAAACCCAACTCCTGCACACTTTTCCCAAAGAGCAGACAGATTTGCTCGCGATAGTAGGGGAAGGGAATCGCCTGTCCCTGTTCCCAGCGAATAACAGTTCTAGTGGTTACTCCCAGGGCTTCTGCGATCTTTGCCTGAGACCATCCTCGCTGTTCTCGTGCAACTTTTAAGGGATGTGCTTTCATTTTCCTCTTCTAATATAGTATTTTCCCCATAGCATATGCACTATTTGCATAATTATTTATACGAGACGGCTAAAAGCTGAAGATAGTGAATGCAGGGGGAGAGACGAAAGTTGTCATGTATTCGTCACCTCGCTGTCATTGTACCATATCAGTACCTTGTATAAAATATAGGATAAGAAGGGTTTCTACAATCCATTTTGAAGCTGAGAGACGGGCTCTCTTTTCACAGCTATACGTATAGCTATGAAATAAGTGTTCAAGATAAAGACAGTAATTTTGAATATATCGTGCAAAATTTTTCGATAGAGAGATGACAATCAATGTATGGAAGCCCTGGACAAGAAATATTTTGCATTTTATAGAGATGTGCGTTTTTCAAAGTATTTTTAGCAAACACGTGCTGCCGTATCTGCCATGGAAGGATTTGAATTGAAAAAGATTTTCGTCGCTATTTTTATGGTGCTTATTGCGCTGCTGGCTATCAGTCCTGGAGTCCAGGCTGCCCCCGCTAGAACTACAACTGCACTAAAAGTGCAAACTGTAGGCACATCTGGCATTCGCTCTTCGTCTGTCTCAGGGTATTACTCCTATTCTTCGTATGATTACACACAGCAGGGTGATAGCTATTGGTATGCAGATGAACAAGCTATTAGTGGAAGTCTAGTGGTGAGCTCCTCTGGATCTATCCAAAGTTCCCACGCGGAGTCTCAATCAGAAACCTGGTCGGCTGATTTAACGCTTGGTGGTCAACAGGATATTACTGCCAGTGTTGGTTTTCAATGGAACCACTCTGCTACTGATACAACAATCTATACGATCTTTGGGACGCCTGGAAGAACTGCTCAGATGATGTTTCGTCCTAAGATGCATCAAACATGGGGCAGTATGCATCAGACTGATTGGTACTATGATCCTGGGGCTGCCGATAATGGTCAGAATGGCTGGACTGGGGTAGATAGTTATTATAACGCTTCTGGAGCCACCCCTGTGACTTTCAGCAATGGACAGTTAGATGGAGAGAGATATCTCGCATATGCGGGCAATCTGGTCTCCAATGCTAGTTTTGAAGGTGATCTCTATAGTTGGGGTGATTACCATCCTGGTGGCCAGGCCTCGGCACAAAAAGTGGATAGTGATTGGCCCTTCGATGGTGGCAAAAAATTGACTCACTGGCTGGGTTCTAAGTATATCCAGGATACCTATCAGATCATCAACGATGTTCCTCCGGGCACTTATTTTGCTAAGGTGTGGGTGCGCTCCAGCGGTGGACAGAATCATTTGCAACTCTATGTTGATCAGTTTGATAACTCGAACCAGGGGCGGCGGATTACCACTGATCTGGGCGGTCAGGCAGTGAGCGGTTGGAACTATATTACGATCGATAATATTAAGGTGACCAATACTACGGTCTCGCTCAATCTTTACTCCGATGCCGGGGCTGGACAGTGGGCCGCCTTTGATCAGGTGACCTTCCAGCGCTATGGTCAGATTTAATGGATAGCCTTTTCACTGAGAAGTTCTGGATCTGATAGGAGCCCGCAATTTCTTACGAGTATGTACAGGGTAGAGATGGTTAAGCCATTTCTACCCTGTGATGAGTATTGTCAGCAATGTAGAGGTTAGGAATGAAGCATATACAGAAGCATCGGTTGCTGACGCCAGGGGTAAGTATGATCAGTGCAGTAAAACCATGATTGCTACAGTAGATAGCAAGAGCTACCCGCCTCTGACTTCATATAGAGAAATTAGAGGGAGGTAGTTCACATAGAAAAGTCGATGAAGTATCTGGTTTATTTATATCTTTAAGCTGTTTTTTTGCTGAATTATGCGCGCTCATAGTGCATAAACACAACGCCTGATGGAAGTGGCCTGGCTTCGACCAGGCGCAGATTAACGCGCAGCCCTTCAGGAAAAAGCTTCTTGCCACTACCAAGTACAAGTGGGTAAACATGCAAGTGGTATTCGTCGATCAGATCATGCTCGGCCAGCGTATGGATCAGCACGCTACTGCCATCAATAGCAATATTTTTACCTGGCTGTGCTTTTAACGCGCGTACTTCTTCAACGACGTTGCTGCTAATCAAAGTAGAGTTGCGCCAGCTCGAAGTTGTTGTCAATGTTGTAGAAACGACGTACTTGGGCATGGTGTTCATGAGGTCGCCGAATGGGTCACCGGCAGCCATTGGGTCAAAGGCTCCGCCGTGGATCTCCCACGTTTTGCGTCCCAGAAGCAGTGCGTCAGTCCTGGTCATCTCCTGAAAGAAGTTCGCCCCAATCTCATCGTGCCAGAACGGCCATGTCCATCCACCATGGGTAAAGCCACCCTCTGTATCTTCTTCTGTGCCCCCTGGTGCTTGTATCACATTATCCAACGACACAAACTCTGATACAACAATTTTACGCATGCCTACCTCCATTGCGATCAATAACAAGCTTTTAATGCTAGAGCTATCGTAGTAATAAATAAACCCATCAAGCTACAGGTCATCCCTTCTGTCACCGAGGGGCAGTGCAAGAGTGCCTGAACGGACTGGCGGGTACTCTTACACTATTCTCTTTGTGCTCTCGCAAAGCGGTTATGGAAGGTAGTTTTTACCATGCCATTTTGCTAGATTGTTGCTACATTGTAGGAAGCTAAAGGGGAATCTGAAAAGCGTATAAAACAAGAAAACAAGGCTGGAAGTTCTTTTGTAAGAAGCTTCCAGCCTTATTGTTTAGTCGGGGTGAGAGGATTTGAACCTCCGACCACTACAACCCCATTGTAGTGCGCTACCGGGCTGCGCTACACCCCGTTGCTCCGGTCTCTCGGGAACACAACGGAGTATACCAGAAAAGAAATACCTCGTCAAGCCCCCGGAGAAGAAATTTTATGAAACGTTTGCCAGATTGGATGACCGAGATCAAGCAGTTTTTGTCGCTTCAATTCCTCAGCTAAAAAGGGAGCCTTTTCTTCCATAAAAGAAAGAGGTGCTCCTTTTAAATAAGGAATCAACCAGCTTTTCCTTCCATTGATGCAAGTCATATCATTAAGTTTGAGTATTCGAATCGTTCGTTCAACTTTATAGGCTTCTTCTTGAGTAAGCACTTCACCGGGTTTTAATTGTAACGAAGGAAAATGAAGTGTGAACCACCCATCCTGAATAGTAAAGGGATCAAGGATCTCTTCATTCACACCTTTGCGTGAATTGAGAAGACTACAGACCAGGCGATAATTTGACCATCTATAAGCATCTTGTGGATAGAGTTCTTTTGGTTTAAAGTGATCGACAGTAGCGGCTCCGGTATCAGGACAGATCCAATGGCAAGTATAAGCACAAATATGCGAATACGCTTCTCGTAGTTCTGGTATACAAGCTCTCCAGTATGGTTTTAACTTTGAACCTTTTAGATTGGGATGTTGGACCAGGAACTCTTCACCTTTTTTTTGAACCTGTTCATAAAAAGATGCAGGTTCAGGCTGTGGTTTAATCGGCCTCATAGCTCTACCTCCTTTTGCTGGGCAAAATAGAGCCAGAGAGGCCAGAAATCATCATCAGGAGCGAGAACCTGTTGCAACCTCTGCGAAATCTCTGCGACCTGTTCTGTAGAGGCATGGGCATCCAGTTGGACTGCCAGTGCTTTCTCAATTGTCTGTTCGGCAGCAAGTGAACGTGGTTGGGAGAGGCCAAAGATATCAGACATCAGCCATTGATCAACACGACCACGTTTGACGAATATTTCTTCATTGAGTTGAACTGAGCCATCATCTAGATCCAGGCGTAAATGAAAAAGTTTGTCTTGTTCTTCGTCAAATAATGGCTCGACCGAAGCCAGGACGAGAGGTGAATGGGTAGCAATGATCACTTGAATATCAACCTGAGAGGATAGAGATTGAATGACATTTGTGATGGCAGGAACAATGACGCGCTGCCAGAATGGATGAAGATGAGCCTCCATTTCATCAATGAGTAGAACGATACTGCGTTGGGGGCTCTCACGAATAAGATCGGAACTGACAACATGTTCATGCCAGGCCCAGATAAGGAGATAAGCCAGCGCAACAATCCGCTTAATGCCAGCAGAACAGAGGGTAATGGGAACTGCCCCATAAGGAAAAATGAGTGTTGGGATATCCCGCACGTCTCTTTCTTCGTCTGGTATCCGCATAGGCTCTCCTGGCACAAGAGGTGATTGGGGATGAGGCGAAAGTGCTTTAAGAGCTTCCTGAAAAGCCTGGAAGCGTGTCTGATCAATAGCCGCTTGCCAGGTGAGCCAATCATCTATAAGCCCTCTACATCTCACAATCTCTTTGTTGTTGATATTTTCTCGTAGACCATGCCAGACGGCTTTCGTATTGATACGGATAAAAGCCTCTTCAGCATTATTTTTATAATTAGTGTCATCCAGTTTTGCCGGGTCCCAGACAGCGAAGGAACCATCGGCCTGTGAAAACATGGTGAGCCCTGGAAGCACGTTACGTTTTTTAGGCTCATTCCATAATTGAGCTCTCCAATTATAGGTAGCTACCTGCATGTGATCATCTTGGGCATGTCTGGCTATCTGGAATGCAATGTGAGGGTAATCAGCACGTGGGTGGGGAAGAGCGGGATAAGGTGAGGCCCAGGTTCCAGTTAAAGACCACCACGCACATTCCAAAATAAAAGTTTTCCCCAGTGCGTTATCTCCAGTTATAAGATTCAGTCTATCTGCAAGATCGATCTCTAATTCATGAGCAGGTCCAACCTCTACCAACTTTAATTTTTGAAGTTTCGCTCCGCTCTCCTCAACAATGTGCAGAGGATGAAATAATGAAGAAGTATATGCTTCTCTGGTTCTGGATGTGGCTTTCTTTTCGGGAGGGAGCCCTATAATGTCTAAAAGTTGAGCCAGATCAACTGGTTGTTTCTGAAAAGACTTCGTATGAAAGGGAGCAGAGGTAGTATCAAATACCCTTTTTGCATTTTCGGTGATATGGAATTCCATCAGAAGTGTATTGATAATCTCTTGTGGCTGAACATTTTCTTTCCATTCTCTGGTTCGAAAAAGCCAGACTGCTAGATCAAATGCAGGAATGCGGCTGATTTTAAGATGCTCATCCAGAAGGATATTGACATAGTCTTTTTTCCATCCCCATTCGCGGGTCCCTTTAGGATGGATAATAGTATCAGAGAATGTATCTACAGTAACTCGGTGTAGTGAGTTTGCATATTGATAGGTATTCCATCGTTTCCTGGTATTTGATGTTTTGAAGGGTGTATAGAATCCGCCATAACTGGGATCGGGCTTATAATATTTCTGCAAAAAGACATCGACTATCGAGATAAAATTGAGGATAGTAACTTGATTTTCAGGGAGATCAAATTCGCTGAGAGCTAGAAAGACAGTGCCAAAAAAGGGATTCAACTCTGATAGCTTTTTGAGGGATTGATTGATCTGTTGGGTACTAAAAAACACGTAGTTTTCTCCTTCATAAAATCTTTTCCTGTCTTATTGCTATTGTAACATGCGGATTATCCTGTAAAAGCTTTTTAGTAACAAGAACCAGCTTATAGGAAATATGTATCGGGGAGCTTTGTTAAAGATAAGGTGAGGGGGCGTAATGAAGACAAAAAGAAGGGCTTCACCATTGATTCGTGAAGCCCTTCTTTTTGTTAAAATCCAGTCAGTTTCTCGTTTTAGCGAGCAACACGAGCGCGATGGGGATGAGCAGCCTCACCAGCCAGGGCGAAACCGATGACCAATGAGATGACGCCTGCTACCAGGTTCAGGATGATATCGCCAGCATTCATATGGGTCAGGTTCAAGAAGAGTCCATTATCGGTCCCATAGGAGCCAGATGGATAGTAGAGGCTTGGAATCAGGGCCAGCAGACCGATCAGCGTGTAGACGATGCCGACCACCTGATTGTAGCGACGGAAGTACTCACCCCAGAAGGCCACACCCAGTCCAATCAGACCTGTGATCAAAAAGAAAATGTTATGAAATGTATCGCCATCAAAGAGCCCCAGAATGGCCTGTACACCAGTGCTGTTCTCTGGGGGTGTAAGAAAGCCCACAACACCAAGAATAGTGAAGACAATGCCTAAAACAAGAGCCCAGATGCGATTAATTGACCAGCTTTTCATTTGGTATCCCTCCGTAACCTGTATGAGCGGTAAATGCATACTACAACGTGATGATGGTTAAATTTGGCTTTACCGCTACTACCATTACCACTAAAAGATTTACTTGTAATTCCAGATTAATTGTATCTCTGAGATAGACACGGCCTATCATGCAAAGTAGTGACACTATAAACTCATCCATATGGCTTTTTTAATCTTTCTCAGGCTTTATTTCACTTGCTGAGAAATGGTTAAGAAAAAAGTATCTTATTAACATAGGGCCGTAACAGGCCCGGAATGCACGCTTTTTATGAGCCTTAGAAGCTTCAGACCGTAAAAAATTTCTGGACTTTTCGACTGGAATCTGTTACACTGCTTCAAGATAAGTTATGATGTGTGGAAAAGCGTTGATGAGGAGAGTACACGTATCGAGAACGTGCAGAGAGAGAGGGCCATCGACTGGAAGCCCTTTTACGTCATGGTACGTCGAAGTTCACCTCAGAGCTGGCTGTTGAAGATGTGACGCATAGTTATGATGGTATTCAATGGTTCAGTGGGATACTGCATAATTAAGCTTTTGATAAAGTAGACAGCCCCGGTGGTCCCCGTTAAAAGACAGACCGAGTGGAATATTGCTTTCTCGCTCAACACGTGGCCGAGCAAAAGTTGATATTCAATACGGGTGGTACCACGGAGCTTGCTATGCCGACAACTTCGTCCCTGTTGACGAGTGTCGGTTTTTTGTTGTTTTCGGAGGGATGAAATGATCGGACAATTAGAGCAATTGTTGGGCCAGCTCGACGAACTGCGCGAGCGGGCTATCGCTGAATTGGGGCCCATTACGCTCCTGAGCGATCTGGATGAATGGGATATTCGCTATCTGGGCCGCAATAAAGGTGAGCTGAAAAATCTTTCGGCTATCATGCCTAAACTCTCTAAAGAAGAGCGGCCTGTCGTTGGACAAAGAATCAATGCTGTGAAATCTGAATTGGAGCGTCAACTTTCAGCCAAACGGGAGAATCTCAAGCAGCAGGAGATGATTGCAGCTTTAGAGCAAGAGCGCATCGATGTCACGTTGCCTGGGCGAGCCTTGCCTGTGGGGCATATGCACCCTATCTCGCGTACCATTCGCGAGGTGACGCAGATCTTTGAGCGCATGGGGTTCAGCGTTGTGCAGGGGCGAGAGGTTGAGACAGACTACTATAACTTCCAGGCACTTAACGTTCCAGCCGATCATCCAGCCCGCGATATGCAGGATACCTTCTGGGTGAATCCGGGCCAGATCCTGTTGCGTACCCATACCTCGCCGATGCAGGTACGGACCATGAAAGAGACTGAGCCGCCTGTTCGCGTGGTTGTCCCCGGTAAGGTTTATCGCAATGAGGCTGTTGACGCGACCCATGAAGCGATGTTTCATCAGATTGAGGGCCTGCTCGTTGATGAATACTGTACGATGGCCGACCTGAAAGGCTGCCTGGAGCGTTTTGCACAGGAGCTCTTCGGAATTGATACAAAGATCCGTTTCCGTGGGAGCTACTTTCCTTTCACTGAGCCAAGCGCTGAGGTCGATGTAACCTGTTCTTCCTGCCACGGCGAGGGGTGTCGTGTCTGCAAATACAGTGGCTGGCTGGAAGTTCTGGGAGCTGGCATGGTTCATCCGAAGCTATTGCGCGAAGTGGGCTATGACCCCACAAAATATCGCGGCTTTGCTTTTGGTATGGGCGTTGAGCGCATTGCCATGTTGAAGTATGGCCTGGGAGAGATTCGGCTCTTCTCTGGCAATGATCTGCGCTTCTTGCGCCAATTCTAGGCTCGGCGGTAGAGCGAACAGTAGAAGGAGAATGCATTAATGCGAGTTCCATTAAGTTGGCTAAAGGATTATGTTGACATTACAATGTCGCCAGAAGAGCTGGCGCAGACGTTAACGATGGCCGGTCTAGAGGTTGAAGCGGTCGAATATATTGGTAAAGAGTGGGGCGATAAGATCATCAGTGCTCAGATTATCCATCTGGAGAAGGTGGAGAGCTCTGATCATCTAAATTATACAAAGGTAAATACAGGGAGCGAGGTTCTCAACGTCATCTGTGGTGCTCCCAATATTCAGTTGGGTGATAAAGTGCCCCTGGCCTTACCGGGTGCGCAGTTTGGCGATTTCCAGATTACCGAGACCAAAAAAATGGGCTATGTCTCGCAAGGGATGCTCTGTTCCCCTCGTGAGCTTGGTATGGGCAATGATCATTCAGGGATCTATATTCTCGATCCTGACACAGAACTGGGCCTGAAAGTGGTTGATCTGCTAGGTGAGGTTGTGCTTGATTTCGCAATTAAAGCTCATCGTGGCGATCTCTCATCGATTATTGGCATTGCGCGTGAAGTCTCGGCTCTGACTGGTCAACCTCTGCGCCTGCCAAAGCCCGTGTTCCAGGAGCAGGGAGCTCCTACCAACCAGCTGGTGCAGGTAAGCGTAGAAGATACTGAGCTTTGTCCTCGCTATACGGCCCGCGTGATTAGCAATGTAAAATTGGGGTCTTCGCCAGGCTGGATGGGGCGTCGCTTGTTGGCTGCTGGTATGCGTCCAATTAATATCATTGTGGATATCACCAATTATGTCATGCTTGAGCAGGGGCAGCCTCTGCATGGCTTTGATTATAATCTGGTCCCAGAGCATCATATTATCGTTCGCCGCGCTCATGAAGGTGAGATCCTGACAACACTGGATGATGTGAAGCGGAAATTGACTCCTGACATGCTTTTGATTGCAGATCCCACAGGACCAACCGCCATTGCGGGTGTTATGGGTGGAGCGAAAAGTGAGGTCAGTGAGAAGACCACCACGGTTTTGCTGGAGGCAGCAAACTTCAAAGGTGGGAATGTGCGACGAACCTCCACGATACTGGGATTACGTACGGATGCCTCAAGCCGCTACGAAAAAGGGCTTGATCCAGAACTGGTCGTGAGCGGGGCTGATCGTGCTGCACAGTTGATGGTCGAGCTGGCCGGGGGAACGGTGCATCCAGGTCGAGTTGATCACTATCCACAGCCTGTCCAGACTCAGATCATCCCTTTCTCGGCTGCTGAAGTTGAATGGCTCACATCAATGAAAGTTTCTGAGCAAGAGATTGTGACAGCGTTAAGCTCATTAGGCTTTGAAGTAACAACCGCTGGACCGTCTTTGCAGGTGAGCGTGCCAACCTATCGCGCAGATATTCAAGAGGGGGCTGATCTGGTTGAAGAGGTGATCCGTATCCTTGGCTATGATCGCATTCCGAGCTCGATCCCCAGTGGTCCACTCCCAAAGCTGAAGCTAGATCCCTGGTTCGAACGTGAACAATTCGTGCGTACCACACTCATGGGGGCGGGTCTGAATGAGATCATAACGTATGCCCTGACGAGCAGAGCACGTATGGCTGCTATCCTGGCGTACCCTGGTGCCGAAACAGCACAGGCGCTCTTGCGCTCTTACGCTGAGACCGAGAGCATTGTACCTGTTCAACGTACCGAACCCTTTGATGCTCGCTCTCTTCCAGCCGTCGTGCTGGCCAATTCTTTGAGCAGTGAGATGGAGGTTTTACGCCTGACCCTGCTTAGCAATCTATTAGAAACCTTACAGCAGAACAGCAAGCGTAACAAAGCAGGATTGCGTTTCTTTGAGATTGGCCGTCGTTATCTGCCAGCAGCAGATCCTGCTCAGCTACCTGATGAGCGGCGTTCGATTGGAATGGCGCTCAGTGGGCCAGCTGAGATCTCCTGGTCCGGAGAACTGTCACGGTCTGCTGATTTCTATGACCTGAAAGGGGCCGTTGAGTCGTTGCTGGCCAGCTTGCATATTGGGAGCTATCGTTTCAGGGCCAGTGAGCATCCAACCTTCCATCCAGGTCGTTGCGCTGAAGTTGAAGTGGCGTTTATAGGCGCGTCGGGCAAGAGTGAGTATCACTCTATTGGTGTTTTAGGTGAGGTCCATCCTCTTGTACAGCAGCGCTACGATCTCGTAGAGCGGACCTATCTGGCAGAGCTGGACCTGGAGCGGCTGTATGCAGCAGTGCCTGAGCATATACTATACACCCCCATTTCTCGTCAGCAGGGATTAACAAGAGATCTGGCACTCGTCGTTGAGCAGTCTGTTCCAGCAGAAGCTATTCAAGCAGCCATTCGTCAGAACGGAGGCGAGCTTCTTCAAACAGTTATGCTCTTCGATGTCTACACAGGAGAGCCAATTCCAGCGGGGAAAAAGAATCTTACCTACTCATTAACCTATCAAGCCGCTGATCGAACTTTAAAAGATACTGAAGCAAACACAGTACAGGAGCAGATCATCCGAGCATTGAACGAAGAATTTGGAGCAGTACTAAGGTAAGTAGTAGGAGCGAGATCGAAGAGAGGGTGTGAACTGAGACGCCCTCTCTTTTTAGTCCAGAAGAAATTGGTCACGGAACTGTGACCAATTTCTGTATCCAACGTTTTATCAGTGAGGCTCTTCTTTCTTCAATTCTTGTAACCTGGAGCATCGTATAAGTTCTATTTATCTATTTGTGTGGCCTGGAAGAGAGACAGAAAAACCGGGGTTGGTCAGGGAATACTATATTTGAGCGCTTGAATACTATTTTCAGAAGAGATGGACAAGATGAATATATGTATGCGTTGTGGGAAGTCATGTACCAATGCTTCTCGTCTATGTGATGCGTGTAATACCGCTCTCGGGCAGCTCAAAGAATCGGCTGCTGTGAAATCACAATCCTCCCTATCTGGAGCGTCAACAGAGCAAGAGGCGTTCCCACAAGACGGTGTATTATTTTCATCTGCTCTTCAAGCATCAGCGACTCAACCCATGGAACAGGCATCTGTCTCTACAGAAAACGGTCAGGAAGACGGAAGTAGAGAAAAAGGGATCTGGACTCATTCTACCGAACAGACAGTGTTACGTTTAAACAACGCAGCACGTCGTATCTCTGAAGAAGAGCCAAAATTAACCCCATCCCTTAGAGCTTCGCGGCTCTCGCGCCTTCTTGATATTTCGGCTGAGATCCAGCGTGATAGCACCCCTTTGCCGCCCGGGGTCTATGTTCCAGAGCCAGAGCGGGCTCCTTCTTTTGATAGTAAAGTGAGAGAGCTGTGGCCCTGGTTACAAGAACCAGAGATTGAGGAGGGAGATGATTGGGATGAGCAGAATGATCCTCTCCAGGCCCGTATGTTCCCCTCTAATCCTGAGTTTAAGCAGATTGATACTGACATGCGGCGTGTGGCAGAGGCAACCACACTGTATACGCGCTCAGCAGGGTATCGCTATTCCCGGTTACGAAAAATTTTTATTGGCCTGGCAGTGCTTGCGTTGGTAGCGCTTCTTATTGACACCTTGCTTTTATCGGTTGCATTTACACAGAAGCATGGCCAGACAACGCGCACGAGCTTCTCGCCATCATTAAACCTTTCCCAGAGCAGTGCTAAATTTGGTTCTCTGGTAACAGTTCATCTCCGCAATTTTTCATCTTCAACGCAAGTATTTTTGACGAGAGATATTGAAGAGCAGATAGCAGCTAAGCCTGGAAATCCCATCCAGGTCAATGCAGATGGATCTGCCGACGCCAATCTTGTCATTGATGGTAGTTGGGACCCTGGTTCCCATACGTTGCAGGCAGAAGATATTCGCTCGCGCTACACAGCCAATGCAACCTTGCGTGTAGATTCTGGCCCGACGCGTCCAGCACATTTTGATCTTGATACTACTTCCCTGGATTTCGGGACAGACACACAGGATGCGAATACCACAAAGTACCTCAACTTGAAAAATGATGGTGAGGGCTCGATTACATGGTCGGCCAGTTGCGATCAGCCATGGCTACAATTGACCCCAAGTCAGGGGAAATTTAGTAGTACACAGAAAATCACAGTGGCGGCTCAGCGTAGCAATCTTTCCCCAGCGGATTATACGGGGACAATCACAATAACAACAAATGTTGGGATGATACAGCATATTCCAGTGAAGATGACTGTGGCACCCTTACCAACTGATGCTGGCCCTGTCCTGGCGATTACTCCAGCCGTTTTGACGTTTACAGCAGTAGATGGGTATACAGACCCTGATGATCAATTTGTACAGATTAGTAATCCAGGTAGCCAGCCTCTCTATTGGACGATTGGAGGGACAGTTGCCACCTCTTCGGGGAATGGAGGTTTCGTCGCCACGCCTGATCCAGATAAAAATTGGTTGAGTGCGCAGCAGACTTCAGGGATCATCACGCCCAGTTCAACCAGTATAGTGAGGATAAAAGCTCATAGTCAGCATCTATTGCCAGGTACATACCTGAGCAATCTGATCTTTTCGACGAGCGAAGGTCATTCTGCTCTCAATAGTCCACAGATAGTCAGCGTCTCGCTTACCGTTCAGCGTCTCTGTGGTCTAAGCCTCAATACAGGAAGTTTGACCTTCAATGCCGTCTCTGGCTTGCAAAATCCTGTTGGTCAATCTTTAACCTTTACCGCAAATTCAAGTTGTCTGAACTATCCAACAATCTCATGGTCTGCAACTTCTTCGTCCAGCTGGCTCTCATTGACTGCAAAAAGCGGGCAGTTACGTGGCGTTACGAGTGCAGTCACGACAGTGAATGTCAATCAGGCTGGTTTAGCCCCAGGAACCTATACCGCGAATATTGTGATTGCATTACCACAAAGTACCCAATCGGTCACCGTCACCTTAACGGTACAGGCACCACCACCACCGAGCGCTCCGATACTGGGGGCTTCGCCATTGAGTCTGAATTTTAGTGCGACGCCAGCGCAGCCAACTCCGCCTGGTCAGACCGTGATCATCACCAATCCAGGGAATAGTCAGCTGCTGTGGTCGGTCTCTATTCCAGCATCAATGAGCTCATGGTTAAGTGCTACCCCGGCCAGTGGCTCGCTTGCACCTGCGCAGACAGGTCAGGTGACAATTACAGTCAGTGCCAGCGCTCTGACAACAGGTACGTATGCGGGTCAGGTGCAACTCATAGGCGTTGATAAAAATGGGGTAGCAGCAAGTGGAAGTCCCCAGACCGTTGGAGTCAATTTCTCTGTGCAGCCTCCGTGTACCCTGTCACCCCCACCTTCGAGCTCTGTGATCTTTACAGCGACTCAAGGCATGGCTGATCCTTCTCCACAAACGCAGGTGATTACTGCATCTGGGAGCTGTAACTGGCCGGTTGGCTTGAATGTGTCTATT
The DNA here is from genome assembly GCF_003967535.1 of Tengunoibacter tsumagoiensis. Taxonomy (GTDB): domain Bacteria; phylum Chloroflexota; class Ktedonobacteria; order Ktedonobacterales; family Ktedonobacteraceae; genus Tengunoibacter; species Tengunoibacter tsumagoiensis. The sequence goes on along the minus strand of NZ_BIFR01000001.1, from coordinate 5,208,641 downwards.
ACCCCAGCCGCCAGCTGGTTAAAGACCAGCGCCCCTGCCTTAACGCTGGGTTCAAGTATTCAGACGGTGAGCTTAACTGTCACCCCAAGCATTGCTGGCCTTGTGCCAGGAATCTATACTGCGCAGATCGCGTTGACTGCAACTGATTCAGCCAGTCTTGCCTTGCAAGGGAGCCCACAATCTTTTCAAGTGACGTTGAATGTACAACAACCCTGTACACTACAAGCGCTACCCAGTTCATTAGCTTTTACCGCTCTGGCTGGTCAATCTGCAAGCGCTCAGACCATAAATCTCAATGAAGTTGGCAATTGTTCTCGTCCCGTTAGCTGGTCGGTTGCAGGAGATGCAGGAAGCAGTAAATGGTTAAATCTATCGCCTCTAACTGGCACAGATGCAGGAACGGGAGGGACCGTCTCTGTGAGCGCGAATGCTTCTCAATTGACGCCAGGCTCCTATACTGGTACCTTGACGGTGATGCTTGCTGGTAGTGGTGGAGCAAGCGTGGTGGGAAGTCCAACCACCATTACGGTCACCTTTACAGTAACAGGCACCCTTGTCAGTGGGACGGTGCTGGCCTGCCCTGTTTCGGTTTGTGACACGCGTACCCTTGCCGGAGCCAAAGTGACCCTCCTTGATACCCTGGGAAATACGGTTGCTTCTGCTACGACTGATGCAAGTGGAAAATTCAGCCTGCCCATTTATCTTCCGAGCGTCACGGGTTACACGCTTAAGGCCACTGGCACCGATAGTAATAATGTGACCTATAGCGGTTCTGTACTGGTAACGACAGACGGAAAAACACCCTTATCGCTAACGGTGAATGCCAGTTCTTAGTGTGCAACGTTCTCTGGTGCATATCTGCTTTTGAGAACCTCCTCTCCTGTGCGTTTAATCTAATACAAAGCACACAGTTCTTGAGCGATCGTATCAATCATGCGTGCTCTATAAGATAAGCCACAGTCATGAGAGGAGGAGAGGGGAAAATGACCTGGAACCGGGTCAGCCTTCCCTCAAGAGCGTTATACAATGGAGACAAAGCGTTGCGCTATCTGTCAGAAGGAGTTGAGAGCGGGCTCACAACGTTGTTCGAGGTGTGGTCAACCTGTAAGGCCGCTACGTCGAGTTAACCAAAAGGCTCAGTCATCTTCAGTTCATCTTGCCTCACCTCATCGAGCTGGTCATTATGTTGGCCTGCACCCTGAAGATCAGCCTTATCATTCGAGCAAAATTCATGTTCAACGTACAACACGCGACGAACTTGACCATCAGTCATGGCCTTTGCCAGAACCAGATGCGATTCTCTTTCCCGCAACGGATGAAGCCTTAGCATTGAAGGCACACAGACTCCAGCGCCACACCAAAGAAATTACACCTGCTCAAGAGATTGTGGCACCAGAGCCAATCCGGGCCTATCGACTGCCACGTCCGCTCCTATCACTCAAGACTATCTCCCTCTTATTGTCGCTCTCTTGCATCTTCTTTCTTCTTGCCAGTAGCTTGATTGCATTTGCGTTGATTGGGCATCATCCATTTAATGCCATTGCTTCAAAGCCGCAGGTGACCGTGACCTCAGTTGCCACCCATGTTGGTCAGCCAGCTTCGACGACTGAAGGACCGGCTGTAATCTTGCTTTTTCCCAGCGAGCTACAGCTCATGGCCAGAAAGGGAGAGAACCCCCATCCAACGCAGATCTTTATAACGAATACTGGTGGGCATACATTGAACTGGACGCTTGGACAGAATTCAGATGTAAACGCCCCTCTCTTAAGCGTTAATACAGCCAGTGGAAGCTTGCAGCCGGGAGAAAAGGCCACACTTCTTGTGAGTTGCGTTAGCGACAAGCTTGCTCCTGGGAGTTATCATACAGAGCTCGTCGTAAGTGATAACTCGAACGAGGCAGCGCCTGCTCCACAAATGCTCCCGGTCACACTCTGGGTTGAAGAAAGCCAGTAATCGCCAATCTTTGACCTTTTTTTGAAGGGATGTGAGTATCAGAACCATTGGATAGAGCAATGGGTTCTCCCAAAAGAGCACGCTTTGGAGTTTGATTGATGCCTTAGCCCTTCTATGCTATACTCTGACTGGGCATAAACAAAGATATGCTAGCAATCTGGTAGAATTGATCTCGGAGGATAGAGTCATGCCAACTATCACATATGTGCGTGAAAAAGTACGGGTTGAGGTGCCCGAGGGTGATACCGTCCGTTATCCAGCGCTGGAGAATGACGTTCCAGTCTACTGTGGTCTCTGGAAATACGCAAATTGCCACGGCAACGGTCTCTGTGGAACCGACCGGGTGGCGGTCTCTCCATCAACAAACACCAATTCCCTCTCATTTATGGAAAAATTTTGGCTGCGTAGCGACCTGAAGAAGAATCCTAATATGCGTCTGGCCTGCCAGGTTCAAGTATTTGGTGATGTATCGGTAGAAACACAGGGTTAATTGGTTTATTGATTCGCAGGCAAAAAAATCCTCAGCACAACGCCCTTATCTCTGTTCTAAGAGAAGAAGCGAGGCTGAGGATCTTTTTTTATGCGCTACAGCCGCTCTAAACTATGTGAGCATTTAGCGCACCACAAAGTAGAGCCTTTTGGCTAATTGGTCGTTCCAGTAGATCTCTACCATACCTTCAGCTGGCTGTTTATAGAGCATCGTATTGCTAAGCTCGTTATTAGCATTTGCTTTGACAGCCTGCTGTTGTGTGATAAAGAACTGGTTGTTGGTATACCATTTGCTATAGACGATGCCATCTTTATCGGGTGCCTGTACGCTGTACGATAGATAGAACGGCGTATTGGTTGTAAAGATAACCTGGCGCTCCAGGGGCATCAGCGTTTTATTATCGATACGCGAAGCTGTCGTTGCCGATGGGATGATATCGGCAGCCGGCCCCGTATCAATTTTGTTCGGAGGATCGGGAAGATTTGGGATGGGTGTAGGAGCGAGATTATTTGGAGTTGAGCCAGTTATTTGTCGATAAATCGTGCCTGCTCCGTGTGTTTTGGCGAAATAGCCCACCCCTGTACAGAGGAGAAGCGTTACAATAATGATGCTCAACAGACCACTAATGGCTCGATAGCGAGGGATAATGGGGCGAGGCTGGGTAAACATCGGAGGAACATAGGTTTTTTCTGCTCCTTCGGCTGGCTGAACCAGATGTGCGATATGGTGTTCAGGCACTAACTGAAGTGAGAGAGTTGGACGGCGTCCATCTTGTTCGAGCCCAGGTTGATTATATAAAGCTGGCAACAGAGCATTAGACGTGGCAGGAGGACCATCCTGGAAAGCTTGTTGCTGTGTTCCATATGAGCCATGATCGGCTGAGCTATCGCTCTGCTGCCAGGAAGGAAGTGGTCCTAATTGCTGCCACGAGGGCACTGAATTCGTCAGAGAGCCAGTCTGGGGGTTTCCACTTGCAGGCGCAGCAGAGAAATTGCTCTGTTGCCAGTTGCTGGAACTGCCCCATTGGTTTCCTGTTGACCCTACAACACCACTTGTCTGATTGTTGATTGGCCAATTGCCAGCTGAGCCCCATTGATTGGGTGGAGACTGCCAATTTGTCTGTGATCCGGTTGGCGGCCAGGATGGAGCAGATTGGTCGAAAGAGAGCTGCGGAGCCTGAGCACTCCACTGCGTATTAGAGCCTGTGCCAGTCGGGTTCCAGGGATTAGCCTGTACGTTGCCCGCAGGCCCGCTGGGGGCTCTTCCTACAAAAGGCGAAGGAGCTCCGCAGTTAGGGCATGGGGCATCATTTTCTATGCGGGCTGCATGACAATAGGTACAGAACATCTTTAATGCCTACCTTAATACTACATTCATTATACTATGTTTACCCTAGTACAGTATCATCATTCTCGCTATTTAATCAAGTTTGGATGCTTACTTTAGGGAAAAAGGGCTATCAAGATTATGGCGCTCTGTCGTTCATTATTTTTCCAGGGCATAGAGTAAGTTGTTTCTTTTTGTAGAATAGTGTATCTTGTGACGGCTTTCTCGCTTGAATGGTGAAGACTGAGATGATAGTATGAGAAGAGTATGCCTGGATAGAGGGCTTCTAGCCATATTGCAGGTTACATCAATGAGTGTCTGTAGAGGTGAGAGAAAGGTGGTTATGACCGAGTCACAACAGCAATGGTACAACCGGCAAGCTATTGAGCGTCTGGCGCAGCATATTCCGTTTGAGCAGGATAAATCTGTCAAGGCTGAACTGATTGAGATGTTGCGTGGACTGGTTATTCATAATGGACGTGATATCGATCCCGAACATTTTGGTTTTGAGGCAAGAACTGAGCTGATCCGCCTCGGGCTCTGGCATCGTATAGGAAAGTAGGCTCGCGTAAGGGCGAGAACGATGATCAGCCAGGGGCAGCATTTACGACGTTTCGCCGTTTTTCTATCTAATCATGGGTGAAATTACCTGATGCACCGATAGATAAAATGATAGCGCCTGTAAAAAAATGGAAGAAAAAAGTGAGCCTTCTTCTCTGTAGTTATGCTATTATTAGAGTATGAATTGGATCGTGGATATCGTGGACGTCGAGGCCCCTTGAACTGACAGAGGAGAGCCTGAGCTATCGATATCTGTCTTGTTTCACCCAGTGCGATATGCTGTCTGTACAGATACCAGCGCCACTTTTCAGCCAGAGGAAAGGCTATTCAGGATGTCTTTAAAAGATACATTACTCTCTCTTGCCGACAACCCCAAAATGCGAGAATTTGTTGTTCAAAATAAACTGACCCGCGGCGTATCACGTCGTTTTGTGGCAGGTGAGGTTCTAGACGACGCCATTCAGGCAACGCGGATGATGAATAAAAAGAGTATTCAGACTGCACTGGATCTGCTAGGCGAGAACGTAAGCAGCGAGGCGGAAGCTCGTGCCTCGACTCAGGATTATATTAATGCTATCCAGCTCATTCATAAGACTGGTATTGATGCCAATATCTCCATCAAATTGACGGCTCTGGGGTTAGATATCTCGCGCGAGCTTTGTTTGGAGCAGCTCTTCCAGATTTTGGAGCAGGCTAAGCAAGCCAATATTTTTGTCTGTATCGACATGGAAGGTTCAGCCTATACAGCGCAGACGATTGAGATTGCACTTGCGGCAAAGGAGCGTTTCGAACAGGTTGGGACCGTGGTGCAATCGTATCTTTACCGTACCCAGAGCGATCTGGAGAAGCTTATTGAGCAGAAGGTGCGCGTGCGTCTGGTAAAAGGAGCTTATAAAGAGCCCGAGAATGTAGCTTTCCAGCAGAAGAGCTCAGTAGATCAGAACTATCTTACATTGATGAAAATGCTGCTAGCGCGAGGAAATTTTCCTGCGATTGCCACGCATGATGAAGTGATCATTGATGCGGCCTGTGCCTATGTGCGAGATCATGGCATTAGCAAGACCTCATTTGAGTTTCAGATGTTGTATGGTATTCGCCGCGACTTGCAGGAGAAATTAGTTCAGCAAGGCTATAATGTGCGCGTCTACGTCCCCTATGGGTCGCAATGGTACCCCTATTTGATGCGGCGTATGGCTGAGCGTCCAGCAAATCTGATCTTTGTCGTCAGTAATATGTGGCGCTAGGCGCTCGTTTTAGGAGATAGAAAAAGGAGATGCGTTATGCCGATTTTTCCCTATAAGGGCATCTGGCCAAAGATTGCTGAGAATGTCTTTATCGCTCCTGGTGCGATGGTTATAGGCAATGTGACGTTGCATGAAGGTGTGAGCGTCTGGTATAACGCAGTTCTACGGGCGGACAGTGCTCCGATTGTGGTGGGACAGAAAAGCAATATCCAGGATAACTGTACACTGCATGTGGATGATGATGCTCCACTTACCATTGGCGAATGGTGTACTATTGGCCATAATGCTGTTGTACACGGAGCCACGCTCGGAGACTATGTCCTGATTGGGATGAACGCAACAGTGCTCTCTCATGCTCAGATTGGCTCCTACGCTGTGATTGGAGCAGGAGCACTTGTCGCTGAGCATAAACAGGTTCCTGAATGCATGCTTGCATTGGGTTCTCCTGCCAGACCCTTGCGTCACCTGTCTGAAGATGATCGCAATAATCTAGCAAAAAGCGCAATGCATTATTTTGAACTGGCGAGCGAATATCGCTTCCAGACCGAGCAAGAGTAGCCCTGATCATGCTGGATCAGGAGTCCAACATGATTTCAAAAGAGGTCTGCTGTGGGGCTTGATCAGGGCGTTGAATATCTACTTGTAAGTTCCACAGACCAGACATAGAAAATGCTGCCTGTTTATCAAAGGTCGCAAGATAAATTGGATTTCCCCCCATCATTGTTGCTTCTCCCACCCCCATATCCATTGTGGTCATATTTGCGGCCAGATGAATGGTTGCGTCCGTGAGAGCTTTTCCGCTACTGTCAGTCAGGAGAAGCAAAACAGTATTGGAGCTTCCAACTTTTCCTGGCAGAAGCTGAAGGGTCAAGGAGAGATCTCCCAACTGTTTTGTTTGTGCCTGTTTGCTAGTGTTCTGTGCCGGAGTATCTGTATGATACGAGACACTTGGAAAGACAATAGGCGGAGCGAAAAATGAGAGGAGCGCACAACACAACAATACACCAGCGCCAGTGATAGCAATGCTGTTGGCACAGACGCGCAGGTTTTTGCGGCGTGTCTGGAGCGCAGCTTCGCGAGAGCGCCGTGTAGGGAGCTGGCTGTCAACAAATGGAAGCAGGCGTGCTTGACGGCTCAAACGAGGAGCATGCACAAACAGGGCATAAAAGCTCAGAGCGAGCATGATCACGACAAGTCCGATCTGAACAAGGACGGTACGCCCATAAGGGTCAGAGAGCAATTGTTGTGATTGGGTAATACTGGCGTTACAGAGATAGAGGCCGCTGATGGTGAGCATGCCAATCCCAACCAGGAAGAAAGGGCGAAGGCGACGCAATAAGGTAATCTGTGTTTCTGCCTGATTATCCATCATGGTATTGACGAAGAGAGGGAGCAGGATAATACCAAGATAGGCCATACCCCCAATCCAGATCGCCTGTCCAATCAGGTACAGCCAATCAAAGACAATCGCACTTATTTGCGGTTGCAGCACCTGAGCCGCTGGTCGAGAGAGACTGTAACTCAACGTCGTGAGAAGAGCAATCACACAGGCTACCCACGTATAGCGGAGAGAAGGGGGCGTGCCAATCGTATCCTTTAACTCAATGGTCTGGCGTCCCACTCCCTTTGGATTACTGTTCGAGATACGCTGAGGTGGATTGCTTGGAAATTCTTTTAAGTCAATCGTTTTCCGCGACAGATTTTTAGAATTGACCGCATGTGTGGAGTGAGTTGTTGGTCCATCTTGAGTAAGTGCAAGATGCAAAGAGCCAGTGCGTTTGAGCTGGAGCGAGGGCTCGGTGCCAGCAGGAAGACTTTTGGGGCGACCGGTCCAATAGAGTAATCCCATAGCCAGAATCAGCAGGACTGTACGAGCCAGTAATAGCTGCCCATAACTGGTCTCAAACACTATCGTGAGAAGCTGTGAAAAAGAGAAATCGCTCTTCAACGCTTGTGAGAGCTGAACCTCCCGCAGAAAGAGCGAGATAAGATCACTGCTCAGTAGCAGCCCCAGGCAGAGCCACTGGAGACTGTACGTGCGTTTTTTGGCATAGATTAACAAAGCCTGGCTCCGGCCCTTGTCTGAAAGCAAAAGGAGCTCAATAAGAAGCAGACCTAGCCATGCTGTCAAAGAGGCCAGCCCAAGCCAATCCCAGAACACCGCCATTATATTGATAGGATTGAATGCGCGGATATCGGTTAAATTATTGCTACTTGTGGGACCAAGAAGGACCGTTCCACTTGCTCCAGTATTCGCGAAACCAACGTTAAAGCCAATAATGCCATAGGTTGTGCGGCCATCGCCGCTGGCTACCGCAGTCCAGAGGATCTCATAGCTACCCTGTGGCTGTGACGCGAGCGTCTTGACAGGAGTGATCAGTTCATTCGGATTGTTAGAGGCTACAAGGCTCGTAGCTGATCCAATATCAGTAAGTTTTCCTGCTTGAATCGACAGTACTTGCGCACTACTAAGCGAACTGATTGGTGCGTTAAAATAAATATGTATCTCTGCTGGCAGTGCCTGAATCGTTGAGCCATCAACGGGATCTGAGCCAATGACAAATGCATGCGCCTGTGCAACTGGTGGCTGTCCCAGGAGAAGCGAGCAGATATATACGCCCACACTAAGCAGAAGGGCTATGATCGTGACAGGCAATCGTCGTTGTTGCATGAGCATCTCTTATTAGATATCTGGCATCTTACTATCTCCTACCTCTGATCGTGCAAAGAGGCATGTCGGTCGTATTGGCTGCGATTGCAGTTTTAGAGTAGGAGATATGAATATGATTGAAGGATCAAAAGGGTATCTATGTCAGAGATTGTACACCAGTAGCGAAGCACTCGCAATATGAAGCAGCAACAAACAAGCATATTGAACTCCCATTAGTCCTGTTGATGTGTTCTCCCGAGGCACCTGGATCGAACTGGTAGGCCAAAAGATAGTAACTTATAGTAACCTGGATAGCCATTTGAGCATTGGTTTTCTTTGTAAATATTGGTATAATAGCGGGTAAAGAAGCAATTAAGAATAAAAAGAGAGTGTAAAGAATGAAAAAAAAGAATAGGTGGTCTTCCTGGTCTCGCCTTTTCTTCTGGGCACATGTTGTAGGGGTGGTTGGATTTTACCTTACTATCTGGCTACGGACGCGACCAGATGCAAGCGATAGACTCACAAGACTCGATCGAAAGGCTCCAGAGCCTGTGGGATCAGAAGAGCTGCCTTTCATCTCAATTATTGTGCCAGCTCGCAATGAGGAGCGTAATATTGAGCGCTGCGTCACCTCTTTGTTAGAGCAGGACTATCCAGGGTATGAAGTTATCGTGGTAGATGATGGCTCTACAGATCGAACCAGTGAATTATTGGATCAGATCCAGCAGAACCATCCTCAAGGGGGACAACTATGGATTTTGCGTCTGCGTGACGAGCTACCAGTAGGATGGGCCGGTAAGCCACATGCTCTTCATAGCGGCGTCCTGGAGGCCAGTGGAAGCTGGCTGCTATTTACGGATGCTGATACCTATCATACCCCCTCAGCACTGCGCTCGGCGCTTACGCAAGCGGTTACAGAACGAATGGATCTCTTTACACTTGCCACGACTCAGGAGCTCCCCACATTTTGGGAGCGTGTCCTGATGCCAATGGCGTTTATGGGAATTAGTATGTTGTATCCGCCGCGTCAAGTAAATGATCCAGCCAGTCCCACTGCGATTGCAAATGGACAATTTTTCCTGGTGCGTCGTGCCGTGTATGATGCTGTGGGGGGCTATGCACGTCCAGAACTTCGCCAGACATTGTTAGACGATCGCGATCTTGCCAGAGTCATTAAGGATCATGGCTATCGTCTCCATTTTGTTGATGGGCAGGATGCGGTCTCAGTCCGTATGTATACCAGTCTGGAAGAGACCTGGCGTGGGTGGCGCAAGAATAGTTATTTAGGAAATCGTGGCGGTCTGCTTTTTGTCTGTGCTCAACTGATAGGATTGCCGATGATAACCTTCTCTCCATTTCTCTTGCCCTTTCTGGGGAAGGGATTGGAAAAGGTATTGGGTGGTCATCTGACTGCGAAAGAGCGCTGGTTTGCGACAGGGATTGAGCTGACCCCGTTGCTGGCTTATCGGATCTGGATTAATCGGCAGCTGGCGGTGCCCTGGTATTATGCTTTGACGCATCCAATTGCTGGTCTGGTCTTTACAGGTATCATGGGGCAGTCCACCTGGAATATCCTTACAGGCAAAGGTGTGGATTGGCGTGGTCGGCGTTATCATCAGATTGAAGCATCCAATGAGCCATTACATGAGAAGAGTCAACCAGCCGTATAGCGCGAGCATTATATGCTTGCATGATTGAAAGTGGTGATACCTCTTGCTGCCACAACGGTAGCACTGTGTGGGGCCTTGTGGCAAAGAGGCCTTACAAGAGGTATCACCATAATCTTTATCTGATTTTTCGTACAGCCTCAACTTCTGCTTTATAACAGGACCAAAGTCCAAGCTGCGGTTGAAATTGTGCAGAATTGTGCAGGTCGTCAAGCAGCGCTACATAATTTTAAGAGTGCTCACACCTCTCCTGCACCTGACCCTCAGATGAGTGCTCATAAGAAGCTTCTATCTACCAGCCGTACGTGCCAGGACCGCCTTTGAAAGGACCAATGATCTCGTGCGTGATCCAACCTCCATAAAAGTCACCCTCTTGTGCCTGGACTTTTTCGCCATCAATATAGCACCCATCCATATGTGAAGAATAGATGGCAATATAATTGGCCAGGGCTTCATAGCCACGTGTGGGGCGAGGATAATACCAGGCACCATTGACGATTTTGCGTTCGCCGACCTGGATTGTATAGTAAGAGGCCTGTCCTTTCCATTCGCAGTAGCTATGGTGTGTCGTAGGGAGAAAGTGCTCCATCTTACAGTCTTGTGGAGGAAGATAATAGACAGGTGGGCTACTGGTCTCTAAGACGCGAAGGGCCGAACGAGTCTCTACAAGTGTGAGGCCATTGCAGATCACTTGAATCTGTTTTGTGCAGGGCTCCAGGCGAGGCGGTCGAGGATAATCCCAGACGGATTCTTGACCGGGACCGGGCTCGATGCGCTGTGGTCTCATGGCTGGCTATCCTTTCTCTAAGTAGAAGAAACTTCTTACAGAAGAAGATGCTTCTGCTGGCCTGTCTCGGGTACTATTAGATGAGCCCTTGTCATCTAGCGTTTGAGGATCAGCACCTTGAAGTTCCCCATTCCAGATGGCTCAGTGAGCGCAGCGACGCGTTGGCGAAGATTATACCATTGAAAGAGAGCAATCTGGCCTTGATCGCTGGCGCGATCTGTATCAATAATCGCAAAATCGCGTTGCTTAATCTGCTCCAGCTCATCGTAGATTCCCATCTTTGTTAGCCATTCGCGTTGAGTGAGAAATGTATCCAGACGTAAGCCTGCCTTGCGACCGGCCTGTAAAAGAGCGGTAAAGTTGACATGGGCTGTAATATCCTGTTCACCAGGCCGTACCAGTGGCCGATCGGTGAGTTGGTGTTGAAAATAACAGGCGAGAGTGCCATGGTAGCGATAAGGGGAGTAGAGTTGTTTGGCGAGATCTCCATAATCAATTGTTAGAATAAAGCCTCGCCGTTTGCGTTTAGGCGAGGGGCCAAAGATCAGTTGAGCGGCATGAGCCATCCACTTTTCGGCATCCAGATTGATCTCCCCACGCCAGCCATCATCAAAGCTTCGCCAGGGAATCTTATAGTCATCAAGGTAAGTCGCAATCTGAGGACTGCTGGGTGAAGCCAGGGTTTCAGATAGCCGACCGTTCTCAGCTGTCACAAAGACCTCAAGAAGCTGATCGCCACGTTTTTCCACGACATGGACAGGAAAGGCATCCACCAGTTCGTTAGAGAGGATGACAGAAGGTGTTATCTGAGAAGTTAGTGCATCGAGACCTTGCTTGATATCTTCAGTCTGATAATCTAAGGCAGCTGCCAGCAATGGGTCTTCCTGAGATGCCCAGAGGCGCACACCCAGAGCCAGATTTCCGCGCCCGGCACCTTGCTCCAGAACCACAAAAGGAGTTGGCCGCCCCAACTGATCCCACATCTGACGTAGCTGGCGTCCCAGGCAATTGGCAAAGAAGGCCGCGACATCGCTACTTGTATAGTAGTCACCCTCCCAGCCCATCCGCGCTGGTCCAGTCACATAGTAGCCATATCCGGGCTCATACAGAGCCATGCGCATATAGTCTGCAAAAGACAGAGGGCCGCGCTGCTGAATAGCGTCAAGAATCAGATCATGCAGGAGTGCTGCTGGCATTTGTGTGTTTATCCTCTAGTAAAATGCTAACGATCACTAGTAAAATGCTAACGATCAAAAGAAAGGGGCTATTTAGGAGCCAAACTGAATGACCAGGAGGTCCAGAGCCATCTCGGGTGTCAGGCGGCTCCGTTTGAGCGCTGCGTCAGTTGCCAGTAACTGGCGATAGGTATTTTCGAGCTGAGCTGGCTGAAAATTCCCTACTTGCCGAAGCGATTTCTCTGCGATAAATGGAGCCAGGCCTAAAGTTGATGCAATCTGGGGCCCACGCATCCCCTTTTGTGCAAGCTCCTTGACCAGCATCAGCGAGCGTACCTGCGTTGTAATCGTACTGATGAGTTTAAGTGGTGGTTCACCATCCGCCAGCAGATCATGCAGAATATTGAGAGCCTGTTTGCGATTGCGCTGAGCCAGAGCATCAGTCAGATCAAAGATGCGAGCCTCCTGCACCTGTGCGGAGAGCTGGCGCACATCTTCAATGGAGATTGTTCCACCTTTACCAACATAGGTTGCCAACTTATCCAATTCATTGGCGAGCAAACGGAGATTGTTCCCGATGAAATTGGCGAGCAGAGAATTGGCATCAGATGCAATCTTCACCTCAAGGCTTTTTGCTCGTTTTGTAATCCAACTTTCGAGCGCATTTCCTTTAGGTAGAGCAGATTGATACATTTTTCCATATTTCTCTGCGGCTTTGACCAGGGGATTACTGGCTTCAAGTGGCTCTTCTACAAGCACAATAAGCACCGTCTCAGTGGGCATAGTTGCGACCATCTCAGCCAGATCTTTTTCAAAGCCAGCACGAGTAAGTGCTGTTGTTTTGCTTGTTTTTTTCCCTTTTTTGCCTTTGACTGGCCTGGCCATGTCCTCTTTTGCGGGATTCTCGGTTACAGGATCGGCCTGTTTAGCCGTCTCACCACGTTTTTTCTTGGGGAGACCAGACACCACAACGAGCCGCTGTTCACTGAGGAACGGCAGCGTTGTACAAGTAATCAGGATCGTTTTGAGATCAGTATCTGTACCACTAAAGGTATCTTGATTGAAGCCAAAGTCACCAAGTTGCTTTAACTGCTTCAGTTGTTCGCGACTGGTGAACTCGTCTTCTCCATGCAAAAGATAGAACATGACCGTAGAGCGCTATTCGTGTATTGCTACACGACGATAATCGCGAGCATTTTTACGAGCCAGCAGCAGATCAGTAGTCATGCCACCGACCACGCCAGCGATAGTGCAAAAGAAAACCGAACCAAAGAAGACTGCAACGCCATCAACATTGGCGAGGGGCGTATCGAAAATAAGAGTGCCAGCCCAGCCAAGAATGATAATAAAGCCAAGGAATGAGCCGATTACTCCACCGATGGCCACGGCCAGTTTGCTTTTAACAGCACTAATCCAGAATGAGAGAAAAGGGGCAATAGCTAAGGAAAGAACGAAACCCCAGAAGTCGCCAATAAAAACAGGATCTCCCAGGCTCACTTTGAGAGCGGGAAGAAATGAGATGTCCAGCATAAGAAGCCTCCTGACGAATAAAATTTGTCGTCTACTGCTCCTATTATAGGGCAGTTGTGATAGATGTGACAACCTTTGTGTTTTAGAGAGGCAGTTACGATAGACGTGATACCTTTTATTCTTTTAAGTCCCCTCTCTTCCAGATGTGGGAGCGCGTGATCCAATGCGAGCTAGCGTTCCAGTGGTAGTCGAATTTTGGGTTGGATAGGAAGAAAGTTACTTTTAGGGATAGAATCTAGTAGCAGATCATCGAGAGAAGAAAACATGACTTGAACAATTTCGTGAGGATCAAACTCTACTACTGCCATATTTTTTGTACGACTGAAGAGAATGGGCGATCCTGCATTGGCATGCGTGACAACCTTTAAATCGTTGCCCACATGCAGCCCTAACTCTTCAAAGGCGGCCAGTGCGCCATCGGTCACCATATCATCGCCGATGAAAAGTCCATCTGGCTTTGCCTGTTCCGGATTGCCAAAGACCTCTAGAGCAAGTTGGTAGCCTTGTTTCTGATTGATGCGAGAGAAAGGAGATGAGACCTCTAGTGGTGATAAGATTTGAGCATTCACAAGCTCTGGATAATAGGGCAGGCCAGCTTCAGCGAGTGCTTGTTGAAATTCATACACACCTTCGAAACGTAAAAACTCTTCTCTGCTTGTAGCGCTCCAATTGGGAAACCAGAAGCCAAGTCTCTGGCAGCCCTGCTCTTTGAGCGTAGCGACGGCCAGACGTTGCATCATATATGCATCAAGATGAAGACATGTCACATGTGAGCCAATGCCAGCGAAGACAACACAGGGGATACCATGATCAGTAATCCAGCTACAGACAGGATTCTGCAGGCCTATAGCCAGAACAGCATGAATACGATGAGTTTCAATTCCCTGTTTCACCTCATCAGGTAGCTCAGACGAGCCATCGGAACCAGGGATCATAAGATGAAAGGTATAGCTCTCATTTTTTGTTCCACTACGTAACTGAGCTTCTTGAGCAATCTGGACCCAGAGCATATTCCAGATGGGAGAGATCCCGGTCGTGCCAAAGAGAGAGCCATCAAAGAGAATCGAGATCGTCTTGTGATGGATCTTGGGTGAGACAAAGATTCCCATTCGCTGCCTGCGGTACAGGATATTTTTCGCCTCAAGGATATTCAAAGCCTCATCGAGGGTCACACGGGTTGTCGAGAGCTCTTCACAAAGGGTACGTACAGTTGGCATCTGTGCATTAGCGCCTTTTTCCAGGGCTATCTCATGCAAGCGTCTACAGAGTACTTCAACTTTTGTCTCAGCTTTGGGCTGTTTTATCTGTTTCAATGCAGGTGCTCCTCGCTTGTGTAGGTGTTTAGCTCTATTTCACTCTATTTAAGCAGTACAGGTCAAGTGGTATCTGTAAGTTACTTGTAAGGTTGGGGAAATTGCAACTCACTTTCCGTTGTGGCGTATATAGAGCAGTTGAGCTCCCTGGAAAACTATTGAAAGAAAGCCAGGTCAGAGAGTGCTCACAAATTGTTAGAAACGAGGCCTGGAGATGATGCAGAGAATAACGACATTAGGATTAGATGAGCGCCTGGAGCGGGTCCTGGCCTATGCCTTTTTGTGGGTATCGGGCCTGATCTTCTTTATTTTTGAAAAAAATAGCAATGTGCGCTGGCATGCAGCACAATCATTGATTACATTTGGATCGCTGGGCCTGCTGACCTTTATCGTTTCCCTCTTAAAGAGATTGCTGGAGCCTATCTGGCTCATTGGCTGGCTCAGTTCATTTGGCCTGGGCTTGTTGATTGATATTCTTGGTTGGGTCACTTTATTGCTCTGGATCTGGCTCCTTATTCAGGCCTGGATTCGCCCAGATTATCGCCTGCCCTATGTGAGTAACTGGGTGCGCTATCTCTTATAACCATGCCCCATTGGGGCACTAGCAACCATGAAAAGAAGATAGTGTTCAGAAGTATCAGAGAGCTCAGGCAGAGATAGAGAGCTCAGGCAGAGAGAGTCAAAAGCTTGTATCGTGTACTGAGATCGTACAGAAGGCTCTAACTCTCTCCGAGAAGCTAGCTAGGAGCTCTTTTCGCGATAGAGCCAGCCCAGCACGAGCCCAAAGACAAGGTGCCGAAGCAGGTTTTGTAGAAAAGATGTCCAGGTCGCGAGCCGGGGTAGCTCGCCATTCTTGATAAAGGGATGATACTTATCTGCCAGTGGTGTAAGCCCCCAGGCTCCAATGATAAAAACCTCACCAAAGATGACTCCCTTTAACCAATCTGGCCCTGGGAGAAAGCGCTTCACCAGTGCGGCATAGAGCTCGCCGAGCAGAACCCCATTCAGTAAATGCAAGACCCATGAGAGGGTTAACGTGCGTCTCCCACCGCGTGCCCCTATAAGACCTTGAATAAAACGAACATCGCTAAAACGATTGCCAATCAAAAACTTGTCGCCCTCCATCGCAATACTGTAGGCGATCGTTGCAAGCAAACCAGCAGACGCAGCTGAAGCAGGCCTCCAGGTTGGCGAAAGAAATTTGCGTAGTAAATTCATCCTGCTATAGTCCTTAAAAGTGAATAGAGAGACAAAAATAATGGTAAAATCTTCTCATCAGCCCAATCAAGATCTCAGACCCCAACGGAGCAAGAGGGCGAGAACGGCACCGCTCAAAGTGGACAGAAAGTTGACGATATCATTGTTGAGCCAGCCGATACCTCGTAGAGCTCTGGTGGGAGTTCCACAATTGTGGACTCTCCGTTCGGTCTCTTTGGCACAGGTTGGGCAATAATAGATTGCCTGAACAGTTGCACCCAGGAGGCTGTCAAAGAGGCTTCCAAAGAGTCCACTCAACAAAGCTATTGCTGGCAGTGTTAAAGAGGAACCGCGCTTTAGTAGCCAGAAGACCAGACCCAGAGCGAAGGCCCCGGCTGCGGAAGCGATAGTGCCAGGGAGGGTAATTCCGCCCGACGTGCCAGTCGCTGTAGGGCGACCAGTTGTAATGAGACGAGGAGCTTGAGCGCTGAGGACTCCCACCTCTGTGCCCCAGGTATCCGCAGTTGCAGTTGCTAGCGCTCCTATATAGCCAGCCTCTAAGAGGGATTGCTGTCGAGTAGAGCGGCTAAGGCCGTAGCCAAGTGCCAGCAACGTGGCTATGCCGCCATTAGCAATGACCTGACCTAGATCACGTTGAGAGCCTTTACTAAATTTATCGGCGGCTGTCGCTGCTTTGGCAGAAGCACGAAAGTGCGAGAGTGCACTGGAAGAGACAAAAAAGAAGATCAGCGAGAGCCCCCAGCTTAGTCCTCCCAACCCAAAGGTTGTGGTTCCAGTGGCAACAGCACCGGCGATGCCGCTACGGCTAAGCGAACGGCGACGATATGCGAGCAGACCAATGGCGCTGCTGAGCAAGAGTCCGCCTATGAGCCTGCCTGGCGTCTGGTTGAACGCAGTAGATAGCCGAAAGCCTGATGCGTAGCTGGCACGTGGCCGTGTGAAACATCTCCTCTTAAAGGGGATGGGTAGTACAGACATAGAGTAGTACCTCAAGAAAGAGAGTTGATAATCTGTTACAGAACGTCGTCTTTAGTAGTTCTATCTTAAGAAAGGTTTGGCGGAAAGACAAGGTTCTACGTTTATTTTAGCAGAATGTACTTTTGATTAAGCTGCTATTCAGGTAAAGCTTCTCATTCAAGAAAGCAGAACGTATTCTTGATCAAACTGCCATTCGGGTAAAGCTTCTAATTCAAGATAGAGGTGTGGATGCAATGGGTCGATATGTTTGGTTAAATGGATATCAACGACCCGGTTGTCATTGAGCCCCAGGCCATCGCAGAGCGCATCTTGTGTGATTTTGAGGCCCCCATCCAGGTCGCGTTTTAAAGGGGTAGTGAAGTAGAAATCTAGTAGGAGGGCGAGGTATCCCTGGCGAAAGGAACGCAGTATCGTCTCATCTAATAGACCTTGACGTTCAAGTTGATGTAAGGCATCCTGTACCTGTTTTTTAAATCGACGTGCAACAGCAGTACTCACTCTGCGGCCATCAACAGTAGCGTATTGTTCATTGATGCTTGGTGGGAGTGGAAGGGTAAGGCGGATACAGGGAGGTAATTTTGGTAATTCTTCACGCTTACCAGTGGGTTGCTCTTGCATAATATTCTCCTACTACTTAGTACTTTTAGAATGTTGATACTGTGTGTATTGTATTATATCAGCATGTCTTTTCTTACGACGTATCGTCGTTGTCAAGCCTGGTCAAAGGATGATACACTGCCATTGAAGAGAAAAGAATGCGCGGATCTGAGTTATTATTATGAGTAGAAGGCTCCTCAACAAGAGCGCGGCCAACGGTGGACGTAAAACAGAATTCTATTACAAATAATGTTGTCATCAGCATCGTTCTGATGGTTATGTAGTAAATTACCACTGAGCTGAAGACCTCGCGGTTTTCTTGCCTCGATTATATAAAAAAGAAAGCGGCATTGTTTTGCGCCCAGGGTGTGAAGCCGCTATCTTTGTAAGGAGCGAACGTGATAAAGTGTAACCGTTGTGGAAAGATGACCGCTGCTGGTGCTGGATACTGTCAGTCGTGTGGTGTACCACTCTCTACCGCAGAGGCAGGGCTTCCGCCTCAGATGGCATCGCAGGAGCAGCCGGAGCTTCCGGCCTGGCTGGAATCATTGCGTGCGGGAGAGCGATCAGCGCCACCGCCCAGCGCAGCGCCAACCAGCTTCTCAGCTGCTGATTTTATTGATCAAAGTTCATTGCCAAATTGGATGCGTCCCGAGCGTAATGAGGCTCGTGATAATACGGCATCGAATCCTCAGCTGCCGCCGCGCCCATCAGGTGCTTCAGGTTTTGCAGCGGACGAGCCTGCTTCTCCAGGGAATGGCTTTCATGCCAGTTCACTCATTGATGAACAAGCGCTTCCTTCCTGGATGCAGGGACTACAGAGTAGCCAGGGTCCTCAAGCTGCCCCACCGCCTCTACCAGCGGCCCCTCCACCATCTGAGGGATTTTCGGCTGCGAGTCTGGTGCAGCCAGAGAGCCTTCCTTCGTGGATGAAGAACCTTCAGCCTCCTCAGGCTGCCCCTGGTCCAGTGCAGAGTCCAATGGAGCGATCAGAGCCAGCGAAGAGTCCTTCGCCAGCAGCGCCACCAGCGCATGGCTTCTCGGCTCATGACCTGATTGACGAGAAAGCGCTGCCCTCATGGATGGCTACCGGGCAGTCTGATAGTAGAGCCGCTCAGACACCGACGTATCCAAATCAACCAGCAAATCATCCAGCGCCTGTTTCGAACGTCCCTGCCCAATCCGGTTTTTCGGCATCATCATTGCTTGATGTCGATTCTCTGCCACAATGGCTGCGAGAAGGTGGCCAATCTCCCAATGCAGCGCCTACTTCGGGATGGGGAGCGCCACCACCGGCCAATCAGCAGGGAGCAAATATGTCTGCTTCCTCGTTTATTGATATGAATGCCCTGCCTTCCTGGTTACGTACCGCCGATCAGGGTGGGCAGCCTGGAATGGGAGGACCAGCAGAGCCTGCTGGACGGCCAGGAGGCTATTCGGTTCCTCCCCGACCTGACAACATGCGTGTTCCTAGCCGACCGCGCAACGAGCTAAATCCTAATGAGAGCAGTGAAGTTGCAGCGAATGTCTTTGCATCAATGTTAGGAGTTGCATCGTCGACCCCTAATTATCCCAATCAGCCTGTGAACTCGCCTTATGGTCAACCCAATCAAGGACCAATGGGGATGCCTGGCAATGGTCAGATCCCGGCGACGCCTCCGGCTGCACCGCCACCTTCGCCTGCTCAAGCCCCACAAAATTCTGGTTATGCTGGTGGCAACATGTATGGCGGCTATGGCAGTGCTCCAGGTGCGAACTATACCAGTAATCCGAATGGCTATGGTAGTGGGAATACAGGGGGCTACTCCCTGCAACAGGGGCCAGGAATGAATGCTGGCTATCCAGGCAACCAGATGGGTGGAAATAGCCCACGTCCGCCATCGACTCCGACGGCTGATAATAAAATGCCAGGTAAGACAGGTAAGCGTAACTTTTTAGATACGCTTCTTGGATGGTTCGAACGTAAGTAAATCTTAGGGGAATAAGGTAATCTTTATGAATGCACAACCCAATCCAGCTAGTGAGCAGGAAGTGAGCAGGGCTATCCCTGCGGCTGTCAGTTCACTGCTGGTGGCCGATTGTGGGGCCGTCTTTACAAAGGTCTCTCTGTTGGGTCTTGTCGAAGGACAGTATCGTTTAATGGCGCGTGGCGAAGTTCCTACGACCATCTATGCTCCTCAATCCGATATCACTGAGGGCGTTCTGCAAGCAATCAGTACGATTGAGTTTATTACGGGACGGCGTTTGGTAGAGGGAAAGCAGATTCTGACTCCAGAGCAGCCCAATGGTGATGGAGTCGATCTTTTTATTTCTACCATCAGTGCTGGTGAGCCGCTGCGTTTAATTGTGATGGGGGCCGTTAATCCCTCGCTAGAGAATCTTTCAACGCAGGCGATCTCAGGTCTGTATGCTCAGTCCGAGTCAGTACCGTCTCCGTCTTTTACGGCCACTACGACACTAGTAGGGGTAGGGGCTGGTACTATGCAATGGAGCCAGGAGCGAGTTGCTCAGGAATGGGAGCAGCAGATTGGGCGTATTCGCGATCTACAGCCGCATGCAGCGATGATTGTTGGAATGGCAGATGGCCCAGCCGGTCCTACCTCTTTGCAAGAGGCCTGCCAACTCCTCATCAATGCTCTTGCCAAAACGCCTGAGCTACAGCGCCAACCACCGGCAGTTCTCTATGCCGGAGCCCCTCAATATGTTGAGGCGGTTCGCCGTATGCTCCAGGGGACAGCAGAAGTACAACGTATTGACCCTTTGAGCTCGGTTGTTCAATTGGGGCCTGTGAGTATGGCTATTGGCACATTGCATGAGAAGAAGATTATTAATAGCATCCCAGGTTTCTCACAGTTGCAGGCCTGGTCTCAGTCCGAGCCGATCGCTTCTGCAACTTCACTCAGTAGTCTGGTCCGTTTTCTGGCTCAGCATTATGCGATGAATGTTACTGCTGTGGATGTGGGTGGCTCGACGACCTCGGTGATGCTGGCAGGTGAGCAAGGCGAATTTATTCCTATGGTCAATGCAGGCATTGGAGTGAGTGGGAGCCTGGGCAACGTATTAAAGTTGGCAGGCTTTCAGCGCATTGCCCGGTGGCTTCCTTTTACGATTACCGAAGACGAAGTACGCCAGTTTGTGGCCCAACACAAACTTCATCCTCACCTGATGCCAACAGAGACGCGCGATCTTTTTTTAACGCAGGCTTTTGCACGTGAAGCCCTCTCTCTGACGTTGGAGGCGGCCCAAAAGACAGCGACAAAATGGCCCGATTCAGATCTGATTCTGGCAACAGGTGGTATATTAGCCCACGCTCCTAAATATGGTCATGTTGCTATGATGTTGCTGGATGCACTCCAACCTCGTGGAGTAACCTCGCTGGTGCTTGATAAAACGATGCTCATCTCGCAATTGGGCGCAGTTGCGACGGTAGCGCCAATTACTGCTGTACAGGTTAATGAGAATGACGCTGTCTCGCATCGTTTAGGAACCTGTGTTATTCCCTTTGGCAATGTCCAGCCAGGTCAACTTGCTGTACGTGTGGGTATTGAGTATAGCAATGGGCGCCAGGTGAATGTTGATGTTATGGGTGGCTCGATTGAAGTCATTCCGCTGCGCTCTAATGAACAGGCTTTACTGACTCTGTTCCCTGCCCCTGGCGTTGATGTGGGTCTAGGACCGGGCGAGCGGGCGAGGGCAGCAGAAGAGATTGATGGTGGACTGATTGGTCTGATTATTGATGCTCGTGGTCGGCCACTCATCTTACCTGTAGACGAGACTGAGCGGCAGGCTCGTTTGATGCAATGGCTCCAGGTGCTAGGGGTTTAATTCTGATGAAATTGGGAGAGCATTGAGCTATGTTGAGAGGGGGTTCTGCTATGTCAGCATCTTCCAGAGGGGAGTTACGCTCACCTGTACGTGTTTGTAAAGAGCGCTGGCCTGGTGGTGACCCCTCTCAGATCGTTCCGCTGGTTGCGGTTGGCGAGATGGTTCGTGCTGACCAACCCATTTTTAAGCTTCAGAAAGATCAGCAGACGATCCCCTCGGGTCTGTCTGGCCTTGTTCGCTCGATCACACCACGCCATGGAGTGCTGCTGGAAAGCTCTGTCGTCGCTCTACAGTGCGTACTGGGCGTGGGCCGACAGGTCCCTGGAGTATTGACACTCTGGCCGTCTGAGTCAGTGGCTGAAGCGCCGCCTCTCATTCCAGGTGCGATTCTGATTGTTCAGTCTACGCTCTCCCTATCCTTGCTGTATCGAGCCTTGCAATCTGGCGTGGCAGGTATTATAGCGGGAAGTATTGCTTTACGCGATCTGGAAGGCTTTCTTCGTACAGATATCATTGAATTATTAGATCGATCGGAGTCTGAGATAGAGCAGCTTCCTCTGCCTTCTGTAACACTTCTTTTCACCGAAGGCCTGGGCACCAGCTCTATGTCTGCACAGGCATTTGACCTGTTACATGCTTATACTGGTTCTGTTGCATTATTGACGGGCTATACTTCTCGCTTTCAGCGATGTTACCCGGAAATAGTCATCTCCTTTCCCAACGAGAGTACACGCGCCATCCATTCTGCTGGAGAGAGAGAACAGGATGAGATTGCCCTGGATGTAGGCAGCTTTGTGCGCGTGCGTGGTGGAAAAGCGAACGGCGAGCAAGGAATTATTGAATATCTTTTCCTTTATGAGCAGGTTTTTGCCTCTGGTATTCGCACACGGGCAGCTTCAGTCCGTTTAGCAGATGGAGCGCAACGCACTGTGCCTGTAGGATTGCTAGAAAGAATTGTTTAAGAGACTTATCCACAGATACGCAAGAGTTACCCACATAATTGACTAGAGAATGTGGATAACTCTTATTCTGCATACGCTTCGTTATTTTAGGGGAGCAAGAGAGAGCGCCCCTGCATATCCTTTGGTTGTGGGATACCCATAGCCTGTAACACGGTAGGTGCAACGTCGGCTAGAATGCCATCGTTGCGCAACTTCGCATTGGCAAATTGAGGAGCAACAAAATACAGTGGTACAGGGAAGGTTGTGTGAGCAGTAAAAGGTTTGCCATTGGTATAATCGATCAATTGTTCGGCATTGCCATGATCCGCAGTAATCGCCAGACCGCCTCCCATGGCGAGCGTCGCCTCGACCACGCGTCCCACACAGCTATCTACCGTCTCGACAGCCTTAATGGTAGCATCAATGACTCCCGTATGACCAACCATATCGGCATTCGCAAAATTCATAATGACAAACTGGTATGCGTTGCTACGAATATGCTCAATAGCTGTATCGGCAATGCCTGCCGCGCTCATCTCAGGTTGCAGATCGTATGTCGGAACTTTGGGTGAGGGGACCAGAACGCGATCTTCTCCTTTAAAAGGAGTTTCGCGTCGGCCATTGATAAAGTAGGTCACATGGGCATATTTTTCAGTCTCAGCGGTATGGAATTGGGCCATCCCTTGTTCAGAGATCACGCGGGCGAGGGGCATTTCAACTTCATCGGCGCGATACGCGGTCTCTGCATCCAGTCCTGACTCGTACTCGGTCATCATCACATAGACAAGATCGGGAATACGTGGGCCACGATTGAACTTACCTTCAGCCTGAGGCGGTAGCTCTGGTAGAACAAAGGCTTTTGTGAGCTGGCGGGCGCGGTCGGGGCGGAAGTTATAGTGAATGACCGCATCGCCCTCTTGAATCGTACAGACTGGATGGCCGTCCTCCATAATGACCGTAGGGAGGATGAATTCGTCCGTAACCCCTTTATCATAGGATTGCTGGATCGCAGCCAGAGCTGAACTGGCTTGAAGACCCTCACCACGTGTCATTGCTAAATAAGTTGATCCAGTGCGATCCCAGCGATTATCGCGATCCATTGCATAATAACGTCCACTGACTGTCGCGACTCTGGCGGGATGTTCCCCACCCAACTCTTGTGCTCTTGACTGGAGCCGCTGCATAAACTCAATTCCACCCGTTGGAGAAGCATCGCGGCCATCGGTGAACGCATGAATATAGACGCGCTCAATATCATGTATCTGAGCAAGTTTGAGAAGCGCTTCTAAATGAGTCTCGTGGGCATGGACCCCACCATTGCCGAGTAGTCCACAGATATGGAGTTGGGATTGATTTTTTTTGACATGTTCAATTGCCTTGAGAAAAGCCGGGTTATGGAAGAAGCTTCCATCCTGGATGGACTCACTGACCCGCGTATAGTCCTGCAAAACGCGCTTACCAGCGCCGATATTCTGGTGTCCAACCTCTGAGTTGCCCATCTGCCCATCGGGGAGACCAACCGCGGCTCCCGAGGTTTTGACGGCTGTATGGGGCCAATCGCGTGTGAGCTTATCAATATTTGGAGTTCGTGCGAGAGCAATCGCGTTGCCTTCTGTACGTGGATTGATCCCCCAACCATCCATAATGATGAGAACGAATGGGCGTGTCTGCCCTTTAGCTGATGTACTCATGTGTTTTCTGCTCCATTTATGTCTGTAATGGATTGTGTATTGCCGGGTTTATCATCACATTGGTGCCCATGTGAAGAGGAAAGGGCATTCTTTAGCGATTTTGAAGAGACAAAGGCACTATGATTTCCCCTCTCATTGTAGCATGCGAGCTACACATCGCAAAGCGCTCTCAGGGAGCTTGATTGTATCCAAACAGGCTGTTTCCCGCGTGTTCCTGAGTATAGTACAAGACACCTACAGTTTTTCTTTCCTTGTGTAATGGTTGGACATAGTAGGAGTAAGGATATGTTCTCTGGTAATTTGCTACTCATCTATCTCGGTGTATTAATTGTTCTGTTTATACTCGCCATGGTACTCATCTTTGTAAGCGCAAGCCGTTCACATCGCAACCCGAGAGGGGGGATAGATGGTCCAACTAACGAGGCTCCTATTCCTGAAGAACCCGAGCATCGTAATACTGTTACGCGCCAGGATGTTGGAGGAACTTACGGAGAAAAGCAATAGGCATTGGATAACACCCTGCGAACAACGTTTACGTACCAGGGAGAAGATATTGCTTCCAGAATAAGAGTGGAGTGAGCATGCCCATACTGTGATACTCGCTCCTATGTTGATGATTGGGGATGATCATGAGTACAATCTCTACCTGGCAAGGGCATCATGCAGTCAAACGAGGTTTACTTGCGAGCGCAATCGCCTGTGCACTTCTGCTGTTGATGACCATACCTGCGCTTGCTAGCTCTGTCAATATATATGACAATGCCAGCGTGCTCAACAGCTCACAGATTCGTAGTGCAGCCTCATCGTTGTCGTATCCGCTGAGCGTCTACACAACCAATTCAAATCTAGGCTCGAGCCAGTTTGATCAAGCTGCACGCAATAAGATTAATGGCTCCGATTCTATTGTACTGGCAGTCAACGTCAGTGGAAGGCATGTCTATGTTACTGGTGGCTCAAAGGTTCCTCTTACCAGCAGCCAGTATACACAGGTAGCAAATGACTGGGCTAATGATTATCGCAGCAATAGCGACTATACTCGTGCTACCATGACGGCAGTTAATTCATTGAAAGGGATGCTCAATTCCTCTAACAATGGAAACGGTGGAGTGTTTGACAACCCTGTGACCAAAGGTGGTCTTAACTCTTCGGCCTGTTGCTGCATCGGGCTACTGGTCCTGCTTGGTCTCATTGCCTTTGCCATCATTCGACAGCGTAAAGGTGGAACGGGTGGAGGATTTGGAGGCTTTGGAAACTTTGGCGGGTTCCGTAGACAGGCCCCTCCTCCTCCGTATGATCCTAATTACAACCAGTATAATCAGCCTTATGGCAACAATTACCCACCCAACTATGGTCCTGGAAACCGTGGTGGAATGAATCCCTGGGCGGCTGGTGGCTTAGGTGCTGCGGCAGGTGGTCTGGCCGGTTATGAGCTGGGTAAGCAGCAGGGTGAGAACGAAAATCGTGGTGATCGAGGCGACTTTGGTGGTGGGAACGACTTTGGCGGAGGCGGAGGAGCAGACTTTGGTGGTGGGAACGACTTTGGCGGAGGTGGCGGAGCAGACTTTGGTGGTGGGAATGATTTTGGCGGAGGCGGCGGTAGCGACAATGGTGGTGGAAGTAACTTCTAAGCGCCGTCTTACACCATATACACAGGACCTGATTACTAGAAGTAACCAGGTCCTGTGTGTATAGTAAGCTTAATTATTGGTATAGTCTTCAGATCGTGGCATTTTGACGCGGGTACGACCGCCGCTCTCGCGAACCATCTCTGCTACCCGAATGCGATTGACCGCTCGTTCAAGTGCGGCCTGGAGTTGAGCGCGCTCAGTATTCGAGCGAACATCAGCCAGGCGCTCCTGTGCGCGACGGCGAGCCGCCTCAGCACGAGCCTCATTGATATCCTCAGCCCGTTCAGCAGTATCTGCAAGAACAGTGACAGAGTTATTCGAGACTTCCAGGAAGCCACCAGAGACAAAAATTGCCTCTTCAGCACCATTCAGCTTAATAACCAGAGGACCAGGCTTCAAGAGAGCCAGGAGTGCCGCGTGGTGCGGCAAGATTCCTAGCTGTCCATCAGCGCCTGGAACATCAACGATATTCGCCTCGCCATTATATAATTCGCGGTCAGCGGTCACGACCTCGACATGCAGTGTATCGCCTGTCGCCATCGTTTATCCCTTCTGCTGCTCAGCTTCGTAAGCGGCAACGACTTCCTCGATGGTCCCCTTCATAAAGAAGAAGTTCTCAGGAATGTTGTCGTGCTTGCCATCGGCAACCTCTTTAAAGCTGCGGATAGTGTCCTTCAGCGATACATACTTACCGGGGATACCGGTGAAGACCTCACCCACCGTAAACGGCTGTGAGAAGAAGCGTTCCAGCTTACGAGCGCGAGAAACGATCAACTTATCATCATCTGAAAGCTCATCGATACCCAGGATCGCAATGATATCCTGAAGCTCTTTATAGCGCTGTAAGATCGTCTGAACTTTACGAGCAACATCGTAGTGCTCCTGACCAACCACCTGAGGGTCCAGGATGCGGCTGGTAGAGGTCAGAGGATCGACAGCGGGGTAGATACCCTTAGAAGCGATCGAGCGTTCCAGCACCAGAGTTGAGTCCAGGTGAGCAAACGTAGTTGCAGGAGCGGGATCGGTATAGTCGTCAGCGGGCACATAGACGGCCTGCATCGACGTAATCGAGCCCTCTTTTGTCGACGTAATGCGTTCCTGAAGAGCGCCCATCTCTTCAGCCAGAGTTGGCTGATAGCCTACAGCGGAAGGCATACGACCCAGGAGAGCCGAGACCTCAGCGCCGGCCTGAGTAAAGCGGAAGATATTATCGATGAAGAGCAGAACGTCTTTATGTTCGACATCGCGGAAATACTCCGCAATAGCCAGACCACTCAGAGCCACGCGCAAGCGCGAGCCGGGAGGCTCATTCATCTGACCAAAGACCATGGCCAGTTTATCGATAACGTTAGCTTCCTGCATCTCATGATAGAGGTCATTGCCCTCGCGGGTGCGCTCGCCAACGCCAGCAAACACGCTATAGCCACCATGACCTTTAGCAATGTTATTGATCAGTTCCTGAATGATAACCGTCTTACCCACGCCAGCGCCGCCGAAGGCACCGACCTTACCACCTTTCATGAAGGGGCAGATCAGGTCAACGACTTTAATACCGGTTTCGAAGACCTCAATATTGGAAGACTGATCTTCCAGCGTTGGAGCCTCGCGGTGGATAGGATAGCGAGGAGCATCTGTAACCTCTTCTTTATTGTCCACGGCTTTTCCGAGAACATTGAAGATGCGGCCCAGGGTTTTGGGGCCGACGGGAACGCTGATGGGAGCGCCAGTATCGTAGGCGTCCGCGCCGCGCTGGAGGCCATCGGTTGGGCCCATTGCGATACAGCGTACCCAGTTATTACCCAGCTGCTGCTCAACCTCGAGGGAGAGCTCCTGATCGGAACCGCTGGGTTGTGTGCGTACCTCATTATAAATCTGGGGTAATTTATCCTGTGGGAACTCAATGTCAACCACAGCGCCCAGAACCTGCACGACCTTACCCTTCGTGCCTGTTATTGTTACTGCCATGTACTTCTCCAATGGGGGACGTTACTACCCCAGAGCCTCGGCACCGGCGACCACCTCAAGAATCTGCGTGGTGATAGCGGCCTGACGTGCCTTGTTATATGTCAAGGTCAGATCCTGAATTAATTCGTTAGCATTATCTGTTGCGTTCTTCATCGCAACCATCTGGGCGGACATCTGGCTAGAGATCGCTTCCAGCAGACCCTGGTAGACCTGAATATCAACGTAGCGTGGAAGCAGAGCTTTAAAGATCTCCTTCGCATCTGGCTCGTAGATATACTCAGTTGCTGGGCCGGTCTTCTGTGCTTCTTCAGTTACAGTGGGAGGCTGAACGGGAAGAAGTTGGACCGTAATAGGCTTCTGTGTCACCGTATTCACAAACTGGGCGTAGATCAGGTAGACAGCATCAACCTCCCCTTTCAGGAAAGCATCGACCGCTACTTGAGCAATGGCAGAGGCATCAGAGAGCGTCGGCCAGTCCCCATAATTCGTGAATTCAGCCACCATCTGCTGCTGGGTACGGATCAAGAAATCCCGGCCTTTCCGGCCAACACCCACGAATTCAACTCCGGGGTGATTCTCTTTCGATTGGATCTCTCGAACCGTCAGACTCGCCTGACGATTCACATTGGATGGGAGAGCGCCGCATGAGCCACGATCGGGCGAGATAAGGATGATCCCTACCTTACGCACCGGGCGTTGCTTTAACAGTACCAACTCATCACCCAGTTCATCGCCGGTCACATTAGCCAGACGGGAGACCAGTTCTCGGAGCTGCTCGGCATAAGGGCGAGCCTGTTCGACTCGCTGCTGTGCGCGACGCATCTTGCTACTGGCCACCATCTGCATAGCCTTTGTGATTTTCGCCGTATTTTTAATGGATGCGATGCGCTGCCGAATTTCTCGGATTGATGGCATTGTTCTGCCTCCTAGCGCTTCTGTTCGTTGCTGGGTGCAGCCGTCTTCTGATATTCTTCAATAGCAGCGCCAAGCTTCTTCAGCAGGTCTTTGCTCATCTTCTCGCGGCCGTTGACGGACTTCTCTACAATCTCAGAGCCAATCTCTGGATGTGCAGTCTCCATATAGCGGTAGAAGCCAGTCTCCCAGGCAGCAACCTGATCCAGAGGAACCTGATCAAGGTATCCATTGGTAGCAGCGTAGATGATCATAACCTGATTTTCAACCGAGATCGGCTGATATTGAGGCTGTTTGAGCACCTCGAGCGTGCGGCGACCGCGATCGATACGAGCTTTCGTCGCTTTATCCAGATCGGAAGCGAACTGCGAGAAGGCCTCCAACTCACGGAACTGCGAGAGGTCCAGACGCATCGAGCCTGCGACCTGTCTCATCGCAGCCGTCTGAGCGCTACCACCAACGCGAGAGACCGAGATACCGGTATTCAGAGCGGGGCGCTGACCAGCATTGAAGAGATCGCTTTCCAGGAAGATCTGGCCGTCTGTGATAGAGATCAGATTGGTTGGAATGTATGCTGAAACGTCGTTTGCCTTTGTCTCAATGACAGGTAGAGCCGTCAGCGAGCCACCGCCGTAATCCTTATTCAAGCGAGCGGCACGTTCTAGCAAGCGAGAGTGCAGATAGAACACATCACCGGGATAAGCTTCGCGTCCAGGAGGGCGTCGAATGATCAGAGAGATATTGCGGTAGGCTTCAGCGTGTTTAGTCAGGTCATCATAGATGATCAGAGCATCGCGGCCAGACTCCATAAACTCCTCACCGATTGCGCAACCGGCATAGGGAGCGAGGTATTTCAAAGGAGCGGGCTCGGAGGCGCTGGCGACCACCACCACCGTATACTCCATAGCGCCATGCTCCTCGAGCACAGCCAGAGTGCGGGCGACGGTTGAATTTTTCTGACCGATAGCGACATAGACGCAGAGAAGATTCTTGCCCTTCTGGTTAATGATCGTATCGATAGCGACAGCGGTCTTACCAGTCTGGCGGTCGCCGATGATCAACTCACGCTGACCGCGGCCAATGGGAATAATAGCGTCGATTGCTTTAATACCAGTCTGAACAGGAGTATTTACCGACTGGCGGGTAATCACGCCAGGGGCGATACGTTCGACCGGGCGTCGGAGAGTGGTCTGGATTGGACCGCGCTCATCGAGAGGCTGACCGATGGGATTTACGACGCGCCCAATCAGAGCATCGCCAACGGGAACCTCAATGATGCGGCCAGTAGTGCGTACTTCATCATCCTCGCGAATCTGGGTATAGTCACCAAGAATCGGGCAGCTTACCGTCTCCTCTTCCAGGTTAAAAGCCATACCATACAGACCGGTGCGTGGGAATTCTACCAATTCAAGATATTTTACATCTTGCAGGCCATACACGCGAGCCACACCGTCTTGAATAGCAATAACGGTGCCAACACTCGCGGTAGCAGTGGTTTCACTGCCAAAACCTGCGATGTTTTTCTCGATGATGGCACTGATTTCATCAGCCCAAGATGCCATCGTTGTTCCTCCTAGTGTTTCCTCGTGGCGTATCGTTGTCAACGTACTGTTGTTATCTTTGAGTAGTTATTCTATTGTGCCATAGAAATAGCGGGGCTGTGTGAAAGGAGGGGGGACGGCGTTAAGAGAGAACTGCTGCCGTCCCGGCCTTACACCTGAGCCTGGGTTGGAGAAGGAAGCTGAGTGGGGGTAGAGGAGTGACCATCATACTCTGCCAGTGCAGAGCCCTCTGGTGAGAAATCAACATTGGCGGTGGATACACCAGCCAATAATTGCTGCTCTAAGACCTTCAGGCGATAGCGGATACTGCCATCGATTACCTGATCTCCTACACGGGCTACCAGCCCACCAAGAATACTCGGGTCAACCCGTTTTTCCAATAGAATCGTTTTGCCGGTCGCACGCTCAAGCGCCTGTTTGACAAGCGCGTTTTGCGCCTCGTCCATCTGCGCTGCTGTCGTCACTTCTGCCACCGCCTGATTGCGGTACTCCAGCACAAGTTTTTCAAGTTCACTTGCTATGTTAGGCGTAACATCGACCAGCTCACGCTGGACGATCAGCAGTGCAAGGTTGAGCGACGTCGGCAGCACTTTGGACGCCAGAGCCTGGCGTATAGCTGTCTCTTTACGCTGAGCAGGAACATGAGGTTCGCGCAACAGGTAGGATATTTTGCGGTTAGCAAACACCTGGGCGATGCCCTGAACATCATCGAGAGTGCGATCAACAGCATTCTGTTTGAGCGCGATCTCAAAGATGGCTCCTGCGTAGCGTCGTGCTATCGCTCCCTTTAACATTAGTTATTCCTCACAGTATCACTGGTCGCGACAAAATCTTGCACCAGGCGACGATTATCATCGCTGTTGACCGAGCGGCCAATAACTTTTGAGGCGGCATCGATAGAGAGATTGATAACCTCGCGGCTGATCTCTAAGCGAGCGCGATTGGCTTCCTGTTGAACGCGAGCGATCTGTTGCTGGCTGATCTTCTCAGCGCGTGTGCGAGCATCGGCCTCGATCTGGTGGCCGATCTGCTCGGCCTGAGTTGTGGCACGCTCGATAGTAGCCTGGGCCTGACGGCGGGCATCGAGCAGAATCTGCTCGGAGCGGCTATTGGCCTCAGCAAGCTCCTGTTTGGCGCGATCGGCGTTCTCGATTCCTTCAGCGATGGTTGCCTTACGCGTATCCATTGTCTTGAGCATAAGGGGAAGAACGAATCGCCAGAGAATCAAGAAGACGATCAGAAAGCTCACCAGCTGCGAAATAAAGCCCCAGAGGTTAATACCTAACGCGCTGAGTCCTCCGCCACTGCCGGCTTCTGCCAGGATAAATCCTAGTGTCATAATGAACGCTCCTTTTTACCATCTTACGTAACGCGGAGACGTAACATGCACCTTGTCTCCCGAAAGATACCTGAAGATAAGAGTCATGCGCTACGTCTCCACACTACAATTGAGAAATGGTATTACTTTGCGACTGGAACGAACATGATCAGCATGGCTACGACCAGGGCATAAATAGCGATAGCTTCAGCAAATACGATGGCAAGGATCATGTTGGTTCGGAGTACGGGCTCGGCTTCTGGGTTGCGGCCGATGGCAGCCATGGCCTGGGCGGAGAGAAGACCGATCGCGATAGCGGGACCAAGAGCACCTAAACCAATAGCAACTGCTGCAGCGAATTGTACGTTCATTGAAAAATCCTCCTAAGGACGAATCCATTGTAAATGAATGAATAATGTAATTTGTATGCGCTCGCAGAGACATCTGCGCGTAGCATCGATAGAATGTTCGATCGGGCTAATGAGCAACGACTGCATCCGCAGCCCGATTTTCGGCATAGGCCTCGTGCGCATCATGCTCGCTATCATCATGGCTATGGCTGGTGGTACCAACCGTCATGAACAGCAAGGTAAGAAACGAGAAGACATACGCCTGAATGACGCCAACGAAAATTTCGAACGGAATAAAAATGATCGTGGCAAGGCCAGGTAGCAGGAAGGCGAAGACCGCCAGCAGGACGCTACCTGCAAAGATATTACCAAAGAGACGGAAAGAGAACGAGATGATACGTCCTAGTTCACTGATGATCTCCAGCAGACCGACCACTAAATCGATGAGACCCATCGCTCCATTTTTGGCGACCGACTTGAAGTTGAAATACTTGCTAAGTTGTTCGCCTGCTCCTAGAGCCTGGAAGCCAAAGATCTGGGTGGTCACGACCGAGACAACCGCCATGGCAATGGTAAGATTGAGATCGGTAGTTGCGGGGCGTAACCAGGGAATCAGTTGATTGGAGTCATCGCCCAGAAGGAAGATCCCAAAGACCGGATGGACTGCATGGTCAACAGCATGAATCGTTCCGATTGTATCGACGCCCGGAATAACATCAAGCATGTTGCACGCTAAAATGAAGATAAAGAATGTAGCCACCAATGGAAAGAACTTGCGGCCTTTCTCTTTGCCAGCGACACCTTCAACCTGCCCAAGCAGAAAATCCAGGAGATATTCAAGGAAATTCTGGAGACCAGAAGGGATCATATCGCGTCTTCGCGTCCCGAAGAAGAATAGCACTACCAGGAAAATGATAGAGATCCAGGTAGCTAATAGTGTATTGCTCACCGGCAGATCAGGATTTCCGAACAGGTCGAAAAGTCTCTCCGGAGCAATCACTATGTTAGGAAGTTTCCAAAGCACTCGGCATCCTCCCTATGTGCCTGCCGCGCGCTGCCAGATCTGAGCTGGAACTTTCATGGTCCTTCCGTCTATCCTATTTAAAGACGCTTTTAAATAAACGGTACGCTCCATAAATCCCTGTGGTCAGGCCAAGCAGCAGCCCGAGAAGTATAAACAATGGTCCGGTATGTAGATTGTTGTCGAGGTAGTACCCCCCGACAGCACAAAAGGCGATGGGGACGGCTATAGTAAAGCCCATTCCGCTCAATGCCCCTAATGTACCCATGACAGAAGGGGGTGACGGCTTTTCTTTCATCCTTTGTATCCCATCTGTTTTCTCTCAATTATACCTGTCGGATTATAGCACACGTCCCGTTTTTTTTGCAATGGTTGGAGCCAGATGGGAAAAATAGGCACGATCTCAGGGAATAGCTCCTGAAGTCAGCTCAGGAGAGCTAGCTATGAAGGTTTCCTCCTCTCGTAGCAACCATCTAAGAGGGTTTTTGTGGATAGAATACCGCTCACAAAGGGCACACGAAGCCTTTTTGTGTTTCTTTTGACTGAGGGGAAGTCTAATCGGGTAGAATCAACAACCGTTGCAGGCGTGTGCCATCAATAATTTGTCCATTGGATTCGTGGAGCTGAATGTATTGCTGATTGAGCAGGTTGCGTAAGGCCTGGGAGAGATCACGGGTTGGCAATTGGATCAGGTCTGCGATCTCTCCCACATTTTTGCGTCCATCCACCATGATATAGAGGCGGCGAGCATGGGCATCGAGCTGAGTCATGATGGTGCGAAATGGGCTATGAGCCTGTTGCGTATCTCCATCTTGCAGGCGTTCTGGAATAAGTTCAAAAATGCTATGGAGGGACTTTTGAGCGGGTGCCTCTGCTAGGAGGGGCCTCTCGGTCTGGAAGAGGAGGCCATGTGCTTTTGCAATGGGGATAGCTTGCTGGAGAATGTGTACGAGCGTTGGCATCAGTCGCTGATTGGGAGGTTGGCGAAAGAAGACCGAGACCACGAGCCTGAGCGGAGTCATCACTTTTCCCATCTCTTCCTCTTTATGTGGTGGAAGGAGCAGGGTGGGGTGGCCCATAAAGTATCCTGACCAGTACCGCAGATTGTGGCTTGCTAAGAGGTTGCCTTGTGGTTGGGCAAAGATAGCGTTTACTGGTTGCAGGATGATGCTTTGCTGCTGACTGATAAGGTGTTCTGCGATCTCCGCAGCCTGTGCATTGGTGACAACATATT
This sequence comes from Tengunoibacter tsumagoiensis, assembly GCF_003967535.1. GTDB lineage: Bacteria > Chloroflexota > Ktedonobacteria > Ktedonobacterales > Ktedonobacteraceae > Tengunoibacter > Tengunoibacter tsumagoiensis. Next base: position 5,174,705 of record NZ_BIFR01000001.1, on the reverse strand, counting down.
GAGGAAGGAGCAGATTCTGCTGGGCCATCGAGCGCAGTTCGACAAATACCTGTCCTGTGCGGTACATCTGTGATGTCCAGAATTGGACGACATCGATTCCTAATCGCTGAACAAACATTTGAGCCAACCAGAAAAAGAGCTCGTCGATGGAGCGAAAATTTGGTGCCACTTGCAGGAGCTGTGTGATAATGACGAGCTGATGATTTCCCATACTTGCCTGACCTGCATAGGTTGTTTTCTGGACGGTAGGCGCAATCCGCTTATCTTCATTTCTTTCCACGTATATACCACCCCTTCTATTGATGCGTTTGAAGCTTATGGTTCTAAATCCTTCTACCTGTTTGCTAACCTATGCTATTTCGCCTAAAAAAAGGCATAACTTGATACATTTATAGAAATATATTAGCATAAAAGGCTGTTTAAAATTGTTAGAATACTATTAAGAAATACAACGCATGCTTTGTATGATATGGTTGATGTTGGCATGTAATTAATCCTGGACTGGAAAATGACAATTTTATGGCACATGCGAGAAAATGGATCTGATCAGGACAGGGGACACGACTGTGATCGGGTCCCCTGCGTGTGCTTTTCTCTCTTCCAGGCTCATGGTCTCTGCTGCGAGAACTGTAACGCTCTGGATGGCCTCCTCCTGGTTGAAAACGCAAAGAGGTGTCAGTATTGAAAGAGAGAGCCCTCCCTCCTGGTTGAAAACGTAAGAGTTGTCAGTATTGAAAGAGAGAGCCCTCCCTCTTGGTTGAAAACGCAAGTGTTGTCTATAATAGTACTATGTACTATGGGTGAAGATGCTGTTGATGATTGCCTGGAGTGGAGCAGGTTTACCATAACGTAAGAGGAGTTATTTGTATGACGGATCAAAGGAAAGTTGTGAGTACGTTTCAGTTCTCATTGGCATCACTGCAAGTTTTGCGAGAGGCTGCTCAGCGTGAAGTTATCTGTGTAAACAGTCGCGAAGATTTTCTGGCGCGTTTGCCAGAGGCAGAGATTCTTTGTGCCTCTGAACTGCCAGCAAATTGGCGATCGTTAACGCCGCAGTTGCGCTGGTTACAGACATCTGGAGCGGGTGTGGATGGTCTCCTTTCGACCGATATTTTAGATCCTGAGAGTGGTGTCCTGGTGACAACTGCGGTTGGTATCCATGCGATCCCAGTGAGCGAGTACGTGTTTGGTAGCCTCCTGCTCTTCAATCGGCGCTGGGCAGAGATGGTACGTTTGCAAGATCGCCATCTCTGGCCTCAGAGCCCCAACTGGTATCATCTGGGAGGGAGAGAGTTAGCGAATCGGACGTTGGGGATTATCGGTCTGGGGGCGATTGGCAAGCGCGTTGCCCGTCTGGCCAAGGCCTACGAGATGCGTGTCCTCGCTACCAAACGAACGGTGACACCAGATCTGCAAGAAGAATACGTAGATCAGCTTTATCCAATGACACAATTACAGGCGCTGTTGCGTCAATGTGATTATGTTGTGATCGCAGTCCCTTTGACTCCTGAGACGACTCATCTCATCAGTGAGGCTGAGCTACGGGCGCTCCCATCGCATGCGTACCTTGTCAATGTTGCACGTGGACAGGTGATAGACGAGCGAGCTCTGATTCGTGCTTTGACGGAGAAATGGATTGCTGGAGCGGGTCTGGATGTAGTGGTGGAGGAGCCTCTACCGGCGGAGAGTCCGTTATTTGCATTACCAAATGTGATGATCACGCCACATATTTCGGGGAGTAGTCCACAATATGATCAGCGTTTAACGAGCCTGTTTGCAGAGAATCTTCGCCTGTATCGGGCTGGCCAACCTCTACATAATCTATATCGTGCAGAACGTGGCTATTAGAGAGGAACTTATGAGTCGAAATATCGGTCTGGTGCATACAATAGGAGCGGATGCCGTTGGGCGTCCGGGTCAGCGCCGTTTTCGTCTGTTTATGCAAGGTAGCTCATCGTCGGCCTTTCTCTGGATGGACAAAGAACAATTAAGAGCTCTATCGGAGGCATTGGATCGCTCTCTCGCCTTATTGACGGATGGACAGATCTTGCGGACAGAAGCCTCAGTGAATGAGCGTCGTGAAATACCAGGATTGCCAGTTGATTTTCCGGCTGCTCCCACGTATGACACACAAGTTGGACAGATGCGTTTGAGTTACGATGAAGGGACAGAATATTTTCTGTTGTACGCAGTGCCAATAGAGGCTGTCTTAGAGAACGAAGAGTCTCAACTGTTTGTGAACGAGGAAGATCTCTTTTCCTGTGCTTTTACCCGGCAACAGGCACAGGAATTATCTCGTGTCATTATTGATCTTATCGCAGCGGGACGTCCAGTCTGTCCGCTCTGTCATGCTCCATTAGATGGAGGGCCGCATGCCTGTGTCAAGCAGAATGGCCATCGTGATATCGTGCGTATAGAAGAAGTTGAAGACGAATAAGAAGGGCGCGATGCATCGCGCCCTTTTCTGTGATCTCTCTTTGGATATTGTCCAGACTACCAGTGTTCCATGATTGTGATTGAGACTGGTATAGAAAACTCTTGCACGATATTGGTCGTAGTATCGATATGATCGATGGCCTTTATGCCAGAACTTGGAAGCCACTCAATGGTAGTATCGACCCATCTGATAGTCCAACCGAATTGAAGGGTCACAATACATTAGCCGCCAACGACACGTGGGACCATCACAATCTGTTCCGCCGTAGCGTCAAACTGTTCGATGCGTTGGATGGGTTGTCCTGGTACCACCTTAAATGCCGTTGCGCCCTTCGCGCGCTCTTGTGCGAATATACGTTCCGCTTCATGGATTGCAGCCGTTGCTTCGGGATCGCCGGTCTGTGCCTTCTGTTCATCCCAGGTCAGGCGGTCATCGCCACGTCGTGACATCACCCGTAATATTCCCACAGTCGTTCCTCCTTCGTAGTCTACGCCATTTCAGATGGCAGTTTCCAACGAACACGCACAAAGGCTACCGTTTGTCAGTTCAGTAGCTCTGCTACAACTAAACGAACTACATGGAACAAAGAGCCAGAGATATCACTCATTAGCACGTTTCGTTGTGACGGTTTGTTCCAGATTTTGGACTGTGTTTTGACCGTGCCTGTTCTGACCTGTTGTCTCTCACGGATTTCGTCCATTTGTGGTATCCGTCAACCTTCTTCCGGGTGAAACACGCTGATATGTCTATTGTACGTGACAGTTTTGCTATAGTCAATCCTATCAGGCCATTTTAGCTGAGATAGCAGAAATTAGCGTGAATTGAGAGCGACTCTTCGTGTCAGGTGGCACTTTGCAGTTTTGCGCCGCATTCTGCGCAAAATCTGGCGGTAATTGCCACTGGTAGCGAACAGGATGGGCAGAAGAGATCAGGGAGAGGGATCTTTGTTCCACAATCCTCACAGAATTTGCCAGGAGTCCCTTCTTTTCGGCAGTGAGGGCAGTGTCCAGTGGTAGGATAATTCTGGACGCCATAGCCAGCAATGGCAGAAGAGGCAGCGGCGTTCTGAGGTGGGGGGAGCTGTGGCGATGAAGGGTGAGATTGAGATGCAGCGATCTCAGGCGTCACTGCTGAAGGGATTGCAGCTAGATTAAATTGTGGCGCTTGATAGTTATTCTGAAGTTGGGCTCGCTGAGCTTCGATATTGAGATTATGTTGAAAATGAGCGCCATCGGCTCGGAGGTCGGGGGCACAGGTGGTACAGAGATTGAGTTGAATGTTAAAACAACGCATACAGACAGTCTGGTGACATTGGGGGCAGGTATGAAAGTTGTGCTGGATCTCACCCCAGGCTTTTTGCAGTGCATTTGCTTGCTCGCTATGCCATTGAGAGCCATAAATTTTTTGTCCCGCTTCGGCGGCTTTTCCCCAGAAACCGTTAAGAAAGCCGCTGCCAATGTCGATAATGTTGCTTGCTGTACTCACTGTTGAACGTTGAGGTCGCGTATCGATCTGCCAGTAGCAGTGTTGACAGACAAAGCGAAAGGCAAAATATCCCTGACTCTGATCGCTCATGTCTTGATAGATGTTAGGAACGATGTAATGTTGCGACATAGAGAGCCTCCCATTAGCCAATTATTTTAAGGTGAACGCCATAGGAGTACAAAATTGTCCATGTTCTTACCCAACTGAGAGGGCTTCCAATTCCGGGTTGGTTCTCTGGAGGGTCTTGCATCAGGAAGAAAAACAGACTGCATTGGGCTGATTTCCTGCGTTGAGTGTGCTCGCCCGCCTCTCATCCTCTTCCAGGCTCATGGCCACTTCTGCGAGAATGAGAGTACCCTGTCCAATTGACAGGCGAGAGAGCACACAGTGCGAAAAAAAGGAATGTAGGAAAGTTCGCTCCCTGGCGTAAAGCTGGTCCCTATGATGGAACCTCTTTCCGCTATCTGGTTCGCATCTCCAGATTGATGCATGCTATTTTTTTGCCGAGACTGTCACGATCGCAACTGTACCGGGGCCGGTATGAGTGCCGATGACCGCACCCAGTTTGTAGCGTTTGATCTCCCCGGCATAGCTCTCTTTCAGGACATCATAGAGTTGTTTGCCAACCTCTTCGCCTGCCTCACCGATGGCGAGCGTCTCTAATGGCTCGCTCTCGCTCACGATCTGAGCAATGCGCGCAAAAGCCTTATTACGTGTACGTGGCTGTTCAACGGGAATGACTGTACCATCCTTCAAAGAGATGATTGGCTTAACGCTGAGCATATTGGCCAGGAGAGCTTTTGCGCCGCCGATGCGTCCGCCGCGTTTCACAAATTCTAGCGTATCTAACACCGCAAAGAGTTTGGTGCGCTCATAGTGATCGATCAGGTTCGCCTTAATCTCTTCAATACCCAGCCCCTGCTTCGCCTCTTCAACTGCTTTAAAGAGACCAATTGACATTGCAGCACTAATATTTTTGGAATCGATCACTTCAATTGGAATTGTGCGCTGCTCTTCGGAGAGAGAATCGCGGGCAGTGCAGGCTGATTGGTACGTTCCACTTAAGTTTGCAGAGAGATGGACGGAGATAATACCAGTGGCTCCTTCCTCAATTAAGCGGAGATACGCCTCCTGAAATTTGGCCGGTGCGGGCTGTGAACTGCGTGGGAGCGTTGCGCTGGCTTGTAACTTCTGGTAGAAGCCCTCATTATCGAGATCAACGTTGTCAAGAAAGGTCTCCTCATCAAAGAAGACGCTGAGAGGAACGACGGTAATGCCATAAGCCGCCGCCTGTTCGGGTGAGATATCGGATGTGCTATCGGTTACGATACGAATTGTCATCGCCTGCCTACCTTTCAAATATGGGGATTGTCAAATATGGGGATTGAAGATAGCTCTTGCCGATCCCTTCAGCTATGTACGCTTATATAGAACGTATAAAAGAAGGGATCGGCTTTGCACTACTCTACGGAGAGGGTGTAAGCGTAGTAGGGCTGTCCTCCATCAACCACCTCAATCTCCAGTTGTGAATGTCTGCTTTTGAGCTCCTTAGCCAACTGCTGGGCCTCGGTCAGAGAGATCTCTTTGCCATAGTAGAGCGTTACAATCTCGTACTGATCAATCTGCATTCGCTGTAATGTATCGTAGATCACCTGTGAAAGTTCTTGACCTGCGACGGCCAGATTCCCGTTGATCACGCCAATATAATCGCCTTCGCGAACATTGACGCCCCCCAGTTGTACTGTGCGAACAGCCGTCGTAATCTCGGCTGTCTGTACTTGTTTAATGGCCTCAGTCATCGACTGACAATTGCTGGCAAAATCTTCTTCAAATTTAAAGCTCATCAGAGCAGAGATGCCCTGTGGTAAGGTTTTGCAGGGAACGACATAGACCTCTTTTTTGGACAGGCCGGTTACCTGTTGAGCACTTAAGACAACGTTGCTATTATTGGGTAGGATAATCACCTGTGGTGAAGGAAGTTTTTCGACGGCGGCCAATAGCTCTTCAATACTGGGGTTCATCGTCTGACCACCAGAGACGATCGCGCTAACGCCCAGGCCCTGGAAGACCTTCTCAAAGCCATTGCCAGCGACGACCGCTACAACGGCAATTGGAGGTATCTCTGTGGGTGCGTCCTCATCGGCATGTTCGGCCTGACTTTCGGCTGCGTACGTGAGACTCTGTTCTTGCAGATTTTCAATATTGATATCGAGCAGGCTACCGAGACTGACACCATAGTCCAGAATCTTGCCGGGAGTTGGTGTGTGAGTATGGACCTTGAGCAGCTTCTCATCGCCTGCGACAACCGTGGAGACGCCCCCCATATCGATAATCGTCTGACGAATGGTCTCCACATCGAGATTGGAGCCATGGAGCAAGAAGACCACCTCATAGCCAAACTCTTCTTCAATCGTTACGCGCCCTTTTTTCTGATGTTCAGCGGGAGTGGGGAGAGAAGTAATGGGAGCATGAGCAGTGGATTCACCGCGAACATAACGAAGAATTCCTTCGAGAATTGTGCAGAACCCCTGGCCACCAGCATCGACCACGCCGGCCTGTTTGAGAGTTGGAAGGAGATCTGGAGTGCGGGCAACCGATTGGCGAGCAGCATTCACAATCTCTTGCATCAGAGCCACAAAGTCATCGCCCCGTTCAGCGCTTCGCCTGGCCCCTTCAGCAGTCTCGCGGACAACCGTCAGGATCGTCCCTTCGACCGGTTTAATCACTGCTCGATAGGCCAGAGTCGATGCTTGTTGGAAGGCATCAGAGAGATCCTGGGGAGTAAACGTAGCTTTATCGCGTAGACCTGCGGCAATGCCGCGCAGAGTTTGAGAGAGAATCACGCCAGAATTTCCACGAGCGCCCAATAAAGCATCATGGGCGACCTTGGAGGCAATCACACCCGCCGAGGTTTCCTCGCTATTAACAATATTGCGAATAGCAGACTTCATCGTGGCGGCCATGTTGGAGCCGGTATCGCCGTCTGGGACGGGGAAGACATTGAGAGCGTTGATGTACTCACGATTCTCCTCGAGCCATGCAGCGCCTGCAAGAATAGCTTTGCGGAGATCCTGGCCATCGAAAACGCTAATGCGTCTGGCTCGTTGGCGTTTGGTGGGTGATAATTTTTCCTCCATAGCGGCTGTGCTACCTCAAGTCCTTTATTTCTTTTCGGTGGATGGTCCATGGATAAGCCCCTGGACATTGACATTCACCTGACTAACGGGAATACCGAGCATCTTTTCGGTTGAGAATTTGACACTACTCATAATATTGTGAGCGATTTCGGAGATGCGTAGTCCATATTCCAGTGCCACATACACGTCGATAATTAATTGGTCATTGGTAATAGTAACCTTCACGCCTTGATTGCTCTGTTCTGGTGCCAGGAGCACGGCTTGTCCATTGCGCAAATGGGCGGCGGCAAGCCCCAACACGCCATAGCAACCATATGTTGCCTGGACTGCAATACTATGGATAGCATTGGGGAGTACCTCGATTTTGCCGAGGGGGCGTGAGCCATCTTGCGGTTGTAGAGCAGATGCTTTTGGCATATGCATGTATCTTCTCTCTTGCCAAATTAGCCAATATCAGTTATACTCGCATAACGTGTTCGGATTATCCAACACCAGTACACGAGTTTTCTTGAAGCAGTATACCAGAGGGCTCGAGGATAATCAAGTAAACGATACGGAACACTCAGAGAACCTTCTTACGCGAGAAGGGGTTGCGTCGTGTCCGTTGGAATTTTTTAGGGAGGAATGGAAATGTCAGCAGGTCGTTGTGATATCTGTGAGCGCAAGCCGATGTACGGTAACAACGTTCCCTTTTCGCAGCATCGTACACGCCGCCGTTTTGTGCTCAATGTACAGCGCCGCCGTATCGAGGTGAATGGTTCGCCAAAGAACGTCAATGTGTGCACACGTTGTTTGCGGACGATGAGCAAGCTGCCCAAAGTGCGCTAAGCTCTCAGATAAGATGTTAAAACAATCTACAAAGACACTCCTACAATAGAGACAAAACTGATCTGGATGGGGTTATTTATTTGCTCGTGAGTCAGTCATCATATTGCCTGTCTGAGGAGCGAAATGAGCCAGCTAGAACGACTCTGGTGGGGGTGTCTTTGTGTGTTTAAAAGAGTATTGTTCTGTAAAAGAGAATTGCATGCGGTTACGCTATGTCCATGACATGACCGCATGCAATTCTCTCTGGCTATGCTTGAGGGGTAATGACAGGAAGCTCTGTTCCTGTTTTCTTGACGCGATTCTCGAAGCGGGTGCGGAGCTGGCCGCAGGCGGCTGCGATGTCGTCGCCTCGTTCGGCGCGGACGCTATTGCTAATGCCGCGCTCGAAGAGAATGTTGCGAAAGGCGCGGATGGCATCTGGTCCAGGTGTGCTATAGCTGGCCGAAGTGGCGTTGACGGGGATACAGTTCACATGGGCAAACTGCTGCAAAGGCTTGAGAAGCCTGGCAAGCTGTTCAGCATGCTGTGCTGTATCATTGACGCCTGAGAGCAGGACATACTCAAAGGTAACCTGACGTCGCGTAACGGCAATATACTCCTGGATGGCGGCAAAAAGCTCTTCCAGCGGATATTTTTTGTTGATGGGCATTGTCTGCCCACGCAGCTCGTTGGTTGGAGCATGGAGCGAGATTGCCAGATTGACCTGGAGCTTCTCCTGACTGAGCTGACGAATGGCAGGCGCAAGTCCCACCGTTGAGATTGTCATATGGCGAGCACCCAGGTTAAATCCTTCTGGACTATTGAGGATGCGCAGGGCTTGCAGGACATTATTGTAGTTGTGCAGGGGCTCTCCCATCCCCATGAGCACAATGTTAGTGATATGATCGATTGGTGTCGTACCAGGGAGGCCTGGGGCGCTCCAGGCTTGAGTGCGCAGCTCGCGGGCAAAATGCAGGACCTGGGCAACAATCTCGCCCGAGCTGAGATGGCGATCAAAGCCCATCTGACCAGTGGCACAGAATGTGCAGCCAAAGGCGCAGCCAGCCTGACTGGAGACACAGACCGTAGCGCGTGCACTGCTTTCGCCTAAAGGAGGATAGAGCATCAACACCGACTCGACTAATTTCCCATCTGCCAGTTCGAGCAGAATCTTACGGGTGCGATCGTCTTTTGAATGTTGTTCACTGCGCACGATCATCGGGCCGATGGATGCCTCTTCTTCCAGGCGTGTACGCAGAGAAAGGGGCAGATTGGTCATGGCTGCAAAATCGGTGACAAGCTGTTGATAGAGCCAGCTATAGATCTGTTTGGCGCGGAAGGCAGGTTCATTCCGCTCTTTGAGCCACTCTTTTAATTGGTCAAGAGTGAGCGCAAGGAGATCTGTTTTCTTTGGCATGGTCGTTGTGTTAGATAATGATGTCGGTGTTATGGTCGTCATAGCTTCATTATAACACGTTCTGGCTGCGTTATGATGATTGAAATTGGTCTCCTGTGCCCCGAAAGTGGTAGTGTAGGGCATCTTCTTTCATACTTTTTGCTACAATGAAACGTATACCGAATAAGAGGACTATCATTGTAACGTGCTAGTGAGCCTCGTAACACAAAGATGGAAGAAGGCAAGACGGTCTATGTCGATTCCTACTGAACAGACGGAGAAAGCTATCGCCCAGGATCAGCAGGCAAATGTTGCGAGTTTTCGGCAGGTGCTGAAGAATCGCAATTTTCTGTTGCTCTGGCTGGCTCAATTGATCTCCCTTACGATTCTCAACGCAGCGAATTTTGGCCTGATCGTGCTGGTTAATGAGCTTCCCAATAAAACGTTTATGGCTGGTCTGGCGATCATTGCCTTTACATTGCCTGCCATTCCCTTCAGCGCTATTGCGGGCGTCGTTGTGGATCGAATGGATAAGCGCCTTGTCATGTGGGTAAGCAATCTGCTGCGCATGTTTACTATGTTGTTGATGTTTGCTTCGCTATTATATGACCATACGAATGTGTGGAGTCTCTTCGGGCTTATGTTCCTGACTTCCCTGATTGGCCAATTTTTTATTCCAGCGGAGGGGTCGGCTATTCCACTTCTCGTCGGAGAGGGTGAGCTGATGCCAGCTCTGTCGTTGTTCAATGTCTCATTGACGCTCTCACAGGCCCTGGGTTTTCTCATTCTAGGCAGCATTATCACCAAGCTCTTCCCTCCGTTTACGATCCACTTTGGTTCGTTTATGCGTACTGTTCAATCGACGGATACGATGTTCTTGATCGTTGCTGTGCTGTATGCTGTCTGTGTCGTGCTTATTCTGTGTATTCCTGCAAAGGCATTCGCTGAAACTCATTTGCGCCGTCAGAAGAATGAGGTGGAGATTCATACAACATATGATGCGGCAAAGAGTGCTCTTTATACGCTCTGGCGGGATATCATGGGGGGATGGCGCATTATTCGCTCGGATCGTCTGCTCTTCTTCTCGGTGATCCAGCTCTCTGTCGTAGGTATTTTGATGCAATTGATTGGACAGCTGGCTGGTACGTTTGTGCAGGAGATTCTGAAGCACCCGCCAACTGATATGTCCCTTGTCCTGGCTCCGGCTGCAATTGGTCTGGTAGGGGCTTCAATCTTTATGACGAAGATTACGGCGCGGGTAGACCGGATTCATCTGACGACGATTGGTTTTATTTCGCTTGCGGTGGGTTTTATTGTCTTGCCTGCACTGGAATTGCTGGCGATCTTCCTGGATCCAGCGCATGGGCAAGAATCGCTCTGGCTGTTGATTCTGGTGGTGACTGTCTTGATCCTGCTAGGTGTGGCGATGGCCTGTGTCAATATTCCAACGAACACGATCATGCAGGAGAGAGCGCCAGATGCTGGTCGAGCTCGTGTGCTCTCGCTGCAATTTATGATTTATAGTGCGGGCACAATTCCTGTGCTGTTGTTTGCAGGTGCCTTTGCCACCTTTATTGGCTTCAACCAGCTGATAGTGGTTGTGTCGGTAAGCCTCTTGCTTTTCTGCTGGTGGGGTGTGCGCTACATCAAGGGTCATACCAACGATCCTAAAGTGGATTATAGTTTAAACGAGGACGAGGAAGAGATAGAAGCTAATAGCGCTTCATAAAATGTGTTTCAGCACGTATTTTTGAATGAAATCGACAAAAAGGCCTTCTTCCTCAATCGTGGGGGCTGCACAATGGCAGCCCCTCCATGGCCCATGTTCTCGTTAAGCCATGGAGGGGCTCACACAGCGGAGCAGGAAAAGAGGAAAGAGACAAGCGACTTTCCCTACTTTACATCGTTTTATGTATGAAATGGTGCGTAATATAGCAATACAAGTAGGGAAGGTAGCTTGTCTCCTTCCAAAATTTCCCGTTCCGCCATGCCAGCCCCCCCATAGCATCATTTCCCCATTAAGCCATGGAGGGGTGACCAGAGTGGAGTGGGAAAAGAGGAAAGAGACAAGCGGCTTTCCCTACTTTACATCGTTTTATATGTGAAATGGTGCGTAATACGGCAAAACAAGTAGGGAAGGTAGCTTGTCTCCTTCCAAATCTCGAAGCTCCGCCATGCCAGCCCCCCCATAGCATCATTTCCCCATTGAGCCATGGAGGGGTGACCAGAGTGGAGCAGGAACAGAGGAAAGAGACAAGCGACTTTCCCTACTTTAAAGTGCATGATGTGTATTTTTATGTTTGAGATAACATTACCAGTAGGGAAGGTTGCTTGTCTCCTTCCAAAATTTCCCGTTCCGCCATGCCAGCCCCCCCATAGCATCATTTCCCCATTAAGCCATGGCAGGATGACCAGAGTGGAGCGGGAAAAGAGGAAAGAGACAAGCGGCTTTCCCTACTTTAAAGTGCATGATGTGTATTTTTATGTTTGAGATAACATTACCAGTAGGGAAGGTAGCTTGTCTCCTTCCAAAATTTCCCGTTCCGCCATGCCAGCCCCCCTATAGCATCGTTTCCCCCCATTAAGCCATGGAGGGGTGACCAGAGTGGAGTAGGAACAGAGGAAAGAGACAAGCGGCTTTCCCTACTTTACATCGTTTTATGTGTGAAATGGTGCGTAATACGGCAAGACAAGTAGGGAAGGTAGCTTGTCTCCTTCCAAAATTTCCCGTTCCGCCATGCCAGCCCCCCCCATAGCATCGTTTCTCGTTTCCAATTGAACAATGGAGGGGTGAACAGGGTAGTTTAGATTACCAGATATAGTCAAAACAGATGAGTTTCAGATCTTCACGTTTCAAGCGAGGTTGCTGAATCCGTTGTATTGGACGGAGATCAGTGGCCTCACCAATGCTGAGAACGCTCTGTAGAAGCTCTGACAATTGCCCATTCTTGGTAAAGATATCATAGGCCTTCTTTAAGGTTTTGATATAGACGCGTGGTTGTGGAACATTGAGACGACGAATAGCGTCAATAATCTCTTGACGATTGAAGCCGGGATGATCATAGACCTGGCGCAGGATGACGATAATCTTTTGTTGAATCGGATCAAGCGTCCTGGGGGCCTCTTCCTGGTGGGCCTGCTTTTCGGCGCTTTGCAGAATGTCGGCGATGACTTTTTCCTGGAGGGCGAAGATATCCAGCTCTCGCGATCCTGGTACGCTGCGTAACGTTTCAGGAGAGCATTGAATCAGATTGGTGATGAGATAGCGATTCTGTTCAATCTCTCCTCCAGCATGGCTCTCGGTAAGGTCGATATAGCGCCAAAAATGCTGACGCCTTATCTCCATGCCTGGTTGCTCTGGCTGGGGAGTGCGGCGTTTTTTTTCACGGGTGCTAAAGGCGAAAAAGACTCCTCGTGCTCCCTGGCGCTCCAGTCCACTATGAATGCCGTCTGGCAGGTTTTGAAGCTGTTCGCGCATCCCTTGATCCAGCAGATCTTTGAGCGATTGGAGCAAAAACTCGCTACTGACCAGTTCGGCAAATTGTTCTTGCTCTTCAACAACGCTGCCATCCTCATCCTCTATCCGTTTCAAGGTATTAAAGTTCTGGGGGTGAACAATCTCTCCAAGGATGCTGGCATCGAGGAGGCCGTTGCGATCAATGGCAGCAATCTTATTGGAGAGGCTCTGTACCAGCCCGAGTAACTTCTCCAGGCCATCATCGGGGAACATATTCATAACCCAGAGCGTCTCAAAGCTGGTTCCCAGGCGATCAATTCTGCCTGCCCGCTGAATCATTCTCGTTGGATTCCAATGCAGATCATAGTTGATGAGGAGCCCGCAGTCCTGAAGATTCTGGCCTTCCGAGAGCACATCGGTAGAGATTAAGATATCAATCTCTTCTGTTGTGTCTGCAATCTCTTCACGATGATTGGCTCGCGGGGCAAACTGATGGACAAGCCGGGAGCGCTCTTTGCTATCGGCTCCGCTGTCCATGCGCCGAATATGAGGATTGCCTGCCTGATCTCTCCATGGACTGTTCTCATCGCTACACAGTTGTTGGTAGAGGTAGCGAGCTGTATCTTTGTAGTAGGTAAAGATCAGAACTTTCTGCCCTTTGAGCTCTCCACTCAATAGCTCCAGGAGGCGCTGAAGTTTAGCATCACGTCGGGATGGAATCTGTGAGATCCGTTGCCAGATCTCACGCAGGGCGTCAACATCTTTCCGTAGATCGTTGTGGAGCCGTTTGAGATCATAACGGGTTGTATCAAGCCGAGGGAGCTCTTCAATAAATTGCCTGGCCTCTTGCTGGTTGTCAATCTCCTCGGCGCGGGAGTTGGGCGTGGTTGTTGCATCATCCTCTTCATCTTCGCGCGCCAGGAAGCGCAGGGCCTTCTGAAAGCTGGCACTATCTAAGATCTTGTTATCGAGTACATAGCTTTCAAAGGTCTCAAAAAACTCCAGGGCGCGGCGCACGCTGATCCGAAACGCTTCGATGCTGCTCTCAAAACGCTTGAGATAGCGACTCTTAAAGATGCCGACCAGGGCTTCTTCGCGACCTTCCTCCAATTGATCTCGCTCAATCCCTTTCTTTTTGTAGCTCTCCAGACGATAGGGAGCGAGCCTGAGCCCTTCAATCCGCTCTACGATCTGGCTATAGATCCCATCATAGCTTTGCTCTAGATGATAGCGGATGGTCTTGAGCTTCCGTTCGGGCCAATGAATGCTCTCGCCTTTAATGGTCGCGTCTGGATAGGCATGTTTGATAAAAGGGCGGGTGCGCCGAATCACGACCTCTTCTAGCAGGTTGAAGAGGGCTATGCCGCTTTCTTGCTGACGATTAAGACGGCGGGCGGCGGCGAAGTAGCGTGGGAGATCGCCAATGCCTGCGGTGGCAAAGTAGCCGCGATCTCCTCCTGTCATGAGATTAATCTGATGGTAGAGATCAAAAACCGTATTATTGATCGGGGTGGCTGTCAACAAGATCAGTTTTTTGCGCTCATGGCTGAGGCGTCCCTGTCTCTGGTTTGCTGCCAGGAGCCGTTCAAGGTTCTCATAGCGGCGGGTCGTCTGATTGCGAAAATTATGACTCTCATCGATCAGGATTAAGTCGGCGTCGGCGTCCTGATAGATCTCAAAGCTCTCTCGTCCCAGGATCTCCTGGGTGATGATGTGGGCTGCGATATTGGCGCTTCTGAGCTCTTCCTGCCACATCTTCTGAAGAGCTGCAGGGCAGATCACGACGGTTTTGTAGCGGCGATGATAGGCGTAATCCTCCAGAAGCTTTTTTCCGATCCAGGTCTTGCCAAGTCCGACGCTATCGGCAATCATGACGCCGTCGTAGCGGGCCAGGATCTTCCGCGCCTTCTTTACTGCATCCTCTTGAAACTCACTGAGCTCGACGGCTGAGCGGGTTCCGCTGCTCTGTTCCTGTTCGCTCTCCAGTTCATCGCTGAAATAATCAAAGAGGGCCTTCATGTAGATCTGGTAAGGGGTATATTCTTTGCGCCCAAATTTGGAGGCATTTAGCAGTTCGATCAGCTCTTCTTTAAAGTCTCGTGAGCTATCCCAGCAGCGCTCATACCAGTCATTGAGCTGGTGCATGGCAAGCAGGCCGGGGACGTTGGCGGCAATTGTGCGCTGCTGCGCGGGCAGTTCGATGAGTTGCTGGCGTTCTGGAGCCTCCATGATCCCTTTGACGCGTTCGGGGCCGATCTCTTCGGGCAGGAGACGGGCGCGATGAACAAGATTCAGTTCGCGGCTAGTATGCAGGCCGGCCAGCGTAAAATTGGAGGAGCCTACGATGGCGGCATCTGGCATCAGACGCGCAAAGTCGTTGTCGCCATAGAAGAGGTAGCATTTGGCATGCAGAAAACCCTCCTGATGGTGACGAACGAGAACCTCCTGTCGCTGGAGGAATGCGATCAGTTCTTCGACAAGATCCTGGGTGTGGGCATTAAATGGTTCATCGGAGAGCTCGCGCAGCAGACCTTTGACGGGCCGGGCCGCCGCTTCACGAATCCCAAGATCTGCCCCAGCCTCTGGCTCATCGCCCAGTAAGAGGCGAAAGGTGCTGAGATGGGCCAATCCTTGCTTCAGTAAGCGCCAGCCGCCCACATTAAAGTAGGCGCTGGCAATATCCAGCGAGTGCCCATGGTGCAGTGCTAAGAGAAGATTCAAGATGGCTGAGAGCTTATGCTGTTGATTATCAATCACAAAGGGCAGCTCTTGCGCGGTAGTTGGCTGCTCGCTGGTGGTATAGAGTGGTAGCTCAAGCTGTCGATCTGGCTCTGGCATCTATCGCTCTCCCTCTACGATCTGGATCTCTTCTGCGGTCAGTCCATAGAGCCGATAAACGATCTGGTCGATCAAGGCATCGGTCTGCCGCAACTGTTCTTTGAGTGGGAGTACAACCTGTAGGCTCTCACTATAGGCTGCCTTGATGAGCTCCAGGGTTCCCCGGGTCGGTGGCGGGTACATCCGTTTCAGATTATCCCTGGTGAGCAGAATCTCTTGCAGTCGCTCAAAAGAGAGTGGCTCCTCGTGTTTCTGATAGTCACCAGGATAATCCAATAGCTCATCCTTATACTTGAGCAGCGCCAGACCCTGCTTATCCGGCTGTGGCTGAAGATGGAGTTGCAGTACCAGCCATTCCAGAAAGCGCCGCTGCTCAGCCTGCTTCTGCTTATTCAGATCCAGCATCACTTCTGCAAGATATGCCAGCAGATCCTGAACCACATCTGAGGCCTCTGGCTGCTGAGAGAGATGATGCTGGACAAAGGCCAGGATCTCTGCTTGATTTTGTGACGAGAGAGTCGTCTGATAAAGCTGTTTGGCCTCTACAAGGTATTGGGTGCGAAGAGGTTGTGGGGTGGCAAAATTGATCTTGTAGATAGGAATTTGAGCTATGTATTGGTATATAAAACGCATATAACCACCTCTTAGAGATGGCGATATTGTTCGATAAAAGAATTCAACTAGTGATGAATTTAGTATAGTAAGCAAAATTATTTGATGAGGAACAATTGGCATGATATATGTTGTATTTACTGCATATAAGTTTTTCGAGTCGAATGCAAACTGGGTATGGGCTGCAATATCGGGAAAGACAATCTTCGGCTTTTCAAAATCTGGATAGTAGTCGCAGTGACGGAGCTCCCACCAATATTTCCCTTTATCCCAGCGTTTTTCTAACTGCTCTTGATACTGCTGAAGATGTTGAAAAATGGCGGGATAGCGTTTGATGGGCACGCCTACATACGTCCAGATCAGATATTTTTCCTGAAAATCGATGGTATATTTGCGCACATTCTCCCCCACAAGAAAGGGCTTAATAATCTCAGCGCTCTTAGGGTCTTGTGCGATCAATTGTTCGCGTGTGGCTTTGTCGATAATAAAAGCCTCGTTGAAGCCTGTTAAGATGCCTCGTCGGATAGCGCCCCCCGTATACTGCTCAAGCGTCACGCTATTGACCTTTAGTTTGTCCAGGATGGCCTGGGTTGAACTGGAACTGAGGGTCCAGTTCTCGCCCTCGAAGGAGTTACGGGGAAGAGCGGTGTTGACCCTGGCAATCTCCAGGGGCAGTTTGTCAAAGGCTAGGGTCTTCATTAATGCATACTGGATCGGCTCCTGTGAGGGCCGGGCCCGGGTTGAAGAGATAATCACGGGGTAGGCGGTGGCATCGCCAAAGACTGGCAGGTCGCCAAAATCGATCAACTTTTCTAGTTTTACTTCGTTTATAAGATACTTGCGCAAGTTTTTGCCATAGTTGGCACGCATAAATTTATTGGCGGTAATCATCCCAAAATGCGATTTTATCCCCCCCCCGTTGTGCAACAGAGCATGGCCGCGCTCGATAAAGTATGTGTAGAGATCCGCGATATTACTATGCACGTTTTTATAGAGCTCTTTGAAGGCATTCTTATCTTCGCTTAAGCCCTCTTGCCGAACATAGGGCGGATTGCCGATCACGGCGTCAAAGCCTGCCATGCCATTGGGCTTCCGTCCCAACGCATTGAAAAAAACCTCCGGGAATTCCAGATCGTAGTGGAAAAAATTTTTATGTTGTTTATCAGCTAACTGCTGGCCCTTCTCAATTGATGCCAGCGTCAGCCCTTTGAGCTCGTGGTAGCTTCCATGCAAGATTTTTTTTGTCTGTGTATTAACAGTATCCTGGGCCCCTTTATTGCCAAAGTACTCACTGATCCAGACATCCATCAAGCGTTTATAGGGGGCCAGCACCTGTTCCGCATCGGTATAGAAGTTCTGAGACTCATGGACCTCTTTGACGGTTACATCAGCCCGTTTGCTGAGCTGTAACATCATATCAGTCCCACTGAGAAGGGCTGCAAAATCCATCCCCCAGATATTCCGCGCCATACCATCTTTTACCTCCTGGATACTGCCCCCCAGCAGCGAATTACCCCATTTCATATGGTGATCCAGGAAGGAGAGCGGGGCACCCAGCGTAAAGCTATCCAGCCAGACGCTCACCTTAGCCAGCTCTACTGCCATACGATTCAGATCGACGCCAAAGATACAGCGCTTCAGGACCTGGCGCTTGAGCAGGTTGATCTCGGTCAAACGATTGCGATCGATCGAGACCTCCTGCTGCTCAACGTCGCTGGCAATTGCCAGCTCAATCTCTTTGAGGGTTCTACGAATTGGATTATTGGGGTAGCGCTCGAGAAATTTCAGCATGCGGCGCGTAATATAATCAACGGTCTCGACCAGGAAGTGGCCGCTTCCCATAGCGGGATCGAGGACCTTGATATCAAAAAACTCATCAACCAGCTGTAGCTCCTCTGGACCGAGCAGGATAATCTGTTTTGGTCTGATCTGGCGACGCTCAAACTCTTTATTGTCGCGCTTCTGCCTGACCACCTTCTCCTCAATCTGTCGGAAGCGAGGGATGAGGAGCTGCTCTTTGGCATCCAGGATGGGCCCGACCGTCTGTTCAACAATATACTCAACAATATAATCGGGCGTATAATAGCTGCCAGTTGATTTCCGATCTGAGCGATCATTCTCAATATAGGCATCATTGGGGCCTTTGACCGAGGCATACTTTCGGGCTGGAGGAGCCTTGCGAGCGGGTACAATCGCCCCTTTGACCTCCACCATCTCTTCAGTCGCGACACGCAGCTTAAATTCCAGCAGCCCCTCATAGATGCTCCCCAACTGGCGAACGCCAAGACTTTTATAATCGATCTGCACCAGCTTATGGCTTTTGGGATCGAGATTGCGAGCCAGCTTATCCAGTCCCGAGACCAGATGGCGATCAGAGATCGGATAGCTGCTTAACAGATAGGTATCTAGCTCCTGGGGAGAGAGCGTATCAATGAGGCGCTCCCACTCCTCAAGCGTCCTAACAGGAGCTGCCAGCGAGCTCTCCGTTAAGAAGAGACCGCCATTATACGTTGGCAGATTAAACTGAGGATCGCCCTTATCAACCGCGCGGAAGAGGCGGTTGAGGTAGTGGTAAAAGGCCACACTGTGATAAGAATATTGTTGCTCAATCGCCTTAAGCGCCTGCTCCTGATTATCGCCAACGCAATCAGCAATCTCAAGTTTTAGCTTTGTCAGGCTCTGTTTATAATAAGATGGATCACGTAGCGGCAGTAGATCGCGGCTCTCAGCATAGAGCAAGAACAGCAGTCGATAGAGATAAGTCAATGTAGCATTAAAGAACGGTTTCAGCACCTTGTCGCACTGCTCAGGGCTGAGCAGGCCCATATTGGTAGGAAGCGTCCCGGCCCGTTGAGCCGAATGGACCAGACCCTCGGCAAAGTAGGCAAATATCTCCTCAAAGATACGCTTCTTCAGCGAATCGCCTAGAGTTAAGGCATATTGCTGGCTTTCAAAGAACAGATAATCCAGATATGTTTTCTGCTCATACTGAGGATAGTGAAGAAATGCCTCAGCACTAAAGAAGAGCCAGAAATAGCGGAAGGCATCCTTCGCCTCCTGGCTGTGCTCGCTATCGCGTCTGATCGCCAGCGTCTCCGCCAGATCAATCTCATAGTAATTGGTCGCGCGGCTATGAGCTTTAGCCGAATAGAGTCGCCAGAGCTTGCCATTCGTCAGAATCGCCCAATCTACCCCCTCTTGATCGAGAAGATTGACCACCACCGCGCCAGGATTCTCCGCATTGGTCTCATCCAGTCCCTGTCTACTGGCGGCCATCTCTTCATTTACCGCCTGGTATGTATCCAGTTCACGGCCCCAGCCATAGGCCAGGCAGATCGCAATCTGCTGTTGCGTTGGCTGGCCCGTCTGAAGATCGCGAGCGTAGAGCCGATAGCTAGGCTGGCGTACACCATTGGTATCAACATAGGAATCGACCACCCTGGCATCAAAGTGAAGCGCCGTAAAAAGCTCCGTCAGGAGTAGATCCCGGGTTTGCGCCAGCGGTTGACCATAGAGGGTACGGTCGATCCCATCGTACAGCTCACGGGCGCGCTGATAGCTCCTATCAAAGCGGCGTAAGACCGGGCCTGGCTTCCTGGTCTGTTGCCAGAAGCCATCCGCATCATCGTGCAGATTGATCAAATAATGATCAGAGAACAGAGCTCGATTATTAAAATATTCTTCACTCCAATCAGCGACATCAAAGGCACTATGGAGGATATGACAGTGGGCCGCCACACTTCTCCCTCTGGGCCAGGCAAGCCGATTGAGCACCCGTAGAATCACACGTACCCGTTTGGGATGAAGAAGATCAACCTCTATCTTTCGTGGCGTCGCCTTTCCCACCACAAATGCAGAAGCCATCTCTGGCAGACTTTGCTGCATCAATAGATCAGGCGTTTGATTGGTAGGTTGTTGAGTGAATATACCAGCTGCTCGATCGACATAGAGCAAGGTTATCTTCCGCTCACCGGCTTTATTGAGAACGACCAGGAAATCTGCATTTTTTCGGCTGAGCTCTTGAAATATTCTGGTCATAAGAGGAGCAGTTAACGTTTTAAGCGTATAGTAATAGACATAAAAGACGGATGTCTCATCAAAGTGCTGAGCCAGTTGTTTGCAAGAGAGAATATTTTCTAATAAAAGATCATTTGTATGAAGAGACGTCTGATAATCGTCCTGGAGCGAGCCTTGCTCAGGAATAGCATATCCTAATTGGGAGAAGAGTTCTTGTAGACTATTGGCACCTAAGAGGGATGGAAGCATCTGCTCAGTAATTTCAAAAGTAGGAGACTGCATTGTGCTTATCTCATATTTCTAGCGCAAGCGCCCATAAATAGACATCCACAAGATAAAGATATTTCAAAATATAAAACAAGACTAACATCGACAGGAACGGCCTGTCAAGATAAAGACGAATCTTTTTCATCAATTGATGCTATTAGATCTTTTCACAAGCGTCAACTCAGTGGATGGAGAGTGGATAATTGTGAGACCAGTACGACGGCAGCTAGTATAGAGGGCCTGGTACAGCTCATTCGCAATGTCGCTCTGAAGAGGAAGAAGTTCGACCAGTTTCTGAATGACCCATTCCTCATGAGCCATTCTTTGTAAAGCATAGGCTGAGCTCTGACGAACCTCCAGAAGGGTTCGTGTCGAGAGGAGTTCGAGGAGCGTGGGAATAAGGGTGTTTCTTTGCAGCCGGGAGAGACTTTGAATAAAGAGGCACCGTCGCCAACTCTCCAGACGTCGATCAGTGATCACATCGCTTAATTGTTGATCTGGCATTATTTTTGTCACACTATCCGTTAACTCATCCAGATAGATACCATATGTATGGAGACTAACCAGACGATGTTCATCCTGCTGTATCAACTCTTCTCCAAGGGGCATAAGTTGTGAATCATCTCCTAACCAACCAAGTGTCATACGGATTGCCAGTTGTAGATATGTGGGTACGTATGAGGAAATAAGCAGAGACTGTAGGAAAGTAACCGTGAGGGGATGGGTACTTCTGCGTAGAGCCAGAGCCAGCCAGATCCTCGTCTGTTCAGTTAAACGTTCATCCTGTATCCACTGGATAAAAGAGTCATGATTGGCCAGCTCATCTCTTTTGAGCATTCTTTCCGCAATACTCTGGAACTGGTAATAGGTGAAGGAGTGCACACAGAGAAGCTCAGCCAGACGTCGCTGAACCTCTTCGTCATCAGTCTCTACCAGCGTATTGATCACGTGTTGATGTCTGACCGGGTGGAGCTCGCCTTTCTCCAACAAAGGGAGAACCTGCATCAAAGCAAAATCTGGGACAAGCTTGATGAGCGCGATAGCACACGCCTGAAATAGATCTGGATCATTGCTTTCATGGAAAAGTTGTGTGAGCGCCGGGATGGCATTCGTAGCCATAAGCTGTGCTAAAGCCAGGGGGAGCGAGTTGCGAATACGAGATGAAGTTTTCTCATTTTCGAGAAGTGAAAGGAGCGTTTGGATCGCTCTAGAGTCTCCCACAGCACCAATCAGCTCTGCATAATCCAGAAGAGGGGAGACAAGAGCCTGTTTATCCTCTTGCAAAAGTTGAAAAAGAAGCACTAGATTCTCAGAAGTACAAATGGCACGAAGAGATGACTGCACAACATTCTCCATCTGATACTCGGAAAATGGAGCATAATCACTATCGGATACAACCCATTCAAAAACGCCCTGATTGGCCAGCAACAGAAGTCGTTGTGCTATATCACTTGAACAAGAGCCACCAAGAGCCAGGGCCTGTATAATAGCAGCTTGCATGGAATGCTCCGTCGAAGGAGTCAGGAGGGCAAAGAGGCTTGCATAAATCGTACCTTCGGCATCAAATTTCCCTATGTTTACCAGGGTTTCAGCAATCTGACGTTGGAGAAGAGGATTCGAGGAATTCTGAAGCAGATGTAAGAGTAGAGCTGGAATCCGTTGTCGGACCTCCCTCATTGTTCTAATAGAGGGGAATGAGCAGAGACAGCGGCCAGCCAGTAAGAGATTCGTAAAAAAAATATCATCCGCAGAGGTAAACAAACGATGAAGAAAAGGGCCTGCATCATTAGTTAATCCTATAAACAGCAGAATAACCTCTTCCCACCAGGGATCGCCGCGATAGTCAAAGAGTTCATTCTCCACATGATTTATCGTTACATATGTAGCTGCAAAATACTCCTGAAACGTGAGATGAAGAAAACCAAAGTAGTCATGGCCCTGTTGTCTTAAGAGGCCATTCTCACTACTCATCTCTTCCAGGATAACATCAACCTGATGAGAGGGATGATTATAATGAGCAATGAGATCGGTTAAGATTTTTCTGAGCTCTGAGCCCTGTTCTGAGCTTAATCGGCTTTTATGAAACTTCCAGGCAATCTCAGGAAGCATTGCCAATTGTTGTGAGACTGGAAAAACACGCAGGCGTGTTCTGTGACGGCTTCGATCCCAGTGTGAAAGAAGTTCATCCACACAGCTTTTATACAGATCAGCCCGGTGATAAAAAGATTGACCACCATTGGCCTCATAGGTTAAAGCCATGAATGAAAGCAAAAGAGGATTAGCAGCCAACATTTGTAGGCGTGGATCATTGTGTAGCATTGCAAGAAACTGCTGAGAGTTGATTGAGTATGTAGCATCTCTATAGTGGGAGAACCACTTCTGGATAAATTGCTCAATTTCAGGAAGCTGAAAATTCTGTATGGCTAGTTCTGTAAAACCAGATAGACGTCCATATGCGTTATAGCTAATTTTGCGGGCAGTAACAACGAGAGGGGCCTGAGGATACTGTTTGGCAAGCAAGAGGATTGCTCGACAGACCCTTTGGTACGAGGTGGCAGCTTGCTCAAGGGTCGTTCCTATAACCGTCTCATCAAGGGCATCCAATAGAATAATGACCTGACCCTTTTGAAGTAATTGATCAAGGTGGTTAAAAGAATCCGTCTGCGAGAGATGGTATTGACTTTGGAGGTAAGAGCATGCGAACTCCAACAAACCTTCTTGTGAGAATGGAGTCGCCATTTCATGAAGAGGGATATAGAGTGGAAGAAGAGAGGATTGGGGTTGAAGGGATTGAAGAGCCAGCCGTTTTAATAACGTCGTTTTTCCTGCTCCAGGATCACCAACGATGACGCAGCGCTGAAAACGTTTGATTGCTACCATGGGATCGAACGTTTGAGTGGATCGCTTATCGTTTGCTTGTTGTTGCCTTTCTGTGAAGGCGAAAGATTGTTGTTGGTTAAAGTCTTCAGCTCGTTTGATCTCTTGCTGAATCTGCACCTTTACATAAATATCTCCAACGGAGACAGGGTGATTCATCGTAAGAACTTTAATCTGAGCAATCTCAGGATCTTGTATCAAGTACCTTTTGTAGAGCTCTTGCCAGTCCTCATTCGAGAGAGAGGATACATTGAGCGCTGGTAGAGATATCTCTGTTGGAGGATCTCGTTGGGCAAGGGTTTCTAATCTCTGTTCAGCTACCTGGCGGATTCGTTGCCCAACATTGCTCCACCATTCTTCAGCTTCGGCCTCACCTTGCATGCTGGAGAGAGGCTCATTCCAGGGATGAGCTGGTTGACGATCAGCAATCCAGTCGAGATTCTCGCGAGGAAAAGAGCGAAGAAGAATAGGAATAATAACAAGGCCACCATCTAGTTCTGCTTGTTGAAGAAATAAAAGATCTTCTTCATAAATACTGTCTTCAGCCTGAAAATTGACGCCAATCAGCAGAATCGCCATGTGAGCCTGAAAGATCATAGCACGCAAGCTATCGAGGCGATTGTCTCCCGGGAGAATATTCTTCTTCTCGGAAAGGCTATAACTGATGTCAGAATGACGAAAAGAAGCCTTGAGGTGTATCTGTAGCTTCTCAAGATAAGGTTTATCATGAGGATGATGGCTTGCACAGAGGTAGATAGTAACAGATCTCTTAGCAGAGGATGATAACACGAGGATCACCTCCAATAGAATTATAGTATGGCTGATTTAAATATGAAGAAATATTGATAGTATATGGATAGTATATGAATATTCTATAACTTCGTCAATAAAAGAAGGTGATGTCCGAGGTTGTGTCCAAAAAGGGGGGGGCGGTTCTTCGGGAGGATGAGGGAAGGGAGAAAAGGTCATCGTGTATCGGGAAGATGGAGGGAGGGAGAAAAGGTCCTTGGTAATCGAGAAGATGGATGAATGGTGAAAAGGTCCGCGGCCATCATTTATGATGGTTGATGAGAGCCAATCCAACCTGTTGCCCTCTGATGAGCTACGAGTGATGTTCCACGGCTCCGGTTTTTTTACGCTTTTTCGATAGCGGCCTGGCGGGTCTGAATTTTGCGGAGGCGTTCGCCATCGAATTTGAGGCCGCGAGCATAGGTATAGATACCGTTCTGCTCAATCGAGACATCTGTGAGCTGGGTGTAGCAGTAGCCAAACATATGCTCGTTATCCAGGAGGATGTCGCAGAGAGCCTGGAAGCGGCGATAAAACTCTTCCTCACTATCGGGCGCTATGCCATAGCCCCAGCTAGAATTGGTATTGCTGTGTCCGGCCTTATGATCAGGCTGCCACCACATACCCCCAAATTCGCTGACAAAATAGGGCTGACCACGATAAGGAGTCGAGATCTGGACCTTACCATCGCGCTTATTCGTAAACGCGATTCCTTCACCGAGATGTGAGTGTTCCTCTTTGAAGGTCTCCAGATCCTTCCAGAAATCTTCTCCAGTGAGATAATAGTGCGAGTCATAGACGTCGGTCTCAAGGACACGATGCGAATAGCCAGAAGCATCAAGCACAGGCCGTGTGGTATCCATAGCTTTGGCCGCCAGGAATAGCGCACGCGTAGCATCACCCAGCACTGTGTTGCTATCGCGTATATCCTGGATGGTCTCATTGAGGGCACACCAGCCGACAATAGCAGGATGTGAATAGTCGCGCTCCAGCTCTTCAAGCCACTGTGCTGCAAAGGTGATGGTATAGCTGGGATCATCCTGCCAGGGGACACGGTCCAGCGCACCCCAATCGGGGAATTCTCCCCAGACGAGATAGCCCATTTTGTCGGCATGATAGAGAAAACGCTCTTCAAACACCTTCTGATGTAGCCGGGCTCCGTTAAAGCCAGCGGCCAGGCCAAGTTTGATATCCTGGATCAGAGCCTCTTCATTTGGGGCCGTCATAATGCCATCAGGATAGTAGCCTTGATCCAGCACGAGACGTTGAAAGATCGTCTTGCCATTAATTTTGATCGCCTTCCCGTCCAGACTGACACTGCGCAGGCCAGCATAGCTGGTGAAGCGATCAACGACTTTTCCCTCTGCATTGCGTAACTCGATGATCAGATCATAGAGATGAGGATCTTCCGGTTGCCAGAGACGACGGCGCTCGGCTGGAATGGTCAGATCGAGGCGTGGTGCCAGATCGAGGTCGGCTCGCGTCTCATTTTCAACAACGACCCCCTTTTCATCCAACAAGGTCGCATGCAAGCGCAGGCC
The DNA here is from genome assembly GCF_003967535.1 of Tengunoibacter tsumagoiensis. GTDB lineage: Bacteria > Chloroflexota > Ktedonobacteria > Ktedonobacterales > Ktedonobacteraceae > Tengunoibacter > Tengunoibacter tsumagoiensis. Next base: position 5,149,045 of record NZ_BIFR01000001.1, on the reverse strand, counting down.
AGGTGTATTATTGGTCAGCGGCTGCTCCAGACGAATGATGCCATTGGCGACATCAGGAGTGATACGCGTGCGGCGCAGAGCAATCTCTGGCACAGGTTCAAGCCAGACTGTCTGCCAGATGCCAGTCGTACGTGTATAGAAACATGTATAGTCGGCGAACTGCTGCGATTGCTTACCTCGTGGTTGACCGGGGCGGCTATCATCGCGAGCGCGTACAACAATGGTAATGGTCTGTCCAGCGATCTGGCCCAGATCGCAGCTAAAAGGTGTGAAGCCGCCGCGATGGCGAGCCACCTCTGCACCATTCACCCAGACTGTGCTATCATAGTCAGCAGCCTGGAAGTGTAACAGCACCCTTTGTCCAGCCCACTCCGAGGGAACCGTCACAGTGCGTCGATACCAGACAGCCTGCATAAAATCTTGATAGTGGATGCCTGATAATTCGGACTCAGGGCAGAAAGGGACGGTAATCCGTTGCTGTAGAGAACGTTCGACGAGGCCGCGCTCAAAGCCGCTATTGCCGTGATCAATCTCGAACTCCCATTCTCCATTGAGGCAGAGCCAGTCTGGACGGACAAATTGAGGACGAGGATACTCTGGACGTGGGATATTCATTCTTGCTCCTCCAGGTGATGCTGGCGACACTGGCTAGCATCTTATTGCTACAAGGTTGGTTTTGATACGTGGCCTGTCGATGCAAGGCCGGTCAGATCTGCTGCTTATCATACTGAAGAAAGCGAATAGAGGCCATGAGTTATTCCAACGTTGACCTTCGCGAAACCCACATCGTTGGGATACGAACGCGCGAACAGATCATCAATTCGCAGCTCCATCCAGCCCTGACCAGCTATCAGATCTGGTTAGCTGGCATCTCTTCTGCCTTCCCTCCATTTCAGTTTGTGCGCCATCGGCCAGCCACGAATCAGTTTCTTGTCTGTTTAGCTGGCAGAGGTGAGGTCTGGTATGAGAATGAGTGGAGGCTCTGTAGTGCTGGTATGGCCTATATTACTCCGCCCCATAATTTTCATGCGTACCGGGCCCTCGATCAAGAGCAGGCCTGGAAGCTCTGCTGGATTAACTATAGTCCGAGCTTTCATGATCACTTTATGAGCGCAATTACTGCGCCACTTTTGCTTGATGTCGAGCCACAAGAATTGGCGCTGGCGATGGAGGGTCTCTACCATGAATGTATGGGAGCAGCCGAAGAGATTGCGATCCATCATTGGATACAATTAACGCATCTCTATGCGCAGCGTCTTCTCGGCGAGCGAGCGCGAGATAACCGTCTGTTCAGTCTCTGGAAGAAGGTTGACGCCAACCTTTCGCACTCCTGGAATAATGAAGAGTTAGCCGCAATTGTGGGAGTAAGTAGTGAGCATCTGCGTCGGCTCTGCCAGCAGCAATCTGGTCATAGCCCGATGAAGCATCTCACGCTCTTACGGATGCAGCGGGCGATGGCTCTGCTGATTAGCGATTCCAATACCATAGAGGCCATTGCCTTTCGCGTTGGCTATGAAAATGCCTTTGCCTTCAGCACAGCCTTCAAGCGCCATGTTGGAATGTCGCCTTCCCAGTACCGGTTACGCAATCAGCCATAGCAAAAGAAGCTTCAAGCAAAGACCTGACCTTTATCGACAAGAAAGACTAATTCAGTCGCAAACTCGTACCGTTTGATCTCCCATGCTTCATCCGCAACCAACTGGCGAAAATGAGCCTCATAAAAAGCAGCCATACCTTTGCCACGACCACCGAGACTCTGCACAGGAAATGAAACAATGAGATAACGAGCCTGTATCTGCCTCAACAGCCGATAGCTTGCCTGTTTATCTACCTGTTCGAGGCATGGGAGTGCCTTGAGGATAAAGGCTACATCAGCCGTTTGAGCAGGACAATGAGTAATGACATTACACGTCTCAGCGTAGCCAGGGATATGTGCTAATGAGAGGTAGGTATTCAGGAAATCTGTCATCTGCTGATAGATATCATAGGCATAATACTCAACGTGGGGAGGAAGGCACATCCAGGGAATAGCCAGAGGGTTTAGCCCGCAAGCGATATCGAGGACGCGATGGATAGGTGGGAGCTCCAGCAGCAGAGTCGTATAGAATTGAGCGAGAATAGGAATACGTTCGCGGGTCGAGGCATGACCATGCATAATCTTACTGCTTGCCTGCTTAATACTCTGCTCATCTCCAGAGAGGAGCGCTTCCTGGAGCGTACTGAGCCAGACAGCGTAGTTGGAGCGATCATCTAGATACGCTCCTCCAATCTGATGAAGTTTATTTTTAGTAGCTTTCAGCGCCTCTTTCAGATTGCGGCGCTTTGCCAGTTCCTGGGCCCCGATGGTCTGAACCAGATCGGGACTGACATCACGCTGCTTGCTACTGGAGAGAACTTGCTGCACCAGAAGCGCGATGAGATCCTGCTCTTTATTGGACATCGGCAGCCGCTCGCAAACGTTGGGTGAGCATCGTCATAAAGCGCAGGTTGTGTATAGTAGCCAGGCGAAAAAAAAGCGTATCGTTGATTTTAAACAGGTGGCGCAGATAGCCGAGCGAATAGCGTTGACAGCAGAGGCAGTCGCAATAGGGAGAGACTGGCTGATCGGTCTTGATGTACTTATCGTCGTTGGCATAAACGTAGTGAAACCACTTCTCGCCCGCAGCAAAAGAGGATTGAGGGCCCGTAAAAGCATATAGACGAGCGTGACGGGCATCGCGTGTAGGCATAGCACTATCAAAGATACCATAGCCAATTTTTGTGCAATCGGCGATATTAGCTGGATGACCAACTCCCAGAGCATGCATCTGATAGTGAGCAGGGATCAGCTCGCGGGTATACGTAATAATCTCCGTCAAGAGTTTCCCCTGCCCATCGAGTGGCCAACCACCATAGCCAAAGCCATCAAACCCGATCTCCAGCAGAGCCTCAGCACAGCGTTTGCGGAGCTCAAAAGAGCCACCTCCCTGAATGACCCCAAACAGCATAGGCTGCTTGCCAGCAGGGAATTTCTTCTGTTTCAGTAAGCGTTCAAACTCTTTTTTGCAGCGTTTCGCCCAATCGATTGTATGCATTACTGCATCGGCCTGAATCTGTTCGGGGGCATCGACATGTGTACAATAGTCCAGGCACATAACGACATCGGCATCATAGCTGAGTTGAAGTTGAATGGCTTTCTCAGGCGTAAGCTGAAACTTGCGATCGGCACCCTCGGGCTTAAACGTAATGCCATCATCGCTGAGTGAGCCAAACTTTGCATTCTGTTGAATGAGCGAATATGCCTGAAAGCCTCCCGAATCCGCAACAATGGGCCGTTGCCAGCCGCTCATTTTGTGCAAACCACCAAGAGCCTGAATAGTGGAAGAGCCAGGTTTCTGCATGAGATGGAACGTATTCATCACCACTGCTTCAACCGAGCAGTTTTCCAGGTCGGCAGCGTCCAGTGAGCGTACGACTGCCAGCGTCGCATCTGGCATATAGATTGGGAGCTGTATCTCTCCATGTGGTAGGGAGAGCGTGCCATACTGATCTTGAGATTGAGATGTAGAAGAAGAGAGATTGCTCGTCGTCACCTGACTCATGCCTATCCTTTTTCTGACTGGTGCTATGCAGCCTTAGTTTGAAGATCTCTAAATATTCTAGACCTTGATATAAATATCAATTATACACCACATGTATATCTCCAGAAATATTGTCTGGCACTTGTCCAGATGCCAGAAGGTGAGCAGAAGAAATTTTTGATTGGCAGAAGAATGGGAAGGAAATAGGAAGAGGCCTTTGTTGTAGACTTTTGGTGAGGGTGGGTTCTAGCCCAAATTAGGTATACCCACTTTTTCAGCAGAAACTCTCTTTGCATTTGGTTATGTATGCACTGACAAGATCACTATTGCCAGACACTTTCGATATGAAGGAGAACAGATACATGAAAATTCTTTATACAGCAGAAACGACGGTCCATGGTGGGCGTGAGGGAGAGGCTCGCTCATCAGATGGTAACCTTGTTGTGAAATTGGCGACACCTAAAGAAATGGGTGGGACGGGTGAGCCAGGTACCAACCCTGAGCAGCTCTTTGCAGCTGGTTATGCAGCCTGTTTTCAGTCTGCTCTGATGCTAGTAGCACGCCGACAGCATGTGGATGCGGGCAAATCGACCATTGTCTCGAAGGTTGGAATTGGTCCAATCGCTGGTGGTGGGTTTGGTCTTGAGGTTGAACTCCATATCTCCATTCCAGGCGTTGATCATGAGACGGCTGAGAAGTTAGTTGAGCAGGCGCATCAGGTCTGCCCCTATTCCAATGCCACACGTGGCAACATTCCCGTAACACTGGTTGTCGAGAACTAAGAACACATCCGGAATAGAAGGTAGCCAGTCTGCTTCTTGAGGAACCAGGTCTTCTTTTGAAGAATGGGAAGCGTCACAGGATAATCGGTAGCAAACAAGCAAGGATTTTTGTTTGTTCGCTACCGATTATCCTGTGTATTGTATTGTAAACAAGACAATTGTAGAGCCAGAGAGAGTTTATAGAGTGGACAGCCACTTTCAAAAATGCATACAATAAAGATATTCTAATAAGAGCGAGTGCAGCCGTTTTGGGTACAAGTATCAGCATTGTAGGCAACTTCGTCTGGCTCAACATCTTTTTTTATCCCTTGCTATGCTGATTCACAGCTTGTACTATTTATGCGAAAGGGAGATGGCCATGCGGGATCTGGCTATGCGAGCGCTCAATGCGGCCCAACAACATGGTGTGAGCTATGTTGATGTACGGGTCATGGAGCGAACGACAGAGGGGATCGAGGTACGCAACGGGCGTGTTGAGGGTGTCTCGAGTACGATCAGTAGCGGTTTCAATGTTCGTGTACTATTAAATGGGGCCTGGGGCTTTGCAAGTAGTGCCCGTTTAGAGTTAGCTGAAGCGGAGCGCGTGGCACAGTTAGCTGTACAGATAGCTCGCGCGAGCGCTCTGGTGGCAGGAGAAGGGGTTCGGCTCTCGCCGTTAACCGCTCAAAAAGGTTCTTATAGTACTCCATTACAGAGAGATCCATTTCAAGTGCCGCTGAATCAGAAGGTACAGTTATTGCTGGACGCGGATGCAGCAATGCGTAGCGTCAAAGGGATTACTCTCACCAACGCGAATATGGAATACTCGCGCGAACACAAATTATTTATCAGTTCGGAAGGAAGCGAGATAGAGCAGGTGCTCTATGATACGGGAGCAGCGATCTCAGCTAGCGCAGTTGATACAGAGAGTAGTGAGATTCAGACACGCTCTTATCCTAATTCTTTTGGTCGTCAGGCGGGAACCAGTGGGTATGAATTTATTGAAGCTATGGATCTGGTAAAGCATGGTGCACGTATTGCCGAGGAGGCAGTCAGTCTGCTCACTGCTCCGCAATGCCCCAGTGGTCTGATGACAATAATTCTTGATGGTCCCCAGACAGCGCTGCAAGTTCATGAATCGTGTGGTCATCCAATCGAGCTGGATCGTGTCCTGGGCTACGAGGCAGGGTTTGTCGGAAAGAGCTTTCTCACCACGGATAAGTTGAATGGACAGTATCGCTATGGTTCAGACGTCGTCAATCTTACTGCTGACGCAACTATTCCAGGGGGATTAGGCACATTTGGCTGGGATGATGAAGGCGTGCCTGCTCAACGCACACCAATCGTCTCACGGGGCATCTTCAGCGGATATCTTATGTCGCGAGATACAGCCCCTTTGATTGGCCTGAGCAGCAATGGTTGTGTGAGAGCCGATGGCTGGAATCGTCTCCCAATGATCCGCATGACCAATGTCAGTCTGGAGCCAGGAGCGTGGAAATTAGCGGACCTGATTGCCGATACCGAAGATGGCCTCTATCTCAGCATTAACAAGAGCTGGAGTATTGATGATCGGCGCTTAAATTTTCAGTTTGGGGTAGAGATGGCCTATGAGATCAAGCATGGCCAGTTGGGGCAGATCTATAAAAACGCAACTTACACAGGAATTACACCACAGTTCTGGGGGAGCTGTGATGCTGTTTGTGGAGGCTCTGATTGGACAGTCTGGGGAACCCCCAACTGTGGGAAGGGTGAGCCAATGCAGGTGATGCGCACAGGGCATGGTGCCGCTCCCGCACGTTTCCGTAATGTGCAGGTCGGCGTTGGACGCTGGTCTTAGGTAGTCTGGAGGGCATCCACATGTATTTTGATGAAGCAAACGTGCGTACAATCTTACAAAAAGTCTTACATTACTCGCAGGCAGATCAGACAGAAGTTGTTTTTACAGCTACCGAAAGTGCCTTAACGCGTTTTGCCACCAACTTTATTCACCAGAACCTGGCTGAAAATGATCATGAGCTGCGTGTACGGGCGGTCGTAGGGAAAAAAGTAGGTGTTGCAGTCACGAATCGACTTGATGATGAAGCGCTCCATCGTGTGACCGAACAGGCATTGGAGATTGCTCGTATTCAGCCCGAGAATCCAGAATTTCACAGCCTGCCAGCTCCCCAGCAGATCATCCCCGCTCGGGGATATGCTGAAAGAACAGCAACCATCACGCCAGAGGAGCGAGCACATGGGGTCAAAACCATCGTGCAATTAGCAAAAGAGCGCAATCTAGAGTCTGCCGGTGCCTTCTCAACCAATCTGCATATCAGTGCCGTTGCCAACTCGTTGGGTATTTTTGCGTATGAGATGCGGACCGATGCCGAGGCACATGCAGTAGTAATGGCTGATGCGCAGGGTTCAGGCTATACTCAGCGTATGGCGACGGATAGCAGCGCCTTTGATTTTGAAGAGATGGCCCAGGAAGCGGTTGGAAAGGCCGAACGGAGCCGTAATCCGATCAGCATTGAGTTGGGAGAGTATCCAGTGGTGTTAGAGACCTATGCTGTGGCCGATATGCTTCAGCATCTGGTCTTTATGGGTCTTTCGGCAACGGCTGTGCAGGAAGAGCGCAGCTTTATGAATGGTCAATTTGGGAAGCAACTGGTTCATCCAGGTATTACCCTTTATGATGATGGGCATGATCCACTGGGTCTGCCTCAAGCCTTTGATTATGAAGGCGTCCCCAAGCAGAAGGTAATCATGTTTGATAAAGGGATTGCCAATGCCGTCGTGTATGATTCTTTTACAGCAGCTCGCGAAGGGAAGGCAAACACGGGCCATGCACTGCCTGCTCCTAATAGTGAAGGTCCAATGCCAACGCACACCGTCTTAGCAGCCGGCACATCAAGCCAGCAGGATCTTCTCAAAGGCATCAAGCGTGGCATCTATGTAACGCGTTTTCATTATACCAATAGCGTGCATCCAGTGAAAACCTTATTTACAGGCATGACGCGTGATGGAACGTTCTTGATCGAGAATGGAGAGCTTACCCACCCGATTAAGAATCTTCGTTTTACGCAAAATATTCTGGATGCGCTACGGAATGTAGAGGCAATTGGCCGTGAACAGCGTCAATATGTTGACTATCTAACCGTCGTTGCACCTGCTCTGCGTATTGCTCGCTTTAACTTTACAGGAATTACAGAGAGCACCCTCTAGATAGGGGGCCCATCTTTATGGTAGCTGCTTCATAAGGCTTCATAGGGAGAGCCCATTCTACTATAGTCTCGTGGGAGCATAGTGGAGTGGGTTCTCATGAAGCGGCAACGCAGCGGTAGGTAAGATGGGCATCACCTCTGTCTTCTCTCTTGCCTTTTCAATGAAGCAGCCGCCATAAAGACAACCATTTGTGAGGTAATTCACAAAGGAAGAGTTATCCAGACCCTTTACCAGACGATGAGGATAGTGGATAATAGTCTCAACTGTTATCACATTAGCACTCTGGAAGGACAAACCTATGGCACTGAGCGTAATAGATCTTCTGTTTGTCATCACAATGGTACTGTTAATTATCAATGGATTGCGTAATGGGGCCATCTTTAGTCTTGTTAGCCTGTTGATCCTTCCAGTAGGACTGGGGGTTGCCTATTTCTATGGACCCTCCTTTACCGAACTACTGGCCAATAACGGTATCCCGGCAACGCCTTTGATCTCGTATGGCGTTCTCTTCATCGGCAGCATCCTTGTCCTGCATATTCTTGGGAACCTGGTTCGAGGGGTCGTAAAGAGTGTGCCACTGGTCAGCCAGGGAGATACCCTGTTGGGAGGAGCGATTGGATTTGTTGAAGCGTGGCTCATCTGGCTTATTCTGTTGATCATCCTGGGCACCTTTTTGGGAAATGTGCAGTCAAGCATCCAACAGGGCTCAACACTGATTCCAGGTTTTAACATTCACGTTGATCAATTGCAGGCCTGGCATGATTTTTATAATCAAGCTGTTACCAATAGTCTGTTTGCCAAAGTGAATGGATTGTTTGTCAAGCAATTGCCCAATCTTCCACACTTACCCCAATAGAGAGAACAAAACTTGCTTTCTTGCTCTCCGCTTCATACAATACTATAGTAATAGTGTTTGGATTGAAATTGTTCGGAGGTAGCATACGGCAAAGCAAGATCGTCTTATTGAGACGGGAATCAATCGAGGTCCTGAGCGTGCCTATCTGGTAGCTGTTGAGTCCGCGCATGAAGACACGATGTGGAGTGTAGAAGATTCGTTAAATGAGCTTGAGGCCCTGGCCCAGACCGCCGGTGCAATGGCAGTTGGACGTATGCTTCAGCGCTTGCCGCATCCAGATGGAGCCACCTATGTTGGAAAAGGTCGTGCCCAAGAGCTCGTTGAGATAGTGAAGCGATTGGATATCGAGCTAGTCATTTTTGATGATGAGCTCTCGCCCAATCAGCAACGGACGCTCGAGAAGTTGTTAGATGTGCGGATAGTGGATCGAACGGCTCTCATTCTGGATATCTTTGCTCTTCATGCACATACGCGCGAGGGACAATTGCAGGTTGAACTGGCCCAGATGGAATATCGCTTACCGCGGCTCTCCAATCAGAATGTGGAGTTTACACGTCAGGCTGGCGGTTCGCGTGGTGGTACAGGTGTCGGAGGAGCCATTGGTGTGCGAGGTCCCGGTGAAACCAAGTTGGAGATTGATCGACGGCGCATTCGGAGCCGCATCTCAGATCTAAAAGAAGAGATCGAAGAGGTTCGTAAGCAACGAACTATTCATCGTCGGCAACGTTCAGGTCAGGTATTACCCGTGATTGCAGTGGTTGGGTATACCAATGCCGGCAAATCTACGTTGTTTAACACCCTTACCTCAGCTGGCGTGATAGCAGAGAACCAGTTGTTTGCCACCCTTGACCCCGTCACACGCCATATTGTTCTGCCAAGCAACCAGGAGATCTTACTAACAGACACAGTTGGTTTTATCCAGAAGCTTCCCACCCATCTGGTAGCGGCCTTCCGAGCTACTCTGGAAGAGGTAGTGGATGCGGACGTGTTGCTGGAAGTGGTCGATATTCATCATGAGAATGCGATCGAACAGAGCGACACCGTCAACGAGATTCTGGGAGACCTCAAAGCGCAAGATAAGCCTCGTGTGACAGCTCTCAACAAAATTGATCTGCTCGACTCATCAGATGAGATTGATACCAGTCTGTATCCCAATGCCGTCCCTGTTTCGGCTTTGCAAAAGATCGGCCTGGATGCCTTGCAAGAGAAGATCGCCGAAGTACTGGCCCAGAATATGGAGACAGTTCAACTCTTGCTTCCCTATCAAAAAGGCGAACTGGTCGAGCTTTTTCACCGGCGTGGCTCGATTGACCTTGAGGAGCATCAGGAGAACGGAGTGCGCATCAATGGGCGACTTCCTCGCTCTTTACGGGGTCTCTACACAGCCTACATACAGCCTGCTCGATGACAACGAACGAGTAGCAGGATAAATAAACTGTACAACCTTCGCTCGTATGAAAGATGCTAGCGAAGGTTGTACAGTTTATCTTCTATTACCCTAGAAGTGCTATTTCACTTGAAGCTAATCTAGTTCCTGTGTTATTCTTTTGAAGAAATACATAAAGAGATTGCTACAGCGTTGGAGTCGTTAATGTCAGAACGTAGACCGCAGACAAAATATATTCCATTACGTCTCCGTTTTCGTCCAGCATCGGAGTATAGTCAACTTGGACGGGAGCAGGTAGAACAATTTATGGCAACATCTGAGAATCTACAATTTAAGCAGCCGTATCTCCCATCTTTGACCCAGCTTTCGCAAGCGGAGCGGCCAGCGCAACAGATTAAAGAGCTCCTTCGCCTGGGTAATCTTTTGCGTGCTGACCTCAGCCCTGATCATGTTCTGGCGCAGATCGTCGATTCGATTGTTGCCTGTACTGGATTTCGGATGCTGGTTATTCGGTTAATTGATGAGGGTGGTTCATCGTTATCGGCGGTCGCTTTTGCGGGTTTTCTCGCTGAGCAGCAAGAGATCCTGCGTCGGAAACCTTATCCATTACAAGAGCTACGCAAGGCGATGCGCCCAGAATTTCGTATCAGCCAGAGCTATTTTATCCCTCATGAATACACAGCCAATATTTTTGCCAGTCGTGGCTTTCTGGTTAGTAAGACGCTCGAAGACTATGAGCCTGGTGGTTGGCATCCCGAGGATGCTTTTTTTGTGCCCCTCTATAGTCCACGCGAACAGAAACTGCTGGGGATTCTTTTTCTGGATGATCCCGAAGATAGCCAGGTCCCTACCATAGAGAGCGTTGAGATTGTCGAGCTGTTTGCTAATCAGGCGGCATTAGCGATTGACAATGCCTATTTATTTCAAGAGCGAGAGGCTGAACGGCTGGCTTTGGAGCAAGGGATTGCAGCGTTACGAGAAGATCTTGAGCATCTTCAGAGCGGGGATCTAAGAGTTCGTGTGCGTTCAATGCATGAGAAATTGGAGCCCGTCGCGGATGCCATTAACACAACCCTGGAGAAGATCAGTGCTATTCTATTAGGGATGCAAGCCGTCTCGCAGGCCGTTGATGAGCATTCGCATAATGTGCAACGCAACTCACAGATTCTTGTTCGTGAGACGACCCAGCAAGAGCAACAGGTCCATCAGATCTCGCATGTTATTACTGAGATTGCCAAGATGATGCAGAGCATCTTTGAGCGCACTACCTCTCTGTCTGAGATGGCCGCCGATACAAAAGCTGTCGTTAACGATGCACAGCAGAAGGTTGATCGAGCTGTGACGGGTATGGGCGATGTACGGGAAGCTACAATGCAATCAGCACGTACGATGAAGACACTGAGCGAGAGTGGTCAGGAGATCAATGAGACGATAACAGCCTTAACAGATCTCACCATGCGCATGCATCTTCTCGCTTTGAACGCAGCAATTGAGGCCACAAGGGCGGGCGAACATGGTCGTGGCTTTGCTGTGGTTGCGCAAGAGATTCGGACTCTGGCCGTCCATAGTGCTGAGGCCGCACGCAAAGTAGGAGCGTATATTCGTATTATTCAACATGAGACGAATAATGCATCCCAGAGCGTGGAGCAGAATACCCAGCAAGTTGTGCTTCAGACCGAGCTTGTTAACCAGACAGGAGTCTCGCTTGAGGCGATTGATGAAGAGACTGAGCGCCTGATGCGTTTGATTCAAGAGGTCTGTACAGTTGTTGAGAGCCAGTCGCAGAGCTCTCCCCTGATCAAAGGTGCGACCAATGAGATTTTGCGTATGATGAGTGCCGTCGGGCAAAATATGCGCGAGATGCAACAATCGGCCTCCCATCTGGTCGGATTAACAAACTCACTCCGCTCGAGCATGAGCGAGATCCGCTTACAGGATCGACCCGTAAAATCGTATTAAATCTCTCTCTAGAGACCCTCACTCATTCGAGGGTGGCAAAGAATGAAGGGATGGGGTCTGGCGTGATGGCCATGGTGCATCCCCTCATTCTTTGAATTGCCCCTCATGAGCGATTTATCGCATAAATAACGTATGGCCCATCATTCATGATGGCCGTGGCAACCCAATCATCGATGTTCCTCCCTGATGACCATGGCAACCCAATCATCGATGTTCCTCCCTGATGGCCGTGGTAACCCAATCTGCCTAGGAGGCAGGCTTATCCAATTATTTTCTCTTAGAGCGGGTCCGTTGGGGGCGTGCTTTAACCACAGGTGGCTCATATTCGCGATAAGCTTTTTTGCCGATTTTCCAGCCGAAATAGCCACAGATAATCATAGCGATGATCGCGACAAGCACCATCAAAATGCGGACAGTAGGGGCCAGCGCTCCATGTAAAAGATCGCCTAATGGAGCTGCAAAGATACGGCTCAGCAGCGGGATAACCAGACTAAGCAAAATCCCGATCATTGTACCCAGGCAACAGCCAAGAGGGCCACCATTGGCCTCTCCCTGTGCCTCAGGTGGAAGGAGCTGTTCGGGTGTAAGCTCTTCTCCATTCTTTTCGGGCTCTTCTGAGGGGACCGTAGCTTCAGAGGAAGAAACTGGTTCCGTCCCCTCGTTGTCTGTGTGCAAAGGTGAATCTGATGGTGGGTTAGTAGACACGAGTATCTATCCTTCATAGATCTAGCAAAGATCTCATTCTATTCGTCCAGGTGTTCACATATCAGGTAGAGTCTAGAATGTACCAAACTGGCGATCACCGGCATCTCCCAGGCCGGGCACGATATAACCGACATCATTGAGGCCCTCATCTAGCTCGGCAATATAAATGTCGATATCAGGATGAGCCTGACTGAGCCTGAGAAGACCGTAGGGAGCTGCAATAATGCCGATATATGAGAGTCGTGGAATATTGCGCCGTTTGAGCACATTGATCGCGTCAATAGCGGAGCCGCCCGTAGCGAGCATCGGATCAACCGCGTAACAGACCTGGAGATCGACCTCATGTGGAAGACGATTATAATATTCTAGCGCCTGGAGCGTGCGCTCATCGCGTCGCAGTCCCAGATGCCAGACCTGTACATCAGGAATAACCTGCCGAAAACCCTCTGCCAGTCCGAGCCCGGCACGTAAGACTGGTGTAACGCCAATCCCACCGGCGAGACGATACGCCTTTGTCTCCTGTAAAGGCGTCTCAATCGTCTGCTCTCTTAGAGCCAGCGAAGAGGTTGCCTCATAAGCCAGAAGCGAACCGATCTCTTTGACCAGTTGATAAAATTCTGGCGAAGCCGTGTGTCTATCGCGCAGCAGCCGCATCTTATGAGCCATAACTGGATGTTGAGAAATATGGACACGCGGCAGGTTCAGAACCTCCGCTCGTGTGGGTTGAGCAATTCCCTGCATTGGTAGCTTCGTGTGGGACTCGCCACTTGCCTCAAGCATACAAAACCCCTTCCTTCTGTAGCGACACATAATTACTGGAAATTGTATCAGAGATAGCTAGCAACGTCGAGGGCTTTCAGTTCGAACCTCTTTCAACAGAGAGCCTGCTTTTATAACCGATGAAACGAAGAGCCTGATTGAAGCAGGAAGAAAACCAGCCCATCTTTAAAGCTCCGTTTCAGAGCGGCACATAGGTAATAGGTCAAAGGAAGAGCCCACTGGACAGGGAGGTATGCTATACTAAGCACATGGTCATAGGAGCTTGCGAAATTACTTTACACCTGCCTGAATGTCACTCTTTAAAGGAGAAACGTCAGGTCATAAAATCAGTTATGGCGCGAGTACGCAACCATTTCGAGGTCGCCATTGCAGAGGTTGATGATAATGATCTCTGGCAGATTGCGAAATTCGGCGTGAGTTGTGTCAGCAATGACGGTCAGCATGCAAGCGATATATTAGAGCGTGTGCGCGAATATATTGAAGAGACGCGACCAGACCTGTTGATCTCGCAATTTGAAACAGAAATAATTAATTGGTAAGTATATGCTACAGAAGCTGAACACACCTCGGCCTGAGCTACCAGTTCCAGTCTCTGTCTTAGGAGTGCGGGTTGACCGCATCACGCAGCAGCAGGTGCTGGATTATATCATTGAGCGTATTGTCACGCAGCAGCAATCTACCCTCCTCTGTCAGCAGATCATCACTGTAAATCCCGAATTTGTTATGGCTGCGCAGCGTAATTCTGATTTTTTAACGTGTATTAATCAAGCGGCTCTGGTGGTGCCGGATGGGATAGGCATCGTCTGGGCTGCTCGTTATTTGGGGAGACCGACGCCGGAGCGGGTGACAGGGGTTGACACCGTTGTTGCCTTAGCCAGACGTTGCGCGGAAGCAGGCTATCGGCTCTATCTCTTAGGGGCGGCCCCTGGTGTGGCTGAAATTGCAGCGTCACGTTTGCAAGAGCTTGCCCCAGGACTACAGATCGCGGGGACCTATGCAGGTTCGCCCGCTGCAAGTGAAGAAGAAACCATCCTTGAACGTATTTCCAACGCCCGGGCCGACATCTTACTTGTCGCCTACGGCGCACCCGCGCAGGATCTCTGGATCAAGCGCAATCTCTCCCGGCTGCCTGTTGCGATTGCGATAGGAGTCGGGGGAACCTTTGATTTTCTGGCAGGTCGTCAGCAGCGGGCCCCGCATTGGATGCAGCGTGCGGGCCTGGAATGGCTTTATCGGCTCTACCGGGAGCCCTGGCGTTGGAGGCGTATGCTCTCCTTGCCTCTCTTTGTCATTCAGGTAGTATTGAAAGGGCGCAAATCTTTATGATGCTTGATACCCCCCCACTCTCCTCGCCACGTCTGCGCTCATTAATTGAGGCCTTTCGTGGGAAACGCGTCATGGTTATTGGAGATATGGTCGCGGATGAGTACCTGATTGGTCGTCCTTCGCGCATCTCCCGCGAGGCTCCTGTCCTGATTCTGGACCTGGATGAAGAGCGCACTGTCCCTGGCGGTGCCTGTAATGTGGCCGTCAATGCGAACTCACTGGCCGCCGAAGTTTTTCTCGCTGGCGTAACGGGAAATGATCTGCCGGGCCAGCGCCTGCGTCAGGCCATTGCCGAGCGTGGGATGCACCAGGAGGGGCTCGTTATTGACCCTTCGCGCCCCACTTCCACCAAGACGCGCATTCTTGCTGGCAGCCCTCAGATTGTACAGCAACATATTGTCCGTGTTGATCGCGTGGATAACTCTGAAGTAGATGGCCCTTATAAAGAGCAGATCATCACCTATCTCAATAAGATGCTGCCAGGCATTGATGCGATTGTTCTTTCCGACTATGAAAATGGCGTGATTAGCCCGGATATTATTGCCGCCTGTATTCCTGCTGCTCGTGCCCTCAATAAGGTCGTAGTCGTTGATTCCCATAATGAACTTTTCCGTTTCAAAGGTGTCACAGCTCTCACACCGAACCAGCCAGAAGCCGAATTGACATTGGGAATGACCATTACAAATGCCGAAGAATTAGAGGAAGCTGGCCGACGGTTACTGGAGGGGACCGACGCACAGGGAGTGCTGATCACCCGTGGTAGCGAGGGCATGAGCCTCTTTGAACGTGGGAAGCAATCGGTACATCTGCCGCTGCATCCTTTGCCCTATGCCAGCGAGATCGTTGATACCAATGGAGCGGGCGATACCGTAGCAGCGACCTTTACTCTGGCTCTTACCGCAGGTGCAAGTATGTCTGAGGCCGCCTATCTAGCCAATGCAGCGGCTGCCCTGGTTGTGCGCCGCCTGGGTTGTGCCAGCAATACACCAGAAGAATTGAAGAATATCATTCATGAGTAACAGCACATTTTCTTCGCAGAGCAAGATCTGGGAACGTACCCGGCTTGCGAATGAGATTCAGCATCGTCAGAAGGCTGGAGAGCGGGCCGTCTTTACCAACGGGTGTTTTGATCTCTTACACCTGGGCCATATTCGCTATCTACAGGAAGCACGTAGTCAGGGAGAGTTCTTGATTCTCGGGCTCAATAGTGACGAGAGCGTTAGACTGCTCAAAGGCCCGACTCGTCCGCTTGTGCCAGCGGAAGAGCGAGCAGAAATGCTGGCTGCCCTGGCCTGCATCGACTATGTCACCGTTTTTCCTGAGCGGACCGCCAACAATCTTATTGACCTGCTACGGCCTGCCATCTATGTCAAAGGGGGAGATTATGCGGGAGCGCATAGCGATGTTCCCGACACCACGCGTTTACCTGAAGCAAAAGTAGTCCAGGCCTATGGTGGTACCATACGGTTAATCCCCTATCTTCCTCATCACTCAACAACGGAGTTGATTGCCAGGATCAAACAATTGCCTGATCGAGCATCGTAGCAAGCGTCGCCTTCTATGAGGAGTAGTTGCCTAATGTCTAATGATTCTATAAAAGCTATGCAATCATCTCAAAATGATGAAGAAAATACTATCGAAGTTATTCCCATCGTTAGTAGTGGAACCAGTGGGGAGATCGAGCGGATTGTCGATGTGGAAGAGACGCCCACCCCTATAGACGTCCAGGCGGAACAGCCAAATGAGCGACGTGAACTGGTGAAATCAGCCTCGTTAGTGATGGTTGGCAACCTGGGAAGCAGCGTTATGGGTCTGGTGCGCCAGATGGTTGTGGCTGCGACAGGAACGACCATCTCGGCTCCATTCCTGGCGGCGTTCCGTCCGACACAGACTTTCTATGATTTATTGGCGAACGGCGCGGTCTCAGGAGCACTGATCCCGACGTTCAACGACTACTCAGCACCCGAGAAGCGCCAGGAATTGCGGCGGCTGGTTTTTACCCTTGTCAATCTCATGGTTCTCATCATGGGTGTTGCCGTTATCTTCTTTCTCTTTGTATCGCCCTGGTTTGTCCGCACCATTCTCGTCCCTGGCTATGATGCTAAAGCATTACAGCGGACGATCCATCTCTCGCAGATCATCTTCATTGCCTTAATTGGGTTAGGACCTTTTGCCATCTTATTAGCGGCACTTTATGCCCTGAAAGAGTTTGGCTGGCCGGCCTTTGCCACCGTAGCAGCCCATACAGGGATTATTCTGGGAGTGATTATAGGATCGGCGATTGGATTACAGCAACACGGGTACCTGGGACTTGGATTTGGTGTACTGATTGGGACGATTGGTGAACTGGCGCTCCTCTTACCGGGTTTACGGCGGCAACGGCTGACCTATATGTTCGTGTTAGATCTCAAGCATCCAGCATTGCTAAAGATCTTAAAGCTCTATGCGCCAGTGGCCTTTAGCTTTCTGGTCAGCATGATCATTGTCTTTCTGGATCAGAGCCTCTCATCTAATACACCCTGTCTGTCCTTTATACACGGAATGAGCAGAGCTAGCTGTAGCCAGGCCAATTCTGCGGCCAAAGACTTTGCAACCACCTTGATTCAATTTCCAGTTGGCTTAGTTGCAGCAGCCCTCTCATTTGCCATCCTGCCAACGCTCACAACGCACATTCGTGAGGGTCGGAATGAGCAATTTAAGGACACATTATTGTTGGGCTTTCGTCTGGGTCTGCTCCTGATGATTCCAGCGGCGGCTGGCCTCATCGTCTTGCAAGGACCGATTATTCGGCTTATTTTTGAGCATGGCAGCTATACTCCACAGCAGGCCCAGCTGGCCTCGATCGCACTCCAGAATTATGCCTATCAACTGCCATTTTTAGCAATTGACCAGTTATTAATTAGTGCTTTCTATGCGCGGAAGAATACAATTATCCCGGTCACCGTTGGTTTTGTCTCGGTAGGAGGCTATCTATTAGTCGCACTCCCATTCTGGAACACCATTGGGATGCCAGCTCTCGTCTTTGCCAATACCGTTCAAAACTCTTCGCATGCGATTATATTATTGATCCTGCTGCGTTTTGCCATTGGCCCATTGCATATGCGCAAAACGCTTCCAGCCATTGGCAAGATACTGGTAGCAACGGCCTTGATGGTGCTTGTGGCGGGAGCTTTGCTGGCGGGAATGAAGCAGATCGCATTTCTGACTTCAGATACAGTATTCGTCAACCTGATCCTTGTCGTCGTCGCTGGTGGACTGGGAGCTGCGACCTATTTTGGCGGGACAATGTTTCTAAAGGTTGAGGAGATTCACCTGTTGAAGGGAGCCATCATGGCAAAATTGGGCAAACGCTAGAGAGACTGCCAAAATCGTTGCAGCGGTGTGCTTGCAGACGTTTGCACATACAAAGTTGAACAGGGAATGCTTTGCTTCTGGCAGAGCTTCCCTTTTTTTATGTATGAACCCCATTTAAGGGACGCGTGCAAAAAGATTATTCTCACCAATGACATCGTAGCCAACACGCGAGGCCACGAGCTGAAAATATTCGGTGCTCCAGAGCTTGCGGCGGAGCTCATAGGGGAGTAAGGTGAGGAGCGTATTCGAAGTTAATTGAGTGCGATGAGCCTCCCAGGCCTTGGCTTTCCCATTCTGCCACCGTTCAACATCTAAGACATTATTGAACTGATCATCAGTAAAGCCGAGCTTCTCAATCTCAAGATCCTTGATAAAGCCCTCATAGCCCTGACCTTCCAACCATTCGGCCATCGTCACCAGTTGTCGGCGGGCAAACGAAGAATAGTACAACTTTGAGACAGCATAGGCGGGGCCAGCTTCTGGATATTGAAGCTCATCAGCAGCTGAGTGAAAAGCGCCCGTCACATACTTATAAATAGCGATATGATCGGGATGTTCATTGCCCCCCCCGGTCTCATCAAAAGTAACGATCACCTGAGGGCGAAACTCACGGATAATCGCTACCAACTGACCGATAACTTTAGCTGCGCGAGCATGGATAAAGGCTTGAGGGTCTTGATTATCTGCCGATCCGTGTGGGCCAGAATCGCGATAGCCCAGAAACCATAGATGAGGAACATGAAGGATAGCGGCGGCGGTACGTACCTCGCGTTCGCGAACCTCTCCAAGGTTTTCTGGAGTTGCTAATGAAGAGTCCGAGATTTCACCGACTTCTCCTCGCGTTGCATAAACAAGACCCGTTTCAGCTCCGTGTGCATGATACTGTTGTAGTGCACCGCTGATAATGCCCTCGTCATCGGGGTGGGCGAAGACGCCAAGTAGTCTTTTCGTTGACATAAGCTTGATCCTTCTTGTTTTGCTTGGGTGAGGTCTGCGACCTTTATCCTACTGTAGCATGTGCTAAGAATGACTGTCAATTCTGTAAGTATATTGCCCTTATCCATAAGGAATGGAACGAGTATTTAGTATAAATATCTATCTTTCCTGTGACAAATATGTTACACTATGTTTGGTGTGGTGGGTAAAATACGCCCCCTTGGCACTGAAGTAAAGAGGCCTCAGAAGCGGCTTCGGTGTACCATGAGAGCAAGGAGAGAGCAGCATGACAAGAACGACTTTAGATAGAGAGTTGAACGAGTTAGATGGTCAGATTCAGCAATTAGGCCATCTTGTCGATGATGCCCTGGGAAAAGCCCTGGAAGCATTAGAAACAGGAGATCTTGCCAAAGCTGGCCGCGTGATCGAGGCCGATTCTATTATTGATAGTTTGCGGGCCACCGTAGAAGAACATGCCGTCAGGTTGATGACCTTACAACAGCCACTGGGCCCACGCGATCTGCGTTATCTGACCTCGGCATTATCCATTGCAGGTGATCTCGAACGCATGGGCGATGGTGCTGAAGGTATTGCACAGATCTTATTGCGCATGGCCCCCTTACGTCCAAACGAGACGCCTGTAGTGATTAAGGAAGCTGACGGTGAGATTACCGAAGGCAGCGTCACACATGGTCTGCTCGAGCTTGGGAAAGAAGCCCGGCGTGTTCTCCAGGGGACAATCAAGGCCTTTAGCGAACGAAACGTTGCAGTTGCCCGGTATATCTGGGAAGAGGACGATGTTGTCGATGTCCGTTATCATCTGGTGCGCCATGATCTGATGGCGATGATGACCGGTGCACGTGCCATTCCCGCGCTACAGAATGATGCCATGGCGTTACAGCGCGTCACTTATCTGCTCTGGATTGCTCACAAGCTTGAGCGCGTAGGGGATCATTGCGGCAATATCTGTGAAAGAGTTGTCTTCACTGTCGAAGGTGAAGTCGATCTGACACCTTCTGACAAAAAAGAGTAGTGCTGCTCTCATAAAAAAAAGAATCCACTATTTGGAGACTTTATCAATAGATGAAAAGGATGCTTCTTCCCCTGTATTAAGAGGGAAGAAGCATTCTTTTTATCTATTGGCCTGAATAGCATTCCAGAAAAAATTGGCCAGCTGGACATAGCCAGCAGGACTGGGATGAAATCCGTCGCCGCTGATATACTCCGGATGTGCCGTCAGTTGACTATCTTTACTAAAAAGATCCACTACAATTACATTATAATTCTTAGCAATAGTAGATATTTTTGCGTTCCAGCGTTGAATTTCGGCTCGTGTTTTCGCCTTCTGGGCTGTGCTGCCTCCTGAGAGTGCGGGAAGCAATGTAAGATCGGGCAGATTCGCAATGACTATGCGGGCTTGAGTGCCTGCTCGCAACTGTTTGAGAAGTTTCTCAAGGTCGGGCATATACTGGTCGTATGGAACGCCACCTACAAAGTCGTTCGCTACCAGCCAGATGGTGATCAGCTGCGGTGAGGTCGAGAGAGCGATTGGTAGCTCTTGATTGATAGCTTCATGCAGACGAATGCCACTGATTCCAAGATTTATCGCATGTGAATTTTGTGAGAGGTGTGCAGAGACCAGTGGAACATAGCCTTCGGAGCCTGGTTGAGATGTGCCCACGCCTACGGCATCGGAGGCCCCCAATGCAACATAGACAACCGGTTGGGTGCTGATCTCCTGAGCTGAGACAGGTTGCGTACTTTGAACCTGTTGGGTTGGCGTTGGCGTCACTGTTGACGTCGTAGAAGCACTACAAGATGAGCAAAAAAGAGCCAGTGCCAGTAGTGGCAGAAAGGCGTGTGTAAGGAAGCGCTGATATTTTTGCATGTTTTCACAGGGTTACGTTTTCAATGACAGCAAACACAGATGTAATTCTATCATAACATACTTTTTCCTGTGCTTGCCACTTCTTCCCT
This sequence comes from Tengunoibacter tsumagoiensis, assembly GCF_003967535.1. Lineage (GTDB taxonomy): Bacteria > Chloroflexota > Ktedonobacteria > Ktedonobacterales > Ktedonobacteraceae > Tengunoibacter > Tengunoibacter tsumagoiensis. The sequence goes on along the minus strand of NZ_BIFR01000001.1, from coordinate 5,128,240 downwards.
TTGTCTCTGTGCGCCCTCTCATCCTTTTTCAGGTCTGGCCGGGATGAGAGGGTGCACAGATGATAGCGGTGGGATGGAAGAGGTTAAGCTCCGGAGACCGAAGAATAGCCAGCTTTTCCATCAAAGTTATAGAGGTTTTCCGTCTTGATAAAATCAAGGCCCTGCTCCGAGACTTTTTGCAGGAGAGCTGTGATCTGTGCATGAGTGATAGGCGTCTGGGAGAGGAAGCGTGAGCGCCAGTGATCAGTTGTGAAGGTCTCGGGCTGTCCATTAGGCCAGACGCGAGCGCCACGATTGCTGATGAGTGTAAGCTCTAAACCATCGTGATTGAGCGTGCTAAGAAGTTCACCCAACTGATCAGCAGTGCCAGCGGTCCAATCGAGGAATACATCGACGCCGACCAATTCTTTATTGGCTTTAGGCCGTTGAGGGCGAACCGTTTTCTCTGTCACCTGTTGTGGTGCTGATGAGTAATGTACGGGCGAGAGTGTTTGTGGTTCCTGCCCCAGGCGAGCAATGACCGCATCAGCGAACTCGCGTGTTCCAACCTTTTGTTTGCTTACCCCTTCAGCAAAGATATCGTAGGTATGAACCCCATCTTCCATCGTACGGAGCCAGGCATTATGGACCTTTGTGGCTACATCGGGTTGATTGATATGGACCAGAAGCATGACCGCAGCCAGCAGGAGTCCCGAGGGATTTGCGACATTCTGACCGGCGCGCCGTGGAGCTGAGCCATGAATAGCCTCAAACATAGCGCACTGTTCACCAATATTCGCTGAACCAGCCAGGCCAACCGACCCGGCGATCTGTGCTGCAACGTCAGAGAGAATATCGCCATAGAGATTGGGCATGACAATAACGTCAAAGGCCTCGGGGGTATCGGCTAATTTGGCGGAGCCGATATCAACGATCCAGCTCTCATTCTCAATATCGGGATATTCTTTAGCGATCTCATCAAAGACTGTATGGAACAGGCCATCTGTCTGCTTCATAATATTGTCTTTGACAAAGCAAGTAACTTTTTTACGATTATTGCTGCGGGCATATTCAAAGGCGTAGCGGACGATCTTTTCGGACCCGGGGCGGCTAATGAGCTTCAGGCACTCCATCATATCCTGAGTCTGGCGGTATTCAATGCCAGTATAGGTATCCTCTTCATTTTCGCGGACAATCACAACATTCATTTTAGGATGTTTGGTATCGACGAAAGGATAATAGGAGACGCAGGGACGGATATTGGCATAGAGGCCGAAGGTCGTGCGAGTAGTCACATTGAGACTTTTATAGCCGCCACCTTGAGGTGTGGTAATGGGAGCTTTGAGAAAGACTTTGGTGCGGCGGAGAGATTCCCAGGCGCTGGGCTCAATGCCAGCGCTGATGCCGCGGAGGTAGACCTTTTCACCGACTTCAATCTGTTCAATCTCAATCTGAGCGCCAGCGGCCTGAATAATCTTCAGGGTTGCATCCATAATCTCTGGCCCAATGCCATCGCCATGCGCTACAGTAATTGGGGTTTTATTACCCATTGAGGAGATCCTCCGTACTCACTAGCAATCATCAAGCTCTATCCGGGAGCTGATGGTGTCAGACAGTGGCTCATAGTTCTTCCTGACTAAAGGAAGAGAGCTTCTTGAAAATAACAGTATCTTAGCACAAATGATAGATGCTGCAACTGCATTGTATCACACAGTCTAGATGGCTCCAGTTCTTTTTGATGCTACGAAGAGCCCTTGTTTTACAGGATTGACCTGGATTGGCATCCTGCGTGACAGGGTCTGGAGCTGGTAATCTCCCTGAAATATGCGATGAGTACACATTGAGCCTGTACTATCGTAAATCTCTATTATATAAGATAATCCAGGCTCTCTCAGCTATTTTGCGGTGAAAAGTGAGTGAGCGCAAAATGCCGGAGGAGACCGGCAGAGGAGTCGTATTGCTAGACTAAAACTGTTCTGTATGGTACACAGACAATTTTTTTCGCTTGCCTGCTTTGGCGACGACGTACGCGTACGCGGAGGAGGATAAGGGTGGCAACGAGGGGACGGCATCATTGCCGATGAAACATCGTGGTTTGCTCATGTCGCCCTCCCTTTTGCTGTTACTATGCGTAATGGTTAGTAGGATAATACTACCATACGCTGCTCGTCTTTGTCAACGGTTTCCTCGGCGTCTTTTTTCTTTCTTTTCGCCCTCGGATTACTCAAAGATGGTTTCTTTATTTGGTCGAGATCCTCTTTGCGCCATAGCGACGCATTGTCAGTGAGCATTGCTGGTCGCAAATTCTTTCTCCTGTGCCTGAGCTGTCGGAATGCTACTGTTGAGTAGCTCGGCATCCCCCACTTCTCTGCTAAGTAGCTGGCTGCCTCTCCAGCCGACAATAATTTTTCTTCTTCGCTCATATTCCCTCCCGTATATGACACTACGTCGTAACGTAGCGTAACACATAGCCGCAGACCTGGTCAATAGTTGTTACGCTGAAATTAAAAATATCCAAGAGAGACAGAGATCTTTCTTAGATATTTTTTTAATTATTCTTCTTATTCTTCTTATTCTTTAATGTCCAAATTAGGACGCCCCCGTCCTGTCTAGCACGGGGGCGTCCTAATTTGGACGGGGGCGTCCTGTCTAGCACGGGGGCGTCCTAATTTGGACGGCTGAAAATGGCTTTTTCGTCTAAAAAACTCATGCAAAAACTCATAGGAATACCTATTGACATCACCCACCGTAACGGTTATACTGTGATTAACCGTTACGGATAGTTACGGTTAAATCAATCAAAGGGGTGCAAAAAAATGACAACAACACTACGACGATCGGCCAAGATCTCCACGAGTGGCTATGGATACGTCGCCATCAAATGCGATCACATCCACGCAGCGACAAATTCCATCCGCTGCGTCGCAAAAAAGGACATGGTTGTCCAGGGGACCAATGGAGCCGAGGTCCATCTGCGATTCGGCGATGTCTTCTATCTGATTCGCTCAGCAAGCCTTGGTGACAACATGTTCTACGTTGTCCTGGCGGATGCTCGAGGAGCGAAGAAATGCAGTTGTCCCGCTCGCAAGCCTTGTAAGCACGAGATCAAGGTGAGCGACCTGGTCGCAGCTCGTCCGAGTGAGCAGCGCGCTATCTCATCGCTGCCGACTTTGCTGCCGACTTTAACTCCGCGCCAGCAAGAGCGTATCGATCTCCTCATCGATGTTTATCCAGATGGCCCTAGCTCCGATCCCCGGCAGGCAGCCAGCAGCATCGAGGAACGTGGAAGCCTCAATGGCTCGAGAGCGTTCAGCATACTTCGTTAAAATTCATAGTAGTATAGATTAGCGTGGATTCGCGGACGATTGCGAATCCACGAAGAGGAGCAGGGATAATGGCGAAATTAGCACGCGACGTACAGCACAACGGCTACCAGGCGCTCTATGAACCGGCGGTGAGTACAGCAGTGACGACTGTGACGAGCACAGAAATTATGAGCGAATCAATACACGAGGCATTGCATTTAGGAACGCCATTTATCAGCGTCGCAAAGCGCGGCGGGTCATCGCTGAGCCAGCATCGGTTGAGCTGGTTTACGGGAAACAATAAGGCTCGAGGCCTGGATGGTCGGGCGCTGCCTGATATCGCGGGGTGGGCAATCGAGCAGCCAGACTTGGATGAAACCGGACTACCAGAGGACTATGAGCTCTACGATGCAATGGCGCTCCTCGTTCAGCGTGGTTTGGCCGCAGAGTGTGTTGTACTTCATCCCGACGATTCCGGCAAACCGCGACCAGTGCGATATTGGGCAATGCCACAACTCGGACTATTCGTGGTATGCGAAGGGGTGCCATCAAAGCAAGAGATGCTCCGCGATCCTGCTGAGAGATGGGGTGTGGCCTATGCCTGGCCGCAGGGCCGAAGCTCAGAATTGCATTTGATTGCATTTTCAAAGGAGTTGATGGATGCAGGATACTGTTATCCATTATCGGTAAAGTTCAGCTCCTACTGTACGGATAGAGCACTAGCCTGCTTAAAGGCTCACGAGCGCGTCCTCAACGTGGCAGATAAGTTCCGAGAAGAAGCAGGAGAGCACATCGGCGCTGCGTACTATGCCTATGCATTGCCGATCGGCGTATCTCCTCGCAGTATCACAGCTGGCAAGGACGCCGGCAAAACCAAGGAGATCTATTACCCTTTCCCTGTAGTCCCTAGACAGATTGATTTACAATACCTGTCCAGTGTCGCGATCAGTCGCGATCAGGCTTTGTTGCTAGAGGAAGACGGTCGCGTCGAGCGCACCGTCGCCTGGTCGGTGGAAAAATCCAGGAGAATTATGGCTGGCAATGAAGCCAGTGAGGTCAACGACGAGGATCATCCATTCTAAGTATTGTTTCGTTTCGTTTAGTTGCGTGCCCCCGGCTAGTTCCTGGGGGCTAATCAAAGGGGTGCATATTATGGTTCATTTAACTGCGTCGTCACTGGACGACCAGGCAGCACAGCTTATTGCTCGTGCCGGCGGCCAAGTCGAGAAATCCCTGGAAAACGATACTATCACCATCACCGTCCATCTCCCTGCGAGCGCAGAGGTCAATCTGGTCTATCCAGGACTCTCTGATATTACTATTGATGTATCTCCACATCACAAAGTATTCCTAAAGTTTGAGGATACTGTCATCTACATTGTGGGCGAGGCCATCAGTGGCCCCATCGCCCTCTGTCCCAACTGCCACCGACCAGGAGTATTAGACTGCGAAGGACCTGGAGAGACGCCGATCTGCTTCGCATGCTTTGTCATTAACGTTGTTGTTGCTTAGTCTTTCTTCCGTTTCCTTGTTTTGTTTGTTTTGTCATCGCGGCGCAATCGACAAGCGCCGCGACATCAAAGGGGTGCTAAATGAAGATTACCATTACTGCTATCGTGCGATTTGCAGTCAGCGGGTTTGCCGCGACAATCCAGATCCAGGCGAGAAATATCGACGCCGTGACCTTGACAATTATCCATGAGTCGATGGTAGAAACGCAGGCGCATGATCTCATCGGTTGCGAGGTTGGCTCGCCGATTTCAGTGACAGACCGCGAATCGGTAACTATGATTGCGCGCGCCGAGGGGCGCATCATTGGAAGTGGCATTTTCGAGATTTGCACCGACATGGCGGAGAGCATTGGCCAGCTGCTTGTAGCGCAGGGCCTGAGCAATATCCTCATCATTCAAGAAGAGGATCAAGAGGATCAAGAGGATCAAGCGGATCAAGCGGATCAAGAGCACCAGGCCACGCGCGAGAAAGCGCAGGTGCTTTAATGCGTCGTCCAGACACTACTGAGATCAACTTGCTGGCGATCAAGGTCGCGATGAAATCATCGCAATCTGCGCAGCCTGCGCTCAGTGCTCGACAGATGGCTTATGCCATATTTATGGCTGCCATGGAGTTCTATTGCGCAAATCCATCGATTACTATGCCTGGCGAAGTACGAGCGACTATTGCCGCAGCCTATAACGAGGCGATCAGCGGAGATGGTAAATTTCATTGCATTTTTTGCTTTAGCGTGGTCATCGCAGCCAGTGAGGCGGGCAAAGACCCACAAGTTTCGCAGGTGCTAGCCGGTATCCGCGCTGACCTGGACGCCATTCTTTGCAACGCCATGGCTTAAGCACTAAGACAACGAACAACAAGACACCTGGGAAGTCAGCATTCCGACGCTACTTCCCAGGTGTCTTTTTAGTTGCGAGGATACAATATGTCCGTTTCCACTTTGTCCTGTGTATGTCCTTCATCATAGTAGCATCCTCATTGATCGCCGTCAATCCTCGAGTACCAATGCACAAAGAGAGACCTGGATCTCTCCAGGCCTCATAAAAAAAGCGGCGACGAGCTGTGCGAGGTAAGCTACGGTCCGCTTATCGGCTTCATTGGCGCGGTGTCGGCGGTTGCGATCTTGTTCGCGTCGGTGACAGTGGGGACCTTTGAGGCAGGCAATATCGGAGCAATGGGCGATGGCCTGGCGAGGAGAAATCTATAGAGCGGTGCCAGAACGCCACACTTGATCAGAGCGTAGCAATACGCGACGATGAGCATAAAATCTATGGATAGATCCCCGACCAGGCGATCTGTAAACATTGCAGCCAATGCAGCACAGGCAATCATGACAACGGCGCTGATGAGCGCGTTGATCCATGGGGCCAGAGTGTCCTGGCTGAGCCATCCAGCTATGACCGTAACAAGCAGAGGCAGGAGCAAAAGCACCGAATCAGGGAGAGTAGGGATGGTCGTCATTTTGCCTCCAGGTCGGCGAGCGCTGCTGCTGCTGCCACGTTGATCTCCTGGATCTCCTTGATCGCATCGACAACCTTTGGATTGATTGCTTGTGCTGAGAGCTGCGCCTGAAGCGACGAGATCTGAGCCTGAAGTGATGAGATCTGCGTGTGTGCAGCGTCCAGCTGCGATTGCAATGCGTAGATCTCCGCGCCGAGCTGCGACTCCTGGATGACGCCGGTTGCCGGAGTCCACCACAACAGGCTATGGACAAAGCATTGGATCTGACCCGCGCCAAAATTGGGCGCATGGGCCTGCACCGGATCGCGATGTTGCTCCAGGCTGAGCGGGACGTCGTCGCTGCTCCAGTTATGCGACAACACCCAATCGCGGAATCCTTGCGTAATGCTGATGCCATTCGGCGCGATCAGCGTATGGCCATCATCGCGCCAGGCTGTTGGTATTCCTCCCATTGTATTTGCACCCCTTTGATTTAGGTATAAAAACAACTCTTGTAACGGGTAATTACCTGGACACCTCGCCCTGGACTGCGGCGCTATGTCCTTGTGTCCGATGATTCCACCGCCTGCGTCGCCTGGCCGCATTGGTATGCGGTGACGTTGGCAGATATCAGCGATCAGCCCAAAGCTCGCCAACTTCTGCGCCACTGTGAGCGGTGTCGAATTGTCTGGCGACGGGTCAATGTGCTCGATACTAATTGTGCACAAATTGAGATTGATGGCTGGCAGCCATGGTGCATGACCAGGCTCGACGCAGCAATTCGCCGCCGCGCCATCACCCTCGCCGACACATTGAACGATCTCGCCATCTAGACCGACAATGTAATGTGACGAGGTCATGAGCGGCGTCGTCGCAAAGTAATTGGCGCATTCGCGGGCTGTTTGGAATCCAGCGGTCTTGTGGATGACAATCCATCGCGGTGCTGGATTGCCAGCGATAAATACGCGAGTTTGATCTACGAGCATCGGAATAATAAACATTGGAGGTTGTCGTCTCCTATATAATCATTGATTATACAATGCAAATGCATTATCTTGCAAATCCATTGCATACAACTAGACATTTGCAATGATTGTCTAATTGTACACATCGTATAGATCGTACAGATCTTACAGATCGTATACAACATTTATGCATAATTATTGTGCTCTAATGTGCAATAATGCTATTAAATGTTGATAACAATGTGGATAAGTGTTCACTTTGTCCACATTATACCACAATAAGCTGTACAATGTATCCATATAAAATCTTAATATTATCTTAATGACACTGGCGCAATCGCCAGGAATAGGACATTCGCGCGCTGCATTGCTCGTGGCGCACGCCATAGAATATAATGATTGAAAATACAAAATAAACGGAGGCGCACATGCCTATTCTTATAAATTTCTCTCATCCCTTATCACCGGAGACCAAACAACAAATATTTCAATCGATCGCAGACGTCGAGATTCGCGCTGTGGTAGTGCAGATCAACCATGATCTCAGCATGGCGTCGCAAATCAGCAAGATCGTTGACAGTACTGCGCTGAGCGGCGACGAGTGGCGCAATGACCTCTATGTCATTATGCCAGGCTATGCACCAGCTGCGACTGTGCTGCTCGCGGCCATAGCTGGTCGTCACGGTCGTCTGCCATTCCTGGTCGCGCTGCGTCCTGTGCCTGGTGCGACGCCAATGAGATATGAGTTGGCTGATGCTGTTGACCTGGAAGCTTTCAGCAAGCAGCAAAATCTCTATCAAACTGCTGTCAATGACGGTCGCGAAGATGCGACCGCAGACTACTCGGAATATTCTGAGAGCAAAGATCGCGAAGAGATTGCATCATTCTGCCAGGACAAAGTGCGCGAGGTCGAGAAAAAATCTGGAGAGCTCTCGGCCATCGATTACAAAAAAAGCTATATTGCTGGATACATGGAAAAAACAGCGCAGCTCGAACAAGAGCGCCCGAAAAAAATCAACTAAGCCCTTTGGCCAGGCTGCTCTCTTGGACAGCCTGACCAATATTGTTCACGGAAGTCATAGAACAGTCCGGCTTTATCGTTATCCGAACAAAGGTGCCACGCAGCAATGCATCGCTTTATCGCATTGCCTGGCCCACAGCGCAAGAGCAATAAAATCAACGAAAGCCCTGGTCTGCGTTGTGCAGCCAGAGCTTTCTTAGTGCCAGTGCGGTGCAATCAGCGTGATCACCCCGATGATAGTGCTGATTGCCAGGCCAGCGGCACCAACCAGACAGCCACCGACCGTCATGGCCGTCCCCGTCCAGGCCTGCGCTTCCGCCGGCTTTTTGCGTAAATCGTTGATATCACCCCGGATCTCCCCGATAGTGGCGTTGAATAGCTCGGTGCTGACCTTCGTCGAAATCATCGCTTCAACCTCAGCCCGCGTTGGCCTCTGTCGCACTTCGATGAGCAGCTGCTGCAATGAGACCTGCACCTCTTTGATATTCCCCGACATTTCTCCGCGCCAGGCATCAACCGGGCTATGATTCTGCTGTGGAGTCATCGTCCATCTCCTTCTCCTTCTCGTCAGCGCTGCTCTTCGGCGCGATGTAACGTTTGCCATGCGCTTCCAGGTGCTTCGCGAATTCCTGGTGCCTCGCAAAAAACGGATTTGCGCCGATTGGCCGCAGCGCAGGAATCATCACTGGTATAGGCTCGCCGGTTAGCGCATGAGGCAAGGTCATTTCTTCGGGCACCATGCCGTACTGGATGGCGTTGGTCGCGGCGAGCTCCTCGGGTGTGAATGCGACGCGGACGAACATCCGCGATCCGCAGCTGCATGGTGGTAGCGCAACGAGATCGTGGTTGACGAAGTAAATATCGTCGTGGCTGACGTGCGCCTGGAGCGGTTTGCAGGCCTTGTGATGACAGCGCCAGTGGATGGAGCCGTCATCGTGGATGGCGTGGAGTCCCATGATGTACCTCTCTCTAATCTAATATTGGATGGTGTAGTTGCCACCGACCGACCAGGAGAGCGACGCGCCAGTGCCGCTCGTATTTACCTGGAATCCATTGGCCGTAAGGTGGCCAGCAACGGCGGTATTGCATCCGCCCGCAACGTGGCCCATATCCGCCTCATCAATAGTGATGGAGACTGGCGTCGATGTCCTCGAGAGACTTGGAATGTAATTGCTGGCATTGGCCCCGGACGCATATGAACTGCCGATCAGAAAGTATTTTCCGGTCTCGGTCGATCCTGATGGTCGCTGAAGCACGTTGACGAGCTGATTGATGTCGGCAGCCAGAACAGTGTTGCCGGTGGTGACGGTATTGAGTGCCATGGTGTGTGGTCTCCATTATTGAAGCGAGATCAGATAATCGTTGGTGATCGGCGTGCCGTTGGGCTTGGTATATGCGTAGAGCGTGTGGGTCATGAGGGTACCACTGCCGATCGTCGATGTTGCATTGATGCCGTAGAGGCCGGCATTAGTGTAGGTGCCATTGGCCTGCGACGGGCCGAAGTATGTTGAGATATCGATCTGGGTTCCTGTGATCGTCTGCGAGCCAGGCACAGCTCTGAAGATCTCTGTTTGCACCGAGGTGTCACCTGGACTCACTGCGTTGATCGGAAAAGTCCCGACCGCGAAGAATTGAGCAAAGCCGAGCGTGGTGGCCGTCGAGCTGCCAATGTAGGTCAGCAATTGAGCGCGGCCAGCGCTGGTCAGCACATTCTTGTGTTCGTAGACCGTGTAGCGATCTCGCTCATTCGCTGCTAGTCTCGGCCACCACTCCATAAAGTCCGTGAGATCGCAGTCTCGCGGTAGTTCGCGGACACGCACCAGGCCACTGAAGCGCAAGGTGTCGCCTGGTGCGACGATGCGCACAATGCAACTGCGAATATTGTCGATGATATTAGCCATAGATCGTTGATCTCCCGTATTGTGCCGTCGATCCATAGAGACCGGTCGCGCCACCGTATGCGCAGGAACCATAGTGGCCGGTCCCGTACACTGATGTCGCATAGGCCGTCTGCACCGTGGCCGAGATTGCGTCGCGCCAGGCGATAATTTCCGACGCGACGACATCGATCTGCTGTGGAGTGGTGATGTTGAGCGTCGTGGTACTGCGGTTGAGCGCTTTGTTTGCGTTGCGGATGTGATCGATGAGTCCTGGCTGGTAGGCACCGAGCTGGTAGGCGTATTCGTTAATGCCATTGCCGAGATAGCTGGCATCGATCGATTGCACCGTATATGGCTGATTGATGATACCGCTCAGCATATGAGTGAGGTAAATGATGCTACCAGCTGGGGCGAAGTGGTCGCTTTTCAGCTTGATGATGGTGCGCGGCTGGCTATACTTCGTCAGCTCAGCCAATCCGCGCGTGGTCGCCGACACCAGTGTAATCAAGTTAGTATCGTTGACTTTGCTATCATAATTCGGCACCGCATACCCTGGTGCCACAGCAGGCCTGGAACCACTGACGCTCTGCGTCGCGACGGGTGCTTCGTACGTATAAGTGCAGATGACGTTGTTGGTGCCGCTGCCCGGAGCGCTCTGGAACGTCAGCGTCTTATTGGCTTTGTCGATGAGCGCTACAATGCCACCACTGCCGAGCGTATCGCGGCCTGCGACGCCAGTAGTTTGCGCCGATCCGCCAACCGTCACCGATTGAACATTGAACGGCGACTGCGACAGTGCAAAGACCTTTGTTGATCCGTTGCCACTGAATGTATCGGAGATTGCCGGTGCGATGAACTTGCCGCCCGTCACCTTGACGCGACGTTTTAGTTGGGTGCCGTCGGACTCCAGAGAAAAGTCGTAGTAGTTGAACAGCGAGGCATTGTCCGGTGTCTCGCTCGTCAATGCGAACAGTGCCGCCGTGTAGAACGCGGTGTTATAGCGGATCGCATAGTAATAATCTATGTAATACACAAAGCCGCTTTGATCCACCAGGCCATTAAGGATCTCGCGCAGTGTATTGTCGGAGTAGCTCACCGAATCGATGTATGCACCGCGCTGCACTGGCGCAGCCGACGAATTATTCGGCGCGGCCAGGCTGATCTGGCCAGCGAAGTTATTGCTCACGACCGATGTGATGATCTGGTCGTCGTATTGGCCAGTGTAAATCGCATTGATCAAACCGTTTTCAAGCAACGCGCCTGGCCCGGCGATGCTGAGTTGCCATATCCGATTCGGGCCGTCGTAGGTGATCACGTAGTCGTCGATCGTGCCCGCGAAGACGCGGCACTGCCTCGAGAACGTGCCGTCGGGCATCTGCGCACTGCCGACCTGCGCAATGTTGTTGTCGGCGGTTGGGTAGGTCACACCACGAGCAAGCGAGGTAAACCACATCGGCTCAGCCTGCGGAGATCCAAAGACCACGACGCCGCTATTGGACCCGCCGACCGTCGTAGTCCCCCCAAAGCTGGCCTTGAGTGCCGTTGCGGTCGCTGGTGCGGTGCCGACGACCGTGATTTGCTGCTGCTGATTGTTGCCAAGCGCTGCTATAGTCGTGGTCGTTGCCCCACCGATGACGTTACCGCTAGCATCGATAAAGTCGAGCTGGAGGAATGCGTTGGCGTTGACGAGCGGCGTGGTCATGAGCATGTACATCGAAAACATGTACTGCTGGCCTGGCCGAACGTGGCCAGCCGGGCAAATCTGGCCGTAGGAGCCACTGCCGAGCGCCGAATTGTTGAATGTCATCGTCGGATTGACGGCCACCGTGATCAATGAACTCAACGCGCCAGCAGCGGTCCATGGGCTCACATTGGGCATGCCGATCAGCACATTATGCGATGGCGTCGTTGGCACTGCGCGGCCACTGGACGTATAGGTCGGTGTCGCGTTCTCGTCGAAGATGATGACTTCCTGACCGATGCTGAAGCTGAACTGCGAGCCGATATCAGTGACTTCGAGGCCGGCGCGTGGCTGCGGATCGCTGATCGCGCTGTGGATCGAAATCGATGGAAATTCGATGTAGTCGGTGTAGTCGAAGCCATTTATCACAGTAAACAAAGCTCAGCTCCTTCCGCCGCTGGTCACGGTCACCAGATTACCGCTGCGTCTCAGCTCACGGCTCAGCTTATCCAGCACCATATCAGCGATCTCATTGGCCTCGTTGCGTGTCCTAGCTGGCGCATTGACCGTGATGTTGATCACGGTACCGCTACCGCCGCCACTCAATGCCGCAGTGCCACCCGACGTCGTCACACCGGACGCGCCAGGCTGGCCGAGCACTGCGACGTGTTGCGCTGTGACCTGCATGGTGGCGTCGAGGATTGGCAGTGCGCTCTTGACGCTTTCGCTGAAGCCACTGATCAAGCCTGGGCCCCACGTCATCAGCTCAGATCCAGGGCCCTCCTTCGCGGGCGAATGGAATCCGAGAAATGAGGCAACCTTGCCGGCGATGTCAGAGGCAGCCTGGCCGACGTTGCTGGCCATGTTTTTGATGCCGTTGATGAAGCCCTGGATCAGGTTGGTTCCCCAGGTTGTCGCGGATGTTGCCAGCGAAGAGAACCAGGTGCTTATGGAAGTCCATAGGTCGCCGAGTGGTTTGGACAGGTACGTCGTCCAGATCGCCGAGAAAACCGAGGCCACTGCGGACCAGGCAGTCTTCGCCAGATCTGCGAAGCTATTCCACTTGTCGGAGATCCACGATGATATCGTCGTCCAGATCGCGACGAGCCAGGACCACACGATCTGCACTGCAACCATGATGGCCGTTGTGATCGTTGCCCATCCACGAGTCGTCGCATCGGACAAAAACGTCCAGGCGGCGACGATCCAATCGACGGCACTTTGCCATGCTGACATCAGCCAGGCTATCGCTATTTTGACGGCGGCGACGATGGCATCACAGAGCATCTGGAAATAGATGTTGTGCTGGTAGAGCCAGACAAAGAGCGCCGCGATGGCCAGGATCGGGCCAAACAAGACGATGAGCAACACCGCTACGGCGATCTTCGCGGCGTTCACGATAAAATTCCACGCCGCCTGCATGGCTTGCTGAATGCCATGCCAGATGTTGATGAAAAATGCGCCCACTGCATGCATTGCATCTTGGAACCACGCTGAGAACGCCGCCCACACAGTCTGCAACCATTTGATGATGTCCCCCCAGTGCTGCACTGCCATGATTATCGCGAAAACGACGAGTGCCACCGCTGCGCCGATCGCAACGAATGGCCAGATGGCGGCCAATGTTGCCACGGCAGCCGCGCCAGCTGCGACCGCCCATGTCCAAAATGAGGCTATCAGCGCTGGAAGCAACGTCGCTAGATAAATCGCAAGTCCAGCGGCCAGACCTGCGAGCGCGGCGAGCAATGCGTCGGTGGCGACCTGGCTATGCTGGAAAAAGGCAACGATCTGCACAATGGCAGAGACAAGCGATGCTATATCCCTGGCCACGGTGACAATAACCTGCGACAGCACTGAGATGGTCGCAGTGAGTGCGGACGCGACGGCCTCGAGGACATGATGCTGCGTCGCCCACTCTGAAAATTGAGAGATGAGCGGTGTGACCTGCGCCATGAGCTGAGAAAGCACCGGTAGCAATGCGGACCCAACTTTAATGAGCAGCGCATTGAGAGCCTGCTGTGCCTGGCCGACCTGGAAATTGAAGTCTTTTTGTACCAGGCTCCAGCCCTGCACCGAATCGCCGCCGCTCTTCATCGCCTTGCCAATCGAGTCGACATTGCCCTCAAAGGTCTTCATGTTTTGCCCACCGAGCATCAGCGCCACATTGTATCCAGTGGCACCACCGACAATGTGTTTAAAGGCATTCACCGCCTCGACGCTCCCTGCTGGAAACTTTGAGCCGACGTGATCCTCGACCATTTGCAGTGCTGCGGATAGGCCCTGATTTTGCAATGTGTCTTTGAGATCCTGTGCCGACAGACCAACGGCTTTCATGCTTTTCTCAGCGGCAGCGTTGGGCGCGGCCAGGCTGCGGATCGTATTCGCGAGGTTCTGCGACGCTTGCTGCGCTCCCATGCCAGCGTTGGTCATCGTCGCGATGGCCCCGCCAACCTGCGGAAATGAGATACCGAGCGAAGAGGCCAGAGGGAGCACTGAACCCATTGAAGACGCGAGATCCTGGAGATGTGTTTTTCCCGAGGCAACTGTGGTGATCAATGCATTCGTTGCTGACGCGGCCTCGGTGGCTGGCAGGTGGTAATCAGTGAGAATCGTGGTGACTGCGTTAGCCGTGACACCGAGATCCGCAGATCCAACCTTCGCCCCCTCAGCTGCCGCCTGGAGCACTTTGAGTCCATCGGCACCATGGATACCACTGCTTTCAATGAGATACATGCCGTCCGTGAGCTGCTTCGTGCTCGTCGCTGTCTTCACAGAGAGATCCAGGATGCCATCGCCGACTGCCTTGAGGTTCGCCTGAGCTTCGCCCGCGCCAGTCACAAGAGATGTGAGTCCTTCCTGGAAGTCGCCAGCCATCTTCGTCGCCTGAACACCAACGCCAACCGCAGCCGCGCCAACACCAAGCAGGACCGCACCGGCAGCCGATGCTGCTGCGGTGACATTTCCGCTGCCGAGCGATGCCAACGCGCCGCCAATATTTTTGACGACGTTGCTGGCCATGTCCACGGCGGCGACATTGATTGCGAGGTTGAGGTTGTCTGACACGGTGATCTCCAGGGGATGCTAAGAGGACGGTGTATTGTCTTTATTGGCGTCGTATTCAGCCTGGCGCATCGCCGACCATTCCTCGATCTGTTCGGCGACGACGCCACGTGGCGCGCTTCGATATTGTTGCCAGCCACCGAAGCGCTGCATCATGACTGCGTCGATTACTTGCTGTGGGACGCGGTTGCTACGACCTCGATGCCATGCGTAGCACTCGTCGTAGATTCTTTTTTTTCCTCAGCGGACAGAGGAGCGCTGATGGCTTCGATCTCGTCGAAGATAAATTTGGAGTCGGCGCGATCCAGGCCGCGAATGCTCTGCTCATTGAGCGGCAGGGGGCGATTCTGGTCGTCCGTGAGTGTCCAGGAGACGATGCCGCGCTGGAGGGTGAGGCGTTTGACGCGGCCAGTGTGGAGATGGACCTGGCTGTTCGCGTTGACGCTGGCGATCTCATCCTGGATCTGCTCTTCGTCTTCAGTGTTGAGACTTCGAATGATAACGACTTCGTGGGCGTCCCAGTGGTCGGCGCGGATTTGCTTGGTTGCGATGCTTTTGCGTCGAGACATATCAATGTGTTCCTTTATATATGCAGTGAGAGTTGAAGTAATGAGTACGCCAGCGAAGAAGCACGCTGGCGCAGGGGATTACGCGGTGTAGTTCGGGGGTTGCTGCGACACAATGACCAACTGGTGCGAATAGCCCTTTGAGATCTCATAAATGCCTTTGGCCTCGAGATCAGCCTGGACATTGTCGAGCTTCGTCGCGTCGCGTTTGAATTTGACGTATTGCGCGGGGAAGATCCAGGTCCACGACTTTGAATAGATGGTGCCGGCCACGGAGCCGATGTAGCCGCCGAGGAACTGGAACGCCAGAAATTGCTTGAGATTGGTGCGGTATGCTTCGAACTGGTCCAGACTCGCGAAGTCAATCTTCGCCGTCAACATGACCTCGCGCTGCTGTCGATACAATCTATTGAAATTCTGCGTCACCGTGGCCGTGTAGATCGGCTTCTGCGGTACTTTAATGCTGACCTTGCCTTCAACGACGCTGCTGTAAGCAGTGGTTGCCGGTGTGCCACCAAGGCTATCGATGTAGATGGCGGTCTGCCAGCCGACCATCGGCAAGTCCTGCGGCTGCGCAAGCGATGAGACAAGCGACGCGCTCAGTGGGTTCGTTGAGCGATTTCCGATCGGCAAAACATCCCACGTCCCACCCTTCACTGAAAGTGACGTCTCTTTTTCGACGTTGAAGGCAAACTCCAGGTCCGTGAGGTAAGTCTGCGGAATGACGTTGCTATCGGTGCCGCTGTACCACTCCAGGCACGCGCTATAGAGTGCGTTGAGGTCCGGTGTGAAGGTATATTGCCAGCCGTAGACGCCGGTGATCGCGCAGGAGCCCGAGGTCAATCCCGTGAATGCCACGCCGCTTGCATTGACGGCGCTGTAGACATTGGTGCTGTAATACGTGCCGTTGCCGTTACTACCACCCGCTGCGGCAGTGATGGTTTCTGAAACAGCTACGCCCCACTGATTTGTGCCTGATACGACGATGGTGCCCGTAGCCGACGATGAAGTCACCGTGAAAATGAGTACCATGCCTGGCGCGGTCGGCTGAGTGGTCAGCGAAAATGGGCCACCGCTGATAGCACTGCTGGTTTTGAGCGACGTCGGTGAGGCGGGGATTGAGACCACAGCCGGATTATTGCTGACACCTGCGTAGGCCGCAAACATCGATGCCTCGGGGTATAGAGCCTGGTCAATTTTGTTGATCGTCGGCTTTTTGATGGTCTGCAACGATCTCGTGTCACGATCCAGGAGGCCGCGCGCTTCTTGAGGCGAAAAGTAGCCGAAGGGATCTTCGATGTCGGCGATGCAGGGAATGAGATATTTCGCAGCCTGGACACCGTAGATCATGATCTTCGCGTTCGCCAGGCCGGTCGTGGTGATGCCGTTGGCGTTCACGGTCGCGTAGACGTTGGTGCTGACATATTCATAGTCGTTGACCTGGACTGCCTGGCCCGCCGCTTGGATTGGTATTGTAGGCGTTGTCTCGGTCGGCGTGCCGCCACCGACACCGGTGCCGGTGATCGTCACGGTGCCAGTCGTGGTGTTGCCTTGCACCAGGATGTATAAGCGCATCCCTGTTGACCCGCTAGGCTGCGTGGTCAGTGAGAACGAGGCTGACACAGCGCCGTTGTAAAGGAGCTGCGGACCTGGATTATTGATGTTTTCGAGGACGAGGCCGAGGGTTCCCTTGGCTGCTGTGCCCATAATGGACTCCTTAGAAGAGGTAGTTTACGGCTGTGGGCCGTTCGGGAGGAAGTATTCGTAGGTAATTTCGAGGAGGAATTCGTGTGCTCGGCAATTGTTGCCGTTGATCGTCGGGAACGAATAGCGCTCGCTACCAGGCACCATATTGACAATCACTGGCCCTGCGACGCTCAACGTCGCTGACTGCGCAAAGAGAAACGTTACAGCGTCGCGGATCGCATAGAGTTGCTGTTCAGCCGACGAGGCGCTAGCGTACGGCACCACGCTCGCAATGTTAAAGTGCGGCTTATCGTGGATCTTCGCGGATCTGCCGAGCGTATAGCGCTCCACAGAGCCAGCAACGGCCATGACCACGCCGACCGGCATAGCATCGGTATAATCCTTGAGTCCGCCGATGATTGTGTTGGCATATGCTGGAGATCCGTTGACGGTCGCGCCTGCCATGATCGCCTTGATGGCCGTGGCGACGGCGTAGGTGTTCGGTGAGGTTGGCATGGTTAGGCTCCTAGCCTGTTCAGTGCACGCTCAACTGCGTCCTCGACAAGGCCGAAGACGTGGTCGTGTTCCTGGTTGGCAGCGGCGGCGAAGTAGTAGGCACCGGGGTCAAAGTGATAGTAGCGTCCGAGGCGATCAACCATACCGCTAAAACCAAATTCGCGACGCCTGGCGTAGGGAAGATCCGAGCCGATCTCGAGCTCATATGGCGAATCGTTGACCTTGCGGATCGATGCCTCCAGGCGTCCACTTGGATTCTGCCAATGCATGTTGCCGCGCACCGCACCCACGAGGATATCCCCTGATTCGCTGAGCGCTGCCTGGACTTCCTCGCTCATATAGACGCCGAAGCCCGCGAACTGCGCGATCTGCGCCAGGCTTCGCGGGTCGAAGCTCATCGAGAATCCAGCCATATTACACTCCTAGCAGCTTCTCAGCCGGTATTTTTGCGTATGTCTGGCCGTAGGACTCCACGTTTCCGAAGACTCGGTAGCGCGTCAATGCGCCGGTCAGCGGATCGATGTTGTGCTCATCGATGAGCAGATCGCCACGTCGAATATCGAGCGGGCCGCCGCCGGTGCTGCGAATCCAGAATGAATCATAGGGGCTCTGGCCGCCAAGATCCGCTGCGACCCGCCATTGCATATTCTGAATATTCGTTGGAATGCCAGTGCGGACCGTCGCAGCTGAGCGCTTGATGGTCATGGTTGTATCGAACATTAAAAGGCTCGCTGTCTGTAAGGAGAAAGCGCGGATTCAGCACGCATCACGAGGACAGAGCGGCCAGTGGTTTCGCCGCGTAGCCTGGTTATCAGTTGCACATCGCCGAGCCGAACCTCAGCCGCGCCGGTTGGATTTCGCCGATCGCTCAGAAGATCGCTGACGAGCCAGATGCATGCCTGGCTGATGTCGTATGGCAATGATGCGTATGCATAACCTGCGGTATATGAGATCTGTACAAAGCCAGGCGTGGTCTGCGAGAGAGGCCGTGTAATCCCCGACCACGGCACCGTCCCCGAGGTTGTGGAGAGTTGCGCAATCGTCACAATTTGTTGATCGGCGTCGATCATGGCCTGGCTTGCATCCAGGTTGATCGTTGTCGATGCATTGAGCGAGATCGTCACCGCCGACACTGTTGTCACAGGGAATTGCTTTGGCCGAATCAGCAATTGATAATCTCGGTTCATCGCTGCGCGCATAGAGCGCAGCTGAAGCCGTTCGGCGCTATGCGATGCCTGGAGTAAAGGCTGCCGGCAGAAAGCCTCGATCTGCGCCGAGGCATTGATGATCATGGACGCCAGGCTACCCCCGCTTCCATCGCTACACAGCGAGATGCCAGCAGTATGCGCATTGCTCAGCGGTGTGCAGGTGAGCGACGTCGCGCCAATGGTTGCCGCTGCCGTCAGGGTCACAATCTCGGTCGCGCTGCCATCAAAGAGATAGATGCGATCTCCGCTGGACTGCGCAGCCGTGAGCGCGGTCACAGGCAAGGTTGTTGCACCTGTTGTTGTTGACGATGAAAGCAATAAGACATTCGATACGAGCGTTGAGGTGTCGTGGCCTGACGGCGCGCGAAGATAGTCAGCGACACTGATGTATGTATTCATCATTTGGCGATCACCTGGAAGACTCCGATGCTCAATGTCTCAGTGAAACCGCCTGGAAATGAGATAACCAGGAAGAGCACATAATTACCGAGGCTCGCAACATCAGCGCTAGATGGCTGATAAACGACGCTCGCCGGCGTGCTGCCACTGGCTGCGGTGATGGCCGAGAAGGTACCAGAGCCTACGACCTCGACGCCATTATCGGTATTTTTGATCAATAGTGTAAAGCTGGATGGAGAAAGTGACGCGACATTGATAGTGCCGCTATCAGGGATGAGCGAGATCGTCCAGGATGGCGCTGTGTCACCCTTATACCATGGAGATATTGCCATTAATGCCCCCTTGCCGTTGCTTTGCCGTCGCGGCCTGTAGCGGATGTTTTGCCGTCTCTGCCTGTCGCGATGACCGTTGTATTCTGCGGCGAGCTTACGGGTACGATCAGGTCGTCGGCGATAAAATTATCGATGCTAATGCCGCTGGCCGTGTTGCCGTTGGCCAGAACCGCAAAGCCGCCCGATAACACCGAGGAATCCGTTGTGGTTGTCGTCCAGGTCGTTGGCTCCATGGTGCCATCTTGCCAGACGCGGCCATAGAGCGATGTGCCGATGCATCGAAGTCGCATCCAGTAATGCGTGGCGACGACCATGGTAAATGTTGCAGTGGTCATCTGGGTGTTAGTGCCGGCATTGGCCTTATTGAGATGCACACCGCCACCATAATATAAAAATTTATAGGTGGTCGTGTTGCCACCACCAGCAGAAAAGCGCGCCTGGACTCCAACGACATCTCCGCTATTGGCGATGGCCACGCGAGCGCTCACATCCTGGTCGGTCAGCGTCTTGCTCCCAAGCTGCACATGGGTGTCTGTGGCAAGCGATGAGATCAACCCGCTATTTGCGCTGATTGACAGCGTTCCAACGCCCGTCTCGGTCCACGTCTCGCCATCGCTGGCCGTTCCCCATCCGCTTTGGTTGCCCCGAGCGAATGTATCCGATGCCTGGATCGTCATGTTCTACAACCCTCGCGCATCGAGCTCTTTGATCCGCGACGTGTGCAGGAATCGCTTTGTTCCTGCGACGGGGCAGGGAACCTCAATAAACACGTCCCCGACGTCGGGATCGAGGATACCAGCCAGGACCGATCTCTTGAGGTTGAGGTGATACTCAAAGCTATTGTCCATTCGCAGCGTCACCGCAAGGATCTCGTCGGACTGCGCAGTCTCCTCGCTTTGTTGCTGTATTTCTCTTTCGGCTGAGGTTGCGCTGCTCTGCTGATTTTTCTTGGCCATGATGACCTCCAGGTAGTTCGGTGAGAATCAATCTCACCGAACCTCGATCTTAGTGATAGACAACGCCGTTGAGGATGCCCCAACCGCCGAGAAATTCGTTGCAGAGCGTCTCGTCCACGAAATCGCCGAAACCCCAGGCCGTCGGGTTTTGCTGAGTCGGTGGATAATCGACTCCGTAGTAGTCACGGTTGTAGATGATTCTGAATGGAGGATCATTGTAGCCAGAAACAGGGTACGGAAAGCTCATCGAGCCGAAGATGAGCGTGCCTTGCGCCAAATACGGCAGTGGCACGATGTCAACTAGCCGACCGGTGGCCTCATTGAGAATCTTCGTTACTCTGTATCCGGCGATCAAATTGTTCTGTGATGAAGCCGAGTCGGCAGAGACCACAACGCGTGTGTTGCCAGCCGCAGTAACCAGGTTAGTAATCGTGATCGCGTCCTGTGGGCTGCAAAACAGGTATTCGGGGTTTGCGCGCGCGGCGTTAAACATCTGCAAGAATTGATTCTGTATGTCGGAGAGAGCCAGGTAGCCAGTGGTAGCCGCTGGCTGAGTGATAAATGATTTCAATGCCCCGGTGCCGGTTGCGATGTTGGCGAAGATGCCGGCATTGTTATACACCAGGCTTTGAGCTCCCTGCCAGGTGAGCGGCTGAGACAGAGTCGAAGGCTTGACCATCGCTGTATTGGAAACCACCGTGCTCAACGCGGTGCCGCTGGTCGTCAGCGAGGTCATGGTTGCGCTGAAATTTCCTTGAATTTGTGAGGCTGGCTGGTTCAGAGCCGACGCGCCACCGAAATTTGAGGCTGCGCTCTGGAGGAACATGGCGGATGCCGCTGGCTTAGAGGCTGCGGTCGCGGCGTACACGTTGTATTTCGTCGTGGTGTTGGGCACTGTGAATAACGTGAGTGCGATGCTGCCGGTGGTGCCGCTGGCAATGGTGTATGGCCCAAGAATACCAGTGCTCAATGTTTCGCCGTTAGTGTTGACAGCGGTGACGGCGAACCAGTACGGATTCGTCGCGGCCAGAGATCCGCCGGTGGTGCTCGTCGAGACCAGGGGAGGCGGTGGAGTCCAGAGATAATCACTCATATTGATGAGCCAGTTCTCTTCGATCAGCTTCAGCGCATATAGGAGCTGTGACGTCAAGAGTGCGCGCAGATCCCCCTCGAAGCTTCGACCGCGCCATTCAGCCTGGAAGGTGAGGGCGTCTTGGAGTCCGATGGTTTGAAAGGTGTTCGACAGTGCGGTGACTGTGCGACTGACATAGCTAGGTGTGCCGCCATCATCGACTGCACCAAGGACCGATAAAGGAGAATTTCCGCCAAAGAAGTCGACGACAGCTTTCCAGTTGTGAATCGGCACTCCTACGCCAGCCTGGCGCGGCGTCATATTGAGCAAGGGCGTCAGGAACGGAATCAGCATTGCAGCCGGGGCTTTTAGATCATATCCAATAAAACCCGTTGCAAGATTGGTACCAGCACGAACAAAGTCAGCCTGAGCATTTTTGACGAGTGATACCGTCTGATTGCTGATGTCAGCCTGGTCGGATGCATTCGGAGGCAGTGCATTACGGTAGATCGATCCGACCTGCTGCCGGGTCATTTCCTTGCTAGGCGCAGGTAAGCCATGAGTAATCGGTGTTAATTCGTTGACGATCTCGGTCGCCAATTCCGGGGAAAGTCCACGGACACGCTCGACGAGCGCATCAATTTTTTGAGCCAAGGTAGTGCTCCTTGAGGATAGAAAAAACAGAGGAAGTATGCAGAGAGCATATGTGGGAGAGAGAGCGGGGACGCGATGACATACAAAGCTATGCTATGAGCATAGATTATCGGCGAGGCACCAGGGCCGCAGCGGCGCGAATGGCATCGTCGACATTGGTTGGCGGCGCGAATCCAAGTTCTGCTGCGCGCTGGATGACGTCCGCGTCGCTCATCGCACTTCGTTGCACGCCGCTGGTCGCCAGGTGCTTCTCGACAGCCACGCCCGCGCCATGCAGCACTGGCCCGCCATCGAGTGGCGTCTCCGCGATTTTTTTGCAGAGAGTCTTGATCTCGTCAAGCTGCGAGGACAGATCATCGACGCGCCTCGTCAGATCTGGCGCTTCTTTGCGTTGTGCGTCGCGAGCCAGCAGAGCGTTGACGCGCTGAGTCGTACTGCCGAGCTGCGCCTGGATCGCGACATTGACTTCGCGGATGATCTCCGCGATCAAAGCACGCTGCTGTGCATCCTCGCCGGCAGCCAATTTCTCAACCATACCAACGCAATCATCACAGCCGCAGAGCGTCATCGCCTGGTCGCGCATGGTATGCAGCGATGACTTGGTGTCAGCGGAGATCCGAGCACCGGCACGCTCGATGGACTCATCGACTGGCTCGGCAGACGGTGAGATCTCATCTTCGCTGTCAGCGGCCAGAACATCGGTTGCAGAGCCGTTAGCCCGGACAATGGCAATGTTGGCGACTGGACAGCTCGGGTTATCGACGAGCGACAATTCGACGAGATCGTAGCGATCCAGGATTTGGACGCGGCGACCGTCTTTGTCGATCTCTGACCATTTGCCGTTTTTGCCGCCAACCGAAAAGCCGGTGAGCGTGCCATCTAAGACTTTTTGCCAGGTGTCTTCAGCGCCATTGCTGATTTTTGCGCGGACGATGATCTGTTTGTTGTCGTCGTCAGGTTTGATCTCCAGTGCTCGCCCAACCGCCTTGTGGGGGTCGTGCATCTCCCGGATATTTCCGCGCCATGCTGTGAAAGCATCTTTGCTGCCCTGGTAGCGAAAAATCGTTCCATGGCCGTCTTCGACCTCCGCTGTAGCAGTGCCAATGACTTCGCGCTTTTCGCGATCGATCCGCTCGATGGGGATGTAATAATTGATGGATTCGGGGAGTGTGCCGCGCTCAATAGGTTCGGCGCTAGCTAAATTTGTCATGGGTTATGGGTTCTCCAGTCGTTCAATGAGGATGGCTTTGTCGCCGGTGTGTGATTCGTAGCGAGCTATGGTGACGTCGCAATAATGAGGAGAGATTTCGATGCCGTAACAATGGCGATCTTTGTTGTGCGCGGCCAGCAGAGTCGAACCGCTGCCAAGGAAGGGGTCATAGATGACGGTGGCTCTTGGAATTACGCTGAGAAGAGATTCAAGGACTGGCAGTGGCTTTTGAGTGGGGTGCCAAATATTGCCAGATCGCTGGCAGGAAATGACGTTCCCATGCCCTGCCTTTAGGTCAAAACACCCTTTACTAATGGTTCCTACCAGGATAAGTTCATGCTGAGCACGCCAACCAATACCCATACCCATGCTTTTCTTGTCCCAGACGACCATCGATCTTACACCATATCCTCTGCTTTCTGCGACATCGAAGAGGTAGCACCACATGCGCCAATCAGTAAAGACATTGATGATGTTTGCTTCAATTCCCATCACCGCCTGCCTTATCAGAGCCATATATCCTCGTGTGGAGAGCTGATCATTAATGATAGTTGCTCTTCCTGGCGCGCCAGTTCCAATGCTTCCATTGCTCTTCCCTGCTTCCTGCCAACCGCCGCTACAATACGGTGGATCGGTGACAACTGCATCTACTTTGATACCAGTCAATAATCGTCCAACATGATGCTTATCAGTCGAATCTCCGCAGAGAATGCGATGCCTGCCAAGTTGCCAGAGATCGCCTGGCAGACATCGAGCCTCAACGTCTGTCCTCATTGTGCTCATTTTTGTCTAATCCTATGCCGGCGCAATCGTACATCGACACCGAGGATGCGCCGGCGGAGCAGTGTCACCCGATGGCCATAATTGATCTATAGGCAGAGGCGAGGCGTCAGCATTTGCGAGGCACCGATCGCACGCATCAGGCTCAGCGAGCCAGTAGATCTCCTCGACGCCTGCCTGTTGCATTTGATGCACCACCTCTTCCTCGACCGCCGCGCAGACCTCTGTCTGGCCGACCATATCTGCGTATTCTTCGCCCCATGCGTCGAACTCAGTCTCAGCCTGTGCTTGCTTCTCTGCATCGCTGATCTCCTCACCCTCGCCGTCACCAAAGATCGCATCGATGATACCAGCGACGCGATCCTTGATCTGTTCGATGATACCGGCAACGACCTCGGATGCGCGGCTTGCGAAGTTGGCCAGGCTGATCATCTGTCGCTGAGCCTGGCCGACAATGCGTTCTCCTTCAGTCCTGGCACTTTCCAGGAGTTCAGTGATTGCATCGACGAGCTGAGATTGCGCCGCCTGGTCTGGCAGTTCGACACCATCTTTGCTCAGCTTGGCCAGGCTGATGAATCCCTGGATGGCACTGGCTAGCCGCTTCTCCAGGGATATCTGCGATTTTGATGGTGGCCGCCACTCTCGACGGCCACGCCGAAAAAATCAGGGTACTCGCTTCGCTCTTCGTCGTCGTTGGGCTTTGCGCCTTGCTCCGGTGGGGTTCCTTGCTTCTGCTGCTCTTCGTTGCCATTCGGCGCGGTCGGGGGATTCTTCGCGAGTTCGAAGCCTGCCATTTTAGCATCGTTGGAAGCTTTGCGCATCGCAGGATCGGCAATGTCCTCCAGGAAGACGGGGCCATCTTTGGTGAGAATGAATGGCGGTATGTCTTTCTCGACAGGTAGCTTGAGTTGGCGCGCCGCGACACTCGGCGACACAATGCCAGAGGTGACAAGCGTTGAGTACGCGGTTGCCTGCGCCTGGAAGTCTTCAGCCTCTTCGAAGCCTGCGAATGTGACGATGAACCGATCTTCGTTGAAGTACTTTTTGAGAATAAATGAGAACAACGTTGCATAGCGGTCTACCAGCGGTTGCACAGCGCGTCGGTAGAAAACGTTTTCCTGGCTATCTCCGCTCGATTTGTTAACATCCTCGGTGAAACCAAGATCAGCGAGCGTCATCGAATAACATGCGGTCGTGATGTTTAACAGAAATTGGTCAAAATCGACATAGATGTCTTTGTCATCCGTTGCCGTGTATTTGCTGCCAGGCTGAATCACCTTGACGCGGCTTCGCGCCTGATCGTTTCCGGCAAGCAACGCATCCCATAAATCTTGATATGCGAGGAGTTGCTCAGGCGTCCACTGACTGCCATCGTCAGGCGGCTCTAAGAGACCCGCTGGAACATTGCCATCCGTAAATCTCGAGAGATCCTTGTTTTCCTTGCGAAGAGCCTGGTTGATGCGAAGTATAATTCTCTCATTGCGAGACAAACCATAGGGGCTATCAGCGCGCACCGTCTCTCGGAAATACAGCATTTCGTCGCTGGTGTAGAGACCTGCGGGCACTCCATACAGGAATTGCTGATAGCTCGGGTATGGCGGCTGTGGTCGTCGGCCACGCGGATCTAAGAGTGGCTTGATCGTGGCACCATCGACGATCTCCAATGCATAAAGCCCGCCGCCTCGATTCAGACGAGGATAGATCGCGAGGGCATCGATTTGCAATGTTTCTCGTGTTGCCATTCGAAGCCACGATTTGAGATCGTAGCCATTGCCTGGATCTGGCATCGAGAAAAACTCGGTGTAGCGGGCAATGTCTGCGGCGAATTTCTTATCGCTGCTATCAGCGTCCCCAACGATTAACTCAGGTCGTGGCTTGATGACAAGGTTGAGCTTTGCGACCGTGTCCAACCATACTTGCTCGCAGAGCATTGCACCATCATAGAGCGCTGCCAGATTGCGCAGGGTATCAAAGCTGGTCGCCTCAGTGCTGCGCGGTCGCACTGAGATGTTGTAGCCGACGGGAAATTGCCAGCCTCGAGGCATGCCTCCAGGGCTTAGATCAGGCTGCGGAGTCAGCGGTGCGCCAGGCGAAAACATCGGAGTTCCCTGCTTGGCCGGGGCCTGGCTCTGCTGCATCTGCTGCAACAGCGCGTCTTGATTGATAGGCCGAGGAGTAGCGCCGGGTGGCAATGCTAGCTGAGAGAATCGGCGCGCTATCGCAGCATCAACGATCTGCTCTATATTCTGTTTTTGTCTGCGCGATCTTCGTGACATCGGTGATCTTTCGTGGTGTAATCAGAGGCAAATAGCGAGGAGTCGAGGACGAGCAATTATTGCTAGGTGCAGGCTGTGGTGGAGGAACGGCCAGAAAATAATGCTACACCTCCGTAAAATCTGATTTCTTCGCCAGCAAAAAATCATCGCTGACATACTTGAGTATAGCGCGGCCAATCCTCGGATCGGTGCGCTCGATGAGCGGCTTGATGACGACGCCTTCGCGGATATTCGCACCGAAACAGTCTCCGCTTGGTGCCACTTGTGTTACTCCGGATGCCCACTTGCGGGCCTTGTCAAGCGTACAGTAAGTAAATGGAGCAATGCGAGGTACCATCTTGACTCCGTACTCAGTGCAGATTCCGAAAAATGCGTCATAGTCGAGGAATCGACCATCTACTAAGAGATCAAATGCTCTGTATCCTTCATGGCCTTTGTAGCCATAATCCAGCGATTGCACATCGCTACCCAGGATCTCACCGTACAAGATGATCTGTTGGTGGTACTTGCTTAGGTTTTCTATCAGTGCTTTGACGCCCCAGAATCGACGCGGAGACCAGTACAACTCATCGCCTTCACCGCGTCGCACCCGATGACTGCCGGCCATCCATTGACCGTTGACCATGCCGATGCGGCTGTTGGTGCCGTGGATCTTCTCGGTAACAACAACGATCTCGTTATCGCCGAAGACGTTCGGATGGTGGCGCAGATTGTTGATGGCAGTGTACTCGGGAAATAGCGGATCTTTGGGCTGCGCATCGGGGTTATCGATGTGCTTACCCTGGCCGCGCAGTGGTGGCTCATACTTCGCCGCTCCGTAGTGCTCAGCGACGTTATCGCCGACTTGCCATTCGTCGTTTTCACACGGCATGACCAGGCCAAACGATGGCTCGCCGCGCAGCCGTGTCGCTTTGATGCGCTGGTGATCCAGGTACGCAGTGACGCCGAAGCGATCACTGACCTCGCGAGGCAGGACGGTGTCAGGAGCGAAATAGACGACTTTGTCACCGGCGGCGTACTTGCCGCGAGGCACAACGCATTGCCAACCGAGGACCTGCGCGAGGTCGAGGCTGTCGGCATTGGAGTGCGGTGTGATCGTGCTGATGGTAGCGACGGGAACGTGGAGGGGGCTAGGCATAGAGCGGATCTCCTGATTGATGCTTGATTGATGCCTTGCACTGACATCGATTGCTAGAGCCTAAGAATGCGAATCCGCATTCTTTGCAATGCAATTTCTGCGATGCCTTCATCGCCTGGCGCTGCGACGACGAGATCTTTGCTCGTGCTTTGCGTGCGACGTAGCGCCAGCCTGCTCTGCGTTGTGCCCGGTTGAGCAATGGTGGCGTGGATTTCTCTTTGGCTTGGGTGGTGATCATTGTTTCACCTCGGCATCAATGTACTTGACACTGAACGACTTGCCACAAACTATATCCAGACGCTCAACAGAGTCATAGAAGGAGCATTCACCAAACCATGCTTCACCCTCTATTTTCTTCTCCCACCGCAGCATTACCGCCCCATCACTGAATACAATGCCCACAGCGGCAATATTGGATCTACCATCATCGCCTATAAGGTAAAATCGACGCATTCTGCAGCTCGCCTGGAGAGCGATGCGCTCTTTGGTCTCGTCGATCGAGGCTTTGATCTGCTTGATAGCATCGGCGAACAGGTCGTCGAACAATTTTGAGTTCTGCTCTGCCATTATTGCTCCACCTCCGCAGCCGGCATATGCTCGGTTATCGTCGAGACCACGTCAGCCTCGAACTCCAAATTTTTAATAACCTCTCGCCAGAAACGTTGATATTCAGCGATCTGCTCCAGGCCGACGCCGGTAAGATCCGTGGTAATATTGATGGTGTGTGTCATTGTTGTCTTATTCATAATTGCCCTAGAAAAAATAATTGTTTGCCTTTGCGGCCCTTCAAGATATCCATATTAAAAAGATTGAAACTTGCAAAAAAGTGCATCATGGCGCGGCGATACCCATCAGGATCATCGACGACCTTGCCATCTTCATCGACCACGACAGCCCTGCCATCTTCATCAGTGACAATGAAACCCCAGGGCGCGCAGCTTTCCGTCGCTGCGTGGCCTGCATCAAAGGCTTCCGAGGTCGTGTCAAAAATTTCCTCGCTTAACTCAGAGCCGCCACCGAAGCAACCATGCTCATCGCCGGTGCAATCATCACAGAACAGCCGATATCGATACTTCATCGCTTCATCCTCAACTCCGCTAATTTCCTGGCATACTCGACATGGCTCTGTGCGCTTTTGCCAAAGAGCTGCTCCATGGCACCGCTGAGTGCATCGACGGCATCGTCGTGGACGCCAACAGTCGGGAACGCTTCAAGCTCTGAGAGGAGAGCATCATTCCACGCCGATCGCACCAGGCGCACATTGCCAGCTTGCGCTTGCGATGAGACCGGCTGCGCTCTGGTCTCTTTGTCCGCGCCGACCTTGTGGCCGAAGAATGCATAGCCTGGCAGCACCTTGCGCCGATAATAATCAATGAGCGACTTTGAGCCCGCGCCAGGCTCTTGTTCCATGTAGACCTGGATCTCATGGCCGTCTTCGTCTGCGGTGCGCTTCACCAACGCTTCAACGCTGGCCGGGCTGTATCGTTCGCGTCGCATGTCCAGGATGGCATAGCTATCATCGACCAGACGGGCAACCTTGATGCCAACGGTCCAGTCAGGGTCTTTGTTGGTCTCCGATGGCTCTGTCGCTGCGACGTCCCAGTACCTCACGATGCGAGCAATGTCGCTGTGAGGAGGTGCCTGGTCAACGAGGGGGAACCAGTGTCGTTTGAATAGACTGCCTGTGTTCCGCGCCGACCAGTCACCAAAGAGGAGGCGTTGCCGCTCGACGAGCGGGAGGGCTTTCAGCGCTGAGAGGTAGCCGGGGTCCGCTGAGAGTAACGCTGGATTGTCAAAGATTGACGCGGCGATGAATGAGACGCTAACCGCGTCGGGATGTCGCTCTCCTGGAGCGAGCCATGAGATGACGCCGCCATCTCGGACAAACCAGCGGATCTCTCCGCTTGCTGCGTGACCACCGTGACCGTCGTAGCTATCATCGACCCACGGCGCTAAGAATGCCTTGACCCACGAATCTGCATCGGGGTTCACTGTTCCGACCACTCGCGGCATGACACCGCATGTACTTCGGGCCCTGGAGAGCATATAGAAAAACTGCGATTCGAGGAAATGTGTGAGTTCTTCAAATCCGATGAATGCCAGCTGCGATCCTTGCCATGCGAGCCTGTCGGACTCGTACTGCATTGAGGCGAATTTGATCTTTGTCCGATGCTGAGGCCAGCGCCACTCATAGCGGCTCTGATTCGCCTTGCCGCCGGCCAGGCTGTACATCATCTGCGACTCATCCCAGAGACCACCTGGTAATGTGACCTGCGGCATGACTCTGCGAAAAATCACCGCATTATAGCCTGGTCGCGGGTCCAGAGCTGCATATCGCAACGCCATCAAGAGATGCGCGAATGTCTTACCGCCGCCAGCTGCTCCGCCGTAGATCGTGATCTTTGCTGGCGATGCCAGGAAGAGCTCCTGCGGCCCTCGCTGTGGTCCGATGATCTCTGCGCCGAGAGCTTGCTGCTGTGCGACAAAGGATTCAACGGGTCGTGGAATAGAGCGCGCTGCGAACGTCATAGATGGCCTTTGGTGGAGGAGAAGCTATAACGCGATCTCGTCGTCGTGAGCCGAGAAAACAGGACCGACGATAAACACTCCAATGGTCACGAGGAGATAGGCGAGCCAGGCTTGCCACATGTTGATGGTCGGCGCAGACCACATCGACACCACTGCATTGTAGAGTTGCCAGAAGATCATTGTTGCTACGATTCCGAGCCCCGTCCACAGCGCGCCTACGATAATCAGCGCGGCCAATGCCTCCCCGAAAATCCTCCGAACCGTTGCATGTGCGAGGACCAGCGTTGCGCACGCGGCCAGGCCGTAAAAGCTAATCATCATCATTCTACTCCATCAATCTGCTGAGAGCTACCAGCAACCGCGACGTCGCCATCGACGTCTGGCATGTAGAAGACGACGCGGAGGCGCTGCTCTTCATCCTCGCCGGCACCAGCGCTGACCGAGACACTGAGTGCTTTGCCGCCTTTGCCGCCAGGCTGCGACGCATAGCCGCCTGTGTGCTTCGCCATGACATCGACTGCTGCGAGCAGCTGACCGACGACCTTTGCGGTGGTTTCGGCGCTGAAATCAGCGTCAACATCGAGTTTCTCCAATTCCGCCATCGCTTTGCCATGGAGCTTCTCAATGAGAGTGTCAAGCTTCTTAACGCGCTCCAGGTCGCTCGCATTGCCTGCCGCAAACACTTCAGCGCGCCGCCAGGCATCGTAGGCCGCTGCTCTTCGCTGCCAATCGAACATCTTCGCCGCTGCGGTCCACGACGCAGGCACCGGCTTGCTCCGCTCATTGCGGCGCTCGGCATTGTAGACCCCACGGATTGACCGTGATGCACCAGCGGCCAGATACTGAGAGAATCGCTGATACCAACGATCATTCTCACCTGGACGCTGAAGCCAGGCTTGATCTTCGGGTGTTGTCGGTGCTGGCGATGCATGCATGGCTCTCCCTTAAATAACCTCGAAATGAAAGATTATATCTCGAGAATGAAGGTACACTCGGAGCCCTTCCATGCTAGAATGAATGTGTCGCAAATCGCCACCAGCATCGTCATACAAAAAAACCCGTGGCTTTCTCGCATCTTCCTCGCCATCAGAGTCTTCCTCGCCATCAACGAATTCGACGCCATACGCTGTGTAGGCCTTGTCTCGCCAATATATCAGGATAAATCGGCGAATCTCGATTGTGGGCCGACCAAGAACCGCAGCATCTGCTATGCCTACCAAGGCTTTTTTAATACGATTCTCTCGATTCGCAGATGCTTTTTCGACGACCTTCGCCAATGGCGAGAGATCTACATCGTCTGGCAGGGCCTTCGCTACGAACGAGGCAAGATCTTGGATTGATGAAATAGGTATTGTGGCCTTTTCCTTTTGAGAAGGATCATCCGACCATTGAGGCGTGTAGGTGTGCCCATCATAAAATATTTTAAATTTTTCCATGACTCTCCCTAACTTAATTTAAATCGGCGAGAAACATTATATGCCGTCGCCTCTCCTCGCCGAATCTCTAGAACGATGTCGGCGTTGCCTTTTTCGTCGGCCAAGTGCCCGAGCAACGGGTTGAGCCGCCTGGCCAGATCGATGGCCTCTGGCCTCAGGGATTGCAGGCTACTAAGTGGTAGTTCAGCATCGTCGGTATCTTGCAATTGCATCATGACCAGGCCTTTCGAAAAAGTCGTTAGAGACGCAAAAAGGCATGGCCGCGACGGGCCATACCTCGTTACTGATGAGTATAATTGAACCTTTGTTCTTTGTCAACAAAAATCATCACCAATTTTGATGAATTTCTCAGATTCCATCAAAATTAGTGATGATTCGCTTTAGAGCTTTGCTGGCGGCGGCAAGCAGCTCTCATCAACGATTTTCACGACCAGGCTTCTAGGTAATTCTGTTGTCATCCAGATGTCGCAGGATTCGCAGTGGTATGTTGTTTTGACGTAGTCATTGCCCGCCTGGCTTTTCGTCATGCGCTGCGATGTCCCGATCATTTTATCCTGGCAGATGTCGCAGGTGTACGCGAAGTACTGACGCCCTGGTGTTTCTGGTAATACCCCTAATACTGCGGGTTGGATTTGTGTTGGCATGCGCTTTCTCCTTTTTCATCGAAAACAATGTATTCCCCACTAAAATACATTGTACTCGGGGCACAAAATGAGCCCCTGGATGGATCTCCAGGGGCTCAAGAAAGAATAGCGGCTAGAAATATGTGGCGCATCTACCGCAGTAGTGCATACCATCGTGACCTTGAGGACCGGCGATGCAATTGCCCTGCGTTTTATTATCGCGTGTGCATTGGTGTGTTGCCGAGCAGTCCTTCCCGAATGTATCATCATCTGATGATCGTGTTGGCTCTTGATAGTCATGGGCATGTCTGGTCTTGATTTCTAATTCCATTTTCTTATCCAATCTTTTCCATGATCTCACAAACAATTCGCCGCGCCTCTTGGGCCCCTACCACCTCAGCGATCTCATTGCACCCTGCCGCCATTCTCTCCGTGATAAATCGATGTTTCGCAGTCTCAGCGAACCCTTCGAGGCCTTGTTTGGCACCACTCAGCTCAGCCTCGATCTGCGCCCTGATTCGCGCCACCTCGCTCTGATTGTGATTCATAAAGCACCCCTTTGATTTTTGATGACTATCCAGGCAACGACGGCCAGGCGGTAACAATCCTGGCGTCGTTGCTGGTCACGATGCAGGCCACGCGTCGATGGTAGTGACAGAAGGCATCGCTCGCCGCGACCTATGAATAGTATACATTGAATCTATGATTTTAAATCATCATTGCATCGTCTGATTCTCGTCTCTTCTTCTGGCAATCTGCATACGTTCTGCATATCTGCATATTGTCTGCATTTTCGCAGTGATTTGCACTGAAGATAGACAAAATACAGAGTGCAAAGTATAATTTGAGGGTATTGTGGATGGCGTGCGAAGTGTAATGTTATAGTATTAGAGGGCAGCGAACGCACATGGAAAGAACATTGCTCATCCAGGCCCGAATAAAAAGGAATTGGAGTCAGCGGCATGCTGCTCAAGCGCTCGGAGTTGATGTAAACACCCTGTTGAGATGGGAAAAGGGTGTATCATCGCCACGAATGCAGAGTATTGCTGATTTGTGCAAATTATATGGCAAGTCAGCGGAAGAATTACAATTGTCACAAATCGACCAAATTTCAATCACACCGGGAGGGTTGATGACAGACAATATCAGGGCAGGGCTCAGCTACGACCTAACGTCGCGCCTTATGAGAATCATCTTCTCATGGAGGAAGCAAGATACCTATGAATTGCAAAATAAGATTAATCAAACAATCAACGATTACGACCCAATCGTTGAGATGGATATCGAGCGCACAATAACTAGGAGAGATGCACTAAGGACGCTGGTTCTCTTTGCGTGCGAGACCTGCTATATTGGCACCGCAAAAAAGGCAGGCAGCGAAGAGATCCTTGCACAGTGCGCAGCGGCCATAACGGCCTGCTGGTATCTGAGAAAGGGCAAAGAGCTCGCGCTAGCCAACGATGCGGTATCGACATACATTGCATCTCTGCAACCGCTCGCAGAAATAAATGCATCTAAGAAAAGCGCAAGCGCTCTCTTGACGCAGTGCTATCTACTGAAAGCGACTCTCTCGCGGCTTGTGGAAGGTCACGATCAACCGTTGAGTCACCTGGAGCAAGCACAGCGGTTTAGCGGAATGGCAGAGGATCCAATTCTCCAAGTGCTAGCACTGCGGACACTAGCGGCAACGTATAGCTACGGCAACAAGAGCAGCGCAGCGCTAACACTTGGAGAAAAAGCAGCGGAGAAATTAAAGAATATTTCCGCGCCGCCAAAGCTTCAGAGTTTCGTCTACGCAGGTCTTGCCAACTATCAAGCACAGTGCAGTCTTAAAAATGACTCATTAAAATCATTAGAAATGGCAAACAAAACGTTTACCGAAGAGTCTTATATCTGGATTGATCACCCAGAGTCAAACATGTGGATAAACACCGGGATGGTCAATCTGCACCTGGGTGATTTTCAATCCGCAATCACCGCATTTGGGAGAGTTGAAACTCTGCCGGATCTATCTGGTAGTAGCGATGGAAAGATAGAGGCAACAATCAATAGCGTTGTCGCAGAAGTGCAACGCGATGATCGACCTCGCGACCTGGATCGCTGTATCGCTCTGTGGCAACAGGGCATCAACGGCGCAAAGGCGCTGAAGAGTGAACAATGGTTTAGCGAAGCCAAGAATGCGCACAGATTAATGTGCGCAGCATGGCCGACGGAACAACGCATTAAAGCACTCAGAGAACAACTGGCGCATTGGTAGCTCGGTAGCTCGGCACAAAGAACGAGGGTCACTCATCGATTTCATGAGTGACCCTCGTTCTCTTGGCTACTTCGATGCAACCCAAAGCCCAATGCTGATTATCACAACCAATACCACGAATTCCATAACCAGCCATAATGATCGCATCCACCTCAATATATTTACCTCGCCTTCCTCGCCTTCCCCGTCTTCATTGCCTTCGCTGGCCGCCTCGTCCTTTACGGACCACCGCGCAGCTGCGATCTGCTGCGCTTCGGCCAGAATGTCATAGCCTTTTTTCATTGATTTACTCCTATAGATATGCGGGGTCTATGCTAACAATCACAAAGGCAAGCAGAGAGCCGAAAAAAAACGCGATGCAAACGGCGACGAACGCGATGCATACCATCGTGAGGGCATCGCAACGCGGACATCGATACTTCGTGGCACCAGCTGCGACCATGCCCAACAGCACTGAGACGACGCCAACGATGGCCCACGCACCAGTATCAATGAGTAGTCGCATACTCATGCCACCATTCCCACAATAGTCAACACCATCCAGGCCAGTAATGCCATTCCCAGGATGACCAGGAGGCCGAGGCCTGCGCCGAACAGCAGGCCATCTCGGATCGACAATAAAATATCTTTGCGGCTCATACATACTCCTCGAGATCAATACCAATAATTCCGTATGAGTCCACGACACCGACGGTTTTCAGCGCAGCCACTGCGATAATGCGTGGTGTAACGAGGCTCAGCAATGCGTACATCGGCGAGCCTGGCCGTGGGAGATCCACGGCCAGGAAGAGGCTCAATGTGGTGCGATCGTGCGCTGGCCGAAGCGAGAATGCATTGATGATCATCAATGCATTCTCCATTGATGAGGAGTAGCTAGGAGCACCTGCACCATACATATTAAAAAAGAGATGTTTATCGATCAGTGCATCTATTTGGACGTTTGTTAAATTGTCGATGTGCGTGGTTCGTCGCTTTGACTCTGCGGATGCTGAGGCCTTAGCTGGCAGGCGCAGAATGCTGGAGGCAAGCAAAAATGATTGACTTGATATAAATGGAGTAAATGCTGCCATTATTTGCCCCCTCTCATTGACTTAATGGTGGCGACCAAACTAGCTTTTGATGGATTTTTATACCAATGCTGGTTGAGGTCTATCCCAATGTCAGCAAGCTCATTGATAGCCCACCAGCGATCAATACTAATAGACAAATCCAGGCTATTGATGATCTTCTCCGCCTTTTGCTGATTGTCGCTTCCTTCAATGACGGTCTGGAGCCAGCAGGCGAAAGTCTTCGAATCCACATTCAGGATGCTATATTCTCGATGCTTTTCGCCGCCATTCGGCGCAGCAACGATGAAGATGGACGACAGATCGTCCAAAGCGATGGTCGGCGCTAATTTTATTGACATTATTTGCACCCCTTTGAATAAATACAACTAAGATTGTTGTGTGCTCTCAAGGAGCACTATGGCCATTGCCAGGACCGCATTGTCCTGGCTCAAAGAATCATCGTACCCGGTGTGAATTCTCCGCTGGCGACGACTGGATAGATATACCTCATTGCGGTTGATGAGATCCTCCAGGTACGCCGTTACAGCCTCGATACTGCCATAACCTCGGCGCTTCGCAATGGTTGCGAGCGCGATGATATCCTTATCTTCCATGCTATCCCCCTTCACTCTTTATTATCCGGGGTTGGCGCTGAATCGAGAAAGATCAGCGCCACCGGAACAACGATAGCCAGGCTCACCATGATCACCATTGCGATGATCATGGTTGCTTCACCAGATCGCCGAATTTCGCTGTAATAAATTCGAGGAGTTGCTCCGGGCGCATGGCCCCCATTCGATCTAGCCTGCCGAGGCCAAAAGATCGAAATTTCTTTGTAGCAGGGTCGTACTTGCCAATGGATAAATATTCATAATGTTTGCCATTTCCCTTTTTATTTATGATATCCCTGGACATCAGGCGAAGGCGATGCGCCCCTATGATTGCCTTGATTTCTTCTGTGGTCATCTGATTTCTCCTTTTCCTTGTGTGGCCAGGCTTATCATTATCAGCCTGGCCGAGTCCATTGTTTACGCCTGGACCAGCATTGGCTGGACCTTGGACTTACGATGTCGGTCCTTGTATTTTGCGAGGGTCGTCTTCGACCTGATCCCGAAATTCTCCGTGATGATCGAATTTGGGGGATACTCGCCTGCGTGGTCCACCATCCATGTATCAAAGAATGCGTGGACCTCCTCCTCGATACCCTGGACCTGGTGGACCTGGACCTCATCGGTTGATGATTCACGGTCCACTCGAGGGAGTCCACGGTTCGCTGGTCCAGCAATCATCTGCACTGAGTGAACCTCGGTGTGAACCTCGGTGATTTTAGTCTGGACCTCTCGTACTTCTTGGACCTGGACCTGGAGCTCGCCATGGATTGCGCCGATCTTTGAGCTCAATTCTTCGCGAAGAGTTGCAATGCGATCGCCGAGCTGATCGAATGCCGTCCGGTTGCAATCTTCGATCGTACGCATGAGCGGTTCGACGCGCTCGAGCAAAGATATACCGATCTGCTCACCGATCTCTCCGTGAATCGCCTGGATCTCGCCATTGAACCCCTCAATGGCCTCGTGGACCTGAACCTTGAACGCCTGGATCTCCACGAGTCCATGGTTCAGGCTCGCGATGGACCCGTGGACCTCCGCAAGTTCACGGTCCAGATTGACAATGGACTCTTGGACTTCGCGGACCTTTGCCTCAAGTCCAGTGACGGCCTCGTGGACCGCGTCTCTGGACTTCGAAAGTTCACGGTCCAGTGATGATTGTCGCTGGTCCATGCGCTGATCCAAGATTTCCAAGAGTTCATCGTGGACCTCCTGGACCCTGGACTTTCGCGGCTCTTTCTTGTGGTCGTCGTGTGGCTGGAGTGCGTGGACCACCTTCGAGTACTCCAGAGCGAAATAGCTTCGGATGACGATAAAGATCAGCGAGATAATCAGTATGACAGAATCGGGCATGCCAGGGATAACCCGCTGTACTGCTCCCCAAACCAAATTAGCCATCATGACATAGAAGAGGTTCTTCGACAGAGCAATAGCTGCCGTTGCGGAATCTTCGCTGATGAGCCCCTTGGCTTGTGCCGCTCGTGCCAAGCCTGGAAGCCCAAACGAACCAAGATCGAGCGCTGCATTTTGGGATAAGAACATGATGAGCGATAGCGAGGCTCCATGAATATTGATCTTGGGAAAATTGGGGTATGTCTCCCCAATTGAATACATGACCGTCACGAACAGCACTGGTTGAACAAGTCTCGTGACCAAATTCATAAACCACGACCACATATGTGTGATATATATGCTCTCGACAAATCCTTGCCAGGCCGCACAGCATGTCTCCCATACCCAGGGCCAAAATCTAAACTTCGATGTCTTCTCTGGTTTCATTGCTTTATTTCCAATCTTTCATTATCATTATTATTAAGAGCCTCGACTTCCAATCCGAGGCCGCTCGGCGAGAATGCTTGATAGCGCCGAGCTTTTTTTATTTTGCATCGAATCCTGGTATAACATCGCGTCTCAAGGTGAGCTTATAGCTCTGCACTGGCTTTGGGTATGAGCCGCACACCCAT
Source organism: Tengunoibacter tsumagoiensis (assembly GCF_003967535.1). Lineage (GTDB taxonomy): Bacteria > Chloroflexota > Ktedonobacteria > Ktedonobacterales > Ktedonobacteraceae > Tengunoibacter > Tengunoibacter tsumagoiensis. Next base: position 5,090,144 of record NZ_BIFR01000001.1, on the reverse strand, counting down.
TGACCGCTGAGATGGTTCTTCTCCGCGGTCTTGATCTGCACCAGCTCATAGTCCCCCGCGCTACAATCACGGGATTGCAATACAACAGCTGCGACTTTTTGCTGATTGATTTTCGCGTAAACTTTATCTCCTCGATTCCAACGCCTCACAGCCTACCTCCATAATCCAGCGCCTTCTCGATGGCGCGCCTCGTTTCTGGCCCTGGGTCGAGCCATTCTCTCAGCGACGGCACGTCAAACCATTCATCGTCGGCGACCTGGATACCAACGCATGCCTGGCCGTCGTCGAGTTCCAGGATTCCGACAATGATCTGCGGATATTTCTCTCCGATCTGCCGGGCCAGGCTTTCAGCTCTTGTCGCTTTCATCGCTGGCTTTGCACTGGTCGCTGTCGATGGCGGCAGTGGTGGCGGCGACGCATCGACGATTGGCGCATCAACAATGATGGTCGCCGCCGCTGTCGCTGGCTCAGCTGGTGCCGCGCCAGGCTGACCGACCACGACTGGCTCAACAGACGGCGGGCTAACACTGCCGCCATAGCCAGCTGCGTAGACCTCCTCGTCCTCGTAAATCGGCTCGTAGGCAATGAGCGCCGTGGTCGGAGGTTGCCAGCCACTCCTCATATAATCATCGAATTGATCGAAGAGGTGACGCTCGACGTCGCGCAACGTTACAGCAGACTTTGTTTTTCGCCATCCTCGGGGATCACCTGGTTCTCGCTGCCACCAGGATGGCGAGCCAGGGCAGGACATATGAAGTGCGACGAGCTGCACATGCTCCCATGCGCGGACCGGATCTTTTCCTGCTAAGCGATCCATGATTCGTTGTGCTGTTTCGAGCACATCGGATGCAGGCGAGTCAGAGACACTTGTCAAGATACGACTGATAAGATGCACAAATGTTACAGCCGTCCATGGCGCGCAAACGACGTTCGCATCAGTCGCGACTAGGCTTTTATCGTTGTAACATTTCTTTATCGATTCTATGGACACGGAATTATCAAATGTGATATTCTGATAATCGAATGGCGGAATAGACGATGCTTTCGAAGCACCCCTTTGAACGTCGTTAGGATTGCCGTTTTCTCTCCCGCCAGCATTGGAGGTTGTCGTCTCATTAATGCTGGCTGGCCTTCTGACCCTCACAGTGACCGGTACCGGCCATCTATCCGGTTCCTCCGGTGGATCAATCCAATCCAACGCAGCGATGGCTGCATTGACGGCCTGGATCTCGTAACGATATTGCCTCGATAATCGCGACCATCCCTGGCTGATCGCGTTGCGGCTCTCATCGTCGTCGCCGACATAGTTTCCTGCGCCATCTGCGACGATAATAAAGGCGCTCTCCTCATCGCGATAAAGCGTCGCCGCTTCTGGCTCCTTGGCCGCGTTAGCTCCAGGCCGCGCGATCCATCGTTTGCTTAGAAATCCGAGTTCCACAAGGTTTCGCTTTTTCGAATGCTCGTCGTCGTCTCCTGCGTCGTCAGCCCCGGACTCAGCCTTTTTTGACTCAATGCCAAAGCAATGAGCATAGGTGCTCTTCCCCTGCACCTTCAATGATAGCGTTTCGACGGTCCTCAATGGGACTTCAATCCAGAGATCGTCCGCGTGTGGAAGTGTTGCATCTGGTATTGCGTGCGATCTTTGTATCGCCGCGATCCGCCCCGACGTCATGAATTCCACGACGCGCAGCGCATCTGCGCAGGATTCATCGTCGGTAATATCCATGAAGTCCTCGTATCGGATATGGTATCGACCATTTGGGCGATGGTGCGTCCAGCTGCGCCTGGCCACCGGCAACTGAGGCTGTGCGTTTACTGGGGCCGCTGTTGATTGCGGTTTCTGTAACTGTTGTGCCTGCATGGTACTTTCTCCGTATATATTTTTTAATACATAAAATATATGATATAATGTCGAAGTACTTTCTTCTCAGAGAGCTCCAGGGGTGCACCTGGAGCTCTCTGCTTTTACTCGCACTCGTCAAACATTGGTTGCAGAGGAAGGACTGGCGAGAGCTCGTCGAATCCTGTGCAGTGCTCTGCGTCGTGCACCGCCTCAATGAGACCCTCTTTGTTTATGGTATAGCCTCTCCCTTTTTGCCCTCCGCCGCCAGCAACGACAAGGCCGGCAGCACGTAACGTTGCTACGTGCCTGGACACGGTGGCTTGAGGAACCTCGAGGCTCTGCGTCAACTCTTTGACGCTTACCGGATCAGCGCGGTGTGTGGCTAGGAACCTTAAAATTTTTAACCTTGTGTCATTCCCCAATGCCGCAAGTCTTGCGGCGATCGGAGTCGAGGCTGGCCTGGTTACGCTCATACTTCCTCCTGTGAATTTCCACTAATAGGTATTAGTGGCAACTTCAGCATTAAAATTTTATTAATATTGCATACTTGTACTTCATATCGTTTTTGCATTTTATACATATTGACGGTTGCTATTGCCGTCAGTTAATCTCTTACTGGAGAGGGTAGCTACCTCTCCTTTGGGCCAGGTAAAGGCCTTCTGTATGGATGGCATCAAGCCGGATGGCTTCAAGCCTGCACTATAACTGGTCCTGGCGGACGTAAACCTAATAAATGTATGGCAGCATCAAGCAAGCCTATGTCTGTGACTGGTCCTGTCCGCCGCCTGGCCCTCCCCTATTTAAATATTTAAAAAAGAATCAGGAGAAATGCCATGGTTGCCATTCCCCTTCATGCTCATAAAGAGCGGCTCTATGTCGGAATCGACATAGCAAAGTCAAAACACGTCGCCGGATTTTTGTCTGCGCCATTATTGGCATCGCGACAAAAATTTAATAATTGCCCCTCCTTCTCTTTTCAAAACACCAGAGAAGGCTTCGAGTTCCTCGTGTCGAGGATGGCCGACCAGGCACCGCTGGCGATGTGCCTGGTGATCGTCGAAAACACGGGTCATTATGGACGAGCCCTCATTCAATACCTTCGGGCCCACCACATTGAAATTTATTCCATCCACGCAGCAAAGAGGCTGTCTAAGAACAAGACAGACCGCTCTGATGCGCTGAACCTGGCGAATATCCTCTACAACCAGGAGGAGTTGAAGGTACAGGCGAGTGACGCTCAATTGGAGGCTCATCGCTATGAGGAAGCGACGGCAACCGCTGCGCAGCTCGCGGTCCTGGCGCAGCGTCGACAAGAGCTGACCCAGGGCATTACGAAAATTCGCAACAAGTTGACGGCCATATGCGATGAACTTTTCCCCGAATTCGTCACTGTTATCAAAGATCCCAATTTGCCTACCGCATTGGCAATCAGGCACCAATACCCAACCGCTGCCCATGTGGCCGCAGCGTCTGTCGATGATCTCCTGGCGCTTCGGTCTGCCAGAACAAAAAAACCTGGTAGACCTACGCTTCAGCGGCTCGTAGACGTTGCTAAATTCAGCGTTGGGAACGTTGACGAATTCCGCATTCGTGGCCTTATCATTGAGCAGCGGCAACTCATCGAAGAGCTGCGACTTGCAAACCAGCACGCCGACGAACTGGATCGAGATATCGCGGCGATCCTCGCCGAAAGCAGGGAGGGAGCGATCCTGATGTCGATCGACGGCATTGGCCCGACGCACGCGGCGTCGATTATTGCCGCCATCGGAAATATCAATAATTTCGAGAGCGCCTCGAAGCTTCGAGGATACTTTGGGTGGTCCCCCAGATGGACGCAGACTGGTACGACCATTGATTCTGCTACACTGGACAAGGGCGGTAATAATATGCTGAAATCCACCATGTATCTTGTGGCCATGGTGGCAATCAAAAACGACACAGAGTGGAAAGCGATCTATGATCGTTTGGTGCCGATCAAATGCCGGTACGACGACCGGAAGAAAACTTATTCTGGCAAAATTAAAGTCCTTGGCCGCATCGCCGGCCAGATAGTGGGCGTCATCTATAGTCTTCTTAAACGAGACTCCGACTATCTGGCACGTCTCGAGCCAGGCCAGTCTGCCTCTGCCTCTGCTCCAGTTCTCTACAGCCGAGAGGTCCATCGATTTAAAATGGGCCGAGTGTCCAAGCTGGACTAAAACTTTTATAAATGTTACAGACAATTTTTTTCGCTTGCCTGCTTTGGCGACGACGTACGCGTACGCGGAGGAGGATAAGGGTGGCAACGAGGGGACGGCATCATTGCCGATGAAACATCGTGGTTTGCTCATGTCGCCCTCCCTTTTGCTGTTACTATGCGTAATGGTTAGTAGGATAATACTACCATACGCTGCTCGTCTTTGTCAACGGTTTCCTCGGCGTCTTTTTTCTTTCTTTTCGCCCTCGGATTACTCAAAGATGGTTTCTTTATTTGGTCGAGATCCTCTTTGCGCCATAGCGACGCATTGTCAGTGAGCATTGCTGGTCGCAAATTCTTTCTCCTGTGCCTGAGCTGTCGGAATGCTACTGTTGAGTAGCTCGGCATCCCCCACTTCTCTGCTAAGTAGCTGGCTGCCTCTCCAGCCGACAATAATTTTTCTTCTTCGCTCATATTCCCTCCCGTATATGACACTACGTCGTAACGTAGCGTAACACATAGCCGCAGACCTGGTCAATAGTTGTTACGCTGAAATTAAAAATATCCAAGAGAGACAGAGATCTTTCTTAGATATTTTTTTAATTATTCTTCTTATTCTTCTTATTCTTTAATGTCCAAATTAGGACGCCCCCGTCCTGTCTAGCACGGGGGCGTCCTAATTTGGACGGGGGCGTCCTGTCTAGCACGGGGGCGTCCTAATTTGGACGGCTGAAAATGGCTTTTTCGTCTAAAAAACTCATGCAAAAACTCATAGGAATACCTATTGACATCACCCACCGTAACGGTTATACTGTGATTAACCGTTACGGATAGTTACGGTTAAATCAATCAAAGGGGTGCAAAAAAATGACAACAACACTACGACGATCGGCCAAGATCTCCACGAGTGGCTATGGATACGTCGCCATCAAATGCGATCACATCCACGCAGCGACAAATTCCATCCGCTGCGTCGCAAAAAAGGACATGGTTGTCCAGGGGACCAATGGAGCCGAGGTCCATCTGCGATTCGGCGATGTCTTCTATCTGATTCGCTCAGCAAGCCTTGGTGACAACATGTTCTACGTTGTCCTGGCGGATGCTCGAGGAGCGAAGAAATGCAGTTGTCCCGCTCGCAAGCCTTGTAAGCACGAGATCAAGGTGAGCGACCTGGTCGCAGCTCGTCCGAGTGAGCAGCGCGCTATCTCATCGCTGCCGACTTTGCTGCCGACTTTAACTCCGCGCCAGCAAGAGCGTATCGATCTCCTCATCGATGTTTATCCAGATGGCCCTAGCTCCGATCCCCGGCAGGCAGCCAGCAGCATCGAGGAACGTGGAAGCCTCAATGGCTCGAGAGCGTTCAGCATACTTCGTTAAAATTCATAGTAGTATAGATTAGCGTGGATTCGCGGACGATTGCGAATCCACGAAGAGGAGCAGGGATAATGGCGAAATTAGCACGCGACGTACAGCACAACGGCTACCAGGCGCTCTATGAACCGGCGGTGAGTACAGCAGTGACGACTGTGACGAGCACAGAAATTATGAGCGAATCAATACACGAGGCATTGCATTTAGGAACGCCATTTATCAGCGTCGCAAAGCGCGGCGGGTCATCGCTGAGCCAGCATCGGTTGAGCTGGTTTACGGGAAACAATAAGGCTCGAGGCCTGGATGGTCGGGCGCTGCCTGATATCGCGGGGTGGGCAATCGAGCAGCCAGACTTGGATGAAACCGGACTACCAGAGGACTATGAGCTCTACGATGCAATGGCGCTCCTCGTTCAGCGTGGTTTGGCCGCAGAGTGTGTTGTACTTCATCCCGACGATTCCGGCAAACCGCGACCAGTGCGATATTGGGCAATGCCACAACTCGGACTATTCGTGGTATGCGAAGGGGTGCCATCAAAGCAAGAGATGCTCCGCGATCCTGCTGAGAGATGGGGTGTGGCCTATGCCTGGCCGCAGGGCCGAAGCTCAGAATTGCATTTGATTGCATTTTCAAAGGAGTTGATGGATGCAGGATACTGTTATCCATTATCGGTAAAGTTCAGCTCCTACTGTACGGATAGAGCACTAGCCTGCTTAAAGGCTCACGAGCGCGTCCTCAACGTGGCAGATAAGTTCCGAGAAGAAGCAGGAGAGCACATCGGCGCTGCGTACTATGCCTATGCATTGCCGATCGGCGTATCTCCTCGCAGTATCACAGCTGGCAAGGACGCCGGCAAAACCAAGGAGATCTATTACCCTTTCCCTGTAGTCCCTAGACAGATTGATTTACAATACCTGTCCAGTGTCGCGATCAGTCGCGATCAGGCTTTGTTGCTAGAGGAAGACGGTCGCGTCGAGCGCACCGTCGCCTGGTCGGTGGAAAAATCCAGGAGAATTATGGCTGGCAATGAAGCCAGTGAGGTCAACGACGAGGATCATCCATTCTAAGTATTGTTTCGTTTCGTTTAGTTGCGTGCCCCCGGCTAGTTCCTGGGGGCTAATCAAAGGGGTGCATATTATGGTTCATTTAACTGCGTCGTCACTGGACGACCAGGCAGCACAGCTTATTGCTCGTGCCGGCGGCCAAGTCGAGAAATCCCTGGAAAACGATACTATCACCATCACCGTCCATCTCCCTGCGAGCGCAGAGGTCAATCTGGTCTATCCAGGACTCTCTGATATTACTATTGATGTATCTCCACATCACAAAGTATTCCTAAAGTTTGAGGATACTGTCATCTACATTGTGGGCGAGGCCATCAGTGGCCCCATCGCCCTCTGTCCCAACTGCCACCGACCAGGAGTATTAGACTGCGAAGGACCTGGAGAGACGCCGATCTGCTTCGCATGCTTTGTCATTAACGTTGTTGTTGCTTAGTCTTTCTTCCGTTTCCTTGTTTTGTTTGTTTTGTCATCGCGGCGCAATCGACAAGCGCCGCGACATCAAAGGGGTGCTAAATGAAGATTACCATTACTGCTATCGTGCGATTTGCAGTCAGCGGGTTTGCCGCGACAATCCAGATCCAGGCGAGAAATATCGACGCCGTGACCTTGACAATTATCCATGAGTCGATGGTAGAAACGCAGGCGCATGATCTCATCGGTTGCGAGGTTGGCTCGCCGATTTCAGTGACAGACCGCGAATCGGTAACTATGATTGCGCGCGCCGAGGGGCGCATCATTGGAAGTGGCATTTTCGAGATTTGCACCGACATGGCGGAGAGCATTGGCCAGCTGCTTGTAGCGCAGGGCCTGAGCAATATCCTCATCATTCAAGAAGAGGATCAAGAGGATCAAGAGGATCAAGCGGATCAAGCGGATCAAGAGCACCAGGCCACGCGCGAGAAAGCGCAGGTGCTTTAATGCGTCGTCCAGACACTACTGAGATCAACTTGCTGGCGATCAAGGTCGCGATGAAATCATCGCAATCTGCGCAGCCTGCGCTCAGTGCTCGACAGATGGCTTATGCCATATTTATGGCTGCCATGGAGTTCTATTGCGCAAATCCATCGATTACTATGCCTGGCGAAGTACGAGCGACTATTGCCGCAGCCTATAACGAGGCGATCAGCGGAGATGGTAAATTTCATTGCATTTTTTGCTTTAGCGTGGTCATCGCAGCCAGTGAGGCGGGCAAAGACCCACAAGTTTCGCAGGTGCTAGCCGGTATCCGCGCTGACCTGGACGCCATTCTTTGCAACGCCATGGCTTAAGCACTAAGACAACGAACAACAAGACACCTGGGAAGTCAGCATTCCGACGCTACTTCCCAGGTGTCTTTTTAGTTGCGAGGATACAATATGTCCGTTTCCACTTTGTCCTGTGTATGTCCTTCATCATAGTAGCATCCTCATTGATCGCCGTCAATCCTCGAGTACCAATGCACAAAGAGAGACCTGGATCTCTCCAGGCCTCATAAAAAAAGCGGCGACGAGCTGTGCGAGGTAAGCTACGGTCCGCTTATCGGCTTCATTGGCGCGGTGTCGGCGGTTGCGATCTTGTTCGCGTCGGTGACAGTGGGGACCTTTGAGGCAGGCAATATCGGAGCAATGGGCGATGGCCTGGCGAGGAGAAATCTATAGAGCGGTGCCAGAACGCCACACTTGATCAGAGCGTAGCAATACGCGACGATGAGCATAAAATCTATGGATAGATCCCCGACCAGGCGATCTGTAAACATTGCAGCCAATGCAGCACAGGCAATCATGACAACGGCGCTGATGAGCGCGTTGATCCATGGGGCCAGAGTGTCCTGGCTGAGCCATCCAGCTATGACCGTAACAAGCAGAGGCAGGAGCAAAAGCACCGAATCAGGGAGAGTAGGGATGGTCGTCATTTTGCCTCCAGGTCGGCGAGCGCTGCTGCTGCTGCCACGTTGATCTCCTGGATCTCCTTGATCGCATCGACAACCTTTGGATTGATTGCTTGTGCTGAGAGCTGCGCCTGAAGCGACGAGATCTGAGCCTGAAGTGATGAGATCTGCGTGTGTGCAGCGTCCAGCTGCGATTGCAATGCGTAGATCTCCGCGCCGAGCTGCGACTCCTGGATGACGCCGGTTGCCGGAGTCCACCACAACAGGCTATGGACAAAGCATTGGATCTGACCCGCGCCAAAATTGGGCGCATGGGCCTGCACCGGATCGCGATGTTGCTCCAGGCTGAGCGGGACGTCGTCGCTGCTCCAGTTATGCGACAACACCCAATCGCGGAATCCTTGCGTAATGCTGATGCCATTCGGCGCGATCAGCGTATGGCCATCATCGCGCCAGGCTGTTGGTATTCCTCCCATTGTATTTGCACCCCTTTGATTTAGGTATAAAAACAACTCTTGTAACGGGTAATTACCTGGACACCTCGCCCTGGACTGCGGCGCTATGTCCTTGTGTCCGATGATTCCACCGCCTGCGTCGCCTGGCCGCATTGGTATGCGGTGACGTTGGCAGATATCAGCGATCAGCCCAAAGCTCGCCAACTTCTGCGCCACTGTGAGCGGTGTCGAATTGTCTGGCGACGGGTCAATGTGCTCGATACTAATTGTGCACAAATTGAGATTGATGGCTGGCAGCCATGGTGCATGACCAGGCTCGACGCAGCAATTCGCCGCCGCGCCATCACCCTCGCCGACACATTGAACGATCTCGCCATCTAGACCGACAATGTAATGTGACGAGGTCATGAGCGGCGTCGTCGCAAAGTAATTGGCGCATTCGCGGGCTGTTTGGAATCCAGCGGTCTTGTGGATGACAATCCATCGCGGTGCTGGATTGCCAGCGATAAATACGCGAGTTTGATCTACGAGCATCGGAATAATAAACATTGGAGGTTGTCGTCTCCTATATAATCATTGATTATACAATGCAAATGCATTATCTTGCAAATCCATTGCATACAACTAGACATTTGCAATGATTGTCTAATTGTACACATCGTATAGATCGTACAGATCTTACAGATCGTATACAACATTTATGCATAATTATTGTGCTCTAATGTGCAATAATGCTATTAAATGTTGATAACAATGTGGATAAGTGTTCACTTTGTCCACATTATACCACAATAAGCTGTACAATGTATCCATATAAAATCTTAATATTATCTTAATGACACTGGCGCAATCGCCAGGAATAGGACATTCGCGCGCTGCATTGCTCGTGGCGCACGCCATAGAATATAATGATTGAAAATACAAAATAAACGGAGGCGCACATGCCTATTCTTATAAATTTCTCTCATCCCTTATCACCGGAGACCAAACAACAAATATTTCAATCGATCGCAGACGTCGAGATTCGCGCTGTGGTAGTGCAGATCAACCATGATCTCAGCATGGCGTCGCAAATCAGCAAGATCGTTGACAGTACTGCGCTGAGCGGCGACGAGTGGCGCAATGACCTCTATGTCATTATGCCAGGCTATGCACCAGCTGCGACTGTGCTGCTCGCGGCCATAGCTGGTCGTCACGGTCGTCTGCCATTCCTGGTCGCGCTGCGTCCTGTGCCTGGTGCGACGCCAATGAGATATGAGTTGGCTGATGCTGTTGACCTGGAAGCTTTCAGCAAGCAGCAAAATCTCTATCAAACTGCTGTCAATGACGGTCGCGAAGATGCGACCGCAGACTACTCGGAATATTCTGAGAGCAAAGATCGCGAAGAGATTGCATCATTCTGCCAGGACAAAGTGCGCGAGGTCGAGAAAAAATCTGGAGAGCTCTCGGCCATCGATTACAAAAAAAGCTATATTGCTGGATACATGGAAAAAACAGCGCAGCTCGAACAAGAGCGCCCGAAAAAAATCAACTAAGCCCTTTGGCCAGGCTGCTCTCTTGGACAGCCTGACCAATATTGTTCACGGAAGTCATAGAACAGTCCGGCTTTATCGTTATCCGAACAAAGGTGCCACGCAGCAATGCATCGCTTTATCGCATTGCCTGGCCCACAGCGCAAGAGCAATAAAATCAACGAAAGCCCTGGTCTGCGTTGTGCAGCCAGAGCTTTCTTAGTGCCAGTGCGGTGCAATCAGCGTGATCACCCCGATGATAGTGCTGATTGCCAGGCCAGCGGCACCAACCAGACAGCCACCGACCGTCATGGCCGTCCCCGTCCAGGCCTGCGCTTCCGCCGGCTTTTTGCGTAAATCGTTGATATCACCCCGGATCTCCCCGATAGTGGCGTTGAATAGCTCGGTGCTGACCTTCGTCGAAATCATCGCTTCAACCTCAGCCCGCGTTGGCCTCTGTCGCACTTCGATGAGCAGCTGCTGCAATGAGACCTGCACCTCTTTGATATTCCCCGACATTTCTCCGCGCCAGGCATCAACCGGGCTATGATTCTGCTGTGGAGTCATCGTCCATCTCCTTCTCCTTCTCGTCAGCGCTGCTCTTCGGCGCGATGTAACGTTTGCCATGCGCTTCCAGGTGCTTCGCGAATTCCTGGTGCCTCGCAAAAAACGGATTTGCGCCGATTGGCCGCAGCGCAGGAATCATCACTGGTATAGGCTCGCCGGTTAGCGCATGAGGCAAGGTCATTTCTTCGGGCACCATGCCGTACTGGATGGCGTTGGTCGCGGCGAGCTCCTCGGGTGTGAATGCGACGCGGACGAACATCCGCGATCCGCAGCTGCATGGTGGTAGCGCAACGAGATCGTGGTTGACGAAGTAAATATCGTCGTGGCTGACGTGCGCCTGGAGCGGTTTGCAGGCCTTGTGATGACAGCGCCAGTGGATGGAGCCGTCATCGTGGATGGCGTGGAGTCCCATGATGTACCTCTCTCTAATCTAATATTGGATGGTGTAGTTGCCACCGACCGACCAGGAGAGCGACGCGCCAGTGCCGCTCGTATTTACCTGGAATCCATTGGCCGTAAGGTGGCCAGCAACGGCGGTATTGCATCCGCCCGCAACGTGGCCCATATCCGCCTCATCAATAGTGATGGAGACTGGCGTCGATGTCCTCGAGAGACTTGGAATGTAATTGCTGGCATTGGCCCCGGACGCATATGAACTGCCGATCAGAAAGTATTTTCCGGTCTCGGTCGATCCTGATGGTCGCTGAAGCACGTTGACGAGCTGATTGATGTCGGCAGCCAGAACAGTGTTGCCGGTGGTGACGGTATTGAGTGCCATGGTGTGTGGTCTCCATTATTGAAGCGAGATCAGATAATCGTTGGTGATCGGCGTGCCGTTGGGCTTGGTATATGCGTAGAGCGTGTGGGTCATGAGGGTACCACTGCCGATCGTCGATGTTGCATTGATGCCGTAGAGGCCGGCATTAGTGTAGGTGCCATTGGCCTGCGACGGGCCGAAGTATGTTGAGATATCGATCTGGGTTCCTGTGATCGTCTGCGAGCCAGGCACAGCTCTGAAGATCTCTGTTTGCACCGAGGTGTCACCTGGACTCACTGCGTTGATCGGAAAAGTCCCGACCGCGAAGAATTGAGCAAAGCCGAGCGTGGTGGCCGTCGAGCTGCCAATGTAGGTCAGCAATTGAGCGCGGCCAGCGCTGGTCAGCACATTCTTGTGTTCGTAGACCGTGTAGCGATCTCGCTCATTCGCTGCTAGTCTCGGCCACCACTCCATAAAGTCCGTGAGATCGCAGTCTCGCGGTAGTTCGCGGACACGCACCAGGCCACTGAAGCGCAAGGTGTCGCCTGGTGCGACGATGCGCACAATGCAACTGCGAATATTGTCGATGATATTAGCCATAGATCGTTGATCTCCCGTATTGTGCCGTCGATCCATAGAGACCGGTCGCGCCACCGTATGCGCAGGAACCATAGTGGCCGGTCCCGTACACTGATGTCGCATAGGCCGTCTGCACCGTGGCCGAGATTGCGTCGCGCCAGGCGATAATTTCCGACGCGACGACATCGATCTGCTGTGGAGTGGTGATGTTGAGCGTCGTGGTACTGCGGTTGAGCGCTTTGTTTGCGTTGCGGATGTGATCGATGAGTCCTGGCTGGTAGGCACCGAGCTGGTAGGCGTATTCGTTAATGCCATTGCCGAGATAGCTGGCATCGATCGATTGCACCGTATATGGCTGATTGATGATACCGCTCAGCATATGAGTGAGGTAAATGATGCTACCAGCTGGGGCGAAGTGGTCGCTTTTCAGCTTGATGATGGTGCGCGGCTGGCTATACTTCGTCAGCTCAGCCAATCCGCGCGTGGTCGCCGACACCAGTGTAATCAAGTTAGTATCGTTGACTTTGCTATCATAATTCGGCACCGCATACCCTGGTGCCACAGCAGGCCTGGAACCACTGACGCTCTGCGTCGCGACGGGTGCTTCGTACGTATAAGTGCAGATGACGTTGTTGGTGCCGCTGCCCGGAGCGCTCTGGAACGTCAGCGTCTTATTGGCTTTGTCGATGAGCGCTACAATGCCACCACTGCCGAGCGTATCGCGGCCTGCGACGCCAGTAGTTTGCGCCGATCCGCCAACCGTCACCGATTGAACATTGAACGGCGACTGCGACAGTGCAAAGACCTTTGTTGATCCGTTGCCACTGAATGTATCGGAGATTGCCGGTGCGATGAACTTGCCGCCCGTCACCTTGACGCGACGTTTTAGTTGGGTGCCGTCGGACTCCAGAGAAAAGTCGTAGTAGTTGAACAGCGAGGCATTGTCCGGTGTCTCGCTCGTCAATGCGAACAGTGCCGCCGTGTAGAACGCGGTGTTATAGCGGATCGCATAGTAATAATCTATGTAATACACAAAGCCGCTTTGATCCACCAGGCCATTAAGGATCTCGCGCAGTGTATTGTCGGAGTAGCTCACCGAATCGATGTATGCACCGCGCTGCACTGGCGCAGCCGACGAATTATTCGGCGCGGCCAGGCTGATCTGGCCAGCGAAGTTATTGCTCACGACCGATGTGATGATCTGGTCGTCGTATTGGCCAGTGTAAATCGCATTGATCAAACCGTTTTCAAGCAACGCGCCTGGCCCGGCGATGCTGAGTTGCCATATCCGATTCGGGCCGTCGTAGGTGATCACGTAGTCGTCGATCGTGCCCGCGAAGACGCGGCACTGCCTCGAGAACGTGCCGTCGGGCATCTGCGCACTGCCGACCTGCGCAATGTTGTTGTCGGCGGTTGGGTAGGTCACACCACGAGCAAGCGAGGTAAACCACATCGGCTCAGCCTGCGGAGATCCAAAGACCACGACGCCGCTATTGGACCCGCCGACCGTCGTAGTCCCCCCAAAGCTGGCCTTGAGTGCCGTTGCGGTCGCTGGTGCGGTGCCGACGACCGTGATTTGCTGCTGCTGATTGTTGCCAAGCGCTGCTATAGTCGTGGTCGTTGCCCCACCGATGACGTTACCGCTAGCATCGATAAAGTCGAGCTGGAGGAATGCGTTGGCGTTGACGAGCGGCGTGGTCATGAGCATGTACATCGAAAACATGTACTGCTGGCCTGGCCGAACGTGGCCAGCCGGGCAAATCTGGCCGTAGGAGCCACTGCCGAGCGCCGAATTGTTGAATGTCATCGTCGGATTGACGGCCACCGTGATCAATGAACTCAACGCGCCAGCAGCGGTCCATGGGCTCACATTGGGCATGCCGATCAGCACATTATGCGATGGCGTCGTTGGCACTGCGCGGCCACTGGACGTATAGGTCGGTGTCGCGTTCTCGTCGAAGATGATGACTTCCTGACCGATGCTGAAGCTGAACTGCGAGCCGATATCAGTGACTTCGAGGCCGGCGCGTGGCTGCGGATCGCTGATCGCGCTGTGGATCGAAATCGATGGAAATTCGATGTAGTCGGTGTAGTCGAAGCCATTTATCACAGTAAACAAAGCTCAGCTCCTTCCGCCGCTGGTCACGGTCACCAGATTACCGCTGCGTCTCAGCTCACGGCTCAGCTTATCCAGCACCATATCAGCGATCTCATTGGCCTCGTTGCGTGTCCTAGCTGGCGCATTGACCGTGATGTTGATCACGGTACCGCTACCGCCGCCACTCAATGCCGCAGTGCCACCCGACGTCGTCACACCGGACGCGCCAGGCTGGCCGAGCACTGCGACGTGTTGCGCTGTGACCTGCATGGTGGCGTCGAGGATTGGCAGTGCGCTCTTGACGCTTTCGCTGAAGCCACTGATCAAGCCTGGGCCCCACGTCATCAGCTCAGATCCAGGGCCCTCCTTCGCGGGCGAATGGAATCCGAGAAATGAGGCAACCTTGCCGGCGATGTCAGAGGCAGCCTGGCCGACGTTGCTGGCCATGTTTTTGATGCCGTTGATGAAGCCCTGGATCAGGTTGGTTCCCCAGGTTGTCGCGGATGTTGCCAGCGAAGAGAACCAGGTGCTTATGGAAGTCCATAGGTCGCCGAGTGGTTTGGACAGGTACGTCGTCCAGATCGCCGAGAAAACCGAGGCCACTGCGGACCAGGCAGTCTTCGCCAGATCTGCGAAGCTATTCCACTTGTCGGAGATCCACGATGATATCGTCGTCCAGATCGCGACGAGCCAGGACCACACGATCTGCACTGCAACCATGATGGCCGTTGTGATCGTTGCCCATCCACGAGTCGTCGCATCGGACAAAAACGTCCAGGCGGCGACGATCCAATCGACGGCACTTTGCCATGCTGACATCAGCCAGGCTATCGCTATTTTGACGGCGGCGACGATGGCATCACAGAGCATCTGGAAATAGATGTTGTGCTGGTAGAGCCAGACAAAGAGCGCCGCGATGGCCAGGATCGGGCCAAACAAGACGATGAGCAACACCGCTACGGCGATCTTCGCGGCGTTCACGATAAAATTCCACGCCGCCTGCATGGCTTGCTGAATGCCATGCCAGATGTTGATGAAAAATGCGCCCACTGCATGCATTGCATCTTGGAACCACGCTGAGAACGCCGCCCACACAGTCTGCAACCATTTGATGATGTCCCCCCAGTGCTGCACTGCCATGATTATCGCGAAAACGACGAGTGCCACCGCTGCGCCGATCGCAACGAATGGCCAGATGGCGGCCAATGTTGCCACGGCAGCCGCGCCAGCTGCGACCGCCCATGTCCAAAATGAGGCTATCAGCGCTGGAAGCAACGTCGCTAGATAAATCGCAAGTCCAGCGGCCAGACCTGCGAGCGCGGCGAGCAATGCGTCGGTGGCGACCTGGCTATGCTGGAAAAAGGCAACGATCTGCACAATGGCAGAGACAAGCGATGCTATATCCCTGGCCACGGTGACAATAACCTGCGACAGCACTGAGATGGTCGCAGTGAGTGCGGACGCGACGGCCTCGAGGACATGATGCTGCGTCGCCCACTCTGAAAATTGAGAGATGAGCGGTGTGACCTGCGCCATGAGCTGAGAAAGCACCGGTAGCAATGCGGACCCAACTTTAATGAGCAGCGCATTGAGAGCCTGCTGTGCCTGGCCGACCTGGAAATTGAAGTCTTTTTGTACCAGGCTCCAGCCCTGCACCGAATCGCCGCCGCTCTTCATCGCCTTGCCAATCGAGTCGACATTGCCCTCAAAGGTCTTCATGTTTTGCCCACCGAGCATCAGCGCCACATTGTATCCAGTGGCACCACCGACAATGTGTTTAAAGGCATTCACCGCCTCGACGCTCCCTGCTGGAAACTTTGAGCCGACGTGATCCTCGACCATTTGCAGTGCTGCGGATAGGCCCTGATTTTGCAATGTGTCTTTGAGATCCTGTGCCGACAGACCAACGGCTTTCATGCTTTTCTCAGCGGCAGCGTTGGGCGCGGCCAGGCTGCGGATCGTATTCGCGAGGTTCTGCGACGCTTGCTGCGCTCCCATGCCAGCGTTGGTCATCGTCGCGATGGCCCCGCCAACCTGCGGAAATGAGATACCGAGCGAAGAGGCCAGAGGGAGCACTGAACCCATTGAAGACGCGAGATCCTGGAGATGTGTTTTTCCCGAGGCAACTGTGGTGATCAATGCATTCGTTGCTGACGCGGCCTCGGTGGCTGGCAGGTGGTAATCAGTGAGAATCGTGGTGACTGCGTTAGCCGTGACACCGAGATCCGCAGATCCAACCTTCGCCCCCTCAGCTGCCGCCTGGAGCACTTTGAGTCCATCGGCACCATGGATACCACTGCTTTCAATGAGATACATGCCGTCCGTGAGCTGCTTCGTGCTCGTCGCTGTCTTCACAGAGAGATCCAGGATGCCATCGCCGACTGCCTTGAGGTTCGCCTGAGCTTCGCCCGCGCCAGTCACAAGAGATGTGAGTCCTTCCTGGAAGTCGCCAGCCATCTTCGTCGCCTGAACACCAACGCCAACCGCAGCCGCGCCAACACCAAGCAGGACCGCACCGGCAGCCGATGCTGCTGCGGTGACATTTCCGCTGCCGAGCGATGCCAACGCGCCGCCAATATTTTTGACGACGTTGCTGGCCATGTCCACGGCGGCGACATTGATTGCGAGGTTGAGGTTGTCTGACACGGTGATCTCCAGGGGATGCTAAGAGGACGGTGTATTGTCTTTATTGGCGTCGTATTCAGCCTGGCGCATCGCCGACCATTCCTCGATCTGTTCGGCGACGACGCCACGTGGCGCGCTTCGATATTGTTGCCAGCCACCGAAGCGCTGCATCATGACTGCGTCGATTACTTGCTGTGGGACGCGGTTGCTACGACCTCGATGCCATGCGTAGCACTCGTCGTAGATTCTTTTTTTTCCTCAGCGGACAGAGGAGCGCTGATGGCTTCGATCTCGTCGAAGATAAATTTGGAGTCGGCGCGATCCAGGCCGCGAATGCTCTGCTCATTGAGCGGCAGGGGGCGATTCTGGTCGTCCGTGAGTGTCCAGGAGACGATGCCGCGCTGGAGGGTGAGGCGTTTGACGCGGCCAGTGTGGAGATGGACCTGGCTGTTCGCGTTGACGCTGGCGATCTCATCCTGGATCTGCTCTTCGTCTTCAGTGTTGAGACTTCGAATGATAACGACTTCGTGGGCGTCCCAGTGGTCGGCGCGGATTTGCTTGGTTGCGATGCTTTTGCGTCGAGACATATCAATGTGTTCCTTTATATATGCAGTGAGAGTTGAAGTAATGAGTACGCCAGCGAAGAAGCACGCTGGCGCAGGGGATTACGCGGTGTAGTTCGGGGGTTGCTGCGACACAATGACCAACTGGTGCGAATAGCCCTTTGAGATCTCATAAATGCCTTTGGCCTCGAGATCAGCCTGGACATTGTCGAGCTTCGTCGCGTCGCGTTTGAATTTGACGTATTGCGCGGGGAAGATCCAGGTCCACGACTTTGAATAGATGGTGCCGGCCACGGAGCCGATGTAGCCGCCGAGGAACTGGAACGCCAGAAATTGCTTGAGATTGGTGCGGTATGCTTCGAACTGGTCCAGACTCGCGAAGTCAATCTTCGCCGTCAACATGACCTCGCGCTGCTGTCGATACAATCTATTGAAATTCTGCGTCACCGTGGCCGTGTAGATCGGCTTCTGCGGTACTTTAATGCTGACCTTGCCTTCAACGACGCTGCTGTAAGCAGTGGTTGCCGGTGTGCCACCAAGGCTATCGATGTAGATGGCGGTCTGCCAGCCGACCATCGGCAAGTCCTGCGGCTGCGCAAGCGATGAGACAAGCGACGCGCTCAGTGGGTTCGTTGAGCGATTTCCGATCGGCAAAACATCCCACGTCCCACCCTTCACTGAAAGTGACGTCTCTTTTTCGACGTTGAAGGCAAACTCCAGGTCCGTGAGGTAAGTCTGCGGAATGACGTTGCTATCGGTGCCGCTGTACCACTCCAGGCACGCGCTATAGAGTGCGTTGAGGTCCGGTGTGAAGGTATATTGCCAGCCGTAGACGCCGGTGATCGCGCAGGAGCCCGAGGTCAATCCCGTGAATGCCACGCCGCTTGCATTGACGGCGCTGTAGACATTGGTGCTGTAATACGTGCCGTTGCCGTTACTACCACCCGCTGCGGCAGTGATGGTTTCTGAAACAGCTACGCCCCACTGATTTGTGCCTGATACGACGATGGTGCCCGTAGCCGACGATGAAGTCACCGTGAAAATGAGTACCATGCCTGGCGCGGTCGGCTGAGTGGTCAGCGAAAATGGGCCACCGCTGATAGCACTGCTGGTTTTGAGCGACGTCGGTGAGGCGGGGATTGAGACCACAGCCGGATTATTGCTGACACCTGCGTAGGCCGCAAACATCGATGCCTCGGGGTATAGAGCCTGGTCAATTTTGTTGATCGTCGGCTTTTTGATGGTCTGCAACGATCTCGTGTCACGATCCAGGAGGCCGCGCGCTTCTTGAGGCGAAAAGTAGCCGAAGGGATCTTCGATGTCGGCGATGCAGGGAATGAGATATTTCGCAGCCTGGACACCGTAGATCATGATCTTCGCGTTCGCCAGGCCGGTCGTGGTGATGCCGTTGGCGTTCACGGTCGCGTAGACGTTGGTGCTGACATATTCATAGTCGTTGACCTGGACTGCCTGGCCCGCCGCTTGGATTGGTATTGTAGGCGTTGTCTCGGTCGGCGTGCCGCCACCGACACCGGTGCCGGTGATCGTCACGGTGCCAGTCGTGGTGTTGCCTTGCACCAGGATGTATAAGCGCATCCCTGTTGACCCGCTAGGCTGCGTGGTCAGTGAGAACGAGGCTGACACAGCGCCGTTGTAAAGGAGCTGCGGACCTGGATTATTGATGTTTTCGAGGACGAGGCCGAGGGTTCCCTTGGCTGCTGTGCCCATAATGGACTCCTTAGAAGAGGTAGTTTACGGCTGTGGGCCGTTCGGGAGGAAGTATTCGTAGGTAATTTCGAGGAGGAATTCGTGTGCTCGGCAATTGTTGCCGTTGATCGTCGGGAACGAATAGCGCTCGCTACCAGGCACCATATTGACAATCACTGGCCCTGCGACGCTCAACGTCGCTGACTGCGCAAAGAGAAACGTTACAGCGTCG
The DNA here is from genome assembly GCF_003967535.1 of Tengunoibacter tsumagoiensis. GTDB lineage: Bacteria > Chloroflexota > Ktedonobacteria > Ktedonobacterales > Ktedonobacteraceae > Tengunoibacter > Tengunoibacter tsumagoiensis. The sequence continues at coordinate 5,070,729 of NZ_BIFR01000001.1, read as the reverse complement.
CGGATCGCATAGAGTTGCTGTTCAGCCGACGAGGCGCTAGCGTACGGCACCACGCTCGCAATGTTAAAGTGCGGCTTATCGTGGATCTTCGCGGATCTGCCGAGCGTATAGCGCTCCACAGAGCCAGCAACGGCCATGACCACGCCGACCGGCATAGCATCGGTATAATCCTTGAGTCCGCCGATGATTGTGTTGGCATATGCTGGAGATCCGTTGACGGTCGCGCCTGCCATGATCGCCTTGATGGCCGTGGCGACGGCGTAGGTGTTCGGTGAGGTTGGCATGGTTAGGCTCCTAGCCTGTTCAGTGCACGCTCAACTGCGTCCTCGACAAGGCCGAAGACGTGGTCGTGTTCCTGGTTGGCAGCGGCGGCGAAGTAGTAGGCACCGGGGTCAAAGTGATAGTAGCGTCCGAGGCGATCAACCATACCGCTAAAACCAAATTCGCGACGCCTGGCGTAGGGAAGATCCGAGCCGATCTCGAGCTCATATGGCGAATCGTTGACCTTGCGGATCGATGCCTCCAGGCGTCCACTTGGATTCTGCCAATGCATGTTGCCGCGCACCGCACCCACGAGGATATCCCCTGATTCGCTGAGCGCTGCCTGGACTTCCTCGCTCATATAGACGCCGAAGCCCGCGAACTGCGCGATCTGCGCCAGGCTTCGCGGGTCGAAGCTCATCGAGAATCCAGCCATATTACACTCCTAGCAGCTTCTCAGCCGGTATTTTTGCGTATGTCTGGCCGTAGGACTCCACGTTTCCGAAGACTCGGTAGCGCGTCAATGCGCCGGTCAGCGGATCGATGTTGTGCTCATCGATGAGCAGATCGCCACGTCGAATATCGAGCGGGCCGCCGCCGGTGCTGCGAATCCAGAATGAATCATAGGGGCTCTGGCCGCCAAGATCCGCTGCGACCCGCCATTGCATATTCTGAATATTCGTTGGAATGCCAGTGCGGACCGTCGCAGCTGAGCGCTTGATGGTCATGGTTGTATCGAACATTAAAAGGCTCGCTGTCTGTAAGGAGAAAGCGCGGATTCAGCACGCATCACGAGGACAGAGCGGCCAGTGGTTTCGCCGCGTAGCCTGGTTATCAGTTGCACATCGCCGAGCCGAACCTCAGCCGCGCCGGTTGGATTTCGCCGATCGCTCAGAAGATCGCTGACGAGCCAGATGCATGCCTGGCTGATGTCGTATGGCAATGATGCGTATGCATAACCTGCGGTATATGAGATCTGTACAAAGCCAGGCGTGGTCTGCGAGAGAGGCCGTGTAATCCCCGACCACGGCACCGTCCCCGAGGTTGTGGAGAGTTGCGCAATCGTCACAATTTGTTGATCGGCGTCGATCATGGCCTGGCTTGCATCCAGGTTGATCGTTGTCGATGCATTGAGCGAGATCGTCACCGCCGACACTGTTGTCACAGGGAATTGCTTTGGCCGAATCAGCAATTGATAATCTCGGTTCATCGCTGCGCGCATAGAGCGCAGCTGAAGCCGTTCGGCGCTATGCGATGCCTGGAGTAAAGGCTGCCGGCAGAAAGCCTCGATCTGCGCCGAGGCATTGATGATCATGGACGCCAGGCTACCCCCGCTTCCATCGCTACACAGCGAGATGCCAGCAGTATGCGCATTGCTCAGCGGTGTGCAGGTGAGCGACGTCGCGCCAATGGTTGCCGCTGCCGTCAGGGTCACAATCTCGGTCGCGCTGCCATCAAAGAGATAGATGCGATCTCCGCTGGACTGCGCAGCCGTGAGCGCGGTCACAGGCAAGGTTGTTGCACCTGTTGTTGTTGACGATGAAAGCAATAAGACATTCGATACGAGCGTTGAGGTGTCGTGGCCTGACGGCGCGCGAAGATAGTCAGCGACACTGATGTATGTATTCATCATTTGGCGATCACCTGGAAGACTCCGATGCTCAATGTCTCAGTGAAACCGCCTGGAAATGAGATAACCAGGAAGAGCACATAATTACCGAGGCTCGCAACATCAGCGCTAGATGGCTGATAAACGACGCTCGCCGGCGTGCTGCCACTGGCTGCGGTGATGGCCGAGAAGGTACCAGAGCCTACGACCTCGACGCCATTATCGGTATTTTTGATCAATAGTGTAAAGCTGGATGGAGAAAGTGACGCGACATTGATAGTGCCGCTATCAGGGATGAGCGAGATCGTCCAGGATGGCGCTGTGTCACCCTTATACCATGGAGATATTGCCATTAATGCCCCCTTGCCGTTGCTTTGCCGTCGCGGCCTGTAGCGGATGTTTTGCCGTCTCTGCCTGTCGCGATGACCGTTGTATTCTGCGGCGAGCTTACGGGTACGATCAGGTCGTCGGCGATAAAATTATCGATGCTAATGCCGCTGGCCGTGTTGCCGTTGGCCAGAACCGCAAAGCCGCCCGATAACACCGAGGAATCCGTTGTGGTTGTCGTCCAGGTCGTTGGCTCCATGGTGCCATCTTGCCAGACGCGGCCATAGAGCGATGTGCCGATGCATCGAAGTCGCATCCAGTAATGCGTGGCGACGACCATGGTAAATGTTGCAGTGGTCATCTGGGTGTTAGTGCCGGCATTGGCCTTATTGAGATGCACACCGCCACCATAATATAAAAATTTATAGGTGGTCGTGTTGCCACCACCAGCAGAAAAGCGCGCCTGGACTCCAACGACATCTCCGCTATTGGCGATGGCCACGCGAGCGCTCACATCCTGGTCGGTCAGCGTCTTGCTCCCAAGCTGCACATGGGTGTCTGTGGCAAGCGATGAGATCAACCCGCTATTTGCGCTGATTGACAGCGTTCCAACGCCCGTCTCGGTCCACGTCTCGCCATCGCTGGCCGTTCCCCATCCGCTTTGGTTGCCCCGAGCGAATGTATCCGATGCCTGGATCGTCATGTTCTACAACCCTCGCGCATCGAGCTCTTTGATCCGCGACGTGTGCAGGAATCGCTTTGTTCCTGCGACGGGGCAGGGAACCTCAATAAACACGTCCCCGACGTCGGGATCGAGGATACCAGCCAGGACCGATCTCTTGAGGTTGAGGTGATACTCAAAGCTATTGTCCATTCGCAGCGTCACCGCAAGGATCTCGTCGGACTGCGCAGTCTCCTCGCTTTGTTGCTGTATTTCTCTTTCGGCTGAGGTTGCGCTGCTCTGCTGATTTTTCTTGGCCATGATGACCTCCAGGTAGTTCGGTGAGAATCAATCTCACCGAACCTCGATCTTAGTGATAGACAACGCCGTTGAGGATGCCCCAACCGCCGAGAAATTCGTTGCAGAGCGTCTCGTCCACGAAATCGCCGAAACCCCAGGCCGTCGGGTTTTGCTGAGTCGGTGGATAATCGACTCCGTAGTAGTCACGGTTGTAGATGATTCTGAATGGAGGATCATTGTAGCCAGAAACAGGGTACGGAAAGCTCATCGAGCCGAAGATGAGCGTGCCTTGCGCCAAATACGGCAGTGGCACGATGTCAACTAGCCGACCGGTGGCCTCATTGAGAATCTTCGTTACTCTGTATCCGGCGATCAAATTGTTCTGTGATGAAGCCGAGTCGGCAGAGACCACAACGCGTGTGTTGCCAGCCGCAGTAACCAGGTTAGTAATCGTGATCGCGTCCTGTGGGCTGCAAAACAGGTATTCGGGGTTTGCGCGCGCGGCGTTAAACATCTGCAAGAATTGATTCTGTATGTCGGAGAGAGCCAGGTAGCCAGTGGTAGCCGCTGGCTGAGTGATAAATGATTTCAATGCCCCGGTGCCGGTTGCGATGTTGGCGAAGATGCCGGCATTGTTATACACCAGGCTTTGAGCTCCCTGCCAGGTGAGCGGCTGAGACAGAGTCGAAGGCTTGACCATCGCTGTATTGGAAACCACCGTGCTCAACGCGGTGCCGCTGGTCGTCAGCGAGGTCATGGTTGCGCTGAAATTTCCTTGAATTTGTGAGGCTGGCTGGTTCAGAGCCGACGCGCCACCGAAATTTGAGGCTGCGCTCTGGAGGAACATGGCGGATGCCGCTGGCTTAGAGGCTGCGGTCGCGGCGTACACGTTGTATTTCGTCGTGGTGTTGGGCACTGTGAATAACGTGAGTGCGATGCTGCCGGTGGTGCCGCTGGCAATGGTGTATGGCCCAAGAATACCAGTGCTCAATGTTTCGCCGTTAGTGTTGACAGCGGTGACGGCGAACCAGTACGGATTCGTCGCGGCCAGAGATCCGCCGGTGGTGCTCGTCGAGACCAGGGGAGGCGGTGGAGTCCAGAGATAATCACTCATATTGATGAGCCAGTTCTCTTCGATCAGCTTCAGCGCATATAGGAGCTGTGACGTCAAGAGTGCGCGCAGATCCCCCTCGAAGCTTCGACCGCGCCATTCAGCCTGGAAGGTGAGGGCGTCTTGGAGTCCGATGGTTTGAAAGGTGTTCGACAGTGCGGTGACTGTGCGACTGACATAGCTAGGTGTGCCGCCATCATCGACTGCACCAAGGACCGATAAAGGAGAATTTCCGCCAAAGAAGTCGACGACAGCTTTCCAGTTGTGAATCGGCACTCCTACGCCAGCCTGGCGCGGCGTCATATTGAGCAAGGGCGTCAGGAACGGAATCAGCATTGCAGCCGGGGCTTTTAGATCATATCCAATAAAACCCGTTGCAAGATTGGTACCAGCACGAACAAAGTCAGCCTGAGCATTTTTGACGAGTGATACCGTCTGATTGCTGATGTCAGCCTGGTCGGATGCATTCGGAGGCAGTGCATTACGGTAGATCGATCCGACCTGCTGCCGGGTCATTTCCTTGCTAGGCGCAGGTAAGCCATGAGTAATCGGTGTTAATTCGTTGACGATCTCGGTCGCCAATTCCGGGGAAAGTCCACGGACACGCTCGACGAGCGCATCAATTTTTTGAGCCAAGGTAGTGCTCCTTGAGGATAGAAAAAACAGAGGAAGTATGCAGAGAGCATATGTGGGAGAGAGAGCGGGGACGCGATGACATACAAAGCTATGCTATGAGCATAGATTATCGGCGAGGCACCAGGGCCGCAGCGGCGCGAATGGCATCGTCGACATTGGTTGGCGGCGCGAATCCAAGTTCTGCTGCGCGCTGGATGACGTCCGCGTCGCTCATCGCACTTCGTTGCACGCCGCTGGTCGCCAGGTGCTTCTCGACAGCCACGCCCGCGCCATGCAGCACTGGCCCGCCATCGAGTGGCGTCTCCGCGATTTTTTTGCAGAGAGTCTTGATCTCGTCAAGCTGCGAGGACAGATCATCGACGCGCCTCGTCAGATCTGGCGCTTCTTTGCGTTGTGCGTCGCGAGCCAGCAGAGCGTTGACGCGCTGAGTCGTACTGCCGAGCTGCGCCTGGATCGCGACATTGACTTCGCGGATGATCTCCGCGATCAAAGCACGCTGCTGTGCATCCTCGCCGGCAGCCAATTTCTCAACCATACCAACGCAATCATCACAGCCGCAGAGCGTCATCGCCTGGTCGCGCATGGTATGCAGCGATGACTTGGTGTCAGCGGAGATCCGAGCACCGGCACGCTCGATGGACTCATCGACTGGCTCGGCAGACGGTGAGATCTCATCTTCGCTGTCAGCGGCCAGAACATCGGTTGCAGAGCCGTTAGCCCGGACAATGGCAATGTTGGCGACTGGACAGCTCGGGTTATCGACGAGCGACAATTCGACGAGATCGTAGCGATCCAGGATTTGGACGCGGCGACCGTCTTTGTCGATCTCTGACCATTTGCCGTTTTTGCCGCCAACCGAAAAGCCGGTGAGCGTGCCATCTAAGACTTTTTGCCAGGTGTCTTCAGCGCCATTGCTGATTTTTGCGCGGACGATGATCTGTTTGTTGTCGTCGTCAGGTTTGATCTCCAGTGCTCGCCCAACCGCCTTGTGGGGGTCGTGCATCTCCCGGATATTTCCGCGCCATGCTGTGAAAGCATCTTTGCTGCCCTGGTAGCGAAAAATCGTTCCATGGCCGTCTTCGACCTCCGCTGTAGCAGTGCCAATGACTTCGCGCTTTTCGCGATCGATCCGCTCGATGGGGATGTAATAATTGATGGATTCGGGGAGTGTGCCGCGCTCAATAGGTTCGGCGCTAGCTAAATTTGTCATGGGTTATGGGTTCTCCAGTCGTTCAATGAGGATGGCTTTGTCGCCGGTGTGTGATTCGTAGCGAGCTATGGTGACGTCGCAATAATGAGGAGAGATTTCGATGCCGTAACAATGGCGATCTTTGTTGTGCGCGGCCAGCAGAGTCGAACCGCTGCCAAGGAAGGGGTCATAGATGACGGTGGCTCTTGGAATTACGCTGAGAAGAGATTCAAGGACTGGCAGTGGCTTTTGAGTGGGGTGCCAAATATTGCCAGATCGCTGGCAGGAAATGACGTTCCCATGCCCTGCCTTTAGGTCAAAACACCCTTTACTAATGGTTCCTACCAGGATAAGTTCATGCTGAGCACGCCAACCAATACCCATACCCATGCTTTTCTTGTCCCAGACGACCATCGATCTTACACCATATCCTCTGCTTTCTGCGACATCGAAGAGGTAGCACCACATGCGCCAATCAGTAAAGACATTGATGATGTTTGCTTCAATTCCCATCACCGCCTGCCTTATCAGAGCCATATATCCTCGTGTGGAGAGCTGATCATTAATGATAGTTGCTCTTCCTGGCGCGCCAGTTCCAATGCTTCCATTGCTCTTCCCTGCTTCCTGCCAACCGCCGCTACAATACGGTGGATCGGTGACAACTGCATCTACTTTGATACCAGTCAATAATCGTCCAACATGATGCTTATCAGTCGAATCTCCGCAGAGAATGCGATGCCTGCCAAGTTGCCAGAGATCGCCTGGCAGACATCGAGCCTCAACGTCTGTCCTCATTGTGCTCATTTTTGTCTAATCCTATGCCGGCGCAATCGTACATCGACACCGAGGATGCGCCGGCGGAGCAGTGTCACCCGATGGCCATAATTGATCTATAGGCAGAGGCGAGGCGTCAGCATTTGCGAGGCACCGATCGCACGCATCAGGCTCAGCGAGCCAGTAGATCTCCTCGACGCCTGCCTGTTGCATTTGATGCACCACCTCTTCCTCGACCGCCGCGCAGACCTCTGTCTGGCCGACCATATCTGCGTATTCTTCGCCCCATGCGTCGAACTCAGTCTCAGCCTGTGCTTGCTTCTCTGCATCGCTGATCTCCTCACCCTCGCCGTCACCAAAGATCGCATCGATGATACCAGCGACGCGATCCTTGATCTGTTCGATGATACCGGCAACGACCTCGGATGCGCGGCTTGCGAAGTTGGCCAGGCTGATCATCTGTCGCTGAGCCTGGCCGACAATGCGTTCTCCTTCAGTCCTGGCACTTTCCAGGAGTTCAGTGATTGCATCGACGAGCTGAGATTGCGCCGCCTGGTCTGGCAGTTCGACACCATCTTTGCTCAGCTTGGCCAGGCTGATGAATCCCTGGATGGCACTGGCTAGCCGCTTCTCCAGGGATATCTGCGATTTTGATGGTGGCCGCCACTCTCGACGGCCACGCCGAAAAAATCAGGGTACTCGCTTCGCTCTTCGTCGTCGTTGGGCTTTGCGCCTTGCTCCGGTGGGGTTCCTTGCTTCTGCTGCTCTTCGTTGCCATTCGGCGCGGTCGGGGGATTCTTCGCGAGTTCGAAGCCTGCCATTTTAGCATCGTTGGAAGCTTTGCGCATCGCAGGATCGGCAATGTCCTCCAGGAAGACGGGGCCATCTTTGGTGAGAATGAATGGCGGTATGTCTTTCTCGACAGGTAGCTTGAGTTGGCGCGCCGCGACACTCGGCGACACAATGCCAGAGGTGACAAGCGTTGAGTACGCGGTTGCCTGCGCCTGGAAGTCTTCAGCCTCTTCGAAGCCTGCGAATGTGACGATGAACCGATCTTCGTTGAAGTACTTTTTGAGAATAAATGAGAACAACGTTGCATAGCGGTCTACCAGCGGTTGCACAGCGCGTCGGTAGAAAACGTTTTCCTGGCTATCTCCGCTCGATTTGTTAACATCCTCGGTGAAACCAAGATCAGCGAGCGTCATCGAATAACATGCGGTCGTGATGTTTAACAGAAATTGGTCAAAATCGACATAGATGTCTTTGTCATCCGTTGCCGTGTATTTGCTGCCAGGCTGAATCACCTTGACGCGGCTTCGCGCCTGATCGTTTCCGGCAAGCAACGCATCCCATAAATCTTGATATGCGAGGAGTTGCTCAGGCGTCCACTGACTGCCATCGTCAGGCGGCTCTAAGAGACCCGCTGGAACATTGCCATCCGTAAATCTCGAGAGATCCTTGTTTTCCTTGCGAAGAGCCTGGTTGATGCGAAGTATAATTCTCTCATTGCGAGACAAACCATAGGGGCTATCAGCGCGCACCGTCTCTCGGAAATACAGCATTTCGTCGCTGGTGTAGAGACCTGCGGGCACTCCATACAGGAATTGCTGATAGCTCGGGTATGGCGGCTGTGGTCGTCGGCCACGCGGATCTAAGAGTGGCTTGATCGTGGCACCATCGACGATCTCCAATGCATAAAGCCCGCCGCCTCGATTCAGACGAGGATAGATCGCGAGGGCATCGATTTGCAATGTTTCTCGTGTTGCCATTCGAAGCCACGATTTGAGATCGTAGCCATTGCCTGGATCTGGCATCGAGAAAAACTCGGTGTAGCGGGCAATGTCTGCGGCGAATTTCTTATCGCTGCTATCAGCGTCCCCAACGATTAACTCAGGTCGTGGCTTGATGACAAGGTTGAGCTTTGCGACCGTGTCCAACCATACTTGCTCGCAGAGCATTGCACCATCATAGAGCGCTGCCAGATTGCGCAGGGTATCAAAGCTGGTCGCCTCAGTGCTGCGCGGTCGCACTGAGATGTTGTAGCCGACGGGAAATTGCCAGCCTCGAGGCATGCCTCCAGGGCTTAGATCAGGCTGCGGAGTCAGCGGTGCGCCAGGCGAAAACATCGGAGTTCCCTGCTTGGCCGGGGCCTGGCTCTGCTGCATCTGCTGCAACAGCGCGTCTTGATTGATAGGCCGAGGAGTAGCGCCGGGTGGCAATGCTAGCTGAGAGAATCGGCGCGCTATCGCAGCATCAACGATCTGCTCTATATTCTGTTTTTGTCTGCGCGATCTTCGTGACATCGGTGATCTTTCGTGGTGTAATCAGAGGCAAATAGCGAGGAGTCGAGGACGAGCAATTATTGCTAGGTGCAGGCTGTGGTGGAGGAACGGCCAGAAAATAATGCTACACCTCCGTAAAATCTGATTTCTTCGCCAGCAAAAAATCATCGCTGACATACTTGAGTATAGCGCGGCCAATCCTCGGATCGGTGCGCTCGATGAGCGGCTTGATGACGACGCCTTCGCGGATATTCGCACCGAAACAGTCTCCGCTTGGTGCCACTTGTGTTACTCCGGATGCCCACTTGCGGGCCTTGTCAAGCGTACAGTAAGTAAATGGAGCAATGCGAGGTACCATCTTGACTCCGTACTCAGTGCAGATTCCGAAAAATGCGTCATAGTCGAGGAATCGACCATCTACTAAGAGATCAAATGCTCTGTATCCTTCATGGCCTTTGTAGCCATAATCCAGCGATTGCACATCGCTACCCAGGATCTCACCGTACAAGATGATCTGTTGGTGGTACTTGCTTAGGTTTTCTATCAGTGCTTTGACGCCCCAGAATCGACGCGGAGACCAGTACAACTCATCGCCTTCACCGCGTCGCACCCGATGACTGCCGGCCATCCATTGACCGTTGACCATGCCGATGCGGCTGTTGGTGCCGTGGATCTTCTCGGTAACAACAACGATCTCGTTATCGCCGAAGACGTTCGGATGGTGGCGCAGATTGTTGATGGCAGTGTACTCGGGAAATAGCGGATCTTTGGGCTGCGCATCGGGGTTATCGATGTGCTTACCCTGGCCGCGCAGTGGTGGCTCATACTTCGCCGCTCCGTAGTGCTCAGCGACGTTATCGCCGACTTGCCATTCGTCGTTTTCACACGGCATGACCAGGCCAAACGATGGCTCGCCGCGCAGCCGTGTCGCTTTGATGCGCTGGTGATCCAGGTACGCAGTGACGCCGAAGCGATCACTGACCTCGCGAGGCAGGACGGTGTCAGGAGCGAAATAGACGACTTTGTCACCGGCGGCGTACTTGCCGCGAGGCACAACGCATTGCCAACCGAGGACCTGCGCGAGGTCGAGGCTGTCGGCATTGGAGTGCGGTGTGATCGTGCTGATGGTAGCGACGGGAACGTGGAGGGGGCTAGGCATAGAGCGGATCTCCTGATTGATGCTTGATTGATGCCTTGCACTGACATCGATTGCTAGAGCCTAAGAATGCGAATCCGCATTCTTTGCAATGCAATTTCTGCGATGCCTTCATCGCCTGGCGCTGCGACGACGAGATCTTTGCTCGTGCTTTGCGTGCGACGTAGCGCCAGCCTGCTCTGCGTTGTGCCCGGTTGAGCAATGGTGGCGTGGATTTCTCTTTGGCTTGGGTGGTGATCATTGTTTCACCTCGGCATCAATGTACTTGACACTGAACGACTTGCCACAAACTATATCCAGACGCTCAACAGAGTCATAGAAGGAGCATTCACCAAACCATGCTTCACCCTCTATTTTCTTCTCCCACCGCAGCATTACCGCCCCATCACTGAATACAATGCCCACAGCGGCAATATTGGATCTACCATCATCGCCTATAAGGTAAAATCGACGCATTCTGCAGCTCGCCTGGAGAGCGATGCGCTCTTTGGTCTCGTCGATCGAGGCTTTGATCTGCTTGATAGCATCGGCGAACAGGTCGTCGAACAATTTTGAGTTCTGCTCTGCCATTATTGCTCCACCTCCGCAGCCGGCATATGCTCGGTTATCGTCGAGACCACGTCAGCCTCGAACTCCAAATTTTTAATAACCTCTCGCCAGAAACGTTGATATTCAGCGATCTGCTCCAGGCCGACGCCGGTAAGATCCGTGGTAATATTGATGGTGTGTGTCATTGTTGTCTTATTCATAATTGCCCTAGAAAAAATAATTGTTTGCCTTTGCGGCCCTTCAAGATATCCATATTAAAAAGATTGAAACTTGCAAAAAAGTGCATCATGGCGCGGCGATACCCATCAGGATCATCGACGACCTTGCCATCTTCATCGACCACGACAGCCCTGCCATCTTCATCAGTGACAATGAAACCCCAGGGCGCGCAGCTTTCCGTCGCTGCGTGGCCTGCATCAAAGGCTTCCGAGGTCGTGTCAAAAATTTCCTCGCTTAACTCAGAGCCGCCACCGAAGCAACCATGCTCATCGCCGGTGCAATCATCACAGAACAGCCGATATCGATACTTCATCGCTTCATCCTCAACTCCGCTAATTTCCTGGCATACTCGACATGGCTCTGTGCGCTTTTGCCAAAGAGCTGCTCCATGGCACCGCTGAGTGCATCGACGGCATCGTCGTGGACGCCAACAGTCGGGAACGCTTCAAGCTCTGAGAGGAGAGCATCATTCCACGCCGATCGCACCAGGCGCACATTGCCAGCTTGCGCTTGCGATGAGACCGGCTGCGCTCTGGTCTCTTTGTCCGCGCCGACCTTGTGGCCGAAGAATGCATAGCCTGGCAGCACCTTGCGCCGATAATAATCAATGAGCGACTTTGAGCCCGCGCCAGGCTCTTGTTCCATGTAGACCTGGATCTCATGGCCGTCTTCGTCTGCGGTGCGCTTCACCAACGCTTCAACGCTGGCCGGGCTGTATCGTTCGCGTCGCATGTCCAGGATGGCATAGCTATCATCGACCAGACGGGCAACCTTGATGCCAACGGTCCAGTCAGGGTCTTTGTTGGTCTCCGATGGCTCTGTCGCTGCGACGTCCCAGTACCTCACGATGCGAGCAATGTCGCTGTGAGGAGGTGCCTGGTCAACGAGGGGGAACCAGTGTCGTTTGAATAGACTGCCTGTGTTCCGCGCCGACCAGTCACCAAAGAGGAGGCGTTGCCGCTCGACGAGCGGGAGGGCTTTCAGCGCTGAGAGGTAGCCGGGGTCCGCTGAGAGTAACGCTGGATTGTCAAAGATTGACGCGGCGATGAATGAGACGCTAACCGCGTCGGGATGTCGCTCTCCTGGAGCGAGCCATGAGATGACGCCGCCATCTCGGACAAACCAGCGGATCTCTCCGCTTGCTGCGTGACCACCGTGACCGTCGTAGCTATCATCGACCCACGGCGCTAAGAATGCCTTGACCCACGAATCTGCATCGGGGTTCACTGTTCCGACCACTCGCGGCATGACACCGCATGTACTTCGGGCCCTGGAGAGCATATAGAAAAACTGCGATTCGAGGAAATGTGTGAGTTCTTCAAATCCGATGAATGCCAGCTGCGATCCTTGCCATGCGAGCCTGTCGGACTCGTACTGCATTGAGGCGAATTTGATCTTTGTCCGATGCTGAGGCCAGCGCCACTCATAGCGGCTCTGATTCGCCTTGCCGCCGGCCAGGCTGTACATCATCTGCGACTCATCCCAGAGACCACCTGGTAATGTGACCTGCGGCATGACTCTGCGAAAAATCACCGCATTATAGCCTGGTCGCGGGTCCAGAGCTGCATATCGCAACGCCATCAAGAGATGCGCGAATGTCTTACCGCCGCCAGCTGCTCCGCCGTAGATCGTGATCTTTGCTGGCGATGCCAGGAAGAGCTCCTGCGGCCCTCGCTGTGGTCCGATGATCTCTGCGCCGAGAGCTTGCTGCTGTGCGACAAAGGATTCAACGGGTCGTGGAATAGAGCGCGCTGCGAACGTCATAGATGGCCTTTGGTGGAGGAGAAGCTATAACGCGATCTCGTCGTCGTGAGCCGAGAAAACAGGACCGACGATAAACACTCCAATGGTCACGAGGAGATAGGCGAGCCAGGCTTGCCACATGTTGATGGTCGGCGCAGACCACATCGACACCACTGCATTGTAGAGTTGCCAGAAGATCATTGTTGCTACGATTCCGAGCCCCGTCCACAGCGCGCCTACGATAATCAGCGCGGCCAATGCCTCCCCGAAAATCCTCCGAACCGTTGCATGTGCGAGGACCAGCGTTGCGCACGCGGCCAGGCCGTAAAAGCTAATCATCATCATTCTACTCCATCAATCTGCTGAGAGCTACCAGCAACCGCGACGTCGCCATCGACGTCTGGCATGTAGAAGACGACGCGGAGGCGCTGCTCTTCATCCTCGCCGGCACCAGCGCTGACCGAGACACTGAGTGCTTTGCCGCCTTTGCCGCCAGGCTGCGACGCATAGCCGCCTGTGTGCTTCGCCATGACATCGACTGCTGCGAGCAGCTGACCGACGACCTTTGCGGTGGTTTCGGCGCTGAAATCAGCGTCAACATCGAGTTTCTCCAATTCCGCCATCGCTTTGCCATGGAGCTTCTCAATGAGAGTGTCAAGCTTCTTAACGCGCTCCAGGTCGCTCGCATTGCCTGCCGCAAACACTTCAGCGCGCCGCCAGGCATCGTAGGCCGCTGCTCTTCGCTGCCAATCGAACATCTTCGCCGCTGCGGTCCACGACGCAGGCACCGGCTTGCTCCGCTCATTGCGGCGCTCGGCATTGTAGACCCCACGGATTGACCGTGATGCACCAGCGGCCAGATACTGAGAGAATCGCTGATACCAACGATCATTCTCACCTGGACGCTGAAGCCAGGCTTGATCTTCGGGTGTTGTCGGTGCTGGCGATGCATGCATGGCTCTCCCTTAAATAACCTCGAAATGAAAGATTATATCTCGAGAATGAAGGTACACTCGGAGCCCTTCCATGCTAGAATGAATGTGTCGCAAATCGCCACCAGCATCGTCATACAAAAAAACCCGTGGCTTTCTCGCATCTTCCTCGCCATCAGAGTCTTCCTCGCCATCAACGAATTCGACGCCATACGCTGTGTAGGCCTTGTCTCGCCAATATATCAGGATAAATCGGCGAATCTCGATTGTGGGCCGACCAAGAACCGCAGCATCTGCTATGCCTACCAAGGCTTTTTTAATACGATTCTCTCGATTCGCAGATGCTTTTTCGACGACCTTCGCCAATGGCGAGAGATCTACATCGTCTGGCAGGGCCTTCGCTACGAACGAGGCAAGATCTTGGATTGATGAAATAGGTATTGTGGCCTTTTCCTTTTGAGAAGGATCATCCGACCATTGAGGCGTGTAGGTGTGCCCATCATAAAATATTTTAAATTTTTCCATGACTCTCCCTAACTTAATTTAAATCGGCGAGAAACATTATATGCCGTCGCCTCTCCTCGCCGAATCTCTAGAACGATGTCGGCGTTGCCTTTTTCGTCGGCCAAGTGCCCGAGCAACGGGTTGAGCCGCCTGGCCAGATCGATGGCCTCTGGCCTCAGGGATTGCAGGCTACTAAGTGGTAGTTCAGCATCGTCGGTATCTTGCAATTGCATCATGACCAGGCCTTTCGAAAAAGTCGTTAGAGACGCAAAAAGGCATGGCCGCGACGGGCCATACCTCGTTACTGATGAGTATAATTGAACCTTTGTTCTTTGTCAACAAAAATCATCACCAATTTTGATGAATTTCTCAGATTCCATCAAAATTAGTGATGATTCGCTTTAGAGCTTTGCTGGCGGCGGCAAGCAGCTCTCATCAACGATTTTCACGACCAGGCTTCTAGGTAATTCTGTTGTCATCCAGATGTCGCAGGATTCGCAGTGGTATGTTGTTTTGACGTAGTCATTGCCCGCCTGGCTTTTCGTCATGCGCTGCGATGTCCCGATCATTTTATCCTGGCAGATGTCGCAGGTGTACGCGAAGTACTGACGCCCTGGTGTTTCTGGTAATACCCCTAATACTGCGGGTTGGATTTGTGTTGGCATGCGCTTTCTCCTTTTTCATCGAAAACAATGTATTCCCCACTAAAATACATTGTACTCGGGGCACAAAATGAGCCCCTGGATGGATCTCCAGGGGCTCAAGAAAGAATAGCGGCTAGAAATATGTGGCGCATCTACCGCAGTAGTGCATACCATCGTGACCTTGAGGACCGGCGATGCAATTGCCCTGCGTTTTATTATCGCGTGTGCATTGGTGTGTTGCCGAGCAGTCCTTCCCGAATGTATCATCATCTGATGATCGTGTTGGCTCTTGATAGTCATGGGCATGTCTGGTCTTGATTTCTAATTCCATTTTCTTATCCAATCTTTTCCATGATCTCACAAACAATTCGCCGCGCCTCTTGGGCCCCTACCACCTCAGCGATCTCATTGCACCCTGCCGCCATTCTCTCCGTGATAAATCGATGTTTCGCAGTCTCAGCGAACCCTTCGAGGCCTTGTTTGGCACCACTCAGCTCAGCCTCGATCTGCGCCCTGATTCGCGCCACCTCGCTCTGATTGTGATTCATAAAGCACCCCTTTGATTTTTGATGACTATCCAGGCAACGACGGCCAGGCGGTAACAATCCTGGCGTCGTTGCTGGTCACGATGCAGGCCACGCGTCGATGGTAGTGACAGAAGGCATCGCTCGCCGCGACCTATGAATAGTATACATTGAATCTATGATTTTAAATCATCATTGCATCGTCTGATTCTCGTCTCTTCTTCTGGCAATCTGCATACGTTCTGCATATCTGCATATTGTCTGCATTTTCGCAGTGATTTGCACTGAAGATAGACAAAATACAGAGTGCAAAGTATAATTTGAGGGTATTGTGGATGGCGTGCGAAGTGTAATGTTATAGTATTAGAGGGCAGCGAACGCACATGGAAAGAACATTGCTCATCCAGGCCCGAATAAAAAGGAATTGGAGTCAGCGGCATGCTGCTCAAGCGCTCGGAGTTGATGTAAACACCCTGTTGAGATGGGAAAAGGGTGTATCATCGCCACGAATGCAGAGTATTGCTGATTTGTGCAAATTATATGGCAAGTCAGCGGAAGAATTACAATTGTCACAAATCGACCAAATTTCAATCACACCGGGAGGGTTGATGACAGACAATATCAGGGCAGGGCTCAGCTACGACCTAACGTCGCGCCTTATGAGAATCATCTTCTCATGGAGGAAGCAAGATACCTATGAATTGCAAAATAAGATTAATCAAACAATCAACGATTACGACCCAATCGTTGAGATGGATATCGAGCGCACAATAACTAGGAGAGATGCACTAAGGACGCTGGTTCTCTTTGCGTGCGAGACCTGCTATATTGGCACCGCAAAAAAGGCAGGCAGCGAAGAGATCCTTGCACAGTGCGCAGCGGCCATAACGGCCTGCTGGTATCTGAGAAAGGGCAAAGAGCTCGCGCTA
This sequence comes from Tengunoibacter tsumagoiensis, assembly GCF_003967535.1. GTDB lineage: Bacteria > Chloroflexota > Ktedonobacteria > Ktedonobacterales > Ktedonobacteraceae > Tengunoibacter > Tengunoibacter tsumagoiensis. The sequence goes on along the minus strand of NZ_BIFR01000001.1, from coordinate 5,054,379 downwards.
GCCAACGATGCGGTATCGACATACATTGCATCTCTGCAACCGCTCGCAGAAATAAATGCATCTAAGAAAAGCGCAAGCGCTCTCTTGACGCAGTGCTATCTACTGAAAGCGACTCTCTCGCGGCTTGTGGAAGGTCACGATCAACCGTTGAGTCACCTGGAGCAAGCACAGCGGTTTAGCGGAATGGCAGAGGATCCAATTCTCCAAGTGCTAGCACTGCGGACACTAGCGGCAACGTATAGCTACGGCAACAAGAGCAGCGCAGCGCTAACACTTGGAGAAAAAGCAGCGGAGAAATTAAAGAATATTTCCGCGCCGCCAAAGCTTCAGAGTTTCGTCTACGCAGGTCTTGCCAACTATCAAGCACAGTGCAGTCTTAAAAATGACTCATTAAAATCATTAGAAATGGCAAACAAAACGTTTACCGAAGAGTCTTATATCTGGATTGATCACCCAGAGTCAAACATGTGGATAAACACCGGGATGGTCAATCTGCACCTGGGTGATTTTCAATCCGCAATCACCGCATTTGGGAGAGTTGAAACTCTGCCGGATCTATCTGGTAGTAGCGATGGAAAGATAGAGGCAACAATCAATAGCGTTGTCGCAGAAGTGCAACGCGATGATCGACCTCGCGACCTGGATCGCTGTATCGCTCTGTGGCAACAGGGCATCAACGGCGCAAAGGCGCTGAAGAGTGAACAATGGTTTAGCGAAGCCAAGAATGCGCACAGATTAATGTGCGCAGCATGGCCGACGGAACAACGCATTAAAGCACTCAGAGAACAACTGGCGCATTGGTAGCTCGGTAGCTCGGCACAAAGAACGAGGGTCACTCATCGATTTCATGAGTGACCCTCGTTCTCTTGGCTACTTCGATGCAACCCAAAGCCCAATGCTGATTATCACAACCAATACCACGAATTCCATAACCAGCCATAATGATCGCATCCACCTCAATATATTTACCTCGCCTTCCTCGCCTTCCCCGTCTTCATTGCCTTCGCTGGCCGCCTCGTCCTTTACGGACCACCGCGCAGCTGCGATCTGCTGCGCTTCGGCCAGAATGTCATAGCCTTTTTTCATTGATTTACTCCTATAGATATGCGGGGTCTATGCTAACAATCACAAAGGCAAGCAGAGAGCCGAAAAAAAACGCGATGCAAACGGCGACGAACGCGATGCATACCATCGTGAGGGCATCGCAACGCGGACATCGATACTTCGTGGCACCAGCTGCGACCATGCCCAACAGCACTGAGACGACGCCAACGATGGCCCACGCACCAGTATCAATGAGTAGTCGCATACTCATGCCACCATTCCCACAATAGTCAACACCATCCAGGCCAGTAATGCCATTCCCAGGATGACCAGGAGGCCGAGGCCTGCGCCGAACAGCAGGCCATCTCGGATCGACAATAAAATATCTTTGCGGCTCATACATACTCCTCGAGATCAATACCAATAATTCCGTATGAGTCCACGACACCGACGGTTTTCAGCGCAGCCACTGCGATAATGCGTGGTGTAACGAGGCTCAGCAATGCGTACATCGGCGAGCCTGGCCGTGGGAGATCCACGGCCAGGAAGAGGCTCAATGTGGTGCGATCGTGCGCTGGCCGAAGCGAGAATGCATTGATGATCATCAATGCATTCTCCATTGATGAGGAGTAGCTAGGAGCACCTGCACCATACATATTAAAAAAGAGATGTTTATCGATCAGTGCATCTATTTGGACGTTTGTTAAATTGTCGATGTGCGTGGTTCGTCGCTTTGACTCTGCGGATGCTGAGGCCTTAGCTGGCAGGCGCAGAATGCTGGAGGCAAGCAAAAATGATTGACTTGATATAAATGGAGTAAATGCTGCCATTATTTGCCCCCTCTCATTGACTTAATGGTGGCGACCAAACTAGCTTTTGATGGATTTTTATACCAATGCTGGTTGAGGTCTATCCCAATGTCAGCAAGCTCATTGATAGCCCACCAGCGATCAATACTAATAGACAAATCCAGGCTATTGATGATCTTCTCCGCCTTTTGCTGATTGTCGCTTCCTTCAATGACGGTCTGGAGCCAGCAGGCGAAAGTCTTCGAATCCACATTCAGGATGCTATATTCTCGATGCTTTTCGCCGCCATTCGGCGCAGCAACGATGAAGATGGACGACAGATCGTCCAAAGCGATGGTCGGCGCTAATTTTATTGACATTATTTGCACCCCTTTGAATAAATACAACTAAGATTGTTGTGTGCTCTCAAGGAGCACTATGGCCATTGCCAGGACCGCATTGTCCTGGCTCAAAGAATCATCGTACCCGGTGTGAATTCTCCGCTGGCGACGACTGGATAGATATACCTCATTGCGGTTGATGAGATCCTCCAGGTACGCCGTTACAGCCTCGATACTGCCATAACCTCGGCGCTTCGCAATGGTTGCGAGCGCGATGATATCCTTATCTTCCATGCTATCCCCCTTCACTCTTTATTATCCGGGGTTGGCGCTGAATCGAGAAAGATCAGCGCCACCGGAACAACGATAGCCAGGCTCACCATGATCACCATTGCGATGATCATGGTTGCTTCACCAGATCGCCGAATTTCGCTGTAATAAATTCGAGGAGTTGCTCCGGGCGCATGGCCCCCATTCGATCTAGCCTGCCGAGGCCAAAAGATCGAAATTTCTTTGTAGCAGGGTCGTACTTGCCAATGGATAAATATTCATAATGTTTGCCATTTCCCTTTTTATTTATGATATCCCTGGACATCAGGCGAAGGCGATGCGCCCCTATGATTGCCTTGATTTCTTCTGTGGTCATCTGATTTCTCCTTTTCCTTGTGTGGCCAGGCTTATCATTATCAGCCTGGCCGAGTCCATTGTTTACGCCTGGACCAGCATTGGCTGGACCTTGGACTTACGATGTCGGTCCTTGTATTTTGCGAGGGTCGTCTTCGACCTGATCCCGAAATTCTCCGTGATGATCGAATTTGGGGGATACTCGCCTGCGTGGTCCACCATCCATGTATCAAAGAATGCGTGGACCTCCTCCTCGATACCCTGGACCTGGTGGACCTGGACCTCATCGGTTGATGATTCACGGTCCACTCGAGGGAGTCCACGGTTCGCTGGTCCAGCAATCATCTGCACTGAGTGAACCTCGGTGTGAACCTCGGTGATTTTAGTCTGGACCTCTCGTACTTCTTGGACCTGGACCTGGAGCTCGCCATGGATTGCGCCGATCTTTGAGCTCAATTCTTCGCGAAGAGTTGCAATGCGATCGCCGAGCTGATCGAATGCCGTCCGGTTGCAATCTTCGATCGTACGCATGAGCGGTTCGACGCGCTCGAGCAAAGATATACCGATCTGCTCACCGATCTCTCCGTGAATCGCCTGGATCTCGCCATTGAACCCCTCAATGGCCTCGTGGACCTGAACCTTGAACGCCTGGATCTCCACGAGTCCATGGTTCAGGCTCGCGATGGACCCGTGGACCTCCGCAAGTTCACGGTCCAGATTGACAATGGACTCTTGGACTTCGCGGACCTTTGCCTCAAGTCCAGTGACGGCCTCGTGGACCGCGTCTCTGGACTTCGAAAGTTCACGGTCCAGTGATGATTGTCGCTGGTCCATGCGCTGATCCAAGATTTCCAAGAGTTCATCGTGGACCTCCTGGACCCTGGACTTTCGCGGCTCTTTCTTGTGGTCGTCGTGTGGCTGGAGTGCGTGGACCACCTTCGAGTACTCCAGAGCGAAATAGCTTCGGATGACGATAAAGATCAGCGAGATAATCAGTATGACAGAATCGGGCATGCCAGGGATAACCCGCTGTACTGCTCCCCAAACCAAATTAGCCATCATGACATAGAAGAGGTTCTTCGACAGAGCAATAGCTGCCGTTGCGGAATCTTCGCTGATGAGCCCCTTGGCTTGTGCCGCTCGTGCCAAGCCTGGAAGCCCAAACGAACCAAGATCGAGCGCTGCATTTTGGGATAAGAACATGATGAGCGATAGCGAGGCTCCATGAATATTGATCTTGGGAAAATTGGGGTATGTCTCCCCAATTGAATACATGACCGTCACGAACAGCACTGGTTGAACAAGTCTCGTGACCAAATTCATAAACCACGACCACATATGTGTGATATATATGCTCTCGACAAATCCTTGCCAGGCCGCACAGCATGTCTCCCATACCCAGGGCCAAAATCTAAACTTCGATGTCTTCTCTGGTTTCATTGCTTTATTTCCAATCTTTCATTATCATTATTATTAAGAGCCTCGACTTCCAATCCGAGGCCGCTCGGCGAGAATGCTTGATAGCGCCGAGCTTTTTTTATTTTGCATCGAATCCTGGTATAACATCGCGTCTCAAGGTGAGCTTATAGCTCTGCACTGGCTTTGGGTATGAGCCGCACACCCATTGACCGCTGAGATGGTTCTTCTCCGCGGTCTTGATCTGCACCAGCTCATAGTCCCCCGCGCTACAATCACGGGATTGCAATACAACAGCTGCGACTTTTTGCTGATTGATTTTCGCGTAAACTTTATCTCCTCGATTCCAACGCCTCACAGCCTACCTCCATAATCCAGCGCCTTCTCGATGGCGCGCCTCGTTTCTGGCCCTGGGTCGAGCCATTCTCTCAGCGACGGCACGTCAAACCATTCATCGTCGGCGACCTGGATACCAACGCATGCCTGGCCGTCGTCGAGTTCCAGGATTCCGACAATGATCTGCGGATATTTCTCTCCGATCTGCCGGGCCAGGCTTTCAGCTCTTGTCGCTTTCATCGCTGGCTTTGCACTGGTCGCTGTCGATGGCGGCAGTGGTGGCGGCGACGCATCGACGATTGGCGCATCAACAATGATGGTCGCCGCCGCTGTCGCTGGCTCAGCTGGTGCCGCGCCAGGCTGACCGACCACGACTGGCTCAACAGACGGCGGGCTAACACTGCCGCCATAGCCAGCTGCGTAGACCTCCTCGTCCTCGTAAATCGGCTCGTAGGCAATGAGCGCCGTGGTCGGAGGTTGCCAGCCACTCCTCATATAATCATCGAATTGATCGAAGAGGTGACGCTCGACGTCGCGCAACGTTACAGCAGACTTTGTTTTTCGCCATCCTCGGGGATCACCTGGTTCTCGCTGCCACCAGGATGGCGAGCCAGGGCAGGACATATGAAGTGCGACGAGCTGCACATGCTCCCATGCGCGGACCGGATCTTTTCCTGCTAAGCGATCCATGATTCGTTGTGCTGTTTCGAGCACATCGGATGCAGGCGAGTCAGAGACACTTGTCAAGATACGACTGATAAGATGCACAAATGTTACAGCCGTCCATGGCGCGCAAACGACGTTCGCATCAGTCGCGACTAGGCTTTTATCGTTGTAACATTTCTTTATCGATTCTATGGACACGGAATTATCAAATGTGATATTCTGATAATCGAATGGCGGAATAGACGATGCTTTCGAAGCACCCCTTTGAACGTCGTTAGGATTGCCGTTTTCTCTCCCGCCAGCATTGGAGGTTGTCGTCTCATTAATGCTGGCTGGCCTTCTGACCCTCACAGTGACCGGTACCGGCCATCTATCCGGTTCCTCCGGTGGATCAATCCAATCCAACGCAGCGATGGCTGCATTGACGGCCTGGATCTCGTAACGATATTGCCTCGATAATCGCGACCATCCCTGGCTGATCGCGTTGCGGCTCTCATCGTCGTCGCCGACATAGTTTCCTGCGCCATCTGCGACGATAATAAAGGCGCTCTCCTCATCGCGATAAAGCGTCGCCGCTTCTGGCTCCTTGGCCGCGTTAGCTCCAGGCCGCGCGATCCATCGTTTGCTTAGAAATCCGAGTTCCACAAGGTTTCGCTTTTTCGAATGCTCGTCGTCGTCTCCTGCGTCGTCAGCCCCGGACTCAGCCTTTTTTGACTCAATGCCAAAGCAATGAGCATAGGTGCTCTTCCCCTGCACCTTCAATGATAGCGTTTCGACGGTCCTCAATGGGACTTCAATCCAGAGATCGTCCGCGTGTGGAAGTGTTGCATCTGGTATTGCGTGCGATCTTTGTATCGCCGCGATCCGCCCCGACGTCATGAATTCCACGACGCGCAGCGCATCTGCGCAGGATTCATCGTCGGTAATATCCATGAAGTCCTCGTATCGGATATGGTATCGACCATTTGGGCGATGGTGCGTCCAGCTGCGCCTGGCCACCGGCAACTGAGGCTGTGCGTTTACTGGGGCCGCTGTTGATTGCGGTTTCTGTAACTGTTGTGCCTGCATGGTACTTTCTCCGTATATATTTTTTAATACATAAAATATATGATATAATGTCGAAGTACTTTCTTCTCAGAGAGCTCCAGGGGTGCACCTGGAGCTCTCTGCTTTTACTCGCACTCGTCAAACATTGGTTGCAGAGGAAGGACTGGCGAGAGCTCGTCGAATCCTGTGCAGTGCTCTGCGTCGTGCACCGCCTCAATGAGACCCTCTTTGTTTATGGTATAGCCTCTCCCTTTTTGCCCTCCGCCGCCAGCAACGACAAGGCCGGCAGCACGTAACGTTGCTACGTGCCTGGACACGGTGGCTTGAGGAACCTCGAGGCTCTGCGTCAACTCTTTGACGCTTACCGGATCAGCGCGGTGTGTGGCTAGGAACCTTAAAATTTTTAACCTTGTGTCATTCCCCAATGCCGCAAGTCTTGCGGCGATCGGAGTCGAGGCTGGCCTGGTTACGCTCATACTTCCTCCTGTGAATTTCCACTAATAGGTATTAGTGGCAACTTCAGCATTAAAATTTTATTAATATTGCATACTTGTACTTCATATCGTTTTTGCATTTTATACATATTGACGGTTGCTATTGCCGTCAGTTAATCTCTTACTGGAGAGGGTAGCTACCTCTCCTTTGGGCCAGGTAAAGGCCTTCTGTATGGATGGCATCAAGCCGGATGGCTTCAAGCCTGCACTATAACTGGTCCTGGCGGACGTAAACCTAATAAATGTATGGCAGCATCAAGCAAGCCTATGTCTGTGACTGGTCCTGTCCGCCGCCTGGCCCTCCCCTATTTAAATATTTAAAAAAGAATCAGGAGAAATGCCATGGTTGCCATTCCCCTTCATGCTCATAAAGAGCGGCTCTATGTCGGAATCGACATAGCAAAGTCAAAACACGTCGCCGGATTTTTGTCTGCGCCATTATTGGCATCGCGACAAAAATTTAATAATTGCCCCTCCTTCTCTTTTCAAAACACCAGAGAAGGCTTCGAGTTCCTCGTGTCGAGGATGGCCGACCAGGCACCGCTGGCGATGTGCCTGGTGATCGTCGAAAACACGGGTCATTATGGACGAGCCCTCATTCAATACCTTCGGGCCCACCACATTGAAATTTATTCCATCCACGCAGCAAAGAGGCTGTCTAAGAACAAGACAGACCGCTCTGATGCGCTGAACCTGGCGAATATCCTCTACAACCAGGAGGAGTTGAAGGTACAGGCGAGTGACGCTCAATTGGAGGCTCATCGCTATGAGGAAGCGACGGCAACCGCTGCGCAGCTCGCGGTCCTGGCGCAGCGTCGACAAGAGCTGACCCAGGGCATTACGAAAATTCGCAACAAGTTGACGGCCATATGCGATGAACTTTTCCCCGAATTCGTCACTGTTATCAAAGATCCCAATTTGCCTACCGCATTGGCAATCAGGCACCAATACCCAACCGCTGCCCATGTGGCCGCAGCGTCTGTCGATGATCTCCTGGCGCTTCGGTCTGCCAGAACAAAAAAACCTGGTAGACCTACGCTTCAGCGGCTCGTAGACGTTGCTAAATTCAGCGTTGGGAACGTTGACGAATTCCGCATTCGTGGCCTTATCATTGAGCAGCGGCAACTCATCGAAGAGCTGCGACTTGCAAACCAGCACGCCGACGAACTGGATCGAGATATCGCGGCGATCCTCGCCGAAAGCAGGGAGGGAGCGATCCTGATGTCGATCGACGGCATTGGCCCGACGCACGCGGCGTCGATTATTGCCGCCATCGGAAATATCAATAATTTCGAGAGCGCCTCGAAGCTTCGAGGATACTTTGGGTGGTCCCCCAGATGGACGCAGACTGGTACGACCATTGATTCTGCTACACTGGACAAGGGCGGTAATAATATGCTGAAATCCACCATGTATCTTGTGGCCATGGTGGCAATCAAAAACGACACAGAGTGGAAAGCGATCTATGATCGTTTGGTGCCGATCAAATGCCGGTACGACGACCGGAAGAAAACTTATTCTGGCAAAATTAAAGTCCTTGGCCGCATCGCCGGCCAGATAGTGGGCGTCATCTATAGTCTTCTTAAACGAGACTCCGACTATCTGGCACGTCTCGAGCCAGGCCAGTCTGCCTCTGCCTCTGCTCCAGTTCTCTACAGCCGAGAGGTCCATCGATTTAAAATGGGCCGAGTGTCCAAGCTGGACTAAAACTTTTATAAATGTTATAGTGTAGAGTAAACACCATTAGCAGACAATGGCATTAGCAGACAGAATGGTAATCCCTTGAATGACAAAGCACCCATAACAGAAAGCGAAGAATTTAGCACCATCGAACCTGCTGACGCAGGTGACATTTTGATGGGTTATCTTGGCACTACCCCTCCTTTTGGTCAGCTCCCACAACGTGGTGAACGTTTCTGGGTTGATCGTCCTGAGCAGTTGGCCCATGCCGTTCATGAATTGAGGCAGGCCCATGTTGTTGCAGTGGACGCTGAGTTTATCCAGGTACGGACGCGTACTCCCCAGGAGGGTAGTTCGTCTGTTCCGCGCCTTGCTCTCTTGCAGCTGGCGATTGAACAGCGATGTTTTGTGGTGGATACTTTGCGGCTCCACGACCTTTCTCCATTGGCTGAGGTCATTAGCAATCCAGATGTAGCAATCTTGTTACATGGAGCTGGAGCTGACATGCGCGTTATGGCTGAGCGGAATCTTCATGTCATGCATTATTATGATCTTGAGGCAACCAGCCGTTCGATTTTTGGGCAGCATGAATCTTCGCTCGCTGCCATGTTACGGCGCGCCTTTGGTTTTCACCTTGATAAGAGCCTCCAACGCACTGATTGGACACGGCGACCGCTTCCCCCTGCAATGGTGGCGTATGCGGCACGTGATGCCGAGGTGACGCTTGCTCTGTATCATTGGTTAAATGAGCATTATCACGATATTCTACAATTGCATGAATGTACCGGTGAGCCTGAAGCTGTGGCTGTCTGGATTGAACCATTTTTGCGTGGAAATGCGCCTCTCTCTCCTGAGATGGCTGTGGCAGATGCGAAGTCGAAGGGGCTGGTAAAAAATAAAAATCAGATTATGGCAGACTGCCGGGCTGCACTGACAACGGTGACCCATCCGATGCGGAAAAGTCGTCTATTGCGCCTGATTGCGGATCTCTCATTGGTGCAGTTAGTGCCAGATCTTATGCCGCTCCTCGAGGCCAGAACCTCTGATGAGCGTGCTGGTAGTGCTCGCACATTGGGAAGGCTAAATGTTCAGTCGGCGCAGGATGCGATCACACTGTTACTGGCTGATCCTGTTCAGGATGTGCGTAAAGCTGCTCAGACGGCCCTGCGTAATCTACAGACCCGTGAGCCGCGACAACAACGAGCTCTTCCAACACGGGCCGCCGATGGAACGCGCAGCTGGAGCGTCGAGAATACCATCCAGTCTCCAGATGATGAGAATGGCTGGAAATCCCGCCTGCGCTCGATCATTGATGCCTGATCCCGAAGCGCCTGCTCGTTTCGTTGTTACACTATGTAAACGTAGCCCCCTCTTTTAGAAATGTCAGGCAGGAAACAATCCGTCAGTCCATTGAGCGTCAAGAGTAAGAAGCGGCGTGGTTTCCACGCCGCCTTTGTATACATGAGTGGCCTGCATCTCTTTTATAGCTTTTTTCGTCTCTTAGCGCGTGCGTGGCAGGCGTGTCCCCAACCAGACGAGAAAGAGCAAGCCAGAGAGCATACTCATCCGACGGAGCCTTTTTTCCCATAGGAGCTCTAATTCGCGATCACCGTGGCCCAGGTGGAAGCTTTGTGTAATTTTCTGAAAGATAGAGGGGGGAGGAACAACCCCAGGGGTTGCAACCTCAGAGAGGAGCAGAATACTTCCAGTTGCCTGCTTTTTTGCCACCTCTGTTGGATAGGTCTGCTGTAAGTAAGCTGCTAAACCGGAAAAAAGCTGTTGAAGAAAGAGCTTGGCGGCACCTTTAATAATACTGGGTTTAAGAGAAAGCGTTCGTTTGCCTAACTGAAGTGTACCTTTATATGCAATCACAGTCGTCTGCTCCTGGCTATTGAGATGAATGCTCCCTGTGCCGTGGATTGGAGCTTCCTCATCCCCCTCCAGAGTCAGACGATAATGATAGGGATAATGCAACTCGCTGAGTGTCAGTTGTCCCTGATAGAGCCCTTGAAAAGGATCATTTTTCAACTGGACACTTACTTGAAAACAATGAGTCGCGACCTGTTCGATACGTTCAATGCCAGGAATAATCTGTTGAAGCACCTGCTGATCCATTAAACATTGCCACACCTGTCCAGGAGAAGCCTGGAGTGTGTATGTGCCTTCGATATTCATAAAAAAAGTCCTTTACGATCGATGAATGAAGCCGTTTTTTCGAAATGAAGAATACCTGTTGATAGCAGTCATTATAGGTGAGATATTTATAGGCTGCAACACACTATGAAGATTAGTTTGTGGGCCGAGGATAGATGTCATGAGCGAAGAACTCTTCAGAGGCGTTTGATGTTTTTGTGAAGCGCTTATCAAGGGACTTATTTGGCGAGCCAATCGTGGATGGGGTCTTGTTTTCGGATATGGCAAGGTGTATACTAACATGCGTTATCATCGCGTGGTTAGGAACCCCATAGCTGGGCAAACAGTAGCCGTCTCAAGCGGTTGGGACCCACTTAAAACACACCGCCCTCGGGCGCAATGGTTTTCTCCCCATGCCTGAAGGCAGGGATATCGGATATCTAATATTGGAGACAAGATGAAAGTAATTCTGTTACAGAACGTTGAAGGTCTGGGAAAAGCAGGCGACTTAAAAGAAGTTGCCAATGGCTACGCCCGCAACTACCTCGTGCCGCGCCAATTTGCAGCGGCAGCCACCCCTGGCTTGATTACCAACCGGACACAGCGTATTGCTGCTGAACAGCGCAAATTGGAGAAACAGGCTGAGGCCAATCGCCAGCAGGCAGAGCGTTTGAACGAAGTCACCTTAACCTTTAGAGCAAAAGTTGGCACTCAGGGTCGGCTCTATGGTTCAATCACCAGCCAGGATATTGTTGCTGCTCTGCGTGATGCTGAAAAGATTACAGTTGATCGTCGTACGATTGAACTGCCAGACCCAATTCGTAGCCTGGGAACCTTCTCAGTTCCAGTGAAGATTGCTCCAAAATTGGAGCCAAAAATCACGGTGAACGTTGTTGACGAAGCCGGTCAGGCTGCCGCCAGGTAATCTCTCTTTTGTAATCTGGTCACACGACCTGTTTACCGGCCTTAGCAGGCCAGGAGATAGTGCGCCGTGGAGGCTCTTTCTCTCATGTATTGACCGTCAGTGCACCTCTTTATGGAGAGGGAGCCTCACTGACGGTCATTATTGTGTCTGGCTGGATGGTAGAGGAGAAATCTTCCAACCCATTGAAACACAATGGGTTGAAGCCTTTCCTCATAACCTGGAACTGAGATTGGCTCGCTTAGAACTCTGCATAGGCGGTTTCAATAATGGTTCGTGGCAGGTGTGGAAGCAGATCAGAGGCCAGAAGACCCGCCCGTCCCACATCGTCGCTAAGCAGGTCGGCGGCGGCGGTATGCAGATAGACGCCTGCGCTTGCGGCGTCAAAAGGCTGGAGGCCCTGACTTAAGAAGCCAGAGATCATTCCTGCCAGTACATCGCCTGTCCCAGCTGTGGCCAGGGCCGGACTTCCCCACCAATTGATACGAGTCTGGCCTTGAGGATTGGCAATAATAGTACAGGTCCCCTTCAATACAACATTTACCTGCCACTCATGAGCTTTCTGACGCGTGAGATTCAGGCGTTCGATATTGCCGCCAGAGACTTTGATTCCTTTGCAGAGACGACCCATCTCGCCCGGATGAGGTGTAATAACCGTCTCCTTTGGCAGAAGCGTCCACCAGCGCTCTAAGGCTGAAAGATTGTTAAGCCCGTCAGCATCAATCACCAGCCTGGGCCGTTTCTCGTCAGGGAGTGAGCGAAGATACTCCAGCACCTGGAGTATTGTCTCACGTGTGTTGGGTGATTGCCCCAGCCCTGGGCCAATAAGCAGTACTTTGTAGCCTTCGAGCGAATTATTCAGCGCTTTAGCACGATCAAAGCTGGGCGCATCGATAGCCGGTAAGATGGTAAACGTGGCTTCATGGAAGCTGCTGGCATAGATGGGGAGCATCTTCTCTGTCACCGCCAGCGTAACCAGACCAGCTCCGACGCGGGCCGCAGCCGTCCCTGCAAGATAGGCTGAACCAGGATAAGGTGGCGAGCCAGCAAAGAGCATCGTCTTCCCAAAGCTCCCTTTATTACTATTGAGTGCTCGCTGTGGCAGGAGTTTATGCACAAGTTTGCCTGAGAGCATCTCGTTCTGGATCGTCTGCTCTAATTCTTCAGGCAGGCCAATATCGCCGATAAAGAGCTCGCCGATATAGTCTCGCCCGGGAAAAAAGAAAAAGCCTTGTTTGGGACAGGCGAGCGTAATAGTCGTATCGGCTCGCAGCGTCCCCGGGTCAACCTCACCAGTATCAGCATTGAGGCCAGTTGGCAGATCGATGGCCACAATCTGTAGCTCGGGTCGGCGTGTGCGCTCTTGTTGAACTTGCGCAAGGAGTGCCCGTAAATCTTCAGCGAGTGGTCGTGATTGTCCTGTTCCCAGGATCGCATCCACAATATAGTCTGCACTCTTTATCAGATCCACCAGCTCATTGGCGACTTGAGCAGCAGGAAGCTCTTCACCTCGTACTATTAATTTTTGCTCTTTCCAATAATAGAGGCTGATCAGGGCTCCTTCCTGTGCAAGGTGATTAGCCATGACGACCCCATCCCCACCATTGTTGCCAGGACCAATCAGAAAGAGAACCTCCAGGCCATTCAAGCTATAGTGAGGTAGTAAATGTTCTGTAAACAGGTCAGCGGCACTTTTCCCTGCCTTACTCATCAGCATGTCAGAAGTGAGACCATAGCGTTGTTCTGCCAGGGCCTCTAACTCGCGCATTTCGGCGATCGTTACAATATGCATATGTCAGCCTCCAGGCTTATTCTTGCGTATGGATGTAGCTCCTTGTATTGTAAGCTTTTGGTCATAAATAATAAAGTACTTACAAAGATCCTTCAGGGTGTTCCCATTGTGTTCCCATTGTGTTCCCATTATAGGGCAGGCACAATTTCGTTTTTTTAAAGCTCAGGTGAAATCGAAAGAAATAGTGTTGGCAAAGTGTCAGAAAGGTGTACAATAGGGGAGAGAGACACCTAACCAGAATAGAGGGTATCTCCCCACTATTGTTGATGATGACAGGAATTGTACTATGACAGATAAACAGCCAATAAATGATAGCGTACTAGCGAGCAGTTTTCCCGCAGATTTTATCTGGGGGTCAGCAACGGCCTCCTATCAGATTGAAGGGGCAGCCCATGAAGATGGTCGGGGGCCTTCGATCTGGGATACCTTTGCCGCTACTCCCGGGAAGGTCTATATGGGACATAATGGTGATGTGGCGGATGACCATTATCATCGTGTCGAAGAAGATGTTGAGTTAATGTCTCGCCTGGGACTGGATGCCTACCGCTTCTCCGTTGCATGGCCGCGTATCTTGCCAACAGGTCGTGGAACCGTGAATACCCGAGGGCTCGATTTCTATGATCGGCTGGTGGATGCACTATTAACAAAAGGGATCAAGCCATGTGCAACGCTCTATCACTGGGATCTGCCTCAGCCATTAGAGGATAAAGGCGGCTGGCGTAACCGTGAGACCGCATACGCCTTTGCTGATTACGCTGAGATTGTAGCCCGGCGTTTAGGAGATCGTATTGCTGGCTGGATTACGCTTAACGAGCCCTGGTGTTCAGCGTATCTTGGGTATGGTATTGGTATGCATGCCCCAGGGGTGCAGGATCGTCAGGCGGCGATGGATGCTGGACATCATCTCTTATTAGCACATGGTCTGGCTATGCCGCGGATACGCGCCATTGTGCCACAGACCGCTGAGGTAGGGATTACCTTGAACTTTACGCCAGCCTATCCCTCGGATAATCGTCCTGAGACGTTGCGTGATACTGCACTGCTAGATGCTTTTAGCAATCGCTGGTTTCTGGATCCCATTGTACGTGGTCACTATCCTGAAGGGTATTTTGCATCGATGGGTCTGAACGAGCCACCGATTCAAGAGGGAGATCTCGCCATTATCTCTACCCCGATTGATTTTATGGGAATTAATTATTATTCGCGTAACCTTGTCAAAGGTGTCTCAGAGGTGCCTCTGGCTGATAGAGTCCCGCTAGTTACGCCCGTGCCTGAGGCCAGCTATACAGATATGCCCTGGGAGATCTACCCACAGGGCTTGAGCGATCACTTGCTTCGTCTATATCGCGAATACGGTATCCAGAAGCTCTATGTGACCGAGAATGGGGCAGCCTTTAAAGAGAGCTGGAAGCCAGGCGACGAGCATGTCCATGATCCTCGTCGTGTTGAGTATCTGCGTCAGCACGTACAGGCTCTGGCCGTCGCGATTGAGCAGGGAGCCCCGTTGAAGGGGTACTTTGTCTGGTCGCTCATGGACAACTATGAGTGGGCTGAGGGCTATACCAAGCGTTTTGGTATCGTCTACGTTGATTATGAGACCTTGCAGCGCATCCCTAAAGATAGCGCACTCTGGTATGCAGATTTCATTGCGGCAGCACATCAAGTTCATCAATATTAGTGTCCGAGCACACCACAGCGGATCGCTGTTAGAGACCCGCTGTGGTGTGCTATACTTGGCTGCATGAAAATAGCACTCAAAATCACACCACAGCGGAGTACGCAATATGCCTCTATGACAACGGCTCTTGCAACTCCAGAGCTTTTAGCCAGCCCTTTACAGGCAGTGATTCAGCACATTGAATCGATACAACTGGCTGGCCAGGACTATCTTCTTGCAACCTTAGAAGAGAGCTGTACTCCCTCTTCACCTCTGTTTGCGATCCTCTTTCATCTAGGTGCGATCAGTGAAGTTTACGAGTATTTTTCATCCATTGGCGATCTCACAGGGCCTTTTCTGCGTCCGATTGAACCGCAATCTACTCCGTTTGTCCCATTGGAGATGGCTGAGGTCAGGCGCTATAAAGGTAAAACCAATGAGGTCTTTACCCGTGTTCTATTAAATGTAGGGATCTTTGCCAGTCACTATGCAGAGCAATATAGCGAGCGTTTGCGGGTGCTTGATCCTATGGCTGGAGGGGGAACGACCCTGTTTCTAGCATTAGCCTCTGGTTATGATGCATTTGGAATCGATCTAGAGCGACAAGATATTGAGACAACAGCTGTTTTTGTGCGCCAATATCTGGAAGGAGAGCGCATCCATTTTAAAGAATTGGATGAGCGTAGCCGCCGTGCCGGTCGCCGTTATCAGTTCGAGATTGGGCCCAAGAAGCATATGCATTCGCTCGTGCTTGTCAATGGTGATGCCAGCGAAGCAGATCAGCATCTGCGAGATGTGAGTGGTGGACCACATGCGCATGCTATTGTGGGGGATCTCCCCTATGGAATCCAACATTTTGGAGAGATCTCTGAGCTTCTCAATCGTGCTTTACCTGTGTGGGAACGGATACTATACCCGGGCGGAGCCATGGCCCTGGCCTGGAATGCGACACGCATAAGCCGTGAGGAGATGATTGCCCTGGTGGGGACACAGACAGGTCTGCAAGTGTTAAATGAGCCGCCCTATACACAATTTGCGCATACAGTTGATCGTGTGATTAAAAAACGAGATATTTTAGTTGCTGTTAAACCTCTGTAGTTCGCAGCAGAAGGGGCATTCCAATGTATACACCGGAAGAAAAGGAATTTTTTCTGGAACACGGGTATCTTCATGCCAGGGGAGTCTTAAGCGGAGAATATTTAGAGTTCATTCAAGCGGAATTTGATCGCATCTGGGAGAAAGAGAAGCCACGCGTCACTCAACACCAATTGCTGAAGTACCCCTCATTTATAGCTTTAATTGAGCATCCAGCGATCCTTGAGAGGATACAAGCAATCTTTGGTGGACAGGCACAGTTATTACAGTATGACCTTTTGCGGCAAGGACCGCATAATACAGGGAATGAACGCTCCTGGCATCGCGACTTTGTCTTTCCTGGTGATCGTCCTCTCAGTATCAATACCATTATTATGCTCGATCCTATGACTGAAGAGCGGGGACCGACACGCGTCTTGCCTGGAAGCCATCGTGGCGAGGCGATTCCATCGGCTGACCAGATCCACCAGCCTCTCCCCGGTGAGGTTGCAGCCATGGTCGAACCAGGTGATGCCGTGTTTATTAACAGCGCTATCTGGCATACAGGTGGCATCAATCATACGGATGGAGTGCGTCGTGGCATCTACGCCTATTATGGCTACTGGTGGCTCAAGCGTTATGAGGCCGAGAAGGAGCTCCCCTGGCAGGCGTTTGAGAGCGCGAGCGAGCAACGTTTGAGATTGCTGGGTGTGAAAATGCCAGCTGGGGATCTCCACATGTACGATCCAAACGCCTGACTCAGAAGCTCACCGTACTGAGAAGCAAGCAACTCAATTCATCGTAGTTTGCAGTTCCAGAGAGCTAGTGAGGAATGAGCTCATTAGCTCTCTGATTGGCAATATTTTCCTGAAAGCCGCATATATTGCAGCGCGAGATGGTCCGTGTGTTAAAGGGTATCAATGGGATAAAAAAGAGCGTAAACCAGCGGCGATAGCGAACCATACTGTGGAATGAATTGTTTCCGCAGCGCGAGCACGTGTATTGTACCTGCCCCAGGACTTTATTACGCGAACGTAATCCCCAGATAATCATTGAAAAATCTCCTTCTCTTTTCTCTTATGCAGTGCTATTGTAGCATCAAATTCTTATGAATATATATGAATATAGTAGTAGTACGATGACGGAGCGTATTGAGTTGATGGAGCACCTCTCTTGCGCAGGGAGAGAAAGTTAGCTATACAATCGATGCCGCATTCGCATATAATGGTAACAACTTATAGCGTTTCTTCCGTCTGGTAGGGGGCATTCTTCGGCTTTTAGATAGAGAACAGCAGTGTGCAACCTGTTGGCGATGAGGATCAAAAAACTATGTGCAGCGCTGGCTCTTCAGGTCTCTTATTGTGATAGGGGTTAGAAAGCTGTTAAAGAGGAGTTTCTCTCTATGCGTAATCTCCCAAATATATTAAGTATAAGCCGACTGCTGGCTACTGTGATTGTTTTTATATTGGTGCTAGTCAATCAGCCATGGGCATTTCTTGTTGCTACAATCCTTTTTTTCCTTGCCTCAGTAACAGATTATCTGGATGGCTATCTGGCGCGGCGTTTGAAAGTTGTCTCATCGTTAGGAGTTTTTTTAGATCTGACCGCCGATAAAGTATTTGTTGCAGCGGTTCTGATTGCATTAGTCCAGCTTGGGCTGGTTCCTGCCTGGGTCACCTTCATCATCATCACCCGCGAATTTCTTGTTTCGGGTCTGCGTTCAGTTGCAGCCTCCAAAGGCAAAGTCATCCCAGCAGGAGTCTGGGGAAAACAGAAGACCTTTATTACACTGGTAGCCATTGGAGCACTCTTATTAGCTAAGGGGCTGGGTGCTCATCAACTCTCCTTATTCCCCTGGATGGTCAACTTTACCAGTCAGACAGTGAACTTTGCCGAGATCCTCTTACTGGTTGCTGATGGTCTGATCATCCTGGCAACCATCTGGACGCTGTTCTCTGGTATCGAATATATGATTGGAGCATTGCCAATCTTCCGCAGTGATGCTACCACAGCTCAAAAATAAAGTTTCTGTATCGAGCACAGAAGGGCGGGCTCAGCACCAGATGGTTTATTATTGCCATCCTGATGTCGAGCCCGCCCTTTATCGTATGTAAGCACAAAGCTTCATACTACAACGCGTTTGAGGGATCGGTTGCAGTAGTTGAAATCTTTTTAGAACCAATTTTGCGTTCGGTTCCAGAAAGGAGGCGCTTAATATTGTCCGAATGGAAAAGAATAACCATCGTAGGAGCAATAACCATAAAGAGCATCTCTGGCAGAGTAAGGCCAATGGAGTGAAGGAGCGAGGGATTATTCACGCCCAGAATATAGAACACGATGCCGCAAACAATAGTTGTGATGCTCCCGACAATGGAGCCGAGCGAGACATAACGAGAAAGAAAGATCGTGCTAGATGTCGTGATGGCTCCGATCAAGAACGTCAGAGGTGAGACGACCAGCATTGCGCCAGCACCAGTAAGCACCCCACGCCCCCCCTTAAAACCAATAAAGATGGGATAGCAGTGTCCTACAAGAGCCAGCAGCCCGGCGACTAGAATGCCCCAGCCACCACCTTGAAATGCAGGCACAAAACGGGACAGGAGTGCAGGACCGACGCCTTTTGAGAGATCCAAGAGAAAGACAACAATGGCGGGGCCTACACCAAGAGTGCGCAAAACATTGGTGGCTCCAGTTTTGTGACTACCATGCTCACGAATATCGAAATCCTTACCGCGTAGCAGTTTCCCCATCCAATAGCCTGGAGGTAGCGAACCCCAGAAATATGAGATGACTCCAATGAGGATAAGTGAAAGAATAATACCAGGCATCCTAGTCTCCTTCGTTTGATGTACATGCCATGCTTGCCTCATTATAGACTGCTACAGATGAATTGGCCAGGGGTACATTTTCAGAGTCAAAAAGCATGTACTAAAATCAACTCCAACTGCCATCCTTCTTCCAGAGGAGATTATCATATAAAAAGATCGAGCCAATGCGGACACCCAACGAGAGCAAAGTACCAGGTTGGATCTGAGTAAGTGGTTCGAACGTGTCATCGCGACAGATCATGATATACTCAAGAGAGGCGAGCGGTTTTTTTGCGACCATAGTAGTCATCGCCTGTGTCAGAACAGAACTTTGCACCTCTCCTTGCTCAATAAGAGCTCTTGCTCTGCAAAGAGCTTGATAGAGCACTGTACTGGTCTGCCGTTCCTCAGGAGTAAAGTTGAGATTGCGGCTAGAGATCGCGAGTCCATCGCGTTCGCGGGCAGTAGGAATCGTCTGTAGACTGACATCGATATTGAGATCGCGAACAAGCTGACGCAACAGGCCAACCAGAAGAGCATCTTTCTGCCCAAAGAAAGCGATATCTGGTCGAACCAATTGCAAAAGTTTGCACATAGTCGTCGAAAAAATGCGAATCATCTCTGGAGTATAACTCTGTAAGAGATATTCCATCACAGGGCCGCCAGGATTCACATACGTAGCAAACGTTGGTGGATACATCTCATCCGCCTGAGGAATAAACACAATATCAATATTATTATGGCTGACGACGCGTAGCTTCTGCACAATTGGCTGTGGCTGTAGCGGTAAAGCTTGCTTAAGGCCCAGCAGACTTGTTTTTTGAAGAAGACTCACCACTGTTACCTCGCCTGCTTGATGAGCGGCATGTAACAGAGCGGTGTGTCCGGCATGAAGATCGCTTGAGAGAGGGACCAGGCTTACGGTTCCTCTAGAAAGCCACCCACGGGCCGTCTCAACCATTTCGTCCAGGGTGTCAATAATGCGCATAATGGCTCCCAATGAAGTTGCGAATTTGCTAATTGGCTGCACCATTTTCTGATTCAGATAAAAGTGATTTTGAAAATGAAATGATAAAGTGCGCGAATTTTAAAAATGATGCGTATTGCTAGTATAATAGTTTGCCAGCCAGAGTGGGCCAGTTCTAGCAAAATGGTATACTACAGGCGTGTTTCGGTCGTCCGTTTCTTCCTAAAAGTCCAGTTTTTTGGGGTAATGGGGAGAGCATGAACCACAAGAAGCATGGATAGACTGGACTCAGGCATGGCTTCATGTCAGGTGTTAAAAGGAGGTTGTCGGTGGAGAGATTACAAAAGTTTCTGCGTATAGGCATGTTGGGAGGAAGTATGGGAGTGGTTGGTCTCGGAGGGGCACTCATGCTGCGCTATCTTTTGCACAGGCCCCAGCCCTTAACGAGCATGCTAGAGGGTGACGCCTCTACCTATACCTGGAAGTATGGACAGATCTTCTATAAAAGAGCAGGTAATGCAGAGCTCCCGCCGCTTGTTTTACTACATACCCCTGAGATAGGTGGGTCCTCATATGAGATGCGCTATCTTATCAAGGAGCTAGCACATGCATATCAGGTCTATGCGCTGGATCTCCCTGGCTTTGGCCTTTCAGATCGCCCTGCTCTTGAATATACTGCTGAGACCTATATTACAGTAATAAGAGACTTTCTCTGTGATGTGGTGCAGCGTCCGGCAGTGCTTCTCGCCAGCGGACTAAGCTGTAAGTATAGTATTGCGATCGCCAGTCGTGAGCCTCTCCTTTGCACACGATTAATATTTTTGTCGCCACAAGATTTATTTTTGAAGAATACTGGAGCAGCCTGGTTAGCGAATGGTAGAATGTTCCCGGCCCTGGCCTTCTTCATCTATGCATTGCTTACTCCAGCCTGGATCTTACGCCCATTGCTTACCTGGCAGCAGAGGCGTAGTGGACGGCCAATAACCCATTCAGAGTTTCGCTATCTATCGGCAGCAGCTCATCAGTATGGAGCACAGCATGCCGCCATCGCATTGCTCACAGGCAAGTTGCAGATAAGTATCACCAGACAATTGGAGTCTTTACAGCAGCCAGTTTTTCTCATTGAAGGTGGGCGTGCGAGCCATGCAGAACTTGCCGAGCTGCTACACAAGACACCACAAGCGCAAGTAGCGGTTATATCCGAAGCAGGATTGCGGGTTCAGGAAGAGGCTCCTGAACGTGTTAGTGCGCTTGTGCTGGCCTGGGAGCCTCAATCAGCGATTGCAGCTGGAAATAGGCAGAGAGAAGAAAGAGAAGAAGTGGCGACCTTGCCATCCATCGAACGCAGTACAGATAAACTATTACGTGAAGTCATAGAGCAACTGGAGAGGGAGCGAGCGGAGCACTCATTAGAGCCAGTCGTGGAGCAACCTGTTGTAGAGAAAGAGCGTTATCTCGTCGAATACCATACGGAGCCAGTGCGTTCTGGCGAGAATCAGAGTAAGCAAGACGGAGAGCCCCTTCAGAATGTATCACCGCAGAGTAGTCTGGAGAGAGAAGAGATCCATGAGCCAACTAATGGCGATCTCAACGTTCAAGAGATACCAGCGGTTGAGGCCTACTGCGTAAAATGTCGTCAGAAGAGAGAGATGACACATGCCCATAAGACTGTAACAAAAAATGGGCGTAGCGCGATGGAAGGAATCTGTCCTATCTGTGCGACCCGACTTTTCCGTTTTATTGCAGGATAGAGCGAATTCTTACAGAGAGAGGAGTAGTCATACGTGTATTGATAGTAGGATAGATAGTAGGATGAAATGCATATCCAGGGTAGAGTATTGCTATGATAAAAAGAAGATTGATGACGTATGTCGAGACAGGACGAACCTACAAAATAGGTGACCAAATCACTTGACGTTCTGTAATCCACAACGTATAATCACCCTCATGTGTGTTGAGTGCCTACACTTTCTCAATTATGATGCGTAGGAGCAAGTCGCCTCGACTAATGGTAGCAATAACAGCAAGTTGCTAACCAGTGAAATGGTTTAGTTTTGTTGTTAGTAAGTTCATCCTCTTTTATAACTTACTTATCAGGTGGGAGTGAGGACAGGATAGTTTTCCGCAGAAAGCCCGGCTTATCAGCTTATGTGTGAATTGATGCGCCATAGAAAAGCAGTAGGGACCAAAAAAAGAGGGATGGATCTAATGGGATGCGACGGAATGGGTAAGGAGAGGCGCAGATCTGGGAAGGCCTGTAAGGGGTCACAAGCCTCACTACCAGGAGGAGTATAACAAATGAGTATTGGTGGACAGAGTGATGCAAAGTCGGAGCGCAAGGTTTATCGCCTGACGCCCGAAGGCTTTGCAAAGAAACAGGAACGTTTAGATTATCTCCGCAATGTCAAACGCCGTGAGATTGCCGATTATATTCACGAGGCAAAAGAGGCGGGTGATATTAGCGAGAGTAGCGCGTATGAGGAAGCTAAGAGTGATCAGGCCAAGCTTGAAGGAGAGATCATGGAGCTTGAGCACCTTCTGGCTTTATCTGAGATTATGACGCCCGACATGCATGGTGCTCAGAGCGGTCCTGCAACGGTTCGAATCGGGATGCAGGTAGAGCTTGAAACTGAGAGCGGTTCAAAACGCACCTTTAAGCTGGTCGAGACGTTTGAAGCAGATCCTAAAGCTGGTCTGATCTCTGATCAATCGCCGGTAGGTAAAGCTTTGATGGGCCATCGCGAGGGCGATGAGGTCAATGTTTCCACTCCTGGTGGCGTGACAAGATATATCATCCTCTCTATTCGTCCAATGCTTTAATGGCACAACAACGACCAACAGGGCCTCAGCTATTGAGGCCCTGTTGATTTTTTAGCATCTGAATTGTAGCATTTAAAGAGAGACACAGCATCCTGACATGTTCTGTGTTGAGTTTTAGTATCTAAAGAGACACAGCATCCTGGTATCTTCAAAGAAGAGTAGAAATCCCCACCTCCTGCCTTTCTATTGACACCCATTGACTCCACAAGTAATATTAAGAATTATTACTAGGAAAAACTCATGTGTGGAGAGGATAAAGGAATGCTTATTTTAGTATAGAGAGATAAGAAATGCCGAAGTGGACGCGCTGTGGGCTGAAAATAGAGTCAGAAAAATAAGGAGTTCTTTTCTTGATCACATATGAAGATATGACCCGCTTGTTTCTGGAGGCGGCAGGGAACCTGAATCTTGTGACCCATCCAGAATATTGGATGAATACCCGTTCGTTAGAGCGAGAGTTTGCCTGTGCTTGCCATACAGGTGAATGTGAAGATATGGAGCTACAGAGTGGCTGTACAGTCTCATTCTCCTGGGGCTCATTGGACACGGCCCTCTCGTTAGATGGTCCTGGCGGGATCTGTGAGTTCTTCCATGATGATTCAGTGCAAAATTGTGCTCATCGTCATACCAATGCCATTCCTCCACTCGTTCTGGATCTCTCATATACGCTCTCTCTCCATGGTGAAAAGCCTTCTGATGAGACGCTACTATCTCTGACCCAGATGTTAAAGTTACAGGCGAGCGAACGGAGTCGACGAACGATTGAGACACGACCTGGAGTAAGTATGGTTCTGCATGAGAATCGTTTGCAGCCAGATCTGCTGACGCTTCAGCAGAGGGTGGAGGTTCCGCTCTGGCATCCGCTGGGTATTCATGGCCTGCACGACGAGCCTGTCATTCCTGAGCCAGCAGGGTCATCGGATGACGACGAGCCATCTACTCCACATCCTGAAGAATGGATTCCTCAATTGATGACTGAAATTTGCCAGGATGTTGTACAGGTTCTGGCAGCCCTGAACGCTGCCGTCTCATTTCACGCCTCAGATCTCTAGCCAGAGCTCTACTCCATACGTCATATAGTCAAAAGAGGGAAGAGGCCTTCCGGAAGGAGCCAGCTGTCATGTCCATCACTCTTCGCCAGTTAAGCGACGTTGATCTCTCCATTGCAGAGGCCATTATGCAGGCAGCTTATGGCTATTCTACTCCGCAGCAACGGAATCTGGCTCGCTATCTGAGCTTACAGCCAGATGGCTGGCTGTTGGCATGTCTGGATCAAAGACCTGTGGGGGTTGGGGGAGTGATAAATTATGGGTCTTTTGCCTATCTGGGAAGTATGTCTGTCTTGCCTACGGTACAGCGACAGGGGATTGGTAGGGCTCTGTTACAAGCGTTTCTCAATTGGTTAGATGAGTGGGGATGTCCAACCGTCTTACTGGATGCTTCGTCGGCGGGAGCAGATCTGTATAAAAAGTTTGCTTTTGTGCCAGAGGGAGAGGTTGCGCAGTGGCGTCGTCAGGCAGATCTGTCCACAGTCGAGTTGGAGACATTCTCACCAGGGATCACCTCTTTTCAACTGAAAGATCTGCCTGCGGTGACAGCTTTTGATGCCGCCTATTTTGGCGCTGGTCGAGCCGCTGTCCTGGCTGCATACTTGCGCGAATATCCTGAACGAGCCTTGATCCATCGCACTCCTGAGGGGAAAATTAGTGGGTATCTTATTGCCCAGAAGAGCATTATTGGCCCCTGGCTAGCTGAGAACCCTGAGGACGCAGAACGGCTTCTACAGTCTGCTCTGGCCTTTCCTTACACACAAGCCCCGATGATAAGTGCCCCCACAGAAAATAAGGCCGCTACCTCGCTGCTCACCTGCTATGGTTTTCAGATTGAACGAACGCTGCTCCACATGCGTCGTGGAGAGCCAGCGATCCTCAGAGATCGCAGCAGCATGTATGGACAGACGAACTATACATTGGGGTAGGTTTCCTGGCTTGTATTAGCAGGGCGTTTTAGGTCTGGGTTGGCTCTCTGGGCTTTGAATGCCTGGCTAATTGTTATCTTTTCCATCTTTCCTCTGTGCTTTTTCAAGAGCATTGAATATGCTGAAGACAAAAGTTTTCAGCACTTTTTGTCTTCTTGTTTACACTAATACGCCACTAATACGCCGGTTTTCTCGCGCTCCTCTGAGATAGTCAGGCCGAGCTGGGTGAAGCGGCGGATGACCGCGCTACAGCCGCGCTCGATCATGCTGGCGTTCTCGATAATGGTTTCGCCCTCAGCGACGGCTCCGGCGAGGACCAGGGCCATACCAGCGCGCAGGTCGAGAGCCTCAACGGTCGCGCCCACAAAGGCAGTAGGGCCTTTGACAACAGCGGCCTCGCCATCAAGAACGATAGTGGCGCCCATGCGGTTAAGCTCCTGGGCTGCGGCAAAGCGCTTGTTGAAGACGGTCTCGCGGATATAGGAGGTGCCCGAGGCACAGCAGGCCAGGGCCATCATCTGCGGTTGCAGATCGGTAGCGAAGCCAGGATAGGGCCAGGTAGTGATATTGATGGGGCGCAGAGTGCCGGGGCGGCGCACGCGAATGACGGGACCTTCCTGGTGGAGCTCGACGCCCATCTGCTCCAGCTTGGCGCGGGCCACGCCGAAATGACGCAGTTGTGCGCCAATCAGCTCAATATCGCCCTGGGTTGCGGCTGCCAGCATGGCGAAGGTTCCGGCATCGATGCGGTCAGGCATGATCGTATATTCCACACCCGAGAGTTCAGAGACACCCTCGATCTGGAGTACGCCAGTGCCGATACCAGAGATGCGTGCCCCCATCAAATTAAGGAAGTTGGCGACATCGGCGATCTCAGGTTCAAGCGCGGCATTCTCGATAATAGTGGTTCCTTGAGCCATACAGGCTGCGACCATCAGGTTTTCAGTGCCGGTATGGCTGGGGGTATCCAGGTAGAGATAGTTGCCCTGCAAGGAGCCCTCGCGGTTCACATCGATATGATCGCCCTGTTCGGTGACGGTGGCACCCAGGCGAGCGAAGCCTCGATAGTGGAAGTCCAGGCTACGTTTGCCCAGGCTACAGCCGCCCACGGTCTCAATCGCGACCTTGCCTGTCCGTTGGAGCACGGGTGCCAGGAAGAGGACGGAGGCGCGGAAGGTGCTGGTCAGGCGCTCGGAGAGTGTATTGCCATCCAGGCCAGAGGCATCAACGACCAGGACCTGATCTTCCTCGTGGAGGGTCATCTTAACGCCCAGAGAGCGAGCCAGTTCAATAGCTGCATATACATCGCGGATCAGGGGGACATTACGCAGGATGGTCTGGCCTTTGGCGACCAGGAGCGAGGCAGCAATAATGGGAAGCGCGGCATTCTTGGCGCCCTGTACCACGACTGAACCCTCAAGGCGCTGACCACCCTCGATGCGATAGCGTAGCGCTTGGCTGCTCAGTAGATCCTGGGTGGCTTCTTTGATGAAGTGCTGGGGATTGACCTCAAGCCAGTCACAGAGGCGCAGGAAGGTCTCAACGTCCAGCATCTTGCCGTTCTCGATGCGCGAGAGTGTGGCCGGGCTGACATTGCCCATCTCCTGGGCGATCTCGCGTAGTCCCCGCTCACCACGCCTCTCTTTTAAGAGGACCGCCAGTTGCTGTGTATCTAACATACTTCCCATGATTGCTTTCTCCCACTCTTTTCTGTTTCTCGTGTGAAACGATTGTATAATATGTGAAACTAGTTTGTCAAGAAAGCATATCTCGTGTATTGATCCTACTCATCTATGCAAAGCGATGGCGCAGGAGGGAGCGCCGAGTGGGCGATAGCTCCAATATTTCAGCGGGTTGTGCCAACCACTCCTCCAGGATGGGGAGCAGGGACTCATTCCACGCCTGACGACTGGTTAGTGTAGAGAGATAGTTCTTATAGGCTCCTTTATTGGCAAAGGTCGTGAACCAGGCAAAGATATGCTCGCCTTCGCGCACTGGCAGGACTGGAAATGTATTCGCACTTGCCTCTGTGACGAAATATCCTGCAATAGTCGCCCCGGCTGCATGGAGTACTGGAACCATATCTTGCTCAAAGAACTCGATAAACCTCGCTTTAACAGGGGAGGCAAAAGTATAGAGGGTGGCGATAATAATGCCCCCATCCGTTTCCAGCGCATCTTTTGCGGGCTGGTTGCTCAGGTCAAGCTGAAATGTACCATCTGAGCTAGCGGGCTTCAGTAGCAGTACATTATCCGAGTCAAGTATCGTATCATTGGCCGCTTCGCGGTGCTCTTGCCAGATCGGACCATAGTAAAAGCTCTGAAGCGCTTGCTGACGCGCCTTCATATCGCTAAAGCCACGCAGCCAGACGAATTGGTCGGGTTTGTCGTGGCGACGGAATTGGCCCAAAACATGGGCACCATTTTCCTCCTGCCCCTCAATGAAATGCTCCTCAAATAAGGTAATCAGCTCGTCGCGTCGACCAGGTTTAAGCGTGTACTGTCGTAGCTCAATGATAGCATTGTCTGCTTTCCTGATAGTATGTTCTCTATCTGCCTGTGGATGTAGATCTGTCATCTCTCTGATTCCTTCCTAAGTTACCAATTAAGATAGTTTGCACCTTGTAGGGTTCATGCTGGTATAGACTAACCCTTATTCCCTGGTAAACTTCATGATCCAGTTTGTTTCCCAATGCTTGCCCTCGTCGAAGGAGAAGGCCTGCTGCCAGCGGGCCGTGGTCTCAGTCAACTCATCCCAGATAAAGCGCACATGGAGAGGTTGCCCGTCTGAAGTTTCAATGACCTGGAAGAAGGTGCCAACACCATTCTCAAACCTTCCGTATAGGGGCCTGTAATCAAGGGGATTGCGGTTGTCGATCCAGATGATCGACCATTGCCCGGTGGCGGATTCATAGGCTTTGATGCTTAGCCCTAGTGCGTGCTCGCCTGAGGGGAGTGTGGCTTCCCAATGCTCGACGATTGCCCTCCCATCGAGTTGCTTTTCAAAACGATCTCGGCCATAAAACTCCTCCCATGTGGCCTCATTTCCTAATGCTTGATCTGCCAGAAGGGAATTTCCTTGCTTGCGTCGATTCTCAACCTTCCAGGTGCCGATTAGCAGGTCGAAATCATGGGCAATGTTTGGTATGTACTTCTCTGTCATGTGTGTGCTCGCTTTCCGCCTGATAGGCCCTATGTATGTTTGCCGCCCCTCCGTTTTAGTAGTTGGCTTGAGTAGCGAGTAGCGCGTGAAACGGTAAAGGTAGGCATTTCACGCGCTACTCTTGAAAGTACTCAATGTAGAGAGAGGCGAGGCAAGTATCTCTCTCTGCATTGAGTATAGGGCCAAAAGATGGTACTATTGACCCTAATTAAAACAAAATATGAGATAGGAGAGAAGAAAAGTGGTCTATCGTCCTACGGCCCGTGTGCTGACGGTTCTGGAATTGCTTCAGGCCCATGGGCGGATGACCGGGGCTGAGCTGGCGCGCAGGTTAGAGGTCAATATCCGCACGGTCCGGGATTATATTGAAACTTTGAGCGATCTGGGCATTCCAGTGGAGGCCGAGCGAGGTCGCTATGGAGCCTATAAGCTCAGGCCTGGGTATAAGCTTCCACCACTTATCTTTACCGAGGACGAGGCCCAGGCTCTGACCCTGAGTCTCTTAATGGCTCGCGAGAACGGTCTCGCCCAGACCTCGTCCGCATTTGAAGGCGCGCTGGTAAAGATCGAGCGCGTTTTGCCAGCGCCGACGCGTGAACGTATCCGGGCTGTTGAAGAGACAGTGATCTTTGAGAATAGTTCTGCTCATGTAGCGCCTGCCATCGCGGCAGTGACTATGTTAAGCCTTGCGGTTAAGGGTGAGCTGAGTGTGCATCTACGCTATCGTACCTCACCTCTGGAAGTCACAGAGCGCTTGTTTGATCCTTATGGTGTGGTTGCTCACGAAGGCTTCTGGTACACCATCGGTTATTGTCATTTGCGCCAGACTCAGCGCCTCTTTCGGCTGGACCGTATTGACAAAATCGCAATAACGAACGAGACCTTCACGCGTCCGCCCACCTTTGAGGCGCTTTCTGCTGTCCAGCGCGCCCTGGCCTCTGTTCCGCGTGTGTGGCAGGTCGAGGTATGGCTGGAGGCGACCCTGGAGGAGGCACAACGCAAAAGCCAGCTTTCAAAGGGGCACTTTACCGAGGAAAGTCAGGGTGTGCTTGTACGTAGCGAGGTAGCGGATCTGCCATGGATGGCGCGTTTGCTGGTTGGTATGGGGCTTCCCTTTATCATTCATCAGCCTCCTGAGTTACGCGAAGTTGTGCGTGAGTATGCGCTTACAATGATAGGCTATGCCGAACGTAGTAAGCAGGGTCAGGCGGAGGTATAGAAGCTTTGCAATACATTAAATTGCCCCATTTAGCAAATCCTTATTCCATTGACGATTTAGACAAGTTTTTGGCATTCCCTTCTATTTTTATATCTATTTCAAAATGGGCCCCATTCCCAGAATTCATCACCGTATATACTGTATAGTGTATATTATCTTTATTCCAATCAGAAGTATATAATGTCATAGATCTGTATTCTATATTATTAATAAAACTTTTTATGAGTTGTCTGGCGTTATATTGAGTACTATTTGTTAATTCTATCTTTATTGCATAAATAGGTATATCTTTAGCATAATCCAGGCTAAAGGACTTAATTTCTTTGGATTCATTTAAAAATAGGTGAACTTCATATAGCATACCAGAATCTATTGAATATTCAAACTGCTGTACAAAGCTTTTAATAGCTTCGGTAATTTCTCTTTTCATCTCTACTTTATACCTTTATTTTTTAACACCGCTATAAAGTTGAAGCGATTGCCTTAACTTTATAGCTTCGACCGTTACTTGTTCCTAAATTAGATGGACAATCAAGGTTTAGGAATGTATATTCCATCATTTATCGACGAAGGATGAGAGAAAACGGAAATAATTCTTTCCGTAAACTCCAGACCACCAGACTTTACATCACCTGGGAGACAAGTTTTATGCACCACCCGGCTACCATCACCAACGGTGAAGGTGTGATCCTGCTGGACTTCGAGATTATACATCACGCTGGTGCCAGGGACCAGGGCCCATATAGGTGGACAGGAAGTCAACCTCATGGGTAAGGAAAGGATACCTGGAAAAGTCTCACTTGAGAAACCCCAGTTGCTTCATAGAGCTCGACTTATTGTTTATATGTCATAGCAGATTGACAGCTATGACTGCTCTTTGGGATAGGTTTTCATCTCCTCAATAAAAGCTTGAAAGGATTGATAGACTTTCGCGAAATCCTCCCATGAGAGCTCTAACTGCTGGTGCCGTGGGAAAAAGGTCACATGCCAGACTCCATTGATCCGGCTCAGATCTGCGATTAAATCATTACCAAAAGAAGCTTCTTCTATGAGATCGAATTCTTCTGGATGATCAATAATGATAAAGCGCAGTTGATCTGTATTCAAGATATCCTCTTTCTTTCGAGAAAAATGCTTCGCTTAAACATTATGAGAAACACTCAAACTTCAGATGCTTTATAACGCAGTAGTGTTACATTTCAACAAAGGAACTCATTTGTTCCTGAAGAGAATCATGATACGTCACTGAAAAATCTCCTTCTGGCTGAATGCCTTTGGTCAAATCTATCTTTGAAAAAAATGATTTCCATTTTTCCAGCCATGATTCTAGCGCCTGTATACGAGTCGAAAAAGGCGTGTATGCCATATCGAGGTTAACACGATCAGAGGCAATTTTAATTTTAACGCTAAACCATGGACAATTTTCTCTTTTGACCTGTTCAGTAACAAAACCTTGCTCAACCATGTCATTTGCTTGCGAGATCAGCTGACGAATTTCGGTGCATTCCTGCTCGGGAAGAAAAATGCTCACGGCCTCAATAGATTGCCCTCCTTTTATATATTCTCGTTTATTAACTTTCTTGTTGTAATTTTCTCTATCCAATTCATAGTTCCATGAAGCCCTCCTTAAGCACAAAGCAGGATAATCATGACCTTCATCATCCGGAACGGTCGGAATGTAAACGCCAAAACACTCGGCAAAGGTGCCTGGTTTTGTTTGTACGACAAGAGATACTATGGCTGGCTCAAAATAATGAAGATCTCCGGAAAACTTCGCACTTATGAAATGAACTTCCTCCATCTTTCGTAGAGCAACTCCCATCGCTGGACGGTTGTTCAACCATTGAGGAGGGCACCTTATTACTCTATGTTGAGCATGAAGATTATTCGTTGTCTTTTCCCAGGGCATCTCTGCAAAGAAACTTTCCATATTCCCACTTTTCCTATTTCATTTATGGCAGCCATGATACTAATGCGTATGTATATAATAATCGACTAAAATGATGTAGCCCCTTTTATTTAAAATGACAAGTAGAGTTCATCTTTTCTCTTATGCGTAGGACCCACATTGACCGACAAAAAGCCCTCAATATAAGCTGTTCACCAATTTTGTGGCTCTACTACATATACAATTGGTTAGTTAAAAGGCAATTTTGGATCAAATCGCCATACAGGTTTTAAGAGCGAGAAATCTTGAAGATACACTTCTAATTCATTCTCCAAATGTTCAAGGCTATCAATATCTTTTTTAAACACATGATTAGCCAATTGCTCGACTGAAATATCTTCATTACTCCCTATAAATTTTTCATCTACCTCGTATTGACGGAACCAGAAACGTAAATCACTATAGTCTCGATTGAGAATAGATGATGGTCTGGCATGTCCTTTCAGTGTTTTCTCATATGAACCAATCACCACAAAAGCTCGGTGGTTAGGGAAAGATGAAGTGATCTCTACAGCCAGATGAGTCCCAGTAATGAGATTGTTTTTTTGAAATACATTAAATTGCCCCATTTAGCAAATCCTTTGTAAGAATTATTCTCTCTAATTGAACCCAATAATATTATAAATTAATACCCCACTTAATCATCGCATAATTAACTATAATGTAGGACAAGGCTTCTTCTATAGTATCAGCATCTATTCTAAAATGTTCACCTTTCAGTGTTTTCCCCGAAACCACGGCTGTATAAACTCCATTATCACCCTGACCGCGTTCGCCATCCCATTCGAGAAGAATAACAGCTCCCTCACGACGCATTTTTTCTATGACTGGTAGGAACCTCTCAATCACAAGAATATCGCTTTCAACAGGAGCCATTTCCAAATCTCGTGCTATTTTTGCAGCTATAGATTTATAGACAGCTGAATCCATACTAAAACCCCCTTAAAGCTGAAGCAATATCTCTGACTACAACTGCTGCTTTGTTCTAGAATCTACTTTGATATTGAGCGCTTGCTAAAACTGTTTCAGCTTTACCATTAAGCTCTGCAGTACCTCCAGGAGAAGTATTAATCTCTCTTATTTCATTGGTTGTACTGCCATTTGCAAATCTGCCTTCAACTCCACAATTATGCACCATAAGTAATTTCACCAATCCTGGATAAATCAGCAATTCTCATAGCAATTTAATTATACAAAGCAACATTCATCTTCCAGGGGACACAAAATGAAGAAAAATCTTGAACATATTCTTGTAACTTTTCCTCAAGTTCCTTTATGGAAAGGATATCGTTAATATAGATAAAATCTTTGAGTTGATACTCCTCAATACTAACATCATGAGAAGAAATTGCACTTTTATCAATTTCGTATTTGAGCATCCAAAATCGTTGTTCTGGATGCTCAATGTTAAGTACTCTTGAAGGCTTTTTGGGACCCAGTGGGGTTTGAGCATATGAACCAACAATGATAAAAGCCCTCAATTTTTCTGAAGAAGATGGTATTTCGATAGCTAGATCATTGCCAGTCAAAAGATTATTATTCTGAAAAATATCAAATGAATGCATAAATTCTCCTTAATTATATCAAAGATTTAGACAAGGTTATGGTATGTTTTTCCGATGAAAGAATGCCAATACCCTGTCTAAAACTTAAACTAAGGGTTAAAAAAAGCTTCTAATTGCGGAAGAACCATCAAAAGGATTGCATCCACAGTGATTTTCAGACCCTGTTATTTTTCTTATGCTGTTCTCGCAGTAAAATTTCTTCAGTTTCTGGCTAAAAGAAACTATGATGAGATGCAACTGACATCTAATCCTCTTTGTTTGGAGGATCAAACGCAAAAGCAACGGTGCGAACGTCTATGGTTTAGGAGTTCTATTGGCACATCATTCCGGGAAAAGCTCTATCTCTTCCTCCAAAGATGATCTGTACGTCACAAAAAATCTTTTCTCGGTAGAATACTAGTGGTGCTCTTTATATGAGAGCACACATGATGCCATCGGCTCAGCCAATTTTCCAATTCATTATTTTGATATTGTCTGAGTCCGTAGCCAATTTCAGTGCGAAAAAGAATCGCATCCAAAAGAATTCTCACCTCATCATACGGGATATCTTCTCTCTGCACTTGTTCAATGGCAATCCCTGCTTGTGCTTGCTGTTTCAGCTCTTCAACTAATGAGAACAGTTCCGGATGCAGTTGTGATTCTAAAAAAACGCTCTGTGCATCTATCTGCTGATCCCCCTCAATGTATTGCCTTTTACTTTCTGCCTGATGATACTGTGCTGCATCTCTTTGAAGATCCCAATAGGCTCTTCTTAAGCAATAATCTGGATAGCCTTGTTCCTTGCACGAGGATAGCTGCTTCGGCGGACCTTCGTAGGAAGGATTTTCTTCGCTTGCAACTTATTGGCAGATTTTTCCCAGGGATAACCTTCTATTGGCATATGTATCTCATTCTCCTCAATGAGGCTATTTTAGTATGAAAATAAGTAAAGCTGTTTATTTATCAAGTCATCTTCTATGTATAGGAATCATCTCTTATAAAATCTTAGCAAAAACAAGAGACATTACATTCTCTCTTTTCCGGGCCCAGTAGCGACAGGAAAGGTGTAGACTTGTTCATCTTTGATAAAGGACATCATCTCATGATGACAGTGATAGCTCCAGGGCTGTTCGACAAAAAGCGTCCATAATTGTTCTCCGGCAAGATTCCAGACGGTCATTCTCATTTCTGCAACCATAATGATATAGTTGCTATATCGCTCCCAGGAAAGAAAGCCAATGTCAACTGAAAGCTCGAACAATTTTTGAGGTACTTGCAGCTGATAAGCCAGAATTTTTTCTCCAGCCCTAATAAATAAGATCTGGCTTTCGGGAACGTAAAGCAACTCTGGATAAAAGGCAGGATCCGACGGGGAATAGCCGAGAAGTAAAGTGAGAGAAAACTCTTTTTTGCTCCCACAATTTTTTGCAGCAATAAATACTACATTGCTATCTAGCGGATCTTTTTCTGTTCTATCTATATCTATTTCTTCAGCTAAAAGCGAATCATCACGAAAAAATTCCCTATAATATTTTGGAGCCTGGTTTGTCTCTAAAAATATTTTATAATCATAAATGTTGAATATAATCATATGGCTTTTTACTCCTATGAACAAAATCTACAAAATTTCAAATTAAATGCACTGTTAAGAAGTCGTACAGCAACACTAAACGGTGAAGGTCGAATATTCTAAGCTCAAATTTTGCCATTTATTCGAGCTCTTCACCACTTAGCGGAGCTGTACCGAAGAAGTCCTCCGACGTATTTTTTCTATGACTGGTAGGAACCAACATAAATACATTCAATAGCGAAGAGTCCAAAAGCACCTGGGAAAATAAGCGCACAGTGAGAAGTCTCTACCTTTTAAGAAAACTCATCCTTTGTATGGAAGACGTCTGAAGATAATAGTATTTTCTTTCTCATATCGAGAAAATTTAGAAGGAAAAAAGTTTTCCCCGCTATTTTTGGGGAGTATCCATTGCGTAACTTCGCTTGATTCCTCCTCAACTGCTGAACGAAGATCGCCTTCAAAGTTTGTTGTATATTCCGAACCCATAGTAGCTGCAATAAACTGTTCCCCTAAGAAAGGCTTCACAATGTTTTCATCGAGAAGATCAACAATTTTTTGAAAGAATAATTCAAAGAATGCTTTCTCCTTCTGAAGAGTAGAAGATACAATATATGTGGCTTCAGCAGCAAGTGTCAGTATAATATAGTCGTCATGGACAATTTCGGTGAGAATTGTACACTGTATCTTATTGTTTAGGCATGGTTCAAATGGAGTGAGAACCATGTGACACATGAGCGCGACGATTGACAAAAAGAATCCCTGAGAGATAAGGTGATTTTGACAAAAAAAAACAACACCGTTCTCAGGGAGGAAACATGAATCATTGTAGCACGATTGAGCAGCGCGTTGATATCATTTCTCAGATGTTGGCCCAGCCACGTCATGGATTGGTGAGTCAGTTGAGCCGAACGTATCAGGTGTCCCGTCAGACCTTGTATCGGTGGGCGGCAAGCGGGCGCAAAGCGCTGCATGAAGCGATGGGTGCACCGCTGGTCCCACTGAAGCAAAAAACGTCGCTTGCCACACTGGTTCTGACCTTGTTGATCGAAAACCACGCCAGGTATCGAGGCATCCAATCGACGCTCAAACGGTTGCATGGCATACGCATCAGCATAGGAAGCATTTGCACGATCATCCAAGATGCGGGGCAACGTGCGCAAGCGTGGATGAACCGACAACGTGCACAAGCACCACGAACCTTGGCTCTCGATGAGCAATACAGTAGCCAGCGCGGCAAAGCCTATCTCAATGTCATTGATGTTCACAGCGGACAAGTGTGGGCGAGCATCCCTCCCGTGGCGGTCGATGGCGAAAGCTGGACGCTGGTGTTGTGGTCGTTGAGCGAACAAGGCATTGAGCCCGTTCACACCGTCAGCGACGGAGGCCGGGCCATTGCTGACGCATTGAGCCATCTGGAACTCGACCAGACCCATCAAAGAGATGTGTGGCATCTCTTTCACGTCGCGGCACAAGTTCAAGGGCGTCTTGAGCGAGCTGTGAAAGCCGAACAAGACCGCCTGCCAGCGCTGCAACGGCAAGCCGAACGCGTCGCGGCGGGAAAACACGTTCAAGGAAGACCATCGGGCAGAACGCTGCACCAACAGCACATCGTCCTGGCTCAAATGCAATCGGTTGCCGATGCGGTGCGCTATCTGTGTGAACAGTTGCATGCGTTGTTGGATGTGGTCGTGTTGCATGATGGGGCTATCATGAGCAGTTCGTTTCGAGAACAGGAACTGCAAACCATCGTTGCCCTGCTCGACGAGGTGGCGATGCTGGCGCAACCGGGCTTGCAGCAGCACCTTGCGATGCTGAGTAAGCAACTGCGTTTGGCCTTGCCTCATGCCTTGTTGTTTGCCCGACTGCTCGATGGCAGCCAGGAGCAGGCGCTTTCGCGGTTGGGCTCTCAAGCCGTCGCGTTGCTGGCATGGGCATGGCAGCGGCGAAGCGTGCTTGGCCCAAGCAGCCAGGATCTCTTGCGTGATCTTCCATCGCTGTGGCAAGCGCAAGCTTCCCTTCTCTTTACGGCTTGGGATCGAGCGGTTCGAGCCAGCAGTGCGGTTGAAAATTGGCACAGCATTGTGCGGCCTCATTTGGCCGTTCATCGCACGCTTTCTGCAGGAATGCTTGCACTGCTGGCTGTTTGGCAGAATCATCGGATTGCACCTCGTGGACTTCATGAGGGGCTCTCCCCTTTACAACGAACAGGATCGACCGAAGATCAGCCTGATTGGCTTGCCGCGTTGGGCTATCCTGTTCTTGTCGTTTGACTGTTCAAAAGTGTCACATGGTTTTGAACCATGCCTAATAAAGAAAATAGAGGAGTAATTAAAAACGTCTGTTTTTTTAGAATGAGGTGTAACTCCACTTTTTCGCCCATTGATGACTTCCTCATATGTCAATTTTTTAAGCACCTATTCAGATACCGATATGAAGCCAGTTAGCAAGAGCCCTCACTTTTTGGAGGGTTTACTCTAGAGTGCATCATATTGCTTGCGCCAAATCGGTCCTGAAGAGGCATGGTTGGTTCTAACATACCTGAAAAAGGTCCAAATTTTCAAAAACTAGATGATAGTTCTTCAATTATTTCTAAAGGGACTTCGCAGCCCCTTTCATCGAAGAGTTCAATACTTTGGGCATGCAATTTCAGGTCTCCTCCTGGTGCTATCTGCTCATTCCCCATAAAAGGCAAATCGCTAATAAAACGAAGAGTTATATACTCATCTATTTCATCATCACGGACATGAGAGATCCCCATTTGAGAGATAAACTTTTGTATATGATCTACATTAAACATTGGATTGTGGGGATCTGACCACAAAGTAAAAGATAGAAAATTACAGTCCACAAGTTTTAGCGTAAAAAACGAATAGGTCTCATCTATCATTTCTGCAAGGTAAGGGATATATATTACAAAAAATGTAATATTTTTAAGGTCTTTGTCTTTAAAGATATTCGTTATTTTACCATCATGAAACAGGCTCAGCATCCTAATAAAGGGCTCTTTTTTCAATGGATACTTCTCCATTGCCTGGTGCTCCTTGATCACATTTCACTCTTCTGCCCGTAGCCGGATCAAAAAACTCTGTACTATTACCACTCAATTTAGCCTGTGGGTGAGTTACATCTTCCCAGCCTTGCTCAAGAAGTTTTTCTGGATCTTGTGGAAGGTTCTTTATCCAACTACCCTCACCACCACAATTATGCACCACCCAGCTACCATCACCAACCGTGAAGGTGTGATCCTGCTGGATCTCGAAATTGTACCTGATGCTGGTGCTGAGGACCAGGGTCCAGGCAACTTAATGGATAGAGATAAGGAGAGATTCTGTATCAGATAATGGATCTATACTCCATCGCCATGAAAGAAAGAGAGCTCGCTTTCCTAGCAGTACTTCTAACGCTTTATTAGCCCATAGGAGATTCTCCGTCATATTAAAAGGACCTGATGAGACTACATCTCCATAGCGACTGAAAGAACCATCAGCAATAGGATACCCAAAGGCTGCAACAGCTTTACCAATGGTTAATCCAGTGAGAATGGTTGTAATTTCGCGCAAAAGAAGATGATATATTTTTTCATCGCCAATTGATACTGGTGATGGACAATTTTTAGAAAGAGATTCCACACGTTCCTTTTTTGTTTGATAGTTATCATCGATCTCGTCAATGCTCAATGCCATTGAGTGGTTGTTCTCCTCAGATGTACGATCGCCCTCTCTTTTATGAGTCTGGCCTCTCATTTGATAAACCTTTTCATAAGGGATAGAGGTAATAAAATGAGCCAGTTCTTCAAGAGCAGTAAACCATTCTCTTTCATCATTTGTAAAGTAGCACTGATAGTCTTCTTGAAAGACACATCTAGAGAAGTTGTGTGACTTCTTGCCAGTGAGGATGTCATATAACTCTTGTAGATAAGTTTTATTTTGATAAAAGACTGAATCAGATAATTCTACTGCCAGAAAGCGCCATACCATTTCATCCAGAGTCAGTAGTTTTTCTTCGGTACTTAAGAAGTCATAACAGTGTTGTATAATGGTCGTTGCGCGCTTATCTGCAGAAGCTGAGTTTTCTAAAAATGCTTTTACTCCCTCAAGCAATTGTTTTCGAATCGTATATTTTCTCACGGCTTACTCTCTATGTGAGGAGTCAGAGTGATTATATTACCCTGACTCCTCACATTAAACATTAATTGTAGATATTAATGGTGATGAAACTTTCCAAAGTCAGCATCAAACATGTTGTACCAGTAATGGTTTTCAATGCTTGGGCTTCCTTTTTTAGTAAAGGTTTAAATGACGTATTTCCAACACATAGAGCACTTTACGATCGGCTAATCGATATCCAGGTGAACATCCTCAAGCCTGACTTCAAAATGTTTGCAATAAAAGAGATGTCCTTGTTCCAGAATACACTTTGATATTAAGCTCTTGCTAAAACTGTTTCAGCTTTACCACTCAAACTTTTTCAGAACCTACTTTTTATCTAAAACGAACGAGACGGAACCATCATCAATGTTACTATCGTTGTCATAATGGATATGTGCTCCGGATGGAACTTCATCCTGAGCAAGGGTCAAGAGATGCCTGGCTAAAGTGATCAACCCTCCTTTGTCAGCCTGGATAACAAACTCATTATCAGAAACTATTCGTGCCGAGATGCTATACTCATTTTCGTAAATTGCTCTCACTCCATGCCAAATTGAATAATCCGGAACATCAATTGTCACTTGATTCAACTGAAGGTCATGACCTTGCGTATCTTTTGGCTCGAACGGGAACGTAATTTTTATTTGCCCCATTTCCATTCTCCCTATATTGACTAGTTAGTAAATCTCCATTCAAAGCGACGTAGTAGTCCAGTCCGGTGACGCTATCCGCTCGTTGACCGGTAAAACCGATACTGGTTGGTAGGGTCGTAAAGGAAAATAAAAAGCAGAGCCACGTGGCTCTGCTTTTTGTGTTTACGATTGTCGGTGGAGCTTAGCTATTGCTATGGCTTTCGGTCAGGACTGGGGCAGTAGCCTGCTGAGCGCCTTCTTGCGTATGCTGGTTTTGCAGTTTGACGCTGGCACCAACGAAATCACGGAAAAGTGGATGGGGACGCGTCGGGCGGCTCTTAAATTCTGGGTGGAACTGTGAGGCCACAAACCAGGGGTGATCTGCAATCTCAATGATCTCAACCAGACTATTGTCGGCAGAGCGGCCACTCACGATCAGCCCGTTGCTCTCCATGCGTTTGCGATATTCATTATTGAACTCATAGCGATGGCGATGGCGCTCAAAGACGATGGGCTCGCCGTAGGCCTCAATGGCTTTTGTACCAGTCTGAAGACAGCAGACCCAGCTTCCTAAGCGCATTGTACCGCCTTTATCGGAGATATTGCGCTGCGTATTCATCAGATCAATGACTGGATAGGGATTCTGCTCATCGAACTCCGAGCTATTGGCTCCGCTTAGCCCAAGCACATTGCGAGCGAACTCAATCACCGCAACCTGCATGCCCAGGCAGAGGCCGAGATAAGGGATGCGATGGCGTCGGGCATAGCTAGCAGCCTTAATCTTCCCCTCGATACCGCGATTTCCAAAGCCACCGGGGACCACAATGCCAGCTACATCCTCCAGAGCCTCCTCATAATTATCGCCCATCTGCTCCAGAGCCTCAGAATTAATCCATTTGATATGGATATCCACATCATGGAACCAGCCAGCATGATGCAGCGATTCGGCGACCGACATATAGGCATCGTGTAGCTCAACATATTTGCCAACCAGGCCAATTGTGACCTCGGGGCGAGGATGCTTAATCTTTGCCACCAGCTGACGCCACTCTTCCATCTGAGGAGGCTGCTTCTTCAGACCCAGCTCTTCGACCAGGAACTCGCCCAGGCCAGCCTCTTCAAGCGTCAGAGGAACCTCGTAGATCGTCTCAGCATTAGGCATGGGGATAACGGCCTTCGCCTCGATATTGCAGAACAGCGCGATCTTCTCGCGGATATCATCGCTTACGGGATAATCGGAGCGGCAGAGGATCACATCGGGCTGGATACCAACGCGGAGCAACTCTTTTACGCTATGCTGAGTCGGCTTGGTTTTGAGCTCCTTCGCCGCACCCAGATAGGGAAGCAGAGTAACATGAATATAGATAATATCGCGGCGGCCAACATCCTTGCGCATCTGGCGAATCGCCTCAAGATAGGGCTCACCCTCGATATCGCCAACCGTTCCACCAACCTCAACAATCACCACATCGGCATCAGAGTGGCGAGCGACCGAATTAATGCGCGATTTAATCTCATTTGTGATATGGGGGATGACCTGAATCGTCCCGCCCAGATACTCGCCACGGCGCTCTTTACTGATCACCGAATTATAGACCTGACCTGTCGTCACATTATTGGCCTGATAGGCAGGTTCATCGGTAAAGCGTTCGTAGTGGCCGAGATCGAGATCGGTCTCAGCGCCATCATCGGTCACAAAGACCTCACCATGTTGATAGGGAGACATCGTGCCGGGATCGACATTAATGTAGGGATCCAGCTTCATGAGCGAGACCGAGACTCCGCGGTTTTTGAGGAGACGCCCCAGGGAGGCTACACTAATTCCTTTTCCGACAGAAGATGCCACACCACCAGTGACAAAGATAAATTTCGACATTCCTTCCTCCTTAGACACGGAGCCTTGTCATGAGCCATGTTAGCCTACTGACGTGCTGCTAATAGAATCACCTGCATTTCCGCAGGGAGTGTATTGCGGGTGACCACAAATTTCGGCTGCGGATCAACAATCTCAATGCCCATCTCTTTACAGAACGTGCGCAAAGGATGGGAAGTTGCCTCAGCATTGGGTGTATAGTGCATAGGAATCACGACTCGTGGTTCAACCTGACTGATAATCTCCGCAGCCTGAGTTGCATTAATGGTATGGTCGCCACTAATTGGAAGCAGAAGCACATCAGCGTCCGCGACCTCCTCCAACTGTTCCTCTTGTAAGCTATGTCCCAGATCGCCGAGATGACAGATCACCAGATCATCCATATGGATGATATAGATCGTATTGCGACCATAGTCCTGACCGCGTTTGGTATCATGATAGGCGGCAACACCAGTGATCAAGACATCGCTAATCTCATATTCACCAGGGCTACGTACCACGCGTGGATGTCCGCCAACGCTTTGAACAGCATTATGCCCAGGATGGTCATGGCTGACAGTGACAATAGAGGCGTTGATCTTGCTCAGCGCTGCGGGGGCCGTGGGCTGAGATTGAGGGCTACAGGGATCGGTAATTAAAATGGCGTTTTTGCCACGTAACTGAAAACAGGAGTGGCCTAACCAGGTTATTTCCATAACTGTTGTTGCTCTCTCACATAAGTTCGGGCGGGGACCTAGTGTCCTCGCCCGAATTGTATTGTATCATAGGGATAGGTGTTCTACAAGGGGCCTGGCAATTACTCAGTCGGAAGAGTGTCTCTTTTGAGTCGCGCTATTGTCGCGCTATTTATGAAGAGATACATCTGTTTGTTGCTACTTACCACGTTATTCGTCTACAAAGGTGTGCAGTTATTTATTTTTTTGTCAGCACAACCATGTTTGCCGTTTGTTTTCGGAATGTGAGGTTTGTCTTTATGCGTGTTTCCATTGTTGTTCCTGCCTATAACGAAGAAAAGACCGTTGAGCTTATACTTACCAAATTGGCAGCAACTCCTCTCGATATGGAAGTGATTGTAGTGGATGATGCTTCCACTGATCGGACATGGGAAATTTTGCAGC
The DNA here is from genome assembly GCF_003967535.1 of Tengunoibacter tsumagoiensis. Taxonomy (GTDB): domain Bacteria; phylum Chloroflexota; class Ktedonobacteria; order Ktedonobacterales; family Ktedonobacteraceae; genus Tengunoibacter; species Tengunoibacter tsumagoiensis. Next base: position 5,012,579 of record NZ_BIFR01000001.1, on the reverse strand, counting down.
GATTGAGTCAGCAGGAGCCTTTTTCAAGATATCGTTTTTTGCGTCATGAGCGCAATCAAGGCAAAGGAGTTGGTTTAAAAACTGCATTTGCACATACAACAGGTGAGCTTGTGACCGTACAGGATGCAGATATGGAATACGATCCGCAAGATCTTCCAGCACTCGTCCAGAAGTGGGAAGAGGTTGCTCAAACGGGTAAGAAGACTATTGCTGTCTATGGTCGGCGCAATCTTTCGCAGCAGAAGTTTACCACCCGGTGGGGAAACCGTTTTCTGACTGCTGTGACGAATCTGCTCTATGGAAGCCGTATCCATGATATGGAGACCTGCTATAAATTGATGCCTCGTGAGATTGCTCATGCGCTCCCTATGACCGGGCGTCGTTTTGAGATTGAGCCAGAGATTACCAGTTGTATTTTGCAAGCAGGCTATACCATCTATGAAGTTCCTATTAGTTACACACCTCGTGTAGAGAAGAAGCTCTCTCCCTGGAAGGATGGTTGGCCTGCGCTGGCGATGTTGCTCAGCCGCCGCTTTAGCAAACCTTTTCGTCTGCCCGTAACCGTAACGGTAGCGTCGCCTTCCGAAAAAGCCACTGTCTGATGTGCAATAGAGCAGATAGACGCAGGTAGTACAATGCTCTCGACGTAGTATAGGTACTATGGTATAATCATTTTAGTGTAACTCTACCCTGGACGTGCTAACGGTTTAGCCTGAAAGCGAGGACTTTTTTGATTTCTCAATGGCTCCCAGCTATTAGAATCGTGCAAATGATACTGGCTATCGCAGTGATCATTTTTATTTTGTTGCAGGTACGCGGCGCTGGTCTGGGCAGTGCCTTTGGTGGCAGCAGTGCTGGTTCAGTCTTTAAAACGCGACGTGGTGTGGAGCGCCTCGTCTTCAATGCAACGATCGTCTTTATTGTGCTGTTTGCATTGATCTCGATTTTAAGCCTGGCTCTGGTGCGCTAAGTACCCGCCATTCTGGCTCGTGTGCGCGTTTGAGCTGAAGCAGTTCTTCTGTGTTGCGTTTGTGTGGGATAGAATGGACGGACCCGCCAGTGGGCAGAAAAGAGGAAGCATCCTCTGACTTCTCTCTGCCGTGAAAGGGCTCGTGACGCAAACATGCACGATTGGTTCTTTAGCACATCGGTCATCCGCAATCAATATGCAGTACTAAGACAGTGGTCTGTGGAGGGAACGCGTCCTCGTGTTCCCACAGCCCTGCGTTATATGCTCCCTGCTGTGATTCTCCTGTGCACACTTTTTATCCCTTTGACACCCCATTCGACCTTTCCCGTTTCTTCTTCTACCCATCCTCCATTAACGTATGTAGCCATCGGTGCCTCAGATACGTTTGGTGTTGGGACCGATGATCCCCTCACAGAGAGCTGGCCCTCGGATCTTGCACGTCAGCTTGGAAACCAGATTCATCTGGTGAATCTTGGTATTCCGGGCCTGCTGGCCCATAATGCTCTGACGCGTTCTCTTCCCATTGCACTAGATGCTCATCCTCAACTGATTACTATCTGGTTGGCGGTCAATGATCTGGCTGCCAATGTCGCTCTTGAGAGCTATCAACAGGATCTGGAGCAACTTGTGGCACAGCTCCAGAAAGGGCTGCCACAGGCCCGAATTGTGCTGGCAAATGTACCAGATCTCACTCTTTTACCACACTTTAAAGCCATGGATGGGGATGTGTTGCGGAAGCAGATTGACGATTACAATTCCACTATCGTCACACTGGCTGATCATCATCATATTGTGCTTGTGGATCTCTATCAGCAGTGGAAGGCATTGGCTCAGCATCCAGAATATATCAGTGATGATGGCTTTCATCCCAGCGCTTCCGGCTATGCTCAGTTGGCGGAGATCTTCTATAACACTTTACAGAAACAAGCCCTATGATTCAGTTTTTCGGCGTTGCGCTTGAGACCTTGCTGCCATGGTTAGTAGGAACGACCTGTCTCATTATGGGGGGCGTCTTTGTGCTGGCATTGGCAAATAGAATCTTCTTTAAGATTGGGGTTCGCAATATTCAGCGCCGTCGTGTGCAGATGGGTTTGATTGTGTTTGCCTTAATGCTTTCAACGACGCTTCTTTCAAGTGTCCTTGCGACCGGGGATGTGCTCACGGCGGCGGTGCAAGGGGTGGCAGTCTATAGCTGGGGAAATGTGGATGAGACGATTGAGGGGGGACATGACTCATTAGGTAGCTATCCCCAGAAGGTCTACACAAATGTGTTAGAACATAGCCAGCATTCGCCCTATATTGCAGCCGTCGGTGCTGCTCTGCGTGAGGGGAATCTGCTGGTTGCTGACCAGAACTCGCGTCAGGTGCACTCAGATATCATCGCATTAGGAATATTGCCAGGGAGCGAGCGTGGCTTTGGTGGCATGCAGGATGTCACCACTGGTGCTACATTGACAATCAATGATTTGCAGCCCTACCAGATCTATCTCAATCAGACCAGTGCCCGGCTCTTAAGTGCTCACGTGGGCGATATGCTCTATCTGTATGCGGAGCGTTGGCCGGGGAGACGGTATGGAATGCAGGTCGTTGGTATTGTGGGGAATAATGGCCTGGTTGGTGACAATGCAACGATTTTGGGGCGCTTGCAAACCTTTCAGGAGATTGAAGGGAGATCAGATATTATTAATATAATCCTGATTAGCAATCGGACGAATAGCCCTGCTGGTGGAGAAGTTACGCTTTCACAACGAGTGGCAGCAGAGGTCAAACCCTGGCTCTCCAGACATGTCCATGTGAATCAGGTGAAAGCGCAGGGCGTTGCCAGCTCATTGAAGGCAGGCGATATTTTTTCGCGGATCTTTTCACTCTTCTCGCTCTTTGCATTGGCGATTGGGCTCCTCCTGATCTTTCTCATTTTTGTATTGTTAGCGGCTGAGCGGCGATCTGAGATGGGGATGGCGCGTGCAATTGGGATGCAGCGCCGGCATCTGATTCTGATGTTTCTCTTTGAAGGAGCAATCTACGATCTGGTCTCCTCGTTTATTGGTCTCTTATGTGGCCTTGGGGGAGGCTATCTGCTGGTCCTCTCGCTGCGCCCTATTCTCGCGCGTTTTGATTTTCCGCTGAAATTTTCGCTTCAGCCTACCAGCCTGATCGTGGCGTACTGTCTTGGCGTTATCTTTACCTTTTGCTCTGTGACCATTGCTTCCTGGTTCATCAGTCGCATCACTATAGCGGAGGCACTGCGCGATCTACCAGAGCCCGCTCGCTCCACTCTTTCGCTGCGTGAACTGAGGCAACGAGCCCTTTACCTGCTGCGGCGGTGTACTGATCGGACCGTATCCCGATCAGAACGGTTACGAGTGGTCCGACGGTTTCTCTTTGAGTTTGTGCCAGAAGCTGTGATGAGTAGTCTGCGTCTCCTCTTTCTGTCCGGGCCTCTCCCCCTGGTAATGGGCTGGTGGATTACGGAAGCGGGCGTCAGTAGCGGACAGGTCTTAATCTTCTCGATTGGCATATCCCTTCTAATCCTGGGTATTGTTCTGTGCGGAAAAGGACTGATTGAGTCGATCTGGCGTTTACAGTCTCAGGTACGTGCCCAGAAACTTCAGGATGGCTGGCGGACATGGCATACGCTAGCGAATGGCGTCTGTGCTGCTCTCGTTGGAGGATTGATCATTGCTTACTGGGGACTACCCTTTGATGCGCTCAGCGATCTGGGCATTACCCGTTTCCAGGGCGGGATTGAGCTCTTCTTTGTCGCAGGCGTCATGATGGTCCTGGGAGCCGTCTGGCTGGTCATGGCCAATGCGCGCCTGTTGACATGGCCCTGGTTAGCTTTGACCGCGCGTTTGCCAGGAATGTATGCAGTGATGCGATTAGCACTGGCTTATCCTCTAGAGAGGCGCTTCCGTACGGCAGTCAGCGTCATTATGTTTAGTCTGGTGGTATTTGCTATGACCATCATGGCCGTGATCACTTCTGCCATGCAGCAGAGCTATGTTGATATCAACCAGCAGACGGGTGGCTATGATATTCAGGCCACTGCATATTTTAAGGCTTTGCCCGATCTACAGAGCTCGCTGGCTCAACATGGGATTGCCCCCTCCACTTTTTCGGCTGTAGGCCAGAGGAGCAATACATCCGTTGGTATCTTGCAGTTAAGCGCAGCACAGCCGCGCTGGTACCTCTATCCAGCTCAGCTCGTCAATGGTGGTTTTTTGCAGGGGTATGGACTGCATCTGGTCTCGCGTGCCAATGGTTTCTCCGATGATGCTGCTGTCTGGCAAGCGTTGCAGAGCCATTCCAACTATGCATTGATCGACAGTAGCGCACTACCTGCCAATCCTAAGAGCTCTCAATATGGACTGAGCACGACTGCTCCGAGTGGGCAAGGTAATGATTTTGATGCTCATTATCTCTTCTCAATGAGTGGAGTCCATCAGGGTGAGACAAGTTTTGTTCCTACGCCTGTCTGGGTTACCGGCCAGCAAGATAACCAGCCAGCCATTAAGTTAACTATTATTGGTATCGTTGATAATAGTGACCAGAGCCATTATGGGCTCTATGTTCCTGCGTCGGCAAAGAACGTAAGTGCTCTGGGGCAGACTCAGGATAGTACGTCTCCCCAGGTGCAGAGCTATTATTTTAAGGTTGCATCTGGCCAGGATGTCCATGCTGTAGCGCGTGCCCTTGGTTCAGCCTATCTGGATAACGGATTAGAGACCACGGTCCTGGAGGATTCAATCTGGCAGGAGCGGGGTCCGCGGATTTTGTTGAGCAATGTTTTGTTGGGGGTCGTTGGCGTTACCCTGCTGTTGGGCGTGGCTGCTCTGGCGATTACAGGAACACGGGCCGTCATTGAGCGGAGGCAGCAGATAGGTATGTTACGAGCCCTTGGCTGCTCCAGACAGATGGTACAGAGTGCTTTTCTCCTGGAAGCCTTTCTTGTTGGAGCATTGGGGAGTATATTGGGCTGCCTCCTGGGCTTACTATTGGCCCGTAACATCTTTGCGGTCAATTTCTTTGAGCGCTATCAGACGGGACTGACCTTTAGCATTCCCTGGCAGCAGCTGAGTCTGATTATTGGGGTGGCTCTCCTGGCATCGTTTCTGGGTGCCCTTCTACCAGCCTGGCAGGCAGGTAAGATTGCGCCTGCCGAAGCATTGAGGTATAGCTAGCAAAAGACAGGGACCCCTTCTTGCATCCATATGGGAGTGCCTGCCTGACCACAGTCACAAAATGATCAAGTGATGTGCTGGTGACAGGCCGCTCGGGAGAAACGACGCCATTGAAGCCTGGCTACTTGTGAGAAGCAATGATCTGTTTGTAGATATGGACATAGTTTTCGACCATAGTCGGAGCTGAGAAGTACTTTTCGGCATGTTCTCGGACTGCTCGTCGATCGATCTCAGTGATGCGAGGGATACAATCGACAATCTCATCGACACTCCTGGCGAGAAAACCAGTCTGCTCATGTTTTACAATTTCGGGGGTAGCGCCGCGTGGAGTCGCAATGATTGGGCAGCCTGTGGCCATAGCCTCGATCAAGACCATGCCAAATGGTTCATCCCAGACAATAGGATGGAGCAGGCCACGAGCCTGGCTTAAGAGCTCCACTTTCTGTTGATGTGAAACAGGGCCAACGTAGCGGATCTGTTTGCCATCCAGATAGGGTTCGATCATATGTTTATAATATTGGACTGACTCTGGCTTGTGAGGCTCTTTGATGCCCGCCAGTACGAGAGGAACCCCGGCTCTTCTGGCGGCCTCAATGGCCAGATGAGCTCCTTTTTCATAGCTGAAACGGCCCAACCAGAGAAAATAGTCTCCATTCTCCTCTGTGAGTGGACGATAGCGATCGGTCTGAATACCATGATGAACGGTGCCTATAACGTTATCTGGCAGGGGATTACGTCTGGCATGTTCGCTAATAGTGATGAGAGGGACCTGTCGTGCCCATTCCATAAAATAGGCATCGGCATCTCCAACCCATGGCCCGATCGACCGATCAAATGGGAAATGGCTGTGGAGCGTTGTCACATGAGGGGTATTGAGATCCGCCAGGAGCGGGAAAAGATACATATCACCGCTTGACGAGAGGTGCGTATGCACGATGTCAAATTGATGGGATGAAATATATTCAATTGATTTGTGGAGATGATAATAAGCCTTCATGCCTGCCTGCCAGGGAACCCCCTCAGAGACCAACGAAGCAGGAATGAATGAGATCAGATGAGCGGAAGTGCGAGCATCAGCAGTAGCAAAGAGTGTGACCTCGTGCCCCTGAGCGACCTGCTCTTCGATAAGATGGAAGAGGGCATTCTCTGTTCCACCAAAATTATGTGGTGGAATGGTAATCCAGGGTGGTGCAATCTGTGCAATTTTCAAAGCTTCCTCCTTCTTAAACTCAAGTGTGATACGTACGCCATTGTAGGTTTTTGTAGGGGAGGACGGTCTAAAAGGTTCGCAAGTGGGATATGCTGATACTTATAAAGCAGTGATCCTGTTATAAAGACTCATGAGAAAGATAACTGTTAAGGTTTTGCCTTTGACATTCTCTCTCTTCCCGTTGGGAGTGAAGATCCATAGAAGCGGGTCTTATCGGGCGGCTGCGTCTCTCACTAATTAGTCTCTATACGGTATACTGGGGAAAATAGATACTGTTCAAAGGGCAATCTGGAAAGGATCATTCATGAGATTTGGTATTGTTATCCCAAACTGTGGCGGAGATTATGCCGACCCTCGTTTTGTAGCGGAGGTTGCGCATGAGGCTGAAGAGGCTGGCTGGGATGGTTTTTTTGTTTGGGATCATATTAGCGATAAATGGGCACCAGAGGTCAGCGATCCCTGGATCATGTTAAGTGCGATTGCCATGCGTACACACCGCCTGAAATTAGGAACGATGGTCACCCCTATTCCAAGGCGAAGACCCTGGAAGCTCTCTCGTGAACTGGTAACCCTGGATCACTTATCGGGAGGGCGTATAATTCTCGGCGTGGGGATCGGCGGCGGCGCAGAATATACCGATTATGGAGAGCAAGCAGACAATAAACTTCATGCAGAGATGTTGGATGAGTCGCTTGAACTGTTAGAGGAGTTATGGACAGGCGAGCCAGTGAACCATCAGGGGCAACATTATACAGTGCAGCATGTTCGTTATCTTCCGCGACCGGTGCAGCAACCACGAATCCCGATCTGGGTTGCGAGCGTCTGGCCGAATAAGAACCCGCAGCGCCGAGCCGCCCGATGGGATGGTATTGTACCCATTGGCAAAGGCCTGGGTCCATTAGAGCAGATGTCGCCCGCCGATGAGCAAGCATGTGAGGAATTTGTCCGCGCACAACAGAGTCCTGAGCGAGCCGCCCAGCCCTATGACCATATTCACTGGGGCGTATTAGAAGGGAAAGATGCGGAGGCTGATCGAGCTCTGGTCGAAGAGTATAGCCAGGTTGGAGTAAATTGGTGGTTAGAGAATATCACCTGGAGTCGTGGCACTTTGGAAGAGCAGCGGGAACGTATTCGTAAGGGGCCACCCGGAGTGCGCTGAGTAGAGCGAAGTTAAAGCGGGATTTTTTGTACAAGCTCTTCCTGATCGATACCTTCAATCTCCACAGTTTTTAGCCTGCTTGTGGCTCCTCGTACAATATGGATAGTGCGGCGAGGGCGTGCTAAGCGCTCGGCTAGCAGGGCAACCAGTGCCTCATTGGCTGCCCCATCCACGGGAGGAGCCGTTAGCCGAGCCTTAAGGTTACCATTTTCCCATTCAAGTGTGTTGCGACCACTGCGTGGGAGAACACGGACCGTAATCAACATAGGTTTGTCTTACCAGCCGAGAGGCATGACCGACTGTAGCAAAAGGGCACGAATGGTAAAGACAAGAAACATCGTAACCAGATAAGAGATATCGATAATCCAGACGCGCCAGACAAAGCGGCGTACCGCCTCGAGGAAAGGATCCGTGATTCTGGCGATAAAACGCATAAGCGGGTTGCTACCCTCGCCGATATTTAACCAGGAAGCCAGAATACGAATAAAAAGGCATACGAGGATGCCCCCTGTAATGAGCTGAATCAAGAAGCTCACAATTGGTAGTGGTAAGGCATGTGGCACAAACATGAATTACTCCTGTATAGTTCGAACTTCAACAAAAGAGACACCCAGGAACGTGCGTCGGGCGATATCGATCACACGAACGCCCTGGAGATCTGGCAACGTGGTAAAGTGCTTCTGGACATATTCACCTACTGGTCGGGCGGCGGCCCAGCCAGCGATTGAAGAGGCCGCAGCAGTCGTTACGCGGGTACGTGTTCTGGTCGAAGCAAAGCCCAGCATAGTGCCAAGCGTAATAAGTGAGACCCCCACTGCGAGATTTGTGCCACAGTTGGGATGAATAGCCAGTTCTGCTTCACCAGCCTGAAGTCGGCTCAGAGCCTCAGCTACAGCTCTGTGGAGGACCTCCATCTTAACCTCACCATAGATGGTAAAGCCATCCGGATTGGAGCGGGCTACAGCATTGAGCGAAGGGTCCATACGGGCCATAATAGTAAAGGTAGCGTGTTCTAGAGCATGATTCTGGCGTGTACGCCGGCTCATTGGTATATCAGCAAGCTTCATTGCAGCTCTCCTCTGTCGATTCGTTCTCCAAAGATCGCTCGCCCAACGCGAACGATGGTTGCTCCTTCTTCAATTGCTACGCAATAATCATCGGTCATACCCATGGATAGTTGAGACCAGGAGCTATCAGGGATCTCCTGTTGCAGCTGGTCTCGCAGAATGCGAAGTGCACGAAAGATCGGGCGAACTGTTTCTGGTTCCTCAACACGTGGTGCGATCGTCATCAATCCTTGCACCTCGAGATTGGGAAGGGCGACAATCTGCCTTGCCAATCCTGGCACCTCATCGGGCTGCATCCCTTCTTTACTTGTTTCACCAGAGATATTGACCTGTAATAAGATTGATTGGCGTATCTGTAGTTTTTCGGCCTGACGTTGCAGTGCCAGAGCAAGATGCAGGCTATCGACACTATGAATGAATTGGAATGCGCCAACCACTTTATTGGCCTTATTACTCTGAAGGTGTCCAATCAGATGCCAGCGAGGTGTGGGGAACGCTGCGATTTTTTGCAGCGCCTCCTGAACACGATTCTCACCAAAATCACGAACTCCAGCCTGTGCTGCGACCTGGATGGCTTCAAGTGGCCTGGTTTTTGAGACGGCTACGAGTGTGATAGCGTCAGGCTGACGCCCCGAGCGAAGCGCCGCCTCAGCGATGGTGCTTCGGACCGTTGCGAGATTGGTTGTAAGAGCCTCATATTGAGCCTGCAAATGCTTGTCTATCACAAAATTTCTCTTTACTAGTCAGTCTATTGCGTCTTCTTAATCTGTTGTTATTATAGCAAGTTTGTACAGTCTCTGTCTTGCGAGGGGAACGATTTTTTAAGGGACATCAGAACGACAAAACGGCCCGTTTTCCCTTGCTCGCGGCGATGAGAAAAGAATTGTTCAGTATGGCAACTGGTGCAGATCTGCATTGTCTCAATCTGATCCTCAGGAATACCAATCATCATCAATTGATTGCGGTGCGTTGCCTGCAGATCGAGACGGAGACTGGTTCTTTCTGGGAGTTCAACCCGTGAGAAGACAGCCGACTCTCTAACCAGAGGAAGATAATCTATACGCGTTGGCATCTCATCAAATGCTAATCGACCAGAAAAGATCTCTTGAAGATCTGAGCTTACTTCATAGCAACACGAACCAATTGCTGGCCCGATGCCTGCATAGATCTGCTCCTTCTGGCAACCGTACTGTTGCTGCATTGCTTCAACCGTTGCTATGGCTATCCCTCGGGCTGTGCCTCGCCAGCCACCATGAGCAAGCGCAATGACGCGCTGTTGGGGTGCATAGAAGAGAAGCGGTACACAGTCTGCAAAGGAGAGAGCAAGTGTGACCGAACGTTCGTGTGTGATTAAGGCATCACCTTTGCGAATCGTTGCTGGCGTCCAACTGCGTTCATAGTAGGAATGGTCAGCCCAATCAGTACGCCATTCATCCTGTGAGCGATATGTGATGACATCGGCTCCATGAATCTGCCAGAGCGTAATACAGGATTGTACTGGAAGATCAAGGGCACGCAGAGCTAACTGGCGATTGTGAATGACATTGTTAATGCTATCGCCGTTGACGCCACGAGGGGGAGTCGACGTATTGAGGCTAGCATAGGGAGCCTGACTTACCCCACCCAGGCGCGTAAAGACGCCATGGGTCAGCTCAGGAAATTGTTGATAAAGATCAAACTGAAGAAATGATAGCTGCTGCTCGATCAAGATAGCTCCTTTATGTACTGAGAAAAATATGTACTTACGTACTGAGAAAGATTGGCTTAGCTTTATTCTAACACAGCCAGCGATGAAACCATCCTTCATTTCCGTAATTGCAACTCCATCAATTTAAGATAAGTAGAGTGACAATATAGCAGCGTTTATACGTATATATAAAAAGTCACCCTAAATGATAGAGGTGACGGCTAGATCCATTGCAAACCGCAAGAAAGAGAAAAAACGCATGGAAAAGCAGAGCACCCGGCTCGGGGTGGGGTTAGGACTGCTCATCACAGCCTTTTTAATTACAGGACTGTTGGGCTTCTCGCTCACAGGGCGTGGCTCGGAACAAGTATTGGCTTCATCTGCGGGTACGAAGGCGCAGGTGCGCAATTTTAAGCTCTATGTACGCGATACCACGTTAAAAATGCCGGATGGAAAACAGATTTATGTGTTCGGCTATACAGATGATCCTCAGGGGCCAGCCAAAATTCCTGGGCCTGTACTGACGGTCAACGAAGGCGATACCGTCAACCTGACTCTGGTCAATGATAAAGATCCAACCAAAACCTCTTTTAATCCTGATGGAGATGGACACACTATTCATCTTCATGGACTGGACCTTCCCAGTGCGATGGATGGTGATCCGATGACTTCCCCAACCCAGGATTCAGTGAAAGAAGGCTCGCAGTACACCTATCATTTTGTGGCCAAAGAGGCAGGAACATACTGGTATCATTGTCATGAGAGCGCCACAGAGCATATTCAGATGGGGATGTATGGAGCTTTTATTGTGCTCCCACGCGGTGGGGATACACACTATGCATACGCTGGTACCCCGCGTTTTGATAAGTCGTATACGCTGGTGCTAAGCGACATGGATAGCGGTGCTCATCAACAAGATTATACCAATCTCCATAGCGGCGGTGATAATCCGAACTGGACTCAATATCGTCCTGATTATTTTCTTATGAATGGGCATGCATGGCCAGATATCATGGATGATCCTTCGTCATTTATACAGGCAACGGTTGGACAGCATCTCCTGGTACGTCTGATCAACTGTGGCTATACCGTTCATGCTATTCACTCACATGGTTTTCATTTTACCGTCATTGCAACCGATGGGCGAAAACTATCTGATCCTTATCAGAAGGATACATTATTGCTGGCTCCTGGCGAGCGATACGATATCCTCTTTGATCTCAATCAAGCTGGCCGTTATATGTTCCATGATCATATTGAGCAGAACACTACCAATAATGGAGACTATCCAGGTGGTATGATGACCTTTATCAATGTGAACAATCCAGATGGCTCTAACCCTGTGCCTATGTCCAGCCTGCATATGAACGGCTAACCCTTTGTGTGCTTGACCTGAATGTGTCTTCTCTCTATCCTCCAGCGGAGAGAAGACACATTCGTGCTGTTCAAGAGGTCTGTCATCATGAAGACAACGCTATCATGAGAGTGAAAAAGAGTCTTCAACAGTGGTGGTACAATGACAGAAACCTTTGTCACTTGCAGGAGGGACATCTTTGATGGAGTTAGCTCAGATCCAGGAAGCCATTCGGGGCGAGCAGCTTGACGGCTGGCTTTTTTATGATTTTCGCAAGTCCAATCCGATTGCCTATCAGGTCTTACAATTGCCAGTAGAAGAGATGTACACACGGCGCTGGTTCTACTATGTGCCAGTTCAGGGTGAGCCAACGGCCCTGATCAGCGCAGTCGAACCACATGTTCTCCACTCATTACCGGGTCAGCGTTTGAGCTTCAGAACCTGGCAGGAGATGCAGGATCACCTGAAAGAGCTTCAATTGCAGGGAAAGAGGCTGGCGATGGAATATTCGCCCCGCAATGCCATTCCTTACGTCTCGCGTGTAGACGCGGGAACCCTCGAGCTTGTGAGCTCATTGGGAGTAGAGGTTGTCACTTCTGCGAATCTGGCGCAGCGCTTTATAGCGCAACTCACCCCAGACCAGATCACCAGCCATCGTGAAGCAGGTCGGCGGCTCATTGCAGTAAAAGATCAACTTTTTGCAGAGCTACGCTCTGATCTCCAAGCGGGGCGAGAACTGGATGAATACGGAGTCCAACAACGTTTTCTGAAACTTATTCTGGAGGCCGGTCTCATTCCGCCCGAAGGAGAAGCTCCCATCGTTGCAGTGAATAGCAATAGTGGTAACCCACATTATGAACCAACCATCCATAACTCTAGCCCAATTCGGCGCGGCGACTTAATCTTGTTTGACTTCTGGGCCACCCTACCACAGCCAGGGGCAGTCTATGCTGATTACACCTGGGTTGCCTTTGCGGGCACGCGAGAAGAGATTCCAGCTAAGCAGAGAGAAGTATTTGAGATCGTAAGACGTGCCCGTGATACAGGTATTGCCTTTGCGCGTGAGCGGTTAGCAGCAGGTGAAAAAGTCGAGGGCCGCCAGGTTGACGATGTTGTGCGTACCGTTATTCAGAGAGCTGGCTATGGAGACTACTTTGTGCACCGTACGGGGCATAGCATTGGTTCAGCCGATCTGCATGGCAATGGAGCCAACATCGATAATTTTGAGACCCAGGATGAGCGCGTTCTGCTTCCATACACCTGCAACTCTATCGAGCCAGGCATCTACTTGCCTGAATTTGGTGTCCGTAGTGAAGTAGACCTTCTTATCTTCGAGCGAGATGCCGAAGTTACTGGTGTACCAGCCCAGGGAGAGATTACCCCTCTTCTCCCTTAATAGAGCATACTTTTGGTAGAGATGATCAACGTCGAGATTACAAATATTGATCTCGACGTTGATCATCTCTACAAAGGTGAAACAGTATTGCAGCCCTTCTCAAGCGTTTACAACCCACCCTGGACTCTCGCGTAGATATTTATGAAAGCAATTGCGCGGTTATTGTGCTGGTGTGCATACATCAGATTGAGATAAGGGAGGCAGTAATCAGTTATGAGTGATGAGTGGGAGCAGGGTCCGCGTCCAGGCTCGGGCCAACCAAATTTTGATGATATGGACAAACGTCTGGAAGATATCAGACGGAAAGTAACGCAAGGAGCGAGCGAGGTGCAGCTCCGCCTCAAGCGCGCCGTGAACAAAGCCAACGATTACTGGTCACAATCCCAGACAGCACCAGTTGCACATGAGGCGAATAGCGTAGAAGAGCAGCGTATTCGGCAACTGGCCAATCTATGGAGTACTGAGAACTGGCGGGTGGCACGCGATCTGGGAACCTATATGGATAGTATCTCAATGGCGACCGATGAGCTCTGGGAGATCACCGTTCAGACGCGTTGGGAGCAGCGAGCACTGGAAATCACCAGTGAGCCCTATGCTGGGAACACACCAGGTCTGCCTAAACCGATCGTGCCGATCTGGGATTACGAACTGCCCCCTGTGACAGGACTGAAAGCTCCTCAGACACGCACTGGACTCAATCGTGACGAGGTCGTTGCCTGTGCATCCTGTAATAGCACCGGACATGCCCTCTGTTCGAACTGTAGTGGTCGTGGTTGGATTGTCTGTCCAGACTGCAAAGGGCGAACCAAGAAGCGCTGTATCACCTGTCGAGGGCGAGGATATGTTGCTGATTGGACACCAGGGGAGAAGAAACCTTTCTTCCGCAAGCAGGCTGAGAACGTAGCCAGTTCAGTTGGTGGAAAAGTTGCCGACGCCTTTGATTCGATCCGCCAGCAAGGCGTACCCATTCCTAATCTTGCAGATAGCGATCCTGCTGCCAAGGGACCGACCGTCCCCTGTCCAGACTGCGTCAATGGAGAGGTTCCCTGCACGTGTGGTAATGGAAAGCGCATCTGTGCGGTATGTCAGGGAGCGCGGATGTCGCTCTGCTCAAATTGTAATGGGACAGGCAAAGTTGTGCGGCATCGAGAGATCGTACGAACTTTTGATCTGCATACGCGCACCAGCATTGTAGGGAACAGCCCGATACCTCAGGCGCAGCTGGCCCGAGCAGAAGGTGATCTGCTCTATAGTGGAGAAGTCGATGAGACCCTCCATGCCGAAGCGCCACCGGAGAACGTGCCAATTGATATCTGGCGTTCAGCCGTGAGCCTTGTCAAATCTGAGTCGCAGAGTCAAGAGAAGCCCGGTACAGATCCGCAGGCAGCCCCAAGAGCCACATTGCAGGTTCTTGAACTTGTGCGTATCTCATATACATCCGTACGATATCGTTATGCAGATGAAGAATATACCTTCTATTATTATGATCGAGAGGGCAACGAAAAATTCTATGCAGAGCGGTTCCCGGCACGCTGGGATCGGATAGAGCGGCTCTTCAAAGCTATCAGTAACGATCTTGTCACACCAGCCTCAGCCCCTTCTGAGCCCCCGGTTAGCAATGAGCAAGCCAGAGGCTATCGCTCCTCTGAAGAAGTGCCACCTTATAGTATTCATGAAGAGAGCGAAGACAAATAAGAGCACTCAGTAGTCACTCAGACGCTAGAAATAGACAGGACACTATCAAGGAAACAGATAGTCTTCTGTCTATTTTTGCTCTTTGACTCAAAGAGAAAGTATAAAAGATATTACGCAACCCATCCACCCATGACATAGTAGAGTGATAAGAAAACGAGGAGTGTACTTGAGATAGTTATATAAGTAACCTCAAAACTGCGATATTTACAGAGCTTAGCAATAACTATAAATGCTGGAAAAAGCTCTAACATAAAGCGTATAGTTGATAATAATGGAAAAGCGTAAGTGACGAGAGGGAACGACTGGAAGAAAATGAACATTACGGCAGCCAGTATAATGTAAGACCAGTGAGAGCGAGGAAAGCGTAACGGTCCAACTGCACTCAAAATGATGAGAAGAAGAAAGGATAGGTTGGTAATGATATCAAGCCAGCTGTAAATGGCATGATAGCTTAGAAACGTATTATCTTTAAGAACAAGAGTAATAGTTTGAGCAATTCCAACCCATGGCAGTTGATAGGACCGGTCCCACGCTTTTTGGGCATGTGAGAAGGCTAAAAAGTCTCCAAATCGGTAGTAACAATAAAGAGAGAATAGCCCCAGACCAAGAGGGATAAGGACTACACTAAGAATATTCCAGCGAATCTGATGAAGCCGAAAATGCTTTTGGCGTAAGTATTCGTAACAGAATGGAATAACTAATAACACTCCGGTTGAACGTGTCAGGACTGCCAAAAAACCAACAAATCCAGCAAGCCACCATTGACCTCGGCGCATCAAATAAAAGCTCAAAATTGCCAGGCAGATAAACAGCGATTCATTGTATCCAACTGCAAAGAAGAAAGCAGTTGGAAAACAAGAAAGCACCAGAACAGCCTTTTTGGCTAATTGCTCATCAAAATCTTCTCTCACTAATTGATACAGAACGACTAACATTATCAGGCCCATTACGTTTGATACAAAGAGAGCAGAGAGCAGATAATTGCGATGGAAGAGATAGACGCTAGCTCGGACAAAGACAGAAAATAGAGGGAAGAAAGCCGTCTGTGTGCTATAAGTATACCCATGAGCGGCAATATCCATATAATAGCCAATGTCCCAACGGAAAAAATTATGCCAAAGATTGAAAGGCTTCAATTGAGTGCTGTCTGATGAGAAGAAGCCGCTAAATATATCAATTAAGAGCAGACCGATATGGAAAGCAATATACAGAGGGAGTATATATTTAAGCGCCGAAAACCAATAGACAAAAAGATTTTTCGCTGATTGGCGCACTGTTGGTCTTGTAAGTTCGGCAATAACATGAGAATTTTTAGGAGTGTCTTCAAGAAGCAGCACCGGGCGTTTTGCTGTCTCATCTGTTTGAGAGGTTGTACTAGTATCTGTCAATGGTAGCGTCATATCAGTATCGGCAACCATTTTCTCGTCTGATAAATTCATAGATAGCTGAACTCCTTAGTGACTAAATCTCAAGGAAGAGAGATATAAATACCCAAGAATATTGACGCCTTTGGAAGTGGAAGGTAACTTGAAGAGTACATATAGACCTATTTAACGATGGATAACTCATTATTTTATGGAATGATTAGAGTTCAGAATATGATGGTGTTCTTAGCATCCCAAGTTGTTTTCATGGGAGTCTAGCGTTAAAGGGGGCTATAATAGCATGAATGATTGTGGTAGCTATTGTGATCACAAAGAATTGTAGGAGGTATTGTGATTATGCAAGAATAGAGGCAGAGATAACAGACTTGAAGCTGCCTATCTCCGCCTACTCGAAATCTTGCCAATAGTTTACTTTCCTTCACCTGTCAGATAAGCAATCAGCTCACTTTGGGGAAGTTGAATCTGTTTGTTCTCTATCTCCATGCCATCGGCCTGAAGGTTTTTGAGAGAGACAGTCCCATTAGCCAGCTCATCATCTCCCAGGATAACGGCGTAGGCTGCACCTGAAGCATTGGACTGCTTCATCTGAGCTTTGCGGCTACGATCTCCATAGCTCATCTCAGCTTTAATGCCTGCCTGGCGTAGATTAGCTGTAATCTGTACGGCAGCGTTTTTGAACTCTGGCGTTTTGCCAAAGTAGACGACAAAGACGCGGGTGGCTGTTTCACCGGGCGGGACAATGCCCTGGCGCTTCATTTCGAGGATAATACGTTCCATGCCAGCGCCAAAGCCTATGCCTGGTGTGGTGGGGCCGCCGAGGATCTCTGCGAGACCATCATACCGTCCTCCACCATTTAAGGCCACATTGTCTACCTCGGAAGTAAACTCAAACACGGTACGGGTATAATAATCGAGGCCGCGTACAATCAGCTTATCGATGGCGTAAGGAACCTGGTAAAAGGTCAGGAACCGCTGGACGGCCTCAAAATGCTCCTGACAGGGTTCGCAGAGATGATCTGTAATTCTGGGTGCAGCAGCGATCTTTGGTTGATCCTGTGGCTCTTTACAGTCTAACAGACGCAAAGGATTTTTAGTAAAGCGGATTTTACAGTCGTCACAGCAATCAGCTAGAAGTGGACGGTAATAATTTTTCAGCAGTTCAATATACTGTGGGCGGCAATTGCGATCGCCAATGCTATTGATATTGACCCGAATATGCTGAAGGCCCAGGCGTGAATAGACCTGATAGAGCAGGCCAATCATTTCGGCATCAATGGCAGGATCGCCTTCGCCCAGTGCCTCGCAGCCAAACTGATGGTGTTGGCGATAGCGCTTTGCCTGTGGCTTCTCGCGTCGGAACATCTCAGTTCCCAGATAATACAATTTGACTGGTTGGGCTAACTGAAACATGCCATGTTCTAGATAGGCGCGTACGACGCCTGCGGTTCCTTCGGGGCGTAGGGCAATATTTTGTCGTTTCCCCTCTTTATCGGCGCGGTCGTCGAAATTATACATCTCGTGTTCGACGATATCAGTGCCTTCGCCCGAGGATTTATGAAAAACAGCCGTCTCCTCGAGAATAGGAGTATCGATGCGTCGATAGCCATAGAGCTGTGCTACCTCGGACGCAATCTTTTCAATAAAGCGCCAGTAGGGCTGTTCGTCAGGGAGAATATCACGAAAGCCCTGTAAAGATTTATATTGTTCAGGCATAAGTAGTCCTTTTTTCCTCCACGCACATACGAGTCGTGGCTATTATAACAGATCCAGATAGAGCATGCAGCTTTTAAGCTAGCAGATGAGTGGTCTGAGTCCTCTTCTATGATGTTTGCATGATCAAGCGATGATGTAAAGAGGGGGATATTCGTCTACTTTGAACCATTGGCTGAAATGATCACGTTCAAGAGCTATGTATTACTTTCTGATAAGTGGGTGACCGTCTGGGGGATATTTCGTTTTTGACTTAAAGGCTCAGCAACGAAGGACGTGCGATGGGATGTTGGAGAGGAGTTGGCTGATGGGAGAGAATGATTTATGGCAAGCAAATTTAAGTATTTTGAGTCTTTTTTAGCATTGAATGATCGAGAAAAACGGCTCTCCTGGTGGAGCACATTTTTTGGATGTATTCCGCTTGACTGGGTAGTGGGATGTATTCTATTTGTGCTGGCACTTGCATTTAATTTTTTTCGTCTGGGGGTCCCTGGAATCTGGTTTGATGAAGCTTTTTCAGTTGAGCTGGCGCGTCAGCCTCTTCCTCTGATCTGGCATATTATTTTTGGCCCCGAGCCGAACATGGAGCTCTATTATCTCTTCTTGCACGGCTGGCTTGGCATGATTGGAGCCCTGGGTTTTCCTGCAACTGAGTTCGTCGTGCGGTTTCCGTCGGCGATCTTTGCTGCTCTGGCATCGTTCGTCCTCTTTATCCTGGGGCGACGCTTTCTCCATCCGTTCGCTGCAACCGTTGGAGCCTTGCTTTACCTGCTTAATAACCTTCAGTTGACCTATGCTCAACAGACGCGTTCGTATGCATTACAACTATTACTCCTCTCTTTAGCCTGGTATGCACTCTTCCGGGCCCTTACCCCTGGCTATAAACGGCGCTGGTGGGGACTCTATATCGTGGCAAACACGCTTGCAGTCTATACTCATCTCTTTAGCATACTGATCCTATTGGCACAGTTGATGGCATTATGTGGTTTGTGGATATTGCCTGGAGAGATGAAAGAGGCGGTGCATAAGCAATGGAGGATAGCAATTGCCAGTCCCTGTGCCATCGGTCTGGGGATTCTGCCAATGCTCTGGGAGAGCTTGCAGGGTGCCAAAACAGGCTGGCTTGATATCCCACATCGTGCTGATCTCTACCACCTCTTTGCCACTATTGGTGGCGACAGCCGTCTCTATCTTCTTCTTCTAGTCAGTTGTATTCTTCCAGGCTGTAGCGTGAGCGCACTCTTGCTGTTCTCGTCTTCCTGGCGTCACCGATGGCTGATAGGACAATCTTACTCTAAGAAGCAGCACCTTTTGTTTATGAGACAGCAGGCTCTATTCCCATATATCTGGGCTACTGCTTGCTGGCTGGTTCTACCGATTATCATCAGCTATGGCGTCTCTCATGGGACGCTGCGCCTCTTCTCCACGCGCTATCTTGTCACAGTTGTCCCTCCATTCTTTTTACTTGTGGCTGCAGGGATTGAGGTAATGAGGTGGCGTGTTGTGCAGATGGGAGCCGTTATTTGCCTGATCCTTTGTGCGCTCCTGGTCGTTCCTTCCTATTATGAAAATGCGCAGGTCGAGGATTGGAATACGATCTCTGTCTGGCTAGCAGAGCGTTATCAGCAACAGGATGGGTTAGTCTGTTATGATAATGAGATGAATCAGGGCTGCCAGATCTCTTTAGAGTACTATCTTCATACGTATGATCCAGCCGTCCATTTTGACGCTGATACACCTGGAGCCTTTTCCTGGAGCAATTTTGGTCCCGTAAATCAGCGGGTGGGCTTTGCGGCAGCTGCGGACCCTGCCAGCCTGCAACCATATGCAGCCGAACATCAACGCCTTTTCTATGTTATTGGCCGTTTGCCAGATGCTGAGGCGGCACAACATGTTGGCCAGGCGCGGCAATGGTTGGATCAGCATTACCATTTTGTTGACCAGCTCGTTACATCTACAGTGACGATTCGGTTATATCTTACGCAGTGATTTACAGTTGTACGGGGGCGAGGTAGTGATTAACTATCGTATGATACGATAGAGGCTAATAAGATTGTTTCACTGACAAACAATTGGTCCCATTGTCCATTCCTGTAAATAATTCTGGAGCGTAAGATGGCAGATAGATTTCATACCTTATATGCAAGCATGTTAAAAGATGTTTTTTTAGAGAAGGCACAGGGGCAGGTGTCACAGGGCCAAGATAGCATTGCCTGTGCGAAAGGGTATGCCCAGCAAGGTAAACCTGATTTTACCCTGGCCTATCTTTTGTTGAGTGAGATTGACGTAGAAGAGAAGCAGAACCTGTTAGCCGAGGCTTATGAGCAACGTGCGTTGTTCTCAGAGGAAAAGGCAGAGGCATTATCTCAGCAGTTCCAGCGTGCTTTTCCGTTGATTAAATTGGAAGCCCAGAAGGATCGTTCAGCGGCACAGCGCGTGCGCCAGGGGCAACCGATTCATCGTAGTGGAAAGGCACTTAACCCTGGCTAGCGTGTTTCTTTCATGTAGTCATGGTGGGGAAATGGATCCCAACAGCATCCACTACCTGTAGTATAGAATATGATCGCAGAATAGAGTAAGAGCGTATAGCCGTATACCTTAGAGGTATCAGACTACACGCTCTTAACAGATTAGTCAGTCTCGTCAATGACAGCGATGGTCTCATCAGACCCTTCAACCTCAACCGCTTCGACGATCCCTTCTGAAGAGTCGTCGATAGAGGAATCGATCTCATCGCCATTTTCGTTGAGCTTCTTGCCATTGGTAGTAGCGACTGCAACCACAGTATCGCCATCAGCGATATGCATGAGGGTAACCCCCTGGGTGGCGCGTCCTGAACGTTTCACCGTATTAATATCGGTACGGATCACCACGCCGCTGGCTGAAATGATCATCAGGTCATTATCGAGCTCAGTGACGATGCGAGCAGTGGCGACGCGGCCCGTCTTATCAGTCACCTTAGAGGTAAGGACCCCATTGCCACCACGATTGTGTTGAGGATACTCATCGATTGGCGTGCGTTTGCCGAATCCATACTCAGTCACAATCAGTAGATCGCTTTCGGGTTTAACCAGATTAAGAGAGACCACTGTATCCTGTTCGCTCAAGCGGATACCGCGCACCCCGCCGCTGGTCCGAGAAGCAAGGCGTAGATCATCGATGCAGAAGCGGATAGCCTGTCCCTGAGTAGTAATAATGAGAACTTCATCGCCAGTATGAGCCAGCTTGGCGCCAATCAGCTCATCATCCTCTTCCAGATCCATTGCAATCAGGCCCTGGCGGCGTACGACCTCGAACTCGCTCATGGCCGTCTTTTTAATCTCCCCTTTTTTCGTTGCCACAATCATGTGATCGCGATTGACACCTTTGGGGACATTAACGATAGCCGTAATGCGTTCGCGCTGTTCGATTGCAATCATATTAATCAAATGATCGCCTTTCGCAGTGCGACTGACATCAGGAAGTTCATAGGCCTTCAGTTGAAAGACTCGTCCACGATCAGTAAAGAAAAGCAAACTATCGTGAGTATGAGCGACCAGGAGATGGCGTACGGCATCATCCTCGCGTGTGGCCATCCCGGTGACGCCACGGCCTCCGCGGCGTTGGGCGCGATAGGTATTGATAGGGAGGCGTTTGATATACCCTTTTTCTGTAAGAGTAACAATGACCTCTTCATTAGGGATCAGATCCTCATCGCGGAAGTCTCCAGCCTCAGCCTCAACGATCTCGGTGCGACGTTCATCGCCATATTTCTCTTTGAGCTCTTTGAGATCCTGCTTAATCAAGCCGCGAATCTCATTGATATCGCTTAAGAGCATATTGAAGTACTCAATATTCTTCAGCAATTCAGTGAGCTCCTCCTCAATTTTCTGGCGTTCCATAGAGGCCAGACGTGCGAGGCGCATCTCAATAATAGCTTTTGCCTGCTCCTCAGAGAACCCAAACTGAGCACGCAGATTGACAAGACCGTCGTCATAAGCGGAGCGAGATTGGCGAATTGTAGTAATGACCGCATCCAGATTATCCAGCGCAATCTTGAGGCCTTCAAGAATATGCTTACGGGCCTCAGCCTTTGCGAGATCATAGCGGGTGCGTCTGGTAATTACCACCTCACGATGGCTGATATAGTTCTGTAGAAACTTCTTCAGCGTCAGCGTAAAGGGTTGCTGATCGACAAGAGCGAGCATGTTCGTATTGAACGTATTCTGCAGCGACGTATATTTGTAGAGAGAGTTCAGAACGCTATCGACATTGGCGTCGCGCTTGAGCTCGATCACCATACGCATGCCCTCACGATCGGACTCATCGCGGACATCCGAGATGCCATCCAGTTTCTTGTCGCGGGCGAGCTCAGCGATCTTCTTTACCAGCTCGGCCTTATTCACCTGATAGGGGAGCTCAGTAACAATAATGGTCAGGCGTCCACGATCAGACTCTTCAACCAGAGTGCGTGCGCGGACGACGATGCGGCCACGGCCATTGGCATAGGTATTGCGGATCCCCTCGCGGCCTTGAATGATGCCGCCGGTTGGGAAGTCTGGGCCGCGAATAATGCGCGAGAGATCTTCTGTAGTGGCATCGGGATTATCGATCAGATGAGCGATCCCATTACAGACCTCATTGAGGTTATGAGGAGGAATATTGGTTGCCATACCGACAGCGATGCCAGTTGAGCCATTGAGCAGCAGATTTGGCAGACGTGCGGGGAGTACAGTTGGTTCTAGAGTTTGATTATCGTAGTTGGGTTCTAGATCTACTGTATCCTTTTCAATATCGCGCAACAGCTCATCAGCAATGAGAGCCATTTTGGCCTCGGTATAACGCATCGCTGCAGGCGGATCATCATCTTGTGAGCCAAAGTTACCCTGACCAAGAATCAAAGGATAGCGCATGGACCAGGGTTGGGCCATACGGACCAGAGCGGCATAAACGGCGGCATCGCCGTGGGGATGGTAGCTCTTCAACACCTCGCCCACCGTACCTGCGCATTTACGGAATTGTTTGGTCGACTGAAGGCCCATCTGTTCCATCGCGTAGAGTACGCGGCGGTGGACAGGTTTGAGACCATCACGTACGTCTGGCAGAGCGCGACTCACAATTACACTCATCGAGTAATTGAGATACGCATCTGTCATCTCTTTTACGATATTGACTGGCTTAACATTGCCCGGTTCCATAATACATCCTCACCAAAAAGAAAGACATAGCCTGAAGGCGATATCGAGTTGAAGCGGTTGCTATAGTTGGGTGGAGGGGTCTGAGAACATGTGATCCTACCTGCTCTATTATAGCATATATGGAGGGCTTTGACGAGTTGAGGGCCTGTTTTGAGCAGATGTACTACTCATCTGAGGAATAGGTGTCGGAGGGCTTCAGATGCACCTTTGAAGCCCTCAATCGTGGGTTGTCGATTGAATATTGAGCAGACATTCCTCTTCATTTGAAGAAATTGAAAATGTGAAGAAACCTATTCAATTGTTGATACAGCAGATACGTTTGCTGCTCGTGGTGAGACTACCTCTCTCTTTGCAGTAATTTGTGGTGATGGGGTATTGGGATTCGATGAGAGAGTCAATGAAGGCTTCTTCTTTCTCAGGCTTTCGCTGTATTTCATAAAAGGCCTTTCAACGAGAGCAAAGAAGATAAATGAAAATGGACAGATCACCAGAAAGAACCACGCTATCTGTAAACAGAGAACCCGAAAAGGACTCCAGGTCTGAATATAAGGGGCAATGTTGTCTGCAAATGGAAGTAGCAGGGGAATATGCCACATATAGATGCTGAAGGATATTAATCCAATCCAGCGTAGCGGATTCCATTCAAAAATGCGGGTAAGGATTTTTCCTCCAAAGAGAATTGAAAACATAAATGTAGCGTAGCCGATAGCAAATCCAAGCTCATGAAAGGTTACTTGTCCATCTCCATAAAACCATGTTGTAAATGAATTCGTGACATTAGGGAAGAGTCCTCCGTTGCTCCAGAGCACCATTGCAAAGAGCCAGCCGAGGCTACCAAGAAAGAGCCAAGGGCTTAGAAGGCGGAGAAATCTATTGAAGAAGCTGTTGGGCATGCTATTCCGAGCGAGTGTATAAATAACTGCCACGATCATTCCAACGGCGAAGTCCTCCATGAATTTTCCATGGATTCCAATGCCGCCACAGCCGTACGTAAGAGCCACGATTACTCTAAAAACTGTAGCAGGCAGGCCATGTGTATTGTTGGGATATTGTGTTGCAATGTTCCCATAATAGCGAGTGGTTACCCCCCACAGAACAAGGAGACAAAGACAGGCTACCAGCTTCCAGATTCGTTGTCTTAAAGAGCCCTTCTGTACAAAGAACCTCATAGCCAATGCGATCCAGGGTAAAACCATATAAAATTGCCATTCAACCGCAAGCGTCCAGAACGGGGCATCTAAGTGTTGAAACGTTTTTTGTGAAGAATCCATGAAAAATACAAGAAATAAGGCCAGCTCTTTCCAATGGATTGGTTGTAAATAGGATGATCCTGCAAGCATTACAACGAGAAAAAGAGTTAAGTAGTAGCCGGGAATGATACGTAGGGCACGTCTTAAATAGAAGCTTCTTACAGATGGCCAATCGTTGTCAAAGAGGAGTGATTTTGAATAAGGTAAGAAGAGCAAAAATCCTGACAATACTAAGAATAAGGTTACTCCTGCATAACCATTATAGATTGCCATTTTTAGCTTATAGTTAATCCAGGGTATACTTATAAGGCTAGCTTTGACGCTAATATGGTAAAAAACGACGGTAAGAATGGCAACAGCACGTACACCATCCAGAACACCAACGCTATTCTTTTTATTTCCTTCAAGGATGTATCCTATAAACTGGAAGATTCTGTGAAAGAAATTTCCTGGCTTTCCTATAATAGAGCTATTACTATGACTTAAATGCTCTGAGGACATTACCAATCACTCCTTAATACCAATTACCAATGTCTGTTGCTATCCTATTCTGCTATTATTGTTTTGCACAGTGAATAGGTAAGAGAACATACAGCCCTGTCAATGTGACTATACAGTAGGACGGATAAGTTCGTATATTTTCTCGATTGCTCCAAAAGGTACTGTTCTTTTTCTATTTTATCGTTTAGCGAATAAGCTCTGTAGTAAATTAGCCCTTTTGTGTAGAAGTTGAAACCTGTGGATGGGTTTTCGTTAAGTAGGAGGCAGAGATTTTTTATGGGTAAGCAAAAGGGTGTAAATTTGATCTGTAAGCCTCTATGTTTTCAAGAAAAGCTGTGGTATGATTAAATGCAGGAACGGGATTTACAGGGAGAAAGATACGATTTCTATTGTCACGTATGCACGAAGCACGTGTGACTGTGATGACCCAGGGGAGATTCGAGAATATGCCATTATCCGCGGAACAACAATGCTTTTTCGTGGCCATTCTCGCGTTTATTGTCGTTGGTTTTCAACGTGGTTGGCGTCGAGAATTGGTGTCACTGGTTTTTACCTTACTGGCCGTCTTCCTCATCCACCCGGAGACGAGTAAATCCTTTGGAGAATTTCTTGGTAGATTGCCAGGGCTATTTGGCTATCTTACCAATCAGCCTACGAACGTTGACTCATCGCAGCCAGCGAATTTTTTTGGTGGATATATTGGTTCTTTAATCATTTTTTCGTTTATCGTAGCCCTGGGATACTATATTGGAAATAAAGTGTTCCCACGGCCAATAACAGCGCAAGAGAGGTTTATTGGGATTGTGCCAGCAATTATTGCGGGCTCATTTATCCTCAATTACCTGAATAACTACTTTCCCAAGAATGCGGCGGGTCAACCTTCGATTACCTTAAACCTGGAGAAAGTGGACCCCAGCAATTACATTCCTATCATCTTTGTGATTGCGATTGTGGCCATCTTGATAGCGTGGATCGCAGCGCGTGCGAAGAAGGCATCGGCCAAAAAGTAGTGTGTTTGATGGATATGCGAATTGGACTGATATGTCGAGGTGCTTTGCATGGCTGAAACATCACAGACAAACTCCACTGCTCCAAAAGATCCCTGGCGTTCAGGACGTTCTCGCTTTGGATTGTTGCAATTTCGACGTGACCGAAACAAAACCTGGCATTTCTCTGGTCAGCAGCCAGATGAGGAAGTGCGGCTGATTGTTCGTAAGCATTGGTGGTTTCTTGCTATTCATGCTCTTCCCTGTGTTGGAGCTGTGTTAGCCTTAATCCTGTTTGCTTTTTGTGCCATTACACTGCCCAAACTGGCCTCGTTATGGATTCTGCTCGAGATCTCTGCATTCCTGGCTGTGTTGGCGACGGGAGCCTGGTTTGCCTATAAACATGTGCTTGCCTGGTGGTATGAGACCTATATTATTACTAACAAGCGCATTATCAATGCAAAAGGGTTGTTTGAGCCAACACGCCAGCAGACGACTATTGATAAAGTGCAGCAGGTTGGGCTAGGAGTAGAGGCTTTGCGTGGCCTCATACTAGGTTTTGGGACGGTTCATGTCTATCTCGCTGGTGGAGACTTTTTTATTCGGGATGTTCCCCAGCCTCGTAAGGTTCGTGATGCCATTCTGGGTATTACGGATGTCGTTAAAGCAAAAGCCCCGCCAGCGGCTCCCGGGCCGAAGCCAGAGAGTACGGACCTCAATGATGTTCTGGATACGCTTTCGAAAGAGAAGCCTGTGCCTCAGTTGCCTGATGCGGATGCTGATCTCCCTGTGACGCGTCGAACCGATCGTTTTCGAGGTCCACGAAGAACCTTTGGTGGTATTCTCCGTATTCCAGCCGACGTTCGTTATATGTCGGGAGAATATACTGTCAAGTATGTACAACGCTCGCAGTATGTGCTCTGGAGAAACCTGTCGCTTCCAGCCATTGCGCTGCTACTGGTTATTCCGATTGCTCTGGTCGTTAGTCTGGGGGGCTGGCTGCCATTGGCCTTTCAGTCGTGGTGGTGGACCTTTATGGGCTTGCTCATTATTGGCCTGCTTGTTGCGGGTGGGTTGATCTATGCGAACTACGTTGATGATGTGTATATTCTCACGAATCGTCGCATTATTGATATCCAGCGCTATTTCATCTTCTTCTCAGAAAGGCGCTTAGAGGCAGAGTACAAGAATATTCGCGATATTCGTGTGAAGGTACCCAATGTTGTTGAGCGTTTTTTGGATGTGGGTAATGTCTATGTCGAGACACCTGGTAATAGTCCAGATATTCTCTTAGAGAGTGTTGATCATCCGTTTGTCTTACAGGATGAGATCTTAGGCATCAAAAACCACAAAGAGCGCGAAGATGCAGCCAAAAAAGAGAATAGCGAGAAGCAGAATCTCCGTAAATGGTTTGACACCGTCATTGCAAAATTGGAAGAGACGACCACCACGCGAGGCACTCCCAATCTCCGTGAGATGGATCTGTTGACCGCAATGGCCTGTGCACAGGAGTATGGACTGGATGTAACTGTGCGCGGGGAGGCGGTAGATAATCCACTTGTTCCTCCCGGGCATGTGGTATATCAGAGCCCACCTGCGGGGACAATTATGGAAAAGGGGAGCAAGATCGAGGTTGTGCTGAGTAAACGTCCCTCATTTGTTGAGTGAGAAGAAGCCAGACAGAGAGGCTCCTGGTCCAGTTCTTGAGAACCGGACCAGGAGCCTCTCTGTCTGGCTTCTTTATTTCGTACCAACGCGAACCAGAAGAGCAACACATTCGATATGATACGTCTGCGGAAACATATCAACTGGCTGTGCAGCGACAAGGCGATAGCGATTACCAGCGCAGAGCGTTGCGATATCGCGTGCCAGCGTACTGGGATCGCACGAGACATAGCAGATAGCGCGAGGTGCCATTGTTTGCAATGCCTGGAGCGCTTTTGGATGACAGCCTGCTCGTGGTGGATCGACCAGAGCCAGATCGATGCGTTCCCGGCGATAGTGCAATTGGCTAAGAATTCGTTCGAGCGTGCCTTCGAGAGGCGTAATATTATTCTGATTATTGAGCGTAGAGCCAGCGCGAGCGTCCATGACAGCACTGGGCTGTGATTCTACTGCAATGACGCGCGAGGCCTGAGATGCCAGGAACGTTGAGAAGAGCCCGACCCCACTATACCCATCGAGCACAACCTCCGAGCGTTGCGGATCCAACATCCCCATAGCCTGTTCAACCAGGACAGAGGTCTGAATAGGATTGACCTGGAAGAACGAATCAGCAGAGATACGGAAGCGGCGTCCAAGGACCACATCTGTTAAATATTCCTGGCCCACAAATACGCGCCCATAGCGGCCCCCCACGCGCTCGATGATCACGCCCACGATGCCAGGAGCAATCGTCATCAGCTCCTGAGCCAGTTGATGAGGATTCTCAATCATCGAGCCAGGGCGTGCATTAAGAATGAGGAGCGTCGGGACAGCTTTGATCGAGCTAGAAGCCATACCAGCTACGGTCGAGCTCACAGCGCCAATAGCACCTCGGATAGTGACACTCTGGAGCATCTCCCCAAGAGTATCGCCGAAATAATCCATTAATTTGTGGCGGACCAGCTGATAGACTTGATCAAGAGCAGGATGTAAGAGCCCGCACTCGTCAAGATCCTGAACATCGTGGCTCTCCATCAGTTTAAAGCCGATCTCGCCGGCTGAGCTAACCGTAAAGACAGCATAGTTGCGGTAATGCCAGGGTTGGATCTGTGCAGGCATCCCAATTGTTGGATGGACGAGGGCATCAGGTTGCTTGCCGATGCGTACGAGTAAGCCGCGCACAATATGAGCTTTCCAGGTGAGCTGTGCGGGATAGGCAATATGTTGCCATTGGCAGCCGCTATTGGTGAGCTCAGGGAAAGCGGGCTCAACTCGTTCGGGAGAAGGGCGCAAGATCTCCAGGAGATTGGCGCGTGCATGTCCTCGGCGCTCCTCAACAATCTCAACGCGGACCCGTTCGCCAGGAATCCCTCCGGGGACAAAAAGAACTCGTCCCTCATAACGACCCACGGCGTCGCCACCGTAAGCCAGATCAGTCAGTTCAACATCAATGCTCATGTTCACCTCGGCGGTACGCAACGCCATATCGTTGCAATCCGTCCCATCTTTCCAGCGTTTTTGTGTTTTTCAATTCTTATTTCTACCTGGCCCCCAATACAGGCCTCAGCGCACTGTATTAATAAGCTTCTAGACCTCTGGATTCAAAGGCCTAGCTCGTTCTGGTTAGTGAACGAGCCTGCTCAAAGGGGAAGCGGCTGTCTGGGTTGGCTATAGACCCGGGTTCCAAACCGGCTCAGGAAGACAGCTCCCAATCCGGTCAGACCGGCTCCCAGACTTATGAGCCAGCCGATATAGGGGAGTGATCCAGCAAGCACAAGTGCCGTGACACCGATAATGACCTGAAGTTGACGTATATTCTGTTGTGGGGCGAGCTTTCGTAGGAGCATATCGCCAATCTGCCAGCCTATGGCTACCGTCCCCAGAGCCCAGGCTGTAATTAACCCCAATGCAACAATAATTGCGAGCGGAATAGAGACAATCAGTGCAATTAAAACAGCCAGAACCACTGGAGCCAGCAGAACACTGAGGAGCCCCAGAATAAGGCTGCGTCGCAATTTGATCTGAACAGTTGTGCGTACCAGCATGACATGTTCTGGCAGCAATGTGGTGAGTAAAACCCCCAATACCACCCATGTCACAATTGACCATAACCGAAAATTAGCTCCAACGTCGCTTTGTAAGAGTGCATTAACGCTTTTTGTGCAATCATCAAAGATATTGCCATTGACGTGTACATTGTCACTCTCTTTCCACCCACCTCCACAGACATGAATATCGCCAGCGATATGAGCGTTCTTTGGTAAGCTGAGTGTACCACCGTAGAGAGTCAAGTTGCCATTGACCTTCCCATCGATGATCACGTCGCCATTAAAGACCACCACATCGCCATTGACCACCCCATGGATAACGACATTGCCTCCAAAGGAAGTCACATTTCCACAGACCATCTCCCCATCTTTGACTACCGTTGTACCGCCAAGGGCTGGCTTATGCTGCCAACCGACGCAGGCATTGCTATCGGTTGAGGCGTGTGTTTCGCCAGCGGCAAGTGCTGTCCTCCCAGACAGTACAACGGTTCCCCCACCTATTATGAACGCTGCAATAAGCAGAAGCCCTGGCAGCGTGAGCATGAACTTTTGTTGTTGCGACACCTTTTGCATATGAGAACTCCCTATCATGGTTCCCTTTGTGAGGTCGCCATGATCTTCGCGGTTTACGCCTCTTTTGGCGGGCGCATCAGGCGAAGCCACATCCCCATCATGACGACCACGGCGAACGCAAAGCCAGAAAAGATCCAGTTATCGCGTGTAACCAGTGACAGTCCTGTCTGCAGGTATTGTGCAAGGATCATACATGTGTCGATGACTCCATTGAGCAGAGCCAGCATCTTTACGGCAAGATCCGTTTGCAGCATTGTCAGAGTCAGGAACAGCAAAGGAATACAGCTCAGCGTAAAGACGCTCAGGGCTGCACTGGCAGCCCCCATCTTGCGCATCTTTTTTACGCGAATCTGTTGCTGTTGCTGTAGCTCCTCAAGCTGCTGGGTGATTCTCCGTCGCTGTTGGATTGCTCGCATGATTGTATCAGTTGAAACCTGTGGCTGCTGTGATCGCTGGCCCTGAGGAGTGGGAGCACAGAGCAATATATCGATGTGCCGTTGCTGCTGTTCAAAGACGCGGCAAGAGTCACAGCTTGCCAGGTGCTCTTGTAGTGCAGAGGCTATCGCTGCTTCGAGATTGCCTTCATGCTGAGCACCGAGTCGTGCTTTAACGTCGCTGCAACGCATCAGTTGATTCCTCCTCATGAGTTGGTTTCTGTTGCATATAACGAGCGAGCAGCTCACGTGCACGATGTAAACGTGCTTTCACGAGTGGTGATGTCAGGTTCAGTGCATTGGCGATCTCTTCATAGGAGAAGTCATACCAATAGCGCAGAACAATCACAGCACGATATTTGCTGGGGAGGCGCTGTAGATAGAGTTGGATCTCATCCTGCTGCTCACCTTGCAGAGCTGATTGCTCGGGGCTTACACCCATATCAACGATCCATTCCAGGAATGGGACGTCTTCAAGAGGCAGTGCGAGAAAGCGGCGACGGCGTAGCTGATCAATGGCCAGATGTGAGGCAATTGAGAGCAGCCAGGTGCTGAACTTATGCACTGGCTTATAGGTTGTGAGCTGTGTATAAGCGCGGACGAAAGCTTCCTGGGTGATATCTTCTGCTTCGGTCGCATTCCCAAGCATGCGATAAGCAAGGTTTTGTACGGCATCTTTATAGCGCTCTACAAGGACCGCAAAGATATCCTGGTCTCCACTGAGAACCAGTTCGACAAGCGCTGTATCGCTCATCGACTCCACAATAGCTCCTGTTTTCGCTTGATACGTACGTGCACTTGTGGTTGCAATATCCTGCGTACCAGCATCAATCAGGGTTCCACTCTTTGTGCGTAGAGTTTTTTCTGGCCTGATAATAGCGCCAGCCCCGATGTTTCCCAGCATATGTGAAGCGTTTACAGTTGATTCGATCATTTGTCACCGCTCATTTATAAAATTAGGCGAGAAAACCACGAAGTCTTCAGATTCGTGGATGAATCGCCGAGCCTGCCCTTGCCCGAAAGGAAAAACAGTAGACCCATTGACTCAAAAAATCTGCTTACGCAGGTGGTGCGTATCTCTTTCCTGTAACCAGAAAGAGAATCCGGCCTCATCTCGACAAGGTTCCCATGGCTTTTTGCACCTGGATCACCGAACCTTTCCTCAGTTCTTCTGAAACCCAGGCGACAGAGCGACGGTCTGATGCGCCAACCGAGGGTGTCATGACCATACGAACGAAGCTCGCATTTCTGCGGCTGAGTCTGATTAACGCAGGCTTCCGAAGAAGTCTCTGAGTCTTTTGCTCAGAGGTCAGGTTACGTTTACTTATGCTTTGAATCGAATAAAATTGCTTCTTCTATGATTGTGTACGAGCAGTGGCTAAGAAAGTTGTAGGTTTTGGAGCAGTGTAACACGACAATGTCTTCGCTGACAAGGGCGAATAACTCCTTCCATTGTGCTATTGTATCACAATCTCGCAAACCTCTGGCTCCCAGCGTGAACGGAGGCTTTCTAGTACGAGCTGATGGCAGTTCAGTGAGAGTTAAAAAGGTCTCTAAAATAAATTCTTTTTTCTCTATCTTTTTTGGAATCACGTGTGTTCTGGTAAGTGAGTGAAGTCATAGAATACGTATATGCTAACTCTGATTATGCTGTGGTGGTGGTTATTTTGGTACAAAAAAAGTGGTATAGCACGAGAACTGCTATACCAGGATAGGAAATATCGGTATGACAACTACGCAATGTGGTCTGCACGCTCTGACTTTGAGTGGAGTGGAAGAGCCCTTTCATGCAACGCTCTCACCTTCTGAGATTGAGCCCGGACTGTTTCTCGTGCAATTCTCTCTCTGGTCTGAAAGACCTCATCAGCCGCCGCGTTGCACAATTTCATGGGCTCATCCTGCCGTTGATATTCATGCATATTGGCGCTCTGGCGGGGATCATAATAAAGGGCTGAGCCCCTGGGGAAGTCGTTTTGTCTCGCGTGCAATGTCACAGGCTCCGGTTGTGAGCCTTCTCAGTTTCCAGGGGAAAAATGGTCTGACGTTTGCTTTTTCCGATGCTTTGCAGGCAGTCGGGCTCAATGCTGGCCTGGAAGAGGAATCAGCCCTCTTTCAGTGTGCGATTGAACTTTTTATTGAACCAACGCCTCCATTAGTAGAGTATACAGCGACGCTTCTGCTGGATAGCCGTCCTTTCTTTTATGCCGAAAATCTGCGCCAGGTGCAGGCCTGGTGGGCCGAACAGCCAGGTTATGAGCCTGCTCTGGTCCCGGAGATCGCTCGTTTGCCAATGTATTCAACCTGGTACAGTTTCCATCAGCAGGTGCAGGCTACGGCGGTTGAGGAGCAGTCGCGGCTGGCGAAGGACCTGGGTTGCGATGCGGTCATTGTAGACGATGGTTGGCAGACCACTGATAATGCTCGTGGGTATGCGTATACGGGTGATTGGCAGGTGACGCCAGAGAAGATTGCGGATATGAAGGCGCATGTGGAGCGTGTGCATGATCTGGGCCTCAAATATATTTTGTGGTACTCGGTTCCTTTTGTTGGTATCCATAGTCAGGCCTATCAGCGCTTTGCATCCCGGCTGCTCTACTCAATTGAAGAGTTGGGTACAGGAGTGCTTGATCCACGCTTCCCAGATGTGCGCGAATATATCATTACGCGCTATGAGCGTGCCCTGGTCGAGTGGAATTTAGATGGTTTTAAGCTTGATTTTATTGATAGCTTTACTGTGCCGAAGAATGAGGTTATTGCGTCTGGCGAGGGTATGGATTATCTTTCAGTGCCAGCTGCCGTTGATCGTCTTATGACCGATATTATGGTGCGCTTGCGAGCGATCAAGCCAGAGATTCTGATTGAGTTTCGTCAGACCTATATTGGCCCTTTAATGCGTAAGTACGGCAATATGTTTCGCGCGGGTGATTGCCCCAATGACGCTCTGACCAATCGTATTCGCACATTGGATCTCAGGTTGCTGAGTGGCAATACAGCTGTTCACGCTGATATGCTCATGTGGCACCCTGATGAGCCAGTTGAAAGTGCTGCATTGCAGATTCTGAATATCCTCTTCTCTGTGCCACAGATCTCCGTCTTACTGGATCGCGTGCCAGAGGCGCACAACACCATGCTGCGTTATTGGCTGACCTTCTGGCGTGAGCAGCGCGATGTTTTACTGGATGGAGAGCTAACTCCCTATTCGCCTGAGCTCCATTATCCGCTGGTGATAGCCGCCACAGCTCAGAAGTTGATTGCGGTTCTGTATGCGACGAGTGTTGTCGGCCTGGGGACAGAGCTGCCAGATACTCTGATGGTGGTCAATGCCACAAGGCAGGAACGGGTTGTACTGGACCTTGCAGAAGACTGGGGGGTTGGAGAGCTCACTATCCGTACATGTCAGGGCGAGATTGTGCGCCAGGAGCGGCATATATTGTCGGCAGGTCTGTCTGGCTTCATCGTGCCATCATCGGGTCTATTGACCTTTCAGCGAGCAAAGTAAGCTCATGTGAAGTAGATTGGCCCATTGCCTTTCAGGTATGCAACACAGAGGTTCTCTGAATGTATGAGTGAGAGGTAATGGGCCATATGGTCTTACACAGGCTGTGAAGATAGCATCGCGTTTGTGTTGAGGGGATTTTACTATCTCCTGACCCTATGACCCGTTTTAGAGTCAGGGGACTTTAGGAAAAACGGCGTTTTTTGGGGATTTTTTGCGCTATTTCTGTAGAATGGTGGTCCTGGTTGAGATGGCTTGAGAAGAGGTTGGAGAGAGGAAGATGGGGCGAGAGGGAGTCGAACCCTCACGACATTGCTGTCAGGGGATTTTAAGTCCCCGGCGTCTACCATTCCGCCATCGCCCCGTGTCAAATTCTGTATCTATACTACCATGCTTCAGCCTATCAGTCAATCTTTTTTCGTTCAATTTCAGATCTCCTCTCAAATTTTCGGCCCTCACGTATTCGCGTCTGTTCGCATCTTTACTTGCTTGATAGCTTATAGATAAGTTAAATTAGTCTAAAGAGAGATGATGATTTTTCCTTACAAAAATTGCCCGAAAAATACTACATAACTTGTACGAATGTTGACTATGGTCCGTCTATGGAGCATAATACGAGGCACACAGGTGTGAAATTTTATTCATAATTCTAGAAAATCCAGGGTATGAACGCGATGGTGAATACAGTTGAGAGATCCCCAGAGCAGCTCTTGCGGGGAAGCTATGAAGTTATTGTTGTTGGAGCCGGTCATGCAGGATGTGAGGCGGCTCTGGCCTGTGCGCGGATGGGAAGAAAAACACTGCTATTGACGATGAATCTGGATAGCGTCGCGCTCATGCCTTGTAATCCTTCGATGGGAGGACCTGCGAAGGGGCATCTCATTAAAGAGATCGATGCGCTCGGTGGTGAGATTGGGCGCAATACCGATCGAACCTTTATTCAGGTTCGCTTACTCAATACGAGCAAAGGGCCAGCAGTGCAGGCGTTGCGCGCACAATGCGATAAGCAGGCCTATCGGCTGGCTATGAAATACGTCCTGGAGAGCCAGCCCAATCTTGAGCTTAAGCAAGCAACCATTACCCATCTTTTGAGTACAAGAGGCGATGATGGCCGTCCTCAATTGACGGGGGTCATCACGAACAATGGATGGCAGTATGAGGCCTCTTCGATTGTCCTAACGACGGGAACCTTTATCAATGGGCGGCTGGTCGTTGGTGAGAAGACGCAGCCAGGTGGGCGTGCTGGTGAGGGGCCAGCGTTGGGTATCTCTGATAGCCTGCGTGATTTTGGTCTGGAGGTCCGCCGCTTTAAGACAGGGACTCCGCCCCGTATTGATGCGCGTACCATTGATTTTAGCAAGACAGAGATGCAGCCTGGGAGCCGTGTGCCACTTTATTTCTCGCGCGACCTGTCGGCCAGGGAAGATGTACAGCTTCCTGGTGGACGACCTAATCCAATCTATCCAACAACAGATGAAGATCTCCATGGTTGGCGGCCTCAACTCCCCTGCTATCTCGTACGGACAACGGAGCAGACTCATCAGGTCATTCGCGATAATCTGCATCGTTCGCCGCTCTATACAGGCGTCATTGAAGGGATTGGACCGCGCTACTGTCCATCGATTGAGGATAAGATCGTGCGCTTTGCAGACAAGATCTCGCATCAGATCTTTCTAGAGCCTGAAGGCTGGCGAACGGGTGAAGTCTATGTTCAGGGAATGAATACCAGCTTGCCCGAGGATGTTCAACTGGCCATGTTGCGCAGTATTCCGGCTCTGGAGAAGGCAGAGATTATGCGGGTTGGCTATGCCGTTGAATATGATTACGTGCCACCTCATCAGTTGCTGCCGAGTATGCAAGTAAAAGGAGTGCGGGGACTCTTTCTGGCGGGACAGATCAATGGAACATCGGGCTATGAAGAGGCCGCTGCACAGGGAATTATGGCAGGGATTAATGCGGCCCTCTCAGCTCGTGGCGAGGAACCGTTTGTACTGGGCCGCCATGAGGCATATCTTGGCGTATTGATCGACGACCTGGTTACGCGCCCACTGAGTGAACCCTATCGTTTACATACCTCACGGGCCGAGCATCGTCTACTATTGCGACCCGAGAGCGCCGATCTGCGCCTGAGCGACTATGCCTATAGATTTGGTTTGATTGATGAAGCACGTTATCTGCAAGTCGTAGAGAAACGGGCCGCCATTGAGCAGACGATTGAGAAATTGGGGAACCTCACCTTTACCTCTTCGCGTTTCGTCGAGGCCTGCGCTCAAGAGGTAGGGATACAGCCATTGGGGCAGATGCTGAGTGCACAGGAGTTATTGCGCCGTCCTGAAGTCAACTATCAACAGATTACGCAACTGGCTCGGAAAGTAGAAGAGGGACGTGCAGCCTCCGTTGAGAGCGAGCACACTGATGGGAATGAGCAGATAGTGGCCCCATTGCTTGACCTTCCAGAAGACACTGCCGAAGAGATTGAATTGCAGGTAAAGTATGAAAATTATATTCGCAAGCAGGAGCAGATGGTCCACCGTACGAGGCGTTTAGAGGAAATGAAGATTCCCGAGACAATTGATTATCAGGCAGTGCTCCATTTACGCACCGAGGCTCGACAGAAGCTCATCCGCACCCAGCCACGTACGGTAGGTCAGGCCTCAAGAGTAGAGGGTGTGACACCAGCGGATGTTGCTATCCTTATGATTTATATTGAGAAATTACGGGCAGTAAGAGCCTCGTCTTGACAGTACACGCATTGAGCGTGTACGATACACCCATATCACTCATTTGTCATGTATCGATGTATTATAGAGCCAGGCGCGTATGCTTTCCCTCTACGTATGTACCTGGTTCTTACCGATACATCAGCATCTGGTAACACTGATACAGTTACCACACTGGGGATCTCTTGATGCTATTTGTCCGCGCCCATTATTGTACCTCTGCATGGACAAGCTGCGGGCAGCGTCCAAAGCCTGTTGTTGTGAGCCAGCAGGCGAATGTATCAAGAACAGGGGAAGACTGTGTACATTCTAGTCGTTGATGATAATCGGTTCGAGAACACGCTGGTCCAGTTTGTTTTGAGTAAAGTTGGTTTTGAGGTCGAAATAGCAGATAACCCACGTGGTGCGATGCAGATGATCCAGAAGCGTGAACCTGACCTCTTAATTCTTGATGTAAACATGCCTTACATTAATGGATTTGAGTTTTCAGCCAGGCTCCGTTCTGAGGGATATGAGATCCCACTTATTTTTATGACCGCCCAGGATACCATTGAGGCGAAGCTGCAAGGGTTTAATATCGGTGCAGATGACTATATTTGTAAGCCCTTTAATCATCAGGAACTGGTCGCTCGCGTCCAGGCTGTGATGCGCCGAATTAAACATCATGGGAAGTTAGAACACGAAAGTCTGCGTGGTGGGCCGATCGAGCTTTTTCCCTCTGAATTAAAGGTGATTGTAGACAACGAGATGGTTGTGACTCTTACTCCCAAAGAGGCCCATGTGCTCAGGGTTTTAATGAGCAGTTCGGGACAGGTCGTTAATCGAGAACAATTGTTGTCTGAGGTCTGGAATGAGAACGAAAATAATAGTAATATAGTAGATGTCTATATACGAAGATTGCGCGTAAAATTGGAGATAGATGCTTATAGTCCAAAACATATTCTATCTGTGAGAGGAATTGGGTATAAGTTTGTAGGGAAATAGGGGGTAGTCAGGTTGCGGAAGCGTGTGAAAAAGCAGGAACAGGTGGACGTAGAGGCTACTATGCAGCCTCTACATGATGATCAGGGTTCTTCTCAAGCGCAATGGCAAGAGCAGCGGCAACGCGCTCTCGAGGATTTAATTGCTCAGACTTCAGATGCCATGATTACGCTGAATCGTCGTTTTCAAGTACTCGAATTAAATGCAGCGGCAGCTACCACACTGAGTATCTCTGAGCAAGAAGCGCCCGGATTAGATTGTTCGGCAGTCCTGAGCTGCAAGAACTTAAATCGTATGTCTCTCTGTGGGACCTCTAGCTGTCCTTTGACAAGGGTGCTCCAGGAGAAACGAGCTCTCCCCCATGATGAGATTATTATCGGCACAAAGCCCGACCATCTTAGTGAGGTATCAGTTAGTGTGACCCCCATTGTGCAGCAGGCTGAGATCTGTTATGCGATTTTTACGACACGAGATATGTCAGCGTTAAAGGTAGCCAATCGTGTACGCTCAAATTTTGTGTCGATGGTCTCGCATGAACTGCGCACACCATTAAACTCGGTTCATGGTTTTATTGATCTGTTGATGCAGGGACATATGGGCAAGCTTACAGAGGAGCAGCATACCTATCTAGGCTATACTCAGGAAGGAGTCCAGCAGCTGATCTCGATTGTGGAAGATATTCTCTTGATGACGCGGTCAGATCTGGGACAATTTGAGAGCCGCCAGGAAGAGGTTCATTTTCGTGGCCTGGTACGTCAGCTCGTTTTGAGTCTGCATCCGCAAGCTATTAAGGCCGATGTTTTGTTGAGGGATGCCCTTCCAGGCAGGCTCCCGAGCCTTTACATTGATCCATTGAGGATCAAGCAGGTTCTTAATAATCTGATTATCAATGCAATTAAATTTACCCCTCCTGGTGGGACGATAACGGTCACTGCTCAACAGGTCGACCAGAACTTTATGCGGATTGCAGTCACGGATACAGGGTATGGGATTCCTGGGGAAGATCGGCAGCATGTCTTTGAACGATTTTATCAATCGAACCATAGCCAGCAATCGCGTATGGGGGGCTATGGGCTGGGCCTTTCGATTGCGAAACTCATTGTAGAGCAGCATGGTGGCACGATTGGCTTTGATACAGTGCTGGACAAAGGCACGACATTTTATTTTACGGTGCCTTTGTATCGAGGTCAGTCCCAGGGAGAGTAGTTAGCTCCAGAGCGAGAGTTGTTGATTATCATCAGGCTCTATCCAGTGGTTATCTTTTGAGAGCTTGTCAGCTTGCCGTGTGGTCTCTGGTAAGCGATACCCTTTGCCACAGGCCAGTACATAACGAATACTGGTCTCCAGGCTAATCAGATGTCCAGGTGAGATAAAGAGAGGGTTAACGCGGGTACGGGTGCGGACCACGGCTCCAATGACCTCTTTTTTATAGACCAGTGGAACCCATGATCCCGCTTCCTCAGCCAGAGCCTCTTTATCATAGTGGCCGCAGAGTAAGGATTTGGCGCAACCAATCGTTGGGATATTGAGCCAGAGCCCTACATGTGCGCCAATCCCCATACGGCGTGGATGAGCGATTCCCTGGCCATCGACCATTAAGAGATCAGGTTTCTGGCGTAGTTGTTGAAAGGCACCCATAACAGCCGGAGCCTCGCGAAACGAAAGGAGCCCTGGAATATAGGGCATACGGACTGGCTCCTCATAAACATGGCGTTCAACAATCTCCAATTCTGGATAGGAGAGCAAAACGACTGCGGCTCGTGCCATCTCATGCTCTTCATTAATTGCCATATCCACGCCTGCAACGAAGCGAACCGATTCTGAGAGATGATCTTCTAGAATAATCTGGCTGGCTAACTCGTGTTGAAGTGCTACAGCCTGTTCCACCGTAAGATTCCATTCATGTAATGGAGGACGCATCATTCTTTTATTCCTCTTCTCAATTGTAGATAGAGAGTGTGCTGATCAGCGGGCCTCGGCCACGCAGATGAGACGGGGGCTCTCCAGATGAAATGCACTGAGATCGTAATCGCCATAGATATCTTTGACCACAAAGCCAGCCTGTTCGAGTAACAGTTCGATCTCGCTCTTTTCAAAGAGATAAAGCGAGGTAGTGACTGTTGTGCGTTGAACCGGTCCACCCTGGCGATGCTGCTCATAAAAATGGGTCATTTCGAGTAGGTGGGTTGTGATTGAGGAGGCTGGACTCACAAAATGTGTGTAATAGATATCATCTTTCCCATGCCAGGTGCCCTGGTGGAGAACCTGTCCACTAAGATTCTCCATATAACGTGCATCAGCATTACTGATATCGACAATAAATGTTGCACCAGGGCTGAGATGAGCGCGTGTGGCGGCCAGGACCTGTTGCTGTTTCTGGCGTGAGGTAATATGTCCAAAGGAACCCAGTGCGATAAAGGCCAGGCGGAACTTCTGTCCCAGTTGAAGCGAGCTGATATCCTGTTGCACCAGGGTCCAGTGTCCCGACACATTGGCTGTTTGCAGTGTCTGGCGAGCCAGTTCGAGCATCCGGGCAGACGAATCCACACCTGTTACCTCGTAGCCCTCTTGAGCCAGCGGCAGCATTGCCCGGCCACTGCCACAGGCGAGCTCCAGTATTTTTCCTCCACTGAGTTCAGCGAAGTTCTGGTAGAGGTCCAGATCTTCACTAAAGTGAGCGTGTTCAATATCATAAAAGGGCGCAATTAAATCGTATTCGTTCATGATAGTTGCGGCAGGATACCTACGCCTTCAGGCGTGGGAGGAATGCCGCTTCTCCTCTCGATTAAACAGGCGGTTGCCTTTTGAAGAAGCTGCAGTTTTTTGACACTGGCACCGCCATGAACCTTTGTCCCATCCAGGGTGCGCAGATCAAAGTAGCCAGACGTTCTTCGCCCATCCACAAAAACAGGTCGTGCCTCCTTCCAGGAAGGAGGGGGTCGTTGATCTCTGGGTTATTTTAGCGTTTCTAGTATATGCCGGAAGACCAATAATAACAAGGGGAGTTGACGCGAGAGGCTACAATATTTTTAATGTTTGTTCCTAAAATAGATGTAGAAGGATAGTCCAATGATGAGCCCTGAAGCAGATTTTTTGCCTGACGTTCAGCTTCAGCACCAGATGCCCACCTGCGTGTTTGGATTGACTCAGGAGCAACTCTGGCCTGTGGTGGAGCAATTAGCCGGTGAAAGCGTGGCTCATTTCTCATTGACCCTTCAAGATCAGGTTCAGGGATTTCCAGGGTGGGCCGGACAAAAGCTGGTTCCAACGATTACCTATGAGACTATTGGAGGACGCTCAGGACAGAGTCGCCTCTTTGTCAAAAAGTTATCTCCCGGCCTCTCAGAGGAACTGCACTATCGCTACTTACATGAACAGGATTTTCCTGTAGCCAGACTTTATGGAGCAGTCAGAGGAGCGCAGGGAGAAGAGATTCTGTTTCTTGAGTATCTCGAACGCACATTTAATGCGATTGATCCGGCCTATGCTTCTCTTCGGACGCTCTTTCTTCAGCAGCTCGCCTGTTTTCATAATCTGGAGCTTACGCCAACGTATCGGTCACAACTTCCAGTAGAGAATCTTACCTCTCATCTTACTGCGGAGCGGATTACAGCTACTATCCAGCGCATTGCAGACTATGCCTGTCAGGGTCGTCCCCAGAATAAATTGATGCACCTCGCTAAAGAGGCTCAGAGACAACTGCCTGAGCTTCTCAATCTGGCTCAAGAGGTGGCTGGACAGATTGAAAAGATGGAGATTGGCTTGACCAATGGGGAGTTCGGCCTGGGAGCATGTGCAAGCTCAGGCTCAACCTTCACCGATTGGCGCCTGTTTGATCTGCACAGTATTGGACTACGACCACGTTTTTTTGATCTTGTTCACCTTTTTGGTTCGCCAGAGCAACTCACTACTGTCTATGGCCCTTCCTGGCGTGGACAGCCCCGGCTGGGTTACTACTATCTCGAGCAATTGTCAGCCGGTGGCGGCCCATCTTATACGCTATCCGACCTGTTTGATCAGTGTGAGAGCCTGTGGCTTGCCTATGCCTTTAAACTTGATTGGTGGATTGAACTCGCGCAGACTGGAGCTGTCATCTGGACTACCGATCGTAAAGCAGGTCGCCGCCATTGCCGCAGGCAGCTTACTCTTTTGTTTGAGGCACTACTTACGCGCTGTGGTTCGCGCGCTTAATGGAGTGAGCTCAGTATTGCTGCAAGAATGCATCCACCAAAGACAAGAATAAAGATACCAAAAACAACGAGTCGGATCACCAGTCTCGTCATTAGCCATCCAACGAGCCAGTTACTACTATTATTTGCTTGAGCGCGAGCATAGTCTGGGACCTGCCCATATGGCTGTTGGCTCCATTGTTGTGGTTGTCCATAAGGCTGTTGAGGTTGGCTGTATGGCTGATCAGGGGGATAGGGTGGTTGTGGTTGGCTCCATTGTTGTGGTTGTCCATAAGGCTGTTGAGGTTGGCTGTATGGCTGATTAGGGGGATAGGACGGCGGCTGTTGTCCCCAGGTCGACTGAGAGTTGGGGTTAGGAGTCCATGATGGATAAGAGGGATTCTGTTCTGGTTGTTCTGGTGGCATAGTCATGTTTGTTCTCCCATCTGCTATTCGCTGGCGATTGATGTTCGGATAGTAAACGTCTATGAAGCAATTTTTCGGCAATTTTTCGACCACTTCTTTTTTGATATGAAGCTTATCGAGCTGAAGGCTATAGTATTTCATGAATAGACGATATACTTTCAGTAGTTGCTATTGATAGTAAAGGTCAGGCGGGAAGAGATTAAGAACGGAGATGTTTAATGCGTGCGTTAAACTTTACGGGGGAACAATTAGTGTTTCGCTCGGATTATCCAGTTCCACGGCCTCGTGCAGGTGAGGCTTTGATTCGCGTTCTCATGGCTGGTATCTGTAATACTGATCTTGAGATCCTGCGTGGATATCAAGATTTCAGAGGTGTGCCCGGTCATGAGTTTGTTGGTGTCGTGGAAGAGATCCCAGATGCAGAGACTCGTCGGACCCACTCCCATCTTCTAGGGCAGCGAATCGTTGGTGATATTAATGCGGCCTGTTATCAGTCGCATTGTGACTATTGTCAACGAGGAATGCATACACACTGTCCACGACGCACCACCCTGGGCATTGTTGATCGCGACGGAGCGTTTGCTGATTACCTGTGTTTGCCCGTTGAGAATCTTTTCCTGGTTCCTGAGGGAGTAAGCGATGAAGAGGCTGTCTTTGTGGAACCTCTGGCCGCCAATTTTGAGATGCTAGAGCAGCTGCACCTCAAGCCAACTGCGAGTGTGCTTGTATTAGGGGATGGAAAGCAAGGGCAGCTGGCTGCACGTGTCCTGGCTCTCAATGGTTGTGAGGTATGCATAGTGGGTAAACATCCGGAGAAGCTAGCCTTAGCAGCAGAGGTAGGAGCCGTCCCTTATTTACTTGAGCAATCCGAGACATTCCAATTGCCAGAAGGCAGAAGAGTCGACGCCGTTGTAGAGTGTACTGGTAATGCGCAAGGTTTAGAACTTGCTCTCAAGCTGGTGCGGCCACGTGGAACGCTTCTTCTCAAGAGTACTGTGGCTGATAAAAGCACCATTAATCTTGCCCCTATCATAATCGATGAGATTCTGGTTCAAGGGTCGCGTTGTGGACCCTTTGCTCCCACTCTGCGCGTATTGGGTCAGAAACGCATTGATGTGCAACCGTTGATCAGTGCCTGTTATGCTCTGGAAGATGGGCTGGAAGCATTTGAGTATGCGGCCCAGAAGGGAGTTTTGAAGGTATTGCTAAAGGTGTCATAGCCTTTTGCGCCTTTGGGAGCTGCATACGTATGTATGTAGCTCCCAATAGATATGCCATAATCCGCCATCATAGCGCGTTATTCCCTTCTGCAACAGGAATCAACGATCCTTTTCGGCATGGCTGAGTGCGGCTTGAGCTGCAGCCAGGCGGGCGATAGGAACGCGGAAAGGAGAGCAACTGACATAGTCCAGGCCAATCTCACTACAGAACTCGATACTATCGGGATCACCACCGTGTTCACCACAGATGCCCAATTCAAGATGAGGATTAACACTCCGGCCCTTTTCAACGGCCATCTGAATAAGCTGTCCAACGCCCTCACGATCGAGAGTCTGAAAGGGATTAGAGGGAAGGATCTTCACTTTGTCCTTCAGGCCAGGAACATCCAGACCATCGACATAGTGAAGCAAAAACTTCCCTTCGGCATCGTCACGGCTGAAGCCAAAAGTTGTCTGTGTCAGATCATTCGTGCCAAAGCTGAAGAAATCTGCTTCCCGGGCAATCTTGTCAGCAGTCAGAGCAGCGCGTGGTAGTTCGATCATCGTGCCAAACTTGTAATCGATGCGGCCCCCCGACTTCTCAGCAATCTCGTCAGCGACTGTCTGTAGTTGGCGTCGGACCTCTTTTAGTTCATTGACATGACCAACCAGAGGAATCATGATTTTAGGATGCAGCTTTTTACCCTGGGCAGCCAGCTCGGCTGCGGCTTCCAGAATTGCTCGTGTCTGCATTACATTAATCTCGGGGAATGTCAGACCAAGGCGGCAGCCACGAAGGCCTAACATGGGATTCATCTCGCGTATTGCGCCAATGGCCTCTAACAGAGCCGTCTTCTCTTTGAGTTCAGCCTCGTGCCCGCCGAGCGTCTCCAATCTAGTGACTTCGACCAGGAGATCCTCATAAGAAGGGAGGAACTCGTGCAAAGGAGGATCGATCAGACGAATCACG
Organism: Tengunoibacter tsumagoiensis; assembly: GCF_003967535.1. Lineage (GTDB taxonomy): Bacteria > Chloroflexota > Ktedonobacteria > Ktedonobacterales > Ktedonobacteraceae > Tengunoibacter > Tengunoibacter tsumagoiensis. Next base: position 4,968,191 of record NZ_BIFR01000001.1, on the reverse strand, counting down.
ACTGGATAGCCCTCGCCAGTGCGAGGATTGACCATTGCCTCAAAGATGCCTTTAAAATCACTGCGTTGAAAAGGCAGGAGTTGATCCAGGGCGGACTGCCGTTCCTCATAGGTAGGCGCGAGGATCATCTTCTGGACAATAGGGAGGCGCTCTGGCTCCATAAACATATGCTCTGTACGGCAGAGACCAATGCCCTGAGCACCGAATGCGACTGCACGTTGCGCATCGCGTGGATAGTCGGCATTGGCCCAGACACCAAGATGGCGGAACATATCAGCCCAATCAAGCAACTTCTTCAGATCGGTCTCATTGGCAAAATCAGCCTCAACAGTCTTGATCATACCAGCAAAGACCTCACCGGTAGCACCATCGATCGAGATATCCTCCCCTTCATGAATCACTACATCCGATCCAACCACGCGGAAGAGATGTTCAGCCTCATGCACACGGATCTCTTCGCAGCCAGCAACGCAGGGAAGACCTAATCCGCGAGCCACGACCGCTGCATGACTGGTAGCACCCCCACGAGCCGTCAGAATACCTCTGGCAACCAGCATTCCATGGACATCATCCGGACTGGTCTCGGGGCGGACAAGCACCACAGGAGTCCCCGCCTTGCCAAGAGCCTCAGCGCGGTCAGCATCGAAGATTGCTTTGCCATATGCAGCACCGGGCGAGGCATTGAGACCTTTTGCCAGCAAGCGACCTTCGGCCTCAGCGCGCCTCTTGCTTGCATCCTCGAAGCGAGGGAGTAATAATTGATAGACCTGTGAAGGTTCCACGCGTTTCACAGCCTCTTCAGGTGTAATCAAGCCTTCTTCAACCATATCCACGGCTACTTTTACGGCTGCGCCAGCATTGCGTTTGGCGGATCGTGTCTGTAACATATAGAGCCGGCCCTGCTCAACGGTAAACTCTAGATCCTGGATATCATGGTAGTGCTGTTCCAGACGATTAGCAATCTCTTTGAATTGTTCATACACCCCTGGCAGATCCTGTTGGAGGCGACTGATAGGTGAAGGAGTACGAATACCAGCTACCACATCCTCCCCTTGAGCATTCAAAAGATATTCGCCATACAAAACTTTTTCACCAGTGGCGGGATTGCGTGTAAAAGCCACCCCGGTCCCACTAGTATTTCCCATATTACCAAAGACCATACTTTGTATATTAACGGCGGTACCAAGATTATGGGGAATCCGATTAAAGTTTCGGTAGTCGATAGCGCGTTTGTTATTCCAGGAAGAGAAGACCGCCTCGATCGCTTTATGAAGTTGTTGGAAGACATCGGTCGGGAACGGTTCACCAGATTGGCGTTCAGCAATCTGTTTGAACTCGCCTACGATCTGCTTGAGGTCAGAAGCGGGGATGTCGGCGTCAGTCAGTACGCCAGCGTTGTTCTTATAGTGTTCTAGCACCAGTTCGAAGTCATGAGGATCGGTATCCAGAACAATCTTGCTGAACATCTGAATAAAGCGGCGGTAAGCATCATAAGCAAAGCGTTCGTCGTTTGTAAGGGCGATCAGGCCCTGAACAGTCTCATCGTTTATACCCAGATTCAAGACAGTGTCCATCATGCCAGGCATAGAGAACTTAGCGCCAGAGCGGACAGAGACCAGAAGAGGATTCTCCCGAGAACCAAAGCCTTTCCCCGTTTGTGTCTCAATAATGTGGAGCGCCGCCAACACCTGATCCCAGGTACCCAGTGGAAACTGCTTTTGGTGCTCATAATAGGCATTACAGGCTTCAGTTGTGATCGTGAACCCTGGAGGGACGGGTAAGCCGGCGTTTGTCATCTCGGAGACGCCAGCCCCTTTCCCACCCAGGAGATTGCGCATAGTTGCGTTGCCCTCACTAAAGAGATAGACCCACTTTTTTGGCGACTGTCGAACGGCTTCATCCAATCCCTGATGAGTGACTTGCTGTGTCATAAACATCCTCCAACATTCTATTCACGGTCTAGTAATCAACGGGGTCGGGTAGAGCTTTAAAGTTCTTGAAAAATAGTTCTTACATCGCCAATATAATCGTCCTTGCCCAACGCAAGACCTTACGAGCACTCTGGACAAAATAACTCGCTTGTTCTGCACTAATGACCTCATCGGCCTCCTCAGGGGGAGTGCCTGCATAGAAGTCTTCGGGATGAAATGGCGTCAGTTCGGCCATCAGATCCTGAATTTCCGTGGGGGCTCCAACGAGCGTGCCCAATGAGCGCAGATCGTGGTCATACATAGAGCGTCGACCATATCGCAGGAGGCTAACGGCCTGGGCAGCTTTTTCGACGGCTTGGTTACAGAAATCAACACAAGCAAAGTGGCGCCCCAACCCCAATTCAACTCCAGCCGTAGCCATATCCTGTGCTGCCTCCGCAAAGAGGCCATAGGCCCCTTGAGCGTCGCTATCCGAGCTGACCTCTTCCTCCTCCTCCTCCTCATCCTGCTCCGCAACTGATGGTGGGAATTGTATCTCGTCTGATGGGCGAGATACAAAAGAGCTGGTGACCCCATGGAGAAGCTGATCCACTAGCGCTTCTTTATGCTCGTCATCGGGAGTTTGATTATTGTCATCTCGTATTTGAGACATGCTATGTAATCCTTGTTCACTTTAATGTAGGCCCTCTGCACCGCATATTGCTTAGCACTCGTAGGCCGTTGTGCACATAGTATTCCTAACAACCACCACATGTCAATCGCTGAATGGCGGTAATTTATTATACAAGTACATTATGGAGGTAATAAACATTATTATCAATGAAGCTAAGCAGTGTATTTTAATAGACTGTATTGGATTGGTAGATGGCATATTTTTTATCATTGTGTGAATAAACAGTAGAAATATGTAGATCAATTGCGTGAACAATAGCTGGATTGTTTCCTTTTTTTAGCTCAAGGATCAAGCGAGTATCTGGCCTCTTCGGGCTCTTCTAAACCTGAGTGAGAGGTATTGGAACTCAGGTCACCAGGAGAGAATGTGCAACTATTTTGGAAAGTGATCCGTGTCAGACAGGTAAGCCGTAAAACGTAATATAGGATTATACAGTCAGTACAAACAAGAATATTGCAAAATTTTCAAGAAGAAAAACGTCGATGCTTATCCGGTGTTAGCAGGTGAACAAGGCGGTTTTTAAGGATAGAGTATCTATTTCAGAGGAGGAAATGTATGGCAACTACTGAAAGAACGACAGCTGTTGGTGCTTTTACAGAGCAAGCTCTAGCAGAGCGTGCAATTGAAGAGCTGAAGCGTAGCGGATTTACTGAGGATCAGATTGGTTTTGTCGCTCGCCATTCTCACGCTGTTGACGGTCGCGAGGTTCCAGCAGATGACCTGGGATCAGGTACAGTATCAAGCACTGCGACCGGTGCGGTGGGTGGTGGAGTGTTAGGTGGTGTGATTGGTGCAGCCGCCTCGCTTTTAATTCCTGGTTTGGGACCGGCCCTGGCGGGTGGTATTCTTGCAGCAACATTGGGTGGTGCCGCCATTGGAGCCGTGGCAGGTGGTTTCGTTGGTTCACTGGTGAATGCGGGCGTGCCTGAGGATGAGGCGCAATACTATCATGACCAGCTAACGCGTGGTAGCTCGATCGTTACAGTAACCGCCCCCGGGCGCTATGAAGAGGCAGCGGCCATCCTGCGTGAAAGCGGAGCTTACAATGCGACGGTGAGCAAGGATATGCCTGCTACCAATGCTGATACTGTAGGATCTGCCAGTGAGGAGAGCCTGATCCCTGCTGCGATATTGCCTGGTGCTGCTATGGGACTGGGAACGCCAGTAACTGCTGGCATCGTGAATCCTTTGCAGCCCCCGCTATATAACGCTGTCAATCCACCTGTCGAAAATCTTAACGATGAGCAGGTTGATGATCGGCCTTCTGAAACATATCGTACAGGGATAGATACAAAGCCCAATCAGCTCACTGATGTAACGACCTCTACTGCGACAGTAGAACGCTATGAGGATGATCAGTTTCAGACCGACACAACCACTCCTGAGAATACTCTGCGCCCACGTCCCGAACTGGCTGATACGCAGACGACAACTCCTGTGTCTGATGCAGAGCCTATACCTGCTGAGAAACAGGATAACAGCCATCGTGCCCCTCTAATGCGTGATTCCGAATCCGATCCAACCTTACCGAATGACTCTCAAGTCTGGTAATTGATAAGGTTCGATGAGAAGAATCTCAGTCGTCTCATGAAGCAAACGCCTTAACGCAGCCCGCGTTAAGGCGTTTTGTCATTATAATTAGCTAAACCAATTAGCTAAACCATTTTGGGGGTATGAGTATAGTGATAAGAGAGAGTAGTAGCTACAGAGTGTAGATATTTTTTATGACAATCTTATGTAAATAGCTCAGTGTAGTCAGATGCTACACGTAACAGGAGTAGTGGGCAGGAATGTCGAGGAGGGCATATGAGTCGAGCGACATGGCATCCTATGTTTCTGATGGCACTTGTGTGTAGCCTGATGATAAGTCCGACAATCACCCCTTCTTTCCATGCACATGCTCTGGATCGCCCCTGGATGGATCGTTCTCTATCAGCCGATCAAAGAGCGAACCTGTTATTAAAGCAGATGAGCCTGAAAGAGAAGATTGCACTGTTGCATGGTGGAGATGGACCCTATGTAGGAAACGTGCCTGAGAACACGCGCCTGGGAATTCCAGCATTAAAGCTTGAGGATGGTCCGGGCGGAGTCGCTGACGGTGTGACACAGGTGACCGCCTTTCCTGCTCCCATTGGTGTGGCGGCCAGTTGGGATACACAGTTGATGTATCAGTATGGGCAAGCAACAGCGAGTGAAGAGTCTGGAAAAGGAGCAAATATTCAATTAGCCCCCACAGTAAATATTCTGCGTATCCCTCAATGGGGAAGAAGCTTTGAGAGCCTGGGTGAAGACCCCTATCTGACCGCCCAGTTGGCGGTAGCAAACATTCAAGGTATTCAGAGCCAGGGTGTCATTGCGACGGTCAAACATTTTGCCGCCAATAATCAGGAGCACGATCGTGAGACGGTAAGTGCATTGGTGGATCAGCGCACGCTCCACGAGATCTATCTGCCAGCCTTTGAGGCCGCAGTTAAGCAAGGGCATGTTGGATCAGTCATGTGTGCTTATAATCGTGTGAATGGCATTTATGCTTGTGAGCAGAATGCTCTTCTCAAAAATATTCTCAAGAAGGATTGGGGCTTTCCAGGCTTTGTGATGTCAGATTGGCAAGCGACACATAGTACTGTAGCAAGCGCGCAGAATGGCTTAGATCTTGAGATGCCCGGTGGAAACTATTATGGAGATGCGCTTGAGAGTGCTGTGCAGGAGGGTCAGGTCAGTATCAATGTTTTGAACGATCATGTACGCCGTCTTCTGCGGACCATGTTTGCCACTGGTCTCTTTGATACAGCATCCTCTGGATCGCTCCAACAAGATGTCACCACGCCAGCTCATAGTCAGTTTGCACGTACTGTAGCTGAGGACAGTATTGTACTTTTGCAAAACCAGCAGCAGATTCTTCCTCTTGATCCGACGCATATTAAGTCGATCGCTGTGATTGGTCAGGATGGCTCCAGTGCTGCGACCGCCACAGGTGGTGGGAGTGCACAGGTTCATTTACCCTATCTTGTAAGCCCTTTACAGGGTATTCGAGCGCGAGCAGGCAGCGAGATAAAAGTAACCTACACTAGTAGTTCCAGAGCAGCTGAAATAGCACATGCGGCTGATATAGCGATTGTATTTGTCAGTGATCAGGAGGATGAAGGCAGTGACCGCCCTGACCTCTCCTTGCCTCATGGGCAGGATAAGCTGGTACAGGCGGTCGCGCAGGCAAATCCACATACGATTGTCGTGTTGAATACAGGTGGTCCAGTCCTTATGCCCTGGGCACATCAGGTCCAGGGTATTCTTGAGGCCTGGTATCCAGGTCAAGAGGATGGTAATGCCATTGCCTCTATTCTGTTCGGGGATATAAGTCCAGCGGGCAAGCTACCAATGACCTTTCCCGTACAAGAAAGCGATCTGCCAGTCAATACCGAAGCACAATATCCTGGTAATAACGACGTTGCAGACTATAGCGAAGGGATTTTTGTTGGGTATCGTCATTATGATCAGCAGCAGATTGCGCCATTATTTCCATTTGGCTTTGGCCTCTCATACACTCATTTTTCGTATAGTAATCTAAAGATCAGCGGCCAACTCTCTCATCAAGGTTATGTGCAGGTTGATATCGATGTGACGAACGATGGAGAGAGGGATGGGTCAGAAGTAGCCCAACTCTATATCGGTCTCCCTTCAACCAGAGCAGTTCCTCAACCGCCGGAGCAATTAAAGGGTTTTCAAAAGATCTTTCTGCCAGCGGGACAGCAACGTCACCTAAGTTTTACCCTCGACACACGGTCCCTTTCCTACTGGGATACGCATCAGGCCAACTGGGCACTTGCGCCGGGAACATATACCGTTGGAGCAGGTGGGTCATCTCGTGAACTCCAGGTTACAGGGATTTTTACGGTAGAGACGCCGTAAAGAAAGCATACCCGCAACGATCATGCTTCTTGAAAGGCGCGAATTTTCTGCAGACAGAATGCCTGGTTCATTCTGTCTGACAGAGGCGCAAATGTAGTTATTTTGGTTATATAAGTATAATAAATTATAGAGTATATAAATAGCTATTATTGTTTTATCGAAAAAGACAAAACCAGCTTCTGTAGAGAAGCTGGATTGAGAATTTTATACATACATTGTGTATGCCAGGAACCTGGGCAATAATAGCGCATTATATCAATGTTTGTAAAAAAATCCTATGTTAAAACGAAGTGGAGGATATATGCGTTTGACCTCTTTACGTTCCACTAAACCTTTTTGGGTTCTCTGTCTGGTTTTTCTATTGGGCACAACCATCTCCGTCTACACCCCCCTTCAGGCAAATGCTCAGCAGCGTCCCTGGCTGAATAAGGCTCTATCTGCCGATCAGCGTGCCTTACTTCTCTTAAAGGTAATGACATTAACCGAGAAGATTGACCTGTTACATGGGGTTGCTGGCCCATATGTAGGAAACGTCGCGGCAAATAATCGACTGGGCATTCCAGCCTTGCATTTAGAGGATGGGCCAGCTGGAGTAGCCGATGGGATGACCGGTGTCACGGCCTTTCCGGCTCCTATCAGTGTCTCAGCCAGTTGGGACCCTTCGCTTATGTATCAATATGGTCAGGCGACAGCGAATGAAGAGGCGGGTAAAGGCGTTAATATTCAGTTGGGGCCTACAGTAAATATTTTGCGCATCCCCCAATGGGGACGAAGCTTTGAGAGTCTGGGTGAAGATCCTTATCTCACCTCTCAAATGGCTGTCTCCTCGATTCAGGGCATCCAGAGCCAGGGAGTAATTGCGACCGTCAAGCATTTTGCTGCCAACAATCAAGAGTATAATCGCGAGACCATCAGTGCGGCCGTTGATGAACGTACACTCCATGAGATCTATCTACCAGCCTTTGAGGCGGCGGTCAAGCAGGGGCAGGTAGGGTCAGTCATGTGTGCTTATAACCGTGTGAATACAGTTTACGCTTGTGAGAATTCAGAGCTACTGAACCAGATTCTTAAGCAAGATTGGGGCTTCGCTGGTTTTGTCGTCTCGGATTGGCAGGCAACACACAGCACACAGGCTTCAGCGCAGAACGGACTGGATCTGGAGATGCCAGATGGAGCATACTATAATGCAGATCTATTGAAAGCAGTTCAGTCTGGACGAATTAGCCGTGTGACGATAGATGATCACGTGCTGCGCATCTTGCGAATGATGTTCACCTTTGGCCTGTTCGATGAGACGGCAAAAGGCTCACCAAACAAAAATGTGATGTCCAGCGCGCATACGCAACTTGCACGTACAGCGGCTGAAGAAGGCACAGTGCTGCTGCAAAATGCGGGCCAGATCTTGCCGCTTAAGCGTGAGCAGGTTAAATCAATTGCCGTGATTGGGGAAGATGGCTCGCTTGCGGCAGTAGGGAATGGGAGTGCGCATGTGCATCTTCCTTACCTGGTTACACCTTTGCAGGGGATACAGTCTGCAATCCAGGGAAATAAGATTAAAGTGACGTACACCAGCGGCAAAAAAGCAGCTCAACTGGCGAAAGCTGCTGATGTTGCGATTGTGTTTGTCAATGATCATGAGGATGAAGGCAGTGACCGCCCTGACCTCTCCTTACCTCGTGGGCAGGATAAACTGGTGCAAACGGTTGCACAGGCAAATCCTCATACGATTGTTGTATTAAATACCGGGGCACCCGTTAGCATGCCCTGGGTACACCAGGTGCAAGGTATCATTGAAGCCTGGTATCCAGGTCAGGAAGATGGCAACGCGATTGCATCCATCTTATTTGGAGATGTGAACCCTTCGGGTAAGTTGCCAATGACATTTCCAGTACATGATACAGATGTTCCAGCGAAGACCACTGTTCAATATCCTGGCCAGCATGGCGTAGCCCAGTATAACGAAGGCATTTTTGTTGGATATCGTTACTACGATCAGCAACAGATCACACCACTCTTCCCCTTTGGCTACGGACTCTCTTATACCACATTTGCTTATAGTAATCTGGCACTAAGTTCACCGGCTACGGCGACAGGACAGGTCGCCGTTAATGTAGATATTACAAATACAGGTACACGAGCCGGGTCTGAAGTCATGCAGTTATATGTTGGCCTGCCCTCAGGATCTGTCTCCGAACCCCCTGAACAATTGAAGGGCTTTAAGAAAGTGACCCTTGATGCAGGCCAGATGCAGCATGTGCGTTTTATGCTTGATGAACGAGCCCTGTCGTATTGGAACGTTGCGCGCCATGATTGGGCACTTGCTCAAGGAAACTGCACCATTAGTCTTGGCAGTTCCTCAAGAGATATCCGCTTACAGGGGCATTTTACGATCTCTTAAGAGGACGAAAGCTCCTTAAAGCGTTTTTAGCGCTTCCCTGGGAGCACCGAATGTGTTTTAACTGTAAAGGCGATGCCAGGGCTAATCTGGAGGATAGCTCTGGCACCAGTTGCATCATGCTCTGGTAGCCTGAGAAACGTATCTTGATCTTGAGCGCAGAGGGTCTGGAGGCTGTCGCCAGCTATAGTTGATAGCGTTTCTCCCTGGAGGGTTGCGCTGGCCCAGAGAAGATACTCTTGCTGGCTCATTGCTGCTGATGTGTTGAGCTGGCAGTCCTGTTGAGGGCCCTCTGTCAGAGCATTAATGCTGATTGTTTGTTTTGCTAACGATTGTGGGAGAAGCGGATCAGACAGATTTGCAATAAAACTTTCGCCTGAAGGGGCCTGATAGCGCTGAAGCGAGAGATGAAAGACGTGCTCGACGAGAAGAGCCGGGCCGCTAAATGTAATTAACAGGTGATGTTGCGCTGTCTGTCGAACAGTAAAGCCAGAGTCTTGTAAAAAGTGGCGTGCCCGATTATACGTTGTGATATCGGGGCCAAATTGTTGTTCATATTCCTCAGCCGTCAATACTTCATGTAATTTTCCCTGTCTCTGGGCTGCGAGAAGCGCCTCAAGCTGATCGCTATGACGTGGCATAAGCCCGAGTGAGAGCGTAAGCTGTTGCGTAGGTTTAACGTCTCCCACGCGCCGGCTCTGTGCAATTAAGGGTGAAAGCGTCCCATGGACTGCACTTGCTGGCTCATTTCCTTTGGCCTGCACAAAGGAAAGATGCAAAAATTGCAGCGCAATGACGCTCAAAAAAATGAGAAATGTAAATACGGGCATGAGTACCGAGAGCAATGCACGATAGGGCCGTAGCCTGAGAGCCAGGTAATGATGTTTGCGTGCCTGTACTGTTCGTAGTAAGTAGATATAGAGCATAGATATTCTCATCCCTTCCAACCAACCAGAATAGTGTTGCCTGATCTTTATGTCCACAACATACTGTCAAGCGCCAATATGTTTTCGCGTTTAATTGCAGAAAAGCATAGTTAATCGCTTTATAGGGATTAGCAAAATACGATGTGTCAACTATGTTATTATAGTCATTTTTTAATAGCAGTTAAGAGGGAAAGAACTCCATGAATAAGATGAAGGTACTACATCAGTAGAAAATTTTCGGGCTTAAGAGCGTGTTATAGTCAGATCTCTCGATGGAAGAGGTAAAGAGAGAGGTCTAAGGAGGTTCTGGCTGGTATGTTCAATTTCCTAATCTTTCCTGGTATACTACTGGCACAATCGAGAGGTGTAAGCATTGTTAGTACGCCTATAGAAGAGAAAGCACTCGCCAGCATGACCGTAAAGAAAGCTGCCAGTTCGCAGGACAGAGGGGCGGATGAAAATGCACTGATAAAGCTTTATGAGCAATTTCGCCGTCCTATTCACTCCTATACATATCGCTTGCTTGGGAGTCAAGAAGATGCAGATGACATAACGCAAGAGGTCTTTGTACGTGCGTGTACCGCATGGAATGGTCTCTACGAGCGTGATAACCTCTCATCCTGGTTATATCGTATTGCGACAAATCTCTGTGTGGATCACCTGAGGCGACGCAAGCGAATTATGTGGTGGCCTTTAGGAGGTAAGCACCGTTCACTAGAACGAGGAGAAGAGCCAGCCCCGCTTGATCTCACCGATTTTCTGGCTGATATGGGAGGAATACCAGAGATTGCGGAGCGTGAGATTATTCGCATGGCTTTTGCCGGTATGACTGAAGAGTATGCAGTAGCTCTTATATTGAGCGCTGCCCAGGGGCTCACCTACCAGGAGATTGCTCATATTGTCAATATTTCTCCGAATGCAGCGGCGACCCGTATCTCACGAGCCAAGAAAATGTTTGCGGAACAATACCAGCGCCTGATCAAAGATGGTGTTGTACAACGGGAGAAGAGATAATGAACAACACGCATCTACCAATTCTGCCATCGACGGGAGAGAGAGGCCCGGAGGTTTGTGAAATTATTCGTCTCTATTTAGCTGTCTGGGATGATCTTTCACCACTTCAACGCGAACAAGTGATGGGTCATGTACATTCATGTCAGGGGTGTACTGAGGAGTTACGCCTTTTACAGCAAGTCACGAATCTCGTTGCCACCATGGAGACCTCCAGCCCATCCGCTCGTGTTGATGCCGCTATCAGGGCCGCTATTGCGGCCCGGGGCATGCAGCAGAACGTTCAGGCATCATTTAAAGTCAGGTTCCCGCGCTTCCTGTCGCTGGCAGGTGCTCTGGCGGCAGTGGCGTTGATAGTACTTGTGCTTCTTCTTGTTCATCCATTTGGTGGAAGTGAGAAAGCTTTTGCTCTTCCGGCTAATCTTACCTGGCAACCATATGTGCTTTATCATACCCAGACGATGAAAAGCAGTGATGGTCAAACCTATCAGGTTATCTCATATCATGATATGAGCGATCACCATCTGAAGGTAGAAACAAAAATGGATGATCAAGTGCATATTATTGTCTTACAGGATGAGCAGAAGAGTCTAGGATTGGATATGATGCATCATGTAGCACAATGGAACGCAACTTCCTGGAGTGTTGATGAATCTATGTTCAACCTTGCTCAGCTCAGGCATGATCTGCAAACCGGACACGCAGTCTATCAGGGAAAAAGGCAATTTCAAGGTCAGGACGTCTATGACATTGGATATCCTGATGGAACTATTCTGATGCTTGATATGCATTATATGCCGATAAATGTGCTATCACCAGCGCAATCTATGAAGCCTGTGTATACTACGCTTCAGTGGCTTTCCCCGACGCAGGTTCCTGCTTCCACCTGGGATATGCAGATTCCAGCCGATTATCATATGGGTCAGTTGCCAGCCAGGCCATAAGGCTCTGAGATGAGGGTGCGTATGAGATATACTAGAATAGAGTTGTTTTGATTATCTGTTTGTAACTCTCTATTAGCCACAGAGTGGTGAGCACATGAGAGGAGAAAGAGCACATGGCAGAGCATATTCCAGTGATCAGTAGCGCAGTTCGTACCCCCACAGGCAAGTTTCTTGGTTCGCTCGCTTCATTTACGGCCCCGCAACTGGGTTCACTTGTGATTCGAGAGGCCGTAAAACGTGCTGGTATCGACCCCATGGTATTAGATGAAGTGATTATGGGGAACGTTGTTTCAGCGGGGGTGGGTCAGGCACCAGCTCGTCAGGCGGCACTACATGCGGGCCTGCCTGCCGAAATCTCGGCGTTTACAATCAATAAGGTCTGTGGTTCCGGTATGCAAGCTGTGATGCTTGCGGCTCAGGCTATTCGTGCTGGCGATGCACAGGCCTTTGTCGCCGGTGGGATGGAGAGTATGAGTAATGCTCCCTATCTTCTGCCCAATGGCCGCACCGGGTACCGCATGGGCGATGGAAAGATTATCGATAGTGTTGTCCATGATGGACTCTGGTGTGCTTTTGAGAATATTCATATGGGCAATGAGGCGGAGATTATTGCGGAGAAATATGGAGTAACGCGCGAGGAGCAGGACCGTTTTGCTTTGCAAAGTCATCAACGTGCAACAGAGGCCACGGCAGCTGGGCGTTTTAAGGATGAGTTGCTGCCAATTGAGATCAAACAAAAAAAAGGGTCTCTTTTTCTTGAGAGTGATGAACCGATTCGTGGTGATAGTTCGATGGATGCTCTGGCCCGTTTGATGCCCGTCTTTCAACAGGGTGGTTCGGTGACTGCTGGTAATGCTCCTGGTCTTAGTGATGGGGCCTCTGCAACTGTCATTGTCGAACAGGCATTTGCGCACGAGCACCAGCTTCCAATTCTTGCCCGCATCTTGGGGTATGCTACAGCTGCCATTACTCCACGTTACATTTTTGCGGCTCCTCCGCATGCAGTTTTGCGGCTCCTTGAGCGAACAGGATTGCATTTGCAAGACTTTGATCTTATAGAGGTCAATGAAGCCTTTGCGGCCCAGGTTCTGGCCAATGGACTGGAACTAGACCTTGATTGGTCACGGGTCAATGTGAATGGCGGAGCAATTGCCCTGGGCCATCCCATTGGATCGAGTGGCTCACGGGTACTGACAACCCTCATGTATGAACTGCGTCGGCGCGGGGGCGGACGAGGATTGGCCACACTCTGTCTGGGGGGTGGCGGTGCCGTCGCGATGGCAATTGAAGTTTAACTCTGTCCCCTTTTACATCATTAATGAAATAGCCACCATCAAGATGGCCGCGACAACCTTCTTCACCATCGGGATCTAAAGCGATGAACGCGGCCAATGTGATCACCACCAGAGAGAATGGAGATGAGCTTCGCCATTGAAGTGGATTCCTGCCATTCTCTCGCTTTTAGCGCTAAGATGCTTAATTTTTAGTGTATTGGGCAAATGGATAGTGTTCTTGTAGGTACTGGTAGATTGTGCCTGGATCAACATAGCTACCCTGGTCGTAACACTCCTGCCAATAGCTCTTCTGACCATAGCTATCGTGCTTGTAGCTCTTTTGATCATAGCCATCGTGCTTGTAGCTCTTCTGATCATAGCCATCGTGCTTGTAGCTCTTTTGATCATAGCCATCGTGCTTGTAGCTCTTCTGATCATAGCCATAGTGATCATGACCGTAGCTATCCTGGTTGTAGCCATAGTGATCATGACCGTAGCTATCCTGATTGTAGCCATAGTGATCATGACCGTAGCTATTCTGGTTGTCGCCATAGTGATCATGACCGTAGCTATCCTGGTTGTCGCCATAGTGATCATGACCGTAGCTATCCTGGTTGTCGCTACCCTGACCATAACCATCTTTTCCACCATGGTCAGAAGGAGGAGGAGGAGGAGTTGGTCCACCATGATCAGAACCATAGCCATCTTTTCCACCATGGTCAGAAGGAGGAGGAGGGGGAGTTGGTCCACCATGATCAGAACCATAGCCACCTTTTCCACCATGGTCAGAAGGAGGAGGAGGAGGAGTTGGTCCACCATGATCAGAACCATAACCGCCTTTTCCACCATGATCAGGAGGAGGGGGAGGCGTTGGTCCGCCATTGTCATAAGATGGTGGATTATTTTGGTACTGTTTCCAATAATACTGGCAATAGTATTTCTGTGAACTATAACTTGCTGAATAAGGGAAGTAACTATCACAATTGATAGTTTTGCCTTTAAAATCGCAGGTATTGCTATAGTACTGATTATAATAGGGATTGCTGGGATCATAGTGGCTATAAAAGCCATTGTAGCCATCACACTGCTTGTAAGACTTATGATCGTATGAACCTGAATGGCTACCGTGGGCGTAGGTCGTTGGAGCCTGTAAAAGCATCCCTAATACCCCTGTAGAAAGAAGCGTTGAGACCACCAGGGCTCGTTTTCCCAGGGGGATAGAGGAATGTTTCAAGCTGTGAAAGAATGTCATTGCATATATCCTTTCTAAAGATCGTGCAACTTGTGTGAATGCCCATAGTTTTATGTGTTTATAGGTCAAAGAAAAGCATAGTGGGTGTTGCAGTAGGTATATCGAGAGTGACGTTCTGGTTTTCTACCGCTACTAATTGTATCGGGGGAGACGAGGCCAGCCTGAAGGGACCGATGGGCTAGACTTATGCTAACAGGCTATGGACTTCTGGTGCTAAGATATGCTGACTGTTTCTGCCTGTTCTGCTTATAGAAACATGGTACAATACAGCATAGAGCTTCCACGTAGAATCGGGCAGGCAGACGATTATCTTTTGAGTACGAGGCGTAAAATATATGGCCTTTTATTGAGGCCCCAGACTCAGCGAGGAGTAAGAGAGATTATGCTTGAACAAGAATCAACTTCACCTCAGCGCTTAGATGCCACTCAGTATACTCAGGGAACCCTGTTTCAAGCTGAGGAACTGGCTCGCCTGAGTGTCGAGCAGGTCAGGTGGGAGCAGACAACCGTTCAGAAGTCTCTAGACCGTGTGCCTGAACGTGATCCTCTAATGACGACATCTGGTGTACCTATTAAGCGTGTCTATCTACCGCAGGATCTGGCTGATCTGGACTATACACGTGATCTGAGCCTGCCAGGAGAGTATCCCTATACGCGTGGTGTACAACCGACCATGTATCGTGCCAAACCCTGGACGATGAGAATGTTTGCGGGCTTTGGAACTGCCGAGGATACCAACGCGCGTTTTAAGTATCTCCTCCAGCAGGGCCAGACGGGGCTTTCCACTGCTTTTGATATGGCAACGTTGTATGGGTATGATACCGATCATCCGTTGGCCGCAGGTGAATTTGGCAAGTGTGGGGTAGCTATCTCTTCACTGGCAGATATGGAGATCCTCTTTGCGGATCTCCCATTAGATAAAATTACGACCTCAATGACCATCAATAGTCCTGCTGCCGTCATCTGGGCTATGTATATCGTCAATGCTGAGAAGCGTGGGTACAGGATGGACCAGCTAGGAGGGACCCTTCAGAACGATATTCTTAAAGAATATACGGCGCAAAAGGAGTTTCTCTTTCCACCTGAGCCTTCCTTGCGGTTAGTTACCGATACCATCGAATTTGGGACACGCCATCTTCCACGTTGGAATACCATTAGTATCAGTGGTTATCATATTCGCGAGGCTGGTGCGACAGCGGTGCAAGAGCTTGCTTTTACATTGGCGGATGGATTGACCTACGTTGAGGCGGCTCTTGCGCGGGGACTAAACATAGATGAGTTTGCTCCTCGGCTCTCCTTCTTTTTTGATGTGCATAACGATTTTTTTGAAGAGATTGCAAAATTCCGCGCCGCACGTCGGCTCTGGGCGAGATTGATGCGAGAGCGTTATGGGGCCAAAGATCCGCGCTCCTGGATGTTGCGCTGCCATGCTCAGACTGCTGGCGTCTCTCTTACAGCCCAGCAGGCCGAAAATAATATTGTGCGCACAACAATTCAAGCTCTGGCCGGGGTTCTGGGAGGCACGAATTCGTTGCATACAAACTCACTAGACGAGGCTCTGGCCTTACCTACCGAGAAAGCTGCCCTGATTGCGCTGCGCACACAGCAGATTCTTGCCCATGAGAGTGGGGTCACAAACACAATTGATCCACTGGGAGGATCATACTTTGTAGAGGCCCTCACCAATGAGACCGAACAGGCAGCAGATGATTATCTTACGCGAATCACCGAGCTGGGTGGGGTCCTGGCATGCATTCAGAATGGTTTTTTTCAGAGAGAGATTGCAGAATCCGCTTATCGTTATCAACAAGAGATTGACACCCATCGTCGAATAATTGTCGGGGTAAATGATTATACTCTCGATGAGAATGTCAAAGTTCCAACACTGTATGTGGATTATGAAGGTCAGCGTACGCACCTTGAGCGCCTGCATCGTGTGCGCCGTGAACGGGATCAAGAAGCTGTCAGGCAAACTCTTGCTGAATTGCGTTCGGTCTGTGAGGGATCAGCCAATACGATGCCAGCCATTATTGAAGCCGTGAGAGCCTATGCCACTCTTGGTGAGATTATGGATGTTTTTCGTGCTGTCTTTGGCGATTATATGGAGCCAGCCATTTTTTGAGTATAAAAAGCGGCTTTCACATGCACTAAAGCCGCTTTAAGAATAGCATCGCCCCAACTATCAATAGAAAAGGGAGTCATTATGCCCACCCATCAATTACAAGGGCTTGTACAAAGGCAAGCCCTCTCTTCGTTTGAGTTGCAAGCTGTTCAGCAGTTGGCAGAGATCTGTGAGAAGGCAGAGCAGATTCATCTCCGGGTCATCTGGGATCTGCTTCGGGAAAGGTTGGAGATTGAAGCGCTCGATTTTCTGTATTATGATGATGGCGCTGTGGTTGGCTACCTCTGCCTGGATGATCATGGAATGGAAGCCAAAGAGGTTGTGGCCTACGTACATCCAGCGTATCGCAGGCGTGGCATCTTTCGTCAATTATTAGCGGCTGCATGGAAAGAGAGCCGTCTTTTTGGGATTGAGCGCTATCTGTTTATCTGTGATGAGCAATCACAATCTGGTCTGGCCTGTCTACAAGCGATAGGAGCGACATTAGATTTCTCGGAGCATGATCTCATACTGCATAGTCAGCTAAAGGCGACTGTTTTTGATCATCGCCTGCATGTGCGTCAGGCGACTCTCGCCGATCTTGAGGCACTGGCTCAGATCCAATCGGAGAGCTTTGGCGATCCGATCAATGTTGTACGTCTTCGTCTGGCCCAGAGGTTAGAGAATCCTCTGGCGCGTTTCTCTCTTGCCACACTTGGTGAGCCGGGTATTACCTGTCATGAGCCAGTAGGATGTTTAAGGGTGCGCGATTGGCAGGCTTATACGAGCATCTATGGTTTTGGCGTCCGACCAGATTATCAGGGTAAAGGATATGGTCGGCAGTTATTGGAGACAGTGATCGCGCAGTTGCAGCGCGAGAGCTCGAAGCCTGTTCAGCTGGATGTTGATACCAGTAATCAGCCGGCGGATCATCTCTATCGCTCCTGTGGTTTTCAGCCGCGTGCTACCTATGGATATTATGCCCTCTCCATTAAAGATGGAAGATGAAGAGGCATCTTCCAGGACTGTGGTATGCTAAGGGGCGTATAGAAGCGGAATTTCAAGGTCTTCTCATGTGAGATATGAGTCTCATGTGAGATGTGAAAGGTAGAAGTTGTTTTCATGCAGTGGTTGGAATTAACTGTTCAGGTACATCCTGAGGCCGTAGAATCGGTGAGCGAGCTACTTAGCACATATACCTCAGACGGAATAGTGATTGAGGAGCCCTATGAATTATCTGATGACGGGCAAGAATATCGTATCCTGCATGGTCAGCCAGTCATAGTTCATGCCTATCTGCCGATGGATGGCAAAGAGGAGGCGACAAAGCAACAGATTGCGCAAGGTCTCTGGCACTTTACCAGTCTTGGTGCGCATTTTGTTGGCGAGCTTCAGACGTGTGTCGTGAATGAAGAGGACTGGGCCAATGCCTGGAAAGATTACTACCATGTCACACATATTGGGAAGCGGCTCGTCATTCGGCCATCGTGGCGCGAGTATACACCAAAGGACGAAGAGGTGGTGCTGACCCTTGATCCAGGCATGGCCTTTGGGACGGGGGTTCATCCCACGACACGGATGTGCCTGGAACAGGTTGAGCAGAAAGTCCAGCCAGGTATGCGCATCCTGGACGTTGGAACTGGTTCAGGTATACTGGCGCTGGCCGCAGCTAAATTGGGGGCTGCCAGTGTCTATGCCATTGACAATAGCAGCGTAGCTGTGGAAAGCGCACAGGCCAATGCAGCTTTAAACGACCTTACAGACCGTATTCAGGTCGTGTTAGGCATCCTTGATGAGGCGGAGGCTGAACGTACAGCAGGCCAATATGATCTTGTACTAGCAAACATTATTGCGCATATTATTGGGTCTATTGCACCTCAGTTAGCACAGACTCTGGCACCTCATGGGCTCCTGGTTGTCAGCGGCATCATTGAGGCGAGAAGGCCCGATGCGGAGGGACCATTGTTGGAGGCTGGTCTGGAACTGGTCGAAGAAGTTAAAATCGATGATTGGCTGGCCCTCGTCTATCGTAAGCGCGTATCCTCGCCTAGCGTAAGCGAGTATCAATAGATGCATCGCTTTCTGGTCACTGAGAGCGTTCTGCCCCAGGCTGGCGAGACATTTCTGCTGTCCGATAAGCTTGCCCACCAGGTACGCGATGTGTTGCATCTGAAAGTCGCAGAGCATCTGATCCTGTTCGACAATAGTGGTGAAGAGCTCCTGTGTACTGTACAGACGAGCAACCGGTCAGGCGTTGAAGTGCAGGCAGTGGAGCGACGGGCGGGCAAGAGCGAATCGCCTGTTCGGATCGTGCTCTGTCAGGGGTTATTGAAGTCAGCCCGGTTTGAATGGATTCTCGAGAAAGGGACTGAACTGGGAGTAAGCACATTTGCTCCCATTCACTGCCGTCGTTCACTCGCGGGTCTGGAGGAGGCCGGGTCCTCCAAACAGCAGCGTTGGCAACGTATTATTCAGGAAGCGACTGAGCAATGTGGTCGAGCGCATCGTCCAGAGCTCCTGCCAATTCGATCATTGACGCAACAGTTGCAAGCCTTACCCAACGACGCCTGTGCAATTATCCCCTGGGAAGAAGAACGGAAGCAGAGCCTTCAGAACGTCCTGCGGTCGTTTCCTCTGGATAAGGTCCCTTTGACCGTCTACCTTTTTATTGGCCCGGAGGGTGGATTGGCCCCGGAAGAGATTATGCTGGCGCAAGAGCATGGTGTGAAGAGCGTCTCATTGGGAGCGCGTATTTTACGAGCTGAGACCGCAGCCCTTGCGGCGGTTGCCAATGTGATGTATGAGCTTGAGGCTCGGCTAGCATAGCCGCGTTTGAAAATGTTGTGTACGCAACCAGCATCATAATAGGGCTATGCCAGGGAACATGCATTGTGAACTACCCCTGAGCTAAAAACTCAGGGGCCTGATCCCTGAAGTCTTCAGCTTCGTGGGAGGTCTTGCCGCGAAAGAATAAGCTAAAGTGTAAAAGGTAGCAGCGCAGTTGACGAAATTATGGTCTACATGCTATTATTGCCCAATGGGTGTCACGGATGCTCAAGGGTTTCCCAAGCAGCACAAAAAGCGGCGCAAGACGTTCCTGGGATACCGTACCAGCGATAGTGTGAAGGCGATGACCCCCAAACGGACGCTCACAGGACGCATCGCCCCCTCGTTTCGCCCTGGCAACGCGGAGAGCCACCCCAAAAAATAGCAAATAGATGCGCCGTCTTCATCGTGCTGACGGCTACGAATACGAACACAGAAAAGAAGGCGTAGCGCTTCCTCCCCATGCATAAAAGGGGTACCCGCGCCACGAAATTCAGATGGAAAACGTTGCACCAGGTATTCTACAGCGCTTGCGAGCTGCCGACATTATTCGGATGGCGGGACTGAGCTCAGCAGCGCTAGGGCAGGAATATGAGCGGACTGGCTCTATCGCAAATACGCAGCGTTCTGGTGCGCGCCTCTCAGGTGTCGTAACCCTTTCGCATGCCTCCACATCAACAGAGCAAGAGAAATCCGATGCTTCGCTGATGCGCTCATGTATCGTGTCTGTGGAATTGCAGAGCTCCACCTCGTGGCTGACAATCTGTTCCTGTCATACTCCATCTACCCTCCTCTGTAGCCATGGTGCGGCTCTCCTCTATCATTGGTTGGCTACCCCTGCTCTTTTTCTCCCTGTTCAGCCAACGGGTGGCGACCTTTCCTCCTCATCTCATGTGGGGGATGCAGATAAAGCACCTGGAAAAGAGATGACAAAAGAAGACATTTCGAGAGAGATAGCTGCGCCAATCGCTCCCTCATCGCCTGTTGTACAGCCAGCTCGTTCACCGGCAGTAGCGAGCGATCTGCTTGCACTTCTTGCTCAATTAAGTCTGAGCGATCTGAGAAATATAGCGCGTGAGTATGAGATTGTGACGACTGGTCTGGCAAAACAACAGCTGGCAGAAGAGATCTTTCAGGCATTACAGCAGCCGGAGACAGTGCGCCGGTTAGCGGCTACTTTAGAGAAGTCCCAGCGCCAGTTATTAGCAGCTCTGACATTGGCGGGTGGCTCGATGACTGATGAGGATCTGCGCGGCCTTTTCGAGCGTTTCTCATTGGGGCAGGCCAATCAATTGCAGAAGACACTCCTGGCTCTCCAGGGGCGGGCTATGATCTTTCGCACCAGTCTCAATAGTGCGCTGTCTCAGCCAATGGGCCTGAGTGGCAGCCTCTTAGATGTAGGTTGGTTTGTTCCGCTTGAGGTGAGAGCTGCGCTGAGAGTATCTGTACCAGTAACAACCTTTCATGTCGAGCAGGGAGATGAGCAGGGGCGCCGACCAAGACTGGAGTTAGCGGAGCCATTCCGTCTTCTCTCACAGTTGATGTTAATTGCTCGTGCCCTGGATGGGTATCGGCTCGCAACAAACGAGGATTGGCCACGACCTGCAAAAGGAGCTGGTAGCTCAGAGGTTGCGCGGCCAGGTCATCCAGCATCTGGAGATGGCTCTATGGCTATTCCAGCGCCCACCCCGCACTTTTCGGCGCATATAATAGCCGTTATTCGGGAGACAGTATCTGCATCTCCCACGTTTATCCGTTTTGCATTGCGCCTTCTCCAGCTAGCAGATATTGTCTATATTTATAATAGTACGCATAATAGTGCGAATGATGGTATTGATGCCGAACTGAAGGTATTATCCAAAGCAGCGCAGTTGTTGTTGGGAACCGATCGTGCCGAGGGATTGCGTGACCTCTTCGATCTGTGGTTAAAGCAGTCATCGTATGATGATCTTTTCGCCTTACAGGATGATGGATTGCGGCTTCGTTGTCGCACAACGTCGTCGCAGCAGCCGATTTTGCGCGTAGGAGAACTGGAAACAGAGAATAGTGAAGCACGTCAAAGCATACTGGCACTATTAGCTCAGGCTCCAACCGGTCAGTGGATGAGCTTTCCAGCTTTTGCACGTTTTGTCTATCGTCTGCAACCTTTGTTTCTCCAACGTCGGCAGCGCCTCTTTGCAGCTCCTCACTGGTGGATTGAGCAAGATGAAGGGCGCCCTTTACGTCCAATTCAATTAAGCGACTGGTTTCGAGCAGAGGCACACTATCTCACCCATCTACTGACCGGGCCTTTACACTGGTGGGGAATATGTGATGTAGCTTACGCCCCTGATGGCCATCTGCTGGCCTTCCGGCTGACAGACCTTGCCAGTTCCCTATTACATGAAGCTCCTATTCCGCAACAGAGCGAGCAGCCAGTTCAAATGTTTGAGCTTCTGCGAGCAGTTAATGAAGAGAAGAAAGAGCTGTTAGTAACCTGTTCACCAGTAGCCTGGCCCCTGATTGAAGCGCTGGAAGTGTTTGCCGAGGCGGATGGTATTGAGGCGGACTGTT
The DNA here is from genome assembly GCF_003967535.1 of Tengunoibacter tsumagoiensis. Lineage (GTDB taxonomy): Bacteria > Chloroflexota > Ktedonobacteria > Ktedonobacterales > Ktedonobacteraceae > Tengunoibacter > Tengunoibacter tsumagoiensis. The sequence continues at coordinate 4,946,399 of NZ_BIFR01000001.1, read as the reverse complement.
TGCGTTACCGACTGACCCCTCGAGCCTTAGGGATGGCTTTAAATCGTGGTTATCGCCCTCTGCGCCTCTTAGAATTGTTGCGGGCAGCTATGAAGCACCATACAGAAGAGAGTGCGCTAACCACGCTGGTGCTTCAGCTAGAGCAATGGATTGCCAGTTATGGGCAGGTACGGATCTATACTGGCGTTCCAGTGCTGGAGACTATGGATGCCGTTGTGATGCGTGAACTGGCTGCGACGACCTCGGTGGAAAGTCAGATTGTGCAATCCATCTCACCCAGTCTGCATCTTCTGAAGAAGACAGCCGTAGAGCGCCTCACAGAAGAACTAAAGCGACGTGGTCAGACCCCACTCTTGCATGATGAGGAGATCTATGGATCAGAGTGATCTTAACCTTCTACAGACAGTACCCTCATATCATCTACAAGCGGTAATGAGAGTGCGTCATATCCCTTTGTCGCCACTCGTGTTAGGGAATAACCTGAACCTTACGGCGAATACCTCCTCGAGTGCTTCTGCATCTCCCCTGGCGACCTCAGCCGTCGCAGAAGAGATTGGACAGTATTTATTTGAGTCACAAGGGATTGAGCAGATTCTGCAAGAACTGGGTAGTGCTCAATGGCTGATTTTAGCAGAGCTAGTTGCGTGTGGTGGACGAGCCAATAGCCGTGATCTCGCACTGTATTTCTCTCTGTCTGGACAGCTCCATGCCCCGAAACGCGCCGATACGTCCGCAGACCAGCGCCCCTTTCAGAGCGGCTCTTTGCTTCTACCTCCACAATATCCCCCCGCCCATCCACATGGACCTTTTGAAGAGGCATTACGGCATCTTCTGGCATTGGGCCTGGTCTTTTGGGGCAAGCAAACGAACTTTGCGGGGCGCGAATATAGCAGTGGTACGCATGATGGCGTCTTAATTGTCCCTCAAGCAGTACGGACAACCGTCCACGCCTACCAGCAGCAGCAAGCATCTGAGACGAAAGTGCATGAGAAAAGTGAACAGATCCCCGAAAGTTTCTGGAGAGCTCAGCGGCTACTCTATCTTTACTGGTCTCTGGTGGCTTCACGCAATGAAGGTCTGGCCCTTGTTAACAACGGTCTGTTGGGGCGTACAGCCCTGCGTCTTATTATCGAGCAACTGGCCGAGAAAGAGCAACAGAAGAGCTCCTTTGACACTGATCCAATACGTAGCGAGATCCATTTGCCTCGTTTCCTATTTATACGGCAATTGTTGATGCAATTGGGCTTATTATACGAGCGCCAGGGGACCCTCTATGCGGCCTCAGCTCCAGCTGAGAGCTTCTTTGCCCTCTCGATCAATGAACGTGTCAGGCGTTGCTACCAACTGTATGCGGAGACGACGTTCTGGAACGAGCTTGGATTTCTGCCTGATGTGATTGTCCGTCCTGGTCCAGAACCATTGGAGCCAGCGCATAATGAGGTTCTCAACAATCGCCAGCAAGTACTTGAGCGTATCTTATCTGAGCAAACGAATGAGAAGGTAAATATAGCAGCCTTTATTGCTCGTACAAAGCTTTATTACCCATATCTGCTCTTCCCACGCCACTATGGAGCTCGTGCGGAGCGTTATTCGTCTGCCAGCAATCCTTATGGTTGGGATTTCCGCTTGCGGCGTGGTTGGTTGACGCATCGCGAAGGCTGGCATATGGTCGAAGGAAGCTTTATTCGAGCTATAGTAACCGGTCCACTGCAATGGTTGGGATTAGTGGATTGCGAGCAAGAGGATGGGCTACAGGTCTTTACGTTCTCGCCGGACGCCCTCTGGATTATGGGCCATGATCAGTTGGTGGGACCTGAGATACCATGGGGACGCCTCATTGTGCAGCCTAATTTCGAGCTAGTCGTATTAGCACCAGTCTCTGAAGCTCTGTTAGTTCGCCTGGATCGTTTTGCTGAACGGATCAGCCTTGAGCATGTGGCTCAGTATCGGCTGACAAAAGCCAGTGTAACGCGTGCTATTCAGCATGGACTCAGTGCTGACAGCATTCAACAGATATTAACAGAGGCCGCAGGAGATGAGATCCCGCAGAATATTCACTATTCAGTGGGAGAATGGGAGCGTCAGGCCCGCAGAGTCGAGCTCTGGCCGCAGATGACTCTTCTTGAAGTTGCTGATCCAGCGTTACTGGATGAGCTGCTGGCAGATGAAGAGACGCGCAAGCTGTTTGGACGGCGTTTGAGCGAGCGGCAAGTCGAGATTCCCCTGGCCCAGCGAACAGCGGTTCAGCAGCTGTTCTGGCGGCGCAATTATCTTCCTGCTCAGACGGATGTGGCTGAGAGAAGCGATAGCGATGCTCGCAGGGAACCACAATGGCGGCTACATGTAGACGGCTTGCTTGAGCCTCTGTATCCAGTTCTTGATCTTTATCTCGTTGCCGAAGTGGGCCAGTTTACAACCAGAGATGAAGCCACAGGCTGGCCACTAGTGAGTGCACATTCGGTGCAGCAAGCATTGGAGCAAGGAAAAAGTTTAGAGCAGATGCAACACTTTTTACAGAGCTATTGCGAAGCAGGCATTCCGGGGTCGTTGATGATCCGGCTGAAGTTATGGGGCAGGGGGTATGCAGAACAATCGCAGATCCGGGTTGAGCGAGCTCCCTTGCTTCATCTGTCCGCCGAAATTTTGCAGGATCTCCAGGCGGACAATGAGCTTAATGAACTGCTAGGATCGCAAGTCGAGACCACCGGGCGGCTAGTGCATGTCGCAGAGCAGAATCTCGAGCGTGTTCTGGACCTGCTCAGAGAACGAGGTTTCTTGCTCTAAACAGGCTAGCTGGTGCATACAGAGCTCACCCCTCCCCCTGCTAGTGTATAAGAGAATTGAGGTTCCACACAAAACTCAGAGATAAACCTGTTGACAATTCTGATCGATAGTGCTATATTATCCATGCAAACGTGATGCGGTTGCAGTGAACCGGGCTAAACGGTTTACACGAACGCATATGCGGGAGTGGCTCAGTGGTAGAGCATCTCCTTGCCAAGGAGAAAGTCGCGGGTTCGATCCCCGTCTCCCGCTTCCCCCAATTCAGGGCGACGTCGCCAAGTGGTAAGGCACGGCTCTGCAAAAGCTGCACCAGCGGTTCGAATCCGCTCGTCGCCTCCCTTTAGAGACGTGGCTTATGTCGCGTCTCTTTTTTTGTTCTCATCGCCAAGCACTCTGGATAAACCACATTATGCGCAATCAACGAACCTATTCCATTGAAGCTGTGGTTCTCAAGCATACCGATCTTGGGGAAGCTGATCGTATTCTCACGCTCCTGACGCCTTACAAGGGCAAGATTCGAGCCGTTGCGAAAGGCGCACGCCGCCCCATTAGCCGTAAGGCCGGTCATCTTGAGCTCCTCTGTCATAGCCAGTTGCAGTTGGCGCTGGGGCGTAACTTAGATATCATTACGCAGGCTCAAGCTTCTGAAAACTACTTCCAATTGCGTTCCAACCTCTGGTATATGACGTGCGGTTTTTATCTGGCAGAATTAATTGAGCGCTTTATTGAGGATGACACTCCGCATCCAGAGGTCTATCATCTCCTCCTTCTTGCCTTGAGAGAATTGGAGACCGAGGCCAGTTCTGAGCAGCAGAAAAGGATTGGTGGATTGGCCTTAGATGGTCGCGAGCAGATGCATTCATTTTTACTTCTGCGTTATTTTGAAGTATACCTGCTCTCGCATATTGGCTACGCCCCCGTACTGCGCCATTGTGCCAATTGTACAGCTGAGCTGAAGCCAGAGGTGAATGGTTTTACACCGACTCTTGGTGGAGCGCTGTGCCCAAAGTGTTCTCATTTATGGGCACAGCCGTTATCAATGAATGCACTCAAAGTACTTCGCCTGCTCCAGCGCACTGATTGGCCTCAAGTTCCGCATCTCCGACTGGATACGCGTCTGCAAGCAGAGATTGAAGGTGCAATGCATGGACTGCTCCGTTTTCATTTAGAGCGTGATCTGAAATCCTGGAGTTTTCTTGATATGTTGAATGCACGTTAGCAATTTTGGTTTAGAAGACATCATGGCTATTGATTAAGTTGCCTGAATAGTCATAAAGTTCAGCCTGTAGAGGGGTCTCTACGCGTTCATCCGTAAGGAAGAGGACGATCCCGTTCTCAACCGTATCCTCTACAACTGTTCCATTGGTGGCAATAAGTTTTACACGAGCAACCTTGACGCCTTTATCAATGATATAGCCCCCACCATAAAACTCTTTTGGCCAGCCTCCTCCGCTGAGATGAGCCCAGGGCTGTTCGTGTATCAGATGAGCTCGCTCAAGATCGCTGCTGACCTCTCCACCAGCCCCTCCTCGAAAGCCCCATAAGCCCTGGGCATTCTGCATGACATGACAGAGAAAATGAATATCTTCTCCGCTTTTATTTTTAAAGGTAACGGCATGAACCTGGCGGCCTGGAAGACTGCGCATCCGGAGAAAATGGACTGTCTCTTCCCCTGCGGCTGTAGCAGGAATAGCATACAAGCGGACAAGTCGTGAGAGAATCTCCTGTTTCGGATCTTGCTGTGCCATAAAGTTCCCTTTCCAGAACAAAATAATGTTATAGATATCTTACGGTATCCTGGCAACCTTCCTGAGGTTGGCTCTGTGGATCTACGACATGAGGAAGAGGATATGGCCGCAGTTGAATGCTCTTTATAGAGCATCTGTCTATGCTAAAAAGATATGTCGGAAAATAATTGTAGGTATTCTTCTATTCGTCCAATAAATAGAACACGAGTAGAGTGTGTTTTAGTAGAAATAATCTGGTCAGGAACTGAGGTATATGATATGGTACAGATGGAGGAAATTATCGGTACCATAGCATTCTTTTGGAGGTTCATATGAATGAGGCTCTACTTTCCGGAGATGAGCGAAGATCTTCGGAGAGATCTGCCCGTTCCAGCTATCCTCGGTACGTTTTTTTATTGCTCTTTTTCATTAGCTTTTTTAATTATGTTGATCGTTTCGTCTTAACAGGGGCAGCCAACGGGATTGCCCATGAGCTAGGTTTCTCGCTGGATGGGATTGGTTATATCTCTTCAGCCTTTCTGGTTGTCTATACTTTTGCCTGCGTTCCTCTGGGGATATGGGCGGATGCAGGCAAACGCAAAGATGTTATTGCCTTTAGCGTTGCTTTTTGGAGCCTGAGCACTGCTTTGACGGCGCTCGCTAATAGCTTTGCGACCCTCTTTCTAGCGCGTATGTTACTGGGTATGGGGGAGGCTGGTTATTTTCCAGCGGGAACGGCCCTGTTGAGCGATTATTTTCAGCGCGAGAAGCGGTCGCGTGTGATGAGCTTATGGAGTATTGCTGAGCTATTTGGGGTGCTCATTGGCTTTGCCATTGGGGGAGCCTTTACAAGCCCGGGCCTGGTCATGGGGAGCTGGCGTATCGCTTTTCTGTTGACTGGAATTCCAGGGTTAATCCTGGCATTTTTTTCATGGCGTCTGCGTGAGCCGCGCCGTAACCAGGCCGATGAGGAGGCCACCCTCGATGTACTCCCTGCTGAGCAGGCTCGCCCTGTTCACCTGACGCGAAGCAATGTGCTTCTCCAGATGTTCTCTTTATTGCGCATCAAAACATTAGTTACGTTGATTTTTGTGCAGATCTTTGCCTTTTTTGTCATTGGGGTGACGATCTCATTCTTGCCAACCTATCTACAACAGAAGGACACCTATGGTTTTACACCGGGATTGGCGGGCCTCTATTCTGGTGGATTACTGGTCATCGCAGGTGGCATTGGAGCGCTGGTGGGTGGCTACGTCTCAGATCTCCTGGGTCGGCGCTATCCAGGGGCACGTGTCCTGGTCTGTGGTTATGGCTTTTTATTGGCCGCTCCATCAATGGCTGTCGTTTTGCTCTGTCATAATATCTACGTTTTTACGACCTTCTTTCTGCTTACCTCGTTATTATTACGTTGTTACAACGGACCCTATTCGGCGGCTGTACAAGATGTTGTTCCGGCGGTGTTGCGAGCCTCAGCAATCTCGCTTACGCTCTTATTGGGCCACCTGTTTGGGGATGCTTTTGCGCCTGCTATTGTGGGAATCATGGCCACCAATATTGATCCAACACATGGACAGCATTTTCATGCCAATCTCGCCGGGCAGGATCTTGGCAGGGCTCTTCTGATCACCTGTGTGCCTGCACTTGTCTTAGCCGGCCTATCTGGCATCCTGGGATCGCGCTGGATGCAGAGCGATGTTCTGGCGGCTGAACGTACCGGTCTGGCCTTATCACAGCTATCGTAATTGGTGGTTGCTTTATGAAGGAGACCTCAGCCGTTGAGAGGCTTCCTGGTGCTCATGGGGCACTAAACGGCTGAGGCCCTGGTTTCATGGGCCTATGCTTTAAAAATATCTTGCCATTGATAAAACTAGAATTACCGGCAAATATAGCACAAAGATCTACATATGACGGCTGCGAGATAAGAATATCCTGAATGTTTTGGGGGACCATTGGCTAAAATATCATTACTAATATGAAACCTGTCCGTTATAAATTATTAGAATACTTGCCAATCGATAGCAAGTAATTGTCTATTCTTATTCGTGAGACCCAAACACTTCTTTTGGGTTAGAAATTATCATGAGAAAAATAGTCCAAATACGCATTTGCATGGTCCTCTGTATTGTTTTCTGTTTTGTCCTCCTTAGTTCTTGCGGTGCCCCATCTTCAGCTGGAGCCAGTCAGGCAGCCACGCCTACACCCAGACCAGAGTCTGCAAGCGACCTGTTGTCTGCCAGTAACAAAGTCATGAGTGCTATGAACAGCAAACATCAATCGCTGGTGATGGTAGTTGGAACAGATTTTATGGCCTCTTATCTCCCATCTACTAGTGATCCAGCCGTTGCCAGTCAACTCTCAGCAAAATATACCAGTGAGAGTGATAGCAATGGAGCAACCGAATCTTCCCAACTCTTGACGATACAGATCACCGCTGGGACAAAGGATATCTCCTATGCTATGAAGCAGATCCTGCTGGGCGACCAGGCTTACCTGCAAGGGAACAGTGGTGTCTGGTATGTATTAGATGCCAGTGCTCTGAACGATTCTTCAAACAATCCATTTGCTATAGGGACAAATTCTCTGACCGATCCAGGCTCGATGGGTTTGGATGCGCTAACAGGCACTTTGACCGACCATAAGATTGAAGTTCTTAATGGTAAAAAACTGCGTCATATCACTTCTACATTAAATAAAGATCAGGTGATCAACGAGATGGGCAGTTCAGACACCCCCTTTGTTCACTCAGTTACAGGGGCAAATGTGGATATTTGGATTGATGAGGCCACGAAGTATCTTTATAAGATCGACTATAAAGTGCTGACGGATGCCAGCGCACCAGTTGTCGCAGGTCAACCACAGGGTTTTGAGGTCATAGCAAACTTCAGTAACTTTAATAAGCTGGTAAACTTTACTGTTCCTACCAATCCCCAACCTGCTACAAATGTCAAGCAAGTGTTGCAGTAGTCTGATTGGGTAAAAACTGCCCCATTTGAGAAATTACCTGCTCTTCCGTTGTATTAACTGGTTGCATTTAAAAGAAGAGGAAAATTTCTATTTTACGTAAGAATGAGAAGGGAATCGTTTCTTTATGAAAATCAAACAGGGTCTGTGCATTTCTGCGCTCATGCTCTCCTTGACGCTCCTGGCCTCCTGTGGTGTAAATCCTGGAGTTGGGGCAAGCCCCACACCCAGGCCTAAAACAGCGGCTGAACTGCTGCAGAGCAGCGAAACAACGATGAATAAATTGAAGTTTGTGCATGTTGTAAGCAACACGGTGGTCAATGAGGATATTAGTAATCTGCCTTCGCAAGATGGTCAGGCAAAATCCCTCAAAATCGACATTGGTGAGAAGTTAGATGGAGACTCTCTGCTTTCAACTCAGGAGGCAGCCTATAATCTAAACACCAGTGTTGACTCTGGCACTATCCAGCAGGATACTGCGATGAAGCTGGTGACCCAGGGTGACAAAGTATATGTGCAGAATAAGAATGGCACCTGGTATGTGCTCTCGAAAGCTGCCCTGGACAGTTCTCTGGATAATAGCCAACTAGGAGATTTTAGTGCACTCTTCGCGCTGGCAAAGAAGGGAACCCTGAACGATTCAGGAACCGAAAAACTGAATGGAGTTACCGTTCATCATCTGGTAGTGACCCTGGATAAGGACGCCTTGAAAGATCGTTTGCAGAAAGTAGCAGATTCTTTACAGGCTGTTCTGGGGCAGGATGCTGCTAAATCGTTCTTTGATACCATTCAGCTTTCAAAGCCAACGCTTGATTTATGGATTGATGAGTCGACCTCACGGCTCTATCAATCTGACCTGACGTATGGCCTGACACTTGACCTTAGTTCACTGGCCACCCCAACACCTGGCGCAAGTGCTCCAAGCATTGTGATATCTAGTGACGGAAAGTCCACCTACAGCAACTTTGACAAGAAGGTGACTGTAACTGTGCCTGCCGATGCCATTCCAGCCTCCAGCCTGGCCGAGGTTGGGCAATAAAGCAGTTTTGTCGTCGGATAAGTCATCTCGGGAGAGGTACGGTTAGAAAATCGTACCTCTTCTTTTTCATTGAACAGATTAATTGGACATAGACACCATTTCGCTTGTCGCGTATTATTGAGTGGGGACTGGTGTTGAGTGGCTGGCCCCTGAAGCCTTGACTAATCATGCGAAGGAAGACTTATGATTCACTACTATGAATTAGCGCGTCTGGATGCGCAGCAGAGAGCTCGTCTATTGCGTCGGGCGGAAGTCGCCATTGATGATCTGCTGGAGTATGTACGCCCTATTGTGAAGGCTGTGCGAGAGCGTGGCGACGAGGCTCTCATTGAATTTATGGAGCGCTTTGACCATGTGCAAGTGCCTGCTGATCGTTTGAGGGTCAGCCAGGAAGAGATTGCGCGAGCGCATGATCGATTGGAGCCAGAGATCCATCATGCCATCGAACATGCGATCCGAAATGTGCGCACCTTCCATGAGCATCAGATGCCGCATGAGCAGTGGTGGATGCAGGTCGCCCCTGGCGTCATGGCGGGTGAGAAGATTACGCCAATTAGCAGCGTTGGCCTCTATGTCCCCCGAGGAAAAGGAGCCTTCCCGTCTGTCATGTATATGCTGGCAACGCCAGCCAGTATTGCGGGGGTACCGCGTATTGTCGTGACAACGCCTCCCGGGCCTGATGGAGAGGTTGATCCAGCCTCTCTGGTTGCTGCTGATCTCTGTGGAGTGCATGAGATCTATCGTGTAGGTGGGGCCCAGGCAATTGCCGCACTGGCTTATGGAACTGCCAGTATCGCCCGTGTGCACAAGCTGACGGGGCCCGGGAGCCCTTATGTCTCTGCTGCTAAACGGCTGCTGTACGGGACCGTTGATGTGGGCCTCCCCGCCGGTTCAAGCGAAGCAAACCTGCTTGCTGATGAAACTGCCGATCCAGAGCTGGTAGCTCGAGATCTGCTGATTGAGTCCGAGCATGGTCCTGATTCATCGAGTCTTCTCGTCACCTCCAGCCGTTCGCTGGTCGAGGCAGTACTAAAGTTGTTGCCCGAAAAGATCGAGTCGCTACCGGAGCCCCGGCGAACCTTCTGCCGCACAAACTTTATGAGTGAAAAGGGGACCAGTGCCTTGATCTTGACCGAGAGCATGGAAGAGGCGATCGCATTCGTCAACGAATATGCTCCTGAGCATCTGGAAGTCCATGTGCGCGATCCCTTTGCGGTCTTGCCGGAATTAAAGAATGTTGGTGAGATCCTTCTAGGATCATATACACCCACCAGCCTGGGAAATTACAGCCTGGGAACCAATGCTATTCTGCCTACGGGTGGCTTTGCGCATACCTTTTCCTGTACCTCTGTCTATGATTTTCTCAAGCGTACGGGCATTGGATATGTGACAGCCGAAGGATATGCCAGCCTGAGTGAGACGACGCGCCGTCTCGCAGAGTTTGAGGGTTTCCCGTCCCATGCCCGCGCCGTCACCGATCGTCCAGTCTAACCTGATCAGATTGGGCCGGGTTTATCAGATAGATCGGATGGGGCGATGATAGCGCACATAATGTGCGTCGTTATCGCCCTGTCCTATCGTCTGACAGACCTTTCTTCTATGATGGAAGTACTTCTGGCCCTTTCTGGCAAAAGCTCTGCTATTTTTGTGGGATCAGATCGTTTAAGACTATGGATTATTCCACATCTCTGCTGTAAGCGTCTTGCTCTACGATTTGTCAAGATCATTAGCGAGCCAGCCAGCCTGTATTTTGGATATATGCGCTTGCTGTGATACTATATTCTTGTACATTGTAGACATTGTAGCCTGACAAAGACCTTTTTTTGATTGAACAGATCCTGACAGGTCGTACTGCAAGGAGGCTGATGTTTGTTTTCGACCGAGAAATCTTTCTCTGCTCAGAATGGTAAAGTTGTGTTATAATGCCCAGGTGAACTACCGCTGAACTGAAGACTCAGCGGCTTCTCTGGAAGCCTGAGTTCACCGATAGAAAAAAGGTTGATTTGAAGCCACTTCCCAGGTTTGAGAGTATGCATAGAGTGAGTGTCCGATCATCATGGATTATTCGTCAAAAAACTATACAACGTTTCTGATCCTCCCCCACCTGGTTTTTGTCTATACAGACCAGAAAAAGCGTTTGAATAGCGATGAAGATGCAAAAAAAGCGCTGTTTGAGGAAATTGCTGTTGTATCCAACTGTTCTCTTGCACCAGTCAAACAGAGAGTTCAAGCAGTATAGAGCGGTGTAAAAATATGGCAAGTAATTATTCATCTGACCAGAACAGATCGGTACCTCCAATCAATAATCCTGCGCTGCCGCAGAGTGAAGCTGGTGGAGTTCTGCCAGGAGTGGCTCAGAATCCGCCAATCTCTTCTGCTGCCCTCCCACCTTCGTCTGGAGATGCTGTGTCACCTCGTCGTCTACCATCAGGAACCCTCTTATCCGCAGACCGCTATCAGATTGATCGTCTGATTGCCTCTGGTGGGATGGGAGCGGTGTATAGAGCTATTGATACGCGCTTCAAGCGTCCATGTGCTGTGAAAGAGATGCTTGATGATTTCCGTAATGAGAGTGAGCGGGCCCAATCGGTGGAATGGTTTTCGCGTGAGGCGACCCTGTTACTGGAGTTGAACCATCCCTGTATTCCACGCGTGCGTGATTTTTTTGCTGAGAATGGGCGCCATTATCTGGTCATGGATTTTATCGATGGGCGTACATTAGCCGAGACAATGGATACCGAGGCAAATATCGCGGGTGTAAATGGAGCGCGTGGACTGCCAGAAGAGAAAGTGCGTGACTGGACCCATCAGATCTGTGGTGTGCTCTCATATCTTCACCAGTTAACGCCCCCAATTATCTTTCGTGATCTCAAGCCATCGAATATTATGGTCACCAGTCGCGGTGAAATTAAATTGATCGACTTCGGTATTGCGCGTACCTTCCAGTCACAGAATCAATCTACAGTGATTATGACGCTTGGTTATGCTCCACCCGAGCAATTACATGGAATGCCTGAGCCGCGTAGTGATCTGTTTGCATTGGGGTCAACAATGCATAAGCTCTTGACGCGTCATGATCCAGCCAATAATAAGCCGAGCATTTTTAACTTTCCGCCGGTACGGGTATTGCGACCAGATGTTTCGCCAGCTCTTGAACAGGTCATTAGCAAGGCGCTTGCACTGCCATTGGATCAGCGCTGGAGTAGTGCAGAAGAGATGGATCGCGCCATTCTGAAGCTGCCTCCAATCAGCCAATCCCAGGGGACAGTAGAGACGATTCCAGGTCGTCCTGGTGACGGCATACGGAGTACAAATGGCTCGGGTGGGAATATCCACGCAGTTTCACAGGTGGGTATCCCCTCAGGTCCAATCCATATGGGCACAACCGGCCCGGCTGGCCCCCAGATCATGACAGCCCAGGAACACCTGAATGCTGCTCGGATCGAGGCCGCCTATGAAGCGGTTAAAATGGCGCATGGCCTTGAGCAAAATAATCCATTGGTACACAAGCTATTTGGTCAGGTCTATATTCGCAGGAATCCACCGCAGGTTGACATTGCAATGAATGCATATAATCGCTCCTTGCAGTTGAATGCTAATGATGCTGAGACGCATAAATTGGTAGGGGATGTCTATCTCTACTATCGGCCTAATCTACAGATGGCCATTCAAGCCTATATACAATCTCTCCGTTTGCAGGCCAATGATTGGGAGACGCATGAACGGCTGGGCATTGCGTACGAGCGGGCGAATCAATTTGCGCAGGCGTTACGAGAGTATCAGGAGGCCATTCGTCTGGGGACAAACGTGCCCGAGAATGTCCGCTCACGGCTCTTCTTTGCGCTTGGTCAATTGGCAATGAGGCTTTCGCAGTGGAACGTCGCAGAATTTGCCTTTGTGCAGGTCCTGACATTGAATCCATCGGATAATCTCTCTCGTTTCTTATTGAGTCAGGTATATGAGAATGAAGGGAAACTACCGGAAGCCCTTCGGGAATGTAATTATGTTCTGGCTGGTCAGTGGGGGGCGACCAACCCCGCGGTCAAGCAGATGTATGATCGTTTAAGAAATCGTCTTGGACGCTAAGAGGCAAACTTTTATGCACTGTCAATCCGGCATGAAGGGAACGTGTCAATGAGTACGCATCGTCTCATCTTGAAGAGACAAAAGAGTGGTAGTCTGACGGCTCTTGCCTTGTTTTTCAGGCTATCGATTGCCTTTCTTTTGTGGCTGTCTCTGGCTTCTACTGTCCTTGCCGCAGCGGATGAATCACCGCTACGGCAGTCTCAGTTGTCTCTACCACCACAGGGGATCACGCGTGCTGGAGTCTCTGTCGTCCGTTTATTGGTGACGTATACTGGTTCAGACTCTGCACAATCAGGCAACACAGCCCCTGTCGTCGCACAATGTACAGGTCTGGGTGTGCTTGTGGCGAGCTCCCTCAATCCTGATCCCCAGGCGAGTCCTGAATATAGCAACTGGGTGTTAACGGATGGAAATCTGGTGAACGCCTCAGGGGATAAAGCGACCTGTGCTTCTAATCAGCCATCGGGCAGACTGGCTTCGGTCAATATTTTGCCCAGTACTGCCTACAATTCCAGCTACTTACCCCTATTACCACCTGCCACGACGGATGCAGGAACAACGAATTTTCACTGCCTCAATACCGATTGTAGTAAGGGCCCAATACTCTTTCCTTTTTCAACTGATACACAACATCCACAGCCATTTTTGAATATAGCAAAAAGCACTGTTGCAACTCAGGCTCTGATTCTTGCTCCCAATACAAATAAGACCGGACCTCTCAGTGTATTTTCGAGCACAAATCCAAAAGATCCGCAACAATTTCGCAACTTGCTAGAAGGCTACCGCGCTCCTGAAGTGGTACCAATGAGTGCAAAAACGCTGGAAGCTGGCACACCTTCGATTGATGATGAAGGCAACCTGGCAGGTATTCATCTTTCCAGCGCCAATGAGAATGCCACTGCTGATGTGTTTGGAAGTTTTGTTTCAACCACATTTGCGCAACTAAAATTGCTTTCTTCAAATGCGGTTCATGATAATTGGAATACTGGCGTTGATGATCTCTATCATTCGCATCTGGATCTGGCTCAAACGAATTTAAAGAATGCTTCAGCTGCTAACACAGAATTCACTGCTGGCAAGGCATTGGCCGCGACCGCCACTATTCAGGCGGCCCCACCGGCTTCGACTTCTGCTACGAGCTCTGGAAATGTCTTAAATGATGGGATAACTATCGCAGGATATCGCATTTCATTATTGCTTTTAAGCCTGGCAGGTCTTACCGTCCTTATTCTTTTCTTATTAATTGCCTATTGGATCATGAGCCAGGCTCGTGCAAGACGAAAGTTTCGCGAAGAGTTAGCTGCGGCAGAGCAAGATTCGGAGCGTGAGCTCCAACGGATTGAGGAGGAAGCTACTCAACAGAGTAAGGCTCAGATGATACAGGTTCCTGCTCAGTCACTTGTTCCAGCGGCTCCCACGATGTTGCGTTGTCCCCGCTGTAATGAATTTGTGGCCAGGGACGCGACCATCTGCCCTCGCTGTCAGCTCTTTTTGTCACCCAGCGAATCTGGACTGCATCTGCGCATAAATCCTGCTGCTCCACAGGCGGCTGGCTCGGCCTCTGGTCGTTCATTGCGCGAACCACAGGCGCCTCCTATGCTTGCTGATCAGCCAACCATGGTCCCTGTGAATACTATTGGGGAGCAGCCTACAATCGAATTAGCGCCAGGGACAGTTGCTGATCCTGACCGAACGGTCCCGCTGAATCGGCGTGTCAAGCCAGTAGGTTTTGTGGTAGGGACTCATTCTGATCCAGGGATCAAACGTAAGTTTAAGCCCAATGAAGACAGCCTGTTTGCAGCGCAAGGTCCTCTGGGAGGCCATGCCGGGAATCAGCCTTTTGGCCTGTTTGTTGTGGCAGATGGAATGGGTGGTCATGCTCAGGGTGAGGATGCCAGTCAGCTAGCAATTCAGAAGATTGTGGATACAGTCTTGATACGCCTTGCGAAAGACGGCTCGCTTCAGAATGATGATGGGGGTCGGCTCTTGATGGAGGGTATTCAGACGGCGAACCAGGCTGTTCACCAGCATAACATGGATGAGCGGGGTGATATGGGCACGACTGTCACGGCTGCATTGGTGCTAGGCAGTCAGGCCTATGTGGCCAATGTAGGTGATAGCCGCACCTATCTCTATCGCAAGGGTGAAGGGCTGAGAAAGATCACCAACGACCATTCAGTGGTGGCGAGCCTGGTCGAGGCTGGCATCATCAAGCCAGATGACATTTATACCCATCCAAAGCGCAACCAGATCTATCGTAGCCTGGGCGAAAAGCCTGCGGTTGATATTGATTGCTTCCCTCTACAACTGCAAGAGGGGGATAAACTTCTGCTCTGTTCGGATGGACTCTGGGATATGGTTCGCGATCCTCAGATTGAAGAGGTGGTCAAAAACACTGTTGTGGATCCCAATCAGACAGGCGATGCCCTTATTCAGGCTGCCTTAGCTGGTGGAGGAGAGGACAACGTCAGTGTCATTGTCGTACAGATCACCGATGCAACGAGAGTGAGCGCAGGACGAGGGTCAGTTCAGATCCTGGCGAAGCCGGAATCTGTACAGCTTCCATCATTCTAGTCTTTTGACCATTATCGACGCGGGCCATACATGCTTTGCACGTTAGCATAAAGCATGTATGGCCCGCTTTTACCGCTGCGGCCTTGATGTAGGCCAGTCGATTAGAAAAATTGTCGCACTTTCCTCCCTGTGCTATAATCAAAACAGCATTTTCTTGCCTTCGTCAACTTGGCGAAGGTTTTTGTTGGGAGGAAAGCTCGTGTCAACACCAGCTAATGTTGGATATTTATATGCAGGTATCTTGCTGGCTGCAGGCTTTGTTTTCGTGATTGTTGCGACTGGTCTTGCCGGCCTGCTTGCTCCTCATAAAAGAACAGCAGAAAAATTGCAGACCTACGAGTCCGGTGAGACTCCGATAGGGAATGCCTGGGTCCAGTATCCTTTGGGTTTCTACATCTTCGCCCTTCTGTTTGTGGCCTTTGATGTCGATATCGTTTTTATCATCTCCTGGGCTGTCATCTTTAAGCAGTTAAGCATTTTTGGCTTCTGTGAAATCCTCTTCTTCATTATCGTGCTCACGCTTGGACTCGTCTATGCATGGCGCAAGGGAGTGACCCGATGGATTTAGTACCACGTTCAACGAATATTCCTAGCGCGACCAGTGGATATCGTGATCAGAATGCGGCTCTGGCTCGTGAGCTGGCTCCGCTTGCACAGATTACAGGGACAGCAGTTGCTCCTCGTCCGCAGAAGGGTGATTACCTGGGCCTGGAGATCGAGCGTGAGAACCTGGTGGCTGTCTGCCGTTTCTTACGTGATCAGCTAGGTTTTGATCTTCTCAGTAGTATTTCAGGCGTCGATATGTTGGATCATCTGGAGACGGTCTACCATCTCCGTTCAACCACGCGTGGTCAACTGCTTCAGTTGAAGGTTCGGATCGACTCAGCGAAGCCCGAGGTAGCTAGCGTCGTATCTGTCTGGCAGACGGCGAACTGGCTTGAACGCGAGACCTATGATATGTATGGGATTCGTTTTGCGGGCCATCCAGATCTCCGTCGAATGCTGCTTGATGACGACTTTGAAGGGCACCCATTGCTTAAAGGGTTCCATCAAGTGCCTCTGACGAACAAGCCTCGTGCAACCACCCAGGTTGATCCCAATATGGCAGTCTCGGGTCAGTTTCAGCAGCAGGGCCTTGAGAGGGTCGTACAGAAGAAATTGGGCCAGGGTATGGAAGAGCGCCTCCATCCAGGGACTCCGACCTTTGGACATTCTTATGAGCGTGCCAACGATCTTGAGAAGGCCAATCTGCAAGGGTCTACAACTGAAGGTGAGTCAGTGACGGGGAGTTCTGCGTCTAATCCAGATAAGGCCTAAGATAGCTTGATCAAACATGTTGAGAGATACGACGAAGTGAGCATGAGTAGAACAATGCCAAGAACGAAAGCACAGAAACAAAGGTCGGCTCAAGCAAGGCGGTCTAAGGCGCGTCCTCTGGTGGCTCAGGATGAAGTGGGGAATGTTGAGCAGGTTGCGCTGCCCAATAAGACGACGCAGCAGCGCCCTGTTCCAGTGAAGCGTGGAGGTCAGGGCTTGTGGATGGAGGCATTCGTTGCTCTGGGCTGCTGGATGTTGGCATTTACCTTTGTATTTTTTACGCAAGATGCAAATCGCTATCTCTTTGCGGGCATTGCAGCGCTCATGGCCCTGGTATATTCTTTCATGTTTGTTGTCCGTTTCCGGACATGGCGGCAAAAAAGATAATCATACATTTAAAGGAAGCTTATGGCTACAAATCAAGGAATTGACCTTCAAGCTCAGTCAAGCGATACTTCTGAGGGCATTAAGTCGCAGGAGATGTTGCTCAATATGGGTCCGCAGCATCCAAGTACCCACGGTGTGCTGCGTCTGGTGCTGAGTCTGGAAGGTGAGACTGTTACAAACTGTACTCCAGTCATTGGTTATCTGCACCGTGGTATTGAGAAGATCCTGGAAAATCGGACAGTGATGGCTGGCATCCGGTATATGGATAATGCTGACTATCTCTCGCCCATGCTGAACGAGATCGCCTATGTTGGTGCAGTTGAGCAACTGATGGGGATCGAGGCTCCACGACGCGCTCAATATATTCGCCTCTTAACTGGCGAGATGCAGCGTATTGCCAGCCATCTCGTGGCTATTGGTACGTATCTCGTGGACCTGGGCGCATTTACGCCGATCCTGTGGACCTTCCGCGATCGCGAGGGTATTCTCTCATTGTTTGAGGCTCTAGGTGGTAGCCGCTTTAACGTAAACTATCAGCGCGTTGGTGGGGTTTTGCACGATTTCCCTAAGGGCTGGTTGAACGAGTGTTCGGCTTTCCTCGATCAATTTGAGAAGAATATGGTCGAGCTGGATGCTCTGATCACGGGCAATGAGATCTTTGAGTCGCGTACGCAAGGTGTTGGCTATATTGATCCTCAGCAGGCGCTGGCTTATGGCCTGACAGGTCCGATGTTGCGTGCTAGTGGCGTGAATTGGGATCTGCGCGTGAACCGTCCTTATATGGCCTACCGTGAGGTTCCAGTCAATGTCCAGGTACGCCAGGAAGGCGACTGTTATGCGCGGTATAAAGTGCGTCTGCAAGAGATCACCGAGAGCATCCGGCTCTGTCGCGTAGCGATTGATAAGTTGCCTGGTGGCCCTATTGGTACCCGGACACCGATTGCTCTGCGTCCTCCACGTGGGGAGACCTACTTTGCAGTTGAGAGCAGCAAAGGCGAGCTAGGTGTCTACTTTATTAGCGATGGTAGCGAATATCCATGGCGTGCCAAGCTCCGTGGACCTTCTTTTGTCAATTTACAGATCCTCCCTGAATTGTTGCGTGGCCACAAGATGAGCGACACCGTTGCAATTATGGGAAGTCTGGATATCGTACTGGGTGAAGTCGAC
Organism: Tengunoibacter tsumagoiensis; assembly: GCF_003967535.1. Lineage (GTDB taxonomy): Bacteria > Chloroflexota > Ktedonobacteria > Ktedonobacterales > Ktedonobacteraceae > Tengunoibacter > Tengunoibacter tsumagoiensis. Next base: position 4,928,357 of record NZ_BIFR01000001.1, on the reverse strand, counting down.
CGCTAGAATACGTTTCTGTGAAGTGACAAACAGGTAGGCTAAGCTATAGCCGCTGCTGGTCGCTTCGGCACTGGAGTTATCAAATGTTACACACTGTTTTAGCCGATAACGTCGGGCTGGGACAACAGCTGTGGAGTGGAATCATTTCCTGGTCCTTCTTACAGTTTGTGGTGGCCTTCGTGACGATCTTCGGTTTCACTCTGACCAGCGCTACGATCCTCGTTCTTGCTGAACGTAAGGTAATGGGCTGGATGCAGGACCGCCTTGGGCCAATGCATACGGGCCCCTGGGGTCTATTGCAGACGGTGGCAGACGTTGCAAAGCTGCTGCTGAAAGAAGATATTCAGGTCTCAAGCGCCGATAAAGCTGTTTTCTGGCTTGCTCCTTCAGTTTTTATGGCCCCTGTGATTGCGGCCTTTGCAGTGCTACCTTTCTCGCCGTATATTCAATTGCCAGGCGGGGCTCTGGCGACCGGAATCATCTTCCTGGTGGCGATGAGCTCACTGGATGTTATCGGTGTGATTATGGCTGGTTGGGGCTCAAATAATAAATATGCTCTGATTGGTGGCCTGCGTTCGGCTGCGCAGATGATCTCCTATGAGTTGCCGCTCGTACTGGCTCTGATTGGGGTTGTGATGCTGACAAGCATCCTGACCAATGATGGCATTGGGACGATCTCTCTCTTTGGGATCATGGAGCACCAGAATAGCTGGCAGCATACAGGCAATGCAGTCCTGGATTTCCTCTTCGATGGCTTTACGCCGTGGAGCTGGTTTATCCTGGTTCAGCCTTTGATGCTGGTCGTTTACTATACCTGTGGTCTGGCTGAGACCAACCGCGCTCCCTTTGACCTGCCTGAGGCCGAGTCCGAACTGGTGGCTGGTTATCTGACTGAGTATAGTGGCATGCGTTGGGCTATGTTCTTCCTGGGTGAATACGGTAATATGACGATCGTCTCGGCGATCACCAGCTACCTCTTCCTTGGTGGTTTCTCTGGTCCTGGCGTAAACTTCCTGACTGCTCAGAACAGCCTGCTGTGGGGCTTTGTCGGTAATATCCTGGCTCTGGGCTACTTCCTGTTTAAGATTTATGCCCTCTGTTTTGTCTTCATCTGGGTGCGCTCAACCCTGCCACGTCTGCGGTCAGATCAACTGATGCAGTTTGCCTGGTTGATTCTGATGCCGGTTGGACTGGCAAACATTGTGGCAACAGGCTTTATCTTCCTGGTGACCGATGCTCTGCATCTGCCAATCTGGCTCTTCCTGGTGATCCTGGGTATTGTCAACTGGGTTGCCCTGTTCGGGTTTATCCAGCTGGTGGGTCGTGTGACGGTCGCTTCGACACGTAAGGCGCAGGCTCCGGCTATTCGGGCTCAACTGCGTCCACGAGCGGCTGCTCCTGCGCAGGCTCTGCAGCTGCGTGATGGCATTCCTGCTCCTGTGGCTCAGCTTCCTCAGGGCGTTGCCAGCGGTCACAAGTAGACAAGGATCTGTTTAAAAAGAAGTAGGGGTGAGCAATCTCCCTCTACTTCTTTTTTTTATCATATAGTGTCCAGAAACAATGGGGTTTCCAGTGAGAAAAAGAGGTGACGCTTTTGACTTCTGATGGGCAATTGAAGGTACTCTGGATTGTTGTCTGTGCTGCGGTGCCTGCTCGTACCGTTCAGGAGCTGGTTGTGCTGGCGCAAGAGGTAGGATGGGATGTGCATCTGATTGTGACCCCGAATGCGCAAAAGTTTGCAAACTCACCTCTGCTGGCACAGGTCAGTGGCCATCCAGTGTTGATAGATCTGGAGGAGCAGCAGCCCTTGCTGGAGCAGATCACCGCTGTAGTTGTAGTGCCAGCGACCTTTAATACGTTGAGTAAGTGGGCTGAGAAGAGGCCCGATACCTTTGCGCTCGCGTTTTTATTGCGGGCTGTAGAGGCTGGATTACCAATTCTGGTCGTGCCTCGTGCCTCAAGCGAACTGGCTCAAGAGCCCTCGTTTCTGCCCAGCCTTGTGCTTCTGCAAGCACAGGGTGTGCATGTTCTTTATGATCTTGAAGCATTCCCCCCTAATAATGCTGTGCCCTGGCATGTAATTCTGGAGCAATTGCAGTTTATTGCGCAGAGTAAGTACTATCTCCATAATAGTGAGTAGAAGGAGGGCGACCTCTTTTCTGATTGCATGCATATACGTTGAAAACTGCAAATTATTATTGGTGAGCAGCAGAAGAATGGTCTGCATAATACTATTGTACCATCTTTACTTTTATTAAGAAATATAGTATCCTTATGAAGGATATATTGATAAGTATTAGTATCTTTCGATAACGATTCGAGGAGGTTCTCACATGACCCTCAGTCAGGTTGTCAGCTTCTAAGAGCGGCTGTTAAGCCCGCTCTACCTCTCCTTTCTCTGTCCTGGTGTGCCTGTTGTGTACGGCCCAGGTCTGCTTTGTGTTTTCCAGCTACGCAGCTCTTACGGTTTTTTTGTGTTGAGCACATTCTCTTGCCTCATTCTTTATGAGAGTTTGCTTGTATCTGGCTTCTTCAGGGAAGGAAACCGGTTTATGTCTCATGAGTTTCAGCGTTATCAGCGCCTGCTTATGATCTATCTCAGGCCACAATGGCGACGTGTCCTCTGTTTATTATTCTTTGTTTGTGCTGGCATTGCCCTTTCACTCATCAATCCTCAGTTGCTGAGCTCTTTTATTGATGCTGCCATTGCAGGTAAGCCCCTGTCTAGCCTCCTGCTGCTAGCTGGCTTCTTTCTGGCTGTAGCTTTTATAAAGCAGGTGACCGTTCTGATTGAGGCGTATGTAGCAGAGAATATCGCGTTAAGCACGACCAATCGACTACGAGCGGATCTCATGTTGCACTGTCTCCAACTAGATTCAGCCTTCCATACAGTGCATACCCCTGGCGAATTGATTGAGCGTGTCGATGGCGATGTGAGTTCCTTGAGCAATTTCTTCTCTCGCTTTCTTGTCTCGCTGCTGGGAAATCTCTTATTGCTCCTGGGGGTACTTCTATTGCTCTATGTCATTGATTGGCGGATTGGTCTGGCTTTGAGTGGCTTTACCCTGTTCTCTCTCATTGTCTTTGACCGTTTGCGTAACATTGCCTCAACGGCATGGCAGGATGAGCGCCAGGCCAGCGCTGAGCTGTTTGGCTTTTTAGAGGAGCGGCTGGCCGGGACGGAGGATGTTCGTTCCAGTGGGGCTACCACTTATATGCATTATGGCCTGGCTGCCCGTTCACGTCAGCGTCTGCTGAAGCTACGGAGAGCGATCCAGCTGAATTTTGCCAGTTGGGGTCCGGCGACAGTGTTGACTGCTCTTGGGACTGCATTGGCTCTGTTGCTGGGGAGCTATCTTTTTCTCAACAAGAGCATCTCAATTGGAACCGTCTATCTCATCTTTAACTACTCTCTGTTGCTGAACACCCCGATTGAGCAGATTGTCAATCAGATCCGTGATCTGCAACAGACGACTGGCAGTATTAACCGTATCCAACAGCTCTTTGATACGACCAGCTCGCTTCAGGATGGTGAAGGGGCTCCGTTACCTCCAGGTGCCCTGGCCGTGGCTTTTCAGGACGTTACATTTGGCTATGTTGAGGATCTACCAGTGTTGAAGCAGCTTCAACTGTTGATTCCCGCAGGAAGTATTCTTGGCCTGCTGGGACGAACGGGAAGTGGTAAGAGCACGCTGAGCAAGCTTCTGGTGCGCCTGTATGATCCACTACAAGGGAGTATTCAACTTGGAGGCGTTGATCTGCGCAGTTTAAAGCAGGATGAACTGCATGCACGGATTGGGATTGTGACGCAGGATGTACATATTCTGCATACGACCGTGCGCAATAATCTGACGCTCTTTGATCCAGCGATTCAGGATGAGCGTATTCTGGAGGTTTTAGAGATGCTTGGACTGAGCTCCTGGTATCATTCGCTGCCGAAAGGTCTGGAGACACGCCTGGCTCCAGGAGGGAGCGGTCTTTCAGCGGGGGAGGCGCAACTGATCGCATTTGCCCGCGTCTTCCTGAAAGACCCCAGCCTGGTCATTCTAGATGAGGCCTCGTCTCGCTTAGATCCTGTTACCGAGCGATTGTTGGAACAGGCTATTGATCGTTTATTAAAGGACCGAACAGGGATTATCATTGCGCATCGACTGGCCACAGTGCAGAAGGCAGATCATATTCTCATTTTGGAGCAAGGAGCCTGCAAAGAATATGGCGAGCGCCAGGCTCTGGCAGCTGATCCTGCCTCTCACTTTGCACATTTATTACAGGCTGGTTTAATGGAGGTGCTGGCATGAAGGTAAAGACACTCTTTCGCCTTGCTACCTATGATCCAATCTTATATATCATCAGCGGACTCTTGAATGGGATTCTATTCTATCTTATCCCACTCCTACCCGGGCTGGTGATTCAGCGTTTGCTAGATACACTGACTCATGGGACTGTGACAGTGACGAGCCTCTGGAGCTTTATGATACTTCTCGTCGTCATTGCCCTGGTGCGTGCGGCTACCCTTTTTATAGGAGTCAGTGCCGAGTCTACGCTAAATATAGTGTCAGCGAGTTTACTGTGCCGTAACCTCTTTGCGCATATTTTGCAGAGGCCAGGGGCTCAGGCCTTGCCCTCGTCATCTGGTGAAGCCATTAGCCGTTTTCGCAATGATACTGATGCTGTTGGAACATTTATGAGCTGGATCTTTGATCCATTGGGTCAACTGATCGCTTTTAGTATTGCGCTGGCGATTCTTATTAGCTACTCCCCATTTATCACCCTGGCTGTGTTTCTGCCATTGCTGCTGGTGCTGGCTGTGGTGAATTCGTTCAAGCAGCGTATTCGTCAGTATCATGCTTCAAATCAAGAGGCTATTGGGGATATCACTGGTCTGCTAGGAGATGTCTTCGGGGCTTTCCAGCTCTTTAAAGTTGCCAGAGCCGAGAGGAATGTCGTGGCTTATTTTCAGTCACTGAATGAAATTCGGCGACGGGCGGCGCTTAGAGACAAGCTGTTAAGCCAGTTTATTGATACGCTCTCGAATAATGCGGCTGACCTGGGGACTGGATTAGTCTTACTTGTTGCCGCCCAATCGATGCGCAGCCGGGGCTTTACCCTGGGAGATTTTGCCCTGTTTGTCTCGTATCTAGGCTGGCTCTCACTTATCATTAGCTTCTCTGGCAACTTCTTCGCCAAGTTTAGCCAGATGAGCGTTTCGCTGGAACGTTTGTGGGAGCTACTTCAGGGGGCACCGAAGCTCGAACTGACCGCTCATAATGAGATCTATATAAGAGGCGAGAAGATTCCCCCACTCACCTTCAGCCCTAAGCAATCCACCGATCGGCTTGAGCTTCTAAAAGTGGAGGGACTGAGCTATCATTATCCTGGGAGCGAGCATGGAATTCAGCATATCGATTTTCAATTGCCGCGAGGATCATTTACGGTGATCACGGGGAGAATTGGATCGGGTAAGACAACACTGTTACGGGTTTTACTGGGATTATTGCCACGAGATGAGGGCGAGCTCTACTGGAATAGTCAGATTGTAGATGATCCGGCAACCTTTTTTGTTCCCCCGCGTTGTGGCTATACTTCTCAAGTGCCTCGGCTCTTTAGTCTCTCGCTACGAGAGAATATTCTGCTGGGGCTACCTGAACAGGAAGTAGACCTGGTGGGAGCCATCCAGGCGGCAGTTCTGGAGCCAGATGTATGTGAGCTTGAGCAGCAACTGGAGACTAGAGTTGGTCCCCGTGGCATCAAGCTCTCAGGTGGACAGATTCAGCGCACAGCAGCAGCGAGAATGTTTGTACGCGATCCTGAACTATTAGTGATGGATGATCTCTCCAGCGCACTTGATATTGAGACGGAACGGCAGCTCTGGTCACGCTTTACACAGGGTATGACACGGTTGGCCGTCTCTCACCGACGAGCAACGTTAGGAGAGGCCGATCAGATTATCGTCCTCAAAGATGGGAGAATCGAGGCCGTAGGGAGGCTAGCTGAATTATTAGCCACATCCCGAGAGATGCAACAACTCTGGAATGCAGAGGTGATTGATCAGGAGGAGATACCCGCATAAAAAATGGAGACAATGGGGCCTGGGCGTATATGCCCAGGCCTCGGGATCATGGATCTTCGACTATCGAAAGCCCTCTTGCACTCTCCTTGACACGCCTATGCGCTTGATCGTTTAGACACCTCGAATGAGCAAGGTAACCGCAGTCATGATAATACCCAGAGAAGAGCCAGCGATCACCTGACCGAGAGTATGCCGTTTGAGGACCACGCGTGACCAGTCTACCAGGATGACCAGCAGAAAGGCCGGTAGGATGACAACCCCATACAGCATCGTCAGCATCGTTGAGACCGCCGCAATTGAAGCTGCATGCATGCTGATCTTCCACCAGAAGGTAATGATCATCATGAGCGCGCTGGTAAGAGCAGTCAGGACTAAAATCGTAATCAGATCCTTTGGTCCATTGGCAAACGATAATATAAGGGCCCCGACCAGACTGGAACCAATAATAAACAGAAAAGGTCCAGTGCGTTGAGAACGATCACTTACGTCGATATCCGTAAATTGTCCAGTGCTGACACCAATCAAAATATAGAGCAAGGGTCCGATACTGAGAAATAAGAGCGTCACACCAGCATACTGTAAAGCGGCTGGATTGGGATGATAGAACGCGACCAGAAGAATAAGAGGTAATGAGATCGTCGCAGGTGAAAAAATAGTGGAGATAAAACGAGCGAACTGAATATAAAAAGGTTTGGACTTCGTAGGCATGCTTGCACTTTCTTCGCTCTCAAAGAGAGCTAAATTATCTGACATTATTGTCGTACAACCTCCCAAAAGAACGTAGCTACATTTCAACACCGATCAACACCGACTTCTGACTGCCCGCGCCCTGGATAAGAGCAGCAAGCAGCCATTAAAGAGAGCCCGGAGATGAGATCTCATCTCTGCAAGAGGGCTGGCACAGAAGAGAGAGGGCCAGGAATAGCCTTGCCTTGCTCTCTCTGGGGCCGGGCCTTTGCACCTTCAGTAAGGAGCCTGCCGAGCTGTAACGGGATAACCAAGCACAGTCGTGGCAACCTGACTAAAGCTTTCTGTATCTCCACTGCACCAGATCTGGGTCTTGCCATCCCTCATAGTCGCTGGATGGCTCATATCTTCCGCATCAAGTATAGCATGTGTGCGGCGAGCGATAGCTTTTCCACTATCAATAACCTGCACCTCCTTGCCCACAATGCGTTCAATAGCTGGTCGTAAGGCTGGAAAATGAGTGCAACCCAGAACCAGCACATCGATCTGCTGAGCGAGTAAAGGATCAAGGGCGTGACGTAGAATCTGATCAACCTCAGGGCCTTCGAGCTCTCCTCGCTCCACCAGCGTAACCAGTTCGGGGCAGCCAACGGAAAAGACCTGAATACCAGAAGCAAAATCTTCAATCAGATGTTGTAGATAGCTCGCCCTGGCTGAACTATTTGTTGCCGCAATCCCGATTCGTCCCTGCTTTGTGAGCCGAGCGGCGGGTTTAACGGCGGGGACCACGCCAATGAAAGGGATCGAGAACGTTGCTCGTAGGGTAGACAGAGCCGCTTGAGATGCCGTATTGCAGGCCACCACAATCAGTTTCACCCCCTGCTCAATCAGAAACTGACAGGCATTGAGCGACAGCTCCGTAATCTCTTCCTCGGTACGTACTCCATAAGGGCAGTTGGCAGTATCACCAAGATAGATAAAATTTTCGTGAGGAAGCTGTTTCTGAAGGTCTGAGAGGATTGTCAGGCCACCGGCTCCTGAGTCAAACACACCAATAGGAGCCAGAGAACGTTCTCTCTGCCTGTTTGGTACCTCACCATTGCGTGCATAGAGCAGTGGGCGCTGATGGGCTTCACCTCGATTGGTATCATAGATGGAATATATACTGCGTTCGGCATCGCGTGCGGGATACACATCGCGCGTCTCAGCCTCTTCTTCGATGCTCCAAATTTTCATAAGCGATTCTACTCGGTTGATTTCTCTCATTAAATGGATGACAAATGATGAAATTCGCGCTGCTCGCCAAACACATGGCGCAACGTATCGCTGATCTCACCGAGAGTGGCATATGCTTCCACCGCAGCGATAATCAGGGGCATGAGATTCTCCTGCCCGGTTGCTCCATGTTCAAGAGCGCGTAGGGTTCTGTGTACAAGGTTAGTATCACGTCGCTGGCGTAGCGCCTGTAGCCGGGCCACCTGCTGCTTTTCAACGGCTTCATTGACGCGTTGGAGCACAGGTTGCGACTCTTGTTCACTCACAAAACGATTGACTCCAACAACAATCTTTTGTTCCTGTTCCAGTGCCAATTGATACTGATAGGCAGCCTGTTCAATCTCCGCCTGCATAAAGCCAGACTCAATAGCGCGGACGCTGCCACCCAGTTCAGCAATTTTGTGGAGATAGTCCCAGGCTTGAGCTTCAATCTGATTGGTCAAAGACTCCACATAATAGGAGCCAGCCAGAGGATCAACCACATCGGCCACGCCAGTCTCATAAGCGAGGACCTGCTGTGTACGTAGAGCCAGACGAGCCGTCTCCTCATTGGGGAGCGAGAGCGCCTCATCCTTACTATTAGTGTGGAGAGACTGTGTGCCGCCCAGAACAGCAGCGAGAGCCTGATACGCTGTGCGCACAATATTATTATCGGGCTGCTGTGCCGTTAAGGTTGAGCCAGCGGTCTGGGTATGGAAGCGAAGCATCATCGAGCGTGGATCCTGAGCCTGAAACTGCTCGCGCATAATCTGAGCCCACATTCGGCGTGCGGCTCGGAACTTGGCGGCCTCTTCAAACAGATTGTTATGGCTGTTAAAAAAGAACGAGAGCTGTCCCGCAAATGCATCGACATTCAGGCCAGCCTTCAGGGCCGCTTGAACATAGCTGATCGCATTTGCCAGCGTAAACGCCACTTCCTGTACGGCGGTCGCCCCTGCCTCACGAATATGGTAGCCACTGATACTGATCGTATTCCAGCGTGGTAGCTCATCTGCGCAATAGCGGAAGATATCCGTAATGATCCGCATGGACGGTTCAGGTGGATAGATATACGTTCCGCGTGCAATATACTCTTTAAGAATATCGTTCTGGACCGTTCCTGAGAGCCTTGCCAGTGGGACCCCCTGTTTTCTCGCCACAGCGATATAGAGAGCGAGCAGAATGCTGGCAGTAGCATTAATAGTCATGGAAGTACTCACGCGCTCAAGAGGAATCCCATTGAACAGCGTCTCCATATCTTCCAGGCTGGAGATCGAGACACCAACTTTGCCCACTTCCCCCTGTGCCAGAGAATGATCGGCATCATAGCCCATCTGGGTTGGAAGATCAAAGGCAACGGAGAGACCAGTCGTGCCCTGCGAGAGGAGATAGTGATAGCGTTGATTGGACTCTTCAGCGGAGGCAAAGCCAGCATACTGGCGCATCGTCCAGAGGCGAGAGCGATACATGCCAGGATGGATGCCGCGAGTAAATGGATACTCGCCTGGATATCCCAACTGTGTTTGAGTATTGAAGGCGCTCAGATCTTCTTCTGTAGAGAGATCTGGGATCTCGTTATCAGCACTGGTAACAAATTTTTCCTGCCTTTCAGCTCCCTTGCTGAGAGCTTTACGGGCAGTTGTTTCGCGCCATTCTTTGGTACTTTTACTTGTGGGTAGATCCATGACACACCTTCCCTTCTTTATGTACCGTTGGCATTATAACATATCAGAAGAGTTGCGCCTATTATCAACAGCGGAAAAAAGCAGGCAGTAAAAGGCTCTAAGATATGTCAGTGGATGCCAGCACGACTGACATATTAATTATTGTGAGCAGCCTGAGCTGTAATTGACACGAGGAGCTGGCCCTGCTCAACGGTCTGTCCTGTCTGGACGCGGAGCTCATGGACGATTCCAGAGATAGGAGACGTGAGATCATTCTCCATCTTCATCGCCTCGAGCACAGCGACCGTTTGACCTGCGTGGACCGCTGTGCCCACATCGACCAGGAGCTTCACAACAAGACCCGGCATTGGAGCCTGAACCCTGGCACTCTGACTGGCCTGAGAACGACTCACATTGGCTAATTGTCTGATCCGTTCATCTTCGACCAGCACCTCAAAGCGTTGGCCTGCCAGAAGGATCTCATAGCGCTGTTCAAGAGGGGCATCTACGGACTGAAGACGGCGAGCAAAGATCTCATATGAGCGATGGTTGAGCAGAAGATGATAGCGACCGCCGGTTAGTGATTGCGTAAAGAGAGGAAGGAGCTGTTGCCAGACGATGGAATGTGGAACAGTATCCACGAGAACCTGCTGCGATTGTGAGCCAGATTCCTCTACTGCAACGGTATAGCTGTGTTTATTGTGAGTAACAACGTACGCCATAGAAGCATCTATCCTTTGGTGATGTTTGATGATCGACAATGATATCTCAACGACACATGAGCATTGTATCATGTGGCGATAGCAACTTGCTCATTGCCGAGCCTATATCTATAAGTATTTTATACGTATCTTCTACACCCAGGCATTGAGGATGCTTCACCATTCAATAATAATAAATTATGTATAAGTAGTGAATAGCTGTTTTGGGTATGAAAAGAGTGCCTATGGAAATAATTCTAACAATCCTCTAACACTTTTCCTATATGGCTCTAACATTGGATGTGACATACTGTGTGAAGAGAAAAGAGCACTGAGAGGTGGGGTGAGTGTACAAGGCAGCAGGAGCCAGCGTTGGGCGTTGGTGAGAGCAGCATAAGAAGGGTAGAAGTGCCATTCAAAGTTCTGCAAGCACGAGACAAGAGGATATGGACGTGGAGCAAAAGCAATCGAAATTATCCCAGAAGGGGCAGATCCACTCTGCGCAGACGCCACCGCGGTGTGCGAATTGCGATATTGATATTCTCTGGTCTCCAACAGTAGTTGAGGAGACGACCTATTGTTGCACAGGTTGTGCTGTAGGTGGACCTTGCTGCTGTGACTACTCTCTCTACAGCTCAAAGAATATCTCAGGAGTCATTCACTATGGCCCTGAGGAAGAAGTTTTGAAAAAATCTTCTGATTGACAATAAGCTTCATTGAGGAAAGGAAGTGTACATCGTGGCACAGATTCGTCCTATTGGAGATCGTGTGGTTGTAAAGCCAGCGGCTAAAGAAGAAGTTACGAGAAGCGGAATTGTTATTCCTGATACTGCCAAAGAGAAGCCCCAGGAGGGCGTGGTGATCGCTGTTGGTAATGGCCGTTTGCTGGATAATGGTGACCGCGCTGCAATAGATGTTCACACTGGTGATCGTGTGTTATTTGCCAAGTATGGCGGTACCGAGTTCAAGCTGGACGGCGAAGAGTATCTCGTCCTTAAAGAGAACGATATTCTGGCAATTGTCGGCTAGTTGTCACTAGTCTGGGCTTGCACTATCTTCTGCATTCAGCCGAAAAGAGGCGTCTGTATAAGATAGGTGAAGGGAAGGAATAAACTTAGTATGGCTAAACAGCTTATATTTGATGAAGAGGCTCGACGTTCCCTTAAAAAGGGTATTGATATTCTGGCTGGTGCCGTAAAGACAACGCTGGGACCAAAGGGCCGCAACGTTGCTCTCGACAAAAAGTTTGGTGCTCCTAATGTAACGCACGATGGTGTCACCGTTGCCAAAGAGATTCAGCTTGAGAACCCCTTCGAGAACATGGGTGCTCAGTTGCTGAAAGAGGCAGCAACCAAGACCAACGATGTCGCTGGTGATGGCACCACGACTGCAACCGTTCTGGCTCAGTCCATCGTCAACGAAGGTCTGAAGAACCTGGCTGCTGGCGCAAATCCCATGCAGTTAAAGTTTGGTATTGATCGCGGTACCGAGGCCATCGTCGCTTATATTCGTGAGATGGCGATTCCAGTCGAAGGCAAGAAAGAGATTGCTCAGATTGCTTCGATCTCTGCTGCCGATGAGCAGATTGGCGATCTGATCGCTGATGTCATGGATCGCGTAGGTAAAGATGGTGTGATCACCGTTGAAGAGTCCCGCGGCATCAACTTCGAGACTGAGTATGTTGAAGGTATGCAGATTGACAAAGGCTACATCTCTGCTTACTTTGTTACTAACTCTGAGAAGATGGAAGCCACTCTGGAGAATCCCTACATCCTGATCACGGATAAGAAGATTAGCGCTGTCCAGGATATCCTGCCAGTAATTGAGAAGATTGTCCAGCAGGGTCGTCGCGAGATCGTAATTATTGCTGAGGATGTCGATGGCGAGGCTCTGGCTACGCTGGTCGTCAATAAACTCCGCGGTATCATCAACGTCCTGGCCGTAAAAGCTCCTGGCTTTGGCGATCGCCGCAAAGAGATGCTGAACGATATCGCTGTGCTGACCGGTGGTCAGGTGATCAGCGAAGAGATGGGCCGCCGCCTGGATAGCGCCACGCTGGACGATCTGGGTCAGGCTCGCCTGGTTACCTCTCACAAAGAAGACACGACGATCATCGAAGGTCGTGGCGATTCTCAGGAGATCCAGGGCCGCATCCATCAGATTAAAGCCCAGATCGAAGGCACCACAAGCGACTACGATCGTGAGAAGCTCCAGGAGCGCCTGGCGAAGCTCTCTGGTGGTGTTGCCATCATCAAAGTTGGTGCTGGTACCGAGGTTGAGCTGAAGTATCGTCAGACCCGCGTTGAGGATGCGCTTTCCGCAACCCGCGCCGGTGTTGAAGAGGGTATGGTCCCTGGTGGTGGTGTTGCTCTCTTGAATGCCAGTGCTGCTCTGGATAATGTGAAACTGACTGGTGATGCTGCAACCGGTGTGGCGATTCTGCGCCGCGCCCTTGAGGAGCCCATCCGTCAGCTGGCCGCCAATGGTGGTCGCGATGGTTCAGTCGTAGTTGAAGGTATTCGCCGCGCTCAGAAAGAGCACAACAACAATCATATCGGCTACAACGTCTTGAATGACACCTATGTCGACATGTTCGAAGTTGGTATCGCTGATCCTGCCAAGGTGACCCGTTCGGCTCTCCAGAATGCTGCCAGCATTGCTGCTATGATCCTGACCACCGAGGCCCTGATCACCGATCTGCCCGAAAAAGAGAAGTCTGCTGCGCCAGCAATGCCTGAGTACTAAGCCAGTACTTAGCCCTTTGCCTGAGCGTAATGCTCAAGCGGCCCACCATTTATTGGTGGGCCGTTTTTTTCCATCGTGTGCTGATTTTTCTGATCTGGTCCGGCGTACCTATGAAAGAAAGCGGATTGAATTTAAGATCGGCTGAATGTATTTTTTTTGAGCCTCCTGATATATACTCTCTTTCATGATGCTATTGATGTTATAATAGCTTTTGTTGCGTTGGACGGTGATCACTATCAGGTGATACTGTACATTGTTTTTGTCTTGAAACGTTGCTTCTTGCTGCGACCATGGGATGCCACCTATGGTTGGTTGCGGCTGTGCACTGGAGATGGTCTGGATATTGTGGAGATCACTATATTGGGAGAGCCCTTGAATATACGCCGCATTAAGATCGTTGGCGCTATTGATCTGCGTGGATGCCCTGGTTGAGAAGTGCTGTAAATCTATGACGATCATGGCGCTTCCATTCTGACTGGGCGATTTAAGCGGAAGATCAGCTGGCTCACTGGCTTGATTTAGGGGGCCTGCTGTCCAATCGGCGGGATACTGAAGGGAGAGATTAAGCGTCGTATCTTTAACCGTCTTAAAGGGAGTGTCTGTGGCAGGTGTTGCGCCGGTAGTCAGCTGCTGGCTGACTGGATTAGCAGCGGTTGAAGATGCTTTTCCTGTCCCATAGAGGAAGCCTAATGTTGCCAGAGAGCCTAGCAGGGGGGTCAGAATGACCAGGGCCAATAAGATGAGCGGCTTTTTAAGTCTGCGTTGTGCAATCTCAGGAGCACTGGACTGTTGCAAGGGGGGCTGTTGCGATGCTGATAAGGATGGTGAAGTTGTCTCTGGCCAGGGCGGCGCACCTGGTGGGAGATACGAGAAGTTCTGTTGGCTCTGTTCCATGGTCAGGCCTGCCCCACACTGAGGGCAGCGCTGCGCGGCACCTGTTACTTCAGTAGCACATTGAGCACACTTCATATAATTTCCCCTCTTTTTCAGCCCGAGCATGTTTACATTTCCGTTGCCTATCCACGAGGGCTCTGTTTGACTTTTCTTATCTCTCTCCTCAGTACAGTAAACCTCTACCTTGATTACTACATATATATTTAAAATAGTATGAAATATACTGTTAATTGTCAAATCGGTCTTATGGATGTGCTATGCATGATGATTTTTCTGCCAGAGAATTATATTATGTGTGTATCTCTATGATTTGATTCAAAAAACCATTTTGATTGAGAGAACAACCTTTTTCACACTGAGCGAACCGTCTTTTTGAATCATCGGTCGATAATTGTAACTCGGGTAGGTTTTCAGGCAGTTTATTTCTGTGGAGATTGAGCGGAGATCGGTTCTGGTGAAGGAATGGAAAGTTGAAATGGTTTGCCAAAGCGGCGGCGGATAAGCATAGCCAGCGCAGGCCAACCGTCCTTCCAGGGGGAGAGCTTTTTTTCGGTGCGTGGGTGATAACGAATGGGGACTTCAACAATGGTATAGCCAGCCAGGAGTGTGCAGGCGGTGATCTCTGGTTCAATCTCAAAGCGCCGCCCTTGCATTGGAAGCGAGCGGGCTAAGGCTAATGGCAGGAGCTTATAGCAGGTCTCCATGTCATGAATCTGGCTCCCGTAGAGGAGATTGGTAAGTGTGGTAAGAAAGCGATTTCCCCAACGGGTAGTTCGTTTCTGGCTTGAGAGATCGCGATATCCATACACAACCACTTTCTGTTGCTTGCTGGTTGCATGATGCCATTGAGTGACCAGCACTGGCAGGTCCATTGGATCATACTCTAGATCGGCATCCTGGACAGTAATTAAATCGCCTGTTGCCAACTGAAAGCCGGTGCGGAGCCCTGCCCCTTTCCCTTGATTGCGTACATGGCGAACATACTGATAGCCGTCAAATGGTGGCTGTTGGCGCAGTTGTTCGAGAATCTGCCAGGTGCGATCAGTAGAGGCATCGTCTACCACCACTACTTCGAGATCCAGTGGGACACGTGTGAGCGACTCCAGCACCTGAGCGATAGTTTTCTCTTCATTATAGACTGGTACAATCACAGAAATACGCATCTCTTGCCACCTTGCCTGGGAGAGTTAGAAGAGACAAGTCGTTAAGAAGGGCCCCTTCATCCAAAGAGAGAAGAGATCTCTCCTCTCTTCCTAGTGTAGCAGTGGTCTGGAATGATACAAGAGAATAGACTTATTCGCGCCAGATTTGAATCGTTCCATCGGTTAAGGCGACAATTAATTGTTTTTTGGCAAAATGGAGGGCACTAATCTGCCAGGGATGATAGAACTTCTGCAATAATTGTCCTGTCTGGATGGACCAGAGATCGATAACACCTTCGTTAATCTCACTATCTTCACGAGCGACTGCCAGCCATTCTCCATCAGGCGAGATTGCCAGCCTGGCATTGCCACCCATATTTCCACTCTGGATCTCGCTATATGTCCCTGTCCGTGTATCACAGATGCGTATCTGCTTGCCTGTATAGGTAAAGGCCAACATATTGGCGTTGGGAGTAATAGCATAGGGGGTTGTGCACTCATCGCAGCGTCCAACTACTATCGTATCCGCGATCTGTGGCATTTTTTTGCTGAGCAGCTTATTCTTTGGCGAGAGATCCCAACGGCGGACAACTGCCTGCTGATCTTTCTCATTGGGGAGCTGAGCACAGGAGAATGTGACGAGCGTCTGAGCGTCTTGAGAGAGTGCCCGCATCCGAATGGCCCAGAATTGTCGCTTTTCGACACTCTCTTCGGAGCAGATGAGCGGATCAGAGAATTTTTTTGCGCTGCTCCCTATCGTGTAGCTTAACACATCGGTGCTGCGCACCCCCCAGGAACGTGGGGCTTGAATATCTTCGGCAAGATAGGGCAGGGCCATCTGAGCTATCCGCTTGCCATCAGGTGTTACTTGCAGGGTAACATCGAGCGAATAGTGGGCTGAGACGGCGCGTTCTTGTAAGGACTGGCTCCAGAGAAGCGTTCCGCTATAGGCATCCCAGATATGGAGGCCAAGCCGGCCCCAGCCAGCCAGCAGAGAGCCAGCTTCCGAGAAACGGAGGTCTCGGAGCGATTCAACCGTGAACGCAGGATCACTGGCAATGTTTGTGGCCTCTGTTACCTGATCCTCAATCAATTGCCAGAGGATGCCAGTGCCATCCAGTGAGCCAGCAGCGATCAACATCCCCTGGACTGTTGGAATGCTACTGAGAGCAGAGAGTACTCCGATACGGCTGCGAATCAGCGGACCAGCGTGTAAAGGGCCGCGAGAGCTAAACATACTCAGGCCTGAGAACTCATCCTCAGTAGCAGCGTCAAAGCGTTTGGGGTGAACAGAGGGTCGGGCAAAGCCACGTTTGCGCAGATCGATCACCCCACCAATGATCGTATCATAGCTCTGACGTTGTTCAGGATCGCTTAAGACCGCATAGGCGCGGTTGATCCGCTTCATCTCTATAGCCCCTTCTGGTCCTGCAAGATCAGGGTGGAAGCGGCGAGCCAGTTGTCGGTAGACGCGCTTCAACATATCACTATCTGCGTCTAGAGGGACGCCGAGAATTGCATAATAATTTTCAGGTGTATCCATTAAAGATAATGTTGCGCTCTGGCGAGCAGAAACGCCGCCTCCTCTTGTGTAGTATTGAGTAGAGATAAAGAACTTAACGTTATTATGCTATCACAAAAACTCCTCCTGGTTACAATGGCTCGATCTCTTTGAGCGAACTTAAAGGGAGACGATGCGTGTGCGTGGGCGCTCGTTTTTTACGGTGATGCGGCGTATGGCCCACATATACCAGGTAGCAAAGGTGCGATAGGGTCGCCAGAGCTCGCCCCGATCGCGAGCCTCAATCCGGGTTGGCCGCTCGGGCAATTGATAAGCAGTCTTAATCCCTTCTAAAAAGCCCAGATCATCAATAGGGAGGACATCGGGGCGACCAAAGGTAAAGATGAGACTCATCTGGGCCGTCCAGATGCCAATGCCTTTGACCGCCGTCAGTTGATTGATAACCTCCTCATCGCTTAACTCTGCTAATTGAGCGAGTTGAAGTTGTCCAGTCGTAACATGTTCAACAAGATTGCCGATATAGCGAGCCTTGGGTGTTGAGAGTCCAAGAGAGCGAAGGGCATCGAAGTCCAGGGTGGCTAGAGCTTCAGGGGTAACTTTTTGCCCTGGCAGAGCGGTTCGCACGCGATTCATAATCGCATCTGCGGCCTTCACGGAGATCTGTTGAGAGATAATGGCATCGATCAGAGCATTAAAGATATCGGGGTCAGGCTGGAGAGTGCAAGGGCCAACGAGTTGGATCGTTTCACGCATAACTGGATCAATATCGCTTAAGTAGGTTGTGGCTGCGGTAATCACATCCTGGAAAGGGATCTGCATACTATACCTCTCTGTTTTACGTTAAAGCCTGTTGTGAAGAGAGTATAGGCGTTTGAAGAACATTTGTCCAGTCACAAAAAGGATGCTTGCGCTCAAGCATCGTCTCGACCTTGAGCGCAAGCATCCTTTTTGTGTTTCTTCATGCATTTCCACGATCGACATCGTTCCTCTGAAATTGGATCACTCCAATCATCAGCAATGCCGCCGAGAGAGCCAGGAGGCTCCAGATCGTTCCCCAGCGCCAGCCATTCTGGATGGGGCTGCCATAGGCATAGAGAATAGAGAACCATTGTACCCAATCTGGCAGGTGGAGCAGGGAGCGAAGCAGATCAATCATAAAGGCCACTGCAAGATAGGTACCCACAAGCCCCGTAATGATGCTGCTGCGCAGACGACCCGCTACTGCATAGACAAAGGTGAGAAGTACCAGTTCAAGCGGTAGGATACTGAGCGAGGCCGCCATAACCTTCGCGGAATCGACTGCTAGATTGCTCAAATGAGCCGATATCACAACCGTTGGCCAGGCCAGGATAGGAATGATAAGCGCATAAACGAAGAGTGCACCAGCGTGTTGTAAAAGCAGACGAACGCGAGAGACTGGTGTGCTTAAGACCAGCTCGAGCCTTCCGCTATCGAGAGTACTGGCCCATTTAAGCGCCAGTGTAAAGATGAAGACCGTCGCTAAGGCGGGCAGAAATTGATAGATCGCATACGCCAGAAAACCGGCATTTGTAGTAATATCATGCCCGCTCAAAAGCTGAGCGATCGGCGAATTTTGAGAGAGAAGCTTGCGTATTGGATCCAGCATCGTTGTTGTCAGTGTTGTAATCCAGCCAGCGTAGGCCAGCAGGGAGATAATCCACCATAAAGCTGGCGTCTTGCCATTCTGAAGCGTGCGGGTGAAAAATGAACGTACAGAGATATCCTTCCAGGCCCGTTGTAATGACTGCTGTCGTGTCAGCGGTTTCGTCAGAGAAAGGGCCCCGCTCCAACCAGCAAAGGCGACTCCACCGAGATCGCGCTGCGTATAGAGCCAGAAACTGAGTCCACTAAACAGCAGCGTGAGGCCAATTAAGAGGAGAGCTGCCTCTGGATGGTTACTAAAAGAAGAGATGAGCGGCTTATTCTGGCTATAGTAATAGAGAGGTGAGAGGCGTTGCAGCCATTCTCCATGCTGGATCGTTCGTCCCGTTCCATCGAGAACAAAGGCATAGGCGATAATTCCGCCAGCCCATCCTGCGGCAGCCCCACGGCTGCGCAGACATTGTGAGAGCAGGAGCGAAAGACTGGCAAAAAAGATAGCATACAGACTGACATCAAGACCAGCCAGGAGAGCGCGGCCAGCCTCAATCTCCACTTTAGCGCTGGCCTCACCAATGATAGCCCCTAACGCAATGAGAAGCCCCACACCAAGTAAAGCGCTGATCAGCGCAAAGTATTTCTCAAGGAGATAGCGTGTGCGTGAGAGAGGGACGCTTAGCAGAAGATCACTGGCTCGTCGCTCCTCCTCGCCACGTACAAGATTGGCACCCGCCAGTACAGCCCAGATTGCCAGCATCGAAGGGACAAAGAAACCCAGTAAGCGCCACGTGGCATACCCTTGAATAGTCTGGAGAGCGATAGGATCTGCAATAAACTTCAAGCTTTGTGCAAGCTCAAGGATACCAGCATCGCCTCCCTGGCTGGAATATTGAGAGCTAAACGTCGCAAACACGGCCAGGATCACCAATCCTAAGCCCAGGCCCCAGTAAAGGACAGTAAAGCGATAATCGCGGAGGGTCTTGCTCCAAACAGTATGGAACATGCTTTTCTCTACCTTTCATCATCATTACCTGTAAGCGAATGATGACAAGCAGCACAATTCATCACAGGAACAGACAATTGTGTTGACGTCTTATGGTCGATTGATCAGATTTATTAAGCAAGACTTTTTTTATGTGGCTGTGCGGCTTCGTTGGCATAGAAGCGCAGAAAGATCTCTTCCAGATTTGGTTCATGAGTGAGAATATTGTAAGCCTCATGCTGAGCAGCGATCTGAATAATTGGTTGCAGGCTCCCCTGCGTAGTCAGGCGAATAGTATGACCATTGGGCTCCAGAATGGAATTGAGCACACCAGGGATCTGAGCAAACCATTCCAGCGTGGCAGGTTGTTGGAACGTAATCTCAATATCGTGCTGCTTAAAGTCTTTCAGGCGAGCGACCTCGTTGACCTGAATAATCTGCCCTTCGCGGATAATTGCCACGCGATCGCAGGTATGTTCCACCTCTGGGAGAATGTGGGACGAAAGAAAGATGGTGCGGCCCTCCGCATGAGTCTCTTGAACCAGTTTATAGAACTCCTGTTGATTGAGAGGATCGAGTCCGCCAGTTGGCTCATCCAGAATCAGCAGGCGGGGCTTATGCATAAAAGCCTGAACCAGACCAACCTTCTGTTTATTGCCGCGTGAATAGTCACGAAAACGTTTACTGGGATCAAAGTCCAGACGTTCAATTAATTGGCGAACATAATTCTGATCTACCCCGCCGCGTAGATGGCCCAGATAGCTCAGGATCTGAGCGCCCGTTAGAGTGGGATCAAGTGCAAATTCGCCGGGGAGATAGCCAACCAGACGTTTAACGGCTGTCGACTCCTTCCAGCAATCCAGTCCAGCGATAAAAGCCTGTCCAGATGTTGGCTTAAGGAGCCCCATCAGCGTCCGAATCGTCGTTGTTTTGCCAGCCCCATTGGGGCCAAGAAAGCCAAAGACTTCGCCTTCAGCGACCTGTAATTGGATATCTTGAATACCGCGCTGTCTGCCATAGGTTTTGGTCAGATGTTGGAGCTGAATCATCGCGCTCATTCTGTACGTTCCTTTTTCATGTATTTTTCGGCTAAATCTACAACATGGTGTAGTTGCTGCAAAGTATTGTCTTGCTCATCGCTTGTTGGATTGCGCAACGCAAATGTACGTTTGACCGTCTCGGCCATCAAGAGAGCCTTTTCTTCTGACGAGACCTGAAACTCCTCGGGCAGAAACTTATCCGCCATCAGAAAGCCAATTGAGAGAGCCTCCAGAAGATAGATCTGTGTCTGAATGGGGTGATCCTGACGGATGAGCTCATGTTTGCGAAAGAACTCTAACAGTCCATAAAAGGCAGTCAGCTGCTCTTCAATTCCGGTGCGGGCCAACTCTTTTTGTGTGAGTTCGCCCAGGATATCGGCATCTTGTAGGACTGCTGAACGTAAGAGAGGATGTTTGAGCAACATCAACAATGAGTACTTCATCATACCATGAAGCGTATTTCCGTCTGGATCGCGACTCATCTCCTGTTCAACCATGCGGGCACCACGAATCTTTTCGCGCATGAGGAGACTGAGGAACAGATCATCCTTTGTCTTCCAATGGAGATAGATCGTGCCCTTCGCTACCCCAGCCTCACGGGCGATATCATCAATCGTTGTTTTCTTGTAACCGTAACGTAGAATGAGCGAAGAGGCCACATCCAGAATGCGATCTGCACGCTCATCCTGTTTTGTACGATCCTCCTGAGAGTTTGCTGCCTGTTCTGTCACGAAAGCATCATCCTTACTGAACTAAAAGTCTTTCTGTTTTGACTAAATGACCAGATAGTCTTTATTGGTCATTTGGTTTCTCTACTCAAAAGTATAATCAGGAAAGCCGGAAAGTCAAGCGTATAAAATCTGTTTTCCTTGAAGAGAGAATCCTGTTGGTGGTTGAACGTAGAGAGCCCTTGACAGCACCAGATGTTATCAGGTATAATCTCCGTACGGTGTTCGTTAAATGAATGGTGTATTGAAGAATTGAAGAAGTCATCAGCGCGAGAGCGGAGATCGCTCAAAGTCAAAGAAGCTATTTTACAGGCGGCACGAGAGCTAGTTATCGAGCGTGGTCCGGATGGCATTTCATTGCGCGAGATTGCTCGTCGTATTGATTATAGCCCATCAGGGATCTATGAATACTTCGGGAGTGTGCATGAGATTATTGCAGCAGTCAGTGAAGAAGGCTCTGCGCTCTTGCAAGCTGCTTTTACGCGCATTACCGTTCAGCAACCTGTGACGGAACGCCTTGTCGAACTGGGAATGGCTTATCTGGCTTTTGCAGAACAGTATCCAGATTATTTTCTTTTAATCTTTACGCGCCAACAGACTTTATCTGAAGATGTGGGGAAGGAGACACAGCGCGAGGCACCCTATGATACGTTACGCAGCGCTGTACAGGCAGGCATTACCGATGGGACCTTTATCGTCCGGCCAGATTATGATCTGGATCTCATGACGTACCATTGTTGGGTCACCGTTCATGGTATGGCAATGCTTAGACTGACACTTTTAAAAGATTCGCAGGACGATTTTCTGACCATACATCGTCGTGTTTTAGAGCAACTCATCCATAGTTTTACCAGACCACGCTAAAAAATTTTTTTTACATTTAACCGTACAGTGTTCGTTTTAGAAACAGTGTGTTTTAACATAAAGGTAAGAGCATAATGAAAGAGATCGCATCTGGTCGTTATACTGCTCATATTGAAGGGCCATTTGTTGTGTTTATCCTGGGAATGCGTATCAATCGTTTCTGGGCTTTCAGAAAATGGTTTGCGGTTGTGAAAGCGATGGCTCCTATGATGAAAGAGCTTTACACGCACCCTGAGACAGGTTTTCTGGGTGGTCGATCATCTCTAACGCCCTGGCGAGAGATCACCGTTATCCAATACTGGCGTTCTTTCGAAGCATTAGAGCATTTTGCACGTAGCAAAGACTCATCACATTTACCGGCGTGGCAGCAGTTTAACAAAAGCATCTCTCCTGATGGATGTGTAGGTATCTGGCATGAGAGCTTTCTGGTCGCCGATCAGCAGTATGAGGCGATCTATCACAACATGCCTATCCATGGACTCGCTGCGGCAACCGAGCATGTTCCGCTGCGAAGAAAAGGTGAGACTGCTCGTCAGCGACTGAAGCAAGATGTGGTACCATCAACGTCTGGTAGATGGTAGAATGAATAGCCTGTAATTGGCAACGGGCCCCGAGATAGCATTCTGTGAAAGAATAGAGCAGCCGTATGGTAGAGCAGCACAAGCAAAAAAAGTTTACGAACCGTTTGAGCAACGAGACCAGCCCTTATCTCCTGCAACATGCTCATAATCCTGTTGATTGGTATCCGTGGGGAGAAGAGGCTTTGCAGAAGGCCCGGCAGGAAGATAAGCCAATCTTATTGAGTGTTGGCTATTCAGCCTGCCATTGGTGCCATGTGATGGAGCATGAATCATTTGAGAACGAGCAGATTGCTCAGATTATGAATCAACATTTTGTCTCCATCAAAGTAGATCGCGAGGAGCGGCCAGATATTGATGGCATTTATATGCAGGCAGTACAGGCGATGACGGGTTCAGGTGGCTGGCCGATGACCGTCTTTCTTATGCCTGATGGACGACCATTCTTCGGGGGGACCTATTTTCCGCCCCAGGATCGTCGTTATGGGCAGCAGGTAAGCCCGGGCTTTCCTCGGATTCTCTTGAATGTTGCCACCGCCTATCGCGAGCATCGGGAAGAGATTGAGGAGCAGGCAACTCAGTTAGCAGAGTATCTGAAAGAGCAGAGCAGTACCCCTCTGCGACCGAAGCGTCCATTGAGCAATCTTCCCGTTGTCTTGACACAGCTTACTCAGGCGGGACTGGCCCTGGCCAAAAGCTTTGATGCTATCTATGGTGGATTTGGCAGTGCGCCAAAGTTCCCCAACACCATGTCACTGGAATTCTTGCTGCGTTTACATCTGCATCAAATGCGTGGAGAGACCCAGAGCATTCGAACAGATGGCATTCCAGCTGAGTTAGAGATAGTTGAGACAAGCTTGCAGAAGATGGCCAATGGAGGGATATACGATCAGCTAGGTGGAGGTTTCCATCGTTACTCCGTAGATGAAGAGTGGCTCGTCCCTCATTTTGAGAAAATGCTCTATGATAATGCCCTCTTAAGCCGTCTCTACCTACACGCATATCTCGTTACAGGCAATGCATTCTATCGACGCATTGTGGAAGAGACACTGGAGTATATACGGCGAGAGATGCTCTCACCCGAGGGAGGCTTTTACTCCACCCAGGATGCTGACAGCGAGGGACACGAAGGGAAATTCTTTGTCTGGACACCAGCGGAGATTGAAAGCGTGCTTCCTCAGCAGGATGCACGCCTGTTTCAGGCGTATTATGATGTCACGGCTGGAGGAAACTTCGAGGGGAAGAATATTCTGCATGTGGAGGAACATGCGGAAACGGTTGCTCAGAGACTGGGAGTCAGTCTATCAGAGCTACAAGAGAGCCTTCAGCGCAGCCGGGCCAGCCTGTTCGAGCTTCGCGAGCAGCGTATCAAGCCAGCGCGTGACGAGAAGATCTTAACCTCCTGGAATGGACTTATGCTGCGCAGCTTTGCCGAAGCTGGTCGCTATCTTGGACGAGAGGATTATCTTCAGATCGCGCAGCAGAATGCAGAATTTCTCCTCTCCAATCTGCGTCATGAGGGACGGCTCCTGCGCACTTATAAGGATGGTCGCGCCCGTCTCAATGGTTACCTCGAAGATTATACCTTCTTAGCAGACGGACTTTTAGCCCTCTATGAAGCTGATTTCCAGCCGCGCTGGCTCAGCGAGGCCAGAGCCTTGATAGAGCAGACAATTGAGTTGTTTGTAGATACAGAGAATGGCGGCTTCTTCGAAACAGGCCAGGATCATGAGGCATTAATTAATCGTCCAAAGGATATCATGGATAACGCCATACCAGCTGGAAATAGCGTTGCCATCGACGTCCTGTTGCGTTTATTTGCCTTCACAGGTGAGCAGAGCTATCGCGAGCGAGCTGATAGCTATCTGCAACCGCTGGCCGAACTTTTTGTGCAGTATCCTCAGACCTTTGGCCATGTGCTGGGGGCACTGGACTTTGCACTTTCAGCCAGTCAGGAGCTTGCCATTATCGGCCATCCTGAGGATCGTGAGACTCAGGCGCTCTTAGCCGTGATCAATCAAAGGTATCGTCCGAATAGCGTGCTTGCCTCCGGGGAGCCAGCTGGTGCAGAAGCGCCTGTCCCCTTACTGGCAGAGCGGCCCCTTAAGGATGGGCGAGCAACGGCATATGTCTGTCGGAACTTTGCCTGTCAGGCTCCCGTCACCACTCCTGAAGAACTGATGGCACTCTTGTAACCCGCCTGAAGCGTAGGGAGTGAGAGAGTGGAGAGGGTGATGATGATCATCAAGAAGGCATGTGCGTATAGGGCGTGTGTATAGAGAAGGAAGGTAGCGGAGAGGAAAGCTGTGGGAGCATCCTCAAGAATTTCATGAGGGTGGAACAGGGTGGGAGTGGGTGATGATGCTCATCAAGAAGGCGTGTGAGTATAGGGCGTGCGTATAGAGAAGGAAGGTAGCGGAGAGGGTAACCGTGGGAGCATCCTCACGATTTTCATGAGGGTGGAACAGGGTTGGAGTGGGTTACCACGGCCATCATGAATGATGGGCTCTACATGTTTAAGCGATAAATCGCATTTTATGGTCGATTTATCGCTTAATTTTGCTGTGAGATATTTCATTTTAACATGGTTTATAACATATTTGAGCGACTGGCGCATACAGAGCGGCTAATAAATACTTAGTCATTCGCGTAACGTATCTCTCCACGGACCTCATGGCGGCAGAGGAGTCCTTGTTGACTTAACATCTCGAGAGCCTGCGAGGCTGCCTTTATCTCCGGACGACCGACTGACCTTTTGCCTTTTGGTAAAAATTGTTGTGCAACCTGTTCTGCTGTTAACACAGTTAGTTGTGTGTGATCCTGTAGATACTGTTGCAGGGAATGGATATACCAGGAGACCAGTTGTGCTGTACGGTTGCTATGAGCCGGGAGAGCCACCAGTACGGGACAGGGAGCTCGCTTTAAGATCTGAGCCGAGACACTTCCAAAGAAAAAACGGCGACACTGCTGCCAGAATCCATGACCGTGGTTGCCTATCACAATCAGATGCACATGGCGCTCATTGGCAACCTTAATAATCTCATCGGCTGGTGCCCCCATACAGATAAGCTCTTCAATATCGTCATACTCAAAACCACGCTGCTGAAAAAAAGCACGCGTCTTTTGTAAGAGCAGACGTGCTTCCTGTTGTTGATTATAGGAGGGTGGAGTTCTACTGGCCTGTTCAAGCGCATAAGTAGAAGGGGGGATAAGGATATGTGTGGGAGGGAGGACCGTTAAAAGAAGAAGAGAAAAAGAATGCTCAGATGTTTCAATCAAATCATAGACCGTCTGTAATTGATACTGCGTTGAAGGAGAAAATGGGCGTTCAACTCCCAACAAGATGTAGCGTCGCATCCTTATTGGCTCCTTCCAATTTTGTGGAATACTTCACACCAGAGTGGTTACATGTGACATTGTCAAATCTGTGTGTAAAGAGTATTCTTCTCTCATAGAAGAGTATAGCCGCTTTGCGGAGAAGAGGCAAGAATCCAGACCTGGCATATATTGCATGAATGCTTGAAATTGATTATACTACATTTGGCTGGATGGGTTCGAGCAGAATTTCAGGCCAGGCTTCCTCTTCCTAAGAATTCAAATGAAAAATGTGTATAACCCTTCTATTCTTTTTCCTTTTTTTAAACCTAAAAATGATTTTAATTCCACTAAAGAAAGTGGCATAATAGAGAACATTTGATTATCTATCGAGAAAAACGTTTACACATTTAAAGTATGAGTCTGTAAAGGACGTTTTAAAATCCGCACTTCAGTTAAAACTGGAGGGAAGTAGGAAATATGGGTATCAGAATGGAACCACCGCTTGATGAGATGAGCCTGTCTGTCCTGAGAGAATATAGCTTGCGTGAGATGGGGAAGTTTCGTCGTAAAGAGGAGAGCAACGACACCTATTGTTTAGAGATTTTTCGCCGTGCTGTCGTTTTACGGCATAATGCGGCCTGGGAAACCCTACAAGGGCTATTTAGCGACAACATTCGTATCTGGCTGGGAGCACATTCTCATCGCGAGCTTGCGCTACGCCGCGAGAGCGAGCAGACCTACATTGATGATACCTTTCGCCGTTTCTGGCAGGCAGTAAGCGACCAGGGACTGACCTTTAAGACCTTAGGAAGCGCCCTGAATTATTTACGTTTATGCCTTCATTGTGCCATTATGGATACTGTTCGTCAGCATGCGCGCCACTCGATTGAGCGTATTCCAGAGCAAGGACAGCCAAACGAGCCACAGGTTGAAGATAGTTATCATGAAACCGAGCTATGGGAAGCGATAAAAAGCCTCTTACCGGGGGAGAGAGAGCAACGTGTAGCTTATTTACTGTTTCATTGTAATCTAAAACCTCGCGAGATTATTCGGTATTGTCCACAAGAGTTTCAGAATGAAGAAGAGATCTATCGCCTCAAGCGGAATATCATGGAGCGTATCCTGCGCAACACAGCCATTTTACGCTGGAAATTGGATGGGAATGAGCACAATTAAGTTGATATACCTGCACTGACTCTTAAGATGAGCTAACTTTCCCGGTACCTGGAAGTATCTTGCTTCGTATAAAAAGTGATCACAAAAAAATATGCTGATCGTCGTTTATACAGCGAGAAACAAAATAGCTGTATATGGTGCTGAAAAATATACTTTTATAGAGGGAAAGTTAATGCTAGACTGTCTACACTCAATGGCCCCCAATGATGAGGAACTTTTGAGATACGTATTAGATGAAAAACCTTTAGCCACTCAAGTGAAGTCGCATGTGGAGCATTGTGTTGTCTGTCAGCAACGACTATCAACCTATGCTGAGATGGATCAGCGCCTGGTACAGGGCCTCTATCGTTCACAGTGTCCGACACCAACAGAGTTGAGCTTATATTGCGCACAGCAAATGTCTGTTGCACAGATTATGCAGATTACTGATCATGTCAAGATGTGCCCGCTTTGTGGAAGTGAGTTGGAGCTTACGCGTCGTTTCTTACAGAGTGACCTGTTTCCCGAGCCTGTGCAGAAAGAGGCCTTAAAACAGCACTTGCAGCGTATTATTGCGAGCCTTGTTCCATGGCAACCGGTGCTGGTAACGCGACGCGAGGAGCAGCTCCCAACCGAGGCGCGTTGGCCAAGACAATATCGTGCTGATGCAATCAATCTCTCCTTGCATCTCTCTCGTGCCAGTAGTGGTGAGGCAATGTTGTTAGGGCTGATCACCAGTTCGAAGGATGAAGAGGCTGTTGATGAGTTTGAAGGACGTAAAGCCGAGCTGTATCTGTTAGACAGTTGTGAGACGTCTCAATTAGCAGAGCAAGATGGCAGGCAGCAGAATGAACGTGCGCTCTTGACCAGCTATGTTGATGATCTAGGTAATCTTGTTTTTAAAGCGGTCCCCACAGGAGCCTATAGGATGATTGTCCATCTACCTACATGTGAGATGGTGATCAATAATCTCCGGATTGAGTATCCGTAAGCTAGCAGTTGTCATGTCCGTCTGTGACGCTCGATGGAAGTCTCGAGTGAAGAGAGAAATCCATCGTAAGGATCTCTCGCGTGGAGACCGTGTTTCGTGTGTTTGTGTATTGAGAAAGGGACACATGTGAGCACAGATGAACAGGTTTTTGTGCACCAATTACGCGACCTTCCTCTAGAAGAAGGTCGTATTTTTATTCAAGCTCATCTTCATGAACTTCCCCCTCCCGATATCCTCAAGATTCTTTTAAAAGATGAGTCTTTGCGCCAGCGCGACATTCACCCTTTTACCGCACTAAAACTTGCTGAGCAGCTGTTATTTTATAGTGAGCTGGTTCAATCGCGTTCAGCCTATGGTTTTGGTTTAATGGCTAAGGGCGATTCCCTTTCTATCTTAGGGCAGGAGCAGGCGACGGTAGATATTTTGGAAGAGGCAGCATCGATATTTTTATTTTTGGGGGAGGAGGTAAATTGGGCTCGCACCAGGATTGGCTGGATTGTTTCCAGTGCCTGGTTGGGACGAGCTGAGGAAGCTTTGCAGGTTGCAGAGGAGGCACGCGCTGTCTTTTTACGGCATCAGGAGCTCTTACGGGTCTGTGCACTGGATCATAATTGTGCAGTCATCTACTCGCAGATTGGGAATTATCGTAAGGCTCTGGAGACCTACGAACGTCTCTTGCAGATCTACGCTACCTTGCCCAACCAGAGCGAACAATTTATTACACATGCTATCGCTATGGTCAAACTAAATCAAGGTCGTAATCTCTCCTGGCTGGGGGAATTTGAGCAGGCCCGTCAACTCCTGGAGGAAGCAAGCGAAAGTTTTCAGGCTTTACGTCATATCGGCCCCTGGCTCAGATGCGAGGATGGTCTGGCACAATTGGATGTTCTACAGGGCCATTATGGATCAGCGCTCCGTCGTTATTATCAGATGCGCGATCGTAGTGAGCAGCAACAGCTAGCCAGCCCAACGTTTGCGATCCTGATGCAGCGCATTGCCAGTTGTCTGCTCAAACTCAATCGCATAACCGAGGCCAATCATCTGACAGCGGAGTCCGTAGAGATCTGCCGTCGATTGGGAGCCTCTCTGGATGTGGCCACGGCGCTGCGTGAATATGCAACGACCTTGATTGCGGGGCAACGTTTTAAGGATGCTTTACATGTGTTAGATGAGGCCTGGACCCTTTTTTCGGAAGGGAAATTGCTCCATCACGCTATGATTACACGGTTGCAGCAGACCTCTTTGCTATTAACAATGGGCCAATTTTACGAGGCCTATGAGCAAGCCAGCCAGCTTAAAACCTATTTTGATGAGCGCCAACTGGTTGTGCGTGCGACCGGGGCGCGCCTTGTGATGGCTGAGGCTCTGCTTCAACTGATGCAGCAACCAGAATTTCTGCTCTCGCCCGCTCATAAAGATGCCTATCAACAGGAGGTTCGCGCACTGACTCAGGAAGTGATCGAGTTTACACGCCGGTATATCTTGCGCGAAGAAGGATATAGAGCCCTGTATTTATTGGGTCAGATGGCAGCTTTAGAGGAGCACTATGCTGAGGCTGAGTCCTATTATGAAGCTGCTATTGAACAGATTGAGCAGATACTGGAGAATCTGGTTGTCGATCTACTGCCAGCATTTTTACATTCTACCTGGAAAGTCTATGAAGCTATGATTGCCCTTGGTTTGCAGCAGCGACGTCTGGCATTTGCCTTTCAGTATCTTGAACGAGCGCGTTCTCTGGCACTGCGTCATTATTTTGTTGCAACGCAGCCTGATGAGCAGATTAGATATGAACCATCCGAGATTGTCCTTCGTCAAGAGAAACAGGCAGAGCTGCTGCGTATCCAGACAGAGTTTCATGAATGGCAGGCCCGCTATCGTCGTTCCAGTCAGCAGCTTGAGAGCTTTGATCAGATACTTGCCCCTGGCGTTGGCCGTCAGGCTCTAGAGCAGGAGGTGCGCCGCAACGAAGAGAAGGTCAGCGAGCTCTTTGAGAGGCTACATCTGCAGCAGTTTGTATCATCTCGCACCGATGAAAAACCCTTCCTGGATCGAATAAATCGGAGCAGCGAATACGAAGTATCGCGATTGCAGCCCTATCTGAGAGAGCAGCAGCTTCTGTTAGCTTATTTCCTCTATAAAGGGAAGCTTGTCATCCTGGCTCTAACACGGGATGAGATCAAATGTGTTGAGCAAGAGAATGGTATAGAGGTATTAGAGCGGCTCTTACCCCCTCTCTATGCGCACCTGGAACCTGGTGGCTGGCCTGATCCACTGCATCCGCCACAGCAAGCGATTCGCAAGCTGCTTCACAAACTTTATGGCCTCTTGCTTGCTCCTATTGCTGATTGGCTGCCAGAGCGATCTGGAGAGTTAACGATTGTGCCATATGGATTGCTGCACAACTTGCCTTTTCATGCGCTGTATGATGGGGAGCAATTTCTGATTGAGCGCTTCCAGATCAACTATCTGCCAGCGGCCAGCCTTCTGCCTCAATTGCATGCTGAAGCTCTGGAGGAGAGCAAGATGGCTCCCGTCGTCTTTGGCTATTCTGGACAGGGGCAACTGCCTCGCGCTCTGGAAGAAGCTCAGATGGTGCAACAATTATTGCATGGAGTGAGTTTCCTCGAGAGTGAAGCAACAATTGGACAATTACAGCAACAGGTTGTAGGAAGACCACTGATTCATCTGGCTACCCATGGACAATGTCGCTTAGATGCACCTAATTTCTCCTACGTGCGTCTGGCAGATGGACAGTTGAATGCAATTGATGCCTTTGGTCTGAATCTCAAGCAGTGCCAATTAGTGACTTTAAGCGGATGTGAAACGGGACTTGCGCTAACAGGAGGCGGTGATGAGCAGCTAGGGCTTGGCCGAGCCTTCCTGGCAGCTGGAGCAGCCTCATTGGTAATGAGCCTCTGGCCTGTAGAAGATGCAGCTACAAATGAATTGATGATTCTATTCTATCAGCATCTATTGCAGGGTGAAGGGAAGGCTCAGGCTCTTAGAGCCGCGCAATGCGATCTTTTGCGGCGAAGTTCTCAGAGCGAAGCCCAGTATCGCCATCCCTACTTCTGGGCAGCCTTCCGTCTGGTTGGGAATACCGCACCGCTCTGTTTTCATCAGGTAGAGCATTGATAAATGATCGAAGCTATCCAGCTTACACCAGAGATATGCACCTAAAAAAAAACCACACTGACGTATAACTTGCGAGAAAGATTATTATTGCGTAGAAAAATGTATGGTCGATATATTGGGAGGACGCTTATATGGTACAGAAGCAGCCATCAATACCTCGCTCCTGGTGGAGTAAAATGGTTATCTACTGGTTAGATAATCAGGTGGCACTCAATTTTCACTCTTCACTTCCGATCACAGCAGGACGACAAGCGATTATTAATTCATTGGGATTAGATGAAATTAATCAATATTTAAATATGCGTGGGTACAATCTTGTTGCTTTTGGATCTGAGGATGTCCCCTTTGTCCCAACAGCTGTAGATGGGGCCATTGCTTCTACTGGCTATAATCAGCTCAATGTTTCGGAGCAGACGGAGGCCGGGCAGGCTCGTGAGCCATTAAATAGTCTGATTGGGAAATATCTGTTTCAGCCAGTTCATGGTACAGGGACGCTTGTCATCTGCTTTTTTCATCTGGAACAGACGAGTGTCTATTCAACTGCTGGGGCCTCTATTCTGGGCTTAAGTGGAGCCGTCTCAGTTCCTTATGGATCAGGAGCTTATAGCCCGAACGATCCGACACGGTACGTCATCAACTTGATTAATAACGAGAGCAGCATTATTCGGCGCGAGCTCGATGGGCGTGCACTGATCAATGCCAGCCCGAATTGGCTCTGTGGTGGGACGCCAATCGAAGGATGTGGAACTCACGGTTGTACGATAGCTCCACCTATTCCAGTGACTGAGGCGGCTCAGAACTGGCATTTCTCGTTGCCAGAACTTGCCCCTGGGTTGCAGCAGCGTACTGGGGCCGGTGTCACGGTATTTGTCCTTGATACGCGTCCACCTGTGCAACAGATTCTTACCACTGCTCAGCAGGCAGGTGAGCAGAATCAATTATTGCAGACATTGGTAACGCAGTTGCAGGCACCTGAGCCAACGTTTGTATTGCATGATACCGAACATTTTCTGCCCAGGCATCTAGAGAATGGAGCGCCCATGCAGCCCTTTACCGGAAGAGACGTGTTTGGCCGTCTGGGCGGGTTTGAGATGTCGGATCATGGTCTATTTGTTGCAGGTATCATTCGTGATCTGGTTCCTGAAGCCAGGATTGAATGTCTGCGGGTATTAAATGACTTTGGGGTCGGGACCGTTGCAGTGCTTGTACAGGCATTAGAGCGCATCCACCACAGGATGCTTGCCGTTAATCCAGATACAGGAGAGGCTGGGGATCTGTATCAGCAGCCAGTCGTGATTAACTTAAGCCTGGTCACTCTCCCTCATCAAGAAGTTCTGGTTCCATTCTGGTCTGGAGGTGCGTATACAGGAGCGGTGCAGCAGACCAATGAAACAGCGTCGTTGACGTTGGGTCTGCAGGCCGCTATTCAAAGCCTGACAGCTTCAGGAGCTATTGTGGTTGGTTCGGCAGGAAATGATTCAGATGCACGTTCTGGCAATAGCAGCGGAGAGCGGATGCAACCTCGTTATCCAGCGGCGTTCCCTGAAGTTCTCTCTGTGGGAGCCGTTGATAAAAGTGGACATGCAGCATCGTATAGCAATTATCCTGTAACGCCCGGGGCATTACAGAACAACGGTATTGCCACGTATGGTGGAGGCGTGCCCATCCCAGTTCTGCCAACACAGCCACGTCCGGAGATCCCTTATAGCGAAGGTTCTCCCTTTGACCCACAGACTATGATTGATGTCGAGCGGCAGACGCTCGATGCCATCGTGGGATTGCACACAGCACCAACGTATCCTGCCTTCTCAACGACTGAGACTCCGCAGAGTTATGCCGCTCCCAATCCAAATGCCTGGGCCTATTGGTCGGGAACTTCATTTGCGACCCCGGTTATCAGTGCAGTAGCAGCCCGTCTTCTTGAGGATCTGCGAGCTACCAATAGTGCATTGCAGCCTTACCAATGGCATCATGAGGTAATGAGCTTCTTTACGCGTCCCCAGGCTCAAGCAGCGCGCGTAAAGGATGGAGAGACCTTTTCATCTGTGCCTGAG
Organism: Tengunoibacter tsumagoiensis; assembly: GCF_003967535.1. Classification (GTDB taxonomy): domain Bacteria; phylum Chloroflexota; class Ktedonobacteria; order Ktedonobacterales; family Ktedonobacteraceae; genus Tengunoibacter; species Tengunoibacter tsumagoiensis. Next base: position 4,895,213 of record NZ_BIFR01000001.1, on the reverse strand, counting down.
TTCAGTACTGGTGGCATCAATGTTGGCCTATTAAAGGCTCAGCAATCTCTTCTGAAAAACTGATCCAGATACAGGGTCGCAACGGTATGGATATAGCATGCCCTATCTCGTATGGTTTCCCTGCTTTAGTCAGAGCCGCTTCGCTGGCTTTCGCCAGCCAGCAGAGCGGCTCTGTCCACATGTGTCCATTTTGGCAGCCTCTTCTTTTGAGTGTCTCCAATGGTGATACCACGAGCCGTCGGGTTGTCCTCGCCACGAGACAACAATGAGGCAACCGCGATCATCCTGCCTGCCGCCTTCAAAGATTAGCGGCGTCTGGTACCGCCAGTGAAAAACTCCAGAATAGCGACCAGAATGCAGGCTCCGATAAAAGAGATAAAGATGCTTCCACAAAACTTAAATGTACCGAGCTCCAGAGCACTGGCAATGATGCCGCCGATCACAGAGCCAATGAGACCCACAATAATATCCCCAAGGCAGCCGAAACCACGGCCACGCACAAACGTTCCAGCGAGTGAGCCCGCAATTAAACCAACGATTAGCCAGGCGATCAGGTTCCCTGGTTGTAGAATTGTTGTCACGTCAACCGTTCTGAATACAAGCATAGTCGAGCTTCCTTATGAGATTATGATAAAGCCCAGAAGGGATGAGCATTTATCATCGATAATAGCTTTTTAGTATCTTCTATACGGACAAGATGATGGATGAGTTGTAACTCAAGACAGTGGAGAGAATGGCCAGGGGTGTAGGCGCAATAAGAGAAAGGGTCGAGAGCCGACCCTTTCTCTTATTGAATGACGTTAAGCTGGGAATAAGTCAGTGCGTGACTAGAAATGAATGAGAGGAGAGCTAGAGTGCACTGCTGCGGCTACTGACTGCACGTAGAATGGCGATCAGAACGCACGCGCCGATAAATGCAACCACAATACTGCCCCAGAAGCCAAAGTTTTGTCCTGGGATCAAAAGGTTCGCCACCAGACCCCCAACAAATGCTCCGATCAGCCCCACAATCACATCGCCAATAACGCCGTAGCCACCTCCGCGCATGATCGCACTCGCCAGGAAGCCAGCGATCAATCCTACGACAAGCCAGGTAATAATGCCACCTGGATTAAGGGACGCACCAAGCACCATTGAAGTTGCTATCATCTTTTTTTTCTCCTTCTGTAGCCTCCTGATTGGTACTGAATACGTACGTAGTACAATGATCTTTCTTGCGTGAGAGATTTATACTGGAAATAGATCCAGTATAGTTGTATATCATAGCCAATATTTTTCTATTATACAAGTCAACAAGAGAATATCTTTGATAATAGTCAAAATGAAAAATCGAGTAATGAGAGAAATTTTTGAGTAAGCCTGTTTGTTATATATCAGCAACCTGTCCATTTGTGCATTGTTTATAGTAGAGCGCTATGGTAGGCTATGAGGGAAGTTTTATTTGGTCAACCAGGAGTCTGTGATTTATGTCCTTCGTTTCACCCGTTCCAGAAAAGTCTGCTCACCATGCACCACCAATCGGCCCTGTGAAAAAGATTTACTCAAGACTTGCGTTATCGAATCGCCTGCCCTTAAATGTTTATCTTCTGTTATTATTTACCACAGGAAAAGGTTTTCAACTCTCGATTGCGAACTTAAGCCTTAATTATTATGTGCATAGCCTGGGTTATAAAACCGATTTTATAGGAATTTTTAGTGCCATGTCAGCGCTGGGAGCACTGATAGGAGCTGTTCCTACAGGGATGCTGGCAGATCGTTGGGGGCGTAAGCCAGTTTTATTATTGACGGCTGTCCTCTCGCCTCTTTTTCTTGCGCTGACTGCCCTTGCTACTTCAGCTCCCTGGTTGTTAGGTTTAAATTTATTACAGGGCTTCGTCTCCACGGCTTATTGGGTAACGAACCTGCCTCTTTTAACAGAGAGCACAAAGGAAGAGCAGAGAGTAGGAGTCTTTGCCCTGAATAGTTTTTTATTACTGGGTATTGGATCGCTGGGAAATCTTTTAGGGGGAGCTATTCCAGAGCTGGTGGGTGGAATCATCCATGTCTCAGCTGGCAGTACAGTGCCATTGCGTTGGGGCGTCTTTGCGGCGGCCTCTTTTACATTCCTCTTTGGATTACCACTCTGGATGCTCCGCGAGCCTCGGAGAGCCTCACAGAGAAAGAGTGCTCAGTCAGAAGCGGCCAACGTTCTTGCTGCAGAAGAGAGCGGAGCACGAGCAAAGCCCACGTGGCTCCTCTTTGGTCAGCTTCTACTGCCAGATCTCCTTTTTACCACAGGAGAAGGGGCGGTCGTTGCATTGATCCAGATCTACTTTGTCTTGCGCTTTCAACTTCTGCCAGGATCTTTGGGGATTATTTTCACCATCTCCGGTCTCACGGGTGGAATCTTCGCCTTAGCTGCACCATTATTTGTGAAGAGATGGAGTAAGCTCCGTATTGTCACAATTGTGCAATACATGAGCGCACCTCTTATGCTTTTAATTGGTTATGCGCCGTCTCTACCAATTGCAATCACAGGTGAGTATGCACGTTCATTCTTGCGTACTTTGATTGAGCCTGTTTATGCGGCATTTGCCATGGAACAGGCCTCATCTCGCCAGAGAGCAATGCTTTCGGGACTTTACTCTGTTACCTGGAGCATTGGTTTTAGCGTTGGTCCAGCGATTGCGGGATGGTTGCAGACAAACATCAGCCTCTCAATGGCCTTTGTTTTTGGAGCGATCTGTTTATTGATGGCCCCAAGCATGTTATTAATTTCATTTGGCCGAAAAAGGGAGCCAATGCAGACAAATGCATAAATATATGGTCCCAATTGTGACAAAAAACACAGCGTTGCCGTCATTGAAAGTGTATACTTGATACAGTACAGACTATAATGCGAGAAGTATAGTTACCATCTTGTGGCGCATTTGTGGCTGAATGTGGTAGAGCCTTATGAACTCCAGACGCCCCAAATGTTGCTTTAGTTAAGAGGAGGACTTGATGGGCCAGGGTCTGGCAGATATCCAGAAAGGTGTACAGAGGAAGAAGCGTAAAGGCTTATCCCAATCTGATCTCCCTTCGTTTGATGCCACATTGCAGGCACCATCTAAAACTTCCTCGAAACGGGCCGTACAGGGCTGGATCTGGCGACCAGCAGAGGGCTGGTTAGTCTTTTTTTTGTTAGGGATTGCATTATACAGCGTCGCATTTGCCATTATTGATGCAAATTGGGTACCGCAGAGCCTCATTATCCTATGGTGCCCTATCCTGGGACTGCTGGTTGGTCTGGGGATTGCCAAGCTTCCTTATATTCCTCAACTGCTTCTGCACTTGATAGCCAGTCTCATTGGGTACTGGTTTGCCCTCTGGTTAACCAGCGTGGTTGCGTTTCAGATTCCCTGGTCTCAGCTTTTCCAACAATTGTTTGCGGCAATGACTGGTCAGACCATGCCGGGTCTGATTGATAGTCGAATGATCTTCTTCTTCTATCTCTCCTTCTTAAGCTTCTTTTTAGGCTATTTTGGGAGCTGGCTGATTTATCGTGCGCATCTTCCCTGGTTAGTGGTGCTCGTTTATGCCGCCATTATGCTGGTGAATATGAACTACATTACGGCGGGCGATTACAGCTATCTCGTTATTATTATGCTTGTAGCTTTAGGTCTACTGGTTGCGCGAATGCAGATTGCCTCGCAGATTATGCAGTGGCGTCGGGATGGGCTCTACACAGATCAACTCTGGGTCAGAGCGATTGTCAGGCGTTGCATGCAGATAGCCTGCTTCATTGTCTTAATCACTACACTTTGTGGCTGGCTCTTGCCCATGCCATCACAATCAGCGCAGGGGGCCCGGCTTTGGAGCCAGATGGGTGCAGATTGGAATAATCTTTTTAGTGGAAATGTCTCCTGGCAGAACTTCTCATTCCTTCCTGGACGATCGGATACCACCAATTTTTTTGGCGATCAACTCACCATTACAGGGAGTGTGCATCTCCCTACTGGCGAGGTATTGACCTATACGAGCTCAGATAATTCTTCCCATAGCCTGGAGGGATTTACCTATAATCAATTTGATGGACATACCTGGACTGCTACATCAGCCATCGCTCATGCCTATGATGCCAATACTGATCTGTTTAATGACACCCTGGAAGGGAGATCAGTGACCACAACAGTGAAGATCCTTCAGCCTCCAGGAGGAACCAGAAGTTATATCTTTGCTCCAGCGCACCCCACTGTTTTTGCCGTTGCAACCATTATTTATGGAGACAGCATTGCAGATACGGCCTGGACACAGCGCGATCCCCTCCAAAAAGGCGAGTCCTATCAAGTTCGCTCCTCTCTGGCACCTACCAGTGCTGCCACATTTGCAGACGTCCCTTTGCCTGCCAATAATGTGAATTATTGGCAGACTACCTATGAGCAACCAGAATTAGCCGCCCTGCAATCTCTCTACCTCTCTATTCCTAAAGACCTGTCTCCTAAAGTTTTACAGACAGCGGAGAACTGGACAAAAGGAGCTACCACAAGCTACGAAGCTCTAACCTTACTGGAAAGTCATCTTAACGATGAGAATGTATTCCACTATTCAATCGATAATCCGCCAGTTCCTGAGAATATGGATGTTGCCGACTGGCTTCTTCGAAATCATATAGGCTATTGTACCCATTATGCGACGACCATGGCGATGATGGGGCGGTTACTCAATATTCCGATGCGAATGGTCAATGGTTTTAGTGGTGGACATTTTGATTGGCAGACGAACACCTGGGTGGTTAATGGCAATGATGCACATAGCTGGGTACAAGCTTTTCTTCCGGGCCATGGCTGGATAAATTTTGATCCTACCCCTGGCTTCTCGGCTGCGCCACAGGCAGCTACGGCTCCCGCTGTGGCTCCAACGGCGGCACCTGTGAAATCTACCCCTACACCTGTCCAGCCCACTCCTACACAGAAGAGCACAACTCCCTCTACGCCAGCTGCTTCTCCTGGCGGACAGAGAATAGAGGCAAACAGCACCGTTGAGAGCCTGCCTGAGTGGTGGTTATGGCTGTCAATTAGTGGGTTTATCGGTGCTGCCTTGTTCTTCTTCTATGCCTTGTTCAGAAGATGGTGGTTAGACTTTGGGGGACAGAGCACCATCATTGCAAGTATTTTCTGGAGGTTTTGTTCACTTGCCAGCCTATCTGGTCTGGCTCCTCAACGTTGGCAGACTCCATACGAATATACAGGCATGCTGAGCCGTTATCTCCCTCAGCAAGAACAGGCGCTCTGGCAGGTGACAGAGCTATTTGTACGTGAGCGTTGGGGTCAACGCCAGGATCATCAAGCTGAGGTAGTGGCAAAGCGGCTCTGGCCTCGCCTTTTCAGGCTGCTTCCACATCTTTTCTGGCGGCGAAAACCCTCATCACCAATGGAACCTCTTTTTAAGGGCGAGGAATAGTCTTTTTTGTTACTTTTTAAGACTTTTTGCGTTACTATAGATAATGATTGGGTAATGGCTGGATGACGCGCTAAGGTGGTTGCCGGGTGATTGTGGAGTGGGAGGGCGCTATGTCACACGATTTAATTGTGGTCTGTAAGTATGGGTGGGGGCAGTTTCTTCGCTTATATCGTGATCATCTAGAGCTTAATGAAACCTCATACGCTATACAAGATATTATTTCAATTCAACCCATCTATGCGCGCACGCTTGGAATCTCCTCAACCCGTTTAAAGCTCCAGCTCAAAGAGCGCGTTATCTTCTTGCGAGGCATCGTTGATATCGATGCAGCACTTAAGATCATCGTATATGTAGAGAGTTGGCAGAGAGCGCATCTTCGTGCAGTCTTACAGAATGGTGCAGTCAGTCCTTCAGATCAGTCTGCTTCTCACCACCTTCATCTTGACGCCCAGGCATGGATACCCGTTGATGGGAACGAGCAGGCCAAAGAAGCCAGCGAGGCACTGAATGCTCGTATGTATCAAGAGCGCCAGATGTTGCGTATCCACCGTTTGAATAATCTAAGAACCGAGCGGACAAGGCGGCAGCATGGTTTTGATGTTGAGCGCCTTACACGGACGCTACAGTCAGGCCAGTTGCCACATGTTATTGTGACGCCGAGGTTGCACCAGGGAGAGGTTGCTCATTATTGTGTGGATGCGCAATTTTATACAGAGCTGTCAGGAACCCCCCTTTTTGCCAGGCGAGGGATCAAAGATCAGGGGCAATTTATCCTGACCAATCAGAGAGCTATTTATATGGGTCGGAAGCGCCAGATCGTGATTAAATATGAGCAGCTACTCCACTTTTTCTGTCAGGATGAATTAGTCGTCCTTTTGACGCTCAATTGGACCAATCGCTATCGGTTCTCGCTGCGCTATCCACTGGAGTGTCTCATGTATTTAGAGACAATCTTTCAGCGTTTTCAGCAGGAAAACATGCCACTGGCACTGCCATGGGCGATTGATGCCAGTACTGGAGGAGATTGGTCGATGGTTCCCATGTCTCAATCCCCTTTTTTGATTGGCCCGACCGGAGAGAGTCGGACGAGATAACAACGTCAAGCGCGGTTAGTAAGAGTTGAGTAGGATGATGATAGATACACTGATGGCATTATGGAACCTTGGAATGCGTGGAAAATTAGCTCAAGGATTGCTTCTTAGTTTTTTAATAGCGGCTACAAGTTATCTTTTTTTGATGACAATTGGCCTTCCTTCCCTCTCTCACTGGTCAATTTACAGCTTTAAAGCAGAAGAGAAGAATGGAAGTGGCCTGTCAGCTTTGGAGACCCCCACATTGATTGCTCCCACTGCTTCCCCACCTGCACCTACTCCTAAGCCCACTGTTCAAGCAGTTCAGGCCTGTACTGGCTGCTCTCTGCCAACGGGAAGTCGAATAAGGATGCCCAAAAAGGGGGCTAAATGGAGCCCACCGCGTGTTTCTCCTCAACCTACTGCCAGTAGTCAGAATGCTCTGCCAACGGCTACAAGCGAACCACCCAGGAGAATACTACCAACTCCGACACCCGGGCCACGCGCCGTCCCCACTCCTAAAAGTCACTCAAAATGATTAGGTATGAATCGCTCGAGAGTGCGATGTAACTCCCTGTTTGCTTTTATATACTTATGTACGTAGTTAGTCCCTCCAGGTCCAGGACGAGCTAGAAGAAAAGTAGGCTTAAGGAGTTCAAAAAATGAGTAACTTGTTTGTTCTTAAATTTGCGGATGAAACCATTGCAAGACAAGTGGCCGACGAGATGAAGAACTTGCAGAAGCAGCAACTGGTAAAACTCGATGATGCCGCATTAATCATCCGACGACCCGATGGGAAAGCCAAAATCAAGCAATTACATGATCTGGTAGGGGCCGGAGCGATGGGAGGTGCATTCTGGGGCTTACTGATTGGATTGCTCTTCTTTATGCCTGCGCTAGGAGCTGCTGTTGGTGCAGGGGCAGGAGCGCTTTCAGGTAAATTTGCCGATATTGGGATTGATGATAGCTTTATCAAGCAAGTTGGGAGTGCGATCCAACCAGGCGAATGTGCCCTCTTTCTCATGACACGCGACGCTGTTATTGAAAAAGTCTTGCCACGCCTGAAGAACTATCAGTTTCAGCTTATACAGTCCTCACTTTCGACTGAGAATGAGGCTTATCTTCGTGAGATGCTCGGTGTTAACAGCAAATAGTCTTCTCTACACAAGAGAGACGCAAGCAAGATAATGAGCGCTTTCACCATTCTATCGGAGAGCATAAGCAAGCCACATTCTCTGATGGGATGGTGAAAGCCATCAGGCTACCATGGGTACTCATAGGAGTATAGGATAGATTCAGCGAATAAAGACCTTGCTTCGTATTACAGATACAGCGAAACGAATTGTATGTGTAGACTATGTATACCCAAGCGAGCAAGGAACCATTTATGACGTTTTCACCATCCACCCAGCAGGAAAGAGCAGACTCAAAGAAAACCGTACTTATTATTGAAGACGATGCCAGCGTAGGAGCCTGTCTGGTGCAAGCCATCGTTGACGAGACTCCCTATCTAGCCTTTCTCGTCACAGATGCCTTCCAGGCTTTACAGGTATTCAGAGATTTTTTGCCTGATCTGCTCCTCATAGACTATCAGCTTCCAAAGATGAATGGATTTGAGCTCTACGACTCATTGCGTGATCAGGTAGATCTCAATGAGATCCCGGCAGTCATGATCAGCGCAAACCTGCCGCAGCATGAGGCCGAGAAGCGTCATCTCATCGTCCTGAGCAAGCCATTTGAGATTGATGATCTGATCGAGACAGTGACCAAAATTCTCACTGACTAACTGAGCAGGAGCCATACATAGTCCTCTTTGGAAAGAAAGATAGAGCTCCTTCTTTTCATATTCATGCATGAACTTCCCCACTCTCATCGATTCTCTATGGTTCAGGAAGTAAACCAGGAAAAATATATATTTGTCTGGTAGAAGTTGCCTACAAATCACTTGAATTTGTAGGCAACTTTCGTGTATAAATAGATGGAAGATACCTCTAGCACTAAGATGAAAAGTTGCAAGTAACTTTCATTGTTGAAATGTTTCTCACGCTATTATTCATCTCATGAGAGATCTTATCACATCGTGGTGATTGTGATGATCATTGATTTACCCCAGGCTCCAAGGAAGGGGATACCCCATGAGTAGAAGCAGATGGGCGCAGAATATTAGGATGCAGCGTCTGTTGCCTGGATTTGTTGCTTTGATGTTGGCAACAACTTCATTACTATTTATCATACCTTTTATCCTTCTCAGTCACGTGCAGGCTCATAGTAATCGGCTTGCTATTCCTCATTTTGGTGGAGGCAATGCTCACATTGTAAGGCCCCTTTATTCGACAGGCGACATTGTCGTTGCTGATTATGATGCAACTAGTGCCCCTTATTTCGCTGATCCGGGTGGAAGCGCGGATGCCACAGCAGCGATTCAAACAGCTCTTAATGATTGCAGTGATGGTGGTGGTGGAACGGTCTGGCTGGCAGCAGGTCAGTATAAAGTAACAGGTAGCATTATTATTCCGCCGCATTGTACCCTACGTGGGGATTGGCGTAATCCAGATGCTGGTAGTGGAAGCTATGGGACAGTGATTCTGGCCAACGTTGCGAGCGGCAGCGAGACTGACCCCGGGCTATTCCGTATTTCTGGTAGTGCAGGAGTCAACGGCCTGACCATCTATTACCCGAATCAATCCATTGCTAATCCTACTCCCTATCCTTACACCATTGAGATTCTGGGTCGACTTCTCAATGAGGATGGGTATATGTTGGGCAGCGTCAAGCATATTACCTTGCTTAACTCCTATCGAGGCATCAGTGCAGGAGCGCGTGCGACCCATGAGATGCATACTATCGATACAGTTAAAGGAACCGTGCTGGTGGTAGGCATGTATCTCCAGGATAGCGCTGATGTTGACGAGACCGAGAATGTTACCTTGAACAACAACTATTGGGCATCAATAGATGCTTCAGTAAGCAATCAGAGACCAGCGCGAAGTGATCTTGATGCATGGACGCGTGCGAATGGAACTGGTCTAAAGATGGGTGGATTAGAATGGGATCGTTTTGCCAACCTATCTTTTTCGGACTATCAGATCGGTATCGATATTGTGCAGCAGAGCCGCATGACCCTGAGCGTCAGTATGTTTGGTATTTCTGTATTCAATAGTAACATCGCGTTACGGATCGATGGAAATTATCTGAATCCCAATCAAGGCATTCAGATTGCCAATTCGACCCTACAGGCGAATCAGGGTACTCATCCGATTGCAGTACAGGTTGGAGACACCAGTAATAGCTCTATTCTTTTCAATGGAGTCACGATAGGAGGGGGAGCCGAGACCGCAGTGCAATTAACAGGACAAGACCTGTTAGAGTTTCAGAATTGTACATTTGATAACTGGAGTGGTCCATATGCGATAACAGCCAGTCGTGGCTCTGTTGTTGTACAAGGATCAAGCTTCAGCCCCACGCTTTCAGGGGGTAAAAAAGGATTAAATCTCCAATCGGGGCTCTCATCTGCCTCTCTATTGGGTAATAGTTATACAGGTGGCTCACTCTACGACAATAGTAGCTCGGCAACTGTAGCAGTTCAAGATAGTGGCTTTAGTTTTGTGAATAGCGGCATTAGCAGCTATACATTTGCTCTACAACCTCATCCAGACAGTAACAATTTTTATGATGTGGAAAGCTCTCCATATAATGCGCATGGCGATGGCTCAACGGATGATACCGGCTCGATTCAGAATGCCTTGAACGATGCAGGGAATGCAGGTGGTGGAACAGTCTATCTGCCAGCGGCCATTTATGCCATCAGGGGACATCTCAGTGTTCCTGGTAATGTAGAGCTGCGAGGTGCAGATAGTATGCCACATCGCACCACTCTCCTGAATGGAGGGAGAGCTACTGGAACAATTCTTTTTGCCTATGAAGGACGTAGTAGCAGCACAGCAGATACTGATCCCGCGTTGATCACCCTGAACGGTACCAATGCAGGCGTGCGAGGAATAGGCATCCATTATCCAGAGCAAGCCAACGATAGTGCCTCTAATATTGTCGCCTATCCATGGAGCATTCGTGGGAATGGAACGGGCGTCTATGTCTACGATGTCTCGTTATCCAATGCATACGAAGCGGTTGATTTTGCCAGGTATCCAACAAATGGACATATCATTCATGATGTGAATGGTTTTGCCCTGGAGGAGGGAGTGAGAGTAGGACAAAGCAATGAAGGATGGGTTGAAAACTCAGTCTTTAATTTAAATGCCTGGGCAAGAACTGGCGGCTTACCAAACAGCCTGGATGAGAATACCACAATGTTTCCCGTCGCTGGAACGTATTCACGAGCGCATGAAACGGCTTATGAGGCGACGAGCGGGGCACAGAATGAGCACTGGATGGGAGCCTTCTCTTACGGATCTCAGACTGGATTTGTCGTAGACAGCGATGCCAATGTAACGGCTATTAATTCTGGATCGGATGGAAGTCCAAATACCGTTTACATTAGCAACACAGGTGGGAATGGTGCATCTTTTCTGAACCTGTTGGGATGTGGATGTGGTCTTAATGGAGTAGGAGTTCATCTCAGCGGAGGGACAACCCACATGTTCAACGTTTCGACCGAAGTAAGCTATAATCTTGCCCTTTTGATTGAAGGAGGTTCATATACTGTTCAGGGAGGAATGTTCTCAAACAGCCTTGCAATGGTTACTGGTGGCAATGGCATTCTGGCTGGAAACTGGTTTAAAGATGGCGGCACACAAGTAACGGTTAGCAATTCTGGCACCTATGCCAACTTGTGGGGGAATATTGGAAACGGAGGTTTTACTTATACCTTTACCAATGGAGCGCCAATATTGATTACTGGAAACATTCCTCGGTAATTGGCGTAGAAGAGAGAGCTATGGAGCGAGAAAGAACCATAGCTCTCTTTCATGACTATGCTGATAAAACCGCAGAAGAATGACAGTATCTGCTCCTGATTAACTGGCAGAGAGAGAGCGTTTAATATGCAGTGAAGCGCCGCACGATTCACGAATAATCAAACTTGTGGGAAGTTCAATCCTGCGTGCTGGACCAGTCTGCTGGCCTTCAATGCGACTGATCAGGAGATTGCCAGCCCACAAACCAAAATCGAACAGTGGATTTTTGATCGTCGTCAATGCAGGTGTGACATGTGCGGCCAGGCTTAGATCATCATAGCCAACAATCGCCAGATCTTCAGGGACGCGGATTCCCTGTTTACGAGCAACCTGAATAATATCCATCGCCACCAGATCATTAACAGCGAAAATAGCGGTTGGGGCATTTGGCTGTAGAATAAAATTGCGATAGGCCTGTAGCGCCTCAGATTTTGACATAATCACATTTGGGATAGCCAGTGCTTCCTCATAGGGGATAGAGTATTTTTCGAGGGCCGTTTTATACCCATTCCAGCGTTCGTAGACCGAAGTTGTACTGCGCGTCTCGATATGAGAGTTGACAAAACCGATGCGTGTATGTCCAAGAATGAGCAGATGTTCAGTTGCTCGGAACCCTCCCCCAAAGTTATCGGACCCAACATAATCCGCCTCCAGTCCAGGAAATGTGCGATCCAGCAAAATAAACGGAATTTTATCAGCCTGCAGTTGCCAGATCGAAGGATCATAGGTGCTATTGCTGACCGGAAAAATAATGAAGCCCTGCACGCGATCAGCCTTCAAGCGAGCAATATTGCGAGTTTCCTGCTCTTGATCCTCATCAGTGTATGAGAAGCTTACATGGTAGCCATGAGATTTTGCGCTCTGTTCGACGCCAATCAGAATCTCCATATTTAATTCAGAGGCTGCCGGGCGTGTCAGTACCACCCCGATCCGTTTTTCAGCAGAGGCGATGTATGCAGGAGCACTTTCAGCCACCTGTCGGGTTTGTGCTTGCCGTACGAAAGTGCCGCGTCCTTGCACGCGCTCAAGCAGCCCCTCTTCAACTAGCTGAGTGAGGGCGCGGCGAACCGTATCGCGGCTAATGTGATGTTCGGAAGCCAATTCGAGTTCAGTTGGTAAGCGTGTACCAGCCTGGAGGCGTCCATCCAGAATACGCTCGCGGAAATAGGCTGCGAGTTGGATATGGAGAGCCTTGCCATTGTCCTGTTTGTTTAATTTCAGCATAGAAAGAAACCATCCTTGTAGGCGACAAAGAGACAACAAATCAGCTGTATATCTTGCCGCTTCTGCCTAGAAAATCCATTTTTTAGAAAGGATATCTCTCGTATACAATACCATACTTGTGCCAATTTGGCTAGCAATCTTTAGTGGGATCATACAAATAGACAAAATTTGTATGAATTTAATGCCAACAAATATTGACAAAAGGATGGGTTGTAGATTATCCTTAAGCCAGGGTACCCGAAGAGAGCATCACCTATGATGCGGGTGAGCTTGTAAGCATAATTATACCGTAGACTTTGACACCAAAGGAGTTCATCAATGTCTATTCCAAAGCGGCTACTGGCCTTAGTGATCGTCAGTATGTCCATTATTTTAACCGCATGCGGCGGCAGCACGAGCGGCAGTTCATCATCAACCACATTAACCATGTGGACCTGGAAACTGCCACATCTTCCAGGATTGCAGCAGATTGCCAAGAATTACGAAGCCAAAACTGGCATTAAAGTAAAAGTGAATGCATACAATCCTGATGATGTCTATCGGACCAAGATCTCAACTGCGGCTCAGTCAGGCGATCTTCCAGATATTATCTCCTATTGGACAGGTTCCCAATGGGATCTGGCTGGTAGTGGTGTCCTGTCTGACATTACTGACAAAGTTGACAGTAGCTGGCAGAATCAATTTATGCCAGGCACATATGATAAGGGTTCGGTCTTTTCCCAGACTCAGTATGATACCTGCCAGAAAGATCCTAAGTGCACGTATAAAAACGTTCAAGCAGGACGCGCTTTCAGTGTTCCTTACGCTTCTGGTCAGGCTATGTACATCTACGCCAACAAGAGCCTGTTGAAAGAAGCAGGCCTGAGCATTGATACTCCTCCTCAGACAGCTGAAGATTGGCTGACGATGATGGAGACGGTAAAGGCCAAGACTGGGAAGGCTGGTGTGATTGCTGGTGCACAGAATCCGAACGTCATGGAATTCTGGCTTTATCGCCCATTGATGATGACGAGCTGCGGTGTCCAGACCTATGATGCCATCTATGCTGGAAAAGACAGTTTTGCTAATCCCTGTTCATTGAAAGTTCTCAATTGGATCAATCAGCTTTCGACCGAGAAGTTGTGGACTGCAGATGTGCTTCAGAAAGACATCAACCCGGCGGACCAGGATTTCTCACAGGGCAAAGCAGCCTTTGACATTGGTGGTACCTATACTTTGAGCTTCCTGTTATCTCAGGGTATGAAAGAGTCTGATATTGTAACCTTTCCAGTGCCTGCATTGAAGGGTGCTGCTCTGGATCACTTATCGATCAGTGCTGATTCACTGATTGAGGCTGGTGTGGCGAAGAACAGCCCTCATCAGAAAGAGGCATTGGACTTCTTAAAGTATCTCACCTCTCAGGATCAGGCTGAAGTGTTTGCGAAGATGGTTGGAGATCTGCCAGCTAGCAAGATCTCGAGTGATCCTGATAAAGTTGGTCCAGTGATTCCAGGACTGGTTAAAGGCTTGAGCGCTGATTCACCTTTTATTCAGAGCAAGGTAGCTCCTTTGTTGGATACGGAGAAGGCATTGGATCTGGGTTTACAGCAGTTTATTACTGGTGAGACCAATCCTGCGGCACTGGCTGCCAAAGTGGATGCAGCCAATAAAGCAGCCTGGGCTGCTCATAGTGGGGCATAAGTTGATCGAAATCTTTCTGGCCATCAAGGTTTTTTACTGCGATGGTCAGAAAGCCTCTGCAACGTTTGTGCACCCCTTCGATCTATCGAAGATGTATGTAAAGGAACAGGAATATGGCACAGATGCAAATCGAGCCAACGGCGGTAAGAGACGGAACCCAACCGCGCTCAGCAAAGAGGAGAGATCGCCGGACAGCGTGGCAAGTTCTGAAAGCAAACAGTGGCTTTCTGTTCATTCTTCCAGCAGTGCTTATTTTTTTGATCTTTGGCCTCTACACAGTTATCTATTCAATCGTCTTGAGCTTCTTCCAGTGGAATGGATTTAGTGGTTTCTCTATCCTCCCACCCAGTTGTACTCCTCCGGCCTGTCAATTTGTCGGCCTCGAAAATTATGCCGAGTTTCTGTACAAAGACCCCACAGTCTCCTCGCAGTTCTGGCAAGCCTTGCAGAATAATATTATTATGGCTATCGTCGTAACCTTAGGAACGATTGTGGTTGCGCTCCCAATTGCAATTGCGTTAAATCGGGCCCTATGGGGCCAATCATTGTATCGCATGGTGATCATGCTGCCGATGGTTGTGCAAGGTATTGCGATCTACTACGTGTGGACCTTTATTTACAATTCTGATGGTCTCCTCAATGCTGTGTTAAAGGCAATTGGTCTGGGCTGGTTGCAGGCGCAGAATGGTTGGTTGAGTGATCCCGGCCGAGCGCTTCCCTCCCTGATAGTTGTGATGATCTGGGGCGCGGTCCCACTGGCAACATTGCTCTATCTGACTGGATTACAGAGTATCGGTCAAGAACTGTTTGAGGCTGCTACCATCGATGGAGCCAATGCCTTTCAAGTATTGTGGAGTATCATCTGGCCGCGCCTTAAGCCGACGACAGTGATTATCATTATTCTGAGCATCAATAGTGTTTTACAGAGCTATGAACAGGTTTATCTGATGACTAATGGTGGGCCTGCGGGCCATACTTCGGTTGTCGGATTACAGATCTTCAACTTTGGCTTTGGAGCCCAGCGCGAATTGGGAACAGCCAGCGCGATGTCATGGATCCTCTTTGTGGGTGTCTTTATTGTCGCCTTGATTAATCTTCGCGTTTTTCGTAGCGACGATTAAGTGAAAGAAACTATGCAGCTGACTGTGCCTCTGACAGCAGCGACCCATGAGCGACCTATGAAAGAAGGATAGTATGCAACAACCACTGATACAAAAGCAGCAGGCGCGTCGCCTTGCCAGTCGGAGAAAGATAAAGCAGAGCATTCCGCTCACACTCTCTTATGTTCTTCTTACTGCCTATGCCATTCTCTGTCTTTATCCTTTTTTGTGGATGGTCTCATCTGCATTGAAGTCAAATCAGGAGATAGTGAGTAATCCCTCTTTACTTCCCAGGCAGTGGCATTGGGAGACCATTGTTCATGTCTGGAATGATCTCAATTTCTGGCAATATTTTACAAATAGTATGATCGTAACGGTGCTGACAATCATAGGCATCGTCCTGGTCTATTCTTTGGCGGGGTATGGCTTTGCCAAGACCTCATTCTGGGGTCGTGATCTCTTCTTCCTGGCGTTTGTGGCTCTGCTTCTGGTTCCTGGCGTGACTGTGCTTGTACCGCTGGCTCAGTTGGTGCGTGCCTTCGGCTTAATTGGTCGCGAGTCAACCCAGACGAGCGTCTATATGGCTGTCATTTTTCCAGTCATTAATGGTGCAGGTCCACTGGCTATTTTTCTGTTTCGCAACTTCTTTGCAGGGTTACCTGATGAGTTGAGAGATGCTGCTCGCGTGGATGGTTGTAGTGAATTTGGCATCTACATGCGCATCTTCTTACCACTGGCCTTACCAGTCATTGCAACGGTAAGCATTATGAACTTTATCACCACGTGGAATGCTTATATCTGGCCATCTATTGTCATTAATAATGATGAC
This sequence comes from Tengunoibacter tsumagoiensis, assembly GCF_003967535.1. Taxonomy (GTDB): domain Bacteria; phylum Chloroflexota; class Ktedonobacteria; order Ktedonobacterales; family Ktedonobacteraceae; genus Tengunoibacter; species Tengunoibacter tsumagoiensis. The sequence continues at coordinate 4,878,976 of NZ_BIFR01000001.1, read as the reverse complement.
TGGTTCACTTTGCCCTTAAAACTTAAAGACCTCGATCTGCAAACGGTGGTGCAGTGGAATGTTCGTATGGCTGGATCTTTAATTACCACTCTGCCAATTATTCTTGTCTTTCTGCTGCTACAGCGTTATTACGTCAAAGGTTTAACCTCTGGAGCGCTGAAAGGGTAAGCGAAATAATCTCTTTGTGTGAAAAAATGGCGTTCATCCGAGGCGGTGGACCCATTTCTGAGAGTCTACTGTGAAAGGTTCATGGGAGTCTTACTATGGTTCGTCCATTTACTATTTATGTCATGCAATCGGCGCATACCGATATTGGATATACACACTCTCAAGAGCAGATTATGCTCATGTATCTAGATCACTATGATCATGTGTTAGAGCTCTGTCGTAAAAGTGAGCACGAACCTATCGCACATCGTTTCAAGTGGACATGCGAGACTTCGTGGCAGGTGCGGCATTATCTGGAGGCCCGTCCAGAGCGTGAGGAAGAATTCCTCTACTATGTGCGGAACGGTCAGATTGAGATTACGGCTTCATTCTTACACTTTACCGATATGGTTGATACCGATGCCTATCGACGGAGCCTGGAATGGGTTCTGGCTTATTGTAAGCAGCATAAGTTGCCGTTGCGTTGTGCTCTCCACAGCGATATAAATGGCTGGCCCTGGGGATTAGCGGATGTATTGTCCGAGGCTAATATTCCTTATTTCTGTAGCCAGATTCATATTGATTCAGCGACTGATCCCTTAGGGAAGCGTGGCAGTGTTCATTATTTCTGGCTCCTGGAGCAAGGAGTGGACCTTAAACAGGAGACACCTTTTCGCATACCTCAAGCTTTCTTGTGGCAGGGGCCACAGGGAGGAAAAGTGCTCCACTGGTTAGGTGAGCATTATCTCCAGGGAAATGTGCTGGGTCTATCAAGCTCCAAAGGCTTTGCTGCCGATAAGACAGGGTATTTTACCGAAACGGATCAGGTCACTGCTGAAGAGCTCTATGCCAGCGCGAAAGTTGAAGTTCCCCGCTATTTAGAACGTCTCATTGAAGCAGGATATCCCTATGATAGCATTCTTCTGAGTACTGGTGGTTTTTATGTTGACAATGCACCACCGGACGAGCGCTGGTGCAGGATTATCAAGCAATGGAATAAGGATCATGAAGAGATTCAGATTCGCACCGCTACTCTCGGGGAGTGGTTTGAGGTCCTGGCACAGAAGCAGCAAGAGAGTCTGCCAACCTATAAAGTAGCGTGGCCCGATCACTGGGCTCATGGTCTGGGATCACTGACCACAAGGATTGCTCAAGCCCGGCGTACACAGCGTAGACGTGCTGATGTGGTTAAACTGGTTGACCAGGCAGACAGCAAAAAAGCTGCTGAGTATCTTACAACGGCTCTACAACAGGAACAGCTTGCTCTGGAGCATACATTCAACGCCTGGTCAACGACTGCACGTCCCAGCTCAAGCTTCAACGAATTTGTGCAATCAACGAAAGAATTGAACTTTCATCGCGCCGAATTCTATCTTGATGAAGCGGTTGGAAGTGCGCTACGGCAGATCGTTCCTGAGTCAAATGAACAGCCTCAACTGTATGTAGGTGTGTCACGATCAGGGGATGGGAAGCGTATCGTTCACTTTGCCGCCGATGATCTTCAGCTCAATCCAGAGCAGCAGATCCTGACTGATCTGGATGGCGAGCGTTATCCTTTTCAACGAGATAGCCAGGAACTGTCGCGTTTTATTGCGGTGTTGCCACTAAAAGAGCGGGATTTCAGTAGTTTTAGTCTAATGACTGCGCAGACTCAGAGTGTGGCGAGTGAAGCAAGGACCGAGCTTTCTACCAGGGGTTGGCATGTACGGGTTGATCCAATAAGTGGAGGCCTGTTGAGCCTGAAAGAGCAAGTCAATGGCAAAGAATGGGTTGATCTCCACCATCAACATGTCTTTGGTCAGCTCGTCCAGGAAGCCATTGTTCATCCACAAGGCTTACAAATGGTAGGGAATACTGGTCGTTTTATGGCATTGGATACTGCCAGTGACAGCTTACGCCGCCGTATTGAGCCAGGCCAGGTCTTTGAATATAGCACCTTGCAGATTATAGGAAGCCCTCAGTATCGTGCAGGTTCAGTCTTTGATACGATTCAATTAACTGGCAAGCAGACAAGAATTGGTAAAGTGCAGATCTCCTGGCGTGCCTATCACGCTATCCCGGTTGTCGAGCTTGTTCTGGACTGGTATAAGACATGGAGTGACCAGCCAGAAGCAGCTTATGTAGCTTTTCCTTTTGCGGCACAAGGTGGTCAATTAGAGTTAGAGACAGGAGGAGGCTTTTTCCAACCGGGCAGTTTTGCCGAAGGTGGTCAGCTCCCCGGTACCTGCTCAACCTACTACACCATACAGCAAGCAGCACGTATAAGTGCCGCCAGTGGAGAGCAATTGTTCTGGTTACCGCTTGACGCTCCCCTGGTCATGCCCAACGAGATCAACTATGCGCGTTGGGAAGCTACTGAACCCTGGGATTGGAATGGTTTCCTGGCCTCTATGCCAGTCAATCATTACTGGCATACCAATTTTGCAACCAGTCAGCGTGGTTATCTCCGTCTGCGCTACCGTTTTGTAAGCCCTTCAGCCCTCAACAGCGCAGATAGTGAGACCATTATACAGACAGGGATACCCAGCGAAGCCTATGGTTGGCGCTAGCTGAATTAACGATTCACCTTACAGGACAAGAAAGGAGCTTCGGGTCTCAGATACGATCCCAGAGCTCCTTCTTCTTTCTATGGCGGGTCTGGCAGAGAGCAGAAAAATACCCGCTTGCACAAGTTACCTATGCAAACGGGCTGATGGCGGAGGAGGTGGGATTTGAACCCACGAAGGCTATTCACCTTACACGATTTCCAGTCGTGCTCACTAGACCACTATGAGACTCCTCCACAGCGGAGAGGGCGGGATTCGAACCCGCGAGGGCTTGCACCCTACCGCTTTTCGAGAGCGGCACATTCGACCACTCTGACACCTCTCCGCTGCGCATTATAACAGATCTCTGAGGATGTGGCAAGCATTTACCGGACCGAAATTTTCCAGGTCAAATAAAGAGGATTGATAAGCGTTCTGCCTTATTCCTGTTGCGACAGAGAAGGATGAATCGCCAGATAGGCAAAGTCATCTGAGGCTTTGCGGCTGAAGATGGCAAAGAGCTCAGAGGCAAAATAATAGAGCGAGCGTTTCCAGCCATATTTGCGCTGCATTGCCCCTTTAGCCACAAAGACCTCGGCAGTAGTTGTTACCAGGCGAGCTTCGCCACTAAACAATGGGCCGGTGACTTTACCGCGGACCGTACAGGGGGCCAGAGTCACGCGAGCCGTATGTCGAATGCGCTTGACCTTGCCATACTCTTTCCCCGTCTCCACATAGAGCACCCCATTCGCTTCAGCGAACCAGACAGGAGTGGGAACAGCCCGTCCGTCCTTGCGAAAAGTCGTAAGGTTCAGGTACTCGGCAGCGAGAAGGGACTGGAACATAGTAGAAAAGGTAGGCATTGTCGTGTGTATCCTCTCTTAAATTGACTAGTTGCTGATGAGCTATTGAAGCCCTTAGAGATCGCTGAAGAGACCATTGAGAGCGCGCACAGGAGCAAAGCTGTAACGATGGTGGGGAGTTGCTCCATGGGTCTGTAGAGCCTCTAGATGTGCAGGTGTGCCATAGCCCTTATGCTGATCAAAGCCATAGGCGGGATACTCTTCGTGAAGCTTAAGCATGAGACGATCGCGGGTCACCTTGGCAATGATCGAAGCGGCAGCAATAGAGAGACAGCGGGCATCGCCTTTGATAATTGAGCGTTGGGGAAGCGCGATTTTAGGTAGGAGAATAGCGTCAAGCAACAGAGCCTGTGGGGCAGGCGTTAATTGAGCAACGGCCTCTCCCATAGCAATTTTTGTCGCTTGCAAAATATTGCGAGAGTCAATAAGTTCGGGCGAACCAATTCCAACGCCAACCGCAAGGGCCTCCTGCATAATGACATCAAAGAGCCGTTCGCGGGTCTGAAACGTCAGTTGTTTAGAGTCATTGACGCCAACCAGACGATTGGGCGTCTCATCCTCTAGTGGGAGGATCACAGCCGCCGCAACCACCGGACCGGCCAGGCAGCCTCGCCCTGCCTCATCGATCCCGGCGATAAAGGAATAGCCCTGTTCAAACAGGGCTATTTCCTCTATAAGCGTTGGATTGGTCTGCTTATGCGTTGGCTGCATCCTTAGCGGCCTGTAGAGCAGCTTTAGCGGCGAGCTGCTTGGCGCTCAGCGGACGGAGCTCTTTCAAGCGAGCAGCCTTACCAGTGAGACCACGTAGATAGTACAGTTGTTTGCGGCGGACCTTTGCGTGGCGTAGAACCTCAATTTTCTCGATACGAGGAGAATTGACCAGGAACGTACGCTCAACACCGACACCATTGGTGATACGGCGGACCGTGAAATTGCGGTTCACGCTGCTGCCACGTAAGCGCATCACAACACCCTCAAAGGGCTGTAAGCGTTCGCGGTTACCTTCAACAACTTTGACTTGCAGGCGGACTGTGTCTCCTGATTTTAGCTCAGGAACATCTTTCCGTAACTGAGCACTCTCAACAGCAGTGAGTAACGCCCGCCCTGCTGGCTTTGCTATGACCTTCTTGTCAGCCATCCCTTTAACCTCCTATGCGCACAGTGCTCAGCATGAATAAGTGGGTGGCAGAGCATCGGGCGCGAAACTTTACTTCGCGTTTAGCTGCTTCATTAAGCGAGATTTACGACGAGCAGCATTGTTTTTGTGGATAACACCTTTTTTAGCGGCCTTATCCAATTCACTGATGGCAGCACGAACGGCATCAGCGGCCTGTTCGGCGTTGATGGCGGGCGTTGTAATCGCCTGGCGAGCCTTTGTGATCTCTGTTTTCACAATTGATTTAGTGCTGCGATTGAAAGAGCGGCGCTTTTGCTCCTGGCGCATGCGCTTTTCTGCAGCTGCATTATTGGGCATGTAAGTATCAATCCTCCCCGAATCTCTGCCCTATCGCAGGGGCTTTTCGGCTTCTCGGCTTGTTTATAAAAATGCCGACGGCATGTCGGAATGCCGACATATGTCGGACTGAGTGCCCGTAGATTATAGCAGAAGTCTCTTCCTGGTGTCAAACAGTCTATCTCCTTTGGGTGCCCATCAGGATTGACAGATGAGTATCCTTATGGTAACCTTTCTGTAAGCGCTTACACAAAAAAGGAGTCATGTGGCAACAATCTACGATGTAGCGCGCCAGGCAGGCGTCTCAATTGGAACTGTATCACGGTTTCTTAACCAGAATGGGTATGTGAGCGAGGCGGCTCGCGAGCGTATTCAGGCTGCTGTTGAGGCGTTGGGGTTTGCTCCCAGCGGCGTTGCTCGAGGCCTGAGCAGTAAACAGACACGAATGATTGGGGTGGTGGTTCCCGATCTTGTGAACTTATTTATCCCAGAAGTTGTTCGTGGTATTCAGGATGTTATGGATAACGCTGGCTATTGTGCGGTCATCTATAACACTGATGGCCTGGGCGCTCGTGAGGCGCGCGCCTTAAAGCTCCTCTATGAGCGGCGCGTTGATGGGATGATTCTCCTCCCTCCTTCTTCGGAAGAAGGGAATGCTCAGATAGAGGAGCTTCATCGCCAGGGTCTTCCTCAGGTCCTGCTTGGTCGTGACCTTCCAGGTCTCCCACTGGATAGCGTAACGGTCGATACCTATCGTGGAGCAGTTGAGGCTATGCAGCATCTGTTGGCTCTTGGCCATACCAGGATTGCATTTGTGTCTGATAGAAGGCTGAAACGTTTGAGTGGTCGGCTTAGTGGGTATCGAGATGCATTGGAGCAGGCAGGTCTGCCCCTGGACGATGAGCTTCTGTTTGAGATGTCATCAATGTATAAAGGGACTGTACTTGATCGAATGCTTCAAGTACAAGATCCTCCTACGGCAGTCTTTTCTATGAATGATATGATTGCGATTGACGTAATACAGGAGGCTTACCAACGAGGGATAAAGGTTCCAGACCACCTCTCAATAATTGGCTTCGATGATATCACATTTGCAGCTTCTGTGCAGCCACCGTTAACGACGATCGCTCAGCCGAAGTCATTGTTAGGTCAGACAGCTGCTGAACTGTTATTGGCTCGGATTGAGCAGAAGGCTTCTCTCCCGGTCCAGGAAGTTTTGCTTTCTTGCCAGTTGATTGTGCGCATGTCAACGGCTCGACGCTAATTATTTTTTGTGTTTGTGTGTAAGCGCTTACAGAGTATCTACCAGGATAAACGGTGCTGTATTGAGAGGATGCTCATCTCTTATCAAGGGACATGCATGATCTCAGTAAAAGTTTTCAATACTCTTTTCTATGTTCAGAGGAGGTATGTCCATGATTGATCTCAATAGTCAGGCCTTTCGAGATAAAGTGTATGGTTGCTGGTTGGGAAAGAACTGCGGTGGCACGCTAGGAGCGCCGTTGGAGAGGGGATATGGAGAGCCCGAGCCTTTCGATGTCTGGTGGTATCCTGAACTGAAAGAGGGAGGCATCCCTAACGATGATTTAGAGATGCAATTGATCTGGCTGAAGGCTCTGGAAGAGGTGGGGCCTCGACTCAAGGCATCTGACCTTGTGCAGTATTGGCTGGATCATATTGGTTATAACTGGGATGAATATGGTCTGAATAAGACAAATCTGCGCCTGGGGCTCCTCCCTCCAGTCTCTGGTGGCTATAATAATTGGTTTAAGGATAGTATGGGCTGCCCTATTCGCTCGGAGATCTGGGCCTGTATCGCTCCAGGTCAGCCTCGGATTGCCGCAAAATATGCCTATGAAGATGCCATTGTGGACCATGCAGGCGGCGAGAGTATTTATGGAGAGCTGTTTAATGTAGCGATTGAGTCCGCCGCGTTTGTGATCTCTGATCCTGAACAGTTGCTTGATATTGGGCTTTCGTATGTTCCTCCCACAAGTCAGACCGCGAAAGCTATCCTGGCTGCACGTCAGGCTCATCGGGAAGGGCTTACCTGGCAGGCTGCACGAAAGCGGGTGCTGGAGGCTACCCCTCACTTTAATGCTCAGTATTCTCCGATCAATATGGGCTTCCAGGTTATTGGTTGGCTGTATGGTGAAGATTTTGGTGATGCCATCTGTAAAGCTGTGAACTGTGGCTACGATACTGATTGTACTGGCGCAACGCTGGGGAGCTACCTGGGGATTATAGAGGGACAGGGCCGCTTGCCGCAGAAGTGGACGGAGCCGCTGGGACAGGATATCTCGACCAATGAATCGTGGGGTGGGCTCTTTCATGCTTCAGATGGAGTCAATCCGGTGCCTGCAAATCTGGTTGATCTCACGGATCGCGTTATTGTGCAAGCAAAACGCGTTCTGACCGCCCATGGAATTTTGAATGGGGAATCAATACTTGAAATTGATCCTGCTACACTGTATGCAGACGAGAGTATTCAAGCGCTTTGGACGGCGAAGAGCACTCAGATCGACTATGAGTATCCAGGCCTCACCGTGAGTGTCGATTATGTGAATACTCCAGCAGTCGAGCCCGAGGAAGAGAAAGCGCTGCGAATCGTTCTGACCAACGTTCATCCTGAGCCATTGCAACTGCACTATCGGTTGTTCACGCCATCGGGTTGGGAGCTATCCAGGCAGACAGAGGCTGCCATCATTCAGGCGCATTCCACTGTGGCCGTTGATCTGCTGGTAAAAGTTCCTGAAGCCAGGCTGGTTGAGAATACAAATCGGTTGTATCTTGACGTTGTGCTCGAGGGACGCCCTGCGGTCCCTGCGACGCCAATTGTCCTCATTGGAGCCAGCCGATATTTTGTGTCGGAATGTATTCCTGCCGATGGGCGCTCGGATCAGGAGCTATTTGATGAAGTGTTTGCTCCTGAACAGATCACGTCCGATGCGGCTCTATTGCTTGAACAAGGGCGGCCTGGAACGTGGAGCGATCTCTATACGCTTGAGAATGAGCTCACGCTAAAAGAGCATTTTAGTCAGAGTGGAGTGCTCTATGTCCGTACCTTTTTCTGGAATCCAGATGCTGAGCAGCAGGTCTGGCTGGGCGCTCCAGCGAATTGCCCTACAAAGTTCTGGGTCAATAATCAGTTAGCGCTGAGCTCGTTCCGCTATCCTCTGGTACGGCCAAATTATAATGGGAATCAGGAGACCTATACTAAAGTCGACTTGCGTGCAGGTTGGAATGAGATCTTCTTCAAATTTGTGCGAAACGCTGAGGCCAGGCAGTTTGAGGGGTATATTATCCTCTGTCAAGCCGATCACCTGTATGCGGGCCTTTATCGAGTAGGTCGCACACAAGTGCCCTGGGAGCAGAATAATAAAAGATAGCATGTTTTTATAAGTGACATTGAGACTCAGATCTCCAATGAGGCTCACGGATGCAAACAACTATGCATCTGTGGGCCTCATTGGAGATCTCTTTGTAAAGGATTGCAGCCAGCTTTCTTCACAAGTATGGGATAGACAATAATAGGTTTACTGTGTATGATTACATTGATAGAAATATGTATTACACATTTCTATCAATGTGTTTTCGTATAGAGTATTTTTCTTATATAAAAGAATATTGCACAAGGATAATGAGAGAATGGTGTATTTGACCCCTTTCACTGAACCTGAATTTGAACACTATTTATCGTATGCCGTCAAGGAATATGGAGAAGAGATTGCGAAAAGTGGGCATCGATCGGCTGAAGCTGCACAGACACAGGCTCGTCAGCAATATCAAGAGTTGTTTCCGCAGAGATTAGAGAGCCCCGACCAATATATATTTTCTATTGAAGACGACAGCATTGGACAGAAAGTGGGGCTGATCTGGTTTGGTGTAATGAGGCAAGGAGAGAAAAAGAGGGCCTTTGTGTATGATGTGCGTATCCAGCCAGAGTTTCGTCGGAGAGGCTATGGAGAGCAGGCCTTTATATTGTTAGAGGAGAAGGTACGTGCTTTAGGGCTCCATGAAATTGGATTGCATGTGTTTGGGCATAACCAGGGTGCTCGAGCGCTCTACCAGAAATTAGGGTATGCAGAGACAAACATTCAGATGTCAAAGCAGATCTCTTAAGGGCGCGAGCCAGGGATGCATTTTTATCCCTGGCTTCTAGAAGATAAAGATCTCTAAGGCTCTTGCAGAGCTTGATCCAGATCGGCGATCAGATCTTCAGCATCCTCAATGCCAACGGAGAGGCGGAGCAGAGTATCAGTCAGTCCACGCGCCTCACGAATTTCACGAGGGATCGAGCCATGGGTCATACTGGCAGGATGGCAGGCCAGAGATTCAACCCCTCCAAGGCTTTCGGCAAAGGTAAAGATTTTCAGGCGGCGTACTGTACGATCCACATCCGCAATTGTGCCTTTGAACTGAAACGAGACCATCCCACCAAATCCGCTCATCTGACGTCTGGCCAATTCATGATCTGGATGGGAGGCGAGACCGGGATAATAGACCTTCTCAACGCGTGGGTGCTCGGACAAGAAATTAGCCACGATGCGAGCATTCTCTGCATGTTGACGCATGCGTATCCCCAATGTCTTGATGCCACGAAGCGTTAGCCAGACATCCATCGGACCTGGAACTGCTCCGGCGGCATTCTGGTGGAACTTTAGCGCATCATAGACCTCTTTATTGCTGGTGACGATTGAGCCACCGATCACGTCGCTATGTCCATTGATATACTTGGTCGTGCTATGCAAGACAATATCTGCTCCCAGGTCCAGAGGTTGCTGAAAGTAAGGACTGGAGAAGGTATTATCAACGACAAGCAGGAGATTATGACGATGGGCCACTTCAGCAACAGCCTTGATATCCACTAAACGGAGCAACGGATTGGTAGGAGTCTCCAGCCAGATGAGCTTCGTATTGGGGCGAATAGCCTTCTCATACTCTTCAATGGAGCCTGCGGTCGCATAACTGGTCTGAATCTGATAACGGCTGAGGATGCGTTCAAAGATGCGATACGTGCCACCATAAAGATCGTCGCAGGCCACCAGGTGATCGCCAGTGCTCAGCAGGCTTAAGACAGTCTGTTCGGCTGCCAGACCAGAGGCAAAAGCCAGCCCATAGCGACCATTCTCAAGGGCAGCCATACAATCTTCTAGAGCAGTACGGGTGGGATTGCCTGTGCGTGCATATTCATAACCTTTGTGCTCTCCCATCCCGCTCTGGGCATATGTTGAGGTCTGATAGATAGGGGTCATAATTGCTCCCGTAGAGGGATCAGGCTCCTGCCCCGCGTGGATAGCCTTCGTTGAAAACTTCATCGAACATGCTCCGTTTTTTAATGGTTCCTAAAAATCAATAGAACTGCTCACGACTATAACATTTCATCTGCTGAAAAACAACCTGGATGAAAGAATTAGCTCTTTTGCCAGCATGAGAAATAATGCCTGGCTGCTTGTTTACAGTATATATCTTTCACAAAAGAATACAATGTAGAGCAGCAGGATATTCCTGTTGGCAGCTATGGGACCTTTGATAGCCTTTTTGGGGAGAGAGCAAGCCAGATGTTAAGGAAGAGAGGGAAAGAAAGTGCAACCTGACCTTTAGGTCAAGCGTTTTAATAATTGAACATGATTCAAAGGGCATCGGCCTGTTTAATCGAAAGGAGGGGGCGGCATTCCTCCTATCCCTGAAGGGACGGATACTCCTGCCGCCGAAGTCGTGAAGCTATGGATGAGCGATCGGATCAGAGGCAGCAGAAGGAGCCTGTAGGCGTTCTACTGGTGCATGGTCTTAATGGTAGTCTACGTGATATGGACGAACTGGCTGCCTTCTTATCATTAAATGGCCTTTATACACGGTTAGTTCTGCTCCCTGGTCATGGCACGCATGTAAATGATATGCTGGCAATTGGCTGGGGTGAGTGGGCCCAGGCAGTGCGCGATGAACTACACCAGCTTCAGGAGATCTGCGACCATGTCTTTCTGATTGGGCATTCATTGGGTGGGGCCCTCTGCCTTCATCTGGCGGCCAGCGAACAGATTGCAGGCCTGATCACCATGTGTGCACCTGTGCATATGTATCCAGGGATGTTGACAGCGATTCGGCTGACCAGGCGCTTTATTCCGATGGTACCAACTATTCGTGAGGATATTCGTGATCCAGAGGCTCGGAAGCGGCATTCACGCGATGTCTATCGCTGGACACCTATGGCCCCTGTGGAAAGTATGCTACAATATCTGCCAATGCTGCGAGCTGAACTCCCACTCGTTACAGCACCTATTTTGATTATGACCGCTTTGCATGATCATGTTGTGCCAGCCAGCGATGGACGTGCTATTTATCGCATGATTGGATCGCAGGATAAACATCTTGTGACGCTGGATCGCTCCTATCATATGATCGTCAAGGACCACGATCGTGAAGAGGTTTTTTCACGAACGCTGACCTTTCTATTGCGCCATATCATACGGTTGCAGGCAAACGTACTGACTGATAACAATAGCGAGCAAGTAAAAAAATTGTATTAGTGAAATTGGATGAGACTTTGACACAGCAAGAACGTACTGTATTGGAAAAGGGGTCTACTCTCTCTCCTTCGCCAACATTATCTCGCCCTTCTCAGCGTACTCCTTTTATAAGCCTGATCTTTTTTTTGAGTTTAGTGAGCTTGCTCTTGATTATCTTTACAAGCCTCTTTGTGAGCAATCTTGCTGGACTGACAAAGGTACGCGCAACGGTTGCCTTGCCATCGCTTCAGGCCTTAGGTGGGAAAACGTTGCAAAAGTTAGTACTACCAGCTGATCAAGAATTATTTTATGCAGGGACTAGCTTTATCTTTAGTGTTCCAACGGCTGGTGGAGCTCCACGTATTCTGGATACTCCTGGCTATCGTTATAACCGTTCAACTCCGCCCCTACTCCTGCCTGATGGTCGATTAGTGTATGGTGGAACAGGCATCTGGCTGTTTGATCCAGGAACTGGCCAGAGGCAGCAACTGGCCTCGATTGCAGATGGAGATGTACTGACCTCGCTGGTAACCAGTTCAGATGGTACGCAATTGGCCTGGAGTAGCGCCCCCATCGGACGCAGTGGAAAGATTGAGGTCTATGCTGGCCCCCTGACCCAGGGAAAGCGTATCTACCAGCAGGTAGCGTCACAATGCCCTTGTTTTCGGGCCTTCTCCTATGCCAACAGTTCAGCGGGGCAGGCTAATAGCATTCTTCTTTTAACGAATGATCGGAGCGACCACCGCCTGGTTCAGTATGGGTTATGGGCGCTTGATCTGACGCAGTCTACTCAGCCATATCAGATCTTGCAGGATGCGCCTCAGCAAGGGCCTCTGGCCTATGTGCAGGCTCAGAATCTTCTGTTATCATCCAGTTATGAAGGTTTTGTGCCCCTGCCTACTGATCGCAGTGCTCCTGGAGATATGAGTTCGTTTAGTTATGCCAATAGTTTAACGTTCTCTTCTCTAAATGGAACACCTCTTCAGAGCCAGAATGCACAGACCTTTCTAGCGGAGCAGGGGAACTTGTCTAACAGTGCGGTCTATCACTGGGTGACAAGCCCATTCTTTTCACCTGATGGCAAACAGCTTGCCTATGTAGAATTTTCGAGCGATTCACATGACCCATTTACGCGCCATAGTGCACTCTATATAGAACAGGTTGAACAGAATGCTGTAACAAAGTCTACGGCCGGGCGAGGGCATGGACCGGGGCTTGTGGCCACATCGACCTCTCGCTATGTGGAGCTAGGAGGCTGGCTGGATGAGCATACTCTCTTATTCTATGCTGACAATGCGCTCTACGCATTCGATCTCCAACAGGGGGCATTGACTCAGATTGTCAGTCCAGGAGCTTATGTGAAGATCATTGGTGTTGGAAAGAAGAGATAGGTAAGATAATTCATGCAAGTATTTTGGCGTATCGTGCTCCTTTTTCTATGTGTCATTTTCTGTATTGCCTACCCGATTGCCGTAATTGGCGTCGCCTTTGATGTCAATCCGCCTTTTTCAATGACCTGGGCTGGTAGTGCCCTTCTCTTCCTCGAGGGAGGAATGCTGATCCTGGCTGCCATTGTTCTGTATGGACCTCTTCGCGCGCTCTTAATGGGTGGATTGGTCGTTCTGCTCTCCTATGGTGTGGAGGCTCTGGGAGTCCTGACAGGTTGGCCGTTTGGTATCTATCATTATACCCATCAACTTGTGCCGCTTTTACCGGGAGGAGTTCCTCTGCCAGTGATGTTTGCCTGGATCTTAGTCATCTTTGGTGGCTATAGCTGGGTTGTGACGACACAGCAGCAGAGACAAGGGTCTGGTCGGCGAGGCTGGCAACGAGCGCTTCAGGCGGCTCTATTGGCGATGCTATTAGATCTGGCTATAGAGCCCGTGGCTACCTATGTCGTGCATTATTGGGTCTGGGCTGATGCCGGACGCTACTCCTATTATGGCGTTCCTCTGACAAACTTTATCGCCTGGTTTGTGGTCGCCCTCCTTTTTCTGGTGTTGGCCGATAGATTATTGGGGAGCCTGCCAGTTGCAGCAGTACAGGATGAAGATCCCATCTTTAGTAGAAAGATGGGATCGGAGCGCCTCGCCTTGTTTGTCTCCCGTGTGATCTTTGTGGGGAGCCTGATCATGTTTGGGCTGGTCAACCTCACCCATGGTTTCTTTGGGGCGGCTGGAATGGCGGCCCTGGCAGGTGTACTCCTGCTGTGGTACCTCTTCAATCAGCAGAGTTCTGAGATTGTTACAAAGAAGCTTCACGAATAGGAACGACCTTTCCAGTGCGTTCCAGACTTGCGGTAGCGCCAGCGAATGGAGTTGAGCAAGATCAAATTCTCCAGAAAAATAGAGAGTGGGTGGCATAGCGTAAGCAAGAGCATGGTGAGCTTCCCGGTGCGCACAAAGCGCAGTGTTAACAGAATATGCATCAGCGTTGCCAGCAGATACGAGCTTAGCGAGAGCCCCACAATCACTGCTGGCAGCTTGATAAAGAGGGCTGCCAGTACAATCATAACAGGGACAATATACAGCAGCGTTGTGAGTAGTATTGCAATGAACGCAACTGGCAGCGTGTAGTTATAGAAGGCAAATAGATTTTTGGAGAAACCGTTCCAGACCTCAGTAAAGGAACGATACATGCGGCATTGCACCAGATCGAAGGCATCTACAAATGTCATGTGAAACCCGGCGGCCTTTAGCGTTCGAGCCAGGAGCACATCTTCCAGAATGAGTCCCTTAACAGCGGCATGTCCCCCGCTGGTCTCATAGCTTTTGCGTTCAAAACAGAGCAACTGTCCAACTCCAGTTGAGAGACTGGGCTCAGGCCGTAAGCGCACCAGAGGAACAGGTAAGAGCGAGAGCATCGTAAAAGTGACCAGTGGAACAATCAGCCGTTCGCCAGGACTGAGCATAATCTGTTCTGGAAGAGCCGTTAAAAGCTGAACGTTTTCCCGCTTCATTCGCTCAATGACAGCGGTAACGAGAGCTGGTTGATGAAATGTATCCGCATCAGTAAATAAGAGATAGCTACCACGAGCCTGCTGAGCCAATTGATGGCAGGCAAAATTCTTTCCGATCCATCCACTGGGGAGGGGAGCACCTGCCAGGAGCCGCAGCCGTCCTTGCTGGCCAGGGGGGAGCTCAGCGATCAACCGTTGAACAATCTGTGGAGTGCGATCATCGCTCTGATCATCGAGGACCAGAATTTCGAGATTGGGATATGTTTGAGCCAGCAGAGAGCGCACACAGGGCTCAATACCCAGTTCCTCATTGCGTGCTGGAACGAGCACAGAGACCAGAGGAAGATCATCCACCCTCCCGTCCATCATTCCTATAGTCTTTAAAGAAATGAGAGAGAGAGGTTTGAGGCGGTGAAACGTGAAAAGGTTGATGAGAAGGATAAGCAGGAGGCAGCTTAAGATTGCAAAGATGCTGCCTGTGAGAAAAAGCCAGGTCAGTTCCATAATAGATCCTATAGACAAATATGAGAGATAATTTACAGACGTTTCATCTGTTTGCGCAACAGAAACAGGTCAAAGATACGATTTGCTGATGCTCGGCCATGCATCAATTGGGTAAAGTTGGTCAATTCTCCGCTTAGTATATCAGCTCGCAATCGATCGAGTTCGGCAGTTACCAGCGTTTCCAGTTGATGAGTCGTCTGCTTCAGAAACTCGGGTTGTGCACTGCTTTCTTTTGTAATCAAGAGAGGCGAGCCCATACTAATAAAGAGATTAGGACGTTGTTCGGCCATATATTCGATGCGGCTGGCTAAGGGATAGAGATAGGCCGGGGCTGCGAGACGACTGAGATGAGCCGCTCCGGTAAAGAACGTCAGCGGGCGGGCGTCATTTGGTCGAATAACGCCTTGAGGAAAGATCCAGACCATACGGGAGGGTTTTTCTGCAAACAGTCTCGCGGCATAATGCAGAGATTGCATAGCTGCTCGTGGATGTTCGCGATCGACCGAGAAACAGCCAATCCAACGAAAGAAAAAATAGCGTTTTAGTTGAGCCTCTTCCATCATAAGATAGCCATCCAATTTGAGCTGTTTTTGCAGGAGAGCGGCTACATAGCCATCCCACCAGCTAAAGTGATTGGCACAGATAATCATAGGGCGTTGCAGATGCTCTGGCGTCAATTCATGCTCCATGCGAAAATAGACACGATCGAAATGTTTGCTGAGTGAGCTATGAATTAAGCGCCAGACAAGCCATGAGCCTGGGGGAAATTTAGCGGCAGTAATCATACAAATGTCATTCCTTTACCCATCCGTATTTTGTGATAACATCTTCACTTAGAATGTATTATAAGAGAGGTAACACTGTGTCTGCTACAAAACATATTCTCATCGTCGGGGCTGGTATTGGTGGCCTGACGACCGCCATTCGTCTTGCCTTGCAGGGTCATCGAGTGAGCATCTTTGAGCGTCAGCCGCGTGTTGGAGGGAAGCTCAATCTCATTGAGATGGACGGCTTTAGCTTTGATACGGGCCCTTCTCTTATCACCATGCCAGCGGTCTTTCGCGAGCTGTTTCAAGCGGCTAATCGTCGATTGGAAGAGTATTTAGATCTGGTCCCACTCGATCTAACCTGCCGTTATTTCTATCCAGATGGTCTGATTCTGAACGCCTGGCGGGATACAGAGCAACTGATTAAAGAGTTTGCGCAGGTAAATCCTCAGGATGGAGAGGCATTAGAAAAATTTATCAGCTATTCCAGAATGATTTTTGACGCTGCAGCCGATCCATTCCTCTACCATAGTCTGGGCAACCCGCTGGATGTCTTGCAGACGTTTATTCGCTATGTGCAGCAAGGGCATCCAGTAGAGCCATCAACCGGGCAGAATGGTCATGAGACCAGCATCTGGGAACGTCTGAGAGCAGTGATGGCTGCGCTCTCGCCAACGACATTAGATCAGTGTGTGCGTGGCTTCTTTCAGGACAGACATCTGCGCCAACTTTTTGATCGCTATGCCACCTACAACGGATCATCCCCCTATCAGGTTGCTTCAGTCTATAGTATCATCCCCTACGTTGAAATGGCTGATGGAGGCTGGTATCCCCGTGGAGGAATGTATGAGTTGGCGCGAGCGTTGAAGCGTTTAGCGGGTGAGCTAGGAGTAGGGATTGAGACCAATTGCGCAGTGAGCCGTATTCTGGTTGAGCATGGAGAGGCGCGAGGAGCCGTCCTGGCCGATGGGAGCGTCATACGGAGCGATCTGGTTGTCGCCAACAGCGATGTTGTGACAACCCATCGTGAACTGCTTTCACCAGCCGTTCGTACCGAGCGCTATGTGCGTCATCTGGAACAGTTAGAGCCCTCCTGCTCAGGATTTGTCCTGTTATTGGGAACTGACAAGCAGTATCCTCACCTGGCTCATCATAATATCTTCTTTTCAGACAACTATAAAGCAGAATTCGAGGACCTGTTTGAGCGGAAGATACCACAACGTACCCCCACCATGTATGTCTGTGCCACGACCCGAACCGATCCAACCCAGGCTCCAGAGGGCTGTGAGAACCTCTTTGTCCTGGTCAATGCTCCGTATTTAACCGAGAAGAGCAACTGGGAACAGGAAGCGCCTGCTTATCGCGAACGGATTCTGGATCTGCTAACTACCTATCCAGAGGGAGGGCTCAGCGATCTGCGCGAGCATATTATCTGCGAGAGTATGATCACGCCAGCAGATTTGCAGCAGCGCTATGGAGCCAATGCTGGCTCCATCTATGGTCTCTCTTCCAATGATCGCATGGCCCCTTTTACTCGACCGGGCAATCGTTCTAAAACGATTAAGAAACTGTATTTTGTTGGTGGAAGCACTCATCCAGGCGGAGGTGTTCCCCTCGTCATGCTCTCTGGAAAGATCGTAGCCGGGTTAATCGAGGAAGATCTGGCCCAGCATTGAGCTGGCATAGAAAGCTGCTGGCATATCTTTTGTAGACCAGAAAGAAGATACGTTGAGAGGAAATCCTCAAGGCTTATCTTCTTTTTGGTCTGCGAAAAAGAGAGGCCAATTTTTGGCCGATCCAGCTCGCACCAGAAACTGGCGCTCCCAGGTGTTCCGCCGGGAACGTAGGAGGAATCAGATCAGGCCTGATTTTAGGAGAGGCGAGATGGTTCGTCTTTTGTCTCGTACGCCTTTTTTTCTCTCTTCTTTTGCTTTTTCTTGCCATTCTGAAACCCCTCAATCTAAAGTGATCTTCATTTATTCTTCTAGCATTATAGCAGAAAAATGAACTTTAACCGCTTAAATCTATGATTACCCTCGATACAATCCTGTTCATATCACCATCTCTTGTGCCCACACATTGGGCAATAAATGGTTGCATATACTGAGCACCTGCAACATTTTTTCTCTACATGGGATTATAGATGGCAGACGATCAAATAAGCACAAAAGATGTAGGGGATTGCTATAACAGCGGCACTTATATCACATCGCTGGGCTGGTCGCCTGATGGAAAAATGATCGCGGCATCGATTGGAGGAGAGACAGGACCTGGAGTTGTGAAGGTATGGCTTTCGGCATAACTCTGGATGGGTAGACATGGAATCTTATGTATAGAGCTTGTGTTCAACCGAAAGAGAGATAGACCCTACCTCTCTGTTCGGTTGAACACAAGCTCTTAGCCTTACCAATACATGTCAGCCCATATGAGCCAGAGAGCTATTCATCAGCTCTTCGGGTGCCTCCTCAGTGGTTTCGGCTTTATACGCATATTGATCGGCGCGACCACCTGGTAGCCAGAACATAGCGATCAGACCAATGATAGCCGAAATCATCAGAAGCAAGTAGACCCAGAACAGGCCCTGAGACAATGCACCTTGTAATTGCTGAAGGAAATCCAGTGGCAAGGAATTGCGCACCTCAGGAGTTAGCAAGACATTAGCAGGTGCTACATTCGTTGGTAGACGTGCGGCATCAGTAGTATAGTGGGCAAAGATGGGGGCAAAGCGTTGGGCCATCTGAGCATTGAGGATTGAACCCATAATTGCCACACCAATTGTACCGCCAATCGTTCGAAAGAACTGAGTTGACGCCGTAGCGACTCCACGCAGGTTCCAGGGCACAGCATTCTGCACTGAGAGAATATAGGCCGAACTGGAGAAGCCCAGACCAGAGCCAATGAGCACCATCGAGACCATCACAAAAGCGAGGGTTGTTTGTGGATGAAAGAAAAGCACCATCACCATACCAATGACCGTCAGGATACTTCCTAACAGCGACGTAAAGCGATAGCCATAGCGCAAGACAACCTTCCCACTTAGCGCCGCACTGATCGGCCAGGCCAGCAATAAAGGACCAAGGATCAGACCAGCATCAGTGGCACTCCCGCCTTTCACACCCTGCATGAAGAGAGGGACATAGGAGGTAATACCAAACATAATAACGCCAAGTACCAATCCACCAATGCTCGCAATGACAATGATGCGATTAGAGAACAGAGATAGAGGAAGGATGGGTTCTGCGGCGCGGCGCTCCTGAAGAATAAAGAGAACGATACCAGCTATCGCCAGTGCAAAAAGGCCAATGCTTTGCCAGGAGCTCCAGGCCCAGCTTGTGCCTCCCTGTAAGAAAGCAAAGAGAAGCGCAATAATACCAGCAGAGAGTAAAAATGTTCCAGGGTAATCAAGATGATGTTTTTTGCGTTCAACCTGTTCTTTTAGCGCAATAATAAGTAGCAGAGCTGAGACGACTCCAAAAGGAATATTAATAAAGAAGACCCAGCGCCAGGAGAAATGATCAACGATGAGACCACCCAGGGCGGGCCCAATAATGCTCGAGAGCCCCCAGACGCCACTGAAAAGACCCTGAACACGGGCGCGTTCTTGTAAGACAAAGATATCGCCAATAATTGTGAGCACTATAGGTTGAACTGCCCCTGCCCCCAGTCCCTGGATCGCTCGAAAGATAATCAGCTGTTCCATTGATTGAGCAGCTCCTGAAGCAATCGAGCCTAGTAAGAAGAGAGCCGAGCCAAAGAGAAAGAGTGGTTTGCGACCATAAAGATCAGCTAATTTTCCATAAATGGGGACCGTAACTGTGGAAGTGAGCAGATAAGCTGAAAAGACCCATGAATAGAGTGTGATCCCTCCCAACTTTCCAACAATACTGGGCATAGCTGTGCCCACAATCGTGGTGTCGAGTGCTGCCAGCGTCATCCCCAACATCAGGGCAATCGTCACCAAAATTTTTGCCTGTCTGGTCATGGCATATATCCTTTGTTCTGTGCAGTGCAGGAACATCCCTTTTATCGCCACCACCATTATTCCTCATATCCTGCATGTTAGAGAACATCTGGTGGAGAGGATTTTATTCCTGCCCATCGTAGATGCAAACCCTACCTCATGTTTGGGGTAGGGTTTGCATCTACGATGGGCAGGAATAACAGGTTTTTTACTGACGCACTACTGAAGCTAACGGAGAGAGAATCAGGCTTCGACCTTCACACCACGCCAGAAGGCAACATACCCTTTAATCTCTTTGGCAGCATCCTTGGGCTCTGGATAGTACCAGGCAGCGTCGGCATTTTCTTTCCCATCCACCTTCACCGTATAGTAGCTCGCCAGCCCTTTCCAGGGACAGGTCGTGTGGGTGTTGCTCTCAGTAAAGTATTCTTTATGTACTGAGTCGGCAGGGAAATATTGATTGCCCTCAATCACAATACACTGATCGCTTTCGGCGAGAGTTGCGCCATTCCAGACAGCTTTTGGCATAGACATTTGCTCCTTTTATTGAGTAAGAAGTGGTGGGTTCGTTTTTCTTGTCACGCCTCGCGTAGATGATGTGCCATCCAGTTCAAGAAGATGAGCCCATAAATTTACGTAATAGAGATGCTCATGAGAGCAGGAAAGGATACTATAGAGATGCTCATGAGAGCAGGAAAGGATAATTTTCACCCGCAATTAGAGGTTGAAATCAATTATTTTTTTTTGAGAACGCGACCATCGTCCCAGGAACGAGCGGCCAGGATGTTGTGGGGGAGCAGCGAGAAGAGGCAGCAGCGATTGTGATGAGTTCGGGGGAGGAAGAGGGCCATGTGAGCGGCCCATGAGCATGCGTTGCAGCTCGCGTTTGATATTTGCCATGCTAGATGGTCGTTTCTTGGCATCTTTTTCCAGCATACATTGAATAAGAGTATTGAGAGCAGGGTAGCCAGGAAGTTCTAAAGGAGCATGCTGAAACGGATTGAGGGTAGGGTCCTGACCACTCAGGAGATGATGGAGCACAGCGCCCAGACTATAGACATCTGTCTGAGGAGTTGTTTGAGCGCGGCCATATTGTTCTGGAGCGGCATAGCCAGGCGAGCCCAGCGCCATTGTATCCTTGAGCTTGCCCTGTTTAAAATGGCGTGCAATGCCAAAATCGATCAGATACAGCTGCCCATCAGGAATGCGCATAATATTAGAAGGTTTGAGATCGCGAAAAATCACAGGAGGCTTGCGGGTATGAAGATAGCTTAAGACCGAGGCCAGTTGAATGCCGATATCGATCGCCTTTTCAATAGGTAAACGTCCCATTCTCGAGCGTTGAAGATAGCTCTCTAACGTCTCTCCTTCGATAAAACTCATCACCAGATACCAGCGACCATGCTCAGTAAAGTGGTCATAGATACTGGGCAGATTAGGATGCGTCAGAGAAGCGAGCAGAAATGCTTCACGTTTAAAGTCTTCACTTGCCTGTTGAATCTCTTGCGAGCTCAGGCCGCGCTGGGTAAGCTCTTTAACTGCGACGGCTCGATTACCAAAGTCTTGATCGAGGGCTTTATAGACTTCTCCATAGCCGCCAACTCCGAGCTGAGACAGGATCAGATAGCGCTTTTTAAGCAGCGATCCGGGTCCAGATAGAGGCTCTTGTGTGTGATGTTGTGTAAGGCTCATCTGCGAGGAGAGAGGGGCTCCGCAGAAGCGACAGAACCTGGCATGAAGCGGGTGAGCAGCTCCACATTGTGTACAGAAGAACTGAGATGGAGTACCCATAGAACGACGTGTGCCTCCTTACAAGAACATCGTATACGCGAGAAGAGATTGCGCATGAACCTGTCACTATTTCAAACAAGAACATCGTAATATTTCAATAATACACGACCTGTTCTAAAAATACTATGCCTTTTTTCACAAAATGATGCCTTTGAAAGAGCACAACTATTTTTTTGTAAAAATTTAAGGTCCTGCCCTGTATCGAGAAACGCATCCTTGACGAGCGTACAGTTGTTCAGTATAATTAAGTCAGACTTGACTCAACGAAAGCGTAAAGAAGACATGTATAAGCAGCTAATGCTTCTGGGTCTGTTGCTTGCGCGGCCAATGTATGGTCAGCAGATACGAGAGGTCATAGAGACGCACCACGAGCTTTTTGCCAATCACATCAAAAAGCCAACCATCTATTACCAGTTAGAGAAGCTGGTTGCGGATGGTTACTTAGACTTGCGGCGAGAAGCAGTTGAGGCACCAGGTCCAGGTGCAGCCCATGAAGATGTTACGTTGCGTGAGCGCGACATGTACTATATAACAGCAGAGGGCCGTAGCTATTTTTATACGCTTTTGCGTTCAATGTTAAGCACCTATGCTCCAGGTTTTAGTGAACTGGAGGCCTGTATTTATTTTCTCAATCATCTGACGCCAGAGGAGGCTGAAACGCTCTTACGCGAGCGCCTGGAAAACCTTCTCAACCAGAAGACAGATCTCTTGCAGCAGACAGAGGGCTGCCAGGGGACAGATATCGCTCATCAACTGGTCTATGGTCATAAATTGGCATTGCTGGAGGCTGAAATAAACTGGCTGGAAAAGACGCTTCGTCAGCTTCCTACTACCTATGCTATGTTTCTTCATTCGCATCAATAAACACATCTTTTTCTACAATGAGAGGAAAGTGCTTTTTTTTCGCTGTTAAGTCAGATCTGACTTAACAGACGGGATGGATAACCTATGCAAAGAAAGTCGCGCTCGCCATTATTGCTGATGGCTTTAACAATCTTGATTGATTTTATTGGATTTGGCCTGATCATTCCTCTCTTACCCTTCTGGGCTGAGCATGTGGGGGCCACCCCGGTTGGAGTTGGCCTGATCCTGACCGTCTACGCTATCGCGCAATTTGTCTGTACGCCACTGTTAGGCAGCCTGTCAGATCGCTATGGGCGTAAGCCCGTTATCGTAGCCTCGCTGATCCTGGAAACATGTTCATTTGTGCTTACGGCGCTAGCGGGAAACTTGCCGTTGCTCTTATGTGCGCGTTTTCTGGGTGGAATTGGTGCCTCCAATATTGGGTCAGCGCAAGCTGTTGTCGCGGATGTCACAGACGCTAAGAATCGAGCTAGTGGAATGGGAATGATTGGGGCATCGATTGGACTGGGTTTTGTGATCGGGCCCTTATTGGGAGGAATCCTGGCACCTCTGGGAACCACCCTTCCATTCTGGGTTGCGGGTGGATTAGCGTTAATCAACGCCTTACTGGTGATCCTCTTTCTCCCTGAGACGCGTCAACAGCGAACTGGGAGTGCCGTGAGACAGAATCTCTTAAGAGGGTGGGGGAGCGTTCTTCATACGCCTGCTATTCTGACCTTAATCAGCGTCAATCTCTTGTTTACGCTGGCCTTCACCGCCATGGAGGCAGTCTTCTCCCTCTTCTCACAGAAGACCTTTGGATGGGGAGCCTCACAGAATGGGTACATATTTACCTATATAGGTATCATTATTGTCCTCATGCAAGGGGGTCTGGTTGGTCAACTTGTGAAACGTTGGAACGAGCGTGGAGTCATGTTAGTGGGCCTGTTGTTGCTGGCAGTGGGATTAATCATGCTGGCCTTTAGCCAGCAGTTTGCCTTGCTTTTAGTGAGTCTCGCATTATTAAGCATTGGCGAAGGAGCGGTTACGCCAACCGTCTCGACCCTCTTATCGTTTGCCAGTTCTCAGGAGAAGCAGGGAGAGATCCTGGGGCTTTCACAGGGTCTGGCTGGGCTGGGAAGAGCTGTAGGGCCGGTCGCAGCTGGCCTTGCCTACATGTTTTATCCCGGGACTCCCTTTATCATCGGTGGTATACTTGTGTTGCTGGCCTTTCTCGTAGCCGTGTCAAATCGCTCCCATCTGCACCAGCCTGTGCACTTGATGGGAGGAGAGCGTATTCCCGTCGGTGGAGAGATCAGCCACTAACAAGTCACAACAGCCATGTCAACGCATGAAAAGCCCTGTTGACATTCGTTTCAGCCAGAGGATAGAGCTATCCTCAAAGCGTCTGGCTACCTCTGATTCTCTATCAGATGTACCATTTATGATCTGTATTTATGATCTGTAAGGAGAAGGACTTCGATGGCATTACGTATTTCGAGCATGGTCTTGCGAATCTGCGGCCTGCTAGCTCTTATTCTTGGACTTATCTTCTGGATTGCTGGTATCAAAGGTGCGCTCGTCCCTGTGCATATGCTCCTGGGTCTCTTAATCGCCATTGCCCTCTGGGTTGAGGGTGGTGTCATTGCGACCGCTAAGGGTGGCAACATTGGTCTGGGGATAGCAGCCTTTGTCATTGGTGTACTACTGATCTGGCTGGGCCTGACCCAGGCCTCTCTGATGGTAGGTTCCTCGCACTGGATCATCCAGGTTCTTCACCTGCTTTTGGGCTTAATTGCCATTAGCCTGGGAGAAGCGATCACAGGTATCTACCGGAAACGCGTGCGCAAAGCCCTCTAAAAGGGACCATGTGAGACGGGAAGTGATCTTGTGGGACAGCCAGAAGCCCTGGCTGTCCTTTTTTGCTAACCAGGCCCCTTCTGCGCTCGTTTCGGCTATTGCCGAATGGCCGCTAATATGGTTTAATAAAAAGTGCTAAGAGTGCTAATGCTAGTTTCATAGTTTCCTGAAGGATTCAACTGATTGGAGGATTGCCGGTGAAGCACCAACAGAGATCGCAGCTTATTGGCATCTATCCAGGTAGTTTTGACCCATTAACCAACGGGCATCTGGATATTGCGCGGCGTGCAGCACAGCTCTGTGAGAGACTTGTGATCGCCGTCTATGCAACGCCATCGAAGAATCTGCTATTTACAGTTGAAGAGCGGGCGGCACTCTGGCAAAAGGTCATTGCAGAGGAGCAACTAGTCAACGTGCAAGTTGAGACGTTCACGGGTCTAACGATTGACTATGCGCGAGCGCGTGGCGCCACAGCGATCATCAAAGGGCTCCGTTCGTCAGCAGATTTTGAAGCTGAATTCAAACAGGGGTTAATGAATCGAAAATTGGCACCTGAGATCGAGACAATCTGTTTGTTTACCCATCTTGAACACCTTTTTATAAGTTCATCTCTGCTTAAAGAAGTGGCGCGTCTAGGTGGCGATGTCACCGACCTGCTTCCCACCACTGTCGCACGTGCCTTGCAGCAGAAATTGCATGGGGAGCCGCGTTAGAGCGATCACGAAGAGCGAAGCTCAGACAAAGCATACGGAGAGAGCCAGGGCTGCGTCCGGGGGGGACGCCGTGGCACGGGAAGGAAACAAGGCACAGTATGGATATACTTTATCTGGTCGATCGTCTGGAGAACCTTGTCGCCAGCAGCCGCAAAATGCCCCTGCTGAATCAGATCATCATCAAAGAGCCCGACATTTTAAATATTATTGATATGATGCGCACCTCGATCCCTGATGAGATCAAGCGAGCCCGACGAATTATCCAGGAGAAAGAGAACATTTTGGCGCAGGCGCAGTCGGATGCGACCGCCATTGTGGCGCGTGCTCGAGACGAGGCCGAACGGACCATGAGCCGAGAAGGGCTGCTCCGAGCAGCGGAGGAGCGCTCGCAAGAGATGGTGCGGCGAGCCAACGAGCAGGCTCAATCCATCATTCGTCGAGCTGAAGAGCGCACCGATCAACTGCAAAACGAAGCGGATGCCTATGCAACCGAGACCCTTCATGGCCTGCGGGAGCATCTTCTGAGCATCAACGGCGAGCTTGGGCGAACCATCATGAGCATCGAGCGAGGATTAGATAGCCTGGAGGATCAGAATACTCAGCAGCCAGATGGAGAAGAGAACGACCTGATTCCACCTCAGCAGACGGGTCCACAGCAACGGCGAGCCTCCCTTGCCGCCGATTCCATGGGGAGTTCTAATTATTCTGATTAAGAGCATTTGAGCCAAGAAAAGGGACAAGAGGGCCCTGGAAAACCAGAAACTGATAGACAGAACAAAGACTTGACACCCTTACAGACCTTGTCTATAATGAGCAAGCGCCTGCGGAGGACACGGGATCATTCACCTTGCGCCCGAAAGTATTTTACCGGCAAGAGATAGTACAAAAGGGTTCTCTAGTGTCTAATCACGCCAGTTGTTTGGAACATGCCGCGTGTTGAGTCATCACACGATCTGTTGTATTCTAGCATCAACCTGCCCGGAAACGAACAGATATTGTAGCGGTTCCCTTCAAACTGCTGAGGGTTGAAACTAGTGGAAAGGAAACATTTCCCATGATATATAATGTGGCGCAACTGATGAAAGCCCAGGTTGGCAACACCTACTCATCAGCTATTCATGAAGAACAGGTTCAACTCGACAGCGATCTCAACGTCATTGGCCCCATTGATGGCCATGTGCGTATGCGCCGTGTCAACCAGGGGCTTCTGGTCGATGGTTGGGTGGATCTGACCCTCGGGCTAACATGTACCCGCTGTTTAAAAGAATTTGAGCAGCTCATGCATGTGACCTTTGAGGAGCGCTTTTATCCAACGGTAGATGTGGTGACGGGTGCCCCACTTCCACCAATCGAGGAGGACGACGTGTTCTCTATCGATGAACACCATCAGGTCGATCTCACGGAGGCCATACGCCAGGCTGTGTTGCTCGCGGTTCCGATGGTGACACTGTGCAAAGAGGATTGCGCCGGGCTTTGTTCACAGTGTGGTCATGATCTCAACCTTGGCCCCTGCAATTGTGAGCCAGAGGGAGAGAGTCAATTTAACATCTTAAAAGATCTATTACCAATCAGTCAGATTCAAAACAACACACCACACGAGTAAGTAGACCTGATCAAGAACTCAGGGCACAATACTGGTGGAAGAGGAGAATACAGCAATGGGAGCCTTACCAAAACAGCGCATCTCGCATGCGCGCCAGGGCGAACGCCGCGCCCATCATCATCTTGACCTGCCGCAGTTGGTTGCTTGCCCACAGTGCAAGAAGCCTCGTCTGTCGCATCACGCTTGCCCAAATTGTGGCACCTATCGGGGTCGCCAGGTGTTTCTGCCAAAGAATCAGAAGTAGTGTAGAGGCAACAGGGTTGCTGATGCATACTTATAGATGTATTGTGGCTGGCTGACCCATCTATCCGGTCAATGGACGGATGGGTGGGTCATCTACCACAGAAGACCATCCATTCCAATCCGTTCTCGTTACTCTGAAAAGCTGGGGAAGCGAGCATATTTCAATAGTGAAGTGCATAATGATAACTACACAAGTCGCCTTTCTCTTTCCTGGACAAGGTAGCCAGGCGGTTGGTATGGGAGCAGATGTTTTTGCTGCATCTCCTGCGGCAAAGCAGGTTTTTGCCACCTTTGATCAGACCCTTGGTTTTGCGCTAAGTGAGCTCTGTTTTGCGGGGCCTGAAGAGACCCTCCGCTCGACCATCAATGCTCAGCCTGCTATTGTAGCTGTCAGCCTTGCCTACCTTGCGGCATTTCAAGAAGCACTCTCCTCCTCCTATTCTTCCTGGTCGATCCCTTTTACCCCTGCATATGTCGCGGGTCATAGTGTTGGCGAATGTTCGGCACTGGTGGCTGCGGGCGCGGTGGGTCTGAGCGGGGTTGCGCAGCTGGTGCGTGAACGTGGTCGTCTCATGCATGAAGAAGAGCTAGCCTGTCCGGGTGGGATGGCAGCGGTCATTGGACTGGATGAAGGAGTCTTGCAGGAGATCTGCCAGGAAGTTATTCAGGGATTGCAAGCGAGCGATGTGAGGCATCCGGGCCAGGGCCAGGTAATTATTGCCAATTACAACGCGCCCGGCCAGATTGTCCTCTCTGGCGAACAGCAGGCCCTTGAGGCAGCGCTTCAGATTGCGAAAGAGCGTGGAGCCAAGAAAGTCATCCCTCTGGCTGTAAGTGGAGCCTTTCATTCCCCAGTCATGGCCCCAGCCGTTGCACAGATGGCTCACTCACTCTCCGTTACAGCTATTCAGAATCCCCAGATCCCATTAATTGGTAATATTACAGCAACCCCTCTGACAAGTGTAGAGGAGCTACGTGAGGAGCTGGCGCAGCAAGTGGCGTCATCGGTGCAGTGGACCAGAACAATTGAGTATCTGGTCAGCCAGGGAGTGACCACCTTTTTTGAGATTGGGCCTGGTAAGGCTCTTGCTGGTATGAACAAGCGCATCGCCAAAGGGGCGACCACTATCAATATTAGCAGCGTCGCCGAGATTGAAAAGGCCGTTGAACTCGTTCGTGAGATGGGCCTGGTACAATAACTATATAATGGAGTACAGACATGTCTGAGACGAACGTAGTGCTGGCAGATCTTGCGGGACAGGTTGCACTTGTGACCGGGGGATCTCGTGGGATTGGGCGAGCGATTGCGCTGGAACTGGGGCGGCGTGGAGCCGATGTCTGTGTCAACTACTTAGGGAATGAAGCACGGGCTAAAGAGACGGTGGCAGAGATAGAGGCTTTTGGCGTAAAAGCACTGGCTATAGCGGCTGATGTAAGCAAGAGCGAAGATGTTGAACGACTCTTTCGCGAAGTAACCAGTACTCTTGGGTCAGTTTCGGTGCTTGTGAATAACGCAGGCATCACTCGTGATAACCTACTAGTGCGTTTGAGTGAGGACGATTGGGATAGTGTACTTGACACGAACCTAAAAAGCTCCTATCTTTGCTGTAAGGCGGCAGCGCGTTCAATGATTAGAGCCCGCAAAGGCTGTATCGTGAACATCGCCTCCGTCGTTGCTCTGGGTGGAAATCCAGGTCAGGCTAATTATACGGCGGCAAAGGGAGGCTTGATTGCACTGACCAAAACTCTGGCCATAGAGCTAGGGGGGCGGAATATTCGTGTTAATGCAGTAGCCCCTGGTTTTATCGAGACTGATATGACCGCTAATCTTACGAAGGAGGCTCATCAAGCGCTGGCCGGGCGCATTGTGCTTGGTCATCTGGGTGCCCCTGAAGATGTAGCAGCGGCCGTAGGTTTCCTCTGTTCGCCACCTGCGCGATACATCACAGGTCAGGTATTAAGCATTGATGGTGGTTTATCACTTACCTAAGAAGGAGGAAGCGTCATGGCAATAGAATCACAATCAACCGGAGTGGTACGGGTTGCCCGACCAGTACTTTCAACGATCGTGATTAACACTGCCTTGTTGATCCCTGGAGTTGTCAAGATGGCTCAGGTAAGTGATCAATGGCTACGCCTTCTGGGCCGCGAGGTTCCCAGGCAGGGGGTAGCATTAACGGTCAAAGATAATACCGTCTCGGCAGATCTCTATATTGTTGTAGAAGCAGGCTATAATATCGTCGAGGTTGGCAATGCCGTTCAAGAAGAGGTGGCAGCAGCCATCGATATGATGATCGGTATGCAGGTCCGAGAAGTTAATGTGTATATTCAAGATGTTGCTTAAGTAGATCCGACTTACTGACATCTGTCTGCTCTGCAAAGAACAAGACTCAAAGCTAGTCACAATGCGAGGATACTATGCCAGGGATACGCAGACAAGCGCGAATGATCGCACTGCAAACACTCTACGAATACGATATCACCAATCATACCCCCACAGAGGTCTTGCAGCGTCATGCCGAGGAGCGTAATCTGCATCCAAAGGTAGTAGAATACGCGAGCGAGCTAGTCGTGGGTGTGTATACACATGTGGCAGATATCGACGACCATATTCAGACCGCAGCCCGTGAATGGCCAATCCAGCAGATGGCCCGTATTGATAAAACCATTCTCAGGCTTGCAATCTATGAGATTCTGTTTAATAATACGGTACCAGCCAAGGCTGCTATTAATGAAGCGATAGAACTTGCCAAGACATTTGGCAGTGATACCTCTAGCCGATTTATTAATGGTGTCCTGGGTACAATATTTACGCGGGCTCAACAGCCCACCCCTAAAACTGAAAGCGAGGTGAAATAGAATGGCTACTATTCATGAGCGCCTGAAAAAAATTATCGTTGACCAGCTTGGTGTTGACGAGAGCGAAGTAGTTTCGAGCGCTTCTTTTGTTGAGGATCTGAATGCTGACTCCCTGGATCTGGTCGAATTGATCATGTCTCTGGAGGAGGAGTTCAAGCTCCAGATCTCTGACGAGGATGCAGAAAAGATTACAACGGTTCAAGAAGCCGAAGATTATATCGAAGAGCACTCCCGCTAATTTTTTTCATCCTTTCTGGTGCTCTCTCTCTTTTTTTGAGTGAGAGCAAACAGACGAATTTTTCTGGGCGACCATTACAGGTCGCCCCTTTCGCTATGTGTGGTTCTTTTTCTGATGGTCCCTGTCACAAACTCCTGGTGTCGTGCATCTAGTATACAGAGGCAGAATGAGTACGTTCGAACGTTCTGTCAATGTGAAAAGGGTTGTGTGTGGATATATTGCCTGCCACCCAAGCGGTTGAGGTGCTGATTCATGAATATTATAAGCTTGTCTTCCATACCATTTATGGGCTAACTGGGAATTGGGAAGAAAGTCAGGATCTGACTCAGGACACGTTTCAGCAGGCCCTGAAGTCTATTGATGCTGCTCGTGAGACGAGTGGTGTGGACTTTCATGCGAAGGCATGGCTATTGCGTATCGCTTTGAATACGGTCCGCATGCAGCGTCGGCGACGAGCGCTCTTTCGCTTTATTCCCTTTTCTTTGTTGCAGGATGCAAAGCAGCAGGGAGGGGATGAGAGTAGAGGGCTGGAAGGTATTCATGAGCAGGCTGCGCCGGTCCAGCCTCGTGGCTATGGCAAGACCGAGACAGACGATCCGGCATTCCTGGTTGCAGAGCAAGATGCTGTTCGGCGTACGATGGCGAAACTTCCTGAGAATCTGCGTATCTGCCTGTTGCTTTCTATTGTGAGTGATCTCTCAAATAGTGAGATTGCCGATCTCCTGGGATTGAAGGAAGCAGCAGTGCGGCAGCGCCTCTCGCGCGCTCGGCAGCAGTTTCGGCAAGTATATGCCTACGAAAGTGGGGATGAACTGGTGGAGTCACCAGCCAGTCGTCTGGAGGGAGAGAGCACTGAGCCCACCCGGACGACTGAGACTTCGGCCTCTCCTGATTCCTCACCCACTTACAAGGTTCAGAGGAGATCGATGCAGACTCATCAGCAGCGTTTCTCGTTGACAGATCTTCCTCCCAGATCAAGGAGCTTTTATGAACAACGACTCTCTTGAGACTTTATTAGGCCGTCACTATGGTCCATCTGCTCCGACGCCAGCCCATCTAGAGCAGCGGCTCGTTTCATCGCTCATGGTGGAGGCAGCGCAGCAGAATCGCCAGAGGCATGAGGCAGCACGTCTGCGGGAGTATCGCCTCAGTCGTCGTAGGGCTGTAAAGCTTGTGGCGATCGGGTCTGCTAGCCTGGGGCTTCTTAGTGCAGGCCTGGAGGGGATCCATCTCGCTGAGAGCAATATGTTTGGCCGGGAGTTAGCCCATCCAGTTCTATCATAGCACCGATCTGATGAGATCACTAGCGAACCCTGGATATATCAGGGTGCTATGTTGGTTCAAAAAGTGCTCTATGGACATCATTGAGGAACGCGTGACATTCTCAATGGAAAAGAAGAAAGGACCCTGTTGATGCCTATTGGTTTTCGTCCGCTTGATATTATCGTAATTGCGGTGGTTGCCCTCCTCATCTTTGGTCCCAAAAAATTGCCGGAGCTTAGCCGTTCGATCGGGGCCAGTATTCAGCAATTTAAAAAGGGCATTGATGATCTTAAAAATCCGGAGCCACAGGCGTCGGTTGAGCAACCGCTTCATAGGTCAGCCGCAGATCTCCGTTTAGAGCTAGAGGCTCTGGAGCGCGAGCTTGCCAACAAGCAAGCTGCCCCCATGTATCATGATGCTCCACACACTGAGAAAGCTCCCAACTTTGAATAAGTGCTGCTGTTAACAGGAGGTTTTTTTATGGCAACCAGTAACATTGGTCAGCAGCAGACCTCCCCATATGATGACTATACAGACCAGGAACGGAGACTTGAGGCGGAGATGGAGGCCTCGTCGATGTCTCTGGTCGATCACTTAGAAGAGCTACGGTGGCGTATCTTTAAATGTTTGATTGCGCTCGCTATAGGAGGCGTCATTGCCTTTATCTTCCGTGATCAGATCATGAATTTTTTGCAGGGTCCGTTGCCAAGCAGGGCCAATGCACTGCGTTCGGCTCATGGGAAACTTGTGGTGGTGGGATTAACTGAAGGCTTTACCATCACTTTGTTGGTCTCGCTTGCAGCAGGAACCGTTCTGGCCCTACCGGTCTTACTTTATCAGACCTGGGCTTTTATTGCGCCGGGACTCTATGATCACGAAAAGAAGTATGCGATTCCCTTTATCTTTATTGGGTTGGCGCTCTTTCTGGCGGGCTCTATCGTCTGTTACGCTATTCTCCGTTTCCCGATTGAATGGCTGATCTCGTTCTCTGGCAGCAATTTTACAGAACTGGTGACGGCTGATAATTACTTCTCATTTGTCGCTATCTTCTTGCTCATCTTTGGAATCGTCTTTGAGATGCCGCTTGTGTTAACCTTTCTCGCCAAGGTGGGGCTGATCTCTGAGCAGACATTGCGCAAGAAAAGATCTGTGGCCCATGTGGGAATGTGGTTGGCAGCCTGTTTTCTTACACCAGGAGCAGACTTTTATAGCCCACTCATTCTGGGTGTGGCGATGTCGATTCTGTATGAGTTAACGATTATTATCATCCATTTTACCGTCAAGGATGCTGTAGTGACGGCTTAAGAGGACGTTACCCTGTCACAATCAAGCAGGTTCATGCATCTTTCTAGAAAGAAGGATCGAAAGAAGGATCATAGCTTGCCTTGATTGGTTGGTTTTCAGATAATAGATCACTTCTCATAGGGTTGTTCTATATGAGCTGGTCCGACTACATTGTCGTAGGCAGAGAAGAAAGGACAAAATAGTATGGGTTTTCATCCTGAATTGATTGTCGTTCTGGTCGTAGCGCTTTTAATCTTTGGCCCCAAAAAGTTGCCAGAGATGGGGGCTGCGATTGGCAAAAGCGTCCAACAGTTCAAAAAAGGCATGGAAGACATGCAAAATAGTGCTCAGAAAGACGAAGAAGAGAAAGAGAGTGCCCGCTTACGTGAACTGGAGACTCTCGAGCGCGAGATTGCGGCCAGGAAAGCCTTGCTCGCCGCACAGGCTGTCTCTTCGACTGGCATAGAGGCAGATCTATCGACCTCCAGCGTTGCGGAGGTAGTCGAGAGACCTTCTCACTTCGAAGATGCAGATCTTCAATCCTCTGAAGTTCACATGCCTTTTCCTACCCAGTCTGACGACGCTGAGACGATTGTGATCAAGAAGCCCGTTGAGGTTGTCAGCACACATACGGTCCATCCAACGCAAGAGTAACCAGGATAGTGGCCGGTGTGGGAAATGTCTGTCACAAACAGCGAAGGCTACGCATCTTGCTAAGTAGAGTAGTAAACCAGACAAAAAAAGTATCCATGCGCGTCAGATTTCATTGCATATAGACAATAGTGTACGATTGCCTCCCTCCTTAGAGGAGCAGGGTAGAAGAAAGGAAACCAATCATGGGTTTTATGCGTCCTGAGTTAATTATCATCGTCGTCATCGCGCTCCTGATCTTTGGACCAAAGAAACTGCCAGAGATGGGCTCAGCAATTGGAAAGAGCATTAAAGAGTTCAAAAAAGGTGTTAACGAGATTCAGCAGCCCAAAGATAAAGAAGAGGATGTAAAGTCTGCGGATGCCTCACGTTTAGAGCTGGATGCGTTGGAGCGCGAGATCGCCGCCAAGAAAGCTGCGGTTGCGGCGCAGGAAGCTGCTGCCCAGCCAAAGTTTGATTAATCTACTACCACGAGCTTAGGAAAAAAAATGGCGACGAAGATAGAACAGGAACATGCTACGCTGCTGGATGATGGAGATGATGGCAACCGTGTCATGTCTCTGATCGACCATTTGGAAGAGCTCCGCTGGCGTATTTTCAAAGTCTTGATTGCAATTGTCGTGGGAGCAATTATAGCCTTTATCTTCCGCGACCAGATTATGGATTTCTTGCGCGCTCCACTGCCAACGCAGGCTAATGCTCTGGACCGTCAGGGTGATAATAAACTGGTGGTGATGGGCCTGACTGAAGGCTTTAGCGTAACCTTGCTGGTCTCACTTGTAACGGGACTGGTGCTGGCTCTGCCCATCCTGCTGTATCAGACCTGGGCGTTTATCTCACCAGGCCTGTATGCACGAGAGAAGAAGTATGCATTGCCATTTATCAGTCTTGGCATTGTGTTGTTCCTGATTGGCATTAGCCTGGGATATATTGTTCTGCGTTATCCAGTAGAGTGGTTGGTCTCCTTTGGGTCGGCAAACTTTACAGAGCTGGTGACAGCGAGTAGCTACTTTTCGTTTGTGGCAATCTTTATTCTCGTCTTTGGTCTGGTATTTGAACTGCCACTGGTCCTGACGTTTATGGCGAAGGTTGGAATCGTTTCTGGTGAGACGCTGCGTAAGAAGCGTTCAATTGCTCATGTGGTCATGTGGATTGCATCCTGTTTTCTGACGCCAGGTGCAGATATCTATAGCCCCTTGATTATTGGTGTCTCCCTTTCGCTCCTGTACGAACTGACGATTATCTTTATTCGCTTCACGATTAAGGATGAGATCATAGCTGAGTAGACGTTCATGAAAGGGTTTCACCACCCTGTATGACACGTTTATTTTCAGAAGAGGTTTCACAAAAAAATTGCCACCTGGAATGCTTAAAGCTTCCAGGGGCAATTTTTTTTGTCAGAACTTTGCTCCTCTGAGTTCTTGAAAAGCAGCCGTTCCTCAAAAATTTTAGATGGCTATCGCTACTCGATTAATTTGTAGTAATCACCAGCTGCGGTTGATTGGAACTGCTCTCACGAGAAGCGAAGCCACTCCAGCCGTTCACCGAGGTGCTAATGGCCAGGCTAACCTGTCCACCCGAGAGCCGGCTCTTAACAAATTTCGTGACATCGATCTCGATATAGCCTGTCTTATTAGAAGAGACTGTCGTAATCGTGCTGCCAACTCCAGGAAGGGTGCTGGCATCGGTTTCCGACCAGGAATCATTGGTAACCTGATGGACAGTCACTTTGAGTTTTCCCTGGCCTACATCATTGCGATAGATTCGCAGCTTGGCTGATGTGATGTTGCTCGGGACAGATGAGAGATTGAACTTCAGGTAGGAATTGGTGTACAGGCTGGCATTGAGATAGGTTAAGGACCCTGCATCGGCGGCCCAATCATCACGATCAGCGGTAGGATTCAGGGTTGTTTTACCCTTACCACCACCGTTGCCGCTGTTGCCACCAGTACTGCCACCGTTGCCGCTGTTACCACCAGTACTGCCACCGTTGCCGCTGTTACCACCAGTACTGCCACCGTTCCCACCATTGCCGCCATTACCACCGCCGTTCCCGCCATTACCACCGTTCCCGCCATTGTCGCCAGCGGTTCCGGTATCGCCATAGACGAAGCCATTGCCCGAGAAGCCGACATAGACGCGCCCAGCCACGTTCATATCGCCAGTGACCACCTGCACATTATCATAGATGCCGGCAGGAGCTGTTGAGATGAGATCCCAGGTTGCACCTTTGTCGCCAGAGCGCCAGATGCCCCACTGATTGTTGATCTTCGCATTGGCATACACTGCCGGGTAGGCTGCACCAGCCAGAGGAGCACCAAAGCCGAAGGCATGGGATTCCTGAATGGCTGCGATCTTCGTCCAGTGATCGCCCTTATCCTCTGTATAGGAGATACCACCCTGAGCCGTACTGGACCAGACATTGCCAGCATGACCAGGAACAGCATGGATCTGACTGAAGACCCAACCATCACCACCCCCCTGAGGTGCGCTGGCAGCCTGTGTCCAGGTTTGCCCACTATTGGTGGAGCGATAGAATGCACCGCCTGTGCTATAGATGTAGAAGGAGCCATCCACCTTGTCGGATGCCAACAGTTTGAGCTGGCTGAGGTAGTACTGAACATGTAAGCCGGTGACATTATTGAAGAAAGGCAAGGGATTCCAGGTTGCGCCTCGGTCCGTTGAGACATAAGGAGCGCGACCGTACGTGGGTAGGCGCACAATATTGTTGGTATCGGTTGCCGAGACTGCGATATTGCCTGCGAAGCGATCGTTGGACGTGCTGGTTCCGCTAAAGGGCGTCCATGTTTTTCCGCCATCGGTTGAGTAGCCACTGTAATCGGGATTGAGAAAGCGATGGTCAGAGACCACATTGACCAGGAACTGAGGATGCTGTCCACTATAATCCAGATTCCAGCCACTGGAGAACTTGTCGTTCATCAGTTCGCCCTGTGGATACTGATCAGGACTGGCGTGGTAGAAGCCCTGGCGATCCCAGTTGGTATTGACCGGCTGGCCGCCCGGAGGAGCCACCAGATCGGTAGAGACCATCTCTTCAATGCCTTTGCTCACAAAGTTCCAGGCAATATTCGAGCCACTGAGGCCATCTGCCCGCCAGACGCCAGTGCCCTGACCGAACCAGAGGCGATCCTTGACCTGGGGATCAAAGATGATGTTCCCAACGCTCAGCCAATTCGACTCATCGCTATTGGTGATCCAGGGGATATTGGGGGATGCGAGTGAAATATTCAGCGTATCCCAGCTTGCTCCGCCATTCGTGGTGCGATAGAGATGACCGCCACTAACAGGCGAGGTGCCAGCGATGATGCGCTGAGGATTGAATGGATCGACGCTTACCGTCAGGTAGTTCGGATTACCGGATGGGCTAACGTCAGCCCAGGAATTGGAAGAAGGAGTATAGCGACGGATATGAGCATCGGTGATCGAGAAGTAGGCCTGGCCATCACTGCCAATGTCGCCTGCCTCGATGGTCTGAGTGGTGGGATAGATGTTCGTCCAGCTATTGCCACCATCATTGCTCATGTAGACGCCCGAGCCAGCGACAGCGGCGTAGATGCGCTGCGTCGCGCCATTGACAACCGAGCTGGTGGGATCGAAGGCCACAAACTTAATGCCTGCGGGATTGTTATCACCAGAGGTATAGACAACGGGGACTTGAGAGATCTGTGTCCAGTTCTGGCCACCATCGGTTGTGCGCCACAGACCCATATTGCGCGACCCGAAGTAGACGATATTTTCATTGTTGGGATCGATAACCAGACGCTCGCTTTCCTGACGATTATCGGCATTACCGTTAATCTTCCAGCGCTGCCCATTATCGGTCCAGGTTTTGCCCTGGTTCGTACTTTTCAGGATACGACCGCTGGGAGTATCATTGGTGAAATCGTAGGTGATGCCCACCGCAGCATAGACTACCTGATTATTGGATTTGCTGGTAGCAACGCTCTCAACTTGATAATCGGATGGGGTAGGATTGGGCACAGCATCCGCAACCAGCAATTGTGTCCAGGTCTGGGTGCTTTCATTCCATTTGTACAGACCACCGACATCCGCACGAGCATACAACAGGTTGGGAGTTGTGGGTTGAGCAACGATGCCAGTGATCCAGCCGCCACCACCGATTTTGAGTTGTTTCCAATTGTAAGTAGTTGTAGGATTATCAGCATGAACGAGGATACTTGGTAATTTGACTGCAATGACAACAGCTATCAGTATAATAGCCAGCAAGAAACCTGATACCAGGAACTTTGCACGATTTTTGTGCATAGAAGACATCCTCCTTGAACAATACTAAAAAAACGGTAGGAAAGTTATAAAAAATTGTAGAATAAGCCAATGAAAGTCGATAATCTTTCCTGAACCTGTAACAAGAGATTAAAAAGCTAAAAGATTTCTGGATACTTTCGCATCCATAATTGTGAATGAGCATCACCCCCTTTCACAGAGATAGAACAATCATAAAAATATATTTATCCAGACGAAACATGTGCTGATCCTAAGAATTAACTCCACATGTTAAGAGAACTCTACGAGATAAATAGATTTTATTGAGCATCTTTTTTATGTTAACATAAGTATACGGAGGTGGTTTTTTGCTGTCAAGCATAGGGGGGGAAGTAGGTAAAATGGTACATTTTGACGAGGGACGTGTCGTATTATGTAGCAATGAAGGGAGAAGAAAAAAGTTTTGAGATTGCGATGTATACTAATATAAATGGGAATGAGTATTGTTTTGTAGAATTATGCAGAGGTGATTTTAGCATAAATATGAATTTTTACTAATAAAATTGTATATATAGTAAATACTGCAATCTTTGAATGTAATCTAAATGAAACAGAAGCATATTTCGTTTTTGCAACGAAATATGCTTCTGTTTGCTTCTTCTTGTATGAGATTTACCTATCTGGTAGCTAGAAACGATAGCAGGAGGGATGTATACAGTCATCAGGCTGACGTTAGATCTGAGCTAGCAACAGTTGAGGAATTGATTGATGAGGATATATATGCAACAGGCCCTCTGACGCTGGCTACTGCTTTGTATTCAGCAGTCCAGGGTCAGAAGGCCTGTTGTCTTTAGCTACCTCTCCTTGATCGTCTCCTCGCTCTCAAGAGAAAGGAGAGAATCAAGGTTAGAGGGAGGGTTGTTGATTAATTGGTAATAACCACCAGTTGGGGTTTATTGGTGCTGCTCTCACGAGAAGCGAAGCCTGTCCAACCACCTGCCGAGGTACTGATAGCCAGACTGACCTGACCGCCTGAGAGCCGGCTCTTGACAAAGCTTGTGACATCAAACTCGACATAGCCAGTTGCATTGGAAGAGGTTGTCGTAATCGTGCTACCAACCGCAGGGAGGGTGCTAGCATCGGTTTCCGACCAGGAATCATTCGTGACCTGAGAAACAGTCACGGTCAGATTCCCCTGTCCTACATCATTGCGATAGACCCGCAACTTAGCTGACGAGACGTTGCCTGAGATTGACGAGAGATTGAACTTCAGGTAGGACGTAGTGTACTGACTGACATTGAGGTAGGTCTCTGAACCAGTATCAGAGGACCAGTTATCACGATCAGCGCCAGGGACGAGCGATGTGGTTTTTGGAGACGGTGTAGGTGTGGGTGTGGCTGTGCTGGCTGTAGTAACTACCAGCTGGGGTTGATTGGTGCTGCTCTCACGAGAAGCAAAGCCCGTCCAACCACCAGCTGAGGTATTAATTGCCAGACTGACCTGTCCACCAGAGAGCCGGCTCTGGACAAAGCTCGTGACATCAAATTCAACATAGCCAGTTGCGTTAGAAGCGGTCGTCGTAATCGTGCTACCAACTCCAGGAAGGCTGCTGGAACTGTTTTCTGTCCAGGAATCATTGGTAACCTGATGAGCATTCACCGTCAGGTTTCCCTGTCCTGTATCATTGCGATAGACTCGCAGCTTGGCCGACGAGATGGTGCCTGAGACAGATGAGAGATTGAACTTCAGGTAGGAATTGGTATACTGGCTGGCATTGAGATAGGTCTCAGAACCAGTATCAGAGGACCAATCATCACGATCAGCAGTAGGATTCAGGGTTGTGCTGGTCGAACCGCCACCGCCATTACCACCAGTGCTTCCGGTATCGCCATAGACGAAGCCATTGCCCGAGAAGCCGACATAGACGCGTCCCGCCACGTTCATATCGCCAGTGACCACCTGCACATTATCATAGATGCCGGCAGGAGCTGTTGAGACGAGATCCCAGGTTGCACCTTTGTCGCCAGAGCGCCAGATGCCCCACTGATTGTTGATCTTCGCATTGGCATACACTGCCGGGTAGGATGCACCCGCTAGAGGAGCACCAAAGCCGAAGGCATGGGATTCCTGAATGGCTGCGATCTTCGTCCAGTGATCGCCCTTATCCTCTGTATAGGAGATACCACCCTGAGCCGTACTGGACCAGACACTGCCAGCATGACCAGGAACAGCATGGATCTGACTGAAGACCCAGGCATCATTGCCACCCTGAGGTGCGCTGGCAGCCTGTGTCCAGGTTTGCCCACTATTGGTAGAGCGATAGAATGCGCCACTCGAGCTATAGATGTAGAAGGAGCCATCGACCTTGTCGGATGCCAACAATTTGAGCTGGCTGAGGTAGTACTGAACATGTAAGCCGGTGACATTATTGAAGAAAGGCAAGGGATTCCAGGTTGCGCCTCGGTCCGTTGAGACATAAGGAGCGCGACCGTACGTGGGCAGGCGTACAATATTGTTGGTATCGGTGGCCGAGACCGCGATATTGCCCGCGAAGCGATCGTTGGACGTGCTGGTTCCGCTAAAGGGCGTCCATGTTTTTCCGCCATCGGTTGAGTAGCCACTGTAATCGGGATTGAGAAAGCGATGGTCAGAGACCACATCCACCAGGAACTGAGGATTCTGGCCACTATAATCCAGATCCCAACCGCTGGAGAACTTGTCGTTTGTCAGTTCGCCCTGTGGATACTGATCAGGATTGGCGTGGTAGAAGCCCTGGCGATCCCAGTTGGTATTGACCGGCTGGCCACCCGGAGGAGCCACCAGATCAGTCGAGACCATCTCTTCAATGCCTTTGCTCACAAAGTTCAGAGTAAAGCTTGAGCCACTGAGGCCGTCGGCGCGGAAGACGCCAGTGCCCTCACCGAACCAGAGGCGATCTTGAACCTTAGGATCAAAGATGATGTTACCGACGCTCAGCCAGTTATATTCATCGCTATTAGTTATCCAGGGAATATCAGCAGAGGCCAAAGATACATTGATTGTATCCCAACTTGTGCCACCATTCGTGGTGCGATAGAGGTGACCGCCACTGACTGGAGCCGTACCAGCGATGATGCGCTGAGGATTGAATGGATCGACGCTTACCGTCAGGTAGTTCGGATTACCGGACGGGCTAACGTCAGCCCAGGAATTGGAAGAAGGCGTGTAGCGACGGATATGGCCATCGGTGATCGAGAAGTAGGCCTGGCCATCACTGCCAATGTCGCCTGCTTCGATCGACTGACTGGTGGGATAGATGTTCGTCCAGCTATTGCCACCATCATTGCTTATGTAGACACCTGAGCCAGCAACACCAGCATAGATGCGCTGCGTCACGCCATTGACAACCGAACTGGTGGGATCGAAGGCCACAAACTTAACGCCTGCGGGATTGTTATCACCAGAGGTATAGACAACGGGGACCTGAGAGATCTGCGTCCAGTTCTGGCCACCATCGATTGTGCGCCACAGACCCATATTGCGCGACCCGAAGTAGACGATATTTTCGTTGTTGGGATCGATGACCAGACGCTCGCTTTCCTGACGATTATCGGCGTTACCGTTAATCTTCCAGCGCTGTCCATTATCGGTCCAGGTCTGTCCCTGGTTCGTACTTTTCAGGATACGACCGCTGGGAGTATCATTGGTGAAATCGTAGGTGATACCCACCGCAGCATAGACTACCTGATTATTAGATTTGCTGGTAGCAACGCTCTCAACTTGATAATCGGATGAGGTAGGATTGGGCACAGCACCAGCGACCAGCAATTGCGTCCAGGCCTGGGTACTCTCATTCCATTTGTACAGACCACCGACATCCGCACGAGCATACAACAGGTTGGGAGTTGTGGGTTGAGCAACGATGCCAGTGATCCAGCCGCCACCACCGATTTTGAGCTGTTTCCAATTATACGTATTGGAGATATCAGCGGCGTGAGCAGAGGGAGTTGGAAACTTTACAGTCACGATAAGTGCCAGGATTACGACCGAGATTAATAGCCCTGACGCCAGGACTTTTGCACGAACTTTGTGCATAGAGTATATCCTCCTTGAAAGGTATCGAAACATGGGCGCTTGTGCGATAGAGGGAACTGCATAGTTCTCTCTATACGGGTGGAGAGACACATGCTCTCCTAAGCAGGGGTACAGGGTATCAGAGAGAGCAACGACATAATAAGCAGGTGTCTGAGCACTCTCTTTTTGTTGTGTTGGTTTGCATCACCCCCTTTCAAACAGGTTGAAAGTAAGTCAGATCGATCCTTTTAGAGATCGGCCTTGACAAGAGAATAGTGCTGAATAGAGAGGATAGTACTTTATCTTGTAGAATATAGTAAGTGGGCATATAAATAAACTTCATCGTTATATTAATATAAGTATACGAATAGGAATTTTCCTTGTCAAGACTTTCAGGAAAATTGGTAGAAAGCAGTACTTTATTGGGATGTAAGGCTTTTATCAAGTAGAAGAGGGTACCATTAGATATAGATTTATGTTACTATATGGTGAATAGCGAGTTGTGTTCATCAATGATATACTGAAGTATTCTATAGGTACGAAGCAAAAGGCTTAGTGGCCTGCTTTGTGAAGAGAAGAAAGTGGACAGAGACAAGTGACAACACGACGACAATTGCGGGCTGATACAAGAGTTGAGGAGCTTTGTAAGAGCCTTCGCCAGATAGCTTTTGAAAGAGGGCCTGGGGCTCAGCTCCCTACAGTAAGCATGTTATGCAAAGAGATGGAGGTATCAAGTGTCACTTTACGAGATGCACTTGATATTTTAGAGACAGAGCAGATTATCTATCGAAAGAGGAGCCTGGGTATTTTTGTCTCTCCGAACATTCATCGGAAGTCTATTCACATTTTTTTTTCTGCGAACAACCTTATTTCAGAGGTACTGTCACCCTTTTGGGCTCTATTATGGATGCGTCTGGAACAAGAAGTACGACGGAGAGAACAGTTTAAGAATGAGATTTATACCTTTCATCTAGTTCCGCAGATTGCTGATACCAGAGATTCAGTCCCTGAGGATGTCAAAGAGCTGTTGCGAACACAGCGGGTACATGGAGTACTGGCTGTAGGATTGCATACAGTTGGTTTAGGAGAGGATACTGAGCCTTCAATTCCTTGTGTTACCTTTGCTGGTGGGGGCTCCTGGCTCGTTATTATAGATAATGCTGAAGAAGGTCGTATGGCCGCAGACGAATTGCATCGTCAGGGGTGCAAAAGGCTGGGTTGTTGGCTGCCAAATATGCTTTATTTTGATATACCGGGCTGGAATGCTCATGATATTCCTCATCTCTCTTTAGAAGAGATGGCGTCTTTTCTTCAGTTTCGTAAGACATTGGAAGAAAAAAAATTAACCTATTATCCAGAATTTATGCGCCTTCCCCATCTGCCATTGTCACAGCAGGTGCTCTCGCCGCAAGAGCAAGGCTATCTTTTAGCGAAAGAAGTCTATGGAGGGGCCAGTGATTTAAAGCCTGATGGCCTGTTTATTGGGGATGATCTGCTTGCCGATGGAGCGCTTACTGCTTTAGAAGAGATGGGCATTAAAATTGGAAAAGATGTGAAAGTTATTGTTCATACCAATGCCGGTTCACCTATTCTGTTTGGGCATCTAAGAAAGATTACGGCGCTTGAATATAACCCATTAGATATTGCACAGGCTATGTTTTTGCAATTGGATACGCTTATGGCTGGCCTGCCCCTGCGTGAGCCAAATATTATGATTCGCCCCCGATTGCGCAAATAGACGAGCATAAGCTCCCTTCACGATCAGGCTATTTATGGGGTACAGTGTGACGCTGGGTATCTTTTGAAGAAGTCCTTGAAGAATTTTTAGTGTGAGCGATGTCCAAAGCGCACCCAGAACAAGATCAGCATCAATGAATAAAGCAGACAGGCAATGACAAAGAGAGGTGCATAGCCAACATGGGTAATGATCAGCCCTCCAATAGGCGTTGCCAATGCATAAGAGACTTGGTAGGCTGCCTGATAACTACTATTAGCGAGTCCACGATGACGAGGCTCAACTACCTCCATTGAAAAGACTTGAAAGATGCCTTGAGACATGTCGGTCAGCCCCTGACGAAGAGGATAGGCAATAGCGGCAAGTGGAAGCGAACGTGTGAAGCCAAGAATGAGCATAAGTGGCAGAGCCAGTACTCGTGGAATCACAATGCTTGCCACCTGGCCAATGCGGAGAGCCAGCCAGGGAGCCATCAGGATCATACAAGCGTGTAAGAGATTAGCCCCACCATCAAGAGCCCCAAAGAGCGCTGGAGAGGCCCCTAGATGCTGTACAAAATAGAGATTGAAGTACGGAATAAATAAGCCAGCGCCACAATAGAGAAGGATCTGCGCCAGAAGCATCGTTGCGAATGGACTTTTTAGCAAAGGTCGCCAGCGTTGCCTTATCTTCGCAAGTTGTGTCATTCGTTGTTGCAGCTGAGAGTGAAACGAAACCGGTACTTGTAGACTTCTGGGTATGGTAGCAGGTCGATCAGATGCCATCAGGAA
Source organism: Tengunoibacter tsumagoiensis (assembly GCF_003967535.1). Lineage (GTDB taxonomy): Bacteria > Chloroflexota > Ktedonobacteria > Ktedonobacterales > Ktedonobacteraceae > Tengunoibacter > Tengunoibacter tsumagoiensis. The sequence goes on along the minus strand of NZ_BIFR01000001.1, from coordinate 4,835,139 downwards.
TAGTGGAATAAAGCTAGGTAGGGAGATCAAGCCAGCCAATAATAACGAGAGCTGATAGGAGCGTGCAGTAGCTCCTGAGGCCAGAAGCCACTCTAATCCTGTTGGTAAAGGAGCCATAAGCGTAGGAAAATTACGGATCCATCCAGGCAAGAAGCCTCCGATAAACTCGCCCAGTACCGTAGTGCCAAGACTGAGGACAATGTTGAGGCTAAAGAGATGTGGTCGCTCTTCAGAGGTACTATGAGTTGAGAGAAAAGGGGCATTGATGACAAGTAAGAAGGCCCCACCAATACCAGCGATAAAGCCGCTTATACAGAGAGTAAGAGGGGTTCGAAAAAGAATCTGGCCTGTTCCTGCCAGACCAACGAGGACACTGGACCAGATAAGAATCAGCTTACCGCCAAAGCGATCAATGCAGAGGCCAGCGGGAAAGATCATCAGACCCCCCCCAATAGTGGCAATCAACAGAACCAGGCCAATAAAATCCGCCCCATAGCCTAACTGAGCAAGATAGAGATTATAGAGAACAGTAATAATCCCTGCTGAGATCCCACTTAAAGCATTGCTTATCAAATACAAACGGGCGCTTCGCTGAAAGCGCCCGAATTGTTGGAAGTAGCTATTAACGTGAGCCATTGCGCAATTGGCTCGACGTAATTGTATGGGTTTCGGGATCATAAGAGCTTGTCGCTGTTGAGGGCTCAGCGCTGCGGCGATCCATAAGCATCCGCAGACCGGGGCTTTTTAATTCCATCTCCTCTTGTGTCGATGGAACTGGTGGTTTGCTCTCTTCTCGTTGCCAGAAACTGCGGGATGTGAGCAGTCTGGCAACTGTTTGTACCTGAACTGTACGAGCTCGGAACTCGATTGCAGCATTGGCCACGCGATCCGAGACCTGTTCAACCTTTTTATCGGCCTGCTTCACTCGTAGTGGAACTGTAGCAATGGCCTTCATAGGCGTTGGGGTCTGTTCGGCAGGTGGGACGCCCTGAATGGCGGAAGCTGTAGTGCGATTAACGCTCTCCACATTGGGCCGCAGTAACTTAATGAGCTCTGTTTTTTCGCGCACCCAGGAGAGACCAAAGGCCATAGCCAGATTGAACACAACAGCAACAATGACAAAGATCAGGAGAAAAAGGCAGATAATAATCCCCCCGATCTGTCCCAGTGTCTCAATCACCGGATTAACAGCAAGCACCGTAGTAACCATTATTCACCCCCTGCGCTGGCCTGCATTGCTTCTAACTGCTGTTGACGGCGCTCTTCAGCGCGAGATCTGGTATGGCCTTTGCCAAAGAAGACCTTAACCATCTGTTGGCCAGCTACAGCGGCAGCCACCACACGGACACTGGGGCGCAGTGCCAGTTCAGAGGCAAAACTGGCGGTATTGCCAATAGTCGAAACGGTATGTCCTGCCGTCTGAGCAGTCTCTTTGACCAATCCAACTGTCTCCTGGACTGAAGAGACAAGCGGTTTTAGCTCATCGCGCACTGTCGTGATTGTGCGAACCAGCATAAGGATTGAATAGATCTGAAACAGCGTCGCGGTTACCATCAGTAAAGCCAGGAGGAATAGAGCGATATAGAGTACATCGAGTAAGACATGGAAAATGCCAGCCACCACCAGGCCGGCAATGATCAGTAGTGCCACCACCACCGCTACAATGATTGCATATTTTTTTGCACTTTGCACAGTGTGCCTCCTAATACAAATCTGAAGCAATTTGGTTTCATTATAGCGCACAAGCGAGAATACTTATAGTCTGTGCGGTATTGAGCGCTTTGAGCGACAATGAAAACCATCTTATAAAAGAACATTCCAGGTCCGGGTTATTTTTGCAAGCGAAGTACTGATTTGCTGTATAAAATAGAAAACCATTCGATCGAAAGTATCCCAAAGGCATCGAATAAGGCAGCGCAGGGATACCTACATAGTCTTATACGAAGAGATGTACCAGAAAGACTACATGGATAGCACAATCTCTTTGCTTGAATTCTTACATGTCCCTGTTTCACTAAAAAAGTGATCACTCTAATGAATGAACTTCTCTCTCTATCTATAGAGGAAATGTCAGCTCTATTGTCCGAGCCGATTGTTCTCCCTGTTCTGATCAATCAAGAGAGGAAGGGCGTAACCTGCTGGTTTGCTTTCGAAAGACTTGTCAGTTGAGCGTTCTACCCTATAGAATAGAGATACTATTTTGTGGTATAGGAGGCTAAACATTATGTCCGTGGGATTTTCACTTCCCTTATTGGTAATGGGGGATAGTCCAGTGGCGCTATCTGGAAGCATTCTGGGTATCTCCTTTGCTATTACACAAGGTCAATTGGTTTATGCAATTATTGCAGCATTAATCGGTGTCGTGGCAGAGTTTATTATCGGCTGGCGGCTCCCCTTTGGTGTCGTCGGAGCATTCTTTGCTGCTTTGATTGGCATCTGGCTGTTTACAAATGTCATTCCCGTTGATATTGAAGGCTCATTAACGATTGCAGGCGAGACTATTCCAGTTGTCAAAGCCATTATCGGGGCTATTCTGGTGGTAGCGGCCTGGCATCTATTAACGTTCCCTACATGGCGCACACGCCATAGCTATTATCGGCGTCGGCGCTCGCCAGAGTATCGTCGTAGCGAGCGGAGAGGTTATCGGGGATATCGTCGACGTCGACGAGAGTACCGCGATTATTAGATTTATCAATACGTCACGAGCTGATCATTATTGGAGTTGTGTCGTTGAGATCTCATGAAGATGTGACAGGGTGGAGTGGGTTCAGCAGGGCCATCAAGAAAATGATGGGGTGTGACAGGGTGGAGTGGGTTCAGCAGGGCCATCAAGAAAATGATGGGGTGTGACAGGGTGGAGTGGGTGAGCAAGGCCATCAAGAAAATGATGGGGTGTGACAGGGTGGAGTGGGTCACCACGGCCATCATGAATGATGGGCCCTACACGTTTATGCGATAAATCGCTCATGAGGGGCAAAATTATTGTATAAAGTGGAGAGTCTGACATGAATGGCCGCGGTCCTTTCGCCCAGAGGGGGCTGGGGATCGCTCTCTTCTATTCTTCAGAAGAGAGTGGATTACTTTTTTCAGCGTAATCCGTAGATTGACTCATGGATATGCTATAATGAAGGCCGGTTGTTTTATGAGTTCATGAGGCTATGTGTTGTGTCCACGACTACCATTACTTTTATTGTCAGTGCATTTGTTACTTTTTTTACCGTCATTGATCCAGTTGGCCTTGCCCCTATTGTGGTTGGATTAACCTCTCATTTTAGCCCCGCACAGCGCAAAGTGATCGTGACCCGTGCTATCTTCATTAGTGCAGGAATTATTACCTTTTTTGCTTTGGTCGGACGTTTCTTATTAGATCGTCTGGGGATTAATTTATACGCCTTCAATATTGCAGGCGGAGCGATGCTCTTCTTAGTCGCAGTAGATATGCTTTTTGGTCGTTCTTCAGGAACCCGTGAGACGAAAGCGGAAGAAGAAGAAGCCATGACGCGCGAGGATATCAGTGTCTTCCCCCTGGCAATTCCCATGATTGCAGGCCCAGGAACAATTGCGACGACGATCCTGTATGTAGACCTGGCAGGTCCGCATCCCCTTGACCTTTTAGCCGTAGCAGCCGCAATTATCAGTTCATTGTTTGTCGCATGGATGGTCATGAGGGCAAGTGGCTGGCTGATCCAGCGCGTCGGTAAGACGGGTATTCTCGTGTTATCGCGTATCCTGGGAATCTTGCTGGCCGCCCTGGCGATTCAATTTATGCTAAATGGTTTGAGCCTCTTTGCCCATACTAACGGTTTTATTAGATAGATAGTTTTTCGCGCCTGCCAGATAATAGCCTGCTTAGAAGTCCTGACTGGTGAGCAAGTCTGCCACCTTGACTTGTTTCTAGCGTAGTAAAGAGAAAGAATCTCTTTTGTATGAGGGACGAGTGGAGACAAAGCAATCTGCCGAGAACGAACAGCGGATACATGCCGAACTGAGTTATCGAACAGCTCTGCATCACTATCGTCAGAAGCGAGGGGTTGATCAACAGTGTTGGGTGACCTGGCTGATCGTGGGAATCACCGTAATTATCTGGTGTATCACAGCTACTCAGGCCGCTATAGTTGGAGGATTTCGCGATTGGCGTGCAGTACTCTATGATATAGGGAACAATGCAATCAGTGTGCAGAATGATCAGTCACTTTCTCAGGTACTGATAGCTGCTGGAGCAAAAGCGGATAATCTAATCAAGCAAGGAGAGTATTGGCGTTTTCTAACGCCCATTTTCCTCCATGCTAATGCACTCCATCTGTTACTGAATATGGTGAACCTGCTGGTGCTAGGCATTATTCTGGAACGGATTATGGGCCATCTCCGTTTTTTATTTGTGTACACGATCACTGGCATTGTCAGTATGATCGTTAGTTTCGTCTTTGCACCAGATATACTTAGCGTAGGAGCGTCGGGAGCGATTTTTGGGCTTGTTGGAGCCTACAGCCTCTTCATTGTCATGCATCGAAGAGCTTTTCCTCGTGGTGGCCTCTTTGCATTGCTGTGGTTGATTGTTGTGATTGGGATCAACCTTGGGTCAGGAGGGATCTTTCCGAATGTTGACAATTATGCGCATATTGGCGGTCTTATAAGTGGATGTGTCCTGGGTGCGTGGTTTATGCCGCTCTATCGCACATCATCGGTAGCGGACCAGACGCTTGTAGATGTACACAGTCTTACCTATCGCTGGCCCTTGGCAGTTTTGACAATTTTAGGTACACTACTATTTGCAATTATTGCATGTTTTTTGATCTAAACGGAACGAGATCGTTGCCGCCTGAACGCATGTGCGTCTTTTGCGTCTGCGATTGATCATAGTGGAGGAAACGAGTGGAAGCTCAGACAGAGATCCAGACATATCTGGAACAGGGAAAGCAAGCGCTAGCGGCGGGTAAAGGACGAGATGCTGCGATTGCGTATGCGCACGGGGCGCAGATTGAGCCTAATAATCCTCTGGTCCATCTAGGATTAGCGGAGGCCAATCTCGCTTTAGGGAATTATGGTGTTGTGCAGATGGCCTGCCGACGCGTTCAGGAGCTACAGACGCCCGATGGTTTAGATTCAAAGATTGCGCAAGCTCTCCTTGATCTCTTAGACCGTCGCTATGAGCGAGCACTTCAGAACGTCGATGCAGCTATTGAGATAGAGCCAGGCATTGCCTATCTCCATGCTTTGCGATCCTATCTCTTGCGAGCTACTGGACAGGATTATGATGCCAATCTTGCTCGTGCACGTGCTACTCGGCTCTCATATGGAGGTCGTTTCGAGAACTGTTTTCCCGTTGTAGATGTGAAGGGCAGCTCCCGTTCCACACCAACTGCCTTGCCTGGCAGCAATAGCAATCAGGATTCAGCAACGGTAGCCCAACAGGTACAGCTCCCACCTCAAACGCCAGAGCAGAGACGGGAAGAGAAACAATGGAAGCGTCCTGATGGTATGCGCCGTACCATGATTCGTACGCGTTATACATTAAGCCAGTATCCTTTCCTCCTTACTTTCACGCTAATCGCGATTAATGTGGTCGTGTATCTGCTCGTAGGATTAAATTACCATAATCTCCTTGCATTCGATGGGGTACAGATCTTTTTTGCAGGGGGGCAGAATAGCTATTATATTCAGCAGACAGGCGAATACTGGCGTATTTTTGTGGCAATGTTCTTGCATTTTGATATTACGCATCTTGGTCTAAACATGCTTTCTCTCTTCTTTATCGGGCGAGGGGCAGAAGTATTTTATGGCAAGTGGCGTTACCTGGTCATCTACCTGGGATCGGGCGTTCTGGGAGGTCTGGTAACCTATTTCTATTATCTCCAACCACAGTATGCCAATACAGTGTCAGCGGGAGCATCAGGAGCTATCTTTGGTGTCTTTGGTGCGCTGGGCGTTTTCTACATGGTGAATCGTCGGGCGTTAGGTGTCTATGGTCGAGGGGCGATTGGTAACTGGGCCTTCTGGCTCTTAATCAACATGGCCTGGGGTTTTAATTCACCCTCAATTGGTATCGTTGACCATATTGCGGGCCTGGTGATTGGGATGATCATTGCCTTTTTATTGATCCCCCGTGGTCGTCGTATCCATTTATAGGGACCAGCAAGAAGCAAGCCGCATTTTTGCGGCTTGCTTCTTGTTTAAGAGAGTACACTAAATGTAGGGAGTCGAGCTTGCAATCTCGTTGTGACCCGGCTGAGTCACATGATCCTTTCCACGAGTCGTAACTAGCTTTGCGGTGCGTGGGTGAGACGATCCTATCCATGCCCTTTACCCCCCTGTTCGACTCTCTTCCTTTTTCACTCTGTGACTCGCGGAATAAATTGGCCGCAGTGGCCAGGATATGGTGTTTTTTGAGATTTTCTCAATATGTTTTCAGGCCCGCTCCAAATCTTGCCAGGAGTTAACAGCTGCTCTCATCTCGTCGTCCTGGTAAGCAACACTCTGTAAGATGCGAATGGCCTGCCGCTTCTCTGACACCTCGCCATGTTGCAACTGGGAGAAAATGTAGTCACGCGTGAGTCGCAGGTATTCATTCTCCAGGGCTAGCGTCTCTCGACACAATCCGCGCAACTGCTTGCGATCCTCTTTAGAATCAGGAAGCGCATATCTCCAGGCATCTTTGCAGAGATCGTAGATGGTCACCACAAGCTGTACTCGCTTGTCATGGGGAAGATACTCTTTGCAAAGCCGCATACTCTGGCTTTTCTGCCCCACATAGCGCCCGGTTTCCAGGGAAAGAATGAACGTCGCGATCCATGTTGTCAGGGCAACGAGCACACGTGTTCCACGAGGAGTGCCTGGACGTGCAAGTATAGTATCATAGCCGTAAAATTCCCCAGCAGGATCGGGGTACGTGAGCGGAAAGACAAGAGGCGTCATCAATGGATAGGTAATGCCTTCTCTCTGGCGTGGAATACTGAGATGGAACACACCGGACTCGATCACATCAAGAACATAGTGTGAAAACTGTACGGGAGGAAGATCTGCACGCATATCTTTCCCATAAACAAGCACACCAGCGACCTGAATCAGAGCACTCAAAAAGCTGGTCTGTGCCGCATCTGGTCTCAGCTTTTGTAACAAGACATCCTCAGAGTAAGCATGTGCATCAATCTGAACTGGACTGCTGGCCTGGCACTCTGCAATAAGATACTGAAAGAGTGCTTCCTCAGCCTCTGTAGTGGTGCCACGGAAGATGATGAAGAGATCGACGTCACTGGAGTTGGAAGATCGGTCGTGACCAACAGCCGTTCCGTCGCTGGTGCTCCCACCGAGATAGTAGCTACAAATACGTTCCGGAAAAGCATTCTCGAAGAGGGTGATCAGATGCACCAAAAAGGTATCAAGGGATTCGCTTTTTGTGCTTGCATGCAATTTCGTGCCCATCAACCATTTCTCCTCCACATACGCTCAGAGGCATGCAAAGCATGGTGAGTAAAATTAATGAGCCTTTGCAAGATAATTTCTTTTTTGCTAAAGCATTCTTAGAATACTTGATTGAGAAGTATTTTCTAAAAGAGCGTTTTTCTAGCATCTAAAGTTCCATATCCTGGCTTATCTCTTGCAGCTTATCGAAGATACTATAGCTGCAAGAGATAAAAAATAAACACAAAGGCTGCTATATTTTTATGCACCATGTTCCAGTTTTTGGACCTGTTCGTAGACCTGTTCGGCCTCTTCAGTCTGTCCTAAAGCTTTGAGGGTATCGGCCTTCTTGCGCAGGAATGATCCATTGCGTGGCTCCAGCTTAATCGCGATCTCATAGGTGGCCAGGGCCTCTTGATATTGACCAAAGTTGAAGAGGACATTGGCCTTCCCTTCATAAGAAGAGGCGCGCTGAGGATCAAGCTTATAGGCGTATTCATAGGTCGAGAGCGCTTCATTAAAGCGGCGCATATGGTAGAGCGTATCCGCTTTATAATCATAGGTTTGAGAATGCGTGGCATCCAACTGGATAGCTTGATCGAAGGCTGCCAGGGATTCATCGTAGCGCCCCAGGCGGAAGAGGGCCCGGCCTTTGCCAGTATAATGTTCAGCCGTTTGCGGGTCGAGTTGAATAGCCTTCTCTGAGTAGGAGAGAGCCTCTTCTGATCGCTGCAATTGGCGGAGAATCCAGGCCTTCCCATTATAAGCAGGTGCACAGGACTCATCGGCCAGGATAGCCTGATCATAAGCCAGGAGAGCCTCTGGATAGCGCCGAAGCGTTGAAAGAGCCGTCGCCAGTCCAAGATGTCCATCGAGATAGGCTGGATCGATTTCAATCGATTTTTTGTAATAGGTTAAAGCATCTTCATAGCAGTGTAGCTCATAAAGAATCATAGCTTTATCATTGTAAGAAGGGGCGTAGGTCGGATCGAGGCTAAGCGCTGTCTCTACAGAGGCCATGGCATCCTGATAGTTCCCTAGTGCGAAGAGAGCGCTTGTTTTTCCTTCGTGTGCATAAGCAAAGGTCGGATCTTTCTGAATAGCATACTCGAAGGCATTGAGAGCCTCCTGAAATTTCCCTTGATCATACAGCGTATTACCCTCTTCAACCCATTGTTCTTTCGTCAGGGTGATTGCAGCTACATTGGGGGTTGAGATACTCAAAGGAATGCTAATCTCGCGCCCAGAGGCACTGGGATCAATCGAAGGGATATGTAGGTCCAGCAGACTGGTAAGGAAAGATGTGATATCAGGGAAGCGATCTTCGCGTTTCTTCGAAAGAGCACGTAAGAGCGCTTGCTCGACATAGGAAGGAACAGCGGCATTAATCTCTGTTGGAGGGAGAGGCGGTTTGGTCTGGTGAGCCATGGCAATCGTTACTGCATGCTGACCCGTGAAGGGTGGGCGGCCAGTCAGCAATTCGTAGGTAATGCACGCCAGGGCATATTGATCGCTGCGTCGGCTTACAAAGCCCTCAAATTGTTCAGGGGCCATATAACGTGGGGAGCCAATAACATCGACCGTCTGAGTTTTGGTGCTTTCAAGAAAGACAGCAATTCCAAAGTCTGCGATCAGAGCATCATTCTGAGCATCAAAGAGAATATTCTCAGGTTTGAGATCTCGATGAACATAATTCTGTTTATGAACATAATCGAGAGCCTGTCCTACCTGAGAGATGATTGTTAGCACCTTCTCCAGACTGAAGAGCCCTTGTTTTAGCTGAGCCTGATGTTTCATCAGATCGCGCAAAGATCCATTTGGGGCAAACTCAGCAATGATGTAGGGCGTTCCTTCATCCACGCCCACATCGTAGATTGGCAGGATATGCGGGTGCTTCAGCAGTTCAAGAAATTGAGCCTCCTGCAAAAAACTCTCCCGCTCATGTTCTGATGCGAGATTCGTATTATGCATCAGCTTGATTGCGACAGTGCGGCTGGACAGGATGACATGTACACCTTTATAAACAGATCCGAATGCGCCAGCGCCAATTGGAGCAGTTATGCGGTAATTGCCAATTTTCCTGCCGATGTACTTGTTTTCACTTTCCATGGCTTTCCCCTTCGTAGATCCGCTCTAAAGCTAGAGACGTTTTATACACACAGTTTCCCAGTATAGCAAGCATGAGCTCTTCATGTCAACACTCAGCAAGTGAATGAGTGCATAAGTAAGTGAATGCGGAGCATGACAATACCGGGCCTTCCGTCTGAGAGCGCTTTTCGCAGAAGGGGCCTTGATGATAAGAAGGTGAGTAGTCTATCGTTTAAGCCGAAATGGGAATGTCTATATATTTAGCCGCTACGGTTGTTTCAAGTAATGGAAGGTGTTCTTCCTGAAGCAATGCCAGATGTGTTTGCAAAGCCTCTTGTATAAGTGTTTCGACCTCCTCTTGCGTATCCCCTACAGCAACACAGCCTGGTACATTGGGTGCATAGGCACCATAAGAGGATTCACCTTTTTCAATAATGACTAGTATTCGAGCCATATTGCTTATTTCCCTTCTAACAGCGCTTGTTTCCAGACACTTTCTCTAGAATATTATACCATTCTTCCTGAGGAGACTTTTTGAAAACCAGTCAAAGGAGGCTCTTCTATGAACTCGAACAAATCGTGCTCTCTAGACGAGCTCGACTATAATAGGATGAGCAGTGGTGAATATTCTCTGCCTATTCAATACTACTTGCTACTGACAGATCGCCATGAGTGAACTTATGGTCTTTTTTGTATGTATGGAAAGATGATGATGTTCTATTTTATCTGGAAAAGATTATTAAAGAGTTTTTAAGTCGATTTATTTTTTTGTGCACATGTTTATTTACGTATAGAGGATGGTTTTCTTATGTCTATGCAACAGGGACGCTCCCACTTGACGCCGGGGGCACGATTATGGCGTAATCGACAGTTTAATATCTTCTGGTTCGGGCAGACACTCTCTGTATTAGGGGATTCATTTGCAGTCATTGCTATACCACTTTTAGTATTGCAGGCGACGGGCTCAGTGGCCACGATGGGGCTTGTCACCGGAGTCTTTGGTGTAGGGCAAGTGGTGATGGGGATTTTTGCGGGTCTGCTTGTTGATCGGCTGGATCGCCGAAAATTGATGATCTTTAGTGATCTTGCACGCACGCTGCTGTATCTGACTATTCCAATCTGTTGGTATGTGTATGGTCCGCAACTCTGGTTAATTTTTGTTGTTGTGGCGCTGGGATCGTGCCTGGGCATGACCTTTCAGATTACCTATGTTACGACCATCGCTAATCTGGTAGATACTGATCAGATTACTGAGGCCAATGGGCGGATGCAGGTCACCTATGCGATTGCCTTTGTCCTGGGTCCGGTGCTGGCGGGGGCTGTCTCTGGTAGCTTTGGCTCCAGTGTTGCTATCAGTTTTGATGCGCTCTCATTTTTTGTCTCTGCTTTTTCGATCTTCTTTATTCGCTTAAAGCCCCAGCAGACGCTGCCACCAGTGAGTATGAAAGGGAACGTCCGGCAAGAATTTCTGGCGGGCTTACAATTTCTGTGGAAGCAGCCGGTCTTGCGCTGGGTCACGATTCTCTTATTCTTTCTTACCATTTTAACGTCGGGCGCAATGGACCTGTTTATGTTTCATTTGAAGCATGATTTGAAGCAGAGCGATAGTGTCGTTGGAATTGTCTTTGGTCTGGCAAGCCTGGGGTCATTGGCTGCGGGACTCATGATTCCTACATTGCGCAAGCGCCTGGGTTTTGGTTTCTGCTGGATTGCTGGCTTTATGTTGAATTGTCTATTCCTGGGGTTAATAGGAGTCTCGGGTCAGCTTTCATTAATTGCCCTTATGGCGGTAGGCTTTACCTTTACCAGCACAATGGCTGGTGTAACCTCGATGTCTTTACGGCAGGAGATCACGCCCGATCATCTCCTGGGGCGCGTCACCTCAGCTTTCTGGACGATTACGGCTGCGCCCGGGCCATTGGGAGCGGCCTTTTTCACCGCTTTGACTGAGAAACTGGGGACGCCAATGGTCTCGCTTATTATTGGTGGAGTGGGGATGCTCGTTGTTGGAATTGCTATCTTTACACCCATTCGGCAAAAATATCCAGAGCGTGCTGCAAATCGTCTGTTAGCTCTAGAGGCAGATCAGCCCCTTGAAATCCTCCCAGGCGAGCCCCAATCAGCCCTTCCGATGGTGAGCAACGAGATCTTTTTAACCACCACTGGCAAACAGCGAGCGATCAAAGTGGGAACGAAAGATTTGTAGCATGAAGCCAGCAGAAATACGAGATGGCGATACAGATAAATCCTGCATCGTCATCCCGCATTTCTGGTGGGATTGTGCAAACGACTCGTTTGCAGAGGCTTATTCCTCAACTCGAAAGACACCTAATTGCTCTTTTGGTGGGATAAGATTCACGAGCTCTTCATCAGAGATTCCCTCGAGCTCTTCATAGATAATCTCAGCCCCATCTTCAAGCTCGCCATCAATGAGATTGAGATCGCTTAAGCCGCGGAAGGCTACGGTAACCCAGCGGCCTTCATCATCTTCATAGTTATCCTCGCGCTCTTTTCCGCGCTGCAAGGCTTTTTTGTATGCCTCCTCAGGCGAGCTTGCGCGGATCAGGACCAGACTATTATAGACGATATGTTCGGCTTCACCAGTGATGCGAGCCTCTTCAAGCAGCTCAGCAAGGTACCATTGAAAACCTCTAGCATTATTTTGCATTCTGTACACCTCGGTCTGTTTTACCCCCTCTTCAGGACGTTGAGAGTCTATTGTAGCGGACCAGTTTCAGAATAGCAAACAATAATTGTTACTTGTCGTCTTTACACTCTTCTCCATCTTGTTCGCCGGGTTGCTTAAGACCCTGGACGGCTGCAGGTGGCGGAGTAAGCCCCCTGGCTGGATGGAGCCAGGCTTTAACGCGCAGGTAGAGCGTCATGATCCCTCCAAACCAGAGGCCGCCATAGATATAGCCCGCCATGACGTCACTGGGCCAGTGTGCTCCGAGATAGATGCGTGAAGGGCCAATCGTTGCAATCAAGAACGTGCAGACCCCCATCAACGAATTGCGTAGTCTGCTTGAGCGCCAGTTTGTGCCAAGGAGATAGATTAAGAGGCCAAACAGATTGGTATAGTGCATGACATGTCCGCTAGGGAAACTGGGCTCATTGATCACGCGAGCCACCGTCACCAGATCTGTTGTCGGTCGAGGCCTTTTAATAATGCGCTTAACGATCATATTCAGAATATTTGAAGAAGAAGTAAGTAAGATAAAGAGGGCCTCCAGCCGGAAGCGCAGAGCCCAGAAGATGCCAGCAATCCCAATCGTAATAGGAGTTGCCAGCCAGGGAAAACCAATCTCTGACACACCCAGAAAGAACTTCCGAATCCAGGGTTGACGATATTTCTGTAGGCGAATAGTAATCGAGCGATCACCAGGGAAAAACTGTGTGCGTTGAGCAATCCAGGACAGAATCATAGCCCCTGATAGAAGCCAGAGATAGAATGCGAGAAACATCGTTCCACGTGAGACTGCGCGACGTCCCGAGAAAGACGTCTCAGCCGCCACGCGTTGAACCTCAGTGGCTACGCGGCCTGCCTCATTGACCATCGGCGCGATCTCAGGTAATTTGACCTGCGGAAGATTATACTGTGCCTCTGGTGTATTGACGTTTGTATCAGATGGTTTCGTGTTATTGGACATGCATTGGACCTTTCTCTTCAAGAAGTCTATCCTGCTGGGCCTTTTGTGTCTGGCGTTTATTTTCTGGTTGTTTTAGATTAGGGCCAGTGGCAGTCTTTTCTGGTACTCTTACGTGCAATACACTTGATTGGATGCTAATAGAAACAGGGGTATGACCTTTGGGGACGCCATCAGCATGAACATCGACAGCTAAGGCTGCATCCACATGAAGCGTTTTAATCTTGCGCTGTGTGACTTTTGTCGCGAGGGCGCGGCGGCCCTGACTGATTGAGATTGCATGACGGAGATAATCGAGCTTGCTAAAATTCTTATAGATAAGTACATCGAGGAAGCCATCATCCATAACTGCATTGGGAGCAAATTGGAGGCGCGCTCCATAAAAAGGAGAATTGCAGATGCTGATCTGTATCGCGTGAAATGTGCGGCTGCGGCGTCCATCGAAGCTCACTGTGTATTTTGTTGGTTGAAAAGAGAAGAGGGTGCCTAACCCCTTAAAAACCCCATGAATGTTCGAGAGCCAATGCTTGCTTTTCACTTCCTCGGCAGCAGGGAAGAGAGCTGCCTCCAGGCCAATACCGGCCACCTCTAGAAAGATATGATCATTCATCTTGCCAACGTCAATTAAACTTGTGGCACCATTGGCAATGATGTGGCACGCCTCGTCAAGATCTTCTGGAATCTTCAGACTCCTGGCAATGTTATTCATTGTTCCCATAGGGAGAATCCCCAGTGTACTCTGTGTATCGACCAGTCCACCTGCAACCGCGTGTAGGGTGCCATCTCCTCCGGCAGCGATGATAAGATCAGCTCCTTCGGCAGCAGCTTGTTGTGCCAGACCACGACCAGACTCTTCAGGAGTTGTATATTGAACTTCTGGTTCAATACCCTGCTTGCGAAGGGCTTCCAGGATTGCTTCCTCTTTTTGTTGGGGTGAATGTTGATTAGACGCGAGGAGCGAAGCTCCCGAACCAGGATTAAGAATAAGAACAGTACGCATAACACCTACTCCCTTAGAAACCACATACATCTCTCTATTAAAAAGAATTAAAAGATTCGTTATGTAAGATTGCTTCTACAACCATACATGATTGTCAGGCCAAACGATTCATTATGTGAGATTGCTTCTGCAACCATACATGATTGTCAGGCTAAGATGCTATTGAGATAGAAGCATAGCCCATCATTTTTTGATGAAACGGTTGAGATAGTTACTTTTAGTACGACTATGCTCATATGTTCGTCTCAGAGAGGTGTCGATGTGGACATGCTCAGATGGAGCTTTCAAAGTCGAGCGACCCTTTGACATGATCGGAGACCCAGCGAATTGCCTGACTTCGTGTTGGATATGGCAAAATAGTGGCAGCCAGTTGTTCGGCGGAGAGTTTAAGCTGCATTGCAAGAACAAGTGGTGCGAGGAGATCATCAGCACGCTGCCCAAGAATCTGACCACCAAGGATGAGTCCAGCCTCATCGACAAATAGTTTTACCTGGCCCATTGTCTCTCCGCTTGTAATGGCACGTTCAATCTCATTGAAAGAGATATGTCCAACGCGATAAATAGCCTGCTTTTCCCGCAGCTCTTCTTCTGTCTTGCCCACATGTGCAAGAGGAGGATCAGTATACGTGACCCATGGAATAATACGTTCGCCAAACGGTTGTGGTTGATTGGCGAAGGCATTTTGTGCCGCTAGTCTCCCCTGTTCATAAGCGAGATGAGTGAATTGTAGCCCACCAAGCACGTCGCCAGCGGCCCAGATATGGGGCACATTCGTCCGCAGCGTCTGGTCCACGGGCACGCCGCTGGCCATGCTTACCACGCCAGCCTTTTCCAGAGCCAGTTCTGTCAGGGCGGGACGCCGGCCAAGTGCAAGCAAGATCTCATCGACCTCAAGCTCACTCTGCTGACCATCCTTGTGTTGTAGTAGAAGTTTTTTCCCCGAAGGTGTGGATGAGACACGAAGCAACTGGACCTCGCTCTGCAACGAGATCCCTTCTTGTCGGAGCAGGCGGCAGAGTTCATTGGCCAATTCACGATCTTCTTTTTCCAGCAGGTGTGCGCTTTGCTCTAAAACGGAGACCTGAACTCCAAAGCGTTGAAAGAGCTGGGCAAATTCTATGCCAATCGCCCCTCCACCCAGGATAGCCAGTCGTCGTGGTAGGCTTGGTAGCGAGACAGCCTCTCGATTTGTCAGGAAGCCGGCCTCCGAAAGCCCCTCAATCGCCGGGATCACAGTTTGATTGCCCGTTGCAAGAATAACGCGTGGTGCTGAATAGGTAGTTTCTTGTACCTGAACTTCATAGGGTGAGATAAAGTGTGCTGTACCTGAGATGACATCAATCCCCTGTTCGTGCAAGCCCTGAACAGCTTCTTCAGGCGTCCCACCGCGAATACGCTGAATAACCTGGCGAACATAGCTCTGGACCTGTTGCCAATCAACAGTGACTGTAGGGATAAAGAGGCCGTAGGGAGCAGAATGTCTGGCTTGATAGAGTCGATGGGCGATTGCTAACAGCGTCTTGGTGGGATCGCAGCCATAATTCAGACAGGTGCCACCGAGCTGGTCGCGTTCCACAAGCGCGACGTGAGCGCCCTGGGCTGCCGCTGTCGCAGCGGCGGTACTACCAGCTGCACCAGCTCCCAGAACGATCAGATCATATTGTACGTTTGGCCTGGCTTGATTTGCATTGATTGTGGGCATTGTGGGCTCCTTTTAGTGACTCTGTTTGAAAGACGTTATCACTCTATAAAATGGCGCGGCTACGGCCAATGGTTGTGCTCATTAATAAGACTGAGGAGTGAAAAAGATATAAGTGAGAGCATGACCCTCCCCCTCTTTTCATAGGATAAGAACAGGGCCAAATGGGATCATTGTGCCTGTACCTGGATTCTTGCATGGTGTTTGAAACTGTTAGCTCAACAGCCTTGTATAGAAAGTAGAAAGTAGCATCTCATCAGCACACTGTAGAGAATATGAGATCATAAAATCATGCATGGGAGGGAAGGGTATGGATCAAGAACACCCGAATGACAAAGACATAGATGCGATCGAATCTGGGATGGCAGTTGAGACCCTGCG
Source organism: Tengunoibacter tsumagoiensis (assembly GCF_003967535.1). Classification (GTDB taxonomy): domain Bacteria; phylum Chloroflexota; class Ktedonobacteria; order Ktedonobacterales; family Ktedonobacteraceae; genus Tengunoibacter; species Tengunoibacter tsumagoiensis. Next base: position 4,818,926 of record NZ_BIFR01000001.1, on the reverse strand, counting down.
CGGCGACCTGGGTGAAGCTGATGTAAGCAAGCCGCAAGTCGTCGCAGTCGAACGAGATCAGGCAGGACATGTTGAGAAAGTCATTGTGAAAAAGGGAAAAATTTTTCAGAAAGAGCTAGATATCCCCATCAGTCGTGTGCAGAACGTTGAAGCGCCTTCCAAACAGGAGTCAGATGGAAGGATTACGCTGAATATATCCGAACAAGAGTTAGAAGCAATGACCTCCCCTGGTGCTGTACAGGTGCAGAAGGCGATAAATGAAGATGATTTTCTCGACGATATTGGAGAGAGCATTCCGACAGCAGAAGCTTTGAGAGATCATGAGGAGCTTTCACATCTTTCTAAAAGCCATCAAGTTCAGGTTGAAGAGCGAAAAGAACAGCCGAATGCCCTCTTGAGGCTATTAGGGCCAGGCTTTCTGGGAGGGATGGCTGGCAACGACTCTTCCGCAGTTACAGCCTATTCAATTGACGGAGCACAGAATGGTTTTGGGCATCTCTGGTTGATGTTGCTCTCAACGCCAATGTATTATTTCGTCATGACAACCTGTGCACGGATCGGCCGCGTCACCCAACAGGGTCTGGCAGAGGTATTACGAGAACATTATGGACGTTGGGTGGCTCTCTTTGCAGCGCTCGTTCTGGTAGTGGCAAATATCGCGATGATCACTGCTGATCTGGTTGCGGTTGGGAGTGGTTGTGAGTTAATTACAGGGATCAGTTGGGTCTGGTTTGTTGTCCCGGTTGCCGTGTTGCTCTGGTATATTACCGTTTTCCGCAATTTTGAATCCTTGAAAAAGATCTTTCTGGTCATGAGTCTGGCCTTTATCGTGTACTTTGTCACAGCTATTATGGCAAAGCCAGATTGGCAAAGCATACTAGTTCATACATTTGTGCCTCATATTGACCTCAATTTTGCCAGTGTGAGTAGTGCAGTTGCCTTATTGGGGGCCACTATCTCTCCATATAATATCTTCTGGCAGGTTCAGGGAGAAAAAGAAGAGATTCGCACAGGCCCTCTCAACAAGAAATTGCATGAATCGGCTCTGGATGTGATTGTAGGAGTCTTTAGTGGAAATCTGATTGCTTATGCGATCATTATTGCAACAGCCGCGACACTTTTTGTTCATCATCGAAGTATTGCCACCGCTGCTGATGCGGCTCTGGCCCTGACCACCGTCCTGGGTCCTGTGGCGAAATATCTCTTTGCGATTGGTTTTATTGGTGCTGGTCTGGTGGCCATTCCTGTACTACTTGCTGGTTCTTCTTATGCCATCTCAGGAACCATCGGATGGCCGGCTGGACTCTCAAAACGACCCTGGCAGAATGAAGGTTTTTATCTGATTTTGACCATAGCCATGCTTATCAGCCTTGGATTAGCCCTATTACATCTAGATCCTATTCAATTAATGTTCTGGGCTAATATCCTCTCAGGAGTTCTCTCTCCAATATTGATTATCTACCTGATTATTATCAGTCGCAATCAGAAATTAATGCGTGGGAAGCAGGTTGGGCTGGGAACGACTATAGCTCTTGTATTCACGTTTCTGGTGATGGCAATAGCCGCTGTGTTACTGTTTTATGGATTAGCGACCGGTCAACAGGCCTGAGAGACTTCGTGACAGAAACGAAATTTCGCGGATCTGCGTGTCAAGAAGGGAGGTTATTCTCCTTGACCGTTCTCTTTATGCTAGACAAGGAACCTTACCTATGGTGAGTAATGAAATCTCGAACTCGGTGAATGTCTTATTTGATAACCCTTTTCAAATAGAAGATATTCAAGTCTTTGATGATGAGACATTACACCATCTCTTAACCCATGCCTCATTTGGTCTGACCTGTTGTCAACTTGGATATGCCTTGCAGGGGGGGGCTGGTCCTTTAACAAAGCGCATAAAGCGGATCCTACCCAATGAGCAGCGAGAACGCTTTCAGGAAGCCTTGCATCAGAAGATCGCACCAGAAGAGAGAGATCATGCTCGTGAAGAGATCTTACAAGGGCTGTTCTGGGAATTAATCTATTGGAAGAAGCCAGAGCTCTACGAAGAGCTGACGGCGGGAGAGTATCTGCATCCTCAGATTTTTCAGCACCTTGCTTCAGATTTGCAGGGAAAAAAGATTTTAGATGCGGGAGCGGGAAGTGGGAGAGCCTCGTTAGAATGCCTACGCGCCAGAGCGCAATCGATTGTTGCCGTTGATCCTTCGATCGGTCTCTTACGCATCCTCAAGCGAAAATTAGCTTTTATGAAGGAGAAGCCACACCTGGTGCTGCGCCCAGGACGTTTTGAGGAGCTGCCTCTAGAGAATCAGAGTGTTGATATTGCGCTCTCCTGTTCGGCATTTACAGCAACAGATGAGCAGGGTGGTGAGCCAGGACTGGCCGAGCTGGAGCGTGTGACGCGGCCTGAAGGCAAAATAGTCATAATCTGGCCGCGAGTGCAAGATCATGATTGGTTCCGGGCGCATGGTTTTCACTATGTCTCTTTTCCAGTACAGGAGGAGATGTGCATTCATTTTCGTTCGCCTGCATCAGCACAACGTTGTGCAAGATTGTTTTATGCACATAATCCCGCGATCTTAGACTACCTTGTAGACAATCAGACGGCAGAGCTTCCCTTTTCGGTCCTTGGTATAAACCCACCACGTGATTATTTCTGGCGTAATGGAGATGAGAGGAACTGATCCTGGTCGCTACAGTGAGGCAATCAGAACTTTTGTGCTCGAGGTATAGATTCAGTATCCGAGAACGACAGGAGATGAAGAGCATGCCTGCGTAAAAAGAAGCAGAGCTCATTTGCGTATTGCTACAATAAAATAGGAATGTTCCAAGAGAAAGCCCATGGTCGGGCTTTCTCTTTTATTAGTAGAGAATTAACAAATAGTTACCTGATTTTAGGGAGATAAGAAAACTTTAAGAATACTAGTAATACGTTAAATTTTGATTACATTTTGCTAAAGCCGGGTTTAAAATAGTTACAGGTCATTGTAATTATAGGTAGAAGAGTATATGCTAGTACTGCAAAGACTCAGAGCTGGATTGATCATATATGCCAAGTGGAAAGAAGAGGTTACCTGTGCAGAAACAAAAAAAGACATTGAATGCAGTGCCAGAGATGTCAGATGCAATGTTAGCCCAACTTGTTTTAGAGGGTGATCAAGAAGCCTTTGAACTCCTGGTAGTACGCTATAATACCTCATTGTTTAATTTTATTTGCCGCTTCCTGGGCGACTATGACCTGTCCTGTGATGTCTTGCAGCAGGTTTTTCTGCGCTTCTACCTATCTCTTCCCAAATTGGGAACTGGTGAGCCTTTTAAATCCTGGCTCTTTCAAGTTGCCCGTAACTGTTGTGTTGATGAACTAAGGCGCAGGCATCGTTACGCTTTGCACTTTTCGCAATTAGAGACCGAGAATAGTGAAGGGGAGCTATCGGGGCTGTGTGAGTTACCAGACCCTGGTCCACTTCCTGAAGAGTTGATGGAGCGTCGTGACTTGCAGAAACTGCTCCATGATGCGATTCAAGCGCTTCCCCCCAAATTTCGTGCAGTTGTCATTTTACGCTATGCTTCACAGCTAAGCTTCTCTGAGATTGGCAAGAGTTTGAGTATGCCCGAGGCGACAGCGAAGACGTACTTTCATCGGGCCAAAGTCCTTTTGCGTAAAAATCTGGGCCCCTTGCAGACCGTCTTTGCTTAATGAATGGATCAACCATCTCATCTGGCAGGGGTGCTATGTATGATTTTTACCTATGTAATCTGGCGAGATTGTGCATAAAGATGAGCAGGTTCATGCGTCAAAGGCCATCAGCCATGTGAGCTATTTTCTGGCATGACTCGTGTTACCGATAGATTGAAACGAGTCATAAAGAAAGTTGGAGATACAATGAGAACGTTGCAAGCAGTGATCTTAGACGTGGATGGTACGCTGGTTGATAGTAATGATGCTCATGCGCATGCCTGGATAGAAGCCATGAAGGATTATGGGCATCAGATTCCTTTTGAGAACGTTCGTCGACTCATCGGTATGGGGGGAGATAAGGTCTTGCCTGAGATTCTAGGAATTGAGAAAGAGAGTGAGGAGGGCAAGAAGATTACCCAGCGCCGAAAAGAGCTTTTCAAAGCGAAGTATTTTTCCACAGTTAAACCGTTTCCGCAGGCAAAAGAACTGTTACAGGCTATGCATGATCATGGTCTTAAGCTGGTGATTGCGACATCTGCCGAGGAAGAAGAGCTCAAAAGTCTCTTGCAGCTCATTGGACCAGATGTTGAGCAGTTATTTGAGCAAGAAGCCGCTGCTAAAGATGCTCCGGCTTCGAAACCCGATCCTGATATTATGCAGGTCGCTTTAAAGAAGGCTGGTAATCATGCCGATGAAGTTGTGATGGTGGGCGATACAATCTATGATATCGAGGCGGCTCAAAAAGTCCATATTCAGACGATTGCCTTGCGTAGTGGAGGCTGGAATGGAGAAGATCTTCAAGGAGCGATGGCGGTTTACGATGATCCAGCAGACCTTCTGGAGCATTATGATGCATCACCTCTGGCTTATAAAGGATAGGAGTGATGCCTGAAACGGGGTCTGGAGCTCATCGGTTCCAGACCCCGTTCGTTTACACTACCTCGTTGTTAGAAGCCCAGGTAGGTGTTGTATTTGTTCCAGAGAGCAATGATGCGAGCGCGCGTCTCTGAACCTTTAATGGGGGTATAGAGCAGCGTGAGCACAACACCGATAAGCAAGCCCCAGCGGAAGATCGCCTTATTGCGCTTGCGTTTGCGCTGATACTGTGAGTACTGATCCTGCACCGAATCGCTGAAGTCTCTGGCATTGCTCCTGGCCTGTTGAAGGCTCTTTGCCGCTTTTTTCGAGCTCTTATCAAAGATCTCCTGAGTGCTGGCGACACCAGTGGTCAGTGTGTCCTGGACCGGAGCCTGTAGCTCTTTCAAGTTTTTCTGAGCCTTTTTAGCATTTTTCTCGTACGCCACCTGAGCAGCGGTCAAGCCTGCCTGGAAGGTATCTTGAGTCCTATTAACACCAGCCCCTAAATTATCCTGCATCACTCCTTGCAGCTCTTTCAAGTTTTTCTGAGCCTTTTTGGCATTTTTCTCGTACGCATCTTGCGCATATTCCAGGCTACTTTGTAGGACATCCTGAGCCTTAGCAATGCTTGCGTTATAGACCTCCTGTGCCCTATCAGCGCTGCTGCTATAGGTATCCAGGAGATTGTTCTGCGACTTTTTCAGGTTTTTTTGCACCTGCCTGGTATTCTTATCTGCTTTCTTCTTATTGTCTTGAAGCAGCAGGCCAGCCAGGCCCGTACCAGCGATCAAAAGATTTTGAGCTTTTTTGGCACCTGGTTTGGTGGTCTTGCGCGTATGTCCATAAATATCCGAAGAGGTATCCTTTGATGAACTATAGACCCCCTGGACAGTATGTTTAGCGCTATCATAAGCAGACTGGGTTGTCTCTCTGGCATTGTCGTAGGCTAGCTGAGCCTTATCTTTGGCAGTATCGTAGGCGAGCTGCGCGGTATCTTTTACCTTATCGAGTCTGGCTTGACTGACATTCGTAATTTTCGCCATGTAAGTTCTCCTTCTATCTGCAAAATGCCCTCATTCGTATTTTTTTGTGTTTATGTTTTACTCTGTTATAAGCACGCAGAAGTTATCTGTGTAGTTTCACTTTGTAATGAAGAGGGGCTTTGTCTCGCAAGAGGCCTTTTTGAGACAAAGCTGTTTTTGTAGTTCGGGAGCAACGTTTAGCTATGAAGATTCTGCCAGCATTCGCGGGCAATCTCCCAATCTTCTTCAGTGCGAACGATGAGCACACGTACTCTAGAATCGGGAGTGGCGATGTCAGTATCGGCCAGGGATTGCTCATTCAAGCTCTGATCTATCTTTAGATCGAGAAAGCCCAGCCTTTCACAGACGCTACTTCGTACAAGACGATCATTTTCACCAACGCCTGCTGTAAAGGAAAGGACATCGATTCCACCGAGAGAGGCAACCATAGCACCAATAAAGTAGGTAATGCGATAGATATAGATAGCAAGTGCCAGCTTAGCACGTTCATTTCCCTCATCGACAGCTTTTTCCAATGTACGCATGTCGCCAGAGATGCCAGAGATACCCAGGACACCGGATTCCTTATTCAGGACCTGATCCAGTCTATCGGCGCTATATCCATGTTCGCGTTGAAGATAGATCAGGATACTGGGATCGACAGTCCCTGATCGACTCCCCATCATCAAGCCCTCGAGCGGTGTAAATCCCATAGTGGTATCAACGCTCTGGCCATTGCGGATTGCAGCCAGGGAGCAGCCGTTGCCAAGATGACAATTCACAATCCGCAGTGTCTTCACATCGCGTTTGAGAATATGAGCGCTGCGCTGGGAGCAATAGAGATGACTTGTACCATGGAAGCCATAGCGTCGAATGCCTTGTTCATACCACGAATAGGGTCCAGGATAGATGGCTGCTTCCTGGGGGATAGTACTGTGAAAGGCAGTATCGAAGACGGCGACTTGAGGAATCTGCCCTAGAATCTGCTCAGTCGCTTTCATACCATCGAGCGCAGCAGGATTATGAAGTGGAGCATATGGGATCAGCCGTTCAATAGTTGCCTGAACTTCAGGGGTGATGCGGACACTTTCGCGATAGTCAGGGCCACCATGAACGACCCGATGCCCTACGACAGAGATCTCTTCAGGTCCAGAGATAACGCGAGTCTTGCCATTCCAGAGTGTCTTTATCATTTGATGCGTAATCTCTAAGCGGGTCCCGGCAGGAACTTTTTGTACCTCTGTCTGACCATTCGCCTTGATTTTAATCTCTGTACTTCCTTTCTCCTTGGTCCAATCGGCATTGGCCTCCCAGAGGGGAGTTAGAGGTTCAAGGCTGGGATTCTGGTCAATAGCGTATAAACGACATTTCTGGCTACTGGAGCCAGCATTGAGTACAAGTATTTTCATTGCAATAGTATGCCCTCACTTTATCAAAAGCGATATCTGCGCCTTATTTATGGTCAATGATAGATGAATTGTGAACGCCTATCATCGACCGTTCTATTATACGTCGCGCTGAACGTGAATAGTGCTAAGAGGGGTCAGTCCAGATCCAGTCTTTCACCTCAGGCAGGTATTGTCTCTTCAGAAGATTGTTGTCTAAAGAGACTGCGCATAGTGGCTGAGCGCTTGAGAAGGTCATTAAGCGTCCCCTGATCGCTTATTCTACCATCCTCGAGAAGCAGAATCTGATCGGCCTGCTCAAGAATAGCGCGGCGATGCGAGATAACCAGATAGGTTTGTGTTCCTTTCTGTTCATGTAACAATCGCTCCCACAGTAGCTGCTCAGTCCTGCCATCGAGCGCACTGGAGAGATCATCCATGACTAATACTTGCGCCTGACCCAGAAGCATACGAGCTGCGGCAGTTCTTTGCACTTGCCCACCTGAAAGCTTCATACCGTTTGTTCCAATCTCCGTCTGCATCCCATCTGGAAAGCCAGCCACATCTTTCTCAAAGACTGCCAGATAAGCGGCTTTTTGTAGCAGCTCCTCATCAGTAAGACGTCCCACTGACAGATTCTCTTGTAATGTAGAGCTAAAGAGATGAGGAACCTGAGGAGTGTAGCCAGCCTGAGGTGGCACAAAAAACTCGTCAGGTTGCTCGATGAGTGTCTCATTCCAATAGATCTCTCCTTCTGTGTGAGGGAGCAGACCCAGGAGAGAGCGAACAAGCGTCGTTTTTCCAGCCCCTACACGTCCAACAAGAGCTGTCACCGTCCCTTGTTGGATCTGAAATGAAATCCCCTCGATTCCTCGTCCTGACTCAGGGTAGCGATAAGTAAGATTGGTAACACGCAAGGTCTGCAAAGGCTCAGCCTGTACTTGTTGTCGAACCTCCAGATGTTTCTCGCTCAGAGAATGAGGCTCAACCAACGTTTTGCCTCCTTGCATAAGTGTGAGCAATCGGCGGAAAGAGATTGTTGTGCGTGTATAGTTTGTCAGTGTTCCTCCAATATTGAGCAGAAAGTTGGTAATAAAACCGATATAGGCGATAAAGAGAGTGATGTCACCGACTTGCAAATGGTTTGAATAAGCAAAGATCGCTGCGAGAAACAGGATCAGGCCTGTGCCCAGACCAGCAATATTGCCCAGGATTGCGTCCACCGTATCGTTGAGCAGGCGATCGCGCAACTGTGTATGCAGTCGTTGCGCATTGATGGTTCGGAAGTGCTCCATGACAGTCTTCTCTGCCTGAGCGACCTGGATGGCTTGCACCGCAGACAGAATCTCACTGATCATCCCTGTCACGTAGCCTGTTGCATTGCGATTAGCCTCACGATAGGTCGCAATCTTTTTCTGCCAGCGTTGTGCTATCAGCACTATAAGCACCAGGGATGCGAGCACCAGCAGAGTAAGCAGAGCATTCAGACGAATAAGAATAACCACAGCAATCACAACCATGACGACCTGACCGAGTAGTCCTATTCCAGGTCCATAGGCCACAACTTCTGTATCGTCACGAAGCGTATTCATTGCCTCACCCGGCGAGACGGCTAAAGCACTGGCAGCCGGAAGTTGAAAGAGCCGGGCCAGGACATTACGCATCATCAGACCTCGTACGGGATAGTGCGTCTTCAACGTATTATCGAAGCCAATAAACTGACCACCCATTTGTAGTAAGCTTGCTGAGATAATCAGGAGTAGAAGCCACCAGAGATGCCCATCAAAATGTGGCTGTCTTGCTGACAACGTATTAAAAAGATCTTGCATCCAGAGTCCACTGGCCAGTATTGCTGCATCCAGAATGAGTCCGATTGCAATCGAGCGAAGTTGGTAGAAAAGTCGATAGCGAATCAGGCCACCGAGAAGTTGATATGTTTTCATACAAGCATTGCTCCTGCTTCTAATTCAAGTTGCAACAGACGAGCAAAATGGGAGTTGGGAGAGGCCATTAGTTCGGCGCGCGATCCAAACTCTATGATATTGCCATCCTCAAGCACCAGAATATCGCTCACATGCTCAAGTGTTGCCAGACGATGCGCGATGATAATGCCAGTGCGACCTGTAAACAGCTGTTCAATGGCCTGTTCAAGCCGCTGCTCTGAGAGAGGATCGAGCCGAGAAGAAGCCTCATCCAGAATGATGAGATCTGGCTGAGCCAGGAGAGAGCGGACAAAGGCCAGGAGCTGAGCCTCACCAGCAGAGAGCCCATACTCCCCGTTGCCAATTTTCGTCTCCAATCCCCGGGGCAACGTAGAGTACCAATCGTACAATCCCACCTTCTGGAAGGCTTGCAAAATCGTCTCATCCTGAATAGCCGTATTAAAAAAGGTCAAATTATCCCTCACCGAGGCATTGAATAACTGAACATCCTGAGTAATGAGCCCCAGCCGTCGTCGCAGATCTGGCAGATGCATCTCCGTAAGTGCAACTCCATTGAGTTTGATCGCGCCCTCCTGCGGATCATACATGCGAAAGAGCAACCGAGCCATCGTTGTCTTTCCTGATCCCGTGCGTCCAACCAGGCCAAGGACATGGCCTGCTGGTAGCGTAAGCGAGAGATCCTTAAAAATGGGTCTCTCGGGGGTATAGCCGAAAGTGACATGCTCAAACGATAGCTCCAGCGGTCCAGACGCTGGCATCTTGCCTGTGCCATTCTTCAAACTTGATGAATGAAGAAGTAATTGATCAATACGTTGAATGGACGCCTGAGCCTGCTGGAGATCCTGAATCTGCCACTGAAGTTGCTCAAGAGGTTGCATCAGCAGACTTGAATAACTAAAGATCAGATAGACCGTTCCAGGTGTTGCCAATCCCCGCGTCCAGAGATATGCCCCCAGGACCAGACCAACAATACCACCGAGACGGAACAGATGTTGAGAGATAATCCAGGGCGATCCTCCAGACCAACCAGCTTTGCACGTTGTGGTATACCAGCGCTGAAAATGCTGATAGAAATGCTGCCAGATATAAGGGGTTCCCCCATTAGGACGGACATCTTCAAGAGCTGAAAAGGCTTCGCCCAGAAAGCCAAACAGATCTGCTCGAGCCTGATCCGCGATGCGCCAGCGATTGGGTGCAGGGCGGCGCATCCAGACCAGAAAGCCAACCACCGCAACGCAATACAGCCCCAGCACACAACCTAATAACCAGTTGATAATCGTCAGAGAGATCAACATACCAATCAGCAGGAGTGCATGGAACGGAAGGAGAACAATGAATTGCGAAAAAAAGTTCGCCAGCACATTGACATCGCCATCGATGCGCTCCAGAAGCTCACCAGATGTATGTTCCTTATGAAACTGTTGATCAAGCGTGAGCAGGTGCGAAAGCAGATCGTTGCGCATCAGATTGGTGGCAGTCCATGACACATTCTCACATAAATAGTTAGACACAACAGTAGCTAACTTTGTGATAATCGTCATGCAGATGAAGAGCAAGGCCAGCCAGATCAGGTCAGTTGAGATTCCATGGGTAGCTGTGGCATCGATAAACGAACTGAGAATGCGTGGATTATAGAGCTGCAAAGCAATACTTAGTAATAGCATAAGCGCCATCAAAAGCGTTTTTAGCCATTGTGGCTGGAGATAGCGAGCTAGCAAAGCCAGGGAACGTTTAAACGGTTGTGAGGTCACGCAGTATATTCCTTTCAATTCAATGCTCTCTACCAGATCAGAAAAAGGTGGTTAGATCACAAATCAAAACAGAGTGGGCGCTTACTCGAGGTGAAAAAAAGAGCAAAGAATGGCAGGCAGCTTTAAAAAAAGCCATTGTGGGCAGCAGAATGTACTATGCTTTGCGGTCCGATAAAGAACGACAACATATGGAAGCTGGCACAGATTTCTGTCTGGTTGTACATGGGCTGCTTTTTTAAGCGAGGAGACGCATATAACTTGAGGAAGCATAAGGAAGGAGAACCCCATGCAACTCAGAGTAGACAGCTCAATTTCCAAATCTGCCTTTGTACCGTATCAAGCGCCATTCATAGCACAAGGAAACCCTCAGTTTTTGCAACAGGGCTCTGATGTATGTGCTGTTTTCACCATTGAGATGAAGCGATACAGTATTACTGGCAGTCTGGCATAGTAGCTCCTCTGAAGACATGAAGATTTTTGAATGGATTGTACCGTCTCTATAAGATTAACTGGATAGAGAAGATTTGTCAAGTGGGAGAGGAGGGAAAAGTGATACCTGAAAATATTTCCACCGACAAGAGCCAGTGCTCTTGTCAGCATGGGGTTATGAGACGGGATACAATAGTTAAAAGGTGTGGAAGAGTAAGAGGGCCGCAATCAGCAACGAATAGATAGCCAGGGTCTCAGCAAAGACCAGGCCAAGAATAAAATTGGTGCGAATAGCTGGTTCTGCGCTGGGATTACGTCCAATCGCAACATACGCTTGAGAAGTAGTAAAAGCAATTGCAATACCGGCACCGATAGCACCCAATCCGATAGCCAGTGCGACTGCAAGGGCTTGTGTAGGCATAATGTCTCCTTTCAGTGAAAGAAATCTTATAGATCGAAACGTTACATTATTTATTGTAATGGATTTAGAGCGTAAAAAACAAGATGTGCGAAGCGAGATTTAACCAGGAAATTCTTGATCGAAGAGCTCACTGATTGCTTGAATGCATTTCTCATGTCGCCATCGTAATTGAGCTTGATTGTAGAGCGTACTGGCTATCTGGTAGTAAAAGTGGCTCCCCAGGTGCAGAGCAGCATCGACTGCTTCTGCAAGTAGCCGACATGTCTGATCACATTCTTCAAGGGCCAGCATTATTCTTGCTTTGAGCAAGAGTATCTCAGCGTAGATAGGAGTCTGATACATGATGGATGCCTCATCTGTACGCAGTAAAGCTTGAGAGGCCTGTTGTGGCTGTTGCAAGTGGAGGTAGACCCGCGCCTCATGGAGGTGGAGGTTTGTATGGTGGAATTGTGTAAAAGGGAAGCTCGAATCCTCTTCTGGTTGCTGCGGAAAGGTCTGACGAGCCAGTTCAAGATATTTCAGTGCAACCTCTTCCTCACCATAATGGGCGTAGACCACAGCCAGCTGGACGAAGAGAGAGCCCTGGAGGAGGGGTGTGCAATGAGAGCTTACGTGTAAGGCCTCCTCATAAGTAGTGAGGCTTTGTTGTGAACGTTGTAGATAGAGAAAGAGCTCAGCCAGACGGAGAGTTGTGGCCAGCAGCAAATTGGTATTATCTGCAAGCGAAGCGTAGGAGCATGCGTCTTGCAATTGTTTGAGTGACGTCCCAAAATCCAGCTTATGCAGAGAACAAAGTGCTGATAATTGAAGCGTCTGAGACGCGAGCGCCGCAGCCTTTGCTTGATAGGGAGAGCTCTGTTGAGCCAGTTGTAAGAGATGAGCGAGATAGCTAGGTAAGACCTGAGCTAATTCCAGGAGCCCACCTTCGGTATAGAGCTGCCAGCAGAGAGGAAGGTTCACGCTACTGAGCGCGAGTGATTCTTCTGGATGTAAAATAGTCATAGCGCTGCCCTGACTCACGCTTAAAACGGCGGCGGGAGCACTAATCAAGAGAGCAATAGCCTGTTTGCGGGATATTTCTTCATTTTCGAGTAGTTGTGGCACATTTATATGCTCAAGGTTTCTTTTTGTCTGTTCGAACACCTCGGCCTCAACGAACGTTGTCTGCTCATGGTACAGGAGCTCGGCAGGAAGGTCGGGCAAAGAAGTGACCATCTCTGTCATTGGATGAACCTTGTGAGGGGATCTGCGGCTGGTCCGGCGTTTAGCACTGATCGCATGAGCGAAGCCAAGCTCTTCTGGTGACATAGCGAAGGCGCGACAAAGAAGATCCAACGTCTCTAATTGAGGGACCTGAAGACCCCGTTCCCAACGGTTATATGTATTCACACTCACTCCAATCTTACTACTTGCCACTTCAACACTCCAGCGACGTTGTAAACGGGCCGCCTCCAGGCGGTTATTGGGTGTGGTCATCGCAATCACCTCCTGTCGTGATAGCCAGTATAGGATGACCCGAGGAGATGAAACAGGATAAGAGAGAAATCATGCCTATCATCTCGCTTGCTCTACCATACATAAAATCTTGAGATACTTAGACTATCATCCCAAAAGCAGGATCGTACAACACTTTTTGTTCCGATATTTGTATATTTCGAGTGTGTATATTTCGAATGTGTATATTTTGAATGATTCAGCAGTGTTATGTCAATACTCCGATGCAAAAATGATAAAACGTTATAAAATGAGATGAATAACAAATGTTGGTCGGATGTACAGCGTTATATTTTCTTATCTCTACATGAGAGTAAGATACGTATTTTTGCTGTTAAAGAGAGAGGAAAGAGGATATAACCAATATAGTTAAAGGTTGATATGGTATGGAAGGAGCAGAGTGTGCACGAACATGTAAGTGAGGTTGCCAGATTACGGCAACAGATTGCCGATGAGTTGGAATCGATGCAAAGAGGATTTAGTCATTTTGCAGCGGGTGTTGCGCGGCATGATTTTATTCGTGCCCGGATGGAGAAGATTGGTGATCGCCAGGAAGAACTGGCCCATTATATTGGTCAGCAGGATGCTGTCCATATTGTTTGTGAGCTGTACATTGATAAGATTGCAGGGAAGCAAGGTCAGCATTGATACTTTTCTACTCTGTAATTATTCATCTGGTACAACCTGAAGATTGTATTTGCTACGATCAAAATTTTTTCTTTTGTTTCATTGTGTGCTCTCTCAGGTCTTGATGGGCAGAGGGAGCACACATTTGTGTGTGACTCCTTCCTGAATTGAGAAGCGCCAGCATGGTCGCCCCTCCATACCATCCTTTCCCATTGAGCTATGGTGGGGCTCACACAGCGGAGCCAGGAGAGAGGAAAGAGACAAGCGGCTTTCCCTACTTTACATCATTTTATACGCAAAATAGATCATGATGTGATAAAACAGTCGCTTGTCTCCTGCCTAAACATCCCCTTCTATAATGGTAGCCCCACCATAGCTTCTGTTCCCATTTCCCGTTTCCCATTGAGCTATGGAGGGGCTCACATAGCGCAGTGGGACCAGAGGAAAGAGACAAGCGACTTTCCCTGCTTTACATCATTTTATATTTGAAATAAAGTCTGACAGCACAAAACAAGTAGGGAAGGTCGCTTGTCTCCTTCCGCATCTCGAAGCTCCGCTGTGTGAGCCCCACCATAACATCCTTTCTCATTTCCCATTGAGCTATGGAGGGGCTTACAGAGCGCAGTGGGACCAGAGGAAAGATACAAGCGACTTTCCCTACTTTACATCATTTTATATTTGAAATAAAGTCTGACAGCACAAAACAAGTAGGGAAGGTCGCTTGTCTCCTTCCGCATCTCGAAGCTCCGCTGTGTGAGCCCCACCATAGCTTCTGTTCCCATTTCCCGTTTCCCATTGAGCTATGGAGGGGCTCACATAGCGCAGTGGGACCAGAGGAAAGAGACAAGCGACTTTCCCTACTTTACATCTTTTTATACGCAAAATAGATCATGATGTGATAAAACAGTAGGGCAGGTCGCTTGTCTCCTGCCTAAACATCCCCTTCTATAATGGTAGCCCCACCATAGCTTCTGTTCCCATTTCCCATTTCTCATTGACCTATGGAGGGGCTCACATAGCGCAGTGGGACCAGAGGAAAGAGACAAGCGACTTTCCCTACTTTACATCATTTTATATTTGAAATAAAGTCTGACAGCACAAAACAAGTAGGGCGTCTCCTTCCGCATCTCGAAGCTCCGCTGTGTGAGCCCCACCATAGCTTCTGTTCCCATTTCCCGTTTCCCATTGAGCTATGGAGGGGCTCACACAGCGGAATGGGAACAGAGGAAAGAGACGCCCTACTTGAAAGTTTATTCATGCGAAAATGATTTTTTCGGGCTTTAATGGTTAATGTGCCATAAATTGTTGCCAGAAGAGATGCATCTTTTCCCGTAAGGGAGCGTGTTCTGGCTTACGGAGGTAGGGATCGCTCTCCCAGAGCTGGCCAGACAGAGTACGTGCTTGCTCAATCAGAACAGTATCGCTGAGATCAGCAATCTGCATCTCGGGCATACCGCTCTGGCGAACCCCAATGAAATCGCCAGGGCCTCGGAGACGAAGGTCCTCTTCAGCCAGGCGGAAGCCATCGGTTGTCTCTTGAAAGACCCCTAATCGATCTTGAGCTTGCATACTGGCATCGGCACTCAGAACATAGCAATAGGATTGATGTTTGCCGCGCCCCACGCGCCCACGGAATTGATGGAGCTGGGAGAGACCAAAGCGGTCGGCATCTTCAATCACCATCACGGTTGCATTAGGCACATCGATCCCAACCTCAATCACCGAAGTTGCCACAAGGATATCTAGTTGGTGATCGCGGAAGCGGTGCATAATCTCATCCTTCTCCTGCGCCTTCATCCCACCATGAAGAAGCCCCAGCCGCAGGTTAGGAAAGACCTCGCGTTGAAGCCGTTCATGTTCGCTCACCGCAGCCTTAGCGGCCAATGAATCGGACTCTTCGATTAAAGGGCAGATAATAAACGCCTGCCGTCCCTCGGCCACCTGATGCGCAATGGTCGTATACGCTTCAGAGCGACGAGCCCCTGTTCGCCAGCGCGTAATAATCTTCTGACGTCCAGGTGGAAGCTGATCGATCGCGGAAACATCGAGATCTCCATACAGGGTCAAAGCCAGCGTACGTGGGATCGGAGTTGCAGTCATGACCAGCATATGAGGATGATTGCCCTTCTGCCTGAGAGCATCGCGCTGTTCAACGCCGAAGCGATGTTGTTCATCCACAATCACAAGGCCTAACTGAGAAAAGATCACATCCTCCTGGATAAGGGCATGAGTGCCAATTGCCACCGCAGCCTGTCCACTTTCGAGAGCGGAGCGGGCCTGGGAACGTTCGCGCTGCTTCTGGCTTCCGGTCAGGAGAACGGTATGGATTCCAAACGGTTCGAGCATCTTGCTGATGCTACGTGCATGCTGTTCAGCCAGCAGCTCCGTAGGGGCCATAATTGCTCCCTGATAGCCATTGAGGGCTGCCATCAGAAGGGCTGCTGCGGCCACGGCTGTCTTACCTGCACCGACATCGCCTTGAAGGAGACGGGACATGGGCCTGCTCCTGGCCAGATCGGCAAAGATCTCACAGATGACGCGTCGCTGAGCAGGCGTGAAGGTAAAGGGCAGTGTCGCCTCAAAGGGTTCATCGGATGCGAACACAGACCAGAGCGTTGCCCCTAATGTTGGTGCAGCTGCCACCCTGGGAGCAGGTTGAGCTCGATGGATGGCTGCCAGAGCAGGTTCATTGGGCTGTTCAATGAAGATCTTTGCGGTATCAATCAGAAATGCATTGCCCTGTTTCGCCTCGCGAGCCCAGCGGCTACGGCGCTCTTGCATTCCTAATTGAATAATAAAGAGCTCATCAAAGGCCAGCCGGCGATGTGCCGCAGCTCGCATCTCTTCACTCTCAGGATAATGAATATGAGAGATAGCTTCAGATAGTGGAATGAGATTGCCGGTATGCCTGATAGAGGCTGGCAAATGTTCTGGCACGATCTGAGCATAGCGATCAACGACCCACTTAGTATAGCGGCGCATCGTTTTAGCATGCAGGCCTTCAGTCAGTGGATAGATAGGAACCAGGCGTCCAGTGCTTAAGAGATCGCCCTGTTCAGGGAGCTCATGGCTACGGACAGAGAACTCAACCTTATTGCCAAAGCGGCGCTTCTCACCGGTAACAACAATATAGGAGCCCTTGGCTGTATTGAGCTGTTTTTGGAGATAGCTCTGATTAAACCAGGAGGCATAGAGCTTACCAGTCTCATCGGAGATCTCAGCAATGGTGCGACTACGTCCGTTGGCGGTGCGCTGAAGTTTGACATCCCAGATCAGACCCATCGTTGTGACCAGCTCATTAAAAGGGATCTGACCAATCTTCGTGAGCTGACTATAATCGCGATGTTCACGCGGAAAATAGAAGAGCAGATCCTGGATAGTACGAAGACCTAAAGCATGTAAGCGCGTAGCAGCGCTGGGACCCACGCCGGGAATCGCAGTAATATCGGCTCTTAGCAGAGTCAGCGATGTATGTCCAGTCGTCATCCCAGCCTCCAGGCGTACAGAATTGGGAGGCGAGGGGGGTGGACTCTGGAGAGGTCTGCCAACCTCAAAGGCAGGCTCTGGATGCGGCTCAGTCTCTTCCAAACTGATTGGAGCACTCATCTTTTTTGCGTGTTTTGGGGTATAATCTGAGCTACTACTGGCTGGCGAGCTACGGCTATTTTCGGAAGGAGGAGCTGAATTGTTCTCAACGGGCGCTGAAAGTGAAGAACTACCAGGAGACTGCCCATCGATCTCATTGAGGAGCGCAAGGGCTGCTCGTAGAGTAGAGGCGCGCTGCATAGGATCTTGCTGTCGATAGCCCGTCAATAAAGTTACAAAACGGCGAAGCGGCGCACTATCCAGCCCGCTCTGCTGACAGAGCGCAGATGCCTCATCATACCAGCGGGCAGTGAAAGCCTCCAGGCCGCCGGGGCGGATAGCCTGATCTTGATGGTTCGTCCGTTGTTCGTGTTGTAATATCTTTCGTGCTCGTTCAACAGAAGGAGCAAGTACGGTGGTATTTTGATTTAGCATGATACTCTGGCTAGATTTCAAATCTGTGGCGCTACGGAAAATGTTCAGTTCCCATAATAGAGGGTAGTTGGAACAAGTGTCAAGTATGAGTACTATGAATCCATCTCGCTTTTTGGCTAAGCTGCCTGGTTCTCTGCTCTTGTAAAGAAGTTACCCATTTCTATCTGGAAACCGCATCTATACTGATAGTAGAGGCTGATCGTTTCCTTGCAGGGTGTATCGTGGAGCGTCTGGTAAGAAGAAACGTAGGCGTACATTGTATGTAAAAATGAATAGGAGAGCTATGATGCGACAGGAACTGGTGACTGATGCCTACGAGTATTGCCGTCAAGTGACGCAGCGTGCATCGAAAACCTTTTACTGGGGGTCCATCTTTTTGCCACCAGCGAAGCGGCGTGCCGTCTGGGCCGTCTATGCTCTATGTCGGGTCATTGACGATATTGTGGATGAGGCAGTGGATGGGCCTGCTGTGGGACATCTCTGTGGCTCGAGTTCTCCAGAGAGAGCCCTAGATGAATGGCGAGAAGGACTGACCCGTATTTATGAAACTGGTCGGGCTGGTGATAATCCTGTACAGCGCGCCTGGAGTGAGATGTTAGAGCACTATGCAGTGCCATTACAGCCAGCATTGGAGCTGTTAGATGGCGTAGCAATGGATCTGACAATGAATCGTTATCAGACCTTTGAAGATCTCTATCTGTATTGCTATCGTGTGGCAGGAACCGTGGGCCTGCTGACCTCGCCGATTTTTGGGTATCACAGCGAGGAGGCTTTACCTCATGCAGTAGAGCTGGGTGTGGCATTACAATTAACGAATATCCTGCGTGATGTAGGGGAAGATGCCAGGCGTAACCGAATCTATCTACCAATGGATGAGATCCACCGGTTTGGGTATAGTGAAGAAGAGCTCATGAATGGAGTCATTAACCATGCCTTTCGCGATTTAATCTGTTTTCAGATGGAGCGTGCCAATGAGTATTATCGCAAAGCCCAGCCCGGAATTGCATTACTAGATACTGACTGTCAACTGGCCGTACGCCTTAGTGGAACCCTGTATCGACGTATTCTAGATCGTATTCGTCTTAATAATTATAATGTGTTTACTCAGAGAGCCAGCGTTCCATTGAAGACCAAGCTTATGACCGTCTCTACCCATTGGTTTATGCAACAGTTTGACCTGTATGTGAGGTGAGCTTTCTTGCAACGTCTTGCCCATGAAACGTCACGTATGAACGGAGAAAAAAGGAGAGGACCTGCTGAAAATTGGGGCGGGAGCCTGATCTAAGGCTATCAGGTCAGGCTCAAATAGAAATGTGAGAATGTGGTTGATCTGAGATCTGGTACTTGCAGCCAGGCGGCTTACAATTCGATTTTGCCGTTGACGAGCAGTGCCTTAAGATATTCGAGGTTGCGTAAGATCTCGGCGCGGTCACTCCCACCGTGTTGATACCATTGACGGAGCCAGAGCAGAGAAATAATCTCATCGGAAGAGAATCCGCTCCGGGCTAATTGATCGGTTTCTGATACTTCATCGTTGATCTGTGTAATCATTTCCAGAGGCCGTGTGTTCATCATTCTATCCTTCCACCAGCGCCAATTTTGTGGGCGTTTTGTCTACACTGCATTCCTTCCACTTTGTTGGAATTCTTCCCGCGCCCTTTCGAGAGAAAGATATTCTCATAAAGAAGACGTTGGGAAGTACATTTTTTCAAATATATGTTTGCCTCTACTCGTGTCTGCCAAATCCTCCCTGCCAGCCCTCCCATACGAGTATAAGCGGAAAAGAATTCAGTAGCTATCATGTATTTGACAGTGAAGCTGTGAAATAGTTCACTATTTGTCTGGCCTGCTCATTGCTACCGCTCTGTAAGGCGGGTTCCTGCATTTGAGCTATCTGTCATATATACGTTTTAAAATCCCGAAAGGTTCCATTTGCCGGGATGAATGAACCAAATGTCTCACCGAGGAGCCACTGGTGTATTTATAACACGGTTCTAATGGAGAATTGGCTACTCATTTGATCACACTTCTAAGACGTTCATGTGATGAAAAGAGGGGAATGGACAGGGGGTGGCAAGATCACAGGAAAAGGCATCCAGTTGAAAGCCTCTTCCTGTGATAAAGATGTCTGTTAAGCGGGACGAACGACGATATTCACCAGTTTACGAGGGATATAAATCACCTTCTGGACGGTGGAATCACCAATAAAGGACTGAATGCGTGGGTTGCTCAGAGCCAGTTCACGAACCTCATCCTCGCTAATCGAGGCATCCACATCGATGCGTTCGCGGATCTTGCCATTGACCTGTAAGACCAGCGTAAAGCTTTCATCGATCGTCAGTCTCTCTTCAAAAGTTGGCCAATTGCTTGTATGGATACTCTGACTATGTCCAATCTGGTGCCACAGTTCGTCGGTCAGATGCGGGGCCATTGGAGCCAGCAGTTGCAGCAGAGTCTCCAGGGAGCGCTGGAAAGCGGCGCTCTGTGCCACCTCTGTTGGTTGCTGCTTAATCAGAGTATTATTGAATTCCATCAGAGCTGCCAGGGCCGTATTAAAGCGGAAGTGGCTCAGATCATCCGTCACCTTTTTGATAGTTTTGTTGCGCAGACGTTCGATGGCCTGGCTCTCCTTCGTCTCGCTAGCGCTGCCAGCCCCATTCAGCCAGCCATCACTTACCAGCGTCCAGACGCGATTCAGGAAGCGCCAGATACCTTCCAGATTATCGGCGCGGAACGAGCCGCCGGCTTCAAATGGCCCGATGAACATCATATAGCAGCGTACAGTATCGGCTCCATATTTCTCCACATACTGATCGGGGGCCTCAACATTGCCGCGTGACTTTGACATCTTCTGACCATCCGAGCCCAGGACCATCCCTTGATGTAACAGACGTTTGAAGGGCTCATCAAAGGTAACATGTCCCATATCATGCAGAGCTTTGACAAAAAAGCGCGAGTACAGCAGATGCAGGATGGCATGCTCTACACCGCCGACATACTGATCGACGGGCAGCCATTGCTGCATTTTTGCAGCGCTCCAGGCCTCTTCGCTATTGTGTGGATCGGCATAGCGCAGGTAATACCAGGACGAATCGATGAAGGTATCCATCGTATCAGTCTCACGTGTAGCGGGCCCGCCGCAGACGGGACAGGTAGTATTGACAAAATCTGGCTCATAGCGCAGCGGGGACTCTCCCGTAGCCTTAAACTGAACATTTTCGGGCAGCCAGACGGGCAGTTGATCCTCAGGAACGGGTACAGTGCCATGCTCAGGACAATAGACAATGGGAATGGGAGCGCCCCAATAGCGCTGGCGGCTAATCAGCCAGTCGCGCAGGCGATAATTAATCATTGCCTTTCCGATCCCTTGCTGTTCAGCGAAGGCAACGATCTTTTCTTTCGCCTCTGGTCCAGTTGCGCCATCGAACGGACCCGAGTTAACCAGGCGGCCCAGGGCCTCTCTAGCGGCATCCCATGTGGCAGGATCGCCAGGTTCTTCGCCCTCTGGGCGCACCACCTCACGAATCTCAATGCCGAATTTGCGTGCGAATTCAAAATCGCGCTGATCGTGAGCGGGAACGCCCATAATAGCGCCAGCGCCATAGCCCATCAGCACATAATCGGCAATCCAGACAGGAACCTGTTCGCCGCTAATAGGATTGGTGACATAACTACCAGTAAAGACGCCACTTTTTTCTTTTTCCGTACTCATGCGCTCGATCTCAGTCATGCGGCGAGCTTGTTCAACATAGGCCAGGACCGCCTCTTGCTGAGCGGGAGTCGTAATCTTCTCGACCCATGGATGTTCGGGAGCCAGAACAAAGAACGTTGCGCCATAGATGGTATCGGGACGGGTCGTAAAGACAGGAATCTCTTCGCGCTCTCCAGCGACCTCAATCGTAAAGCGCAGCTCGGCCCCCTCGCTACGGCCAATCCAGTTGCGCTGCATTGTAATCGTCTTCTCTGGCCAGTCGATCACCTCTGAAAAGTCCAGCAGGCGTTCGGCATAGGAAGAGATCTTCAGCAGCCATTGATCGATCTCTTTGCGAATGACCAGACTGCCACAGCGTTCGCAGGTTCCATCGGCCAGAACCTGTTCATTGGCCAGCGTTGTATTACAGCCAGGGCACCAGTTGGCAGGAGCTTTGGTGCGATAAGCCAGCCCCTGCTTATAGAATTGCAGGAACAGCCATTGCGTCCATTTATAGTAATCGGGCAGGCACGTAATAACCTCACGTTTCCAATCCCATTGGGCCCCCATGGCTTGCAGCTGTTTGCGCATATTCTCGATATTTGACAGAGTCCAGGTACGAGCCTGAATACCGCGTTTGATGGCAGCATTTTCGGCAGGCAGTCCAAAGGCATCGAAGCCAATTGGTTGCATCACATTAAAGCCCTGCATCCGTTTAAAGCGGCCATAGGTATCGAAGGGAGAGTAATTGTACCAGTGGCCCATATGCAGATCACCGGAAGGATAGGGAAACATAACCAGATGATAAAATTTTGGTTTGGGTGAGTCATCGCTGGCCGTATACAGATGCTCGGCTTCCCATTGTTCTTGCCATTTTTTCTCAATCTCTTTGGGATTGTATTTCGTACGTGTAATCACAAGGCCTCTCCGATCTGAATACTAAATCTGAATACTAATATGAACGATGATTGCGTGCTGAAATGAGAAGGGCGACGAAAGAGTAGCAAAAGGTCACAAGAGAAAAGCGACACCGACCAGCATTGGTAGGAAGAAAATAGAAAAAGACCTTTCATCCCGAGGGACGAAAGATCTTTTCGTGGTACCACCCTGATTGTTCGATCGTAGGCGGTGTTGGTGGACCTGAGGGGACTCGAACCCCTGACCTCCTCCATGCCATGGAGGCGCTCTACCAGCTGCGCTACAAGCCCAGGCGAATTGGTAAAACCGCTTTGATCTACTCTCATTATGCGCGATAACGGACGCCCCGACAAGTCCTACTGGTCTGCTGAGTACCTATATACCATCCAAAGGTCCTATGCAGGCTGTTCAAACTTATTGCTCACAGGCGAGTTCAGTCTACCTATGTAGCCTCACACCAACCAGCTACTCTCTGTAATCGTGAGACCTACTACTCCTGCTCTTCGCTCTAGCGTTTACTATACCATACACGTTTGCGTTTTGCAAGGCTTTTTGCCTGACGATTGCAGTGAGAAAAACCACGTATTGCCTGTATTGGTATGCAAAGTGGAGATGAGGGGACTCGAACCCCTTACCTCAGCAGTGCGATTGCTGCGCTCTACCAGATGAGCTACATCCCCGAACACCGATGATATTACCATAGTGGACCAGATTTGTAAAGCCTTTTTGGTCTGGTAATTTGCTGTGAAGATTCCTATTCTCTCAGTCCTCTATCAAGTGGCAAAAAGGTCCTGTAAAAGGTTACATATCTGCTGAAAAAAGCCGCCTGATAGCGTATAGTGAAAGGGACGAGGTGAGCGACCCCGATTTCAACACAGTATTGGGGCCGCGTTCTTGTATTCAAGCACACTCAGAACTAATAGCAGACAAGGCATGTATACGTTTTGTCTCTGCGCCTGACAGAGGCTCATCTGCTCTTCTATTCCAGGAGAAAGAAAACATCCTCGCCAACGAGGCCTGTTTGTGTACCTGCTCTGATAGATGTAGAGAAAGTATTTACAGAAAAAAAAAGCACTGTGAGTAAACCTGTCTGAAGGCTGAAAAAGAGTGTTCCGACGGGAGTTAGCGACGAAGTAGAGAAGATCTCTGCCCGGACAGATTGCAGAGTAAAGAGGGAGAAGCATGATTTATTACCGTGTCGCGTTTCGTATAGCACAACCACAACCGGTGCAGGTTGGAACTACAGAACAAGTCCTCACCAATGAGCCAGCCTGGAAATGGCGTTCGACTATTTTAACGTCGCCACATGCCTTGAATACCTTGTTAAAAGCCTATCATGCTATTCCACAAGAGAATATTCGTATCTTCTTTGCTTCGTCCGAGGATGGAATGGACGATATGCTGAAGCGCCTGAACCAGGGGCAGGTCAGCGCATCATTGACGGCTGAGCAGTTTCTCGCCCAAAAGAAGATCAATACTCAAGTGGTTCGCTGGATGGAATGTGAGCTAAGCACCGCTGCTGACCACGATCAGCCTTATATCTTTGCTTTTCCTACAACCATCCAGGAGCAACAGAGCTGGTTTGAGCTGGCTCGCCGTGTTCATACAGGAGAGCTTGAGCCTTAACCTTCGTATGTTTTCATTTGTTGGATAAAGAAATTGAGGGATGAGCGTCCATCAATGCGCAGGCGAAGCAGAACAAAGGGATCTGCTCCCTTCTGAAGAACGCCTGTCGGGCCAGGATCGGTGGTGGCATCGGTATAGCCCTGTGCATCCAGCAGGGCAGTAATCGCGCGTTGGAGCGTGACATTACTGCCTTTAAAAGGATCGCCATTGGGATAGCAGAAGTGTTGAATGACCATACCAAGCTGCTTTTGCATTGTCAATTGAGAGACCTCTAGCTCCTGCTGGGCCTGTTCAGGCGAGTTCTGATACGTTTTGCCGATCTCTACATGATGGATGGTATGAGAGCCCATCTGCATGCCATTTGCCAGCATCTCTCGGAGTTGATCCCAACTTGCCTGTCCCTGCCAGCCAACCTTGCCAGTAATAATATAAAACATCCCCGAATAGCCATGAGCTCGTAAAACAGGATATGCTCCTGTATAGGCATCCACATACCCATCATCAAACGTAAAAATAATCGGTCTGCTGGGAAGCGCTACCCCATAGTAGAGCGCATTCATCAACTGATTAAACGTGATTGAATGATAGCCCTGCGTTTTTAAATAATCCAGTTGCTTACTAAAAGCAGTGGGACTGACCGACAGGCTGCGGCGAAGCTCTGGATTGGGATCATTTGCAGGGACCTCTGAGACATAATGATACATCAAAATTGGAACATTGACATTCTGACTGACGGGTGTCATAGGGGGGAGAAGTGGCGCTTCAGGATCGGCAGGCCCGCCATTCAGTACATACCATTGATTGCCCTCGCCCTGATGTGCTGAGAGGGAGGCGCGTTGGACGATACATGGTATATTTGTCAGCACATCACTGGCATGCTGATCAATAATAGGTAGTGTGGCAAGATTCGCTGCTGGTGTGATCTGGAGGGTAATGGCCTGTTCTTCGACGCGATTATAGCGTGTCATCGTTTCAGGATTCATCCAGTAAGAAAGATCGTTGACGCTCCCTTTCGTAAAGGTCCCAAGAGTAAAGCCTTGAAAGCGTTTCTGCTCATAGGTAGCAAAAGCCTCCTGACTGCCCCATTGGGCCTGAATATCAGGATGCAGCATCGACCACATAACATCGTATTGGTGATTGATAAGTGCCGAAAAATAAAGCTGTGTGATGGCTCCTACTTCACCCTGATATTTACTGGCAGAAATAACTGGTCGATGCGGATGTGTTTTAGGTTTCTGAGCCGTCGTTGGTGTAAGAGGTTGGGATGAGTGTGCTGCTGAGACAGGTGATAGAAAGACGTATGCCCCTAGAAAAAGAGATAAAAGAATGAGAGCTACAGAACATATCATCAGTATTCTAGCCATAATCACGAGCAGACGAGCCTGGGGAGGGGTCTTTTTATTCATATGCTACTCGCTATACCATATCCTGTTCACGTATAAAAATAAACCAGTACACTCTATTTTTATTGATACATAAATATATGTCAATAAAAAGTGTGTATCTGGCCATTCTTCCTATCTGTGTGCCTGAGCTTATCCCGGGGGATAAGTAGATAAGCAGGGAAAAGGCGCTCATGACAGACAGAAGAGCGCCAGAACTCACTTCAATAGAAGGATCTTCTGGCGCTCTTCTGTCTAAAGAGGCGTGCTTAGCGAGCAGCTTTGGCAGCTTGTTTTGGCGGAATATGCAGAGGATGGCCGGTAACAGCCAGGATCGCTTCGCGTAGCCCTTCACTGAGAGAGGGGTGCGGGTGGATCGTCTCGCTAATCTCATCGACAGTGAGCTCGCCGCGCATAGCCAGCGAATACTCGCTAATGAGATTTGTGGCATCCGGGCCAATGATATGAGCGCCCAGGAGCTCGCCATACTTGCCCACAATAACTTTTGTGAAGCCCTCTGTATCGCTTGTTGCAACTGCTTTACCGATGGCCGTCCATGGGAAGCGTTCCACCCGAGCCTCAGGGTACTTCTCCTTTGCAGCCGCCTCGGTCAAGCCAACAAAAGCGATCTCAGGGAAGGTATAGATAGGATTAGGAATCACATCATAATCCATGACAGTGTCTTTGCCATTGATATTATCGGCGGCGACTTCGCCCTCAGTTGAAGCCACATGTGCCAGGCCAGCGCCATGGATGAGATCACCAATTGCATAGATACCGGGAAGATTCGTCTGCATTTTATCGTTCACGCGAACGCGGCCACGATCGGTATCAAGGCCCTGTTCGATCAGCTTCTCCAGGCCAGTTGTATTGGCGCGTCGGCTGACAGCCATCAAGACATACTCGGCATCGTAGGTCTGTTGACCCTTATCAGTGGTGGCAGTAACCTGTTTCAGGCCTTTTGTATCGCTGATGCCTTCAACGCGTGCCCCTGTCACGACCTTAATACCGCGTTTAGCCAGGAGGCGTTGCAGCAGTTTGCGTACCTCTTCATCGACTGGAGCGAGAATATTGGGCAACATCTCCAGGATCGTGACATCTGTTCCCAGAGCATTGAACATACAGGCCAGCTCAATGCCGATGACGCCACCACCGACACAGACCAGGCTTTTGGGAGTGGCGGTTAGATTCCAGCAGGTATCGCTATTCATCACATTCGTGCCATCGATGCCAGGCATAGGAGGCATCAGAGGAACGGAGCCTGTTGCCAGGATAATATTATCGGCACTAAATTGTTGCGTCGTGCCATTATTGGTCACCGTCACCGTGCGTGAGGCATCCACTGAGCCAATGCCATCGAAGACATCGATATTATTGCCCTTCATCAGGAAACTGACACCACCGGTCATACGTTTGACCACTTTATCCTTAAAGGCAACCGCTTTGGCCATATTGAAGGTTGGTTTGCCTGATAGAGTGATGCCCAGTTCATCCAATGTAGAGAGATTGTGGAATGCCTCGGCCACATGGAGCATCGCTTTAGATGGGATGCAGCCAACATTCAGGCAGGTCCCACCCATATACTGTTTCTCTACAATCGCGACCTTTGCGCCACTCTGGGCGGCGCGAATAGCGGCGACATAGCCCCCAGGGCCAGCGCCAATTACAGCGACATTGTAATGCGTGCTTGTCATGTAAAACTCCTGACAATCTAGAAGTAGACAGGTTACTACACCTTAATGGATTGTTATTGCTGTTCTTTCTATGATGGATTGGGGTCCCGCCGCCCTCTTCGTCTGCATGTGATTTTTGTCATTATATCACGTCGAGCTTCGCGACGATACTCGGCTGCCATGACCTCAGTTGTTTCCAGGTTCCCTGGGGCTTATAGAAGTGCAACCGGGCATGGGATCATGTCTCGTAAATGAGGGTTGGCCTATTTGGCCTATGGGCTGGAAGGAGGAGTGATCTTCAACCAGGTTTAAACGTATCTATAAATGCAGACATGTTTTCTCTATCTTCTATTGATGCTACCCCTGGCCTCAGTGTAGGTTTAAAGAGAGAAACGTAAGGATGTTTGTTGAGAGGATGGGAGTGAATGAGAAAAAAGAAGGTATTATGGACTGGGAGATCTGCAATGACTACAACAGGAGAACTACGCGCAATCATTGAAGAACTGGAGCTGGAAGATATCGGAGATGCTGCCAGCTATCTAGGAGAAGAGTCCGCCTTTATGGATGGTTCGACTGCAACGGAAGCAGTAGCGTTGACGTTCACCAATACTAGGGATTATCTGGCAAGAGATGACCGGTGGACATTCCCGGTGCTCTAATCAACTGTCGTCTTTTTTTGCTAGCCATGAATAGCGCAAGCTCGCGTCTTTGCGAGCTTGCGTATTTTTATAGTCATTGATGTTGGCTGTGCGATCCTAATATCTGGCTTCAGTGAGAACTTTAATGCGTTTCTCGACATTGGGAATACCACTGGTTTTTAGCTGTTTGACGACAGCCTTGAGATCATATTTGATCCGTCGATGTTCAGCCTGCCAGCTGTGATCCTTCCAGGTCAGAATAGCATAGGAGGCGCGAACATCGCCATCGCGCGGCAGGCCACAACTTCCCGTATCCACAAGTAAGAGATGCCGCCAGCGCTTGGAATAGGCGACATGATAGTGCCCAAAGGCCAGGGCTCCAATGGTGGTTGGTAATCCACCCAGTAGATGTTCAAGCTTGCTATTAGGTGAGGTGGGGAAGATGGCCTCCTCCTGATTAAGAGGGTTGGCATGGACAACCAGAAGATCCGAACCCTTTGGATTGGTCACAAGATAGGACTGTGGGAGATTGCGGAGGTATTCGATCCCGTCAGGTCCAATCTGTTCTCGCGTCCAGTTAATAACTGCCTGTTTCTTTGGCCCTTTTTTGGAAGTCTGATTCACCACATCGCTATCGACATTTCCTTGAATAACAGGGCAGTCAAGAGCTTTGAGCATGGTAATGACCTCGCCAGGGCAGGGTCCATTCAAGCAGAGATCACCAGCAATAATCATTTGATCGACCGCAGGCTGTTTGGCGAGATCGGCCAGGATCGCCTGAAAGGCAAGTTGATTGCCATGAATATCTGATATGATAGCTATACGCATTGAAAACCTTATGCTATAAGAGGGTTAGGCCAGCAAGGCTGAGCCTCTATCCCAACACAGTGATATTGGGAGACTGAAACTGTCTTATTGTTAAGTACGGTTGATAAAACAAGTTCGATGAGCAAGCCTATTCCAACAACCGACTAGAAAAAGACCATAGGTAATATATCCCAAAAAACGGACTTTTACCAAGGAGAGTGGCCTCAATTGGTGTCTGTCTGGTGTGAAGGGAAGAGAGAAGGGTGCTGTTCATGCTTAGAAAGATAGGAGTCATCTCGGATACGCATATTCCCCGTTTTACGCAGCTTCCAGAAGCTATCTGGGACTATTTTGCGCATGTTGAGCTGATTATTCATGCAGGCGATCTTTCTATTTTAGGGGTGATTGCTCAGTTGGAGACGATTGCGCCCGTTGTGGCGGTGCAGGGGAATGTGGAGCGGGAAGAGGTTACGCTCAAGCTGCCAATCAAGCGAGAGATTGTAGTGGGTAACTGTAGGATCGGCATTGTCCATATTCTGGGAGAGGCTACACAATATGCTCAGACGGCGCGACGAGAGTTCCCCACAGCGCGTGTGGTAATCTTTGGACACAGCCATAATCCTTACAATCAAGAGCATGATGGCCAACTTCTCTTCAATCCTGGCAGCGCCACTGATCGTCGCCGTCAGCCGTCCTGTAGCATTGGCCTGCTTACGATTGATGATGAGGCGGGTAGTGTACAGGGCGAGATTATTGCACTGAATGTGTAATTGATAGAGATACCTGTCATTCAGTGGTGGTCGTACATCGCGAGACCTGCGAAATCTTGCGATGTACGACCACCACTGATCTGGTTAGCCGATATATTCCTGGCCGCCTAAATAGGGGCGCAGGGCTTCGGGGATGCGGATACGGCCATCGGCCTGTTGATGAGTCTCCAGTAAAGGAATCAGAATACGTGGCGAGGCGATCGCCGTATTGTTCAGCGTATGGACAAACTTCACCTTACCATCCTCATCGCGATAGCGAATATTGGCGCGGCGAGCCTGCCAGTCATGGAGGTACGAACACGAATGGGTCTCGCGATAGCGGCCCTCGCTGGGAATCCAGCATTCGATATCATACATCCCGACTTTTCCATCGCCCATATCGCCTGTACAGACATTGATGACACGGTATGGCAATTCCAGGGCCTGGATGAGCTCCTCAGCATTGCTCAACAACTGTTCGAACCAGTAGAGCGACTCCTGATGATCGGCCTGACACATGATATACTGTTCAACCTTATTGAACTGATGGATGCGGAAGACCCCACGAGTATCTTTTCCGTACGTTCCCGCCTCCTGACGAAAGCAGGGGCTATAGCCAACAAATTTTAGCGGAAGCTCTTCATATTTTAGAATCTCATCTTTATACATTCCTGTAATTGATACCTCGGCGGTGCCAACCAGAAAGAGCTCCTGATCTTTCACCTCATAGACCTGATCGCGGCCCTTAGGAAACTGTCCATTGCCAATAAAGGCGAAATCACGGGCCATCGAGGGGACGATAAGAGGCGTAAAGCCCTTTTTTGCCATCTTATCCATCGCAAAATTGATCAAGGCTAGCTCAAGGCGGGCCGCATCACCTTTGAGCACATAGCTACGCGAGCCAGCGACTTTGACCGCTCGTTCGATATCGACCAGATTCCATTTCTGCATGAGATCGTAGTGATCGAGAGCAGGAAAATCAAACGTTGTGGGTTCGCCCCAATATTTAAAGGGAACATTCTCGCTCTCATCCTTTCCAACGGGAACGCTGGGATCGGGAATATTGGGCACGAGCAGCAAGAGATTATAGCGTTCATCGACTAAGCGGTTCAGCAGAGGCTCCTTCTCTTTGATGGTCTCTGCCAGTTGTTTGCCGTCAGCAATCAGGCTAGTGCGGAGCTCTGTATTTTTCTCTTTGGCGGCCTGTTGAATCTGTTTCGAGAGCTGGTTCTGGCGAGCGCGGGCCTCTTCAACCTCTTTTTGTAACGTGATGACCTGTTGATCCAGAGCCAGAAGAGCATCGATATCGAGCGAATTATTTTTGACGCGAGCTGCCTCCTTCACGATGTCAGGATTGCTGCGGATAAATGCGAGATCTAGCATCAGAGTCTCTCCTTCGATAATGCATAAAAACATGAATAAAAACAATAAAAAAACGCCGTCTCCTTGTGAAAGGACGACGGCGCAGGATGCGCAGAATCGTGGTGCCACCTTAATTCATTCAACCGCAGTTGAAACTCCTCTTTGCCTGTTAACGGGGGCACCGCAATCGCTTCTCGCGTGGGCTCCTGGGCGGACTTCGCTCGCTCAGCCGACTGTGTTGCACCATCCCACAGCTCTCTAAACAGAAGAGTCGAGTTACTTCTCCCAATCGTTGCCGATCTTTTTACTTTAGGCACAGCATAGCAGTCGATATGTGTTTTGTCAAGCAAGGGTTCCTCATTTTTTCAGGTCTGTGTTATTGTCCTGTCTTTGCCTTTGTCGTTCCTGTTGCGTCAGCCGAGGCTGAAGCACTGGGGGTTGGAGAAGCGAATGGATCAGGCGTTGGTGAAGAAAGAGAAGGATCAGAGCTCTGTAAGGACCAGACCTGAGCGTCGCTACAGGAGACATCAATAGGCGTTCCCTGATTAATGACCCCTAGCCCGATCTTCCCGGCACTGAAAGTGCTGTCATTAACACTATCGAGATATGTTCCATTCGCATAAAGGTTGATGCGATTACTATTTGCGATCACTGCCAGTGTATTAGACTGTCCCATACCAATCGTAATAGCAGAATTGCGTCCTTTAATTAACGTATTTGGATTAGCATTTTGATAGAGATCTAATGCGTACGAGCCATCGGAACCGATATGAAAGAAATAATAATTTTTATTGGTGCTATCGATGCGAAAGAGCAAGCCAGCCTGACCAGGATTGCCTTTATTGATCGTCAGGCGAGCCTGGTACGCAAAACTACTAAAGCGCGTTGCCTGAGCAACGCATGGCTGAAGATAGCCTTGTGTCGCCTCACTTACATGATACATCACATCAGTAGTAGAGAATGTGCAGCCAGTATTTGTAGAGGGGGCCCCCTCATCCCATTTGCCTGCGCCAGTATTATCGCTTAATGGATCATCAAAGAGCGGCGTTCCATTGGTTGAGTTTGTATAGAGATCCCCCAATGCAGAAGCTGTAGCTGTAGCGTTGTCAACGGCGGCTGTCGCCTGAGCTACTGTATCTGATTGGGCGGTGGCTGTTGCTTCGATATTTGTCTGGGCTGTATTGAGTGCATTGGCTGTGCTTTGAGCCTGAGCCTGTGCAGTCTTCTGCACACTACTGGTAGCTTTAACCTCGGCGGCCAGCGAACTTGTGATAGAAGAGCGGAACTGTGTCGTTGTGGAATAGGTAATAAAGCTAAAGCCGCCAATAACCAGCAACAGTGCCAGGACCAGGACAATCACTTTTAGGATCGTTGAGAGTCTGGTGCTTTTGCGCGTGCGTGGTGGAGGAGGCCAGACAGGTTTTGTGGTTGTTGGAGGTTGGGGTATGCCTGTCTCTGGAAGTTCCTCCCTGGGGAGAGGAGTCGTCAACGGCAGAGTTGTCTCTGTCGCCAGAGAGGGCTGTACTTCTTCGGGCGTTCTCTCAGACATCGTGCTTTAATCGCTCCTGTTTCTGCAATGTTCGTTTGTATGAGTTCAGCATGGGTAGAGATAACTCCAAGGTGTTTGACTTCAAATGATAGAATAGCACAGAAACGATGCTCGTGCATGCATATCGCCTAAGAGTCATAGGTCCTGTCGCCAGGGCATAGGACCAGACCGCTGTAGAATAAAAGAAGTGACTCAGCCCTCCAATCAGAGAGCTGAGTCAAGAACTGCTGAAAGACGTCACAGAAACATCAGGAAAAAGCCCAGATCTGGAGATTGCTAAAGATCACATCAGTATTCTGGGTATATTTATTCGCCATCAACGCAATATCGCCATAAATATATGCTGTATCATGGATGCTTGTGACATACGTTTGATTGACGTAGATAGAGATCTCAGGTCCCTGAGTAATAAGCGTTAACTGATTCGTCTGGCCCAGCCCTGTATGGAATTGAGGAACAGGGCCACTTTGTAAAAGAGTCATCGCGCTTTTTCCAACGTTATCAAATTCGTAGAAGCCATCCTGGGTCAGAGAGAGCCAGTAATACTCATTCGTTGAATTGTTGACGCGGAAAATAAGGCCCTCTCCATCCCCTGAAACAATTTTCATCTGCACCTGGAGCGCAAAATCTCCCATTGGTTTGATATCAGAGTTTGCACAGTAATAAAAATGATTGGTGTTATTTATCTGTATATGAAACTCTTTACCTTGAAAGAGACAACTCTTATCGCTTTCATTCACAATTTCCCAGTTTGATTTCGCTTGATCATTGATGGGATCATTGAATGTAGGTTGACCTTGCGTTGCCACTGTATAGAGCGTTTTATGATCAGTATCGATACTGGCCAGGGCTACAGAAGCCTTTTTCGTTGTAGTAGTCGCCTGTGCCTGAGCAGTAGAGACCTGATTGGCTGTGTCCGTAGCTCTGGCATGAGCGGTGGCAAAGGTCTGTACATTGTGGCGAACCTCAGCGGGATGCGTTGCGGCAGCATAATAGATCACTCCACCACTTTCGCCAAATAAGGCCACCAATCCCACCACGAGAGCTATCAATAGACCAATCGACCATCTGGGTTTATGGATCTTCTGTGCGTTCGTTGGAGCTGGATACGCGACCGAAGCGGCTGGTTTATCCGGCACAAATGGAATGAACGTCGATGAATATCTGCTCTGATCAAGTGGTGCAAGCGTCTGTTCAGAGGGAATGGGAGCCTCTTGTAAGGTTGGTAGTTCAGCATCCGTCGCCACAGGTTCCTGAAGCGATGCCGTTGCGTGTTGGGCTTCGAAGGCTGTGACGGGCTCTCTGAATGAACCCTCTTCTGGAAAGGTTTGAGCACCGAAAATCTCTTTATCAGGAGTGATGAGAGTTGGAGCCTCATCGACTGGAGAGATCTCATCAGGAGTGATGAGAGTGGGGGCCTCATCGACAGGAGGGACCTCATCAGGAGTGATGAGAGTGGGAGCCTCATCGACAGGAGAGACCTCATCAGGAGTGATGAGATTGGGGGCCTCATCGACTGGAGGGATCTCATCAGGAGTGATCAGGGTTGGGGCCTTAGCGACTGGAGAGACTGGCTCAACAGCAGGCGTTTTGATGGTAGACTCTTGATCATCAAGTGTTGGCGCACCTGATAGTGGCTGTTCAGCAGTCAAAGAAAAATTGGTAGGAGTCGATATTGTCTCCTGTTCGAAAGCAAGCCGATCAGCCTGTTCGGGCATTGACGCTGAACGGATAGCATTTGCATGGAAATCCTCCAATCCTTGCGAGATAGAAATTGGAGTATGGCAAGTTGGACAGACCACCTGTTCGGATGTAAGAGTTGTGCCGCAGACATTACAATGCATTCTGTTTTATCTCCAACCTGAGCATTGACGAGTCTCATGCTCAGATCTGTTATAAATAAATTGCTGCTACAATAATTTCCTACTGGAGGAACTACCAGAGTTGCAAATTGCTGAAAGCAACTTCCGTCGTATTTTTCTCTTCCTCAGCAAACAGGGCGATATACCCATTTGTGTAGGTTGTATCGTGAATCTCCGTGACTAACTGCTGATTGGCGTAGATAAAAAAAGTATTATTCTGCGAGATCAGCATAATTTGATTCATCTGACCTGCTCCACTATGGAAATCATAGGCATGGCCACTCTGAACTTTTTTAGCATGGTCCCCAACGTTATCAACATAGGTAAAGAGACTATAATCACCATCTACCCCAAAAGACAGTTTGTATAACCTGTCATTATTGATATCGGCATGGAAGATAATCCCGCCCTCATCACCAGAGAGAATATTCATTTGAATTTGTAACGCGAAATTTCCGACAGAGGGTATGATCGGTGTTTGACATGGAACAAATACATTGTTCTGGCGAGTCGAGATATGATACGCTCCATTACTAAAGCCGCACGCATTCCCGTATCTATCCTGGTAGATATCCCACAGATAGGTATTCTGCTGTAATGGATCATTAATAATAGCTGGAATACTCGTCATTGAACTGTAGAGAGTTTGAGGGGCTGCATCTAACTTCGCAATGGCATCATTGGTCTGTTTGTTTGAGAGATTGATCTGCCTCTGAGCAGAAGAGAGCTCTTGTGCCCTGGTCGTTGCCTGAGCCGAGATCGTCCCCAGAGCTGCATTTGTGTGATTGACCTCAGCAGGATGAGCCACAGCGGCATAGTAGATCACGCCAGTGTTTTCAATCAGTAAAAGAGAGCCAATGATAATAATGGCAATCAGAAGTGGCAGAAACACATTGAGAGGTTTTGCCGTTGGCCGTACAGGTGGTTGAGCTGATGGCAGCGGATACTGAGTCGGGTCAGTATAAGCCAGTGGTGATACCGCAGCGATAGGTTCTGAAAGCACAGCAGCTGGTACGGTATGATAAGACTCCAGCGGAAGTGGAGCTTGTCCCTCAGGCTCATCAGTTGAGAGATGAGGAAGCGTTTGTGTCTCCTCGGGGCTTTGCAGTTCTGTTGCAGAGGCATACTGTTCAGATGGGTGGCAGTTGGGGCAAACGTCCTGATCTGAAGGGAGCTCCATCTGGCAAACTTTACAATGCATAATAGTTCATCTCCAAAAAGGCATACTGAAGGAGAGAGAACAGTATGAAGTCATACTATAAATACAGGAATTGAAAAACGTTATCTCTTCTTACAGTATTGCTATAAAATAGAAAAGAAAGTTTCAATGCTTGAATATATTAAACAGAATTGTTCAACAATGCATTCGAATTGTAACATAAATAGTACGCCATTTGTTGGGTTTATCTCTCGCATGTGAGAAAAGTGTCAATTCAAGAGGGCCAGCGAAGGGCATCTATAGCTTCCAGACACGTAGATTTGAGAACGCCATCTCTGTCGGATTCGTCGTATCACTGGCGAAAAAGCCAATTTTGCCTGTACTATACGTCGTATCATTGACGCTACCGACCAGCTGCTTATTGATATAAAGATAGATATTGCTTCCCTGAGCAATAATCGTAAGGGTAAGCTTCTTGCCTGGAGCGAATGAGACAAGCGGATTTTTCTCATACGCTAAAGCTGTACCATGAGAAGGATCGGTACGGGCATCCAGGCTAAAGTAGCCATCATGAGTGAGTCGAAACATATAAGAGGTATGAGTTTGATCGTTAGCGCGAAAAATAACGCCGCCTGCATCTCCCTGGATTGGATTGAGTTGAACCTCGAGAGCGAAATTGGTGAGATCTGCCAGCGCTTTGCCCTGAGCGAAGCAGGAGAGATAAAACCCCTTGCCAAGAATAGCAGCATGAAAGGCTCCATCACTAAAGGAGCATCCCCCGCCTTCTTGAGCACTATAGGTATCCCAATTGGCAGTACCTTGTTCGGCCAGCGTTGAGGTTAACAATGGAGTACCGCTGGTTGCTTGTGTATAGATAGCCTGTTGAGCGGTTGTCGTAGCTTGAGCTTGTATAGTGGCCTGAGCCAGAGAGGTTGCAACAGCCCTGGCCTGTCCCTGAGCAATCGTTGTTGTCTGGGCTTGAGCCGTTACCGTTGAATTAGTAGAAGCGGTCTGAAGAGAACGAACAGTAGCCGTTGCCTGGCTGCGTAGCTCAGCAGGATGACTGACCGTCGTATAGAACAGTAAGACGACCCCACTTGTCATCAATAGAATGGTCAGTATCAGGATAGAGAACATCACGCCTTTAGGTAGAACGTATGCTTGCATAGCTTCAACTCAACTTTTCTTCACGAATGCCAGTGGTGGTGTTATTGCTGTGTTAGTATACCATTTAGAGCTTTCGCTGCCAACTCTCTTTGTCAAAAAGCGCCCATGAGCGTGAGCGGGTCATAATTGCCAGACCTGTACCTGTGTATACACGATCTCAGTTGCCGTATGAAGGTCATCGGCAATGACCCCAATCTGTCCAGTCGAGCGAGCTGCATCTTCAACACTTGTGAGATACGTCCCATTGAGATAAAAGTGAAAGGTTTTGCCTCGAGCGAGCACTGCTAACACATTCTCCTGCTGATTATTTGTTGCAATCAAAGAGCTCTGTCCTCCCGTAAGATGTTGTGCAGTTGTGCCTGTTTTATCGGGATAGTAATAGATATCGTAGCTTTGATCCTGCCCGATCTGAAAGAGATAAAATGTCGAGTTTTTGCTGTTGGCGCGAAAGATAATCCCGCCTTTATCGCCGCGCAAGAACTTCATGTGCGCCTGATAGATAAAATTTTGGAAATGGGTATTGAGTGCGGTACAGGAGATAAAATAACCCTTCTGGGTAACGCTTACATGATAGGAACCATTGTTAAAGGAGCAGCCGCTATCGGTCTCCCAATTAAAAATATCAGGTTTCTGGAGGGTATCAGTGAGGAATGGAGTTTTTTGCGTAAGCCGCGTATAGTCATCCTGAAGCTGTGAGACAGTAGTAGCTGTGGCATTATTCTTACTCTGAGCAGTCGCTGTGATGTGTGTAAAGTGCTCTTCGTTACTTTGTCGCGTAGCGGAGAGCGCATACAGAGCCGTTGCAGTTGACTGAAGATGGCTCTGATAGGGCTGGTAGAGCCGGTTGTAGGCCGTAAAGCCACTTATCAGAAGAACAAAAAGCAGTCCGACGAGGCTAAAAAGAAAGCCAGGACGTCGAAAGCGTGAGTGGGTGGTTACCTGTGTCGCCTGGACAAGATCAGATGGTGAGTGGTCCTTTTTCTGTAATGGCATAGCGTCTCCTCCCTACCACATATAGCTTCTCCAACCAGTATAACGATCGCTCGAAGTAGCAAAAAAAGAATTGAGAGTCAATGCTGAACGGGTTGTACCATATAGTATTGAAAGAGGCCATTGAAAAGAAAAAGCACGTTCAAACTGTTGTGAAAACCGTTTAAACGTGCCACCTGATTTAGACCATTCCAAGTTCCCACTTGGCGTCTTCGGTCATACGATCGGGAGACCAGGGCGGATCAAAGGTAATATCGACCTTGCAGCTCTTCACATCTTCGACCTCTTCCACGCGCATCTGAACCTCACTCATAACCTCCCCAGCCATGGGGCAGCCCATAGCGGTTAGCGTCATGGTAATCTGGACACTACCTTGTTCATTATCGATATCTACACCATAGATCAGGCCGAGATCGACGATATTTACAGGAATTTCTGGATCATAACACTCGTGAAGAGCGTCCATTATCGCTGCTTGATTGATTTCTGCCATAGAGCGTACCGTCCCTTGTCATTGTCTTCAACGTTAATCCGAGTAATTTGGTCGGAATATATTCTGTGAGTACTATAGCCCAAGAAACGGTGATTGTCAAAGGTCTATGGAGCGAAAGGGGTCCGTTCCAGGCCTTGATCAAGCTTGTGAGATCTAACGTGCAGTCCTACCAGTAGAGGATATCGAGTATGTTCGAAGAGGTTAAGATTTTTCTGCCTGTATCTGCAAAAATTAACCCTGTTACGCTTGCTAGATACAGATAAATGTAACGACAGAGCTGTATAGTGAAGGTAAGAGAAAGAAAGGTGCGGTCTATCCTCATTCCCTGGAGACAGTCCGATGTTCATTATAAGTGACGGCACCTTTTCTTTCATCATTCTCCACGCTCTAACGGATTTTTCTGTCAGGCGAACTGTACCTACTATAGACGCAATATAGACGCAGAAGACGCAATATAGACGCAGAGGAGAGAAGCTATGGGAGATTTGACAGCACGCGAGCACGAAATTTTACTTTTGATCGCCAGAGGAATGCTTCCTAAAGAGATTGCCAGTGTGCTTGTAGTCAGTGAAAAGACTGTTCGCAATCATTTGCAAAGTCTCTATCGAAAGCTTTCACTCTGTGATCGTACTCAACTGCTTATCTATGCGCTTAAGCAGGGCTTCATCGACCTGCATTCGCTTTAGGGATGTTGTGAGAGCTGTATAGCTTAGAGTTGTATGTTCAAGCGAGAAGTTAAAGCAGTATTTTAAAGCAGTATTTTAAAGTAGTGATATGCTTGTTGCTGATGAAAGCCACAGGATTGATAGAGGAAGAGAGCATTGGTATTGTCAGTCTCTACATCGAGGGCAATCTGCGACCAGCCTTCGGCCTGTAGCATAGCTACCGTGTGTTGGAGGACTTTTCGACCATACCCGCGTTGGCGATAGGCTGGAAGGATGCCAAAAGTTGTGATATCGATGCTCCCTTCTCCTTCTCCAACAACGCTGATGGTGCCAATTGGTGTGCCGTGAAGCTCGATAAAGAAGAAGCGGCGGTTGGATCTCAGAATCTCTCTGGTAATCCATGGTTCTATCTCTGCTGGATCGTCACCAAAGGCTGTACTACTCAAGTGGCTGATCTCACTGGCCTCGTTATGGGTTGCCAGGCGTAAGCTTAACCCCTCTTCATTCAAGAAAGGTGAAGACTGGGAATCAGTGTTGGAGAGCACCATATGATATTCAGAGAAGCTCAGTTCTCCGCCAACGGCTTTGGCAAAGGCAGTGCCCGCGGGAATGGTGTCTAATCCAACGACCAGGAGACTTTCTTGCTGGCGGGTGCGACACCAGGTTTGAGCCGTTTGCAGGAGGCTTCGGCCAATACCCTGGCGGCGATAATGAGGGTGGACGGCTCCCAGGAGCTCCGGGTTGTGTTCACCCAGCAGGTAGGCAAATCCCAGCAGTGTGTCTGTCTCATAATAAAGCAGGGCAGTACCTGGTGTCTCGGCCACATTAACGGGAAAGTGTATCTGATCGTGCTGCTGGCAGATTGCGATTAAGGCCTGTAGTCTGGGAAGGTCAGTTGCGTTCACGCCTTCTGTAATGACTGTCCGTATATGATTGGTTGACATAGTATTTCCTTTGATGTGCTTTTTCTAAAGCGCTCGTACGCGTTGAACGAGCGCGTAAACGTATGCAAAATAGTTTGAGGGAGACTGTGCATCAAAGGTGGTCCGAAGACGTGCTTGAGAAGCGTTCTGGTGATGATCGTGCTAGTGGAGCAGCGGATCAATCGCATGTGAAAGGATGCACAGCTTTAAGGAGAGTGTTGTTTCCATTATGCTGCCCCCTTTCGTCTATGATGATCGCACTGAACAATCAATCTTGTCGCAATTATAACAGAGCCGGGAACTATTGGCTAGTGTGAGGTGATAAGTGTGTTCATGCTGCGACAATAGGTAATCAGGCGACTGAAAATGGGAAGATTTTCAAGTGCTCTTGCATTACCAACCAGGATTAGTTTCCTCTGGGCGCGGGTAAGTGCCACGTTGAGACGATTGCCATTAATGAGAAAATCACGGCGTGGGCTCTCCAGAGCTGGTTCTTGATTCGTGGCAAAGGACATAATGATCACGGAGCGCTCACCACCCTGGAAGCGATCAACGGTATCTACACTGAGAGGAGTGTCCGCTGAAAGTCCTTCCCAGCCCAGCGGAGGGAAAGCACTAAACAGATGGCGGCGGATATTGGCAACCTGTGCTCGATAGGGAGCAATGATGCCAATCTCATGCGGTGGGATGCCACGTGAGAGTAACGTCGCAACGAGTTCGCGAATGGTCTCGGCCTCAATGATGCTCAGCTTGCCCTCTGGATTGAAGGTCTCTTCTCGCACATCCAGGAATACCAGGGGCCATTCTGGCTTCAGTGCCCTGGTAATAGCAGTCTCTGCTGAGGGCAATAGACGCTGACTGTGCTGGTAGCTCAGCGTACGATTGGCAATAGAGCGATCGGCCTGCAATAGATTGTCATAGAAGACGCGCGATGAAAAATTCGCAATCCACTTATTCATGCGATATTGTGTGCGTAGCGGAACGCAGGCACTGATGCTAAGAGGGTGCGCTTGCATATAGTCTTCATCCCATTGTTTGAGCTGGCTGAAGAGAGAAATAGCGAGACCTGCCTCTGCTGCCTCCTTGCTCAGAACGAGAGGAGGAAGCTGCTTTTCATCACCAACCAGGATAAAGCGTTTTGTAAAGCGCAAGGCTCCCAATAAGGCTGGGATAGTGAGCTGACCAGCTTCATCGATAATGGCTACATCGAAGCTGAGCCCTCCATTGGGAGTAAGATCCTCACCATTTTGCACCGATTGTGGTATATATTTATCGGATGACCAGGTTGCTGTTGTTGAGGCAACAACTGGCATCGTAAAGAGGATCTCCCTTACGGCTGTACCAGGATCTGTTGGTACGGCAGTGCGTAAGAAGGCCGCTCGTGGCGCAGTGGTCCGTGGATCAGCTAAAGCCTGTTCGACGAGCTCTTTGAGCAGATGGGGGCGCATATACTCATCAACGCTACGCTCATGGCCCAGGCGCAAATACTGCTGAAAACCTTCTCGCTCGAGCCGCTTGAGCATATTATCCACAGCTTGATTAGTAAACGCGACCAGCATAACTCGTTGTCCTTCGGCAACCAGCCGTTTGACAATCTCAGCAATGACACTGGTCTTGCCAGTGCCAGGAGGTCCTTGAATGAGCAGATAATCCTGCATCTGGAGGGCACGTTCAACGGCAAGGTTCTGCTCAGCATTAAAGTCTGAGCGAGCCCCCTGGTGATCAGAGAGGGCTTTGAAGCGAGGACGAATCTTACCAGCGACGAGGTCACGAAGATGAGGAGTTGCCTGTTGCCAGCGCCAGAGATTCTGAAGGGTGCGCATATGCACCAGATCATTATCATAGCGATCGATTGAGGTAGGATGTGCGATAAGTTCACGCGTCCAGATTGAGATCTGCTCAGAGCTCAGCCGCATAATCGTGCCAGTAACGACCTCGCCAGAGATGGGATTGCCATCGCTTAGCAGGATCTCATCGCCCTCGCGCAGTTCAGAGGTATTGGTACAACGAAAATCCTGTCGCCAGCCATCTTTCTCCACCTGAGGTCGTTCAAGTGGTTCCAGGCCTTGTATCGACATTCCCAGCTCGAGGCGTTCGCGCATAGTGGTCTTCCAGAGCGTCGCTTGCTGTTTCTCGCCTTCGCGCCCCTCAAGTTGGAGGAGCCGATAGTATTTTTGGAAGAATACTTTCTCTTCACTGGTCTGGAGTGTTGTATGCTGAACAGAAGCATGCGGAGTGGCCTGCTGGCGCTGTTTTAGCTGCTCAAAATCAGGTTCAGGCATGGGCCAGTCAAGCATGCTTGAGATGGATTGGCAGTGTTCGAGGAGCGAGCAACGGGTACAGCGCGACGGCCCTGGAGGAGCGGGTGGGACCTGCGTGACGCGGCTAAGCACCAGTAGATTGCGGGTCTCATTAACGCGCTGAATCTCGCGAATCGTAGCTGGAATGCCGAAGGCCTGAGCCTGTGATGGCGTCCCACTATAGAGCAGAGTAGCAAGCGCTTTCTTCATCTGGGAATCGCGTCGAACAGTGAGTAAGGCATGATAGCCATAGACCTGCCAGCGATGGTCGCGTTGTGGGAGATTTCCCTTCGCGCCCCCCGTTTTTAGTTCAAGCAGACGCTGGCGACCAGATTGTTGCCAGAAGAGGTCCAGTCGTCCGCGAAGACCGATTTCAGGTGCGAGCAGGAACGTCTCAGCGCGAACCTGATTCGCCTCTGCATTGTCACCCTGGCCAACCTGATCTGTATAAGAGGCAGGAAGATCCCAGAGCGTATTGCGCTCATGCTCATACCAGTGGGCAAGGCTCTCCAGATGAGGGGCCACCTCTTCCCTCATCGTCTCGACCTGGATATCGGCGAGCGCCATCTCGAGCAGAGAGAGATCCAGCGCCTCAGTAAAATGGCGTTGGAGTACTTGCAGCGCGGACTCGCCAGCATTTTCCTCGCCTGTTGTAGTCTGTGCTGGCTGGCGATCATGCTCTTTCAAAAGCTCTTTAAAAGCATGATGAATCAGATTACCACGAATCG
This sequence comes from Tengunoibacter tsumagoiensis, assembly GCF_003967535.1. Taxonomy (GTDB): domain Bacteria; phylum Chloroflexota; class Ktedonobacteria; order Ktedonobacterales; family Ktedonobacteraceae; genus Tengunoibacter; species Tengunoibacter tsumagoiensis. The sequence goes on along the minus strand of NZ_BIFR01000001.1, from coordinate 4,776,618 downwards.
TCGCAGGCGATGAGGTAGAAGGGAGCAGACGTTTCAGCGTATATTGGCGTCCACAGTATTCAGCTTGATTGAGATCAGTAATATTGAGCAAGATATCAGGCTCAAGGACCGCAAGCGTATATGCATTGGTGCGGTAACGGAGCCGTGTGCGCCCTGGATATTCAATCACTTCCGGGGCATATGGGAGATGATAGACCTGGAGTGTCAGTTGATAAGAGCCCACAACATCTCCGCGAGCCTTAATCTCATTGATCAACGAGCGATAATAGCTGCGATCCAGCAAGAGCTCGACCTGTTGAGAGCCCGTGTCGAGAATGAGAATCGGAATGCGTTCATTATCAACCTGGCGTTCGAGAGCGGTAACGATGCGTCCAGAGAGCTGGGCTGCCTGGCAATGCTGTTTGCTTGGATCAAGTGAGCAAAGGAAGCAGCCCTGTTTTGTATCATGTTGTACATTGGCATCATGCGTCACCATGTTTAATTCTCTCCGTTTTTGTTGTGCTGTCACGAAGTGTACGGTAGCGGTAGGAATTCGTCAAGTAGGGTGGGAGAGAGGATTTCAGACAGCAATTTAGTGGAAATAAGGGATCATAGGAAGTATGGTTACGATACGCACATTGACGTTGGGGATAGCCGAGAGCCATCCCTTGCCCGCCAGTATCCTTGGGCAGGCAGCGCATATATTGCAGGAGGCATCAGCACAGTATGCCGCCGCAGGCTATACAGTACAGACTCTGCGCATCTCCACGCGCTCGCTATTCCAGGATCTGGCTGATTGGTCGGCAGCAGCCATTCTCGTCTATGCACGAGAGCTGCAACAGATGCTGGATGACTTTGGATTAGAATACTGTTCAGTTGGAACGGTGCAGGTGAGTGAGCCTCATGTCTCATTGCAGCCTTTAGAGCAGGTGGCAGATATTTTAGCTGCTACCACTGCAATTAGTATGACCGTCCAACTCGCCACCCAGAGATATGGTCTGCGTCCAGAGGCAGCGCTTCCAACGGCAGAGATTATTCAGCGCCTGGCCCATGAGACAGATGAAGGCTTTGGGAATTTTCGTTTTGCCATGTTAGCCTGCGTTGAGCCAGGAAGCCCTTTTTTCCCCAGCGCCTATCATGAAGGTCCCAGTAGTCTCAGCATCGGTTTGCAGGGGGCCTCTCTTCTCACCGAAGAGTTAGCCAGCGGAGAGAGCAAGCGAACAGAGCCATTAGGATTGTCAATGATCACAGAGCGTGTGAGAACAGCTTTAGAGAGAGCAGCGGGACCGATCGTGAGCATGGCGCAAGAATTTGTTCGGGGGAAGCAGATACGATTCGGTGGTATCGATCTCTCGCCTGCCCCAATGGGCGAAGAGAGTATTGTACCAGCCTTAGAGAGTTGTGGATATGGAGAGTTTGGAGATGCAGGGACACTGGCGGTTGTGGCCGCACTCACAGAGGCCTTCAAAAGTACCGGGCTGCCTACCTGTGGCTATTGCGGTCTCATGTTGCCAGTATTAGAGGACCGTCTATTGGGGCAAAGATGGGCGGAGAAACGCCTCACGCCGCATCAATTGCTCCTCTATTCGGCTGTGTGTGGTACAGGATTAGATACTATTCCACTGGCTGGTAAGACGGAACCAGCAGTCATGGCTCACCTGTTACTGGATGTGGCGACCTTAGCGCTCCGTTTGCGTAAGCCACTATCTGCGCGTTTGTTTCCTGTACCGGGTCGGCAGACAGGGGAATTAACAGTTTTTACATCCCCTTACCTTACCAACACCCAGATTGGATAGAACAGCAAGAGGTAGCGAACATGTGTGGCTTAAAAAACGTTGGGAGCGCCCCAAAAAGCATTCATCACACCATGATAAGAGCTTTTGACGCTCTCATAGAGCCGCGCATTTTCAATTGCAAGGGCGGCAAGGCTAGCGAGCACAGATAAAAACTGAATATCGTCTTCATGAAAATCGACAGGAGTATTGGTATAGACGCGCATAACGCCAATAGCCTCGCCACGGACCTCAAGTGGGACACAGAGAACCGAGATCAGGCCTTCCTGGCGAGCGGCCTCTGGATACATAAAGCGTGGATCGATGCGTACATCATGGATAGAGACAGGAGAGCCATGGAGAGCCTCATGATCAATGGGGCTATGGACAACATCAACGGGCCCTTTACTGAGATAGTTCTCACTAAGCCCATAGACAGCACTGAGGTGGAGAAGACCACTTTCCTTGTCAAGTAAACGCAAGCCACAGGCTTTCACCTGCATTGCTTTTGTGATACTTATCACCACACTTTGAAGTACCTGATCGAGATCCAGACTGGACGAGATGGTTAGAGCGGCCTGATAGAGGGCTTGATAGTAATCGCGCTGTGGGGTCTGGCCTGTGGTGGCTGCATCAGTCATAGTCAAATTTCTCCCCGATGGTATGGTAGTCATCATATCGTTGTAAAAACAAATGGACACTTGTAATACGTATACAATAGTGAAGATGTAGCACGAGAGAGAGGGAAAAAGCTGAAGATAAAGATGTGAAAGCTGTTCTCAATCCACTGAAGTACTCTCATGAGCCAGAGAGATACAGCGTTGATGAGATTGCTGTTGGCACAGATTCATAGACTGGAAAAAGCAGAGCCCGAAGGGCCTGTGCTCTCCAGTCTCAATGGTCCACTGCAATGGGGGCCATTGAGCCAGACCGGTTATTTTGCTATTGTCGTTTGGGCCGGGGGATCCTGTACCAGCCAGACGCGACAAGGAGCATTTGCTAAGACATAAGCGACCGTACGGTCTAGATCTGCATGTGTTTTTCCAATGGTTGGTCGTGTCAGTCCGATTAAGAGTAATCCACAGTGGTGATCGCGAGCCTCATCGACGATAGCGGGGCCGGCATCGCGGGCCTGCACCACCTCAGCAATTGGATCGCTACCAACCTTGCGAGCAATCTCCATAGCAGCACTTAACAAATGATCGGCACGTTCGGATTCTTGTGAGAGTACAGCTTTGAGAGGTAGTGCTCGAGGCACTTCGATAACGTGGACAAGATGGACCTTACGTCTGGCTCCTTTCGCCATCTGGCAACCGAGATAGACTAGATTTGAGTCAAGCTTGTCACCGGCCAGCACAACGGCGATATCGCCCGCAGCGCACTCGCCTAAGGCGGACTTACTTATCTCTGTCTCTTCCTTGGCTCGGGAACCCCATAAGTGTACCATGATTTCTCCCCTCCTGATGGAGCGTGATAAACAGCATCATCTGGCACCTTCAGTGATTAGTGTCAGCATTGTTTTAAAGACCGTCTGCTGTCTTGGATAATTGAATCTTACGGATTCTATCGCTTACAGCAAGCAGCGTCAATAGCACAAGTATACATAGATCGTAATGTACCCAGGAACAGAGACTCCATATTCAATAATACATTGTACGCAGGTAAATTGTCATTGTGCCGATCCCAATTCCCCAGGTTCTGCTTCTCATGTCCCAGGTTACGTGTATTTCCTGGCTGCATCCTGCTGCATCCTATAGTACCATTTGGGATGAACCTTGTGCAAATTAAAAGACGACCACAGATAAGATGGTCGTCTTTTGGAGAAGGGAAGAGGTTATTCTGGCTCGATGGTAGCAATCAGGTTATAACTGAGAATCCGTTCTTGATAATATTCGGCAACTTCCTTGGGGCAGACAACAACCACGGCCCTGCCAGTGAGGTGAGCTGTTAACATGATATGTTCAGCTTCCTGCTGCGTTAATGTGTTGACTGCCTGTAAGAGCGCAAAGATGACATACACCATATCGTTGATATCGTCATCGAAGACAATGACTTTATATGGTGGAAGCAATCTGGTCAGATTGCGCGTAACCTCCTCAGGCCGGACTTGAAAGTCCGGTTGAGCAAGTATCTTGTCTGGCATTGTTTATTTTCTCCAGAAAAAACAGATAGATGGTGCTACTATCACCGTTTCATTTTTATTGTAACGAAGTGGAACTCATTTTACTAGTGGGATAGAAAACAGTCCTACACAAAAAATCCTCTCGCCCTAATTATTCTGGGTGAGAGGATTTTTTGTGCGAGAGAAGATTATACTTGTCGTTTGACGCTGCGATCGATTTTACCTTTATTGTTGAGGAGGATCGCGCGAGCACGTGATTTGCGACTGATATTTTCTGGATCATCAAACGTCAGAGCTACCACTGTACGTGCAGTTGGGAGTTGACGAACAGGTGCTCTGGTCGTCGTTGTGGGAGCCTGTCCAATGGCTCCACGGACGCGGCCTCGTTGTAGGAGCCCGATGATCAACCCGAGCACGATACCGATTGCGGCTCCGATTAGAACGGTGCCTGGTCTGGGAAGAGCGGGAATGACAAACGTAGTACCAAAGAGCAGAGCGCTGAGGACAACGCCAAAGAGTATCGCCAGAAAGGCAACAAACCAGGGGTTAGGGCCAGAGCGTCTGGTCTCTAAGAAGAAATTGCGGCGGTTACTATCGGGTCCATGCTCACGGAAGACAGCGTTTGTACTGACGATGCTCTGATCCATCTGATGGACTTCGTCATCGGTAAAGCCTTCTTTGCGCAATTTAGCTGATGCGGCTTCGGCGAGCGCCTCATCTGGGAACACCGCTAACAGATCAAAGTTAGCGGGCTGTTGTTTTTGTTGCATTGGAAATCGCTCCTGAAATAGGGTTTATGCATGATGATCGGAGGTTAGATTTGATAGTAATTATCTTATCATTCTGAAAACCCTGGTGCAACCAACAAAAAGTAAGGCCAGTGCTTCTTAGTGATGCTGGAACGATTCTAAGACGGCAGCAATCTCCTGGCGTATCTGATCATTGTTTGTCATCTCAGTATGGACTTTTTCCCAGCCATGCATAATCGTCGTATGATCGCGGCCACCCAGAGCGGACCCAATCTGTAGCAGCGAGGCACTGGTCTCTTCGCGCATAATATACATAGCGACCTGGCGGGGCCAGACGATATCGCGATCGCGCTGTTTCCCGCGCAAGAGAGTGGCATCGACGCTATAATAGCGGCTGACCCCATCCAGAACCTCTGAGACGGTCAGATTTGAGGCCACCTTCTTATCATAGATATGTTCAAGAGCCTGTGCGGCTAGCGGAACAGTCAGAGGTGCATCATGGAGGGTAGCATACGCGATGACGCGATTGAGAGCCCCCTCCAGTTCACGGACGCTACTGCATTCTGGGCGAGCAACGTACTCGAGCACGCCAGCAGGAACCGTAAAGCGCAAGGACTCGGCCTTGGAGCGGAGAATAGCAAGCCGGTGGTCATATTCAGGAGCCTGAACATCTGCAAGCAAGCCCCATTCAAAGCGTGAGCGTAGGCGATCTTGCAGGCTGCTAATGGCCTTGGGGGGACGATCGCTCGTCACAACGATCTGCTTATTCGCGTTGTGGAGCGTATTGAAGGTATGAAAAAACTCTTCTTCAGTGGACTCTTTACCAGCAATAAACTGGATATCGTCAACGAGCAAGATATCAATCTGGCGGTACTTTGCGCGAAACTCCTCAGTCTTCTGAAAGCGAATGGCATTAATAATCTCATTCGTAAATTTTTCTGAGGTTACATACAGCACATTCAGCCCAGCCTCCTCGCCAGCATGGCCAATGGCATGGAGCAGGTGGGTCTTGCCCAGTCCCACACCGCCATAGAGGAAGAGCGGATTATAGATACGGCCTGGATTTTCTGAAACCGCCAGTGAGGCAGCGTGACCAAACTGATTCGATTTACCAACAATAAAGCTGCTGAAGGTATAGCGAGGATTGAGCAGACCTTCAAAGGAAGGGCCTGCGGGTAAGGTTGGGCTATACTCTTGAACTGGATGAGCGGCGGCCATCTGTTTTGGAGGACGAAGGTGGTTCTCCTGATGGTCCTGGATCTCCTGAAGCTCACGCTGTTCTCGAGTTTCGCGGAAAGAGCGGGTTCCACGCATCTCCTGAGGCTCGCTGTGTTCGCGAGCCTCGCGTTTCTCGCGGGGGCGCCGTAACTCGCGCTCTTCATCAAAATTCTGCTTCTCTTCGAGCGCCGGAGTTTTTGGGCGCTCATGCTGGACAGAACGATAGGCCGGAGCAGGAGCGGGACTTGTGGGAGCCATCGAGTTGATGGCTGATGCGTTTGTGCTGGCACGTTTTTCGCGGAGAGCGGCGGCAAAACGTCCTTTTGACAAACGATAGGTCCGTTTTGGGGAAGGGGACTCCTCGGTTCCAGCGGATGCCTTTGGCTCTGGAACCTCTTTCGCAACGATAAACTGCACCTCAACGGTCGTACCAGTTACCTCAGAGAGAATAGAGCGGATTGTTTCAAGGAAGCGACCTTCTAAATGCGCTTTGGCAAACGTCGTCGGGACACGTACAATAAAGACGCCATCTTGAAAAGAGAGGGCGGATGTACCCTGGAACCAGGTTGTAAATACGGCAGAGCTTACTTTTGTCTGTAACCGTTCTATTGTTGTTTGCCAAATTTGTTTCGCATTCACACGCAGCACCCCTTTGGGGATAATTCAGTTTTGCCTGCATCGGGCTAGAACATTTAGATAATTGGGTTGAGAACCGCACGTTATTAGTATACCGTTACCGGGTAACAAAAGATAAAAAAAAGAGACGTTTCGTCGTTATATCCGTGTCGGCAGAGTGTAATGGTAGCATGTATTTTCGGGGCTGTAAAGCCCTACTCTTTTGGTACCAATGCAGCGTGCTCTGACGCGGGGCCAGAGTCAGATTGTGTGGAAAACGCCATCCAGATCCGTTTTGCTGAGTGGCGATATAGCGTCATCTTTCATAGGATAAGCTATACTAATCCAGAAGGAACTTTCTCTTACATAAACGATTGAAGCCTCCTTTCGGGGGAGTGGACAGGCCTTTTGGGTTGTGGGGGGAGATAAGCATGTCGTCTGCTGGAGAATATCGTCGGAGGCCATGGGCTGGTTGGAGACTGGAGAGATGGAATATGTGGAGGACATGGGGGCTCTGTTTTTGTGTTGCTCTGCTGCTGCTATCGTGTGCTGGAGAAGGAGATAATCGCAAGAGCCCGGCAACGCCATTGGTCGCCTTGCGGCAACTCCATTGGTGTCATCAGCCTCAAATAGTCTTTCAGGATGAGACGGCTGTGACAGAGCCCAGGACAGAGGCCTCCTCACCACTGGCGTCCGGCCCTGTGGATCGTACCCCTGATTGGAGCGTTGTGAAAGCAAAGCTTGGCTTTACCATTTTTTTGCCGGAGAGCCTGCCAGCAACCACATGTTTATTGAGTGCCTCTGGCCAGTTGCGCGATCCCTTATTTGGTAGTAACTTTGTGTTGACCTACCTATTAGAAGGTCAGGATGCCATCACATTTTCGCAGTCTCAACGTTCATCGAGCGCATCACCTTTATCCTTGCGTGTGCAATGCAGCATTTCGAGCGAGCTCACACTGGTTCAGCAAGCAAGTTCAGATTCCAGGACAGGACAACCAGTCCAGATTTGTACAGGAGTGCGTAATACAACAGAGATTGTGCTTTCAGCGCGAGGAACGGACGAGGCCTTACAAAGACAGTTCAGTGCTCTCAAGCCAGGCGTAGACTGGCTGCCGCATGCAGCGATTTCGCTGGATCGCCAGGGTGCGCATAAGTAATCTGCCTGTTACCGTGAAAATTAGTGAGTCTGTTCGTCCTATTAGTGGGACGATTGGTCGCTATGGGCATGCATCGCTCCGACCACCCTCGACGCTCAACTTTTACTTCTGGTATAATGGACAGAAGTTTTACATGTGCGCGAATTATGTATTCCTGCGCGCACTACGAATGGGAGGAACTTTGATCATGGATAAGTGTCCCTATTGTGGGGCCGAGACGCGGCCAGGAGATAACTTCTGTTTGAACTGTGGGAATCGCTTGCAGGCCCCCACTCCTTCACAACAGTCGGGAAGCGAGGCGACTCTGGCAACGGCTCCTGAGGATTGGGCTGCTGCGCAGAGCCCTATCGGAACTGGTGGATGGTCCGATCCTTCTGCTCCCACCATCGCGGCTTCCTCAGGTGCTGATCTGCCAACAGTGCGTGAGACTGTAGCACCAACGGCCCAGGCAACATTGGATCGTATCGAGCAGCCAGCACACTTTATTCTTCGCTCCGATACTGGTGAGGTTTTACAGGAATATCCCCTTGATAAAGACGAGATCACCATTGGCCGAGCTCCCAATAGTGATATATTGTTATCGAAGGATAAACTAACATCCCGCCGTCATGCGACCGTTCGTTTTGAGAATAATCGCTATATGCTGTACGACGAGCATAGTGCCAATGGTACTTTTGTCAATGCACAGCAGATTGATGATACTACTCCATACGAGCTAGTAGATGGTGATCATGTAGGAATTGGTGAGCACGAGCTTGTATTCCGTACGCATGCAGCGGCAGCTGGACAGGATATGCCAACGATTCCAGTGCCACAAGAGCCGACCTTCCGCACGCGTGAAGATCCATTGTTAACAGTACCCACCAGCAATCATGAAGATGAGTTTGGCACCGTCTCGCATGAAGAGCAGCCTGAGGTTGTGAAGGCGTATACACCTCTGACTGACTACCCGCCAGTTGCCGCGCCCGAGCCGAAAGTGGAGCCTACCGTGAGTGCACCAGCAGAGCAGCCCGTCGTTGAGACCAGCACGCCACCCCCTGCGCCAGTTGCCGAGAAGACAGCTCTAGGGACTGCGAATGGAGCGCGTCCGGCTGGCACTGATAAAGTTGATGGAGCAATCAACTTTAATCGTTTCAACAGTATTGCATCACCTTCATTGCCAGATGCGAGTGCGCTTGTAGCGGCATTGGCAGCATTGGATGGTCAGGTCAAAGATCTCCAGGATCAGATGAACGCCACACAGGATGCCATGCGCAGCCATGAGTCCGAGATCTCTCAGACAGCCAATCAGTTACGAAGTGGCATTCGCCGCGTCTCTGATCGGATGGATAGCACCATTGCTGACGTTGCGCGTAGCCGTGAGGCACTGGCCTGGGCAGAACTTCTCCAATTAATGGAAGATGTCATGAATAACCCCCGCGATATCGAGTATGTAACAAAACTGGCTCGCAAAGCGCGCGAATTAAACAAGGTCTTCCAGATTCATCAGAATGTGCTGAACACAATGGCTGAATGCAATAGCCTGTTACGCGGCATGATTGGCGAAGAAAAATAGGCCAAAATTTTACTAATGTGAGGGTGGCTGCAAAGGAGTAGGATACGGGTATGATCTGTGGGTAGCCGCCCTACAACTTATGTGGTCGCCTCCGCTGTAGCTTGCAGGGATGCGGTCCATATTTCATTGAGACACAGCGGAATTGGCATGTACAAACAAGTATCTCTTAGCGAAGCGAGCTCTTCTTCCACCGAAGCCTCTTCGACTACTCATGATTCCCAATCCACCGATGCTATTATTATTGGGGCTGGCCTGGGTGGCCTCTTAAGTGCTGCCCAGTTGTTGCAACGAGGGAAGCGCGTCATCATCGTTGAGCGTTTAAATCATTCAGGTGGACGTTTTACCGCCAAGACCTTTCAGGGCGTCCAGGTGAGCACAGGTGCTGTGCATATGGTCCCTTTTGGCAGTAGTGGTGTTCTGGCAACGATGCTACGTGGTCTTGGCATCCCTCATCGCCTGTATGATGCAGATGTCTTTGGGTCCTTTCATGTGCATGGAAAGCAGTATCGCTCCCGAGGACTGCTGGGCGTGCTTACATTTCTGGGTCCGGTCCAATCGCTTGGTCTACTCCGTCTGGGTCGGCTCATGTTTTTGACAGCGCTGCCAGAGGATGAGCGCAATCTCCCTTTTGATCAGTGGATGGCTCGCTATATCAAGGTTGAGAAGAATCCCCAACTGGTGGCATTCTTTACCAGCATCGCACGTTTTGCATTGAGCGTCGAACTTGATCAGATCAGTACTGCGGAAGTTGTTCATATCACGAAGAATATGTTTCGCTTTGGTGCGCCTGGCATCGTCCAGGGCGGGTGTGGAGCACTCACCCGGCAGCTGGAGCAACAGATTCTCGCGCAGGGAGCGCAGATTATGCACTCATGTGAGGTGTTACAGATCCTCCATGAGGAAGATCGCGTGGTAGGAGTGCGCATTCGTCAGAAGCAGAGCCAGGAAGAGCAGATCCTTACAGCAGGAATAGTGGTCAGCGATATTGGTCCACGAGCCACCGATGCGTTGTTAGAGAGCCGACGAGTGACACAGGCAGAGGTACTCAAGCAGCAGCAACCAGAAGCTGAGGATGAGTCTAACTGGCCAGGGGAGTCCGTACCAGAAGCAGTGGGCCTCAAAGTTCATATCCTGAGTGATATTTCGCTGATCCCCCATAAAGGTATTATGTATTGTCTGGATACCCGGCGTATTGCTGGCATGGTCCAGCCAACCAATAGTGATCCAACGCTTGCTCCAGCGGGCAAGCATCTTTTAATTAGCCATCAAGTGATTCAGAGTAATAATGTTGAGGAAGAGAGAGCGCTAGCCATTGCCGATCTCCGCCAGCTTTTTGGGCCAGCATTTGATCAACACTGCAAAGTATTGACAATGGGGACCTATCGAGGCGAATGGCCGGTGAATCGCATGGCTCAGGGGACAGATCGGGGTGGACGCTCTGCCTGGCAGGGCCTTTATCTCGTTGGAGATGCCGTCAAGCCATCGGGGTATCTGATGGTTGAGGGGGTAGCCCAGAGCGTCAATCGTTTTCTCGATCTATTAGCTGAACTTGATGAACGGCCCGGACGCTCGCATATGCTTGCGCCCCCTTCGCGGCTCAATGCTCTGCGCTGGTTATGGAAGGCTCCAGGTAATTCAGGTCAACGATAAGGAGACCATTATTCATGCTTGTTTCTGATTCGCAAAGTAAGGCGCCCCACTATCTGATTACTGGTGGGACGCCTTTGCATGGAGATGTTGTGCTCAGTGGAGCCAAAAATGCCGTCACTAAGATGGTCATTACATCACTGCTCACAACAAACCCCTGTACCTTACGGAATGTGCCACTACTGGGAGATCTTGATCTTACAATCAAGCTCTGTCAAGAGCTAGGGGCGCAGGTTCATTTAGACGATCATACTCTGTCCATCTGTACAGAACAGATCACCAATACGACTATTTCGCGAAAAGTTGGTGGCCTCAATCGCCTCTGCGTTATGACGATTGGACCGCTGCTTCACCGGACCGGTGAAGCCTCAATTCCCATGCCGGGAGGAGATCGCATCGGGCCGCGCCCCATTGATTTTCATATTCAGGGCCTGCGGCAGATGGGTGCGCATATCGTTGAGGAAGATGGTTACTATCACTGTACGGCTCCTCAAGGGCTGCGTGGAACGACCATTCGGTTGCCTTTCCCTAGCGTCATGGCAACTGAGAACCTTCTGCTCTCCGCATCTCTGGCCAAAGGCGTTACCATCATCGAGAACGCTGCAACCGAGCCAGAAATCGTTGACCTGGTCAAATTGCTGCAAAAGATGGGGGCGATCATCGAATTTAAAGTGGATCGCCGGCTCGTCGTAGAGGGAGTCAAGTCGCTCCATGGAGCCTCGCACACACTGTTAAGTGATCGAAACGAAGCAGTCTCTCTAGCCATAGCGGCCTATTTAACGCGTGGAGACATCTACCTGCGGCGCGCTCAGCAAGACACTTTATTGACATTCTTAAATACTTTATCCAAAATGAAGCTGCGTTTTGAAGTAGATGACGAAGGGATTCGTTTTATTGGTGACGGGAGCGTTCCTCCGCCTATCTCATTGGAGACCGACGTCCATCCGGGCTTTATGACTGACTGGCAGCAGCCTTTCACGATTTTATTGACGCAGGCCAATGGAATTTCAGTTGTGCACGAGACCATTTATGAAGACCGTTTTGGCTATACCAGCGCTCTCAATGAGATGGGTGCGCATATTGGCCTTTTCCCCAAATGTCTGGGAGAGATTCCCTGTCGTTTTCGTGAGAAGCAGCATATGCATAGCTGTGTTGTACGTGGGCCCACCCCCTTGCATGGTATTCGCCTGGACATCCCTGATATTCGAGCGGGTTGCTCCTATATCCTGGCGGCCCTGTGTGCCGAAGGAACCTCAGAGGTTTATGGTATCGAACATATCGAGCGCGGCTACGAGCATCTGGATGGCAAGCTACGCAGCCTGGGAGCTCAGATAGAGAAGATCGATGCAACCGTAGAAGTTTTAGGGTCATAAGAGAAAGAATTGGCGCTCAGAGGCCTCTGAGCGCCAATGTCTGTCTATCTATGTTTGTGAAGACCTAATTCTGGATGCTTGCGCGAACCTCGCGGAGCTGTTCGGGGGTCAGTATGCGGAAAAGGATCAGGAGATTCTCCAGATCATATTCCAGGCCAATTGCATGGAGCTCCTGACGAATGCGTCCAAGAGCGCTCACCTGATTGGTCGTGATCAAGCCAAAGCTAACCAGGCTGGCAGCCAGGAGCTGATCGGGAGTTAATAATTTAAACATAAGCAAAATCTCACCCAACTGATAATTCAAATCCACACCACGTAGCATACGCTGAATATTTTGTGCGACCTCCAGGCGATCTTGAGGGACCAGATGTCCATCTAAGAGAACATTGCCCAGAGAGCGTGTGGCCCTCCCATTGAGCACCTGAGGCTGTACTTCCTGTTGTTTTGGTAGATCGGCTATTGCCGGGAAGCTCTGGACGATATCAAGGAGGAGAGCGTGATTGGCTCCCATCTGTCCCTCGAGCATCTCTTCTTGTTTTCGTGTTAGTCGAATTTCGTCTTGCCAGTTATAGCTACTCTTCTCCTTCCCACTCTCTCCATTTCCTGATTGAGCCTGCTGCTGGATAGTCTCTTTGCGAAGTTCCTCTTGTCTTCGTGTGTTAGATTGAGCTTCTGAAGACGGCATTGTTCTAGGTTGCGGCGTTGCCTGTGCATTCTGCTGTGCGGCTGGCCCCTGTACAGGCGGGGGCGTCGCGATTGAGGCCAGTGGTGGCATCGCTGCCGATGGCTGCTGCCCTGTCGATTGTCCATAATTGGTTCGTGTGAGCACATCGGGCCGCCTGGGGCTCTCCGAATTGGGGAGATTTGTACCACTGACTGCATTGCCTCCACGCTCATTGGGTAGGCCTTGAATGGGAGAGGCGCGGAGTGGTTGTTCGCTGATTGTCTCATTGGCCGGAACTGGACGGGGCAATGGAGCGGATGTAGGCACAATATAGCTCACAGGCGCGGGGGGAGCTGCCTGCTGACGTTCATGTTCAGGGAGGACACGAGCAATAGGTGCTGGTGGGATGTTGATTTCGGCTGGCCCCCCTTGAACTGCGTGACCTCCTTGAGAAACACCTGGGCGGTGATACTCATCTGATAATTGGTAATTTGTACCAGAGTTGCCCGAACGTTTGAGGGGCGTCTCTGCTGGCTGGTATGTTTGTGGTTGAGAGCGATAATGAGCCTGGGGAGCGCGCATCTGAGGCGGCTCGACCTGATTTTGTGCGACAGCCTCTGTCGAGGGTTCAAGCGTATTTGAATGATAGCCCTGAGCCATGCGTGAGAGCTTGGCGAGACTAGATTCACTGCCATCGCCATTAATCTGGCCAGCAGCCAGGCGATGGAGAACAGTATTCTCAGAAGCAGGCTGAGAGGCTATGGGGGCAGCTGGAGGGCTTGCAGGCTCTGGCTGGGTATGTGTAAATGAAGTTGCGCTTGTCTGATTACTCCAGGCACGTTGATTGGGATAGAGGACTGCACGAATTTTATCGGTATATGTAGGTTGAGCCTCCTGTGGGGGAGCAGCAGGTGAAAAGCTCGGAGGGAAGGCGGTTGTCTGATTGTTGACTGGTAGAGCTGGCATTGGAGCGGTATTCATTCGGCCCTCAGCAGTCACAGCGGTTCGATAGCCAGTATTGCTATTGAGCATATTAGCTGGAGAACTTCCCAATGGAGTAATGGAAGACGGTGACTGAGATCGTGGAGATGAAGAGGATGGAGGGAGATTAACGCCAGGAAGAGGACCAGATGTTGTCGGCATCTTTTGCATGCGGGGCATGGTCGAGATTGTTTCCAGTGGGCCACTGGCACTACTCGTGCCAGGGACGCGAGCGCGTACCGCATCGACCAGGCTCATCAGGCCGAGCATCCCATCGATCTCCATATCGGCAACAGTATTTTGAGCATGGTCGTCCAGATCACGAGGACCATAGCCAGCTAGATTCGTACAGCGAAACGTAAAGACCTGCACCTTACGATCTCGTCGTTGTCCATCCAATGCGACCCAGAACTCGCGACGTGCAGTTGCAGCCTGTGCGAGATTCACGAGTACCAGCTGCACAGAATAGCGTGCAATCGCGTCAAAAACCTCGACTGCAGTGCGGGCGGTATGGCATTCATAGCCAGCTAATTGGAGCTCGCTGATGAGAAGCGCCGCCAGTTGTTGATCTCGCTCAAAAAGAAGAATATGTGGTCCACCTGTGCTGATGTTCATCCTGCATCACTCCGCTTGCTGACCGTTTATTGACTGTTCTATTAGGGAGGGGCACATCCCCTGTGATCAAACACATATAGTACTGTTCATCGTGGAAATGGCGCATGGTAATAACCTGGCAAAACCTCGAAGAGTTGGGGTTGTACATACAATACGAGGGCTTTTTGCCATCCCACCCTTGTTGGCGTATTGTTCCTCTGGCACTTCCATCAAAAGCCGAGTACAATCTTGATACAATAGTAGCAGGCTCGGGTCAGTACTATAAACAAGCTAGCAATAGCTTCTGATAGTGGTCTTAAGAACCTTGTTACCTTGCTTCAAGCCATATCTCTGTTCGGGGCTAGTATAGCATACATCTCTAGCAAAGTCCTAATAATCAGGTTGTTTATGTGACTATTGAGGCATGCAGGACTGTAGATGTGGAGAATTTTGCTGCTTATAACCTGGCAAGACAGTCGTATCAACCATTTCAGGCATGGTGAGAGCGATATGGAGAGAGGACTATTATCCTATGCATCAAAATAGTTCATTGTGTTCCCCATCAGGAGTGATTGCCCTCCTGACAGACTTTGGGGTAACCGATCCTTATGTTGGAGTGATGAAAGGGGTGGTTCTGCGTCTTGCTCCTCAGGTGCAGTGTCTGGATCTGACCCATGGAGTTGCCCCCCAACAGATTCGACAGGGGGCCTGGCTGCTAGAGACAAGCTATCGGTATTTTGCGCCGGGAACGATCTTTACCTGTGTCGTTGATCCAGGTGTGGGGAGTCAGCGCCATCCGATTGCTTTTGCAGCGGGAGAATGGTATTTTGTGGGGCCTGACAATGGGATGTTTAGCGCTATCCTGCGCGATCAGCCTGTACACGCGGTTGTTGCCCTGAGCAATCCAGACTATTGCTTACCTCAGATAAGTGCCACCTTTCAAGGGCGAGATATCTTTGCGCCCATCTCAGCCCATCTTGCCAATGGAGTCCCTCTGGCCGAATTTGGGCCATCATTACAGGCCAGCGACCTGCAACGTCTCCCCTTAGAGCCGGGCCAATACGATGGGCGCATCGAAGGCCAGATTGTGCATTGCGATCACTTTGGAAATCTCATCACCGATATCCCTGCGGACCTTGTGCCCAATCTCATGGCCAGGACCCCGGATGCTTCAATGCAGCTTGTCTTGCCTGTGCAGGGAATAGCTGTTGCCGAGCGTCGAAGCTATTTTGCAGAACGCGACGCATCGCCACATCCTTTCTACTACCTGGATAGTTCCGGGTATATCGGCATAGCGGTCCAGAATGGAAATGCGGCGAGCCAATTGGGTGTACAGATGGGTGATAGCGTTTTTGTGCTTTGTCAAGCTTAAAA
Organism: Tengunoibacter tsumagoiensis; assembly: GCF_003967535.1. GTDB lineage: Bacteria > Chloroflexota > Ktedonobacteria > Ktedonobacterales > Ktedonobacteraceae > Tengunoibacter > Tengunoibacter tsumagoiensis. Next base: position 4,760,818 of record NZ_BIFR01000001.1, on the reverse strand, counting down.
TTGTTCTGTATCGCTATTCCACTTGCCCTCTCAAGACCCTACCCAACTATTGTTCTTCTGACGTCTAGGTACTGGTATCCTGCGCTGCATCATTCCATTTCACTGTAGACCAGAAGGGCATGAAAGCAGGAACAGAGCCAGATGGAAGCATTGTGCCAGAGAAAGAATGGTTAGATATGAGCACATCATTTTTCCCTCCGATAGAATAAGAATAGGAAGACGCATGTGATTTTTGTGCAAGATAATTTCTGCTTGTCTAATCATTTGAACAAGCAAAGAGAATGAGGAGCTACTCCCTCTTAACTTTGGGCTAGAAATATGGTATAATGTGCGTATACCCTTATTGGTATGATGGGCTTAGTGTCACAAGAGTAATTGTCAAGAAAGTGAAAGACGAATACTTTTTGGGCGCTGAAGGTGTCGCAAGAGCGTATCATATGCGCACAATGAAGAGTGGAGGGGCATCGCAGAGATGCATCTCACACCGATTTCCTGGCAGGCCAATGATTGGGTCGCCAAAGCGTATCTCAATAGCCTCACAAATGTAGAAAGGGCAGATTCTCTCGCGGATTGTGTCGAGCAGGAATCGGCCCCTTTTGTTCATCTGGCACTATCGTGGTTGGGTGGATGTCATTGAAAGTTTAAGGACAGGGTTGTTCTTCCTGGGCTGATATCATTGATGCTTCCTGATCGTGAAGTGCGTTGCTGAGTCGTCGAACGTAGCATCAGTTGAAGAGTGTAGTGCATAACATACCTTTCCCTACTGAGGGGGTAGCGGAGATAACCGTTATTTATGCGCTATTAGTCATAACAGAGAGGATGAACTATGGATCTGGTGAAGCGGTTAGAGGAATATCGAGATCGTGAGCGCGAACTTTTGTGGGAAGGCACCTTCGCGCAATACTTCGAGATTGCGTGCAAGAAACCAGAGGTAGCTCAACTTTCTCACGAACGCATTTATCAAATGATTATGGACGCGGGTGTTGAGACGACCCGGACTGGCGAGCCCCGCTATAAGTTTTTTTCCCAGGAAATCTTTGGCATTGAGAAGCCGCTTCAGCAGATTGTTGACTACTTCCACTCTGCGGCTCAGCGTCTGGAAGTACGAAAGCGTGTCTTGCTGCTGATGGGGCCGGTTGGTGGTGGTAAGTCGACGATTGTGTACTTGCTCAAGCGAGGCCTGGAAGCCTATAGCCGAACCCCCCAGGGGGCGATCTATGCGATTACGGATTGCCCTATGCATGAAGATCCTCTGCACTTGATTCCTCATGAATTGCGCTCGGATGTAGAAAAAGAATTTGGGCTGTATATTGAAGGCGATCTGTGTCCTCATTGTCGTTTTATAGTCGATAATCAGTTCCGAGGTCGGATTGAAGAGATTCCTGTCAAGCGTATCACGTTTAGCGAGAAGTATCGCGTTGGCGTAGGAACATTCACACCCTCCGATCCCAAAAGCCAGGATATCAGCGAGCTCGTAGGCGGTATTGACCTCTCTACCATTGGTGAGATTGGCGTTGAGAGCGATCCCCGCGCCTACCGCTTCGATGGCGAACTTAACATCGCTAACCGAGGGGTGATGGAATTTGTCGAAATGCTCAAGTGTATGAGCGGTGATTCTCTCATCTTCACGCATAAGGGAATTGTGCGATTGGATTCATTGGCACAGGCTGAGCATCCCGTTGGTGAATCCCGCGAGTTAGAGTTACAGCTTGCTAGTAGCACAGGGGTAGAAACGGCGACGCACATCTATCGTTCAGGCCTGAACCAGACGAAGCGTATTACGACGCGACGTGGTTTTGTGCAAGAAGGGACTGCTGAACATCGCATCTCAGTGGTGAACAAGGACGGGGTTATTGTCTGGAAGCGGCATGATGAGTTGCAGGTTGGAGATTGGGCGGTGCTGCAAAAAGGGCAGAATATGTGGGGTCAGGATGTGGTATTCAATTGGCAGCCTGGCACCTCTCAACCGGCCCAGAGCATTAGCATGCCAGAGCAGATGACGCCAGAACTGGCGCGCTGGTTGGGATATCTCATTGCTCATGGAGATGTCAGCCCTGACGGCACGATTCGTCTGGCTACTGGAGAAGAAGAGCTTCAGCTGGATTATATTCAATTGACAAAGAGCCTGTTTGGTCTTACTCCTCATCAGCATCCTGTTGGCGTGGAGATACAGAGTGCGGCTCTTGTTGATTTCGTATGCTCGATTGGCTTGAAGACTGGCACCGTTGAGAAAGAGCTTCCCTGGTCTGTCTTACAATCGTCGCGTGCTTCTGTCCTGGAATTCCTCGCTGGCTACTTTGCTGGTGCTGGCACTGTTAATCTCAGCAGTCGGCTCTCATGGAGTACTGCTTCTGAGACACTGGCGAAGCAGCTTCAGATCCTGCTGGTGAACCTTGGAGTGGTGACGCGCCGTATGCAGACTCAGAGCCGTTCAACTGAGACCAGCTGGAATGTGACGGTGAGTGGTGCAGATGCTGACCTGCTGGCTTCGCAGATGCGCCTGTTGCCTCAGCACAAGCTTGTGGCCTATCAGAAAGGTGTATCAACAGAGCAGCGCTCTGGTCGTGCTGATCTGATTCCCAACACAATGGGCTATTGGGTCGCTCTCTCGGAAGAGCTTCAGCGGACAGTTCTGGCGTCAGCTACGGCTGTTGGCAGCTCGGACGTTCAGGTGCGAGAGGGCATCTTAGGGGATCACCTGCACAGCCTGAGTACCGCCACCACTCCCTGCACGCGCGCGATGGCCACGAATGTGCTGCATAAGCTTGAGGGATGGGTCGAACCACCTCCGGGCTTAAGTGTTCTGCTCAATCCATCTCAGTTCTATGATGAGATTGTTTCGATTGAGGAGAGCGAGGCTGAGTGCTGGGATCTCCACGTGCCGGGCTCTAATACGTACATCTCCAATGGTATCGTCAATCATAACTGTGATGAGAAGTTCTTGTATGTGTTGCTGACACTGAGCCAGGAACAGAACATCAAGACCGGGCGCTTTAGCATGATCTACGCCGACGAAGTTGTGGTCAGCCATACCAACGAGCATGAGTATCAATCCTTTGTCGGGAATAAGAAATCTGAAGCGCTGCAAGACCGCATCATTCTCGCCAAGGTTCCCTATAACCTGCGCGTCTCTGATGAGGTCAAGATCTATGAGAAGCTGCTGAAGCAGAGCTCATTGCAGAGTGTGCATATCGCTCCTTATACCCTGCGCATCGCCAGTATCTTCGCTATCTTAACGCGCCTTGAGGCCTCCAAGAAGGCAGGCATGAGCCTGATGAAGAAGCTTAAGGTCTATGATGGTGAGGATATGGAAGACGTGAAGCAGAAGGATGTACGTGAGTTACAGGATGAGGCTATACGTGAGGGGATGGATGGTATCTCGCCGCGGTATGTCATTAACCGCCTTTCAAACGCGCTCATTAAGCAGAACGTAACCTGCATCAATCCGATTGATGCCCTGCGTGCACTCCGTGATGGCTTAGATCAACATACCAGCATCACACGCGAAGAGCGTGAACGCTATCTTAATTTCATCAGCGAGGCCCGCAAAGAGTACGACGAGATAGCACGCAAAGAGGTTCAGCGAGCCTTTGTCTATTCGTACGAAGAGTCCGCCCGGACCATGTTGAATAACTACCTTGATAATGTTGAATCGTATTGCAACAAGACCAAGCTGCGCGATCCCATTACAGATGAAGAGGTCGAGCCCGACGAGCACCTGATGCGCTCAATTGAAGAGCAGATTGGGGTCTCCGAAAACGCCAAACGGCCCTTCCGTGAAGAGATTTTAATCCGTATCTCATCATTGGCTCGTAAAGGACAGTCATTTGACTACACCAGTCACGAGCGTCTGAAAGAAGCGATCGAGAAGAAACTGTTTGCGGACCTGCGCGATGTCGTAAAGATCACCACTTCCACACGCACACCTGATAAAGAGCAGCTGCGCAAGATTAACGAAGTTGTTGATCGTCTCATGTCCGAACATGGCTACTGCCACGTCTGTGCAAATGAGATTCTGCGCTATACAGGGAGCCTCTTGAATCGATAATGCAGCTCCAAGCAGGATACGTATGATCAGCGTGAGACGGCCCGTCTAGCTCTGCCCCCAGGACTAGCGGGCCGCTCCTATCCTCTCATTTGATGAGATGAAAGGACCATGATCAATGTCTGTCTCTCAACATGATTGGTCGCTGCACCGCAAAGGGCAGATCGATCAAGAGCGCCATAAAGAAAAAATCCGCGAGGCGGTCAAGAAGAATCTGGGCGAGATCGTCAGTGAGGAGAGCATTATCCTCTCTGATGGCAAGAAGAGCGTCCGAATTCCCATCCGCTCGCTGGAAGAATATAGTTTCCGCTATGACTTTGGCCGGCAACAGCATGGTGGGCAGGGGAATGGGAAGAGCAAAGTTGGGGATGTCGTGGCCCAGGAGCCCAAGCAAGGTAAAGGTAAAAAGGGTGATGCTGGCAAGGAGAGCGGATACGATTACTATGAGGCCGAGATCACCATGGAGGAATTATCGGCACTCATCTTCGAGGATCTTGGTCTGCCGAATCTGGAGCAGAAGCGCCAGCAGGAGATGCAGACGGAGGCCGTTCGGTTTACCGATGTGCGCAAAAAAGGCCCGATGAATAATCTGGATAAAAAACGCACGATCATCGAGAATATGAAGCGCAATGCAGCGAAAGGAGATGCCAAATTCAAGGACATCAAATCGGAAGATCTGCGCTTCAAAGTCTGGGAGCCGACGATCAAGTATCAGTCCAACGCTGTCGTCATCGCCATGATGGATATCTCTGGCTCGATGGGCGAATTTGAGAAGTATATTGCTCGCAGCTTCTACTTCTGGATGGTACGGTTTCTGCGCACAAAATATAACAATGTGCAGATTGTCTTTATCAGCCACCATACCGAAGCCAAAGAGGTCACCGAGGACGAATTCTTCCATAAGGGCGAGAGTGGTGGGACGCAGGTCTCATCGGCCTATGAGCTGGCGCTACAGATTATTAAAGAGCGCTTTAATCCCAACGACTGGAACATCTACCCCTTCCATTTCTCCGATGGAGACAACCTGCCCTGGGATAACGACCGCTGTGTCCAGCTGGTCAATAAATTGATGGAGCTGTGTAACATCTTCGGCTATGGTGAGATTCGCGAGGGCCATTATCGCTCTCCCAGTACATTAATGTCGGCATATAATAAGATCAACGATAAGAAGTTTACCGCCGTCACGATCTCGGATAAGAAAGAGGTGTATCCTGCTCTGCGCAAGTTCTTTGCTCTACGCGATGCTGTGCCCAGTAAATAGGTATCAGGAGGTGGGAATATGACCATTTATGATGCTCAGAGTGAGATGGAACGTCTGCGCGATGGTATCGACGCTGCCTGGGAAGAGGCGCGTAAGTTTGGACTTGATCCCTTCCCGACCCATTTTGAGCTGGTCCCGGCAGCGATTATGTACGAATTTGCATCTTATAGTCTTCCTGGCCGCTTTAGCCATTGGACGCATGGCAAGGCCTATCATCGCCAGAAGATGCAGTATGATCTCGGGTTAAGCAAGATCTATGAGATGGTGGTCAATACCAATCCAAGTTACGCCTTTCTCATGGAGATGAACAATATGCTGCAAAACACCTTTGTAGCAGCCCATGTCTTTGGTCATACCGACTTTTTTAAGAATAACGCCTACTTTCAGCATACCTCGCGGCGCATGATTGATAAGGTCAGTATTCATGCCGAACGGATTGCCAAGTATGAATTTGACCATGGGAAGGCAGAGGTCGAGCGTTTTCTGGACTCTGTGCTCTCAATTCAAGAGCATGTGGACTATAATCTGCTCTTGCGCGAGAATGAGAACGATGCCACTGGCAAGAAAGCTGGTCCTCTGAGCAGTGAGTATGATGATCTCTGGGGCCTGGAAGAGAAGGCGAAGAAGGTCGAGGAGGAGCGCGATGCGCGCCCGGGCAAGCCACCAAAGTTTCCGGAGAAGCCTGAGAAGGATCTCCTTCTCTTCTTCCAACGCTACGCTCCTCATCTTCAGCCCTGGCAACGAGATCTATTAGAGATTGTCCATACAGAGATGCTCTACTTTGTGCCGCAGATGCAGACAAAGGTGATGAACGAAGGTTGGGCCAGTATCTGGCATTCACGAATTATGCGTCAATTAGGGGATAAGGACGTTATTACTGATTCAGAGACTGTGGAGTTTGCGCAACTGCACTCGAGCGTGCTAACGCCATCGCGAACCTCTCTGAACCCCTATTACCTGGGCTTTAAAATCTTTGAGGATATTGAACGGCGCTGGGATAGCCCCTCAACAGAGGAGCAGGAGCGGCTTGGACGCAAGCCAGGGATGGGGAGACAGAAGATCTTTGAGGTTCGTGAGATTGACAACGACGTTTCATTCCTGCGTAATTATCTGACGGAGGACCTGGTTAAAGATCTCGATCTCTATGTATACAAAAAAGAAGGTGATGATTGGGTCATTGCAGAGAAGAACTGGCAGAAAGTGCGCGATACTATCGTTGCGAACATGACCAATTTTGGGTACCCCTATCTGGTCGTAGAGAACGGTGATTATCGGGGCAATCGAGAGCTCTACCTCAAGCATCTGTTTGAAGGCCAGGAACTGGATCTGGGATATGCAGAGAAGACATTGCAACATGTGTACACTATCTGGGGCCGTCCAGTCCATTTGGAGACAATGTTTGACGGCAAACGTATTCTGCTGACCTATGACGGAGAGCGCAATAGCAAAAGTACGCTCGAAAAATAACATTTGTTTGCTAACAAGATTGGCACTGCAATGTTGGGCCCTTACGACTGAGAAGGTAGGGCTGGACACGACAGTGCCAATCTTGTTAGCAAATTTTTTTTTGTCCTAATCCTGATCATTCAATCTGAAATGGATGTATAGTATAAATACTTAATAGTTTTTCATACTGGAGATATGATGATGCCAAAAAGCGTAAAGGTAAGATAGTGAAAATCAAATGTACTGAAAGTAGAGAAATTGGTGTAAAAGAGGCAAAGATTCGTGCAGGGATTGAGATTGCTTTGATTCTGTTGGGTCTGTTGGAGATCTGGTTTCTGCTGCCACACCAGATTAGTGGAGATGGGACGGATCGCTGGCAGGATATGTCCAATCTGCTCTACCTGCACAAACTCTATGATCCTGGATCGCGCTATTCCCTTGTTGGCCCTTTATTTTCACTGCCACTCTGGATACTGGGGCACTCAGCGTCAAACTTTATCGATATGTATAATCCCTGCCTCTTTATTATCAGTTTAGGACTGGTTTATTTGCTCCTCAAAGATCGACTGGAGCCAGCGCTTCTGCGGAAATTTTTCCTGATCTTAATTGCAGCCTCTATGTTTCCTGCTCATCTCACCAATTATTATGGTGAGGTGTTCACAGCACTTTGCTTTGGATTTGGTGCCTTCGCATTGGTGTCGCGAACAACTCATTGGTTGGGCTGGAGCGCCATTGTATTGGCAGTTGTCAATACGCCAGCGACCGTAGGTGGACTCTGCCTCTTTCTGCTGAAATACATTATGGATCATAAGCGGCTACGATATATACTCTGTCTTGTCATCGTTGGCCTGCTGATCATGGGTGAATCCTGGCTGCGCCGTGGTAGCCCCTTGAATCAGGGGTATAGTGGAGATGCTGGTTTTCCGACAGTCATGCCCTATACAGGGATCTCCGGGTTCAGTTACCCGTTTTTCTTTGGGGTGCTCTCAATTCTCTTCTCTTTTGGAAAAGGCCTGTTCTTTTTTATGCCCGGATTATTGTTGCCAGTGAGAAAGACCCTTCTTCAGATACAGCAAGAGAAGCAGTATCCAATCTATCATGTGTATTTATGGTGGATGGGGTTTGTGATTGGACTGGTGCTCATCTATGCTCGCTGGTGGGCCTGGTATGGAGGCTTATTCTGGGGGCCGCGCTTCTTTTTAATGGCAGCAATCCCAGCCTCATTTGCACTGGCAGTTCGACTGCATAGGCGAGATGCTTCACTGTTTGTTCATCTGCTCACATTAGTCGTTCTCGGACTTTCTTGTTGGGTTGGTCTTGATGGAGCATTATGGGAGCAGGCAAGCTCACGTATTACTACATGTACTCAAAATAGCTATGCTCTCGAGTTTCTCTGTCATTATACGCCAGAATTTAGTGCCCTATGGTATCCTTTTGTCAAAGGATTTTCCATAGTTGGTCTACAATGGCTCGTTCTGCTCTATAGTCTCTGTCTGTTTCTTTACCTTGCTCAGCCTCTCTGCCTGACGATTGTGAAGCAGGTAGGAACGCCATGGCAGCAATTGAGTAGCGAGCATTTTAACCTGAAGGGCTGGCGGTTTTAACTTTCTGGTGAGGAATGTGCCAATTCCATCCCTCTTTTCGTTTGTATGGGTGAAGGTTCTTTAGAAGAAAGTGTATTGTGTCTAATGACGACGATTCGGGAGGCTTTAGAGCAGGGGAAAGCGCTTCTCACAGCGATGGAGCCGAGAAATGCTCGACTGGAGTCTCAGATTTTATTAGAGCATGTTTTAGGTGTCGAGCGGAGCATCTTATATGCATACCCTGAACGCCAGCTGGAGCAGGCTCAGTGGAAGCAGTATCAGGCTCTATTAGAGCGACGCCAGCAGAAAGAGCCGATTGCTTACCTCCTGGAGAGCCAGGAATTTTATAGCCTGGATTTTTTTGTTGATCGGCGTGTACTGATTCCCCGCCCCGAAACGGAGATCCTGGTTGAGAGCGCATTGCAGGCTATTCGCCAGCGTCTGTCCTCTGGAGTGGTCCCACTGGTAGCTGATATTGGAACGGGAAGTGGAGCTATCCCCATTACATTGGCCGTTGAAGAGCCACGCCTCTCATTGCTCTACGCGTGTGATATCTCGCCTGATGCTCTAGCAGTGGCGCGTGTGAATGCTCAGCGCCATCATGTGCTTGAGCGTGTGTGTTTTCTACAGGGAGATCTGATTGCGCCACTGCCCGAACCGGTTGATATTCTCTGTGCCAATCTTCCCTACGTTGGAACGGCAGAGATACCCGATCTAGAGTCCGATGTCTATGACTATGAGCCCCATCTTGCCCTGTTTAGTGGCCCAGATGGGCTAGGTCTAATACAGAAAATGTGCAAAGAGATCAAAGAATTTGGTACCCTGAGGGAAGGAGGAGAAATCTTCCTGGAGATCGGCTATCGACAGGGCGACGTGCTCACCCACCTTTTGCAGGAGATATGGCCTGCTGCACGTATCACTTGTCGTCAAGATTACGCCGGCTGGGATCGATTGATGCATGTGGCCATCTAGCTTTCATGTGTGAAAGGCATAGAGGCGGAACATGGTATGCCTGTCTTTTATTCTGTGTTGGTAATCCAGGCCGGCATGTATACCTGGGCGGGTAGATGCTGTCCAGAACGGTCGCTGGCTTTAACCAGAGCGTATAGTAAACATAACCGTGAACGTAGGAATCTCGAATAATCAATCTGGTTGGTTAAGATCAGCGCTGGTATAATTCATTACAGGGGGCATCTCTCTATGGTTTTTATGAGTGAAGTGCACACTCCATTACTGCTCTTTATCCCCACCTTTCTCTCTAACAATCTTGTAACCTTGCTGGTTGGTGGAGCGTGTGCCTGTCTGCTGTCTTATCTCTTCTGCCTATTGATTATCTATCTCTATCGCAAGTCCGGGTGGACGCGACCAGTTGAGCCGGGGCGTAAGCCTGATACCATTGCGCGCCTGGGTGGCGTTGGAATCTTCCTCTCATTTGTCTTCATGTCATTTGTGTTTTATCTTCCCCATCCTGATCTGCGCGTTTGTGGGCCGCAAAATTGCGAGCTCACCAGCTACTGGCTCTTCCTGGTGGCAGCCACCTTGATCGTCGCTGTGCACGCATATGATGATCTCAAACCGATGAAGCCGCTGCCTAAATTGCTGGCCCAGACCCTATCGGTCTTTATTGTGATGGGGCCTTATCTCAATGGTCGGTTTAACGGAGTACTTCTCTACGGTTTTAGCAATCCGTTTCAGGCGGCAGTCCAGAGTCCTGCCTTACCATGGTATCAGCACGATGTGGTGACATTAATCATTCATCAGCCAGTCATCAACCTGCTGGCGATTCCGGCAGTCCTTTTTACCTGGTTCTGGATGGTGGGGATGATGAATAGTTTGAATTGGATCGACGGAGTAGATGGGCTTGCGGGTGGTGTGGTTGTGATCACCAGTGCCTGTATTACCATTATTAGCTGGACGCTGCAACAGTATACTATTTCGATCCTGGCGGCATTATTTACCGGGGCAACGCTGGGTTTTCTGTTGCTCAACTGGAACCCTGCAAAGATCTTTATGGGTGATAGTGGCTCACAGTTTCTGGGACTGGGGCTGGCGGTCCTCTCCATTATTGGTGGGGCCAAGTTCGCTCTGGCATTAATGGTCATGGGCATTCCCATTATCAATATGGCCGTCGTCATTATCAACCGTATTCATCGGGGTCAGTCGCCCATGCAGTACGACCTCAGCCATCTGCACGATCGATTGAAATCAACCGGTTTAAATGCACGCCAGATCTGTTATATCTTTTATAGCTTTACCGCCATCTTTGGACTGATGGCTCTCTGGTTTGTGCATCTGTATAAATTTCTGGGGATCAGTATCGTTGTGCTCATGATGTCAGGGCTGGTAGTCTGGCTGGACCGCAATCAGAATCATGCGAGCAAGATACAGAATGGTGGAGGCGAGCCTCATCTGGAAGGAAAAAAAGGGAAGCGGGAACCCGAGTTCCAGGTTCCCACTTCCGAGTACAATCATGAGTTTACTAGAGTGACTCCACTGCCTGCTGCACCCTCTGCTGCTCCTGTGCTAGATGATGGGCCATTTCCTCACTAAACAGGCGTTTAAGGAAGTGGCCAGTATAGGAGCGAGGGTTCTCAGCCACTTCCTCGGGCGTCCCCTCTGCTACTACGCTTCCACCGGCATCGCCACCCTCTGGGCCCATATCGACAAGCCAGTCGGCGCTTTTAATGACATCCAGATTATGTTCGATCACCACAATGCTATTGCCTGCATCCACGAGGCGTTGCAGGACACTGAGCAAGCGATCCACATCAGCAAAATGGAGGCCAGTAGTTGGCTCATCCAGAATATACATGGTGCGACCTGTTGCCCGACGTGAGAGCTCAGTCGCCAGTTTGACGCGCTGGGCCTCGCCGCCTGAGAGCGTGGTGGCTGGCTGTCCAAGTCGCATATAGCCCAGACCCACATCAAAGAGCGTCTTCATCTTGCTATAGATGGAAGGGACATTCTCAAAGAAGCTCAGAGACTCCTCAACCGTCATATCCAGCACATCCGCGATAGTCTTGCCTTTATAATGAATCTCAAGGGCTTCTCGATTGTAACGTTTGCCCTGACAGACCTCACAGGGAACATAGACATCGGGAAGGAAGTTCATCTCGATCTTGACAATACCTTCGCCCTTACAGGCCTCACAGCGTCCACCTTTGACATTAAAAGAGAAGCGGCCAGGCATATAGCCACGGAGGCGAGACTCAGGCACCTGTGCAAACAGATCGCGAATAATGGTAAAGGCATTTGTATAGGTAGCTGGATTTGAGCGAGGGGTACGGCCAATCGGAGACTGATCGATATCGATCACCTTATCCAGGTATTCTAGCCCTTCAATCGTATCGTGAGCACCAGGCTTCTCGTGAGCGCGGAAAAACGTCTGAGAGAGCTTGCGATACAGAATATCCGTGATCAACGTACTCTTGCCAGAGCCTGAGACACCCGTAATTGCGACAAACTTGCCCAGCGGGATCTCGACATCCACCTGTTTCAGGTTGTTCTCACGAGCGCCACGGATCACCAACGAATTTCCGTTCCCCTGGCGTCGTTCTTGTGGCGTTACCACAAACTTTCGTCGCGACAGGTAGTCACCCGTCAGCGAATTGAGATTAGCAACAATCTCATCATAGGTCCCTTCAGCAACCACATGTCCGCCGTGTTCACCAGCTCCCGGCCCAATATCGATGATATGGTCCGCTGCTCGCATGGTATCTTCATCATGCTCGACCACTAGAAGCGTATTACCGAGATTGCGCAGCCGTTCGAGCGTATGGATCAAGCGTTCATTGTCGCGTTGATGCAGACCAATGCTTGGCTCATCGAGAATATAGAGCACGCCCATCAGGCCCGAGCCAATCTGAGTTGCCAGACGAATACGCTGAGCCTCGCCGCCGGAGAGGGTCGCCGCAGTTCGATCCAGGGTCAGATAGTCAAGACCCACATCGATCAGGAACTGGAGGCGAGCTCGAATCTCTTTAAGAATCTGGCGTGCAATAAAGCGTTCACGTGCACTAAGATGAGTTAAGACCAGCGGGTCAGAGAGCCGGATCTTCTGCAATGGATCACCAAGGAGCGAGCCATTCTGTTTCGGCTCCTTTTTCTTCCCTTTGCCTGTAGAAATTGTGGCTGGTTCGTGGGTCACGACAGGCGCGACCTCTGGTGTTTCGGCCTCTAATTCCTCGAAGAAGCGTTGAGCGCGATTAATGGGAAGCTGAGTAACCTGAACAATATTGCGACCTGCAACAGTGACAGCTAAAGCTTCGGGTTTGAGGCGTGCACCATGGCAATCTGGACAGAGGCGAGCCGACATAAAGCCCTCGATCTCCTCACGGACCCCTTCGCTTTCGGTCTGTTGATAGCGTTTGGCCAGACTGGGGATGACCCCTTCAAAATTTGTGTTGTACGTGCGCGTATTGCCATGTTGTGGCGTATAGCGGATCGCGAGCGGCTCATCAACGCCGTAGAGAATCTTCTTCTGGATCTCCTTGCTGAGCTCACGCCAGGGAGTATTGAGATTCACATCATAGCGTTTGGAGAGCGCCTCCATTGTCGCCTGATGCCACTGGCTGCCGCTGATCATCTTACTCCAGGGAGCAATTGCCCCTTGTAGGATACTCAAGTCCCCATTGGTCACAACCAGATCAGCATCAATCTCTTGCTGCGTGCCCAGGCCAGTGCAGGTTGGACAGGCACCATGAGGGCTATTGAAGCTAAACGTGCGTGGGGCAATCTCAGGAAGACTGATATTACAGTAGACGCAGGCAGCTTTCTCAGAGAAAAGAATCTCTTCCCCATCCACAACTGCTACCAGTACCACTCCATTGCCTAGTTTTAACGTCGTTTCGAGCGAATCTGAGACGCGCTGACGGAAGGCCTGATCGACCTCTTCATGCGCAATCGCTGGTAAGGTGGGTTCTGCCAGACCCTCTTCGTCAAGATGGGGCTCTCTGGCTGCATTCACCTCATAGAGAGCGGGCCGCTCAGCTACTTTTAGCCCGGTGGTGCCATTTTGCGACCCATCTTCATGCGCTTTTTTGCGAATGACCAGACGATCCACCACCGCCTCAATCGTATGTTTCTTTTGTTTATCAAGCTCAATCTCATCGCTGAGATCAACGATCTTGCCATCGACGCGCATACGGACATACCCGGAGCGGCGCATCTCCTCAAACACATTCTTGTATTCGCCCTTGCGGCCTTGAACGAGCGGGGCAAGGAGAAGAATGCGAGACCCCTCAGGGAGGCTGAGAACGGCATCGACAATCTGTTGGAGCGTCTGTTGACTGACCTCGCGGCCACATTGTGGACAATGGGCATGACCGACGCGCGCATAGAGGAGACGAAGATAGTCGTAGATCTCCGTGACGGTGCCAACGCTCGAACGGGGATTATGAGACGTCCCTTTCTGGTCAATCGAGATCGCAGGCGACAGCCCATCGATATGCTCCACATCGGGCTTATCCATTTTATCCAGGAACTGCCGCGCATAGGCTGAGAGGGATTCGACATAGCGGCGCTGACCTTCGGCAAAGATCGTATCGAAGGCCAGGCTACTTTTTCCGGAGCCTGAGAGTCCGGTGATCACAACCAGCTTGTCTCGTGGTATGGTGACATCAATATTTTTGAGATTGTGCTCACGAGCACCTCGTATCACAATTTTATCTTGGGGCATACATCAAACCAATCCGTCACTAAACATCGCAACTTTTAGCAGTAGTCCTGATGGCTCTGTTTGTTAGCACCTATTTGAGGATAATCTCTACTGATGCACTTTGTTGGGTACAAACAAACGTTCCACGTAACACTACTATACTTTTTATCTTGACGTCAAGAGGTCATAGGGGTAGGTAAAGAAAGGCCGGTCTCCCATTCTCAACGCTCTCGTCTCCATCAAACAATTTACTACCTTTTTCTTGTTCTTTATAGAGAGACTACAATTTTTCTTGTTCTTTAGAGAGGCCAATAGAGAGACTACAATTTTTCTTGTTCTTTAGAGAGGCCAATAGAGAGACCATCATAGAAAGAGAACACCAAAAAGGGAAAACTTATTTCTCTTAGAGGGGAGAGCTATGAAAAATGGGTTATGATATCTGTTCTCCAAAAACGTAATCTGTCTTGACTCTCCAGGTGAGATCAGGCATATTTTAAATGGAATACTGACTAGAAAAGGATCAATAGAGAATGACTGTTCAATTGCATGATCGCTTTCAAGGCGCACTCCTGTACAGCGCAGTAGGTGATGCACTTGGTTGGCCAACTGAATCTGTCTATACCTATGCTAATCGAGGATTGCAGCCATTTTATGACCAGCCTGCAACTGAATTTGTGGCCTGGGATAAGTATCTACAAGACGTGAGTGGCTATAGAGAACCAGTGCGTACGGGCGAATATTCTGATGATACGCAACTGGCTCTGGCTGTTGCTCGCAGTATTCGTGCAGATGGGCAGTTTGCAGCAGCAGCATTTGCATATGCTGAGCTTCCCCTCTGGCTTCAGTATGTGCGTGGTGGTGGGAAACGATCTAAGACTGCTGCGCGGCTCTATCTCCGTAAAAATGTGTTGTGGGAACATAATTTTTATAAGACGCCCATTGTTGATTATACACAGATACAGACTAATGGTCCGGTTGTGAGGAACCTTTCTATTGCTTTAGCCAATGCGGGCGATGAAGAGGCGATTATTAAAAATTCATTTGTGAATGCCATTGTGACTCATGGGCATCCTCGGGCGCTCCTGGGGACAATATTATATGGTTTAGCTATTAATTATACCCTTACATCTGAGCAGAATAGTTCTCTGAAAACGAAGCTGATTGAGTATCTTCTAGATTGGATGCCCCGATGCCTGCCTCTATTGACCAGCTTTGACATAGCTCAGGATTGGATCGCTTGTTGGGAAGAACAGAGTAAGAGCTCTTTTCAGGATACCCTCCACAAAGCCCAACAGGAGGCGGGACAATATCTGGAGCGTATCGCCAGTACCTCTCATTATCTGGCATATTATCGCTTTATTGGGGCTCGCTATCCACTGGCAAATTGGGCTTCGGGTCTTTCGACCGTTTGTGCAGCGCTCTACCTCTTCTTGCACAATCTGGATGAGCCTGTCAGGTCTGTCGTCACCGCAGCCGATACCTTTGGCAGCGATACGGATACGATTGCAGCATGTGTGGGGGCTCTTCAAGGGGCCTATCATGGTCTGCATGCGGCAGAGCTGCCAGAGAACCTGTTGCAGACGGTGCAGGACCGTGAGTATATTTTACAGATGGCTGAGCGGCTGTATCATATTAAGCAACGGTGTGCGTCCACATCCTTCTCGTCTCTGGAAGGAGATCGTGAGACCCTTGCCCGGAAGATTTTAGACTGGGAAGAGCAATATTACCTGCCCCTCTGTCACGATCAACAGCTTCTACCCATCATTCATCATCCAATTTTAGGAGAAGGAACGGTATTGGAGCAGAGCGAGCAGCATCTGTCCCAGGCCGGTCTGCATATTAAGCTTATACGGGTCCAGTTTGCTCATGGACCATCATGCCTGTTTCGAGCGACAAGAGATAATCAAGGCGAGATAGTAGAGAGCCTGCGGAAAGAACTGATCTTAGAAGTATAAACAAAAGAGGCCGTTCAGGTTGTATCTGCATGATACAAAAGGTATTTTTGTTTCTCCTATGCTACAGTTGTTGTGACAGGAGCGAAGAGCACCCTCTTTGCAACGCGGGGGCTATTGTTGCGTATAGTAGGTAGGTTCATAGGCGTCAAAGTTTGCAGAAGGCGCTTTAGAACAGGATATCGTCGTTTGCCAGGCTCTGATCGGCATCAGGCCAAATGAGCATTCCATTCGGCAGATGCTTGTTTGTGATGATAGACTACATAGAGAGCCGAATCATGACCTTGCCCTCTAAACTTGCTAGCTCTGGCATACTATGATACATTGGAGGGCAATTAGAAACACTCACAGGTGAATGTTTTGAAAGTGGAACAGAATTTCGAGAAGAGGAACCGTCTCATTCGCGAGATCATTGAAACTGTTGTCTTAACTGCGCTGATGTTTTTTATCATTAACATTGCGGTACAGAATTACACAGTTGACGGTCCAAGTATGGAGAACAGCTTGCATGATGGGGAACGGATTATGGTGGACAAAGTCTCCTATCAATTTCACGCTCCTGCACGTGGTGATGTTGTGGTCTTCATTGCTCCTCCTCATCCTGAAGAGAACTATGTCAAGCGAATCATTGCTATCCCGGGCGATGTCGTAACCATTAAAGGGAATGACGTAACCGTGGATGGAGTAACCTTGCATGAGACGTATGTAACGCCTACGAGACAAGGAAATTCTTTTTATAATCGGCCTGGCTATCCTGTTTATGATCACTTTGTGCTGCCGAAAGATAAGTATCTGGCGTTGGGTGATGATCGCATTAATAGTTCCGATTCGCGAGATTGGGGTCTATTGCCGCGCAGTAATATTATTGGACGTGCGGCTCTCGTGTACTGGCCAATCATCCATGAGGATAATGCGGGTTTTCTTCCGAATGTTTCCTCTGTCTTTGCAAATGTTCATCAAGAGGGAACAAAGACGGCGACTCATGCACCAGATAGCGCGATCTCCTGGCAGAACTCAGGGGCGATGGCACTGCTTATTGGCCCGGGTCTTATTTTGGGGGCAGTTGGTTTTTCTCGAAGGTGGGGTCGGCGCTAAAGCGTCTCTCCTACCTCCGAGGAGAAGTAGGGGGATAAGGAGAAGAGTGGATGAGCCCTCATCCTTCATTCCCCCGGGGCGAGAGGATCCATAGATGGCAAGAGGGATATCGGTGGATTTAGAACTAAATTTTGAGAAGCGTTATCGATTGATACGTGAGATTATCGAGACTCTGGTACTTACAGTCCTTATGTTTCTCATCATCCAGATGGCAATCCAAAACTTCAATATCGATGGTATGAGCATGGAGCCAACCCTCCATAATGGAGAGCTTATGATTGTCGATAAGTGGTCCTATGCGTTCCATGCACCGGCACGTGGCGATATTATTGTTTTTGTTGCTCCTCCCAATCCCTCTCAAGATTATGTGAAACGAGTTATTGGGCTTCCCGGCGATGTTATTTCGATTCAAAATACAACGATTTCGATCAATGGGAAGGTTCTTCGCGAGCCATACATTGCTCCTGAGAATCAAGGGAACCCTTACTCCTCTTTTGTCGACCGTGTGATCCCCGCGAATACTTTTTTTGTGCTGGGCGATAATCGGAATGGGAGCTCAGATTCACGAGCGTGGGGCTGTGTACCAAGGGGAAACATCATCGGGCGTGGGGCGCTGATTTACTGGCCCTTTGGACAGAATAATCTTGGTCTATTGCCCAGCGCTACATCAACCTTTGAGAACCTTCCAGCCCCTCCAACTCATCTCCCAGCCGATGCCAGTACATGTCCTGTTCAGAATGGTGTGCCTGCCAGTGCACCTGTGGCCCTCCAATCACAGAGTCAGGGTGGGATACAGACAGGATTACTGTTGATTGCACCGAGCATATCTGTGGCCAGTCGTCGCCGTCCAACAGCGAAAGCAAAGGTATGAACGAGACCCCTACCAGGGGTCTCCTCCCTCGAAAGAACGCATTATCCCAGCGTAATATCGACCTCATGATCTTTTAATTGGACGCCAGTGGTTGGATGTTGTAAGCGTTGCTGAGCATCAGCCAGGTGGCGATTGAGCAGAGCTGTGATCTCATCAGAGGACATCACCAGACCAATAATGCCATCAACAGTCACATTTTTGACTTTGAGCTGGCCATTGTCCGCATAAGGGAGTGCCGAGATAGCGCAACTATAGCCGTAGAGCTGGAACTCCAGGCGCATGCCCGAACTTGTAATATGAGTGACCGGATGTTTGACAGGATTAGAGGGTGCGAGATTAACTGAGATCAAATTAGTAATAATCGTCTCATCCACAGGAAGCGTGAGTCCGCCGCTGGGAATCTGATCGCCTGCATGGCTAGGGACCTGATTGACCGCACTGGTCATGGCTTTATCTAACTGGTCAGAAGCGATAGTGTGGAGTGTGGGCCGGATCGCAACGAACCAGGCAGCTATCAGAAGCACGATGAGCACAAGAAGCGTTATAAAACATCCTGGGATACAGCCAGAACGCTTACGACGACCAGTCGATGGAGCATTGGCAGAGACGGGCTGAGTAGTCATAATTCATCCTTTTTATTATTAGTGATAAGAGTATATCAATCAAAACGTCTATAATCTATAGACCGAAGAGCCCAAAAAGGTCCTCGTACGATTCATTGAATATTCAATACACCTATGGAGCAAATGTCGTGCACAAAACTGAACTTACATACGCGTATTGAAAGATCCTGGTCTGGAGCTACCACTCGCGACGTAGAATCTCATCCATTGAAGTAATAATCTGAGAGCGAAGTGCAGAATCATTGTTGAGCGTTCGCGCAACCTCTGCAATCAACGCTTGTTCGTGTTCTTTTGAAAGCTGATAGCCATATTGTTGGTGGACTGCAGCAGCAGCAGCACGTTGAACCTTTTCATCATCGCTCATTGCCGGAAGTGGCTGGCGGTCAGTATTCCGTTCACTTGTTGTATTAGGAGGGCTTGCGCTTTTCAGAGGCATCACGCCATCTGCAGCGAAAGGAATCTCCGTTCCAATCAAGTGAGCTGAATATGTGGTCGCGCGTTCGATATGTACCACGACTGTCTGGAATTCAGCATGCAGAGCCACGATAGGTCCTTCCAGATAAATGACCTCCGGAGTGCCCCAATAGACGCGTTCTCCAACATGTAAAACCATAGTTGAAAGCTCCAATCTCGTCCGTAACTGGCTCCAGATATCTCTTTACTACTATATACGTGAACGGTAAGTAAGTAGTTCTAGGGAGGAGACCTTTTTGTAGCAGGTGATTGCCCCATAAGCAGATTTTTTATGGTATACTAAGATACGATCAATGTTCCAAAATTGTTTGTCCTCCAACACCCACGACGACTGTGACAGTTCAAGAGAAGCAGGAGCCAGGTTGTTTCTCATCCTCTTTATTATCAGAAAGATTCATTTATGAGTGCAATTTAAGAATCCAGGCCGACCAGAGTGTTGAGCGTTGGAGCTGTCGAGATAGCGATAGTCCGTGTGGATTGTATGAATAGAAGAACGTTTGCTGCGCTCCGTTTGTGGGTGCAGGCCCAGAAAAAAGGACTCATAAAAAAAGCATATGCACGAGAAAAGTATTCAAACATTAGAGTATCCCAAAATCCTGGCTAAGGTGGCGCATGAAGCAGCGTTTTCGGCAAGTAAAGAGCTGGTGATGGGCCTTGAGCCAACTGCTGATCTGCAAGAGGCCCGTCGCCGCCAGGCATATACAACAGAGGCTTCGCGCTTGATAGATCTTAATGCAGATGTCAGCGTGCGTGGTGCCCATGATATTCGAGCTCATCTGGTGCGAGCGGCGCGAGAAGGAATTTTGTTGCCCGCCGACCTTGTAGAGATATTATTTACAGTTCGGAGTGCGCATTTTGTCTCGCGAACTCTGGAGAAACTGGACCCTGAGAGCTTTCCGCTGCTGAGAGCATTGGGAGCAGATATCCCTGTGCGACCTCAGATTGCCCGTCGTATTGAAGAGACCGTGAGCGAAGATGGCGAAGTATTGGATACTGCGAGCCCTGGCTTGCGCAAGATCCGCTTTGAGTTGCGTGGAGCCAATCAGCGTCTGCAAGATCGGTTGCGAACACTGGTGAACGAGTTTGGGCCATCGCTCCAGGAAGCTCTGGTCACAACGCGCAATGATCGCTATGTCATTCCTGTTAAAGCTGAGCAGCGTAGCCATGTACGTGGCATTGTTCATGATCAGTCATCCAGTGGTGCCACAGTGTTTGTTGAACCAATGGTGATTGTTGAAATGAACAACCGGCTTCGTGAATTGCAAGCTGAAGAGAGGCAGGAGATCGAACGGATCTTGCGGCAGCTCTCATCTGAGATTGGACGTGAGGCCGAGACACTGAAGGTTGCGTTAGAGCTTCTGGCAGAGTTTGATCTTCACCTGGCCAAAGCTCGTTATGGGCGGATGACACGCTCTAGCGAGCCCCGGCTCAATACCGATGGTATTATTCAGTTGCGTAATGCGCGCCATCCACTGCTGACAGGCAAGGTTGTTCCCACTAATTTCCATCTGGGGCGCGACTTCTTTATGGTCGTGATTACTGGACCAAATACTGGTGGTAAGACTGTCGCCCTAAAGACCGTTGGCCTGCTTTCATTGATGGCACAGGCAGGATTGCATATTCCAGCCGATGATGACTCAGAGATCACGATTTTTCAAGATATCTTTGCTGATATCGGTGACGAACAGAGTATTGAACAGAACCTGAGCACATTCTCCTCACATCTCAGCCGTATCATTGAGATTTTGCGGACCGTAGAAGAGTATCGTAAGCGTAGTACGCCAGATATTCGTGGTAAGATGGCGGACGAACTGGTCAAACGTGAGGCCCGTCCTCAACCAACGCTGGTCCTCTTTGACGAGCTTGGCGCAGGAACTGATCCCAGTGAGGGCTCGGCTTTAGCGCGCGCCATTCTCACCTTTTTGTTGGATCGGCATATTACAACGGTCGCAACGACGCACTATTCAGAGCTGAAAGCGTTTGCCCATGAGCAGAAAGGGGTCGTCAACGCCTCGGTTGAGTTTGATATTGAGACGCTCTCTCCAACCTATAAACTGAGCATTGGTCTGCCCGGGCGTAGTAATGCCCTGGCGATTGCTCAACGTCTTGGTTTAGATAATCGCATTATTCGGGGCGCTCGCCGATTTTTGGGGAACGCGGGTGTGCGAATGGAGAATCTGCTTGAGGGCTTGCAGTCTGAGCGCAAGGCCGCAGAGGATGAGCGCTTTAATCTCAACATGGAGCGTGTCGAGGCTGAGTACCAGCGAAAGCAACTGGAATCTGAGCGCCATCAGTTGGAGCTGGACCGCATTCGTATCCTGAATGAAGCGCGCGCTCAGGCCAGCCGTGAGCTTGATGAAGTTCTGCGTGAGATTGGCAAAGTTCGTGCGACCGCGAAGCGTGGGAATATCACGCAGGACCACCTGGGTGAGGCGAGACAGCGTGCTCGTGCGTTGGAGCAGAAGGTGACCTCTATTCCAGAGCCTATGCAGCGCCAGAATGTAGCCAGGGATGAGCGCCTGGATGGGCCATTGCAGATAGGTGATACCGTCCGAGTGCTCAGTTTTGGACAGAATGCCGAGCTATTGGGATTATCGGCTGACCGTAGCGAGGCAGAAGTCCAGATGGGCGCGCTCCGTTTTCGCGTCAATGTCGATACCCTTGAACGCATCAGCAAGCGTAAGGCAGCCTCTGAAGAGCGAGCTCGCCCAAATATCATCATGCAGAATATTGAGGAGCGTCCTCCCGTCGATCTGCAATTAGATATGCGGGGATGGCGTGTCGAAGATGCTTTAGCAGAACTGGATACCTATCTGAACGATGCAGTCCTTGCAGGTCTCTCATCGGTTCGTCTGCTTCATGGCAAAGGGACCGGAGCTCTTCGTCAGGCCGTTCGCGAGCAATTGACGCATCATCCGTTGGTCAAATCATTTGCTTTTGCGCCACCAAAAGAAGGTGGAGATGGCGTGACCATCGTCAAATTTAGTGCATAGTCCCTGAGAGAAATCCAGTGACCGTACCCAGTATTGTGGCGATACATCGCAAAAACTTGCGATGTATCGCCACAATACTGAAACATCATCTATTCCCAATCGCTCATCTGCCCCTGCTCGCGTAGCCATTTCACAAATTGCATGCGATAATTATCCTCCATCCGTTGGCGCATCTCTCGATTATCGTAGAGATGTTCCTTCATCGTCAGGAGTGTAGCTGCCTCATCCCATTGAAATCCCTGATGAATAAGATAGTCAAGCGACATCTGTTCTTCATAGTTATCGGGGCGATAATGTTTGGCATCAGCTTTTTTAACAGACTTATCTGAATGATCAGAAGAGCCTCCAGCAGAGGAGGATGGCATATTTTTCATGATCTCGGTGACTCCTGGACGAATAACTGACAACGTTTTACCCGTGGCCTTATTGATCGAGCATTGAACAAGAGCGTCTACGTGGCTGCTCCATCCTCGTTTAGCGGTCTATCCTTACTCAATAACCTCATATATTCTTTTTATCGACCTCTACTATTTAAACTATATCCGCATTCTCCTACGGGACCTCTTGCAATCTTAAGATAGGACCTGTGTCAATGTTAACTTGCTTGCTTCCATACTACACTTTTCCTCAGCAGTGGCGGGGTTGAGAATGGTGAGCCGAGAGACAAAGATGAAAAAGGGGTACCGTATGGGGACAGATTCTGTCACAGAAGTGCAAGACCTCTGGATGTTATTCGTTGCCAGGAGAGATCAAAAGCTCCGTAATGAGCTTATTACGTTATACGCTCCGCTGGTCCGTTTTGTGGTGGGGCGGCTAGGGATTCCACCAACTGGTGTACTGGAGGCCGAAGATCTCATCAGTTATGGAATGATTGGCCTGATCAATGCGGTTGATCGTTTTGACCCTACGCGTGGAGTTCGTTTTGAGGCATTTGCCACAGTACGTATTCGAGGTGCCGTTATTGACCAGTTACGTTCTTTGAACTGGCTGCCGCGTTCGGCTATTTCTCGTGTAAGGCAGATCGAGGGGGCGTTGGCGGTGTTGGAGCAGAAATTGGGGCGTCCGGCAAAAGAAGAGGAGGTAGCGGTTGAGCTAGGCGTCACAGTGGAGCGTTATCGTCAGATGTTAATGGAAATGAATGCTTCTGTCCTCTCATTAGATGCGCCACTCAACTCCTTTTTACAGGATGACGAAGTCACGTCACTGGCCGAGCTTTTAGAGGACCACACAGCCCCAGGTCCTGTTGAGCAGACAGAACATCAAGAGTTGACCGACACGCTCAGCGCGGCGATTGAGCATCTGCCAGAGCGTGAGAAGCTTTTACTGGCTTTATACTATCAGGAAGAGTTGACAATGAAAGAGATTAGCAAAGTATTGAGTGTCTCTGAATCGCGCGTTTGTCAACTTCATATGCAGGCCATTATGCGTTTGCGAGCAGCATTATATGCATATCGCAGCGATGAAGGAGCACAAGGCAGTGAGAAAGTCGCCCAGGAAAGCCAGGAGTACTATAGCCAAAAAGTCACCGTTGAGAGAAGAGCACGCACCTATCCTACTAATCCGTCGTCAAATACAGGTAAAACGAATTCTACCCCCGATGGTCCCGCCCGTCATAAAAGAAAAATCTCTTGAAGTCGCAAAAGCCTCGTACTATGTTTCCTATTGACGCCCTTTGGAATGCCGATACTATGGTGTATGATGATAGAGGAGAGCAGGATAGCGATGGAGCGTATTAACCTCGTACTGGTGATATCACCTTAGGAAGAGTTGCCATGAAAGGACGTTCTGGAACCACGCATCTGTATCTTGTCAGTGCAAGGTTACCTGAAGAGGCCCGTAGGCGAGCTTGTAACCCGCTGGAAGCCGCTTGTAGGCTGGTACAGGCTTCTCGCTGCCGACCCCTACCCGCGGGGTGTAGAAGAGGTGCTCCTCAACAAGAGTCTTTCAAATATTCGGATCGTTTGACGCAAGTACAGAAAAACGTCAGGGCTGGATTGTACAGCATTGATTGTATTGCTTTGGCAAGGTGTATACTGATAAATGAGACGCATTTTTTGTAAGACCAACAGGAGTGAGATCACAATCACTCTTTGCTTGCTCTACCCAGTGTGTTGACACCTGGCGTCATCTGGAGGTGGGATCCGATCAATGTTCCTGTACAGAATCTTGTCATGCGGTCACGCTGAAAGAGGCGCCCTTGCTAGTGATTGTCCCAGCGCAGGGACGCTGATGCTTAGGATATGCTTCTCATGAAGGGAGCTTTACATGCTTGTGTTGCGAAGGAAAGTTGGAGAAAGTATAGTGCTTGCTGGGGTTATTAACATTTCAGTGTTGGCTGTGGAGGGCGAGCGCGTGAAAATCGGCATTAGCGCTCCGCCGGATGTGACGATTGTGCGTGAGGAACTGTTGCGCGCGAATGTGACAGATGCGGCCCCACCAAATTCAGGCGTGACTCCAGCACAGCCACATTAATTTCAACTGGCTGTTCGTCAGGGAGGAGACTGGTCCGTCAGGACTGGTCTCCTCCCTGAACTTTTCGTTATTTGCTTGTGCTAGCCTGTGAAGGGATAGATCGAAGCTTTACAGTTCTGAGGCAGTCTCGATACGATGGCCATTGGCCTGGGCATTCTCAACGGGATGCTGGTCGCTGGTGGACTGTGTGATGAAGTCTTCTGTCAGCTGGCGAGCAACATCGTCATGATACTGGATAGGAGGAGATTTCATCAGGTAAGAGCTTGGGCCTTCGAGTGTGCCACTAATACCGTGATCCAGAGCTAATTTGACCAGACGCACCGCATCGATAACCACACCGGCTGAGTTGGGAGAATCCCAGACCTCAAGCTTTAGCTCAGCATTCAATGGAACATCCCCAAAGGTACGGCCCTCCAGGCGAATATAGGCCCATTTGCGGTCCTCAAGCCAGGCCACATAGTCTGATGGACCGATATGCACGTTATTCTCGCCAATATCGTAGTCCAACTGACTGGTGACGGCGTTGGTCTTGCTGATCTTCTTGGATTCCAGGCGATCGCGCTCCAGCATATTGTAGAAGTCGGTATTGCCACCAACGTTTAACTGCATCGTGCGCTCGACGCGAACGCCACGCTCACGGAAGAGGCGGGTAAGAATGCGGTGGACAATTGTCGCTCCAACCTGGCTTTTAATATCATCGCCGATCATCGGGAGATTCTGTTCTTTGAAGCGCTCCTGCCAGTACTGCTCGCGAGCAATAAAGACGGGGATGCAGTTGACAAAACCCACTCCTGCCTGCAAGATCTGCTCAACATACCACTTGGTTGCTGTCTCGGAACCGACAGGAAGATAGTTGATGACGACATCGGTCCTGGTCTCTTTCAGAATCTTCACAATATCGGCAGTCTGGCCGGGGGCTTTAGTAATAATTTTAGAGAGATATTTTCCCAGCCCATCGTGAGTCATACCGCGATAAACCGGCACTCCCAGGTGGGGAACGTCGGCAAAGCGATATGTATTATTGGGAGTGGTATAAATGGCCTCTCCAAGATCTTTGCCAACTTTATTTGTATCTATATCAAATGCGGCGGTAAATTCAATATCGCGAATATGGTAGCCGCCCAGGTTCACATGCATCAGACCTGGTATAAAGTCATCCTCGTTGGCGTCTTTGTAGTATTGGACGCCCTGTACGAGCGCACTGGCGCAGTTTCCCACTCCAATGATAGCGACACGTACTTTTTTATCCTGTGTCATTCTGCTTATACTCCTCGAAAAAAAGTCTTTTTCCATCTTGCCTGCATTGGTTTAGGCCCTGTGCATAGGCGAGTGATTATCTGAGTACTACTATACCCCCAATTGACTCTATCGCGCCATGGTTTCCCTTACAATTTGTAAGGATTCAACGCTATTCTCAGGAGATACATAAAGATCTCAAAATACATACCGCGAATGGAAAAAAGTTCAATCCTTCTGTTAGTCAGAGCATCTTCTCTCAACTGAACGGGTCTACTATCCGAAATGTGTAGGTAATTTGCCTATAGAGATTGGAGGGAGAGTTGCTACTTTACACGGTAAAATTTTCCTTTGCTGATGAAAGATAGTATTTGTTAGCAACTGATGTTACAATATATTGCGGAGAAGACCATTCTTTTTAGGCAATTCCTCTCTCCTACTTTTCTCTGTTTTTTCTGAAATTTTGCTCCTTCCTGAGTGGAGGTGGGCACTGATGAGCAGATCAAAGGAGAGATGTTTCTCCAATGGGATCTGTGACTGCCGTTACTTCCTTTTGTTTTTCATTCTCCTCTGTTCGTAAGAGGTTGTGTACTCTTTATTGAGTAATAGGCGGCAGTATTCTCACCTGAATGAGGATGGCGAGATAGAAGATCCAAAGGTGATCACAAAGAGGTGAAAAGAACGAAACGAGCGGGTTCTGTGCAGAGCCGCATAGAGCAGATGATAGGTTCTACCTTGTGCTAATAGACTTTAGTGATGACGATCAAGGAGTTTCTCTATGGCGGCGAATGTTGGTTTCACTGTCTGGTTTACTGGACTCTCAGGTGCAGGAAAAAGTACGCTCTCTGAGGCGTTACAGCAGCGTCTACGTGAGCGTGGACGGAACCTGGAGATTCTGGATGGCGATGTTGTGCGTACGCATTTAAGTAAGGGTCTGGGTTTTAGTAAAGAAGATCGCGATACCAATATTAAGCGGATCGCCTTTGTGTGTGGTCTGTTGACACGCAATGGAG
Source organism: Tengunoibacter tsumagoiensis (assembly GCF_003967535.1). GTDB lineage: Bacteria > Chloroflexota > Ktedonobacteria > Ktedonobacterales > Ktedonobacteraceae > Tengunoibacter > Tengunoibacter tsumagoiensis. The sequence continues at coordinate 4,734,098 of NZ_BIFR01000001.1, read as the reverse complement.
TTGCCTGTGTGTCAGCGGCGATTGCCCCTTATCGTGAGGCACGCGAGTGGGCGCGGCAGGAGATTGGGAATTTTGTTGAGATCTATGTGAAATGCCCAATTGAGGTTTGCCGCCAGCGCGATGTAAAGGGTCTTTACAAGCTCGTTGATGAAGGAAAGCTGAAAGGGTTTACAGGGGTGGATGATCCCTATGAAGAACCCGAGTCGCCTGAGTTGGTCATTGAAACGAATCAAGAGCCAGTTGAGGTCAGTGTCCAGCGTATTCTTGATAAATTGGAAGAACTGGGCTACCTGGCACCAGAAGAGGCTCAGGTCAATGAGTCCCAGGCCGTAACCGATCGGTTGGCTGCACTGGGCTATCTGTAAGCTTCAGTTAGAAAAGGATGTATCTCAATTATGACGAAGCCATTGATTGCCCCTCACGGTGGTGAGCTTATTCTGAATCAGGCATCAGAAGCAGAACGTGTAGCGTTATTGGAACGTGCTCAGACACTTCCTCAGATTACTGTCGGCTCACGACAACTGGCCGATCTGGAAATGCTTGCAATTGGCGCGTATAGCCCTCTAGGAGGCTTTCTTAAGCGCGATGACTATCTGAGTGTGGTAAATACCATGCATCTCAGTAGTGGGCTTCCCTGGTCCATTCCGATCACGTTACCTATCTCTGAGGAACAGGCAGCCAATATTGTTGAGGGATCGCAGGTAGCCCTGGTTACTGCGGAAGGAACTGTGCAGGCTTTACTGACAGTTGAGGAGAAGTATCACTACGATAAGCAGTTAGAAGCGCAGAAGGTGTATCGGACCGAAGATGAGGCGCATCCTGGGGTGAAGGTTCTCTATCAACAAGGTGATGTGCTCCTGGGTGGACCAGTGCGTGTGCTTAATCTGCCGAATCAGACCTTCGCGAAGTATCGTTACACTCCTACTCAGTCGCGTACACTCTTCACAGAGCGAGGATGGCAGAAGATTGTGGCTTTCCAGACGCGCAATCCTGTCCATCGTGCCCATGAATATATCCAAAAGTGCGCAATGGAGACCGTAGATGGTCTGTATCTTCATCCGCTGGTTGGTGATACGAAGGGTGATGATATCCCGGCGGATGTGCGGATGCGCTGTTATGAGGTGTTATTAGAGAACTATTATCCGCAGCAGCGGGTTATTCTCGGCGTATTGCCAGCGGCGATGCGCTATGCGGGCCCTCGTGAGGCCATCTTCCATGCGTTGATGCGTAAGAATTATGGCTGTTCACACTTTATTGTGGGGCGGGATCATGCAGGTGTTGGCAACTATTATGGGACCTATGATGCCCAATATATCTTTGCCGAATTTGATCCAGCAGCCTTAGGGATCACCCCAATGTTCTTTGATCATACGTTTTTCTGCCGCCAATGTGATTCTATGGCATCGCAGAAGACCTGCCCTCATGGAAGCGATCAACATATCATCCTGAGCGGAACAAAAGTGCGTCAGATGTTGCAAGCTGGTGAGGTACCCCCTCGTGAGTTTTCACGTCCAGAAGTTGCGAAGATTCTCATCGATGCGATGCGTCAGCCTGTCAGCCTCTAGCCTGATGCAACCGTTCTCAGTAGCTCTATAAAACTGGTCTAGTAAACGCAGGACCTGCCTCATTCTGGCGCTAAAACGTCAAATGAGGCAGGTCCTGCGTTTACTATGTCCGCTAAGATAGTTATCATCGCGTGTCTCTGGTTCTCAAGCCATGAGCTTCCTGACGACAACAATGGCCTGATTACCCGGCGTTTTGCAGACATTGTAGGGCTTGATTAATCTCCAGAGGATGAGCGAGAACAGGGAAGATCTGCATCCCTGTGATCTGTGTGAGTCGCATCAGCACGTTTGGATCTGGAGGATTACCCATCGCGACAGTAAGGTGATCGCGTTCGAGACCGAGAGGATAGCAGCAGAGCTCCTGTGCTAATTGAAGAGCAACCAGCCGTTTCACCTTATTGGGCAAGCGACGGGGCAGATTGGCTACATAAGGAATCCCCAATTGGCGTGACTGCTCTTTTAATTGTTCTCTCAGCTCTTCCTGGTGCGGGGCCTGCGCCATCTGTTCCGATAGTGCTTCTGGTACATCAAAACTGATGCGGGCTATGCGAGCTGTAGCAAGGAAGTGTTGAATAGACTTTTGTGGTGCTGGATAGGCGCTATAGCCAATTGCCATCTGGCTGGGGCGGTATATATCGGGCTCGTTTGTATTATGTACACACCAGAGCAGGCTTTCCCATAATCTTCTCTGCACGATCTCGCCACCATGGATAGTTGCGTCCAGCAGGAAGAAGTAGTATGTATACCCTTGCATGCAGACAGAATCCGTTTTGCGTACCAGAGGTCGTAAGTAATCCAGAAAGTACAGAAGACTCCGGGCCTGTATAGGCTCCTGTCCATTGTCTGAATCTGGCGCAAAGTGGAGGGTGATTGCGACCAGCGCGACCTGCGTCGCGCCTGCCTGAAGAAGCCTCTTTACGTGATCGGCAGGGTTTTGATCATTATCTGCCCATCGCAGAAGATCTGCTGTCGTGATAATGTCATTGGCAGAAGATCGCTGGTTATTGTCTATCGTCGTCTTTATGGTAGTCTGCATGTTTCTGCTTCCAATCTATGTGTAGGGCATAACCTTTCTGGACCTGCTGATCATGAGTATAGTTGGAACTTACTATGAAGGGTGCGTAATTATGGTTATGGACCTGTTAAGACCTTGTTATTATGGTTGAGATCACTTTCTTATTTGAAAGTACCCGGAAAGTACCCGCGTTGACCTCATCTGGTATAAAGCTATCAAGCAGAAATAAGATATCTGGGGTAGTTTAAGATGTATAAAATTTCTTTAAAAGTTCCAATGGTTCGAGGAGTAGCTCGCTCTGGATAAGGGCCTGATCGGTCCGTTGTAGTTGGTCCAGCAGGAGCATAAGGGCTGGCTCATGATCATGAGACTGAAGGGTAGAAAAAGTGGGAAGGGTTTCTTGAAAGAGGATCTCCAGGTTTTCTAAAAGCAAGCTGAAGGCTTTATCCATCATTGGGAGAGGGAAGAGCGCATTCTGTTGTGCAAATAGCAAGCTAAAGGATTGTCGTTTGCCTCGCCGCCAGGAGTGGATACGTTCTGCGAGGATGCGTTGTGTATGTTGCCATGCTTCTGGAGAGGATTGAGGTGAAGGAGCGTTCGCGTATGGGTTCGTAGGGAGCTCATCAAGAGCTATAATCAAGCTCAGTGTCACTTCACTTAAGAGGCGACAGAGTGGAGAGAGCTTCTCGATAGCGCGCAGGAGGTCATGGATCTGCAACCAGAGCCGCTTACGAATGAGCTGCTCATGCATTGTGGCGATTGTTGTGGTGTGCAGGCCAGGAAGTATATGTCGAAAGAGGTCATCGGAGATCTCAAAGAGTTGGCGCAGACTGATAATCAGTAGCTGGACATCCGAAGCCCTGGCCTTATCATGGAGATAGGTATGGATATGGTCCAGAAGACAATTGAGCTCATCCAATACAGCAATGGGCTGATCTTTTTCCACCTATCTCTTCGTCCTTTCAGGAGTGAACGCATGATTCTCTTTCTTTATTGTACTGCTTTTGCTAAGCAAACGGGCACTAATCTTTCCTTATTGTACTGCTTTTGCTAAGAGTGTGTCTTAAGATAAACGCAAAGGCCTAGAAAGGAGCCAAACGCGTCAAAAAGAGACGGATCGCAGCGATCTGGATAAGAGCCTCACTGCTCGAAGGGAGACCCTCATAATCGCGCGCCAAGCGACGAAACCGCGTGAGCCAGGCAAAGGTGCGTTCAACAACCCATCGTTTTCGTTGAACCTGAAAACCGCCTTTTGGTTTGGCAATCTTGACCGGTTCCCCATTGACGAGCACCCAATCGCTCTGGGAGTCGTTGTGTTCATGAGGGACAATCTCCGGTTCCCAGCCAAGGTGCTCTTTGATCCAATCAAGAAGCGGCCCAGTGTATCCCCGATCAGCGAACAGATACGAAACTCGTGGGAAGTATTCTTTTTGCCCGGCCAACAGCAGAGGAGCGCTCTTGCGGTCGGTCAAGCCCGCGGTATGCACTTTGACCGCCAGAACGAAGCCTTGCGTGTCAACGAGAAGATGTCGTTTACGACCCCAGATTTTTTTTTCCCGCATCGAACCCACGCTCGATGCCTCGGACGGGACTGGTTTTGATCGATTGGCTGTCGATGATGACCGCACTGGGTTCCTCTTCTCGGCCAATGGCCTGACGGGTTTGTTTGCGTAAGCTGGTCATGGCGGTCTCCCAAACCCCGCTGTGTTTCCACTGACGCAAATAATGGTGCAGCGTCTTGCCGTTGGGCAAATCGTGGGGTGTCAGTCTCCACGAACAGCCTGTTCGCAACACGTAGAGGATGCCGTTGACGATCTCGCGCCTGGGAATGGTCTCTTGGGTCGCATTGGGCGAGACATCTGGGATGAAGGGAGCCAGCAACTCCCATTGGGCATCCGTCAGATCGGTGGCGTACGGCTTTCGCGTGATGCTTCTTTCCATTGGCTGTGATCCTTTCTGATCGCTTGTTTGACTCCTTTCTTTTTTCTATCGGCCACTTACTGGTTTTAGGACACACTCTAAGCAAACGGGCACTAATCTTTCCTTATTGTACAGTACTTTTGCGGTTTTTTGATGGAAAATAGAAAATATGCAACCGGAGAGATGGCTTTGCGTAGCTCTCAATGAGGGTAATGAGCAGAATCGTCGATTGCCAGTATGCTATCAAAAAAGAGCGAGACTTGATGGTATAATGGTGTAGGCATAGCTGTTATTTTTCTTTTTTTGGACCGATATCATCACCCATGCCAATGCAGTAGGAGAACATGCGCATATGCAATTGTTAGGAAAAATTTTAGGTGATCCCAATAAACGAGATTTAAAGGCGATCCAACCCCTGATTGATAAGATAAATACTCTCGAACCAGAAATGAAGGCTTTGAGTGATGAGGCCCTTTCGGCCAAGACGACTGAGTTTCGTTCGCAGCTGGCGCTCTACCTTAAAGGTGGCATGGTCCTGGAAGATGAACTGGTCAAGCTTTTTCGCGAAGCTTTGCAGAAGGTTGAACCTTTAGCGGATAGATGCAGTGATGAGCAACTGCATGCGGCTGTGATGGAGTTTCGTCAGAAGTTGGACCTTCATGATAGTGAGAGTGCGTTGCGTGAGCATCTGCAAGCTACCTTATCGGATTGTTTTGAGCAGGGGTACAAAAATCTCTCGGTGGTATTAAACACCTTGCGCGTCCAGGCGATTATGGATCGTGCTGAAGATGAGCAACAGTGGCCGGATGAGGCCAAAGATCCCAGGAGTCTGACCTTTAAGCAGTTGAAAATGGCTGAGCCAGCGTTGCAAGACCTGGATAGCGATCTAGAAGAGGCTTATGCGCTGGCGTGGCCACGCTTTGAGGAGGCTTTGCGTGCAACGATAGATCGCCCCGATGCGGCTGATCGTCTCACAGAGATCTTCTATATGGACCTCTTTGGACAGTTGCAAGAGGAGATCGTAGCGATAAAAGCCGATGCCATGGATGAGCTGGTCCCTGAGATGGTCAAGCGCTACAAGCAGGGGAAGATGTTGGATGATCTGCTGCCAGAAGCTTTTGCCGTTGTGCGTGAGGCTGGCTGGCGCAAGATTAAGATGCGCCATTATGATGTGCAGTTGATTGGTGGCGTTGTGCTGCATCAGGGCAAGATTGCCGAGATGCGTACAGGTGAGGGGAAGACGCTGGTGGCAACAGCGCCAGTCTACCTGAATGCATTGACTGGCAAAGGCGTCCACGTGGTGACGGTGAATGATTACCTCGCCCACCGTGATGGCGAATGGATGGGGAATATCTATCGCTTCCTGGGACTGACAGTGGGCATCCTGGTCAATTCTGTCAATGCCCAATCAGCCGAACGACGTGAGGCATATCGGGCTGATATTACCTATGGTACCAATAATGAATTCGGTTTTGATTACCTGCGTGACAACATGGTCACGGCGCTGGATCAGATGGTGCAACGTGAGCTCAACTACGCTATTGTAGACGAGGTGGATAACATCTTGATCGACGAAGCTCGTACGCCATTGATCATCTCGGGTCAGGGCCAGGAGTCGACTGAGACATACGCACAATTTGCTCAGTGGTCCAAGTTTCTCAAACCTGAGGACGACTATACAATCGAAGAAAAGACGCGCTCCGTCATGCTGACCGAAGATGGCATCGACAAGATTGAGAAGCTGGCCGGCGTTGAGAATATTTACGACGAGTCCAATCTGGATCTCACGCGCTATATGGAGAATGCCATCAAGGCCCAGGTAATCTTTAAACGTGATAAAGACTACATCGTAAAAGATGGCGAGGTCGTTATCGTTGATGAGTTTACGGGCCGTCAGATGCAGGGTCGTCGCTATAGTGAGGGTCTTCATCAGGCAATTGAAGCCAAAGAAGGAGTGAAGGTTCAGCGCGAGAACCATACTCTGGCGACAATCACATTCCAGAACTACTTCCGTCTGTATAACAAGCTGGCTGGTATGACTGGTACAGCTCTGACAGAGGCCGAAGAGTTCAATAAGATCTACGAGCTGGATGTGATGGTGATTCCCACGAACAAACCGACCCAGCGTAAAGATATGCCAGATCTGATCTATCGGACAGGCGAGGCCAAATTTAAGGCCGTGGCTGAGGAGATCAAAGAGCGGCACGAAAAGGGGCAGCCAGTGCTGGTTGGTACCACTTCGGTTGAGATCTCAGAGCATCTTTCGCATCTGCTGGAAATGCAGGGTATCCCTCACAATGTGTTAAATGCCAAGTATCATGAGCGTGAGGCTCAGATTGTGGCTCAGGCTGGCCGTAGTGGTGCCGTGACGATTGCAACCAACATGGCTGGTCGTGGTACCGATATTCTGTTAGGTGGTAATCCCAAGGATTATTTTGATAGTATTCTGCGCAAACATGCCGAACAGGTTGACTCCATCCGCGAGATGCCAGAGCGTACTTCTGATGAGCGTGAGGAGAAGGAAGAGGCTATTCAGTTTTATCTGGAACAGATGACACAGGCTGAGAAGGATGAACTGCTGGCTACCAAGGTCAAGGAATGCGAGTTAGATCACGATCGTGTGGTTGAACTTGGTGGACTCTATATTATTGGTACAGAGCGTCATGAGTCGCGCCGTATCGATAATCAGCTTCGTGGTCGTGCTGGTCGTCAGGGTGATCCGGGGGCTTCGCGCTTCTTCCTGGCGCTGGACGATGAACTGATGCGCCGTTTTGCTGCCGATCGTGTGGCTGGCATTATGGAGCGTGTTGGTATGGAAGAGGATATGCCTCTGGAAAGCAAGATGGTCTCTCGCTTTATCGAAAGCGCTCAGACGCGTGTTGAGGGCTATAACTTCGATATTCGTAAAAATGTCGTTGAATATGACGATGTGATTGCGAAACAGCGTGAGGTTATCTATGCTGATCGTCACCGTGTTCTTGAACATGGCGATATGCATGATCGTATTCTGACGATGATCCGTAATGAGGTTACAAACCTGGTGAACAATACGATTCCAGGGACGATGGTGAGCGAGGAAGAGGAGCTAGAGACGCTCTTTAAAGCGCTGGAGCCCTGGGTTCATGTTCCAGAAGAGTTTGTGCCTGAAAATATTCACGCTGTCCGTCGCGACAACCTTCGTAGCGATCTGGTGGATCTGGTCCTTGAGCACTATGAGCAGCGCGGCGAAGAGCTACGGAAGCAAGCGGCAACGCAAGGTGTCTTTAACCTGGACCCTCAACGAGAATTTGAGCGTACCTATCTGCTACAGGTTGTGGATCGTCTCTGGATGGATCATATCGATGCTCTGGATGTCATGCGTGCGGGTATTGGTTTCCGTTCTATAGCTCAGCGTGATCCTCTGGTCGAGTTTAAAAACGAAGCCTTCCGGATGTTTGATGAGCTGAAAACTGCGATTCAGCATTACACAGTTGATGCGCTCTTGAAATTACTGCGGAATGAGGTTCAGATTACATTGCAGCGCCCTGAGCCCCAGCGTCGCATGCCTCAGGAGTTGAGCACGAACGCGGATGCAATCGCTGAATCCAGTGGGCAGGCCAAGAGCCAGGAGCCCGTTCAGGACAAGAAAAAGGCAGCCGCAGTTCGCAATGATGTCAATGCAGCAGTGCGCAAAAATGCTACACCTCCACGAGCGAATGGAAATGGTGGAGCGCGTCTTGCAACTGCACCGAATCAATCCTCGCCCGCCAACCTGGCGCGCGTTGGTCGTAATGATCCCTGTCCTTGTGGTAGTGGCAAAAAATTCAAAAAGTGCCATGGAGCCTGACATCCTTTGAAGGTGCTCAGGGCCCATACCCATACTTAACCTTCATATAAGTCGCCGGCCCGGAGCCTCTGCCGTATATGTGGCAATTTCTTCAGCACATATAGAGCAGGGGCTCCGGGCCGGTCCCTTTATAAAGCCACCAACTTGAACGGATGCCGCCTTTAATCGTTAACCTTGCTCCCCGGCCTGACAAGGTGATACGTTATCATCACCAATGCTCTTTATGATTGGTTCATGAAATGGAGCAACGTTAATGGAACATTCTACTGCACGCATTTCATCCGCAGCGCAGGGATTAAATTCGAACCCATCGAATTTGAACCCAAAGAAGGTTGGTGAGCAAACATCCTTTTTCATCTCATCAAGGAAGTTATGGCTGGGTAGTCTGTTTCTAGGACTGAGCGGGATTATGATAATGATCCGTTTTTTTGCTCGTTCGCAGATTCGGAATATACCACAGCCTCTCGAACAACCATCAGAAGACTATGAATCTGCACTACTGCGTTTTGCTCAACTTCAGGCTCAGGACGATGAGGAGATTAATCCAGTCTGCGGCTCGCAACTGCTCACCCATGGTCAGCGTACAAAGCATGTGATTATCTTGATGCATGGTATCACCAACTGTCCACAGCAATTTGTTGAACTGGCTCCTCTTTTTTATGAACGTGGCTATAATGTGCTGATCCCAAGAATGCCTCGCAATGGTCTGAAGGATCGCATGACAGATGAACTCAAGTATCTAACCGCCCAGGAGCTATGCGATGCCAGTAATCTGGCGGTAGATATTGCTCGCGGTCTGGGAGAGGAGATCACCTTTTTAGGTCTGTCCGCAGGCGGAACGCTGGCGGCATGGGTGGCACAGCATCGAGCAGATGTGGCACACGTGATCCTGATTGCTCCGATGTTTGGTCTTCTCTCCTTTGGGCCTCGTGTGACCTTATTCTTGATGTGGCTCTTCCTCAGGCTCCCAAATATTGGTACACAATACATCTCACCTTTTCAAGATGGACCCACACATAGCTATCTGGGCTATTCCAGCCATGCTCTTGCAGAAGTCATGCAGCTGGCGCACTCTGTCTATCGTTCAGCGAAGACGCAGCGTGCTGCGGTTCGTTCTGTGTTAGTAATCACGAATGAGATTGATAAAGCAGTGAATAATGAGATCACTATGCAGTTGATCGAACAGTGGCGCAGACATGGTCTGGAGTCCATCCATCTTTATACGTTCAGTGCCGAGCAACATCTTCTGCACGACATGATTGATCCCCAGCAGGTGGGTCAACAGACCAGTCTGGTCTATCCCATTCTGCTGGAGCTGGCTACTCATCTATCGTAAACGGAGCGAAGAGCTGGAGAAAGCGAGAAGCGTGTGTATACGATTGATACAACCACTCTGGGAAATTTCATCCAGACGCTCTGGTTATTCATACGAGGTGCCTGGCGGCTAGACCCGACCGCTTTTGCAGTACTCGCTCAGACGCATGGATCATTCTGGCTGGTGATCTGGATTCCTTTCCTGGGGGCCATCTCTGTTGGTCTTGGCCAGAGTGTGGCTCTCCTGGTTAATCGTGTCCAGCCCATTCGGTTTGTTGCCAGTCTCTGTCTCTCTGGTGCGCTGTATGTCATCAGCGTGAGCCTCTGGATAGCCACGATCTGGTTGTTTGGGAGCCTCATCTTGCAGCATCCGCTGGCATTTCTGCCCATTCTGCGCGCCGTGTGTCTGGCTTACGCGCCCTATTGCTTTGGCTTTTTGATTCTTCTCCCCTATATGGGGAGCTTGATTGAGCATGTACTGGATATCTGGTGCCTCCTGGCAGTCATATTAGCCATTCATATAACCTTACAACTGGACTTCTGGCTAAGCCTGCTCTGTACTGTGTGTGGGTGGCTGCTATTTGTGGTGCTAAAAGTGACGATTGGTCGACCTGTGCAGTCTGTTACGCGCTGGTTAAGAAGAATAACCGCTGGTGTCCCATTGACCTTGCATGTACGGGATCTGGCGAGCAGCCTGACGGAAGAGATGCAGCCACCTCAGGGAGGTCACAGATGATCTCAAGTTTCCTCGTTCAATTGCTTATTCTGGGCCTCATTCTCTTATTAGTAGCGGCCCTCTGGTCACCATTTGAAGCGTTAGGTTGGTGGGCTGGCTGGTTTGGAAGTCGCCCTCATCAACTGGTAGAGAGGCCGTTGGATGACCCAGACAAAGTCACAATGCAGTATGTTGTCTACCTGTCAGGAATCGGAGCTATTGGCGGTGATTTCTTAGAGAGAGAAGAGCAGGCCTTTCTGGATCGATTGCAAGAGCAGCTTCCACAGATCAAAGTTGTGCGCGATGTGTTCCCCTATGCGATGAATAACAATGGCTTAACGGGACAGCGTTTTTTTACAATGATGTGGAGATGGATTAAGCAATTGAAACTACAGAATCATGCCGTATTAACCAACCTGATCAATATTCGCAATATGTTTCAGGTCGCTGTCTCCGCAGATCGACGCTATGGTCCCATCTACAATTATGGAACTGCCGGAGTGATTGTCGATGGACTATTGCGTAGCGGCTATCGTATGAGTAGTGGTATCCCTGTGACCTTACTGGGGTTTAGTGGAGGAGTGCAGGTCGCGTTAGGCTCAGCCACCTATCTCAAGCCTCTGTTACAGGCTCCTCTCTCCATCATCTCCTTTGGCGGAGTCATGGCTGATGATCCAGGCTTGGAGATGATTGAGCATCTCTATCATTTTCGCGGAAGCAGAGATCCCGTGAACAGACTTGGAGCCATCGCCTATGCTGGCCGCTGGCCCTTGCTGAGCTACTCACCATGGAATAAAGCGCGACGGCAGGGAAAGATCACAGAGATCTCAGCCGGTCCAGTCACCCACAATGACCCTGGTGGTTATTTTTTGCCTGAATCAGAGCAGGAACCCTATGAAGAGACGCCACAAGGAAAGATATTTGCACAGGTTGTGGCTTTGCTGCAAGCTGTCATGAATGAGCAAAAGGCTGCCGGGTAGGTTGCAATTTGACGTAAGAGACTCTACACTGGAAGAACACTATTTGGAATCTCTGCAATCTTCTCAAAGGATTTCTTCATGGCAGAACACAAAGGTCGGCGGCTGTTGCGTTATGACCTCTTAATTATTGTTGTCACAATCATCTGGGGTGGAACCTTTCTCGTTGTTCAGGATACATTAAAGCTCACCGGGCCATTTACCTTCCTCTTTCTGCGTTTTGGCGTAGGCGCTTTGACTCTGGCCTTGCTCTTTCACCGCCGACTGCGCCAGATACAGCGCTCGGAATTGCTGGCGGGCTCATTTATTGGCATCTTTCTCTTTGCCGGTTTTGCTCTTCAAACGGTTGGGCTTCAGTATACGACCGTCAGTAAAGCAGGATTTATCACAGGACTCTATGTTCCCTTTGTCTCATTGCTCTCATTGCTAGTGCTCAAGCAGATTCCGACCATTATGGTCTGGGCAGGCGTGATCCTCTCATTTGTTGGGCTGATCTTCCTCTCGATCAACAGCACCTTTCAATTAACTTTTGGACTGGGTGAGTGGTTAGTGCTGGGCTGTGCGCTGGCTAATGCCCTGCATATTATCAGCATCAGCAAATTTGCGCCCAGAGCCGATGCAATCAACCTCTCAATTGTGCAGATAGCCTTCACCTCCCTCTTGAGCCTGCTCGCCATTCCCTTTGCGCATGAGCCTCTTCACCTGCCTGCTGCGTCAGTCTGGATCTCCGTCGTTTTTATGGGCGTAGTCGCAACCGCCTTCTGTTTATATGTCATGAATAGAGTCCAGCAGTTTATCAGCAGTACGCGAGCAACCCTGATCTATGCGTTGGAGCCAGCCTGGGCGGCCCTGTTTGGCTATGTCTTTGCCAGAGATCTTTTAAGTCCACTCGCCTGGCTGGGCTGTCTGTGCATCTTTCTGGGCATGATTATTGGGCAATTGCCACCTCCAGCCTTTCTGCGTAAACGCTCCTCAGTAAACGAACCAGTAGAGACAGTAGAGCTCTCTTCAGGCCGCTAAGCTTGAGGCCCCACCTTTTGAGGAGGCGCTCCCTCACTCAAAAGGTGGAGAACGAAATCGCTCTTTTGTGTGACGTTTCTCCCCCCATTTGCCTCTATACTGTAGTTGCCATATTCCAGCGTTGGATTTCAGCTTTGCGTGCAAGCTCTTGAGTGCAGTCAAGTAGATGTTTCTGCTCAGAAAGTGAGAGCGATCATGGCAGATAGTTCGCGGCCTTTTAATAATGAATCAGCTACTCGTCCCTTTCCAGATAAACCGCATTACGCAGCAAAAGTGTATCTCATAGCCATTGTAGCTGCCCTGGGTGGTTTCTTATTTGGCTATGATACAGGAGTCATTTCGGGGGCACTGCTGTATCTGAAGCAAGATTTTGCACTGAATTCGACTCAGCAAGAGATTGCTGTCAGTTCGGTTTTGATTGGCAGCATTCTGGGTGCTGTCGCGGGAGGGAGATTGAGCGATGGCTTAGGTCGTAAAATGAGCCTGATCATCATGGGAATCATTTTTGCGGTGGGAGCGATTCTGAGTGCCTTTGCGCCCAATTTTCCCTTTTTCCTGGTCTGCCGTATCATTCTAGGATTTGGGATTGGGGCATCCTCTTTCCTTGCTCCAATGTATATTGCCGAGATGGCACCGCCGTCTTTGCGTGGAAGCCTGGTTGCTCTTGATCAGCTATTAATTACTGCGGGCATCTCAATCTCGTATTTTGTCGATCTCGCTTTTGCGCATGCGGGCCTGGGTTGGAGACCAATGGTTGGTGTAGCCGTTATCCCTGGTCTGGCTTTACTGATAGGGATGTTGTTTCTCACAGAGACACCGCGCTGGCTGGCGGAACGTGGAAGATGGAGAGAGGCCGAGTTGGCCATGGATCATCTGAGCGTGGAAGAGCGACAGACAGAGTTAACGGCCATTCGTGAGGCATTGCGTGTAAATACCGGAGGGAAAGTAAAGCTAGCGGAGTTCTTTCAATCGGGCCTGACGTGGGCCTTGATTGCAGGCATTGGGCTTGCCATTTTTCAGCAGCTCGTGGGTATTAACACCGTCATTTATTACGCACCAACCATCTTCACCTTTGCCGGCTTCCAATCAGCGTCAAGCGCTATTCTTGCAACCAGCGTTGTAGGAGCAGTCAACTTCTTTACAACCTTGCTGGCGGTTTTTATCATTGACCGTGTTGGTCGGAGACCGTTATTATTGGGGGGCCTGGTGGGGATAATCATCTCACTTATCGTCATGGGATTTATCTTCCTGACAGGTGCCAGCAACACAGGGACTCTTGTACTGATCGCCCTGTTGGTCTACATCTTCTCGTTTGCGATTGGCCTGGGGCCAGTTTTCTGGCTGATGAGCTCAGAGATCTTCCCTACCCGTGTGCGTGCCAGTGGCGCAGCCATCTCAACCTTCTTCAACTGGACCTTTAACTTTTTGATTAGCGTCACATTCCTCTCATTGGTAAATGCCATCGGCATCTCCAGCACCTTCTGGCTGTATGCAGTGTTTGCCGTCATTGCTTTTGCCTTCTGCTGGTATGTGATTCCTGAGACCAAAGGCCGGACATTGGAAGATATTGAATCCTTCTGGAAGAATGATCGGAAGTGGGAGCCAGCTCCAACCGAGCGGCGTCTGGCTCATGATTAAATGTGGAATAGTTTGAGTGTAGTGAGAAGATAATCGTACTCTTCTGGAAGATAGCTACAACGGAAGGGGAGATGCTTGCATCAACGATATGCGTGGAGCAGAGCTCAACAGCGCATCCCCCAACGTTGTTCTGGGCAGCCCTTTCCGGAGCTATCTTCGACAGAATTGATTGGCACCCCCCGACCATTTCTCACTACAGATTCAAGTATAGCAGAAGCTCCTTTCGCCATACTTGCCTGAGACTTCACTGAGATTTTTCGTTTTTCTCAGCATAAAAGACCTGCTGAACAAAGGTGACACACTATCTCCATATGAAGATAGAGAAGACAATTCAGTGTGCTCTTACATAAGACAAAGGGCCCGGCTAGAAGCGAGAGCTCTGCGATCCTGCCTCAATCTGTGGTATGATAGAGGCAAGATCGGCACTTTTGAGAGCTCATTCTCCTCCTCTGTGATGAGCTTCTTGTGGAGTGTGCATCAATGTGTATGGCGTGCACTACCGCTGAGCTGAAGATTTCGCGGTTTTCTCGCCTTCCAAACTATAAAACAAAGAAGGAGATCGTGATGAAAGCAGTCAAGACACATGTTGGGCGCTGCGATACCTGTGGCGAGCCAGCTGCCTATGCGCAGTTGCTGGCAGGCGGGCGTAGCTTCCGTTTTTGTGAACAGCATGCTCCATTGCTTGTAAAGAAGCAAGCAGATGCAACCAATAGCAGCAACGAAGCAAATAGCAAGAAATAAATCTCGCCCTCTAAGCCATGGGCAATTGTATATGAAAGGTAGATCCTTCTCCAACGATCCCTTTACTTTCAATCCAGATCTTCCCCCCCATGGCTTCAATGAGCCGTCGCGAAATATACAGCCCCAATCCAGAGCCGCGCACTGGACTATTCATATCAGATTCCAGGCGAACAAAGCGTTGAAAGAGCTTTTCTTGATCCTGTACAGAGATCCCTTTTCCTTTATCCGAGATACTGATAATAATCAAGCTCCGCTGATCAAAGGTAATTCGCCCACTGAAGGTCAATGGTGAGCCTGGAGGTGAATATTTGAGCGCATTGGTGCTGACATTCATCAGAACCTGATGGAGGCGAAGAGGATCGGCGAAGACCAGCAGATGAGCAGGCACCTGGACGCGTATCTCGCGGTGTTCATGAGCGACCTGTGGCTCAATCATAATCTGTACTTTTTCAATCATCTCTTTCACCGAGACGCGGCTTATTAGAGCAGGTTTAATTCCCGCTTCGGCCTCTAAGCGGCTGGCATCCATGATATTGCGGAGCAGGACTGCCAGTTCCTCACAGCCCAGTTGAGCTTTTTGTAGAAACTCCTGACGTTGTTCCGCAGGCAGAATGCTGTCATACTGTGCCATCAGCTCGATATAGCCTTGCACAGCGGTCAGGGGAGTGCGTAGCTCATGGGAGGCCGTGATCATAAATTGATCCTTAAGCTGATCCAGCTCTTTCAAACGTTCATGTGTATCGTGGATACGTTGATAGAGCTGAGAATTGGCAAAGATCACGCTCACCTGTTCTGCAAACACCTGAGCTGAGGAGAGATCAGAATCTTCAAAAGAGAGATTGTTGCTCTCATCGGATTGAACGGAGCGGGCAAAGATTAAGATCCCTATTAATTCTCCGCCAGCGACCAGCGGAGCACAGATAGCGCGTTGAATGGAATGCTTTGAGAGCCGGGCCCGCAGCGTTGCCTGATTTCCTTGAGGCTCGCGAGGTGACCCATTGCCGATAGTATTTCCATGGGACTCTTCTGTTTTGCGGCGTGGTTGTACATAAAGCAAGAATGGATGGAGCGTATCCTGAGCTTCGGCCTCATAGTCAGAGAGAGAGAAAGAAGGCCACTCTTTCAGCCTCAGGGCAGATTGGTAGCTATTTGTGGTAGAGAGCGTCATCGGCTCCATGGTGTCATTACTTTTTGTCGCAATTGCCATCGGCTCCAGGCGTTCATCGTCGTGCTTGAGATAAAAGATGGCATATTCAGCGTGTAAGGCTCGAATCCCCTCCTCACAGATAAGCTGTCCAACCTCCCCTGGCTCTACTATCGTCGCAATCAAACGCTTCGAGATATTGGCAATTGCGCGAGCAAAATCCTCGCGGCGACGGGCTTCTTGATAGAGATAGGCATGCTCAATGATAGCAGCGATCTGCTCCGTATAGACACGGATAACCGCCTCCTCTGAATGTTGGATGCTAGAAAGCTCATGACGTGCGACGCCAAGACTACCTAAGATTTTGCCCTGGTAGCGAATGGGGAAGAACTCCATCAGAGCCACATGTTGTTTCTCCTGCCAGATGCGTACTTCTGCGGGGGTCTCAGGAATGTGTTGCTGCCAATAAACAATTGTCTGCTTGCCGAGTTTAACCGTCTGGTAGAGGATCGTATCCCCACGTAGGCGCCACTTTGTCGGATGTGTAGATAAGGCAGAGGTGCTGACCAGAAGATGGGATTGGCTGGTCAATTCGCGGGTATGATCTTCAATGAGCAGAAGCATAGCCGAGCTAAAGCCATATTCGGACAGAACCGTATTCACAATCCGTTCGCGCAAAGACTCAAGATCGCGGATATCAGTGAGCTGGGCCACAAGATGCCTGGCTCGCTCAGTCTCTGTAAAGCGGCGATCTCGTTCTTGTAAGAGCGTCTCGTTTTCGCGCATCGCAAAGAAGTAGCGGATAGCGATGAGAGCTGCGACAAAGATGCTTAACACAATAAAGGTTTTGGTCTCATTGTTCGCGGATGGATGGAACGCACTTCCTTCTTGAAGAGTCTCGATGAGGAGCAGCACACAGAGAATAATCGCGAGCGGCACATACAGCGTATGCATACGACGGCGATTATAAGAGAGAATACCAGGTGCTGGTAAATGAGCATCGTGCCAGTAGGTTCCGGTGAGATTGGGAGTAGTCATCCGTTCACGATAGAGATTGCGCATCAGACGAGAATAATGGAACAGCCCTGAGAGCCCGAGGAGTAAGAAGCTGATTAAGTAAAACGGTTCCATCAGTGTCGTGTCAGGGAAGGAAGCAGTCTGAAAAATCGAGAGATACGTATTGACCACATCTGACCAGAGCAGCCCCATAAAGCTAAGCGCGAGCAAGAGAAAAGGGAGGCGGAGTGCCAGATCAATTCCTTGTTGTAACACGAGTGCTAAAAAGAGCAGTAAGAAGATGTCTCCCATTGGCGCGGCCAGAGCAATAAAGACCTGACTGAGCGGGAGTGTCGTAGGGATCAATTGTCCCTGAATGTTGGTAATACTTTCGAGCTGAGAGACCAGGAACCAGCAGATCGCCAGAAAGCAGAGGGTAATAATGAGCACATCAAAGATCTTGCTGAGCCGGATATGGCCGATGCCAGGGATAACCATGAGGCCCAGAAATAGACAGGGATAAAATAACAGCAGAAAGATATAAGAAAATACCTGAGGAGTATTTAACGCGACGACGATATTGGGATCAGCAGGATGTTTTAGAGCCATACAAAGAAGAGCGCCAAAACCATTCGCCAGCAGGCCGCATCCGATGCATACCCACGCCATTCGTGCGCGTGAAGATTGGACAGGGCCATGATGAAAATGATAGGCAGTGCGGAAAGCCCAGCCTGCTCCGATGCAGACCGCTAAGAGATAGCTAACGCTCTTAAAGATGGCCGATAGCTGATCATCTGTCTGGAGTCCTCCTGTATGACTGTGAAAGATCAGCCAATAGAGGCTGATCAATACTAACAGGAGTGTAGTGATCAGAGCGATTGAATTCGTGCGATATGTTTTCTGTAACGCCGTCGTTGTGAGCCTGTCGTTTGTACTGACTCTCATGCATGCTCCCACTTTGCACGCGTATCTGTCGCGGTGTACTATTCGTGCTTTTTTTGCCTCTAGCGCGATCTATTGTAGCGCGAGAAGAAGACAATAGTTATAGATAAGCTTTACAGGAATAGATATGTGTCCCTGGTGTATCGAAACAAGAGAGGCGACTAGGGTAGAGATCTACGGACGAGATCATGATACCAAAAAGGTTGTCTACGGCGGAGCATTGGTTTGCTCCTGACGAGATTACCAGGGATGCCATCGAGAATATTGTACGCAAGCTCACCAGTGAGCGAGCCAGCCATATCGCCCGGGCTATACTCTAAAATGTGCGTTGTGCGTCGCCCGGTCTTCTGTTCACGTGTATCGATAGTCATCATCATCAACCCCAACTCACCCTCATCGGCAATCACCTCAACACTGGGATTCAGCCCGATGGATGGAGAGAAGATTCCACTCAGGCCATTGGCCGAGATGCCCGCCTGTTGTCCATACCAGTTCGCAATGGCGAGATAGATATTCTGTTCGGCGGCTCGGATACGCCAGAGCAGATGTTGTGGGGCTTCATGATGATCAAATTGATGGAATGTTTTGGCCTGTTGCAGATGTTGGGGGAACTGGAATGGGTGAGGGAAGCCCAGCAGTGCAGGGGCGCAGAGAAGGTCACAGCCTTGATTAGCCAGGACGCGCAGGGTTTCTGGAAAGAGGAGATCGTAGCCAGTTGCCAGCCCGATGCGGCCAGCAGGAGTATCAAAGAATGGTAGGCCAAGATCACCCTTACTGGCCCAGAGCTTATCCATAGGGCTCAGGTGTATTTTGCGATAGCTGCCATAGATCCCTTCCGGGTCCAATAGCAGTACCGTATTATAATAGCGCTCCTCCACTTTTTCGGCGACACCCACCACCATACTAAATTGCCACTCGTTGGCCAGGGCGACCAGAGCATCTGTCTCTGGTCCGGGAATCTGAATTGCCCCCCGTTGAAAATGTTGAATGATTGCTTCATGATGAGTATATTGTCCAGGCTCTGGTAGTGGACCAGGGACCACTAGTTCAGGAAGGACAAGCACGTCGGGACAGGCAGGAGCATTATTCTGCATCATTGTGCGGAGCTGCTCTCCAAGATGCCGAATCTGAGTAAGTTGATCCATCTCAGATGGTATCTGGAGCTCCATTTGAATAATGCCCACGCAGGAAAGTTGCCCTGGAGGCAATTCGCCCAGAGCATAAAGGCTATGGTAGCGTAAGGGTTCCCAGAGATAACTATTGTTGAGTAAGCCGGGATAGACTGCTGGCTGGCGGTCTGCCAGTGGTTGCCCCAGTACACGATCTGCATAGAGCCAGCGTTTATCCTGGCTTTGATGAAGATTGATCTCACCAGAAACGATGCCATTGCCCTTTTCCAGCAGAGCCTGTACCGAGCCATCGGGCTGAATAATACAACTGCCCCCCTGGAAAAAGATATTGCGCTCCTGCCCCGAGCGATCGGCGGCAATGAGATAGACCTTATTCTCGAAGGCACGTGCGAGCCACCAGGTACTGGGAGCGGGATCGAGCGTCCAGTTAGTAGGGAAGAGTAAGACATCGGCATGGTGCAGGGCTGCAATTCTGGCGGTCTCAAAATACTGTGCATCAGTTCCAAGCAGGATGCTTAAGCGACCAAGAGGTGTTTCCCAGACTGGAATGCCGAGATCCCCATCATGTGCCCAGCGGGGATCAGTAATGGATGCGTGCAGTTTGCGATATCGTCCAATCAAGCCATCAGGGCCCAGGAGAGCGGCACTATTATAGAAGACCTGCGTTTCGGGATCAACTTCTGGAAGGCCCACTGCAATAATGCATTGGAACTCCTGAGCCAGACGTTGGAAACGTTCAGTCGTGGGACCAGGAATCGCTTCAACATAAGGAGCGATCTCTTCGCGGGACGTCCAGCAGCTGCCAGTTGTCGCGAGTTCTGGAAGGACGATCAGGCGTGCTCCTTGTGCGATAGCCTGTTCAACCAGACTCAGGAGGTCCCGAATATTTTTCTCTTTTTCGCCAAGAGTAGGCTCATACTGAATAGCTGCGACCTGATAGGTCGTCAGCGCTGTTGTGAGCACGCTCATTGAAAGCATCCTGATATCTGAACTATGAATAAAGATGAGAATAAGGCCTGAAGTGCCGAAAAATTTATTTAGCCCTTGTATTATAGCTTCTTTTCCAGGGCTTTGTCTATTCCTTCTTTCTGGCGTAGGCCAACACGTATACCAGGGGAGTCACGGCAAGGTATCGGCAAGGCCTTTCCCGACGTGAAAAGTGCATAATGTATATTTTCGTGTGTAAAACAATAAGAGGAGTATGGCGTCTCCTCCCAAATCGTGAAGCTCCACCATGGTAGCCCCTCCATGGCTTTGTTTCCAATAATGCTATGGAGGGGCTCACAGCGTGGAGTGGGAGCAGAGGAAAGAGACAAGCGACTTTCCCTACTTTACATATTTTTATATCCGAAAGAGAGTATGATATGGCAATACAAGTAGGGCAGGTCGCTTGTCTCCTGCCGAAACGTCCCATTCCGCCATGCCAGCATCCCCATAGCCTCTGTTCTCGTTTTCCTCTTCCCATTAAGCCATAGAGGGGCTCACACAGCGGAGTGGGAGCAGCGGAAAGAGACAAGCGACTTTCCCTACTTTACATCTTTTTATATCCGAAAGAGAGTATGATATGACAAGACAAGTAGGGCAGGTCGCTTGTCTCCTGCCGAAACGTCCCATTCCGCCATGCCAGCATCCCCATAGCCTCTGTTCTCGTTTTCCTCTTCCCATTAAGCCATAGAGGGGCTCACACAGCGGAGTGGGAGCAGCGGAAAGAGACAAGCGACTTTCCCTACTTGAAAGTGCATAAGATGTTTTTGGATTGTTAGATGATAATACCAATATGGATGGTTGACCCACTGAGCTAAAAAATGGCTTTACTTCTAAAAAGGATTATGGTATGATGTAGACAATAGAATAAGCAGAACAGAGGACGTTAAAGCGAGACATGTCTCTTTCCGAAGCGGTCGACAGAGAGGATGCATCACCGGCTGAGAGTGCACCAACGATCATACGTAAGGGATACCCCTCGTGAGTCTGTACTGAGTCAGTAAAGTACACGCTTCAACCGCGGTAAAAGTTGTTTTAAAGCACGTTCTCCCTATCAGACCTTCGGAGTGATGCTAGCTACTCTGATTGGCGCTGATCATTGCATGAGATGAGCAGATGAAGGGAGCGTGAAAGCCGGGTGGAACCACGAAGAGTACACAACCTTTTCGTCCCAGTGTGGGATGAGAAGGTTTTTTTGTTTTGTATCGAAGGAGAAATTATCCATGTCTGTGGAAGTTGAATTAGAAGAGTCGGTCAACTATACGCCGATTCAACGCATGCGTCACTCGTCAGCGCACGTGATGGCGGAGGCTATTCAGGAGCTATTCCCCGATGCAAAGTTTGGGATTGGCCCGGCAATTGAAGATGGCTTTTACTATGATTTTGACCTGCCCCGCGCCCTCACTCCCGAAGATCTGCCAGAGATTGAGAAGCGGATGCAGCGCATCATTGCCGCTAAATATCCTTTTGTGCGCGATCGCTGGCCCCGTGAGAAGGCGCTGGAGTACTTTCGCGCTAAACAGCAGGATTACAAGGTTGAACTCATTGAGAATCTGCCCGATGCCGAGGTTGGAATCTATCAGCAGGGCAATTTCCTGGATCTCTGTCGTGGACCTCATGTAGAGAATACATCACAGATTGGTCCAATCAAGTTGATGCGTGTGGCAGGAGCCTATTGGCGTGGTGATGAGCACCGCCCAATGTTGCAGCGTATCTATGGTACAGCCTGGAATAATCAGGAAGAGCTGGATCAGTATCTCTGGCGGCTGGAAGAGGCTCAGAAGCGAGATCATCGTAAATTGGGGAAAGAGCTGAAACTCTTCTTCCTCAGCGAAGATCTGCCCGGCGGCGTGCCAATCTTCTTGCCACGCGGCGAGATGATCCGTCACCTGATGGAGTCCTATGTGCGTGAGACGCAAGAGCGTCACGGCTATCAACATGTCTGGACGTCTCATCTGGGCAAAGTTCGGCTCTACAAAACGTCCAAGCACTGGTATACCTATCGTGACAATATGTTCCCGGTCATGAAGGGTGAGCAAGAGGGCTCTGAAGATGATGCCTACATGCTGAAGCCAATGAACTGCCCACATCATATCATCACGTATAAGTCGCAGATGCACAGCTATCGCGAACTTCCTGTCCGCTATGCAGAGTTTGCGACGCTCTATCGGTATGAGAAGGCAGGTACGCTAACCGGTCTGGCTCGTGTGCGCAGCCTGACGCAGGATGACGCCCATGTCTTTATGAGACCAGATCAGATTCAACAAGAGTTCAACAATGCCGTGAATCTGACGCTGGAGGTGTTTGAGACGTATGGTCTGACCGATTATCATGTGCGCCTCTCGCTGCGCGATCCGCAGAAGAAAGAGGACTATGTTGGGAGCGATGAGGTCTGGGAGACGGCTGAGAGCGCTCTGCGCGATGCCGTTGAGGGCAAGGGCATCGAATATGCGATCGGGATTGGTGAGGCCGCCTTCTATGGTCCAAAGGTTGACTTCATGGTTCGCGATGCACTGGGCCGCGAGTGGCAGTGCTCGACTGTTCAACTGGACTTTGTCCAGCCTGAAAATTTTGAACTGGAGTATATTGGAGAAGATGGGCAGCCCCATCGTCCAGTAATGATTCACCGCGCCGTGACTGGTTCAACCGAGCGTTTTATGGCGATGCTCATTGAGCACTTTGCAGGTGCCTTCCCTGTCTGGCTGGCTCCAGTGCAGGCAATGATTATTCCGATTGCCGATCGCCACCAGGAGTATGCCAATCAAGTGCTGGAGTCTTTGAAGGCCGCTGGTCTACGGGCCGAGGTCGATAATCGTGGCGAGCGTATGAACGCCAAGATTCGCGATGCCCAGATGCAGAAGATTCCCTATATGCTGGTCGTAGGTGATAAAGAGGCCGCCGCAGAGGCCGTTTCTGTTCGCTTGCGTACCAATGTTGATCTCAAATCGATCCCACTGGCCGACTTTATTGAGCGTGTCAAAGGGATTACCAGCAGCAAGAGTATGGAGCTTTAAGCCTGTAAGCCCGCCCCCAATCAGTGAGGGCAAAAGATAAAGAGCACCTTTCTCGTTCCTATTCAATTTCAATTGAGAAAGGTGTTCTTTATCTTTTATATTTTGAATAATGTTAAGGGATGTCTCTTTCCTGTGTTCCTCAAGACGAGATTGGAAAGGTGAAGAGCCTTTCGTGTGGCGATGAGGGTGGAATGGATCGAGGCGGGCACCAGGGTAGAGTAAGTCACGAGGGCCATTATGCATGAAAGGCGGAACAGGGTGGAGTGGGTTACGAGCACGAGGGTCATCATGAATGAGGGGTGGAACGGGCGGAGTGGATCACAGCGGTCATTATGCATGATGAGGGGAACAGGGCGGAGTGGGTCACGAGCACAACGGCCATCATGCATGAGGAGTGGGGCAGGGTGGAATGGGTCACAGAGGCCATCATGAATGATGGGCCCTACCTTTTTTTGGCGATAAATCGCTCTTAAGGAGCAATTCATTGTAGAATGGCGTCAAGACGAGATTGGAAAGGTGAAGAGCCCTTTCGTGTGGTGATAGGAGTGCAACAGGGTGGAGTGGGTCCCCAAGCCCATCATGAATGATGGGCCTTACCATCTCGGGTAATAAATTGTCAATTTTAAGGGCAATTTATTATATAAAAAATTTTATAGGTTATCATTCATGATTACCATAGAATATTGCTATTTCCTTTGCTATCCCTAAGGAGAGAGAGCCAATACCTTGCCCTGGTAAAGAAACAATTGCCATCATGATGGTCCTTGCCTTCCATTATACAGGAATTAACCTTTAAAGAGCGATTTATCGCTCAAAAGAAGGTAGGGCCCATCATTCATGATGGCCGCTGTGACCCACCCTGCTGTCGATAAAGAAGTGTCAGATCAGTTGTAAGAGCCCGTTACTCGACCTTATAGAGCGCCATCACATCGCTGGCGTCTCTGGCCAGGAACAGCAAGCTTGATTGATAGGGCATGATATTCAAGCGGCGATAGCCAAACATAGGCAGTTCTTCTCCATCTTCTCGCACCCGGACGCCAGCCACAAAGACCTCTTCACTCACCTCATGCAACGTGGAGACCTCACGATGGCTAATCCGGACCCCTTCCAACTCTTCCTCTACCAGCCAGAAACGCTCGGAAGCGGGTTCGGCAAAGACATGGGCCCGCTTGCATGCTCCACTGAGGGGTTGGTGATGGGCAAAATGTGTACTCTCCAGCACCTTCCAGTTCCATAGCCGCCAGGTGCCATCCAGCAGATCGACTCCAACGACCATCGAACCTGCACAACAGAGCTCTGGACGCTCTCCAATCGCATCGGCTGCTATCTGCACAGGTTGACCATGTTCATCAAGGCAGGCAGCATGGCTCACCCCCTTCCCGTTCTTCTGAAAAGCCATGGCCAGGACCACTGTAGCCGTCTCTGCGTGGGGTGGTCCTGCTACTAGCGCGACCTGTGAATCCGGCCAGAATAGATAGCTAGGTTTTGCATCGGTCTCGATACCCAGATCAGGGGCATAGACCCAAAGTAGTTGCTGCCAATCCCTGTCCCAGCCGGTAAGCCAGGCGCGCCATTGAGTTCCTTCATGGGGCGTCCCCTTTGGAAGCTCCATCTGTGTTCGTGGCCAGCTCTCTGAAGAAAACAGAACGAGTAGATGTACTTTTGCATCGCTATAGATCAGACTCAATTCTGACTCTGCAAGGGTTGTGCTCTGTTGAATATGTACCGCAGATGTGAGATGTGCGTTGGGGGTACCTGGATCAAACTCCGCGTTATCTGGCAACCAGACCGTCTGCGGAGATGTCCAGAGAGGAATCTGACCCAGATGGTCATCGTTTTTTGTGATAATGGCCAGTTCATCTCTCATGGCCAGCCATTTGGCCTGTTGTATAACGATATCTCGCTTAGTAATCTCAGGAGCTCGAAGATGGACATCGAAAGGCTTTGGATACAAAAAAGTATAATAGTCAGGCCAGATCTGGAGTGCTAATGCAGATTCCATACCACCTGTCTCCACAGCCTCATCACGATCGATCAGACATAAAGGGGAGAGGCCAGTTTCAGGAGAGAAGGTGCGCATCGCTATATACTCTTCATCTATCGACTGTACAATCACCCAACGCTTGTGAAATGAATCATAGTATAGCAATCCATCAAGCATTTTTGCCTGATCGGGACCTGCATTTTTATAGACAATGGTGTGCTCAATGGCCTGCGCTGTGAGGTTAAACAGCACCAGTACAGCAGTTGCGTCCAGATGGGTTACCCCCTGCAATGTAAAGAGCATTCCCAATATAGGACCCTCTTCTTCAACCAGACACATTGCATAGCAGTAGAGAACCGCAGGATGAAAGCGATGAAGGATCGTTAAATTCATGAGAATAATCTTCTTCCTTACTTCCCACTAATTGATCAGATTTGAAACTGCTAGCTTGGATATGCAGTCAACACAAATGGTATACCATCAGTTAGGTCACACAATGGCTGTACCATCTCAGACAATAAAATTGCCCATTTACAAAAATTTATTATGTAAAAGGTTTATAGATGATCATTCATGATATGTTGGTCGTAGGTGATAAAGAGGCCACTTCTGTCCGTTTGCGTACCAACGTTGATCTCAAATCGATCCCTCTGGCCGACTTTATTGAGCGTGTCAAAGGGATTACCAGCAGCAAGAGTATGGAGCTTTAAGCCTGTAAGCCCGCCCCCAATCAGTGAGGGCAAAAGATAAAGAGCACCTTTCTCGATTAAATTAGGAACGAGAAAGGTGCTCTTTCTTTTGAAAGTACGTTACCATATCTTATGGATCAAATATAGCGATGAACAAATTCCCAATCAGTATCGCGGTCAATGTCGAAAGGATCATCTGTAATTTGTTTAGATTTGAGTGGATCGAATCGAATGATCTGATGCATAGCTGCATAGGCGAATGTGCGTATGAGAGATGCTTCTTTAGGATTGTTTACAATCGCTGCCAGTAATTGGAGTGTTTCAAGATCGTGAGTATTGTTTTTCATTATTGTGAGAACGGTTATGGCCTCACTACGGTGATAGGAATCAGGATTAGCCAATATATCTCTTGCCATCTCCCAGTATTTCCGATCTTTTGCTCCAAAGCGATTTGTGAGAACCATCATAGCTGCGACTCGCACATCCTCATCGCCAGTATAGTCTAAGTACTGTTCAATAGTAGGTTTGGCAGGCCAATATTCAGCTTTTCCTAGCGTCCAGATAGTATGATAGAGATCCTCATCACGGATTTTTCCTTGTTGTAGATCAGTTAACTTTTGAGCAAGCTCTTTGTCTTCATCATCATCCCACGTCATTGAAAGATCTCCTTTTTGTCATCTATGATTTCTACGAAAAGCTCATTTTCATCTTCGTCTCTATCTGCAGAGACATTATACTTTAAATTATAGACAGCCTGAAGCAACAATCAAATCTTCGCCAAAAGGAATTGTTCCTTTTGGATCTGGCCAGTTGAGAGGTGGATCGGAACCAAAAATTCTATCAATAATAAATTGTTTGGTGCTAATACAAGCGTTATAAATGTTTTGGTATACTTGACTTAGTGAAGCAGGAGTAGTGGGGTCAGTAATTGCTTTCTCTAGTGCTGATATTAAATTATCTATAGCTTGTTTGGCATTAGAGACTTCACTATAATGTTGTGCACCAGATGGTAAACCTCCTTCTGGATAATCTACCCTATCTGGATGAATGTCTTTCCATGCGCCTTCCAAATCTTGTTGTGTGAGGTGACCCAGATTATTCCAGAGGCTTTTAAATAATCTTTGCACTTCAGAAGCGTTAGATTCTTTGCCTTTTTGGATTGTTGGTAAATAGCCTTTACTAAACATACAACGAATGATTGATCCTGCTTCTTTCGCAGACATGCTAGCTCCTAATATACGTATTAGGTATTCGATCCAACTGGTTGGTACAGTTATTCCCATTCCCGTGATTTCATTAATAATATCCTGAACTTCCTGATTTTCTTCAGGCGTAAGAGGTCTAGGTTTTGGCAGTTGAGCTTCTTGGGGAACATGGGTGACGATTGGGCTGATATTCTGAGTTTTTGTAACTGGATGATGAATAGCATAAATAGCTAGTGTACCTAATAGCCAGATAAGTAGATCCAATGCAATTAGATCGAGCATAATACCGAGGTCGAGAGCAACTATACCTCCATCTATTATGAGAGTTGGAATAGCCAGAGTTCCTAGTGATACCACCACCACTACCGCAGTTGCAATAATATCAAGAATAAGTATAATTGTTCCTGCAATGACAATAGCGCCTAATGCAATCAGGCAGAATTGATTTAGTTGAGCTTGTATTCCATCATGTTGTATCTGATCATTTAAGCTGTTAATAAAATTTGAGATTTCATTAAATGAAGTTCTCATGGAATCGACACTATCTCCTTGCCATGCAATACCTGATAAGTCGTTTCCTGTTTTGAGAAGATCTAGTTTTTCTTTCATTGTCTTAAGGGTGCTTTTATGTATATCAGAAACTGCTTGCCCTTGATTAGTACTATGTTGGATAGTGGTTTTTAGGGGATCTAAGGCTTGTTCCACTTTCCTTTGAGCAAATTCTGTGAGTCCATAGGTCATAACCCCGAAGGCAACCTCTTCCAAAACGCTTGTTACATCGCCTTTAATATTTGTAATATGAGTACTCAGGTGGGTAATGACTTGAACAGGATCTTCTTGTAATTCAATCAGATGTTTAATCAGCCAAGGGATTGAGCCAGATAAACTAAGACCAATTGTGGCAAGTTCTGATATACTGTGTTCAATGAGTGTTTCTATATCTCCAGCAAAATGTTGAACTCCATTAATGACTGCCGAAAAAGTGTTGTCTGTTCCATCTAGACTCATGATGATTCCTTTCTTCTATTGAGATCCCCTATGTTCTGCGTGTATGGGTAAGTCGAAATGAAGAGAAACCTTGCTGAAGATCTATTGCAACAAGCTATGAATGAGTGTTTTGAGAAGAATCAAATGTGTTTTTAACAGATTCGTCAGTTAAACCCATTAATTGTGCTGATTTATCAATTTTTTTAGCTAAATCATGAAGAGATGCATATGCATTTTTGTATTGTTGGTGATAATTTTCTAATCCTTGTTCAAGCTCATGAACTTTCCCTAACCCATTTGGAATGATACGGACGATAGTCTTTAGAAGGGCACTAAATGAATCTGGATGTGTCATAAACAGAGCGTTGTGTTGATTCCATTGATCTTGTATAAATGAGCATAGGTCTTGTGAAGTGGATTGCATATCTTCAAAAGGATACTGAATTTTTTCTGACATAGCATTCCTCTTTCTTTTATCACCACTTAAGATGTAAGTAGACATAAATATTATAACAGTAAAATTTGTGTCTATCAATATTACATACATCATCATTGCTGTTCATAAAGAACAAAGGACTATTGATATTGATTGTATGCTAATCATTCCTAAATCTTCTCCATCGGCAATAATACGGTAAAGGTTGAGCCTTCTCCAGGCTTGCTTTTTACGGAGATGGTGCCGCAATGGGCATTGACGGTCCATTCGACGATGGAGAGGCCAAGGCCGCTGCTGCCACCTTCGCGGCGGGTGCGGGCGGGATCGGCGCGGTAGAAGCGTTCAAAAATATGGGGGAGATGTTCGGGGGCAATCCCCTCACCAGTATCCTCAACCTGGATGATGGCCCACGTGCCTTTGCGTGAGATGCGTAAGAAGACTGATCCTCCGGATTGTGTATAGATCAGTGCATTATCAATCAGGTTCATGACCACCTGAATTAAGCGCGTCTCATCGCCCTCAATCGCCACAGCCTCCTGGATCTCAAGGTGCAGCTCAATCCCTCTCTCCTGCGCGCTAATCTCGGCATTTGCGACCACAGCTTCAGCCAGGACGGCAAGATGAACGGACTCCGTTTCTAGAATGGTGCGACCCTCGTCCATGCGGGCCAGCGCTAGAAGATTGCTGATCAATTTTCCCAGACGTTCTGCTTCACTCTCAATCTGTCTCAGGACCAAGTTATGCTCATCAATGGTCAGAACCTGTGCCAGAGCCAGTTCAGCTTTGCTGCGGATCACTGCAACTGGTGTGCGCAGCTCATGAGAGGCGTCTGCGACAAAGCGTCTCTGACGTTGAAATGCCAGGTCTAAGCGCTCAATCATCTCGTTGAGTGTCAGAGCCAGAAAGTGAACCTCATCCTGTGCCTTTGGAACAGGGACGCGTTGATGAAGATCTCCGGCCTCAATCTGACGAGCAGTTGAGGCCAGACGATGAATAGGAGCAAACGCTCGTGATGCGAGCCAGAGACTTCCCAGGATGCTGACCAGTAAGACAAAGGGCGTGACGATCAGGAAGGTCAGGCTTTCATCTTGTAGCACGTGCTGAACCTGTGAGAGTGGTTTTGCAACTTGAATGATGGCAAAGGCATGTTTGTGGTTTGTCAGGGCCATACTATACAGGCGAAACGAGGGTTGTCCAATCGTTCCCAGCCAGGGCTGGCAATCTGCAAGCGGGCCAGATACGCTATCATGAGGAACTGAGAGGTGATTGAAGGCTAGAGAGGTGCGTAAGACATGCCCTCGCGTGTCCAGAACGCGAATAATCAGACTATTTTGAATTGTTACAAATTGATGGTCATTGTTTAGTGGTAAAAGATCAGAACGTGAAAGATTATTGAGTTCATCATGAACCGTGATTGTTCCATTATCGTAGGTAATATCGTCTAAGAGTTGATTTGTGGTCTGGGCCAGTTCAGTATCCAGGCTATTAAGGAGAGAATTTTCAAGCTGCTTATAGAGAAAGAGACCTGTACAAAGCAATAGAGCGACAAAGACCGTTGTATACCAGATCGCCAGTTGATAGCGAATCCCGGGCGGCCAGCTCCGTTTAAGCCTGCTGGTCATGATAGAGTCTCCTTTAGCTGATAGCCAGCGCCTCGTATGGTCTGAATCACATCGGGCTCTCCGGCGGCGCACAATTTATTGCGTAGATAGCGGATATAGACGTCAATGACATTAGAGAAGTGTTCGGCGTCATAATCCCAGACATGTTCAGCAATAATTGTGCGACTTAATACCTGACGAGGATGATGAAGCAGAAATTCGAGGAGAGCATATTCTTTTGTTGAGAGCTGGATGCTGCGGCCATTGCGCGTGACTTCGTGGGTACTGGTATTCATCAGGATATCTTCAAAGT
This sequence comes from Tengunoibacter tsumagoiensis, assembly GCF_003967535.1. Lineage (GTDB taxonomy): Bacteria > Chloroflexota > Ktedonobacteria > Ktedonobacterales > Ktedonobacteraceae > Tengunoibacter > Tengunoibacter tsumagoiensis. The sequence goes on along the minus strand of NZ_BIFR01000001.1, from coordinate 4,703,942 downwards.
GTAGCTCAACATTCTTTGTCTGTCCCTCACGGCGCAGGAGTGCGCGCACGCGGGCCTCAAGTTCGCGAAAGGCAAAGGGTTTGGAGAGATAATCATCGGCCCCCAGATCCAGTCCCATGACGCGGCTATCAATATCATCGAGGGCCGTTAGAAAGAGAATGGGCATCGTTCGTTTCTGGTCACGTAGCTGTTTACAGACCTCAAACCCTTTGATTGAGGGCAGCAAGACATCTAAGATGACAAGATCGTAGGGGACAGATAGGGCCAGCGCCAGTGCATCCTCACCATCAGCCACCAGATCGACGGCATACCGACAACGTTCTAATCCTTGTTTAATATCCATTCCCAATGAGGGATGATCTTCAGCTACTAGAATTCGCATAGAGCCTCTTCTCTAACAATGAAGAATATATGTGAGACTCTCTTATTCTAACTTGAGGTTATCGAAAGAGCAAAGGTTAGAGTGTGATAGTCTGGGGCGTTTCAGTTCCGGGTTGGTGTTCTGGCGGCCAGAGGACAGGCTCGGATCTGGATAAGCGAGCCTGTCTGCATTTCTTTACGATGGTGATACAAGAATATCTATGGGGCGTCGCCACAAAAGAGGCGTTGGTGAACTAGACATTTCCCCAGCCACTAACCGTTCCATCCGAGAAAACATCGAGCTCTAGATACCCATTGACCGAGGCTACAGCATTCCCTTCATAGTAACTACCATGGCCATTGCCCCAGGGACCATAGTTGGTGGTTCCACTCCCTTTATTGTTCATACTGAAGAGGAAAGCGGCGTAGGTTTTTACGCGCGTAGAAGAGAAGTAGGTGATATTTTCACCGTCGTAGCAAAAATCGAAATACAGATCGTATTCTGCAACGAGCATATTGAAACCATTATGATAGGTGGCACTTATGTTCGCATTATAATAACAAAGGGAAGAGTTGGATGAGTAGCCTATTGCACTGAGATTGGGGGCAGAGGTGCCTTTCTTTACACTAAGCTGGATGGAGGCGACCTGATTGGGGTCCTGTCTGGTCAGATGAATCCATACATCGTGACCCTGAGTAACCTTTACCCCACTGTGGGCAGACCTGACATTGCCTGTCGGCTGAACCTGTTTGGGATAGGAAAATGCGGAGAGAGAGAGGATAAGCAGGAGGCCAGAGATCAGAATGAGAAATGCCTGTTTCTGTTTGCCATGAACGAAGCTCATATGCGGATTCCTTTCGCAACTTAGAAACTGCAATTATTTCACACCGGAAACGTTTCTAAGCCTTTTCCAACTAAATAAATAGCCTTAACACAGGGCATGCATGTGTATCTCTTTGTTTTCCTTACTATGTCTACACAAATATAGCCCTGATAGTTCATAATATGATTATACTGATCATAACTCCAAAAAATCAAGTACATAATTTATACTATTCTCTAGCAGTAAGTAGATTGAGATTATTTGATTGTGTGTGTTTGAATATCGTGAGTATGGAGATCAGTCTAATGAGACAATCAAGTAAAAAAAGACATCGTGCAGCTAAAATTTTTTTGCTCTGATAGAGCCTGTCTCTGTCTACATCGATCCTTCCTGATCATAGGTGTTCTCTCATCTCATCAAACGGTACTTCGCTATCGTGGAATGAAGCTAGCCAATTATTGCGACAAAATAGCGACAATTGGCCCCCATTTTTAACAAGAAGTGCCTTTTATTAGTACTTATTTTTTGCTATGATAGAGCAGTAATCTTATCAGCAGAGAGTAAGGGAGACAGTTTTTATGAGTAAAAGGCAGATCTTTCTGGGTGCCATCGTCCTGGCCGTTCTTTTCTTTTTGATCGCCATTTATTACATCGTTCCTGGCTATGATCATCTTTTTGTCACACATGATTCAGCATCTTCACACTTTAATCATTTCATTGCGTTTTTTGGATTGGCAGTTATTAGTGGTTTTGTAGCCTTAGTTAATCGTTCAAAAGGGGTTAAGTAGAGCTCATAAATTTTGATTAACTAAAAATAGCGTCCATTAAAGCCCAATATTCCACCAGATAGATTTATACTGTCAGGTGGAATTTGTTGATAGAGGTAAATTAGTAATTTTTTTGGGAGTGATATTTCCCAAAGTATTCTAAAAGTAATCTATGAGTAAAGATGTAACTTCCTCCAACTTTTATGAGAAGTAACCGTTCATTTAACTCTTCTAATAGCAATGTAAGTTTCCACGGGAAATTTTGATTCCTGGTCAGGTAAATCCTCACTATATAGTGCTGTAGCCATGCTCGTAATCCAAATTCTAAACTAATCAGCATACTAAATAGTAGGCCTAAAATTAACCCACCAAATAAGCTGGCAAATACTCCTACTATTAAGTTCTTTAGTAAAAACTTGAGTAATATTATAAATATTGCACAGGATATACTAATAATCGGAGTAATTACTAAGATTATTCTCATACTATGAACACCAGATAGATTTATACCTTCATTAGGTATATGCTTCTTGTCTTTGGTAATCTGATTTGGCGTAAAACTTACAATGAGGCTAACAAGCAAACCTATCAATAAGCCAGTAAGTGTCCCTGACAATAAACCTAACATTGCATCTGCTAATGTTCCCAGAAAAAAGCCTATAATTGAGCCAATAGTAAGACCAGTTATTGATCCTATTAATAAGCCCAGGAGAACCACTGAGAAAAATTTTTTTGCCGACCAATGAAAAATTTCTACTGTTTCTATTCTGTCGGATTTACTAAAAAGTGGGCCTGCCAGGGTTCCGACTACCAGTCCTACAGTAACGCCAATGAGTGGGCCTTCCAGGATGCTGAAGAGCAGGGCAGTGAGCAGACCGAAGATGAGATCAATGATCAGGCAAAAGCTCCATTGGTACAATCTTTTAGAGCGATCATTGAGCCAGTCTGGTTGTATCTCCTCGATGGTGAAAATTGTCTGATCCGATCTTTTTAGTTGATGGGCTAAGAAGCCCAGCCATCGTAGCATCTCTGCTTTTGTCCCTGCTCGAGGGGCCTTGCGCCGACTGAACATTTTCTCAACATACCGTTCAAAAATAGTGTCCAGCGTTATTGGATTGGGCTGCGCCTCGGTTCTATCTGCATAGGCGACACAAAAAATGGTCAGCATCAGGGGATAATGAGCCTGTTTATAGAGCTCGGCATCTGCCTGGAGGAGAAGAAGCAAGGTTTCGGACTGCGGATGAACCTGTTGTAAATAGCTGGCCACTTGCTGGTCGGTTAGTGGCAGAATATTGATGGCCTGGCGGCCTCGAAGTTGTACAGATAATTGAGCATATTCCTGGCTACGACAGCAGATGACCAGATGAGGAGTGATGCCTTGCTCGCGTTGCGCTTGATAGAATGCATTGATGGCTGTCAGGCAGTCCTGGCGAGCCGTTGAGGCAACTTCATCAAGGCCATCCAGTAGTGGAAGGAGCTGATGTTTGTTCAGCCAATCCTGTCCGATACGGTGCGGGACGTGATATTTACTAGAGAGTTCTGCGAGCATCCATTCTTCAAGGGGGAGCTTTTTCTGTGCCCAGGAAGAGAGATTGAAAATAGTGGGTATGGGCTGTTTGTGATCTTTTTCTGCCCGCTGGACCAGTTCTTCTGCAAGTTGTAATAAGAGCGTGGTCTTACCTGAGCCGGGCTCGCCCAGGATCAGGAGATCGCCTTCGCATTGATCAAAGATGTGTCTAATGGACGTTCCCTCAGGCCATTGGTGCGCTGGCTGATCTGTCTCCTGCACCTCTAAGCGCCATGGATTGTAAAGAGCATCTGGCTGATCTTGCAATCCCATGGTGAGCAGAACATCATGGTCTAATGAGTGGTGAAGGACCGCTTCAATCCAGGTCTTGCGCATCTGTTTGAGAAAGCGTTCACGATTCTGCTGCTCCAGATGTGAGAGTGGTTGTGCTGGGGCATGCCATTGTTTGATGAGCTGCCGAAGCTCTTTTGTAATTGTTGTAAGAATCTCATTCTGATTGGTAAAAGAATCGATGGGGCGGGCTTTTCGGGGAAGGCCCTGTAACATTTTGAAAGGGGCACTGGACCAGTCGCAGGCTTTAAAGAAGATTGGGATGACAAGCGCCTCCCCTTTGTGATGGCGTTCCATAGCGATGGTCAGTTCAGTCTGGTAACAATAAGGTGTTGACAAGAAATTTGCACTAATGCAGAGGATGATAATATCGGCCTCATTGAGTTCAGTATGAATGCTGGGCGACCATTCGGAGCCGGGGCGGATATGATAATCGTACCAATCAATAATCGTGCCATCATTTCTGAGCTGGCTAAAGTGTTTGATAAGGGACTCTAGCATTTCAAGGTCGTATTTTGAGTATGAATAGAAGACCTTCAATGGTCGATTGAGTCGTTCAAATTGTTTGAGCACGTTAGCCATCCTTGCCAAATGCTATAAAGAGCGCGAACGGTAAAAGTGGACTTGCTAAGACGTTATTTATGCAATACTATTCAACTATACAGAATGGTAGAGAATGAAGTCAAGAGAGTATCCAGCATAACTATTTAATAGCAACCAACGAATATTCTTGGTAAGAGGAATGACATCTTATTTTCGGCAAAATGAGATATCATTCCTCAAATTTTACTATATATTGGATGTATTTTTAGCTAAATTCAAATTGCACTTAAAATATGCTACAATGTTAAGAACAGCATATTTGAAAAAATGAAGTTATTTGAATTGCAGTAGGCAGACAGGAGAAATGGAGAATATATGTATGGTATTCGGGCGATAGTACGTCTAGAGCTACTAGTTGCGTGGAGAGGAAGAGCCATCTGGATTGTAGCCCTTTTTATGACACTATTAGGAGTGTGGACTACGGCACAAGTGCGCTCAAATCCTTTTGATACATGGGGGCAATTCAGTCGTACTGCTTTAATCATGACATTGGTATTGTCATTTGTTACCGGAGATCAAATTGCACGTGATCGGAGTCATCGTGTCGATGGTATATTTTTGGGTACCCCTATTACCACCTCCGCTTATGTAGGGGCAAAATTCCTGGCTGGCATTATCATTATATTGGGGTTAGCAATTATTGAATTAATTGCCTCTCTATTAATGGATTTACCAGCTAGCTGGCAAAATACCGCCCCCTTTCTAGCGAACAGCCAGTACCCTCCTCTAGGGCCTCAGATATATCTTGTGGGCTGGGTATGGACTATACTTCCAGCCCTTTTTCTGAGTGCTTCAATCATGTTGATAGGGATCACTGCTCTACGGGGACAGCGCATTATTTCCTCACTCATTATGATTGTGCTTTGCTTAGCCCCACTTGTCCTTTTCTCTAATAGAGATGCGTCGCCAGTGACGGATTGGTTCGACATTAATTCAACAAGTTTTGTCTACAAATATCCTCCAGATACTACCCCCGCAACTCTTTTCTTAGAGACACAAAGGGAGCGTCTCCATTTTTCTCCTATTGGCCCACCACCCTACGATGTTGGACTACATATTCTGGATTTATTGAAAAAAGTTGAGGTACCGGCCAATTTCCCTCCATCTCTTTTAGAAAGCCGTTTGCTTTTTATAGGGTTAGCTCTTTTTCTATTCATCCTTACCACAGCAATAGTACATAGACAACGAAGAGGGGAAGCATAACGCTAGAAAAGGATTCCACACAAAATGTTACAGATTGAACACGTCAGCAAACAATATACCAGGAAACGCCTGGCATTAAACAACCTCTCGTTGCATCTGGATGCTGGTATATGGGGTCTCATTGGTCCTAATGGTGCCGGAAAAACAACCTTACTGCGCATCCTGGCTACTCAACTGATACCATCGCAAGGACGCATCCTGTGGAGAGAAAAAGATATTTTCAACCATCCTTATGCACTACGCCAGGAATTAGGTTATTTACCACAAGATTTTGGAGGCTATTCTCATCTTACAGCGTATGAGTTTGTACAGATCATTGGAGAATTAAAAGGCTTACACGGCCAAAAGTTAAAAAAACAGATTGAAGAACTGCTTGAGATAGTCCATCTCTCAGCAGATGCACATCAACGTCTAAAAAGTTTCTCTGGTGGGATGCTTAGACGTGTTGGTATCGCTCAAATGCTATTGGGAGATCCACATCTGCTCCTTTTAGACGAACCAACCGTAGGGCTTGATCCAAAGGAGCGCGTTCTTTTCCGTGAGCTTATTAGTTCTTTAGCAGAAGAGAGGATTGTGCTAATTTCTTCCCACATTATTTCTGATATCGAAGCTATGGCAACCAATGTTATTGTTCTAAACAAAGGCCAGCTCTGTTGGAATGATACCACACTTGCACTGCAAGCCCACGCTAGCAATTCAATATGGGCAATTTCGATAGATACCCAGGGTTTTGAAAAACTGCGTACACAATATCAGATAAGTACTGTTGTGCGTAGACAACAGCAAGTAGAGGCACGCCTTGTAGCATCACATCAACCTCATCATTTGGCAGTTCCTGTTGAGCCTTCGTTAGAGGAAGCGTACCTCTATTTGCTTCATGAAGAGGGCTAAAGGAATATGCAAGTTTCTCTTCACACTGCGGCAAGAGAAACTTGCACACTGGGTTAATGAGGCAGTTAGTGATTACATCCTACGATGTAAAAAATCCTATTACAAATTGTCCATTATTGGCATCAATGACGACATTAAAATACTTTGGAACATGAGATTGCTGGATTTGACCAGAGCGTGATCTCCCTCCTTGAATAACATCTTGAGGATTATCTGTGGTAAATGTTACTACCCAGGCAATAACATCTTGTATAGGCCTGGAGGCATTTTTTACATTTGCAGGTGCAATCGAATTTATGCTGGTAAAACTAGTGAGAATAGCCGCTGCCCCCGCAGGTTGAGTCTCTGCATATTTTCTCCCAGCGGTTATTGCTTCATACTGCGTAAGTAGACCAGACTTCATCTGTAAAGCAGTTGGCGGTTTGAGCAAAAATTGGTGGTTGATTACAACTCCTCCTACAGGTAAAATGCTGGGAACTTCAGTGCTCGCTACAGTGTTAACAGTAAGAGCAGCAAGTCTTCGATCAGGGACTGAAGCGTGACTGGCTAAGGCAGAGGGTATGGCAATCCACGCTACTACAAGTCCAGCAATAACTATTGCTCCTATGAATCCTGAAACGATCATTCCGACAAGAACTTTGAGCTTCGAAGCACCATGGAACAATTTGTTCATTGAAAGCCCCCATTCTATAAGTTGTGGGTGTGCTGGTACAGTCTAAAATGAGCAAACTATCAGCAGGAATAAAAGGGGTGGGTAACCATTTTGTTGAGAAGTATGTTGCGGATATACATCATCTTTTGTTTGCTATAAGTACAAATTTTTCTAAAAAAAGATAGGCTCTAAATAAGTATCATGGCATATAAATAGTATGGAACATAAATTGCTTATTCGTCAATATAAAGCATCTAAAGCACAGGTTTTTTCAATTCTTGCAGAAGAGGCTATGGGCCAGGAAGAGGAAACAAGGCGGGTAGTCGCGCCCGAGAAATAACATGATACAGCATTTCCACTCTTCTTCGCACTCTTCCCGATGCGATAGCCTCTGTGACCGTCAGAGGACCAACCCAGAACTGAAATGCCCTGTCTAAAGCATCCCCGACAGCCATTTTTTTACCCTATTGGGATCAAAAGACAGGAGACTTGACCTGTCTTGCTCCTTCTGAGCATCTTAGAGAGAGAATATGTAGAAGGGGTTAATCTCATTGTTATGCTTGATATAGAATCTTTTGTGCGTGGGCAAGATAATCAGCCGCGCATCCAGATCTGGCGTTCGGGTCTATGTGCTGAGCAGGGGCAATATGTATTGTATTGGATGCAGAGGGCCCAGCGAGGACGTGAGAATCATGCCCTCAATACAGCCATTGCGCTGGGAAATCAGCTTCGCCTGCCGGTAATAACTCTCTTTGTCGTCGCCGACTATCCACAGGCCAATCTACGGCACTATACCTTTCTGTTAGAAGGCCTGGCGGCTGTGGCAAGCCAGTTGAAAGAGCGCAAGATCCCATTTGTGATCCGTCGAGGGCAGCCACCTGAAGAGGTAGCACGATTGGCAGAAGAGATTGGTGTGGCAGCCATTGTGAGCGATACGTGCGAGCTGCGCGTTCCTCGTCAGTGGCGTACAGAGCTAAAAGAGCGCATTCAGATCCCTTTTCTCTGCGTTGATTCAGATACCATCGTCCCGATGAACAATATTCCACAGCAAGAATATGCCGCACGAACTATCCGGCCCAAAATTCAACGCCTGCTTCCAACCTTTTTACAGCCAATTGTTGACAATAAGACCGAGCATCCCTTAGCAAAAGCCCCTTGCGAGACAGGAGAGATCGAGCAGCCTCTGCGCTATCTCGAGAGCTTACAGATTGATCGCAGTGTAGCTCCGCCCGAGACTGCTCATGGAGGGTATAGCGAAGGTCAGAAGGCCGTTCAACGTCTTTTGCAAGAGAGGCTGTATGCTTATACAGAGCAGAGAAATAACCCCGAACTGGTTGGGACCAGCGAACTGTCGGCTTTTCTCCATTTTGGTCAGATCTCTGTTCAGCAGTTAGCGTGGGATGTAGAGCAGTATCAGCCAGCAGAGGCTGAGAGCAAGCATATTGATCTGAGCGGTGGGAAAGCGGCCTATCTTGAAGAACTGATCGTCAGGCGTGAGCTTGCCATCAATTATGCGTATTATAATCCTCGCTACGATGCACTGGATGGAGGGCCTCAGTGGGGCCAGAAGACGCTCCAAAAGCACATCAACGATCCCCGTGAATGGGTCTACACCCGGCAAGAATTTGAGGAGGGGCGAACTCACGATGAGCTCTGGAACGCAGCCCAGCTTGAGATGGTCAATACCGGTCGGATGCACGGATACATGCGAATGTACTGGGCAAAAAAAATTTTAGAGTGGAGCCAGACGCCTCAGGAAGCCTTTGACACCACCGTCTATCTGAATGACAAATATGAGCTCGATGGAAGAGACGCCAACGGCTATGTTGGCATCAGTTGGGCCATCTGCGGTCTGCATGATCGACCATGGAAAGAGCGTCCCATCTTTGGTCTGATTCGCTATATGTCTGCCGATGGCATGAAGCGCAAATTTGATACGACAGCGTATATCTATAAATATGGACGACATCCCTTCAAGAAAGCATAAATTGGATTGTTGGAAGACAAGCAACCTACCATGATTTGTTATCGCTTTCACAAAAATTGCATGTTTTATGTATTCAAGTAGGGAAAGTCGCTTGTCTCTTTCCTGTGTTCCCACTCCATTGTGTGAGCTCCTCCATAGCTTCATTGGAAACAAAGCCATGGGGGTGCTACCATGGTGGAGGGGCACGATTAGGAAGGAAGGCAAGCGACCTTACCTACTCTATTGCCTGTTTCACAAAAATTGCGTGTTTTGTGCACTTGAAGAGGGTGTCTCTTTCCGCTCTCCGGGTAACGCTCTGTTCACTCCTCCATAGCCCTTGCAAAGTCGTTTTTTTCTAGATATACTTATTACAGAGACAAAATAGCACGTGCTGATTTTAATGGATGAAATCAGCGCGATATACACATAGAGAAACTTGAAGTGCTATTTTTCTTACATGTGAAAAACGTACACAGTAGTGTCTATGTTCATGGACTCATTGTTGAGAAAGGACCTCTCAGAGTATGACACATTCCTCTTCAACCCCACACCGCTCCTTTTTTTGGCTGGCCATACTTGCCATCGTGCTGGCATTATTGGCAACTTTTGCAACCGTCCCATCGCATCGGGCTCATGCTGCAAGCTGTGATAGCTCAGCATCTGTTATAGGCCAGACATCGAATGGTACCCAGTATACAATTGGGCGCATCTCGCTTGTGTGTCCTTCTGCTTCTAATGCTTATGTTTATGTGACCTCTTCGCTTTCCTACACATTGTACATGTCGGCCTATTTTAAAGTAACGGATGCCTTTGGCAATATCACCAACGTAGGATATCGTGACACGAGACAATCTCCAGGTAGTAATACTGTTCAATCCTATACGTACTCTGGAGGCGGTTCATATTATGTGGCGTGCAGTGAAATTGCAGGGACAAACTCTGCTGGTCAACAGGTAAGCGGCCATATCTGTTATTAAGCCTGATCATGTCAGCGTAATGGGGGCAGGCTGTGTTAGCCTGCCTCTACTTCTTCAACATTGACGGGATTGATGGGCGTCTGAGGTTCGATGGAGGGCTCACGGATATCAATCTCGAGCTTCCCATCGACGGCAAAGACATGGACCTCACCATTCTGGGGAATATTAGCCAGAAGAATGCGCAGGCTCAATGGGACGGTAAGCAGCCGTTCGATAACACGGCGCAGTGGACGAGCCCCCTGGATGGAGCTAAAGCCCTCTTTACAGAGCAGATCAATCGCGCTCTCATCGGCCCGTAAGATCAGTCCCTGTTCCAGCAGGCGAGCGCCCAGCTCATTCATCTGGAGCCGGGTAATCTCATGAGCCTGATCCTGATCGAGTGGTTGGAAGATTACCACATCGTCGATACGGTTCAGGAACTCGGGTCGGAAGGTCTGGCGCAGCCGTTCCAGTAAGCGATCACGCTGCATCTCCTCACCCACGCCCTTCATGCCAGCGCGGAAGCCACTGGGCATCGAGCGTCCCAGCATCTCTGTTCCGACATTGGAGGTCATAATCCAGATAGCGTGCTGAGCATCGACCGTATGGCCTTGAGCATCGGTCAGGCGACCGGCGTCAAAGACCTGAAGGAAGAGATCAAACACCTCTGGATGAGCCTTCTCCAGCTCATCGAGCAGCACAACGCAGTGTGGCCGTCGTCGCAGCTTGCCCGTCAACTGGCCTTCCTGATCATAACCCACATAGCCGGGAGGGGCTCCAATCATACGAGAGACAGCATGTTTCTCCATATACTCTGACATGTCCACGCGAATCAGATGTTCATCCGAGCCAAAGACTTCCGCAGCCAGTGCGCGGGCCAGCTCTGTCTTACCCACACCGGTTGGACCAAGGAACATAAAGACCCCTGAAGGACGATTGCGTGGCTTGAGTCCAGCTCGTGCGACCTGGATCGCCTGGGCTACGCGCTTCACTGCCTCATCCTGACCAATGACCCGCGTCTTCAGACGAGCATCCAGTGAGAGCAAGCGATCCCGCTCTTCACGACCAGGGGCGCGGACAGGGATTCCGGTGCGGGCCGAGATAATCTCTGCAATCATTGCGGGGGTGATCGTCGGTGAGATCTCAAGCACCTCTTCATCCTGTGTGTTCTCATCGTTCTCAATGGAGAAGACGCGCGCCTGTGAGCAGGCCTCATCCAGGATACTACAGGCTTTATCGGGCAGGCGAAGATTGGGAAGATACTGAACCGAGAGATTGACCGCAGCCTGCAACGCATCATCGGTAATGGTCGCGTGGTGATGCTGCTCATAGAGATCGCGCATTCCGCGAAGAATCTCCAGTGCCTGCTCGGGAGAAGGCTCCTCAATAATAATCGGGCGTAAACGGCGCTCCATCGCAGCATCTTTTTCGATGAGACGATACTCTTGAGGAGTTGTGGCCCCAATGCAGCGGAGCCGTCCACCGGCCAGAGCCGGTTTCAGAATTCCTGCGGCATCGATGCTCCCATCGGCGGCTCGACCGGTGCCAATCAGCAAGTGCATCTCATCAATAAAGAGAATGATATTGCCGCTCGTCTCCGCCTCTTCGAGCACTTTTAGCAAGCGTTCTTCAAATTCACCACGATACTTTGTCCCTGCGACCAGCGAACTGGCCGAGAGCTCGATGACGCGTTTGCCGCGGAGCTCAGGTGGCACCTTGCCATCCACAATGCGTTGCGCAAGCCCGCCAATAATCGTTGTTTTGCCGACGCCAGAGTCTCCAATCAGAATGGGATTATTGCGATCTTTCAGCATCAGCGTCTGCATCAACTGGCGGATCTCTTTATCGCGTCCGATGAGTGGAGTAAGCTGCCTGGTCATCGCCTGTTTCGTCAGATCGCGTCCAAGCTTCTCGAGGGAAGAGGTATTATTCTTCATCAGTCCATCGGGATTGATCGCGGCAGGCAACTCTTCTGGAATGAGATCGGCATTGGGAGATGCTGACGGGATCAGTTCGAGGAGAGAATGGGCGCTGCTATTCACAATCATCTCGACCAATTGAGTAGGATTGATCCCAAGTTTGGAGAGAAGATCGTGCGTGACCCCATCGTTCTCGCTTAACACAGCCTGAGCGATAGCTCGCTCATCGACAGAGGGCGAATGGGCATTGATCGCATTACGTTCAGCGGTCTGAAGAATCTCTTTACAGCGGCGCGTTGGCAAGATAGGGGTATCGCCAGAAGCCTTGCCAGTCCCCATTGCCATTCGAATCACATCGCGTACCTGTTTGGGCGAGAAACCCAGCGTGCGGAGAGCATCCTGTGTGCAACCACCATCCAGCTTGGTCAGCGCAATAAAGAGATGGGGAGTGCCCAGATAATCTTTATGCATGCGGCGAGCCTCACCAAGAGCAAACTCTAACACCGTCTTTAAGAAGCGGCGATCAGGTGCATTGGCGGATGGCAGAAGAGGAGCCATCAAGTGGCTCTCATCAAAGGGGTCCAGATGTGGCTCGATAGTGCGCTCTTTTGCGGAAAGAGAGCTTATAACCAGACGCTGATTTGGATTGCCGTAGAGGATCGGAGAGATCCAGGAAGGATCGTCAGTATAGTGCTGAGAGAGAGCAACCCTGGTGCGACGTAGCGACTCACCCAGCGTAACGCCATCGGCGATATCCTGGTAAAAGAGCGTTGTAAATTCACGCATCCGTTGGGCGGAAAGAGGCCAGCGCAGGGCGAGGACCGCACCAGCACCGGCTGCAAGCAGTTTTGTGGCGAGTTGAGCATTGGCCTCATCCTGCTCCTGGGGGCTGAATGTAATGCCCATCTGACTCAACTGTTCCTCTTCATGATAACTCAATACCACCAGAGGTGCTTTTGTCAGACCTTGAAAGAGGATTTCAAGCGTATTTGTATCAAGGCGAGAGCTTCCCGCGAGGGCCAGCGTAGGCTCTCCATTGAGAAGAGTCGGAGCAGGGCCTGCATAGTGCACTATATGGGGTGGCTCTGTATTCATGCGCATCCGAATCTCAAGCTGATTGGCCTGCTGACGATAGAGAATCATGCGCGAGACAACCTCCGGCAAGCTCGTACAGAGCGTTGCCACCTCCTCCTCTGCCCCGGTGCGTTCCCCAGTAGGGTTAACCAGAAAGAGAACTGAGAGCCCCTGTGCATCCCGCTTCTGAGCTTTGCGTGCAGAACGTTCATTCAAGGGAAGGGCCAGAAGTGGGTCCTGGTCCTGTTGTGCGAGCCGTCCTACGCTCGTCACCTGGCACAGATACCGTTTGCTTTTAGGTGCGTTATCCAGCAGAATCTCCCATGGAATCTCGGGCGTATTCGTCTGAATAAGCAGGGCGCAATCTAAACGACGGAGAGGTTCCTGAAGTGGGACTGGGAGAATGTTTTCAAAGAGAAGTCGGCCCAGTGCCGCAAAGGCTTCATTGGCAGTTCCGCTGCCAAACTTAGCGGTTTGTCGTTTGTGCTCAGTTGTGGCCAAAGATTGTTGAGCCACTTGCAGAGAGCGGCGCAGACGTTCTTTGAGCTCAACACTAAGCTCAGTATTATAGTCGTGGTTTTCATCCGCCGGTCCATCGGGAAGATCAAGACGAAACCGGTAACCTGTATCTGTTTTGATAATCGTTAAAAGAGCTGTTTGTTCCATGGTTGCTTCTCTTCCGCAATCTTCCCGTTAAAAAATACCGCTGTCATGCGAATAGGGTTCGCATGTTCTCTGGATAGACTACAGCGTGTCTGTTATCAGAGGATACAGCTGCAAAAAACTTTTCGATCGTAAGCCGGGGGCCATCGTTTAGAAAACAAGCCAATGGAAAACGTCGCCCCCACTTTTCACGCTATGGTGCATAGTGCATAAGAATCAGTTAAAAAAAGACAGCCTTGCCAGTGAAGTATACGACCTCAACCACGTCTTGTCAATTTATGTTCTTTTTTATTTTAGTGAGTTTCAGGGGAGAATACAAGAATTCCTTCGTGGAAGGGAAAAATGGTCTTCTTTTCAGGAGAGCGTGAGGAAGCTATAATCCCTACTCTTGAGTTGTTCAGGTGTAGTAACGTGGAGTCTCTAAATGATGGACTACTATTATGTCCACCCATCGAGACTCCACAGTTTTCGTCTTAAACAGGATTGGAGACTGTGCAATTTTGCGACTGTGACGCTGCTTGAGAACTGCGTTTAAGGTTAAATTCCTGATCCGCTTCTAACACTCCATTAAAATGGAGACCAGACGGTATAAAAACCGAGCAACTCTGGGGGGGTGGTAGAATCGTCATATCTACTTCGGGATAGGTTCCTGTCTGACGTTGGACCAGGAGCTGATACCCGTCCGATTGTAAGGCAGGAACCGACCATGTGAGTGAGAGGGTCAGCGTACAATTTTTGGGCACAATCGCGTAGCCTGCAAACATAGCTCGTCCGGGTAGATCGCTCTGGAAATTCGTAGGAGCTCCCACTCCATCCAGTGGATGCCAATTCTTATAGTATGGATCATTCAGTATAGGGGCGCTGGCACCACCATGATAGAGTCCAGTGGGACAGATCAGATCATCATGTGGGTAGATACTGACAGCGGGACAGGGGGCTAAGGGTCCATCACAGAGTGGTTTACCATCGTCAAAGCCGGTTCCATCAATGAAATGAGCGGTTGGGGGAACATAGACCCGTACATAATCGCGATAGGTATCAAGTCCATACACATCCCCCACCTGCGTATAGGCCAGTCGGATCTGAAGCGTATGAACGGCCGACCCATCGGTGGCGAGATTGGCCGTATCGTGCAACTGGGTCCGTACAAATTCAGCCGCTTTGCTGGCGCTGACATTTGCCTGTACCACATAGAGCCCGTCCTGCTTCGTGGCCGTATTTACCTGAGAAGCATAGCCATTCTGTAACAAGAGATCTTCTAATTGCGGATTCGTTGCATAGATCTCAAGGTCGCGGGTCTGAAGATCAATCAGCAGGATCTGCCCCAACTTGATCAGGAGCGTAGGGGATGTTTTCCGCAACTGATCGAAGAGCACATGGGTCAGACGGGTCGTGAACTGTTTGCGAGCCTCCTCGTCGCTTGTGACATGCTCAATCTCTTTCTCCTTCATAATTCCATCATGTGCAAGCTGATAAAAGTGTAAGATCTCTTCTAAATTCTGGTCAGTCACCGTCTCATTGTAAACGGGAACGGTCACTGGCCCGATTGCTTTGAGGATATCCTTAATTAAGAAAGGAGTAAACATGACGACGCCATCAACGGAGCGTTTAGTATCGTGAGTATATTGATCACTTACCAGGCGAGCAGAGGTGGGGAAATCGGGTGATAGATTTGCATCACGCAGCCCCCAGTTATCAAATGGCCACCAGGAGCGGTAAGGTTCGGGGGCTAACTGGCCCTGATTGGGACTGCCAGCAGTATATTCGAGGAGGGCAACATTTTGTAAGGTAAGTGGCGCAATACGTCCACCATTGATAGTTAATTCACCATATTGGCCAGTGAAGCCTCCCGTCGCCCGGAGCTCGCCGCGGTCCATCGTCTCAACCAGTAATGTTCGAGAATGATCAACGCCTAGAAGCCAGCTAAGGGGATCAAGCCAGGTCTGCGCCGTCTGAATGCTGCTGGCCAGAGTGGGCACCAGGTTTAAGGCTGACTGAAGCTGCTCGCGCTGATGTGAGCTGATAGGGAGCGAATCCAACTGCACCAGTTGCGCCTGTTGTTGCAGATCTTTGACGATGGGCGCAATCGTATTGAGCGTTATATGGATCTGCGGGATATCCTGAGGGATCAATAAAGGTGTTCCATTATCGCCAAGGAACGATCCTCCATGGAGTCTTGGTGCAAACGTTTGTCCTAAAGTTAAGGCTTGAAGCCCGATCTCAGTAATATCAATGCCCATCTGAGTGCCTGCCCGGCTTGTGTTCAGCAGGGGGGTATATTGTGGAAGAAAGCGTGGCACCGCCTGAATATACGTATTCTGATTAAGAATTATTTGTACCTGTCGGAAATCACTCTGGGCTACGTGTAGATTCTGGATGCCTCTCTGTATTGTTTGTGTATCCAATAGATTGCTATTATTCTGTTGACCAAACAGATTTTTGAGCTCCATCAGATTCTGGATTCCATCATTAGTATGTGTGCGTAACTCATTATACGTTGAATAGAGCTGTATCCCCAGTCCAATTCCAAACACGGTTGGTCCAAGAATGCTAAAGAGGAGCAGACAGAGAATGATTCCAGACAGACCTCGTAAGCTCTCACCTTTATGGCGTCGACGTAAAGAGCGGCGCACATAGCGACGAAACCTTTGTTGAAGCTGTGGTGAGATCGAGCCAGATAACGCCAGTTGTTTATCTGTGCGATTAAGAGGATCATAGATATCAAGGAGCCTGCGAGAGTCCTCGTCATCATCATTATTACTTGTGAGAGAGGTTTGGGAAGCCCTTCCATCTATGGATTCAGCATTCTCTATCCTGATCATGCTATTGATCGTAGAAGCGCTACTACCCGTCTCATCAGGGTGAGAGGGTACATCTTCCATCTCATCAGGGGTAGAGGGTACATCTTCCATCTCATCAGGGGTAGAGGGTACATCTTCCATCTCATCAGGGGTAGAGGGTACATCTTCCATCTCATCAGGGGTAGAGGGTACATCTTCCATCTCATCAGGGGTAGAGGGTACATCTTCCATCTCATCAGGGCGAGAGAGTGTATTTTCTATCTCATCAGAGAGGGAGGGTGTATCTTCCATCTCATCAGGGTGAGAGGGTGTTGCTGTTAGTTCTGATGAGATGGCTTCGTTCATCGTTTCAGGTGCTTCAAGGAACTGCTCTTCCTGTGCTGACTGTTCTTCCGATTTAGACATTGGTAGACCTTTATAAAATAAATAAAAATGAAAATTGGCCTCGATAGGGAAAGGTAGCTCTGATTTGAATAAAGCTCTGTTCCGAAAGAAGAGGTCTACCACACTGTATTGCTCTCAACATTTATAACGCTATTAACCATGCAAGTGTTGCATCAAGCACCCAGATTGGGCTATACCAGTACCCAATCTGGGTAAAGAAGAGATTGTTGGCGAGAAAAAAAGAGACTATACGCGTTTTGTCAACGTAACAAAAGAAGATCAACATCATCAAACCGTGGTCGTACTTTTCGTTATCAAATGACCGTGAAGAAAAAGGGGGCAAGAGCATGTCGTCAGATCTTGTGTGGAAGATCGCTGAGGATCACAAAGTAAAGTTAAAAGACTATGATCCTGATTTTATCAATAAGCATGTCGTGCAGGAGCAGGCAAATGCAGAGATGGAGCGCCTGGATCAGGAGTTGAGCGAGCTCCAGGAACTGCTTGCGGCAGCACAACAGAATAGCTTATTGATGATCCTTCAAGGAATGGACACGAGCGGCAAAGATGGCACAATTCGTCATGTCTTTTCTCGCATTAATCCCCAGGGCTGCTATGTTCATTCATTTAAGCAGCCAACCGATGTAGAGCTCGCCCATGATTTTTTATGGCGTGTCCATACGGTCACGCCGGGCAAAGGTATGATGGGTATCTTTAACCGCTCGCACTATGAAGATGTTCTCGTTGTGCGGGTGCATGATCTCGTTCCTGAAGACGTCTGGAGCAAAAGATATAAAGCAATCAATCAATTTGAGAAGCTTCTCGTTGACAATAATACTATTATCATAAAGTTTTTTTTGCATATTAGTAAAGATGAGCAGGCCAGACGCTTGGAGGCAAGGGAGCAGGATAAAGACAAAGCCTGGAAGCTTTCTGCGAGTGATTGGGCGGAGCGCAAATACTGGGATGATTATCAAAAAGCGTATGAGGATGTCTTAAGTAAGTGTAGTACTGAAGAATCCCCCTGGTATATCGTGCCATCCAATCATAAGTGGTATCGCAATCTTGTGATTGCTCAGACCCTGGTGCAAACGTTGCGACCCTATAAAGATCAATGGAGAGGACAATTAGAGGCGCGTGGTCGCAAAGAACTGGAGCTCCTGGCTCAGCAGCGCCAGAGCAAAGAACCTTCCTGAGAGGGCCTCTTTGCTCTAGAGGAAACATTTAAAGTTTACGTGTCAGGCGGCGCGTGCGTGCTGGAGGTGGATAGTAGGTGGGAGTGGTGGCGATAATATCCCCAACGCGTAATTGGACCTGAAGATAGCGTACGCCTGAACGATGATAGTGAGCAAAGAGCATCAGGCTATGGTGGGCAATGATATCCGCTTCGTCGCTATGACGAGATAGAATCATCTGCCCACTGATGGTCTCTTCTTCGGCTGTAACGGCCATCTCCTGCCCATTTTCGTCGAGCAAAAGCTTGTGCGTCTCTCGTTTCAGACGATTGGGCCAGAGGATCAAGCCAATCGATTGCCCCTTCAGGCGTTGTTCGCGTAAGCGTTCTCCTAGATAATCCGCCAATTTACGAATAGCCGCACATGTCTCATCAGCATCAGCCTGATGGCTAAAGCGAACCCGAGCATTCTGGCTCAATGGAGGCGCATCGGGTATGACCAGACTGCTATCTTCTCCCAGAGCGATCTGATGGAGCCAGCCCCCCAATTTCCCCAGACGGCGTGCCAGCCCCTCATTTGAGAGGGCAGCCACCTGCATAAAAGTGGTGATACCAAAGTCGCGCAGATGGGCCAGCATCTCTGCAACAGCCACTGGGTCAATCTGCTCGCTTTTACCTTCGACCTCGGACGTCGATTGTTCGCTTAGCCCTGGCAATGAGGACGGTAGGCCAGTTCCAGCAGCGCGCACCTTTAGAAGCATCGAGAGTGGAAGCGTCTGTATGAAGGATGCTTCGCGTCCAGGAGGGATATAAAGTACCCCTTTGCGACCATCTTTTCTGCTCATCAGCGCGGCTAGCTCGGCGATGGCTTTACCGTTGGCAATCCCGATCATAGGAGTGAGCCCCATCTCTATAATCTCTGCACATAAACGTTCCGCCAATGTAACGGGCGAATCAAATAGTAGTTCGCAGCCACGAAGCTCAATAAAGGCATCTGAGATAGGGATAGATTCAACAATTCGTGAATAAAACCGATAGCGTTCTTTCAGTTTCTGTAGAATTGGTTGATACCGATCATAGGATGCAGGTAAGAAGCGTGTGCGTGGAGCCAGCCGGTGAGCGCGGCGCAGAGGCATACCAGGTACAAGCCCCAGCCGTATCGCCGCTGGTGATACATCAATCACGCGACCAGGCTCATTGGGTCGTCCTGTTCCGGTTCCAACCACAAAACTTTGATCCTTTAAAGACGGATCAAACATCTCTTCTAATTCGCAATAGAAATGATCAATACGGACATGCATAATCCCCTGGCGGATCCGAGCCCGCTCGGCTGCCAGGGAGGCCTGCTGGGAGGCGCCCGTTGGATGGGTCGATGGACTGTCCTCGTGTGTAGTCTCCGTTGTTGATCCAGTTAAATGAAAATGTTGCATAGTCAGCTAAATTTCTGTATTTTAAGCGTTTGTGTCTAAGCGTTTAGACGTTTTCACTGACGGACGATTGTATCAATATGTTCCTGAACCTTCTTGCCTGCGAGCTATGAATTGGCAGTCGTTGACTGATCGATGCCTCTTCCCTCCTAATAACCAACGTGCGAAGGCATGGCTGTTTGCATATGACTATGCCTGTATTTCAGTGCATGAAGAAATTGGCGCAATGATTAACTTATTATATGCCAGAAAGAGTCGATCATCAAATCCCCTGTCCCTTTGAAATTACTACGATGATGCTGGTTGTGGAAAGGCAGGCGTATCCGCTTAATGAAACAACGACCATCCTGTTGGTCCATTCGACCTATCTGGCCTGTATAATAACGCCTGTCAGGGCTCTTGTGTTATACTTTTGCTGTACTGTCACATGACCTGCTGATGACGTAATCTAGCCGATTGCGTATGATCCCTGGACAAGCTGGCGGTGCCAGAAAAACCAGGAGATGGGATGTAGAAAGGAGCGTCTGTGGACAAAAGATTTGATTGCTTCACTGAACGTGCCCGTAAGATCGTCAGTTTAGCTCAGGACGAGGCTCGCTTTTATCGTCATGAGATGGTGGGTACAGAGCATCTATTGTTAGCAATCTCGCTTGAAGGGGAGGGGGTTGCAGCGCGTGTGTTATCTCGCCTGGGGGCGACGAGTGAGAAGCTGCGGACGGCCTTAGTTGAAGTTGTAGGCATTGGCAATACCTATCTTCCTGAACTGCCTACGTTTAACGAGCAGGCGCTCCTTGTGTTTACTGCGGCCATGCAGGAGGCCCAGAAGATGAAGCAGCCCTATGTAGGCACCGAACATATCCTCCTCGGGTTGACCACGCTCACTCAGAGTCAGAGTGAGAAAATGCTGCATCGTCTTGGCATTACTTTTGGCGTGCTGAAAATGCGTGCAGCCAGTATTCGTATCCTTTCCAGTGCTACTGCTGGTCCCAACAATCCTCTGCATGAGATGTCTCCCAGCGCTGAGGCAGCTCGTCAGGCCACAGTTACGCGTGCTACAGGTGAGCAGCGCACCGTCAAAGTAGGGGAGCAAGGAGCCTTCTCTCATTTTACTGATCGGGCCAGAAATGTGCTTAATTATGCTCATGAAGAGGCTATGTATATGCAGCATAGTTATATTGGAACAGAGCATCTTCTGCTTGGGCTATTGCGCGAACATGAAGGGGCGGCGGCGTATATTTTTCAGCGCTTACGAATTAACACATATATGGTTCGGAATGCATTAAATCAGGTGATCAGTCGTGGAGAGAAGCCAGTTCAAGGCCAGCTTGGGTTTAACCCACGTGCTCAACGTGTTATTGAACGGGCTATTATTGAGGCTCAGGGTATGAATCACCGCTCTGTTGGGACTGAGCATCTTTTACTAGGTTTAATGAATTCAGGCGAGAACATTGCAACAAAATTAATAGTAAAGTTGGGGGCTACAGAGCAACAACTACGCGCAGAGACCTTGCAAGTGCTGGGGATTTTAAAAAGTGGTGAATTTTGATGCTCTATGTAGTAAAACAAAAAGAAAAAAACACAAGAGCAACAATTATATCTCTGTTGCTCTCATGTTCATTACTTCTTGAGGTTATTGTATGTTACTCCAATGGATGAGTGACCAGTTCTGTTGCGTAATCCCTATAAGCTCCTGGAGAGACGAATCTCATAAGCTCCTGGAGAGACGAATCTCTCATGCATTCAGTGCTATGAGTGTTGCGCCAGCCAGGAAAGAATAATGGTGGCATGTTCTTGATAGTGGTCATAGGTATTTCCTGCGATGTTTTCCCAGACAGCATAGGTACCACCCCAGGGATAGGGAGAATTAAGCTGTTCCTCACTTAATTGCTCAGTAGCTGCCAGCAATTGTTGTGATGTAGCCTGAAAATCTGCCTGAACTTCTGCTAATGAGAGGTCTTTGTTTTGCTGATAGATCTCTTCATTGATGGCATCCTCATCTTTTGAGGATGGAGGATGAAGCCGATCAACACCAAAACGCAGAGCCTCAATCTTATTGAGCACCAGTTTTTGCCATGCACTCAGGTGAGCCAGATTATCTTTGATCGACCATTGTCCGTTGACATTGGGTGTTGTCAGTTGTTCTGGTGTCAGCGGTTGTAAAAGTTCCTGAAAAGTAGTATAGCCTGTGCGAATGCGTTCGAGAAACTGTTCTTTTTGTATGGTTGTAGACATACTGTAAGACTCCTTTGAGCTCATAAAGAACGATATCCAGGTCAGAAAGAGATAATCCTGCCCGTAATGATCGTATCATCACTAAGGTAATCTCAGTGATAGTAGTATGTGATGATAGGATAGCGTGTGGATGCCTTAATTATTTGTACTATAAAGCCTTATCAGGTTAAAATACGTCCTGATTCATACTACTATGATAGATGCGAGAAGGGAAGATTCTTCAGGATGCATTTTCCTACCACGCGAGTGTTAACTGTGCTGGAATTGTTGCAAGCACGTTCGCGGATCAGCGGACCAGAGTTAGCGTCCCGTTTAGAGGTTGATACACGGACAGTACGGCGGTACATTACGATGTTGCAGGACCTTGGCATTCCAGTTGAGGCGGAGCGGGGGCGCTATGGTTCCTATCGTTTACGCCCGGGTTTTAAGCTCCCTCCACTTATGTTTACGGATGATGAGGCACTGGGGGTGACAATTGGTCTACTGGTTGCGAGAAAGCTTGGACTTCTCGTGGCAGGACCAGCGGTTGAGGGCGCATTGGCCAAGATTGAGCGTGTGCTGCCTGTCGCGATCCGAGCCCAGGTGCAGGCGTTGCAAGAGAGCTTGATTCTGGATCTGCCTTCTGACAAAACGGTGCCAGAGCAAAGAGTTGTACGGATCTTAGTGCTGGCAATTCAGCAGCGCCAGAGGGTGTTATTGCGTTATCAAGCCTATAAAGCCACTGAAAGCGAGCGGAAACTGGATGCATATGGTCTCGTCTATAGAATTGGTTTCTGGTATCTGGTTGGCTATTGTCATCTACGTCAGGAGATGCGAACGTTCCGCCTGGATCGAATTCTCGATGTAACGGCTCTAGAGGAAGGATTTCAGCGTCCAGCAGAGTTTGATTGCCTGGCATTTGTCTTGCATTCAATCTCTCAGACCCCAAATATCTGGTCTGTGGAAGTCCTGTTAAAGCTTTCTTTGGCGGAGGCGCAACGCATTGTCCCGCCAGCTCTGGCGACACTGGAAGAGGTTCATGAAGGGGTGCTGTTGCGTTGTGCAGTGGAAGATCTGGATTGGATTGCCCTGTTGCTGGTCAATTTGAGATGTGATCTCAAGATTCTGCGGCCAGTAGAGTTGTATGATGCGATGCGAAATCTGGCCACTCGTGTCTCCTCGCTGGCCGAATAATTTTGTAGCTTGAGGAGTGGGTTACGGCGGCCATCATTTATGATGGCCGCGTACCCCGTTCTTTGAGTATCAATGATAAAAAACCTGTCCTATGAAAGGACATCCAGCAATTCACGCAAGAAGAGTTCTGCATCGGTTACCAATCCTGCGGCCTGGAAACTGCCGCGATCGGCAAGTTTTGTAACGACAGCGGGATTGATATCGACCACAACAGTTCGCACATGGGCCGGGAGCAGGTTTCCCGTTGCGATCGCATGAAGCATCGAAGCGATCATAATAGCCATCTCAACTCCCTGGACCTCGTTGCGCATACGTTTCTGGGCTTCAATCATATCAGAGATCACGCCTGGCATTGGACCATCGTCACGGATAGAGCCAGCCAGGACCATTGGCACATTGTGCTTGATCGCTTCGTAGGTAATGCCTTCTCGCAGCAGACCAGTCTCGATCGCTTTATCGAGAGAGCCGATGCCACGGATGGCATTGATAGCACGCAAATGATTGCGGTGCCCTCCCTCAACCTGTTCGCCACTTTCGAGATTGACCCCCAGGGATGTCCCAAATAAAGCTGATTCGATATCATGGGTAATAATGGCATTGCCGCCAAAGATGACCTGAACATAACCACGGCGCAAGAGCTCTGCAACGTAGCGACCGGCACCAGTATGAATGACGGCCGGGCCCAGGACAAAAAGGATCTTCCCGTTTCTGGCCCGCGTCTCTTTCATCTGGCGAGCAATCTCATGGATAGCCAGTACTTTGGCCTTTTCAGATGACACACTACTCTGCATAAAAGCAAACGATTCGCGCTCACGTTCACGCTCATAAGGAATGACGCGAATTCCTTCGTGGCCCACCACAACCTCATCGCCAACCTTGACATCGTGCATAGGACGACAATAGGCCCGTTTTTTATCAGATGTAATAACTACTGCCACATCCATCTCAATCTCTTCTACCTTGACCCATTGTCCTAAGAGGCGGACCTGAGTCTGAAGATTGGTTGTTGAATAGAATCTGGGTGGTAAGACGCCATCTTGTTCGACTGGAGCAGTATGAACATCATTGGGTTCCAGCAGAACAGCTCCCAATTGTTGAAGTTCAGATAAAATCAGATCTAATACTTCATCGGTTGGAGCGGAGACTTTGACGCGAGCGTAGCTTGTCTCATTCTTCGTGGCCCCAACCCGCATCTCCTCAACATCGAAGTTGCCACCACGATCCATAATCACATCCCAGGCCCGAGGGAGGGTCCAGGAATCGATAATATGCCCACTCAACTCCACTACTTCATGAACTGTATCCATGGGGTTCTCTCTTTACTTTCCAACTCGCCACAATATAATTGTCAGTCTAATCCGACCGCTTCTGAGTGTCAACTACAGGCAGACATGCGCTCTGCCGGGTTGCTTCAGGAGCGGTGAATGGCCTTAGCCAGACCGATCTCCCTTCAATTATACTGTTCGTTCCACATCGGTACAATACAGCTCAGGAAAATTCAGGAGATTTTAGCGTCCTGTATGAAAGAAAGGCTGAGCAGGAATTGTGGGTTCTAGCCGCTGTATAAGAGGTGCATCAATGGAGATTCCAGCGGCCTCTAATGCACTGAAGAGAACTCCAATGACCGGTTCAAAACGTGGGCTTTTGACGGTAGCCTCGGGCGCTTTCTGATGCACCCGTTCGATGAGAGCATCGGCGAGGAGCGATGAAGGATGGCGAAGAACACCGCCCGCAAGCATCAACGTGAAAGGGGTATTAAGCAAGTGCACTTTGCGAGCTGCAACTAAGGCGTAATCTCCCAGTAACTGTCCATGTTGTTGTACAATTGTCTGTGCCACCTGATCGCCCTGTTCCGCTTCGTCCAGCAACAGTGGCGTCAAGTTCGCCAGGACATGGGTCATTCCAGGAGAACCTCTCCTGGTCAGGAGATGGAGTACATCTTCAACGGTCGTCAGTTGAAAGAGCTGCAAAACCAGATCGGTGAGGGAAGTTGAGGGCGCCAGACCGATCTCAGCTTGATAAACTGCATGCAAAGCTTTCTGACTGAGATCGATGCTTCCCCCCACATGTTGCCAGAAACTGGCGTGCCAGATGTGACCATCATGGCCACGCGCACCGACCGCGGCCCCGGTGCCACAAATTACCGCGACCCCTGTCTTAGCAAATGCAGGACTGCCAGAATGAAGGATACCCAGAGCATCATTCTGAATCTGAATGGTGTGGCCCCAGCCATGATCCTGTGCAATTGTCTGTAGTAAGGCATAATCCTCGGGCCAGTCTGCCCCGGCCATATTAAAGACGCTCGCCACCAGTTCTTGTGGGGTCGCACCAGCTGCGGCCAATGCGCTCTCGATAGCCTGTTCCAGGTTCTGTATCGCGAGCTCGACTCCACTCTGTCGATTGCTGGCATTAAAACTATTATAAATGTCGCTACAGCCTCCGCGACCACTTCCGCAGATCACCCCATCTAAAGTTGCCACGAGCGCAATCGTTTTCGTATTGCCTCCATCGACAGCCAGAACATACGGCATTGTATTCTTGTCTCCTCTCTGTTGACTTCCTCTTCCGATGTAGCGATAGGAGGAAAAGATGAAACGACCTGTTTTGTTGTGTCTGAAATAATTACGTCTGGGGCCAGGCGGCTTTATCGCTCAAGACCACAACGTTTGCTGCCTGTTGTAAAAAGGATGAAGGTACAGCAGGCGTTATCGGTCCAGCCACCGTTTGATGAAGAATCTCCTGTTTATGCTCTCCCGAGACGAGCAAGAAGATCTGTTTGGCCGCCAGGAGCTGACGCATACCACAGGTAAGGGCTTGCTGCGGAACCTGTTCGATACCGCCCCAATAGGTAGCATTGCTCTTCAGGGACTCTGGCGTCAGTGATACCACGCGTGTGGGGGCGTTAGCATCGGCGAGAGGCTCATTAAAACCAAGGTGACCATTTGGGCCCAGACCAAGAATCGCGATATCAGCGCCACCAGCTAGTTGTAACTGGTTATCATAGTCGCGGCAGACCTGATCTGGATCAGAAGCCTCTCCCGGTAGACGAACGCAACGAGAGGCAGTAATCTCAAGAGGGTCCAAAAAATCCCGCTTGACCCATCCAAACAGCGAGCGATAATCATCAGGCGGGATAGCCAGATATTCATCTAATTGGAATGGACGTAACTGAGAGGTCTTGATTTGACCCTGCTGATAGAAGTAAGCCAGTTCTTTATACGCACCCAGTGGCGTATTTCCAACGGCAATAATCACCGAGGAATCTGGTTTAGCTGTAAACGCTTCTGCGATGAGCCTGGCCGCAGCCAGGCTCATCGTAGCATAATTGTCAGAGACAAGTAGCTCCATCTCTCGCTCTCTTTCGCTTTTAGTGTAATAAACGTTCAGGAAGATAATTGCGAAGGGCAGCCGCCATCTCATCATAGATGCTCTGGGCTTTGGAGAGGGATGGCACAAGCGGATTGCTGGCAAGCGCTTTAATGGCATCCTTGCGTGTTCCCCCCCAGGCAGCCTCAGCAGCCAGCGACTGGTATTCGCTTAATTGTTGGACCAGACCGCGGACAGGTTTTGGGAGATGACCATGTTGTAGGGGAGTGATGCCATTGCGATCAACAAAGCCAGTCAGTTCAACCACGCGATCCTCTGGCAAATCTGCCAGTGCTCCACGATTGGGCACATTGACATACCAGACCTCTTTGCGATCATTGAAGATGGCATCGATAATATCGATCGCTAGCTCTAACTCATTGATGCCGCCTCGGGATCGCTCGGGGTCCAGGACCGGATTAGCACTTTCGGATTGTTCACGGTAGTGTACCCAGAAATCCTCGACGTTGGCGAGAATATCCTGAGCGCGTGTCGTTGGCTTTGCCTGTTGTTCGGCCAGGATCTCATCGTTGAAGTAATAATACTGAAAATAATTACTCGGGAGACTCTCCATCAAACAGGCCAGTTCAATCATCCGCAAACGTTCGCGTGGCGTCTGACCCTTACTGAGTGCTCGCTCATAGGCAGCCTGTAGGAGAGGAATAAAATCTTGTCCATCGTACTGATGGCGAATGGTCCACGAGCCATGGTTCAGCCCGATAGAAACTGCATCAAGCTTATCTGGATCGAGCTCTGCGAAACGGACATAGTTGGTATTATAGATGATCGGACCCTCGCAGAGTGAGACCGTTCGAATTGGCGAATGATGAACGACCGCTTCAGAGACAAGATTAATAGGATTCGTATAGTTGATCAACCATGCATCAGGACAGATCTCTTCCATATCTTTAATGATATCACGCATGATATGAATGGAGCGGAGAGCCATAAAGAAGCCACCGGGCCCCTGCGTCTCCTGTCCGATCACGCCATATTTCAGGGGGATCGACTCATCCAGATAGCGTGCCTCAAAGTTGCCAGGTCGATAACTGGTTAAGACAGCATCACAGCCCTGGAGACCAGCCCGACGATCAGTCGTGATCGTGATCGTCAGATCCAATCCTCTGACCGCAGCCATCTTCTGGGCAATCTTCTGTACAATTTTCAAGCGCTCCTCATTGAGATCGATCAAAACAATCTCGGAGCCCACAAAATTTTGACCCTGTTCAATCAACGAAGCGACTGTCCCGGGTCCGCGTGTACTTCCACCGCCAATATAAGCAAGCTTTATACGTGCCATGTTTCCTTATCCTTTTTTTGAACAATATCTATCATCGATGCCAACACACTTGAGAGGCCATAGAAATATCGAATACTCTCCCGTACCTCCTTCTGTCTTAAGACAGAAAGTGGTACGTACTGTGAGTATACATTAAAGCACTTGAAAATTTCAAGAGCATTTGATATACTCTGTATACAGATAGATAGAGTGAATAGGTACGTACCACTAGAAAAAATAGAGATAGAGGAAGACGGTGTGGAGCATATATATCTTAATCAGCAGAGCGATGTTCCGCTGTATCTGCAGTTGAAGGAGAATCTTCGCGAGCAGATTCGGGCTGGTGTCTGGCAGGTAGGCGAGCGTCTTCCTTCTGAGCAGGCCCTCCATGAGCAGCTGGCTGTGAGCCGAGCGACCGTTCGTCAGGCATTGGCTGAGCTCGAGCGTGAGGGATATTTATCCCGCGAGCATGGCCGTGGCACATTTGTCAGTAAACCCAAGATAGCGATGCGTTTGAGCTCAGTCTATAGTTTCACATTAGATATTGAGGCCAAAGGAATGCAGGCTGAGACACGGATCGTTCTGTTCGAATACGTTATTCGCCGGCCTGAGATCTCGGCGCTCCTGGGTGTCTCTGAGCATGAGCCCCTGATTAAGCTTGTGCGTCTGCGGCTGGCAGATCAAGAGCCAATCATGTTAGAGACAACCTATCTACCCGAACAGTTGGTTCCAGGTTTGAGCGAACATGATGTTGCGACGAATAGCCTGTATAGCATTCTTGAACAGCGTTATGGTATGCAGCCTACCAGTGCGCTCGAAAGTTTTGAGCCGATCCTCACCGATGAATTTGCGGCCAAGATGCTTGGTGTTCCTCAGGGTGCACCAGCGCTGTATGTCGAGCGTCTGGGATCGTTAGGCGATGGACGCAAAGTTGAATTGACGCAATCGATAGTGCGTGGTGATCGTTGTCGCTATTTTGTCGAGCTCTCCTAGTCTCTTAAACGATCTTCTGAGAACAACTCCGAACACCATAGTGCATTGATAGAAGTGAATAAATGAATAGCCTGAATGGAGGTTAATTTGCAACTCTCGCAGGGAAAGCGCCAGGGGCTTCAGGCCCTGAGCAATGGACAGGGAATTATTGCGGCAGCAGCCATGGATCAGCGCACTTCATTGCAGAGAGCAATGGCAAAGGTGAAAGGAAGTCCAGCGACCGAGAGCGAGCTTCGTGAGTTTAAGCTCCTGGTGACTGAGGCTCTTACACCCTATACATCTGCTATTTTATTAGATCCTCACTATAGCCTGGAGGTTTTGCTCAAGCGAGCACCTCAGACCGGCGTTCTCCTTTCATATGAGCAGAGTGGCTATGATCATACACGTCTGGATCGTTTGCCTCACTTACTTCCTGAATGGTCTGTAAAGCGGCTCCA
Organism: Tengunoibacter tsumagoiensis; assembly: GCF_003967535.1. Classification (GTDB taxonomy): domain Bacteria; phylum Chloroflexota; class Ktedonobacteria; order Ktedonobacterales; family Ktedonobacteraceae; genus Tengunoibacter; species Tengunoibacter tsumagoiensis. The sequence goes on along the minus strand of NZ_BIFR01000001.1, from coordinate 4,674,943 downwards.
GGAAGCTGGTGCGGATGCCATCAAAGTATTGCTGTACTATGATCCTGATCAAGAGACTTCAATCAATCGTATGAAACAAGCAGTTGTGGAGCGTGTGGGGGCTGAGTGCGTGGCCTATGATCTCCCCTTCTTCCTTGAGATCATCACGTATAGCGCAATTGAGAAATCTGAACTTATGTTGGCGCAGGAGAAGCCTTTGCGCGTGCAATTGAGCATGCAGGAGTTTTCTCGTCCAGGCTATCATGTGGATGTACTTAAGATTGAAGTTCCGGTTGACATTCGCTATGTTGCAGGTTCTCGAGCTAATCTTACCAATGAAAGTGCTTATACACATGAGAGAGCAAGCCAATTGTTTGCTGAGACAGCCAGGTCGACCCAGTTGCCCTTTATTTATCTCAGTGCCGGTGTGAAGATGGATATTTTTATTGAGACATTGCAATTGGCGGCTGAGTCGTCAGCCCCCTATTATGGTGTACTCTGTGGTCGGGCCAGCTGGCAGGACTGTATCCCTATCTATCTTCATCAGGGACGTAAGGCTGCGGAGGAGTGGCTACAGACGGAAGGTGTGGAGAATGTACTGACCTTACATCGTATCCTTGAGGCAAGTGCTCAACCCTGGTGGCAGCGATATCCAGCTTATGATTAAATGGGTAGTTCTCTTATAGGGAGGTTTTCACTGATGAAAGAGCGCATTGTTTTGATTGGTGCTGGTAGCGCCGTATTTACGCGTGGTCTTGTCGCTGATCTGATTACCAGGGGTGTTGAGACAGAGCTGGTGCTGGTCGATAGTGATCCTGAAGCCCTGGCTGCAGCGGAGAAGCTGACGGCAAAGATGATTGCATCTCGTCAAGCTCCGATTCAACTGAGCGCTTCAGTTGATCGTCGTACGGTTCTCGCAGGTGCAACGGTCGTCATCTGTACGATAGGTGTCGGAGGACGTCGTGCCTGGGAGCAGGATGTCTTTATCCCGCGCAAGTATGGAATAATTGTTCCTGTTGGGGATACAGTTGGACCTGGTGGGAGCTCTCGTGCATTGCGTATGATTCCAGCCATGATTGCGATTGCGCAAGATGTACTGGACCTGGCTCCAGAAGCGCTATTCTTTAACTATGGCAACCCGATGGCACCAGTCTGTCGAGCAATTCATAAAGCCACAGGTGCAAAGGTAATTGGTCTCTGTCATGGCGTTAATGCAGTAGCTGCCTATCTCTCACGTGCGCTACGCGTTCCTCAAGCGGATCTCCATTATACAGCGGTGGGTATCAATCATCTTACCTGGTTTACTGCTCTTCGGGTTAATGGACAGGATGCACTCCCCCGTCTGCATGAAATTGCTGCTGAACGTCTGCTTGATCCTTATGAAGGGGAGCCATTTAGCTGGCGGCTCTTTGAGCTCTTTCATGCATTCCCTGCGGTACTGGATCGGCATGTGACAGAGTTTTTTCCACAATTTTTCCGTGAGGGAGCTTATTATGGTGGGAAGACCTTAGGGAACGAAGCTTTTAGCTTTGAAGATACAATTGCCGGTGGGGACGAGACATTTGAACAGATGCGTACAGATGCCCTGGCTGCTGAGCCTCTGCCCACAGATTATTTTGAGCGCATTGGTGGAGAGCACGAGCAAGTATTAGAGATTGTAGAAGCGATTCGCACAGAACGAGGGACCATCTTTTCTGCTAATCTTCCTAATACGGGACAGGTTCCTAATCTGCCACGAGAGGTTATTGTCGAGAGCCCGGCAGTTGCTGATGGTAGTGGTCTGCATGCGTTGGCTCTACCAGCTCTGCCCGCTGCACTGGTTGGCACGCTCGCTACCCGCTATATGTGGGCTGAGACCATTGTGGAAGCTGCATTGGAAGGGAGCCGTACAAAATTTATTCAGGCCCTGGTCCTAGATGGATCTGTAAAATCATTGGAAATGGCTAGTAGTGTAGCAGATGAACTGCTTGAGGCTCAAGCCGCTTATCTTCCCTGGGTAAAAAGAGAAGGATTGTAATCGATGACCACACAGATAGAACAGGATATTCAGGGTATTCCACCTCTATTGTACCAGGTGCTTGAGCGTACATTGGAACTGAGACCAATTCTGCGGCCTCAAATCCATGGTCCTCTGGCTCTATTAGGATGTGGTTCATCGTATTGTATAGCTAGAAGCGCAGCCGTCTTGTATGAGACGGCCACAGGATATCCTGCACAAGCCTTGCTGGCATCAGATTATCGATCGCGTATGGGCTGGCGACAGATTGGCATTAGCCGTACAGGGCAGACAAGCGAATTAATCGAAGCATTTCGTCGCATTAAGCGCACAGAGAAAACCTATACACTCTTACTTAGCGGCGAGCAAGGCTCTCCTGCTGAAGAACTGGCTGATGAGACCTTTCCACTGGAGTTTGCACCTGAGAAAGGCGTGATTCAGACACGTTTTATCGTGGCTTCGCTCCTGGCTTTGCGATTGCTTTTTGCCCGTGATGAGGATCTTCCCTATTTACAGACGCTACCAGCACAGGTTGAACGGTCATTGCAGGAATTTGATCCGCAAGCTTTTGCTCAGTATGCACATAGCGTCTTCCTCGGTCGAGATTGGCGTGCCGGTTTAGCAAGTGTGGCTGCTCTAAATCTACAAGAGACTGCTCGCGTTGTGCCTGAAGGACATCACACATTGGATTATCGCCATGGTCCGATTGCTTGTGCTGACGAGCAGACAGTCATCTGGTGCTTTGATACACCGAGTGATTCCGTTAGTGCAGCCGTAATGCAGGATGTACGTAAGACAGGAGCAACTGTCTATTATCCAGAGCAAGATCCGCTTGTCACTCTGACCGAAGTTTTTCGTTTCTCACTGCACCGGGCGCTCCAACGGGGGCTAGATCCAGAGAAGCCTCGCCATCTAAGTAGAGCCATTATTTTACCGCAGGAAGTCTTAGAATGAAGACAAAAGAGTTAGATGTCATAGTAGTGGCTGAGATTAACGTTGATATCATCGTGGCAGGTATGCAGAGGCTGCCAATGCCTGGAACTGAGCATCTTGTAGAGAGCATCGAATTGACAGCGGGTTCCAGCGGCGTCCTCACAGCAACTGCTTTGGCAGCGTTGGGGCTTCGGGTGGGCCTATGTGGGCTTGTGGGAGATGATCTCTTTGGCCACTATATGGTAGAACATCTTCAGCGCTGGCATATTGACACGGCTGGTGTTCTCTGTGATCCAACCATGAGGACTGGTGCGGGCGTTATTCTCTCGACCTTAGAAGATCGAGCGATTTTGACATATAGCGGAACCATTGCGCAACTTCGTCTGGAGGACGTGCGAATGGATCAAGTCGCACGAGCGCGCCACTTACATCTCTCGTCCTATTTTTTGCAGACAGCGCTTCAGCCAGATGTGCCTACACTTTTGCAGCGCAGCAAAGCTCTGGGCTTAACGACATCGCTTGATCCAGGGTATGATCCTGCTGAGCAATGGAAGATGGAAGGCGTATTAGAATGGTTAGACCTCTTTCTTCCAAATCTGGATGAAGCTCGTGCGCTTACAGGAATGTCTACGATCACTGATGCCCTGAAACGGCTAGCATCGCAGACGCCAGGGGTTGCGATAAAAGCAGGTCAACTGGGAGCAACAGCCATCAAGGATGCAGAATACAGACAAGATCCTGGTTTTTCTGTTCAGGTGATAGACACGACAGGAGCGGGCGATGCATTTAACGCAGGCTTTATTGCTGCCATGCTGGCAGGTGAAAACCTGGGAGACTGTCTGCGGCGTGGAAATGCCTGTGGAGCCCTCACGGCTGCACATCGTGGAGGCTCAGGTGGGTTCACACGCAGTGATGTCGAAAGACTCCTATCGTCAACGTGAGGCATCTAGAGAGAAAGATAATTATCGATGGGCTCTATTTTAACCATTACCTTGAACGCTGCTATTGATGCCACTATAATCCTTCCGGATCAATTAACTCCGGGCGAGATCCATCGGGCAACAGAGCTGCTCAAGCTTCCTGGTGGCAAGGGCATCAACGTTGCACGCGTGTTACAGACACTGGGGCTGCCCGTCTGTGTAAGCGGCTTTATTGGTGGAGCCGCAGCAACTTTTATCAAGGCGAAATTACAACAGGCCCATCTTTGTGATCGCTTTTTCTCTATTCAAGGTCAGACGCGAACCTGCTATGCTTTGTTTGAGCCCATGAGCGGTCGGACGACGGAGATTTACGAACCAGGAGCGGAGATTCTTCCTCATGAAGCCGAGGGTTTTCTGGCGTCCTTTTCAGATCTCTTACAAGGATGTGATCTTGTCATCTTCTCCGGTTCGTTGCCACGTGGTCTGCCATCAGACTATTATGCTCAGCTCATGAAAATTGCGCATATGCAGCATATTCCTACCATCTTGGATACCAGTGGAGCTGCTCTCACTTTCGGGCTGGCTGAACAACCACTCTTGATTAAGCCCAACCATCGAGAGGCAGCTGGAATCCTTGGCTATCCTTTGCAAAGTCAGGACGAACGAGTTGCGGCAGGTCAGCTATTGCAAAAACAAGGAGCGCAACTGGTGGCTCTTACGTGTGGCGAAGAAGGTGCAATCCTCGTCAGCGCACAAGGATCGTGGCTGGCACGTTTGCCAGCTATTCCAGCTATCTCAAGTGTTGGATCAGGCGATGCATTCCTGGCAGGATTTAGTGCTCGCCTCTGGGAGGCTCTTCAAGAAGAACGTATCAGCTCATTGGCTGTGGCTAGTAGACAAGCAGAGCTATTACAAACTGCTTTCGTCTTTGCGGTGGCCTGTGGAAGTGCAAACACACTCAGCCTGGGTGCTGGCAGGCTGCAACGAGAGGACATTGACGAACTGGTCCAGCAAGTGAGACTTGTGCAGATTGGCTGATCTGCTTTCTGCTTACTTACCATGTCCGACGGGACAGATGGGTTGAAAGGTACAGCTACGGCACTTGGCGACCCGTTGTTTCGTGAGTGCAGGTGCTTCATGTTCATTGCAGTTCGCCATCGTTGTAAGCTGTCGAATAAGCTTTTTGCGGAGAGCAGGCGTATATTCGATAGTGAATTCCCGATCAGCATAGCGCAGCAGACCATGAGTAGGGGGTTGTTCAGAATAATCCTCCAATATTAAACAGTAGGCAGCGAGCTGTAAAATATGGTTGCTATACGGTGCAGTTGCCTGTTCAACTCCTAATTTTAGCTCAATCGGAACGAGGCGACCATCTGGTAGCTTCACCACATAATCTGGTTTGCCAACCAGAGGGTAGGCCGTTGAGTTTAATTGCTCGCCCAGGCCATCGGCATCTTCATAGACCAGTTCTCCAAAAGGAAGCCCGAGAGCTTTCTGTCGTTCCTCAATCAAGCGTTTGCGTCGAAAGCGCAGTTCATTCAGTATTAACATCAATAAAGCGACGGCCAGGACCAAAAAGCCTAGCCCAACCGTCAGTAAAGTATCTCGCAGCATGCTTTCTGTGCCCTTCTGTGTTGTGCAAACCTTGCGCTAGCGTGGAGCGAGCAGTGCGGCCAGGATAAAGAGTGCAGCCAGGCCGACAATACAGATGAGAATCGTTACGAGAAGGCGCATTTTATGATGGAGGCCGGGCTGGGCATTCTGTTCCTCGGTAATTTCATGGAGGGCCTCCACCTCAGCAGCATGATCTTGATGTTGTTGGCGTCCTTGCTCAAAGGCTCCTCTGCGCACAAGGAGATGTTCAGTCACCTGATATTCTGGGAGTGCAGGGGCCTGAGCGCCATAATCCTCTTCCATTTCCACCAGATAGGCAAAAAGGTCTTCATCATTAACATTGACCAGCGGTTCATACTGTTCATACCACCAGACGAGGGGACAATACTCGTATTCGGCCACCTCACTGGCAGTAAAGACACGTTGTTCAAACTTCTGCTTCATGCTTTTTCTCGCGTAGGAACTGAGCCGACCAATTGGGAACCGGATGGATCGGCTCGAAGCTTCTATGGATATCTACGCTCTTGTGTATAGTTCGGTTTCAGTGATAGCGTGTACAAAAAGAGCTCATTGAGACAGGGATTGTGTAGAGAGCCCGTCGAGGCCCAGCGTATCGGCCACCTCGCTCATGGCCTGAATCACAAAGGCAATATGTTCATCAAGATCGACGCCGAGCTCAGCAGCCCCATTGACCAGATCATTGCGATTCACCCCGGCCGCAAAGCCTTTCGCCTTCATCTTTTTGCGTACAGAAGAGACCTCCAGGCCCTGAATACTTCGCGTTGGGCGAACCAGAGCAGTAGCGGTGATCATGCCAGTAATCTCATCACAGGCATAGAGACCTTTAGAGAGGAGATCATTGCGAGGATGAGTCGCCAGATTGAGATCATTGTGAGCCAGTATTGCATAAATAATTCTTTTGTCGTATCCCTCTGTTTCTAGCCATTGTGCAGCGACATGCGTATGTTCTTCTAAGGAGGGATATTCTTCATAATCGCAATCGTGAAGGAGACCAGTTATGCGCCAGAGCTCCTCATCCTCGCCATACTTGCGCGCATAGGCTCGCATAGCAGCTTCGACTGAGAGCATATGTTTCTGGAGGTTTTCATTTTTTACATGTGATGTCATTAGAGCGTATGCATCTTGACGTGTAGGCATCCTAAATCCTCTTCTACAAACTAGCAGAATAGCAGTGGTTCATTGTGGATTATTATAGCATAGGGAAAGATGGGGAGTTTATTTGTTGTCGTGGGATAAACTTGTAGGTAAGAAATGTTAAAATGCTTGCTTTTATAAAAAAAGTCGTTTAATATAAAGAGGAAATCGAGCAAATAGTATGTATAAATTAGCGTCTTTGCTTGATAATCTTCTCGAAGACCCTGAATTTTGAGATAATCGTCAGTCCTTTTACGTGTAAAATAATTCTCATTATACTATGAGAATGAGAAGATCTCAGTATAGGGGTCTGAACACCATAAAGAAGAAGTAGGAGAGAAATGCGTCAGGCCTATAACCTTAACCTGGAAGCTGTGCTCTCCGTCCTATTGCGCCATCAATTATCAGGAACTCTTTCAGCGAGCCTACCCAAAAGTAAGGTGCTAAAAGAGGCATCTCAAGTTGAAATACTGATTGACCGTGGCAAGCTCCAGTTTTGTGAGCTGAAGAGCGATCAGCGGACTCTCTACGGTGAAGATGCCTTAAAATTGATCGCGCAAATGGGAATTATTCCATGGACATTTGATCAGGCGCCTCTTAGTGGATCACGCTCGCCGCAATCCTCTGGCCTGTTACCGATACCAAAGTTCACAACTTCGGGAGCGCACCAGCAATACTCACCTGCGCCGGTTCCGTTTCATGCACGGACCCCGAGTAAACTTGTTGTGCTTGCTTCAGCAGATCTTTCCAGGCTTCCACGTCCTCACTTTCTTGTATATGCAAACGTGGATGGAAAGCGTTCATTGGCTGAGATTGCTCATTTGTTGAGAACCACTCCTGATAAGCTTGAGGATATTGTGCGTGATCTGCAAGGATGGAATCTTATCAGGCTTGAATAGATGTCCAGTTGTATGGAGAGCATTAAAACACGACCTATTCTCGTATGAAGATTGCATGAGTATTTGTAGCAACTGTAGTCGTCAAATGGAGATCTATTATGCAGAGGAATTTTGAGGGGAGCAATTTTGATCAAGGTGGGTTTCAGGGCAGTGGGTTAAGAGGAATCGAGCCTACAGCATCTATCTGGACGCGCCTGGTACGGAGGTGGTACCGTCTCGCAGCTCCCGCCGATCCACCACCAACCGCCCCGTTTGAAGCTCGCGATATTGTTCGTCGAGCACGTCTTGCCAGCGTCATTATTTTCATCGTTCTTATTGGAAATATTCCCTCCTTGCCACCAGCGCTTACAGGCCCCAACAAGATTTTGTTGCCTGTGCTTGGCGTTCAACTAGTTGCTACTATCCTGGCCGCTGTCTTTAATAAAAGAGGCCGCGTGACTCTGGGTGGTCTATTGGTTGTGCTTTCGCTGGCGATAGGGATGATGGCAAATATTGCCACAACGCCAGGTGGCATCACTGTTCAAGCGATTCCTTTATTTGCAATCCTGTCCATTCCAGAGATTGTCGCAGCGGCTATGCTCCCAGCATTCTGGGTCTTTATTATTGCAGCTATTAATATTGCTTTTAGCTTTTTTGCCATCTCGAATATGCATGCTCCGAACCTTTCGACGCAGGATCTTACTTTTGCAATTCAGGATGGAGCATTTTTGACGGCAACTGTACAGATTGTCATTGCGGGCGTCTCTTTCTTGTGGAATATGAGCTTGAGCCGAGCATTGCGTGAGAAAGACCAGGCTGAAGAGATTTCACGCCTTGAGCGCGATCTGTCTGAGCAATCAATGGAACTGGTGCGCCAGAAAGAGCAGTTGGAGCAGAGTATCGGACTGATTATTCAGACGCAGTCGCGCGTTGCTAATGGCGATTTAAATGCGCGTGTTCCGCTGACGCAGGATAATGTGCTCTGGTCTGTTGCTGGAACGCTCAATAATCTGATTTCACGCTTGCAGCGTTTGCGTACAGTTGAACATGAATTAGAGCTCACAAAGACAAGTGCAAATAATCTTGTGACTGTCCTGCGATCTTCTAAGATGGGGATGTCGCGTATGCGCTATCAGCGTAGTGGTACAGTGGTTGATCCCATTGCCGCAGAGGTGCTGAGTCCAAACGATACTGGTTATTTGCTAGACAATTCTATGCCACCTTATAGGTAAGAAAAATTTGTCTATCTCTTTTTACTGGTATATGTCCTGCTACAGGGCCCTGGGCCCTTTTTCTACTCTGTTTTATTGAAGATAAATCAGTGGTTGCCTTATGTATAAGGACGTTGCCATTGATTTAACTATGGTTTTCTTTCTTATACAAAGGGCAGCTGCATCAAGGTTTACATAAGGGAGTATTTATGAGAGCTGTACTTATCCACGAACGTGGTGATTTTGATGTGATGCATGTTGAGGAGATTGAGATTCCTCGCCCTTCTAGTGGTCAGGTACTGATTAAAGTTGCCCTCGCCGGGGTCAATTATGCTGATGCCCTGATACGTATGGGAGCATATGCCTTTTTGCCCCCACTGCCCCACTCTCTGGGCTTTGAGGTGGTTGGTACAATCGAGGAGGTTGGTCCGGATGTGGCGAATCTCCAGACAGGCACGCGCGTTGTATCGCTGGTAATGGGTGGATACGCTGAGTATGCTCTGGCCAATGCTCATGATGTGGTCGTTCTGCCTGATGAGGTTAGCGATGCTCAGGCGGTGATGATTCCTGTTCAGGGTCAGACTGCCTATCTGTCGCTGAAAGCTGCTTATATTCGTCAAGGCGATATGGTTCTTGTGCATTCAGCCGCTGGCGGTGTTGGCTCTATTGCGGTCCAATTGGCGAAGCTGCTGGGCGCAAAGCTGGTGATTGGAACGACGACCAGTGCTGAAAAGGTGGATTTTATTCGTTCATTAGGGGCTGATGCTGTGGTCCGTACCGATGAGTCTGATTGGGCTGAACAGGTCCTGAAGCTTACTGGCGGACAGGGCGTTCAGGTTCTGCTGGAAACCATTGGCGGACCTGTTGGGCGCCAGAGCATAGATTGTCTGGCTCCGTTTGGCCGTATGGTTGTTTATGGATCTTTGACGGGTCAACCAACCATGTTTGCAACGCAGGAATTAATTGGTAAATGTGCAAGCATCATTGGATATAACACAAATATTCAGAGCCATGAGGATCAGATGCGTGCCAGCCAGGAAATTTTGCAAGCAATTATTTCTGGTCAATTGCGTGTCATACATGAGAGTACATTCCCTCTGGACCAGGTAAGCGAGGCACATAAGGCTCTTCTTACCGGGAAAACGCAGGGAAAAGTGCTTCTCTCCATGTAGAAATTCTCTCGCCCCCAACTCTTTTGAGCTGGGGGTACTTCTATATTTTCTGTCTATCTTTCTCTTTTTTCACGGAATCTGAAAGGATTTAATGCTATGTCTGAAGCGAACATTCTCGAAGAGAGTGCATCGTTGCCAGTGGAGCCTGAAGCAGCCGAAGCGGATACTCGTCCTCGTGTGAGCCTGGGTTTTTTGCTGCTCCTTTCGCTCGCTAACGTGGCTATGTGGCTAGTGATCATCCCATTGCAGCAGATCTTGCAGCCATTGCAGGTTGCTCTGCTTGATCCAGCAAATAAGGAGGCCAGCCTGTCGATCGTTCTGGCTGTAACTGGTATCACGAGCGTGATCACGCAGCCAATTATGGGGGCTATCAGCGATCGTACCACCTTTAAATTTGGTCGTCGTCGGACCTGGATTCTCGCGGGTATGATTCTCTGTGCCATCTTGTTGATCTTGCAGGCCAATGCCAATAGTATTGCCGTTCTGGCTATTGAATCTGCACTCTACGGTTTCTTTATCGGTATGATTATGACGCCAGTGTTGACGATCATTCCTGACCGCGTGCCTGTAAGTCAGCGTGCGACAGCTTCGGCTTTTGTTGGACTTGCACAGCCGGTTGGTATTATTATTGGAAGTATTTTAATTGCTGTCATTATCAAATCAGTACAGCCTTCTTACTATGTCATGGCTGGTATTCTGGTTGTGATTCTGGGCCTCTTTGTCTTGTTTGTTCGCGAGAAGCCGCTGGCCAAAGAAGAGCTACCTCCTTTCAAATTGGGCGAGTTTCTTCTCTCTTTCTTTGCTCCTTTGAAAGTTGCCGATTTTGCTTTTACCTGGGTTGGTCGCTTCCTGGTTATTTTTGCGCAGATCGTCCTGCTCGAATTTATGCTGTATTATCTCAATGACGTGATTCATTATGTGCAGCTCTTCCCTGGTCAGACAGCAGAACAGGGTGTCTCTCTCTTCCAGGTGATCAATACGGTAAGCGTGGTCATCTCGACTCTCGTGGCTGGTATCCTGTCGGATAAATTGCAGCGCCGCAAACCATTTATTCTGGCTGCCTGTGTGATTATGGCTATTGGCCTGTTCTTGATCGCTTTCGTTCATTCGTGGCCGATTGTTCTGGTGACTGGTGTAATCTTTGGTTGCGGTTTTGGTATCTTCCTCTCGGCTGATATCGCTCTGGCAACCCAGGTACTGCCAAAGGGTCAGAGCCTGGGTAAGGATCTGGGCCTGATTACGGCTGCGAATACGCTGCCACAGCTCTTCTTCCCACTTGTCTCATTCCTGGCGTTTAGCGTTTTCAATCATAGCTATACGTTCCTGTTTGGCTTTGCAGGTGTACTTGCTCTGCTGGGCGGATTGGCGATTGCTCCGATTAAAAGCGTTCGCTAGTTTTAGCTTGTCTCTCGTGGCTCTTGCCATCTTCATCTCTGGATGAAGACGGTAAGAGCCACTTTCTTTAGCTATGAAGCTCAGTTTCCTGGTTGACGCGTGTAGGGGGCATCGTTATAATAGGCTCGGACCAGAAAGAAGTTCTGTACAGAAGGGACCGGCTTATGATTCATATCGATGCCAAACCAATCAGCCTGCAACTGACAACCCCTTTTCGTATCTCACGCAGTGTGCAGCAGACAGCCTCAAATGTGGTAGTACAGCTCAAAAATGGTGAGGCTGTGGGCTATGGTGAGGCGGCTCCTAATCAGCATTATGGCGAGAGTGCTGAGACTGTTCTGGCTTGTATTGCGCAGTTTGCGGGCAATCTGGGCAATGATCCGTTTCAGATTGAAGATATTATGCAGCGTCTGGATAAGGTGATTCGGCTGAATCCTGCGGCCAAGGCCTGTGTAGATATGGCTCTCTATGATATGGTTGGCAAGATCCTGGGTATTCCATTGTACAAGTTCCTCGGTTTAAATCCCTCGCATATGCCCCGTACTTCGTTTACCATTGGCCTGGATACGCCTACTGAGATGGCTCGCAAAGCTCTGATGGCGAAAGATTATCCAATTTTGAAGATCAAGGTCGGAACCAGGCATGATCTGGAGATTTTAAAAGCCATTCGCGATGTCTCTTCAGCGGTTATACGTGTCGATGCGAATGCTGGCTGGACGCCAAAAGAAGCGATTAAAAATATTCATTCATTTCTGGAATATGGCGTTGAATTTGTAGAACAGCCGGTGGCTGGACATGATCTTGCTGGACTGAAGATGGTGCGCGAACATGTCTCCATCCCAATTATTGCCGATGAGAGCTGTGTGGTCATCGAAGATATTCCGCGGTTGAGCGAATGCGTAGATGGTGTGAACCTGAAGTTGATGAAAAATGGTGGCATTCATACCATTCTCAAGATGATTCATGTGGCACGTGCTCACCATCTACGTGTGATGCTAGGCTGTATGATTGAAAGTTCGCTTGCGATTACGGCTGCGGCCCATCTCGCTCCGCTGGTTGATTATATTGATCTGGATGGGAATCTGTTGATTAGCGATGATCCTTATCGCGGAGCGAAGATTGAGAATGGCCGCCTGCAACTTCCCAGTGATCCCGGTCTGGGCGTCAAGTTGCACGCTTAAGCGTATGAGAGGCTTTGCTGCCCAATCAAGATGGCGCTGACGACATAGCTGGATGTCTTTAGCCGCCTGAGGCTGTTGAGCATCGCATTCCAGTGCAGGACGATCCTGCTCAGGATGGCACTCTGAAATAGTAGGATGCTGCTGCCTTTTTGTTATGAAAAATGTTGGTTGAGTGCATCCATCAAAGGAGCCGCTCCAAAGCGAATGACGTCCGTAGTGGGAAGCCCGGTCTCATTCTGCACCTGCCGAATGGCCTCATATGCCTCTTCCTCGGTAAGATGGCTGGTCATGAGTGTGATCCCGACCACTTTGCAGCTCCGTTCAGGACGAATCCAACTGATTGCTTCTTCATTTATGGCAATCAGGCGATTGAGCATTGGCAAAGGACAGTGGGGATAGCCTTCAATCGTCATTGCGCCAGCCTTATGGCAGAAGATCATAGCATCGGGCGCTGAGCCATGAATCAGGCCTAAGGTGACAGGAGAATAGCCTGGATGATTGAGTGCGCCCTGACCCTCAACAAAGACCCAATCATGTCTGTCGCTAACATCCAGGACCATCTCTTCCACCAGACCTGCCACGAAATCAACGATGATGCGATCGACAGGAAGACCCTGACCAGAGATCATAATGCCTGTCTGGCCGGTGGCTACAAAGCTGCTACTGAGGCCGCGGCTCTGTGCCAGGCGATCTAATTCCAGTGCAGCAGTCATCTTACCTGCTCCACAATCTGACCCAACGAAGAGAATTGTATGGCTGCCTTCGCGATGAGGACGAAACTCGGCTACGCGCTTTTTGTCGGGTGGTCTGCGTACATCCCAGATCGTTACGCCATGCTGTGCTGCGGCAGCGCTTAATTCTGGATCTTCAGAGAGAAACATGTGGAGTCCACTAATAATGGTGAGCTTCTGTTCAATGGCTGCGAGAAGTTGCCAGCGCCATGAATCAGGCAGGGCACCGCCACGAGGAGCGATCCCAATCAGGAGTGTATCGGGCTCATAGTGGAGAGCCTCATGGATATCGCGGACAACGGGTATCCCTTCGCCGACCGGTGCGCCAAGTGCATGGGCTACATCCTGTCCTGCTCGTGTGCTATCGATCACGGCCACCGTCGTATCGGGAGCATAGCGAATAACCCCCACTGCGGTCTTGCCATAATGCCATTCAAGTGAGCCTTCAGCTAAAATAGCGATTCTGCGCATATGTATTGCTACCTCAACATTTCTAGCCATCCATGCACATCGAATCGAATAGAGAGACGAGAGTGTTTAAGGCATCCTATAGTCTCCAGGGTCGACTGGTTTGCATGTCCTATTCTTTAGCTTACCACATTTTATGTGATTGAATAAAAAAAAGCCAGATGATGAAGATGGGATCACAAACTGATGTTCAGATAGAAATGAGAGAGTATGCACCACGATCTACCGCTCCTCATCAACATTACGGTTGCGCTCTGTTTTGCTTTTGTTGGTGGGTTGATTGCGCGCCGTTTAAAATTGCCGACCTTGATCGGGTATATGGTAGCAGGTGTGCTGATTGGCCCATCTACTCCCGGCTATGTAGGGGATCTCCATACCATCGAGCAATTGGCTGAGCTGGGAGTGATCTTCTTAATGTTTGGGGTTGGACTACATTTTTCGTTGCAGGATCTCTGGGCTGTTCGCCGAATTGCTGTGCCGGGAGCGCTGGCACAGATGGTGCTGGCAACGCTCCTGGGGCTGTTGCTGGCAACGTACTGGGGCTGGTCACTTGGTGCAGGGATCGTGTTGGGTCTGGGGGTCTCAATTGCCAGTACGGTTGTATTACTGCGTAATCTCATGGATCGAGGGTTGATTAATACAGTCCATGGTCAGATTGCTGTTGGCTGGCTGGTTCTTGAAGATCTGGCAACGGTTCTGATCTTAGTATTGTTGCCAGCATTTTTCAGCAAGAGTGCGCAGCCAATCTGGTTGCAGGCGGGCATTGCGCTTTTGAAAGCATTTCTGTTTGCTGCTCTGATGTTGATTGGGGGGACGCGGCTGGTGCCCTGGCTGGTGCAGAAAATTGTACGTTTGCAGTCACGTGAGCTTTTTATCGTCTCGATTGTGGTCATAACGTTGGGGACTGCCCTGGGGGCTGCGGTGATCTTTGATGTGTCGCTGGCGCTGGGAGCCTTTCTGGCCGGTGTAGTGGTCAATGAATCGAAATTTAACCATCAAGTGGAGGCTGAGATCGCCCCTTTTCGTGAGATCTTTGGGGTTCTCTTCTTTGCCTCGATCGGAATGCTTGTCAATCCTCTCTCGCTGGTGACACAATTTGGTGCGATTCTCTCGCTCACTTTCTTAATTGTGGTCGGGAAGGCTCTGCTAGTGTTGCTGCTGGGAATGATTCTGCCCAGTTCAGCCCGTACGACCTTGATCATAGCAGTGGCTTTAAGTCAGATTGGCGAGTTCTCGTTTCTTCTTGGGCAGGAAGGTGTGAGATTGCATATCTTGACGAAGGAACAATATACGCTGCTTTTAATGGGAGCAATTATCTCCATCCTGCTGAATACATTGATGTTTCGTGCTCTGCCGCAGCTAGAGCAAGCTCTTCAAGCGATCAAGCCTTTCTGGGCAGTGCTCAATCGGAGGGTGGCCACTCCACCAGAGGTTGTGGAGCCACTACAGCAGCATGTAGTGGTGGTTGGATATGGTCGTGTGGGCAAGTATCAGGTTGAGGTCTTGACCTCTCTACATATTCCTTGCCTGGTGGTTGAGTTAGATGCCAGCTATTTTCAGGTATTGGAAGAGAAAGGGATCCCATCGCTTTATGGTGATGCCGCAAATTCAAGTATTCTGGAACATGCTCATATCGAATATGCGAAGGCTGTTGTCGTGACATTGCCCAATGATATCTCGGCATCCAGTGTTGTCGCTGCTGTTCGGAGTGTGTCGCAGCGGATTCCAATTATGGCCCGGGCCTCGTCACTACAAGGAATCGAGCATATGTTTGAGCTAAATGCAAACGATATCATCTATCCAGAGTTGGAAGGGAGCCTTGAGCTTCTTTCACGGACCTTAATCTCGCTGGGCTATCCCGAGGGGGCAGTACAGCGCTATGCACAGTCAGTGCGTCAGAATAGCTATAGCCTTGCGGACCTCAGCAAAGAAGAAGTGAATGCTCTGACCTGTGTTCAGTTGCAGGCTCCTAAAGATCCTCACTCAATTGGGTGAGAGTGAAGATCACTCACTTGAGCGATGTATTCTCCTTTCCAGGGCACGTATACTTCAGAGCATGAAGATCAAAGGCGGCTTAGAGGGCCAGACCAGTAGGATGACCCTCGCACAGGCCGCTAAAACGCGACACAGCAGGGTCATGATAATCACGAAATAGAGGTAACAATCAATGCGTTACGTCCTCTCCCGTTATGCTCAAGATTATCTACCGATTGAAGATTATGGCATTATTGGTGATCTACAGACCGTAGCACTCGTGGGAAGAAATGGCTCTATCGATTGGTGTTGTATCCCCAGTTTTGATGCTCCAAGCGTCTTTGGCGCTTTGTTAGACAGCAAAAAAGGTGGCTTTTTTCGCATTGCTCCACCAGATCATCTGAGCATGGACTATAAACAGCATTACCTGCCAGAATCAAATATTCTATTAACGCGTTTCTTCACCGTGGATGGCGTTGGTGAGGTCACTGATTATATGCCAGTCAGTACGAGTAAAAATCTTTCCTTGATGCATCATATTATCAGGCGAGTCCATGTCGTGCAAGGCTCACTCCCTTTTGAAATGACCTGCAAGCCTGCTTTTAACTATGCACGAGATCCTCATATCGTGCATATGGTTGGAGATGGTGCGGTCTTTGAGAGCCCTCAGTTGAGCCTTTCGCTCTCCTCTACAGTTCCGATGGAGCCTGATGAAGAAGGGGGGGTCCATGCATCGTTTGTGCTTGAAGCCGGGCAGACTATCTTCTTTCTATTACAGAGTTCAGTGGCCTTTGTAGATGTGCCGGCTATTCATTCTAATGAAGAGTTTCAAGAAAACTTTTTGGAGACGCTGCACTATTGGCAGAGCTGGATCAGTCAGTGCCGTTATCAGGGGCGCTGGCGGGAACATGTGCATCGTTCCGCTCTGGCCCTCAAATTACTTACCTATGCGCCAACTGGAGCAATCGTTGCTGCAGCTACGACCAGTCTGCCTGAAGGGCTGGGAGGAGTCCGCAATTGGGATTATCGCTTCACCTGGTTGCGCGATGCATCGTTGACCCTGAATAGCTTGCTTGTTCTGGGTTTCTCCGAGGAGGCGGATGCGTTCATGCATTGGGTGGAATCGCGCTGCCACGAGATGGAACCAAACGGCTCATTGCAGCCTATGTATACCATTCATGGTGGCCATGATATGGAGGAGCATATTCTGGATCATCTCGAAGGCTATCGTCAGAGCAAGCCTGTACGTATTGGCAATGGAGCCTTTAACCAGCTTCAACTGGACATCTATGGCGAGCTCTTAGATGCTGTCTACACCTTTGATGGGCAAGACTCTAAAGATCTATCCTACGACCTCTGGATGCACATCTATCGGCTACTAGACTGGTTGGGAAATAATTGGAATCGGCGTGATGAGGGAATCTGGGAGGTGCGAGGAGGGACACAGAACTTTGTGCATTCTCGTGTGATGTGCTGGGTTGCTTTTGATCGAGCGCTGCGTATCTCACGTGCACGAGGCTTTCCTGCTCCCCGTGACAAATGGACCAACTGTAGCGCTGAGATCTATACAGATGTCATGAGGCATGGCTGGAATGATGAGAAAAAGTGCTTTGTCCAGCACTATGAGACCGATGAAGTTGATGCTAGCGCTCTCCTCATTGCCCTCACAAAATTCGTTGGTCCAACAGACCCCAGAATGTTACATACTGTCAACCGCATCATGCGTAAACTTATGCGTGAGCCCCATGTCTACCGCTATATTCCTGAGCGAGCCGCCAACGATGGCGTTGGAGGTCCAGAAGGAACCTTTAGCTTCTGTAGTTTTCTGCTCGTCGATGTCCTCTCACGTGCCGGCAGGCTCGATGAAGCGCGGCTATTATTGGAGCAGATGCTCACCTATGCCAATCATGTAGGTTTATATGCCGAAGAGATTGGCCTTACAGGAGAGTCGTTAGGAAACTTTCCTCAGGCCTTCACGCATCTCTCAATGATCAGCGCCTGCTATAATCTGGATCAGGCATTGAATCGTGCACAGTACAGGTATTAGAAACGTTCTTTGAAATCATCGTGAATCAATGACCTTTCTTGAGCATCCTATTAGGAGGATGGTAGCGCATCAGGTTTGCGAAACTATTCAGGAGCGGCTCTGTCTGCTCTTAAACTCTGCAATAGATTTACGAATTCCATTGGTCACTTCTGTGAAGGCCTCATCGCGATCAGCCCATTTCGTAATAGCCTTATTGTTCTCTGGGATGATCTGTAGCTCGGAGAAAGGCGCTCCCTTCCAATCGCAGGGGCGGAGCAGGATGGGGATAACGCAGGCCTCACCTTTGTGATGGCGCTCTAAGGCAATCCCCATCTCCTTACTATAGCAAAAGTCTGAAGCAATAAAATCCGCACTGATCAGAAGAAGAATGATATGTGCGGTTGTAAGCTTGTGCATCAGAATTTTCTGCCATTCTGAGCCAGGAACAAGATCGCCATCATACCAGGTATGAATGATATTCTGGCGCTGTAAATTGCTTAAGGCAGTGGATAAGCCATCTCGCAGGACTTTGTCTTTGTGGGAGTAAGAGATAAATACATCTAGTGGAGACTCAGCCATAGGATTCCCTCCTGAAATTGCAGTAATGGTACTATCTCTATTATAAGATAGAGTAGTGATTGCTATCCCTTTATTATATAATCCAGTACTTTGATGTCAACAAAAATAAGAACGTTCTCACTAGACATTTCTTTCGGGTTTTTTCAATGCGGTTTTTTTCAATGCAGGAATGCAAAGAGACAGGTTGAGAAAACTTGAAGCACTATCAGAAGGCAGTATTTCTTTCCTAATTTTCTGTTGTAAGACCTTTCTTTCTAAGGGCATCTTATACAATACAGTGCCAGGAGTAGTAAATTTTTGTTGTGTAGTAATCTGTAAAGCTCTCTTCCTGTCACAGGATAGAAAGAGAGTCAAAGCATTGAAAAAAGCCTTTGTGTGGCTAGATAAAGGAATATCACCATGTCTACACGTACATTGGTTACCATTTCAGTTGTTCTTCTATTGGGCATTGTCCTGGGAGTGGGATTCATGTTCGTTGCACAAAATCTGCATATTTTTGCTGCACCGACAGCAGCCCCGAAGCCCAGCATGCACTGGTAAAGATAGCCCCGTGTGTCCTTGTAGAATACTTATATTGGACTATTTTGCAAGGATGCACATTTTTTACTACTGGAGGTAGTGGTTCCATTGTCATCTTCTCTCTCCCTCTGCTGCGAAAGATAGGCTCAGGAAAGAGCTGTATTTGCTTGTTAAATAGGTCTATATGTGGTTATATTAATTGAGCAAATCATGTAAAAAGAAGCCTGATTCGTGAACTTTAGGTAGCATCTTGCTAAAGAGAGGAGACAAACATGGGATATGAAGATCCCAGGATGACACGGCGTATGTATAAGGCGCAGAGGCGAGCAAACAAATACGCCTATAGGGCGCAACGACGAGTGGACAGATATAGGTATAAACTTGATCGGCGTATATATGGCCGATCAGGTTATAGAGTTCCTGGCTTTCTCGTCCTTTTGTTCTGCCTCTTACTCTTTAGTTGGATCCATACCTGGGTCTGGTTTGTGTTGGGTGCAATCGCCGTTGTCTGTATCGTGACTGCTCTGCGCTGGCTGGGTCAAGGTCAGACAAACTTTTTTAGCGATAATCAGCCACAGCAACCGAATTATCCACCATCATCCCCAGGCCAGCAACAGGATTATAACGTTGATTATGGACAAGGTTATCAAGCGTCACCGCCCCCGCAGACCTATTCTGAAGGCGACAAGCAGTATTATTATCCACCCCAGACCTCTTCTCAATATGATCAGCCACAGAGCCATTATCCCGGGCAGGAGCAGCCACCTTTGATGCAATAGGGATGTCGGGCATCGATCAGAGCGCCTGAAAAACTCTTTTTGAGAGGCGTCAAGGGCTCTGATCGATGCCTCTTTTAACGTCATGTCGGCGCTTCGCTCTTCATTATGCATTCACTAGTATCGACGACGATAGTGACACTATCTTCACACTATCGCATCCTTTTTTGTATATATAGACAACTTATGATACAATTCCTCTGGATTCCTGTAGAAATTGTGTATTGTACAGAAGAGAATCATAGTTGGATGATAGATATCTGTTGAGCTTTTTTTACACTCTCGGATGAGAAGTTTCAGCTGGAGATGCAAGTAGCCGTGTTATGCTAAAAAGAGCGGGGCTGCCCTTTCAGGCTGATCTCTATCAGGTTACTATAGACGCTAGCCCTCATCCATGCTATCATTAGCTATCAAGTGAACTTCTGTCTGCAAACCCGAAGAAGGGAGTTGTGTTCTATGCACTTTAATCTCATTCAATGGCTCTTTACCGACCCTATTACCGCCAGTAATAACGCAAATCTGCCCAATGAAGAGCCATTTCGTTTGCTCTGGCCATACCTGGTCTTTTGTTGTGCTGGCCTTTTAATTACATTCTATTATTTTGTTGAGGGCCGTAAGCGCTTTGTGAAGAGTAAGCCGATCATAAAATACATGTTTGATCGCTATCTAACATGGTTTGGTGTGATCTGCTTTATTGGTCTGCCAATCATCTTTGCCCGTGTCTATCTGGATGGTTTTTTCTTTGCCTGGCGTCTGTGGCGCTATCTCTGGGCGGTGGCACTTATTGGGTGGGCAGTAACCTGGATCGTCTATCTGGTGAAGAAATATCCAGCCGAGCGAGATAATTTTGTGGCCTATCAGAATCGCCAGCAGTATATCCGTACTGGGAAGCGCAAGGTCAAGACTGCACGTTAAAATGATCACAGGACTGCTTCTGGCTGGTGGACGCAGCCGACGGATGGGACAGGATAAAGCACTTCTGCCCGTACCAGGTGCCCAGGAAGAGACATTTATAGAGCATCTCTTGAGACTCTTAGCCCCTTTCTGCCAGGAACTGCTTCTTGTAACACGCGACGTTTCACAGGCCGCTGATTACGCAAAGTATATGCTCCCTTCTGTGCGTACGGTCACGGACAAGCTTCCTGATACTGGCCCCTTAATGGGGCTCTACAGCGGCCTGAGCGCAATGACTACCTCACACGCCTTTGTGACGGCGGTGGACACTCCTTTTCTACAACCGGAGCTACTTGCATTTCTTCTTTCACAGCCTCTGACAGACAGGCCTGTGATCCCTGTTGTAGAAGAGCGTCCTCAGGTGTTAACGGCAATCTATCCACGTAGCATTCTTCCTGTGATTGAGCAGCGATTGTTGGAAGGACGGAGAGATCCACGTTCTCTTCTAGATCATTGTGCAGTACAATTTGTGACGATGGCGCAATTGCGAACCTATGATCCTCAATTGCGCTCGTTTCTCAATCTCAATACGCCGGAAGAACTGGCAGACCAGCAAGAAAAAAGGGCTGGGAAGGGTTAGAGTGGCTGAACAATCTGCACCCTTTCAGCGTCGATTGATTGTGGTGTAACCTGTGCCTGGAAGCGGCGCCAGCGGCGTTGAGCCATCGCTTTGAGCTCCTCTTCAAAGCCGCGTAGCGTTAACCATTCACGTGTCATCCCCGTTACGACCACATCCGCATCCCGTAACTGTGCGATCGTATTGGCCCCACTCAATTGCATTGCCACCTTGAGCTGTTCGATCAGAGAGTCAAGGAGCTCACAGACCTTCTCATAACTTTCGCTGGCTGCCTTTAAGAACGGAAAGCCCATTCCTACCAGCGTGGCACCCAATGCTAATGCTCGTGCCACATCCAGACCAGAGCGTGCACCACCTGTAGCGATCAAAGGTAGGCGAGCGAGTGAGGCTTCGACAACTGAAATGGGAGTTGCGATCCCCCAATCGCTATAGAGGAGCCCAATCTGTTCAGTGCGTTCGTCGCCACGAGATTGAGAGCGAGCGGCCTCCAGAGCTGACATGCTGCTTCCACCAGCCCCACCGACATCAATTGCTGAGACTCCACACTGTTTGAGCAGGAGGGCCTGCTCACGGCTGATGCCAGCACCCGTCTCTTTAGCAACTACAGGGAGAGTAAGCTGACTGATCAGTTGTCTGAGCGCAGTGGCCTCGCCTACAGTGCGACGATCTCCTTCAGGTTGGGCCGCCTCTTGCAGACTATTGAGATGAACTGCGAGCGCGTCAGCTTGAATCATCGCGATCGCTCGTTGGACCTGTTCCAGAGTGAAGGGCTCATGACGGGCCTGAGGAATTAATTGAGGAGCACCAATATTGGCAAGCAGAAAAGCATGTGGAGCATTCTCACGAACGACCGCATAACTGTCGGCCACATCCGGGTTTATTAAAGCTGCCCGTTGGCTTCCCACACCCAGCACCAGCCCATACTCTTCTGCTGCCCGGGCGAGATTACGGTTAATCGTAAGCACATCGGGATGGCCACCAGTGAGTGAAGAGATAAAAATAGGGTAGCGGATCTTTTTTCCCAGAAACAGTACTGAGGTATCAATCGCGTCTAGATCGACTTCAGGAAGAGCCTGGTGCACAAAATGAACATCCCCCCAATTTGCATGTTGAGGAACGGAGATGTTGCGCTCTAAAGCAAGATTGACGTGTTCAACCTTGCGTTGTTTGATCTCATTGGACATCCGGCTGTCTTGTCCTTTCTGATTATATGTTCCTTCATGTGACGACCCAAAGGTAGGGATAGGGTATGTCAGGGAATGTCATCAGTCTGCTTGCAGCAAGTTCCGTCCAGGGAAAGATCGAGCGCTCGCTGAGGAAGGATCTCATTGCTGCTTTTATTATAGCAACTTCATGTTCATTGTTTCATAAAGTTTTGCTAAAAATAGTCTTCGCTGTGCCTGATAGCAGAAAAATTTCCTCCTATTTTTAGAGAAGAGCTCTTATAGTCGTGGGGGTAGCATAGGGGCCAACAAGAGGTTTTGTTTCGCTTCTGGAAGGGGTAGCATCATGATGACAAATAATGCTACCCCTTTGAGGAGAAAAGAGACTGCTCGTGTGTCTCTATACCCGTTTGCGTTTCGCGTGATCAGGCAAGGCCGATGCGCTGGAAAGCCGTCTCGACATATTTCGTATAGTAATCGGTATTGGTCAACTCATCGAGCTCATGGCGATTGAGGTACTGACTGACCTCAGAATCACTGCTGAGTGCTTCGACCAGGGCTGGACCCTGAATTGCGCCATGACTTGTCTGGCTCCAGACCTTCTTGGCGTTGCGCTGAACCATTTTATAGGCTTCCTGACGCCCGACACCTTTATCGATCAGAGCCAGGAGAATGCGCTGCGAGAAGACCAGGCCGCCAGTCATATGAAGATTGGCTAACATGCGCTCACTATCTACATCCAGGCCACTGATGACATTGGTGAAAATATGTAACATATAGTGAAGGAGCGTGCAGCTATCGGGGATAATGATGCGTTCCGTTGAGGAATGACTGATATCCCGCTCGTGCCAGAGAGCGACATTCTCCATGGCTGTGACCGCATAGCCACGTAGCAGACGAGCAAGACCGCAGATGCGTTCGCAGAGCTCTGGATTCCGTTTATGGGGCATAGAAGATGAGCCCTGCTGACCAGAGCCAAAGGGCTCAAAAGCCTCACTGACCTCTGTTCGTTGTAAGTGGCGGATCTCCTGTGCCATCTTCTCCAACGAGCTTCCAACGAGTGCGAGAGTCGTCATAAAGTGAGCATGGCGATCCCGTTGCACAATTTGATTAGAGATAGGCGCCACCCCTAACCCCATCTGTTCGCAGACATACTCTTCAATCTGTGGAGGAACCGAGGCATGAGTCCCGACAGGGCCAGAGATCTTTCCGACTGTGACCTGTTCAATAGCCTCGGCCAGACGTTTCTGGTGGCGGCGCAACTCATCGACCCAGAGGGCCATCTTCAGGCCAAACGTCAGAGGCTCCGCATGAATACCATGCGAGCGACCGGTCATCACCGTATATTTATGTTGAACGGCAACTTTGGCGACAGCATCTGTTAATGTTGCGAGAGAGGTAGAAAGGAGAGCGCCGGCCTCTTTCAGTTGGGCAGCCAGACCGGTATCCAGCACATCCGAAGATGTCATTCCGAGATGGATAAAGCGGCCCTCAGGTCCCATCTGCTCTTGAATGGAACGGAGAAACGAAATAATATCATGATGGGTTTCTTGTTCGATTTCCTGCATACGTTGAGCATTATAACGGGCCTGGCGGATCTTCTCGATGGCATCCTGAGGGATCACACCCTCGCGTGCCCATCCCTCGCAGGCCAATAGTTCTACCTGGAGCCATTTATCAGTTTTATGGGCGGTCGTCCAGATGGCAGCCATCTCTGGCAATGAATAGCGTTCAATCATGAGATATCTATCCTCGAGTGTGCTACTAAAAGGAATTGACATGCAAACCACCCTGCGTCAACCATGCTTTGCGAGAGCCAGCATTGGTGCGTGGGGTGATTGCGTAGAAAGTTTTCGCTGTTAGTGTATCACATCACTGTCTCTTTGTTCGATAGCATAACCTCTTTCGGTGCAAACTACTTGAGAAGAGGATCGAAACAGAGAGGAATGGAAGAGTAATGCAGAGGCTGGTAGAAGCAGGGAAATAATAGTAGAAATTCTCAAAATATGCTACACTAAACCAAATGGAGAGAAGAGAGGCAGGCGTGCATGAACAAGCTTGCGCGAGACGACGAGGAAAAGCTCATCGACCGTAGCCAGCGAGGAGACATCGATGCTTTCAATGAAATAGTCTTACAGTATCAGCAGACCATGTATAGCACTGTCTTTCGCTTGCTTGGCAATGCTGATACAGCGGCTGACGTAACGCAAGACGCTTTTATTGCGGCTTTTCGTGCCATCAAAAGCTATCGTGGTGGCTCATCTTTTCGTGCCTGGTTGCTAAGGATCGGTTCAAATATGGCCTGTGACCACTGGCGGCGTGTACAGAGGCAGCCAGCGGATTCATTAGAGGCTCTGACAGAAGATGATGAGACACATAGCAGCGCCCTGCTGGGGGTTCTGGCGGCGACCGGTGCGGAAGGAAATCCAGAGGAGAACCTCTTAACACGAGAACTACAAGAGCTTTTACAGACGGCTTTGCAGCAACTTCCACTGGATCAGCGCTCAGCAGTGATCCTTTGTGATATTCAGGGCCTGGCTTACGAAGAAGTAGCTCAGGTTACGCAGACCACATTGGGGACAGTGCGCTCGCGTATCTCGCGTGGGCGTGCTCGTTTGCGAAACTTCTTATTGGAACATCGGGAACTTTTGCCACGTGATTATCGTCTCACCAATAGTAATAACGAGTCATAGCATAATTGGGAGTAGACCTTTGACACAATCTGATCGGCACCTGACAACTGAGCAACTCTCGGCATTTCTCGATCACCAGCTCATAGATGAAGAACTGACAGAGTGCAAAGCACATGTAGACACGTGCGGACAGTGTCAGCAAGAACTGGCTGACCTGAGACAGACCGTCTCTTTGCTGCGTGCCTTACCACAGCCTGTGCTTCCCCGATCGTTCGTGTTGCCCACCACAACTGCCGTTGCCCCCTTGTCTGTGCAAAAAACATCTACTATTGTCTCTTTAGAGGAGAAGCGATCCAGGCGTGGCTTAACTGGAGTGGTTACAGCTATGCGGGTTGCGAGCAGTCTGGTAGCGGTCATTGGGATCTGCTTTATCCTATCAGGGCTGTTGTTGCCAGCAACTTCAGTTCACACTATGGCGAGCACGAGTACTGCATCTCAGACATATGCTCAACAGCATAGTGCAAATAACGAGCCCCATACGATTGGTAAAGCACCGGACTCGTTGACTCCAGTCTTTCGTAGTACGGCCACCACAGCGGCTCAGGGAGATGAAGATGATCAGGCAAACGCTGACTCTCCTACACATAATCAGAAGAATGAGCCGTCCTTGAAGCCCGATCCTGCGAAAGCGCCAGCAGCCTCACAGACGACGAAGGCTGATCCATTCGGGTTTATGCAATCGATGTTTTTCATCTTTGACATGAGCACTATAGGTGGGCGAATGGGTCTGGGTATCGTTCTCTGTTTAGCTGGTTGCATAGGCTACATGTACTTTAGTCAGCGCAGGAAGCGTGCCCTTGGTTATGAGGGTCCACGTCGCTCATGAGGGCGTGTGCGTCCAGAATGAAGCAAGATAAGACTAGAGCCGTGGAGCATTTCGCGTAGTGGTCAGAAGAGTTGAACATGGTGGGTAGGCTACGACGGCCATCATGAATGATGGGCCCGACACGTTTGTGCGATAAATCGCTTGTAAAGGTGAATTTGTTGCATGAGGGTGTCGGGCCCATTATTATGGTGTGCGCAGGAATGAAGGGGGGTGGTAGAGCATGCTTTTTTATAGTGATTATGAGGGTGGAATGGGTTCCCAAGGTGATTATGAGGGTGGAAGAGGGTGGGATGAGTACCCGAGGAGATGATGAGAGTGGAACGTGGTGAAGTGGGTTAACAAGGCGATGAGGGTGGAAGAGGATGGAATAGGTTACCACGGTGATGAGGGTGGAAGAGGGTGGAGTGGGTTACCGTGGTGAGAGGGTGGAAGAGGATGGAATAGGTTACCACGGTGATGAGGGTGGAAGAGGATGGAATAGGTTACCACGGTGAGAGGGTGGAAGAGGATGGAATAGGTTACCACGGTGAGAGGGTGGAAGAGGATGGAATAGGTTACCACGGTGAGAGGGTGGAAGAGGATGGAGTGGGTTACCGTGGCCATCATGAATGGCATCCGGTACAACTAAATGAAAAAGAGAATGGATCGCAGCGAGGATGGGATGCCAGGAGTCTCCTCTTGTTTCCCAAAACAAGAGGCCGTTCTCGCTCGCCCAGAAAGAGCAGACCACAGGAAATCATCGATCATCAGGCAAGCAGTGCTTGTTTTACGGTTTTCTCGCTGCTTTTCTCGCTTTTGCTCCTTCCGGAAAGGCCACAAAGGCCCATGGTCATGGGGGCTTCGTTTCGTTGACAGCGCAAGCCTCAGGGCGAATCTATGAGAAACCGATCTTGGTACCGTGGAAGAAACGCCTGTTTTCGTGGATGCCGATGTCGACAGCCATAGCGCGGTGCTCGTCGCAGCACCATCCCTTCGGGCAGAGGGCGATACCCATGGGGTTTGAGGGCAGGCACCAGGATCGTATGACGCCGATGAGGTCGAATGACCCCCCAGGCACGACCATGCGTCACCAGTTCTTGCAGCAGCGGAGACGACGACGTTTTGAGACCCCCGAGCACTTTGATCAGGAGAGGCAACGAGACATCAAAGAGATCGACGTTGGCTTGTTCTGCAAGATCGAAGCGCAAGGCACAGACGATCTGAGCCAGAATCAGAGCAATCCAGAGCTGGATCTCGACCAGTTCTGGTCTGGCTGCCCACCAGATGCGGATCCCCACATCCCTTTTGAGCAGCTTAAACATCAGTTCAATATCCCATCGACGTGCATACAATTGTGCGATTTCCAGGATCGGGAGGACCAGAGGATCAAGCACATTCGTGATGTACTGGTAGCGTTTGCCGTGCAGTTCAAATTGAACCAGCCGCACCGCATGAGCAGCCCGATCTGCACGATAGGCGCCTAACCACACGATCGCATCCAGGACCTGCTGTTCCTCATCGTGGTAGAGAATATGTTTGATCTCATAGGTTCCATTTTCTCGCAAGCGAGAAAGATACGAATAGCCTGCATCAGTGAGAGAATCCAGCCAGGCAAAGCCAAAATAGCCCAGATCGGCCAGAATCAAACTGGCCCGTGGTAAGCCCTCTAAGAGCATCGCCGCCCCGGTTGAACAGGAGGCGAACACATCGGTGCGCAACTGAAGGCAGCGCCATTGTTGGCGTCGAAGATCGAACAGACCGGCCAATTTTCCCACGATGAGATGGGGATCGTTGGGTGGGAGCTCTTTGAGGTCGCTGGTGAGTCGTTTGAGGGTGTGCAGGGTGGTTTCGTCCAGGGCGACAATCTCGGTGGCAAAGGAGGCCAGGGGGAGTGCGGAGCGAGCGGCAGGCCGGTCTCGTTGAGCGAGCACCAGACGCACATGGTCATAGACCTCTTGAAGGGTTGCCGATCCCAGAGAGACCAGGCGTTTTCGCATGCCTTCGTAGGTCATCTGAACAGCTGGAAAGGTCCCCAGAGGGCTCAGAATGAGCAACCGCCAGATATCGCGAAAACTGGTCTTCGCCTGGAACATCCCCATCAGCAGGGCGAGCCACAACTGCAGTGGGGGCAGCACAGGAGGGCGCCCACGTTTGGAAGGACGTGCTGAGAGGGCGTTGGTATCGTTCAGCAGGTGTTGAAACACGGCGATCATCTGCTCTTGAAGGGAGACATTGGCGTGCGGGGATGCAGGGTCTTGCGTGCCTGGTGTATGCTTCATGAAAGAGGATCTCCTGTTTTTTGAATTTTGAAACCAAATAGGAGTATCCTCTTTTTTGGAGCTTTTTGCAACTCGATTTCTAATTTAGTTGTACCAGATGCATGAATGGTGGGCCCTACGGGATTGTGCGATAAATCGCCCGTAAAGGGGTGATTTGTTGTTTGAGGTGTAGGGTCTATTGTGCAATGATGGTTTTGGAGGATATTCTGGTCTTCTCTTTATGTTCTTTGTGAAAATGGGAATGCTTGTTGCAGGATCGGTAAACTTGAGGGTGTGAGAATGGACAGATGGCTGAACCTTCGTTATAGTTATAACGATAGGTTTGTGGATAGCTATCCTTTCATTTGTGATTCTCCTGGAAGAATGTCCTTCTTAAGTAAAAGAAATAAGTAGTGGAACATGGATAATGTGTTGTTCTTATGGCCTGCTGCGATTAATGTGCTGGTCACAGGTCTTTTCGCTGGAGTGCTGTTGCGACAGTATCTCAGGCGGCAGCGTCTCTCGCAGTTGTACTGGTTGCTGGCCTTGACGATGGCCTTTGTGGCTACGCTGGCATATATGGGGATGTTAGAGTGGAGACCAACCAGTGCAGGTGGCATCTTCCTCTTTCGTCTCTACTATATTTTAGGGGCCTCTCTGATGCCAGCCTGGTTGGGGTTGGGGAGCCTGGCACTGCTTACGCCGAAGCGTGTGAGTCTGTGGTGTGGTGGTGTATTGGCCGCATGTAGTTTTCTCGCTGCCTACCTGATTTTTTACGCGACAATTGATCTGCGCCGATTGAGTCAGATTGCAGGGACACCTGGAACCGGGATTCTGGCTCCTGGTGCCTGGCTGGTCAGTACTATTATTTTAAATACTCTAGGGGTTGTACTGGTCGTTGCTGTTGCGCTCTACTCGGGGTGGAAGCTCTGGCATCAACAGAAGGATCTGGCTGGTCTGGGCACCAGTACCATTCTCTGGGCCAATATTCTGATTCTGTCAGGTGCCCTGCTAGATGCTTCGGCAGGAAGTTTTGCCCGTCTTCTCAATCTCCAGTCTGATTTCTGGCTGATTATGGCTGTAGGTTGGATTATTCTCTTTGCAGGAGTATTGCTTGCTGGCCGCCGCTCGCAGAGGTTAGCCACAGCCTCTCGGCAAGAGATTGAGAGTTGGCAGGCAGTGAAGATCTAAAAAGAGCCCGAAAAAAAGCTGGAGTTTTCAAATCCTCCAGCTTTTTTTAGATGAGTTTTATGTGAGTTTGGCGAGAAAACCAGGTTCGTTTAGCCTGCCTGTAGTTCGCCAAGCGTAACCGGGACGGTCAGTTGCTGTTTGCCACGATAGATCTGAATGGAGACCTGATCGCCAGGGTTTTTGGAGATCAAGGCGTCTTGCAGGGAGGCTGAGTCAACGATATCAGTGTTGTCGACCTTAACGATAACGTCGCCAACCTGTAAGCCAGCCTTTTGTGCCGCACCATTGGCCGTTAAGTCTGTGATCAGAACGCCATGATCAACAGAGAGATTATTGCGTGCCTGCACCATTTGATCGACATCAGCGGCTCGAACATTCAGTCCAGCACGACCAGTATGGGTTACTTTCCCATCTTTAATGAGCTGAGGGACAATAATTTTAACGCGGTTGCCAGGAATCGCAAAACCAACGCCATTGGCAGGGGCATTAAATTCGGGATCGAGCGCCGTCAGCGTTGGAATACCAACCAGGTTGCCTTCCAGATCAACCAGAGCTCCACCGCTATTGCCAGGATTGATCGGGGCATCAGTCTGGATTGCGTTAGGAATAGTGGCGCGGCCCTGACCTTCACTCACATTGCGGTTTAGAGCGCTTACAATCCCATTAGTCACAGTTAACGTATTGCCCAGAGGATTGCCAATAGCCAGTACTTCTTGTCCAACTTTGAGTTTTGAGGAATCACCGATGGGCGCAACAACCATATTGCTGGGTGGATTAATCTTAATCACAGCCAGATCATCCGATGGATCTGTGCCAATCAGCTTGGCATCAGTAATTTTTGTGCCATCGGATAGCACAACCGTATCAATGCTCTTAGCCCCCTCAACCACATGGTTGTTTGTCACAATATAGCCACCTTGATCAACAATGACACCAGAGCCAAGGGCTGACCCTCCCTGTACCGACACATTGATCTGTACAACAGCTGGTCGTACATTGGCAATGACAGCCTCACGAACGCTTTGAATATTATTATCGCTGAGGGCTGGAATCGTTACCTGGCTCTTATTATTACCAGTCTGTAATGAACCATAGTTTGTTTGGGTGGAGGTGTTGCCTGGATTACGGGCAAATTGCCAGCCTGCAAACAATCCTGTGCCAAACACTGCTGCTAACACGATAGCCAGGAGAAAGATCGAGCCAGCGCGAAGCCCATTAGCCGCAGGCTTTTTTGTTGACGTCGTAGGGATCGCATAGGCTGCGTTAAAACCAGGTACTCCTTGAGCTCCTTGAGATTGAGCATTGTTCTGAGAACTATATGCTGATCCATGATAATCTGGTGAAGATTGAGCAAGTGGAACCTCTTCGATCTGCGGATACTGTTGTGTGTTCTCACTGGCTGAGGCCGCAGGTACTTGCTGATAATAATGTGGTAATGGTGGGTAGATGGCTTCTTCATCCTGCGACAGCTTTGGAGTCGCAGGCACAGAATGAACCTCTTCACGATTGGGGACTGTGGCGTAATAGTTTTGTGGAACGGGTTGTGTAGGAGCATTCTGTTGCTGCTCTGGCCCTTGATCCTCTTGATTCTGATTGGGATGGAACATCGTTCGTGATCTCCTCTGATTCACACATCTATCAAAAAATGAGTACGATTTTGTCATTCACTCAATTGTATAGCATTAGCGCTAGTGACAACATACTTAAGATCTTCTGTATCTATAATGTAACAGCGGGGCATAAAAAAACCTTGTGGGATTTGTAAAAAATTTGTATAGAAAATCGGGCTCTTGTAAGATAATTGACCGAAGCGCGGTCAGGCCTTGCTCAACACAGAGGATAATGAGATAATAGCGATACAAGTAGAGAAGAAGAGGGAGTGCCAGGCATAGTGAACGAGAAATTTGTTGAGGAGCAGCGTTCTGCCCCTTTTTACGCACAGGAAAGAACGACCGTGGATGAACAACAGTCCCAGGAACAGAAGCACACCAGATTAGAGCAAGTGAGACACCAGGCTCATGAGCATCTGGCTGCACAGCAGTGGGCAGCGGCTCAGAGATTATTTCAGGCTCTGCTGGCTGAAGATGCCTATGATGAAGATGCTCTACTGGGTCTGGCTGCGGCCCTTGATGGGGGAAATCAGTTTGAGGAGCTCTTCACCATTGCTCAGCGTGTGCTTGAAATTGACCTGAATTCTGCCCTGGCTCTGGCATATAAGGCGCGTGCACTACAGAAATTGGAGCGCCTCTCAGCAGCAACGGTCGCTAACGATCAGGCACTCTTGCTGGATACAAATCTGGGACTGGCCTGGATCAACCGCAGCGGTTTACAGCTATTGCAGAGTAAATTCCCTGAGGCGCTGCGCAGCGCTGAGCGAGCAATCGAACTGGCTCCAAAGGATGCGCGTGCATGGGCAAACTATGGCGTAGCGTTACGTAATTTTAACCGTCTTGCAGAGTCGTTAGATGCTTTTGATAAGAGTCTCTCCTTCGATCAACGCCAGCTCTTCTCTTTACAGATGAAAGGCGATATTCTGTGTCGTATTGGGCGTATGCGAGAAGTATTGCCAATTGTGCAGCAAGGGCTTGAGATCTCTCCAGTTGATGTGCCACTTCTTTTGCTCGGAGTGCAAGCGGCTCGTTCGCTAGAGTTATACGAGACCGTCAAGAACCTGGCCCAGATCTTATTGCAGCTCATCCCAGATCATCTGGGTGCCTGTGAGAACTATGTACGTAGCCTGCGTGGACTCGGAGAGTTTGCTGAAGCCAACATAGCTCTGGACCGCTTACTAGAATTAGACGCAAATAATCCACGTTTCTGGACGTTAAAAGCGGATACACTGTATCGTCTTGAGCGTTATCGTGAAGCTGTAACTATAGCTGAACGAGCTCGTCGTCTGGATATGGAATATCAGCCAGCTCGTCGTATTCATGAAAAAGCCTTAAAATTGATGTATCAACGAAAAGAAAAGAAGAAGAGCCAGGCGAAACAGCCATCAGATGAGACGCTCTAACGCAGGAATGAGAAGATCATCGCGGTGAGCTTGCAACAGTGGACGGAGCGGTTCGGCCACAACCAGTCGAATCCGTCGCTGATGCTGCTCATAGCGTGCCAGATCATCTGATTGCAAGCCAGTGACCTCAATCCATTTCATCAATGGCTTCATACCTACGGGTGGATCTGCAAACTGAATCCAGACATCCATCTCCCACTTTTCCGGACGAGGAATATCAAAAAGAATCGCATAATCGGCGATCTCGATAGTAAGGGCTTTGCCGAGCTCGCTGGCCAACTCTTGCTCGACGCGGCGGCGCCGTTCGGCATCCCAGAATAGCGCCTCCAGTCGGCGGAAGAGACTGCCTGCGGGTGGGCTGATCTCTAGCGCCACTTTATAGGTGCGACGATACTCAAGCTCATGTGCTAACGTTCGCGAGCTCACAGGCATCTGAGGATCTGCAAGGAGTGCAAGCAATGCGGCATCAGTTAGCCCAACGAGCTGCGAGGCCTGAAGAGTCTCTGCGGTCAGCGCGTCGTAGACAGCACGCACGAGCATAACCTGTAATGCCCGGCTGGTATGATGCCAATAGATATTATCAAACATCTCCTGGCGAGCGTGGAGAAGCGAATGGAGTGGGCTGATCCCTTTATCCGTGACGACAATGCTGCGCTGGCCATTGCTATCAGTGTGAACGCGGAGAGCATCAATAAGGCGCGAGACATCCACTCCTCCATAGGGAACGTTGCAGGCGCGGGCATCGCGGGGGAGATAGTCTAACTTATCAACATCCAGGGCTCCGCTTAATAGATGGCTCAACAGCTCATCATCCGCAGGAAGAGGCTTTCCCTTTGGTGTATCGATCATATCAGCCACGCGTTCAGGCGAGAGATGGTACTCATCCTCAAGGATCTGAGCAATCTCTCCCTGTTCAATAATCGAGCGACCTACCTGTTCATGGTGAACAATAGGATGTCCCAGGTCTTCAATCGTATGGGAGAATGGATAATGTCCAATATCATGGAGTAAGGAAGCGACAACGAGGGTCTGAATACTGCTCTTAGCAACTCCGGTCAATCCCCCCTGTTCTCCACGCTGAAGGAGAGCCCGTAGCGCCCTCACCGTGAGATAATAGCAGCCCAGGCTATGTTCATAGCGGGAATGGGTGGCACCTGGCCAGATCCGATAGACAAAGCCCAGCTGTTTGACCTGTTGCAGGCGTAGAAATGCAGCTGTATTGATGAGTTTTTTCTCACGAGCCCCCAATGGAATGAGATCATACAGGCTATCACGCACCGTCATGACAGGATTTTCATCTGGCAACAAAGGGAAATTTGCTTCGTCAGTCCAGACAGGCTGTTTGATCGCTTGCACAACAGCCGTAGAAGGAATCGAATTATGTGTCGGCTGGCGTTTGCTTCGAACGCCTTTAGGCCGCTCTTCTCGCATTTTCATAGGTAAATTGTACCAGATCGGGGCGTCCTGTGTCTAATGATTCTGATTTTGCCTGCTATTTCATTTTTTTGCTCCTTTCTGAAGAGAATAGTGGGAAAGATGACAATTTATTTAACTCAGGCTCATCATCGTTATATTTGCATAGTTATACCGTTTAATCTATTGAAGAGAATAAAGTGTGCTTCTGCTTGTTTGGATAACTTCAACAGGCAAGCAGTAAATTTACGTAGGGATCGAAGAATTGTCAAATGTATCTGGTGGGTTAGTGGTTATGAAAGGGAGTGGTGAGATGCAGAGTAAGCAACGAGGTGTATTCTCTTTTCCGATGGTACGAAGCTGGCTGATAGTTGTTGTCTGTATTGTCGCCAGTGGACTGGCGGCCTTTGTGTGGATGATGCATTTGCAGGCACATGCTATGACCCTTAGTGAATATCCTACGACATTAAATCCGCAGGGCATGGTACTCGATCGAAGTGGGCATATCTGGGTAAGTGAACCTGGATGTACTATGAACCCTCTCTGTCAGACCGCGCAGCTAGGTGTGATTGGCGAATACTCGGTGGCTGATGGGCAGAAGATTCATGACTTTGCCGAACCGGCTGGCTCTCTTTTCTCCAGCCCTGCCTTTTTAGCACTGGACCAGAATGAGAATATCTGGTTTACCGAGCCCAATTCAGATGCGATTGGTGAGTTCATGCCTGCGACAAATAGCTGGAAGCAGTGGAATACATCCCGGGGAGCAGTGCCTTATGGCTTACTCTTCGATGAGCATGGAAATCTCTGGTTTTCTGAAATTAAAGGGAATAAGATTGGCTTTTTAAATCCAACGACACATACGATTGTTGAGAATGCACTCCCTTCCTCTAATGCACAACCTGCTGGATTGGCTAAAACACCTGATGGCACCATCTGGTTTACAGAACATGCTCAGCCGCAGATTGGTAGTTTTCAACCAACCAGTAGCGGCGTATTATCTCAAACAACGATTACCGAGTATACAGTGACAGCCAGGCCAGATGCCATTGCTGCTGATCAGACTGGAGCGCTCTGGTATAGCGAGGGGGATGCAGGGAGCATTGGCGAATTTTTCCCGGCGACGGGCGGGCAGGCATCTTTTAAGGTCACTGGCTGTACAGGCGCTTCCTGTCCCAGGTCATTTATTGCAGGGATTGTCGTTGATAGTAGTGGGAAGATCTGGTTTGATGACACTCTCCAAAATACGTTAGGTGTCTTTGATCCTCATACGGGTGGACTTGGAAATCTGAAGATTGAGCATGTTCATGCCAGTCCCAGAGAAGGTCTGGTAGTGGATGACCAGAATAATATCTGGGTGACTGAATGGGGGGCGAACCTGCTGGCCGAACTGCCTGGCGGGAAATTAACCCTTGTGAATACTGTACAAACAGGCCCGGTCAGCTCGCATTGGTATTTTGCTGATGGGAGAGTGGGACAGGGTTTCCGGGAATATCTGACAATTGCCAATCTCTCTTCGCAGCCCTGTTCCGCGACAGTACACTATTTCTATACCCTGGATGGACAGACCGTAAACCAGCAGAAGAGTATTGTTGTACAGGTCCCTGCTGCCAGTCGGGTTACAGAACCAGTGAATCGCGATCTTGCTCTGGATGCCAGCAATGTTCAAGGGGCCTCGGTCTCCAGCATTGTGAGTACTGATCCCTCCTCGGGCTGTACAGGCGTGATGGTAGAACGACCGCTGTATGCCAGTCATTTTCATGGTGTCAGTAGTGGTGGGGATGTATTGGGTTTAACGCATCTCAGTAGCACCTATTACTTTGCCGATATTCCAACGGGTCAAGGGATCTTTACGTCCCTGACCGCCTTTAACCCGCAGACTACGAGCACCAATCTCACCATCTCTTATTACAGTCAGGGAAGAGTTGTGCAGAGCCAGAGCTTGCTTCTTGGGGCAATGATGCGGGGAACACTTGATCCAACTGCATTAAACCTGCCCGCTCATGTGGCAGCCAGCGTTACGGCCACGCAGGAGATAATGGTTGAGCGCTCCAGTTATTATGTCAATACAAATGGAGTGAGTGGAGCAGCAGAGGTGATCGGGTCTCAACGCTTAGGGCGTGATTGGCTGTTTGCTGAAGGCTATACGGGGACTGGCTCGATTGAAAATCTCACCATTGCGAATCTTGATCCTACTCAGCAGCCAGCTGATGTTACCATCACGTTAGTCTCCAAAACAGGCTCCAGCCAGAGCTTTCCAATCACATTGACGCATCAAAGTCAGATTGTCTGGTCCGTTAATGCCAACAACACCTTTTCAGGTTCCAGTCCAGAAGTTTCGGCTGAGGTGCAATCTAGCGGAGGAGCCATCATTGTACAGCGAGAGATCTACTATCGCTATCAACATACTGCTGGAGGCCAGACACTGAGCGCCAATGGCGTGACAGATGTTATGGGGCAGATGGGACCTGATAATAAGATGAGCTATAGCTTCGCGGAAGGATATACGAATCTGCATTATCAGGAATGGCTCACCTTACAGAATCCCACCGCACATACCGAGATTATCTACATCACATTGTTGAATGGCTATGGACGTTCATATATTCAATCGGTGATGATGGTTGGCAAGAGCCGTTCTACCATTGATATTACTGCACTGGTGCAACAGAATCTGATCAAAAGTGGAGATGACTTTCCGGCCTATGAGGTCTCAATGAGCGTGGTAACACAGAATAGCGGAGATAGTTTTGTGGCCGAACGGCCTCTCTATTGGAATACAGAGACCACTCCTTTTGTCACACAGGGGAGTTCAGATATTCCTGGTTACCCGGGAGATTAACCGCTTTACAATTTCCAGAGGGCCTCCCACTACTGGGAGTAGATCATCAGGTGGGGGGACTTCTTGTTTAGAACTGGGGCACCTGTCTCTCAAAGCCTGGGAAGAGAAAAGGGAGATTGGAGCGTTATACTAGTGTGGTATGTAGCAAAGAACGTTTTCGATACATGGGAGGTCTCTGGCCGAAAGCTCTCTGATTAACGCCTCTTTGCCCCTCCTTCTGTCTCTCTATAGCTTTCTTGGAGTAAAGATGACTTTTGACCCACCACCTATAAAATTGATAGCCATTGATATTGATGGTACCTTAGTGAATCCCCAAAAAGAGATCACCATTCGGACACGAGAAGCGATTCAAGCAGCCCTGGCAGCTGGTATTCACGTCACATTAGCTACGGGACGTCGTTATGAAAACTCACAGCAATTTGCTCTGGAACTAGGAATACACCTGCCTTTAATTACATATGATGGGGCTCTTATCATGCAGCATCCTGAGCAGACAGTCTTTGAAATGCAACCACTGCCAGCCTCTATTGCACAGCGAGCTGTTGAGGTCATTGTTCGTCACCACGTGCAGCCAATTGTGCAACATGTTACAGAACAGACTGAAGAGACCTGGAGTGGCCTGGAAGAATACGATAATCCAGAGCTTGCGGGCTACTTTGCCGTCTATCCAAATATTCGACGGTTTCACCATGCAGAGCTCTGTGCAGGTCAGCCTGATCCTGTACGTCTGGTAGCTTTTGCATCAGTTGAGGCTATTGTGAAGATGTTGCCTGAGATTGCGGCACTTCCCTGTACAATGGATCTGCTCAAACGAGGAAATTACGGAAGTGCAGAGCTG
This sequence comes from Tengunoibacter tsumagoiensis, assembly GCF_003967535.1. Lineage (GTDB taxonomy): Bacteria > Chloroflexota > Ktedonobacteria > Ktedonobacterales > Ktedonobacteraceae > Tengunoibacter > Tengunoibacter tsumagoiensis. The sequence goes on along the minus strand of NZ_BIFR01000001.1, from coordinate 4,637,692 downwards.
TCTATTATACGAGAGAACTGTTCCAAAGCCACTGCGCTGGCAGCACTGGCACAGCGTCTGAGCATACCAATGGAACAGGTAATGGCTATTGGTGATAATACAAACGATATTGCCATGCTTCAGGCTGCGGGTCTGGGAGTCGCCATGGGTCAGGCGCGAGAGGAAGTCAAACTCGCCGCCAATGTTGTGACGGCGAGTAACATCGAGGATGGTGTTGCACAGGCAATAGAGCGTTACGCTTTATCTTCTGCTGAAAGCGAGGACTCAAATTCTTCCAGGCGAACAACCTGTCGCTGATTAGGAGCGGCCTGCCAGCGTTTCTGCATGACCAACGTCAAAGCATCGCTGGCCGACATCCCCTGCTGGACAAGAGTTGAGCACGTAAGCAGGACGCTGCGTCCAACGCCATGTTCGCAGTGAATAAGAACGCGGCCCCCATTGGCAATCTGTTCATTGGCCCATTTTGCCCCTTCATGCAGTTGTGCAATGCTGAGGGGAAACGTATCAGGAGTTGGGAGATAGAGCAACTTGATCCGTTCATTCGCGAGAGCCTGTTCATCATCGCAGTATTCTGAGCGTGTATCAATCACATGCGTAATCCCAGAGAGCCCGAGAGCCGGAATATCTTCTGGCCGGATACGACCTCCAACGGCTAAGTCAGGCGTAATCCAGCTCATATTTAGCTTATCGGGGAGCGGCAGATGGAGAGCCTGAGCAATCTTCTCACCAACGGAGTTCTCTGGAAAAAGGCGCACAGCTAATCGTGTCCAATAGCGATAGAGGAGACGAATTATCCCTGTTGAAGCCCAGCGCCAGGTTGAGAACCGTACTGTAGGTTTAAGCACCGTTCCGGGTTCTACTGGTAATTTTGTTGGAGCCACAGGAGAAGACGTTGGCTGATCAGCACCCTGGGCAGTTGGTGACGCTGGCACTTGTGGATCGGAAGGCATAAAACACCATACTCCTTATTCTACAGCGGCCAATGGTGGGAGATTAGCCACATCAGCGACTGCAAGACTTTCTGGTTCATCACGGGCGATCACTCGTTTGAGAGAGGCAATTGCGCACTCGATCATGCTATCATCGGGCTCACGAGTCGTCAAACCTTGTAGAGCCAGTCCTGGCGCGAGAAGCCAGCGAACCACACGATAGCGATAATTGGCAGCGCCCAGTCGCATCAGCTCATAGGCAATACCAGCGACCACTGGTACCAACACGATCCGCGACACAATTTTCAACCAGAGCGTTGGAGACCCTAGCAGAGCAAAGACAAAGATCGAGACCACCATAACCAGCAGAAGAAAGCCAGTCCCGCAGCGGGTATGCACCCGGGAAGCGCGACGAACATGGGCGACATCCAATGTATCTCCCTGTTCTAATGTATTGATAGCTTTATGTTCAGCTCCATGATAGCCAAAGACGCGTTGAATATCAGGCACCCGACCAATGAGATAGAGATATCCCACCAGAAGCAGCAGCCTGATAACACCTTCAGTAATCAGATTGAGCCAGCCATCGCCAATCTGCTTATGTAGAAGACTGGTAATAAGCAGAGGACTTACAAAGAATATGGCAACCGCAAAGCCAAGTGAGACAACGAGAGAGATTGCGAGCGACCATCCACCCAACTGAGCTGGTTTCTCTTCAGCTTCACTTGTAGAAGCGAGGGTAGAGAGAGATTGAGGAGAGCCAGTAGAAGAGGGATCCAATGCTCCAGAAGCAATATTGGCGGACATCGTCATCATGCGGGTTCCCAGCACCAGCATCTCCCACAGCATCAGCATGCCGCGCAAGAAAGGAAGTCGAAGGAGTTTATTCTGATATAAAGAGGCATTGAGAGCCTCTTCATACAAAGAAATCTCACCATCGGGCTTTCGGACAGCGACTGCTGCCGACTTCCGCCCTCGCATCATCACCCCTTCCATCACAGCCTGACCGCCATAATAAAATTTTGCCATAGAACATTGAATCCTTTTGCTTGCTTGTAGCACAACAGAGTGTTAGAGCTATCTGATAAACTACCTGTTTCGATCAACTGACTCCGTAGAGATATCCCGTGTACGCGCCCTCAAGAGAGGTAAGCGTGGGATTCTTGGACTTTTTAACAACCGTGGCGAGAGCCGTTGTGGTAAGCGATGGATGCGAATCGCGGATTGTAAGCGACTGGACATCTTGAGCTGAGTGCGCTGCCAGCGGGCTGATTGCCAGATAGATTGTTTCTCATCAGATGGTAGATGACGAAGCAAGAAATGAGCAATAGCGAACGAGGCATCGGCGCGACTAATGCGTTTAGCATTCGCAACGCGTTTCCTGAGCTCGGGTGAACCAGGTTTAATCAGACGTCGCAAGGCATCAATGAGCGTACCAGGATCAAGAGCCAGTTCCCCAACATTATTGCTGACCACAAAGTCAATATTGCCTTCTTCCTGACCCGGAACATAGCCGCTTAAAATAATAGGGAGATTGCAGGCAAGAGCTTCACAGATCGTGCCAGGACCGGCCTTAGTGATAATCACATCAGAGGCGTGCATAAGCTCTGGCATATTATTCACAAAGCCAAAAATCTTAGCGGGCACATGTAAGCGTGCCTGTGTTCGTTGCAGATTGGCATAGAGGCGTCGATTGCGCCCGGTAACCACCATCAACTGAACGGGGAGCCGAGCCTGAGAGATAGCGCGGACAGCAGTATGTAAGCCACCTGCACCATCGCCCCCACCCACCAGGAGAATCACTGGAAGATCCGGTTTCAGGCCAAACTTCCGTTGGAGCTCCTCTTTATTCTCAACGGGCAATGTGTATTTGGGATCGATGGGCATCCCCAGCACATGAATACGTTCAGGATCTAAACCGCGTTTTAAATACAACTGTTTGGCTGCCTCGGTTGGAACCACATAGGCATCGGCTCCGGGGGCAAACCAGGAATAGTGAACGCTAATCAGATCCGTTACCACAGTAATAAAGGGAATATTTAAATTCAGCTCGCGAAGGGCGTGGATCGTCACATAATTAATAATTGGGTGAATCGAGACGACAATATCGGGCTGAATTGTAGTAAACAGACGGAGCAGACCATTAAAAATAAGAGGAGTGGCCAGAGCATTGCCAGCCAGGACGCTACTCTCACGGTTGCTGCGGCGAAAGACCTCGCCATACAGTTTGGGATTATAGCGAATGGTTGGACCATAAAGCTTAACGGCCTCTCTCAGTGGGAAGCGGCTATATTCCTCAAAGACATCAACAATTTCAATCCGGTAGTGAGGAAGAGGTGGAAGACGAGTAGCAACCTCATTGTGCGCAGATTCATCCCACTCCTGCCCGTTCTCTTGTAGTGAGCGGGCGCGCCACTCATCCTGTTCTCGCTGAGAAATCATTTTGATGGCATTGCTGATGGCATTGGCTGCGCTACGATGGCCTGCTCCAGTATCAGCAATTAAAAAGAGTATTGTTCTTTGCTTTACGTTGCTCAGTGGACTCACCCCTTACTACAAGTACGATGCAACCGGTAAGCCTGGGAGACAAGGGCAACTAGACCCAGGGCTACCTGCCTGGAAGGCTGTGGTCGCATCATCCCAGTTCTGTTGCTAACAGAGACTGGCAAAAGGTTGACTACAATCGATGATATGGAAATAGGGATAAAGGAGCCGTATGACTGACCTTTATCCCTATTACTGACATAAAAAAGCTTACTCATCTTTCAAGTTGAAGCGTTTGCGGAAACGCTCAACTCGGCCAGCTGAGTCGAGAATACGCTGCTGACCAGTAAAGAAGGGATGGCATTTCGAGCACACATCAACCTTAAGGACTGGTTTGATGCTCAGCGTCTCAAAGGTGTTGCCACAAGCACAGCTGACCGTGGATGCGACATAATTTGGATGGATTCCTTGTTTCATTGTTTCTCCCAGATTCAAGACTTTTATGGCTAGCTGTTTGGAAGGCGCTGTTCCTCTCTGCCTCCCTCACCTCATACCCACCACGCATAGTAATGCAAGCATGATTGTACATGCAAGGTAACTCTTCGTCAAGAGACCTCTTAAGGATCAAGAGACGAAGTAGTACTAAGAATGTTGGGACTGTGTGATCACTGCGCCACATCTTAATCCTTTCATTCTACCATACATAACAAGCTATCTCCCTGTTTTATGCCCGCATTGCATCAGGGCTTCCAGTTCCGGCTGGTTCTCTGGGATCGAAAAGGTTCTCACCTGCGAGAACTGAAAGGCCCTGTGCCCGCATATTCTCTGACATCCTTCTCATAACAAAGGTTGAAGAGCGCGTTTAAATTCTGCATAACTCTGGTAGCGCGCTCGCTGCTCTTCAAGGAGGGCCCGGCTAAGGATACGCTCCAGTTCGGCTGAGACCTGTGGATTCAAGAGCCGTACCGGAGGGTACGTTGGATAATGAGGCGGAGCCACATTCGTTAAGGCATGATGCATACAAGCAGCCAGCGAATAGAGACAGGTGCGTTGATCATAGGCACTCTCTTGAATGGGGAGATAGGGAGAGACCGCCAGTTTGCGTGTTGTGCGCCTCCCTGTAATAGAGACCTGTGAGGCCACTGGGATGGGTGGTGGTGGTATTCGAAATCCACTCAGCATGGCGCGGTTCCGTTTCAGGTCCAGGAGAATATTAGCAGGTGAAAGATCGTAGTGGCGTAGCGGTGGCTGCTGTTGTTCGAGCACCATCAGCGTATTAAGCAGGCTATTCAGATAGATCAGGACTTCCTGTTCGGGGAGTGGACGTTGAAGTTTTTGCAGGCGTTCGTTCAAGCTCTCGCCATCAATATAGTGAAAGATAGCATAATAATAGCGCCCTTCGGCAAAGCGTGTGTGCAATGATGGAAGGAGTGGGTGATGTAGTCTGGCTAATGGGGCTGTGAATTGATCGTAATATGCAATATCTTTAGCACGCTGCGTAAGTGGGAGATCAATACACTCCCAGCGCTTCAGGAAGACAGCCTGTTCTTGATTATGGGCATCTGTCGCGACGGCACTCAAAATATGCGTCTCATCCGATTGTTTAATGACACGTTGAATAGTATAGCGATCCTGATGCACAGTAGTACCGACCAGAGGACTATGAAGTACCAGATCTGGGGGGAGCGTCAGGCGTCCACATTTTGAGCAGCATCGTTGTCCAAAGCGTGTCAGGGCCTGACAATAGATGCAGGTCCGTTGATCATATTCCACCCCGCAGAAGGCGCAGCGCTGGGCACCGGTGCGATTTTGTTGTCCACATTGGTGACAGACATAGCGCTGTTGAGCAATCTTGACTGCTTGCGCATAGTTATCGGCAAAATCGATAATGCTGGGATAGCGTTGATGATAATCTTTAGAGAGTGCTCTCAGGAGAACAGCCACAATCTCGGCTGGGATGCGTGGATTCCACTGTTGGGGAGAGAGAATAGTCTCTTTTAGATGAGCATTCCACATCTCTTCCAGACGTTTATAGACAAATGGCGTCCGTCCACTGAGCAGTTCGTAGCAACAGGTGGCTAACGCGTATTGGTCAGAATCCCGGCGCGGATTGCCTTTCCATTGTTCGGGAGGCATATAGGCTGCTGTGCCAGTTGCTTCTCCAAGAGAGGCATGAGTCTGCATGCCTAAATAGAATGTCGTGCCAAAGTCTGAGAGGAGAATCTGCTTATTGCGTCCAATCAACAGATTGCCAGGTTTGACATCTTGATGGACGAGGCCATTGCTATGGACATACTGAAGAGCATCGGCTGTCTGTTGGATATAGGGAACGAGCTCTTCAGCCAGAGCGAGCCGTCGACTTCCATCGGGATGTAAGAACAGATCAAGAATGGTCTGTGGGGCATATTCCATCACAAAGTAGGGCTGCCCGCTTTCTGCAATCTGGCCGAAGTTATAGACAGGCAAGATATTGGGATGTTGCATCGTCGCAATACGGCGTGCTTCCTGGAAAAAGCTGGCCTTTGCTTTCTCATTAAATTGATCGATGCGCAACACCTTCAGGGCCAGGATACGACCCAGAGGATTTGGCTCACGGACTTTGTACACATAGCCGTAGCTTCCAGCGCCGATAAAAGAGATGACCTCATAGTTATCGACTTGAGCATTCTGCACCAGGAAATCACAACGCTGGCAACGAACCGCCGTATCCGGATTTTCATGTCCTCCGCTGAACCGAGGATTTAGGCAGTGGACCAAGAATGTTATCCTACCTCTTCTGGTTATGTATAGTGAAAGTAGAACGCGAATAGAGATTGAACGAGAGAGCATCTCTGTAGTATCTACGTGAAGAGCCGCTGTGGGTTGCGTTTAGTCCAGATACGAGCCCTTGTCTGACGAAAAAAACGGAAGAAGATGAGGCCTCTTCTGAATGTCGAGCGTGTCAACAGGAGACTGTTGTTTTGAGAAAGGATTATGAAGATGTCGGAGACCAGTAAGCATGACAAGAGTCCTTCCCGGTCAGCTCAGAACATTCCACTCCAGATCACAGTTGGGGCAATGAACCTGTATGGGCAACTTAGCCAACCGGTAGAGGCGCAGGGCCTGGTGCTTCTGGGTCATTGTAGAGAGAAGACAGATGAAGCATCGACGTTTGCCCAACAGAGGCTCATTGATCTGGCACATTTCTTTTCCACTTTAGGATTAGCAACGTTTGTCGTTGATCTCTCTACCCCAGAAGAGAGAGAGCAAGAGTCACAGATGGGACCCCCGATTTGCAACTGCGAGCTACTTCGGCAGCGTTTTATCGGGCTAGCAGAATATTTAGTAGAGTATCCTGCAACCAGGCAGCTTTCAATTGGGTATTTGAGTCTGGGAATTGGAGGCGCTGCGGCCTTGATCGCAGCGGCTGAGCGGCCAGATCTAGTCACAGCAGTGGTCTCAGTAAATGGGCGTGTGGATCTGGCTTGCTCCTATCTCCATCAGATTATTGCCCCTACGCTTCTGATTGTGCCGGGAGAGGATGAGCTGGCGATGAAAATGAATCAAGAGGCTATGAAGACCATTTCAGCCCAGAAGCAGCTTGTTGAGATCCCAGGTGTCACCACTCTTTTCTCTGATCCAACGGTCAGTGAGACCATTGGCTGGCAGATAGGGGATTGGTTTCATCATTGGCTGGTCAAACTGGCCTGATAAGCTTGATAAGGTGTCCTATAAGAGAAAAACGGCTTTACAAAGTCCTGGATTATGCCTGTTTCCCGAGCATCACTTCTGTTGATTTAATAATGACGATGACCGGATCATTCTCGTGCAGCTGAAGCGTTTCAACCGAGTTGCGGGTGATAGCTGAAACAATCTGTTGCCCATCTGGAAGTTCAACTTGAACTTCAGCCATTATGCTACCCAGGGTAATCGTTTTAATTTTTCCTCTAATCTGGTTGCGTGCGCTTAGCTGCATGATAAAGCCCTCCCAGGTACCGAACCTTCTGCTACTTCTACTGTTACGACCCACTTACTGGCTGTTTCTATGATGGTAGCTTTATATTCTATGATCGGCATATAGCACATATAGTAAGAGCCAAAAAGAGACGACCACCGCTATAGTAGAGGTGGTCGTAGAGCAGATGAAAGGGACGTTAGGGATGATCTTGAAGAAACTTTTCAATCTGAGCCAGCTCAGACTCTTTCAAGCGAAACTCGGCAGCGGGTATGAGCTCATCAACCTGAGCGGTCGTACGCATACCAACAATCGCAGCGGTGACAGCAGGATTGTTGAGTGTCCAGGCCAGAGCCACCACGCCAGCAGGGACATTATGGGGGAAGCCGATCTCAGTGAGCAGATTTGCTAATTCTAGATTGCGTCCCAAACGTGGCTCTTTAAAGTCATTGCTATTGCGCCGCCAATCATCTTGAGGCATCTTCTCGATACGCTCGCTCGTCATGCGGCCTGTGAGTAGGCCAGAGGCCATTGGTGAATAGACAATCACACCAATATTCTGTTCCTGACAATAAGGTAAGACATCTTTTTCTGCATCGGGATGAACGAGCGAATAAGGCGGCTGAAGCGTCTCAACTGGCGCGATCTTCTCGGCACGTTTTAATTGCTCAACTGTAAAGTTTGAGACGCCGATATGGCGGATCTTGCCCTGTTTCTTTAGATCAACAAGCTTGCTCCAACCCTCTTCAATATCGGGGTCGGGATTGGGCCAGTGAATCTGATAGAGATCAATCGCCTCGATGCTCAGACGTTTGAGGCTTGCCTCTACTTCGCGTTGTAAAGAAGCAGATTTCAGGCTATTGGTGACCTCGCCTTTATCATCCCAGACCAGGGAGCATTTGGTAAAGATATATGGTTTTTCGCGGCCTTTAATTGCCTTGCCAACGATCTCTTCTGAATGACCGAGTCCATAGATAGCAGCGGTATCTATCCAGTTAATGCCCATACTGAGGGCATGTTTAATGGTTGCAATCGACTCGGTATCGTCCTGATGGCCCCAGGCAAAAGCCCAATTCCCACCTCCCATGGCCCATGCTCCTACTCCGATAGGTGTAATCTGCATATCTGTTTTGCCAAACTGGCGTTTTTGCATAACGTATGTCCTTAACCTTTCTACCCCTCTTCGGGTTAGACAGTGATGCTTATAACAGGTCGTTACAACCTTTTCGTTTTAAAATCAGTGTATGTCTTTCGTCTGAATACCCCTGGTTTTTACACGATCCACATCAGCTCAGAGATACATACATGCTCTCTCCTATGATACGTTACACGGATTAGAAATGCTCCACCATAGCGTGAGGAAAGTCGGATTTTTCTTTATCTCTTGCCATTCCCACCTCCTGTCTACCTCCTGCTCCATCGGAAATCTTGCCAGGCAGGGACTGGCATTGTGCAGATCCGAGCAAAGGCGACCCTACCAGAAAAAACTACTGGTCGAGTCGCCTTTGCCTGTTTGTAATAGCTACCGAGATTAATTGAGCGCTTCCAGGAGCATATCGCCTTCTTCGGGCGTGATGCGGCCTTCAGCGATCATACGAAGAATGGCTTCGCGCTCCTGTTCCGGTTCAATTGTTGGGGTTTCATGTGAAACAGCGCCTGGTTCTTCATCCTGATAGTGCTCAGGATTCACTGGCTGTGGCTGGTGATTGGCAGCTTCAACTGGTGGAAATGGCGCAATAGTAAACGGAGGCAGAGGAGGAACAGGAGGGATCGGCGGAATTGCAGCCTCTATCGCCCCAGGAACGGGAGGCACAGGAGGCACAGGAGGAACAGAAGAAACGGGATTAAAAGTAGGCATAGGAGGAATGGGAGGAACGGGAGGAACAGGAGGGATCGGCGGCATAATCTGTAGATTTTTGAGAGCCTGCTCCATGGCTTCTAGTGCACCTTGAATCCCATCATTTGCAGCACGTTGTGCCTCAGTCATCAAATGGTCTATGCGTCCACCATCCATCTGCCATTCGCGATTGGCGATACGTACTTTTAGACGATTGGCACGATTGGCACGATTGGCAGAGTGGCGAGCACGCTCCTGCTCTTTGTGGCGTTTCTCTTCCTGCTTATGGCGTTGTTCTTCCAACTTATGTCTTTGCTGATCAAGTTTGCGATGCACCCCTTCCAACACATTTTTTTGTAGCGCAAAAGCAGTTTTATGGATATTTTGCTGGATATTTGTATCCAAATTCTGTCCCAGGCGGCCTAATTCTTCACTGATCTGCCCCAGATCGCGCCCTAACTCCTTGCCAAACTGTTCCCATTGTTGACTAAACTCTGTGCTGAACTGCTCAAAATGAGCAAATTCTTGCTCGAAATGGTCAGAGTCTGGATCAAAATGGTTGAATGGCGCTCCATCCTGGTCGAGCGATACCTTTTGTGGCAGATCTTTTGTCTCGATCTGTAGATCACCACCGACTGACAGCTCAACCTGAGCTCCTCCATCGCCGTAGACCAGTTGGATCAAACGGTTATGAGGGAGATAGGGCAGCCCTCTGGCATGGACATCACCTTTTACTGAGGCCTGAATAGTGATGTTTGCCGCTTCTGGTAGTATCAGACGTACATCACCTTTGGCGCGGATCTGTGTGCGGCTATTCGGTTGAAAATCCGCCTGGATTACTGCATCAGACTGAACCTCAACAACCTGGATGTCTCCATGGGCACCCTGGATCTGGAGATCACCTTTAATTGTGCTCGCCTGAATGGATCCACCAATTCCATGGAGGAGAACATCATCATTACTGTGAGCCAGGAGAACATTGCCCTGGATATCGGAGAGTTTGCACGAGCCACCAATATGGCCTAACTGCACCTCTGATCCACTATTCACAGTAATATCGCTGTCAACATTCCCAATTTTAATGCTGGCCTGCGCATTCTCCTCAATCTGGCAATCGCCACTAATATCGCCAGCGGTCAGATGAGCCAGACCCTGTGTTGTGAGATCGCCACCAACGCTAGAGATAATCACAACTGCATTCTCGCTTTTGACAATGGTGCAATCGTTGCCAACGGAACTGCCTTCCAACGTTTTCACAGAGTGAGCTGAAAGGTCATCCCCAATGCTCCCAAAAGTAACATGTGCAATGTCCAGAAGCGAGAGATCATTGCCAACAGATTGGAGCGTAGCGTGTTCGATTGTTTTTAGAGAAGCATCATTGCCAATCGAGCCAGTTCCGGACAGAGTTTGTACGCGAGTAGCCTCAAGATCATTGCCCACACGTCCGATGACAGCCTCATCTGCAATATCATTCAATGTAAGATCGCCACTGACGCTCTGCACCGTCAGAGTGCGAATATGAGAGATCTCTGCATCGCCAGCGACATTCTGAATCGTCAGGGCTAACTGGAAAGGAACAGAGAGGTGCAGATCATCATTGCAATGATTGAGAATGAGAGAAGCTCCTTCGGATTGAGCAATATTGATCTTTCCATCGGTCTCAATCAGAATCGTATTCTGATCACCTCCGACTACGGTCAGATCGCCCTGAATGCCACCAAGGATAAATTGTTGTAATCCTTCTGCGGCAAAAGATTGTTTCATATGATAGCTCCTTTATTGCAATACCCTGAGAGGCAAAAAAAATGCGAAGTTATTCCAGGTAGACCTCTACTCGTTCGCTCTGATCGAGATCTTGCAGGTCGAGCAGGCGTCCTACTGGTTCTTTTTCAATGGCCTGTAATAGCTCCTGTATTCTCTCCATGCCCAACTGAGGGAAGAGCGGTATACCGAGACGTAGACAGGTATGCAGAAAGTTTATAGGAATGCTGATTGCCTGTTTTTGTGGTAGCTGGTATCTATTGCGCCGGGTAGTCAGAACACGTAAGACGCGTTTGTGGCTATATTCGACAGGCCGTTCTTGTTCCCATTCCAAAGTATCTAGTAATTGTGCAGCCTCAAGAGCAGAGAGCTGCTGGTTTTCTACCAGAGAAAGAATGCGATTGCGCTCCTCTTTGGATGTGGGCATAAGTGCCTAGCCTTTCAGGAGGCGCATCGCCTCTTCGACGCTAATCTCTTTTGAGGCGAGCCGATCAAGCACCACACGGCGATCAGGTCGAGCTTCGTGTTCAGGTGGGCCACCGAGTGCCATAACGATATCATCCAGGCGACCGCGAGCCGTGTTGTAAGCCACATTCATCTCAGCAGCAAGCTTTTGAATGTTCCCACGATACTTTACCAGGAGCTCAACAAAATCGAGCTGTTCTCGTGTGAGGCGCCCGATCCAGCCTAGCTCAAAGCGTCCCTCAATAGTAATGCCGCTGGCAGGGCATTCCAATCTGGTCACAATCATCTCTTCCCCACTGACGGGATCACGCGTAAGCAATGGATGCATACAATTTGCCTTCCTCTTCTTCTGAAAATGAGGTTTTCATGCAGGGGCGAACCCTTTTCATGAACGTCTACCCTGTGAGCGGACAACGATAGCAAGCCTCGAGCGCTCTTTGAGAGAGTAATAAACATCATTGAAATGGCGTTTATTTATTTGATATCAGGATAATACCATATGTTTTCACAAAAATCAACATTAATTTGTAGAAAAAAATCAAAATTTTGGAGATATTCTGCAAATTGCTGCAAAGATTCCGTTCAAGCCAAAAATCTCATCGAGAGATGAGCCCTGCCATATGTCATACATCCATAATCAATTTTTTTGTGTTCTACAGGTAGAACAGAAGAAGCATTGAAAATAGCCATGGTAGAATAATCAGACTGCTTTCTATCAATGCGCATTTTCTGGAGAAGGAGATTTCGGTTCATAGCAATTTGGCAAGGGAATAGTGTATTATTTACGTGAACTCTTTCATTTCCCGCCATGTTTTCCTTTGCATCATACCTGGATAGAGTAGAGTGGGAAGCGAGCTACTTGTTGAAATAATCTGGTCATATGAGTCGAAGCATCCTGATATTTCGATAAAAGAGTGGGAGTAGAGCAGAAGAATGAGAAAGAGTGCTTCATTACCAATGACTTTGATGGTATGCGCGTAGTGAGCTGTAAGTCCCTGGCGATATTGAATAATTTTGGATAGGGGGAATTGTCATGCCTGATCCTATTGTCCTTTGCGATAATCTGGTCAAGATCTATAAGGTTGCAGATCTTGAAGTTGTAGCACTGCAAGGGTTGGACCTGGAGGTAAATCCTGGGGAAGTCATCTCTATTGTAGGAGCGTCTGGTTCAGGAAAAAGTACCTTACTAAATATTTTAAGTGGATTAGATACCCCAAGTGCTGGAAGTTGTATTGTTGATAGCAATGATCTCACACGTCTGACACAGGCGCAGCGTATTGTGTATCGGCGTCAGATTGTGGGTCAGATCTGGCAGCAATCTGGTCGCAACCTCTTACCAGAGCTTCATGCTCAGGCCAACGTTGAACTCCCTCAGATGCTCAGTGGTGTTGGTTCTACCCAGCGGTCGAAGCGAGCGAAAGAGTTACTGGAGCTGGTTGGTCTGGGAGATAAGCTCCATAAGAAGCCATCTCAGCTTTCTGGTGGTGAGCAGCAACGTACAGCCATTGCAGTTGCCCTTGCCAACGAGCCGAAGGTCTTGCTTGCTGACGAGCCTACAGGAGAGCTTGACTCCGTCACTGCTGGTGAGATCTTTGCGCTTTTTCGAACATTGAATCAGCAATTGGGTCTGACAATTATTACAGTGACCCATGATGCCACCATTGCTGCTGCAGCAGATCGCACAATAGCTATTCGTGATGGTCGAACCAGTACAGAGACAGTGCGCCGTGAGACGATGCTAGAGAAGGTCGAGGCTCATATGCCGACGTCGAGTGCTGTCATTGGTCTCTCCAGTCGTACGCATCGAGAATCAATTTTGATTGATCGTGCTGGCCGTCTTCAACTCCCCAAAGAAGCTATTGAGAAGCTTCCATTTAAGGGACGTGCAGAAGTGCGTATTATCGATGACCATGTTGAATTATGGCCAATCCTTGAATCTTGAATGATGCAGGCGTCTGTACCTGTTGAATTGGGATGCGCTAACAATGAAAGAGAGTAAACTTCATGAAGTCAGCAGTTGCAACTGAAACGATCGTCGAAGCTCATAATATTACACGCGATTATCCTTCAGGTGGTGGTGTAGTCCATGCCCTGCGCGGAATTGACCTGCGTATCTTGCCGGGAGAGTTTGTGGCATTACGGGGTCGTTCAGGATCTGGTAAGACAACCCTGCTGAATATTTTAATCGGGTTAGATAGCCCTACCACTGGCAAAGTCTTGATCCTGGGGAAGGATCTGGCAACGTTGAATGAGAATGAACGTGCTCGCCTGCGCCGTGAGAGTGTCGGGATGATGTTCCAGAATGCACACCTGTTTCCTTCTCTGACTGCCCTGGAGAACGTTGAGATTCCTCTGCGCCTTGCTCGCGTTCATTCGGAGCAGCGTACACGTCAGGCTAAAGAGGCTTTAGAGAAGGTTGGGCTTGCTAAGCGTGCAAAGCATCGTGGTATGGAACTTTCTGGTGGTGAGCAACAGCGCGTAGCTCTCGCACGTGCACTGGTGCATCAGCCCCGTTTTATTGTAGCCGATGAACCCACAGGGAACCTGGACTCACTGACCGGTCGTGATATTACAGCCCTTCTGCGCGATATCTCTCATCAATCCAACATTGGCTTATTGATTGCAACCCATGATCCATTAGTCTTTAAGTCATCAGATCGGTTGGTCCAGATCCAGGATGGTCTGATGAGCGAAGGGCACGAGGAAGAATAGCTCTTTTTATGCGTTCCCTTATCCTCTAGAGGTTGGGGAACTTTTTTTATGGGCTGTCTCTGGATTAGACATTATTTTATGTATGCATCATAGCGTATACTAACAAGTGCAGACTCTAAAAAAGAGAGAAAAAGATCCAATGAGGAGGTCTCTATGCTCATACTCAGTGAACCTTCAGAGCAATATAAGCAGAGTTTTCTGGTTGGCCTGCTGGAATTTCAGGCTGAAGGTCGAATGCTTGAATATAACTTTCAGCGCGTCAGTTCAGATTTTCGTCATTTTTTACAACAGTTTCAGGGCCGACGAGATCCGCGTTTATTCTCTCCTCAGCGTGTACAAGCGACGGATTTCTGGCTCATTGATGATGAAGAGTATATTGGAACCGTCTCCATTCGGCCTGAATTAAACGAGACGCTATTAAGGATTGGTGGACACATAGGCTATAAAGTTCGCCCTTCTCGTCGTTTGCAGGGATATGGAACACAGCTATTGCGCCTGGGGTTGGAGAAAGCGCGAGAGATGGGGTTGAGGCGCGTATTAATCACATGTGATGAGACAAACGTAGCTTCCCGTAAGGTGATTGAGGCCAATGGGGGACAATTTGAAAATGCATTGGTGCCAACCGGTTCGACGGTTCCCAGGCGTCGTTATTGGATTGAACTCGCTTCATAAGGTTATCGCACCAACGGTAACAGCATACCAGGCTTCCTCTACTTAACATTGTAACCTGCTTGCTTCTCCCAACTGCGCATAGCAGTTTTTCATCGCATCACCTCACAGAATCCAGCTCAAAAAAGAAGACGCCTTTTTGCGGCTTAGAAAGGGCTTTTTCATACCTCTTTTTGGGTGCCTTGTGCAATAAAAAATATTAAACCATCAATATATCACGATTTATCATATATGATTGACTTTGCGAGAACATGTTCGATACAATGTGCTTATCACATGAAAGCCGTATACATATCTAAAATTTGTGATGTTTGGCGATGTCAAAGGACATAGAAAAGCGTTTATTCATTGATCATTGTAGTGGAATAGAGAGCCATCTTTATTCAGAACCGGAGTGTTTGTTGTAAACCTTGGTGGGGATTGAGGTTTCCTACGAGCAAAAGGGCTATCTATCTTGATCACTGTCTAAGACGTTCTTCTCATCCTCTTCATTGGCGGAGAAAAATGGCTGAGAGAAACGAGCTGAATAGAAGGCTAACAGGATCTGTAAGTGGCCTATGCCTGCAAAAGTGTCGTGAGGGCCTGACAAACAGCACAGAGAGTATCATTAAAGAGATAGATCGGTATTTTGTGATGTATATGTAGGAGGGAAGAGAAGATGGCAGTCCCAAACAAGAGTTTAGAAAAAGCCAGGATGCAGAAGCGATGGAGTATTGCAGTAGCCAGTGAGAGGGTGGGTGTGAGTGTGAACACCTTTAACCGCTGGGAGCGTGGTTTACAAGTTCCACAGTTAAGCACCCTGGATCAATTATGTAAGGCTTTTGATCTAAGTCCCGAGGCCCTGGGTTTTGCGCATGCTGTTACAGTGAAACGCAGGGCCTCTGCTAATCCTGATAGAGCTAATCCTGATAAAGCTAATCCTGATAAAGCCATTCCAGGCGCCCCTGCTAGTGCTGAGCCGCCTTCCAGAGTGGAACGTGCTTCTTTTAACCTGCCACCATCCTCGACTCCCTTCGTGGAGCAGCCAATCTCTCCTCGACCTTCATCAGAACAGAAAGCTATTCCTATGATTGAGCCTCGGTCTCTGTCTGATGCACATCATTGTTTTGAGCAGGCAAAAAGGAGCGTTGAACATATGTGGCAGTTACGTCAGAAGAAGAGTGGTGGAGAAGGGCATAGTGCGCTCTCGCGTCGGAAAGCGATTGTCACGCTTGTAGGTGCGCCCGCAGCCGTTTTTGGGGTAGCACAGGCGGGACAAAATCCTGTGTTGCATCCCGAGGAAGTACTTTCGCTCTGTTCAATAGGGATTCCCCTGGCCTGGCAACTCTATTTTGAAGGAGGTCTCTCAGAAGTAGAGTGTGTTCTGCCAAAATATATGGCACAACTCAGAGAGCTTGTCCAATCGTCTCCGACCCAGTATAAACGGATTACGGGGCTGCTCTCACAGGGATTTCAATTGACATCTTTGTTAGCTCTGCAAAGGCAGAATTTTGGAGTTGCTCATACAAGTGCATTGCAGGCGTTGGAATATGGGGAGCAGACCCAGGACCCTAATCTGGAAACGGCCTCATTGATTCGTTTAGCACAGGTCTTTTTTTATCTTAAACGCCCTATTCAACGTTTGCAAGCATATGAACGAGCAGTACAATATAGCCAGAAGGTATCTCCACTGTTACAGGGTCGAGTCTACATTGGCCTCACTGAAGCATGCGCACAATTGAATCAGGAATACAAGGCACAGTCTTATCTTGATCTGGCTCATGCAGTCTACCCTTTGCATTGTGAAAACGATCCCAATTTTTCATATACTCATTTTAATCGCTGGTCTCTTTCCTCCTTTGAGGGATTGATGCATTTGCATTTAGGGCATCCCAGGCAATCATGGAGTCTGTATGAGAAGATGTCGAACGAAGTAACGGATGCACTTGTGCCAAATCGTGTTGAGCTTATTGTAAGGCAGGCTGAGGCTGCTGTGGCCCTGGGTGATCGTGAGCAGGCTTGCACGTATGTTAAAGCGGCAGTAAACTCAGCTCGCGAGGTAAATAATCAATTACGTTATGATGAGACCTGTTCAATTTATGGGCAGATGTGCCAGGATTGGGGTCGAGATTATCCTGTTCGTTCGCTGGATGAATATTTTTTACCATAATATCCGCCTCACCATGCCCCTCTCTTCATCGGAGGCGATGGAGCATGAGGGGACATTTTACCGCCACCATGAATGCTAAACCCTATTACACCATATCAAGCGATTTATCGCATAAATCATGTAGGGCCCATCATTCATGATGGCCGAGGTGAGCCGTTCCGCCTGGTCCCGCCATTGGCCGAGGTGAGCCATTGCGTCTGGTCCCGCCATTGGCCGAGGTGAGCCATTGCGTCTGGTCCCGCCATTGGCCGAGGTGAGCCATTGCGTCTGGTCCCGCCATTGGCCGAGGTGAGCTATTGCGTCTGGTCCCAACAATGTCCGTGGCGGATATCTTTTATCTTGGGAGCCTCAATCAAAGCATCACGATAGTCTGATTGCGAGCACTACGCTGTGCCGCCTCAATAATTCGTAACACGGCAATTGCATCGGCAGGATCAACCGGTGGAGGAGCTCCATTTTTGAGAGTGGAGTGGATGTGAGCATAATAGTCTTCATATGAACCTGGCAGGGTTTCAATCTGTCCATCGAAGGTGAGGCCTTGATCGCACAGGAGCGTTCCCCACAACTCTCGAGGCTCCTGACCCCAATTGGTATGACCAGGACGCTGACCAGCCTTCAGCGCATTCTCTTGAGGGTCCAGCCCCCACTTCTCGTAAGTTCCCCGCAGACCAATCAGGCGGAAGCGAGGGCCAGGCCGTCTGGCGACAAGGCTCATCCAGAGATGAGCTCTGACTCCATTCGCGAAGCGGAGCGCGACAAAAGAATCATCATCGATCTGAGCTTGAGGGCGGCGCTGATCCATTTCGGCATAGACACTGACAGGCTGACCAAAGAGCTGTAAAGCCTGATCGATAAGATGGCTACCAATATCATAAAGCAGTCCACCAGCCGCCGATGGATCCGCAGATTCGCGCCAGGCGTTGGGCCGTGGCTGGGCTCTATAGCGTTCGAAGCGAGATTCAAAGCGGGTAATAGAATCCAGCGTCTTCTGCTGTATTAACCGTTTGATCGTAAGAAAGTCTCCATCCCAACGTCGGTTCTGAAAGACGGTAAGCATTTTGCCAGTGGCTTGACTTTTTGCCAGCAACTGCTCCGCTTCAGCGATAGTGCCTGCAAGAGGTTTATCAATAATGACTGGCAGGCCCGCCTCTAAGGCTGCCAGACCCAGCGGATAATGAGATTGATTTGGAGTTGCAATCACAGCCAGATCATACTCACTTGCATGGTCCCACAATTCTTGTACCTGTGTATAGATGAGAGCATCTGGAAAATGCTGGCGTGCTACTTGTTGGCGTTCTGGATTTCCTGTCACAATAGCCGCGACTTGCATTCCTGCCGTTGATGCAATTAAAGGAGCGTGAAATGTAGCGCCAGCGTTGCCGTAGCCGATAACGGCAACACGAAGCAGGCTTGAAGATGGCGAAACTGATAGGGACATATGACAAAACTCCTCTTGTTCTGTTTGTATATTGGTCGGTCCTGGGCATAATGGGAACAACCGTACCAAATACCCATAGATTCGTGTATAATACGAATACTAAATCTGTCTACATTATCTTAATTGTACATAACATTGCCAGGCTGCTCATCATAACATCCAGGATAGGTAAATTTATTTAAGAAGTTGGATTGATGGTCGAGGGCGGTCGGATCTTTTTATGATAGAGCAAGGGTCGCCTCTATAGAATGCAGCACAGGCTGTGGTTTGGGCTCCCAAAATGAATGAAATACCTGGAGCATAGATAAGGATGAGAAAGTGTGTCCCCTGTGGATTGATCAGGAAGCTAGCAACTTCTTTAGGATTTACGATTGTGAGAAAGGCCAATAAGGATGTAACTGACTCTGTTCAGGCTCAACACAGTGCGGAGGCCGAAGTCCAGGTTCTTCGTGCACGTATAGCTGAACTAGAGCAGCGAGAGAGGCAAACTCAGGAAGAGTTGCGCTATCTGGAAGAGCAGACCAGCACCCTGGAAGTAGTTTTTGAGACTATCACTGATGGGCTTGCTGTTTATGATCGCAATGGAGACCTGGTGCGCTCTAATACAGCGTTTAAAAACCTGATGGGGGTAGAAGAGCAATCTGATTACCATCAGATGAATATGCGACAGCGAGGGGAACTTCTCCGATTACGTGATGAAGCTGATTCAGCGCTTGCTCCAGAGCGCTGGCCGTTGCGACGAATGCTTAGCGAGGAAGTTCTGGCGGAAGAAGGAGCTGTAGATGTCAGAATTACTACTCAGACTGGACGTGAGCTGCAATTGAGTCTGAGTGGAGGGCCGATCAAAAAGCGCAATGGAGAGGTTTCGGGTGCTGTGGCGATCTATCGTAATGTAACTGAACGCAGGATTATAGAGCAGCATAACAGCGAGGTACTTCAGGCCTTGCTGGCGATGGCCGAAGTCCTGGTACAGGGGATTGATCAGTCGGTAACGGGTGATCTACAGACAACCTCTTCACTTACACGCGTCTTGCAACGTTTAACACGCCTTTCATGCTCGATTCTGGGATGTCAAAATATCTCTTTAACGCTTGTTGATGCAGAGAGTAATCTGCTCTATCCAGTAACCTTCTTTGGGTCAACGGAGACAACACACAGCGTAAATGCGATGCAACAATGGCAGACGACTCTAGCAGGGCAGCATCTCCAGACTTATTTTTCAGAGCCAGACTACCTTCGTGCTTTGGAAGATGGGCAATCATTTTTGTTAAAGCATGAGCCGCTCCCCCCCTATCTGATTATTCCAATGAGTGTGGGAGGATTGACCATGGGCCTGATGGCATTAGACTTTGGCGATCCAGTCTACTCGATCACCCCAGATGATATGGCTCTGGCGGAGGCGGTCTCGAAACTTTCTATGCTGGTTTTAGAGCGTGAGAGGCTCTTGCAGGATCGTGCAGAGGCTCATGCGAAAGAATTAGCTCTTCTCGATGCCAATCAGCGTATGGATGAGTTCTTAAGCATTGCCAGTCATGAGTTGCGCACACCTTTGACGACAATCAATGGGAATATTCAGCTGGCAAAGCGACGCGTAAAGGGCCTGTTACAGGTTGAAGAGATTCCTCAAAGCTCACATGAGAAATTGGAACTTGTACAGGATCTGCTTAATCGAGCCGAACGGCAGGTGCAAGTACAGAATCGTTTAGTAGGCGATCTGCTGGATGCATCACGTGTGCAGGCCAATCGTTTAGAGCTTCATATGGGAATCTATGACCTGCTTGCAATTGTGCACGAGGCCGTTGAAGATCAGCAGGCTGCCTGGCCAAAGCGATCCATCTCAATCAGCGACCCTGGCGGCGTCTTTCGCATCCCTGTGTATGCTGATGCCGACCGCTTGATCCAGGTAATCACTAACTTTATGACCAATGCTCTAAAATATTCAGCATCCGATAAGCCAGTGGCAGTGATGGTGACGATACAAGATCAGAAGGTTCTGGTCGCTATACAGGATGAAGGGCCCGGGCTTGCACCGCAGGAGCAGATGCGGATCTGGGAAAGGTTCTATCGAGCACCCGGGATTACTGTTCAAAGCGGCTCTGGAGTCGGGTTGGGCCTGGGTCTGTATATTTGTCGTACCGTTATTGAGCGCCATCAAGGGGAGGTCGGGATTGAGAGTGAGCAGGGTCGGGGGGCTACCTTCTGGTTTACGCTGCCCATTGCACAGGAGTAAAGCATCTCAATCAGAAGGAACGCTCGATTGAGATGCTTACTATTGTCTCAGGCGAGAAGATTGGAACTAGCGCTCAGTAGGCGGCTCAGATTCTGGTCGCGTTTGAGCGTTCCCCTGAGAACTGGGGCCATACATACTATTGCGCCAGGGAGAATCCACCTCAATCTCTGATGCTGTTGCCTCGTCCGATTTTTTCTGCGGGTTGCGTGACAGCATCGGGTCCTGATGATGTTGAGGATAGCGCTGCGTCTGTGAATCTTGATCACCAAAGGCTGTGCGCTCCATTGAGGCATTGCGTCCCCCAATAGTATTATGGATGGGATCTGGCTCGACCTCGGGTGTAAAGGTCTCTCTGGGATGAGTTGTCTCATTGGCATTGCGTTCAGCTTGCTGGCGAAGCGCTTCATGCTGGCGCTGGGCGGCGGCGGTTTCTAATTCGCGCTGCTGCTGTTGTAAGCCCTCATGCTGCTGGCGTTTGAGCTCTGCCTGTTGCTGCTCATAGTCAATAGTTTCCGAACGTTGTTGGAGAGAGCTTTGCTTCATCATGGGATCATTGCTCATAGATGCTCGTTGTTGTTCTGTTGCCTTCCCTTGAGCGACCGAACTGTCAGAGTGAAACAGGTAATGAGATTGCATTGGATCGAGCGCACCAGGAGGGGCCTGGCTTACCATCTGAGCAAAGTGTTCAAGGTCTTGCTGTAGGACAGTATCGAAATGATTTGAGACCCCGAGCTGTTCTGCCGCTTTTCCTAATACTCCAGCAGGTGGTGTATAGGACAGATAGACATCAACAAATGTCTGTGCAGGGCCACGTGACGCAAATTTTACCAACCCATGGTTCTCTAAGCCACTGGTTGAACGCCATCCAATCTGCTGATCAGGAATCCAATGCTCATTCACAGCATCCCACTCATGTGTACCCGTCACCTGGGCAACCCAATGGCTACGCTGTGTATCATGGTACGTCACTTCTTTGACAAAGCTCATAAATTTGGGGAAGTCATTGAAATGTGTAAAGAGGCTATAGACCTGATGAACAGGCGCATTAACAGTGATTTGAGCATGATGTTCTGACATACTGATTTCCTCCTTTTAGACAATGTGAGCCTGTCAGTGTGATCAAGCTTCCATCGTCATCTCCCACTACCCACCTGTACAGAGGCGGTTAAAACACTACTTGCTCGTTTTCATTAAGGACATGTTGTCTCTGTTATACGGACTGGCAGCCCTTTTGGATGATCATCGTTATGATCAAAGGCTGCCAGTTCTGATTGAAGACTTCGTTTATTCGGAACTATTCGGAACGAGGTGGGTCAGTTACCGAAGGTTTATTAGCGCGACGGGAGCTCATTGGATCGGGCTGGCGGGGAAAACGAGCGCGCCCACCATCTTTATCTCCCAGTCCATGGGCCCAGGCGGCATAGCGCTCGCGATCGCGAGGATCTGGTGGAATGCTCTCTTTGCGCCGTCTTTCTTCGGCTAAAGCGCGCTGCTCTTGTAAGCGGCGTACACGCTCGCGCTCGAGAATACTCTGCTGTTCTTGCTGCCTCTGCCGCTCCAATGCTAAGCGTTGTTGGAGGGCACTCTGACGAGAGGCCTCTGCCTGGCGGCGAAGCTCTTCTTCACGTTTGATGCGTGCCTGTCTTTCGGCCAGAACTTCGGGGGCCATCATGGGATCGCGAGCCATGGCAGCACGTTGTTGTTCAGTGAGCTGGCCTTTTCCAATCGCACTTTCTGTATGGAAGAGATAATGCGAGGACATTGGGTCAAGTGCGCCGGCTGGAGCCTGCTCAACCATCTGGGCGAAGTGCTCAAGATCTTTTTTCAGTGCAGCTTCCAGATAGGCACTGGCACCAAGAGTCTCGCCTAATTTACCAAGTGGACCTGAAGGTGGCGTATAGTGAATATAGACCTCAACACTGGTGGAATTTGCACTGAGCGGATGGAACTTCACGCGACCGCTATTACGGAGGCCACGTGTCGAGCGCCAGCCAATCTGTTGATCAGTCTGCCAATCTTCGTTGACGGCATCCCATTCATACTGCTTAAAAAGCTGTACTACCCAATGGCTACGTTGTTCATCGTAATAGGTGACCTCTTTTACAAAGCCCATAAATTTTGGAAAATCGTTAAAGTGTGTAAACAACGTATAGACTTGATGTACAGGTGCTTTAACGATAACGGCTGCAGAATGTTCGGCCATGGCTCTCCTCCCCGCGCACTATGAGAAGCACTTGATAAGGATTCAGAGGGTACATTTTCAACTGGCAGCTATCGGTCCACAGATAGAAGTTGTCTCTGTTAAAAAGATAACTCACTGTATCACAGCGTATTAAAATATGTCAACCAGCCATGGAAAGCCGCTATTACCTTCTACGCATCGGTTTCAGGAGGGAGGTCCAGAACTTTTTCGAGATCGCGGAAGAGCCTGCGTACCTCCGCTGCGACCAGTTCGTGCCGTACCATACGCCCCTCCTGATGGGAGCGGATCAACCCGGCTTCGCGCAGGATCTTGGCATGGATACTGACCGTTGGGCGAGCTAACTGGAGATAATCGGCAATATCAGTATTGACCATATCGAAGTGACGGATCATTCGCAGGATCGTCAGGCGCGTTGGGTCCGCTAAGGCATTTGTTCGTTCGGCCACACTGTGGATCTGTTCGCGGAAGTTCTCATATAACCTTCCTGGTTCTGCAAAAGAGACGATCAGCATCCCTGGCTGTATCGTCCAGCTATCGAAGAGCTGAAAGGGATCGACCCAGAGGCAGAGTTGTAGCTGGCCTTGTTCAATTGCTGTGCGGGCCATAGTGCGTAAGGCTGGATTCTGGGCTGGTAGCCAGGAGAGATCAGGGGGAGTCTGCCCTCTATCTGCTCCTCCAAGCGCCGTCATCGCCTTTTTTCGGAGCTCATCCATCATTGAGAGCCGCGTTGCTCGCCAGGGTCGATAGACCTCAAAATAAAAGCGATCAAGCCAGAACCAGAAGCGCGAGTGGAGATCCCCATCGCGCAGAATGCGCACCGTATGAGCAATATTCGGCTCATGTGCCAGAAGAATACGCTGAGCCGTGGCGGCACTGTAGCCCAGAGACTGTACAGAGGCGCGTAAAATGCGTACCTGAAGATCAATGAGTTGTTCGGGAAGAGGGAGATGTGGATCAGGCTGCATCTGTAATGATGCAGCCTGTTGAGTCACAGCGGCCAGGGCCTCAGAGGTACTCAGGTCGCGCATGGCAAGCGTGGCTCGCTCATAATCCGCCTCAAGCAGAACGCCAGCCATCCCTGCGATATCTTCCAGTACCGATGTGAGCTGACCTCGTTCAATGCCCATGATTGTGGTCCATTGCTGGAGCCAGCCCTCAGGAAGATGAGATACCATCTCCTCGATCTCCTTTTTATACGGTTCGATGAGCAGGTGATCTCCCCCGAGAATCGTCAGAGTGGTTGAGAGCTCCAGGGCAATAGACTGAGCAATAAGCCAGCCTCCATGCTGGTCTGATTGAGGTTTGTGCACGCTACATGTCCCTCTTTTATATTTATTTATGCTCACCAGGTTACATCTGAGATAGACTGATTGGGTCCACCTCATCCTGTGATGGTATGAGCTGCGAACGAACACGGTCTCGATATAGGATCAGTATAGTAATAACTGTCAAGAGAGCCATTGCGATGGCAGAGATCAAGAAAATGGCCGTAATGGAGAGATAGATTGGAACAATCCAGGGGATGCCGAGCAGACAGATGAGCTGGGCTACAGCCATCGTACTCTGAAAGATTCCACTGACGCGCCCCAGCATTGTACCAGGAGCCAGCAGTTGTAGAAGCGTTCCACTCTGCACCAGACTGAAGCCCTGACCCACCCCACCCACCAGACAACCAATCACCATAATCATGAGTGCCAGCAGAGGAGCGGGAGCAAAAGAGGCAAGTACAGTCGCTCCAGGCAACATTGTCAGCAGAATGACGCCCAGAATAATATCACGCCAATAGTGAGGTTTACCTTTGCGTACCAGTAACCAGAGCGAGCCGATAACCGCCCCCAGGCCTACGCAGGCGATGAGTAGACCGAACGTGGAGGCCTGCTGCTTCAAGGTATCGCGAATAAAGGTCGGTGCTAAGAGATCAAAACAACCCAGGATCAGAACCAGGAAAAAGGTCATCACAAATAAAATGACCAGTTGAGGTAGAAAGACGCGCATTCCTGGTGTTGGGAGAGTCTCTCCATTCTCGGTAGCGCTGGTCTGTTGCGCCCGTTGAGGTGGGAGGGCAGGAAGCGTACTGAGAATAAGAGCTGAGAGCGCATACGAGATCACATCCAGGATCATAGCCTGCTGTGGACTCAGAAAAGAGAGGAGAAAGCCTGCCAGCAGAGGCGCTCCGATCTTAATGCCACTTGAGATCTGTTGGAGGAGCGCGTTGGCCTGCGTCAGCTCTGTTTTCTCGACCACAGTTGGAAGAGCAGACTGCGTCGCCGGTGGCAAGAATGAACTACTTGCAGATTGGAGTACCAGAAGGGCATAGATCAACTCCAGTCGACGGCTCAAGATAATCCCTACAACCGCCAGACCCGAGCATACCTCGCTGGCGATCATAATCCATTTGCGATTAAAGCGATCGCAGAGCCAACCAGCAAGTGGGCTACATAGAATCATAGGAGCATAACCAGCCAGGAGAACACCGCTTGTCTGGAGCACACTGCCATGTCCGTAGAAGACGATAATAGAAAAGAGAGACAGCATCGTAATCCAGTTGCCAATACCACTGACAGACTGAGAAGCCGCCAGTACAGCTACCGCCCGGTTGTGAAAGATCCTTCTCATAAAGCCTTTCTCCGATTGATTCTATAGTAGTTATTCAGGTACTATTTTTTAGTAGTCATTTGTTTACCTGTTTTATAGTAGCCTTTTGGCTACGCATTGTCAAGAAGCATTCAAGAGTTTTAGCTTGTGAATAAGAAGAGGTTATTATGGGTTATGGAGGAGAAGATGAACAGATATATCCATGCTAAGTATGTATAGAAGAACAAAGCGCCACCTCTCTTTGCAGCGAGGTGGCGGTTAGAGGGCGCGCCCAGCTGGGATCGAACCAGCGGCCAACCGCTTAGAAGGCGGTTGCTCTATCCACTGAGCTATGGGCGCTTGTGAGTGAAACCGGCAGGTGCGTCAAATACGCTCCTGGAACATTGATATTCTAACAAAAATCTCAAGGAAATGCAAGGAAAAGAGGTCATAATTCCAGGGCCTCTCTGGTAAAATCTTGACAAGCGTGATCAAAACACCTATAATACCATTAAATCCGAGTCACGGAGTAAGGATTAAGAAGACCACCGGTTTTCGGCTCCTGATCCGTTAGAACCTAGCCAACAAGTGGGGTAAGACATGAGTCAGGCATTTGAACTGGAACAGGGTACGTATAGTGCTGGGTTCCATGTACCCGAAAACTATGCATTTAAGTCTCAGAGAGGACTGACCAGAAAGGTCGTCGAGCAGATCTCAGAGATGAAGGGCGAGCCTAGCTGGATGCGCCAGTTCCGCCTCAAGAGCCTGGATCTCTTTGAGAAACGCCCAATGCCAACCTGGGGCGCAGATCTCTCTGGCATTGATTTTGATAATATCTACTACTATATCAAGCCAGTGGCCCAGCAGGGTAAGAACTGGGATGAGATCCCCTCTGAAATTAAAGATACCTTTGATCGCCTGGGTATTCCACAGGCTGAACAGAAATATCTTGCCGGTGTCACTGCTCAGTATGAGAGTGAGGCCGTCTACCATAAAGTTCGTGAGGACCTGGAGAAGCTGGGTGTCATCTTTACCGATATGGATACCGCTATGCGCGAGTACCCCGATCTGGTGCGAGAGCATATTGGCACAATCATCCCACCTTCCGATAATAAGTTCTCCTCGCTCAATAGCGCAGTCTGGAGCGGTGGTAGCTTTGTCTACGTCCCTCGTAACGTGCGCGTTGAGATTCCATTGCAGGCCTACTTCCGCATTAATGCTCAGAATATGGGGCAGTTCGAGCGTACTTTGATCATCGCCGAGCCTGGCTCCTATGTTCACTATGTTGAGGGCTGTACCGCTCCTAGCTATAGCAGCGATAGCCTGCATAGCGCAGTCGTCGAGATTAAAGTGATGGAGGGCGCACGCGTCCGCTATACGACGATTCAGAACTGGTCGAAGAATGTCTACAATCTCGTGACCAAGCGTGCCGCTGCATATCGCGACGCCACGATGGAATGGGTTGATGGCAATCTGGGCTCGAAGGTCACGATGAAGTATCCAGCCGTCTTATTGATGGAGCCAGGTGCACGCGGTGATGTTCTGTCAGTCGCCTTTGCGAATGATGGGATGCACCAGGATGCTGGCGCTAAGATTACCCATCTGGCCCCACATACTACCTCGCAGATCCTCTCGAAGTCCGTCTCGAAAGGGACCGGTCGCGCCTCCTATCGTGGACTGATCCGCATCAATCCTGATGCGCACCACACCAAGTCCAGCGTCCGTTGTGATGCTCTCTTGCTTGATGAGGATGCTCGAACCGATACCTATCCAACGATTCGCGTGGAGAACAACGAGACCGAGATTGGTCACGAGGCCACTGTCTCCAAGGTTGGTGAGGATCAGCTCTTCTACCTGATGAGCCGTGGTCTGGATGAGTCCGAAGCCTATTCGTTGATCGTCAATGGCTTTATTGAGCCAATCACCAAAGAGCTCCCCATGGAGTATGCGGTTGAGTTGAACCGCCTGATCCAGTTGGAGATGTCTGGTAGCGTGGGCTAAGCCAGTTCGCAAACAGAAGAAAAGGGCCGCAGTTTCTTGTATGAGAAGCTGTGGCCCTTTGTTATGCCCTCAACGAGTAAGGTACCGCCAGAGAGAGGCAAGAAGGGCTGTAATTTCTCTTTGTTCCGTTTATAATTTGGAAAGAGATAAATGACTGCTTTTGTGAAGACATAGTATACGTATCTCTCCAACCAGGAAAAATTGAAGAGGAGCTCTATTTTATGCGTCTTATTACCTATCGCACAGCACCCGATGCTCCCTGGCAGGCAGGCTTTGAGCTAGAGGGCCGAATTATTGCAGCCAGCGCTGTTTACTTATATGGTGAACAGGCTCCGACAGTCAAGACCTTATTAGAGGCGGGCCAGGCTGCATTGGAGAAGGTTCTTGCCCATGCTCATCAGCTATTTGAAGCCAGTGAGCAGGAATTTGCTTCTGTAGACGAGGTCGAACTGGGTGCGCCGATCCCTGATCCAGATAAAATTATCTGTGTGGGCTTAAACTATGCCGATCATGCAGAGGAGTCTCAGCTTGCTATTCCGCAAGTGCCTGTCCTCTTCCCCAAATATCGCAATTCATTGACGGGACCTTTCAGTCAGATTATTCTCCCGGGTTTTAGTACAGAGATTGATTATGAGGCGGAACTGGCGGTCATTATTGGTCAGACCTGCAAAGATGTGAGCGAGGCAGAGGCGCTCCAGTACGTCGCTGGTTATACCATTATGAATGATGTGAGTGCCCGTGATTGGCAGATGCGGACCAGCCAGTGGATGCCTGGGAAGGCCATTGATACCTTTGGCCCGATGGGGCCTGGGATCGTGCCTGCCTCTGAAATCCAGAATCCCCAACAACTGCGCGTCTGGACAAGAATTAATGGCGAGACAGTACAGAATGGAACCACAGAGCAGATGATCTTTTCGGTTGCCCGTTGTATTGCTTTTATCAGTACATTTATGACACTGGTTCCGGGCGATATTATCTCGACGGGGACGCCAGCGGGAGTTGGTTTTGCGCGTAAGCCCCCGATCTATCTAAAGGCCGGCGATCTGGTTGAGGTTGAGATCGAGCGTGTGGGAACGATTCGTAATCCAGTGGTCAGTCGCGAGTACTAGCTAGTCTGATCAAGAAGGAGGTCCACACAACGCTGTGTGAACCTCCATTCCTTTCTTTTAGTATACCAGAGAGAAAAAATAGCGCATTCTGCAAGAGCTATTATGCAGGCAAGAGGAGCTGATAGAGTTGCTGCTGACGTGCAGCAGCTTTCTGATAGAGCGCCGTGCGGTTAGCATTGGGCTGGACTGGCTCATGAATAGTTGGGGCAATCTCTGCAACATCTTTGATCACACCAAGAGCCTCCAGCGCTAAGAGGGCTGCTCCGCGAGCTGAAGCTTCGTGTTCAATCGAAGGATAGATTGCCGTATTGAGCGTATCCGCAACAATGCCCTGGAGCGTAGGTGAGCTTAACAGAGCTCCACCACTGGCAATCAGCTTATGATCGGTCAGCCCCATAGTGAGAAGCGAGCGTAGCTCTTCGTGAATTGTATAGAGGCGATAGCCAAGGGCCTCCATACCAGCTCGCATCAATTCTGCTGGCGTCGTATGATTGGAGATCCCTGCGACCGTCATACGAGCATCCGCATGCCAGCCAAGACTACGTTCACCGGATAGAAACGGAAGGATGGTCAGACCATGGCTATCGGGGGCCAGATCTTTGATCAGTGGTTCAATCTCTTTGATGGGTGGCAATTGAAGACTGTTATCCATCCATGCAATCAGATTACCGCCTTCACTCAAGGCTCCCCCAATCACTGGCCGTCTGGCATCGACAAGATAGCGCCAGAGACCCAATGGTGGTACAACATTCGTAGCTACTCCAACAACACGGATGGCACTGGACGTCCCCATCGTTAAGGACCAGTTGGTTGGTGTTGCACAGCCAGAGCCAATGCAGGCCGTTGCGCCATCGCCAAGGGCAGGATACCAGGGGACCTGATGTAAGACGGGCCAGGATGAGGCATATGACCCTGTCAGGCCGGTTAAGCCATCGTGGCTATCGCCTAACTCTGGTAATTGCTTATCGTGAAGTTCTAAAAAATCTGTGAGCTCGTGATCCCATTGCTGGGTAGATGAGTTCAGCAGACCGGTTGCCGAGGCCATAGAGAGGCTACAGATCGAGCGACCAAGAAAGCAGCGATGAAGATACTCGCCAAATGAGATCCATTGAGTAACCTTCTGGAAGAGCTCTGGCTGCTCTTTGTGCAACCAGCGGAGTTTAGCTGGCCAGTAACTGGCGTGGAAGCGAACACCTACACGATCATGGGTTGATTTTTCATTCAATTGTTGGCGAAGTTCCATGGCAGCACTAAATGGGCGCGTATCTTCCCAGGTGATCACAGGGGTCACAGGGCGATTGGAAGCGTCAACCCCCAGCAGGCTATGCCAGAACGTATCCATCGCGACCGCTGCAATCTCTTTTGCCTGAGTGCCAGCCTTCTGTAAAACCTCCGTAATTGTTTGAGCCACGACACCAACCAGCGTATCTGCATCGACCGAAGCCTCTCCAGCGACCGAGGTCTGGAGTGGATAGGTATGCTGTGAGCTCATTCCGTCAATCGTGGTCCCGGTGCCATCAAAGAGAATCGCGCGTGTCGAGGATGTACCGATATCCAGAGCCAGGATCAAGGGCGTATGGTATTTTGTGGACATAAAAAACCTCCATAGATCTACAATGATAGTGCAAGATATATAGCCACACCCAGTTGAAAAAATAGATTAATGCACATGCTGCTGTGCAGAGAGTGTACAGGCATTATCTCCACATTCTTGCTCTTCCAGTGTAGCAGTTGGTCGCAATGGACCTGGAACTGTCAGCCAGGCACAGAGAGAACTGATCAGCGCCAGAAAGGCTGAACAGAGCATCACCACACGAAAGCTACTGACAAAAGAGCCAGCAATACGTTGCTCTAGCTGCTGTTTTAGTGCAGGAGTAATAGTGTGAGGCAGCTCAATCCCCACCAGTTTTGTCCGTTCGAGTTCAATCAAATGTGTAAGGTCGGCAGAGAGAGGAAGGTGTTGAAGCTGTTGGGTGAGTACCTGATCAAAGACCGATTGTACAACGATACCAAAGATCGCAATAGCCAATAAGCCTGCCACACGAGCCACCGCATTATTGACGCCCGAGGCAGCGCCAGCATAGCTGTCCTCGACAGCTCCCATCACAGTCGTTGTAAGGGGCGCGACGGTAATTGACATACCCAATCCCAGCACAACAATGGCCGGAAAAAAGGTTGTCCAATAGCTCCCTTCGGTTCCAGGGAGGGCCATCAGCAGATACCCAACCGCTACAATAAGCGGTCCAACTACCAACGGCAGCCGTGAACCATAGCGTGTGACCAGGCCACCTGACCAGCGTGAGAGCGAGAACATCAGCAACGTAAATGGAAGCAGAGAGGCTCCAGCAGCGGTTGGTGGATAATGTTGAACGCTAATGAGATTAAAGGGAAGAAAGAAGAGGGCAGCCCCCAGAGCCGCATAGAGAAAGAGCGTTAACAGATTTGTGCCTGCAAATGTACGTGAGCGGAACAAGTGTAAAGGGAGCATAGCCGCAGGGCTTCGGTATTCGACGTAGAGAAAAGCGCAGCATGCGAGCAGGCCGATACCCAGATAGAGCACTATCATTGGATCAAAGAGACCGTGTGTATTGGCTTCAATCAGCCCAAAGACCAGACTTCCCAGGCCGAGCGTCACCAGGAGGGCACCAGCACTATCCAGCCGGTGGGTGGCCTGTTCATTGCGACTTTCAGGGACACGCAGATAGATAATAATCAGGACCAGAGCCGCCAGTGGGATATTGATAAAGAAGACCCAGCGCCATGAGGCATATTGAACGAGCCAGCCTCCAATGACGGGCCCTAATGCAGAGGTAATTGACGAGAAGCCCGACCAGAGCCCAATGGCTCGTCCTCTTCTGGACTCATCGAAGGAAGCGCGAATAATGGCCAGGCTCCCCGGTGTAAGCAATGCGCCGCCGATGCCCTGGACAGCACGAGCTGTGATAAGCTGTCCAATGGTCTGAGCAAAGCCACAGGCGATTGATGCCAGAGCAAAGAGCAAGATACCCAGCGCAAAGATGCGCTTACGGCCAAAGCGATCGCCCAACGCACCTCCCACGAGCAAGAGCGAACCCAGAAAAAGAGCATATGCTTCGACCACCCACTGTACATTCGCGACAGAGGCCGCTAGATCGACCTGTAACCGTGGCAGAGCGACATTGACCACATTAGAATCAATAAACGCCATGCTGGAGCCCAGAATAGTAGCCAGAAGAATCCAGAAACCTTTATGTGCTGTTCTCATACCATTGACAAACTTTCTTAGATGTATAGAAGATAATGTCCTTTTGTAAGGATGTTGGAGCAATTCCGGATCTGTCTAGAGAACTTTTTCCGTTGCTGCTGATCCTTATATTCAGGAGAGATAATTGCCTCTTTGCCATGGTACGATATTTTGGAGAGGATTGGATGGGGACCTCACGCTCTACATAGTCACCATTCACCGATTGAAGGGATGTAAACCTCACCCTCTGATAGGGTCTCTACAGGGAATAAGAGGAGGCGGTGATAAACTCACCGCCCCTGACCAATCTTACGCGGGTCCTTCTCTACTCATCATAGATGCGTAGATGCTACCTGAAGAGTGAATTAGAGATTTGGAAGCTGCCAATTGATTTCGGGTTTGCCTGCTTTTTTGAGTGCTTCATTGATCTTTGAGAATGGACGGCTGCCAAAGAAACCATTGCGTGCCGAGAGGGGAGAAGGATGAGCTGATTGAATGATAGTATGGCGACTTGTGTCAATCAAGCCCACCTTTTTCTGTGCATAACCGCCCCAGAGTACAAAGACCACTGGATCAGATTTTGCATTGACCACACGAATCACCTGATCCGTAAAAGTCTCCCAACCGTGATTTTTGTGGGAATTCGGTGTATGAGCACGTACCGTCAGAACCGCATTGAGCATGAGGATTCCCTGTTCCGCCCAGGGAACAAGGTAGCCATGATTGGGAATGCTGTAGCCCAGATCCTCACGGAGCTCCTTATACATATTCACCAGAGAAGGGGGTGGTTTAATTCCTGGTTGGACAGAGAAACAGAGTCCATGTGCCTGGTTATCATCATGGTATGGGTCCTGTCCCAACAAGAGGACATTGACCTTTTCATAAGGAGTGATACGTAATGAAGAAAAGACCTGCTCTTCAGGGGGAAAGACAGTCGAATGTTGGCGTTCGGTATCGACAAACTGGGCCAATTGAGTGAAATAGGGTTTACTAATCTCGGCATCGAGATGTTCGTGCCAACTCTCAGGTATCTGTATCTGCATAACAATCCTCTTTTACAAAAACAAAGTAGCTATAGAAACTCTAATGAGCAAGCGGAGAGCTCTTATCATACAACTGCTACTATAGCATTCTTTTTGAGTTTGAAAAGAGTGGTAATAGAAAGCATTCTCAACATGTTTCGTATTCATCGAACCTGGCTCTCTCTCCTCAGCGTGAAAATAATGTGCTTTTTTCTGCCTCACATCTCACCTTAAAGGAGAGAGACACAATGATCAGCTAACGTTCCTGTGTCCAGTGTTGTTGCCAATCAACTTGTGAAGGTTTATCCTTCGATCCAGTACGGATGGGGCTTCCCTGCTGTGGTGGAGTGGGGTAAGGATACGTATTGGGCGGATAAAATGGCGAAGGACTCTGGATAGGCTCCGGTGATGGAGCAAACGTATAGCCACCCTGCTGGTGAAAAGCGGCAGGATTCGAGCCAAAGCCATTAGAAGTGGCAGGATTCGAGCCAAAGCCATTGGAAGTCGTAAAGTTCCCTTGACCCTGAGCGGGAGCTGGTAAGGCCTGGAAGCGACCACTGAACGTCAACTGTTCGACTGGAGAGTTCTGTGGAGCGATAGAAGGATAGTCAAACCGGGTCTCCTCGCGCAATTTAAAGACCTCAACCGAAGAGAGCAACTCATGAGCTATATTGGCAGTCTGCTCTAATTGTTGCGCGGTTGCATATGTTTTCTGGCTATTATTCTGAGTTGTCTCAGTGATCTGTTTCATCGTCTGAACAACCGTATTAGAGGTTTGAAGCTGCTGGATTGCGACCTGGTTAATAGCGAGAACCTCAGTGGCTTGATGCTCTACAACAGAGAAGATAGATTCTAGAGCTTGTCCGGCCTCCTCGATAAGCTTCATACCAGTAGAGGTTTCGCGCTCTGTATCCTGCATCGCGTTGGCAGCGGCAGTAATATCCTCCAATACATTCTGAACAATCTGATTAATCATCAGCGTCTGTTCTTTTGAACGTTCGGCGAGCCGCCGGATATCAGACGCAACCGCGCCAAAGCCTTTTCCATTCTCACCAGCCATCGCCGCTTGAATAGCCGCATCGAGTGCCAGTCGGTTCGTCTGATAAGCGATATTGGAGATGACCTTGACGATATCATTAATCTCGCGTGAGCGTTCACCGAGGAGATGAACCTTTTCAGACGTTGCACGAACATTGGTGCCAATGCGATCGATTCCTTCAACCGTCTGTTGAACAGCAGTGCGCCCGTCCTGAGCTGTTTGACTGGCCTCTTGAGCCACCGCCGCCAGGATATGGGCACGTTCGGCAACCTGTTTGCTAGCGGTAGTCATCGTCCCCACCTCACTGGTAGCCGAGTTAATCTGCTGGATCTGAAGACCAGCTCCCTGTACTAACTGATCCATATGTTGGTAGGATTGAGAGGTTGCATTCTCCACATCGTGAGCCAGCGACTTTACGCGTACAACCAGATTACTGAGCTCTTCAGTCATAAAATTAAATGAATCGGCCAGGACACCAAGTTCATCAGTAGTCACCTCAGCCTGAATGCGAAGATCGCCTTCGGCCACCCCACTGACCTCATTGACCATCTTTTCGATCTGACTGAGCAGAGCCGTATGGCGATCCTGCGCTTCTTGAGCCAGACGGACGATATGATCCAGCATTGTATTGAGCGAATTGGCAACTGACGAAATCTCGTCTCGCCCACTCACATGAGCACGCTCACTGGTATCACCAGCCGAGATACGTTTGGTTAGATTGGAGAGCTGCACCAGGGGATTTGAAATAGTTGTATTGACCACAACACTGGTAAAGATAATGAGCAGAAGCACAAAGAGAAAAGCCAGACCCGTCGAAATATAGAGTGGGTTCTGTAGAGAGGGGCCAACGGTTGTGACCGTCCCACCCATCTGAGTTGTCTGGTCAACCACCTGTTGCCAGTTATTTTTAAGCGTTAAAAAAGAGCGATTGGCCTCGTAGAGGTCATTGTAACTCTTACTGTAATTAGGATTTGCCTCATTGAGATCGGTCAGAACGAGCTGTTGATGGGTTTTGTAATCCTGCCAATCTTTCCCCTGAACATGATTAAACGCAGTTTGTTGCGAGGTAATAATAGTAGGATCGGCGTCGCTTTCAATGATCCGACGAATCGATTGCATCTGTGGAGCGCTATTGATGAGATAATAATCGTGATAATTACTGATCCCTTGTTCTGCATCGAGAGCCAGTGCATCCAACTCAGAGACATTAATCTGAGCATTTGCATTGAGAGCTGTATCGCCATGGAGAACAGGATCGCCGAGCGCAAATACCTGAGAGAAACGCGTATTCAGAAGAGCGTTCATGCGCTGGAGCGTCACCTGTTCTGTACTTGCCAATTCTTGAGCCTTGAAGCTGAGTTGAACTGCATCTCCACGTTGCCCCAGGCTGGTAAGGTAATAGTTCCCTAAAAGGACAATAATCATGCCCGGAATCAAAGCCGCCACAGTAAAGAGAATCGAGAGACGGCGAAAGATCGGGATATTTTTAATGAAGCTGACCATGTCTGCATCAACCCTTTCTTAGAGCATCTATGACTTGAATGTATGACTTCATGTCAGTATAGGGTGATAGCCTGCTAAATTGGTTTATACCAATTTATTGACAGAATAGTGCAAAAATAGGAACGAGTTATTTGCTGTAGTATACCTTATCTTCATCAAAATGAAAATTAATCTAGTGTTATATAACTAAAACTCCTAAATTCAAAAAGATATTGAAGAAAAGCTAGAATAGCCTCACTCATGATAGGTATAAATCGCTACGCTTCTATGACGAATAAGACGTTTGTACCATCAATGATTGGCAAATTTCTTTAAGCGGCAGGATAAGGATTGCGCTCGAAAATGCGAGAACGAAGAGATACGGAAAGAGTTTTAGTCTAGAAGCAGAGAGAGAATTGGTCTCCACTCTTTGTGCTTTTCAAGCCTGTTCAAGCAATGAGATAAGCAAATAGAGGGAATTTTTATCGACGTGTTGCATATGTATATGCCAGTATTCAATGATTGATAGTCTTGATTATAGTTCAAGTTTCTGTTAAAGTGTTTACGGGAGTATATGTGGAGTTACTTTAAAAAGAGTAAGCTAGCTATAATAGTGCCAATTGGCGATTCACGCATACCTGTAGGTTGTTCAGATAGTACTTGCGAGGTATCCTTCGGAACGTATCAAGGTTGTTGCCTGTATCGTAGGCCATTCCGCAACTGATGGCGATCTCTTCTCAATGAAGAGTGAGAGGGATCAGCTCTACTCATAAGTATAAAAGCTCCAGTTTTAAGGCATCTCCGTTGAAGTTGACGCGTGCTGTCTCTTAAGCTAAACCAGATCGCCTCCCGCCCTATTTTTGACCAGACAGAAGGCATTTTATTGATGTTTGAGCCTCTGTCTGATCGCTTTTGACCGTGTGCATGGTGTTGTGACGGATCTTTTTTCTGCACCATGCTCAATGAAGGAGGATGCAAGTGTCGGTTAATCCGGTTGTCAGGATCAGTAAAGTTCTCTCTCTACTTACTGTGACGCTGCTAGTTCTTGCCGGAGTCAGTGCTTGTGGGACAAGTAGTGATTCAACCCAGGATACCATCACCATTGGCGCTAGCCTTTCGTTAAAGGGTGATTTTTCTGATAGTGGCCTTGGTCTAAAAAAAGGGTATGAATTGTGGGCAGATAATATCAATAAGAGTGGTGGATTACTGGGTAAGCAGATCAAGATTGATATTCTGGATGATGGTGGGACGCCAGCGCAGGTCACGACAAATATCAATACCTTGATTCATAATCACAAAGATTCGCTTGTGCTAGGTGAAGTTATCACAGGACTGGCCATTCCAGGTTTTGAGACGGCTGATCGTTATGGGTATGCCTATATCAGCCCTGGTGGACTGACGGGCAAGATCACTGCTGCTGAAAAAGATGATAATAAGCACAATGTATTTGGTATCTCTTTGCCCATCAAAAGCTATTTGAGTAGTTTTGATCAATATGTTCTCTCTCTGCCAGCAGATCAGAAGCCCCAGACGGTTGCCTTTATGGGTTCGCAGTCTCCTTTTGCTACTCAGCAGCTGGCATTTTCCAAAGCGGAGATTGGCGATAAATTGAAGGTTGTTCTTGACGCGGGTGGATCATATCCTGAGGAGACAACGGATTACACGCCAATGGCACAGCAGGTTGTCAATTCGAAGGCGGATATTGTCGTCCTGGGCTCGGGCAGCTCTGCTGAGGCTGGAGCCTTTATTAAAGCCTTTAAGCAGCAGCACTATAATCCCAAAGCCTTGATTGCCACGGGTGGCCCTGATGAGGGCAAGGCTTTCCTGGATGCCGTAGGTGGAGCTGATACCGCAGAGGGAGTCTTTGTCCCCAATAGCGGCTGGTATCCTCAGATTAAGAACTATCAGAACGATGTCTTCACCAAGAGTTATGTTGCGAAATATGGTGGTACCGCTGATGAGATTGCTTCGGATACCGTTCAGGGGTATGCCGCAGGTCAGGTTCTAGAACAGGCAGTGAAAAAAGCGAATAGCTTTGATAATGCAAAGCTTCAAGATGTATTGAAGAGCGCTTCGTTTGATACGGTTCAGGGTCCTGTTCAGTTTGATGAGACCGATCACACAAATAAAGTGGCTATTCCCTTCCTTTTCCAGTGGTTAAGCGGACATTTGCAGGCCGTCTATCCTGCGAATGAGGCTCAGGCGAATCCTGAATACCCAAAGAAAACCTGGTAGGAACATAGTCGCAGGCTTATGGGAGAAAGAGTTGCTCGACGTTGATATGTTGCTCTTTCAGAGACGTGGCAGCGTTGTAAGATGATTCTCCTGGTAGGCCCCTCTCCTTGAATAATGTGAGAGAGGAAGAACTGGCACCAGTTCTTCCTCTTCTAGGTAGTAGAGGAACGCTTTTCATGACGCTTGACCTTTTAAAGTTGCTGGTGCAAGCCATCATTCTAGGA
This sequence comes from Tengunoibacter tsumagoiensis, assembly GCF_003967535.1. GTDB lineage: Bacteria > Chloroflexota > Ktedonobacteria > Ktedonobacterales > Ktedonobacteraceae > Tengunoibacter > Tengunoibacter tsumagoiensis. The sequence continues at coordinate 4,599,972 of NZ_BIFR01000001.1, read as the reverse complement.
GTATTGACCGGAAGTGTGTATGCACTGATGTCGTCCGGGCTTACATTGATCTTTGGCCTGATGGATGTGATCAATGTGGCACAGGGCATTCTGGTGATTGTCGGATCATACCTGAGCTACACCGTTGTGCAGTGGCTCCATCTTGATCCCTTTCTTGGCCTTCTCATTACGATGCCAGTGATGTTTGGCATTGGCTATCTTATTCAGTGGGCCTTTGTGCGTCAATTAAAGGTGAACCGCCTGGCGCTCTCGATTCTGGTCATGTATGCCGTTGCTCAGGTGGCCGAAGGGCTGCTCAATCTCATCTATACGGCCACTCCCGTACATATCCAGGAGTGGTATGTGGATGCCTCAATTAACCTCGGTTTCTTCTATCTTCCTTATATTTATCTCTTCTGTTTTCTCCTGAGCGTGGTCTTATTGGCCGGGCTCTATTTTATTGTCTATCGAACACGGTTTGGGCAGAGCTTGAGAGCGTCAATGCAAAATCGGACGGCGGCAGCTCTGATTGGTATTGATGTTGATAAGGTCTCTGCGGTGACTTTTGGGATTGGCGTTGCGCTCGCCTGTGCTGGTGGGCTTGCATATGGCACGACCAATGCGTTTAATGCTTCCAGCTCATATGATCTGATTGCTCGCTTGCTTGTTATTATTGTTTTGGGAGGCATGGGGAGCCTGGAAGGGGCCTTTCTGGCTTCAATGGTCATGTTGATTGTAAGCAATATCACTGATGTGATCTGGTCGCCAGTCTGGTCAAGTACCGTTTTTTATGTCTTGCTGGTCATTCTGTTGTTATTCCGTCCGCAGGGCCTGTTTGGACGAGTAGAAGGAAGGAAACAATGAGAACCAGTACGTTACTAAAGCTCATCATTGCGGGCGTATTTTTTGTCCTGGCGGCTGTCTTCCCGCTGATTTTCCCTGATCCAACCCTTGAGACCATTGGATTTGTCACTCTGACATCGGCGGCGGCGGCGACGGGATGGAATCTCTTTTCAGGCTATAGTGGTTATCTGGCTCTTGGTGGAGGAACCTACTTTGGCTTTGGGGCTTATACCATGGCGCTGCTCTGTCAGTATTGGCATATGAAAGGCGGATATGATCCGTTCTGGTTGGTGCCTCTAGGCGGATTGGTTGCTGCCATCGTTGCCATTCCAATTGGCTGGATCTCACTGCATGCGCGTAAGGCAACGTTCATTGTCATTACGATTGCAACTCTCTTCATTTTTCAGCTCTTAGCATATAATCTGACAGCGATCACAGGTGGGAGCTTTGGAATTAACCTGCCAGGAGCGCCATGGCGCTTTGATTTCTATAGTGTGCCTTTCTACTATATGGGATTTGCGCTGTTAATTGCATCTTTACTGGTCTCCTGGTGGATTCGTACATCAAAGTACGGTCTGGGCTTGCTGGCGATCCGTGAGGATGAGGACCGGGCGTTAGGACTTGGTGTCAAGACGGGGATCTACAAATTAAGCGCCTTTGTGATCTCAGCCTTTTTTGCGGGTGCAATAGGTGCACTCAATATCTATTTCGATGGGTTGATTGGCCCACCAGCGGCGTTCACACCTGTATTTGGCACTGCACCTGCTTTGATGGCCTTTATTGGTGGCGTAGGAACCTTATCCGGTCCAGTGTTAGGAGCTTTAATTCTGGAGCCATTGCATCAGGTTCTGTTACAGAACTTTAGCGCGACTGGGATTGATATTATCCTGTATGGTGTCCTGCTCTTGCTTGTGCTCCTGTACCTGCCGGAAGGCATTATTCCAGGCGTATCCCGTTTATGGACACAGTGGCGCAAAGCAGGAAAAGCACAGCGCCCCACCACCTTGCCAGAGTCCAGACTTGTGGAGAGCACGACAGCGGGGAGGGAGTAACACGATGGGGAATGTTTTAGAAGTCTTTGATGTCTCAAAATCTTTTGGGGGGATTCATGCCCTGGAAGGTTGCTCTTTACAGGTGGAGCAAGGCTCGATCACTGGTCTGATTGGACCAAATGGTTCGGGGAAAACGACCCTTTTCAATGCCATTACCGGGTATGAGCGAATTGATGCTGGTTCCATTCACTTGCCAGGGGAGATTATCGTCACAAAAGATCGTCCTATTGCGCCCGATAAAGTTTTTCGCACAGGGTTAGGCAGAACGTTTCAGTTGACGCGCATCTTTCCACGTTTAAGCGTTATCGAGAACATGCATGTTGCCACGCAACGCAAGGGATTAGGGAGCTTCTTCAGTCGTTGGAGTACAGGCCAGGAGCAGCGCCGCGCCGTTGAGCTCTTACATTTTGTAGGCCTGGATGACTTGCAAGAGCATCTGGCGGGAGAGCTTTCTTATGGTCAGCGAAAATTACTGGAATTTGCCCTGATCCTGATTGCCGATCCAAAGATTATTCTCCTGGATGAGCCTGCGGGTGGCGTGAATCCCAGCATGATTAACCATATTGGAGAGCGCATCCGTGTTCTGAATCAGGAGCAGGGAATTACCTTCTTAATTGTCGAACACAATATGGAGTTTGTGATGGGGATCTGCGACAAGATCACAGTCTTTCATCGCGGCACGAATATTGCTGAAGGATCACCCGGCGAAGTGCGGAACAATCCTGCCGTCCTTGAGGCCTACCTGGGAGATTAACAGATGATACTAGAATTAGAGAATGTTTTTGCCGGTTATGGTGGAGGCGACGTCTTACAGGGGGTTGATCTCAAAATTGAGAAGGGGAGCATTACCTGTATCGTTGGCCCTAACGGAGCGGGGAAATCGACGATCTTGCGGGCCGTCAGCGGTCTGCTTAAGCCTCGCCAGGGCACAATTATCTATAACGGAAAATCTCTGGTGGGACTGACGCCACGCAAGATCCTTGCGTCCGGTCTTGCACAGGTACCACAGGAACACAGTCTCTTTGTGGACATGACCATTCGGGAGAATGTTCGCCTGGGTGCATATCTCATCAACGATAAGGCCCTGGTCCGTAAGCGTCTACAGGAGATTGAGGCCCTGTTTCCATTGATTGCGGAGCGCTCCGAAGAGAAAGCTGGCAGCCTCTCTGGTGGCCAGCAGCGCATGGTTGAGTTTGCGCGCTCTTTGATGCTTGATCCTCAGCTCATTTTGTTAGATGAACCATCGATGGGCCTCGACCCAAAGACGCGGAAACAGATCTTTGAAATGATCAAAGTGATGCAAGAATTGGGGAAGACCATCGTACTGGTTGAACAGAACGTGCGTACAGGTTTTGGTATTGCTCATCATGGGGTCGTGATGGAGAGTGGCCGCGTTCGCCTGGAGGGCGAGCCAGCCGCGCTCCTCGATAATCCAGAGATCAGTCATCTGTACCTGGGTGGAACGCTCTCCAAAGCCTAGTTTTTTCACCTGAAGCGACCCTGCCTCTTCAAAAGAGAGACTCATTTTATGATCTCTTTTGAAGAGGCAGGGTCGCTTCATCTGTTGCATATGTATTCTTATAGTCTTAAGAGAGAGAGAGGAGCGTGTGTGAATGGTAAAAGTTGTTCAATGACTGAAAGGTGATCGTAATAGCCTCGTTGCTGATGGATCAAATCAGCTTTGAATGTAAAGAGGCTAAGACCATCGACCTGGAAGGAACGGCCAGGCCATCGTTGTCCAAAGAGAGAAGGGCCCTGTCCTTGAACACGCCAGGGAAGCGCACCCTGTGCTTCGGTCTGTAAAAGGGGCCCAGTTGGTGTGTAACAGAGATTGGACAGCGTGCGGAAGCGTCGTGTAAACCAGATTGAAATCTCCTGTTGTCCCCGACGCGCCGATCTCATGCCTGTATCAAAGAGTACGGCATCAGGAGTATAGAGAGCTACAAGCGCTCGTGTGTTCTGTGTATTAAACGCGTCTACCCATTGTTTCACCAGACTTTCCAGTCTGGTTTCTTGTACCGGGGCATCATCCATAAGTCTTCTGGCACCTCTCCATGACTTTCGGTTAGGGAGGTCTTACCTCCATTGCCAATAAAGCGTATTATGAAAGAGATAGATATTCTGGTCAGCGTGATTGTGCGTGCCAACAGCGCTCTTACTTTTGCTTCTATAAATTATACTATAAGAGAGAAGTCAGGCAATTTATTCCTGTTTTGATTCGTTTTCAACGCTTGAATAGCAGAGACTCTGCCCAGGTTCTGGAAAGAGCGATGGCTCAAAACATGAGAAAGAGGTATGAACTTTCAAAAAGACGGGTAGCAGAGGTAATTTAAGTGAGCCACACCTGATCAATACTAAGGGAGGCCTCCATTGAGCAAGCAGCTAGACCCCTGGATTAATGATGTGACATTTCATAATGATGTGCAGTATATTGAATCACTCTGGCATCAGACGCCTCTTGGGAGCGCGGAGCTGCCAGTGATTGATATCGGGCGAGGGGTGCCAGTGGTCTTTGTGCCCATTCTTGAGCATCTAGAGTTTGTGTATGCGCGCCAGATGCAGGTGCTCAGTCGCAGCCGGAGAGTGCTTCTTTACCGACGTCAGGAGCGGCGTAAGACCTTCTTTGGCCTGTCCGAGCGAGCTGAGGAGTTGCGACAGGTCCTGGATGGCCTGGAATTAGATCAGGTTGACCTGGTGGCTCATGGAGATGCTGCAATGGTTCTTTTTGAATTTGCGCTACGCTATCCTCAGCGCTGTCGATCGTTGACGATTATTGCCCAGGGAGCAGATTATCGGATTGCGCCGCATCCACTGATCTGGTGGCTGCACGAGCTGTATATTCGTCTTCCTGTGGAATATGTATTGCCTGCAAGTTTTCTGCGTACGGCTGTCATCAATTATATTCTCTCGCATGATCATGACAACCGAACGCGGCCAGCGCTGCCTCGTCATCTGCTGGAGGAGCAGTTTGCGAAGATCTCCCAATGGCCAGCCGTCTATAAATTTTCGGTGTTACCGATTATTCATTTTTTTAACATTCGTAAACGTCTGTCAGGATTGACGATGCCCATCTTAGTCATTAATCGTGCTGATGATGCGCTGGCCCCTGAGGCAAAAACGCGCTGGCTGGCGAAGCATCTGCCAAATTGCGCCAGTTATCATGTTGTCTCTGGACGAGAGCGTTTTTTCATGTATTCACGAGCAGAGACAGTTACGCCATTGATTGAAGCATTCTTGCTTACAAGAAATCAGCGTCGCAGTCCTCTCAAGCAATTGCAGTAGTATTCAGACGAGAAGAGAAGGATGGTAGGGGGTGTGAGGAAGGGGCGCATGACTGAGCATGTACTCAGTGTTGACGATCGACGGCGACAGCCAAAACGGAGAGTAGTCATTAGTGGCCTGGGAGTGATTGCTCCGAATGGACAGGGAAAAGAAGCGTTCTGGCAGGCTTGTCTGGCCGGTCAATCGGGAGTCGGGCGTATCACGCGTTTCGATGCCGGTCACCTCCCCTCTCAGGTGGCCGGTGAGGTAAGCGATTTTGATCCATTGCAGTATGGTCTTACCACGGCTGAGATCACCCATCTGGATCGAGCGGCGCAGTTTGCGCTGGCAGCCTCTGAACTTGCCTTACAAGATAGCGGCCTCTCTGGGAGGCTTACCTCAGCTGAGCGTGAGCAGATGGGAGTGTATTTAGGAACAGCACTTTCTTGTCTGGAGGCAGGCGAACACGTTTGGGAGCGTCTGACCAATAGGGGCACGCAGGAGCCCACCCTTGATCCTTCTTTTCATCTTCCTGCCAGCCTGCTTTTAGCGCATGCCGGAGCCAGTAGTATTGCAGCTCATTACGCCCTTTACGGTCCTTGTCTGGTCTTAGCGACCGGTTGCTCTGCGGGGGCTGACGCATTGGGCGAGGCTTTCTGGACCATTCAGGAGGGGCGAGCTGAACGGATGCTGGCAGGAGGAACCGATGCTGCAATCTGTTATGGTGTGCTGGATGTCTTTTGTGTGATGGGAGCGCTCAGCACTCACTTTAATGATCAGCCGACACAGGCTTCACGTCCCTATGATCGCTTGCGGGACGGCTTTGTCATGGCTGAAGGGGCTGCCGTCTTGCTTCTGGAAGAACGGGAGCAGGCGTTGGAGCGTGGGGCGCATATCTATGCGGAGATCCTGGCCTTTGCCAGCAACAGCAATGCCCATCATATGACCTCTTTGCCAGAAGCTGGCCAGCCTCTCCAGGCTCTCATCAGAGCGATCACCAGCACGAGCAATCTTTCGCCCAGAGCGATTGAGTACATTAATTCGCATGGTAGCTCTACTCCAACGAACGAGCGGGCTGAGACGCTGGCCTATAAAGCCATCTTTGGCGAATGTGCCTCTACCATTCCAATCAGTGCCACGAAGTCATTGATTGGGCATACGCAGGGAGCTGCCAGTGCTATCGAGACACTGATTACTGCCATGGCTCTTGAACGACAGATCATCCCCCCAACCATTAATCAAGAGGTATCAGATCCCTGTTGTGATCTGGATTATGTCCCCAACGTTGCCCGTGAGGCGAATATCTCCGTTGCTTTAACCCACTCAAGTGGATTTGGAGGCGTCAATAGTGCTCTCTTACTGGCGCGGGCTGATTGGGGACAGCTATGAGAAGACGGGGGGGAAGCAGAAGGGTGGTCGTAACGGGTCTAGGTGTTGTTGCTCCCAATGGAATTGGGCAGAAGAAGTTCTGGGATGCGTTACTTACAGGACGCTCAGGAATGAGCCTTCTTCAAGAGAGCTCGATTGGTTCGCTTCAGGTGGCAGGCCTGGTGAGAGATTTTGTGGCCCAGGATCATCTCACGTCAAAATTAGTTCAGCGGACCGATCGAATGACGCATTTTGCCTTTGCTGCCATCCATGAGGCACTGGAGGATGCTCGGCTGGTATTTGAACAGGAGAATCGAGCGTGTATAGGTCTCTCCATTGCCAACACTATGGGGGGTGTGGACTACGTGCTCAAGCAGTTGCAAAATCTCTATACACGGGGGCCACGCTTTATGAGTGCCTATACTGCGATTGCCTGGTTGCATGTTTCGACAGTGGGACAGGCAGCGATCCATTATGGCGTGCAGGGCTATTGTAAGACGCCTGTCAACGATACGGTAGGAGGACTGGATGCTCTTGGATTGGCATATCGAGCTATTCTTCGTGGAACGGCAGATGTAATGATCGCAGGGGGCTGTGAGGCCTTTTTGCATCCTTTTGTGCTGCTTATTCTCGCGCAGCAGGGGCATTGTGTAACCAGTACAGATCTGGCTGGCTACCGTCCGTTTGATCGGAGAGCGCAGGGTCTTATTCTTGCTGAAGGGGCTGGCATCTGCATTCTAGAAGAATATGAACATGCTTTAGCGCGTGGAGCCCCGATCTACGGCGAGATTATTGGCTATGGACAGAGCAATGATGCGTTAGGATTGCAGGCTCCTGGTAGAGATGGGGCGCGGTATGCGCAAGCTCTCTGTCAGGCACTTCAGGCTGAACTGATTGAAGCGCCTGATCTGGCCTATCTCAGCCTGGATGGTCGGGCTAGCATCCCCTCCGATCAGGGAGAGCACAATGCCCTGAGCAGGCTCTTTGGCTCCCAGCTTCCACAGATACCCGTTAGTGTCCCAAGGACTCTCTTTGGCCATGCCTATGCCGCCGCCGGAGCTCTGGATGCCATTATCGCCTTTCTGGCTCTCAAGCATGGTCAAATTCCTCCTACATTCAATTGTGAGCAGCTTGACGAGCGCTATGAACTGAATGTCATCAGAGGAGAGGCTCAAGCAATCAGGTCGCGAGATGGAGAAAGGCTGCCAGATACAGTTCTGCTGGGTGGTAGAGGTCTGGGAGGCATCAATGTAGGTCTGGCCCTGCGTAGATTTCGAGAGTAACGCTTAGCGAGTGGAGACATCTTTTATGCGTATCATCATCGTCGGCGCTGGTCCCACGGGCCTATTAGCGGCCAATCTATTGGGGCAACTGAAGATCGAGACCATCGTTCTTGAGCGGCGGAGTGGTTTAACGCTAGAACCCCGGGCCATCAGCATCGATGATGAAGGGCTCCGTTGTTGTCAGATGGCAGGCCTGCACAAACTCCTCATGGAGCAGATGAATCTCAATCTTCCAGCGCTCTATCTCTCGCATAGACATGTTCTGGCATGTATCGCACCCACTGAACAACCCAATGGCTTTCCCTCTATCTCCACATTTCATCAACCAGACTTAGAGGAAACCCTGTCTATAGGTCTGACCCGTTTTCCCCATGTGCAGCTTCACTTTGAGCATACCGTCTGTTCAGTCGTACAAAATGATGAGCAAGTGCAGGTAATCGTCAAGACCCCTTCTCAACCTGAAACCCTCTTTGTTGCAGATTATGTACTTGCCTGTGATGGTGGGCGCAGTACCATTCGCCAGTCTCTGGCGATCCCCCTCTCCACTCCTCTCTTTCCAGGCTTCGGGTCAGGCAAACGATCAGGTAAGTCAACCCGAGAAAAAAGCTCGCACAATCAGCGCTGGCTGGTTATTGATGGAGTCGAGAGCGAACCAGGAGAGCCTGCCATTCATTTCTTCTGTCAGCCATCTCGACCAGTTGTCGCCGTCTCCGCCCCAAATGGAAGAAGACGCTGGGAGCTTATGCTGTTTCCAGATGAGTTCATAGACCAGCAGGAAAAGCTTATCAAACTGCTTAAGCAGACCTGTGAGCGGCACCAGAGTACACAGCTCCATGTATCCACCCTGACCATTCAGCGTCAGGCAATCTATACATTTCAGAGTGCGGTAGCGGAGCGATTGCAGGTTGGTAGAGTCTTTTTACTTGGAGATGCCGCCCATATGATGCCCCCCTTTGGGGGACAGGGCATGAATAGTGGGTTCAGAGATGCAGCCAACCTGTGCTGGAAGTTTGGGCTCATTCAGCAACGAAGCGCCACCTCTCACATTCTCGCAAGCTATCAGCAGGAGCGGCTCCCACATGTCAAGCAGATGATCCTCTTCTCAACCCTGCTGGGTCGGCTTATCATGACTGGAAACCCTGGGATCGCCTGGCTACGCGATCGTTTTTTTCTCACACTCCAAAAGTGCCCCTGGCTCTACCAGAACGTGAGCGAGCTAAAGATCAAGCCGCATACAGGCTATACACATGGACTGGTGCTCTCCACCGCGCAGAAATGGGTGGGGAGATTGGTGCCGCAGCCAGAGATCATCACTATGCAAGGAGAGCACAGAATGTTAGATGAGGTACTGGGCCCTGGTTTTGCCCTCCTCACACTCTATAATAGAGAAGAAAAATCTCTTGTATGGTTGGAAAGACCTTTCTGGCAACGCATGAATGTGCGACGCATCTGCCTCTATGCTCTTAACCAGCGGCAGGAGGTGAAGCAACTGGAGGGAGAGAATCAGAATTGTCTGGTGAATAGCGAGCATGTGGAGTGGCTACGCAAACACAGAGACCATTATTGGCTTATCCGCCCCGATCGCTATGTACTGGCCATCTTTCGCGTCGAAGAGGTCGCTGAGATTGAAAAAAGGTTAGAGCATCTTTTTACGCACTCTTAATGGAGCAAACGCCATAACGCGTGCAGCTGTAATCCATCTCCTCCCATGACCTCCAGCATATCATTCGTGAATATTCCGCTGCTGATCTGCACCTTCATACCAGGCAAGGAGATCGTGGAGGTGAGCGACAGCTCCGATGACAGTGAGAGCAGGCGAGCTCAGGCCAGCGGCATCAGCGCGTGCAGCAATATCTTCCAATGTTCCGATGACAACACGCTGTCTGATCGTCGTTCCCTCTTGAACCACAGCAGCTGGTGTCTGAGCGGAGCGTCCGCCAGCTATAAGCCGCGTAGTAAAGTGAGGGAGAGCTTTAACGCCCATCAACACAATAAGGGTTCCTCCCAGAGCTGCTAGCGCATCCCAGTTAACGGGAGGAGAGGCAGCTTTTCCCTCGTGTCCAGTGACGATAGTAACGGACGAAGCGTAGTCACGGTGAGTGACAGGAATACCCGCATAGGCAGGAGCAGCGATAGCCGAACTAATGCCAGGAATGATCTCAAAGGGAATACCAGCTTCTGCAAGAACCTGAGCTTCTTCACCCCCGCGTCCAAAGACAAAGGGATCGCCCCCTTTTAGTCGTGCGACTGTGCGACCCTGTTGAGCATACTGTACCAGCAAGGCATTGATCTGCTCTTGTGGGAGCGTATGGCAGTCAGCCCCTTTGCCCACATAGATCAGTTCAGCGTCAGAGGGAGCCTCCCGTAAGAGTTCAGGAGCTATCAGCCGATCGTAGAGAACAACCTGAGCCTTTTGGAGTGCCCGCAGGCCCTTAACAGTAATTAACTCAGGATCACCAGGCCCTGCCCCAATGAGATACACCAGACCTGGCCGTCGTGCAGATGATGTATCGGCCAGGTTCGGCTGGATCATTTTATTCTGTGGTAAGATAACTTCCATTGTTGATTGGCGTTTCTTTCATACTAGCGAGGATAGTCGCTGCTGATACCTCAACATTGTGACTGCGGAGCAGGCGCACCGTTGTAGCCAGGGCTTCGACCTCATCTCCTTCGACTAAGAGCTCAAGGATATCAGAGTGAAAATAAGCTTCAAAGAAAGCGTCTCGTTGTGCATAGCTGAGCGCGTGCTCTTTGAGATACTGGCGAGCCACAGTAGCGATCCGGAGATAGCTGGCATACTCATTGGGGAAGAGCTTCTCAAGGCGCTGGCGAATGCGTTTAGCAAGCCCTGGACTGGCCCCCTCGGTCGAGACTGATATCGTGAGCTGACCCCGTCGTAAGATAGATGGGACAATAAAATTACAGAGCTTTGGCACATCAACAATATTGACCAGTTGATTGCGCTCCTGCGCCTCTTGCCAGATAGCTTGAGCCAGTTCTGGTTCATAGGTGGCAGAGGCTACGACAACAAACGCGCCCTCTAGATCACCATAGGCATAATTTTTATAGCGGAGGGTGACAGCCTTCATCTGAGCGAGATCCTGGAGTTCATCGCAGAAGACAGCGTTCATGACAGTCACCCTGGCACCGCTATTACTGAGTGCCGCAGCCTTCTCTGCTGCGACGCGATCGCCTCCAATCACGAGGGCGAGGCGATCGCGTACATCTAACATGATGGGGTAGTAGTTTGGCATGCTGCTATCCGATCGTTATGTGTGCCGCAGCTTTCTCTTTCAATTGTGCGAAGCCGATACGATGACAATAATCACCAAATCCTTCTTGATTCTGGCGCTCATTTTTCCAGAAAGAGAAGAGAGGAAGAAGCGTTGGAGCAATCTCAGCAGTCTTTACTCCCTGTGCATAGAGCGTATTGAGCCGGGTATTCTCGGTATCACCACCTAAATACAGATTATAGATATCTTTTGAGCGACCGACCAGACCGATATCACCCATATATGGGCGAGCACAGCCATTGGGGCAGCCAGTCATGCGTATACTGATCTTCTCATCCGCCAGGCCCAGAGCCTGTAGATCGCCCTCAATCTGTTTCACCACGTTGGGAAGCAAGCGTTCAGATTCTGCAACAGCCAGACCACAGGTTGGAAGGGCCGGGCAGGCCATTGCAAAGCGATAGGTACCAGCATCGTCGGGATTGCTTGAGATGCCAAATTCGCTCAGGCGGGCCTCGAGAGCCGCCTTCTGCTCTTCTGGGATATTGGCGAGCAGGATATTCTGCTGGCCGGTAAGACGGAATTCTGGCTGGAACTCTTGCGTAATGGCTCGCAGGCCAGATTTAAGGCGAAGCGTCCCAGTATCCTTAATGCGCCCATTGACGATATTAAGTCCCAGGCACCAGCGACCGTCGGCCTGTTGCTGCCATCCAAGATGATCATTGAGCTCATGGAAGTGAACAGGGCTGGGATTGGCCAGCGTATAGCCCAGGCGCTGCTCCACCTCGGCCTTGAACCAGGGGATGCCACGCTCTTCGACCACATATTTCATACGAGCATGCTTACGATTCTGGCGATCACCATAGTCGCGCTGAACGGTTACAATGGTCTCGACCACTGGAAGAGCCTGTTCAACCGTAACATCTGCAAATGGCTGGGCCAGGAGAGGATGCGTCTCAGCCTTGCCATGGGTGGTGCCCATACCGCCACCGATCACCAGAGTAAAGCCAACCAGCGTCTCATTCTCAATTTTTGCGATCAGGCCAATGTCCTGAGTATAGATATCGATGCAGTTATCGCCTGGATAGGCCACGCCAATCTTAAATTTGCGGGGCAGATAGGTATTGCCATAGATGGGCTCCACAACCTCATCTTCACCCGGGGCCTCAATATCGTGAGAATGTTCACCATCGATCCAGATCTCATAGTAGGCGCGGCTACGGGGTGCCAGATGGAAGGCGATCTCCCGAGCAATCTCCTGTACTTGAGCCTGTGCTCGGCTAGCGACAGGAGCGGGGCAGGCCATCACATTACGGTTGACATCACCACAGGCCGACAGCGTTGAGAGCAAGGAGGTATTGATCGAATGAATCGCCTCATGGAGATTTCCTTTGAGAATACCATGAATCTGAAAACTCTGGCGTGTTGTCACGCGAAGGGTGCTATTACCAATGCGGTTTGTGAGATCATCTTGCAATAAATATTGGTCTGCCGTCACAATGCCGCCAGGGATGCGGGAGCGCACCATAAATTGATAAGCCTTCTCTTCTCCAGAGGCTTTGCGTGACTGGCGCTGATCGCGATCCTCTTGCTGATACGATCCATGAAACTTAATTAATTGCACCAGATCTTCAGACAGGTGCGACGTGGGCAGCTTGAGCTCCTCAGAGATCGTACCACGTAAATGCCTGCTTTCTAATTTAATCTGTTCAACTTTGCTTCCATTCCCCTCGCCCAGCGCTAACAGATTATTTCCCTCTGAAGTTGGTTTGGGACGATCTTGTTCGGATGACATATATGGCATCTCCTTTTATCTCAAGCCTTATAGTTGTTTTGTACGCTGTACTGTGGTCTCTTTATCCTTGCTTTTGGTGCGTGTTTGTTGATATAGTAGATCAACAATATTTATGTTATACCTACTATACGGTCAGGTCGGCAGGCTGTCAACCCTTTTTACAGGAAATAGACAGCGTTATTCGTGAAATTGTGTGAGGACTAAACACATGAGTTTTCTGTTAAGCTGCATTTCCACTCGGCACTCAATGCTGAAGAAACACTGGTCTGAGACAAAGACGGACCCTAACACGCCACCCAAGACAGAGTGTCCAGTGACCGTATTGGGAAGCCTTCACAAACCCAAGGACGAGCAGGGCGGTCTGCTCTGTCTGATCAGCGATGAGGGAGAAGTTCAAGCGCAGGCGCAATTAGAGATGCCCGCAGGGATGGCCTTGACCGATCGAGGGCTTCTCGTTGCCTCATTGTTTGATATCCATGAGCTTTCGTTAGATCTCTCCATTGTTCAACAAAATGCTGTAAGCCTTCCTACTTTTAATATGTTACACTCGTTGTCGCGTACCCGACAGGGGTATCTTGTGGCCAGCACTGGCCTGGATGCACTGTTTGAGTTCTCAGCCGATGGCAAGCTTCTGTGGGAGTGGTGGGCCACCGATCATGGATTTGATTTAACCCCCACAGGCGAGCCTCGTATTATTGATAAGACCGATGACCATCGAGGCGTTAAATACGGCACGCTTGCCCAGACCACGCACGTTAATTCTGCTGCTGAGCTACCAGATGGAACTATTCTGGCAACGCTCTTTCATCAGGGAACATTGATTGCTATTGATCGCAGTACAGGCGAATGGCAGGTTGTGCTTGATGGTCTGGATCATCCTCATTCGGTCCGTGTCCTTGATGAACATTTTGTCACTCTTGCCGATACTGGGCGCGGCCAGGCTTTATTTGTCAACATCCAGAATCTGAAAGGAAAGATCGAAGCGTCTGTTCCGGTCCAGACCAACTGGTTGCAAGATTCCTATTATGATACTCGTGCCGATAAATGGTACCTCGTTGATGGGAAGAACACCCGTGTCATTGTGCGCTCAGGCCTCAATGGCGAGAAAGAGGTTGCGCAGTTTGAACTGGATCCTGAGTGGCGTCTCTATGAGGTCTTACCACTCTAAGGTGTCCTCGGTCGTACTCGGCACAGATCTTCCTACAGGCAGGAAGATCTGTGCTGATTTGTTTGTTGATGAGATAGACACTAGTCAACCTCGCCAGCGCGCAGACCTGGTGGGAGTGCAGCTGGACGTTCGCAGCTCGTTGTAAGCTCCAACTGACGATTCTCTTCTGACGACTCGAGCAGAGACTGCATCACATCCAGGACATGATAGGCTAGCTCGCCATTGGCGCGATGTGCGCGGCCAGTGCGTAGCGCACTGGCAAGGTCAGCTACTCCAAGGCCAAGTGTATTCTCTGGATGGGTATGTTCGACCTCTTCCCATTTTCCGGTGTTGGCCTGCCAGAGCCGGACCGACCCGCCAAAAGTATTGGGATCAGGGACACTCAATGTCCCCTCGGTGCCGTAGATCTCCAGGATAGGCGCATTGGAGGCCCAGGTATCGAAGCTGGTTACCAGAGTGCCAACAGCCCCATTGGCAAAGTCCAGCACGCCAGCGATATGTGTGGGCGTATCGACATGAATAATCTTCCCGGCCTTTGGCTGGCTGGTGATAGTTCGTTCAGGGAAGGTAATGCGAGCAGAGCCTGACACGCGCCGGATGGGGCCAAGAAGAGCAATTAACGCAGTGAGATAATAAGGACCCATATCAAAGAGCGGCCCACCACCTACCTGATAATAGAACTCTGGATCAGGATGCCAGTTCTCATGACCATGGCAGAGCATATTCCCGGCGGCAGCAATTGGCGTGCCGATTTTTCCGTTGTCGATAAGATAGCGACAGGTCTGAATGCCTGCCCCCAGAAACGTATCGGGGGCGCAACCAATGCGGACCCCTTGTTCCTGTGCCAGGCGTAAGAGGGGATGAGCCTCAGCTCGCGTTACGGCAAGCGGCTTCTCACTGTAGACTGATTTGCCTGCTTGAATGATCTGTAGATCCACATCTGCATGAACTTTAGGGATTGTAAGGTTGACGACAATCTCTATGGCAGGGTCCGCCAGCAACTCCTCAACACTACATGCTCTAGCAATCCCATGTTTAGCGGCCTGTGCCTGGGCTCGTTCGAGAAATATATCGGAACAGGCAACAATCTCAAGATTTTCGAAATTATGGCCAGCTTCTAAATAAATATCGCTAATTTTGCCACAACCAATGATGCCGATGTTTGTTTTTGACTTTGTCATTGTCATAAAGCCTCATTTCTACATGACGACGTTGCTATTGTAGAAGGGATGTATAACAGAGAGTGTACCTTATTTCTGGCTCAAAAGTACAGCCAGAAGAGGTGATTTTAGACCGCTTACTTGCTCTTCGCCCCCTTTCCTTACTTGCGTTGCGCCCCCTATAGAGAAGACAGCCTCACTCTCTGCTATATTTTATAATGCGTAATTAAGCTTTTTATAGAAAAAAATCTTAATTACGCATGAATGGAAACATCCACAGGTAATATTTCTATTGTTATCATTCTCATAGTAAGCGTAAAATAGCTAATCTTTTTTGTGAATTATAATGGTTAAATTATAAAAATTGCTATATGTACAAAAATACTTTTACGAGAATTTTTTATACTGTAATCGAACGAAGCATAGAGAAGTGAGATTCAGTTGTGTCATGAATTTCCCATTGGAAAAAGAGGCTCCATGCAGTTCATCCATGAATGTTTCATTTGAGTATGTATGAGGGATATGTGAGTGATGCATCAACCGATCTCTAAAGGTCAGAGCACTAAGCGTTGGCAACTACTCATGAGAGTAGTAGTGATTCTTTTGATCTTTCTCGCGCAACTTTCGATTCTGGCAACGTATGTTCCCGCTCAGATTCATGCCGCAACGCATGTATCGACTACTAATACTATTAGTGGAATTGTATTTGATGATTTTAATCAGAGCGGAGTGAAAGATACACGAGAGCCTGGCCTGGGAGGTGTAACAGTTGTTGCCACGAATAGTGCTGGTACTGTGTTAGGAACGACTTCAACTGCATTTGGTTCGACATTAGGCCAATATAGTCTGAATATTCCTACGGGATCGGGGTCAGTACGTATCCGATTTGGAAACTTTGGAGCCACATCTACTTATACACAATTAATTGGCTACCAGCCCTCGGCTCACTTAACAGGAGCCTTAACCGCAACAGGTACTTCAATTGCCTTTGTGAACGGTAGTTTGAGTTCAAATACGGTGAACCTTGGTCTGACGCGTCCAGCGAGCTATTGTCAGGCCAATCCAAGCCTGTCAACCAGTTGCTTTGTTCAGACATTTGCTGGTGGAACGGCAGGGAACGACGTTTTATTGCGTTTTAAATACAATGATTCAGGGGATGCGGGCTCCAGCGGCCCTGCCCCAACGCAGCTGGCTACTGCTGCTCAGATTGGTTCTACCTGGGGTCTGGCATACCGCCGCTCTTCAGATACCTTATTTGCAGCCTCATTTCTCAAGCGACATGCAGCGCTGGCGACGCAAGATTCCGTAGGTGTGATTTATAAAATCCAGGGAGCCAATAGTGCTTCACCTGGCGCACCTGTTCCTTTTGTTGACCTGGAGAACCTGTTCGGCTTCACAACAGCCGGTTACGATGCACGTAATCCATCGAGTATTAGCGACTATGGCAATGACCCAGCTACTTTCAATACGGTTGGAAAATATTCTCTGGGTGGCATGGCGATGTCGGAGGATGACTCGACCCTCTATGTCATGAATTTATACGATAAGAGATTGTATGCGATACCAGTAGGAAGTGCACCCAACAGCCCTGTCGCACCGACAAGTAGCTCTCAAGTGACACGTACAACGATTCCTTTTCCATCAGACTGTCCAACAGCGAGCGATGTTCGTCCATTTGCTGTGACTGCATATGATGGTCTCATCTACGTTGGTGCAGTCTGTTCTGCTCAATCAACAGTCACCTCAACGCTTTCATTGGGGGATCCAACCAGATTGAGAGCCTATGTATTTGCTTATACTCCATCGACTGCAAGCTTTAATGCCAATCCTGTTCTGGATATTAGTTTAAATTACACCCGACACTGTAGTGTTGATATTACCAGTTCGGCCTGCCCGACGCAGGGAGGGACTCCCCCATATCTAGATCCCGGACGCCCCGCTGCCTGGAATCCCTGGCGGAATAATATCCTCCCTCTTGTCCCCGGGATGGTTGCGTATGGAGCCGAGGGAGTCAATTATACAGGTTCAACCTCTTATCCACAGCCAATGTTTACCAGCATTGCCTTTGACAATGGGGATATGATCCTGGGCTTGAGGGATCGTTTTAGCGATCAGAGTGGGTATCGAGACCCCTCACCAGATGGATCGGTAACGAACCAGGCAATGTCGGCCGGTGATACATTACGAGCCTGTTTAAATACAGCGGGAGATCTTACTTCAGGCTGGACCTTAGAGAATAATGGTTCATGTGGAGGGATCACTCCAGCAGGGGCGGCGAACCAGAGTCCGGCGCGTGGTCCTGGTGGTGGTGAATATTACTTTAATCAGCAATTTTCCAACATCCATGATAACGTGTCTATCGGAGGAGTGCTTCAAATTCCTGGTTTTTCCGACGTAATGTCAACAGTCTATGATCCAACTGACAATATTTTTAGCGCGGGAACGCGTCGCTGGAGTAACACAACAGCAGCTACCACGAGCGCCTATCAGATCTACTATAACTCAGGTAGCCTCCAATTTTTTGGCAAAGCGGCTGGTCTGGGTGGTTTAGTTGCTTTCTGTCAGGCCGCCCCCTTTGAGATTGGGAATCGTATCTGGTACGATACAAATGGGAATGGTATTCAAGATGCAGGGGAGGCAAACATCCCGGCTGGGGTCACCGTTCATCTTTATTCAACCACCAATCTCACCACGCCTATTGCGACTACTACAACGGCTGCCGACGGTACTTATTATTTTAGTAGTGCCACAACCAGTGCCCTCTTGCCCTATACAAGCTATGTGATCAAATTGGATAATGCCGCTAATTATCAAAGCGGTGGTCCATTAGCAGGGTACCAGTTATCGCCAGCCAATCAAGACACAATCAATCACGATATAGACAGCAAAGCAGCGCTACCCAATTCATCGCTGGCGATTGGGAGTGGCAATTATCCGACGATATCAGTTTCACCTCACACTCCTGGCCAAAATGATCAGACTTTAGACGTTGGTTTCACAGCTGCGCCGGATCTCAGCATAAATAGCACCCTGGCAACTGGGACCAGTTACACTGTTGGACAGACCGTGAATTATACCTTGCAGGTCAGCAATGGAATTTCTTCGGGTCCTGTGGTAGCTTCTAGCCCAATCACTGTGACTGATGCTATTCCGACTGGACTGACAAATCTATCTGCGGTGGGCAGTGGCTGGACAGTTTCTCTTAGTGCTACAACCAGCCCCGCTACGTTGATTGCAACGTATACTGGAACCTATCCAGTAAATGCAGGCACCTCTCTACCTGCCATTACCTTATCTGGAACGGCTAACAGCTCCGCTCCTCCCGGCATAAGTAATACTGTTCTTGTTTCTACACCAGGAGATAGCAATACTACCAACAATAATAGTACTGTTGCAATTACAGTAACAAGCCCGACGGCAACACCGAGCCCGACGGCGACACCAAGCCCGACAGCAACACCGAGCCCGACGGCAACACCAAGCCCGACGGCAGCACCAAGCCCGACGGCAACACCAAGCCCAACAGCGACACCGAGCCCAACAGCGACACCAAGCCCAACAGCGACACCAAGCCCAACAGCGACCCCACTTCCCGTGTTGCCAGATGCATCAGTGAGCCTTACGACAGCAGGGGGCAGTGCGTATACGGTGGGGAATGTGGTCACCTATAATGCAACGGTCTGTAATGTGGGTCTGGCTTCAATTGTGACGCCGGGTCTGGTGAGTGTAAGTGGAGTGTTGCCTGTTGGGCTCTCAGGAGTGAGTGTTGCCGGCAATGGATGGTTGCTCACATCGCTTACCTCAACGATCAGTCCAGCCAGCTATAGTGCAACGTATACCGGGCTCTCAGCGATTCTGGCGGGCACCTGTTTAGCCCCTCTTGTGATTACTGGAACCCTGACCAGTGCAGGCGTGCCCTCACTCACCAGCTCTGCTACGGTAAGTAGCCTGCTGGACAGCAACCTGAATAACAATACAGCCACAAATACGATTACGGTAACGGCTGCTCCCACGCCAACGCCAAGCCCGACAGCAACGGCGACGTCAACGCCGAGCCCGACAGCAACGGCGACGTCAACGCCGAGCCCAACAGCAACAGCAACACCGAGCCCAACAGCGACACCACTTCCCGTGTTGCCGGATGCGTCAGTGAGCCTTACGACAGCAGGAGGCACTGCGTATACGGTGGGGAATGTGGTCACCTACAATGCAACGGTCTGTAATGTGGGTCTGGCTTCAATTGTGACGCCGGGTCTGGTCAGTGTAAGTGGAGTGTTGCCTGTTGGGCTCTCAGGAGTGAGTGTTGCCGGCAATGGATGGTTGCTCACATCGCTCACCTCAACGATCAGTCCAGCCAGCTATAGTGCTACCTATACAGGGCTTTCAGCGATTCTGGCAGGCACCTGTTTAGCCCCTCTTGTGATTACTGGAACTTTGACGAGCGCAGGCGTGCCCTCACTCACCAGCTCTGCTACTGTAAGTAGTCTGCTGGATAGCAACCTGAATAACAATACCGCCACAAATACGATCACGGTAACGGCTGCTCCAACTCCCACGCCGACACCAAGTCCAACTCCGACGGCGACACCAAGTCCAACAGCAACAGCACTACCAACAGCAACGCCGAGCCCGACAGCAACAGCGACGGCAACACCGAGCCCGACGGCGACAGCGACCCCACTTCCCGTATTGCCAGATGCATCAGTGAGCCTTACAACAGCAGGGGGTAGTGCGTATACGGTGGGGAATGTCGTCACCTACAATGCAACGGTCTGTAATGTGGGTCTGGCTTCAATCGTGACGCCGGGTCTGGTCAGTGTAAGTGGAGTGTTGCCTGTTGGACTCTCAGGAGTGAGTGTTGCCGGCAATGGATGGTTGCTCACATCGCTCACGTCGACGATCAGTCCAGCCAGTTATAGTGCTACGTATACCGGGCTCTCAGCAATTCTGGCAGGAACCTGTTTAGCCCCTCTTGTGATTACTGGAACCCTGACCAGTGCAGGCGTGCCTTCACTCACCAACTCTGCTACTGTAAGCAGTCTGCTGGATAGCAACCTGAATAACAATACAGCCACAAATACGATTACGGTAACGGCTGCTCCGACTCCCACGCCGACGGCGACACCAAGCTCGACGCCCACGCCGAGCCCAACGCCAACACCAAGTCCAACGCCGAGCCCGACGGCGACGCCAAGCCCAACAGCAACTCCGAGCCCAACGCCGAGCCCAACGCCAACACCAAGTCCAACGCCGAGCCCGACGGCGACGCCAAGCCCAACAGCAACTCCGAGCCCAACGCCAACGCCAACGGCGACACCAAGTCCAACGGCGACACCAAGTCCAACGGCGACGCCGAGCCCGACGGCAACGCCGAGCCCGACGCCAATACCTTCTGATGTGTCAATAAATTTGATCAGCCCAACAGGCAGTACGTATACTTCTGGGAATGCAGTCACTTACAATGCAGTTGTTTGTAATGCAGTGTTAGCAGGCTCTGTATTCACACCAGGTTCAGTAAGTGTGAGCGGGATTCTTCCGGTAGGGCTTTCAGATATAAGTGTTACTGGAAGTGGTTGGACAAATATCTCTCTCTCCTCAACACTCAGTCCAACAAATTATACAGCCACCTACACAGGGGGGTATCCTATACCAGGAGGATTGTGTCTACCGCCTTTAATCATTTCAGGCACGCTTACAGATGCTAGCATCCCTTCGCTAACGAGTTCAATCTCCGTAAGTGCCCTTAATGATAGCAATCCTGGCAATAATATCGCCAGTAATACTATCATTGTGAACGCAGTGCCCACGCCAACGCCAAGCCCAACAGCAACAGCGACAGCAACGGCAACTCCTCTGCCTCCAGACGTGTCGATTGTGTTGAATAATCAGAGTAGCTCAACAGTGACTGTAGGTCAGACGCTCACGTATAATGCGATAGTTAGTGTAACTGGGAATGCAGGAGCCATAACAGCCCCTAACAGTATTACCGCTAGCGTTGTGATTCCTATTGGACTTACAAACGTCATAGCAAGTGGTTATAATTGGACAATTGGTTTACTATCCGCAACGACCAGTCCTGCGATTATAACAGCAACGTATATAGGTACCTATCCGATCCAGCCGGGCGCAGTATTGCCACCATTGACAGTGACTGGAGTACTAACGACAGGATCGGTACCATCATTGACGAGCACAGCCAGCGTAGGAACTATTGGAGATAGTAATCCGTTCAATAATCTGTCCACCAATACGGTACTGGTGAATGATCTGCCAACACCAACGCCGACGCCAAGTCCGACAGCGACGCCGAGCCCGACGGCGACACCAAGTCCGACGGCGACACCAAGTCCAACAGCGACACCGAGTCCAACGGCAACGCCGAGCCCGACAGCGACACCAAGTCCGACGGCGACACCAAGTCCAACAGCAACACCAAGTCCGACAGCGACACCATTACCTCCAGATGTTTCAATTGCATTGAGCAATCAAGGGGGATCGACGCTCACAGTAGGTCAGACACTTATCTATGTGGCAACAGTCAGTGAGACAGCCAATGCTGGGGCGGCGACGGTACCTAATTCAATTACAGCCAGTATGGTGATTCCAGCGGGACTTACAGGTCTGACTGCCAACGGTTCGGGTTGGATCGTTAGCTCGATCTCAGCGACAACCAGTCCCGCAATTATCACAGCCACCTATACGGGAACGTACCCGGTATTACCAGGCAGTAGTTTGTCACCTCTAGTGATTATTGGGACTCTCACCAGTAGTTCAGTGCCTTCACTAACGAGTACTGCCAATGTGGGAATTGGCGGAGATAGTAACCCGTTCAATAACTTTGCCACGAATACTGTGCTAGTAAATGCTCTTCCCACGCCAACGCCGACGGCGACGCCAAGTCCAACAGCGACGCCAAGCCCGACGGCGACGCCAAGCCCGACGGCGACGCCAAGCCCGACGGCGACGCCAAGCCCGACAGCGACGCCAAGTCCGACGGCGACGCCAAGCCCGACAGCGACGCCAAGCCCGACGGCGACACCAAGCCCGACAGCGACGCCAAGTCCGACGGCGACGCCAAGTCCAACGGCGACGCCAAGTCCAACGGCGACACCAAGTCCAGCACCAACACCAAGCCCAACAGCGACGCCGTTGCCGCCAGATGTGTCGGTTGTACTGGGCAACCAGGGTGTATCAGCATTTACAGTAGGTCAGACAGTAACGTTTAGTGCTTCAATAAGTAATGTATCGGGAGCAGGAGCCATCACAGTTCCTAACTCTATTGTGGTGAACACCATTGCCCCAGTTGGACTGACAGGTATCTCTGTAGCTGGTAATGGATGGACCGTGAATTCCATCTCAGCAACGACGAGCCCAACCATTGTTACTGCAACCTATACTGGGAGTTACCCTGTGCTACCAGGACAGGCATTGCCTCAACTTCTATTGACAGGGACAATCGCCTCTAGCGCAGTGCCTTCGCTAACTCTTGCTAGCTGTGTGTCGGTTCCGGGTGAGAGTAATCCATCCAACAATCTGTCGATTGATACAGTTCTTGTTAATCTCGTGCCCACACCAACAGCACTACCAAGTCCAACAGTAACACTCAGTCCTGTGAGTGCGCCTGATCTTTCGCTTCAACTCACAGAGCTTAATCCAACACCTATTCCGGTGGGAACGGCTGTTGCTTACAATGTCAAAATCTGTAATAGCGCTGGATCAGGAAGCGTGACCGGTCCTAATTCGATTACAGTGACTGGTGTTCTTCCAATAGGGTTAACAGGGGTCACCGTCAAAGGAACAGGCTGGACCCTGAACTCCATCTCAGCAACGACCAGCCCAACGAATTTTACAGCGACCTATACAGGGAGTTATCCAGTGTTGGCTGGCCAATGTCCTGGTCTGTTAACGATTGTAGGTGTTGTGACAAGTGCTGCTGTCCCATCCATTACGAGTTCGGTCACAGTGAGTACGCCGGGAGACAGCAATCTAGCAAATAATACGGCGAACAACACGGCAACGGTCTCTCAACCAACGCCAACACCAACGCCAGGCCCAGCGGATCTTTATATTGGGGTGAGCACGAAAGGAGGGTCTACCTATACAGTGGGGCAGAGTCTGACCTACAATGTTGTTGCGGGGAATACTTATGGCACCGGCTCTGTAACTTCAACCAATCCAGTTACGGTAAGTATTACTATTCCAGCCGGTCTGACGAATATTAGCGTTCAGGGCACAGGGTGGACAATTGCATCTCTGAGCTCAACTACGAGTCCGCTTACAATTGCAGCTACCTATACGGGAAGCTATCCTATTATGGGTGGGAGAATCCTCCCCGTCATTGCAGTCTCGGGCACTCTTACTGCGAGCGCAGTTCCTTCATTAACCAGTACGGCCAGTGTCTCTGTTTCAGGAGACATCAACCAGGCAAATAACCAAGGAACAAATACAGTAACCGTCAACGCCGCTTCGACCTCTATCGTAAAGTTGCCAGAAGAGAGGCCATTGATAAGGCCCCTCTTCTCAGCCTGGAAGAAAGCATTTCTTTTCGATAGATAGCCAGGTCACAGGTACGCTGCGGTGCGAGACTTCATCCTTAGGATAAGCCTCGCACCGCAGAGACCAATGACCTGGTTGCTTGTCTCATTCAGTGTTTGTCGCTTTTTTTATCTCTCAAGCTCTTTTACGGCTAGATTGATAGCATAATCACGAATAGAGTGAAAAGGAATTTCTCTCGTTCTGTAAGTTTAGAGCTCTTTAACCAGGACACGACCATCAGTGAGTAACAGGTAGAGCAGCTGTGGTGTCAGGGCCAGATCAAGGATATCGTTAATTGAGATCTCTTGAGAGGCCTTCTCCCAGGTCAGCCCATGATCGTGAGATTGGAGCAGGCTCTGTGTCGTCAGCGCAAGCAGTATCGTCCCATTTCCAACAATGCGCCGAATGCCGCCCTGTCCGAGGGTTACTTGTTTCCAGAGACCTGGAACCTCCTGCAAGAGCAGACTATCGGCCATTGTCAAAAGAGGTGGCTGATCATAGGTAGTCACCAGCGGCCAGTTGGTCTGCCCATCCAGCTCATGCTTCCAATTCTTCCCATTGTCGCGTGAGCGCCAGACGTGAGCATTGAGTTGTCGGGGATCATAGCAGACAGCGATGAAAGAGTCCTTCGTGACAAGCAGCGAGCTCAATGGCAAGATGCCAAAGGGAGCCGTTAGCGGTTGCCAGCTTTTGCCCCCATCCTGCGTACGATAGAGATACGTCCCATCGCCACTACCAGCGCAACCGATGCGGCCATCAGCGCGAAAGGCCATCTGAGAGATATTGCCCGGTTCGCCGGTAATCACCGTCTGCCAGGTTTTGCCACCATCGGTCGTACGTTGGAGTCCCTGAAGGCTAGAAATAAAGAAAGACGTATCAGGTCCGGGTAAGACAGCAGTTAAAGGATAAGGGATATCAGAAAGCGCCTTCCACTCGCCCTCAGCGAACTTCCACATGCCCATATGAAGACCTGATAGATAGATCGTGCCATCAGCAACAAGCAAGTTGTGTAGATCATGAACTGGCGGGTGGGGCAGAACGCTCCAGGTCTGTCCATCATCCTGACTGATAAAGACCCCATTGGTTGTGCCAATAAAGAGTGCGTGCTGGGAGGCAGTGAGAGAGAGTACAGTCGCCATCTGTACCTCTTCCCAGGTCTGTCCATCATCCTGCGAGCGAAGAAGCCCTTGATTAGAGGTTGCCACCAGGAGCGTTGCAGATGCAGTCCGCCACAGGCCAGTAATCTCGGCCTCTGTCGAGAGCTCGCCGTACGATTCCCAGGTTGCCCCATAATCATCTGAGAGAAAGAGCCCCTCCGTCTCACTGGCAGCTAAGAGCGTCTGATCGGGATTGGCGATAAGTGAGATAAAAGAGAACTCCTCGCTATTGCGCACAAAGCGCCAGGCGCGTCCACTGTTGGTAGAGCGATGCAGTCCATCGGAGGTAGCAGCCAGAACCGTCTCGCCCTCCAGCCAGAGAAGAGCATTAACTTCCAGACTCTGGAGTCCAAAATTGACGCTTTTCCAGGTTACTCCGCCATCTTCGCTGCGAAGAATACCAGTCTCGAGAGTCGCCGCTAATAACGTATGGTCTTGAGCGAAACGTGGAGAAGCGACAATCGCCATAATTGAGGCCAGCCCCTCAGTGAGCTTGGCTGCTTCCCATGTAGTCCCCCCATCTAACGAGAAGGCAATACCCTCGACGCCACCAGCAAAGATGCGTCCTTCAATTATTTCGAGCGTGCTTACGGACGTAAGTGGCAGTCCTGCGAGATGCGAGTACCAGTCACGGTTGGTTGTGGTATGTACAGTATTTGAGATATTTGAGGTATTTGAGATATTTGTAGTATGGGCAATACCGCCAGTGCCACCAGCCCAGAGCTCCTCACCGCGTGTTGCAATTGCAAGAACAGGCGATGGAATAGCCAGAGCGGGAATGTGTTGCCATCGTTGTTGTGTTGTTTCCATATGCGTATCCACCCCTACATCAAAATGAGTGCTTCAGTTGTTAAGGCCATTGTCGCGACACTACTTGCCGCCTCAAGAGCAGCACGTACTACGTATGCACTATCAAAGATACCGGCTTCGAGCATTGAAACATACTGCCCGGTGCGAGCGTCAAAGCCATAACCCGCCCCTAAGCGTTGTACCTCATCAAGAGCCAGTGGGGGATAAACGCGGCCAAAGTTTTGAACGATCTGTAAGAAAGGAGCACTTAAGGCTTTGGCCACAAGTGCAATGCCAGCCGCCTCATCTGGCTGTGAACAGGCAAGCGCAGCCTGTTCAATGGCTTTAATACAGGAGAGATAGGCTACCCCACCACCGGCAACCACTCCATGTTCACGTACATCTTCGATTACCCGTAGAGCATTGCGAACTCGCTCTTTTTGATCTTCGCTTTCTTTGTCGCTCGCCGAACTTAACTTGAGGACACCAACTCCTCCAGCCAGGCGGCCAAGGCGAGCACGTAGAAATTCCCGCTCCTCCTGAGAATCTTTTTTCTCCTTAAGAGATTGCTTGATGCGTGCTTTAATCTCAGACATTCGAGTGCGAATCTGCTGCTGTTCGCCAGAACCATCAATGATCGTAATATTGGAATGAGTGATTGTCGCCTTACGGGCCTGACCTAGATAGGATGGCATAAACCTTTTGGGGGAATAGCCAGTCTCTTCCGAGAGGACGCGAGCGCCTGTGAGAGCGGCCATATCCCCCATATCCTCGATGCTCGTCATAATCCCTGAAGAGAGGATGCCAATACCGATAGTCAGCACGCCGCGGGTATGGTTAAGAATCAGAGCGTCACGAGCAGGGCCCTTAATAGAGCGAGCAATGAGCAAGAGGGGAGGCTTTTCGGGAAGCGAGACCGCAAACTCCAGTGCCGCTTGAACCTGTGAGAGCTCTTCAACATTTTCGTTGATTAAGAGAATCAGAGGATGTTGCAGCTCCAGTCCAGCTTTCCCCTCAGGAATCAAGAGGCGTTCACCTGGATAGCCAGGCCAACTGCCACCAGAGACATATTCCCGGTCATGATGCGACGCCTCGCTGTCGTGAATGACGATCGGAGCATTCTCCCCCAGCACATCAGCCATCTCGCCAATAATCTGCCCTAACTCTTCATTGCCTGTAAGAGCAATGCTTAGCTTTGTGAGCATCTCTTGACCAGAGACTGGTTGAACCTGTTGATCTAATTGTTGTTGCGCAATGGCAACACCGCGCTCGATCCCCCGTTTGAGCAGAGTTGAATGCATCCCGGCTGCCGTCATTCGGGTGCCTTCTCTCAGCATCGCACGTGCCAGAACAGTTGCGGTTGCTGCGCCATCGCCATAGGTCTCATGCATCTGAAGAATCATCGTTCGCAGGAGCATCGCACCAATATTTTCTCCGCGATTCGGTAATTCAAGAAAGCGTCTGGCGATAGTGCCAGTATCGGCCAGCAGCTCAATCTCAGAAGGAGTCACTGCATTTATCACCACACGCTGGGAGGGGCCCAGCGTGGTAGCGATCGGGGTTGCCAGTGTCTCAAAACCCCGTTTGAGGATCTGTGAAGAGGCCGGGGATTGGAGTAATTCTTGATGTACAGTCATGGTCTATTCTACCTTTATTGCGTTTTCGCTGATGGGATCGAAAAGTTTGAGCGCTTCCAGGTTGACACCAACCTTGATGCGATCGCCTACATTAGGATGCGCTTCTTCTCCGTCGCTAAATTGTGCCTGTGCGGTCAGATCGTTCCCTAATTTCAGCGTCAGGATCGACTCACCAATCTGCGACTCGATATCGAGGACTTCAGCCGGGATCTGATAGACCTGATGATCAACAGTTGTGAAAAACTCCTGTTGAACAATGGCAGTGGGAGGAAGACCAAGGATAATCTCATTTTGCTGATAATTTTGCAGAATAGCATTCCATTTAGCTGGCAACGGAATCGTCAGGCCATTGATCGCAACAGCGAAGGCGCCATTTCCACGGACCAATTGGCCGGTTAAGGTATTCATAGGAGGAGTACCGATGAAGCGAGCCATAAAAACATTGCTGGGGAAGTTGATTAACTCATCTGGAGTGCCCACTTGCTGTAAACGACCTTTAGCAATGACGGCAATGCGATCACCGACCGCAAAGGCCTCGCTCTGATCGTGCGTAACATACAGACTGGGCTTTTTCTTGGTGCGATGGACATTCAGGATATCGCGTCGAGCCTGGAAGCGGAGTTTGGGGTCCAGGTTAGAGAGTGGCTCATCAAAGAGGAAGAGTTCAGCATCTTTAGCCAGACAGCGAGCCAGCGCCACACGTTGCTGCTCACCACCTGAAAGATCATTGATGGAGCGAGGGAGGTGGGAGGTCAGTCCGAGCATCTCAGCGGCCGAGCGTACACGTTTGTCGACCTCATTTTTAGCCACATGCCGTGTCTCGAGACCATAAGCAATATTGCCAAAGACAGTCATATTAGGGTAGAGTCCATAGTCCTGAAAGACCATTCCCAGATTACGTTGGCGTGGAGTGAGATTGGTAATATCCTGGTTGCCCAGCACAATCTTACCACTATCTGGCTGCTCCAGACCACAGATCAAGCGTAGCGTCGTACTTTTACCACCGCCGGAAGGTCCTAACAAGACAAAGAACTCACCTTCCTGGACCGAAAAGCTAATATCATTAACGACAACATTGTTTCCAAAGCTTTTGCGCAACCCTTGCACAACAAGTTCACTCATAGTGCTCCTCTATCCTTTAGCTAGAAAAATAGTACGATATGCAAATGATAAGATGGAGTGGTAGTCGATCCGAGATGGACTACCACTCTCATTTAGAGCTGTACAGTTGGCGAATCACTGCCAACAGGCCAGGTTAAAATTGGATACCAGGGCCATAAAGCAGAGAACGCTCCGTCTCAGCATCAAAGAGTTGGATTTTGCGGCGATTGACTGCCAGAGGTACCTCTTTGCCAATATAGCTTGCTGGAAGGCGTGCTTTAAACGTTGCGATAAAGTCTTGCCCTTCGGCTCCCAGGGTTGTGAGATAGACAGTGCACCCTGTAGAGGTTGGCTCAATGACATTGACAATGCCATGAATGGTATTTTCAGCCGTAACAGGGAAGGGAGCATTGCGAGGTGGATGCAGATCTTCGGGACGTAAGCCAAGAGTCACAGGTCTACCGATATGGCCGCGAATCTTCTCTTTCATCTCATCGGCAGCTCGGACAGTAAAGGCCTGGGTGACAATATCGATCTCGCCATTGTTGTTGCGCAGTTCAGCGTCAAAGAGATTGATACTGGGTGTCCCAATAAAGAAAGCGACAAAGCGGCTATAGGGCTGGTCGTAGAGCTCCGTCCCTGTGCCGATCTGCTGAATTTTGCCATCGCGCATGACCGCGATACGATCGCCAAGAGCCATGGCCTCAGACTGATCATGAGTCACATAGACACTGGGGCGGCCTTTTTCGCGATGGAGCAGCAGAATATCTTCGCGAGCCTGATGGCGCAATTGAGCGTCTAGATTGGCCAGAGGCTCATCATAGAGATAGAGGCTGGCATCTCGGACCAGAGCACGAGCCAGAGCCACACGCTGTCGCTCACCACCACTTAACTGGCGAGGTTTGCGTTTGAGCAAGTGGTCAATACGGAACATGCGGGCCGCAGCTGGAACGCGCTCGCTGATCAGCGCGCGATTTTCATGGCGAGCACGCATACCATAAGCAATATTCTCATAGACAGTAAAATGAGGAAAAATAGCGTAATCCTGGAAGACCATCGCCACATTGCGATCTTTAGGACGGATCTCATTGACAACTTTTTCACCGAAGCGCAGCGTGCCGCTTGTAATTGGCTCCAGTCCCACAAGCATACGCAACGTGGTCGTTTTGCCACACCCAGAAGGTCCAACGAGCACCAGAAGCTCGTCTTCACCGATATCCAGGCTTACATCATTGACGGCTAGCTTGTCCTGATAACGCTTTACCAGATTTGTTGCTGCGATTGCTACCATAGCTTGTATACTCCTTGTTGTTTGGGCTACTACGATGAATCAATGTCCTTTTTTGCGCCAGAATCATCGACATAGATGATCCTGGATATTAGTGCGCTTAAAAAAAGTCGGGTGTCCCAGGGGTATAGATGACCTCTTCACCTTCTGCGGCAAAGAAATAGACTTTATCCCAATCGGGAGTGAGAGCGATAGCTTTGGTCTCTGGTTGTTCGAGAGAGGCAATAGCATTGATATGCTTACCTGCAAGATTGCCATGGACAAAAGCCGCACGTTCGGTAGGGATGCGCTCGATATGGCTGACAGAAAGTGTCACTCCATCGGGAGTATTCAGGACCCAGCCTTCTGGGCGTATTCCCATGCGGAGAGCCCCTTGCGGGAGACTGGCTGCAATATGTTCTGGTAAGTTCCAGGCATGATTGACCTGTGAGACGATGACCTGACCATTGGCAACCTGGACCGGAAGAATAGTTATTGGGGGGGTGCCAATAAAAGTTGCGACAAAGAGATTGACAGGACTATAGTACAGCTCGTCAAAAGTGCCAACCTGTTCGATCACCCCATCACGCATCACCGTGATTCGGTCACCCATGAAGATAGCTTCCTGCTGATCATGAGTCACATAGATCGTCGTAATGCCAAATTTTTTGAGCAACTTCTTAATCTCAATACGGGTGCGTTCGCGGCGTTTGGCATCCAGGTTCACAATGGGTTCGTCCATTAAAAAGACCAGTGGATCACGAACGATACAGCGGGCAATAGCGACACGCTGTTTCTCACCGCCTGAGAGGGTATCGGGCAAACGACCAAGGAGAAGTTCGAAATCCACGCCCATCAATTCAGCAGTCTGGCGGACGCGTGCTTCCATTTCGGCTTCAGATTTCTGGTGCATCTGGAAATAGTAAGCCAGATTACCTTTTCCTTTCATAACGGGATAAAGCGCATAATCCTGGAAGACCATTCCAATCCCACGATCTTGCGGTTTAATATTCGTCATGTCGAAATCATTGTAGAATAACTTACCAGCTTGAGGCATTTCAAGGCCGGCAACAATTTTGAGCATCGTGCTTTTGCCGCAGCCGGAGGGACCGACGATGCTCATCGTCTCGCCATCATGAATATCCAGGCTGACATGATCAAGAGCTGGCCGTCCTTTGTAGCCGGTCAGGGTGACCTGTTCTAATTCGTCATATTGTTTTAAGATATTTTCGAGTCGAACGCGCATGGTTTTCCTCTCTTTAGCAAACACCTCTAGCGGGATGGGTGGCTAAACTCTGTATGCAAATATGAGCAGTGGTAAACATGGTGGATGAAATCTGAATGGCTTCAGATTTTTAACCAGCAGTCTCACAAATCTTCTTCGAAGTGCTAGAGCTTTCTAGCAATTATACCTGTTACACAATGTTTATGCAATAACGGAACAAAGCTGTTTGAGATCTTACCACCCTATGGCTTCGAATTAGTGCATGCTTTAAAGTGACACGTGTATTACTTTCTTTTGTGTTACTTTATTTGTCAGCACAAATCCACCTCTGAGGCAAGATCTATTATTTTCCTCTATTCTTAAAACCCAAATTTTGTATAAATCGTTGTATATATTTTTTGCTTGCTTGTAGAATGGGTTCATTTTTATCGCTATGTCCTGAGACTCTGTTCTCCAGGCGTTTTTTTACCTCTTGACAAAGAGAATGAAAGTATGGTAACCAATATATTGTGTTGATATGAAAGAAAAACATTGTGATATATCCATTGGAGAAAACAAAACGAAAGCATACGAAACAAAAAAAGGAATGACTTTCTCGACTCAGGAGCGGAGGCAGGAGGTTGCCAGGACACTAGATGCTTTTCCGCGTCTTTCGGTTCAGGAATTAAGCCACCTTTTTTCGGTGTCGCAGGTTACGATTCGTAAGGATCTCTCCTGGTTAGAAGAGCGGTTATTGGTGGTGCGCACGCATGGTGGGGCTGTCTCCAGGAGGAGCGGAGGGTTAGAGCCAGCTTTTGCTATTCGTGAACAAGTTCAGATGACTGCTAAAGAGAGAATTGCCCGTTTAGCGTCAACCCTTGTTCAGGATGGCGACACAATTGCGCTGGATGCCAGTACGACCAATCTCACTCTGGCATCTTTCCTGAAGGGTAGGCGTGAATTGACGGTTGTCACTAATGGCCTCAAGGCAGCCATGGAGCTCTCCTC
This sequence comes from Tengunoibacter tsumagoiensis, assembly GCF_003967535.1. Lineage (GTDB taxonomy): Bacteria > Chloroflexota > Ktedonobacteria > Ktedonobacterales > Ktedonobacteraceae > Tengunoibacter > Tengunoibacter tsumagoiensis. The sequence goes on along the minus strand of NZ_BIFR01000001.1, from coordinate 4,568,135 downwards.
GCAGTCTGGTATCTCCGTTCTGATGGCTGGTGGAATGTTACGACAGGAATCGCTCTCGCTGGTAGGGACCTGGGGGACTGGCGTTTTGGAGCAAATTCATATCAAAACGGCTTTCGTGGGGGCGCGTGGATTGACGTTAGAAGAGGGGTTGACCGAAGTAAGTAGTGAAGAAGTGGCTTTTAAGCGAGCGTTGCTCTCGTCGGTACGCGAGGTCGTCGCGCTTGTAGATCATACCAAATGGGGGCAGGTCGCTCTGGCAACATTCTGTCCATTGGAACGCTTGAAGCTGGTTATCACCGATGCTCAGGCTCCCGAGAGCATCATTCAACAGATGAAAAAGCGAGGGATTGATGTCTGGCAAGCCGAGATGTAATCGCTCTTGTTTTATGGTTTTCTTCATACCCTCATCGCTAGTAATTTTTCTGTAGATAGATGATGGATGGGAGAAAATTGAACCTGGATGGTTAGTACCTATATGGTTAGTTCTGTAGCGCGTCTTTCTTAGTCGAAGGCACGTTTACTCAGAAAAAAGGAGTCTATTGTGGTTGCCAATCGCTGGAACAATGACGAGGCCGCGAAAGCCCAGAATGCTCTGGATGAGCTGGTGTATCGCTCAAATTTGTTGGGATCAGACCGGGCAGTTGCTAACTGGGGTGGTGGAAATACGTCGATCAAAGATACTGCGAAAGACTTTCGTGGTCGTGAGATCGAAGTCATGTGGGTGAAAGGGAGTGGATCTGATCTTGCTACGATGCAGGCCAGGCATTTCACCGGTTTGAACCTTGAAGATATTAAGCCTTTACTCGAACGTGATGAGATGTCAGATGAAGAGATGGTCGCTTATCTCGGTCATTGTATTCTTGATAGCAAGCACCCTCGTCCTTCGATCGAGACCTTACTGCATGCATTTCTCCCTTTTAAGCATGTTGATCATACGCATCCAGACGCGATCATTAGCCTGTGCTGTACCGAGGGAGGGCGTGCCATTGCAGAGCAGATCTATGGGGACCGTTTTGCCTGGGTTCCTTATATCAGACCTGGTTTTACGCTTTCGAAGATGATTGCAGAAGCTGTGCGTGCTAATCCTCAGGCTGAGTTAGTGCTGATGGAGAAGCATGGCCTGGTCACCTGGGGCGAGACAAGCGAGGAGTCGTATCAGCATACGATCAACATTATTAACGAGGCCCAACAGTATATCGAGGCTCAGGCTGCGTCGAAGGCTCAACCGCTTTTTGGTGGTCAGAAATACAGCTCCCTCTCTGCTGAGGAGCGTCAGCAGGTGCTTGTGCAGATCCTCCCCGTTGTGCGCGGTGAGGTCAGCCGGGAGCAGCGCATGCTTGTAACGAATGATGCCAGCGCTGATGTGCTGACCTTTGTCAATAGCGTTAATGCCGCCCATCTTTCGCAAGTTGGCGCTGCCTGCCCTGATCATCTGGTCCACACAAAGCGTGTCCCTCTGTTCATTGATTGGGAGCCGAATGTTGGACAGGTCGAAGTGTTAATTGAGCGTATTAAAGCCGGAATTGCCCGCTACAAGCAAGAGTACCAGGCTTATTTTGAAGAGAATAAAGTCGAGGGAGACCAGATCACCACTCCATCACCTCGCGTGATCCTTATTCCTGGTCTGGGAATGCTTAACACAGGAAAATCCTGGTCAAATGCGAAGATCAGCGAAGCATTATACCATCGTGCCATCTCTGTGATGAAAGGGACGGATGCGCTGGGTATTTTCACCTCGTTAAATGCGAGCGAATCGTATGCCATCGAATACTGGCCTTTAGAGCTTTACAAATTGAGCCTTCAGCCACCTGAAGCCGAATTCTCACGTCAGGTAGCTTTGATTACTGGGGGAGCAGGCGGCATTGGTAGTGCAACGGCACGCCGTCTGCTTAAAGAGGGAGCACATGTAGTGCTTGCCGATATCAACCTTGAGGGAGCTCAAAAAGTTGCTCAAGAGCTTAATCAAGAATTTGGTGAGGGACGTGCTCTGGCCTCGAGGGTAGATGTCACGAATGAAGAGGCTGTTTATGCATCTTTTGCTGATTCTCTTCTGACATATGGTGGTGTTGATATCCTTGTGAATAATGCGGGCATAGCTGCGGCGAGTCCCTTTGATGAGACCACATTAAAGGACTGGAACTTTAATATTAGTATTCTAGCGACGGGATATTTCCTGGTGGCTCGCGAGGCGTTTAAGATCATGAAGCGGCAGGGGACGGGAGGAAGTATGGTCTTTATTACGTCGAAAAACGCGATCTACGCAGGGAAAAACGCTGCTGCCTATAGTACTGCAAAGGCAGCGGAGGCACATCTGGCACGCTGTATCGCTGCGGAGGGTGGCGACTTCGGTATTCGCGTCAACTCTGTCTTACCAGATGCAGTTCTGCAAGGTTCAACCATCTGGGGCTCACGCTGGCGCAATGAGCGTGCTGAAGCTTATGGCATTCGTCCAGATCAACTGGAAGAATACTATCGGAAGCGGACTGTACTGCAGGTGAATATCTATCCTGAAGATATTGCCAATGCGGTGGCTTATTTCTCTTCACGTAAGGCCGAAAAGACAACCGGGTGCCAATTGACTGTTGATGGAGGCGTGGCAGCAGCCTTTACACGCTAAACTGGTATCCTTGTGGGCATGGATGAGTAATAAGAGCACACAAAAAGCAGTTATTCATACCATTGGACTCAACAATAGAACCACCTATTGTTGAGTCCCTCCTTTTCTAAAACAAGAATAGATAGTCTTAAAAAGCATGACAGTTGTATTGCGAGAGGATCAGTTGGTTATGAAGATCGTTAATCATCAGTATATTCGGCTCTGGGAAGAAGAGGCTCCAGGCTCACTTTTTCCAGAGCCAGAAGAGGTATCGTTGCCAGACGTTCATATTCCCACGCTCCAGGTGTATCTGCCTCCTGCTGGAACGGCAACAGGGGCGGCTTTTGTTGTCTGTCCTGGTGGTGGATATATTGGGCTTGCTGATCATGAAGGGGCACCAGTGGCCGAATGGCTCGCGTCCCAGGGCATTACGAGCTTTATTTTACGCTATCGTTTAGGTCCAACCTATATCTATCCAACCCAGCTCATCGATGTCCGGAGGGCATTGCGTTTGGTACGAGCGCATGCACCTGAGTGGCAGCTAGATGCCCAGCGGATTGGTATCATTGGTTTCTCAGCTGGAGGCCATTTAACGAGTCTGGCTTCGACCTATTTCACGGCAGGCGATCCTGCTGCGGTTGATCCAATTGAGCGCGTCTCCTCGCGTCCAGATGCACAAATAGCGGTCTATCCAGTCATCTCATTTCCTTTAAGCTATCAGCCCGTTACTTCACTGTTGGCCCATGATAAGCATCCTGCCCCGGAGCTTTTTGATGAGTTAAGTACCAATCGCCATGTGACATCTCAGACCCCTCCTGCTTTTCTGGTGCATACCACAAACGATCGGGGGGTGGTAGTTGAGAATTCCGATCTCTATGCTGAAAGCCTGAAGGCCGCAGGCGTACCGTATGAATATGTACGAGGAGATTTTGGTGATCATGGATTTGGCCTCGACGACCATTGGACCGTCTCCTGTCATGATTGGTTACAACGCCTCCATTTTGCACGTGTGTAGTGAAAAAGTTTCCTGGACAATGTAGCCAGGATCTCTCATGGGAGAACGTGCCTCTCATGAGAGAGAACAATGAATGTTGTCCTGACATACTTTTCGAAGGTGGAGTGATTATGTCACAGATTCAGATTGTCCATTTGCGCTGTGAGTATGCCCAGAATCCGCTGGGGATTGACGTTGAGCAGCCCCGTTTCAGTTGGCAATTAGCCACGTCTCAGCCAGGACGCCGTGGTGTGCGCCAGACAGCCTATCGTATTCTGGCGGGCCCCAGTCAGCAGCAAGTAGAGTCTGGTGAAGATCTGTTGTGGGATAGTGGAAAAGTCCCTTCTGACCAGTCCATTCAGATCGTTTATGCTGGTCCAGCGTTGCGCTCAAGACAACGTGTCTATTGGACAGTGCAGATCTGGGATGAAGAGGATCAACGGGTAACGACCAATGAGCTTGCCTATTGGGAGATGGGATTACTGCATGCGAGCGATTGGTCGGCAGAATGGATAGGCAGTGAGGTATTTCGTCCTGTTCAAACCAAGCCAATGGAGTGGCTAAATCTTACGCCTGAGCAAATGATCCAGCATTGGCAGGATCTTTCACAGCAGGCTTTAGCGAGCATTACTCCCTCTACCTATCTCTATAAAGCAGTTGAACTTCACCAGCAAGTAGTTCGTGCTCGTGTATATAGTACGGCCCGTGGTATCTATCAATTGGCAATCAATGGGCAGAGAGTTGGAGCGGATCTTTTCCGTCCTGGTTGGACTGACTACAATCAACGTCTACAGTATCAGACCTATGATATTACTCCGCTGTTGCAAGTAGGTGGGAATGGTTTTGGTCTGATTCTGGCTGATGGCTGGTTTGCAGGTGTACTCAGCGGGGGGGGACAGCGCCATAATTATGGAATGAGCACACAGGCGCTGCTACAGATCGAGCTGACATATCAAGATGGTAGCCAGCAACGGATTATCTCAGACGCTTCCTGGAAGATCTCACATGGACCAGTGCGCTATGCAGATCTTTACCTTGGGGAGTTCTATGACGCAAGGCTCGAGTGGGATGACTGGGCTACAGCCGCTTTGGACGTCAGTAGCTGGTCCGAAGTCGTTGCCGAGCCAGTGGATGCAGCCCTGCTTTCGGCACAGATTGGTCCTACAGTGCAACGCGTGCTTGAACTGGAGCCAATAAGTGTGCAACAGCCCGAGGCAGGCGTCTTTATCTTTGATCTTGGTCAGAACATGGTTGGTTGGGTTCGCCTGAGGATGCAGGGGGGGGAGGGGACGCGTGTGCGGATACGCTACAGTGAGATGCTCAATCCTGATGGCACCCTCTATACGACCAATCTGCGTACAGCCTGTTCAACGGACACCTATATTTTTAAAGGGACCGGGACAGAAGAGGTCTACGAGCCCACATTCACGTTTCATGGTTTTCGCTATGTTGAGTTAACAGAGATGGACTGCACTCCCGTATTGTCTTCATTAACGGGTATCGTCGTGCAGTCCGCTACTCCGGGGGCAGGTCATTTTGAATGCTCATCCCCCTTAGTCAATCAACTGGTCCAGAATATTCAGTGGGGGCAGCGTGGAAATTTTCTGGATGTGCCAACGGACTGCCCACAGCGCGACGAGCGCCTGGGGTGGGCTGGTGATGCACAGATCTTTGCTCGTACAGCAACCTATAATGCAGACGTGGCAGGTTTCTTTACCAAATGGTTGCGCGATATTGCCGATGCTCAGTTCCCCTCTGGCGGAATCCCCAATATTGTCCCTGCATTAACAGAGACAAGCGTTGGTGCTCCTGGTTGGGTGGATGTAGCAATTATTCTGCCCTGGACTCTGAGCCGCGTCTATGGAGATCTTCGCCTGTTAGAGCAATATTATCCGATGATGACACGAGCTATTGAGTTTCTTACCATCAACAATCCTCAGCATCTCTGGCGGGCCCAGCGCAATGGTGGGGGAAATGGTGCGTGGGATTTTGGGGACTGGCTTTCGATTGATGCACAGACTTCAAAGGATGTGCTTGCTGATGCTTTTTATGCCTATAGCGTCTCACTGCTGGCCTCTATTGCCGAGACGTTAGGCAAAGATGAGGATGCTCAGAAGTATCAGGAGCTCTTTCAACAGATTAAGGCAGCCTTTAATGCGGCTCATGTCTCGGCAGATGGGCATATTACAGGAGATACACAGACCGCATATGTGCTGGCATTGAGCTTTCATCTCTTGCCAGAAGAGCTCAGGCCCGCAGCAACGCACTATCTGGTCGATGATATTCAACGCAAAGGGGGCCATCTTTCAACGGGCTTCCTGGGAGTAGGACACCTGCTGCCCGCATTGACAGAGCATGGGCGGCTGGATATTGCCTATCAGCTTCTTCTGCAAGAAAGCTTTCCTTCCTGGGGCTACTCGATTCGTCAGGGCGCAACAACGATCTGGGAGCGTTGGGATGGTTGGACGGAAGAGAAAGGCTTCCAGGATGCGTCCATGAACTCATTTAATCACTATTCATTGGGTTCTGTCGGCGATTGGCTGTTTCGCTATGTCGCAGGTATCGAGACGGATTCTGGTCAGCATGGCGAGCGATCAGGTTATAAACATATCCTTTTTCAGCCACATATTCATCCTGCCCTCTCTTTTGTGAAGGCTAGCTACGACTCAATACATGGGCGCATTACCAGTGCCTGGGATCTGAATGATGCGGGTTTTATCCACTGGAGAGGAACAGTTCCACCCAATACAACGGCCACCCTCTTACTGCCTGTATGCGAAGGAGCCAGCGTCCTTGAAAGTGGAGATCCAATTGAAGAAGTAGCTGGTATCACACTGCTCAAGCGAGAGGGTGAACTCCATGTTTATCATCTGGAGTCGGGCGACTATCATTTGAGCGTCAAACAACCATCTTAAAAAGAGCAACAACGAAATTCTGTGTAGGGGTGTGCTTGAACACGTTTGCATACGAACATCGGAGCAGAGAAAAGAGGGTCATTTTTGGATGGCATTTATGATGTACAGAAGCAACAAAATGCCATCTGAATCATAGTTTGAGCTCTAAAAGGGTGCCTATCAGCCACCTTTTTAGAGCTCAATTGATCGGTGAGAGGGGAAGCCAGATCACATGAGAAGATCTGAAAAGCTCTGTCCAATGGCTTGCTATTTCTGTTATTCGTAGTAAAATGCAGAGAAAATTTGGTACATTACACAGACTATTTTCGATTGATAATTCAAATCACAATGGTTTGGTGCATTTTTTATAAAATACGTGAGAAGGAAAGCATATGACACTTCGTATTATCCATGTTGGACTTGGAGGTTGGGGGCAGAGCTGGGCGGCGGATGTCGTAGCACACAATAAAGAGATTGAGACCGTGGCCTGGGTAGAAGTTGATGCTCCTACGTTAGCAAAAGCGCAAGAGCGGCTTAAGTTTCCCGCTGAGTCAGGTTTCACCTCATTGCAAGAGGCACTTGATACCGTTGATGCAGAAGCTGTCTTGATCACTGCCAGCCTGCCAGGTCATGTGCCCAGTGCTGTCACCGCCCTGAATGCGAATAAGCACGTCTTATTGGAGAAACCATTTGCAGGCTCAGTTCAAGAGGCGCAGCAGGTTGTTGAACTCGCGGAGCAGCGCAACCTCCTTTTGATGATTAGCCAGAACTACCGTCATGTTGGCATTGCGCGCAAAGCGGCTGAGCTAGTGAAAAATCAGGAACTGGGTCAGGTTGGCGTCGTAAATATTGATTTCCGCCGCTGGGCAAATGTTGGTGAAGTAGGGAGCAATCGCCACCTGAGCCTCTGGCATCCATTGCTGGTTGATATGTCGATTCACCATTTTGACTTGATGCGCATGGTCATTGGTCAAGAGCCGGTACGTGTGCAGTGCACCACATATAGTCCATCCTGGAGCAAATTTGTCGAAGCGCCAGCGGCAGCGCTCACCATTACCTTTGATCGGGGCGCGATTGTGAATTATCGGGGAAGCTGGGTCAGTCCTGCCCCACAGACCAACTGGGCCGGGGAATGGCATATGGAATGTGAAGGTGGCGAGATCTTCTGGACATGCCGAGGCGAGATTCCCGACGCACTACAATTGCGACCACTGGGAAAACGGATGCGCTCACTCAAAGTTCCAGAGCTTGAGTACGTTGATCGCAGTGGTACATTGAACGCCTTTGCTCAGTCAGTCAAACATGGTGCGCCACTGGAGACCTCCGGTCGCGATAACCTCAAGACCCTGGCCCTCATGTTTGGGGCCATCCGCTCAGCCGAGATTGGACAGCCCGTTGATCTGACGGAGCCATTGCCCATCCTCAATTAACATGCGCAGGCGTACCCATAAAAAGAGAGCATAAACACTTATGCTCTCTTTTTATGTTTTATTTATGTAAAAGAGTACTATATTTTTTATTTATCTATAATGCATCAGATCATTGAGCGTTGTTATGAGTAGCGTCTGTCATGTCCTTTCAAAAGACCATATGCCTAAGGTCAAGCAACGTATCAGCGATTTATAGAGCCACGCAACGTTTTTTATTCGAGAGCGATGCTCACGTGGGTGTGAGTTATGTGAACGGAGAAACCGTCTGTTATACCGTAGTTGAGAGTGAAAATACCTTGAACAGAGAAATGGCAATGGTTGTGGTATGATGATCAGGCAATACACAATAGAGAGTATATGTTAGAGTCAGGGATTGGAAACATGGTAGCGTCCAGGTCTTCATACGGCGTAACTTCTCAGGAGATAGGAGGCCAGGAAGTAGTGGAGATGGTATACACTGCACAAAATGTCTTTCTCGCCACAAAGATGCAGGCTCCTCGTCAACGTTCATTGTATGTACAGCGCCCAGCTTTGTATGTTCAGTTACAGAGAGCCCTGGAAGGAGATCTTACCCTGATCTCCGCCCCGGCTGGTTCTGGTAAGACAGCTCTGCTTGCGCATTGGTTGAGTAAAAGTGTGTATCCCTTTGCATGGTTATCGTTGGAGCCAGAAGATGACGAGCCAGCACGCTTTCTCTCATATTTTATTGCAGCCTTACAGGCACGTTATCCTCAGATAGGAGTATCTTCCCAGGCTTTACTGCTACAATCTCCACAGTCTGTTCGATTCGAGCATGTGATGGCTGTACTGAGCAACGAGATCACAGTGAGCAATCTTCCACACTTTATAATGGTCTGTGATGATTATCACCTGATCACTTCTGAAGCGATCCATACCGCCATGTACTTTTTATTGGAGCATTTACCGCCCCAGATGCACTTGATCTTTGCTACACGATCTGATCCGCCATTTCCCCTGACGCGCTTGCGAGCGCAGGGACGTCTGACAGAATTGCGGATGGCTGATCTTCGTCTGAAGAAAGCCGATATCCAGACGTTCCTTGAACAGGTGACCGAGCGGGAGTTAGATACTGATATTTTAGAAACAATCGAAGAACGTACAGAAGGCTGGGTAGCAGGAGTGCAGTTTGCTGCTTTATCATTGCGTAACCATCCGCTACCGCAGACCTTTTTGCACTCCTTTCATGGCAACCATCGTTTTATCTTAGACTACCTCAGCGAAGAAGTTTTTGTGCGCCAGACGCCAGCAGTTCAAACCTTTCTCCTGTCAACCTCTCTATTAGAGCGCCTGACCGCTCCTCTGTGCAATGAACTGACAGGGCAAGCAAACGGTCAGGAGATCTTAGAAGCGCTAGAGAAGGCAAACCTGTTTGTGATGCCACTGGATGATGCTCGTCAGTGGTATCGTTACCATCAACTCTTTGCCGAATTTCTACAAGCACGTTTGCGGCAAAGCGATCCAGAGCAATTCATTGTCCTGCATCGGCGAGCCAGTCGTTGGTATGAACAGCAAGGATTGCTCCTGGAAGCATTACAACATGCAGCCTCGGCAAGAGATAGTGAAGTTCTTGTGGCATTGCTTGAAACATATGGGAGTCAATGCATTCTTGAACAGGATCTATCGCAGAAGGTGCTTGATTGGTTGCAGCTTCTGCCCGAGCGCTTCTATCGAGAACATATACATCTCTGTGTGCTAAAGGCCATGGCATTCATCTACAGCCGGCGACCAACGGAAGCGCCACCATGGTTACAGCGAGCTGATTCGTTAGTCATCCTGGACAATGATACACATCGTCTCGTTCGCGGGCGACTCGCAGCGTGTTATGCACTTGTGCATCTAGCGAATGGTGAGATCGAGCAATGTGCTGACTCTGCTCATCGGGCCATTGCGCTCCTTTCGGAGGATGAAGGATTACTCTATGTACACGTCATGCAATGTGCGCTGCATGCATATCTGGCAACCGGTGATGTTACTCAGGAAACGGAACGGCTGGCCGTCACAGCACTCAGAGCTTCGCGAACATCGAATAACCATGTGCTTTACTTGCTGAGCCTGACCAACCTTGCCAGGATTCAGATTCTTCGTGGGCGGTTGCATCAGGCCAGAGCAACGTATCATGAGGCAGAACATCTCTTGTCCCTCTATCCAGAGCAACCTGTTCCACCGGGTAAAGCTGAGTATGCCATTGGCACTGGGCATATTTTGCGTGAGTGGAATGAGCTGGCTGAGGCAGAAGCATTTCTGCAAACTGGATTAGAGATACAGAACAACACGCCACTGCTTAATGTAGAGCTTATGTCTCATGGGCATATGATATTGTCGCGTCTTTACCAGGCCAAAGGCGCTTATGAGCAAGCGCGAGGGGCAATTGAAAGCCTGAACCTGCTTCTGGAACGACAGCAATTTGCTCCCTATCTTTATGCGAGAGCTGCGGCAGCTCAGGCTGATCTGGCCTTAATGAACAAAGATCTGGCCACTGCAGTAAGCTGGGCAGAGACAGAGAAGAGCGAGATCCAGCCTTTCTTATCCGAGCAGGCCCTTCTCATTCGTATTCGCATTCTTATAGAACAGATGCGGCAATCGGAGGAGACTGCCCAGGCAGAAGAGTTGCATTCCTTGCTTCAGCGCATGCAGGAAGATGCCGAAGCAAAAGCGAGACAGGCAAGCGTGTTAGAGATAATCATACTGCGTGCACTTATCCTTGATCTAATGGGAAGAACATCTGAAGCAGGCATCATCATTGAACAGGCAGTCAAGCTGGCTGAACCTGAGGGCTATATCCGCATTTTTGCCGATAAGGGAGAAGCAGTTGAAGCATTATTAGCCAGGATTCAACTTGACTATCCGAGGAGGCAAGCCTATGTGCAACAGCTTCGTGCAGCCTGTCGACCACATGAAAAAGCGGATACGCAAGCAGTCCCTCCAACGCTCCAGAACTCCAGGAGAACCTTTGTGCAGACACTGGTTGAGCCATTGAGTGAGAGAGAACTGGAGGTTCTTCAACTCATAGCTACAGGAGCCTCAAATTATGAGATTGCTCAACAGCTGATCATTGCCGTTGCAACCGTCAAGAGGCATGTCACCAATATCATCACCAAACTCAACGTAAATAATCGCACCCAGGCGGTTGCAGAAGCGCGTAAATATGGCCTTGTAGAGTGAGACAGCTACAACTTTAGTAGGATGTCGTTTTCTTCGTGAGCGGGTATGCTTAAAGTGCGAGAACTGCATCTTCTTTAGAATAAGGCCAGGACCATAGATAGGCCAGCTTTCATTGGCGAGGAGCCAGACGAAAGAAGGGCGAATCGCAAAAAGAAAGCTATCACAAACTCACAGGAGGAGTTATCGTATGAATGCCCTGGCATTAAAAACAAGTTTTGCTTTACTGGGAGCGAGAAAAGAGAGCTTTGCACACACATTTTATCTCACGTTCTTTGCGCGTTATCCAGCCGCCCAGGAGCTGTTTGTGCAGGACTTGTTGATTCAAGAGCGGTCGTTGATGGCTACCCTGGACCTGATTGTACAGGGGGCAGATCAAGGGATAGATCTGGGTCCAACCCTCTATAAGCTGGGTCTACGACATGAGGCCTACGGGGTAAGAGCCGAGCAGTATGCGTGGATGGGAGAGATCCTTCTGGAGACCTTTAGAGCCTTATTGGGAGAGCTCTTCACGTCAGATATGGAGCAAGCCTGGATCGAAGCCTACAAGTATATGAGCACTGAAATGCAGCAGGCAACAACCCATACATAGTTTTTGTGTGGGTTAGCGGCAGAGACGTCCGAGCATCACACTTCCCGTGGGATACTCGGAGCGTTCTCTGTGTAGTGGTGATGTGCCCGGTTGGAATGAGAGCATTCTCAGCGCAGTGGTGTGCCCGGTTGGAAATAGACGGGTACCTTCTGGAGCCCTTGTAGGCTAGGGCTAACGATAGCTTCTAAATGTTCTTCATGAGAGAGGCGTAGACATTTTAAACGTTGGAGCATAGAAGTTAGAGCAATACGAGCCTCCAGGCGAGCTAACGGTGCACCGAGACAAAAGTGGATGCCATGCCCAAAGCCAACGTGTTGCTGAGCTGGACGATCAAGAGTGAAGTGTTCCGCGCTGGTAAAATGGTGTTCGTCACGGTTTGCAGAGGCAATCCAGGGGAATATCAACTGTCCTGCTTTGATCTGTTGTCCTCCTAAAATGACATCAGAGGTGGCGACACGGAACGCGAATCTAACGGGTGAATAGTAGCGAATCACTTCTTCAATCGCCTGCGGAACCAGCTCAAGATTATTTTGTACCTGTGCGAGAACTTCAGGGTGTTCAGTCAAGGCATAGATTGCATTGCCGATCAGATTCCGTGTCGTTTCGCTACCAGCTAACAAGAGAATCATACAGAACGACTGGATATCCCGATCACTGAGACGTTCGCCATCAACTTGAGCAGTCAGTAGAGCGCTAATCAGATCATCTTTCGGCTCTTTGCGGCGCAAATCGGCAATCTGTAGGAAGTACGCGCCTAATTTCTGTTGTGCCTCCAGATCGCCCCCCTGAAATTTTGCAAATTCGGCAATCACAATCTCCGTCCAGTAGCCAAAGAAGTCGCGATCCTCCATAGGAATACCGAGCATCTCACAGATGACCACGAGAGGTAGAGGATAAGAGAGATCTTGAATCACATCCATCTTCCCGCTTTCGATGACAGAGTCGAGATAGGTATCCACGATCTCTGTAATGCGTGGTTCCAACTGAGCGATGCGCCGTGGCGTAAAAGCCTGTGAGACCAGATTGCGATAATGGCGGTGCATTGGTGGATCGATCATTAGAATGCTTGTCTCAATAAATCCTTCACCGGGGAGGATATGGGAAGAGAACGTTTTAGGATCGGTTAAGATTTGATAAACATCTTTATATGAGAAGACATTCCAGGCATGATGATCCTCATCATAGGTAACAGGATTTGTGGTGCGCATCAATGTAAACCAGCTATACAGATCAAAAGCGTTTGTAATAGGTTTGTGTGTAAGCATTGTGTATCTCCTCTTTCTGTCATTGAGAGAAAATTGTGACGTTTTTATATCGATTACTACTAAGCTCTCAATAAGTCGTTCATTTATTTAGAGTATAGTTTTTTTGACAGAGAAAAAGATGCTCCTTAAGGAGTATTCGTGAGGAGAGAAGAGCAATGCATCTTTTTAGGAATGGTAGAGGAGGCGGATACGACTAAAGTTGTAGCGTCATGGTCCACTTAATCTTCTTTGCAGCAGACTATCGAGCTTGAAGCATGCTGGAGCGCTTATACTGGGAGTAGAGGCAAGAGGTTCCACCACAGAGGCCCTCGTAGTGAAGGAGCCTGTCTCCTCTCTGTCTCATCAGAGAGAGACAGGCTCCCTTCGTCGTTATCTATTCGTGTTGATCGGCACAAAACCTCGACAAGCTTCATCCACATGCTCCGTTATGGCTCATGCGGATGAAGCTTTCAAAAATCTACGTGAGCAGACAATCAGCGTGTATGATGGATCGCAGTCTGTTCAAAGTGTTTAAACGGACCGCTATGATTGGTTGGGAGATGGCCACGCAGATGTGTGCCTGCTTCCTCATACTCTTCCAATTCAATCATCCCAAATTGATGGAACTGAGCGACGAGATCACCACGATCATAAGGTATAACTACATTGAGCGGCGTAAACTGCTCAATCAGAGCCTGGCTGATACAACGCATAAGATCATCCATTCCCTTGCCTTGTAGAGCAGACACCTGTACTGCTGGCAGCTTAGCGGCCAATCCTCCGAGATGGAGAGGCATATCTGCGGGAAGAAGATCAATCTTGTTGACCGCCACGATCATTGGTAAGCCACCGGCCCCAATCTCTTCCAGAACCTGTTCAACAGCTTGAACCTGGAGATGGACATGAGGATGAGAGGCATCAACCACATGAATTAAGAGATCGGCCTGCGCCACCTCTTCCAGCGTAGCTCGGAAGGCAGCAACTAGAGTCGTTGGAAGGCGCTGTACAAAACCCACCGTATCGGTTAAGAGGACCTCTTGCCCGCCAGCCAGCCGAATGCGCCGTGTTGTAGGATCAAGCGTAGCAAACAGCTTATTTTCTGCCAGTGTACTGGGGCCTGCAAAGCGATTGAGCAGAGTTGATTTGCCTGCATTCGTGTAGCCAACCAGAGCAACTACGGGTGAGCCAGTATGTTTGCGGCGTTCGCGGTGGAGTTCGCGCTGACTACGTACCGCTTCCAACTCTTCTTCTAACTGATCTTTCTGGCGACGGAGCAAGCGACGATCGACCTCAATCTGTTTCTCACCTTCACCGCGTTGTTGAGTGCCACCACGCTGACGCGATAAGTGGGACCAGGCGCGGGTGAGGCGAGGCAGATCATATTCGACCTGAGCCAGCTCAACTTGCAAGCGACCCTCGCGGGTACGAGCCCGTTGGCCAAAGATAATCAGAATCAAGGCTGTGCGATCCAGCACCTGAAGATCTAACTCTTTTTCTAAATTGCGATGTTGACCTGGTTTAAGTTCAAGATCAAAGATCACCGCGTCGCAATCATGAAAACGAGTCAGCTCTCTGAGTTCGGCCACCTTGCCTGAACCAAGCAGAGTAGCGGGATGGGGATGGTCCATACGCTGGATAACGCGATCGACCGTCACGGCCCCTGCGCTAGCGGCTAGCTGTTCGAGCTCATCGAGCGATTCATGAATAGGCCAATCGGTCTCAGACGTCTCGACCGTCACCAGAATCACGCGCATTGGTGCATCAGCCAGCAGGCCCTGGAGAGGCTTATCGTTGATGTCCTGCTGTTTTTTATTTTGAGTATTCGTTTGTTCCTGCAAAGCAGACTCCTTTGTATAGAAACTGTCAGTGTGAGGCACATTCTGACAGAGGAAAAGTACTGATCTGATGATAAAGATGGCCTGTTTGTTGCACAGAGCGATACCAGTTTGCAAAAGATTGCTCAGGAGCGTTTGCGGATAGGTAGAGAAGAGTAATGAGGTTTATTGGCGATACCTATGCATAGGCATTCGGTGGGTCTTGGGTTTGTCTGCAAGGATAACGGATGTCTTCTTTACCAGGGACCGCAGCCTCCATTGCGACCTGCAAAGCCAGTCCACAAGAGTAAAGTAGCTGGAAATGCTGAGGGCAACGTATGCGAAACGGAAGATCCATGATTAATTGAAAACTATCACTCGTTATCTCTCCTGCTTTGTCTGTGGTATTTTTTTGAAGTGTTACCAACAATTATACACGATTGTGGGCCAGAAATCAAGGGAAAAAAATGAAAGCTGTTTCATTTAAACAGCTTTCATTTTTTTATTCACATTCTGTTTGCCAATACCTTTTCGGTAATGTCAACATTGTCTAGATCAGACGTTAACGCATCCAGAGATTGTTTCTCTGAATTGCGCCGTTGCCAGTGAAGCAAGACGATAGCAGTAATGCAAGCGATAGTTACAATGATCACACTTGTAACGACAAAGCGCTGAGATGGCTCTTTGTACCAGAAGGTACGGGCGAGTAAGAGATTAATGAAGACCCCTAAGCCAGCCAGAGAGATCCAGCGCGTATCCAGAGGAGCAGCTCTTTGTGCAAGAAGTAAGAAGAGCAATGGATAGATTGGCAATGTATAGCGTGCTCCCACCTGGCGCCATCCTGCAGCGCAAAAGAGCAATACTGAGAGGAGAATGACAGCTGTGGTCGTCCAGAATGCTCTACGTAGCCAGGGGGATGACGTTTTTCCTTGTGGTGAGAAGATGAAAATTGCCAGCAGTGGAGTGCTAAAAAACATACTGGTTCCGATACCATCTATATACAGATCAGTATGAGGGTGGATATCAAAAGGACCAGTAAAAGTAAAGGTTGGTCCACGTAGAAAAGCAATGACAATATTAGGCCACAAATAATGCCAATTAAGTACCCCATAGTGGATGTCCGGGTATACTTGTGCATTTTGTATATTGTAACCAGTTTCAAGGAAGTTGTCGAAATAGACTTTGTTACGGATGAGCAGGATGATTGTTGCAAGGAGAAAGGGAGTAAGAATCACTGCTACTTCACGCAGGGAAGGCCAGCGTAGTGGTAAAAAGCGCCAGCGTGTCTGGGTGCGTCGTCCAATTCCCAGATCGTGAAGGTAGACGATGAGGGGAAATACTCCGATTAGTACCTCGGATGAACGAGTGAGGAGTACCATACTTACCCCTAAAGTAGCAAGTGTCCAACGTCTGCTCAACGTGCTATGAAGCGTAAGAAGAATACCAAATACGCTGATGATTTGAGCTGTCATATATATAATGCCATCAAGGCTGAGCCACAATTCTATTGTACCAAACCCAAAAGTAAGGGCTATAATCACATTTTCAAGCGGCGTACGCTGTGTAATGTGGGATACCCTCATTACTTCAAGCGTACGAAACAATAGAACAATATTGGCAGCAGCGAATATCCACGTAAACCAGATATCACTGAAATTTTTACCTAAAAGGGCTACAAAAGGCAGCATCATTATTGGCGGCAGTGGCGGAAATACCAGGTACATTTTGCCATGAATAATCACCTTATCAAGTACAGGTGTTCTAATATCTGTATGTCCCTGGAGCCAGGCCTGAGCTTGTAATGCGAAACTGTTGAACAATGATTCATGCAATGGGTTGATCTGAAGCAAAACGGTAAATGTACCCAGCAGAAGCATAAGAATAATAAAGAGCACTCCGTCATTCAAGCGGCGGCGTAGAAATTGTTGCATTGATTACTAGCACTCCACTATCTCTTGATTACTTTTCGGCTACCGCAACACGGTGTGGAACGAGGCGCCCAGAGTTATCTTCAACGTCGCGTGTGCCCTCATGATATTCTGCATCTGTGTTGACGCTCCAGGGATCGAGGTTCGCATCAGTGGCAATATTGCGAGCGGCACAAAGAGCCGTCATCATTGAATGATCCTGGTTGTTGTAGTGGTGCATGCCATTGCGTCCAACCAGCTGGAGATTGGATGCCTGGGCCTCTAGAGCATCGCGGATAATGCGCACATTTTTCTTGTAATCATCATCGTAGACCGGATAGGCTTTGTATTGACGTACAACGACTCCACCAAGAATTTCTTCAGGTTTGCATAACTTGAGCTGCATAAGATCCTTGCCTCCCTGTTTGACCAGATCTTCGTCGCTAGAAGTCCACAGACCATCGCCCTCGAAGCAGAAATATTCCAGCCCAAGGCACGTTTTGCTGGCATCAGGGACCATATCCGGACTCCAGTTTTTAAAGTTCTGGATGCGGCCAGCAACAATATCGGGATCATGAAGATAAATCCAGTTATCTGGAAACATCTCTGCTTTATCGACAATCATCGCTACAGTCAAGAAATCTCGATATTTGAGGCCGTCAGCTGCTTGAATTACTTCCTGGGCAAGAGGGGGATCGAAGGCATGGACAAGTTCACGCATAGGCAATGTTGAAATATAATGGGTTCCGCGCACAAGTTCTGTCTGCCCATTGCTATCGCGCACAACAATTCCTGTAATCTGGTTGTTGGCATGGTGGATACTTACAATCTCTTTATCCATTTGTACAGGATGACCATGCTGGTCAAGAATTGTTGCTACGCGCTCCCATAACTCTCCTGGGCCGCGACGTGGATAGCGGAACTCCTCAATGAGAGTTTTGATCACCTCTCCGCCCTTTTTCGTTTTTTGGGGGAGGAGTGCATTTTTGATGGCTTCAAGGAGATTGAGCCCTTTAATACGTTGAGCAGCCCAGTCTGCTGATAGTTCTTTGGTGCTCATTCCCCAGACTTTTTCTGTATAGGTCTTGAAGAAAATGCTAAACAGGCGTTTGCCAAACTGGTTTGTAACCCACTCTTCGAAGCTCTTAGGATGAGAAGTAGGCTTAATACGGGCAAGTACATAGCTGCTGATACAGCGGATGGTTTCAATAGGACCAAGATTAAATAAAGCGTTGAAAGCTTTTAATGGATAATCAAAATACTTGCCTTTATAGACAATGCGTGAGAGACGAGGGCGAACAAGGAGGTCAGCACCCATTACTTCAGTCCAGAGCTCTTCGATCTCAGTGCTTTTGGAAAAGAAGCGGTGTCCACCGATATCAAAGCGATATCCGTTTGCTTCGACTGTACGCGAGATGCCACCAACATAGCGAGGGTCTTTTTCTAAAACAGTAACTCCTACTTGTTGATGAACTGCCAGTTCATAGGCTGCTGTAAGTCCTGCCGGGCCAGCACCCATAATCACTACCTGCTTTTGTGGCTGCTGCGTAGACGCCTGTTCAGTATCCAGAAAAAGATACTCTTCTTGAGAATGGGTTAGAGACATAATTGAACCTTCCTCAATACGATAAGGTAAATAACATTTAGCTAGATTCAAAATAATCAATCAAATTCTGGAACATTATAGAGGTTTTGCATCTCTGGTGACAATCTAAATGGGAATAATGGCCAATTTGGTGTTGCATACACAACAAAAATATATGAAAAAGAAATTATTGTAATTAATGCGTGATTCTCGATCTTTTACAGACAAAAATGTTTCCCAAAAAAGGACAGGCAGGTTCAAAATCTATGGTGGCAATGAGTCAGGGGATGCTTTTGTAGCTCTGTAGAGACCGGTGATGAGGCAAGAAGACCTATCTATAGGCATAAGAAAGCGAGCCCTGGCACACAGATTTTATCTATTATGTATGCGTAGCTTCTGAAAATAAAGTGGCTTGTTTCGCTCACATGAGACATCAAGCTTATATAAAAAGTGTATAGGACCTTATAAGTGGCTCTAGCCTACTTTTTTCTGGATGAGAAATTGTCCTGTTGCAATATCGGCTTGTTGAAGGATATTCCCGGTCTGACGGCACCAGACTTTGATATCGAGTGGGGCTGCTGGATCATTGGCTAAGACAAGCAATGTTTTGCCGGGGGCAAGATCCTGGAGTGAATCGGTAATATCTCCAAGTAAGCGGCTACAGCCTTTTTCGCCAAGATCTAAAATTTTGTCAGCGTGAAGCGTTGTTCCCATCGAGTTGCAAGCCTTTCTCGAGCAATATCTGCACAGTTTGGTAGTGAGGAAAGATAATAAGCTTACATTTTATCGTACCATATTTGCACAGCTATTGCTGCGTCAATTCTATCCACGAAAGTTCAGCTTGCCATGGGCACTTCTCGCATAGCTCATCTTCTCTTACAACATGGTTATGAGTCGATGCTGGATGTTCCCTCTCTCTTTGATTAAAAGAAGAGAGAACATCAGCCTATGTTTGTAGCTTGACAAAACACAAGTATAATAGGTAAACTTACCATAAGAGTACGCATTTTGAATTTGCATTCAAGGTTCTATTAAAGGACAGCAGCAATTATGCAGCAGACGCAGAGTATGTTTATGCTTCATCTTTCTTGTGCAGGTATGCCCATGCCTATGTATATGGCCATGGCTCCCATGTCGCTGTCCTTCGACTTAAAGCATAATCATCCATTGAGATGGTGAGAGCTGAAGACAAAAAGAGGGGCGCAGGCGACGGACCTGCGCCCCTCTTTTTGTCTTTAGCCCTCTCACAATACGTTCCCAGGTGGAAATGTTTGAACAAGTTTTATGAGATGAGGGAAACGGCATGGTAGATGCAGTAGAGCAGACAACATATTACCTGACAACAGCAATTGATTATCCTAACGGCGTTCCTCATATCGGGCATGCGCTTGAGAAAGTGGCAGCTGATATTGTCGCGCGCTATCATCGCTTACTCGGCGATGATACGTACTTTAGCATGGGGCTCGATGAGAATAGCCAGCATGTATTACGAGCTGCCTACGATCGTCATATTGAGCCACAGGCCTGGATAGATCAGATAGATCAAGCCTTTCGTACCACCTGGGCTCGTCTGGATATCTCTTATGATGATTGGATTCGTACGACGGAAGAGCGCCATCGTCAAGCCTCTCTAGAGATGTTTCAACGCGCCAAGCAGCAAGGTGATATCTACAAGGCAGTGTATTCTGGTTGGTATTGCCCCAATTGTAATAACTATTACAATTCTGAAGATCTGGTGAGTGGTCGTTGTCCTATTCATACCTCACTCACACCTGAGTGGTTGCATGAAGAGAACTACTTTTTTGCCCTTTCCAAATATAGCGTCCAGCTTCAGGAACATATTGAGTCTCATCCAGAGTTTGTGGTTCCAGCCTCTCGGCGGGCGGAGGTTCTGGGACTCCTCAAACAGGGGCTACGTGATTTTTCAGTCTCGCGCCAGGTGCGACCTGGGACGATCTCCTGGGGCATTCCAGTCCCAGATGATCCCTCACAGGTCATCTATGTCTGGTTTGACGCTCTGGTGAACTACCTGACCGCGGTCGGTTTTCCGCATGATGAAGCCAGGCTCAAGCAGTACTGGCCAGCGGATGCTCATGTCATCGGCAAGGATATTACACGCTTTCATTGTCTCTATTGGCCAGCGATGCTTCTCTCTGCGAACTTGCCATTGCCCAGACAGATTCCAGTGCATGGCTTTACAACGATTGAGGGGCAGAAGCTCTCCAAGACGTTGGGGAATGTGATTGATCCAGTCGCTGTCGTTGATAAGGTTGGCGCAGATGCATTGCGCTTTTACTTAGCACGTAACCTATCTTTTGGCAATGATAGTGATTTTTCGCGAACTGGCCTGCTGCGCCACTATAACGATGAATTGGGCAACGATCTTGGGAATCTTCTTAATCGCGTAGTATCTATGGTGCAGCGCTATTGTGGGGGAGAGATTCCCGCCGCTGGCCCTTTAGGAGCAGCAGAAAGAGAATTAAAGAACGCAGCGCTTGAAGCGCGCTTGAAAGCTGAGCAGGCTCTGGAGAGTTGGGAGATTAATATTGCGCTCAACGCAATCTGGACGTTTGTACGCCGCACCAATCAATATATTGAGCATAGCGCCCCCTGGAAGCTTGCTAAACAACCTGAGCAGCATGAGTACCTGCGTACGGTATTGGCCTCAGCAGCCGAGGCAACCCGGATTCAGGCAATTCTCTTAGCTCCATTTATCCCATCATCGGCTCAACGCATTTACCAGCAACTGGGGCTGGGAAGGATTGATCATGGCGATTGGCATGCGGCAACGCCGTGGGGAAGCCAGCCTTTGACCCATGTTGTGCCAGGAGCGCTGCTTTTCCCTCGTCTGGATGCGGAGATAGTGGCAACCTTATAGTCGCTGCGCAGAAAAGTAGCTCCCCGAGATTGGACCAGAAGAAAAAAGAGAGGCAATTGAACGATGGCAATCATTGAGGTTACAGGATTAACCAAGACCTTTACCAGTCGTGAGCGAGCATCTGGCATCGCTAGTAGTCTGCGTTCGTTTGTGGCTCCGCGCTATCAGCAGCGCGAGGCTGTTAAACCAATTGATTTCGTCCTTGAAGCGGGTGAGCTATTAGCCTTTATTGGTCCCAATGGAGCAGGTAAATCCACCACAATTAAAATGTTGACAGGGATTCTCTATCCTACCGCAGGCCACGCCACGGTGTTAGGCTTCAATCCCTGGCAGCAGCGTCAACAACTGGCCTATGCAATTGCCAGCGTGTTTGGTCAGAAATCGCAGCTCTGGTATCATCTGCCGCCACAGGATACCTTCAATCTGCTGGCCCACATCTATGAGTTGGATTGGGCTGCGTATCAACGGCGGCGTGCTTTTCTGATCGATGTCTTTGGCATTGAGGCATATATACGGACTCCTGCTCGTAAACTGAGTCTGGGTGAGCGAATGCGCTGTGAACTGGCGGCGGCGCTCTTGCATCAGCCAAAATTACTCTTTTTAGATGAGCCAACTATCGGACTGGATGTTATCGCCAAGCAGCGTATTCGCGATCTGATTGCTCAACTTAATGCCGAAGAAGGAACCAGTATATTCCTGACATCGCACGATGCAGGGGATATTGAGATTATCTGTCGTCGGGCTATTGTCATTAATCACGGCGAGATCATTCTAGATGCCCCGGTCTCTCAACTCAAACGAGAGTATCTGAAGACCAAGCGGCTGGAGCTTCTGCTGGATGTGCCTGCCAGCTCAGTCTGTCTGCCAGATACTTCGCATGAAGGTGAGCGATGGCACTTTCGACTGCTCTCTGAGGGCTCTAAGGAGTCAGGGATTCGGGTGCTTAAGGTCGAAGGTCGTCAACTTATTCTGGAGGTGGATACCGCACGTTCGCCATTGGAACCCATTATTGCCGCACTATTAGAACGCAGCCATATTCAAGATATGACGATCACCGATCCACCGATGGAAGAGATTATTGCCGCCATTTATCAGCGCCAGATTGAGCCGCAAGTGATTGAGGAGGTGAGGTCATGAGCCAGACGAGCGTCCCAGTGCAAACCCTTCAGCCGCTACACCGTCGTAAAGGGCACTGGTGGCGGCTGATGCGAAAATATCTGGCAGTGTTGCAGGTAAGTATTGCTAATAATATAGCGTATGTCACCGAAGTTTTTTTTCGTGCCCTTTTCCTGTTTGTTCTGGTCTTTATTCTCAGCCAGCTCTGGCAAACGACTTATACATTGCGGCATGCTACCTTGCTGAATGGTTTTAGCATCCGTGACATGATCTGGTATCTGCTGGCGGCAGAAACGATTGCCCTGTCCATGCCAGCGCTGACCAAACGCATTGATCTGGAGGTTCGTTCGGGCCAACTGGCCTATCAATTGATCCGACCGAGTAACTATCTGCTCTACAATTTTGCCCACTACCTGGGTGAGCGTCTGGTGCGATTGACGATGAATAGCGTGGTGGGAGTGATCCTGGCCTTATTCATCGCAGGTGTTCCTCATCTTACCTGGGCTGGTCTGCTGGCATGGCCGGTTGCGGTCTTCCTGGCGATCTGTATTGAATTTGTAGCGTACTTCTGTATTGGATTGCTTGCATTCTGGACTGAAGAGACGCAATCTTTTACGTTAATCTTTAGCCGCCTGACCCTGGTGCTTGGAGGGGTTCTGGCTCCTCTGGACGTTTTCCCTGAGCCGTTCCGCTATATTGCCAGGCTGTTACCCTTTAGTACCATTCTTTATGGTCCAGCCCGCACATTAGTTCATTTTGATCTGACACAATTTTACTGGTTGCTTGTTCAACAGCTTATCACATTAGGTGTAGGGATCATCATCCTGATGGCTGTGTATCGCATCGCTTTACGTCGTGTGACGGTGAACGGAGGATAAGGAATGCATCCAATACTGAAGCGTAGCCAGAGCATGCTCCGTTTTCTGGGAGCGTATGTGTTTGCCAATCTGCAATCATCCATGGAATATCGTAGCGCTTTCATTACGCAGATCATCGCGATGATTGCGAACGATTGCCTCTGGCTCTTCTTCTGGTGGAGTTACTTTCAGCAGTTCCCTCTGGTTCATGGCTGGCAGAATACTGATATTGTCATGTTGTGGGCCTTATCTGCCTGCTCGTTTGGTTTGAGTATTGCACTCTTGGGCAATGCATCGAATATTGCGAGCCTGGTTGTCAATGGAGGATTGGATGCCTATCTGGGAATGCCGCGCAATACCTTACTGCATGTCTGTGTTTCAGCCAGCAATCCAACCTCGTGGGGAGATATCATTTTTGCAGTGGGGGCTTATGTTCTGATAGTCCATCCAGGTCCATTGAATCTCTTCCTGTTTCCTATCCTGGTTCTATTGGGAGCCATCATCTTTACATCCTTCTTTGTCCTATGTGGCTCATTAGCCTTTTTTCTGGGAAATGCAGAAGGCTTTATTGGACAGTTAATGAATGTCATCATTTCTTTTTCGACCTATCCAATGGATCTCTTTAATGGCTTTGTCCGGTTGTTACTGTTCACCGTGATCCCAGCGGGATTTATTAGTTTTGTGCCATTGCAGATTCTCCATCAGTTTAGTTGGATGTGGTGCGGCGCAATGGTTGGAGCAACGATTGTCTTTGTGGTTCTGGCAGTAAGTCTCTTTAACCTTGGACTTCGTCGCTACGAGAGCGGAAATCTGTTGGGCATGCAGTCCTGAGAAGTATTGAACGCAGGATCCTGTCCGACCCTCGGGATGATCGGTGAAGGCCGAAATGGTCCGCAGGAATCAGGAGGGCGTGTGCATCCTTGTGGTGGTCCTGGGCCGCGGCCATCATGAATGATGGGCCGTACATGTTCATGCGATAGATCGCATATGAGATGCAATTTATCGCATGAAAGGGGGAAGTCCATCTTTCCACGTCATCTCGAAGGACAGAGAGCCAAAAACTTGTGTTGCTTAATAGGTACATACCATGATAAAGGCACCGGCACAAAAGAGCTTTCATGAATCTTCGTCTGCAGGCCTTTCATGAATGGTTACCAGGAATTCAGGTGCAGGACAGAGTCCAGGGGCTGGCGTGGAGCTGGTTTGAAGTCTGTGCCCAGAGTATAGGCAACGGGAATGAGAGCAACCTGCGTAACCTCTTGATAAGGGAGGCCGATAATCTCAGCAACCTCTTTTTCATATTCCAGGTGCAATGTCGTCCAGACGGAGCCCAGACCGCGAGCGCGGGCAGCCAGCATAAAGCTCCAGGCAGCTGGAATGATGGAGCCCCAGGGACTGGCCTGATTCATCGCAGGCTGCCCATCGGGTCGGCCCTGGAAACAGGGGAGGAAGAGGACAGGGGCTTCGTGCATATGTTCGGCCAGATAGTCCACTGACGTTTGCACCCTCTTCTGGACCTGGCTCCGTTGAGCATCATCCGCAAAAAGCTTACCGGCTGCTGATGGACTATCGCGATACTCATAATAACCTTTACGATAATAGTCTGAAATGGCTTTACGTTTCTCGGCATCAGTTATAATCACAAAATGCCAGCGCTGACGGTTACTGCCTGAAGGGGCTTGAAGCGCAATCTCCAGACATTCTTTGATCACCTGCATCTCAACTGGCCGCGAGAAATCTAAGCGTTTGCGTACTGCACGCGTCGTAGTTAAAAGCTCATCGGGGGTAAGGTTCAATGTTGTCACAAAAAATCTCCTCACATAGAAGGCTATCGTCTCATGATTTCTTATAGTTAGTATATCACCGTTTTGTGAAGAAGACCGTGGTGAGGCATAAAGATTCAGTCTACTGAGATCACATGAGCTCAACCCTTCGAGGAAAGAGAGTATACAAGCCTCAACCAGATCACGATTTGACTTTCTTTCATCGATAGCGTTTAATCTTTATGAGGAGAGAGCATTCTAGAAAAGGTTGAAACAGTTGAACTATGTGTGGTTCAACAGAAATGGGGGATAACCCATGATAACCTATATACTGGCTCTAAGCGGGGTGAGTGTCGTATTAATTCTGGCTGTAACTGTTCATCTCGCGCTCTTAGCGCAACAGCCAAAGAAGCGTCCTCCAGACTCGTCTCATAAATCTGAACGACCCCCATTGCACGATGCAATTTTTCAGTAGATCCGGTCGAAGGCGAGAGAAGTATCATCCAGCATCAGGCTGGGTGATTTTTTTTGTCTTTGGAGTTGGTAGCTCCAGACCAGTATCATCAACCAGTTTCGCCCTAGCAATGTAACCAGTAACCCGAGTGAGTTTCGTCCGCTCCCATGTTGAAAGGGTTTGGCGCTGGTCTGTAGACTAATAATGTGGAATGTGTTCCGGTCCCTCGACCAGTACATTTTCTGTGCAGTTAGTTTCAGGGTGCATGCCTACTGATTGAATAGAGGATACAGTTTTTGTGAACGAAGACGTTGACGCAGTTTTGTATTGTAAAGATACCACACTTCGAGGTGTGTGATTGTAGGTAGAAAGGGTTTTGACGTGATGTGGATTTCACGTTTTCCTGCCAGAGCTTTCTCTGCACGTACGCTGCCTATCTGGCTATTAATGGGACTTGGTGCCGTCGTAGTATCGGCGATGAATATTCATCAGAAAAGAAGTTCGCGTCTCGACAGCGATCTGGCACCTGTGACCACTATTCCACGTTCACCGCGCAGTCTATCAGTGGTTTTGCCTGCCTACAATGAAGAGGCAATTATTGAAAAGACTGTCCAGACGACATGTGCCGCTCTGGCCCAATGGACGGACGAGTTTGAGCTCATCGTAGTCAATGATGGCAGTAAGGATCGTACTGGTCCGATCGTGGAACAGCTTATGAATGGAGATTCGCGTATCCGTTTGATCAGTCACCCTATCAACCGCGGTTATGGCTCTGCTCTGGTTACAGGTTTTCATGCGGTGAGCAAAGATCTGGTCTTTTTTATGGATGCGGATGGGCAATTTGATATTACGGATCTCGCGGCCTTTTTCCCTTTGATTGAGCAGTATGATGCTGTTCTAGGATATCGTAATCCACGCTGTGATCCCTGGATTCGCAAATTTAACGCCTGGGGCTGGAAGCAGCTTGTCCGTCTCTGTTTTGGAGTCCAGGTAAGAGATATCGACTGCGCCTTCAAGTTGTATCGAGCAGAGTTTTTTCAGACGTTTGATCTCGAGACTTCTGGAGCAATGATCAATACAGAGATGCTCTATAAGTTCAAGCGAGCCGGTTTTACCTACACGGAGGTGGGTGTCCGCCATCTTCCTCGTACAGAAGGGATAGCAACCGGAGCCAGGCCAGCAGTCATTCTGCGAGCCTTGCGTGAACTGTTGTATTTTGCGCGCAAGTGGCGCTGGGAAGAGCGCAACGATCCACCCTCCTTTTTACGCTAGCATAGCTGTAACAGACCTCTCAAATGGAAGTACCATGGAAGAGTAGTAGGTGCAAGACCATGTTTCTCCGAGAAATGCAGCACTGCTCCTTGACTTTGCTATAAATGCCCCATATAATGGCAAAATCTAGTAGCAGAGTGAGAGTAATATATGTCGCATGCCGCCCAACGAGCCGAATACATCCTGCAACAACTGCTTCTCCATGGAAGAGTGGATGCCGAGCAGTTGAGCCAGCAACTTGAGGTTAACGCATCGACTATTCGGCGTGACCTTGAGCGTATGGAGCGCCAGAACTTATTGCGCCGCATTCATGGAGGTGCTCTGCCAGTAGATATGCTCGCTTATAGCGCCTATTCATATGGTTTGACCTTTCAAGAGAACATGAGTCGGCAGGTTGAAGAGAAGACGCAGATTGCCCGTATCGCTCTTCAATTGATCCAGCCTGGCGATACAATTGCTCTTTCTCCTGGTACGACCACGACCCATCTTGCCCGAGCCATTCGGCAGAGCCGTCTTCAGCCATTGACCGTGGTCACAAATGCAGTGAATATTGCGATGGAGCTGAGTGGCCTGCCTGGTATTACGCTCACCCTTACCGGCGGTTTACTTCTGCCAGATTTTTTTGCGCTTGTTGGACCACTGGCTGAGCAGAGCCTGAATCAGGTCTTTGTCGCCAAAGCCTTCATTGGCGTTACTGGTTTAAGCGCCGAATATGGCCTGACAGGTCCGAACCAATTAGAGAGCCTCTCACATCGCCTGACCATGCAGCGAGCTCAGCGGACCATCGTCCTGGCAGATGCCACGAAACTTGGCTCTGTTGCTCTTCATGCTATTGCCCCCATTACTACCATGCATATCCTGGTCACGGATCAGCATGCGACTGAAGAACAACTGACGCCATTACGCACCTTAGGGATTGATATCTATCAACCCACTTTTGAGAACGCCGCTCATCCGGGCAATTGAGGGCGGATGTGACGACAGAACTCCTGAGCTGTCCGATAACAATCTTTCCATCTCTCTCCAGTCCATTAGATCCCACCTTTCCACAGATAGGTATCCATATTTTCCATATCTTCCTTAGATCATTGCTAGATCATCGCTAGATCATCGCTAGATCATCGCTGACCTCCTTCTCAATGTAGTCCAATCAGACTGAATTGATCTTGATAGAGCCAGGAACTTCTTCTCTTGTTATACTGCGCGAATCGCTCATTGTTAATGCGCATTCGTGCATTGACAATGAGCGATTCGCGCAGTATACTTGACAGTAGAAGACATTGAGATAATAATGAAGGTGGTTAACACGTCCGAGTGGTTTAGTGCAAAGAAAAGGAGCAAAGCATGAAAGTCCTGGTGACTGGAGGCGCAGGCTATATTGGAGCGCATACTGTTCAAGAATTACTCAATTATGGTCATCAAGTGGCCGTTCTTGATACACTCGAATTAGGCAATAAACGTCTTGTTCCAGCAAATGTTACGTTGCATCAAGGAAGTATCGGGGATGCAGCTTTTCTAGATAAGGTTTTTGTAGAAGAGAAGCCAGACGCCATTATTAATTTTGCTGCATATAAAGCGCCCGGTGAGTCCATGCAGCAACCAACAAAGTATTTTGAGAATAATGTCGCAGGTCTCTATACCCTGTTGGACGCGATGGATCGCCATCAGATTCGTTTGATTGTCTTCTCTTCAAGTTGTGCAATCTTTGGCACACCGAAGCAATTGCCAGTCTCAGAAGATGCGCCTCGGGGGCCAGAGAGCGTCTATGGTGAGACAAAACTGATGGGTGAGACGCTCTTAAAATGGTATGACAAGACGCGAGGGATTAAGTTTAGTGCGCTGCGCTACTTCAATGCCTCTGGCGCCTCGTTAAACGCCAGCATTGGTGAAGACTGGGATCATACCCAGAACCTAATTCCATTAGTGATGAAGGCGGCACTTGGTAAATCTCCCTCCATCACAGTCTTTGGTACTGATTATCCGACGCGTGATGGCTCTGCTATCCGCGATTATATCCATGTCGTTGATTTGTCTATTGCCCATGTCAAAGCTTTGGAGCAGATTGCCAGCACGAATCAGAGTACAGCTTATAATCTCGGCACCGGAACTGGAAGCTCGGTCATTGAGGTCGTTGAACTGGCAAAGAAGATTAGTGGCATCGATTTCAAAGTTGAGTATGGTCCACGCCGGCCTGGCGACCCAGAAGCCATCTGGGCTGATTGCACCAGAGCTGAAAGCGAGTTGGGATGGAAGGCTCAATATGGCCTCGATACCATCGTTCGCACAGCATGGCAATGGCATAGCACTCATCCCAATGGCTTTGAAGACGAGAAGTAGCCGGGTTCCTCTACATTGATGCGAGAGAACAGGTTGATGCGAGAGAACAGGCCCCGCCTTTACATTGATGCGAGAGAACAGGTTGATGCGAGAGAACAGGTCCCGCCTTGAGAGATCTCAGGCGGGACCTGTTCTCTCGCATCAACATCGCCAACGTAGGCGTCCTTCTGCGCACATAAATTGCGCGAACGCGCATTGACACTGAGCGTTTTGCTCAGTATACTAGGAGAATAGTGAATGATGCCGAAATAGACAGCGAGGTCATTGAGCTGAAGCTATAAGGGGCAGATAATGAGTGCATTGCCGCAGAAATTACATGGTATCTGGGAGGAGCGCTGGCATCCTCTGCGAGAAGAATGGATTGTGATCGCTGCTCATCGGCAGAATCGTCCCTGGAATGGGGCCACGGTTGCAGATACTCCCATTGCTGTACCAGCTTATTTGTCTGATTGTTATCTTTGTCCAGGCAATCGACGAACTGGTGGTCTGGTGAATCCAGAGTATCAGACGACATTTGTCTTTGATAATGATCACCCCTGTGTAGGGCCAGCTGCTCCTGACGAAGAACTCCTTGAGCCAGCGCGTGGCCCCAATCGTGTGAGAGCGGCTCGAGGCCATGCACGAGTCATTTGTTTTAGTCCACAGCACAATCTTACCCTGGCAGAGCTTTCCCATACACATATTACCGAGATCATACAGATCTGGCAGCAGCAGACCACAGATCTGGGAAACAGGTCTGACATCAAGCATGTGCTCTGTTTTGAGAACAAAGGAGAGATCGTAGGTGTCTCTAATCCTCATCCTCATGGTCAGATCTATGCAACAAATTTCGTCTTTAAGACCATCGAGCAGGAGCTGGCGGCTTCGATTGCTTATAGTCATGAACATCAAAGGACCTTATTTACAGATATTATCGCGGCTGAACAGGCCGATGGACGCCGTA
This sequence comes from Tengunoibacter tsumagoiensis, assembly GCF_003967535.1. Classification (GTDB taxonomy): domain Bacteria; phylum Chloroflexota; class Ktedonobacteria; order Ktedonobacterales; family Ktedonobacteraceae; genus Tengunoibacter; species Tengunoibacter tsumagoiensis. The sequence goes on along the minus strand of NZ_BIFR01000001.1, from coordinate 4,538,279 downwards.
TCCTTTATGAAGACGAGCACATCATCGCGTTTGTACCCTATTTTGCGCGTTACGCTTATGAAGTCTATATTGCTCCGAAACGGCGCCTCTCCCATATCTTCCATATGACTGACGTCGAGGTGATCTCCTTAGCACATGCACTTAAGGCTGTCACTATCCGTTTTGATAATCTCTGGCAGATGTCATTCCCCTACGTGATGAGTTTGCATCAGGCACCTACTGATGGAGGCGATTATAATTTTTATCACTTTTTTATTGCCTTTCATCCGCCGTTGCGTCGACCAGATGTAGCAAAGTTTCTGGCTGGTCCTGAGATTGGTGGTGGAAATTTTATCAGCGACACCTCACCTGAAGCAAAGGCCGCCGAGCTATTAGCAGTCTCTGGCATAGCTCATTATCATCAAGCTGAAAGGTTACATGGATGATTCAACATGCATCATCTCTTCTGGCGCAACTGCGCATCATCCACGAGGCGATTCGTGACAAGATTGTAACCAGTTGCGAGCAACAAGCCATTGAGCAGCTTTCAGAGATTGTAGCAGAGCAGGCTGGCGATACCATTTTTGCCCTGGATCGTATCTCAGAAGAAGTTTTGATTGAGTATTTTACCCAGCTTGGAACTGAGCGCTCCTTTGTCTTGATTGCCGAAGGATTGGGTGAGGATGGTATGCGGGTGTTTCCTGAAGGAGCTGTTGCGAACGAAGTTGAGCTGCGCATTATCATCGATCCAATCGATGGGACACGTGGCATACTGTATCAAAAGAGGCCTGCCTGGATTCTGACAGGGGTTGCGCCTAATCGTGGCACTGAGACATCGCTTCAAGATATTGAGCTAGCCCTTCAGACAGAGATTCCTCTGATCAAACAGCATCTCAGCGATAGCTTCTGGTCGATTGCAGGCTATGGCGTGGAGGGAGAGCGCTACAATCGGATAACAGGTGAGCGACAGCCACTGCATGCCCAGCCTTCGCAAGCGACAACCATTGCCAATGGATATGGCAGCATCGCTCGCTTTTTTGCTGGAGGAAGAGCTGAACTAGCGGCCATTGAAGATGAGATGATTGATCAGATCTTAGGGCCGGGTCAGGCAGGGAAAGTGCGTACATTTGAGGATCAATATATCTGTTCTGGTGGACAGTTCTATGAACTGCTCATGGGGCATGATCGTTGGCTGGCCGATCTCCGTCCTCTGGTTGATCGTGTCATGCAACAAAAGGGGCAGATGTTAGGACTGAGCTGTCATCCCTATGATCTCTGTACAGCGCTTATCTGTCGCGAGGCTGGTCTGATGATGACAGATGCTACCGGTCAACCGCTCGATGGCCCTCTGGATGTTGAAACTCCATTGGCCTGGATTGGTTATGCGAACGAAGCCATTCAGACACAAGTGGCAGCTATTCTGCGTGAAACGCTCGAGCGACGAGGCCTATTGACTGCACATTCAGTCATAGAGCCACGCAATCAGGCATAGTGAAAGGGAGCAGATGAGATGTGGCGTTTTGCTGAGTTGTCTGTGGCGGAGCAGCAGCCCGATCAGGAGCGTTTTTTGGAGTCGCTCAACGCTCAGAGCTCCTATTTTACCGCATCCATGCCTCTCTGGGTCGCACGAGCACCTGGGCGGTTGGACCTCATGGGAGGGATTGCCGATTATTCGGGGTCATTGGTGCTCGAACTTCCTCTGGCCGCAGCGACCTGGGTGGCGGTACAGACGGATAATCGACCGGTTGTAACTATACGTAGCAGCGACATGGATGAGAGCCTTGGGAATGCAGAGGTGAGTCTTCCTCTGGAGCTATTGCCAGCTGATCTGGACTATACTACCGCTCATCAGGTGTTGACGGCTGATCCACAGAGCGCCTGGGCCGCCTATGTAGCTGGTGCTCTTATCGTATTGCAAAGGGAGCGTGGCCTACAATTGACCCGGGGACTCCGCATCTTTATCTATTCTGAGGTTCCTGCTGGAAAGGGAGTCAGTTCTTCAGCAGCCTTGGAGGTTGCGAGTATGCAAGCGATGAGTGATCTCTATGAGCTTGAGATTGCCGGGCATGAGCTGGCTCTTCTGTGCCAGCGTGTAGAGAACTACATTGTGGGGGCCCCATGTGGCATTATGGATCAGATGACCTCGGCCTGTGGGCAACAGGACAGCTTATTGGCATTGTTCTGTCAGCCAGCGCAATTGCAGACGGCAGTAACGCTGCCTGAAGAGCTTGAAGTCTGGGGTCTGGATTCAGGTATTCGTCACGCCGTCTCCGGGGCAGACTATGGCTCAGTGCGGGTGGGGGCCTTTATGGGATATCGCATTATTGCAGATCTGGCAGGGCTTCCCATTGAACAGCGACAAGAAGGATTAGTGAGTATCAAAGATTCCATCTGGCAGGGCTATCTGGCGAACATGGCACCTTCGGTCTGGGAGAGCCATTATCGGGATCGCCTGCCCATACAGATAGCAGGGAGAGCTTTTCTCGAGCAGTATGGAGGCTCAACTGATCCCGTCACAAAGATTGCCCCTGACCGCCTCTATGCTGTACGTCAGCCAGCGGCCCACCCCATCTACGAAAATCATCGCGTCCACCTCTTCCAGGCTCTACTGACACAGGCTCACACCAACGAGCATTTTGACCTCCTGGGAGAGTTGATGTATCAATCGCATGCCAGTTATAACGCCTGCGGCCTGGGTTCCAGTGGAACAGATCGAATCGTCGAAATGGTGCGCCAGGCAGGCTCACGGGCAGGTTTCTATGGTGCCAAAATTACTGGTGGTGGCAGTGGTGGTACAGTTGCTGTGCTTGCTCGTAAGGGATCGCGTAAACAGATCGAAGGCATTGCCGAACAATATAGTCGTGAGAGTGGTCATCCTGTAGCGATCCTGGGAGGTTCTTCAGCTGGCGCGGTAGCATGGGGCAAGCATCTTCTGATAGAATAGACAGAAGAAAGTGTATTATGGATATTGTGTCTGTGTTCGCAGTACAGAGCATCTTCCGAGAACGCGCATGAGCATGTTGAGCAATTCAGATGAAGCTCTCTCCTGATGTTTTGCGCTTGTAAGTCTGGCAAAAGGCACCAGATGGTACGAATATGGCTCCAATTGCGACCTTCCAACCGTATATAAGGAGAGCCTTTGTCTACGAGCTCTCCTGATAGAGCTTGTTTGCAGTATCCAAAAGGCTTAGTGAAGAGGTTATTTGAGCTCAAATGCTTGCGTCTGATGATACACTGTGTGTGAGCCCTACCAATGATTCTGATCGGTCATGACGAGAGAAGCCACATTTTTAGAGGAGCACCAGACTTTTAACAGAGGTGCAATACTTTCGTTACAAGAAAGAACCGTATTAATGACAGAGAGCATTAATGCCATAAACAATAGAGATGCGTAGGACAGGGAGGACGGACGGTCATGGGGATGTGTTTGGATTTCGAGGGGTGCGGATTTGACAATCGAGAGAACGCTCGTTTTTGTGCCCACTGCGGTATTCCGGTCCGAGGAGCCTTGTTAAAGGGCCGTTATGAGATCCAAAGTCTCCAGGGGAAGGATCGTGGAACGGTAACCTTGCAGGCCCGAGATCTACAATTCGCACAGTCGGTGATAATACGCGCTTTAATTCCGAAAGAGACGAGTCCGCTAGAGCGAGAAAGTTTTTTACAGGATGCGGAGCTAGCAGCCTCGCTCTCTGCCAATGTTTACGATCCTGGCAGTATTCGGGTAATTGATTATGGTCAGGATGGTCCAATGACCTTTCTGGTGAAAGCAGAGGTAAAAGCTCCCCAGGAGGCACAACCTTTGTTTGTGCAGAGGCAGGGTGCTCGTTTAAGAGATGATATATTTTTAGCATTGCCAGATGAGGAAGAGGAAGCGACCCAGATGCGGCTGGCTGTGCCGTCTGTTGCCACCGTACCTCCTCAGCCCCTGCCAACGGCGGAGCCTCCAGACTGGTTAGAGCAGGGGAATCAGGCGTACGAATATGGTCGGTATGAAAATGCTTTAGAAGCATATGAACTGGCGACCCAATATAATGTTGTCTCCATTGATGCCTGGAGTGGGAAAGGGGCAACCTTGTTACACCTTGGCCGGGCAGAGGAGGCATTGATTGCTTATGACCACGCGATCTCACTGAACCCCCATGATCCCGAGCTCTGGACCTCGCGCGCCAATGTGTTGCATGAACTCCATCAATACAATGAAGAGATGAAATGTTACGATCAAGCCTTATCGTTTGATCCAGATTATGTCTATGCCTGGAGTGGGCGTGGCATGGCTCTGGCCGAGCAGAATCAGCCCGAGGAGGCTCTGCTTGCGTTCGATAAAGCTCTTTTACTTGACCCCCGGCAGAGTACGGTCTGGCAGGCTATGGGTGACACCCTGTATAATCTAACGCGCTATGAAGAGGCTTTAATTGCCATCGATCGAGCCCTTGAGATAGATGATACCCATGCCTCACTCTGGGATACCAAAGGAAATATTTTACGTCGTCTAAAAAAGCCCGAGCAGGCCGTTCCTTATCATGAACGAGCTCTTCAGCTTGAGCCAGAGAACCCGACCCCCTGGTTCGATAAAGCCAATGACCTGCGAGATCTCCGTCGTTATGCGGAGGCCCTATCCGGGTATGATCATGCACTGGCATTAGATCCAACTCTAGCAGGGGCGTGGTATAATCGAGGGAATGTGCTGGCAGCACTGCGTATGTATGAAGATGCCCTTGAATCCTACAATCATGCTTTGAAGTACGATGACGGATTACTCTCTGCCTGGTATAATAGGGGCAGTTTATTGCATGAATTGAAACGACATCAAGAGGCGCTGGTGGCTTTTGATCGGGCTCTGGCACTCGATATTCATTATATTGCAGCCTGGAACAATAAAGGGTTGGCGCTATTCGCATTGGGGCGCTTAGATGAAGCCCTGGCTGCACTTGATCAGGCGACCTCATTTGCTCCAGAAGAGCCTGATGCCTGGTATAATAAAGCCGTCGTGCTTGAAAAACTGGGTCGTAAGCAGGAGGCCATCACCTGCCAGGAATGGGCACATTCGCTTGATCAGCAAGCGAGCCAGGCTGAAGCGTAATGTACAAGAACATAGACGTCATTTTATCATCATTGATGGGGAACCTCGGGTGAGGCTCCCCTTTATTCACCGGTACCCGTAAGGGAGCTTTCTATGCACTGATGTGTATAGGGGTCGATCTACCATTCGGAGGAGGCAATGCGACGCTGCGCCGACCAGACTGATTGTGGCTATGAAAACCGGGACAGCGATTTATTTTGTAGAGCATGTGCACTGCCGTTATTAAACACTGCGTTGGCTGGTCGATATGTAGTAGAGGCGTTGCTGAGTAAGGGGGGCTATGCGGCTGTATTTCGCGGTATTGATCGGAACCTTTCGCGACCGATCGCGATTAAAGTGCTTCTACCTAGCAAGACAACGCCTGCGGAACGAGATAATTTCTTGCGCGAGGCGCGAATTGCGGCTGCCCTGGATCATCCTAATATTGCACCAATTCTTGATTATGGCAAAGATGGACCCAGTGTTTTTCTGGTGATGCCATTGTATACCGTGGGCTCTTTGCGCACCCGGTTGGCTGAAGCCAATGGGCCGCTTCCAACTGCTGAAGCGGTGAAAAATTTTCACCAATTGGCTTCGGCTCTCTCCTATGCCCATACTCGTCCTCGTCCTGTGATTCATCGCGATATCAAGCCAGAGAATATCCTCCTGCACCAGGAAGATTATCGTCTGGTGATTACTGATTTTGGGATTGCACGCTCTTTGGAACCGGGTGCACGTGTGGGCAAAACGATTACCGTACGCGGCACCGTTGGGTATATGGCTCCTGAGCAGACGGCAGGTATCGTTGATCCACGTAGCGATGAATATGGCTGTGCTGTGGTCCTCTATGAGATGTTAACGGGGTATCATCCCCTTGATCCCTTTGGAGATGTGGTTCCTCCTGTCTCAAAGCTAAACCCTGATCTTCCCATTGCGCTGGATGGTGTTATGCAGAAAGCTCTGGCGAAGCAGCCACAGGATCGTTATGAGGATATGCTGGCATTCCAGCATGCCTTTGATCTTGCGCTACGGCCAGCGACACGCCAGCGGCCATTGGTGAATAATGATACCTTCTCATCTCATGCTTCAGAGGCTATGCGACCTGCATTACAGGCTACCAGCACGAAGAATCAAGGAAACCGCTCACAATCTGCTGCTTATACAGGAACAGGCCAGGCGGCGGCGCAGCCCTCTGTGCCAGTGAATACCACAAGTGTCCGTGAGAAATGTCGTGAGGGCGACCTGCATCTGCGGCAGCAGCACTATGCGCAGGCTTTGCAAGCGTATGAAGAGGCTTTGCAGATGGACCCTCTGAACTTTTATGCCTGGAATGGAAAAGGAACGGCCCTGTATAGTCAGGGCAATTATCGCAAAGCTTTAGAGTCGTATCAAAGAGCTACAGAGATTGATCCCTCAAATGCAGTTGTCTGGGTCAGTGCTGGACTGGCTCTTAATCGCTTGCAGAGACATCAGCAGGCCCTGGTCCATTTCGAGCGTGCTCTGTCGTTGGACCCTCGCTATGTGGCGGCCTGGAACGGCAAAGCCGATGCTCAGATGGATATGAATGCTCATGAAGCTGCGCTGCGTTCCTATGAACAGGCTCTCGTCATTGATCAGAGGAGCTTCTCCGCCTGGAACGGCCTTGGGAATGCACGCTCTTGTTTGAATGATTTTGCGAATGCAGTTGAAGCGTATAAGCAGGCTCTTCTCTTAAATCCGCGCAGCGCCGTAGCATGGTGTAATAAAGCAGAGGCTTTGATCCGTCTAGGACATAACAAGGCTGCGCTGGATGCTCTCAACGAGGCTACAGAGATGGATCGTAATTATGCTCGTGCCTGGAATCTCAAGGCCGAGGTTTATGAATCCCTGGGACATCCTCAAGACGCACAAAAAGCCAGGCGACGTGTACGGCCATGGGGCATAAAGAATTAGCCGGGCTTATTATACTGTCGGGCCATTTGTGCTATATAATAGAAGACAAAGCTAGCTGTTTGGAACTGTGTAGGTCTGACATGCGCACTGTAGGTGCGATCTCCCGTCCCCTACCAATAAACTAACGCCTAAAGGACATATTATGGCTACGTACACAGATGTATTTGGTGCGCGCGCTACTCTGGATGGTCTTCAGACTGGTGGCACTATTGCTTATTATCGCTTAGGTGCTCTGGCTGAACGTGGCGTTCAGGGTCTGGAGCGGCTCCCTTTTACGGTTAAAATCATTTTAGAGAATCTCTTGCGCCATGCAGGTGGTGAGCTTGTGAGTGAGGAAGATGTCCTCTCACTGGCTCGGTGGAAACCTGGTACAGCAGCTTCAAGTGAGGCTGAGTACCCATATATGCCGGCTCGTGTCTTGTTGCAGGATTTCACAGGAGTGCCTGCTGTCGCTGATCTCGCAGCAATGCGTTCAGCGGTTGCACGTATGCAAGGAGATCCACAAAAAATTAACCCATTGGTTCCAGCGGATCTGGTGATTGATCATTCTGTACAGGTGGACTCATTTGGTTCAACCCTTTCCGTAGGCAGGAACGTGGAGCGCGAATATGAGCGCAATAGCGAGCGTTATGCGCTTCTGCGCTGGGGGCAGCAGGCGTTTAGTAACTTCCGCGTGGTGCCACCAGGAACCGGTATTGTGCATCAGGTGAATCTGGAGTACCTGGCCTCAGTGGTCATGAGCAAACAAGATGGTGGAGAGACCGTTGTTTTCCCCGATACACTGGTTGGCACTGATTCGCACACAACCATGGTGAATGGCCTGGGGGTTCTGGGCTGGGGCGTGGGTGGAATCGAGGCGGAGGCTGTTCTTCTGGGTCAACCTCTTTATCTGCTTACTCCAGAGGTTATTGGCGTACGTTTGAGTGGAGCTCTACCTGAGGGCGCAACAGCGACTGATCTGGTCTTGACCGTGACGCAATTACTGCGTAAACGTGGCGTTGTTGGAAAATTTGTCGAATTTACTGGATCGGGTCTTAGTCAGTTGCCTTTAGCTGACCGGGCAACCATCTCGAATATGTCGCCTGAATTTGGGGCCACAGCCACGATCTTCCCGATTGATGCCGAGACAGTGCGCTATCTGCGCGATACTGGTCGTGATGAGCAACTGGTTGAACTGGTTGAGCAGTATAGTAAGGCGCAGGGCCTTTTCCGGACCGATGATCAGGTCGAGCCACTTTTTGATGATCTCTTAGATCTGGATCTGAGCACCATTGAGCCAAGTCTGGCAGGACCACGTCGCCCGCAGGATCGCGTCCCTTTGCAGAAAGTGAGAGAGACCTTCCGCACCGTTTATGCGGATCGTTTTGCATCCAATGGGAATGGGAACAGTGAAAATGCGCTGATCCGCCTGGGCTCTGAGAGCAATAATACCAATCCTGATCCAGTAGAGCAGCAGGAGACCAATGTACTGGTGGAGATTGGTGACACCCAGGTCAAGATGGCACATGGCTCAGTCGCCATTGCTGCCATTACCAGTTGTACCAATACTTCGAATCCATCGGTGATGGTTGCCGCTGGCCTTGTGGCGAAGCATGCTGTTGAGCGAGGCCTCTCTGTAAGACCATCAGTGAAGACAAGTCTGGCACCTGGTTCACGCGCTGTGACAGAGTATCTGCAAAATGCTGAACTGCTCCCCTATCTGGAGGCCCTACGCTTCCATCTAGTGGGCTATGGGTGTACGACCTGTATCGGCAATAGCGGCCCCCTGGCCGAGCCAGTTGCAGAGGCTGTGCAGCAGAATGATCTGGTTGTAGCAGCGGTCTTGAGTGGCAATCGCAATTTTGAGGGCCGCATTCACCCACAAGTGCGAGCCAGTTTTCTGGCCTCCCCTCCTCTAGTGGTTGCTTATGCTCTCGCAGGCACGGTAGATATCGATCTTGTCAACGATCCCATCGGTACAGACAGTAATGGGGAAGCTGTCTATCTCCGCGACCTCTGGCCTACTCAGGAAGAGGTGCGTACAGTAGTTGCCCAATCGGTGACGCCAGAGATCTTTGCCCGGAACTATGCCCACGTCTTTGACGGAGATGAGCATTGGCAGGCGCTCTCCAACTCGACCGGTCCACTGTTTGATTGGGACCCCACTTCAACCTATATTCAAGAGCCTCCCTTCTTCAAAGATATGTCTTCTGACCCGGCACCTATCAAAGACATCAAAGGAGCGCGGGTGCTGGTAATGGTCGATGACTCCATTACAACTGACCATATCTCGCCCGCAGGGAGCTTCTCAGATAAAAGTCCAGCGGGCCGCTATCTGTTGGAGCATGGTGTGCAGAAGCGAGACTTCAACACCTATGGAGCGCGTCGTGGCAACCATGAGGTTATGGTGCGTGGAACGTTTGGTAATATCCGCCTGCGCAATCATCTGGTTGGCGGCAAAGAGGGTTTCTATACCACGCATCTGCCAGATGGAGTCGAGACGACGATCTATGAGGCATCCGAGAGCTATCAGCGAGAAGGTGTCCCTCTGCTGGTGATTGCGGGAAAAGAGTATGGCTCGGGAAGTTCACGCGACTGGGCTGCAAAGGGTCCATTATTGTTGGGGATCCGCGCCGCTATCGCCGAGAGCTTTGAACGTATTCATCGCAGCAATCTGGTTGGAATGGGCATCCTTCCTTTACAATTCCAGCATGGTGAGAGCAAAGAGTCATTGGGGCTGACGGGCCGCGAGACGTATGATATTCTTGGGCTGGAGGAAGGCCTCAAGCCTCGCCAGGAAGTCAACGTCAAAGTGACACGCGAAGATGGCTCAACCTTTACCATTCAGACACTGGCACGATTAGACAGCAGCATAGACGTTACCTATTATGAGAATGGTGGCATCTTGCCAACCGTCTTGCGCCGTCTGATAAAAGAATAAGAGCCTGGGTCCTTGAGAGGAGGATATCGATAATCCTCTCAAGGACCCGGATGGATCAAGACCGAGAGATTGCCTGCGTAGCCCCCTGTTCGGTCACAGGAATGGGGAGCGCAACAAAAAAGATCGTCCCACCTCCCTCACGGGCCTCTAACCAGATTCTTCCACCATGGGCCTCCACCAGACCTTTGCAGACAGCCAACCCCAGCCCTGAACCGGTGCGACTACCAATGTTGGGGCGTGTATTGGTAACGCGAAAGAACTTATCGAATACGCGTTCGCGATCGGCGGGTGGAATACCCGGGCCACGGTCTGCCACTTGAATCAGCGCCTCATGGCCCACCTGTTCTGCGCGGATATCGATAGGCGAGCCAGGGGGTGTATAACGTACAGCATTCTCAATAAGATTGGTGAGCACCTGATCCATTTGAAGGTAATCTAGCTCAACGGGTGGTAGATCTTCCGCATAGTTTTTGTTAATGGTGCGACCTTGCAACAGCGTGTGCAGACGTTCCAGCACATCATCGAGCAGATCAGGAAGAGGATACAACTCTTTCTCTGGCTTGAGAGCCCCCTCTTCAATCCGAGACATATCCAGCAGGTTCCCCACCAGACGATTTAAGCGATCGGCCTCTCGTTCAATAGTGCGAGCAAAGCTCCGTTTGGTCTCTTCATCCCACTGGATATCCTCTTGTTGTAGCGAGCTGGCCGCAGCCTTAATAGAAGAGAGCGGTGTGCGTAGATCATGAGAGACCGAGGAGAGCAAAGCCGAGCGTAGAGCATCGGTGCGCTGTAAGATCTCGATGCGAAGATTTTCGCGCTGGAGTCGGACGCGTTCAATCACAGACGTTGCCTGATCGATAAAGGTCCAGAAGAATGCAGTGCGTGTACTGGGAACATGCTCCTCTTCAGGACGGGTCTCCCCTGGAAAACGATGCAGGCCACCTTGAATACGGAGGCGCATCACACCTAGCACATGGTGACCGGTGCTCAGCGGCAAGAGAAGAAGGCGTGAATGGGAACTGGTTGTTGCATTATGAATGATCACACGTTGAGCCGAGCGCCAGGTTTCTTGCGGAACCAGAGCCGTATCGTGTATCCCTTGAATCTCTCCACGGCGCATCACATCGGAGGCAAGGGCATATTCATCGGACGAGAGAGCCAGAGAATCAAGGGTATGGGGAGCATTTGCCTGAATGGTGAGCTTACCTTGAGCATCAGGTAAGAGAATCGCACATTCTCGTACACCCCAGGAGGAGAAGACCATGACAACCGATTGAGCAATCGTTGCAAGCATCTGCTCTGCATTCTCAACATTGTTTGTCGCCTGGACTAATTCATAAAGAATCCGTGTCTCGCGTTCGCGGCGACGGGCCTCTTGCACGCGGAGGCGTAAAGCAGCCGCTAATTGACCCGTCAGGAGAGCATCGACCAGGAAGACCACAAGAGCAATCCATTCCTCAGTTCGATAGATAGTAAGCACAAAGAGAGGAGGAACCAGAAAAAAATCAAAGGTCAAGAAAGCAATAATTGAGGCCATCACCGCAGCATAGCGGCCTCGTGTGCTGGCCAGAGGAAGAACCACCAGGAGATAGATAATAGAGATATTTGGGATGCGTGGATAGAGTTGGAAGGCATAAATCAACACCGTAACCAGCGAGGTACCAGCCACCGCTAGAAGCGTATCGATGAGATAATGATGCCAGAAAGACTCAATATTCGTCTCAACAGTTGGCTGGTTGATCTGTTTGGATGGCCTTAAGACGGACATGGATACGTTTCTCTCTTTTTCATCTAAATCTCGTGGCGCGGGTACCCCTGCATGGGAAGGAAGCGCCACCCCTCCCTTTCTTTGTAATCGGCGACCAGAGAGTGAGACACATAAGTGCAATTCACTGTCTCATACTGTAAAGGGAAAGATGTCAAAAACTTCTCAAGAAAAGTTTAAAAGGGCTCAAAAAGCCCCGGGTGATCTGTGGACGGCTCACAACGTTTCCATTATTGGTGAACCATCGTTATGCAGCGTTCACGGCTTTAATGAAACGCATTTGTCTCTGAGCGCCGCAATCCGAAGGCAAGAGACACGCGATATTAAGTGTTTGAATGGCAGCGTTATCGCCTGTATCCAGGCGTGAGAGTGGTGGGAAGAAATCTCAGAACATGATACAATAGTTAGATAACAGGCATTGGTCAGACCGATGGCAATAAGATCAGGAAGCGTAGTGTAGCATGTATATTTCTCCCCAGTCAATACGGCGTTTACAGCAGGTGCATGGAGTGCTAAGCCGGCTCAACCCGGAGGCGGAGCCAGAGGCTCGTACGCTTCCAGGGAGAATGCAGCCGCAGGCTAACGTCATTGTGTTAACGGGCTCATTTAATCCACCCACTACAGCCCATATTGCGCTTTTAAAAGAAGCCCAATTGTATGCACGTGCACATCAGCCAATGTATCTCTATGCAGCAATCAGTAAGAAGATAGTCAATAAAGAGCATGTAGAACGCCCTTTATTAATAGATCGTATCATCTTACTGGAAGACGTATTGAGGAGACGTATTCCCCATGCAGGCTTGCTTCTCTTCAATCGTGGATTATATGTAGAGCAGGCGCAGGCGTTGAGGAGGTCATTTCCTCATGTACAGAAGATCTATTTTCTGATGGGCTTTGATAAGATCCTGCAAATCTTAGATCCCAGATACTATGAAGATCGGAATGAAGCATTGCAGGCGCTGTTTCAGCAAGCTGAGTTGCTGGTAGCGCCGCGTGGGAGTGCGAGCCACAATGACCTGACGGCCTTGCTTCAGCAGACAGAGAATCAGCCCTATGCCCGTTATATTCATGCGCTTCCGTTTGGGCCACAATATCGAGAAGTCTCCTCGACCCATGTGCGTAAAGATGAGTACCTTTATGGGGACAATACGCTTCAGGAGGTGCGTGCTTTTATGCGGCATACTCGAGCGTACAAGCCGCCCCTCCTTTTGCCCGATGGAACAGAATTAAATGAATATGAAAATCGCGTCAAGTATCTTACGCAGCTTTTTGCTCCTAAGAACGAGATGAGCGAAACGTAAACTCATTCACTCCGATCTGAACGACATCACCCTCTTGTAATTGAGCGCGTTTAATCGGTTTTCCATTAATGAAGGTGCCAGTAGCGGAGCGGTTATCGATGATCTCGAATGAGCCATGGTAGATCTCCGCAATTGTTGCATGATGGCGGCTAACAGTAACATCTTCCAGAAAGATATCGCACTCGCGGCTGCGGCCAATCGTCATTTGTGGGAGGAGCTCGATGCTTTGGACAGAGCTACTCGGATTAGCAAGATGGAGTCGAGCGATCACTGTTGCTTGAGGATCGAGCGTTTTTCCAATATGGAGCTCTTTCCCTCGTGAAGAGGCTAATTGAAATGGTCGCGTCCCTTCATTGGCATAGAAGGTCATCTGGGTATTGCCGAAGAGGATCTGATCCCCGCTGTTGAGCACTTGTTCAGTGATGGAATGACCATTTACAAAGCTATCATTGCTTCCATGGTCATCATGAAGAAGATAGCCAGCGTGTGTTAAGAGAATGCGAGCTTGTTTGCGATGGACAGAAATATCCTCTAAAAAGATATCGCTATCGCGGCTGCGGCCAATGGTGGTACATTCTTTCCATAACTCGATGCGCTTACCAACCAGAGAGCCTTTCTGGATGACAAGATACGCGGTTGAATTCTGTTCCTGTGTCATAGGGCTCCCACTCTATCTGCTACCCAAACAATTGTGATGGATGAGGAGGAATTAGCGGAGGTATTTAATCCATCTCGCCTGAAAGAGTATAACGAATTAGATAGAGATGTGTCAAGGTTTTAAGAGGCTTGTGGGCGAGAGTCTTTGATCTTTCTGGTTCAGCGTGTGACCTGACGGATCGAAGCCTGGATAATCCAGATTATCACATCTATTCCTGATAAGAACAGCGTGGAGAATACCTGTTCGTGGCTCTACTGCGGTTGAATTGAGTATTCTCCAACAATGCACAATTTCCTCAATTAGTGTCCAAACCAGAGAATCAGGAGGACCGCTACAATCCCAATTGCCAGGAGCAAAAGGATAACCAGTCCCACCAGGAGAATAGCCATAGTTGGTGAGAGCCGAAGAAACTGCTGATAGATACTCTTATACAGTGGAAGAGCAGGAGGAACCCGGTCAACCTGATGCTCTTGAAAGAAGATATGTTCGGTTGTAACTTTCCCTTTCGCTGGTTGTTGTGGTTTAACCTCAACAGGGCGCTCGCGCGTCGCAACCTGGACAGCTGCTGCATAAGCGGTACTCTGTCGTGCGCCACGAGCCACTGCCTTTTCCGTTGGTGCCAACGGCAGCGTCGTGGCCTCGCGTGGCCTGTTAATTGAAAAAGTGCGCGTCTCTCGGTTTAACGTCGTGCGCGTCTGTTCACTACTGGCGGGCCGTGAACGTTGAGCGTTCAGGAGAGCCGACTCATAGGATTGGGCAAACGTGAGAATGCTGGGATAACGCTGTTCAGGTTTCTTGGCAAGTGCCCTCAAAAAGACTTCGTCCAATTCGTGAGGAATGGTAGGATTATAAAAGCTGGGGGGCTCAGGGGGAGTATGGTGATGATGATGGAGCAGTTGAGCTGCCGTTCCTTCAAAGACCGCCCGGCCCGTCATCAATTGATAGATCATGACAGCCAATGCATACTGATCGGCTGATGGTCCAACATGGACAGAAGTAGAGAGGGACGGGTCATCAAACTGTTCTGGTGCCATATAGAGTGGGGTGCCAACCGAGCGATGGAGTGAGCGCCCCATGCGATAAAAAGCGGCCAGTCCAAAATCGGCCAGGAGCAGATGAGGGCGACCATGAGGAAAAATATGTGCCAGAGCGGCATAGGGCCCATTCCTCAAAGGGCCTCGCTCCACACGGATAAGGAAGTTTGTGGGCTTGATATCGCGGTGAATAATGCCATGATCATGGGCATGCTGAAGAGCAGTAGCGGCTTGCATGAGATAGTATCCGGCCTCCTCAGCCGAGATAGGCCAGCCAAAGCCAAATTGTTGTGTGCGCCGCTGGAGCCAGTTCCAGAGCGATCCTTCAGAGATATAAGGCATCACCAGATAGGTAATGGGACCACTTGTGGCATCGAGCGTCTCTTCTCCAAAATGATAGAGCGGAAGAATATGTTCATGCTCTAACTCAGCAACTGCTTTAGCCTCACGCTCAAAGCGGTCTGCGGCCTGCTTTCCTTCGGGGGTATTGGGAACGGCTCGTAAATCACCACAGATGACCTTAATAGCGACTTTGCGCCCGATTCGTGCATGTTGAGCTAAATAAATATCACCCATACCACCACTCTCGACAAGACGTGCAAGACGATACCCGCCGAGCATTTTCCCCACCAACATATTCATCAAAACTTCCCTCAAGTTTAAAAGCGGGAGGATAGCTGTAAGAAAGCCCCTCTTCCCCTTCAACACTCTTCTCTAATAATAGTATACCTGCACTCACGAAAGATGCTGGCAGAACATAAGACAAAAGTGCTATATAAGATGATTTTATGATATTAACGTACATAAAAATGCATATAGAGATAATTTGATAATATGCTTAAATATTTTCAGACAAAAATAAGGGGGTGGAGAGCTACCCCCTTGTTCTTGCGCATCTTGCCGCATGTTTTAGTTACCCCTCTAAAAGGCGCAGGGCTTCACAGGCTGGTGTATAGAGCTCTGGCCTGGTCTCCATCAGTGTACGGAGATCGGTGCTGGCAGCATGCAGACGATAGTCGACAACAAGTTGACAGGCAAAACGGACAATGGAAGCGCGTGGGTCATTGAGTGCTTCGCGCGCAATCTGCTGACTCTGCTCCGATCGGCCCTGCGGGTCCATGCGACGCAATGCCTCTAACGCCTGTGCGCGCACATACGGATCGAGATCGTTAGCGGCCTGTTGAATGGTCGGTAAGGCGATTGGATTGCCAATCTGACCACAGGTTCGGACGATGGCTGCATAGGCAATACTTTCAGGAATAGCAGGATGGCCAGATGGCAGATTTTCTGGTTGTTTCGCCTGCTTTAAGCGTTCAGTGAGATGAATCGTGCGTTGAAGAAACTGGAGAAGAGGTTCAATCGCAGCAGGGTCTCTTAGATTTCCCAGGGTATGGCACAGGCTCTCTACGGCAAGCGCCTGTTGTAGATCATTGACATCAGTGATCTGCGAGAGGAGCGTAAGGAGAGAGGGCAATGCGCGCACCTCACGAAGTTCTCCTAGCGCTCTACTAATCGCAAGGCTCTGCCTCCAATCAGTAGTGGATAGAGCAGCAATCAGCGTGTCCCGGCCAGTATTCCCCATCCACCGCTCCAGCTCTCTCATCAGTGGTAGACAGGGAGAGACTACATCAACTATACGTGGCTCATTCATCTCTCCACGTGAGATCTCGCCCCAATAGCGCCCAAGGAGCATGCCCAGGCGATGGAGCGCGAGCGCTTGCTGCCAGGAGATATGGATGCGCACACTTTCAATTAATGCTCGGGCGCGATCTGGAAATGACCGTTCAAACAGAAGTGGCAGGGGGCGCTCAGGCCCTGGCGAGGGATGTGTCAGCGTATCGAGAAGTACCTGATGAAAGATCAGGGCTGCATTTTCCAGCAGAAGGGGATGCTCAGCAGGCTCTTGAGCCTGAACTGGTCCCTGGAGATAGAGCTCCAATGGTAAGGCGTAGTAGAGCGCACTTGCCAGATAGCTTTCTAAGCCTGGAGCATTGTCAAGGCCACTGGCGATTAAGAGAGGTGCAAAGCGCTCTTGTTTGAGTTCCAGGCATCGTTCGACCACATCAACTTTTGCCCACCCTCTGGCCATGCGTAGAGCATTCATCAATGCCTCCATCGCTGGAAGGGTTCCCTGCCTTGCCAGGGCTTGTGTCGCGTAATAAGAGGTTGTTGGATCGATGGCTAATTGTTGAAGTTTTGTGGGGATATCACTGGCCGTAGCTGTGTTTCCCGCCCCTGTAATCCCAAGCATACGATAGTAGCCCAACATCAGAATGGCAAAACGGCGAGCCCTTCCAGGCAGAGTCTCACCCGGATTTGCGTCAGCCGGGAGATCAGGTGGATCTCCTCGATCAATAATCTGGAGCCAGACTGGC
Organism: Tengunoibacter tsumagoiensis; assembly: GCF_003967535.1. GTDB lineage: Bacteria > Chloroflexota > Ktedonobacteria > Ktedonobacterales > Ktedonobacteraceae > Tengunoibacter > Tengunoibacter tsumagoiensis. The sequence goes on along the minus strand of NZ_BIFR01000001.1, from coordinate 4,521,256 downwards.
AGTAGCGTTCCAGCTCGATCGATCTCATAGAGGAGTGGCATAAGGGTAGATTGCCATTGTGGTACGGAACCAACATTCAAGAGAGGGATAAGCTGATCCGCAGTCTCAACGATCGAGCGTTCCTTCCAGCGCAGAGCCGTAAGAAGCCTCGTTACAGCCGTACGTAAAGAGCTCAAGCGCTGTTTTATGTCTGGATTGTCAGTATTGAGGGGAGGGATCGGACGGCGAACCGCAAGGTGTTCAACCGTTCCCAGGCGTTCAAACATCTGAGTGTCAGGAATGATGGATGTGGACGAAAGGAGAGGCGGAACTGGCCGGGCAGACTCAGCTTGTGTATCTGTCTCTTCGATAACGAGGAAGCCAGATTCGTGAAGTTCAGATGGAGCCGGGGATGTCGCTTCTAGTTGTTTGTTATCTTTCTCACTCATAGACTAGCACGCCCTTTCATTTCAACCATCGTAACCGACCAGCCAGCGGTAAGCTCTTGAGAGAGCATGACCCTCTTTCTATGATAGCATCCCGGCCTAATAGCGGCTTCCTTTTGATAGGTCTTGTTTATAGGCCTTGCGAAATATAGAGCAGTTTGTTATAGTGAGCGTGTCTATTTACAAAGCCTACTAACAGTTAAAGGGAAGAGACATGCGCGTTGGCCTACTCGAAGATGATATTGCAATACAAGAAATGCTTCGTCTCGTCCTACAGGATGAAGGCTACACCGTAATTAATTTTGCGGATGCTACAGCCTGTCTCGAGGCTTTTCATATCAACCAGCCTGTGGAGGAGCCGATACCAGTTGACCTGATGATTGTGGATTGGCGTCTGAGTGATACCACCACAGGAACAGAAGTTATTCAGCAATTGCGCCAGGACCCGCGCCTTCGCACATTACCTATCATCCTAACGACCGCAGCCACCTTTAGTAATTTTGAACAGATCGAGCATTTACAGATCTCCTTCCTCGAGAAACCATTTTCAGTTGATGAAATGACAGACCTGATTAAAGAGATCACCACCAATGGGCAGGGCGAATAAGGCCCTTATTTTCTGAGTCCGGTTGCCCACAGCAGACCTGTACAAGCCAAAAGTCCTACCTTTTCTTCTGAGATAGCAGCAGCAAACCCACCATTCCTGAGAAAAAAGCCCATAAATTTTTTTTAAGTATGCTCACAAGAAGCGTCAGACTCATCCATTCCTTAGAAATTGCTGAGTATGCCTTAGAGAATCCTGAAAGTTTTTCTGTTCCTCTTGTCCCTGATAGACTCTTCCTGTTATTCTGTCTTTAGCGAGAGTCTCATACCCGATCATGAAAAAGCCGTAAGAGATTTGTAAGGGCCAGGCAACGACAAAAAGCTTTAGCTCCTTAAGTGCCGACTGAAAGAGAGTTCAGAGTGAAAAAGATTTGCATAGAGTACAGCAGGCATTCTGGAATCTGGAAAAAGAATGAGCTTGAAAAAGCACAGTAGCTCTGAAATCCGAAGAAAAACTGGTGCTCTCATGTCTAGTAAGCTGTATCTAAATTACCACATGAGTCGTGTTGTAGGTAGAGAGACAACAATATCCTCTCTATCTCAAAGCGAGTACCAGGAAGAAAGCACGCGTAAGGAGTAGAAGCAGGCAAACATCCGATGCGACCTGTGCTTGGATGTTCTGAATGGAACAAAGGTGTGCCGTCAAGCACTCTTTTTAGAAGGAGAATGATAATGCAATCACAAAAAGGACGTGGCCGCGGTTTTGCTTCAATGAGCCAGGAGAAGAAGCGAGAGATCGCTAGCAAAGGTGGAAAAGCTGCTCACGCTCAGGGTACTGCTCATAAGTGGACCAGTGAAGAGGCCCAGGCAGCCGGGCGCAAAGGTGGATCGATCAGCCGCCGGCGCTCAAAGTATAATGTCCAGGCATAATCAAGAATATACAAGAAGAAGAGGTTGATGTAAAAGCCGCCTCTTCTTCTTGTATTATGTTTGTCAGAAATTTTGCCCTGCTAGAGGGTCGTAACTGGTTCAAAATAGTGAAGATGCAAAACAGAGGGCCGGATGGCCCTTTTTTCTATGCCCCTGACAGGACTATTTGCATAGCTGGCTCTGAACAGCGGTACAGATTGGTATAATAATAGCAATAGATTTTTGAGACTCAATTTCGTTCCCTAAGTAGACGTTCATAAAAGGGTTTTACCACCTGGTATGAAACCTTTATGTTCAGAAGAGATATATGCTGAAGAATTGATGCTGTAGAGTCAGGTGTGAACAGCTTTTTGGGAGATAGACGTCATGAAAAACATAGAGCTTAAGGTCGATGGCAACAAATTGGTGATTGAGGTAGATTTGGACCAGGAGTTTGGCCTCTCTTCTAGTGGAAAGTCGATTACAGTAGCCAGCACTGAAGGGAATATCGCAGTGCCAGGGCGTGAAGAGATCAAGATTGGTTTAAATATTTATAAGCCGCGACCTAAGAATTAGCTAGCGTCGATAGCATGTATTGTTGCGTGTACAGGTGGGCACCTCCTTAAAAGAAAGTGTCCACCTGTATTTCAGTTTGGGACTTTTTGACAGAGAAACACGTGCCAAAACTCTCTATAGGTGATCAGGAAACTTGGTTATGCTTTTGTTGGGTGATGAGAGTATGCCGGGAGTGAGGCTGTGGTGGGTGGAAATGGAATGGTTTGGATTGTAGTTATTGGTTGGTGGTGAGGGAACCCGACCACTGCTCTCTTCATTCAGTGTTCTGAGGAGGATCGGAGCCATACAAGTAGCAAAACAAGAGGCAGGAGGCAAGCGATGATGAAAATACAAAAAATAGAGAGGCAGCGCCAGATGATCCAGACACCCCAACAGCCCTCTCTTGAGCAGAGCGTTGAAGCAGTGCCAAATGAGGCCCCCTTGAACGCGCAGATCCTGGCTCGTACAGATAGTGCGGAGCGGATTGCGCGGATTGAACTACTGAAACAGCAGGTCGAGGCTGGTGCCTATCTGATTGATAGCCAGACGCTTGCACAGACTCTGCAAGCGTCCTGGAATGCACATGATCTTCTAGGAATAGGAGATCGCGACCTGTTAACCGAGGCAGGATCAGAAGAACCATCCTAGGAGCGGTCGGGAGTAAAGATCTGGTGGTGCACACTCTGTGTAGGTTGGCTATATGGATAAGAGCCAACTGGCTGGAGTGTGCCTTCTTGCTGTAAGCGTACCAGTTGGAGAGCAGTCTGTGGTGCCTGTTCGGGTGCTACAGAGAGTTGAGCTGCTAAACGAACGAGCTCTGAGACCTCATCGATATCAAAGAGGGGATCGAGCGTCTCTATGTTGAGTCCTTGTTGTTTGGCCAGTATTATTGTTTGTTCAAGAACAACCTCGGTACTCATTGGGATGCCGCTAAAGACATCAAAAGGTTTCTTCATAGCAATGAGATAATACCCCCCATCTTCAGCAGGACCCAGGACTATATCTGCCTCCTGCAGTTTTTTGTGTGCAGTAATAATGCAATCCAGACTGATCTGTGGAGAGTCGGACCCAATCAGGATAATCTGCTTATAGCCCTGTGAGTGGAGCCATTGAAATGCATGAAGTAAGCGAGCGGCAAAATCAGCGCCTTCTTGTGGAAAGCAGCGTGCCACGATCCCAGGCACTAGAGTCTGGAGGAAGGCTGCATAATCGACTTCAGCAGGAGTATAAGCCCAATGGAGATCCAATGCAGGTATCTGAGCAAAGCGTTGTGCGAGATCCTGAAGAAAGGCCTGATAGAGTGTAAGAGTAGCGGTCTCTCCAATGGATCGAGCCAGACGTGTTTTGGTCTGACCAGATTGTGGATACCTTGCCATAATCACAAGAGCAGTATCTGACATTTCTACCTCTTTATCAGAAAGCTATCGAAGAGCTCTTTTGTGACTTCAGATAGCGGAGTATTTTTACTATATCACGTCTGTGTATCAATCTATTTGCATACGAAAGCTACTTTTATTACGATCATTCAATCGTGTATAATCTGGAATGAAGAACCAGGCAGCGTCGTAAAGAGAGCCTCAAGCCAACGAAGGCAATAAGAAAGAGGGGCTCTTATTCATTTTTGAGATGAAAAGGTAACAACTGGTTTCAACTATTGCAAGAGAAAGAACAAGAGAAGAGATAATAAGGGAGTGTATGGATTTGGAACCTGATGAGATGTCTATGCAGGGGTCTTCCCAATCATTGGGCTCGAGCTCGAATGAGAGTGACATTATTCCAGTTGAAAATGATATAGTTATCCGCACAGAGAAGCTGAATAAGTCCTTTGGCGATAAGCAAGTGTTAAAAAACATCGATTTTAAGGTTCGTCGACGCGAAGTAGTAGCCTTAATTGGACCAAGTGGTTCTGGCAAGAGCACGCTTATTCGCTGCTTAAACGCCTTAGAGAAGGCCGATAGCGGAGAGATTTATATCCAGGGAGAGAGACTCGACCCCAACCTTCCCGTGAAGCAGCTCAGTCCTATGCGACGTGAATTAGGCATGGTTTTTCAAAATTTCAACCTTTTCCCCCACATGTCCGTGTTACAAAATGTAATCGAAGCGCCTTTACTTGTGCGAAAGATGTCCAGAGACCAGGCCGTTGCTCTTGGTGAGAGCCTGCTCAAAAAAGTAGGGCTATTAGAGAAACGAGATGCCTTCCCCAATCGTCTATCAGGAGGACAGAAACAACGGGTCGCGATAGCACGTGCCCTGGCGATGCAGCCTCGTGCCTTATTATTTGATGAGCCAACGTCGGCTTTAGATCCCGAGCTTGTCGGGGAAGTCCTGAAAGTCATGAAGGATCTTGCTTATGAAGGAAGCACAATGGTTGTAGTTACGCACGAGATGCAATTTGCTCGTGATGTCTCTGATCGTGTGGTCTTTATGTCAGATGGATCAATCGTGGAAGAGGGAGATCCCGAGGAACTTTTCCGAGCTCCAAAAGAGCGGCGTACGCAACTCTTTTTAGAGCGTGTGCTCTCAGTGTTGCCATAAAGCTCGATTGCCAACACTCTCTTATGTTAAAAGCGGGGTGCCCCATAGTGTGAGCAAGTGGGAGCAACCACAAAAGAATGAACGGAAGTGGCTGTATCATGACAAACGAATTGAATCGACGATCTTTTTTGAAGCGTACTGGACAAACAGGCAGTCTGGTACTGGCAGGAAGCCTGCTACCAACAGTATTGGCGGCCTGTGGAGGGAATATCTCTAACGCACCTGCGGCAGGAGCAAAAATTGAAAGTAAAGGGCTCAAGACTGCTGGCGTCTTGCAGTGGGGAGCGACAGCAGAGAATGGAGCCCCCTATGTGTACCAGAATCCAGACGGTTCGGGGCTTATTGGCTTTGAGCAAGAGATCGCTGATGCTATCGCAAAGTTAATGGGAATCAGCCAGAAGCATGTCGAGACAGATTACGCCCAGATGGAGCAGGCGTTGCAGGCTGGTAACTTTGATGTGGTTATTAATGGTTGGGAGGCAACCGAGGATCGACAGAAGACCGAGATCTTTACCCAGTCCTATTACCATTATGGTCAGCAGATTGTTGTGCGGACCAATGACCCTCGTTTTGCCAACAAAACACAGGATGATACCCTTTCACTTACCGATCTTCATGGCTATAAAGTTGGAACAGGTGCAGGGTTTAAGGCCGAGACGCTCCTGGCCGACGATAAAGCGATCACCTTACAATCGTATGACCCTGACCTCCCCTTTAATGATCTGGCGCTGGGCCGTATCGATGCGGTTCTGATCGACCTGCCAACGGTAGCCTATTTTGTGCAGGGGGCAGGACCTGGCGGTCAAAAGAACAAAGATTTGAAATTAATTGGCAAACCCTTTGCCCTGGGTGATTATGTGATCGGTTTAAACAAGAGCAACCCTAACGCGGAGACCCTGCGTAAAGAGCTTGATCAGGCGCTTACCGAGCTAAAAAGCAATGGGACGTTACGCCAGATCTATCAGAAATGGAACCTCTGGAACGATCAGCAGGCTGCAATTGGCATCAAGTAACCATGGAGTGTGATATATGGGTCTAGCCTTGCAGGCATTGCCAGCTTTTCTTGTAGGAGCCAGGAATACAATTATCTACTGTGTGCTCTCATTTATTCTGGCCCTTCTGTTTGGTCTTATCCTGGCTTTAATGCAGAGCTCGCGTTTTCATTGGTTGAGTGGTCCTGCGCGAATCTTTGTAGAGATTGTTCGTGGAACGCCGATTATTGCCCAGATCTTTATTGTGTATTATGGGCTAGGAGCGCTTCTGGTACAGGCTTTTCCGATTCCTGTGGATCATCCTGGTGCCTGGAGCATTGCCAACCTGATCAATCCCTGGACTGCTGGCATTGGGACACTGGCCTTCAACTATGCTGCCTACGAGGCTGAGATCTATCGAGCGGGATTTCTTTCCGTAGAGAGAGGGCAGACAGAAGCTGCCCTTTCCCTCGGTCTGACGCCGAGGCAGAACTTTGTTCACATTGTTCTGCCGCAGTCGATCCCTTTGATGATTCCGCCTTTTGTCAATGATTTTATCTATCTGTTAAAAGATTCCGCCATCGTCAGTGTGATCTCTGGGACGGATCTGACCTCTGTCCTGAATTTCTGGGTTGTACGTAATGGTAGCAATACCCTGCCGTTCTATCTATTGGCAATCGTTTTCTACCTTGTCCTGAGCCTTCCAGTCTCCTATGTGGCAAGAGTATGTGAGCGTCGTGTTCGGGCAGCGCTCTAGATGCAATCCTCTGAGAGCTGTTGCAGGGCAACAGCTATGAAGAGAAGGGGCATTGTATTGTGAAGGAGAATCATGTCGCAATCTCAACTCCATGAAGAGCTCGATAAGGTGTTAGCAAACAGAAAAAGGACATTGCAGCCTCGCGATGCGCTTGTGGGTCTAAACTATCTCTTCTATCTTGGATTAGCCGCCGCTATTGGTGGAGGACTCTTTTATTTTTATGCCTATCGGCAGCTAGCATTGATGGTTCTGCCAACATTGCTCATGGGAGCGCTGGCAACCATGATCATCTCCGTTGCCAGTATTGTCTTTGCGGTCTGTCTGGGAGTTCTCGGTGCCTTAGGACGCCTGTCGAAGTTTGCGCCGCTGCGCTGGCTGGCGAGTCTCTATGTTGAAGTTGTTCGGGGCACGCCATTGCTGGTCCAACTATTGTTATGGTATTTTGGAATCGGGACGCTGCTGTCGAATCTGGGATTTGATCCCTATAATCTTGTTTTTCAGCTCATGACGGCTCTCCAAAGCAATAGCCTGGTTCCCAATGCTTTTAATGGGTATTTTTATGGTATTCTTGGTCTGAGTGTTAACTATGGGGCCTATCTGACAGAGGTATTTCGAACAGGGATTCTGTCAGTTGATAAGGGCCAGACAGAAGCGGCGTTGAGCCTGGGCCTGGACTCCCGGCAATTGTTGCGTCATATCATTTTGCCACAGGCCTTTCGGCTGACTATTCCGCCTCTGACCAATAACTTTATTACCTTGATTCAAGATAGTGCCTTCCTCTCAGTGTTGTCGGTACTGGAGCTAGAATATCGAACCTTAGGATTGGCTCTGCCACAGCTTCAACCTGGCAACAAGATGTTTATCTTTATCCTGGGTGCGTTGCTCTATCTACTCATCTGCTATCCTCTGTCCATCTACGCACGCTATCTGGAGCGAAAATTAATTCTGCCAGTAAAATAGCCTCTTTTCCAGCAGTGAAAACGAAGGAACTGGTTCAGTCTGCAAACGTTTACAGACTGAACCAGTTCCTTCATCATCGTGATCATCATCGTGATCATCCTGATGATATCTTCCAGATGTGCTATTTGATAATGATAACGATGGGTAGAGGTGTATAGGGATCGATCGTCACCTTGTGGTTTCCACTATTTACATAAAGACTGGTTGATGATCCACCATCCAGATTCAGCGCTGTCTGGATAGAAAGGTCTGAGTTCAGGAGAAGATCGGCCATCTCGTCTAACGAGAAGGCCATGGCCGGACTGACAATCAAGAGGAGCCGCCCCTGTTTATCTATCGCAATCACACTGCGCCGTTGAGAAGCAGCGTTAGCATTGAATTGGAAGCGCTGTCCGTTTGTAATAAACATGGGAGCGCCTTCCGTTGCCTGTTGAAGTTGCTCAGTATCGGGATCATAGCCCTGGCCCTTCAGTGCACGTAAGATCACATTCCCAGCTTGATCGACAGCTAGAAGCCCACCATCGCCGGTGGAAGAGTAGGAGGACCCCACATAGGTCTGTCCATCGGCAATCAAGAGCGCGGTGGCTGTCTGTTTCTCATCGAAGTAGCCGCCATTGATAATCGCCGTTGCGCCAGTCTGTTTCATCCAATCGCTGGTGGAAAGAGGTTTATCTGGCTGATAGCCAACGCTAAGATGGACCTGTTTGAGATCAAAGCGGGCAATAGTGACGATATCCTCGTTATTGCCGGGGCTTTTCCAATGTTCCTGACGGATCTCAACACCTGTTTTTGCTTTGATCCAGGTATTGAGAGGGATGCCATTGCCACTTTGATCTCCAACCGTTGCCTGACTGGTAGCGGTGGCGCTATTGCTATCCAGGCTGGGGAGGAGATCACAGGAGGCCAGCAAAAAACTGACCAAAAGACAAAGAACAAACACAGGTTTCAGGTCTAATTTTGCTGGCATTGCAGTGATTTCCTTGCTAGCTAGGCGTGATTTAACGGCTCCAGGGTGTTGCCTCAATGGCAGACATTGTGCCCTTAAATTCCATCGCCAGTTTGAGGGCGGCATCATGAGCTGCATTTTCCGTCGTATCATCCAGGGGAAGCAGATCAAATTTGCCGTAGCGGCGCTCGAGAGCGCGCTGAATCAAGAGATCGGTTAGCCAGGGATTTTTGGGTAGGACAGGGCCATGGATATAGGTGCCAAAGACATTTTTGTAGATGGCGCCCTCACCGCTATCCTTGCCATTATTACCCCAGCCGGCCAGGACCTTGCCCAGGGGCTGTGCTTTGGGACCAAGGAAGGTTCGGCCACTATGATTCTCATACCCAACCAGAACTTTTGTTCCGATATCAGGGAACGTGCACTCTAAAGCCACATGGGTCATAAAGCGCTGGCTTCCCCCTTCAGTATACAAATCAAGGATACTGGCTCCCTTGAACTCAGGTCCCTGATACGGTTTATAATAGTGTCCCAGGAGCTGATAGCCCGCACAGACGCTTAAGAACGTCACATTCGCCTCAGCGGCTTCCCGAAGAGACTCTGCCTTGAATTGAAGATCCTTTGAAGCGATCTCCATCTCGCGATCGGCAGCGCCATGAATGAGAATCAGATCATATTTTGTGAAATCGGGCGTCTGTTTTACATAAATGGGATCGACCTCAGTACTGATGCCACGCCATTTGCAGCGCTTCTCAATAGAAAACAGATTTCCACGGTCAGCCGCTACGCTCATCAGCGTAGGGTAGAGATGACCGATTTTCAGGACCATACCTGTATCTTTGATATCCTTGCTCATTGCTTGCCTACTCCTCCCAGAAGTGTTTGACCCAACCACGTTTCTGCATGATTTTGCGGAGCTCCTGGGTTGGGGTATAGCCACTCATGATATATAATGTGCCACCGGGTTCGACCTGCTTGAGCGCGGCATCCAGGGCTTCTTCACGATCAGTGATAATTTTAATTTTATCGATGGGAATCTCAGCATATTTGAGACGCATCGCCAGCTCTTCGGGTTTATTGCCGCTACAGATCGCATCCAGAATCTCATCAGCGACCTCTTCCAGATCGACATCCCAGAGCCAGGCGAAATCTTCGCCATCGACCACCGTATGGCTCATTGCCAGCAACAGATGTTTCTTGCCGGCATGTTGATTAATCAGGCGCAGCATCAGGTTAAACGAAGTTGGGTTTTTGACAAACGAGAGATAGATCGTTTTATCGCCAGCCTGAATCTTCTCCAGGCGACCAAAGGCGGTTTTCAGATTATTAAAGCCATTCTGGGCCTTCTCCATCGGGAAACCAGCGGCCATTGCGGCACCAATAGCAGCGGTGGCATTGTAGACATTATGGAGACCAGGCAGCGAAAGCTCTAGCTTCATCTCGCCCTGTGGGGTACGAATCTTCATATGGGAGGGGCCCTCGCCATCGGTGGCCAGAGCGACAGAAGTCACAGCAATATCCAGCTTGGGAAGAGTGTAGCCACACTCTGGGCAGCGATAGAGTCCCAGATGGGAAAGGTAGGCCACCTCGTACACAAAATCGCTATTGCAATGAATGCAGCGAATAATATCGGCAGATTGTTCTGGTACTGGCGTGCCGACTTCCGTAGTCTCGAGCCCAAAGTAGAGCCGTCTGGCCTTGGAGTTCAGACCAAAGTTGGCAACCTGTGGATCATTGCCATTGAGCAGGATCGTGGCCGTCTCAGGCAGGTCTTCCAGCATCTTATTGAGCGCGCGGCCAACCGAATAGAGCTCGCCATAGCGATCTAACTGGTCGCGGAAGATATTTGTAATCACAACGACATCAGGCTGGATTTCTGGCACAGCCAGAGGAATCGTCCCCTCATCGATCTCAAAGAGCAGAACATCGCTATCCAGACGGCCAAAGACGTCCGCAAAATTGACGGCGACCGATGTTACGCCTTGAAGGAGATTCGAGCCGGTGCGGTTCTGTGAGACGCGATGGCCATTGGCGTCAGCGATAGCAGCGGTCATGCGTGCAGTCGTTGTCTTTCCATTGCTGCCAGTAATGACAATTTTTTTCGCTTTACTACTGCCAACGACCGATTTAAGGACATTGGGATCAATGCGGCGAGCAATCATCCCGGGCAGACTGGTGCCGCCTCCAATGTGAAATAAGCGGCCTGAAGCGCCAACTAGTTTGCCAGCCGAAATTGCAAAGGCCAGGCGAGCTTTATGTAATCCTGTTGGTGCTGTGCTGTCATTGTTTGAATTCTCTGTTTGCATAGAAACCCATACCCTGACTAAAAATTGTGCAAGGCGTCCCTGGAGGCCTTGCCTCTATGGTTTAACGCCACAAACAAACGAAAAGAAGCACTCTGTCACGTGGTGCATCTGCTTTCTAGCTCGTTGGGCAACTGTGTCGGTGGCATCAAAGAAATGCCAGCTGTACAGGTACGCCGTTTGCAGTATAACAAAACATGATGAGAGCGGGCAAGTGAATTAGGCACATTGTCCATTTGTACAACGCAGGAACAGCAAATTTTCCACTTGCTCTGTAAAAGTGCTGGATATTTAGTCGATTGTTTGGATTGAATCAAGGCACTCTGTCCAATCATGTGTTTTGTGCTACGTATTTTTGTTGATCTTATTGATCGTCATGAATGGACACTGGCTATACTTTGGTACACTGTTTCGTGGTGAGATCACACTGAATGCTCCCATGGTCAAAGCGTTGTTTGAGTATATTTGTAGCAGGCGATTGTGGTTGCGACTGCGGGTAGCCAAATTGATCGAGTCCATTGTTCTTATCAAAGAAATCGAGAATTGGTCCCGAGATACTATACCCACTATAAATATAGTAGCGACCTGAACTGGCTGTTGGAATAGTATTCTCTTTCTTATCGCGAGTAAAGTGGTTCCAATCGACCCCAAAAGGGATGGGACTTTTTGCATCGGCATCCTTAGGTGAGGTCCAGGTAAAATTATTGTAGCCCCAATTCATGAGATCGCGCATATCGGTCCACCAGTTGTTGGTATGAAGAGTGACGCCGATGAGATGATGATTGTTGCGATTGCATTCAACAACCTGAATGAAGTTTGTGCCTGCATCCCAGCCAGTTTTGCCAGCATCAGCGCCAGGATACCACCAGAGAAATTGATTGCCATTATCCAGATCATGGGCTGGATGTTTGTCTGTCTGAGGAATCTGATAGTGTCTGGTTGCGCTAATCTCGTGGATAAAGGCATTTCCCAGGCTGGCGCGCCCTAGAACGGCCAGATCGTGAGCGCTTGAGAAATGTCCGGTCATAAGCAGTCCATGAGGATTAAGAAAATGGGTATCGTGCATACCAAGCTGGTCTGCGCGAGCATTCATTTTGGCGATAAAAGCCTGCTGACTACCGCCGATGGCATCGGCGATGACCACCGCTGCATCGTTGCCAGAGACCAGGAGCAGCCCATAGAGAAGTTCCCGTAAGGTATATGTCTCTCCTTTCTTGATGCCCATTAACGCGCTATCGGCAGAGAGCTGATTGATATCGTTCTGAATTGAATCGGTGATAGTGATACTGCGATCGGGATCTCCCTGTTCAGCGGCCAGGAGTGCTGTCATCAGTTTGGTTGTGCTGAGCATGGGGAGATGCATAAAGGGATTACTGGCATACAGTGTCGCCCCCGTATCGGCGTCAAGGAGATAGGCGGCTGTGGCATTCACAGGTGGGGCAGGGTGATCCGTATCTGTAGGAGTAATCACCAGTTCATGTGTGTCAGCTTCGTTATTGCTTGAGGTTGGCTGGTTCCCAGGGAACGGAAGATGAAGCTGCCCTCCTGGTGCGTATGTTGTAAGAAAATTGGATGCGATCGGAATGAACAGAAGCAGTGCAATGCAGCTTATCAGGACAATGAGAAAGGCTGGTGTAAGCTTGAGGCGCCGCCAGGGAGAGCGTCGAGGATAGAGAAGCTCCTGCCCACGTGGTTGATAATAGGTAGCTGGAAGAACATCGGAGACCTGAGAGCGTTTGCGCTGTGAGACCATAATTTTGTTTGTTGTCCCGGGCTGTTCCGGGCCAGCCTGTGCTGCGAGATCTTGTTCGGGCAGGCGTTGCGTGCGGAGTCTGGTCGTACCGCGTGGCGCTTGAGCTGTCTGAACACCTTCTTCTAAGAGATGGGCTGGTAGTCGCCGTGTCTGATAGCCATCATCTTCCAGCAGATAGGCTGGGAGGCGGCGTGTCTGGTACTCATCTTCTGCAAGATCTGCTTCAAGTGCTGGACGACGAGTGCGTGAATGTCTGTACTGAGGGTCCAGTCCTACATCTTCTGCGGCTGGTGGACGGACCACGCGATTGGTGCTGGTATTGGTTCCCAGGTCTAATGCATGATCCCTGGTCTGCCGGAGCTCGCGTAAGCGTAAAGAAGAAGTTGTGCTTGTGTCGCGCTCATCGTATTGCAGCGAGCGTTGTGTGCGTGGAGCCTTTGGTAGAGTCCTCTCATTGAGAGCACTCTCGCTCTGCTGAGAGGCGCGTGATGAACGTGGGCGTCTGGTTGCGGGAGCAGGGCGTTCATGTTCATCGGTATGAGGCGTTTGTGGAATGTTAGATGGTCGTGAGGAACGTGGACGGCTCGTTGCAGCGGTACGATCTGGTGAGGCCGGTGTCGGGCGAGCTGATTGTGTCCGGGTGGGGGCACCATCCTCTGGGAGAGACTGTGGCCGTACGGCTCTGGCTGGAGTCTGTGACGAGCGTGATGAGGATGTTCGGGGCTTGCTGGTACGTGGCGTGATGCCAGTGTTTTGTTCTGGTTCTCCTGGTGAGGGATCGGCCCAACCAGTATCGAGATTGAGCGTCTGATCTCTGGCCTGTCGTGGGGGACGAGATTGATTGGCTTTAGCGATTGAATTGCGAGTACTGTTTTGTGTTGGAGAGAACGTGCGTTCGGTGGGAGCACTCTCGTCGTTCTCATAATTCAGTGAGCGGCGTTTGAGCTTTGGTAGAGCCTCAGAAGATTCGACGTTGGTAGCCTGTGGGCGTCTTGTTCTGGGTCTGGACGTAGCAGGTCCTGGTATCTCTCTTTGATCGTCATCGTTGGACGGCAACTTTGGCATACGCCGACTCCCTCCGTTATACCACCATTCACTCTACATAAGGCAGTATATGCATTTGATTTATTGAGAAGTTTTTAGTACACATTTATGATATCTATCTTACTCATCCTTCACCCCTGTTGTCAACTCTCTACCCTTATCTACTGAAAAATAGGAATCAGCCGTCCACAGGAGAAATTGTTAAATTTTTTACAATTCATTGAAGCTTTCCTGAAAGGTTTATGTTAGATTTTTTGTAGAACACCCACAGAAGAGATAGACCCACAGCTTTGAATATTCTTGATGAGTAACATCTGACTGTTCATTTGATTTTTTCACTTTTTTTAGACAAAAGAGAAAAGAAATGGCACCATCGGTACTTTCTTTATAGTGCTTGTATATGGTACTATGAGCAGTATAAAGGAAGATGAACGTGGAATAGGCCATCTTTATAGCAAAAAAACGTCAATGGGGACAGAAACGGGCGGAAAACAGGATATATTCTTATGAAGATGCAAAATACTCTATCGCCGTCAGTTGCCAGTAGTGCGAAGTACTCTTACAATGATCTGCCCGAGCGGGCATTGATTGAACTTGTATTGGCAGGGGATCAGCGTGGTTTTGAGGGGCTTGTGCAGCGGTATCATGCTCCTTTATATAATTTCATTGGCCGTTGTTTGCATGATTACGAACTGGCATGTGACGTCTTGCAATTTGTCTTTCTACAGTTGTACATCTCCCTTCCTAAATTGTCATTGAATCTTTCCTCGCAGCATGCGAAGAATCCGTTGAAGTCCTGGTTGTTCCAGGTGGCCTGGAATCGGTGTATGGATGAGTTGCGGAAGAGGAAGCAGCGCCCTCTGCTGTTTTCCGAGATTGAGCCGATGGAAGATGATGAGGAGGTCTCCATTCTTCAGGTCCTTCCCGATCCGAGTCGCTTGCCAGAAGAGATTTTAGAGCTACAAGACCTTCAATGGACGCTCTGGCAGGCTATTCAAGACCTGCCGCCAAAATTTCGGGCGGTAGTCCTTTTGCGCTATCGAAGCGATATGAGTTTTGGCGAGATAGGAAGGCTACTCCACATGCCAGAAAACACAGCCAAGACCTACTTTCAGCGTGCCAGGCCGCTGTTGCGCGTTGCTCTTGCCCCTTATATGCAGGCATCTCAAGTATCTCGCATGTATACAAATGCATCGGGAGATCTCAACGCCCTTGAGGCGATTGGCAGTCGATGAGATAGAGAGTGTGCATGTGGACAGAGATGCTTGACGAGTGCTCTCTGTCCATGCTACTCTGCCAACGGTTAGCCTCTCGTTTTGGTGCGATGGGAGAAGTGATCTAAGCAAGAGCCAGGTGCATCCACGAGTCACAAGAAAGGAACATCCTGATGGATTTCGCTGAAGTCAAGAGTCTGATTGAAGAGAGAAAGGTTGAATATATTAAGATAGGCGTCCCCGATATGGAGGGCGTTTTTCGTGGCAAGCGTGTTGCTGCACGTTTCTTTCTTGATTCGTTATCTGATGGTTTTGCCCAATCGGATGTCTTATTTGGATGGGATATTGCTGAGAACGTCCTGCCAAATCTCAAAATTAGCAACTGGGAGCGTGGCTTTGGCGATTTTGTGATGGTGCCTGATCTGACTACTTTTGCCGTTGTGCCGTGGGAGCAGAACGTTGCTACCTGTATTTGTGATCTGTGGACGGAGCAGGGCCAGCCCATTCATATTGCTCCTCGTTCGGTTTTACAGACGTTGGTGGAGCGGGCGCGCAGTCTGGGCTATGAGCCAATGGCCGCCTCTGAATTAGAGATGCGTTTCTTTCGAGAGAATCAAGTGACGCTCCGCGACAAAGATTTTGGTCCTGATCTGACTCCGTTGAATCCCGGGACAAATTGTTATGTCATTAGTCATGCCAGTGCTGATGAGCATCTGATTGGCACTATTGCCCGCAATATGCGCGATTATGGTGTCGAGCTGGAAGGATATAATCGCGAGCATGGGCCGGGTATGTATGAGCTCAATATGCGCTATACCGATGCATTGACCGCTGCCGATCGCACCCTGCTCTTTAAAAATGGGACCAAGGAGCTCTGTCATCAGGGAGGGTATACCGTCTCATTTATGGCCAAATGGAATGATCAGGAGGATGGCAGTAGCGGCCACTCGCACCTCAGTCTCTGGGATCGCACGAAGGAGCGGAACGTTTTCTGGGATGATGCGGCGGAAGGACATATGTCAGAGACGATGCGCTGGTTCCTGGCAGGTGTATTGCAGAAGATGCCTGAGCTAATGGTCCTCTATGCGCCGATCATTAATTCGTATAAACGGTATATGGAAGGGACCTGGGCACCGCTCAACACCTCCTGGGGGATGGATAACCGTACCTGTGCTGTTCGTGTGATTAACAGTGGACGTAAGGCGATTCGGATTGAGAATCGTGTTCCGGGCTCAGATGCAAACTTTTATCTGGTCTTTTCCGCTATGCTGGCCAGCGGTCTGTATGGGATTGAGCAGAAATTGGAGCTTCCGCCACGCCTGGATGGCAATGCATATAATCCAGCGAACCTGGCTCGAGCGATCTCAGCTGGAGAGCTGCACGTATTACCACGCAATCTAACGACCGCTACTGATCTCTTTGGACAGAGCGCATTCGCTAAAGAGTACCTGGGAGCAGACTTTG
Source organism: Tengunoibacter tsumagoiensis (assembly GCF_003967535.1). Lineage (GTDB taxonomy): Bacteria > Chloroflexota > Ktedonobacteria > Ktedonobacterales > Ktedonobacteraceae > Tengunoibacter > Tengunoibacter tsumagoiensis. The sequence goes on along the minus strand of NZ_BIFR01000001.1, from coordinate 4,504,877 downwards.
TCGAACATTTTGTGGCGACCCGCCGCTGGGAGGTCAAAGAGTTTGAGAAGGCTGTCACGAACTGGGAGCGCCGCCGCTATCTTGAGTTAATTTAGGAACGTTTAAAGCGCTGGCGGCATCGTATACATCATCGCTGCATGCTGAGTATGCTAAAAAGGACTGAACAGGCGACTTCTTTGCCATCATCAGAAAAATTCACCTGTTCAGTCCCTGTACTGATCCGCTTGCCTTAAGTTTATGAGATCTTCTTTTCCTCTTCTTCAACCCAGCCATGCTCTTCACGGAAATGGAGCCCTTGTTGTTGCGCCTCCTCAGCGCTGAGATAGGGAAGTAGATGCCCTACCAGTGGCTGGCCCTGTTTATAGAGATTAAGATTTCTCCAGGCTGCATCATGCATTAAAGTAAGTGCGCGAGCGGGATCGCCCAGGGTCTCTTCAAGATAGCGGAGAGCATTGCGAGCCCGGGCCTCTTCCAGTGCTGATTGATGCTGCTGACCTAACAGGCGCGAGAGAGCCAGTAGTTCTTCTGTATGCACAATGCCCAGATGCTCTCCTTGCAGCATGAGACGGAGTCCGCGCGTTGCTGTAGGATCAAGAGTGGCGACATTAATCTCTGTATCATCGCGCATGCCACGATTATTGAGATTCCCTGATCCCACGGTTGACCAGAGATCATCAACAACAGCGACCTTGGCATGCACATAGATGGGCCGATAGTGGGTGCGGCCACCTTCCTGAGTCGAGGTCGCCAGACAAAAAGCTTCAAAGCGGCCTTCATCGTTCGCTTGAGGAGCACCTTCACGAATGCGCATCAGACCAGCATCGCTAAAGCCTCGACCGACATTGGGATGATCGGGCAGAATAATCGAGGCAAACGCACCTCTTTGGAGCGCCTTGATCAGAGCCTGCACATTCTGTTGCATCTCATAACTCTCGGTCCCCGCAAAAGGAATATCGATCCCATAGAAGGCTCGCAGCCAGAAATATTGATTCTCGAGATAGACAAAGCGTTGAATGTTATTTAAAGCATGGTGATAGAGCTGAGCAATACCTTGAGTCGTAATAAATTTGTAGGTATGTTCAGGAATCGTACGTGCGACCTGGACCAGGCTCTGACTTTTTAGAGGTGGAGCAATGGGATGCTCAGGAACGAGCAGATCTTCAGACAGATGATGGCGTGTCACAACATCGTTCCAGCGCTGGCGAAAATTGAGCTCGACATCGCTGGCTGCTGGTCCTTCGATAAGACTATGGGCATCATGCCAGGGATGAGGGGTTGCCCCCTTTGCCGTCTGACGCAGCGGTGTCGTAAAAGGGTGATCGGGCAGATCCCAGCGGTCAAACTCTCCTTCTTTCTCAATCAAAGGATCGACCCCACCCACAAAGGCCGCCTGCCCATCAATCACAGAGAGCTTTTGATGGAGCGATTCGATTGGGTGGTGGAGCACTCCCTGTGCACTATCATCGAGCAAGCATGTTACACCAGCGGACGTGAGCTGTTCATGAGCCTCTTTAGGGCTATAGTGTGATAGCACATCACTACATTTCCAGAGCAGCACCTTTACCTCAACCCCTTTGCTGCGCGCATAGGCAAGGACATTGCGAACAGAGAGAGCGTTTTGTTGCCAGAAAGCAATATCGGCCTCTTGTAACCCCTCTGCTCGGAGCTCAGCCAGAAGCTCTTCCTGCTCAGGACTCCCATCGGGGCCACGGCGATGATCCTTGCCTCGGACAAGCTCTAATAAAGGAGTCATCCCCCAATTTGCCAGATAAATATACTTTTGTGCTTTGAGACAATGGCGACAGATCTCCAGCATCGCGCTTCGTCCATCTACCAGATAGAGTACACGAGAATCAGTGCGGACAGGCGTATCGCCTTCTGCCCACCAATTTTGGTGGACTTGTTCATGTGAGAGCTGCATAAAATATCTCCTCTATTCATAGGATCTTATTCATAGGATCTGGATTAAACCCATCAACATAAAAACTCTTCCCTTGTATTACTGATTAAACGTATGGAAAGAGCCATCATGAAAAATCTGATCCCCATCACGACGCAGGGGAGATTGAGCTGCGTCAGATGGCAAAATGTATGAGAGATTCCCCTTTTTTCTAGCGTACATACTATACCTTCTTTTTTCAATGTAATGCATTATTGCGTTGTGTAGATGAGAAGGGGGAAATAATTCGTTTAAGCCTGGAAAATAGTACGAGTCAAGCTTATTTTTATTGCGCTTATTCCTGGAAGCAGCTGTAAGTTGTAGAGGAGAAGACGACCTTATGAAGCCTGGTAAGAGATTAACAGTACCGATTCTCTCAAGTTTTCTTTGTGCTTTAGCCCTGATCTTATCCGCCTGTGGTTCAACTACCAGCACGCCGACGAGCGTCACGAAGGCCGATGATAGCAAACAGATTTTTCGCTATCCCGTCGTTGGTGATGTGGCAACACTTGATCCAGCTCTGGTCGAAGATACCGATTCAAATTTCCCCATTCAGAGTATTTATACCGGTCTGGTAACCTTAGATTCTAAATTGCAGGTTAAACCCCAGCTGGCAGAAAGCTACAATGTCTCATCTGATCAGATGACCTATACCTTTAAGCTGCGCTCTGGATTGAAGTTTAGCGATGGGTCACCTCTGACCGCCAAAGATGTGATTTATAGCATCAACCGCACCGTCTTGCCAGCAACCAAATCGGACGTCAGTTATTATCTTCAACTTCTGAAAGATTTTGATAAAGTAAATGCGGGAACTCTCCCCACTTTGATTGACGATAGCCTCTCTGCTCCTGATGACAACACTGTTGTGATCAAGATCAGCCAGCCAGCTGCCTATTTCCTCCAGGCTCTCTCCTATCCGACCTCCTATGTCGTCAACCAGAAACTGGTTGAGCGCTACGGTCCTCAGTGGACCGACCATCTGGACGAAGGTGCTGGTTCTGGACCCTTCAAGGTAGCGAGCTATTCGCATTCTAAGGGTATTGAATTGGTAGCGAACGATACCTACTATGGCAAAAAGCCAGGCTTGAAGAAGCTTTCGATCCCCTTCTTTACCGATCAGGCTGCCATGTATCGTGCCTATCAGTCGAAGCAGTTGGATTATACACCAGTTCCGCCAGAGAACCTGGAGACTGAGCGCAGCAATAAGCAGTTTCGTGAGCTTTCGCAGCTCTCAATCAGCTATCTTGCGATGAACTATTTGGCGAAGCCATTTGATAATATCAAGATTCGTCAGGCGTTTGCGCTGGCTCTGAACAAAGATATTATCGTCAAAACTGCTGTTCGCGGAGCTTACACGGCAACGAATCATATGATCCCTCAGGGAATGCCTGGATATGATCTGGAGCTGAAGGGACCAGATGGTACTACCAGCACCAAAGGGAATCCTGATAAAGCCAAAACGTTGCTGGCTGAAGGCCTGAAGGAAGAGGGTCTGAGCTCCTTACCTCCAATTACTCTGACCTACTATGCAAAGAATCCTGGCTTCAAAAAAGCGATTGATCAGGCTCAGCAGCAATGGCAGGACAACCTGGGTGTCACCGTTACCGTGAACAGTGTTGCACGTGCCGAACTGTTGAAGTTGGAGAGCGCTACCAAGAATAATGCGGGACCTTTGCAGATGTGGCAGGCTAACTGGACAGCCGACTATCCCGATCCCCAGGACTGGCTCTCAACCTTCTATCAGAAGGGAACCGATTACAACCAGTTCAATTATGGTCAGAACAATTCAACTGCAGCGACTGAACAGCAGGCGGTACAGGATGAGCTGGTCAAGGCAGATGTTGAGTCCGATAACGCAGCCCGCCTCAAACTGTACAACGATGCTGAGCAGAAGACCATCAACGATGTGGGCTGGTTGCCACTATGGCAGCTCAAAGCTCAGTCTTTGACACAGAGCAATGTTCATGGCTTTAATCTGAACTCACAGCAGCAGCTTCCGCCCGATGATTGGAGCGATGTCTACATCACCCAATAGATGGAGCCTCTGCTGAAAAGCAGCTAAAAATGCAGAGCGGTAAGCATCATCTCACCGTCCGTGGTCTACAAAGGCTACGGACGGTTTCCCCATCTCTTGGACTTCAAACAAAGACTGTAGAAAGAGTGAGGAGCTTAATATGGTACAGTTCCTGATCAAACGACTGATCGGACTCCTCTTTGTGATTCTAGTTGTCACATTTTTAACGTTTATCATTGGTTATGCAGCCCCTGGTAACCCCATTCAAGTCTTACTTGGCGATCACCCCAATAAAGCCCTGGAAGCGAAGCTGATGCATGACTACGGGTTGGATCTACCCTGGTATCAGCAATACGCGAACTTTTTAATTCGTCTGCTTCATTTTGATCTGGGGACCTCCTTCAAGACCATTAATCGGCCGGTCTGGGCGATTCTGAGCGATGGAGTTCCGATCTCAGCCGAACTGGGCTTCTGGGCCCTTCTCTTGCAGATTGTGATCGGGGTTCCTCTTGGCGTTATTTCGGCAATACGTGCTAATACCTGGGTTGATACCCTCAATATGGGTGTGGCATTAATTGTGTATGCCGTTCCACTCTTTGTCCTGGGAATTCTCGCACAGTTTGTCATTATCTGGATTGACAAGAACACAGGTCTGACCTGGCCGAGTGCACAGTGGGGAAACCCCTGGCAGTATAGCTGGAACGATATTCAGTACAAACTGGTCCCCATCCTGGTCTATGCCGCTGCGGGTATGGCTTATTTCTCACGCATAGCCCGTACAAGCATGCTAGAAGTCTTGCGGCAGGATTATGTACGCACCGCTCGTGCCAAGGGGTTGAGTGAGCGCCTTGTCAATTATCGGCATGCATTTCGCAATGCCTTGATCCCTCTCATCACTGTTCTGGGTACTTCAATTGGTTTTCTGGTTGGGGGAGCCTTCTTTGTGGAATACGTTTTCTCCATCCCAGGCATTGCACGCATTACCATTGATTCCATTAACAATCTTGACTACCCTGTAGTGCAGGGCACGACCATTATTCTTGCAGTTGGTGTAGTGCTTGGGAATCTTATCTCAGATCTGCTCTATACTGTCGTTGATCCACGTATTAAAGCTGAATAAAGAGGGAGCAGAGCATATGAGTCAACATGATGCTGAACAAGAGCGTACTGAGGTTCTGCCGCCCGCCGAGACAGAGATCGAGAATGCACTAGCTGTAGAGTCGCTGGTGGTTTTAGAGGGTCAGGATGGCAAGGAGCCGAAGGTTGGTTCAAAAAAAGATGCTGGAACACCATTTCGTGATTCGCTGCGTCGCCTCCGTAAAGACAAACGTGCGATGGTTAGCCTGAGCATCATTGTTTTGTATATTTTGATTGCACTGTTTGGACCATGGATCTACCAGCATATTGGGAGTGATTATACAAGTAATGTGAATGGAAGAATTATCCATTCGGAGGTCTATCATAACTTCTCGCATCAAGAGCCAGATCGGCAGGACGAGGGCCCGTCGGGGCAATACTGGTTGGGGACCGATGCTATTGGTCGTGATCTGTTTGCCCGATTGATGCAAGGAATGTTGATCTCAATCTGTGTTGCCTTTGCAGTTGAGGTTGTAGATGTCGTCCTTGGAATCACCATTGGCGTACTTGCTGGCTATTATGGTGGCTGGATCGATCAGCTTCTGGCACGGTTTGCGGATGTAATTTTTGCTTTTCCAGGACTCCTCTTTGCCATTCTGCTGGTTGGCATCCTGGGAACACGCGCCAATGATACCCTGGGGAAGATTCCAGTTATTGGTCCCAATGGCAACGCTCGCCTTTTACTGGTCTCGATTGCCCTTGCCTTTACCGTCTGGCCATTGATGGCACGTTACGTACGTGGTCAGACCCTACAGCTTAAAGAGCAGCAATTTGTAGAAGCTGCGCGTACCTCAGGGACCAGCGATATTCGCATCCTGCTGAGACATATTATTCCTAATCTCTTTAGCATTGTGGTCATCTCTTCCACCCTCAATATTGTGAATACGATTGTCGGTGAGGCTGGATTGAGCCTGCTGGGTCTGGGCGTTCAGACCCCCGGGGCCAGTCTGGGTCTGATGATCTCAGATGGAGCTGTTGAGCTTAGCGTCCATCCATGGGAGGCATTATTGCCCGCTGGCGTCCTGGTTCTCATCGTTCTGGCCCTCTCCTATTTAAGCGATGGCCTGCGAGATGCATTTGATCCACGTGCGAAAGATTGAGGACCGAGTACTCATCAAAGAGGTCTGTTCGGGGTAAAAAAGGCCTCTTTGAGTAGCTGTTATCCCATGCTATTCAGCCAGCTTTTTGCAAGAAGTGAGAAAGAAACCAGGAAAAAAGAGAAATTTGCCAGGAAAATGAAAATTGCCCGCAAAAAGCCTTGACTTTTTGGCTGACCTTATGGTACCTTTAATTTCGTAAAGATAAGAAAAGATTGTTATTATTTTACCGCCGTATCTAGATAGAAATAATTGGAGGTGCCAACATGCTGCAATGTAACATGTATAATGCGGCACGTCTGTTTTTCTGGATAGGTGGTACCGAACGCCTCCAATGCAGAAAAGACGGTACTGCATTCCTCTAACGAAAAACCTCTACCCAGGATGATTGATCGTCTGTGCCAATCAAACGCACACTGTCGGCGTTGCCCATGAGAAAGCAATGAGCCGATCGCGGTATTGGAAAAGACCCTCTCCAGGACTGAATGTTTCCATCTATCGGCGTTGCCTGTGAGAAAGCAATGAGCCGACATGCAGATTCCCAGACCAGACCAGTACATTAAACGCTTGTAAGCCCTTTTGTGTGGCGAAAAGATGCCTGCTTGCTCTATGCAGGTAGTTTTTCTATGGCCTTTAGCACAGATGAGCGTTTGTACTGATGTGCGTACGCGAGCGAGAAGAAGAGAATCGCCCATGAAAGAGCTGTTGTGGTATAGCGCAAGAGAGCCCATTCATCTGAATGTTTTGTCTCGACGAGCCATAAACCTGTTTAGGAGCCGTCGAGAGCAGTTCAAAATACAAGAAAAGGAGCAGACGATGATGACAACTCAGAAGAACAAGAATGTGACCATGAAGGCCCGCCAGAATGAGAACTTGAAAGTCCAGCGGGTCCCTCAGATCAGCCGGAACGCAAACAATGCAGTCATGCTCCAGGCTCCGCGCGTGACCCGTGTGCGCCGCTTCCGCCGTGGAATGATGATCTGGGTTGAGGAGACCGAAGCATAAACGTTGCCCATGAGAGAGAGGACGAGCGGCTCGAGACGCTCGTCCTTTTTTTGCGCCTCTCATTTTTGCGTCTCTAAAAGGAGGCATTCTTCTCCGTTCAGCGCAATACATAGCTGTTCATGCCCCTTTTTGAAGGGACTGTAATGGTATACTTTTTAACGGACGCATTTTTGAAGAGAACACGAAACAGTCTGCATTGAGGCAGAGGAGGTATATTGATGAGTATCGATGATCAGGCTTTGCTAGAAAAGTTCAATGAATCCGCCAGGAAAATCCTGGACCATGCACAAGAAGAGGCCAACTATTTTTACCATAATTATATTGGCACAGAGCACCTCTTACTTGGAATCTTGCATGAGGTTGAGACAGTAGCAAGTGTAGTGCTTAAATCCTTTGGCGTGCAATTGGAGACTGTGCGTAAAGCGCTCGAATATATTGTTGGGCGGGGTGAAACAGTTGTTAGTGGACCATCGAGCATTACTCCACGCACAAGAGAAGTGATCAGGTTGGCAATAGAAGAAGCACAGCGACTGAATGCTCCGTTTGTTGGCACAGAGCATCTTCTGCTCGGACTTGTGCGCGAAGGCGAGGGGATTGGTGCAAGCATTCTTAAAAATCTGGCAGGCAATCTCAATCGCATTAGTGACAAAACCCTGGAAGCGATTGCTCAACAAAAGAGTGAATAACAGTCAATCAAGGCATCTTTGTTACTACGGGGAGGGCTTGATGAATGAGATTGGCGGCTAACTCGAATGAGAAGAGACTGGTATTAATCAAAAGATGATAGAGTCCAGGTTGATGACCATCATTTCCATAGTAGCGGCGCAGATAGCTCTCTTGTTCGTAGTCACGTTGTTCTAATAAACGGGTTGCATCGGGTCGTGAGAGTTGGTACTGACGCATCACATGTTCCAGGCGATAGGGGAGGGGCGCAAAGATAGAGATATGTAATGTACGTGGGGCGTTACGGAGCAGGAACTGAGAGCCACGTCCTACAATGACCGTATTGCCCTGACTGGCGAGATTAAGAATCACCTTTTGCGTGAGATGGAAATAGGCCAATTCACGTGAATTACTCATTGTTGACGTGGTTGGATCTGCAAGCGTATTGTAATTGACTGTAAAAGGCGTGCTGGCCTGAATTGCCTTAAGAATATGCCCAACTACATTTGTCGTGGGTGTAGTGCGTAGAGATGGTGGTGGAGGCTCCAGGCCTAATCGCTGCCCAACCTCGCGAATAATTGTGTGATCAACATAACTGAGTCCGGCAGCGCGGGCTACAAGGCGCGCAACCTCTGAACCACCACTGCCAAACTGGCGTGCAATCGTAACGACCACCATCTTTTCAGGTGGCACGCCTGAGGGCATCGGGTCAGCGGCCAGTGTCGTCTCAGGAAGAACTTGCGTTGCTCCCTTTTCCTGGCGTTGTGGTCTTTTTGCTGTCTGGGGCTGAAATAACGGTTCCATCTTGCCTGATCCTTATTATTTAGCGCACGATCCATTACTTCTTGCTTGTATCGTACAACGTGTATAGTTCAGGATGCAAGCAAGGAGACACTAGAATTAACTAGAGGTCAAGCAGTTCAGCTTTCTGTAAGATAGTACTCAGGCTACGGACGATAGCTGCATCCACCATTTTGCCATCGAGAGCAATGGCCCCCTGACCCTGCGACAGCGCCTCTTGATAGGCAGTAGTGATACGGCGGGCGTCAGCGATCGCTTCTGGCGTTGGAGAGAAGACCAGATTGGCAATAGGAAGTTGATTGGGGTGGATGGCCCATTTCCCAACAAAGCCAAGTGTCCGGGCATGTAGACATTGTTGTTGATAGCCGAGATCATTTTTAAAGTCGGCATAAGCACCATCGATAGCATCGATCCCAGCAGCTCGTGCAGCAATAGCGATCTTATTGCGCGCATAATGCCAGAGGTCGCCGGGATAGCCCTCAACCGAGCCTTCGATGCCCCGGCTATCCATCCCTTGAGAGGCGCTATAGTCTCCTGGACCAAAGATTAAAGCTTCCAGGCGTGAGCTAGAGCGGGCAATCTCCTCGATACAGATCATTGCCTCCACCTCTTCAATCAGCACCTCCAGCCCGATCCGCCTGGTTAATCGAAGGCGTTTTTCAATGAGCGTCAGGAGCCGATCGACCCACAGAACATCGAACGCAGTCTTCACCTTGGGCACAATGAGCAGCTCCAGGGCAGAGCCAGCCTCCTCTACAATCGTAATAATATCCTGATAAGCATACTCACTTTCAAGATCATTGATACGTACTGCTCGCGTTTTTCTGCCCCAATCCAAATTTTTCAAAGCCCAGATAGCTTTGCCCCGAGCAGCCACCTTCTCATTGGGGGCTACACCATCCTCTAAATCCAACAGAACGAGATCAGCCGTACTGGCGGCGGCCTTTTCCATCATTCGCGTATTGCTGGCAGGCGTTGATAGCTCAGTTCTTCGTAAACGCATACATGCTCTCCTCTCTTTAGAGAGCATATCACATACGTATCTTGCGTTGAAATAGTTGATGCAAAGAGCGCAAAAGTTCTTAGTGCAAAAAAGCTCGCCTTCTAGAAAGAAGGCCTCTTTTTCTTTCTAGAAGGCGAGCGTAGAGCGAAGATCAGAGATTAGCCAATCACCTGTACATAGAGTTCACAGATTGCCATCGTCGCATCTTGCTCTCCGACGTGCTGAGAAAGCTGGTTATGATAGCCATCGACACGTTTCATGCGGGCATCGATAAAGGCGTGTTTGGCTGATCCCAGCTTTAGTCCAGACAAGCCTCGTTTCATTGCTTCATACTCTTCTACAATCTGTTGGCGTAACTGTGCGACCTCGCTTTGTGCCATGCTGAACTCCTTTTAATTGTTAAAAACAATGATGCCAGATGTTAAATGGTAAGAGTGTTCGCAATAAAATGATAGATTTATATGCTTAAACGGAGCTTCTCGCCTTTTTCGTTGAGAATATGAACGTGTTTGTTCGTACATACATGGCTATACTCATTACTATATATAATAATGTCAGATTCTTCAACATTTTTTGTCACACAAATGCCTATCAATACCGAATAATGTCAGATTCTTCAACATTTTTTGTCACACAAATGTCTATCAATACCGAATAATGTCAGATTCTTCAGCCTTTTTGTCGCACAAATGTCTATCACTATAGTGGACAAAGTCATACACTTGCAATGTGTTTGTCTTTCTTTATCGGCCTTTTTAATGGCTCTGGTCAGTGAAAGCGAAAAGAGAGCTTTACCATATTCGTGGGTAAAGCTCTCTCTTCTGATGCTAGGGTTGATGTCCTATGCTCTGACCTATCAGGCGGCCTGTGCTTTGGGTTGACCTCGCCTGAAATTTACTATGCGTAATCGGGGTCGAGCGAGGAGTAGCGAAAGCGCGAAGAACACCACAGCCAGAGCAAGGCTTATCAGGTCATAAACATGCCATGGAGCAACCTGCCAACTGCCTAATTGAAAGAGCGGTGGAGAAGCGATATAGCCAATAGAGCCTTTGCCATAACTAACAACCATCCCGGGGTTAACAACGTAGGGAGTGAAGCGAAAGAATGGTAGCGCATTAGAGGGAAGGATACTCGAGAGAGCATACAGAGGATTCCAGATATACAGAAGTTGTGTTCGATGGGGATACATCTGAAGATAGCGCCAGTTTCCAGTATTGATGAAGAGATAGTTGAAGGCAATAGGAATCAGGAGCCAGAGCAGACCGGTAATATAGGTAATTGCCGTAGAGATTGCTGGTCGCTTAAACAGAAGTGAGCAGAGGAGCCCATAGCTACCGAGAAGGAGCGTCGTACTCAGGAAAATAGTGAGTGCACTGCCAATCTGAGAAGGAGAGACCCCGCCAAAGAAAAAGACCAGGCTAAAGAGAGGGATAGAGGCTGCAATAAGGAGAAAAGCATTAATCAGGCCAGCGACCAGTTTCCCCATTACCAGAGAGAAAGTTGAGAGGCGAGAGCAGAGCAGCATATCATAGGTCTGACGTTCCTTCTCGCTATTGATCGCGGTAGATGTGAATGAGGGAGTAATAAACACAATAAGGAGAAGTTGTATATTGGCGAGAAACGAATACAGCGAGAGCCCGAGATCACTTGGCGAATTCAGGCTGTAAGGACCTTGCGATACATTGGAGCGATTGGCATTAAGCATGAGCCAGCCCAGCACTCCCATAAAAGTGATATAGCCAACAATCACCCAGATTGTACGTTCGCGGCGCAAGCGCATCCGCATCTCAAGCGTAAGAAGCGTTAAGAACTGCATGCTTCAGCCCAATCCCTTTCAATTATATATGGCTGTAACTTTGATCCTGCTTTATTTATAGCATATTATCTGGCATGTTGTCCTAAAACCCCATCTATATGAGACAAAAGCGTTTTATTGGGCAAAGAAGGCAATGAGTCACCTCATTGCCTTCTCGAAATGTAGCGCTATTGTCCTTATGCACGCTCAAGGAGGTCTTCGTATTCGAAGTTTAGCGCTATTATACTTATGCACGCTCCAGGAGGTCTTCATATTTTGGATCATAATGAAGAACCTTACCTTCAGGCATTAGTAGGATCATCGTTGGTTTTAAGAGTCGGACAAACTCGACATCGTGAGTAACAGTTACAATCGTGCCATGGAAATTGCCGAGGGCTTCACCTATAATATTTTTCGAGATCACATCCAGGTGGCTTGTAGGTTCGTCGAGCATGAGCAGATTGGGGCCATCGAGCACCATCTTTGCCATCGCCAGACGTGTCTTTTCACCGCCGCTGAGCGTTCCAATCTTCTGAAAGACCCGATCGCCCTGGAAGAGGAAGCGGCCCAGAACACCTCGAACATGTTTTGTATCAGTAGGGAAGACAGCAGTTGCCTCATTGATTACAGTATTCTCATAGTCGAGACCTTCATTCTCTTGAGCATAGTAGCCCACGTGAACGCGGTCGCCCATTAAGATTTTTCCAGAATTGATGGGGGTGAGATTAAGAATAGTGCGCATCAATGTCGTCTTACCTACACCGTTCAGCCCGACAATGACCAGCCGCTGTCCTCGTTCAATTTCGAAGCTAATATCCTTAAAGATCTGTTTCGTCCCATAGCTTTTATTGAGCTTCTCAGCTTTAATTACGAGCTGGCCACTCTGCGTACGCAATGGAAATTCAATCTTCATCTTGCGGCTCTGCTGTGGCAGTTGTGGCTTGCTTTCTTCCAGAGTAGCGATACGCTTATCCATGGCAATACGTTGTTTTACACGTGTTGCACCGAAGCCACGCAGGCGATCAGAGGTCTTTTTTAAGCGTTCAATATCGCGCTCCTGCTGTTTCTTTGTGCGCTCCATCAGAGCCAGAGCATCCCCGACAGCCGTCAAGTAGTTGGAATAGGTTCCACGATACTCCTCTAGCTTATGGGTAAACTCATTTAAGCGGAGAACCTTATTGATACTGCGGTCGATGAGATCGAGATCATGCGAGATGATCAGCAATGCTCCCTGATACGACTCCAGGAAGTCCATCAGCCAGAGAGTGGCTTCAACGTCCAGGAAGTTTGTCGGCTCGTCAAGCATGAGGAGCTCAGGCGACTGAAAGAGAAGACGTACGAGCGCGAGCTTTGTTTTTTGTCCACCGCTCAGAGTACTGACCTCACGATCGAGAGGGACACCACCGATCTTCAGACCATCAATTAATTGCTCGCAGCGAGCATCGGCATCATAATAGCCGAGAGCATCGAGGCGAGATTGTGCCTGTTCGAAATCTTCCAGCACCTTTTCCAGCTCATCACCTTCAACGGATGCAATCTTATGAGAGAGAGCTTCATATTCCAGGATCGCCTTATCCAGTCCAGTGGCACTAAAGATAAAATCGCGAGCTGTGCCGCCATCTGCAACGGGAGCCTCGTGAGCGATATCCTGTGAGAGATAGCCATGGGTGCGAGGGAGAACGACCGATCCGGCATCAGCCTCTTGATAGCCAGCCACAATTTTTAAGAGAGAGCTTTTCCCCGCGCCATTGATTCCAATCAGCCCGGCCTTCTCACCAGGAGCGACCGTAAATGAGACATCATCCAGGATCCTGCGGGCACCATAAGAGAGTTTAAGATGGTTCACTTGTAACATATGTTTATTCTGTTTCCTTTGTTTGCTTCCTGCTCATTGGACTATTTGAAAAACCTTGGTTGGTCTGCGCTTATCAGACACCGATGAAGGGCGCCGCGCACGCTACAGTTCTGGTGGGCTGGACTCCTTTTTCGGCGCTCGCACATGGAAAAGTGGCGGGAAGCAAGAGTGGTGAGCCACGGTGCCGCAAAGCAAGCAACGAAGAGGATCGATGCCCGGCGACACACGCCTTGAAAAGAGAGAAGGGAGGAATGGAAAAGAGAAGATGCAATGCAAGTGAAGACGTGCTCACTTCAGCGATGAAGGTGTGGTGAGCATGCATCAAAAAGTACCATTTCCTGCCGCACAAGCCCTGGCGTGGTCGCTCATGCGGCGGTATTGACCGCGAGTGGTAACGCTCTTTTCATAAAAAATCCTGGAAAAAACCCTTCCATGAAGGTTAATACAAGCTCCTAAAGACGTATAGGAGCCCTATAAAGGATAGCAGCACAGGTGCAGCTTGTCAAGAGCGCAGCAGTTGCGAGCAGCAACTGAAAGAAAGGGACTCCACTTGATAGCTGCGGTTTTTCGTTCAAGTGGAGTATAGCTTGTTAGGAAGTCTGATGAACAGGCGTTGACAGTGAGATCCATGATGACCAGGGGCCAGAGAGAGATGATTGTGTCATGAGATAGAGATCACTTTGTTGTTGCCGTACATTCTCACCAACTGCAAAAACGGTCAGCGTACCGTTGGTGGAAGCGGTCACGGCGAGGGTCCCTTCCAATGTTGTTCCTGCTGGCTGTCCATGACAGGTCCAATCAGACCATGTGGCTTGCGGTCTGGTCTGCCAGACGTGGTAGAGGCGAAAGTTTGTGCCCAGGACAAAGACTTCAAGCGCTCCACTGCTATTGCAGACGATCTGAGCATTATTAAAGACAAGAGCATTCTGTGGGTGTCCATGCTCTTGCCATTCTGACCATTCGCCAGAGGGAGATTGTTGAGAGAGTTGATGCAGATCGCCATCAGCGATAAAGAGCGTCAGTTGCCCCTGTGCATTCATGTGGAGCGTTGGCTGGAGGTTGTCGGTAAGTGGGGTCAGAAGCGGACCTGTGGGAGGATGTCCATGGGAGCGCCAGGTGCTCCATGGTCCCTGTGGAGTTGTCTGTTGAAGATGATAAAGATCTCCATCCTCGCCTACAGCAAATAGCTCCAGGCACCCTACGCTATTGAACGCCAGGGTAGGGATATTGGCGAGGCTCCCATTCGCTGGATGGCCAAAACAGTGCCACTCTGACCAGATAGTTGTCAAAGGATCTTGTGAACAATGATAGAGATTGCCATCCGCTGCAATCACAAAGAGCTCCAATTGTCCACTTGTCGAGATTGCCAGCGCGGGAATCTTATTTAAACGGAGCGTTGGTGAGGGGAGCTGCAAGCGTAGCCATGGGCTCCAATCCTCTCTTCCACCTCGTTGAGAGCGCTGCCAGAGCTGCTGCCCATCGTGTGTAATGGCACAGAGCTCGATACGCCCGTCTGAATGGGCTGCAATGGCGGGTCTTGCTGCGAGCTCACCACTGCCTTCGGTGTCTTGCGGCTGCCCATGTTCATGCCAGATGGTGTCCACGCCAGTAGAGCAGATTTGCCAGAGAGAACCACTGGTTGTCACTACAAAAAGAGTCATCAGCTCGTCGCTATGAGAGATTAAGACAGGTCCAGAGCGAAAATTCATGCCACCCTCACTTCCTATTTTTGTCGCACAAGATACGTGCTATCTTTCTTTGAAAGAATAAATAGATGAAAAGTTCAACCACTATATTTTAGTTTATTGATCTGATAATAAAGCTAAAACAGACTAAATGTCAATACATGTTTAAATCATTTAATGCATTTTTAATATGGAAATAAATAGTTCGTTTTTGCGATCGAAGAAACAGGAGTTCATCATTCTGAAGCGATTGTCGTATGAGAAAGTCGCCAATACGGTTCTGAGGGAAAGAATATGAAGGGATGGCGCCTCGCTCTCAAGAAGTAGTGAGACGCTATATGAGATGCTAGAGAGCTGTTATTCAGGAATGGGAACGGCTATTTCATCCAGATCGGCATCTCTTCATGACCCATACCAAAGTGATGGGCAACCTCATGGAGAACAGTGGCCCTTACCTGGTGGCGGATGCGTTCATGATCGTAGCCACAGAGCCGCTCAATTGTCTGTTGATAGATCGTAATGCGTTCTGGTAGGAGGGCATGTTGATGGCCCCAGGTAGTCAATGGGACTCCTTGATAGAGCCCCAGGAGTGTCTCACCATTGTGGAGACCTGCCTCTTGCAGACTCTCACTGGCTGGCTCATCCTCGACAATAACGATAAGATTGCGCATCTGTTCATAGAACTCGGCTGGAATTGAATCCAGCGCCTCCTGCACGAGTTGTTCAAACGTCTCCTGAGCCAGAGAAGCCCCCATAGTAATCTCCTCATCTTGAGCATACCGGATCTGTGGCAAGGTCGGTAGCTTGCTATTTTGTGGTGGTAGACTGCGAAAAAGAAGAAAGCCAGTGAGAAACAAAGCACAGCATAAGAAAAGAGTCTTGAGATCAGTAGGAAGTGGCAGATAGAGGAACAAACAGAGCAGGATGATGGTGATGACCACCCCGACAAAAGCATGAAAAGAGCGAGCGTTTTGCGCTGCTACTTCTGGAGGAATATCATCTGCATCAGGTTCAACGTCTGACTGTAGCTCCTGCCAGGAGGATGATGTTTCAAGTGTATCTGGATCAGACATAGCTGGCTCCCTCTTTACATATCTCCTGCACTTTCCTGAGAAAATGTTCCTTCTTCATTATACGAGATTGTCTGCTGGAAAGCTTGTACAAAGTTGTCTGGAAGGTAGCTATAACGATACAAATCTTAAGAATAGTATACAATGTTTCTACGTTTTTTTGTTCTTATACGTTGCCATATTGTAGCGGTAAGTAGTTATCTTCGTGATCACCACTGGCATTCATAGTGTATCTTGATCGAGAGGTGAATAGAAAGCCGGATCATCATAAGGGAATTGAGATTGAAACGGTGCATTGTCGGGCGGGATTGCAGGCTGATCCTCTGGTGGTATTGGTCGCGCGGGTTGTAGAGCCGTGGGTAGTTGATAAACGATGCTCAGTTCCCGGATTTTCCGTGGCCGTAGCAGGATCGTCCCATTTAAGATAAAGAAGGCACAGAAGACCCCATTGACGATAAGCGCTTCAGTTAAAGGAACGCTTTGTACAAGTTTAGGGTTCGTAGAGAGCAAGATCAGGCCGCCTACATCGCGAATGGCATGCAGGAGAATCCCTGGCCAGATCGATGTGGTTCTTAAACGGAGAGCAGCCAGCAGGATCCCCGTTCCAAAGGCAAGTAAGAGTTGCCCTACAACATAATTCAAGGTAAAGCCAGCCGAGAGATTAACGAGATGCACGCAGGCAAAGAGGAGCGAAGAGACAAGCGTCGCAAGCCAGATTCCTTTTGGCAGTAAAGCACTTAAGAGTATACCCCGAAAAAAGCCTTCCTCCGCAAAGCCCACCAGCAACGCCAGTGCAGTGCTCATCAAGATAACTGTAAAGGGAGCCTTATTCGTTACTGTTGGGAGTCCACATAAGACTGGCAGTGCCAGGAGCGCTATAGGAGCAATGCAGAGTACAACTTGCTGGTTCGTACTCAGTCCACGGGTGAAACCTGTGGTGGTCCACCAGCCGAGGAGTGAAATCATTATGGCCACAAACGCTGCATAGAGAGCTTCAGCCAATAGATTAGCTGGTAAGAAAGGGATATGCAGTGTATGGACCACAGGCCCAAGCACAAACCCCAGTCCTCGCATAAAGGCAAGTTGGAGCAGGAAGAGCGACCCCGCACTGAGATAAGGATGGTGCTCCGCCCATCGTCCCAGACGCGTAAATCTCTGACGATGAAGAAGATCGATAGAGGTGGGTGAAAAACTGCTGACTGGCTCTTGCATACCAGGGTGTCCCTTCTACAGCTTTTTAAATAATCTGCGTATCCACATAGAGTAACTATATCATAGGATGCTTGTGTTTGCCTAGAAAAGTCCGACTGGACCAAAAAGAGAAGATTGGCAAAATTCGTTGTCAGAACTGTCGAAATGGTCAGATCTCGTTCGTCATCTCTATGAAAGAACTCTTAAACGAGTTTTTCTGATGAGATCTATTGTTTGCGATAGCGACGATAAAGAAGGAGCTAACAATGCGCTACTTAGCATTAATTTATGGGAACGAAGCTGAGGCTGCAAAAATGACCCAGGCTGAGCAAGAGGCAGAATTCAACGCGTATGGAGAATTTGCGCAGGCGGCTGGCGAGAGTGGCGTCTTACTTGGTGGTGAGGCCCTCCATCCAACGAGTGCAGCCACCACCATTCGTGTGCAAAACGGAAAAGTCTTGACCACCGATGGCCCTTTTGCTGAGACCAAAGAACAGCTTGGTGGCTATTATCTGATCAAGACCGACAATCTCGACGAGGCAATCAAAGTGGCTTCTCAGATTCCAGGCGCGAAGGTTGGTTCCATCGAGATTCGCCCCGTTATGGAATGGGAATAGTTCGCGTCTTCTGATTGGTAGAACAGGATCTTGCGCCCACCAAAAAGGGGGCTACACTTCGGCGTGGCCCCTTTTTGGTGGGAAAACCCTCCCTTTCTTCTTTTTAACTGTACAACTGATAAGCTTCTATCTATAATGAACAAATAGGTTGAGGCTTTTTTTTATGCGGAAAATTGGACAGAGAAAAAGAGAAATTGCATGAGTGATCGCTGGCTACTGATAGTGACTGACGATATCAGGAATGCCTTTGAAAAAATATATGGTTCAGCGAATAATAAAACGAATGATGAACAGTATGAAGCATTTGCCAGTCGTTGGGGAGGTCTGAGTCTTAGCACTTTCCAGCGCGTCTTGCAGGAGGACGAGGGTGATGATCGTCTCTGCGCCATGTTTATGCTGGCTGATAACTTTTCTCCGACTATTCTCGATCCTTTCTTAACCAGTCAATGTGCGTCAGAACGCTTGATAAGCGCAATTATTTTAGGCACCAGGAAAGACGCACGCGCCTATCCTTATTTAGAAGCGTTACTATTGGAAGGTCTCTCTCTTGAGGAGCGTTCTCAAGCACAACAGAGCCAGCAGAAAGAGCCGCTTAAGCGTATTCGTTATGCGGATCGATTTCGTAGCCGGATCGTAAAGTTGCTTGCGGGTTGGGAGTCGCCGACCCTGGGAGAGAGATTGGTAGAATTGCTACAGGCTTTATGGCAAGTTGAGACGTCTGCCTTACCAGTCTACAGCGATGATGAATTGTATGGAACTATCTGGTATGCATTGGGGCAGCATGGAATGTTTGGAGCTCTCGAGAAGATTGATCTTCCTCAACCACTGTATTATATTGCTCAAGTTTACCTGGCATTAGGACATCAGAATGCCCAGGCCGATCCAACATTTATACGTACGATACTCCGAAATCCCGCCGTAGAGCATACGATTCGCTGCTTTCTCACTGATCATTTTCAGTACGGAGAAGAAGAGCAACAACTCTGCCTGCAAGCATTTCAACAAGAGCAGGCACATTTTCTCCAGTATAGAAAACAAAAAGAGAGCAGTACAGATAACGCAAAAGGGTCATTATCGTCTGGCTTAGCTTTCCAATCTACTTCAGTGCAATCAACTACAGACCAATCAACTAAAGACCAGTTGCCTCCCGAGAAGGTTATCCAGGTCAAACGCAGCTATCAATGTGTCTACAAAGGGCATTTTTTCCCTATTCTCAGCCTTTCCTGGTCGCCAGATAGTCAGAGACTGGCCTCTGGTGGAGCGGATGCGACAGTGCGGATCTGGGATAGTTGGACGGGATCGACCCGGACAGTCTTTCGAGAACACAGTGGCAGTGTCACAGCCGTTGCCTGGTCTCCTCGGGCTTCGTTGGTCGCCTCGAGCGGGGGGGACCAGCGTATTCTGGTCTGGGAGGCTGAATCAGGAGCACTGGTTACCAGCTATGAGCAGCACACCTCACTGATTGCGCATGCCCTGGCCTGGTCTCCTAATGGAGAACTGATTGCATCTGGCTCGTGGGATGGAAGCGTTCATATCTGGGAGGCGCGTACAGGGAAGACGCACTTCATTTATCGTGGACACCAGGGGATAGTCACAGCTTTAGCCTGGTCGCCGGATGGTAAAAAGATTGTGTCAGGTGGTGGTTATCCTGAATGCGCCGTTCACGTCTGGAATAGCACGACTGGCCGACACTCCGTCAACTATGCTGCCCACCGAGCAGATGGAAAAAAGAAACGGAACCAGTCCATCAGAGAACTTGAGAGCGAAGAGTGGCAGAGGGGGCCAAGTAGCGTGCGTAGTCTTGTCTGGTCGCCAAATGGATCGACCATCGCATCTGCGGGCCTGAGTTCGGTCCTGCGCGTCTGGAATGCCAGGAACGGTAAAGAAGTAGCATCAGGCATACTAGATTATGCGGACGGCCCATTAGCCTGGTCACGGGATAGCCGCGCGCTCCTGATTGCCAATAACACCAGTGTAGATGTCTGGAGCCTGGCTCAAGGGCGGATAGTCCAGAACTATGTCCTCCCAGGTCTGGCAAAGATCTATGCTCTGGCCTGTGCGCCTGATAATCAGTTGTTGGCCGCTGGTGATCAGCGGGGATTAGTAAGCGTCTGGCTGCGCTAAAAAAGGGAAGGGTGTGCGATCTATCCATAGGAAAGGAAGAGGGACTGTGAAGAGTATCACCTCTTTCTTTCCTTGATCAAATTAGCTTGATAAGCGCTTGACATTGTCAGGATAGCATGTTATAACTCTAAACGTACCCGAACAAATGAATAACAAAAAGCTTTGACAGGACGAGTAGTGGTTGCTCGATCGGACAGAGAGTAGATAACGGCTGAGAAGTCTACACGTTTACGGACCACGAAAAAGAACCTGAAGCTGCGAGAAGAAATCGTTCGAGAGCAAAAATGCTTTTAAGCAAAATGCTTTCACGAAAGTAGAACTACGCCGGAGACCTCCGTAAAAGGGTGCGAGTAGCAGGACTGTGGTCCTTATACTCCCTGAGGTTGTCTGCCGTGAGGCGGCAACGAATGAAGGTGGCAACACGAGAGTTTAACGCTCTTCGTCCTTATAGAGAAGGATGAAGGGCTTTTTTGTTTAGCCTTGAACTTGCCGGTATCGCGAACAGACACACGAGACAAACGCGAACATACACAATAGAATAGCACAAAGGCTTCGATGGGACGAGTAATGGAAGCTAGAGACCAGACAGAGAGCGAGCAGTTGGTGAGAAGCTCGTGTGGACTCCTCCATGAAAAAGACCCCTGATGCTGCGAGAAGAAATCGTTATACGCGAAAGTAAAGCTCTGCCGGTTCGCCCCCGTAAGCGGGCGCGTACAGTCAATGTCCTGTACACAGAGGCCCGGACCGAGAGGAAAGGGTAAATGAGGGTGGTACCACGAGAACGTTTCCGTTCTTCGTCCTTACAAAAGGAGGAAGAACGTTTTTTTTCAGCAAAAAACACGCGGTATTTACGGAATTATTGCTGCTTAGCTTTGAAATAATGGAGGAATAGACAGATGGCACAGCCAGCAAATTGTCCAGATTGCGATGCAGAAGTTGTTTTTGCGCCAAATACTATGGTTGGTGAGATCATTTTCTGTCCTGATTGCAACGCGGAGCTAGAAGTCACTAATGTAGAGCATCCTGAAGTAGCTCCTGCACCGCAGGTGGAGGAAGATTGGGGGGAGTAACCCTATGCGCCTGGCTATCCTGACCTCCCGCATTCGCGTGGAAGAAAAATTGTTGGTCGAAGCGTTACGACAACGCTCAATTGAGTTCGATATTATCGATGATGGTGAACTGCTGTTTGATCTGGCTCGGCCTGCTGCACGCTGGCAGAGCTACGATGCGGTCCTTTGCCGCAGCGTAAGCCAGTCCCGTGGTCTGGCAGTCTTGCAGGTATTAGAGCACTGGGGTGTTCCAGTCTTTAACTCAGCCGCTACGACTGCCACATGCAATGATAAGCTGATCACTACGCTGGCTCTGCTGCGAGCGGGTGTTCCTGTGCCACGCACAATGCTGGCCTTTGATGCTCCCCATGCTTTAGAGGGCATCGAAGAACTGGGGTATCCCGCAGTTCTCAAACCAGTTACCGGTTCCTGGGGACGTCTGCTGGCACGTGTCAATGATCGCGATGCCGCCGAGGCAATTCTTGAACATCAGGAGACGCTCGGATCGTACCAGCACCACATTCACTATATTCAGGAACACATCGAGAAGCCTCAGCGCGATATTCGTGCCTTCGTCATCGGAGGTCGTACCGCCTGCGCCATTTATCGAACGAGTGAGCATTGGGTAACAAATACGGCTCGCGGAGCCGTCACCAGCAATTGTCCTGTCACGCCGGAACTGGATAGTCTCTGTGTGCGCGCTGCCCAGGCCGTGGGTGGTGGCATCCTTGCAGTGGATGTGTTTGAAGATCCCGAACAGGGTCTGCTGGTCAATGAGATCAACGCCACGATGGAGTTCCGCAACAGCATTGCTCCCACAGGTGTTGATATCCCCCAATGCATGATTGATTATGTGCTGAGTCAGGTACGAGAAGAGGTCGCGATATGAGTCGGGTGAGAGTTTCCATTGTTGGAGGTTCCGGATATACAGGAGGAGAGCTGGCGAGAATCCTGCTCTTTCATCCACAGGTGGAACTGACACAGGTGGCATCGGGTGGTCATGCCGGACAGTTTCTACACAGCACTCACCCCAATCTGCGTAAGCTAACGACACTGCGTTATTGTCATCCAGATGACCTTACCTCTTGTGATGTCCTGTTTCTCTGCCTGCCACATGGAGCTTCGGCTGGCGCGATTGAACGGTATCGCGGTCTGGCTCCTCGTATCATTGATCTCTCGGCAGATTTTCGGTTGCGCTCACCTGAACTGTATGCACGCTGGTATGGACATGAACATAGTGTGCCCGCGCTACTGAGCGAAGCAGTGTACGGCCTCCCCGAACTGCATCGAGCTGAACTGGCAGAGGCAACGCTTGTGAGTGGGACGGGCTGTTCCGCCACAACAGCGATTCTGGGTCTGGCCCCTCTCTATCGAGCGGGCATTGTGAATCAGCAGTTGCCACTGGTCGTAGAGGCCAAATTCGGCTCATCTGCCGCTGGAGCGACGCCGGGCGCTGGCAGTCATCACCCCGATCGCAGTGGAGCGGTTCGCTCCTTTGAGCCAACAGGTCATCGCCACAGTGCTGAACTGATTCAAGAGCTCGGATTGCTCAGTCACGGTGCAAACTTACAGCAGACAGTGGCCTTTTCAGCCACAGCAATTGAGCTCGTTCGTGGAATCCTGGTGACGGCCCATGTCTTTACTTCCGAACGCATCGAAGAGAAAGCATTGTGGAAGATCTATCGCGAGGCCTATGGCCGTGAGCCCTTTATTCGTCTGGTGAAAGAGAAGACTGGAGTCTATCGCTATCCAGAGCCCAAGATTCTCGCTGGCAGCAACTTCTGTGATATTGGCTTTGAAGTTGATGCTGATCAGCAGCGCATCGTCGTCATTGCAGCCCTGGATAATCTGATGAAAGGGGCAGCTGGAAACGGCGTGCAGGTACTGAATAGTATGTTTGGTTGGGATGAGACAGTGGGTCTGAGCTTCCCCGGCCTGCATCCCGTCTAAGCCCAGTTTATTCAAGAAGAGCACTGTAAAGAAGCTATTTACGATAGAGAGGAACGGAGCACACTATGACACTGGTAGTGAAAATTGGCGGCGGCGCAGGGGTCGCTACAGAGAATATCGTGCGAGAGATTGCCCAGTTAGTAGCTAATGGCGAGCGAGTCGTCCTGGTTCATGGTGGCTCTGATCTCACCAATACACTCTCCGAGCAGTTGAACCATCCAATGAAGATGATTACCTCTCCCAGTGGGATGACCAGCCGCTATACGGATGCTGAGACGCTACGCATTTTCTCGATGGCTGTTGCGGGCCAGATCAATACCGATCTGGTGGCTCAACTTCAGCGCCAGGGTGTCAATGCCTTTGGCATGGCTGGTGTCGATGGCCGCCTCCTGGTCGCTCGTCGCAAAGCAGTCGTCCGTTCGGTAACACCTGAAGGGCGGGTCCAGATCCTCCGCGACGACTATACAGGACAGATCGAACAGGTAAATAGCACGCTCCTTGAGACGCTCTTAGATGCTGGCTATACACCAGTGATTGCCCCTCTCGCCTTGAGCCATGAGGGAGAGCGACTGAACGTGGATGGTGATCGAGCCGCTGCGGCGATTGCCTCCGCTCTGCACGCTGAATCTCTGGTCATTATGACAAATGTGGTTGGACTGCTTGCTGATCCGCAGGACGCCAGCACATTGATCCCTCGCATTCCTGCCGCAGAGCTTGAAAGCTATATGCAGTATGCCAAAGGGCGGATGCGCAAAAAATTATTAGGTGCCCAGGAAGCGCTGCAAGGTGGCGTCACCCGTGTCTGCATCGGCAGTCAGTCGTTACAAGAAGTTTTGAACGGGGCTGGCACAGCGATTGGTCAGAATACGCCATCTACGGCCCCGATAAGCGCGCCTGCTGAGCTACAGGCAGTTCCGTTTCGCGAGATGGTCTCGTTGTAGAGCGAGGAGCAGGAAGGAGTATCCCAAAGATGAGCACAATTATAGATGTGGAGAATACGTATACGAGTGGTGTGTACGGTAAGCGCCCGGTAGCTATCGTACGAGGAAAGGGTGCTTTACTGTGGGATGCCGAGGGGCGCGAATATATCGATTGCGCAGCTGGTCATGGTGTCGCCAATATTGGACACGGACGACCGGAGATTGCCGCCGCGCTGGCAGCTCAGGCTCAGCGCCTGATCACCTGCCCTGAGATTGTGTATAACGATGTGCGTGCTCAATTACTGCAACGTTTAATTGAGATCACACCTGAAGGCCTGACGCATGCCTTCCTCTGCAATAGTGGAACGGAAGCCGTTGAAGGGGCACTTAAATTTGCTCGCCTGGCGACGGGACGTACAGGGATTGTCGCGACCCTGCGAGGTTTTCATGGTCGCAGTATGGGTGCTCTCTCAACCACCTGGGAAAAGAGCTATCGCGAGCCCTTTGCTCCACTTATTCCTGACGTCAAGCATATTCGCTACAACGATCTTGCCGCCGCTGAAGCCGCGATCACAGAGCAGACTGCAGCCATTATCATCGAACTTGTGCAGGCCGAGGGCGGCGTCCATGTGCCTCAGGCGGACTACCTGGCTGGTCTGGCTGCCCTTTGTCGCGAGCGGGGAGCGCTCTTGATTGTTGATGAGATTCAGACGGGCTTTGGTCGTACAGGAGCTCTCTTCGCCTGTAATCACTATAATCTTCAGCCAGATATCCTCTGTCTGGCTAAATCCCTTGCTGGTGGAGTCCCGATGGGAGCGATCTGTCTGGGCCAGCGCGTCATGGAGAGCGGTCGAATTACCAAAGGAGCACATGGAAGCACCTTTGGTGGAAATCCGCTGGCCTGTGCCGCCTCTCTTGCGACCATTGACATCTTTGAGCGAGAGCAACTGGCTCCGCGAGCAGCAGCTCTGAGCACTCAGGTGTTTGAGCGCCTTCGCTCATGGCGCTCACCGCTTATTCGCGAAGTGCGCGGTCAGGGTCTCCTGATCGGTATTGAGCTCACCAAACGGGTTCAGCCCTATTTAGAGGCGCTCTGCGAGCGTGGAGTCTTAGCCTTACCAGCCGGACCTACCGTTCTGCGCCTGCTTCCCCCTCTGGTTATTAGTGAGGAGCAGATCAACCGAGCTCTAGATATCGTCGCCGACGTGCTGGGAATTCAAGAGACAGTAGAGACCACTCAGATTGATAATCCTGAGAGCGAGAGCATTACCCCCGAGGTCGCGCTTCTACAGAGTATGTTGACGATCTCCAGCCTCTCTGGTCAGGAGCACTCATTGGCCCACTACCTGGCCGAACAGGCTCGTAGTATGGGGTTACATGCCTCCGTCGACGAGGTTGGAAACTTCGTGGCGAGCACGCATGAGGACAGTACGAACACACAACCGGTTGTGCTATTAGGCCATATGGATACCGTCCCTGGTAACATTCCAGTGCGAATTGAGAATGGCATCCTGCATGGACGAGGCGCAGTTGATGCAAAGGGACCATTGGCAGCCTTCATCTGTGCCACGGCCCGGCTTGCTCAACATGGTCTACCTGAGCGACCAGTAGTTGTCGTTGGCGCTGTCGAGGAGGAGGCGGCGACCTCGAAAGGTGCGCGTGGCGTCGTCAATCGTTATCAGCCGAGCGCCTGCATCATTGGCGAGCCCAGTAGTAGCGAGGGAGTCACAATTGGTTATAAAGGTCGCCTGCTCGTTGAGGGCTGCGTCAGTCTCCCTTCGAGCCACAGCGCAGGCCCCGAGCGCAGTAGTAACGAGATCGCCGCGCATTTCTGGGAACAGGTGCGCCAGCACGCAGCCACATGGAATGCTGAGCATGCTGGTAACTCGGCCTTTGCCTCGCTCCAGCCCTCTCTGCGCAGCATCAATAGTACGCAAGATGGCATGGAGAATCAGACCCACTTTCTGATTGGCTATCGGCTGCCGCCCGGCATAGAGATTGCCGAACTACGGCACCAGCTTCAGGCCTGGGCTTACGCCGACGAGATCACACTGACGATCTACGGAGAAGAGCAACCTTTTCAGAGTAATCGAAGCACACCCGTGGCTCGAGCCTTTATGAAAGCCATCCGTGGAACTGGTGGCAAGGTCACCTTTAAAAATAAGACCGGTACTTCCGATATGAACGTGGTGGGACCAGTGTGGGGAGAGAACATCGTCGCTTACGGACCAGGAGACTCGCGCCTGGATCACACACCAGAAGAACAGATCAGCGTCGCCGAGTATACTCACGCTATCGAAGTCCTTGAAGTAGTGTTGAGCGAACTGACAGCGCAAAGGGAGATCACGTTATGAGAAAGCTAGATATTCTGGACTCGACTTTGCGCGAGGGGGAGCAATATATTAAAACCTACTTCACTCAGGAGCAGCGTTTAATGATTGCTCGCCTGTTAGATGCGCTAGGGGTCGCCTTTATTGAAGTTCCATCGCCGATTGCGTCTCCGGAGACACATGAGGCCGTTGAAGCCATCTGTGCACTGAACCTGCGTTCAAAGATTGTGGCTCATGTCCGCTGTGTTGAGGCTGATGTGCAGGCCGCCCTGGAGACCCCAGTCTATGGGCTTAATCTCTTCTACGGAACATCAAGCGAGCTGCGCTCATTCAGTCATGGCCGTCGCATTGACCAGATCAAGCAGGATGCCGTCCCTTTGATCCACGCCATTCGCGCGGCAGGACGGTATGTGCGGTTCTCGGCTGAGGATGCCTTCCGCAGCGATCTTGTTGATCTCCTGACCGTCTTTGACGCAGTTGTAGAAGCGGGTGTTGATCGGATCGGCCTTCCTGATACGGTTGGCATTGCCACTCCACGTCAGGTTGAGAGGCTGCTCCATCTCATCTCCAGCCGCTATCCACATGTGGGCATTGAGTTTCATGGCCACAACGACACCGGCTGTGCAATTGCCAACACTATTGGCGCCTTCGAAGGCGGAGCCGATTGTCTGGATGTCACCGTTCTGGGCATTGGAGAGCGGAACGGCATTGCATCCCTGAGTGGAATTATTGCGCAACTATATATTCACTATCCTGACCTGTTGGCTGGTTATGATCTGACACGCTTAGCTGAGATTGATGAATACGTCTCACAAACATTAGGAGTGCCAATCCCCTTTAACATGCCCATCACGGCTCCTAATGCCTTTACGCATCGAGCAGGCGTGCATACCAAAGCGGTCCTTCAGAATCCGCGCGCTTATGAAGTCCTCGATCCTGATGACTTTGGGCTGACGCGGCATGTAGATGTGGGATCGCGCTATACAGGTCGGCATGCGGTTGGTCATCGAGCCAGTACCCTGGGACTCCAACTTACAAACGAAGAACTTGTACAGTTGACTCAGGCCCTGAAAAAGCATGCCGAACGTGGGGCATTAAAAAGTGAAGAAGTTGATATGTTTATTCATACATGGTACCAAGAGAAAGGATCACTGGTATGGGAACGCTAGCTGAAGAGATTTTTAGTCACAAATTGGGGCGTCCAGTCAAGGCAGGTGATACAGTCGTTGTCGAAGTTGATCATGTGATGAGCCACGATACCACGACTCCGCTTGCTATTCAAGCCTTCCGCAAACTGGCGCAGAAGAATGGCGGCAAGGTCTTTGATCGCTCGCGTGCTCATCTGGTCTTCGACCATATCGTACCAGCTTCAACGATTGCTGCTGCCAGCCTTCAGCGCGAGGTACGGACTTTCGCCAAAGAGCAGGACCTGCCAATCTTACAAGAGGGCATCTGCCATCAGGTTATGCCAGAGAAAGGCTTTGTGCTTCCAGGTACCGTCATCGTTGGAGCCGATAGCCACTCCTGTACCTACGGAGCCTTTGGGGCCTTTGGAACAGGGATGGGCTCGACAGACATCGCCGTTGCTTATGCCACAGGTCGCAGCTGGTTCCGCATTCCTGAGACCATCAATGTTCACCTGACGGGAACCTTGCAACCAGGTGTGTATGCCAAAGACGTCTCTTTGGAGATTGTCCGCCGCCTGGGTGTCGATGGAGCCAACTATCGGGCGATCGAATACACAGGAGAAGTCATCGAACGGTTCTCAATGAGCGAACGTATGACCTTCAGCAATATGGCGATCGAGATGGGAGGCAAAGCTGGTCTGATTGCTGCCGATGAGACCACACGTGAATGGTTGCGTGGCCGTACCGATAAAGAGTACACCATTGTTAAAGCCCACAATCCACGTTATGAGCAGGTGCTTGAGATTGATGTCACAGACCTGAAACCGCTTGTTGCCTGCCCACCCGATGTGAATATCGTCCATCCAGCTGAAGAGGTTGAGAACATTCAGATCGATCAGGTTTTCCTGGGAACCTGCACCAATGGTCGTCTGGACGATCTAGAGATTGCAGCCAATATGTTGCGTGGACGAAAGATCAGCCCGAATCTGCGTATGGTCGTTATTCCGGCCTCGCGTGAGATCTATCTTGAAGCGATGCGCCGTGGCTATCTGGAGATCTTTGCTGAGGCTGGCGCTTCCGTAGGTACTCCTGGCTGTGGACCCTGCATTGGCCGCCACTTTGGTGTGCTGGCTCCTGGTGAGCGTGCTTTGACAACCATGAACCGCAACTTTACCGGTCGCATGGGCGATCCTACGGCTGAGATCTATCTGGGAAGCCCTGCCACTGTGACCGCTACTGCGTTGACTGGTCATATCACCGATCCTCGTACGATCCTCCAGTCTGAACTGGTATTGAGCGAAGCAAACTAACGAGATACGTGTGAGGAACCTGCACAACGAGGTTCCTCTCTACGATAAGCAAGTATTGAAAGGACCAGAACGACCATGGGACGTGTTTGGAAACTTGGCGATAATATCAACACTGATGTCATTATTCCTGGACGCTACAATGTCACAACCGATCGAACGCAGCTTGCAAAATATTGTCTGTGCGAGGTCTACCCTGATTTTTCCTCTCAGTCCAAGCCTGGGGATATCTTGATGGGTGGCCATAACTTTGGCTGTGGTTCATCACGTGAGCATGCGCCCTCCTCGATCCTTGGAAACGAAGTGAAAGTGGTGATTGCTCGGAGCTTTGCTCGTATCTTTTATCGCAATGCCGTCAACATTGGTCTCCCAGTGTTGATCTGCGAAGAGGCCGTCCTCAACACCGAGAGCGGTCAGGAGCTCGACGTCAATCTGGAGACAGGCGAGATCCGCAATCTGACGACTGGCCGGAGCTTCCAGTCCGAGCCTCTTGATCCCTTTATCGCAAAGATAGTAGCAGCCGGCGGCATCATTAATTATATCGAATCTCAGAATGGACAACTTGTTTACTAAACAGGTCAGATATTCAACACATCATAGTCGGTAACATCAAAAAAAGAGGCAGGCGACTGTCCCCGGTTGATGTTACCGCTCCCATTAAAACAAGCAGTAGAAGCTCGGCTTTTTGTCCTGATTGAGAGGGCTAAAAGCCGTTTTTGACTTTTATTCGCAACGAAAATTCGTGCGAAGATTCCAGAAGACTCCATAGGAAAGTACCAACAATGATAAGAAGAACATTCTCCACACAGCCAACGGTCTGCGTGATTCCTGGTGATGATGCAATGCCCGAAGTTATGGCCCCAACCGTCGCCCTTCTGCGTCGATTAGTGCCAGAGATTCGCTTTGTTGAAGCCATCTGTGGACGAGAGGCTCAGGCTCAGTATGGAACCCCATTCCCGGATGTGACGCGTGAGGCCATTGATAACGCCGATTGCACACTGTTTGGCGCGAGCGGTGGACCCAGCCGGCCAATCTTATGGTATCTCCGCTGGCACAAAGAGACCTTTATCAACGTTCGTCCAGTGCGCTGGTATCCTGGTTATAACAGCCCGCTACGCAATCCTGAACGTGTAGATTATGTCATTGCCCGCGATAACCTCGAAGGCATGTATCCTCCACGCGAGGGGGATATTGCCGAACTGTCAACCCTTGCCAGTAGCAGCTCCTGGTGGCTACCCGTACCAACCGATAAAGCAGGCGCTTATTCATTGAAGGTCAATACCGACGAGCAGATGGAGCGTGTCGCTAATTATGCATGTGAATTGGCTCTTCAGCGTAAGGCCGCTGGTTATCCAGGAAAGGTCACGTTAGGAGCGAAATATTCTATTCAACCGAAGACCGATGGCCGCCTGCGCACCCTGGTCAAAGCGGCTGTAGCGGCTCATCCCGGCCTTAGCTACGAAGAGTATTTGATTGACGATATGGCAAGGCGTCTGGTAGCGGCTCCAGAAGCATTGGATGTCGTACTTCTAGGCAACGAACATGGTGATATTCTGGCGGATGTCTCCAGTGGAACGATCGGTGGATTGGGACTTTCACCCAGTGGCTGCTATGGAGAGAAGTACGCCTACTTCGAGCCAGTGCATGGCTCGGCCCCCGATATTGCAGGCAAAGGGATTATCAATCCAACCGCCATGATCCTTACAGGAGGGTTGCTGCTTGATTACCTGGGGTATAATGAACAGGCAGAGACATTAGCTGGAGCTGTCGCGCAGGTGTATCGTGAGGGGCGTGTTCTCCCAGTTGATCAAGGTGGTCGAGCCAGCACCTCTGAATTTGTATTCGCAGTCCAGGATTACCTGCCAGCTTAAACGGAATCGTCACTATGTAGCAGCGACATCTATCTGAATAGAGATTGCAGCCGCCTCAAACCTGAGCCTTTCAGCCAGTTTGGGGCTATCTGGCTGATTGTTATATCTGTGGAAAGTATTGCTTACCACCTGTGTTATACAATGGAGGGTGGGCAATAGCGCTGACCTGACCTGACCTGACCGTTGCCAGAGCCGATTGCAGTAAAGACAGAACCTTGTTATCGTAGAGATGCGTCATTTTTCACGACAAGTGGGGAGCCCAATAGCAAATATTCCTTGATAGAAAGGACTATTGCCCGCCAAACTGGTACAATAAGCAACGAAATGCATAGACACTCTGCGAGCAATTTTTATTGGAGATTTGAAGATATGAAAGCTGATTGGGTAACAAAGATAGCCGACCGTGTAGAAGAGAATGTTCGACAGAATAAAGGTGAGAATGCCACGGTCGTCTGTGCTTCGGGCATCAGCCCCTCAGGTCCTATCCATCTGGGTAACTTGCGTGAGATTATGACTGTTCATCTGGTTGCTGAAGAGCTCCGTTCCCGTGGTTGGACCGTTGACCATATTCATTCCTGGGATGATTATGATCGCCTGCGGAAAGTACCAAAAGGAGTCTCAGAGGAGTATGCACAATATATTGGCTCACCCTATTCAGATATTCCTGACCCATTTGGGGAATACGATTCTTACGCGACACGCTATATCAGCGATCTTGTCGATAGCCTGACAAAATTAGGTATTCATCCTCGCTATATTCGCCAGTCTGAGGCCTATCGCCGAGGTGATTATGTTGAACAGATCAAGCAGGCCATGCGTAATCGCCTGGACATTTTTGATACGCTGGCCGAATATCAGAATCTCGAGGGGCAGAAACAGACGCTAGAAGAGCGCCGCAATGCGTATTATCCCTTCAAAGTCTATTGCGACCAATGCCATAAAGATATCACTCGCGTGACCGCTTATGAGGATGAGACCGCCCGTATTACCTACACCTGCGATAACTGTGGTCACAATGATTCCTATAGTCTTTATGATAAAGTAGAGGGAAAGCTGGTCTGGAAAGTGGACTGGCCGATGCGTTGGAGCTTTGAGAAGGTAGATTTCGAGCCTGGTGGTGAGGATCATTCTTCTCCGGGGAGTAGTTATACTGTTGGTCAGCGGATCGTGAAAGAGGTCTATGGCTGGCAGGCTCCTTACTTTGTTGGTTACGCCTTCGTTGGCATGGGTGGACGTTCAAAGATCTCGAGCTCAGCAGGGACAAGCGCCACCGTCTCTTCGGCTCTGGCGATTATCGAGCCTGCGATTCTGCGCTGGCTGTATGCTCGTCGTGCGAACAATCAGGCGTTTGATATCGATTATGGGCAGGGGCTGTTGCGTCTGTATGAAGAGTGGGATGGTCTGGTGCGGCAGATCAATAAAGGCGTAGCGAGTGAGGTCAACGCGAAGCTCTTCGAACGTGCCACGCATACGGTAAGCGAAGAGATCTCCTATGCCAAAAATACGATTCCTTTCCCTGTCCTGACCTCTGTATTGGATGTGACTCAGGCCAATGAGGAGCAGCTCCTGCGCATTGCTTCTCAGCAGTTAAATGCTGCCGAGGGTCAAGATGTGACGCGTGAGCAACTGGAGCCACGTTTCACCTGTGCGCTTAATTGGGTCACAAACTACCTGCCTGATGATGAGCGGACACACATCAATAGTGAATTCAATGACGAGGCCTTTGCCAATTTCAATGCAGAGGATCAGGCCAGTATTCAGATGCTGGCTGAGCGTCTTGAGAGTTCCTGGAATCTGGCAGCGATTACAGAATTGATGTACAGTATTCCAAAAATTGTTCGTGGACTTCCTGTAGATGCTGCTCCAACCAATGAACTGAAGCAGGCGCAGCGCTCTTTCTTCATTGCCATCTATATGCTCATCTGTGGTACAGATACAGGACCACGCATTCCCACGCTCCTCCTCTCAATTGGGAAAGAGCGTGCCAGGCTCCTGCTCACTCCTTCCAGGAATGGCGACAATGGTCAGAGTGCGTACGAGTTAACTGCGCACTAGCACATGTTGTCTGCCCTCCATGCAGGCTCTCCATTAGCCGTTGAAATGTTATCAGGGGATGGAGAGCCTGCATGGCGCTATTCAATACAGAGAACTGCCTTGCCTGTAATCTCTCGATTGAGCATCTTTTGAACGACCTCGCTGGTCTGAGTCCAGGAGGTTTCGATCGCAATTTGAGGGAGGAGACGACCATCATCAATCATGCGAGCCAGACTTGCAAGATCCTCAGCTCCAGGACGGCGTGCCAGTTCGTAAAAGATAATCAGTCCATAAAAGGTTGCCCCGCCGACAAGGAAAAACTTTCTGAGATCAAACGTGACCTCAGCTCCTTCAGATGCGCCGAAGTTTACACAGGTTCCACCTGGTGCTAACATACCGAGCGCCTGCCCCAATACCTTTCCTCCAACAGAATCGATAATTAAGTGATACGGACCAAATTGACTGGCAGAAAGAATCTGCTCCCCCACAACAACCTCATGGGCTCCAGCATCGAGCACAAAAGATTCCCCTTCAGGACGGCGAGCCACGCCTACGACACGAGCACCTGCGTGATGGGCTAACTGGACAGCGAGATGGCCTACTCCGCCAGTGGCACCAGTAATTAACACTTTTTTGTCCAGGAGATTGCCCCCTTTTTCTAATGCACGTAAAGCTGTCAGGCCAGCGATAGGAAGTGTAGCTGCCTTGCCAAAGCTCACCTTTTCAGGAATCTCTGCCAGATTCTGGGTTGGAACCGCAACCAGCTCGGCCCAGGCCCCTGAGCGGACCCATCCGACAACACGTTTCCCTGTTTGAGGGCCAGAGCCATCGGCTGCTGACTGTTCCACTACGCCAGATAGATCCCAGCCAGGGCAATAGCCAGCTTGCGCTGTTGTAATCCCACGAACCTCTCCAAGATTTAACGAAAAGGCTGCAACTCGCACGAGAGCTTCTGATGGAGATGGTGTAGGGGCGGAGATCTCTTTTAGTGCTAAACGTGCAGGGGCAGATGGATCAACCACGATGGCGCGAAGCGCATTCATAGACACTCCTTTATATACTACATTTATATATCACCTTACTCGAAGTACTTCTGTAACCTGTTGTTTCTTTCATCTTAATGCTATGATACTACTAGGGACAATGCGTAAGCTGATCCCTAAGAGGGACAGATGCGAATTAATACTGGATATCTATCCAGTCGTTTATGACGGTTACAGACGACAAAAAGGCAGAAGTGAACATAGAAGAAGAGCATAATTGGGAGGATATGAGAGTGAGTCGTGTGTTTGTGAAACGGGATCGTATCGTTCATGCTAGCCCGAATGAGGTCTATAGCATTCTGGCCGATTATAAAAATAAGCGTCCACTAATGTTAACCCCTAATTTTCAAGCATATATGGTTGAGAAGGGAGGGAAAGGCGCAGGAACTGTGGTGCGCTATACTTTGCACGCGGCCAATCGCGTACGCCCTTATCGTCTCACTATTGAAGAGGCGGTTCCTGGAAAGGTTCTCCGTGAGAGAGACAGTAATTCTTCCTTAGTGACCACCTGGACAGTGGCTCCTAAGCAGGATGGGCAGCAGACCCTGGTTCGTATCGCGACCGAGTGGGAGGGTAGCAAAGGGATCGGTGGCTTTTTTGAGCGCACCTTTGCTCCGCTTGGTCTGAGCCGCATCTATGATACTATGTTAGATCTGTTGGGCCGTATTGTTAGTGCTCAAGAGAGCGAGAGGAGTAGCAACGTGGAGGAAGATAGTACCCCCAGTGAACGAGCAGGTGTGTTTTTTCTCATTTTGGGCATTGTTCTGGCCGTAGCCTTTGGTCTGAGCTACCTGCAAAAGCAGAGCCGTCGATAGCCAGTGATGCAACGCGATGGTCGTCATACTATATATCTATGACAACCATCGCGTTAAAACCTTGCTCAAGAATGCAGCCAGATATCTATGACGACCATCGTGTTGAAACCTTGCTCAGGAATGCAGCCAGTCTGCATGAAGCGTCTGCCCACGTAAGCCTGAGACGTGTAAGCGTCTGGGTTGATCTGGGAAGAGATCAAGCATGTTATCGCTCCAGAGGAGATCAGGATTCTGCTCAGCCGTCAGCCAGACACCTTTGGTTGGGCGTTCCACCTGAACGCTAACCGTCTGCTGGCTTACAATCCCTTGTCGATACCCAACTGATCAAGAGAGAATCGGTTATTCCTCATATCTCCTAAATGTTCTTGAGGCGAAGCGGCCTGTCAAGCTACACGGCTACAAGCTTGCTATTTCTTGCCTTTCCTTTTACCCTATAGAGGAAAGTCCCTTTTTGGTGTTGCCCTCTTATGGGAAGAGTGAGCGATAAAAAAAGAAGGAGCCGTTATATGAGCGCATTGGCTGGTCGGAGTGCTCTGGTGACTGGAGCAGGCATTGGCATTGGTCAAGCAATTGCAATTGAATTAGCCCGGCAAGGAGCGGCTGTTGCCCTACACTATGCAAGTAGCGCACAGGGTGCTCAGGAAGCAGTGGCCGAGATCGAACGTTTTGGGGGGAAGGCGATCGCCGTCTCCGGTAAACTGGGAGAAGTCAGTACATGCCGTCGTATTGTTGATGAGGCTGCTGAAGCCTTTGGTGGACTGGATATCCTGGTGAATAATGCGGGTATTACTCATGCAATGAGTTTTTTGAAAACGAGCGAAGAGATCTACAACGAAGTGTTTGATCTCAATATGCGAGGGTATTATTTTTGCACGCAGCAAGCGGTAACCTATATGCTCAAGAGAGGCAGAGGCTCTATCGTCAATATCACTTCTGTTCATGGTGCAGCAGGCTTTCCACGTCATTCTGCCTATGCAGCAACCAAAGGTGCAATTATTGCCTTCACCCGCGAGCTGGCGGTCGAACTTGCGGGTCAGCATATTCGGGTGAACGCGGTTGGTCCAGGTCTGATCGAAGTGCCGCGTTATTTTGATATCCCTGGCTATACCAATGAATTTGGCGGATCGCTGGTCCCCTATGGAAGGGCGGGTCAACCGCAAGATATTGCGCCAGCCGTAGCATTTCTTGCCTCCGATGCCGCCGATTTTATTACTGGTCAGGTACTCTACATCGACGGAGGGACCACAGCAAAAATGGCCCTGGACTGGGACGAAACCGCCCAGGGTGAATAGCAAGCATGAGGATTGCAGCGTCAATCAACCATGAAATGAGCCACTTTCATCTCCATACATTTAAGAGATTGCAACTAATGACGCTTAGTTGCAATCTCTTTTTTGCATGCTAGAGATAGGCTCCTCGTTCGTTACATAAAGTAGATGCTCGTGACATAAAGGAGATCTTCAGGGTTCATTATCTTTTCTGTATTGTCTAAGGTTAGCAACTATCAGCACCAATATATTTTCTTATGCTGAGAAATGAGTGTGTTTTATGCAGCCATCAGCTCTTATCGACCATCTTCGGCAGCCAGAAGCGCTCTGGGAACGGACGATTAAACCCCTGTTCGCTATCTTCGTTGCTGCCAATGCCCCTTTATCATCCAATGCTTTACAACATCTTCTGGCTAACGATCCAACGGTTGAAATTGATGATTATGAATTAGCACTGGCCCTCAATCGTCTGGAGGCACTGCTGGCAGTTGATGCACACCATCGGTATGCTCTCCTCTCGCCCCAGGTGAACGATTATCTCCTGAGCTCTCTCCTGACAGGTGACGAGCTGACTGCTGCTCATCAACATCTGGCAAGGTGGTGTCACGTGGGAGCGGAACAGGAGATCTGGCAAGATCTCGCCAGTGATCCGTTTGAACAAGAACGTCGGGAGTATGCTCGCCGATATTATGTTGCTCACCTGGCTGCACTCCCTGATAAGCAAGCACTCTTTAGCGTTTTAGATGAAGGCTCCTATGGTCGTGAGAAATTACAGTTTGATCCCAGTGCTCATGCCTATATGCTGGATCTGGATCGTGGACGTGAGGCTGTCGCGACCAGTTGTTGTACCGATAGCTCATTGGTAACGTCTCTCTCTCGTTTGTGGTCGTATACGCTGCTCCGGTGTAATCTGGTTGACTATGTCAATAAGTATCCAGAGGAGGCCTTTGCTCTGCTCCTCCAATCAGGTGAGGTTGATAGAGCGTTGACTCTGGCTGAAGCACTGAGCGACGAACTGAAGAAGATTCCGGTCTTTTTGCAGCTGGCAGTCTACTTTGGGCAGCACGAGCGTGTCGCTGAGTCTGCACAGTTGCTGACTCGTGCAGAGGAGCTGGCGGATGCGATTGATAATCAATATATCTGTGACGAAGCCCTTGCCAGCGTCGCCATGGCCCTGATCGAGGTGAAAAACTGGTCAGAAGCTGAGCGGGTCATTGGGAAGATCTCTCTGCCGGATGTACAATCTCTTCCCTATCGCAATCTTGCATCCGGCTTATGTCAGGATCAGCAGTGGGCTGAAGCTGAGCGGATCAGCGTCTGGATTGATGGACCCGATGACCAGGCTCAGGCCTATTATCAACTGGCATCCGGTCTTAGTCAGACGCAACAACAGCGATTCTGGCAAGAGACAGAACGCGTGATTGGAGAGATCTTTGATCCTGTGCTTCAGGCGCAGGCCTATCATCAATTGGCAACGTACTTTCTGGATGCTCACCAAACAGGCGAAGCTGAGCGTATCTGGCAGGTGGCGGTCCAGCGGATCAGCGAACTGCGCGATTCTGAGCAGCAGGTCAAAGTGTATCGCGTGCTTGCAGAAGCTCTTGAGCAGGTGGGTCAACAGGAGAATGCGCAGCTCCTCTGGAAGGCCCTGGAGTCTGTTGCGCGTGAGCTGGCCTCCGAACCGGCCATCCAGGCCCAGGCCTATAGCTGGCTGGCCCGACGTGCACAACAGCAGAAAAAGTGGGCCGTGGCAGAGAAGCTCATTACAGAGATGTCAGACCCTTCTGAGCAAGCCAGCGCTTTTCTGGAACTTGCCGAAGCCTTTCAGCAGGACCAGCAGGCCACTGAAGCAAAGCGTGTGTGGAGCGAAGCCGAGCGCGTTAGTGCCGCGATCCCAGATCCTTTTCAGAAGGCAACGGCCTATGGTCGTCTCGCGCAGAGTCTGAGTCGTTCTCAGCAGGAAGCGGGCCCGATCTGGAGCCAGGTTGAGAGTCTCGTCAGTGAGATTGAAGCACCGGAGTCACAAGTTCAGGTCTACCGCTGGCTCGTTGAAGGGTCAGTTCAAGGGCGACAGTGGCAAGAGGCAGAATGGTTAATTGGGAAGATGAGTGATCCGTTCTGGCAAACCTGGATGTATAGTGATCTTGCTGTAGCTCTTCATCAAAATCAGCAGACAGACGAAGCACAGCGTATCTGGCGGCGAGGGGAGCAGGTTGTTGCGACCATTCCTTCCACTGAGACCAGTTCCCTCTGGCAAGCCAACGCCTATCACCAACTTATTGAAGGTTTATGTCATGAGAAGCAACTGGCTATGGCAGAAAGGCTGATTGGCAAGACCCCATATCCTATTATCGCCGAGCGGCTCACAATAACTGAGGAGCTCACCCAGGAGCTGAGCTGGGATGAAGTCGA
The DNA here is from genome assembly GCF_003967535.1 of Tengunoibacter tsumagoiensis. GTDB lineage: Bacteria > Chloroflexota > Ktedonobacteria > Ktedonobacterales > Ktedonobacteraceae > Tengunoibacter > Tengunoibacter tsumagoiensis. The sequence continues at coordinate 4,466,755 of NZ_BIFR01000001.1, read as the reverse complement.
GCTCGCTATGAAGTTATTAGCGGACCCGATCGAACCCGTTGAAGTACTGAACCCTTTTGTCACTGGTCTGACGTCTGAGCAAGAGGTGCAAGATTATCTAAAGATTCTGCTCAAGTACTGGCTCAAAGTCGAACGGAAAGAGCAGGCGCGTCGCGTTTTTCAGCTTCATCGACCCTTTATTGCGCTCTATCCTGAATTGAAGGCGGCCCTGTTAGAGGCTTCTACGCACGTTGAAACAGCGTTGCGTAGCTCTTATGCGGGCTAACGCTATGTAGTTCTGGGACATATAGAAACTATGGGAAAGGACCTTCTTTTCATGAAGTTGTCATTGGCGAGGGCGAAGAGACCAGCCAGAATTGTCATGGGCTTCCTTTTTATGGTTGCATCTGTTTTTCATTTTACCGCCTCTGAGGTTGAGCTCAGGCTTATTCCGCCTTTCCTCCCCTGGCGGCGGGCGGCGCTCTACATCACAGGGGTCCTTGAATTTGTAGGAGGCCTGGGTCTTCTTCTCCCGCGCTTTCAAGAAGTAGCTGGTCGAGGTGTGGCTGCTCTGCTCGTAGCTATTTTTCCGGCCAATGTCTACCAGACGTTTACGCGCAAACAATTCACTGGTTTGACCAGTACGCCGCTCTATCATATTGTACGCTGGCCTTTGCAGGGGGTCCTCATCTGGTGGGCATTGTGGTGTAGCAAGAAAAGCTAAATGCGTTTTTCATTAGAGTCGAGAAGCCTTTGCTCTGACCTGAGCAGAGAGTATATACTGGTGTGTAGAGTTGGTAGCGCGTAAATACAGTATAAAAGGAATAGAATATGTCTTTAGAGCTGAATCCACACGTCACAGAGCGATTGCGCTCAGATGAGATTGCCTGGTTGAATACGGTCCGCCCCGATGGGCGGCCACACAGTATTCCCGTCTGGTTCCTCTGGGAGGAAGAGAGTATTCTCATTTTTAGCAAGCCCGATAATCAGAAGATTCGTAACTTGCGCCAGAATCACTTCGTAACTCTGACGCTGGATAATACCAGAGGCGGGGGAGATGTCGTGATTCTTGAAGGGACTGCCGAGCTATTGGAAGTAGGCGCTGCTAACGCATCGATTCCTACATATAACGAGAAATATAGTGATGGGTTGAAACGTATTGGTGTGAGCCCGGAGAATTTTACCAAACTCTATTCACAGCCGATTCGTATCGCCATTACTCGTCTGGTTGGATAGCCAGTCGGGGCTAGCTTTTGTATTTTGTGTTTGCAATTGCTAACACTATCCCACTTCCGATGCAGCCAACCGAAAGGAAGATTGTAAGGAAAATAGTCAATCGAGCAATAACTGTATCGGTATTATGAGGAAGTGTACTTACGAATGAGCAGAGCAGTAGAGCACCAACAACAATAAGGCCAAAAGCTAGAAAATTACGCATGGGAAACCTCCCTCCCTCCATAACTTTGATGAACAGAAGCACCTGCAGCGTTTCCGATTCTAAGAGAAACGCCGCAGGTGCTTCTCGCATTTCCTGCCAGGTATAGGCACCTTTCGGTCAGGTGGAAGGTGCAAGACCAAGTTGTTGGAGTATGCCTAACTGGTCTGAACTGCCCCAGCGCTCAACCAACTTTCCATCGGCAAACTTGCTAATCTGCATGCCCCTTACATTTATTTTTTTGCCTGTAGGTGCAAAGCCCAGCAACTTACCCTGGTGTGTACCCGTCAGGGTATAGGCAAAGGCGATATTGTCGTCATCCATCAGCAGATGTTCGACATTTACTTTCATATCGGGGAAGGCAGCTCGGAGTGAGCTAAAGAATTGATGGTAGCCTTCCGGTCCAGGGCCCTGGCCGGGGGCTGGATCGTGATCGATAGCATTTGGAGCGACTACCTCATTAAAGAGGTTATAGTTTCCTGTATTGACGGCCTCGGCAAATCGGAGCTGGGCAGCCATATTGCTTTCACGAGACATAGACCTCTCCCTGAAATTGACATCCCATCGATAGGTGCTCTAGACTCCTTGTAATACGCTTGCTTTAAAGAGAAGGTAACAGGCGGTCTCTCCCTGCATGCGACTGTGCACCTTCTGTGTTGTAGAATAAGAATATAACATTGTTTCTGAGAAATTCACCAGTAATAACGAAAGGGAACACAAATGGAGCTCAAGAACAAGGGGGTTCTGGTCACAGGCGGAGCCTCAGGACTGGGAGCGGCCTGTGTACGTTTGCTGGCAGAGCAGGGCGCGAAAGTGGTTATCGCCGATCTGAATAGCGAGAGTGGGGAGCGTCTGGCCGCAGAATTGCGTGCCAGTGGAGCGAGCGTCTCCTTTGCGCAAACGGATGTCACCAGCGAAGCATCGCTGCAGGCGGCCATTCAGGTTGCTGGCGAACTCCATATTTTGATTAATTGCGCGGGCATTGCCATCGCTGAGAAAGTCATTGGAAAAAGCACTATCCATAGTCTGGAGAGCTTTCAGAAAGTTATAAACATTAATCTTGTTGGAACATTTAACGCTATCCGTCTGGCATTGGTGGCTATGGCTAAGAATGAGCCAACCTCAGGTGGTGAGCGTGGCGTCATTATTAACACCGCCTCGGTTGCTGCCTTTGAAGGACAGATTGGTCAGGCAGCTTACTCTGCCTCAAAGGGCGGTATCGTTGGGATGACGCTGCCCATTGCTCGCGAAGTTGCACGCCTGGGTATCCGTGTTGTTGCCATTGCCCCAGGAATTTTTGAGACCCCTCTGTTGGGGGCGCTTCCGAAACAAGCACAAGACTCCCTTGGTCAACAAGTTCCTTTTCCTCCACGCCTGGGTCGGCCCTCAGAATATGCCGCATTGGCAAAGCATATTATTGAAAATGAAATGTTAAATGGGGAAGTGATCAGACTAGATGGAGCTCTGAGAATGAGTGCAAAGTAACCATTGAGAGAGACGTGGAATAGCTCTTATTCGTCTGTATTGACGCTCCATGCCTGACATATGTTATTAGTTCGTCTACTGGCTCATAACATATAACCGGCATGGAGCGTCAATGTAAGGACCACTACCTCAACGCTCAACTCTCAAAGCATATAGCTCTAATATGCCATGCGCACAACTGCAATGAAAATAGCCAGGCCCATTCTCTCGAAAGTCCGGTCGCATTGGAAAGATAAGTGACAGGCAGGATAGAATGTACAGGAGAAGAGATGGTTCTGACCGGTCAAAAAGAATATCTGGCGTAAGGCAGTGACCCCAAACGAACGGGGACGCATCGCCATTCGCCATTGACCCCTCGTTTCGCCTGGGGAATACGGAGATCCACCCCAAAAAATAGCAAATATATGCGTCGTCTTCATCGGGTGGACGGCTATAAATATGAACAAAGAAAAGGAGGGGTGGCGCTTCCTCCCCTATGCATACCATGCAAGGGTACCCGCGCCACGAGACTCAGATGGAAGATAAGAGACAAGAACGAATACGTGTGTTGGAAGACCAGATTGCGCGTTTGCAACGACGGATAGCACTCTGGTTGCCGCAAAGTAACCGTTACTCATGGTTGCGTGTGGGGATATTTTTTGTGGGACTGGCCATAAGCGTAGTGGGCTTTATTGGTGTGGGCTGGTGGCTGGGCCTCTCGCTGTTTGCGGCTGCGATGATTGTTTTTGCTGTGCTGGCCCATTTCCAAGGCAAGTTGGATCACAGCATTGCCCGGCATACCCTCTGGTCATACATTCAATCTGCACACCTGGCGCGGATGAAGCTGGACTGGGAACATATTCCACACGTTGAGCTCCCTTCGACGCGAGAAGAGCATCCCTTTGAGTTTGATCTAGATATTACTGGTTCGCGTTCGTTATTGCGATTGGTCAATACCTCCGTCTCGCAGGAGGGGAGCCAGCGTCTGGAGAGATGGTTGCTAAATACCCATCCTGATCTGGCAACAGTACAGAGGCGGCAGGCCCTTGTGCAAGAGCTTACGCCATTGAGCCTGTTTCGCGATAAGCTGTTGCTAAAGTCGCTGATTGCTGCGGGAAAAGGGAAGGAGCAGTTGGAAGGGAAGAGACTGCTCAACTGGTTGAATAAACAGGGGCCAGCCCCTGCATTGCGCTGGCTACTCTGGCTCTCGCTTGGGATCAATCTTCTGACAGTTGTCCTGTTTGTGTTGGGTCTGGTTGTTCCAGGCTTTCCGCAGCTTGGATATTATTCGATTGCTGCCTCTGTCTTATTCTTTTTTAGTACAGGCAATCAGCGTGGAGATATTTTTGAAGATGCCACCTATCTCCGCTTTGGCTTTGCAACCCTGAGCTCTATTTTTACGTTTCTGGAGCGGTACCCCTATGGCCGACATCAGCAGCTTAAAGCGCTCTGTGCACCCTTCTGGGAAGATAAAGCCAATAGCCCTTCGAGCCTGCTCTCAAAAACCGCTCGAATCTCTTCGGCGGCGACGTTGAAGAACAATGGACTCCTCTGGCTGGTCGTGAACGCTTTTATTCCGTGGGATATGTATTGCGCATACCGACTCAATCAGTATAAAGAGCAGATTGCTCAGCGGCTGCCAACCTGGTTGGATACCTGGTATGAGATTGAAGCCACCTGTTCCCTGGCGACGTTTGCCTACCTCCATCCAGGCTATGTTATGCCAGAGGTTCACAGTTCTGGTGAGCGATCCCGTCAGAGTCAGACGATTTTTTCTGGTACAGACATGGGTCATCCACTTATTCCCGTGGAGAAGAAGGTGACGAACTCCTTTACGTTTTCAGCACTGGGCGAAGTCGTGATTCTTACCGGCTCGAATATGGCGGGCAAGAGTACCTTTTTGCGCACCTTAGGTGTGAATCTTTGTCTTGCCTATGCAGGCGCTCCTGTTAATGCCAGTACGTTTGAGACTGAGCTGTTCCGTCTCTTTACCTGTATTCGTGTCACCGATTCAGTCAATGATGGCTATTCGTATTTTTATGCAGAGGTTCGACGCTTACGAGCCCTGTTAACTGCGTTAGCTGAACCCGATCAACTGCCACTCTTCTTTATGGTGGACGAGATCTTTAAGGGCACAAATAACCGTGAGAGGCTGATTGGGAGCCGGTCTTTTGTACGTGCTCTGGTTGGAAAGAACTGTATTGGCCTGATCTCAACGCATGATCTTGAACTGGTCAAATTGGCTGAGATCCTTCCCCAGGTGAAGAATTACCATTTTCGCGAGCATGTGACAGCTGGTCAGCTGGTCTTTGATTATATCCTGCGTACAGGACCTTGTCCGACCACGAACGCTCTGAAGATCATGGAGATTGAGGGACTACCGATTGATGATGTGCTCGTTTAGATCATCTAATTCATCATGGCGATAAATCTGCGGATGGACTTGATCTGGTTGAGAATCTCATAGCGATCACTTGATTGTGGGCTTAATTCAAGATAGGTATTAAGATCGTGAAGGGCTCGTCCATAATGCTTTAATTGCAGATGGATATGCCCTCGATCGCGCAGCTCCAGTGCCGCATCGGGGATAAGCATCAAGATGAAATCGCTGATATTCAGCGCATGAGGAAAATCCTCACGATCGATATAGATCTTTTTCAGATTGTTCAGCAGGCGTAGAAGCAACTGCCGATGGGTTACTGGCTCAAACCAGCGCGGATGGATCTTAATACGGCGTTTGGCAAGGAGCCGAATGCGCTCTAAGCACTGTTGAGCCGTCAGGAAGCTGCTATCGGTATAAGGGTCGAGATAGATCATCTGATCAGGGAGCTTATAACCAACCATAAAGTGGTAAGGGAGTCCGATCCCCTCTAAGCGGATGCCAACACGTTTTCCCACTTCTATATAAAGAAGGGCCAGCGTGACCGGAATGCCAGTATGGTTCTCTAACACCTTATTGAGAAAGCTATTATCGGGCGTATAGTATTCTTCGGGGTTGCCATGAAAGCCCTCTTCTGAGCGAAGAACCTGATTCATGACGGCCAGTACATTGAGAGGATCGACATCAGCAGGAAGATCGGGGAGCTGGTCAGGGGAGGGAAGGGCCAGCATAATCCGTACTCGACGTGCAAGCGCGTCGAGTTGTGCCTGAATGTGTGTTATGTCCAAGCCAGGGTACTCGATGCTTGCAATGAGCAAGGCAGCTTGAGCCAGATCAATGGCTCCATCTTCACCTGCTATCAAGGATTGAAATGCTCGGTACGTACGCTGTTGGTCTGTGTCTTTTGAATATCCGTCTGCCATCCTTTCCGCATTTAATCATAAAACAGCGTTTATATGCAAGTAACAGAGCCGTTTTAGCCCATCTGTCTGCACGTGGGCGGGTTTCTTCGACCTGACACCTGATCTGGTCTGCTTACTGTGGCAACGTTGGATTGTCCGAGCTTTTGTGACGATAGATTGGATTAAGGTAGTGGTCCATGCTCATCCAGACGCTGCGGCTGTGCCAGTAAAAGAGAATGGGCAGGATAAAAGGGAATGGAGCCCCCCAGAGCAGCAAGGGGAGAATGGGGATCGCCTGATTGGCAGCCAGAGGTATCGCAAAGGCCGTTACAATCAGCTCACTCAACACAAGATTGATCGCCATAGCACTACTAAAGTAGCCCTCTTCACGTTCGAATTGAAAATTGCAGACGGGGCAACGTTCGTTCATCTTAAAAAATCCGCAGTACAGTTTGCCCTGTCCACAGACGGGACAACGCAAGAGCAGACCGCGTAATAACAGTTCCCAGAAGCTATGCATAAAATGAAGCGTCCTTAATAAAGCCGTAGCCCTCATGTTTGTATTCAGATACTCTTTTATTGTATCACGATTTTATCGTCGAACAAGTCTTAACAGAACATAGTGGGCGTAAGATTCAAGCCAACAAGTCTGCTACCAGAGTAGGTTGCTAGTCGTATGCTTAGTAAAGGCGATTCAGATAAGCACAAGCAATTTTTACAGAAGATTGGTTGTTTGAAATTGTCTCTTATAATTATTGAGAGGATGAGCAAGATATGAAAGTCGAAAAAAGTATTGTGATTGCCCGGCCAGTCGAGAAAGTATTTGCCTTTGTGACGCAGATGGAGAATGTGAAGCGTTGGCTTCCGGTGACGGAGGTGCAGGCATTATCCAATGGTCCATTGGGGGTGGGCTCGCGGTTTCGGCAGAGTGGCGAATTTATGGGACAACATTTTGAGGGGGCTATTGAAGTGACCCGTTATGAGCCTTCGCATGCATTTTCCTTCAAACTTGTTGATGGTCCATTTCCGTTGTCGAACGATATGACGTTTGACGCTGTCCCTGGTGGAACCCGTTTAACGCTGGTGGGAGAGGCCGATCCTGGCAGTAAACTGAAGTTCGCTGGCCCTTTCCTCATGCCAATGGTGCGCAAGCAATTAGATACGCAGGTAAATACCTTAAAGCGGGTCATTGAATCCGAATAAAGTTTTTATGGTGGAAGGTAGAATTGCTACCTTCCTGCTCAGGCCACTCAGCACAAGTTTCTACAAGGTTGTAGAAAGAAAGGTTGTAGGACTATGCCAGCCGCATTTGAATCTACGAGACCCTTGTGGCAACCTTCCATTATTCAGCAAGAAGCAGCCAATATAACAAAGTATCGTGCATGGTTAGCTCAAGAGAAAGGGCTGGTGTTTGCGAATCGTGAAGAGCTCTGGCTCTGGTCGGTTGAACAGATTGAAGCTTTTTGGGGCTCACTCTGGGATTTCTTTGCCATTCAGGCCTCGCGCCCCTATCAGACCGTTCTGGTGGAGCGCAAGATGCCCGGAGCCATCTGGTTTCCTGGCGCTCAACTAAATTATGCGGAGCATATCTTTCGTCAGACCTCTCCTGAGCGACCTGCGCTTCTGTTTCAGTCGGAAGGGCGACCATTGTGTGAATTGTCCTGGGCTGACCTCAAGAGGAAAGTGGCGGCGATTGCGCAGACATTCCGGACTCTGGGTGTGCAACGTGGTGATCGCGTGGTGGCATATCTCCCTAATATTCCGGAGGCTGTCATTGCCTTTCTGGCCTGCGCCAGCCTGGGTGCTATCTGGTCCAGTTGCTCGCCAGATTTTGGGGCCAGTAGCGTCATTGAACGCTTTCAGCAGATTGAGCCCAGGGTCCTGATTGCTGTTGATGGCTATTCCTATGCTGGTAAGATCTTTGATCGTCGTCCCATCCTGGTAGAGCTTCAGCAGCAACTCCCCACCCTCCAGAAAACGATTCTGATCCCCTATCTGGATACCACCGCGACCACTGCAACGGGCTCTGATCTGACGCAGCTTCTTTTCTGGCAGGAAGCGCTCTTGCCAGAAGCTGAACTCCATTTTGAGCAGGTGCCTTTTGCATACCCGCTCTGGGTGCTCTACTCATCGGGGACAACCGGGCTGCCAAAGGCTATCGTCCAGAGCCAGGGCGGCATCTTAATGGAGCATCTGAAGGTCCTGGCATTGGAATCAGACCTGAAGCCCGGAGACCGTTTCTTCTGGTTCTCGACCACAGGCTGGATGATGTGGAATTTATTGGTGGGGAGCCTTCTTGTGGGGGCAACGGCTTTGCTCTATGATGGCAGCCCCGGTTATCCAGATCTAAACGCCCTCTGGTCCTTTGCACATGAGAGCGGTATGACCTTCTTTGGCACCAGTGCCAGCTATCTTAGCTCCTGCCTCAAAGCTGAAATAGAGCCAGGGCAACGCTATGATCTCAGTCAGTTGCGGGCGCTCGGCTCGACTGGCTCGCCCCTTCCTCCAGAGGGCTTTCTCTGGGTCTATGAGCACGTAAAGAGCGATCTCTGGCTCTGCTCGATCAGTGGGGGGACTGATGTCTGTTCCGCCTTTGTGTGTGGAAGCATTGTCTTGCCAGTCTATGCTGGTGAGCTCCAATGCCGAAGTCTTGGGGCAAAGGTTGAAGCTTTTGATGAGAGCGGACAATCCTTCATTGATGAAGTGGGCGAGTTGGTTCTGACAGAGCCCATGCCGTCGATGCCGCTGTTCTTCTGGAATGACCCCAATAATCGACGCTATCTTGAAAGCTATTTTGCAGTCTATCCAGGGATCTGGCGGCATGGCGACTGGATTCGCATCACCCCGCGTGGTAGCGCAATCATTTATGGGCGTTCCGACTCCACCATTAATCGAATGGGGATTCGGATGGGGAGTAGCGAGATCTATCGTGTCGTGGAGAGCTTTCCCGAGATTGTGGATAGCCTCATCATTGGTGTGGAGCAGGCTCATGGAGGCTACTACCTGCCCCTGTTTGTCGTCCTGCGCCCAGGAGCGGAACTGGATGAAGACCTGAAGCAGCGATTGAGAACCGCCCTGCGCACCCGGATCTCTCCTCATCATATCCCCGATGAGATCCTCTCCATTGCAGAGGTTCCTCGCACACTGAGTGGGAAGAAACTGGAGGTCCCGATCAAAAAAATTCTGTTGGGCTTACCAGTCGAGAAAGCGATCAGTGTAGATGCGCTCAGCAATCCCCAAGCGATCCACTTTTTTCTCGAACTAGCTTCTAAACGTAAGCAAGCGGATGATAAAATAGGTGAAGAATGAAAGAGCCATTGTGCTCTCAATAAAGAGTTTTGAACGGATCTGTTAGCGAAGAAAGAACGATCTGTATGTCTGAAATCACATCTGTGGTTATCAATCAAGTAGCTATTGAAGAAGAAGAGGGGCTCCTGCCAGAGCTCATTCAGTTATTACAAGATACCGTCGAATCGGGGGCCTCGGTTGGCTTTCTGCCGCCCCTCAGCGCAGAAGAGGCTCAGCAGTATTGGCATACGGTCTTTCAGGCAGTAGCGCAGAAAGAATGTTTTCTCCTGGTTGCTCGTGAGGATGGGAAGGTTGTTGGATCGGTCCAGTTGGGTCTGGCGACCAGAGCCAATGCTCTGCATCGTGCCGAGGTCCAGAAGCTCTTTGTCTTGCAGAGTCAGCGGCGGCGTGGGACGGGGAAGCGTTTGATGGAAGCCATTGAAGCAATTGCGCGTGAGAATGGTCGGACCCTGCTCTTCCTGGATACGCGAGAGGGCGATGTCTCTGAGCTCCTGTATCAGAAGATTGGGTATCAGAAGGTGGGCGTTATCCCATTTTACGCACAAAGCGCAAGTGGTCAACTGGATGGCACCGTTTTTTATTATAAGCTGCTTGCATAGCTGAGAGCGTTTGACCAGAACTTTCCAACGATGGCATACACATGGGCCTTGCCGATTCGTATCTGAATGTCAAAAAAAACGACTTCTCTCTCCTTTTGAAGAAGAGGGCATAATTCATCCTTTTGATTCAACAAAGGGGATGAATTGTGCCCTCTTCCTGGTAAATCATGGGAAGAGGGAGTAGAAATAACCCGAAAGAAAGTTTACTGCTTATACTACCTTTAATCAGGAGACATTTGAATTGAAACGACCCATTTTACATCTCCTTCGGCAGTAACGGTAACGTAAACTTGTTCATCTTTTACAGGTGTCCATCGATTACTTTGCGCCTGCGGATCAGCAGTACAGGCACTTTTCTGGTCTCCTATGTTACCCAATGTAACCGTGATACTTCCTGTTCCTTGACAAACGTAGACGACCTGATAATTATGTTTCGTTTCAATGTATCCCTGTTGAGTAGCTCTCATCCCAGTGATATTTCCTAAACGCAAGACTTCTGGCCATCCTGTGGAGTTTGAAAGTGTTTCAAAAGGAAAGGGAGTGATTGTGGTTTCTGGCGTAAGCAGAGAATGTGAAGTTGGTGTGGCATGAGCCTTTTCATTCTGTTGAGGCGGGCTAGAACTCATGCAGGCACTTAATAGGATTAAAAAGAAAAGCAGCAGAAGCAAAGAACTTTTTTTGCCTCTACCTTCACCTTGACTTACATAGGTTAATCGCATAAAAAATCTCTTCCCTTTTGTATTAATTCTCCACTCATCTGGTCGTGTGGATAGCCTTGGCCTTCTTGATGGAGAGCTTAAAAAACCAGAAAATTAAACTCACTTAAAGTAGTTTCGATCATCTGATAAATTTTACCTTGTATGTTTGATAGAATTGTTCACATTGGAAAAGTTGTCAGATCCTATTTGACTAACTTTAAGTTGCGTTTTATCGAGAGCAATCCTATCAAACATATTCACATTATATTAACACTCCATTGGGCAGGAAGCCTAGCTTAGCCTAGCCAAGTCTTCCAGCCAGGATTCTCTGGAGCATAGACAGTTATGGTGCCTTGATCATAAGTTATGTTACAGGAGCTTGTTCGGTAGTAGTAATGTCCTGTCGTGGTTAGAGCCCAAACACCATATTGACCATATCCTGTTGTATAGGGTGGAATATTAATATTAATATTATTCCCTATTGTTGTTGACACGGACAATGAAATAGTAACACTAAAAGATGCTTTTAAGCTAGCAAAAATAGCATTAGCATCCACTGTAACTCCAGCGGTAGTTGATAAGGAAACAGTGCCTGTTGTAGATGCGCTCAACTGTGCTGATGCATTGGATGGAGTGCCATTATAGTCAGCATATGGAGGTGTGACTGGTATATGAGTATTCGCTTGCTGCGAGTAAATCACGTATTCCCAGCCAGGATCGCAATAATTTGACTGCGGTATGCCTCCTAGAGGAGAACTGGCAGCATGAGCAGAAGTAGTAGGGAAAAGAGTGACCAGCCCGATCACTATGATTGGGAATACTATCATGAATTTAAAAAGCGATGATGTTTTCATAACTCGAAAATCCTTTTCGTTAACATGCGTTTATTCGTATAAACGCACATGAGTAGTTTGATATCTAAATTTAGATACCAAAGAAAATTGAAGGAAAATGTTTGAATGATTTGGCCAGAGTGAGAACGTAAAAGTTTTGGTTAAATCTCCTTATACGTGCTCTTCACAAGATACATGACCAGTTGCAAAAGGTATTACCATAACTCTTAGAGAGAGATAATAGTGCAGCTTGTCAGAATACAGGTCACGGTACAATCACTTATGAGATATCCACTAACCTCTCTTGACAGCTCTGCTGCAATAAAATCGGCTACAGATTCCTTAGGCAATCCAGCGGCAACCAGAGCAACTTCAGGGTTTTTTGCGACTTGGGTTTGAAATTGGTATCGCTGCGAATATAATTGACAAGTTCGGCAGCTTTTTTACGAATCTGATTGGTTGCATCTGGCATGTTGAAATCCCCTTTACTGGACAAATAGGTACAACATACGTATTACCAGACTAAAAAGCTCTGCAATGAGAAGATCGAAATAGCGGTTTGAAGCAGACATTTTGGAAACTAGTCTGATCACTTACCGTAGATCTTTCTTGCTTTTCATAGGCAGGAATTTATCTTACGTGAGGAGTATAGAAGATTCTGAGGAGGAAAAGGTTACACCATTGTAACATCCTTGTATCATCTCTGCATCAGCTAAAAAGGTTCCTGTTATTGAAATTGACGTTTTTACGAAAATTCCTAAAAAAATCTTGAAGTTAGGCCACCTCCGTGAGGTTAAAGTAACTGTGACCTTGACCCACTTTTGTGGCTGTTGCTCATCTTCCGTGCAGGAAAATGTGGTATAATAAGAGAAATACTCTTTACGAATATCTCCAGTTTCCCAAGAAAAGAGTCCATGTTTCTCATCGCCTTACTCCCTGATCTTCCTGGTTGCTCCATAGAGCAGGTGAGCAGTACTCAGGAAACTATTGTCATTAATCTCAGCTCAACACGAGAAGGAGCCACCTTCCCTAACTGCGGTAAGTTCTCATCGCGTGTTCACAGTACTTACACCCGTTCGCCCAAGACACTGCCTTCGGGTGCCCGACCCGTTCGCCTTTTGCTCCAGGTGCGAAGGTTTCGCTGTTCTCAGCCAAACTGCCAGCGAAAAACGTTTGCAGAACCATTTCCTGCTATTGTTGCTCCCCATGCTCAACGGACATTTTCCATGCGATATCTCTTGCGGATCATTGGAGAGGCAATGGGGACGAGGCTTGAGCACCTCTGAGCCAGCGATTGGCCATGAAATGGAGTCATGCGACGAGTGTGCCAAAGCTTACTCTCTTCCTCGGCTCTTGTACGTGTCCTGGGAGGAGGTGAGTGGGCTTGGCGCAAAGGTCTGCACTACGGAATACGGAACGTTGCTTGTAGATCTGGAGCGTCATCTCTCTATTGATCTGCTATCCGATGCGACCTCCGAGTCTTTTGCGACGTGGCTTCAAGCTCATCCTTCCGTGGAATTGATCAGTTGCGACCGTGGCACTACCTTTGCTGATGGAGCTAACCGTGGGCCCCGCTGGCGCTTCAGATTGCAGACCGCTGGCACCTTCTGCACAATCTGGATGAGTCGCTGAAGAAAGTTCTCGCGAGGCATCATGCCGATCTAAAGTTGGTCTTCACTCCGTCGGAAGAACAGGGCCAGTTGACCGTAGCACTGTATCAGCAAGCTCTCACGAGCCTCAAGGCTCTGCCACAAGCTGAACAACTACGACAAGCCAGAAGAGAGCAATGCAAAGCGATTTTCATGCGCGTTCAGGAATTGTCTGAACAGGGGTGGCGTGGTGCTTCAATCGCTCGGATGCTTGGCATTCATAAAAAGACGGTTGTGAAATATGCGGTGGCTAAGCACTTTCTCGAACGTCGTGATCTCGGGCACAAGCTAGCTCTCTATCTGCCGTTTTTGCAAACCCAGTGGGCTGCTAGAGAACACAATACCACATCCCTTTACCAAACTATTCGCGATCAGGGGTATTCAGGTTTAGAAACCTGTGTGTGTCAGTACATCACTTTGCTGCGAAAACAAGTTGAACCAGCAAGACGACCACGACAGTAGTATCCTCTCGTCTCTGCAGAGAGTAAAAGAAAGCCTTACATAGCCGTTTCGAGTCGTCACAAGCTACCTGGTTAGTCTTGCGAAGATCTCAGGATCTTTCAGCAGTATTGGCGTACAGTCTTTCAGGCAGTCGCACAGAGAGAATGTTTTCTCCTGGTTGCTCGTGAGGATGGGAAGGTTGTGGGATCGGTCCAGTTGGGTCTGGCGACCAGAGCCAATGCCCTGCATCGTGCCGAGGTCCAGAAGCTCTTTGTCTTGCAGCGTCAGCGGCGACGTGGGACGGGGAAGCGTTTGATGGAAGCCATTGAAGCAATTGCGCGTGAGAACGGTCGAACCCTGCTCTTCCTGGATACGCGACAGGGTGATGTCTCTGAGCTCCTGTATCAGAAGATTGGGTATCAGAAGGCGGGCGTTATCCCATTTTACGCCCAAAGCGCAAGTGGTCAACTGGATGGCACTGTTTTTTATTATAAGGTGCTTGCATAGCTAAGCTCGTTCGGCCAGAACTTTCCAACGATGGCATACACATGGGGACTTGCCGATTCGTATCTGAATGTCAAATAAAACGACTTCTCTCTCCTTTTGAAGAAGAGGTCATCCCCCTCGCTTCAGCAAGGGGGATGAATTGTGCCCTCTTCCTGGTAAATCATGGGAAGAGGGAGTAGAACTAACCCGAAAGAAAGTTTGCTGCTTATACTACCTTTAATCAGGAGACATTTGAATTGAAACAATCCATTTTACATCTCCTTCGGCAGTAACGGTAACGTAAACTTGTTCATCTTTTACAGGTGTCCATCGATTACTTTGCGCCTGCGGATCAGCAGTACAGGCACTTTTCTGGTCTCCTATGTTACCCAATGTAACCGTGATACTTCCTGTTCCTTGACAAACGTAGACGACCTGATAATTATGTTTCGTTTCAATGTATCCCTGTTGAGTAGCTCTCATCCCAGTGATATTTCCTAAACGCAAGACTTCTGGCCATCCTGTGGCGGTTGAAAGTGTTTCAAAAGGAAAGGGAGTGATTGTGGTCTCTGGCGTAAGCAGAGAATGTGAAGTTGGTGTGGCATGAGCCTTTTCATTCTGTTGGGGCGGGCTAGAACTCATGCAGGCACTTAATAGGATTAAAAAGAAAAGCAGCAGAAGCAAAGAACTTTTTTTGCCTCTTCCTTTCCCTTGACTGACATAGGTTAATCGCATAAAAAAATTTCTCCCCTTTGTATCAATTCTCCACTCATCTGGTCGTGTGGATAGCATTGGCCTTCTTTCAGAAAACAAACTCACGTAAAGTATTTTCGATCATACTGGTATAAAAGCAGATTAGTCCTCGTTAAGACGTAGAGCAGTTGCCAGCTTCAGTCGCGAGATGCTAGACGTCAATAGTCCAACAATCAGAAGTGCCAGAATGAGCAATGTTCCTAAGACCAACACCAGATTCAGCGGCACGACTGTATGCACTGGAGGCGTATTCTGGAACGAGAAGAGATCCAGCGTTTGATGGCTACTCTCATTTGAGAAGAAATTGCCGCTGGCACCTGGAATATAGTCGCTCGGAATACTGCTCGTTAAGACCAGTGATGGAAGGGTCAGCAGAGACGTCAGGAGACCAAAGAGCGTCCCCAGGATAAGGCTTGTTCCATACAGAATGGTCTGTTCCCAACCAACCACTCGTGCAAGTTGGGTTGGAGTACTCCCCAGAGCACGTAAAATGCCAAACTGGAGACGGCGTTGGCGAGCCGTATTCCAGGATGAGAGCAGACAAGCGATCCATGTGAGAAGAAGAGGCAGCAGAGCCCCTAAAGCCAGAATGCCCACAAGGTTACGATTGAGTGGATCATGTTGGAGCGTTTCTGCGGTGGTACGGCGGTCATAGATCTCGCTCAAGCGTAAGGTACTAGAGCTCAGAGCCTGTCGGACACTGCTCAAACTTTGTGAATCATTTCTGGAATTGATCCAGGCATAATTCGGAGCTAATTGCGGCACCCGCTGGACAAAGGGGCCATAGCGTGGAGAGAGCGCCAGGCGTTGGAGCTCATAATTGTAGGCAATGGAATAGCTCTGATAGTCCACCAGCACTCCGTTGGAGACACTCGTGTCACTATTGTCCAGGACCTGAGTAGTATTATGGAGGCTTGGAATATGAGAGACCTTGCTCTGTGCAACCAGGAAGAGATCCCCAAAAAAGTTATGAATGACAAAACTTTTTCCTGGCGAAAGCTGGAGAGCATTCCAGGTCTGTTCATCCACGATCGCGGGCAACGAATATGTCACAGGAGGAGCATAGGGAGAAGCCGATTGTTGTGTCAGAGAGTGTTGCAATTGCGTGCGTTGATTCGTCAGACTCTCGATAAGCGTTTGTTTCTGCGCAGCGGTTGTGATCTCTGGCCAGGAGACCGTCTTCAGGAAGCTTTCTGGCTCAATGGCCACCAGTTGCGTCTCCTGTGCAGTTGTCGTATCGGTGATCGTTGTCAGATAGCCAGTAGTAGCTGAGGTAACTCCACGCACATGGATATAGTCGCTCTGTCCAGTTGGTGTGAGTGTAGGGGCTTGAGTAACAGCCAGTGGACCGCTAAAATCAGCCCCCGTCCAATAGCTAGCCACATCGGTAATATGCTGGTTTTGAGAAGCCGTAAAGATAGTAACAAAGACCACAAAGGTCACTGTAAAGACCAGCAGGAGCAGAATGCGCAGACTCTGGCGTGGCGAGCGAGACATCTGAGCCAGAGCCAGGAGCGGAGATGCATTATTATTGCGTGTTGCCAGAGAGGTACCTACCCGTAACAACCATGGAAAGATTCGCAAGAACAGAAACGTGCCTGCCAGAATCAGACAGATCGTCTCCACCAGAACAAGAGGTGATCTGACCACCACATTAACCTGCGGATTCAGAATTCCCGCATTGGTTAGATAGATTGAGAAACCATAGGCCAGGAGTGCCACCATGATTCCAACAACATCGAGATAAAAGCGTTGCCAGATGGGGCGGCTTGTTGAGCGAGCCTGCTCGCGACGAAAACTTAACAGATCGTTGCCCGTTGCCAGGTAGAGAGCCAGAAGCACCGTCGCAAAAGTAATTGCCAGACAGCCCAAAGGATAAAGAGCCTGTTGCCAGAGCGCCTGAAGCGGTTGCGCAAAGATCACATCGAGAGCCGTCTGATCAGTACTCACAAGCGTAAGATGAGTAAGCAGGTAGACAGCAGGGATGGCCAGCGCAATTCCAAGGAGAAATCCGAGTCCAGTGATGATAATGAGACGAGAGAGGAACGCCGGGAAGATCTGCCGCCTTGTCGCACCCCGACTGCGTAGAATCGCCATCGTGGCATTTTCTCGTTCCACCAGGAGCTCGACCATAAAACTTAAAAACACCAGGAGGAGCATAAAGATCAGCGCCCCCATCGTGACCAGAGGAATATTGGCGACCTGTACTCCAGATTGAAATTGAGTCAACGCCTCTAACGGAACCGAGCTTGAGCCCAGAGAAAAGCTATCGATATATGATCTGCCCCAATAACCCTGAAGCGTTGATAAGGCAGATTGAAAGCTCTCCAATTGGTTGCTATTCAGTTGTCCACTGGCGATAGGATAAGACCAGGTGAAGGACCCATCTAAGTGATAGCTATCAGCCGGTTGTGTCTGCATAAAGGCCTCAGTTGCAGCGATAAAGTCCTCGTTTGCAACCAGAGCGGTCACCAGACCTTTGTGTTTTTGTGCATTCTGGATAGTTAAGAATGAAGATTGTAAGAAAGGATCAGACGGGGACTGTGGTTGAAACAGCCCTACAACCTGAACAGGAAAAGGCGAGCCAGGCTGGATGGGAAGCGTATCTCCCACATGGACTCCCAGAAACGTCGCAGCCTCAGGCGTCAATAAAACCTGTAGCATCGCAGCTGAGTGAGGAAGTTGTCCCTGAAGCAGCGTCGTGTGGCTGGCCAGTGTCTCTCTCTGTAGACCATAGAAGTACAGGTTTGAACTGCTTTGCTGACTCGCTGTCTGGCCGGGTACAATATCTGTATTTTCAATGATAAGCTGAGGTTGGGTTTTAAAGTAGGTGGCGTACTGTTTGAGAAAGACAGGATCAAGCTGTTGACGAATGTCTTTGAGCTGTTTAGAGAGTTGCGTTGCAGATTGCGTCCCTCGTCCAGTACTGACCGTTACTGCTTGATTACCAGGCTGTTTGAAGACATCCTGAAGGCTGGCAGTGGCAGCTACCTGGCTATAGAGAGGGAGTAGGCAGGCAAGAAGAACTGCAATACAGATCCCACTTCCTGTAAGGAAGAGGGGAATCCAGGATTGGCGCAGCGGAGCCAGGGTACGCGTTATCATACCAGGCGTCAGGGAAGGGAACGCAAAGGAGATTGAGCGCCTCTTGCTCGGGGTATTTTTCTGTGTGTTGGCCTCTTTTTTCTCATCAGGACGAGCCACAAAGAGTGGGACCTCTTCTTGATAATCTTCGCCCAGGCGCAGTGTCTGTGCCAGAGAGGGTCGCGAAATGGTATACATGGTAATAGCAAGCACCAGTAAACAGAGCAGGAGTAGCGCTCCCAGCGCAATAAGCAAAGAGTTGGGAACGACGACATGGAGTGGTGGTACAGATTGGAGTAGAAAGATACTTTCAGAAGCGCTTGAACTCAATCCTCCATTTGTCGCAATCCCAGAAAAGATCAGACTGGAGAGTGTGAGGGCTGTAAAGAACGAACCAAAGAGCACCCCAAGCACAATCGCCATTAGATAGACAAGTCCTTGTTCCCACCCTAACAGTGCAGCCAGTTGTCCAGGTGGAGTCCCAAAGGCGCGGAGCACAGCGAGACTACGGAGACGATTGCGCACATTGAGCCAGGAAGACGTAATATTTCCCAGCAGAGCCAGCAGCACCGATAATCCGATCCCTAACGCCAGAGCGCACACCAGATTAAGATAGAGCGGATCATGTTGCAGGGATGAGAGGAGAGCCTGTCGATCAATAACATGACCATCGACGAGCGTACTGCTCAGCGTATGACGAATAGTCGTGAGCGTCGTCGTATCTTGCTGAGTATGAAGCCAGACGAAATGGCGACTGAGATCAGCATCAGCAGTATGTGCTATTTTGGGGTAGGTCTGTGTATAACTGGCGTAATCAACAATCATTCCAGGCGTACCAGTGCTATCAAGCGGAGCCAGATCGTTGAGGGCTGGAATGTGATTCACCTCACCAATCGCCACAAATTGCATCTTGCCACTTCCAGTATCCAGCAGAAATGGTTTGCCAATGCTTAGATGAAGAAGATTTTTTGTCGTCGTATCGACAATAGTGGGCATAGCCAGAGAGGCGAGATCGCTCGCGTTTGCGTTTGAGTTTGCGTTCGTAAAAATTTCGCGCTTTGCAATAAGTTGCTGCATAAACTGTTGATAGGTCTGGCTATTCTGATGTGCATCTTCCTGCGACCAGATCACTGAAGATGCATAGCTCTCGCTTTCAACGGCGAGCACCTCAATGGAATGAGATGCGTTGAGATACCCATTGGCTCCAAACGATCCTGAGATAACGCCAGGGATTTTGCGATAATTGGCAACCTGTTGTGCTGGTAGAAGATCGCCTTGCGTTGAAAGCTCGCCGCTAAAATCAGCCCCAACACGATAATCTGACAGATCGTACTCGCGTTGCGCTTGCGTCGCCAGTAAGACGAGAGAGAAGAGCGCAAACGTGATCGTAAAGACCAGCAGCAGAGCCGTTCGCATCGTCTGACGTGGAGAACGGGCCATAATCACCAGAGAGAGCAAAGGGACGACCCCACGACCACGGCTTGCTAAACGAGCTCCCCATTGCAACAAGATTGGAAAGCACCGCAGATAAAGCAACGTCCCACCCAGGGTCCAGATGGTTGCCGCTACCAGCATGGTTGGTCCGGCAAAGAGCACCTGGCGCTGTGCATCGATAGTTCCAGTGGTTGCTAGATAGCTATAGAAACCATAGACCAGTCCACCCAGGAGAAGCAGACCCAGATCGAGGTAGAAGCGCTGCCAGAACGGGCGATGTTGAGCGTTACTGCGCCCCAGTGTACTGCGACGTAATGTGCCCCAGACCGCCAGAACCATCGTGAGAATAGCGACTCCCACAGATGAGAATAGATACCAACGAACCGCCATTATGACATGCCATGGATTATCTGGTAAGGCATTGAGCGCCCCCAGATCAGAAGAAGGCAGAAATTGTTGGAGCAGACCCAGGGCCAGAGGTCTGAGCAAAAGAGGGCTAATTACAAGAGCAAGGAGCGCAATCAGGAGACTCTGAACGACGAACGTCAATACAATCTGGAAGAAACTGGCTCCTCGACTGCTGCTAAGGACAATGGCCTCTGCCTGACGATTGACGAGCAGCTCCGTCATAACCGTCAAGAAGAAGAGGCTCAGTCCAAGCATCAGCAGTGTAAGCAGAACCACCGAGATCTGTGAGGTAGAGTTCTGGTCCAATGCATCCTGAAGGACTGCGAGAAGACCATTATTATTGATAGAGACATTGTTCACGAAAGGAGTTTGTGTTACTTGATCGGGCAGGGTAGCAGAGATCGCATGAAGCTGTTCCTGAAAGGCTGCTGTATTGGCACTGACAATGGCATTCACATGAAGAGGATAATACCAGGACAGGCTTAATGTGAACGCCGTATGCTGATCAGGGTGCGACTTCTGCACACTGTCCAGCGTATTCAGCAGATCATCATTGGCAACCAGGGCATTATTGGCCGTGATGTTTGTGAGTGAATCAGTGGTGGAGGCAAAAGAAACACCATGCCAGAAAACATCAAATTCCGAGTTGACATCATAGATCCCTACAATGATCAGTGGAATAGTCAGTGGTTGACTGCCAGCAATTGGCGTTGTCTGAATGCTTAAAATAGCACCAGGATGTACATTAAGCATATTGGCATTATCGCTGGTCAGAGCTATCTCCAGACCCTGGCTATCTGGTTGAGGAAGTCGACCTTCGCGCAATTTCAGATGAGCATCGATGTGGGTAAAATCGAACCCATGGAGCTGCATAACATTCCTGGGAAGAGGCGTTCCGTTTTGATAGATGGTCAGACCACTGTTACTATGAAAGTAACGTTCAGGGGTACCTGCAAAATAAGAAGGATCGGCAATTGTCTGAAAGCCAGCAGTTAATTTTTGAGTCGCTTGCGTAATAGCCTGTTTTGATGGGATCTCTGTCTCGGCCTGTACCGAGGAATCCAAGAGTATATTGCTATTGTTGAATGTATTGCGAAGACCCGCCGTCTTTGTCACTTCAGAAAAAAGTGGAAGTGTGCAGACAAGTACAATTGCAACCAGCGCTCCAATAGTAATCAGCAGGAAGAGCCGCCAGACATGGCGGATCTGCCAGAGGGCCAGCGTCATAGAGGCTGCCAGAGGTGAGGTGCCGCGCTTACGTGTCTGCCTGGTTCGAACCGTCTCCATATAAATCCTTCTTTTCTATCATTGTCGATGATCATTTTCGCCCGTGAAAAAGATGCTGGAGGAGCTAGAGGTCAGAACGTTGTACGTTTAAACTCCTGCTTTAAGAGAGAAACAATATACGTATTTTCCTTCTTTTTGAGAAGTATTTGTATATTTAAAGGTAGCAGAAGCGTTTGTGAATGTCAAGAACAAGTTCCTCAAGAGCCAGGATATTCCTGTTTCGGGTTTGTTCTCTGAGGGGGTCGCATAAGGAGTCAGGATCAAAAAAAAGCAAAGAACCTTTTTTTGCCTCTTTCTTTACCTTGACTTAAATAATGTAATCGCAGACAGAACTCCTCTCTTTTTTATAAATTCTACACTCATCTGGTCGTAAGCGCGATGGACGTGTGTGTGTGCATGTTTATGAGCAATGGAGTAGGAAATAGGAGTAGAGTCGAGAAGGTTAAATGTATAATCAATAGGCCATGATAATGGTATAATACCAGGTAAACTTCTAAAAAATGAGTATGCATCTTTAATTTGAGAAGGTGGAGCATTAGAATGAGCAGATGGCTTGGGCAACAAGGGTGTTTAGGACGACATGCCATTGTTATTGGTGCAAGCATTACCGGGCTATTAGTCGGACAGTTGCTCTCTTCGTATTTTGAGCAGGTGACAATTATTGAGCGCGATAATCTAAGTCAGACGGCAAGTGGCCGAAAAGGCGTGCCTCAGGGCGCACATCCACACCTGTTACTCTACAAAGGAGTAACAATTGTCGAAGAGCTCTTTCCAGATCTTTTTCCTGCTCTGGTCGCGCAAGGAGCTCTTAAGATAGATCTGATGGAGAACCTGCACTGGTTCCAGAGTGGGCGTTGGAAGCTGCGCCAGCCCAGCCCGTTTAAAGGCTATCTTCAGAGCCGCCCCCTCTTTGAGTCTCAGATGAGAGCCTGTCTTCTCGCCAATGATACTGTCCAGATATTGGATAGCTGTAGTGTTATTGGCTTAAGGGCCTCAGAAGATGGGCAGGGTATCAATGGTGTGGTGGTGCAACGTACATCAGGAGATCGGGAGGCCAAACTCCTGGAGGCCGATCTGGTTGTCGATGCATCTGGACGGGGATCACAGGCACCGCGCTGGTTGAGTACGTTGGGATATGATCAGGTGAATGAGACAACTATTAAGATCGATCTAGGGTATACCACACGCATCTATCGCCGTCCGCCCACAGCCTCTCCTCATCGGATGCTGGTAATCTATCCAGACATTCCCACAAGTAAACGGGCAGGATATGTGATACCAATTGAGGGGGAGCGCTGGCTTGTGATGTTAGCTGGCTGGCTGAATGATCATGCCCCTGTGGATGAAGATGGTTTTCAGGCCTTTGCCCGCAGCTTGCCTGTGCCAGATCTTTCTCATGCGATTCAATCTACGACCCCGTTGAGTCAGCCAATGACCTATAAATTTTCTGCCAATCGTTGGCGGCATTATGAGAAACTTTCGCGTTGGCCTGCTGGTTTTCTTGTGTTGGGAGATGCCGTCTGTAGCTTTAATCCGGTCTATGGTCAGGGGATGACGGTGGCAGCTCTGGAAGTTCAATTGCTCCAAAAACTCTTACGGTCTGAGCGAGAGCGGAAGAAACCGGATCTACGGGCCGTGACAAAAACGTTTCATAAGGAAGTAGCAAAAGTCGTCAGTCTCCCCTGGCTCATGGCAACTGGCGAGGATCTGCAATATCCCGAAGTGCAGGGTGCGCGTTTTCCAGGCTTCTCCCTTTTCGGTTGGTATTTTGGCAAGGTCCTGGCCCTTACCTCCTCCAACTCAACCGTCTATCAACATTTTGGGGCTGTGCTCAATATGGAAGAGTCACCTCTGGGCCTGATCTCTCCCCCTGTTTTAATGAGAGTCTTATTTGGTAAAGTCCCTGAGCCAGCGAGCGATTCGATCTCTGTTAACGAGCCTGAAATGACGGCTCAGAGTGAAGGAGATGAAGCCAGCTCAACTGCTCATATCTAACAGGTGACCAGAAGGCAATAGAAGAGTCTATCGCCTTCTGAAACGGATCATTCAACCAGATCATGGCGATGATGGAAGCGTTGAATCTGTTCCCCATGTTCCTGAAGATGGCGGGCAAGTTTATTGAGTAGCTCCTCGAGGCTGATTTCAGTTTTGAACCAGGGTAAGGTTCCCGGTTGTTGAAGACTTGCAGGAGAGAACTGCTGTAACAGAGAGGTAACTTGTAGTTGTCCTTCTTGAAACTCATTCAGTACCTGTTGTGCAGTGTGGTAGCGCCGCGTTGCTACTGTCTCCTGATTAAATTCTTGAGAATTCACCTTGCCATCTGGCCGGAATAATTTTAAGACATATGGGCCGGGTTGAGAATCGTGAAAGGTCTTAAGGATATCAATTATGACCAGATCATAGGCAGCGAGATGGGCTACAATATCCTTTATGCTCCAATCTCCATCGGCTCCGGGGATCTCCCATTCTGATTCCGGGAGATCGTTAAGTGCTGTTAAGACGGATTGATGACCATTCTCTAATGCTTCTGCTGCTGACATAGAAAATTTTCCCCTTTCTTTTTATAATACTCTCTTACATGTGAACTCGTTTCCATGGAAAGAGGCCCGGGATCTCTGTCGTCAGCGTCTATCTACTGCATTGGGAATAGGTGAACCTATAGCGATTGTTCTTTTCTGTAGAGAAGTTATTCATGAGCAGAATGTCGAAAGGGGCTATAATATATGGCTATTGAAAAGGCAACATTTGCTGCGGGCTGTTTCTGGGGCGTCGAGGCGGCATTTCGGCAGATTAAAGGTGTGAAGGCTACCGCAGTTGGATATGAAGGTGGCAGTTATCCCGATCCAACCTATCGCGATGTATGCACTGATAAGACCGGGCATGCAGAGGTTGTAGAGGTAGAGTATGATCCTGCCGAGGTCTCCTATGAGCAGCTCTTACAAGTTTTCTGGGAGAACCACAATCCTACCACGCTCAATCGCCAGGGGTTTGATATTGGCACGCAGTATCGTTCGGGCATCTTTTATCATAGCCCCGAGCAGAAGGCGGTGGCAGAAGCCTCGAAAGCGACTTTGCAGAGTTCGGGCAAGTTCCGCAAACCAATTGTGACCGAGATTGTTCCCGCCAGCACATTTTATCGCGCCGAGGAGTACCACCAGCAATATCTGGAGAAGCGCGGCCAGTCAAGCTGTCACTTCTAAATGGTTCTCTTTGCCAGAGAGAAAAACAGGCGAGCTTGAAGAGGTTTCAGGCTCGCTTGATCTTTGTGTTTAGCTGGCGATATCTTTCTGGAAGAGGGCTTTTGTGAGCTTGATCTTTACCAGAAGTTCTCCAGCCACGCCATTGCGTTTGCCATACGCCTCTGCCTGATCCTCACCCATATAGCGACCACCGATTCTTGCAGCCCATTTCGTGAGCTGAGCCAGATCTTCGGAGAAAGTGGCCGTCCCCTCAAGGATTGCAAATGTGAATGGCGGTCTCTCGTCATCAACGCAGATGCAGACGCGGGCATCACGTTGCATATTGAGCGCTTTCACAGATGCATGCCAGGTGGTAAAGATGAGTGTGTCATCTTCGAGATCGAACCAGATGGGAACCACATGGGGCCGCCCATCTGCTCGTACCGTTGCAATCTTTCCTGTACGTGCCTGTGCTAAAAGAAAATCACGGCATTCGGGTGTAAGAATTGACATACATGCTCCTTGTTGGTCTGGTTTCTCTCTATTATATGCACCTCTTTCTGTGATAACAACCTGACGCGGCTACTATCTTTCCGTTTCACTTCTGCCCCGTCAGCTCTGTACGATCTGCCTCGATATCCGCGTATTCTGTGCATTCATCTGGATGTTCGGCATTCCACCAGGGAGCAGCATTGACATGTAAACGAATAAAAACACCTGCGGTAGGACATGCTGCTAAGATGCCGCGCACTTGACGTTGGGCCAGCGTGATATCGAGTGTGTCATCAGGAGCAAAGAGCTGTTCAAGCCACAGATCAACCTGAAAAAGCGTGACTCCCTGGTTAGCAAAGTGCTGGATATTGCGCTGAGGAATCTCTTCCCACGACCAGCGTCCGCCAGGGCAATCAGTGAGCGAATACAGCATTGGATAGAATGGTTGTTCATTGATCCAGAGGGTTGGTTTGCCAAGATGCTTACGCACCTCGGCCTTGAGGGGGGAGGGATACGTGATCGGCATAAGCTTTCCTTCTCTATTAAAAATGGTTGTCCAGATTGTTGGACGTCTATTGATAGAACCCTGAAAAAGAAAGATATGTTAGGGTCTCCCGCTTCTGCATACACTACTATACAATCAGAAACAATAAAGTTCCTGGTGCAAATTTACGCGTATACTTACTATTTTTTTATCGAACAGGTATTATGAAAATAGCTATAGAATGCAAATGGTATTGTGCGACAATAAACATTTTCCTATAGCTTTATGTGCTTTCTCGCTGTTATTTTGTGTGTATGTTGCCTGAGAGAAGGGAAGCAGAAGGAGTCATTGTGAAGACATACCCTCAATTTGCCCCGGTTGTGCTGCGGCTCATGCTCGCCATTATTTTTCTCGTCCATGGCGTGATGAAGTTTCAACATCTTGCGGGTACAGCTCAGTTTTTTGAGCACATTGGCATACCAGCTCCTGTGTTGATGGTACCAACGATCGGGCTCCTGGAGATTATTGGTGGTATTGCCTTATTACTGGGGATTGGGAGCCGGATCTTTGCCTTTCTCCTGGCTGTAGATATGCTCGTAGCTATCCTGACGGCTAAAATTCTGCTGGGATTTTATAACGGCTATGAATATGAAGTGCTCTTAATTGCCTGTCTGATCTCCCTTGTCTTAAGTGGCCCTGGAACTCTCTCACTCATCAAAAACAGAGATTCCCTGTTTGCTTAATGGCTAAAGGATGGTGCCTTCTCTTCTTTTTGGAACTGCAAATTGTCCTGTTGGGAGATAGAAGAGGAGACTGGCCCTGTGCACATTCAGGGCCAGTCTCCTCTCACCAGGCAGTACTGAAATTAGCAATACTGAAATTAGAAGAAGACGCTAATCTGATTATAGATAGACTGAATATTCTGGGGATTGCCATCATATTCCTGTCCGCCAGTAGCAGTTGCAATCTTCGTTAGATCGGCTTTATTGGCCTGATCGCCATAAGCAATGGTGAAAATTTTAATACTGGTTCCCGCATCTTCGCCTGTCGCGGCCACTTTTTGAATTAATTGATCGACACTTAGCTGACTGAGATTATCATCGCCATCGGTAAGTACAACTACGGCTTTGATATGTTTGGAAGGCAATGTCTGTAGCGCGGCTGTCTGTTTAGCAATGGTATCAAAGAGAAGCGTTCCGCCTTCAGCGACAATACTGTCAATGCGTGTCAGTGTATCCTGTCGTTTGGGGCCCAATTGGGAGATCGGCGTAATCTCATCGCTTGCATTGCTAAAGATAGTCAGGCCGAGCTGATCATCATCACTTAAGAGATTGACAAACTCTTTCAGCCCCTGTTTTGCGCCTTCAATCTTGGTTGTGCCACCAATGGGATCGTTCATACTGCCTGAACGGTCCAGGATAAGTTCTACATCAACGCGGCGGCGCTGTTGACCCCAGTTTGTAAGGATAGTCTGTATCACATCGGCATTAGGAACCTGAAGTAACGTCTGGGGTTGACTGGGATCGACACCATGATCACTATCAAAGGGGGTTGCTAACTTCGTCGTGACATTCGATGGTCTGAAGCCATACTGTTGGGCCTTACTCTGCTGAGGGGCAGCCAGCAAGAAATTACGAAAAGTCAGAGCGGCTGCTTTTTTCGCTGGCGTCATCCAACTACCATTGAGAACTGCAAAGGGATGATCACTATAAAAAGTTCCTTCTTTGGGATAGATCGCCACGACTGGATAGGCCAGATTGGGATACTTGATTTTATTGTTGGCTTCAATGACCAGGCTCTCATACATAACTGTCGCGCTGAGATAGCCTGGTCCATTGCTGAACATCTTATCGGCAAAGAACCCTGTGCTATCCCCATAATGAATGACAGAGCTCTCGACGCTAGAGACAAAATCTTTTGTCTTCTGATTATTCACATCATCAGTAGTGATTGTTCGTGTTTTGTTGACGGCGGCATAATTCATGGCGATCACCGCATCCAACCCTGAATTTGAATAATCTGGATGTGTATGACCGAACTTAAATGTGCCAAATTCGGGGTGACCATAGGCGGCCCAGCCCTTTGGATCTTGACTGAGTTGAGCAATGTCGGACCAGCCAATCGCTTTCTGGGGCCAGCCCAGCGCCTCCGCCTGTGGTTTCCACATTGCGATCACAACGGGGCTACTCACCAGCGAAGGTGTATCAGTAGCTCCAGTCCCAATCAGATTCTGGCCATTCTTATTCTGCCACTTCTGATTTAAGAGCGTTAACCAGACGCTACCAGCGGGGCTCCAGATATCTGGTTTAAGTGATCCATCAATAATCTGCTGCATTGATTGCCCGGAGCCCATAGGCGTGGCCGTCACAGTAATCGTGCCATCACAGGCACTCTGTTTCTGGCTATTGAAATCCTTGACAACATCTTCAATCCAGGCCTGTTTCTCACTGCCATAGGCAAAGGAGAGCGAGACAGGATTGGATGAGTGAGCTGCACATTGAAACGCGGTCCCACCAGGATTGGTTGGTGTTTGTGTAGTCGGCTTTGACGTTGTTTGATCGTTACAGGCGCTCAGAATAAGGACAAGGAGCAGGCTCCAGATCGCTGGCGAGAAGAGCCAGGCTCCTTTTGCATTATGCTTAGACAATACGTTCATAGACCTGTGATCCTTTATCAAGTGCCGGGGCCTGGGATAGAGCAGTTGCTGCGCTATTATACTTATCTGTCCAGAGTTTTAAAAGCGCGTCCACTACATCACCATTTGGCGGCTGAGCCTGATTGCTAATATCTGTTGGTACAGACACATCTTTATTCGTGAAAGGATTATTCGCGATGGAATCAGTTAATTTGATACTCTGGTTGGCCGGGCGGAAGCCACTAAGCAGGGCCTGACGCTGCTGATTATCCGACAGGAGGAAATCACGAAAGATCTTTGCCGCCTGTTTCTGCTCGTCAGTGACCCAATCGCCATTGAGAATAGCAAAGGGATGATCGCTAATGATATTGACATCAGGATAGAAGGGTTGTAGAAGTTGCCCCTGTAAGCTTTGAGATTGCTTTATATTGGTAATGACGAGATTTTCATAGATTGGAATGATATCGTAGACGGCTGGTCCTCTTTGAATGACCTCATTTTGTAGGTAGGTGCCACTACTCCGTCCAAAGCTCAGGACAGCATCCTCGATCTCCTGAAAATATTTGATGAAGCCCGGGTCTTGAATATTATCAGTGGTGAGCGAACGCGTGCGATTATAGTAGGAATAGGCAATTAAGGTAATGCTAAGGAGCCCACTATTGGACTGATCCGGGCGCGTCTGACCCAGCTTGACCTGTCCCCAACTGGTCTGTCCGCCATCGATACTCCCCCAACTTGGAAGCTGGAGAGCATCATGAATACTCTTCCAATCGAGAGAAGTGTATTTCCGCTTGAGCAACTGTGCTCGATCATGCCAGATGGCAAAGACAAGGGGGCTATAGACCAGCTGCCTTGGATAGTAATCTCCTGAGGAGATCGTAAGTTCATTTGTATGTTGCGTTTTCCAATGAAGATTGAGCTGATTGATCTCCAGGGTACTGGCTGGACTCCAGATGATTGGCTTGAGGCTCCCATTGAGAATCTGATTTTTTGCATCGCCAGAGCCCTGCTGATCCCCCATAATCTCGATAGTTTTGCCTTGCAACTGTGTATTACTTTGATTAAATGTCGTGATAGCCTGACTTATCCAGTCTTTTTTCTCCGTACTATACGTAAACTGAAGTTTTATTGTGGTTCCAGACCCATTTTGTGTCTGTTTGTTTTTACTATTTGCCAGATAGATGGCTGTTCCACCCACAGCAGCGGCTCCAACGACAACTGCACCGCCAATTAAGAATGCGCGGCGGCTTACAGATGAGCCTGTGGTTGAAGGAGGAGGGGCCATCATCTGACCCTGAGCGGGCCCGGTGACTTTCTGAGGCTGAGCCGATGGGCCAGAAGGAATATGAGAAGCCGTTGCCACCTGCGTACCCGTTGTTGTGCGTGTATTGCCAGCCAGGATCGTAGGCATATTGGGTCCAGTATTGCCGCGAGAGAGAAGCGTATGACTCGTTGTGGTGATGCCACTATCGGCAATAGCCTCATACATTTCAGCGGCTGATTGATAGCGATCCTGTGGATCTTCCGCCATAGCCTTCAACACAATTGCTTCAGTAGGTTGTGAGAGCTGTGGGTTAATCTGGCGTGGAGGCACAAAAAATGCTGGCTGAACGCGCCGTGAGGGGGAATCAGCCGGAACCTCTTTCGTTAAGAGATCGTAGAGGGTTGCGCCCAGGGCATAGATATCGGAGCGAGCATCGCTCTGTCCACGACCATATTGCTCTAGAGGAGCATAGCCCTGTGAACCCAGGAGGGTCGTATCCTTGGTGCCAGCCGCTTTAAAAATGCGAGCAATACCAAAGTCAATCAGCTTAATCTGCCCATCGTTTGTCACCATCACATTGGCAGGCTTCATATCGCGGAAAATGATGGGACGTGGTCGGGTATGGAGATAGTGCAACACGCCACAAAGTTGTAGAGCCCAGCCCATCACCAACTGCTCATTGAGTGGAGCATTTGCTTCTGCCTGCTTTGCCTCGAGGGTCTTGCCCTCGACAAACTCCATCACCAGATAGGCTTTGCCTGCCTCTTCAAAAAAGTCACTGACATTGGGCAGGTTTGGGTGATTGAGTTCGACCAGCAGTTCGGCCTCGTTCCGGAAATCTTGAATGGCTCTCGCTTTTTCGTTCGCACTAAGTTGGGCATCGCTCATCTCTTTGATGGCAACGACACGCTTCGACTGGAAACGCTCATCGCGAGCCTGATAGACCGCACCAAAGCCGCCTTTTCCAATCATCTGGACAACCCGATAGCGACCACCTAGCATATTTCCGGGCAAAAATGCACCGGTAATCCGCCGCCCACCACTGGCTCCACTATTGGAAGAAGTTGCTTGAATTGTGGGCTGGTTGAAAGGATTACTGGCGGGTCCCTGAATGGTTGGATAACTGGTTGGCACACTATCGAGTGCATAGCCGCAATTCGAGCAAAATTGATCTGCGGCTGCGTTACTTGTTCCACAGTTCCCACAAATGCGTGGGCCTCCTGCTTGTCCCATATTTTAATCTGCGGCAACATGGCGACTGACGCTCACATGCAAGCCGCCCTCCTTCCGATTAGAGGCTATTACGCCAACCTTATTATCAGGCAAAAAAGTTATAGTATTGTTAAGGATTTATTAAGAGCGTATTAAGACAATCTTTAAGATAAGATAGAATCACTCTACAAAGAGGTAAACGCTGATTGGTTTAAAAAATCAAACGTGGTTGTGGTCTGGTAGAGCTACCTGATGCTCGAGCCGTGGTCGTGATACATCACGACCACGAGACAGGGGGCCCTATGCTAATGGTGGTTGTGCTAAAGATGATCAGAACGGAAACGAGTCAGAGAAGCGACGTTATTGGCGTCCAGATGACAGGTACAATCCTGCTTTTCCCAACAGTCCACATGGCTGAGCATTGTCCGGTTGCAAGAGGTTGGCCGCTGTATTACTTATCAGCACACGAATCTCGTTCTCCCCGCCATGAAGCAGTCCACTCAGATCAAACTCGAACGGCCCCCAGGCGCGGACGCCCACACGCACACCATTCACCCATACCTCAGCAGTTTCTCGCAGAGCTTCAAAGGTGAGGGTATACGATTGCGGTTGCGGTCTCACCTCCTCTATATGGAAGAGGTGGTGATACTCCATAAACCCGATGTAGTGAGGGAATCCTTGCGTGTGCCAGCTCCCACTGGCAATTTCTGAAGAGAGTACTCTGAGCTTTCCCTCACTGAAGCGGAATGAACCATAAATCACCACTGGCTCCAGGGTCGCGTACGGAGGATGAAAACCACCCAGGTAGTCAGGCCAGCGTTGCTCAATGAGGAGATGATTGAGACCTGGGCGGACTCTGGCTGTAAGCCCATAGGCAATATTACTTTCATCCCACAGCCATTCCTTCAGTTCACTGCGTTCAAGCTCTTGCTCATTGAGCCAGACACGGAGATCTCGTTCTTGCTCCAGAACGAGCTGTAAATCAGTGGGAATAGACGTTCCTTCCCAGGTGAAGCTTGTTTTGAACTGGCAAAGGGCACCGGGGATCATTACTTCACGCACCAGTTGAGGCTTTGGCCAGAAGTCTCTAGTAACAGGGAAGGGGGTCCAATCTGAACCATTTTCGACCAGACGCGCCTCCCAGGTATCTGGAGCATACATATTGCCTCTGAGTGGTCTCACTGTCCATCCTTCACTCAGATCAACAATACGTTGCCGGTTTTCCAGACCACTTTTTAGCAGCGCTGGCGTCAGTGGCTCCTGGACTGTTTGAGCTGTTACAGGCCGAACGAAACAGCGAACCTCGCCAGCATAGAGCACCAGGTCAACTGCCTGTGGGCACGCACCTTGAGGCGGCAACGGAATCCGATACTGCTCACCATTCTCTGGATTCCACATTTCCCAGGCACCATCCTTCAGGAGTTCGATGCTCCCTTGCAGTCTGTGCTCACCGACATTGGCTATGTACACAAGTTCATAATCACTTCCCTGCCGATGCATCATAATACAATCCTCGCGCTGATCCGCTACGATTCTTGCTGGCAAAGGATGCGTTCTTTCCAGGAGATCTATCACTTGCTGAACCACACGGGGCCATTCATCAATAGGGGCGATGCACTGAACCTGGGTCTCTGAGAAGAGGAGCAATTCCTGCCCAAGAGCGATCATGCGCGGATCATTGACCTGTTCTTCTGAAGTAACAGGCCATGAGCCTATGAGCACAACGCGTCCTCCACTACGCGCATACGCGACGATGGCGGAAGCAACCTGGAGTGGCAGGGACTCCACAGGAGGAATCACCAGCAGCCGATAGGTCGCTCCTGGAGCGATCAATTGCCCATCTCGTATCTCTAGCAAGCCTTCTTTCCATTGTTCATCAAAGACAAAATCGAAATCATGCTGGTGTCGTAAAAAGGCGATTATCAAAGAGACAAAGCGTTGATGTTCTTCCTGTCTGGGATCACGTTGTTGTTGATCCAGGCTATAGCGCATCCACTGGTTGCCGAAAGAGTAGAGAATCGCAATATCGCCCTGGTAAGCTCCATACGTGGTTAACAAGCCTGTTCGATTGCAATACTGGCTAAACTGTTCATAATAGCGCCACCAGGGTTCATGCGGCGAGTGTGAGGGTGGGTAATCGCGCTTGCGCATGCCCTGGATTGACAGAAAATGCCCATGGGTGGAGAGTAAAGAGATACCCGTTGCCATAATCCAGTTCAGCGTCTTCCGACAGTCTGCCAATGAGGTTTGCCAGCCCGAGGCTCCGAAGATTTCACACATGACACGCTCTCTCCCCAAAGCGTGAGCAATACTCGATACGAGTTTGGCACTAAAATTCAACACCGGGAATTTATAGCCCGGCTGCTGGGCGAGAAAGTCATAGCCAGGAATCTGCATATCACGTAAATTGTTGAAGATACCAGTCTCGTAGCGAATCAACGTCTCAGGCGTCTCTTCCATATTCAGATGTCCAGTAAACGCGATGCCTTTCTCCTCACACCACCTGGCAATTGGCTGGAAGTAGGCTTCGCGGTACATCTCATTTGCCAGTTGCCAGAAAGCGTGACGTGTTTTTTTCGCAGCAGGCGCATCAAAAACAAGCTCTGGTAGATGCTCAACCAGCGTATAGCCATAGCGCTCTTGAAAGCGCTCCAGCAGATGCTGCGACCAGACAAATGAAGATTGCCTGACCGGCGCAAAAAAATCAAAGTGATTAGGAAATGCCCAGGCTGCTGGCTCGTCTGTGAAGATACCCACGATGGTGGTGCCAAAATACTCTCCGAGCCGCTCATAATAGGCTTCGTGTGTCATGTTGATAAACGTTTGCACGGCCTCAGGGTTCAGTTTGTCGATAAAACCTGCTTGCAAGGGAGTATGCTGGTGTGTCGTATGCGCCCAGCTGGTACGATTCATTTCAACGGAGAAGACGAGGATACGGCCTGGAGGGGTCGTGGTCACAAATTGTTGGCGATAGAGATTGTCAGGCTGGCCTCCAAAGACGGCGATTTCGGCGGCATTTTGCCCGGGGAAAAAGGCTTCTGACGCCGGACGAAAGTCTGTCTCTGGAGCCCCTTCTACCCTGGGTAGCACGTTGCCCTCGAGAGGACGATAGGTTCCGTTCTCTTCATCTAACAGGAACGCGGCTAAGAACTGGCCAGGGAAAGGGATCGTTACTTCTTGCTGAAACGCTACTGTCAGCGACTCGACATTTAACAGACGCATCATATACTGAGGATGGGCGGCTAATAATTGACCACCAACAGCACCTGAAGGCCAGTTAAACTCGTCGTAAAGCCAGACCTTCATACCACGTGCGGCGGCCTCTTTCACGGCAAAACTCACCCGTTCCCAGAAAAGATCCGAGAAATAGTCGACGCTCATCCCTGTACGAGGGTGAATCAGTACCTCACGTATGCCTTTGGCAAAGAGCTCATTAAGACTGGACAAAATAGATGTTTCTGAAAGGTCATTGTTCCAGAACCAGAATGGAATAGGACGGAAATCAGCGGTTCCTGCTTGAAATTGGTGTCGCAACTGGTCGTGCATTCTTTCTTACCCCTTTTTACCCCTGTATTAACAGCAAGGAATGTATAGCGTAATTTGCTCTTTTTTATCAACTGTTGTAAGCCTACCAGCAGGGCTTTTTGGTCGTCCCGAAAGTCCTGTGAGAGTAAAAAAAGAAGCTAAACCTTGCCGAAATAGAAAAATATTAAAGTACCTATGAAGACAAGGAATAGCGCAGATGTAGCTTACCATCTTGCCAGACCGAGCGCAAATCAGCGCTGAATACTCGAGCCGTGGTCGTGATACATCACGACCACGAGACAGGCGGGGCCCTATGCTAATGGTGGTTGTGCTAACCAGCGCGTGCGGGCCTGCACGACCAGGTAGGTTATCAATCCTCCACTGGTCAGGGCAACCGCTGTCCAGCTATAGACGCTACTATAGGTTGAGCTGGTTAATCCCAGCCCAAAAAGCGGAAACAGCACGATCATTGCCAGGCTAAAGAGCCCGGTCTCAAAAGACAGAACCGTTGCCCGTTGCTTCTCTGGAGCCCTTTCATTAATCTTTGTGCTTATCGTTGGATACAGAATGGCCGTTGAGGCCTGAAAAAGCACGAGAAAGCCAGACAGGTTCAGCGTTGACTGCGGAACAATCATCAGAAGCAGACCACTTAGCTGAGCGAGAAAGCAGATCGGCAGGAGGACTTTCCCTCGTATCCGGCGCAACAGATAGGGAGCGAGCGCTGTAAATCCAAACTGGCTCAGGCTGGCCAGGGCCATAATGATCCCGACGCTACTCAGAGAGAAGCCTGCATCGTGAAACTGCAACTGCACAAAGAAGTAGATGGTCGTGCCACAGCTCTCGGTCAGGCCCGAGATACAGATAAGTCCCAACAACTGGGGCGACTGCCAGACGATCTTTAGTCCGGCCAGCAGGTGAGTCAATGGATTTGGATGGTCATGTCTCTCCTGCTGGGGATCTGTAACCTGAACAGGAAGGAGCAGCAAGGGGATAATCGCGAGGAGACAGACCACGCCTCGACAGAGAAATGGTAGAACCTCCATCATCGTACCCAGATAGCCTCCCAGACTGGTGCCCAACATCTCAAAAACAATGCTGAACATCAGACTCAGACTAAAGAAGCGGCTATAAAGTGTCGTGTGTCGTTCAGGAGTTTCAGAGGTCGCATGACCTGTCAATGTCCAGAGAATGGCATCGCTGGCACCACCCAGGAAGGCATAAGAGATACCTGAGAGGGCAAAGCCACAGAAGAGGAGCGGAAGCGTAGGGTGCAGATAGACAAGTGTATCAATCGCACTCAGCAGACAGTACATCATCAGACTGCGCCGACGCCCCAGCAGATCAGCAAAGATCCCTGTAGGCACCTCAGCGGCAAATTTTGCAACATGGAACGTCATCTCCAATAAACCAATGGTAAATGGTGAATAGCCATGTTGCTTCAGATAGATCATCCAGATCGCGCTTGTGAATAACAGGCGCATCAATGAGGTATGGCAAAAAAAGGTTGCTAGCCATCTACGCCAGGGCTGGTGTACCTGTATAGATGAAGTCGTAGCTTCGCATAAAGAATCTTTCATGGTCGTGGCTCTTTCATAGTAAAGTCAGGCATAAACAGTGGATAATGCGTGAGGAAAGAGCCTGGCGTGAACACTGTCACAAGCGAGAAGTGGCGCAGGAGCAGTTCTTCTAAAACGATAACACCACGTTTTTATCCATGCCAAAGAACGCAGGCATGGTATGGTTGAGCCAGAAGAACGAAGAGAGGGGAGGAGGAAGCGAAGTCCCATACCAGATGCGACATGCCCTCTTTATCAGAAGCATGCCTCGAGTGGTATTCAGGTCCGCGCAACGATCCGCCGCACAAGCATTTCAGCGCCAGGCTGCTTATGCGGCAAAGGAATGTGACACACGAACCGGGTTCAGATAGTGATCGGCCATCCGTAGAATGGTAGTGATTGCCGATACATGTGTAAGCTGTAGCGTTGTCATAGTTATGATGATAATGGATCGCTAGAAGGTCTGTCAAGCCTGAAGGTCTTGTGCTCTACAGACCTCAAATGGGCATGAAGAGCTCTCCATCCGATGGAGAGCCCTTCGTGCTCATACGTTCAAGGAATCTTCACCCACCCGCTGATTTTTTTGAGTGAATCTTGAGAGTTCGCCCCCCTTCTCAGAACGTTTGTTGAGCAGAATTTCCTTATAGTTTTGTCTGATAAAACAATCTCAGACGCTCTGTTTCCCTTTTTTATCTTTGTTCGAGCAACAGAGCAGGAAAACAGACGAGAAAAGGATCTTCTGCTATGCAGTCCATGTCAGCTGTCACCAAAATGAAGAGGATGCAGAGCCACTCCTGGTCGCGCTATCTGTTTGAGAGCATATTGGCAATGTTGGGATCACTGGGGGTTACTGGGATTATCGTCATCTTTCACCTCTATCCGCGCATTCCCAATATCTCCATTATCTATCTACTCGTCGTCCTGACCTTTGCCGTTACGTGTGGACGTTATGCTGCCATCGTTACATCGCTGATAGCTTCACTCGCGTTTGATTTCTTTGTTGTACCCCCTTTCTTTACCTTTGTCATGTACGATCCCAGTGAATGGGTTGCACTCTTTATCTTTCTGGTGGTCGCTCTGGTGACGGCCCAGTTAGCCTCTTCATTGCGCGTACAGGTGCAGAGTACTGTATTGCAAGAACATGAGACACATGCCCTCTACGATCTCATCCGCGAGACCACGCGACCGGAGGCATTGCAGAAGCCATCGCAGGTGATCGTGCAAGCCATCGTGAAGGTCTTTGCTGCTCGAGGTGTGAGAGATTGTCTTCTCCTCCAACCTGATGAACAGGGAAGATTGCAGGTACAAGCCAGTGCCAGACAGGCTCTTCTTGATGTGCAGATAGCGGAGTCCGAGCTTATGCTGGCACATAAAGTTCTGCTGCAAGAGCAACGGTTATGCTGGCTAGAAACAGGTGAGAGCACAAAAAAATCTGGGACTCATCGTCTCTATGATCCTTTCATCGGACGCCATTCGGAGCGTATCTGCCCATCAATCTGCTGGCTCCCATTGAGGCTAGGTGAGCAGATCATCGGAGTTATACGGCTGCAAATTCAGAGCTCGGCCAGATCAAAGCCATTGGAAGATCTTTTGCGAGCAGATCCTCAGACCGGCAATCCATTTTTCTGGACCTTTCTGGATCAGGCCGCATCGCTCATTGAACGAGCTCGTCTGCAAAGTGAGAATCTGAGCATCGAGATCTTACAACGGACAGATGCCCTGCGTTCAACGCTCCTCTCCTCCGTCTCACACGATCTCCGTACCCCACTGACCGTCATTAAGGCAGCGGCAACAAGCCTGCTCCAGGAGGAGATTGAGTGGGGCGAACAGGAGCGTAGAAGCTTTATCCTTTCAATTGAGAAAGAGGCGGATCGTTTGAATCATCTCGTGGGAAACCTGTTAGATATGTCGAGAATTGAGCATGGAGCGATTCAGCCTGATAAAGATTGGTATAACATCAACGCGCTGATTGCAGATGTCGTAACGCGGCTCCAGCCACTGCTCAAAGAGCGAGAAGTGCATCTTTTTCTCCCGGAAGAAATTTCATTAGTAGAGCTTGATTACCTTCATATCGATCAAGTTGTCAGCAATCTCCTGGAGAATGCTGTGCGCTATACTCCTCCGGATTCGCCAATTGATGTGCGCGTTGAGGATCAGAAGCAGATGATACAGATCACCGTGGCAGATCGGGGGCCTGGTATCGCCCTTGAGGACCTTGAACATATCTTTGACAAATTCTATCGCGTCCTGACGCCACGTCCCGAGCAGCAAAATGAAGAGCAGTCCACTGGCTCTGGTCTTGGCCTGGCTGTCTGCAAAGGCCTGGTTGAAGCCCATCATGGACGTATCTGGGCGGAGCCACGGCCAGGTGGAGGCGTCATCTTTTTTGTGACCCTCCCCACCGGGACGTTTGATCCAGATACCTTATGAGTAAATGATGAGTAAATGGCATGGAGAGCACTATATGTACCAGCTGAAGAAGGAAATAATGCTCAAGAAGCGGATTGGGAATGGAGAAGAACTATGAATAAGCCTGGAGCCCACATTCTCGTGGTTGATGATGAAATTGAAATTTTACGGGCCCTTCGCCGCAGCCTGATGGCGCATGGGTATCGCGTGTTGACGGCTCGAACTGGCGAGGAGGCGCTTAAAATCACGTTTCAGCAGCGTCCAGATGTCATTCTCCTGGATCTTGTACTGCCGGGAATAAGTGGATTAGAGGTCTGTCGCCGTATTCGTGCTGAAGCAAATGTGGCAATCATCGTGCTGTCGGCCAAGGGGGCGGAGCGCGATAAAGTGGAGGCTCTCGATCTGGGTGCAGATGATTATATTCAGAAGCCCTTCGGCATTGAAGAGGTGCTGGCGCGTGTGCGTGCAGCTCTTCGGCATACAGCGGGGCTTCAAGCGGGAACGGACCCGACGCTTCAGATTGGACCATTGCGGGTGGATTTTGCGCGCCGCGATGTGCAGGTAGATAGTCAAGAGATTAATCTTACGCCGACCGAATACGACCTGCTCAAAGTCTTTCTCACCCATCGGGGAAAGATCTTAACGCGTCAGATGTTATTGCAACTGGTCTGGGGTCCAGAGGCCAGGTCGCGAACGCACAGTCTGCATGTCTATGTCGCGCAGGTGCGCCAGAAAATTGAGCCAGATCCCTTGCACCCACAATTTATTTTAACTGTACCAGGGGTTGGCTACCGTTTTCCTGAAGAGCTATAGTCCATAGCTTGCAAGCTATGAAAAAGAAATCTAGAGAAAATATTGAGAGATCAAAACATTCTTTGGAACGCATATTGACCTCTGTTCAGCTAGAATTTTCTTGACACCGAGAGATGCCGAGACATTTCAGACATTTCCAATGAGCGTGTCTTCATCTTTTACGCATCGTCCTGAGGAGGTCCAAGTCGATGAACCCGATTCTTCTTGATGTCATCGCAATCCTTGCTAGCATTGTTTCTTTTGCGCTATTGATCGCTTTCGCCGAGGGGTGTGAGCGTCTCTAGCCATTGTGTTCCTGAGAGTGTTCCTGGAGGAGAGACATGAATACCCCCCTTGAGTACATCCTGGTGGGAATTGTGACCCTGTTTGTCACAATTTATCTCGTCATTGCTCTGCTCGCGCCAGAGCGTTTCTGATCGAACGTTTGTGATTTTTACTATCATTCATTTTTTCATTGAGGTAACAGTATTATGCCTATAACCCTCAATAGCCTGATCCAGATTGCGGTTTTTGTGCTCCTGGTAGCGCTGGTTACGAAGCCCATTGGTCTGTATATGACCAATGTGTTTAGTGGAGAACGCAGCTGGTTATCGCCTGTGCTTGTCCCAGTGGAGAAATTTTTCTATCGCATCGCTGGCGTCAAGGCAGAGGAAGAGCAGACCTGGTTGGGCTATACCATTGCAATGTTGCTGTTTAGCATTGTGGGCCTTCTGCTGACATTTGTTATTTTAGAGACGCAGCAATGGCATGGATCTTTGTTTAACCCGCAGAATCTTGTCAACGTAGAGCCAGCTCTGGCCTGGAATACAGCCGTGAGCTTTACCACCAATACGAACTGGCAGAACTATGGCGGCGAGCAGACGATGACCTATCTGAGCCAGATGGTTGGTCTTGCCTTCCATAATTTCGCGTCGGCAGCGACGGGTATTGCACTGGCAGTGGCCGTCATGCGCGGCTTCACCCGCCGGAGCGCTCAGCATCTGGGCAATTTCTGGGTGGATTTCACCCGCTGCGTGCTCTATATCCTGCTCCCAATCTCTATTGTTGGTGCACTTATTCTTGTCTCTCAAGGCGTC
Organism: Tengunoibacter tsumagoiensis; assembly: GCF_003967535.1. Lineage (GTDB taxonomy): Bacteria > Chloroflexota > Ktedonobacteria > Ktedonobacterales > Ktedonobacteraceae > Tengunoibacter > Tengunoibacter tsumagoiensis. The sequence continues at coordinate 4,426,969 of NZ_BIFR01000001.1, read as the reverse complement.
ATCCAGAACTTTTCGCCTTATTTGACCATTCATACCCTGGATGGGCAGACACAGATTCTCGCCCAGGGCCCGGTGGCCTCGCAGGAATTTATCAAAAACTTTGGAACCAACGGTGGCGGCTTCTTTAACGCCAACTCCGCTCACCCATTTGAAAATCCTAACGCCTTTACAAATATCTTAACCATTCTCTCGATCATCTCCATTCCGGCTGGACTCTTCTATATGTTTGGGAAGATGGCGGGGGATACGCGTCAGGGCTGGGTACTCTGGATTGCATCGCTGATTCTGGTCCTAGTAGGTATCTTTGTTATGCTCCCTCTAGAGCAATCTGGCAATCCTCTTTTCCCCAAATCTGTGGATCAGACGGCAACTTCGACGCAGTCGGGTGGCAACATGGAAGGGAAAGAGGTGCGCTTTGGCATCACAGATTCGGTGCTCTTCGCTGATATCACAACCGTTACCTCTTGTGGTGCTGTGAATAGTATGCATGATAGTTATATTCCGATCGCCGGGATGATCCCGCTGCTGAATATCGCGTTGGGTGAGATCGTCTTTGGTGGTGTTGGCTCGGGCCATTATGGTATGGTCGTCTTTGCCATCCTGTCAGTCTTTATTGCAGGCCTGATGGTTGGTCGTACGCCCGAATATCTGGGGAAAAAGATTGAGCGAAAAGAGATTATGATGGCCTCACTGGCTATTCTCATCTTGCCAGCCTCGATATTGGGTTTTACCGCAGTGGCATCAGTGTTGCCGATGGGAACAAGCTCGATTGCCAATGCAGGCCCTCATGGACTCTCCGAAATCCTGTATGCCTATACCTCAACGAATGGCAATAATGGATCTGCCTTTGGCGGATTGACTGGCAATACGCCCTTCTATAACTGGACCCTGGGGGCTGCGATGCTTATTGGTCGCTTCGCCTTCCTGATACCAGTCATGGCATTAGCGGGCTCGCTGGTGCGTAAAAGAGTCGTCACAGCAGGGCTGGGGACCTTCCCAACGACTGGACCTCTCTTTATCTCGCTACTGATCGGCATTATTCTGATCGTTGGTGCGCTTACCTACTTCCCTGCCTACTCACTGGGGCCCATTGTTGAGCACTTGCTGATGAATGCGGGTAAAACTTTCTAGTTTTGTTTTGCATGTTCACCTGACCTTGTTCAACACGGCAGAGCAGTATTGAACGGCAGTCTGTATCGATAAGAAGGTATGCAAACGATGAGTACCAACTCACTTGAAACGCAAGATGTGAAGAGTCACCGCAAAAAGGACCTCTCTATCTTTGATCCAACCATTATTCGTCGCGCGACCATTGATTCACTGAAAAAATTAGACCCACGCTGGCAGTTAAAGAATCCTGTTATGTTTGTTGTAGAGATCGGAAGCGTGGTCACCACGATTGAGTTTTTCCGTCTCTGGTTGTTTACACAGCCCACCAGAGAGCTGCCCCAGGGCGATCTGAACAACGAGATTATCTTTGTGCTGGGCGTCACGATCTGGCTCTGGTTTACCGTCATCTTTGCGAACTTCGCAGAGGCAATGGCAGAGGGGCGCGGAAAAGCTCAGGCTGATACCCTGCGCAAAGCGCGTACAACCACCATCGCAAAACGTCTCTCAGGGAGCGACCGGACAAGTAAGGTTGAACAGGTCTCGGCCCCTGAACTGCGCAAGGGAGATCTTGTACTGGTTGAGGCCGGAGATGTCATCCCAAGCGATGGAGAGATTGTGGATGGAGTGGCCTCCGTTGATGAATCGGCCATTACAGGCGAATCTGCTCCAGTGATTCGTGAAAGCGGCGGCGATCGTAGCGCTGTCACTGGCGGTACTACCGTCCTGTCAGACTGGATCGTCGTCAAGATCAGCGCCAATCCAGGCGAGACCTTCCTGGATCGTATGATTGCCCTGGTTGAAGGGGCCGCTCGCCAGAAGACGCCGAACGAGATTGCCCTCAATATCTTGTTGGCAAGCTTAACGATCATCTTCGTCCTGGTCTGTGTCTCCCTTGAGCCCTTTGCGATCTATTCGGGCAAAGCCGTCTCAATCACGACCTTGATCGCCTTGCTTATCTGTCTGATCCCCACGACGATTGGTGGTCTGCTTTCAGCGATTGGTATTGCAGGAATGGACCGCATGGTGCAGCGTAATGTCTTAGCCATGAGTGGACGTGCGGTCGAGGCAGCCGGTGACGTGGATGTCCTCTTGTTAGATAAGACTGGCACGATCACGCTGGGAAATCGTCGTGCAAGCCGCTTTGTACCATTGAGCGGTGTAGATGAGAAAGAACTGGCCCAGGCTGCCCTGCTTTCGAGCCTCTCCGACGAGACGCCAGAAGGGCGCTCCATTGTTGAACTGGCTCGTGAGCGCTATGGATTGCAGGTTGAGCCTCAACCGACAGCGACCTTTGTGCCCTTCACCGCGCAGACGCGTATGAGTGGCGTTGATCTGGGGAGCGGTGCCGGGGGAGTGGGAACCTTGACCGCGACCCGCTCGATCCGCAAAGGTGCATCGGATTCAGTAATCGCCTACGTCTCCGAACTGGGTGGAGCACAGAGCGAAGAGCTCAAGCAGACCGTTGACGAGATCGCTCGTGCTGGTAGCACTCCTCTTGCCGTTGCAGAGACTGGAGCGGATGGGAAAGCGCGTCTACTGGGAGTCATTGAGCTCAAAGATATCGTCAAATCTGGGATGCGTGAGCGCTTTGATCAGTTGCGTAAGATGGGCATTCGCACGATTATGATCACGGGCGATAATCCATTGACCGCTGCAGCGATCTCGCAAGAAGCAGGTGTTGACGATTTCCTGGCCCAGGCCACACCTGAGACCAAGATGAAGCTCATTAAAGAGCAGCAGGTAGGTGGCCGTCTGGTGGCAATGACCGGAGATGGTACCAACGATGCTCCAGCTCTGGCTCAGGCAGATGTTGGCGTAGCCATGAATACAGGGACACAGGCAGCGAAAGAGGCCGCCAACATGATCGACCTGGACTCTAACCCCACAAAGTTGATCGAAGTTGTGGAGGTTGGCAAGCAGCTGCTGATCACCCGTGGAGCGCTCACCACTTTTAGCATTGCCAATGACGTGGCCAAGTACTTTGCAATCATTCCAGCGATGTTTATGTCGACATTTCCAGAACTGAATGCCCTCAACATCATGCATCTGGCAACACCACATAGCGCCGTTCTGTCAGCCGTGATCTTCAATGCCTTGATCATCATCGCTCTGGTCCCACTGGCTCTGCGTGGAGTAAAGTATCGTCCAATTGGTGCCGGGCCGTTACTCCGTAATAACCTCTTGATCTATGGAGTAGGTGGTATCATCATCCCATTCATCGGTATTAAGCTCATTGATGTCATCCTTCAGGTGCTCCACCTGACACTCTAGTGTTGTAGAAACACTTTATGGCGTAGGGCACATGGTTGCCATGTGCTCTACGTGGGAAAAGGAACAAAGGGAATGAAACATCTTCGTCCGGCTCTAATGATCACAGTCATTTTTGTGATAGTGACCGGTTTTATCTATCCTGCTATCGTAACTGGCCTGGGCCAGCTCCTGTTTCATAATCAGGCAAATGGAAGTATTCACATGGTCAATGGCAAGGCAGTTGGCTCCGATCTGATTGGCCAGCAGTGGAGCTCGGCCAAATACTTTCATGGGCGACCTTCGGTAACGATCAACGCATCAACGGGCACACCTCAGCCCTATTCGGCGGATAACTCATCTGGCTCGAATCTTGGACCGACGAACGGCTCTCTGCTCAATGGCAATGGAAGCCAGGTCACCATTGCTGATGGAACCCCTGTCCCCGCCAACGCTACCCCTGTTGCAGGGCAGAAAAATACCTATACCATTCCAGGCAGCTATGCTGGTGTGAATAACTATGCTGATCAGTTCCGTAAAGAGAATCATCTCTCAGCAGATACAAAGGTGCCCTCGGATATGGTAACCGCCTCAGCCTCTGGCCTGGACCCCGACATCTCTCCCGAGTCGGCCTACCTGCAGGTAGATCGCGTGGCTCAGGAGCGCGGGCTGGACCCGGCAAAGGTCAAACAACTGGTCACTGATCATATCGATGGCCGTTTCCTGTGGATCTTTGGCGAGCCCCATGTTAATGTCTTAAACCTGAATATTGCTCTGGATCAATTACAATAAGATCTTTCTTCTTCTGAATGCCCCACAGAAAGATAAGGATCACATATGAATGATGGGCCCACCCCCTCATGCAATAAATTGCACCCCAAAAGCGATTTATCGCATAAACGAGAAGGGCCCATCATTCATGATGGCCGCAGGAACCCACGCCGCCCCGGTTCCACCCCCTCCCCATACCCCCCATTGCGCCCCAAAATCGATTTATCGCTCAAGAATGTAAGGGCCCATCATTCATGATGGCCGCAGGAACCCACGCCGCCCGATTTCCACCCCCTCCCCATACCCCCCCATCACACCCCATCAGCGATTATCGCCCAAGGACGTCGGCATGATGGTCGCCCATTTATGTCAATGACTGATGACATTGCCACAGGCGATGACATCATAGCCTGGTTGAGTAGCGAGGTTTGTGCTAAAGTGAAGATTGATGTACCAACCTGTTGCAGGAATCGTTGTTACATTCTGAATCGTTGTCGTTGACGTGGCCGTACCATCGGGGCCAGCTACCAGATTATTAAGCTTATAAAGAATAGTACCTGGTAGCTGGCTTTCGCAACTGCCTGCATGAATATGAAAGGCATGGGCCGTCCCCGGAACCAGATTAGCAACCATTGTGCGAACCGTTAAGGTTGTACCGGTCAATGTCAGGTACGTAGCACCCATCACATTCTGATTGGCTGCTGTAGCAACAGATCCTAACGCTGTTGTGACCGCCTGGGGTTGAGTCGTCAGAGTTTGAGTATTCTTCACGTTGCCGCACGCCACCGGGAGAGCCTCAGCAGGTGTATTCAGAGTGGGGCCGCTATGAACATTGATATGCCAGGCTGTGGCCGGAATCCCATTCGTAACGTTAGTAATCATAGTCTGAGAAGTACCATTGCCAGCAGCATCCGCAACAACATCGTTGAGCTTATAAACGATTGGACCATCCGTAGGACACAGCCCGGAATGGATATGAGCAGGATGATGCGTATTGGCCTGCAATCCCTCAACCTTGATCGTCACAATCAGACCTTTTGTTGTGGGGTTCCAGCGTAAATTGGCTACCCCGGCTGGTGCATGGCGGAGAAGCGCAAGCGCACCAGTGAGAGTTGGGAGCGCTGATCGAGCCTGCACCGATGCGTTTGTCAACGCTGTACTGGTAAGCAAGAGCAGGCTGAGAAAGCCTGTCCAGAGCAGCGTTTTGATGGTATGGGACATGTGTAACTCCTCTAAAGTGGACTGATTGATGAAAAACACCACTACGATGAGAACCTACATGTGTAATTCGAAGTTCAATTTTCTACATTCAACGGCGAATATGCATGATACAATGCTACTCTTGCCTAAACGCGATCATCTGAGATTTGGTTTCTCAAGTATTTGTCGAAGTAGAGATTAAAAATATGGTGCTTTATATCTGGTATCCTATAGAAGATTCGTCTGGAGTAGAGTGTTCCAATATGGCGTAATCTGAAGAGAGCAACTTGTTCTGAAGCCACGCTTCTGATATGCTTAGAAAAGAGCATTCTATGCGTATATATATTAGTGCCTGTTTCTTTGGCGTATAGATCAAAAAGAGGAGATTACCTTAGTTGATTGATGCAGCAGAGATTGATTTAGCAGAGAAACTTAAACAATATTTTGGTTTTACTACGTTTTTGCCGGGGCAACAACAGATAATTGAGCTTGTTTTAGAGGGACGGGATACGCTGGTGTTGATGCCTACTGGCGGTGGTAAATCTCTCACCTATCAGTTTCCGGCGTTATTATTGCCCGGGGTGACGATTGTCGTCTCACCACTGATTGCGTTAATGCAAGATCAGGTCGAACGTCTACAGGCCAATGGGATTGCCGCTACTTTTATTAATAGCAGCCTGAGCCAGTATGAGCGTAATCAGCGGGAGCGTGAGGTGCTCAATGGTCAGATTAAGCTGTTATATGTGGCACCAGAACGTTTATTGGGCGAAAACTTTTTAGCGCTTCTTGATCAGGTAGAGGAGCGCTTTGGCCTTTCATTACTGGCCATAGATGAGGCCCATTGTGTGAGCGAATGGGGACATGATTTTCGTCCCGAGTATCGACAGATTGGACGCCTGCGCCAGCGTTATCCGCAGACGCCACTTCTGGCCTTGACGGCAACGGCGACCGAAGTTGTGCGCCAGGATATCCTCCAGCAGCTTCGCCTTCATTCTCCTCATGTGCATATAGCCAGTTTTAATCGCCCTAATCTCTATTATGAGGTACGCCAGAAGCAGCGTACTTCCTATCAAGAGCTTGTCCGTCTGTTGCGTAAGGCTCAGGGAGAGGCAACGATTATCTACTGTCTCAGTCGAGCCAATGTTGAGAGCCTGAGCAGCGATCTTGTGGCCGATGGCATCCAGGCTCTTCCCTATCATGCGGGTATGGCGGCAGAGGAGCGCAGTGAGAATCAGAGCCGTTTTATTCGTGATGACGTTTCGGTTTTAGTGGCGACCATTGCTTTTGGGATGGGGATTGGGAAGCCAGATGTACGCAATGTCATCCATTATGATCTGCCCAAAAATTTAGAGGGGTATTATCAGGAGTCTGGTCGTGCGGGTCGCGATGGTCTGCCTGCTCAGTGTCTGCTCTTCTTTAATGGTGGGGATCGCTTTAAGATCGAGTTTATGATTGCTCAGAATGGAGACGAGCAGCGTCAGGCCATTGCCTTGCAGCAATTGCAGCAGGTTCAGTCCTACAGCGATAGTCATCTGTGTCGTCGCCAACTGCTCCTCAATTATTTTGGCGAAGTGTGGAACGGCGAACATTGTGGGAATTGCGATAATTGTCTGCGCCCACAGGTTTTAGAGGACCGTAGCATCGATGCGCAAAAATTTCTTTCGTGTGTTGGACGGACTCAGCAGCGTTTTGGTATGCGCCATATTGTTGATGTGCTACGGGGAGCCAATACGCAGAAGATTCGCGACTATCGACATGATCAGCTCTCTACCTATGGCATTGGGAAGGATGTCAGTGTAGATGAGTGGATGCGGTTGGGTCGTACATTATTGCAGCAGGGCTGGGTTGGCGAAAGTGCTGATGGGCACCATGTCTTACGTTTAAATGAACGTTCCCGTGAGATCTTAAAGGGCTATCAGCGCTTTGAGCTCTCAGTTCTCCAGGGCACGCCCAGGTCAGTCGAGACGAAAAAGACCAGTCCAGTGGTTGCTCAGAGTGATCATAGCGAGTTGAGTGAAGGCGAACAGGGATTATTGCAGGCTTTACGCAACCTGCGCAAAGAGCTGGCCAATGAAAAAGGGGTTCCGCCGTATGTGGTCTTTGCTGATACCACCTTGCAGGCGATGGCCCAACGCCGACCACGAAACCAGGCACAATTCGCAGATCTCCCAGGGGTAGGGAGCGTGAAATTACAGACCTATGGTCCTCAGTTCCTCCAGGTTGTGCTGGCCTACTGCCTTGAACATGGCCTTGAGCTGGATCAATCCATACCATCCGAAGAACAGGCTCCTCCAGTCACGAGAAGAGCATCAGGGATTACTGCAACCTATCAGACGACCCTTGCGCTCTATCAAGAAGGATTCACATTACAGGAGATCTGTACGCGCCGACAGTTAAGCCCTGCGACTATCAGTACCCATCTGGCAACATTGGTTGAAGCTGGCGAGATTACTGAGATCGAGAGGCTTGTCCCCCCTGAGAAGTATGGCATTATTCAGGAAGCCATCAATCAGATCGGTGATAGTATCTTGACACCAATTAAAGAGGCTCTTGGTGAGGGATACTCTTATGAGGAGATACGTTTTGTTCGCTCTCACCAGCGTTATCAAAGGAGCCAGGGCGATCATGAATGATGGGGTGCGATAGGGTGTATGAGGGTGGAATGGGTTGCTACGGTCATCATGAAGGTGGAACAGGGAGGAGTGGGCTACGACGGCCATCATGAATGATGGGCCCGACATGCTTATGCGTAAATCGATTTTGGGGTGTATGAGGGTGGAACTGGGGCGGAGTGGGCTACGACGGCCATCATGAATGATGGGCCTTACACGCTTATGCGATACATCGCTGATGGGGTGTATGAGGGTGGAACTGGGGAAGAGTGGGTCATGACGGCCATTATGAATGATGGGCCTTACACGCTTATGCGATACATCGCTTTTGGGGTGTGATGTATCGCATAAGGGGAGGTATTCATGATGGCCTCTTCAGGGCATGTTACATCATTGTTTAGCGTGTGCCAAGGATATGTTCAACGGCAAGTTGATCCAATTTTTCATATTGGTAGCCGCGTTTGCCGAGCGTCTCAACATCGAAATTGGTCTCGCTTAATTGTCTGGCAAGATCTTTGCTGTAGCCCTGGCGGACTTGATCGACAAGTGACTGGTGGGCGCTATCGCCAGTATTGATAGTGTGTAGGAGAGCCTGTACTTCAGGATCGGCGTCAAAACGCTGCGCTTTCGCCTTCAGGATATTATAGGTGCGCATACAGCCAAGCGCAAAATCCCAGACTCCTTGCTCATCTTCTGTGCGGTAGGCATGGGCATCAAAGTGCAGGGGGCCAGTATAACCAGCATTCTCTAGCAGGCGGACAAGGAAGAACATACTTTTGATATTTTCGCTTCCAAAGCGGAGATCCTGGTCATAGCGTGGTCCCTTCTGGTCGTTGAGATCGATGTGGAAGAGCTTCCCAGCCTCCAGTGCCTGACCGATGCCATGAACAAAATTTAGACCAGCCATATGTTCGTGGGCCACCTCAGGATTGAGGCCAACCATCTCTGGATGATCCAATGTATAAATAAAGGCCAGAGCATGACCAATTGTGGGGAAATAGGTATCCGAGCGAGGCTCATTGGGTTTTGGCTCGAGTGCAAAACGCAGATCGTAGCCATTATCAAGCACATACTCGCTCAAGAAATTGATGGCATCGCGCATACGTTTGACGGCTTCCATAGGATTCTTGCTGGCCTCGCTATCGACGCCCTCACGTCCACCCCAGAAGACATAGGTCTTCGCGCCCAGTTCCACACCAAGATCGATGGCACGCATGGTCTTCTGTAAGGCGTAAGCCCGTACACTGGGATCGACGGCAGTAAATGCACCGTCTTTAAAGATAGGGTGGAAGAAGAGATTTGTCGTTGCCATTGGGACAACCATGCCATAATCGTTCAGGGCCTGTTTGAAATCGCGCACAATGCGGTCTTTCTCGGCAGGGCTTGAGCCAAATGGAACGAGATCGTTATCGTGAAAATTAACGCCCCAGGCACCTAATTCTGAGAGTTTTTGGACGCTTCGAACAGGATTGAGAGGTGGACGAACCACATCTCCAAATGGATCGCGACCCTGGTTGGCAACGGTCCAGAGTCCAAATGTAAAGCGATCTTCCTTCTTTGGAGCATATTGATCGCTGGCAAGTTCATTGGCTAACTGAGGTGGGACGGTCATCGGAATCCTCCTGAGTTTTTGTACATAATCAGACATTGATTATGAAGATCCTTGTCAGGGTTTGTATAGCACCTGGTGCGAAAAACCTTGTGCTTACAATGCACCTGTTTCTCTATGTATTCTCGTTTAACTTACACCATTCTTGTTCGCTTTGTCCAGTGCCACCTCTGGTATCGTTGGGCTTTCCTCCGAAAATGTCTTTCCTCTGGTCCATCTCCGCTCTGGTCACCCCTCCATAGCTCAATGAGAAACGGGACATGATGCTATGGGGGGGCTGGCATGGCGGAGCTTGACGATCAGGAAGGAGACGAGCGACCTTCCCTACTGCTTTTTCTGTCTCGCGCATGTATCACCTATCATGTAATGTAAAGTAGGGAAAGCCGCTTGTCTCTTTCCACTGTTCCCACTCCGCTCTGGTCACCTCTCCATAGCTCAATGAGAAATGATGTTTATTGCAACCTGATTATGCTCGTGAAGCCTGGGAGGTTGTGCGCGAACCTCGGGCTGAGATGTCCAGTGCTTCCGGTTCGCGCAAAGGTCTCGTGGCTGGCCTGAAGGGTAAAAGAACGCTGTTCTGCCGTTGTAGGCATGGATGTACAAGAAAAATATCGTATTGGTGCTACCGTGCATAGCAATCAGAGGAAAACCTACAGGAGGAGACTACAGAAGTCTTACGCAACGTAATCAGAGAGTTTACCGCGTTGAAAGAGCCAGCGAATAAATTCGAGATGTCTTTGATCAACAGGAATCTGATCCATCTCTCCAACAAGAAAACGCCTGCGATAACGCGTTAAGCGGTCGATCTGGGCATGAGTGAAACCCGCACGACGTAGCATCTCGTTGGCTTCTTTGTAATCCAGATAATGGTACATATGTGCTCCTCCCAGGTACTCAGAAACGATGGTTGAACGAACAGACTCTCAATGAAATCTCTCTATTCAATACGTTGAAAATTGTCTCCCGGATGTGGCACAGATCCCCTTGTAAGCTCATCCAGGAAGGAGACAAGCTGCTTTTATGGCGTAACTGTAGGCTGCATCTCGCTTCTCATCTGTTTGTCTCTCAATACAGGAAAAGATTTTTTTCATGGCTATAATGTAAATAGGGCCATAGAAAAGAAGAGATGCTTTTCTGTTGTCACGTCGTTTCAATAACATGACGGTTAAGTTGATGATGTATTAAAAAGGAGCTACTGTTGAAGAGTCTGTTCCCAAAAACGAGAAAGTTGCGTTGTGCATCCTGGGGAAGTCTGGTCTGCCTCGCAGGATGTTTAGCATTGAGCGCTTGTAGTGGCAGTGGCGACCAGTCTGCCACCAATAGCCAGCCTACAAAGGCACCTGTACAGACCAGCTCACTGAAAAGCCTCTATGATCCCTGTGTTCTCTTTTCCAAAGATGATGCCAGCCAGTTACTGGGTGGGGCTGCAAAGGTCTTGCCTTCTTTTAGTGGGCCGCTTTGTACGTATCGTAATGCTACCCCCACCGATACTAAAGCTCTCTTTGTCTCCGTTGGTAGCAGCGACGATGCCAGAGGATATTTTGCTATGGATCGTGCTCAGGGAAAGAAAGACGGCTCTGGCCAGGATCTGTCAGGGATTGGGGATGCCGCCTTTACCGTAAAGTTAGAGACCGGCCATTCTATCATTGTCCTAAAGGATCAGACCGTCTATAGCATTACGCTAATTGGCTCTCCGCTGGCTGCTGACGCCCAGCAGAGCGCCTTAACAAAACTGGCGAACACGGCTGCAAAGACTCTTGCCACTACGACACCAACCCTTCCTGTTACGCAGTCTGGAGCCTGCAAGCTGGTGACGGTGCAAGAGGCCAATCAGACCTTCCAGGATACCACCACAAAATGGTTGCAGATGGCAAATAGCGCGGGAGTACAGGAGTGTGATTACGGGACTGGTGCAAGCTCACCCCAGCGCCTTCAACTCTTTCTTACAACCAATGGAGATCTCACCACACAGTATTTCTCCGCGACTAAGAAAAATCTGGAAAAACCGGTGGATCTCAAAGGCATTGGAGATGAAGCCTATAGCGATGGCGGCCAGAATATCTGGGTCCGCAAAGGACAGAGCTACTTCCATCTCAGCGTCCTTGATCCCGATGTTGATGAGAGCCAACTTGAGCAACTGGCCCGTACCGCTGTGACACGTCTCTAAATCCTGTCCCATTTCATCCAGAGGAGAACAACGGAACATATCGTTTCTTCGATTATTTATACTTTTTTTAGAGGCGCTTCATTTGTTAATACTAAAATATGGTAAATAATAGAAGGATGTATGATGGGAATGGATGTGTGGCGGTTGTATATCTCTTGCTGGCACAGCCGATCTCTCTCTCAGAAGAGAGCGGCTGTGTCTCTTTTTGTGCGTATAAGTGCGATTCTGCTTCTGGTACTGTTGCCTCTAACGGCGTTAGAGATGGCGTTTGATGTGCTATCAGCGAAGGCAGATGTGATTACCCAGTCGCATGACGATCTTCGTACAGGCTGGTACTCCTCAACCTCAAAACTAACGCCAGTGGCTATTCAAAGTGGAAAGTTTGGTCAGACCTTCGCTACCTCTGTGGTCGGACAGGTATATGCTCAGCCGTTGGTTGCTGATGGCGTCTTGCTGGTTGTCACTGAAGCCAATAATGTCTATGGCCTTGATCCGAAGAGTGGCAAACAACTATGGATGCGCAACGTTGGTATTCCGTTTGATCCGCAACAGATTAACTGTACAAACATTGTGCCCTCGATTGGCATTACGGGGACCCCGGTGATTGATCCTGTTGCGAGAAGCGCCTATTTTGTTGCCAAGACCTATGTCCATGGCAATTCTGGTCCGGCACAATTGTTTATGCATTCTATTGATATCAAATCAGGAATTGAGCGCAAAGGTTTTCCCGTTCTGATTCAAGGGAAGGCGGCAAACGATCCTTCTCATACGTTTGGTGCAACCCTTGAGCTGCAAAGACCGGGGCTTGTTCTGACCAGAGGCGTTGTCTATGCGGCATTTGGTGGTCACTGTGATGAGGCACCTTATGAGGGCTGGGTTGCGGGAGTCTCCACTTCAGGTCAGTTAAAGACGCTGTGGACCGATGAGGCGGGTCAGCCACAGAGCGATCCTGAGGGGCCTGGAGCGGGAATCTGGACTTCAGGAGTAGGACTGCTCTCCGATGGCCCTGGACAGATCCTTTTTTCAACGGGAAATGGCAAATTTCCTGCACTCAATACCCCTGGCAAAGCCACTACTCCAAAGGCGTTGGGCCAGAGCGTCGTCCGTCTTACGGCCCAGAACGATGGAAGCCTGAAGGCCACGGACTTTTTTGCTCCCTATGATGCCGATCTGCTGGATGATTATGGCTCTGACGTGGGCTCAGGAGCTCCGATGGAGCTGCCGCCTGCTGACTTTGGAACCCATCAATATCCACGTATCGCCATCGAGGTTACCAAACAGGGCTACATTTATCTGCTCGATGCCAATAACCTTGGTGGTCGTGGTGAAGGCATTGGTGGTGGTGATGCTGCGATTCAGCGCTTGAACCTGAGTGGTGGAATGTGGGGACGGCCAGGCGTATGGCCAGGTGATGGCGGCTATGTCTATATGGTCTCGGCCCATCGTGGAGAAGGGAATGGAGTCCTTCAAGCCTATCGTTATCTCCTCAGCAATGGCCGTCCTACTCTGCTTGCCGCTGGAACTGCCCCGGGCCTCTTTGGTTTTGGCTCGACCTCTCCCATCGTGACCTCAGCGGGCGATCGATCTGGCTCTGCGCTGGTCTGGGTGATCTGGACTTCCGGACCGGATGGCAAGGACGCTCAGCTCCGCGCGTACGATCCAGTACCGGTCGATGGCACATTAAAGCTCCGTTATAGTTTCCCAATTGGTACAGCCAGCAAGTTTAACTCTCCCATCGTTTATCGTGATCATGTCTATCTGGGAACGCGCGATGGTCAGGTAATGGGTTTTGGACTTTTTGCGAAGACACCGCAATTTCTGACCGGGGATAACCTTGATCTGGGGAATGTCGCCTACGGGAAAGAAGCAAGTGGTATCCTGACAATTACAGCCGTAAAGAAGCAGACGATTACCAATGTAACGCTGGACAATGATCTGTTCCATGCTGGAAGAACAAGTCCAGCTCTTCCAGCCCGGCTTCTGCCTGGTCAGCAGTTCCAGATTCCCATTACCCTCCGGCCCGGCGCTTCTGCTAACCTGATTGGAATGACAGTAAGCGTCGAGAGCACATCAGGGACAGCTCAATTTGGCGTGGTTGGGTTTGGGCAGCCTGCCGCAGGTCGTCTAACATTCTCATCTGAGATCCTCAGCCTGGGAGGAGCCCCATTGCAAGGGCAACCTCTATCTGCGCAAGCCACTCTGACAAATACCACAGCCACACCTGTCAACATCTTGCAGGAGACATTGCCTGTTGCGCCATTTCACGTAGATGGGCTTATTGGAAGCAACGGAACATTGGCACCGGGCGAAAGCTCTACCTTTACCGTCCGATTTACTCCTGATCAGGCAGGCTACTTTAAAGATAAAATCCTGCTTCAGACGAGCGCTGGACAGGTCACACTTCCCATCTCGGCCAGCGCCGGGTAGAAGTGTTCGCGCCAACGAGAATCTGTGCGTGAAAAGGCCTGGATTGACTTGTAGAATAGCTCAAGGTTCTATTCTGCAAGTCAAATTATATTCAGTAGTGTCTAACCTTTCGAGACTTGCGGCGTACTACATCGTAGATGTCTGTTTCTTAAGGAGGCATAGATGGGCAACAATCCTAATCCAGGTTCACAACCAGATTCTTCAAATACGTATGGCGGTTATACAGGTTCTAGTTATACGCCAAAAAGTCCAGCGGAAGACCCTTATGGGGCTTATAATCCCCAAGCTCAGAGCCAGCGTCCTGGTAATGATCCTAACTATGTGTATGGATCGGGTCAGGCGCAGCAGCAACAGTATCGTCCAGGCGCGGGTCAACAGCAACAGCAGTATAGTAGTGCGGGGAGTTCAGCGGGCAATACCTATGTACCTCCACAGAGTGTTGGGGGACGAGGGCGAAGTAGCGGTCAGAGTAATTCCGGCCCCTATGACTCCACAACCTTTAAATTAAAGGCCACGACGGAGGCCGTCTTAAGCTATCTTTTCATCTGTTTTGGGGGCATTTTCTTTTACTTGTTTGAGCGAAAAAATCGTTTTGTTCGTTATCATGCGGCCCAATCGATAGTCACCTTTGGACCAGCTTTTCTTGTCTACCTTATTCTGCAACTGGCAATTAATTTCTTTGCAGGAGTCTTTTTGCTCGGACCTGTGGTGCATCTGGCCTTTGGGTGCGTCTCAACCGCAATCCTTGTCGTTTTTGGTCTCCTGTGGGTCTTTCTCATCTTTCAGGCCTATCGAGGCGTGAATACGCGGCTACCTTTTGTCAGCAAATATGCGGACCAGCTTGTTAATGGCTTTTCCCGTAAAAAGAGCATCTAACGACAAAGAGTTTTACCTGGTAAGCGAGGGGAGATCATACCATGCTCCCCCTCCCTTCAATCCTCACATCCACGATTGACAGATAGACGAGCTAGTGGGGAGCAACGATTGGCCTGCTCCCAATTGTCTGTGTGATGGCCTTCCCCAGACGATTGACCTCTTTTGACGAGCCGAACGAAGAGTTTTTGAGCCGTTTATACAGCGTCGTAATATATGCGAGATTGGGGGCCGAATTGATCGCAGAAGCCAGCGTAAGAGCCAGAGAGGCATATTGAGTGGCATCTGAGTAGTGGCCCTGACTGGCGAGAACCTGAGCTTGAAGGACTTGAATTGCACATTTGCGGCGGACCAGCGTTGGAGCCGTCTGTTCTTCGGCCATATCTAAAGCCTCAAGTGCATTCTCATACTCCTGAGCCTCATAGAACGCCTTTGCACTGCGCAGATAGCAGAAGCCGGGAGTCAACTTCACAAAGCCCTCATCGGCCTCATTACTATTCTTGCGTGCAATCGCCGTTGCTTTATCGAGAAACTTCATCGTTGTCTTGGGATCATTACGGGCATAGATGCGGCTGGCCTCCAGCAGCACCCCTCCATAGAGTTGTGGAGAGAGATGAGGCTGGCTTAAGGCCTCATCGGCATACTGGCGAGCCCTGGCCAGATCTCCTTTCTCATACATAGCAGCGGCATAGCGTAGCAGAGTAGAGCTGAGAAGTGTGGGATCATTTAAGCGTCGAGCGATAGAAGAAGACCAATTACCAAAGCGCTCCACCGCCTTATAATTCTGTTCTTCTCGTCCGATATCGATCCCCAACTGACCATAATGGCAGAGAATCTCCAGAACCTCTTTATTTTTATGATCGAGCGATTTTGAGATCCCAAAGACTTGTTGGACCGTCGCATCGACCTCATTAAGTCCACCGATCGAGCTACCAGAAAAATAAACCTCGCGATGGAGAACCAGTCCCTTACGCAGCAGAGTTGTATTATAAAGCATCGTAGGCTGAACCTTAGCCAGATCTTCGCGTGAGATCAGGCCCAGCATCATAGGCGCAATGCCCAGGATTTTTGACAGCTGACGACGAGTAGTAATATCATTCAAACCTAAATTTTCATTTTCCATTCTTGCCACCATTGTGCGGGAACAGCCCAGTTCAAGCGCAAGCTGTTCCTGAGACAGCCCCTTTTTAGTCCTTGTCTGTTTAATAAGTTCCCCAGGGGTAGGGAAGCCGTCCTCGCCACAGGAACCAGAATAGCCGATGGTGAACCAAAAATCTTCCATAAGCACCCCTATCGTGTATCGCAGGTTTTCTGAGAACCTTCGTACATTTTGTAAGAGTGTGTCTTAAGAGCCGCCAATGCTGATCGAGATACCCTCGATACTTCATTATTGAAGAGATATTGTCTGACGTCCTATACATGACAAGTGTCTATTTCATTCATCTTTGACAAAAAACCGTCCGTTTCTTCAAGCTGGAAGGGACATCAAACGTGTCCCCAGGCTCTTAAGACATACTCTAACATTATACGGTGTAATATAGAACATTGCAACAGACTATGTGTTACTGATGTTAACAATGTTACTAAAAGTAACAGAAAAATGACAGGAATGGAGCTATAATAGATGATGTGCCGTTGGAGATGGGGATGTAGGTTGAAGACGTGTAGCCTGGAATGACCTGACATCCAGGTTTATTGAGCATCTCTTGTAACCAGTGGGAAGAGGTTCGATCTGGTGCTGAGGAGAGCAGCTATCTTCAACGGACCGACAGGGGTTAAGCCAGGTTGAGTAGGATTGACCTACCAGCCATTGGGAGCGTCCATCCCATGCTTGAGGGCGGGGGTATCCACAATTGGAGATGAGGATGAGTGGTAATCTAAGTGAAGTTGCTCATATTCGGCAACAAATAGACAGCATTTGTCGATCGATGAATCAGGCCCTGACTGGCTATTCTATCACTGCTAAACACACCATTATCAGTAATAAATATAAAACCCTGGACATGTACCACGAGCAACTGAAGGGCATTGTGGGCGAACACGAAGCCATTGAAATTATCTGCACCAGCTACAATCAAGAGGTCCGCTAAAGGCGGGCCTTTTGGTCACCTCAGGTTTCTCTAGAGTGATCTTCATGCCAGATTGCCGATGTCTCCTCACAAAAGTATGCACCATTCGGGCCAGAAAGAGAGTAAATCTCTCCAAATGGGCATCTCTTCATAGAGAGATAGTATTTTATGGCACTATTGATATTGACAACAGTACCCTATCAGGCTGTAGAATGCTAAATGGACAAGCCAACAGCAAATACAATGCTAGGACTAGGTACTTCTAGCTAATGGGATAGGCGTTGGAACGGCCTCAGACGGATAAACTTTCTCACACGTGTTACAATTATGTGGGATATGTCTGCTGAGGCACCGGAAAAATACACTAAAGCCCCAGACGCGTAAGAGTTATCCTAGACAACCATTCTCCCACTAGTAAAAAAATCAGGAGACATCATGAGTACTGAGCAGCAAAAGCGACCGGATGGACGCGATGCCACCTCTACCAATAAGCCTCGTGTCGTCACGCTGCCTGAGGACGAAGATCGAGAGACGTTAGTCCACTACTATCATCAGATGTTACATATTCGTCGCTTTGAAGAGAAAGCAGGCGAAATGTACAACCGCGCGCGTATTGGTGGCTATTGTCATCTTAACCTCGGCGAAGAAGCGACTGTGGTCGGCTTCTGTGCGGGCTTAGAGCCTAAAGATTATGTGTATACCAACTATCGCGAACACGGGTATGCGATTGGTCGTGGTATCCCCAGTTCCGTAGTCATGGCCGAACTATTTGGGAAAGAGACAGGATGTTCCCATGGTCGTGGCGGATCAATGCACATGTTTGATAAAGAGCGCCGGTTTATGGGGGGCTATGGTATTGTTGGTGGTCAGGCTCCACTTGCGACTGGTGCGGCCTTTGCCATCTCGTATCGCGGCGGCGATGAGATTGTCGTCTGCCAGATGGGAGATGGAGCAACGAATGGTGGGCCTTTTTACGAGTCGCTGAATCTGGCTAAGATCTATAATCTTCCCATTGTTTTCTTCATCGTCAACAATGGCTATGGTATGGGCCTTCCTGCTGAGAAAGGGTCTGCTATGGCCGAGCTTTATCGCAAGGCCTACGCCTTTAATATGTATGGCGAGCGGGTTGATGGTAATGATGTCCTGGCTGTTCGCGATGCGATGCGCCGGGCGGCAAAGAAGGCTCGCGAAGAGCATGAGCCCGTTCTCTTAGAGGCCGTAAGCTATCGGTTTCGTGGCCATTCGGTGGTGGACCCAGATCGCTATCGCGATGAAGAGATGGTGAAGAGTTTCCGCTCCAAAGATCCGATCGCCGCTTTTGCTACACGTCTGCTCGATGCCAAGCTGATCAATAAGCAAGGCTTGCAAGCTATTGAAGAACAGGTTGAGCGTGAGATTGAAGAAGCGGTTCGCTTTGCAGAGGAGAGCCCTTTCCCCGCAGTTGAGACCCTCTTTGATCATATCTATGCAACCGAAGATAGTGTGCAGGAGAGTAGATAAGAATGGCTGAGATAACAATGCGACAGGCGCTCAACGAGACGTTGCGCGAGGAGCTGTTGCGCGATGAAGATGTCTTTTTATTAGGCGAAGAGATCGGCGTGTTTGAGGGGTCCTATAAGATTACCGCCGGGCTCTTGAAGGAGTTTGGCCCCAAGCGCGTTGTCGATACGCCAATTGCTGAAAATGGTTTTGTCGGGATGGCAACTGGCGCTGCAATGCTAGGTCTACGGCCTGTGGTTGAGATTATGACCATTAATTTTATTGCTCTTGCAATCGATGAGATTCTCAATCATGCCGCTAAGATCTACTATATGTTTGGTGGGCAGACTCCTGTTCCGCTGGTTATTCGCACTCCAGGTGGTGGCGGACAACAATTATCTGCAACTCATTCTCAGAACCTGGAAGTCTGGTTTGCCCATATTCCGGGCCTGGAGGTTGTTGCGCCCTCTACTCCCGCTGACGCTAAGGGCCTGTTGCGTACGGCGATTCGCAATAATAATCCTGTTATTTTTCTGGAAAATCTGGCCCTCTACAATGTGAAAGGCGAAGTGCCGGAAGGCGAGTATACGATCCCCTTTGGCAAGGCAAAGGTGACAAAAGAAGGAACGGATCTTACGGTCATTAGCTATTCACGTATGGCTTCCGTGGCTCTTGATGTCGCCAATCGGATTGAGCAGGAGAGTGGCCTCAGCGTCGAAGTGGTGGATCTGCGGTCGCTGCGCCCATTAGATACTGAGACGGTTCTCACATCTGTGAAGAAGACGAATCGCGCAATCATTTTTGAAGAGGATTGGCGTACATATGGCATTGGGGCTGAGGTTGCAGCAGTTATACAAGAAGAAGCATTTGACGACCTGGATGCTCCCATTAAGCGTGTCGCCAGTGTTGAGGTTCCGCTGCCATATTCCAAGCCCCTGGAGTTGGCGGCATTGACTGGTGCCAAACAACTAATAGATGCAATCCATGAACTGGCCCCGCGCCGGAGGAGATAGACGAGCCATGGCAGAAGTAAATATGCCCAGACTCAGCGATACCATGCAGGAGGGGACGATCACCCGCTGGCTAAAGAAACCAGGTGATCAGGTGAAGAAGGGGGATGTGGTTGCTGAAGTTGAGACCGATAAGGCCAATATGGAAGTTGAAGCGTACGATAATGGGATTTTAGAGCAGATTCTGGTTCAAGAGGGTGAGACAGTGCCGATTGGCCAGGTGATTGCTCTGATTGGTGATGGCTCGGGTGCTAAGAAAGCTACAGCACCTGCTGCTGCCAGCGCACCTGCTGCCCAGGCTCCTGTGAAGCAGACAACGGCTGCCAGCAATAGTGCTGCGGCCAGTCCTCCTCAGGTGAGTAGTGTGGCAGCAGAACGCAATGGAGCTGGAGCTGGAGCTGTAAAGTCGTCCCCTCTCGCCCGACGTATGGCCGAGGAGCATGGAATCGATCTCTCACAGGTCAAAGGGAGTGGCCCTGGCGGACGTATTGTTCGTGATGATATTGAGGATCTCCTCGATCAGCGCACAACTGCTCCTGCCCCGGTTGCTCAGGCCACAGCAATTCCTGCTCCCGTCGCAGCGGCCCCTGTTGCAGTCGAGTCTGATGATGAGGTGATTAATCTCTCGTCGATGCAGAAGACGATTGCTCGCCGACTGACCGAATCAAAGCAGAGTGTCCCGCATTTCTATATCAGCAATGAGATTGATATGACTGAGGCCCTGGCTATGCGCATTAAGCTAAATGCGGGCCTGGCTGATGAGGGTGTCAAAATCAGTGTGAATGATCTGGTGATTAAGGCCTGTGCTAAAGCACTGGAGAAGTTTCCAGAGGTGAACGGTGCCTATCGAGATGGGCAGTTCATCCTTCACAAACGCGTCAATATTGGCGTTGCTGTAGATGTACCTGCTGGCCTGCTTGTGCCGGTGCTTCGTGATGTGAATACGAAGAGCCTGAGCACTATTGCACGCGAAGCCAAAGCAATCATTGCTAAAGCTCAGTCGGGGAAGATTGCACCCGCTGACCTGGATGGCGGCACCTTCTCGATCTCTAATCTGGGGATGATGGATGTGACACAGTTCGTGGCCGTGATTAATCCTCCTCAGGCTGCTATCCTGGCGGTTGCAGCTACGAAGAAGACGTTTGTCCCCGACAGCAATGGTCAGCCAGTCCTGCGCGATATTATGCATGTTACGCTCTCTGCTGACCATCGCATCCTGTATGGGGCCACGGTTGCTCGCTTTTTGAAAGAGGTTAAGCGACAGTTGGAGAACGTTTATCTACTGATCTCTTAAACGCGATCGCTGCTCTATCCCAGAAATGGGCCGCCCCTGTCTATCCCCTCTCTATCCATATAGAGAGGGGTGGCTCTGTTTGATTGCGCTCCTCTCGCTTCTACTCTACAGGTATTTCCTCTTTTTTCGTGTCCTCGCCAATAAAATCGCAAAAAACATAGCTTAACGCAACACATAAATGTTATTATACAGTCAAGGAAGCCAGAGCAGGCAGTAAATGAATGCTTTTTGGGCCAGGGCATGCCCGGCGTATCATCCGCGAAGCTGGTTTTCTCGCCTAATTTGATAAAAATCATGTTGTTAAGAGGAGAATCCTGTATGGCTCATATAGATGTCCATTCAGTTGCAGTTACAACGTCCCATTCTATACAATCAGCTTCGTCAGCACGTGGTGAGAGGCGGCTCCGTCGTATTAGTGCCTGGCTCTTGCTCTTTTTTCTGATTCAGGGAGAGCTGGGTGCTGTCTGGGATCGTGAGTGGCATGCATTTGTTGGTCGTGATCAGTTTTGGACCCCACCTCATACGATGATCTATTCTTGTGTGGCCGGTGCGGGTCTGATTGCACTTGCAATTGTCTTATGGGAGACACTGCGCTATTTTCGACAGACACCGGGTGTAGATGATGATTCAACGATTCGTATTCTACGCGTGTTTCATGCTCCACTAGGTTTTAGCGTTCTTGGTTTTGGTGCTTTATTGGCTCTGGCTGCGGCTCCATTGGATAATTATTGGCATGAACTTTATGGAATTGATGTGGCACTCTGGGCTCCTTTCCATATGATGGGTGTGACTGGTGGTATGATTGGTATTCTGGGTATGGTCTACATCTTTGCATCGGAAGCTTCAATTGAACGGCAAAGCAAAGCTGCACCACGTCGTATTCTGGGCTTCTCCTGGTTGGAAGTAGGTACAATTCTGGCTCTAGCCAGTTTTATGAATTTTGTCTTTACTGGTTTTTTGCAATTTCCCCTGATAACTATTGGTACCCTGCACATCTCAACCTACCCATTGCCTCTTGTGGCAGGTGGAATGTTGTGTCTCATTGGGGCGACCCGCTTTACCCGCAAAACTGGTTCCGCTTTGCTTTTTCTTTTCTTTCTATTCTTGCATACATGGATTGTTGAAGTATTTGTGCCCTGGGCGATTCGGGTCGCCGTAGAGCAGCAGGATCTTCCTTATCGTGTTGCTGGTTCTATGCCGTATTTTCGTTGGGATTATGCTTTGCTCCCCATTGTCTTTCTGCTGCCAGCTCTGGCGGCTGATCTGCTCATCTGGCGTGCCGGGAAGACTTCACAGTCCACTATGGAGCGGCGGTATCCTACCCTTTATGGAGCGGCCGTGGGAGCCTTGCTCTCTATCCCTGCGTTCCTTCTGGCTCCAATCGTTTTACAAAGCTATTCTGAATTTGCTCCAGTCTTTTTGCCCGAACCCGGGCTTGCTGTTTCGCCAATACTTTTTATTGCTGCGGTGTGTCTATCCAGCCTTGTAGGCCTGCTGGCGGGGGCACTGGGTGGTTTTCTGGGTGCTGATCTGGGCGATATCTGGCGTTGGAATACCCGTTAAGCCTTTATTAGGAGAAAAGTATTCTGGCCTGTTCTATAGATTGAAGTTGAGGTTACTATGGTTAGGGTTCTCAGATTGGGAACACATACTTTGTTCTTGTTCTTTCTTTTTTTCTTTCTGGTTACTGGCTCAACTTTCGCAAGCGGCGGGGCTGCTCGTACTGATACAGTGGCGGCAGGGGCTTATATTATTGCTGTCCAATTTTCACAGGATCCACCGTATGTTGATGCTCCTTTAACGCTGACTATTGTTCCGCGCCAGAGCCAGCAGATCTCTTCCGGTACGCTGATTGCTCAACCTGGTGCTGGTACTGATGCTACGCCTTTGCATGTCGCTCTTGCTCCTGTTGGCGATAATTTGCAGGGGACACTTCATCTTCCCGTGAGAGGAGCATGGCGGATTCAGATTCAATTAGATGGAGTGCAAGGCTCTGGGGCGGCCCATGTTGATGTGGTTGTTGGTGCTCCAGGTGCAATGCCCTCATGGCTTGCCTGGTTGATTGGATCGGCTCCGCTTGTGCTGGTCTCTATCTGGCTGGTGAGCCAGCATCGGTATCGTCGCCAGCTGGTGGAACAGGGTGGTCCGACGGCCATCATAAATGATGGGCCCCACGCGCTTATGCAATAAATTGCAATTTTTATTGCAATTTATTGCAAGAGTGAAAATAGTATTTGTGAGGGGCATGTTGCTTTCAATAATGCCCTTTGTTATAGATTAACGGCGATTACTCCTGTATACGTTGGTATAAAGATGTGTGTTCCGTAGAGTGTAAGTGTGGTAAAGTGAGGTAATGAGAAGGATGATGTGGTGCCAAGAGCGAGTCTGGCTTCAATTTTGCCACTATCCTTTGCCAGAGCATAGAGAGTGCCACCGGGGTCCAGGCTATAGACTGTATCTCCGCCGATAACAGGGGACATAATTGGTGTGGCCTTCCAATTGATTGTCATGTGTTGATGAGCATCGATTGTGATACTACGTAGCCCATCATTACATGGGACAAAGATCTGCGAACCAGCGCTGGCCGTTCCACCCATGGCAACTCCATTGCAGATCTGCAGGCTTGAGAGCTCACCGCCAATTCCTCCAAGCGTCTGAGCATTCAATAGATAGCCTCGACCACTTTTGCCAGCAATAAAAAGGCCACCATTCGCCAGGAGCGTTGGCCCCATCGAGCCCAGATCTGTATCATGACTATTCTCATCCTGCCATCCAGATGGCGCAAAGGCATCCTCTAACTGGAGCGTCGGTGAGAGACGGAGAACTGAATCGCTATGATCCCAGGGATCGCTGGTTGCTTCACCATTTCCTACAGCCAGATAGATCTTGCCACTGGCATCAGTTGAGGGGCCCGAGGGAGCCCAGATACCCCCTTCACGTGTGACAGGAACTTGATAGGAGAGCAATGGGCCCTGCCCATCCGTCTGTACGGCCACGATTGTACCGTGGTAGTCCCCACAATCCCCTGCCAATCCGCCATAAGCGATATAGACTCTCTTTTGCGACAACAAAAGTGCAGCTCTTTGTTGATAAACGCGAGCGTTCATTCCCGGCGTATCAACCGAACGCTGAAAACGGATCTGTCCTGTCTGTATATCTACTGCCACAAGAATATGTTTAGGCCCGTTGACCTCAGCGACAGCGAAAAGCAGCCCGGTTGCATCATCATAGACTGGCGTCCCTGTGATGCCGAGCGGATCAATATCCCCACAGGGGAGTGTGGATTGAGCAACGGGCGCCCCCACAGTAGTTTTCCAGAGCACAGTACCTGTCGTCGAATCAAGAGCATAAAGGCTATTAGATTCTGTTGCGACGAGGAGTTTCCCACTCACTGCTAACGGTTCAGCATAAACGGCTCCATCTAATGTGGCCATCCAATCCTTTGTGAGCCGTTGAGGAGCTGATACACCAGTGACGTAGCCAGTTCGGGTTGGATTTTGATGGTACGTAGGCCAGTCAGAATGAATATCCGTTGCCATCACCGTTCTCATGGGGAGAAGCGTTGGTACCGGCGTTTTCTGTGCAGATGGCTCTCCTGCTCGTCCGCTACAACTACTTATCAGAAGCGCCAGACCCCAGAAGAGGAGCCATTGAATATGGGTATGTGTTCCAAACAGAGAAGAGCGCGTGCCCTGCATATCTCTTCCAACACGGCGTAAATTTTTCATATATTCTCCTAAGTGAGTTAAAAATATGGCGTTTTTATCTACCACTAGATTACTTGAAATACGAGAAAAGTTCTTGTCTGGTTTTTGGTAAAAAATATACAAGGCACTATTGTGTTTGGTTCGGCGAAGGATAGCTGGAGCTGGAGCAAAAAGGGAGTCAGAGGAATAGGCGAGAAGCAGCTACGAGAGAGAAAAAGGTGGGAGCGTTGTCGCTCGGAAGAGGGCGATCAACGCTCCTGATAAGGGTAAAGGCAGATGGTAAAAGCAGGGACGATAGCTACTCATTTGTTCCTCCTTACTCATGAACAGGCGATTGGCGCATCTTTTTTACGTTTGCAGTGCGCTGTTTAGCTACGCGATGACGTTCGCGACTTGCCAGAGTCGGTCGCGTGTTTGTGCGTGGCGTTGGTACATATTGACGAGCGATCAGACGCGTAGCCATACGCTCATAAGCGGCTTCGCGATTGGCATGTTGTGAGCGACGTTCGGTTGCTGTAATCACCTGACCACTGGGGCGGTGGGTCAGACGAACGCCTGTCTCTACTTTATTGCGATGCTGACCGCCCGGGCCGCCCGCAATAAAAAATTCAAGTGTGCAGTCACGCTCTAAAGACTCTCGATCGACTGCATAGAGATCCGTCATACAGTATATCTCCAGCTTGAGGGATAGTGGACAGAAGGAAGCCAACCTTCCTCATCCTCATCATACCTGGAAAACGCTGACGAAACAAGTCTCTAGAAAAAGATGCAAGAGAGGCAACTGATAGGCCAGAGCAGAACCATACCAACCATTTTAGCGATCAATGGAAAGTGGTGAGAAAACCTCCAATGGTGTTCTTTTCTCCATGCATTAGCCGTTTACAGAAGCGCCAGGAGTCCAAGAAAGAAAAAAAGCAGATATTATCACCTACAAAAATAGTGAAAATATTCCATTATTTATAAATGTTGTGCTTGACCGGCGTAAGGTTATTCAGTAAATTATCACTAGCGAGAACGATTCTCGATCTCGTAGCTCGCTGTTTCGGAACAACCGAAACATCAGATGAAAAAAGAACCGTGTGTTATCAAGAAAGGACACTTATCCCATGAGTTTACATACTTTCGAGCTCGCAGAGCTGGCCAGTGTCATTGAGTTAACCGATGACGAACTGATGATCGTTGTTGGTGGTAATTGTAACAACGGAAATAACTACGATAACTTCAATAACTACGATAATTCCGGATATTACGATTACTTCAATAACGGTGGTAACGGCAACGACAATAATAATAATGGTGGTAATGGACATCATCATGGTGGTCATGGTGGACATCATCATGGTGGTCATGGTGGACATCACCACGGTGGTCATGGTGGACATCATCATGGCGGTCATGGCGGTCATGGTGGCCACGGACACGGTCACTAGTGAGTGTACTGTTAGAGCCTCTTGTGCTCTAACAGTAACTGTGCTTGCTTCACCTGTTGTGCTCCTAAAAGAGAGAAGGGTGGAGCAGGCACAGAATCAAGTCTCTTATCGAGAAAACCATTATCCAGATCTTGAGGGCACTTACCACGGGAAAGAACGTAGTTGTTTACTACCTTCATTCTCAGATGAAAGCAGGGAAGCTTTTTCTCTATGTCTCTCCTTCCTTTGAAGGGGTGAGGATGACAAGAGAAAGCCAGCCTCCGTTAGAGAGAGGTGTCAAAGATGCCAGCACAACGTCAGCTTTTTCGTGAACAAGCCTTGAAATACTACATGCAGAAGAAAGAGAGGGATGTATTACCGCGTCTGATTACCCCACCCTTTTTCATCTGCACATGGATCTTATTTGGACTGTGCGTACTGGCCCTTGTGATTGCATGGGAAAGTAAGGTTCCTCAGTATGTGGCTGCAACAGGTCTGATTGAACAATCAACAACGTCAGTGACAGGGGCATCTGAAACATCCAGGGCATCCGAAACAGCAAAATTCCGGCTTTTTGTGCCATCGGCCTATGCTTCGCGTTTGCATCCTGGCGAGCGTGTAGAGATTCAGATTGGAGCAGACAACACTCATATGTTGGCAACAGTGAGAGAGGTGACATCTGAGGTCCTGGGTCCGGTCGAAGCCCAGAAACGCTATCATCTCTCCTCCAATGAGGCTCAGAGCCTCCAACAACCTGTTGTCACGCTTCTAGTGCAGCCGCAGAAGCCTCTTTCAACTCATGCGTATGTGGGGAGCCAGGTCAAGGCGCAGGTCCAGGTTGGTGAACAGAACGTCCTTTCGTTACTCCCTGAAATCAATCAGTTGATTGGAAGATAGACAATGGAAGATTTACAAAAACAATCCAGGCCTACTCCTTCAGATTCCTGCTCAGATTCCTGTGAATCTCCACCGGGGGGTGCGTCGTCAGTCACTCCGCCATCAAGCGGTCATCGTTCAAAGCTCTGGTCTCGATTTTCTCATTGGCCCGGAGGATTTCATCGTCGTGTGCCCCAGGTTTTGCAGATGACGGCCGTTGAATGTGGTGCTGCCTGTCTGGCAATGATTTTGTGCTATTATGGTCGAAAAACGGATATTACTGAGATTCGTAATCATCATACAATTGGGCGTGATGGTCTGACAGCTCGTGCGATTGTGCAAACGGCGCGTCATTACGGACTGCGTGTGCGAGCACTCTCGGTGCAAAATACTGACCTTCGTTTTGCGCCTCTTCCTGCGATTGCGCATTGGGAGTTTAATCACTTTCTTGTTATTGAGCATTGGACTCCGCAGTATGTGGATGTCGTTGATCCAGCTCTTGGTCGGAGACGGTTAAGTCCAGAAGAGTTTAACCAGGGCTTTACTGGCGTGATGCTGCTGTTAGAACCAGGTGAGCACTTTTCCCAGAAAGGGCGACCGCGTGTTCTGACACTTCGATCGTATATCATACAGTACGTCAAGCAAGCTCCCTGGATGTTAGTCCAGATTCTCCTCGCCTCGTTACTCCTACAAGTGCTTGGGTTGACGTTTCCACTCTTTACTAAGATTATTGTTGATCAGATTATCCCTCATCAGATGTATTCGGTTCTCACATTGTTGGGGCTTGGTATGCTGATCGTCCTGGCTGGGGAGACCGTTATTCTCTTTCTACGCTCAACACTCTTAATCTCCTTACAGACGCGGATTGACCTCTCAATGAGCGCAAATTTTTTTGATCATCTGTTAATGTTGCCTCAGCGGTATTTTCAACAGCGTTCCAGTGGAGATATTCTTGCGCGTGTGTCGAGCAATACAGTGATCAGAAATGTTGTCAGTAATCAGTTAGTCTCAACCATTCTGGATGGGAGCCTTGTTGTTTTGTACCTGTTTATCCTGCTCTCGCAGTCCTGGATGTTTGGTACAGCGGTAGTGATTATTGGTTGTTTGCAGGTTATCCTTCTGGTTGTGACAAATGCTCCTATTCGCCATCTGATTAGCCGGGAACTGGAGGCAGGGGGGAAGACGCAGGGGAATGTAGCAGAGATGCTGGCAGGGATAGAGACGCTGAAAGCGGCGGGGGCTGAGCAGCGAGCTTTTCAGCAATGGTCGAATCTCTATGTCGAGCAGTTGAATGTCTCTGTGCGTTTGAGTTTTTTCTCTTCTTCGATTGGAATTATTATCTCAACCCTTCAGGCTCTTGCGCCGCTGGTCTTTTTGTGGATTGGAACGATACAGGTTTTGAATGGGAGTATCGAGCTTGGCACAATGCTCGCCTTAAATGCTCTCGCGGGCTCTTTTCTGGCGCCTCTCAGTTCACTTGTGAGTAGTGGGCAACAGCTTCAGACGGTGCGTTCCCACCTGATCCGTCTTGCTGATGTGATGGAGACTGAGACAGAACAAGATCTTCATGAGGTGGCCGCACCACCTCAATTGAGTGGTCAGATTCAATTGCAAGATGTCGATTTTACCTATGATTCACAGCTTCCTAATGTCCTCTCTAAGATTACATTGACTATTCAGCCTGGTCAGAGGATCGCCCTGGTGGGGCGTACTGGCTCTGGCAAGACAACTCTTGGGAGTTTACTCTTGGGCATTAATTTACCGACAGCAGGTACGATTTTGTATGATGGTATCCCTCTTGCGGGGATGGATTATCAAGCAGTACGCAACCAATTTGGGACGGTGACCCAGAATGCGCACATTTTTAGTGGCTCAGTGCGCCATAATATCGCCTTCAGCAATCCCGATCTCCCTATGGAGGAGGTTATGCACGCAGCCCAATTGGCCGAGCTTCATGAAGATATTCTTCAGATGCCGATGGGCTATGAGACCTATGTCTCCGAGAATGGGAATGCCCTCTCAGGTGGGCAGCGTCAACGGCTGGCAATTGCACGAGCCATTGCCCATAAACCCCGTATCCTCTTGTTGGATGAAGCAACCAGCGCCCTGGATGTCTTAACTGAAAAGACAGTGGAGCAGAACCTTAAACAGCTCCCCTGCACCCAGATTCTCATCGCCCATCGTCTGAGTACGGTTCGCTATGCAGATCATATCATTGTGTTGGATCAAGGTTCTATCATAGAGCAAGGGAGCCATGAAGAACTGCTGGCGATGAATGGGTATTATGCTCAATTGATTTACAGCCAGTTAGAAGAAGGTGAAGCTCGACGGGTGTAATGCTGGTCCATCCTGGACAGTAGCCCTGAAGGCCAGAAATTACCCGCTCAATTGAGCGGGTAATTTTTTGTCTGCGAAAGTTTGCTGGAAAGTGGTGATTCCTCCACTCCAGAGGCTAGAGCTTTGCAGTAGCAGCCTGTTTCAAGTGGCTTCCCGTCTGTCCGGAGCCCTCCGCAAGCTCTTCACTACGCTTAAACACTTTCCAAGACCTTCCTCTGCCGTTTCTCTTCCTGCAAGGTACTCATTTCTCCATGTAGAAGTTGTATAGAAAGTATTTATATTTTGAAAGGTCTTATATGGCGATTATTTTAGCACAATTTATTGTAAATATGTAACATCTTTCAAAAAGAGGAGTTTGACCATAAATTGATATGCGAATATAATCATGCCTATCAGATAGAGTTCTCTATCGATGCGTGTTGTGTTTCGTACACAAAGAAAGGACCGAGATCAACTTATGAGCATTCTTTTTGCCAACATCATCAAAAAAGCGCTCGCTCATAATACTCCCAGTGTCGCATCAGAGACCCTGAAAGACGAATTGGGTCTGATGGAGATTGCGGAGGAGGATCTGGACAAGGTGACGGGAGCCAATGGCGGCTGTGGCTATGGTAATAATTACAGCGATTATTATAATAGTTATAGCAATTACCATCATCATGGTGGACATCACCACGGTGGACATGGCGGCCATCACCATGGTGGACATCATCACGGTGGACATGGTGGACATCACCACGGCGGACATGGTGGGCACCACCACGGTGGACACGGCGGACATCACCATTAAATTATCGCTGATGCACGATTGAATCTCTTATGACAGTCGGAGATTCTCATCCGTCCATCGGGAGTAGACCAACAAAGCACCAGGGACATCTCACATGGGATGTCCCTGGTGCTTTTTGTTTATTTTTTATGGATGCGCAGACGGCTTAGATGCGGCGGCGAGCACTACCAGAGACCATGCGCAGGATAGCAATCAAGACACAGGCACCAATGAATGCAACCACAATCTCAGTCCAGAAACCAGTTGCGCCGAGGCCAATCAGGCTAACCAGGAAACCACCAATCAGTGCACCAATCAGGCCAACCACAATGTCCCCAAGGATACCATAACCACCACCACGCATAACCAGGCTTGCCAGTGCGCCAGCGATCAGGCCTACGAGCAGCCACCAGATGACACCAGTCAGATTAATGTCAGCAAGAATAAAATTTGCAACAGCCATGTCTTTGCTCCTTCTTTTTTCAGTTCTATGTAAGCAAGAAACGTTAATTCCGAAAATGTGATTTATGAATGGAGAACTGTACTTCGTCTCCGTTATATTTACTATACGGATGCCTTTTAAATAAAGGATACACTTTTTGGAGGATCTAAAAATAGACTAAGCATTCTTTAAAGCTCCCTTAAGCTTTCTTATCTTGCGACGAAAAGGCGCTTATCCTATTGACAGTTTTATTGCTACTCACCTACAATCTTTTATAAATGAATGCCCAGGAAAAGAGCCGTTAAGAAGACGCTAGAAAGATACACTATGCCCGACCGCGTTGGCCAACAACTAGGTCATTATCATCTTACCCGTGTCCTGGGACGCGGTGGCTTTGCTGATGTTTATCTAGGCGAGCATATTCACCTGGGAACATTGGCGGCCATCAAGGTTCTTGACACACGCCTTGCACCCGAAGAGGTCGAACAGTTTCGTAATGAGGCCCGCACGATTGCACGTTTAGAGCATCCCCATATCGTCCGTGTTCTGGATTTTGGGGTAAGTGATCATGTTCCATTTTTGGTGATGAGCTACGCTTTACATGGCTCTTTACGTCAACGCTATCCTCGAGGAACGCGCCTGCATCTTCCCATGATTGTCTCGTATGTAAAACAGATCGCATCTGCGCTTCAGTATGCCCACGATGAGCACTATATTCATCGTGATATTAAGCCAGAGAATATGTTGTTGGGAACCCATGAGGAGATTCTGCTGAGCGATTTTGGGCTGGCCGTTATCGCGCAAAGTTCGGCACCCAGTGGGGCTCACGATGTGTCTGGCACTATTATGTATATGGCCCCTGAACAGGCCAGGGGGCGACCTCTGCCCGCCAGCGATCAATATGCTCTAGGTGTGATTGTGTATGAGTGGCTGTGTGGCAAACGACCTTTCCAGGGGACCTTTGAGGAGGTGGCTGTCCAACATGCTCTGACCGAGCCACCACCGCTGCACGATCAGATTCCAACCATTTCGCCCGCTCTGGAAGCGATTGTCTTGCGAGCATTGCAGAAAGATCCTCAGCAGCGTTTTGCGCAGATTCAAGACTTTGCGCGTCTGTTCGAACAGGCATATCTGGCGGATCAGAGACAATCCGAGGCTCCATCTTCGACAACAATTGCCCTCCTTTCACCTTCAGCTCCTGAACAGAGCTTTGTGGCCGAACGGCAGAGTGCAGAGATGATCTATGCGGTCGCGTGGTCTCCTGATCGACGCCGGATTGCTTATGGAGGTCATGATAAGACGGTACAGGTGCGCGGGGCCACTACAGGGGCTAGCACGCTTATATATCGAGGTCATTCAGGCGGTGTGACTATGCTGGCCTGGTCGCCATCTGGTCAACAGATTGCATCGGCAAGCCTCGATCGAACACTTCAGATCTGGAATTCACTGACTGGAGAGCGACTTGCCAGCTATGATCTGCATACAGGGATGGTCTCGGCAGTTGCATGGTCACCGGATGGAAAATTGCTGGCGTCGACCAGTAGTGGCACAAATAACACGATTCATCTCTGGGATGCTACCAGTGGTCGGGAAGAGTTTGTTTATCGTGGACACACCTCCTGGGTCCGCGCTCTTGCGTGGTCTCCTCAGGGGAAATATATCGCCTCAGGCTCGAAAAATGAGGTTCAGGTCTGGGAGGCGCTGACAGGTCGGAAGCTCTTTACCCATCGCCAGCACAATAGCTGGGTACGTGCTTTAGCCTGGTCGCCCGACGGTTCGAAGTTAGCTACTGCTGGTGAAGATCATACTATTCATGTGTGGGAGCCAGGTAATAAAGGGCATCAGGTGATGGTACATCGTGGCCATACTGATTGGATCATGGCTCTGGCCTGGTCGCCAGATGGGAACTGGTTGGCGTCTGGAAGTAAAGACCATATTGTGCATGCCTGGAGAGTCGAGGGATCACCTTCGACCTTGCTCTCTCATCCAGCAGGTGTCAGTAGATCATATCAGGTTCATACTGCCTCAACCTATGCCATTACCTGGCTTTCCGATAATAAGCATATCGTTTCTGCCAATGGTAACGGCATGGTTCAGGTCTGGCAGGTGGATTAGTAGAGGTTCCTAGTGACGTAGCCGATAGCTATGCGCTGGGAGATACTCGCCTTCAATCTCTCGATCGTAGTCTGAGAAATTAACGATGATTGAGTCTCCCGAAGCAAAGGTTGTCTCTTCAACTTCTCCATCAGCGCTTACATAGCGGTGCGAGAGCATTTCCTGGGTCCCTATGCGTTCGAGCCATTGATCAACGTGGCTCATATCCGCAATCTCTGACAGACGCTCATTGCCCTGTTGGGCCTTGGAGAAACCCCAGATCAGGGGATAACCCCAGAGCATATCGGTCAACCAGCGTGGAGCGGAGCTTTGTGCCGATTCTGAATGCTGTGGGGGCGGACCATAGCGTGTACTGAAAGCGGCATCGTGAAAGACCAGTGGCCAGAGTGGAATCGAGACGCCTGCAATACGTCCATGGCGATTCTCAATCCAGTCGACAAATGGGACTCCAAAGTCTGCTCCCTCTTCACTCCCCAGAACCTGTCCTTGATCTTTATAGAATTGCAATAGTTCTTGTTTGAGTGCTTCATCCTGAGCCCGTGTTAGTTCATTGCCCTGTTCATAGGACTCATAGAATTGGACGGCGATGGTTGTATCAATAAACATCGCTCGTGGACGGAGTGTCTTGATCTGTTCCCAGTTGCGTTGTGCATAAGCCAGTCCATCACGGGCATTGAGAATATATGCCTGCCCTCCACTCCATAATCCTCCGGGCATAGGGTCACCAGATCTCGTGCGAATAACGCCCTGAGGCCAGCTTGCCGATTGTTGATAGATATCCTGATAATTATCATGTAGTGCGACTGTAAAGGAATCGTGCAGTTCGAGCGTCTCTTGAAGCTCTTCCTGTGTGCCTACGGCTGGATCTGGTGGCCAGATGTCGGGATGCGTCTCATCGTACCCCCCTTTAATCCAACCACGAAGCACGACCAGGCCCTTCTTCAGGCCTTGCTCAACTGCCGCTGTTATTAATTGTGTCGCCTGTTTATGGGTGATGCCTACCTGGGGGTTCTGTTTCTCCAGTCTGGCTGCCTCTTCTGATGGCTGTAAACTATCCTCTTCGCGCTCTGCCGTAACGGAATTAGCCTGCATAAAGGAAAGGAGACGACCGCCGAGGAAGTTGTTCAAGGCAGGGGTCTGCTGGATCTTCTCTGTCAGAGAGCGATGCAGTCCATGTGCAAGCGCATAAGCTCGATAGGTTTTAGCCAGTGTGACGTAGTCTCCACTCACAAACTGATAAGAGATCGTTCGTTTTCCACGCCATTGGCCCAGTGATTTAAGCCACCCTGGTGTGGCGCGTAATGTATGGGCATGGACTCCTCCATTGACATAGCCATCCTCAACAATCGCAATCCAGCCAGCCTGCCCTCTGAGTCCACCAAACCAGCGCATATTGAGATGGCTGGGATAGAGCCAGAAGCGGCGTTCAGCTAGAGGATTGCGTAGCCATTTGCCAACGCCCATTGGCAGCACAAGGCTCTCTGATTCAATGGCCGGAGGGAACATCAGGCTGGGAATGCTTTCTGCAATCTCCACAATGCTTACGATAAATTTTGGGCCCTGTAATTGGAACTGACAGCTAAACTGTCCAACTTCGCGCCTCTCCCGCCCAAGTAAGGTGAAGCGGATCTCATCACCGCTACGTTCGCCCTGAAATCGTCCTGGATATTCCTCGCACATTGAACGCTCGGTACGAAGCCAGACATGCCCCACATCGATTGGATTATCCTCTTGTAAGACCACATGGCCCATGTGCCAGCGCGTCTGGGTGCCTTTATCCAGGATATCGGCTGAGGCATCTTGATAGAAGGTTACGTCGATGTATTCATTCTCAGCGTGCCAGATAATTTCACTCATAGAATGTTTTCCTTTTCATAGAAGATTGCTGATTGAGTTTGGAAATGTCCTCATTAGCTAAAACACTGGAAAGCTCTTTTTTGTAGTAAATACATTCAGGTTTTTGGTAGAGTCTTAGACTTAGTGGATATATCAGTACTGGCGTGTGCGTAAAAGAAGAAGAACCAGCCAGGACCAGAGGCATTGAGAGCTCCGTAGAGATCATAAGGAGACAAGAGAGCGGAGTGAGTCACCACGGTTATCACAGATAACAGTTTACGAACAAATTACGATATATATCAAGAAAAAGAGCGATTTATCGCCTGAGAAGGTAGGGACCGTTATTTATGATGGCCTCGGACCCCGAGCGAATTAAAATACACATCGAGCAAAAGAGCGATTTATCGCCTGAGAAGGTAGGGCCCATCATTCATGATGGCCTCGGACCCCATAGATGGTTTCTACTTTCTCAGACAATTTTATCGCCAAAAAAGGGATTATGAACGCCAGGCCTTCAGCAGGGCAGAGGCAATGGGTGATCCCAGACCAGTGACGGGGTCCCAACCTATCTCCGCATTATAGCCAGGGATATCGCTCTGGCTGTTATTGCCGTGAATGATATCGTGAAAGGCCAGTCCAGCCTTTCCTGGATGAGACTCGATTTGATAGAGCCGGGTATTAAGAAAACCGAGTGGATGTCCCAGCGCTTGATTTGCATCGGCGACTAATCCCGCCCATAGTGGCGTACTGAGGCTGGTACCACCAAAGATCCAATAGCCTGCATAAGCTTCAGAGAGGAAACTGAAGTAGACTGGTACTCCCGTTGCAGGATCGGCAACACTTGCCACATCAGGGACACCGCGAAAACCATGAAGGAGATTCAATGCTGAAGGGGTCAGATAATGCTTCTGATAGTCAGGTAATAAGAAATGTTGGCTTATGCCACCGCCAGTACTGCCTCCCCCGCTATTCCAGGTCGTTTCGCTTTGATAGGTCCCGTCATTGGCCGCCTCTAGCGTAGTACCACCAACTGCAGTCACCCAGGGGGATGAGGCAGGAAAATTGACGGTTGGGGTGCTATAAAGATTTCCGTTTACATCGACATTTGCAGCCCCTGAATCGCCGGAGGCTGCCAGCACCGTGATCTGCTGCTGTGCGGCCATTTTGTATAGACCATTGAATGCAGTGAGCACACCATATCCAGTAGAGGTAAGCAACGTATTTTCGGTTGTTCCCCAGCTTTGTGAGATGATCTGTCCCAGATGATGTTGGATTGCGTAGTTCTCCAGGGAAAGGAACTGAGGCATCCCCTGAACACCCTGGGTCTCTGAGACTGGACTGGTCAGAAGTGCAATACTAGCTCCAGGAGCCATTGCATGAGCCCATTCTACATCCAGAGAGGTCTCTTCTGCCCAACTTACTTGATCCGCATTATTGGCATCAAAAGGTACAGACCCCAGAGGTGCCAGAATCTGAAAAGAAGGAGGATCCGGCAGGCCATAGTCAGCATCAAATTGTTGTAGATCCTGTTTAATTGTTGGACTGCCAAACGAATTGACAATGACAATGGTCTGTCCACTCCCATTGTTTCCGGCATGGAGAAGCGGCGTTAAGGCATAGGCCTGCTGCAACTGTTGAGGTGTATAACAATTTGTTCCTAATGTTTGTTGACAATCTGCTCCTGTTGGGGCCTGCGTCTGCCTCCAGCGCAGCCCTTTCTGACCATGAGCAATTATAGACATCGCTCCATAAGGTCTACTCGTCATCTGTACAGAGCTGGCAACTACTGAAGTACTACTCCAGACAAATCCCCAGCAGCACAGGCAGAACAATAGATAGTGACGTACTAAGAGACGGAGAGCATAGCGCATGAATGACTTCCCTTTCTACCACACAATCCCAACTCTGTTTTCTGGAGAATAATCAGGCCAGACAAAAACTAGCTGAGAAGAGACCCATTGCAACAGGTTGTGCTTTTTTCTTGTGTCTTTAATCATTGTACCTGTCCTCAGGAAGAGGTCTGGGGATCGTTCTTTTCTCGCTATGCTCACGAAACTGGTCCCATGCGCTGTTTTGGGTATTGAAAACCTATTCGGGCTTACTTTTTGTAGAGGCATGAGCTATTTAACAGTCGCCATGGGGTTCTGCGCCATACGTTGAGCCCGATCGCCAACAAAGGGCAACTTACTCTGTTTCCCTGCAAGTGCACCAATAAAGCCGACAAACCAGCCAATGACGCCAACAATATTGATCAGAACAAACACCAGTCCTGCAGGGAAGCCAATCAAAAACGGTACGTGATTATGGAGCAGAAAAGCAAACACAATATAGTAGATATTGATCGCCCCAAAAAAGAGGGTGGATTGAAGCGCATGGAAACGTACAAATGTGTTCTCACGAACAAACAGTAGCAGCACGAGACCGGTTAACCAGAAGCCTAGATAACTGACCCCGGCCAATAATTTGCTTTCAGCACCAGGACCGCTATTGGGGGATGCGTAAGGATAAGGGATTGCAACGTAGTATGGTTGTTGCGGGGCTGGACCCTGCTGTGAGGCTGCCCCAACGGGCCCGTAGCCTTGCTGCTGTGCATACCACTGTTGCTCGTAAGCTTGATGGTGTTCCCGTGTCTGGTGCTGGCTATGATCATTGCTCTGAAAAGATTGCATGGTGGTTGCTCCTTTT
This sequence comes from Tengunoibacter tsumagoiensis, assembly GCF_003967535.1. Classification (GTDB taxonomy): domain Bacteria; phylum Chloroflexota; class Ktedonobacteria; order Ktedonobacterales; family Ktedonobacteraceae; genus Tengunoibacter; species Tengunoibacter tsumagoiensis. Next base: position 4,389,925 of record NZ_BIFR01000001.1, on the reverse strand, counting down.
ATACACTGTAGAGTTTCTCTAAGAGAGAGTATAAAAGGAGGATGTTGCAAACATATCATGAAAGTGTCACAAAAGTGTCGCGGACTTCATTCTGTATCTGCTATACAGAGGGCGACAACAAGGTCTTTTCACTCTTTGTCTGCTATCGTTCGTTTGCGTCCCAGGTAGGGGCGTTCGCCTGGATTAGGCTCGAGGGCTGGCAGGATCTCGATCTGATGCAGGGCTTCAGCAATGGCTCGATCCAATTGAGGATCGGCCAGATGAGCATAGTCTTGTGGAGCAATATCTACCTCGATATCTGGATCAGTTCCATAGTTTTCGATATTCCAGCCGACATCTTTAAACCAGGAAGAATATTCGGGCTGAGTTGTCACAGTACCATCGACAAGCTGATGACGATAGGTATAGCCAATCACGCCGCCCCATGTGCGCATACCAATCAATGGCCCCAGACCCATAAGCTTAAAGCTATGACAGAAGATGTCCCCATCGGAACCTGCATGCTCATTTGTAAGAGCAACCATTGGACCTCGTGGTGATTGGACAGGGTAGGGTTTTGGATCGTACCAGCGTGGAAAATCATAGCCAATCCGCTTGCGTGCGAGTTTTTCCAGGAGCAGGCTGGAGACATTGCCACCACCATTCCAGCGCACATCAATCAGAAGCGCTGGATAATCATATTCAGAGAGAAAACCGCGATGGAACTCAGCGTAGCCCCGGCTCCCCATATCGGGGATATGAATATACCCCACCTGATGCCCGGAGATCTCATGAACCCTGCGCCGATTACTCTCGACCCATTCGCGATAGCGTGCAGTCATATCATTGCGCAGGGCTTCGACGACAATCACGCGTTTCTCTCCGGTCTGTCCATCTTCAATAGTGAGCTGAACCTCCTGTCCGGCCTGATTCACCAGCAGCTCCTGAGGGGTCCGGCCAGCTACCAGGCGTTGTCCATTGATGGCGAGCACTGCATCTCCGACTTTGACATGAAGACCTGGCATCGTAAAGGGCGATGTTGCGCGGCGATCGGATGGGTCTCCTTTGATAATTCGTGCAATACGATAGCGATTATGCTCGGCATCATAGCTCCAATCTACGCCAAGCGAGCCTTGATAGTAGTATGGACCCCGGCGTAGATCGCCACCATTTTCGTAGGCATGGGATGTGCCAAGTTCGCCCTGGAGCTCACCCAGGAGATCTGATAGCTCTGAGCGAGAGGAGACGCGTTCAACTAATGGTGCATACTGTGCATAGATCCCATCCCAGTCAATCCCGAGCATATCCTCATCCCAGAAATGTTCGCGTTGTAAGCGCCAGGCCTCGGCGAACATCTGTTTCCATTCGAGAGCTGGATGAACGGCAACTTTGACGCGTTGGAGATCGATCCAGCCACTCTCGCGGCCAGGGCGATCGCCATGATCGGAACGGGGCGGCTTCTCACCTGCTTTTAGAACCCTTAACCGCGAATGAGCACGATAGAGCAATGTTTTGGTATCACGAGAGAGCTCGATGGTTGAGACATTCTCTAGAATGTGTTCAACCTTATAATTTTCAAAATCGTAGAGATCAAGATAACCACGAGTATTTGAAGAATATTCAGGAAGCAGGCCACTCACAGGGAAGCCCAGGAAGAGGACCTTCCCTTTGATACCCAGGATTCCATAATACCGCCCTTCAGGGACAGGGAAGGGGAGAATACGCTCTGTAATCCCTTCCAGATCAATTCTCATGGCAGGGCCTCGTGGATCATTCTCTTCAGGTGGCGTTTCTGCGTCTGTTTGAGCGTTCTCGGTTGCCTCTGCTTTGCTCCCTGAGCGGCGCTCCTCTTTGTCTCCGGGGACCTTCATCTCTGGAATAAATGGCGAGCGGAGATCATCTTGAAGCAGAATGAGGTAGGGTTTTTCACCACGTGGGAAGCTCATATCGAAGTGAAGATGATCGCGTACAGGATTATAGACGCGTTTGCCTAAGAAGTAGAGGTATTTTCCTTCAGGATCAAAGGACGGGCTGGTGTCTTGTAGGACAGGATTCGTGATTTGATGGGTCTGGCCACTGTCCAGGTGTGCAAGTTTGATGGCAGTCTTCTGTGGGCTAATGGCAAAGCCATAGGCCAGCCAGCGTCCATCAGGTGACCAGGCTACGCCATCGATGAGTGAGGCCCGGCTCCGATCGATAATGGTCAGGGTTCGTTTCTCAAGATCCACGACCAGGAGCTCGTTGCGATGATTGGTAATCGCGACCTTGTCTTCCAATGGTGAGATGACCAGGCTGACGGCTCGACCAAAGGCCAGCTCTGGATATGTTTTTGCCCCCTCCGCAGTCTGAGGGTGGAACACAATAAGTTCTTCCTGCCCAGGCGCATCATGGACGGCCAGAAGTCTCTTCCCATCATTGAGCCATTCCAGGAAGCGATAACGTACCCCATCAGCCTCGCCATGTTGCAGGACTGGCCCTTCCCAATTGCCCATGGTAAAGGCTTTGCCTCGCGTCGTAAGGGCCAATGCATAGCCCTGTGGATGAAGAGCATAGGTATCTAGATAGCTTGCTGCATGCACAAACTTGCGGCTACGCTGAGTTCGCAGACTTGGCAATTGCAGTGGGAGCTGGCGAGGAGGATCAGCACTCTGTGGGTCATAGAGGTAGAGATCCGCACCAGAGGCATAGACCAGCCGTTTGCCATCGGTAGAGAGGTGGCGGGCATAGAATTCTGTTTGCGAGCTGTGCTGGCGCAGGTCTTCTCCCTCTGCCGTACAGGAATACAGATTGCCGATGCCATCGTGATCTGAGATAAAGTAGATACGTTCATCAATCCAGCAGGGATCAGCGATATTCCCGCTGAGTTGTAAGAGGCGTTTAAATTCCCCATTTCCCTGTGTATCGCACCAGAGATGGCCGGCTGTCCCGCCACGATATCGTTTCCAGTAGGAGATATCGCTTGTATTGCGCCCAATAACTACTTTCCCTTGCTGGCTGTATGAGATGGCATTGGCCATGCCAAAGGGCAGTTGTTGAGGCAAGCCTCCCTGGGCGTTAATGGCATAAATGACCTCAAGGCGGGAAAAGAATTGTCCTGCATTACTTGCATAAAGAATCTCCTCTCCATTCAGCGACCAGCCCAGAACTTGACAATGCCCACCAGCCTGAAAGGTGAGCCGTCTGGCAGGGCCTCCTTGAGAGGGCATACAATAGACCTCTCGCGGGCCCTCTTCAGAGCTCACAAATGCAACTTGTGATCCATCGGGTGAGAATCGTGGAGATGAGACCTCGCCAACGCCTGCCGTCAGACGCTCTGCACGACCCCCTTGACTGGAGACTAACCAGAGATCGTCTTCGGAGACAAAGACGATACGATCTTGCGAGAGAGTGGGAAAACGCACATACCCTTGCGATGCCATAGTTACTCCTTCACCAGCGTACTAGAAGGAAGTGTACGCAGTTCAGTACTGATTGCGCATGGCCGTAGCACCTGATCTTTACGGCGATAAGTTGAAATGTATTGTATCACAGCATTACTCAAAAGCTCCAGGTGCCCTAAACGCACTCCATATCTTACTTGAACCGGAGTGGAGGAAAGGGGGAGATTCTTCTTCTCTACGGCTTCAGGAGAACACAACTACCACATGTTAACAGCCATCTTTTCCAAAAGTATAGCACATTTCCCTGTATGCCTGATGCCTGAGCCTGTATGGTTGGGGCGTTCCTGCTCTCGTAGAAGAGGAAATGAGTTGAGGTGCAAGAGGGCGGAGAGGTCGCCGTGGCCACCGTAAACGAGCGTAGAAAGCATCGGCCCGCTTGATGTTCTATTTCCATAGCCACTATGACGACCACGACCGTAGTGCGATATTATTTCTGAGTATCGGTGGTATTCTGAGCCTTCAGTTTAATGGTTGACTCCGGATCTTCCTCTTCTGCCAACGGTCTAACAGAGCTTGCTTGATTTTGTTCAAAAATGTGATAGATCTCCAGAGGCTGCTTCTCTGCCTGTGCGATAACGACGATATGACCGGCTTTCAGTTCATGTTCATAATATGGAGCATCCTCTTCAGGTACTCCAGCTTTGAGCAATTTACCAAGCAGGCCACCTGCGGTTGCGCCTAATGCAGCCCCACCGGCGGCACTGGTTAAGGCTTTGCCAACCGCCATAGCGGTACTACTGCCACCAGGGATAAGCAATGAAAAGGTTGCGCCGAGGACGCCACCAACGAGCCCGCCTGCTACAGCGCCTGTTTTTGACTTATCGTCCTTTAGCACTGTCTTCTGTGCATCCCCCTGAACCTGTTTGAGATCCTCTTCATTATGGACAAGTACCCCAATCTGATCTTCTTGTAGTCCGAGTATACGCAGTTCCTGGATGACTTTCTCAACCTGGCTGTTATCTGCAAAAACGCCCACAACCACTCTCTTTTCTGACATGATAGGCTCCTTTCGCCTTCGCTGTTCACACGCTCGCTCCCTGCTGTAACACATCTTCTTGTGTCACTCTCCATAGAACCAAATAGTTGCAGGGGGCAGGCCAGCTAGAGCAAAGAGATCATACGAGCCCAAAACGCCGTCGCCATTTAGCGATACGTTCTGCTCGATCACGAATATGCCAGAGGCGTGTCTCTTCAGCTGGACACCACTGGGATTTGCCGCACTGGGGACAGAGTGGAAAGAGCTCATAAGGTGGACAGAGTGCGCCATCTCCGTATTGGAGAGAGCCGATCTCATAGCGAATCTGCTCACTTTCAAAGACGGCATGGCAGTGCTGGCAACGCAGAAGAAGATACTCATTCCAGTCGCGGGCCTGACAATGGGGGCAGAGAGCAGGCTTTGTGGCGCTTTGCCACTGGTGATGACAGCGATGGCAGTAATAGAGATCGGTTGCCGATGGAACTTTAGCGCCACGTAGCATGCCATCCTCTTTGAGACGACGAGCTTCATGGGCAGATAGAAGATACGTAAGCGAACCTAGATCGAGCTGCGCGGGCTGATGGTCTGGTAGGGGCGGGAAGGCATATGGGCGTTCGGGCGCGTGGGAGCCCTGGTCTGTTGCCGTTGATCCATGACTGGTCGTAGTCTGACCCAGACTGCGATCATAGCTGCGTCGTCTCTCAGGATCGCTCAACGTCTGGTATGCAAGCAGGAGCAGACGGGTCTTCTCTTCAGCATCACTCCCTTTATAAACATCGGGATGATATCGTAAGGCCAGGCGTTTAAAGGCCTTTTTAATGACTTCTGTAGAGGCATCTGTCGGAATACCAAGCAAGGTATAATAGTCCTCAATCTCCTTTTTTTTGGGCATGGCGTACTCCTCTCACCAACTCTGTGTTTTGCGATTGCGATAGCGGCCCGCTTTTCCAGGCTTTTTCTTTTTATCACTCTCCACTATACGCGATAGGTGCAAATGTGCAGGTGTCTTAAGGTGGTTGGAATAAATCTTTTCAGGAGAATGTTTGTGTAGATGGTAGCAATGCAGCGAGCTAGATCAGAAATGCACAGGAGCCTTTGTAAAATGCTTAAGCGCACTCGAAAAAATTCAGGAGACTTTTCTAATGCAAACGCATATCGAAACGTATAGTGACCAGAATAAAGTTGCTCAGGAAGAGCAGACAGTAGCGTTATTTCGACCATTGACTTTACGAGGGTTAACGCTGCGCAATCGCATTGCAGTTGCTCCTATGTGTCAGTATTCCTCTGAAGATGGTTTCGCTACTGATTGGCATCTGGTCCATCTGGGGAGCCGGGCAGTGGGGGGGGCCGGGATTGTGATGACTGAGGCCGCAGCAGTCGAGGCTCGTGGACGGATCTCGCCTCAGGATCTTGGTATTTATCATGATGAACATATCGAGGCACTCTCGCGTATTACAGCCTTCATTCGCGCCAATGGAGCTAGTCCGGCGATCCAGCTTGCGCATGCAGGCAGAAAAGCTTCTACGTACAGGCCATGGAGTGGAAGCGGTGAAGTGCCAGCTTCAGAGGGTGGATGGATCACCATTGGACCCAGTGCAGAGCGTTTTGCTCCTCATTATCCTCTGCCAACAGAACTCACCCCAGAAGAGATTGCTGAGGTCGTCCAGAGCTTTAAGCGTGCCACTGAGCGCTCTTTAGCAGCCGGTTTTGAGATTGTCGAGATCCATGCTGCCCACGGCTATCTGCTCCATCAATTCCTCTCACCACTGTCGAATCACCGTCAGGATAGCTATGGAGGTTCTCTCTCAAACCGTATGCGCTTCCTGCTCGAGGTCACAGATGCAGTACGAGCTGCCTGGCCACAAGAGTTGCCAGTGTTTGTTCGGCTCTCAGCGAGCGATTGGACCGAAGGAGGTCTGACGATTGCTGATACAGTAGAGATCTCGCGTGCACTGAAAGAGCATGGGGCTGATCTGGTTGATACCTCATCGGGTGGAAATGTGGCTACCGCGACCATTCCTCTCGCCCCGAACTATCAGGTTCCGTTTGCAGATGCTATTCGTGAGGAATCGCAGATTGCTACTGGCGCTGTTGGCCTGATTACAGAGCCTGAACAGGCCAACGCAATCCTGGAGCGCGGCGAGGCAGATCTGATCTTCCTGGCCCGCGAGTTGTTGCGCGATCCTTACTGGCCACTCCATGCAGCCAGAGCCCTCAACTATAATTTTGCCTGGCCTCGTCAGTACGAACGCGCCAAGCGTTAGGCCACCATCGCTCATCAGCCCGAGCGCAAAAAAGTGCTCCTGTCTCTCAGAGGCAGGGGCACTTTTCTCTGTAGTCCTACATTACTGTCTGGCTTCTCTCAAGAGTGCCAGAGGTTTGATCAGGAAACCAACACAGGCTCCATATTCATGGAGGATCGTGACCGTCTCATGTGTCATGAAATATTTTCCGTTCCCCACCACACATTCATTCATGACCAGTAGCACACTAAAACTGGTCTCAGCAGGCATCATATTCAGGACCTCAATCAACTCTTGTTGGTTCGCGACATCGATCCTTTGTGGCGAAACAATGGTATCGTGGGATGAGACTTTCTCTGGATAAATATAGAGCTCAGCATGGCCAATAGACAGTGTATTCATAATTTCCCTCTCTTTTTAGCAGTGGATGCGTTTGCTCCTCTCTGTATAATAAGCTTCAGCCCTCGATCTGGTTTCACCTTCGCAGTTTCATATAGCACTTCTTTGTGTGATAAATTGGTCGTATGGATAGAAAAAAGACTAGGTATAGAACAGAGTGGATGAGGCCTTTTCATAGTCTGCCAGGATAATTGAGAGATCGTAGAGAAGACGTTTCATGGTATGAAGGCGGTGGATAACTTCCTCCCTGGTTGATGTTTTCTTCTCTAGCTGTTCTTTAAGAAATTCTATAAAGACGGTTGCATCGCTGATACGTGCGGCCATGTGGCCGCGCTGTTCATTGATTAATTGATGTGCACGATAGGCTCCGAAGAGTGGCATGAGCTCTTTTTTCTCTTGTTTAGGGGATGGCGCTTGCTGCTTTTGTGTTTCATCAGAAAAGAACGCGAGTTTTTCTGTTTCAAGCTGAACATGATGGTGTTGGAGGACATCGGAGAGACCACGAAGAAACTCCATAAAGATATAGTAGAGGTCAGCCACAAAGACGCTCACCATCTTTAACTGCTCATCGATTGGTTCATGTGCGGAATGGGCTGAATAGCCACGGTAGTGTTGTTCCATGGTATATTGAACGTTGGTAATAGTTGACATAATACCATTAAAGCGCTCTATAAAGGTATTGATATTTGTCGACTGGTTCGTATCGAGAAAAATGTAATACATACGATAGAGCGACTGTAGTGTGTGATGTGCTTGCATCGATTCGTCTATCTGGTCGTCAGGAACTCTCATAGCCGCATTGACTGATGTTGCGGCATGAGCCGTTTTTTTGCTGGTGGCAGGTTTGCTACCTGCCTCGGGAATGATATGTGTGCGCAGGATATCGAGAGAAATATCGATCTCATCCAAAAGTTCTTTTTTCTGGTCTTCGCTCAAGCTCAAATTATATTTGACCACGCTGCGGCAAGTGAAAACGGTGCTGACAATCTGTTCGTATTGCTGCATAGCGTGCTGCTGCTCAGTATCTTTGGGCATCGGGCCTTCCCTTTCTTTCTAGCCAATAACGGTTAAGGTTACGGTAACGATCTGACTACTTGCTTGGCCATTCCTATCTGTCGCTGTGAGAGTCATCTGCCCCTTATAAGTACCCAATACCATGCCAGAGGTCTTGACATGGACTGTCAGACTGGCCCCCATCCCTGTATCGCTACCAGTAGTGGCAGAAGGAACCAGCCAGGCCTGACTGGCACTATCCTGACTAAGACTCCATGTAATTGGCCGTCCACAATCACCCGTCTCTGTCAGCGTTAGCTTCTTGTCTGCTGGATTGGGTTGCAAGAGAGAGGCATTAAAGGCGAGACTTGTTGGCGTTACCTGCAGACTACAGGGAGTAAGAAGCTGAAGCGTCACTGTAATTGTCTGGTTGGTGATAGTGGCACCAGTTTCGTCCAGGGCAGCAAATGTAATCTGTCCTGTATAGCTTCCAGTCTCCAGCCCGGACGCCGTAATTCCAACCGAGAGTGTCTGTGATGTTTGAAGATCCCCCGTATTCGTAGCCAGGGTTATCCAGGAGGCACGAGTGGACGCCTGCCAATGGATGCTCCCACCACCATCATTGTTCAGGAGAAGCAATTGAGGCTCAGGATTGGATTGGCCCTGATCCATATGAAACGACAGAGCGGTTGGTGCTATCTCGAAGACTGCCTGGTTAGTCGTCGCCGTATTGTTGACTGTTGGCTGAGCTGTACCGTCAGGCGGTCCTCCTCCATCTGGCTGCTCTCTAGCGACTGGTGTAGGCTGACGAGCAGATGTGTCTGGTGTTCCAGAACCTGTCAAAGGTGGAGTGATAGTGAGTTGCACCTCGAGCGTCTGTGAGCGATGATTGGTTAAGAAGACGATGGAGGCATGATATACCCCGGTTGCTAGCGTTCCACTATTGATATTGACAAAGGTCTGCACGTTTTGAGTAGGGGTGAGGATGCCATCTGCTGGTGCCAGAGAGAGCCAGTCTACCGGGACAAAGGCCTGCCATGCACTGGCGCTCTGACAGGCCAGACCTGGTTGAAGGGTTATTGACTTGCTGGCGGGTTGCTTTTGTCCTGCATTCATCACAAATGAGAGCGTACCTGTCTCAGGGGTAAGCCCACAGCGTGGCTGAAGATTGAGCGAGATTGCAACGGCCTCTGGCTTCAGCGTTAGCTTCTGGTCTCCGCTGAAGATGATAGTTCCACTGTAGAGAGCCGGGAGGAGAAGGTGGCTGTGTACCTGTATATGAATAGCCACACTGGCTCCTGGTGCAAGCGTGCCTGAGTCTGGCTGGAGATCGAGCCAATGAGTTGAAGCAAAAATATTGAATTGAAGATCCGTCGTCACAGTAGGAGCACTGCTGCTGGCGGACCAGTGTAAGGATTGCAAACCAGGATTTTTTATAGTCACCGTCTGAGATAGGGGATCGGCCTCGCCATCGTTGGCCGTAAAAGCCCTGACCGGAGGAGTTACGGCGAGAAAGCCATTGAGAGGCTGGCTATGCGGCTGTACCTGCATGATCACCTGTATACCTAGCTTCACCCCGGTACTCGCAATAAGCGTAATTTGACCATGGTAGCTGCCAGCGACAAGACCAGTTCGACTGGTAGCAATAGTTATCTCCTGCTGTTGGCTAAATAGCCCCTGTTGAGGCGTACATTGAAGCCAGCTCTGATCGCTTACGGAGCTCCAACTGATGGTTCCACCACCGCTATTTTGTAAGGTGAGCGCTTGAAAAGAGTTGCTATCCACTTCATCAGAGCCCATATTGATGCTATTTTTGCTGACCTGAAGCTGCGGTGGAAGTGCGGGCCCCGATCCGATAATCTGCACCGCCGCGCTGGCAGTATAATGTGTCTGGAGATCTTCTGCCTGGAGAAAGTGCATACCAGCTCCCCAATCATCTCCGATTAAGACATGAACATCGGCTGCTCCATCCTTCCCAACGCTCACCACTGGCGTTACCTGATCGAGCCGTACCTGCTGCTCAATATCGCGATTGACGAAGACATGCGAGGAAGGCTGAAAATGACTGAAGTGGATGAGTGCTAATTGCCCTGCCACTGCCTGTGCTGGCTGAAGGCTAAGTACTGGTTGATCGGCTGGTAGAACCCTTGTGCTCTGATGATGAGTAAACCCCAGGAGTATCAAGAGACCATCTATGCCAAGACCCAGAATAGCCAGCAGTACCAGAGCGCCAAAATACCAGCGCCAGCGCCGTTTTGATAGTTTAAAGCGCCAACCTCTCTGGTATGCTGACTGTGTTGTTGCTTCAACACCATCCTGCTTCGCGGATCTGTGGCGAGGCTGCATCACTGATGAAGGAGCCTCTATACCCTCTGATAGCTCTTCCAGGCGCTCCTGTAAGGCCGATAGTGCTGTTCCAGAAGAGTTGGTGACAGCGGGCAGGGTATCATATGTATTTTTTTGTTGTAAAGAAGATTGATATAATTCAACCTGGCACATATCACAAAAGACAGTATCGCTTGTCTCCTCACCACAACGTAGACATATTCTCATGCTGCTCAAATCTCCACCCCAATGTAAAAGAACCAGTAGTATCCTCCAGGCCTACCTCTTCTTTTCTGTTTCTGTTGCTAGAGACTACTACAACATAGATCAAATATGCTAGTCAATTAAAATAGTATTAAATATTATGATGGATTTTTTTACGTAGTATGTGGGATTATTGAGAATAATCTTTCTTGAAGTGTAGCTACTATAGATTTGTTATACAGCAAAAAGAAATAGACGGTATTGTCTATTTCTTGTGTTAACCGATAAATCTCTTTAAGAGGAGTACGGGCAAGTTCAATCAACTCAACAGGTTCTGTGAATGAACTGCCCGTACGGGTGGATTAGATGCCCCAGCGTAGCCCCGGGGTCAGAACTGGCGCATCCCAATAGCGCAGCATCTCATCATCCATGCGAAGAAGTGTAATTGAGCAGCCGGCCATTTCAAGCGATGTGATATAGTTTCCCACCAGAGAGCGTACAATCTTGATCTGTTTGCCAGTGAGGATTCTGTTAAGCTCGTTGGCGACGATATAGAGCTCGATCAGTGGCGTTCCACCCATACCATTGACAAAGGCCAGCACCTGTTCTCCAGCCTTAAGGTGGAGATCCTCAATAATCGGATTGGCGAGGAGCTCAGTAATCTGAGCAGCCGGAGCAAGTTTCATGCGTTTGCGACCGGGCTCGCCATGGATGCCGATACCGATCTCCATCTCATCATCCCCTAACACAAAGGTCGGTTTTCCGGCTGTAGGGACCGTACAGGAGGTTAAAGCCATCCCCATGCTGCGTCCCTGGGCATTGACCTTGCGAGCGAGTGCAGCTACAGCTGAGAGCGGGGCTTTGCTGTCAGCCAGGCCGCCAACGATCTTTTCAAGCAGAACGGTGACACCAACGCCACGTCGTCCAGCGGTATAGAGGCTATCCTGGACTGCGACATCATCGTTGGTGGTGACGCTTTCAACCTGTATACCTTCGGTTGCTGCTAGCTCTGCGGCCATCTCAAAGTTCAGTATATCGCCAGTATAATTTTTAATGATATAGAGGACCCCTGTGCCTCCATTGATGGCATGGGTTGCTGTTAACATCTGATAAGGTGCAGGGGAAGCAAAAATTGCCCCCGCACAGGCCGCATCCAGCATTCCGCGTCCAACAAAGCTGCCATGCATTGGTTCGTGTCCACTTCCTCCACCTGAGAGGATTCCTACTTTTCCCTGAATGGGCGCATCAGCGCGTACAATAATCTGATTTTCGAGATCTACTTTAAGGAGATCGGAGTGGAGCGCCTGTACCCCGCGTAAGGAGTCGAGAACGACATCATCTGGTTGATTGATAAGCTTCTTCATATCTCTACCCTTCTGCCAGGAGAATCCCTACTAGCATTGGTCGAATCACTTGTTTACACCAGCTATAATCTAGCAAATGGCGCTATGACAATAGCTCTTCAGCTACGAATAAAGCTGCTTACTGTACAGAAACGTTCTTTTCCAGCGCGAATGGTATGCTATGATTATTAGCATAGCACATGGGGCGTTCGCCCTGTTCGCAGCCCAGAAAAGAAGATCGCCTGCGAGTGGCGATGACCAACGGAATGGAGAAGTTGCGCGATGTCACGATCTGCTCACCGTGTCGAGACGTTTGGGACGACTATTTTTACCGAGATTAATGCTCTGGCTCAGGAGCATCAGGCGCTCAATCTGGGTCAGGGGAAGCCTGATTTTGATACTCCACCAGCGATCCTGGCCGTCTTTGCACAGGCATTACAGGCTGGTAACCTCAATCAATATGCCCCGGGGCCTGGAACCGTCTCACTTCGCCAGGCAGTGGCAGACCATGCCGCCCGTTTTTATCAGCTTTCAATCGACCCTGCCCGAGGCGTGATTGTGACCTCAGGAGCTACCGAAGGGATTTTTGCTGCGATTCTGGGCCTTGTTGATCCGGGCGATGAAGTTATTGTCATTGAGCCATTCTACGATTCCTATGTTCCCAATATTTTGATGGCCAATGCCACTCCTGTCTTTGTGCCACTCCATCCTCCCACCTGGACCTTCGATCCTGCTGAACTGCGAGCGGCTTTTAGCTCCAGGACCAGGCTCTTGATCCTCAATACTCCCCACAATCCAACTGGTCGCGTCTTTTCGCCGCAGGAGTTGAGCCTGATTGCCGATCTCTGTCAAGAACACGATGTGATCGTCCTCGCCGATGAAGTCTATGAGCACCTGACGTTTGGTCAGACCCGATATACACCGATTGCCACCTTGCCAGGGATGTTTGAGCGAACGATTACGGTTAGCAGTGCAGGGAAGGTCTTTAGCGCTACGGGCTGGAAGATCGGTTGGGTGTATGGTCCGCCTGATCTCGTTGATGCAGCTGGACGGGCACATCAGTTTATTACCTTTGCAGTGCACCACCCAACACAAGAGGCTGTTGCGTATGCGCTGAATCAGCCAGATAGCTTTTATCAGGAATTTAAGGCCATGTATGAGCGCAAATTGGATCTTTTAAGCGCTGCCCTGGAGGGGACGGGGTTACAGTATCAGCGGCCAGAGGGAACATATTTTATTATGGCTGATTTTTCGGCGCTCTCCAATCAAACGCCGATGGAATTTACACGCCATCTCATCAGTAAGATTGGAGTGGCTTGTATCCCTCCTGAGACCTTTTATAGTGCACAGCACGCCCATATTGGAGCGAAATATGTGCGTTTCTCGTTCTGTAAACACGATGAGACACTGTTGCAGGTCAAAGAACGCCTGAGCCAGTTACAACGCTAGCACTAAAAAAGGAGCTCCCCACTGGCTATTATCCAGTTGAATACCGCTTTCAACTGAACGCATGCCAGTGGGGAGCTCCTTCAATCCCGGGTGTTTCGCTTCATGTTTCTCGCCACTATATTGAAATTTTTCGATATAGTGGCGAATGATTAAGCTTTGGTCGGGTTGATAGAATCGCTAAGGACACGATTAAGGGTCTCGCGTTTGATGCGATACGCTTGTCGCTCATTGACATGGGGGAGGATGACCGCATCTAATGCTCCCTGTTTGACCCAACGACGAACAGTGGTATCATCGACACGCAAAATTTCGGCAACTTCTGCCACGGTTAAAAGTTCACTCACGACTAGACTCCTTTTTTTTTATGTCTTTTACTGGCGAACAGCTTCGATCGAACCGCGTATGTATGATAGAAGCTATGCCCGCCCCTCTTACAGAAAAAGTGTAAGAAAACATTGTGGTAGCATTGTACTACAATGTCTAATGCGAGTAAAGTAGTAGTTATTTTTTACTACGTTAACTCTGTCAGAGTATGCAGAATGCAACACTTATATTACGCAGATGAAAGCTTTCTGACATTTCCTAGCAGTACACAAAGAAGCAAGGCACATAGAGGGAGTTGTGAATTGAATAATTCTGTTTAGCTAGCTTCAAACTTGAAAATGCAAAAAAAGTGGAAAGTTTTGTAAATACAAGCTGAAGAATATTGTATGCTGAGAAAAGTTGTAAAACGGGCAAGGAAATATGAGCTTTCTTGTTATGGTTCAACAATGATTGTTGCCGTGACGCTCATATCTGGTAACAAAGTTATCCTTTGTGTACTATGTGGATCAATACTGATGATTACTGGATAGGTAATTGCAGGAGGATTGGTCTCATTGTCATATAGGGCTTTAGGAGAGATAGCGGCAACTGTTCCATGAAATAGATGTGCTCCATAGGTTTTCAGGGTAAACTGAACTGCCTGTCCAATCTTCACTTTCGTGATATCCGTCTCATTCACATGGAGCTGGAGCTGGTGGATCGTGGTGAGATCAACAAGCTGAATAAAGACCCCCAGAGTGGCGGTACTGCCAGTAATAAGGTTCGTCTGGACGCCTGGAGGACCGCCAACTGTTCCATTGATGGCCGTCACAGTGCCGTTATGGGGCGCAATGAGCGTCGCATGTGCAAGATTTTCTCTGGCGATCTCAAGTTCAGTTAAAGCGATCTCTACCTGCCCCTGAGCAGCCACTACCTGAGCAAACACGCCGCTACGATCGGTATTGGTGGCAGCAACGACCTGGATATACTCGGCATTTTTAAGCTGTTCTTCAACTCCTGTATTATTCGCATTCCCGTTCGCAATAGTTGCATTGAGAAATTGCTGATCTTTTTGTACCTGAGCCTGTGCTGTCGTTAAGGTGGCCCGAGTGACCGCGATTGCATGTTGATAGGTTGCTCTGGCCAGTTGTAGACATGTGGCCAGTCCAGGCGATGGCGGGGATGAAGCGGTTGCTGTTGAGGTGGGTTGGACGGTCACATGAATGCTTGCTGCTGACGTTGTCTGACAGACCTGAATGTCGCGTTGAAGTTGAGCTGTGGCACGTGCTATCTCTGTCTCTGTACTTTTTTTGACTGCCTGAAGAATCATCTGGTCGCTATCAAGAATTACTCTGGCGGTGAGAATGTTGGCCTCCGAAGATGTAAAGGTGGCGTTGACATGTTTCTGGGTAGCTCGAACGAGCGCCTGAGCTGCTGCTACACGAGCCTGGATGGCCGCTATCGTATCGCTCTGATGAAGCAGATTGGCTGAGAGAGTCGCCTGTGCTGCGTCAGCAGTTGTCTGTGCGATAGCGACGGCCTGCTCGAGCGAGACAGGGTCGATACGTGCCAGCACCTGCCCTTTGTGGACTGTTTCACCCTGTGTAACATCAATCTCCTGAATATTCCCCGTCACGTTTTCAAAGGCAAGGTTATAGATATCGCTCTGAACCCAGCCTATGGCCTGAACTGTATTCGCTGGTTTGTTAGGGTGATTGGCCCATGCTAATGGGTGCAGAAGCCAGATGCCCCCTGTGATGAAGAGGCAGGGAAGGATGATAAGGATGATAAGAACCCGGCGGTGCGCTGTCAGCAAGATAGGCGCGTGTTTCTCTTTTCTGTTCCATCCATCGCTCAATGATCCTGAAAAGTTCTTCAATAGAAGCCAGGGCATGGTGTAAATACTTTCTTTTAGATACATAGAGAAGCGGCACATTACATACATGCCTGGATCTATAAAAGGGCATATCGTTAGTAGGGCGTCTATTCTAAGTATAAATAAGGAGGTAAGAAGGTTCGAGGTAGGGACTGGAGAGGCTCTGGATTGAGGATGATTAATCAATGGATAGGTGAGAATGTCGCCGGATTTGATAGTAGTTCAACTTTTGCGTTTAATGAGAGTGTTTCGTCCATTGCCCGCAAACAAAAACGGGCTTCTCATCATTCATTGAGAAAATATTGAGCAAAACCTATTGCATCTTTATCAGCTTAACAGTAGTGTTAGGTTGATCGAAACAAATTGTTTCATGTGTCCTGGATGGAGAAAACACATGTCTAAGTGCCCAAATTGTCAGCAGCCGGTTGGGCCCGCTGACGATATCTGTGAAAATTGCGGTGCTGTTCTGTCAACTGTGAGCACGCCAACCTTTGTGGCGGCCTCATCCTCGTTATCTTTCCCGCCTCTGACGCTACCAACGGCCTCTTCAGGTTCTCGACCGGGCCATTGTCCCAACTGCCAACATCCGCTGACACCAGATGAAGATATCTGTGAGCAATGTGGAATGGTCGTTGATGCCGTCTCTGCTGCCTCATCGGTTCCATTGGTAGCTTCTGCCAATGTTACTCAGGCAGGTCTGGACCAATGTCCTCAATGTAAGGGACCGCGCGTAGCTGGCGTCAAGTTCTGTGGACGGTGTGGCTTTAGCTATGTTGGCATAACTGGACCCACCTCCGGCGGGTCCGCTGGAGCAGCTGCATCCGATCCACCTGCTATCAAACTTAAGCCAGGAAATATCCTTCATAATAAGTATCGCGTCTTGAAAGAGATTGGGGCTGGTGGGATGGGAGCAGTCTATCTGGCCGAGGATCAGGTCTTAAAGCGCCAGGTAGTCATTAAAGCGCTCTTAAGCGACGACGATCCTGATATGGTCGAGCAGAGCGTCAAAGAGCGCGAGTTTCTAGCCGCGATCAAGCATGCGAATATTGTCTCAATCTATGATTTTGTGACGATAGGCGTGCAGGGCTATATTGTGATGGAATATGTCCATGGCAAAACACTTGATCAGTTGCTGGAAGAGCGCGGTCGACCGTTTGAGGTTGTCGAAGCCATTAACTATATCCTGGGTATTCTTCCAGCGTTTACCTATCTTGCCAAATTAGAGCTTGTCTACTGCGATTTTAAGCCCCAGAACGTCATGGTTGAAACTCTGAAGGATGGCACTCAGGTTGTCAAGCTTATTGATCTGGGAACCGTCATTAAGTACACACCGCATCCAGGGGCCGTCTATGGAACACATGGCTTCTATGCTCCTGAAGCAGTCAAAAACCCTTCGCCCGAGACCGATCTATATACCATCTGTCGTACGCTGGCCTATCTGGTCACGCAGATGGATCTGGCCAGCCCGATCTTTGGCATGCCCTCCTCGGAATATTACAAGGCATTTCGCGATTATCCAGCGCTATACCGTTTGTTGACCAAAGGGACGAGCAGCCGACCATCGCAGCGATTTCACAGTGCTGAAGAGCTCAGTGATCAGCTAGCGGGCGTGCTTCGTCAGATCGTTGGTGGTTCGCTCAGTGTGCCCATCGCCTCACGCCTGTTTGTGCCGGGTATTTTGACCACTACTGGCAAGCTTGGACTGCGCGGAGAGGCCGTTCTTGATGAAAAAGACAAGGCCATTGACACCCTGCGCTTTGGTGATCAGGCGCTCCGTGGTGGCAATTATGTGAATGCCGAAAATTTCTACAAACAAGCTCTGAAGATAAACCCCAGGAGCCTGGATGCTCACTTACGACTGGCAGAGGTCTATATTGATCAGGGCGAGTATACGCAGGCTCTGGCCGAGGTGACAACGGTGCAGCGAATGGCACCGGGCAACTGGAAGATCGCCTGGTACACGGGTCGTCTGCTTGAGGCGCAGGGAAAGGCCGCTGCGGCAGCTGACCAGTATCGTGAGCTGATGGCCGATCTGCCGGGCGAACTGCCGCCGCAGCAGGCCCTGGCCCGTGTGAGCGCGCGTCTGGGTGATGATGGAACTGCGGTAGAACTCTATGTCAAAGTTTTGAAGGCTGATCCTGGCAACACAGAAGCGATTCTGGGCGTCACCATGTCTCTGCTCAATCTCCAGCGCTGGGATGAGGCGGCCCGTGTGCTGAGCAGTGTGAACGAGGCGGCAGCCAAGTATATTGATGCTCGTCTGCTCCTCTGTGAGCTCTATCTCAGCCGCATGACCCCATTGACGCCCCAGAATGTAGAGAGTGCAGCGCAGGCAGTGCATGGGTTGGAGGGACGGACAGAAGATCCACGCTATTATCTGGCGCGAGCCGATGTCTATCAAGCTGCCTGGAAGCTGGCTCGACGCCAGCAACTACCAGCGGCTGTACAGATTGCAGGGGTTGCGAATAATCAGGTGCGCACATTAGGAATAGCAGCCGAGGAGAGCTATCAAGAATATCTGCGACGCGCGAAACAACCAAAAGATCGTGAGAGCGTCGTGCGGCGGAAGAATCGGGTTGCTCCCTGGCGCTGGCTGTAAGAATCCGTTCAGCAATAGAGAAAGAAGAAGAAGCGATGTTTACCGTAAAAGCGTACCATAATCCATACCTGCGCCTGGGGCA
The DNA here is from genome assembly GCF_003967535.1 of Tengunoibacter tsumagoiensis. GTDB lineage: Bacteria > Chloroflexota > Ktedonobacteria > Ktedonobacterales > Ktedonobacteraceae > Tengunoibacter > Tengunoibacter tsumagoiensis. Next base: position 4,371,714 of record NZ_BIFR01000001.1, on the reverse strand, counting down.
GACGACTATGCAGGCGGTCCTCTCGATGAAAGTAGATGAGACCGTGGCTGTTGCCCCCGCACCTCTCTCTTTAGCCATTGCGCTCGATCGATCCGGTTCGATGGATGGAACGAAGATGCGTGCGGCTCGCGATGGAGCCATCAAGGTTGTCCAGGCGCTTGATGATAGTATGATCTTTCTCGTCGTTACCTTTAACGACAATGCTCGCGTGCTCTTCGGACCAGCTGTAGGGAATGCAGAGAATAAGAAGCGGGCCATTGCGGCGCTTCAGAGTGTATCTGCCTCTAGTGGAACACGAATGAGTACCGCCTTGAATACGATTGTCGATAAACTGAGTGCGGATAGCTCGCGGGCCGTGAAGATCCTCTTTCTGACGGATGGTAAGAACGAAGGAGAGCAGAGACAGGCGCTGGATCGGGCTGTCGCTCGCTGTAGTACAGCCAATATGAGTATCAACGCCTGGGGAGTTGGAACCGACTGGGATGCAGCCGAACTGCTGCATATGGCCGGTGCGACGCGTGGGTCCGCTGATATAATTCCCACACCAAATCAGATTGAGTCTGCCTTTAGTACCTCATTTAGCGAGATGCGTAAGACCGCCATCGCCAATACACGGCTCTCACTCTGGACGCCTGTTGGTGTGCGTATAGCAGCTATTCAGCAGGTCTATCCAAGCATCGTGCCATTGGGGATAGAGCCTGACCCTGCCAGTCCTCGCCAGCAGGTCCTGGCCCTTGGCTCGTTTGCACCCGGAGACCAGCGTGATTATCTGCTGGATCTGGATCTGACGGCCAATGCTCCGGGGCAGCAGTTTATGGTGGTGCGACCGAGCTTCAAATACACGGTTAGTGGAAACAAGGAATTAGAAGAGAAGAGCGATCGCACTGGCTGGGTCTTTGTTCAATGGACAGAAGATATGGCGCTGGCAGCTCAGATTGAAGAGCATATTGCTCACTATACCAATCAAGAAGAGCTCTCTCGTCATATCAAAGAGGGTCAGGATGCTCTGGCAGCAGGCGATAAAGAGAAGGCCACACGTTTGTTAGGACGTGCCCTGGAGATAAGTGAGCGGACCGGCAATGCTCGTGTCACAAAGCTCCTGACCGATATCGTCTCGCGGGACGCCAAAGGAACTATTCGCCTGAATACTCAGGCTGATGCCGTCGCTCGTAAAACCCTGGCGATCAATATGAGCAAAACATCAAAATTAAAATAAGGTATATCAGAACGTTTTTTATACAACATGACAGCGATAGCAGCCGCTGCTATGATGAAAGAAGATAAAAGCTATGGCTGGACGACAGGGGTCAGTGGCAACCCCAACTCCAAAGCAAGCGCCGAATAGTACTCCTACGATCCATACCACGTCATACTATACTCCTTCCAGTGCAGCTCCATCCGGGAGTGGCGTACAGAAGCAGCAGAGCCCGTCTGCCACGCAGAATGGGGCGCTAAAGGCTGCTGCCTCTCGTGTCTGGCTGGCAGCTCGTAAGACGCTCAGGGGGCAATTTATCAGCCTGGCCGCGTTGACCCTTCTTCTGTCGCTCTTGTTGGCTCTCTATAGCTGGCAGTCGCTTACCCGCGCCTCTAACGATCTGGAGACCATTGCCAGTGGTAGTGTGCCCAGCGTTGATGCCGCTCAGACTATGGGCCAGTATATCAATGATATTGATGCGAAAGTTGCTGATTTCCTGGCAACCGGTTCTTTAACCACGCAGGAGCCATGCTCGCTTGTTACGGCGCATGGAAGTACTGTGATTGGGCAACTGACGGTCCATGATTGTGATCAACACAATATCGATGCAGAGATTGTTATGACCAATCAGCAACTATTTAATGCGATCCATAATGCCTCGTATCCGGGCGAGCGTACTGCGACAGAAAGAATTACCGTCGGCCTGGAAGAATATGTAGGCGATTGGACGGTTATACAGCAGGAGTATGCGGCGGCGGCGAGTAAGAATGATCCAAACGATCCACATCTGAGCAAGGCATACGCGACCTATCTGCATGCCAATGCTATTCTCCAGACAAAGATTCATCATACGCCACAGTTTGTCGAAGACTTTGCGAGCCTTCCGTCCTGCTCAATCGGTGCCGATCAGCATCTGGCTGATCCCAAAGAATGGGCTTTTGGGGGTATTGAAAGTAATGTTGAATGTTTAAGCTCGATCAATAATGAGCATCTTCAGCAGGCCTATGGGGATAGCCAGAATTTTTTAACGATGACCTTCTGGGTAAGCCTCCTCTTCTGTCTGACCTTTGGGACATTGCTCTTGTTCGTGGTTCTGCGTCTGATGTTTATGAATCATCGGGTGCTGAATCCCGGGCTAACGCCTGCCCTGCTTATCTGTGTAGTGATCAGTCTCCTGCTCCTGGCCACCATGGGAAATTTGATGGGCCAGCCAGCTTCAGCCGATGCACTGCAACATGGGGCCTATCAGCAGCTTGTTCAGGATGATTATGCCAGCGTGTATGCTGCTACTCGCCTGAAGCGAATCGGCACCCAGGCCAATGCCGATGAGTCTCGCTGGCTTATTGCTCTGGCATTTAAGGATCAGGAGCAGATCAATAAGTGGGATGCTGATTGGCAGGCAAACGTCAAGCAGATAGAGACATTGAAGCAAGCTGCACACAATAATCGAACCTGGAACGAGGAGGATCAGCCTTTAAGCGCGATGGATCAGCAGTGGCAGGCGTATAAAAGCATTGATGTCAGGATACGTGCGGTCGCTGGTGGTGGAGATTTGAATGGTGCAGAAACCTTAAGTACAGGTGAGTCAAATACCGATTTTTCTGGCTTCTCAGACGCAGTCTCGGCCTTAAGTAAGGCCAATTATGATCATTATAATCAGACGCTCGCTGATACCCGTAGCGCGATCAACCTCTACCTGTGGTTAACTGTCCTGCTCTTTCCTTTGACCGGTCTGTTGACGGTCTGGGGCGTGTTACAGCGACTGAAGGATTTTTAAACGGCCATTTACTTTCGGCTTGAATGAAAGCCCTCGATTTGAATTGTGGGGGGTCATGACCTGTTCAATGCTTCAGCATTCCAATGTTGCAGATAGTTATCATGCATCCAGGGGACTGTATCAGAGACATTAAGTTGAGCTGCATAACTTGTATTATGATCTTCCGCAACAAAAACACATTCTGCATATATAGTAGGGAAAGTAGCTTGTCTCTTTCCACGGTTCCCATTCCGCTGTGTGAGCCCCACTATGGCTTACGTGGGGAGTGGGAAATGAGGTTATGGAGGGGCTGGCATGGTGGAGCTTCACGTTGCGGAAGGAGACAAGCGACCTTCCCTACTTGTATTGTGATCTTCCACAGCAAAAACGTATCATGCACTGTAAAGTAGGGAAAGTTGCTTGTCTCTTTCCACGGTTCCCATTCCGCTGTGTGAGCCCCACCATGGCTTCATTGGAAACGGGAAATGATGCTATGGTGGGGCGACCATGGTGGAGCTTCACGTTGTGGAAGGAGACAAGCGACCTTCCCTACTTGTATTGTGATATTTCACAGCAAAAACGTATCATGCACTGTAAAGTAGGGAAAGTTGCTTGTCTCTTTCCGCGGTTCCCATTCCGCTGTGTGAGCCCCACCATGGCTTCATTGGAAACGGGAAATGATGCTATGGAGGGGCGACCATGGTGGAGCTTCACGTTGTGGAAGGAGACAAGCGACCTTTCCTACTTTTTTTCTTGTCTCGTACATGATAAATAATATCATACAATGTAAAGTAGGGAAAGTAGCTTGTCTCTTTCCACTGGTCCCATTCCGCTGTGTGAGCCCCACCATGGCTTCATTGGAAACGGAAACGATGTTATAGAGGGGCTGGCTGGTATGGTGAAAGAGTAGGCAAAGGAAGGGGGCAGGTGACTATAATAGGTGAGATGGCTGTAGACCTAGAAAGCTCTAGCATTGCACAGAGCAAGAGTTGAAAAAAAGTGTTATTTTTGGTACAGTACAGGGTGGTGCCACGTACATGGTCCAAAATATTTACTGTCGATACTTCTATCGATAAAGTGTTGTAAGAGAGGTATAAGTTATGGCGACAGATACTCATAAGGAGACATTAGGTTTTCAGGCTGAAGTAAAACAGCTTTTGGATCTGATGATTCACTCGCTGTACAGCAATAAGGAGATCTTTTTACGCGAGCTTATCTCCAATGCTTCTGATGCGATCGACCGTTTGCGGTTTGATGCACTGTCCAACTCGGCCCTATATGAACATGATTCAAATTTTAAGATTCGCGTCACCTATGATAAGGATGCTCGAACAATTACTGTATCTGATAATGGTATTGGTATGACGCGAGAGGACGTGATCCAGCATCTTGGCACCATTGCCAAATCTGGAACGCGTGAGTTCTTCCAATCTTTGACGGGTGATCAACAGAAGGATGCCAATATCATTGGTCAGTTTGGTGTTGGTTTCTACTCATCTTTTGTTGTGGCCGATAAAGTCACTGTGCTGACCCGTCGCGCTGGCGCTGCTGTCGAAGAGGGCGTGCAGTGGGAATCCAATGGCCAGGGTGAATATACGCTGGAGACCATCGAGAAAGAGGGTCGAGGAACCGATGTCATCCTCCATCTGCGCGAGGATGAGGACGAGTTCCTTAGCGGCTATCAACTCCGCACCATCGTCCGCAAATACTCTGACCATATTATGCTGCCAATCGAGATGAAGGTCGAGGCTGAGGATAAGGACGAATACGAGGTCGTCAATAGTGCCTCCGCCCTCTGGACTCGATCGAAGAGCGAGATCACTGAAGAGGAATACAACGAATTCTACAAGCATGTGGCGCATGACTTCAATACCCCTCTGGCGTATGTTCATAGCCGGATGGAAGGTGTACAGGAATACACGATCCTGCTGTATGTCCCTGGTCAGGCTCCATTTGACCTCTTCTCACGCGAATATCACCATGGCGTCAAGCTGTATGTGCGCCGTGTCTTCATCATGGACGATGCTGAGAAGCTTATGCCCCGCTATCTCCGTTTCATTCGTGGTGTCATCGACTCGAATGACCTGCCATTGAACGTCTCACGTGAGCTCTTACAGCAGAATAAGATGATCGACGCCATTCGCTCGAACTCGGTCAAGAAAGTTCTGGGACTCTTCTCTGATATTGCTAACAACGATAAAGAGAAGTATGCCACTTTCTGGCGTGAGTTTGGTCGCGTCCTTAAAGAAGGTCTTCTGGAAGATTTCGCCAATCGTGAGACCCTGGGCAAACTGCTGCGCTTCTCCACAACTGCCTCATCTGGAGAGACACAGGATGTCTCCCTGGAAGAGTATGTAGGACGCATGAAAGAGGGCCAGGACAAGATCTACTATATTGTTGCAGATAGCCATGCGGCTGCCAATGATAGTCCCTTGCTGGAGATCTTCAAGAAGAAAGGGCTCGAAGTTCTCTTGCTCTCCGATCCTGTTGATCATATTGCGATTCCTGAGCTCCGCGAATTCCAGGGCACGCAGCTCCAATCCGTCTCCAAAGGCGAGGTTGACCTCTCGAAATTTGAGGACGAACAGGAGAAAGAGGAGCAGCAGAAGAGCGCCGATGAGGCCAAAGACCTGCTGGATCGACTCAAAGTGGTGCTGGGCGACAAAGTCAAAGATGTTCGCACGACCACGCGCCTGATCTCCTCTCCGGCCTGTCTGGTGGTTGATGAGTATGGACTTGATCCAAGCCTGAAGCGGCTTTTACAATCTGCCGGCCAGAACGTCCCTGAGGATAAACCCATTCTAGAGATTAATCCGCAGCATCCAATTGTGCTAAAGATCAAACAGGAGCACAATGAAGGGCGTTTTAGCGATTGGGCAAACGTGCTCTTCGACCAGTCTGTCTTGAGCAGCGGCGAGCAGTTAGAGAATCCCGTGACCTTTGTCAATCGTCTCAACAGCCTGTTAACCTTGCTGTAAGATTTATATCCGAGCCACATCCAGAGCAGGCTCTCCTTCTTTCTTTCTAAAGACAAGAAGGAGAGCCTGCCTTTTTTCTCACTATGAAGGAATGAAGAAAAGTTGAGAAATAGTGAGGAAAGATTGAATGCTTAAAAATAAGTATAAAAGATATTCTAATGATAGAACTGCCAATGGCAAGCGCTTATGAATCTATTCCCCTTAAACTTGAGTATAGATAAGAGTAGCTTGTGCCTCTGAGAGCGAAGGCAAACATTGCTTGTCAGATAGTGCACCTATTTGCAGTCTTTGTAGAGAGGATAGTGAGAAGGTTATCTTATTGCGAATAGGGAAGTGGGCCCAATGATGTGATTACGAGTTTTCAACAAAGAAGATGGTTTGAGCGTAAAGATTGACGGCTTTCAAAACGTTTTCTCTTTGTCAATCATTTTTTGATCTGTTTGATCTGATTATACATGTGTAGAATGCATGAGGAGGAATTCAATGCAGATTTTTGACCGCCGCAAACGCCAGAAGTTAGATCAACTCGTTGATGAGTATGCGGCCAGTCCAAGTATGCCGCGCCGTGAATTTTTACAGCGTGCTGCTGCGACTGGTCTGAGCCTGAGTGCAGCCTCAGCTCTATTGGCTGCCTGTGGTGGGAGTGCCAATGTAGATAAGGTTGGCGTTTTAACGCAGTGGAGTGGAGAGGAGCTTGCATCGTTTCGAGCCATCTGTGATGCCTTCAAAGCCAAGAACAATATTAGCATTGATATTGAGTCGACGCGAGACGTGAATGCTGTTCTTTCTACCCGTGTCAAAGGCAATAACGCGCCTGATATCAGCGGTATGCCTGGCATCCCGGCCTTCCAGGATTTTGCCGCGAAGGGAAAACTGGTCCAGCTGGACAAATTCTTTGATATGAACAAGATCAAGCAGAACTATACGGCTGACTGGATCAAACTGGCCTCGCATAATGGCAATCTCTATGGAGTTCTCCCAAAATCGAATACAAAAGCAACAATCTGGTACAATCCGACACAATTCCAGGCAGTTGGTGGAACGGTGCCGCAGACCTGGGATGAGCTGATTGCCGTCTCTGATAAGATTGCAGGACAGGGAAAATACCCCTGGTCAATGGGTGTTGAGAGCTCAGCCTCCAGTGGCTGGCCTGCGACCGACTGGATTGCTGAGATCTATATCAATAAAAACGGACCCGATATGTATGACAAATGGGTGGCCCATAAGATACCCTGGACCGATAGTAGCATCAAAGAGTCGTTCAAGTTGTTTGGACAGATCGTCACTGGAAATCACTATATCAACGGTGCGCCACAATCAATCCTGGCGACCAACTTCCAGGATGCTTCGTATCAGCCCTTTACCAACCCGGCGCAGTCGTATATGTACTATCTAGGTGACTTTACAGCGGGCTTTATCACCAGTCAGTACAAAGACCTCAAGCCAGGCAGCGACTTTAACTTCTTCCCTTTCCCATCGATCAATCCAGCCTATAAAGGTGCAGTTACGGGTGGGGCAGACATTATGGCCGCCTTTAAAGACAACGATGCCACGCGTAAATTTATGGAATACCTGTCCTCGGCTGAGGCCCAGACCATCTGGGTAAAGCGCGGTGGTGCGACCTCAGTCAACAAAGAGGTGAAGCTAGACGATTATCCTAACGATGTCCTGCGCCAGTCGGCTCAGCAGATGGTGAATGCCTCTTCGGTTCGTGTAGGTGCAGGAGACCTTGTGCCAGCCTCTTTGCAGACGGCTTATTGGAAAGCCATGCTCGCCTATATCGGCGACACGAAGCAACTGGATAGCATCCTGGCCTCCCTGGAGACCACAGCTGGGCAGGCTTACGAGTCCTAGTACCAGTGTCGTCGACTGAGAGGGCGCTGAGGTGCTTGTGCGTTTGAGCATTTCGGAGCAGATGAGCGGGCTCCATTGGAAAGGGCCTGACGTTCCTTCCAATGGAGCCCGCTTCCTTCAAACCAGCCTGGTAGGTCGATGGCATCTAGCAGCGATTGTGATGTGAAACAGGGAGGCAGTGATGATTGAAACGGCGAAAGAACCCCCAACGCTTCCGGCTCCTATCAGGAGAAAGCCGCATACCTATGCCTGGCAAGCCTGGATCTGGCTCATGCCAGCCCTGATCCTGGTCTTAACATTTTTCATCTATCCATTGTTGAACACCATCTGGATCAGCTTTTATAATAAAGACTCGACAACCTTTGTTGGGCTACGCAATTATCAGCGCATCTTCACCAATCCAGAACTTCTGGAGATTTTGCGCAACAACGTGCTCTGGTTAGTCCTGGCGACCCTGCTGACCGTTGGATTGGGACTGGTCCTGGCCGTGTTAGTGGATCGCATTAAAGTTGAGAGTATTGTGAAGTCGGCCTTATTTGTGCCGATGGCCATCTCGTTTGTGGCGGCAGGTGTCATCTGGCGTTTTGTCTATGCCTATGCGCCCCCGAATCGAACTCAGATTGGCCTCTTGAATGGGATTCTGGCGGTGTTTCATATTCCGCCTCAGGTCTGGCTGATCAATACCACTATTAACAATTTTGCCTTGATCGCCGTGTATACCTGGATGTGGACAGGCTTCTGTGTGGTGATTCTCTCAGCGGCCTTAAAAGGCATTCCAGATGATATTCTCGAGGCTGCTCGGATCGATGGTGCGGGCCGTTTTAGCCTGTTCTGGCGTATTATGGTCCCGATGATTCAGCCTACCATCGCCGTCGTCCTTACGACCATGGTTATCAGCATTCTTAAGATCTTTGACGTAGTCTATGTGATGACAGGTGGGGATTACCACACCAATGTCATTGCCCTTGATTTCTATCAAGAGCTGTTTAACAATAATAATTATGGCCTGGCCAGTGCACTGGCAGTCGTTCTCTTAGTCACCATTATTCCAGTGATGTACATTAATGTTCGGCGGGCTCGTGCAGAGGAGGCATTGCAATGACTATAACAGATCAAGCATCTCAGGAGCAGCAATCTGAACAGAGTGCGGTGCGAAAGCCTCAGACAATGCGGAAGGGCCGTTTTATTATCCGGACATTGAGCAATAGTGTGGTGACCGGACTCGCCCTGTTTATTGGACTGCTCTGGTCTGTGCCCACGCTGGGGTTGTTTATCAGTTCATTCCGACCGGCCTCGTTGATCTCCAGTACTGGCTGGTGGACAGGCCTGGTGCCACCCTGGAACTTTACGTTGGAGAACTATCAGCAGGTGCTTCAAGCGCAGGGGTTTGGACAGGTTTTTATCAATAGCATTATCATCTCTGTCCCTGGAACGTTTTTCCCGATGATCGTGGGGGCACTGGCAGCCTATGCCTTTGCCTGGATGAAATTTCCGGGGCGTGACCTGTTCTTTCTAGGGATCGTAGCTCTCATGATCATCCCTTTACAGATCGCGATGGTGCCCATTCTGAGCCTGTTTACCGCGATTGGTCTGACAGGGCAGTATGCTGCTGTCTGGCTGGCGCATACTGCCTTTGGACTGCCCTTCTCCATCTACCTGTTGCGTAACTTCTTTGCGTCATTGCCCAGCGACCTGATGGAATCGGCACATATCGATGGTGCCTCGCACGTGCGAATCTTCTGGAGTATCATTCTCCCACTGTCGGTGCCAGCCCTGGCTTCACTGGGCATCTTTCAATTTATGTGGGTCTGGAATGATCTCTTGATTGCCCTCATCTTTCTGGGGGGGAATCCACAGAGTGCGCCTTTGACGCTCACTATTGCCAATCTCGTCAACACCTACGGTTCAAATTATCAGGTCCTGACGGCAGCGGCCTTCATCTCGATGGCCCTGCCTCTGGTCGTTTTTTTCTCGCTTCAACGGTACTTTGTACGCGGTATTCTAGCAGGTTCCGTGAAGGGCTAACAGGTCATACCCTCACGGTAGCCTGCACCATGGAGAAAGGCTCACAATGCAGAAAGTCAAGTTAGCTTTGATTGGAGCAGGTCAGCGTGGTCAGGGGTATGCCAATTATGCCTTAAAGCATCCTTATGAAGCACAGATAGTCGCCGTCGCGGAGCCAGATCCGCGGCGGCGTGCTAAATTCCAGGCTCAGCACGCCTTACCCGATGACGTTTGTTATCCAGATTGGCAAGAGCTCTTACAGCAGCCGCATCTGGCCGATGCAGTATTGATCTGTACGCAGGATCGGCAGCATTTTGCACCCGCGATGGCGGCCCTGGATGCGGGTTATCACGTCCTTTTGGAGAAACCAATGTCGCCCGATCCCCTCGAGTGCCTCCAGATGGGCCAGCGAGCCAGCCAGGTAGGACGTATGTTTACTATCTGTCATGTGCTTAGATATACGCCCTTCTTCTCCGAACTCAAAACAATGCTTGACGATGGGGCCATTGGCCGTCTCATCTCCATCCAACATAATGAGAACGTCGCCTATTGGCACTATGCGCATAGCTTTGTGCGTGGGAACTGGCGCAATGCACGTGAATCGAGCCCGATGATTCTGGCTAAATCATGCCATGATATGGATATTTTACTCTGGTTGGCAGGGGCGGATTGTACGGCTGTCTCATCCTTTGGCTCACTATCTTATTTTAAGGCTGAAAATGCCCCTGCGGGAGCACCACAGCGCTGTCTGGATGGCTGTCCTGTAGCGCAGAGCTGCCCCTATTACGCACCCCGTTTTTATGTCAATCGAGGCGACGGCTGGCCTACCTCTGTCATTAGTGTTGAGACTGGCCAGGAGGCAGTGCTGAAAGCCCTGGAAGAGGGGCCCTATGGGCGCTGCGTCTATCATTGTGACAATGATGTGGTGGATCATCAGGTCGTTAATCTCGAGTTTGCGAATGAGGTTACGGCTGTCTTTACCATGTGTGCATTTACCAATGATATCAGCCGAACCATTAAATTGATGGGGACAAAAGGCGAGCTCTGGGGGACCGTTGATCACGAACAGAAGCGCATTGAGCTCAGCGAGTTTGCCACTGGAACACGGAAGATCATCCATGTGCAGAGTGAGGATGGTGCACAGGGACATGGGGGAGGAGATGACGGCCTGATGCGTGATTTTCTCAGCCTGATCCGCGAGGATCGGCACGAGAGCCGCACTTCTGCCAGCCTGTCGGTCCAGAGCCATCTCATGGCCTTTGCAGCCGAAGAGGCACGTATCAGCCGACGAGTTGTGGAGCTCTCTTCATTTGTCGAACAGTTGCAACGGTAGGAGCACTGAGTTCAGGGCGATGATCCTCTCCCTGAACTCAGTTGTAAGATCAGCTACTCTTTGACGTCGCGTTTCCAGGTTAAGAGAATTGCCAGAGTGGCAAAGATCAGAGCATAGACGAGAGCCACGAGAAGCGTATGCGTGCCATCGACAGGTACAGCTGGATTAAAGCCATTTGACTCAAGGCTGTTCACTATCGCATGTGGCATGACATTAAGATTTGGCCCCAGGAAGTAGGCAGTCGCATTATTCCAGAAATCATTGTGCGTCAGACGAAAGCCGAGCGACATAAAGATCGTTCCGATGTTATCAGCCGGGAAGAACGCCAGCGATGCACTTAGACCAAAGGCCAGCGAACGACCGAGAGAGGTCATGGCCACCGTCAGCAGAATAGTGACCCCCATGCTGATCAGAATAGTTAAGAGATAGATCTGAGTCGTGTGCCAGAATGTGCCATCCAGCTTCTGAAAGCTATCGGCATTGCCTGCCAGCGCCAGGACCTGGATATATTGCAGAACCGCATCGAGGAGTAGCCCCAGAACGAAGACTGCCAGGGCAATCAGCACAACTGTAAGCAATTTTGCGAATAAGAGCTGGACACGACCAATCCCTCTTGCGAGCAGAATACGAATCGTTCCTAATTGATACTCACGACCAAACACATTCGCGGTCAGGACAATCAGAAAAAAGCCAATGAACACACGCAAGACAAACAGATTTAATGGGATTGAGTCATTAAAGAAAATGAGCGGCGCATGTTTTAGCTCGGTCCCACGACTGGGTGTGGAGGCCGTAATTAAGTAGGGCAGACAGATCACGCCGATCAGCATCACGAGTGTCAACCAGGTTGACCACATGCGGCTGACGCGAAAGAGTTCACTGCGGATCATGCCACCAAAGCTTGGTCTGTCGGCTGGAATAGTTGCATGAGCAACGGTAACACTACTCATTATCTGACATCTCCTGCTTGCGAACCGGTGAGCTGGAGGAAGACCTGCTCAAGATCAAGGGTGGCAGGTGCAAGGCTCTCTGGCACAAAGCCAGCGTTCACAAGGAACAGATTGAGATCCCGGCCACGTTGCAGAGGGGCCTGCGTTAAGATCGTCCCCTTCTCGCTGATCTTCGCCTGCTGTCCCCAGGGCTGTTGGCGCAGAAGAGCCAGTGCCTGTTCAGGCTGTTCGAGCCGGATCTCAAATTCTCCCTGACCTCTGGTAAGATCACTGACCGTTGTCTCAGTGACGAGCTTACCACGATTGATAATCGCAACACGAGAGCAGATCTGTTGAACTTCGCTCAGTAAGTGGCTGGAGATCAGAACAGTCTTGCCAGCCTCTGAGAGACGATGCATCAGATCGCGCATCTCCACGATACCAGCCGGGTCCAGACCATTGGCAGGTTCGTCCAGAATTAAGACTTCCGGGTCTTGCAGCAGAGCAATGGCCAGACCCAGGCGCTGCTTCATGCCCAGCGAATAGGTGCGCACGCGATCCTTTTCGCGACCAGTCAGGCCCACCAGTTCCAGAACTGTCTGATAGCGCTCTTTGGGAACGCCACCGAGCGTGGCAGCTACAGCGCGGAGATTGTCAATGCCAGACATATAGAGGTAGAGGGCAGGTGTCTCAATCAGCGCACCAACACGAGGCAGAACATGCGAACGATGATGAGCCAGATCCTGTCCCAACATCTCAATCTTGCCAGAGGTTGGCGTAATCAGGCCAAAGATCATACGGATCGTCGTCGTTTTGCCTGCTCCATTGGGTCCTAAAAAACCAAAGATATCGCCGCGATGAACATCTAAGCTCAGATCATTGACGGCCAGACGCTGGCCATATTGCTTTGTGAGATGTTGGATGCTTAAGACCACCTCGTCAGAGCGGATCTTCTGACCAGGAGATTGGAGCGTCGTAAGTGTATCAGCCATGGAATAGGTATCCTTTCATGTGAGAAAATGTTTTATACGTCGTATATGTTTGTAGGTGCTGCTTCTAGATTGAATGGACATAAGATCTATTCTTTGACATCGCGTTTCCAGGTGAGAATAATGGACACCACTGCAAAAACCACGGCATACCCCAGTGCCACGAGGAGCGTATGAGTGCCATCTACCGTTACAAGGGGGCCTGAAGCGGGATTTGAAAAGTACTGGGGCGCGATTGAGGCGGCCATGGCATTGAGATTGGGCCCCAGGAAGTAGGCAGTCGCATTATTCCAGAAATCATTATGCGTCAGACGAAAGCCCAGCCGCATAAAGACGATCCCGATGTTATCAGCCGGGAAGAATGCCAGAGCAGCGCTTAAGCCAAAGCTCAAAGAGCGGCCAATTGCGCTGGTTGCCACCGTCAGCAGAACAGTGATGGCCATACTGATAAGAACTGTTCCCAGATACATCCAGATGTTATTCCAGAAGGTACCATCCAGCTTACTGAGCCCATCTGTATTGCCAGCTAAGACCAGCATCTGAATAAACTGAAGCAGAACGTTGAGGATGAGCATCCCTACAAAGACCAGTAGCGCTAAGATAACCACAGCCAGCAGTTTGGCAAAGAAGAGCTGCAAGCGGCCAATGCCACGTCCAAGCAGAATACGGATCGTTCCCGCTTGATACTCACGTCCAAAGACATTGGCTGTAAGCATAATCAAAAAGAAGCCGATGAAGACGCGCAAGACAAACAGATTGGTCTCAGCTGAGTTGTAGAAGAAGTGAAGCGGAGTATTTTTTAGTGCAGTCGCCTGCGAAGAGAGCGACATAATAATAATATATGGAAAACAGGCTATGCCGATTAAGAGGACCAATGCGATCCAGAAGACCCACATGCGGCTGACCTTAAAGATCTCGCCACGTATAATTCCCAGAAAACTGGGCGAACTGACTGCGATAGAGCTGGCTGGTGTAACAGCCCTTGCGATAGTATTCTCCAATGTTACCCCCTTTGATAGTCCTGTTTAGCATTCATCTTTTGTTGCATGCTAGAGTAATCTTCCATTAAATGGCCGGAATTGTTACAGAGAGTAGTGAAAAAGGACCATTGTCTTTCTTGTCCCCGTCAGTAACAGGGTCGTTCATGTTTTCAAGCATAAGCATACCTGTTTGATGTCTAAGATATGTTATAAAGCTGTCGCAAAACTGTCGCAGTCTGAAGGATCTTTCTGTTATTGCCCGGTGCCATGCTAGAAAGGCAATTTTGGAAAGAAGCAGCTAAACCATGGATCAAAGATCAGTCATGGGCCCGTTTGCCTTCTCAATAAAAGAGCACACTTTGGTAAGCACACTTTGTCAAAAAGAACATTCTGACAAAATGTACAAAATTATGTAGAGATTTCTTTGTGCAATATGCACAAAGAAATCTCTAAAAACGACGTCCCGGCAAACATCGCTAGAGATAACTGATCCATTAAATGGAGAGAAAATGCAGGGTGCCTAAAGATTTATGAGAAGAGGTAAGGTGGGGCTGAAAAGGGTATCATTCTCTAAAAAACTAGTGTAGTATATCAATTGTAAGGAATAGCGAACACGAGTAAAAAAACTGCGTAGCATATTTAGTCTACGCTGACGGTACGCTACCAGTAGTATAGAATAGAATGTCAAGATAGGTATTAATAGTTACCTCAAAGGGGAGTAAACATGAACACACCACAAAACACACACAAGCAAGATCATATGAAGATTGGCCGTTACCAGTCCTGGATGGAAGATGGTAAATTGAAGCTCTACTACCATGAGTTTGGCAACCCCAATGGCATCTATTGCACCATGAACGCACAAGAGGCAAAGGGCCTGTTAGAGATGCTCAGCAACCATAGTGATGATATCAACCAGGCGCTCTATACTGATGAGAAAGAAAAGGCCAATTACCAGCGTATTGGTCGCGCCTAATCCTCCTTCGCTTCACTAGTTTTACTTGAGCGTAGAGGATGCGCGTAGACAAGAACGTCTGGGGTAACAAAAAATAATTCCTGCGACCGTCAAGAATTACGACGGTCGCAGGAATTATTTTTGTTATGTGGCCTCAATGTGTTACATTGTGAGAGCAGAGAGGCTTCAGTCAGTCCGATATGGGAAACGATAAAGAACTATCAAGAGCAATGAGTGAAGAAAATCTGTAACCTGAGATCAACCATTGTCAAGCAGAGATAGCACAGGCGAGGATATGAGGTCATATGTCAGCAGTAGATTTAGAGCGATTAAAGACCCTGGCGAAGGAACGGATTGAGGATGCGGTTGAACTGGCCCAAAGAATCTGTCTGGTACCAGCTCCAACAGGAGATGAGGCTGCACGCGCAGAATTTGTCGCATCGTTATGGCGAGAACGAGGCTATACTCCTGAGATTGATGCCATCCATAATGTGTATGTACGACGTAAACGGCGCGATCAGGCGAAGAAAGGGAAAACGGTAATGTTATTGGCTCATATCGACACCGTTTTCCCCGCTACCACACCGCTCCAGATCAAGCGTGTGGGCGATATACTTAGCGGCCCTGGCATTGGAGATAACAGCTTAAGTGTGGCCTCATTACTTATCTTGTTTGATATGCTCGACGAGTTGCACGTGGAGACAGAGACCGACCTGTTAGCTGTAGCAGATGTGGGTGAAGAAGGACTGGGAAATCTCCGAGGCGCAAGAGCCGCCGTTGAACGGTATCATGATCAATTGGGGGCAGTCCTGGTTGTCGATGGAGATCTGGGGAGTATCGTGAACGAAGCAGTTGGTTCGCAACGCTGGCGTATTATTGTCAGGGGAGATGGCGGACATTCCTTTGGCTCTTTTGGGACTCCCAGCGCTATCCATGGGCTGGGTCGCATTATTGCAGCATTATCTACCATGAGCGTGCCCATCATGCCCAAAACAACCTTTAATGTGGGAGTAATCGAAGGGGGCACTTCAGTCAACACTATTGCTGCTCAGGCCAGTGCCTTACTGGATCTGCGTTCAACCAACGCCCAATCCCTTCAGAGGCTAGCTGAGCAGGCACGTGAACATATCCTTAACAGCGCTGGCCCGGGTCTGAAAGTTGAGATTGAGCTGCTTGGTGAGAGGCCAGCAGGCCAGAGGAGCCGACAAGATGCTCTTGTGCAACTTGCAGCCCAGACGCTTCATTGGATTGATCTGGAGCCAGGATATAGCGCCTCCAGTACTGATGCAAACATCCCTATGAGCCTGAACCTTCCCACCGTCTGCATTGGTATTACCAGAGGTGAGAAAGCACACACCATCGATGAGTTTATCCATATTGCGCCGATTGGCAAAGGACTGGCTCAACTACTTCGGCTTAGCATTGAATCCAGCGCTTTCGTGAGCCAGTAGGATGCGAACCTCCCATGAATACAGTACGTACTAGAATGACGACCTTTCCAACCTACGTGATCTTCTCCTGTTCAGATAGACAATCTGGCACCGATTAATTTAAGAGCTCCCCAGATGTGGGGTGAAAGAGCAAAAACTCTTCCATTTTGATCCCAATGATAAGCATGGCTCCAATGTAAAGTGCCTGTGGATGATCGTCGTCAAACTCAGCAGTCAGGAGTGTATGGAACCCTAGTTTAAGCTGAACCAGAACACGACCAATCATCGGTTCAACCGCCATGACCTGAGTCTGCGCACGTACATGAGGGACCCCTTCAAGCGTTGGAAGGTCCCATTGTGGAATCAGGCCGGTTGGGCGGAGCCCAAGCGATATTTTAGACTGTGGTCCTAAACGTGCCAGGCCATTCGTCCAGCGTGTGGGCAGGATCAATTGAAGGCCATCAGTCGTCATGTGATAACGGACATCATGATATTGAAGATAGCTTTCAAGAAGATTAATTGGAGGATCGGAGAGAAATTTGGCGACAAAGAGAGTTTTTGGTCGATTGCGTACCTCTTCAGGTGTCCCAATCTGTTGGATTTTTCCATCAGAGATGACGGCTATGCGATCCGCCATCGCAAAGGCTTCATTCTGGTCATGAGTAATATAGAGCGTCGGTTTTCGTTTTAAATGATGGATCATCATAATCTCTTGCCGAATGCGGTAACGTGCCTTCTGATCCAATTGGGAGAGTGGTTCATCAAAGAGATAGAGATCGGCATCTTTCACCAGCACCTTTGCCAGCGCAACGCGTTGGACCTCGCCTCCAGATAGATCAGTAAGGGCCCGTTTTAGCAGAGATTTAAGCTCTAATACCTCAGAGGCCATCAGAATGCGCATTTCAATCTCTTTGCGCGGCATATGCTGATTCTGTAAACTATAGGCAATATTATCAAAGACGTTCATTGATTCAAAGAGCCCGTAGTCTTGAAAGACGACAGCCAGATTGCGGTGATGATTAAGCTGATTTGTAATCTCCTGTCCATTAAGAATGATCTGCCCCGCATCGGGAGTCTCAAAACCACAGAGCAAGCGAATAAGCGTAGATTTACCGCTCCCCGAGGGCCCCAGGAGAACAAAAAATTCACCATCGGCAATATGGAAACTGACATGATCGATGATCAACTGTTCCTGGCTCTGTTTGACTAAGTTGAGCACTTCTAATTCACTCATTATGGTAGATTCTCCGTTGAATTATGCGATCTCCAACTAAATGATTGGTCTGGGCATTGGCCGCGATGATAGATCAATCAACGCTGCAAATGCCTGCTAAAATACGTCATAGTAGATAAAAACCGTTCTCTAACGAGAAAAATACGTGCAACCCTGCACTGGTAAGAGGGGTTATAGGTGCTTCTAAAGAAAGAATCGGGTATGGCGAGAGAGGGTAATGCGTTACAGGAATGATCCTCTGTTTGTATAACGGTTGAGTTGTATAAAAAATATCATCATTTTTTTATTGATTTACGAATGCGATTTGACTTGCACGCTAAATAGAAATGCTGGAGAATTGGGAGTGGATGAGTATCTATTGCTGATCGTCGGACGTACCGGTTAGAAGTGGAGAATGCTGTCATCTCTACAGACAGAGGCAGTTTCATTGATGAGAGGAGCGATGCAGATGTCAGAACAATTTGATAGCTTCAACGAGCCAGAGCGTGATCAGCGGGATCAATATAACCAATCTGCCGGCTTTGGAGATGAAGTTGAGGATGACGAGCAGTGGGATACAGGCTTCCATGTTGATCAAGATGGTAATGTTATGAGTCCGGAGCAGTATCAAGGTCAGCAGCAGGGGCCAGTGAAGCAGAATCCTGTGCCACCTAATCAGAGCGAGAGTGAGCAATATGAGACCTCTGTAGACCCGAAGCAGCAACAGAGTAGACAAGGTCAAACGCAGCAGCAAGGAAAGCGTCAACCGCAACAGAATTGGGACCCTTATGATGATGTGGGCCCAACCGATCCATATAATGAAGGTGGATTAGAGCTTTAACGCTTCTCTGCCTCCCCATATCGACAGGGTTGGTATAGGGAGGCATTTTTGTGAGGAGTTGATTGGTATGACCGGGTGGATTTTTTTTGCCTGCCTTGTTCTCAAAAATGGTGATATGATAGAGGGAAAGGTAAACAATAATCGAAGGAGTTGGCATGAGTTTTCTCTCGTATCCTGAAACTGAGCAGCAAAAAAAATGGATTGCGATTGCAGGTGAGCTGGCCGATCTATTTGCTGAGCGCGCCGCTAAATATGATTGGGAAGGACGGTTCCCGCTGGAGAATTTTGAGGACCTGCGCCGTTCAGGGTATACGACCCTGACCGTTCCTCAGAGCCTGGGTGGTCAGGGGGCCTCACTATTGGATGTCCTTCTGGCTCATTTTCGGCTGTCACAAGGCGATGGTTCAACTGGTCTGGTGACATGTATGCATCTTATTCATGTGGCGCGTCTTTTTGAAGCTCGGACCGAATATCCCCCCTTATTGAGGAAGATTGCTCAGGATGTTGTAGAGAATGGTGCTCTGATCAACAGCGCGGTGAGTGAGCCTGCAACGGGGAGTCCAAGCCGTGGAGGGAAGCCCCAGACGACGGCATATCGGCAGCCGGATGGTTCCTGGCGTGTCCAGGGACGTAAATCCTTTACAACCGGGAGCCATGCTCTCCAATATTTTATCGTTGGATGTAGCATTGAGGATCAAGCAGATGGTGCCTCAGGCCTGGAGCCGCTCAAAGCCGACAAAGGCAATTTCTTGATTGCCCATGATGCGCCAGGGGTGAGCATTGAAGATACGTGGGACACGCTGGGGATGCGCGGTACAGGCAGCAATGACCTGATTCTAGATAATGTCTGCCTGGAGGCCGATGCATATGTTGATGAGCAGATTCCACCCATGGCTGATGCTCAGGGACGGTTGCCTGCCTGGACCCTTCTGATATCGGTCGTCTATCTTGGGATTGCCCAGGCTGCCCGCGATGAGGCGATCCGCTTTGCGACACAGCGCAGACCGAACTCACTGAAAGCACCAATCTCCAGTGTGCCTCATATTCAAGAGAAAGTAGCCAGGATGGATCTGGCCCTCTTACAGAGCAAAGCCTTTCTTTTCAGCCTGGCAGAACAATTTCAGGCTGATCCCGATAGCGTCCAACCAGCACTGTATGGTGCTGCCAAATATCTTGTAACCAATCATGCAGTTGAGATTGTTGATCTTGCCATGCGTGTTGTGGGTGCAGCGAGCCTGGCCCTTAAATCTCCACTTCAGCGGTATTATCGCGATGTACGAGCAGGCCTGCATAACCCGCCGATGGATGATGCTGCGTTGTCTCAACTGGCTAAATTAGCGCTGGAGGCTCCTCAGACCAGGTCATAAGGAGAGAGGGATGGCTTTTTCCTCTTGAGCGGAACCCTGGGGGAAAGATTTTTTTTAAAATGATTATTCGGCCTCGTCCACAATCCTTACCACAGATGAGTGTGTTATCTAAACAGAGCTCTCATTCTACCTATATTTTGCATGAGAAAGCCCCTTTTTATTATTGGGAGGGGCAGTCATCCCTCTCGATCAAGACCTTTTTTTCGGGTCGGGCACTGTATACTCTGGGCAAAGGATATTATGCGGTCGATGATTGTTCTTATCTTATTCTCAATCATCAGCAGCCCTATACCATTGCCATCGAGGCACTTGAGCCAATTGAATCCTTCTGTATCTTTTTTGAGCCGGGCTTTGCCGAAGAGATCTATCGGAGCCATATACTGTCAGCTGCTTCGTTGCTGGATCGGCCCGGTGCTGACGCGAGTTCTCTGCTGCACTTCTTTGAACGGACCTATCCTCACGATCATCTTGTCTCACCGGTTCTTTTTCAATTACGGGCGGCTGTTCAGAGCGAAACTTTCACTTCATTGTGGCTCTCTGAGCAGCTTCATCGCCTGATGCAGGGGCTTCTACACGTTCATTTATCCCTCTATCGGGAGCTTGAGCAGCTTCCAGCTATCCGAATTGCCACGCGAGAAGAGCTCTACCGTCGGCTCTATCGAGCGCATGATTTTATTGAAGCTCTGTATACAACGTCCATTACCCTTGATGAAATAGCAGCCGTTGCCGAGCTCTCTCCCAACCATTTTTTGCGGATGTTTAAACAGCTCTTTCATGTGACTCCCCATCAATATATCTTGCGCAAGCGACTGGAGTGTGCGCAGCAGCTCTTGCGAGACACAGAGCAATCCGTGACTGAGATCTGCTTTAGCCTGGGGTTCGAGAGCCTGAGCTCATTTAGCTGGTATTTTCAACAGAAGACGGGCGCTTCTCCCAGGATGTATCGAACACAAAAAAAGTGATTTTTGAGAAGTCTGTGCTCTGGTTTCTCGCTATACTGGTGCCAATGGCAGATAATGGCCGTTTTGGTAAGAAGATCAAGAATGTGAAGGAGCCAGTGAATGGAGAATAAAATTGCCCTCTCTCCAGAATTAGTGCATGAATTTGTTGGTAATGCCCATGGTGGCCTTGAGCGTGTCCTCGAGCTACTCGATCAAGAGCCAGCCCTCATTAACGCAGCCTGGGATTGGGGCGGAGGTGATTGGGAGACGGCCCTTGGAGCTGCTTCACATATGGGTCGGAAAGATATTGCGCATGAACTGCTCATAAGAGGGGCTCGCCTGGATATTTTTGCGGCTGCAATGCTGGGAAAATTAGCGATTGTCCAATCCATTATCCAGACATTTCCAGAAGCTCGCGCTTGGCGTGGTCCACATGGAATCTCTCTCTTGAGCCATGCCCAGGCCGGAGGCGATGAAGCCATTCATGTGGTTGAATGGTTGCAGGGGCAGAGCCAGCTTTAATCGTTTGCATCCCTCGAAGAGCTCAAGCAAGATCCTCACCCTGGTGAGCCGTCCAAAGGGCTGAGGCAAGACAGCATATCTGTCTTGCCTTTTTTTTGCTTTTTTGGCGACATCGACCAGCAGGGCAGTATGTTGTGACGGGGAGATTTCGAGTGATCTAATGGTGATGATGCCCTGTCTGGCTATGTTCGTGGCTATGAGGGTGTCCTACATAGGGAGCATGTGCATCGATCAGCGTGCGGCGTTTCGTTTCGGGGGCCTGGAGATAGCCCTCTAACCAGCTAATAACCTGATCGAGGCCGGACTCATTTTTCAGATTCGTAAAGAGAAAGGGCCGTTCACCACGCTGTGAGCGGGCATCGCGCTCCATTACCTCTAACGAGGCTCCCACATAAGGGGCCAGATCGATTTTATTAATCAGAAGCAGATCGGAGCGAATAATGCCAGGCCCGCCTTTGCGAGGAATCTTATCTCCCCCTGAGACATCAATTACATAGATCGAGACATCCACCAGTTCAGGGCTAAAGGCCGCCGCTAAATTATCCCCACCACTCTCCACAAAGATTAACTGCAGATCGGGCAGACTGTCCTCTAGATCTGCAATTGCTTCAAGATTCATAGAGGCATCTTCACGAATCGCGGCATGTGGACAGCCACCAGTCTCCACTCCCCGTACACGTTCCTGGGGAAGCGTTCCCTGCCGCAAAAGAAACTCAGCATCTTCAGTGGTATAGATATCATTGGTCACCACCGCCAGATTATAGCGGGGATAAAGCCGTTTGCTGAGACGATCAACCAGAGCCGTCTTGCCACTCCCTACGGGGCCAGCGATCCCAACGCGGAAAGCCCGCGTTACCGTATTCACCGTATTTTCAACCATACATCAATCCCTTCCAATAAAGTGTTGAACGTAGATACAATCCTTGAGCACGCTTCAATCCATCGAACATCAGACACATGGTTATAGTATATCTTTCTTCACTGCGAAAGGGCAGGATCTTTTCGATAGGATCTGACGTTTTTCATGTCTCCAGAGGGAGAACAGAAGCGTAGCTCTTGTCCTCCCAGGTTTTCCTGTGCATCTCTTTAAAAGAGAAAATATTTCTGAGCCATGGGGAGGACCGTTGCAGGTTCGCAGGTCAAGAGCTCACCATCTGCACGCACCTCATAGGTCTCGGGATCGACCTCAATGTTGGGGGTAGCAGAATTGTGGATCATCTGAGCCTTGCCAATCGAACGACAGGCCTGTACAGCGACCGCCTGCTTCTGGAGTCCCAACTGAGCAGGCACCTCAGCCTCGAGCGAGGCCTGAGAGACAAAGGTCACGCTGGTAGCAGCGGTTGCACGACCAAAGGAGCCAAACATCGGACGATAAAGGATTGGTTGAGGAGTTGGAATGGAGGCATTGGCATCGCCCATCGCGCTCCAGGAGATCAAGCCTCCCTTGACAATCATCTCTGGTTTGGTGCCAAAGAAAGCGGGCCGCCAGAGCACGAGATCCGCCAGTTTGCCGGGCTCGATGGAGCCGACATGTTCTGCGATCCCATGGGTAATGGCAGGATTGATCGTATATTTGGCTATATAGCGTCTGGCACGAAGATTATCATTGCGGGTTGAATCCTCGGCGAGAGGACCGCGCTGGACCTTCATCTTATGGGCCGTCTGCCACGTTCGCGTGACGACCTCGCCAACGCGTCCCATCGCCTGGGAATCACTAGAGATCATGCTAAAGACGCCAAGATCGTGCAAAATATCCTCGGCTGCAATCGTCTCTGGTCGGATTCGGCTCTCTGCAAAAGCGACATCTTCAGGTACCTGGGAATTCAGATGGTGGCAGACCATCAACATATCCAGGTGCTCCGCAATGGTATTCACGGTATAGGGGCGTGTTGGATTTGTCGAAGACGGAAGAATATTGGGGAACGAGGCGATCCTGATGATATCGGGCGCATGGCCACCACCAGCCCCTTCGGTATGATAGGTATGGATGGTGCGACCAGCGATCGCCGCGATCGTATCTTCCACAAAGCCTGCTTCATTGATTGTATCGGTATGGATGGCAACCTGCACATCATACTCATCTGCGGCCTTGAGGCAGATATCGATTGCGGCGGGTGTGGTTCCCCAGTCCTCGTGTAATTTGAGGCCACAGGCACCAGCGCGAATCTGCTCGGCCAGCGGCTCACGAGTAGAGGCATTTCCTTTGCCCAGGAAGCCAAAGTTCACTGGCCATGCCTCGGCGGATTGTAGCATGCGCGCCATATTCCAGACTCCTGGCGTACAGGTCGTCGCATTGGTGCCCGTCGCTGGCCCCGTCCCACCTCCGATCATCGTCGTGATTCCATTTGACATCGCCTCATAGATCTGTTGTGGTGCAATAAAGTGAATATGGCTATCAATGCCGCCAGCGGTCACAATGAGATTTTCGCCAGCAATAACCTCAGTGCTTGCCCCCACAATCAGAGCGGGATCGACCCCTTCCATCGTATCGGGATTGCCAGCTTTGCCAACCTTGACAATGCGACCATGTTTGATCCCAATATCGCCTTTGACAATCCCCCAATGATCCAGGATCAGAGCGTTGGTAATCACCAGATCGAGCGCAGAAGTAGAGCGGCTACTCTGTCCCATACCATCACGGATCACCTTGCCGCCACCAAAAGTAATCTCATCGCCGTAAATAGTAAAGTCCTTCTCAACCTCAATAATTAATTCGGTATCGGCCAGACGGACGCGATCACCTGTTGTCGGTCCATAGAGATCGGCATACGTCTGGCGGGGGATAGATAAACTCATACGTGTTGCCCTCTTTAGTGATAATGGTAGGATTGACAGAGCCTTGCGATCATCAGAAACGCATTGTCAGACAGAGGATGTCCAATCTCACCGCTATTTCGTTTTGTGGTGGGAATCTCTCTCTAGTATACTGTGAAACGAGCCTGCCCTGTAGGAGTCGGCGAGATCACATGGTTGTTTTGACTATGAAAACAGATATCTGGCCAGACCAAGGAAAGGGCTGACACATTGCCCCCCCGGAGATACTATCAGTTCAGCTGGTAGTATCTCCGGGGGGCTGTTTCTCATCGAGGGTCAGAGTGTTTCAATTCTGAGCCTCCATTCCTGTTCCAGGATGGAATAGTAGAGGCTATCTTTCCATGCTCCTTTGTTCCATTTATGCTCGCGAAAGTGTCCCTCCTTCTGCATTCCCAGCTTTTGTAAGACATGCTCTGATCCCTGGTTGCGCGGATCGCAGGTAGCAAAGATGCGATGCATGTTGAGCGTTGTAAACCCCTCAGCGATCATCGCCTGTGCAGCCTCGGTTGCATACCCATGTTGCCAGAAAGAAGGATGGATACCATAGCCGAGCTCAGCCTCTCGAGCATCTTGCTGCATAATTTTTAGCCCACACCAACCAATGAGCCGCTCCGATAAGACAATGGCCAGATGATAAAATATCCGTCCCGGCTCGTGTTGATGGGTCACATGAAAAGCGAGATCTTCATGGCATTCCTCCAGCGTCCAGGGCCCATAGCTGAGGTAACGGGCAAACTCCGGCTGCGATTCATAGTGATAGATAGCGGATAGATCGGCCATCGTAAACTCGCGTACGATAAGACGCCTGGTTTGTAGATGCAAGCGAGAGCCTCCTTTTAGCATGAGCTGGCTAAGGCAAGCGCTGTATGATCCAGCGATTGAACATGATGTATGGAATCATTCTATGGAATCATTCTATGGAATCATTCAATATAGGCTTCTCCAGGAGAGGTGTCTTAAACCTCAGCCTGTCAAAGGGTTGAGACCAGCTATTTGAGCTCTCCATTGACCTTTCCCTGATGTCCATAGATGATGCGCGCGCCAGCAAAGGGAACCAGCGTCACTTCTTTTTCTTCACCTGGCTCAAAGCGGACTGCTGTACCCGCAGCAATATTTAGACGTTTTCCATATGCTTGCTGCCGTTCGAAGCTCAAGGCAGTATTGACCTCAAAGAAGTGATAGTGGCTCCCGACCTGAACCGGGCGGTCGCCGGTATGTTTTACTAAGAGCGTCGTTGTTGGGCGTCCAGCATTAGCGATAATTGGGCCAGCCGCAGCATCAAGGAGATATTCGCCTGGTTTCATAAGCAGTGCCCTCCTTCTTATTGAATGGGATCATGAACGGTAACCAGTTTTGTTCCATCGGGAAAAGTCGCTTCGACTTGCACCTCGTGAATCATCTCCGCAATCCCTTCCATTACATCAGCTCGTGTCAGAATCGTCGTGCCGAAGCTCATGATATCGGCGACACTTTTGCCATCGCGAGCCGCCTCCATGATCTCGGCGGTTAAAATAGCGATGGCTTCGGGGTAATTGAGCTGAAGTCCACGAGCCTGTCGCTTACGAGCCAGTTCGGCAGCGACAAAGATCAGCAATTTTTCTTGTTCGCGTGCTGTCAAATACATAGGGAAACCTCCTGCATCGTAGCTAAATAGTGTACTAATAAACCTTGCGGGGCAGAATCGCCTCCTCTCCATAGAGCTCTAATTTTGCTTCTTGCCAGAAACGTAAAAGGCCAGGAGCCAGATCACGGCCTTTATTGCTCAGGCCTCGCA
Source organism: Tengunoibacter tsumagoiensis (assembly GCF_003967535.1). Taxonomy (GTDB): domain Bacteria; phylum Chloroflexota; class Ktedonobacteria; order Ktedonobacterales; family Ktedonobacteraceae; genus Tengunoibacter; species Tengunoibacter tsumagoiensis. The sequence continues at coordinate 4,345,839 of NZ_BIFR01000001.1, read as the reverse complement.
CAACCAGCCCGTGAGACACAAGCGTGCTGACACCCCAGAGACTTTCTGCTGGTTGGCTCAGTTCTTGAGCAAGCCTCCCCAGTGAGCGCTCTAAGGCAAGCCAGCGCTGAGGCTCAAGTCCAACGCGGCAGAGGTAGAAGCTACAACTGTAGGTATAGGGGCCAAGTCTGGCGGAAGAGCCCATACGTTGTCTGGCTGGTTGTAGCTGAAAATGTTCGCTGGCGATGGGTCGATTGAGGGCAGAGATGGTAAAGTGATTGGTCAGCTCCTCATAGGCGAAGAGCTCGCCATGAGCGGTCCGACCAGGAGCAATAATCTCCCACCAGAAGAGGCCAGCATTCTGCTCTAACTGAATCGTTGTATATTGCTGATAGCGCGATCCCGCAAAAGGAATCAGCATATCGGGCAGATACTCTAGCCGGCCACCCTCCCGAACCACTATCTGAGTGCGTTGAATAGCCGGAGGCATGGCGGGCCGGCTGCGATAGATGCGTGTCGCGCTCGTCGTCGTCACTTGAACGTCAGCTCGAGGCTGTACTTCAAGCGAGAGCTCCAGGAGATCACCTCCTAAGACTCCACCTGAAAGATTATGGAGATGGAGGAGCACACCTCCCAACGGGAGGGGAAAGGCACGTACGACTTTGAGTGGTGGCTGCTGTTCGGTGCGTATGAGCTGTGTTCGTTGTGTATCAGGCTCCTGGCGGAAGCTAAGAACTAAGCGCCCGAGCACCTGTGGTTGAGACGCCTCTGCGAGAGCCGGAATTGTCGTGATGGTCTGCTTCAATACTCGCTACCTTTACGGGTTATCGTACGGGTTATCGTTGTGGATTTCCTGCCTGCGGTAAGGGCAGAGTCTAACTGATAAAGAGTCGCGTGGTCAGTTGGGGATGGCGCATACTGGCTGTATCAATGAGCGGAGTGAATACAACGCTCTTTTCAGCATACTGCTCACTTCTTTCGCTTACCTCAAGAAGAACGGGTTTGAGACGCCAGAGTATGGCACTGGCCTGGCTTTGTCCCAGAGGAAGCAGCCGTTGGCAGGCTGATACCTGAGCGAGTAGAGATTGATGGAGGAAAGCGAGCACAGTTGTTGCGGCATCTACTCCCAGTATACCACCAACAAGCCCAAAAACGATACTATAATGGAGCTCAGCTCTTTGTTCTTTTGCGGCCTGCTGTGCCATCGCTAAAAGTGGATCATCTTCCAGCGTGCGCACCAGTTGAAGGAAGCGCCGGCCCAGCGTTGCGCTGGCGGTTCGGCTCTCGCGAGCTGTCTTGAGGGCACTCATGCGATCATTCAGGACAACCCACTGTGTGCTAAAGTTTGCTGACTGCTCGTGGTCGCTCAAATGATGGGACTGGCGACAGAAGCAGCTTTCAAGCAGGCCAGCCTCTAAGAGCGATTCTTGTAGAAATGCCTCGAGCGTCTCTACAGTGAGATAGCCTTCAGCCACCAGCGATTCCAGGCCAAAGGAGTGCGCCGTTGAGCCAATGGGAAGGGCGCTATCCGCCAACTGAGCAAGGCGCAGGAAGGCGAGATAATCAAGCTGGAGAGAACCTTGCATGAGCTTTGTTCCTTCTTCTCGGGCAATAATTGATGGCGTACATGCAGCTTACCATAAGCCGAGAAAAAAGACAAATAGAGGATGGCCGTCATGCTCTCGGCCATCATCATTTGGTCTGACGGTCTCAACTGTTTGTAGGATTGTCTTCGCGGAGACAGGACAGCTTCTTCTTCTGTCTGGTTAGAGAAGAAGATCCGCATGAATGCCCAGCCGGGCCAGAGGATTTAATTGAATATTATCTGCTGGAGGCAAAGGATAGAGTTGCAATTCTGAACGCTGTTGATCATAGCAGAGGATCTGATCACCCTGATTACTGGTAAAGCCTCCGGCCAGAATCGTTCGCCAATCGTGATGTAAGCCGGTCACATTTGCAAGTAGAGTGAGCCTGCCATTATGTTCAACTGCATAATGCCTGAGCTCGCCAGCCTTCTGACTATAACAGAGCAGGCTCTGTTTTGTACTTGCCCCAAATGCACCGCTGAGCAGGAGATCCCATTGTGTATCGAAGGGGTAGTCGTGCTTCAATGAGAGATAGCCGCTCTCATCCATACTGTAGAAGCGAGCCAGACTTTGAGCGCGGCTATAAAAGAGAAGTCCCGCTGAATCAGTCTCCATTGCTAGAATCTGATCCCATCCCGTTCCTAGCTGATAGCCTTTTTGAAGCTTTACCTGAAGATCGCTCGTAATCTGATGGAGTTCAGCATAGCCATAACTGCGATCGTAACTCAGGATACACTGCTTATTATTATGGCCTGGAAAGACAGGGAGAAAGATATCCCAGGTTTTTGCCCAACCCGCATCATTTCTGATCGCATTGAGCTTTCCCTCGGCAGTAAGTTGATAGAGCGCAATCACCCCATGAGTACGATCATAGAACAGCACCCCCTCTTCTCCTGTCTTCTGATTAAGTTGGAGGCGAACGGCTTGATCCCAACTGGTACTCCAGCCATGGTAGGAGGCAGTGCGCACAAACGGGCCATGAGCGAGCCTGGCGCTAGAGGCAATAGTGTAGACGGTCGCCTCTCCATATTGCCGTTGATAGAGCACAAGCGTGTGATACTGTTCAATTGATAACGGTACAGCATTCGTCTGGCGATGGGCCAGAGTAGCAGTTAGCGGTTCTGTCGCAAGCAAGGCCTCCGCCATGCTTGCAGCCCCAGCAATCTTTAAGAAAAGTCTGCGATTAACGGTCATCCTTTTGTCCCTTTGTGGTTGATTTGCTATGAAAATTTATCCAAAAACACTTTTTAGATGTCTGGCAGATGTTTTTTCTGTATGGGAGATATCCTGTTCTATATTGTAGCAATTTACATATAAAAAACCATTCGTAGAAAGAAGTAGAAATTTCTTAGCAGAATATGTCATAAATAAAAGCATATTATTCATCGTTTTTACGTGATTTCAATGTTTTAAAGCACAAATATTTATAAAAATATAGATATATGTCATAACAATGGGTTACATATACTTACTTTGGTAAAGAAGGTAGGGATTGCGAAGATGTTGTGACCGATCATCTTCAGAAGAACCAGATTCTTCACAATACTATCTGTTGGCATGGCTAGCAGTGGCCATCTATCACTTGAAGCCTTCTTTATTCATAAAGAAAGAGCGGAGCAAAATGCAAACTCTTTATTGTTTTGCCGTGTGAAGTAGCATGAAGTGTAGAGGTGCGTATGAAATATAGGGTTATCTGGCGTGTAAGTTTAGTGTTTGCCATGTTATTAAGCGTTTTTTTGTCTCTCTTTGGGAGCCTTCAAGCGCTTCAGGCCAGCCCTTCTCGAGACGATGTAGCGTCAGCTAGCTTACCACTGAGCCAAAAATTTGTGCTCAAAGCTGCTGCAACTGCGAAAGTTCCTCTCATTATAGTCAATCCTGGTCAGACTATCGAGAGTACCAGCGGGCAATTTGTGACCACTCTTTATGGACAGGGCCTTCTGCCTTATACTTTGTATCAACTAAAAGACACGAATCATACGTGTAAAGACTCCATCAATAGTGCACGAACGCGTGTCCGTACGGATATCCTGGGGAATTTTGCGTATAGCATTACTGGTGGAGATGGCGTAACCCCTTGTCTACCGGGTACTATTGTTGTGACGGCAAGTGCTGGACATACATCTTACCAGACAAACTTTACAGTACTGAAACCTGCACGCAGTAAGGAGCCAAAATTGCAGATCAGGCCTGCTGTCGTGACTAACAGTGCAACCGGGAGTTTTGTGAGCACTATTACCCTGCAAGGGCTATCTGCTTATAGCAGCTATGTTCTTAAGGATGATTTTACTTGCCAGACAAGTATTAATAGGAGCGAAAGTCAAGTAACTCTTACAACTGATGGTGTGGGAAATGCGGCTTTTATCTGGGGTGGGGGCTCAAATTATGTACAAGCTTCGACTCCATGTATACCAGGTACGTATCATGTGACGCTTAATGCGTTTCCAACGGCAACGGCAACGGCAACGGCAACAGCTACGGCAACGCCAAGTCCAACGGCAACGGCAACGGAGATCCCAAGTCCGACAGCAACGGCAACAGAGACCCCAAGTCCAACAGCAACGGCAACGGAGATCCCAAGTCCGACAGCAACAGCAACGGAGATTCCCAGTCCAACAGCAACCGCGACGGAGACCCCAAGTCCAACGGCAACGGCAACAGAGATTCCCAGCCCAACAGCAACAGCAACAGAGATTCCCAGTCCAACAGCAACAGCAACGCCAAGTCCAACAGCAACAGCGACGGAGACCCCAAGTCCAACGGCAACAGCTACGACGATCCCGACTCCAATTCCCAGTCCATCTGTGACGCCACCACCTGCCTTTGATCTGGCGATTAGTAATAGTAACGCGGGAGGAGCCAGTGCTGTGGTGGGAGATAGCATAAGCTACACCCTGACGGTCCTCAATGTGAGCGGATTGGTGCCAGCAAACAATGCTATTATCGTGACGGATAGTATTCCTGTTGGTTTAACAGATGTGAATGTCAGTTCTACAACGAGCGATTGGGTCGTGACAGTCAATGCTTCTACCAGCCCTTCGTTTGTGGTTGCTACCTATCTTGGAACCACGCCTATCAGAGCAGGTACGATTCTGCCAGGGATTACTATTGTTGGAACCGTAACTGTGGATGCTATTCCCATATTGACTGATACAGCATCAGTAGCCAGTATTGGCGATCGCAACCCGGTGAATAATATTGTTACTACTACGATCTCTGTTTCGGCGGCTCCAACACCGACAGCGACTCCCAGCCCAACTCCCAGCCCAATGGCGACAGCGACTCCTAGTCCAACCCCTGGCCCGACGCCACCACCCACCTTGCATGAATATCAGCTTCCTAAGGGGAGCGGGCGTTTATCTGGAATCGCGTATGGTTCTGATGGTGGAATATGGTACCTGGATCCTCTCTCAAACAGGTTGGGGCGTGTAAATCCAGATGACGGTTCTATCAAGACATATGCCATTCCGACTGGTGGTAGTCTGCCCGATTCTCTGGTAGCAGGCCTGCATGGGGATCTGTGGTTTACTGAGAGGGGGGCCAGTCAGATTGGACATTTTGTCATTGCCACCACCACCTTGACTGAGCTTTCAATTCCAACAGCTAGAAGCGCTCCCGAAGGCATTGCGATGGATTCAAATGGTCAGGTCTGGTTTGTTGAACATGATGCGAATCAGATTGGAGTTGTGACCATTTCGGGTGTTATTCAAGAGTATCCTATTCCCACGCCGAATAGTGGGGCCCAGAAGATCGTTGTCGATGTACATCATAATGTCTGGTTTAGCGAGCATCGGCTGGGGAACATTGGTCGTCTTGCCTCCGATGGCACATTTACGACCTATCCTCTGGCAAGTACTACTGCCCAACCATCGGGAATTGCAGTGAGTGCTGATGGGAGCCAGGTCTGGTTTGTTGAGCAGGGCCCTAATCAGGTTGGGCGTTTAGATGTTCAGACCGGAACTATAAGCGGATCTGCGATTCCATCGTCTAAAGGCCGTCCTGGAAGTCTGATCCTTACACCATCTGGACGTTTCTGGTTTGTACTGCCAGCGACGAATCAGATTGCAAGCTTTGATCCAACCCAACCAGAAAGTATCACTGAGTATACAGCACCAACGGCTAATAGCCGTCCTCAGGATCTGACCGTGGATGGGAATGGAGCCATCTGGTTTACTGAGAACTATACACATAAAGTTGGAAAAATTCAGCCTTAGAAGCCCTTATCAGGTACCTGGCATGCCAGCGCGGCATTGAACGAGAGTGCGCACTATTTGGAGATAGATCTCAGAATAGTGCGCATTCTCCGTTTACGGTAAATTGTGGTGGTCGCTGTAGAGCCTATTTGTACTCGATTGAATTAATGGTTACAGATGCAGGATTTCCTCCAAGTTCTTCAAAGAGCACCAGTGTATTCTGTTCCTGGAGCCACTCGGCTGGCAGGTGATAATAGCGCTGACTGGGCTCCTCCGAGCTTTCGGTCAGAATGATGTTTTTGTGCCACAGGTTGGCAGGTGCATTACCAGCAACCAGCCAGTAGCGACCAATGCAGCGACCATTCAGCCAGGCGAGACCTTTGCGCATTCCTGTGAGATCCACTACCAGTGCGCCCTCTGTGGTAGGTCTTGTGAAGGCAATCTTCCACCAGTAGAGTGGGCTTGCAATAGCTTTCGGGCCAGCATCTTCCCATGTGGCTAACGTTGCGCCAGCTCCAAAGAGAGCTGTTTGCTCGCCAGCCAGACCAGGCTGAATGCTCCAGGGTCCTTCTAGCGTCCGACCATTCCAGCGAGCATTGCCCCAGAGACCTTTGCGTTCCTCGACCATATTGGCATCGATCATCCAATCTCCTTTAATTAAGCCGAGAGAGCAGCACAGGAGCTCAAGTTTATGGTGTCCAGGCTCCAACGTAAAGGTAAAGGTCTGTGTAAAATGAGGGCCATCCAGAGCTCCCCGATCTTCAGTCAGAGGTGTTTGTGTCGTTGCCTGGAGCTCACCGTTGACGAAAACATGCACCACATCCGCAACCCCGGTCAGTGTGAGCGTGCCAGGGCCGGTCTGATCGACAGAGACAAAGAGGTCCGTTGTATACCAGCAATAATCTGTTTGATCATGCGTGTAGGTGAGCTGTTCTATGGGCGTTGTGCTTACCAGTGGCTGCTGTAACGTTTCAGGCCAATGTTGAGGTCGTGGCTCTGCGCACCAGCTGATATGTGAAATGGCTTGAGGTTCAATGTTAAATGTCTGTTCGACCCGATCTTCAGCCTTGATCTCAGCGCTGTGGAAGATCTGCTGGCCTTTTGAGAGTATCAACACAGAACGTGGGGGAAGCGTATAGGTTGTCTGTGCCCATGCTACAGGTGCCTCTTCAAAGTTATCATTACAGAGGAATACCAATGCATCTGCATTCTCTCCATACACATAGGCGCGTTGAAGCTCTCCTAATGTGTATTGGGCAGGCTGTTCTTCTGTAAGAAGTAGGGAACTATAGCTGTAAAGAAGTTCATGCAGGCGTCCGAGGTGCCGACTTTTGGTTGTATGATCGCCAAACTCGTTGAGTGGAGCTGTAAAGTCGTAGCTCGTAGTCTGGAGATACATACTTTCGCGGCCAAAGTTCGTCCCTCCATGCCACATATAGTAGTTGACACCAGTGCCTCCAGCAGCGATAAAGCGAGCGACCCCATAGGCGACATCTTCTGGTGTGCGAACGTGATGGGGATGACTGAAGGTATCATACCAGCCAGGCCAGTTCTCCGTCCATATAGCCGGCTGATCAGGATGTTTGGCAAAATGATCTTCAATCTGATCATGACTATAGAAGCCGTTCATGGTTTCAATGGCTCCCTGAGCAGCCCCGACACACATAATGAGCGGTACTCCAAGTTGCAGATCAGCGCCCAGATCAGAGACCCATTGGAGGTAGCGTTTGCCTTCATCTCCATAGCGAGCCCCAATCAGATTATATTCATTTTCTAACTGAGCAAGAATAATCGGGCCACCTTGATCGGCAAAGAGAGGGCGTACATAATTGACCAGAAAGCGTACCCAGCGTTCCATCGCTTGCATAAAAGGCTGATTGTATGTACGCATCTGAATCTCGGGCACCTCGCGTAACCAGGCAGGGAAGCCGCCATAGTTGGTCTCTGCACAGATATACGGTCCAATACGGAGAATAACATGCAGGCCATGTTCCTGTGCCAATTCGCAGAAGTGATACAGGTTCAGCCGATCCGAGAAATCGAACTGTCCTTCCTGGACTTCATGGAGGTTCCAGAAGACATATGTCTCAATTGTATTTAAGCCAGCCTCTTTGCTGCGTTTCATCAATTCTGGCCACATAGTTGGAGTGCTGCGGGGATAATGAATGGCCCCGCTGAGGAGGAGAGTTCTTTCGCCATGAATAAGAATAGCGCGTGAGTCATAGCTAATAGGAGATATCGCCATAGATATATAATCCTCAATTCTGGCTATTTTAAATGCAATGATTGAAGTTCTCATCGTTGCAGGAAACGGAGCTCATCGTAGATGAATTCTCTTTCTTAACCATACCATAAAGAAGGGGTATTTTGCTATGAGCGAATGAGCATTTTTGGGGATGGAGAGGGGAGAGCCCCTGATGGGACGCTTGTCTCTGTCTCATCAGGGGTGATATCGTACAAGATATTAATCAGCATTTAAGCGTAGGGTCTGACTGAGCGACGGATGGGTTGCTAAGCGGACCATCAAGACCAGTGCGGTAAAACAGATCAGAATGAGCCCCCCGATCACAAAAAAGAGCGAGGCAGGAAAAATGATCTGGAGTTGAGGGAGAGGAATATGTTGTGCCAGTCCATTGCTTGTTCCTCCATTTTCGCCATTCACGATAATACTCGTCTGAATGAGCGAAGGGAGAACCATAAGAGAGAGTAAGAAACCGGCAATAATCCCCAACACTAACATGAACGTGTAGATGACCCCTTGTTCCCAGGAGATCATCCCGGCCAATTGACGGGGGCTTGTTCCCAGGGCTCGCAAGAGAGAGAAACCGAGAAGACGATTGCGGGCATTGAGCCATGAAATGAGCAAACTCCCCAGTAAAGAGAGGAATAGAGGAGCCACCGTCCCAATTGTCATTGCCCCCACCAGATTGAGGATCACAGGATCTTGTTGCTGAGAGGCAATAAAAACTCTCCGATCCAGAATAAGGGAGCGAGGGAGCATAAGTTGAGTAAGGGCGGCGCGGATAAGATTCTGATTGGCTTCTGGAGAAGAGCGAATCCAGACGTAATTGGGAGCAATGGGTTGATCTGGCGTACTTAAAAGCGCCGCATAGGTCTGATAGTCAACCAGAATACCGCCACCGGTAAACCGAGTTGTCCCTGAGGTAATATTTGTGGTAGGGATCGCCTGAACGATAGTGAGTACCTGGCAAGGGATAGTATTCTGATTAATAGTGATAGAGACTCGTGAGCCAGCAGAGACACGCAATGCCTGAGCGGTATCGGCTGCAACAATCACAGGTAAGACATGATCTTTTTGTGCTTGAGCGCGCTGACTGGAGAGCTGGCTCATCAGACTGGGCAGAGACTGTTGCGAATAGCGAGGAGACCAGATCGCCGTTTGAGCAAATTGCGCTGTATCGACCGCTTTGATCTGGAAAGTGGCCCCTAGAAACTGTGCATTATCTAGTAGACCAATTGATGAATGTTGGACACCAGGAATATGCTGAAAGCGAAGATTGATATCAGAGGCCAGACCCATGTTATCGTCTGGTAGCCATCCACTAAAATCAGCTCCGACCTGATAATTTACAACATCATAAATGCGTTGATTTTGTGAAGCTGAAAAAATCAATGTAAAGATAGTGAGAGCAGTAGTCAGAGTAAGCAGGAGGATAATGCGTTGTGCCTGTCGTGGGGTACGGGCAATATTTGCCAGAGCAAGCATTCCAGAGATCCCACTGCGGCGAGCGGCCAGATGAGCACCACCTTGTGCCAGACGCGGAATAACGCGAAGGAAGAGCAAGAGAAGAGCCAGTAAAACGAGCATGGAAGAGATAAGAACGAGAGGCGACAACAGCTCTATAGTTGCGGAATCATTCAGCGTCCCTGTATTAAGTATATAAAGGGTATATCCATAGCCGGCCAGCGCCAGCAGGCCCAGCAAAGCATCGAGATAGAAGCGCTGCCAGAGTGAAGGGCGGCTCTGGCGTCCAGTCTCTCTGCGTAATGCCAGCACATCCAGTCGTGTTGATTGGTAGAGTGTAAAGAGAGTCACTCCCAGGCTGGCTCCCAGGGCGCCCAGTGCATACCAGCGAATACCCCAGACAGTCTGGAAGGGATCAGAAGTAATGAGAGAGAGCGCTCCCATATCGGAATGCAGAAACAGGAAGTGAATCAGTATTATCGTCAATGGAATGGCCAGGAGGGGTCCCAGGAACAGAACACAGAGCGCGATGAGAAGACTCTGGAGCGTAAAAACGCTGAAGATCTGCCAGCGACTGGCCCCTCGGCTACGCAGAATGGCAATAACATCCGTCTGTCGCTCTACAAGGAGCTCCGTAGCAATAGCAATAAAGAGGAGAGCCATTCCGGCAATGAGAATAAGGAGCAGTCCAACAGGGATCTGGGCGAGAGCCAGCCGTGTTTGAAAGGTCGAGAGGATATCAGCAGGAGTATTGACACTATCATAATGAATAGTATTAACTGGATTGTTCGTTGCATCCGTTGTAAACGTATTCAGATTGGTCAGAAGTGAATCAAGATTATCAGTTGTAATAGTGTTAAGATTGAAGTGAAAATCGCCAAAAACATCTGTACTGGCTAGATAAGCTGGAGCAGGTAGAGGCGTAGGAGGAAGCTGACTGGTGCCGCTATTCGTAGATTTAGCGGCTGGCTGAGGGGCATCAATAGTGGAAATGAGACTTTCAGTTGCCACCAGAGCACTGGAGAGATTAGGGAGCTGTGGACTTCTTTGAGGATCGATAGCATTCTGGTCAAAAGATGCTCCATGCCAATAGTCCTCGTGAGGATTGATTGGTTGAAAGAGACCAACGAGCCGGACTTTCCAACGATTCGTAGGATTGGGTGAATTGTTGAGCGCCGTCTGCTGATCGGGTGTTAAGAAGCGGCTATTGGCTTTATCAAAAGGCGCAAAAAGAGTAAGTTCATCGCCAATTTTCAATGCAGGCGCACATTGAGGCGCAGGACTGATAAAGCCAGAGTGGAAAGGGGTCTTATAGAGACATTGAGCAGCCTGTGGAGTCAGAGCGATCTCAATAGCATCTGTCGCCTGAGCGGGCAAGCGTCCAGCAAGTAATTTCACATGAGAAGAGAGATGTTTCTGTGGGAAGCCCAGCAATTGCATTTGTGGCCTGGGGCTATTTAAAAAAGGAGTAAGTTGAGAGAAAGTTTGCACTTCCTGCATATCAGGTAATATGAGAGAGAGGCCTGGTGACGTAGTGCCATACCCATGGATCTGGATTGAGAGAGGATCAGGTATGGTATAAATTTGAGAGCCAAGATCGCTTTCAGCAACATCTGATAATTGGTTCAGTACAGGGCCAATGCCAGTAGCCTGAACTTTCCCATGAACATTAATCGTAGCATTAGCAGAATCTGACTGCAACAATGTGCGTAACCCTGCATTTAAAGCGACCTCAGAATAGAGAGGAACGGCGCAGACCAGAAGCACCGCCGCCATCATTCCTAATGCCGTAACAATCAACAAACGCCAGGTCTGACGGATCTGCCATCCAGCAAGTGTAACGATAGAGAGAAAAGACGATATGTTGTCCCTTCTCTGTGGGTGTTGGCTTTGTGAAGCTGTCATGATCTTCTTCCAATCTCTGTCATATTAGGATCGTTTGAGGTATCTCTTCTATAACACAAAAGTGAAGAGAGAAGATGTATGGATGAATGGAGAGAAAGAAACTTTGCTAGAGATTGTCTCGTGAGATTAGCTATGTTATACTAAGGAACAAAATGTGAACCTTATGTGTTCATAGAAGTAGAAGCCACAGCGTGGATTTCTTATCAGACACAACCTTAGGCGAAAGGGGAAAGATAGACAATGCCAAAGAAGGGTGAACTTTCAAAGACAGCTCGTGCCTCACTTGCGAATCGCGAAGAGGTCAATCACATCACAGATAAAGTCTGCGTCAAATGTGGAGAGCCAATCTGGTTGAAAGATCTACAGCCGGTAAAAGTCATGGGCAAGGGAATGTCCTTCTACCATAAAGAACATTATCAGGGCCAGTAAGCTGCTGCCTTGTCAGAGCCCAAAGCAAGCCCCCATCTTCTGGGGCTTGTTTTTTTTGTCCACTTGACAATCCCTCTTCAAACTGTCACAATCGGCGCAAATAGTCATTGGAGGAGAGAAGCGGGATGACATCATCGCTACAGCAGTCAAATCAAGTATCTTCAGTTGGTGGAAGTGATCTCCTGGTGGCCTTTCAAGGCGAGCGAGGAGCATTTGGTGACGAGGCTGTCCAGGCCTATTTCCACTCGTATCTGCAGAGTTCAGATTCGACACCTTCGCAGTCATACTATGAGCAGATCCTTCCTATTCCCTGTCGCAGCTTTGCAGATGTCTTCCGAGCGGTAGCAACGGGAGAAGTTGAATATGGCCTTGTGCCAGTCGAAAATTCCCAGGCTGGTAGTATCAATGATGTGTATGATCTCCTGCGCCAGCATGATCTCTTTGTCATTGGAGAGATCGCTCATCCTGTCAATCATTGTCTGTTAAGCTTACCTGGTCAGAAGATGAGCGATATCAAGCGTGTCATCTCTCATCCCCAGGCTCTGGCCCAGAGCGATGCCTTTCTGCGTGAGATTGGAGTAGAGATCGTCGCCACCTATGACACCGCAGGCAGCGCCAAAATGGTGCGGGAAGAGCAGCTTCAGGGAGTAGCCGCTGTAGCAAGTGCAAGTGCAGCGGATCTTTATCAATTGGATATTCTTGCGCGTGGGATTCAGACAATCAAAGATAACTACACGCGCTTTATCGCCCTCAGCCGGGTGCCTGCTCTGCTTAAAGAGGGGAAATCAAAGACCATGCTCGTAATGGCCACCTCCCACCAGCCAGGCTCCCTTTATGCCTGTCTGGGCTATCTGGCGGCGAATCAGATTAACCTCTTGAAGCTTGAATCGCGCCCCTCGCGACAACAGGCCTGGGAATATGTCTTTTATCTTGACCTTGAGGGTCACCGTGATGATTCAGGAGTGCGGAGTGCGCTGGCAGATCTGGCAGGGCATACAACATTCTGTAAGGTGCTAGGCTCGTTTCCACGCACTATCTAGATCCTGCCATCTCCCTGGAGAAGTATGGAAGAAAACAAAGGAGACGGTGCAGCGGCTCTTTACAGAGCTTTATGCACCGTCTCCTTTGTTTTCTTCCAGAGCAGAATCAGTTTTAGCGCTTAATTTTTAGCGTGCTGACAAAATTCTGTGCCAGCACTTCATATGGTTCGGCATAGTATTCTTCAACGCGACCTGCATCGCAGAGAGCCGCCAATGCTGGATCAATAGGCATCGTGCCAAGCAGAGGTGCACCAGTCATGCCAACGAGATCGGTTCCATTGCTGGGTCCAAAGATCTCATACCGCTCGCCGGAAGGTGTCTGGAAATAGGACATATTCTCAACGACACCAACAATCTCACCTTTTAACTGTTGTACCATATTGATACACTTCATAACAATCATCGTTGCCAACATTTGAGGTGAAGAGACAATCACCACACCATCCAGTGGGAGAGACTGCATGACCGTCATGGGAGCATCGGAAGTCCCTGGAGGCAGATCGACCAGAAGATAATCGAGATTACCCCAATCGACATCATTATAGAACTGCTTAATGGCGCTTGACACCATCGGACCACGCCAGACCACAGGATCACTCTCCTGTTCCAGGAACATATTCATCGACATCACTTTGATGCCCCCTTTGCTGCGCAGAGGCTCAATCCCATCATTGGCAGACTTAGAGGGCTGTCCTTTTGTGCCAAACATACGAGCGATGCTAGGACCAGTGATATCGCCATCCAGGATGCCGACCTGGAGTCCCTGGCGGCGGAGCGAGACTGCGAGCAGGCCCGTGACCAGTGATTTGCCGACGCCACCTTTTCCACTCATAATAGCAATAACATTTTTAATCTTGCGATTGGGCTCGCTTGAAGCCATAGTTAAAGGCACCCCGCGCCCAACAGGAGCTTTTTTGGGGGCCACAGAGATTGGTTCACCGTTGACTGCAGCATTGAGATCCTGTACCAGAAGATCAAGTTTCTCAGGTGTGAACCGATGAGTGCGTGCGCCACCGGCGACGCTTTCACGGGCACCAACGGCACAGGCCGTACAGGGGAGGCCATGGCCATGAAAAACCTTCACCGTCGCAGGGAATTTGGTGACGACATCATGAATGACCATATCGGCAGTAATCGTATCCGCCATGTTTCGTATCCTCATATGCGGCAGAGCTCAGATAGCCAGCCGCTCTTCTTAAAGTAATAGCAATGGTTGACAAGATGAGATAAAAAAGCTAATTCCGACCGTTCTACTCTGAAATAATTATAGCACAAGCCAGGGAAGTCTGACTATAGAAAGTTTGGTAGCCCTTTCACCCCATAGGGAACAGAAAGAGAGCATTTGAGGGAAGGTAGAGAAACACGTCTTATTGTACGAGAATCAGTTTTCTCGACGCAACCATTGGAGCGGAAGATGAACGAAGTCATCGGATGCCAGAGCAATTGCGTGGGGAGAGATGAGTATGTTATCATGATCTGCAAGAGCACGAGGATAGTTTGAGGGACGCGATGACGGAACATAGGAGAGACGGTATGGAGGCAGAGACCGAGGCAAATTACCTGAAACAAGTAGATTTTTTCCAGGGTTTGAATGATGAAGATATAACTATCCTCATGTCTGTCGCCAAGAGACGCACGTTTCGTGCGGGCGAAGTTATTTTTCATCGCGACGATCCAGGTCAGGCTCTCTACGTTATCAAAGAAGGAAAAGTAAAGATCTGTTTGATCAGCCCTGATGGACAGGAGATCTCCCTGGTGGTCTTTGGCAAAGGGGAATGTTTTGGTGAATTAGCGCTCCTGGACGGGCTCCCACGCTCTGCTGACGCAATTGCCCTTGAAAAAGTTGAATGCTATACCCTGCAACGTACAGATTTCCACAACACCATTATCAAAGTGCCACAGATAGCCATTCAGATCCTTGAAGTTTTGAGCAAACGGCTACGTATGACGGATCAGAAAGTCGAAGATCTCATCTTTTTAGATGTCTATGGTCGTGTTGCCAAAAAGTTATTGGAGTTGGCCGAGAGTCATGGTATTCAAGGTCCTGAGGGAGTGCGTATTGATATGCGCCTGACCCAGCAAGAACTGGCCTCAATGGTTGGAGCCTCACGTGAGAGTGTTAATAAAGTGCTTGGCTACTTTATGGATCGCCAGTACCTTAGTACCGACCGTCACCGGATCACCCTGCATCGTATTGCAGACTTGAAGCGGCGCATATACTAGCAGTAGTACAAGACGAGTCTGGAATGGTTGTGACCTCAGGTAGAGGTAAGACGTCCCAAAGGAGTCGTGTACCTGTTTTTGTGTCAACTCAGTACGTGTTGAAGGGACTGCGAACTCTTGGAGAAACCTATTTCGACGAAACAACCCCCAGTGCAACCGAATGAGAAAGGAGCTCCCTCTCTTGTCGCAGAGAAAGAAGCTCCTTTGAATAGAAGCACTGCAACGCGGCTACGAGCGCTCCTCTCGATCTTGCGCCCACGCCAATGGACAAAGAACTTTGCTGTTTTCATCGGCCTGGTATTTGCACAGAAGCTGAGCAACATACCCTCTTTAGAGAGAACACTGCTGGCGTTTGTGATCTTCTGTCTTGCTTCTAGCTGTATCTATATTTTGAATGACCTGCTGGACCTGGAGCAGGATCGACAGCATCCCATCAAGCGCTCACGTGCCTTGCCTTCTGGTCGTTTGCCGATAAGTTGGGCTATCGGCGAAATGGTAGGGATTGCACTTCTCTGTGGAGTACTGACAATCACCCTCTTTGGAGTACCATTTTCGACCCATGATGTTTATCGTCAATTTGGGGGAACCAACCTTCTTTTTGCCCTGATCGTAGCAGGTTATCTGCTGATGATGATCTTTTACAGCTTTCGGCTCAAGCATGTGGTGCTCATTGATGTCTTTTGTATTGCGGCAGGCTTTGTGCTCCGTATTCTGGCGGGTGCAGTTGCCGTCCCTGTAGTGATCTCGCCGTGGCTCTATCTCGTCACCTGTTTTCTCTCCCTGTTTCTGGCCTTTAGTAAGAGACGACATGAACTGGTCTTATTACAGGGGCAGGCAAGCAGTCATCGACAGATCCTGAAAGAGTACAGCATTCCGATGCTTGACCAGATGATCACAATTACCGTTGTTGGGACATTGATGGCATATAGCTTATACTCCTTCCAGAGCCCAACGGGAGATCGTCACCCTATTTTTGTGACGATTCCATTTGTCTTTTATGGAATTTTTCGGTACTTGTATCTCGTCTATATGCGTATGGAGGGCGGAAGTCCCGAAGAAGTCCTACTACGTGACCGGCATATGCTGGTAACCGTTGTACTCTGTACAGTCTTAATCGTTTCCGTACTGTATCTACTACCATAGTACTGGAGTATATGTTTGTTTACTCCGAAGATTCGTACTGGTATAGTGTTATCACTGGTACTTGCTTTTGCGGTAACCATTGCACTGACGTTGTATGGGGATCTACCAAGAATGGTGGTGGCCTTATCGCGTTTTCAGTGGTGGTTTTTGCCACTCATTTTGGGATGCGCATCTGGCAATTGGCTTGGGCGTTTTCTGAAATGGCAGTATTATTTACGACTTCTCGAGATCTCCATCCCCTGGGAGAAAAGTGTCCTCATTTTTCTCTCCAGTCTGTCGATGGCCGTGACACCTGGAAAAGTTGGCGAGCTATTAAAATGCTATCAGGTCAGGCACGTATCTGGGGTTCCAATCAGCCAGACGACACCAATTCTGGTTGCGGAACGTCTTACTGATGGTATGGCAATGATGCTACTAGCAACTGTCGGGTTAGGCTTTTATCGCTCTGGTTGGGGTTGGCTTATAGTGTTTGCTCTCTGTGAGGTTGTAGGAGTAGCCTTGCTCCAGAATAAACGAGTGGGTCTTTTCCTGCTAAAGAAAGCTGATAGGAATGCTTTTTTGAAGAGATGGACACATTTGTTACAGGTTTTTCATGAGAATGTTGCGGTGTTGTTTCAATGGCGACCATTGTTGATCGCGATTGGTTTCGGCCTGTTTGCCTGGTTTGCAGAGGCGGTTGCCTTTTATTACATTTGTGTTGGGCTAGGGATTGCTGGTGGTAGCGATCTTTTGCTGCGCTCAGTGTTTATTACGGCTATTGCTGCGGTTGTAGGTGCGATCTCCGGGCTGCCAGGTGGCCTGGGGACTTCTGACGGAAGTATTGTTGGATTGACACGAGTTCTGATCTCGTCGTCCAATACATTGGGAGGGGCTGCTGCATTGTTGATGCGCCTCTGTACTTTCTGGTTTGGGCTGCTGGTTGGCCTTGTGGCCCTGCTTAAAGCACGCTCATTACCCAGGCAAGATCCTCCAGAACAACGAGAAGATGGTTGGGAGCGAGGGGTGAGAAACAAGAAAGAGACCATAGCGTTTTTGCAGAAACATTGAGCGCAGTGGATCACTGCATAATGGTTGTGGGTTTGTACACAGCGCCCATATTTGTCTTAGCGAGTACAGGAGAAAGTTGTATGAAAGCACTCATTATTATACCTACCTATAATGAATACGAGAACTTACCTTTGCTATTAGATGGAATCTTCTCGTATGTACAAGATACTGATACTGATGTTTTAATTGTTGATGATAATTCTCCTGATGGCACTGGCCAGTTGGCAGATCAGCTTCATGAGCAGAACCCTCGCGTGAGTGTGATGCATCGTACTGGTAAACTGGGACTGGGCACCGCCTATATAGCAGGATTTAAGTATGCTATCAGCCATGGTTATGATGCGGCCTTTGAAATGGATGCCGATTTCTCACATGATCCTAAATATCTGCCTGATTTCTTGCGCGAGATTCAGCACGCTGATCTGGTGATTGGTTCTCGCTATATTCCTGGTGGTGATACCCCTAATTGGTCGTTGTCGCGCCGCATTATTAGCGGTGGTGGCAATATCTATACCCGAGCAATGTTGGGCCTGCCAATTCACGATTGTACAGCTGGTTATCGTTGCTATCGCCGTGAGGTATTGGAGAACCTGGATCTGGATACCGTGCAGGCTCAGGGGTATGCCTTTCAGGTAGAGATGACCAATCGCGTGGTCAAGTTGGGGTATAAAATTGTTGAGACCCCGATTGTTTTCATGGATCGTCGCGTAGGAAAATCTAAAATGTCGCGCAAAATTTTTATTGAGGGCTTTACGTATGTTGCGAAAGCGCGCTTTAATAAGCAGACCTATACGCGAAAGCCAGTAGCGGTGACGGTTACACAGCCTGAAGAGGTTACCTCCTCAAGCAAGTAAGGAGAGATGGTTCGGCGGAACGTCTTTTATATAATTATATTTCTATCTATGACGTTTCGCCGCTCTGTGTTTTCTTTTGCCTTTTTGTGGTTGATAAGAGGCCTCGATGGCCTCTTCATCTTTGTAGGCAGGATCAATTCCATAGATACGGCGCATGGCCTGGCGGTGGTGGGAGCGGGTGGCAACATCGCTGGGGGCAGCATTCAAGTGGGTGGTGAGCTGGTGGGTGGTTTTAGCATTTCCTCCTTGATCTTTTACGCTCTCTTTGACTTCTCCATCGTCACTATAGAGGGTAGTGGTATGTCCCGCCTGTCGAGCCTCTCGAGCGATGCGGGCGATAACGCTGTCGGCGGTCTCACCATACCGTGAAAAAATGATGCGAATATGGTCATCATGGCTGATCTGTTCCTTTTTATCATTGCCATCAAACACGACGATAATATGGTAAGGGGTATGACGATACCGATTTTTAAGTTGTGTGAGCAGAATTGTGCGTGCATTGGCAATATTTTTGCTCTCAACTGCCTGATACATTGCATTGTTTTTGATGACATTATAGCCATCAATTAAGATCTGATGAGCCATGGAAACCTCTCATTTTTTTCCTTCTCTCCAACGTTATGCCATCAGCCTTGCATGATCGGGCGCTGATGGGTAACGCTTTACACTCCTTTTGTTGACAATGCTTCTTTTTCAACATAAAAACAAGCGGTAGCGTTGGAATATCTGTATTGTACCGTACTTTGACTGGAATGACATCCTATCTATGACTATTGCCATAAGGCAACATGGTGATCATTCCTATTGAAGGGAAAGTTATAGATGTAGGAGCCTGAGAAGGTGCCAGAGGTAGGCGAGCTCCCCACGAATATCGAGATGTAAGAGCTGAATAATGGCTGCGTTCACATCTGGAGAGGCGACTGCGGAGGTTATTAAAATGATGAGGAGTCCACTGAATCCTAGCAGAAGTGCGCTGGCAATGCGTTCTAACTGAGTATAGAATCTGGCAGCCTCTTGATGGGCCTGCATGGCTTTACTCCTTGTATGGGCTGGAAGACGTGCTGAGCTTTCTCGTCCCGGTCGTGTGGCAAGTTCATATTCTCTTTGTCTCTTGTCTGAACGAGGCTCTTGCTGAGCAAGGGGGGCGTGTACTGAGTGTGTTGGAAGTTCTGGCTTATCTGGATGGTGTAACTGCTGTTCAGGTCGTTGAAGAGATTGAGTAGTATGCCTGGTTTTGCCCCTGGTGGGTATGTGAGAGCGTTCTGGGCGCGTAGGAAGCCTGACCTGTTCTGGATGAGGATCTGGACGTGTAGGGCGTTCAGCCTGTTCTAAATGAGGATCTGGACGTGTTGTAATTTGGTCGATATCTGTTCTGTTTGGAGAGGGATTGCGTCTGGTGGCACGTTGTCGAGCCAGTGCGCGAAGAGGAATGGTGGTTACGCGTTCAGAGGGAACGATATCATCCTGTAGCCGCCCGGGCTGAATACATTGCAAACGAGGAGCAGTTTTGAGATTGAGCTCTGCCGAGATTGAGCGATAGCGTGGTGAGCCAGGGAGTGGTGGATCAAACGAGCGAAAGGCAAGCCCTGCTTCAAGCGTACAGAGGCCACAGAGGCCATGAATGTTATCCCAGCAGCTGGGACAGGCAGGCCTGCGGCAGCGAAAGCAGAAGTGGCACATACTCATAAAGGCCGATTCCAGAGCAAAAGAAGAGGTCTGGAGGAGATGGAGATAGGCTGGTGCAGGAGTATACACTGCCTGACAGATAGGACAGGAGATCTGTAACGGGTCATTCTCGAGAGCTGCGACAGGTTGTCCATTCTGATTAGTGGTCATGGCATTGCCTCCCTTATGCTCGATCTAACTATCCTCTGCTGTCAACCTATGAACTATGTAGCGTCCTCTACAATCAATCTGCTATATATCTGCTATATATAAAGAACGGATGGAAATCCTTGTACAATTATAGCATCATAACTCATGTGGATGTATGAAATTTGTGCATCGAGAAAGAATGATTTTTCTCTGGTAGAGAGAGATTGGCAGAGAAAGGTATTGACAGGTTGAGCATTGTCTGGTAATATAGTGTCTGTGAGCGGCGAGGTGGAACAAACCGAGCAGCAAGCGCACAAGAGGAGCCGTGGTGTAGTGGTCAACATGTCTGCCTGTCACGCAGAAGATCGCGGGTTCAAGTCCCGTCGGTTCCGTTGAAACTCCCCAGTGGTACACACTGGACAAGCCGACACTTACAAGTGTCGGTATTTTTGTTTTTGGTCCAACTTAACTGGGTTGTTACTTGGAAGAACACGGATCCGAATATGATTGGTTCCGTCAAAACTTGAGGAAATGCGGGACGCGTTAAAAAGCCCAGGAAGAGCAATGGGTGATTGGCTGGGCTGATGAAACGTCGTTTGCCTTGCTAACTCTGTTTGTATGTACTATGTGCCAGCGCGTCAGACTCCGATCTTATCCATCCCGCTGACGTATGATCATTTGGCGGTCTTCGGAGCTTTGACAGCAGAAGGCCACATGGCCATGCATATCCAGCAGCGGTCTTATTGCGGTCCTGATGTGGTGCAGTTTTTGTGGGTATTGGTACTGCTCTTATTGCGTCAAAGAGCTCTTGAACCGGTCTGCTAGAGATTGTTTTCTTTCGGTTCTCTCCCAATTTCCGTTCTCTCCTAATACGGAATGAGTGGAGAAAGGTGTTGACAGGTTGAGCATTGTCTGGTAATATAGTGTCTGTGAGCGGCGAGGTGGAACAAACCGAGCAGCAAGCGCACAAGAGGAGCCGTGGTGTAGTGGTCAACATGTCTGCCTGTCACGCAGAAGATCGCGGGTTCAAGTCCCGTCGGTTCCGCCGAAACTCTCCCAGTGAGACACACTGGACAAGCCAACACATACAAGTGTTGGCGTTTTTGTTTTTTTGTCAACCAGATAAGAAACAAAAAAAGGACGGACATGCGAATCGCATATCCGTCAAGTATAAGCAGGAGATCGGAGCAATGAAGATTAGATAGTGGAGACCTTCTTGCCGGCATCCTTGAAGCCAAACTTCTTGATCGTATTGTGGAGCCAGCCAGCGGTTGGACCCTTATCGACCTTCTGGCTTGTCTCAACCAGGAACGTGGGGCTGGCGGGTGCAATCGTTAATTCATTGGCTTTGCGGATGGCTGCAAGCTCATCAAAATGTTGGAAGGCCCAGTACATATTGATGCGGCACTTGCTACAATTTTTTACATCATCCTCATTATTTGTTCCGCATTGTGGACATTCAGTCATGACAAATTCCTTTCAATTTCCATAAAAAATAAAGAAGTGAGCAATAATAATAGAAGAAATCTTAGTTATATCAGGCCCTGGCGCATAGCTTCTGCGACTGCCTGAGCGCGATCGGTAACCTGGAGCTTACGATAGATCTCTTGCATTTTGCGTTTTACTTGCACCTCGCTCCAGAAGTGTTGTTTGCCAATCTCTTTATTGGTATACCCTTTAGATGCCAGTTGGACCAGCTCAATCTCAGTCGTACTGAGGCCTCGGCTAAGGCGAGTCTGTTCCGTCACCAGGCGATGAAATTCGACCAGGACCTGAGTAACAGCCTGAGATTGTCCGAGCACGCGTTCGCCTCTTTGAACTGCTCGAAGTGCTTCACGAAGTTCATTAATTGAGAGAGTTTTATGTAAATATCCATGAACACCGATGCGAAGAGCCTCAAAAAGCAACTTTTCATCGTTGGAGCCAGCAAAGAGAACAATACGGGTATTAGGGGCGCTTCGTAGGAGTTGGTGGGCGATATCTAGCCCGTTTGTGGCCTCCAGAGAAGTATCGATCAAGACAATATCAGGTTCTAGTTCGCTGGCCAGGCGAATCGCAGCTTTCCCACTTCCAGCCTCGCCTACGATATCGAAGTCATTTTCCGCAGTAAGCATAGCCTGGATACCCTGGCGCAAAATGACATGATCGGCAACTACTAATATGCGAATCGTAGCATTAATTATTTTTTGTGTTTCCATATATTCATTGTCTACCTTAACTCTGGTGCTCCAGTATTACTACCTACAACTTGTTTCAATGATTTTTCGACGAAACACTGTCAAAGGTAAGGGAAGCCCAGGGAACGAAATGTGGTATCCAACGCGGTGCATTTCGTTGCCAGCCTTATCCTATTTTTATTGGGTATGCCGATGAGGTTCCGGGTACAATGACGCGCATGGTCTGCAAAAAGGAGAGAATAGATCACCTTGCTTGAGTATGCGCCTGTACGAACTGTTGAGAGACTGTGTTTTCCCTTTAATCAAAACTATTGTGATGCCATAGTATGACTAAAAAACGCTACGATAGCCTCATCCATTAAAATTGTGATGATACCCTTGCCTGTAAGCATAGAGAAGAAACACGCTTCTTCTCTACATATCTACGTTGGAATTGCACATCTTTGGTGGATGGACTTTACATTGTCCATATTTTATATGAGTTTGCAATGTGTTGGGATGGGAGAGTGAGGCTTTCCTCAAACCTCAAGGATTATTATACCAGATCATTTTCAAATTATCTATATTATTAGGATATATGGAGGACGTTAGGATCGATTGAATGCCACATAAAGTAAACTGATAGTCAGCAACCATCAGTTTACTTTGATTAAGTTATAGATAGAGAAATTGATTTATAAGGGATAAAAGTCTTTTTAAACTGGCGTACTCCTCAAGCGAACGGCAGTAAGCTTTTCTGTAATATCTGGATCATCATCAATAATTTCAATATAATTGGCTTTGAGGGGAATATCGAGCGGCAGAGCAAGCGGTTCCTCGACCGGGCTTTCTTGTGGCTCCATCTTTAGCGTCATTGTTAAGGTGAGGCCCAATGTTTTCATGCTGATCAGGCCCGCAGTGGACATGAGAAGGGCGGCCCAGGGATGGGAGACGACAAACATTGCGGTGACTTTGGCCGCTGGTAAATGGAGCAGGCCTGTAAAGATCAGCAGACCAACGGCTTCATTGCTCCCTAATTGTCCTGGTGGGGTGGGAAGAATGGTATACATGTTAAAGACCGTATAGCCGAAGATCGCCATGCGGAAAGAGATGGGGAGCCCAATGGCCCAGAAGATAAACATTGCAAAGAGTCCATCGCAGAGGAGTGCCAGGCAGGTGAGAACGATTGCTGGAAGGAAGGCTTTGGGATGGCTGGCGGCAACGATTAATGAGTCAACCAGATTGGTCGCGAAATCTTCAATTTTTTTGCCCAGTTTTTTCGGAAACAGACTGCTGATCTTATGCAGGACCATGATCGCCACTGTACGTTTCCAGACGGTGAGGCCAATAAAACAGATCAGTCCGCACAACAGACCGACCACCAGTGCAAGCACAATCCAGATCTTGAAGTCGAGCTGCAAGCCAAGGAATGGTACAATTGCGATGATTCCAAGGGCTGGTAGGAGATCTAATGAGCGATCCATTGCAATGGTTGGTAATGATCGACTTATAGGAATATTAGCGGTCCGTTTCAGGATAAGCGCTCGTGCAATCTCTCCGCTGCCTGTAACAAGCAGGAAGTTGAGAAAGATGCTGATAAACGCAATACGAATGGCTGTAATTACTCTGATCGAACCAACTGCATTGAGAAAGAGTCTCCAGCGGACTCCTCGGATGGCAAATGCTGTGAGAAAAGAGCACCCTCCAAGCAGTGCAAAGAGGATCCCTCGAGGAGTCAACAGATGTTGCTGGATGACGCTCAAGCTGTCTGCAAAGTTCACAAAGCGAGAGATAAGTAATAATAAGCCAACACCCAATAAAAGTCCTAAGATGATTTTTACAGCAGGATTGCTCAAGGTACGTTTCATAAGCTATTTCCTCCTCATAGCCTGAGCATAGTGGTATCCTTGAGTCAATAACAACTGTTCTTTTGTATCCATACGCACCTATCTCCAGATTCCCTGCAGAATGCTCATCAGCTATCAGCTTGATTAGTTTTCTAATAGATGGTTTTTTTGATACCAGGCGGCTGTCAGTTGCAGGCCCTGGTCTAGCTTGACTTTGGGTTCGTAGCCCAGTTCAGTACGAGCGCGGCTGATATCATACACGCGGCTATGCGTGAGGAAAGCAACACGGCTTCGAGTCAAGGGCGCGTTTTCACCTTTTATGCCTGGAATAAGATTAAAGATATCCGAGGCCAGATTGGCTAACCAGAGCGGAATACTTCCACCAGGAAGTTTGCGGTGAAGTGAGGCAGCGATGGCCGTTGACAATTGGCGGATCGAGACAATCTGGTCTCCTGCTATATTATAGGTACGACCGAGAGCCTGCTCTCTTTCAGCGCTCAGTAAAAAGGCTGCAACCATATCATCGATATAGACGGGATGAAGACAGGCTTTTCCACCAGCAATGACGCGGAACAGGCCTTTCTGTATGGACTTGAAAAATCCTAGGAGATGGAGATCTCCCGGGCCATAGACGAGTCCTGGCCGTACCACGCTGACTGGTAAGCCCTGTTCTTGATAGGCCTTGAGGGCGAGCTGCTCTCCGGCTAATTTGGTCTTTTCATAAGGATTGGTTGGCGCAAACGGTGCATCTTCGGCAGCTGGTGTCATTCCAGTGATTCCATGAACACCTGTTGTGCTGACATGAATAATCCGCTGTAGTTGTGGCTGATTCTGACAGGCCTGTAGTAAGGTTCGTGTCCCTTCTACATGGGTCTGGTAGTAAAGCTCTTCTGGTGTTGCAGGATGATAGAGTCGTCCGGCGAGATGATAGATGGTCTCTACTCCGGCTACGGCCTGCTGGACCTGTGCTGCATTGGTAATATCCCCAACAACAATGGTGACCGCTTCACCGAATTGCTTGCGAGCCGCCTGCTCATCGCGCACAAGAATACGGACGGTCTGCTGACGTTTGACCAGTTCTGTGACGAGGGCGCTCCCTAAGAAGCCAGTTGCTCCTGTAACCAAGATTGTCATTACCGGCTCCTTACCATTGATGTGATCGCTGTGTGATGAATAGTGATAGAGAAAAGAATAGGATATGCTATCTTCATGTAAGTCCTCTATAAGGCAGTTTCGCTTGATAAGCTGGAAGAGATGACTGCATCCTGCACCTGGGCCTGTGAATTAGTAATGGACAGAGCCTTTTTCTCGCTTTTAAAGGTCAGGGAGCTATGGGCGACGGTCATTTTTACCTCGCGTCCGCGCATCCCAATCCGTACAGGAGTAGACTGTACGATCTTTTGAATCTGTTGCGACAGCAGTTCTGCTTCATGCTGTTCTGCGCGAAGAACGACCGTAAGAATACCCGGTCCACTGATGGAGAGAGAGAGATTGCCCTCTTTTCGCAGCTGCGTGCGTAGTATGGGTAAGAGCTTGCGCATGGCTTCACCGGCATCCCGGTCTTCGCTTTCATGCGTCAGGAGATCGCCTTCGGGATCTTCGAGGATCAGGCGGAAGATGATAACGCTGAGTGTATTGCTCAGGCGGCGTCTCGCCTGGGTTCCTAATTCGAGATCCTTTGTCGATTCCACCATTTGCCAGATATGGTGTTCGCGTTTGCGCAGATAGTCGTAGTAGCCCTGGAAACGAGCGAGCGCCTCGAGAATGATCGTTCCTAGCGTCCAGATTGCCTGTTGGGGGGTACGCATGGTAAAGTCGCGATGGCTGAGCAATTGTTGCAGAATAAGCCCTGAGTTCATCGTCGAAGCTTCGTACTTTTGTTGTTTACGGACCTGTAAATGTCCGGCATAAATGCGCCGACGCTGCTTCAAGAAATCGCGGACGGTCAAAGGGCCTTTATTATAGACGATACATTCTGGCTCATAGATCGTCTGGTAGCCCAACTGAGAGATAAGGGCCTGAATAGACATTTCGTCGACCGCACTACCTGTTGGTATACCTGAAATCACGTTGCGGAATGCAATAACCTCGCCCAATTTCGCATTCACCCGCGCCAGCCGGTCGTGGAGGCGCCAGAGGAGATGGACTGCATGACCCATAAATGTGTTTGGATCGTTGACCGGGACAGGGCGGCCTCCAACCATCCCCACTTTTGGATCTTTCAGCGGAAGACAAAGCGACTCCAATGCTGATTCAGCGGGAATCACATCTGCCCCGATCAGGACAACAATAGGGCTCTGCGCCTGTTTTAAGAACAGATTAATGGCAGAGGCTTTCCCTTCACGTTTTTCTTGTATACATAAGCGAACGCGGGGTTCCTGATGGGCAATGTCTGTAACAATAGCGACTGTACGATCCGTACAGCCACTTGCAACAACAATGACCTCTTCAATAGAGAGTGCTGAACTTCCTTGTTCAAGCACGAGATTGACCGTATGAGCGATATTCGCCTCTTCGTTATAGGCCATAATACCCACACTACAGCCAGGGGCTTCATTGCCCGACGGTAGCTGTTGCTCTTCCTGGATGGGTTGAACCTCTTGCATGGTTGAACCTCACGATCATATTTTCAGAGAACTGCTTTTTAGGCCTGGAGTGTCGAGTTGGTGTTTTCTGCTCCTGTTGTGTTGATGACGGTCAGATTACGGCGTTTGTCTGCACGGCCCTGACTAAAAGGGGAGGTAACGATCTCTTTGCCGACCTGAGTGGCAACACTGGCCAGCGTTGGGGTGTGGCAGACCATATTTGTATAGGAGGCATTGGCCAGGGGGCAGTGGCACTCACCAGCTTTGATGCTGCGGCGTAGCTCATCCGCTTTAACGGTCTTCCAGGCTGAACGGAAGTCATATCCATGGTCGCGGAGATTTCCGACGGATTCGGCGCGGATGCAGCAGGTCCATACATCGCCGTTGGGCGCGATCTGAGCGGAGGCAACTCCAGCCATGCAAGGGATGATCTGGCGCTGCTCAACGAGGGTGCGTTTGACAATATCATAGTAGCGGTCGCGGAAGGCCTGGGTCACTTTAGAGACGCCGCTAAATTCTGCATTGCGGATACCCTGTTGGAGGCGTTCGATCACTGGCTGATACTTCTGGATTGGAGGAGTGATACCCATGCCGACGGTATCCAGCTCAACGCGCTCTTCAGCAATCTCGCTGATGAAGGAATCAGGCTTCAATTCATCGCGAACAAACGAATAGATAGAGTCAAATTCGTGGACATTGAAATTGGAGATAACGGTATGGACACCCAGAGAGAAATTTTTATAGCGGCCCTTTAAGGCTTTCAGGCCAGCATATGTGCGCATAGCACGAGCAAAATTGCCTTTGACGCCACGGATGATATCGTGTTTTTCGCCGATCCCATCGAGTGAGAGATTGATAATGACATCGCTCTTTGGAGCAGCTTTCAGGACTTGTTCGATGCGGCCAGGGATAATATTGTCTTGAATGCCATTGGTAGGGATATTGATGATGCCAGGGCGACAGTTGCGATAGGCTGATTCAACCATATCGGGGAGATCTTTGCGTAGGGTTGGTTCGCCACCGCTAAAGGTAAACCAGTAGGCATCTCGGCCAATTGAGGCAAAGGTCTTTTCATATTCTTCCATGGTAAAATCATCATTGGGGCGTTGCCAGACATTGCAGGTTTTACAGCGAGAATTGCAGCGATAGCTTACACTGATCGTATAATTCATAGGAAGTGCAAAGGTCTTGCCAAGAGCATATGAGGCTTGCATTTTCGCGATTTTTGGTAATACTTCGAGCATGTGTGTGTACTCCCATTAGGTCAATTAGATCATAAAGATTGCTCAAAATGAAAAAGATAAAGCATAATGAGATGAGCCAGGTAGAATGATAAGTCGAGCAAGATAACCCATCCTGTAACCTGATCTCTCCCGGATAGCACCTTGTAGAAGATTGATCTGGTCTACAAGGTGTTATAAGAAAGAATTGCAAATTTGCCTTTTGTCGTATCTGGTTTATAGAAACACAATGAGATTTAGATAGTGTTTCCATTAAGTATAGTTGAGTCTATCCCAAAAGGCTCGGCCAAAAGGATCATAGAAGGTGTACTATCGTATCTTGCATTCTCTCGCTGAGTGAGGTGATCTTGCGAGAAAGCGATGGTACAGGCTGTAAAACACTTTTTTTAGCGACGCTCTTTCAGGTACCACTCTACTCCCAGTGCTACTCCACGCTTCAGATCAAACTCAGGGGCATATCCCAATTCCTGCCGGGCGCGATCGATCGAGAAGCGCTGATCTCTCCCCAGCAGGGTTACACCATAGGTCGTGACTGGTGGAGGTGCCCCTTGTTGGCGAGAATCTTTGAGTCGCCAGACAGCCTCAGCCACCTGACCTGCCAGGAATATCGCTGTAAAAGGATAGCTACGTGAGATATGTGGGACTTGAAGAGCATCTGCAATACTGTTTAGATACTCGGCCTGGGTGACACGTTGATCGTTCGCGATGGTATAGGCCCGACCGACGGCCTCATTGCCAGCATCGCCAGCTTTGATCAGACCCTGTGCTACATCGCGCACATAGACAATGGGCACAATGTTCTTTCCACTCCCCAGAAGAAAGCCTTTGCCTGATTGAACAAGGCTGACGAAGCGAGCAAAGCTGGCCGTATCGCGTGGCCCATAGATCCAGCCGGGGCGTATCACCACAACTGGTGCCCCTTTCTCTTTGACCAGCTTAAAGATAAGATTCTCGCTACTGATCTTGGTTCGGCTGTAAGGATTATTCTCGGCATGATAGGGATAATCTTCGGCCACCAGACCACGCAGATGATGTCCATAGACCGTGATTGAGCTTGTGTGAACAATTCGCTCTACGCCAGCCTCCTGAGCCGCTGCGATCAGATCGAGGACTCCCTGAACGTTTGTGGCTTGATAGATCTCTTCGGGGCCCCATGGGCCCGTCTTAGCGGCGATATGGTAGACCCGTTGTATCCCTTGAACGGCCTTTTTAAGGGATGCTGCATCGGTAAGGTCGCCCTCTATCACCTCAACACCAGGCAGGCTCTGCAATAGTGTTCTATCCTGACCTGGTTGGATGAAAGCGCGGACTTCATCTCCACGCTCTACTAACATTTCTACAAGATGACCGCCTAAAAAACCTGCTGCCCCTGTGACAAGTGCTTTCACGCTGCTGGTCCTGCCTTCCTTGAAAGTGGCGTATTGAACGTATGGGATGGGATGGGATGGTCTCAGTACAGACCTAGCTTTTTGCGCCACCCAGAGGGGCATACTGGCTGGCCTGAGTGACCAGTGGCTGGTCCATTCCACCTGCATTGAACCAGGCTGCGGCAAGTTTGAGTCCATCACGTAGCTCGACTGCTGGCTCATACCCCAGTTCACGGCGGGCTTTGTCCACGCTATGTTTGTTATCGGTTCCAAACATCATGGCACCAAGGGGAGTAACCAGGGGCTTGGTATGAGTCAGATCGGCCAGAGCCTTGGCCACAAATGCGCCGTAAAAGATAGGATAATATGGCAGGTGTAGTGTTGGCCGTTTGCCCTGGACATCATCGGCGATGGCGTTAAAGATCTCTTGCTGCGTCAGTGGGCGATCATTGGTAATATTGTAGACATTGCCAGGAGCATTCTCGTGGTAAGCAGCCAGGAGGAAGCCCTGAACAATATCGGTCACATAGCAGAAGGGAAGAGCATTCTTGCCGCGCCCAATGAGCAGTCCTTTGCCAGCCTTTACACGCTGAGCCATGCGGCCATAGTGCAGGCGATCGCCAGGTCCAAAGAACGTGCCAGGGCGGAGGATAACGGTCTCGACCTTACTGTCTTGCATGAGACGGCGCAGCAGGATGTCGCCTTCGGTTTTGGTAATACTATAAGGATCGTTATCGGGGCGCAACTCATCCTCTTCTTTTAAGAAGCGGCCATGCCCAAGCCCATAGACCGTATGTGAGCTGGTATGAACGAAGCGGCGTACACCAGCTTCCTGTGCTGCGCGATAGAGGTTCTCCGTTCCAGTGACATTGACCAGGCGATAGTCCGCCAGGGGGCGATCAACGCCCATCATACCGGCAAGGTGGATCGTGAGTTCAATATCTTTCAGTGCTGGAGCCAGGGTACTGGCGTCAGTCACGTCGCCGCGGACAATTTCAACCCCCTGTGCTTCGAGCTTGCTGGCATTTTCGACGGGTAAGACCAGCGCTCGAACATGCTCTCCACGCTGCTGTAAAGCCTGTAATAAATGACTTCCTAATAGGCCAGTGGCGCCAGTAAGTAGAACTTTCATTAGAAATCCTCCTCATAATGGATCGATTGTGAAATAACATTTCATATAAAAGGTATTCATCGCTGTTATTCGTGCATAGAAAGTTTGCGAGTATGAGCATAAAACAAGAGAGAAAACTTACGCCTGTCGTAGACCTGAATATCCTTTGACGCTGATTGCATTCTCTGGGCAGGCTTCAAAGCACAGCAGACAGCGCTGACATGTCTTATAGTTCACCTTTAACGTCTGGAGATTAATGACATTGGGAAGTGGGCAGGCTTCGACGCATTTTCCACAATGGGTGCAATTCGCCTCTTTAATTTGTGGTCGGTTGCCAACCAGACCGGTGCCATAGAGAGTAGTACAGAAGTGTTTGCCGCGTTCAACAAGCATTGTATAGGGATAATCGAGTGGATACATGAGCCAGAAGATAAAGCGATAGAGTTTTTTCTGTTCAGGGAGCCGAAACTGTTTGATCAGACCGGGATTCTCACCCACAACGTTCCAGGCAGGTTCTCCCAATTGTTCAAGAGCCAGTTTAAGATGGGGAATATCGCGTGGCTTAATACCAACTAAGTCACAGCAGGCAAGATCGACAGCGAGACTGTTGTGTCCTGCGATTAAGACTTCGAGATCGGCCTTATCGCCATAGAGAGGTCCCTCGCCATCCTGGCCCACGCTGCCATCGACGATAATGAGGTCTGGTTTGATGCCCAGGTTCATATCAACGATCGACTGATCGATGCCAAAGGTATGCATAGAACGACGGTCGGGACGGGGTAAGATGCCCATTGTATTCTTCATACTCAGGGTCATTGCCGAGACGACATGGGTTTTGAGGACCGGGAGATTGATGTAGCAGGCATCTTGCATAAATTTGGGTTTATGAAAGGTGCGCAAGCGTTTCGCGCCGGACGGCTTTAGTTCTAGCCAATCCTGCTCACCGCCCTCGGGATCAACACGGGCAATTCGGATGCCATTCTCTTCGCAGAACTTCTCCACACCCAGAATCGTGTAGGTTGCTTCGCGATCAAACTCAGTCCCGGGCGTTTCGCAGAGTACTGGTTCTGCACCACAGGCGCGGACCTCTTCAGCAACGGCTTTGAGCAGGGCAAAGCTTGTCGTCGAGCCTGTCTCTGCTGAGCGTCCAGCCACAAAATTTGGTTTAAGAACGGCGATCCGAGCATCTTTCACGACGGATGCCATTCCACCGGCCTGGGCAATGACGCGATGGGCTGCGGCCTCAATGCCGTCAAAGGTGCGGGTAATGGCGATGGTATCAGTAAGGGGTTGCGTTGCTACCATAGTCACAATTTCTCTTTCTCGGTTTCTGCTGAGCTATTGCAAGGGCCTCGTCTTCTGATCACAAGTGGATTGTGTCTCTAACAGAGCAAGGTGGAGCAATCGAAATAGCTGTGCTTAAACTAGATTATCTAAGCTATAAGGTAGCAAAAGGATGCTCCTCTGCTCAATGAGCTATAGTATCAGGATGAGGTACGATCGTATCATCGCCCCCATCCTGATTGTGGATAGATCAGGAGAGTTTTAACTGGATAATCGTCGTCTCTTTCGCATCTTCAGGGCGATAGAGCAGACTAATGGTCTTCACTGCACCAGTCGGGACCTGGAAATCAATCTGTCCTCTCTGGGTTGCATGTGCAGCAATCGTGCCATAAAAATCATCAGTACTATTGTACTGGTAGGAGAATGTGTCGCCTTCAGCACCAAGGAGTTGAAAAAATGTTGCTTGATTTTTGATGGCTTGCTCGCTCGTATTCTGGATAGCAAGATCCAGATTGATGAGCGTGGCATTCTCGCTACTACTTTTTTGTTTGTTCGCACTATAAATGATGAGCGTTCGATCGCCCAGGACGATCTGCTGAGTGGTAGTTGATCCATCAGGAACCAGCGTTGGTGTTGCTACCTGTATTGGTCCCTGCCCTTGCGTCAGCGAGCCGCTGACGCTTGTAGGGTGAACCTGGTGGAGCGTTGCTGTTGCCTGGACAGGTCCAGTATGGGTTGTGCTGCTGTTCCCTGGCGCATCGCAGGCAGCTATGCATACCATCAGAAGCAGTAGGATGCTACTGAACAGAAGCTGCCGCCGGATCGTTTGAGCAACCATGAATGTGTTCCTTTCGTTGTTCCTCACGCCTGCTTTGCCAGGAAAGAAGTCACTGTAAACGTACCAGCTTGCGTGAGGATGCGCAGACCACAATAGCCTGAGGTCAGGCTACTATCAGTTGCTGTTGTCATCCAGCCGCCGGGTTCAGTGCCCGAAGAAGCCCAGACATTTGCGCTAAGCGTCGAACCTGAGACGCGGAAATGAAGACTATAGGTGCCTCCATCAGTGGTCGCAAAAGGGACACTACTGAGCACAGTAGCGGTGCCGCCTACTTTTTTCTGAATAATCAAGTTTGAACCGTCGATATAGGCTTTATACCAGTTATTGCCATCGGTCCAGCGTAAGACCGCACCGAAGTTGCTGCTGGCAAAGGCACTTAATGAGCCAGTCAGATAGACTTCTGCATTGGTTGAGTTTGCTCCCAGGACAGCGCTATAAGAGGCGCTACCCGCATTGGAGACGAGGCCTGTGTTGTTCGTAATCGAGAAGAAATTCTGCGTGTTAGCATCGCCACCCCAGGTCTGACCATCGGAGGCAGTGCCCCAATAGGCTTGATTGGCGCGTTGGAAGGTATCGGTTGCGATGGTGGCACCAGATGTTGGGGTCGAAGTGACTGTAGGGCTGGCTACAGAGGTTGCGGTTGCAGTTGGACTGGCTACTGTAGTTGCAGTCGGACTGGCCACCGGGGTTGCAGTTGCGGTTGCGGTTCCACTTCCTGGTATATTGGCGGTAAATGACGAGACTGTCAGAGTATTACCCTGAGTCAGAACGCGCAAGCCAGCATAGCCAGAGCTTAGACTCGAATCGTTCGCACTGACCATCCATCCAGAGGGTTCGCTGCTGGACGAGGGCCAGACATTGGCGCTGAGGGTTGAGCCAGTGGCGCGGAAATGGATGCTGTACGAGGTTCCTCCTGTCGCTGTGAATGGTGTGCTCCCAAGAATGGTTGTGATGCCACCAACTTTTTTCTGGATGATCAGGCTTGAACCGTCGATATAGGCTTTATACCAGTTATTGCCATCGGTCCAACGCAAGACCGCACCGAAGTTGCCACCAGTAAAGGCGCTTAAGGAGCCAGTGAGCGTAACATCGGTATCCGTGGCGCTTGCGCCAAGTACTGCGCTGTAGGAGGTGCTTCCTGTATTCGATACCAGGCCAGTATTCCCAGCAATAGAGAAGAACGTCTGACTATTGGCGTCGCCGCCCCAGCTATGACCGTCGGAGGCTGTGCCCCATAGCGCCTGGTTTGCGCGCTGGAAGGTATCGCTGGCCAGCGGACTCCAGGATGTGGGTGTGCCCACTGGGGTTGGGGTTGGCGTACTGGTTGCGCTAGACGTAGCAGTTGGTGTAACGGGAACGGTCGGGCTTGGAGTGGGGATCGTGATGCCCGAGGGAATAGCCAGAGCCAGTGCATTGGCAAACTCTTCGTTAAACCAGACACGATTCTGAGCATCAACATTCATACCATCGTGAGGGTGGCTGCCAGGATTGGCGTAATAGAGCGAGAATGAGCCTCCAATTGCTGGAATATAGCCATATTGATTGGTGATGGAATCATCGATCCAGACCAGGCCTTGCTGATCGGTACTAATACCAGAAGTATGCGATGAGCAGCCTCCACAAGGAGTATAGAAGTATTCATGGACCCCCGTATTTGTACCAGGGACAGCCGTCGCAGGATCGAGTGTTCCAATTCCGCTTACCCAGCCTTCTGACCACCAGATCTTGCCATCGGGAGCAACCGTAATCTGGTGTGGAGTTAATCCGGTCCCTCCCGTAGGCGTATTCCGAATCTTGAACTCTTTTAATGTCCCCTGGCTTGTATATTCACCAATTAAAGCAACGGAAGAGGTGTTTTCAGCGAACCAGACATTATTTGAGCCATCAACAGTGATGCCGTAGGGATTGCTATTCGTGGCGGGGGTAGCAATCTCATGGAATGTCTGGCTACTGGGATCAAAAGAACCAATCTGATTCCCATAATGTTCGGCAAACCAGATTTTTCCATGGCCATCATGTGCAATTCCCCATGGGCCTGAACTGGCGGTTGGAATGGCCCATTGCGCAACGTTTGTGCTGACTGGATCATACATACCAATGGCATTGGTCACCGGCATTGTGAACCAGACTTTCCCATTCTGATCAACTGTAACAAACAATGGCTGACCATAGCCAGCCGGGAGTGAGACGACCGTTACCCAGGTATGTGAGGAGGGATCAAAAAGTGCCAGTTTGCCAGGAGGGGTCGAACTGGGACAACTGGGATTTGGATCGCAGCCTGGAAGAGTTACCCAGACGCGCCCAGTACTATCAAATGCAGTTCCCCAGGGATCCATACTCCCACCAGGAACCGAATAGGTCGTGAAACTGCTGATGCCAGCCGCCTGGGCATGGGCATCGATAGCAGATTTGATCACGACAAGCAGGCTGGTAACTAATAGTACCAGAACTACTCCCATGGCCAGAATCTTTTTTTTGGTAAATTTCTTCTTCATGCAATTACATCTCTTCTTTGAATAGTAATTAATAATCAGGACATGCCAGTACCACCATACCAATAAGGATAATGCCCGAAATGGCTAGGAGGAATAGATACAGGAATAAAGGACTATTGGCTAGTGAAAAAGTCATATTGTACAGGTAATGGTACTGATTTGCTACGAAAAATGCAAATTTTACAGCGCTACCTTGTCTTGTGCGACAATAAACAAAAACGGCCATACCATGAGAGCTAGTAAATGCGTAAACCGGCTTCTCAGGCCGATTCATGTTCTCAAATAGCATGTAAATGCTTCTCATTGGTGGCGAATCGAGCAATGGAGGGGAAAATTGAAGATACCATAGTGCTATTTTGCGATACTTTAGCGACTAGTCGCTGTATCCTATCTCCACTAAACTACAACAATGGAGAACTTATGAAAGACTCCTTGCCAATGTTGCCGCCTTTTTTTCTTCCTAATATTTCCCAAACTATTGCAAGAAGTAGGAATACTACATGACAATTGAAAGCAGCAAAAATCCACTAATTCGTGAAGATTTTTTAGACGCAACAGAGCACAATGTCAATAATATGCATAGTAGAGTATTACAATTGGAGTCACAAACGAGTAGTGCTGAAGAAACGAATAGTTCATCTGGCCGTGAAGTAACGGTTATTCTCCCAGCGATTGGCCTTCATGCACCTGGAGAAAGTTCCATTCAATCTATTCATGCGAATCGATCTGACATTAATGTTCTTGTTGAAGAATTACCTAGAAATCTCATATATGATCTCAGTATAGTTATTCCAACTCATAATGAAGCTACCACAATCTCCAGGCTCTTACAGACAATAAGTACGAGCTTTGTAGGCGTGCACACTGAGATTATCTGTGTTGATAATAGCCAGGATGAGACCTCAGCCAGGCTTCAGGAGGTTGCACAGAAGCTCAATCAATCAGCCTTTTCAGTACAGGTAGAGCGAGGAACGGTGGGATTGGCCACGGCTCTTCAGCGTGTTTTGCGGACCGCTCGAGGACGCTATCTTCTTGTACTTGATGGTGAAGTAGAGCCTGTGCCTGCGCAGTTGCGCCTCCTCTATGACGAGATTATCGCACAGGATGCTGACCTCTTAATTGCCAGTCGCTACCTGAAAGGTGGAAGCCAGACAGGAATTGCTTCTGGACGTCGTCTTGGTCTGAGCTTGCTCAAAAATGACGCTCGCCTTCTGTTTCCTAAGCAACTGGCGCGTGTCTCTGATCCTCTTAGTGGACTATTTGTCTTCAGGCATTCATTGATACAGGATGTTGAACTGCACCCTACCAGTTCAAAACTTCTGTTAGAGATTCTCTTGCGCTGTCCATGGCAAGAGATCGTTGAGATCCCCGCTCAGATTCAGTTTCGTACAGGCGCAAAGCTGACACCTGGTTTGACGATCGTGCGACATATGGCTCGCCTCTTTCGTGAAGTACCGACAGCTGGACGCCGTTGGAAGATCATTGGCCTCCTTCTCTTAAATGTTGCTGCTTTTGCAGCGCTTTTTTTCCTCTACCCTTTTACAATGACTATCTGGCAGCCGTTATTGTTGGCAGCATTTGTCCTACTCGGGGTATGTAACTTTGTCTTGCTCAATCGTTCAATCTTTCCTTTTGCCCGTAAAGAGAACGAACCTTCCTCTGACCTTGTGGCAATCGACGAGGCTCTTACCTCTTTTACACCAGCTCTTGCCACTGGTTTCTCCAATACGCAGAAGCTTAAAGCCATTAAGATGACCAAAACTCAGGAGCTGAAGGCGATTGAGATAGCAAAGACGCAGCGAATGGAAGTGGTTAAAACACCCCAGACTGTAGAGGAGCTATCAGAGGCCAGAACACAGCATCTGGAAGCGCCAAAACCCACAGAACAGAAGGCACCTGATGAGGTGACAGAGTCTCAGACCCGGCAGCTCGAGGCTCAGGAAAAGACGCACGAACTGGTTGCTGATGCAGAAGTTCAACCAGCGGAAGAAGAAGAGGAGTCACCAACTCAGAAGCGTAGAGCGATTGCTGCGACAGCCACCCGAAAAGTAGAAGCAGTCGCACCAGAGAACGCTCAAGAGCCGTTGGTGAGCGGACCAGCACCGGCTGAAGGGTCCACCACAACCCAGAAGCTGAAGGAGATTGCTGCACTCGAGACAAAACATCATATAGAGGTGATTGTTCCAGCGAAAGCGAAAGCGCCAGAACTGAAAAGCGCTGCCGCAGTAGCAACCTTATCACCCGAGGCAAGCGAGGCCGTACCAACACAGAACCTGGCGGCTATTACCGTAGCAAAAACGCAGCAATTAGCGGTCCAGAAGTCGGACAAGAAGAGCCGTTTTACCGTCATTAGCACCGCCAATGCCCGGGGCGCGACTCAGAAGCCACGGAAAGCAATCTGGCATATCAGACAAGAGAAGCTGTTTATGTGGATTGCCGTGTTTTTAGTGCTGGCAATGATGGTCACAGTTGGGTATATGGCGCTGGACCTGACGACCTACACTATTCCGAATGCCTGGGTTATTCTCGCTACAGTACTCTTCGGAGTTGGCATCACCCTTGCAGGTTCGCGTAAGAAGGGGGATCGACACCGTATCATCACCATGCTTCTGGCCGTCTCCATGGGTATCACCTTTGTGGACTATATTAGCTGGCGTGTTGAGGTGATTAACTGGGCTGGCTGGTGGATCGCGTTGCCATTGCTGTTTGCCGAGTTTTTAGGTGCCATCCACACCATGGGCTTACAATTCACCCTCTGGCCACGGCAGCAGCCTCGCCTGAAGCGAAGCGTAAACCCGACCCATAATCCGATCTATATCTTTATCCCGACCGTAAATGAGGGTGTCTCCATTCTAGAACCGACCATCCAGGGAGCTCTGGCCGCACGTGAGCGGTATCTGGAGCAGTATCCGTGGGGAAAGGTCGAGATCGTCATCTGCAATGATGGTTATGTTGCAAAAGCTGCGGAATGGCAGAGTATTGACGACCTGGCTGCTCGGATGGGTGTTACCTGTGTGACGCGTAAGACTCCAGGGGGAGCCAAGGCAGGCAATATTGAGAATGCCCGCCAGCTGTTGGGAGCTACTGGAGATGCACTGATCGTCATCTTTGATGCGGATCAGGTAGCGAAGCCAGAGTTTCTCTTAAAGACAGTACCAAACATGGCAGATCCGCACGTCGGGTGGGTACAGACCGGTCAGTATTATCGCAACCTGGATAACCCGGTCTCCCGTTGGGCTGATGATCAGCAGTCCATGTTCTATAATCTGCTCTGTCCAGGAAAAGCTGCCTGGAACTCAGCCTTCATCTGCGGAACAAACGTCCTGCTGCGTGCACGTGCATTGGATGAGATTGGCGGCCTGCCCCAGGATTCCGTAACAGAAGATTTTGCCGCCTCGATTAACCTGCATACTCGCTGGCAGAGCGTCTATGTCACCGATATCCTTGCCACTGGTCTTGGACCAATGGATGTTGAGGCCTACTTAAAGCAGCAGCGCCGTTGGGCGATTGGAACGCTGGGTGTTCTGCGAACGCACTGGCGCGACATCTTCCTGCCCAAGAAAAACGGGCTGAATATTGGTCAGCGCTTACAATACTTCCTGGCCTGTACGCACTACCTGTGCGGCTTGCGCGACCTGCTCTACCTGCTCTGTCCAATTCTGTTCATCTTTACCGGGACCCCTGCGGTTCAGGGCTCGACACTGGGCTCCTTCCTCTGGCACTTTATCCCCTACTTCCTGGTAAGCTCTGCAACGATCTGGTATGCAGGACGTGGAATTACCGGTCTCTATGGCATCATAATGGGCTTTGGTAGCTTCCCCGTCTTGATTGAGAGCCTGATCACCGTCATTCTCCAGCGTAAGGTTGGTTTTGCCGTCACTTCGAAGAAGCGAGGAGCGAAAAAAGCGCAGGGCCACATGTGGGTCTACATCTTTTTCGTCGTCCTCTGTTTAGTGGCCTTACTGTATTCTTCGCGTGCTCAGGCCAAGGTCTTCTCCGCTCTGGCAATTAGCCTGCTGTGGGTTGGATATACACTCGTCATGTTAGGGAGCTTCCTCTGGCTTTATGTGCTGGATTGGCGCACACAGCGTGCGGATCATCGTGCATTAGCGAAAGCCGAGGTCCAGACGGAGAGTTATCACTATCCAGCGCATCTGCCTCAGCGCGAGAGAGGATTGCGTTCAGCCAGCAATCTGGCCCTCTCATTGGTGTTGGCCGCCACGATCTTTATTACTGGTAGCTTCCATTGGTATGGTCCAGTGGCCCCTGCCTACTCATTGGCATTGGCTCAAAACAGTATGCCCTATGTAGGTGTTGATCTGCCGGCTTCCATTTTGAAGCAGCGGCCAGCGGAATTAGAGCATCTCTTAGGCTCAAACCTTGCCATTGTAGGTCGGACGCAGACCACAACCGACGCATTCGATGTTGCCTGGGCCAATGATCTGGCCGCCCATAATGCTCGTCCGTGGATCACATTACAATTTGGCACCTTTGAGTCCAACGGAAAGCCAGACAATCAGGCAAGTCTTCTCTCAATTACGCATGGATTGCACGACGCAGAACTGACTCGTTGGGCGCAAGCCATTCGTGCTTATCATAAGCAGGTCTTTATTAACATCCTGCTGCATGTGGATCGTAACTGGGCGCTTACATCGGCAGTTACCAATAATGGTATTCCACAGGACGTATCGCCCGCCTGGCAGCACGTTCAATCCATCTTTAAACAAGTGGGAGCCAATAATATCACCATGCTCTGGGAGCCAGCTGACCCTATCAATGATCAACCCTATGCACCACCTATGAACACCATCGATGGAGTCGTATTGGACCTGATTAGCTATCCTGGCACTCAGTGGGGCGATCCTGATCTCCTTATTCAAAAACTGATGCAGCGCTATCCTGATAAACCAATCATTATTAAAGCCAGTGCCGATGGTCCAGCGGATGAAAAAGCGGCCTGGATTGCTCAGGTAGGTGAGGCTGCCATGACGCATCATGCGGTCTATGCTCTTCTGTATCACGATGCCTCGCCAGAACTAAAAACCAATGTAAAACTGGATAAACAATGGTCAATCACATCAGACGCGCAGTCGCTTGCGGCTATGAGCCAGATTGCCTCTCATCTCCAGCAACGTTTTGAAGATAGATAGGACAGGCGATTAGGAGTTCTCACTTTATGTTAACAACATCTTCTCTTCCTAAATATACCGTCAATCGAATTGTTAGAAAGCAAGCAAGAGCCATTGTATGGCCATCCTACTGGCCGCTGGTATTGATTCTGGCGATGCAAGCGATTATCTCGCTCGTCACCTTGCGGAACACGGCTTTCCAGGACGAGGCACTGTATCTCTATGCAGGCCGCCAGCTGTTCCACTATTGGCTGGGAGGCCCTGCCCCACTTGATCGTTATGCCTTTTACTTCTCGGGCTATCCAGGTCTCTACCCAGTTATTGCTGGCGTCCTGGATATGATTGGTGGTCTGGAACTGGCGCGTGCCTATAGCCTGTTGTGTATGATGGGGATCAACATTACCATCTACTATCTGGCGCAAAAGTTTTTTCAGCGACCATCGGCCATCTTTGCTTCAGCGCTCTATGGCTCGTTAGGGACCGTCCTCTATGTTGGTCGTCTGGCAACCTTTGACGCCATGTGTTTCTGTCTGGTGGCAGTTGCGGCTCTGCTGGCCTTTCAGGTCAGCACCAGCCGCCGGCCCTGGCTGGCCTTGCTGATTGGCCCGTTATTAGTGCTGGCTGTCTTGACAAAGTATGCGGCGATGCTCTATGTGCCAGCGGTTCTGGGAATCCTCATTTTTTGCAGCCTGGCCTATATAGGGTGGTGGCGGATGCTGATCCGCCTGGCGCTTGCCCTGCTCACATTGGCTGCTAGCCTGTATATTGCTTATCAAGTGGTTGATAAATCGATGTTTCATGCCATTGCTGGCACAACCACTGATCGAACGGCATTTATTCAGAAGTCCCGCTTAGAGCTCTTTACCCATGTGATGCAGATGGCTGGAATTGTGTATCTGGCAGCGCTGGTAGGAGTGATCCTTGTCTACATCTATCATCGTCGTTTGACCCTGGTTGCTCTTGTCATGTATGGTTCATCATGGCTTGTTCCTGCTTACCACATCTATAAGATGGAGGCGGTCTCGCTCGATAAGCACTTCTCACTGGGTCTGCTCTTTTGTGCGGCTCTGGCGGGGTATGCGCTCGCCTGGATCTCGGGCTTTATGCAGCGAACCATTGCCAACGCGAATGGACGCTACTGGCTCAGTGGCCTGTGCGTCGTTCTGCTGGTCTTTGTCCTGGGGACGCAGCAATCCCAGACCATTTTTTCCGGTTGGGCGAATACGACAGATCTGAGCTATGCCTTGCATACACAACTGCGTCATGCCAGTGGACGTATTCTGGTGGAAGATATTGAGGTTGCTCGCTATGATTCGGAGGATATTACCGAAGAGTGGCAATGGAATGGCGTCTACTACTTCTACTATTCTCGCCCCAACCAGCCTGCTCTGCTTGGCGACCCTGCGATCATCCAGGCGCTCAAGGATCGTTATTTCACGACCGTTGAGTTAAGCTTTAACTACCAGCCTGCCGAGGCACAGTTTATTGCTCGTCAGATGATTGCCAGCAAAAATTACGATCTGGTGGCGACAGTTCCTTTTGTCAACTCCTATGGGACAGGCCACTTTTATATCTGGCGTAGCGCTCTCGAGCCCGGCCATGGGAATTTCAAGAGCATGTCACAGGTCGTAGTGTAGACTTTTCCCTCCGGACGAGATGGTCCGCTGACATGATGAATGATGGGCCCGACACGCTCATGTGATAAATCGCTCCTTACGCTCGATTTGTCACATGAATGATGTCGGGCCCATCATTTATGATGGCCGTTGGAGTGCCCCTCCCCCATGGTTGCACCTTCACAACCATCATGATGTCCTATGGCGAGCCTCTCCCCGTTTTTCCACTCTTACAACTACGAAGCAGATTTTCGGAGCAAAGAACAGGAATCCGTTTATTCCTCCCCAAAATTTCCTGAATAACCTCTTGTCTTTTTTTTTGTAGCTATGATATATTCTATATGTGCGTTTATCTCTTATTTACTGATACAAAGACGCATAGATTGTTGTTCTTCTATGAACGACAATGCTTCGTAAGATGAAAATATTTCAGCTAGAAAGGAATCTGCGTTTCCCCCCTGTTCCTATTCCTGCCCTCTGCAAGGGTTTATTAGTGTTGCTTTATTTATAGAGAGGTACATGGATGTCTCTTTCCCCCCATTCTTTGAGCAGAGCATCATTTTTGCGGAGATCTGCTCGTGTCTGGAAAAAGCTACGTAGCGCTGGTCTTGCCTTTTTCCTGGTTTTACTGGTCTTCTTCGGACCTGAAAGTCCTCTGGTCTTTGGAGCCGGTCAGGCACCAGCTACGCAGAATCAAGTCTCCTCTACTCAGGCGAAGAAACCCAATATTTATGATCCCACAGCGGGTTCAAAATCTCATGTCCAGACGTACAAACCTGCCCCAAAGGGAACTGAGAAGACGGGTGCGCCCCAAATTATTCAACATGCTGCTCCCATGCCTATGTCC
Source organism: Tengunoibacter tsumagoiensis (assembly GCF_003967535.1). GTDB lineage: Bacteria > Chloroflexota > Ktedonobacteria > Ktedonobacterales > Ktedonobacteraceae > Tengunoibacter > Tengunoibacter tsumagoiensis. The sequence continues at coordinate 4,303,406 of NZ_BIFR01000001.1, read as the reverse complement.
GCAGGTTCGGTTGAGTTAACGGCAGGTCAGGCAGCTCAATTCCTTGGCGATGATGGCCGCCTGGAAGTGGATATTCCAGCGGGTGCTATCACCGCAGATGATGTTGCGAAGGCTGGTGGTAAGCTCTTCTTACAAGTCTCGCAGATTGCCCCGGCATCTGGATCGAATGCTGGTGGCAGTGGGCATCTTTCGCTAGGAACCTATCTTTTTCAGGTGGTGGATGCTAAAGGGGTGCTGCTCAATCACGGTCTGAGAAAAGCACTCACGACGAAATACCACTACAAAAAAGAGGAGGCGCTCCTCAATTTTGATCATGCCTATGTGGTTCAGAACGGAACTCATCCCAGTAAGGGAATGAAGACGGCTGCCACTGCAAATAATGTCTCGACAGAGAGCACCTTTGGAGCACTTTCCACTCAATCGATCAAGGTAGATGCTGCGCAAAAGACATTGCTGGCAACTCCCTCGATCAGCACACCCAGTTCATCAATGAGCTGGCAGAGCGATGTCTCCATTGGAACCTTTGGTAAACCTGATCCCTTTAATGTGGATCTTAATGCTGGTAGCTTAACAGCTGGTCTCTCCATCGATGTGCCTGCGGGCCCTGGTGGTCTCACGCCGCCAGTCAATCTCAACTACAGTAGCGAAAGCGTCAATGGTCAGCATAATCTGACTGGTGCGGCTGGCTGGGTTGGAGAAGGATGGGATCTCAGTCTGGGTTCCATCACCTGGTCCGAACATAATGTCTATGCAGGCTGTAACACCACGGCCTGTGGCGGGGGTGTCAACTGGGAGAATGTCTGGCAGTTGAGCGATCCCTTTGGAACGAGCTCCGAGCTTATTCCCCCCAATTTGAACGTCTCAACCTTCTATGATGATACCAGCGGTCAATATTGTGCGGCTGGTGGACCAAATTCTTATCCCTGCCCCATTCAGTGGCATACAGCGACCGAATCTCATGCCAAGATCTATGCGTACGTTGGACCTGTGGATATCGGTATGCCTGTGCATCCGCCCTGTTTCCGCGTCTGGCTGGCGAATGGCATTATGGAGGAGTTTGGGTGCACGCCTGACTCACTTCAGCATTATTATCAGGCCAGTGTAGGAGCGCACGTCGTCTCAGGCTGGCTACTGGATATGATCACCGATCCCAAGGGAAATCAGATCCATCTGACCTACCAACAGGATAATTCCACGATCATGGATCAAGGGCTAAGTCATCAAGTGGTGCGTGATGCTGTCCTCAGCACTATTGAGTATGACTCTCCCAATTGTCATGATGCCCAGACGATGTGTACAGGCAGCAATTGGAATCCATTAGTACGGGTTTCATTCCAGGCCTCGCATACTCCTGCTCGCCCCACCAATGGCTTCTTTAGCGGGTGTAATACTGGAACGAATCTGCGCTGTGATGATCCTTTTGATCTCTCCGGAAGCGGTGGCGTAGCAGCCCCTGCCGTAGAGAGCACGTTTGTTCTTAACGCGATTGATGTACAGATTCGCCCCAGCAGTTCATCCGGCTGGAACACACTGCGCGAATATCAGCTCAGTTATGAACAGTCCGCTCCATTTACCATGACTGATCCTAGCTCTGGCAAACAGGAGTCAGTAGCAGGGACACTGGACCTGACCCGTGAGCAAGAGGTAGGAACCACAGGGTCGAATGCGATCCTATATTCGGGATCAGACAACAATTCCACACGCTCTTTTGCGTATATGAAGGCGTTTGACCTCAGTAGTCAGAATATTGTGGTTGGTCCCAATACAAACCTCAGCTATTGGATCTTCCCTCAGAGTGGCAATACCACAACATTGCCCGGCGGGAGCAATAGTACCTGTGTTGCTGTTGATATGGTTTTTACCGATAATTCAACTCTGCGCGATTCAGGTGCGGTAGATCAGAACGGGAACAGGGTCCATCCTGCCTACCAATGTGGCCATCTTGTGATGGATCAATGGAATCTGGTCAGCAGTAATATTGGCTCTGTCTTAAACGGCAAGACCATCAATCGTATCCTGATTGGGTATGACCAGCCAGCGAACACTGGTGGCTATCGTGGATTTATTGATGATATTGCACTCACAAATCCCAATAGCGCCACCCCCTTGTTTTCCACCACATTAGAGGGTTCTGATCCTCAATTGACATGGAATAACTCGGTAGATGTCACGAATATCGCCAATGTTGGTGGAGTCTGTTGTGGACTGAGTGGTCCAGAGCTGTTCGTTACACATGAGTTTACTCATGCTGATAGCGCAACTCTTCCAGTTCGCACCTTCAGCTATGGGTCGTTTGATACGGCCTATGTGGATGGTGGTTTCCATCCTAATCCCTCCAATAATTGTGGTCCTTCCTGGAATACTGGGAATGGAAGTGGCTGTATCCTCTGGTCTAAGAATGGGCCTCCAAATGACCGGTATATGACCTCAGCCAGCAATGGCATGGGAATGTCTCAGAGCTTTAGTTGGGGCCAGGCTCATAACAATACCCATGGCGTGCCAGGTGGCGGACAGAACAACGCCGATCCCTTCTATTGTAATAGTCAGCCCAGCGGCAGCTATCCCTGTAACGAGACCGATGATCAGTCATGGAGCCGCGAAGTCCTGACCCAGAACAGTGACACCACGGTTCGTTTGACCCAGAATGGGCAGGGTGGAGCACAGACCAGCACCCCTGTTACATCGACAACGAGCTATCAATACAAGCTGCCCTATCCGCTGGTCTCCCAGCAGTGTAGCGACTGTGTGGCCGGAGCGTACTGGGGGAACCAGAACGATACCGACTATCTGAGCTATTACAATAACAAATTTATGGGCTATGCTCAGACCACCGTCTTCTTGCCCGATGGTGCTCGTGAGGTCCATAATTTCTACTCTACCGAAGGCGTTGGTATCTACGACACCAACGAAGTCGTCTGCTATTCGGGCTCACCCTGTCATGCCTCACCATGGTGGCATCTAGCCAACGCAGCCCATGGGCATGAATACGAAGCCTTCTACTACGATACCGATGGCTCAACGCTGCTCAAGCATACAACCAACACCTATCAAGCCATCTGCCCTCCCTCAGGTGTTGCCGCGACGCCAACCCAGACATCGCAGGGCCGAACCTATACCTGGGATGGTCAGCTTGTCAGCGAACTGGACCATAATAATCCAGTCGCAGTCTGTGATATCCAGCAGACACAGGGCACAAGCGAGACCAGAGATGGTACTGGCAATAGCGTCACCACCACCAATGCCTCAGTCTACGATTCCTATGGTCGTGTGACCCAGGCGACCACCACAACCAATGGTGGCACGCCAACCCAGACGATCAACAAGACCTCCTATATCTGGAATGATGCGGTTACCGCAACGCAGAATAGCGCCAACGGCACCTATATCCTGGATACGCCGTCCTTCAGCTCGACTGAAGACAGCTCTGGGAATCGCTATACCTGTTCGTATACGAGCTACGATGGTGGAAGCTATGCAACAGGAGCACAAAGTAGCCTGACCGCAGGACTGGCTACGATTAGCGATGCCTATAGCAATTGTGGCACCTCAGCGAATGGATATAGCGTCACTGGACAGGTTCGAACGACCAAAAGCTATGACCAGTACGGCAACGATATCTCCTCGGACGATCCCGATGCCAACGCTGGTATTGCCGGTCACCAGGGCTGTACGATCAACGGAGGACAGCATAGCGATTGTTCCTACTACGATAGTACCTATGCCACATTGATGACCTCGTCTGGTAACGCTCTCAATCAGACGGCGAGCACCAGCTACTCCAGTAGCGCACTGGGCGGCTTTGGCATCTGGCCAATGTCGACCAAAGACTTCAACAATCAGGTTTCGACCTATAGCTATGATGCCATGGGCCGTATGACGGGTCAGACCCTGCCAGGCGAGACCAGCAATGGTGCCACCAAGAGCTGGACCTTCACCACCTGGTGTTCAGGAACCGCCGCGCAGGCACCCTGTGTTGAAGTTGATCAGCTTGATCGGCTGGATAACAACACAACAGTAGTGAGCCGAGCCTTCTATGATGGACAGGGCCGTCTGGTAGAGACGCGCGATCCCGGACCGAATGGACAGGACGTCGTGGCCTATGCCTATCACGATGCAGCCGGCCATATGGTCTTTGAGAGCAACTCCTACTTTGTCTCCTCGTATAGTGGACCAGCAGGACCAGCCGCCTTCTCTCCGCCTGATAGTACCAAAGTCGGAACCAGCACCACCTATGATGGTCTGGAGCGGACGAAGAATGTCTCAGACCCTAATTCACAATCCACTCAGACCAGCTATACCGTCCAATGTGGAGGCATCACAGGCTTCGCCAGCGACAATGGCTGCTATGAGAAGACCACGATCCTGGATGCCAATAATCATCAGCGCGCGACCTATACCGATGGCTTTGGCCGTGTCAGCTATGATCAGCGTTTCACAGGGAATAGTAGTGGCAACTATGCGCTCTATGTCACGACCGCCTATACTCACGATTATAAAGGGAATCTAACCTCCATCATTCATCCTGGGAATACCGCCACGACCAGCTCGACCTTTGATGGTCTGGGCCGTAAGACCAGCATGAGCGATCCTGATCGAGGCAACGAAACCTATAGCTACGATCCCAGTGGCAACCAGATCCAGACAGTGGATGCTCGAGGCAGCTCTGGTACCGTCTATGCTGGCTATGATGGCCTCAACCGTCTCCTCTGGCGCAATACCACCAATAGCTCCACCGGAGCTGAAGTTAGCTATAGCTACGACAGCACCGCCAATGGCAACTATGGAGTGGGACGTAAGACCAGCGAGAGCTTTACCGGTCCTAACGGCCTGACTGGCTCCTATAGCTACACCTATGACCAGCGTGGTCAGCAGATCGGTATGACCACAACGGTTAACGGCAATAGCTATAGCGTGCAAAAAAGTTATAATGATGCTGGTCATCCAATTAGCCAGACTTATCCGACTGGTGAGGTCGTACAGACCAACATGTCGGCGCAGGGCTGGTTAAATCAGGTGACTACTACGCTGGGTGGTACCACTACGACACTTGCGGGTGCGATCAGCTATACTGGTCCTGGTGGAGCGGCAAGCAATATCACTGGAATGTTGTTGGGCAATGGTATCTACACCTATGCTGCCAGCTATGATCCAGTGCGCCGTCTGGCCTCAGCTTCTATTACTCGAAGTAGTGATAGCACACTCCTCTACAAGACGCAGCCAACTTACGATGCAGTCAGCAATGTCACTACTGTTGCAACAACGTTGACAGCAGGAACTGATAATCAGCAATTTTGCTATGATGAGCAGAACCGACTGACCTGGGCTGGAGCTAGCGGAACACCACCTTGTGGCAGCCTGACCGCAGGCAGTCTGACCGGAGCTCAGTATCAGCAGAGCTTTGGCTACGACAGCAATGGTCGTCTCACGGCAGGACCCCAGGGCAGTTACACCTACGGCAGCACGCCACTGCATGGAGTGACCTCTACCAGCAGTGGATATAGCGCCGCCTATGATGCAGCGGGCAACATGACCTGTCGAGCCACGACAAGTGCCACAACCTGTTCGGGTACCCAGACTGGTCAGCAGCTGAGTTATGATGCTGAAGGAAGACTCTCTACCTGGCAGAACCAGCCCACTCCGACCAGTACCGTCTCTTACCTCTACGATGGAGAGGGGACCCGCGTCGCCCAGCAGGTTGGCAATGGTGGAGGAACCCCAACCACCACCGTCTACGTTGGCGATGTCGAAGAAGTCGTTACGGGTGCCTCACCCACGACCACGACGACGTTCTACTTCGCAGGCTCACAACGTATTGCTGAGGCAATTAACGGCGTCTTCTCCTACTTTGCCAGTGATCGTCTGGGCAGTCCCGTCGTGACGCTCTCGGCGGGTGGAGCACCCATAGCTACCCAACTCTACGCACCCTACGGAGCCAGCCGCTATACCAACGGCACAATGCCGAGCGACATTGGCTTCACTGGTCAGAAGGCCGATAGCGCCACCGGGTTGGACTACTACGTCTCGCGCTATTACGATCCCAGTTTAGGGCAGTTCATCAGCCCTGACAGCGAGTTACCGCAGAGTGGTTACAATCCCTGGGGTCTCTCGCGCTATGCCTATGTGCAGGGTAATCCCGAGACGGCTACCGATCCGGATGGTCACTGCTGGCCCGTCTGTACGATGATTGCAGGGGCGATCATTGGAGCGGCAATGGGTGCAGGCGTGAGTATTGCGACACAGGCCGCCTCTGGACATGGGATTAACTGGCATGATGTGGGACGTGAGGCTGCGGTGGGTGCGGTCTCTGGTGCTGTCAGTGGTCTGGCGGGGCCTGAAGCGGGTCTGGCCGTTCATGCGGCAGTGGGTGCTGCATCTGGTGCTGCCGGGCAATTGATCAGTAATGCGATTGACCATAAACCGCTGGGTGATGGTGTGTTGGAAGCGACCGTCGTCGGTGGTATGACAGGGGTTGCAACTGCTGGGGCTGGAAAATTGCTGCAAAAGTATGCTGGCAAAGTTGCGAAAAGCGCGCTCCCTGAGGTGTGTGGACTGTCCTTTGCTGCGGAAACGCCTGTCGCTACTCCTGATGGTGAACAGCGAATTGATACATTGAAGCCAGGTGATAAGGTTACCGCTTATGATCCTGCGACGAAGCAGCCTTCAACACAGAAAGTGCAGCAGGTCTTTCTCAATCACGACAATGACTTGATCGATGTCACGCTTTCAGCAACAGATCAAGCACCAAATGCAAAGGAGACGGAGCCCAATACCAAGCAGCAGGATGCTGAGGTCAAGAGTCACGGTAGTCTTGCTCCACCCAGTGCTGCAGCTGAAACAGTTCATACGACGCAGAAGCATCCCTGGTTCACAGCAAGAGGCTGGGTCAATGCTGGAGACTTGAAGGTTGGGGATCAGGTTCAACAACTGGATGGTCGTACGGCGACGATTACTGAACTGCACACTGTGGCTGGTGAACAGGATATGTATGACCTCTCGGTCAGCACTATCCATACGTTTGCGGTTGGTGAACTGCAGTTAGTTGTTCATAATTGTAATGAAATTCCATTTGGAAAAACGGGCAGAGAGTTTTTTGGGGGCGTAAAATTCCGTGGAATCAATCGTAACAGGGCCTTAGGTGAGCTTACAGATTCAAAACTTTCTGGAGCTTTTAAGGGAGTATTCAAAAAAATGAATATTAAAACTAACTCGCATGTTTTTGAAGAGCTAAGAAGGGAGGAAGCTTCTGGATTCGGTATGAGAACCCTCCGTGACGTGGAGAGAGTACTCAATAAAGGGCATATTGTAGGTGATCCTAGAGGAGAAGTTGATTTTCTCATACACTACACCGTAAGCGATACAAAGCACATTAATGTTGGTTTCCAAGGTGGAAGAATGAGATTTTTTACTATGGCAAGAGGGCGGTTTTACTAACGTAAATCGGATAAAGATTGAGCTTGGTTTCGACTAAAACTTTCCTGGAAAGAGGACTTTTAAATGTAAGGGCTTTGTCACGGTTTTAAGCCTAAATTTAACATTTCTCTATTCAGTCTTGCCACTAATACATTGTAAAATCTCATGCAGGATACGTGCACTGTTAAATATTAATCAGAAATTGATACTTAACAGTGTATTAGTGTATTGTTTATTGTTGTTTTTAGAGTGTGCCTGAGATAAAGTAAATAGATGTAACCAAGTTGGAGTAAGCTGCGCTTGCAAAGAAGTGGCAGTGCTATACTGCGCCCTTATGAAAGGACAAGAACATGCTTTTCAAAAGTACTGATAATTCAGAAGTGGAGATACGTATAGCTGGTTTTCGTCGAAAAAACCATGTACGAGGCGAGTGGGATGACTCCGATTGGCTGAAGGTACACATTCGAGTGCTCGCTCCCTTTGGTTCAACCAGCTATGCTTTTCGATGTCTTCTTAATTGGGAAGCAGAACAACTTGCAGAATGGCTGATGCAAATTGCAAAAAAACAGGATGTGGAACGAGAAATATTCTTTTCCGAGGGAGAATTACGTTTTAAAATAGTGGAGATTTCGAATGTTGATCTAACTATTAGATTTTATACAATGCGCGCTATCGGTAAATGGACGATGAGCGAAGAGTACAAAGATACTAAGGATTTATTTGATGACGACTTTCCATACGTTGATTTGAATATGAGTTTTAATCAGTTACAGTATGTCGCTGCTCAATTTCAAACCGAAATCGCAGGACTACCTTTAAGAAAATGAGTCACCAGGAAGAAGACCTGGGGTGTTAAGAAAGTTAGTTCACCCTGGTGAACAAGCGTATTGACAGTACAAAGGAGCACTGCCAATACTCTATCTTCTGATTGCTTGTTTGCAGATATTTGAAGAGTGAGGGAAAAATTGGTCCAGGAGCAAATCAAACAAGTTGGATGGGGTAATTTAGAGTCAAATCTTGAAGACTCATCGGTATTGGAGGAAATGTTTCTACAATTGTTTAACTATGATCAGATTGATCAGGAAATATTGTTAAAAGACATTTTATTGATTATTGAGTAAGGATGTATATGGAGTTTAACAAAGGCAAGGTTAATGTGTCTTATAATATTTTTGCAAGATTTGGTAGATTACCATTAGTAGTGGATAGAGTTCACATCTCTAGAGATGAAAAACTTATAGCTATCGCCACTCCTGATTCAGGTATTAGTATATGGGATATACAGCTTTGTCAACAAGTCAGTGAGTTAGAAGTTGATGTGGAATTGTTTAAAGCTCCTGCTACATCTCTTTATGAAAGGGAGCTAGGGCCATTTGCTGTAAGAGATTTGGCTTTTTCTGCGGATAATTTGTTTTTAGCTGTAGCACTTAATAATGATGAGGTTCATATTTGGATACGAGAAGGAACGCTGGTTGAAGTTATCAAACGTCCTGCTGTTGCTCTTACTTTTATGCCATCTCATAATATTGTAGCATTATGTTTTCATGATGGACATATTGAGTTTTGGGAATTCCTTCCAGCACGTTTTGTATCATCTTGTCCTTCTCTGCCTGACGCGGCAGACCCATTGTGCGGTGAAAGAAAAGTGTTTCGTAGTTTTTTTACTGTTTCCGAGGATGGTAAAGAATTAGCTGTTTTACTCCAATTTGCTCGCCCTTCTTCGTCTTCATTACTTCAAATTTATGATTGTATTGAGACGGAAAAAGCTTTACAGGTTTTAAAGAGCAAAACAATGCGTGTGCCTCACAATTATTTCCAGTTTATCTCTTATTTTCAGAAGAGGTGGGTGTTTTTTGGAGGTGATCGATATAGTATTTTTTGTATAAATACACAAAGTGGAGACAAAAAAATTTTAGATGACATAAAATGTGCTTTTGACAATGCACATTCGCTTTCTCCAGATGGACAGTACTTTGTAGTATCTCGGGTCGATGGAACACTAATGATATTGGATAGCGAAGAGGGAAAGGCTTTACTGGATTTCAAAGCACATCAATTAGTGAATGACGATAAGGCTATAAGCGCGGTATTCTGGTTGAGAGATGGCGGCATTTTAACGGTAGGAACCGATAATTTAAAACAGAAAAACTCTTTATATGAAAATACTACTGCCCAAAAGTGGACAACCATAAAAATCTGGAAATGCCACTTTAATTGAAAGCGTGGTTAGCTAACTGATACCACTGTTTGGAGGTATATGAAAAGTGGTAGGCTCATACACCTCTTTTCATCAAGACTAAGAAAGATAAAAAATGGGCAAATTTTTTGAGCGTTACGAAAAAGGATACTATCAGGAGGTCTATGAAGAACTACTACAGCTTCAAGATCACATAGTAAATCCGGAAATTCAAGAAGATGCATTATTAGTCGCGCATGAAATAATGAGACGGGTGCGCTATAATCTGGAAGTATTAATTATTCCAAAATTGAAAAAAATGGGTTATCGTTTTGGTGCTGGTTCCTGGGATCATGCAGATGATCTAAGCATAAAAGAATTAGCTCTTGTTCAAAAAGAGGAACCTATTTTCCGTAAACCAACAGCACGCAATAGTATTTATATTTCTAAATTAGAGCAATTAGTTGGATCGTTACCTTTATCAATAAAATGTTGGTATTTAGATGTTGGCGATGTTAGCTTAATTGGAGCATTTCATTCTCCAATTCCAGGTGCCAATTATAAAAGTGGTTATGGCCTTGATCCACTTCATACTCAACCACTGAAAGATGTTTTCGAAGAGTTACGCGATTTTGCTGATGAGGATGATACTGATTCAATTATGCTGCCTATTTCGCCAGATGGAGACTTAAAATACGGCTATAGCGGAGGTGGAGATTATGAAATTGCAGTTCCATGTAAAAATTTTGATGCAGAATTATGTGGAGAAGAGCATCATCTCACGTTTATAAATTATTTACGCCTCTGTTTCCAGTGGGGAGGCTTTCCTGGATTAGAGAAGGAGATGAAGATTACGCAAGAGGAATTAGACTTTCTTACGCGGGATCTCCTTGATTTTTGACTCTGATTTCTGACTTCCAGAAGATGAATCTAATCTGTTGCGCGATGAAGAAGCGATCTACTTAAATCCAGTTTTGCCCTGGCCAATGGTATAGATGAAGAACTCAAATTATTGCGCGTAGTAGGCAGAAACAGATGTTTTGCAATCTTACTGTCCATTAATATAAATAAGACCATTATCAGCTCAGGCTACCTTGAATTGATGCCTACATTCAAGAGCTCCTGGCCAAAATATTTCCATCTATTCGTTTCAGTCTGACAGCTATCAGCATATCACTTTTTGAGGAAACAATCGTCTCCTCTTCTCCATGTCGCCGTAAAGGAACAAGGATCAAGTTTTTAGAAAGAAAAGCCATGGAAGATAGCATTTTAAGAGACGCTTTGAAGGAGCAGTTGATAGACGATCGCCATCCACAGGACCTGTTCAGTGATGATGGAATGGATGAGCGTGAGCTCAAAAGTCCTCTGCAGGAGTATAAAACCTTTATCGATGAATTGGTTGTGCTCGTCAATACCCTTTCTCGAACAGCTGGCCAGATTAAGCGGGGAGCAACTATTTATCGTGGGCAAACTACTGCTGAGCAGGATAGACAGGATAAAGCCATGGCGTCCTTATCAGCGGTCCAGAGAGAAGTTATTTTTGATTTTTTAATGAATGAACCTGTAGATGTTGTTGGCCAAGTGCTTTCGCATTTTTCATGGAAAGACTATCGTATCAGTCGTGGCGATGCGCCCCTGGCCGTCCAGCCATTTTGCGCGAACCTATCTGGATGCTGAGATCTATAAACAGAGAGAAGCGGCCCTCTTTTATCTGCAACGCTATTCCACCGCTGATCAAGAGCTTGATGGGCTCCTACATTCAGCTGGGAAATACTATGATGAGTTAGTCATCGGAGCTCTTGAAAGCGCATCCCCTACCCTGGCTTTAGAGCCCGTCAAGCAATTACGACAGGCTTTTGTCGAGAAATATCCCACCCGACCCGATTTGCTCACTATTGGGATTTCTCAAATGCGATTGAGGCGCTCGAAGAGAAGAGAGGGTTCGTCCCTCTTCATGATCAAGCTCTCGAGCAAGCAGTGGAAGAGATTGTGCATATCGCAGCGCGATATTACGAGGAGTCGAAGAACGAAGCGATCAGCGAGGGATCTCCTGAATTGGCCTTAGAGCTCGTCTTCAGATTACAAAAGGCTTTTGAGGACAGGTACCCTGATTTCACCAGGTATGCCCTCTATTGGCGTTTATCAAAAGCTCTTTATGACGTGGAAGGAGCGGTCCCAAGAAGCTCTAAAGCATAGCGAATCAGACGAACGACCTGTCTGACAGTCATTTCTGGTGGCATGAAAACGCTACCCTGGGTATTGCATGAATAGAAAAGAGCATATGAGGTGGAAAACAGCATGAAAACGCTTCTTCCGGCATGGGAAGCATGGGACCATTTCTCTACGGTCGAATGCGAACGGGTTGCAGAAGTTATTCTCAACAAAGTCCCTCCCTCCTTTCAGTATGAGCAGCTTACAACGTTTGCTTTAGGTGATCAGCGGCACCGTATCTTGGTCTTTACCTGGACACCGCCCGCTTCTCGTGAAGAACAGGGACCACTCCGCTTTGCCTTTCTCCCTGGAGGTCAAGCCACGTTAGGCTATGACCGAACGCATCCATTTATCCCGACGGCAGCTCAAGCGGAGAGTTGGCAGAAAGAAACGATCGAGAGAGGCTATACAAACGACTCCCTTGACGTTTTTTTAGACCGTATTCTGACGCCCTTTCGGCAGGTGGAGATTCCTCCACTTCTGATGCAGATGAGCCCCAGTGATGGAGATGCTCCCCCTATCCTTGTCAATGGACGCTTGACCCCTCAAAGATCAGTGAGCCTTCAACGGGTTCGCGAGACTGTATTGGCAGATGGTTTTCGTTTACCCACGTCGGATGAATGGGAGTATGCCTGTGGGGCTGGAACGCGTGCACTTTTCCGTTGGGGGGATATCACTCCAAACCACCGCCCAGTGCGTTTTCGGCCCTTCTCTCAAAGCTGGGAAGAATTTCTATCTGGGCTTCCATGGCGTGACTACGTGCAGCCAAATGCTTTTGGCCTTCAGTTTAGCCAAAATGGCTATCAATGGGAAATGTGCCAAGAAATAGATATGATGCGTGCAGGTGATGGTGGGATCGCAACTCACTTAGGTGCGGGTATTTTGGCGGAATGGTTGCCATTAGCCACTTCTTTTGTAACAAAATTATCTGATTTTGAGTTAAGGAGACAAATGTTTTCTGAAGGATATTTCCGAAGAGTGTATCCTTTATGAGATGATAGGTGGATTTTGAGATGAAAAGCATTTATAGCAAGATGGTTGCACAACTAGGCTTGTTTGAATCAGATATTATGTGTATTGCAAGTACGCTTGATGGAGCAATGATTGCTATTGCTCCCGAAAAAGGTGATATAGAATTATGGGATGTTGCCACTGGTACTCATATAGTTCAAATAGCTATACCTACTGTGGAAAGAGATAGTCAGTTCAACACAAAAGAAAACTTTCAAGAAGTGAATTCTCCTTATTCACTTGCCCTTTCAGATGATGGTCTGTTTGTGGCTGCCTCGTTTCGACAAACAGGAAATATTTATATCTGGACATTTGAAGGAGAACTTCTCGGTTACTTTCAGGGAGAAAAAGGATTTATGAGGGACGTTCGTTTCCTTCCTGGTACTTCGCTCCTTCTTATCGTCTTACGTGATACGCGCATACAACTCTGGGACGCTAGTACACAGAAGATTCATACCGTTTTACTGGGCGTAAATAGTCAGCAGAGTCGCTTACTTGCCAAAGCCGGATATGTTTATAACATAGCTTGCTCTCCGTATTCCCCATATATTGCACTTGATTTTACAGACAAACATACTTGCATTTCGCTTTTAGAAATAGGCATGGAGAGGGAGAAAATTGTATGTAATAAGCAGCGCAGCTTTTTTTGGAACGAGGCAAGACATTGGAATCAACTACAATATAGGCAAAATACTCAACAGATTTATCATTTATCTCAAAAAGCTATTGAGGGATATGATATACACCAGCAAAAATCCGTTGGTCCAATACAATATGCTGGTATTCAACCGATGAGTTTTTGTTTTTCGCCCCAGGGAGATATTCTAGCTTTTGCAGACTATGATGGGTTGGTTTACCTGTGGGATCTGGAAAAACACACACTTCTCTCTCAATTTGATGCTCTTGAGCATGTGATACCAGAATATCTCCATTATGATAGGAGTATACAGTGGATGAATTGGTTGCCTCAAAGTCATCTGTTAGCTACTGCGGGGATTAAAATGACTGATGGTTCAGGGATGACAACTATAAAATTGTGGCAAATAGTATAAACGTATTGATATTTTTATGCTATTTTAGATAAATATGGCATGAATGGATATATAGGTATTAGGGGGGGAGTCGTATGCTGGTCTACGGTAAACATATGTAAAGCCAATGCGTACTCACCTCTTAGAAAGGACGAGAGCATGCTTTCCAATAGCACTGATAACGGCGAAAATTGCAAAAAAACAGGATACTTTTTTCATCAGAACAAAGATTGCGGAGAATGTCATGAAGAAGAAGAAAAAGCTTCAAGAGAATGATTGGCTGTATGCCTGTCCTCATACGATGGCAACCAGGAAAATAGCAGAGATCCTGTCATTCCAAGAAACCTCTATCCTTGAGCTTTCTGCGAAGAATTGGGATGAATTATGGCAAGTTGGAAATAGTATCGTCGATCTTTACGTTCCTGAAGAAAAAATTCATTACAAGCAAAAAGATTTTGTCTCCTGGGATCAATTAGTAGATTGGATAGATGGTGTACAAGGAAAAGATTCTCAGTATCAAGGTAATCTGATTATTATTCGTGAGTGTCGAGATGAAGTAATAAAAAACCTTGCAAAATTTATAGAAGTAATATACAAACAATCTATACTTGTATTAAATCAGAAGAGGCATCTTTTTCCGCAAGCTCGTTTTGCAATAGTTCTAGCTGGCTGGGAATATCCTTATTTCCGAGCGAGAGCGTCCTCTTCAATGGCATTTGATGTACATATTTTGTCTGAGTAAGATCCCAGCTACCTTTTGTAGATCTAGAACCAGCATCACTTCGTTCTACTAATTTAGAAAACTTTGTCTTCGTTAAAGATCATCTAAAAGATGCAAATCTTCGTTGTGCCCATTGGCACAATACCCGCTCAAATTACGCTGATTTGAGGGGCATAAGTCCGAACCCTGGCGCATAAGAGTCCGGCCTCGATTGTTTGTGCCTTTCATCAATCCATTGAAAATGCGAAAGGGAACGACAGTTCGTGCCCAAAAAAGATAGAGGCTTGAAGGTGCCAAGCAAAAAAAGATCAGGAAGAGTCACATCTTTTGAAGACATAGATTTAAGGTATTGGACCTGGGGTTTACAAAGAAAGCGTAGTGCTTTGGCTATTCCTGGGTTTTTCTTAATACTTACTTTTGGATACCTGGCTTTTGAAAGTCTATTTCTAGCTGATACTACAGGCACTCTCAATGTGAGAGGTTTATCTCTTTTTACTTTCTGGTTGGGACTGTTTAGCTATTTCTGCTGGAAAGCCTATGAGCTTTTTGTCTGGCGATATCGCATAGAGAAGAGAGAGGTTGGGAGTGGAATGAGCTCCTTTCTACTAGAGGTTGCGTTATTTTTTGGGGGGCTTATTCATTCAAGAAATGTGAAGGTTTTATTTTTCTTTGGAATTGCGTATACCTTCTTATTGAATGTGTTATGGATACTCCATAAATAGATTCTTTTAAAACTATTCCCGGGCTGTCTGAACTGATTCTGAATGAGGCAAATCTCTCGCTGACCTTTCTCCATCTCTCGACAGTTCATTTCTCTTGGCTGAATGGTATTCATCAAATAGTGATAAGACAGGTATGTACTATGTATCTTCTGAAGGATGATGTTCCCTTGTCTCAGATACCGGAGGGGTATCAGCTGGTGTCTCATGTGCGTCTCTCGCAGAGAGGTATAACTTACGCTATCTTTCTGTTTGTCTGTTTCTATCTTATCTGGTTGGAGCTGAGCTATTGGAGTCACACTGGCACGATCATTTTTCAAGGATTTTCTGCCACTGTCATAGGTCTTATGATGGGAGTGGCAACGTTGCTTCTCTTTGCTCCAGTTCTCGTGGTCCACACTCTTTTGCAAAGGCGGATAAGTTCTGTACTTGGCTATAAAGTCTCTTACGGTCTTCCAGCTTTTTTTCAATCAACACCCTATTTTGCCGATCCAGGGCAGTTGCAGAGCCGGAAGGATGCGCTCCTGATTGCACTGGCTCCTTTCGGTCTTTCTCTGCTGATTCTCTTCGTATCCTTCTTTTTTCCGTTTATTGGGTTGGGGAGTGCGCTACTTGTCGTCGGAATTGCCACTGCTGGAGGGTCACTCAATAGTCTTCCCATTGCCTGGAAGCTTCTTCGTGTACCTGATACAACCCTTCTCTATATTGAGGGTCAGGCCACTCTTTCTCTTTTAGAACCTCTCGATGGTCAGGCATCATCTCATCTCTTGCTTGCCGAGCAGAAACAGAAGCAGTTGAGAAATACGTTCAGCGGTGAGGCATCGTCCGCTTCTCAGTGGAGACCAACGTATCGCAAAAAAGATCCTGTCCATGGACTCATTTCGCCTGAGGATGTGGAGAGTGTGATGCAGGAATTTAGCAGAATACAGCCAACAAAATTGAATGTGCAGATCACACGTTGGCGTGCCAATGATGTTTTCGATCTTGCTTCCACAATTCAGCAAGATATGACCTCTCTCACTGACACGGTGTTAGCAAAGGTGGATGAAGAAGGAAAATGTCTGGATCTGAAATTTTCACCTGATGCCACACAGGCAGTAACCAGCCAGGGAGCCGTTGAGGATGAAGAGCGAGATGGGAAGATCGTGGCGAACGCACAGTGGTGTGAGATCAAGGCCATTATCGGCTCTGGCTACCTTGAATTAACGCCGACCCTGATCCGCGTACGTTTGCAGAGATTGCCCGGACGGCAGACGCAGATTGAGATTCGTGGCCTGACCAAAAAGCTCTGGTTTGGACAGCGGACGGCAAAGAAGGCCGCTTATACGGTGGCTCAATGGTGTGAGCTGGCAAGTTGAACATGAAGTATTCAAATTCTGCTCGCCTGATATAAAAACGAGAAAATAAAGCTAAGATGGCTGAAATGGTCAGAGCAGAAGCCATCTGTCCAACCGGGCCAGAGTGTATTCCAGGCCCGGTTGGACAGATGGTTGCAGCCATCATATGCCGCTCTATTTTTCAGTCTGTGTGTGTAAGAACTCTAAAGCAGTATTAGTGAAGACTTCTGGCAGCTCCATATTGATCATGTGAGCGGCGCCAGGCACAATAATAGAGTGAGCTTCGTTAATGCGCTTTGTGAGCTCTTGAGCCGTAACGAGCTTTTGCGGAACATCGTAATCACCAACAAGCACAAGTGTTGGTGCGTGAATCTCTTCCAGACGCTCAATCGCTGGTGGGTTGAGCGCTATCACCTCAGCACCTTCAGGAACAGAAGTCATAAATGCTTGATATTGCATGTCATGTACGCGCTGACGAACAAGCGGGTCAATCTGTTCTGGTGTACGGCGGGGGCCATCAACCCACATTCGCAGGTTCAGTTCCGTCGCTCCTTCTTTATCACCGCGCTCAAGCAACGCTTCCTCTTCCTCACCAAAGCGTCGGATGTCGTCCGATGGAGGATAACCGCTAATATCAGGAGCAACCAGAAGCAGTGATTCCACCATTGTAGGATGTGTCAGTGCGAAATCAAGGGCAATCTTCCCTCCAAACGAGGCTCCAATTACATGTGCCTTCTTTATTCCAAGGTGTTGGAGGAGTGCCGCTGGATCTTCATAGAAGGCGAACGGCCCGGCGGGGAGCTGCGACTCACCAAATGAGCGCAGATCGTAACGAATAGTCTGATACTGCTGAGCAAAAGTAGCAAATTGCTGATCCCACATCCGGTGATCTGCGATGCCTGCATGGATCAAAAGAACTGCTGGCCCCTGACCGGCAACTTCATAATAGAAGGGCGCTCCCTGCACATCCAGGAAGCCAGTCTGTGTGGTAGATTTTATCACGAATGTCTCTTTCTCTTAAATGACATGATTCATACTATTGTCATGGGGGAATGAAAGAGGCTATTTGATACCAATCATAGGTATACTGTGCGGATTGCTGTCAGCGACAACAAGATGCACAGAAAAGCCTCGCGCAAGAGCGAATTATTTTCACCATATCTGTGCACCTCCATTTCTTTTTATAATAGGATGCTATCCTAGCTTATGACAAAGATATTGTCAAGATGCCCACTTTGTCACCTGGTCATCTGAAAAAGGAGGTTTTCCCGAATGAGAGAGGCAGAAAAGCGTATCTGCGATCTCATTGGCGAGTGCTAATGGATGCGGAGGAGGAGAGGAGTTCAGGAGAACATAGGTGAATTTTGAAAATGACTGGAAAAGCTCTTGACTTTCACGTAACGTGAAAGTGTAAACTATGGCTATCCTTTTCAACAGGCATCCTGGAGTTCCAGTAGTTATTGATAGGTAGGCAAAGGCTCGATGTTCAAAATTAGCGACTTCTCAAAGTTGAGTCAGGTGTCGATGCGAACACTGCGCTATTATGACGAGATTGGCTTGCTAAAACCGGGGCAGGTCGATACTTTAACGGGGTACCGGTATTATTCAATGGATCAGTTGTCCCAACTGAACCGGATTCTGGCCTTTAAAGATCTCGGTTTTGAACTGGCTCAGATCTTTCAGTTGATGGATGAAGAACTGCCCGTTGAGCAGATTCGTGGCATGCTTCGCCTGAAGCAAGCCGAGTTGGTACAACGTGTTCAGGTGGAGCAGGAGCGCCTTGCCCGTGTTGAGGCTCGCCTGCAACAGATTGAGATGGAGGCCCCCAGCTTACGTCATGAGGTAACTATTAAGAAGGTCAAAACTCAGATCGTTGCCGTCAGTCGGAAACTGGTCACTCAATCGAGCCAGAAAAAGCAATTTGCCGATGAGACGTTGGCGTTTCTCAGACAGCATGGTGTCAAACTGGCGGGTTCTTATCTGTTTATTGATCATGAGTCCAGCTACTCTGATCAGGAAGCCGTACTGGTTGAGATTGCTATTCCCGTTCAGAGCTCCTCCGTTGGCAATATTGTGGAGCGTAGCGGTGGGCGTATCACTATCCGCGAACTCCCAGCCGTCAATACTATGGCAACCTTGCTCTATCGTGGGAACCCATATACCCTGATGGATGCCTATCAATCCCTGGGGCGCTGGCTGCAAGAGAATGATTACATTATCATGGGCCAGAGCCGTAAAGTCTGCTTGCATCACGAAGGGGAGCTTTCCTCCTATGTTACTGAATTACAGTTTCCCGTGGAGAAAAATGATAACCCCGGTGTGAAACCTGCTTTTACCTCTTCACGCGAAAAATTTGAGCGACTTGTTACAACCCATCAGTTGAACTGAGGCCTTATTTTCAAACAACGGCTTTTTTCACATTTTTTTGCGTAGTGTGATGGTCTATACATCTAGATGTGTAGATGTAAAACCTGAGGAGGACTGTGTATCTGGTATTGTGCCAGTGCATACGGTTTTAGAAGAGTAATCTATCTCTCGATGGAGAGAGATACATGAAAACTGTCACTAGTGTCTGCAAAGACGTTATGAAAGCGTCCATTAGTTACAGCAAGACAGGAGAAAATGACAATGAGTGTTTTTCAAACATCCTCGTCTGAGACGATGCCTGCGAGCCCTAAAGGTTCCTGGGGGGATAAGGCATTAGGTGGTTTACAGAGTATGGGGCGAGCGCTGATGCTCCCGATTGCCGTTCTCCCTGCTGCCGCTCTCTTGCTTCGCCTGGGTCAGCCTGATATCTTTAATTGGACCTGGATGGCAGCAGCTGGCGATGCGGTCTTCTCAAATCTCTCGCTTATTTTTGCGCTTGGTATTGCCCTGGGCATGGCCGGTGGAGAGGGGGCAGCCGCTCTTGCTGGTGTGGTTGGCTTCCTGGTCTTTACTGCCGTTTTCAATACGATTATCCCTCAGGTTGCTGGCAAGCCCGATCCTTCGATTTCCATGGGGGTCTTGTCTGGTATTCTGATGGGCCTGACGGCGGCTGGTCTCTATCGCCGCTTCCATGATATTCGTCTGCCCAATTATCTGGCCTTCTTTGGTGGTCGGCGTTTCGTCCCGATCATCACAGCCGTGGCAGCCGTGATTCTGGGGGTCATCTTTGGTTTGATCTGGCCTCCGATTAATGTTGGCGTCAATACTGTTGGTTCCGCTATTGTTTCATTGGGGCCTCTGGGAACAGGTATCTATGGCTTTTTGAATCGTTTGCTGATTCCTCTGGGACTTCACCACGTCTTGAACTCGTATGTCTGGTTCGAGCTGGGGAGCTATCATGGCAAGACTGGTGACCTGAATCGCTATTTTGCCGGGGACCCATCGGCGGGAAATTTCATGGCTGGCTTCTTCCCCATGATGATGTTTGGCCTGCCTGCTGCCTGTTTTGCGATGATTCGGCATGCAAAGTTCCCGAAGGTTGCCGCTGGCATCTTATTATCTGCCGCCTTTGCCTCATTCCTGACCGGTGTGACTGAGCCAATTGAATTTGCTTTCATTTTTGTCGCCCCGGTTCTCTTCCTCATTCATGCGGTCTTGACTGGAACCGCCCTGGCCGTCTGTACCTTGTTGAATGTTAAGATTGGCTTTGGCTTCTCGGCTGGCTTCATCGATTATGTGCTCAATTTCAATAAAGCCAATACAACCAATCCATTACTGATCATTGTCATTGGTCTGGTGTATGCGGTTCTGTACTACTTCATCTTTAGCTTCTGTATTACGCGCTTCAACCTGGCGACTCCTGGCCGCGATGCTTCCGTTGCTGAACAGGTTGTTGATGGTATGGCAATGGAACAGGAGCATGAGGTGAGCTCGGCGGATGTAAAGTCTGAGGACCCTGATACCGTACTGGCTTATAATGTTCTGGCAGCTCTGGGCGGCAATAGCAATGTTGAGAGCGTTGAGGGCTGTATCACGCGCTTACGTCTGACCGTAGGCAACGCTGATAAGATCGATGAGAGTCGTCTGAAAAGCCTGGGTGCTTCTGGCGTGATCAAGCGCGGTAAGATTGCTCAGGTGGTTATGGGGACACAATCTGATCGTATTGCTTTGCGGATGAATCGCATTCTCAAGGACGAACTGGTCAAATAACTCTGAAAAGACAAAGATAGGTAGGCACTGAAATGGCTGAGATTGCTGTGTATGCGCCAGTTGATGGCACAGTTGTTGCGTTAGAAACAGTTCCAGATGAAGTTTTTGCTCAGAAGCTCGCTGGCGATGGAGTGGCACTTGATCCAACGGGCGTGGTCGTTGTTGCTCCAATTGCTGGCGATCTGATCAAGCTCTTTCCAGGGGGACATGCCTTTGGGATTGCAACGCCGGAAGGAGTGGAACTGATCGTTCATCTGGGACTGGATACAGTTGAGCTGAAGGGGACAGGCTTTGAGAATATCGCTGTTGAAGGTCAACATGTCGAGGTGGGAACACCGATTGTTCGCTTCAATCGCGCTGTTATCGAGCAGGCAGGAAAAGTTATGCTGAGCCCGGTCGTCTCTTCTGGTGCAGGCATAGTCTCTCGTCAGGCCAGTGGCCAGGTTCAGGCTGGATGCGATGTTCTCTTTGTACTGAACGTCTAAGCTTTCCTCGATTGAGAACGGGCTTTTGCCTTTAATCCTTTCAGTGAGGCCTTGAAAGAAGGAATTGAGAAGGGCTCATTAGGACTAAGGAAGGGGTGCAAGATCCCGTTCTCCTATAGAGAGATCACAGATTGTTGATACGTTTCTCTTGAAAGAGGTGGAGGAAGTGATTGGAATTGTTCTGGTTGCCCATGGCTTACTGGCGGATGGTTTAAAACATGCTGTAGAGATGATCGTTGGACCGCAGGAGCGGCTGGTGGCGATTGGGATGGAGCCAGGATCAGATGGAGAACGTTTGCGCAGGCGGATTGAGGATGTAGTGGGACAAATGTTGCCTGCTGGTGAGGTCCTGGTGCTGACAGATCTCCTGGGAGGGAGTCCAGCAAATGCCAGTTTTGCGCTCATGAATAATGGCACTCCCGTCCTCTGCGGCGTTAATCTACCTATGCTGTTAGAAATTCTTACGCAACGCGCGCATACACCCCTTCCAGAGTTAACGCGTCTCGCTGTACAGGCCGCGAAAGAAGGAATTATTCATCTTCGCCCACTTGAGAAGCTCGAATGATGATGTGGGTGAATGTCCGTTTGCTCTGTTGCGCGCAACCCGCTTAAAAAAAGATACAAGGGTGTTTTTAGGGATCAGGAAAGGAAAAAAAGGTGTCAGCTACCCATGAATTAGTGATTCACCATCCATCTGGTTTACATGCTCGTCCGGCAGCTCTCTTTGTGAAGGCTGCGGCTGGTTTCTCTTGCGCTATTTCGATTGAGAATCTGAGTAAAGGTTTAGAACCTGTCAATGGTAAGAGCGTGCTGCGTCTACTGACTGCGGCTGTTCAGCCAAACGATCGAGTGCGGATCATTGCCGAGGGTGAGGATGAGCAGGTGGCAGTGGAGGCATTAGCACATTTAATTGCAAGCAACTTTGGAGAGGCAGTGTAATTTCCATGGCAACCAGAGCAATGCGCGGCATCGCGGCATCGGCAGGGATCGCGAATGGCCCCGTCTTCCGTTATGCGCTCCCGACCCTCACGGTTGAACTTCGTCAGATGGAAGAGAGTACGCAAGAATGGGCGCGTCTCAACACTGCCTTAGAGCAGGCTCGCACAGAGGTGCACATGCTCTTTAAGCAGGCACGTCAGAGCGTTGGTGCAGCTGAAGCAGCTATTTTTGAGGCTCATGAGCTCTTTCTTGATGATCCTGAGCTCCTGGAAATGGTCCAGACCAGTATCGAGCAGAAGCATTACAGTGCAGATTATGCCTGGCAGAATGCAACGCAGAGCTATGCAGCGCAGTTGAGAGCTATTCCAGACGAGTATTTAGCGGCGCGCGCCGTTGATCTTGAGGATATTGCGCAGCGTGTGTTACGCCGTCTACAAGGACAGAGCGAGCACGATCTCTTATTGACTGAGCCAGTTATTCTTGTAGCCACAGATCTTACGCCGTCTGAGACGGTTCGTCTGGATACAAAGAATGTGCGCGCCTTCTGTACAGGGGTTGGTAGTGCTACCTCTCATGTGGCGATTCTGGCACGGGCGCTGGGTATCCCGGCTGTGACCGGACTGGGGAAGGATCTTGAGCAGCTCCAGGATGGTATGCAGGTTCTGGTCGACGGAGCGGCTGGTGAAGTGGTGCTCGAGCCAGACCAGCAGGTATTGGACAGGTATCTCCTTCAGGCTCAGAAGCTAGCGAAGCAGCGGGAGATTGCACTGGCTCATGCCCTGGAACCAGCGCAGACGCTTGATGGTCTCCAGGTTGAACTGGTTGCTAATATTGGTTCACCTGAGCAGGCAGTTGAAGCATTGACCTATGGTGCCGAAGGGATTGGCTTGCTGCGCACTGAATTTCTCTTTTTAGAGCGAGCAACTCCTCCAACTGAAGAGGAACAGTCTGCTCTCTATCGGCAGGTTCTACAGACGATGGAGCAGCGACCAGTTGTTGTCAGGACGTTTGATATTGGGGGGGATAAGCCCGCTGCCTATCTGCCGATGCCTGATGAGATGAATCCTTTTCTGGGAGTAAGAGGCGTGCGTTTAGCACTGCAACAGAGAGAAGTCTTTCAGACGCAGCTCTGTGCTTTGTTGCGGGCAGGGGTTGGTCATCACTTAAAAATAATGGTTCCGATGGTTGCCAGTATTGAAGAACTGTTGGCAGTGCGAGAGCAGGTACAACAGGCACAGGCAGATCTTGTGGCGAGAAACCTTCCATATGCAGAGAACTATGAGCTAGGGATCATGATTGAAGTGCCAGCAGCTGCCTTAATGGCAGATCTACTGGCAGAACATGTGGACTTCTTTAGCATTGGGACAAACGATCTGGCACAGTATACATTGGCGGCAGATAGAACCAATGCGTCGCTCGCTCATCTCTCAGATGCTCTTCACCCCGCCGTGTTACGTCTCATCAGGATGGTAATTGATGCGGCCCATGAGCATGGTAAATGGGTGGGTCTGTGTGGAGAACTGGCCAGTGAGCCACTGGCGGCCCCTCTTCTGTTGGGTCTGGGTCTTGATGAATGGAGTATGACGGCCAGTGCCATTCCATTGATTAAGCAGACCATTCGCAATTATCATAGCGCTCAAGCACATGAGATCACGCAACACGTGTTAGCCTCCTGTCGAAACGCGGCAGAAGTACGAGCATATATACGCGCGATGAGCGAGGCCGTTCACGTTCAGCCCTGACTGCTAAACTGTTGGGATGCTGACCAGCAGAATAGTAAACCATAGACCCTTCACAGTCTGAGCTCTATCGTGAAGGGTCTATGGTTTGCAGTGTTATGGTCGTGTTTACATTAGCGCATAGCTTCTTCGACACGATCCAGCCATTCTCCCATGAGGGCCGTAAAGAGCTGGCTCTGCTCAATCTGAGCGTTGTGACCGGCACGATCGAGAACGGCAAACGTGCCTCTGGAATAATTCTCCAGAACGTTCCAGGCATCACGATAGCCTACAATAGAATCCTGTCTCCCTGTAAACAGTATGACTGGTCGAGGAAAGGGCTGCTCTAACTGATCAACGTTGAAGGAAAACCCTCCCTGTTTCTGCAGCTTATCGAGAAACGCATAATTGGCGATATGCACACCAGTGAGAATCTCGTCGCGGAACCGTTCCCAATTATAGGTGTCCTGCACAACGACCATAGGACCAAATTCTGCTGCATTGGTCGGACTGAGTGAGGCCAGCAGCTGTGGATCTTCGACAATGGTGGTATGTGGAGGCAGGTCTCGCTGTTGATAATCCGCCGTAATGACAGGGCAGATGAGTGCCATGCCTACAAGCTGCTGAAACCTGCGTTGAAGCACACCCCGGCTAATTAATCCTCCATATGATTCACCGGCAAGAGCAAACGGTTGATTGGGAATGACAGCATCGATAAAATCGAGAACCAGCTCAAGAACATCCTCCGAACTGTTTATCTGCTCTGTCCCGGGCGTTTTGCCCATCCCTGGCAGGTCCAGATAGATCCGTTGCCAACCTGTTCGCTGCACAAATAGAGGTTCCATACATCCTGTCATCAAGTGATGATCAACGAAATATCCATGAAGTGACAACAGAGGAATTCCGTTTCCATAGGTCTCATAATAGACAGGAGTATCTCGAACGATGCATTCCATTTGTAGCACAATCCTTTACATGAAGTCTACGCTCTCGTTGAACAACATAGTCTACACCAAAATTCGTTTGTTCTCCTCCCAAAAGGGGTTATATCTCCATTAGAGCATACCTTGTTTTAATTATGAATTCAAGTTCGTATTACCACAAAGATGCAATTCTTTTCACTTTTCCGTTTGCATTGTCTGGTTGTTTCGTTTCTCGACCAGAATAAGGGACCAAAAATGAGTGAGAGAATGGTGAATATTCGCTGACTCGAAAATGCATGATGGAAGGACTGGCATCGTATAACTGAAAACTCAGCAAAAGATAAGCAAAAGTGAATGGAAGAGGTTACGTGTTACATTTTTGCGCATTCCATCGTATCAACTATGATAATGTTTTTATCTGAGGCCAGGCTTTTTTGTACATGTGTATCAAGAAAGGGGTATATAGATGGGAAAATTCTTAAATGGTCTGTTACTGGGGGTGGGCCTGGGACTATTAGTTGCACCGAAACGAGGGGAAGAGATGCGTGGCCTCTTAGGCGAGCGTCTGGGCCAGGCAAAGAGAAGCCTGCCAGATGGCGGTCAGGGCCTGCTGCGTAATCGTCCTTCCTTCCTTGGTCCTGATCGTAAGATCGTTAAGGACGTCGAGGAATATTATATTCCACCAACAAAGAAAGCTGAGCCTGCCTCATCATCTGCCTCGAATGTTGGTGGCACAAGACCAGCCAGTACAGCTCCTGGCGTAGAACGATCGTCAAATTATGCTTCACCAACGACGACAACTGCAACCACCAGTTCGACATTCTCGTCGTCTACACCATCTTCCAATCCACTTCCTAAGAATACGTCAGCCTCATCAGGCATCGACGCTAAAAATACCTCGACTGGCGGAGATTACAAAGGGACAAACAGCCCCAGAAACGATATGGGCCCAACGAATCCAGCGCCACTTACAACCTCTACCAGCGATCTTGCTGGAGATATTACCCGCACTGGAAGCCCGGTTACTGAGAACTTACGAGCTGGCACACAGGCTGCTGATCCTACGAAGACCGGGCCAACGTTGTCCGAGAATCCGCGTCAGGGAATACCAGAGCATGAGCGGCCTGCAAATTCTGGTACTACACAGGGTACACCGCGTCCAACGACGACGAACGCGATACCCCCACGTCCAACTCAGCCAGCACCAGATCCCTCGCGTGCTCATCCAACTTACGAGGCCAACCGACCTTTTACCAACGATCCTGCTAAACCAGCAGAGCGACCTCCACTGGAGAATCCTAAACAACCGCCTAAGCCTGAGAAACGTGATCCTAATCGTCCCTGATCTGGGGCTAATAGAAGGAGGCATGCATATCTTATGCACGCCTCCTTTTTGCTACAGAGAAAGTGTAAGTATGATTGAATTTTTACCTGTCCTGTTCAGAAAGTGAGCGCTCGGGATAAAAGAACTCTGATTTGCCAGTTGTCTGGTCATAGTCCAGTTCGACCATCTGCTCGCTCCGAATTGAATTAACCGGCATTTCTCCAGGTGGGGGGGCGTAGAAATTGGGGCCGGGTTGAGAGGTGGGCCATTGAGGGAAATCTGGCGTCAGATCACTATATCCAGTCGCTAGATTTTCTGGTTGCCCCTCTTGTCGTGCTCGCAACTGATCCTGAGTGATTGACTGTTGAACAGGTTGTTCTGACTGCGAATTGTATGCCATAATCTGGTATCCTTTTTCATGGAACAACTAATTGGAAGGACCAATTGAAAGTAAGAACTTCAGCGTCGACTCCCAGGGACCTCGAATGTGTAGCTCTCTCCTCGTCCAAGGTAAAGCACCTGACGCTCGAGCCCCGCAGCAATCACCTCGCGCTTAAAATCTTCCAAAGATGAGGTAAAGGCCGTATAGTCGTTATAGTGAATGGGAAGCGCCAGGCGTGGATTAATCAATTTGAGTGCCTCTACCCCCTGTTTCGCGTCCATCGTGACCAAGAGACCAAAGATCTTCGTTCCACCTAAATGAAAGAGCCCGAGATCGATCTCTGGATAACGTTTAGGGATCTCTTTTAACTGTTTATAGACAAGCGTATCACCGCTGATATACATTCTGAAGCCAGACTTCTTCTCAGAGGGGACAAACTCCAATAGACTGCCCATGACTGGTGGCAGCAATTTGGCGGCTAGCCCCGGACCATGGCGTCCTGGAAGTGCCGTAATATGTAAGTGCACTTCATTTTTGACCAGGGAAAGCGTCTGCCAGGTCTCCAGGGGATAGGTGCGGGAAAAGCCCTTTTTTTGTAATGCCTCAGCCGCTTTGGGCGTAGTTGCAATTGGCGTCAATTTGTTGAGCTTGTGAGCAACCATGCGGTCAAAATGATCCTCGTGGAGATGAGAGAGGATCACCATATCGAGTGCTGGTAGCTGATCAAGATGGATTGCGGGATTGAGTAAGCGTGTAGATTTCACGCCATAGCCTAAATGGACATGTTCACCCATATGAAGGAAATTTGGATCGGTCAGCAGTGTAAAGCCAGCGTAACGCAGGAGAACGGTGGCATTCCCAATAAAGAAAAGAGAGCCTTGTTCTAAAGATACCTGTTCTCGGGTGGTTGGTAGCACAACCGTATGCATGTAGTCCATCTTAACCACTTTCAGGGAGGTACGGCAGAAGCCTTATCTATCCTACACTTATCATACCTCCTGTTAACACGTTTTGTGGAACAAAAAGTAACCTCTCTTTTGATGGGCTTTTCCAGAGTATCTACCGCTTTTTTTATAAAGTGCGTTACTATTAGCTCATGTCGATCAAGACTTCAGGCTAATATTCATATTTATAGGCCTCGTGGATTTTGAGCAGGCCAAAGGAGATGGCTCCGATTCCTGTAATGATAGTAAAGGCTGTGGTAAGATATGAAAAGATAGGAATAAAGCCGGGCTGAAGATAGCAGAAGAGGAAGGTGCAGATGAGGGCTGCCATCGTAACCAAAAAGAACACGGTGTAAAGTCGCTGTCGGTTCATAATAAGCTTCCTTTCCTATCATAGAGGGTTTATCTATAACACGATGCCGCAGGGCTCTTCGCTTCACTATTCTGGTCGCCGTCATGGCGTTTGCATAAATTCGCTTTTCTCGCTCTATCAGCCTGATCTCTGATGTTGAGAGAATGCTACAACCCATGCTCGTTGCTCCTCGGTCTCTGGCACAACATATCCTCTCGCCCGGCTCAACAGATCAAACGCTTGCTCTGGGGCCAAACCGGTGAGCACGAGCACACTCGCTGCCATGAGAACTGCTCGCCCAAGCCCCTGGCGGCAATGAAATGTGAGGTGTTTTCCTTCGGCGAGAGACCCTTTCAGTTGCTTCAGGAAGACGAATGTTGGCTCAGAGAAAGGAGGCACACAGCGATCAGGGATCGCCAGGGAGAGATATGTGATTCCTTGCTGGTGACAGAACGCAGCTTCTTCTGCAAGGTCGAACTCACGCTCTTCTGCTGGGGTCAGCAGAGATATCAGGATATCAACGCCAGAGGCGCGCAGAGCTTTGGCTTCATCGAGGAGCCAATCTCCTCCTCGTGGACGTGCCATGATGCTTACTTTGCCGGTAGAAACTCCTTGAACAGTGTATAGTGGCGCTCGCACGGGCAGATCTCCTTCTCCCAATGTTTTGGGATAGACGGTTGTCTGATTGAGGCACTGGCGAGAGACGCCTGCGCACCTCGTCTTGCTTGAACAGAACTGGAATGGACGACGTTTTTCTCTCGATGTGTGAGATTGATGGGCGTTGCCAGGAGTGCAAGGGCAAGGGGGCTTTTGAGGGGAATACATGGGGGGAATGGCTTGAGTATATGTCATTCTCTCATCATTTACAAGAGTGCAACAAGGAGGAGTGGGTCACAACGGCCATCATAAATGATGGGCCCGACGCCTTCATGCAATAAATTGCCCCTTTACGAGCGATTTATCGCATAAATAAGGTAGGGCCCATCATTTATGATGGCCGTAAAAAGGTCACCATTATCCCCCTGGTGCCACCGAAGGAGGAGGCTGACCATCACATATCATTCATGATATCCGTAAAAAGGTCACCATTATCCCCCTGGTGCCACCGAAGGAGTTGGTCACGAAATGATGGGCCCGACGCCTTCATGCAATAAATTGCCCCTTTACGAGCGATTTATCGCATAAATGGTGTGGGGCCCATCATTTATGATGGCCGTAAAAGGTCACCATTATCCCCCTGGTGCCACCGAAGGAGTTGGCCATCACAATCTCATTCATGATGGCCGCAGAAAGTTGCCTTAGAGATTAATTCGAGGCCCAGACATCGACGAGGTAGCGTTGTTGGGCAGTGAGCTCGGTGAGCCACTGCTCGGCGGCCTCAGCTGAGGAGCCTGTCTGCTCGCGATAGATCTCAGCCAGTGTCTGACGTACAGCCGGGGCCATTGCGCCAGCGTCACCACAGATGTAGAAGACGCCTCCATTCTCTAACAACTGCCAGACCTGATCTTTGTGCTGGCGGAGATTGTCCTGTACATACGTCTTGCCACAGCCATCCCAGCGGGAGAAGGCCGTAACCACAGTCGTAATCCCCTGCTGCTCAAAATCTTTGAGCTCACCCTCATAGAGGTAGTCATGTTGAGGATGACGGCACCCAAAGAAGAGAAGCGAAGGGCCAACCTCTTTGCCCGCAGCCTTTAGCGTTGCGCGCTCCTGTAAGAAGCCCCGGAATGGAGCCAGACCGGTGCCAGGTCCCACCATAATCAATGGCGTACGAGCATCCTCAACCAGACGGAAAGACGAGCCAGTATCGCGTACATAGCCATAGATGACCGAGCCTTCTCCTTGCTGAGCCAGATAGGTTGAGCAGAGACCCTCAAAGGTGCCATGGCCCGAACGAGCAGGACTATTCACTACCGCCACCGTAATACTACATGTATCAGCCCCCCTCATGGGCGAGGACGAGATCGAATAGTAGCGTGGGCGAATAGGCGAGAGCAACTGCAAGTAGACATTGAATGGTAACTCACAGGCTGGTAGCTCCTCCAGCAGATCGATCAAGGACTTCCGTTTGCCCATAATCTCTTCACGATAGCGAGCGATACCTGGCTCATCATCGCTACAGAGGGCCAGGAGTTTGCGCTTATCGGGTGGGCACTCTGTATGATCGGCCAGAACCTTAATCTGTGAGCGCGTGGCCACATCTTGTAGCTCAACGTAATCGGTAAGCAGATCAAAGACCAGAATAGGCTGATCGATGGGGAGATGTGTCTTGCGTGTACCACTCTGCGTCAGGCGGATCTTACTCTCGGCATCAAAGTTAAAGCGGGCCGCCACACGCTTGACGAGTGCCTGACTGTTACTCCCAATGATTCCCAGATGATCGCCAGCGCGGTAGCTAACACCTTCTGGCAGGGCCACAACGATATGTCGCGTTGAGCGTCCGGATTCATCGGTCTGCTGGAGCTCGCGGTTCTCCACGACCTTCATCGCCTGAGCCCCAAATGAGGCAACAAATGGATTCAAGGGCTTTTCGCCAGTCAACAACTCTACTTCATACTGCGGCGTCTGCACAGAGGTCTCACCCAGATCAATCTCTAATCTCTCAGCAACCGTCTGCCAGAGCGGCTGATACCAGTTCTGGAAATCGCTATCAAAATCGTCGCTGGCATCGCCCTCACCGCGCTGATAGATGCGCTCGGCTCCATGCTGCTCCAATTGTGAATCAATCAAGCGTGGAATGGCCTGAAAGGTCGAAGCCCACTCGCGATTGCCACAGCCAAAGACTGCGAATTTCACGCCCTTGAAGGCATCGGGAGCAAGATCGGGGCTTTTCACCCATGTGCAGAACTGCTCAGCATTATCCGGTGGAGTACCATTGTACGAAGCGGTTACGACGACAACAGCCCCATCAGTAGGCAGCTTGTTTGTATATTCGTCCAGGGGAGCAACGGTAGCGGCAAAGCCATACGCCTCACCATCTTCGGCAATTGTATGTGCAATATCTTCAGCCGAACCGAGGTTGGAGCCAAAGAGAACCAGCAACGGAGTATTGTGCTGATTGACGCTGGTTGGACGCTCAGCTCTGGGTGCCTGTTCGGTACCAGTGACGATTTTAGGGACAAACGAGCTCAGATTGCGATCAGCATCGGTACGCGGGGCCACACGAATGAAAAAGTTCTCAGGCTTCAGCGTCAGCGTCTCTTTGATTTTCAACTGGTAGTTCGTGTGATCGATCAGCTTAAAGCGCTGGAGCATCATGCCCAGGACCAGCGTTGCTTCTTGCATAGCAAACTGGCGACCGATGCAGGCGCGCTGTCCATTGCCAAAGGGTTTATAGGCATTGGCTGGTCGATTCTGTTCGGCCTCAACCGTAAAGTGATCGGGGTTGAAACGTTCGGAATCCTCGCCCCAGATGCTCTTATCGCGATGCAGCATTGGAATAAGAACTGCCCAGTCTCGCGCCGCATCCACAGTATAGGTATCGGCTATAGTCGTTGGCTCATAAGGATAGACCGAGAACATAGGAGCAGTGGGCCAGAGGCGCAGCGTCTCTTTTAAGATCTGAGAGATATATTTTAATCGATTGACCTGCGCAAATGTTGGGGCAACGGTTGGATCTGGTCCCAGCACGCGATCTACCTCTTCATAGGCCTTCGCCAGCACAGCGGGATTATTCAGCAGGAAGTAGGTGGCAAACGAAAGCAGACCGCTGGTCGTCTCATGCCCGGCAATCAAGAACGTAATCATCTGATAGCGAATATTGACATCATCCAGCTTCTCACCGGTCTCTTTATCCACTCCAGTCAGCATATAGCTGAGTAGATCTTTTTTACCAGCCGAGCTTTGATTGCTTTTCTTTCGTTCCTGAATAATCTGGTCCGCAATAGTATTCATATATTCAATATCATAGTGAAGCTGGCGCTGCTTGTGGACCATTAATTTGTTCTGAATGGGGAGACGCTCGCCACTCTCCATCACCTCGCCCAGGGCATTGACCATGCTATTGACAAAGGGATGAGCATTCTCGCGGTAGAAAGAATTGAAGCGATAATCAAAGCCACAGAGGCCGATGGTATCGAGGGTAAGACGGGTCATATTGTCGGGAACATCGATCTCTTCTTCAGGATTGAGTCGCTCCCATTTGCCGAGCATCTGTTCAGCAATATCCAGCATCATGGGGAAGTAGCCCTGCATAGCCTTCAAACTGAAGTTGGGCAGCAGAATATTATGTGCTTTACGCCAGTTTGTCTCCTTCGTCTCTGCTGTGAAGAGTCCATCGCCCGCAAAGCTGCGGATATTGCGCAGAGGAGTCCAGACTTTTTTATCGAAACGGGTCTCGTCGCTTAATTCATCAACCAGATCAAAGCCCGAGACCACTACGAGCTGACGGCCAGGGAGATCTAATTGATAGATGGGACCATATTCACGAGCCAATTTCATAAAATTCTGGACATGGTCGCCACTCACGTCAAACAGATTGCCCACCAGGAATTTGGCGGGAGGCTGTGGAAGAGCACGCTTAGTGCGATTAGTGTGATCAGATACCGAATGTGTAGCCATACGTGTGAAAACCTCCTCGAAAGGGTCCATCGAGAGCTGGGTACTATAAAGACGCCGCCTGTCAGCCATAGAGTAGGCCTCTATGGTTGGGTTATGCAGGTAAAAAGAGAAGGATGCCTCAGGTCTGAGAAGAGCTCCAGTGCCCATTCTGCGCGTTATCACCAGGGCTGTCCAGACTAGTAAGGGGTTTGTTCATTTTCTATAAACAGGGCTGCTGGCAGCCCTTGTGAAAGGAGCAACAATGTCTGTTCAGTCATCCCTTTGGGATCAGGTTCCTCCTGATCGAACCACCAGATCACTCCCTGGATAATGACGCCCGTGATAAAATCGGCCAGCAAAGAGATGTCCGTATAGGCATTGAGCAGGCCACGTTGCGCCATTCTTTCAAGGGTTGGAAGCAGGCCCTCTGCAATCAGGTCCTGCACGTGGAAGGTGCGAGCAAACAGACCACCACCAGTTAGCGCGATACGGAATAGATCGCGCTGATCGTATGCATGATAAAAGATCGCACGAATAATGGTTGGAAGAGAGGGCTCTCCCTGTTGATAGACGTCAGCCGTCACCTGTTGCCGCAGACTATTCAGCACTTCCTGAACCAGGTTCTCAAAGATCTCATCTTTATCGCGAAAGTGAAGATAAAAGGTTCCTACACCAACATCCGCAGCTTCAGTAATGTCAAGGATGCTTGTATCGTGAAACCCCTTACGAGAAAAGACGTTGCGGGCCGCAGTAAGCAGGTCGGCGCGTGTTCGTTCACGCTTCTTCGACATGCGGGGCTGCTTTGTATTCTTATCGGGATTTGAATTATCATTCATAACTGAATTATAATTCAGTTTTTTGGGAGTGTCAAGGGATGATGACCCATTCTTCCAGGGTATCATTTCGATAATATATATGTATTGGAATTATGAAGAGAAATGAACTACACTATGTGTGAAAAGAAGAATAGTTTCCGGCGTTTGGAGAAGAAGAAATGCAAGAACAGCGTATTTCAAAGAAAGCGACACAGGCCATTGGGGTTCCACCGCTCTCCCTACTGAATGGAGAGCGTGGGCCACGTCCGTCTTTGTCTGGTACGGAGATGATTAGTTGGATTCTTCAAGGGGGGGTGCTGATCAGTGCGGTCCTGATCCTATCAGGAATGTTTCTCCTTCCGACCCGTCCTGGTGGACTCTCCACGCAGCGGCTCCTGAATTTTCCGCAGACACTTTCAGATGTTCTGGCCGGACTTCTGATTATGCGACCGCAAGCCATTATTTCGCTTGGTTTATTCTGTCTTATTGCCACACCGGTTATGCGCGTAGCCGCCTCAATTTTTACCTTTGCGCGCGAGAGAGATCACATCTATGTCCTGATTACTGCTCTCGTACTGGCCATTCTGCTCTGTAGTATCTTCATTCTGGGGGCAACTGTCACCCCGCATCTGCCTGCGGGCGCGCACGAGATTCATTACTCATTGCTCATCGTCGTCTGCATTTTTTTAGGCTCGATTGGTGCTGGAATGCTGGGCTCACTTGTTGGATTGGGGGGGGGCATTCTGATTGTGCCCCTGTTAACCATTGTCTTTCGTCTACCAATTGATTTCGCAATTGGTGCGAGCATTATCTCAGTGATTGCTACCTCCAGTGGAGCGGCAGCGGCCTATGTACGAGATCATCTAACGAATCTGCGCGTAGGAATGTTTTTGGAGCTTGCGACCACCATAGGAGCCGTCAGCGGAGCATTTTTAGCAGGTCTGTTAGCACCGGGCCTTCTGGGCGTCATCTTTGGGATTATTCTGTTGATCTCGATTGCCCCTGTGGTCGTAAAATTGGGCGAAGATCTTCCTCATGGCGTCAAGAATGATCGGCTGGCCAGCTGGTTACGTCTGAATGGTGCCTATCCAGATCGTCATGCGCGAACAGTGGTCACATATGAGGTAACGCGCACTCCCTGGGGATTGGCCCTGATGTATGTAGCGGGCCTGATCTCTGGCTTATTAGGAATTGGGAGTGGAACCTTTAAAGTCGTTGCCATGGACACCATCATGAGGCTCCCGGTGAAGGTCTCGTCAACTACCAGTAACTTGATGATTGGTGTAACGGCTGCGGCCAGTGCAGGAATCTATTTCTCTCGTGGCGAGATTCTCCCACTGGTGGCGGCACCAGTGGCTTTAGGCATTCTTTTGGGAGCATTCTTTGGAGCACGTCTCTTGCCTGGCATGAGCAATAAAGCCTTGCGCCTGATCTTTATCCCAGTCATTGTCCTCTCAGCACTGGAGATGGTGTTGCATGGCCTGGGGATTGGCCCTTTCTAACGTATGAAAATGAGCTACAAGGCATCAAAAGTGCGTCCCTCGACGGCGAAAAAGCGTATAGATAGATAGAAATCTCTGCTCTTACCTTAAGTAGGAGCAGAGAAAAACCGAGTGGGCATAAAATCTGGTTTATTGGAGTTATACTTGTAAGTAGTGCTAATCAGGTGTGAACTACCGCTGAGCTGAAGACTCAGCGGCTTCTTCGGAAGCCGTTGGATCGACGGTTTGGTCGCTTCTTCGGAAGCTCAAGTTCACCAGACTCAGCCCCAGAAATGGGAGCTTCGTTCAATTGGTCATGACACCTGCGGTTGACGCATCAGACCGCTGCTCTGTCGTTTGGAGTTAAGAAGATTTGAGGAAAGGATCGGTGCTCCAAGCACAACAAGCCTTTTGAACCTTGTCGAGATGAGGTCGGATTCTCCTGGTGGTCACAGCCAGTAGATACGCATCACCCGGCTCTGCCGGAGTTTTTTGAGTCCATGGGTGTGCTGGTTTCTTTTGAAGGGATCTGCACATCCGGCGATTCATCCACGAAGCTGAAGACTTCGTGGTTTTCTCGCCAAAGGCCATTATAAAACATATGTCTGTCTGTATAAGTGCAAAGAACATAACTCTGTTTTGCTAGAAAGGTTGCGGGTTTCTATGAAAAAGGTAGAGAACCTACGACTTTCCCGATCGTCGTTGAAGAGGATACTCCTGGGTGGTCTGGGTGGCGGCTTCAGCATCCTGGGCATCATTCTGGGTATCGGTCTGTATATTGTAGAAACAATTATTCATCCAAAGCGTCTGGCCACTTTTGCCTTGTATACCTTCTCACCTTTTGAGCTTGGCCTGCCAGCAGAGGAGGTTACCTTCACGCCTTTGCAGGGAGACCATGAGGTGAATGGTTGGTATGTTCCATATCCAGAAGCCACAACAACGATTATTCTTTCACCGGGGTATCGGGGGAGCCGTTCAGATGTGTTAGGCTTGTGTGCTCTTCTCTGGAAAGAAGGCCACAATATTCTGGTTTTCGAGTACTTTGGCCATGGGACAGTCGTGGGGAAACCACTCACGCTGGGGTATCGAGAGATTAATGACTTCTTGGGTGCTGTTGCGTATGCGAAGCAGCGAGCCCCTCATGCGCGTCTGGGAGCGGTTGGCTATTCAATGGGGGCAGCCGTTTCTATTATGGGGTCAGCTCGAACGGCAGAGATCGAAGCACTGGTCGCTGATAGTGCTTTTGCAACGCATAAGAGCGCGATTGAGTATGCTGTGCATCGCACATTGCATCTCCCTTTCTACATTTTTGATTGGATTACGGATATCCTGCTCTGGCTCCGAGCGGGCTATCATTTTCGGCAAGTTGAGCCATTGAGAGATATTGGACGGATCGCGCCAAGACCGATTCTCATCATCCATGGGATGAAAGACTCCGTTGTCGATCCGCGAGATTCGGATCTGCTCTATCGAGCAGCTGGTGAGCCGAAGGAGCTCTGGCAGCTACCAGGGGTCGAGCATTGTGGAGCGTACTTTGCTGATCGTGCTGTCTACATGCAGCGCGTCATCCACTTTTTTGATGAGTATCTCAGAAAACTGCCTCCCCTTCAGGAGCAGCGGCCTGTTAGTTACGTTGAGCGAGAGTCTGAGCAGCAACATCTCTCTGAGGCAGGTTAAGAGAAATCCAATGTTACGACAAGACCATCTCTTGCGGCACGAGTATTAGGAAAGATACGGCGTGCCGCTTTTTCTGCCTGCGAGGGATCAGTAATTTTTGGGCTAAAGTGTGTTAAGACCAGCGCATGAGCCTGGGCAGCTTTCGCAATTCCAGCCGATTCTTCGGAGATCATATGTCCGTTGGCATGAGCCATAGGAAGATCATCTCGCGTATCGTACATACTTTCGCAGATCAGCAGATCGACATCAGACGCAAGCTTCGAGAGAGCAGGCGTTGGCCGCGTATCAGTGATATAGGCGAGTGAGAGGCCGCGCCGTGG
This sequence comes from Tengunoibacter tsumagoiensis, assembly GCF_003967535.1. GTDB lineage: Bacteria > Chloroflexota > Ktedonobacteria > Ktedonobacterales > Ktedonobacteraceae > Tengunoibacter > Tengunoibacter tsumagoiensis. The sequence goes on along the minus strand of NZ_BIFR01000001.1, from coordinate 4,266,754 downwards.
TTCCCCCAGAACCTGTTCCGGGGTAAAGACCTTCCCATCATATTCAAGCGTCTCGCCATGTTGTAGACGTTTCCAGAGTTGAACTGGCAGGCCAAGCGCTCGTGCTTTATCTGCTTGAAACTCGGGTCGACGCGCGAGATCGACGCGATAGGCCAGACAGGGGATGCCGTGGTTCGCCTGGGTGCAGGTTGCTTCTAAGCCGCCAGGCAGCGTAAATGTTTCGCCCCCCTTGAGTTCATGGATGTGAATAGGGAAAGGAAGATCGGGCGCAATCCGGCGCAGCCCTTCGATGACATAAGCGGTCCCGGCGGGCCCATAGATCGCCAGCGGCTCGGTACGCCCAGCATGTGCGACCATAAACAGGACGCCAGGTAAACCTGCGACATGATCTGCATGCATATGCGAGAGACAGATAGCCCCCAACTGACGGAAGCCCCAGCCCAACGTCTTCCAGGGGACCTGCGTCCCTTCCCCGCAGTCAAACAAGACAAGAGAAGAGCCATTGCGCACAAGAGCGCAAGAAAGCCAACGATTGGGAAGAGGCATCATGCCACAGGTTCCCAGTAGACAGATATCGAGCATACAAAAATCCTTCAGCAAGAGAGATGTGTATTCCTCATCATATCATGGAAAGAAAGGTTGGGGAAGATGATCTTGCAGCTATTCTATGGCATCAGAGCCGCTTTTGCAAAGCAAATCCCTTCCTGAATGTTGTTGCAATGTTTGACATTTAACACAGCTTCTGCTATCATTGAGTGGCAATGGAACCCAACAATCGTCATCGTACAGGGAAACCAGAAAGAAAGAGGTCCACCCATTGGACTGGCGCGAGCTTCTCAATTCGATCATCACCAACTCAACCGAGCGTGATCGCATTGCCGCAGAGATAGGGGTGCATCCAGTGACCTTAACACGGTGGGCGAGCGGGGAGTCCTCGCCAAGGCCGCACAATCTGCGTCAATTATTGCGTGCATTGCCCAAAGGGCCACGCAGCCAGCTCCTGACCCTGTTAGAAAAGGTCTCTCCTGATGTCGTGGATTTTGAGATCGATACCACGTCACATGAGATTCCCTATAAATTTATCATCGAGGTTCTGGAGGCGCGGGCCAGTATCCCCGATCTGCTCCGTTTCTGGTCGATCACGCGCCTTGTCTTGCAGCAAGCCTTGCGCCAGCTTGATCCTGAGCGCGTGGGCATGGCTATTACTGTCGTGCGCTGCATGCCTGCACGCTATGGGAAGATCCGGAGTCTTCGTGAGACCGTTGGTCTGGGGACGGCTCCCTGGGGCGGCGATCTCGAAGAAAAGGCACTTCTCCTGGGCGCTGAATCGCTGGCTGGACATGTCACCGTCTCCTGCCGCTTAGAGCATATTGGCGATCTTCGTACTAATAAGACGTTTTTGCCAGCGTATCAAGTTGAGCATGAGGTCAGTGCTGTTGCCTGCCCCATTATGTATGCCTGCCGGGTTGCAGGTTGCCTGCTGATCTCCAGTACGCAGCCAGATTATTTTGCCCCTGAAGCACGCCTGGCTCTGGTTCGCGGGTATGCAAACCTGTTGGCACTGGCCTTTAATCCAGAAGATTTCTATGATCCAGACGTTTTTGCACTCCATATTATGCCACCCTCTCACATTCAGCAGGCGCATTTTACGGGTTTTCGGCAGCGTGTCCTGAAACTGATGCAGGATTCCGTGAGGCAAGAGCGTCGCCTTGCCAGCAATGAAGCCGAGCAGCTTGTCTGGCAGGATATCGAAGAAGTTTTATTAAATGTTCCTCATCAGGAGTATAAGTAGGCTTTCCTGAAAGAGATTCACCATCTGGCATGAACGCTCTCTGTCAGAAGAGTTATGGTGGGGGGACATCATGAGGAGAGCTCTCTTTTTCTTCATGAAATACCCACCATAAAGATGGTTTTCTTTTAGAGGTTATTCTGATAGGCCCAGGCCAGCACTATGACCAGGATCGAAAGGATGGCGATGGTGGTTAGTGCCATGCTAATAATCAGGAAAGGGAAGCCATTGAAAATCAGAATACCTGCAAACAGGAGCCAGAAGCCCCCAAAGACGCCAATCAAGATCCGCCAGGCCTGAATATTCTGTGCCATAAGCTTTGACCTTTCTGCTCTTTTGCGTACTGATGCGCGGTTGAACGGTTTTCTGTCGGCCCTCTGAGTATATCATTTTGGTGGCTGGTTACTCCGGGCTTCTGCTATAATGTACTGAGAAGTCAGGAACCCCATAGCTGAAGCTAGGGGCTTGTCTTTCGAAGCAGGCCCACCTGACCAGTCTTGGTCTTGAAATAGAGACTCCGTTCGGCAAGAAATTAGGTACCAGGGGGTGCATGCCAGCCCCCTGCTCTACGGTCGGCGATTAAACAGGCCTACAAGGGTTAAGCCAGTGTTGCCGACGCCAAACCTTGCCGAACATTGACGAGGCACCCATTACCCTGGAAACAGGAGGCTCATTATGAGCAACGTTTTTGTCATGGACACGATGTATCAGCCCTTGAATCCGATCCATCCGGGGCGGGCTCGCCTCCTCTTGAAAGAGGGCAAGGCTGCCGTTTATCGCAGGTACCCATTCACTTTGATCTTGAAAACAGAGGTAGACCATCCTGAAATCATCCCATTGCGCATCAAACTTGATCCCGGCAGCAAAACGACGGGCCTTGCCATCGTAGATGACAAAAGTGGCGACATTGTCTTTGCTGCGGAACTCTTCCATCGAGGAGATGCAGTCAAGCGTGCTCTTGATGATCGCCGCAGCCTCCGCAGAAGCAGGCGACAGCGCAAAACGCGCTACCGCGAGCCACGCTACACGAATCGTAAAAACAAAAAGAAAGGATGGCTCCCACCATCCTTAGAGAGCAGGATTGCCAATATTCTCACGTGGGTCCAGCGGCTTTCTCGCTCTTGCCCGATTGAGGCGATCAGCATGGAGTTGGTCAAATTTGACCTGCAACAGATGGAGAATCCAGAAATTTCGGGCATTGAGTACCAGCAGGGGATACTTCAGGGGTATGAGGTGCGTGAGTATTTGCTGGAAAAATGGAACCGGAAATGTGCCTACTGTGGAGCAAGAGAGCTTCCCTTGCAAGTGGAGCATATCCATCCCCGAGCGAAGGGCGGCACCAATCGCATCAGTAATTTGGCTCTCTCGTGCGAGAAGTGCAACATTGCGAAGGGGACTCAGGATATTGCCGTCTTCCTCAAGAAGAAACCGGACGTGCTCAAGCGCATTCAGGCACAAGCCAAAACTCCCCTTAAGGATGCAACCGCTGTGAATGCAACGCGCTGGGCTCTCTTTGAACAATTAAAAGCCACGCACTTGCCCATTGAATGTGGATCGGGAGGAGCAACAAAGTGGAACCGAATCACCCGTGGCCTGGAAAAAACTCATTGGTTAGATGCCTGCTGTGTTGGCCGCTCAACCCCTGCGATCTTGCACTACCAACAGATCAAACCATTACTGATCACCGCGACTGGACATGGCAATCGTCAGATGTGCCGTCCTGACAAATATGGTTTTCCTCGAACCTCTGCCAAGGGGACCAGACGTATGAAGGGCTTTCAGACAGGAGATGTTGTTAAAGCGGTCGTTCCCCATGGAAAAAAGAGGGGGATTTTTGTTGGACGAGTTGCCGTGCGTAGTTCAGGTTTTTTCAATATCACGACCAAAGATGGAACCATTCAAGGGATATCGTATCGCTATTGCCAGTTGCTTCAGCGCTGCGATGGCTATCGGTACCACATTGGGTAGGGGCACTCCCTATCCACCCAAAAAGGAGGACCTGTTTCCTCCCCATAGCTAAAGCTAGGGGTATCTGCAGGTCGAAATTTGATGATGAGAGTACCAATTGAGGAGTTCTATGGCATTCGTTGTACACGATCGCTTTCATCCCCGGCTGCAGCAGGCATTGCAGGCCAGAATCGAGGCAGGCGAACTGAGAAAGCAAGATGAGTTAGCATTGCTTGATGATCCAGTACAATTACGCCTGCTGGCGCGTGGGAGTTTTTTTCTGTTGCTGGGTGCAGGGGTCTTTTTTGGTGGCTTAGATCTGTGGTCGCTGGCCTGGCATGGATATCCATTGGCAGGAAGTTTGAACATCCTCGGTTTTCTCCTCTGGTTTGTCCTCAATATTGTCAGCTACCTCCTCATTCTTCCCTTTCATGAACTTGTCCACGGCGGAGTCTTCCTTCTCTGGGGAGGCAGACCGTACTTTGGGGCAAAGCTTCCACTGGCCCTCTATTGTGGAGCGAAAGAGCAGCTTTTTCGGCGCAACCACTATCTAGTTGTCGGTCTGGCTCCTCTGATCGTCATCAGTAGTCTTGCTATCCTCATCACGTTGCTGGCTCCTTTGCTTTCAGCCTACCTCTTATTGGCCTGGATTGGGAATGCTTCGGGCGCGGTTGGCGATCTTCTCGTGGCGCAACGTTTGCGAAAATGCTCACCAGAGACTCTGATTGAAGATACAGAGACAGGGTACCGAGCCTGGACCTTCTGATAGCGCAGATTGAACTGCTGAGATGAGCGCCAGAGGGCGCCAGAGGACTGCCAGATGGTACTGGAGACTGGCCTGGAATGCGCGTGTACGCTATCTTGTTATCAACAAAAGAATCCGATCGAATCGTCAGTTTGTTATGCCCTTTCCTTCTTCAGCGAGAGCGCTCTAACTCTCAAAAAGAGGTGTTAGCTGGATAGAGAAGAGATATGCCAGAACTACCAGAAGTTGAATATACGGCTCGCCAGTTGCGGGCCAGCGTCGTAGGAGCCACCATTCGTGAGGCAGAGGTTTTTTGGGAGAGAACCATTAAACATCCTGCCCTGCCAGACTTCCTGGCTCAGATTGCAGGCCGTACGATAGAGAATGTGCGGAGGCGTGGAAAATTTCTCATCATAGATCTTAGCGGAGAGCTCTTTCTCTCCGTTCATCGTCGGATGACCGGGAACTTTCTTCTGCTTCAGCCTGGTTGGACCGTTGATACCAGCCTGCAAGAACGCGATCAGGCAGCCTGGAATACAAAGGGTCCAACCTATCACGCGAGCAGCGAGGCCATTGAAGGGCACGAGACAAAGTATTGCCGTGTCAGTCTCCTCTTCGAGGATGGGCGCTGTCTTCTCTTTACCGATCCACGTAAGTTTGGCACAATTGGCCTCTGGGCTCAGTCGCAGGAGACTGAAGCCTTTCGTGGATTGGGCCCAGAACCACTGGGGGCAGATTTTACGGCAGAGGGTCTGCAATGCTCACTTGTTGGACGGCGTACAGCAATCAAGCAATTATTATTGGACCAGACAATTGTGGCGGGTGTCGGGAACATCTATGCAGACGAAGCCCTTTTTTATGCCAGCCTGCATCCATTGCGGCGAGCGGATAGTTTGAGTGCCAGTGAGATCGCCCTGCTGCATGAAGGGATTGTCACCGTCCTGACGCGTGGTATCGAGCATGGAGGAACCTCATTTAATTCCTATCGAGACCTATGGGGTGAGGCAGGAGAGAACTTTAACCATGTGCAGGTCTACCAGCAGGATGGCAAGCCCTGTGTGCGTTGTGGGACGCTCATAGAAAGAATCGTCATCGCGCAGCGCAGCGCTCATTTCTGTCCAGGCTGTCAACCGAAGACGCTTGCAGAAGCGATCCTGGCCGCGAGCGAGCTGTAGTTCTGGTTGATAAGGCAGTTGGGGCCAGTGGGCTTCAACTGCCTTGATGAGTAGCATGGTCTAGCGTGGGGTAAAGAATGCGTGCGAGCATTGGACCTTCGTATTGGCGTCAATGGCAAAGAAGACATCGACCGTAGCAGGATTCATGCGAGGCTGGCGGCCCTGGAGTGGGAGCGTGAATGTCACATAGCCTCCCGCGTCACTTACAGGATGTTGATCCAGCGTCACATCCCCACTTCTGAAATGGACTGTAGCCGTAGCATTGATACCACTGACCCCAGCGAGATCTTTTGACAGCTTGGCAATAATCGAGATCGTGCTATACGTACTACTGGGAGTATTATCCGAAGCCCAGGCTCCACAGGTATAAGTAGGAGGCGCAGGTGGAGTAGCGGGCGGGGCCTGGAAAGACTTATTAATGGTCACCGTTTGTTGCGGCTCGACTGAATTGACTGTTGGCCCGCAAGAGCTTACCATACAGAGTAAGAGCAAGCTGAAGGCGAGAAACGCTATCTGTTTAAGTGGAACATTCAACAAGAACGTAGCAACCCCTCTCCATAAAACAACACAACAGACCTGAATGGGCCCTCCCGAGAAAGCTCTTCAGGAAGGAAACATCTCTGATCTATAGGATACACCCTATAGAGTATAGGATACAACACTGTGTTGCGTCATGGACAGAAGAAGAGAGTGGATGCGCAGGCGGCAGCAGAGTGTTCAACGCAGATGAACGGAAATGACTGTGCAAATTCATTTGCCTGCAAGAGGCATCATTACCCCTCATGTAGGAAAAATGACCAATAGTTACTTCTAAGTAAGAAAGAGCTACCGTTGGCTTGCTGAATAAGATAGACTGTGTTACACTGTGACTGGTTGTAAATGCAAATGAGCAATCAGTAGGCAGTGAAGGACTAAAGGTGTGAAATTCCGTGAATCATAAAAGCGATGAACAAATCGAACTCATCAGCCAGTTGCTCGGTGAGGGGCCATTCGGGCAGAAACAACAACACGAACAAGCTGAGCGGGTCGGCGGGTCGGAGCGTTTCATTAGCAGTGCACTGCCAGAACTGCAAACAGAGAGCTCATTTGTCATTGAGACTCGGCCAGATACGGGACGCGAGGAGAGGAAAGGGGCCCCGGAGATCATCTATGGGGCTGGTAAAGAGACGGCTCAAGTGATTGCAATGGCCAACAGCCTGCTGGCTGCCACTGGTCGAGCGATCATCAGCCGGGTCCGTCCTGAGGCGATTGAACCGCTTCGGGAAGCGTTTCAAGGAAACACTGTTCGTATCCGTGAAGCGTCTCGCGCCATTGTCATCACCAAACCCGACTATGTACGAAAGAGAACAGAGGGGCAGGTCGGGGTGATTAGTGCTGGTACATCGGATATTCCAGCGGCAGACGAGGCGGCGCTCATCGCAGAAGAGATGGGCTGCCGTGTCAGTTGTATCTATGATGTTGGGGTAGCAGGGCTTCATCGGCTTTTCAAGCCGCTACAGGCCATGTTACACGAGGGAGTAGATGTCATCATTGTTGCAGCGGGCATGGATGGAGCCCTGCCATCGGTGATAGCGGGGTTAGTACCGGTTCCTGTTATCGGGTTACCAACGTCGATCGGCTATGGATTTGGCGGTAATGGGGTTGCCGCACTACTATCGATGTTGCAAACGTGTGCGCCAGGACTTGCTGTTGTCAACATCGACAATGGTGTAGGCGCAGGAATCACGGCGGCGCTGATTGCCAACCGTGTGGCGCAGGCGCGTGAACATCAGTCGCAGTAGGGAAGCAGCGAGATGTTCTGAGTATAGAATGTCTCACCGCGAAAAGTTGGGAAAAAGTGGGTACGAAGTTTAAGAGAGGCGGGACTTTCTATGGCAAATAACAAGCGTGGGCCCGAGCCGGGGTCCCAGAAGGCCAAACATGGTGGCCAGGCTGTACGTGAGAAGTATGGTCCAGAATTTTACTCAAAGATCGGTAAAAAAGGGGGCGAGACCGTCAAGGAGAAGCGAGGCCCCCAATTCTATGCCGAGATTGGGAAGAAGGGCGGCGAGTCAACGAAACGGCAGCAGGGATCGGAGTTCTACTCGCGGATTGGGAAAAAAGGGGGCGAGCGTGGTCGTGTGACCCCCGATAACGAGAACAAAGAATAACGCTTTCGCTTGCTATTCATCTGGGCCTCTTCTTGTCTGTTCATTCCCTTCTCCGGGTTCGCCAGACGTGAGGAGGCCCAGCAATGATTTTATTTGCTTCTGATTGCATCGTCATTGCAATAAATAGTGCAAAAAAAGAGTATATATCATAGCGATACAAGAGGTATATTATCTGTATAAGAGCGCGAAAAGAAGCTTAGCGCTCTTTTCGCCAGCGTAAGAAGGCTGGTGTCTCCGGTTGCTTTTCTGCTTGTTGGCTACGCTCTTTGCCTGCTTCGCTGTTCTGTGAACGTTCAGGAGAACGTGGATAGCTATTCGGGAGGGAAGGGGGCATCTGAGTTGGTGGTGGGGCCACCGGGGCTGGCCTGGGTGGTGGGACTGGCTGTCGCCCTTTTGCCGTTGGTGAGTCGAAGGAGAACGATTGTGAGATACGCATGGGCGATTGGAGTTGATCTGGACGTACTGCCTCGATACGTGAGGCATGAAGCTCTTCCATTCCCGCTGCAATGAGCGTGACCCGAATGGTGTCCTGTAATGCAGGATCGATGACTGCCCCAAAGATAATATCCGCAGCCTCATCAATGGCTGAGCCGATCCGCTCTGCCACTTCATTGATCTCATAGAGGGTCATATCTTCGCCACCGCTGATATTGAAGAGCACCCGTTTGGCTCCGCGAATCGTTACATTTAAGAAGCCGCCAGCGATTGCTGATTCTGCGGCCTGCTGGGCACGATTGCGACCTTCACCCTGTCCAATGCTCATCAGTGCAGTACCGGCTTCGCGTAGCACGCTGCGTACATCGGCGAAATCGACGTTGACCATGCCAGGAACATTAATCACCTCTGCGATTCCCTGGACGCCCTGTTTGAGGACATCATCGGCCACTTTGAAGGCCTCCGTAAGTTTCTGATCACGTGCAAAGGTGGAAAGAAGACGGTCGTTAGGGACCGTAATGAGGGCGTCGATCTCTGAGCTCAGATCTGCCAGACCCTGCTGTGCAATTCTGCGGCGGCGCGTTCCTTCAAAGGTAAATGGAAGTGTCACGATGCCAACGGTGAGGGCTCCAATTTTGCGGGCAATCGAGGCGACGACTGGAGCCGCTCCGGTCCCCGTTCCACCACCCATTCCAGCGGCGATAAAGACCAGATCAGCATTCCCTAGAGCGGCGCGAATCTCATTGGCACTTTCGGTCGCTGCCCGCATGCCAACGGCTGCATTGCCACCTGCTCCCAGTCCCTTGGTATGTTGTTGTCCAAGGCAGATACGATCAGGAGCCTGGGTTAAGGCCAGTACCTGAGCATCAGTATTCATAGCGACAAAGCGAACTCCACGCACATGAGCATCCATCATACGGTTAATGGCGTTCATTCCGCCGCCGCCAACTCCAACGACGACAATATCCACGTGATGTTCGGTTGGAAATGGATCGGTAAATGAGGGGACTGAGAGGGGATTGGCATCAGTCTGGCGTTGCGTCTGTGGTGCGTGAGTGTTGGGCTTCTCATTATTGACGACAGACTGAAGTTCAGCGTGTGGGTTCATTGGTTCAGCATGAACATCAGGTTTGATTCGTGCGGCCTTGCCCTGTCGATCTGCGCCTCGATCGTGTTTTAATGCGTCATGCGAAAAAGGTTGCATGCACACCCCCATTTCCTCTCGTCGGAACATATGTCACGGACAGCCGCACCGACTTTGTCTTGTCCTATTGCCAGGGCCGGTCAGGTTCAGGCCCACAGTGTGCGAGCCCCCGCCCTTCAGCGTGGGGTACCTGACGTACGAAAAGCATTCCACCTGCATTGTAACAAGAATGTCAAGTACGTTCACTTGCCTGGATAGGGGATCAGGAAATAGAGGTAGAGAGTCGAAAAAGAGAAAAAATAGAGCAAGATTTAGTGTGCTCTGGTGGCTCAAACCAATTTATGAGCGGGCCACCAGAGGAAAACAGAGTTTTCAATAGCTATTAGGCAAGAGTCTTGCCAGCAGATTTGGCTGCCTTTTTCTCTTTTTGTGCTTCTTTTTTCTGCTTATTTGATTTTGGTGCCGCTTTTTGCACTTTTTTCTGTTCTTTATTTGCCACGACGAGTACCTCCTGACGTCAAGATAGAGGGCCAAGATGCCCTGATCTGGGTAGATAGTGATATTGTATCAAATTCTGTCACAGATGAGTAGTCTTCTATTTTTCATACACAGGGCTTTCCAATTCTAAAAATGGAGATGAAAAAGAAGAGTTTTCCTTGTAGAATAGAAAAACCAATCACACTCTCAAGGAAAACTCTGCATGGACTATACCACATTTTCCCTTCCCGAGAGGAAGGCAGAAATCAACAACCCAGCACTCTTTCTCTCTTTGTATCATCTCTTTCAACACCTTCCCGATCCCCGAAGAGGTCAGGGACAACGCTATGAACTGGCTTTCGTGCTCACGTTGGTCGTCGTCGCCAAGATCTGTGGAGAAAAAACCCTCAAAGGAGTCACTCAATGGGCACGCTATCGCAGGATGCTCATTGCGCAGCACTTTGGGCTCACGCGAAAGACGATGCCTTGCCAAACCACCTACAGCAATCACCTGGCCATGGTCGATCCTGCACAGTTGAGTCAACTGCTGGCTGATTTCTTTGTGCGATGGGAAGCGCAAGGTCGTTGCCAGGATGAACCGAGTCGTTTACGAACACCCGCAGGTGCCTACGAGCATGCCCATCTGGCCCTGGATGGCAAGACCGTTCGGGCAACGACCTCAGAAGAGACCCCGGTCCATCAATTGAGCTTGTATGAAGTCAACACAGGGATCATGCTGGCCCAGTGCAATGTGAGAGACAAGCAAAATGAGATCAGTGCGGCCAAGACGCTCTTCAACCCGGCAGTACTTAGAGGACGCATTGTCAGCGCTGATGCGATGCATACCCAACGGCACTTTTGTTCCCTGATTCATCACGCTGGTGGGTTTTACGTCTTGATAGCCAAAGGCAATCAACCATCCTTGCGAGAAGATATTGCCGATTTTTTTGAAGATCCCTCCCCTGATCGTCGACGGTGGAAGCAAGCCCAGACGTGTGAGAAAGGTCATGGGCGCGTGGAGAGGCGGGAGATCGTCTGTAGCCCCGACCTCAATGACTGGTTTGCCGCCACCTGGTGTGGCATTGAGCAAGTCTTTCGCCTCACCCGTGACACGGTGATCAGCAAAACAGGACAGCGCAGACAAGAAGTGGTCTATGGATTCACCAATGTGCCCATGCGACACGCGTCAGCGGATCGTCTGTTGGACGTAGTGAGAAAGCATTGGGCGATCGAAAATCGACTGCACTGGCGTCGAGATGTGACCTTGGGGGAAGATGGTTGTCAGTCACGGACCCAAAGCGTTCCCCATGTGTTAACCCTTTTGAACACCTGTGTGCTGAGCCTCATGGATCGCTTGGGGGTCAAAAATGTTCCCGACCAAATCCGTTGGTTTCAGCAGGACCCTACCCAGGCTTTTCTTCTGGTTCAGAAGGGAACATGCCATGTCGTTTAGAATTGGAACGCCCTGTTTTCATACAAGTCTTACTTGCATCGTCATCCTTCATAGTGCGTATGTCTTTCTCTGTTCGCCTGTTTAAGGTGAATAGTCCTGGACTGTCACGCAAGATGAAGGCTGACGAACCACTATGGGTGATTGTACTGTTCTTGTAGACTTCTTTCCTCATAAGATGCGAGAGCATGGGTAATCATACGTAGAACACTGCCAATATCCATAGGTTTGCGGATCTGGTAGATGCCGCGTTGTTCTAACTCCTTGACCGGCAGGGTCGCGCTCATCATAATAGCCGGGACCCCGCGCGTCTCTTCAGCCTGTTGCAGGCGATCATAGAGCTCGAGGCCATTGACTTTAGGCAAGCGATAATCCAGGAGCAGAAGGCAAGGACGAATGCGTGGCGCTTCATCCAGAGCTGTCTGACCATTATCAATCACAGTTGTATGATAAGGGGTCTCTTCTTCGATCAGTTGTTGCAGAAATTGTGCGATGTCTGCATCATCTTCGACAATCAGAATTGTCGTATTCCGTGGACTACGGGCCGCGGGCGGAATAACCTCTCGTGGCATGATGAACTCCTTTTCCGCATGCGATTGCAGGATGAATAAGTTAATCTATACCTTACTGTAACGGATGTCAGCCGAAAATGGTGACGGGCGAAAGATGCATTGTGAACGAAATTTCTTGCCTCTATCAGATTCTAAGCTTTCGTTGTGACTCTCCCTCTCTGATGGAAAAATGTAGGACCCGGACGAGGAGAGAAGAATGCAAGGTACATTCATTATCGAAAGAATCGATCGATCTAGAGAATGAAACTCCTATGTATTTCACCCTTGTGTCTGGCCATTATGATACCTGACACACCGCCTTCTTGCCACCTGCTTGCTGCTGCATAAATGTAAGGAAGAACGCATCGAGGATCTATCTGCGATGATTTTTTTGTATTAGCTACGGGAACGCTCTACAGACGTTGAGAGAGGGATGGCTGCGATGTCATCCATTAAGAACTGCTGAATTACATGGCACCTGATATTCCTTTCATATCGACTACCTACCGTCATCGTACATAGTTTGAAGTGCCGTTATGAGCGCCCGAATATTTTTTCAGGGAGCCAGAACGGAAAAAGAACCGTTTAGCACAGGGATAGTTTGAGTATAAGTTGCACATTCTAGCATGTCAAGATGAAGGATGAGACAATGATATAACAAGGTAGAAACATAGCGTACAAATGTTTTTTTGTTTCGCATAGAAAATGTGAAAAGTAAGAAGAGGGGATATTCTTGCATCTGATCTATCCTGTTTCGGGCAAGATGTTGCCTGTTTGTAATCTCATCTTATGAGGTACAATAGAAGAGCAGTATATATGTATGGATAAATTATCTAATTTTGATGAATAGTGAGACAGAAAGAGGGATATGATGATCCGTGGACTTATCTTTGACTTTGATGGCTTGATCCTCGATACAGAAGCTTCGGAGTTCCAATCATGGCAAGAGGTCTATAGGGAATATGGACATGAGTTGCCACAAGATCAGTGGGTACAGTGTATTGGTGGTGAACAGGAGATCCATTTTGAGCCCTATTCTTATCTTGAGTCGCTGACTGGTAGCGCTTTACCTAAAGAAGAACTGCGAGTCAGGCGTCGGCAGCGCCACCTGGATCTCATTGAGCTCTGTTCAGCCTTACCAGGCGTGGAGCAATATCTACTGGATGCTCAGCGCCTGGGTCTGAAGCTAGCGGTCGCCTCCAATTCATCGCGCGACTGGGTTACCGGACATCTTAGCCGTTTGAAACTGCTGGACTATTTTGAGCTTCTCGCCTGTGGCAATGAGGTTGCTCAGCGCAAACCACAACCCGATGTCTATCTAGCTGCCTTGAATGGATTGGGGATTGAGTCTGCTGAAGGGATCGCCTTTGAAGATTCACCCCACGGAATTACCGCCGCCAGGAGCGCTGGCCTCTTCTGCGTGACGATCCCTAATCCATTGACAGCAACCCTAAAGTTAGATCATGCCAATCTCCGTCTGAGCTCGCTAGAAGAACTTGCTCTTGCAGAATTGCTTCCTCAGGTCGAGGCCTTTCATCAGGCTATTTATTAAGGATCGGTCTGTGCCGATTAAAGCCCTCATGATGCCGTGTACCCATTGAACAAGGCACATATGTTACCCTCTTCGGGGCGATTTCTCGGCCATTATCATAATCGCCCCATGCATAAATTACGCCCCAGGAGCGATTTATCGCCTGAGAAGGTAGGGCCCATCATTCATGATGGCCTCGGACCATGTCGGATTATATCATCGGGCCCATCATGAACGGATGGTCCCATCATTCATGATGGCCTCGGACCATGTCGGATTATATCACCGGGCCTACCATGAACGAATAACTCCCCACAAGCGATTTATTGCATAAGATCGTCGGGCCCATCATTTATGATGGCCGAAGACCCTCACCTGAAAGAATGGCTGGTGTGATGAACAGTGCAATGGCTGTTGACGAGAGCGTGGGTGGGGCGGCTACAATGAAGAATAGATACTGCTTTAATCAACAGAAAAGGGAACATACATGGGATCGAGAATAGTCCAGGTCGATGCTTTCACCAACACGCCGTTTGGGGGAAATCCTGCGGCAGTCTGTCTGCTGGACAATCTCCGAGATGATCGGTGGATGCAGCATATTGCGCAAGAGATGAATCTTTCGGAGACTGCATTTCTCCTGAGAGAAGGCAAATCCTTTCGGTTACGCTGGTTTACGCCAGCCGTCGAGGTGAAGCTGTGTGGTCATGCTACGCTCGCCAGTGCGCATGTCTTATGGGAAGAGGAGTATGTGCAGCCGAATCAGACAATCTATTTTGAGACGCAGAGTGGTCAACTTACGGCCCAGCGTCATGGTGAGTGGATTGAGCTGAACTTCCCCGCCACACCCGAAACGGCAGCTGAAGCTCCAGCAGGCCTGTTAGAAGCCTTAGGCGTTTCTGCCCTCTATGTGGGGAAGACCACCTTTGACTATCTGGTCGAAGTAGAATCTGAAGATATTGTGCGCGCCATGCAGCCGAATTTTTCTGCATTGATCAAAGTGCCAGCGCGAGGAGTCATCGTCACCAGTCGTGCCAGACCGGGCTCAGACTATGATTTCGTCTCGCGTTTCTTTGGTCCTCAAGTCGGTGTGAACGAAGATCCAGTAACAGGTTCAGCGCATTGCTGCTTGGCTCCCTATTGGAGTGCCAGACTGGGCCGTACCGAACTGACTGGCTATCAAGCCTCAGCCCGTGGGGGGATCGTTCGCGTGCGCCTGGATGGTGATCGCGTCCATCTTGGTGGTCAGGCGGTTACCATCATGCGCGGCGAATTAGCAGGACGTTAACCGTCCAATGATGGGTAATGTTTTCAGAGTACAGAGGAGAGGCACAATGCCCTCTTCGAGTAATATGGATACACTCATGTGTAAAGTCTTCTCTGTCACAACATTACCCATGGTTAGATGCTCGCTGATAAGAGATAGCGGACTCAGGCAGGTGGAATGCTTTGTGCAAAATGGAAGAGATTGCCTGGATCATATGTCTTCTTCACCTGTCGTAAGTGTGAGAGATTCTCACCGTAGTAGGCCTGCTGCCAGTCCTTGAGATCAGGATCAATATAGTTCTGATAAGAGGTTCCAGTAGCATAGGGGCGCATGGCCTGCCAGAGATTATTGAGCCAGGAACGATTGGCAGTCACCAGATCGTCCGCATCCCCAGGATTCCAGGTAGCAGTATATTGAGCCGAGAAGAGAGCATTGCGATGGACAAAGGCCGTAGCGTTTCGGGCAACCTGATTAATTGCTCCGCCATAGGCATCGATACCGATGCCTCCGCCAGTAAAGCCTGAGATCTGCTGTCGAGTGGTAATGGCATCCACGAGAGCCTGGATAGCCTGGCGAGGGAGCGTTTGAGCAAAGTAATCGGCCTTTGCTAGATCGATTTCGCGCTGGAGCTGGCCTTGAGGGTCCATACTGGGAAGGCGGCACTCTGCTAAGCTCTTATTACTACAGCCCGCCTCATAGAGCATCGCATCGAGCACCTCAGATTGCCAGACATAACGGCTCGTGGGAGCGCTTCCGATGCGATCAATGAGCTGTTGTAACTGAGCATTTGTGGTCGCCTCATCTCCGACATAGACTCCATTGACGCGTACAAGCGGCCCATTCTGTTGATTTGCCAGCAACAGGCAATTGGACCAGAGCTCATCAGGAGCCTGTGGAGCCCATTGTTGCCAGGCATCAAACACATCCACCGCTTTGTTCCAGGACCAGCCAAGCGTAAAGAGCGTCACAGACGAGAGGGGATGGGTGGAAAACGTGAAAGAGGTCACCACACCAAAGTTTCCCCCGCCGCCGCCCCGTAAGGCCCAGAAGAGATCAGGATCATGATCCTTATCACAGGTTACAGTGCGACCATCAGCCAGAACCACCTGAGCCGAAAGCAGATTATCGCAGGTAAGACCAAACTTTCGACCTAGAACACCAACACCCCCTCCCGACGTAAGGCCTGCAATCCCGACCGTGGGACAGGAGCCAGCTGGTAGAATTACCCCTTGCTTTGTCAGTGCTGCATAGACATCGATAAGCCGCGCCCCTCCACCAATCGTAGCGGTTCCAGCCTGTGTATCGACCGAGATAGCATTTATGCGCGTCATATCAATGACCAACCCCGTGGTGGTTGAGTAGCCAGCGTAAGAATGCCCACCTGAACGAACTGTGAATGGGAGCTGAAAACGCTGGCTAAAGGCCAGACATGCCTGGACATCTTCAGGCGAAGTACAGTATGCAATACCGTCTGGTTTGATCGCATCAAAACGTGGATTAAAAAGCTGAAGAGCGGTTGCATAGTTGGCATTATCGGCTCTCACCACCTCACCTTTTACCTGTTGTGCGAGATTGGACCAATCATGAGCAGTCAGAGTGGGTGGTGGGGTTGGATCTAAGTGTGGGATAGCCGTAGCTGTTCTTGAGGGAGCAGGCCCTGCGTTTACACTCTGGCAGCCCGTCGCGAGAGTGGTCAGGCCACTGGCTGCAAGAACCATAAAGCGTCGGCGGTCGATCAAGGGCGATAGCTTATGGGACGGCGAAGAATCGGTCATAGTCAAGAGTATCCTTATTTTTCTGCATGGTGGAACCGGTACAGGCATCGCAAGTGGTCTGAATAGCACTGCTTGTTAATAGTAACGTATATGAGCCCAAGAATATCGCGCATGGGAAGAGAGAATAGCCCTTGTAGAATGGAGCATGTTCAATGGAACCAACGTCCATGCTATCTGTACACAAAAATAACCGGTTTTTTTTGAATATTTTTGATTTGTAGTGCCGTTAAATCCAATCATAAACCGGTTATAAACCTGTCTATTGAAATTATAATAAGATCGAAGATTCGCTCTTAGAGGCTTGACAACCAACGTATTTATCATTATCCTTAGAAATAGGTAGAGATACCGGTCATATTTGCGATTATGTCTGGATATAATCATAAAAATAACCGGTATTTTTCGGAAAATTTAGTGACAATGGCCGTTACTTAACTATCCGTCTTGTAAAAGCCTTTGCAAGGACAAAGCTCTTTCAGAGATGAGAAGTAGCTGAACAAGGAGTGTTCACATGAAGAATTGGTCAATTTCGCATTACCTCTTCGCCGTAGCTCTTATTGCGAGTATTTTCTCCGCCGGGTTTACAGCCCAACCTGTACATGCAGCCCCTCACCTGTCAACCATCTATGGCTTACATGTCTCTGGCAACCAGCTTCAGAACGGAAATGGTGAAAACGTGCGTCTATTAGGCGTCAATCGTTCTGGTACAGAGTACAAATGTATTAACAACGCAGGAATTTTTGATGGACCCAGCGACGCCGCCTCTGTGGATGCAATGGCGAGCTGGCATATCAATGCAGTACGTGTCCCATTGAACGAAGACTGCTGGCTGTGGATTAATGGAGCGCAGAATGCCTATACCGGTAATGCCTATGTACAGGCGATCAAGGATTATGTCAATCTGCTCAATTCCAGAGGCCTGATTGCCATTCTTGATCTGCACTGGAACGCTCCTGGCACGACCCCTGCCACAGGTCAACAGCCGATGCCTGATGCTGACCATGCCTCAGATTTCTGGTGGTCAGTTGCCAGCACATTTAAAGATAATTCTGCGGTCATCTTCAATCTGTACAACGAGCCTCATGCCGATAGTGATGGCGGGAATTGTTGGAGATATGGAAGCTCGGCTGCTTATGCTGCTCCATGTTCTTCCGTTGGTTTTGCCGTCGCAGGAATGGAGACACTGGTAGGCAAGGTGCGTGGAGCTGGTGCAAACAATGTGATCATGCTGGATGGCTGGGGCTATGCCAACTATATTGGTGGAGTTCTCTCTAGTCTGCCATATGATCCTCAGAACAACCTCATGATCTCAGCACATATCTATGACAATTCTGGCTGTACCACCACGAGCTGTTTCGACCAGCAGGTTGCACCAGTTGCCCAGCAACTTCCGGTCATCTTCGGTGAGATCGGTGAAAGTGATTGTCAGCATGGCTTTATCGATTCAGTGATGAACTGGGCCGATCAGAACAACGTTGGCTATCTCGGATGGGCATGGGATACCTACGACTGCGGCTCATTCCCCTCTCTGATCTCTGACTATAATGGAACTCCTACACAATTTGGGCAAGGCTTAAGAGATCATCTGGCCTCGATTTAACGGTAGTTGAAAAGTAGATAGAATTGAACTCACTCATCAGGAGCGAATGACACGAGACTACCAGGTACGGCCAGAGTAGCGGACAGCCATCATTCAAAAGGTGAATGATGGCTGTCATTCATTATCTGCGACATAGTCTGATAGCCCACCAGGAGAATAATGACTGTTATTGATTGTCTGCAAAAATGGCCTGATAGAGTGCTCGTACGCGTGTGGCCTGCTCTCTGCCAATAGCGGCATAGTTTGCCAGACCGGGTGTGGCATTGATTTCGATAATACTGTAGTGAGCATCCGCCTGTTCTGCCTGTTCAATGTTGGAGCAAGCCAGATCAACTCCACAGAGGGTCAGGCCCATTTCGGCTGTGAGCTGGATGCATAGTTTCGACCAATAGTCGCAGATCCGATCAGTAAAATCCTCTACCGCGCCGCCTGCGGAAAGATTCGAGATATCTTGTAGAGAGCAGACCGTGAACTCTGGCAGCACCGTCTCCCAGGTAAGATTCCGGCGCAGAAGCTGACGGATGATGCGTGGATCATGAACATCAATCAGTACCGATCTTCCAGAGGCATTGAAATGCTCATATGTTTGTTGTAACAGCTCCCTGATCGTTGCTTTCCCATCGCCAGTAACGGATAAAGGAATACGCTGATAGCAGGCGATGATTGTATCGTGAAAGACGACAACGCGATAATCGGGCCATGGAATAGCTTCTTCAACCAGAAGGGTCTGGATATGTTCTTCTTGATAGTGAGCAAGGGTTGCTTCAACATCGTCTTTATTGAGGCATTTTGTGACGCCTTTTCCCTGTGCACCTTCATTGGGTTTGAGGAAGCACGGGTAACCTACCGTAGAGGTAATATAGGTATCGATCTGATCTATCCGCGAATAATCTTGAAATGCATGTTTAGAAAGGACCTTTTCCAGCGTCTGCACATACTGTGGGAGCAAAAATACCTTCCCCTCTGGAACACGGTAGCCTGAAAGCTTCAAGAAGTATTTGGCGTAGCCCTTATCTGTGGCTATCTGCATGGCACTGGAGCGATTGACTCCCATATCAGATCCCTTAAACATGCGAACAGACTGATTGTGATAGATAATGCGTCCGGCATATCCATAGTCTGGTTCAATGGAGAGCGTGCGAATAGCTGGTAATTCTCCTGCATTAAACAGATCAATGAGGATTTTCGTTACAAATGCATAATGAGGCCTGGCTTTAATCATTTCTATTGTCTCCTGTGGGCCGCTCGACTTTCAAGCAGATACCATACTAATCAGCCTGTGGGGGGTTGTCAATAACAAGAGCTGAGACCATTTTTACTTCTGACCACAATTGAAACAGAGGAAATTGCTTTTAGAGAAGAGGGCATGATACAATGCTTGCGCCCAACTGACAGTCGTGAAGCTCTAAACTAGTTATACTGTATGGAATGGTGTATGCATCAATCACAATTGCCCACATTTATTCAAGAACTTGTCTATGGATCATATCTTAAAGTAGCTGATCGTCTGCATGGACCTGATGCATTGACACGTGACCTTTCCTTTGCGCAAGATCTGTTTACCGCCCTCGCTATTGACTGGAGACGCTGGCCTCGCGTCACAATTACTGGAAGCAAGGGCAAAGGATCGACATCGGCCCTCCTTGCCAGTATTCTCCAGGCAAGTGGAGAGCGTGTTGGATTGGTAAGTAGCCCCGAAATGCGCAGCTTTAACGAGCGCATCCGTATCGATGGCCGCTGCGTCTCCTTCGAGCTATTAGAAGAAGTGGCGCAAGAGATCTTTCCAGCCGTCCACTCCATCACCTCACAGATTGAGCCCCCGAACTACTTAGGACCAGGAGGAGTCATTCTTGCGCTTGCAGCAAAAATATTTGCCAGATCAAACGTCTCTGCGCTGGTCGTCGAGGCCGGTAGGGGAGGCGAATATGATGAGGCAAGGCTCCTGCAAGCTCCAGTCTCCATTCTGACTCCAATCATGTTAGAACATCAAGATAAACTGGGGGCAACCGTTCAAGAGATTGCCAGAACGAAGGCATATATCAGCGCACCCGGCAGTTCCATCATCATGTCGCCACAGACCGAGAGTGTTCAATCCGTCGTCAGGGAGGTTGCGACACAAGTAGGGGCGACCATTCTGGCAGTGAACAAAGATATATGGGTAGAAGAAGCGCAGAGTAATCCTGATGGAGTTGTTTGTACAATCCGTTCGGACGAAAGAAGCTATCGAGATCTGCACATCCCTCTTGCAGGTCTGCATCAGGCCGAGAATGCAGCCACCGCGCTGTTAGCGGCTAAAACGCTTCAACAAGCGGGCGCAAATTATACAGAGGAAGGCGTCTATGAAGGATTGAGCCGTGTACGCTGGCCTGGGCGAGCGCAAGTGCTCCAGCAAAGTCCATGGGTGCTGGTTGATGGTGCCATCAATCGAGAGTCGGCCCAACAGATCTGCGAACTTGTTCGTCACTATCCTGCAAAGCGCATCACAGCCGTGATAAGTGTCCCTAAGCCCAAAGATCTGGCGGGCGTCTGCGAAGAGATCGCCAGAATTGCAGATCGAATCATCCTGACCGAACTTCCCGTCCCGACCCTTACCTGGTATGAAGATGCAGTTCATATCGCCTCACTCTCTAGCCCTGACGTGCATTCCATCATCCCCGCTGAGAATGCATTTCGCTTCGTCATGGATGAAGTTCAAGCCGATGAAGGCATTCTCCTGCTTGGCACACAGTCCTTTGTTGGAAGTGCGCTAGACTTCTGGAATATCGACACCTGCACCCTGTGGAAATAAGAGTGCTCTATTCAAGTAATTGTCTCTTGACTCTCATCCTACAAGAGAGTGTAAACTCTCATTTCAGTACAGGTTTTTACTATTCCCTGTAACAGTCGAAGGAGGAGCAAGCAGATTTTATGATGAAAAAGCCTATAAACGATGTCACACAGTTTCACTCCGTTGATCAAGCACCAGATCCTGAGTTCTATACTCAATTTATGAATGCGTCCCATGCGCAGCCAAATGCTCATCATTATAAGCAAGAGATGATAGATTTTCTTGCACTGACAGCTGGTGCAACCGTCCTTGATGTTGGTTGTGGCACTGGTCAGAATACACTGGATCTGGCACATGCTGTCGGACCACAGGGTCATGTGGTTGGTATTGATAATAGCGAAACAATGCTGCAAGCCGCTCGTGCTCGAACTGCCGAGAGCCAGTTCTCTGTGGAATATAGACACGCGGATGCCGCACAGATGCCCTTTGCTGCTGCTAGCTTTGACGCTTGCCAGGCTTCACGTGTGTTTGGGCATCTGCCTGATCCCATCAAAGTGCTGGCTGAAATGGTACGGGTGACACGCCCTGGAGGACATATCGTGGTTGCTGATGGTGATCTAGATCTGACAGTCGTTGATATTCCTGATCGTGCTCTCGCTCGCAAGATGATCCATGCCGCTTGTGACCAGATGGTGCAGGTAGGGATTGGACGACAATTACCTCGCCTCTTTCAACAGGCTGGTCTGAGTAATATTATCATTAGTGGGCGTCTGATGCTTCTAAATTACAATTTTTTTCGTATGGCCTTTGAGGGGAACCTGCAACGCGCCCAGGCAGCTGGTGTCATCTCTTTAGAGGAACTCTCACGGTTCTGGGAGGCATTGGAGCAAGCAGAACAAAATCAGCTCTTTTTCGCTGGCGTCGGTGGTTTTATTATTAAAGGACAAAAAGCATTTGATTAAAATGAGAAGCCTTACCTGGAATGAACCATGAATGAAAGGCAAAAATTGCAAAATGTGCTCAAAATTGGCGAATTTGCTCAGGTAAGTCAGGTCTCGATTGCCACCCTTCGCCATTATGAGAAGCTGGGATTGTTCAAGCCAGCAGTACTCGATCCAGATACTGGCTATCGCTACTATGCACTTGATCAAATGTCCTATCTCAACCGAATCCTGGTCTTGAAAGAACTGGGCTTCTCCCTGGAGCAGATTGCGTATCTCATTAAAGAAGGCATCTCTCTGGAGCGAATGCGAGGAATGTTTCAGCTCAGACAGGCCCAGATACAACAGATGATAGAGACTGAACAGGCTCGCCTGACACGTATTGCGGCACATCTTTATCACATTGAGCAGGAGGGAAAAATGCCAACCTATGAAATAGTACCCAAAAACGTTGATCAGCTCTTTGTTGCTTCGCTACGCGCCACTGTTCCAGTTGTCGGAGGCATTGATCATTCATTTCGAAAGATTGAGGCATATCTGCGTTCTCATACCATTTTCCCTGCATCACCTTCTCTGCTTCTGCTCTATTCGAGATCTGTGGAACGCGAGGAAGGCCTCTATATTGATGTGGAGGCTGCTATCCCTATCTCCAACTCTCCCCCAGATAACGAACAGATTACCGTTCGAACCTTAGCAGGTGGATTGATGGCCTCCACTATTCATACTGGCCAGGATCTATTTCTAGGCATGGCCCATGCCTCTCTCTATCGTTGGATCAATGACAACGGATATCGTATTGTTGCTCCTCCTCGTCAGATTCGTCTGAGGCATGAGGAAGGCCTTGATCCAGCTGAATATATTACCGAAGTCCAATTTCCTATTGCGGGCAAATAGGGCGATTCATCTGCTATCAGCATGTTCCAGCAGCATACTGATAGCAAGAACCTTCAATTGATAGTGATGTCGGAACGCTTAATTATTTCTTTTTGTATTTCAATAGTTCCACTAAGAGACGATTCCTTTAGATCCAGGTGACCCTGATCTGAGCTGTTGCCATTCCTTCCGCTTGAAGAGATCGAAACTGAGTGCCCGCCCAGATGACATGTGGAGTAAGCGCCTGGGTGAGCGTGAGTGAACCATCGCCAGATGGGAATGCGCTCGTATCCAGCGTAGCCTGTCCAATATCAGGTGTGTCCATCTGATTTGTCAGTGTTTTGGCACCTGATCCTAGTGCTACAAGACCAGATAGTTGACCACTTTGTGGATCGTATTGGTAGTTGACGACAGTGTGTGTGCTACGCGAGACAGATGTGCCGTTCTGAGGGGAACGAATCGCTGGCATCCGTGGCACGATCAGCGAGAATGATGTTGTACTATTCGCCACGTGATAGGTGCAAGCGATTGACTTCCCCTGGAGTGATTGAGGCGCGTCATTGGCAAGCTGAAAGAACGCGTAAGGCTGGTGAACCGACATCGCCTGGCCATTACACAGTAATTGAACATCTCCAAGCAACTGGACAGGATTTCCATGAGATAGAAAGCTTAAGCCAATGATTACGTTCCCATTATCAGCCCCATTTTGCGGCATATTTACATTAAAGAGAACCTCTAGCTCACCGGGAGCGGCGTCGTGTAAGACGATAGGGGACACAGCGTGATCGCTTATACCCTGTGAAGATTGAGAGATGCCAGTAGACTGTATTTGTTGTGGAGTTCGAGTAGGCTGTGCCTGTGGTGGTGTTCCAGGGAGACGATTTTGCTGGGTGCCACAGGATGCTAATGGCAACCAGCAGAACAGCATAAGAGTAGTAGAGAGGAAGAAGTAAAAAGATCGCTGAATACGCATTGTTATGCTCCTTTTAGGATAGGGTTTTTTTATATCCTTATTGTTGAGAGAAGCTGCTTATCACAAAAATACAAGTGTATGTGCTAGCAGCGGCCTAATAGAAGAGACGTATATACTTCAAATTAGTTCCCATTATATTGATATGTTTATTATTATGAATTATTATAGTATAGTTGTACGGGCTTGAAGATTCCTTAGCAAAAGATTGTTGAGCATGGCAAAACGGAGCAGCAAGAGACAAAGGATTCTATTGATTAAATTTTTAATGACAAGAGGAAGAAATTATGGCCAGACGGAGTTCATCGCAACAGGTTCCAAAAGAGATGCAAAAGCGCTTCGAGGAGATCGTTCAGCTTACAGATGCGTTCAGTCAGGCCTACTTAAATGACGAGTATCTCCAACTATGCCGTGAGTTGACAGCGACCTTGTGCCGGAAACTTCCCTCGCCGCTGGCACAAGGAAAGGTTCCTACCTGGACATGTGGGATTATTCATGCGTTAGGTATGGTCAATTTTCTCTTTGATTCTTCACAGACCCCTCACATTGTAGTAAGTCAGATCTGGCAGTATTTCGCCCTCAGTTCGAGTACGATGCAGGCGAAATCTAAACAGATCCGCGACCTTTTGGGTATGTATCCAATGGACCCAGATTGGTCGCTCCCTTCGATGATTGACAAGAATCTTCTAGCCTGGATGGTTAATATCAATGGCATCATCATTGATGTACGCCAGGCACCCAGAGAGATCCAGGAGATTGCGTTCCGCAAAGGATTGATCCCTTATGTTCCTGATGCCTGAGCGTTGAACTCTCACGTTAAGGAGATTCCTGTTCATCTGAGAGGGGTCTCTATACGGGCTTCTGGGCATAGCTAATCGTGAATTGAAGTGAGCTGTGATATTCTTCAAACTCGTTGTAGACTTTGGCAAGCAATTGATCGTATTCTTCTTCCGCGATGCCAGCCGAGGAGCAGATCAATGGTTTCATACCTGTCAATGCTGATTGTGTATTGGTAAGAGCCATTTGCCCGAGGCGTCCTCCCCATCGTCCGACAGGCAGCGAGATACCCTGTACCTGTATGTTTTCAAGGTGCATATTTTGCAAAATAGTCGGAATATTCTGTACCTGGGACGGATCAATCCCACGAGGCTTCAGCGCGCTCCGTCCCCATTCGTTGAGCTGAGCCGTCGCTGTTCCGGGGCCTCCAACATTCGTAAACATGCCATCGGACTCGACCAGTTCGATCCATCCTCCAGGCTTCGTCACACGAACCAGCTCGCTGATATTAAAAGACCAGTAGGTGAAAGGAAGGGCAAGTACCAACAGCCGCTGATGAACATAATCAAACTGGTGATCAGGAAAAGAAAGGCCCTCTAACACATTTTGTTGCTGAAACATACAGTTTGCGGGAAAGATCAGACCTGTATTCGCCGGTTTGACATGATCAACGCCAATAATCACGCTCAAGGGAAATTGTTGTGCCATTTCAGACATCCAGCGTCCGGTTCCACAACCAACATCAAGCATTGTTTTGACAAGTTCTGGTTTGAGGGGGGCCAGATAATTTGCCTCTAGCGCAGAGCGGAGCATGTAGTGCTGAAAATCCAGCCGATGAACCTCCTGGAGATTGTTGGGTAGAGCATAAGGCATCTGTGAAGCAGCAGGAATATCTCGCGAGGGGGAGATAGCTCTGGGCCTCTTCGTAAACCAACGGAGAATGGACATACAATTATTCCTCACTCATTCTAATGGTCAGGTAGAAAGAACTTTTACTAATAAATAACTATCCTTATACCTCTGCATTGTGTTGCCGTAAGTATACACTTTTCTTATACCCACCTGTCAAATATATGATGAATCAGTTCTAAGAAGAGAAGATATAAAGATGCTATTAAAAATAGTACCGTCGTAGCTGTAAATATGAAAGGCCTTTTTATGAGTACACAGGCTGTCGAAATCTCTGACACATTTCGATAGTAATTCTACTGGTAGAGCTCCGAAACGTTAGTGAATCGTGACGATGTCAGGAAGGGCCGTTGGTTTCGGGTTTGTATGGAGAATGAGGCCCTATTCTCTTCTTGCCTTTTTCTCTTGCTCTATTTGGAATAACTGTGAAGAGAATAAACCCGCTTGCGAAGTATATCTTTGGAGGCCGAGAACTGCTCTGCAAGATTGCCTCAAAGAATTGTCTGATCGTCTTAAAAGGGGAGAAATATATGGATGTACAGAGCAGCCCGTTTGCTCAAAAACAATGTAGAGATGGAAAAGATCGCAGAACTGGTTGGCTACGAGTCAGAAGTGGCCTTTCGCAAGGCCTTTAAGCGGGAGGTTGGCATACCTCCCGCCAGGTATCAGAAGCTTGAGGCTTCATCTCTCCCCATCACGTTGTAAAAGGCTCCCCCGTCTCTCCAGGAACGATTCAGAGCACTCTTTATAGAACCGGCGCGGGAAAACCCCTGCATTCATGCGGGGGATGAAAGCGCCGTTCCTTTTTTGGGGTTGACTTTTTACACGATATGCGATACGATGTAAAGTATGGAACAGAAGAAAGCATACAAGTACAGAGTCTATCCAACCAACGAGCAAAAACAGATACTTGCTCGTACGTTTGGGTGCGCACGTTTTGTCTCCAATTGGGCATTGCGATGTAAAACCGACGCCTTTTACCAGGAGCAGAAACGTCTGTACTACAAAGATTTGAGTGAGATGCTCACAGCCCTCAAAAAACAAGGTGAGTATGTGTGGCTCAATGACGTCTCTTCTGTTCCCCTGCAACAAGCTTTGCGCCATCTCGATAAAGCGTTTGTCAATTTCTTTGAGGGACGTGCCGCCTATCCTCGTTTCAAGCACAAACGTCAGAAACAAGCAGCCACCTACACCAGCAATGCTTTTACCTGGCGAGATGGGCAGTTGACGCTTGCCAAAATGAAAGAACCTCTCAGCATTGTGTGGTCCCGTCCGCTGCCCAAGGATGCCGTCCCTTCTCGCGTCACCGTCTCCAAGGATAGTACCGATCGCTATTTTGTGAGCATCCTGGTGGAGGAAAACATTGCCCCGTTGCCTGTCACCCCCAAAACCGTGGGTGCGGATCTCGGATTGAAATCCTACGTGATCCTCTCCACAGGGGAAACCATCGGCAATCCCAAGTTCTTTCACACCGATGAAAAGAAGCTTGCCAAAGCCCAGAGACGGCATGCGAAAAAGAAAAAGGGCTCCAAGAACAAAGAGAAAGCTCGTTTGAAGGTTGCCAAAATTCATGCCCGCATCGCTGATCGTCGCCGTGATTTCCAGCACAAGCTTTCGACCCGCCTGATCCGTGAAAACCAAACGATCTGTGTGGAGAGCCTGGCGGTGAAAAACATGGTCAAAAACCAGAGTCTCAGGAAAGCCATCAGCGATGTGGGTTGGTCGGAATTCGTGTCCCAGTTGGAATACAAGGCAACGTGGTATGGACGCACCCTCGTCAAAATTGACAAGTGGTACCCGTCCTCCAAACGCTGCTTTGACTGTGGACATATTCTCGACTCCTTAGCGTTAGAGGTACGGCACTGGACCTGTCCCAAATGTGGGGTCCATCACGATCGTGACCTCAACGCCTCAAAAAACATTCATGCCGCCGGACTGACGGTACGTGAAGCCTGTGGAGAGGCCGTAAGACCTGGTGCGGTGAAAACCAAGCCTGGCACGTCTCAGCGAAGCAGGAAACCCCGATCGTGAGGTCGGGAATCCCCCGGCTTTAGTCGGGGGAGGATGTCAATCAAACCACAGGCGGAACTCTTGCGACTCCGCTAACGTGAACGCTTTTGTGAGCACAAAGGTACGTGTTTGCGCGTCGTAATGATAGTCCTCAGAGGCAACTACTTCACCGCCAAGACTACAATGAAGCTGAGCATCAAGCGGCAGAGAGGTCTCGAGCTGTAAAACGGAACACGAGAAATGCCCACTTAACACGCGAATAGCAACCAGCTGTTTTTCCTCATCATGAATATAGTGAGCAGTACCAGAGGGGAAGCTAAAAAACAATTTAAACGTGGGAAGCGTCAAGCGCGGCGAAAAACGGTATGTCCCTGCACAGATCGAGAGTCCAAGCACAGCATTTGGTAATGCCCAGGCCGATAGAGGACGGAAATAATGTCCCCCCCATTCTTGATGGTTAAAATAGCGCCCGGCCTTCAAGTAGCGTTGATTGACAGTCTCTACTAATTCAAAACCTGCTGCGACCTCTCCCTCCCAGATAAGAAAGGAAGCAAAGGCTAATTCTACTCCACTCCAGAATGTATTCGCCTGGTCAAACCAACAATCGTCGGGGACAGCATGGAGATAGGTATCTTCTGGCCAGCTACAATTGCGGAGACCAAAGCCTTTTTCATAGTTTCGGGAGAGAATGGAGAGCACAGCCTCCTTGCTATTGGGAGCGTCTACGATACTCTCCAGGCCACACCAGTAATTGCACCATTGCCCAATCAATTGATCAGTGAGACAGCCCTCATCGATGATCAACTGCTCGTCTCTGGCTTCAACACTGAGCCGATAATAGTGACCATTCCATAATTTCGCTTGAAAAACGCTTTTCGCTTTCTGGTAGACTTCACGATAGATCGCGAACGTTTCTTCATCCCCCAACACCTGTGCCGCCGTACAACAATATGTTAAGGCTGAGAGCCAGAGAGAACCTACATAGGAAGTAAGACCAAACATCGCAAAATTGTCATAGGATGTGGTCAGTGCTCCATTGACATCCGGTATGAAATCTCCGTTCGCATCCCTTTCTCTCAGAACATAGGCGAGCGTTTTTTTGATCGAGGGCCAGATCTCTTTGAGAAACGCTTGATCGTTTGTCCATAATGCATAGCGAACTGCTTGAATAACATACTGAGCGGGCAGGTCCACGCGTCCGGTAGCGGGATCATCGAGGTCAAAGTGGCTAAAGTCTCGAATAATTGAGTGGCTCATCTGGCCGTTTGGGGATTGTAGATCGCGATGATTAAGCCAGACTTCCCGCTCTAATTCAGGAAACAGAGTGGCAATAGCATGTCCACCATATAATGCGACATCAATGGTGTTCAGACCGGCCCAGGGCTGAGCTGGTGTTAACCCCTCACCAACACCAAACTGTTTCTGTTTTGTGAGCCAGCTACTGCTAATAAACGTATTTAGCTGAGAATTTAGTTGATCCAGAACAGGTAAAGGGAGTGTTGAGGCATAAAAATCATCATGAAATTGCCGTGTTCTCTGCTCAAGATCACTAAGATGGGATTGAATATACTGTGCGACCTCGGCTGCATTCGCAAAGAAGTTGGAATAATAATTCCCCTCCAGTCGTGCCTGCTGAGGTATCGATTCAGAATTTTTCTGCGCATAAAAGTTAGGAAAATGCCAACTCATGACCATAGTTGTTGTCGAGCATTCTCCAGATTGAAGTACTGAATCCACGCTCAACGTACTTAACATACATTCATCGGCATATAATGTGCCATTGGCAGAGGGTCGTGAGTTGCGCGAAGGGGTATCGTCACGATTGGGCAATTGAGTGTTCCGAAGAACAACTTCATAAAATGGATGGCGATGACCCCAACCCAGATAATAGGAGGGAGTCTGTTCTCCAAGAATCCCAAGTGCCTGCGTTCCCCATGAAGATTCCTTCTGATCCATCTGATCAACCCCCATCTGGAGGAGATGCAGGCCATCATGGTTCTGCCATTCAGCCGTATATATTTTCTCCTGTACGTCGTAGCCGCAGAGATTCCGCATTGTGCCCATTAACGACACCGAGACAGGTTTTTGTGCATGTGATTGAACTTTAAAGGAAAAGACAACAGCTGGGAGAGAAGAATTTTTGACGTCATGAGGAATAAAGGGGCTAAAAGCCTCCATTGTCACTGTGAGGGGCATATCGCTATCTTCATAGCGTAACTGTGTAAAGGGAAATGAGGCGGTATAATCTATCTGCTCGATGCCTGTCATCCAGGGGAATTCATAGATATGGTTATTGATGTTGGCGACATAATCACCATCATCGATCTGAAGCAGTTTAAGGCGTGGGGGTTTATCCTGTTCTTGATAACGGAGCAGAAAAAACAACTGTGTATTTTCTGGAAAATTGAGTTTGCTACCGGTTCCAAATGGGAAATTATTTGCAATCTGCCAATTATAAAAAACGCCATCCTGCCGGAGCTCGACTCCACCAGTTCCTAACCCTCCCAGGGTCTGCCCACTGCGGGCTTTGTCTGTATAGCGTAATCTGGTTGTATATGGCATGTTCTTGTACCTTTCTTACCCCGTGCTTCCAAATAGACCGGGATAGAGACAAGCGAAAAGGATCTGTAAAACAGATGGAGTATTCTTCGATGTATTTTTCTTTTTAAGGTATAATGTAACGTTGAATAACGCATCTAGAATAGTCTGATAATAGCGTACTATTGCTGTCAATATAGGATCTTCGCCCCTTCGGCGGAGTGGGTCACAGCGGCCATCATAAATGATGGGCCCGACATGTTTATGCGATAAATCGCAGGTAAAGGTGCAATTTATTGCACGAGAAGGGAGGGCCCATCATTTATGATGGCCGAAAAATGTCCCCCATCATACCTTGTCACCCCAACACGTTCATGCGATAAATCGCTTATGTGGTGCAATTTATTGCACGAGAAGGTGGGACATGGTGGAATGGGTCACAGCGGCCATCATAAATGATGGGCCCGACATGTTTATGCGATAAATCGCTTATGTGGTGCAATTTATTGCACGAGAAGGGAGGGCCCATCATTTATGATGGCCGAAAAATGTCCCCCATCATACCTTGTCACCCCAACACGTTCATGCAATAAATCGCTTATGCAGTGCAATTTATTGCACGAGAAGGGAGGGCCCATCATTCATGATGGCCGAAAAATGTCCCCCATCATACCTTGTTACCCCTAACACGTTCACGCAATAAATATAGCCTGATAATCAATTCATGGCATAATGTGGTAGGAGTTCATCATTCATGATGGCAAAGTTCAGGTCTGTCCACAAAACCTGTTAAAGTGAGAGAGGGATCTTTTTATTAAGGCCTGAATCGAGCGGATTTGCGCCACGAGAATGTCCAGAAGCGTTGTGTTTTCTCGCCCAGGCGTACAGCGATTAAGCACATTGCGATAAAGAAAATGATGAGATCGATCCCCAACCACCTTGCAGCACGATTCTGTTTTTGACAGCGTTCTAGTGCATCAGCATAGGGCATAGTAGTGTGAGTCATCATCGTATAGAGGGGAATCCAGGTACGTGGAAAGAGCCGATTGAGTGCGGCAATCGTCTTCTTCTGAGCAACCAGCCAGGGTGATCGTACCTTATCCCGTAATTCATCGAAGTTCTCCTTAGAGAGTTGTGCCAGGACGTTGGTATTGCGTAAGCGTTTTTGTTGATAACTGGCAAAAGCAGCCTCCCAATTGCCCGGGTGGTTTTTGATGCATTCACTGAGAACGAAACAATCTTCAAAGGCTGCATTCATGCCCTGACCATAGAAAGGATAGACTGCATGGCAGGCATCACCCAACAGCACAATGGCATCTTTATAGTACCAGGGATCTGTTGAGACAGTAATAAAGTCATTGATTTGATTATGAAGAAACTGGTTAGCCAATCCGGGGATATAGGGAACCACGTCGGCAAATTGATTTTTAAAGAATGCAGCCACTGCTGACTCTGTGTTTAGCGTATCAAAACTGACTTCACCTTTGAATGGCAGAACACAGGTGCAGGTGAAGCAGCCATCATAGTTGGGGATAGCGAGCATCATGACATCGCCTCGTGGCCAATCATGGAGGGTATCCTCACGGAGCAGAAATGATCCATCGGGGCCAGGAGGAATAGTGAGTTGCTTATAGCCCCAATCGAGATATTCTTGTTTATAGTGCGTTTTCTGCATACGCATCAATTGTTGACGTACAGTTGAGTACGCTCCATCGGCACCAATAATGATATCGGCTGTGACGGATACTGTTTCATTGGAAAGTTCATCAAGCAGGTGAAGTGTTTTTGTCTCTTTATCCAGGCTTACACATCGTTTGTGAAAGAAGACTTTAACATTGGGGAAAGAGTCAACGTGATTGAGCAGGGCGATATTGAGATCTTTGCGTTGAATTGAATAGATGACCTCGTGCTCGTCTTTTCCATAGGGCTGAAACTTCTGGGTGCCATCAAGGCCATGAATAGTGCGTCCCTTTAAAGGCATTGTGATAGACAAAACACTGTGGAGGAGCCCCACCTTCTCTAAGGCATGAAGACCACGAACAGCTAATGTCAGGTTAATCGATCGTCCTTGCTCGACCGCTTCCAGGCGCATATCACCTCGGCGCTCATAGACTTCTACCGTAAAGCCTTGTTTTGCCAGGTAGATGGCCATAAGGGTACCACCAGGACCAGCCCCCACAATGGCTATCTTCGTCGTGTGTGTGGTCATCATTTTCCTCCCAGGAGCATGCAGGTGCTTGAAGCCTTCGTTAGTGGTGAAGAGTAGAGTGAGGTTGGCACGTTTGCCACAACGTGTATAGATCTATCCAGTGTCTGTGGAAGGGCGCGAAGCATAACAAAACAACACAAAAAATCGTGTAACATACGTACTTCCTTGTAAAAAAACTGCTTGGTATTAGCTGCCTTCTTAGATGTCTGGGCCCTATTGGTCGCGATGAACATCTTGAATAGGATCGAGACAGGCACGTAATTGAGCTGCTAATAGCTGGACATGCGGTTCCTTGAGCATTCCAAAGTGGTCGCCAGGCGAAATAAAGAGATCCAGACCGCCCGTTGCAATTATGCGCCAGGCTGCAAGGGTATCCTGTCCGGTCTGAACGCTCTGTTCAGACTGAAAATAGCTTATGCGATCTGGGTAGACACGTGGATGATAATCCAGCGTGGCTCGCACATCTGCCTTATAGACTTGTATCAATCTGCTGATGAGAGAGCAATCAGCGTCTGCTGGCACTACATGAGCAGATTTTGCCTGTTCCAGGATATAAAGCAACTGTTCTTCAGGCGTGCGTTGAGATAAATCTGTATAGGTTGCGGAAAGGTCCAGACCGCTCTTCGTGCCCAATTGAGAGACGAATCTGGCCAGGATGACCGCATCCTGGTTGATTGTCTCCGGGCTATCCTGACTGTTCTGTTCCCTGGTAAAGAGAGCAGGCGTGTCTAGTAATGCCAGGAGCGCTACCTGTTGTCCCTGTTCACGAAGTTGAGAGGCCACTTCCACTGCAATCAGGCCGCCACTCGACCAGCCACCCAGGAGGTATGGACCCTCAGGTTGCTGGCTACGTATCGCTTTGATGTAGACGGTCGCCATCTCTTCAATACTGCTAAGAGGCGCTTCCTCCGGGTTTAATCCCTGGGCTTGCAATCCATAGAGAGGTTGATCCTTTCCTAAATGTTGTGCTAAGCCTGCATAACAGAGAACATTTCCTCCTGTCGGGTGCATCAAGAAGAGTGGCCGTTTCGGTCCCTCTGTCTGTATACCTATAAGAACTGAGACTACATTTGACTGATTGCGCAGTGTGCTTGCCAATTGCTCGATGGTTGCCCCTTGAAATAACGCCGATAAAGGAAGCGCACGTGCAAAGTGTTTCTGGATCTGTGACAGCAAGCGTACTGCAAGAAGTGAGTGACCTCCAATCTCAAAAAAGTTCTCTGTAACCCCAATCGGATGTCTGTGAAGGCATTCCTCCCAGATCTGCACGAGCTGGTATTCCAGGGGGTCGCGTGGCCCAACCAGGAGCTCTTGCGTATGGAGCGAGGAGAGGTTGGCCGGTGGCGGTAGAGCGCGGCGATCCACCTTTCCATTGGGCATGAGTGGTAGCTTTTCAAGAACGAGAAAGAAAGCGGGAAGCATATGTTGTGGAAGCGATCCCTTCAGGGAAGCTTGTAGCTCATAGATGGTTGAGAGCTGCGCATCTTTCCAGACAACGTATGCTACCAGCTGTTTTTCGCCGGGCCGCTCCTCATAGACACAGACGACGGTATCATAGACGTTTGGGAAGAGCCGGATGGCCGTTTCGATCTCTCCAGGCTCTACGCGGAAACCACGCAGTTTCACCTGATTATCAAGACGTCCTCCAAACTCAATGGTGCCATCTGACAGAAAACGAGCTCGATCGCCACTTTGGTAGACGCGTGTGCGATTGCCAAAAGGATTGGGGCGAAACTTTTCTGCGGTGAGTGCCGGGTAGCCAGGGTATCCACGAGCTAGGCCCGCTCCACCAATGATGAGCTCACCCCAGACTCCAATTGGGACCGGTTGCTGGAAGCGATCCAGAATGGCAACCTGGACGTTTGTGAGCGCTCGTCCAATAGAGGTGTTGTGTTCAGGTGGTTGGGTTGCATCAACTACTTGCAGTGTTGCTATAACCGTTGTCTCGGTTGGGCCATACGTATTGACGAGCTGGATAGATGCTGGTACGTGCTGTTGCCAGAGCGATAACTTTTCTGTCTGGACCTGCTCGCCACCAATGATAACAAGACGAAGCCTTGTCAGCAGACTCGGTTCAATTGTTCCAGAATGGGCGGCCATTTCATGCCAGAATGCTGTTGGGAGATCCAGGATCGTGATGCCCCACTGATGACAGACATCAAGAAAGAACGGAATACTACTCAGCATTGCATCGTTGCGCAGGACAAGGGTTGCCCCACTGGTCAGCGTGGCATAGATCTCCTCAACGCTGATATCAAAGTTGATGGATGCGAACTGTAACGTTCGATCGCCTATAGTCATAGTGTAGACGGTCCTGGCGGATTCGATGAAGTTCACAACTGAGTGATGCTGAATGGCGACGCCTTTAGGTCTTCCTGTAGAGCCCGACGTGTACATCGTATATGCCAGATTCAGAGCTGTGACCGTCGTATCCGTCAGGTTTATGGCTGTGGCGGCGTTCTCTAGATCAGGCGAGCTTTTATCACCGATGATCGCCCAATCTGCATCAAGATCAATGACCGTACCAGCATAGCGTGGGAAATTTGCTTTAAGCGCTG
Source organism: Tengunoibacter tsumagoiensis (assembly GCF_003967535.1). Lineage (GTDB taxonomy): Bacteria > Chloroflexota > Ktedonobacteria > Ktedonobacterales > Ktedonobacteraceae > Tengunoibacter > Tengunoibacter tsumagoiensis. Next base: position 4,232,169 of record NZ_BIFR01000001.1, on the reverse strand, counting down.
TCTGGGTCAGGAGAATATGAATGTGGGCATCCTGCACCATCAATGCGAGACGATCCTGTGGATAGGTCGGATCGAGCGGAACGTATGCTCCGCCAGCTTTGAGAATGCTCAGCAGCCCGACGATCAGCGCAGTGCATCGAGGGAGGCAGATCCCTACGTTCACCTCTGGACCAACGCCTACAGTGCGCAGATAGATGGCTAATTGATTGGCGCGTTGATTTAAAGTTGCGTAAGTGAGCTGTTCCTGCTCATAGACAAGGGCGATTGTGTCCGGAGTATGAAGCACCTGCTCCTCAAATAGATGATGGAGACAGCGTCTCTGTGAAGCCGTTTGATTGTCGTTTTGCCATGGCGACAGATAGTGCTGTTGTTCGATATCCGTCAGTATAGGAAGCGTGGAGAGCTGCTGTTGTGGATGAGCAACGATGCCTTGCAGAAGGATCGAAAGATGATCAAGCATCCGTCGGATGGTCTGGGCATCGAACAGATCAGTGTTATATTGCAGGCTCATCTGCAAATGATCTCTAGACTCCGTCACCCAGAGCGAGAGATCAAAGTTTGCTCTGGTATTGCCTACTCCAGTCTCACGGAGCGTGAGATCAGCCAGGGCCGGGATTGGCTCAGGCATATTTTGTAAGATGAGCATAACTTGAAAAAGGGGTGTGATGCTGAGATCATGATTTCGTCCCAGATCCTGGAGGATTTTTTCGAAAGGGATCTCTTGATGGGCATACGCACCCAGGGTTACCTCACGGACACGCCTCAGGAGCTCCTGGAAGGTTGGATTTCCTGATAGATCGGTTCGGAGCACAAGATTGTTGATAAAAAAACCGATCAGTCCCTCCGTCTCAGCGTGAGTGCGACCAGCGATAAATGTTCCAACACATATATCGTCCTGATCGGTATAGCGCCAGAGCAACGTCTGCCAGGCTGCAAGCAGTGTCATAAATAAGGTAACCTCTTCACGCTGGCTCAACGTCCTGAGTGCCATGGTAAGCTGCGTGTTGAGCATGAGAGACTCGACACTACCTGAGAATGTTTGGATGGCTGGTCGTGGTCGATCAGTTGGAAGATTCAGAATGGCCGGTGCATTTTTGAGGTGTTGACGCCAATAATTGAGAGCTTCCTGGGCATCACTTTCGAGCCAGTTGCGCTGCCAGACAGCGAAATCACTGTATTGAATCGGCAGTGGAGGGAGAGATGGGGCAATTCCAGAGGAAAAAGCCTCATAGAGCGCGGCTAATTCTCGATAGAATATACTCATCGACCATCCGTCAGAGACAACATGATGCATGGTCAACAGGAGGAGGAATTCCTGCCCATCCAATTGGAGTAAGCTTGTGCGCAACAGGGGACCATGTGCCATATCAAAAGGTAACCGGGCTTCTTGCGTAGCCAGGTACGTAGTGGTTCTGGCTTTGACATCTGTTGGAAGCGTGCTCAGATCGATCAGCCGTGGCGTTATCTGAAGGGTCGCTTCCACGATTTGTACGGGCTGGCCATCCTGCAAATCGAACCTGGTGCGAAGGACTTCATGGCGACGGACAATTTCGTTCAGGCTCTGACTGAGGGCCGGGATATGTAATGCGCCGTTGATGCGTAGGCCCACAGGGATAGTATAGGCCGAGAGATTGGGCATAAGTTGATCGAGAAACCAGAGCCGTTCCTGCGCAAATGAGAGTGGCGCGGGTCCCTGCTCCTGGCGTGGCCTGATCGTCTGTACCACGGCTGTGTCAAAACCATCTTCAGCTAGAAGCAGCGCCAGCAACGCCTCTCTCTCTTCATCCTCGTCCTCGGTGAGCGCATCCAGATCGTTCATCGGATTATCCTTTCCTTTGTTTTTCTTGAAGGCGAGCACGAATCTCAGCGGGCGACATACTATCGAGCTGCTTGCGGCGTCTGGCAATGGCGAGAAGCTGGCCGGGCTGCGTCTCAAAGGTAGTCAGTGCTTCGGCAAAGTCAGCAACGGTAGGTGCATTAAAAAGTGTGTGGAGCGGGACCTCTATTTTAAACATCCGGCGGACCTGAGAGATGACCTGTGTTGCCAGAAGTGAATGTCCACCATGTTCAAAAAAACTATCATGAATGCCAGCCTGTGTGCCTCCGAGAAGCTGTGTCCAGATTTTCAAGAGCAGCTCTTCAACAGCAGTTCGCGGGGCCACATAGGTGTCGGTAGAATTCGTCTGTACTTCAGGATGGGGGAGGGCTCGCTGATCCACCTTGCTATTTGGCGTGAGTGGGAATCTATCCAGGAAGACGAATGCAGTTGGGAGCATATAATTGGGAAGACGTTCTTTGAGGAAGCGGCGCAGCAATGGAAGCAGATATCGCTGGAGCTCTTCGAGCGATAGCTCTGTTGCTCCATCAAGACCTTCAAGCGACGGCTCTTTCTCCCGAAGCTGTTTGATCATCTCCTGATCATGGGCTTTCGGGACAATATAAGCGATGAGGCGCGTCTCTCCCTGCGTCTCCTTACGTGCCAGGACGATAGCTTCTTGTACAGTCCAGTGCTGACGCAGGATCGCCTCAATCTCGCCGAGCTCAATGCGGAAGCCACGAATTTTCACCTGATGGTCGCGCCGTCCCTGAAATTCGATTGTACCATCCGGTAGATAGCGTGCCAGATCGCCCGTTTTATAGAGGCGTGCCCCTGGCTCAGTGCTGAAGGGATGAGGCACAAACTGTTCAGCAGTCAGCGCAGGATGATGGAGATAGCCACGTGCCAGACCTGCCCCACCGATAAAGATCTCCCCGATCACCCCGACTGGAACTGGGTGCATGGAGTCATTGAGAAGATAGATCTGGACATTGGCGATAGGACGACCAAGTGGAACAACCAGCCTGTGTGCCAGCTCCTCCCCAGCGTTTGTCGTGGTAAAGATCGTTGCTGTGATGGTCGCCTCCGTTGGACCATACGAACTGATAAAGGTTGCCGGGCGTCTGGTAGCCTGTGCCCAGGTCTGTACTTTATCAATCGCAGCCATCTCTCCCCCTGTCATGAAGACGCGCAAAGAAGAGGGCAGCGAGAGGTTGCTCGTTGTGATATCTTCGATCCATTGATGCCAGAAGGCAGTTGGCACATCCAGGACACTCACCTGTTGCTCCTGGCAGAGGCGCCAGAGTTCATAGTTAGATAATTCATTGGGCGCTCGATGCAAGACCAGCGTTGCTCCGCTAATCAGCGTTGGAAAGAGCTGTACCGCCGAAGCATCAAAGCTGATGGAGGCAAATTGCAGGAAACGCTCTGCTGGTGCAAGCTCGATTGCCTGGACCATCGCAAGCGCATGATTGACGAGTGCTCCATGTCGTACCACGATCCCTTTGGGGAGACCAGTGGACCCTGATGTAAAGATGACATACACCGCATTATCTGGCCCGGTCCGGGTTGGTGGATTGTCGATACATTCGGTCGCAAAGCGCTCCTCGTGTGGGTCTAAGCGAATCACATTCACATTGTATTCAGAGAGCCATGGAAGCACCTGTGGTTGCGTCAGCAGAAGAGAGAGCTGGCTCTCCTGAATGAGGAAAGCCAGCCGTTCTTGAGGGTAGAGGGGATCTAGCGGTAGATAGGCTGCTCCAGCCTTCAGGATGCCAAACAGCCCCACAAGCAGCTCGAGCGATCGTTCCATTGCCAGCCCGACCAGATCTTCTGGTCCAATCCCCAGCCTGATCAAAAAATGCGCCAGCTGATTGGCTTTCTGATTGAGCTCTTGATAGGTGAGAGAGCGATGTTCAAACGTTGCAGCCACCGCTGTCGGTGTGCGCTCGACCTGCCGCTCAAATAATGTGTGGAGACAGTGTTCTGATGATTGTTCAGAGCCGGGCCAGGGGAGAGTTGATGGAGGAGTGGGCTCCGTGTTCCACGCCACGAGCAATTGATAGCGCTCTTCTGCAGTCAAGAAGGGTAGTGCAGTAAGGCGATGGTCAGGGTTGTCAACAACGCTCTGAAGGAGCCCTTCAAAGTGCGTTGCCAGGCGTGTGATAGTGGAGGAATCGAACAGATCGGTATTATATTGGAAACGGCAGAGATCGTTAGAAACAGCCAGCGTCAGGTCAAACTGAGCCCCATTCTCTTCAACGCCTTCGACCTCAATCAGGAGCTCTCCCGCCTGGATAGGCAACTGGACAATGTTCTGGAAGAGGAACATGACCTGAAATAAAGGCGAGTAACTGGGGTCACGGGTTGGCTGTACCCGCTCGACCACCTTGTCGAATGGTGCATCGGCATGCGCGAATGATTGTAGCGCCATCTCACGAATGCGCCCAAGGAAGGTGCGAAAGGAAGGATCACCTGAAAGATCCGCCCGCAAGACCAGCGTATTCGCCACAAAACCAATAATCTGTTCAAGACCGGATCGATTGCGCTGAGCAATAGGAGTTCCGATGAAGAGCGTTTTTTCATTGCTATACCGTGACAGAAGGACTGCATAGACCGCTAAAAAGAGCATATAGGGAGTAATGCGCTCTTTTTGAGCCAGTTTCTTTAAGGAATCAAGCAGAGATGCAGGCAGACGGCGGGTGATCCAGGCGCTTTTATACCCCTGTACCGCTGGTCTGGCGCGATCAAAAGGCAATTGAAGCACCGTAGGAGGCGGGGTCAACTGCTCTTGCCAGTATGCGAGATGTTGCTCTTGTTCGCTTGCTGTATCTTGCAGCCAGGAGACATAATCGCCCAATTGGAAAGGGGGTTCAGTGAATGGGGAGGTCTTGCCAGCGTTATATGCCTGATAAAGAGTACTGAGCTCCTGAATCAAAACGCGTAACGACCAGGCATCAGCAATAATATGGTGTAACACAAGAAAGAGCTGATGCTCTCTCTCTCCCACCGTAAAGAGCGTCGCATGGATGAGTGGCAATTGTTCAAGATTGAAAGGGCGCAGGAGCTCTTGCTCCAGACAGGTGCGAAGCGTAGGGATGCGCTCTGGTTCAGGGAGCGTTGATACATCACGTCTGGCCAGGGAAAGGACAAGTTCGGGGACAATAACCTGCGCTGGTCGTCCGTCAGCACGCAAAAGAAAATGAGTTCGGAGAGCCTCGTGACGCTGGACAACCTCTTGCAGTGCCCGCTCGAGAGCATCTTCATTTAGCGGTCCGGTAAGGCGTAAAAGCAGAGGCAAATGATAGGCAGTAGACTGTGGTACCAGCTGGTCTAAAAACCAGAGACGTTCCTGCGAAGGTGCGAGAGCAACCTCTTGTCGTGGTGCATGTTTGACAATCTCTGTACGTGGGGAGCGCTGTGACCGCTGCTCAGTCTGATCCAGCTTAAGCAGCGAGAGGCGTTGACGAAGTTGTGAGGGATCGAGTTGATCCATAAAAATCCTTTCAGAGGACCCATATCCCTTCAGGTTATGGGAGGAATGAAAGGCACCCGCAGGTGCACATAACTATAGCCGTCTGCACGATGTCCCCGACGCAGATACTTTAGGTGCAGATCCACCTTGCTCGAACGGAGCCAGTGTTTCAAGATTGAGACTGGTCAGGTGTGGACCTGCTATTTATGCAAGCCCCCCTGACTTAACTCCTTTCGCAACAGCGGATCTTCTCTCGCGAACTTTTCTTATCTTTGTATACTTTAACTGCTTGCTTAATAGTACTATCGCACTCATAAACTATAACATAGTAATATACTTATTTACAATGGCTGTAATTGACGAATAGTCTTGTACCAATTAACCATAATTTATGGTCCTACTACTATCAAGACTGTCCTGATCTTTGTGTTTTTTTCAGAATTACATAACAATTTCATTCAGAATTGGTACTATCATAACCTTTCAAAGCTCTCCTATCACTTTTAATTCTTTCTGACGTGCAAAAGTATTTCTACAATAGCGCTTCAATTATCTTGACAAAAAGAGAATAATGTAGCTATACTATCTGCGAATGAAGCTTACGAAGAGAGCATTCACAATTAAGAAGAAAATAGTCATTGGGAATTTCTTATTTTCTACGGTCTCAAATTTCAGTAAAGAGAGATAGCATTTTTTTACATAAAAAGTCTTTGAACGGGCAACGTTCAGAGCCGTAACAAGGTGTAGCTCTTGTCAGAGTCACCCTTGGAAGAACAGTGTGGGATCAGTAAAGGAGTACGATCTTGGACTTTCAGCCTGATGGAGCAGCCCATACACAGGCGAATGAGCAATACCTGGCAACTGGTGATGATCCCCTATCTATGGCCCCATCCTTATCCCAGGAACAGGATCAATCAAGACACCTTTCGACACAAATCTTGCCTTCAGATGAACAACAACGACTGTTTGCTTCATGGTTCGCGACCCGGCGCCCCTATGCCATTATTCCTCCTTTCCATTCTTTGTTTGAGGAGCAGGTTATTCAACGCCCTGATGCCATCGCCTTAGTCTTTGGGGAGCACTCGTTGACCTATGCAGCTTTGAATGAGCGGGCGACCCATCTGGCCTATCTATTGCAGGCTGTTGGGGTTCGTCCAGAGGTATGTGTTGCACTTTATCTGGAGCGCTCACTGGAGACGGTCATCGCCATACTGGCAGTGCTTAAGGCAGGCGGCGCATATGTGCCGCTCGATCCGACGGCTCCACAGGCGCGACTGGCATTTATGCTCAGTGATTGTACAGCTTCTATTCTGATTACCCGATCCCATTTGCAGGCCAGACTTCCCAGCGATTATGCAGGACGGCTTCTCGTATTTGAAGAGTTATCTGAAGAGCTTGCCCATCCGCTATCGCTCCGTTCCTGGCAGAGAGACTCCTTGCAGGCAGTCAATCTTCTCTATACTTCCGGGTCAACTGGCCAACCGAAAGGCGTGATTAATACGCACCAGGGGCTGTATAATCGCCTCTTCTGGATGCAGGATCGTTATCGCTTGCGACCTGATGACCGGGTACTTCAGAAGACGCCATATAGTTTTGATGTCTCAGTCTGGGAGATGTTCTGGCCCTTACATAATGGGGCAACATTAGTTCTGGCACATCCAGAGGGGCATCGAGATAGTGCCTATCTCGCATCTTTGATTCAAGAGCAAGAGATTACCGTTGCACACTTTGTGCCCTCCATGTTGCATATCTTTTTAGAGGAACCAGATCTGACACAATGCACCTCCCTTCGCTATCTCTTTTGCAGCGGAGAGGCGCTCTCAGTAGGATTGCAGCAGCGCTGTTTGGAGCGCCTGGAAGTTGAGCTCTTTAATCTCTACGGTCCAACCGAAGCTGCGATTGAGGTTACGGCCTGGACCTGTCTTCGTGACAGTGCCTTGAGTACCGTCCCCATTGGTCACCCTATCTCGAATACAGCAATTGTCCTGCTTGATGAACATGGATGCCCTGTTCCTGCTGGCACTCCAGGAGAGCTGGGTATTGGCGGTATGGCTCTGGCACGAGGCTATCATCGGCGACCGGACCTGACGGCTGAGCGGTTTCGACCTCATCCTTGCAGTCCAGAGCCAGGAGCTCGTCTCTACCTGACAGGGGATCTTGCCCGAGAGTTGCCAGACGGCAGCTTTGAATTTTTAGGCCGGCTCGACTATCAGGTGAAGCTTCGAGGTCAGCGTATTGAATTGGGTGAGATCGAGTTCGCTCTTGAACAGCATCCAGACCTTCGTGCCTGCCTTGTGCAGGTCCAGACCTTCAACGTGAATGATCAACGCCTCGTTGCCTATCTGATCGCAACAACAGAGCAGAGGCCCGCGCCGAAAGAACTGCGAGCGTTTTTGAGCTTGAAGCTTCCCGAGTATATGATTCCATCCCTCTTTATCTATCTTGAGGCCTGGCCATTGCTCTCAAATGGGAAGATCGATCGACGTGCACTCCCAGTTGCCCCTATCGGCAAGCGACCAGTACCTCAACCGGCGACTGTACATCAGACCAGTCATGAGACGACATCATGAAGATGTGGTTGCAGATGGGAGTACCCTGATCAGTCACAGCGGGCCCGGACAGAGTATGCATTATTTATTCAAATAGTACTTATTTATCCAATGTTCATCTTGCACAAAGATTGAACAGTACTACCCCCTGAGGAGATATTTTGTGGAGCAGACCGAAAATACATACCGCCCGGCTGTCTTTGTGACAATCTGGGTTGGGCAGATGATCTCGTTACTAGGATCTGGGATGAGTGGGTTTGCATTGGGTGTTTATCTCTATGAACAGACGCACTCAGTAACACAATTTGCACTACTCTATTTGTTTGTGTTTCTCCCGCAGATTGTGATTACTCCTCTCTCAGGGGTGATAGCAGATCGTTACAACCGGCGTAACATTATGATTGCAAGCAATATTGGGGGCGTGCTGACAACGGGCCTGCTTATCCTGCTGGTCCAGACCAATGCTCTCCAGGTCTGGCTGATCTATCTCATCTCGATCCTCTTTGCTATCTGCAACGCCACCCTGTTTCCACCCTATGCCGCCTCTGTTCCGATGCTGGTGCCTAAAGAGCAGTTAGGGCGTGCCAATGGCATGGTACAGTTTGCGAACTCCATCTCCCAGACCCTCGCCCCACTCTTAGCAGGTGTGCTTGTCGTAACGATTCATTTATCGGGTATTGCTCTGATTGATGGCATTACCTTTCTGGTGGCGGTCGGAACGCTCCTGTTCATTGCTATTCCTCAGCCGGAGGCTACGGGCAAAAAGCGTCAGCCGATTGTAAAGGATGCCATGGCTGGTCTCAGTTACATCACTGCGAAGCCAGGTCTACTGGGTTTGCTTGCCTTCTTTGGGGTTGCCAACATTAGCGTCTCATATTGCAGCGCGTTGATTACCCCTATCGTTCTCAGCTTTGCCGATACGCAGGCGCTCGGGCTGGTCTCGGCTGTCGGTGGGGCAGGTTTGCTCGGTGGATCGATTCTCATGACCATCTGGGGAGGTCCGAAGCCACGCATTCATGGTGTGCTGGCCTTTGGTATTCTCTTTGGCATCTTTGTCTCTCTGGTAGGTATCCATGCCTCTGTGATTACTATCGCAATTGCAAATTTCCTGCTCTGTTTCTGTATTCCGATTGTGAATGGGTCCAATATGACGATCTGGCAGACGAAAGTGCCAGGAGAGCTCCAGGGGCGAGCCTTCTCTTCACTGCGGCTCCTTGGGTGGTCAACTGTTCCACTGGCCTATCTTACCGCTGGTCCACTGGCTGATCACGTCTTCGAGCCACTGCTGAGCGCGCATGGAGCCCTTGCTGACAGCCTTGGGAGCGTGATTGGTGTTGGATCTGGACGTGGTATGGCCTTCATTTTGCTCCTCATCGGCCTGTTGCCCATTATTGGTGGCATCGTCGGCTACCTTAGCCCACGTGTGCGCAACCTGGAACAAGATATCCCTGCTCCAGGCGTAGAGCAAGAGCTGCCAGCTGCGACCAAAGCCTGATCGGATTGGTGCTGTGCTCAGAGAAGTGGGAGATGAAGACAAGAGAGCAGAGAAAGAATAAATACGATGCAAGATGGCAATAGACAGACAGATGCCAGGGATCTCGCTGCGCTACCGCCGCACTTGATGCTCCTGGATGGTGGTGAATGGGCTATCTGGCGCTGGGTTGCACTGCGTAGTGCTGGTTTCTCACATGCTATTCTTCGTCCGCTTGTAGCTTCAACCTGTGTGGAAGCGGCAGAGGAATATCTTTCCTTAGAGCGTCAGCCGCAGATCACAGCAGATGAACTGGCGGCCAGCCGGACAACGTTTGAGAAGGTTCATCAAGAGGCAAGGATGCAGACTCTTCGGGCCTTACATGACATTGGTCGCGCTCCGGCTTTTCGGGAAGCGCTCATCTGGCAGAATCGTCAGGTATTGCACTCAGGAGTCGATGTTCTGCTGGCTGTGCCACCGGAGCAGATGGCGCGCTCGGGAAAGTATCGGAAGAAAGAGGCCTTAGTTACACGCTATATCCAGCGTTACTGTACAAAAAACGATACCATTAGCTTCTTTGGTCCAGCGGGCTGGGCGCGTTGCATGGATGATGGCCCTGCGCTGACAGTGCAGCCAGGGCCCACATTGCTGGCGAAACGCACGACGTATTTTGAGGGCTGGTGTATTGATGCTCTGGCAGAACACCTGGCCAGGGATCAAGCGTTTGAGCCCTGGCTGGTCCCGCGGCTCTTTCCGCATTTATGGCTTGTCGGGACGAAGCTGCATCGAGCTCTGGCGTCAGCAATCGAATTGGAGCCCGCGCAGGCAGTAGTCCTGGCTGCCTGTGATGGTGTGAGCTCAGCTCAGCAGATTGCTCAGAATATCGTGCATCGGGCCGTTCCAGGAGCGATGAGTGAGGCCGATGTCTATGCCATCTTACGTCATCTTCGGAGCAAGCATTATATCGCCTGGACCCTGGAAATTTCAGTTGAGGGTCTGCATCCAGAGCAGCGTTTGCGCTCGCGGCTGGCGTCGATTGGAGAGAGCAGTCTACGTACGTCAGCCCTCGAGGCGTTGGACGAGTTAGAGAAAAAGAGAGATGAGCTGGTAGAGGCCAGAGGTGATGTTGAGCGTCTCGACCGGGCAATGACCAATCTTGAGGAGACCTTTAGCCGTCTGACTGGTCGGGATGCGACACGGCTTGCAGGCTCGATGTATGCTGGTCGCACGCTGGTCTACGAAGATTGCCAACGAGACGTGGACGTAAAGCTGGGCCCGGAACTTGCCAGTACGTTAGGAGCACCGCTCTCTCTCCTTCTCACCTCAGCTCGCTGGTTTACGTATGAGGCTTCGACTCTTTATCAGGATGCCTTTCAAACGATCTATGAGGAGCTCACTACCCAGAAGCAGTCTACCCGGATCGCATTTGGTGATTTCTGGCCCTATGCCAACGCACTTTTATTTGATCGCAAGCATCCGCTCCTCAAAACATTGTGTCACCGCTTTCAACAGCGCTGGCAGGAACTGCTGAAACCCTCATTGGAGCAGCGTCATATGAGCTACCAGGTGGCGGAACTGCGGCAGTCTGTCTTAGAGACCTTTGCCGCTCCCGGACCAGGCTGGCGTGCGGCCCAGTACCATAGCCCTGACATTATGATTGCTGCTCCCTCTCTTGAACGATTGCGTCAGGGAGAGTATTCCTATATCCTGGGCGAGCTTCATCCAGCCGGGAATACTCAGCGTATTGCGACATTGATTGAGCAGCATCCGGCAGCCGATGAGCTCTATCGTGCCATCGAAGTGGACTGTCCTCAGTCGCTGGTTTTGCCCATCTTCTCAAGAGAGGCGAGAGGCATCAGCGCGCGGATGGGGAATGGCTTTGTGCGCTCTAAGGATTGGCGGCTGATCTTTGCTGGGGATTCATGCGAGGTTCCAGTGGAGCAGGCCTTACCTATTGGTCTCCTGGAGATTGAACGGTCGGATACTGGTCTTGTCGTGTACACGCGTGATCGTGCGCACCATTGGACGCTCATTGAGCTCTTAGGTGACTTGATTATGCTACAGATATTGCAGCATTTCTCTCTGTTACCGCAGGCCATGCATACACCGCGGATCAGCTTTGATCGCCTTGTGGTCCTGCGTGAAACCTGGTGTTTTGCAGCTGAGGAGATCGCGTTCGCGGCCCTCTCTTCTGAATCTGAGCGTTTTCTGGCCGCTCGCCGCTGGCTGCACACTCATCAGCTCCCACGTCATCTCTTTTTGAAGACCCCTGGCGAAACCAAGCCATTCTATGTTGATTTTGAGAGCCTTGTCTCTGTCGATATCTTTGCCCATGCAGTGCGCCGGGCCGCCGATAGCAAGGAGACCATTACAGTCAGTGAGATGCTCCCAGATCTGCATGAAACCTGGTTGATAGATCAACAACAACAACCATACACGAGCGAACTGCGTTTTGTAGCGGTCGATCAACACGTCTGTTGAGAAAGGTAGCAGACATTCATGCAGAAGACAGCAACCTATCTGAGCACCCCTTTACAGAATGGCCTGCTCTTTAATAGCCTTGTTTCTCATGAGCCAGGTGTGGATGTGATCCAGGTGATCTGTGACCTCCCAGAAGCTATACAGGCGCAGCACTTCCTGCACGCCTGGCAGTTGATTAGTGCCAGACATGAGACGTTGCGAACCGCCTTTCGTTGGGAAGAGACGGCTCAACCGATGCAAGAGATCTTTCCGGATGTGACCGTTTCGTTTACTGAAGAAGATTGGTCGGATGGTACTGATGCAGAGTGTCAGGAGCGCCTGGAAGGCTACCTGCGCCAGGATCGTCAGCGTGCATTCATCCCCTGGACTCCTCCGCTATGGAGGGTGGCCCTGATCAAACGTGCTGCTCAGCTTTACTGGTGCATCTTGACCTTCCATCATGCCATCCTGGATGGGCGCTCTCTGCCGATTGTGCTAGACGAGGTCTTTACGTCCTATCGCGCAGCCGTGACCGGCGTTGTAAGCACTCTGCCGCCAGCTATCCCCTATCACGACTACGCCTCCTGGTGGCAGCAGCAGGATCAGGCTGCCGATAACGTGTTCTGGCAAAAATGGCTTGCAGGCTTTGAGGCATCTGTTCCCCTGCCGGAAGACGGCAGGCATGGGGCTGGCCAACCGTATGACGTGGCAGCTGGCATGAGCCATGTCGAGCACGATCTGATCCTTTCACCGGAGCTGAGTCAGGCGCTCCGTCAGTTTGCGCTCACACATGAGTTAACCCTGAATGCTCTTTTTCAGGGAGCCTGGGCTGTACTGTTACAGCGTTATAGTGGTCGAGAAGATATTCTGTTCGGAGAGATACGCTCGTGCAGACATAATACCGTCGCAGGAGCAGAGGAGATGGTTGGCTTCTTTTTAAATACGCTGCCGATGCGTATCGATGTTCAACCCTCAGCCTCAGTGCTCCCCTGGCTTCAGACAATTCGCGCCTCTCATCGCTCTTTACGCCAGCATCAATTTGCTCCACTGATGGAGGTACACCAATGGAGTCAGGTTCCACCAGGAACGCCATTGTTTACCAGTCTGTTTGTCTTTGAGCATCGCACCTTACAGAGCGTCTTAAGTGCCCGGGACGAAGATTGGCTCTCGCGCCGTGTGACGATACTCCGCAAGCCCAGTTATCCTCTGACGCTCTATAGTTTTGCTGAGCCAGAGATTCTCACCAAGCTGGTCTATGATCCACGCGTTTTTTCTGCACCAATGATAGAACGTCTGCTCAGGCATTTCAGTCATCTGCTGACACAGATGGTTGCCAATCCAGACGCGCTCCTGGCTGATCTCTCCTTACTGACCTCAGAGGAGCGGCAGCAGATGGTGGTTGAGTGGAATGCTACCGCATCCCCTTATGATGCGGAGACCTGTATTCATCAGCGGATCGAGGCGATTGCTGCTCAGACTCCCGAGGCCCTTGCAATCGAGATGGGAGCATACCGGCTTACCTATGCCCAACTGAATCGCAAGGCTAACCAGCTGGCTCATCTCCTTGGTTCACGAGGAGTGGGACCAGAGGCTCGTGTAGGTCTGTGTATGGAGCGCTCTTGTGAACTGATCGTTGGGCAGTTGGGGGTGCTGAAGGCCGGAGGAGCCTTTGTTCCTCTTGATCCTCACGCTCCCGAAGAGCGGCTCACCTCTTTATTACAGGATGCTCAGGTTACGATCCTTCTCACGTCGAGCAAGCTCTTACCTCTCTTTTCAGGTCAGACTTTTCAGACGATTGCGTTGGACCTTACCACTGATCTGCTGGGGGCATGGTCTGAGCAGAATCCCGCTGTTCGGCTGGATTCTGCCAATCTGGCCTACGTGATCTATACATCAGGCTCTACCGGTCGCCCAAAGGGAGTCGCTATTCAGCACGCCAGCCTGGCCAATCTGGTCGCCTGGCATCAGCGCACATATGCCTTACAGGCGAGTGACTGCACAACGCATCTCGCCTCGCCTGCTTTTGATGCCTCCGTCTGGGAGATCTGGCCGACACTGGCGGCAGGGGCGAGCCTTCATCTGCCTGATCAGGAGACCGTACTGAATCCGCGTGCGCTGGTTGCATGGTATAGTGCTCACTCTATCACCCTGACCTTTCTCCCAACGCCGTTGGGGGAGGCTGTGCTGCAAGAGCCATGGCTGCAGAAGAGCAGTCTGCGTGCCGTTATGGTGGGTGGAGATCGCTTAACAAGGACACCTCAGGCAGGCGCTCCCTTCGATCTATACAACCATTATGGTCTGACAGAGACGACGGTTGTTGCGACCTGGACGCAGATCTTCCCTGATCCCTTGCCCGATCCGGCCCTGCCGATTGGCCGCCCGATTGATAATACAGAGACCTATCTGTTGGATGACTCTGGTCAACCAGTGCCCATCGGGGCTGTGGGGGAGCTCTTCATAGGTGGAGTGAGTCTGGCGCGGGGGTATCTGTTCCGTCCAGACCTGACCGCCGAACGGTTTGTGCCGCATCCGTGGAGCACACAACCAGGAGCACGTCTCTATCGCAGCGGAGACCTGGGCCGCTATCGATCCGATGGGCAGATTGAATTTTTAGGGCGACGGGATCAGCAGATCAAGCTGCGTGGCCAACGTATCGAGTTGGGAGAGATTGAGGCGACCTTGATGCAGCATCCAGACGTAGCAACCGCCCTGGCGCTTTTGTATGAGGTCAACGCTGCTCCTGAGGCCACGGGCTCCTCGAGCGTTCCTGGCGGACAGGGTGCCATACTGGTGGCTTATGTTGTGGCGGCTCCAGCGAAAACGCTCACTTCTGAAGAGCTACGACGCTTCCTCGGCCAGAAGTTGCCTGCTTCGATGGTGCCTACAAGTCTGATGGTGCTTGAAGCTTTGCCTCTCACACTGAATGGCAAGGTGGATCGTCGAGCGCTTCCTCCACCGATGGTTTTTTCATCCGTTGCTGAAGGGCAGGCACCTCGTACACCGATCGAACTGGCATTGGTGGAGATCTGGCTGCATATCCTTGGGCGGGCTCGCCCGGCTGGTCACACGGCGCTAAATATCCATGAATCTTTCTTTACTCTGGGTGGACACTCATTGCTTGCGGCTCAGGCTATCGTGAGCATGAATGAAAAATTTCAGGTCCATCTGCCCATTCGCAGTCTTTTTGATGCTCCAACTATTGCCCAGATGGCTGCTTTGATTACAGAGCACAGACAGACCCACTCAGGGGAGGAAAGGGAGACTATTCAACCCCTGAATCGCAGTCGCTATCGTACACAGAAAAAGGATGAAAGACGCTGATGACTGAAGATACTCTCTCTTTTCCACTTTCCCTCTCTCAAGAAGGGATGTGGTTAGCGATTCAGATAACTCCAGAATCTGCCGCATATAACATACCGTATCTGCTCAGCCTGACCGGCCCTGTGAATAAAGAGATCTTTGCTCGTACCCTGGGCGACATCATTGAGCGCCACGAGAGCTTACGAACCACCTTTGTGTTCCAGGATGGAGAGGTAGCTCAGATTGTATCTGAGTCCCTGCCTTTGCCGTATGGGGAGCATGACTTCAGAGAGACACCTGATCCTCTGGCTGCGGCGCACCAGTTTGCCCTTCAGGAGGCCCGGCGGCTCTTTGACCTTGCTACAGGCCCATTGCTCCGCGTCTGGCTCTTGCAGCTTGCTGATGAGAAGTATCAATTACTCTGTGTCTTTCATCACCTGATCTCCGATGGCTGGTCCATGGACGTGTTTCTCCGCGAACTATCAGAGATCTACACAGCCTACCATCAAGGGCAGCCTCAGACTCTTCAACCGTTACCGATCCACTATGCTGATTTCGCCGTCTGGCAGAGGGAGCGTCTGCAGGGGCCCATTCGTCAGAAGCTTCTCGATCACTGGCAGCAAGCACTGGCTGATGCTCCACCACTTCTCGCACTGGCTTCGGATCACCCTCGCCCATCGATACCATCGCTGAACGGAGCTACTCATATCCTGGAACTGCCGCATCTTCTGGCAGAACGTCTGATCGCCGTAGCGCAATCTGAGCAATGCACACTATTTATGGCGCTTCTGGCAGTATTTCAGGCGACCCTTTTCCGATCTACTGAGCAGACCGATCTGATTGTTGGAAGCCCACTGGCCAATCGTACTCTAGCGGAGGTGCAGGGTCAGATTGGGCTCTTCACAAATATGCTGCCGTTGCGTACGAAGATCGAGCCTGAGCTCTCCTGGCGTCAACTATTGAAGCAGGTACGGGATACGACCCTGGAGACATATGCGCATCAAGAGCTTCCCTTTGAAGAACTGGTCAAGGCCATCCACCCTATTCGCATTCCTGGTGCCTCTCCCTGTTTCCAGATTGCGTTCTCGCTCCAGCAGAGTGATCAAGAGACCCTTCGTTTGCCGGGGTTGCTCATAAAAACGCTGGATCTGCATAATAATACATCGAAGTTTGACCTGACGATGAACATGAAGCTCACGCCAGAGCACTTTAGCGCGACCTTTATCTATAGTACAGATCTATTTGAGGCACCAACTATTCAGCGTCTGGCCGACCATATGCAGTTGGTGTTAGAACAGATTCTGGCTCAGCCCGACGTTCAACTTGCCGCATTGCCTGCTCTTGTCCAGATATCCTCAAGCGTACAACCCGAGCCCCCTATCGAGCGTACAGAGCAGCCAGAGGAGAATGGAGTCCCTCTCGCATTGCAACGGACCCTTGAGCAGATGCTGGTCGAGATCTGGCAACAGGTGCTGGGGGTCTCTGAGTTGGAGGTTCAAGATAATTTCTTTGATCTGGGTGGCTATTCACTCTTGATGATCCAGGTTCAGCGACAACTTCAGGATCTCTTACATGTGCAGATTGCCTTGACCGACCTGTTCCGCTCTCCTACCGTTCAGACAATGGCCCACTTTCTGATTCATGGATTTCCGGAGGTGCCCGCCTTATTACAGCAGCGCGAACGAGGGCGAGCACGAGATGAAGCGTTAAGCCAGCAGCGAGCCCGCCGTCAGGCCCAACGTGCCCAGCGAGGAGCTCGTTCATGACAGAGTACACCAATACAGAGCACAACGCATCTCGTTCAGATATTGCAATCATTGGCATGTCCGGTCGGTTTCCTGATGCACCTGATCTTGACCAGTTCTGGCAGAACATTCGCGATGGGATTGAGAGCATTCGAGATCTTACAGATGCAGATCTCCTTGCCAGCGGGGTCAGTCCAACTGTATTTCACAAAGCAAATTATGTCAGGCGGCGTGCCGTTCTGGACAATACTGATCTCTTTGCGGCCAATTTCTTTGGCTATACGCCTCGTGAAGCGGCCATGACTGATCCACAGCAGCGCTTCTTTCTTGAGTGTGCCTGGCACGCGTTGGAGGATGCTGGCTATGACCCTGAGCGTATGACTGGCTTAGTCGGAGTCTATGGCGGGTCCAGTATGAACACCTATCTCTGGCAGGCTGCCCAGGACCCGGAAGTTGCGGCAAGCATTGGTACCCTCTCTTCTGATATGGGCAATGCGCCAGATTTTCTCTCGTTGCGGGTCTCCTATAAGCTGAATCTGCGCGGCCCCAGTGTCGTTGTGCAAAGCGCCTGTTCAACCTCTCTGGTCGCAGTTCATATGGCCTGTCAGAGCCTCTTAAATGGAGAATGTGATATGGCCCTTGCTGGTGGGGTCTCGATCCAGTTTCCTCAAGCAGGGTATCCCTACCGCGAGGGCGGTATTGCAGCCCCCGATGGACATTGCCGCGCCTTTGATAGTGCAGCCCAGGGGACGGTTCCAGGCAGCGGCGTCGGCATCGTAGTACTTAAACGTCTGACAGATGCAGTAGCAGATAGGGATAGTATCCGCGCAGTCATCAAGGGTTCGGCCATGAATAATGATGGTGCCCGTAAGGTCGGTTTCACCGCTCCCAGTAGCGAGGGGCAGGCAGCCGTTATTGCAGAGAGCCAGGCCCTTGCAGATATAGAGCCTGATAGCATCAGCTATATCGAAGCGCATGGAACAGGGACACCTGTGGGCGATCCCATCGAGGTCCAGGCACTTACACACGCCTTTCGTTCAGGTGGAAGCGTCGCAAAAGGCTTTTGTGCGCTGGGCTCACTCAAGACCAATATTGGTCATCTTGATGCCGCCGCAGGCATTGCTGGACTGATCAAAACGGTGCTTTCTCTTCAACACCGTCAACTACCTCCCAGCCTGCACTTTGTGCAGCCAAATCCTGCCTGTCAGCTAGAGACTGGCCCATTCTATGTCAATACACAGCTGCGTCCCTGGTCAGTTGATCGCTCAAGTAGCGTCAGACGGGCAGGGGTAAGTGCTTTTGGCATTGGCGGGACCAATGCGCATGTCATTCTGGAGGAGTCTCCAGCGCTGCCGCCTCGTCCATCTTCTCAGCCAGCCTCCCAACTACTGCTTCTCTCAGCGAAATCAGCCACTGAGCTGGAGCAGATGACAACGAACCTGATGAGCCATCTTGTTGCTCGGCCTGATCAAGAGCTGGCTGATATTGCGGCTACTTTGCAACTGGGAAGGCGCGAGTTGGCACATCGCCGTTTTCTGGTTGCTCAAAATCGACAGCAGCTTTTTGAGGGGGGAGAGCGTTGGATCAGCGGCGAGCAACATCGCCAGAATCAAGGGGTTGTCTTTCTCTTTCCAGGCCAGGGAAATCTCTCCGTCGGCTTGAGTGCTGGACTCTATCGGACAGAGCTGATCTTTCGGCAGACAGTTGATACCTGTGCCGACCTGCTACGCCCTTATCTGAAGCTTGATATTCGTACGCTCCTCTATCCAGAACCAGGGCAAGAGCAGCAGGCAGAGGCATCTCTTCAGGAAACGGCCTTTGCTCAACCAGTGCAGTTTGTACTGAGTTATGCCCTTGCCCAACTCTGGCAATCCTGGGGCATCCAACCTCAGGCCATGCTGGGGCATAGCCTGGGCGAATACGTTGCAGCCTGTCTGGCAGGTGTCTTTACCTGTGAAGAGGCTTTACAGATAATCGCCTATCGTGGAGCACTGATGCAAAAGATGCCCATCGGGTCCATGATCAGTGTCGCTCTGTCCGAGGAAGCTGTGCGGGCCAGGCTTGTACCAGGGGTAGAGATCGCCGCCTTGAATGGAGCAGAACTTACCGTCGTAACCGGTCCCCGTGAACTGGTAAGCGCATGGCAGGAGCAGCTAAGTGCAGATGGTATCACCTATCGTCCATTGCGCGTCACGCGAGCCTTCCACTCTGCTCTGCTGGACCCGATTATTCCAGAGTTTGTAGCGGCCTTGCGAGGAATAGCCTTGCGTGCGCCACAGATCCCCTATCTTTCAAATGTCAGTGGCACCTGGATTACCGCAAGTCAGGCTACCGATCCAGCCTATTGGGGGGCCCAGTTACGACAACCTGTCCAGTTTATACAGGGTCTGCATGTCTTACAATCACTTCCATCGGGGGCCTGGCTTGAAGTTGGGCCTGGGGCCAGCCTCAGTGGTCTGGCGCGTCGTTACCAGCAGACGGCAAAGCAGGATCAGACTTTCACAGTAGTGGCAAGTATGCCGCATCCAAAAGATAGACGTTCGGAAGATCTGGTACTGCTCGAGGCCGTAGGGCACCTCTGGCTTGCTGGCGTCTTACTCAACTGGGATGCACTTGTTGATCCCCATTGGCGAAAAGTGCCTCTTCCTACCTACCCATTTGAGCGCAGTTCATTCTGGTATGGTCCAAAAGGTCACCCGTCAGCAGAGCCTCCTGAGTCTCTGCCAGAACCTGCCAGCACGCCGTCACCTCAATTAGTAGAGAGGGCTGAAGATCTGGCCTCCTCTCGGATCAGCGTCATCGAAGAGATCATCATTGCAACCTGGAGTGAGTTAATTGGAGCCTTGCAGATCGAGCGGGAGACTGACTTTTTTCTCCTGGGAGGCGATTCTCTGGTTGCGAGCCTTGTGATAGCTCGCTTTACCGAGATTCTGGACGTCGAGGTCCCGCTGCGTTTCATCTTTGAGCATCCAATAGTCTCAGAGTTAGCCATCGCCATCGAGGAACTGCTGAGTGAAGAAGGAAAAGATTGATCTCTCTCCAGTCTGGTGTTGAAGTTAACGAGAAAAAGGAGATTCAACATGCTGCGTATCATTTCTCAACGAAATATCGCATACTATTGGACCGGGCAGTTCATCTCTTCGTTGGGAGACTGGATCTTTATCGTGGCATTCCCTTTTTATGTCTATCAACTGACGGGCTCTGTCTTCCAATCTGGTATCACATTTATCATAGAGATGCTTCCACAAATCCTCCTTGGTCCTATTGTCGGGGTCTTTGTTGACCGTTGGGATCGCCGCAAAATCTTGATTATCTGCGTACTGGTCGAAGCCCTGCTTTTATATGGACTCTTGTTTGTTCATAGTGTGAAAGATCTCTGGCTGTTGTATAGTATCGCGATCCTGCTCAATATCGCCACCGTTCTATCGACACCAGCTACGCGTGCTTTTGTGCCTTTAATCGCTAGAGAAAATGAATTACTGGCCGTGAATTCTCTGCTTTCATTGAGCGATTCGGTTTCCCGCCTGGTTGGACCATTGCTTGGTGGTATCCTGTTTGCTCTGGCTGGCATGGGAAGTATTGTCATCGTTGATAGCCTCACCTTTATCATAGCTGCAATCTGTCTATTCATGGTTGTACTTCCACAAGGTACCCAGACCCAGGATGATGACATATCATCTGTGGAACTCAGAGAGGAGCTCACATTCTGGTTATATTGGCTTCTTTCATATTCATCAGGACCAGAGCGTCTTTGTGCGCAACGCTGACTGTAAATGGTCTCAGTCAGGTGAGGAGCAGCTCAGCGTCTTTTTAGTAAGGCAAGGTTTTGCACAAAATCCTGCCTTATTTCTTTCTTTAGGATCATAAAATGACAAAGGAAGACAGAAAAAGAGCATCATGGCTCAATCGTTCTGTCTCCCTGTTGATGGGAACGTCAGGCGGCACCTCCAAAATCTGGAGAAGCAGAGGAAAGAATAGACCGCAATCTGGTGCATCCTCGATAGAAGTATGTTTTAACAGTACTGGTTGGCATACGCAAACGCAGGCCAATTTCGGCATAGCTGAGCGCTTCAGCATAACGCAACCAGATAATAGTACCGTACTTTTCTGGTAATCTACACAGAGCGCGATAAATATAGTGTTGCTGATCTCTTAATTCTGCATATTCTTCTGGTCGTAGTGCAGAATCCTCAAGCCTCGAAAGAATAGAGATATCCTCATCATCAGAGATGAGCTCTAAATCTGAGAAAAAATAGACACGCCGTCTTTTCTTTTTGCGTATCTCATCAATGCAACGATTGGCCGCAACGCGGAACAACCAGGATTTGAGAGAGTCGGGGAGGCTCTTTTTCTCAGCCGATTGCTTTTCTTGTAGACGTGGCAGAGAGCGATAGCACTGAAGCCAGACAAATTGCAGAACGTCATCAATATCTTCTATTCCTTTATAGGTACTTACATACCGATAGAGAGAATGCTGATAGCGGTCAACCAGACGATGAAAAGCAAGCATATCGCCCTCGTTTGCCTGTTGTATCAACAGATAGTCAATATATTCTGGTGATGAGATATAGTCAACGTGTTTTTTCATATGTTTTCCCTTTGTATGTACTGAAGGCATACTGATAGCGATCATCGTGCCTTCTCACACTTGCAATACCTTCTGAGAAAAGCATACTTCCTGAGATTGGCTCCGTGTAGATCGCCATCCATCGCTTAGCCATCGTTTCAAGTGATGTCAAAAGGCTACGCGATGGAAGTGCGACTTCTTGTTTTGACCTTGTTGGGAGAGGATTGAGCTAGCGAGCGTGACGAGCTGCTAGCAGAATGATGCTGGCGACTTCGTAGGGATGAGAGACTGGAGAGGCATGACTGGATGCGATTTCACGGGTGGTCGCCCCAATACGTTGAGCCATAAAACGCTCGGCATCAGGTTGAATGGTGCGATCATTGCTGGAGACCAGATACCAGGAGGGAATGTGTTTCCAGGCAGGATCACCAGAAACTGGCTCAAAGCAGGCAAGAGAGGTGGGTTTCTGAGTGACGGCCAGAGCCCTGGCCTCACGCCGTGAGATATCCTGGACAAAGGTGTCCGGAAAGAAAGAAGGATCGATCCAGACGAAACCATTTTGGTAGGCAGGACCAAAATGAGCGGCCGCGGGCGAAGCAGGGAATTGAGCATTGAGAGCCCCAACGCTTTCCCCCACCTCCGGAGCATAGGCTGCAATATATACCAGGCCAGCGACGTTGGAGTTCTGGGTGTTGATATTGGTAATGACACTGCCACCATAAGAATGGCCAACCAGGATCGTAGGTCCGGAGAGGGAGGCAAGTGCCTGACTGGTCGCATTAATATCATCCTGAAGCGAGGTCAAAGGATTCTGGACTGCGAGCACGTTCAGGCCATAGTCTTGAAGCAAGGGAATGACCTTGTTCCAGGAGGAAGCATCCACAAAGGCTCCATGAACTAACAAGACATTAATACCTGTGCCAGATGGGTGGTTGCTGTCCAACTGCGTTTTTGAACTGCTTGCTGCGTACGTAGAGAGGGTATTTGAACTCAGAAACGTCGTTGCAGCTGCTGCCGCACTGATAGCTTGAACGAAACTTCGACGAGTTGAGCGTTCATTTTTTTTGAACATTTGCTTCTCCATAAATCGAGAATAGATATGCATTAATGTATCTTTACTGTGTCGGGTAAAAAACACCATTATTGGGAGCATGCAAGATTCTCCATAAGCAATCTTCTATGCGTCCTGGTAATGGGTCGGGAGGGGCCGTCATCTCTTTGCACAGTTCTACAGGAGTGAGTGCAAAGGATAAAACTTGTCGAAAATCTATCCATGCTTACTGCTCACCCTTTGCAAAAATCTGACGGATCCCTGATATGTTGAGATCTGCTAGGCTTTTAAGAAGCTGAGCAGGTCAGCATTGAATTGTTCCTTGTGAGTAGTGGTGAGACCATGGCTCGCACCTGGATAGACTTTGAGCGTAGCATTCTTCACAATCTTTGAAGAAAGCATGGCAGAGTCAGCGATAGGCACAATCTGATCATCATCCCCATGAATAATCAGGGTCGGCACATCGATCTTTTTAAGATCCTCTGTCAGATCCGTCTCGGAGAACGCCTTGATGCAGTCGTACGCTGGTTTGAGACCAACCTGCATCGACCAGAGCCAGAACATATCCAATACACCTTGCGAGACCCTGGCGTCTGGACGGTTCGCCCCATAGAAGGAAGTACTGAGGTCTTTGTAGAACTGTGAGCGGTCAGCGACGACACCAGCGCGAATCTGATCGAATGCCTCAATGGGGAGACCACCTGGATTGGCCTCGGTCTTGACCATCAGGGGTGGAACTGCGCCAACCAGCACAACTTTGGCGACCCGTGAAGTACCATGACGACCAACGTAGTGGGTAATTTCACCACCACCAGTGGAGTGGCCAACCAGCACAATATCCCTGAGATCGAGCTTCTCAATGAGCTCAGCCAGATCATCGGCGTAGGTATCCATTTCATTGCCATCCCAGGTCTGGCTTGATCGGCCATGACCACGACGATCATGTGCAATAGCGCGATAACCATGTGAAGCGACGAAGAGTAGCTGATCGTCCCATGCGTCAGCATTCAGGGGCCAACCATGGCTAAAGACAACAGGCTGACCGGTTCCCCAATCCTTATAGAAAATATTTGTGCCCTTTGTGGTGGTAATTGTACTCATACTGTGATTTCTCCTCTATTCTCTCTCAAAAACATGCGCGATGTATCCATTCACAGGCAGATCATCCAACGCTCTTTGTTTTTACAATGATGAGCATACCTGATTACGAAGCCTTTTTGTCCATCGTTATCCATCTTTTACCTATCGTCTAGACTACGTTTGGGAATCAGGAAGAACAAGCGGCTGAGAAGAAGCGCTCTTCACTTCTGTTGGCAATTATCCACTGGCAAATTTCACGATAATCTTCTGCACCCGGACACACTTACCTTCCACAAACGATACCTGAACGATAGATAATGATCTCCTGCACATCCTTAGAGCACAGGTATGATTGGCGTGAAGGAAAGAAATTCTAAGCATGAGATAGCTAACTTCTCTCGGTGATTATGTCTTGAGCGAATTGATATTCAGACGAAAAAAGTGTCCCGATTTGCCGTAATCCTACGATATATAGATGCTTATAACTCTGGAAGCGTTGCTGGCCTCTCAGGTAGAGCAGAGCAACATATGCTTTTAAGAAAGGGAAATCTTTATGTCGATTGTCTATCGGGTTGAGCACCTGAATAAAATCTATAAAAAGGATAGCAAGAAAGCGAACGATGACTTAACGTTAGATATCCATGAGGGAGAAATTTTTGGCTTATTGGGCCCCAATGGAGCTGGTAAGTCAACCCTGGTCAATCAGATAGCAGGCCTGCTTAAACCAACATCTGGAGCAGTGACATTGTTTGGTTTTGATGTTCTAAAGAAGCCGATGCTGATTCCGCATTATGTTGCCATTCAGCAGCAGTATCCAGCGGCGCTACAGAATCTCTATCCAGAGGAAGCCTTACTGACAACAGCGCGGTTACGTGGCGCATCTGCTCAGGAGGGGCGAAAAGCAACCCAGAATATTATGGATGAGCTAAAAATCAACGACCTGCGCAAAAAGAAGATTCGCTTTCTTTCTGGTGGTCAGAGACAGCTTGTGAGCGTCGCGCTGGCCTTTATTGGAGATCGTCCAGTCCAGATTTTTGATGAGCCAACCAACAATTTAGATCCAGAAATTCGTAAACATGTCTGGGATAGATTGCTGGCCCGAAACCGGCAGGGAATCACAATTCTTTTAATCACGCACAACGTCCTTGAAGCAGAAAAAGTCATTCAGCGAGTTGGCATTATCAACCATGGACGTTTATTAGAAGTTGGGACACCTGGCGATCTGAAGGCCCGTGTTGATCAACGTGTTCGGTTAGAATTGCTGATCAAGTCTGAGGCACTTGAAAAGGCCAGCGCCTTAGATACCATGCCAGAAACAACCATTTTGAGTTCACAGCATCGGATCATCTTGTGTCAAAGAGATGATATGCAAGAAAAGATAGACTATATTATTCAGCATATGGGATTAGATGCGTTGGATGATTTTCGTATTCTTACTCCATCGCTTGAAGATGTCTATCTCCAATTGGGAGGAGGACGGAAACTTGACTAAGCAGATAGGAATGACCCGGAGCCAGGAGACAGCTGTTGCCAGGCTGCTACCCCCACCTTATAATCCACCAATGTCTACCCTGCGTGTGCTAGCAGTACAATACAAGTTAGTATTACAGGCCCTTATTGCAGATTATCGAGCCGAGTGGGTGCCACAAATTATCCTGGGTCTGATCATGCCAATTGCCTTTGCATTTTTTGCGAAAGCGATTGGCGGGGCCGCAACCCATGAGCAGGCTATCTTTGTCTTAGGTGGGAATATGACTATGTCCGTCGCTCTAGGGCCAACTGCATTCCTCTTGTTCAAGATTGGAATTGCCAGGCAAGGGAAGGAGTTTGACTTTTGGATCACGCTTCCGCTACAAAAAATCATCCTGGTCTTAGGATTAATCTCACTTGGAGTGCTTTTCTCTTTACCAGGCCTGGTAGGAACGTATGTGTGTGAAACCTGGCTGTTAAACCTGTCTTTTTCAGGTACCTGGTTGTTGCTCTTACTGGTGCCTTTGGGCGTCCTACCTCTTGCCAGTTTAGGAGCTCTATTAGGAAGTTATGCACCGAGCCCGCAAATTGCAGGTCTTATTGATAACATCCTCATAGCCTTTGTGAGTTTCCTCTCACCCATGATGATCCCTTATAATGCTCTGCCCTTCCCATTACGAATCTTATCCTGGTTTGTACCGACTACTTACACTGCTGATGCATTTAGAGCAGCAATCGGAGGTACTATTGGTCAAAACGTACTGATTGATATAGTTGTGCTAAGTGGTTTTTCAATTGTTTTTCTTGTACTAGTTCATACAAAATTGGATTGGAGAAGTGTATAAGGTAAAGTATACCCGGTGAAAAAGGTAGAATGGTAATGTGATAAAAGGTATAATGGAAGTGCGAGAAGAAAGAATAATAGGATGATGGATGCAGTTATGCAAGATAACAGCGTGTTGCAAAGTGAAAGAGAAAGGCTTTTAACGTACTTCCTTACTAAGACTGGTCAGCGCGACGTGGCAGAAGATCTTTCACAAGAGACACTGTTGGAAGTATGGAGAAATCGTCAGAAATTGTATGACCCAACTGGCCTGTCAGCCTGGATCTTTCGTATCGCACAGAATGTCTACTTGCGTTGGGTGCGTGAGCAATATAAGCGGTGCTCGCCTCTTCCAATCGAGAGCGCTTCTATGTTGTCATTTTGCTCTGGATCAAATGCAGACCAGTTTAATCCAGAGCAAGAACTAGAGAGGAAAGAACTGTTAGAGTTATTAGATCAAGCATTATTCCTTCTTCCCCAGGAGACACGAAGCATTTTGATGGATTATTATGTAGAAGATTTTTCTATCCAGAAAATTGCGAAGCAAAGAAGCCTGACCGTTAGTGCTGCAAGCAAACGGATTCAGCGAGGGAAACTAGCGTTTCGGCATATTTTGCTGACGGACCTACAAAGCAAACTATTTCCATACATGATCGTGCCAATAGCGTCACAATGGGAGAAAACCTCCCTCTGGTGTCCTCTCTGTGGCCAGTCACGCATGCACGGACAGTATGATTCAAGACGTGATAATCTTTTACTGACCTGTCCCAATTGTGCACCAGATCCGGATCTACCATTGATTCAGACCTCTTTAAGTCAATGTGCAAAAGGAATAAAAGGGTACGGGCGAGCTTTCATGGAATTGGGAGCCTGGATTCACCAAACATATACACCCCATCTCGCCACCAGCATGATTCCTTGTTCAGAATGTGGCAACTCTATCTTACTTGAAAAGTATAGCTCTGCTCCTATGAATAGAAAAGAGATTCAAGGGACTGGCTACGGATTACGCTTTACCTGTTCTATATGTGGTACAACGAGTACGCAAGAACTGGAAGGAATAGTGCTAGCACTACCAGAAGGGAGGCGTTTTTACCAGGAACAAAAGCGAATTCATTTAAGAGTGGTTGAAAGAGTAGAGACCTATGGAAGAGAAGCCATGAAGATCTGTTTTGAGAATAACAGTTGTACCGCCTCTTTCACCGCGATCTGTGATATAGAAACCTTTGCTATCCTGGCTGTCTACTGAGGAATAACATGAGCATCTGTAGACACGAAACCAGAACTGGTTAGACCAATTTGCATCCGTATAAGGGATACTAATTCCTGTAGGATCTTGAAGTTGTATCGTATTTTTCACTAATGGATGGACGAACATGGAGAAAAAAAGCCTCTTCTCAATTGTAGATCTCAGCAGATCTGAATTGGAGCAACTCATAAATCGTACTTTATCTATGAAAGAAGGACGATGGGAAGGAAAACAGACATTAAAAGATAAAATAGTAGGCATCTATTTTCGAAAAACATCGACACGGACACGAACGGCATTTACCGTAGGTGCCTCTAAACTGGGGGCATCTGTGATCGCTTATGGCCCAAATGATCTGCAAATAAATACAGGTGAAACTATCGAGGATACGGCCCGGGTTTTAGCGGGTTATCTTGATGCCCTTGTCCTCAGAACGGCTGAATCTATAGATGAGATGAAGATTTTTGCAGCTTACAACAATATAGCAGTGATCAATGCTATGAGTGATAAAGAACATCCAACACAGGCCATTGCAGATCTAGCGACCCTGAAAAACCAGTTTGGTACATTGAATGGCCTGGATATTTTGTATCTTGGAGAAGGCAACAGTACGGCAGCAGCCCTTGCTCTGGCCATAAGTAAGCTTGAAGGGATGAGATTGACGCTGCTCACTCCAGAAGGATATGGATTGCCAGCGGAGATTTTAGATCAGGCGCAGGTTTTTGCGCATCAACGTCATACCTCCATTGAACAGTACCACCATATAGATGCCGTTCCATCGGCGGTTGATGTTGTCTATACAGCGCGTTGGCAAACGACCGGGAGTTCTAAAGAAGATCCCAACTGGAGAGAGTATTTTAAACCCTTTCGCGTTACGCCAGCTCTGATGAAACGTATATCAAAGCCTTATAGAACAGTATTTATGCATGATCTGCCTGCCATACGTGGTGAAGATGTGATGAGCGAAGTCCTTGATGGTCAGCAAAGCATTGCCTTCGAGCAAGCCCACAATAAACTGTTTGGCGCTATGGCAGTGCTGGAATGGTGTTTGCTGGGCTAAGAAGGATTGCTGGTCTTACCAGAAGTACTCAACGACGTGCCAGACAGCCAATGCGAGCTACACAGCACAAGAGAGAGGGGGGCTTCTCCTATTGGGAAAGAGTCCCTCTCTTTATGTGTCTATGCGTTGATTGCTCCTTTTCTGAAGAAGGAATCATCATGGAAGAAGGAGTTCGTTGCGTACGAAGGTGATGATTTCTGTAAGAGCCCCACGATGATTAGATGAAAGGGTCTTTTGCTCCTCAGAAAGCATTGCCTCTAGCAGTTGCACAAAGAGTCTATCCATCGCTTGCTCGTTGGTGGGATAGAGGTAGTGTTGGAGCAAGTTGTTATCTGGCAGTTGATCGAGGAGTTGATAGACAGCAAGATCTATCTGTGTTTTGGCGTTGTGCGTCTCTTTCTCATATCGTTTGAGGAAAAAAGCATCACATTGTGCTCGGTAGAACTTGAAAGCGCTCAAAGCTTTCCCACGCTTGCGATATTTGGCATAGCGAATGGCTCCAATACCGTATCCATAGAGCTTTTGGAGCGGTGCATCCAGTTGAGGTGCCTGATAGGTTGATGGCTGAGAAAGAGGCGGCCTGGGATTCGTATAAATGCAGGTGCCTTGCGCGACAATTGGTGGGGTGACCAGATCAAGGAGCGTAATATCGAGTCGATGGTAGAGTGGATAGTCGCGGAAAAGAATAGCATATCCCGTATTGCCTGGCTGAGGATGAAACGGATACCAGACAAATGGCGCTCCGATACTGTTTATGATGGAAGGCAGATCTTGCATTGTGGTATCAAAATCGCTTGAAACGACATGCAGATCCATATCGGAATACGCATCATGCTGATTGTGTTCCAGGGAACCAAAGAGACAGATCTGTTGTACTTCAGGGCGCCGGGTAAAGGCGGAAAGTGTTGCTGTCTGCAATTCTTGAAGCGACTTCTGCATGCATCTCTTCTCTTTTTCTTATAAAAAATTGAATGTGTTTTTTGGTGCGTAGTAATTGTATTGGAGTATCATTCAGAAGGTGATGAGAGCGACCATCAATTGAGAGAGTGGGGACAATCAGGTGTGTGAATTTACGCACAAAAAGGTAGCTCTTTCGAGCTCCACCACTATGAACGCGCCCGGAGGGATTCGAACCCCCGACACTCGGTTCCGAAGACCGATGCTCTAATCCGCTGAGCTACGGGCGCAACACTGCTATAATAACAAATCCCTCCATCATTGTCAATAAAAATTTGAGCATTTTCCCGGAGCAATTGTATCTCAATTACTCCATCAAGAACGCTTAAAAGAAAGTGGTTGCCCCAGCCATCTTTCAAGTGCCTGGCATGGATGTACGTCCATACGAGACAACTTTTTCTGGCGCAACAAATGAATCATCCTTTCAAACTTTTATTTCATTCATCCTAAGGATCTTCCTCAGTTCCAGTGAAATAGGTGCAAAAAATTAGATGATATGTAGGATTGCTCAAAGGCCGAGGAAGAAGGAGAGAGATTGATGAGAACAAATCTTCTCATCAATCTCTCTCTGTGATAGGCAATAGGGTTACGTTCAGCCCGGGTTGAGATTAGAAACGCCAGAAAGCAAGTGCGTCGAAGAGCTGTTGCGCAATGGGGGTGCCCCAACCGGTACTGGCATCCCAACCTGGAGTGGCGTCGTAGCCAGGAATTGGGTCTTGCGCATTATTTCCGACCGTAATATCGTGATAGACTTTGGCAGCAGCGTCTTTGTCAGCGCCCAGCAAGTAGAGCTGTGTATTCAGGAAGCCCAGTGGACGATGAGCATATTGATTGGCATCAGCAATTAAACCTGCCCACTGAGGTGCACCTTCGCTGGTTCCACCAAACAGGTAGTATCCCTGGCGATTAGCCCCCGGCAGAAAACCGAGATAAACAGGGACACTGGTCGCAGGATCAGCATTGTAAGAGATATCAGGAATGGCACGATGTCCCTTCAGAATAGCTTGATCGGAGCCAGGCAGAAGATATTGGTAGAATGGTTCGCTAAAGTACTGGCTAACACCACCGCCGGTAGCATCTCCAAAACCACCGTTCCAGACATTTTCAGATTGGTAGTTCCCATCGAGATCGGCGTAGAGACTGGTACCACCAACGGCTGTTACCCATGGAGATGATGCGGGATAGCCAACAGTTGGGAATGGATAGGTGTTTCCATCAACATCTGGATTGGCGGTTCCAGAGTCTCCAGAAGAGGCAAGCACAGTTACACCCTCCAGGGCAGCTCGGCGATAGAATGCCTCAAACTGTGCCAGGACTTTGCGGCCCTCGGGCGTAAAGAGCGTATTCTCTGTCGTGCCCCAACTCTGGGTAATGATTTTTCCAAGATGGTTGTTTAGAGCGTACTGCTCAAGCTTCAGGAACTCTGGCAGACCCTGAACTCCCTGCGTCTCAGAAACAGGGCTGGTGAGAACGATAATGCCAGCATCGGGAGCAATCGCATGAGCCCATTGGACATCCAGTGAGGTCTCCTCTGCCCAGCCTAACTGATCGTCGTTGGTGGGATCAAAGGGAACACTCCCAATGGGGGCAAGTTGCTGGAAGGATGGGGGATCAGGAAGGCCATAGTCTGCATCAAACTGTTTCAGATCGCTGAGGGCTGTTGGACTGCCATACGAGTCAATGATAACGATTGTTTGACCCTTGCCAGTATAGCCTGCATTGAGCACCGGCGTGAGGTTATAGGCCTGACGGATCTGCTGAGGGCTGTAGCAAGGATGATGTCTACGGGCCAGACAGAGTGCATCGGTAGGAGCACTACTGGTATCCCATTGTGAGATATGATTGCCACTACCACCAACAGCTAACGCTCCAATATGGTGGCTCGCTCCTTGAGCTAGAGCTGCTGAACCGTTAAAAACGAAGAAGGCGCTACAGAGTAAGAATGCAAAGACTGAGGATGGCAGGTGTTGACGAGCAGAGAACCTACTCGATTGACGCATAATAAGAATCCTTTCCATTATACAGATCAATAGAAAAATAACCACGCCAGATAGAGCATACATAGTATGGTATAGAACAGTAAACAGCGTGAAGTTCTTCAGAATGTGCCTGAAAAGCGCAGAAAATTACCTTTATATGAACTGGCTTCAGACATATTCTTAGAATAATGGGATTTTGATCTTCATTCTGGCACAAGAAGATCTATAAAATTACAGTAGCATAAAACTCACTCATATGTCAATGTATTTAGTGATTTGTACAAACAATAGATCTATCAGTCTATTTATTTGTATGCTATATATAATTGTGCAACTAAAGATGCTGTGTGTAGCGTTCCCTCTCTGGTCCTGATACGTTTATAGAAGCTTTTGACAACGATATATAGAGTGAATTTTGGAGATATGAATCAGCTATAGATGGATCTACAAAAGATACACTAGAGCTGGAAGGATAGCTCTAGTGTATTTATCTGGTAAAAGGAGCTACAGGCGAGGATCGACTGGTTCGCTTTCCAGTGCGAGGACGCCAAAGACGCATTCATGAACTTTCCGTAAGGGCTCGCCACGGACGAAGCGTTCTAAGGACTCCATGCTGAGAGAAAATTCGCGTAATGCCAGCGAGCGTTTGGCCCCCAGACGTCGTGCGCGTAGACGGTTGAGATTGGCAGGCACATCATATTCCATGCCATAAATGATCCGCAGATATTCAGGGCCACGGCATTTGATTGCTGGTTGTAAGATACCACGCGTCCCTGTGGTAATGAAATCAAATGGTTTGACGACCATCCCTTCGCCACCTTGGGATGTCAAATGTTGCCACCACTGTATTCCTTGTTCAATACTGGCTGCGTTATTGAGATTGATAACCAGGTAGGGGGTCGCTAATAAGATCTGTTCATCGGCCTGACAGATCTCGGCCAGAGTCTGCATATGCCAGACATGATCTTTTGTGTTATGAACATTCTCTTCAGTTGCGAGAATATGGAATGGAGCTAATTTGAGATCATTGATTGAGTTAACTGGCCAGCAGTAATGACGGTAGGCATTGATATAGCGTTGCGCCAGCGCCTGGTGATGTTGATAGGTAGGTAAGATTGTACTGGTGTCAATACCACGCTGTTGAGCCTGCTTTAATGCTGTGAGTGTCTGTTGGAGGGCTGCTTGTGAGGCTGCTCCTACGGCCGCATACTGTTTAAGGACCAGCGATTGAGCTTTGACAGACCAGGGGAGTAATTCGCAATCCAGGCAGACCCAATCTGTCTCGAATTTCTCCCAGAAATGAGTGGCTTCTAAGGCTTGTTGAACGCGTTGCAATAATTCAGCTTCCAGTTGAGCATCATCAAAGAAACGGCGACCGGTACGAGTATAGCAGATACCAATACCTTCTTTGATAACCCCAAAACGTCGTTGTGCCGCTTCCTCGTTGCGACAGACAATGACGACTGCTCTCGATCCCATGTGTTTTTCTTCACAGACGACCTGCTCGATGCCTTCCTTACGATAAAAGGCAAAGGCTTCAGCAGGATGTTCAAGGTACCCCTCTTCCTTGCTGGTCTCGCTGGGTGACATTGTGGGTGGCAGATAGATCAACCATTTGGGATTGGCGGCGAAGCGGCTCATGACCTCAAGTGCGGCAATGGCGTTCTCTTCTCTTATGGTCATTTTTGGCTGTAAGCGTGTTTCAATGAGACGTTTGCCAAGCACGTCATCGATCTCTAGAATATCATCATGATGTTGTTGGACCGTAAGTCCGGTGTGATGATTGAGTGGAGTAAGTGGGCGAATGGGCTCACAATAGATGCGCTGCGCATGAACCGAGACCAGTTCTTTTTCTGGATAACGTAGTGCAGTTAGCTTTCCGCCAAAGACGCAGCCGGTATCAATATTAAGCGTAGCATTGAGCCAGGCGGGTTCAGGAACGGGTGTGTGACCATAGACAACGAGAGCTTTGCCACGATAATCCTCTGCCCAATTATAGCGAATGGGCAGGCCAAATTCATCGGTCTCGCCTGTTGTCTCGCCATAGAGCGCAAATTCGCGCACCGCTCGTGAGCCACGACCCTGCATCTCTTGTTTAAGGCCGGCGTGGGCTACCACGAGTTTTCCATCGTCCAGAAGATAATGGCTGATCAGACCTTCAAGAAAGGTAAGCACTCGTTGTTTGAAGCTCGGAGACTCCTGCTTCAATTGCTCCAATGTCTCAACAATCCCGTGTTTTAGTGAGACATCTTTGCCCTGGAGATGGCGCATCAACTTGACGTCATGGTTGCCTGGAACACAGAGAGCCGTCCCTTCAGCTGTCATATCCATAGCTAGCCGCAAAACCTGAGGTGTTGCTGGACCACGATCCACAAGGTCACCCAGGAAGATAACTTTGCGACCCTCAGGATGGCTTACCTGAAAACGCATCTCTTCATTTGTGCTTCTGTTTATCGTATAGCCGAGCTTTATCAGGAGTTGTTCCGTCTCTTCGAAGCAGCCATGGATGTCGCCGATGATATCAAAGGGGCCATGTTCGTGTTGACGATTATTCCATAATGGCTGGCGTTCAATTTCGACACTCGTTACCTGTTCCGGTGAGGTCAGTGTAAAAATGTGGTTGAAGCCTTCTGTTTTGAGGTGACGCAACGATCTGCGCAATTGACCGACCTGATTGCGTACGACATGCAGACCAAATTGGCGGTCGGGCCGAGCCTGGTTTCGCTCCTGGCAGAGCTTCTCTGGCATGTTAAAGACAATCGCAACCGGTAGGCAGTGATATTTTCGGGCCAATTCGACCAGTACTTTGCGGGACTCTGGTTGAACGCTCGTTGCATCAATAACCGTCAATTTTCCAGCGGCTAAGCGTTTGGAGGCTACGAAGTGCAGAACTTCAAAGGCTTCTTTTGTGGCAGACTGATCGTTTTCATCGTCAGAGACAAGGCCGCGACAGAAGTCGGAGGAGATAACCTCAGTAGATTTGAAGTGGGTACGCCCAAAGGTTGATTTACCCGAACCTGAGGGCCCTATCAATACAACAAGTGAGAGCTCTGGTATGGTAATTTTCATCCGTGTTCGTTCCCCTGATCGCTTGTGAGTACAAAGATCCCCATCTGTGAAGGGGCACCTACTTTTTCGTCTTCTGGCCCCACTGGTGCGATGGTCACCGTATATCCAAAGCGTTCAGCCAATTGCTGGGACCACTGCTGAAATTGTGTACGTGTCCATTCAAACCGATGATCATGATGGCGAAATTTACCCGCAGCTAACGTCTCGTATTTGACGTTGTATTCAGCATTGGGTGTTGTGATCACGATTGTTGCGGGATGGGCAAATTCGAACAGAACGCGCTCAAAGGCACTGAGGCGCGACTGATCAAGATGTTCAATAACTTCAACGACTGCCGCTGCATCATAGCCTTCGATACGACGATCGCGATAGGTGAGCGAACCATGAAGAAGCGTCAGGCGCTCTCGTTGGCGAGAAGGCAGACGATCGAGATGGAGACGTCTTTTGGCAAGCTCAAGAGCCTTGTAGGAGACATCCAATCCTAAGATCTGTTCAAAGTTTTTCTCTTTTAAGAGCTTTTTGATAAGCCGACCTTCTCCACAACCCAGATCGAGGACACGCTTTGCCCCACTTTGCTTGAGGACTTCTACGGCTGCAAGCAGGCGTTGTTCATGCAGACTGGTGCGTTTCTCTTTGATCGCTGGTGTTTCTTCTTCGTGTTGCTTTACCGTCTCTTCGGTTGTCTGGTTAGTCTGATCATTTGAGGCTTCATCTGTTGCAATAGCTTCATCGCCTGAAATTTCGACGACCTCTGTGACGTTCTCTTCTTCTGCAATGAGCCGAGTGAGGGCATCGCGGGTCAGATCTGCCCGCTGTTTGAGATAATTGTAGGTGATTTTTTTTCGCTCGGGATGTTTTTCGAGCCAGCCCTGGCCGCGTTGGAGTAGCTTGTCTACTTCATCGTCGCCGATCCAGTAATGTTTACGATTATCAAGGACTGGAATGAGGACATAAAGATGTGTGAGCAGATCACTGAGCTTGCAGTTTGCGTTGATGGTGACTGTGAAGTAGGGGCTGAGACCCCAGGTGGGATGCAGTTCATCGAGTTCGTGTTGAATGATCTCCACAGTATAGCCCAGTGGTTCAAAGAGGCGGCGGAGCCAATCTTCGCCACCATGACAGAGAATCATCGCCAGGCATGCCTGCAATGGGATGGCTGTCTGCACAAGTTCGGGTCGTGGCACACATCGACCATTGATGGCAGAGCGAAAGACTTCTGCCAGAGCGACGCTCATAAATGAAGAGGCTACATAAGGGCGATCATTGACATACTGATCAAATGCCAATCCCTTGTTGCGTACCAGTTCAATGGTATCGATCTCCAGGAGGAGCGCGGCTGTACAGCGTTCGTTGGTTGCTTCGGGATAAAAGACATGGGCCTGCCCAAATTTAAGATTGAACGTCTGTAAGTGTGCCGGATTTTTGTGCAGCAGATACCCCAGATCAGTGGCTGGCTGATGCGTTGTTGAGATAGTCAATAGCATGATTATTCTGCCTGTTTCTATATCATTTGGCGTTTAGACTAAATTCTAGCGAAGCCAGACGGGAAGAGGCTTGAACACTTTCTTTGCTAAATGGTCGCGGGCTGCTCTGCAAGCCACTTCACACGGAATTAGTCTAAACATCCATTTGTGAGGAAAGTGTTGCGCATGTATCATCACCTCTTATTTCTGAGCAGATAGTTTGCTCCAGAACCACGAACAGAGGCCACGAGCATCACGCTCATGGCCTCTGTTCATGCGATAAAAAAGACCAACCTTCACGAGGTGGCCTATCAGTTTCTGGTCTTATTGTTGGCTGGCTTAGAATAGCAGCCAGCAGAGTTGGCCCTCTCGGAGACGTGATGCAGTTGATACGACATGATTTCTTTGCGCATCATGGCACGCTCCTTTCAAAATTTGAGCCAATTGAGCTCTGGGCGTGGGCCTTAACTAACCTATAAGCACAATTATAGCAGATTTTGATAAGCTCTGTCAAGTATGATGTAGAGCTATTTCATGCTTTCTTATCCTGTGAAGCTGTAATCATTGAGGACTCCTCACTACCTGGTGTGGCTCACGGGGTCAAGGGGTAGGCGGATTGGACACAGGCCAACTCGCTTACCCCTTGACCTATCTTCTATCTGACAGGTGTAACCGCTGAGCGACTGCTACCAGGACGCAGTTCATCTCGAACAAGAATCGGTCATCCTTGAAACAGATTGTCGTACGGTTGTTTTTTTAGCTATTCCTCCTTTGAGATGCGAAGCTATACGTGAGATGTGAAGCTACACACCAAAGACCTGGAATTCATAGAGCGAGTAGCCCCAGGAGGTGCCTCGCTGTGTAGCATAGATGCGCACATAGCGGCCAGATCCAGTCAGGCCAGTGAGGTCCTCATTGCCACCTGATCCGTTGCTCTGGGTAGAGATGGTCGTCCAGTTACTGCCATCATTGGAGACCTGGATCTGGTAGGCTTTGCCGTAGGCGGTCTCCCAGAACAATTTGACCTCGCGGATCTGGTGTGTGGCTCCCAGGTCGACTTGCAACCATTGTGGATCACTATACAGGCTGGACCACCGGGTGCTTTGATTCCCATCGACAGCATAGCCCGGTCCCACACCGCTGTTCTCGATTGAGGAGGCGGTGGTGGGCTTGTTCTGTGAGAGGTTGCTGGGAGTGCCACTTCCTGAACCCGTGACACTGACCTGGCTAAAGGTGGTGGTGTTGAGCACACTGTTGTTGTGTGCCGTCACTGCCAGACCCACATACACATTGGTCGCCATGCTGATGGTATCGCTTCCTACGACCGTCCAGTTGCTGCCATCGCTGGAGAGAGCGCCGGTAAAGGTGTTGCCTGCACGCTGCAATTTGACCCAGGAGGGGGCCGTCGCGGTCGCACCCGCTGTGCTACTGCTGCCGCCTCCGGTACTGGTACGGCGCTGGAAGACGGTCCCATTGCCTGGGGTAAGCGCCATGAGGGCATGGGTCGAAGTCGCGCTCAGGCTCTCACGAATCATCACCCCTGCTTTGGCCCAGCCATCGGTGTTCTGCTGACTATCGATCCTGGCGACAATTGTCCCATCGCCATTGAGGGGCTGATAGGCATACTGGAAGGCATCTGCGGTATCCCAGATATCATTGCCGGAACCTTTGACGGTAAAGCTCCCATTATTGGCCGTGGCTGAACCAGCCAGCCCAACTGACCCGATATCCTGGTTCTGCCAGGGGGAGGGGAGTGAGCCTCCAGGAGTGGGTGTTGGTGTTGGCGTAGAAGAACCACCCGATTGGAGCGTGCCAGCTCCAAACAAGCTGGGATTGGTCCAGTCATTATCAATGGTTGAGCACCAGAACAGCTTGTTCTTGCTGGTGGTATCTTGTTGCACGTCCAGGTCCATGCTGATCACCTTACCAGCCGAGGGAGTGGTATGCAGTGTTGTCCAGGGGATTTTGATTTCGACCTGGTAGCCGCCTGAAACAGTGGCATTGGCGAAGGTAATACCCGTCGTATTGCTGCCCTGTGTGCCGCCACTCCACTGCAAGACAGTTGAGGAGTTTGAAGCAAACTGGTACTGCATATCCAGACCATCATACGTGGAACCGCGATCATTGGTGGGATCGATGTAGACCTCAACCATATCGTTGTGGGAGGAGAAGGTCGCGTCATTGACCTTGACCAGATAGTACAGGTTTGTGCTATCCCACGCTGACTGGTAAGAGGCCGAGAAACCCGATGGAGATCCGATAGCATTGTTAAGTGAGTAACTGGTGGCACTCCCCCAGACTGCGTCGTTGGCGTTGCCATCAATTGTTGGCGTGCTACTGGCCTGGGTAATTGTGGCCTGCTGACCCGGTGCGGGTGTTGGGGTTGGGGAGGTAATCGGTGTTGGCGTAAAGGTGACGCCACTTTGATTCATCTGGTCTATCGCCTGGAGCTTGGGTGTGGAATCCAGCACGGTTGGCTGGGCCAGGCCATAGTTTGTACTTGATGAGTCAAAGTACATTAATAGTTCGCCGCCAGATTGGGTAAAGGTTGTTTGTGCCTGTACCTCCATATTTTGCGCGCGCGGATCGAGGTTTGCCTGCTTCTGGAGGGTGCTAAGATTATCGCCGCCAATCTGGAAACCGCCCTCGTAGGCCACATCGTGCAGGCCATACTGACTTGCCCATTGGACATCCTGAACAACGGTTCCACCGACGACGCCTGTATCCAGGCCTGAGTTATACATGTCGTCAATCGTGGTAGCACTTGCATTCTTGACACCACTATACGCAGCACCACCACCGCCATAGAGGAAGTAGTTGACCGGATGTGGATTTGAGACATGCTGTGTGCCATCTCCATTATTGTAGTAGGCATCCAGGAAGGAGAGCTCAGTATGCGCAGTATCCTGGGCATTGCCATACTGCCATTCCAGCAGCGGGCGAATCTGGGCATTGCCCGTTGAAGGCATGGCACCATCACCGAAGACCGAGCGGAAGATCACACTGATATCGTGAATGCGCTTGCCGATACGGCGCCAGGCCCAGGTCCAATCACCGGTTGCGCCATCGTAGTTCAGCGGAGAACCACCAGCATTGACCTCAGCGACAGCCGAGTCATGGTTATCATGCATCTGCTGGAACATGCCATTCCACAGCTCATTGCTAAACTCGATGTAGAGGTGCAAATTGGAGTTGAGCGGTGGATGGGCAGGATTGGCCTGTGCGCTGGTATAGACGTTCCCACTGGCATCGCTGCCATATTTGAAGAGGTTGGCCAGGTTGGTGATGTAAGCATCTGTCGCCCGTTCCGGCACATTGATATAGGCATCTTTGCCGGTCTCGTTGCAGAACTGGATGGCATACTCCCAGGAGGCTTTCCCCTCCTGACTGCGCTGTGGAAGGGCGCGGTCTGACCAATTGGTCTCAGTATTCCCATTGGCAGCGGTTGTATCCATAAAACGGATGGCAACGAAGCGGTTGACAAAATTCTTGACGGCACTGGTAAAGGTGGTATTGAAGCTATAGCTTGTCGAGGCCCCCGGCGAGGTTGGAAGCATCAATTGCACATTGGTGATGCCGGTATTCGTCGCGCTATTGCTATCACGCTGTGTATTGGTAAAGGTGATGTTGGCGGAACTTTCCTGGGTGATGTTGATCGTAGCAGTGGTCGTGTTTGATGCAGCATCATAGGCTTGATTGGTAATGGTGCTGCTCACCAGTCCCACACTGATATTCGCTTTGCCATTGAAGCGCAGCGCATAGGTTCCAGTTGTGTGGGTCAAAAAGCTACCATCCCAGAGGAAGGCTGTAAAGTCTCCCTGCAGCCACCCATTGGCATCCACGGATGGAGGGTTACTCTGTCCAGGCGCGGCCTGTAGGCGATATGTCTTCATGGCATCGGCGAAGAGAAAATCGCCATCAGAATCGCCTGCCCAGGCCAGGTTGACACCCATGGCAGGGGTCACGGTCTGTGCGAAAGCGGGTTGATGATTGGTCAGTACCCATGCGCCCAGACTAAAGACAAGGAGTAATAGCGAGGAGAGTGCGACCATCGCATGTATGGATTTTTTTCCAGCTGTGGCTTGCTTCAATGCAGGAACTGAGTTTGGCCAGTGATTGCGACTTTGCATTGTTCACTTCCTTTCGAATAAAAAGAGTTGGTCGTCCTTGAAACAGATTGTCGTACCGTTTTTTTAAGCTATCACCTCCTTTGAGATGTGAAGCTATACACCAAAGACCTGGAATTCATAGAGTGAGTAGCCCCAGGAGGTGCCTCGCTGTGTAGCATAGATGCGCACATAGCGGCCAGATCCAGTCAGGCCAGTGAGGTCCTCATTGCCACCTGATCCGTTGCTCTGGGTAGAGATGGTCGTCCAGGTACTGCCATCATTGGAGACCTGGATCTGGTAGGCTTTGCCGTAGGCGGTCTCCCAGAACAATTTGACCTCGCGGATCTGGTGTGTGGCTCCCAGGTCGACTTGCAACCATTGTGGATCACTATACAGGCTGGACCACCGGGTGCTTTGATTCCCATCAACAGCATAGCCTGGTCCCACACCGCTGTTCTCGATTGAGGAGGCGGTGGTGGGCTTGTTCTGTGAGAGGTTGCTGGGAGTGCCACTTCCTGAACCCGTGACACTGACCTGGCTAAAGGTGGTGGTGTTGAGCACACTGTTGTTGTGTGCCGTCACTGCCAGACCCACGTACACATTGGTCGCCATGCTGATGGTATCGCTTCCTACGACCGTCCAGTTGCTGCCATCGCTGGAGAGAGAGCCGGTAAAGGTGCTGCCTGCACGCTGCAATTTGACCCAGGAGGGGGCCGTCGCGGTCGCACCCGCTGTGCTACTACTGCCGCCTCCGGTACTGGTACGGCGCTGGAAGACGGTCCCATTGCCTGGGGTAAGCGCCATGAGGGCATGGGTCGAAGTCGCGCTCAGGCTCTCACGAATCATCACCCCTGCTTTGGCCCAGCCATCGGTGTTCTGCTGACTATCGATCCTGGCGACAATCGTCCCATCGCCATTGAGGGGTTGATAGGCATACTGGAAGGCATCTGCGGTATCCCAGATATCATTGCCGGAACCGTTGACGGTAAAGCTCCCATTATTGGCCGTGGCTGAACCAGCCAGCCCAACTGACCCGATATCCTGGTTCTGCCAGGGAGAGGGGAGTGAGCCTCCAGGAGTGGGTGTTGGTGTTGGCGTAGAAGAACCACTGATATTTTGTGTGGTAAGCCTGATTGTGCCATTGGAAGGGAAGACACCTCGTCCGGGTCCATCTACGTAGATAAAGACCGCGTGCAAGCCTGCTGAAAGTGAAAGGGTAACATCCTGAGGGGCATAGCCATCAGCGGCGGGATAAAGGGGCATCGAGAGTGTACCAGCCTTGTTGTTATCCAACATGACACGTTCCACCGCGCCACTTTGCTCCTGGTGCCCAAAGATGTTTATGCTATAGGTTCCGCTTTGTGATACACGTAGGAGTAGTTCTTTCCAGGGACTGGTACCTGGGGTAATATAATCGGTGCCTCCGCTCGTTTCAGCTATTGTTACCGCCTGGCCTACTGTGCTAGATGGTACCAGGCCAGCGGTAACAGCCGGGAGTGAGGCGTTCATCACCTGAACCATCCCGTTCCACTTGCCAGAGTTCTGGATATTCAAATCATCTGAGAGCCCCCACATCCCATAGGTGCTATAGTGCGTGACCTCCGCAAATTGCATGTAAAGCTCACCACCATTGGGATACCAGTTGTTGAGCAGATCATGGGCCTCAACATCCTGCATTCCTGGATCACGAGCAGCATAGAATTTATTGCTGAGGTTGGTATCGCCTTCTTCGTCCTGTCCACCTTCGTATACCAGTGAATGCAGGCCAAAGTAGGTCGCAATAGTACGGCTCAGCAGGTACCCCGAGGCATTGTTGTCGCTGGCAGTTTTCTCGCCATTAAGAATAGCAGAAACAGATGAGGAGTCAGCGCTTGTATAGTAGCCAGTCTGGGAAATACCGTACAGCACACTGCCGGGTGCTCCATAATTGTCAGATACATATTGCAGCATATCGACATCATTGTTGACCGAGGCATTATTAATGACTGGCCGGATACGGCTGCCATTGTCGCTAAAGACCGTTTCAAACTGCTTGCCAATCTCAATCGTACGTTTGGCGATACGACGAAAACGAATCGTATCATCGTCCGTTTTTCCATCGTAATTGAGATTGGTTCCTCCTGCCTTGACCTCATCTTGAGCTGCTTGCAGGTTCCAGGGGCCCTGGGGGAAACCATAGTGCCACATCTCGTTGCTATACTCAACATAGACATGAACATCTGAAGGAATGCCCTGATTGCCAGTTGCGGCATTACCATTTTTGAGCAGGTTTGCCACCTGAGTAACATAGTCGTCAGACGCATTTACAGGAATATTGATCCAGATATCTTTATGCGTCAACTGTGCAACCAGGATCACGTCTTCCCAGGGAATCGTTCCATGGACACCTTTGTGATTACTGCCATAGAGAGGACCTTCATTAGGTTGCATACGATCAGTGGGCCACTGCAACCGATAGGGATAAGCCTCTCCGCTTCCTGGTTGCGCATAATTATTGGTCCCTAGCGAATCCATAAAGCGGAGCGCGGTCCATTGGTAGTTATTGATGGAATGAAGCCAGGTTGTTGTGAAGACCTGGGTGGTGTTTGTAGCGTACCCTGGTCGGATCAATTGGACATTGGTTACACCAGTCCCTGGGCTATCTGTATTGTTGCGTTTCGTCTGGGTAAAGGTGATAACAGAGATTAACCCACCCGGTGGATTGCCAAAGGTGACATCAGCCGTCGTCGTATTTGTGGAGGAGCTGTAGCTTTGATTGCTAATGGTCGTGGCTTGATGGGCTGGATCATCTCCTGCTGCTGTCAGTACAGCCTGACCAGTAAACGAGAGCTTGTAAGTACCACTTAAATCTGTTGCATTTTTTAATGGGTCTATATTGGTTGCGCTGGAATTCCAGGCAAAGGTGTAGCGATTGTCCTCGGTCCACTGGAAATCACTTGTTGGCCAGCCATTGCTGTCCTCTGTCAGAGGGGTTGAACCTACCTGTTCAAAACGTTGATTGTTTTGGATCATATCAACGAGCGACTGTTCATTAAAGTCTACATTGAGTCCCAGTGGAGGTGTTCCCACTGGCGCCGCGGTGGCATAGCTCGGCTGGATAGTGAAGCTGCGATAGGCTATGAAACTCATACTCATGAGTGTCAATAGCACAACGTAGCTGAGGATCCGGGTTCTCCTCGACCTGGTACGCTTGTTTGCTTCATCAGTGAGAGACAAAAGAAGCGTACGTGTTTCTTTTTGCATCATAGAAATTTTTACCTCGTTGGATGTTGTCGTATGTGGCATTCATTGCAACACACAGAATAATTGGCCATACAAAGAAGGCATATACATGCTCTTTTTCTCACATGGCATCAGTACAACCTATCATAATGATGTCTATTTCTATCGTTCAATGAGTAGAAACGTGGCTGTGATAGATGTATTGGGAAAAGAAAGCCTGGATCAATAGAGAGGTGTGGAATGATGAGATAGTGGTTATCCTGGCATGGCCATATTCTCCTTCTCTGATATTGGCATCTGTTAGTAGTAGGATACTGCTTGACATGAGCTGGAACACTGTATGAGATTAAGAGAAAATATTCGTCGAGCCTCGTAATTTTGGTACAACTCTGGTTACTGCTTCGGCAGGTTTCTGACCAGCCATCAACGTATCGAGGACGGTGAACATTTTCTGGACAATTTCTGCTGGATCAAATTCTACTACGGTAAGGCCTGGCGTATTATTGAAAATGAGCATCGAACCAGTATTGGCATGGGTGGCAACTTTAATTTCCTCACCAATTTTTATCCCTAATTGGTGAAAAGCAGCGAGAACGCCTTCCATGAACATATCATCGGTAACGATCAAACCATCGAGAAGAGGAGGGCTGGGCTGACGGAAAACCTCCATGGCTACTGCATAGCCCTGTGCTGAAAAAGATAGGTTTTGTGGGTGCTGATGCAAAAATTCGGGCGACACAGTGCGCGCCAGCTCAGGATAAAATGGGAGGCCAAAAACATTCAGGCACGCCTGATAATCATGGAATGATGGTAGTTCTGGGCCATCTGCTGTCATGATTCTAGGGGACCAGATCCCAATGGAGTGACATCTTTGTTCGGCCAGGACTTTGACGGTCATTAAAGCAAATTGCGTCTGGTCAAACGCAACCATCCATCGATC
The DNA here is from genome assembly GCF_003967535.1 of Tengunoibacter tsumagoiensis. Taxonomy (GTDB): domain Bacteria; phylum Chloroflexota; class Ktedonobacteria; order Ktedonobacterales; family Ktedonobacteraceae; genus Tengunoibacter; species Tengunoibacter tsumagoiensis. The sequence continues at coordinate 4,188,314 of NZ_BIFR01000001.1, read as the reverse complement.
ATATCCTGCAAAAGTAACGCAAGGAATTTCTCCATGCTCACTCCATTCGTAATCTGACATGCCGATGACGAGCAGTCCATGAACCAGGTTGGCTTCCATCATGTCCGCGATTCCTTCAGGCAAGAGCGCTTGTTTGTCAGCTGTGCGCAGGACAAGATGAATACTATGATACTCATTTTTGCGCTGGACCCTGCTTTGCGCCTCCTGCGCAAACATGTGCCAGAGTTCTCCCCAGAAAGGCGAGTGACGTTGCTGAGCCAGGAGAGAAGCATCAAAGAGCACAAGAATGGTTTTGCGATGAATTTTGTCGGAGACAAAAATCCCCTTGCTGTGTTTTCGCTCAATAACATGCTGCTGCTCTAGCCTGCTCAAGGCTTCATCCAGTGTAGCCCGGCTGGTGCCAAAACGAGCACAGAGCTCATTGACAGTGGGAAGTTTCTGTCCTGGTTCCATCTGGAGGGCCAGTTCACGTACATTCTGGCAGAGACGAGGAACTGTCATTCCCTCTCTTGGCTGGGCTGCTGCCATACATTCCTCGCTCTCTTTCCCTGTGTATTGTATCCTGGCCTTTTTCATGGTAAAAATATAGAAGACTCTGTATTGTTCTATAACAATAGGATAATAGAGTGACCCATGTATTGTCAAGGGGTCTATGGATGGAGTTTTAAAAAATAATGAGGGAATGCCATGATAGCCCGGCGCTGCTAAAGCACGCCAACTCCGTCTCATGTGCTATAAATTTACATATGGCAATACGTAAATTTATTTTGTAGAAAGGCAGTCTATAGTATGGAGATAGTCTCTTTCCCCCCCCTTACCAGGCAACGCTGGCAAGCGTTGGATGAGCAGATTCGCTCCTGGTGGCAGAATGATCTGCATACCGCGCTCGAAGCAGATCTCAGGCACGATGATTCACAGACCTTACTTTTTCTCCCCTGCCCTTATAGCTCGGCAGGCGGCAGTGAAGCTATGTTTCCTGAGATGTATGCCTGGGATACTTATTTTATCAACCTGGCATTGCTGGCTCACAAGCGGGAGGATATCGTCCGCTTTCATATTCTCAATTATCTATTTGAGATTCAGCGCTACGGTTTTATGCCCAATGGGAATCGTACATTCTATACCACACGCTCACAAACTCCGGTCTTTTCTGATAGTATCTGGCGCTACTACCAGGCGACTGGTGACCGCGATCTGCTTCACCAGGCATACCCCCTGCTCAAGCAGGAATACACCCATTACTGGAACGCTCCACATCATCAGACACCAATTGGATTGGCAACCAACCAGGATCTAGGGGATACCTCCTCGCGACCCGAACTCATGTCGCTTGCAGAGACCGGTCTTGATTTCTGTTCGCTCTTTGGTCCAGATATACGCGATTGTGTCCCGCTCATCACCAATTGTGCCCTGGTGCGCTATGCCCAGACACTCGCTCATCTCGCCGATGTGCTGGGTGAGAAGGCTGAGCAGGAGCACTGGCTCAAAGAGGCGGAGACACGCGCACAGCTAGTTCGTGATTACTGTTGGAATCCGGAGAAAGGCTTCTTCCTCGAATATAACTACCGTGAGCAGAAACAGCTCCCCTTCCTCTCGCTCTGTGCCTACTGGACCCTCTGGGCGGGAATTGCGACACCTGAGCAGGCTGCCTATCTTGTCGCTCAACTGACTGCTTTTGAGCACGCGTATGGCCTGACGGTGACGGATGTTCTCTATCCCAGCCCTTTCCCTGAATTTGAGTGGGTACAATGGGGCTATCCTGCTGGCTGGTCACCGCTACACATTATTCTTATTGAAGGCCTCCAGGCCTATGGCTATCAGGCAGAGGCCCAACGTATCGCGGAGAAATACCTGAATCTCCAGGTCTCGCTTTATGAGCAGACTGGCAACCTGTATGAAAAATATAATGTTGTCCAGGGGAATACACAACTCCCACACGAAAGACAGGACGATGTCCCTCCTCTCCATGGCTGGAGCTCTGCCTCAGTAGTCTTGCTTGGCCGCATGCTTTTTGGCCACAAAGATGAGGAACAATAGACCGCAAGGTTGATCGTGTGCATCGGCCCAACGCTGCACAAGCACACGCTATATATCACGGTATATGTAGACGTGTGCTTGCGCAGCGCCGGGCCATCAGGTAGCTCTAGACATCTGTATGCTGCTCTAGTTTCGGTTTGTATAAAAAATACAGACCCGGTGCTGTTGCTGTAGACTGGCACTAAAGTCCGTGTAGAGCGAAATTTCTATCTGCACCTGATCATACTCTATATGTTTTGTGACATCAGTAATAGCCGTAATGCTCGTGGCATCTGCGGGCAAGAGCACATGAAAATCACATTGTGTGCCTATTTGGCAATAAACTCTTTGGCGAAGCGGTGAAGCGTCGTCAGGTTGGTTGCGCTGGGGAAGTCGATGATGATCTCGTGGATGCCTAACTCCTCCAGGGCAGCGATGCGCTGGCGGATGGTCTCAGGGCTACCTACGAGGGCGGTGTCGCGCAGGTTGCCACGAGCCTTCTCGGGAACCAGGGCCAGGGCCTCCTCATCGGTATCAGCGATGGCGCAGAAGGAACCAGTTGTGTTATAGATGGTGCTATAATCGCGGCCAAGCGTCTCACAGTGCTGCTTAAGCACATGTAGCTTGTGCTTGATGGTCGCCAGGTCGCCGCCGACATTGCAGGCGTCACCATACTGAGCCACCAACTTGAGCGTGACCTTCTCGCCGCCTCCACCAACCAGGATGGGAGGATGAGGTTTCTGTACGCCCTTGGGCTGATTGATCGCGCCACGTATCTGGTAGTAATTGCCCTCGAAATGGGCCTCTTCCTGTTCCCACATGGCGTGGATGACCTGAAGAGCCTCACGCAGCATGCGCAGGCGCTCAGGTGCATCGGGATAGGGATAGCCATACGCCTTATACTCGTGCTCGTACCAGCCCGCGCCGATACCGAAATTCAAGCGACCGTGGCTTAGAACGTCCAGGGTACTCGCCATCTTCGCCAGCAGAGCGGGATTGCGGTAGCTATTGCAGGTCACAATCTGACCGATGCGAACACGTTTGGTGTCGCGGGCGATGGCTGCCAGTGACATCCAGCACTCGAAGGTGACTTCCTGTGATGGCGTGGGAATAGTGTGGAAGTGATCGACCATCCACACGGCTTCAAAGCCAGTCTCGTCCGCGGCTTTGGCGACATTCGTCATCGTCTCATAGGCCTCAATGGGATCTTTAATGCCCACCAGGCTCATTGTCCAGCCATTGGGAAGTGAAATACCGTATTTCATGTATAATCTCTTTCTATTGTGATTGACGTTTAAACTACAAAAGCTTAGTCATTCCTGAGATGGGATTGCCGAGGTGGAGTAATGTATCCAAAAGCGCCTCTGCTTGAGGAGACCTGGCTGATCCTTTGCATCTTCATCTGTCTTTCTTGAATCTGAGTCATGCTCTGTATGGCTCAGTTAGCTTCGTTTTCGTTCAAACGTCACTATATGAGGAAAAAGTAAAGCGCTCTGATACTTCTCTCTTTATTTCCAATTGATATAGTATCACAAATACTTCATGAAGACGTATATATGTTTTTGCCGTAGTGTGGCTCATTGGAGGCTTTTGTTCTTGAGTGTGATAGTCAGGAATGTCTTCATGATTGAAAGTTGACCATTGCGTTCGAAACCTGGATCTGGGCACTGGCCGCAGATGTGCGGGTTGTGCCGGCGATCGAGAGATTCTGGATGGTGACGGTAATGGCTGAACTGCCCAGGCCTGTGATGACAGATGGGTTTGGACTAAATTGTGCTGCCGTGAAGTTCGTAATCTGCACATTTTTGATCTGCCCAATCCCCGAACGATTGCTAATTGAGAAATCGATCAGCCGTTGCTTCGCATCGCCCCCAATGACCTCTGCATGATTATTGAGGTAGATGATATTGGACATGACACTACCATCCTCCATATATAAGGCGAGGGCTCGATCAGCATGGATAATATCGTTGTTCTCGAAGGTAACGTTACTAATATTGTGACGGGTCTCGGTTCCTACTTTAAGCGCCGATTTGCGATCGTAGCAGACGGCGTTTTTGATGAGAACAGTATCGGTTGGCCGGGTGGTCTGGAAGAGGCCGCTGGCCTTGACGGCAAAGCAATCGTCTGTGGTATAGATAAAGGCTCCATCGATGGTGATATTGGTTGAGCCATCGGGATCGATCCCATCTCCATTGGTGTTATTCATATCGTTGATGATTTTGAGATTAGTGACGTGGATAGTATCAGAAGCGAGGAGATGAACCGTCCAGGAACCGGCGTCGCGCAGCAGGAGATCTTCAATCGTAATGTTTTTAGCGTTGAGTGTGCGCAAGATTTTGACGCGCCCTGCATTATCGTTTTGACGACGTAACTGAAGGCCCTGAACATCGATCGCTCCTCGTCCATACAGCCTGGCATTCTGTGTTCCATTGAACATCAGAAATTGTTGCCGGGTATCTTGTATCTGTCCTGTACTGAGCAGCAGCGCTCCACTGGCAAGATAGATCGAGGTATCACTTTTGATGGTCAAGCTACCACTTACATATTTGCCATCTGGAAAGTAGACAATGGCCTTTCGTTGTGAGGCATCATCAAGCGCTCTTTGAATAGGTGCTGTCTGTGGACCACTGGTGTTTGTGAGGTAGCTACTGATATTGATGACATTGGGATCACCGAGGTTGGGGGCGTCCGTCTCTGGAGCATCGGCGAAGAGAAATAGTTTCTCTGTCCCATTGGGCATCTGTAAGAGGAGTTTGCGTGGCTGATCAAGCGTGAAAGAGAGCGCTCCTGCCTGTTTCTGTGTCTGAATGGCATAACTATGGGGGCTAATCTGGTATTGTTCGGCCTGTGGTGTTCGAATAACAATCGTTGCTCTACCTGCAAAGGCAAAGCGAGCATAATTGCTGTCTTTATAGTGTTCAACAAATATTGGCTGTCCATCTACCGTTAGCTGAATGGAACTGGATAGTGCTCCTGGAAGTGGAGGATATGCGATCACCTGTTGGAGTGGCTGGTTCTGCTGCTGGATGTTTTGAGCGAGAGGAGAGGATATGTGCGTTTGTGGTCTGGGAGCTGGAATTGGAGGCGAACCGCAGGAGGCCATCGTAAAAAGAATGACCATCCAAAGAATGACCATCCAATGTACAGGCGCAAGCTTTTTTCCCGTTCTATAGTGCATAAACAACGGTTCCTTTCTTCTCTCACAAGCGTCCGGGAGGAGTCATACGACTTCTCTAGCCTGACTGCCATTGATCGTACCCCTGTTGGTGGCGAGAGATCAAAGTGAACCGATCTCTCTCTGCTTATGGATCGGTTCATCGAGAGAAAAGAAGAGGTCTTTTGTAGAGAATAGTAACTATCGCTATCTGGTTTCTTGCCTACCCTAAATGATACACTTTTTCTGGAGTGAGAAATAGCAATGAGTGGAGGCAGGCGCATCAATCGACTTTTTGATGGTTTGTCTGGTCACTCTCTATCCATAGAGAAGGATAAAACTATGTCTAAACAACAGGCCTCGACAGCTTTGATTACAGGAACCTCTTCAGGTATCGGGTTGGAGGCTGCAATTGCTCTGGCTCAGGCAGGTTTTGCCGTCGTTGCAACAATGAGAGATCTACAGCGAGCTACGACGCTTCGTCAGCGAGCACAGGCTGCGAAGGTTCAACTGGATATTCGCAAGCTGGATATCACTGATGCGCACGAAGCTGAGCACTGTGTGGCTGAAGTCGTGCGCGATTATGGTGCAATTGATCTGCTGGTGAACAATGCAGGTTCTGGATTTGTGGGATCATTGGAGCAGATCTCGATGGAAGATCTTGAGAAGGTTATGGATGTTGATTTTATGGGTACAGCAAGATTGACCAGACTTGTCTTGCCCGGTCAGCGCGAGCGACGGTCAGGTCGTATCCTCTCAGTGACCAGCGTAGGAGGCATTGTGGGCCAGCCCTTTAACGATAGCTATTGTGCTGCCAAGTTCGCCGTTGAGGGTCTGATGGAGAGCCTTGCTCCGGTTGCAAAGAGTTTTGGCGTGCATGTGGCCGTGATTGAACCAGGAGCGGTCGCAACAGAATTTATTGCGAATGCAGCACCATCGATTGAACGCCAGGGAGATGACCCTTATCAAGAGCTCTGGCAGAGTTATATCGCTCGCACACAGGCGTCATTTTCCGCAGCGCAGACTCCAGCTGGCGTCGCTGAAGTGATCGTCCTGGCAGCGACAGAAGAGCAGCCTCGTTTCCGCTATCAGACATCGGCCACGGCCCAAGCCTTTGTGGGTCAAAAGCTGAGCGATCTGGATGGTAGTAAAGTACAGAATATGACCTCCCAGTGGATCAAAAGCTGAGCGATCTGGATGGCAGTAAAGTACAGAATATGACCTCTCAGTGGGTCAAAAGCTGAGCGATCTGGATGGTAGTAAAGTACAGAATATGACCTCTCAGTGAAGTCAAAAAGACCTGGAAAACTTCTCTTGTAGGAGATAAAAGAAGCCTGTTCCTTTTTCCATTGCTACCTCCAACGGAAAAAGGAACAGGCTTCTTCTGGTTGTATGTGATCAATTTGTGATGAGGGTGAGATCACTGTGAGGTCATCGTGATAGAGAGAATTGATACTAGTGGTGAAGAAGTTTACGAAGCAGGCATCAATCCCGATGCCAGATGAAAAAGATCTTTAACTGCGGGAGGTTTTATGGATGCGCTGACTCTTGCGCGCTGGCAATTTGGTATTACCACTATTTATCATTTTTTCTTTGTTCCATTGACCCTTGGGCTCTCTCTGCTTATAGCCATTATGGAAACGGTCTATGTTCGTACTGGTAATGAAACCTATAAAAAAATGGCACAATTCTGGGGGCGCCTGTTTCTGATCAATTTTGCCATGGGCGTTGCAACAGGCATTGTGCAGGAGTTTCAGTTTGGCATGAACTGGTCATCCTACTCACGCTTTGTTGGTGACATTTTTGGGGCGCCGCTGGCGATCGAGGCATTGCTGGCCTTCTTTCTGGAGTCAACATTTTTAGGCATGTGGATCTTTGGATGGGATAAGCTCCCCAGGGGCTTGCATCTCCTTACGATCTGGCTGGTTGTCTTTGGCTCCAATCTTTCGGCCCTCTGGATTTTGATCGCGAACTCATTTATGCAGCAGCCGGTTGGTTTTACGCTGCGTAATGGGCGAGCAGAGATGACGAATTTCTTTGCACTGTTAACCAATCCCAATGTCTGGGTACAGTTTCCTCATGTGTTAACGGCAGGAATCTGTACAGCCTCATTTTTTGTCATTGGTATCAGCGCCTATAAGCTATTGAAACGAAAAGGCGACCTGGATCTTTTCCGACATTCTGCACAGATTGGTATTATTAGCGCCGTCATCGCGAGTATTCTGGTGGCGATGGTTGGGCATACGCAGGCACAGCATATGGTCCAGTCTCAGCCGATGAAAATGGCCGCAGCGGAGGCCTTATGGAATAGTGAAGATCCTGCCTCATTCTCTATCTTCACCATTGGCAATGAAAAAAATCGTAAAGATGTCTTTGCCATTCGCATTCCAGATCTCTTGAGCATCCTGTCTTACAATACGGCGGAGGGACAAGTCCAGGGAATTAATGAACTCCAGGCTCAATATGTAAAACAATACGGCCCTGGCAATTATGTGCCACCTGTGGGAGTCACCTACTGGTCGTTTCGACTGATGGTGGGAAGTGGCATGGTAATGATTCTTCTCTCTCTGCTTGCACTCTTTTTCCTGTGGAAGCGATCATTCGAAAAAGTGCGCTGGTTCTTATGGATCTTGCCATTTGCGATGGTGCTACCCTACCTGGCTAATGCGATGGGATGGATCATGACGGAGATTGGTCGGCAGCCATGGATCGTGTTCGGGCTGTTGCGCACAAGCGATGCCGTCTCACCAACAGTAAACGTTGGCTCTGTCCTTGCTTCATTAATTATCTTTACCCTGCTCTATGGTGCTCTGGCTATTGCAGATATCTACCTGCTGGCAAAATACGTGAGAACGGAGACGCCAGTCGTTGAGGAAGCAGCAGAAGATACCTTATTAGCAGGGGCCTACTAGATACTCAACATGAGCAGGTGCTTATTAGATACTCAACATGAACAGGGGCCAATATCATCTGCTCCATACAGAGTATGGAAGTGGTAGTAGTGACCCGGTTAGCGGAGTCTGCAACCTATCAAGTACAGTGGCGATTTGAGGAGAAGAAAAATATGGATCTCAATGCATTCTGGTTTGTTCTTATCACTATTCTGTTCATTGGCTTCTTCTTTCTGGAGGGTTTCGATTACGGGGTAGGGATGCTCTTGCCGTTCCTGGGGCGGACCGATAAAGAGCGGCAGCTCCTTATTCGAAGTATTGGACCTTTCTGGGATGGCAATGAAGTCTGGTTGCTTACGGCAGGTGGAGCGCTCTTTGCCGCTTTTCCGAATTGGTATGCCACCCTCTTTAGTGGCTTTTACCTGGCACTCCTGCTTATGCTTGTGGCATTGATTGTGCGTGCTGTAGCTTTTGAGTTTCGTAATCGTGATGAGCATGCGGAATGGAGGCGTCTCTGGGATTGGATGATCTTTGTTGGAAGCGCCCTGCCTGGTTTTTTGTGGGGAGTAGCCATCACGAATATTATTGAAGGCGTACCGATTGATGCCAGAATGAACTATGTCGGAGGCTTCTGGAATCTGCTAAACCCCTATGCCCTTCTCGGTGGATCTGCTTTTGTGTCCTTATTCCTCCTCCATGGCGCGATCTTTTTAAGCTTGCGGACTCAAGGGGAGATGCTTGAAAGAAGCCATCAAGTGACCAGAAAAGTCTGGTGGCCCGCAGCCGTGTTGGTCTTCCTGTTTGTCATTATTGGCTACTTTACCACAGATGTGTTTGGCCGCCTTGGCGTCGACCCTGGCGTGGCCCCGCTGGGAGCTGGTATGGCCCTGCTGTTGGCTGGCTGGTTCGTGTATGCGCGACGAAGTGGTTGGGCGTTTGCAATGACAGGTGTAACGATTGCCCTGTCTACACTCACCATTTTTATGGGATTGTTCCCTCGTGTGATGATCTCAAGCTTAGATACCCATTGGAATCTGACCATTTATAATGCCTCGTCCAGTCCCTATACCCTTACGGTGATGAGTATTGTGGCTCTGACATTTGTGCCCGTGGTACTGGTCTATCAAGGCTGGAATTACTGGGTATTTCGCCATCGACTGACTGCCGAATCTAGTGGTCATCTTTAATCTCAGAAGGAATAGAAATGTAAGAGTTTTATGGTATGCTTAAGGAGGAAGAAATAGTCTATTAAAAATTTATAAAGGTCCGAGAATGAGATGAACGGAACTGAGCTTCTTTCACATTTTGTGATTGCTGTTAGTCTGGCTGATATTCACCTTGCTCCCGATAAAAACTCTGAACTGGTGACACAGGCCTTACTGAATACACCAGTCGTGGCCGGGGAGAGTGTGGGTGCCTGGACGTTTGTGACGCTCACTGATTATGCAGGGTGGGTTCTGACAACTGAACTGGAAAGCCCTATTATACGCGGCGTCTGCGAAGGGGACGAGGGGGCATGTGGTGTGCCATTGCCTTATTCTGCAGTCATTACTGTTCCGTATACACCTATCTATGTACAGAAAGAGGGAGAAGAGGTTCTGTTGGAGGGATATCTTTCAACGGCCCTCCCTTTTATTGATCTTGCGCAGCGGGAGCGCCTGCGGATAGCTTTGCCAGGCGAACGTGAAGGATGGGTCCCTCGTGAAGGAGTTGAGATTCGAGCCAATGGTGAGCTCTATCCTCAGCAGACGGTCAAGGTAGTTACGGGATATGCAAAAGCCTTTTTAGGTATCCCCTATCTGTGGGGGGGAACCAGTTGGCGCGGGATCGACTGTAGTGGATTGGTGCAGCTCTGCTATCGGATGGCGGGGACCATCCTGCCGCGTGATGCGGATCAGCAGCATGATGCGCTTGGCGAGCCACTCCAACTTGCACAAATGCAAGAAGGAGATTTGATCTTCTTTGGCAAAGAGCAGATCACCCATGTGGCTATAGCACTGAATAACTATGAATATATCCATGCCGAAGGACAATATTTTCACCAGGTGACGATCCACAGCTTTGATCCCAAACATCCAGACTATAATGCCCATCTAGCCGGACTCATCTGGGCCATTAAGCGTGTCAATTAAAGTTTAGATCATTAAATCCCTTCGATGAGAACAGCACCTTTATCCTTTCCCATTGAGAGAGAGGTAAGACCAGAAGAGATGAACCTCGTCCTTCAGTCTGCCTCTCCTGGCGCAAGGACCTACCCAATTAGTCTGATGACATCTTTGTGGATTGAGCACACTTTGTGCCGAAAAGATCTACGTGCAAAGTAGCAACCAACCTTTGACGGAAGCCTCTTGAAAGCTGTCTGGCTGCATCCGTTCGCGTTCACCTCGACCACGTGCCACCCATTGAGAGCCTTCCTCGACTTATCGGTTGTAGACTGCTTGTAGGCACAGATTCTTCTGATATAAGCCTCATAAATCTCCTTGTTGCTTTTTGCATAGTGAAGCAGATACAATAGCAATACTCCCCCGAAAGCTCAACTGATCTGAGTGATTTTCATCTCCCAGAGAGATAGGCAAGAAGCAAGAAAATGTCTGCCCAGCCGATAAAAAAAGGAGAGACGTTATCGCATCACTTGATCAATGTGTGTCAGGGAACAAAAATATGAAGTCATTTGAAAAGGAAAAGCGACCATGCAATCCTCAGAAGAGCGACCTGCACGCACCCATGGAGGCATCTGGCCATTGAAAGCCACCTGGCATCCAGGCTTTTTCGTCAGAAAATTTATGCGGCGTTTTAGCACACAGAACTACGCTATTGTACCAACAGAAGACCAGCGTAACCTTGTCTTAACGAGCTTTGTCCTGGGTGGGATCAGCCTATTTGCAGCCTTTTTTCCTATTTGTGGGCTTCCCATTGCAGTTGCAGGTCTTCTATTGGGTCTCTATGGGCGCAGAACGCTGGCACTCCGTTCGATGGCCAACTGGGCCGTTATTTTGTCTCTCTGTGGTCTTATCCTTACGATCATTAATCTCATCGTCACACTCATTCTTTATTTTGGTACCTATTTATGGGAATGAGAGGAACAAAGAAGGGTACGTTCTTGAGAACTGGTTGGACGACAATCGGTCTGTCTCAGCGAAAGTTGTCGATCGAACCCTGTTTCTTCATGGCAGATGGCGATAAGGAAGCTGCTCAGGCAACAGAAGGTGTGGGAGTATGAAGATACTGCGAAAAACGCGCTAAACAGAAAGGCTCCATGGGAACCGGTGATGGGCCTTCGCACAGGAGACTGCTGAGCATCTCACCGAGAAGGAGACCAAACTTGAAGCTATGGCCAGTTAAGCCTGTTGCAAAAATGATACGTGGATCGGTCGGAAAGCGATCCAGAATAAAATCTTCATCGAGGCTCACATCATAGACACAGGCATCGATATGCGCTACATCAGCAAATTTTAAAGCGGGGAGCACACGACCGAGAGACTCAGCGATCAGAGCAACTGCCTGTTCATCGATAAGTGGGGTATCATCAGGATCAACGATGCTGCCAAAATGATGAGAGGTTGCTTTTAGCCAGCCAGTACTGCCATCATGAATCGGAAAGCCATAGAGATCATCGGCAATAAAGGCCGGAAAAGCGGGTTGACTGAAGGAAAAATGAGGGAGATTATCAAAATAAAGCACATATTGTCGGGTCACACGAACCGGAAGTTGCAGCTCTGCAAGCAGACGATGGACCCAGGGACCTGCCGCAATGACGATTCGATCCGCCTGAAAAACCTCACCAGATGAAAGATGCAGGTGGATAGGGCCTTGAGATCGATCATGATCAATAAAGCGGACCTGATGCCCTTCAAGGACCTGTCCACCCAGGCTAATGACACATTCTTTTAACGTATGAAGGCATGAAGATGCATGGAGGATACCAGCGTTAGAATTATAGAGAAGAAGATCATACCCATGAAGATCAAACTGAGGGAAGCGCTGTGCACAGACCTGTGGAGTAAGGCGTTCTGGCGCATATCCTAGATCACGAAGCGTGTAGTAGCTCTCTGCCGTAAAATGGTCATCCTCATTGCCCAGTGACAGGAGGCCCGTTGACGTATAGAGCGTGCGTCGTGTTCCCTGTTCAAGCTGCTTCCAGCGTTGTAAGCTGAGATGAACCATCTGAGAGTAAAAAGCATCATCACCATATTCAAAGCGTAGCAGCCGTGAAATACCATGCGATGAAGATCTCTGATGATCGACCGTGGCCTGTTCAAGAACGATAACTTTCTGCATGCCAGCTTTTAATAATGCATAAGCTGTCGATAGTCCAATGATCCCCGCTCCTATAATAAAGATACGTTGTTGCTTCACAGTAAATAAAATCCTCCTGATACCACTATTCTGCATACACGATCGATTATAACATCCCCATTTGGGAAATTCAATTGATAAAACGATCATCTACTCAATTATTAGCGGTTTTTAATGAGAGTATTTGAGTTGCACATTGTAATTACAGTGTACTGTTTTTGTTTGTTTAGTGTAAATCTAAGCAACAACAAAGAGCCAGGTATGCATATGTTGAGGGTAAAAAATATGTTGTTCTGTTACTCGACGGTTGGAGGGACTGTACCTTATAATTGTAAAGAGCAGGTTCCCCTGGTCCTGTTGAATGGCTACAATGATTGGTGTGGATGGAAACGTTTGTCTATGCTTTAATGGAAACTTTGAAGAGCTAGAGAAAGATTGAGAACAGTGAAGATGTTAAACGCGAATATTGGTTCAACCCTCTTTATTGCGCCTGCGGAACGGATTTATGGCCAGCCAGAAGTTCCCTCTTCAAAGTATTATACCTTGAGATATGTGTTAGCTGCGGCTCTGGCCAGGGGGACGAGCCGCGTGATCTTTCCTGCGCAGAGCGACGATAGCGAGGCACTTTTTCGTGGCTGTCGAGCTTTAGGAGCAGAGTTGACCTGGGAAGATGAGCAGCAGCGTACTCTCCTTGTGAGAGGGATAGGTGGGCAGACGCCAGTCAATGCTCCAGTAACGATTAACGTAGGGAATGCAGGAGCGGTCTCTCGTCTTCTTCTGGGTGTAGGTGCTCTGCTCCCTGAAGTCACGTTTGTCACAGACCATCCTGAATCCTTAGGAAAGCGGCCAAATCGAGAGTTATTGGAGGCTCTGACCTCCTTAGGGGTAGAGTGTGAAGGAACCGGTTCAGAGGGCTGTTTCCCGATTACTTTGCATCGCAGCCAATTGCATGGTGGGCGAGTACAGATCTCAGGGGCACGAAGTTCGCAGTATCTGAGTGCTCTGCTCTTTCTTGGGCCTTTATTGGATGAAGGTCTCGATATTACCGTCGTCGATGGTTTAAAGTCGCAGCCCCTGGTGCGTGCCAGCCTGGATGTATTGCAGACAGCAGGCATTGTTGTAGAGTATGATGAGACATTTCTCCATTTTGTCATTCCTGGGAAGCAGCAGTATCAGGCGCGTGAGTATGTAATTCCCGGTGATTATCCCTCAGCAGCGACGCTGTTGGCGCTTTGTGCCGCCTCGAATGATCCTCAGAGTGAGATCCGCCTGGAGCGGCTACGCTCAGGGGAAGAAGTAGGGGAGGCGCTTCTGCAAGCCTTTGTAGCGATGGGAGCGGACCTCCAACGAGATGCTGATACAATCACCTTACGTGGTGGGCGGCGTCTGCGAGGCTATGAATTAGATGGCGATGCAGTGATTGATTGTATTCCGGTCCTGGTAGCGGCGGCGTGTTTTGCTGAAGGAGAGACACGTTTCTTTAATATCGAGAGCTTGCATTATAAAGAATCGGATCGGATTGAAGATCTGTGCCGTGAGCTGAGAAAAGCAGGTTGTGCCGTCATGCCACAATCGGATGCGATTGTTGTCCAGGGGCGGCCTCAGGGGGTAGAAGGGGGTGTCATAGTGGATGGTCATCATGATCACCGGGTGCTGATGGCTCTGGCAATTGTAGGGATGCGTAGCCGCTCGGGTCTGACATTGACAGGCGCAGAGCATATTGCCAAAAGCTACCCTCATTTTTTTGAGGAGCTGCAACGTCTTGGCGTACCTGTAAGGTATCGAGACTAAAGAGCCCTGTCTCCTGCTCGACCGGACTCAGCAGCGGAAGAGCATTCCCTGGCGAAGCTGAGGGCTCTCACTTCTCACTCTTTTCATTCTTGATAGCAGGCAGGGCTTTCCAATTCTCACAGAAGAGGTCAGAAGCCAGGAAGGGAGAGGGAGGCGGGTCGGGACGCTCAAGAAATAACCTGATGCAGGAGTGTTCCTCTTCTTCGCGCTCTTCCCGATGCGAGGGCCTCTGTGGCCGTCAGAGGACCAACCCAGAAATGGAAAGCCCTGTTGATAGCGGGGAAGCTATAGCAAAAATTGTAGTAGAATGATACAATACAGTTTGGTCATAAAGGAAGACTTTTGTTGGAGGCGGGGGGGAAGGCATCTCGTCTTTGCTCAGCCGAAAGGATAAGACGGTGTACAGGTATAAAGGCTTTGATAGCGCTCTCTGTGGGGATAGTATGGTCGCGCTGGAAGCAATGGTCAATGCCTGGATGGAGGAGCAGCAGCCACGTATTCGGCAGATGTGTCAGAGCATGCGTGGAGAACATATTTTGTTAAGCTTCGTTTATGAGGACACACACCAGTTAGAGCAGCGTGTGGCGGCCCAGAAACAAGTGGGCACGCGGAGCTCTTTCTCTCGCTTTTTTGAGGAAGAGCACGTCGATGAGCGTCCAACCGTCCCACGTATTCCGGCGACCCCACCACCTCTCCATTAGCCCGGGCTTGTCTGACCGTGAGTCATGACGGATGAATGGGCTGTTGTATTCCCTGCTGAGAACAGGTCAGAAACTATAAGGACAATCATGGCAACTCCATATGTAGTATATTGCACTCCTGAGGGAGAGATTTGTGAAGAACCGCGTTTGCAGGCCCTGGCATTTGGGGATCGGCCTCTACAGGAGGCTGATCTCATTCCTCTCCCAGATGGCGTCACCCTCTCAATGATGCCAGATCGGCTGGCGATTGGCAAGAAGCGAACGGGTGAGCGGCAGATTCTTTCTAAGAAGCGTGGCTGGGCCGTGGCAGCTCTGTTGCCAATCGGGTATACCCGAACATTGCTGCCCGGGTATGAAAAAGTGCCGGGGACAGAACCTCTTCCTTTTTTTGGATATAGCGCTGTTGCAAGTATGAATGGGCGCATGTATGTAGCTGCTGTGAAAACCGATGATCCTACAAAGTGGCATCCAAAGGCCTTTAATCGGCAGAAGTTGGAGCGCCTGGTCCAGCAGAAGCAGGCGCAGATGCCAGAGAATCGTATTATTGGACAACATGCTCACTGCGCATTAGATTACTCCTGCCCTACAGCCAGCAATCTCTTCTTTGAGCGTTGGGAGATGGCTGTTGCTGTCTCACCTGGCTGCAATGCAAGATGTGTCGGGTGTATCTCCAAGCAGGAGGAAGAGGATCTGATCTCACCACAGGACCGGCTCACCTTTATTCCAAGCGTAGACGAGATTGTGGATGTCGCCTTACCGCACCTTGAGCAGGCTGAAGACGCGATTGTTAGCTTTGGTCAGGGCTGTGAGGGTGATCCCTTGCTCCAGTGGCACCGTATCGAAAAAGCGATTAAAATTCTGCGCACCAGGACCAGCAAAGGTGTTTTGAATATTAACACGAATGCCAGCAATCCGCGCTGGTTGCAGAGACTGTATGATGCAGGCCTGGATACTATTCGTATCAGTACCATCTCGGGGCATCCTGAGACCTATACCGCGTATTATCGGCCTCTAGGGTATACCTTTGAGAATGTCAAAGAGTCCATGAGGCGAGCGAGCGCTGAAGGGGTACATAGCTCGATCAATCTTCTCTGTTTCCCAGGTCTGATTGATCGCGAGCGCGAGATCGAAGCGCTACTGGCTCTTGTGCGTGAGACGGACCTCAAGTTGATTCAATTGCGCAACCTTAATATTGACCCTGAAGTCTTTTTGCCACGCATGCCTGATCCCAATACGATGGGGAAAGCACTGGGAATGAAGAAACTGATAGAAATTCTCAGGCGTGAAGTGCCGCAGACCGAGATTGGGAATTTTACACGTCCTATTCAGCGAGCGCGTAGACCTCAGGAAGCTATTGTGGGAGATGGGAAAGAAGAGGCTTAGAGTAAGTATCTAAGCCTTTAGCGTTTTCAGCATGGTACGAGCAGCAACGGCGACTGGTTCCACAGTCAGGTGCGTCAGGCAATCGCGGGTAGCACACCCTTCGGGCGTACCAAGATCGTGGCCGCGATAGAAACACGGCATACAGGCAAGGTCGAGATGGACGACCGTGGCGCGTGTCGCATCTGTATAGGGCCCCCAGGCTTTATAGTTCGAGAGACCAAAGATGGCGACTGTCGGAGTGTTGACGGCAACAGCCAGATGCATCAAGCCAGCATCATTGCCGACAAAAAGATCCATCAATTCCAGGATCGCAGCGGCAACTTTAATGTTTCCTTTGCCAGCCAGACTACGGACAGGAACGGTCGGGCTGATCTGTTGGACCATCTGTATAATCTGTTCATGAAGCGCCGCTTCTTCAGGCCCTCCGAGCAGCAGAATCTCGCCTCCTTCGGAGCGATAGAGCTGTTCGGCCAGTTGTGCAAACCGATCAGGAGCCCAGCGGCGCGCAGTGCTATAGCCACCACTACCAGGATGGAGAGCAATAAGTAACTTCCCACTGGAAGCTGCGGACCCATAAACAATCTCACGAGCCTGCTTGCGCTCGGTGTCAGTAAGAGGGATAAAGAGCCGTTTGTGTGCTGGTTGAGCTCCTACCGCCTGAGCCAGAGCTAGCATATAGTCAGCCTCATGCATAGCGCCAAAGCCCCCATCGTTGACATGGACATTGAGAAACCAGCCATGCCCATTATCAAGTCCTACGCGCCACTTTGCGCCTGCGGCCCGCATCAATAGTTGATGTTTTAAGCGGCCAAAACGCAGAGTCAGATGATGGAGAAGAAGCACTGCATCGTAGTGTGCTGAGTGGAGCGTCTGCCAGAGCTTTTGCAGCGGAAGCAGAGCCTGCGGCCTTTTTGCCATCTGCTTGAGATCATCAAAAAGATATTTATCCAGCACAATAATCGTGTTGATCGCATCCCAGCCCTGGAGCAGGCCAGCGGACTCGGGAGTCACGAGCAGATCGATACGAGCCTGTGGATAGCTGTCTCGAAGCGCCTGAATAGCTGGCGTTGCTAACAAAAGATCGCCAATGCCAGCCAGTTTTACCAGTAAAATATGCGCATCAGGCGGGAGTGTAATCTGTGTTGTCTGCATTCTTCTATCAATCTTTTTTTCTTACCTAAAAGCGGTGGTAGTAATGATGAAATTGGCAGTAATCGGTGAAGCCCAGACGCCGATACAGAGCATGGCTCATCTTTGTAGGTGAGAGCGTGACAAATTGATACCCAAGCCTTTGTGCTTCCTGTACAGTATACAACGTCAGCGCATTGGCAATCCCCTGGCGTCGATAGGTAGGAAGGGTGGTTATTCCATAGATACCGGCCACTCCTCGATGCAAGAGCAGTGCAGAGACCGCAACAGGTTCTTCATGTAGCCAGGCAATATAATGATGGAAGTGAGAGTCGGGCCCAATCCCAGTACCAGTATAGGCCTGATAGTATTGCTCGCGAACCTCATTTGAGGCTTCAAATCCAATCTGTTCGATATCACATTTTTGCTGCAACTCTGCCAGAGTTCTAACCTCCCTGATTTGCAGGCCTGGAGGTAAGGTCGCAGGAGTTGTGATACTCGACGCTGAGAGAATCATACAAGTCTGTGTTTCACGATGGGCAAAACCATTTTGTTGAAGCAGCGAGGTCAGGAGCTCTGGCTTTGTATTAGGAGTCACGCGCCAATTGAGCCCGGAGGCCTGTTGTTCCTGAAAGGAGGTCAGCAATTTTGTGATGCGCATCGTCAGCATCTCTGGATCAGAGGTCTCAAATTGAGCATGGAGGACGCCATTTGGACCAGTAGGATTGAGAAAAAACCACGTGATTTCGGGCTCGTCATGGAGGATTGCTCCAGGAAGATTGCGGGCAAAACAGGCCATCTCTTCCGTGAAATTGGCCTCAATAGCCAGGCTTAACGCAGGCTCTGAGGCCGTAAGGAGGATCTCGCTCATGTATTTTGTTCCTTTTTTTCTAAGCGCTGTGTCTGTTTATCGGAAGATGTTAGTTGTTCATGGGCGACTGAGAGCACCTGAGCAGGTGTAATATTTTTCATACACTGCGTGGTAAAGAAGCGACAATCGGCAGGGCCACCTTTGGCTGTGTAGCAGGGACTACACCAGATATCACTGCGGAGTATCACAGCAGTAGGATTGACAGGCCCGCTGAGTGCAGGATCGGTCGGCCCATGGATAGCGATGAGAGGAGTATTGACTGCGGCAGCGATATGCATAGGGCCGCTATCTCCAGTAATCATGAGATCCGCACGCTGGAGAAGGGCAGCGAGCTGAACCAGGCTTGTCTTCCCAGCAAAATTGAAGACCTTCTGGTGTGTGCGCTTGATAATTGCCTCGATCAATGGCTGATCCGCAGGCGCACCAGTCAGGATCACATTGACCTTTTCTTCCACAATCAATTTATCGATAAGCTTTGCCCAGTACGGGATAGGCCAGCGCTTGGATTGACCATTATTTGAGCTCACATGGCAGGCAATCAAAGGCCTGTCAGAGGCGACCCCGGCCTGGAGAAGGAGCTCCTGGATCTCCAGACGTGTGCCAGAGAGAACATGAAGGAGGGGAATACGATCGGCAGGGACTGGCTGGGCACCGGCTGCCTGACAGAGTTGAAGACAGTAATCCACCTCGTGGAACTGGCTGCCGGGCTGCCAATGGTGACCAGGAACTGGGTCTGTCATGAGACCGGGATAGCTCTCCTGAGCAAAGCCCAGCCGGCGTCTGGCCCCACTGACGAGTGAAAGGAGAGCGGCCCAGGGGCCAAACACGCTCACGGCCAGATCATAATCCCGTTGTAGCAGTTGGCGGCGGAGGGTACTGAGCTGTTGCCAGTTTGTACGTTTAAACAGAGCTTGTGGGCGGCGCCAGATATTGGGGTCATACCCAATAATAGTTGCCAGATCAGGATCACCTGCAATCACCTTTGCGCTGGCTGGAACGGCCAGAAGATCGATCTCGGCCTCAGGATAGGTTCGTTTTAGAAGGCGTACAACCGTCAGAGAGAGGACCAGATCTCCAATAAGATCCATACGTAGGACGAGGATACGCCGAGGATGAAAGGATGGTGGTGTCAGAGCCGGGTGAGGCTTCCCAATACGTTTCAGGCGCAGGCAGGCACCAAGTAAACTCATCATCATGAAGATTATTGTGAGTAAGATCCGTTTACTGATATGCACACTGACATTGCGAAGCGTTCGACGCGACGTAGGGCGTGTAGGATACCCATAGTCATCACGCTGCTCCAGGAATGGTGCTATTTGTGTCATTTTTTTATCCTATAGTGGCCTGGCAGGCTGATTGAGAATAGGGGGCTCAGGCCTGGCTCTCTAAGGATACATGAAGTGCCGAGAAGGGTCAAATTTTCGAGAGAATGGATGAGAAAGTGGTCACCTTCATAATCACTATGTGCGGGTGCTCAAAAAAGCAGGGATTTTGAGGTGTGCGCAGGGCGTTCCAGTTCTTGTAGATGAGGCAATGAAGCGGGAAGAGGAAGAGAGGCGGGTGAGCAAGCTCAGCGGACGCGACTGCGGTCTGGTCCATGTCCGGGGGGACAATGAATTGAAGGGGTCACGTGATCAATTCATTGAGGCTGACGACGGGGACTCGACCGCAGTCACGACCGTAAAAGTACATAATACAGTATTGTCCTTTTCTTCATTCAGCCTCCTGATAGAAGAACCTTTTCGGCTGTCAAAGGACTCACTCAGAACTGGAACACCCTGGAGTGTTGCGTTTTTGTTCAACTGAAGGTGCTTTACATGCTAGACTAGAGGCATAGCTATTGCAAGAGAAGAGCAGTCATGGGGCGAATGGCCAGATAACTAGCTACATCATTGCCTATGATATTCTCAATGACAAAAGGCGCATAAACTCATGCTGGGACATGGGAAGTGGACACAGTATTCGTTGGTTGAATGTTTCTTAACCAGGAAGCAAATGGTGGTATGTCATACTCAGGCTGCATCGATGTGAAAGACCGCCTGTACTCACTGATTGCTTTGCTTTGTGACAGTGTAGCGCAGACGGTCTTTTTTGCCTGGACCCTGAATGTGAGAGGAACATCATCGCACCTGTTCCCTCAGATGTTGCTCCCAAATCGGGGATGACTTATACTGTAAGACCTGTAAGGCACTTCGCCCTGAAGGTCTCCAGGGGTCTGGTTTACGCTTCCTGGATATCGATCCCCTCGAGTCCAGCCAGGATGCGGAAATGACGTCCGTGAGGATAGGTCTCCTTCATTTTTGCGACCACAGCATCCAGACGCCTGGCAATGTCATCATCGCTCACGCCCGGTTGTCCGCCGCAATTATTAATATGGGCCTGCCAGCCAAAGATTTGAGCGCCATGGGCAACCGAATAGACCTCTCCAACCGTGGATGCTGGAGCCACAGCAGAGCCTCCGGCATAGGACTCATGCCAATAATCGGTAGCCGCAAGCCCGGTAGCCTGTTCAAAAGCTTTGCGGGTTGCTTCAACAAAACGACGATCCATACAGGTGCGCAAGTAGCCGAGTGTTCTGTCCGACTGAGTGCTCATCAAAAACCTCCACAACATAAATTGGTATAGAGTGATTAAAACATCTCTCATGGCGATGCGCAAGAGTTGTTCCGCTAAGTACTCCTTGATTGGAAGATTGCTGTGTTAGAAGAGAAGAGGCAATCACAACGTCATTTGAGGATTTCTGATTTTCACACTATAATGTAGCCAAAGCGTATCAATGCAGACGACTTGAAATGTGGTAGGGTGGTGGATGTTACGTGTAATTTCTGTAGTCAGAGTGCCCTTCCATTTGGGAGAGAAAGAGATGGAGCCCGAATGTCACAGCAGGTTGGACGAGCCATTGGATTGATACCGGTGAGCGATACGACACTCTATTATGAAATGGCGGGCGAAGGACCAGCGCTGGTCTTTTTGCATGGCAGCATGGTCAATCGGCGCATGTGGGATGACCAATTTAATTATTTTTCGCAATTTTACACAGTGATACGCTATGATAAGCGTGGCAACGGAAACTCTGCTTTGATAACCGAACGAGATGTTCCTTATGCTTTGCACGAGGACCTCTGGCACCTTTTACGTTATTTAAGGATTGAGAGAGCGGCGTTGATTGGCCTGGCTCAGGGTGGGAGTACGGCCATTGATTTTGCGTTAACTTATCCGGAGATGGTCACTGCATTAGTTCCTGTTTCGGCATCTATCAGTGGCTATGCTTTTCGTTCGGCATCGGATGAGAATCCCCTCTGGCATGAGGTGCAGAATGCCAGGAAAAAAGGAGATCTAGCTGAACTGGTTCGCCTCTTGCAGCGCTTCTGGACTGATGGGCCCTGGCGTACTCCCGAGCAGGTTCATCCGGCAATCAGAGAACGACTCCAAAGGATGATAGAGGAGACCGTTGCCCGCCCCAATCACGCTCAAGCAGCAACGGCCCGCCCGTTAGATCCACCTGCTGCTGGTCGCCTGGCGTCGATTACGGTGCCAACTCTCATCATCACTGGAGAGAAAGATTTCTTAGATATGGCAAGCTATGCGCATATTCTTCAGACTCAGATCCACGCTGCACAAAAGAAAGTGGTTATGGGAGCTGGTCACTATGTCAATATGGAGCAGCCTCAGGAGTTCAATAGCATTGTACGGGCCTTTTTGCAAGACATTCTCAGATGAAGCAGAGGCTTTCCTGTGAGATGAGATCGTATGCTTCTGGAAGCCAGATCGCTTTTAGTGGAAAGCCTCTGCTTCTCATCTACTTGCAAGCTGAACCAGTGATTTAACGGCATGAGCGACGCGTTGTTCTGTAATGAGACGCACACAAGGGTGAGTGGCGAGCTCATTGGATGTGAAATCCAGGCGACCGCAGGGGATCGAAGGGCAATCAGCACATTTTTGCGTCGCATTCAGCACCACATGACGAAGTGTGTCTCCCCAGGGTCCAAAGATATGATCATCAGTCGGGCCATACATGCGCATACTTGGTGTATCCTGGCTTACAGCCAGATGGAGTGGCCCATTATCGACTCCCAGTACCAATTGAGCACGTCCCAGAAGGGCGGCCAGCTGGCCTACGGTCAGGGTCGTGAGAATAATGGGCGACGATGTCTGCATCTGCTGAGCTATCTCTTCTAACAGAGGGAGCTCTTTGGGGCTACCTGTGAAGATAAGAGAGGCTGCTGGTAGAGAGAGCTCGCCACGTGCCAGTTGATCTGCTAATGTAGCCCAGCCGTCTGTCCGCCAGAGTTTGACCGCTCCTCCAGTCCCAGCATGGATGACCACAACAATCCCTTCAGGTGTGATACCGATCTGTTGTAAGTAGTCCTCCACCCATTTGTGTTCGTCGGACGTTGGCCTGAAGTAGAGAGGATAACTGGCTGCGCTATAGGGTGTGGGAAGCGCAGGGGCACCCAATGCCTGGATGGCTGCGCTGGCTAACCGTAAATTTGAGCGAGTGGCGTGCTCGGCATGTGGGAATGACAGCGCCTCAGTCAGAAAAGGAGCGCCAGGTTGAAGGGCATAGCCAATGCGCTGAGGTATGCCTGCAAGGTAGATTAAAGCGGCCCCCCACCAGAAATCTGGGCGTAGATTGATAGCCAGATCATAGCCTCCCTGACGTAGCTGACGAGCAGCCTGCCAGAGCTGACGGTAGGGAGCAAGAGCCCCCTGCGGAGCACGTTGGAAGCCAGGAAAAGGGAACGTAAGAAGCTCATCAAGGGCGGGATGGCGCTCTACGATCTCGCTGGACCAGGGTCCTACCATCATTGTCAGATGAGCTTCAGGCAAAGCTGTGCGCAGGGCAGAGAGCACAGGCGTTGTCAAGACAAGGTCACCCAGGTGATCGGGCCGTAGCAGCAGGATGCGAGGCCGTACGCCCGGTCTGGGCCTGCGGCGGGCCAGAAGTGCACCGGGGGCGCCAAGGAAACGGATTATCAGCAGAAGAAGCGAACGAAAAAGGAGCTTCATTGGAGACTCGCTTTACTAGGAACTTGTGGTAAGAGACGGAGCACTGCCTCCCACACATCTTGTACAGTGACCGACTGCATGCAGGTACAGTTTGAGCAGGCTTGCATCTTTCCCAAAAAGAAACAGGGCTCCCCCGTTGGATGTCGCCAGATCGCTATATGCCTGGGATTGTCAAGTGGATATGGTCCGTACTCTGCCGGACTGGTGGGTCCGAAGATAGCAATGACAGGCGTACCAACGGCGGCTGCCAGGTGCATGGGACTACTATCATTGCCGATAAAGAGAGCGCACTGCTCAATGAGAGCAGCCGTCTGCCCAAAGTTCGTTGTTCCTGCAAGATTAAGCACGCGATCAGTTGGACCATCTAAGCCCTCCAGCAGAGACGTCGTCAGTGCTCGATCTTCGGGTCCACCAATCAAGAGCACCTGGACATCGAACTCATGGATCAACCTGGCGACCAGCAGGCGATACTTCTCTAAAGGCCAACGTTTGGAGGTGAGCTGCATGCCAGGATTACTCCCTCCTCCAGGAAAGACAGCAATCTGCGGACGAGGTACAGGCTGAATACTTGCTCGCTCTTCAGGCGTAGGCACGAAATGCATGCGTGGTTGCTGAATGGGAATATGGAGGGCTCGAGCAAGATCAAGATAGATCTCGGCCTGATGTTGAAGCGTTGAACGAGATGAAGAGACGGGGACGCGATCAGTTAACGAGAAACCACGTCCCAGACTATCGGGTCCGACGCGTCTGGGGATGCCTGCAAGCCAGGGTAACAGCGTGAGCATAGGTGAGCGATCGAGCACAAAGGCCAGATCAAAATGCTGGCTTCGTAGCTGACGTGCAAGCTTGAGATAGTCAGAAAAGCGATAGCGGCCAGGAATTCCGACGGTTCCGCAATCGATAACATTCGATAAGCCCGGTTGATGTTCGGCGATTGTTTTGGACCATGAGCCCACAACATACGTCATCCTGGCATCCGGGTAGCGCTGTTGAAGCGTCTCCAGCAGAGGAGTAGTCATCAGAATATCGCCAATGCAGCAGGGCTTGATAATGACTATCGAGCGTGGATGCTGGCGGGCCTGACGAACAAAGGGCCTGCGTATGCTATCAAAGAAGGCAAATGGCAGGCGCAACAATAGACAGAGCGTGGTAATAAGTTGTTGACGCAGAATTATTTTCCTCCATCCAATGGCGTATAGTCTGGCAGTGTGGTACTATCGCTGGACTGACTGGCCTGTTCTTCTGTTTCAGATGCGCGTATTGTCTCCTGTTCGGGAGCGGAAAGGGTTGCACTGGCGCGGATCGTTGGTTGCTGTTCGCGCTCATGGGTCTGAAGTAGAGAGCCGCAGTGCTGGCAGAAATGAGTGCCAGATGGAGAGAGCATACCACAGGAGCGACAGATAAGACGTTCCTGCGATCCATTACTGCTGGATCGTATTGTTCCTTGATCTGCAACCTCTGGCACAAAAGCAGGTGGAGGAGGCGGGTCAAGTCGTGTCTCCTGACTGCTAATGGTAAGAGGATGAAGCGTTGACGATTGGGGCAAGGCTGGCTCTTCCCTGCGCGTCTCCTGTTCATGGATAGCAGGAGCAGGTGCAGGTGTGTATGCTGATGCACCTGGAGGTGGAGGTGGAATGGTTCCACTGGATTGAGCATATATATCTGGCTGTTGATAGGGCGGTGGTGGTGGCGGAGGGATAGCTGGTCCAGAGAGTTGGAAGGGCTCGGTGCCATAGGGCGTACTGGAGGATTGGGCTAGCAGCGTAGGGGGGATGCTTTCTTGCACTGTTGGCAGGGTGGGTGTGGACGGTGGTGCAGAAGTAGGAGCTGCTGCTGGCGTAGAAGGTGTGTTCTGGCTTAACTGCTGTAATTCTAATTGCGCCTGTTGCACTTGCTGATGAAGCGAGAGCAATTCCTGGCAAAGAGGAATAAGTTCGGGCTGTATCAGCGTCCCTCGTGAGAGCAGATCCATGGAGGTTGCGAGGAGCTGTTGTTCTTGAGCGGTAATCTGTCGTGAGAACTTCTCAAGAGAGGCACGAAGGCGTTGTCCTTTTGCGATGCGAGCAGCTTCATTGGATGCCTTTTCCAGACCCCGTTGGACCGAGTCCCATATATTCATGATGTGGCCCTTTCCGTTCCATGCGAGCTTCGCAGGAGATAGATACTATACATCCTGTAGACGCTTCAATTATAACAAAGCCATGGAGCGAAGTCGAGGCAAGCAGACGAGAGTCCCAGGCTCTGCCCCTGTTGGAGCGCATAGAGCCTCACCTTTCCTGCTGGGATAAAATGAACACATTCGATCAGGGAAAGAAGCTGTATGCTCTGACCCGAATCGAATGTGTGCCCCACTGCTCCTCTGCCATTCTCTAAGAAGATAGAGCTTTGTCTTAAAAATAGGTTATGGCATGGTGTTGGGGATGGATGGCGTGCGTCAGATAGAGTTCATACCCCTGGTTCTGGAGACGTTGATAGACCTTCTGCGCCTCTGTCAGTTGCTCGAATGAAGTAAAGAGGGTTGGCCCACTCCCCGAGAGCCGCACATAGTCAGCGCCAGCAGCCAGGAGATCTGCCTGTGCTCTTGCTACTTCAGGATAGTGCTCCAGCACTCCGCGTTCAAGGCTGTTATAAAGCTCAGTTGTGGCAAATGGTTGTCTGGCAAGGAGTGCTTTCTGAAGCAGATGGCTTGGGCGACCATCAGAATAATCGGCAGGAGAGAGATTGCGAAATACCGTGGCCGTTGAGACACCAATGGAAGGTTTTAGCAGGAGCACCCAGCGCATCGCCGAAGGCCAATGGTCAGGTAACCGGGTAATCAATTCGCCGCGCCCCTCGCAGAGAGCCAGGCCTCCATCAATAAAGAATGGCACGTCGGAGCCTAAAGTCGCAGCAATCTCAACGAGTTCAGCGTTAGAGAGAGGGAGCTTCCACCAGTCCCGCAGAGCTACCAGTACTGCCGCCGCGTTGCTGCTTCCGCCACCTAAGCCCGCTGCCATGGGCACGCGTTTATGCAATTCAATCTCCACGCCTCGCGTTAACCCCAGCCGTTTGCGTAGAGACTGAGCGGCGCGGAACGCCAGATTCTCCTCAGTGCTCAGCTCGGAGCGAGAGCAGAGAATACGTACCTGATCATCGGAGCGGGCAGTCAAGCAAAGGATATCCGAGAGATTAATCGTCTGCATGATCGTAAGAAGATCATGATAGCCGTCCGAGCGGCGACCTGACACATCAAGCGTCAGATTTATTTTAGCGTAGGACTGAACGAAATAGGAATCGCCAGTAGCGTACGCAGATGGTTGAGTAGAAAGTGAGTGGTTCATAGTACTATTGTGCTTAGAAAGAGGAGGCTTGTCAAGCGTTTCACGCTAAAGTCTTCTGGCTCTTTGACCTCGACTTGTCGCTCGCAAAAGAAGCGAAAAGCCCTTCCATCTCCTCCCTGGTTGGTAGTTAGCCTATAAATACCACTGATTGGGAGCAAGATAGACGTATGCTATACTAGAGCGGTAGATGTATAAATGAAAGATTCATCCTTGAAGTCTATGTGCGGAAATTGCTAGCTTGGAAGAGACATGGATATAACCGTTGCCTATTTTCACCCGTTGTTCCATCCGGAGACCGTCAAAAGAGATTTTGAGCAGATTCGCGCTGTTGGAGCTACCAGTATTGTCTATGCGCTCCATGAGCAAGAGGAGCAGCGCTGGCCATATGATCTAGAGCGGGGACTTCGTCTTGCGCAGGATGCCGGCTTGAAGGTTTCATTAAGTCTGGGGAGGTTTGGTAATTTATTTGCTGGACCTATCTTCATGCCCAGTTGGTATACCTTTCGTCACCCACAGTCACTTGTCAAAGATCGCCATGGTCGGGATCATGATATGTCCTGCTTCAACCACGAAGATTTTCGTTCCTGGTTGTTTAAAGAGATTGAGTATTACCTTTCCGCCTATCCCATTCAAGGTATTCTGATCGACGAGCCACGGGTGCCAGATGTGACCTGTTTCTGTTCGGTCTGTCGGGCGCTGTGCCCAGATATTACCGATCTGCAAAATTTTCGTCAGCGCTCAATGCTCAGCTTCTTCTCGGAACTGTTCAATTGTGTGAAACGTGTGAAACCGCAGGCCAAAACCTCTTTGGTATTGTTGCCCCAGGATCTGGCATTGGCAGAGGATCTGTCAACCGTACCGGCCCTGGATTCGATTGGGTGCCATCTTTTCTGGCAGCTTCTGCAAGAGGATGTAAGCCAGGTGGAAGCATGGAGCAAGTTGTTGGTGAAGCAGATGAAAGCTTCAGGGAAGAAGAGTCAGCTCTGGCTCCAAAACTTTAATCTTACAGCGGAGAGCGAGCCAGACATGGAGACAGCCTTCACAGGATTAATGGCTGCCGATCCTGATGAGGTTGCTTGCTATTATTTCTGGCGGAACAACCAGGAACCTGAGCGGGTCTGGCAGAGTACCCGTACATTATTGAGGCGCATCCCCCGGCGTCAACTCTATTGGAAATCTACCCAGCCACGCATTCCTGTTCCCATTATCGAAGACTCTGAAGAGAAGAAGGTCAATTAAGATCGAGAGACAAACAGCAGAGATGCTCTCAAGAGAGGCTCTGCTGTTTTGTGCCTGGATGAGGTGTGCAGAGGAAACAGCGTACTATTTTCGGTTCAGACCTGGGACCGAGGGAGTATCTTTCTCCTTCTCATCTTCATGAATCTTGATCAAGAGATCGCGAACGGCCTTGATCTGTTCGACCGTCTTTTCCAGTTTCTCTGCTTTCAGGACAACTGCCTGTGCGCCCAGAGTTGCAAGGGTATAGGCATCCTCCTCAGTCAGATTGGCATTGATTGGTAAGAAGGCAGGAAAGCGAACTGCTTCGCGAACCGCCCGATAATCAAGGACCTCTTCGATCGTCATCGAGCTCACCTTAGAGATAAGACCGAAATCGAGCAAGACTGCTGCGATACCATCAAAAGCCGTCAGGTTATGAATATAGAGCGGATAGATCTCACCATCGCGCATGGGCACGATGACAACCTTCTCCAACTCTTTTGTTTCGACTGCGAGTAAGCGAGCTGGCGCATCAAAAGGGAGCACAATATATTGGATGCCTGCCTCTTTGATCTGAACCAGTGTTGCGCGTTCGAGTTCCTCCAGATTTCCTGTAAGGGCCAGACCAGTGACCAGCTGGTCATTACTCGCCTGAGCCGAAGCGATCTCCGCTTTAAGCGTTGTGAGCTCGGACTCATTTTGAGGATTCCAATGGAAGAGCAAGCCATCAGCGCCTGCTTTAATCGCTGCTTCGGCCTGGCCGGCGCTGATCGTTGTGAATTCGACAACGAGTGCAGCCGAGCGAGCCTTTGATTCCGCTTTATTTTTGCCAAGAAACCCCATGCCGCCGCTATTCTGGGTTCGGCGCGCCTGCGTAAACAAATCGTGCAGTTTAGCCATTCCTACAATCTCTCCTTCTCAAGACACAGTGATCCAAATTGGCTCGTGTCAGAGCCTACCTATAAAGACAGTGTTGTAAAGATCGGAGTGGTGTGGTCCACAGTAGAAGGTGACCAGCCACTTCTTTTTTACACCATGAGTTTGAACACTCTCTGAAGTAACGCAGTTGAAACGTACAACCATTATAACACTTGAGATGTGAGAGCGTCAGAGAAGGGAAGGACAAAGCAGAGCTGACGAAATTTTCAATTTGACAGAACGAGGCAGATTCTTGTCAGATCTTTTTCTTGTGTTTGTTGCACTTTATAGCATTTAACATTATAATAGACCGTGTTTCAAGCGAAAGCAGACTTTTCTTGGGTGATTGGTAGTGTACAAAGAGGCGTGGAAGGGTGTTATGTTGCAAGAAGCCGTTGAAGAGTATCTGAAGACCCTACTCACCAGGGGCTATGCACGCAAGCGCAATAGTCAGAATACGATCTTAGCGTATAGTAATGACTTAGGGCAATTGTGTACCTATCTTGAGGAGCAGAAGGTCGAGGCCTGGTCGCGTGTGACCAGCGAACTGATGAGAGCCTATCTACAAGAGATGCACGAGACTTTAGAATATCGCTCAACGACCATCGCCCGTAAATTAGCGGTTTTTAAGTCTTTTTTTCGTTATCTCCATGCACTTGGAGCAATAGTATACGATCCTGTTGAGAAATTAGAGATACCATTCAAGACAAAGGCAACCGTAGCTATTCTGAATATTGAGCAGATCAGACACCTGTTTGCGCAGATTGCAACTGATCTGCCCGGGGGGCTACGCGATCTTGCGATGCTGCATGTCCTCTATGCAACCGGAATGCGTTCCTCTGAACTCGTGGAACTGCGTGTGGATGATTTTGATGGACAGGGGAGAAGTATTCGTTGTCCTGCAAGAGGGAGACAGGGGAAGCGTTTTGATCGTATCTTCCCTCTCTCGAAGGCTGCCATTGAGGCTATTGAGCGGTACCTGGAGCAAGGACGGCCACGACTTCTGCGCTATTCGTGTGAAACGGCTCTATTTCTCAATCATCATGGTGCTCATTTAACGCGACAGGGCTTCTGGCTGATCATTAAAGGACATGCGCGGCGAGCCGGGATTGTTGGCCTGACGCCCCATATTCTCCGGAACTCATTGGCTGTCCTCCTGCTGAATGAGGGGCCAGAGCCCCGTTCGCTTGAAGAATTATTAGGATATGCAGATCTTTCGACCAGAAAGACAGGCTCTTCACCTCAGCGAAAGGACGAGCCAGACCCCTCAATATAAGAGCAAAGCGCAGCTCTCTGGATGCCACATCTTCTGTTTGTACCAGGAGATGTGCTATTCTGGAAGAAACGTCCTGGAAGAGGAGAACATTGGTATGCTCTATGATCAAATAAGTGAGGCCGTCACAGCCATTCGAGCGCACATTCAACAGAAGCCAGCGGTTGCGATCATCCTGGGTTCAGGATTGGGAGCACTGGCAACTGAGATTCGTCATGCCGTTGCCATTCCCTATAGCGAGATTCCGCACTTCTCACGTTCAACCGTTGTTGGACATGCAGGAAGATTATTGATTGGCACCCTGGAAGATGTTCCTGTCGTAGCCATGCAGGGCCGTTTTCACCTGTACGAAGGATATTCAGCGGAAGCCATTACCCTCCCTGTACGGGTAATGAGAATGCTTGGAGCAGAGACCTTGATTGTTAGCAACGCCGCAGGCGGGGTCAATCCTGACTACCGAACAGGTGATTTTATGCTATTGAGCGACCATATTAATCTGCCTGGTATGAGTGGAAATAATCCGCTGGTAGGAGCTCAAGATGAACGGTTGGGAGTGCGTTTCCCGCCACTGGCCCATGCCTACGATAAGCACTTGCGGACGCTTGCCCAGACCGTAGCCCGGGAGATTCAGGGAATCAAGCTTCACGAAGGGGTCTATACCATGCTGGTAGGCCCAACCTATGAGACCTCAGCCGAGCTGCGTTTTCTACGTACCATTGGCACCGATGCAGTAGGTATGTCTACGGTCCCAGAAGTTGTTGTAGCGCGGCAGATGGGGATGCGAGTGTTGGGGATTAGCCTGATTACCAATGAGGCTACCGGGAACGAAACACAAGAAGTAAATCACGAAGAGGTCATGCAAGCGGCTGAAGCGGCCAGAATCAAATTTGCGGCCCTGGTCACAGGGATTGTAAGAGAGATTGCTTCATAGCATCGGCAACATGCAGAGTGGCCAGTATCTCTACTGGCCACCTTCAATGAGTAAGATGTTTTGAAAGCACTGGCGAGCGAGAAACCAGCTGTGCTTATTTGGCAGCCGTAACGGTCACATTTTTCCAGCTCCAGTTGGGATATTTATCCCAGACCGTCAGAGCCATCAGTTCATAATCGCCAGCTGGAAGAGTATCGCTCAGCGTATACTGCCAGTTTCCCTGGCCTTGAGCATTGCACTTTTGCGTCTGGGAAGTTGTGGGATCAAATTGTAGCCCTGAAATCTCCGGGTACTGATCGCCTTTATTGCCGCCCTCGACATCAACCAGAACCGTCAATGGATTTGCAAGATCGCCCTGAGCGATCCGTTGAGTCTCATCTTTAGAGAAAGAGGTCGTCATCTTGGCATCAGGAAAGGCTTTAATGAGCCAGATTTTGCAGACCAGGCCAGGAACCGTGAGAGATTTATTCTGAGTAGGACTGCACCCCGACCCTGATGAGCGATCTTGAGCTTGCACAGAGATCTTATAGGATGTTTTGCCATCCGCAATCTGGTTGAGAGGCACAGACATATTCGGGCAACCTATGGGTGCGGGCGGAATAGTAGGGGTTGCAGTTGGAGTAGGTGTTGAGTGTATCTGAGTTGGAGTCGCCGTCGTTTTTGTCAGAGATTGATCCGTACCTGATCGGGGAGGACGTGTATAGACACCAACAGCCAGACCAACGATGAGACCAGAAATAGCAAACAGAGTAATCGCAGTAATGATCATCGTCTGCACCTGGGCGTGTCCCGGATTCGGTTGTTGTTTTGAAGCCGTTTGTTGCATTGCTTATCAGTGCTCTCTTCTACTTATGACGTTGTGATCCATACGGTGTGTTTTTATCATACCACCCTCCCTCCAATACGCTAGATGGAAGAAGGGGAAAATAGCCAGAATTGGTACTTTTTAGGCCGAATCTGGGGGCGAGGTTAAAATTACGTACACAAAGAAGGCTAGCACTTGAGGAGTAGGCAAAAGAAAAGAGCGACCAGACCGTTGTGGGACGGAATGATCGCAATGTGTCTGTCTGGAATAGGCAGTGCAACACATCATAGAGCCCCTGTAAAGATCAGCTCAAGCGTAGAAGGTGGGTGGGCGTCGCACCTGCCAGTTGTGGCAGGCACATCTTCTCGCATTCAGGCTGTTTTCTCGAGAGAGCCTCTCATCTTATTTAAGATAACGTCATTCGAAGACTTTTTTGCATATACCCACAATTGCTGATCCCAACAAACCGGAGTAATTAAGGGAATGCAGCAGTATGGTACCATAGAAGGGTAGCGAAAGCATGAAAGGGCAACGATGTCCTGTATACAAAGGGAGCTGTGAAGCATGCATTTTTTAAATGAGATTATTATCGCGGGCATCATTCTGGCCTTGTTTGGTCCCAAAGTCTTACAATCCATTGCCCATGGTCTGGGCAAAGGAGTTGGTCAGGCCAAACAGGTGAAAGACAAAGTCATGAAAGACGAGACCGTAGCAGAGTTTGCGCAGATGAAAGAGGCACTGTCGAAGGTTCCGCTGACGCCCCAGCAGGCCTCTAAACAGGCTTTTCAGATGGTTATAGGAGCGGATAAGCCAGTTGAAACCCCGGAGAAAGAAGCTCCTGTCCAATCACCTCCTGTAATTGAAGGGTAAAGCGAAGGTAAGCAGGGTCAGTCTCTTACAGTATCACCTGAGGGGGAGTCATGGCAGAGACACTATACTAGTAAAAGAGAGCCCTATTCGCAAAGAGCAAAGCAAAAAAAGAAGGTGAGCAATGGTTAAAGAGCTGAGCAAAATGAAATGTGAAGCCTGTCAGGTGGGAGCCCCAAAAGTGACAGATGAAGAGGCGAAAGAATACAGCAAACAGATTCCAGAGTGGATCATCATGAAACGTGAGGATCTGCAGCGCCTCGAGCGGGTCTACTCCTTCAAAGATTTTGTAACTGCCTTAGACTTTACCAATAAAGTTGGCGCATTAGCTGAGAAAGAGGGGCATCATCCAGCCATTTTAACGGAATGGGGGAAAGTTGGCGTAGCCTGGTGGACACATGCGATTAGCGGACTGCATCGCAATGATTTTATCATGGCAGCCAGAACCGAAGAGATCTATAAAACCTTTGTCTAATTGAAACAGGTTCAATGATACCCGGCGCTTGAACGCAAGGCATCTCTCCATAGAATGTTTGCTTGGCTGTGGGAGCTATACTGAAGTAGGAGGTGCTGAGATGGAGACACGAGGCAAAACCATTTTAGTGACTGGTGCGACAGGGAATCAGGGCGGCGCAGTGACCTGCCATCTATTAATGGATGGATGGAAAGTGCGGGCCCTGGCTCGTGATCCGCAGAAGCCAGCTTATCAAGCCTTGAAGAAGGCTGGCGTAGAGCTTGTCAGAGGGGACCTTGATAATATTGCTTCGCTGGATGAGGCACTGACAGGCGTCTATGGAGTATTTAGCGTTCAGAACTATATTGAGCATGGTCCAGCGGGCGAGGTTATTCAGGGGAAGTCTCTGGCCGACGCCGCAAAAAATGCGCATGTGGCACATTTTGTCTATAGCTCGGTTGGAGGCGCCGATCGGCATAGCGCTATTCCACACTTTGAAAGCAAATGGGAGGTTGAGCAGCATATTCGCACGCTTGGCCTGCCAATGACTATTTTACGTCCAGTCTTTTTTATGGACAACTTCACCAGCATGTATGGTCAATCAATCGAGCAGGGGGTACTGACCATGCCCCTGAAGCCCACAACAAAAGTGCAGGTCATTGCAGCAGATGATATCGGAGCCTTTGCTGCCCTGGCCTTGAAGGAGCCCCAGAAATTTCTTGGCAAAGCCATTGAACTGGCCGGTGATGAACTGACCATGCCTCAGGTTGCAGAGACATTTACCCGTGTGTTTAACCATCCGGTCAGGTATGTAGAGCAGCCTCTGGAGCAAGTGATGAGCAGCAACGAAGAGATAGGTGTCATGATGGAGTGGTTTAACACCCATGGCTATCAGGCAGATATATCTTCCTTACGCCAGCTCTACCCGCCATTACTTACGCTGGAAGCCTGGTTACGGAAAGGTGCTGGTCATCAATAAGAGTGCGCTGAGAACGAAGAGCGTCAAGATTAAGCCATCGGCCCGATCTTGACGCTCTTTTCTCTCAGCTAGTCTTTTTCGAGGAGAGCCACGGCAGAGCAAGCTATTCCTTCGCGGCGACCAGTAAAGCCAAGGCCATCGGTCGTAGTAGATTTAACGCTCACCTGAGCGAGATCCAGCCCAAGATGCTCGGCCAGGTGGGCTCGCATAGCAGGAATATGAGGGGAGAGGCGTGGGCGTTCGGCGATAATAGTGGCGTCGATATTGCCAATCTTCCAGCCTTGCTCCTGAAGAAGCGTATGGACATACGTCAGGAAGACCGTACTTGGTTTATTGCGCCAGCGCTCATCGCTCGAGGGAAAGTGCATGCCAATATCACCCAGTGCGGCGGCACCGAGCAGGGCATCGACAATGGCATGAATGACAGCATCGGCATCTGAGTGTCCAGCGAGACCAAGTTCATAAGGGATAGTCACGCCCCCCAGGACGAGAGAGCGATTGGGAGCGAAAGCATGCACATCATAACCTGATCCAATGCGTATAGTCATAACATCTATCCTTTTAAGAGAGCTTCGGCAAAGAAGAGATCTTCTTGCGTCGTAATTTTAATATTCGTGTAAGAGCCTGGGAAGACCGCCACTGGCTGACCTGCACGTTCAATCAGAGTGGCATCATCGGTGGCATCTTCCTGTGCAAGAGGGAGATGATGGACCTGATGAATCAGCTCAAACGAGAAGACCTGTGGAGTCTGAATAGCCCAGAGCTGTGAGCGATCGGGCGTCGAAATAATCTGTCCTGCCTGAACCACCTTGATCGTATCTTTTACGGGAACCGCAGCCACAGCGGCCAGAGAAGCCTGAGCCGAGGCCAGACCCCTTTCCAGGATCTCAGGAGTTACAAAAGGACGAGCGGCATCGTGAATCATCACCCAGCGGCAGCCTGGAGCCTGTTGAGCGAGGGCATCGAGCCCCTGGCAGACCGAATCCTGTCGTCTGGCCCCTCCAGGAACCACTGCAAGAATTTTGGACCAGCGTTCCTGAGAACAGAGAGCCTGAGTCTCTGCAATGCGTTCAGCATTAGTGACCACCACAATCGTCTTCACAAGGGGTGAGGATTCAAAAACATCGATTGTGCGTGCCAGTGTAATACGCCCCGCCAGCGGAGTCCAGAGCTTATCGCGGCCCTGCATTCGTCGGCTAGAGCCAGCGGCAACAATCACCACAGCGGACGTCTCATGTATACTACTACTCATGCGAGAAAAGATCTCCTCTGCAAACAGACTCTTGCAAGTCAACCTAATAAGCGGCATAAAAAAGGGAGCATCCACAAAGGATACTCCCTTTTTGAAATGCTGCGTTAGAGTTGCCTTTGTTTAGCGGTTGTTGACTGTGGAGAGGGAGTGGCATTGATACTGGCCTGTTTCGGGTGAGCAAAGATCATCCGACCAGCGACCGTCTGAAGAACCCGTGTAACCGAGACCTCAATCGTCATATTCATAAATTGACGACCGTTCTCAACCACAATCATCGTCCCATCATCCAGATAGCCAACGCCCTGTCCAAGTTCCTTCCCGTCCTGCATAATTTTAATGTGAATATCCTCCCCTGGCAAGAGGACGGGTTTAATCGCATTGGCGAGCTCATTGATATTGAGCACCTTCACGCCCTGGAGTTCAGCAACGCGGTTCAGATTAAAATCATTCGTAATAATGGGACAATGTTTATCGCGAGCCATCTGCACCAGCTTGCCATCGACATCAGCGATCCCCTCCACATCGGTATCAATGATCTCAATGGGAACAGTAGCATCCTTCTGAAGGCGATTGAGGATCTCCAGACCGCGGCGACCGCGATTGCGGCGCATCGTATCGGCTGAATCGGCGATGCGTTGTAGTTCATTCAGAACAAAGCGGGGGACAACCAGCGTCCCAGCGATAAAACCAGTCTGACTGATATCGGCAATGCGTCCATCGATGATCGTACTGGTATCCAGCAGAATCGGCATAACTGGTTCGGACAGAGCGGGAAGGGCATCCTTCTCTTCACGGTTTTTGTTTTTCCCACGTTCGCGTGGCTCCCGATCATCATCGCGATCGCGATTGCGGCGGAGAAGATTGGCCTGAAAGAGGTGGGCGATATCATTTTTGCGCAGAACAGACGCCGTCACGCCCAGATAGCCGCAGATGATAGCGCCAATAAAGGGACAGAGCCGTCCGAAGTACCATGGGAGATAGGACAAAGGAAGAGCCAGGAGTGCGGAGATAATCAGCCCAATCATCAGGCCAATGGCAGCGGCCACCAGATCGCTGGCGGCTGCGACACGAATTTTTTCGCGAAGCCAATGATAGGGGA
Organism: Tengunoibacter tsumagoiensis; assembly: GCF_003967535.1. Classification (GTDB taxonomy): domain Bacteria; phylum Chloroflexota; class Ktedonobacteria; order Ktedonobacterales; family Ktedonobacteraceae; genus Tengunoibacter; species Tengunoibacter tsumagoiensis. Next base: position 4,151,954 of record NZ_BIFR01000001.1, on the reverse strand, counting down.
CAACAGTAATGTAAGGCGTAATGATAAAAGCGATAATAGCACTCACCGCTCCAATAGCGATGATCAACTGTAGATTGGCCCCGAAGAGGGGGCGATCGAAGAGCGCCATGCTAATAATGAGAGCAATAGCACAGAGGGCTCCTACGATGCGAGCAGTAATATTTTTAAACATCCCTGCATCCTCCAAAGCAGTGCACATCAAAGTGCGATAATCTTAAGGATAGAGGTACGTATAGAAGCAGTAAGCAGGGCGGTGATAAAAAACAAGAATGATAAGTGCAAAAGTGTGTCGCCTGAACTGCACTATAGTATGGACAAACAGGATCCTTAAGAAAAACATTTCAACGAAAACGAATTCAGTGATCGAATATGCAGTATACACCGTTCCTGCACAGGAATCAATAGGTGTATGTTTATCTGCACTCTATAGCTTCATGAAAGCCCTTAGAAAGAGTAAGTCATCTTCAAACGAAAAGAGACCCGAACGTGCTCTCCTCTTAGTGTACCTTTAGTGTAAAGCCACCTCCAGTGCAACCCCAAGAGAGCTTGCCGTAATAACTTTAAAATCGGCTGGTAGGCCAGCCTCCTCGAGCTCAGCGACGACTCGTGGACCTCGTCCGGCGGCGGGCACAATACAGCGTTTAAAGCCTAATTTCGCCGCCTCACGGACACGAATACCCAATCGACTGACTGCACGTAGCTCGCCCGAGAGGCCAATCTCGCCGATAAGAGCCAGATGGGGGTCGAGTAAGCGTTCACGATAGCTTGAAGCAATAGCGGCAGCCACACCGAGATCGATAGAAGGTTCTTCGAGAGTAAAGCCACCTACCACATTAGCATAGACATCATGAGTACCAACAGCGAGTCCAACGCGTTTTGTCAGAACCGCCAGCAGCATCAGGAGTCGATTATGATCGATACCATTGGTTGTACAGCGTGGATTCCCAAAATTGGTTGGTGTTACCAGCGCCTGAACCTCAACCAGGAGAGGCCGGGTGCCCTCCATACTCACCACCACGGCGGAGCCGGTTGCCCCCTTGACGCGATCGGCCAGAAACACAGCGGAAGGATTTGTCACCTCGACCAGACCTTCCCCCTGCATCTCAAAAACGCCCACCTCATGAGTTGCACCAAAGCGATTTTTCACACCTCGAAGTAAGCGGTACGAATGGTAGCGTTCCCCTTCGAGATAGATCACCGCATCCACGATATGTTCCAGAGCTTTAGGCCCGGCGACAGTCCCCTCTTTTGTCACGTGTCCAATAATAAAAATGGGGACATGCGAGCTCTTTGCCAGATGCATCAACTGGAGAGTACATTCGCGCACCTGACTGATACTGCCTGGAGCCGAAGTAACGTGATTAGCAATAACAGTTTGAATAGAGTCGACAATAATAAGGGAAGGTTTAAGCCGATTGGAGGCCTCAGCGATCACCTCAAGATCAGTTGCAGCGAGAAGATAGAGTTGTTCGCCAGTGATATCCAGGCGTTCAGCCCGCATCTTCACCTGTTCAATCGACTCCTCGCCGGAGACATAGAGCACAGGCCCTACCTGTTGAGCAATCATGCCAGAGACCTGTAGCAGGAGCGTCGACTTCCCAATGCCAGGCTCGCCGCCAACGAGAATGAGAGAGCCAGGAACGAGCCCACCACCGAGAACGCGATCCATCTCCGCGTAACCGACAGAGACACGCGTCTGGACCAGTGGTTTAATCGCGGGCAGAGCCACAGGAGTGAGCGTCCCCTGTGCGACCTGTGAAGGGCCCATCAGCGTCTGACGGCGTTGTTGAGCGGCACTTTGAGGGACATCGACCGACTCTTCCAGCGTATTCCATGCCCCGCAATCGGGACATTTACCCATCCATTTACTTTGTTCACCGCCACATTGTTGGCAGATATATTTTGTGCGTAATTTGGCCATACAAAAGATACGACTGAACCTTGTGAAAGTTGTGAGTTTTAAGGTGAACATTTCAGGTGGGGGAGCCACCGCTACCATCCAGCCACAGCATGCCAAAAAGAAGAAAAAGAAGGGACGTGATTTCTCACATCCCTTCCAGAAAACTATGCTTCGTTGGGTGTTGAGCCCTCACTACCAGCCGAAAGAGCGGCTTCCGGAGTTGCAGGAGGTGGGAGCTGCTCGATGCGATTACGCACCTCTAAGACCAGATCATTATCGACCACACTTGCCTCGATCAGATCGCCGGGGTGGAACTTGCCCTGGAGCAAGCCTTCGGCCAGTGGATCTTCAACCATGCGCTGAATAGTACGGCGCAGAGGTCGAGCCCCATACTGAGGGTCAAAGCCCTTATCGATCAAGAAATCCTTCGCGGTTTGAGGAACCACCAGTTCCACCTGTTGTTCTGTGAGCTGATTGCGGACGCGGTTCAGCAGGAGATCGACAATGGAGTACATCTCTTCCATACGTAGAGAATGGAAGACGATCACCTCATCGATACGATTTAAGAACTCAGGCTTAAAGGTATTCTTCAACTCGCCCAGCACCTTACTCTTCATCGCATCATATTCATTCTGCGTTGCCTTCGCCTTATCTTTCGACTGTCTAAAGCCAAGGGAAGCCTCTTTATTGAGGAGAGCGGCACCCACATTGGATGTCATAATAATGATCGTATTACGGAAGTCCACCGTACGCCCTTTGGCATCCGTCAATTTACCATCTTCAAGGATCTGAAGCAGCATATTGAAGACATCAGGGTGAGCTTTTTCGATCTCATCGAGCAAGATCACACTGTAGGACTTGCGGCGAACCGCCTCGGTTAGCTGACCTCCCTCTTCATAACCGACGTAGCCAGGAGGGGCACCGACCAGCCTTGCGGCAGCATGGCGCTCCATGAACTCTGACATATCGATTTTGATGAGAGAATCCTCGCTTCCGAACATAAATTCTGCGAGTGTTTTGGCCAGCTCAGTCTTACCGACGCCAGTGGGGCCCATAAAGATGAACGACCCGATGGGGCGTTTGGGATCTTTCAGGCCGGCGCGAGCGCGGCGGACAGCGCGAGCGATCTTCTCAATCGACTCATTCTGGCCAATAACGCGACCATGGAGAGCATCTTCCATTTGTAAGAGGCGTTGAGACTCCTCCTGAGCGATGCGCATCACCGGGATACCGGTCCACATAGAGACGATCTGAGCGATCTCCTCCTCGCCGACCGTTGGCTTCTCATTGCCACGTTCGCGGTGCCAGCCGGACTCAAGCTTCGTGATACGATCGCGGAGCTTCACCTCTCGATCGCGTAATTCGGCGGCCAATTCATACTCTTGTTGCTGAATGGCAGCTTCCTTTTCACGTAAGACCGACTCCAGACCTTTCATAGCCTCCTTCAGATTGAGGGGAGCGAGCGAGTTCTGCATACGAACGCGGCTGGCGGCCTCATCGATCAGATCGATCGCCTTATCGGGCATGAAGCGGTCAGTGATATAGCGGCTGGCCATATCGGTAGCGGCCTTGAGAGCCTCATCAGTAATAATTAAGCGATGATGTTGTTCATAGCGCTCGCGAATTCCTTTGAGGATCTCCACCGTCTCTTCGACCGTAGGTTCACGAACAATGACCTCCTGGAAGCGGCGCTGGAGAGCGGCATCGCGTTCAATATATTTGCGGTACTCATCGAGAGTTGTTGCGCCAATACATTGGAGCTCGCCACGTGCCAGAGCAGGTTTCAGGATATTCGCGGCATCGACAGCCCCTTCGGCTGCGCCAGCGCCGACCAGTGTATGTACCTCATCAATAAAGATAATACAATCGCGGCTATTGCGAATCTCCTCGATAATTTTCTTCAGGCGTTCTTCAAACTCACCACGATATTTGGTGCCAGCGACAAGAGAGCCAACGTCCAGGGTCAGCAGGCGTTTGCCGGCGAGGGTTTCGGGAACCTCGCCCGAGATGAGCCGCTGAGCCAGCCCCTCAACGATAGCGGTCTTACCGACACCGGGTTCACCGATGAGAGCAGGATTATTTTTATTGCGGCGGGAAAGAATCTGAATAACGCGTTCGATCTCCTGATGGCGACCGATAACGGGATCGAGAGAGCCGGCGCGAGCGGCGGCGGTGAGATCGATCCCCATCTGATCGATAGTGGGGGTTTTCGAGTGCTTTGCATCGCGCTCATGGGGAGCCCCAGACTGGCTAAGGACCTGGATAGTCTGTGTGCGCACCTTTTCCAGATTGACACCAAGGCTTTCAAGCACGCCAGCAGCGATTCCCTCACCCTCGCGGACCAGACCCAGCAAGAGATGTTCTGTCCCGATATAATGATGATTCAGGCGACGAGCTTCATCAACGGCCAGCTCGATCACCTTTTTAGCCCTTGGAGTCAGGCCAATTTCGCCGAGAACGATGCGATCGCCGCGGCCAATAATGAATTCAACGGCGCTGCGAACCTTATTGAGCTCGACGCCCAGGTTAGCCAGAACCTTTGCGGCCACGCCTTCGCCCTCGCGGACCAGGCCCAGCAGAAGATGTTCTGTGCCGATGTAATTATGTTGGAAGCGTTGAGCTTCTTCTTGAGCGAGACTCAGGACTTTCCTGGCGCGCTCCGTGAACTTATCGAACCTATCTCTGTCGTTCACCTGTTTGTCACCCCCCTTTACTTTCATTGGCAGAGGGTGGAACCGAGCCCTCTGTGTCGCTCAGGTAAACTATATGATTCATCATACAACACCCATCATACAGCGTCAAGGATACCAACCGTAAGCCTCCCGTCTAGCAATATCTGCCCGATTCTCGCGAAAACGATCGACCTATGCACTGCTAGACAGGAACATGAGCAGTGAGAAGGTCGTGGAAAGGATCTATCTATTCAGGTATGAAAGAGCGGAAAGAGTAGTAGTGGCTTCGAGCCAGGGAAAGAAAGGGGCGCCCCCCTAACTGTTTAACGAACTGCGTATTTCATCATACTACAACTCTTTTTGCAACGTCAAGGCTGTGCAAGGAAATCGAGCGCAAGAAGGGACGACATGCGAGAGATGGCAAACCGCCCCGTGGCATTCCTCACAGAATGGCGGGGCGGTGGAGAGAGCCTGCTACCTTGCTAGTAAGGCGCGAGAGTAGAGACTACTCGGCTGACTCGTTCTCATCTTTCGAAGAGCGATTGCGAGCAGCGGCGCGGAAGGCCTCGGCCATAGCGGTCAACTCACCCTCATCGGATGCGAGGCCACTGAGCAAGCCACTTTCGTTTGTGCGCTCCTGGCGATCGCGGCGGTCGCCCTTCTCGCGTTTCGTGGTGTGCTCTGGTAGAGACTCCAGTGAGAAGGCGGGGGCCTCAGGTTGAGCAGGTGCGGCAGGCTGTTGTTGAGCCTGTTGCTCCTGAGCGGCCTGAGCCTCAGCGGCTTCAAACTGTTCTTCAGTTGGGCCTTCGGGCAGTTCTGTCCCTTCGGCGACGGCATCGATCTCATCGGCCTGGCGCAGGCTTAAGCCCAGGCGGCGGCGTTCGGCGTCGATGCGCAGGATGCGTAACTGGAGCTGTGCACCCTCGTGGAGGACCGACTTTGCATCGGTGCCAGGAGTGAGCTCAGAGAGGTGGATCAGACCCTCAATGCCATCCTCGATCCGAGCAAAGGCACCGAAAGGAGCAATCTTGGTCACCACCCCGGTTACCACCTGGCCGGGAGTATAGCGCTGTTCCACGGTTGTCCAGGGATCGACCTCTGCGCGTTTGATCGAGAGAGCGATCTTCTTTTTGTCTTTATCGACGCTTAAGACCTGAACCTCGACCTCCTGGCCAACATGAAGGACCTCGCTGGGATGATTCACGCGGCTCCAGGCGAGCTGGCTGATATGAACCAGTCCGTCTGCGCCTCCGAGATCAACGAAGGCACCAAAGTTGGCCAGATTGCTGACCACACCTTTGCGAACCTCACCGGGTTTCAGCTCATCGAGCAGTTCCTCGCGGCGACGCTGGCGCCATTCCTGGACGGCCAGACGCTCTGAGAGGATCAAGCGGTTGCGAGCGCGGTTGATCTCAATGATCTTCAGCTGCAACTCTTTATCCTTCATGCTCTGGAGCTTCGCTGCAGTCTCCTGGCTCTCGCCACCAGCAGCGACCTCTTCGCGTTTCAAATTCAGGATCTGTGAGATCGGCACGAAGCCGCGGATCCCGGCCACGTCAACGATCAGGCCGCCTTTGTTGTAGTCAATAACTTTCGCCTTGAGGAGCTCATTGTTTTTGTACTGCTCTTCGGCGATGCGCCATTGGCGCTCGGTGTTGGCGCGTTTGAGAGAGAGGACAGCATGGCCCTCTGACGTCTCTGGTTGAATGACATAGACCAGAACTTTGTCATCGAGGCTGAGCTCGCTAAACGAGCCATAGCCGCTGGCTGGCAGCTCTTTTGTAGACAGGACGCCTTCTGATTTCAGACCAATATCGACCAGAATCTCATCCTGGTCGATACGCACGATGACGCCCTCGACTACATCGCCGCGTTTGATGCTGATAGGATTATTGGCTGCTTCTGCCAGCAACGCTGCCATATCATTCTGGTTATAATCTTCTACTTCTTCTGTGTTGCTGTTCATATGCCCTTGTGGGTCAATTCCTTCGATCATCGTCTGTACCGCCCGCTTTTTTGATTTGCCGCTGGCATTGTCGAAAGGTCGCCGTGCTTTTGTGCTTGCATGGGTTGATAACCCCCTTCGAACCACGGTTTTTGCCTTGTCTTAGACACTACACCCTCTGCCGACACCCTGTTGACTCTGTGCGGTCAATACTGTCGGTCGTTTCAGACCGAAAAGTTCTTAACAAGAGAGAACGTGATGGACTGCACTGCACGTTGTGACCATGGGGAGTGTACCATCGGACTTGGGCTGTATCGGAGGAGGTGCTTTGGCGGTCATCGTTTCGGTCTTCTGTCAAATATCTTGATAAACCAAGAATATTTTTGTACGACCTAGAAATTGCCCTACAGAACGGTGATACGAAACGATACTCGCATGAAAGCACGCCATGGCGCTGTAAAAAAGCGCTAGAACGTAAGCATACCCCCACTCGATAATACAATTATACCAAAAGCCGTCGCTAAATGCAAGACAATCTTCAGCCTTTTCGCATTTCTCTCCGATATTTTTCTGACCCACATTGTAACACACCTACGCAATCCCTCGCCAGTGTATGTTTTCAGGCTTCAATGTGCTACAATAAGGGTATGGATGTGCTCAAGAGCACCGATCTGGTGCAGGTATTACAGAAGCGTTTATTCCCGCTTGAGCGTGCGGAACTGCTCCTTGATGGTCTTGAGGGAGATCAACCGCAAGCGAAAAGGGCGGCTGTCCTGGTTGCGATATTTGAGCAAGATGGGTCGCCTCATCTGGTATTTATTCGTCGTGCCAGGGCTTTACGAGCTCATAGTGGTGAAATTGCTTTTCCTGGTGGCAAAGTGGACCCTCTCGATCTCTCACTTGAGATGACGGCTCTGCGGGAGTCTCAGGAGGAGATTGGCCTGGCTCCTCATCTCGTCCAGGTGCTTGGCGTGCTGGAGCCTGTCTTTACGGTGGTGAGTAATTATCTGATTACTCCAGTGGTGGCCTATCTTCCACAGGGATTAGGTGCGCTTCAGTTGCAGAGGAGCGAGGTAGCTGAACTCTTGCTGATTCCTTTAAGGACCTTAATGGAGCCGCACATCGCGCATACAGAGCAGTGGACGCGAGATGGCAAGGCACGCACTGTCTATTTCTATACGTATGGCCCTGATCAGATCTGGGGCGCGACCGGTCGCATTCTCGCGCAGCTTCTGCATCTTCTCATCATTTGAGCAGGCAGGCATGCTGACCCGGTTCTTTCCAGGGGGTCACCCATTAGTCATAGAGCTCTTGCGTATCTCTGGTATTTGACTACAATTAAAAGTAGTCGAACAACACTACTGTAGTGCGTACGTTGTATGCTGTCACTATGATTGCGGTTCTGGCTCAGAAGTGTCCAGAGTGGAGAAAAGCTGTGACGTTGCCACCTCCTGATGCTCGTTCGCCGAGATCCATGCCTCGACGCCCTACTATGATCTCTCCGACCCACTCGAATCCTTCGATCTCCCCCTTGCAGGCGGCTTCAGCTGCCTCACTTCCTCCTTTGGCGTCAGCCTATGAATATGCGAACGATGCTGATCATGAGCATGCAATCAACTTTGCTACACACTCCTGGGACCTTGCTACCGGTGGTTTGAAAACCTTAACCGCGAAGAGAGAGCTCCCCATCAGACCCGAAAGACGTGCTGCGGATCTATCTCCAGAGGTTCAGATGAGCTCGCGAAGCTACTTGCTTGTGCTTGTCATTCTGCTCTGTATTGTCTTTATGCTGATTGGTGGGGGCATTGTGTTATTTGTAATGATACAACCGTAGAAGGCTGCACAATACAGAATGGGAGTTCGCTTGACCACACTGAAATAACACTCTTTCTATAAAGCTTGATTTAGCTAGAATATCCAGATCTATGATTGCTTGCTGGGATTCCGTGGAGCTCTTGAGCTGCTCGAACCCCCTTGACGATTGCTCGGGCTACTGTCTGTGCGGCGACAGCACCAAGTAGGCTGACGTTTTGCGCGGCTCGTGCGGGCTCAGGGATCGTGCTGGCTTTTGGCCCCAGGGCGAGAGCAAAGACGGTATCACCATCAAAGGGCGTGTGTGCAGGTCGAATGACCTGTGCGATGCCATTGTGCGCCATCTGTGCCACTTTATTGACTTCGGCCTTTGTGAGTGAGGCATTGGTGGCAACGACGGCAATGGTGGTGTTGCCAAAAAGCGTCTGGCTGGTGCCTGATTGGGAGCTGCGTGCTCCTGCAAGTACCTGCTGTGTCTGTGGATCAAGGATGTCGCCAAGGGCATTGACGGCTACAATGGCTCCTAGCCAGAGGCCATTAGGGAGTTGCGCGCTCGCTGAGCCCAATCCTCCTTTCATGGCCAGGGAAGGGCCTGCACTCTTGCCAACCGTTGCTCCTGTGCCTGCACCCTCGTTTCCCTGGATGATGGCCTCGGTAGAAGCTTGCTGACAGGCACGATACCCATCTTCTGCATCTGGACGAATGGTTGCTGAACCAAGCGCAAGATCGAAAAGCGCGGCTGCTGGCACAATAGGCACACGGGCAACTCCTGTGTCGTAACCGATGGTGTGCTCGGCAAGGTATCGTACGATTCCGGTCGCTGCATCCAGTCCGAAGGCACTGCCTCCGGTCAAGAGGACTGCATGCACTTCGTCGACGAGGCAGAGTGGATGCAGCAGATCTGTTTCGCGGGTTGCAGGTGCTCCGCCGCGCACATCAACACCCCCGACTGCCGCCGTGTCGCAGAGGACGACGGTGCAGCCCGTTGCTGCCTCAAGATTGGTTATCTGACCAACGCGGATGCCAGGCACGTCGGTGATATCATCATGTTGAATCTGCATTGATCTCCCCTTTCTATTGCTCTCCTGTTAAAAGAACGTAGTGAGCGGGCTTTTTGTCTTGTATCTCTGCCTTCTATTGAATATTTCGTATGTTCGATGCACTATGCAGATTTAAAAAGGCTTTGGTTAATAGCTTTATTTTTTGCCCCCTATAAGAAGACTCGGAAATGCGATCCGGGTAAAAATGAATGAAGCAGGTGATCTTTTGCAGGAAGTGAAAGGTCCTATCTGAGTACTATTTTGTCTTGACAGATGGAGCTTGCTGGGTCATAATAACGATATGTCTGACTCATTATAATGAGTCTCTCTGGAATGAGGGTGTTAAGCTCTCTTTCATTCAGCATGCCAGGCTAATAGAGCAGGGAGAGGGTAAGGTATGATGGCAGATTCAAACAGGTTAACAGGTGCTGATGGCCTTGAGCATTCATCTGTTCCCGTTCCAAAGTATCATCTGGTGAAGGAAGCTATTCAGGGATATATTGCGGATGGAAGCTGGGCTCCTGAGACATTGATTCCTTCGGAGCCAGAACTCTGTCGCGAGTTTGCGGTGAGCCGGATTACTGTCCGTCGCGCTATTGGCGATCTGGCACAGGAAGGAAAATTGCGAACGGTTCAGGGTAAAGGGACGTTTGTTGCCTCACCCAAACTACAGCAGCAATTTGTGCAAAGAGCATTTGGTTTTTATGAGGATATGCAGCGGCGGGGTCTACTGCTGACGACTGAGGTCTTGCGTCAGGAGATGGTCCCGGCCTCGTTTGAGGTAGCGTCTCATCTTGGCATTCAGCCACGTGAGCAGGTCTTTCTTCTGGTTCGGCTTCGTTCCGTTGCAGAAGAGAAGATACTGCTCTCTACTACCTATCTTCCAGCTCAACTCTGTCCGGATCTGCATCTGCATGATTTTTCGACGGGCTCGCTCTATACCTATCTGCAAGAGCGCTATGGGCTTTCGATTGCGCGTGGAAAGCGTACACTGGAGGCAGTGGCGGCTGGGCAGTGGGAGGCTCGACAGTTAGAGATGGCACTGGGGAGCCCACTGCTCCGGTTGGATGGTGTGGCTTATCTCGCCAATGGAAAAGCGTTTGAGTACTCCCAGACACTTCAGCGTGGAGATCGCGCTCGTGTGGCTGTTGAGTTTATTGCTTCACAAGAATAGCCCTGGGAGCAGGGTTGGTAGTTGGAGAAGGAGCCCTTATGCAGGGGGACGCAATCGTTCTGGCCTTTGATATGGGCGGAACACGCATCAAAGTTGGTCTGGTACAGGATGGCCAGATTCTTGCTCAGGAGGTTATTGATGTTGATGCGCGGAGAGCAGACGAAGGACCTCTGCCAACTGTGCTGGAGTATGTTGCGAAATATCGTTTGATCTATCACCTGGCTGCTATTGGTATCAGTATTCGTGGCATTATCGATCCTATCTCGGGCGTGATTCTGGATGTGAAAGGGGCCTATGAACAGAGTATTGGCCAGCCCTGGGGACAGATGATCGCTCAAGAGACAGGCCTTCCAACCTATGTGGAGAACGATGCTCGTATGTATACGCTGGGCGAGCTCACTCATGGGGCCGGGAGAGGGGCCAGTAATCTCTTTTGTCTGACGCTAGGGACAGGAGTAGGCTGCGGCGTTGTGTTGAGCAATCGGCTTATGCGTGGGATGCGCAGTGTGTTTGGAAGTGTCGCGGGACATATCACGATCGCGAAAGATGGTCCAGTCTGTAATTGTGGGAATATTGGTTGTCTCGAAGCACTTATTGGTACTGCTGGCCTGAGTCAACAAGCGATTGAACGCGGGATTGGTGGGATTGAGCCACAGTTACCGCCGACGCCATACGCTATATTTGCGCATGCTCGACAGGGGGATAGTGCCGCTCAGGCGCTTGTAGACTGGTTTGCGCGTACATTAGGGGCTGGCATTGTCTCATTAATTCACACGTATGATCCTGATATTGTTATCGTTGGAGGCGGAATAATGCATTCAGCGACACAATTCTTGCCTGCGGTCCAGGCATACGTAGATGAGCATGCCTGGACTGTGCCTCGTGGGCGTGTACGTGTGCTTGCGGCTCAGCTTGGAGATGCTGCGGCTCTGATTGGAGTTGCCGAACTGACTCAACGGCCAGAGCTTTTATTTTGATCGTATGAGATTGCATTGTCACTCATATTTATACTGTCCAGAAGGGCTAAAGGATTTTATGTCTCCTCATAACGAATATACGTATCGAACACATCCTATTCATCATTTTTCAGCGCTGACGATTCAGATTGGCCAGCAGTCGCTGGCTACCTTGATTCAGGAGCAAGTACAGATAACTGGTCAGAAGTTTATCGTTATTGATGGCTTTGTTGGAATCCAATGGGAGCTGTTTATTGCGGGTTTGCAGGCTGCCTGTGAGGGACTGGGGTTGAAGGCTCGCTGGCTTTCAACGGAAGGGTGTTTCTTGTCGGAAGAAGCAATTCAGCAGAAGCTTGAGAGCTATCTCACGGCTGATCCAGTCTTTGGGCAGATCTTTCACGGGACACTGGCTGATCTCTGGGATCCCGAGCAAGTTACGCTGCTGAAAGAGCGCCTGGCGGAGACAGATGACATTACAGTTCTATCTGGTTTTGGAGCCTCTCTACTGGTTTCTAATGGTTTCCAGATCTATGTGGATGTGCCAAAGGATCGTGGACAGGAGCTGGCTGGCGATGGTCGAGTGTGTAATGTCGGTCTGCACAAAAAGTATCCATACGGTGAGACGTATAAGCATCTCTACTTTATTGATTGGCAGATGCTCAATCGAATCAAGCGGCAGGCGCTCAGCAAGATCACCATTTTTGTGGATGGGACAGATAGTGCAGAGCCACGGAGTATCCTGGGGACTGCATTCCGGGCCGTCTTGCATGAGCTATCCCAGCAGCCGTTTCGTGTCAAGCCCTGGTTTGCGCCTGGGGTCTGGGGTGGGCAGTGGATGAAAGAAAACTTCGGCCTGCCACCTGAGAAACCTAATTATGCCTGGTCCTTTGAATTGATCGCACCTGAGAATGGTCTGTTGCTAGGGGATGGTACGGAAGCAGTAGAGTGTTCATTTGATTATCTACTCTGGCAAGAGACGGATGCAGTTCTAGGGAAGCCGGTAGCCGCACGTTATGGAAGCTATTTCCCTATTCGTTTTGATTATCTAGACACGATGGGCGGTACCAACCTCTCCTGTCAGGTGCATCCGCGTGTGGATTATATTCGCAATGAATTTGGTGAGCCTTTTACGCAGGATGAGACCTATTATATTGTGACCTGTGATGAGGATGCACGTGTCTATCTGGGTCTCCACGAAGAGACAGATATTGAGAGGTTCAAAGCCGACGCTTATAATGCACGCGAACGGAAAGTTCCGTTTGAGATCGACACGCATGTGAATAGCCAGCCAGCTAAGCCACATGATCTCTTTTTGATTCCCAGCGGCACCGTTCATTGTAGCGGGGCGAACAATCTCGTGCTGGAGATCAGCGCAACTCCTTATATCTATACTTTTAAGATCTACGACTATCTGCGGAGCGATCTGGCCGGGAATCTGCGCCATACACATCTTGAGCATGCCTTTGCCAATATTGACGAGACGCGCAGAACCTCCTGGGTGCGAGAGAACCTCTGTCCACAGCCGCTGGCTCTGCGTTCAGGCGAGGACTGGACCGAATATAGTATTGGGAATATCGACGAGCTTTTCTTTGGTATTCATCGGTTGGAGTTTAGCAACGCCATTCACGACCAGACTGCCGGAAAATTTGTGGCCCTTAATCTGGTAGAAGGCGAACGGTGTGAGATTGTCACGGCCAACAATGAGACTATTGAGCTTCGTTTTGCAGAGAGCATTATTGTGCCAGCCAGCGTTGCAGAATACACCTTGCGAAACCTGGGCGAGAAGCCCTGCAAGGTCGTGAAAGCGTACGTGAAATAGTCGTCGTGGCCGTCATCCTGTACTCAATCATGATGATGGCCCTATTCCCTGGCGTGCCAAACTCCGTGGGCCATCTTTTGTCCATCTTCAGATCCTCCCAGAACTATTGCGGTGACACAAGATAAGTGACGTCATTGCCATTATTGGGAGCCTCGATTTTGTGCTGGGTGAGGTTGATCGTGAGCTGGTGATGTGGTAGTGCTGCCCCTCTGCTAAGAAAGTGCGTCAGAGCAGGGGCCCGTTTACAATGGCCTTAAGATTTCTTTTGCGGTCAATGCAATCTCCTCGTGTGGTGAATAAGTGAGTGCGTTGAGCGTCGCATCTATGGTTTGATCCCGATAAGGAGTCATCCTCAAAAAGAAGAGCGCCTGTTGCTGTGCAGAAACGTTCTGTTGGGCCAGCTCCTGGAGAAGATACTCTTTATAGAGTAAGAGGAAATGATTTTCGAACCTCAATGTTTGCTCACAAATAGACCGAAGCTTCCGACGCTCTGCCGGGTCTTCTGGTAAGAGATAGTTCCACCGTCCTCGACAGAGCTCATAAATCTCTTGCAAAAGATCCGCCAACTGGTCATCTGCAACATATTTTCGATACATTTGATGACAGTCACTCTTTCGAGCCACATATTGTCCAGCTTGATAAGCAATCAAGGCCGTTGCAGACCAGCCTACCAGACGAATAAGATCACGAGTGCTCTTTACCTCTCGACCATCTTTTAGTTGTACCGTTCGTTGATCATAGCCATAGAACTCCTCATCGGGCTGGGGATACTGAAGCGGATAATCGAGAGGGAGCGTCCTATGAAACAGGTGTCCTGTGCGCCAAAAAGAAGAGTGCATGCGATCGCGTGTCCATTGCTCTAAAGAGATTAAAGGCAACTGATCTCTAATCTCTTCACCATACACGAGCTCGCTACCAAACTTCAGGGCGGGCCAGACGCCCTCTTGTAGACGTAGCTCATCCTTCCAGTCCAGGTCAAGCTCGATAGGAGAGGTCTGTGCCAGCCTTTCAGCAAGTGCCTCGACCCGCTGACTTTCAGCTTCATCGACAAAACGCCCTTTGAAGATAAGTAGGAGATCGATATCGCTTGTGCTAACCGTACTTCGATTGGCCAGACTACCTTCAACATAATAGCTACGAATACGATCAGGAAAGGCCTCTTCAAAGGATTGAATGAGCAGCTCGAGCACCTGATCCAGTGCCGGTTGCTGAGTTGAAAAAGTTAACAAAATAGCGCAACTCCTTTGCTCTATAACGAAGAAAGCGGATTTTACTTAACGAAGCATTTTTTTGTATGTTAGTTCGATTGGCCCGGGCTGAAAGCCTAAATGTTGATTGATGGCGAGAATGGGTTCGTTATTTTTGCGATTGGAGGTTAGGAGCATTCGGTAGCCCTGTTGCTGTAACCGTTGCATCACACGAAGCTTGAGCGTCGTGGCAATACCACGACCTTGATAGGCTGGTAGCGTCCCTGTATAAGGAATACGTGCAATCCGTTCCTCTCGATTAAAGGTTTTTGCACTGGAACAGGCAATCCATTTGCCATTGAGTTCAGCGATCAGATAAACGTCCTTCTCCCAATCAGTCTGTTCAATGGTGGACTGAACCCAGGAAGTATAGTCGGCTTCTGGCGGAATATGTTCGAGCTCTTTGTCGAGCTGAAAGAGATTCTGTCGTCCTTCAGGTGTATCGAGAAGATCAATGCCATAGGCAAGTATGCGAATCCCTTGCCATTCCATAGAAGCGGCATATTCCTCTAACTCAGCAAAATCATACCGGGTAAGGTCAATCTGCCAGGTCTGACGCTGTGCCTCTTCTACAAAGCCACGGTGGACAAGAAAATCGATGCCATCTGTTTCGGAGCCATACTGATAAAACCAGGCTCGAAGGGTGTTAGCATTGCGCTCGCGAGCAAAGTGTAGCGCTTGCTCGTAGAGGGCGCTGCCAATTCCCTGTCTCCGTTGCTCCTTTGCTACAGAGAGTTCAATTTCGCAGGTCCCTTTGACGCTGCGAAAGCCTGGGGGAGTTGTCCCCATATCAACCACCTCAAGGTAAGCAACGATGGGTTCTCCTACAACGAGGCGTCGATAAACCTCATGTGGACTGCGCTGTGCATCAATCTGGCGATGATCTTCAACCGTATATTGCCGATATGGAGGGCGTTCTCGATTATCTAGCGCAACCAACCCGGCTCGATCTTCCTCACAAAACGCACGTACCTGATCCATTCTTTAATCGAGCTCCTCATATAGGTTTCAATACATTCTATCGCATCAGACATTTTTCAGATCCCGTAAGAGAGTATAACATGTTTAGCTCATACTCTACCAGTAGAGCGATTTTTAGCGTATAGCGTATAGTATCCTCTGATCTCAAAGTACTTGAGAGGAGCGCAAAACGTCCTGAGAGAGCGCAAGATAGGCCATCGAAAAGCGAGCCTTCAGAGCTCTGTCAGCAATGCACGAGCAATCACCAGGCGTTGAATCTGGTTAGTCCCCTCATAGATCTGAGTGATCTTCGCATCGCGCATCATTCTTTCAGCGGGGTAGTCCTTCATGTAGCCATAACCACCCAGCACCTGAATTGCGTCGTTTGTGACATCCATAGCGGCATCGGAAGCAAAGAGCTTGGCCATAGCTGCATATTTGCTAATCTGTTTCTCATGGCGATCGATCATCTCAGCCACGTTATAGACCAGTAAGCGTGCAGCTTCAACTTTCGTCGCCATATCGGCCAGCATAAACTGAATGCCCTGATTGTCGGCAATGGGCTTATTAAATTGTACGCGCTGCTTTGCATAGGAGACAGCCAGATCTAGCGCGCCCTGAGCCAGACCTACTGCCTGTGCGCCAATGCCCGGGCGGGTTCGATCAAGCGTCATCATCGCAATTTTAAACCCCTCGCCCTCCTGTCCCAGAAGATTCTCAACGGGCACTTCACAATCGGTAAAGATAAGTTCAGCCGTCTGTGAACCTTTAATCCCCATTTTCTCCTCAATGCGACCGACCGAGAAGCCAGGAAAATCCTTTTCGACGATAAAGGCGCTAATTCCACTCGTGCCCTTAGCTGGATCGGTGAGCGCAAAGATACTATTGACCTGAGCCAGCCCACCATTAGTAATAAAGCGTTTTGAGCCATTGAGAATATATTTGTCGCCGCGCCGTACTGCAAAGGTCTGCATTGCGCCAGCATCCGATCCCGATCCTGACTCAGTGAGGCCAAAGGCTGCTAGCCATTCGCCGCTCGCTAAGCGTGGAAAATAGGTCTGTTTCTGCACCTCATTGCCTGCCAGCAGAATAGGGGTGCTTCCGAGTTGTTGGACAGCGAGAATTAAGCCTGTTGTGGCACAGGAGCGTGAAAGTTCTTCGATAGCCATCACCGTCGCCAACTCACTTGCGCCCACGCCACCATATTCAGCAGGAAAGGGCATCGCCAGAATATCTTGCTGTGCTAAAAGCTCCTTCATATCCCAGGGAAACTCGCCGGAGGCATCAATAGCAGCGGCTCTAGGAGCCACCTTTTCCTGTGCGATCTCGCGAATTGCCTCAATAAGTGCCTTTTCATCCTCTATGATATGCGACACAGCCATTGCAGTACTCCTTTGTTGTGCTTTGTACTTCAGACACAGCTCTATTGAAAAGTATAGCACAACTGAAGTAGAGATCCATTCACTGCTTCTAAAAGGATAGTGTTTTGCATATATATACGCGTATAAGTATACAATGGTATTCCATCATTGAGCACAGGAATGGAAGGTTTGTACGGATTGAAGCCAGGGATTGATCTTTTCAGGTCATCGCAGTACACTATCGAGACAGATTGCCCGATGCTTTTTAAGAAGAGAGGCAGGAAGAAAGGTCAGCGTATCATGGAATGCCGCGCCGGTTGTGGGGCATGTTGCATTGCTCCCTCTATTACCTCTCCGATTCCAGGAATGCCCAATGGCAAACCTGCGGGGGTGCGTTGTGTGCAACTGAGCAGTGATAATCGTTGCAAGATCTTTGGGCACCCTGAGCGCCCACCAGTTTGTAGCCTGCTTCAACCATCGATCGACATGTGTGGGACGACCGCCTCCGAAGCCATGCATCATCTCACCTGGCTAGAGAGAATCACTGCGCCCCGCAACGGTAACGAAGAGAGCATTTGAAGGCTCAGAAAGCAGTATAGTTGGGATAGGGGCTTTCCATTTGTGACAATCTGTGGTATAATTTCCTCCGTATGACAGAAACGCATGTAAGGTGGAATCCCTGTCGTTTCTGATAGCAAAACTGTAGATAATGTACCAATGTACAGATACCGTCCCCTCTTGAGGGCACATCTCTGGTGTGCTCAGATTGGCTATGCGCGTAGTAAAAAAAGTTCCATACGAGCTAGCCAGACGGGATGATGCATGCTATACTTTTTAATGTTCGTACAGAATTGAAGAAAACTTTTTGAAAAGTGGGCAGCCCCCACTTTTCTGTTTGCCAGAGGCTTTTTTTCTGGTGCACTCGAAAAATTGAGTAATTACTACCGGACGCCGGCGGGAGGAACATGGCATATGAAGAGCGAATTTCAGACAGCTATCGCACAATTAATTGCCGAAAAGGGTCTACCCCGCGAAGTAGTCATGGAGACTGTTGCCACTGCTCTCTTAGCCGCTTACCGCAAAAGCTTTGGCGGCGGCGAAAATGTACGTATTGAGGTTGACAAAAACGGTGAAGTCCACGTCTGGGCGTCCAAACGCGTGGTGGCTCAGGTCTATGATGCGAATGAAGAGATCTCTCTGGCAGAGGCTCAGCGCCTGATCTCTAACGCTGCCCTGGGCCAATTTATTGACGTCGATTCATCCTTTATCTTTGCTCGCATTCCCACGCAGACTGCCAAGCAGGTGATCTTACAACGTATTCGTGAGGCCGAGCACGAGCACCTGTATGACCAGATTAAAAATTGGATGGGGGAGATTCGCCGTGGCCGCCTCACCCGGAAAGACCCTTTGCGAGGCTGGCTGATTGATTTTGATCTCAATCAGGTGGATAAAGTTGAAGGGGTGATGCCCTTTAGCGAAGAGGTTCCAACGGAGAATTACCGGGCAGGGGCCTATATGCAGGCTCTGGTCTTTGATGTTCGTCGCACCCAGGGTCGCATGGTACAGATTGTCGTTTCGCGTGCTCACCGTGATTTTGTGCGCCGTCTCTTTGAAGCCGAGGTGCCCGAAATTTACGAAGGGACCGTTGAGATCAAAGGCATTGCACGTGAGCCAGGGAGCCGCTCAAAAGTAGCTGTGGTTGCGCGGCAGGAAGGGCTTGACCCCATCGGCTCATGCGTTGGTGTTCGTGGCTCTCGTATCAGTCAGATCGTCAGTGAGCTTAACGATGAGAAGATTGACATCATCCAGTGGAGCGCTGACCCCGCTACGTATGTAGCGAACGCACTCAGTCCGGTGAAGCCGTTGCGCGTCGAGTTGCGCGAGAGCGATCATACGGCTGTGGTAACCGTTGCAGAGAAGCAGCTCTCCCTGGCCATTGGAAAAGATGGGCAGAACGCGCGCCTTGCCGCAAAATTGACTGGTTGGCGCGTAGATGTTACGAAGCCAGTCGAGGGCGAGAACTACGATGTACGACCTGAGGAGCCAGCCGAGCCCGTCAATTCGTACCCACGTCGTGAGCGTCCCTCTGATCGATCTGGCAATAGTGATCGTCGTGGCGGAAACGACCGTCGAGGCGGCAGTGATCGCGATCGTCGTGGAGGCGGCTCCTCCCAAAGGTCCGGTCATCGCCGACATCAATCTTCGTATGGCTACGAACGGGACTAATGAGGAAAAGGAGGTCGTATGGCAAAAACAGCCCCAAAACAACAGCCAAAACCTAAACATCTCCCGATGCGGACGTGTATCGCTTGTCGGCAGATGAAGTCAAAACGTGAGCTTTTACGCGTCGTGCGCACTCCTGATGGGCATGTACAGATCGATGCTACCGGCAAAAAGTCTGGGCGTGGAGCATATCTCTGCGCCAAGCTCTCTTGCTGGCAGAAGGCATTGAAAGAGAAACGGCTGGAAAATGAGCTGGAGACGACCATCTCTGACGACGATCGTGCCGAATTAGAGGCGTATATGGCCACTTTGCCTGCCGATGAGCCCATCCCAGCCAGACCTCCCAAAGGTAAAACGCAACCGTCTAGCTCAACCAATAGTATCGCGTCTAAATAGCCTCCTATGCTGTTTCATGCAAGGATTCAAGCGTCCTGCATGAACTTGCAAGGATCTAGAGAGTGCGCTATACTGAGGTGAGGTAAATGTATATTGTCACTATCCCCTTGAAAGGATAGAAATGTTCAATGCTGGCATCTGATCTACGGGTTAGATGAGGATTGAAAAATGTGTCATTTTTTCTCTACTCTTTATAGAGACACAGCCCCTCGTATGCAGGGCAGTTGTAAGCGAATGTTTGCGGAGCGATCAGCTATGATGAGATAAACATAGCCTCTACGCCGGAGAGCGCAGACGTAGATACGCCTGGCACTGCACCCCACGAGGGTCTGTCCCCTTGCCTCTTGATATAGATAGACATTTTAGGCATGGGCGGCAGACCTTTTTTATGGCTGTGAAGAGAGATTTCCGTCGCCACTTATGGCACACCATTTGATAGGAGGGAGTCTTCTTCATGAGAGATATATCAGAAATTCCCGGTGGTACCGAGCAGAGCAATTCATCTACGACACCTAATCAGAAACCTAAAGCTCCTGCTCGCTCGAAACCAGAACAGACTGCACCAGGTAGCCAGGAACAAGAACCCAAGCAGCAAGCGCCTCGGCGTCGTCCAACTAATCCTTCTACGCAGAATGCTCCAACAGCTTCAACTGATACGCATGAGAACACCGAGGGTGCTTCGGCACCCACTCAGACAAATGCGCGTCCAGCGCAATCTGGAAGTGCACCAGCCCAGCGACCAATGGGGCAGGGAGGGCCACGCAACCCGAATCCCAGACCCAATGGTCCTAATCCGAATTATCGTAATAACAATGGCCCACGTCCTGCTGGCATGGGTGGCCCTGGCAACAACCCGGGTGGCCCGCGCCCCGCTGGAATGAATGGACCCAATAATGCAGGTGGCCCACGTCCCGCTGGCATGGGTGGCCCTGGCAACAATGCTGGAGGCCCGCGCCCACCAATGAATCGTGATCGGTTCCAGAATCAGCCCCCACGTTCCAACGTTGGAGCTCCACAGCAGCAGCGCCCTCCCATGCCAGGGAATGCCCCGGGGCCTCAGGGACCGGGATCATATGGCCCGCCACAGCGACAATCCAATGGTCCGCGCCCAGGTAGTGGGAGTGGCCGCTCTGGTGGACCAGCAGGCCCTCGTTCTGGTGGACCAGGACATAGCGGTGGCAATGGTAATCGACAGTCAAATCGACCTGCGAATGCTCCAGCACGTCCACCACAAGAGCGCCGTCCAGCTCCTGTAAAGGAGAAACCAACTGGCCCTATCTCTCTTCCGCCACAGATTGTGGTGAAAGATCTGGCAGAGCTCCTGAGCGTCTCTCCGATTGAGGTGATTAGCAACCTGATTAAAAAGCATAGCATTTTCGCGAGCATCAATCAGGTGGTTGAGTACGAGAAGGCTGCTCTGGTTGCCAAAGACCTTGGCTTCGAGCCTTCCCCTAGCACCATGACGACGACGCCCGCGGTCCAGAAGCAATCAGCTTCAGAAGCGCAGTCGATTGCCGCAGAGACGGATCGCACCGAGGTCATTCCACCAGTTATTACCATTATGGGCCACGTTGACCACGGTAAAACCTCTCTGCTCGATACCATTCGTAAGACCAAAGTTGCGGCTGGTGAGGCTGGTGGTATTACTCAGCATATTGGGGCATATCAGGTTGAGGTAAACGGAAAGAAGATCACGTTCCTGGATACTCCAGGTCACGAAGCCTTTACCGCTATGCGCGCTCGTGGTGCCCAGTCCGCCCACATTGCGATTATTGTAGTGGCTGCTGACGACGGTGTGATGCCTCAGACGCGTGAGGCTATTGACCACGCCAAGGCTGCCAAGATGCCACTCATTATTGCTTTGAATAAGATTGATAAGGCCAACGCGAATCCCGACCGTGTGAAACAGCAGTTAACGGAGATCGGCGTCGTGATTGAAGAATACGGCGGCGATATCGTCTGTGTACCAATCTCAGCCCGTCGTGGCGAAGGTATCGATGAACTGCTCGAGTATATTCTGCTGGTCGCTGAGGTCCAGGACATTCGTGCCAATCCTGATCGTCTGGCTACTGGTATCATCATTGAGGCCAAACTGGAGAAGAATAGCGGTGCCACGGCAACGGTTCTGGTTCAGCAAGGTACCTTGAAGCGCGGCGATAATATCGTCGTTGGTGGTATCGCTGGTAAAGTCCGAGCGATGTTCAACGATCGCGGCAAGCTGATTCAGAAGGCCACCCCAAGCACTCCAGTGAGTATCCTGGGTCTGCCCGAGGTCCCAAATGCAGGTGATCGCCTGGAGGTCGCGGCTGATGAGAAGACAGCTAAGCAGATGGCTCAAGACGAGGCCGAGAAGCGCCGTCTGGAGACCATGCCTCTAGGCCAGGTCAGCCTTGATACGCTCTACATGCAGATGCAAGAGGGCAAAGTCAAAGAACTGAACGTCGTTCTCAAAAGCGACGTTCAGGGATCATCCGAGGCTATCAAAGGCTCCCTCTCCAAACTGGGCGAAGATAACATGAAGGTTCGCCTGATTCACGAGGGAATTGGAAATATTAGCGAGACCGATGTCCATCTGGCTGGTGCCTCTGGCGCGATCATCATCGGCTTTAACGTGAAGGCTGATGGTGCAGCACAGCGCGAGGCTCAGAAAGAGGGCGTTGATATTCGCTATTATAATGTCATCTATAAGCTCATCGATGATATCCAGGCCGCTCTGGTTGGTATGCTTGAACCAACGTATCGTGAGGTTATCGACGGCCATGCCGAAGTCATCCAGATCTTTAAAGCTGGTAAGACAACGGTTATTGCTGGTAGCCGTATTACTGATGGGAAGTTAACCCGCTCATCGCAGGCGCGTCTATTGCGTAAGGGTGAGAAGGTTCATGAGGGGAAGATTGGTTCTCTGCGTCGTGGGAAAGATGACGTCCGTGAAGTGGCCAGCGGCTATGAGTGCGGAATCGTTCTCGAAGATTTCATCGAATTTGAGGTTGGTGATATTATTGAAGCCTTCTCTCAGGAGCGCGTTCTTCCGGGAGCCTGAACAAGATAGCAGCACCGTTTTTAAGGCCGCTTTGTTGCGTTTGCGACAAAGCGGCCTTGTGCCCACAATGGTCTACAATGGTCTACAAGGAGAGGTTGCATGGCAAATCCACATAGACAAGAAAAATTAGGTGAATTGTTCGCCGCAGAATTGAGTGAGCTCTTACGTACACGTCTGAAAGATCCACGGGTTGGCTTTGCGAGCATTACGCACGTTGAAGTAAGTGGTGATCTTCGCCACGCCAAAGTTTTTGTCAGTGTGATGGGAACGCCCGAAGAGCAGAAAGAGACAATGCAGGGACTGAGAAATGCCTCTGGCTATCTTCGCCGTGAATTGGCTAGCCGTATTACTTTGCGCTATATGCCAGAGCTCGTCTTTAAGCTGGATACTTCGATTGAAGAAGGAGCGCGGATCATTGATCTTTTGAACAGGATTGAGCTTGAAGATCAGGAGAACAAAGTACAGAGTGAGCAGTTCGCCAGCGCTGCTTCCGTTGAGGAAGAGACTCCTACACAGAAGGCAGAGGCCGAATGAGTGAGATAGTTGCCTCATCAGACTTCCCGTTGGCTCAACAGCAGCTCCCTGCTGCTAAGGTCCAGCAGGCTATGCATTTCATTACTGCTGCTAAACGCATTGCATTGCTTGCACACGAACGCCCCGATGGAGACTGCCTGGGTTCTGCCCTGGGCTTTGCCCATATGTTACGCCAGTTAGGAAAAGACTGTGTACCTGCCTGTGCAGATCCTGCTCCTTCGTCTTTCTCTTTTCTGCCTGATGTTGAGACGCTGCAAACAACGCTGGGCGATGAACAATTTGATCTTGTCATTGCTCTGGATGCTGGTGAACTGAGCCGTTATGGAGCTCTCTATGAGCAGCATCGGCATTTCCTGGATACGGCAACGATTATCAATATCGACCATCATGTCAGTAGCGAAGGATGTGGGACGGTCAATATTATTGAGACCGGGGCGGCCTCGACGACTGAGCTGATTGTCCTTTTCCAACAACAGGCAGGCCTTCCTCTCGATAAAGATGCTGCGATCTGTCTGCTGACCGGTTTAATTACTGATTCAGG
This sequence comes from Tengunoibacter tsumagoiensis, assembly GCF_003967535.1. Classification (GTDB taxonomy): domain Bacteria; phylum Chloroflexota; class Ktedonobacteria; order Ktedonobacterales; family Ktedonobacteraceae; genus Tengunoibacter; species Tengunoibacter tsumagoiensis. The sequence continues at coordinate 4,128,334 of NZ_BIFR01000001.1, read as the reverse complement.
CTCATTTCAGTATCCCAGCACTTCCGCACGTACCATGGAGGTTGGTGCAATCCTTCTGACGGCTGGCGCAACTGCTGAAATGATTGTGAAGCCCCTCTTCCGTACGCGTCCTCTGGCTCAATTGCGTTTGCAAGCAGCTACCACCAACAATATCCAGACCACCCTGGCTGGACGTGTGCTCTGGTCGTATGCCAATGATGAGACGCTGGCCCAGGCTGGCGCTACCGCTGATATGGATGATGCGATTGTTGGGTCTCTGCGGGATATCGCAGGTGTCCAGGTTGCCGCTTTTTTTAAAAATTATGGTGATCCTTCTCTGACACGAGTCAGCTTGCGGAGCACAGCTCCTTATGATGTCGCTGCTATCTGTATGCGCCTGGGAGGTGGTGGTCATCCTCGAGCGGCTGGAGCAACCATTCATCAGCCCTTAGCAGAGGCCACGAGGCTGGTAATCCAGGAGATCGTGCAACAGATTGAGGCCACCGATCAGCAGCTACAAGAGCAGTCAGCTCAAGCATAGAAAAGAAGGAATGGTACATTTGTGGACGGAATTCTCAACATCAACAAGGGATTGGGCTTAACATCGCATGATGTTGTGGCTAAAATTCGCAAATTGCTGAAGCAGAAGCGGGTTGGCCATACCGGGACGCTGGACCCAGCCGCCAGCGGTGTCTTACCAATCTGTGTGGGTCAGGCAACCCGCGTCGCCGAATATCTCAGCGAGAGTGGCAAAGCCTATCAGGCAGAGATCACTTTTGGGGCTGTGACCGATACCTATGATGCTGAGGGGACCGTCCTTCGAAGTGCAGAGCCTGCTCTTCTGCAAGCATTGACGTTGTCTCAGATTGAGGAGGCTTGCGCCCATTTTCTGGGCCCACAGATGCAACTTCCTCCCAGGTATTCTGCGATTAAAATTCAGGGTCAGCCAGCCTATAAGCTAGCTCGTGCAGGGGCAGAAGTCGTGCTTACGCCACGTCCAGTTGAGATCTCAGAGCTCACGATTCTCGATTGGCAGCATCCTCATCTCACGCTGGCAGTCTCTTGCAGCAAAGGAACCTATATTCGCTCTCTGGCATATGATCTGGGTGAATATCTAGGCTGTGGAGCTTACTTGACCGGGCTGATTCGTACGCGTAGCGGCCCTTTCTCGCTCACCGAGAGCGTAACAATAGAGGAGTTAGCCCTGGCTCTGGAAACAAAGAGCATAGAGAGCTATCTTTTCCCTGCTGATACTGCCCTGCACCAGTATCCTGCCCTCTATCTTGATGCCCCCACGATTGAACGCGTCCTCCACGGTAATACTTTTTCTCATCCTACTGTTCAACCCATGGCAGACCTGGCACGTATTTATAATGAGGATGGACAGTTTCTGGCAATTGCTACCTGGGATGCGAACCAGCAGCTCTGGCAGCCCAAAAAAGTACTGAAAAGTTAACCACCCTTCTGCCCGATCCACCAGATCAGCACGTTGCATCGCTCGATCGGTCGTACCAGGTTTTGACCTTCTAACAAGCAATCGTACATTAAAAATCGACATCCTGGTCTTATTGCTAGCGTGCATCGGCTGTGGTACTATTAGCGAAAGAAGACAAAGGATAACAAGGCCTCCGACACATGCAAGTGGATGGCCTGGTAGATGAATAACAACACGATGGAATATCAGACAACCCTAGCAAATAATGAGCCGATTGCCATCACGATTGGTAATTTTGATGGCATCCACCTGGGACATCAGCAATTGCTGCACAAACTGCGGCTGCAAGCACAGGAGCTGCACTGCCGTCCGGTCCTGGTGACCTTTGCTCCACATACCATTATCGTGGTGCGACCCGATATCCAGGCCCAATTTTTAACCACGCTTAACGAAAAACTGGCCCTGGCTGCTCGCTATGGTCAGGTTGCTGATCATATCGTGATTACCTTTACGCCAGAAGTAGCTGCGATGTCCGCAGAAGAATTTATGGATGCTCTGACCCAGCGCTTCTCGATTCGTGGGCTGATCGTAGGAGAAAACTTCAGCCTTGGCCATAATCGGAAAGGGGATGTCTCGTTTCTGAAACAGTATGGTCAAGATCATCATATTCAGGTCCTGGGAATCCCGTTGGAAGAAGCTGCAGAGGCGCGGATCAGTAGCACCCGCATTCGGACCCTGGTTACTGAAGGGCAGATCAGCGAGGCCAATGCTTTGCTGGGTCATCCTGTGATCGTTGATGGAGTGGTGAGCCACGGCGATAAACGTGGCAGGTTGCTTGGTTTTCCAACGGCGAATATTCTGCCTGAACCGCATAAATTGCTACCAGCTAATGGGGTTTATGCAGTCTATTGCTCATTACATGATGGCCGCGCCTGGCGTGTAGAGCATGACGTATCCACGTATCAAGGCGTGGTCAATATTGGAGTGCGTCCAACGTTTAATGGAAAAGAGAGATTAGTAGAAGCACACCTTCTCGATGTCGATCTGGATCTCTATGATCAGCATCTGAAAATAGAGTTCATTGAACGTTTACGTGGCGAACAACGCTTTTCAGGAGTCGACGCCCTGAAGGCGCAAATTGCCTCTGATATTCAGAGCGCACGTCAAATACTTGAGATCAGGAGGGTGAGCCATTGAAAGCTCGCCAAAACCCATTAACAAAATTAGAAGCGTTTATGCAGCGCATGGTTGAGGGCCCCTTTGCACGCCTGTTCCCATCTCGGCTGGAGCCAGTCGAACTGGAACGGAAGCTTGAACGGGCGATGTCCGATAATACCTTGCTGCAAAGCGAGGGCCGCCGTCTGGCGCCCAATGTTTACGACATCTTTCTTAGCATCAAAGATCATCAACAGATGGCAAATAGCCAGACGTCATTGATCCGCGATTGGCAGAACCACCTCGTTGAGGTCGCTCGCCAGCGCCATTTTACGCTGAGAACGATGCCGATTATCCGCCTGCATGCCGATAGCTCTCTCCGAATGGGAATTGTTCGCATCGAAACAGAGCTGGCTGATCGGCAGAGCGGCAACGCCGAGGGACAGATGCATACTCAGGCCCTGACTCCCGAGCAGCTGGCGCAGATTCGTGCTCAGCTTCCCGCTGGACAGAATCTCCCTGGGATTACAGGTAACTCTGCTCCCGCTCATAAACCTTCAGCGTCTCATCAGCGCACAGGGAGTACCAGCCATAGCGCTCATCAGCCCGCTCACAGTAGTGGAACAGGATACAGCAATCCGAGCGGAGAGTATGCTCAGACGGTGCCTCCTCAGTCCCAACAGATCCCATATGCTAAACTGACGATCCGGCTACCACAGGCGGGACCGCAAGTCTATCAAATTGAAAAACCTATTATTAATATCGGTCGCCAACTGAGCAATGATATTATTGTAGAAGATAAGCGCGTCTCTCGCTATCATGCACAGATCAAATATCAAGCAGACGGACAGTTTGCCATCTTTGATCTTGGTAGTACCAATGGCATTACTATCAATAATACGCCTGGCATGCGCCAGCATGTGCTTCGTAATGGGGATCGCTTCACCATTGGGAGCTATGATTTTCAATTCGATAGAAGGTAAGGTCTCCGCCTTATGCAACTACCAGTGTTTTTATTGGTCTTACGCTTACTCTTTATTGTCCTGCTCTATCTCTTTTTGATGCAGGTGGTCATTGCCATTACCCGCGATCTAAAGAAGACGGCTAAGGCTAGCCAGGATCCGGACAGTAAAGCGTCTCCTATTCTGGGACATTTGATTGTGGTCGATAGCGGCCCCAGCAGTATTCTGCCAGGAACCCGCTTCGACCTGGAGCCACAGACAAATATTGGTCGTGGCCCAACGAATGTGATTCAGATTCCAGACAATTTTATCTCGTCCGAACATAGCCGGCTCTGGTTTCGCAATGGCGTCTGGTATGTTCAGGATGCTGGCAGCGTCAATGGCACGTATGTGAATAATCAGCCTGCTCGTGATGCGCTTCCGGCCAAAGCAGGCGATATTATTCGTGTCGGCTATATTCAATTTAAATTAACGCAGTGATACCGATCTATGCAGCGCTTGGGAGCTGTTGAGATCGGTGGCGCTGATTTTTACGTATGCATTGCACTAGATTGAGAGGTAGAGAGAGATGGCACAGATGGCACAGCGCTCTGCAGGCGTATTGCGGCGCTACCGCTGGACCGAGCTATGGTTATTAATTCTCCCTTTCGTCCTATTTCTGCTGGCGATGACCCAGCTTTTATTATCGAACCTTGACCCTACGTCTTCGCTGAAGATTAATAATTTACCAATTGGTCAGGGGCTGACCCCCATTGTTGGTCTGATTGCTGCTTTGCTCGGTTTTCATGTGGTCATGAATATCTTTTTCCGCAAGGCTGATCAGTTTCTTCTGCCTCTAGTTGGTGTGCTGACGGGATTGGGCGTGATTATGTCTACCCGTTTGGGGCCCGACATCGGTATACCGGGCCTTGGTAATCGGCAGCTTACCTGGGTGTTTATTGGCCTGGTGATCTGTCTGGGAACGATGTTTGCTCTCCGCAATATCAACTGGCTTGCTCGCTATAAATATACTGCGGCCCTCTTTGGTGTGGTTATGTTTTGTACAACGCTGGTGAATACATTCAAGGTCAAAGACTTGAATAGTCCCACCCACGACCAGTTGAACATTGGCCCGTTTAATTTTCAGCCTTCTGAACTGCTCAAGATCTGTATTGTGATCTTCTTTGCGGCTTATTTAAGTGAGAATCGTGAGATTCTGGCAGAGGGCAGCTTGAAGTTTGGGCCATTTCGGCTTCCGCCTTTGAGACAGCTTGGGCCCATTCTTATGATGTTAGGAATTGGTCTGTTGTTGTTCCTGGTGGTTCGTGAACTGGGGTTGGCGCTACTAATCTATGGTATCTTCCTGTGCATGATTTATCTGGGGACCAGCAAGATCAGTTATGTCGTGACCAGTGCTCTGATGGCTGTCGTCTTTGGCTTTATTGGTTATCTACTGCTTGGGTATGTGAAGCAGCGCTTTGCAGTAGTTGGCATTGATATGGTGAACTGGAATGCCCAGAGCGATGCTTTGTACTATGAGATTGGTGGCGGCGGCCAGGTAGTGCAGGGATTAATCGCGATTGCAAGTGGAGGTATTCTGGGAGCTGGATTGGGTCTGGGACATCCTGCTGGAAAGTTTTTTGTCCCTGCGGTCCATACTGATATGGTGCTGACAGCCTTTGCTGAAGAGCTTGGTCTGGTTGGTCTGTTTGCGATTATTGGTATCTATCTCTTGATTGTCTACCGTGGGTTCCGCATTGCGATGGAGGCAAGTGATCCGTTTCAGCAGTTACTGGCTGCTGGCCTTACCTCGATCTTTGCGATTCAGACGCTGATTATCAGTGCTGGCAATTTAAAGATTATGCCTTTGACTGGCATTCCCCTCCCCTTTATGACCTATGGTGGTAGTTCGGTCTTTGCTAATTTTATTATTGTTGGTCTGCTATTGCTGATCTCACATCGAAGCAAAGTGGAGCGCGAGGGCGATTTTTAAGGCACTCATTGTTCATAAGAGAGGCAGGCGATTCGCACGCAGAGTGGCTATCCGGTGCGGCTATTGCTTGTCTCATTTCTTGTCTCATGCTATACTGCCTCTGAGATCTCCTGAACAGAGCGTTTAACAGGAACGGAATGTACGTGCATGGGTCAATATCGACAATGGCTCTATTACCGCGAAGTCGACCGGAAGCTTCGCGCTCAACTCGCTCTACTGGAAAATGAATTCAGCCAGCTTCATCAACAGATGAACTTGTTGGAGAACGATGTTTCGTTTGCGGGTAATAAGATTATTCAGGCCTTGATCAGTCAGCGTACCGATCAATTGCTAGCAGAGGTTGCAGAGGCTTCAGAGCCCCCTACCTCTCGTTCGATGGCCATGCTCTTTCCAGATACTCCCGTCCTGCCTTCTCTGATCGATCATCCTTCCACTTCTATCGAGCTAGAAATGGACCTTCCTTATCCCTTACCGGAAGAGCTTCCAATGACCTCACTGCTCTCGCCTACATTCTCTTCTGATCTTCCCATTCCTGAAGAAGATCAAAGCATTGCTGATCCATCGCTCTTCCCCGCATTCGCTGCTGATCTTGCCATTCCTGATGAAGAGCGAGGCATTGCAACGCCTTTGATCTCAACACCTGACTATGCCCATTCTGGCCCGGAGAAAGAGGAGCAATTTGAGGATCTTAGCGCCTTTGTTCATACCTATAATCTCACCGATCCTCAGATCCCTCTGCCCTGGTGGCTGCGCAACGCGGTAGCTCATGCTACTCAACCAACAGTGAAAGAGCCCATGGATTCTGTAGCGTCGCCAGCGGCAGTTCCAGTCAATCAGCAGAGCCGTCGTACCGATCGTCTGGTTGAGCGCTGGTTTGAACGCTGGGGACAACAACCAGATCTTCATCAAAGCGGACAGAAGGGGACTGAGGGATGAGTCAATCGTACGAGTCTTCTAAGGAGCGAATTGGCTTTGCAGAGGTCGCTCGCCTCTTTGCTGAATTGCCAGGTACGGATCTTCAGCAATTTGTTTCGGCCTACCATGTGTGGATGGCTCAGCAGCGTTTAGAAGATATTGCACGCGAGATCGCAGTCTTCCAGAATCGGATTGCTGAGAATGAAAAGTATTTGCAGCCTCTCCAGCCTTCTCCTGTAGCTCTGGCGGCTCTGGCTCAGTTTCAGGCTTATGGTGTCTCAGATAGCGATCTGTTGGATCGGATGCTGGAACGTGGGGATGAGTGGTTGGACCATACTCTCGCCTTGCTCGAACGTTGTGACCAGCTTGATATGATCGGTAGCGATTATACTTCCTGGTGCCATCATGCTCTCGAGGGAGCCTATGATTGGATGACTTCAATCGAGGATGAGGCTACTCCCAGGCAGCCAGTAGATCCAGTTGATGAACAGCAAGTTCAGCTTGAACATCTCTTTGCCGATGTGACAGAAGACCTGCTATTGCAAAAGTTGATGAGTGAGCCTGATAGTCTACGGGAAGAGCCACCTGCTGCTCCAGACATTCAGGATGAAGGTGAAGGTCCTGAAGACCTCTATCTGCTCAATGATGTTACGGAGGAGATTCTGTTCCAGAAACTTATGAGCGATTCAGGCAGCCTTCCCGTTGTTAGGCCAGATACAGGTTCCTCTAGAGTTGTGGATGTTGAAGAGGAGATGCTCCAGCCTGATACTGAAGAGGAGAGGGCTCCGCAGATCCTTGAAGGAGCCGATATTGAGGGGCTATTAAGTGCGTTGGAGCAAGTTTTTGCAGGCGATCCTCTTCTATCAGGCGATGACTATCTGCCTCAGCCTGTTGAAGAACTGGATGAACCTTCTGGACAGACAGCAGAGAATGAAGAAGAGGCATTGGTGGTTCGCGCCGATGAGGAGAGAGATGATCTGCCCGTTCGTATAAATGAAATGGACGACTTGCCCGTTCGTATAAATGAAATGGACGACTTTTCCGAGACGCCCCTGGTGGAAGAGCGTCCGGAAAAGCGTCGTAAGTATGTAAAAAAGAAAAAAGAGCAGAAATTACGGCGTTCCCACTTTATTCATAAAAGTTCAGGCGGCTTTCGGCGTTCAATTCGGAAAGTTCGGCATCGGTAAAGAGCTCTGGACGTTAGAAGCTGGCGTGTTTGGTTGTACTCGCAATGGCCTGGTAATAGAGCGAGGAACTGCTGCCGGCTGATTAAAAAAAGGAGTTTGAATAGAGGCCCGAGCTGATGCAATCTGTTCTTCTAATTGACCGATTCGTTTACGCAACTTTCTTATCTCTCTACGCTCGTGCCAGGCTGAGATTGCCGAAACGATATAGAGTAGCAGTGCTCCCAATAAAAAAGCTGTGACAATCCAGAGTCCAATGGGAAGATCTGGTGTGGCCCATAGTAACAAGCTTACATGAACCGGTGTGGAAAGGTTGTCAACAGCTACCACTGTCAGTACCCCGCCAAACACGAGAAGAAACAAAAGAACCAGGTAAAACATCAGCGCCCCCTCTTTTTTTAGTACATAAGGTTTTCATGAGTACATATGTACTTTTACACCAATTCTCGTCAGATTTCTTACTATACTGATCAGACAATGAAGTTACTTTTGATACGTAAAACTTGTCATTTCATATACAAAAGTTCTTCAATTCAGAGAGGAAGGCGCATACAGTTCATTGTTTCTCAGGCTTAATCGGTGAAGTTTTGCTGGAGGAAACGCCAGCTACCAATACCTGCAAACAGGACTATATAGAGAGTGATCGCAGCGAGAGCTATCCATGGAGATGAATAATGGATATGGAATATATTAGATGATGAGCCAGATCCTGTTCCGGTTGTTACACTATTCAACAGAGACTCTTCCAGACCCGTGGGAAGATACTGTCCTATTTGTGCAGCCACCCCCCCAATAAAGTTCAGGATGGTGTAAAGGAGAGATTCTATAAAGAGTAAAAAGACTAACCCTACTCCAATGGCAACCACAGATGAACGACTAAGCAAGACCAGCATAAAAGTTAATGCAACATAAGGTAAAAGACAGTAGCTGATAATGGGTAGAGTGAGCACTATCTGTAGCAGATTGATCTTCTCGATAGAAATCGTACCATAAACAATATAGGTTAGAGCCCCCGTTACAACTCCGCCTACAACAAAGGCAATGAGTACCATAAGGACAGCCGTGAAGATGCTTATGACAAACTTCGCACCCAATAAAGTACTTCTTGGCACACCGCGACTCAGCCACAAATGAAAGGTTCGCCAGGAATACTCGCGCGCAGTGAGAGATCCAAAGAGAATGACCAATAACAAGCCACCAAAGGTATGTGCTCCCGCAAATTGAATTGAGCCTACCAGACCCGCAGGCCAGGTAAAAAGGCTGGCTGTAGCCTTTAATTTTGTCGGTGCAGCAAGAGAGATGAGAAGATATTGCCCAAGATCGACTATGATAATCAGCGAGACCAGTAGTATCAGCTCAATTTTGAGAATCAAGCTCTTCTGTAGCTTATCTTTTTCCAGTAGAAGCACTTTCCAGAACATACAATTTATCTCCTCGCACTATTCTCTTGTGTTAGATTCAAAAACACACTCTCAAGATCATGGCGAACATGTCCTACCTCATGCGGAGTAAGACGTTTTTCAACCAGATATTCAATAACTTGCTCGCTTGTAAAGCCATGAATATCGATATAGTCACCATTTATCTGCACCTTACCTGCTCCATGCATGATCCCTTGCAAAGCGTCGCTGACCGACTCAGGCTGACTGGTCTTAATGCGCACAATCTCTTTGCCCGCCAGGAGCTCTTCCATTGTACCTTCAGCGATAATTTTGCCCTTGAAAATGATGACAGCTCTATCGCAGATCATCTCCATCTCGTGAAGAAGATGGCTGCTAATAAAAATGCTGATGCCCTGTGCCACCAGATTACGCAATAATAGTCGTATCTCATGCATGCCTGATGGATCCATACCATTGGTTGGCTCGTCCAGAATCAAAAGTTTGGGGTTGTCGAGTAAAGCCAATGCCAGGCCAAGGCGTTGTTTCATACCAGTTGAGTATTGCTTAACTAATCGATGGGCATCCTGCTGTAGATTTACCATCTCCAGAACCTGCTCAATGCGTTGAGGTGTAACATTGTCATACAGGCGACCGAGCAATCGAAGGTTATCTCTGGCTGATAAAGAGAGCATTAATGAGGGTGCTCCCATCAGTGTTCCAACATTTTGTAAAGCTCTATTCTGTAGCGGTTTGACTGGTTTCCCTAACACTTCAATGCTGCCAGCTGTTGGATAGATGAGACCCAGGATCATCCCAATCGTTGTCGTTTTTCCTGATCCATTAGGTCCTAGAAAACCAACGATCTCTCCCTGGTTAACATATAAAGAGATATCTTCAACTGCGTGTACAACGCCATAACTTTTCTTCAAGTGCTGCGTTTTCAGCACAACTTTTACGGTCATAAAGCCACTCCATTATTTCCTTCTAATAATATTGGAACTATGCGAGTATGGTGCAAAACATCTATAGCTTACTCAAAATAAAATCAAAGTAATAACATACCATAAAGCTGATTTTATAATTACCATATAAAAATCATAAAGTCAACTGATACAGAATGAAATCCAGACACATTATAAACATACAAGAAAATTTTAATAATTACTATATATGCATTACAGCTATAAAAAACTAATAAATGCCAGGCATATAGAGCATTTATTCTTGATAAAGATGGTGAATATTGCAAAAAAGGATGATTTTTGCAGCAGCTTTTATAAAAATATTCACTCCTTCCCACGAAATATAACGTATAATTAGATCGGATTAGAATACGCTGCTTATATGATTAAGATAGAGAAGGGAGATAAAATCTTGCCACCTATTACCCGGTATATAGTAGCGCCACTGCTCTCTTCGCATTTACTACTGATAGTAACGTAGCTATGACAATCTGCCATGTTGAGAATGAGAAATTTGATTTTTAATTTTTATTGCGTTTGAATTATTTAAAATATGTATATGCGTTACACTCTTGAAGAGGAGAGCTTATGAGCGAAAATATTCTTGAAGTGAGTCAGATTACAAAAAGATTTGGTGCATTTACAGCAGTTTCTGAGGTCTCTTTTCAGATTGAAGAGGGGACTATTCTGGGGCTTCTTGGTCCGAATGGGGCTGGCAAAACAACGCTTCTTTCAATGCTTGTTGGGATTTTTCCTCCGTCATCGGGGAAGATCATCCTTGGTGGAAAGACAATGTTGCGAATGAGTGCAGCAGAAAAATACAATTTTGGTTTTGTGCCAGACTCTCAGGATGTTATTCCGTATTTAACTGGCTGGGAGTATCTGCAATTTGTGCATAGAATTTATCAGTTGCCCGATGAAAAATGGACGACTGTGCAGGATTACCTGTCGCTTCTGCATATGGAAGAGAAAGTTCACCATTTACTTGAAACCTACTCTCATGGACAGCGAAAGAAAATTCAACTTATTAGCGCCCTTCTGCACCAGCCACCATTGCTTATCCTGGATGAGCCTTTCTCTGGACTGGATCCGGAAATGATTGCTCTCACGAAACGACTATTACGCAAGCTTTGTGAAAGAGGAGTCGGCGTCCTTTTATCAACCCATGATCTCTTACTGGCAGAAGATATGTGTGATACAGTAGTTTTACTGAATCAAGCAAAGGCTGTTGCAACAGGGTCACCGAATGATCTACGCTCCTTGTATAAAGTGACCAATTTAGAAGAGGTGTTTCTAACAGCTCTCGACATTGAAAAGCAAGAGGAGGAATTGGATCATGTTCTGGCAGATTTCTAAACTTATTCTGACGTTATGGCGGAATCGTCTGCGCCAGCTCTTTCGTCGTGCACCCTATCTCTGGTTTATTGTGTTACTGCTAGGTATGTGCTACCTGAGTGGGGCCTATCTGGCACATGATTTTTTTTATCAAGCATTATTGCCTCTCGCCTCTGGAAGATCACAAAACCTGGTGCTTAACTCCATTCTTCTGTCAGGTTTTTTTTGTTCCTTTGGAATCTCTGCATTTATACTGTTAATTGCTTTTTTGCTACTTACACCAGATGACACCGTTCTTAAGCGAATATTCTTGCCTCTTCCGATCTCTGCAACCCAGCAGCGTTGTGGGGTTGTATTACCAGGTTTCATGTTATTACTTGCTTCACAGTGTTTGCTCTGGGTACCTATATTACCGATCTTTGTACAATTGGGCCTGGCCCAACCGCTTCCATTGCTTGGAGCGACGATATTTGGATTACTCTGCTATAATGCCATGACCCTCGCCTTCCATCAAGGAATTCTCTATGTGACAACATTGCTTTTTGGTGCGGATCGCGCTGCAATACGCACAACAGCTATGGGATTGACCATGTCTGTTGGTCTGATTCTCTTAATGATCCCTCTTATTTACAGTGGTGTGGAGCTTGTACGAGGCCAGATTGGCTGGCTTATCTTCCTCCCTTCTTATTGGATGCTGCTGGTGCTTGACTCACGACCGATCATCATATTTACGGGCGTAGCACTACTCCTTTCGGTCTCGTTTATCTGCGCCCTATTGTACCTGTTCTTCATCGAACGTAGCGACAAACTTGTTCTAGGAACAAAAGGATATTGGGTACCATTACGTGGCCTGACTTTTCCACGCAACTTTTTTCTGACGAGCTGTGTGTATGAATTGAAAAGCCTTCTGCGGGATGAACAACTGGTTATCGGCCTCTTTATGATTATAGGGATCTGGCTTGCTGCTATCGGTGCAAACTCCTGGATTGGGAAAAGCAATGTATTGCTGAATTTTGCCCTTCTTCAAGTGGCCGGATATCTTATCACAATGATGCTTTGTGCTGCTGCTCAATTATCCTGGGGGCGAGATCGCCGCGCCTATCAGGTTCTCGCAAGCGTACCTTTGCAGCGACGCCGGTTTCTCGATGGCAAGCTTAGCACCACTTTTCTTGTAAGTGCAGGTTGTTGGCTCTTGCTGATGGGATTACTGGTATGGATTACCAATACATCGGGCTTGCTGCTGGAACTCTTGCCTCTCCTTCTGGTCGGTAATCTCTTTAGTTTTTGTCTGGGTATTGCGCTTCCTTACTCACCGGATGATCCGCTCTCAATGCTTCCAGCACTGTTCATCGTGACAGTGTTATCTCTTCCCGCCTATATATTTGCACAGTATATCCAGGGCATCCTGGAACAGGTGCCAGGAGGAGTCTGGGCGCACATCGGTGTGCAATATGGTGGTATCACGGTGATACTAGGAGCACTGTACATTGCTATACATATATGGAGTCAAAAAAAGTTGGAGGCGTCGCACGATTGATGCATTTTTAAACGTTTTTTATGGATGATTTGCAATTAATTTTACTATTCATTAATAAAGACACTTAAATTCACAAAGGAGTATTGTATCATGAAAACCATCTCTACAGGGCTATTCATTGGTGCAATCATTGCACTTTTTATCCTTATCATAGGTAGTTTTGGCATTTTTATGTTTGGAGTGACCCATCCTCCACAACATATTCACTTGAGCCTCTTCTCGCAAGGGTTCTTTGATTTCACCAGTACATCGGCGACGAAGTTTGAAATGGCGGTGAATCCACAAGGAATCTTGAGCCTGGTTATCTTCATAATGGTGCTAGTAGCCATTCTATTCGGGATTTTGAAGCGACTATTCCATTCCACACCTGCTCAATAGAACCATTGCTTGTTGGGGAAGCAGGAGCTCTTCCCCTCTGCTTTTCCCTCGATTTGACCGCCTGGTCGTTTAAGAAAACTTTCTTAAGAACAAATTGACGTCCCCTCTGATTAGGCTTATACTGAGATAGAGTATGAGGAGGGTTGCACGTGTTATTTGAAGAATTTAAGAACGAGCCACCGGTCCACAGCCCGGTGCGCACTCAGTACTTATCTATTAAACGCCAGAATCCAGATGCCATCCTGTTCTTTCGCATGGGCGACTTCTATGAAATGTTTGATGATGATGCAGAGATTGTTGCTCGCGAATTAGAGATTGCTTTAACACGTCGCGATTTTGGCCGCGGCGAGAAATCTCCGATGGCAGGTATTCCACACCATGCTGCCGATGGTTATATTGCTCGTCTGGTAAGCAAAGGGTACCGCGTCGCGATCTGTGAACAGACCAGTGATCCCGCCCTCTCGAAGGGCCTGGTTGAGCGCGAGGTCGTGCGTATTGTCACTCCGGGCACTATTATCGATCCAGCCATGCTGGCTGCCAAGCGCAATAATTTTCTGGCCTCAGTCATTGCTGGTCGCGATGCAGTGGGCATTGCCTACCTGGATATCACGACCGGCGAGTTTGCTGTGACGCAGTTTAGTACCCCCGAACCAGAACTGGCGATCCAGCAGGAGATGTCTCGCGTTGGACCTGCTGAGGTCCTGGTCGAGGCCAACTATCATCGTCACGGGCAACGGAAGAGACGGTGGTTGGCTGCTGTTTTAAGTGAGAAGCAGGTAACGAAACTTGGGAGCAACGGCAATCCGAATGCCGAAGCACCGGAGATGGAAGAAGAAGAAGAGGATGATATTGCGCCACTAGCAAAGCTTTTGGAGAGCGTGACAGGTCATGTGACACCCTACGATTCGCGCTACTTTCATGAAGATGACGCCCGGCATCGGCTGCTGCAACAATTCCAGGTTGCCTCTTTAGAGGGCTTTGGCTGCGAACGGTTGCCACTGGCCATTCGCGCGGCTGGAGCTGTGCTTGCCTATGTACAGGAGACGCAGAAAGGCCTCCTCCAGCAGCTTAATGCACTGGAGACCTATTCGACCACAGGCTTTATGACGCTGGACCCCTATACGCGCCGCAACCTTGAACTGTTTGAAACAGGGCGTCAGAGCTCAGTCAAAGGTTCCCTCCTCTGGGTGCTTGATCGAACAAGAAGCCCTATGGGTGGCCGGCTCTTGCGCCGTTGGATCGGTCAGCCCCTGCTTGAGATTGGTATTCTTGAACAGCGTCAACAGGCCATTGGAGAGCTGTTGGGGGATGGTCTCTTACAGGCCAGACTGGCAGAAGGACTGAAAAAAGCGGGTGATGTTGAGCGGCTAACCAATCGTGTGCGCCAGCGCATCGCCAATCCCCGCGATCTGGTCGCCCTGGCCAACGGGCTCCATGCCGCAGCCGAAGTTCGCACCTGCCTGCAAGATACTCCTCCCTCCTCTCTCCCTACCCTCTCTCGCTTGCTTGCTCGTCTAACCGATAACGACGATATCATCACCTTAATTGAACGGGCGATCGTCGATGAGCCACCATTGAGCATTACCGAGGGGGGAATTATTCGGCCTAATTTTAGCGCTGAGCTCGATCAACTGAAAAATGCATCGCAAAATGGCCGCCAATGGATTGCCGATATGGAGCAACGTGAGCGGAAACGCACCGGCATCTCCACATTGAAAGTTGGCTACAATAAAGCTTCAGGCTATTTTATCGAGGTAAGCAACTCAAACCTGAACCGTGTACCAACAGAGTATGTCCGCAGACAGACGCTTACCAATTGCGAGCGCTATATCACCTCTGATCTTAAAGAGTATGAGACCCTTGTTTTGAATGCGCAAGAGCGTATCAACAAGATGGAGAACGAGTTCTTTGTCCAGCTCCGGGCAGATATCGCCGCTCATGCCGCCGAACGTATTCTGGATACTGCCCATGCTCTGGCCGAGATCGACGTCTATCTGAGCCTTGCCGAAGTGGCAGCCAGACAGAATTACTGCCGTCCACAATTAAATGAGGGGGATACGATCCATATCGTTGCTGGCCGCCATCCTGTTGTAGAACAGGCCCAGACCGATGCACCCTTTATTGCGAACGACACAAATATTTCTAATTCTTCGGCCCAGATCAATATAATTACGGGGCCCAATATGGCAGGCAAATCAACGTATTTGCGACAGGTTGCCCTGATCACGTTGATGGCTCAGATTGGAAGCTATGTTCCGGCTGAGGCCGCCACAATCGGTATGGTTGATCGCATCTTTACCCGTATCGGAGCTCAAGATGATCTTGCGACGGGGCAGAGTACATTTATGGTGGAGATGGTGGAGACCGCCAATATTTTGCACCATGCAACGCCTCGCAGTCTCATCATTCTGGATGAGATTGGACGTGGTACCAGCACCTACGACGGACTGGCTATTGCTCGCGCCATCGTTGAGTATCTGCACAACAATAAACGAAGTGGTGCTCGTACGCTCTTTGCGACCCACTATCATGAGCTGGTCGAAGTCGCACAGCTCCTGCCACGCATTCGCTGTCTGAATGTTGCAGTAACTGAAGAGCATGGACATGTTGTTTTCCTGCGTAAGATCGTTCCTGGTGGAGCGGATCGCAGCTATGGTATCCATGTTGCACAGCTTGCGGGTATTCCACGTCCTGTGATTCATCGCGCCGAAGAGATTTTGCAGGAGCTGGAGAGCAAAGGCGACGCTAAAGTCAGGCGTAAAGCCATGCGCGACATGACGATGCCAGTAGCCTGGCAGATGACGTTGCTGGCCAATGAGAACGAGAAACATCCTTTGATTGAGGAATTGGCCGCGTTGTCAATCGATGAACTGACACCGATTGAGGCCATTAGTAAACTTTATGAGCTGCAACAAAAAGCTCGTAGAGAGATCTAGCTCTGTTCATAAAGCTTCATCTCATGAAGGCAAGCACTGGCAGGGAAGGAGAGACAGGCCCCTTTCCTGGTGATGTTTTTACAAGATTTGCCAGATGGAGAAGTTTTTGTGATGTTGTTACCACAAGGCTGTTTACCTATGTGATAGAATACTAAGCGGTTAGTGTATTGAGTACAATAATCACTTAGGAAAACTGGAGGATCAATGACTACTCAACAGCATACTCCCGTCGATCATAAGACGCTCGAGCAACTTTGTATTAATACAATTCGCACTCTGGCCATGGATGGCGTTCAAAAAGCCAATTCCGGCCATCCTGGTACAGCCATGGCGCTGGCTCCTCTTACATATTTACTCTGGACGCGCCATATGCGCCACAATCCCCATAACCCTCAGTGGTTGAACCGAGACCGCTTTATCCTCTCTCCTGGTCACGCTTCAATGCTGATCTACAGTATGCTCTATCTGACTGGCTATGACCTCTCACTAGACGATCTGAAGAACTTCCGTCAGTGGGGAAGTAAAACGCCTGGTCATCCAGAATATCATCATACCGCAGGTATTGAGACCACAACCGGGCCACTGGGACAGGGTGTGGGCAATGGCGTTGGAATGGCGATTGCACAGCGCTATCAAGCGGCTCGCTTTAATCAGCCTGATCAGACCATTCTTGACCACTACATCTATGCTATCGTCAGTGATGGTGATCTCATGGAAGGCGTTGCTTCCGAAGCTGCATCCATGGCCGGAACACTGAAACTTGGCAAACTGATCTATTTCTACGATGACAACCACATCACTATTGAAGGTGATACTGCAATTGCCTTCCGAGAGAATGTTGGTCAGCGTTTTGAGAGCTATGGCTGGCATGTCCAGCATATCTCAGATATCAATGATCTTGAGAAACTCAATCAGACTATTCTGAACGCGCAGGCCGAGACTGAGCGCCCTTCATTAGTGGTCATGCGCACCCACATCGGCTATGGTAGCCCCAATAAGCAGGATACGGCTGGTGCCCATGGGAGCCCACTGGGTGAAAAAGAGGTCTTGCTGACCAAGCAGAATCTTGGTTGGGTGAGCGAAGAGCCATTTTATGTTCCGCAGGAAGCCTTGAACTACTTCCGTCAGAGCGTAGAGCGTGGTGCCGAGCAGGAGCAGGCCTGGCAGAAAGAGTACGATGCCTATGCCGCCGCCTATCCTGAACTGGCCGCTCAGTGGCAGCGAGAGCTAAAGGGCGAACTGCCCGCCGATTGGGAAGAGCATATCCCAACCTTCTCACCAAGTGAGACGATGGGAAGCCGCATTGCTTCTGAGAAAACTCTGAATGCGATTGCGCCCTACCTGCCCAATCTGCTTGGTGGATCAGCCGATCTGGCCCCTTCAACCAATACCTACATGAAGGGTCGCGGCGACTTTGGCCCCGAAGAGTCGGGCAGCAATCTGCACTTTGGCATCCGCGAACATGCCATGGGCAGTCTTCTCAATGGTATGGCCCTCTATGGTGGTCTGATTCCTTTCGGTGCGACCTTCCTGATCTTCTCGGATTATATGCGCCCACCGATCCGCCTGGCCTCACTGATGAACCTGCATACGATCTATGTCTTCACCCATGATAGCATTGGCGTTGGTGAGGATGGTCCAACCCATCAGCCAATCGAACAGCTTGCAATTCTGCGCGCGATTCCTGGAGTAACCTTGATCCGTCCTGGTGATGCCAATGAGAGCGCAGAAGCCTGGCGCGTCGCCATCAAACACCATGGTCCTGTTGTGCTGGTCTTCTCACGTCAGAACCTGCCGACATTTGATCGGAGCCAGGTTGCCAGCGCCAGCAATGTTGCCAGGGGTGGGTACGTCTTGCTGGATACTGCAGAGCATCCTCAACTGATTCTGATTGCAACTGGTTCTGAGCTCTCTCTTGCTGTGAGCGCTGCTAAACAGTTGCAGGAAGAGGGGATTGCGACTCGCGTGGTCAGTCTGCCAAGTTGGGAGCTTTTTGATGCTCAGAGCGCTGAGTACAAAGAGTCCGTTCTTCCTGCCAGCATCACCGCCCGCATTGCCATCGAAGCTGGTATCCCATTGGGCTGGGAGCGCTACATTGGCGCGAAAGGCGACACCGTCACCCTGGATCACTTTGGCGCATCTGCTCCTGCCAAGACCCTGTTCGAGAAGTTTGGCTTCACCGTCGAGAATGTCATTGAGAAAGCAAAACGTCTCGTTTAAGTGACATACTAGTAGTATCAAAACGTCAAAGATAGATTTTGATGAAACGGTGCGATCTCCTGGTACAATCGATCGCACCACTCAAAGGAGATGTACAAATGTCTACTCCATTGCAAGAACTAGACAAATTGGGACAGAGCGTCTGGTATGACAATATTGACCGCGCTCAACTAGCTTCTGGTAAATTTGCAGCTATGTTGAAAGATGGTGTCCTTGGCGTAACCGCTAACCCCACCATTTTTGAAAAATCCATCGCTGCTGGCCACGCTTATGACGAACAGATCTCTCAGCTGATCAACGAAGGCAAGGACACGAACGCTATCTATGATGCAGTGATTATTCAGGATATTCGCTCAGTAGCTGATCTGCTGCGCCCGATCTACGATCGCACCCATGGGAAAGATGGATATGTCAGCCTCGAGGTCTCTCCAGAACTGGCCAATGATACCCAGGGCACGATCGATGAGGCCAAACGTTTCTGGCAGCTCGTCAATCGTCCGAACCTGATGATCAAGATCCCAGCAACTCCTGCCTGCATCGAGGCCATCTATCAGGTACTGCGCGCTGGCATCAACGTGAACGTAACGCTGATCTTCTCAATCGAGAGCTATCGCGACGTGGCCGATGCCTATATTCGCGCCCTTGAAGAGCGCAATAGTAATGGCGAAGACATCAGCAGTATTGCCTCAGTAGCCAGCTTCTTTGTCAGCCGTGTTGATACCCTGGTCGACAAACTGCTGGAGGATAAGATCAAAGCGAGCAGCGATAGTGCAGAGCAGCAGAAGCTGAAGGCTCTTGAGGGCAAGGCAGCCATTGCCAATGCTCGCCTGGTCTATCAAGACTTCAAGAAGATCTTTGGCTCCCCTCGCTTCGAGACACTGAAGCATGCCGGTGCCCATGTCCAGCGTCCTCTCTGGGCCAGCACCAGCACCAAAAATCCAGCGTATCGCGACGTTCTGTACGCAGAAGAGCTGGTTGGACCTGATACCGTTGATACGATGCCTCAGGAGACGATCGTCAATTTCCTGGATCATGGCGTTGCTCGCTTCAGCATTGAAGATGACATCGCAGGAGCCAGACAGGCGTTAGCCGACCTTGAGAGCATTGGCATCCACTATGCTCAGGTTACCCAGCAGCTTCAAGATGAAGGCGTTCAGAAGTTTGCTGACTCCTTCCATCAGCTTTTTGCCGGTATCGAGAGCAAGAAAAAAGCGATCGAAGAAGGCAAGGTTGCTCGTTAAGCTGATGCTGTGAACCTGGTCACAGATTTCCAGACAGATTTCCAGAAGGTAGATCACGCTCCTGCTGAGTTGTCAGCATTTTCTGATTGGCGACCTGCCAGCGGATGCAGGAGCGTGAGTCATCCCCCAGCCTTTGATGAGATCAGAGAGTATGGATGGAAAAGACAAACTAGCAGAGTCCACTGAAAGGTGATAAGATGGTACGGAATACAGAGCCGCATCGAACGCTTTCGCTCGCGGCAGGAGGAGCCTATCACTGTTAAAGTGATGGCTGCACTGTGCAAAGAGTTCGGTGGACATGCAGTTAAATCAAGCGAGAAATAGTTTCTTCTACACACGTTGTTACCATATATTAGGAGATTTCGCATGCCTCAGCGTAGCGTCGTAGAGGCGCAGAACCCTTTTCGTGAGGGGTTACGCATTAAAGAGAGCTTAGAGCCTTGCGTCATGGTCATTTTCGGTGCTACCGGTGACCTTACGCACCGCAAGTTGCTGCCAGCACTATATAACTTAGCGTTGGAGCATCCATTGCCAGCCGGGTTCTCTGTTGTTGCTTTTGCACGACGGCCTTATACCGATGAGACTTTCCGCCAGCAAGCACTTGACTCTATTAATCAATACTCACGCCAAAAACCAGTGAATCCCCAGGTCTGGGAGAGCTTTGCTGCCGGTCTGCATTACCTGCAATCAGATTTTCATAATCCAACTGGATATGAACAGCTCAATGAACTGCTAAACAAGTTGGATCAAGAGCGTGGCACGAGTGGAAATCGCATTTTCTATCTCTCGACACCACCAAGTCAGTATCCTGAAATTATCCAGAATCTGGGGGCTGCAGGACTCAATCGCAACCGTAAAGGGTGGACACGTATTATTATTGAGAAACCCTTTGGTCATGATGTCGCCTCTGCTCATGAATTGAACCGCCAGGTAGGAAAAGTTTTCAAGGAAGAGCAGATCTATCGTATCGATCACTATCTAGGGAAAGAGACGGTTCAGAATATTCTGGTCTTCCGTCTGGCCAATGGTATTTTTGAGCCAGTCTGGAATCGCCGTTATATCGACCATGTGCAGATTACAGTTGCCGAGAACCTGGGCCTGGAGGGCCGCGGTGGGTATTACGAGGAATCGGGTGCCATTCGCGATATGATCCAGAACCATATGCTCCAACTGATGACGCTGGTCGCGATGGAGCCGCCCATTGCCTTTGACGCCAATTCTGTTCGCGACGAAAAAGTAAAGGTGCTTCATGCACTTCAGCCTTTAACAGGCCGCGACGTCTTAACGAATACGATTCGTGCTCAATATGGTCCAGGCTGGGTTGGTGGACGCGAGGTCCCCGGATATCTCCAGGAGAATGGGGTCTCACCAACGTCTATGACCGAAACGTATGTTGCAATCAAGACGTTCATTGACAACTGGCGCTGGGCTGGCGTACCATTCTACTTACGGACAGGCAAACATTTGCCAAAACGTGTTTCGGAAGTGGCTATTCAGTTCAAGCAAGCACCGCTGATGATCTTTAAGAATAGCGATGCTCAAGGCCAGGTGGAACCGAACGTTCTTACTCTGCGTATACAACCTGATGAAGGTATTTCGCTAAAGTTTGGTGCAAAGGTTCCCGGAACCGATATGCAGATTCGTGCAGTTAACATGGACTTCTTCTATGGCTCCTCTTTTGTGCGCGAGCAACCGGAAGCGTATGAACGCCTCTTGCTCGACTGCATGCATGGGGATTCGACTTTGTTTACGCGTCGTGACGAGGTTGAAGCAGCCTGGGTGTTTGTACAGGGTATTCTAGATGAGTGGAAGAGCGCGCCGCGCGAAACCATGCATACCTATGAGTCTGGTACCTGGGGACCGCAAGCAGCAGATGAGTTCATCTGGCGCGAGGGTCGCCGGTGGCGACGCCCTTAGCCCGCAGAAGACCCTTTGCCGTGAAGGATTCCATGCGTGGTTACAGGAGCTAGCGAAGAACAGATAGCACAATGTTGTCCATTGGAACAATGACGTTCAAGCTGAGGAAGGGTATAGGGAATGGCAACGGATAAATCCACGACTCCAGGGCTGCGGTTGCCCTGGGCCGGTAAACAGGTTTCCCCTGAGCTGGTTGAAGAGGAATTAACTTCTCTCTGGCACCTGGCCGCTGACAACATGCGTATTAGTCAGAACATGAATGTGCGTACAAGTGTCCTTAATCTGGTAATCTGTGTCTCAGATGTACAATCGGCTTATAAAGTAAGCACACTTTTACGTGATTTGTCCAGCACTCATATTGCACGTGTGACCCTGTTGATCCTTGATACGCGCAGTGACCAGCCTTCGAATGTGTCGACCTGGGTGACGCTGCGCTCTTTCTCTATCATTTCGGATGTGATGCGCCATCATTTTGAGCAGATTGTTGTTCATATGTCTGGCGAGGCTGTTCACTCTTCGGCTCCCATTGTCTCATCTTTACTGAAGCCCGATCTTCCCGTCTATCTCTGGTGGCCAAGTGATCTGCCTGCTGATCCAGGGCTCTTTCATCAGCTGACCCGGGTGAGTAGCCGGGTGATCGTGGATTCAGATACGTTTTTAGTACCCGAACAACGTATCCGCACACTCTCCTCTCTCTTACAGGAGACACCTGATTGCGCTTTAAGCGATCTCTCCTGGGGCCGTATTACGTCCTGGCGTGAACTGGTTGCCCAATTCTTCGATGTAGCTGAATATAGATCCTATCTGGGGGATGTTGATACCATTGAGATTGAACATTCCGTCTTACCTGCTACATCCCACAGTACCAATGCTGTCTCGCCTAATCCAATCCGCGCTCTTTTGCTGGCCGCCTGGCTCAAAACGCGCCTGGGCTGGAAACTTTCTTCCGATACGTCGCACAATCTGCATGAGACAGAGACGGGTACCTATAGCTGGAAGATGGCACGAGTGACAACGCTCTCCGGTCATTTGCTGGCCGTTGCGCTGGATCAGGTGGAGAAAAAAGCTGTTCCCACTCTGACAATCTCGGTTCGCCCACGGGAAAATGCTGATCTATCTCCAGGTTCACTCTGCCTGGTTCGTATGAGAAGCACATCTGGAGATCAGCACGCAGCGTTTACTATCGATCGTGAAGATGATAAGCATGTGCTGACCGCTGTTGAACTGCCTTCCAGCTCTCGTCCCCAGCGTACAGTGAATATTACGGCGACACAAAAAGAGGATGAGCTGCTCCATAACGAGTTTGAAATTATGGGTCAGGATCTTCTCTATGAAGATACGTTGCATGAGGTGTTCTCACTACTCGCCTGATGGCGATCTAGGAGTTCTTTTATGGCTGTCGATGTTCTTATTTATCCGACAACGGAAAAGTTAAGCCTGGAGGCCGCCGACTTTATTGTGAAGGCGGCCAATGAGGCGATTGCTGATCACGGTCGGTTTACGCTTGCGCTCTCTGGTGGCTCTACACCCAGAAAGCTCTATGGAATGCTTGCTGGTGATCCTTATAAAGATCAGATTGATTGGTCGAAGGTTGAGATCTTCTGGTCCGATGAACGCTGTGTGCCACCGACCGATGCCGAAAGTAATTTTCAACTGGCTCAAGAGGTGATGTTCAGTAAGCTACAGATTCCTGCTGCCAATATCCATCGCTGTCCTGCCGATGAGGCTGATCGCGATGCCGCCTCTCTGGCGTATACTCAGGAGATGAAGCGGGTATTCCAGACCGATGGCGTGCCAGCCTTCGATCTGATCCAGCTCGGCATGGGGCCTGAGGCACATACCTGCTCTCTCTTCCCACATCAGGCTTCATTGCAGGAAGAGGTTCGCCTGATTATGCCTGTGACAGTTCCCAAGCCTCCTCCCCCTCGTCTGACGTTCACTCCGCCATTGCTCAATGCTGCCCGGCATGTTCTCTTTCTGGTTACAGGTGCTGAGAAGGCCGAAGCGTTGCAGGCAGTGCTGGAGGGGAGCTACCAGCCCGATGAATATCCTGCGCAGATCGTTCGCCCTACGAATGGTCATGTTACCTGGATGCTCGATAATGCTGCTGCTGCCCGGCTCAGTCAGAAGGAGCAGGAGAGGTAATTTTTTATGGTTGGTTTAGTTCCTTCAATTTTATCAGCCGATTTTACACGGCTGGGTGAGCAGGTCCGCGAGGCTGAGGCTGCGGGGGCTCAGCGCATTCAGATTGATGTGATGGATGGCCATTTTGTGCCCAATATCACTATGGGCCCCATGGTTGTCGAGGCGGTTCGCAGGTGCACAACTCTTCCATTAGAAGCTCATCTGATGATCAGCAATCCACAAGAGTACATTGAGACCTTTGCGAAGGCCGGGGCCGATGTCATTATTGTGCATCAAGAGGTCTGCCCACATCTGCATCGTGTGCTGAAACAGATTAAGGCAACTGGCAAACAGGCTGGCGTAGCGCTTAATCCGTCAACGCCGGTTATTCTGCTTCAGGATATGTTTCATTTTATTGATCTTCTTCTGATCATGACGATCAATCCAGGTTTTGGTGGACAGGAGTTCATACCCGAGACATTGCCTAAAATTACACAGGCCCGCCAGATTATCAATCATCGTGGTCTGCACTGCGATATTGAGGTTGATGGTGGTGTCAATGCGCAAACTATTCCACAGATGCTCCATGCCGGGGCAAATCTCTTTGTAGCTGGTTCGGCTGTCTACAACAATAAAGAGACCGTTCAGGAAGCTATGGATAAATTGCGTCTGGCTGCAAGTGTAAAGCTCTAAGACCGTGTTTGGGAATGCGCGGTGGTAATGCTGCATAGCCAAAGAGCAAGCACGCTCTGATCGGGGCTCCACTTATTCAGGCTTTGCGCTCTCCTTTGTCAAGCCCATCAGGGCTGGTTCTCGCACATGAGCCTTGAAGAGGCGAACAGCTCACGTTGGCCCGTTCATAGAGCGGGCCAACGTGAGCTTTTAGAATGTGTAAGCAGAAACCTCACGCCGGACCGATACGAATGCCAACACGATTGATAAGAGAGAATAGCTATTTCAATTCCGAGGAGGAGCTTATGAGCCAGAATGCCATGAAGCGTCTTTATCTGATGCAGGTTGGGTTCATGCCGGAATACCAGATTCCGATTGTGTGCTATCTGGTGCAAACGGGTGACGGCAAGAATATCCTGATTGACAGTGGTCTCCCTGAGATGATGCCTGAAGGAGAAACAGAGTTCGAGAATGGGCAGGACGTCATCGAGCAGTTGGCGAGCATTGGCTTAAAACCTGATGATATTGATACAGTTATTTCGACGCATTATGATATCGACCATGCTGGAAGACACGCAGCATTCACGAAGGCACACTATGTTGTTCAGCGTGTGCATCATTTGGATGCGGCGAGCAACCCACGTTTTGCGGCCAATCGACCTCAATGGGATCAGCCAATGGAGCGCATTCGGCTGGTGGACGGAGACACGGAACTGCTGCCAGGGCTGGAGCTGATTGAGACGAGCGGGCATGTGCCGGGACATCAATCGGTGCTGGTGCGGCTTCCTAAAACGGGGGCCATTGTATTGCCGATTGACGCTGTACCCTTCGGTGTGGGCTTTACCCGCAACGAGGGGGATGACGGGAGCAACCCGGACGCCGAAGCGATCCGTGCCAGTACGATGAAACTGCTTGATCTGGTCGAACGGGAGCATATCGGGCTGGTGATTTTCGGTCATGACAAGGAGCAGTGGGAAGGGCTGAAAAAGCTGCCGGAGTATTACGAGTGAGGGTGCAAGCCCCTTTTCCGGTTCGGAGTACCGATCAAGAAAGGGGGAATGGTTCTATAGTAAGTGGGAGTGTTAGCCACAGATCTCAGACGATTCCTCAACCGTTTTCTCGCTTTGAGAATCCTTGCAGGAGGTCATCTCCACAATTAACAAAACATGCTCTAAGTAGATGCACTAGATTCTGAGGAAAGCAGAGCAATGAGTCGCAAAAAACGGATGATTGATGAGACAAGCAAGGGAGTTTATGTGGGAGGCGGAAGAGGCAGGTTTGTCGATTCAACAAGGGAACCATTAGGAGATAGACAGGAAGGCAACATCAGAAGTCGTTGCTTTCCTGTCTATCTCCTAATGGTCTGTTCTCGTTCCTTTGCCGCTTTGGGACAACCAGCCCTCAGAGGAGAGGCAATGCATTCCTGTTCCTGTGAGAGAAGATCAACGTCTGACTAGGGACAGGTAAAGGGATGACCCACTCCGTCTGGTTATGTGATCCTGACCATCGTACACCAGGGCTCAGTCTTTGGCCTGTGGCCGAATTAAGATCTTGTCAATGCGTCGTCCATCCATATCCACGATCTCAAAGATGAAATGCCCGATTGTGGTGCTATCGCCAACTTTGGGGATACGCCCGAGGTGGGCGAGCACCATGCCTGCCAGGGTATGATAGTTGCCGCGCTCCTCATCTTGAGTAGAAGGGAGACCAATTTTCTCACGAACCAACTCGTGATCGGTCATGGCATCAACTAACCAGCTCCCATCTTCGCGCTGAACAAAGGCGGTATTTGCCGGTTCGTCATACTCATCTTGAATCTCACCGACCAGCTCTTCGAGTACATCCTCCAGTGTAACCAGACCAACAATCTGACTATATTCATCAATGACAAGCGCGATATGAATCCCCTTGCGACGGAATGTTGCCAGGAGGTCATCAACGTGCTGATATTCTGGGACAAAGAAAGGTGTGCGAGCGATGGTACGCAGGTCCAGGTCTGTCTGCTGGTTTGCTCGAGCGCGTAATAGATCTTTCGCGTAGAGGACGCCAATCACATTATCGAGCGAATTCTCATAGAGAGGCAGCCGTGTATAGCCTGAACTCAAGAAGAGTTCGATAACCTGTTCCAGGGATGTGCTCAGTTCGATTGCAACAATCTCGGTGCGTGGCTTCATAACGCTACTGACAGTGCGATCAGTGAAGCGAAAGATCCGGCTAATAAATTCTTGCTCGTTGGTCTCGACTGTTCCGCTTACGGCCCCTTCGCGGGCAAGATAGACAATATCATCTTCTGTAACTGTCTCCTGTTTACTTTCATGCTTGCCCAGGATGCGAATAATGAGATCAGCGGAGAAGGTCAGGATTGCGACCATCGGTCGAGCTATCACAGACATTCGATTCATAAAAGGGGCAACACGTATCGCAAGTTTCTCTGCTGATTGGAGGGCAATGCGTTTGGGGGCAAGTTCGCCGATGACCAGCGAGAAATAGGTAATTAAGAGGACAACCAATGCCAGAGAGATGGTATTGGCATAGGGTTTGAGGATGGGAACAGTACTGATCCACTCGGCTAAAGGCGCACTGATGCTTGCACCACCAAAGGCCGATGCGAGCGTGCTGATCAGTGTGATCCCAACCTGGACTGTCGCCAGGAAGCGATCAGGATGCTCAGCAAGATCCAGTGCCTGTTGTGCACCTTTGTTGCCAGCTTCGGCCTGCTGTTGCAGGCGACCGCGGCGTGCTGAGACAATAGCAATCTCAGAAGCAGCAAAGAAGCTATTGGCAAAAATCAGAGCAAAAATAATGATAATCTCGATACCAGTAAAACTGTTCATGAGGAGCACCTTTATCTAAATTTTTTCTTGGTAGTGAAATCCCGTGGGTTTTTGTTACTCAAGATAATTGTTATACGCACCATTCTAACATAAGGAAGACGAACTGAAGCAAACACCCTACAATTGCGCAAAATCTGTAGTGTGAGATTCAAATTTGTGCAGTCTCAGGCAGATCTATGGCCATGGAGAGGTTTACAGAGCAGAGTGGGGAGCAGAGGAAAGAGACAAGCGACCTGCTCTATTTGACATTTCATAATATGTTTTTTGTGCATGAGATAGAAAGACAAGTAGGGCAGGTCGCTTGTCTCCTGCCAAAACGTCCCATTCTGCTCTGCCAGCCCCTCCATAGCTTCTGTTCCCGTTTTCCGTTTCCCATTGAGCCATGGAGGGGCTCACCGAGAGGAGTGGGAGCAGAGGAAAGAGACAAGCGACTTTCCCTTGTATCTTAACAACAAGGAAGGTTTCTTGTATGCTAGAAAGAAGAAGAAAGATCAGTTCAGCACTCAGTGAAGACGAACTTTCCCTTGTTGGCTTTGACCACGTTCAGTAGATCGTTCTCCTAAGTGCTGTTTCCAGACGTCGAGTTCCAACGGTATCAAGGAGCCTTCCCCCACCAGTTGCCCACTGCAAGGAAGAGCCCGCATACAAGGGTGACACCGAGTCGGGACAACTGATCTTGTGAACAGAGTATATCAGAAACAAGGAGGTCTTCCTATGGCGTATCCTCTGCAATCCACCCTGCTTCCTCTTGGTGCGGATGTGTCCAAGCTCACCATCGATCTGCATCTGGGGACCGAAAAAGGCCGTCGTTTCCACAAGCGCATCGCCAATACCCTCTCCGGTTTTCAAGAAGCGCAGCAGTGGCTTGTTGAGCAAGGGGCTCTTCAGGTTCACGTCTGTGCGGAAGCCACCGGAACCTACTCTGATGCCTTTGCGACCTTTATGGATGCTCAAGGCCATCGCATGAGCGTGGTCGCTCCACATAAAATGCACGCATTTCGCAAAAGTGAAGGACAACTGGCCAAAACGGACCCGTTGGATGCCCGCCTTTTAGCGTTGTATGCCGCTCAAAAACAGCCCCCTGCCTGGCATCCTCTTGATGATCTTCATATCCAATTGAAACTGAGCCTGGAGCGGCTCGATCAATTGGAAGGCCTCAAGCAACAGGAGGTGAATCGCCTGGAAAATCAGCGGCTTTCGCCTGCCCTCCGCGAGCAGATTCAAGCGCTGATCGCCTTCGTCGAGCACCAAAAAGAACAGGCGAATGCTCATATGCGCGATCTGTTGAAGCAGATCGCGCAGCAGCAACGCCAGACATCTGAGGAGGCGTTGTCTGCATCCGAGCGGACTACGACCACCCCACCCCCCGCAAAAGAGGAGCCCCTGGTACTGGGGCACAAGAAAGCGGTGGGCCTCGCGTGTGTCGATCATTTTCAGGAGATCAAAGGGATCGGACTGTTGACCGCCGTGCGCATGTACAGCCTGTTGAAGACGATGCAAGAGGTTCATTCAGCGGCTCAGCTGGCTGCCTACATTGGGGTGGTGCCTCATGCTGCCACCTCGGGCACCTCTGTCAGAGGCAAAGCTCAACGGCGAGGAGGCAATGCCAAAGCGCGCAGCTGGCTCTACATGTCGGCGCTCAATAGCAAACGATTTGATCCTGATATGCGGGAGTGGGCGCAGCAACTGCAAGCTCGAGGGTTGTGTCAGAAACAGATTCTGGTCGCAGTCATGCACAAACTGGTGCGTATTCTCTTTGCGCTCTACACGACCGGCCAGCGCTATGATGCGAGAAAAGCCTGGCCGACCCATGGGAGCAAAGATGCGTCATCGGTGATGTCACAGGTGGCCTAACAGCTCGATCCAGGCACATCGTTCCTCGTATTGCTCAACAAGAGCGTCGTGGTTTTCGACGCTCTTGCACATCGGTGTGGGCTCCAGCAGGCCTGTTTTTCTTTCGTTTCTGAGGCAGGCAATGGTCAACCGAAGCCGCAGCTGGTGTCAAGGGAAAACGCAGTGGCCTTGACGCCAGTTGCGGGCTTCGGTTAGGCTTTCAGCCTGTCAGAAACGAAGGAAAAACAGGTCAACAAGAAAAATTGGTCACGTTTCCTCTTGACAATCAAGACGGTATCTACTTTACATTGTTTTGTGCCTGAAATAGAGCATCATAAACAAGACAAGTAGGGCAGGTAGCTTGCCTCCTGCCAAAACGTCCCATTCTGCTATGCCAGCCCCACCATAGCTTCTGTTCCCGTTTTCCGTTTCCCATTGAGGAGTGACCATCATTGAGAGGAAAGAGACCACCTTGAAATAGTTGCATCTATTTACTTGTCTATTTCGATGACAATCAAGAAAAGAGGGGGCACAAACAGGTGAATTGTACCCAGATCTGTATCAACTAATTGACACAGATGCCCTATCTGGACTATACTATATCTGTATCACTCAGGTGATACAGATATAAAATGCCGAGAAGCAGGAAGCTGTGATGCAGCCAGTAAGGACGTGTTAGAATGAATGTTTTCGCGCTACTTATGGGGATTTTTCTGATAAGCCTCTTGTTTTTAGGGGGGGTAGCCTTACGTCTACGTGGAGTATCAATGGAATATGCTGGTTGGCATAAGCAACTGGTAAGATGGAACATTTTGGGGACAAAACTTAAAGAAGAGCCGACGAGCGAATGGAACGTGATTGGAGATGTAGATCTGCCAGTTTGGGTATTGAAGGATATTCAAAATACCTGGAATTTCGTCCTGTCCTGTTCATTGTTTGGGGCCAGCATTTGTCTTTTGCTAGTAGACATCGTTACCATTGTGGTTATCTGGCTTGTAACGAGAACGGTGCAAATTCCTTTTCCAATTGCAGAGCTCTACTTCAGTATGATGCTTGGGCTTGGTCTGGGTACATTTTATGGCGTCTGGTATCTGCATACACAGATCAAACGCCGCACCACCTATGCTGATGTGCAGCAGCGTAAAATCTCAGATTATCGTCATCCATTTCTTCGTTGGCTCCCTTTAATGTTCATTGTTGTGTTGCTCATTGAGACCATAGTGTTTGCTCCGCATGTTGCTCCGGTTCTTGATTTAGAGGTGATCAATCTTTACCAGGTAGTTTTACCCAGAACTCCATGGATCTGGGGCATCCTGCCACTGATTATGGCTGTCATCTACTTCTTACTTGAATGTTTGCTTATGCGGATGACTGCCTTTTCACGATTGTATATCACCGAAGATCCGATCATTTCTCGAAGAGTTGATACGATGTTACGTGCTGTTTGTATTGTGCTGATCCAGTGTTTCGGGCTTGTGGCTATGAGTGAACTGGGTTTTTTACAGAGTGATCTGCTTATAAGGGCGGCCTGGTTATCACATTATTGGGTCACTGGGAACAGACCCTTCCTCTGGTTAAGCGATAGTGTTTCAATGCTGTTTATGCTAGTTCAAGCCATTGGTTTGTTAGGGCCTGCGCTACAAGGACGTCTGGGTGGGCGTTTGACGGGCTGGCCATGGCAGGGCAGAGTAAAGACAATGTAAAATGAAGGGAGAGTTATTGGTTACTAGTTTGGAACAAGAAAGACGAATAGTTTATGGAAGCTCCTCTGCTCATGCTCAATCAAGCGAGTCCTGTTCCACCATATGAGCAGATTCGTTTGCAGATCCAGTCATTGATAGCGTCGGGTCGATTAGTCGCAGGAGATTTCTTACCATCTGTCAGACAGTTGGGGAGAGATCTTGGGGTGGCCCCAAATACAGTTGTTCGTGCGTATAGTGAACTGGAACAGGGTCATTGGATCACGACGGTGCCACGGCGAGGGGTGATGGTGGCAGCACATCCGCCAGTAATGATGCCTGAGGAGAGGGCTCGTAACTTAGGGGTTGCAGTGCATGAGTTATTGGTCAAAGCTCATCAGATGGGAGCGAGCCTGGAAGAGATCTATCAAGAAGTGGAGAGGCAGGCGGGCATGCTACAGTTCCATGCCCGCCAATAGCATCTTCCATGTATCAGGAACGTATCAGGCTTTTGCTTCAAGAGCGCGGGCAAGGATCTCTGAGATATCCTCAACCTTCATCTTTTCTTCAGCCTCGACCCCTTTAATACCGTCTTCAAACATTGTAATGCAGAAAGGACAGGCGGCAGCCATGACTTCAGCATTTGTCTCCAGGGCCTCGTTGACACGAGTCTGATTGATACGTTTGCCGATCTTCTCCTCCATCCAGACGCGACCGCCGCCGCCACCGCAACAGAAGCTCTTATTCTGGTTGCGGCGCATCTCTGTGACTCCATTGCTATTGAGCACGTTGAGCACACGGCGCGGCTCATTATAGACGTCGTTATAGCGTCCAACATAGCAGGGATCGTGATAAGTGAGCTTTCGTGTATCAAAGCCCTCGGGCAGTTTGAGCTTCTCATTGGCCAGCAACGTATCAATGAAGACCGTATGATGGACGACCTCATAATCGCCACCCACCTGTGGATACTCATTTTTAATCGTGTTGAAGCAGTGGGGGCAGGCGGTCAGAATCGTGCGATGTTTCGTTGCGATCGCCTGGTTTTCCTGTCCCTGTGTTGCAGGTTGGGAGCGATGAAAACCATAGCTATTCAAGGTCTCCACGTTCTGTTGAGCCTGCATCTGCCAGAGGTACTCGTTGCCAATACGGCGAGCAGGATCGCCAGTGCAGGTCTCTTCGGGTCCGAGAATCGCAAAATCGATCTGTGCAGCCTGCAAGACCTTTGCCACAGAGGTGGCAATCTGCTGATTACGGCGATCAAACGAGCCCATGCAGCCCACCCAGTAGAGCACATCCGCATCGGGCTTCTCCGCCAGCAGGGGGATATTCAGGCTGGCAGCCCACTCTGCTCGTTTGTCATTATTGATCTCCCAGGGATTTCCATTGCGCTCAATATTATTGAAGAGCGAGGTGACCTCGGGTGGGAAATCGCTCTCTTCCATGACGAGTGAGCGGCGCATATCGACAATTTTTGGCACATGTTCGATTTCAACCGGGCAGACCTCCATACAGGCCATACAGGTTGTGCAGGACCAGAGCGCCTCTTTGCTGATAATGCCGCCGACCATAGGCTCGAAATGGTCCGCCTTCTCTTCAGGCGTCTTATCGGCACGAATGCCAGCGACTCCAAGCTTATTGTACAGCGAATCCTTGCCGAGAATCTCTCCGCTTCTGACAAACAGAGCCTCTTTTACTCCCAGGATAATCTCTTTTGGATAGAGAGGCTTGCCTGTGGCACTGGCAGGGCAGACCGTATTGCAGCGTCCACATTCTGTACAGGCATAGCCATCTAATAGATCCTTCCAGGTGAATTGTTCAACCTTAGAGACGCCATAGTCCTCTCGCTCCTCCAGATTCTCAATGGCGGGGAGCTCTCCCTTCGGCTTATAGCTACGGAAGAAGACGTTAAATGGCGTTGCCAGCAGGTGCAGATGTTTTGAGCGTGGCAGATAGATCAAGAAGCCAAGCACTGTAAGGATATGGAGCCACCAGAAAGTACGATATGCTCCAGTGTTAAAGGTCGTGCCAGCCGGTTGAAAGAGACTGCCAACAAGGGCTCCAATCGGAGTCCAGGCGGTTCCATTGCTGGCCGCATATTCAAAGCCCTCCACAAGCGCAAGTGTGAGAATGACCAGGAAGATGAGGCCAAGGATAATAAAGCCATCCCAGGGACCATGGAGCTTACTCGTGAGCTGCTTAGGGCGCACAATACCTCGACGAATCGCAAAAACGATGAGCGAGACAAGTACCAGAGCGACAAACACATCCAGGAGTGTCGCAAACGCGCGGCTCTCGCCAATCCAGGGGAGCGAACCATTGAAAGCGCCCAGGAGCAGATTGAGCAGGCCAAACTGAATAATGATAAAACCCCAGAACGTAAAGAAATGAGCCAGGCCGGGGATAGGATCTCGGAGAACGCCACTCTGCCCCAGCACAACTTTAAAGAACTCACCGACGCGCCGCCCCATATGATCGGTGCGGTTCTCCGGCTGTGCTTTTTGCAGCAAAGTAATCAGTCGGCCAGCCCGAATGCCAAAGAGCACCAGGGCGGCCAGAAACAGGAGCACAAAGAGCGTCGTGCCGAGCCATCCTCCGGTGGGCGAGATTGCAGGGGGGGTCATAATGTACACCTCCATCTTTAAATCGCATGATCAGGAACCCCTGCCTTCAGGCATAGGGAGGAACATTGACAGAGTGAGTGGTTCAGGCTTTACGACGTTTCACTTCTTCGGTTAGCTTTGGAAGAACCGTGAGCGCATCTCCGACGATGCCGAGATCGGCAACAGAGAAGATCGGAGCATGTTCATCTTTATTGATGGCGACAATATATTTTGAGCCTTTCATCCCGGCGAGATGTTGAATCGCTCCACTGATACCACAGGCGATATAGAGCGTTGGTTTCACCGTCTTACCGGTCTGACCAACTTGATAGCTATAGGGGAGCCAGCCAGCATCCACAATCGCTCGTGTTGCACCTGGAGCGCCATCCAGGAGCGTTGCCAGATCCTCAACGAGCTTAAAATTCTCGGCTTTGCCCAGCCCACGGCCACCACTGACGACCACAGGCGCATCTTCAAGATCGGGCCCTTCAGTCTGCTCTTCGACCGTCTCCAGGATCTTGATCGTCTGAGTTTCTGGTGCAAGCGTATGGGATAACGTCACGATATCCGGTGTGCGATCGGCATAGTTTTCGATTGTGAAGGCTTTAGGGCGCGTCAACACAATGCCAGTCTGTGCTGGTAGAGTGGCAGTAACAACGGTCTCACCACCCCAGGGAACCGTTACTTGTAAGCCATCAGCAGTAAACGCCAGGTCTGTCGCATCGGTAATTAAGCCAACAGTACTGCGTACACTCAGGCGAGCGGCAATATCACGTAAAGCATAGGTTGTGGGCAGCAGCAAGAGAGAGGGTTTGTGCTCTTGAATGAGTGAGTGCAGTGTTGCTACAGCCGGAAGAGTCAGATAGGTATCGTAGGTAGAATCGGTGTGAACAAAGACCTTTTCTGCGCCATAGCGTCCCAACGTAGGGGCAACTTCAGCGGCAGAAGCACCAAAGACAAGAGCCTCGGCGCGGCCAAGTCTGGCAGCTTTGCCAAGAACTTCAAGTGAAGAGCGGACGGGCTGGCCATCTTCTAGTTCGACCAGCACCCAGATTGTCTGTGGCATATGAGAACTCCTTCCAGGCTAGAAGCCAGAAGGCTTCCAGATTGTCTAGCGTGAGCGTCATTGATCTATGCCAGGCGTTGGCATAGGAAGCGCTAGCATAAAGAGTGAAAGAGGAGATAGACAGACTAGAGCAATTGATAGCGCTGCAAAAAATCAGCAATCTGCTGAGCGGCGCTGCCATCATCTTTAATAATCTGGCCTGCGGCACGAGCCTGCGCAGAACCGATGGTTAGAACGCGTTCGCGGGCCCCGGCCTCGCCCACAAGGGAAGCATCGACTCCAATATCGGCCAGACTGAGCTGGCTAAACGGCTTCTTTTTGGCTCCCATAATGCCTTTCATCGTCGGGTAGATCGCTTCATACGAGCCGCTTGCAATCGTCACAACGGCAGGGAGCGAACTTTCAACTGTCTGATAGCCTTTCGGGATCACGCGTTTGATAAGAGCTTTGGAGCCCTCAACGCGAATTTCACGGGCGAAGGTCAGTTGGGGAAGCGAGAGAAATTCTGCAATGGCACCAGGAACCATGCCAGTATAGCCATCGGTACTCTCCGTTGAGCAGAAGATCAGATCGGCTCCCTCTTTTTTGAGGACAGCCGCGAGAACACGGGCGGTAGCAATCGCATCTGAGCCAGCGAGCGCGGGATCAGTCACCAGAAACGCACGATCTGCCCCCATGGCCAGAGAGCGGCGCATCGCCTCTTGAGCGCTGGCAGGCCCCATACTAAGGGCGACAACTTCGCTGTTACCGACCGTATCGCGTAGCTTGAGTGCAGCTGAGATGGTACTTTCATCGCCTGGATCTAAGACAAGAGAAACGCTGGAGCGGACAAGTCGTTTCGTTGTGGGATCGAGTGTATTGATCGTCGTATTGGGGTCAGGAACCTGCTTAATACAAACAAAAATCTTCATCGTCATGCGCCTCGTCTTCCGTCTTCTAGTATATAAGGGACGTAGGAGATAAGGGAAGCTACATTGTTTCCCCGAGCAATCTTATTGTACCTGTCGTAAAAAGAAAGTGTCAACGTACCTAGCTAACAACTTCATTTGCCTCAGAGTCAGGTAGAAGGGCGCTTGTACTGCCAGAGAACCTTCTGTGCATTCAAGCGAATGGCAGTGATGGTGTTTCCATCTGGCGAGGTCTGATAAAGGGTGTCCTGCCAGAGCCCGAGATACTCAGGATGCTCAGGAAATTGATAATGCCAGAGAACTTTTCCGCTGTTTGTATCAAGCTGCCATGCTTCTAGTGGGCTAGCATTATAGGACGTAGCTGTGTAGAGAGAGCTGCCATTGATACTCAGGTCAAGGATATTTTGTATGGTTGTCTGCCAGAGCTGCATGCCATCGCTATTGCGGATCGCCAACAGGCTGTTATCGCCAGTCAGGTACGTAACGCCATTCTGGTTCAGTCGCACAATGCCTTGAAATGTCGCCTGCCAGAAGATCTGTCCTGTCGTAGCAGATAGAGCGGTAATCAAGTGGTTGTTGCCATGAAGATAGAGAATAGAATCCCTGATATCCAGTCCAGATGTGAATTGTTGTCCCGTTTGCTGCCAGAGAACGGTCCCGTCGCTACTCCGAAGGGCTGATAAGGTATTCTCGCCTTGCTGATTTGTTGTATAGAGAATACCCTGAGTACTGCCCAGGATGGACTTAATATTGTCCTTTTCCCAGAGTGTGGTGCCATCGCTGCTTCGTAGCGCTTGTAAGTGGCCAAAATTGTCCGAGGCTGTATAAATAATCTGGTTATCGAAGGACCAGAGCACCTGGTTATGCCTTTGCGACCATTGATCAGAACCTGGCTGAACGCTTTGGATCATGATATTTCCAAGCAGCTGGAAGCCGCCCGGGATGAGAATCGTGTTATCTATCGTCGCAGATGTATCCCAGAGTGGCGTGCCATCGCTCAGATTCATGACGATCAGTCCAGGGGACTTTACTCGTGAGGCTGTCAGGGTTGTCTCGGTCAGCGAGGCGATCTCTGCCTGGATATTCTGATGCCAGAGGAGCGTATGCTTGTTTTCACTCAGAGCATTGATGCCATCAGATGTTGAAAAATACAGAATGCCATGTTGTGAAAAGGCTGTTCCGAGCACTGGTTTATCATACTGCCAGAGCTGTTTCCCTGTGAGAGGCTGGATGGCACGAAGCGTACCACTTCTCAGACCATTGGTTGAGCCTGAAAAAAAGAAGAGATACAGTAGATCCTTACTATAAGGGAATAGCTGGCTCTGGGCAGTTTGGGTTGTAGAGAGAGGACCGGGTTGTAAAGAATTGGGCTGAAAGGGTAAAGGGAGCCTGGGCCGGAGCAGAAGGCCAAGAAGAAGTGTAGCGCTTGTGAGGAGCAGTATCCCCATGATCCAGCGAGCCCGCCTCACACCGTCTCTGACCTTTTTTCTTTTCTGTGGAGGCTCTGGATCGAGACTAACAATAATTACTTCTTGATCATCGTACAGCGATGCTTTATTGTCTTCATTTGATAGAGTCATTCTATTGCTATCCTCTGCATAAAGAAGCTAGAGTGCACTATAGCACACGTATTGGCACAAAAATTTCTCTTTACAGCATAGAATATAGACGGTGTTTTTTCAACTATAGATGATAGCAGTGTTTTACAGGCCACGTCTCATAGAATGAGGTGATAGTGAAGCAAGATTGGCAAAAAGCACCTTATGATTCTCAGCTAAACATTGCTGCTCATCATGCTCTTGATAGTATTGATTCAGTCTTTTGATCGAGTGGGTCTACCCTGGACCTGCTCAATTCTTCTGGCGTCGTAATAGAAAGGCGACTGTGACCGCCACAAGTCCAGCGAAGATCAGTGGTAGCCCGGTTGGCGCACTGCGGGTTGTCGCCAGGACGATTGCCCCAAGGACCTCAAGGAAGAGACCACCAGTGAACAGGATCGAGATTGCCAGCGGTGAATTTTCAAACTGTTGGCGCAGAGTCTGGCGCTGATAGACAGGTGGAACAAGCGTCTGCGATTGACCAGCATCCTCAGCCTCAATTTTATGAGACGATGGAGAGGGGGGAACGGTATGAGAAGTGTAGCTCTCGATAGCTGAACGGATCGTTGCATAGAGCTGCTGCGCTTTTTGTTTAGGGGCACGAATATAAACGCGCCGTTCGGCATTGGCAATTAATAGTTCACGGAAGACAGGAGAGAACTCTTTTTCACGAAATGTGACGCTGGTTATGCCTGCAAGGGGAATGGAATCGAGGAAGAGCCGTTCGCGAGGAAAGTTGCGGTAATAATAGCCAAGCACTCGCTGGTCTGTAACAATGACATCGCAGGTCTCACTATGTTGATTGCGACCACTATCCCAGATCGCAGGCAGACTCAAGATGGCCTGCTCATCAGGTTGCAGATGGTTGCGCAAGCCTTTTATGTTTGCTATTATTTTCTCTGACTGAGAAGTTATATCAGACACGATCTTAATACGACCTTTCCACTAATCTGGCTTGATTATAGCATATGAAAGCGCGTGAAGGCAGCGATATGGAGACGATTAGAGCAGCTCGACAAGAGGATGCATGGGGGATGGCCCATGTAAGTGTCGATAGCTGGCGTACCACATATACAGGGATTGTGCCCGCAGACTACCTCGACCAGCTCTCGCTTTCGAGCAGAGCCCAGGGCTGGCTGGCGATAGTCGAGGCGCGGCAGAGCTTTACGTTTGTGGCTGAGAATGAGCAAGGGAAGATTGTAGGTTTGGTGAGCGGTGGGCCTGGAAGAGGAGAGGATGCATATCAGGGAGAGCTCTATGCTATCTACCTGTTGCAGGATTATCAAGGCATGGGCCTGGGGACGCGGCTCATAAAAATTCTGGCAGAACATCTCTTGAAGGCGGGAATACAATCCATGTTTTTATGGGCCCTGACGGAGAATCCCGCCTGTCGTTTTTATGAAGCGCTCGGCGGCCAGCCGTTCAAGACGCAGCAGATAGAGATTGGCGGCGCAGACTTACAAGAAGTTGCCTATGGCTGGTCTGATCTATCTCGCCTCTTCGTTCGTTAAATTCAGCATCGAGATAGATAGGCGAAGAGGAAAGAAGAGTATCTCAAATGATAAGTTAGCAGGCACAGAAAGGATAGAGAAGATATGTCATCCACAGAGAAGAGTGAAGAGACCAGTATGGGATCGCATGCTTCTGAACCGTTTACCAGCAAGCGTGTAACTGATCATCTAGCTAATGAGCGGACATTTCTGGCCTGGATCAGGACGGGCCTGGCGACCATCACATTTGGCTTTGTTGTAGCTCGATTTGGCCTGCTGCTACGCGAGATAGGTTTAAAGAGTGCTCCACTCCCGATTATCTCAGTGCATTTCTCATCAGTCATTGGGGTTGCCCTTACAGCTCTGGGGACGATCTTGATGCTGCTCTCTTTATTTCAATATCTCCAGAATCGCCGCACCATTGATCAGGGGAAGTTTCATCCTCAGGCGGGTTTCTCCATCAGCCTGACAATTTTAGCTTGTTTGATTGGTATACTGCTCGCAATCTATCTGCTATTCACCGCATAGAAAAAAGATGACCTTAGATCCGGATCTAAGGTCATCAGGCAGGACACCGGACACGTCTGTAAGAGAATAGCTGGAGATTGACGGATAGATGGCTAACTGCCGATGTGCAATAATTTATGGAAGAGCCCAAAGAGCAGGAAGGTGGGTGGCCACTGACCAACAAAGATGCTCCAGTCGCGTTTGCCTGAGACAAAGAGGATTGCGGAGGCAATAATAGAGCCCAGAGCAGCCCAGTACCAGACCTCTTCAGGAACCTGATCAGTCACGCGGAAATACTGATCCTGGACGTCACTGGGAGTATCACTAGAGATTTTGAAATTGGACATTGGTAATGTATCCTTTCCTTTGCTAGTCGTTTCTACGTTCTGGTTGAGAGGGTTGTAGAATCTCCCACACCATTGACGTCAGATATTTCGAGTATGGGTACTGAATAATTTTAGAAAAGGGTAGAAGCGATGGATATGCATATTTATCGGATTGTATCATAAGAATGTATTGATATACGCAGAGAAACCTTTCATAAAGGAGAGAGACGACTTCTCTCCTGTGTCTGTTCTGGTAGAGTGCTACCTGTAGATTATGAGTATGAAGAGGTTTAGATTTGGTATAATAGAGTCTATAGAGAAAGTGTGTTGTCAGGCCAATCGTGGCCAATACCAGAAAGGGGGCGTGCATCTCCTCCATAATTTTGAGGGGTATCTGCGCGCAAGTGTCAGATGAATGATATACAGTCACTTCCAGCACAGGGGGCTCGAACCTTAAACTGGAAAGTATGGATAAAGACCAGCAGACCTTTTACCTTGACTGCGGCTGTGAGTCCTGTATTGGTGGGAAGCGCAATTGCAGCGTATGCAGGTACATTTCATTGGATAACGTTTCTCGCAACGTTATTGGCCTGCCTTTTTTTACAGATCGGCACGAATTTTTTCAATGAATATTTTGATTATCGCTATGGACTTGATCATGCGGGATCGTTGGGGGCCAGTACCGTTATTTTTCGGAGCGAGATGACCGCGAATCAGGTGCTGGGTGGAGGGATTGCCTCGTTTGTGATTGCTGTGCTACTGGGTTTTCTCCTCATTTTTCTTGTTGGCCCTGCTATTATTCTCTTTGGCCTGACTGGAATGCTTATTGCCTATTTTTACAGTGCCAGGCCCTTCAAATTCTCCAGTCGAGGTCTGGGCGATGTCATGGTCTTTCTTGCCATGGGAGTCTTGATGACCTGGGGATCGTACTATGTGCAGATCCATCAATGGTCCTGGCAGGCTTTTGCAGCCAGTATACCAGTAGGTTTTCTCGTGACAGCTATCCTCAACATGAACAATGTGCGCGACTATCAGGATGATCTGGCGGTCAACAAAAAGACCTTGCCGGTGCGCTTTGGACTTCCCTTTGGGAAGCGTTTTCATGCCAGCTTGTTGATGGGAAGTTATGTTGCAGCCACCATCTTTACGCTGGTTGGCCTATTGCCTGTCTGGAGTTTGCTCGTCTGGTTGACCTTTCCACTGGCCTTCACAAATGTGCGAGCAGTACTGACAGGTCAGGAGCGCAAAGTGTTCATGATTGCGATTAAGCGGACCGCACAATTGCTCCTCATCTTTTGTGTCGTATTGACAGTTGGCATTGTAATTGCAACTCTAGTATAAGAGTATCAAATTCAGGAGAAACCGGAGGCCCGAATCATTTTTGACTATAAAAGGCAAAATGATTCGGGCCTCCGGTTTCTTATAGACGATAACAGAGCAACCAGGAAATGTTAATTAATTTTCTTCAGTGGATTCAGGAGTGGATAGAGATTGATGCTCCACCCGATGCCAAAGACATGGGGCGTGAAGATTTTATCGCTATCGGCATTCCAGAAGGCAGCCTTTAATCGTTCAGGGGTAGGCGGTCGAAAGTCATAAGGGATGCCAATGACCTCTCCCTGCCAGGTGCGCTCCTCTTCTGGCCGCTTCAACTGTTCGACGATAGCAACGGTTGCCAGGGTCGCGAAAAAAGTAGTAATTGCAACATTTACTGTTGATCGGCGTTTTTTGCGTGACATTATCGGAACCTCCTCCAAAGAAAGAAGTGCTTGTAGAGATGCTTCAGGAATAATAACCTCTCTCGTAAAATTACGAAGAGAGGGGTCTGGAGTTGTACAATTGCCTGTATTGCGGACAGAAGAGCCCGAAAGCTATTCCTATCGGGTGGTTGGTCGAGATATAATGATGCTAGCTTGAAAACAGCGTTGTTTGTAGAAATAAAGCGAGCTACTTGACAAAAAGTATCTCTTCGCTTCATTACAGGGCCGATGCAAACGTGTAGGCATTGCCGATGAGGAAGGAAACTCGATGAGAATCAGCGATGTTCAGACCCATATAGTGGGAACTGAGTGGCGTAACCTGACCTTTGTGCGTGTACTAACCGATGAGGGGTTGGAAGGGATTGGGGAAGTGAGAATGCTCAATCACACCGATGCCTTGTTGGGATATTTTGCGGAAGCAGTTCCCAATCATATCCTTGGGCATGATCCTTTTGAGATTGAATCTCTGGTGCAGAAGATGTTTCGAAATGATTATGCCCGGGCTGGCGAGATCGCAATGTCTGCTCTAGCCACGATCGAAATGGCCTGCTGGGATATTAAAGGAAAAGCCCTGGGATTGCCGGTCTACAAGTTATTAGGAGGGGCCGCGCACTCCCGTATCAAGGCCTATGCGAATGGATGGTATACCGTTGAGCGTACTCCGGAGCAATTTGCCGCCGCAGCCAGGCGTGTGGTAGAGAAAGGGTATCGTGCGCTCAAATTCGATCCCTTTGGAGCCGGTTTCTATGAGCTAGAGCGTGCTGAGAAAATACGTTCATTAGATCTGGTTGAGGCCGTACGTGCAGCAGTTGGACCAGAGGTTGAGATTCTGATTGAGATGCATGGTCGCTTTAATCCGATTACCGCGATTGAAATTGCCCGTGAGTTAGAGCGCTTTCAGCCTTCCTGGTTAGAGGAACCAGTTCCTCCTGAGAATCTGGCAGCTCTCAAGAAAGCGGCTGAGAAGATTAATCTTCCAATTGCTACCGGCGAGCGCATTCATACGCGCTACGACTATCGTGAACTGTTGGAGTCTCAGGCCGCTGATTATTTGCAGCCAGATATCTCCCATTTTGGTGGTATCCTGGAGACCAAGAAGCTAGCGGCATGGGCAGAAAATTATTATGTGTTGATGGCACCTCACAACGTAGGTGGGTCAGTCTCTACAGCGGCAGCTTTGCACTTTGCTGCCTCAACTCCCAACTTTAAGATTCAAGAGCATTTCAATGATTTTGCCGATGAATGGGTGAAGGCAGTGGCACCAGGAAACCCGGAGGTTGTGGATGGGTATTTTGCCTTGCCAGATAAGCCCGGGCTTGGCGTAACCTTTGATCCTGAGGTTGCCTCTGCGCATCCAAGGCAGCAGGTATTCTTTAACCTCTTTACAGAGAACTGGCACCGGCGGCAGGCTCTGCGCGAAACCCACTAATGGTCCGTTTGAGCTTCGCCCTACTCTTCTGGGCGAGGCTCAAGCCATGCGGATTGGAGCCCACCTCTATC
This sequence comes from Tengunoibacter tsumagoiensis, assembly GCF_003967535.1. Taxonomy (GTDB): domain Bacteria; phylum Chloroflexota; class Ktedonobacteria; order Ktedonobacterales; family Ktedonobacteraceae; genus Tengunoibacter; species Tengunoibacter tsumagoiensis. The sequence goes on along the minus strand of NZ_BIFR01000001.1, from coordinate 4,085,927 downwards.
GGATTGATCGTGGATCTTGAGAAGCAATTGCTGTTCTTCTATGGTACAGCCGAGAAGGATCTTCACTTCTGCATCTCGTTTGTGGAGATCGATCGTCATAATAAGCGCAGTGACCCGTTTTTCTGGAAGAGAACCAACCCAGACATCAATACCATCGCCATCGTTAGATCGCGTGCCTGCTAAATAGCCGTAATCTAAAGGATAGACAAAATCACTATAACGTGGATGTGATGAACCATGGGACGGTCAATCACAACCTCGCTTGTCTCCATCAATGTATCGAGCGCCCTCCAATATGATCGAGACATCGAAGCACCTCCAGGATAAAAAACACTTTACAGTAACCCGGAAAAAATGATGTTGTGTTTTTTTCTGTTTTTAAACAGGCAAAGAATTATATGAACGAGAATAAAGATAAAGTCTATTTCGAGGATATTTTATCATCTATTTGCTTTGATAACGGCAAAAAAATCTGCGTTTAGTATAACACAGCAATGAGAAATTAGTGTATGCTTGATAGGAACATATTTTTGATCAGCTTGATACTGGCTGGGAAAAGGCAAGCGCGTAGGGATATGTGCAGATCGTACAGTGATCAAAAGTATGGGTTGCAGGGTACGGCCTGCGTATTGATTATTGTCTATTGTTAGAGGCGAACTGTGACATGTTTGCTGGGAAGGATTCAGCTTTTTTTATGGCATCGCATACACCGAATGGATTAAAGCGTCTTCCTGTTCTCGTTCTTTTCTTTTCGCTCTTCCTCTCCCTTATTTTGTCAGCATGTGGGAGTGATAGCCCGGCGACCACAACTCCTGCAAAGAAGGCTGATGTAACACCTCCTAAGAATCTGATCAGCCAGGGAACCCTTACAGTTGGGACCGATCCTACCTATTTTCCCATGGAATATGTGGACCAGACTACGAATAATTATGCTGGTTTTGACATTGAGCTTTCACAGGCTCTGGCAGACCACATGGGTCTGAAGTTGAACATTGTCAAAACGAGTTTTGATACCTTGTTGACAGATCTGGATAACAAACGTTTTGACATTGCCAACGCGAGCATCTATGTGAGCGAGAAGCGCAAAGCCAAATATGACTTTGTCACCTATATGACTGCCGGTGAGGCCCTGCTGGTCCCAACCGGTAATCCGAAGCATCTGAAAGCCTTAAGCGATCTGTGTGGTCTGACGGTAGGTGTTGGCTCGGGTACGGAGCAGAAACCGGAACTGGATACAGCCAGCGCTGATTGTCAGTCCAAAGGAAAGCCAGCGATCAATCAGACCGTTCTTCAGAGCGAGACGGAGGTCATTCAGCTTCTAGTCTCTAAGCGTGCTGATGCGACCTTCCAGGGCTCTCTCTCGGCAGGTTATTACAATACGCTCCATCCTGGTCTATTTGAATTTGGTGGACCGGTCAGCAATGCTGGACCCAGTGGAATCGCGATCCGCAAGGGCGATACAGAGATGTCCGATGCCATTACGAAGGCTTTGAAGGCTCTCCATGATGATGGGACGTATAAAAAGCTTTGCGACAAGTATGGCTTCCCACCTGATGAGCGCCTCTAAAAGGGAGCTTCATCGCTTCTCATGAGAAGGGCCGCAATGGGCGTTACGCCTGTTGCGGCCCCTTTTTTAGAGAATTCTGGCCAGTAGTAGCATGTACCAAAAAATTCTTTGATCAGATCTAGAAGGTTATACTGATTAGGAACGGGCTGCCTTTTCCTCGATAGAGGTTTGCTGGTAGCCTTGTAGCCAGTGAGAACGTAAGGCCGTAATCTGCTCACGAGATAGCTCGACGGGGGTCCCTAATTGTTTAGCGATGGCGTAGACCTGAGCCGTATCTTCAAGGGCGTGAGCAGTCGAGAAAGTTAGAGCGAGTGTCGTCCCGACAACCATTGCCCCATGATTGCCCCAGATCACTGCCGGTCCGTCGCCCAGAGTGTTGGCGATTAATTCCGCAAATTCGGGTGTTCCTGAGATCTGATACGGGGCAATTGGAATCTCTGCACCGAGACAGGCCGCACTTTCAGCCAGAATCATTGGGATACGTTGATAGACAGTTGAGCAAGCGGATGCATACAACGAATGGGTATGCATAACACAATGAATGTCCGGTCGTCGACGGAGAATATAGGTATGGAGAGGCGTTTCGACAGAGGGCTTCCATCTCCCTTCGACAACATGTGCGAAGGCATCAACGACGACAATATCTTCAGCCAGTAAGGTCTGATAATCGGCCCCACTGGGCGTAATACAGATAAGCTGAGTGCTGGGATCGCGTGCGCTGAGATTACCCTGAGTGGCGCGTACCAGGCCGCTTGCGTACATTTTTTGTGCGTAACGTGCTACTTCTTCACGGAGATCCGGGAGTAACATGGGCTAACCTTCTTTCTGTCCGCGTCGGCGTTTGGCTTCAACCAGTCTACTGGTAGTCGAGCTCGTTGGGACTGGCTTCGGTGCTGGCTGAGGGGCTGCCTCAGGCGCTGGTGCTGCCTTAGCGGATGTTGTTGTCTGTGTTGGTTCGGCTGCTTTCTGAGGAACGATTTTGGGCGTAGTGAGCGTCTGTTTATTGCTGGACGCGCGTCTATCGCGTTGTTCGCGTCTGGCTCGTAGCGACCCAAGAGAAGAGAGCGAAGCTTCGGCTGTGCTTGTTGTGCCCTCAACAGAGGCCAGTGCCAGCGCACTTGCGGGTCGGAGATGTGCCAGAAGCCATTTGTAGCCGTTGGTCAGGAAGTCCAATCCAGCCAGGCGGCGTACAGCGATATCGAATGGGAGCAGAAGAGCTGCCAGGATAAGCAAGAGCCAGGTGAGAGGCACAGAAGCCGTTGCAGCGCTCAACTTCTGATTAAAGACGTCTGCTGCCGCATTGCCCGCGAGCACCGTGCCACCGCCAGCGTTAGCAAGAAGCTTCAAGAAGCGTAGATCTGTCCCCTGAGTATGAAACTCAGGAGAGTAGGGCACAACCAGCCCCGTAGCTGCTGTGAGCGTACTGGTTCCATTTTGATTATTGGCATTCGTGCCCTGCCATGTCACTTGAAGTAGATAGGCCCCCACCTGTGAAGCAGGAAAGCTTCCTTCCCAGCGCTCTGGAGCAGTCGCTTCAAGCGTAATGGTCTGTTGTGAAAGATCTGGTGCGATAATATGAGCCTGTACCTGTTGTTGCCCACTGGTAGGGCTGCCAGTAGGAAGGTCGACCGTAAGTTGAGCCGTCGCATTCGCCACTGTCCCATTGATAGTAAGTGCTCCATTATCAGCTGATGGGAGCGACCAGGTGGTCACATTTGCCCACCAGCGGGCGGCATTGTTCCAGGAAATCCAATCTTTGGTCCATAGTCCCAGAGCATCGCTGGTCCAGGCCGCCACATGTCCCAGTCCATATTGCCAGACGGCCAGAACAGGGTCATCAAGATGGCTGACCAGCACTATCTGAGCAGCAGGTTTAGGAGTAGTGGCGATATAGCCATCAAGAGAAGGAATGCCGTCGATACCAGTCAGGATGGAATGGTTCCCTACGATGGCGGGCTGAAATCTTTCATTGATAACTGAGCGTTTTGCTGCTCGCTCCGTCTCCTGGAGCAAGAGCTGTGGGATAATGGCAGCATTCTCTGCATGGTAGAAGCGCCCTTTACCCCACTCTGCGATCTGTTGCATAGTAGCGATCTCATTGGGCGAATTTGCATTGGTAGCAACCGTCGAAACCGTAATCTGCTCATTCGCCATTTTTGTAATCTGTTGTGAGTAGGAATCGAAGGCATCGCCATCGCCCAGCAGAATGACATGCTTAATTTTGGCATTTGTATGCAAGAGAACCTGTTCAGCATTGATGAAGTCGGGCATATAGCTTGGTGGATCGTCGGGGTTCATATCATCAATGCCCTTATCGATACTTTTCTTATCAGTAACGGGCTGCATCTTAATGCTGAGTGTCCCATAGCCGGAAGAGATGCCAACCTGATCGTTGGGGGTGAGAAGATTGACAACCTCTTTGGCGGCCTCTTTGGAGATATTAATCTGCGTCTGTTCCTCCAGGCTCTCAACGATCAGGACAACAGCGATACTGGGAGTCTCCTTATGCTGAGGAATATCCATCCGCACAGGGAGAGTCTGTTCCAGAGGCGTATTGGCATAGCCGCCAATGCCATAACTATTCTCGCCGCCGCTCACCACAAGTCCATGTCCAAGATCTCGGACAAAGGTCTGGAGCAGTTGCATACGGGTATTGCCCAGTGCTACAGCGGGCACATCTGCTAGAATAACGCTATCATATGGAACAAGGCCATCTAATGTGACCGGTACATCGCTGGGCGTCCCAACCGTTACATTGATATTGGTCGCTTTGAGCGCGGAAACGATATTCTGCCCACTACCAGGTGCTCCCTCAATGACCAGCACGCGGGGCGCACCCTGAACATTGACAAAAGCAGAAGCCTCATTGTTCTGTAAAATGGCATCATTGGGCGCTTCCAGCGTCACGCGATAGGTATGAAAGCCAGCCGAGGGGGCAGGAAGGCTGAGAGTCAGCTCTTGCGAACCAGAGATCAGATTAATGCTCTGCTGTCCAATTTGAGTGGTATCCAGATAGAGGCGAAGGGTTCCCTGTTGAGCCACACTACTGAACAGCTTGATATGCATCGCAAAGTGTTCGTTGGTATGCATCTGGGCTGGAGCTGTGAGCCCATCGATGCGTGCATCCTGCCCATTACTTGAAGGGAGTGGCACGATATCCAGGCGGATTCCTTCTTGCTGGAGAATTTGAGCCTCTTGTAGAGCATCTCCTAGATTTTGCTGACCATCTGTCAACAAAACGATGTGGCGCTGACTATCTGGTGGCAGAATCGCCGCTGCCAATCGCAGGCCAGCGGCCAGATCGGTATAATTGGTATCGGGCGTCGATTCAAAATGGGCAAAATCTATCTGATCAGATTTGACCGATTGTTCAACGAGAGCATTGCGGCCCGTAGCCACAATCCCTATACTATCATCCGTATGTTTATGCTGGAGTGCTGAGCTAATCCATTGCTCAATGAACGAACGCTGGGTACTGGTGCTGGAAGAGATGTCCCCAACAAAGACTGTTGCCTGGTGATTGGTAGGTTGAGCCCAGGCTGCGCCAGCCAGCGCAAAGATGAGAAACGCAAAGAGCAGGCAGCGGCTGATGAGAATCAACAGTCGCTGACGTTTCCCATAGGGCAGAGCCATCTTTTTCCATGTCAGATAGACCAGAAGGCCAATCGGAATGACAAGGAGCAAGATAAGTGGTTGCTCAAACGTGAACATTACGTTCCCCTTTCGCTGGTCGATGCAGTCTTCCTTTCAAGCGTTTACGTAATTTTCGTGTCCGCCTTTGGGCCTCTTCAGAGCGTATCCGCCATTGCTTCTGAAACTGAGCGAGAAGTTTGTGGACTTGTGTTGGGCGCTCCAGACCAGCTAACTGTCTGGTTGCTCCTGTTTTACCATTTTTGGTAGAGGCTGTCTGGGCGTAGGTGCGACTGAAGAGCCACCATTCAAAGCAGAGAATGAGTAAGAGGAGGGCTGCAATCCAGGGCCAGATCTCGCGCAACTGATGCGTAATAGGGTTGCTGTCAGTCGTCATGGTGGTGCTATGTTGAATAGGGAGAGCATGTGCAGGTGCCAGACGCGATTGTACAGCATTAAACAGATTTACCGTGAAAGCTCCAGTAAGCTGATGACCATGGACCTGTTGAGTAACGGTATAGATACCCATGGCATTCGTTTTTTCATAGGGATCGACCGGAAACGGCGGTCCCACTTTCGTCGTTTGATGATCAGGATTCGTAATCGTGACCTGATCAGCGCCAGGCCAGGTCTGCATGGTTACCGTTTGACCAGAGCTAATCTGTCCATCCCCGCTGACAGGCGGAGGGAGAAACCAGTTGATGAGATTATGGATCAGGATAGGAAAGGCGGGTTGGAGCGCGATATCAGATTCGTGAAGATCAAAGCCAAGGGCTGCAATACGGCGATTGTCGTTTTCACCAGCCACTAAGACGGGCGTCTCCTGAGCCACCACAATGGACTGAGCCCAGACCGATGGTTGGAGCAGATGGCTGGAGCGAACATGCGTTGTGCTCAGATCCACATCTGCCAGGAGTTTGAGCGTATCATTGCCTGGATTAAGATGGGTGATACCAGTTGTATCGCCCGCTTTTCCGAAGAGATAATCGCCCTTTGGAGGGCCAACAACGAAGATATTGCCATTGGGGAGCGTAGGTGGAACGAAGCCATCAAAGACCGTGAGATCATAGCTCATCGTGCTGGAATATTTATCGGGCGTGATCTGAAACAGATCTACATTGGGTTGAAGGCGCAGGGCAGCCTGAAGATAACTATTCTCTTTCGTCACCAGTAAGACCTTACCACGGAGCGAGCTACCAACGATTGCCCAGGCTTCGTGATCAACCATAAAAGCATCCTGTGAGACCAGACGAGCGTGGAGAAAGCGGGTTGTAGCCGGGATATCGTTCCACTGAATCGAGCTACTGGCCCCAGGCGCAAGCGTAATTGTTTTGACGCCAAGTAACTTGCTACTCTGATCAGTATTGCCGTAGAGCTCAACAGGTATTGAGCGTTGCTGATGGCTATAATTGGCCACCTGCGCGAGAGCGACAAGCTTGCCTTGTAACGTGCGAGCGGAGAGGGCCTGGAACGCGACATTGGGAGCATCTGTTCCCACAGTGATATAGCGGACGGGAATAGGTGAACTAATTGTCTGATTTCCCGTATTGACATGGCCATCCCCGATCACCAGGATCTGGCTTCCACTCTGGCCTAAGGTCATCGAGCCAGCCAGAGAGATTGCCTGTTCCAGATCGGCATCCTGATTGGTCACTCTGGCCTGTTGGAGTGCAGCAAGGAGTTGGCCACGATCCTGGAGTTGAGCGGCGAGAATATGTGGTGTGTGGGCCATCGTCACCAGTGAGATATGGTCGCCAGGTCCAATCGCATCAATGAGATTCGTGACACTGCGTTTCGCATCCTCAAAGCGATTTGGGGCAACATCGGTGGCCTGCATACTGGCAGACGCTTGTAAGATAATAATCGTATTGCCGCTGATGGGACTGGGGCTGAAGATAGCGGGTCGCGTTAAGACCAGTACAATAAAGACCGCCGCCAGCAACTGGAGAAGAAGCAGAGGCGTAATGCGCAAACGCTGCCAGGGCCGGCTGGCCTGGAGATCTTGCATGGCCTGTTGCCAGAGAAGCGTGCTTCCAATCACCCGTTCCTGGCGTTTGGGACGCATAAAATAGAACAAGAGGATGATAGGAATGATCGCACTAAACGCGAGTGCAGCAGGAACAAGCAAGTTCATCGTCTGATCCTTCCCTCATCTCACTAATTCAATCTGTCGTAAGAGCCGTTGGACAACATCAATAATTGCGGTATCGCTCGAGATCAAGGTATAACTGCCCATATGATCGTGAGCAAAGCCTGCAATCTCCTGCGTGAACGCTGCCAGCCTCTCACGATAGGCCTGGACGACGGCTGGTGATGAACTTACCTCCACCGAGCGTCCTCCTTCACTATCGCGGAGCCGCCAGTCGCCTTGCAGATCGGGTTCGATCTCATCGGGCGAGAGAATTTGCAGGAGTGCAACCTCCTGGCGCAGTTGCCGCACTGCTCGAACGCCAGTCTGATACCCCCCTGGGGCTAAGAAATCAGAGATGACAATGGTTAGCCCGGGAGCAGTTACTGCTCGTCCAATATCGTAGAGTGCGCGATTCAGATCAGTACTGCCTGAGCGCGGCAACTGATTGAGAAACTCGCCCAATTGCCAGAGAGAATTGCTTCCGCTGGCAGCTCGCCGGTAAGAGACCAGATGATCGGTCAGTGCACCAACAATCACCGTATCCTCGCATTTTAATGCGATATAGGCCAGGGCTGCGGCCAGAGAAAGGGCCAGTTCAGCCTTTTGTGGAGCACCATGATACATTGAATCCGAACAGTCAATCAGAATGGTGACCGTAATATTCTCTTCAGCTTCAAAAACGCGTAGGAAGAGGCGTTCAAGTCGAGCATACGCTCGCCAATCGATCCGGCGAAAATCATCGCCGGGCGAATAACGACGGAAGTCTGAGAACTCTAGCGATGAGCCCGCCTGCGGTGAGCGACGGCGTCCAGGTCGGCCAGTAGCCATTGGGCGGCGTGTGATCAACGCAATATTATCGAGCCGTTGCAAAGTCTGAGCATCGAGAGGAAAAGGCTTTCTCGTGCTATCCTGCATAAGAGAGCCTTTCTACTTCTCGCCAGAGAGATCAGCAATAATCGTCTCAATCAACTGTTCCGGCGTCAAGCCATCGGCCAGACCATCAAAATTTAGCATTAAGCGATGGCGCAGGGCCGGGTAAGCAACCGCATTGATATCCTCGCGAGAGACATTGTAGCGTCCCTCCAACAGAGCTCGAACTTTGGCCGTCATAATCAGAGCTTGCAGGCCGCGAGGACTTGCCCCATAGCGCACATAGCGCCGTACTTTTTCGGGCGCATCTTCATGATCAGGATGAGTCGCCAGGAGCATTCGGACCGCATATTCTTTGAGCGTTGTTGCGACAGGGACAGCACGAGCGATTGTGATCAGATGGCTAAGCTGTTCACCCGTAGCCACCGTTTTGGCGCGTGGAGAACTTGTTCCCAGCGTTGTATCAATAATGCGTAAGAGATCCTCCGCCTTTGGGAAATTGACAATGATTTTGAGCAGGAAGCGGTCAAGTTGTGCTTCTGGTAGTGGGTAAGTTCCTTCCATCTCGAGAGGATTCTGCGTTGCTAGCACAAAGAATGGCTGAGGCAGATTGCGCGTGCGATCCCCAACGCTGACTGTGCGCTCTTGCATGCCTTCCAGGAGCGCCGACTGGGTTTTGGGTGTGGCGCGATTGATCTCGTCAGCAAGCACAATATTTGCAAAAATTGGTCCTGGTTGGAAGCTAAAGACGCGTGTAGAGCCGCTTGTACCATCGGCCTGCTCCGTCACAATGGTCGTACCTACAATATCGGCTGGCATGAGATCTGGTGTGAACTGGATGCGCGAGAACTTCAAAGAGAGGGCATCCGAAAGCGTGCGAATCAGCAATGTTTTACCAAGACCAGGCACGCCCTCTAACAGCACATGGCCGCCAGCCAGGAGTGCCAGGAGCAGTTCACGGATCACTCGTTCCTGACCAACGACAATTCGTGTTAGTTCCTGCTCTAATTGCTGACTTATCTCCATAAATTCAGCAATTGACTTCTCATCGGGTTCGCTCGTAGTTGGCGATGAGAGCTCTTCGACATCTTGAGTAGGTGGCGTTTGATCAAGCTCTGATGGTTCATCAGAAGTAGTATAAGGGTTTGATTCAAATGATCTTTTGTCGCTACTTGCCATGAGTATTTATTGCCCTTCTAATGTATTAAAGTAATCATGCACAAGGTCTTTGAGATTGGGGGCAACATTGCTATTATCGATGGCGTCATGAGCACTCTGATCATACTGGGAGATGACCTGTGAGTAGGGGACTTGCCCGTCGCCCTGGATACCAGTATTGTTATTATCGGTGCTCTGCTGACTGTTGCCCTGTCCAGTCTGACCCTGAACATAAACTGGTTCGTTTTTATCTGGTTGACCATTCGTATTTTGATTTCCCCCAGGACCGTTGCCATTGCCACTGCCTCCACTTCCCTGCCCCTGCCCCTGACCCTGACCTTGCCCCTGGCCTTGACCCTGGCCCTGACCCTGACCCTGACCCTGACCTTGACCCTGCCCCTGGCCTTGACCCTGACCCTGACCTTGGCCCTGGCCCTGACCTTGGCCCTGACCCTGGCCCTGACCTTGACCCGGGTTCTGGCCCTGGCCCTGATTCTGGCCGGGTGTGGTAGCTGTTGTCGCCGAAGGATCAGTAGCAGAAGCTAGATTATTCGCATTATTCTGAAGGCCTTGCTCTGCCTTTGCGATAGCGTTATCCTTGGCCGTAGTTGAGCCAGTCTGATTGGTGGCAGAAGTTACAGCGGCTGAGGCATCTGCAATCTCACTAGAATTACCATCGGCAACTGCTTTAGCTAGCTGATGTAGGGCTGAACTGAGATCAGAATTCTGGTTTGACTGGTTAGCTGCTTTTTCGATTTCTTGTGCGAGCTGGCTCCGTTGATCGCTGGACATCGAACTGGCCTGATTGGCCAGATTCTGGAGAGCCTGCGCTAAGGCATTATTATCATTCTTTGCAGCCGCATCTCCCGCTGCTTTTGCATTGGCATTGCTGCTATTTTGCAGTGTATTCGCGGCATTCTGTAAGGCCTGTGATTTAGCTGCCGCCTGAGGATCGCGGAGTTGATCGAGCTTGGCCTGTGCATCTGAAAGCGCTTGCTGAGCCTCAGTGGCATTTTTAGCATCCTGAAGCTTTGCCTCAAGATCCTTCAGGATCTGATCCGCCTGTTTTTTGTCAGCAGAAGAGAGCTCTTTCTGTTGCGTAATTGCCTGACGAGATTTCTCGATAGAACTAATCTGCTTGGCGACCTGGGCATGAAAGAGAGCTTGCTGTTTTAAGACTGCATCCATTGGATTAGGAAGCAGCAGCAAGAGCACCAGTGCAACCGCCAGCGCACCCAGCCAGAGAGAGGTCGAGCGCCGTAAACGCAAGGGCAGCGTTGTATTTGGGCGATGCTCTCCCAGGTGTTGCAGCGCGTCCTGTCTCTGGAGACGGGACAGGGTAGATGATTGCTCGCGTAACTCCCAGGCTGTTCCGATGCGATCATGGAGATGCAGATGGCGGTCAATCTGTGCTGCAGTTGAGCCTAGAGATGGGCGATACCAGACCGCAATCGCCAGGGCTCCAAAAAAACTGAGCAGGCCGACCGCTCCAGCCCAATAGCGTGCCGAGGCCCAGGGAAAGAGGTATGAGAGGAGCAAGATAGCCCCAGCACCGATCAGACCCACTAACAGACCACGGGCGCTCCAGCGCACTATTTGTCGAATGGTGAAGCGCCAGCGCCAGGGGCGCAGGGCTATGGTCAGGCGCTCGCCTGTCAGCGGCTCCTGATGAACCGTTGCCAGTCGAGACTGTAATGAAGTCGCCATACGAACCCCTTTCCTTTCTGATAGGCGGGTTACTCAAGGATGATCTGGAGCAAATCAGCATTATCCAGCAACCTGCCTACACTTGTTATTGTTATTGTATATTACGCTATCGTCGTAGCAGGTGTTTCCGACTTCCTGACGGAGCCTGTACGAATACGTAGATGGCCATTTGGCTTTACAAAGAAGATGCTTAACGCCAGAAAGATGCCTGTGATTAGCAGGCTGATAAGACTATAGAATAGCCAGGGCACCATAGAGAATTGCCCGAATGAATAGCTGGGAATGGAATTGTAGGTTGAGGTGAGGGCGAATGCCGGGTTCCAGATCAACCAGATGGACGAAGATGAACCATTCGAAGCGAGGCGAAACAAAACAGCTAACAGAGCAGGTGCAAGGAGCCAGAATAATGTCAACATATAGACAATTGCAGTCGAGAGTGCAGGACGTGGAAAGATAATTGAGCAGAGCAATCCCAATGTACCTGAGAGAAGAGCACTCACCACAATGACCAGGAATGCGTAGAAGATCTGTACAGGTGCAACACCGCCGAAGAAAAAGACCAGGCTAAAGACTGGAATAGAGGCAGCCACCAGGATAAAGGTGTTTGTGAGCCCGGCCAGGAGCTTACCGATCACTAAATCTCTGGATTTCAGCCGTGAGCAGAGCAAGAGATCAAAGGTCTGGCGTTCTTTCTCACCATTGATAGTATTGGCCGTAAAGGCCGGTGTTACAAAAAGCACAAGCAGTAATTGCAGGAAGATAAGGATAGTGTAGAGGACATATCCTACACTATTATAAGTATTGCCTGTATTGTAAGTTGATGGGTTTGATTGGCTGCTGAGGAGTGTGAGCCAGCCAATCAAACCCATCAGCAGGATATACACAATCATAACCCAGATGGTCCGTTCGCGGCGCAGTCGTAAGCGTAATTCTTTTGTGAGTAGGGCAAAGAACGTCATCCCTGCTGTCCTCCTTCTGTAATCTGCATAAAAATCTCTTCCAGCCGACCACCCCCTGAGCGGGGAGCAAAGGAGACAACAGGAATATTTTCAGCCATGAGCGCGCTCAGCATCTGATACAGGACCTGATCATCGCCCTGAAAGTCGGCCTGGATCACCTGATCTTCAATCTGAGTCTGTGTCACCTCGGGGCGAGCCTTAAGCACATCAAGGGCTTGAGGGAGCGACGACGGATCGAGCAAGCGAATTTCAACCTGGCGTCCACCATTAATCTGACTGGTGATCGTATCAACACTCCCAGAGAGGACGAGCTTCCCATTTTTTACAATTGCGATATCTGTGCACATTTCAGCTAATTCAAGCAGGATGTGGGAGCTAATAATAATCGTCTTGCCCATTCCTTGAAGAGTACGCACCAGCTCACGGAGCTCAACGCGGGCGCGTGGATCGAGTCCAGAGGCTGGCTCATCGAGCAAGAGAACCTCGGGGTCATGAACCAGAGCGCGAGCAAGACAGAGGCGCTGCTTCATACCGCGTGAAAGATTCTCCACCATCGCATCTCGTTTGGAGGTCAACTCGACCAATTCCAGGAGATCTGAGATCAGCCCGGCCTGCTTTTGACGTGGAATGCCATGAATTCCGGCATAGAACTCCAGATATTCAGCGGACGTGAGATCGGGATACACGCCAAAGAAATCCGGCATATAGCCCACCTGTCGTTGAATTGTGGCAGGTGAGCGGCTGACCTCTTCGTTATTAAACCAGACCTGGCCGCTACTGGGAGCTAACAGAGCGGCCAGGATGCGGATGAGCGTTGTTTTGCCTGCGCCATTGGGTCCAATCAGTCCAAAGATCTTCCCTCGTGGGATCTCCAGACTAAGGTCATCCAGCGCATTCACATTGCGATATCGTTTGGAGACATGCTGAATACGAATCAGCGTCTCACTTGCTACAGGCGTTAGAACAGTGCTATCTGCCATATACTGGAAATCTCCCTCTATTGAGCAAAGGTCGCATCGAGCTGGACCGTTGGTTGGCTAAAAATGGTCGTACCCAGGGCTGTTTGCTGATTGGCCATCTGCAAAAGAATACGCCCATCGGGACTTATATATGTCTGAGCATCAGAGACAGACAGCGTAAATTGTGCATCAAATTTCACCGCATCCCACTTGCCTGATTGCCAATTATAGAGCGATGTCTGTAAATGAGTTATATCGCTGATGGTACCAGCCTGACCTGGCTGATACGATTTAGCGGAATTGGCAGCATTTGCTTGTGAGGAGAGAGTAAGCGTTGCCGACTGAATGTGAGCCGTAGTAGGGAGTGTATACTCAAAGGTTAAACCTCCAGTGGACAGGGCATAGAGGCCGCCTCCAATAGACTGAATAGAGGTATTGCCCGTTGATTGATCGTTCTGGAAATCGACAACCTGGCCAGGAATAGCGCTACCAGGAATACTGGCAGTAGCGCCGTACTGAAGATCGAGCGGAGCCTGAAGGAACGTCTCCTGAGCGCCCGAAGGCTGGATCCCATTGATGGTCAGATTATTATTCGGGTCTGCTGCTGGATCTGTCCAGCCAATGAGTGTTGCCGGTGCGTTGCTGAGCAGCAAAGGATCTTGTGTGATTCCATAATTTGCGTTCGAGTTGATAATAATTTTGCCCAGGCCATTGGTCACGACACCCCGTCCATAGGGGCAGCCACCGAAACAGTTGGCATTGCTTGAATTGAGTGCTTGTAAGAGTTCTACATGGCGATGGACATCGTCTGAAGGCGTAGTTGGATTATAGGGATTAAAGTATTGATTGGGAATATTGAGGCTATTTGCAATCTGGTCGGCGAGACTTTGCGTCTGCCCATTGGTGATCAGACTATTTGTTAATGGAAGATTGACTGTTTTGCTTTCACCAACATTGAGATGTCCAAGCGAAACAAAGTCATTTCCAATCAGGAGATACGCATCTGAGATGGCGTATGGCAAGGTATTGCTGACTGTACCCTTAATGGTTTTGTCCTGAAGTGTAAGTTTTGAACGGATGCCGCCGCTCACGTGGCGATCATTCTGTGCCTGAAGTGTACGAATGCTCCAGATCTCCAGCCCCTGTAACGTAACATCGGTTGCAGTGCCACTACTTGTGAAGGTTGTGGGGGCATTGCCTGATGATGAAAAGGGAGGAGGACCATAGAAATTATTGTTCATCGTCTGAATCGTGCCAGCCGTAGGAAGATGGACATGGAAATCGCCCTGACTGGGGACGTAGACTCCAAAATAGGTATTGATATGTTCTAAACTGCCAGTTGCATCGGGCCGACTTAACTGGATCATCGAGACGCGACTGCTAATAACAGACGTTCCCTTTTGTTGGAGTGCGAGTCCATAACTGAGCCCCGTAAAAACGACAATTGTGCTGAGAACGATGCGCCAGCTCCACGAGCGCTTCTTAAAACGGCGAACGATAAAAAGTCGTATAGGACCAAGGATCAATACATAGCCAAGCAGAAGAAGCAGGATGAGCCAGGGAGAGGGGGTCGCATTGGGTACGAATGATCGTACCAGAGCGTCCATCATATTGCTGGCCGTCAGACCTGAATTCACATTGGTATAATTGCCATTATTGGTCGAGTTTTGAAAGATGCGGTTGGCCAATGATCGTGTCAGGAGCGTCTGCCAGAGCGTCGTGGTATTCTGCCAGCCAAACAAGGGGGCAATAGCAGGATCAAAAGCCAGATAAGTAATGGTCCCCTGCCCAAAGGTTGATTGAGCGATCAGGGGTACCTTGCCAGATGAGAGAAGAACAGAGCTTCCACTGACAGGCGAACCAATGCTGATATTAATGGGATCTGATAGGGTATCATTGGTTGGCTGAGAGCTGGACTGGCTGCCGGGGCCACCGATAGGCAAGAGATGCGTCTGAGCTGCCAGAGTATCGGTGCCAGTAATTGTGACGGGAAGAAGATTGGCAGGGAGGGTACTAAGCGTACGATGCCATTCTGGTCCTCCAGCCACGACAAGCGAACCACCCTGATTGACCCATTGCTGAATCGTCAGTAGTTGATCCTGACTGAGCGAACTGGTCGTAAAATTGTCCAGCACTAATAGATCAAAATTGTTCAATGACTGAGGGTTCGTGGGAATAAGGTCAGCGTTTAATGGCTCAGTATTCACCGTAATGCCACTATTGATGGGAGCAGCCTGTGAAAGTGCTCCAAAGCCATTTTTGAGATCACTCAAAACGCCAATCGAGATGATATTTGAGCTTAAGGCATTGAGCTGTGTACTGGAAGAAGTAACCTGTTGTCCATTTGCATTGATGAGCACAACATTTAAAGTACGTATACCAGTGCTATTAAGAGACAGAGGAAGATAGAGCGTAATTTTTTTGTGGGTTCCCGCAGGCAGATTGATATTTTCCTGATACGTTGATGGAGAGTTAAATGAGCCATTCTGGCTGCCAGAAGCAGTTTTGAGAGCGATCTGGCCCGTAAAATCAGAGCCATCGTTGTGCAACGTCACACGAATGGGAATCCAGTTCTGATCCTGAAATTTTCCATTGAAGCCGACATCTACTGTATCAATGGACGGGCCGCCAGTGAGCGCCTGTGTGCTAAAAGCAGATGAGGTACCAGTAAACAGAAAAAAGGTACAGAGAAATACCAGTCCGAGGCTAAGACAGAGCTGTGGCAGTAGTCTATGGTGAGATCGCTTTGTTCGCTTCTTTGTATAGAGCATGCAGTGAGCCTCTCTTAAAAAAATTCAATTGTTAGTTGTGTGGAGGATTCCCTACTGTCCTAAAAATGGAAAATATATTTCTGGTAGAGTCAATAACAGGAAGGAAGCCTCTCTCAATAGATTATTGTTTCTGCTAGTACATTAGACGTTCGAGAGAGATGTTTTGTTGCAAAAAGATAGGGAGCGGAACTGCGGTAGGACAATTGGATGAGCCAGGAGAGGGTTGAGTATGAGAAGAGAGCGACAGTGGAGAAAGACTGCCGCTCCTTCCAGAACGGAAAAGGCTACAATATTATAGAAAACACGGGAAATAGTATGTATAGTGTGCGATAAAAGAGAAGGCTAGATAGACACATGCCCAATCTGGCGTCCCACTTGCTCAATAAAGTGATTGCGATCCTGGCGACGCAGGGCCTGAAGGCGAGGCTGGCCGGCCTGATTCTCCAGAATCCACTCGCGAGCGAAGGCTCCAGTCTGAATATCAGAGAGGACTGCTCGCATCTGTTCACGTGTATGTGCATCAATGATACGCGGTCCACTAAGATAATCGCCAAATTCAGCCGTATCACTGATCGAATTGTGCATAAAATGAATACCCCCGGTGTAAAGAAGATCTGCAATCAGTTTAACTTCTTTGAGACAACAGGTATAAGCGACCTCTGGTTGATAGCCTGCTTCAACGAGCGTTTCAAAGGCCATACGGATCAGATTGGTGAGGCCACCGCAGAGCACCACCTGTTCTGCAAACAGATCGGTCTCGGTCTCTTCAGCAAATGTTGTCTCCATGACACCAACGCGGGTACAGCCAAGGGCGCGCGCATAGGCTAATGTCAGCGCTTTCGTCTGACCGCTTGCATCTTGATAGATCGTCCAGAGTGCCGGAATACCAGTTCCAGCGCAATACATCTGTCGCAACATAGCTCCGGGGCCATTGGGAGCAACCATTGCGACATCAACCTCTTCAGGTGGAATGATCTGGCCATAGTGGAGGCTAAAGCCATGGGCAACAAGCAAGAGATTACCTGCTTGTAGAGATGGGAGAATCTCCTGTGTATAGAGGCGACCCTGAACCTGGTCTGGAGCCAGGAGCATAATAATATCGGCCTGTTGAGCAGCTTCGCGAGGCAGCAGAACTTGCCAGCCATCCTGCTCCGCGCGATGACGACTCTTGCTCTGGAGTGGAAGACCGACTACAACATGGCAGCCGCTATCGCGCAGATTAAGAGCATGAGCATGGCCCTGGCTTCCATAGCCAATGACAGCAATCGTCTTTGGTTGAAGGACCGTAAGATCGGCATCGGCATCGACATAGATTTTTGTCATAGATTGTTTAACTTTCTAGAGCATTATTCATCGAGCACTGGTTCCTGTTCCTGTTGCAATGCCTGTAGGACTGTTTTATCGAAATGATAGCTCTCTTTATCGGTAGGGAACGAGCCTGCCTGGACTTCTTGATGAAATGCCTGCAAGGCTTCTGTTGCAGTATGTGCCAGTTGTGCAAATTCACGAACAAATTTGGCGAGATGGCCCAGATTCAGTCCGAGAACATCATGATAGACCAGGACCTGACCATCACACTGTGCACCAGCCCCAATACCAATCGTTGGAACGTTAACGGATTGTGTGATTAAAGCCGCGAGAGAGTCAGGAATACCTTCCAGAACGATGGCAAAAACGCCTGCCTGTGCGATAGCTTGAGCATCGGCGATAAGATCTTTCGCCGCCTGGAGATCTCTCCCTTGAACGCGAAAGCCTCCCATTGTCAGGACCGATTGGGGGGTGAGGCCCAGGTGTCCAACAACAGGAATCTCAGCATTGACCAGAGCCTTAATGACGGAGAGACGCTTGCGTCCACCTTCTAACTTCACGGCATCGGCATGACCCTCTTGAACAAGCCGTCCGGCATTGCGAACAGTCTCTTCCGGTGAAATATGGTAGCTAAGCCAGGGGAGATCGACAACCACCAGGCAATGAGGACGGGCACGATTTACCGCTGCGGCATGATAAACCATCTGATCGAGCGTCACTGAAAGCGTATCTTCGTGTCCCTGGACCGTCGTAGCGACCGAATCTCCAACCAGAATCATATCGACTCCGGCCCGATCAACAATCTGAGCCATTGAAGCATCATAAGCTGTAACCATGCTTATTTTTGGACCCTGTTTGCGGGCCCGAATCATCGGAACAGTGATCTTTTCACTCATTGTTTCAACATTTCTTTCATATGTTTGTCTCGGAAGAGGAATATAGCACCTGGCCTGTATCCCAACTTCCATGAGTTCGATAAATAAAGTTATCGATGAGGCGTGTTGCACCGATCGAAACAGCAAGTAAGAGGAGCGCAGGTGCCTGAAGTCTCTCCAACGAGAGAAAAGTCTCTGCGTGACGCAGCTCGATATACTCTAAGCGAGCCAGCGGTTCCTGAGCAATAACCGTCTGCATCGCTTGTAGGACCAGGCGAGTATCTGTCGTAGGATCGCTCTCAAAGAGCTTGCGACCAGCCTGCAAGGCCTGATAGAGAATAGTCGCTGCATGGCGTTGTGGTGGAGTGAGATAGCTGTTGCGGCTACTCATGGCCAGCCCATCGTTTTCACGAATAGTCGAGCCCACCTGAATTGTAACCGGGAGATTGAGATCTTTCACCATGCGCTGAATCACAGCGACCTGCTGTGCATCTTTCTGTCCAAAGTAGGCAGAGTGAGGCTGAATCAATGAAAACAATTTCAGAACAACCGTAGCAACGCCTCGAAAATGGCCTGGTCTGGCAGCTCCTTCACCCTGATTTGCCAGCACGCCACCAGGTTCAACAAAGGTCATAAATGCTTCAGGATACATTTCGCTTGCTGAAGGAGTAAAGACCACATCAACCCCGACGGCTTCAAGGAGCTGGAGATCGCGAGCGAGATTGCGTGGGTATCGAGCAAGGTCTTCATGGGGTCCAAACTGAGTAGGATTAACGAAAATGCTTGCCACAAGGATCGTATGAGCAGAGCGAGCCTTCTGGAAAAGCGAGAGATGCCCTTCATGAAGGAAGCCCATCGTAGGGACAAAGCCTACTGAACCATGCCATTGATGGCGTTCTGTTTCCAATGCTTGAATAGTCTGAATGATCTGCATACTGCGCTGGTCCTCTAATTCTCAACAACGAGCTTTGTGTCAAGCCTTCTCTCTATCAACAGAGAGGAGTCGCTATCTGCCACCCCCTCTTCTGCGTTGATCCTTCATAGTGGGAATGAGCTTTATGCTCTGTAAGATTGCTGTGATTATGGAAGATACTGAAGGCCATTGGGGCCACCAATAATAACCTGCGACGCCATATGAATGAAGAGCCCGGTCTCTACAACTCCTACAATCTGATGAATACGAGCATCCAATGAAGAAGGATCGGAGATACCCTGAGGGAAGCGGCAATCCACAATCAAATTGCTGTTATCGGAGATAAACGTCGATCCATTTTTAACGCGTATCTGTGCTGAAGCACCCAATGCCTGTAAATGTTTCAGAACAGGACTGACGCCAAAGGGTGTGACCTCGACAGGGACAGGAAAGTTCTGACCAAGATGGCTGACCTGCTTTGAAGGATCTGCAATGACAATAAAGCGTTGAGCAGAAGAGGCCACGATCTTTTCGCGCACCAGCGCACCTCCAGCCCCTTTGAGGAGACGGAGCTCTGGATCTATCTCGTCTGCCCCATCAATATAGAGATCTAATTCGGGATGAGCATCGAGTGTCGTCAAAGGAATACCTACCTGCGCTGCAAGATCATGAGATGCATTGGAGCTTGGGACTGCACCCGCAATCTGGAGGCCAGCTTGAAGACGCAGACCAAGAGCCTGAATAAAATAATTAGCGGTCGAGCCAGTACCTAGCCCGATCAGCATACCATCCTGAACCAATTGAGCCGCAGCCTCACCAGCCGCTTTCTTCCAATTATCCTGTTCAGATGTGTGAGCTGTCATAAATCTGCTCCTTTAAAAAAGAATGTCTATCATGTTTATGATCAGGAAAGAGAGATCTCTTCTATAAAATGAGTATCAGGCGTTATTTTGAGGAGAAGCCAGAGCGCTTCCAGAGCCAACCTCTCCTGGGAAGAGTATAGCACGCCGCGATCACACCCTACAAATGTGCTTAGGTGCTTGTCTGGTACCTCTTTGTTAGATCTTGCCATGGTTAAGGGAGTCGTGATACACTCTTCAAGTAATTGCATAACCAAGCAACGAGGAAGACCTATTGATCGTGATACGACAATGATGGCTGATGAATGGGCGTAAGGGTCTGCGTTGACGGGTGGAAGCAGCCAAATCTGTTTCAGGTGGTAGGAACGATGTCTGAAGTCTGGCGTATTTTTGTGGTTGAGGGAGATGAATCTCTTAACCGTAGCATAGTCAATTCTCTCCATAAGGATGGGTACGCAGTTCAAGGAGTAACGAACGGGGCGGATGCCGTACGCGTCTTATGGATGGAAGAATATGACGTGGTAATCTGTGACCTGAAAACTCCAGGGACAGATGGTTTTGAGCTGCTGCAATGGCTACGTTCGTATCGACCCAATACGCGCATGATCCTTATAGGCTCAATAGATATGCCTGCTCTCCGTGTGCAGGCGTTAGAGAGTGGTGCTGCAAGCTATCTTGAGCATCCTCTGGATGTGCGCCTCTTAAAAGAAGAGTTACGCCGTTTATTGCAACAGAGCGGTTTTAGTGCGAGCCTGGATTCATTTGATCTGCTCGATGTAATCCAGATTATCACGATGAGCCGTAAGAGTATCACCCTCTTGCTCAATACTGGTTTAGAGGAGCGAGGCGTTCTCCGTTTCCACAATGGAGAGCTTACCTGGGCAGAGTATGGTGTTCTGCGAGGGGAAGAGGCTTTCTTTGCCCTGGCTGCGCATAAAAATGGGACTGTCACCCAGCAAGATTGGGATGATGGGCAGCGAGGTTCAAATGTAACCCAGCCATTATCGCGTCTCATTTTCCAGGCGTTACAATATCGTACAAAATATGCAGACCGGCTGCAATATAGTGGAGAGCTCAATGCTATCCAACAGATGCAAGCGGGTGCACCAGAACTTCCAGCCTTTCCGCAGATGCAGTCGGGCGAACAGAAACTGAACCTCTTCTCGAACATTGGCACTTCAGGGGATGAGATTGATGATAGTCCTTTTGTCTTTGTCGAGGGTCCTCAGACTCCAGTGCAGCCAGTGCAACCTCCAATCGAGCGGGCCTTTCCGACGCAGATAGAGAAAAGGCAGG
The DNA here is from genome assembly GCF_003967535.1 of Tengunoibacter tsumagoiensis. Classification (GTDB taxonomy): domain Bacteria; phylum Chloroflexota; class Ktedonobacteria; order Ktedonobacterales; family Ktedonobacteraceae; genus Tengunoibacter; species Tengunoibacter tsumagoiensis. The sequence continues at coordinate 4,064,923 of NZ_BIFR01000001.1, read as the reverse complement.
AGACGTTGCAACCGACGCCACATAACTTTGAGATAGCGGGAGCGGACAAAGGGGACACACGTGAATGGTGGGAACGTACCAGTCAGATTGTCAGCGTCAACAAGAGCTCGGGGGTTGAACACGGCTCTGCTACTACGCCAGCTCAATATTTTGATGAGCAGGCGCGCCAGAGTGGGATTCGGCCTCTCGGGGATCAGAATCTTTCTCAATCCGAGCTACCAAGCTGGCTGACCGATAAGGCTATTAGTAGCGGAATGCCAGCGGTCCGACCTTCATCGCTTGCCAATGGAGAAGTGGCACAGCCGCCGAAACCAGAAGGCCGAAGTTCAGCGCCCGAATGGCCGCAGTCTATCGCACAATCGAAGACCCCGCCCCCTGTTCAAGCCAATGCACCAGTGAAAGAGAGCGGGCCATTGCAGCCAGTGCCGCCTAACTGGCTAACCACTCCGATCGAACAGGCTCGTCCAGCCACGCCTGCTGCTCAGCCGCCATTGAATGCTGCACCAACCAGCGGGCCGTTGTCTTATCCAGATTTACAAGATAGCAATCCTATGTTAACCTCTGCGACCTTAACGGCACAGAGGGCGGCACGACGCAACTATACCGCTCTTGTCTCTGCATTGCAGACGCTGGGCTATTCAATTGCAGGTTTTATTGCCGCCGCAGTAGTGAGTAGCGATGGTCAACCGATTGCCCAGGTTGCGGTTGATGATCTGGATGTAGCCCGGATCTGCAAGCCATTTAGCACGATACAGAAACATATTCTCATGGTGCTTGAGCAGAGCGAATGGGGCGAATATCAAGATACCATTATCAGTAGCGCAGATGCCCACATTTTAATGCGTCAGGTGGGAGTTGAGAAAAAGGCTTTTCAAGTCTTAATCACTACGCGCGAAGCAAACCCGATTGAGAGTCTGGAAGTTATGGCAAATGTGGAGGGTGCGATTAGCGCCGCCCTGCGTCAATAGCGATATCTGAGTTATAAAGAAAGAAGTGAGTGAGATTATGAGTAAAGAAGAGATTACCACCCAGGAAGAAGAGAAGCCAAATCGCTGGTATTCTATCCTGGTTGGCATTTTTATCGGCATTGCAATTATTGCAATCTACGCCATCTTTTTTAACAGTTAGAGCATAGCCATTCATGACAGGGGTTCACTACCCTGCATGAACATTGAGGATTTCAGAAGAGAACTCAGAGCAGCTCTGATAGTGGCGAAGAAAGCTTTGTCGCCGCGATAGCTCAGGAATCCATGCTTTGTGGTGTGTCCAGTAGCTTTTTCAAATGCTTCAACTGGATATCTTGTTGAGTTGAGGGCTCAGAGGGGATATGGGCCTGCCGTATGCGCGAAGGATCGCGCTTTGTGGAGGGGTCAGCCTGATCTTCAGAGAGTGGTTGAGTGGACAAAGGACCTGTATGAGGCTTTTTGGCGTTTTGCACAATCTGCTGCATATTGAGAGGGGATTGTGCAGGCTTCTGAGACTTAAGATGTTGTAACTGATTTTCAACCATCTGCTCCCGGGTCAACTGTGTCAACTGCGCATCCAGTGAGCGCGAGTGGAGATCGGCCAGCGCTCGTGCACGCGCTTCGGCCTCAATAACAGCATCTTGCGCCTTCGTGGTCGCCTCTCGATCCTTCCGATTACCTGTTTTATTAAGAGCATCAAAGACCCGTTGTTGAATCAGCGCATTGCGTTTGCGGGTCGCTAGAATATCGATCGTCGTATCAACCTCAGCTATTTTTGCCTCTAATTGACGTAGTGCGTTACGCATTGTTGACACAAGACTCTCCTGCTCCTGTTTTTGCTGTAGATAGCGCTGCATCTGCTTATTTGTGTCGTTATAATGAGTAAGAGCATCTCGTGCAACATCATCATTACCTTGTTGGACCGCCTGCTCAGCTTTGCGTAACCAACCATCGGCCTGCGTTTTGCGCTCCTGACTCCGCTTTTGCAGCTTGTGACTCTCTGCGATAGCCGTTGCGACCTGTGTCTTCACCTGAACTAATTGATTGCGCATATCTAATTGTAATTGTCGCAAGACCTTCTCAGGATCATCCGCAGTCTCCACAACGGTTGTAAGGTTTGCTCGGAGCAAAGTAAGTACTCGTTCCAACAGATTCATAGGCCCACTCCACTTCTCAAAAATAGCTATCCTCCATGATTAGGAAAGGGAGAGAGAAGCTTAACTTCTCTGCTCCCTATTAGTACGCTGTACAGACTATTTATTGGCAGTATTGGAAGCAGCGTTTGCAGTACCATTGGCACTGGCTTTGGCTGCATCCGTGTTGGTGCTGTCTGTCTCTTGTGTATTGATCGCAGGGACACGGCTCATCAGTTCATTAATACGGGTGCCACTCAGAAGTTCAAAGAGGGCAGGGACCTGTGCAGCCATATTCATGATATCGCCAGTCAGGCGGCTGGCACCTACGCCATTGTGATTGCCATCGCCACCCGTCGAAACGATCGTCACCTTATCAACCTTGCTAAGAGGCTCAGCGATAGCACGAACAATCTCAGGCATGCCAGTGAGGAGTTTATCGAGTACAGCGGCCTGATTATATTCGTGGAAGGCAGCGGCTTTGACTTTCATTGCATCGGCCTCAGCCTCACCTTTCGCACGAATAACTTCAGCCTCAGCAAGACCACGAGCGCGAATAATTTCAGCTTCAGCGAGACCACGAGCGCGATTTGCTTCTGCATCACCAAGACCGCGAGCTTTGGCAGCGTCGGCCTGACCTTGAGCTTCGAGAATCAAGCGCTGGCGTTCGGCCTCAGCCACCGTTTCAATACGGCGACGATCGGCCTCAGCAGCCTTCTGAATCGTTGCCTGTAGCTCTAATTCGCGGCGCTGGATTTCAGCCTGTTGTACTTTAATCTGAGCGTTCTTCTCGACCTCAGTAACGCGAACAGCCTCAGCAATGACCTGCTGCTGAGTCACATTGGACTGAATATCGTAGGATTTGTCCGCAGTTGCCTGTTGCTTTTTGATTTCGGCCTCGAAAGCAGCCTTTTTCAAAGCCAGGTTACGCTGTGACTCAGCCTGGAGAGCCAGCGATTCGGTCTCCGCTTTCACGCGTTCCTGATCGGCCATGGAGCGAGCGACGGAGGATTGGCGAGCAGCGTTGGCCTGTTCAATCTGAGTATCGCGTTGAGCAAGAGCGGCAGCGATATCGGCCTGTTTGCGGATCTGAGCGATCTGTGGACGGCCCATATTCGTAATATAGTCGTTCTCGTCACGGACATCTTTAATGGTGAACGAGATCACCTCAAGGCCCATCTTCTGCATATCAGGGGTAACGGTCCGCAGCATCTTGCCGCCAACGCTTTCGGGATCCTTGACCAGATCCTCAACCGTAAGCTGACCAACAATGCCACGGAGATGCCCTTCCATGACCAGACGGATCAGATTTTCGCGATCATCCTGATGTTTATTTAAAAACTGTTCGGCAGCAGTTTTAATGCTCTCATCATCAGAGCGGACCTTAATCTGAGTCACGGCCTCTACATTCACCGCAACGCCTTGAGTCGTATAGAGAGCCTGGCGGGGGGCGACATCAAAGGACATCAGTTCCAGCGATAAATCTTGAGCGCGCTGGAGCATAGGAATCACAAATTGTGCGCCGCCAGTAACAATTTTGGTGCCACCTTTACCATAGACAATGAGAGCCTGGTTTGGGCCAACCTTGCGCAAGAAAGTGGCATAGATACGAACAATCACCACGACAATAAAGAGTGCGGCGATAACGCCTGCACCAATAATAAGAGCCCATTCCATAAGTATTACTCCTTTTGTTGGTCTTGCTGTAGGGCATACTCTTCAGTAATATTAGTAGATTCATCAAGTAAGGCGCGGAGAGTGGCTAATTCGTTACTATGAGACCCTTCTATCCCCACCGACTCTTCCTGGTTGACAAAATGTTCCCAGGTATCGACCTCTGCAATACCACGCTGATAATTGATCACCACCACCTCTTGATCGCGTTCAAGACGACGTCCATCGATGCTACGTGCAGGAATACTCTTGCGCATCCCACCAGGAGAGAGATAGAGAATCTCGCCCATGCCATGCTCTTGAATGGTCAGGCTGACCTTTCCCAGAAGACCAGTCCGGTCAGAGACATCCTGGACTGTAGCTCCCTCACTATCGCGAAAGATGCGCGAGATCAAGAGTACAATCAAGGCTGCAACGAGCAAGCCACTTATGCTGGCTAGAAGCAGCGTTATAGCCAGTGGGAGGGTGGTTGCGTTGTGAAAGATATACCCAAAAAAGCCAAAGCCAAAGGCGAAGAGGACAATCGTAATAGGATTAATATACGCGAGAAACGACAATGTATCAGAGGTTGCCTGGCGTTGAGTCGACTGATGACTCGTATGGGTTGTGGTATGAGCATGAGTTGCATGCGTGCTGACATGAGCTGCATGTGCGGGCAGGTGGACATGCGGAGCAGCATGGCCATGGCCAATGCCAGCAGTATGTCCATGACCGCCACCCAACAGGCTGGTAATGACAAGAAAGAGGATTCCTAGCAGGAAACAGACGATAAACAAGATTGAGAGTGGATCAGTAGCGATCATAGCTATGCTCCTTTGATTGCTGACCATGAGTGGTATGTGCAATCTTGACGACCTGTACCCCCCATTGGAGTTCATTGTATTCAAGGATGCCAATGATGCAGATCAGGAGACCACACGTCCCGAGCACAAATGCTACAAGCAGGCAAAGGAGCAGAGAAGAGGCTCCAATGACTGTGAAATCCATGTTTCCATAGAGGCCAGCGATACCAGAGAGTAACGAGCCAGACAGGAAAGCCGTTGGTAGAAGGACAGGGTGGCGCTGTAGCAGAGGATTCCGGCTCTGCTGGAAAAGGTAGCGCTGTGACCTGACTGAATCCAGGCACTGCTGTTGGCTACGAAACATACATCCACCTTTGTGTAGAGGCTACAGGGCGGACCCTGAAGCGTCAAAAATGTTCCTGTTCTGTAAACGGATAGAGCAGGGAAGAGTGTAGGCCAGAATAAAAACACGGTTCTATAGAAAGAGACGTAGCCTGACCGTAAAAATACAATCTCCCCTTTTTGATGATGTTACTGATCGAGCATTGCGCTCTCTTCAGATTCCTGATGCTCTTCGAGAGCTTCTACAATAGCCTCTAGCTCTTCAATTGAATAGTCCATTAACTTTTGCAGGACATCCAGGTAGCGGCGAGGATCGGGTGCATTGGCGAGCGTCTGGAGCACTGTATGCAGAGCTGGCTCGATGCGCCACTCAGCAGCATTCGCAACTAGCCAGGTCTCCAGGCGATCTGTGTGCATCTCCATCTCTGAGAGCAGATCGGTGCTATAATCGGGGGGATCGCTGACAAGATACCCAGGATGTACCTTAAAGAAACGAGCCAGCAGATCTCTACTAGACGCAGTGAGATGCAGACGTTTAGAGCTTTCCAACTGGGACAAATAGGCCTGACTGATGCTCTCGCCAAGCTCCTCTTGCATCGTTTTGACAATTTCCATCTGCGTCATGGGCCGGTTAATTCCCCGTAATTCCCCTTCTACCTCGCGCAAATGCTTAATCTTCTCCGCTAAGTTCATATTTTTCCTCAAATAACTATTTGCTATAGAAAGTATAGCTTTCTGTTATGAGGTTGTCAAGAGGTGAGGCAAAAGGTAGCGGCATCTCCTGGCATGGTGGCAATGAATGCAAAATGTACTGGCAGAAAAAGACTTCTCAAGCGTGTTGTGGGCTGGATTCATGCTCTGGGTGATACCACGATAGTGTGATTTGATTATACTGTATTGTTGGCTTTATCATGACTGAATGTACCAGAAATAGCCAGATCAGCTTACTTGAGCCATGAAGAAGGACAAAATAATGAGGCTTGTTCGCATGTACAAGCCTCTCTGAGTGTGAAGCAGGGCCTGTGACTCACTCTGCATTCTCACATAGCTATAGTTTACAGCTAGAATCTCAAGAATAAATCTTGAAAATGTAAAGAAAGTATATAGTTGTTGTGTTTGTTGTGTTTAAGGTTGGAGTTCCAATTGTTCGATGGTCGATTTTTGCACCCGTTGCTGGCTAAAGGGTAGCGAATGATAGGCCTGTTGCTGCCAGAGTGGGAGCTGATCGGCATAATGGGGGCTCATAGGATGCCCAGATTGACCGGGAGAGTGGATTGAGCGTGAGTTATCCCAATCATTCAGGTCAGCAATCAGTCGATAGGAGGCAGTAGCCACCACTTCTTCCGGGTGAATGATCGAGCTGGCGCTGACATTGATCGTATCATTATCGCCTCCGATCGGGAATGGGCCTCGATTGAAGGTCTTCTCCAGCGTTTTCGTTGTGCCCATGGGATGTTTATAGGTCAGCGTATGAATAGCGCCATATTGCCATCGTAGGATATTGGCTGTAAGGGTGTGACTGAGCTCTTCGATGGTTGCCTCAAAGGCACGTTGAAGTGCAGTCTCCCATGAGCTGGGCCCATTAGGCAGGGCTGAATGAGCAAACCAGCTATCATCCTGTACTTTGAGCAGACGAATGAGCCAGGGCTTAGCACGACTGGTGTAGCTATTTATAGAAGAGCTCCTGCCTTGATAGCTACGTTGAAGAAGCTCGTCGTCACCCAAGATAGCATCCAGAACGATCTGTTCCAGTTTCCGTTGAAACGTTGTATAGATGGCAGCTGCAATGCTTTGTGGCGATAGTGTATAATCCCAGCTCAGGAGAATCTCGTGGGCAGCTCGCTTGAGTGGCGTGTCGGTAGAAAGCTGAAGGAGATAAGGGGTATATTCGGTTGCCGGGAGAGAGAATTGATCGGTCTGGATCGTTTGCATATCTTCGAGCGTAAATTTCTCTTTTGCCAGGAGCAGGTTTGTGATGCGTTGGGCGCGATAGCCATTGGCCCATTCATGAGTAATATAGTAGTGATAGTTGTCATCAAGCATGCGATTATTGGCTGTAACAATAAAATGTTGCTCTGGATTATAGCTCTGCGGAAGCTCTGCAAAAGGGATATATCCCGTCCATTCATTCTCGCCGGTCCATCCGGGTGAAGGAAGGAGCGCCTGGCCACGAGCGCGGATGGGGATCTTCCCGGCCATCAGATAGCCAATATTACCGGACCTATCGGCATACACGAAATTTTGTGCTGGCGTATCCCATTGTTGGAGCGCAGTTTTAAATTGCTCCCAATCTGTGGCGCGATTGAGGAGATAGATTGCGGCGGGAAGGGTACAATCCTCAAAGGCGGTCCAGCGCAGGGCAAGCGGAAGTTCGCTTTGTTGTGTTGAGGTGAATGTTGTAAGAATAGGGCCATGGCGTGTGATGTAAACCTCTTCGATCACTGGTTTGGCCTGATCTTTGACGATGATAGATTCTCGTACGATCGTCGCATCTTCCCAGTGGTCTTGAAACTCATATTGGCCCTGGGCGTTGAATCTTTCAATGTAGAGATCCTGGACATCGGAGACCGCGTTAGTGATACCCCAGGCAATCTGGTCGTTGTGACCAATGATGATGCCAGGGTTTCCTGGGAAGCTCACACCTATAACGTTCAGGGTAGGGCTCTGTAAGTGACATTCATACCAGACAGAAGGGACAGCCTGTCCGAGATGGGGATCATTGCAGAGAAGGGGCTTGCCCGTCTGGGATCTGGTGCCATCGACCACCCAGCTATTGCTGCTACTCAGGGCACCCAGGCCACTGAGCTCTTTGATCTGAGCAGATTGTTCAAGCAGGTCAGGATTGATACCTCGATAGGAGACCCCAGGAGGAATGGTCAGTGGATGGCTGGGAGCATCCCCGGTTTCCAGTCGGCTGGCCTGTTCAACGCCGAGTTTTTCGATCAGTTGAGCACGAATGAGCTCAGTCTCCCAGTTTCCACTGAGGCTCCAGGCCTGTAGTTTTGACCAGAGCAGTGTTGCGGCAGGTTCCCAGAGAACAGGTGTAGTGTGTAATCGTTGAAACTCGATGGGAAGCTTTTTTATTCGGGTCTCGCTATGTGTATTGATATATGCATTGACCCCCTGACTATACACCTCTAATAGATGCCGATCGTGCTCCGAGAGGCGAGAGAGATGTGCCTGAGCGGCTCGATGAAGCCCCAATCGACGACAAAAGCGATCAACCTCAAGAGTGGGTGCACCGAACAGTTCTGAGAGACGACCAGATGCCAGGCGTCGATTAAATTCCATCTGCCAGAGACGATCCTGAGCATGAACATAGCCCTGTGCAAAGTAAAGATCATCATCATTGTGAGCGTAGATATGAGGGACTCCATAGGTGTCAGTCTGGATAGTCACAGAGGAATGCAGGCCAGGAATGTGGAGTGTGCCACTTTTGCGAGGGAGCGATTGACGAGTAAAGGGATCATAGGAGCCGCTGAGGAGACTGGTTAGATCAGCGGCGCTCTGACGAGTCTTTTGCCACCGAGATGCCATTCATCTGCTCTCTTTCTATTGGGAAAAAGACGACAAGAGAGGGAGGAGAAGCCTCCTCCGCTCCTTCTATTTTAAACTAGCTCAGTCCCATTTGCAGTATCTCGTACCTCGAACCCCAGAGCTTTTAGAGCTTCACGCAGGCGATCGGACTCCTTCCAATTGCGTGCTGCACGAGCTTCATCGCGTAGACGAACGAGCTCCAGGGCCTCGGGGCTAAACGTGCGCGTTGCGCGTGGCTGAACGGTCTCCAGTCGCAGGCCCAGTACGCGATCAAAGTCTAGAATGAGATGGCGGCGCTCACCGGGCTCGATTTTTGAGCTCCGAACGGCTTCACGTGTAATGCTAATGGCCCCGGGGAGATCCATATCGTTGTTGATCGCCTCGTGGAAAGCTTCGCGGAACCGTTGGGCTTCAACTGACCAGGTTGTAGGAGCCTCCGTGATTGGAAGCTCTGCCAGATCGGTGCGGAGATTATTCAATGCATTCTGAGCACCCGCAATAGACTCATCCGTAAAACCCTGTTTAGAGCTATAGTGAGCAGTAAGCAGCAGGTAGCGATAAGCCATGGGCTCAATACCCCGCGCTTTGAGCGTATCCAGTAGAATGACATTGCCAACCGAGCGAGACATCTTACTATTGCCGAGATCGAGAAATTCGTTGTGAAGCCAGTATTGGACTGGCTGCTTGCCTGTTGCCCCCTGACTTTGAGCAATCTCATCTTCGTGGTGAGGGAAGACCAGGTCGCGTCCGCCCGTATGAATATCGAACTGCTCGCCCAGATATTTTGTCGCCATGGCTGAGCATTCAATGTGCCAGCCAGGGAAGCCAGTGCCCCAGGGGCTCTCCCAGTTCATCTGGCGAGAGGCATCGCCTCGTTTCCAGAGGGCAAAATCTTCTGGAGCCTGCTTATCCTCAGCAATCTCCATCTGAGCGCGACCATGGCCGCCCTCGCGAAGATTCTCGACCGTATTGCCCGAGAGAGCGCCATAGCCTTCAAAGCGGCTGACATCATAATAGACATTGCCATCGGAGACATAGGCGAGGCCGCGCTCGATTAATTTTTCTGTAATTGCGAGCATCTCAGGGATATGATCCGTTGCCCGTGGCGTCACATGAGGAGGCAGAATATTCATCTCAGCCGTATCGCGCAGATACTGTTCGGTATAGTGTGCAGCAATTTCGTAGGCCGAGCGACCAGTTGTGCGCGCCTCATGCTCTAATTTATCCTGTCCTTCACGAGCCTCATCATCATGGAGATGGCCGACATCGGTGATATTGCGAACCAGGAAAACATCGTAGCCGTTATATTCCAGGATACGGCGTAGCCAATCGGTTGTCGTAAAAGCGCGGAGATTTCCAATATGAATATCTTTATAGACCGTAGGGCCGCAGTTATAGATGCCCACGCGAGGTGGATTCAGGGGCTGAAAGAGATCTTTGGTGCGGGTCAATGTATTATACAGATAGATTGGTTTCTGTGAAATGTTAGCCATAAACTTTCTCTCCTCTGGAGCAGGTAACTGCATAGTGTTGGCATAAGAGGCAGTAGCCCAGGCAGCGGATGTACGGGGGGAGGCTATGATGAAACCTGTTGGATCGCACAGAAGTTTAACGTTCACAGAGGGCTGAGCTACTTAACGGTACCTCTGTAAACGTAGAGACAGCTAGAATAATCCATGCGATAGTTCACGATGTTTTCTCCAACTTTGCCAGAGTAGATTACATTCTTACCCTGGAAGTATACCATAAGCTTTGTGCGTTGTCATTACTCATTTTTTTATGCACTCTTTTCCTCTTAAAGGAGGGCATATTGTATCTCAGATCAGGACCAACGCTTAAAATGGGATATTTATAGAACTCTCTTGACATTTCGATGACCATATCGTAATATTTTGACTGTAGGGTCATAATGAGAAGTGAAGTATGGGAGAGGTAGTTGAGTGGCTAGTGATAATGTGCCTCTAAAAAAGAACCACACCAGAATAAACATCAGTGTAGAGGTTTCTTCTGAATTTTGAGCGTCGATAGGCGGCTCATTTTTGATGCTTTAGACAATAACAAATCTCCTGACTGGGAGCGTGTGTGTTGTAAAAGCTCCTGCCTGGCGTGTGGCGACGAAGAAGTGCAAGCGTCTGGTAAACGTAAACAATCTGTTTTGACTATGCTAAAAACTTTTTGCTACAGCAACGGGACCCCAAAGGAAGGACTAACGAATGGCCTCAACGTCGCAAGTCTCTTCGGTTGAAGAGGAAAAAATTTCTGCTATCGAGCAGACACAGGAGAGACCACGCTATACCGATCGTGAGAAGCTCTTAACCATGCTGGGCGTATTGATGGTGATGCTTCTTGCTTCATTGGATCAGACCATTGTTGATACTGCGATGCCGCGCATCATTACCGATCTGCGAGGCATTAATTACTATACCTGGGTTACGACAGCTTACTTGCTGACATCGACCGTCATGGTACCAATCTATGGAAAATTATCGGACATCTTTGGTCGTAAGCCTATCTTTCTCATTGGTGTTGTTCTCTTTCTGGCGGGGTCTGCTGCCTGTGGAGCCTCGCAAAATATGGCCCAGCTCGTTGCTTTTCGCGCATTTCAGGGAATCGGTGCTGCGGCTCTGATGCCAATTGCGATTGCCGTGATTGGAGACCTGTTTACGGCGCGTGAGCGTGGACGTTGGCAGGGATTGACTGGTGGCATCTTCGGCCTCTCTTCTGTCCTGGGACCGACAGCTGGTGGATGGATTACCGATAACTCGACCTGGCGCTGGGTGTTTTATGTCAATCTGCCAATTGGCGCGATTGCCTTACTCGTTCTCATCTTCTTGATGCCAACTTTACATAGCAAAGATAGTCGCCGACCAAGTATCGATTATCTTGGCGCTGCTCTGTTAATTGCTGGAACGGTTCCATTCCTGCTGGCCTTTACCTGGGCGGGTTCCACCTATCCCTGGCTCTCCTGGCAGATCATGAGCCTGTTTGCGGGTGCGCTGGTAGTTTTGACCACCTTTGTGTTTTATGAGCACAATCTGGAGCGTCATGACGGGCAGCCAATTATTGACCCAAGCCTGTTTACCAATCGAATCTTCACCACATCCGTACTTATCTCCATGATTACAAGTATGGGTATGTTTGGCTGTATTGTCTTTCTGCCCCTCTACTCACAGGGTGTTCTGGGTATCTCCGCTACCAATAGTGGCCTGCGTCTGATTCCATTGATGGGAGGCATCATTGTCTCCAGTATTGTCTCTGGTATTCTGGTGTCGCGCTTTGGAAAGTATAAGCTGATTGCGATTGCTGGAATGGTGATTGCGATTGGTGGATCGCTGTTACTGCAACAATTGACGGCTGATTCAACGCCCAATCAATTGATTGTGGCGATGCTGGTGTTGGGCCTGGGACTGGGTTGTAGCTTTTCGCTCTACACAATTATTGTGCAGAATGCTCTACCGACCAAGCTGGGACAGGCTACGTCTGGTCTGACCTTCTTCCGGCAGATAGGTGGAACAATTGCCGTTGCAGCGATGGGTTCAGTGATGAACTCAACATACTCGCCTGCTTTCCAGAATGCTATTCCGGCAGCTGTGAAAAAAGTCTTGCCAGGCAAGACGCTGGATCTCTTCAATGATCCAAACGTGCTCCTGTCGGATGAAGTTCAGAAGCAGTTTCAGAAGCAATTGGCGGCGTATGGGCCACAGGGGAAAGCGCTCTATGGGCAATTGATGGAAGCTGTAAAAGTTGGTCTGACCGGAGGCATTCATAATGTCTTTGTGTTAAGCTCGCTTTTGATGGTTCTGGCTTTTATCATCTCGCTCTTCCTGAAGGAGATCCCACTTATCGGCAACAAGCGTAAAGCTGCCGAGCATGAGGCTCCTGAGGATGCTGCATCAACAAGTGTTTCGGCAATCTCTATCCATTAATCCATAGGTCATTGAAGAACCGTTCGGGCTCCCTCTATCTCACAGAAAAGAGAGGGAGCCCGAACGGTTTTTCAATGACCTGAAGCTTTCGACTAGACTGCTGCGGTCTCTGCTGAAGATGTGCGAACGGCAAAGTAGACGGATTGTGGATGATGGATAACAATGGCGGCAGTGGTCTGTTCAGGAACCAGTTGATAGCTTTCAGTGAGATCAACATTGATTGTCTCGCGCACTGGCAGCAATTGGAAGAGCTTCTCATGATCGGCGAGATCAGGGATTGCGGCATAGCCCCAGCTATAGCGCCGTCCACGCGGCTCCTCAAGTTTCAACTCCTGTTTGATCAGATTATTTGCATAGTCGGCCATTGCCTCCGTCATCTGAACTGAGAGTCCATGAATGAAGTAGGCTTCTGAATAGTCACCAGCCTGTTGTGCTCGCTGTACAGCTTCGCTGGCCGGCTCGCCCATTGTCACAACCTGGAAGGCTACAACATCAACCTGACCACTCTCTACCGAAGCGAAGTAGTCGGCCAGGCAGAGTCGTTCCCGCTCGGTTTGACGAGGGAAGCCAAAGCGTGAGATTTCGCGTAGCTCGGGCGTGCCACTACTTGTTTGTTGGAAAGGTTGTGGATCATAGATAATCAGCTCATTGCCGCTTGATTGGCAGGGATAATAGCCATAGATCATCCGTGGTTGGAGATAGCGTTGCTGGCGAGCCTCGCGGAGCATACGTTCCAGGCGCGGCTGAAACTCCTCTTCAACCAGGCGCGTAAATTCGGCCCCATGCGCGGTTCCTCCCCAACGTCCGCGATAGAGCGCATTCAGGTCAAGATTGACGGCGATATCCTCCAATCCGATCCGCTCAAGTACGCGTGGACCCCAGAATGGCGGGGTAGGGAGCGTGGTGAGTGGCTTGATGCTCTCCGATGGTTTTGTGGCTGCCGCTTGATCGACAGGTGCAACAGGTTCTGGTCTGGCTGCTTTGCGTGTGCGTTCTGCGAGAGCTTCTTGCTGGATGCGCTCCACAAACCTGGCCTTTTCTGTGGGAGCATTGGTTAATTTATCGATAATATCCAGGCCTTCGAAGGCATCGCGAGCATAGAAGACGCCAGGATCATAGATCTGAGGCGTTGATTCGGGGGTCTGCTCATCGACGAACAGAATACGGCGTCCAAATGAGCGGTTAATCGCAGCTCCACCGATAATGACCGGGAACTTGAGATTGCGCTTATGCAGCTCTTTGACGCAGAGAGGCATCTGTTTTGAGGTACTGACCAGCAGCGCAGAGAGTCCAATAGCATCGGCATTTACCTCAACGGCCTTATCCAGGATTGTATTGAGAGGGACCTGTTTGCCGAGATCATAGACAGTATAGCCATTATTACTAAGAATCGTATTGACAAGATTCTTGCCGATATCATGGACATCGCCAAAGACTGTGGCCAGAACGATCTTCCCTTTAGTATAGCCCTCCTGCTTCTCCAGATATTTCTCCAGGTGAGCCACAGAACGCTTCATCACTTCAGCCGATTGGAGTACAAAAGGGAGAATCAACTCACCAGCTCCGAAGCGGTCACCAACATCTTTCATGGCCGGTAACAGGACCGTATTGAGGACATTAACGGCTGTATCGCCAGTGCTCCAGCCTTCGGCCTGCGAGCGTTCGGCGATCACCTCATCGATCAGCGGCTCAACCCCTTCTTTGCGGCGATGGAGGATCTGCCAGTGAATCTTTTCGGCTGCGTTCATCCCTTCCGTTGGATCGACTCTGGCCACGCCTTCATCTTTTTGTGGGCCATGGGCCTCAAAATAGGCAATATAGCGAGGCAGAGCATCTTCTCGATTAAAGATCAGATCATCGGCGAGCTGGCGTTGCTCGGCATCAATCTCGGCATAGGGAGTAATATGGGTTGGATTGACAATCGCCATATCCAGGCCGGCCTGTACGGCATGATAGAGAAAGACACTGTTGAGCACTTTGCGAGCATGCTGTTTCAGACCAAAGGAGACATTGCTTACCCCTAGAATCGTCATCACGCCAGGCATTTCAGCCTTGATACGCGTGATGGCGGTCAATGTCTCCACTCCAGCAGTCTGAAGCTCTTCCTGTCCCGTTGTGATGGGGAAGGTCAGTGGGTCAAAAATCAGAGCAGTGGGCGGCAACTGATATTCATTGACGCAGATATCATAGATCTTCTGCGCGATCTCAACCTTTCGTTCGATGGTTTTGCCCATTCCGATCTCATCAATCGTCAGTGCAATGACCGCAGAACCATGCTCAAGTGCGAGCGGGAGCACACTTTCAATGCGTTGGCGTCCTGTCTCCATATTGATCGAATTGATAATAACGCGGCCAGGAGCAATCTCGAGGGCCGCCTGGAGGACTGGTGCTTCTGTAGAATCAATGACCAGAGGAGCCTCCACGCCCATTGAGAGCTTTTTTGTCAGGATCGCCATCTGAGCGGCCTCATCGGTTCGTTCTGTCAGCGCAACCTGAACATCAAGCACATGAGCGCCCCCCTCAACCTGTTCGCGGCCAATTGCGAGCAGCGTGTCATAGTCATCGGCTAGAAGTGCTTGCTTGGCTTTGCGACTGCCGGTTGAATTGACGCGCTCCCCGACCAGCAAAGGAGCCGGGTCCTGTTGCATCGAGACCGAGCGGATACCGCTGGAGACCAGTGGAGGAATAATCTTTGTAAAATCTTTGTGGAGAATATTCTTATCGGCGATAGGGCGGGGATGACGGGAGACGGGACGACAGGCATTCACAATAGCGCGAAGATGTTCATGGCTGCTGCCACAACATCCCCCCACAATATTGACGCCAAACTCAGTAATAAATTCGCGGAGAGCCTGTGCCATTGGTTCGGGCTCCATCGGATAGACGGCCTGCCCATTCACATTGAGGGGAATACCAGCATTGGGAATGGTTGAGATGGGCAGAGGGCAATTCTCGGCCAGAAAGCGGACCGGCTCACGCATATGTTCGGGGCCAGTAGAGCAATTGAGGCCAATAATATCGACGCGCAGAGCCGTCAGCGTCGTCATCACTGCACCGATATCCGTTCCCAGAAGCATCCGACCGCTTGTATCGAGCGAGACCTGAGCTTGAATCGGAACCTGCCGACCCACCTCCTGCATAGCGCGGCGTAGACCGGTAATCGCCGCCCGAACTTCAAGAATATCCTGACTTGTCTCAATCAGAAGGAGATCGACGCCTCCAAGCAAAAGACTATGGGCCTGCTCACGGAAGATTTCAACCAGTTGTCGGTAGGTAATATTGCTCAAGAGAGGATCATCGGAGGAGGGGAGCATACCAGTAGGGCCAATAGAGCCAGCGACAAAGCGTGGCTGCCCTGGCGTACTATAGCTATCAGCCAGACGACGAGCGAGTTGAGCAGCAGCAAAATTGACCTCATGAGTCAGATGACCGATGCCGTACTCATCCAGTTTCAAGCGGCTGGCAGTAAATGAATCTGTCTCCAGTACATCGCATCCCACCTCAAGGAAGCCAGCTTGAATCTCCTCGATGATCGCTGGTCTGGTGAGAACAAGATATTCATTGCACCCTTCGGTAGCCGCGCCACCATAATCTTCAGCCGTTAATTGATAGCGTTGTATATTTGTACCCATCGCGCCATCATAGATAATCACGCGTTGAGCCAGGGCATCGAGAAAATTGCTCATAATCCCTCCACAGTCCATCTTCAGGGGTCAGACGTATCTTTCATAGACTCCGTGACCAGAAGAGGTAAATGTTGCTAGTGCATTCAGGTATATTTCTGCTCATCGCCAGACAGGAAGGAATGTATAGACAGATCGCCCTTCAGCATAATTATTGGTAACATCTCAGTGGCGTCAAGCAGATAGTCTGTAGTATGGTCTCCAGGTTATCATCCATTATACCATGAGCCATCTGGAAAAGGGCTTTTTTAAGAGAGAATCTTGACCGACTTACTCAAGATTAGTGTGGATGCTAGCGAATTATTTCACTCATTCAGAAGCGATCGATCAAAGCGATACAGGGGAGGATTATTCGCTAAAAACGCGAGGAGATCCGCTCTCTATGGTGGATCTCCTCGCGTGACATATTCCTATAGTTCTACTAGTTCTACTGTTTATAAATTATAGCCAGCTAATTGCTGAGTATAAAAATTTGTATTTTTTTCGAAATCTTCCAGGGCCTCATAAGATGACTGGCTATAGATGCCATTGTAGCCGCCATAGACGGTTGCATAGACGAGCGTAACGCTATTGGGATCACTATTTAAACGCTCTTTGAGTAGCATCACTTTAAAGAGCTCGTAGCAAGAGCCGGCTCCATAATTGCAGGGGCTTTTCTTTAGGAAGATCTCAACCTTACAGCCGGTTTCGCGCAGCATATCCAGGTACTCATGGAATTTATCGGCATAGTGTACAGCGAGAAGCTCTTCCGCATGATTGGATGGGCGAACGCCAACCTGCTCTGGATCATGTGGTTGAGACCAGATCGTCATCGCATGAGCGTCATTGATGGCGACGACACACCATGTATCCTGTGGCGACTGATTCGTCTGCATAACTGCATCAACCTGTGCACGAAGCGCTGAGCGGCTTTTTTTGGGAGCGGAGACAAGTGTCATGCCTGGCATTGACGTACCTTTCTGCTAGTAGATCGCATTGGTAGAGAGAGATACCACTAAGATGCTGTCGTAGAGTGAGTCTGGACGGCTAATGAGCCTGGAAGCTTCAGTTTTCCAGGGGCCCAGAGAGCGAAGCCCAGCCATGCGAGCGAGATGAAGAGGATAACACCTGACAATTGACCGAGAAAAGGAATATGCAGAAAGAATTGGCCGAGCAGATTAAGGAGTGCACAGCAGATCATGAGTAGCAGGGCCGAGCGTGGGCGAACGTCTGCAACCAGAAAGATGAGCCCCAACAACAGGCACCCAGGAGCAAGTAAAGCACCGGACATCAGCATCAAGCCCAGTGTGCCAAGGAGGGGCAGAGGAGGTAGACCAATGCTAGCGAGCAAAGAGCTAATCGTTGGAACAGTAACGGAGGGGACCGAGCCCGAAGGAACAGTTGGTGAGGAAGCGGAAGGGCAGCTCAGGCTACTCCCACCGAAAGGAAGATTCTGCGTAACGGTATTGCAGGCGCTTGTTGTGCCGTTAGTAACGGTGGAAGTGGCTGTATTGGTTCCATTGATAACCGTTGAGGCAGCAGTATTAGTGCCATTCTGAACCGTATTGTACATACCCTGTAGCTGTGGAGCAAGATCAGGGAGCTGGCTAACTACTTTAAACAGCCAGGGAAGAATAAAGAGATCAACTGCGCAGGTGCCCGCGATAAGTACGAGTGCTCCTAATAAAAAGACAAGCAGGCCAAACTGTCCGACCGAGC
Organism: Tengunoibacter tsumagoiensis; assembly: GCF_003967535.1. GTDB lineage: Bacteria > Chloroflexota > Ktedonobacteria > Ktedonobacterales > Ktedonobacteraceae > Tengunoibacter > Tengunoibacter tsumagoiensis. The sequence goes on along the minus strand of NZ_BIFR01000001.1, from coordinate 4,047,183 downwards.
CGATGCGCAGCATATATTGCGCATAGAGTGCAAGAAACCCAAACACTAAGAAGATCACACCACTAATGACCAGCCAGACGGCCACACTCCAGGTTGGGCTTAACGGATCTGTATGGACAGCAGCTAGAAGCCAGCCAACCGTTGATAGAACCCCACCAACGCAGATGAGCAGGCCAGTAACTCTCAGAATGAGACGCGAAACCCAGCGTAAGAGCTTTTCCAGGCGGCTAAAGAAAGTACCCACCAGATGAATACCATGAACAACAGTATCTTGTAGACCAGCGGTAGATAAGGGCTTCTCCATTCCATGCTCCTCCTGGCAAACAAAAAGCGACGTAAAATGGTAAAAGTGTAGAAATGATATATATAGTAATAACTCGATTTGATGTTTAGATGATGATGGCAAGAAAATACGCAATCTCAATGATCAATTAAGATATCTGTCTGTTTTGATCATCTAATAGTAATACGGTAACAATGCAGAATTTTGGTGGGTTATTTTGCGATGAAATGAACTATACATTTGTGGCTAGAAACTTCAGAGATGAGTTCAGCGTAAGAGTATGTCTTAAGAGCCTGGGGACACGTTTGATGTCCCTTCCAGCTTGAAGAAACGGACGGTTTTTTGTCAAAGATGCATGAAATATACACTTGTTATGTATATGACGTCAGACAATATCTCTTCAATAATGAAGTATTGAGGTTATCTCGATCAGCATTGGCGGCTCTTAAGACACACTCTAAGAAGAGTGTGAACATGGCAAGAGAATAGCGTCGTCGGAGGTATTGGATATGAGCAAGCGTTTCACACTGGGTATTGAGGAGGAGTTTCAACTGGTTGATCCTCAATCCGGCAAACTGCGTTCAAGTGCACAGAGCATACTAGAGAAGGGCGCTCCAATCTTTGAAGAGCAGATCAAACCTGAGATGTTGCAATCGACTGTCGAGTTTATTTCAACAGTCTTGCCGGATATCGCAGCGGCAAGATTAGAATTATATGCAGCCCGGGCACTGTTAGCTCGCCTCTTACAGAATGAAGGACTGGTGCTGATAAGCGCAGGAACGCATCCAATCTCTCCCTGGTGGGAGCAGAAACGGACCCCGCGTGAGCGCTACGAATCTATGGAAGATGAATATCAGGACCTGGGGCGTTCAATTCAGATCTTTGGCCTTCATGTGCATGTTGCGGTTGACTCAAAAGAGCGCTCGGTCAAACTGATGAATCAGGTACGAACCTGGCTGCCGCAGCTCGTTGCCCTCTCCAGCAACTCGCCATTCTGGAATGGGCGCATGACAGGCATCAAGTCCTATCGTTCAGTCGTCTGGAAGAGCTTTCCACGCAGCGGGATGCCTGATATTTATCGAACGCGTGAGGATTTTGATCGCTATGTCCAGAGATTGGTCGATGCAGGCTGCATTGACAATGCCAAGAAGATCTGGTGGGATATCCGTCCTCATCCATTCTTTGACACACTGGAATTCCGTATCAGCGATATGCCAGCTTCCGTCGAGGATACCCTTGCCCTTGCGGCCCTTTGTCAGGCGCTCGTTGCCAGATTGACACAGCTGGACGAACAGGGCCAGGATGTGCCAATTTTGGAGCGCGATTATATTGATGAGAACAAGTGGCGAGCAACACGCTATGGACTGGACGCTGAATGGATTGACTTTGCACAGAATCGTCGCCTGAGTATGAGAGATGCTATTCGTGAGACGCTTGAGTTTGTAGATGGCGTTGTGGATGAATTGGGGAGCAGGCGTGAAATGAATTATCTGCGGGCATTGTTAGATGATCCACGAGGAACTGGAGCCGACCGCCAGATGGCCATCTATCAACAGAGTGGTGGTGATCTTCAGCAGGTTGTACGCTATCTCATCGAGCAGACGATGCAGGGTGTCCAACAAGATGATGCCTCATTTTCTGAGAAGTTTCTGCGCTTCAAAGCCATCGAGCTGGCAGTATAGCCGATGGCTCCCGCAAAAAAGGACGGGCACACCCATGTTCAGAGAGAGATTGTGTCGAGGTCCTTTTTTGCAGTGGAGACAGTAGTGACACTATTAGATCAGGTTCTCAATGGCAGAGCAGAAACGAGCGATCTCCTCTTCGCTATTGTAGTAGTGAACGGAGGCACGCACAAACGTCTTGATGCCGCGAGCCTCCAGGTCGAGGAGTGTGGAGTTCTGAACGCCAACCGAGACATTGATGTTTTGTTCAGCCAGCCGTCGCTGAATCTCTTCAGGCTCTTTCCCATCAATCGTAAACGTGACGATACCACATTGAGTGATGCCGCGGTCTCTTACGATGAGCCCGGGGAGAGGGCTGAGTTGGGAACGGAGTTGATAAGAAAGCAATTTGATGCGCCGCCAGATCGTTTCCATGCCCCATTGAAGCGCGTAATCGATAGCTGCTCCCAGACCTACGCGATTGGCATAATTTGCCTCCCAGGTTTCAAAGCGGCGAGCATCTGGTCGCATCTCATAGCTCTCGCGAGCAGTCCAGGTAGCAGCATGGAGATCAAGAAAAGGAGGTTCTAGCTGATCCAGAACCGCTTTGCGCACATAGAGAAAACCGGTACCGCGAGGGGCGCGAAGATATTTGCGACCAGTAGTCGAGAGAAGATCACAGCCAATCTTCTGTACATCAATTGGCATCTGTCCAACCGATTGGCAGGCATCTACCAGATAGAGGATACCCGCAGAACGAGCAATCTTACCGATCTCCGCAATTGGATTAACCAGACCACCACTGGTAGGAACATGGGTAATTGAGATCAGTTTCACACGGTCATCGATGGCATTGCGGAGCGCATCCAGCGAGAGCTGTCCATAAGGATCATCAGGAATGGGTTCAACAATGGCCCCAGTCTTGTGAGCGACCTGTAAATATGCGATATAGTTGCTTGCATATTCGGCCATTGAGGTCAGGATACGATCGCCAGGCTTAAATGGAATGGAATAGAATGCCATATCCCAGGCACGCGTGGCATTCTCCATCAGCGCAATCTCCTCCCGAGAGCAATTGATCAGTGTTGCAGCAGCATCATATGTATGTTCAATAGCTGCCTGGGAGGCTGCGGCCATCTCGTAGCCGCCAAGCAGAGCTTCGCGCTGAAGATAGGTAATGGTTGCATCTAAGACCGGCTGAGAGGGGAGAGCTGAGCCTGCATTATTGAGATGAAGAACCTCTGTGGTACCTGGCGTTTCCTGCCGAGCGATCTGAAGGTCAAAGGGTCTGGTCTGGATGGTAGTCAAGTGCTAACCTCGCTTTTTCTCTTTATTGTAACAAAAAAGAGTGCATTGGAGAACAGCACTTTGCGCCTCAATCGTTGGCATCAGGCGCTGTTCTCCAATGCACTCTTACAACCTCAGGTAGTGGGGATAACAACCTTGCCCTGTCCGATAGGGGGCATATTGGGGCCGCCGCCGACATAGCGCACCGCAGTCCCGATTGCAGTAACTTCCATCCATTCGTTATTGTGCATAAACTCGACTTTAATGTCGACGCCAATCACACCATCGGCCCCTAACTGATCTGCTTCAAATTGCATGCGACCAAGGGCAAGCTCACGAGCCTGATACATCAGCTCAGAATATTCGCGAATCTCGCCTTGAAAATTGCCCTTAATACCAACGAGCCAGTTGCGCACCGCTCCCATTGAATAGACGCAGTTGCCCATCACCAGACCCATAGGCTGGAAACCTTTATCAACCACCAACCAGAATTCCTGACCGCTGAGATCGGAGGTAAAAGCTCGGCCCCGGTACCCTGGTTTGACTTCCATTGCATTGCGTGGATTCCCCATCCAGATCTACTCCCTTTTCGTATGGTTAGAAATACGCTAGAAACCCAACATTCTGTATGATAGCATAAGAGAGGACTGCTCTTGATGTCAACCATTCATGTACTGTAACGTAAGGAACTAACAAAAATGAAATTTTATCGTCTGTGTATCGTAGGCTTTGGAAATGTGGGCCAATCGCTGTTACGGCTTTTAATAGAGAAGAGAGATGAGCTACGTGAGAAGTATGAGGTCGAATGGCAGGTGACTGGTGTGGCCTCCCGACGCATTGGCTGGCTTGCGGATCCAGAAGGTCTGGACGTAGCCGCACTCCTGAGAGGCGAATGGCCTGAACAGAAAGGGCAGCCAGCCAATGTGCGCGAATGGTTAATTGCAGCGCGTGGAGATGTCTTATTTGAGCTGACCTCGCTGAACGTTGAGACTGGCGAACCTGCTATTGAGCATATTCGGACGGCTCTAGAGCTCGATATCCATGCGATTACAGCCAATAAAGGAACGATTGTCCATGGGTATCATGAGCTACAGAGCCTCTCCCGTGAGCGAGGCAAAAGATTTCTCTATGAAGCTACCGTTATGGCTGGCTCTCCACTCTTTTCCCTTTTTCAAGCATCGTTACCTCTTGCCAGATTGCTTCGCTTCCGAGGTTTGCTAAACTCAACCAGTAATGTTGTACTGGCGGAGATCGAGCAAGGAAAGAGCTTTGCAGATGCAATTAAAAAAGCTCAAGAGATCGGTATTGCCGAAAGCGATCCCAGTGCCGATGTTGATGGTTGGGATGCTGCGGTTAAGGTCTGCGCCATTGCAAAGGTTCTCATGGAGGTTGAGCTCCCCTTAGAAGCCATTGAAGTGCAGGGTATCCGCGGATTGAGTGTTGACGAGATTCAGAAGGCAAGTCTGGCTGGTCGACCGTATAAACTGGTTGCGGGGATCGAGCGCACTGAAGGAGGAGTGAAGGCCTGGGTGCGGCCTGAGCAGATTACGCCTGGCGATCCGTTCACCACTATTGGACCTGCTGGCTTGCTCTCTCATTTTGAGTTGGACGTGATTCCAGGCCTGACGATCGCCTTACATATTCCCAATAGTGGTACAGCAGGACCCGATGTGACCGCTTACGATGTGCTGGCAGATTTTATTCGTGTGGTCCAGCACTGATCTTTAGGAGGCTCTTACTGAAAACCTCTTTCGGTCAGAACCCCTGAGCATAACGGTAAGGAAACTAAGAATGCTTGTAGAATATCAAGAAGAGATCGTAAGCGAAAAGAACAACTCGCTCTGGAAAATAGCCTGTAAAGAGGCGGGGCTGGATCTTTGCGATTAGCCGTTTCATCTTGCTGCTCGTGACCTTTATTGGGCCCAGCGTCTTTCCTTCTTTCTCTCAGGAACAACACATAGTGCAGGAGAAGAAGGTCTGGGTAAAGATTGTGGCGTTTCCAACGCAGTGTGCAATAGATATCAAGCATTGTCTTGATGCCTGGGATACCTGGGACGTAGGAGTGTTTGTGGATGTGGCTCATCGTGGTTATCCATCTGACACGGATAAACAAGATCTCGTTGCCTTTTTTCCTGCATGGCCCCTTGTTCTGCATCTGGTGGGAGATCATGGTGGGGATCCCTATCAAGTTCTTTTTTATGTTGGTTTGATTCTAACAAACCTGAGCTTTTATGGAGCTCTGGTCCTGCTTTATCTGCTGGTGGCCAGACGATTTGGGGCTGATATAGGGAAGAATACCTTATTTTTGCTGGCTTTAAGTCCCTATGGCCTTTTCTTCTTTGTTGGATATAGTGAAGCCTTTTTCCTGTTGCTCTGCGTCGCTCTCTTTACTTTTTTAGAGCGCGGGCATTGGTGGTTAGCTGGTGCTTGCGGCTTTGTTGCGGCACTGACGCGTTCGGTTGGAATCGTTCTTGTTCTACCTTTTCTGGTCGTCCTTTTACAAGATTATGTGGCGCAGAGGAGAGTGAACTGGCGTCTGGCAGTCGGGCGTCTCATGCCCGCTTTATTGGTGCCTTTGGGATTGCTGCTCTATATGAGCTATCTGGGCATGATTAAGGGGAATATGCTGGCCTTTACTGTGGCTGAAGTCTCCTGGGGGCGCTCCTTAAATTTCCCCTGGGCTGGTTTTGTCGATGTATTGAAATCTTTTGTGTATTGGCGTCAGAACTTTGAAGAGAATGTGATGGATTTTCTCTTTACCCTGTTCCCGATGATAACTCTTGTACTCTGGTGGAAGAGGCTACCATTGACATACAGTATCTTTACGACTGCAATGATCTTTTTTGCACTGCTCCATCCAATTCAAGGCATAAATTATCCACTTTCGTCATCGCCACGGTTTATGCTTGTCCTTTTTCCACTGTACATCCTGCTGGCGATATGGTGTAAGAATGAGCGTGTGAGAAGTGTGCTCTTTCCATTGTCGTGTGCACTCTTTACTATTAATGCACTCTTATTTATCTGTCATGGTTGGGTCGCATGAGGCTGTGAAACGAATTGTCATCTCCGGATCTTTAGAGCGTTAGTTTTTTTCATTTTGTGCATCATACTAGTAGTTTGAAACAGAAGCAAGAGCGAAGTGTATAGTGGATATTATACACTCTAGAATGGATAAAACTGGATGCTTGACGATCTTACGCTCGTGGGGTTGCGCCCATCACTAGTACGGTTCTGCTTAAAGATGATAGGAGATAGCGCTTTAGCAGAAGATATTGCTCAGGAGACACTGCTGGAGGCATGGGTGCATCAGCACGAACTGCGTGATCAGGCACGTCTTGCTTCCTGGATGTTTGGAATTGCTCGTAATCGTTGTTTGATGTGGTTGCGCCAGCAAAAACATCATGCAACGTCAATCAGCCAACTCACTCAGGGAGAAGCAGAGACAGCACTTATGAGCCAGATGGATTTAGAACAGGATCTTGAGGCAAAAGAGATTGCTGAACTGTTGGAGCATGCTCTGGATACCTTATCGCCAGCTATGCGAGAGTTGCTCATTCATCGTTACTACGATGAAATGTCACCTGGCACAATTGCGATCCAGGCAAAGATTAGTGTTGCGGCTGCCAGTATGCGGCTGCAACGTGCAAAGGCAGCATTGTATCAGATTCTGCATGAAAATCAGAAACTGGATGGATACATAATGCTCTCAGGGAAGAAGGGATGGCAGGATACACACCTCTGGTGTCCGCACTGTGGTCAGCATCATCTATCTGTGCGTAGCACAGTAACGGAATTGCACTTTATCTGCTTTGGTTGTGTGCCAGCGTCACTTGCTTCAACCATTCATACAACTATCCCAAAAGCGTTATTTGGGACTGCAAAAGGGTATAAACGCCTCCTCTCACATCTTTCTGATTGGCTTGCTGGAGCGTGGAATGGAATGAGAGAAGGGTTAAGATATTGTCCCTATTGTCATTCATCGGTTGTCTGGTGTTCCCAGCCATTTTCAATTCCAGGCCAGGAGCTTCAGCCTGGTTTTTCTGCAGACTGTGAACAGTGTCGTTTCTCCTCTTACCTTTCCTGGGAAGGAATTATCCTGGCTCAGGCAGAGGTACAACGTTTCTGGCTTCGTTTTCCCAGGATGCAGATTGTACTTGAGCAGGAGCGTGAGATTGCAGGACAACGTGCAGTCGTAGTAACAGTTCGAAGTATACCAACGCAAGCGCGTGTGGAGTGCTGTTTGGGACTGGAGCAAGGAAAGATCCTTGAAATCATAGCGAGATAAAGAGGGGATTAAGAATGTCTATTGTTACCGATGATCCGGAAATGAAAGCTTGTATAGACCAGCTGGATGTCTATTTGCATGAGGCCATGATAGAGCATCACTTTCCCAGTTTTGCTATTGGCATTATGCACGATCAAGATGTTGTATTGTCATCAGCATATGGTTATGCGGATCATGAAAAAAAAGTCCCGGCCACTTCTCATACCATCTACGCCCTCGGTTCAATCACCAAATTATTTACAGCAACATTGTTGTTACAGATGCGAGACGCAGGAAAAGTGAATCTGGACGATCCACTGACAGCCTATCTTCCAGAACTAAAGATTGTTTCGGCATTTGGGGAGGTACGCCCTCCAACATTTCGGCAGACAGTGGCCCATATTGCTGGTTTCCCTAATTTTTCTGAGGGAAGTTTGAGGCAAGAAAAGGATGTAGTGATTGCACCTTTATTGGAAGAGATGTTTACGCCAAAGCTGGTTATTCCTCCAATGACCGAGCATCGTTATTCAAATCTGGGTATCTCATTGATGGGACATGCGTTAGCCAGAATCAGTGGACAGAGCTATGAGGAGATGGTACAGACCCATATTTTAGATCCACTTGGTATGAAAATGACAGCTTTTTCCATTCGTGATGAGATGCGTCCTTATCTGGCAACAGGTTACGTAGCTTCTCATGGATCTGAAAGATCACAAAAGATTGCCCCTTACTTTGAAGCAGGAGGGATGAAGCCAGCCGGTGGGTTGTACTCTTCAATAGAGGATATGGAGCGTTTTATCGCATTACAGTTTCGGACTGAGAGCACAGGAAGTTCCGTTGATGTTCCCATACTTGATGGGCGAAGCATAAGAGAAATGCACAGTCCAACGTTTTTTCTCAATCAAGAATGGAGAAATGCGATTGGGTTAGGCTGGTTTCTAGAGCGTCTGGGTAAGTATACAATTGTCGGACATGATGGAGGAATATTTGGCTTTGGATCAGATTTACTTCTGGTGCCAGCCTTGAAACTGGGAATGATCCTGTTGACCAATGTTGGTAGTCCAGTTAATGGGGTCAGCCGAGGGGTATTGGAGCGATTGCTTCCTGTCTTTGAGAGGTATCAACTGAGACAACAGGAGGATGGAGAGCGAGCTCTTGCGCCGATCCCGCTTGATTGGCAATGCTATGAGGGAGCGTATACTGAGCTTAATCTGACTCAGACCCTGCGTATTCTGTTTACTCCAACCATGTTAAAAGTGCAGGCCCCTGATGGGAGTGAATCGAGATTAGAGAAAGAGGGAGAGCAAAGCTTTCGCGGAAGAGGAGGCCCGCTTGATGGAGAGCTGTTTACATTTTGTAAGCATGAAACAGGGATAGTAGAGAGCCTGAAAGTATCACTATTTGAGTTTGTAAGAACGCAATAACGTGCGATTGTTCCTGGTCGAGACTCAAGAGTTAAAAAAATCTACAAGGAGAAAATCAGTCCCCTCTGAAGATTATTCTGTTATAAAAATAATCTTGGGAGGGGGACTGCTTTTCTCCTTCGACAGAGAAGTTGTCGTGTTCTGCTTAGTTTTCGACTTCGCCTGTTGGGGGAAGGCCAGTGATCTGGAGTCCCTGTGGATATTCGACCAGGAAGCGATAGTCAATTTTCTGTTCAGCATCGGGAGCCAGCGTAAATTCCCAGGTCAGGAGCGAAAGCTTTGTCTGCTCTGTCGGCTGAGGCTGGATCGATTGGAGCTTAAACTTAATGCGTTCATGTTGTGAGACGGGTAGATGATCACGAACAACGATCTTTCGGGCGACGTGAGCATAGTTATGAACAGTAATGCGATAGGCATAAATGTTGCGGCGCAGATCATTCTGGAGAAGATTTCCTTTCTCAACCGAGCGTTCTGTTGGCTCACGTGTAATTTTAATGCTATCATCGATGCCCAGGAAGATCTTAAATTGTTCATTGGATGCCGTCTGTCTGACCTGAGTTGTTCCAACATATTCTCCGCTCAGGAAGATATTGGCCTCACCTTTCAGGAGAACCTGTTCTGCGGTATTGGTGATAGTAGCACGCAGATGGGCATCTTTTTCCAGAGCAGGAGCAGTCACATAATCAAACTGGCAAGGAAGATCATGGCGAGCAATGGTTGTCTTATGTGGCGAGTTATCGGATGGAATATCGACTGAGTGACCAATGTGAAAGACGAGAGCAGTTCCAGTCTGTTCAACGTTTGCTGTCGCGACTTCAGCCGCAACTGGAGGCGGAGGAAGGTCAAGTTTTTTTTCTTTAAGCGTATCCGCAAAATCATCTAAAGCACTTTCATCAGAGGACATCAGCCGAGAGCGTGAGGGGGCTGGAGCTCCTCCAGCCGATTGTGCAAAGGAGCCAGGAGCAATTTTGCCAAATGCCATCGGTGTTACAACATTGAGATACCAGGGCTGTAGTTCTGGTAACGTTGCAGAGAGGCTTGGCCTGGCCGTTGAAAGCGAGAGACGAACGGCATTCCATGCCTCACCAGTTGATTGACGAACCATTCCAAGGTAGGTCAGTTCGACCGTCCCTGCGCCTGGTTGATCATGAAATTGCACACGAACATCATACTGTGGATACCAGGAAGCATTCTTCGTAATATACGAGACGGCTATCGTTACATCCCCCTCTTGAGCCAGTTCGATTGTCACATTGGCTGCAAGGCGATCCGGACTGGTCGTCTGTTGTTGTGGGCGAAGTTCACGATACCTGGCCTGAATTTCTTGTTCAATAGAGTGTATCTGCAATTCTAGCTGTTGGGCAGTTTCAGCGTCCTGTAAAGATTGAGTCGCCATAAACTGGAAGAAATCGCTGCAGTCCTGAGGCTTCATCTGCCCCTGAGCCAGCCCTTTCGCAAAATCGTGGGATTGTTCGCCGAGAGAACGGAGCCATTGGCGGCGGTCGTTTAATGAATCCTGACGTGCCCGAAGCAGCTCCTTCTGCTGAACGAGCAGATCGATCTCTCGCTGTAACGCTTGTAGAGAGGCTTCGGGCGGCTGGCTGTAGAAAGCCTTTGAGACATCAACGTTAAGAATGCGCGTCCCCTGGGGACCCTCACCAGATGCGCGGAGAGAATCGCGTATAAATTGAGGAAGATTATTGATACGGAGATCGTGTGTTCCGGATGAGAGATGAAGTGTGCACTGCCGTGTAACGAGTGCGCGATCAGTGTAGACCGTGACAGCTATAATTGGAGCATCGAGATTCTGTGCTGGCATGTTATTGACATCCTTCATTGTACAGTAGTTGGGCCAGGAGAAAAGGAAAGATTCCAGATCATCAGGAGATGATGGTAAAAGCTTCTCCTGGTGATTGTATACCATAAAGAAGCGAGCCAGTCTGTTAATTTATTCTCATTTTTCGTGGTGAATGTGGAGAGAGCCCGGAGGGGAGTGATGCATCATGTCTGATTGTGTGACAAAGTAGCGCATGATTGTGTTGCATTTGTTGGATCGTATTTTAAAAAAACAGCAGTGCCAGTACTACAAGTACTGCTTTTTGACAACACATCGAGAATGAGATAAAGTACATGTGTTCAAGGAATATGTGCACAAATGTGTTGAAGTAGAGGTGCGTTGCCAATGTCCAGTATCAGCCCGTCGCGTAAGCAATATCTTGAGTTTAAGCAACAGTTCCCCGATGCGATACTTCTCTATCAAGTTGGTGATTTTTACGAGACCTTTGATGACGACGCCTATATTACGTCCCGCGAACTCCAGATTGTGCGCACCTCACGATCCTATGGGAAAGGGCGAGAGCGAGTCCCGCTAGCAGGGATCCCTTTACATGCACTGGATAATTATCTAGGAAAGCTGATTCAGCGGGGCTACAAAGTCGTTATCGTCGATCAGGTTGGTGAAGTTACGAAGGGGCGAGACGTCGTTGAGAGAGCCGTGAGCCGTATTCTGACGGCTGGGACCCTCTCAGAGCCCAATTTGCTCCCAGCGCGACAGAACAATTATCTTGTAGCCATTGCACCAGCGCGAGGTCAGACGGCTCTGGCGGCGGTTGATGTTAGCACAGGCGAGTTTATGGTCACCTGGTTTGTTGCCGATGAGCTCCCCGTCTCACTGGACGCCGAGTTGCAGCGGCTGGCTCCGGTAGAATGCTTACTGATGGAGGGAAGATCCAGTGACGGATATCAATTTCCTGGTAAGACCATCACCATTACCCATTGTCCCGCCTATTTTTTTCAACACGAAGCAGCACAAGAGCGGCTCTGCCGCCACTTTGGAGTACAGTCATTAGAGGCTTACGGCTGTGCACATGAGCCGCAGGCAGTAGCCGCAGCGGGAGCTATCATCGCCTACTTAGAAAAGATGAATGTCTCTCTCCTTTCACTGTTAACAGGGCTGCGCTCATATCGCACCACCAGCTACATGATCCTTGATGCTCATACCCAGCGCAACCTGGAGATCCTGCATGGAACACGCAGTAATACCGTTGCAGGAAGCCTGTTGGGAGTCCTGGATCGTACCATCACCCCCATGGGAGCGCGCCAGCTGCGACGTACCATTACTCAGCCTCTGCTGGATCTTACAGAACTGGATGCTCGGCTGGTCAGCGTCGAAGAATTGTATGGAAGTCCAGCTCTACGCAACCGTTTTAGTAGCTGTTTGCAGGAGCTGGGAGATCTTGAACGGGTAGCGGGCCGAATACGGCAGGGGACAGCAGTACGCAACGAAGTATTGGGCCTGCGCGATTATCTTGCGCTTATGCCCAGACTCTGCGATCTGTTGCAGAGCTGTGACGCCCCCTTGCTCCATGCATTGAGCGAAGAGCTTAGTGGCTGTCCAGAGGTAGGCGCACTGATCGATCGAGCCTTGCTGAGGAGCGACGAAGAGGACGAGAGTGGGGATGAAGGCCGCATCATTCGACCTGGCTATCAGGCAGAGTTAGATGAGCTCTTTAGCTCCATTCGAGACTCGCGGCGCTGGATGGTCTCACTGGAGGCGCGTGAGCGGCAACGAACGGGCATTAAATCGCTCAAAGTTGGTTTTAATAAAGTCTTTGGGTATTATATCGAAGTCAGCCATGCCAACGCTCGCCTGGTCCCAGACGATTATATGCGCAAGCAGACGCTGGTCAACGCAGAACGTTTTATCACCCCTGAACTCAAAGAGCATGAGGCCTTAATTTTGAGCGCCGTCGAACGCATTGAAGAGATGGAGCGGAGCATCTACGCCGATCTCTTGCGCCAGATCGGCGTCTTTTATGCTGAATTGATGAGCACTGCTGCTGCGGTGGCCCGTGTGGATGTGCTGGTCTGTCTGGCAGAGGTTGCGGCTCATCAAGGCTATGTTCGACCGCTGCTTGAGCAAGGGCATCGCCTTGAGATTGTTGGTGGAAGGCATCCTGTTGTCGAGGCAGGCTTAGATGGCGACGTCTTTATTCCCAACGACACGCGTTTAGAGGCTGATCTGAGTGAGCGCGTTTTTCTGCTCACTGGACCAAATATGGCGGGAAAATCGACGTATCTGAGACAGGTTGCCTTGATCACCCTGCTCGCTCAAATTGGCAGCTTTGTGCCAGCTCGCCAGGCGCGGATCGGGCTCGTTGATCGCATCTTTACGCGTGTGGGTGCTGAAGACGATATTGCATCGGGGAAAAGTACCTTTATGGTGGAGATGGAAGAGACAGCAACCATTCTGCATCATGCTACACAACATAGCCTGATTATTCTCGATGAGATTGGACGCGGCACCAGCACCTATGATGGGCTGGCAATTGCCCGCGCCGTTGTTGAGCATCTGCATAATGAGATTGGCGCTCGCACCCTCTTTGCAACCCATTATCATGAGCTGGCAGGAATGGCCGACGAACTATCTCACTTAAGCGTGTATACGATGGCAATTAGCGATGATGAGGAGACAGGCATCGTCTTTCTGCATCGAATCATGCCAGGCTGTGCAGGCAGAAGCTACGGTATTCATGTCGCTAAATTAGCTGGTATGCCATTAAGTATCGTCAAACGTGCTGAACATGTCCTGGAACTGCTCGAGGCTGGACGTGGGAGCGAGCCTGCACAGACCCCGATGGCCTTGAGCTCAGCAGATAGAAGAGCAGCAGTAGCCAGCTCCGTTCGGAGACAGGTCGCAGAGACGAAGGGGGTCGTGAGAGGCATGAATACTCAGCCAGGATCGGGTGGATATGACTGGCAGAGTGACGAAGCGAGAAAGGCTGCCCAGGCGCTGGATCAGACAGATGATCGCGAAGCTGAGCTGGATCTCATAGATGTGTATGCCATTACTCCGTTGGATGCGCTTCATCTCTTATTTTTGCAGCAGAGAAAGAGGAGTAGGGGCGGAAAATGAAGGCAGATCAACCAATCGATCTTCCATGGGAACAGCCGTTTGAGCGAGCTCAATTGCAGACCCTGCCACTAGAGGTAGCAGAGCGTATAGCGGCGGGTGAAGTCATCGAGCGTCCAGCGTCAGTGGTAAAAGAACTGCTTGAGAATGCGTTGGATGCGGGAGCACATGAGCTGCGCATTGAGATTCGTGGCGGTGGACTGCGCATGATTAGAGTAACCGATGATGGCTATGGAATTCCCGAACACGAATTGGAAGCCGTTTGCCAGCGGCATACAACGAGCAAGATCAGAACTTTTGAAGATCTGAGCGCGTTACACACCTTCGGCTTTCGTGGTGAAGCTCTGGCAAGCATTGCGACAATTGCAGAGATTACCATTTTGAGTCGTACAGTAGAGGCTGAACAGCAGGATGATGAGCAGGCCGCCTTCTGGATCACCTTGCGCGGCAATGAAATGATACAGCGTGGCAGGAGGGCCCGCCTGCATGGAACGACTATCACCGTTCGTGATCTCTTTTACAATGTACCTGCCCGTCTGAGCTTTATGCGTGGGGCTCGTACAGAGAACAGTCATATTCTTCAGCTTGTGCGAAAATATGCTGCGGGCTATCCTGCAACCCGCTTCACCCTGATCCTGGACGAACATCTGGCCCTGCAAACAAGTGGTTCAGGGAGCGTCGTTGAAGCTCTGACAGAGCTCTATCATCTCTCACTGAAAGAGCTCTTGAGCCCTATTGAGCTGAGTGATGGAGCTCACTATCGCCTCTATGGGTATCTTGGAAATCGCATCCTGGCTCAGCATAATCGACAATATCTCACCCTCTTTGTGAATGGACGCCTGGTTAACTCGCGTGGGTTACAAGAGGCATTGGAGCAAGGGTATCGCAGTCTGTTGCCGAAGGGAAAACATCCCTTGCTTGTTTTGCATATCGAAGTACCGCCGCCAGAACTGGATGCGAATATTCATCCAGCCAAAGCAGAGGTACAACTGGTGTATGAAAAAGAGATTACCAGAGTCTTGACCCAGGCTGTGCAGAGTGTATTGGAGCATAATCCAGTCGCGCCTGAAGCGCTTCACTTTCCGGGTCCAGTCTTAGCGAGCCAGAGGCGTTTACCGGGTGTGCGTCGACGTGGGCTTCACGTAGCAGAGACCGCAGAAGGGTATCGAGCAGAAAGCGCTCCACCAGGGACTGCTGAGGTCATTGCCAGCCTTCATCCGTTGGCGCAACTTCAGCAGGCAGTAATCCTGGCAGAAGCGTCAGATGGCAGCCTGTATCTTATTGATCAGCATCGGGCACACGAACGGGTTATCTATGAGCACCTGCGTAGTACCTCAACGGGGAACAGAAACAAAGAAGAGGTCTCTGATGCGCATCTTCTGTTAGAGCCAGTCATGATCGAGATGAAGCGTTATGAAGCCGACCTGCTGGAACAACGTCTTCCCTTATTACGTGGATTAGGGATAGAGTGTGAGCGATTTGGAGGGAGAAGCTTTCTGATTCGTTCTGTTCCTGTTGGTCATGAGCAGGCTGTAGAGCATCTACAAGAGTTAGCGACACTAGCAGCAGAGGATAGCACCGATTGGGAGGACCAGCTACTGATTGGTCTGGCCTGTCGCTCAGCGCTGCGGCGTGGGAGAGAACTAAGTAGTGGTGAGCAGAGAACGCTTCTGCATGCTCTTGCAAAAGCTGCCGTCCCGGCTGTATGTCCTCACGGCAGCCCAATCTTATTGCACTATAGCCGCTCATTTTTAATTGAAAAGTTCTCCTGGTAAGAAGAGGTTCCTGCAACGCCATTCAAGATCGTAGAAGCTGAACAATGGCCTCAGCAATAACCAGAAAGACCAGATCTAGCGCGACCAGGATAAGCAAAGCGAAATCGAGCCGTGAAGCTGCAAAGGTGGCAATCGTTAAGACAGCGGAGGTCAGGTTATAGTACCAGATAGCAACGCCCGCACAGATCAGAAGCACCGTCAGCATCGCTACAAACCAGCGAGCTCCACGCCAGTCCTGGCGGCTAGGCCAGAGCTCTGAGGTCACCGTTAAAATCAGATAGGGAGCAAAGAGAAGAGTCCACCAGGGCCAGCCGGGGCGCAAAATTTTGAAAGAAGAGTGGACGCTATCAAGCGGAATATCCCACAAATTGTAGCCTGTTGCGACCCAGTAGAGAAAGATAAACGCAGCGGTCCCTCCCAGAAGAGGGGCAACCCCACTTATTCCATCACCAACAAAGCTCATCAGAGCCCTTTGAGGACGAACATATTGCACCTCACCCAATTGTAAAGAGGCGGGCCCACCACGCATAACCTGACCATATGCATTTCGCTGTGGAATAGGCTTGATACGGAAAAGCGTAATACTCGTAATACGAAAGCCAAAGGGCCAGAATAGCAGCACCACAAATGCATGACTGAGCTCATGAATAATCACTCCGGGGGCATTCAACCAGAACCAGATCAGGGGGCCTTTTGAGCGAAAGAGCCGATAGCCCGACTCATCAACCCTCCTGCGTAGCCCCTTTCGTGTCAGGCGCAAGAGACCAAAGAGCACAAAGACACCGGCAATTGTTAACCAGGATTGATAGGGGGCGATTTCAGTCATGATCTGCGCATTGGGCATAAATTCTGTGCTCCCTCACGAAGACAAACACAATTTCTGTTTCTATTGTAAACACAATAATCTCATCCGTCAATCAATTTCGCGAAGGCTGAGAAAGCTGATCGGCCTCTTCGGACAGCCCGCGTTGCACATCCTCAGTTCCAGAGGATGAATGTCTGCGTTCATAGGAGAAACCCCAGAAGCCAAACAGAATCTCGCTGGCAGCCAGAATAAAGAGCACCTTCACCATGCCAAAGTAATCAGCAAACGCCCCAATGAAGAGGATAATAGGGATCGAACAGGCATTATAAAAGGCAAGCTGGAGAGCGAGAACGCGCCCCTTAATCCAATCTGGTGATCGTTCCTGCATAATGGCCTGAGCGGGTATATTCACCAGATTTAACGCCACACCAGCTACCAGCATACAGCAAGCAACTAGGATAAATAGCAGTGGATCGGTGCTCCAATGAGCAGGATTAAAGAAGCGTGCTAAAAGCGTTAGCACAGGGAGAAGGACAGTTGCCACTGTAAGCGTCAATGTGCCAAACAGAATCGTGCGGGATGTTCCCAATTTGCGCGAGAGAGTGGGGACAAAGATTGAGCCAGCCACAAGCCCAATACCAGCAGGTGCAAAGACCAGAGGCATCGTATTAGCATCCCGCAAGAGAAGTTTTGTCACAATAGGCGTAGCGAGCTGACCAATGACCAGAATTAAGACACCAGCAAAAGAGAGCTGAACCACCCCGAGGAATAGAGACGTATCGCGACGAACAAACCGCCATCCCTCGCTCATCTCCTGCCAGACAGTAGCCCAGATACTCCATGTTGAAGCGTGCCGTGTTTTTTCAGCGGGAGCATCCAACCGTTGTTGTAAGTGAGCGTGTGGAATACTCAGAATCAAGGCTGCACAGATCAGATAGAGCACACCGATCAAAAGATAGAGTTGGATGGTTGAATTAATGACCAGCCCTTGAAAAGAGAGCGTAGGCAAGAGTGTGAGTGCCAGAGGGGCCAGTAAAATAAATCCCAGAGCTTGAGAGAGCATAAACGTGATATTGAACAGAGAAAGAGCCGGCATAAGTTCCTGTTCATTCACCAGCATGGGAATGGAAGCCCCTTCAGCAGGAGTAAAAAACTGACCAATGGTCGAGATAAGAAAAGTAAGCAGATAAATAGGAATAAGTCCGGTGTTATTGGTCAGCAAAATAAGAGCAAAAAGAAACGTTGCGATTGCACGAAGACAATTACTGGTCCAGAGAACCAGCCGCTTATCGAGACGATCGACGAAGACACCGGCAGGAGCTCCAAAGAGGACCGCAGGCAGACTAAAACTAATAATGGCCAGACCAATCAGCGTTGTAGAATTTGTTTTTTGTTCAATGAGAATAATCATTGCATAATTGGAGGCCTGGAGAATCGTCATAGAGATCAACTGAGCTAACCAGAGACGGAGAAAATCTCGCTTCTTGAGGAGAGAGAGAAAGCCATCGCCTGAATGCACTAGGGCCATAGCGATACATCCTTATGCATAGTGTGATAGAGAAACCACGGAAAGACCTACAAAGAAAAACCACGAGAGACAATCAGGTGAGCCAGACCACGAAGAGGCAATAACGCCTCTTCTACTCCTCATCGAAAAAATCGTCTGTTTTGGACAAGCGTGGCAGCACCTGTTTAATGCGGCGCTCGACCTCAGAGCGAGGAAGGAGCACGCGTCGTCCGCACTTTTCGCAGCGCAGACCGATATCAGCGCCTAAACGTACAACCTCCCAATCGAAGTTGCCGCATGGGTGCTGTTTGCGGAGGCGAAGCCGATCGCCCAGTTGAAATTGCATTGGTTGCATATTACTGATAACTTTCTGTTACGTTATGAATGTGGTCGATAGAGACCATTCTCTATGGTTGCATACTACTGATAACTTTCTGTTACGTTATGAAGGTGGTCGATAAAGACCATTCTCTATAATATAGCGTTCAACAGCTTCAGGTGTCTGATATTTAATCGTGCGTCCAGAAGCTACACGTTGGCGAAGATTGGTAGAAGAGATATCTAATTGGGGTATCTCAACAATCAAGAGCCGTTCATGGAGCCCTGGGAGGCGAGCTTCTAGCCGTTGTAAGTAGTCTAAGTCAGTCGTATAGCCGGGACGGCGAACGACAATGAGCTGATCTAACTGAGACAGGATCCCTGAGGGATCATACCAATGAGGGAAATCTTCCAGGCTATCCCAGCCGATAATAAAAGAGATCCTGGTGTGTGGCTCCCATTGCTGATGCAAAAGGCGAAGCGTCTCTACCAGGTAGGAAGGGCCAGGGCGGTCAACCTCGATGCGAGAAATTGAGAAATGTGGATTCGAGGCGATAGCCAGCTCCACCATCGCCATACGATGTGCAATGGGCGTACTGCCCCTCTCAGCCTTATGAGGTGGATGTCCGGCTGGAACAAAGACAATTTGTGAGAGCGCAAGCGTTGTCCTGACCTCTTCGGCAATAATGAGATGAGCATGATGGATGGGATCAAATGTCCCCCCCATTAAGGCCAATGTGTGTGTTGATGACTGGGATTGATCTGTACTCAAAGGACCTCCCCTCCTCAATGCGATGTGGTTGATTATATCATGCCACCTGGCTCTTTGGCTTCCAGATCTGCATTGGGAAGAAGCGTATGGAGAGCATACACCATCTCTGAGATGTCATGAGTCTGTCCACTGGGAATCCAGAAGCGAACCACAAGGACAAATGTATTGTCAACATAGCTATTCAATAAAGCTATGGGTTCAGGCTTTTCTAAGACATTATCGACCTTTTTTAGTTCTTCAATAATTGAAGGAATCGTGTGTTCCTGTGAATAATCGTCTTTGTGCACCTTCACAATAATAGTAGCGCGCCGCTCGCCATAGTATGTATTGTTAATAACAGCGTTTCCAAAGAGAATAGCGTTTGGAATGGTAATCTCTTCACCACCAACCAGGCGTAGCTTTGTTGCACGTAGCTCAACGCTTTCGACTTTACCAACATAGATGACAGTTGGTGCAATGGTAATGCTAATCTGATCACCGATAAAGAAGGGTCGTTCAAGGAGAATATAGAAGCCTGCCACCAGATCCTTCAAAATGTCCTGAATGGCGAAGGTAATAGCGACCGTAATAACGCTGGCGGCGGCTACGAGATTGCTGGAAGAGATACTCCAGATGGAGAGAATCCAGAAGCCTGCGATCACTAATGTAATGGTATAGAAGAGGCGGCCAATGAAGGTGCGAATATTGATATCGATGCGGTTCTCGCTCAGGCCCCGGATCGTCAGATTTTTAACAGTACGAGCCAGGCCAACGCCCAGACCAGCGAGCAAGAAAGTGGCAACAATATTTCCGAGCAGGCCTGGAACATCTTTAGGATTGAGATGGAGAAAATCTGCGACTATGCCAAGGAGATCATTGCGCCAGACTGCAAGAGCGATCACACTCCCTAAAGCCAGTGGCAAGAGAACTATCAGACCGCCAAGGATCTGACTGATCGATTCATCCAACACCGTTTTTTTGAGGAGTTGAACAAGTCTGCGGCGGAGATAGAGACCTATGATGAGGGCCGCTATAATCACACCAACACTGAGAACAATATTCCCAATCATACTGATGATCTCGACACCACCTGTTGTATCAAACCCGAAACTACGAGGAACAGACAACGACATGAGCAGGAGCACCCTTCCAACCTTTCCAAAATGTGGTAGCTTACTGTATCAGCTTTGTGATTATATCATATTCTGGCTGAGGATATCTAAGAATGAGCTCAGATGGCGTCATGATTTCCCCTATCCCGGCTAGCCCGCAGCTTGCGGCTAATTGTCCAATCACCTCGGCGGCTGAGTATCCTGCCTCACGGAGTGGTGCCAGACCAGCGCTTGCAGAGCGTTTAGAGAGTCGTTTGCCCTCGCTGTCGACCATGAGTGGGACATGGGCAAATGTTGGGATCGGAAAGCGCAACAGTTGAAAGAGGAAGATCTGTCGAGCAGTCGAGGGAAGGAGATCGATCCCTCGGACCACCTGATTGATGCGCATAAGCCCATCGTCAACAACAACTGCAAACTGATAAGCAAAGATGCCATCAGCACGACGAAGAATAAAATCTCCCACCACTTGTTGAACAGATTGCTGCTGGGGCCCTGCCAACAGATCGATAAAGTGGGCTTGATACTCATCAGGGATATGGATTCTGAGTGAGGGGCGTCGTCCAGCTGCTTCATGGCGGCGGCGTTGAGCAGAAGTGAGCTGGCGACAGGTTCCTGGATACCGAGAGCCATCGCCTGCCCCCTGTTGAGGAGCAGTTGCGGCATGGGCAAGCTCTGCCCGACTGCAATAACATGGATAAACGAGACTGCTGGCCTGTAAACATTCGAGATAGTGTTGGTAGATCTCGAAGCGTTCACTCTGGGTATATGGAGCGAAGGGACCAGACAGATCTGGTCCTTCATCCCAATCCAGTCCAAGCCAGCGAAGATCGGTTATGATCTGTTGAGTCGCATGAGAGTTAACTCGAGGTTGATCGAGATCCTCAATGCGTAAGACAAAGCGTCCACCCTGAATGCGGGTAAAGAGCCAGGCAAGCAGCGCTGTGCGTAAATTGCCCAGATGGAGCTCTCCAGTGGGACTTGGCGCATAGCGTCCCCGTAGTGGCGCTAACGCTGGCATTGCTCCGACCAGGG
Organism: Tengunoibacter tsumagoiensis; assembly: GCF_003967535.1. Classification (GTDB taxonomy): domain Bacteria; phylum Chloroflexota; class Ktedonobacteria; order Ktedonobacterales; family Ktedonobacteraceae; genus Tengunoibacter; species Tengunoibacter tsumagoiensis. Next base: position 4,026,052 of record NZ_BIFR01000001.1, on the reverse strand, counting down.
ACACTGCTGCCCCTGTCTCCCCTGGGTAGCTGGATGGACATCGAACTCTGCAAGTAAGCGTACAAGCGTACAGAGTGGTAGCCCTACCACATTCAGATAGCAGCCATCAATACGTTCGGTTGGTTGGAAAGAGGCACTCTGAATCCCATAGGCACCAGCTTTATCCATTGGATCGCCAGTTGCGATATAGGACATAACCTCCTCTTCGGTGTAATCTCGCATCAACACGGGCGTAGAGCAACTGGCTCCACGTGAGCGAAACTCGCCGTCGATAAGAGTGCTTACAACAACGCCAGTTACCACATGGTGCCAGCGGCCACGTAGCGAGAGCAGAAGCTCACGAGCGTGTGCCTCATGGCGGGGTTTGCCCAGAACCTGATCATCCAGAATAACCGTTGTATCTGCGGTTACTACCAGATGGTTGGCAGCTTCAGGCTGCGTCAACGTCATCACAGCTTTGTGCAAAGCTGTCCATTGTGCCAGGCCGGTGGCTGGCCCTTTGTAAAAGAGTTGAGCTGCATCTTCATCCCCGGGGGCTATACCAAGCGTAAAAGGGAGACCCAACTGTGAAATAATCTGTCTCCGCCGGGGTGAAGCGGAGGCCAGAAGAATAGGGAGATCCTGTGCTTTCATAAATTATTGCGCTCCAGTACAGCGACGCATTCGATATGGGCCGTTTGTGGAAACATATCGAGTGGTTGGACGGAGTGAAGACGATAGATGGTATGTTGATTACAAAGGATATTAAGATCGCGAGCCAGAGTGGAAGGATCGCAAGAGACATAGACGATGCGAGCCACCGGATTCTTCAACAGAGCATAGAGGACGGCGGGCATGCAGCCTGCGCGTGGTGGATCGATGACAAAGCCATCGATCTGTGATGAAAGCTCTGGGAGAAGATCTTCCACCTTCCCTTTCAGGATCTCCACATTATCGACATGGCGGACATTCCATTGAGCATCCTTGATGGCGCTAGCTGACTCCTCAATCGCGATCACTTTACCAACGGTGCGCGCCAACAGGAGCGCAAATGTCCCTACGCCACAGTAGGCATCCACAATAGTCAATTTTTTGGCCTGTTCCGTCGTTTCGGCCAGTGCCGAGGTGAGCAGACCTTGCTGGACCATTGCAGCCATCTTCTCTGCCTGTTTGGTATTGGTCTGGAAGAAAGAACTGGGACGAATCCGAAATGTCTCGCCGCCAAGAACCTCATCCATTGTCTCGGTATGGAGCTCAATGCCAGCTTCAGCCAATTGCTGTTTCACCTCTGGTTTCTGCGCGGGTTGCATAAGCATTTGCTGATTGGTTGTTGAGCAGCGAATAAGCACCTGTGGCTTGGGATTGACATGTTGTTTCACAATACGAAAAGCCGTATTGATCTGCTCATGAGCGATAGGACATTCCTCTAGTGGGAGGACGCGATGTGTGCCCTTTGCCGTGAGTCCAGGCTGACCGGTGCGATTAACCGAGAAGCGCATATGATTCCGATAGTGCCAGGGGACATCGCAAGGAACCGTTGCCAGCAATGGAGGATCATCAAAGCCTCCCACCTCTTGTAACAGCTTCAAGACCACCTCGCGTTTCCATTCTAGCTGAGACTCATAACGAAGGTGTTGAAGTTGGCAGCCACCACAGGTGCCAAAGACGGGACAGGGAGCTGTGACACGAAGTGGAGAAGGTTGATGTACCTCTGTAATCCAGACTCTGGGAGGGCGAGGCTTCCAGCGTCGTCGTTTGCGACCTGGTTGCGGTGTGGGAGGAGCCTCAACCGCAATCGTCACACGTTCTCCAGGCAGGCCCGTAGGAACGCGATAGATAACGGAGGTTGTCTCGCCAGCCTCATTCTGCGTCTGGACCTCGGCGAGCGCCTCACCCTCGCGGGTGAGCGCTCCCAATGTCACAGTATGGTAAGTAATTGTTTGTTCGGTTGGTATCTGTGTCATGATAGCAATCTGTATTATTTCTTCTTTTTCTTTGGATGATGGTGCTGTGAACTGGAGCCCTTAGAAGGGCCTTTTGATTGTGCCCGCTGTTTCATTTTCTGTTGATTGAGCACAGAACGCACCGTTTGAACCAGTTCGTTTTCTCCTTCATCATCTAAAGCTTCCGCCTGCTGGAGATATTTTTCGGCGCTCTTAAGATCATTCCCCTGAATATAGGTCAAAGCCAGCATCGTCGTCAGATCGACCGATTCAGGATCGACCTCTAATCCTTGCTGGACCACCTGACGTGCAAGTTTGAGCTCACCTAGCTCAGTATAGATAGCAGCCAGTTCGGCATGAGCCTCAATCAAGGTTGGATTTGTCTCAATGCTGCGCAATAAATGAGGAATGGCCTCCTCTTCCTGCTCCAACTGATGATGGAGAGTACCCAGGTGGAACCAGATATTGGGAAAATCTGGTGCCAGAGCAGCCACACGCTGATAGTGTTTCAGTGATTCTGCTGGTTGATTGCGCAACTGAGCCACTTCAGCCAGGCCAGCCTCAATTAAAGCTGTCTCTTTCTCGTCAGTTGTTAGCTTCTGGGCTTTTGCCAGGAGATCGGCAGCTTCATCGAGCGTCTCATCATCTTCGAGCAGGAGATCTGCAAGGAGAATGTAGGCAGCCGGTGCGTTGTCGGTAGCAATAGCCTGTCGCAGCGTTTGCTGTGTTAATGTATGGAAGCGCTCGGCAAGCTCATCATCTTCATCATCATCAGCGGCATCAATCAACGTATTGTATGTAAACGCCAGTTCGCGCAGAGCTTCGCCCCGGAGCTCTGGCACATGTTCGATCAACTGCTGTAGATAGACAGCAGCGCGTTCGGGCTCGTTGATGAGCATGGCTTGAGCATAAGCTTGCTGATGATACTCTGGATGCGCTTCAGGATGTTGAGAGATCAAAGCATCATAATAATGAAGGCTCTGAGTCGTCATGCGAATAGCCTCATCCATTTGAGCTAAAGCCTGACCAAACTCTTCATCGTCGTCCTCCTCATCGTCCTCGTCCTCTTCATCCTCGTCGTCCTCATCAAACTCTTCTTCATCCTCCTCCTCATTGTCATCATCGTCCTCGTCGTCGTCCTCCTCCTCCAGACTCTCTGCAAGTGCTTGAAGTGCCTGTAAGCGTTCTTCAAGGACCTCCGTAGGGGTTTGTAGTGTGTTTGCGCCTTCATCGGTCATCGTCGTAATGAGCCACTCATCGTTCTCTTCAACCAATGTGTAACGCGTCCAGAACCAGTGGCGTCCAGTCTCCTGAAAAATGGCTGTAGCCACTGGTAACTCTGGGAGCGTAGAAGCAATTGGAGTCTCTGCAAAAGCTAATGACCATCCAATTTCAACAGAGATAGGTTGGCCTGTTTGTTCGGGTGACGTTGGATGAAGATACACGATTTTCGCATCTAATGGCGCTGGTTCGTCTCCATCATCATGGGTATAGATGAAAGCGACCTTTGATCCACTGGGCTGTGCTTGATTGCTCCAGGCCTGTCGGCGGGAGACCCACTCATCTTCTGAGAGACCTTCGCGTAAAGGGCTTGTTTCTGCCAGTTGACGATAGGCTTCATCAAAAGTGCCGGAGGACCATGCATCAATAAAGGTGGCAACAGTCTCTTCGGCATCTGAGCCACCAAAGAGATTCCCTGCGCCAGCCAGGATTGATTGTAATTCTGCGAAGATAGCATCGTCTGGAAGCTCGCTATCCTCTTCAGTTGCCAATTCAAAAGCCTGACTAAGAGTTGGCACAGAGGGTGGGGTCCACTGTGGATAGATCTCCGAGCTTTCGAGACGAATGATGGTTTTGCGAGCCTCTTTACGGACATCTTTTTGGGATGACATCGTATTCATAGCCATTGCAACATCGGCAGCGGCAACCGTTTTCTCCTGTGCAAGGGCCTTTAAGAATGCGGTCTGTACTTCTTCTGGAAGAAGAGTAATTGGCTCAAGCAGCGCTGAGATTTCGGCTGCTGGCTTCATTCCTTGCAACTCGTGAGCCAGTGATGGATACTGTGCAAGTAGTTGCTGTACTTGTGGATTCTCGTGCTTGTTGGGCATAAATGATCCTTTCCCTGCCACGCATGACTACTTTTTCTTTTCACTGTAGATGTGTTGTCGTACGCTCTGCACTATATCTAACGTTGGATCGAGGCGTTCGGCCTCATCAAGGCGTCGTTGTGCGCCGCGTTTATCCCCTATCTCAAAGAGAACTGAGGCCAGCAAAGCGAAGAGGTGAGCGGAAGCGGGATTGGTGCGTATCCCTTGCTCAAGAATGGTTCTGGCTTTCTGTGCCTGCTCGGTGTTCATATAGATAGCGGTAAGTTCGGCATAGATGCGAATATCGCCAGGTTCTAGCTGAAGGGCGCGCTGATAATAGCCTTCGGCCTGATCAAGGTCATTGAGGAGGCGATTGGCAAAGCCCAGGCTAAACCAGACGCCAGGGTAGCGAGGATCGATCTCGGCGACCCGTTGATAATGTGGTATAGCTGCTTGCATATCCTCGCGGCGCATCGCAATATTTCCGAGGCCAGCCTCAACTGCCGCTGCTTCTTCGCCCTCAATATGTAGCTGTTGCGCTTTAATAAATTCCTGTTCGGCTTCCTCTTCGCGATCCATACTCATTAATAGTTCAGCGAGCAGCATATGTCCCAGGCCATTTTCGTCAATGGAGATGGCCTCGTGAAGTGACTCTTCGGCTCGCTGTAAGAGATGCTGATTTCGTTCAGTGAGATGTTCGTTGCCTTCTTTATAGGCGAGGCCAACCAGAGTCGAGCCTAAGCGGCGTAAGATATCGCCACGATTGGATTGGAAGCGTTGATAGGTGCGTTCGAGATAGACCAGGATGCGCTCAGGATTGCCTGTAAGAATGGCGCTGCTATAGGCTTCCTCATATATCTGTTCGTCCAGTGGGAGTTGAATCAAGAGAGCATCATAGAGATGAAGGAGCTGCGTTAACTGCCAGGAGACCTCATCAACAAACCGTTGAGGATCGGTATCTCGTAGCTCTTTGATGCTTTTTTCAATACCATCCTCATATTCTTTCATGCGCTTCTGGATGGTTTCTACCGATAGTGCCTGGACGCGAGCCCCTTCATCAGTAATTGTTTGGATGCGCCATGCACCATTTTCTCGAGTCATTTGATAGCTCGTCCAGAACCAATGGCGGTGAGTCTCTTTATTCACTGAAGTGCCTAATGGGAGCTCTGAGATCGTACCGCTTAGCGGCGTGTCACTGAGCTCAAGCGACCAGCCAATCTCAATCTCTTTGGTTTTAGGAGTGCGGCTCGTGACATTTGTCGGGACCCAGAGAGCACTCTGGGGTTGGGGACGCTCATGAACAAAGCCCAGTTCTAAGCGAGCGGGTTTTGCCTCATCGGCCCAGGCGCGGTGAAGCTGAATCCATTCCTCACGGGAAAGGTTATCGCGAACGGGGCTCTCCTTCGCCAGTAGATCATAGGCCAGGCCATAATCGCCCATTGACCAGCCGCCCAGGAAATTGATAATGACCTCTGCTTCTTCCAATTCAGGGCTGATAAAAGTTGCTTGATGATCTTCACCTGGCTCGGATTCGGGCACCTGGAGAAGCAATTTATTGATCTGAGGAAGCGCCGCGCGATAATCCTCATGAGGTTGTTTCGCTCGCCAGGTATTGACCGATAATGCTTCTTCGAGCAGGCGTCTCCCCTCAGCCAGAGTGCACTCGACCAGATCACTGCCAGCCTGATGTATGCGGCTACGTAGATCTCTAATGCGTTCGTTGACCTGGGTTTTGCTGGTTATATCAGCCATGAAATCCTTGACGCCAGCCTGCCAATAATCCAGGAGGAAAGAGAGAAAGCGAATTTCACTATATTCATAGCCCTGCTCCCAGATCAGAATGAGCTGAACTTCACCCTCGTCACGCGTCTGTGAAACAAATCCTTTCCAGAAGCGAGGAGGTTGCGAGATAGACATCTGTACAGCGGGAGCTTGAACGACGGGTGGTTTCCATTGAGAAGTAATTTTTGAAGCTTCCAGCTGCAAAAGAGCTCTACGAGCCTCTTTGCGAACTTCCTTTATCGGACAGAGTGCATTCATAGCCGTAAGTACATCGGCTGCTTTTGTGTTTGTCTCTTTGGAGAGCGCCTTTAACACGGCAATCTGCACCTCTTCGGATTGAGAGAGAAGTGGTGCAAGAGCTCCCTCGGCATCAGCCTGTGTCGTACTTGTATGTAAGCTTTCTGCGATCTGAGAATATTGATCAAGCAGATGTTGTACCTGCGTAAACTCTTCTTGTGAAAGCTGGGTATTGCGAACGTTTTTATGAGACATAGTACCTGTCAACTCCTTGTTACACCAGCGAGATATTGGTTGGATTGTACCACGAAGTGAGACAAGAGTCGAGACACATCGGCATATAGATGTCTGAGTAATTATTTCGACAAAAGAAGAAAGATCATCAGGTGAAGAAAAAAACACAGCGGATAGAGAATAACTCTCTATCCGCTGTTTACTATCCAGATCAGGCGTTAATGGGTGTTGGCAGACTGATGGTTGGAGTCTGTCGAGTATGGAGCTCTTCTTCTGACGCCTTTGTGCGCGATGTGTTGCGTGCGGCTTGAATGATAAAGATTGGGAAAGCGATACAGTAGAAGTAGGAAGCCAGACTGCGCCAGGCCAGGAAGAGTGGCAGGACAGCGAGCAACATGACCGATTCTGGGCGTTCGCGACAGGTGCGCCAGTACCAGATCATTGCACCGAGCATACCACCGTACTCGAGAATGCTATAGAAAGAGGTTGGCAGGTAAGGGATGAGATGGGTAACGCTCAGGTTGATGATCCCCACTCCCATTGGGAACATTGGGTCGGCGATGGGAGCCATCACCCCAGCAAACCACGCCTGTGGGTCCCAGATAATAAAAGGCAAGTTGATCAGAAGGGCCACAGCGCCTGCAAAGCTCATGCGATAAATGGTAGCTTTAAGGCCATAGTGGCGTAGCAACATGATCATATAGAAGGGGGCAAAGTACCATGCGATCTGCTTACTGGCAAGGGCGAGCCCAAAGAACAGAGCCGAGATCCAGCGGCTATCACGTTTGAGCCAGGCCATGACCACGAGCAGGCTATAGAAGATATCGAGATTTCCACCAACAGTTGATGCCCACATAGGGATATTGGCGATGGCCAGGAGGAGTACCCATGGCCGCAATTCAGGTCGAGCCGCCTTCCAGGCTAGATAGACTAACAGGAGATAGCTCAAGACATAGAAGGGTAAGACATTATAGTGTTTAAACACAGCGAATGGGACCAGGGTAAGGAACGAGAGAGCGGGATAACTGACTTTTGCCTCAAATTCAGGTACTTCATCGGCTTTGAGAGAAGTATTTAGCACAGATTGCAGCTCTGCCATCTGCGGATAGTCCAGACGATTGGCAAACTGACCCTGGCGCAGCGGAGTAGTCCAGTCGGGCTGGATATTGAAGCGGCGCATCAATTCGGGAATATTGGAATCGGTATATGGATTGCGACCTTCCAGTAACAGAATTGCTGCATTTGTATCCAGAGATGTGCCGTCATTAGTGAACTGAACGGGCGCAAAGCTCAAGATAACGCAGCGAGCGAGCTGGATGCCTCCGATAAAAGTCAGGATTAACATCAGCATCAGCACAATTCGTTGCCAGAGCTGAGGTTGTCCGGGAGTCTTCATCGTAGAGGCCGGGCGCAGGGCTTTCCATACAGCATAGAAGCTTGCCAGAAAGAAGACCATTGGGAGCAGTGAGCGGAATGGGCCTAATTGCGCAATATTCGTAATATAGCTAATCTCATTCAGTGACTGAAAGATCAGCGCCAGGGCGATCCAGACGGCGCGACCCTGTAATTCGACAACGGCGCTATTGGCTGACGAAACATCCTCAGTAAAGAATGCTCGCATCCATTTATAGGAGAAAAGCTGTTTTTCTTGTTGTGGTAACGCGGTCTGTGCTGTAACAGATCTCAAAGCCATAGACACACGCGCTTCTATCGCAAGAAATGCTCACCATGTCACAGAGTAAGAAACGAATAGAGAACGATGTGAGCATTGGATCTTCGAGCGACTCTGCGCTATTTACCTCCCATTGAAGTACCGAGAACAATGGCGGAATAGTATGAAACTTTTATCAGTAGAGTTTCTCGGTCCGTGTCTTAAAACGAAGGGGAGTACCCTTTCGTCACAAATTACCGCGCTTTTTCACGTCTTGAGGAGATCTTGAGAAATGAGCAAGACTGGAGGTGCGTATCCTCTTCTTGATGGAGGGAAGAAGAGGATAGAGATGCTGCCGAATTAGAGTGGGAGACGATAATAGAGCTCGCGATGTTTGAGCTCAAAGCCCAATTTCTCATAGAGCTGAATGGCCGATGTATTTTGATCCCAGACATGGAGATCGATAGACTCTAAATGTTGCTCAGTGCGAGCAAACGTAATGACATGTTCAAGGAGCTGGCGAGCCAGCCCCTGACCACGAGCATCGGGATGGACAATGACGCGCTTCACATACCCAACAGCATTTAACGAATCATTGGGAGGGAGCATGAGTTCTGCCTTCGCCACTGCTTTGCCATCGCTTTCGGCAAGGAAGATCAGTGTACGTTCATGGGTTGAAGGATCGACGGAGCCAAAGTATTTCTGCATATCACGATGAATATCGCGTGTGGGCGAGGCACTGAAGCTGTCGAGGTATTCAATTTGGGCGATATCGGCAGGCGTAGCGAGGTGAATAAACAAGCGGGAGACCGAATGTTTGTCTGTCATAGTTCGAATCCTGATTTAAGCTAACCTGACGAAGATTACATTTTTTTGCGTGGAAGCGAGAGAATGGCAATTAATGCAACACCTGAACAACCTAGAAGTAGGATAGAATAAAAAATAGTTTCTCCATCTCTTGGCGTAGCTTGAATACTGGTGACTAACTGGGTGAGACCCCAGGCTAAAAATCCGATAAAGACAGCAAATAAAAGCAGTGTGCTGGTAAGTTTCTTACTCATGTTGGCATCCTTTTGCATAAATTGGAAGGCAAGAGGCCCCCTTTTTTAGGATTATAACATAGTCTGACCAGTCTCTCCTGCTTCCTTGTCCAATCAGGGTATGTCTCCATCTTGTAGCTCTCTCGGAGCCTTATTTTTGTGTCGTGAGTGCCTCCCAGACGAGTTGATGGATAGGTGCGCGAAACTGGCCCCAATCGCTCCAACGCCAATAAATAAACTCTTCTTTGGAGCTACCAAGAGCCTCTAGATTTTGGGCCAGGGTTGGAAGTTCGCTGATCTCGATCTCGCGGAACGCCTCGACCTGTTCGTCTTCATCGATAGCACCAAGCGTGCCACTTACCTCATCGAGCAGGAAGGCAAAGGTATAGAAGACCGGCGTGTCAGATTTTTCCAGGTGATAGGAGGCAATAGCGAGAAACTGTTTAACCTCGACTTCAAGCCCGGTCTCTTCCTGCGTCTCGCGTAACAGTGCATCAAAGACGTACTCTCCATGGTTAATACCGCCAGTGAGCAGGCGATAGGCCCCCTGAGGATAGAAGGTCTTGATCATCGTTAGCAAACGACCATTACGACGGCGCACAACCATACAGACCTCGCCATAGCGATCGGTCTTATCAAGTGGATCGAAGTATTTATTTTCGCCCAGATCAATCGAACGGATAAGAGGCTGTCCATAACGTTCAGAGAGCCGAGTTATCTCATCCTGAATCTCATTGGGGAGGGTAGAAAGTAAGGTCATAGATATAGATACTCCTTAGAGAGATATGTAATAGAGAGAGGTAATTATTTCCTTATTATAGCATAAGCCTGTGTGGAATTATAGCATGAGACCGTGTGGAGTATTTAAATGCCTTTGAAAGAAGAGGAATCTTTTGGAGGAACTAACTCATCTTTATCTTTACTCTCTGTTTCTGTGAATAATTTTTTTACTTGTCTCCATTGAAACGTATACACAAAAAAAGCGAAACAGACCGCACCACAAATAGGTAGAATGAGATGCAAAACATTATCCACTTCAGAAAAAATCTTTATCCAGAAAAGAACAACAATAACATCCACAAGAAAGTAAAGCCCTATTGTCAATCCTTTTCCTTGTGCTATCCCTATAGTATAAGAATATCCTGAAGCCTCCTTTTTTAATGCTCCTCTCTTTAAGCGTATTGTACTTAATCCAAAAAGAATAAGCACAATAAATAGACTAGTGATAATAATAGTGAGCGTTTGTTGCATCATTATTACTCCGATGGAAAATAAATAACAATGTAGATAAAAAAGAGCTAAAAGTTTATTTTTCATCTCAGAGAGCATTCATACCTTAAAAACCTTTCACTTTTAAATCGAACGAAAACAACAATTCCCCTATCGCCTTATGAGAAATACAACTGAACTAACTAAAATTACAATTATCGCATTTTAATTGTAAAAAACTATCTTTTTATTAGTATTACTAATAAAGTTACTATCATAGAAATAACACACAAAAGAGCAAATAAATACACAAAAACTTTAAAAAAAGATAGTATAATATCCCTATTAAATGCACTTTCTAAGTCTTTAAGGATATTATTTTTTATTTCATCATTGAAGTTTTTTATTACACCTCTCGGTTTTTTGAAGACCATAGCAAATGTTACTCCTCTTAGCAAACATGCTTCGATATTTGAAACAATTCTATCAAGGCATAAACTCTTTCTTGCTTTAGCTCCAGCAAAACCTAACGCTGAGGCAGCTGCTCCACCTATGAAAAGAGAAAGGAGTACGAGGATCAGATTGATCAGCTCAAAAGGCCGTGTCGGCAACAGATCTGTCAGCATCGCAGGATGATCAATAGCCATTTCGAGAATGAGTGCGACAATCAGCAGGCCCAGGCAGATCTCAAGGGCCAGCAGCCAGAGTTGTTTGATGGTGAGGGTTTGTGTATTCACTTCCGTCTCCTTAAGCACGACATAGCAGTAAAATGCTCTTACATCATCAAAAATAACTCTAATTTTTGTTATACAAGTTATAGAAAATTGCAATAGGTATCAAATTAACACTAAACACCACCAAGTAAATAATTATCAAAAGCCATCCATGATCAAAGTTTGTCACAATTTTAAAAAAAATGATAATGTTATTTAGAGCTTGGGAAAGTGCCAACATTCCAAACAAATAAATAAAAATCATCGCGTAATTTGTTTGTTTGGCTCCTTTCAGCTTTACACTAGAAAAAGAGGCAAGCCAACAACTCAGACAAATCAATAGGCTATCAATAGCTAAAAATAATAATAAAGGAATAGAAACAGATTCTAATCGTTCGATTAGAATTGTTGAAAAAATAAGTATCAATAAAATTATGCTTTCATAAAAATATAATATTTTCCTTTCAACATCTTTTTTTATGTTCGCAATAATATACAAACAAACAATGCTTAAAATATTAAAAGCAAAAAGCAAAAATAGAAACACTTCACTTAATATTTTCACCTTAGGACTCCTTCTATAGCTGGTTGTCAAGGTGCCACTATGCGTGATCAGGTCCAGATACTGCACGCTTTTTATTGAAATTTGACAGGGTTCTTGTATACCCGAATTGTTACCAAAACCTTTAGGTTTGGTGAACGATCTTGATCAATTGTGAGGTACAAGCGACCTGAGAGAATACATGTAACACTATTTGGATCAATACGCTTAGGTCACCTTCTTTATGCGTGCATGAATGCAGCTTTAGCCAGTTGGATGTATGCTGCTCCTGCAAATCCTGACACGACGACAGTAGGAACGCCAGATACCTACTTTCCAGGTAGAGGTATTTTTAAACCGATGTTCCTAAAAATAGCGACAAAAAAGAAAAGAAAACCAATTATACCGAAGAAATAAAGACAGATTGTTCTTATTTCTTCTAATTTAGCCCTTGTGAAAACAAAATAGCTAATCCCTGCGAGAGAAAATAGTAATGAAGAGAGAGCATAAAATATATTGGACGTCATATATCCTCCTTCACGCTTCTTTTGAACATGAAAAACTATTACTACAAATGATATGAAAAATATACATAATGAAATCAGCACATTTTTTGTCGGCCCAGAAAAATACACGATTAAAAAGAATAAGCATATTAATCCTAACAGGATAACTATTATTAAGATTAGCATTTGTTTAGACATTTTGATGTCCTTATTTTCCATGATGCCCTCCTCAAGATACGTATCAAAATGGCACAAAAGATTCACTATTCAATACTAGTACGTTTTCAGTATCACTGTTGGTAGTAAGCCTTGATGAGCTCGCCATTAGAGAATGGACTGTTTGAGGGAAGTAAGGGTCTTGTCTGACTCTATTTTACTCAGGTAGCTCTTCTCTAAACTATACTTTTTCATCCCCCATGATGGCAGACGGACACCACCCTATGCAGTTATGACATATAAAAACTGTAACCCAGACAGCAGAGACCGACAATAAGGAATAGAACCACAATAAAAACGAGGCCAAATATTCTCTTTAAACTATCATTCTTTTCTTTCATATGTCCCTCTTGAATCTTCGCATAATATTTATGCATAAGTAATTCGTCATTATCTAAGAATGCACAATATAAAATCTACTAATTCAATACCATCAATTACTGATGAATCTAACCACACTAATGTACTGACGGTTCCGACAATGCCTAATAAAGATGTTACTATGGCTTCGGAACAATCTCGTCCACTCGGATCCACCTCATTCACAGGATTATCATCAGCATACCCATACGGATTCCCTTTCAGCGTCTCCTGCAAGCTCCCACCCACTGGCGTCCGCTGCGTCCAATGTCCCACTGTCGGATCGTAATAGCGAATGCCGAACTTGGTCAGGCCGGTGCTGCTATCGTAGTAGCCGCCAGCATACTTCCAGGGGTTGTTGAGGCCGCTCTGTTCCTGCTGGCTGATGATGTTGCCGTAGGGATCATATGTGTAGGCATTGACCTCCTGGCCGGTGCTGTTGGTCATGCCGACGACGGAGCCCAGGCCATCGAACAAGTAGTAATATTTCTTGCCGTCTGGCGTTCGCTCGTTGTTGAGCAGGCCGCAGCTACAGCGGACATATTCGGTTGTGCCTGCGGTGGTCTTGGCTCGGGTGAGACCCAGGCCGCCGTAAACAAAGGCCTGCACCTGCTGAATCTAGTTTTTCAAAGTGCTCAGCAGGTGGAAGTCTCTTCTTTCATCATTGCCATTCTATCCTCATACCAGCACATGTGTAGTCTTCTGCGACGCCTTCTTGCCTCTTGGATAGACCAACCTGCGCCCGGAGAGGGTCACCACCAACAGCACCAAAGCCCTCGCATAAAAGACCCGTTCCATCACCCTCTCTCCACAGAGAATGACTATTTCTATAAAAAGAGTCAGCGGCAACAGGATCATGGTGATCAGCTTAAAAGGTCGCGTGGACATCAGATTGGCCAGCCTTGGGGATAATCACTATCTATTTCGAGGATGAGGTCGACGATGAGCAGGCCCAGGCAGATCTCAAGTGCCAGTAATCCCACGTGTTTGATGGTGAGAGTCAGTGTGTTTATATATTTGCTTGCTTTCTTCTGTCACAGATATCAATAAAAGAGGCTCTACCAACAAAATAGCTTTTCCAATAACCATTCTGGGAGTGTCTGTCAATGCGACTTTTTTAACATGAGATGCAAGTAATATGCAATACACAACACAAAAACTACTGCTGTAAAACCTAATAGTATACGTATGAAAACCGTATACTGATTATTGGCGGCAACATAGAAAAAATAGCAACTAGCAATAGCCATCATAAGGCTTATGATCGTATAGCTGCTCTTGCTTTTTGATGATTTCATTCTCTTTATCTTTCATTTTCTTGGGGATGCTTTTTCACTAATAATGCAAAAGCATTCCCCAAATTTGTAAAGAAAGTATTTCTACCTAATTTATGATGAAACACAACTCATCCGAAACACTTAGCGGCTAGTGCGGCACCCACACCAGCACCTATAAGTGCCAATACAAGTGCACCGCCAATAATACCTACTATCACTGCTGGACTTACGGCAATACCATATGTAGCAAGGAGTGTAACAACCTTTGGTACCGATTGTGCAGCGACAAGAGCTGGTTTTATTAAACCAATAAGGGCTCCACCAGCAGCACCTACACCAATGAACAAACAAGCAGCAACCGGAGTATCACCACTCGGATCCACCTCATTCCCCGGATTATTATCCGCATACACATACGGATTCCCTTTCAGCGTCTCCTGCAAACTCCCCCCAACCGGCGTCCTTTGCGTCCAACATCCCACTGTCGGATCGTAGTAGCGAATGCCGAACCCGGTCAGGCCGGTGCTGCTATCATAATAGCCGCCTGCATATTTCCAGGGGTTGTTGAGGCCGCTCTGTTCTTGCTGGCTGACGATGGTGCCGTAGGGATCATATTTGTAGGCATTGACCTCCTGGCCGGTGCTGTTGGTCATGCCGACGACGGAGCCCAGACCATCGAAGAGGTAATAATATTTCTTGCCGTCTGGGGTCCGTTCGTTGTTGAGCAGGCTGCAGCTACAGCGCACATACTCCGTCGTACCAACTGAGGTTGGCTCGTGTGAGTCCCAGGCCGCCATAGACAAAGCTGTCGCTCTTGACTGTGACACGCTGGCTCTGGTCGGCCTCACTCGTCTGCATCAGCTTTACCTCCTTACTCACACCAGCACATGCGACGCCCTCCCCGATACCTCCTTGCCTCGTCGATAGACCAACTTGAGTACACCGACCGTCAAGAACAATAGCACAAAGGCTCCCCTATAAAAAACCTTCTCCATCATCTTCTCACCACAGAGAACGATAATGCCTGCAAAAAGTGTCAGGAGCGACAGGGTCAGGATGATCAACTCAAAAGGCCGCGTTGGCAGCAGATCAGCCAACATCATCGGATGGTCGATAATCACTTCCAAGATGAGAGTAACGATCAACAGTCCCAGACAGATCTCAAGGGCCAGCAGTCACAGCTGCTTGATGGTGAGGGGTTGTGTATTCATCTTGTATATCATTTCTCTGCTTTTTCAAGTACTTAGGAGGGCCACTAAGTAGCAAATAGTTCCAAAAAATGAAACAATAGGCTTACAATGTGCGCTATTCCCAGTTAATAATGTTAATAACAAATTGGTTTTGTGAGCTTAAACCAAGAGAATAATCTCTTGAATTATCTGGTGTATCAGAAATACTTGTACGCTTGAATTTCAAACATCTATATTACATCTTCATACCTTTTTTGCTCTATTATTCAAGTATATAGAAAGAAAAACAATAAAAAATACAAAATATCCTATTGCTGCACTTATATCCACGATAGATCTATAACCATAGAAAAATCTCGCCACACTTGCAGTAAAACTAAGAAAAAAGAGTACGCACAAAACACAGTAAAAAATATAAAAAGACGAGGAACTTCTCTTTTCTTTTCGCATCAATCTCACCTTTACCTCGGAAAATCATAGCTGACTTAAACTTTATAATCCAATTGTAGGCAGCATAAACGATAAGTCAGATATCTTTTACGCTGCCTTGAATTTCACCATGCTCGCTTTCTATTTTTATTTAATCCACTTTCTTCTGATCATAGACTAATTGATTAGAAATCAAGCAGGTCTTCCTATTAGAACTTGCAGTCCTTTTTGATATTCTGAATACCATTGATTCCTTGAAGGATACCAAAGATAGACACAGTAACACTCAGCCCAATAAACAGGCTAGCTTCTATACCTATAATTGCTGCACCTCCCGGCGCTGCAGCGGCTGTTAGCCCTAATGCTACAGCCCCAGTGGGATTCGCGGGTGTAAACAAACTAGCTGCAAAAAAAGCTGTGAGTCCTGAAATGGCAGTTGCACCTCCACCGATTGAAACAAAATCTTGGATGCAAGAGTATGTTAAAGAAAATCTTCCACTCGGATCCACCTCATTCACAGGATTATTATCCGCATACCCATACGGATTCCCTTTCAGCGTCTCCTGCAAACTCCCTCCAACAGGCGTTCGCCGGGTCCATCTCCCGACGGTGGGATCGTAATAGCGAATGCCGAACTTGGTCAGGCCGGGGCTGCTATTGTAGTAGCCGCCAGCATACTTCCAGGGTTGTTGAGGCCGTTCTGTTCCTGCTGGCTGACGATGTTGCCATAGGGATCATATGTGTAGGCGTTGACTTCTTACACTCTTTTATAGCTTATCTGCTCGTTGGTAAATACAAAATTACTCAAGGCTGCTTCTTATTAAATCTTTTACGCAGACGAAAAGAAATAATGCCCGTCAGCAAAAGAGCGAGAATAATAATACAAAATATCACAATTTTATAGCCTTCATTCTCAGTAGGAAGACTCCAGAGTAAAACTGCAAGAAGAGCCCCTGCAACAAGAAGGCCAATTCTCAATTGTATACTTTTAGATACCTTTTTCACATTCTTACCTTTCGAATCTCGTCTGCTTCATGATAAAAAATGGGTAATCTATCGTCTTCCCTCTTTAAAAACACCAAACGCTAACGCAATAAAAAGGGCTGCAGTCAAAAAAATACTGAGTATTCCAAATGAATAGATAGTAACAGTTGTGTCTGAAATGGACGATCTCAGGAGAAAAAACACAAGGTAAACAAAAAGGAAGCCAACTCCAAAAAACAACGGGCCTATTATGAGGCATAAAAGAAAAAGGATCTTCTTTATTGTTTTTTCCATGCAACACTCCTAAAAAGGCTCAAACGATCGTAGTGATGTTCACCAATGAAGCAAGAAAAAAAACCACTACGATCGTTTCCTAAAATCCTAAGAAATTGAATACTTTAATAGCAACCGTTGTAATGCTGCTATTAATAGTAGCTTTATCACTATTAACGCACGAAAATTCGTAAGCATATTCAAAAGTCACTAAATATCTTATTGCACTTATTACAGCTCCAGCGGAAGCTCCAGCAGCGAAAAAGAGCCCAATTCCAGTTCCCGCAAAAGCAATCCCCCCAAGTGTAAATCCAAATTGCACAACTGCACCTATTATCCCCGCAAGTAGCAATCCTGCACTGCATCCTGGAGATACACCATCTCTCCCACGCGGATCCACCTCGTTCACAGGATTATTATCCGCATACACATACGGATTCCCCTTCAGCGTCTCCTGTAAGCTCCCTCCAACAGGCGTTCGCCGGGTCCAACGTCCCACTGCGGGATCGTAGTACCTGATGCCAAACTTGGTCAGACCGGTGCTGCTATCGTAGTAGCCGCCTGCATACTTCCAGGGGTTGTTGAGGCTGCTCTGTTCCTGCTGGCTGATGATGTTGCCGTAGGGATCGTATTTGTAGGCGTTGACCTCCTGGCCGGCGCTGTTGGTCATGCCAACGACAGAACCCAGGCCATCGAACAAGTAGTAATACTTCTTGCCGTCTGGCGTTCGCTCATTGTTGAGCAGGCCGCAGCTACAACGGACATATTCGGTTGTGCCTGCGGCGGTATTGGCTCCCGTGAGGCCCAGGCCGCCCTAGACAAAGCTGTTGCTATTGACCGTGACACCGGCTGGCTCTGGTCAGCACCACTCATCTACATCAGCCTTGCATACTTATTTACACCAACACATCCCATGCATCCTTCCCCTGTGGATACACCAGATCGAGTATACCGACCGTCAGAAGCAGCAACACAAAAGCCCCCCGCATAAAAAAAACACTCCATCACCTTCTCGCCGCAGAGAATAATGCTATCCACAAAGAGCGCCATCAGTGACAAAATCAGAGTGATCAGCTCAAAAGGTCGCGTGGGAAACAGATCAGCCAGCATCTTAGGATGATCAATCGTTATTCCGAGAATGAGGGCGATCACTATGAGACCCAGACAGATTTCGAGAGTCATCAGCCACAGTTGTTTGATGGTGAAGGGTCGTGTCCTCATTTTAAATCCCAAAAGACAGGTACTTTTTAATGAGCGTTAATAATAATTATGTAGATAATAAACAGCATAGTAAAAATAATAACTGCTATTGCTAACCTATATCCATTAAGCAAATCTCTCCCTCTCATGCTTACATCAGTTTTTGCTTGATATCTCATACCTAACAAAAGTGCTAAAAGCGCAACAGCTAAAACACAAAACAAAATAAACGATATGATGAGTATGTTCATTCTTACAACCTCTCTTTTTTGCAGTATCCATCGATACTTCTTTATCTTTGAAACATTCAGGCAATATCAAATGATAAGTTTTTATGCTTACCTCAAATTCTTATATCTTTTTAGAATTTTCAAGGTATTTATGCTGTTAGACCATAATAAAAATACTTTAGTCTAACAGCGTATTTCAAGAAATGGAGTACGTGGGTAAAAGCCTAGCGATACTGCTCATCTTGGCTAACTGCATCGCCAATAGCCTGTGTAATCTCGTAAACCGAATAAGAGATGAATGCAGCCAATATTAAACTAGCAGCTATTCCTATAAAAGGAAATAACTTTAATAAATCTTATATACAAGCTAAGCTTTATTAAAGCAAAAATTGGATTAGAACATATACAATGAACAAATGTTGCATTTCTATCCTGGCGGGCAATCATCGATGAGCTATCGTTTCGCTCGCCAGGACAGAGACCCATGTAAAGCTTCCTATAGCTTCATCTACTTCTGGAATAAAATTGGTAAACATATTCTGCGTATTTAACTATCTCTTTTAATTATATTTATAAGATAACCTAAAATAATAAAAATACTCCAGAAGCAATAAAAAAAGAGAGTGGAAATGCAAGGTTTCTATTTAGGTGTAGCAATAATGAAGCAATATAAAGTACGATGCCGATAATAAATATAACAACTCCGATTGAGAGTAGCGTTACTTTTGATTTCTGAGAACCCATAGATATGCTTCTCCTTATTCATTTTGGCCAATATCATGCAAACTTCTCTCCCTACATTCCGCGGTTCAGGATGGCATTTTGAATAAAAAATAAAAATATTTTTATGCTTTTATTATTTATTAAGATCTTTTTGCAAAATAGAACAAAGCGCAGAAGAGTCTGATTTGGATCAAAAGTTCTCATATCTTGCCTCTCTATTGCCATGCAAAAGAATCTTTTGTTCATATTCAAAAAGCTATTTTCTCGAGTGCAGAATGTGGGCTTTCAATAACAAGTATGAAAAAATTATGACCCGAATAACTCCAAAAGAGAAAGCAGGGCTAACTCTTTTGGGTGGAGATTTGAGCCTCAAGAAAATTATTTCCTCTGTTTCCGATGTTCTAAATAGTTTGCTAAGGCAAAGAGAAACACCAGAATACAACCTGCTAGTGCAAATAGACTAGCAACTCTCTTTTCGCCATTTATTGACCTCATTACCATAACTGCTCCACAAAGAAGCATGCCTGTAAGAGTCGTCAAATAATAAACGTTGTAAAACTTATTTTTCCTTTTTTTTTCCATATGTCCTCCTCTTTAAAATGAAAGTGGTGTTAATTATTTGAAAAAGTGCAGAATAGGCAGCATTGTTAAAGAATCTCTCGAGTCAAACGATGCTGCCTAGTCGTGCTTAACACGTATGCTAGATGTATAGATATGATCTGCTATCTATACATCTAGCATACAGTTCTAAGAGCAATCAGATTTAAGACTTCGAGCGCTATCAACTCCCTGCAGGATAAGAAGGATAGAAATAGTCACAAATACCCCAATAAACAAGCTAGCTGCTAAACCTGCAATGGCAATATCTCCTGGACCTGTAGCAGCAGCAAGCGCTAATGCTACTGCACCGGTTGCATTGCCAGGTGTAAAGAAAGAAATCAACCCTGAAAGCGTAATTACTCCGCCTCCAATAGTTATTACATCTTGAATACATTTATAAGTTAAAGAAAATCGTCCACTCGGATCCACCTCATTCACAGGATTATTATCCGCATACATATACGGATTCCCCTTCAGCGTCTCCTGTAAACTCCCACCCACTGGCGTCCTCTGCGTCCAACGTCCCACGGTCGGATCGTAGTAGCGAATGCCGAACTTGGTCAGGCCGGTGCTGCTATCATAGTAGCCGCCCGCATATTTCCAGGGGTTGTTGAGGCCACTCTGTTCCTGCTGGCTGACGATGTTGCCGTAGGGATCGTATTTGTAGGCGTTGACTTCCTGCCCAGCGCTGTTGGTCATGCCCACGATCGAACCCAGTCCGTCGAAGAGGGAGTCATACTTCTTGCCGTTCGGGGTGCGTTCGTGGTTAAGCAGGCCACAGCAACAGCGCACAGATTCGGTCGTTCCAGCTGCGGTGTTAGTTCGTGTGAGTCCCAGGCCGCCCTAGACAAAGCTGTTGCTATTGACCGTGACACGCTGGCTCTGGTCAGCACCACTCATCTACATCAGCCTTACATACTTATTTACACCAACACATCCCATGCATCCTTCCCCTGTGGATACACCAGATCGAGTATACCGACCATCAGAAGCAGCAGCACAAAAGCTCCCCATATGAAAAAACCGCTCCATCACCTTCTCACCACAGAGAATGACGATGCCTACAAAAAGTGTCAGGAGCGACAAGAGCAGAATAATCAACTCAAAAGGCCGCGTGGGCAATAGATCAGCCAGTACTATGGGTTGATCAATGGCCATTTCGAGGATAAGTATGACGATGAGCAAGCCCAGACAAATGGCCAGGGCCAGTAGCCAGAGTTGCTTGATGGTGAGAGGTTGTATGCTCATTCTAGATGCTTTCTTCAATCAAGAAATATCAGTAAAAGAGTCTACTATTCTAGCAATCTCAAGAAAGTTTCTTTACGAAAAAGCTGATATACTTTAATTTAATTGCTAATATACCTAATTACCTTTTTTTCTCCTTGCATTGTAAAGATAATTCAAAATTATTAGCAAAACAGCGACAAAAATGATACCAAGCATACTGTCAATCCAATATTGCCTAATATTCGGATCTCCTGACCAATTTTCTACAAGCCCAATGATAACAAAAATAACTACAAATAGAGCAACAATAAGTGATGTCCATGTCTTTGCTTGTTTCTTCATTGTATCTCTTTCCTATTTAAAATTTGAAGCTGTAAAATTTTTACAGCTTATTTGAGAAGATATACCTGTGGTAAACAATAGTACCTTTTAAGATAGCTGCTGTCCTTTGTCGTCTGACAATTCCAGTGCAAGTTACTGAACGACTTGCACTGAAATTGCCATCTAAAAGACTCAAATCGCATATCTGCTAAATTTTTCAAAGCAGAAAAATAGCTACGATATACTAGAATATAACACTACAAAGTCCACCACTAAGAGATTCTATTAAATGAGGCTCGAAGCTCACTATTTGCTCAGCTAATGCTTTTCCTGCTACTTTTGCCAGTGCCTCTACATCGAATAGTGGTCCCAATGCTGCGGTTAATCCACCTTCTATCCCACCAGATATAGCACCACAAAGTACATCTTTGCCAAGCTCCCATCCTCCATGACGTTGAAATAATCCATCCAAAAGTCCAAAAAATGCTCCAACTGCTGCCCCAACGCCTATGCCTGCAAAAATTTCAGTCGGATCCGGAAGTGCACCACTCGGATCCATCTCATTCACAGGATTATTATCCGCATACATATACGGATTCCCCTTCAGCGTCTCCTGTAAACTCCCACCCACTGGCGTCCTCTGCGTCCAACGTCCCACGGTCGGATCGTAGTAGCGAATGCCGAACTTGGTCAGGCCGGTGCTGCTATCGTAGTAGCCGCCCGCATACTTCCAGGGGTTGTTGAGGCCGCTCTGTTCTTGCTGGCTGACGATGTTTCCGTAGGGATCGTACTTGTAGGCATTGACTTCCTGGCCGGTGCTGTTGGTCATGCCGACGACGGAGCCCAGACCATCGAAGAGATAGTAATATTTCTTGCCGTCTGGTGTTCGTTCGTTGTTGAGAAGGCCGCAGCTACAACGGACATATTCGGTCGTGCCTGCGGTGGTCTTCGCAGTGGTCAGTCCCAGGCCACCATAGACGAAGGTATCGCTATTGACCTGAACCCGCTCGCTCTGGGTGGTTCCGCTATAGGTGTAGTTAGTGGAACCATTCTTTGTGGTCTGGTTCAGGACGTTGTAGCTCAGGGTGCCTCCTGCGGTTGAACCGATCAGGTTGCCGATGCCGTCATAGCTATAGGTGGTGCTTCCGCTGCCGTTGGTTCTGGTGATCAGCTCGCTGGCGGCGTTGTAGCTATAGCTCTCATTGAGGCCAGTGCTCTGGACCTGCTTGCTGGTGATGTTGCCGTTATTGTCATAGCCATATTTGTTGTCTTCTACCACGCTGTTACTGGCATTCTTTGTGGAGGCCTCCAGCAGGAAGTTAAGACCATTGCCGCTATAGCTATAGCTGGTTGTCAAGGTGCCACTGTGTGTGATCGGGTCCAGATACTGCACGCTCTGCAGCAGAGAGGTCGGATTGGGCCCGCTCTGATAGGTGTACTGATAATTGGTATACGCGGTACTGAAGGTATTGGATGTAGATGAAGTGAAAATCCCGCTCTGGCTTGCAGTCTCCTGACCAGCTGTGTTGAAGGCCATCAGCATACCAGTGCCGTTGGGATAGCGGATGCTGGTCTTGTGGTTGGCATGGTCGTAGCCATACGTGGTCTGAGCCCCATCAGGCTCCTGAACGGTCGTGACGCGATTGATCGTGTCATAGCTGTAGGTGATATCCCCGGTGCTATCGTCATAAATGGTCAGGTTGCCGACGTTGTCATACGTAGTCTTGATCAGGGTCCCCCCTGGCAGTTTCTTCTGCGTGAGACGGTTGAGGACATCATATTGAAAGGTAGTGGTGCCTGTGCTATCCTGCTCGGTCAGGACATTACCAGCATCATCGTAGGTATATTTCACGTCACTTTGACTATTGTAATTGATGTCCGTTACCCGATCCTGCTTATCGTAGGTGTAGGTTGTTTTGTGGGTGTTGCCATCGGTCAGGGTGCTGACACGGCTGAGGGCATCAACGGTAAGGCTTGTCTGCCCCAATGGGCTGGGCTGGGTAATCGTCTTCAGGTTGCCCAGCGCGTCATAGCCATAGGTGGTGGTATTCCCATTGGCATCTTGCTGGGTGGCGACGGTGCCATTGCCGTTATAGGTGTAGGTCAGCCCTTTGTTGGTCTGCTGATCGATGGCCGAGAGCAGGTTGCCATTGGTGTCATACGCATAGTTCGTGCTATGGCCCTGCGGATCGGTCTGGGTGAACGGGTTGTAGGTGTTGTTGCCCGTTCCGCCATAGCCAAAGTGCGTCGTGGGACCAACGGTAGGATTGGAGCCGCCCGTGTTGGTATCACCGATAGAGACCTGGGTGAGATTATTCTTGCCATCGGTTGAGAATTGGAAATCGGAGAGGTCGCTCAATGCATCTCCATACTGAGTGACGTTATAGTTGGTCGCATCATAGGTGTTGGTGGTGCTGTATCCCAGCGCATTGGTCGTCTTCGTCACCTGAAGGTTGCTGTTGTAATAGTATGTGGTGCTGTGATTGTTCTGATCGGTGACGACGGTGTTGCCGGTGTTATAGGTAAAGGTGATGGTTTTATTGTTCGCATCGGTGATTTTGGTGACTTTCCCATCCGGGGCATAGATAAAGGATGTCTGATGGTTCAGGGGATCGGTGATGGTTGCCACGCGATCATCTGTGGAGTTGTCATAGGTAAAGCTGGTCGTTTTGCCATTGGTGTTCTGAATGGAGGTGAGGTCTCCCCAGACATAGGTGTAGATGGCA
Source organism: Tengunoibacter tsumagoiensis (assembly GCF_003967535.1). Lineage (GTDB taxonomy): Bacteria > Chloroflexota > Ktedonobacteria > Ktedonobacterales > Ktedonobacteraceae > Tengunoibacter > Tengunoibacter tsumagoiensis. The sequence continues at coordinate 4,002,374 of NZ_BIFR01000001.1, read as the reverse complement.
GTTCGACCGGTGCTATCAGTGATCTTCGTCAATTGATTGGCGTTCAGGTTCGTGGTTCCTTTCTCAAACAGAACCGTTCGTCCCTGACTATCAACCGCCTGCGTGCTGTATCCATCAGCATCATAGTCTGCATTGATCAGATTGCCATTCTTGTCCTGGATACTGAACAGATTGCCATAGGTGCCATTAAAGTTCCAGGTGAGGCCCGATTGGTGGAAATGAAGCACGTAGTTATTTGAGGCATCATGGAAATGATAGAGCGTAGCATTGAGGCCAGGAGCATCCGTAAATTCTCCATTCCCATCGGCTGGATAGTAGGCATGGAAGCCGCTGGGTCCGGCCAACGTAACGCCCGCATTGGGATTACTGACATCAAGAGCGATGCCTCGGCCAAAGGACCAGTTCCAGTTCCAGCCTGCATCCACAATCAGTTCATTATTGAGACTATTAAAGTAATCACCCAGATTGAGGTCCAGACCAGTTCCTTTGATGTTGACCGCATCCTGGTGCAAGAGCAGGTTTCCACTCGCAACATTGACCTTCATCGATAATTGATCGGTGAGGTTGCGACTGGCGGCATAGGTATAGAAAGGAAGATCTCCCAGACCATCAAAGGGTGTCTGTGCACTCAATGCAGTGGTTGCGGTTTTGATGGCCAGACTCTTTTGAAAGTTAGCGGGAGGAGGCGTCTGAAAGGCTGGCTGCACCTGACGTGGTGGAGTCGAGCTCTGCTGAAGCGCGATTGCCTCACGTTGCTGACTGGCCGCCTGCACCTGCGGGACTTGAATCAGAAAGCTGGTCAGAACACTTCCACTGACGAGTGTCAAGAGCAGGGACAATCTGGCGATCTGACTCCAAAAACGGCGAACCCAATAAAGAGAGAAAAGCTGTAAAAAGAATGTAAAGAGTGATGAAACAAGGGAAGGAGAATTTTGCGTGGAAATCTGCTGATTCACTGTGTCATTCATAAAAGAAGAAATCCATTTCCGTATGTCAATAAAGCAATCAACATTCCATGTGGTTGCGGATACAAAGAGAAGGCGAACATCCATGGCCACTTCTCTTCTGAGAAAGCACGAGAGATTGCTGTCCTCTGGACAGATGGACATCTCGTCATACGCGAGAGCATCACAAAAGATCTCGTTACAACAGTGTAGAGAAGTGCCCAGAGGACGCTTCTCGCTTCTTAAGAAAAAAGATACGTGCCTGATATGGTCATTCGTCGAAGCCGTTTTCTGTTCGATCCTGCTCTCTCATATGCGAGAAGAGTGAGGAAGATCCTCACATCATGCAGGATAGCTACTGCGCACCATGTAGCTGACAAGAAATTTGGCGGTAGAGTTGACCAGCACAGGCTATTCCGTTCTTGCATCTCTAACCATGAATAGTGTAACTAATGCTAGAGCAATTATGCAAGTATTTCAGGTGGAATACAATAATTTCTAATCTTTCTTATCTGGCTCTTAGTGATTTCTAATCATTTTCTAAGGGTAAATTTCGCTCTGAGCTCAAAGTCTTTTGGATAAGATAGTATTACCTCATCCATAGTAATGTTAGGTATTAACTCATCCATAACTATGTGAGGAATCACTCTTCAGGAAGACTAACAAGCAGCAAGAGAGGGCATTTATTTTTTTATGTGGAGAGATTATCCCTATGAGGCTGTCAGGAGAAACGGTAATCTTTTCTACTATTCATAGTAATTAGTCTAGTTTATGTTAGTTTACTCGCAATTGTGATGCCATGTTCTAAAGCCAGATGTAATCGGCCCCCGACAAAAGAATCGCCACAGAAGGCCAGACCTTCAGGCAGACTGAGGGCGTTAAGAGTTTCGGCATCTGCTCTGGCAGAGGGAAGGGCGTAGAGCCAGCGCTGGACGTCACTGACGATGGGCTCCCCTAACTCTTCTTGTAGGAGCTTCTCAACCTGTCGAGCGGCATCCTGGATCAGATCCGGATCTTCATCATCCCAGTGGGTAAGGCTATAGCTGGGAGACATCTGAGCAAGCAAGAGGCCAGCGCCAGCGGGGACGCGTTCAGGGGCTTTTTCGTGTTCCCAGGCCAGCCAGGAGATCGCATGTTTTTTATCGGTATTGACGATCGCATAATAGGGACGTTCCTGAGGTCTGGACTGATAGCCGAGGGCGATCGAGAGCTGACGATTATAGTGGGCCATCTTCAAGTGCTTCAGGCAGTGTGCTTGTAACGTTTGGTCGAGCTGACTATTAGCGATGATAGTAGAGGATTGTTCGGCAGGGATAGCCAGTAGAATTTTTTCAAAGGGGCCGTAGAGCTGACCATGATTATCGGCTAGCGTCCAGCCATCTGCATGCTGCTCAATTGTATCGATGCGTGTATGGGTCGTGATAGGGAGGCCTTCAGCCATGCGGTTGGCAAGCGAAGAGAGCCCATTGCGGTAGCTCCACTTGTGCTCTTCCGTCAATGTGGGATCGCCCGGCTGAATCTCTCCCTGTTCATTGAAGATCCAGACTGGTTTACCAATATTGAGCAGATCCGGCGTCGCAAAGCGATCGGTGATCAGAGAAGTAATAGCAGGGTTGCCCTCTTTAAAGTATTGTGCCCCGCCATCATAGATAAAGCCGTCGCGCTGGCGGGTCGTTGCTCGACCGCCAGGGCCACGGCTTTTCTCAAAGAGGTGCACTGATAAACCAGCATCGCGCAGGGTATGAGCGGCGGCAAGTCCGCTCATACCCGCGCCAATAATTGCGATGCTCATGGTATCTTCCCTCGCCAACTTTCTGCAACACGCAAATAAATAGGATTGGAATCAGGAGAGGCCAGATCGATCGGATTGATGATTGCGCAGCCAGTTCTCTTTCCAGAGATAGGAGCGATCGAGCATCTCCTCGGCACTCTTCATCGAGAAATCCGTGACGCTTCCACCCATGATATGAGCAATCTCGCGTGAGCGCTGCTCAGGACGTAGCTCATTCACAATTGTGACCGTACGATTCTCGAGTATCTGCTTATTCACATTGTAATGGGTATCGGCAAACGCAGCAATCTGTGGCAGGTGCGTCACACAAATAACCTGATGGCTGCGTGTGAGCTGCCAGAGCTTCTCGCCAACCACCTGACCGCTGCGACCACTGATACCTGCATCGATCTCATCGAAGATCAACGTTGGAGTTGCATCGGCGTCGGCCAGAATCGTTTTCAGAGCGAGCATCAGACGTGAAGTCTCACCACCGGAGGCGATCTTTGTCAGGGGCTTGAAAGGTTCGCCAGGATTGGGCGCAATCAAGAACTGAATCTGATCGATGCCAGAGAGATCACAGGCATAATGTTGTACAGGTTCGCCCTGAATACTCGCCGGTACGCCAGACTCATCGAGAGACTGAATAATTTCGACCTGGAAGCGAGCGCGGCGCATATTGAGATCATTGAGCTGCGCCTCCATCGCCGTCGCCAGATGTTTAGCGGCTTCATAGCGGCGTGCCGAGAGTTGCTGAGCAATCTCACCGATCTCGTTGCGGAACTGGCCATCCTGTTTTTGCAGACGAGCGATCAACTCATCACGATTATCAATCGTCTCCAACTCCGCCTGATCCTCGGCCATGCGTTTGAGGATCTCCTCAATTGTCGCGCCATATTTGCGTTTCAGCTTGGCAATGAGATCGAGCCGTTCCTCGATATCGGCCAGTCGATTGGGATCATCCTCAATATCGGTCTCATAGGTGCCAATCGAGGTTGCGATATCCTCAAGCTGATAGATGGCTTCGGAGAGCGTCTCCTCATACTCCTCCATACTCTTATCGAGCCGGACGAGCTCATTGAGACTGCGTTGAGCCACACGTAACTGATCGAGGGCCGGTTGAAAATCCTCGCCCCCAACCTCGGACCCCTTGATGGGACCATAGATCAGCGAGCAGAGCTCACGCAAGCGTTCGGCATTGCTCAGAACCTTCTGCTCCTCCTCGAGCTCCTCAACCTCACCGACCTTCAAATTGGCCTTCTCGATCTCCTCAATCTCAAAGCGGAGGAACTCGGCGCGTCGCTCTTGATCACGAACATTCTGTTGTAACGACTGCAACGTTTTGCGTGCATTGCGCCAGTCAGTCACTTTATTGGTAAGAGCATCGCGGAGAGGAAGCGTCTCGGCATAGCGGTCAAGAAAGTTGACATGTTGATCGGGTCGCAGCAGACTCATATTCTCGCTCTGTCCATGGATATCGATCAGCCAGCTAGCAACCTGTTGTAGAATCTGCTGGGAGAAGGCGCGGCCATTGATGCGAGCGACCGTACGACCGGAACGAAAAATATCGCGGGTCAGAATAATCTGGCCCTCATCGGGTTCAATGGCGTATTGAGCGAGAAGAGCAGCGAGGGCCACGCGTGCATCGGCGCTGTGTTCGGCGTCGGTAGCGCGCTGAGCCTGATAGGTTTCAGCCTGTTCCATCACAGCCAGGAGCGTGGTCGCGCCATTGGTTGCGGGATCGGTTGACGCATCATAGGGCTGCCAATCCTCGGCCATAGTTGGGAGGGGAGCCAGAGTAAAGACCCCCTCAACGGAAGCGCGTTCGCAGCCGGCGCGCACGAATTCCGCGCCAATCTTCCCGCCGAGCAGAGCGTTTACAGCGTCAATAATAATCGACTTACCTGCACCAGTTTCGCCAGTAAAGACATTAAACTTATGGTTCAGACGTAAGTGCAGGTGATCGATAATAGCGAAATCTTTAATCGTTAACTCAGTTAGCATGATGACTTTCGGTCTCAGGTGTGCTATCGTTTCGTAACTTCGCATTAATGATCTGATAAAAATAGGTTGGCGGTCGTCGCCGGAGAAATTTGGTCTCGTATTGGCTTTTATGAACAGTAATAATGGCCCCATCCTTTAGCTCGCGGTTAAGCTGGCCGTCGGCGGAAAAGACCCCATTCTGAGAGCCTGTAAAGATCTGAAGCTCAACCCGGGCTTCGGGCTGGAGAACAAGAGAGCGATCGGATGCCAGATGGGCTGCAATAGGAGTCAGGACACTGCTTTTCACCTGTGGATGGAGCAAAGGGCCGCCAACAGCCATATTGTATGCCGTTGAGCCGGTCGCTGTTGAGAGGATCATACCATCAGCATAACTTGTATTATAATAATAGTCATCCACTGTCACGCGAACCTGAATCACACGTGGCCAGGTACCGCGTGCAATCACGATGTCATTGAGCGCTAAAAACTCCTCGCTGGTTCCGTCTTGTGTGAGAACCGCATGGAGCATCGAGCGTTCATCCGTCCAGACCGAAGCGTCTTCATGAATATAGTAATCGAGTTTTGTCTCCAACTCAGCTGGCTCTAATTCCGTAAGAAAGCCTACGCGACCAAAATTTATACCAACGATTGGAACGCCAAGGCAAGCGCAGACGCGAGAAGCATGGACGATTGTCCCATCGCCACCGAGGACGAGAACAAGATCGCAGCCTTCAATGGATGAGGTTGCGCACTCCTGACCTTCCTCGTGAAGATCAATAGAACGGACAGTATGGCCTTTGTGTTCTAAGGTTGGTACAAGCTGGGACGCCATTGTTGCAGCCTCTTGCTTGCGTCCCTGGTAGAAAATCGCAATTGTCTTCACTAAATACTCCCGTTGGCAAGCGAGGACTCCGATCCCATGTGCTGCCTTTACATGTTGAGCCTCTGTAATGGTACGCCATGGTAGCCGACTTGTCAACCGTTTTTTCTGGAAAGAACGTTCTTATTGCCGAGTGATAGGAATGCCGTTTGTTAGGGGTCGTTACCAGGAGTTGTTGTGTTGGAGAAACTCTTCGGCGAACCAGAGAGCCTCTTCCTTTGAGCGAATCTGGCCTTCAGACTGAGCTTCGGAGATAGCTTCCAGAAGCTGACCAACGATCGGGCCTGGTTGAAGGTTCATGCGATGGATAAGCTCATCAGCCTGTAGTAAGCGAGGAGGGAGAATGGTATCACGTTCGCAGATATAGCGCGTTAAGAGGGTCAGGACCGCATTGAGATGGCGCTGCCAATGTTCGGTTAAAGGCTGGGGTCCGCGCATGGCCAGATGGTCTGCCAGCGCTACGATGGCAACAGAGATGCCTGCTGGTCCCAGGTCTACAAAGTAGCGGCGGATGGCACGCTGAGTGATCTCCGCCTGGCTGAGTTGGCCGGGCCGCATATGATGCGCAGCAATCTGTTGAGCCAGCCTCCGTTCCTGAGTACTGGCTCCCAGGCGTGTCATAATCTGAGCCACCAGCGAGGCACCTGTTTGAGGATGATGATAGAACGTGATCGTGCCCTGATCGTCGACGGCATAGGTTGATGTTTTCCCAATATCATGGAGGAGCGCTCCGAGCTTCATCGTTGGGCTTGTGATGTGTTCGAATGAGAAGATACCCTGTTCTTCTGCTAAAAAGAGCAGTCGTTGAAGCTCAACTATTGTTCCTGTCTGTTGAAGATCCAGGGGAGATTGTGCGAGCTCTGAGGCTGGTTGGAGCAGATGATCGGCCAGATATTCCAGCGCGGCCACCGTCTCCAGCGAATGATCAAAGACATCCCAGTAATGGAGAGAAGGCTGGGGCATTCCCAGTGCCGGTTGAAGTTCAGGGATAAGTGTAAGAAGAAGTCCCTGTTGATCGAGAAAGCGGAGACGCTCAATGGCCTGCGGTGGCCGTAAAATCATAAAGAGCTCTTCATGAATGCGTTCTACGGCAGCCCTGGGCAGGAGGTGAGCATCGCGCTGAATAAGACTGGCCGTGTGTGGTTCAATGGTAAGCTGATAGCGCATACGAAAACGAATAGCCCGTAGCATGCGTAGAGCATCCTGTCGGAAGACCGTGTCATTCACCACACGGAGCGTGCGAGATTGAAGATCCTCTGCTCCTGATAATGGATCAATCAGGGCGAGAGGAGCCTGCTGTTGAAGCGAGAGGAGCAGATTATCGAGGGAAATAGCCATCGCATTGAGCGTAAAATCGCGTTGACGAAGATCCTCCTCAAGTGTTGAGCCATGAAGGGGAGCGAAATCAAACACAAGCTCAGACTGATCACGTTTAAGTACCACTCGTCTGGCTTTATCATGCATATGTGCATAAAAGCCCCCGAGAAGATTCGCAATATCACGCGCCTGTCTGGATACATCGCCACTCAGGACAATATCCCAATCAGTGCAAGGTTCATGGAAGAGGAGATTACGAACCGACCCACCAACTAAATAGGCTTCACTCTGCTGAGAGTGAAGATAATGAGCAATCTGTTCTAAAAGGGGCAGTATCTTGCTCGTTTGTTGATCTTCTATTGCCATCGCACAATCTCAAATCGTTAAGAATAGAATGGATATCCTTGTAATAATAGCATCATTGTCTATATCTTTGGATCGTCTGGCGATAGAGCCAGATTACTTCATGTTATAGATGAAGGATGGAAGAGAGAGCGGTCCATCCAGATAGAGAAGCGAATTGTTCTACGATAGAGAGACAAAAGACCAACTGAGAGATAAAAATGGTAGGGAAAAGGGTTAATTTTTTGTGGTCAGTTGTCGTATACTAAAATTAGCGAAAGATAAAAATGACAGTCAGAGATGCCGAGAAAGAAAAGAAAGATGTGTGCAGCAAGTGGCAAATAAGTCTTTGCTGACTGGGAATACGTGTGCATGAGCGTAAGCGATAATTTTGGGGTCCTGCGTATTGTGCGAGTGAGAGCGGCGAACACGGCCAGAAAGACCTCTGAGAAACAGACGGTAGAATGGCTGCCAGAAGAACGATTGGTGCACTTGCTTACACAGCGTGAGACGATTATTGGTCGCGCCTTAAGTAGCGACCTGGTCTTATTAGACCCGACCGTCTCGCGTGAACATGCTCGTTTAGTCTTAGATGAGCTGGGTTGGCGTGTCTATAATTTGACCTCACAGAATATTGTTCGCGTGAATGGGCGCACCGTCCCGATGGGGGAATCGCTCCCTCTCCAGCCTCAGGACTGTTTTGTGCTAGGTGGCACAACCTTACAATTAATTGCACCTTCACAGGGAGATCTTGACGATGTATCCTCCCTTGCCTGTCCTCCTCAAACTGATGGATCGCCAGTAGAAGATCACCTGATAAAGCTGAAGCAGTGGCAGGACCAGGAGAGTTCAATTAGCGTGCTTCCCAATGAAGCAACCGTCCTTGCAGGGATTGACACAGACATCATCTCTGAAGAGGAGGACAGTGGAGGAGTGCCGGAAGGCTTTTTGAGCGCGGGCATCACCATGCAGTTTGCATTACCGAGACTATTGCGTGGGAAGGTACGCTGGTGGGTATTTGGGGTGGTAGTGGCTTTTTTGATTGTTGGCGCGGTAATTGCGATTATCCTGCATAATATGACCGATCTTATGGCGTTAACCCAGGATGGTCCAGTGAGCATCTTATCGGCTCTTACAATCCCCCTGATCCCGGCCATTGGCATTGGCTTGCTCGTCAATTGTATCGATCGTTTTGAGCGTGAGCCCTGGTTTCTGCGTTTAGGAGCTTTTATCTGGGGAGCAATTATTATTCCTCCAGCATTATTTATTGAGCAGCAATTGGATACTGCCTTTGTAGGGATTGCTGGTCCGGACTCAGGAGCACTGGCGCATGCATTATTTCAAGGTTTGCGGGCAGGCGTAACTGAAGAGAGCGTAAAAGGCTTTGGGCTTCTGCTCCTCTTCTTCTTGATACGAGATGAATTTGATAACATAACTGATGGCATTGTCTACGGAGCATTAATCGGCGCAGGCTTTGCCATGGTGGAAAACTTTTATTATTTTGTGCAGAGTCCAAAATTAATCCTCTTCCTTTTTGTTGGCAGAATAGTATTGGGCTGGCTGTGTCATTCTACATTTACCGTTTGTTTTGGTATTGCCCTGGGATATGTGCGTCATACGCGTCTGAGATGGAAGCATATAGCTATTCCACTAGTAGGTTTTCTTGCGGCAATAGGGCTGCATACCATCTTTGATTTTATCAACCAGTTTGCCAACGACCTGGCTACTGCATCGCCAGACAATGCAACCATCATGCTGATATCAACGATTGCAGTCATTGCCAATTATATTCCCCCTTTTTGTACTCAGATTGTGATCCTCTATTTTCTCCTCAAATCATTGAGTCATGAAGTATATATCCTGCGTGAATTTTTGGCTTCGGAAGTGAGCCGCGGTATTATTACCGTTGATGAGTATGCCCTTCTACAACATTCCTTTGTTCGTACACAAGAAGAGCGAAGAGTTCTCAGGCGGTATGGTTGGAAGCAATGGTTGCGTGTCAAAGAGCTCTATCAGACTGAGATTGGATTAGCTTTTCGGAAGTGGCATGTGAGCATGGGAGACAAGCCAAAATTCGGCTATATCCAACCCGAAGATGCCTATCGTCAGCGTATCAAGCGTTTGAGACAAGAGATTGTAGTGTGTGAACAGGCCAAAAAAGGAGAGGAATCATCACCTTGACACCTCTTCAAATCGCATGTTAGCATGAGCACAGGTGCATCTGAAATAGCAAAGGATGTGTATTATGGAACTGGGGCGGGCCTTCCTGCTACAGATCTATTATTTTATGCGCCTCACACGAGCGCTAGAGGACCGCACACGGACGCTTTTCCTGCAAGGGCGTATTGTGGGTGGAGTATATACAGCGCAAGGACATGAGGCCACAACCGTCGGTGCAGCAATGGCGTTGCGCGATGGTGACTGCATTGTTCCGCAGCATCGAGATCTGGGTCTGCATCTTGTGCGTGGAGTTTCTCCGCGAGCAGTGATGTGTCAATGGTTGGCGCGAGGAAACTCAGCGACGTTAGGGCGGGACGGGCAGCTTCATATTGGGGATATGCATGCAGGAATCGTACCAATGATTAGTATTTTGGGCGAATCACTGCCAGTAGCGAGCGGTGTTGCGCTTACAATGAAGATGCGTAAGCGTCCAGGAGTCGTCCTGGCCACCTGTGGGGATGGAGCGACCAGCACAGGAGCTTTTCATGAAGCCATGAACTTTGCGGCTGTCCAGCGTCTGCCACTGGTTCTGATCATTGAAAACAACGGCTATGCCTACTCCACCCCATCATCCAGACAGAGCGCATTGCAACACCTATCAGAGCGAGCCAAAGCGTATGGACTCCCAGGCGAAAGCATTGATGGAAACGATGTTTTGACCGTCTTCACCACCGTTCAGCAAGCGGTTGAGCGAGCGAGAAAAGGAGATGGAGCGAGCATTATTGAGTGTCGAACTTTTCGCGTGCGTGGGCATTCTGAGGCTGACAAGGCCGATTATGTTCCTGAAGAAGAGAGAGCCAGCTGGTTAGCACGTGATCCAATTCACAGCTTTGAAGCCTATCTTATGCAGAAGGAAATCCTGACCATGGAGACAAAGGCCGAGATAGAAGCGAGCATTCAACGAGAAGTTCAGGATGCTGTAGCCTTTGCGGAGCAGAGCCCGCTCCCCGCTAGCGAGACAGTGGCTGACTATGTATTCGCTCCTGATGGACCAATTGCCATCATTGGCGAGCCAGGGGCAACTGCTCCCTCTTATATCAATGCAATAGATTGTCGAACAGGTCAGCCCTTTAACATCGTGCGGAAGGCAGAGGAGGCCATAGGACGATGAGAGAACCTCAGAAAGCCACCAAAGTAACCTATTTAGAGGCCATTAGCCAGGCGATTCGGGAAGAGATGCAGCGCGACGAAGCCGTCTTTTTGTTAGGGGAAGACGTAGGGGCATACGGAGGAGCTTTCAAGGTCAGCGCAGGACTCCTTGAAGAGTTTGGTGCCGGGCGTGTGATTGATACTCCGATGTCTGAAGCGGCGATTATTGGGTCGGCGGTTGGTGCTGCGCTCATGGGCATGCGTCCAATAGCTGAGATGCAATTTATCGATTTCATTACCTGCGGCTTTGACCAGATTATTAACATGTCAGCCAAGATGTACTGGCGTGTAGGTATGCCTGTGCCTATCGTTATTCGGGGTCCTTCCGGGGGAGGGACAAAGGGTGGCCCATTCCATTCAGCCAGTCCTGAGGCCTGGTTTTTCCATACACCAGGGATCAAAGTGGTTGTCCCTTCGACAGCGTATGATGCCAAAGGCCTGCTCAAAGCGGCGATTCGGGATAATAACCCTGTGCTCTATCTGGAGCACAAGTTGCTTTACCGGTTGCCGGAGTTGCGTGAGGAGCTGCCCTTAGACGATTATGTCGTCCCTCTGGGCAAGGCCATTGTGCGGCGCGAGGGAGAAGACATGACCATCCTCACCTATGGGGCGATGGTTCATCAGTGTCTGCGAGCCGCGCAGGTTCTGGAAGAGAACGACGATCTTGAGGTTGAAGTGCTGGACCTTCGTTCGCTCTCGCCCCTGGATCGTGAGACAATCATGGAATCGGTGAAGCGGACCAATAAAGTGTTAATTGTTCATGAAGATACCCTGACGGGCGGTATTGGTGCAGAGCTGTCCGCTATCTTAGCCCAGGATCTGTTTGAATATCTGGATGGCCCCATTACCCGTGTGGCAGCGCCAGATGTGCCTTTTCCCTATGCACCACCCCTGGAGCAAGCATACCTGCCGAATGCCGACAAGATCCTATCGGCGGCCAGGCAACTTGCTGCGTATTAGACCAGAACAGGACTTGAGGTAAACTATATGTATGCTGTCTTAGAGGATGTCAGTTGTCTATGCCTAGTATGTGAAGAGGGAGGCTACTTATGCCAACGTCGGTAACGATGCCTCGCTTAGGGGAATCGGTAGCAGAGGGGACGATTGGAGCCTGGTTGAAAAACGAAGGTGATTATGTCGAGCGAGACGAAGCGCTTGCAGAGGTGATCACTGATAAGATCAACGCAGAGCTCCCCTCGCCAGTAGCGGGCCGCCTGGCCAAAATCCTGGTCAACGTTGATGAAACGGTGTCAGTGGGAGCTGCGATCGCCCTGATTGAAGAAAGTGCCGAGGAAGCGCAGAGTCATAGCGGGCCTGACGCCTCACCAGTGGACTCTTTACAGGAGGCGGCGACACCGCTTCACGAGTCTGAGCGCATCTCTGGGGGAGGGCTCAATGGCAATCTGGAAGCAGGAGCCACCTCAGCTGGAAGACGAACAGAAGAAGAGAGGCAGCGGATCTCGCCTCTTGCCAGACGTCTGGCGTATGAACATGGCATTGATCTCAACATCATTCATGGAACCGGAGCCGGTGGCCGTGTGCGCAAAGAAGATATTCTCAGTTACGTAGAGCAGCGCAGGACGGCTCCGACCATAGCACCACAGGTTGTTGCCACAAACAGCCTGCATCAAAACGGCCAGAAAGCCACTACTGAAGTGCCAGCGCTGAAAAGCGAAACAGTAGCAGGGGTAGACGAAGAGATCCTGGTCCCCAGCCGGATGCGGCTGGCTATCGCCGAGCATATGGTGCGTAGCAAGCGGACATCCCCACATGCCACCACTGTCGTAGAAGTGGATATGACCAACATTGCGAAGTGGCTGGCAAAGAACAAAGAAGATTTCAAGCAGCGCGAGGGGTATGGAATTAGCTTTGTGCCCTTTGTCATGAAGGCCGTCTGTGAAGGATTGCGCAAGATCCCATTGATGAACTCCACCTGGACAGAAGATAATAAGATTATCATCAAAAAGCGGATCAACCTTGGAATGGCCGTTGCAACCGAGACCGGTCTGGTCGTTCCGACCATCTATGACGCCGATCAGCTTACCGTAGCTGGATTAGCGCGGCAGGTCAACCAGCTGGCACAGCGAGCGCGGGCCAATAAACTGACCGTTCAGGATCTGCAAAATAGCACGTTTGTAGTGAATAATCCTGGTGTATTTGGTACAATTATATCGATGCCCATCATCAACCAACCCCATGCCGGAATTTTAAGCATGGATGCGGTGGTAAAACGTCCTGTAGTCATCGAAGACGACGCAATTGCAGTCCGCTCGATGATGTACATCAGTCTCTCCTTTGATCATCGTATCCTCGATGGTGCAGGAGCGGGTGGTTTCTTGCAGGCCATACGCACAAAATTGCAGAGTTATGGTCGCGAGATCGACGTCTATTAGACAATATGGAACAGATACTCTCTACTGATCGGACCTGTTTCCTTCGTCGTCAAAGGCAGAAGCAAGCAGGTTCAAGGTAGCAACGCTAGAACAAGGGAAAAGTAGCATGACGACCATCATCCCGGAGCGTCGTCCTGAATGGCTCAGGATCAAAGCTCCTAAAGGAGAGAACTACCAGAATCTCAAGACTCTGATGCGTGGACAATCTCTCCATACCGTCTGTGAGGAGGCTCGTTGCCCAAATATTGGCGAATGTTGGAGCCATAAAACGGCGACCTTTATGATCTTAGGAAGCGTCTGTACGCGCAGTTGTGGCTTCTGCGCCGTCGATACAGGCCGTCCATTGGGCTTAGATTGGGAGGAGCCCAAACGTGTGGCCGAGGCCGTACAACAGATGGGATTGCGCTATGCGGTTGTGACCTCAGTGAACCGCGATGAGCTCAAAGATGGTGGAGCTGGTGTCTTTGCTTCCACAATTCGCTGGATCAAGCGGCTCAATCCAGAGTGTAAAGTCGAAGTCCTCACGCCAGACTTTAAAGGTGTGCGTGAAGCGCTCCAGGTCGTTATTGACGCGAAGCCAGCCGTGTTTAATCATAATGTTGAGACCATTCCACGGCTGTATCGAACAGTGCGACCGCAGGCCGTGTATGAGCGCTCGCTCCAGGTGTTGAAATGGTCCAAAGAGATGAACCCGGCTATCGCGACCAAATCAGGCTTTATGCTGGGATTAGGCGAGACGACAGACGAAGTTTTGCAGGTTATGCGTGATATGCGCGAGCATGATGTTGATATACTCACCATTGGACAGTACCTGCGCCCATCGTTCAAGCACCTGCCGATCCAGCGTTACGTGCCCAGAGAAGAGTTCGAGGCTCTGAAGATCGAGGGACAGAAGATGGGTTTTCGCCATGTCGCATCCGGGCCGTTTGTGCGTAGCTCGTATCATGCCCACGAGCAGGCAGATGATGCCACCAGAGAGCAGGCATAGCAGTGAAAATAAGCATCAATGGGGTTGATATCTCCTATGATGATCATGGGATAGGGTTGCCCGTTCTCTTTCTTCATGCTTTCCCTCTCAACCGAAGCATGTGGACCGAGCTGATGACAGCGCTTCTTAGCGAGCAGCGTTATCGGTTGGTGGCGTGTGATTATCGTGGCTTTGGCGAAAGTAGCTTAAGCAACGGTATTCTCACCATGGAGACAGTGGCAGATGATATTGTAGCATTGATGGACGCGCTTGGAATGAAGCAGGCCGTCCTCTGTGGCCTCTCAATGGGGGGTTATGTTGCCTTTGCGATGCTCCGAAAATACCCCCAACGCATTGCAGGACTCATCTTTGCAGATACGAAGCCAGCTGCCGATACTGAAGAGGGGAAGATCAATCGAGAGAGGCTGGCTGAACTGGCCCTCACCAGAGGCACCCAGGCTGTTGCCGATCTACAAATTCCCAGGTTGCTTGCTGAACGGACCAGGAGACAGCAGCCAGAAGTTGAAGTACGAGTGCGGCAACTGATTGCTGCGAATACTGTCCAGGCGATTGCCGCAGCTTCGCGAGGGATGGCCGAGCGAGAGGATGCATCTGATCTCCTGGCACAGATTGTTTGTCCAACCCTGGTCATCGTTGGCGAGCAGGATCTGGTCACGCCTCCAGATCTGGTGCAGCGCTATGTGGAGCATATCCCCAAAGCGCAATGTGTTGTGCTTGCTCAGTCTGGACATCTCACATGTTTAGAGCAGCCAGAAGCATTTCTGGCTCAGGTACGAGCTTTTCTTCAACAAAATTTTTAAGAAAGATCTCATTTTACTGTCACTGCTAGTAGCAGAGATAACAGTGCTTCGAGAAGAAGAGTATGTTGTTATTCTCACTGGTTGCTCATAAGATGAAGAGATTTGAGAGAGTGCATGAAGTATCCGCAGTATGAAGAGGGGCGATCGCCAGTTGTACTGGTAGTGGACGATAATCCAGCTATCCGCGATATGGTCTCCTGGGCCCTTGAGTTAGATGGTTTTGAGCCAGCAGAGGCGGCGGAAGGACAGGAGGCACTGGATTGGATCAAGAATGCAGCCAGTGAAGGCTGCTATCCCGCTGTTATCTTGTTAGACCTTGCGATGCCAGGCATGAGTGGCCGTACATTTTTGGAGCACTTGCATAGACAATGGGAAGAACATCATATGCCCTCCCCTCGACCAGCCATTGTGGTTATCACTGCTGCCAATACGAGCCCGGATGCGGATAGTCTTGGTGTTGAACGTGTTATCGTCAAACCGTTTCACGTTCGTGACCTCCTCGATATTGTCCACTCCTTTATCCCACCTCTAAGCTCATACCATACTTCTACCCCCATCGTTGAGCGAATTGATGAATAGTGCTTAACAATTCCAGGGAATAATGATGTTGTTTGTTGAATTTCCAACGAACAACGTATAGCCATTAGATGGGCACGTTGTAAACAACGTTACTTTAATTTGCTGTGTCTCTCCTGGACTGAGCCGGCCACCAGAAGGTTGGAATTGCGCTGATCCTCCCATCCCAAAACCATACCAGCTTTGTGATTTTGGAGCTGATGACGACAGGGAGATCGTCAAGGTACAGGTATAGAAATTTTGTCCAGCGTCACAGCTATTGGACTGAAGTTGCGCCGGGGTTACTGCAAAGATGGTCGATGTTGGCGTGGCTGTTGCAGTTGGCGCTGCCGTTGCAGTAGGTGTCGGTTCTGATGTTGGTGCTATCGTAGGGGCCGCCGTGGGACTGGGGGCAGATGTTGGCGTGGCCGTTGGCGACGGCTCTACAGGTGGATTGGTTGCAGAAAGAGTATTAGTGGGCGTTGGCTGGACCGTACCTTCTGCGCGGGTTGGAAGGGCCGTAAGGATGAGTGGTTGGCTGGGAGTCGTAACAGTTGGTCTGATGACTCCTGTATGATCTGGCAACGAGGGGATGAGTGCAAAGAATACTCCCGCCAGAACGATGCCCAGGATCATAATAAGCAGCAGCGCAAGCGCAAGCAAGCGCGATCGTGAGCGTTTTTTTTCGGCGGTTGTATTGCGTGATGGTTGTGATCTGTGCGTAAAAACCTGAGATGATGGAAAACGATCTGTATGAACACCGGCTACGAGCGTAGATGAAGACACCTCTTCTACGATAGCCTCCGCAGGCTCATCAGGAAGCGCGCCTGCCGGTGGATTTTCCGCTGACCGTTCGTTGATCGTATCAGGATCTATCGATTCTTGTGGTTCTGGAACTTCACCTGCACCCGGCGTGGATGGTAAAGAGGTTGGCATGACTGGCTGTGCCATCGCCTGTACAGCGAGAACCTGCTGCTTGCCGCTTGTGCTAATAGTTGTTCCCAGGGCATTGAGAAAGGCGCGGATAGAGGGATAGCGGAGAGCTGGATCGTCATGCAGAGCAGTGAGAAGGACCTCCTCAATCTGTGTGGAAAGAAGAGGATTTAGTTCGCGAGGCCTGCGTAAGAGATCTGCTGATGGGTGATCGTCTGCGAAAGCAGTGGTGGTCGTGAAGGGCTCATGACCAGTCAAGAGCGTGTAGGCCAGGCATGCCAGGGCATAAAGATCCCCACTCTGACTGCTGCCTTGTGTATATGGAGATGGGGTCGCTGATGAGATAGGTAATTGGAACCCTCCTATCTGAATATCGTACCGTGTGCGCAGGAACGTAGTCTGGGGAGACAGATTGCCATGTGTTACCTGATGCATATGCATATACGTAAGAGCAAGCCCTATCTGTGAGATAAACATCAAAGCTTTCATCTCAGTAAGTGGGCGATAGGCATTCTGTTGAAGAAGAGCATAGAGAGAATTAGCGCGTATCTGTTCAGTCACAATAAAAGGAGTGTGTGATGCCGTTTCGATTCCTGCTGATAAGAACGAGACCAGATATGGATGACGTAATTGCTTGAGTAAGAGAGCATGTCGAAGAAACTGTTTTTTTGCTTCGAGCGTTACCAGAGGAGCCGTAAAAAACCATTGGACAGAGACTAAAGGCTTCGTATGCAGAGGAGAGACATGAGCTCCAATAAAGGTTCGAATGGCATCGGTTGCGGGCAATTCCATAACTAATCGATAATCGCCAAGTTGAGCAGGCGTCTCATCAGCATTTATGGGCATATGGATATTCCTTAAAGAGAAACTGCCGTCCAGAATAAAAGTTCGGGCCCGTATTCTCCAACTATAAAATAAAATATATGTGGCCGAATCATAGCAATTGCGTTATATCTCTGTCAATGAAAAGGTGAACGGTAGTACTGATATGTTCCTCTCATAAAGAGAAGATTGTACTTCTGTATTCACAAAAGTGATGTGTCCTGTTTCTTAGCGTTCTAGCCGGGCTGAACGGTGCTGTCGACAACGGATGCTCAGGCTTCTAGCCGCGCTGAACGACGTTGGAGAGCCAGAGAGCCAAGAGGGATAAGAAGTACTCCCCAGGTCCAGAGGCCGCGCAGATAGGCCCAACGGAACCCATCAATTCCAGGAATCATTGTACTATATGGAACCCATGTATAGAAGCAGTAAAGACTGAGCAAGCTAAAAGCAAAGATGGGAACACTGACCGAGAGAGAGAAAGAGTGTAAAAAAGGCTGTTTTTGCCAGAGATCGCGATCGACCATTGCAAGGAGAGCAAACAGGCCAAAGAAGGTGATAGCATACCAGGGCCAGAACCAGGGCGTGCCCAGAACACAATACAGGAACCAGGCCAGCGTCATCCAGCGGATCATACGGATGGGGGTAGTGAGGCGTAACGATGAAAAGAGAGCTAACCAGCAGAGAAGGCCATAACTTCCCAGGAAGAAGACCAGACTGAGCGTGTGAAGAATATTTTCCGCAGGCGAGCCAATCTCCTCAGCGACGGGAGCACCCACAAAATGAGCCAGACTATTGATCAAGCGGCTAAGAAACTCAGCGATTGAATTGATATTGCGATACGTCCCAGGATTCACCGAGAGGAGCTTGAGAATAGCGCCCCCCTGCCAGAACGGAAGATACAGGGTCAGGAGGCTAAGCATATAGACTGCAAGCATTCCTGAGAGGAGACGCCAACGTTGTGGTTGAGTCCATAAGAAGAGAAAGAAGCCAGGAACAAGCAGAACGATATTCACTTTGAGGGCCGTTGCCAGAGCCAGCATAATCGTTGTCAGAGCATATGTGACACTGCGGCGAGGCGTCTGGCGAACCAGGGACCAGATGGCGAGCAGGATAAAGAAGAGCATAATCGTATCGTTATGGACATTCACACAGGCCTCAAAGAGGAGAAGCGGATTCCATGCAAAGGCCAGCGCGGCTTGCATACGTGTGCGAGATGAGATTCGGCCTTGCTTCTGTTGGAGCTCACCACCAATAGTCCAGACGAGCCAGACTGAACCCAGATGAGCGGCCAGTCCAAGGAGCCGAAGGAAAACAATCATAAGAGCAACATTGCGAATATCAGTATAGCCAGATAGATTGACCAGCCATTGGAGAGCGCAAGTTAGCAAGATCCAGGTTGGACCATAGGCCGAGGGTTGATCAATCCAGTAGAGATGTGGATAGGCTGGATCGTTAGGGATTGCCAGAGGCGTAGCAGTTAAGGGATTGAGATGATAGATTATCGCCATGCGTGCATAGATAACATAAGAGAAGATATCTTGCGAAGTCACAACGGGAGTCAGAACACAGATGATGCCAAAGAGAAACGTTGAGGTAAAGAGGAAGCGTCGATGAATGCGTTCGGGTAGGGTAAAGATCGCCAGGAGATAAAAGAAAAGGAGCAGCAGACAGATGCCGAGCATAATCCCTGTCTCCTTCCAACTAACAGAAGGGGCAGGAGAGAAATTATCAAGCCCAAAAAGTGATGGTGTTAAAGCGCGACCAGGAAAAAGCCATTGGGCGGGGAGCAGAACGCGGTGACTCAATGTATTAAGTAAAGATGTATGAAAAAAGAGACCGTGAAGTGGTAGAAGAGCGTAGAATAAAAGAAAAGTGCAGAGTACAGAGAACAGTAGGAAGGTCGGTAGAAAGCGAAACGTCAACAATCTCCGGAAGAATGAGGGCTTACTCTGAGGGATTAGTGTTTTCAATCGTCTCCTCGCAATACTAGGGTTAGAGCCTCTTATCAGCGCTTACTATACAACACGTTTCATCAGCGAAGCAAGACGAAATCCTAATCGCATTTTGAAGATTTCTTGAGATTTACCCGTTACAATGAGAACAGTGAACGTGAGGTGTGGGAGGAGGGGGACAACCATTGAACAAAACAATTTTCTGTCTGGATTGACAGTGAAAGCAAAGAGAATGGAGCGACGTTGGCATGGAGATGCATGAGCAGCCAACTCTCCCAATTATGGGAGAAGACCCGTTGGTGGCACATGATGCCCCGACAGAGGCGCATCGCGTACAGAGAGAGCCTCGGCGACGTGGTCTATCGCGCCGGGCACTGTTTACGAGTATAGCGGGAGCAGGCGCTGTAGCAGTCGGTGGTGCTGGTCTGGTAGCCTGGGGCGAACAAGGTGGGGGACCATTGCCACAATTAGCACAGAACCTGGGAATTTCAGGCGTCTTCCCAACGCGACCGGAGACCAGCGTTCAGGTTGGACACCTCCTGCGACGAGCAGGCTTTGGAGCCTCTCCGCAAGAAGTAAAAGAGTACAGTGCTCTGGGCTATCAAGGAGCAGTTGATCGGCTACTGAATTCTTCGCAGGACTCGGACGCCGAGCTTGAGAATCGCCTCAAAGGGTTGAATATCGATCTTAATCAACCTCGTGAGCAGCAGCGCTGGTGGCTCCTGCGTATGATCTATACCAATCGACCATTAGTAGAAAAAATGACACTTTTCTGGCATGGTTTTCTCACCAGTAGCTATACTAAAGTAGGTGGAAAACAGTATTACACGCGCATGATTACGCAGAATAATTTCCTGCGAAGCCATGCTTTTGATAGCTTTGATACCCTTCTTTTAGGCATCACCGCTGATCCAGCCATGCTTGTCTATCTTGACCTCACAAAGAGTCGGAAGAATGCTCCCAATGAGAACTACGCACGCGAATTGATGGAGCTATTTACGCTTGGCCTGGGAAAATATACGCAGCAAGATGTCTATGAAGCGGCATCGGCCTTAACTGGCTGGCATGTGTCAAAGGACCAGACCGGTTCGCAATTTGTCGCTGCTGATCACAACACTGCTGAAAAAACATACTTAGGGCAAAAAGGTAATTTTGATTATAAAGATGTCATTCGTATTCTTACGAATCACCCAGATACCCCATGGTTTGTCTGTAAGCATCTTTTCACCTTCTTTTGTTATGAGAATCCGAGCCAGAACGATCTAAAGCCCCTGGTGGATAGCTATAATCAGAGCAATCATAACATGGGAGCAGTCATGAAGACGCTTCTACTCTCGCCACAATTTCAATCTGACAAAGCCTATCGCAGTCGTATCAAATCGCCAACCGAATTTGTTGTTGGCATCCAGCGAGCGTTAGGTATCCAGGGAAATGGCAATGGGCTGCCAGCAGAGGTCATGTCCATGGGTCAAGAGCTCTTCAATCCACCGAATGTTGCGGGCTGGCCTGCGGACAAAGTGAGCGCTTACTGGTTAAATAGTGGGACCTGGATGGCGCGGCTCAACTATATTAATCTGGTGCTCATGGGAACAAAAGCCAAAAACGTCTCATATCCCGGGCTTGACCTTCAGAAACTGGTGAACGATCAGCATATCAGCACACCGGAGCAGTTTGTGGACTACTTTAGTTCGTTTCTGCTGGATGGACGTTTAGATGCCGGGCGCAAGAGCGAACTGGTCAGCTACTTTACAACGTCATTGCAGTCAGGTACTCAGGCAACAACAGCCGTCTCGACAAAGGCCGGAAAAAAAGGGAAGACTGAGCCACAGATCACATTGGGAAATGGGAAGAGCTATCCGATCAGCAATGTCCGTGGAGCTCTCTACTTGTTATTATCATTGCCAGAATATCAGTTGAACTAAGAGAGGAGCAGAGAGGTCATGAGACTTTCGCGTAGAGCACTGTTAAAAGATGGGATGATGGTCGTCTCGGCTGGAATGGTCATGCCAGCCATCTTTAGCCGTGGAGTTGCCTCCGCTCAATCGTTGGCGGGAGAAGGGGCACGTCTCTCATTAGCAGCCACAGATCGTGTCTTGATTGTCGTGCAGATGGCAGGTGGAAATGATGGGCTTAATACCGTGGTCCCCTATACCGACGCAACCTATCGTAAGATGCGCCCAACGCTTGCGATACCAGGCGAAAAAGTGTTGCAATTAGATGGTCGATTAGGATTGCATCAGAACCTTGCGCCGCTGAAAAATCTGTGGGATCAGGGACACATGGCGATTATTGAAGGGGTAGGCTATCCCAACCAGAGCCTGTCGCACTTTCAGACCATGGATATCTGGCAGACACTGGACCTGAATGGTACCGGAACAGAAGGCTGGTTGGGGAAAATGGTCTCGGGCTGGGTCGACAAAGATGGGCATCCCTTTCGCGCAATGGATATTGGATCGCAGACGGCTCAGGCGTTGGCATCGATTAGCGCCCCTGTGCCTACATTGACGAATACGAAAAATTATCGTGTTCAGCCCGACCCCGTCGATCTAGATGGTGGTAATGCCCGCATGCAGGCATTGATGAAATTGTATAATACCTATCCAAAATCTTCGCCCTATGCGGCACTCCTGGATGCCACCGCCCTTGGTGCTCACGATGGAGCGCTCCAGTTAAGTCAGGCCGACTCAGCCTACCAGCCGAGTGTAACCTATCCAAAAAATTCGTTTGCAGCTGGCCTGCAAGTTCTGGCGGAGGCCATTGTGCAGGGGTTAGGGTTAAGGGTCGGGTATGTGACCCTCGGTGGATTTGATACCCATGCAAACGAGCAGCCGGAGCATGATATGCTCATGACCACCCTGGCTGATGGTTTGGCTGCCTTCTATCAGGATCTCAATCAGCATGGCAAAGGTGATAATGTAATGATTATGACCTGGTCTGAATTTGGCCGGAGGGTTGAAGAGAATGGGAGTCAGGGAACAGATCATGGGACGGCAGCTCCAATGTTTATGTTGGGTAAAGGGATTAGCAAAGGCATTTACGGAGAGCCACCTGATCTACAGAACTTAGACCATAATGGAAACCTCAAGTACACCACTGATTTCCGTTCGGTCTATGCCACTGTACTTGATAACTGGATGGGAGCTTCATCGAAGGATGTGCTGGGGGCAACCTATGATACACAAAAATTTATCCTGCCCTCATAATAGTAACGGGATTGCTTCCTTCAGGAGGCAATCCGATATACCATTGCCTGAGAGAGCCCTTATGATGGTTAGTGTGGTGCAACAGGGTGGAGAGGGCTCTGGATATGCCCAGATTAGTAGATTTACTGCTGTGCTTGCCTTGTTAATCGATAGTTGAGATAATGAAGGAAAGAGAGTGCGTATCGAGATAGACAAAGAGCATCATGAGTAGGAGTGTTCGCGTGTACGGGCAAAATGAGAATAGAATAGCGGAAAGTGAATTTAGTAGTGAAAAGATTGACCTGACAAATTGCGATCGAGAATTGATTCATATCCCTGGCGCGATTCAACCTCATGGAGTTTTGCTCGTCCTGGCAGAGCCGGATCTGCGCATTGTACAGATTAGCAATAATGCCAGGGCATTCCTGGCGCGAGAACCTGAGGAGCTGCTCAATCAACCATTGGAGAGCTGTCTTGACCCTCAACAGGTCCAGTTATTGCAAGAGAGAAGACTGCAGCCGGATCTTGAGGCGCTCAATCCATTACAGATCACCGTACACAGTACACCTCAACCAGAGATATTTGATGGGATCATTCATCGTATAGGTACGCGGCTTATCCTCGAACTGGAACCTTTCAACCCCCAAATAGAGAATCCTTTTTCTAATTTTTATCATCTCATGCGATCCTCCACAGCAGTGCTTCAGCGGGCCAGAGATCTTCCTATCTTAAGTCAGGCAGCAGCTGATTTAGTCCGTGAATTGACGGGCTTTGATCGCGTTATGATCTATAAATTTCATCCTGACTGGCATGGAGAAGTCATTGCAGAAGCGAAAAGAGAGGGCTTAGAGCCATTTCTTGGTCTGCACTATCCAGCTTCCGATATACCCCAACAGGCTCGCGAACTGTATCGGCATAACTGGTTACGACTGATTGCCAACGTTGCCTATCAACCGGCGGCATTACTTTCAGTCGATAACCCAGGCCCACTGGATCTTAGCGGATCAGTGTTACGGAGCGTCTCACCCATGCATATTCAATACCTGAAGAACATGGGTGTAGGAGCCTCGATGTCTATCTCTATTTTGAAAAACCAGCAGTTGTGGGGATTAATCTCCTGCCATCATGCCACCGAGCGCTATGTACCTTATATCACACGTGCAGCCTGTGAATTTCTGGGCCAGATCCTCTCTCTACAGATAGCAGCCAGAGAAGAGCTTGCTGATAACATGTATGAGATGGAGGTCAAAACAAAGCAGTCGATCTTATTGGATCTCTTGCTGCAAACGGAACGGGTTGAAGATGTATTGCAAGCACAGTCCGAACGGATTCTTCAACTTGTAGAGGCCCAGGGAGTGGCCATTTATCTAGCGGACCGTTATTTGGCATCAGGAAAAGTACCTGATCAAGCGACGGGACTACGTCTATTAGAGTGGGTAAGGCCACAGTTACATGCTGAAGAGTTCTTTGCAACCAATGCCCTCGCGACCCTATGGGAAGAAGGGGAGAGCATTAAAGAGATTGCCAGTGGTGTACTGGTAATCTCCATCTCAGCATTACAGAATAGCTACCTGCTCTGGTTTCGTCCAGAGATCATTCAGCAGGTGACATGGGGAGGTGATCCAGAGAAGCCTATGCAGAGCGACCAGCAGGGGATCATCTTGCATCCACGGACCTCATTTGCAGCCTGGAGTCAGACTGTTCAGAGAACAGCAACCGCCTGGAAAAGGTGTGAAATAGAGGCGGCCCTAAGTTTACGCAGTGCGATCGTGGATCGTGTATTGCGGAGCCTCCTTTTGCATCGCAACGAAGAACTCGCCAGCCTGAACGAGCGTCTGGAGG
This sequence comes from Tengunoibacter tsumagoiensis, assembly GCF_003967535.1. Lineage (GTDB taxonomy): Bacteria > Chloroflexota > Ktedonobacteria > Ktedonobacterales > Ktedonobacteraceae > Tengunoibacter > Tengunoibacter tsumagoiensis. The sequence goes on along the minus strand of NZ_BIFR01000001.1, from coordinate 3,978,301 downwards.
AGAGTAATCAAGAGCTTGATTCATTTGCATATATTGTCTCACATGATCTTAAAGAGCCTTTGCGCGGAATAAGTAACTACGTCTCTATATTAGAGGAAGACTATCATGATCAGCTTGATGAAACAGGCATAGCCAGATTAACCACATTAACCCGACTCAGTGCCAGAATGGGAGAGCTGATCGATGCATTATTGCATTATTCACGGGTTGGGAGGGTTGAACTAGCGTTTGTTCAAACGGATCTTAACGAGGTTGTGCAGAGAAGCCTGGAGATGGTAAGAGGAAGAATCGAAGAGGACAGCGTACAGGTGCATCTAATTGAGCCTTTACCAACCATACGGTGCGATCGTATCCGGGTTGGTGAGATATTTAGCAACCTGATCTCAAATGCCATCAAATACAACGACAAACCAGCGAAAGAGATTGAAATAGGGGCTCTGCCAGAGGAAGAGCAGGATGGGATGCGACGTGTGACCTTATACGTGCGGGACAACGGAATTGGCATACGAGAGAAATATTTTGATTCGATCTTTCGCATTTTTAAACGCTTGCATGGTCGTGATACATTCGGAGGGGGGACGGGTGCAGGCTTAACCATTGTCAAGCGCATTGTGGAGCGCCACAGTGGAAACATATGGGTGGAATCAGAGCCGGGCAGAGGGAGCACCTTCTACTTCACCCTTGTTGAAAGGTAAAAACACAATGAGAAGAAGTTCTGCATATCCACTTTTAATTGTCGAGGATAATGACGAAGATTTTGAGATACTGGAGTGGGCACTACAAAAATTATCTATCAACACTCCAACGCTTCGCTGTAAAGATGGCGACGAAGCATTGGACCTCCTGTATCAACGTGGAAAATATAGTGATGTGCAGCAGTATCCGCGCCCGGCAATCATTTTGCTTGACCTGAACCTTACCTTAATGGATGGGCATGAAGTGTTAAGTCATATCAAGCGAGATGACACATTGAAAATGATTCCAGTCATAGTATGGACTACCTCATCAGATCCCAAGGATATTGAGATTTGTTTCCAGGAAGGAGCCAATAGCTATATTTTGAAGCCAATGACGGTAGAAAAATTGTTAGAGGCAGTAGAGATGTTAAACCATTATTGGTTTGGGGTAGTCATGTTACCAGACAATGCGGGGACGTGATGACAGAGAAGAATCCAACTATCTGTCTTATTGAAGACAATCCAGAAGATCGAGAAGTGTTTCGGCGCTATCTCCTCCAGGATACAGACTATCAGTATCAATTCTATGAAGAAGAAACGGGAGAGAAAGGGCTTATCCTGTGTCGTACCGTACAGCCAGACTGTATTCTACTGGACTATAATCTCCCAGATATCGACGGTTTAGAGTTTCTGACCGAGCTTGCGGACGAGAGTAATGGCCTGGTCCCTTATGCCGTCGTCATGCTAACAGGCTTACAGGACGAAGGAACAGCACTCCAGGCGATAAAGAGTGGAGCGCAAGACTATCTTGTCAAAGCCGAGATGACACCGGGCAATCTCCTGCGAGCAATTCACAATGCCATTGAGCGGACAGCGATGAGGCGAGATCTGGAGCAGCATCGCCGTGAGTTAGAGAAAAAGAACCAGGAGATTCAGGCCTTTGCTTATGCATTGGCTCATGATCTTCGGGCTCCTTTGCGTGCAATTACAGGTTTTTCACAGATTGTTGCAAACGACTACAGCACAGATCTTGATGAGACTGGTAAGCATTATGTCAGCAATATCGTTCGAGCCTGTTTGCAGATGGATCGTATCATCGATGATCTATTGAGTTACACACGGATTGAGCATCGGGCAGTGCGCCTCAAGCCAGTTATGTTGCGCTATAGCTTACTTCAGGTCATTGAGAACTGTCGTAGACAAGCGAATGGTGAGGATGCCAGCATCACCCTTGATGAACGAATGCCAATGGTTTACGGAGATCCGACACTCATCAACCAGATCTTTATGAACTTGATTGATAACGCACTGACATACGTGCCACCTGGAGTAATAGCAGAGATCAAGATCAGTGCGCGAGAAGAGAAAAGCTTTGTCACAATCTGCGTGGAGGACAATGGAATTGGCATTCCGCCGAAGCAGTATGAGCGTATCTTTGCCATCTTTCAACGCTTGCATGGAGATGATCTTTATCCGGGAACAGGCATTGGACTGGCTATTGTCAAGAAAGCAACAGAACTGCTGGGAGGGCAGGTCTGGGTTGAGCCCGGACCAGAGCAAGGAAGTCGCTTCTTTGTCAGGCTGCCAGGGACGGGCTAAAGAGAGCTTGTTGTGACTCTGAAAGGAGCAGAGCGAAACTGAACAATGTCTTGAAGAGTATTAACTCTAAAGGCTGAGATTAGAGAACGTTCATTGACCAATGGTCTATGTAAAGATACAGAATGCTGGAGAGAGCCTGTGAGATTCTTAATTATTGATGATAGTCCGGCTGATCGTGAGCTGGTTGTACTTCGGTTACGTAGAGAGTTTCCGGAGGCAGAATTTGTGCAAGTGGATCGGGCAGAGCGGCTGGATGAGAGCTTAACCGAGGAATATTTTGACATTGTACTCACAGACTATCAGTTAAACTGGACCAATGGATTGCACGTGCTCAGCCAGGTGAAATTGCGCTATCCAGAAGTGCCTGTCCTCATGGTAACAGGAACAGGAAGTGAAGAAGTCGCGGTGGAGGGTCTGCGTTCAGGCCTTAGCAACTATATCTTGAAAAGCCATCTTGATCGCTTGCCGCAGGCGGTCCACGAAAGTCTGGAACGAGCACGTCTACAGAGGCAGTATGAGCAGGCTATTGAGCAACTGCGAGCCTCTGAAGAGCGGTATCGAGAGATCTTCGAGCAAGGGCTGACCGCAATTTTTGCTGCCACTCCTGAGGGCGAATTGCGCACCTGTAATGCAGCCTTTTTGCGTATCTTTGGTTTTACCACCGAGGAAGAGGCCCTGGGGGCCAACATGCGCGAGCTCTATTGCCATCATGATCACTACCAGCTTTTCCTGGATAAATTGATGCGTGAGAAGAGATTGAACTATCATGAGATAGAGATGAAGCGCAGAGATGGGCATCTCCTCTATGTGGTTGAGAACGTCGTAGGTACTTTTGATGAGCAAGGAAGATTAAGCGAGATCAAAGGCTATATCTTTGACATCACCGAGCGCAGAAAGCTTGCCAATCAGCTTCAACAGGCGCAACGTCTGGAGAGTGTGGGTCTGCTTGTAAGTGGAATTGCGCATGATTTTAATAACATGCTGGGGGGAATCCTCGGTTATTCAAGCCGTGGCCTGGCTCGTATCACGACCAGCCATCCGCTCTATAATGATCTATCGCGTATTTACGAGATTGGCGGTCGCGCCGCGCGAATGACGCAGCAATTGCTTGCCTTTTCGCGTCGCCAGATGTTAGAGCCAACGAATGTTAATCTAAACGTCGTTGTTGATAACTTATTAAGCTTTTTAAGTAAGATCCTTGAAGACCATATTGACTTCACCTTTGAACCTGAGTCAGATCTAAAAACAGTCTATGTTGATCCTGGCCAGATGGAACAGGTCTTAATGAACCTGTGTGTGAATGCACATGATGCCATGCCTGAAGGCGGCAAACTGATTATTCGAACCGCAAACGTGGCACGAGAGATGATTCAGCAGAAAAGTCGGACGCCTTTAGAGGCACCTTACTATGTGCAGATCTCGGTACAGGATACCGGGATTGGCATGGATGAGGCTACAAAGGCGCAGATCTTCGAACCATTTTTTACTACGAAAGAGATTGGCAAAGGGACAGGTTTAGGCCTCTCAATGGTGCATGGTATTATTGGCCAGCATAATGGATTTATTGATGTTGAAAGCGTTCCAGGGGAAGGAACCACTTTTACACTCTATCTACCTACTGTTGAAGCCTCTGCGCAGCAGATCACCCCTATAGTAGCAGAGCGTCGAGATATTGAGACATTACAGGGTGGAAACGAAGTCATTCTGGTCGTTGAAGATGATCCAGATCTGCGGTGTTTAATGGAAGAGGCTTTAGGGGAATATGGATATACCGTAGTGAGCGCTTCGGATGGATTTGAGGGCTGGCAACTTTTCCAGGAGCGTGAACAGGAGATTGCTCTTGTCGTTTCCGACCTGATGACGCCTAAAATGAAAGGTAAAGAGCTCTACAATGCCATCTCAGAGCGGAGACCAGAGACGCGTTTCCTCTTTGTCAGTGGCTATCAGGCCAATCAGATCAGCCAGAACTTTGTACTGGATAAAGGTTTTGCCTTCTTGCCCAAACCTTTCGACCTGGATGAGCTAGCTGCTAAAGTGCGAGAAGTGTTGGGCTAGCTCATCACCAGGCTTTCTCATCCATGATGACACATGGTTCCTCCGTTGTTTTCTTTGTTATAATACGTTGTGTTCAATCTACAGAAGAGCAGGAGCAGTGTCGGTCATGAATGAAGTCGACCCAACCCAAACCCAGAATGTGGCACAAAAGAGACCTTTTTTTCGCAAGCGCTGGATGGGTTCAGCACTTGGCGTGGCAATAATTATACTGGTTACCTTTCTGGCGGTGCGCTATGCTCCACCAGAAGGAGAAGCGAATAACACTACGGGCGATCTTCCAGAGACACCTACAGTGACTGTGACTAATTTGCTGGATCAAGTCAATCTGAAGCACGAGGTTGACTTTCAAGGGGTGCATATTACTCTTTCTCAAGCGATGCTGGCCACCCATTTTTCCAATGATCGTAAGCGGGCGGGAACCTATACCGTACGAATCATGGCACAGACGAAGAATAATGGATCGCAAGCTGTAGGAATAGACTATGCGCAGTTACTCGACCTTATCTTGCCGGATGGCTCGAAAGTCAAATCGAAATATATCTCGATTAAGGCCATTCAATTGCCTGATAGCCCACAAAGCGGTTTTTTCGATTTTCCCGTGAACGAGCAGGTCCCCCTTGCGGATCTCAAATTGCAGTTTGATGAGCATACCATCGTCCCACTGGGTGAGGGATAGCGTGAGAGGATGGCAAGCAGGACGCTGGTCTGGTTCTTTGTCCAGCCAGCATCCTGCTCGCCATCCTCTCACGAAGCGGGTTCTTTTATACCAAACAAGATAGCGCCATGTTCACTCGTCTTCATTAGCGATGCCAACGTGTTCAACGCGCTGCTGAACATCGGCCAGAGCCTGTATGCGTGGGGTCTTATATTCAGTCTGGTAAGTCATGACAAGATCTTCTAATTGGAGATAATATTCAACGAGCAGGCGATCGCCAACAGTGGTATGGTTAACGCAGTCCTCCAGGATAGCTTCAGCTTCTTCATAGGCCTGCAAACGTTCCTGTGCTTCTGTGAAGGTTTGTTGTATATGGGTAAGGCGATCAGACTGTTGTTGGAGCTCTCTGCGCCGTAGACGTCCCTCCTGTTCATAGGACAGTTGTACGTGTTGCAATTGCAGCGCTGCTTCACCAATCTCAATCACCGTCTCGCGCTGCCGGCGTTTCAGCCAGGAGCGGATGGCGTGAAGGCGGACCAGTGGGCTCGCATTCTCAGGTAAGCGAAGATGATCATCCGAGAGAAGCTCATCGCTTCCAGTCTCAGCCGTTTCATCCGAAAATTCCTCATGCATACTCATTAGTCAGATCCTTCATGAATACATGTTGTAACGATAGGTCAGCATATGGTTTTATCGTAGCATAACAGGGCAAGGGTTAGTATGTATTAGAACCTTTGGCGAACATGATCTGGTACCACCCTTTTGGCCTTCATATCCTTTGAAGGACTTGTAGAGCATGGTTGTGCACCGTCAGAGATCGTGAAGCGTATTGCTACCAGGATAAGCGGTGCCTGTTTAGATAAATGGTTGAATACCAGTTTCGGCTGGAATGGGTGGAGCATGCTCCTCTTCATAGTCGGAGGGGAGTGTGAGATCATAGCGTTGACCTGGATCGAGCATATTGAACAAAGGCGTCAGTAAAACAGTCAGCAAAAGATTGATAAGCAACGCCAGGAGCGCGATATAGATGGGAAGACCAAACAGGGTATAGGTAGAGGCTCGATTATTGAGAAGCGTCAGCAGCGTACCGAGGAGCATAGAGACCCCCCAGCCGATCAGTAAAGCCCAGCGATTGAACCAATGGGTATAGAGACCGAGAAAGACCGCAGGCAAGGTCTGGAGAATCCAGATCCCACCAAGGAACTGAAGATAGACAATCTGTGTAGTTCTACCAAGAAGAAGAAAGAGAAGCGCCCCAAATTTGATCAGAAGTGAGGCAAATTTAGCCACGCGCGTCTCCTCATAGGCATCAACCTGCTTACGGATAAACCCCTTATAAATGTTACGGCTAAAGAGCGTTGCTGTTGCGATAGACATGATCGAAGCTGGCACGAGAGCGATAATAACCAGCGTTGCCATCGTAAAGCCAGCAAACCAGGAAGGGAAAAGTTGAATCATCAAAGCCGGAAAAGCGCTATTGGTGCCAAAGTCAGCTATAAAATGAATATTGGAAGCAATAGCCATATAGCCAGCAATCGCAATGACTCCCAGTAAAAGCGTGTAGATGGGAAGAAAGATGGAGATGCGTTTTATAACCTGCTGGCTATGGCAACTGAGTATGCCAGTGATCGTATGAGGATACAGAAAAAGCGCCAGAGTGGAGCCTATTGTCAATGAGATGTAGGTAACTTGCTGCTTCGCTGGAATAAGATCAGAGAACGTGTACGTTGTCGCTGCCTTCATATGTGCGGCGGCAAAGATGGGAGCGATACCATGGAAATGAGATGGTATCAGGAGAAGGAGCGCGAGAACCACAACGAATAGCATGGCATCCTTTAAAAATGCCATCAGCACAGGCGCACGTAGTCCGCTGGTATAGGTATAGCTAGCGAGAACCAAGAAAGCAAGGAGTAGTGGAAGATCTACAGTCTGACCAGCGATGGTAAAGGTCAGAGGGAGGCCCAGGCCAGCGATAGCTAATTGAATACCATACATCTGGAGTGCAATATAAGGCATCGCTGCCAGCAGACCCGTAAAGGCAACTGCGCGTGCCAGCCAGGCACTCCCAAAGCGAGCCTGTACGAAATCGGCAACAGTAATATAGTTATGCCGTTTGCAGACTAGCCATAAACGGGAGAGTACCACAAACACAAGAGGATAGACCAGAGCTGTATAGGGTATCGCAAAAAAACCACTGACGACCCCAATACTAAACATTGCTCCTGGAATAGCAATCACCGTACTGGCCGTATAGATATCACCCCCCAGTAAGAACCAGCTAATCGTTGATGTAAAGCGCCTGCCTGCCAGCCCCCATTCTGGTAGGAGCGTGAGATTCCCCTTTTGCCAGCGTGCGGCAAAGAAGCCAATTATTGTCACAATAATAAAAAAGAAGAGAAAGATGGCCAGAGCATCAAGTCGAAGTTTCATCATGTTTTTAGTCCCTTTATGCTTCTCTGGAGAGGTGTGTCGGTAAGGTATCTAAAAATGCTTTACATCTAAGTTGATAAGAGAGCAGGCTATTTTTCATACCAGTACACAATCGCGCTAATGAGCATAACAAGGAGGACACAGAAGAATTGATACCAGTAGAAAAAAGGGATTCCAATGAGGGTGGGATTGTATCTATTATAGAGGGGTGTACAGAGCAGAGCAATGAACGGAATAAGAAAAAGAAGGGAGAGCCAGCGACGACGATCAGGTTTTAGAGCCATAGAGATTTTCCCTTCATTGTACGGGCCAGAGCGATAGGAATAAGCAGTAATGAAGAGCTTTACATAGGTAGGATAGTATTCAAATCTCTATTACAACAATTAAAGACGTTGACATCACTGAAAAAGTGAATGGTAGAGAACTATTTCACGATAGGAGCCAGCGATGTTACTTAACAAAAAAATGAAATGAAAGTATTTACTGTAAAATAAAATATATATCAGATTTTAGCAATTTGTCAAATCCTCTGAAAAAGCATTCATGGTGATCATTTTAGCGGTCTAGTGGGCGAAAACTTGACAATGTACGTAAAAAAGTGTAATATGATTGTATATCCTCTTGTTTGAGAACTTCCCTCCTCTACATTTCTCGGAGCTCCGTTCCCCCCTTTTTTCAGGAGTCTATCCTATGTCATTTCTCTCATTCTGGCGCCATCACGGCACACGTGGGGTGTTTTCATCGATTCAAGAACAGCTTTCTTCTCCAACAGGCTGTACCCAGGAAGATCAGTATTGGGGCCGTTTGGCAACTGGTGGGGAAGAGGACTATTATTGGCGTCGTCTGTCGGATAATTGGTCGATGAAAGATGTGATGCCTTCGACCTATCTCGAGATTCATAATGCCTGTTACGAAGCTTACAATGCGAACCCTATTGCTTTTGCCATTATTGAGATCACCACCAGTTTTGTGCTTGGGAAAGGGGTCAGTATTACAGCCAGCGAACCAGTCGTTCAGCAGATTTTGCAGGATTTTTGGAACGATCCCGATAATCATATGGATACACGAGTGTATTCATTGTGTACTGAACTTTCCCTCTATGGAGAGCAGTTTGTCCGTTTTTATATCAATCGTTTGAATGGGAAGGTCAAAATACGTCAGATTGATCCTTCAATTATTGACCAGATTGAGACAGATCCAGAAGATATCGAGACCCCGATGCGCTTTCATCTGAGGCCGATTGGCCCGGCAGTGGTCCTGCCAACAGCCACAGATGTACAGAGGAGCCTGAATACTGAGGGTGAATGGTTGCTCGCTGGCAGTGACGTGGTACAGTTCTGCATCAACAAGGTCTCGAATGCAAAACGAGGAAAAAGCGATCTGGCGACGCTTCTCCCCTGGTTGAGACGGTATAAGGACTGGTTGACGGATCGGGTCCGCATTAATAAATACAAGTCCGCCTTCTTGTGGGATGTTCAGTTGCAGGGGGCAGATAAGAAAGCGATTGATCGCAAGAAGATGGAATACGCCTATCCACCAGAACCAGGCAGCATTATCATTCATAACGAGGCAGAGAAATGGTCTGCGGTCCGCCCAGAGATCAATGCGAACGAGGCTGAAGCCGACGGACGTGCGTTAAAATTGATGCTGGCCGTTGGTGCACAACTTCCGGAGCATTATCTCTCAGATGGAAATTATGGGAATCGGGCGACGGCGGCAGAGATGGGGCTACCAACCCTTCTTAAATTTCAGCGTCGTCAGCATATCCTGCGCGCCCTCTTGAGGACCATTCTTGATCGGGTTATTCTAGAGGCGCAGAAGGCTCACCGTCTATCAAATACACTTGCAACAGACTATGAGATTCTCTTTCCGCAGATCGACACGGCTGACCATCAGACGCTTGCCAGTGCAACACAACTTCTGATGGGTGGTCTGACTCAGGCAAAGCAGCAGGGTTGGATTAGTGATGAGACTGCGATGCGGCTTTTGTTTCAGTGTCTTGATGAAGAGATTGACCTGCATGATGAGCGAGAGCGAGTATGGCTTGGCGATCAGAAACGGAGATGAGCATGCCACTAGATGATCGAAAAGCGCAACGGATCCTCCAATTGATCAATCGAAGCTTTGCTGGTCGCCAGCGTCCAGTTGTTGTCGTGTATCGAACGGGTGTGGCCTACAGCTATAGCCTGCTTCAGGTCATTATGCGAGCTGAGCAGAATAGAGAGCCTCAGATCTTGAGTGCGACAGGTCAGCCGCTTCCACAAAGTACAGATACGTGGTTACTTGCCCCCCTGGGTACAAATTTCACCGGTGCAGTGTATATTGCTGATACTGCAACGGCCAACGCCAGTGCGGTGGCCGCCTCAGCAAAATATGAGATCATTGAGGTGCTGCCAGTGGGGCTTGTGCCGGGAGGGAGCCATCTTCGCCTTCAACTCCGGCGGATGAGGTAAGATCTGTGGCTGGTTTAGCCAACGGTGCAGAGGAGCCCCAGACCATACTGAGCAGCCAGTCGTAATGCCATTAAGAAGGTTTCTGCGTGTGTAGGAAGAACCTCGTCAAGCAAACGGAACTCAGCAGGAATGTGTTGCTGCAGGCGGAAGAGAGCATAGTCTTCTTCCGCCTGTGCAGCTGTTGGCGGAATAGCCAGTTTGAGGGAATCAGAGAGTTGCCATAACTCTTCAGGTGTAAGGTAGCCAATAATATTTTCATAAGGCTCATTGGCCCGATAGCCAAAAGGCATACGACGACGGCCACAGGCCAGGAGCTCAAAAAGTGCCATGCTTCTTATAGAGGTGCTCGCTAACCAGCCACGAAGGTGGAGAATTCCTGGTTGATTGCCAATATTAACCCCGAGCGAGCGTTCATCTTTCATAACCTCTTCGATCTCTTCGGCGTCCTCATCCTCTAGCAAAAGGGGTTCAGTTGCGCGTTCTTTAATCTCCTGGGCCAGATCCTTAAGGCCAGCGGCGTGTAAAAAAGAGATCATTTCATGTCGACTTAAGGCAGGAGTCGATGAAGCGTGTGCGGGTTGAGAGACCTCTTGTTGAGGAGATGGAAGGGTAAACCAGGATTGACAATATTCGGTGACCAGAGCTCCCCAGATGACACGCAGGGCCTCTGATTGTTGATAGAGCTGAGGAGGATGGCGATGAATATAGCTATCGCTCAAGGGAGTATAGAGAGTAGGAGTGCAGAGAGCCTGATATTCTGGGAGCGTATGGGTGCCGCGTGGTAACTGTTTGACGAAAGTTTGAGCGCGCGGCCAGGAACAGACTGGTCGTAGTGGAGCGGGAAGAAAACTTTCTTCGCGTGCGTTCTGTGTCTGTTGATAGAGCTCAGAGACGAACGATGAATCCCCATCAACGAGCCAGCGAGCGAAGGCTGGCATCACACGCTCAGTATAAGCACCCCAATCAAATCCGTGGATTCGCACAATCATCAGAAAGTCTGACCTCATCTATTCTTAAAGTAAGCTTAGGAGCAATAGAGTAGCGTTATCTACCCTGAAAAAAGAAAATTTCATGCAAGGCAGAAAATCCTTATCATGAAGGTTTACCCTGGAAAAATATTGCTTACAGAGGTATTATAGCGCACGAAATTTTAATTCCCAAATAGAGATGTAGCAATTGAATAGGACCAGTTGTACTGTTATTCCTGCGGAGAGAACGGGTAGTACAACTGGTCCTATTTAATTGCCAGCATAGATATGACGGCACAAACTGGTTATGATTGGCTATCCTGGTATTTGGTATGAGTCCCTGTAATGTCACTCTCTGTTGCGGGCCGATCAGGGAGTGCATAGAGCCCAATCTGTGCCTGGCGCATAATTGTCTCAAGAATTGGATCGCCTTTGACATCAACCGTAGGGATATCATCCTTTGGCTGCGTCGGAGGGACCGGGTGTTTATTTGAATGAAGCGGATTGGCCCCAAAGGGATCATTGGGATTTAGAGCAGGAATCGGGCCGGACTGAGAGGAGAGAACAGAGGGTGAGAAGGGATCAGCCTCTGTTTTAGGAAGAGAGAACGAACCTGTATGCTGTTTCTGAATAAAGCGATCAAAAGAATCGCTATCGGGGACAATCAATCGTGGCGAGGTCTTTGAATCAAATTCTCTTTGCGTCTGTATGTTTGGATTAGTTGAAGGAGCTGGTGTCATAGGGACATCAGGAACCGAGAACTTCCCCGAATGAGACGAGAGCGGTGTGGTTGTATAGCCGCTCCCAGATCCAGCAACAGGAAACTTACCAGAATGACCTGATGGCGTTTCAAACAAAAACGTATCTGCGTTGAATGGATTCTGTGGTGAGCGCATTTTATCCATATTTGAATGCGTAGGAAGCATAGAGATGTTGTCTTGCCCGATGGAACCTCCAGGCGTATGAGGCGAGGCCGTTGGCATCTGGAAGCCTGTGGCTCCGGCTGGATGAATCTGTGGTCGTGTTTGGGGGCCCAGGACCTGCGCAAAATCGACATCCAATAGAGGAGCATTGTTCATAGTCTGTCCTCCTGGTCGCTGATGAGAAAATTGTGCTGGGAGCGAACTTGTAATCGGGCGCAAGGCACTTGGTTTATAGTCCAGAGATTGTCCAGGCATCTGTAAAGGAATCTGGGCAGATTGAGGAAGGGCTCCTTTTACCAGAACCTGTTGTTGTGTTGGGGCAGAAGCGAAGAGAGCATTGTTCGGTCCGCCAATCGATGCCCCAAAGGCGGGCTGAGAGAAGAGAGCAGGAGCATTGTTGGGTGAGAGCTCGTCGCCAGAGGGAAGCCAGGGATTTTTAGGGCTTTTGGGGCGAACAGGTCCACCCTGGTCTGGCCGCCGTTTCCAGAAAATAAAACCAATAATCGCGCCAACAATCAGAACCAGCAGGAGAACCAGACCAGCCGGTAAGAGAATGCCATTGAGATCGGTTGACGATCCTGCTGCTGGAGAGGAGGGTGGGGTATCTGACGTGTTGGAGGTCTGTTGCCCCGTTGGAGTGCCTGAGGTGCGGGGAGTGCTGACAGCCGTTACCGTCGCCGTTGCCGTAGATGTAGCCGTAGGCGTCCCAGTTGTTGGAGTCTGAGTGCCGGCTACCATTGTTGGATTGATCGTATTCCCTGCTGTTGGGGTTGCCGTAGGCACAACCTTCGTCGGAACGGGCGTTGAATTGGCAGGCGTGGCAGTGGGAACGGGAGTAGGCGCAGTTGTTGGCGTGGCAGTAGGCACAGCGGTAGGTATGGGAGTGGGAGTTGGCGTAGGTGTTGGTGTTGGACTGGGAGTGGGAGTTGGGGTGGGCGTATCAGTAGGTGCTGGCGTTACAGTATCCTGAGGAGCGAGCGAAGCGGTAGTTTGTAATGATTGGGAGTTGTTAGCATATGCATTTGACAGGACAGAGATGAGCCCGAAACAAGAAAAAAATAAAAGCAACAGGGATGTTCCCGCAACCAGGAGATGTCGGCTCAAAAGAGATTTGAAATTAAAATATCGTTTCATAGACCTGGCCTTCCTGCACAGATTTCTTCATTGATCGTCTGCCAGCCTCTGTACAAATATGGTCCCCGCTACTTCGGAGGTGGTAACATGAGGCGTTTGCTTGAAAGATGATGAATGCAAATAAATAAATAAAATAGTAACACTGATCAGTGTAGTTGGAAGGGTAAAAAGCTGTCAAGAAAAATAGAAAATGTACTACTACATGTAATTGTATTATTGTGTATTATCATGTGTCACTAGCCTTCGAGAAGTTCAATAGTAACTTCATAGGAGAGTGCCAGAGGACCACCGGTTGCTAAAGCGAGCTGTTGAGTATGCAGATCCAGAACAGTCTCGCGATAGTTATCAATATGAACGGTTACAGCAGTGGCCCCGATGGGATCGCTATAGAGAACGGTACTTCCTGTAGAAGCGAGATAGGAAGCGCGTAGGGTATCGCGATATTGTTGGCCTGTCAATCCTGTGGGGGTACCATCATAGCGTGTCAGTTCATTGAAACAGAGAATGACGAGCTGCCATGTCCTTTTTCCTGGTCCTAGATCGACATAAGCGAGCCCACCATCGGCACGAGGCGTTGCTCTTCGTAGCCGAGGCTGCTGCATCTGATAGGAACCCGGCTTGAGAAAGTAGCCTGTACCATCCAGAATGAGCTCGCAATCCAGTCCGATTGTTGGCATCTTCAATCTCCTTTTCCTGCTGGTGCGTTGTTAGACAGTCGCGCATGTCCGAATTATTTACAGCCTTCCCCAATGAATGGGGATCTCTCCCCAGTGGATGCGGGCTGCGTAGGCGAAATCGCGCTGCTGTTTAATCTCCTGCAAGCGCTCCTCAAACTGCTGGCGTCGGCTCGTAATTGCAGCCAACCAGGCCTGTGGGCTCTGTGTGTCATCAATGCGATCATGAAGACTGCCATCTTGAAACTCGAAATTATCGTTTGTACTGACCTGATAGGCTTCCATGGCATAGACGGAGGCTCCCAATATGATACTATCGCGATGAACTTCAGGAATTGTGGAGCCACTTGTATCGAGTTGATGTCTGGTCGCGTAGAAGATTCTGATAACCTGTGTGTTATCCTTTGGTAATTCCGCGTTATTGAAGGTCAGAGTAAAACTGGGAGAGCCAGTCCTTCCCTGAAGATCAGGATTGCCACCAGCAGCCAGAGCAGTTGTACTATCAAACAAATTGGAGTATTCAGCAAACGCGCACTCTCGTGGCGGCCAGAGCATTATTCCCGATGTATTGATCGTAGGGGGCTGTGCGCGATTCAGGAGAGCACTATCAGGCAGATTATCCAGCCAGCTCGTCGTAGTATTATCGTCAATTGTGCCAAGCAAGAAAAAGAGTTGACCATTGACCTGAGTACGATAGAGATTGCGACCTATAACCGTATTCGTTCCGCTCGAAGTAAGAGTTGATGCAAATGGAATAGCAGAGAGCAGAACTGTCTGGTTCCCACTGGTAGTTGTTACCGTCACGACAGGTGAGGGAGTCGTCTCGCCACCTGGAGTGAGCCAGGTAACCAGATAACGATAGGTCCCGATATTCAGGCCAGAGCCCGCGTTTGCCTGCGCTAATGGAATGGCCGTAGGAGCCGGAAAGGCAGAGCCATAGACTTGCAGAGGATAGATAATCCTTTCTAACCACCAGACAGGATAGCTTCCATTCCAGGATTGAGGATAGGGGTAGGTGCGCTGATAGGGTTGTGTAGCCATATCGGTGTACATAATATTGGGATAATACTGTGAATAGCGATCAACTGCTTTATCGATAGCCCGATCGAGATCCATCGTTGTCCAACGTTGATTGGGGCCCGCTGGATCAAACAGATCCAGACGGAGAGCAGCTTCTATATCGGTGAGCAGCATCACAAATCCTCCTGATCAGCCCGGCTTAGCTGATGTATCCATAGGTATAGAGAGTAAGCAAACAAGTGCCAGTAAGAGCTTTAATATCAATCTGCCCGGTAGAACTGATGGGTAAGAGGCCATTGCCACTGAAGGTTGTATTGGCTGCTGCTAGATTTCCAACGGTCGCATAGAGTCCCAGTGTTGTGTTATGAGGAGCTAATTGAATGGATGCATTGTTGGTGGAACTGGTAAAGATAACGGTATAGAGTACCCCAGAGCAGCCAGAGGGGAGGCCAGTTCCCCCACCAGTCAGAGTATAAGTACGCGTCGTATTGACTGGAAGCGTATCGTTATTGATCTGGCGATAGCCTGCAACACAGGTCAGGCGACCAGGAAGTGGCGTTGGGAGACCACTACTGCCATTGGGAAATGTTGCCAGTAGAACTGCATCCTGTCCATTGTGTTCATCGAAGAAGAGTACGGCACAGAGAGCGCCAGGTAAGAGAGAGCTTTTATCCAGAGCGGTATTGACCGGCACCCCCGTCAGCGCTAAAGAAGTGGCCTCAAAGAGGAGGATCGAAGCCGTATAGCTACTGGTATCGAACGAGATCAACAGCCCTCTTCGTATATTCATTCGAGTATTCATTCATGGCCCCGTATCTGATCATAAGCTATGGCTGGAGAGATGTTTCGCCTGAGAGAGCATCTCTCCACCGTGTTCGTGACGATCAGGCGTCGTTGCTCATCGTGCCAGGGGAGACGGTGGCATCCCCACCCGAGCACGCATGGAAGCTGGCGGCAGTATAGGTAGTATTCAGCAATGTATTGAGATTGCTTGCGATAGCTGTAAAGGTCTGGCTACCCGATGGATCAACGCGGACAAATGTCCCATCCAGAGGAAGGATGCCATCCGTGCTCTGCTGGAAGATGCAGAACGTTCGTGGATTGAGATAGCTCCCGATCGGAGCCGTCTGTCCACCATTATAGCGGCCATAGGTAAATTCGAGGAGATCGAGCATCGAGTTATTCCCTTTCTTGTAGAATGGTGTGCAGCTCTAGACTTATAGCCTGAGCCATCTGAGCACACTCTTACGAAACCAAGATCGATGCTGGCGCTTTTAGAGTTCTAGCCAGCGAGCAGTGATTGAACTAAAGCCAGAGGCATAGGTCTGAAGAAAGACGACAAACCCGGTAGAAGTGCCGGGGGGAAGCAAAAGGATGGCCCCATTGGAGAGAAACTCAATCGGAGTGACATTAATAACAACTTGCGCATACGGTGCAGTGAGCGTCTGCGAGGTGTTGCTATAGCTGCAACTACTGTTGAGTGCGGAGGGTGTAGCGCCAATGCGATTGGGGGTAACATTTGCCGAACCTGGGTAGGATGGATTGACCGTCACAGTCTGGAGAAACAGACTAATCGAGTTGACACTGGCAGTGCCGGAAGAGGCATAGAGGGAGTAGATGAGAATAGTCTTCCCTGTTGAGGCTGGATTAAAGATGCAGAGCGGATAATTGCCAGCAGCAACATTCAAGAGTCCGGTAGTTGCCGTATAGCCCTTTCCTTGCTGAAGCGAAGCGAGAAGTGCAGACTGCGTTAAAACGTTGCCCTGAGCATCTAATTGGAGCGCCTGCCCCAGCCCGGTCAGGGTGGTACCACCAACCAGTGCTGAGCCATCGGCATTGATAAAGCCTGTCATAAGCTAGCCCTTTATCTAACTAGATGCCACGATACATCCCGCGATAATCGACGACCGCCCCACCAAATTCATGGCGGATCTTATAGGTAATCACATCCTGAGTAAAGTTGAGTCCAAAGAGCGGTTGATCCTGAATAAAGAGTGCTGGATTGACCTGGCCTCCCACAAATCCAATCTCAATTGTATCCACCTCGCGTGGATCAGCGATCAGGAACCATTGACTCGAGTTTGAGAGTTGTGGCGAGACAATTGGAGTCACATAGCCCAACATCGGGTTAATATCGTTGGCATTTCCGCCCGGCATACCAGCCGATTTTGTGACAATCATCGAGCTCCATTCTAGTTCAGGAGGCACAACCAGAAAATGCGGGCGGAGTCCCAATCGCTTTCCTGCATAATTGGTCTGTTCACGCATGGCTGTAACGCCAGTCTGCATGGCGCTCGTACTTAAGGCCGCCGCCCCAAGATTATTATGGGGGGCGCCTGTCGTAAAGAGCGCACTGCCATCGTAGATGGTTGAGTTGGAGCTTAAGAAGCCATACACAAATTCAGCAAGCGTGTATGCGGCAGAGACGGCAAGCTTGGTTGGAATCTGTTTAATGGCTTGTAGATCATCATTCACAATCACCTCGCGTGAGACCGTCACCAGATTGCCACGTTTCTGTGGCACATAGGTTGCAGCCGAATCGGTAAGGGTCATTGTGCTATAAGAGCTATCCTCTGCTACGATCGAGAGAGAGCCAAAGGCCCCCAGGCGCACACGGGTCTGCTGCTTGAAATCTCGAATGGGCACAATCGTTGTAAACTTCATCCACTCAGCTGGCCAGGCCTGATAATCTTTGAGTAAGCGTTTATTCATGCTTGTACCAAGCAGATACGAGAAGGATGCAGTTGTTGTATCTGCCTCGCTGATATGGGCGATGGGGGCGCTTTCTGAGACACGGATAGTACCTAATGTGGAGCGTTCAGTAAAGCCAGCGACAGCCGGATCTCCTGTGACACGTGCGTACGCCTCGCGAATACTGCCAAAGGGCCTGATTGGACCAAGGCGGCCAGTATCCACCTCTAAATCAAACATCCGATCAAAGGCGGCCTGAATTTTTTCGGCCTCACTAATAACATGGCTAATGTCAGGTTTCTCATAGGTATGGCCGCGAATGAGGCCCGATGAGGACAGGGCAGACAGCATAGAGTGTTGTGCTTGTAGCTCCGCATCTAATTCATGTTGTTCAAAGAAGCGATTGGTATAGCGGTCGCGGACCAACTTTTGAACCGCCTCAGGTAAGGCTGACTCCAACAATCGGCGTTCAAGCAGTATCTGAGCTCGTTCAAGCTGTAGTTCACGTTTCAATTCTGTAATTTCTGCCAGTTGAGGCGTTAGAGAACTCTGGTGCTCTTGAACTTGTGCCGATGAAGATGGTAGGGGAGAGGAAGCGGAAGTTACATCCATAAGGTGATCTCCTTGTGAGGTAGAGGGCAAGTAACTGGATAGAGGGGCATCATGATGCAGGATACGTTGAAAGCGCCCTCCAGCGCTGGGGCGTGTCACAACATCACACGAATTAAGCGCTATAACCTGGATAACATCTTTAGCTCGTGTTGCCTCATTGAGCTGCCACCGGCCAAAGATATCAATTGAGAGCCCGATGAGTTCAGGCTGCTCAAGCCGACAGGCCTCTTGAATCAGTGACCAGAGCCATTCAGCGGCCTCTAGAATATGCAGTGTTGCCTCAACCCGGCCGGGCTGCTCAGGCGTGCCTGCAACATAGAGAGCATCCTGATAGAAGCCAACGATATCTCGTACTGAACGTGCATCGTGGGCAGCCTCAGGGCGAACATGATCCGTATAGGCATGGGCCCCTTCAAGGCAACAGGCAATCTCCTGGAGAATACACTCATTGTAATTGTAGCCATTTTTAGATAGCCCACCTTGTAGTACTGTGACACGAACTGCGTGCCCCTGGGGGGAGAGAGCATGATGCTCTTGAATTTCACCATCCAGGCGTATCGTTGTAGAGCTCTGTTCAGGCATCAACGCCTCTCCTCTTCTGCTAAGCCCTGAAAGAGTAGATCGAAATGACGAGCTCGATACCCATTGACCCCTGACTGATCCATAAATGACGTGCGATAGTTGTGATGAGCTAATTGCTGATAGGTAGGATCTTGCTGTAACAGGTCTTGAGCCGCATCTGCGAGATCTCCAGGGCGCTCTACGGTTGGCCATACCACATCTGGTCCTTCAGGATAAAGATCGGGGAGAAGTGGATCATGTGCTAATTGTGCAGACATGAGAAGATCTGGTGAGGGAAGCGGGGAACTAACGAGGAGATCGCTGGTAAAGGGAGGAATGCTAAGAGGAAGAACATAGTCAGTCAGATCAGGTAGCAGAGGATCTGGTTTGAGGGCATCAAACAGGTCAAACTGGAGGCCTGATAGCGAACCGGAAAGAGCATCATCTTGTTGCATCATTGTGGCTCCTGAGAAAAAGAGAAGAGGATGAAAAGTAGTGTGAAGAGGTAGTAAGGAGGAAAGCCTTAAGATATCAAAAGAAAAGATATCTTGCTTATAAAAAAAGTATAACCAGAAGAAGTTTAAATGTCAAGAGCACCTTCAAAGATTTCCCCTCATTGTAAAATCGAATGATAGAGTGACAAAAAGGTACTATTTCACAATGAGGCAAAAATGCTTTGTTTTTTTTCAAGAAAGCGTGAACATCTTTATAACAAAAAACGTAGATAATAGAGAAGAAGGTAGCAGTTCGTACGGCAAGGACTGAACTGAATCTTAGCAAGCGATAACCAGGAAGTGCAACCAAGGCGTACCCGCCCACATATTGCCAATGCCCATTGGCAAAGGAGTCATGCCGCTATGTTCATTAACAGTACCGTTGCATTTTGCGTGGGGAACTTCATGCGTCAAGAATTACAGCGTGTGTTAGCGAGCCATGTCTTGAAGGAGGAGCAGGCTTTTCTGGCTATTCATTCATTGCAAGAAACCTTGTCAATTGTCAGCCCGGTAGAAATTGCGGTCGTGCGGACGCTGAACATCTTTTGTGATCGCGAGACCTGTGCTCATGCACTTCGGCTCTCAGTGTTTGCCGAAGCAATTGGCGCGGCTTTAGGGCTCTCTGCAAGAGAGGTGCAGTGGGTACGACTGGCGGCGCTGTTACATGATATTGGGAAGGCAGGCATGGCATCTGACATCTTAGCGAAACCGGGGCCTCTGGGCGAGGAAGAATGGCAAAAGATTCGCCTCCACCCTCAGATTGGACAACATATCCTGCTCGTTGCAGGTGGGGTCTTTGCTTCTCTGGCAGCAACAGTTGTGTCACACCATGAGCGTTGGGATGGAGCAGGCTATCCAGTTGGGTTAAGTGGCGAAGCGATCCCAAAGTGGGCGCGAATCCTGGCAGTCATAGATTCTTACGATGCCATGACATCGTATCGACCTTATCGGCAACCGTTGCTACTAGAGCAGGCATATCACGAACTTGAGCAAGGGGCGGGTTACCAGTACGACCCGCACGTCGTAGCAGCATTTCTTGCTGTACTCGACGTGCGGAGGGCCTTAAAACCTCCTTATATTCCAAGAGTAATGTTTATACCACAGAATGCTTCTCAATTAGAACCAGTTCATCTGGATTATGCAAGCTAACGTAAACTCTCTGATAGAGTGCAAATGAGCCATTCGTACTAGAATTATTGTCAAAGTACCTATTGAAGCATATTCATACGACAGCGGCGAGAAAACCGCAAGTTCTTCAGCTTCGTGGTAGTTCACAATTCATTGCATAAAACCATTAGATTATAGTTTGTCAGGGTTACTCTCCAGAGAAGCGCATCAGACAAAATCCAGGAGATGAACCTGAATAGGTTGCCGAAGGGTACGCAGTGCCTTTACTTCAATCTGGCGAATACGCTCTCGGGTCAACTTGAAGTAAGCGCTCAATTCTTCAAGTGTATGGCAATAACCATCATGAAGGCCGTAGCGTAATTCAATGACCTGACGTTCGCGTTGATTCAGAGTCTCGAGGGCGCGGCCAATCTGATCGCGTAGTACCTGATGGGTGACCACATCAGCAGGGGCGGCAGCATGAGTATCTTCAAGCA
Organism: Tengunoibacter tsumagoiensis; assembly: GCF_003967535.1. Taxonomy (GTDB): domain Bacteria; phylum Chloroflexota; class Ktedonobacteria; order Ktedonobacterales; family Ktedonobacteraceae; genus Tengunoibacter; species Tengunoibacter tsumagoiensis. Next base: position 3,957,751 of record NZ_BIFR01000001.1, on the reverse strand, counting down.
TATCTGCGAGATGGTACTGTTCATCCTCAATCAGAGGGGCATCGAGAGAGATAGGCGCTTCAGCCATACTTTGTAGCTCTACGATGCGTTCTTTGCTAAGGTGGATAGCCCGCGCAATCTCTTCAGGAAAAGGATCGCGCCCGAGATCCTGATAAAGCTGGCGTGTAACCCGTTTCATCTTATAAATGAGTTCGACAACATGAACAGGGATATGGATCGTGCGCGTGTGTTCAGCAATTGCGCGGCTGATCGCCTGGCGAATCCACCAGGTCGCATACGTGCTAAAGCGAAAACCTCGTACTGGATCGAACTTTTGCGCCGCTCGAATGAGCCCGAGATTCCCCTCTTGAATAAGGTCTAAGAGGGAGACACCATGATTATTATAGCGTTTGGCGATGCTGACGACCAGACGCAGATTGGCTTCTACGAGCCGTTGCTGGGCTTCGAGATCGCCAGCGATAATACGCTTTGCCAACTGCATCTCTTGCTCCGCTTTGAGCAAGGGATAGCGGCCAATTTCGGCTAGATATTGTCGGATCGCATTCTCAACCTCGTTCTCATCGGGATCTTCTTCTTCCAGGTACTCATCATCTTCATGGAAGTCTGTCGAGCTTGTTTTTTGGCGTCGCTCGGTGCTTTCGGACCCTTCTGGAAAAGTCTCGTCCTCATTCCATGATGAAAGTTCACTGGTCTTCTCACCTTTTTTACGACTGGCTACTTTTCCCTTTCTGCTTGTTCCAGCTCTATGGCGAGCCGTCGAATTCTTGTGTATTTGCTGCACTTCGCCCTGTCCTGAGGCCAAAGGCGGCTGTACGTCAAGTGCTGTCTCTCTTTGTGTGCTCGCCTGTTTGATAATGGCTACCATATCCTACACTCCTTATACCTCAAATCCCATTCCACAACTTGGTAACCGGAGATATTGGCGTTAGTCAACTGGACCATCCCTGGTGCTAACGCACGCCCGAAATTTTTTCGGACATCTACCCCCTATTCTTTAATTGTGCAAGATATGTGCCAATATAGAGGTATAGGTATATATGCTGCCTCTATCCACAAAGGGGGCTCTCCTCCGGTTTCTTTCTCAGGAGACAGGTTCTTTTCTTCTTGTCTGGTCGGAAAAAATTTCCAGCTAGTGAGTAAAAATTCGCATTCTTATCTGGTTAAAAAGGTCAAATCTCTTGTGTTTAATCAGGTGGTTTCTGGTCCGATAAAGCAAGAAAATGCTGCGTTTAATTGAATGAAGGCGGTTCTATTGAAGATTTCTTGTAGAAAGGTTCCAACTGAGATAGGAGAACTGGTATGGCATCTACTCCAGTAAAGAAACGATCACGTACTTCTGGGAAGCATCATTCTTCTCAACAGTTTCTCGTAAAGCCTTCTTCAATCCCGCCACGTGCTTCGGCTCATCCATCGGCCATTGTGCGGGTGCGACCACGTTCTGCGCGTTTCTTGTTTCCCGAAGCAGAGGAGGATGTAACACGTATTCCAACGTGGCCCCAATCTGCAACCTGGCACTATGAATCGCCAGGTTTTGCTGCGGTGAGCAGTCTCCCTTCGCTGTCTTTAATTGTTGCTGAGGCAGCCTCTCACCCCGATCTGACTATTGATGATGTGGATACCTATCCTGAACAGGTGTCCAGTGCATTGGTAGAGAAGAAAAGAAGATTTGCCCTGATAGACACGCTCCCACTCTTGCATTCTTCGTTCCAGCCTCGGTCTGAGCGTGGATTGTGGATGCGGCAGAGCTTGCCCATCTCCGATGAAGATCGTCAGAGTGTCACGTTCTTTGAATTCCAGGTATCTGGCAAACGTCTGGTCTTTTCTCGTTGGCTTGATCAGTTACGATGGTGGCTCTTGCGTCCGGGGCGGTTGGAGTATCTCTTCTGGCTCGGGGGGACAATGCTACTGTGTTGTTGTACTGGAATCTTTTTCTGGTTGTTGTTCATGTGCCTGGGTTGTGGAGCATTATAGCCATGAGAATAGATCCTCAAAAGAAAAATCCAGAAGGAGCGCATATTTTAACAGAAATTTGATGAAATATATTTTGATCTGGGCCTATAATAAAAAAGTGGATGTTATGTGCGGTAGAATAGGTCAGGGTAGCAGGTGAGAGACTACGCTGATTGGGAGAGGATAATGAAATATTTTGATTACCCCGCGAATGAGGTTATACCAGAAGGAGCTTATTGCACCCCTCAATTTACCTTCCATGAGCCCTATATTCTGGTAGTAGATGATGATCATGCCATTTTATCTGTTCTTATGATGGTATTGGAGAACGAAGGCTATGCCGGTCTGGGCCTCTTTGAAAGTCGGAGGGTCTATCCTTTTTTAGAACAGATTGAGCGCTCCAGAAGACAGGGCCAGATGCGATCTCTGCCATCGCTCCTTCTGCTTGATTTAATGATGCCAGACGTGTCAGGATATGAACTGGCCTCTCGTTTAAGCCTCCATCCCACTCTATCTGCCTTGCCCATTATTGCAATCTCCGATGACGTGACGGTCTCCTCAGTGGGCATGGTTTCCGGTGCCAGCGATCTTATCGGCAAACCATTTTATCTTGATGTGTTATTAGAAAAACTTGCTCGTTACCAATCCCCTGCTGTTCTCTTTTAATCCCTGCTAAGAGTACAGAGGCGTACTGCACCAATGAGAGTACAGAGACGTACTACTAAAGGTTCTTTTAAAAGTTCTTTATTCGCCCCCTTGAAGCAAGGCTCATTGTATGTTACAATGATAATTGTACGAAGAATAGCGTTATTTTACTTCTCTCTCCCCTCTTCATCTCCTCCGAGAAAATAGACTATGCAACGCCCTCCACTCACTGTTGCGCAGTTTGCACAGCAAATATTAGGCAAGCCGCTTTATCCCTATCAAGAGCTTATCGCCGAAGCTATTGTGCGCTCGATTTATACAGAACAGGGCCATATCTTCACCGTCATGATGGCTCGTCAGTCCGGCAAAAATCAGTTATCAGCCGTTCTCGAAGCCTATCTCCTGTTTTATCAGTCAGAGGGAGTAATCGTCAAAGCAGCCCCAACGTTTCGACCGCAGATTCTGCATAGCAGACTTCGCCTTCTCTCATTGCTGGAGACTCCACTCACGCGAAAGCGGATCTGGCAGAGCTATGGCCAGATAGTGGGACTGGCTCCTCGCGCTGATCAGCTGCTGGTGCGCAATCAGATTGGGCCACGAGTGATGTTTTTCTCTGCGGCACCAGAAAGTAATGTCGTAGGTGCAACAGCGAGTCTTTTATTAGAGATCGATGAGGCGCAAGATGTGAGCGCAGAAAAGTTTGATCGCGATTTTCGCCCGATGGCCTCGACCACAAATGCCACGACCGTCCTTTATGGTACAGCCTGGTCTGACCGGACGCTCCTTGCACAGCAGCAGGCTAGGAATAGAGAGTTTGAGCAGCGGACTGGTATACAACTTCATTTTGAATATGATTGGCGGATTCTGGCTGCTGTGAATAGTGCCTACCGGCATTACGTGGAGCAGGAGATAGCGCGACTGGGTGAAGAGCATCAGGCCATTCAGACTCAATATTACTTGCGTCCTATTAATGGAGCCGATTATTTTTTGACTCCTATGCAGCAGAAGTTATTGCAGGGAAGTCATATCTGGGAAGGAGCTCCGGGTGAGGGGGGCTGCTATCTGGCTGGATTAGATATTGCAGGAGAAGAGCGGGCCGCCGGGAGCATCGCCCTGCCAGTAGCGAAACAGCGTGATTGGACCGTCCTGAGTATCGGGCGGGTACGCTACAATGAGCTTAATCTCCCGGTGATTGAAGTCGTCTATCAGCAGCGCTGGCATGGAGCACGCTATCTTGAGCAATATGCGGCCATTAGCATGCTCATTGAGCAATGGAATATACGCGCAATCGTTATTGATGGAACCGGATTAGGAGCAGGGCTGGCCTCATTGTTAGAGGATCGCTATAGTGCAGAGCGGGTCACAACCTTTCATTTTACGCGCCCCAGTAAATCTCGGCTGGCCTACCAGTTGCTTGCTCTCATTAATAGCGGTCGTTTGAAGCTCTATCTCCAGGCCAGTGCCCCTTTTGAGCTCGCGAATGAATGTTGGCAGCAACTGCGACGTGCTCGTTATCGCTTGCCAGCGCCCAATGTACTTGATATGTATGTGGATCCCTCGGAAGGACATGACGATTTCTTGATCAGTCTGGCTCTGCTGACAGAAGCATTAGGAAGCCTGAATGCTCCTGCTCTTTCGACCTGTATCCCACCGCTTCGACTGTATGGAGACGAAGGGCGTTTTTAAGCCGTTTCCCCTCATCAGTATAGCTTTTGTCTCTAATGCTGATCTCGACTCTGACAGGTGAACGTGGTACAATGCCTTTCACTGATGTATGCCTATGAGGGCTGCATACAACTACTCCCAGAAGGTACAAGGAGACTGCTCATGCCACGAGGACGCAAGGGGCCTCCACAAGAGAGCGTTGATAGTATTCTCCTGGCGGTTAGCCGCCGCGAAGATATTGACGCTGAAACTATGTCCCATTATATGGATCGCCTGGATGAAGAGTGGGCGGAGAGTGCTCGTGAGAAGGTTCTGCATCTTCTGCAAAGCAACGATGCAATGGCTCAGGCGGCTGCACTGCGCATTCTTACGGAATTGGCCACAGACTTTGATCTGGAAGGCTTAGAAGACTTTGTGGCTGATCCAACGATTAGTGATCTCGCGAAGCTTTCCCTTGCGCCCATCCTCAAAGAGCTAGGCTCAGAGATGGCTGATGATGGCATCATTGAGTACTTAAACGATCCAGCAGGAGCCATCCGCCAGATGCAGATGCGATTGCTAGAACTGGTTGATCAGGATGAAATGGGCATCGAGACGATTCTAGAAGATGTTGTCTCAATGCCACTGGAGCGGCGCTTCGCTTTTATTGGGTGGTTGGGCAATAGTAATGATCCACGTGCTGCCAGTCTGCTTATCCCACTGCTGGAGAACCAGTCTGGCAAGATTGTAACGGCAGTGATTGAGTCTCTTGAGCAATTAGGACCAATTGCAGTTCATCAGACCATGCCAGCTCTGAATCGCTTAATGACGACCACCTCTAACCGGCAGATCAAGCAGCTCTCGCGAGCAGTGCTTGGACGTTTAACGATGCAATCAATGCTGGGAGTAGAGGATGCTGCGATGATAGCTGCACGTTCGCAGCCATTGCCGCCGTATGAGGCACGCGTGAGCTCAATCGATGGCTCTGGTGCTCAGCTCATTATGCTCTCCTGGCAACGTCCAGATGGCCTTGTGAAAGGGGTCAACGTACTATCTCTGGATCAAAAAGGCATTAAAGATTGCTACGGCGTTGATGAGATGGATGCTGAGCAGTGGAAGTCGCTGGTGGATGATCTGCAAGAGCAAGGTTTTTCGAATTTTTCTGTCCCGTTTGAATATGCTCGAGCATTGATTATTGAGGCCCGCGCCCTCAATAAGCGTTCGCGCTTTAAATTGCCGATCGCCTATTCCATCTGGCGACCCCTGATTGAGATACGCCCCGTTGAGCAATCAGAGGTCGGGATTATAGCAGATCCTCTCCCTCTCACACCGGCTACCTATGCACTTGGGCAACGAGGTGACGAGCTCTATCAGATTAAAGAATTTGCCTCCTGGCTTTTTGAGCCTATGGAAGCGATAGAGCCCTATATTGGTCGCTATTGGACGGCACAGGATCTTTCTGAGGGCTCTGGCCGTGGCCGCACAGGGCGCAAGAGCAAGGCACGTGAAGCCGAGCAGCGTGCTTTACTGGAACAGATTGTGAAAGAAGCCATTGAAGAGCTTGTCGATGATAAATGGCGTATACTCTATCAGCAGCGCCTTCTTCGGCAGGTGGCTCTTTTCAAACAAGCGGGTCGTCAGGATGAGGTTCCACTGCTTCAGGCGGTGGCGACGCTGTTAGATCCAGCCTCAGGTATCTCTGTACTTGAGCAGCCTTTTCCACGCGCCCTCTTCCGAATTTCTATTGAGCAAGGCCCTCTTCGCTTGATGGTTGAATCATTGCGGCATGGAATGCTCAATGCCTTTCCCATTGACATGTTTCAACCGGATTAAAGACCGGGCCTGATTCTGGAAGGGCTCACAAATTGGGGAGGTTGCTTGTCTCGCTAACTCCAGGTTAATCATAAATGAACCTGGGAAGCTCATTCAACCAGACCAGCTACGCTCCTTCCGCCTCTTCTGGTTTTGCCAAAGCCCGCCCCTCTATCTCTAATGTTGAAAAAAGAGGTGCTGATCCAGTCAAAACCGGAACATGTGGAAGGAGACAAGCAACTGGTTTAGTGAGCAGCTTTTGTGCGCTCGCTTTCTAAACGCTCAGGTGTCTCCAGGATCGCCCTGGCTGCATGTTCCCCGCTGTGCATTGCACCCTGGATACTGCTTGACTGAGTATACTCTCCTGCCAGGTAAAGCCCTTCAATCGTTGTTGTATTGCCGGGAAGCTGGTCAAATGTGCCAGGGAGCTGAGCAAACTGAGCAAAGGGGATGCGATAGAGTCCCAGAAGCTGCCAGTGCCTGAGATCATTGTCTGGGAACCAGCCGGTTAGCTCCTCGCGGCAGCGTCGTTCGATCTCTTCATCGTCCTCGCCTGGATTCCCCAGGACCGTCACAGAGAGAAGATGTTTGCGCGGTGGGGCATAGGTAGGAGCGATATTTGTGAGAAGAACCGCGTTGTTGATATACGCCTGTGGATCGGTATTCAACAGAATCTTGCGCTGCGAGTAGAGCCGTTCATCGCCAGCGAAGTAGAGACAGACTGCACTAACTGGCTGTGTCGGGAGAGGGGTATGTACAAAGCGCTCTGCAATGGGACTGGCAGTGGCGACCACAACCTGCTCGGCTTGAAGCGTCTCTCCATTGACCAGCACAACTCCTTTAACCTGACCCTCTTGTACAATGAGCTCTTTCACACGTGCATTGCAGCGTACGCTCCCTTTGGGTAAAGCGGCTGCGAGCTGCTCTGGGATGCGTTGAATCCCTTCGGCAGGGATAATAATATCCCCCTGTGCCAGCATTTTAAAGGTAAATTGAAACATCCGAGCACTGGTTGAAAGTGAGCGATCCAGGAAGATTCCACCATAAAAAGGTCGAACAAAATTATCTAGAAAGGTATCAGAGAAGCCCGCGTTGCGCAGATAAGCCTCAGTTGACTCATCCTGCCCATCTTCCTGTAATTTACCTGCAAAGATCTCACCCACTGATGGTTGGGCAACCTGCATACGTAAGCGCAGCACACGCATCTTATCGAGCGTGGGGACAAGGGGATTTAAGAGGCTTCTAACTGTGTGCATTGGCTCGCGCAATGGATCAGTAATCTCATAGCGCTTTTTGCCTTTCACCAGAAGTGCCCCGGGTTCAAATTTGCGTTGTTTGAGCGTCGTAAAATCGAGATGGCGTTCGGCTGCCGGATAGGAAGTAAAGAGAACCTGAAAGCCTCGATCTAAGCGATAGCCATCCTCATGATAATCTGTGCGGACACGACCACCAATCTGATCCCCAGCCTCGAGAACCAGTACCTGGCGACCAGCTTCTGAAAGCATTTTGGCGCATGTTAAACCGGCCAGACCAGCGCCGACAATAAGTATCATTTTCTGCTCCTCACCATAATGGATTCATCACCAACCCGCTTATGAGTTTTGGGTAGAGGTAAGTTGATTTTTGAGGCATCCTTTCATCGGCCTGGGCCACGTCGCGCACTTGTCGAAAAGGAAGCCCGTTGAGTAAGATAACAGCCTGAGCTTGTTTCTGTGCAATAGCTTGCAGGGCCTCAGCTGTCTCGTGAGTATAGCGTATATAGTTACCAGCCGCCACCTGATCTGCAGTAATCCCCAGCAGGCGTTCGAGTATCAATCGTTGTACCTGTGCGACATCCAGAGCATTCCAGGCTTCGCCGTGTCCACTCCGTTCCATCTCTTGTCTTCCACCCTCATTGATGCGCAGGAAGAGCATCTGTGCCTCCGTCTGTACCATGAGTGTGGGCTGTTCCTGTCCGCGTTGCGCCAGATGAGCGATGAGCTCTGCCTGAGTTGCGGTGCTGGAGGCTGGCTCAACAGTGAAATAGGCTCCTAATCGCTCAGGTATAAGAACAGCGAGCTGTTCAGAACTGAGATGATTCAGGAGGCGATGCGTTGGTAAGACAAGCATGCCAGGATCATCGAGGTCAATGAGTGCCATCATGACAAAGTTAGCAGCGTCCTGAGGATGAAGCTCCTTGCGTTGTTCTCGGATCTCTTCGCGATAAGTGAGAGCAGTTGTATAGCGATGATGTCCGTCGGCAATATATATCTGGCGCTCTCGAAAGAAATCCTGGATAGCGGCAATCTGTTGTGCATCAGTAATAGGATGTAAGCGGTGCTGTTCTCCTACCTCATCAGTAAGCTGTACTTCGGCTTGCTCTGCATATGTGTTGAGGAGACGGCGGATGCGCCCCTGTGGATCTTCATACATGCACATAATCGGACTAAAGTTTGTGGCACAGGCGCGCAACAACTGTAAGCGATCCTCTTTATCTTTGGTGCGTGTGTGCTCGTGAGGCAGCACAATGCGTTTCTCCCAGGGTTCCAGCCGAACGCGTGCCAGTAGGCTTGTTCGTGTATAGCTCTGTCCCTGATAGAGAAAGCTTTGCTGGTAAAGATAGTAGCATGCCGTGTTCTCTTGCTGAAGCACCTGTTGAACGCGCCACTCGGCAAAGGTTGCGGCAGCTCGCGAATAGACCGTACTCAGCGAGGTATCGTTCGTGCCCTGGTGGCCAAGCTCCAGTCGAATGACATTATAGGGATGACGCGCATAATAACGATCCTGCGCCTCATGGCTAATCACATCAAATGGAGGGGTTACCACATTGGCAAGATCCTTGATCTTTTCTGGTGCGTAACGCAATCCTCGCAATGGCTGTACGTCTGCCATGGCTACTTCCTCCTATGTTCTATCTCGTTCTGTTCTGGTTGGTTCTTTTTTGCCCCTGGGAGGCAGCAAAGTGGAAAGGGGTGAGAGCTCTATGCATGCGCTCGCTCAGAGCTTGATTGATGACCCTTTGCTCATTGTATCATCCCAGGGAAAGATGAGTCCCAGAAGTAGGACTCTTTCGGGAGGAAAAAAGGGTCTTTTGTCTCTCTTTGGCTGAAAAATGAATCTTCGTCTTCTCTACCGCTTGACAGGCCTCGCGACATATGGTATCCTCTTTTTCGTTGGAACAAAAGTTCCAGTGACGCGTTCCCCGCCGCGTCTAACCCCCTTCGTATCTCCCTCATCTTGGGCGGTCGGGTTCCTCTCTCCCCCGACCGCTGAGGGCCCGCTATAACGCACAAGTCCTACTTCCCTCCTGTTGCATTGACGTAATCTGATACAGTGTGTAAACTCATCATCGTAGTGTCTGTTTAACAGCCAGACTGCGTTTTTTCTTTTGTCAGAAGCCAGTTGGTCGGAGAGATCATCCAGGGACGGTTGATTGGCTGCTATCGATAGTAATCAGTCGTTGGCTGTGTGTAGTTTGTATTTGGGGAGCGATGTTGTATGCCAACACTATCTGCGGATCAGCTTGTCGGACAGAGCCTGGGAAACTATCAGTTAGAGCGTTTATTGGGCCGTGGTCGCTTAAATGCAATCTACCTGGCTCGACATCGAACGCTTCAGCGCAGCGATGCACTCACTTTTTATCTCCTCCCAGAACACTATACACTTGATGCGCGGCAACGTTTTCTTGCTCGCTTTCATCAAGAGGCGCAGGCTGTTACCCAACTGGACCATCCCCATATTCTCCCTGTCTATGAAGTGGGAGAGTATGCTGGCTTCCCCTATCTTGTGACTCCCTATATGATGAATGGCTCCCTGGCTGATCTATTGAAGCAGAAAGGGCGCTATGAGTATGATGAACTGGGTCCGATTGTCGAGCAGATTATTTCCGGTCTGGCCTATGCCCATAGTAAAGGCTTTATCCATGGGACGTTGAAGCCAGCAAATATCGTGGTGAGCAATGAGGGGATCCTCCAGGTCGCGGGCTTTGGTTTAATGCATATCCTTCAAGCCAGCGGTATTGAGCCAGCTGATCAGCCTTATGCACATCTGTTAAGTATCGTCGGGACTTTTCTGGCGGCTCCGGAATATATTGCGCCAGAGGTGGTGCAGGGGCAGTCTATTGATCGACGGTCAGATATGTATGCGCTTGGTTGTATCATCTATGAGCTATTAAGCGGACGCCCCCCTTTTACTGGTCAACATCCATTGGAGGTGGCTGAACAACACCTCAAGCAGAGCATTCCACCGTTGCATACACTGTCTCCAACCGTCCCCCTGGTTCTGGAGTCTGTGATCAACCAGACGTTAATAAAAGATCCGTTGCACCGTTTTCAGCAAGTCGAAGCGTTTGGTGTGGCCTTTCAGCAGGCCACCAGAGGGGCCAGTAGCTCATTGGCATTTGTTGATCCTATCCATATGCCTGTCAGCCAGACTGTGCAAGAGACGCCGCAAAGTGGTTATGTGACGCGGAATTGGCAATTAATGCCACCAATTGTAACGGGAAAACTGCCGATTGTTTCTTCTCCATCTGCTAATAGCAGCCGGGAGCGGTTCACCGATCTTTCTCTGAAGGCGTCCAGTGGGCGTTTACCTGCTTCTGCACATCTGAAGCCTCCTGTACCCGCTGCTCCGCCAACGTTGATTCCTTTACCTCCCCAGGAACTGGCTAACGCTCAGATGGGGTTGGTCAAGCCCCTTGGAGCTGCTTCAATGGCTGCGAAACCGCAGACTGTTCCAGAGCCTGCTGTAGTAAAAGAGCCTCAGCCTGCTGATCTGGCGAAGGCATATGAATGGTGGTCACAGCCTGGTCTGGCCCCTGCCGATTCCTCTCCATCTGCTCGCGCTTCTGCTCCGAAGGAGGCCAGCGGGCTCGCAGCCGCTCAGTGGACAAGTGAGCCGGTGCGACCTCTTCCCTCTTCAGCCAGACAGATGCCACCTCCTACAAAGTCATCGCCGAGCCGCCGCCGTGTAGTTGCTCTACTGGCTGGTGGAGGCGTTATTGCCGCCGGGCTTGGAGTTGCGGCGTTGAACCTGAACCATTTTATGGGATCGACAGGTAAACAACAGGCTGTAACGCCACTGAACTCGAATGGGCAGGGCATAGCACAAAGACCCCCAGCTGGTAATCAACCCCCGGCTGGGAAGAATCCCCCGCCTCCGGCTGGCAATCAACCGCCCGCGGGGAACCCGCCGCCAGTGGGGAATCAACCGCCTGCGGGAAATCCACCACCAACGGCAGCGCCAGCTCCTGGTCATACAGGAACGGTGATTGGCCAATCCACTCAACCAACAGCAACAGCAACGACGTTTGTCAACCCTGCGGATAAAAAGAATAGCTTGCTCATCCATCTTACTAATGGGAATTTTGCTGCATATGAGATGGCCTGTACTCATGAAGGAGTTGCGGTGCGCTATGATAAGGGGACTGGAACCCTGGTCTGCCCGGCTCATGGTGCAGTTTTTGATCCCATGAATGCCGGAAAAGTCTTGCAGGGACCTGCCACGAGACCATTGCCCTCAGTAGCAATTAAAGTGAATGCGGATGGAACAGTGACAGCCGTTTAGGCGTAAGAGCGTGATGGTTATTGCAGGAAGAAGGCAGGTTTTTGTGCAAAACCTGCCTTCTTCCTGCGCCTGTTTAAAAGCGGTTACTCTTTCTTTTGCTCAAAAATGCGATGGACTTCGGCGAGAATCTCCTGCACATCCAGGCCACCTGGCTCCTCATCTCCTGCGAGACCCAATTTTGCAAGCGGTTCATTGGTGGAGGCAGAAGACCAATCGGACAGTTCATGCTGAAAAAAATCGTGTTCACAGCCCTGGATTGCTTCTTGAATTGATTGATGTCCATAGATAATGCGTGGAAGCAGGCTATGATACATCGATGCCGTCTGGACAATAGCTCCAAAGACCAGTTGAAATTGCTCAAAGCTAATACCCTGTTCGGCCAGAGGAACAGCTTCTTCGAGACGAACTTCGCCATCCTCCAAATCTAAGCCAAACTTGCCAATGGCAATACTATAATTGACGGCCATTAATGCTTCCAGGCATTCCAGGCGTTTTTTGTTGGTCACAGTTCCGATGTGAGGAGCTATCAGCATGAGCTTGCGTTCAGGTCCACTCTGCTGAGTCCCGATAACCAGACGCCATTGGCCGCTCTCGCCATGAAAGGCTAGCTCAATAATGTTTTTTGTGCGATCCACGTGGGCGACCTTAATATCCATCTGGGTGAGGTAATCAAGAATCTGTGCAACACCAAAGTCTCTAGCCATGCGGCTCTCCTTACCATGCTCATGATCTGGACGGGGCTTGAACCGTTGAGTCCTGTCTATCTCTGCACCAAGTATAGCATAAATGTTCTCTTATGCACTCTATCTGTGCATGGAAGGGAGAATAATTCTGACGAATGTACTAGACTAGACGGCCATGTTACTGGTCTGTTATTCTGAACATATCGTTAGGCAGCAATCCCATCTGCGTATTGTTGCCATAGCGGACGTCACATGTTTATGTATGATGTAGAGGAGATGTGCTATATGTTGAATACTATTCCGGGTGAGAGTGAAGCGACTTCATTCGAGGCCCGCTTGCAGAAGGGCGCAGGCAATGCGATCGCTTGCATGGGAGTAACGGCTCGTGATCGCGTGTTTATTCTGACCGACTACGCTCGTCAACGAATTGCCGAGCAGGTGGCATGGGCGGCCCTGCAACAGGGTGCGAGCGTGACTGTGCGTTTCCTGGAACAATATGGGGAGCGTCCTTTAAAAGCCTTTTCGGACGAGTTACGGACAGAGCTGCTTGAGGCACGTCCTACCGTCACCTACTATATAGCAACGGCACAGCCAGGAGAGATCTCATTTCGTATCCCGCTGCTTCCATTTCTAGTCAATGAATTGAAGGTGCGTCATGGGCATATGATTGGCATCGATGAGACCCTGATGACGGATGGTATGTGTGCCGACTATGAGGAAGTGTATACGGTGACGAACCAGATCTATGAGGTTGTGCGTCACGCAAAGAAGATCCATGTAACCTCGGTCAAAGGGACCGATGTTACGGCCACGTTCCATGAAGATTGGCGCTGGGTTCCCTGTAATGGCCGCTATCATGAACAAGGCAAGTGGGGGAATTTGCCCGAAGGTGAGGTCTATACCGCTCCAGCCACGGTTGATGGAGTCCTGGTCTGTGATGTCCTGGGTGACTATTTCTCTGAAAAATATGGCGTCCTTGAGCATCCTCTGGTGATCAATGTAGAGAATGGCTACATTACAGAGATTCGTAGCGAGGACACTGCTATTGCCGATGATGTGCGTTCTTATCTCTTCTCTGTTCCCAATGGGAATCGTGCGGGCGAATTTGCCATCGGTACATTAACAAGCCTTCAAAAGTTAGTTGGAAACCTGTTGCAGGATGAGAAGATGCCAGGCTTACATGTGGCTTTTGGCGATCCCTATCCTCACTTTACCGGTGCCGATTGGAGCGCAGGCATCCACGTCGATGTGATTCCTTCCGAATGTACCATCGAAGTAGATGAGCGCGTGATCATGCGTGACGGGAAATTTGTCATCTAAGTCATCTTTCTTGATGAAGCTCCTGCCAGCAAAAAATTTTTAAGATAACCATCTTCTGCTCAAGTGAGGAAAGATGGTTATCTTCTCTCTCTCCTCTTTGCTAGTGGTAAATTTGCTAGTGGTAAAGTAAGCAACGTTAAAAAGAGAGAAATAGTGTATCGTGTATAGCTTTGTTGTTGTTCAATAGGTAGAATGACTGCATATTGACAGTTAGTCGGTTTCTTGCTTACAATGATTATAGAGTCCCAAGGAGAGCGAAGGGGATTCACGAGGGATAAAGGGTAGCACTTGATTTTTTAAGGGGGGAAGCTAGAGAGGAGCTTTGGCGTGGCTACAACTCGGGGTCAACATCTGATCGGCAAAACATTAGGCTCATGCGTGTTGGAGCGGCTGCTGGGATATGGTGGATCAAGTGCTGTTTTTCTCGCACAGCAAGAGCAGCCCAGGCGCAAGGTCGCGATTAAAGTCTATCTTCCACGAACGGGAATGGATAGGCGTATGCAGCGAGATTTTTATCGGCGCTTTTTGCATGAAGCTGAGGCGGCGAGTAAGTTGGATCATCCAAATATTCTGCCTATCTACTCATATGGTGAGGAAGAAGGCTTGCCCTATATCGTGATGCCTTATATGGAGGGAGGGACGCTCTCTCAATATATGGCAAAGAGACGTGTGCTTTCTCTCCCTGAAGCAAATTGGTATCTTGAGCAATTGGCTTCGGCGCTCCATTATGCGCATGAGCATGGTTGTGTGCACTGTGATGTGAAGCCTGCAAATATTCTGCTGAGCGACAAAGGACATGTGGTCCTGTCGGATTTTGGTATTGCGCGCCTGACCCGCACTGATAGAGAGGGAACACCAACAGAGGTGAATACTCCCAATGCTGTTATGGGTACGCCAGATTATATTTCACCTGAACAGGCTCTAGGCCACAAGCTTGATGGCCGCTCCGATATTTACTCCCTCGCTGTTACGCTCTTTTTTTTGCTAACCAGGCAACTGCCGTTTAAAGCCGATTCAGCGATTGCCCTGGCCTTGATGCATGTTCATGAGAGCCCCCCCGCACTCTCCCTTCGTCGTGCCGATATTACCCCTGGCGTTGATCGAGTGCTGCAAAAGGCATTGGCGAAAGATCCTCAGGATCGTTTTCAGACGCCATTGGAGTTTAGTCAGGCGTTTTCCGCCGCTGTGGCGGCTGCGGCTGAGAAGAAATCTTCACCTTCGCGAGGAAAGTACCTGACCGATATTGAAGGGGATGAGGATGAGCCTCTTTCAGGTCCACAGCCAGTGACCATCGTTACCCGACAAATCGCTCGTCGGAGCTCCTGGCTACATAGCTGGAATGGGGGGCGTCTCCTGTTAACAGCATTCTCTTTACTTTTATTAGGCATTATTATTGGTCTGTTTGTCTTCCAATCAATTGCCAGCCGTTCCTCTCGGGTCGCTCATGGCCTGGCCACGACCCCCACTCCCGTTGTGCTGAACCTGTTTGCTAAAACGGACAACTGGTCGGATAATTGTTCCTGCTTTTTTGATTCCACAAAGCAAAGCTATCATGTGCAGAATAATCTGGACAACGGAGCGGTTTTAGCGCAATATTATGGACCCTCCATGAGCAATTTCCTGCTGACCGTGACTTTGACCGAGACCAGGCATACAGCTCATACTGCAGATTTTTATGGGATCGTTTTCCGTGAAAGCAACGATCAGGGGCAGTATTATCTCTTTGAGATTGCACCCTCCCTTTCTCAGTATGCCTTTTTACGATACGATAATCGGACGCAGGGGGCCTGGTGCACCATTCATCCTGAGAATGCAACCCAGGGTCCATGGTGTTTTATTAGCACTGGTTCAGCCCCTTCATTGCTTACGGGCGTTGGCCAGAGCAATGTTGTCACCATTGAGGCCAAAGGCAACCATTTTGCCTTTACAATCAATGGTGTCCCAATGGATAGCTCTCCCGTAGATACTCTTCCAGCACGTTCAACTGGATCCTTTGGTCTGTTTGTTGAGAACCAGGGGATTGAGGCCGCCTTTTCTCATTTTACAGTCAGGCAGTTGCCATGAATCAAGCGCTTTCTGCTCTAAAGGGGAGATGGGCGGGCTGGAAAGAGTGTCGTAAAGACAACTTCCAGGGCCGGATTCACCCACACATCTGGGAAGGATGCCCTGGAGACAGAAGCCCTTTCTGGTGCTGTTCATGTACTGTTGTTTTGCTGTTCAGGTAGATCTCTCAAAGAGAGGGCTCTCGTTTGCCATGTTATAATAATAAACAATAAGAAGATCGCCTGGCTAGTGGAGGTCGTCAAGGACTGGCCAGCCATTGTTGGTAAAGGCGCCAGGCCAGACAATTGACAGCACCTGTACAACCCTCTATACTAAAGTTGGCCTAATACTAAACTTTGCCGCTATGCCTCTTGTTTTGTCATAGTGTGCTAAGAGGAGGATGTCGAGAACAATGACCTATGTAATTACTCAACCCTGTATCGGTGTCAGAGATGCTTCCTGTGTAGATGTCTGTCCTGTTGATTGCATTCATCCATCGTCCAGCGAGGCAGGATACGATGAGCATGAGCAGCTCTATATTAATCCCGATGAGTGTATCGATTGTGGCGCTTGCGAGCCAGCCTGCCCTGTAACAGCGATCTTCGAGGAATCAGCCGTTCCTGAAGAGTGGAAAAGCTATATCAAGGTAAATGCTGACTTCTTCAAAGGCTAATTGGCCCTGGCCATTGTGAAAGCAAATGCCCATAGGAATACGCTCGTATTTCGCCGGTTTTCTATCTCAAAGGGGTCGGGCCTCATCCCTTTCTACTGGTGAGGCTTGTCCCCGACTGGTCGGCACCTGCTACTCCTGACGCAAAACGATACCAGGTCAGGCTCTCGCTGTGCGACGTGATATAATACTCGTGCTACGTTTACTTTGTACGCACACACAACTTCTTTTCATTAATGGAGTGTACCCCTATGCCAGTAACTCGTCGACGACGTGTCAATCCACCTGATCAACAAGAAGCGAATAATCAGATTGTTGATGCAACCGAACAGAATGTAGAAGCGACCGCCGCCGAGCGCCCCACGGCCCCTGCCGAAGAAACGGTAAGCCAGGCCTCTGCACCTGTGGCCTCTTCCCCTGTCGCACCTGTTGCCCCCACCCAGCCTGAAACACCCCCCGCCCTTCCATTTCGTGCCTATACCTCTGCCCAACCTCCGCTGAGCGAGCGGCCCGAACGCCCAGAGCGGCCCGAACGCTCAGAACGTCCCGACTATATGCCCGCTATTGAGCCAGGCCGTCGTACCGCGCGAGGCGAGCTGTTCCGTCGTGCGCCTCAGCCTCCGATCGCTCAGCCACCAGTAGCTTCTCAGCCTGCAGCCAGCACTCAGGCCCCTTTACAGGCCCCATCCCATGAGATTAACCTTCCCTTAGGAAATCTCCTGCATCTGGCCTATAATCCAGGCTATACCGGGTCTGAAGAGGCACGTAGCGCCCTGTTACAGAAATTAGTAGCTGAGAGTAAAGCGGGAGGCCGGGCACGTTGTTGGAGTTGTGGGTCATTAGCTATTGCCTATGATCGCTGGAATACGCGTAGTAAGACCTTTGGAGAAGTCGGCGTCGCCTTTTGTGAGATCTGCGGTGTGTGGAGCGTGATGTAGGGACCAGGGATTGGATGATCAACGTTTCATGAGGTGGGCCTTTATGATGGAGGAACGAGCATGACGACTGGTCAGGATCAAGCGACACCCTTTTATTGTCCACGCTGTGGGGGGCTGATGTATAAGCCAACTGGGAGCACCTTTTATTGGCATGCCAATAGTAATCACCCCCGCTGCACCATTACGAATATTGCCGAGGACGTACGCCAAAATCCTCCCGATGCAGAACTTCCAGCCATAACACCAAAGAAAAACCTTCTTCGTTGACAGACCCATGTTGCATCTGCCTCGAGACCTGTGGGGGGATGGTCCGGTGGAGATCCCACAGTAGAGACATAGAAATGCCAGCTGATCCATTCCTACGCTCGGGCTAACAGGGGATCGCGCTTGCAACTAGCGCTTTGCTTTCTGCGTAGTAAGGGATGAGAGTGCTTTGTCGTTGTGTTGCAGAGAGCACCTATGGGCGACTTGCGCTTTTCGATCTATGTGGCGACTCGTGCTTTTGCAATCTTTTCACCGTGAGGTTTTTATGTATAATCCAAGAGATCCCTATGGCCGGGGTAATAACCCTTCCAGGAACAGAAACCAGGGATTTGGTTCAAGTTATCAGTATCAGACATTGCCTTATGGCTATGTTGGTACCCAGACCAGCGGCCTGGTAAGTAAGGTCATGGGTCTCCTTGCTTTCAGCTTTATCTTTGCCACGTTGGGGGCCTTTGTTGGTGTTCAGATCTCACTTGGCCCTGGTACCTTTTTGGTTGTGGCAATTGCGGGCTTTATTGTGCTGTTTGCCCTTCAAGCTCTGATCCAGAAGCCTGGGATCAATCTGTTTCTCCTGTACCTGTTTACTTTTTTGGAAGGCCTCTCACTCGGTCCTCTGATCGATTATTACCTCAGGACTCCAGGGCTGTCTCACCTCCTTGGCCAGGCCTTTGCCATCACCGCTGTAACCTCCCTGGCGCTCGCACTCTATGCCTGGACCACGAAGCGCGATTTTAGTCGGTTTGGCGATTACCTGTTTCTGGGAGTCATCCTTTTGATTGTGGCAGGCTTGCTCAACATCCTGTTTCAGAGCAGCTTTTTTGCATTGATTATCTGTATTGTTGGGATTGGTATCTTCTCTGCCTACGTGCTTTTCTATGTTCAACGGGCCAAGTATATGGCTGATACGTTGCCAAATGCCATTGGCCTGACCGTCTCACTGTTCATGACGGTCCTCAACTTGTTTCTCTATATCCTTCAGTTCTTGTCTATCATGCAGAATAATGAACGCCGACGCTAATAATTGTTCCTCTTTCTCCTGAGCTGTTGACGGAATAATTTTTGCAAGCATGGTGTTTTCATTGGCAGGTAAGACTGATAAAGGTATATAATCCTTGAAGGTTGATAGATTGTTGTTTTGATATGGAAAGTGAGAACCATTTATGAGCACGCATGCACATCTAACCTATGTGAGCGATGCAGATTTTCAGACGCAAGTCTTGAAGTCGGCTCAACCAGTTATCGTCGATTTCTGGGCGACCTGGTGTGGACCCTGTCGCGCTATCGCTCCTGTCTATGAGCGTCTGAGCGAAGAGTATCAGGGGAAGTTGCAGTTTGCTAAGATGGATATCGATGAGCATCCCAATACTGCTGGACAGCTTGGTGTTCAGGCTATTCCTACTTTGATCATCTTTCATGCAGGCAAAGAAATTGGTCGGTTAGTTGGGCCACGCCCGACGAGCCTGAAAAGCGAAATTGATCGTGTCCTCGCCCAAAATGGGCTAACTGTAGCCTAAGTCCCCCTAAATGACCTGGTATATTTCGAATTTACCAGGTCATTTTTCATATTCATACAAATTTATTCATTTACCCCCTCGACTCTCATCGCTTTTTGTGATATATTCTTCCCATATTGTTATCTATCAAAAATCTGTTGTATGGACATAAGGGGAACCATATATGCCAACACTAGAGCGCTCAAATCCGCTTCCGCTGTACTATCAGCTGAAAGAAGTTCTTAAGCAGCAGATCCGTGCGGGGCATCTGGCTCCGCATACTGCTATTCCATCTGAACCTGAGTTGGTGGCTCAATATCATGTGAGCCGCGCAACGGTCCGCCAGGCCCTGACGGAGCTGGTTCATGAAGGGCTTCTGTATCGTCAACATGGTCGCGGAACATTTGTATGTGAGCCACGGGTACAGCACCAGACTATTAGTGAATTAACAAGTTTTTCTGAAGAGTTACGTCGTCGAGGGAAGCGTCCGGGTGGTATGTTATTTGTTAGTGAATTAGTTCGTGGTTCTCAGACGGTTCGTGAGCAATTGCGCCTGACCGATGAGGAACAGGTTGTGCGCCTTGAACGGTTGCGTACCGCCGATGAGAGCCCGATCGCTTATGAAATTAACTATTTACCCTACCCTCGTGCGATGAGCGTCTATCAACGCGCTAAGGAGGCCGCCGAGGGCTCTCTGTATAATCTGATGGCTTCTGAAGGCCTCCAACCCTATATTGCTGAGCAGGCCTTTAAGGCCGGTCTGGCTTCTGGCCGCGAGTCTGAGCTGTTGCGCGTGCCTGAAGGAAGCGTTGGGGTCCGTATGACCAGCACCGCTTTTGATGAGACCGGAGCCCCCATTGAATATACGGAGTCTTTTTTCCCTGAGAACTTGTATGAGTTTCGCCTGACCTTACGTATTACAAAATAGTTGTTATGGCACGTTAACTGACGTTTGATCTTTGGGCCTGAGGGAATGTCTGCATCTCGTTCGGACATTCCCTTTCATCGCTCATCGCGTCCTTTCTCTGGTAGAAGGGTGCTCAGCCGCCCGCTGTTCGGCTAGGAACTGAGCGGTGTTACGTGCTATACTACGCAGGGACTTTCGGCGCTTTCGTATGCTAAAGAGAAATGACTCTTTGCTTAGAGGAGAATTGGTGACGTATATGAGTGACATGCAAGGTGAATCAAATACTCCAAATGTGAACAGTCAACCTGTTCAGTTTGTAAGACGTGAACAACTGCGTGGGGACGAGCAGTCTCTCACGGATCGTGGCAACTCTGCTGCCCAACAGGGGGATTACGAGACAGCTGCTGAGGCCTTTGCTCAGGCGGTTGAAGTGAGCCCGCTGAATGCTCGCGCTCGGTATAATCTGGCCCTGGCTCAACAATATCTCGGAGATGCTGAGACGGCTATCGCTGGCTATCGCCGGGCTATCGATCTGGATCCGCAACTGCTTGATGCATATATCAATCTTGGGAATCTTTACGGTGAACTGGGAATGCATGAGGAGTCTTTGGAGACGTTTCAGGAGGCGCAGGATCTCGATCCTGAGAATGATGAGCTCTATCTGAGCGTGGCCGATGCCTATCGTTCTCAGAATCTGTTTACCGATGCGATCCAGGCCTATCGCCAGACGCTGATGCTCAATCCTGAGAATGCTTCGGCTGCGGACAATTTGCGCGATGTTCGCGAGCGTGTGAATGATCAGTGGCGCCGCGTTATGGATCAAGAGCACAAGATTGATGACAATCCTTCTGATCCTGCTCGTTACGCTGAACTGGCCAGCCTTTATCTCGATATGCGCCGCTATGATGATGCTCTCTCCACTGCAAACAATATGCTGACCCTCGATCCCGATGGCCGCACTGGTTATGATATGCTGGCTGCGATCTATGAACAGATGGGGGAGCGCGATCAGGCTGCGGGGATCTATGAGCGGATCGTTACGATCGATCCTGAGGATGCCGAGGCCTGGGAGCATCTTGGAACCTGGCGTAGTCTGCAAAATAAAGCTCCCGAGGCTATTACTGCTTATCAACGCGCGTTGCAGCTGGATCCTCAGCGGGTAACAACACGTTTTAGTCTCGCTGAAACCTATCTCGAAGCCGAACGCTATAGCGATGCTCTTCCTGTGTATCAAGCTCTGGTCGATGATGCTGAGCGCGGTGATCTCCAGACGGATGATCTGGCCGCAGCGTATGCTGGCCTGGCTGAGACTCTCAATGCTCTCGGTCACTATGATGAGGCTATTCAGGCTTCAACCAGCCTGCTTGAACGCTCTGAGGATGATCCAGAGGGCTATTATCAGCTGGCTACAGCCTATGATGCTCTTCATCGTTATGATGAGGCTATCGACAACTATCAGAATGCGATCGAAAGCGATCCGCTGAATGCTGATTACTACAACGATTATGCCGATACGTTGCGAGAGGTCAAACGGTATGATGAGGCGTTGGATACAGTCCAACAGGCGATCTCTATGGACCCTTCGTTGATTTTAGGGTATGAGACTCTTGCTCAGATCTACGAAGAGATGGGACGTTCTGAAGAGGCTGCCAGTGCTATGAGTCAGGCCAATGAGCTACGCTCAGTCTCGGAGTAGCCGTTTTTTGATCAGCTTTGTGGTGGAGGGGGCTCAGATCCTTTTGAGCAAAGAAAGCTGAGGGGGCTCTTGATACAGAAGCAGTAGAGGAAAGGAGACAAGCTACTTTTCCTATGCTGCTTCTCGTGCTATCGAGGCATATTTTTTTGATGTGACAAGGATGCATGGATTGGGTTCTGTGCTCTCAATGGTGTCGTTTCTCTGAAAATGTGCAGGAGACTGATCGCTAGCCCTGCTTTTTTTCTATGATGGCGACAAACTCTGTTAGATCGACCAGATGCTGTTGAAGGTGCTCATAGATAAGCTCATGATTGTTACTTGTCGATTGAGTAAGCAGGTCGTTGCGCAAGTTTGTAAGATTCTCTAAACGATAGGCAAGGGATTGTGGGAGTATCTGTTGGCCTGCCAGGATACTGAGGAGCTCATGATGCGCTTCTGGTCGGCGGAGATTCAAGGCAGCGATTAAGGTGCTACAGATTCTCAGACAATTTTCAATGGCTATTTGTAAGTAGCGCTCGGCCAATCCGTACAGTTGGTAGTCGGAGAGAAAGGTTTCACGTGGTTTCTGTTTTAATTCACGGAGAATCTCTAAGGCTGCATTCATCTGTTGAAGCGCCGGTTTCAGTAACTCTTTATCAATGGGAAGCAGCTGCGCATATAAACGACGACTAAGGGCCTGGTGTTGGATCTCGTCAAACTTTTTGAAGTCCAGATAATCCATCACTGCCTTTGTCTCAAATGAGACACGCTGTTTTTCATTGCGACTGAAGAGTATCTGCCCATATTTGATGACTTGAAGCTTGAGGAGCAACGAGGCCTGATTCAAGATCACGACATCAATCATATCTGATTCAAGCCGTTTTGCTAGCTCACTGAGAAAGTAGAGTTGATAATCCAAAAATTGTTCGGCTTTGATCTGGTCCATCATGAGAATTGCGACGTCAATATCGCTGAGATGACCAAAGCTGGTACGATTCGATAGGGAGCCAGCAAGATAGGCAGCGTTCACGGGGCTTTGCGTGAAGAGTTGATTCAGAAGGGTCTGTTTTTCGAATAAGTTCATCAACGGCCTCCGAGAAAAAATCTGTGTCCATTCGGGAGCGTTGGCACCTGAGTGCGTTTGAGTCTGTCCTCTCATTATACCATAAAAATAAGCCGATCAGGCAGATCTATACCATAAAAATAAGCCAATCAGGCAGATGTCTCTCCCTCTTTTTGTGTATGCTCTCTCATTCTTCCGCATATGATTTCGTTTCGATGAGATGAGGGAGCACACCACTGGTGGGTAAGCTCTGAGAGGAAAGATTGGTTAGCCCTCTACCCATTCCTCTCCATTGGTGGCGACCTCTTTTTTCCAGATGGGGACGGTTGCTTTAAGGGTATCAATGATGTAGCGGCAGGCTTCAAAAGCTTCTGCGCGATGGGGGGTGCCAACGACGATAATCACGCTGGCCTCTCCGATCTCCAGGCGACCGGTGCGATGGGCGACGGCAACTCGTTCGACGCCCCATTTTTCTCCTGCTGTGATGACGATAGCACGAATCTGTTCTTCGGCCATCTCTTTATAGACATCATATTCAAGGTATCGTACCTGTTTGCCGCGAGCATTATCGCGCACGACCCCCTCAAAAATGACGATTCCTCCCAGGCTTGAGTGGGCGACGGCTGCGACGAGCTGTTCCCGTTGCAGCGGCTGTTCTGTCAGTTGAATTACGATCTCCATCAGCAACCTCCTCCTGTTGGAGGGATAAAGACAATCTCGTCACCATCCTGTATGAGTGTTTCAGGGGTAACATAGCGTCGATTAACTGCGCAGACTGAGCGTGTCATGATAGATTGTAGTTGGGGATGCAGGATGAGCAAGTGTGCTCGTATGTCGGCAACGGTGCTTGCCATAGGGACCTCCAGGGTCTCCTCTCCCTGTCCCACAGCCTCTCGGAATGAAGCAAAATAGCGAATTCGTATTTTCATGCCTCCGAGTATAGCATATCCAGCGTCTTTCTGCCGTGTTCCGTTTCATGCCTCCGAGTATAGCATATCCAGCATCTTTCTGCCGTGTTCCGTTTCATGCCTCCGAGTATAGCATATCCAGCATCTTTCTGCCGCTGAGTGCGCCGTTTCAGGAGGTTGTTATCCTCAACTCAGGTGGTACGAACGTTTCTAAGAGAGGAGGAAGCTATGAATAAACAACAACGCTATGATGCGATTATTATTGGATCTGGTCCTAATGGTCTGTCGGCAGCGATTGTACTGGCTCTGGCGGGCCGTTCGGTACTGGTGGTGGAGGCTCGGGCGACGATCGGTGGTGGGTCTCGTTCACAGGAGCTTACCTTGCCTGGTTTTGTCCATGATGTCTGTTCGGCAGTCCATCCCTTGGGTCTTGCATCGCCTTTTTTTCAAACATTGCCTTTAGAACGATATGGGCTGGAGTGGATACAGCCTGAGGTTCCATTGGCCCATCCTTTGGATGATGGAAGTGCGGTTCTGCTTGAGCGGTCGATCGTGGCTACTGCGGCCCATCTTGGGGTTGATGGAGAGCGCTATGAGCGGTTGATGCGCCCTTTTATTGAGCACTGGGAGCTTATCGTTGCAGCCTTTCTGGCTCCTTTGCAACTGACGCCCTTTTTGCATCCATGGGCTCTGGCTCCCGCTGGTCTGGCCGCTCTGCAATCGGCTCGCGGATTGGCCGAGAGGAGCTTCAAAGGTGAGCGGGCAAGAGCCCTTTTTGCCGGGATAAGTGCGCATTCGATGTTACCTTTGGAGCAGTTAACGAGCGCTGCGGTCGGTCTGGTACTGGCAACGGCGGGCCATGTCTCTGGCTGGCCAGTGCCAAAGGGAGGTTCACAGAGGATTGTGAACGCTCTAGCGGCCTATCTCCAGGCTCTGGGTGGCGAGATCGTCACGGGGGAGGAGGTGACAACTGTTGAGCAACTGCCTCCTGCCCGCGTGATTCTTGGAGATATTACCCCGCGCCAACTGCTGAATATAGCGGGTCATCGTCTCTCTCCTGGTTATATCCGAGCTCTTAAGCGTTTTCGCTATGGCCCTGGCTCATTTAAAATCGATTATGCGCTCTCCGGGCCCGTCCCCTGGATGGCCAGAGACTGCTTGCGAGCAGGTACGGTTCACCTTGGCGGAACTCTCTCACAGATTGCCACTTCAGAGCGTTTGATGCGTGGTGGCGAGCCAGCCCCTCAACCGTACGTGCTGGTTGCCCAACAGAGCCTGATAGACCCTTCGCGAGCACCAGAAGGCAAGCAGACGCTCTGGGCCTACTGTCATGTGCCTCATGGCTCAACGTTTGATATGACTACGCGTATTGAAGATCAGATCGAACGGTTTGCACCTGGTTTTCGCGATCAGATCCTGGCTCGTTCCGTGATCTCGCCCGCAGACCTGGAGCGCTATAATCCCAACTATATTGGCGGAGATATCAATGGTGGTAGTCTGGACCTCTGGCAGCTTTTTACGCGTCCAACCCTGCGCCCTATTCCCTATAGCACATCTGCGCCCGATATATATCTCTGTTCATCGTCTACGCCGCCAGGAGGGGGTGTGCATGGCCTCTGTGGGTACTATGCAGCCAGAGCCGTTCTCAATGCTGGTTTATAAAGCCCTTGAAGCGTTTTAGCAGAGAGGTGATCCCTATTTGCGAACGGTGAGTGGTTAGCGTATACTCCGAATGGTCCGATGGCGTGAGGCTTTCGGCTATTTACTTTCAAAGGGGTTGACTTGACTATGGATGCAGCAACAATTGCTCTAAATAATTTCGAGATACACCTGCAAAAAAATCCTTATCCTGGACGTGGCCTGGTCGTAGGGCGCTCTGCTGTTGAAGATGCCTGGTTGATTGTTTATTGGATTATGGGGCGGAGTGCTTCGAGCCGCAATCGCCAGTTTGTGATTGAAGGATCGACGCTGCGCACTGAGCCGATTGATTCAAGTAAGATGGAGGATCCCAGTCTGTTGATCTATGAGGCGATGCTGGAGCTCCCCAATGTCTATCTGGTGAGCAATGGCGATCAGACGCGCACGATTGCAGATCTTCTCCAGGCCGGGAGCTCGTTTGATTCTGCGCTGGCTACGCGGGAGCGCGAGCCTGATGCTCCTAACTATACGCCTCGGATCAGTGCGATGTTGGAACTCCAGCCTTCACCAGCCATCACGCTGAGCATCTTAAAGGCGAATCCTTTTAATCCTGATCTGACCGATCGTTTTGCCTATCGTCCAGCTACGCCAGCTCCTGGCTTCGGTGTTGGCCTGACTACCTATCAAGGCGACGGCAATCCTCTGCCGAGTTTTCACGGAGACCCTTTACTTCTGCCTTTACAAGGAAGTCAGGAGTATGTATTAGAAGCCTACTGGCATGCCTTAAATGTCGAGAATCTGGTCTCGCTTGCCGTAAAGCAGATCTCGAATGTGGATGGTTCAAGCCATATTATGGTTCGTAATCGCTATTCGGCATAATATTAGAGTTCGTACTCACTCTTCGGCATCAGCCAATTGAGCCTATAACACGGCGTGGATAAGCTGGATAGCTACAGTACAGGGCAAGATGACCTCCAACATGAGTCATCTTGCCCTTTGTTTGTGCTACGAAGTTTGTGTTGTTAGCTGGCAGCTGGTAGCTGTTCTGTGGATATCTTTTTCTCTGCTTCAATCTTCTCGATACGACGTGCCATAGAGCGGTTAGCAGCTCTCCATGAACGAATGAATATCCAGGCTGCAATTAGTGCGACCCCTGCCAGTGAGATCCACATGATAATGAGCGCGACAGTCGGGTGTGCACTACTGGTGAATATGTTACCAATGCCTGCCAGATAACTCTGACTGGTTGCCTCGATTGCGAAGACCTGTGGGAGATAGTAGAGTGTGGCTCCTATAATCAAAAATGCGGTCGCAATCCGAAAGGCGGTGACATCGTCATCAACTCTCCGTGAAAGCTTGACTGCCAGTGCCAGCAAGAGACAGAGCGCAGATATGGAGCCAGTGATTGGCAGAGCCTGAGCAACCAGGATATTGGGCAGGAAGAAAACCCAACTAAGCGGCGAAGAGATCAATGCATGGGTATGGTCTTGCACCTCCGCCAGAAATCTAGGCCTGCCCAGGCCCTTGATACTAGGGAATGAGGCCGCTTACAAGAACTTCCAGTATGCTCTTCAGGTGGAGAGAGGCTTCATGTGGTTGGCGGGGAGTGCCCAGGAAACTATAGTTAAAGGCCAGTTGGAAGCATGGTCCTAGCAAGAGGTGACTGATCGTTAGGGGATCAAGTTGCGGCGTGATGCGTCCAAGTTGTTGTTCTTGCTGAATATATTCCGCCACCCTTGCTGGTAGACGCTGTGGCCCTATTTGATGGGTATCCATCCAGGTGCGATGCCGGGTAAGGAGTTCTGTATCTGCAAAGAAGCTGGCGGCTAGAGGCGTCAGTTGTGTGTAATAGAGAAAGGCAGCTTCGGCGATAGCCAGAAGATTTTCCTGTACCGTCCGCTGGCCAGGCTGGTGATCGTGGAGGGCAAGCACAAATTCTGGCAGATTTTCTTGTAGCACTTGCAAGAAAAGATCTTCTTTATGTTCAAAATGTTTATAAAGCGTCCCTTCTGCGCAGCCAGCCTCACGGGCAATCTCTTTTGTCGTCACACGTGCAATACCGAGCTGCTGAATCACCCGTTCTGTAGCTTCCAGAATCTGTTGGCGTGTCCCCATCCCATAGACTTCCTTTCTGTGTGGATGTGGCATGATGACTGATGATTCCATGCCACTCCAACATTATACGCTGATAATTCTCGCGCATCTAGAGCGTTTTTAAGGTAGTAAGGGCTTCGGTAATATGTTTTTCTGGTGTGAACTGTGAAGAAAAGATGTGTCGTACAATCCCTTCTTTATCAATAATATAAGTGACGCGTCCAGGCAAGAGTCCGAAGGTACTCGGGACACGATAACTTTTGCGAACTGCTCCATCTGCATCACTCAGGAGTACAAAGGGGAGGCGATGTTTCTTTCCAAAGTTTTCATGGGCGTCGACCGAGTCAGAGCTAATGCCCAGCACTTCAGCTCCAGCCTCTTTAAACACTTCATAGCTATCGCGGAAAGCACAGGCTTCCTTTGTGCAGCCAGGGGTATCATCTTTGGGATAGAAATAAAGCACGACCGCTTTCTGCCCGCGAAAATCTGCCAGGCTTACCTCTGTCCCATTCTGACTGGGAAGAGTGAACTCTGGCGCTTGATCGCCAACCTGAAGCTTTCCTGTTGAACTGGTTGTCATCCTAAGGCTCCTTCTGCTTTTATATATCGTCTTTTTTTGAGTGAGTGCTCACTCACATTTTTATTGTAAAGAGAAATTGAGCGTTTTGTCAAGGGAAATGGCACGTAGAAAGAGGCATTTCTTTCTACGTGCCATTTCTGGGATCACGGGCTTTGGAGAGAATTATTTGTTATTGGCGCGTTTGATGGCTAGTTCGGCCAGTGTGCGGACACCGACACCCACACCGCCTTTTTCTTGATAAGGCTTTTTGCTATCAACATAGCTTGTGCCAGCGATATCTAGATGTGCCCACTGGGCAGTACCAACAAAGTTTTCCAGAATTTTGGCAGCCGTGACTGCGCTGGCCTGGCGGCCACCAGTCTGTTTGATATCGGCGATATCGCTACGGATCATCTCGCTATAGTCATCATCAAGGGGCATTGGCCAGTATTTCTCGCCAGCAAGCTGACCGGCGGCAATAATCTCTTGTGTCAAAGACTCATCGTTGCTGAAGAGCCCGGTCATCAGTGAGCCGAGAGCAACAACGATACCACCAGTCAGAGTTGCCAGATCAATAATCGTAGAGTGCCCCTCTTTGACCGCATACGATAGAGCATCGGCCAGGACCAGACGCCCTTCTGCATCGGTATTGACGATCTCAATGGTTTTTCCATTCATAATGCGCAGGATATCACCAGGTAGATAGGAGGTGCTGCTGGGGCGATTCTCACAAGTAGAGATAAAAGCAGTGACATTGATGGCGGGTTTGATCTGGCCGATCGCCTGCATTGCACCGATAACGGCGGCGGCTCCTCCCATATCGCCCTTCATTTCATCCATGCGGTCCGCTGGTTTTAGAGAGATGCCACCAGTGTCGAACGTAATCCCTTTACCCACCAGTGCGAGCCCTTTGTCGCCCTCTGCCCCACCGCGATAGCGTAGAATAATAAAGCGTGGTGGCTCAGCACTGCCCTGAGAGACGCCGAGCAGTCCGCCCATACCCAGGGCTTTGATCTTCTCACGATCAAAGATCTCACACTCAATCCCCACCTCTTTGGCCATACTGCTTGCTCGATTAGCGAGCTCTGTCGGAGTGAGCACATTTGGGGGCTCATTGATCAACGTGCGCGCAAAGTTGGTGGCTTCTGCCAGTGCCTGCCCTTTTCGTACGCTCTGCTCGGTCTCGGCTTTCTGGGCCTCAGTGCTCAGCACCTGTATCTGTGTGATACTGCTGGTCTGTTCGTTGCTTTGATAGATTCTAAACGTATAGATGCCAAGCAAAGCACCTTCAACCTGAGCCTGTATGCCTGTCTGAGTCTCAACCTTCTCTTGCGCTAAGCCAAGTACTATCTGTTTCGCACCAGTGTTTTGGAGATGACGAACTGCAATGGAGCTGGCGCGCCGTATTGTCTGGCTGGTCACCTTCTCCTGTGAGCCGAGTCCCACGACAATAACGCGAGTGGCACCTATCTGACCTTTTGTGTGAAGCGTAAGTAGCTCACCCGGATTGGCTTTGAACTCTCCCGCGCGATAGCGATCTTGAATGAGTCCGTTAAGGGTCTGATCTAACTCGGTAGCCGTTGGTGAGAGAGTCAGTTCTTTTTTTGTCTCTCCACCGCTTTTGTATGCAGCTGCAATGACGAGCGCATCGCTGCTTAAGGTGCGTATTGCCTGTGTGATGACTTGAACGTCCATCGAATGTGCCTCCCAATGAAGTTGAATATGGTAGGACTGGCGAATGCTTCTCTGTGTTGTACTTGCCAATGCCAGCAGTCAAAGAACACATAAAACGGACCGATCAGCCCACTGATCGGTTTTGTGCTTCTTGAGATCCTGCCTTTTTTAGTATGGCACATCTGGTCAAGGTTTGGGGTGATTTCGCCCTATAAAATGGACAAACAGAGAGAGCAACACGAACATTCATTTATGGGCACAGAGCCGTTCAACGACATCAAGCAACTGCCGTGGTTTAAAAGGTTTGGTAAGATACTCCGTACAACCAATCTTTCTGGCAGCTTCTCCTTCATCGCTGAGGGCAAATGCCGTCACTGCGACAATTGGAACCTCAGCCATACCGGGTCGAGCGCGGATAAGCTGAGTTGTCCGATAGCCATCCAGAACTGGCATGGAGAGATCGGTCAGAATCAGATCGACCTGTTCATGATCAAGGATATCAAGTGCTTCCTGTCCATTCGAGGCTGAAATACAGCGATAACCTCGGGTGGATAAGACGCGTTCAATAAGAATACGATTAGAGACCTCATTTTCAACCACGAGAATACTGACTTGTTGATTGCTCATAGCTCTTGTCTCCGTTTTCTCTGCTCAATAGAATGAGTATTCATCTAGATAGTATGGGGGAATGTGGGGAAGAATACAACTCTGAC
Source organism: Tengunoibacter tsumagoiensis (assembly GCF_003967535.1). GTDB lineage: Bacteria > Chloroflexota > Ktedonobacteria > Ktedonobacterales > Ktedonobacteraceae > Tengunoibacter > Tengunoibacter tsumagoiensis. Next base: position 3,927,514 of record NZ_BIFR01000001.1, on the reverse strand, counting down.
CTTCCAGTCTCCCAGATGCTTTCAGTGCTAGACCAGCGGTAAGCAGGCTCTCTTAAACGTATGCTACTGGCCTGTAGTTATGATTGGACAGTCGGTATGGTAAAGGAGAAGGTTGAGCCCTCACCTGGCACACTTTCCACCGCGATCTCACCACCTTGAAGTTCAATGAGTCTTTTGGCGATCGTTAACCCCAGACCAGTTCCTCCAAAGCGTCTGGTTGTGCTGCCATCGGCCTGTCGAAATGCCTCAAAAATATAGCTCAAGGCTGCTGGAGAGATTCCGATCCCTGTATCTTGTACTGAGATACGCAGCATCGCTGGTTTTTGTAGTGGTATACAACGGATCGTTACTCCTCCTTTTTCGGTAAATTTCAGGGCATTGGAGATCAGATTAATGGCTACTTGTCGCAAGCGATAGCTATCTGCAAGCGCCAGAGGTAAGGGTTCCGTGATCTCTAAATGAAGAGCGAGCTCTTTATTATTTGCCAGCGGTTTCAACTGATTCACAATGTCTCGCAAGTAGTGTGGCAACTCAAGGGGTTCTGGTTTGACTTCAATCCGATCGGCCTCAATTTTTGAGAGATCAAGCATATCATCGACGAGATGTGAGAGGTCCTCGGCCCGCCGGACCATAAACTGAATATGTTCTTCCTGTTCTGTCGTTAGTTTACCATCGACAAAGCCATCCACAAGGAGCGCTCCATAACTAATAATGCTATGAAGGGGTGATCGCAATTCATGCGTAACATTGGCAAGAAACTGCGATTTGAGTTGATTTGCCCGTTCAAGAGCGGCATTTTTCTCCTTTACTTCGGCAAAGAGCAAGGCATTTTCGATGGCCATCGAAGTCTGGAGCGCCGCTGTACTGAGGAGAAAGGTATCCTCCTTGCTGATCTGATGTGGTTGATCCAGATAGAGAATAAATGCTCCAATAGCCTGATCCTGGAACAAAAGAGGGACTGAAATTGCAGACCGATACCCCTCTTCGAGGGCGAGGGAGGCCCAATGTTCTTTGCGTACCTGATAGATCATCGCAATATCTTCACCATAGACAATCTTCTTCCGTTGAATTGCCATGCGTCCTAACAGTCGGTCGAGGTCGCGCAAGGCATGTGGAGGAATTCGCAGCCCTCCTCCTGTTGGAAAGTGTGGTATCCGTTCCATCTCTGGCGAGCGACCTGCCTCATTAAATGTATGCTTGTTCGTTCGTTTTTCCGCACCTTGTATACGTCCATTGGGGATCGCAGCCAGTTTGCTGGTTACGACCATAGTAATATCCCCATCAGGATCAATATGGACCGTTACTACACCATTCTGATCGGTCTGTGTCAGAAGCGAAGGGAGAGCAGGGCTATCTGACCACTGCGCAACCGCCCAGGGAAGGGGCATCTCTCGACCATAAAGCAGCAGTGAGACATGTTTCACCTTCATGATATTGCCCATTCGCGCGACAAATTCACCCAACAGCTGCTCTAGATTGAGCGTTGACATGAGTGCATCGCTCATAATGAGAAGATGACTCATCTGCTCTGTCTGAGCAATATTTTCGTGGTGGATAGACTGGGCTAAGAGCTGAATAGCTGATTGGAGTGTTGAGAGCTCATCGCGCTTTGGTGGGAATGGTGTCTCCTCCGTGATATGTTCTACAACCAGGGCCTGAGCCTGGCTTTGAAGCTGCTGTAGCGGTCGAATCACGAGTATGCGAATAATCAGGAGCGAAAGCATGACGCCGAGCGCAAAGACAAAGAGCCCGATTCCCAGCATCAGGAGAGGAAACGTCGTGCTATGGGTAGCTAACGTATAGAGTGGCTCAATAACAGTCAGCGTCATCGTTGGTGAGTTGGGCATCTGTTGTTGACAATGTGTCCTGGCTGAGAGCAGCAACGATGGTTGAGGATGCTGAACAGTGCGAGGCGTTGAAGCAGTGCAGAGGGTTGATGAATCTTCTAGCCTCATCGCGCTATCCGAACTTGTCAGCAGCGTTGTATTCTGGCAGAGCAAGATATGGAAGCCGCGCGGCATTGGTTGCAGCAATGTCTGTACAAAATTTGTATCGATGGGTTGCGTTGCCAGCAGGACCCCTTGTATCGTCTGATCCTGATCTTGAAGAGGAATCGTGAGCACCATCTCCCAATTTTTTGCGGGTTGAGCTGGGAGCATAGGCTCTGGTATTGGCTGGATGGCTGTCACCGTCTGACCCTGTAAGGCCTGAGCAATGAGCTGTGCGGTAAGATCCGATTGTGCATGAGCTGCCCCAATGGAGATCCGCTGATTATTTTTTGTGAGAACTTCTAGATGAGAGAAATGCTGATGAAGCATAGGTGCCAGCAATGCCTGCTGCATCTGAAGGCTGCCCTCCATGCTAAGAGGTTGCGAGAGGGAACTGGCCAGAGCCTGTTCATGGGCCGTCTGCTCCAATTGATGGATGAGAAACGTTGTCTCAACCTGATACTCACTCTGCAAGAGCTTCAGATGGACCTGTGCATCATTGCGTGCCTGATTTTCGGAGGTCAAGAGAAATAGACTCCAGACGAGAACGATAAAAAGGAGCAGGCAGAGTAAGAGTGTGAGTGAGACAATTGTCGTCAATTTTCCACCGAGGGAACGGACAGTGAAACGCATGTGATCCTTTCTACCGTAACCAAAAAGGAAGGAGAGAACGGGGTGCCAGCTCGTCCTCCCCTTACCGCGCGTCGGCATAGTAGAAGCGCAACGCGAAGCTTTAAGAGGTGCGCGTGCAGACCCCATGGGGAAAAGGTTGCACGAATGTCTAGATACACGTTACAAGCCGCTCGTCGAGGTGGATCTGCTTGCCCACGTCTATCCCGCTATCCATCCCAAGCCTATGTATTATAACGTATTAGCGATCAAATTGTTATCGTTTTTGGCATTAAAATTTTAATAAGCCAGCAAATGTATTTACTGACATTTCTTGACACAGTTCTCTGCCGGAAAAATTGCTCGTTCAGTCCTTGAGACATGCCCCATACCTTTCAAGGACTGGTATGTGATCTATTATACTATCATACTGATAAAGTATAAAAATAGTATCAATTTCCTGTGTGACATTATGAAGATTTGCGAAAAAATCAACATGATGACTCAGGAAGTGCTCCTTCTTTCATTAAAAAAGATTCTGGGAAAAGTGTCCAGCGTTTAGGACTTTGGGTTGTGCGGGTAGCTTTTACGGTGTTGAAGCTGCCTCAGACTGAGGAAGCTAGCGAGAAGCACAGTAAGGAAGAGGAAGAGAGCGAGCCATAGAGGTAGCTTCACCGTCTTTTGTCCATAAGTGGGGAGATAGAAGAAGGGAGCTGTTGGTGTCTGATAGGTTGGGTTCACAGGAGCCTGGAGAGGGAAGAGGAGAAGTTTGGGATGAGGAGAGGCGACCTGAAGTCCTCCGGACCTTTCAGAAGGTAGACGTAAATAAGTGAGATCCTGGTCGCCGCTCTGTGCATTTCCTGTGTAAGAAGAAAAGTTAGCATGTAGAAAAATATTCTGTCGAACCGCCAGATCTGGTGTAATACGAGGCAACTGGCTGAGGAGAGCGTTATAGCGGCGAAAGTCAGCGAGAATCTCGGTGCAAGCCTGACAGTGTTGAAGATGATGAGCGACTTGCTGACACTCGTCGGCGGCGAGCATATGATCAAGGTACGCGCTTAGCAGATCCTTGACTTGCCCGCATCTCATGGTGCGCCTCCCCTTGTTCCAGGGCTCGATACTGTTCCCTAAACGACTGCCGCGCGCGCGAAAGATACATTTTAACGCCACTCTCTGCAATATTGAGCGTCTGAGCAATTTCGCTGTATGAGAACCCTTCCTGGGTATACAGGAGGAGAGCCGCTCTATATTGTTGGGGCATGAGACGCAAAGCCGCGCGCACGAGCTCCGTAGTCCCATAAATCTCCTGTGGATCTGCGCCTTCAATGTCTGCTGGCTCGTGATCAAGATCTTGCCAGGGTAACCAGGCAATCAACTTGCGACGTCGTAATGCATCATAGGCAGTATTGGTCGCAATACGATAGAGCCACGCGGACAATTTCAGGTTAGCATCCATTTTTGGGAGCGCTCGAAACGCCTTTAAAAACGTATCCTGTGTTAAATCGTCTGCTTGCTCACGATCACCTACCAGATGATAGACATAATTATAGATAGGTGTTTTATATTCGTCGTAGATCTGCTCAAACGACCAAGCTTGTTCCTTGGTTTCCACCCGGACCATGCGCTACTATCCCTTCGATAGCTACTGTTTCTCTTTTGTCCGTTCCATGCAAAAGACAGTATCTACCTCCGGTGATCTGCCGCTATCAAGGCGACGATTGCAAGTACTCGTCGGGCGGACCGGAAATACATTTTCCTTCTGTCTAGTGGAACGGACAACCAACGCTATCAGTAACATGCTAAAGTAGTCATCACCTTCAATTGGGACACCCCAGCCTTCAAGCGTGGGGAGGAAACAATAATACCTTGCAGTTGGGTGATGTATCGTCTATCATGTTAGCATACTTTGGTGGAATTCCCGCTATTCTTTCCCTCTTCCTTAGTACTATTTGGTGGATAATGTCATGCTTGCGTTACCACCTCGTTACATAAAATCGGGGGACTATGTCCAAATTTGTCTTCATGCTTTACTCCAACGAGGAGAGGTCTGGGAGGTTCGTTTTTCATGGATGATCAATTGCAGCCACCAGTACGAACAGTCTGGTGGAATGAAGATCCATCTGCTACTCCTTCTTTCTCGCTTGGTCTGTTGGACCAGACGTTATTGCCGCAGCAGGTTGTTGAGCTTTCTTTGACACATGAGCTAGCAGTTGCCGAGGCGATTACCAGTCTGCGCGTTCGTGGTGCGCCTGCCATTGGTGTGACTGCGGCTTTCGGTCTGGCTCTCGCTCTCCGAAGGATTGTTTACGACTATGAGCAGCAAGGCCACGAGCTCTCTCTGGCTCTGGCGCAAGAGCAGTTGTTTCGTACTGCTCAACTGTTACGTCAGACGCGCCCTACCGCAGTGAATCTTGCCTGGGCACTCGAACGTATGCTACTGGCTGCACAGAGTGTGCTGGTTGAGACCAGTTCTGTGGCTGCGCTGGTGGAGCGGGTACAGATGGAGGCGCATACAATCGCTGCTGAGGATGCAGCAGCCTGCCTTCAGATGGGTCGGTATGGGGCAAGCCTGATTGTTGATGGGATGTCGCTTCTCACGCATTGCAATGCAGGCGCTTTAGCTACCTCTGGTCTCGGGTCGGCTCTGGCTCCAATTTATACTGCTCAACGGCAAGGGAAACAGCTTCATGTCTATGTGGATGAGACGCGTCCCGTCTTACAAGGGGCTCGATTGACCGCCTGGGAGCTTCAGCGCTCACAGGTCCCCTGTACGTTGATTACCGATAATATGGCGGGGACATTTATGCGTCAGGGGAAGATCCAGGCCATTTTTGTTGGGGCCGATCGCATTACAGCGAATGGAGATATTGCCAACAAAATTGGAACCTATAGCGTTGCCGTTCTCGCCCAGGCCCATGGCATTCCGCTCTATGTCGTTGCTCCCTGCTCTACCATTGATCTGGCGCTGGAGACCGGGGATGGGATTCCTATCGAGCAACGGGACCCGGGTGAGGTCAGCTCTTTAGGTGGTCAAATGATTGCTCCATTGGGCGTTGCAATCGCCAATCCTGCCTTTGACGTCACCCCCCATCATCTTATTTCAGCCATTATTACCGAAAAAGGTATTGCACGCTCGCCGTATGTGCAGACGCTCCAACAGATGTGTGCAATATCTAACGAGAAGGTATCATCTTTAGATGAATAAAGAAGTGTTACAAGCTGTTGCCCGTTATTCCGAAGAGATTATGGGGAGCGAGGGTTTTCAGTATGTCAGTGCTGTCGTGGCAAATTGTAAGATGCTTGCTCTTGAGTTAGAGGCAGAGGCTGACGAGGATCATCCAGTGACGCTCGATATGGATATTCTGGTTATTGCAGCCTATCTCCATGATATTTCGACGGTGACACACGGTTTTCAAGATCATCAGGTAAAATCAGCTGAGATGGCTGTTGAGTTTCTGAATGAGTTGGATCTTTCTGATGAGCAGATCAAGAAGGTCGAGCAGACGCTTTTGAGTCATACTGTTCCACTCTCTGAGTCTGAGCGAGGTGTGTTATCAGAGGGGCAGGTGCTCTATGATGCGGATAAATTAGGACGCCTGAGTGGACTGGCAGTCGTGACCTCGCTTGTAGAGTTTGGGGCGCGTTATCCTGATCGTGTGGTGAATGGTGAGGTGTTAGCTGCTATTCTTCGACACATTGAGGAACGCTTCATTGAGCTCTATCAGTCTCTGAATACTGGTCCTGCTCGTGAGATGGCGCGGGATAAATTTAATCGAACCGTGACATTTCTGGATGGGGTGATCGAGCATCTGAGCGATGCAACTCCTGTGTGAAGATCAACCTGAGCGGCGTCGGGTTCAGCATGGAGTAGACTGACTCGTCTCTCCGGCTTGTGGCTGTGTGTAGATAAAGGATGCAAGGGGCTTGCAGCTTAGTCTGTTATCAGTTGTCTGACATTGAGTTATTTTGAGTTATTCCGGGTTATTTTAAAGTATCTGGAGGAGGCATACATGTCGATTCTTGTTGTAGGTTCTGTGGCATTGGATACGGTGGAGACTCCGTTCCGACGCGAGGAAGGTGTTCTTGGGGGAGCTGCCTCGTATTTTGCTACGGCAGCTTCGTTATATAGTGGTGTAAATCTTGTGGCTATTGTCGGCAGTGATTTTCCGCAAGAGTATTTAGAATACTGGAAACAGCGTGGGATCGATCTCACTGGCTTGCAGATTGAAGAAGGAAAAACCTTCCATTGGAGTGGCCGGTATCATCTGGACATGAATACGCGAGATACGCTTGATACCCAATTGGGGGTTTTTGCTGATTTCCATCCTGTTGTTCCCGCACAATATTTGAACTCGCCCCTGGTTTTTCTGGCCAATATTCAGCCGACGCTGCAATTGGAGGTCCTCAATCAGGTCTCTTCACCACGCTTAACGGTGCTGGATACGATGGAATTGTGGATCAATACTGCGTATGATGAACTGACCGAAGTCATGAAACGCGTTGATGTCCTCCTGATCAGTGAGGAAGAGATTCGTCAATATACAAAACAACCGAGTGTGTTAGTCGCTGTTCGCCAGCTCTTCGAGATGGGCATTCGTTATGTGGTTGTAAAATTAGGAAGTTATGGTGCGCTGCTCTTTGGTACTGATGGTACTTATTTTAGCGCCCCTTCCTATCCATTGGAAGAAGTACAGGATCCCACAGGGGCAGGTGATTCTTTTGCGGGAGGTTTTCTGGGGTATCTCTCCACCGTTGAGCCACAGGCCGATCAACACTATAGCGTTGATGATCTCAAGAGAGCCGTTGTTCATGGCAATATTACGGGTTCTTTTGCCTGCGAAAAATTTGGTATCGAGGGACTGCGCTCATTGACGATCGAGCAGATTGCTGGTCGCTATCGGGAGTTGGTAACCTTCTCTCACTTTGATACCAACTGGTATCCTGGTCAGCGTTAATCGTACGCACGAAGCTGTTCGAGGCCCAGGAAGGAGACTGAGCAGGCATAATGTTCCTTGCTCGGTGGCTGAAAAGTAGGCGCAGCGCATAAAATGTTGTAGAATGCCATCAGATGTTATTGATGATTATCATTTTGTAGTGTGTCCGTTCTGTTTTCATAAGAAGGGAAGACGGAGATAAAAATGGCTATTTCAACTCAGGGTGATGTAAGAGATCTGTCTCTTTCAGCCCGTGGTAAAGATCGTATCGAGTGGGCCGCAAAAGACATGCCCGTCCTGCGCCTGATCCGCGAGCGTTTTGCTAAGGATCTGCCTCTCAAAGGCGTGCGTATGTCTGGCTGTTTACATATTACAACCGAGACGGCCAATCTGGCAATTACGCTCAAGGCAGGTGGTGCCGATCTGGTGCTGTGTGCCTCAAATCCTCTTTCGACCCAGGATGATGTTGCTGCAGCTCTGGTAAGCGAGTATGGCATTCCTACGTTTGCTATTAAGGGCGAAAATGAAGAGATCTATTATCAACATATTAATGCTGTGCTGGACCACCAGCCACAGATGACTATGGATGATGGTTGTGATCTGGTTTCAACTATTCATACCAAGCGTACCGAGCTCATTGCCAATATCATTGGGAGTATGGAAGAGACGACGACGGGTGTGATTCGCCTTCATAGCATGGAGAAGCAGGGCGTACTCAAGTTCCCGGTCGTAGCAGTGAATGATTCTGATACCAAGCATCTGTTTGACAATCGCTTTGGTACTGGACAAAGCACGCTTGATGCTATTATTCGTTCAACCAATATTTTGTTGGCTGGTCGCACGCTGGTCGTGATTGGTTATGGCTGGTGTGGTCGTGGTGTTGCTTCTCGTGCTCGTGGTATGGGATCTGAGGTCGTCGTCTGCGAAGTGAATCCTACCCGCGCTCTTGAGGCTGTGATGGAAGGCTATCGTGTGATGCCAGGGGTTGAGGCTGCTGCTATCGGCGATGTCTTTGTCACCGTTACTGGCGATATTAATGTGATCGATAAGGCCCATCTGGAGCATATGAAGGATGGAGCGATCATCGCAAACTCTGGCCACTTCAATGATGAGATTAACATCCCTGAGTTAGAAAAGCTGGCAGTCAAGAAGCGCCGCGTTCGTGATTTTGTTGATGAGTATACCTATGCTGATGGCCGCCATATTCATCTTCTGGCTGAGGGGCGTCTGGTCAATCTATCCGCTGCTGAGGGACATCCTGCAAGCGTGATGGACATGAGCTTTGCCAATCAGGCTCTGGCCGCAGAATATATTCTCGAGCATGCGAAAGAGATGCAGCCACAGGTATATACCCTGCCTGCCGATATCGATACTGAGATTGCCCGCCTGAAGCTGCATGCAATGGGCGTTAAGATTGATACGCTGACTCCTGAGCAAGAGCACTACCTCAACTCCTGGGAGTCTGGCACCTGATCATCGTCTCAAAGGGTTAGAAACCCTATGGCTAAAGCTGGGGGCTTGCACGTGCGGCAAGCCCACACCTGACCAGTTTTGGCCTGGTAACAGCCTCCGTTCTAAGCGAAATAGCGCTTTTTGTACGCCGTTATGCGGTGGTAGTGGCTAACTGATCCTGTAAATAGGGTATTTTTGCTTGACGGATGCAAATTCTCTTTTGCACCATTGACAACTTTCCCAACCATAGCGTACAATAATAAACGATGACAAGCTATGATAGCCTTGCGTCAAAGATCCCAGACAACTGAATAGTTGAGTTTGCTCTCATCAAGAGAGGTGGAGGGAAACGGCCCGATGAAGCCCGGCAACCCGCTTGTCCTTACAGGAAGGGTGCCAATTCCGGCGGTATATACCGCAAGATGAGGGGATGTGCTATAAATAGCCAGGCCCCTGAACACGCAGGGGTTTTTTTCTGCCCCGACAGACCCCCTGTTTCACCTTTGCGATAGAGAACACGTATCATGCGCACGTCTCTCTGACTGATAAGCCAGTCGATTCGTTCGCTTTGAGCAAGTGAAGGTCTCACAGCCCACTGCTTGCTCGTGTAGAGTGCAAAGATGCTCGATGTTCCACAGATCTTTGTCGCTCTGTCTATTTTATGTAATTGAAAGGAAACAGCTGATGAGCAGTTTCATGCGTAGTCCAAAAACATTTTTCACCAGTGAGTCTGTCACTGAAGGGCATCCCGATAAATTATGCGATCAGATCTCCGATGCTGTTCTAGATGCGATCCTGGCCCAGGATTCCAGCGCTCGTGTGGCTTGTGAGACCGCGACAACGACTGGTCTGGTCCTGGTAGCTGGAGAGATTACCACATCGGCCTGGGTAGATATCCCCGCTGTCGTGCGGTCAACAATTGAACAGGTTGGGTATATCAATGCGGATTATGGCTTTGATTATCGTACCTGTGGCGTGGTGACTTCGATCGGAAAGCAGTCGCCAGATATTGATATGGGTGTGAGTCAGGCTCTGGAGACGCGCGATGCTCAATTGACAGATGATGAGCTGGAGCGTATTGGCGCTGGCGACCAGGGCATGATGATTGGTTTTGCCTGTAACGAGACTCCTGAATTGATGCCGCTGCCCATTAGCCTTGCTCACAAGCTCACACGCCAGCTCTCACAGGTACGCCGTAAGTCCTGGGGTGGCAATGGCCCTATGACGTATCTGCGCCCCGATGGGAAGGGTCAGGTGACGATTCAGTACGAGAATGGCCGTCCCGTACGTGTTGATACCGTCGTTATTTCGACGCAACATGCCGATTATGTGGATCGCGAACAGATCCGCCGCGACGTGCTGGAATATATTATTAAGCCCGTCGTTCCTGAACATTTGCTGGATAAAGAGACAAAGATCTTTGTGAACCCGACTGGACGCTTTGTAACTGGTGGTCCTATGGGTGATGCTGGCCTGACTGGTCGCAAGATTATTGTTGACACCTATGGTGGTATGGCCCGCCATGGCGGTGGCGCTTTCAGCGGCAAAGATCCGACAAAGGTTGATCGCTCGGCTGCTTATGCTGCTCGTCATATTGCCAAGAATATTGTCGCTGCTGGCCTGGCTGATCGGATCGAGCTCCAGATTGCGTATGCTATTGGTGTCGCTCGCCCTCTCTCTCTCTTTGTCGAGACGTTTGGGACGGGCAAGGTGGCCGATGAAGAGATTATTCGCCTGATTAATGAGCACTTTGATCTGAGGCCTGCTGGCATTATTCAGTCGCTTAATCTGCGCCGTCCAATCTATCAGCCAACGGCAGCGTTTGGCCACTTTGGTCGTACCGACATTGATCTGCCATGGGAGGCTTTAAATAAAGTTCCTATGTTGCGCAAAGGTGTTGGCGCTTATGCAGGGGAGCATGAAGCTCTCCCGTAGACACCGTAGGCACATTTAATGATGAGTCATGCCGATCTTGCAGGGATGACTCAGCAAAGAACAAGATGGCTCACAGACAACAAACTGTGAGCCGTTTTGTGCTAAAAACCTTACCCTTTTTTTAACCGGCAGGCATCTTAGTTCGTATTCTATTCAGGAAGATGTTGTATAGGTGTGAAAAAGAGAGGTTGAGGGGAAGATGGACTTTTCACTCAATGATGAGCAGCAGGCTATTCGCGAGACCAGCCGAGACTTTGCTGAACAAGTAATTAAACCCGTCGCCGCAGAACTGGATGAGACCGGACGTTTTCCCATCGAGATTATCCAACAGATGGGCCAGCTCGGTATGCTTGGTCTCCCTTTTCCTGAGGAATATGGGGGAGCAGGCGCTGATTTTCTCTCCTATTGTCTGGCTTTAGAGGAGATCTCACGAGCCGATGTCTCTGTCGGTATTACGATGGAGGCTCATACTTCACTGGGGGCCACCCCTTTCTTTCTCTTTGGTAATCAGCAGCAGAAGGAAGAATTGCTTCCTCGCCTGACACGTGGAGAGCAGCTCTGGGCGTTTGGTCTGACGGAGTCCGAGGCAGGATCAGATTCAGGAAGCACTCAGACGCGTGCTACTTTGTCGGACGATGGCTGGTGCATCAATGGTGCCAAGGTCTTTATTACCAATGCGGGTACTGAAATGAGTGGCGGCGTCACTATTACAGCGCGCACTGGCACACAGTCCAATGGGCGTCCTGAGATTACAAATCTTATCGTTCCCAAAGGCACCTCTGGCTATAGTATTGGGCAGCCCTATAAAAAAATGGGTTGGAAAGCCTCCGATACTCGACCCTTAACCTTTGAAGATTGTCTCATTCCACAAGAAAACCAGTTGGGTCAGCGAGGTGATGGTCTCAAACAATTTCTTCGCATTCTTGATTCCGGTCGTGTTGCGATTGCTGCACTCTCCGTAGGTCTGGCGCAGGCCTGCCTGGATGAAGCTTTGAGCTATGCGCAACAGCGTAAACAATTTGGTCAGCCGATCAGCAGGTTTCAGGCTATTCAGTTTAAACTTGCCGATATGGATACCGAGATTGAACTGGCTCGCCTGATGTACTATAAGGCTGCCTGGCTGCATATGCAGGGGAGATCCTACACGCGTGAAGCCTCAATGGCTAAGTTGGTGGCCTCAGAAACAGCCAAGAGAGCAGCCGATCAGGCTGTACAGATTCATGGTGGGTATGGGTTTATGGACGAGTATCCTGTTTCACGCTATTGGCGTAGCGTCAAGATCAACGAGATTGGCGAAGGAACCAGCGAGATTCAACGTATTGTTATTGCCAAGCAGCTTGGTTGTTGACCGTACTTTTTAAAATAACAGATCAAATACTCATCCTTAAGACGTTTAAATAATAGGCAGCTACAATTCGAAACGTCTTAAGGAGTTTTTTTGATGGAGACAACCCCTGGCCAGAGTGTCAACCAGCACTCTCAATCTACGACTGAAGAGAATATTAAACAATTTTTTAACGCAGTTGGCTCATGGAAATTTCCGCAGCTGAAGCGCGAAGAGCAACCAGAACTTATTAATGTCAATAAAACGGTCGATGATAAGCTCACAATAGGTGACAAAATTTCTGATGCGGTAACGTCTACTATTGGAAGCTGGCGTTTTATCATTATTCAATCATGTATCCTGTTTATCTGGATTGTGCTAAATATTGTACTATTTGTGAAGTACCGATGGGATCCGTATCCATTTATTCTTTTAAACCTGGCCCTCTCTTTCCAGGCAGCCTATGCCGCCCCTTTTGTCATGATGAGCCAGAATCGCCAGGCCGTGAAGGATCGTCTGACCGCCGAGAACGACTATCTAACGGATGTGAAAGGAGAGCAAGAAGTCTCTCATATTCTTGAGCATCTTGATCATCAGGATACACTGGTACTGGAGATTGTGCAGCGTTTAGCGACCCAGAATGAGAAAATTAATCAACAAGAGCAACTTATTCTTGAACTGGTACACAAAATTGATGCACAGCAGCAATTTATGAAAACACAGCATCAAGAGATTATTGACCTGGTGAAAACAGCAGAAGACAGCAAGTAAACGGTAAGGAAGGCAAGACGCAGCTTAGATCAACCATCTAGCTGCATCTTGCCTTCCTTGACATCTCCGTCTCTCTAGGGGCCTGTAGAGCCTTTAATGGGTCGAGGCCATTTGAACGTACCCAGCTTAATAGTTGGATTAACAGGATCGCTTTGATCGGTGGTATTTGGAGCGAGGGTATTAATGACCCAGACTGCCGTATCGCCGTTAACATTTAAGAAAGAGGCATTCTTAGGCACCGTATCGCTATCAATCGTCACGGGAGCTTTTGTCTCCACATCATACATCTCAAACGCATTGGCACTATTCTGCCAGAGTAAGAAACGTTTGCCGCCTTGAATTGCTGAGACAATCTTATTATCATCAATGGTCGTTGGGAGCTGGAGTGCACCATTGGCTGAGTAGGTCTGAAGCTTTCCGCTGGCCTGAGCATCGATCTGTGCTGCGTACACACCTGGATCATATTTTACCGTTCCACCCAGTACACTATTGGCATTAATTGAGATTGGCGAGGCCGTTACAGTTGCCTGAGCTATTGATGTCGATTGAGCGGTTGGTGTTGCCGTTGGTTTGGCCTGATTGCTTGTAGAACCATCCGTTTGCAGGAAGAAAAGCATATCTTCAACAACCTGCGGTTTGAAGGAGCGTTCATCAGAACGGAAGAGATAGGTATAGGTCTGCATATGAGCGGCCCATCGTCCCTGGCGCTCGGGAATCGCCTCTTGAATCTGCTGTGTCCAGATATTGCTATGCAGAGCATTCTCTCCGTTGACCCACCATTCATCGGCCCAATAGATATCGGTGCCATCCATATTGCTGGTAGGAGAGGCCAGGATATGCCCATCCTCAGCATGAGCGAGCTCAATAGGATTGGCCTGAGTTGCAGCAGTCTTATCTAAGGGATAATTTAAGAGATGGGATGTCCCCCTCTCATCGACCATAGCCAGCAGGATCGTATTCTGAGTAAAGCTGACCCCCTGTACAGGTGAACGTACCCAGTTTGGAACAGTATCGGGATTAAACGTCCCATTTACCAGTGTGAGATCAGCATTGTTCGGGCTACTTGCATCTGTTCCGAGCGCTTTGACATGAACGCTCCAGGTGCGCGGCAGGACATTCTGTGCATCAGGATGAACATGTTTTGTATCAGCAGCTTTGGGCTCATCAAATTGGAGCCAGAGCAGCCAATCTTTGGAGGTTCCAAGGAGAATCAGCGGGCTACCGACGGGAACAGTTAAGAGCAACTGAGAGCTATTCTTCCTGATATCGAACTGTTCGAGCATCCAATTGGTCTTACTCGCATTGTAATTTGTGTAATAGATCGCATCGTTTCCAGCGATTGCACTGGCTACATAGGGATAAGTCGAGGTTGTTGCATACGGCTCTGACGCAGAAATCTGTGCTGAGTGAATACTTGTCGTTGTTTTATTCAGCGTCGAAAGGGAAGAGCCTTGATTGGCAAGAGTCAAGAGCCCTGTTACTCCACCAACCATCAAGACCATCAGAATAGAAGCGGCGAGACCGATAGTCATAAATTGATTCATATGCCAGGGCTGACGTCGTCTGATAGGGCGTATAATAGGCAGAGGACCAGTCTCAGCGGTGGCGAAAGCCGCGAGCGATTTTGTATCCGGATCTTTCTGTGCAAGTTCCTTTAAGTAAGGCGCGAGAAAGGCAGGGGCAGGAGTTGAAGATACAGAAGAGGGGGCGCGTTCCAGGAAACGCGCATGTTCTGCCGCCAACGCCTGCATCAACTTTGTGTGTGCAGTAGGGGACGGCTCAATAGGAGGGAGCGCACGAATGCGTTCGCCGATAGAATGATATTGAGCATATGCCTCTCTGCATGCTGCACAATGCGCCAGGTGCACGTCTAATTCGGTCGCGTCAGAGGATGTTGTCTGATCCTTATTCAGTTCTCGGTATATGGCGAGCAGAGCTCGCGCCTGACTACAGTTCAATCTTCACCGACCTCTTTTTGATACAAACCAATAAACCGTTCTCTTGCTCGCATCAAACGCATTTTTACCGCTGAGGCACTGATATTGAGGACTTCGGCAATCTCTGCACAGGAGAGTCCATCATTTTCATAGAGCCAGAGGCAGCTAGCATATTTTTCTGGTAACTGCTGAAACACACGTTGTACGATTTCGCGGTCGGCGACACGGCTTTCAAAACGTCCTCCATCGTATCCATTGCGCTCATAGAGTGAAGTCACGGAAGAAGAACGTGGCTCAGAGCCATGTTCATCGGATGCTGGATTAAAGGTTTCGGAAGGTGTGCCTCCTGCGTCAGAGACAACCCCGGCCCCAATCCCACGATCTTCATTAAACAATGAGAGTGGTAACCACGAAATCAAGCGACGGCGGCGAAGGGTATCTGTTGTGGTATTGGCCGCAATTCGATAGAGCCACGCCGATAGTGCCCCGGGTTGAACAACAGTTCCCCCTAATAACGCTTTATATGCTTTGACAAATACGTCTTGAGCAAGATCATAGGCTTGTTCACGATTCCCGATCAAATGGTAGATAAAATTAGTGATAGGGCCCTGGTAGCGTAAGAAGATAGCCTCAAAATTCGCCACATCTACCTGTTCTGGTTGAGTGACCAGTTCAGGGGATGATGGGCTCTCGGCGATCTCAACCTGTTCCTCCTCACCATCAGTCTCTTTTGGAGCGGGAATGGTTACATGCCCCTGCTGTTCCTCCTCTTCAGAGGAACGCAGATTGCTATTCGTATTGTACAAACGTATAGAGGTATCCATCGGTTACATTGGCCTTATCGAAAAGCAGTATTTTCTCTGACAGTGCTTACAAACGCGACTTTACACAAACGGAGAGAGCCTATACTGTTAGCATAACACATCTATCAGTCTTTGACGGTGACAGATCAGCCGGGCAGGCCTAAATCGGCCAGCCCACTCCCGGTGAAGAAGAGCACGACCTCGTCGTCTGCCGATAGAGAGTTATTTGCAAGCAAGCGATGATAGGCAGCCAGAGTGGCGGCGGCTTCTAATGAGATCAACATACCTTCTTGTTGTGCCGCATAATGGACCATCTGTTTCATCTCCTCATCACTGACGCTGAGCGCGGTTCCAGCGCTTTCGCGTATGGCTTGTAGGATCAATCGGTCCCCAATGGCTGATGGGACCCGAAGGCCAGCAGCTTGAGTCGTAGCCTGGTCTGAAGGCCAGGGAGTGGCCTCTGTACTTCCTTGATTCCAGGCCTGTACCAGGGGGGCGCATCCCTCTGCCTGGACAACAATCATCCTGGGTAGGGGGGATTCAGTCAACCAGCCAAGTGAGTAGAGTTCACTGAAGGCTTTCCACATCCCTACAACCCCAGTCCCTCCACCGGCGGGATAGATAATTGCCGTGGGTAGTCGCCAGCCAAGTTGTTCAGCTAATTCGAGCCCCATCGTCTTTTTACCTTCAACACGATAGGGTTCGCGTAAGGTTGCGACATTGAATAAGCCCCGTTGAATTGCTCGTTCAGTTGCTAATCGTCCAGCATCGCTAATTAATCCTGCGAGGAGCTCAACCTCAGCTCCGTAAAGGTGGGCCTGCTTTATACACGCTTGAGGAGCATCTTCTGGTGCAGTGACATATGCAGGCAATCCGGCACGTGCAGCATAGGCGGACATGGCTGCACCCGCATTTCCTGCCGTAGGGGTGATTACACCGCGTACTCCTAATTCAAAAGCGCGAGAGACGGCGGCTGACATGCCACGGGCTTTGAAACTTCCTGTTGGATTCTGTCCTTCGTCTTTGACAAAGACCTGTGCTGTCTGTTTTAACCCTTTTGGTGCTAAACGGGGCGCAGGCAGAAGAGGCGTCATACCCTCACCCAGACTCTGTACAGATTGTGGGGTACGAACAGGTAAAAGTTCATGATAACGCCACATGGTTGCAGGCCGTCCAGACAGTTCTTCCCTGCGCATTTCGTTTTTGAGCGCCGAGAGATCATACTGGGCAAGCAAAGGGCGGCTGCAACACGGGCTGATGGTACTCAGCTGGTCTGCGTCGTAATGGCACTGGCAGAGACTACAGACCAGATGACTTAGGTAACTGAAACGTCTACTCATGAGAATTAGTATATCATATAATTCTCAGCTGCAAACCATCTTTATGAATAGTGCTTGTTTTGCTCTGTAAAATTCAATAATGAGTTTCCAGTAGGATTTTTTTACGCGTAATTGCCGCATATATGGTGACAGACGATGCGCGAAACTTGCCATTTCACTGTATTTCTGCTACCATGAAGCTATGGTTACCCAGCTATTACAATCACAAAATTGGGATATCGTGGGCCACGAGCACTCCATTGATATCCTCCGTCGAACCCTGGCAGCGCAACAGGTGCGGCATGCCTATCTTTTTGTTGGCCCCCAACGGATAGGTAAGCATCGGCTTGCGCAACAGTTTGCTCAGGCATTGCTCTGTACTGGTGGTCCTGATCCACATCGTTCTCCTACCGATCCCTGTCATCAGTGTCTCTCGTGCCGTAAGATTATGCACAATAATCATCCTGATGTGCATGTGATTACAAAGGCAGTTGATAAACAATTTATTACGATTGATCAGGTACGTGAATTACAGAGCTCGGCGGCCCGGCGTACGTTGGAGGGACGCCGTAATATTTTTCTGCTTCCAGATGCACAAGATATGAATGTGCAGGCGGCCAATTGTTTACTCAAAACATTGGAGGAGCCCGAGCCTGAGGTTGTGCTCTTGCTCACTGTTCCAGATGCAGGTCTTTTGCTGCCAACTATTCTTTCGCGCGTGCAGCAGATTCCTATGCACCTTTTGACAGCAGCTCAGATACGGACCGCATTGCTTCGAGAGTGGGATGTAGATGAGCAGCAGGCTAACCTGATCTCTTCGCTCGCCGCCGGTCGCATGGGCTGGGCGGTCCAGGCTGTGGAGGATGAGGAGATGCTTGACGAGCGCCGTACTCTTCTTGAGTCGCTGGCCAAATTGCCTGGGATGTCTAAGGTGCAGCGTTTTGATTTTGTGCAACAACTGGGGTTGGATGCAGAGAAGGCTCGAACTCTCTTAGAGCTCTGGCTTCTCTGGTGGCGCGATCTGGTGTTAACTGCCAATGGTTGTCTGGAGCTGACTGTCAATGTGGATCTGCGAGATCTTCTTGCCAGACATGCTGCTAAAATCGGTTCTGCGGAGGCCGAGCGCGTCGTCCGAGCGATTTTGCAGACTCAGGAAGCAATTGATCAGAATGTAAATGTACGTGTCGCTATGGAAGTGTTACTGATGGATCTCCCCCTGCTAAAAATGTAAGCTTATCATCAATCTGTCCGCCATGTGACTGTTCTACGATGAGGAGGAACCCACCATGCGTACTGATTTCCAGCATCTGATTGTGCAGCGTCAGGGTGGCGTATTGACGCTACTCATGAATCGGCCAGAGGTGCTGAATGCATTTAATGCGCAACTGCTTCAGGATTGTATTGAGGCGGCGCAGGCTGCGGCTGAGGATGAGACGGTGCGCTGTGTGGTATTGGCAGGAGCTGGACGCGCCTTTGGCTCGGGTCAGGATCTCTCTTTCTTCAAAGATCCGTTATCTGAAGATGCCGGGCGTGATCACCTTCAGCACTATCATCGCCTGGTTCAGATCATTCATACGATGCCTAAGCCAGTCGTAGCAGCTCTTCATGGTGTGGCAACAGGCATTTCGTTAAATATTGCGCTTGCCTGTGACCTCCGTATTGCTGCCGATACGACGCGCTTCTCCGAAGGTTTTGCACGTATTGGACTGGTCCCCGATGGTGGGGGGGCTTATTTTCTTACACGGTTGGTCGGGCTGAGCAAGGCGTTGGAGCTCTCATTGCTGGCTGAAGAGATTCTGGCTCCGGAAGCTGAGCGTATAGGGCTGATCCATAAGTGTGTTCCTCTCTCTGAACTAGAAACCACAGTTCAGGCGCTTGCACAACGTCTGGCTGAAGGTCCAACCGTGACGTATGGTCTGATTAAGCGCTTAGTGTATGCAGCCCCTGATGGCGATCTTTCAACTATTTTTGCATTGGAGAGTGAGCTACAGGGACAGGCGATCCAGACAGCCGATCATAAAGAAGCAGTGGCCGCCTTTTTGCAGAAGCGGCCACCCTCCTATACCGGGCAGTAGGTCAGAGCTGTAGTATTACAGGAAGGCCTGGGTATGTCCCCATGCAACGCGTTCGTCGATGTGACGATAGAGGCGATAGGCGATCGTGCGGAAGCCCTGCCGGGGCCAGAACCGGGATGAACTGAGATTGGTGACGCGCCAGTCCACTCCAACTTTCGTGTCACCCTGCTCTTGAGCCTGGCGGAGGGCATGGGCCGTCAATGCCTGTCCAATTCCCTGCCCTCGAAGCTCTTCGCGTGTAGCTGCAATATTTAAGTAGGTTGACTTCTCATCGTCCATCAGGTTATCGACTTCAGGTTCTGATGGGGTATAGAGCTGGTAAGCAAGGAAACGACCATCTTTTTCAGCTACCCAGCAGATAGCCTCGGGATCTGTCAGGACACGCTCAAATAGCTGGCGGCGACCGACTATCTCCTCAGGGAGAAGAGGGGAATAGACGGGGCTGTCTGCCTGGTGGCGCATGATGATAGTGGCAAGCTCCATGAATGCCTCCAGATCAGCTCTCTCAGCGCGGCGAATCTGAATCGATGGATCAAACCGATGCTCAGGTTCTTTGATTGGAGCAATCTCACGCAGACCATGAGCATGTTCCTTCCCAAAGCTCAGAGCAAACCAGGCCGCCAGGGCATCTTGATCATGGGCCGGAATGAGCGCGTAGTGTTCAAAACACCCTTCCGCAATCCAGCGAGGAGCACTGGCTGCATAGAGGTCACGATAAAGTTCGGCATCTTGCGATGGTGCCAGCGCATGGCCAGCCAGCGGTATCCAGATTGTGCGCCCACGCTTTGTCTCAATCTTTGGCGCTCCCAATACATATCCCACGACCTCATTATGTGCAAGTGCGACCGTTCCACTGGCCAGAGGCTGTTGCCATGTCTTCTCAACGGCTTTAAGCGAGACAGCTGGATCGGCAAATTGTGGAGGAAGTGCAGGCTCTGCCAGGAGATCGCGCCGATGACGTTGGGCAAGCAGGTTTGCTGCTCCCAGGAGATGGTTTTCCTGAAAAGGCAAAATCGTAATAGACATTGGAGGAGCATCTTTCTGTGTTTTTGAAATATCGAGATGAGGGACGCATCTTTAAGGAGACTTCTATCCTTCGCATGGTGAAAGAGAGAAGCTCTAACTAGACCTGACGCAGCAGAAATGCTACACTAAATCCGTTCATTGTTACCAATTATACTTGAAATTTCCCGTTTTTGCCACTACGGCATAATGAAGGTCATCATCGTGCGTATAGATACATTAGCTGCAAATAATCGTCAAAGCCAGGGACCGCTCCGTCGTGAATGGTTTCGCCAGCATACTCCACAGCATCTCAAGCAAGTGAATGCCCTTGTCTCTCAGGGATTGTCCCTCCGTTCAACAGGAGCATCTCGTAGCTCACTTATTCTAGGAGCAGGAGCGTGTACAGAGGTGCCTCTGGCTGAGATCACGCGTGCATCCGAGGAGGTCGTCCTGGCTGACCTCGATCTGTTGTCAATGAATTATGGGCGTGAGGAATTGGGAGCATCTGGTCTTAAGCGGCGTGTGCGTTTTGTGAAATGTGATATCAGTGCTGGCGTGAGTAGTAATTTAGAGCGCCTGTTGAAGCGTCAGGACTGGAAGCTGTTAGCCCAGCAAGGTGCTACGGCCATATTCAATGCAGCAGCAGCCTGTCTGGACGAGTGTCTCATCCCCGACCCACCAGAGATTCATACCCTCCGTAAGGGCGACTTTGGCCTGGTAATAAGCTCACTCGTGCTATCTCAACTCTTTAGCTATCCATTGCTTGATGTCTTAGATACCGTGAAGCAGTATGCGCCAGATCTATTAGTCGAGCAAGAACGCCACCGCCGTTATCAAGATGCGGCCCAGGATTTTCGGATTCGCGTCATTAATGCTCATCTGCATTATATGCGTACCCTGTTGGATATTGGCGGGGTCGCCGTACTTCTGAGCGATATTCGTGCCTTTGTCTTTGGGGTCTATGGAACCGACCACGATGCTAAACATCGGCGTCTGCTCCCGCTGGTACCACGAAGCTTTCCAGAGCTCGTGCAGAATGTATTTACGGTGGTAGAAGAGGCTCACTGGGAATGGATCTCAGATCTTCCAGAGAACGATCGGCCCGGTCGGGGCTATGAAGTGGCAGGCTATATTCTGCGAGATGGGAGGTAGCCTCAATCTGAGCGATAAGAGGAGTATGGCTTCTGAGCTATACTTGACAAAGCGACAAGAAGAACCGTATACTAAAAGAAATTCAAATTTCAAAATCGTCGCGAGGGACGAATGCAATTTGCTAGAAGCAGACAGAGAGCTGGCAGTGGTGAGAGTCCAGCAAGCTTCACAAAGCACTGTAAGGCCCCCCTCTGATCCCATAAGTGTAAAAGGATCGCGATGCAGGAAGAACGCTTCTTTTCTGGAGCCTGTAATCCTGACCGGTAGCCCTCCGTTATCTCAGGGCAAGGCATCGAATAGCGATTGCGGCTGATGGTTTTACTATCATCTTCCAGCCAGTTTATTCCGTGTCTTATTAAGTGGGAAGCTTTCTATAGACAGAAAAACGCTTCCAATCCAGGTGGTACCACGGGCTATCAAGAAATTTCAGCCCGCCCTGAGCAGTAAGCTGAGGGCGGGCTTTTTATTGTGCTTGTTAGGTTTTGATCTGAAGGGAAATTGATATGAACAGTATGGATATTCGGCGTACCTTTCTGGACTACTTTATTCAGCACCAGCACGTGCAGTTGTCTAGTAGTCAGCTTGTCCCTGCAAATGATCCAACCTTGCTGTTCGTGAACGCTGGTATGGTCCCATTTAAGGAGACATTTCTGGATATAAGCCAGCGGACCACTCCACGCGCAACAACGGTCCAAAAATGTCTTCGCGTCTCTGGCAAGCATAACGACTTTGAGACTGTTGGGTCATCGCCTCGTCATCATACATTCTTTGAGATGCTGGGCAATTTTTCATTTGGTGATTACTTTAAGCGTGAGGCGATCCAACTGGCCTGGGGTTTGCTTGTACAAGTCTTGCAACTTCCGCTTGAGCGGCTCTGGTTTACGGTGTATCGCGATGATGACGAGGCTGCTCGTTTGTGGGAAGAAGTGGGCGCTCCACGAGAGCGTATCCTGCGCTTTGGTGAGAAAGATAACTTCTGGACTATGGGTGAGACTGGACCATGTGGGCCCTGTTCCGAGATCCATTACTATCAGGGCTCTGATCTGGCTCAGCAGCAGGCGTCTGGTGTGAATTCGGATGATGACGATTATATGGAGATCTGGAATCTCGTTTTTATGCACTATAATCGCGATATTCAGGGTCATCTGACCCCTTTGGAGCGACCCTGTATCGATACTGGCATGGGTTTTGAGCGTCTGGTTGCTATCTTGCAAGGTGTGAAAAATAATTATGAGACGGATCTGTTTCAGCCACTTATTGAGCGCCTGCAACAGTTATTGGGTCAGCAGAGCAGCCATTATCGGGCCCATACATCTCTTTATCATACTATTGTTGACCACAGCCGTGCGATTACTTTCTTGCTTGCTGATGGAATAGCGCCGGCGAATGAGGGTCGGAGCTATGTGGTGCGCCGTATCTTGCGCCGGGCTGCATACCTGGGCCAGCGTTTAGGAATGGAGAGACCATTTCTGGCGCACATGGCGCAGACGGTTATTGAGAAGATGGGACCAGTCTATCCTGAATTAGTGCTAAAGCAGGCATATATTCAACAGTTGATCACTGACGAAGAGGGTCGTTTTCGTTCGACATTAGTGACTGGTCTTCAGCACCTGGAGGCGATGGTTCAGCAGTCCGGAGCTCAAGAGAGTGGTATTCTTCCTGGAAGCGTTGCTTTTACGCTGCATGATACCTATGGTTTTCCAGTGGATCTAACGCAAAAGGTTTTGTCAGAGCGTTTAGTAAAGGTTGATCTGGAGGGCTATGAGGAGTCGCGAAGAGAACAGCAAGAGCGTTCTCGCTCTGGCAGCTGTCTGAAGCAGAGCGTTGAGTCGCTCTCAGAGCTGGTTCGTGAATTGCCACCAACAGAATTTGTTGGTTATACTCGCCTCGAGTGTCAGGGAACGATTCTGTCGCTTGAGCACCTGGGTCAGATCGTCCATTCTGTTCATGCTGGAGAGTCACTTCATGTAGTAGTTGATTGTACTCCTTTCTATGCAGAGAGTGGAGGTCAGGTTGCTGATACCGGTCTCATCTATAGTTTGACTGGAACTATCAAAGTAACCGATGTCCAGAAATTAGCGAATGGCCTTTACCTTCATGAAGGGAAGGTGGAGGAGGGAATCATCTCTATTGGAGAGCAATGTACATTGCAGGTAGACCGCACGCGCCGTTATGCGATTATGCGTCATCATACGGCGACCCATCTCCTCCATCAAGCGTTGCGCGAAGTGTTGGGTGCTCATGCAGAGCAGGCAGGCTCTTTAGTTTCTCCTGAGCATCTACGCTTCGATTTCCGACATCCTCGTGCGGTAACGTTGGAGCAACTGCGTGAGATCGAGCGCCGCGTTCAGGGGTGGATCCGTTCCGATTATCCTGTCAGCATGACCTTGATGAGCTATACCCAGGCAAGAGAGCAGGGAGCGATGGCCCTTTTTGGCGAGAAATATGGCGATATGGTACGAGTCGTTTCTGTAAATTCTTATAGTCTTGATAAACAAGAGCAACATGCTCACCTTGATTCAGATGTGCCATTCTTGCATTCACAAGAGCTGTGTAGTGGGACGCACGTCTTGCGCACAGGTCAGCTAGGAAGTTTTCATCTGCTGGGCGAAGGCTCTGTGAGCTCGGGTCTAAGACGTATTGAAGCAGTGGCTGGTCTGGCAGCCGACGCGTGGGTCACACAACAGTATGAGCAGTTACAACAGTTTGCAATAAAGCTATCAGCGCCGCTCCCACAATTATCTGAACGTATAGACGTTCTTGTGAATGACCTGAAGCAACGCACACATGAGCTAGCTCATGCACAATCTCAGCTCGTAGGACAACTTACGAAGACGTTGTTGCCACAAGTACGACAGCAAGGGACGATTCCTGTTTTGACGAGCATAGTTGAGATAGGGGATAAAAACCTCTTACGCCAACTTGGTCAGCGTGTTAGCCAGCAGTTAGGGTCGGGAATAGTGGCTCTGGGTGCCTTGATTGAGGGACAGCCACACTGTGTGATTCTCGTGAGTGCAGACCTCATTGCTCAAGGCTATCATGCAGGTACGTTCGCACGTGAAGTTGCAAAACAGTTGGGAGGAGGCGGTGGTGGACGACCCGAGATCGGGCAAGCTGGGGGCGGCGACTATCAAAAGCTAGAGAACGCGCTACATGCTCTGTTCTTTACGGGTAGCCTGTAGCATAGAAGTTATCAGGGATAGCTTATCGGCTCATTTTGCCTTGCCTGCCTATTCCAACGGCATATATAGCCGCACCATTGAGCGCTCACGCTTCTCAGTCCTGAATTGGTCAGAGCCGTCTCCCTGAAGAAGCAGGCAAGCAGTTTCCCACAGACCAGTAGGGTGATAAAGTAGGGACGGATGTTTGCCTGCCCTTATCGATCAAAGAAGCCCATAGGTGAGCCTACTGAGCTCCTGCAGACCAGCCTCTTGAATAGATGGTATGAAGATATGCACATCTAAGCAGAGCTTCTGGCTGCAGGGTCTTATTTTAAGACTTTCATCCACTGAAGTACTAAGCGAGAGACACAGATCAGTGATGGAAGAGGCGCACGCCAGTGAAGGCCATGGCAATATCGTAAATATTGCAGGCTTCAATCACATCCTCATCGCGCAAAGAACCACCAGGTTGGGCAATATATTTCACTCCATAGGCGGCAGCGCAGTCGACATTATCGCGGAACGGAATGAAGGCATCTGAACCCAGAGCCACATTTTTGAGTGTCTTGAGCCATTCCTGTTTCTCTTCAGCGGTCAGTCGAGCAGGAACCTCTTCAAACAGCTCTTTCCAGGGCTCTAGCTCAGCCGCAGTGGCATCGTCGCGCAGATAGAGGTCGATGGCGTTGACACGATCCTGACGTTTGACGGTGGCTTTCCAGGGGAGTTCGGCGATACGTGGGTGCTGGCGCAGATACCAGTTGGCAGCCTTTGAAGCAGCCAGGCGGGTGCACTGGATACGGGATTGCTGACCAGCTCCAATGCCAATGCACTGTCCATCGAGAGCAAAGCTGATCGAATTTGATTGCGTGTACTTCAGAGCAATCAGCGCAATTAACAGATCTCGTTGAGCACTCTCAGGCAGCTCTTTATTGCTGGTTGGGATATTTTGCAACCATTCAGTGCTGGCAAGGGCGGTGTTATGTTTTTGTTCGAACGTGATGCCAAAAACCTCTCGGCGCTCCAACTCCTCGGGCTCATAGGTGGGGTCCATCTCCAGAATAATATAGCGACCTTTCTGCTTTTTCTGGAGTAGTTCCAGTGCAGCAGGTTCGTAGCCGGGAGCTATGACACCATCGGAGACTTCGCGGTTAAGCAGCCGCGCTGTTGAGAGATCAACCACATCGCTCAATGCCACCCAGTCGCCAAAGGATGAGAGCCGATCAGCGCCACGTGCTCGTGCATAGGCATTCCCTAAAGGGGAAAGTTCGAGATCTTCGACACCATAGGCCCGCTTGAGCGTTTCGCTGAGCGGTAGACCGACCGCTGCTCCTGCCGGGCTTACATGTTTGAACGACGCAGCGGCTGGCAGATTGAGAACCTGACGGAGCTCTTTGACCAGTTGCCAGGAGTTTAGTGCATCAAGGAGATTGATATACCCGGGAGCTCCATTTAGCACCTTAAATGGTAGCTCACCATTATTCATAAATACTCTGGCTGGAGCCTGATAAGGGTTACAGCCATACCGTAATTTTAACTCTGTAGGATTGCTCATTGTTCTATTTTATCCTTATCGTACAACAATCACAGCATGAAACATTTGAAAACGTTTCATGCTGTGATTGTTCTGATGGTTTATTAATTGTTCTCGGCCAGAATCTGGGTGAGATTCAGATTCAACTCTGGATAGAGGGGATATTTAGCCAGAAGTGCTTGTACACGCTGTCTGGCCTCAGTGCTGATTTCAGGATCTAATGCGTATTTTGTAAGGCTCTTCTTACCACTTGAAGTAGTATTTGGTACGACATGTGAAAGCACAAGTTTGATAATGCTGGCAATCTCGCGCATGTCAGCAGGCCCCATACCCAGGGTTGTGATGGCAGGCGTGCCGATGCGAAGGCCACTGGTGTACCATGGTCCATTGGCATCAAATGGCAGAGAGTTGCGGTTGAGTGTAAAGTGGCAGTCGTGCAAAGCTGATTCGGCCTGGCGACCAGTTAAGCCAAAGGTTTTGGCAACATTGATCAAGAGCAGGTGATTGTCAGTGCCGTTGGTAAGCACAACGAGGCCCTCATCGAGACACGCCTGAGCCAGTGCCTGTGAGTTCTCAACAATCCTGTGAGCGTACTCTTTAAACTCAGGCCGCAGCGCTTCACGGAAGGCAATAGCTTTGGCTGCCATCACGTGTGGCAAGGGGCCGCCGAGCATCGAAGGACAGCCCTTATTGACCCATTCTGCAAATTCCTGTTTGCAGAGGATCAGGCCACCTCGAGGTCCACGCAGCGTCTTATGGGTTGTTGAAGTCACCACATGAGCATAGGGAACTGGATCGTACTCACCAGTAAAGACCTTACCCGCAACCAGACCTGCAAAGTGGGCCATATCAACCATCAAAACGGCACCTACTTCATCAGCGAGCTCGCGCATTTTTGCAAAATTCAATTTGCGTGGATAGGCACTATACCCAGCCAGTAAGATCAGGGGGCGCACCTCGTGCAACTGAGCGCGTAGCTGTTCCAGGTCAATCTGGTTGGTAGCTGGATCAACCGAATAAGTATAGACATCAAAGAGCTGACTGGAGATATTATGGCGATAGCCATGTGTCAGGTGGCCGCCGGAGTAGTAGTCCAGCGAAAGCAGGCGTTGATTATGGAAAGCTTCACGAACTTTATTCCAATCTTCCCGGCTGAGTTTCGAAGGATCTTCCTGACCCAATGAAGTTAGTAGAGGTTTCTCCACCTTTGCCAGCAAAATTGATAGGAAGGCTACAAGGTTGGCATCAGCTCCTGAATGGGGCTGAACATAGGCATGATCGGCTCCAAAGAGCTCACAAGCCAGTTGTGCAGCCTCCGACTCAATTGTATCGACATTATCACAGCCGGCATAAAAGCGGTGATTGGCATAGCCTTCGGCATATTTATCGGTCAGCAGATTGCCAGTTGCTAGCTGGCTTGCAAGAGAGCTATAATTTTCGCTGGCAATTAACTTGAGGTAGCTTCTTTGATCATCGAGCTCCTGTACAATTGCGCGAGCGATGGTTGGTGAGACGCTACTTACTTGATCCAGAGAGGCATAGAAAGCCGCGGCGGCAGAGTTCGGGGCTGCTCCATTGAGGCTATTGAGATAACGAATAAGAAGAGTCTGTGGAGTCGTTGAGATACTCATAGCTATTTTCGCTCCTTTGCTGTGCTTAAAAGATATCCACACAGGTATCGTATCATGTGTGGTCTACCAGCCCAGGCGAGCGACTGTAGATGGTTGTTCTCCTAACTTCCTCGTGGTTAATCCACTCGATCGCCAGTTGTTAAGAGAACCAGGTAGCTTATGATATGTTTGCCGCATTGATTGTATGTCTACTACTTCCTAGTATAACAATTTTGTAGGTCGCGTCAAGTACTCTGTATTCAAGGCAGGGCTTTCCCATTCCAGGTTGGTGCTCTCTTCACTGATGAGATTTCGAAAGCCAGTATTTAATTGTCCCTACTAGAGATGGGATCTGTGCGAAAACGAATCTTACGTGCATTTTCGGGTGTAAAATGCCGTGTAGCAGATTGCTGTAACTGTTCAACCATCTGTGTAAGCTGTAGATGATGGGGTGAAAGGTCGCAGGTTGGATCGGTCTGTGCAGGGTCGCCAGTAATGAGGAAGGCCTGACAGCGGCAGCCACCAAAATCTGTCTCTTTGTGTGGGCAACTCCGACAGGGTTCAGGCATCCAGGCGGTACCTCGGAAAAGCTTGAAGGCTGAAGAATGTTCCCAGATCCATGGAAGAGAATGTTCACGGATATTATCAAACTGGATGGTGGGGATTTCGCCAGCGGTCTGGCAAGGCAAAACGTTTCCCATAGGGTTAACCGTTAAAAAACGCTGGCCCCAGCCAAAGAGACAGGGTTTTGGACGTTCGCCATAGTAATCAGGCAAGATATAAAGGACCTCCATCTTCCCCCGCAAGCGCAGCTGAGCAGCGGTTGCAGTGTGATGGGCATCAGTCACCTGTTGCCGCGTTGGGAGGAGAACCTCTTTATTCTGAAATGCCCAGCCTAAAAATTGCGTATTAGCCAGTTCCAGTCGTTGTGCATCAAGTTCCTCCGCCAGTGCAATGATCTCGCTCAGTCGTTCTATATTCTCGCGGTGAAGCACTACATTCAGAGTTAGCGGAAAACCGAGTTCTCGAGCTAAGCGGGCCGCCGCTAATTTGCGTTGATGTGCCCGCGCGCCTGCAATCAGATCGGCCAATTCAGCCTGATCGGCCTGAAAGCTGATCTGAACACTATCAAGGCCAGCGGCTTTTAGCTCCTGGGCTCGATGTCTGGTAAAGCCTAAGCCGCTGGTAATGAGATTTGTATACATGCCAGTCTGTTGTGCTGAGGCAACGAGCTGTACGATATCGCGGCGCAACAGTGGCTCTCCACCTGAGAAGAGTATGTGGAGAATTCCTAGTTCGCTTGCTTCCTGAATGACGCGGAGCCATTCGTTCGTGGTGAGCTCAGACTGCTTCTGGGCCACCTGGAGTGGATTTGAGCAGTAGGGACAGTGGAGAGGGCAGCGGTACGTCAATTCTGCCAGAAGGCCAAAGGCACGATAGTGATTTGTGGTGGTCGTATGTGAGGTTTGTGGTGCAACGACCACTGGTTGTTGATCCATAGCTGCCAACATCCTTTCTGCTTCCAACATAACGAGTTTTTCGCGAAAGTTCTTAATGGAATGATGGGAATTCAGAAGACTCTATTTCAAGAAGGCTGTGGCGATAAAGCAGCACAAGGTATCTGGCGATTTCCGGTTGGATCTGTGCTGGAGATTGTCGATACTGGAGAGAGAGCTCTTCGACAATCTGGAGAAGAGAACGTGAGCCATCACAAAGCCTGACAATAGCCGCTCCAGTCTCATTGAGTAGGAGAACCCCTTCTGGATAGAGGAGAATGGGTTGCCCTGTAACCTTATCGATCTGAACACGAGCTTTGAGCGCCAGTCGAGGAAAGCTGGTGTCTGTAAGTATATTCTGTTCCTCTTTCACATTCTCTTCTCCTTAGTATATTTACTTCACCTTAGCCCGCAGCGACTGCTTCCTCGCTCCATTTCTTCTTATATCCACTGTATTCAAGCATCATGGCATCAAGCATGCTCCAGAGCAGATCGCATTTAAAGGAGAGCGCTTTGACAGCTTCTTCCTGTAATGGCAATGTATCGCAATAGGCCATGGTTAATTCTAGGCCCTGGTCAGAATCAATACTGGCTTGAGTAATGCGCGAGCGGAAATAATCCAGCCCTTCATCGGCGACCCAGGGATAGTATTTTTTAAAGGCAGCTAAGCGCGTGCTCATAAGATCAGGTGCGAACAGTTCAGTAAGTGATGAGGCAATGGCAATAGGCCACGGTTTTGTACGTGTAAATTGGACATACGCATCCACAGCGAAGCGGACGCCAGGAAGGACATGGCGCTCATCCTGAAGCTCGGCGCGTGTGAGCCCGGTAGCTGTAGCAAGTTTGAGCCATGCTCCAATGCCCCCATCGTCATTTTGAAGACCATCGTGATCAGTAATCCGATGGAGCCATATGCGTCTGACCTCGCGAATTGGGCAATTTGAGAGAATCGCAGCATCTTTAATCGGGATATTTTGCTGATAATAGAACCGATTTGCGACCCACCCGCGTACCTGTTCGGGGGTAAGTCTCCCCTCATTCATATAGGTATGAAATGGATGTTTATTATGATATTTGTAATGACCAACTGCGCGCAACTGAGCTAAGAACGTCTCCCTATTCCACCGCTCTCCACATTGTGTTTGTGTCATACTGAGCTACTCTTTTCTACATAGTGATTGAAAACGTGATTGAAAACTCTACCATGTGCTTACGATCCCAGGAGCATGGCTATGCTAAGAACCTAAAGAGTAAATTCCAGGCCGTCCCAGCCAATCTCGATCCCTGCCTCATGGACTATGGAAGCTTCAAGTGAATCCTCCACAAGCATGGGATTGGTATTGTTGATATGAATATAGATGCGTTTGATGGCTAAACTCTGGAGATAATTCAGACTGCCTTCAGGTCCGCCGACAGGGAGATGCCCCATCTGGCTTGCTGTTGTGCTCCCTACATGACTGATCTCCATCTCATTCTCACTCCAGAAGGTACCATCGAACAGAACTGCGTCGCATTCGCCCAGATATTTCCTGGTCTCAGTATCAAAGGAGGCCAGGCCAGGCAAGAAGAGCAATCTTCCACCAGTCTGCTGATCTACAAACCGATAGCCAACCCGATCACCAATCTGCGGTTCGGCTCGTTGCTCCATATAGCGTGGAGGTTTTCCTGCAACAGGATAGGCTTGATAGGTAAGCTGGCTGACTGTTCCATCTGCATGGAGCAATGGTGTCGGGGTATGTGCTAACTCTTGCCAATAGATGCCGCTATAGGCTTCGAGCACCGTACTGGCGGGAAGGCCGACCGTTAACGCCTGACGTACCTGCGGACTTGCGTAGACGGTAAGTGGTTGCCCTTCGCGCAGGGTAAAGAGCCCAAGCGTATGATCGAGATCGGCATCGCTCAGTAAGATCCCATTGATTCGTGTATCACGCCATTCGTCTTCTTTGGGGGCAAGAGCGGGTGCGTGTTCGATCTGCTGACGAATATCCGGCGAAGCATTGAGCAGAAACCAGTGTTCGTCATCGGCGCTAATCGCGACGCATGACTGTGTTCGTGTTTTTGCTCGTAACGAGCCCGACCGGAGCCCCCGACAATTGGCACAATTACAATTCCATTGTGGAAACCCACCACCAGCAGCCGTCCCCAGGAGTCTTACGCGCATACCAATCTGTCTTTCGCTAACTGAGGCTGTTGGGCAACTGAAAGGAGGGACAGGCAGTGCTAACAGCCTCATTTTCCAATTAGAACACTCTTAAGGGAGAGCTAGAACTACTCTTGTGGCTCGCTTGCATTCGCATAGGCGGTGCATTCTAAGCTGACCGCGATGACCTCCAGAGTGGGAGCTACCCAGACTGGTGTAGAAATAGCCCCGTTTTCAGTCTTCTTTTCCATGCTGCTTTTCCCTTTCGTGTAAAGACGTTCGAATAACAGTATCAGCATCTACCTTTTTTCATTTCATCAATACGATGAAATTGGTATCTGCTAAGAAAAGTGCGCTGGCCTGCATAGAATGCTATGATGACCTTCACATGAGATAGTATAGAGCGGGATTATAAAAAATGCAATACATTCCTGGGAAGATGAAAATACTGTCATAATTCAAAAGATAATAATATGCTTGTATGTTTGGTTGATACGAACTATGTGATAGAAGACTATACTAAGATAGCCCCAACGCGTCCCTTTAAAGAGATGCGTTGGGGCTATGCTCGGTCTTACTTATCGATCCTGCAATCAGGCAATGGGCTCAATTTTGGAGAGGACCAGATCCATAATAGCGGTTGCTTCGTCAATATCGCCGTGATTCAACACAAGAGGTGGAATCATACGGAGCGTATCGGGAGCAGTGCTATTCAACAGTAGTCCGTGTTCAAGGGCTTTTTGTACAATTGTTGCTGCAAGCCCATGCTGTACATGGACAGCCCGCATCAGGCCGATCCCTCGTGGGCTATCAATAATGGGGTACCTGGTGCAGAGTTCTACCAGTTTGCTATTCCAATACTCGCCCATCTGGGCAGCGTTCTCAATGAGATGGTTCTCCTGAATTGTGCGAATCGTCGCGATCCCAGCGGCGCTGGCCAGGGGGTTGCCGCCAAAGGTTGTGCCATGATCACCCGGGGTGAAGAGATCTGTTCGTGGTCCAGTGAGCATTGCGCCAATGGGGACTCCTCCAGCCAATCCTTTTGCCATGGTAACAATATCTGGTCTAACATAGTGTTCCCAGCTAAAGAACTTGCCTGTGCGACCCATTCCGGCCTGGATCTCATCGCAGATCAGGACCAGATTTTGTTCATCGCACCAGTCTCGGACCCCCTGCATGTACGCTTTATCGCTGGGCCAGATGCCACCCTCACCCTGTACGGCTTCGATCAAAATACCAACCGTTTTCTCACTAGTCGCTGCCTTCAGTGCCTCCAGATCATTGAATGGAACCTGCTTGAAGCCATCGGGTAAGGGGGCCCAGGTTGCCTGATATGCAGCCTGACCTGTTGCAGCTGTTGTAGCAAGGGTACGGCCATGAAAACTATTATTCATGCTAATAATCTCATAGGCACCATTGCGATGCAGCCGACCATATTTTCGTGCTAATTTGATGGCTCCCTCATTGGCTTCGGCACCACTATTGGAGAAGAATGAGCGCATACCTTGACTCTGCTGACCAAGAAGTTCGGCGAGTTCGATCTGACGAGTGTTATAGTAGAGATTGGAGACATGCACCAGTTGCGTGACCTGTTGCTGTACTGCTTCAACGATAGCTGGATGGCAATGCCCAAGGACATTGACCGCAATCCCTGCTACAAAATCAAGATACACGTTTCCCTGACTATCCCAGACTCGTGTCCCTTCGCCACGCACAAGGGTGAGAGGCTGACGTTTGAAGGTGCCTTGATAGTATTGGTGCTCCAGCGCTACCCAATCTCTGTTGTTCACTTCTGTTGTGGTCATGTTCTGCTCCTGATCATCAAAATAGAAATGCTGCCTGTATTCATGGACTCAATGCCAGTGGCCTGTATGTATCATACGACAAGCTAGCGATGATAAACAGTATTCTCTTCAATATAGCCGGCTGTAAGGTTACAACCCCAGGCAGTCGCTTGATGAGAACCTATGTGAAGATCAATGGTGATGATAATCTCTGGTCCCAACATTGCTGCTTGAGCCTGTTCAAACTCATATTCTGTCGCTACCCCACCTTTGGCGACCTGGATCGAACCCAGAAAGACATCAAAGCTCTCCTGGCGTAATGCGCAGCCACTTGCTCCCAGGGCTGCGACCAGTCGTCCCCAGTTAGGGTCTTCTCCGGTGAGGGCACATTGCCAGATCGGCGAGAGCGTGATCGCTCTTGCAGCCTTACGCGCATCCTCTCGAGAGCTTGCTCCCTGAATATGGACGGTCATGAGTTTGGTCGCGCCTTCGCCGTCGCGTGCGATCTCACGAGCCAGGTAGATGGTCATTTTTCTCAGGGCCTGACGAAAGATAGCTGCGTCCGGATGAGCCTCATGCAGTGGCTGATTGCCGGCTAAGCCATTGGCAAGAAGAATGCAGCTATCGTTGGTGGACATGTCGCCGTCTACAGAAATCATATTAAACGAATCGTCCACAGCCAGTTGGAGCTCCTGTTGGAGCCAGTCTGCATCAATGGCCGCATCAGTAGTCAGATAACAGAGCATTGTTGCCATCTGGGGGCAGATCATGCCCGAGCCTTTTGCTACTCCTCCAAGCCGGACTGTCTTGCCATCGATCAGAAATTCGAGCGTCATGCGCTTAGGGCGGCTATCAGTGGTCAGGATCGCATTCGAGAAGGCTACGCCCCCTTCTGAGGTAAGTGTCAGTTGCTTAATGCCCTGTTCTATCTTTTCAATGGGTAGCTGCCGCCCAATAATGCCTGTTGACGAGCAGAGCACCAGTTTCTTATCGATTCCCAGGAGTGCCGCAGCAGCAGCTGTCATGCGAGCAGCATTTTTACGACCTTGCTCGCCTGTTGCACAATTGGCATTGCCACTATTGATAATAATTGCCTGGGCTCGATGACCATGAAGACGCTCCTGACAGAGAAGGACTGGAGCGGCCCGTGTGCTGCTTGTGGTGAAGGTGCCAGCGGCAATGCAGGGCACATCAGAGACCAGCAGTGCTAGATCATGGATCGTGGCATTAGATTTAATCCCACACGCGATGCTCCCTGCTCGATATCCCTGAGGCGCTGTCACATAGTAGTCACTTTCGGAGTATAGATCGGACACTTTTTTCTCTTTCTCACTTAAAAAAAGCTTCAGGCCTTTGCTCTGCTCTCTTCTCGTATCTGTTGAGGAGAAGCGTCTGCCAGGAACTCTTTATGATACTCCCCAATTATACTCCCCATCTGGTCCGTGGAACAATCCTATGGGTCTACAGACCTCTCTAAGGTTAAAACCCCCAATATTGAAAAATAGTCAGGAGGGTATCGATGAGGCCATGCATGATCGAGCCACTCCAGATGTTTTTCTTATTTGCCAGGTAGATCAGGCCAGCAAAGAAGCCATAGGTTGCTGCATTAATCATACCACTCAGCCCCTCATACCCATGAGCTGAACCAAAAATAATAGCCTGGAAGAGTAAGGCAAAGATCCAGCCATATATTTTTGTTCCAAAGAGATCAGTAAAACGATTAAGTAGATAGGCACGAAACATAATCTCTTCCATAAAGGCGGCTGATGTCCAGATATTGAAAAGATCGCTAGCAAAGTAGGCCCATTTATTGTGGATGATCAGAATATTTCCTGTGATTGAAACAGGCGGGACCAGATGATTGATCGTTGGCGTAATCACATAGTGGACTAAAACAGTAAAGAATAAGCCGAGCCCTATTCCACTAAGCAAGCAGATTTTCAGACTATTTGGGCTCCTCAGCCCTAGCTCGCCCCAGGTCTTTCCTTGTAGCCAGACCAGACCAAAAAGGAGTAAGAAGATCCAATAAAATTCAATCAAGTGCTTGAAAGAAGCGATTTCAACCAGAACGATGAAGCAGAGAATTTCTAGTCCAATGACAAACTTGTTATAGCGAAGTATTTGAATGCAGCGGCCTCGAAATGATGACAGTGGAATGATCTGAGCATGAGGAAGGAGCTGAATCTCCGGGCGTAATCTCTGGAGTACTGAACTCTTGCTGTTTTCGACGGCATACAGATTTCCTTCGGGATCAACTCCATCAAAGCGCAGTGCTCCGGGAGTGGGAGAGCTCATCTCCTGAATGAGAGCTCCACTCTGTAATAGCTGAGCATGGCAGGCATGAATATCTGGAACGCAGAAGATCAATCTTGGCGTATTCTGTCGTGGAGCCTGTTTGAGAACAGCCTGTGATGGCGACTGAACCTGTAGAATAAGCGTACACGCGCCACTTTGAAGTTGTACTTGATAGAAATCGCGAAAATCGTTTACTCCCACAGGCTCTTTGACGCGGAGGCCAAGGATATCGCGATAAAAAGCAACCTGAGCATTGATATCTAGCACCGGGAGAATGACCTCGAGGAGCTCCCCCGTCCGTGAGGTAATCATCCGAAATAATCCTTTTTCAGTAATAGTTGGCTTACAAAAGTAATACTTGCCTAGTTTGACATCCTCCCCCGACTAAAGCCGGGGGATTCCCGACCTCACGATCGGGGTTTCCTGCTTCGCTGAGACGTGCCAGGCTTGGTTTTCACCGCACCAGGTCTTACGGCCTCTCCACAGGCTTCACGTACCGTCAGTCCGGCGGCATGAATGTTTTTTGAGGCGTTGAGGTCACGATCGTGATGGACCCCACATTTGGGACAGGTCCAGTGCCGTACCTCTAACGCTAAGGAGTCGAGAATATGTCCACAGTCAAAGCAGCGTTTGGAGGACGGGTACCACTTGTCAATTTTGACGAGGGTGCGTCCATACCACGTTGCCTTGTATTCCAACTGGGACACGAATTCCGACCAACCCACATCGCTGATGGCTTTACTGAGACTCTGGTTTTTGACCATGTTTTTCACCGCCAGGCTCTCCACACAGATCGTTTGGTTTTCACGGATCAGGCGGGTCGAAAGCTTGTGCTGGAAATCACGGCGACGATCAGCGATGCGGGCATGGATTTTGGCAACCTTCAAACGAGCTTTCTCTTTGTTCTTGGAGCCCTTTTTCTTTTTCGCATGCCGTCTCTGGGCTTTGGCGAGCTTCTTTTCATCGGTGTGAAAGAACTTGGGATTGCCGATGGTTTCCCCTGTGGAGAGGATCACGTAGGATTTCAATCCGAGATCCGCACCCACGGTTTTGGGGGTGACAGGCAACGGGGCAATGTTTTCCTCCACCAGGATGCTCACAAAATAGCGATCGGTACTATCCTTGGAGACGGTGACGCGAGAAGGGACGGCATCCTTGGGCAGCGGACGGGACCACACAATGCTGAGAGGTTCTTTCATTTTGGCAAGCGTCAACTGCCCATCTCGCCAGGTAAAAGCATTGCTGGTATAGGTGGCTGCTTGTTTCTGACGTTTGTGCTTGAAACGAGGATAGGCGGCGCGTCCCTCAAAGAAATTGACAAACGCTTTATCGAGATGGCGCAAAGCTTGTTGCAGGGGAACAGAAGAGACGTCATTGAGCCACACATACTCACCTTGTTTTTTGAGGGCTGTGAGCATCTCACTCAAATCTTTGTAGTACAGACGTTTCTGCTCCTGGTAAAAGGCGTCGGTTTTGCATCGCAATGCCCAATTGGAGACAAAACGTGCGCACCCAAACGTACGAGCAAGTATCTGTTTTTGCTCGTTGGTTGGATAGACTCTGTACTTATATGCTTTCTTCTGTTCCATACTTTACATCGTATCACATATCGTGTAAAAAGTCAACCCCAAAAAGGAACGGCGCTTTCATCCCCCGCATGAATGCAGGGGTTTTCCCGCGCCGGTTCTATAAATAGAAAGGTGGCTTTTGTACAGGCTTGTTTATCTCATGAAAATCTTGTTTAAGCCGATTGATGCTGTCAGAGAAGAGGTGGTAAGGGATGGTTTGTAAGCAGTCAGAAAAGATGTCTATAGCCGCCAATGGAGCAGATGGAACTTGCTGGACCCTGTACTGTTTGATACCTCTCAATCAAGGCTCTTCTTTTTCATCCGAGGTTTTCCTTTATTGAGAAGTATCCAACGCAAGAAACCATCCTACGCGTTATAAGAATTATGATCAGGCATTGGTAGCCCCTTTGGCTCATGGAAAAATTCCATCTCGGGCATACCGGCAATAACACTGGGGCCATCAAATTGATCATCAGCAGCAGCAGGCTCTTCAGAACCTTGCTGATTGAAGAGCGATTCAAAGACAGCTCCTTCGAGTGTCTCTTCTTTCATCAGCCGTTCGCTGATCATAATGAGCCGTGTCTTATTCTGATTCAGGATCGCATAAGCCCTATCAAAGGCCTGCTGAACGATTCGACGAACCTCTTCATCCACTTCACGCGCAGTCTGTTCGCTATAGTTGCGTTGTTCGTTGATATCGCGCCCCAGGAAGACCAGCTCGTCCTTATGTCCCAGTGCGATTGGTCCAATGAGCTTGCTCATGCCATATTCGGTCACCATTGAGCGGGCAATTTTGGTCACTCGTTCAATATCATTAGAGGCCCCGGTCGTCACCTCGCCGAATGTCAGCAATTCTGCCACATGTCCACCAAGCGCATAGGCGAGCATATCCTCAAATTGTGGTTTGCTCCAGAGATAGCGATCCTCGGTAGGGAGTAACATAGTAAAACCACCAGCCTGGCCACGAGCCACGATAGAGACCTTATGGACCGGATCAGTATTTGGAAGCATGCGTGCGACTAAAGCATGCCCGACCTCATGGTAGGCTGTAATAGCTTTCTCTCGTTCACTGATGATGCGACTCTTCCGTGCGGGGCCCGCCACAACGCGATCAATAGCCTCTTCCAACTCACTCAGGCCGATGGTATGCAGGCTACGTCTGGCTGCAAGAATTGCGGCCTCATTGAGAAGATTTGCCAGATCTGCTCCCGAGAAGCCAGGAGTCTGTTTGGCGATCACATCCAACGAGATCCCTGCCTCGAGCGGTTTGTTTCGCGCGTGAACGTTAAGTATACTGATCCTTCCACGGATATCGGGTTTGTCTAAGACAACCTGTCGATCAAACCGGCCAGGGCGTAGCAGAGCTGGATCAAGCACATCAGGGCGGTTAGTAGCAGCGATAACAATAACATTGGTATTCGTATCGAACCCATCCATCTCAACGAGAATCTGATTGAGCGTCTGCTCGCGCTCGTCGTGTGAGCCTCCCAGGCCAGCTCCTCGTTGTCGTCCAACAGCATCGATCTCATCCACAAATACAATGCATGGACTATTACGCTTTGCCTGATCAAAGAGATCGCGTACGCGGCTGGCGCCAACCCCTACAAACATTTCGACAAATTCGGAGCCGCTAATGCTAAAAAACGGAACCCCGGCCTCACCAGCTACCGCACGTGAGATCAGCGTCTTCCCGGTACCGGGCGGTCCTACTAGCAGCAGACCTTTCGGGATGCGAGCACCTAAGGCCGCAAACTTTTCGGGATATTTTAAGAATTCAACGATCTCTTGTAGCTCCTGCTTTGCCTCTTCCACACCAGCCACATCAGCAAACGTGATGGCCTGCTTATTGCCCATAAACATGCGTGCCCGACTCTTTCCAAACGAAAGGGCCTGATTATTATTGCCCTGTGCCTGACGGACCATAAACACAACAAGCCCTATGACCAGAATAAGAGGGATCAGGGCCCACAATCCAGCCAGCCAGCCCCAGATTGGATTGGGGGTTGCATATTGGAGAACAATGTGTTGACTATCCGTATAATCGATTCCATTATCTTTGAGCACATGGGTAATATCAAAGCTATTATCAATTGTGGCAGCTTCCAGAGGCAAGTCAACTGTTTTGCCTCTGGCTAGTGTCAGTGCTCCATCTCCTACGGTTAATGTATCTTGTTGGTTGCTTGCAATATCTGCTTTTAAGTGGCTGAGCAACGTCGAGACGGTTACCGTCTTTGTGGCAGTTTGTGGATGTACAAAAAATACCACGATTACTACGAGAACAAGCAATGACAGGAGCCAGAAAAAGCTCGTTCTGAGCCATTTTCTATTGGTAGACATTGGGGGCTCCCCTCTCTGAAGTAGTACCGGCACAGAGTTATTGAGATAAAATCGTTTCATCGGCTGCATAGAACTACACTGTGACTCTTGTGTGCCATATTATAGCACACGAGCAGACGATTCTCTTTATCTTGAAGTGGCCTCTGGTTCGCCCTCTATCCTTGTGAGCTAGAGAGGTTTCTGTTAATCATTACGTACTATGGTGTGATTTTGTTCTCCAGATTGACCAGAGATAGTTCTTTTTGGAGGAAGCTGTTTGCTTTTCACTCATTCGCAGCGACCCATACCTGATTGTGCAGCGCTAATGAGGACTTGCCAGCACCAAAGCGTTTACTTCAAGCGCCCCACTGAGCCAGAGGGGTTTTGCGCAGGCTTCGAGGGTTGCGCCAGTTGTACAGACATCATCGATAAGCAGAACGCGTTTGCCCAGGAGGTGGGCCGAAGCATCTGCTGAGGCCTGGAATGCTCCCTGGACATTGACCCGGCGTTCGGCACCGGAAAGATTGACCTGTGCTTCTGTTGGACGTATGCGACGAAGGAGTTGAGGCTGTAGGGGAAGTTGTAGAAAGAGAGCACAATATTCAGCAAGTAACAAGGCTTGATTATACCCACGTTGTTTTTCGCGTTGAGGATAGAGTGGAACAGGGATCAGGATGTCAGCCTGAATGCATCGCTGTTGATATGTCTGGTATAACAGATGACCAAGTGGTTGGGACAGGCTCCTCTGACGATTATATTTGAGTGCATGGATGCAACGTCGCAAAGGTTCCTGATATCGGCTGGATACAAAGAGGCGATGAAGGATAAAAGAGGGTGCGGTACAACGGAGGCACTTTCCGTTCTGATTGAGAGAGCCACTACAGCGATCACAAAAAGGCGGGGATAGTGGCAGGATCGCCGTCAGACAGAACGAGCACAGGATCGAGCCAGATCGTTTGCAATAGACACAGCAGTTCGGAAAAAGGAGATTCAGAAGGTGTTGGAAAGGTTTTTGCCAATCATACATGTAAATCCTCTTTTCGCGTATAGTGGATCCATGGATGAATTGTACCCATTTTCTGGCGCTTTGTCTATTCTTAAAAATAACGAGAATGGGGGTCTTCCTTGAATCGGTACGTGTATGGTGTGCACTGTCCTGCAAACCTCTCCATGAAAAAAGGCTCGCAGGTGCTTTACCGTTCCTGCGAGCCATGCGTGTAAGGAGAAGAAAAAATTATTGAATTGAGAGAATAGTATATTCTTTCACTCCACCGGGCGTGGCAACAATCACCAGATCGCCCTCTTTATGACCAAGCAGAGCTTTACCGACAGGCGACTCATTTGAGATACGGCCCGAGCCAGGATCGGCCTCAAAAGCCCCAACAAGCCGATAGCAGTATTCGCGCCCTTCGCTTGTACGCAGTTGTACGACAGAGCCAAGCGTCACTACTTCAGATTGTACATCCTCAATCATCTTTGCTCTAGCAAGCATCTCTTCAAGTTCATGGATGCGCCCTTCAAGGTGAGTGTGTTGATATTTTGCCTCTTCATAAGCAGCATTATCGATCACATCGCCCGATTCCTTGGCATCATGCAAGTATTGAGCTACTTCTGCACGTTTTACTGTGCGCAAAAACTCTAACTGGTTCATTGCACGCTGTAGCCCATCATTGGTAAGGAATACGTCTTGTGACTCCATAATTGTTCCCTCTCATCTGCTTGTTGGAGGATAGCCCTCCGACAGTTAGTGATTGTCTATCCGGGGTAACAATTCAACGTCCCCCCAGGTAATACAGATGTGCCGTCCCGAATGGTCACGCAGTAACAGTTCTCCGTGTTCATTCACATCCTCAGCCACGCCGCTGAGGAGCTGGTTGCCTTGTCTGACCTGAACAGCTCGACCGAGTGTCGCCAGGTGTGCGCGCCAGTTCTCTCGGAGCAATCGAGCGACAAGCGGAGCACCAGAATGGTCAGTATGAAAAGCTTGTTGCAAGGCGAGGTAACGATTTTCCAGATGGTGCAACAGGTGTGCGATAAAAGCTTCGCGCTCAATCACCTGACCACTAGCCTCTTCTAGCGTGATGGCTTGATAGTAAAGCCCTGAGGTAGCCGGTGGAGAGTGCGCCTGCAACGCCTCGAGTGGTGGTATCGTTCCCTTCACATTAACGCCTATTCCCACAATAGCAATCAGTTTTCCCTCTGGATCAAAGCGGGTCTCGATCAGAATGCCAGCGACCTTGCGGTCCTCAATGAGGATATCATTAGGCCATTTAATAGTGGCAACACACGAGCAAGTGTCAGCAATAGCATCGACGACAGCCAGAGACGCGATCATAACCAGAAAATGGGGAGCAAAGGAAGGTCGAAGGATGGTTGAAGAAAGAGCATGATTGCCTGCAACATCAATCCATTTTCTGCCCTGTCTCCCTTTGCCAGCTGTTTGACTATTGGTAAGAACTACAACCCCTTCCTCTGACCCTTCCTGAGCCAGTCTCATTGCCAGTGTATTTGTTGAGTCGATTGTTGGTGTATAGATCAGACGATGACCAGTACCAAAATATTCTGTTGCGAGGAATTGTTGAATCCGATCCACTTGTAGTCCTTGTGAACCGGAGGTATCCGAACTATTCAAGCGTTACTACTTCTATCTATCAATCTTCTCGGATATGAGCGCAGATTGGCTCGTTCGAGGAGAGCGAGCAGCTAATTGGATAGCATAACAAAGTGAGAAATGTCCTCTGTATGAGAGGAGACCGGAAGGGAGGAAAACAGGTTCTGGCGTGCTCGGCAATGCGAAGTGGTTGAGGTCCGATAAGTTGCGAAAAAACCCAGGGCCTAGACAAAAAATAGTGTTTGCCTCTGCCCTGGGGAGCTGCACAGGCAGACGGGAGAGCCCGACCTACCAGTGTATATTTTCGGCCCACACCTGACGCCTAAGCCAGATGTCGCAGAGAAAAGGAACGGAGCTAGCTCCGCAGTCCTCTCTTCTGGAAGGTGTGGAGATCTATACCGCTGACTGTGCAGCGACTAGGTTCATACATTACACACCACCTCCTTTCGTTGAGTGAATTGTACCATTAAGGGTTAGCATTTGTCAAGATCTGTCGTGATCAGCCGAAAAATTCATCACCGTTAACGTTGAGGTGAACCAGCAAAACTGGCTTGAGAGGCGGGAGAAGCCCTTCTTTTAGATGTGAAAATAGTGTGAAAATACGCCTTCTGGAATTGCTGAGAGTCCCCCTGAAAGCTTCGACACTAGGCAAGATAATCTTCTATGCGCTATACTTTGTATGTAGCATGTTTGGGGTGAGTGAAGTGGGGGTCTACCTGCTACTTCTCTACTCCGCGTCTGTGCTGTATCCAGTATGTCACACCATTGCGTGCCTGTTACGTCTGTCATCAATCCTGTCTTATGTATTGTGCTCGCCTGGTTTTTTAGTGCGTGGATGTCAGCTGACTCATCTCGTGTTACGCGAAGCGGTTGCCCGTGGGTAATCGTGTTCTCTGTAGAAATCACCATTGAATGCGCTGGGAAGGAGGACTTTATATGCAGCAACAGTTTGTAGACCTGCTCATCGATGCCCTCCTAGACGAGGGTTTTACTGTCGAGGAAGCTCAATCTCTCATCTTACTACAGCAAGTGTATGAGGAGCGTAAAGCTTCTGAGGAGACCAACCATCACCGTTTTGTGCGCTGGCTTGTTGAGCATGGGCACTTTAGCGAATGGTTTTAAGGGGTCTTTGTTCCTTTGCTCCGCTGAAGCATGAGGGGCCTTCGAGGATGCATATGCGTCCTTTGTTAGCAAAGGTAGCAGGCAGCCTGAATAGAGTAGATACTCTCCTTGCGGTGCTCTTCGTGGATGTTGTACAATGAAGACAGCGGAGCAGATGGGACGGCGTGGCGTTGCT
Organism: Tengunoibacter tsumagoiensis; assembly: GCF_003967535.1. Lineage (GTDB taxonomy): Bacteria > Chloroflexota > Ktedonobacteria > Ktedonobacterales > Ktedonobacteraceae > Tengunoibacter > Tengunoibacter tsumagoiensis. Next base: position 3,884,401 of record NZ_BIFR01000001.1, on the reverse strand, counting down.
ACGCCGTTCTTCTATTGCCAACAATAGTGCGGGGGACGAAGGTGCGTTTCCCTGCCAAAGGGAGGCCTCTATGAAAGCGGTTGTAATGGCCGGAGGGGAAGGATCGAGGCTACGTCCATTGACTATTCGGCGACCTAAGCCTATGGTCCCAATTGCAGGAAAACCTGTAATGGAGCATATCCTCAATTTGTTAAAGCGCCATGGCATTACCGAGGTCGTTGTTACGGTTCAATATCTGGCGAGCAATATCGAAGACTACTTCGGCAATGGTTCACAATTAGGAATGCGCATTACGTATTCGCGAGAAGATGTCCCGCTCGGAACGGCTGGGAGCGTGAAGAATGCTGAAGAACAGCTAACCGAGCCTTTTATCGTGATTAGTGGTGACGCTCTCACTGATTATAATCTTACTGAGCTCATTCAGTATCATAATGAAAAGAAGTCGCTAGCTACCCTGCTGCTGGCTCACGTCCCCAATCCTCTTGAATATGGTGTGATTATCACGAATGAGGATGGTCATATCTCTCAATTCCTGGAGAAGCCCAGTTGGGGCGAGGTCTTCAGCGATACTATCAATACTGGCATCTATGTTCTGGACCCCAAGATCTTTTCTTACTTCGAGCGAAATAAGCCCTTTGATTTTAGCCAGGAGCTTTTCCCCATGATGCTTCGGCAGGGGGACCCCATCTACGGCTACATCGCGACTCAAGGCTACTGGTGCGATGTTGGTAACCTCAGTGAGTATATGCGTGCTAACGCCGATCTGTTGCAGGGGAATGTCGATCTGACTATTCCTGCACAGAATATTGGTGGCAATATCTGGTGCGAAGAAGGGGCCGAAATTCACGAAGATGCTCAACTTTACGGTCCGATCTATCTTGGCCGTGATAGTAAGGTGAGGGCTGGGGCTATTATTCATGGGCCTAGTATGGTTGGTAGCTATTCGATTGTTGATGAGCGAGCGCAGGTTGATCGCAGTATTGTCTGGAATAATTCTTATATTGGCGATCGAGCGGAGCTGCGGGGCGCAATCGTTGGCTCGTCCACAAACATCAAGAGTAAAGCGGTGATGTTTGAGGGGTCGGTGATCGGCGATAATTCAATTATTCAGGATGGCGCGATCATTCAGCCAAACGTTAAGATCTGGCCTGATAAAGAGGTTGAGGCCGGGGCCGTGGTGAATACGAGTATTATCTGGGGGTCACAAGGCCGCCGTGGGCTCTTTAGCCGCTATGGTGTGACCGGTCTGGTCAATGTAGATATTACGCCCGAGTTCGCCACCAAACTGGGGGCCGCTTATGGTGGTATTCTGCCAAAAGGTTCGGTTGTCTGTTTGAATCGTGATGCAAATCGCACCTCTCGTATGATCAAGCGCGGGATTAATGCCGGGCTTCCTTCAGCCGGGGTGAATGTGTATGATATCAATCAGGTGCCTTTGCCTGTGTCCCGCTATTATATTCGTACAACCGAGGCGGCTGGTGGCGTCCATGTTCAGGTCTCGCCTTTCGATCAGCGTGTGATTGATATCAAGATATTTGATCAGAATGGTCTGGATATCAATAAGACAACCGAACGCAAGATTGAGAATCTCTATTTCCGTGAGGATTTTCGGCGCGTCTATCTTGACGATATTGGGGCCATTGATGTGCTCAGCAATCGCGATGTGATGGGGCATTATCTGGAGGGTTTCAATAAAGTTGTTGATCACGAGGTGGTGCGCAAGCGGAAGTTCCAGCTGGTGGTTGATTATTCTCATGGCGGGACAATGGAATTCTTACCTGCTATCCTGGATAAGCTTGGCTGTGAAGTGATCGTTCTGAACTCTGGTACAGAGGATGCAGTGACGGCTCGCTCGCAAGATGAGCTCACCAAGGATATGCAGCGTCTGGCCACGATTAGTGCAGCTCTCAATACCGATATGGGTATTCGGATCGATCCCAGTGGGGAGCGCATCTCTCTGGTTGATGATCGCGGTCGCATTCTGGATGGAATGAAGCTCCTGGCTGTGATGACCAGTCTGGTTCTGCGCCGCCATCGCAATGGCATTGTTGCTGCCCCGGTGACCGCTCCCAGTGCTCTTCAGCATATTGCAAAGCGCTATGAGGGCTCGATTCAGCATACGAAGGTCCTGCCTCATGCTTTGATGACTGCTGCGGCTCGGGAGGGGGTCGTTCTGGTGGGCGATGGTGGGGGCCAATTCGCGTTCCCAGAGATGCATCCGGCTTTTGATGGGATGTTGGCGATTGCAAAGTTGTTAGAACTGCTGGCAACTTTCGATATGCGCCTCTCTGAGGTCGTCGATGACCTGCCTACCTACTATATGAGTAGCGCTCATGTCAGTTGTCCCTGGGAGCATAAGGGCAAGGTGATGCGTATTCTGAGCGAGCAGTATCGTGAGCGCCGCGCCAAGCCAATCGATGGGATTAAGATCGATCTCGGCAAAGAGTGGGTCCTGATCCTGCCCGATGCTGATAGCCCTTTGTTCCACGTTTTTGCTGAATCTGTTTCAAATGAACAGGCTCAAGCGCTGGCTGAAAAGTATGCACGTGTGGTCAGTGGGCTGCAACAGTAGCTGTTGATAAGCGATGCATTGAGGAGAGGGGATCAGCAACGATCTTCCTCTCCTTTTTTGAAGCTGCCATGAGATGTTAAACGTGAGAGTAGCGTTTCTCTCCGCTCTGTTCGTGTCTTTGAAATGCTACTGGTTGTGGTCTTTTCGCTGAGGGCTCGATATGCAGCCGCTCGAGGGCTTTTTTGATCCCTTCTCGTAATACTGTCTGAGGTTGCCAGTGCAGGATCTGGCGCGCCCGGCTGTTATCTAACAGGCAGACCGTTGGCTCTGTTAGATAGCCTGACAGGTAGATAGGTTCAATCTCTGGAACCTCCAGGGCTGTTGCGCTCATCATATAGAGCTCATTGAGTGAGTATCCTTCTCCCGAGCTGATATGAAAGGTCTGATCTGTCCCTTTTTGTAAGACTGCCAGGTTGGCGCTGACAACATCATCGATGAAAATGTGGTCCCGAATCTCTGTGCCAGCGCCACGAATGACTGGTCGTTGTTGCGCTTGAAGCATCAATAGAAAATAGCTTAACGGATGATGAATCCTGGTTCTCTCTGGTTCTCCATAGACATTGGCGTAGCGTAGAATGGTATGGGGGAGGCCGAATTGCTGGGTATAGTAGCGGATATACCATTCACCGATTGCTCTGCTAATATCAGCGGCGCTCTGCGGATTAAGTGGCCTGTTTTCATGAATGGGCTGGTGGCTGGCCTCGACATTGCCATAAAGCGAGTTGCCTCCTGAGGCAAAAATAATTTTGGTGCAGGCTGCATTGACGCAGCTATCGAGGACATTAAGCAGACCGCGAACGTGAACGTCTGCTTCTGTGAGTATCTGTTCTGTAGGGTATTCGTGGTGCAGATTAATCTGATAACTGACAATCTCTGGCCGCTCCTGTTGTAACAGTCTACAGAGCTTACCATCGCGAATATCAAGTGGATAGAAGCGAGCACGCGGATCAATCTCCTGCCTCGACCCTTCAACCAGCGTATCAATGACCACGACTTCGTGGCCGGCATCCAGATATGCTTTTGTGAGGTGGCTTCCAATAAAGCCAGCCCCGCCGGTAATTGCTATTTTCATGCTTGCCTCGCTTCTTTGTACTGTCTTCCTTTTCCCATACAACTGGTCTCTTCTCTCCTTTGAGAGGCATGCTTTCTCTTGACGTCCTTTTTGTTCTCTGTGGTATAGGGTCCCTCCCATTTCATTCCATTTCTTTTAGTGTAGTTATCAGTCCTATCGATCAGGCTTGATCTGTCTTGTTGTTTACAGTGGCGGCCTGCTCGCTCTTGCAATCTGCCTGACCGCCATGGTCGCTGGCTGCGTCTTAGTTCAGAGCTAATACGCTGGTTAATAATGTATCGAGCGTTGATTTCTTAATTCGATAGGCCTGGCGCTTCCCTCTGTGAGGCAGGGTGATCGCTTCGAGGGCTCCACTTTTGATCCAGCGACGCACTGTGGTATCATCGACACGTAGGCGACGAGCAACTTCACGAACGGTTAAGAGCTCTTCTTGCGGTTTCTCTATGATGATCATTTCTCCGGCTGAAGATGGTGCATCTAAAACACTACTTTTGCGTGACATGATTTCCCCCTTTACTACTTGCTTTGCAGATTACGTCGTTTTTGCTTGGATAGAACAGCATGTTGTCTTGTTGAACGAATCATCATCTGTCTGTTCATAAGAGCTCTTGAGCGGCCTCTGAAGAACCAAACAACAAGCAAAGGATGATTACTCTCTCTTTAGAATAACATCGGTCACAAACCAGCAAAAATTCAATTTTCTACCGCATTCCCCTTTTTCTGCTGAGTCGAGGCTAAACCTACCTGGCCTGACTTTCCATATTTTCTTCTCTCAATGAGAATAAGCTATCCTGGGCTGAAACCCCTTGATTCTTGAGGTGGGACAGCGTACCATACGTATGCAGCCAGATGCGCTATGTGCCGTGAACTTCAAGCCCTGAGATTGTTGGCCTCTGTTCTGGCCTGTGGAATTGATAGATAGACGGGTTGCTTAAAGATGACAAAAGAGACAAAACGCAAAAGACTCATTTTGATTGATGGTCATGCCATCATTCACCGCGCCTTTCATGCTGTGCCAGAGGACCTTTCGACCAGTGCAGGTGAGCCGGTGAACGCGACTTTTGGCTTCACATCCATGCTGATGAAGGCGCTTCTGGAGGAGAAACCAGATTATATTGCTGTCACGTTTGATCGCCCTTCTCCTACTTTTCGCCACACTGCTTACGCCCCCTACAAGGCACATCGCCCTGCGTTGCCTGATAATCTCCGTTCGCAGTTTGCTCGTATCCGTGAAGTGGTCCACTCATTTGGGATTCAGATCTATGAGAAAGATGGTTTTGAGGCCGATGATGTGCTAGGAACGCTCTCGGTTCAGGCTCGGCAGCTTGATGTGATGACAATTATCTACACAGGTGATATGGATACGCTCCAACTGGTGAATGATCAGGTGATGGTGAAGGTAGCCAAGCGCGGCATCTCTGAGGTGGTAGAGTACGATGAGGCTGAGGTACAGCAGCGCTATGGCTTCACGCCAGACAAACTCCCTGATTTTAAAGGTCTGATTGGGGATAAATCTGATAATATTCCAGGGGTACCAGGGGTAGGCGAGAAGACGGCCAGCCGTCTCCTGAATGAGTATGGTGATCTGGAGGGGGTACTGGCTCATGTGGATGAGTTAAAGCCAAAGGAACAGAAACTTTTACGTGAATTCGCTGATCAGGCTCGTCAGAGTAAGTATCTTGCGACGATTGTGCTGGATGCTCCAGTTCAGCTGGATTTAGCGTCCTGCCGTATGACACATGTGAAGACTGAAGATGTGGTGACGCTCTTCCGTCAGCTAGAGTTCCGCACGCTGATCGAGCGAGCACTTTCGCTCTTTCGGCAGCTGGGCCTGAGCTCTGCTGCCATTGAGAGCTCTGTGCCTGATCAGCGTGCTTCGGATGAACAGGCTCTGGTAGCTGATCTTTCACCAGAGGTGGAGCAAGAGAGTCTGTTGTATGCTCCGCCGCTTGGTGTTGTCCCTATTCTGCTTCCGCCCATCTCTCCTACCACGCATGCGATCAATCCTGTAAGGGCCGAGGCTGCGGCTGTCTCTCCCAGTTCACCCAGTGTTCCACCTCCTGCTGAAGAACCCCTTCAACTGAGCTTGTTTGACGTGGAGGTTCCTCATACAGAGGTTGTGCGTAAGTTGCGTCTGCCAGATCCTGCAACGCCCGCCTCGGCGCTCTTTGTAGAGGATAATCGACCCGGCCAGACGAACACATTGATTGTGGATACAGAGGAGGGGCTACGCGTTTTAGTCCAGAGTCTTCGTAATGCAGGCCGTTTCGCTTTAGATACTGAGACCACTTCTGATGATCCTCATCATTCTGATCTGGTGGGAATCTCGTTTGCGATGGCTCCTGGTGAGGCTTACTATCTCCCCGTTGGTCATGGCATAACCCCGGATGGGCAGGAGCCCGGACCTCAGCTTCCTCTCCCACTCGTTGTGGAGAAGCTTCGACCTGTGCTGGAAGATGCCTCGCTTCAGAAGTATATGCATAATGCAAAATATGATCTTGCGATCTTTGCACGCGTCGGTTTACATGTTCAGGGCCTTGCCTTTGATACTATGTTGGGGGCGTATCTGGCTGATCCTGGTCGGCGAGGGGTGGGTTTGAAGGATCAAGCTTTTCAGCGGTTAGGGGTGGTGATGACACCGATCTCTGAGCTTATCGGAACTGGGAGCAAGATGATTAGTATGTCGCAGGTTCCGATTCGCAAAGCTGCCGATTATGCTGGAAGTGATGCCGATATGACGTTTCGGCTGGTTGAACCGATTGAGGAGGAGCTGCGTCAACACAATCTGCTCGATCTCTATTATCGCATCGAGCTCCCACTCATTCATGTGTTGATGCAGATGGAGATGTATGGTGTCGCTCTGGATGCTGATTTTCTCAGTCAGTTTGGTGAGGCATTGGAAGACCAGCTCACACGATTGGAGGAGCTGATCTTCTCCGACGTTGGACATCGTTTTAACATTAATTCTCCGAAACAGCTGGCGGTTGTCTTGTTTGAAGAGCTTAAGCTCCCCACAGGGAAAAAGACGAAGACCGGGTATTCGGTGAATGCTGATGTGATTGACAGCCTCCGTGGGAAACATCCAGTCGCCGATCACCTGTCGCTCTATCGGCAGTTGACCAAGCTGAAGTCAACGTACGTGGATGGACTCTTATTACTGGTGGACAAGCAGACAGGGCGAGTGCATACCTCGTTTAATCAAACGATTGCATCGAGCGGACGATTATCATCGAGCAATCCTAACCTCCAGAATATTCCGGTGCGCACCGATCTTGGTCGCCAGATTCGCCGCGCCTTTATTGCTGATCCCAGCTATCTGCTGCTGACTGCTGATTATTCGCAGTTCGAGCTGCGTATTCTGGCGCATATCATTGGTGATCCTCGGCTGGTTGAAGCTTTTAAATCTGATGAGGATATTCATAAAATTACAGCCGCCTCGCTGTTTAACGTGCCTGTAGAGGAGGTCACAAAAGATCAACGCCGTCTGGCTAAAACGGTTGTTTATGCGACTCTCTATGGTCAGTCGGCCTTTGGTCTTTCGCAGGTAACGGGTATGACGAATGCTGAGTCAGCTGATTTTATTCGACGTTATCATGAGACCTTTCCCAGTATTAAGGGCTATGTTGACAGTACGTTGCAGCAGGCGCGCTCCCAGGGCTATGTCAATACACTCTATGGTCGGAAACGGTTCTTTCCTGAGATGCATGCGCTTTCACATACTGAGCGGCAGGCTCTGGAGCGTGAGGCGATCAACATGCCCATTCAGGGCACGAATGCCGATCTGATTAAGATTGCAATGCTGCGCATCCAGCATGATCTGTATGCACAGAATCTGAAGACCAGGATGATTCTGCAGGTTCATGATGAACTTGTTTTTGAAGTGCCTGTGGAGGAGGTTGAGCGCGTGCAGCCCTTGATCAAAGAACGGATGGAAGGGGTTGCTGAGCTAAATGTCCCGATTAAGATTGAGATGAAGCTTGGTCGGAACTGGTATGAAGCTGAGCCCGTCTCTCTAGCGGAATCTCTTGTTGATGAGCCTGTGGGCTTGAATTGATGCATTCATCCTCCGCCCCAGAGTATCTACTCCAATCTACTCCAGGCGGGGGAATGGTGAAAGGTAAGGTAGCGTATGCAGTTGTCTCGTTTGATTAATAATCTTCCTCCCTATCATTTTGCCGATGCCAAGAAAAAGATTGCCGATCGGCAGGCGGCAGGTGTGGATGTGATCTCGCTCTCAATGGGTGACCCGGATCTTCCAGCTCCTCCGGCAGTACTTGAGCGGCTCTGGTCTGCATTACAGGATCCCGTAAATCATCGTTACCCTGAATACCGGGGCATGTATGCACTTCATGAGGCGATTGCAGATTGGTTTGAACACCGTTTTGGCGTGCAGCTTACTCCTGAGCGTGATATTCTTCCGCTTCTAGGTTCAAAAGAAGGGCTGGCTTATGCTGCTCAGTCGGTGCTTAATCCTGGCGATATCGCCCTGATTCCAGATCCCTACTATCCTGTGTATGTTACTGGTAGCACTACCCTCGGAGCACAACCTTATTTTCTCCCTTTACGTGAAGCTAATCGGTATCTTCCTGATCTTACAGCTATTCCTGCTGAGATTATTGCAAGAGCGCGTCTCCTCTGGCTTAACTATCCCAATAATCCTACCGCCGCCAGTGCTGATCGAGCGTTTTTTGAAGAGGTAGTTGAATTTGCTCATCGTCATCAGTTGGCAATCATCCACGATATGGCTTATGCCGAGGTCTATTTTGAAGATTTTCGCCCCATGAGTATTCTTCAGATTCCAGGGGCCAGTGAAGTGGCGGTTGAACTGCATTCATTGAGCAAAACATATAATATGGCGGGTTTTCGCATTGGAATGTTAGTAGGTAATCCACAACTGGTGGATGCCGTTGGACGTTTGAAGAGCAATATTGATAGCGGCATCTTTCGCCCTGTACAATATGCGGCTATCGAGGCGCTTCAGCTCCCGTCCAGTTGGCTTGAACAGCGCAATGCCATCTATAAGCGGCGGCGCGATCTGTTGGTGGAGGGCTGCAATGAGCTGGGTTTGCAGGCTGAAAAGCCTCAGGCTGGACTGTATGTCTGGGCTCATGTCCCCACAGGCTATACCTCGCGTGAATTTGCCAACTGGCTCTTTGAAGAGACAGGCGTCTTTGTTACCCCAGGCACCAACTTTGGACCCGCTGGTGAGGGATATCTGCGCATCTCCATTACTGAATCTGAAGAGCGTTTACGTCTGGCTATCAAACGTATGCGCGAAGCTCTCCGTAAATAGGGCTATTAATAGTTATAAAACAGTACTATTGAGTAGTCATAGAATGAGTCCTTCTTCATTGGTTGATGCGTGCTCAAAGAGAGCGCAGCAGTATCAGATTCGTTTGTCCATGGAGTAAAGGGTGTATAGAAACACATCTGGTGGTAGGGCCCTTACAGCGAAGTATGTTAGTTTAACCGCCCGTCTATCCATTGCAGACTGACCGTGTTTCATGCTTGAGAGCCTGCCACCAACTTGCGGTCCTATCCGCACTGACCTCAGGACAAGAAGCTGTAGGCTTCTTCCTGAGGGAGGGAGCGACCTGCTCTCTAGCTGTATAATTGAAAAGAATGGTTTTTGGACAATCTTTTAAGAAAATAGGTAGATGATAGTCAATATCATAGGGATTTGGAACCATCTAAGCATACCGTTGTCGCTAGTGTCGTTTTTCGTGAAATTTCACAGAGGAAAAAGTAAAGATGCTCTTGGAAAAAAATACCACATTGCGACAGCCGCAGTTTGCCAATGCCTGGCACCTTCAGCTTGGCCCCGAGGTCTGTCAGAATGTTCAAGCTAGCCTGGATCTAGAATGGCTGGTGACGAATGGTCTGGGTGGTTATGCCGCTGGATCGCTTGTTGGAGCAACCACAAGCTCATATCATGGGCTTCTGGTTGCTTCTTTGCATCCGCCAGTAGAGCGGACGGTTCTTGTGACAAAGGTTGATGAAACGGTAGCTCTTCCTGATGGACAGATGCTTCAGTTAGGGGTAAATGAATATCAAGGTGGTATTCTTGATCCTCATGGGGCATCTTTATTAGAGATGGTTAGTCTAGAAGGGGATATCCCTTGTTTTGTCTATCGGCTCAATGAGACGCTTAGCCTGGAGAAGCGGATCTGGATGGAGTATGGTCAGAATACGACCTATGTCCAGTATACATTGCGTGGGGCTTTCCAGGACGATGATTCTGCTCATCCCGAACGTATTGATCATACAATCAAGCTGACTCTTGCTCCATTTTGTCTTACCAGGGATTATCATAGCACTACTATCGGCTCCAATGATTGGCATTTTCTCGTTGAAAGCCAGCCCAATCGATGTATGGTGCGTGCATTTGTGGAGGCTGTCCCATTTCAACTCATTGCTGATCCTACGGCAACATTTACCCCCGGGGGGCTCTGGTACTGGCATATCTGGCATCGTCGCGATGCCGAACGAGGCCTGCCTGCAAGTGAAGATGTCTATCAGCCCGGCCATTTTCAACTGACTCTTCAGCCGGGTATTCGTAAGACATTAGTATTATCTTCTGAGCCTCACCTATCCAATGATTTTGGGACGCAGCAACATGAGACTGCTATTGCTCAGGCTCTCATGCGCCATCAGCGTCGGGTCCGTCAGATTCTCGCCGTTGCTGATCGGTCCATTGATAATCTTCAGGTCGCCGATCCTGTGCATGCGCGTCTGGTACTGGCTGCTGATCAATTTATTGTGGCTCGTCCAGATTATTCAGCCGCTAAAACTCCATTGCGCCTGTCGCCTGATCGCAAAACGGTTATCGCAGGATATCCCTGGTTTACCGACTGGGGACGCGATAGCATGATCTCTCTGCCCGGTCTGTTTCTCTATACGGGGCGGTATAGTGAGGCGCGAGGTCTGTTGAAAGCCTTTGTTTCATTTATGCAGAATGGATTAATCCCTAATAGATTTGCTGATAGCGGTGAAGAGCGAGCCTACAATACTGTTGATGCAACCCTCTGGCTCTTTCGTGCCCTTGATCTCTACGTTGCTAAAACTGCCGATTGGCAACTTCTCAAAGAACTTTTTCCAGCACTACAGAGCTGTATTCAACACCATATTGATGGTACTGATTACGGTATTGGTCTTGATTCTGGCGATGGTCTGTTGCACGCAGGTGCTCCAGGAGTGCAGCTTACCTGGATGGATGCCAGGGTTGATGATTGGGTGGTGACACCGCGACGTGGGAAGCCAGTAGAGATTAATGCTCTCTGGTATTATGCCTTATGTGCGATGGAATACTGGGCAGTGCATCTCTCAATTGATGCAACGCTCTATAGCCGCTTGCGCCATCAAGTACGCCAGAACTTTGCGTCTCGCTTCTGGTATGAGGAAGGAGGCTATCTTTATGATGTGGTGGATGTCGATGGTGAGCCTGGTCGCAACGATGCCTCTCTACGTCCCAATCAATTGTTTGCAGCTTCGCTGACCACTGATCTTCTCTCCGATAGCCAGACAACCCGTCTGTTTCAACAGGTTACTGAGCACCTTCTTACACCTTTGGGCCTGCGTACTCTGAGCCCTACAGATCCGGCTTATCAGAATCATTTTCATGGTGATCGTCATCAACGAGATGGGGCCTATCATCAAGGGACCGTCTGGCCCTGGCTGCTTGGCCCCTATCTGGATGTTCATCTGCGCCTTTATAATGACCGTACGGCCTTGATTCCTTTGCTTCGGCCTCTCGTAGAGGCGTTATGGGAGAACTGCCTGGGCACTCTTGGTGAGGTTGTTGAGCCCGAAGCTCCTTTTACCATGGGAGGTTGCTTTGCACAAGCCTGGAGCGTGGCAGAGATTCTACGCTGCTGGCTGTTAGCTGTAGGATAGTGGCCGCCTGTAAGATAAGTATCAGCACAGAGAGGGGCAGGGTCGTGTATTCATACAAGCAGTCAGATTGTATAAATACACGACCCTGACCTTTTTCATGCGATCCAGAGGAGAGCTATCACTGTACACGTACCACGATGGCACTAATATTTTCATTCCCTGCAACCCGATTAGCAGCTTCAACGAGCTTAAGTGCCAGCAGTTGTGGATCGCCACCAACCTCCAGAAGTCGTTGAATAGATAGATCATCGAGCGCGTTCCAGATGCCATCGGTGCAGAGCAAAATGAGATCATCCACGTCAACCTGTTTACAGGTTGATTTGATCTCGATATGGTAGCTCTGTCCAAGATACCCTGTCTGCTGTTGCGCTGTCAGCGTATCCTGTGTCAGGAGCTGTAGGCCCTGGTGCTTATTGTAGCGATAGGCTCGGCTATCGCCATAACTGGTCAGGTAGATCTGCCGCTTGTAGAGGAGTCCGACTGTCAGTGTACTTGCACGTTCGGTTTCATAATCGGCATTACAGTGGTAGATCACATGGTTGGCCTGGCGCACAGCATCTCTGAGCCATTGCTCGATGATAGTATCGGGAGGTATTTTACGGATGGGGAGCGTGCTCAGACTGCCTGCTGGAAGCGAGGGCGTATGGGAGAGTTGTGTGCGTGGCGGAGGCGATAGTAAGGGTAACAGGACATCTGTGATTGTTTCAATGGCAAGATGGCTGGCCTCCTGGCCGCCTACCGCTCTTCCCTGAGGACCTCGTAAACCATCAGCCACAGCAATGAGTCCAAAAGGATGTGGCGGTGGCGTAAGGGTAATACATAACCCTTGCACCACTAACATCATATCTTCATTATCATGAAGGTGGCGACCCGTCTCGCTGACATAGCCGATCTGGCAGGTTTCTTCAACCATTGGTGACGTTTTGGCGAGACCATTGCCACAATAGCGACAGAAGCGAGAGCTGAGTCTGTTCTCTCGTCCACATTGTGTACAGGGATTGTCTGGTAGAACGGTCCGTACGATGACATTGGCCTCTGTTTTGGGGCTAATCGTCTGATCGATAGGAACTGCAATTGTTGGTGCGCTCCAGAGGTGCTCTTCAGCATCAATCGCGCTATTCAGCTCTGCTATAAATGCCCGGGCTGAATGATAGCGATCTCTGGGATCTATCTCCATTGCCTTCAAAATCACCGCATCGATAGTAGCTGGTAATGTTGAATTGAGCTCGCTTGGAGTCGGTAATTCACCATTGACGCTTTTAATAGCTGCCTGAAATGGAAGTAGACCTGTGAGCATCTGATAGGCGACAACCCCCATGGCATAGATATCGCTGGCTGGCTCAGCCTCTCCATGCCTTTGCTCGGGGGCCATATAGTGTTCTGTCCCAAGTTGCCACCCACGTTGAGTAAGAGGTTTATCCTGTTGAATGGCGCGTGCAATGCCGAAGTCAGTGACAACCAGCCGCCCATCATCCTGATGAAGCAGCAGATTGGAGGGCTTAATGTCGCGATGAATAATTTGCTGTGGATGTTGATGAATGGCATCGATGGCCGATGCGAGCTCATTCAGATAACGCTGTATCTGTTGGAGTGGCAATGGCAGTCCCGAATGCATAAGCGATTTTAGCGTGCCGCCAGTGACCAGAGGCATCGCAAGGTAGAGGATCTTATTATCCTGTCCAAAGTTTAGCACTGGCACAATATTGGGATGGTGTAGTTGATGAGCGTAGCGTGCCTCACGACGAAAACGTTCGACACCAGTCTCCAGATCAAGGTTAGGGTTGGTAAACGTCAGAACCTTGAGAGCTACCTGCTTCATCTCAAATGTATCGCTGGCTCGATAGACGGCTCCCATGCCCCCAATACCAATCAATGTTTCAATGCGATAGCGACCTGCTACAATAGCTTCTGGCAGCAGGCACTGGCAGAATGGGTTGCTACATTGCATATCTCCAGCAGTATAATCGCGCTGGCAGCGAGGGTTGGGACAACGTGGCATGGCTTTTCTCTTATCTTAATCTACTAAGCAGATTCTCTCGTAAGGTCAGTTTTGTGACCTCAGTGTAGATTATGAGCAAGCGTCTGTCAATACGTGTATCATGAGCAGACCGCTCTTCTTTTGCCCAGTCTGTTTGTCCTATAATCGGATTGGCAGAAATTCCCTGTCGGCAGAAGCGGAGAGCTTCATGCTGCCTGAATCGATACGTTGTCATGTGCGAACGGGAGATGTATAATCTGCACAGGTCTTGTAAAGTTTTTTCCCCTGACCTATCCTGAAAGAAGCAATCAAAGGACAAGGATATCATGCGACTAGAAACGTTACCTTTAGCCTTGTATATAGTCATGGCCGAGGTCTCCATTGGCGCTGTAAGCGTTCTGGTTTTTCTCGACTGGCGGAATGAAGTGAAGCGCGGTTTTCTGATCTCTTATGCTTTTATCTATCTATTCCTGGCCGGTATGACCTATCTCTTGCAGCAGAATTTTTCTACTCCTGAACTGCTGCATACGTTTAAGCATCTGGATCAATCCTGGACAGGCTCGCTCTCACTGCCTCTCTTGCTCTTCTTCCTTCTGCTGATCCCCTATAGTCTGTTTCTTGTCTTCGATAAGCATGCAGGCATACAGGATGAGGTGAAGGCAGAAGGTGAAACGGTCCGGCCTCCTCAAGGGCGCGTGATCCGTATCCTTCGTCTGGCGAGCGGTATTGCAACCGTTCTGGCCGGTCTAGCAACCTTATTTGTGACGGCTATGATTTATCGTCCTGTAGTTGCAGGAAACCTGGGAGGAGCCTTTACGGTTGCAGGCTTTTTTGCCGCTGCTTTTGCCCTTGGTGGTGTTATGACGGCGATGTGGTTGGGGCATTGGTACCTTGTCACTCCCGCGCTCTCTGAGAAACCTCTTCAGTTCTCTACAACGTTGGTGCTTGTCGCCATCGTCGCTCAGATTGCTTTTGCACTGATTGCTAGCCCTGCTGCTCTGTTTGGATTTGATCAGGCTGCAACCTCTACAACACCTGCGACCACTGTTGTCACGCCTACTCCAACAACTGGATCGGCGCCCGCTGGTCAGGTCAAGCCTGAAGGTGCTCCTGTTGTGACACCGTTGAGTATAGGGGCAATTAGCTGGATTCGTATTCTGGTTGCCTTCCTGATGCCTCTGGTTCTGGGTGGACTGAGCTGGAAGCTGATTCGTGATCGCTCTTTCCAATCAGCAACGGGTATGCTTTATCTTGTGGTTGTCTGTGCACTGGCGGGTGAGATTATGGCCCGAGGACTGTTCCTGGGTGGTCTTATCTCTTGATCTGTCCTCTTGCGGATTGATTCCTACAAGGATAGACCTGTGTGTTGTCAATCTGAGACAGAGTCACTATCGTTCAATGCAAGCCTTTTGAAGGCGTTGTGTTGGAGCTTCATCAAGGTGCCATAGAACTTAAAGGGCAGATCTGGTGTTCAAGATCCCATCCTACAAGTTTTATGGCATCCCCTGAGATCAAACAAGCGTCTTGCAATGAAGACTTTCCTTTTCAAGAACCCTTCTCTAAAGAACCCTTCGATAGTATCTCGTTAGCTCGTCTGCTCTCGCTCTTTCAGCGTCCGACGCAAGATTTTCCCGGATGTGGTTTTAGGAATAGCGTCAATAATTTCGAGGACGTGTATATGTTTGTATCCTGCCAACCGACCATTGACGAAGCTTATAATCTCTTCTCTCGTGACTGATGCTCCTGGTCGGACCACGATAAAACCTTTGACCTGTTCACCAGTCTCTGGATCGGGAATGCCAATAACTGCGGCATCGACGATGGCTGGATGCTCTAATAAAGTGGTCTCTATCTCTGCAGGAGCTATTCCAAAACCTTTATATTTGATCATTTCTTTTTTGCGATCAACAATATAGAGATAGCCATCCTCATCGAGATGCCCAATATCTCCCGTATGGAACCAGCCATCCTTCAGCACTCGTTCAGTCTCTTCAGGCGCTCTCCAATACCCTGTCATTACCTGTGGTCCCTTTACGAGAAGCTCTCCATTCTCCCCCTGCGCGACCTCTCGTGTCTCATCATCGATCTCAACCAGCTTTTGCAGCGTATTATGAATGGGGAAGCCAACGCTACCCAGCCGGATTAATTCCGGGTCGTATGGCTGGGAATGTGTGAGCGGGGAGGTCTCAGTCATGCCATATCCCTGGACGACGGTCCCTTTAATCTTGCTTTGTACTATACGAGCCGGTTCAATCGGAAGTGGGGCAGCTCCAGAAAAAATATACTTGACCGAGTTTAATTTTTCCAGGTTTAGTGAAGAATGAGCCAGGGCAAGAATAATGGGTGGGACCGCAAAATAGTAGGTGATCTGATGTTTCTCGCTAAGCTCCAATGATTGCTGAAGGTCAAAACGTTCCATCATGACCTGCGTTCCACCACATGCAAGGAAGCTACCTGTGAGCATAACGCCATAAATATGATAAAAAGGCAAAAAGAGTAACGCTTTATCATTGGCTGTGGCACCAAGAACGGTGATGAATTGGAGGTTGTTGATGCTCAGGTTTCCGTGGGTAAGCATGGCGCCTTTGGGAAGCCCGGTTGTGCCTGAGGAGTAAGGGAGCGCTAGCAGATCCTCGCTGCCTACGACCGCATGTTCCTGATAGCGAGGTGATGATTGGCGTAGTAACGTGGCAAATGGCAGAGCTCCTGGCAGGTTTTCTGGCGCGCTGCTTCCCGTGATCAGAATATGTTTGAGTTCGGGGAAGGTATGCTGTGCCAGGACGCGACTAAAAAGTGGGGCCAGCTCTTCTTGAATGAGGATCGCCTGGGCCTCAGAGTTTTCCAGTTGATAGGTGATCTCACGCTCCTTATAGGCAGGATTGATCGGGCTGATAACGACCCCTAAAGAGGCAGCAGCAATAAAAGTAATGATATATTCTGGTCGATTGGTTAGCAAGAGGCAGAGCCGATCGCCTTTCTGGAGGCCCAATGCATGAAGCCCATTGGCGATACTATTGACCATGGCAACGACTTCGCGATAGGTCAGACGGAGATTATGATAGATGATTGCGTGTCGTTCCGGGTTACGTTCAGCAGCGGAACGTAAGAGCTGATCATAGGAAACAGCAGGAAAATCAAGTGAAGGACGAAAAAGTTCAGGTGTTATCATTTTCTCAGACATAGCGGAGCCTCTTTCTGCTTTACTCAACTCTGAGCCAATCAGCCCCCACACTTCTAACCCACGTCAGGCCGTTCTTGCCAGTTTTTATGATAGAAAATAAGCATACGCTGGTTTCTCTTAATAGTCAAGGGCCATATCTGTCCAGCTTTTCGGAGAATATCGTTATGCAGCCTGGATAGGGCGCAAGACGTATCTGTAAAAGAGATGGAGATATTTCTGGTCTATCTCTTATCTATCTAAGGAAAGAGGTATGTTCTATGAGCGCTGCTGAAGTAATCTGGTCGGCAGAACAGATTCTGCCAACGTTTCAGACGGTTGAGCACCTGACTATCTATGCGTTAGAGGGAGTAAGTCAGGACTATCAATTGGCAATTCTTACGCTGGTAGGCCTGATTAATCGTCCACAACCTTTGATCTACCTTGTGATGAATGGTGATGACGAATATTGGCTAAAGAAGATCTGTTCAACGATTCCTCAAGAGCGCCCTTCATCGGTGAGAGATGCAATTCTCTTTGATCTGCTAGAGCATCATCGGTCTGTCTGCACAGGCCTTATCATTTATGATCCAGAGCTCAACGATACGATTAATATCGCCACTACGCTGGCTGGCCAGCGCTCTGGCATTATTGTCTCACCAGTGTTAGCTGAGATACTTCAACACAAATATGCCCTTCCTATCCTGGTTGATCTGCGCCAATATGGTTGGGAGAATCGTATCCAGGCCTATACCTGGGCTATGGAGAATCTGTTGCCATTAACAACTGACCGTCTTGTCGCAGGCTTAAAGCCAGATGGTGTAACCTGGTTGCGTTCATTTGCTGTCGCTACCCGAACCTTTGTCTATTGGCTGGATTCGAGACGCTCCCTTTTCTCCAACGGTCAGAGCTCCGAGCGTGCGCTTATGCGTAAGCTCCTTCAGGCGTTTCCTGCTGGAGCAGCTCATCTAGGCTGGTTTGAGCACGAGAGCAGTGGCGTTGCTCTTACTTCAGAGGCGGCTCTGTCGGTCTATGCAAGCGATTTTTGTAGTAATCTTGAAGTGCTCATCTCGCTTCCTGCGCCAGTCGTTCGACCACATCTCCCTCAAAAATCGAACCTCGTGCTCGATCCACAAAAGATCTATCTCTCCTTCACGTTGAGTGAGGGTGATAATCTGCAATATTGTCAACATCATCTATTGAGGCTCTGGCAAGACCCACAGCGTGGGGTTCTTCCGCTTGGTTGGACCTTTTCGCCAGCATTATTACAGATGGCTCCTGCTCTGACGAATCATTATCTCTCGACCGCTACACCAAACGATGAATTTATTGCTGGACCAAGTGGTATTGGGTATATGTTTCCTTCTCGTTGGCCTGTTCAGCATCTTGTCCCCTTTGTACAGCGCACAGGGGCCGCAATGCAAGCATTGGGAATGACAACTGTTCAGATATTGGATGTTGACCCACTTACACGCTCTGGATTACCATTGCTCTCCAAACTGAGCCTGACGGGGATGGCCTTTACAGCGTGTTCTCGGCAACATATATTTGCCCAGACCCTTATTCCTTATGGAGTACAGGGGCTTCTCACAGGTACCGGTTTCTGGGTCAATCGTGGAAGCTATAGGTCTGTTTCTAACTTGCCAATCTACCGTAATATCGGTCTGGCTGGATCAGTAAAACAGGCCTTGATGCTGATTAAATGGGCCAGTCGCCGTAAGAAACGCCACCATCCCCTTTTTCTCAATCTGTATGTTCTTGCCTGGTCTCTTGGTCCTACTCAGCTCTGTCAGCTCGTTGAACAGCTTGGTGAGACCTATCAGATCGTCCTTCCGAGGACTATTTTAACCACTCTTGAAGAAGCAAGGCGTTTGTGAGCCTTCAGTTGTTTTGGGGCGAACAGAACGGAACTGAATGATCCCCCCAACCTGGGATGATCCTTTAGGTGTAACGCGGCCCTTTCTAAGGATACGCCTGTTGATACATCTTTTGTTGCATGGCAATGGCTGAATTTTCGAGTATTCTTCCTATAGAAATCAGTTAGAAATCAATATTGATGAGGTCTTGCTTCATCAGAGATGCAGATCAATAGAAACAGTTCATTATTCATGCAAAGGAGATAGTTTTTATGCGAGTGGTACGTTCTTTTATGGGGGTAAGCATTGCTCTGGTTGCTCTTACCTTAGCACTCAATGCACCTGGACATCAACTTATCGCCCCTGAGATTAGCACAGGGAGAGTCCTTCATATGCGCGCACAGGCGGCCTATCCTCCTGGACCGAGTGAGCCAGTGAGCAGTTATCCTCCTGGACCAAGCGAGCCAGTAGCCGCCTATCCTCCGGGACCGACCAAACTGGTGGCCAGTTATCCTCCTGGACCAAGCGAGCCAGTGGCAGCCTATCCTCCGGGACCGACCGGGCCAGTAGCTATAGTTTTCGCTCATTCAGGAATAATTGCTCCAGATGTGTAAGGTATAGTAGTTAATCGCGGCTGGAACATCGTGGATGGGAAGAAAGCAAGAGGGCAGGTTTCTCAGGAGATGAGAGAAACCTGCCCTTTTAAGAACATGTTACTTTTTTTGTGGGAGCTGAGCCACAGGCTCTTTCTCTTCTTCTAATTCTTCTGTCTCGAGGTCGAGCTCGAAGTCGAAGTCGTCATCTTCCTCTTCAGTCCAGATTGTGGGACGCAGAACACGTTTTGTCGAGCGTTTCTGCTCTAGCACTTCGTGTTTGAAACCGCTCTCTTTACTGCCTCCTCGTTTGTCTCGTAATTTTCCTCTCATCTTTTCACCTCCTCTCCATTGAGGATGCTGGTTATTGAATGGATAGAGCACAATGGTTGACTAAGCAATGTCGCCAGCGCTTTCTTGTCTGTTAAAACAGATTATTGAATAGGAGTAGAAAATACATAGAACCTGTATGAAAATGATACAGAGATAATTCATGTTTTTCTCTATTGATGAAGTATTAAACTCTTGAGGAATGATTGCGCATTGGGAGGGATAAAGGGATAGAACCGCCTGCTCAGGTTTTGTTGTTGCCGAGCCATAACAACTTCACGCATCGAAAAGTGCTCTCCTAAGAATCGATGACTATTTCTGTTAGTCTTCTCCTCCCATATTGGGCGGAGCCATGTGCCGTCTGGATCTCCCTGTGAAACATGGGCTGTTTGGCCATGTATAAAACGAAGATGGGATTGTCCATTCCATTGTATCGAGTGTACTTGCCCAGTTTCTAATTGTCAAGCGTTTTTGCCTTTGAACATCCAGGGATTGCCAGATTTCATTGATTTCGGTGCTTTTGATGTTTGAAAGAGGACGTTTGTCTACCCGCTAAATGTCCTGTTGTACTTGTTATTCGTTTAAACCCGTGTTAAGCTCTTGCTAATTGATCTATAGAGTGGAGGATACTATGGCTGTACGGCAAATACAGACGGAGACACTTTATTGGTGCTCTGTACCCAGTGTACGAGGCATCTGCTACATTTTTGCAACGAGATATGGTATCTGCTGGGTTGGAACACCAGGTACCTCGTTAGAGGATGGTATAGCTCAGACCAGACGCTGGTTTCGGCTTGAAAATATTACGCATATCGGTAATCCTTTGTTAGAGAAGGCACAGGAAGAATTGCATCGTTACTTTGCTGGCGAGTGCGTGCAATTTACCTGTCCGCTTGATCTCCATGGGACACCGTTTCAACTCCTTGTCTGGCAGGCACTCACAAAGATTCCTTATGGGAAGACGTGCAGTTATAGCGAGATTGCACAGGCCATTGGCCAGCCTAAAGCTTCACGAGCGGTTGGTGCAGCCAATGGGGCTAATCCTGTTCCTATCATCGTCCCATGCCATCGTGTCATTGGTCGTAATGGAACCTTAACAGGTTATGGAAGCGGATTACCTACTAAATCCTGGTTGCTCTCTTTAGAAGGTATTTCGCATACCTTCTAAAGCGTTATCGGTACTATGGCTGGAAAAGAATAGTTCCTAAAATCTAGCGAATCCTTGATTTGTTCGGTTATGGAGCTACCAGCGGGCTTCACTTCGGTGGAACAGGAGTTCGAGAGGTGTATCACACCCTGGGGTGTTTGTTCCAGCTCCAGGCTCTGTGGTGCTGCATTAAGGAGAAGCGAAAGCAGACGTGTGCTGCACGTGACAACCCTCTTGAACGCCGCGAGGAGCATTTACTCCGAAAGGAGCGCTTACAGCATGACCCAGTTGGTGTATGTCATCAATCAAAATGGACACCCCTTGATGCCTTGCAAGCCATCAAAGGCACGCAAGCTGTTGCGGGATGGTCGAGCCAAAGTGAAGCACCGTGCGCCCTTTACCATTCAACTGCGCTGGGACTGCGAAGAGCAGGTCCAGGACGTGGTGGTTGGCATTGATAAGGGCAGTTCAACGACGGGCTTTGCCTGTGTGGGCCGAGGAGAAATCCTGCTGTCAGGAGAGATCCTGCATCGCAAGGATGTCAAAGAAAAGCTCGACGCACGGCGTGCGCATCGGCGCAGTCGCCGGAACCGCCGCTGGTATCGTCCCTGTCGAATATTGAACCGGGCATCCAGCAAGCGCAGTGGCAGGCTGCCGCCTTCCATCAAGACCAACGTGGAAGAGGTGATCCGGGTGGTACGACGGCTGCCCTTGCCCATCACTCGGATCGTCATTGAGGATGTCCAGGTGGATATTGCCCGGCTCAATGATCCGACGGTACAAGGCAGTCGCTATCAAGATTCCAAACGCCTGGATGAGAACCTGCGCATCGCGTGCTTGCTGCGAGATCGCTACCAGTGCCAACACTGCGGCAAACGGGAGGTGCGTCTGGAAGCCCATCATGTGCAGTATCGTCAGCATGGGGGAAAAGACACACTGAGCAATCTGTTGACCCTGTGCGAGTCGTGTCATCACGGGGTGCATGCGGGGAAAATCACGCTCGAAGTTTCAGGTGTGAGCGGCCATCTTGATCACATCGCGCAACGGTCCATGCAAGGCAAAACGTATCTGTACACCACACTTGGAAGCGCGCTTCCGCTCTCAACGCTCTTTGGGTATCAAACGGCCACCTGGAGAAAGCAGCAGGAATTGCCGAAGGAACACGACAGTGACGCCCTGTGCATCGCGACCTACGACACCGGAGAACTGGTTCCCTGGCAACGAGAGCGATTTTATCGCATTGGGTTCCGCCCTCGTCAAACACGACGGCAGTACCACGATTTGCCGCGCAAGGGGCAAGGGCGGGTGCGCTATCAACTCAACACGGAACTGGAGGGCTTTCGCAAAGGGGATGTCGTCCGAGTCAAAGGAACATGGATCAAACAGATCAACTCGATTTATTCGACGGGATATCTCGCCTTTTCCCGTAAGAAGGGGGAGCCTGCGAACGCTCGTCCCAAGGATTGCGTGTTGCTGGAACGTGGCACCACGATACTCTGGCAAAGACCGCAAAGATAATCAAACAATGTCATTGATTCACAATGGTTTCAAAGAACGTTTCGAATACCCCAGGGCGCTCGTTTGACGCCTTAAGCGAGCTTATATTGGTGTACTTCAACGTATGTAATCCCTTGCCATTCCTTGCGTGTGCCAATCATTGCAAAAGGGAAACGGTTGATCTGGAGCACTGCTTCAATATCGGCGAACGGCAAATCTGGATAGCCCTGTTTCCAGGCATCAAACCGCCCTGCTGTTTGAAGCTGGTGGATAGCCGTTTCCAACAATGTTTGGGCCTGTTTATCTTGATGAAGCAGAGCTTCAATATATTGTGCGCAGGCCTCATCCTCAAAGCATGTTGGATCCTCAGCGGAATGGGCAGTGGGCAGGATGGTGATGACCTCACCTGTTTTGATTGACCGTTGTCTGGCATATTCTGCTGTTGCTTGTGCATTTGTCAGGGCGCATAACAGAATGATGCTGGCCCCATCTGAAGCATTGACGGCCCCTTGCGTGCCTGCGCCAGTTCGTTGAATCAGGCGTTTACCGCGTACATCACGGGCCGCCATCTGCGAGGGAGAATTATTGAAATCAAAGCCCGGTATCAGGCGGCCACCAATCTCTCCACCAAGTAAGGCATCCGGGGCGAGTTGTTGCAGTGCCCGAGCCTCTTCTGCGCTGCGAACCAGCCAGAGGCTGTGAGCCTCTTCCGCAAAGGCATAGCCAGCAACACTAAATGCGCGAATAACATCAATCACAATCACAATGCCGCGTGCATGCGCGGCATTGTGACGATCTATGGTAACAATCTGCATACATCCCTGTCTTTCTACCTGTTCTGGTCGAACTGCTATGCTGTATGGGAGCGACCGTAATTGCCAGCCTGGGTTAAAAAGATGCGGCAGAGCCCCCAGATGACCACAGACGAGATAATTAATTCAAGGACGATCATCGTAATCCAGACCCAGATTAATTGAGCTTCTTGTGGATTTCCGCCATGGAGTGCAGCAATAGAATTAGAGAGAAGGGGGATTAAGATAAACAGTGGAATCGCTAGCAAAGAGATGCAGAAAAGGGCTATAGCACCTGGTAGGATAATACGCCAGAGTCCAGAATCGCGGAGGTTCTCCGTTTTAGCCGTTCCATATGCTTTGCGTTGTTCAGCTTCGCTTCGTTCAACGGGGGCCGTGGATTCCTGGTAAGCTGCTGCTGAAGCGCTCTGAGCCTGGGGAGTCGAAACGCTGGAACTTGAAGCTTTCTCTTCCATAAAAATATCTCTCCTGAAGGACGTAGAATAGGACGCTGCCCCTCAGTATACCATATATCAGGAGAAAGTGGGTTCTAAAAAGAACCCACCTACAGACGTTCGTCGATAAAGGTAAAGATCTGTTTACGTAAGGCGAGCACCAATGCTGGTAGAACGATAACTCCCACTACCCATTTTAAAACAGATTTTTTCATTCTTCTTCCCTTTCCTTCTGGAGATAATTCTGCTTCTGTATAGAACACGGATATATTGGAATAGGCGTCTCACTTTTGGACAAATGCATTCTTCTCTTATCCCATCCACAGATTTTGTCTCTCCTTAGCAATATTGTTGACAAAAGCGCTTGACAAAGCCCTGGACTGGTGATATAGTTACACCCGTCACCAGTTAGACGGGCGTTTAGCTCAGCGGGAGAGCGCTTCGTTCACACCGAAGAGGCCACTGGTTCGATCCCAGTAACGCCCATATTTCTTTTGCAACCACCCCTGATCTTCAATGTAGCATCCTCCATCGTATCATCTTATCTGCACTATTTTTGATCATTGTTGTTTTATCACTCAAAAGCGTGAGCTTTGGTCAGATCTTTTATGCAAAATTTTTCACAACAACGCTCATCCTTGCTCGCCTGGCTCCAAAGCCAGGGTATTCGTGATCAGCGGGTTCTCTTTGCTCTGGAACAGGTTCCACGAGAACTGTTTGTGGAGCAGGATCTGCTCTCCCTCGCCTACGCTGATCGAGCTCTTCCAATTAGCCAGGGCCAGACAATCTCCCAACCTTTAATGGTCGCGACCATGACCCAGGCATTAAATCTGTCTGGGAGAGAGCGGGTCCTGGAGATTGGAACGGGATCAGGGTATCAGACGGCTCTTCTGGCCCAGCTAGCTGGGAAGGTCTATAGCATTGAACGTTATCCTGAATTGGCTCGTCAGGCGAAGGAGAGACTCTCACATCTTCCTTGTAAATCGCCGGTTACCCTGCTCGTAGGGGATGGTACACTGGGCTGGCCTGAAGCGGCTCCGTATGATCGTATCCTGGTTACTGCCGCCGCACCTGCTATTCCTTCAGCTCTCCTGGATCAATTGGCTCCAGGCGGCTTGCTTGTTATACCTGTAGGGAGTGAGCAAGCACGACAAGATTTACAGGTTGTGCAACGCACTGCTGAAGGTTTTTCAACCCGTTCGTTGGGCTATTGCGTCTTTGTGCCTCTCATTGGAGCACAGGGATGGAAGGAATCATGTGAGCCATGATCTGATCCATTCCTCCTTATCAATTGCACAAAAAAGAGCGTCTGGTTTATAATAGAAGAGAACCAGTCCGCATTCAAAACGCACAGTAGTGTCAGGAGTTTTGTGCATGCCAGATTTATTGGGCGCTATTCATGTCAGTAACTTCTTGGGCTTGTTGCTGTTCCTTGTGTTGTGGATCGTTCTGTGCGAGTGTGCTCGTGTGGGCGTGATGCTTTTACGGAGAGAACCATTGTTAGGTTGGGCTGTAAGCCCGTTTGGGGTGACGGCATTGTTTTTGTATGAGCCATCTCTTTTGACCCTCTGGCTGAGTGTCCTTGTCCCCGCCTGTGTCTCTACAGGCATATTGGCCGTAGCTCTCCTCTCCCCTTTTACACCGATTACGTTTCCCGCTTATCCAGTAGGCCAATGGATTGTGTTTCTCTGTGCAGTTCTTTTATCTATCAGTGGAGATCTCATTCATACTTTGCGTGATCTGCGCTATCCACTCTGGGGTGAGGCACGCGTCTTGCGGACAATGCAGGCTCTCCGTTCGTCCTGGGCTACCATTCACTTTACACCTTTTGGTCATTCCTACGTCCAGGACCATTTTGGGTCTAATCCGACTGAATTGCTACAAACAATGTAGCAATTCAGTCCGTTCTTCATGCTATGCTATAGGTGAAGGATGAGGAGGTACGACAGGGAGCGTAAAATGGAATGTTGTCCCTGTGCCCTGATTATTTGCCAGCCAGATCTGTCCACCATGTGCATTAACGATCGCTTTTGCGACGTAAAGGCCAAGGCCAATACCTGCAAAATGTTTGCTCGCTGTATTTTGTACGCGATAAAACCGCTCAAAAATGTGATCGAATTGTTCTGGACTTACGCCTATGCCTTGATCGCTGATACTGATCAAGTACTTATCCTGATACATACACAGGTTAACATGAACCTGGCCGCCATAGGGAGAGTATTTCACCGCGTTATCCAGGATATTTCCTACAACCTGGCTGATGCGTGCCTGGTCAGCAATTACCTGCGTCTCCTGGACTTGAAGATTCAACGAAATGGCATGTTGCTCAGCACTGGCCTGAACTGAATGAATATTTGTGCTGAGGAGATCTGCCAGGTGAAAAGTGCTATAGCTAAGCTCAAGGTGGCCCCATTGGACCCGAGAGAGATCGAGAAGATCATTGACGAGCCGTTCGAGATGATCCGTCTGGCTCTGAACGATGGTTAAATTGCGTAAATCTTGCACCTCTGGAAGATCGTTTCCTCCCTCTTCATCTGGTTGACTGCTTCTAACTTTACGCAGGCGCCTCTCGATTCTGCGCACAAGGTGCTGAGTATATCCTTTAATGGTAGTAAGAGGTGTTCGCAGCTCATGAGAGACGACGGAGACAAATTCGTCTTTTAATCGTTCTACTTGTTTGCTTGACGTGACATCAGTAAGGACTGCAACGACTCCAATGGGCCGTTTTGGCGTACTGGCTTCATACAGAGGTGCAGCACTGATACTGAGTGTTAACGGAACGCGTTCCTGTGAGTTGCCAATGACCAATTCTTGATTTTTGACCGTTTTGCCAGTTAAAGCCTGCCTGAGAATCTCAATAAAACGTGGAACCCAGGGGGCAGTACTACTCTCTGCCAATGTATAAAGTGGCTGATCTGGATCAAAATCGATTCCTACTTGTGAGAAGAGTTGACGAGCTGAGGAGTTTAGCTCCGTAATATTCCCCTTCGCATTTGTAATAAGCAGACCTTCAGTCATGCTACCAAGAATGAGTTTAAGCCGCATCCGTTCCAGTTCCGTCTGTTGCCAGAGAGCATTAGCCCGTTCATGAAGTCGAACGTTTTCCAGGGCAACTGCAGCATAATCAGCAATCATGGTCGTCAATTGCAGGAGATTTTCATCAAAAGCATGTTCTTTCTCGTCGAAAAGACTGAGCATGCCAATAATAGAATCCTCAACAATCAAAGGAATATTGAGATGGGAGCCGACCTTCGTCCCACCAACGACTCCATAGTTTCTTGATGGTGCTAGCTCATCGGGCGCATCGAAGTAGGCCGCACGAATAAGCTGTTCAGCCGTCATGGTAGGGAAATTGAGTGCATTGGAGGCATTAGCAATGCTTTGGATCATGGACTCTAAAAACGTTGCATTGAGAGGATAGCAGGGGATGATGAAGAGCTCAACGGGTTCGGTTTTGAGCAGAATGCAACAGGCCGCAAAACTATAGATGTCACTCAACGCGGCCAGCAGGGCTCGATGGACCTGAAAGCGATCCAGCGCAGCTACAAACCGTTTCCCAATGGTATTGAGATACTCCATCTCCTGGCGGATAGCCAGCAGACGCTCTTCGTTCAGTCCATTGGATTGAGCGGTTACTTGGATGTCAGACTGTACGCTGCTCTCCATGCTGCTCCCTTATTGTAATGGTGGTTGATCTACATGATCTAACTGATGCATAACTTCTTCATGTAACGGCGGAGCTATAAGATCGCCTGTTAGCTCTCGCAAACCTGCAAAGCACTCGTCAACGAGAGCATTAAGCCCTTCAATGAGCTTTGGGGCCGCGACACCGGCGCATTCATCTTTAATGGTTGATAGTTTCAGATCGGTATACGGTCGATTGATCAGGCAGCGGAGAAAGGGGTATTTCTGTTTGATGCGGTTGGCGGCACCTTGTACCAGGGCACGGGTAGTTGCTCTCCCTAGAAAGGGAGCTACGCGCTCATCTATTAACCCGATAGCCTTCAGGTACGCCTCTGTTACTTGCTCACTGGAGACGAAAGAGGAGTTGTCATGTATGGGTAACACTATGTTCTCCCTTCGCTTCTTTAGAATACGCTCCATTGTTTATTATATCATAGTCGCCTATATATTGTAAGTGTGCAGTACTTACAACGCAAGCGTTCTCTATGATATACTTTGACTATGAAGCAGAAGCTGTGCTTTGATCTCTGTTGATCTCTAAAGAAGAGCTTCTGCTTATGATAGTCACAGAGGGCGTTTTACCGGAAGAGTTTTAATTTGCTTCTACCAGACCAAAGAGACGCGCGAGCCAGAGCCGGAAGCCTCGCAATGGTGGTTTTTCGTGTGGATCTTTTCCTGCTGCCATGTCAATCAGCCGTTGTCGTCCGCGTTCTTGCCGTGTTCTCTCCTCTTCTGCCGCTTCCTGAACCGAGTAGCGTTCGCGCTGTTCGTCGATTGCCTGTGCAAAATGTTCGGGCCGGATCTGAAAAGGTCGTGCTGCTATCTGGGGGGTCATCGCTGTCTCTCCAGTGGGTTCAAGCGGCTCTCCCTCTTCAGTGACAGGTGTGATCTGCACTTGACCAATGCCGAGCTTGGGCGTGATCCACTCACGTAATGCCAGGAGTGCGGCACGGCGGCAGATGGCTTCTATATCTGCTCCACTTCGATTTGGGGTGATCTTGGCAAGCTCTTCGATGGTGATATCTGGCGTAATTGGCCGGCCTCGTAAGTGCACAGCAAAGATTGCCTGCCGTTCAATCTCGCTTGGGGCTCGCAGCTCAACGATCAGGTCAAATCGTCCAGGACGTAAGAGCGCCAGATCAATTGCTTCTGGTCGATTGGTTGCTGCAACGACGATGACGCCTTCGCGACCTTCGATGCCGTCCATCTCAGTTAAGAGTTGTGCGATGACTCTATCTCCCACATTGCCATCATTGCCGCTCCCACGCCGGGGGGCTAATGCATCCAGTTCATCAAAAAAGACAATGCAAGGAGCTGCCTGTTTAGCGCGGCGGAAGACCTCTCGAATGCCCTTTTCTGATTCACCAACCCATTTAGAGAGCAGTTCTGGCCCTTTGATGGAGATAAAGCTGGCTTCACATTGATTGGCGAGTGCTCGTGCAATCAATGTTTTTCCGGTTCCTGGAGGGCCCGCGAGCAGTACTCCACGAGGAGGTTCGACTTTGGCATTGGCATAGATCTCGGGGAAGCGTAAGGGCCATTCAACGCCTTCAGTGAGCGTTGTTTTGACATATTCCAGCCCTCCAATATCATCCCATGAGGTCTCACTGACTTCAACATAGACTTCACGTGTCGTAGACGGTTCCACTTCGCGAAGGGCGGCTTGAAAGTCTGCCATCGTAATATTGAGATTGACCAGCGTCTCGTATGGAATATAGCCTCGTTGATAGTCAATATGTGGGAGGACACGACGTAGCGCAATCATTGCGGCCTCACGGCAAAGTGCCTCAAGGTCAGCTCCCACAAAGCCTGGTGTGAGCTGAGCCAGTCGAGCCAGATCGATATCATTGGCAAGTGCTGCATCTTTACTATGAATTTGCAGAATCTCAGTGCGCCCTCGCACATCAGGGACGCGAAGCGATATCTCACGATCAAATCTGCCTGGTCGACGCATTGCAGGGTCTAACGCGTTAGGTTGATTGGTTGCTCCAATGAGAACGACCTGCCCACGGGACTCCAGGCCATCCATTAAGGCTAAGAGTTGCCCAACAATACGGCGCTCCACCTCTCCGCCAGTCTCTGCACGTTTAGGGGCTAAAGCATCTAGCTCATCAATAAAAATGATGCTTGGTGCGCGTCGCTGGGCTTCCTGAAAGACTGAGCGGAGCCGTGATTCGCTCTCGCCATAAAATTTGTTAATAATTTCTGGTCCATTGATAATGAAAAATGCGGCATTGGTCTCAGCTGCAACGACGCGTGCAATCAGCGTTTTTCCAGTTCCGGGAGGTCCATACAATAAGACCCCTTTGGGCGGTTCAACTCCTAGACGATCAAAGACGGCTGGATATTTGAGTGGGAGCTCGATCATCTCGCGAATGCGTTGCAACTCTTTGCCCAATCCACCAATATCTTCATAGCCCACTCGTCCCTGCGTGCCGTTGGCAGCCCCTCTTGCTTGTGCGCGAACGATCGTTCCAGCCTGCACTAAGACGGCTTCCACCTCCGCATTGTGTACAGGAGGTGCCAGTGGTAGTTCTCCGCTGACATCTTTGCGCTGCAATGTGTAGCTTGGAGTGGCTGGAGTTGTGCCAATGATCAGAAATTCGCGTGGAGCCGTTCCAGGTGTTCCAACGCGCAACAGGTCTCCAATCGTCACGGGGAGGCCCACCAGATAGCGGGCAATATATTGAAGGTCGCTCTCTTGAATAGGGGCACCTCCACTCAATGGGAGGAGCGTGACTTTTTCGGCCGTTTGCACGCGAGCTTTGTGAACGGTAATGTGTTCACCTAATCCAGATGCGCTATTCTGCCGTACCTGGCTATCCATCTGAATGGATTGTTGCCCGCGATCGATGAGTGCACTGGGCACAACCTTGGCCGCTGTTGTGCGTGCTCCCGTAATCATCACGATATCGCCTGGTTGACAGCCCAGACGCGCAATATCGGCAGGATCGATCCTTGCTACTCCACGTCCAACTTGAAGCCCTTCAATGACGGTGAGTTGAATGTCTACGGGTGATCCATTGCCTTGCTGTGTTGCCTCTTTATTGGTGATCCCTGCCTCTTGCTTTACCTCTTCTGGCGATAGCTTGGCAGTGATTCGTGTTGTAGTGTCGGAGCTATTGGTCTGGCGTACGTGATTGTCTCGTGGCTCCTCCATATGCTTCTCTCCTAGCCCTACAGGATATCTTGGATGCTCTAGGCATCATATCATAGGTATCTTATCTACGAGTGCTGGCAAAGAAAGTTGGATAGCGAGATCGCTGAGGGACTTTCTCTTCTACGTACTCCCTTCGCCTTTTTAGCGGAGATCTGCTTGCTGCAATATGCCACTAAACAGGTAGTAATTTTATCGTATTTAGCGGAGATCTGCTTGCTGCAATATGCCACTAAACAGGTAGTAATTTTGTTGTATTTAAATATACGCAAATATGCGTATTCTCACCCAATTCTGGATCGATTATACTCTTTTTCGAAGCACTTTTTACTTTGCTCGCGATTGGATTGATTGTGTTCTCTGTTGGGCCTGGGAATGGTGTTGGTAAAGTAGTGGTGCTTGTCATGTGACAACTTTTTGAAAAAACATGGTTGAAGTAAATGGTGGTAGGATATCACGTCTAGACGAAAGGGTGGAGAGGATGCTTCAACGATCGATATTGTCTAAAAAGGTATGGGCTGTTTTCTTACTTGTGTGCATCTGCGTGTTTCTTCCGCTAGTCACTACAGCCAGCAAATTGGTTGCAGCCAGGGGCCACACAGAGGTTCATAGTTCAGGAGTAGCTGTAACAACGTATCATAATGATAATTTACGGACCGGTCAGAATCTTCGAGAAACGCTGTTAACGACCAGTAATGTGAATGTTCATTCGTTTGGTCGTAAGGTCGTTTATCCAGTCGATGGCAAGGTCGCGGCTCAACCGCTGTATCTGCCTAATGTTCCTATTGGAGGGAATACACATAATGTTGTGTATGTTGCGACAGAAAATGATAGCGTCTACGCATTTGATTCCGATGCGACTCAGGCCGGCGCTCCTCTCTGGCAGACATCGTTTATTCACCCACCTACTGTTACTCCTGTGTATGCAAGCGATATCTTTGGTCATGGTTCTGCAACGGTCTCTGGAGATCCTATTGGGATTACGGGGACACCAGTCATTGACACTACTACTGGCACATTGTTTGTTGTATCAATGACGAAAGAGGGTGGTGCCTTTATCCAGCGCCTGCACGCTCTTGATATTCAGACTGGGAACGATAAGCCTGGTAGCCCTCTTCAGATTACGGCCTCCGTTGCTGGACATAGTGCTGATAGCAAAAATGGTATGGTGTACTTTGATGCGCAAAAGGAGCAACAGCGTGCAGCTCTGTTACTTTTGAATCATAATGTGTATATCGCCTGGGCTTCCTTTGGGGATCGTAAAGATTATCATGGTTGGGTGTTAGGGTATAGCTATGATGGAAAGCATTTGAGCCAGATTCACGCGGGCATCTACAATGATATGCCCAATGGTGAGGATGGCGGGATCTGGATGGGAGCATCTGGCCCCTCTGCTGATGCAGAGGGCAATATTTATGCAATTTCTGGCAATGGAACCTTCAATCTGAACCAGGGTGGTTCAGATGCTGGCGATACCATTCTGAAGTTGAGCACAAAGTCTGGTCTGCAACTTGTGGATTATTTTACTCCCTTTAATCAAAAATGCCTGGATACTTTTGATAAAGATCTGGGATCAAGTGGGGCGCTCCTTTTGCCCGATCAAACAGGTACAAAGCATCCACATGAGTTGTTGGGCATTGGGAAAGAGGGACGATTATATCTATTGGATCGGGATACAATGGGGAAGTATGTCTCAGATCAACAGTTAAAGTGTATTCGTTCTGGAGCCCCGGCGAATGCTGAACAGTTTCGTACTGATGTGGATCACGCTGTAGAGGAATTTCCTATAGGTATAACTGGCGCGATGTTTGGTAGTATGGGGTACTGGCAAGGTACAACGAAAAGTGGTCCACTGGTGTACATTGGTGGTTTCAAGCACCCGCTGGAAGCCTTTCAGTTGAAGAATGGTCTCCTTCCATCAACTGTTAGTAGCCAGAGCACCGAAACGTTTGCCTTTTCTGGCGCAACGCCTTCAGTTTCAAGTAATGGAAATCTCGCCGGGACTGGGATTGTTTGGGTGACTGGCTCCGTTAATTGTCCTGATCCCGGGTGTACTCCTCTCGGCCCTGCTATCCTACGTGCCTACGATGCAACTGATCTTAAGCATGAACTTTTTTCAAGTGATCAGAATCCCAAACGTGATCAACTGGATAGTTATATGAAGTTTAGTGTCCCAACGGTCGCTGATGGACATGTTTTTGTGGCCACGCAGACCGGGCTCTCTATCTATGGTCTCCTTTAGCCTCCTGTGACACTCCGCACGCGTTAGAAACGCGGCGGCTTCTTGCACTGCTCCGTAGTCGCTCTTCTGAGTCTGTGCTTGCTAGAAGCTACTCGGTGAACAAGCGTAGTTGGGTAGCAATACGGGGAGAAGGCGCACCCATCCTGCGCTTTTTCCCATGGGCGGTGCCATGCCCCTGGCGATCTGCGCGCCCAGATGGGGGAATGGATGGTTCCCCGTCCCCTTTGGCGCCCTGGCAGATGGCCACACCTGACCCTCTCGGGTCCTCCGTTTGACGGGCAAGCGGAGTGCGAGGCTTTTCTTGATATCGGGAGACCAGCCGTTGACCAATCACGATGGCCGCGTTACGATCCGCATTGCCACGCATCCCGCACGCAGGACAGATCACCAGTGGAGCCCCCATGGTATAGCCTTGCTCAGGAGTGCCCTGGGCATAGCGAATCACGTTCGCATGACAGCATGCACATTCTCGGCTCGTGTTGCGCGGATTGACCCGACTGGTGATGATGCCTTCATTCCAGGCTTTGTACTTGCAATACCGGAAGATGCGTCCCTTCATCCAGAATGCCCGCTTGCTATTCCCGCGACGACTGTATTTTCCTTGTTCGGGTTTCAGGTTCCCCAGATGCTCAAACACCAGGATGCTTGCCCCGTGGTGTTTGGCAAACTGGACAATGCGAGCGCTGATCTGATGGGAAAAGTCTTCATCGTGATTGGCTATTTGGTGCCACAGAGCCGCGTTATCCTGCTCTTCAGTGGCAATGATTCCCGTTCTCTTGCGATTGCGTGCAATAATGCCAAGCTACCTTTTCCTAAAGCCGGATATCCGTTTGCCACCCTTGAGAAAGCGGGTGGCAAGGATCGTACCTGCGGCAGTTTGCACCGTGCAGACGGCGATGTGGTCGCCTAAATTGAGGTCTACCGAACAGATGCGTGTCTCAGGATAAGCCATCTGTTCAACGATTTTGCCCGGACTGGTAAAGGTTTTTTCAACAGGGGTATGCAGCACCCATCGATCGCCTTTGCGAATGAGCGAGGGACTTCCCAACACGTAGCCATCCTCCACATCCCCGCCCAGCGTGCGCACTTTGACCCAGGACCAGCAGGTTCCCGTCCAGATCTTGAGCAAGGTGTTCGTCGTGGTGCGTCCTTTGTACATTCCAGCATAAAAAGAAGGAGACTTGCGCCATGTGCGAGGCGGAACGGGTGGACGATCGCCACAGGTTTTGCCTTTGGCCTCCGCTTTCGCCTTTTTCGCTTTCCATCTGGCGAGATGCGAAAAGAAAGAGCGAGCGGACCCCAGCGCGGTGTTAATGGCAGCGCGTCGAAACAGGGCGGGAATGTTGGGCTCAATCTCGGAGAGTGGCATGATGGGATCAGGATTATCAGCCGTGCGATGAGTAAGTTTCTCCAGAGCGGTGAGCGCTTCTTTTGTCGGCAGATCGAGCAGTTTCACATGGGCGTTGATCACATCAAAGTAGAAGGCGGCCACCCGGTTGAACAGGGCATGGTGAGCTTCAAACCAGAGCGCATGCTGCGGTTGATAGCACAATGCCTGTTTGATCGTTTTGGTCGCCTTCCCCATCACTTCTCCTCTTCCTCTTGTTTCGCAAGAACTCTTGTTAATTCCTGTTGAACAAGTCGATCAAGCACTTTCACGATGCTTTCATTGGTATATGCTCCGATGAGCTTTGCAGCTCTTACGGTTCGTATCCAAATGCGGGTACTGGTGTACTCTGGTTTTTCCATGTGGTATTTATATCACATTTTATACAAAAAAGCAAGGGCTAAAGCCAAGAGAAAACCCGCCTTACCGGCACGCCTTGAAAGGACGGCGGCTTGCGGCGGGTTTCGGTTCATGTCATCCTGAAATCAGATAGCTGAATGCAGAGTGGTATATTTGCCTGTTATGCCTACCGCTTTGTTCTGGTAAATTGAGATCTTATTCTAACGGTAGAACGCAAGTTACAAAAAATAAGCTCGTGGTAAAGATAATCTTTGCCTGCTTGAATGCTACTTTAAAACCGGATGGAAAGCTGCTATGCTTTAGTAAAGCAATTACTCTGCTGTATTCTAGAAGGTATAGGAGCTTTTATCTATGTATTATCTTGCGGAGGTAAATATTTCTCGCGTGCTCGCGCCATTAAATGATCCTCAATTAGCTGACTTTGTGACGAAACTTGAGGAGGTCCATCAGTATGCAGAGCATAGTCCCGGATTTGTCTGGCGGTATCGCTCACCAAAGAACGCGAATTCGGTCAGAACAACTCCTTTTGATGATGTGTTGATACAGCTTAATATGTCTGTATGGCGTTCGAGAGAGGCACTATTGGAGTTTATTTATTCTCCGCAAGGTCTTCATCATCAGGTCATGAAGGAGCGTCAACGCTGGTTTGCTCATATTGATGGCCCTTTTATCGCTTTATGGTGGATTCCACAGGGGCATCTTCCAACTATTGAAGAGGCAAAGGAGCGTCTTGCCTATTTGCGGATGCATGGTGAAACGCCCTATGCCTTTTCATTTCGACATTTTTTTCCCGCTCCCGATGAAGCGAAAGTGCAGTAAAATTATAATAAGTGTAGAGTGTACTAATGTTTCTTGCGTGCGTTCCACAGGACAGTTCGTGCATCTTTGCTGGAACTGTGCCCGGCATCAATCATTGTTCGGCGCAAGAAGTAACCGCCCATAAGGATAAGCCCTGAGATGAGCAGGCTCACTCCGCCCGGCGATTTCTTGTGATTTTTTGTCTGTAAAAGAAGAAATTGGAGCGCAAGCGGTAGGACCAGGCCCCCACCAAACATAAAGCGCCAGAACGTTCGCCCATGCTCCTCTGGCCCACTTCCAACCAGTGGTCGAGCTACACGTCTGGATTGACGCAGGAAGATAAGGATACCAGTTAGTTCGATAAGCATATTTGATACTTCTAGCCGTTCGAGCTTCTTAAGGGTTCTGGCTGGTGCCTGCGTAAGATGCAGAACCAACGAGATGAGCGCTCCACTGGTTGAGAGAGCTGAGGCAATAAAGATCGCTCCCATAAATTTGCTTCGTGACCAGAGTGGAATGCTCGTGGCTGCTAAGAGGACTCCTGTGTAGCCACCAAGAAAAACTCCGGCAATACTGCCTGGAACCGCCAGCAGTTTTTGAGGCCAGGAAGCCAGCCAACGAGCTCCCCACCACTTTCCCAGCAGACCATCTCGGGCTGCTTGAATCATTGTTGTTATTCCACTAAAGAAAGAGAATGTGAGAATGCCCCAGACGCCCATTGACATTGGCGATTGTACCTTAAAAACGCGCATCATATGCAGAAAACGCTCTGGCTTGCCGAGATCTTTAATTAACAATGGTGGACATGGCAGGAGTGCTAGCAAGGAGAGGTAATAGCCTGTTCTTGTGACAACTTGATCCTCTTTTGAACCAAAGAGCGAGGCAATGCTCGCTATCACATAACAGCCAGCAGCCAGACCTCCAAAAAAGAAATACCAGACAATCTCCCAACTCCAGACCGGTGCTTTGAGTACAGGATAATCATAGTAGGAGATCTCCTGTTGTTCTTTCTCTCTCTCTGGTTGATAGCCTGTTGTCACAAGCGCCAATTGCTCATAAAGATTTTTTCTGATCGTTCTGGCAGGCTGTGGCTGTCCATTTGATGGCGTCGCGTGATCGATATAGTCTCCCATAGCAGGTCTACTCCACTTCTATTAATCTTGTTTGAAAAAGAGCATTCCCAGAACTCCCATCAGTAATGCAGACACAATTGTCCAGAAAGAGGTAGGCCAGACATTGTTGGAAGGTCGCGGCGGGTCTTGTGGGAGATTATACACCTCTGGTTGATCGAGTAGCAGAAAGAAAGAGTGTAGGCCACCTTGTAGAATAGTGTCATCCACTCCATATAATTGTGCTGTGTGTACACCGCGCTGTTGCAGGCTGCCTACTCTCTCTCGTGCTTGCTGTTTCAGGTGCTCAACCTCGCCAAAGACGATTGATTGAGTGGGACATGCTTTGGCACAGGCGGGCTGCATGTCCTCTTTGAGCCGATCATAGCAGAGGGTACATTTATGGGCTAGATGATCCCCCTTCTCGTCACGGGCAATAACGCCAAATGGGCAGGCAACAATACAATAGCCACAGCCATTGCAGATATCTTGTTGCACATAGACTGTGTCAAATTCTGTACGGATGATTGCCCCGGTGGGACAGGCCTCCTGACAGGGAGCATTTGCGCAATGTTTGCAGACGTCGCTCTGCATCAGCCAGCGATCGCTGCTAAAAAATGGCAGGGCAGTGCCTGATGGTACCGCTGGAATAGCTGGCTCAACCCTGGCAACTGGTTGATCGTTCGTCGTAAGTTGATCATTCGTCGTAAAGAGCGGAAGTTCCGGTTGAGCTGGAATCTGAGGCTTACTGACTCGTACCTGTTCGATGAATTGAACATGCCGCCAGGTAGTAGCGCTGAGCTGACCGGTATTGTCGTAGCTATGACCGCTCCATTGTGTTTCTGGCGCTGATAACTGGTTCCATTGTCTGCATGCAACTTCGCAGGCTTTACAGCCAATGCAGATGCTGGTGTCGGTAAAAAATCCCATTGCTGGCTTGCTGGGAACTGGTGGCTCGTGTTTAAGCGGAGCCACCAGTTTCATAAATTGTCGCTTTTTCTGGGAGGTTCTACCAGAACCTCCCGCTAAGTTGACCATCTTTTTTTAATCCCCTTTGTTCAGTCGCCCTGGACGTATGTTACAGGTAAAAGCTTTGGCCTCTTCGATGCTCACATTTGGCTCTAATACCATATGGGTGAGATCGTTGGCGATACTTCCTGTACTTTTGCCTTGAAATCCCCAGTGGAAAGGGAGTCCGATCTGATGAATGGTTCGTCTGCCCATCTGTAAAGGCCGTAATCGACGTGTAACCATAGCTCGGGCCTCGATCTCTCCTCGAGGTGTGCAGAGTACTATCCAGTCTCCATGCTGGATCTGTCGCTCATGGGCTAACTCAGGACTGAGCTCCGCAAACAGCGAAGGTTGCAAAGCGTTCAGCCATGGCATCCAGCGCGTCATTGGCCCGCTCACATGATGTTCTGTAAGCCGATACGTCGTAATAACGATGGGATACTGCGGATCACCTACAGCGGCTAGACGGTTATCCTTCCGATCTTTGTTGTATTTGGCGGCTGGATTGCTTTGTTGACGATACAGCTGATTATGAACAGGCGACTCGATCGCCTCATAATGAGTTGGTAAGGGGCCATCTTTCAGTCCCCTGGGAGCAAAGAGCCAGGCTCGTCCATCAGGTTTCATGATAAACGGATCACTGCCAGAGATGGCATCCATCCCCGTCGCTCCAACTGGTGGTCGATAGTCAGGTGGCTTATTGATGGGAAAGTCGGGAATATCATAGCCTGTCCATTGCCGTTTTTCGGCATCCCACCAGATGTATTTTTTTTGTTCGGACCAGGGACGGCCCTCAGGGTCTGCCGAGGCTCGATTGTAGAGAATCCTACGGTTAGCGGGCCAGGCAAAGCCCCATTGTAGACTGATGGAATCGTCAGCGATCCGTGACGCTGCCAGATTTTTTCCGGGCTCTGGATAGATGCCACTATAGATCCATGAGCCACAAGCAGTACTACCATCAGCTTTGAGTGCTGTAAAGCCAGGCACATGTGGTGCCTCAGACAGCGTATAGTCCTGTTTGTTCTCTTCTTGATGGACAATATACCCATTGATCTCTTTAAGCACGAGAAGTGCGTCAGGTTCATCGTGAATCTGAGAACCTTCCTCAGGTTCACGGCGTTCATAGTCCCAGGTAAGATGCTGGATTGGCTGATCTTTGGCTTCATGACTGTCTGCATAAAGCTCTTTGAGCCGTTTGCCCAGTTGATAGACAAACCAGAGATCTGAGCGAGCGTCGTCTGGTGGATCGACGGCTTTATCACGCCATTGAACCAGGCGTTGGGTATTCGTAAAGCTCCCTTCCTTTTCAGTGGAAGCCGCAGCTGGAAGGAGAAAGACCTCAGTTTTAATGGTGGTTGGATCGACGGGTTCGGTCCCTTTATACCAGAAGACAGCTGACTCTACTTCATAGAGATCACGTATAACCATCCAGTCTAACTGCTCTAAAGCTCGTCGTTGCATCTGTGCATTACTGCTCCCGGCAGAAGGGTTTTGTCCAAACAAAAAGTATCCCTTCACTTTACCATCCAACATCTCATAGCTTGTCTTAAGATGGGAATGATCTCCAATGATCTTTGGAAGCCAGCGATAGCCTCTGTCAGCTCCCGGTAATTCAGTCGCAGAGCCATACCAGGCTTTGAGGAGGCTTACTATATACGAGGAGGTATTTGACCACCAGCCAAGCTTTTGACCATTGACTTTGATATAGCTTTCCAGCGTCTGTTGATCTTTGGAATGCGTTTGTTGATCATGTCTGGCCCCCCAGGTGGTGGCTGTTGGGGTATCATGGGCGTGTGGCTTGCTGGAGAGCATCGCCGCTGGCTGTGGCATATAGCCGGAGAGCAGATCATAGAGGGTAGGAATATCTGTTGAACCCTGAATGGAGGCATGCCCTCGTAAGGCCAGAATTCCACCACCCGGTCGTCCAACATTGCCTAATAAGAGCTGTACGATTGCAGCGGCTCGGATAATCTGTACCCCTTTTGATTGCTGCGTCCAACCAACCGCATAGCAGAGGGTCGAGGTACGTTCACGACCGGAATTGGCAATCAGTGTCTGTACCACCTGAAGCCATTGCTCTTGACTGACACCACAGACTTCCTCCACCATTGCAGGCGTATAGCGTGCAAAATGGCGCCTCATAATCTGGAGCACACAACGAGGATGCTGAAGCGTTGGATCTGTTAGAGGCCTCCCCTGCTCATCGTATTGATACTCCCAGCTGCTCTGGTCACTATAGGTGTTCGTCTGAGGATCATATCCTGAGAAGAGGCCATCTAATTCTTCAGTATCCTGAAACTCTTCGCAGACAAGCATTGCAGCATTTGTATAGTGTTGGACATACTCAAGGAAATAGGCCTGATTCTCCAGTAGATAGCGAATGATGGCCCCTAAAAACACAATATCAGAGCCTGCTCGTGTCGCTAAGTAAAGATTAGCGAGCGCCGAGGTGCGAGAAAAATGTGGATCGATGTGAATAACTTGCGCGCCGCGCTCTTTGGCTTTTACCACATTGGCAAAGGCAACAGGGTGGGCTTCAGCCATATTGCTTCCCATGATCCAGATGCAATCGCTATTGAGAAGATCGCGTGGAAAGGATGTTGCCCCGCCACGTCCAATTGTTGTACCCAGACCGGGCACTGTCGAGCTGTGTCATATCCGGGCCTGGTTCTCAATTGAGACTATCCCCAGGCCGCCTCCTAATAGCTTCTTAATGAGGTAATTCTCCTCAACATCCAGCGTTGCACCGCCGAGCGAAGCCATTCCGAGCGTATGATTCACTTCCTGACCATCCTCCAGCCGTTCGACAAAGGTTTCCTCGCGCGTCTGTTTAACACGGTGCGCAATCTGTTCCATTGCCCAGTCGAGTGAGCGGGTCTCCCAATGATCACTATAAGGCGCTCGATAGAGCACATGAGTAAGTCGACTGGGATTGATCGTGTATTGGAATGTAGCTGAGCCCTTGGGGCAGAGCGTACCCTGATTAATGGGGCTATCCGGATTCCCTTCAATATCAATAACGCGCCCGTCTTTCACATAGACATTGAGCCCACAGCCAACGGCACAGTAGGGACAGACGCTTTTTACGATTTTTGCGTCGCGAATGCGAGCTACTTTTTCAGTGCTCTCTTTGCTGAAGGGTTGTTTACGCGAACCAACCTGAAGCAATTGTTGAAAAACGTTCTGGATGACTTGTGGCGCTTTGTACTGTTCTGTCATAGTATGTACCCTTCTTCAGAGGTCATTAATGTGCGAGAAGACAAGTAACGGGCTGGAGCGGCATGACATTGGTACTATCTCAGGAGATACGTATGTACTCAGTCACTAAAAACGTATTGTATCATAAAAATAGATACCATCTTCTTCTATCTCATCAATACGCTTTGGGATCGTTGATTCGTTCTCAAGTTGTGTAACTTTTTATACGGTGAAGAAGAAGAAAACTCAGCAAAAAGTCGTGCGACCAATGATACAATAGTACTAGCTTTCTCAGTATTCTAAGCTTTCTAAGCTTCTCCTAATCTTGCTAAACAAATTCTTATGAGCTATACTACGCACAAGTAACACGCTGACAAAAGGAAATATAGCACGATACTATTTGAACTATGGTTGATCGTTTATTTCCATTGTAGAAAAGCATAGAAGGGACCTTCGGTAGCGCATGCAGATACCTCCAAAAGATAAGCGCGAAAACACAAAAAGCTCAACTCCCAAGATAACAAGAAGACGGAACGCATTTAGGCGTTATGGCCTCCCGGCCTCGCTCGTCTTGCTTGGGATTCTGCTGCTCGTGATTGCTGGTTTACGGTTTGCAAATATTTCGTTCGGCTCCACTGCTGCGGTACAGGAGCGACCAATCAGTGATGTACTGAATATGGCTGACCAGCATCAATTGAAATCGGTCACGTTGAATGGCAATGAGGTTACTGCAACGAACCGGTCTGGAATGCGATTCCATGCGATGAAGGAGGACGGCCAGTCCGTCACCGATATCTTCCGCCGCGATGGAACAACTGTTACTATCGACAATGGGCAACAGGGACAATGGACACAGGGCGTGATCGATCTGGTGATTGTGCTCCTGATTGCTGGTGTGGCATTTGCTTTTATTCGCCGTAGTTCAATGGGCGGTCAGGCGATGCCTTTTGCCCGTTCCAGAGCTCGCCGTTTTAATGAATCTCGTCCATCGGTTCTCTTTAAAGATGTAGCTGGTGTTGATGAGGCTAAGATTGAGCTGCAAGAGATTGTCGAGTTTCTCAAATATCCCCAGCGCTTTACTGCGATGGGCGCTCGTACTCCTAAAGGCGTTCTGCTGGTTGGTGCTCCTGGTACAGGTAAAACGTTGATTTCCCGCGCAGTTGCTGGCGAAGCGGGTGTATCGTTTTATAGTGTCAGTGGTTCAGAATTTGTTGAGATGTTTGTTGGTGTTGGTGCAGCGCGGGTGCGCGACCTCTTTAAAGAGGCAAAAGAACATGCCCCTTGCATCATTTTTATCGACGAGATTGATGCAGTTGGTCGCCAGCGTAGCTCCTCTGGAGCCAGCGGCAACGATGAGCGTGAGCAGACCCTCAATCAGTTATTGGTCGAGATGGATGGTTTTGATAAGCAGACAAATGTTGTTGTTATTGCTGCGACAAATCGTCCCGATGTGCTGGATCAGGCACTGCTGCGCCCAGGACGTTTTGATCGTCGCGTCATGTTAGACAAGCCAGATATTCGTGGTCGTCACGAAATACTGGAGGTCCATGCGAAGGATAAGCCGCTTGCCCCTGAAGTAACTTTATTGGATCTGGCTCGTCAGACCGCTGGCTTCTCGGGTGCTGATCTGGCAAACTTATTGAACGAGGCTGCTTTGCTGGCAGCTCGTAATGATCGACAAACGATTAATAAGTTGGATCTTGATGAGGCCATCTTGCGCGTTATGGCAGGCCCTGAGCGAAAGAGCCGTTTGATCACCGAGGCAGAAAAAGCAATTATCGCGTATCATGAAGTGGGTCACGCTATTGTGATGCGCTCGATGCCTGGAGCCGATCCAGTACAGAAGGTGTCGGCGATTGCTCGTGGCATGGCACTAGGGATCACCGTCCAATCTCCGTCTGAGGATCGGTATCTGATGCGCCGCTCAGAACTGCTGGCCAAGTTGGCAGGCGCAATGGGTGGGCGTGCCGCTGAAGAGATTATCTTTGGCGATATCACTACTGGTGCCAGCCAGGACATTGAGTATGTAACCAATATTGCCCGCCGTATGGTCTGCGAATTTGGTATGTCCTCTCTTGGGAATGTGGCTTTTAAAGCTGATGCAGAAGGCAATATGCTGATTGGGGCTGAGATGGCTGCAAAGATCGATAAAGAGGTCTCGTTCTTAATCGATGAGGCCTATGCTACTGCCCTGCGTATCCTACGAGAGCGAGAAGAGAAGTTGATTATGATCTCTGAACACTTGATTAAGGTTGAGACTATCGATGGTTCAGAGTTAGATCAGATGCTTTTTGCAGCATGACTCGCACCTTTATCGCCCTCGAGATGAATAAAGAGGTTCAGCGCTACCTGACGGAGGTAATCCGTCAGGTAGCGCGAAGTTTTCCTGCTATTCGCTGGGTAGATCCTGCGACAATCCATCTGACCCTGGCTTTCCTGGGTGAGTTAGACGATGAGCAGGTTGCTCATGCAATCCAGATCAGTGAGCAGGTTGCTCAGCAGAGTACCGCGTTCTCCTATCGACTTTCGCGTCTGAGCAGTTTTGGGGCTTCTCATCAGCCTCGCGTGCTCTGGATGGGTATCGAAGAACCTTCACGAAACCTGCACCGTCTCCACCAG
The DNA here is from genome assembly GCF_003967535.1 of Tengunoibacter tsumagoiensis. GTDB lineage: Bacteria > Chloroflexota > Ktedonobacteria > Ktedonobacterales > Ktedonobacteraceae > Tengunoibacter > Tengunoibacter tsumagoiensis. Next base: position 3,841,495 of record NZ_BIFR01000001.1, on the reverse strand, counting down.
GCACTCAATCAGGAGCTTGAGAAGTGTGGCTTTGCTCTCGATACCAGACCATTCTCACCACATTTAACGCTGGCCCGTCTTAAAGCGCCCTTACCTCCCTCAGAGCTCCAACGACTTCAGGAACTTCTTCAGGGCCCTCAGACAGGCCTTATAAGTTCACAGAGCTATCCTATCCATGCACTCCACGTTGTAAAGAGTGAGCTTCGGCCTCAAGGCCCCATCTATACCCTGCTCAAGAGCTGTCCTTTCCAGAGATAAAAGATCTCTGCTATGCTGCCTGGTTTTCGCCTCTTTAAGAATTCGCATGTACTATCATGATTACTCATCTAAGTGCTTGCATTTTAGATGAAAACCGTGTACTATTCCTATTTGGAAGTATCACTATTTGAATACCCGCGTTCGCCTCCTGTAAAGGCTTGCATCAGAAGCGTTTGTGCAAGCGTTATGTGATATCTATCCATGGCACCACAGGTGCTTATGTGTGTTTCCTCCAATCTCTCAAAAAGATCTTTTTCTGGGGTTGACAAATCTCTAGCGGGTAGTGTATCCTCGAAACCAACAAAGAAAAATTGTGTAATAGAGAAGTGCTCCGGCAAGGGTGCCGTTGTAGCCTCTTTATCCACTGTACCTCAATCTCTTATTGTTTCAGTGAGTCGCACCTGGTAGAATTTTGAAATGGAGTGAAGGCATGTATACAACGTTTTCGACGGCTTCAACGACAGCATCGTGTTGTCAGAGTCCGTCTGGACGTATGCCCTTCACCGCTTGTGCTATGGCCATGTGCTCCGCTGCAAGCGCTAGCATGTTGATTCACACCGGCGTCTGGACGTCGGTTTTTTTATTTGTGCTAGTATCCCTCCTTATTCTTGTATGCCTTGTGGTCCTTATTAGCCTCCTCCTTACCGGCCTTACCGGACTATTGAGGCTTGAGTGTCTGGTAGGGCTAAACAAAAAGCTAGCCACAAGAACAGTACAGGGAGATTAAGCGGGAGCAAAGACGCCACCCAATCCGCAGTAGGTAACCGAACAGGGCCTCCCAGTCTGGGAGGTCTTCTTTTTTTGTGATCAATTTCGTATTCAGGAGGAATTATGGCAATCGCTGCAAAAATTGTTCAGCGGCCCGAGATGGCCCAGGATGCGACAGGAAAAGCTGAAGAAGCTCGTGAGTTAACAGGCAGTCAGATTATCTGTGAGGTGTTGATTCGTGAGGGGGTTGAGGTGCTTTTTGGCTATCCAGGCGGCACAATTATGCCTTTTTACGATGCATTGACCTCCTATCCCGCCCTTCACCATGTGTTAGTACGTCATGAGCAGGCAGCCGCCCATGCAGCCGACGGGCTGGCTCGCGCAACTGGACGAGCTGGTGTCTGCGTAGCAACGAGCGGCCCGGGGGCCACAAACCTGATTACTGGTCTGGCAACCGCTTTTATGGATTCCGTTCCACTGGTCGCCATTACTGGTCAGGTGGGTCGGCCTTTGATTGGCCGCGATGCTTTCCAGGAGATTGATGTTCTGGGCGTTTCACAGCCTATCACCAAGCACAGTTATCTGGTGCGCAATGCCAGTGAACTGGCTGGAATTCTGCATGAAGCATTTCAGGTTGCCCGTAGTGGTCGTCCAGGACCCGTCCTTGTCGATATCCCCAAGGATGTTCAATTTGAGAAAGCGGTCTATCAGCCAGCGAAGTATCAGAGCTCTGATGCCTATCTTGAGGAGCAAGCTAAGAAGACTCCACAGCCTGCCTCGGCCTTGATCTCACGAGCGGCTGAACTCCTTGCTGAATCGAAACAACCAGTGATCTTAGCAGGTCATGGCGTTATCCTTTCCAACGCTTATACTGAGCTGAAGGCATTTGCAGAGAAGACCGAGATCCCCGTTATTACAAGTCTGTTGGGACAGAGCGCCTTCTCAGAGGATCATCCTCTCTTCATTGGTATGCCTGGTATGCATGGAGCTGCTCACACTAATCGAGCAATTGATGCTTCAGATCTGATAGTAGCGGTTGGTATGCGTTTTGATGATCGCATTACTGGCGATGTCTCGACGTTTTCTCCCCATTCGAAGCTGATTCATATTGATATTGACGCTTCTGAGATGCACAAGGTGAAGGTCGCTACGGTTCCGATTGTAGCTGACGCGAAGGTTGCCCTGGCGGCGCTAACAGAAGCAGTACCTCAGAGCAATCGTCGTACCTGGTTACACGAGATTCGTCAGTGGGAAGACGCGGGCCGTATTCGTACTCAGCAGATTGTTCATGATGAGTCACTGCCCGATCCTGTGAGTATTCTGAAGGCTATTCGTGAGGCAACGGATGGAGAGGCGATTGTCGTCTCAGATGTTGGCCAGCACCAGATGTGGACTGCTCGTTATTATAACTGGACCCGTCCCAATAGTCATATCACGTCAGGCGGATTGGGAACGATGGGCTTCTCCTTACCAGCAGCCATGGGCGTCAAAATGGCGCTACCAGATGTGCCAGTCTGGGCAGTAGCGGGTGATGGCTGTATTCAGATGAACATTCAGGAACTGGCGACCCTGGCTCAAGAGGGAGTGGCCGTCAAAGTAGCCATTATGAACAACGGCTATCTAGGTATGGTGCGTCAGTGGCAGCAGTTCTTCCATTCTCGTAATTATTCGGAGACCCCAATTACTGGCCCGGATTATACAAAACTTGCTCCAGCTTACGGCTTGACGGGTATTCGCGTAACGCGTCGCGATGAAGTTGCAGCCGCAGTGAAGCAGGCAATGGAGACGGAAGGGACGGTCATCATTGATTTTGTGATCGAATCTGAAGCAAATGTGTACCCCATGATTCCAGCTGGTAAGTCGGTCCACCAGATGATTGAAGAGACGGTAGAGGAGTAATAATTGTGGCAAATGGAATATCGACAACGATTCGGACGGGGCAATCTACGCTGTCCCAGGGCGCAGAGCAGGTTCATACATTAATCATCACCCTTCAGGAGCGCCCTGGATCGGTCGATCGTGTGGTTGGCTTGCTGCGTCGTCGTCGCGCAAGCCCTCGCTCATTGATCCTGACTCAGACTGGACTGCCTGAGCAAGTTTGTATTACCGCTCAGGTGCGTGATTCAGAAGTCGCTATTGATCAGTTAACCGAGCAGCTACGAAAACTGGTTGATGTATATCAGGTGCAGAATCTGACGGCTGCTGAGATTATTGCTCAGGAACTGGTGCTGATAAAGATCAATGTGCCAGCCGAGAGGGCAGTCCAGGCTCAGCAATCAGGAGCTCAGATTATAGCAAGCACTGCACAGACAACGACCATATCCTACACGGGAACACACGAGCAGGTTGATGCGTTCATTGCCTCCTGTGAAGAGTCTGGTATTCATGAGATTGCACGTTCAGGGTCTGTGGCCTTATCTCGCGAGTAGAAGTCATAACTTAACTTTCAAGTAGATGTAGCAACTTAACTTTCAAGTAGAAGTCACAACTTAACTTTCAAGTAGAAGTAGCGACTTTTTCACAAAATTCGTTGAGCGGACAGGTCTTCTCTTGCAGGAGACCTGAGAGGAGTAAGAAGAGCTGATGGCGACTATTTATTATGATGCAGATGCCAACCTTGAACTTATTCAGTCAAAGCGGATTGCCATTATTGGGTATGGTAGCCAGGGTCATGCACATGCTTTGAACCTGCGCGACAGCGGCTGTGATGTAGTGGTTGGCCTTCCTATAGAGAGCAAGAGCCGCAATCGCGCTCAGGCAGAGGGCCTGCGTGTGATGACGCCTGCTGATGCTACCCAACAGGCTGATGTCATCATGATCCTTCTACCTGACCAGATTCATCGAGAGGTTTTTGAGCGCGATATTCGCCCAGGACTGGCCGCTGGCAAGACCATTTTGACCGCCCATGGCTTTAGCGTCCATTTTGCTCAGATTGTGGCTCCAGAAGATGTTGATGTTGCAATGGTAGCTCCTAAGAGCCCTGGCCATATGGTGCGTCGACTCTATACCGAAGGTGCAGGTGTGCCAGCTCTGTGGGCCGTCCATCAGGATGCAACCGGTCAGGCACAACAGCTTGCTCTCGCCTATGCTCGTGGGATTGGTTCAACACGTGCAGGGGTACTACGCACAACCTTTGCAGAGGAGACCGAGACCGACCTCTTTGGAGAACAGGCTGTCATCTGTGGTGGTGTGAGTGCTCTGATCAAAACTGGGTTTGAGACGCTGGTCGAGGCGGGCTATCAACCAGAGATTGCCTATTTTGAGTGCTTGCATGAGATGAAGCTCATTGTTGACCTTATGTATCAAGGCGGCATGAATTACATGCGCTATTCTATCAGTGATACTGCTGAATTTGGCGATTATGTCTCTGGCCCTCGTGTCGTTGATCAGCATGCACGCGAAGAGATGCGCGCCATCTTGCGTGAGATTCAGGATGGAACATTTGCGACCCGCTGGATTTTGGAGAATCAGGCTGGCCGTCCCAGTTTCCTGGCTCAGCGCCGCAAAAACGCTACCCACCAGATAGAGCAGGTTGGTCAAGAACTGCGCTCTATGATGTCCTGGTTGCATCCTGTAAAGCAGAAGGCTGGTGAAGCCGAGGAAAACGTCGAAACAAAGATCTAGCACACGGAGGCTTTGGCGCCTCCTCTTGCTGAGATGGTTCTGAAAGAGAGATGAACATGAAGGCTGCAGTCGTTAAAATTTTTGATACCACTTTACGCGATGGAGAACAGTCCCCAGGCGCGACTCTGACGACCGATGAGAAACTGCTTGTGGCTGATCAACTTGTACGCTTGAATGTAGATGTGATTGAAGCTGGTTTTCCAGCGGCCTCACCTGGTGATCTTGCAGCTGTTAAAGAGATTGCTCTTCATGTGCGCGGTTCTGCCGTAGCTGCTCTTGCTCGTGCAATGATCAGTGATATTACGACTGCATGGGAGGCTGTACGGGATGCCGAACAACCTGTTATCCATGTGTTCCTTGCCTCCTCTGAGATCCATCTTGCGCATAAACTGAAACTCAGCCCAGAAGAGGCATTGCAAAAGATTAAAGCATCTGTCTCTTATGCTCGTTCGCTCTGTCCGACAGTTGAATTTTCGGCTGAGGATGCGACCCGGAGTAATTGGGAGTATCTCTGCCGCGTCTGTGAGACGGCTATTCAGGCGGGTGCAACAACCATCAATATTCCTGATACCGTTGGCTATACTCTGCCACATGAGTATGAGGCCCTCTTTCGCTATCTCAGTGAACATGTGCCAGGAATGGATAGTGTCACCATGAGTGCTCACTGTCATGATGACCTGGGAATGGCGACGGCTAATACGTTAGCTGCGATTAGAGGGGGGGCTCGTCAGGTTGAAGTGACAATCAATGGTCTGGGCGAGCGTGCAGGAAACACGCCATTGGAAGAGGTTGTTATGGCCTTGAGAACGCGTCCCGAGGCTTTTGGTCATGTGGATACCAACATCCAGGCTCAATATCTCCTGGCTACGAGCCAGATGGTGAGCCGTCTGACGAGCATGCCTGTTCAGCCCAATAAGGCGATCATTGGTGCCAATGCTTTTGCACATGAAGCCGGTATTCATCAGGATGGAATATTAAAGAACCGCCTGACCTATGAGATTATGACTCCTCAATCGGTTGGCTGGAATGAAACAAAGCTGATTCTCGGCAAACATTCGGGCCGTCATGGACTGGATGCTCGCTTACGTCAACTGGGCCATCATCTGGATGCGGAACAGTTGAAAGAGGCCTACACACGTTTTGTGGCACTGGCCGATCAGAAGAAGGAGATCTCAGACAGTGATCTGATCTTTATCGTTGAGAGCAGTGAGGAGACACCCGCCGCTGTCTAATCGTAGATTACCTCTTCTTTTCGTGACGTGGGCATTCACTGATGTTCCCCCCATACAGTGAATGCTCGCTGTCAGACAGTCATCACTTGCATTTTTCTAACCTGCGAAATGTAGAGATTTTATCTATGTTCAAGCACAGCATTAGATAGTTTATCAATTGAGTGTCTGTACAGAGGCTGGTATACTAGAAGGAACAATTTGCTATGCTGGGAGAGTAGCATCGCGGCTATTCGCCTCCTTATCGTATTAATCTGAGCGATTCCTCACCATCTTTACAGGATCTACTTTCACGATTGAAGAGGACTTTTGTACTTCCTCTCTTACTAACTGTACAAAACATGATAAAATAGTTGCATGTTGAAAGGATGAATCGTATGGGTTCTTCATCAGAAAGGCAGGTAGCCTCCGATGGCACTGGTATTACCTGTCTCAGTGACAGTCTTAACGCCCGCTACATCAGCTAATCTAGGACCTGGCTTTGACAGCCTGGGTCTGGCCTTGCAGCTGTATAATCGCTTTGAAGTTGAGGAAGCAGGTTCTGACCCGCTTCAGCCAACAATCGAGATCCGTGGCTCTCTTGGCGAGGGTCTATCAACGGGACCTGATAACCTCTTTTTTCGCTCATTTTCTCGCCTCTTTGAGCATGTTCATCTTCCTCTACCTGCTGTTCGTATTCGAATGACGATTAATATCCCGCATGGGTGTGGTCTGGGAAGTAGTGCAACTGCTGTCGTTGGCGGCCTGGTGGCTGCGAATGAATGGTTGCGCTTACAGCAAGCCTCGGTCTCGCAGGATGTTTTATTAGAGCTAGCGGTAGAGATTGAGGCGGGCAACCATCCTGATAATGTTGCTCCGGCTCTTTTAGGTGGGTTGGTAGCTACTACTCATCTGGATGGGAAGATTCATGCGATTAAAACACCTTTCCCTGATGTTTTGAAGGCCGTTATTTTCACTCCTTCATTTCCAATGGATACGGTGGCAGGTCGCAAGTTATTGCCTGCAAGTTATCCCAAGGCGGATGTGACCTTTAATACCGGGCGTGTTGCTCTCTTATTAACGGCTCTCCAGACTGGGCGCTATGAGTTGATTGGGGAGGCAATGCAAGACCGGCTCCATCAACCGTACCGTCAGGTCCTGTTCCCGGCTATGCCTGAGATTATTCAGGCGGCAGTGAATGCAGGAGCTCATGGTGCCTGCCTCTCTGGAGGTGGTTCATCCCTTATTGCTCTGGCCAGTTCGCGGTTCCATGATGTGTTAAATGCGATGCAGTCGACTGCTCGGGAGGCAGGTGTTCAGGGAACGGGAATGGTGCTACGTGCGGATCAGAATGGCGCGCGGGTTATCAAGACGTCGCGCAGTCGCATACGAAAGGAAGTCAGTGCCCGTCATGGCGATCAATTCTACTGGTCTCCAGCCCGATCAAGGGGCGGATTCTAACCGTTTATCTCAATTATCTGAAGCGGTCGAGGCATTGTCCTCGACGTCGCTTCGCTGTGTTGAATGTGCTTCACTTTATCCTGCACTGGTTATTGGTCAGCAGCCACGTTACCGATGCGATTGTGGTGGGGTGCTGGATGTAGAGAGCCAGTTTCGGCTCCCAGCCAGCCAGCTCAATTCATCCACTGAGTCCGAGGTTGTTCCTGCTGGTGGCTTGCTTCTTCCTACACTCGATACACCTTCTGAGGGAGCAGTCTGGCGGCAACTGTTTGATGAGCGGGTGGCTACACCGCCGATCTGGCCTATTAGCACTGATGAGTTGCTTCTGGATCGAAGCGGAGTCTGGCGCTATCGAGAGCTGATTCTGCCTGTCCCAGAGCAGTTTGTGGTAAGCCGACCAGAAGGCAATACCAGCCTGTATCCAGTGGGCCTGGAGAACTGTGGTGCTGGTCGAACTGGACATCGGCAGATTGGCAACTACGCTGGCCTTGAACGCTTCTTCCTGAAGCATGAGGGGGAGAACCCCACTGGTAGCTTCAAGGATCGTGGAATGACAACGGGCGTCACCATGGCCAATCTCTTAGGATCGCGGGCGGTAGCCTGTGCCTCGACTGGCAATACTTCAGCTTCGCTGGCCTCTTATGCTGCACAAGCTGGTATGGAAGGCATTGTCTTCTTGCCTGCTGGTAATGTAGCTGCCGGTAAGCTCGCCCAATCGCTGGCCTATGGCGCGAAAACGGTGCAGATTGAGGGCGATTTCGATGCTGCAATGACGCTGGTTGAGCAGGTCTGTAACGAATTGGGCATCTATCTGCTTAATTCGCTCAATCCTTTCCGCGTTGAAGGTCAGAAGGCCATTGGTTTTGAACTGCTTCAACAGCTCGATTGGCAGGCACCTGATTGGCTGGTCTTGCCAGCTGGAAATCTGGGCAATACCTCTGCCATCGGAAAGGCTTTCCGCCAGGCCTATGAGCTATCCCTGATTAGTCATCTTCCACGCATTGCCTCTATTCAGGCCGCGGGGGCCAATCCGTTTTACCGGAGCTTTATGGGCAGCTTTGCTCAGCGTGAATCTGTGCAGGCTGATACCGTAGCAACTGCTATCAAAATTGGCAATCCTGTGAGCTATAGCCGCGCTCGCCGGGTGATTGAGGAATCCGATGGCATTGTTGAGCAAGTGACTGATGAAGAGATTCTTGAAGCCAAGTCTGTGATCGATCGTGCTGGTATTGGGTGCGAACCTGCCTCTGCCGCAACATTGGCTGGTGTACGCAAACTGGTCGCTCGTGGCGTGATTAAGCGTGATGAGCAAGTTGTGGGCATTCTCACAGGCAATTTATTAAAGGATAGCAAGACTGGCATTCCTCAAAGCATTAGCGGTGGTGCGGTTAAAGCAACTATTGAGGCCGTGAGGAGTATTTTATCCTAATGACTTTTACGCGTGTTCAGAATTTTAAAGCATCTCAAGCTGAGACTTCAGAGCCTGCTGCTTATAAGCAGCAGGCTTCCTTACGTTCCTGGCTTTTATCCTGGGAGATCTATCTGATCGTTCTGGTCGCCTCGTTTCTTCGTCTTTACGGCATACAGCGAACCGAGTTTGATGGCGATCAGGCTGATATCTTTCAGATGGCTCATGATGCCATTGTCCGTGGGCATCTGGTGGCAACCAGTAATATTGCCTCAATTGGTATTTATAATCCACCTGGTACGATTTATTTCTTGATGGTGCCTGCGGCAATAAGCGCAGATCCAGTGGGTGGAGCGATTTTTACTGCTATTTTGTCGATTGCATCGGTTCTCCTGACCTATTTTTGTATGCGGCGTTATTTTGGACGTCTCGCCGCCACTATATCTGCATCCCTCTATGCAACGGCTGCGCTCTCAATTTTCTATTCACGTTTTATGTGGAATCAGAATCTGCTGTTTTTCTTTGTCACGGTATTGATTTTTCTGTTCTTAGAGGTGATATTCTTCCAGCGTAAAGGCTGGCTTATTCTTGCGATTCCTTTGCTTGGACTCCTTTTTCAACTCCATGGTTCTGGTATCCTTCTGCTTGCGCCTCTTATTGTAACGGTGGTTTTGGCGCCGAAGACAGTGAGGATACGTGATATTGTCTTTGGTTCTGGGCTTTTATTGCTGCTCTATCTGCCTTATATTCTGTGGGAATTTTCAGTCTCATTCCACGATGTCTCCGTCTTATTGACCGGCTCTCAACGTGAGAATGTCTATGATAATCAGATCTGGATTCTGTATCAGACCTATTTAAGTCCTTTTTACGAATCCTTTCTGAATTTAGATACAGTCTATATTACCTTTTTCAAATGGGTTCGCGTCTTCATGACCGGACTGATCATACTCTCACTCCTCTTTGCGCTGTTCTCTGGCCTGAAGGCATTGAGGAGACAGCATGAAAGTCCCCGCGTCTGGTGGTTGAAGCCTTTGCAGTGGGTAAAAGCGCTCCAGTCTTCACCAGAAGGTTGTGCTTTATTGGTGCTGGCTTCCTGGCAATTAGTCATGCTCAGTGAAATCCATCACACGATTAAGTTGCAATTGCACTATTTAATTGTTTTTGCACCTGGACAATATCTTCTTGTGGGGATATTCCTTGCCTGGTTGATTTATTGGCTTCGTCAGCGTACTGGTTGGCCGCGAGTGGCAATGTATAGCCTCTCCATCTTTTCTCTCTTGCTGATTCTGGTTCAACTGGTTGGTAGCACTTACTCTGTTCTGGATGCAGTTACGGGCCAGTTTAACGAAAAGGATTTCTCACATCCTTATTATAATGATCTGCAATCTATGCAAGATGCCCTGGCGCGGGCAGAGGATGAGGCCAGGGTGCATCGGATTCAGCATATCTATGTCGATGCTGACCGCTCGAATTTTTCTGGTTTCAGATATCTAGCGGGGCAGGCACAGATTCCTACCATCGTCTCTAATGATGAGTGTGTGCTGCTACCAGATGCCAGCCGTGGCCCGATCATCTGGCTTGTCTCTCCGTACAGCGCGGTAAACGAGGCGCTTGTGACTCATCTAACGAATGCGACGTTGTTGTCTGTCTCTCATCGCCCGTCTGGTGCACCGTTTAAGCTGTATTTAGTTCAGCCCCCAGTGCACGTTGGTGACCAACCGCTGCAACTTTCAAATGGTATGCAGTATCTGGGCAGTCAGAGCATACACACCGCACAAGCACAAGGTCTGCTGACACAGTGGCGTCTTGAAAAGGATCGACCAGCGACCACAGGCCAGTTTTATAACTACCATGTTACAAGCAATGAGCTTGGGAGAGATAGCTGTAAAGTAACCTCAGTGCAGTCGGACGATCAACTCTGGACCTTCTTTCCGCAGCAGCCAGCGAAGTTTAACCAGCTCTCATTGCGTGTTGAGATGTACCAGAGTACAGAGCAGAGCTTCTCTCTTCCGGGCTTACTGTCATTTATAACATTTGACACCTTTTCTTATCAGACACAGAGGTTCCAGAAAGCCTCTGCTAATCAGGGCAGCCTTACAATTCCCTGGCCCTGATCGCACCTCTTGTGAAGTTGGATCAACAATTGGCAGAATGATTGATTGAACTGATACAATAGAAGCAACGAAGACCAAAACTATGCTGTAAAAGAGGATGACTGTGAGTACAAGCAAACAGAGACGACGTTTACTCCCACCCTGGGATATGCCTTCAGATCCCATCAAGGCCCTCTGGTGGTTTATGCATTGGCTCCTCAAAGTTGTAGTGCACTATTTCTGGTTGCTCATTATCTTCATGGTTATCTATGAGACAGTTATCGATTGGATGGCCAGTGGAGCTGTGAGCGGTCTTATCAGTGGTTTTGTGACCTTGCTCATTGGGCTTGTTGTATGGGCTATTTTGCGTGGAGTGCTGGTACTGGTCAATTTTAGTACTGGGGTCTCACGCGTTTATACGACGTTTACGAATTTGCAGCAGCAGCGGTATCCGCGAAGAGATTTCTCCTCCCCTTTTAATAGTGGAAATTACTTCTCCAACGATGATTCCCCTTTTGCATATAAAGATCCTGAATCGAAGATCGTTGAAGGGACAATTACTGATCTTGAAGAGGAGCGTCAAAAACGGCGTCGCGAAGAGAAATAATTCCAGACACAGGGCATCATTCTCCATAACTGATCAAACCAGAGGACTCTTTGGGACTCTTTGTAGTAATGTACAAGCTACAAAGAGTCCTCTAGTTTGCCAGGAAAATGTTTGCGCTAGTGATTGGTACAGACGCAAAAAAATCTTAGAGGGCGACCTCTTTATTGGCTGCGTTCCAATGTTGCCAGGCTGTATCCTGTTCATTTGGAACATAAGAATAGAGGAAGCTCCCCAATCCACTGATAGAGAAGGTGCCCAGAGCAGCAGGAAGTACAAGCGTCTGACCACGGCTCAGGACTTCACTTTGAGACAGATCATCTCCATAGTTGACCTGGAGTTCTGCACCTACCGATGTAATGATGATACAGCTATCGGTTGTCTGTCCTGCCATTGTTGCGCCCGCTTTGAGGCTGATCTCACGCGTCAAGAAATAACGGCAGGCCACAAGTGCTCGATCCTGATAGTTTTCTTCGGAAGCAACCACGACGGGGTCCATCTTAATCTTAGGCGAGACACCATAGTAGCTGACATCTAGTGAACGTTTGATATGAAGTTCGCGTGGTTTACCAGCGGCAGTGAGGCGACCATAGTCATACATGCGGTAGGTAACATCTGAGTACTCTTGCAGCTCATAGAGCAGCACATCACTCCCAATTGCATGGACAGTTCCTGCTGGCACAAAGATCACATCGCCAGCCTGGACCTGTTCTTCATGCAGAAGCCCTTCCAGGGTGACATTTTCGATTGCCTGCTCTACTTCTTCGCATGTGACTGGTGCTTGAAAGCCATGGACAATACTGGCACCAGGTTCGGCGGCTAGAATATACCAGAACTCAGTTTTCCCAAGTTTACCGCCCTCATGCAGATCGGAGTAGCTATCAGTGGGGTGGACCTGGACAGAGAGTTTCGCGTTTGCGTCAATGAATTTAGCGAGTAGAGGGAAACGGTGTCCAAAGACGTTGATGGCCTGTTGTCCTAATAATTCAGCATCGAGCGTTTTCACCAGTTCTCCCAGAGTCTGACCCTGATAGGGACCATTCTGGACGATCGTGCTAATCTCAGTCTCCCAGGCTTCCCCGATGGCACTCTCCCCCTGGGGAAGCTCTTTCCACTGATCGCGCTCCAGGCGGCGTCCGCCCCAGAGCGTTTCATGTAAAGAGGCATGTAAACGAATTGGATATAAATATGACAAAATAAAACTCCTAAACTACTTAATAGAAGTGAGGATATATTTAATTTACCAACAATACTCCCTCGATCTGGCGCTTGAGACGAGCTCGCATCACGATCCCTGAGATGCGATAGATCTCTCTTCCATATCTGAAGAAGACCAGGGTTGGTATACCTGTAATATTCCACTGCCGTGTGAGTTCTTCGTTCTCGGCCACATTGAGCCTGGCGAAGGTAACACGGTCGGCATATTGCTTGCTAATCGCTTCAATTTCTGGCTCTTGTATTTTACTTGCATTGCTTTGATCCATCAGGAAAGCCACAATGACCAGATGTTCTGCTTGTAAAACGTCGCTTGCAAAATTTTCGCTGGTCACAGTAATATAGTTTTCAGCCATTTTACCCTCTGCTTACTGCTAAAGAAGTTCTAGAACGTGCACTCCACAGTATCATTCGATTCAGCTATCTGTCAAGCAAAACGTTCTTTCACCCGATTTTTCTCATTCTTGCGGTTTCTTGGTAGAAACGAAGAGCATTGAAAAACCCGGTTCTTTTATAATGGCCTTTGGCGAGAAAACCACGAAGTCTTCAGCTTCGTGGATGAATCGCCGGATGTGCAGGACCCTTCAAAAGAAACCAGCACACCCATGGACTCAAAAAACTCCGGCAGAGCCGGGTGATGCGTATCTACTGGCTGTGACCACCAGGAGAATCCGACCTCATCTCGACAAGGTTCAAAAGGCTTGTTGTGCTTGGAGCACCGATCCTTTCCTCAAATCTTCTTAACTCCAAACGACAGAGCAGCGGTCTGATGCGTCAACCGCAGGTGTCATGACCAATTGAACGGAGCTCCCATTTCTGGGGCTGAGTCTGGTGAACTTGAGCTTCCGAAGAAGCGACCAAACCGTCGATCCAACGGCTTCCGAAGAAGCCGCTGAGTCTTCAGCTCAGCGGTAGTTCACCAGTGACCGTTAAGAGTGGACCTGTAACAAAGTTTCAGCATCTTCTATAACGTATCGGTAGCCTTGTTCGGTAAGGAACAGTTGGCGATTAGCCGAAAATTCCTGGTCTCGTGTATCACGTGTAACAAGCGAGTAGAAGTACGCCATCCCTCCATCGCTTTTTGGTCGCAAGATACGTCCCAGGCGTTGAGCCTCTTCCTGGCGAGAGCCAAAGGTGCCAGAGACCTGAATGGCGACATTGGCATCGGGCAGATCGATCGCAAAATTTGCGACCTTGCTCACGACAAGGCGGGTGATCTCACCGCGTCGGAACTGCTCATACAGCTTTTCTCGTTGTGAGGTGGAGGTTCGGCCTGTCAATAACGGTGCCTCCAGAGTCTCTGAGATCTGTTTGAGCTGTTCCAGATATTGGCCGATAATAAGCACGCGATCATTTTTATGTTTGTCAATCAGGTATTGTGTGACAGTTAGTTTCTCGGGACTCTCAGCAGCAATACGATACTTATCGCGTGTTTCGGCGGTGGCATAATTCATCTGCTCATCTTCGCTGAGGCTAACGCGGATCTCATGGCATTCAGCGGTGGCAATCCAACCCTGTCGTTCAAGTTCACGCCAGGGGACATCATATTTTTTGGGTCCGATCAAGCTAAAGACATCCGCCTCACGTCCATCTTCGCGGACCAGCGTAGCGGTTAATCCCAGGCGGCGGCGAGCTTGGATCTCGGCTGTAACGCGGAAGACAGGGGCGGGCAGAAGATGAACCTCATCATAGATGATCAGCCCCCAATCATAACTGGTAAAGAGCGAAAAATGTGGGTAAGAGTCCTGCTCATCACCTTCGCCATTTTTGCGATAGGTCAAAATTTGGTATGTACTGACCGTAATGGGAGCAATCTCTTTGCGATCACCTGTATATTCACCCACCATTTCAGGTGGAATATCTGTCTTATCAATGATTTCGCTAATCCATTGTCGTACTGCAACGGTATTGGGCGTAAGAATTAAGGTTGCGCGTTGAACAGAGGCCATGGTCGTCAGGCCAACAATAGTCTTGCCGGCTCCACATGGAAGGACCACGACACCGCTGCCTCCACTTGGTGCTCCATTGGCATAGAAGGCAGCGGATGCCGCGTGTTGATAAGCTCGTGGCTCAAAACTTTTTCCTATAGTGGTTTCGCTCCGGAGCAGCATAGGCAGAGGAGAGCCATCGCTATAGCCCGCGAGATCTTCAGCAGGGAAACCAATATGAATGAGTGCCTGTTTGATATGTCCGCGTCGCGATGCATCAACTTGCAGCGTCGAGCGATCGATCTGGCGCAAAATATACGGCTGCGTTCGCTTGTGATGGAGAACTTCACTGATTAATGCAGCGTCATCTGAGTGGAGGAGAAGAGCTTCGCCGTCGCGGACCAGTTTGATGCGACCATAGCGTCCAACATATTCGCGGATCTCAACAGCGATATTGCCAGGGATGGGATATTTACTGTAACGGGTCAGCTGCTCGAGAATTTCAGGGGCATCCATCCCACCGGCAGCTGCATTCCACAATGAAAGAGGCGAAAGCCGATAGGTATGAATATGCTCGGGTGATTTCTCTAGCTCAGCAAACTGGGAGAGCGCATCCCTTGCCTCGGTATGGAGGGGATGATCTACCTCTAAGAGAATCGTGCGATCACTTTGCACAATGAGTGGGTTATTGGGATTCATACATTACACTCCAGGCATCTCTGCCCACTTCCTCACATACTGTACGACAGCCTGAACGGCAGGCTCTTCAAATCCACGCATAAGATGCCGAGCCCCAACGATAACTTTGATCCCTTTGGGGCCTTCGAGCTGTTCTACAAATGGTTCAAGTTTAAAAAGCGGGCAGATCTCATCAAATTCGCCTGTGACAAAGAGCTTGGGGCGTTCGAATTGACGAGGGAAACCGCTTGCTGCTCGAAAGAGTGGAAGGCTAATAGCAACCACGGTACGGATACGGAGGTCAAAAGGAGCATAGAGTAGTGTTGCATAAGCACCAAAACCATGACCAATGACACAGACCTTGGCGGGATTGATACCGGGTTGGTTTAAGGCGAAATCGATTGCTCCCGCTAGATCGAGTGGCTCCAGGCGACCTTCACTCTGCTGTCCCTGGCTCTTGCCAACACCACGGAAATTAAAGCGCAGCGCCACCATTCCGGTTCCGGCCAGACCCTGAGCCAGAGCCACAGTGAGAGGATCTTGCATATCACTGCTGGCAGGTTGTGGGTGGCATAAGATGACCACTGGTGCCTGCCTGGCATGGGAAGGAGTATGGAGCACGCCTTCTAAGAGATGGGCAGGTTGTCCTTTGCTCTGGAACGTAATAGCTCGCTCAGTTTGTACTGATAAGGTCATCGCGTATCCCTTTTCCCCTATTCATTATTCTCTCGCACCACAATAGTATCTCAGGATGAGCCATGCGTCAACTTTCTTCGTGAAAAAGGGAGAAAAAATACCTGATTGGTGCAATCTCTTACCAAAAAGTCCATATTGCGTGAGTTTTTGAGGATTTTTGACGAATTGCAGTGAACTAGTCTGATTTGTTGAACAAAACCTTTGCATGTAGACCTTTGGATGTTATACTAACTATGACATATGTACACTTTTTTTTAGTTGTGGAAGGTTCATTGTCAGGAAAGCTGTTTCTTATTTTTTGCCAGCGTATTGCTACCCCGGTTTCCTGACAACCCTTGCGTTGGAAAGGGCGGTTGCCCTGGGAGGTGATCTTTTCATCACGGTACGTCTGACCTGACAAGGCTCAGTTCAGTCTGCACTTTGCAGATATCTTCGGCTCACCAGTAGAACTTTTTTCCGGCGGGGGATGTGATAAGGGTGAGACCAGACATATTTTCTCTCAATAGTGGTCCTTCAATGATGGAAATGATGCATGTATCTCTCTCAAAAGTCGCTTTTGAGGGCCTACGGCCTCGTCTCTCGTGTATAAGCGCAAGCCTGCCTGGCTCTCAATCGGTGAGAGGCTATTTTTTTCTTTTTCGATCGAAAAAATACTGGTGCGCTTATTGATCGTTATTGCTGAGATTATGAACATCTAGTAAGATTTTTTGTTTGTTTTTCTGCAAATGAGAGTATCAATGTTCTGATACAGGTGAGTCTGGTAAGGTAATTTGGTGTATATAGTGAAATGTAGAGGTAGGAGCACATATGCCCAGTATTCTCGTACTTGAAAATGACGGTTGGATAACCAATGTAATTAATGACCATTTGAAGGGCGAAGATTATCAGGCTGTAATGGCTTGTACTGACGAGGATGCTGTTCAATTTGCTTTTCGTGAGACTCCTTGCCTTATTTTATTGGATGCAACATTGGAGAATGCCAATTGTTTGCGCATGGTTCAGCGATTGCGAGATCATCCAAAGTGTATGCATATTCCAATTATAATGGTGGGGGCAACTACTCCTAATACACTTGCTGAGAAAGTGTGTGCTTACGAGGCGGGGGTTGATAGCTATCTGTGTAAGCCCCTGATCCTTGAGGAACTTCTGGTGCAAGTACAGAGGCAGATTCAACGTTTACAACAACATATGCTTTCACCTCTAACACGCTTGCCTGGCGGTCTCCAACTCGAGCGAGCAATTGAACAGAAGGTTAAAAATGTTGTGCCCTGGAGCGTTCTTTATCTAGATTTAGATAATTTTAAAGCTTTTAATGATGTGTATGGCTTCCTCGCGGGCAATAATATGATTCTTCTTGTGGGCAATATCTGTCAACGTATGGTGTATGAGTACGGGAATCCGGAAGACTTTGTGGGACATGTTGGAGGCGATGATTTTGTGATTGTGTCCACACCAGAGCGTGAAAAGATGCTTTGCCGACAGATCCTTTCCCATTACAATGAAGAGAGTGCGGTCTTATATAGGCGTGAAGACCTTGAGCGTGGAACGATTAGCGGGGTAGATCGCAAAGGACGACCCTATCAGTTTCCACTCGTCTCTTTGTCGATTGGTGTGGTGAGCGATCATCTGTGCTGTTCGCATACGGCCGATGAGGTGGGGACGCTGACGGCAGAGGCAAAGCGACTGGCTAAACAATCCTCCAATAATATTTCTCATATCTCTCTGGAATGGGGGAAGAAGTATCTGCAAAGTTTTAGCTCTCAGTCACCACCTTCGTTCCATTTTGCAAACCATGCCGGGCGCAATCCGTTTCGACTGCCAGAAGAAGGAATCGTTGCTGAGTATAAGTAATCCTTGCTGGAGAACTGATTGGCAGCCTCCCCATTTCTGTGCTACAGTACAGAAGAGAACGTGTTGTTTTAGTTGAAGCCGAAAGGGCAGGATTGTGACAAGGCTGAATAAGGATCTCACCTTTAAAGGAAGTGTGCAGAAGCCAGAGACGATAGAGATAACAGACGATCTTCACTCTCAAGAGGAAGCAGCGAGACGTCAAGCGGTGCGAGAAAATGCCAAGCAGATACTGCGTGAGAGCGGATTGGCTGAGATGATGCAGTCCCTTAATCGTCATGAGCTCAAAGGACGCGGACGTTTTGAGGAGTATGATGCAATGGTCCTGTTTAAGTGGGGGACCTGGTCAACAATGCGTCATATCTGGATTGAGGTGGTAGGAAGTTCTATCCGTTTCCGTCTCCAGCCTCACCGTGTCTGTAAACAAGAGGTTCCTCTGTGTGATGGGGAGTACCATACGCTGACCAGTGCAATGTGGGCGGATCAAGAGTTATTGCGGCATGAGCTTAAGAAATGCTACGATCGACCAGTAGCAGAGACCTCATCTTTCTAATAGCTGTTTGGAAGAGCCGAACGGTTCTGGCGGCCCAGATTGGCCGGGAATAGGCAAAAAAACCTTATAGTGGCTCGAGTGCGAGAATCTGAACGGAGCTTCCCTGCTCGCTGAACGCGTGCATGGTGCGGATCTGTTTCTCGCTATAAAAGAGATCACGTTCCATCTGACTGCTCCAACTAAAGAAGCAGAATAAAACAGTCACTGGACCTTCATGAGCCTCATCAGTTGTTGGAGTCGTGCTGTGCGCCAGAAAGGCATAGGCCAGCGCAGGCTCCTGAACATGATGTTGGAGTGTTCGCCGCCAACCGTTTTGTAGTAGTACCTCCTGTTCAGGAGGCGCAGACATAAGGTGGATTGCCGCCAGCGTTGGCGCAGCAAGAGGTCGTGTATATCCCCATACATAGTGCATCACCCATTGGAGAGGATCGATAACGAGCAACTCCTGTCGTTTATGTGCTTCTTGTAATAACTTATGAGGACTATACTGTTCCTGAGCTTTCCGCCAGCTATTCTCACTATCCCAGGTGCATAAGAACAGAGCATAGGCTCCTCCTTTCTGGCGTCCGCGATAGCTACGTAGATGAGTTAGCCCCGGGGCTGTCTGGAGCGTGTCCGAGACCGTTCGGAGTTGTGAAACGATCTCTGTATCTCTTCCTGTTAGCGTATATGCGAGTGTAACAACAACGACTTCCATCTATATCCGCCTTCCACTCAGCCCAGGAAAAAGAGCCTGGCGACTGGCTGTATGAAGCATGAGAATGATGACTCTAAGCATACCATAGCTTCTCTTTCCATGCAATAGTAGCTATTCCTGTTCTGATAACCTTCTAACCGTTCAATATATTAAAGCCTGCTAACTTCTTTCCATTGATGATTTTTTTTCTTCTCCTTTACCACAGTACAGGGCTGTGGGTCTGTCTTATCTGGTAAAATACGAGTAAAGACTATTCATAAAGAAGTGAGGGCCTGGTATGGATCACTCATCATTGGGAGAATTTGAGCTGATTGCGCGCTTAACACAGGGGTTGCACTCTCGTGCCGATGTGGCTTTGGGAGTAGGAGATGATTGCGCTCTTCTGGAGCTTGGAGGGGATCTCCAATTATTAGCAACCTGTGATAGTCAGGTTGAGGGGGTTCATTTCACGTTACAGACTGCACGTCCTGAGCAGATTGGGCGGAAGGCACTCGCAGTCAATATTAGTGATATTGCTGCTATGGGTGGTGTGCCACGCTATGCATTGATCTCGCTGATCCTTCCTCAGCAGATAGCGATTGAGACATTGGAGGGGATCTATCGGGGTCTTCAGCAGGAAGCTGAACGCTATGAACTCTCGCTCGTTGGTGGAAACATTGCTTCTTCTCATGGATCAAAGCAGTTAATAATCGATATAACCCTGTTAGGAACGATTGAGCGTGGACGAGCGCTCTTGCGCAGTGGGGCTGAGGTGGGAGATCTTCTTTGTATCACAGGTCAACCTGGCTCGTCCGCCGCTGGCCTGTATACGCTGTTTCATCCCGATCAACCCTATGATGCTACAGCCTTAATCTCTGTTCAGGCTACTCATCACACACCAGAGCCGCGGGTAAGCGCAGGCCGTTTATTGAGCCGTTTTTCACCCCAGCAGGTGACAGCCGCATTGGATGTCAGCGATGGATTAAGCGGCGATCTTCAACATTTATGCGAGCGTAGCCACGTGGGCGCGCTTGTAGAGCAAGCAAAGCTCCCAATTTCTCAGCATCTTTTCGCCATTGCGCAAGCAGCCAGGCGTGATCCTTTTGCCTGGATTTTGCATGGTGGAGAAGACTATGAACTCCTGTTTACCTTGAAGCCATCTGCTCAACAGGAGGTGCTGAAGGCACTCTGGGCAGAGACAGGAACACCTGTCTCTGTGATTGGAGCTATTCTTCCAGAGAGTGAAGGTCTACGCATCCGTCTGTTAGATGGTCGCGAAGAGGCTCTACGAGCCCAGAGTTGGGACCACCTGAGGCAGAGCTAGTGTGGTTTTCCTGCTGTCGGAACTGAGTTTCTTAGCGTGAGAAGGAGCGTAGTGCAAGCGTCACCTGTTGCTCCAGGGTCAGGACCTGATCCTGGGGTAATTTTGCCAGCGCAGCCTGAGCCTCGGCGGCACTAAATCCCAGCCCCATCAGAGCCTCGAGCGCCTCGGCTTGAATACGGCCCGCTGCGGCTCCATGAGGTCCACTGGCGGCCTGGGCAGTTGCTGGTGGAAGTTTTCCTTTTAGCGCAACGATAATCTGAGCGGCCAGTTTTTTGCCGACCCCTCTCGCCAGGCCCAGGCGCTGCTGATCATCGTTGGCAACGGCCTGATAAAACTCAATTGCACTCATATTTGAGAGCAAGGCCAGCGCAACTTTGGGTCCAACGCCATTAATGCCAATCATCTGTTCAAAGGCATCGCGATCGGCCTCAGTTATAAAGCCATAGAGAGCAATTCCATCTTCACGCATATGAAAATGGGTGAATAGCGAGACCTCCATCCCAGGCTCATTTAAGCGACTGAGCGTTGATAAGGGAGCAAAGACGCGAACGCCAAACCCTCCAACGCGAATAATCGCTGCATCTGGTAAGCTTGCCTCTAAGGTTCCATAAATATTTGTAATCATGAATGGCTATTGTCTATCTCCACGTGTGGATAGTCCTGCCTTCGAATCAGGACGGAAGCGCCCGAAGGCAGGATGACTGTGCATCGAATGGGAAGATCTAGCGATATTCCAGCAGATCTTGCTGGCCGTACAGATACGTTGCGGTCTGAAGATGGCAAAGGGCTACCGCAGCGGCATCAGCAGCATCATCTGGCTTTGGAATGCTCGGTAATTGCAAAAGAATCTTCACCATCTCACCCACCTGATTTTTGTCGGCCCCACCGTACCCTGTCACAGCTTGCTTTACCTGTTTGGGCGTATATTCAGCCACGGAGAGACCTCCATTGGCTAAAGCCAGCATTGCAACCCCACGTGCCTGCCCAACAGTCATCGCCGTTCGAGCATTCTTGGCAAAAAACAGCTCTTCCATCGCTGCTTCATTGGGTTGATAGGTAGCAATAATCGTACTTAACCCTTGATAAATGAGCTGCAAGCGTTGCGCTAACGGCGTTTTAGCAGGAGTTGTAATCACGTCACAGGCCAGCATGCTGAGTGTACTTCCTTGCGCCATCACGACAGCATAGCCGACAATGGCAGTGCCTGGATCGATGCCAAGCGCAATGCGTGCAGCTGGTACATGTGGCGGGAGAGTAACTGGATTATGCATGATCTCTCCCTTCAATGGTAAAGGTTCTAAGCACCGTAAGATGCCGCAAACTCCTCTGGGAAGTCCGCATTCGTATAGACGTTCTGGACATCGTCCAGATCTTCCAGCTTATCAATTAAGCGGATAGCCTGGTGAGCAACCTTCTCTTCTGAAAGCTCAACACGCGTCTTGGGTACCATGGTGCTTTCAGACTTTACGATCTTGTAATTTTGTTTCTCTAAGGCCTGGCGCACCTCATCAACGGTTGATGGATCTGTATAGATGACCAGCGTCTCATCGCCTTCTGAGTAGGGTTCAGCGTCATCTGCACCAAGATCGATGGCTTCAAGAGAGACCTCATCAGGATCTTTGCCGTTGAGCTCGATCTCAATGACGCCTTTCATCTCAAATAACCAGTCAACGCAGCCATTTTCGCCCATATTTCCAGCGTTTTTGTTGAAAGCGTTGCGAACCTCGGCAACAGTGCGGTTCCGATTATCGGTGAGGGTCTGTACAATAATGGCGGTGCCGCCAGGACCATAGCCCTCGTAGGTGATCTCTTCCAGATTTGCACCTTCGCCGCCACCCAGAGCGCGCTTGATGGTACGCTCGATATTGTCCAGGGGCATGTTTGCATCGCGTGCGCGCTGTACAGCGATACGCAAGCGGAAATTAGCATCAGTATCTCCACCGCCTCCCTCACGCACAGCAACCACGATTTCACGACCCAGACGTGTGAATAACTGACCACGACGTGCATCATTGACGCCTTTTGAGCGACGAATTTGTGCCCATTTTGAATGACCTGACATCTCAATGCTCCTCTATTTTTTTAGACGTCTATAGAATATGCCTCATGCATATTGTCTAACCTGAATGCTTTTAGAATAGCTGTCGGGCCTATTTTAACACGAACCGGCCTTCAGCGTCGAGGGGGGGCTGGCTAAGCCCTCATTCCAGGCCGTGTTCCTTGCTTCAGTCCTTTCTCCAATGTCTGCAACACAGTGGTATAACGTAGCGTACTATTCTTGAAGATGCTTTGATGGGGTGCCTGGTAAAGGATGGAAGATGAGGTTTAGACAGGGAGATCCGGCTCCTAAACAGGGTCTGGGTCGTACAGGCGAACGTCTGGCTGCTGAGCAAATTGAGCGGCAGGGATATATTATTCTTGAACGGAATTTTCGATGCGGCTATGGTGAGATCGATCTGGTTGCTGAAGAAGGAAACGAACTGGTATTTGTAGAGGTCAAGACGAGACGTGGTCAGGCCTATGGGCTCCCTGAAGAGGCCGTGACCCTTCGTAAACAGCGGAAGCTGCGGCAGGTTGCTAATGCCTATTTAGATCTGCATGCCTGCTTTGAACGAGACTGGCGCATCGATGTCGTCGCTGTTCAACTCAGTATTAGCGGGCGCTTAGAAGAGATTCGTATCTATCAGTATGCCGTGAGTGATGAATAGTTTTTGAAGGTAAAGTGGAAAACATTGGTACTCTTTGTGCGGGGACTTTTGAAAATTGGTCTAAAAGGCAATTATAGTACAATGTATTCTCATCTATTGCATTATACGGAGGCAAATAATGAGTGATTTTCTGGAATCTGCCAAAAATTTTGTGAATTCGGCGGTAAGCCGCACGAGCTGGGAGGCGCAGAAGCAATTAAAAGTTCGCAGTAAGCAGACGGAGATCGATAAGTTGGTGGATCAGAGGCGTCAATTAATGGACGAACTGGGACAGGTTGCGATGAACCTCTATCAGCAAGGAGCATTAACGGATTCGCAGCTCTCGCGACTCTGCGCCAGTATCTTCGAACTGGATCATGATCTGCGTACTCGTGAGACACAGATGCAGGATATTAAGAACGAGGCGTATCCAGCGGACCAGCTTGGACCCGCCCCAACGATGAACTACGCTCCCCCCATCTCTGGACCCTCACAGGTTCCTCCTCAGCCGATCAATGCCAGTTATCAGCCACAACAAAATCAGCCACCGCAGATACGCTGTCCTCAGTGTGGAAATACCGTCCGACCTGGCTCGGCATTCTGTCGTAGCTGTGGGGCTAAAGTGCAATAAGGGCAATGTAAAGTACCATTTCGTTGGGAGACCATTCAGGTTGGTCTCCCAGGTACGGTCTTAACCACAGAAGAAGAAGAGGCTGACGTTCTGGTTAAGCGCGTGAAGTTCATATTGTTCCTGAGCCGTAGCAGATCATCAGCTCTTTTCTCAGCCGTGTGATATGAATGAGGGGAGTAGCTGATAGAAGTCAGTCAGGATCATAGTCAGCGGGATAAAACTCTTCATCCTCTTCGCGGACATGAACGCGTGGACGCAAGTCATTTTCCGCCATTTCGCGATTGAGCAGCTTAGAGATCTCCTCAAACATCGTCTCTACATTGCCAAAC
Organism: Tengunoibacter tsumagoiensis; assembly: GCF_003967535.1. Classification (GTDB taxonomy): domain Bacteria; phylum Chloroflexota; class Ktedonobacteria; order Ktedonobacterales; family Ktedonobacteraceae; genus Tengunoibacter; species Tengunoibacter tsumagoiensis. The sequence continues at coordinate 3,817,566 of NZ_BIFR01000001.1, read as the reverse complement.
GAGCGGTAGACGCTTGCAAAGCGAATATAAGCGATCTTATCGAGTCGGCGGAGATGATCCATGACCAGTTCCCCAATCACGCTACTGGGAACCTCCTGCCGCCCAAAGCGATAGAGCTCCTGTTCGATCTCCTCTACGGCCTTCTCAATCTCTCCTGCGGGGAGCGGGCGCTTCTCACAGGCTTTGCGGATGCCTACATAGAGCTTCTGTCGATCAAACGGCTCACGGCGCTGATCTTGTTTAATCACCATCAGGTGAAATTTTTCGACGCGCTCATAGGTGCTAAAACGAGCTTTGCAATGCTCGCATTCGCGCCTGCGATGAATGGCGTCGCCAATGTCGCGCGAATCTTTGACGCGCGAGTCTGTGCCTCCACAAAAAGGACATTTCATCCCTGTGTTCCAAAATCCTTACTGCGATGATAAATGTAGATATGTTAGGATTATTCTACCACAAATCGAATCCTTTTTTGTGAAGGTACAGATTGCTTCAGCCATTTGTCTGCTGAAATCAGTAGCGATAGACGTAAATCCATTGATATTGCTGGAACGCCTTCATCAGAGACGGGCTTGTGCGGCAACGACCTCTTCTTTTGGGCGGAGAGGAGCTGCAACCCCCTTTGTTGTTCCATTGCGCTGCATGCCTGGATGGATCTTCCCAACATAGCCCGAGCGGAGTCGAGAGCCTTCGCGCCAATAGGCATACCAGTAAGGGCCATGCCCCTGTCCATTGCGACAGGTACTGCAAGAATTCTTGCCACATTTGCGATATTGTAACTGATAGGTGATATGTTGATCACTCGGAATAACTGTCATAAACCACTTGCCCTTCCACAATCAAATTAACTCCAACACAACCTTCTAGGGTTAAGAATATAATACCATCAATTAATGAACATTGTATGAATTTATCCCCCTCAAAGATGAAACATTGTTCATAATTTGGCGTATATCTCTATGCAAATATGTCGTTCCATAAAACAATTTTCATCATTCACTGCCAGCGCTATTTTCGTTTGATCTCTGCTATTCTGTCTGCCTGGTAGAAAGAAGGTGCTACTGCGCATCTTAAAGGCTGCGAAATAGCGGGGCAGGCCATAAACGTTCGTCGGAATGGTCGCTTTAAACGTATCCTATATATGACAATTGGGGCCGCCTGTGGCAAGGCATGAGGACATGGCCTTTGTGAGGGCGGGGATAGGTCAAACGCTCAGGGGCAGGAGCGCTATTCTAGATCATGCTGCTTCACTGGCAAAAGCCCACCGGCTTTGATGAATCGTGATATACTATCAGTGTATACACCTTTCTCTGCTCGAAAGTTAGCTGCTTGTTCGTTATAGTGTGTTGTTGGACTGGAAAGAGAAGGCGAACTATGCAAGTTATTATTAAAAGTAGACAAATGCACGTATCTGATAATCTGCGCTCAAAGATTGAGCACAAAATCCAGCGTCTGACGCGATTTGTGGAGGATACTGCGCGCATTGAAGTAACCGTAACTGAAGAACAGACGCGTAGTGCAGATGATCGCTTTACGGTGCAACTTGCTCTCTCGACTAACTCCCATCCTATTCATAGTGAGGTGAGCGCACAAAGTGCCAGTGCGGCTCTGGATATGGCGCTCGATAAAGTTGTGACGCAATTGGGGAGACAGAAGGATCGGGCGACTACTATCCGCAGGCATCATACCCCTGGCGTGAAGGTTCTTGCTTTGTCTCGCAGTGGCGAAATCTCCTCATTGGAAGAAGAAGAAAGCCTCGAGGCGGCTGCGGCTCACCCTCCTGTTGGCGATGAAAGTAATGAGGCAATCTGGTCACAGGTCCTGGAGATTCGCCGCCTACCTACGACGCCTATGAGTGATCAGGAAGTGATTGAACATATGGAGAAAGATGGCGTTGCTTTTTATCCCTTCTTTAATGGCGAGACCAATAGCGTGAATGTGATGTACAAATTGGAGCAGGGTGGCTATGGGCTGCTCGTCCCTGCCGTCGGCTAACGCTTCTCATAAGGCGAAGTAGAATGCTTTGCCTGGATATCTTTTTGAAGCACTAACAATCGAGCAATTGCGTGAAAGCTGCTCTCTCCGGGTACGATAGCCAGGAGAGGGCAGCTTTTTTGAGTGATGATCGGTGATGTGGACGTGATAAACTATCCACAAGGGGACGTAATAATGCTATAATGGCAGAGAATAGACGCGCTTTGGCCCCGCTGGAGCGCGTTTCTGGCAATTAATAACAGATTACGTGGTCCTATTCCGAGCTCGCCGCTGCGTAAAGGCGAGTTTGTGAGGGGATCATCATTATGGGGAAAAGAAGATCTCTTTTGGAAAGGTTGTGATCTTATGAATGAAGATGCACTGGCACGAGTCGACCTCTTTTCGGGGCTTAGTAAGAAAGAGCTACAGTTTTTAACGAACAGTTGCCAGGAGCGTACCTACACTGCCGGTTCGACCTTATTTGCACAGGGCGATGCGGGTGTGGGCCTCTATATTGTGATTAGTGGGAAAGTCCGGATCATCCATAAGAGCAATCCTGAGGCCGATGAAGAAGAGTTGCGTGTTCTGGGTCCTGGTGAAGTGATTGGTGAGATGGCTCTGCTGGATGATCTACCCCGTTCCGCCAGCGCGATTGCCATCGATGATGTGAAAGTCTTGCTGTTGCCTGTCTGGGAGTTTCGCACGATTCTGCGCAATCATCCAGACATCACGCTGAACCTGCTCAGTGTCCTCAGCCGCCGTCTTCGTAAAGTTGAAGCTGAGTAAACCACTTTGACCTCTTTGGGCATCCTCCGCTAACTGAGTCCGGAGGCCCATCCCTCATGCTGTAATTCTTCTGTTTTTTTGAGATGTGCCGGGTGCAGTGAGAGCTGCACCTGGTCTTAGGGACCAAATGACTATTGTAGCTATCTTTTTTCAGCCGTTTGCTCCATTTCTTAGATGTGCTGTTGTAGCTGCTCAATCATTTGGGTCGCTTGTTGCACCGCTGCTTCCAACTGTGCCATCTGCTGATCTTTCTACTGTCTCTGTTGATCTTTTCCTACACCTACGCCGTACCTGATGGGCCCAAAAATGCAATTGTTTAATCCATTTGAGTCATCTATAAGGAAAACGATCCAATGAGTTATAGTGATAAAATGGTTTTGACATCTTATCATCTCCAATTGGGAGAATTGCCTTGCCTCTATGGGAAAAACTATTTTGGACCTGCATTGGTAGGGAAGATTGGTCGTGAAAGGCTTTTAACCACTCCTGGTGTGGAGATACGAGAATTAGGTGATGGTGGAATTTTCCTGCGTGATAAGGCTCCAGAAGATGTTATGAGCGAGCATCTTGGGTTAGTTTGGCAGTCAGACGCAAAGTTGCCAGATTTTTAGAGGTGCTGAGGTCATCCATTTCACATTAGGGAGATTTGTTGACTTCGACGCGCGAGAAATGCGTCTCGCGAGTCAACCAGAGCAAGACGATGGTGGTGCCTTCCACAGATAAAAAGGAGCTTTGTAGGCAACTACAAAGCTTTTTTTGCTGAGAGGAAGGTCATGTATCCCACATAAAAGCGGCCTGCCGTCTCTTTGTTTCGCGGCGTAGGGTCAGAAATCTCTGAAGGTTTGCATCAGCTCTTTTAGCTTTCCTGGACTGAGTCAGCTCTCGAGCCACAACTGAGCACTCTCTAAAAAGTGATATAATCAGATGAAGGTATGCGGCTCATCCATAACTGGCGATACTAGCAAGCGTACCAGAGTACTGTACGATTGAGCAGAAGGTCGTGGAACGATCACTCTCACCAACAGAGTTCACTCCATCAATCAGTGCAGACTCTCGTATTTTTGGTGTCAGAGACAACGAAGTGTGCTGCCTCGACAATGACGGAGAGTTGGCCCCTGGCGGATGTGGGTCTTATTATGCGAGTCGCCACATTCAGGAATGACAATAGAGGAAATGCAAGATGGAACAGATAGCGAACAATAATCTTCCAGATCGGTTCGATACTGATCAGGTAAAGAATCGAAACCTGGGACTCGAGCTGGTACGAGTTACCGAAGCAGCCGCTCTGAGCGCTGGCCGTTGGATGGGAAAAGGCAATAAAGAGATGGTGGACCAGGCTGCGGTGGATGCCATGCGTCACGCACTGGACGGCGTCGATATGAACGGAACCGTGGTCATTGGTGAGGGCGAGAAGGATGAGGCTCCGATGCTGTATATTGGCGAGCATATCGGCAATGGAAATCCCCCCGATGTAGACCTGGCAGTTGATCCCGTTGATGGCACACGTTTACTGGCTCTTGGTCTTCCTGGCGCTCTCGCCGTTGTGGCAACAGCCGAGCGTGGGAGCATGTATTCGGCCCCTCCAGGTGTCTTCTACATGAATAAGATTGCCGTTGGGCCCGCTTTTAGACATGTGATTGATATTAATGCTCCTGTAGCGGTTAATCTGGATCGCATTGCCCGCGTCCGTTCAGCACATATTGATGACCTGGCCGTGGCCGTTCTGGACCGTCCTCGTCACCAGGAGCTCATTCGCCAGATCCGCGAGGTTGGCGCTCGTATTCGCCTCATTGGGGATGGCGATGTTGCCGCTGCCATTCAAGCGGCGATGGAAGATTATACTGGTATTGATGTGATGATGGGAATTGGTGGTGCTCCAGAGGCTGTGCTGGCCGCTGCGGCCATCAAATGTGTTGGTGGTGAGATTCAGTGTAAGATCTGGCCACGGACAGAGGAAGAGCGTGAAAAGTTCAAGGCCGATGGTATTGATCTTGAGCGCGTCTACAGCACAAATGATCTGGTGAGCGGAGACGATGTCTCATTTGCTGCAACTGGAATTACGACTGGCGAGATGCTTGATGGCGTTCAATATTTTGGCTGGGGGGCTCGCACTTCATCTGTGATGATGCGTTCTCGCTCTGGGACGGTCCGTTATATTCAGGCTCGCCATACCTGGAAGACGAAATCAATCAAGTAACCTCTCTGATAAAACTGGTTTTGTGCCCATCGGTGGGTGTGTAACAGAGATGCATACTCCGAGCAGTGTTGTTATTCTGATGGCTCCTTCATGAAAGGATTACGCTTCATTGAAAGCTTGTTTTCTTATCATGAATGGTCCATCAGAGTAACTCTGTTGTAGAAATCTATACCGACGCTCAGCTACGATCAAAGATAGGAATCTCTGAGAGAAGGAATGAAAGCGTCATAGAAGGTGGCTCTTATGCTCAAACCTACTTCTGAACAATGGACTATTTTTGAGCAGAGTCCAGGGCAGATCGCGGCAGCTGTCCAGGATCTGACCGACAAACAGTTGCGTTTCTCACCAGGCATTGATCAGTGGAGTATTCATGATATTCTGGTGCATCTGGCTGATAGCGAGGCGGTGGGTTACTGGCGCTTCCGCAAAACACTGGCAGAAGCTGATTCTGTTCTAGCAGTGTATGATGAGGCCGCATGGGAAAAGAATCTTCAGTATGAGCAGCAGGATTGTACACTGGCACTCAATCTCTTTACGCTTCTACGTGCTGCTAACGCCGCTCTCTTGCGTATCCAGACCAGCGAGGCCTGGGAGCGCAAAAGCATTCATGCTGAACGCGGAGAGCTGAGTATCTATGACCTCTTTGAGACATACTACGAACACGGTCAGCTCCATCTCCAACAGATTAAGCGCCTAAAACGAGCTTTTCCGCTATAGGGGAGCGTCAATCATTATCACGGGCTGACAAAACGTTCAAATCCAAAGGGTTTAAGACTTGTAGGAGTATCTCCAGTCAGTACCAGTTGAGTGAGCGCCTGGGCTGTAATAGCGCTTGAGAGCACGCCAAAGCTATAATGTCCAACGGCCAGTATGACATTCTCCCAACCAGGAGCTCTTCCCAGAATGGGTTGATTGTCAGACGTTTTTGGTCGCAGTCCAGCCCAGGCTCTGTCCCAATTCGAATGCTCTAAGGCTGGCATTAATTGGAAGGCAGAGGACAATAATGAAGAGATCCCACCAGCCGTAACCCGTGTATTAAAGCCGACATCATCGTTGGTGGCCCCGATGATGACTGTCTGATCTTGCTTGGGGGCAATATAGATGCCTTTCCCAATGATAATATGGCGAACGGGAGGATTCGGCTGATGGAGCGCTAAGATCTGACCACGCTGTGGAACGATGGGTAGGTTGAGTTGAAGCCAGCGACCACATTCTGCTGCCCAGGCTCCAGGAGCCAGTATCAACTGTTGACAATGAACAACCTCGCCGCTTGCAGTAACTACGCCTGTAATCTGTGACCCATGTTTCTTCAAGCCCACTACAGGAGTTTGTGGGCGTATCTCAACTCCATGCTGGCGCGCAGCCAATGCCAACGCTTCAACGACACGAGCAGCCTTTACCTGACCCTCACCAGGGAAAAAGACAGCCCCAAAGAGCTCAGTAGTCAAAAGTGGCTCGCGTTCTCTTGTTTCAGCCTCGTTCAATAGCTGAACGTTAAGCCCGGCCTCCTGACAGGTCTGAAGCCATGTCTGTAAGCGTGCAATCCTGACTTCATGATGAATGGTACGCAACGTTCCCGACTGCTCATACTCAAGCTTCAGTCCTGTCTGCTCTTCAAGATCTGCCACTAACTGCGGAAAAAGTTCCTGGCTGGTGGCCAGGAACTGGTTATAGGCAGCCATAGGCCTGATCTTACTCTGAGGCTTAAGCCAGGAGAAGAGGCCAGCAGCCGCGCTAGAGGCCTCTCCACCAATCTCACCTCGCTCTAATAAGGTCACTTTTACCTGTTGCCTGCTGAGATGATAGGCCAGTGAGCAGCCTATCACCCCGCCCCCTACAATGACAATGTCGGGTGTGTGCATGGTGCTATTGCAGAATCAGAACATGATTGATAGGGCCAAAGACTACTGGTTCGCCTTTGCGAGCGCGGGTAAAGGCCTTGAGAGCGCTGGCTTTGAGCGTTGTTGCCTGTTCGGTCTTCCCGTTTTTCCAGCTAATAAGGAGATACTGATCTTCCTGAACAAACATGGCAAGCAGAATCTGATCATCATCGCTGAGCTCAGTGCTGACAACGCCTGTGGTGGCACGCCCCTTCTGGGGATACTGGCCCACAGGCACTTTTTTCGCCAGACCACTCTGTGTGACGATCAACAGGCTTGTAAGGTCCATGCTCTCTCCGCGTTCACTATCCAGATAGGATGCGCTGACAACCGTGGCTCCTTTTCCCAACGCCATGGCTGCGACCCCTTGACCAACGCGACCCTGGGCACGAAGCTGCTCATCGCTAAAGCGCAGTGTCTGAGCATTGCTGGCAGTCACAAAATATTCACCACGGCCACGGGAGATCAGAGCTGTCAACAGGGTATCACCCTCAGCGAGCTTCATATCTGGCAGGCCATCCACATCCGTCGTTTTGTATTCACTTAATGGCGATTTTTTGACCTTACCAAGAGCGCTAAAGGTTACAAGGTAGCGATCCTCATCATAACTATCAATTGGCAGAATCGTCACAATCTCTTCATCTGGAGCCAGTTCAAGCAGGTTTGCCAGCGGCTCACCCTTGGCCGAGCGGGTCGCCACTGGAATCCGATGAGATGCAATCTGGAAGACACGACCGGTTGAGGAGACGCATAACAGATAATCCTGAGAGGTTGTCTCAATTATTTGTCGCAACTGTTCATCACCTCTCACGGGTGTATAGATAGCCTCGGAATCTCCATTCTTGGCCCTGGGTTTGTACGTATCAACGGGCAAGACTTTGACCGCCCCGGCTGCGGTAAAGGCAACCGTCATTGGCTCGCGTTCATGCAGGCTTTCTACGACCTCAATAGGTGTGTGAATGGTGCTCTCTGCATCGATTGTGGTTCGGCGCTCATCGCCAAATTGTTTGATTAACTGTTGCATCTCTTTTTTCAGCAACGAGATAAGTGCCTTGCGATCAGAGAGAAGTCGTTCCCATTGAGTAATCCGCTCACCCAGCTCGTTCTGCTCTTTTCCATATTTGCTGGCATCCAGGCGTGTTACTTGAGCCAGCGTCATAGAAGCGATGACGTCAGATTGGATGGCGGTCAACGCATAGCGTTGCTCAATCTCTCGTCGTGCTGATGCGCGATCCTCAGCCTCCTGGAAGATCTTAACGATCTCGGCGGCATGCGTGGAACCAATAATCAGACCTTCCACTACGTGCAAGCGTTCACGTGCTTTGCGCAGATCAAATTCAGTTCGGCGCGTCAAAATATCTATCTGATGAGCGTTCCAGTAATTGAGCAGCTCAATCAGACCGACCTGTTTCGGCTGTCGTGCAGCTTCCATAGGCGAACCAAACAGGAAGACTACCTGGAACGACAGAGCAATCTGAAGGTCTGTATCGTTATAGAGCTGTGAGAGCACCTGAGCAGCATCGGCATCTTTGCGTAGCTCGAGTACGATGCGCGTCCCTTTCTCCGTATCACTTTCATCGCGTACATCTGGCATCAGGCCTTCCAATTTGCGAGCATTGATCGCTTTCACAATCGAGGCTTTCAGCTTATCGCGGCCAATGGGGGGAATCTGGGTGACGACCAGCGAACGGCTCCGGGGAGTCTCTTCTAAGCGTACTTCTCCTCGTACAATGATGCGCCCTTTGCCATTCTTGAAATAATCGCGGATTCCTTCAACCCCAATGATGCGTCCACCCTGACAAAAGTCTGGGCCCTGGATATAGGTCATCAATTGCTCGACGCTCATCGTAGGCTGATCTAATAGGGCAATACAGGCTCGCATCACCTCGCTCAGATTATGAGGTGGAATATTGGTTGAGAGACCTACTGCAATGCCACTGGATGGATTGACGATAGGAGGAAGACGCCCGGGCAGATAATCGGGTTCAACAACCTTGGGATCTTGCTTATACGTTGGATGAAGTGGCACCGTATCGCGTTCGATATCAGCCATCAGAGCCTCTGCGATAGGTGACAGGCGCATCTCTGTATAACGATAGGCTGCAGGATCATCCCCATCCTCACTCCCCATATTGCCCTGCCCTTCGATCAGCGGATAGCGCATCGTGAAGGGCTGTGCCATACGGACAGAAGCATCATAGACAGAGGCGTCCCCATGTGGATGATAGTTTCCAAGAATGAACCCTACCACCTCGGCACTTTTGACAGTGCTGCGAGATGAGAGATACCGCGCCTCCAGCATTCCAGACAGAATGCGGCGCTGAACGGGCTTTAAGCCATCACGAGCGTCTGGCAGCGCTCGATCAGTGACGACGGAGAGCCCGTAAGTAGCAAATGCCTGTGACAAAATGACCGAAAAATCTTCCTTTACAATGCCAGTCTCTGTTGTCGTATCAGTTATATTCCGAGCCATTACTTTTTATACATCCAATTCTTTAATCTTACGGGCATGCTCTGCCAGGAACGTCCGCCGCCGCTCTGCATTTTTATCTTCCATCAGTTCCATGACCAGTCGTGCAGCTAAGACCCCATCTTCCATTGTGACCTGCTTGAGAACACGCCGGGCAGGATCAAAGGTCGTATCGCGCAGCTCTTTGGGGTTCATCTCGCCCAGACCTTTAAAGCGCTTAAACTCTAGATTTTGTGAGTCTGGGTGTTGCTCAATAAAGCGAATCCTTGCTTCATCGTCTAAGAGCCAGTTGACTTTGCCTTTATATTTGACTGAATAGAGCGGTGGGCAAGCAATGTAGACAAAACCACGTTCAATCAAGTCGCTAAACTCTTGATGGAAAAGAGTTAAGAGGAGACACTGAATATGGAGTCCATCGACATCAGCGTCAGTTGCGATAATAACACGATTAAATTTTAAGCGTGTGATATCGAATGTGTCGCGCGTACCTGTTCCCAGCACATTGATGATGGTACGAATCTCTTCGTTCTCCACAATGCTTTTAAGATCAGCCTTTGCCACGTTGAGAGGCTTCCCTTTGAGCTTTAAGACAGCCTGGAAATCTGAGAAGCGGCCCTGACCGGCGCTACCACCAGCCGAGTCACCCTCAACAATAAAGAGCTCAGCGCGCGATGGATCAGGTGTGTTACAGCGCAAAAACTTTTTCGAGAGCGTTGTATCAATCAACTCGCCATTTTTCTTTGTGCCAGCGCGAGCCAGCTCTTCGACGAGTTGCGCTTCATTTCGCGCTTTTTGCATCTGCTGGATCTTCTTCAACCACTCTTTTCCAACATTTGCATTGCTCTCAAACCAGTCTTTCAGGCCTTCATCTACAATCGAGCGTACAATTCCTTCGACTGGAGCATTATTCAGGCGATCTTTTGTCTGCCCTTGAAACTGTGGATTAGTCAACTTTACTGAGATAACGACATTGAGCCCTTGTTGAATAACTTCGGGCCGGAAGCCATCGCGCTCACGATTGCGAATAATATTCCACTTCAAAGCATAATCGTTCACAACTTTGGTGAGTGCTGCTTTAAAACCAGTCTCATGAACGCCGCCATCGCGAGTGCGTACTGCATTCGCATAACTATACATGGAGATTTTGTAGCCTGTTGTTGGCTGTAGTGCAATCTCAACATGGACATCATCTTTATCTTTCATGATGCTGAGCACATTTTTGAACAAGGGCGGATTTGTGCTCAGAGCCAGATCTCGTACATAATCTGGCAGACCATCGCGTGAATAAAAGACCCGCGAGATCTCTTCATTTGTAGCATCATCCCATGCATCCAGATGGAACGTCATACCTCGATTGAGGTACGTTGCAGCTTTCAGGCGACTTTCTAATGCCTCAATTGAGTAATAAGCATCAGGATCAAAGACCGAACGATCGTAGAGCCAGCGCAGCTGCGTCCCATGTAGTTTGGGATCACAAGGCTCGATCGCATGTGGTAGCGCAGTCCCACGACTGAAATTTTGCGAGAATTGTTGACCATCTTTCCAGATCGTCACTTCGAGTTTTTCGGAGAGTGCATTAATAACGGTTGAACCAACACCATGGAGACCGCCAGCCGTCTTATAGGCTCCTTCAGAGAATTTTCCGCCCGAATGGGGAACGGTTAAAATAACAGTGGCAGCAGGAACATATTCTCCCTGATACAGCATCAGGTCAAATGGCATACCTCTCCCTTCATCCCGCACCGTTACCCAGCCTTCCTGATCGATCATAACCCAGACATGTTTTCCATAACCTGCCACAGCCTCATCAACTGCATTATCCAACGCCTCCCAGATCAAATGGATTAAGCCGGAGGTAGACGTTGAACCAATATACATGCCCGGGCGATGGCGGATGGCGGCAATACCCTCTAACACCTGGATATCGGCAGCCGAATAGTTCTCTGGCTTCTTTTTTGTACGCCCTGTCGCTTTTGTCTCTATTTTTGGTGTGTCTTTCTCTTCACTCTCATCAATCTGTTCACCAGTGCTCCTCGTGGGAAGAAGTGAGAGCTGATCTTGCAGCACATCAGACTCATCTCGCGTAGGAGGGGGTGCTTTGGGGGAACGGAACATCTACCCTTATACCTCTCTTCAGAATGCTTTCATTGCATAATTCAGCATACAGCCTTCAATCCCGAAAGTCAAGACACCTTTGGACCAAAAGTTCTAATCCCAATAGGGGGCACCATTTCTGGACTTGCCATCTTTTTTCTGATTCTCACCACCGCTTCCAAAAATGACACTGAACTAAAACGACTATAGCATACACCTGGTTGGCAAGAGGGCGAAACTCTCCTGATTGGTACTTCTGCCCGGTACGTAGGCCAGATGCGGGCTATCCTGTTGGGAATGTCGCTAGAAACCCTGCTCGAGAGCCTGTTCTCTTTTTGAACCGTTTGCTCAATCTATTTCTAGCGAAATTGCTCGTATCATATGTGTAAAGCCAGAACATGATTCCTCGCGCTACGATCTATACGCTCATTCTTCCACATGGGATTGTCTTTTTATGCTGCATCGATTATAATTACTTTTGACTGTCATATACTGTCATAGTTTTGAGCATTTGACAATTCCCAAGTAGGAAGGATGGCGTAGCAGCATGCCACGGCCGTCTAAATATATACCCCCAACGACAATCGGTGGTCGTCTCCGCGCCGCTCGCGAAGATTTGCATCTTTCACTGGCGGATGTTGCTCATGGTCAATATAGTACCAGTCTGATCTCTCAGATCGAGCGCAACCGCATTGAGCCATCCCAGGAGAGCCTTCGCTTTCTGGCTGAACGGCTCCAATTGTCTTTGCCAGAGCTCCAGCAGCTTGCTCGCCAGAGTCGTGAGCAGGATCAGCAAAATCATCCCACTCAATCATATGAAGAACTACGTCGCTCCGCAACAGAACTTCTCGAACGGGCAGAAATCTCTTCTGCCCTCCATCTCCTTGCTACCCTCTCGTTTCCTCAGATTCCACCAGATCAGCGTTGGCGATTGGCTGCCCTACGTGGGCATTGCTACTTTGGGCAGCGCAAATTTCTTCAGGCACAACAAGATTTTATCTATGCTCTCCATGAACAGTCTACCTCGCAGACGCATCTTTCATCATTGCAGCCAGAACGTATGTTGCTCCATCTTCATCTTGCTGCTACCTATCGCGAACTGCGTCAGTCAGAAGCTGCGCTAGAACAGTATTATCTTACCCTGTCATTGATCTCGCGGGAGACGCCTTTTGACTATGTGGCAGAAGCTCACTGGGGCCTGGCACTTCTCCATCTCGAACAGGCTCATAGGCTGTCGAGAACTGCCGAGGAGGAGATCAAAGAGGCTCTGCACCATGCTCTGAAGCATGCCGAAAATGCGTGCTTTCTCTATCGCTCGATTAGCGAACTACGCCGCGCAGCTGCCGTTACTTGTCTGATTGCTCAGATTGAGCAGGAACTGGGGTCGATCGATCACGTCAAAAAGCTGCTGACTGAACTGCTTGCTCATTGGTCTCCTTTGCTGGTTGAGCCAGCTGTTTCTTCAGATTCGAGCGTGCTAGAAAAAAATCAGCATCAGGAGATTGCCAGTATTGTCTCTTCGGCTGCCTGCTCCCTTGCCGATATTGAACTTCAGGCGAAAAATTATGCGCAAGCATTGCTTTATGTAGAGCAGGCTTTAGCAGCTGCCCAACAGAGCTATAAGCTTCGTCGCGCCGAAGCGTATGTGATGCTCGGGCGTGTATTCGAGTCTATCAATGCAGAGACGGATGAAAGCGCGCTGGCCAGGATCTGCCCCTCTCAGATTGAGCAGGCCTTTAGTCAGGCAGTGGAAGAGCTCTCAACGACGCATCGCATCGCCGCTCGTATCAGCATCCATGTCCGGTTTGGTCGCTACCTGCTCAAGATCGGTAAGATTGAGGATGGTGAACAGCAGTTGGAGCTGGCTCGACAACTCTCGGACCTGGTCTCGGCGAGCAATCATTCCTCAACTTTACTGGAAGATGTGACCTTGCTCTAAATGTGCTATAGTAGCAGTAATAGTTTAGCACTACAAGCAGGTCAGTAAGGCAGGAGGGAAGTCGAAAGCTATGAAGCCCATTACAGGTCAATATGAATGTGTCCACAGCTCTGGCGTTGGACTGGATTATTTTACGTCTCGCATCGATCGGCTTGTGCTCCTTCCGAACGGAACCTTTACGCTTACTGTGCAGACACACAGTCGTGCTACCCATGCGGCGAAATCTTTTGCGAAAGGCGAGCAGACCTCTCTCTCTGCCCCTGAAAATCGGTTGGAGGGGAGCTATACCTGTACTGAGACTCAGGTCGATCTCACGTTTGCCAATGGCGGCTTTGAGCAGGCTCACCTAGCCCCTGATGGGACAGGGCTTCAGATCGGGCCAAATTTCTTTACAAAGGTCTCCGACTCCACTCTTTTGCCCTCGACCCATCGTCTGAAAAAGGATATGGATGATATCGCCAGAGGGCTAAAAATTGCCAGCACAATTGGCGGAATAGCCATGAAGGCTGCTAAAACTATTCAAGGTGGTATTCAGTCCGTTCAGGGCAATGCGCAGAACTCTCCTGAAACTCCCAATCCACCACTCACTACCTCTACCCCACCAGTCATGCAACCTGCTCCAGCTCAGCCTGTCCAGCCGAGCATTCAACCTGGAAGCCCGGCTCAACCAGCGGGTGCTCGCTTCTGCGATCAATGTGGCGCTCCATTACGAGTAGGGAAGCGCTTCTGCAATAATTGTGGAGCTCGCGTTGTTTGATTGAATTTGAATAGACAGAAAGAAATGATCTTTAACGCTGAGGGTCTTTCATCAGTAACTCATAGGCTGCAATAATTTTCTGCATCTGTCTGGGATCGCCTCCACGGTCGGGATGATAGCGTTTGGCAAGAGCTCGATAACGCCGTTTGATCTGTTCTGGAGTCGCATTCAATGGCAGGCCCAGGACCGCCAGTGCTTGCTGACGCTGAAGCACTGCCCGCGCTGGATTGGCACCACTTCCCCAGAGGGATCTCATCCCAATTCGTACAACATCCCACAGTAAAGAGGCAAAAGATTTTGGGGGCTGTGAACTCATAAATGTATTCTTCCACTCCTGTATAAAAATACCTGTTTAGAAGATCTAGAGTAGATAGCGTTCTGACACTTTCTCGTCCTGTATAAAAATACCTGTTTAGAAGGTCTAAAATAGAGAGCGTTCTGACACTTTCTCTTATACTATACGGCATAGCGTGAGATAGTGAAACGTAAAGCCCCGATAAACCGTGGATGAACTAACAGGAAGGTGCACTTTTTTAAGAGTGAACAGACCAGAATGATTTGTATTCTAAATGTGAGAAGCACCTCCAGCTAGTCTTTTTATACTGCATCCAGTCCATTTTTTTATAGAGGGGAACGATCGAAGATGGCAAGTGATACACACGGCTTTCGGCGTAATGTGTCAACCTCAGGGTTCACTAACATGCTGAAGCGCGAAAGCAGTCCCTGGAAACAATTTTTTCAGAAGTTTAGCAATGATTGGTCAATGACGTTTGCTGGCTCTTTAGCCTATAGTCTGCTAACTGCTATGCTCCCTATTGCAATTGCAGTGCTCTCTATCCTTGGCTTTATTCTCGGCAGCCACATTAATTATATTCTGCAACATCTGGATATTATTCCAGGCATTAAACCTAATGATCCAACCATTAGCAATGCTCTGAAGCAGTTCTCCAATGGCGCAAGCCTTCTGGCCTTTATCTCTATCGTGCTGGCGATCTTTGGTGGTTCTCGCCTGTTTGTTAGCATGGAGGGCTGCCTGGATATTATCTACCGTGTTCGCCCACGCCCTTTGCTTCGACAGAACCTCATTGCAATTTTGATGATGGTGCTGTTTGTCATTCTCGTTCCAATTATGGTTTTTGCCTCAACCCTTCCAGGTATTCTTGTTGGGATTGTAAGCAACAATCCCTCTTTGAGCAAAATTTCATTCTTGAATTTTTTGCTTCAGAATCAAGTTACCGTCTATCTCACCGGTCTGGCTGGCGGGTTAATTGCAGCCTTCATTCTGTTTGAGGCGATCTACGTCATTGTTCCTAATCAAAAGATTAGCTGGAGTAATAGTTGGCAAGGAGCGCTGGCTTCAGCCATTGCTTTACAACTCTTTATGACAGTTGTCTTCCCTTTTTACAGTAGTCATTTTATGAGCAATTATGTAGGGCAGATCGGGTTTGCAGTGATTCTGCTCGTGTACTTTTACTACTTTGCGGTGATTTTGCTGCTTGGAGCTGAGATTAATGCATTTTTTCGTGAAAATGTGCGCCCTTTACCCAACGATCTGGCGACCTTTGTAAGCACGATGGCTGGAAAACTCAACAAAGATACGCCCGTATACGAAGCGCATAAGCATGTGAATGCAGAGCCTACTGAGCAGGCAGACCATCATCATATTGTAGAAGCTCGTGAGCAGGAGGAACGTAACTCTGTTGAGAATGTTGCCAGACAGCAGCAACTACTGGCACAAACAGAGTCAGAAGCGCCCAGGGCTCAGCAAAAACCTCATGCGTTCTCAAGCATTCTTCCAAGTATTATTCAAGGCATGATTGGCTCAACTGTGGCTCTGATAATTGAGCTCTTTCGCCTGAGGCAGAGAGAGAAGTAAGTGTTGAACAACCTCTGCGGCAAGGCTGGACTGTGACAGACCTTCGGCGAGAAGTGACGCTCCACGAGCAACCTGAAAGGCTGCTGGTTCGGTCTCTGCCAGAGGGAAGTGGTAGAACTGATAGTGCTCATCCAGACGTTCAATGACGGCATTTTTCATTTCACCACTGTGTACGCTGCGATCATACACTACGACATCTTCGAGATGATGAATTGCCTGGAACCCTGCCAGCTGGCGCGTCAGGCTCTCCCAAAAAGCTTGCTCGCAGATGTTCTGAGCCTGCTCTTGAGCATATTCACTGGCGGCTGACAGTGAGAATACCTGCTCCTGTGCATCAATCAGTAGCCCATCAACTATAACGGCCAGACGATATGCATACCGGGTTGTCGTACGTTCGAGCTCCAAAAAGAAGAAACGCATCTCTGGCCAGGCGGCATCTTGCTGACGCATTCGATACAGCAGATTGGCAACCATGCAGACCAGATCAGAACCTCCCATATGCTGCTGAAGCAGACGCCGGTAAGGTGGAATCGTTGGTACAGAAGCAACATCTGGAATGTGATAACATCTACTACTGGCTTTCTCAATTGCCGATAGAAATGTCTGTTCACCCTCCCTCAGACCAATCTTATCCATCTCATAGATTTCGCTTAATGTTGTTGGCCAGGGCGAGGCTAAAGCGATTACTGGCTCTGGATAGAGTGCGCAGGTTTGCTCTACGTATGCCTGAACGGCCTGCAGATCTGCAAATTGCTGATACTCTACAATCTGACTTTTCTCGGTGAGGCAGATCCGATAGGATAGGTCACCAATTTCAATTCCAATACTCAATGCCACAAAATCCCTCCAAATAAATTTCTTCGTGGGTCTTATTATAGCGATGACCTCTTCGAAAGGTCAACGCGTCATAGCGTTTCTCCCTTCCTCAGTCGTCTCTTTTACCTACAAATTGACGCCATACCTTTCTTGACTCATCAACAATTAATCTGTTACACTTTGACTCAACCGGGGAAAAGCCCCATTGCCCTGGATTTACAGAGTCCTACATTGCTTGCTTGTCAGCTTCAGATAAACCGTAGAGCATGTACGGATCAATGTTGCCTGCATCATCGCGTTAGCTGTTGCAATCACATAGGCCACTAGAGGTCACGAGTATGCGAAACGAACATTCTTTATCGACGCATAACCAGGAACAAGCGAGACTCCTTAAAGCATTGCGCGAAAGCGAACTGCTTCGTGAGCTCTCCGAATTATTGGCTTCCTCATTGGATACGCCGACGATTTTACAGGTGTTGGCTCGTCGCACCGCAGAGGTCTGTGAAGTTGGACGCTGTTCCGTCTGGCTGCTGGATGAGAAGCAGCATCAACTCATACCTTCTGCGTACTATTTTGCGGCCACAAATGTAAAGAAAAAGGTCCTCGAGAGTGCCAGCCGTGTCTGGCCGCATAGCACGCTTCCTTTTGATGACCCACTCTTTCAGCGCCTTCAATTGGGCAATGGATTACTCTTTGTGGAAGACCTGCGTCTTGAGGCAGGTATGCAACAGATTGCCAGAGATTTTTCGGTTCGTTCCATTCTGCTGGTTGCGCTCCTGCGAGAGAACCGTCCCCTTGGTATTTTGACTCTCGATAATTTGTCGGCGATGAGCCCGATTTCTCGTGAACAACAACAATTAGCACGTGCAATTGGACAACAGGCTGCGGTAGCCATTGATAATGCTCGTCTCTATCAACAAGCCAGGGACGAGAGAAGTCGCGCTGAACGATTGATTGAGCGAGCCCAGTCTATTTATCAGGTCGCTACCGCCGTGAATGCTGGCGAGCCCTTGCCATCGATCATGGAGATGGCCACTGGTCATCTGCTCCATGGGCTCAATGTGAAGAGTGTTGCTATTGTGCTTCTTGAGAAGCAGACATTGACGCTAGCTACCCATACGCATTCACCGCCTCCTCAAGTCGCTCCTGCATTGATCTCAAACGTTCCGCATTTACAGGCTACTCTCAAAAAAGGCGCTCCTCTCTTTCTCAATGCTCAGCAGCTAGAGGGCTCGTGGTGGCAACAACTCCTGCTGGAGAATGTTCTGCTTGTTCCTTTGCTAGCAGGGAGCCAGCCATCTGTTGTGCAGCCGGGAAAGAAGATTGGGCAACGCAGTGTAGGCTTTGTCTTACTGAACTATGGCCAGGACGTGGTCGCGCCCTCACCTGGTCAGCAGGCCTTTGCACAGGATATTGCTGCCCAATGCGCTCTTGCGGTTGAAAAAGCACAGATGCTGACAGCGATGCATCACGCCAGTGCCCTTGCTCATGAGCAGGCTCAGACCCTCAGTGCTGTCTTTAATGCGATGACCGAAGGCATTATTGTGTTCAACATGGAAGGCCAGATTATTCTCAGTAACGAGCTCTCTACACAATTTGTTCATGCGACCCGCAATGACAAGAAACGTTTAGTAGCCTATTTGCAGAATAATCAGGCTTTCACTCTCGCTGGTGAGCCAATTGCAAAAGAGAATTTTGCACTGGTTCGTGCTTTGCGCGGCGAGTATATTCATGCAGAACGGTTTCTTACCATTCAGCCTGATGGGAGTGAGCAAGCGGTTGAGATCAATGTGGTTCCGCTCTTTGATAGCGAGGAGCGGCAGATTGGCATCGTCAGTGCTTTTCGTGATATCACGGAACAGATGCGTGTCGAGAAGCGGATTCGACGGGCTCTGGAGGCTCTCCTCAATGCTGCTCAGGTTGTCTCCGGTATCACCACGATTCAAGAGATTCTTTTCCGTATTCTCTCGATGACTATGGAGACTTTTAGTATTGAACGCGGTGTGGTCCTGCTCTATGATCAGACGCAACAGGATTTTACCCTGTTGTTGGAGAGTGGATTTCAGACAACGGACATTCAGCATTGGCTCTCTCAGCAACGGCGCTGGCTCGTTCCTGAGGATTCACGATACCTGTCATTGCACACGCAATTGATGGAGAATCATTCAACAATGGTCAGTGAAGAGATCTTTGATGAAGAGAGCCAGCGATATCAACAGACATTGATTCTTGCTGCCCCCATTATGCAAAATCAGCGCCTCCTTGGTGTGATGCTATTAGATCGTTCGAGTAGCCATCCTGCTGTCAATGAACAGGATGAAGAGATGTATCACCGAGAGATGCCCCTGCCCCAACCCATCCGCTCTTTTCATGCCTGGGATACTGCCATTATCGAAGGGATTATGCAACTCGCTGGTCTGGCTATTGAGCAAGCGCGCTGGCAGCATGAGGTTGAGATCGCCCGCACCAATGAAGCCACGATGCGAGAATCAAATGCCTTGAAAGACGAATTCCTGGCGTTTACCGCCCATGAGTTCCGCACGCCACTCACCGTGATTCTCACACATAGTCAGATGATGGCCCGTCTCATCAATAAATCGCCAGCCGTTCCCAATGAGTTGAAAGAACGGCTGAAAGAGAGTACATCTTCCATTCAGGAGCAGACGAGACAGCTCACCAATATTGTCAATGCCTTTCTCGAAGTGACGCAATTGAATCGAGGGCAGATCAATCTTCTGACAGAGGTGCTCAATCTGGAAGATGTGATAAGAGAGGCGATAGAGACTGCGAGTGCCACATCGGCACTGCATACACTGAGCTATACCGTGGCTCCATCCTCTGTTCCCTATCTTCTCATGGGTGATCGTGCTCGGCTCTTGCAGATCTTTGGGAACCTTTTGCAGAATGCTATCAAATATAGCCCACAGGGCGGCCCTATCTGTATTGAGCTCTCTCAGCCTCAAGACGGAGATGGCAGAAACGTCATCGAGGTCAGCATTGCTGATAAGGGTGTTGGGGTTCCAGCCGACGCTCTTCCCTTCCTCTTTGATCGTTTCTATCGTGCTCCCAACATCAAAAGTAGTCAGGCACGAGGAATTGGATTGGGACTGTATCTCGTGGCCGAGTTCCTCCGTATGCATGATGGTTGCATCCGTGTAGAGAGTGCTGGCATCGAAGGTGAAGGGACCTGTTTCACCCTGACCCTCCCTTTACATGAGTAATCATCGAGCCCTCCCTCATCAGGTCATCTCACTGCTCCTGATGAGTAACAACGACATAGTTAAACGGAGTCCTCATAGCAGCTGGAGCAGTGAGATGAATAGTAAAACCAACCTTCGGCTGAAGAGAGATATATTGCACTACAACCGGGCCTGGATTGGCTGTAAGCGTCACAAGAACGACGCTAGAAGGGGTGATCACAGGATTGAGGATAATACTCTCCCCTTGCCCACTTTCAAACACGCCTGAGCCCGAGAGCGTTTCTACGCTTGCTCCACCTCTTAGTGCTGGTAAATAGCTACTCAGACTCTGTTCGTATTTGCGGAGCAGCTCAATAATTGGCAGATGGTTACCAGTTACTCCCTCTTCCAGCTCCGGTCCAACGATGGGAAGATGGCTACTTGTGACACTAAATTCATGGGCGATAGAATAATGCGAAAGCTCAGTTTTATCTCTGCCACCTGCATCAATCCTCTGTTCAAGATGACTTCCATACTGACGTGTGAAAGTCGTGGCCATAGGGGCCGTCTCCAGACGAATCTTACTATGCCGACCTGCTAAGCGCTGCCGTTGCACTCCAGGATGAACTTTCTGATTCTGTGTAAGTGAAGGAATAGGTGGCAGACTTTTTCGCTTGGCGGTAGGTTGTTCCGCCTCGGTCTGTTCAGATGGTGGCTCACTGGGTTTAAACGTTTTATCACAAGGTTGCACCACATAAGGAGCCGCCGATCTGCCAGCATTTGCGTCGACAGCAATAAAAGAGGCCGTTAGCCGTTGGGCAAAGCGTAATAAGACACTTTCATGCGTATTTGTGGTAGATTTCCATCCTTCCATCTCGTGCATGTTCTCGGTGCCAGGCTTCACCACAGGCATAGGACGTGACTGCAAACTTAACCGAGGAGGAAAAAACATAGGGCTTGTCGTCAGGCGATTCTGAACACTGGTTGGTTGAAAACCCTCATCTCGACTGAGCTCATCTAACCACCCTGCCTGCGAGCCTTCTCGCAATGTCTCTACCACAGAGACTGAGAGATCCAATCGTTCTCGCTCAAAACGCGACAAGACTTTTGACTGTTGACCTTGCTCTTTATCCACAACCATCACACAACTTCCCTCTACAAGGTAAAACAATTTTCGGATACATAATAGATAGAATAATAAATCTTAGGGCTAGTATAACATATATTTTTAAATAAAAAGGCCTTATATGATATTTATTGTACTTAAATAGAATTAGTCATATATTTGCATTTAGAACGATTGCTAATTTATGTATGCCACTAGGAATTTCGGCTATGAGGATGTTAGAGACTTGAAAGTCCTTTCAGAACACGTTACAATAGGGCCTGATCTTGCTGATCGTAAGATCAAACAAGTTCAATATTTTGATTAGCGTATTTGTCCCTGTCAATAATACGATGTAATGGGGATGGTCGCTGATTTTCTTTTTGATAAACACCATGAGGAAGGATTTTCCGAGATGAAACTTAGCGGAACACATAAATTCAAGGGTGCTACATGTGCCCAGGTTTTTCGCACCGTTCTCAATCCCGAAGTCTTGAAGGCCAGCATTCCTGGCAGTAATTCGGTTGCTTACAGTAGCCCAACCAGCCTGCGTGTAGAAATCTCCCCATCCATCCCCGGTTTACGTGGACCTTACAGCGTCGATATCAATATCGTCCGTGCTCAGGAGCCGAATTTTCTGGAACTTCAGGTTGCTCGCCAGGGCCGTGGTGGTTCGATCAACGCGACGGCTCAGATCACTCTGACAGCTGAGGCTGATGGCACACAGCTGAGCTATGAAGGAAATGCTGACCTCGATGGTACCATTGCGATGCTCAACAATCCGCTGGGTCAGGGAGCTGTTAAAAGCGGCTTAAATAGCTTCTTTAACAATATCGAAAAGCACATTGCCTAGCCTAAATGCTGCTTATCCAGTGACGAGAGACGAGGCTGGCATCTATAGATGCCGGCCTATTTTCTTATCTCTACTGAAAGTATCTCGTTTTATGCAGCTACTATCTATGTTGATAGACAGTAAGTAGATCACTGATTGGCGTTGCTCGGAGCCTGAAGGTGTGTTTTCAAGCAGGAGAAAAACTGCTCAGTCAGTTTCTCCGCCGTACTGTTCATTAAGCGAGCTCCAACGCTGGCCAGGGTTCCACTGACGATCACATGAGCCCGCCAATCCATCGTTGTCTGATCGGCTTCAGCAGGCGAGAGGGTCATTGTGCCCTCTAATTCAACTGCGCTACCAGGTGCTTTGCCACGTCCTTTTACAATCATCAGATCGGGTCTGCGCATCTCTGGCCGTACAATATCCAGTGTAAATTTTGCTTTTACAGGGCCAATGCCCACTGAGATCAGAGCTTTCCAGTGTTCAGGTTCAATCTCTTCAAGGCTTTGAAAACCGGGAACGCATTCCGCTACTTTATTGACATCCTCTAAATATTCCCAGACGATCTGTTGAGGAACGGTAATCGTTTGTGTACCAGAAAATTCCATCTCGCTTTCCCTTTCAACAAGATTATGCGCTACTTTGCCTCCATTCAAAAAATGCTCAAAACAGGTGTTATATACGATACGCTTTTTTACGCTTCATAGATGCCTTCCTAACAAAATATTAACAACATGTTCAGCACTACGATCGATGGTCCAGATCTCCATCCCATAGCGCAGACAAAATTGGATAGCGGGATAATTGCTATTCTGTAACTGAGTTGCCATTCCGTGGCACTTTTGATGGCGTGACCAGTCTAAGGAGCAGTCAAACAAGAGCCGATCTAGCGCATAACGACGATAGTTGCGCCCAACGATCATTCCTTTGATGATAGTTAGTGAGCGCTGCTCATCAATGGTCATCCAGATCCCGCCAGCGATCGTCTCGTCAACCAGGGCGCAAAAACCACCTTGACACTGTTGTAATTCATACGTGATCTCGTTCAGGTCATTTTTGCGACCACGATAGCTTTGATAGATAGGCGGGTCAATGGGCATCTCCATGAGCTCCAGCATAAAACTAGAGCGTGGCTTTGTTCCAGTAAGTCCTCGTTCATCGTTGGATTGTAAGCGATTATCGGTCAAAACTGCATAGATGCGATCAGTCTCAGAGAGATAATCAAGCTCAAAAAGCCAGGGAGCATCATTGCTATGGATCGCACGTACAGCAATATGAGGTTTTCCTTCTTCCATCACAGCACCTCCATTTGCAGAGCTACATGATGCTCGTTCCAGGAGAAGCGGGAGGTGGTATCCCGCCAGATGAATTACCACTTTTCATCTTTTCACTTTTGTGAGAAGAGAGTGATCAGGTCTACTGGAGCACCAGACCCGATGCATCGCAATAGTGCGTTGAGATGCATCGGGCATCAGCAGATCAGGCAATGTTAGTAGACAGGTCACGTATAGTTACTTAAGGGTGGAAAAAGTATGACCAGCGGCCTGAGCACCCAGGCAGGCCGCACCAACGACCCCCGAGAAATCACCAAGCTTAGCACGTAGAATCGGCGTCTGTCTGGCCGGGCCCGAGAGCGCAGTTGTACGTGCTCGATGGGTTGCAGTCTCGTAGAGGAGATCCACGGCCTCCACGACACCACCGCCCAGGATAATTGCCTCGGGATTATAAAAGTTCAGAATCGAACCCAATGCTACGCCAAGATACTGAGCTGCTGCAATAATGGCCTCGGTAACAAGTTCATCTTTTTGTTGAATGGCTGCTGCCAGTACGCCAGAACGAATAACAATATCACCATCTTTGAGGAGCCCTAGCGAATCTTTGGAGAGGACTGATGGTCTACCATGATGTATCTCGGCCAGAATAGCCTTTGTAATCGCCGTCCGAGATGCATAAGCCTCCAGACAACCACGCCCACCACATCCACAGATGCGTCCGTCCATCTGTACAACCATGTGACCCACTTCACCAGCCGTTCCAGTCAGGCCTGTATACATAGTACCATTTTGGACAATGCCCGAACCAATTCCTGTTCCAACAAAAATACAGATAAAGTTCTTATAGTTTTTGCCAGATCCATAGATTGATTCCCCAAGGGCTGCAACCTCAACATCATTGCCAACGGCTACAGGGGTATTAAAGCGTTTGCCAAGAATCTCTCCCAATGGCATATTATGAATGCCCAGATTAGGAGCATCCAGTACGACGCCAGCTTTACGATCAATCTGACCTGCGGCGCCAATGCCAACGGCTACGAGCTCAGTCCCTTCGGGCAGATTGGCAGCCTCAAGCGCAGCAGTGGCAAGTTCAATAGTGCGCTGAGAAACGAAGTCCTGTCCACGTTCAGCACGAGTGCGTTTACGGGCTGAAGCAATCACCTCACCAGTTGTGATATCAATCAGAGCAGCCAGTGTTTTTGTGCCGCCTAGATCGATTCCCAGGGCGTATTTGGGTTTTGGCATGACATTCCTCATTTCTTAAATGGAAGGCTTAATCCAGGTTGCACATCTAGATCAAAACCATGTCTTTCACCCAGAGCGAGGTGAAAGAAGGCCGCGCTGCCAATCATCGCAGCATTGTCTGTACAAAAATCTATGGGAGGATAGCTCAGACGAACCCCCAGCGGCTTGAGCTCTTGTGCCATACGCTGGCGCAGACTCAGATTCGCTGCCACACCACCAGCCAGGATCACTTGCTTGACCCGAAATTCTTCAGCAGCCAGTCTGGTCTTGACGGCCAGTACATCAACAATTGCTTCCTGAAAGCTAGAGGCGAGCAGGGCTACGTCGAGCTCACCATGTTGAGCAGCCTGCTCCCCCATACGCGTATATTGAGTCACCTGTGTAGCGGCACGCTGTTCCGCAGGCATGGATCGAGAAGCTCCTTCAGCTAGATTGAGCATAGCGGTTTTGACTCCACTAAAACTAAAATCATAGGTGCCTCGAATCCAGGCTCTGGGCAGGCGATAGGCCTTGCGAGCTTGATTTACAGATTTCTGTTGCTGAACATATGCATCCTCAGCCTGTTGCGCCATTTTCTGAATGGCGGGTCCACCAGGATAGCCAAGTCCAAGAATGCGCGAAACCTTATCAAAAGCCTCGCCAGCGGCATCATCACGCGTCTGCCCCAACAGTTCATAGCTCCCATGCTCATGTACCAGGACCAGTTCGCTGTGAGCTCCTGAAATCACGAGAGCCAGTAGTGGAAAAAGTGGGTCTCCCTCTTGAACACGCCAATCAGTCCCTACCAGTTGACCATCCCCCGCACGCAACCAGTTCGCATAGAGATGAGCCTCTAAATGATTGACTCCAATAAACGGAAGCTTCTGCGCAAGTGCCAGAGTTTTTCCTACTGTCAGGCCGACCAACAAGGAGCCAGCCAGGCCAGGGCCATACGTAGCGGCAATGGCATCAACCTCCTCCCAGCGACATGAAGCTTGCTGCATAGCTGCCTCAATGACAGGAATGATTGAGGCGATCTGTTGGCGAGAGGCTACTTCAGGGACAACTCCTCCGTAACGATTATGAATATCGATCTGTGAGGCCACCACATTTGAGAGGAGATAGCGTCCATCTCGGACCAAAGCAGCCCCAGTCTCATCACATGAACTTTCAATACCAAGTATAAGCATCTCTTCTTCTCTTCCCCAAACAACGCTACTCAGCTTCTAATTTTTGCAACAAAGTCTCTTTTAAGGCAAGATATTTCTGCTTATAATTGGGTGAATTAATCTCATCAGTCCACATGATGAGAGCATCTTCTTGATTATCACTATAATAACGGTGACGGAGACCGGCTTCACGGAAGCCATATTTCCGATAGAGATTCTGTGCAGTATAGTTAGAGACCCGGACCTCCAGTGTCACCCATTTGGCCCCGATCGTATACGCAATATCGATCAAGCTGACAAGTAGAAGCTCACCAAGACCACGGCGACGAACATCAGGATGAGTCGCAATGGTAGTCACATGAGCTTCATCGACCATGAGCCAGAGGCCGGAGAAACCAATAATTGAAGCCAGATCTGGCGCTGGGACGGTGGCGGCGGGACGGCCTGGCAAGAGCGAGAGCGGAAACAGACGATTTTTCCGTGGTTTCTCAGGCTCCTGAGGTACAGCCGTACGTTCTTCCAAAATGTGCTTATCGCGTAAGACGATGTAATGCGCCCAACGATTATCCTGGAGCTCCTTGCGATAGGCGCTAGGAGGCCAGGTCGAAGGGTAGGCTAGACGCTCGATCTCGATCACGCGAGGCACGTCCGACATCGTCATCTTATCAATGACGTAACGCACCCTCTTCCCTTTCTGTCGTGTGCGGCCCTATAGGAGGCTGACCTCCCAGTAGAGGCCGCTTTCGAGTACTCGTCGTAATAGACGGACGTCGTAAATAAAGTGGTTCAAGTGTATGAGGATCATCAGACTGTCCCCGCAAGATGCGTGTCTCTGCCAGACGTGCCAGCACCGAGGCGCGGCGACTGGCAGCAACTCCACTGATAAAGGTGATTGGTGCGGGCCAGTGCTGCTGGAATGACTGTCTGGAAACCGCACGAATTTCGCCAGAGAAACAGAGCTCTGTTGCACCTCCATCTGTGAGCTGTTGAAGAACTGCTAGCACTTGTTGTGGGGTACCCAGTTGATAATCACCTATCTGCACTAAAGCTGGTTCTTCCGTTGGAGTGACAGTCTGCCAGCGATAGAAGCCTGTATAGAGCTCTGAACGACCTGCTTCCAGTGCTGTGCAGAGAAGTGCAGAGTTATTATACAACTGGTGGGCAGCGATAATCTCCAGGGTACTGATCCCAATCAGTGGTTTTTGCAGGGCAAAGGCAAGAGCCTTGGCGCTGGCCACAGCTACCCGGACTCCATTAAAAGAGCCAGGACCAGTCGCAACTGCAATGCCATCGACATCGGGTAAGGTGAGATGACAATCAGTAAAGAGACGCTCGATGCGCTCTAGAAGCTCGACACTATGGTTATTTGTCGAGCTCCATGAATATTCAGCCAGCAGATCAGTCGTTGTACACAGAGCAATGCTGGATTGGTGAGTTGATGTATCAAGAGCGAGCAGTAGCATAGGTATTCTTCTGAAACTGCCGTAGCAGTTGACAATAGTGCGCACCTGCGGCATAAAATGCCAGGGAGCGCTGATCCTCAAGTTGTGTCTGGAGACGGATGACGAGCCGTTCAGGAGGCCAGAG
Organism: Tengunoibacter tsumagoiensis; assembly: GCF_003967535.1. GTDB lineage: Bacteria > Chloroflexota > Ktedonobacteria > Ktedonobacterales > Ktedonobacteraceae > Tengunoibacter > Tengunoibacter tsumagoiensis. The sequence continues at coordinate 3,790,410 of NZ_BIFR01000001.1, read as the reverse complement.
CTCGGCAGCTTTATCGGCCCACTCGACGACACTTACTCCTGTTCCATAAAAATACTCTTCAAAGCCTAGATCAAGAATCTCCTCTGGTTCGTCCAGACGATAGAGATCAAAATGATAAAGTGCCAGCCCCAGGCCCGCCTGAGCAGGGGTCCAATACTCTTTGAGTAAAGTAAACGTTGGGCTACTCACTGTTGAGGTAATCTGCATCCCTCGCGCCAGCCCCTGGGTAAAGGTTGTCTTTCCTGCCCCCAGGTTCCCATCGAGCAAGAGCAGTTCACCCCCTGTCAACAGAGCTCCAAGCTGACGAGCATACTCTTGAGTCTGCTCTGCACTCTGACTGATCAGCCTCAATGAAGCATTCTCCAGGCCAGCTTCGTTGGCTGTCAGCGTAAACCAGGCGTCACTCACTCAATCACACTCCACTTTTCTCGTATATGTAGAATGAACGTTATCTCCAATTGCCCCTATTACGAAGCAGTCAGACAAAGATTTCGCATTCTACACACTCTCCTCTCGTCTTCATGTGTGGATACCCCGGCCTTCAGGTATGGGGAGGAAACACCCACTGCTGAAGGCAGAGCATTTTTGAATGGGAATGCTCAAACCCCTGGCCGGGTCTGGTCAAGTCCAGGCTTGAAGAACACGAACAAATGTCGCCCCATCTTCAAGCCCCGCCATTGAGGCGTGGGGTACTTGACTGATCTGGGAAGAGTTTTTTCCAATGTCCATTAAGTAAGCTACCATAGAAAAGGGAAGCAAACAAAACAGGCAACGGTGCAAATATTATAGCATAATTCCCTCGTGCAAGGACACCAGCCTGACTCCTCTTCTGCCAATATACACGAATACAAACCGGGGGAAGCTCACTATGGTATAGTATACAGAAAAATGAATGTGGCGCTTGCCAATTATCTAGAAAAAAACAAGGATTTCTTTATGGTCATGCATTCTCTTCCTCTTGAGCGTGCTCGGCTTGCCCTGGAAGGGCTCTCTGTGGGCGACGCCTTTGGTGAGCGCTTCTTTCTTCCTCAAGAACAGTTTGATATTCAGATTCAGACGCGTCAGCTTCCTCCGCCCATCTGGCGCTATTCTGATGACACACAGATGGCTCTTTCAGTTCTCTGGGTCTTACAGCAGCACGGACAGATCAAGCAGGCTCAACTTGCTGCCAGCTTTGCAGAACACTTTGATCCCTCTCGAGGTTATGGTCCAGGCGCCCAACGATTGCTCCGTTCTATTCGAGAAGGTCAGAATTGGCAAGAGGCTTCTTCAAATATGTTTGAGGGTCAGGGTTCACACGGCAATGGCGCAGCAATGAGGGTGGCTCCAATAGGAGCATATTTTGCCGACGATCTGGAGCGAGTTATATTTGAAGCGGCTCGCTCCGCAGAGATCACTCATGCTCATCCTGAGGGCATTGCCGGGGGGATTGCCGTGGCTGTGGCTTCGGCTCAGGCGTGGCGCCTGATGCAATCTGGAGAACGCCCAACGCGCTCGGCATTTATTGAGCGCGTCGTCCCATTTGTTCCAGTCGGCAAAGTGAAGGCCAGACTTCTCTGGGCCAGTCAGATTGCAGAAGCTACTCCAGTTGAAACCGTAGCTAAGATGCTTGGTAATGGTATCCAGATCTCGGCTGCAGATACGGTCCCTTTTGCTTTATGGTGTGCTGGAGAGCACCTGGATAATTATGAAGAGGCCCTCTGGCTAACTGCTCAAGGGGGAGGCGATGTCGATACCACCTGTGCTATTGTGGGAGGTATCGTTGCGCTTTATAGCGGCAGAACAGGTATTCCCCCTTTCTGGCTACAGGCTCGCGAAGCTTTACCTGATTGGCCCTTTACTTTTCAGTAAAAAGGACAGCTGGTGATGATAAGCCTTTTTCTGCACTAATAGCGATAATGTTAATATTTTATTAAAAAAACAAGGTAAGCCTTTTTCATGCTTTAAAAATAAAACAAACACTGGTATAATCAAGAAAATTTGTTCTGGATAGTTGTTGGAAAGGGATGATGCTCGGTGGAAGAATCCGAACAAAAACCAGGAAGTGCACAGCAATACGATTCAAGCCTGAAAGATTTTATTGAGCTGAATGCAGCTCTTCTCATTCCTGAATTAGTTCCTGGTGCTCAATTTGAACGTTCAATAAGTGTTGAGCTGATTCGTCCTGTCATTCGTGCGGACAAGGTTTTTGTCATCCGCTACAAAGGTGAAAGTTACATTTTGCATATTGAGATCGAAAGTCGTTCTCATCCTGAAATGCCAGCCCGGCTCTTGGCTTATAATGCTATTCTATATCATGACCAGAAATTACCAGTCCGTTCATTACTGCTGTATCCATTTACGGTTGAGTCGCCAGCCAGGTCGCCTCTCGTCGTAAAAATGGAAGAGCAAATGCTCATTACATTCCACTTTGATGTGTTATCATTGTCAGAGTTGGATGCCCAACGCTTTGTTGAGCAGCAGAAGCGCGAATTATATCCATTATTGCCAACTATGCAAAATGTTACCCCACTGCTGATAAAGCGAGCAATGGAAGAGTTAGTTGAGGTTTATCAGCATGATGAGGCAACATTATCCAAACAGTTTGTGTGGATGGAACTGTTATTAGACCGGACAACCACTATTGGTGATCTGGATAAAGGATTGATTCGGGAGGTGCTCAAAATGTACGACAGTTTGTGGGATGAGAATCCTCGTATCCAAAAAATGGTTCAAGATAAGCTCAAAGAAGGGCTTCTACAAGGATTGAAGGAAGGACTTCTAAAGGGACTTGAAGAGGGACGACAAGAGGGACGGCAAGAGGGACGGCAAGAGGGACGGCAAGAGGGACGGATGGCAGGGGAGATTGCTGCAAAAAAAGCAGTAGTCGTTAAAATTGCCCAGGCGCGTTTCCCCCGACTTTCAGAGCTTTTTCAGCGCCATGTGAATCAATATGCAGATAGCACACAGTTAGATGCGTTTATTCAACAGCTGATTGTGACTCCAGACGAAGATTCAGCTCGTCGCTTATTGACGTTACCAGAGGATTTCTAGTTTTTTCATGCCTGGGATAGGCGTATTCCAGGTAGTGTTACGAATATGCAAGGATAAGAGACATTGTTTCACCTTATCCTTGCATATTCTATTCATGCCGGAGGTTACACAGTCAGATGGACATCGTAATGCCAGGGCTGTGGCGGTGTCTCCTCAAATTGACCAAGGGGGTCGGCTGCGCGGATAGTGAGGACACGAGCCTCGCGATTGGGTAAAGGTTTGAAACGCGCATTTCCCTGGTAGACAGCATTGTTGGGTCCACTTGCCAACTCGGGACGAGCAAGCAGCATACCTCCACGTTCACCAGTCCATTGGGCACCAGTATTATCTTTTAAAAAGAAGATGATCCGAGGCACAAAAGAAAATCCCGCCATCAATGGAGGGCGAATCCATAGATAATGAAGCTCAAAGTAATCTTCAAAGTAGTGTAACTGATGTAGAATAAGCGTCATCCCCTGTTGTTTCTGCTCTATCTCGAGTGTAATGCTCCGTGTAGGTTCCGCGCTGTGTGCTGGTCGCTCAAGACCAAGAGCTTGTGGAGCCGCAATGACTACAGGGGGACGTGAGGCCAACTCGAGAGCCTGAGTCGAAAAAGGTGTAGGGTCATGCAGAATATCATTACAGATTTGCAGGCATTCGTCACAGATATAAGCAGCTCCAGGTCCAGCAATCATGCGCCGGACCTCAGAGGTGTGGCGTCCACAGAACGAGCAGCGAGCCAGTGATCGATCGAAACTCATGCCGATTTCTCCATCAAGATAGTGCCAATGAGACGTTTACTGCATCTCTGGCATTGCGTAAGGCGGCAGCGGCCTCAGTATGCAATCCCAGCCGTTCTAAGATGGAGGCATGTGCCTCCCATTCTAAGCGATCATCTAAAGGAGTGAGCAGGCTGCTAGCAAGGTCCGATTGGAGCTCAGGTGAACTGGTGTGGTCATCCTCAGTATCAGGATGGAACTGACCATTGAGGCTCCCAGGTTCGCCTGGAGATGTTCCCTGACCATATTTTCTACGCAAGGCCAACTCTATTAAGTGGTCAGCAAAGTGCGGATTTTTTGGCAGGAGCGATCCATGGAGATAGGTTCCAAAAGCGTTGCGATAGACAGCTCCTTCATTTCCATCCTCTGCATTATTGCCTGAACCTTTCAGGACTCTACCTAGAGGGGGAGTTGTGCCGAGATAGGTGCGACCGCCATGATTTTCAAACCCTACGAGAGTCTGATCATTCCAACGCAATGCAATATCTCCAATGCAGCGCGGAGTCTGCGCTCCTTTATGAATGGTCCAGGCGTCAAAGACGCCCAGGCCGCGCATATCCGGCCCCTCAGCAGGACGGTAATAGTGAGCCAGCAATTGATAGCCCCCACAGACCGCCAGGACTGGCATGTCATCTTCGATCGCTGCCCAAAGTCCTATGCCCTTCATTTCATACAGATCCTGGGCGACAGGAGCCTGTTCTTTATCCTGTCCACCACCAATAAAGAGGAGATCATACTCATCTGGGGCCAGTGCATCGCCTACCCCCAGGCCAACAATTCGCAGATTGATGCCCCGTAGCTGGCAACGGCGTTGTAGGGTGAGAATGTTTCCTCGATCACCATACAAATTAAGCTGATCTGGATACAAGTGGCCCAACGTTAGCGAGCGTGGTGCGATTGTCTGAATCATGCGTTGCCCCCTTCCCAATAGTGCGGTGTCAAACCACGCTGTTCTAACTCACGATGTACCTCTAGTAAACCTGTATACGTGGGAACTATGAACAGGGTTTCACCCAGAGGCGTCTGATCAAGTGCCTGATCAATAGCATTTTTGATGCCATAGCTGCGTATACCAGCCTCCGTCGCCTCAGACGGTATTTTTTTGTTGCGCCTATTGGCTCGATTTCTGGCAGCCAATTCATTCTTCTCTGCGCGTAAGGGCTGCGGTGGGATAATCTGAATCTCATCCTGGGCTATGCCCGCATATTTAAGGCGAAGTGCCAGATCAAGAGCTCGTGTACCTGCTACAACGAGGCTCTCCGTACGTCCTCTTGCACGCTCAAAATCAACATCCCAGATCCAGGAAATATCTTTCCCGTCGGCAGTGTTGTCGTTTAAAATAAAAAGCACATGGCGGGGAACTTCATCTGTAAAGAGGGTGCGAAGCACTTCATTAAAGCCGGTTGGATTCTTTGCCAGTAGGAGCCGCATTGTTTTTCCGTTGGCCTGTACACGTTCACCACGTCCAAAGACTGGTTTCGATTGTTCGATGCCACTGACAATCGGCTCCCAATCCATATCCAGAGCCAGGGCCGCTGTTGCTGCTGCCAGGGCATTATAGATATTATAGAGTCCCGGGAGAGGAACGACTAATTCTTGCGTATACAACGGTGTCTGGATCTGTAAGCGCATCCGATCGAAACTATCAACCTGAACCGAGCTGGCTGCAATATCTGGTTGGGGGCGTTCTAATCCACAGTTTGGGCAATGATAATGGCCCATGTGACTATAAAAGCGAGCTTGATAGATGAATTCGCCTCCACAATGGGGGCAGGTGCGAGCATCCATCACCTGATGTCGTTCAATGGAGCTCTCTTGATGAAGCGTGTCTAATGCAAGATCATTGATGCCATAATAGAGTACGCGACCAGCAAAGTTTCGTCCTAATTGAGCAACAGCTGGATCATCAGCATTTAAGATGAGCGTTGTCGTTGCAGGTAAGCGATGAATTGCCCGTTGCCAGAGGGTCAGGACGCTATCAACCTCGCCGTAGCGGTCTAGTTGATCACGAAAAAGGTTGGTAAAGACGGCGACACGTGGTTGAACAGAGCTTACAACCTGCGGAAGGGCGGCCTCATCAACCTCAAGGATTGAGATGGCTCGCCCAGATCGACGCAGATGGCCGTTTGGTTTGGCTCGAATAACCAGTGAACTGGCGACACCGCCGGCTAGATTTGAGCCCTCACGGTTGTTCCAGACACGTAACCCTCCATCACGTAAGATCGCTGCGATAAAACTACTGGTTGTGGTTTTGCCATTGGTTCCACTAATGACCAGACTGCCATGCTCGAGTTCAGAGGCAAGGTGCTCCACAATCTGGGGATAAACGCTTTGAGCCACTACGCCAACAATGCTCGTGCCACCACCAAAGCGCAGACGGCGGCTGACGGCTCCTGCCGTACGACCTGCCATGACTGCGAGACCAGCGCGTAAGGGGCTTCGGCGGCGTCGCTTTGCCTGCGCTTGTTTTTTTTGTGGAGGGGGAGGCGAGGTGGGCTCCATCTGATGCTCGCTGGCTGGCTCCTGGGCTTCGGGCGAGATTGACTGAGATGGCTTCGATTTTCGCATGCTATTCCTCCGCATCGGCGCTTCTGCTTCTATCCTCTATAGTAGATGCTATGCAGCATAGCATGCAAGCCTCATGGGGTCAAGTCTAAGGACTTTTTGAACATGCAAAGTCATATCTTCTCTCTTGTCCCCATTTGACAAATGGGGGTAAGATGCAGATACGTTGAGACTGCCATTGCAAGGATCGCATTCGTCCTGTATAGTTAAAAAAGAGCGTAAAGAACAGGTGTATTTAGTACCTGAATTAGCAAATGGTAAGGCGTTCAACAGGTAAAGGGAGCAATGACGAGGCTCAAAGCTTTGAATAGATGTAGTAAGAGATAGAATACCACCTTGCAAACATATGCTATTCTATCCTGTAAGATATAGATGATCTCTTCTGCGAATTGTTAGTAGTAAAAAGGTCAGGGAAAGTTTGATGGCGAAAAAACTAGTTATTGTCGAATCACCTGCCAAGGCAAAAACAATTGAAAAGTTCCTTGGCCGCGATTTCGTCGTTCTGGCCTCCATGGGCCATATCATGGATCTCCCTAAAAAAGGGCTTGGCGTCAATACCAGGAAGGATTTTACCCCTCGCTATGAGGTGATTGAGAAAAAAGATAAGCTTATTAATGAGCTAAAAGCCGCATCTAAACGCGCTGATGAAGTCTATCTGGCTCCAGACCCCGATCGTGAAGGGGAGTTCATTGCCTGGTCTCTTAAAAATATTCTTGGTCTTCAAAATCCGCATCGAGCAGTCTTTAATGAGATTACGAAGGGTGCTGTTCAGGAAGCAATCCGTAAGCCTCGGCAGATTAATGAAGATCTCTTTAATGCTCAGCAAGCTCGTCGTGTTCTTGACCGTCTGGTTGGCTATAAAATTAGTCCTCTTCTCTGGAGACGCATTCAGTCGGGGACGAGCGCTGGCCGTGTGCAGTCGGTGGCTCTCCGTCTGATCTGTGACCGTGAGGCAGAGATTAAAGCGTTTGTGCCCGAAGAATATTGGACGATTACTGCTCTTCTCAGCAAACAAAAGGATGCTCAACGTTTTGAAGCTACCTTGATCTCACGCTTGAAAGATATTGCGGCTGTTACTTCTGAGGAACTTGAGCGGGAAGATGGAAGTAAAAGCGATGAAGTCGTGAAAAGCGCAAAGGCTGAGAAGGGACGCATCAAGATCAGCTCAAAAATTGAGGCCGATGCAATCCTGGCGGAGCTAAAAGGTGCCAGCTATAAGATTCTGAAGTACGATGAACGTGAGCAGCGCCGACAGCCTCCGATTCCTTATACAACGAGTACTATGCAGCAAGATGCCTCGTCTCGTCTGTACTTCAAACCGAAAAAGACAATGAGCCTGGCGCAGCAACTTTATGAAGGTATTGAGCTTGGCGAACGTGGTCATCAAGGCCTCATTACCTATATGCGTACCGATTCTACGCGCATCTCTGAAGAAGCTCAAAGCAAGGTCAAGGCCTATATTGGAGAAGAGCATGGTCAGCCTTATGTAGGTCTGGGACGCACAGGGAAAGCGAAAGCGACGACTCAGGATGCACATGAGGCTATCCGCCCAACTGATGTAACCTTGACGCCTCAGATTGTTAAAACACATCTTTCACCTGATCAGTTTAAACTCTATAACCTTATCTGGCGTCGCTTCGTCGCCAGTTTTATGACTGCGGCTGTCTTTGATACTGTGCGTGCAGATATCGTTGCCCAGAACTACGTTTTCCGCGCTACTGGCTCAAATTTGAAGTTTCCAGGCTTCTATGCGGTCTGGCCCAGAGAGGAAGACGAGAAGTTGTTGCCGGTTATGCAAGTGAATGAACTTCTGGAGCAGCATGGTCTTAAACCTGAGCAACACTTTACACAGCCACCCCCTCGTTTTAGTGAGGCCAGCCTGATTAAAGAGCTTGAAGAACAGGGCATTGGACGCCCAAGTACGTATGTCCCAATCATCAGCACAATCCAGGATCGTGGGTATGTCGATCAAGAGCAGCGTCGCTTTATACCAACCTGGTTAGGTGAGACAGTCAATGAGGTCATGAATAAGCATTTCCCCAATATTGTGGATACTGGTTTTACCGCTTCAATGGAGCGCCAGTTAGATGATGTTGAAGAAGGACGGCGCGCCTGGACTGAGTTCCTCAGCAGTTTTTATGGCGATTTCAAGGTCTCAATGGAGAAGGCCGAGGCTGAGATGAATCGGGTCCAGAAACCACTTGAGGAGATGGATGAGGTCTGCCCTGATTGCGGACGTAACCTCGTCATTCGTACTGGTAGGTTTGGTCGCTTTATCTCCTGCTCAGGTTTTCCCGAATGCAAATATCGCCGCTCATTTATGAATAAGACAGGTTCCCACTGTCCACTCTGTCAGGGAGATCTTGTGGAGCGCAAGACACGCCAGAAAAAGAAGATCTTCTATGGTTGTGCAAATTATCCGACCTGCAATTTTGCAATGTGGGAGAAACCTACTACCGACCTCTGTCCAAATTGTGGCGGCTTGATGGTCATCCCGAAAGTAGGACAGGACCCTGTTTGCTATAACGAAGTGATTGCTCCTCAACGGAGTGTGAGTGAGGAACCACAGGGTGATGGAACGATCGTAAAGAAACCTGCTACACGCAAACGTGTCACCAGTAGCTCCGAAGAAGGGAAAACAACCACCCGCAGAACAGTTCGCAAAACGTCTCCCGAAGAGAGTGGTAAAAAAACACGAGCTACAAGCAGACGTACCAGTGCAACGACTACAAAGGCGACTAAAACGGTTCGGTCAACAAAAAGTGTGGCAACAAAAAGTACTACACGCAAGCAGGCTGTCAAGAAGGTGGCTACAGCGAAAAGCGGTACAGACGCAGTGCAGTAGAGGATGATGCAGAATACTATGCAATATGGTTGAGTAGATTGTGCTATAATCTTAGGATAATCTGACTCTTCTATCATTCGGTATTATCATAGGTTCTGCAATAACGGAGGATGCTATGCCGCACGCAGTGACGCTGATCCCCGGAGACGGAACTGGGCCCGAAATTGCTGAGGCGACCCGTCGTGTTTTAGAGGCAACTGGTGTACAATTCACCTGGGATGTATGCCAGGCCGGGGCCGAAACACTCGAGAAATATGGCACTGTTCTGCCTGATGAAGTGATTGAATCAATCAAACGGACCGGAGTGGGACTGAAGGGACCAATTACAACGCCTGTTGGGAAGGGGCAGCGGAGCGCAAACGTTGCCTTACGCAAAAAATTAGATCTCTATGCCAACTTGCGCCCTGCCAAAACCTACCATGGCCTACGTTCCCGTTATGAAAATATTGATCTGATTATTGTCCGTGAGAATACCGAGGATCTTTATGCCGGCATTGAATTTCAGCAGACAATGCCGGAGTATGAAGAACTGATCGAATTAGTTGGGCGCACAACAGGTCATCAATTGGATCCCAACTCGGCTATGAGTATCAAATATATCTCAGTTCTGGCTTCCCGCCGAATCGTCAAATTTGCGTTTGACTATGCTCGGGCCAATGGTCGGCGTAAAGTTACTGCGGTCCATAAAGCCAATATCATGCGTCTTTCGGATGGACTCTTCTTGTCTACGGCCCATGAGGTGGCCAGGGAATACCCGGATATCCACTATGAAGATCGCATTGTCGATAATATGTGCATGCAATTGGTCCAGAAACCAGAGCTCTATGATGTCCTTGTGCTCCCCAATCTCTATGGCGATATTATCTCTGATCTTTCGGCTGGCTTAATCGGTGGACTGGGTGTCGCACCAGGAGCCAATATTGGGAGTCAATACGCTGTCTTTGAGCCAGTTCATGGAAGCGCACCAAAGTATGCAGGGCTTAATAAAGTTAATCCGATGGCAATGATGTTCTCAGGAGTGATGATGCTTCGCCACCTGGGTGAACGTGAGGCGGCTCAACATCTAGAGTTGGCTCTGACACAGGTCCTGGCTGAAGGTCGTTCGCTGACCTATGATCTCAAACTACGGCCCGATGATCCCACTGCGGTTGGTACGTCACAGGTTGCTGATGCCGTGATTGATCATTTACAGCGGCTGATGTAAAGAATGGTGGATGAAGAAGAGAGCAAGCTCGAGCTTGCTCTCTTTGTGTACAACGACGATGATTGACCTCTGTGTGACAATACTTTCCTTGAGTTAGAGGATAGGTTGATCTTTGAAGGTGTCAGGGCTAAAATTGTTGACGTCCTCGTTTGTCTTTTCAACACGGACAACCTCGATCGAACATTGAGCGATCAAAGCGCCAAGGACACCAATTGCAGCCCAGATAGGGGCAAGTACAACTCCAGCTACACCAATGGTTAAGGGAATCTCAAGAATCGTGCGACCATCTTGCTTCAGGATGATGCGGCGGACATTTCCCTCATGAACCAGCTCTTTGACCTTGCTTAACAACTGTTCGCCAACTACCTGGAGCTCTTCAATACTATAGCCCTGTTTCTGTTCAACATTATTTGTATTAAAATCTTGTGACATACCTTTATACTCCTTATTTAGCAACATTTAGCAACGTTTAACAACGTGTAATTTTAATAAAATGTCCTTCACTTACAAGAACGAGATTGTTTCTGCACAATCAAATTATTGCTTGCTTGTCCAGTGTGTCAGTTCTCATCCTTGTGGTTCAGGATGGTTACATATGGTATACGTATTCAAGGCTCATCAAGTTGAAGCAGATTGTCACAAAACTGTCTCTATAAAGGTTTCTTCCCCAAAAAGAGGTATACCTGTGCATTGTTGCGGGCATCTGTTATGATGAGAGTGCAGATAGAGATACTTAGAGGTAGAGAATAATGGCGTATTTTTTAGCAAAGACAGATCCTGAGACCTATTCAATTGATCAATTTGAGCGCGAGCAGACGACCAACTGGGATGGAGTACGAAGCGCCCAGGCATTACAAGCCATCCGTGCAATGCGACCAGATGATCGTGTTTTGATCTATCATAGTATGAGCGATGCAGCTCTAGTCGGGGTTGCACGCGTCATCTCAGATCCTCAGCCCGATCCAGATGACAGCAAAAGTTGGATTGTTGAACTGGCCTTTGAACAGCGTTTTCCTACACCAGTGACTCTGAAAGAGATCAAAGCTACCCACCTTTTCGATGATTGGAGTCTTGTTCGGCAGAGCCGTTTATCTACAATGAATGTACCTGAGAAGTTTGTGAAGTGGTTGGAAGAACAGTACATGCTCGTATTATCATGAGTCTGTCTGCTTCTTGCGCTCCGCGCTCACCTTATGAGTACGAGTGGCAAACGAACCAGACTTCCCTGAGGTAAGAGGAGGGAAGCGACATAATGCAACAGAGATTAAGCTGGCGTCTGGTTATGAATAGATTATCCTGGATCGTCCTTCTGTTGGGTGGCTTCTTAGCGCTTGGAGTCAATTATGGTGAGTATCTTCTTCCTCTTAGTTTTGCGACTGTGGCGGGTTTCCTCTTCTTCAGGCAAGGCTGGCATTCGTTACGAGCGTTCTCTGCTGTTGTGTTGCTGGCAGGCATTGCGCTTGGGCTAAGTAGTCATACCTATTTTCTCTCTATTCTCTTGCTTTCCCTGGCCCTGTGCTCGTTTTTGAATATATTCGTAAACTTTACCAGGCATAAATTGCTAATGAGCCTGCATGTCGTGATCTGGCTTATGGCCTTTGCCGTTTTGTCTGTCTCGATGGGTGGGGGGATTTTAGCACTTTGTGTTGCATTGGGTGTCAGTTTTCTGCTAGAAAAGGCTATCAAGCCCCTTAATAATGCTCTGGCACGTCGCTCGGGAGCACTAAGACCTCAGGAGCAGCCCTATTACACACCGCCAGTTCATACGCCATCATATCAAACATATGGACAGGGATATCAGGCTATCGTACCTCAGAAGCGAGCCCAGGAAGCATCAGGTGCTCGCAATACTGAAGAGCCAGGCGTGCAGAGCTATGAACTTCCTCAAGCGCAGTATCCAGTTCTTCCTCCTCCACAATGAATAACACATGCAGTACAATAGAAGCAGAGAGTACAGCAAAAGGATAGGAGTCATTAAACAATGGATACAAGCGCCTGGTGGTATATTGATGGCCAGTGGGTTCATCCTCATGAGGCAAGCCTCTCAATCAATGATGTCGCAATCTTACGTGGTTATAGTGTCTTTGAGTCACTAAGAACGTATCATCGCCGCCCTTTTCATCTCCATGAGCATCTCCAGCGGCTCTACCGCTCAGCACAACTCATTGAATTAGAACTTCCTTATACGCCAGAGTTTTTTGCGCATCTTATTCAACAAGTGATCGAGCGCAATGTTTATGAGCATGCCTCTTTACGTCTTCTGGTTACTGGTGGTGAGAGTGAAGATGGGATTATGCCAATCGGTAAGCCAGTCGTTGCAATTCTTATTACTGAGCTGCCAGAGCGAGATATGGAGCGTTTTGCTCGTGGCGTGAAACTTATTACCACCTCTTTGCAGCGTATAACACCCGAGGCAAAGACCTCAAATTATATCTCTGCAATTCGCTCGCTCAAGACGGCACAGAAACAGGGAGCTGGTGATGCACTCTATGTGAACGAACAGGGACATGTCTTAGAGAGTACGAAAAGTAATTTCTTTGTATTTCGGGGCGATACGCTTATTACCCCACGTGAAGGTGTGCTCATCGGGATTACCCGTAATATTGTTTGTGAGCTTGCTCAGGGACGTTTTGCGCTGGAAGAGCGCCCGATCTTGTTAGAAGAACTGGGTCAGATTGACGAAGCTTTTCTTACTTCGTCCTCCAGAGAGATCACCCCGGTAGTACAGATTAATGAGCTTTCCATTGGTTCTGGCCGTCCTGGTCCACGTACGAGCGAATTGGAGCAGCTGTTTATCGAATTAGTAGAACGTGGAGACTTCTAAGTGTACAAAAAACCATCCAGGTAGAGTAGTCTCTATCTGGATGGCTGGCATAAGCGTCATCAAGATGAATAGTTTGTTTCACCCTAGGCGGCTCCTCCAACAGGGAGGCGTTGCCGTTCACGCAATATGCGTTCTACTGCTGTCCGTAAGCGAGCTTCACTGCGTGTTCCAAAGCCAGGTAATTGACGAATGGTGTGTTGTTGCAGAGCGGTCCATAATTTCTCAATTGAATCGATTCCTAATTCATCATACAGGCGAAGCGCTGTATAGGTTCCAATATGTTCGATTGACATAAGGGTACGAACTCCTTGAGGAATTGAATCCCAGCAGAAGCCATTCTGGAATGTCATTGTCCCTGCGCGCACTAATTCAGCAATACGCGAGCGGAGTCGATCACCAAGGCCTGGAATAGGGAGGGACTCACCACGGGCCAGAATATCTGCGGCAGGCTCTGAGAGGTTGAGCACTCCACGGGCAGCATTACGATAGGCCTGGATACGATATGGATTAGCCTGTTGTGTTGTCAGCATATCGGCGATACTTGCGAGCACCTCAGCAATCTGGCGATTCGTAACTTTAGGTGGGATCGCCATGTCCATCTCCATCCCAGGTAGCGTAGGTTGGAGGGAGCGTTTACGACGGCGAGCAGGTGCAGAAGGCATAATCTGGATGGTCTGAGTGATTTGCATGATACTCATGAAAGATGCTCCTCTTCTTTTTAAGAAAAAAGTTGAAGAATAGATGAAGAAGAACTACGAAGAAAAACATCATCACAATAGAGCGCAATATTTCTGTGGAAATCATGTTCTAATTATAGCACAAAAGTCCTTCTTCGTCAATCACAATGAGTTGCAATGAAGCATGATGCATTGTGGTATACGCTATCTTGATTTCATATTGACTCCTCTATCTATTCTTTTTTGATTGACTAAAAGTGGAAAGATGCAGGCATATAAATGCACGAGCAGAAGATAATTCAGCGCTGTCGCCAGGCTGGCCTTGGCCACCCTTCAGGCAGTCCAGAATCGATTACAGGTGGTTTATTGCATCTGCTATGGAAAGTTCGGACCGAACAGGGATCATTTGCAATGAAAGTACTCAATCCTGAGATTATGCAGCGACCAGGTGTGCGAGCTACTTATGAGCTCTCAGAGGAGGCTGCATCTGCATTTGCCGAGGCAGGGATTCCAGCAGTTACTGCATTGTCAATTTCCGGTAAGTATGTACAAGAGTTAGCCGGAAGCTCTTGTTTGATCTTTCCTTGGATAGAGGGGAATACTCACTCCTCCCAGGCAACTCCACCAGATCAAGCTTATCAGATCGGTTTTTTGTTGGGACAGATGCATAAAATGAACATACACATGCCAAAAATGCAGCCTTTGCAGATTGAAAGGCTTTTAGAACAAAGATGGGCCAGCATCATAGATAATCTTGAAACAAAAGATACGATCTGGGCAAGAGAAGTTCAGCAAGCATATCCTGAAATACTTGAGTGGATTGCGCTTTTTAATCGATCAGTGCCAGCACTAACTAGTATGCAAGTAATCAGTCATCGGGATCTGGATCAGAAGAATGTCTTATGGCAAGATGCTCAAACGCCATGGCTGATTGATTGGGAGGCCGCCGGGTATATCAATCCTACATTTGAAATTGTGGATGCTGCGTTAAATTGGAGTGGAGTTACAAGTGGTGTAGTAGTGGAGCAATCATTTCGAGCTGTTCTAGAAGGCTATCATGTTGCAGGTGGTAAGCTTGTTATTGATGCTGAGGATGCGCTGGCTGGGAGCTCTGGGAACTGGCTACGATGGTTGTACTATAATCTTCGCCGAGCCAGTGGAAGGCTTTCTGTTTCAGTTGCCGAGCAAGAGCTGGGGATTGGTGAAGTCCTCAAAACTCTGGCAACTTTGCGCTTGCTCGTTGCCCATCGTGAAGATTGGGCTCAATGGGCCAGAGAGTAGATGTTCATGAATGGTATTTATCACCCAGCATGAAAACTTCGTGTTCAGAAGAGAGAAAAATTTCGATTGACAGCCATACTATCATTGTTGCTTGTTACTAACTTCGACCAGGTTTCCTAAAACAGCTTTGCTGGTATCTATTTTTGTTTTCATGCTTGCAAAGCACATCCAAATAGAGGCATAATTGAAGTGACATTATAGCCACTATTAAGAGGGTATAAATAGATGGGATATCAAGCGAAGCTGGTCGGTCAAGATCCGCTCAATTATTTCTTGCAGCATGCTACTGGTGAGCAACATTTACAAATAGCTGATGTTGTTCTACGTACAAACAAAGATCCCAAAGAGATCTTTGCACATCTGATTCGTGTAGCGACGAACAGTAAGTGGAGTCATTCGGCAATTCTCTATCTTGTGAGCGATCCCTATCGAGGCTATAACAATACATTTTTAGTTGAGGCCAAGACCAGAGGAATCAATCTGGCAAGCTGGCGCAATGAGGTCGTACCGTTCGAACAATTTACAGTAGGGATCAAACGCCCAATTCTGGATTGGTATAAGGAGACTCCTTACGAGCAATCGCGTCGTGATCCTCAGGATGCTGAAGACGCGCATGGTATCAGTTACCTTCGGCATGTGCGGGGAATTGCTTTTGATCAGATTAATGGACTTTATGATAACAAGACCGTCTATGAGCTCAGTGCTTTATACGCTCAGCGTATAGCCAGGCGACATTTGAGTGCTCTTCCACAGGTTGCTGATGCTGCAGGAGCGATTGCTGATTTCTTTCGGAAATGGGATGAAGCAGACGATTCAATTGCCTCAATGCATCAATTAATCTGTAGTGGTCTGGTACAATATAGCTTCTTTGAAGCCTTGCGTATTCGGATTAGCAATGCGATGGCGATTCCTGAACATCGTGAGGCTGCTATGAGCAATCTCCAGAATATGGAGCGCATCCTCTTCCGAGAAGATCCTGATGGTATCCTCAAGCGCTATATCCAGCAGGTACAGGCGGGCCAACTTTCTATTGCCGATAAAACTCCTGAGGATGTACTTGATCTATTGAAGACAGCAACTCCTGCTGATTTCAATAATAGTTCTCATCTCCAATGGCGCTTTGTCATTAATAAAGGGGCTATCTGGGAGATCCTGCCCGCTGCCGATAGCTACCAACCTGAGAATGAAGAGGAAGCTGAGGTACTGGAAATGTTAGGACCAGAACATCACCCCTTCAAGAAGTGACAGGAACAGGCTGAGATAAGGGTCCTGGCCTCTTTTTTTTGTTTAGTTACCTGTTTGTTAGTGTCTTGATAGCTGGTTGATAGTTGAAGTTATTGTATCTATGCTCCGATTAGGGTACACTCTCCTCAACGAAGAAAAGAGTAACAAATAGTTGTTGATCCGATGTAGTCATTCCATGAACCTGAGTGCGTTGTTTATCTTGTTTGATGTCGTGGATCTCTTCATGGATTTGATGAGTGTACTTACCCCAGGAGGCGAAATTTAATGGTTCCTTCAGTTGTTATGACCGATGAATATATTATCCAGCTTGATCCATTGCAGGAAGATAGTCTCCGTTTTATCCATATCGAATCAAAGAATACATTTGTACTGACTGGTGCAGAAGCTTTTGATATGCTTTCACTGATGTATCGACATCAAGGTGAACTGCGAGCGATCCGTACTGGAAGCCCGTTCATCTAGTCCTCATCCTCTACAGTATAATTTTTCAACAGAAGAGGTTCCTGAATAGACTCAGGAACCTCTTCTGTTTTTCAATTTTCTCCCTTATTGAATTGAATGAAAAAAACGAGTGAAAGGTTGTAACGAGCGACCAGGAAGTGGACAGCTACACGGCATTGGTCTATACTAATTTTAAACTTAGCAAGAACCGCATCGTCCGCGCAGCTTGTATGTGGTTGGACGCGTTGCTTGTGCATCACTCTTCTAAAGAAGGTATTTCATGCCAGATAATCAAAATGTGCTCATTGTAGGCGGTGGCCCTGCCGGCCTGGCCGCTGCTGAGGCAGCAGCTAAACGAGGCGTGCAGACGCTTGTACTGGAGCGCCAGAATGAGATTGGGTATCCTATTCATACTAGCGGTGGGAGCTGGGTGCAGGATATGAAGGCGTTAGGGATTCCCGAACACCTCTATCACCCCATTCAAAAGGTTATTTTCCTTACACCTCATCGAGAAGTTCCTCTGTATTATAATCCAGCAGTGGCTTGTGTGGTTGATATCCGGGGCCTCTATCAGCATCTGGCGGCTCGTGCAGTTGCCGCAGGTGCCTCTATTCGTGTTCGACACACCGTCGAGCAGACGTTATTTGAGGATGGTCGGGTATTAGGTGTGACTGCCAAGACTCATGTGGGTGAGCGGATCGAGGTCCGCGCCGACGTCACGATTGATGCAAGTGGCGTAGCTCGTCATGTTGGTGTACGTACAGATATGGGCAAGGCTTTCCATCGCTATGGATATGGTGCAGAGTATGACCTCTATGCTCCAAACTATCCCCAGGACGAGTTGTATCTGATTATGGGGAGTGAATATGCGCCGCAGGGGTATGCCTGGGCCTTCCCTCGTGGTAACGGGCGTGTACGTCTGGGCGTTGGTGTTATTCATCCCGATAACGACGAAGATGCACGTGTCTATCTGGACCGCATCATGCGCGATATTCCGCAATTGGCCGAACGCTTTAAAGGTGCCAGTCCGCTAGAGTACCATACAGGCCTTTTCCCTTCCGAGGGTCCTGTGGAGCGCTTTACACGTGATGGTCTGATCCTGGCGGGCGATTCAGGTGGGCATGGTTCCACGCTTGTTGGAGAGGGTATTCGCTTTGCTATCTACTCGGGTCAGATGGCTGGAGAAGTGGCTGCCGAAGCCGTTAAGGCTGGTAACACTTCTGGTAGCTATCTTGAGCGCTTTGATAAGCGCTGGCGAGCTCGTTTTGGTCGTGATATGGATATCTCCTACATGATTAACAAGCATATTGCCCCCTATAGCGATGCCCAGTGGGATAATTCACTGGACCTGCTCAAGAGAATGACACCAGCTCAGTTGGCGCAAGCCCTGAGAGGAGACTACAGTGCCAGCCTGGTCATGGGAATTCTCGCCCGTAATCCTGGATTGGCAGCGCGTGGAGGAAAACGTTTCCTGGATCTTATGCTCGAGCGGATTAATAAGCCTGCCCCTACCTCTATCGAAGGCTCATTGTGAGTTCGCTCACTCCACCTATCTTGTCGTCAAAAGCAGCCATCATTGAAGCTGGCTGCTTTCTTTTGCAGCTGATACTTCTCTCACAATGTGCTTTTAGATGAATATTGTCTTCTGCAAGGAAGGATACGTATGAATAGGTGCACTGACTTGGGAATAGATCAGTAAACAACCGTGTTCTGATCAGTAAGAAGAGAAATCTAGAGACATCTTGCAACTATCTATCACTATCAAGGAGAAAATCGTGACAGCAGAGACGCCAGAGACTGAAAAGAAGATTCGCATGTATGCAACCACCTGGTGCGGCGATTGCCGCTTTGCCAAACGCTGGTTTGATGCACGCAATGTACCCTATGAATATATTAATATTGAAGAGAACGAGCAAGCTGCTGAATATGTCATGAAAGTGAATGGTGGTGCCCGTACTGTTCCAACCATTATCTTCCCAGATGGTTCAATTCTGGTAGAGCCTGATGCACGAGCCCTCGCAGCCAAATTCCCCACCGAATAGCTCGCAAAACCAACAAAAAAACTCCTGTTCCGAAACAGGAGTTTTTTTGTTGGTGCTTATATTGAACAAAAGTACCACTTTCTGTCTGGTGAAAATTGTATATTTTGAGCTTAGAGCTATAATTGCATAGAGATGCGTTGTTGTAGATCAGGAACCCGATGTCTGAAAGTGGGAGGGCCAGGTCTCATAATCTTATGGCTTGAGTCTGCTCTTGAAGAGCAGACCGTATTAATTTTAGTGCTGCATGCAAACAACGAGACCGAAACTCTTCTGAACAAGCGTTGGGACGTTGAATCACAGAAGTCAATGTGCGGCTGGCAGCTCAGTATCTGGCACAAACTATAGATTCTCTTCGACGGAGGCGCTACAATAGTCAGTAGGATCTGTTCACGGTCAGATCGAGCGCAGAGACGCCTTTGGGCGTTCTCGTTTTAGGAGCAGGCAAATACTATGATGAGGTCTGCCAGAGGGAGTAGTTGATGACAACAGGCGAACCCAGGATGCAGTATCCGGTCCCACCAGCCCTTGAACATCCAGAACTCCTGGTCTTTCGGGATGAGTTTCCTCTTTTGCAGCGAAGAACATATCTCAATAGTTGTTCACTGGGTGCTCTTTCTCAGCGTTCGATGCAGAATGTCACGCAGTTTATGGAGACGTGGAATGAGTGGGGGGCACACGCCTGGTCCGAGCTCTGGTTAGATGAGATTGCGCGGGCGCGAAAGAAATTTGCGACCTTAATCGGTGCTCAGTTACATGAAGTTGCCATTGCGCCCAATGTTTCAACGGCTCTCAGTGTTATCTCTTCGGCTCTGGACTATCAGACCCGTACGAATGTTGTGCTATCAGCGCTAGATTTCCCAACGCTTGCTTATCAGTGGTTGGCAAAAGAGCGGCAGGGGCTTACCTGTCGCTTTGTAGAGAGCCCTGACCAGATCTATGTCAGCCCGGAGCTATTTACGCCGCTGGTAGATAGTCAGACCGCTCTCATTGCGACGTCGCGCGTCTGTGATACGAGCGGGTATATCCAGGATATTCGAGCTGTAGCAGATATTGCTCATAAACATGGAGCTTTTATTCTGGTTGATGACTATCAGGGAACTGGTCAGATCCCTATCAATGTAAATGCCCTGGATATTGATTTTCTGGTCACTGGCTCGTTGAAATGGTTGTTGGGGGGACCTGGACTCGCTTTTGTCTATATTCGTGAGGGGCTTATACCGCATGTAGAGCCCGTAGTGGCCGGCTGGTTTGGCCAGCGCAACCAGTTTCAGTTTCAGGCGCAGACGTTTGAATGGCGGCCAGATGCAGCCAGGGTAGAACTGGGAACGCCGGCTATGGCTGCGGTCTATGCCGCTAATGGAGGGCTGGATATCGTTCTAGAGGCCAGTGTCGAAAGTATTGGCGAGCGTTCACGGTATCTAACAAATGATCTCATTGCGCGCGCTCGTGAGCATGGCTGGACAGTACGAGCTCCTCATGAACCAGAGTTGCGCAGTTCGATTGTTGGGCTAGAGTTTGAGGATCCGGAAGAGCTTGTAAAAGAGCTGAGAGCACGTTCGATTATGACTGATGCGCGCCCGGGGATTTTACGCATCTCGCCCTATTTTTATAATACCATTGAAGAGAATGCTGTCGTGATCGACGCATTAGCAGAGATCCTGACGCAGAGAAAACAACACAAAAAAAGGTAGTACAGGAGTACTGTACACTTGAGATAGAGGAGAAATCTATGCAGTGTCCTAATTGTCATACAAAATATGGAGAAGAGGATCTCTACTGTCGTCAGTGCGGGACTGATCTTGTCGAGAGACCTTCAACCGGGTTGGCGCATCGACAGAACCATCTGCCCTCCCTGCTCTACAATCCACAGCTTCCCAAAGGTGTCGCTGCCAGCGTCGGAGCCGTGGCTCTGGGCTTTGGCATCGAGCTCCTGAGGCGTAATCTCTTGACGCGCCTGGGGATGAAACCTTCGCGCATCGCACGAGAGACGCTACCTGCACTGGGAACCATCAAAGAGCTTATGCCTCAACAACGTACCATTAAGCTAGCTAAAGGGTATGAGATGCAAGAGACAGTGATGTATATACAGCGCGTGATTAGAAGAGAAGATTAAATTTCCTCTGGTCCAGTTGGTAAGCAGCTTGCCTCCTGGCCGCGATACCAATGCAACCCAGAGATTTATCTAGACAAATACTCTTTTTTAAGAGTAGTATTCTTCTATAGATAGAGAAGGGGGGAAGCTCTCCCTCAACCTGCTTTATTTTTTCAGATCGTGAGGGAGTAAAGCAGGTCTGGTTTGTATGCTCTACGCGAAAAAGGATAGGCAATAGTACATGTTAGCACCACTGAGAAACATTCGATCTCTCTCTTGCGGTCTTCTTTTATGCGTTTGTCTGTTGGCTTTCTCCTCATGTGCTACGGCGTCTGGGGGAATTTTAGGTGGAAATGGTGAGTGGCAAGGAAGCGATCTGGCTGGTCGTCATATCCGCACATTGGCTGTCAATCCAACTCATTTAGATCAATTGGTGGCTGGAAATGAGCATGGTCAGCTTTTTATCAGTGCAGATGCAGGCCTCCACTGGAAGGAGCAGGCACTTGCGTCTGCCCCAATAACACTTTCAACCCTGATCTATCATCCCTCAGGAGATCCGCTTTACGCTCTTACCAATCAAGGAATTATGCGAAGTACTGATAATGGAGCACATTGGGATCTCTGGCCTACCGCTCCAAGAGGATCTGTGATGGCACTATCCTTTTCGCCAAATGACCCGAAGCAAATGATCGTGGCAACTATGCAGCAAGGCATTTTTACGAGTCAAGATGCAGGAGAGACGTGGAGCGCTGAAAATTCAGGGTTGCCAGCGGGGATGACGATTTCAGGACTGACGTATGATTCAGGTGGCAATCAAGTATGGGCAGCAACGTCTCAGGGTGTCTATCGTCTGGACCGCGTACAGCGAACCTGGACTGCACTCAATACGGGCCTGCCGGCTGGACTGGCAATCAATTGTGTGCAACTGGCGAGCAGTCAGCAAGGACTGATCTATGCCGGAGCTCAGCGAGGGTTTTATCGCTCTACGGATGCTGGACAGCACTGGGTGAGTAGTAAAGATTCGTTAGCTGGGACCAGTGTCTGGAGCTTATTGGAGAGTGATACCGTTTCATTATACGCGGGAACAAATGTTGGCGTCTTGCAGAGTCGAGATGGTGGTGAGACATGGAGTGGGTTTGCACATGGCTTGCCAATGAAAGAACCGGTCTATGCCTTAGCATCTGGCGCTGATGCGAATAATCAGCTGTTTGCTGCTGCTAATAATGTGTATCGTTATCCTGGTACAAGCGGCGATTTGACACTGTCACGGCTTCTTCCTATTTTGCTGATTGTTGGTTTTTTCGTCTTGCTCTCTCTGCTTATCGGTAGGAAGAGACGGAGGCCAGTTCAGCTGAAAAAAGCGCCAGATGAGGTGAAGTAGGGGGTCTTAGAGCCGTTCGTAGCGTAGGAACAGTAGCAAAGGGAAGAGGAGGAAAGGCTTAAGCTCTTTTCAAGAGGATCTTCCTCTCTTCCTGATATGTAGTTGCTAGTGGTGAACAGTTGTACCAATATATGCAACTACTAGATAAAGAACGTAGAGAAAGATGCATAACAGGATAATCGTTCCGTAGCAGGTAAGACTCCATGCGCGGCGATTATTGAGCGCTTGCCGTAGCTGTTCCGCCATATCAGGAGGATCTAATTCCAGGCCAGGAATATGCTCTTGTAAATGAGGAATCATCTCGCGGAAACCACGAGCATTTGTCATTCCTTCAACTAAAATAATCGTTGTCTCGTCATCAAGATCAGCCATGAGAACAAGCTTGCCCGGATTGGGATCACCAGGAACGAGCGTCAGGCGTTTGATCGCCTCTAATTGGACGCGAAGCTCCTGGTCCTCCTCCTGGCCAGTCACCACCAGCTCATCGGTATAGAGTTGAATCTCTTTTCCCATCCCAAAACGCACCACACTGATTGGGTGCTTGTGTACTATTTCGTGTTCAACATTCTGTTCGCTCATCAAAGTTCCTATAATATCTCAATCTTATTGCATGTAAGATAGAAGCTAGCGCAAAGAAAAATTGCTTTTCCAATTGTACCTCAAGCGGCCAACCGCGTCGAGAGGGGCCTCAGGAGGAGAGCATTACTTGACAGCTGTAGATAGAGATATTACAATTTGAGAGGAGTATCGATAGGCAATCGAGGATTTTGTGATTTATGGCTCAGATTGGTCTACTTGAAGATAATACGCGCATAGCGAAATTATGTTCAACAATGTTGCAATATGCTGGACATCATGTCATTGTGTATAATCATCCACAAGCCTGTTTGGATGCGCTTTTACCGTCGGCACAGCATTTATGGCCAGATGCAATTGAGGAGAGCAAGACGCCAGATGTCTTAATTCTCGATCTGCATCTACCAGACATTCCTGGTCTGGAAGTTCTCCGTTCGTTACGCTCTCATCCTAGTACCAGTTCACTTCCACTTATTTTTTGCACAGCAGCCACTCCTGCTGAAATTAAGCAGGCATTGAGCGTTGCCCCCCAGGCAAGTTTTATTGAGAAACCATTTACCTTTCAAGGCTTGATCCAGACTATTCAACAGGTTCTTGATTCAGATCAAGCCATCGGAGCAGATGACTGACAACGGACCGTTGTTGCCAGCGATCTTTCTCCGCCAGGCTCTCTGTCTTTTCTATCTATATTCCTACATGGACACGTTTAGACGTTTGGTAGGGTTAATTAATAGCCCCACTTCCAGCCGCGCATGGTCTCTTCAGCGACTGTACGCCACCCACGGGCCGCAGCCTCAGATTTTAGGCCAGCTTGTTCGGCAAGATCGGCATCACTGATAGTAGGATTCTTTTTGAGAATCTGAATCACTTTATCAGTAGTAGCATGCGTTGTGGTGGTTGTTTTCTGTTCGGATGTGTTCACTACGATCCTCCCTTACGAATAAAAAAAGCTACAGAACACAAATCGTATGTATTCAAGAGAAAGATAGTCGGCTCACGATACTGTTGCGTATAACGGTTCAGTTTTAGCCTCTCTTAGATAAGAGAAGAAATGAGTCCCATTTAGGGTAGGATTGTGAGCAGTTAAATTTTCTCTTGTTACTCTTCTATAGTACAACTTTTTGGGTTACAATATCCACCTTACCAGACAATGATTCTCGCCTGGAATTTTATGGCGATCATAGAAACGATCACCAATGGAAGCAAAAGGGGGATTTCAACCGTCCTTTTTCTAGAAGGGGGCAGATCCCTTGCCTGTAGAGCATGCCAGTATTTTTTTGTGCAGTTGAAGATGATACAATAGGAGTGTGGGAACGGACCATCCAGTCTTCTAGAGGAGAGTGCTCTCTGTTCTCTACTAGAGATATGGATACAGAAGAGAAAGCTTTGGAGAGATTTTAGATGAATAGTAATCCAGACCGATGTATCCAGTTGCGTAAGCTCCACGCTCAACTCACCAATGAAGTAAAACTCTTGAGAGAAAGTATACAAAAGGCTGAGCAGAATGGTGTGGATACCTCTATTGAGACCCTCAATAGTATCAAGCACCTTCAAGCATCACTGCGTACCATCTCTCTAGAGCTAGAGAAGTGTCCTCCAGAAGTAGTTGAGATTGTGCCAACGATCACGCCTGCACAGGTGAAGGTTGGGAAGACCTCACGTAGCTGGTTCCCAGATGCAGAAGAAGATGATGTCGATTTTGAAAGTGTGGTTGACGAGCCTTAATGGACCTGGAAAGAAGGTTATCAGGCGTATCTGCCTCTTTCTTCTTAATCCTGAGCATACAAAAGGAGCTTGATCAGCGATGATTGAGCTCCTTTTGTATGCCTATCCCCAGTTAGTCATGGTGCTCTCTAAACAATGCGACGATTCTTCGTAGTGGTGCGTTCCTACTAGTGGAGTTTCTCTGTATCGGCACTCCTGTGTTAATTTATAGGTGGAAATATACTATGTATTTTACTCCTTTGCTCTTTCCTACAGAATAATGTCTGTACTAGAAATACGAGGCCAAACGTATGTATCAACCGGGTCAGCAGTCATTCCCCCCCAACAGACGACCACCAGGCCGTCTGTTTTCTCCGAAAAGCATGCTCTTATTGGCCCTTGGACTCATTCTTTTATTATTGGTGATTGTCATTGGGGGCGATTTTCTTGTTTCACCCTCCCAGGCTCGTTCACTCTTTTTGCCAACCTTTGTGACTTCATCTCCAACGGCTCTAGCTACTTCGACTCCCAGGTCTACTGCCATTCCCAGGCCTACTGCCACTCCAACAGCGCCTCCGTTTGATCCAGACGCGAATCGTATTCTGCCAGATCATCGCATTGTGGCTTTTTACGCGGTTCCAGGGGCAGAGCCAACCGGGCCAGCCTATCAGCTTACCCCTGCGATGGTTCAGCAGCTCCAGGATCAGGGCAAGGCCTATGAGGATCTTGATCCCGCCCATCCCGTTCAACTTGGCATTGATCTGGTTGTAAGTGTCCCAGATGGCGATCCAGGACCATCGAATACCTATAGTCATCATGTAGATGCTGACACGATTCAACAATATATCGATGTGTGTCAGGCTAATAATTTTCTCCTGTTTCTCGATCTCAATATTGGTTGGGCGCAACCAATGGATGAAGTGAATTTTTTCCTTCCTTACCTTGAAAAATATTCTTTTGTACATATGGCGATTGATCCTGAATGGATGTTTCCTCGTCATACGGGCATTCCTGGGACGAATCTCAGTAATGTATCAGCCTCAGACTTGAATCCCATTATTACAGCACTGGCAGAACTCCCGATGAAATATCATGTTCCGCGGAAGATACTCATTCTTCATCAATATCGTGGCGATGGCGACGAATTGGCAGATCCGACCGATGCATCACAAGCGGAGTATGCAGATAAGCGGAATCTTCGCTTCGATCCACGAGTGGATACGGTCATGCACATTGATAGTGTGGGTGGTTTCCCGGGCGATCATGATATCAAAAAGGCACAATATGAGCAGTGGGTAAAGAATGATATGTTGAAATATCAGAATTTTCAATATGGAGGTTTTAAGATCTTCTATCATTTGGAGTCCAAAACTTCTCTCATGACTCCACAGGAGGTACTTGCGCTTGATCCTGCTCCAATGGTCATTACCTATGGAAATTAGTGCCCATTACCAGGGGAGATCAGGCCAGATGGTAGGCGGTTGGGGGACATCTCCTCCTTCTGTCAGAACGGAGTGGAAAGAATGCTGGCTGCTTTCTTCAATGTGAGCTAGAACGTTGTTCTTGCATAAGAGCAGTAATCATCCCCATTTCCGCTCTAATAAAGGAAACAAGCTGTCTCAAAATAAGGCGCTCGACGTAGTATTGAGTAGAATACGTCGAGCGCCTTGCTGTATGTGTGCATTTCACAAATGGTTGACGTGAAGGAATCTTTTGTTGTTTTTTCTTTGTGGAATGCATGCCACCTGTTTCGGTGCCGGGTTTGTGATTAGATAAAGGATGAAGAGAAGATGCTTGCCTTTCTACTATGGGTAGCCGGTGTAAGCCTATTCATTGTAGGCGGAGTGCTTTTCAATGTCTATCTCTACTCGCGTGGAGCGATGGAATATTTGCGTCGCCATGGTAATGATGCTGCACATGCCGCCGAAACATACTATATGGATTGGGTCTCTACCAGCGATGATATGGGTCGACCGGTCCGCCGGATGGCTGCTGGTATTTTGGGAGCCTGTCTTATGGGTGGGTGTTTTATCGTGTTACTGATTTTTAGCCTGACACGCTAGTACAGGTTCAGGTTGATGATGAGTTTCGATCGTCTGGTTTTGAAGAATGGGCTCCCTCCCGGATGGAGAGAGTCCATTCTTCAAAGCGTTTTATAATTGCTGAGCCAGGAAGGCACCTACTTCTGCCAGCGCTTTCATTGCACGACAGGTGATCTCTACGGATTCATAGTAGGGAATTTTCTCTTCCTGTAAAATATGGAGTGCAGGAATGTCATGGCGTGCATAGACGGTCTGTACCAGGACGGGTTTCTTATATTCCCTGACCAGCCGACCTAGTTCGCGCGCTGCTTCTTCCTCTCGTTTCCCAAAGTCTTCAGAGAGGAGCATGCGGTAGCCGCCAAAGAGCCCGGTGACAATGACGCCATCGATATTGGGATCTTTTAGACAGGTTTCTGTGATGAGAGAGAAAGCGAGAGGGTCCTCATCAGTTGCACCTGCGACATCAATAGGATTGGTCGCGGTGGCACGTGGAGGCATCTGGGTGCGTAGAATCTGCTGCGTCTCTTCACTTAAGATAGGTACCTCGAGCCCGGCAAGTGTGACCGCATCTCCACTGGCGACTGAACTGCCACCGCCATCACCCACAATAGCGATCCGACGGCCTCCAGAGGGCGTTGGAGGCTGTAAAGCGAGTGCCTGAGCGACTGGATAGAGCTCATCTGAGCGCATCACACGAACGATCCCGCTCTGTTCCAGGCTCGTATCTTCGGCTGGTCGTACGATGCCTTCAGTGCCTGTATGGGCCAGCGCAGCGCGGACCCCAACGGAGGTTGCGCCGCTTAAGAGGATGACTACAGGTTTGTATTGTCCCTGTTCGTACATCTGGCGTGTTACCTGACGAAGAGTATCGACCTGAATGGCCTCTACATAGCCAGCGATGACCGATGTAGCGGGGTCCTGCCCGAGATACGTGACACATTCTGGAAAGGTTACATCAACGGCATTGCCAATGCTTAAAAAGGTTGTAAAGCCAGGACCATCCAGATGTGCTTGCGCGTACCAGTACATGCCGAGATTGCCACTCTGTGAGACCAGGCCAATAGGACCTTTGGGTAAAGGGAAGACCATCCCCAGTGCATTCAGGCGAGACCGCTCCACATAGAGCCCCATGCAATTACTGCCAATGATGCGGATACCGTGTTCGCG
The DNA here is from genome assembly GCF_003967535.1 of Tengunoibacter tsumagoiensis. GTDB lineage: Bacteria > Chloroflexota > Ktedonobacteria > Ktedonobacterales > Ktedonobacteraceae > Tengunoibacter > Tengunoibacter tsumagoiensis. The sequence goes on along the minus strand of NZ_BIFR01000001.1, from coordinate 3,762,533 downwards.
ACAGCGTGCAACCAGTTGTTGTTCAAGTTCGCGGCCAGCTTCCCCCGTCTCGCTAAAGCCTGCGGTAATGACGACAATTCCTTTGACGCCATGAGCGATACAGTCCTCAATTCCCTGGGAAACATGGGGAAAGGCTGTTGCAATAACCGCAAGATCGACCGGGCCTGGCACATCGCGAAGGCTGGGATAGGTTGGGCGTCCCAGAATTTCCGAGACTGAAGGATTGATTAAATAAATATCGCCAGCAAAGCCACCATTGATCAGTTGGCGAGCTGCTACGTGTCCCCACTTTTGGGGAGCACGCGACGCGCCCAGTATTGCTACTGAGCGCGGCTGGAGAACTTCTTCTAGTGTATAAGGGATCATTCGGTCTCCTCATCATCATCAAAGTAAGCAGAGTTACCATTTTGGCGTTCTTCGCGGAGAAGCTCTTCCACATGGCGAATGACGCTGTCGGCGCTTGGTAAGGGGCCGGTCCCTACAGGACGATCGGGATTATGCAGAATTGCATTTCCTTCTTCATCCTCTGCCTCAATTCCATTTGCAATCTGTTCTTCAAGTCGGCGCACATACGCACTGGCCTCAGGGTCCTGTGCCACTAATGCAGTCACCCTTTCCTCAAAGCGTACAGCCTCTGAATGAACCTCTTTCAGATCTAATCCAAAGGAAAGAAATTGGTTGATATAGGTAAGTAATGCCGCCGTTACCTTGACATTAGGGGTTGCTGCCAGATAGTGGGATGCTGATGCCCAGAGAGATGCTGCGGGAATCTGCTCCCGACGGCAAGCATCTTGTAGGACACCAAGAATACCTGTAGCCCCTTCATAGTCAGAATTGCGAATCGCCATTTCAAGCAATCGTTCTTGCATCTCCTCATTGGTGGAAGTTCCTATAATAGGAACATCGGCTGAATGGGGGATCTCAGCGAGTAATGCTCCCAGAAAAAGAACTTCTGAGACATTGAAATGCTTACAGACATCCAGGAAGGTTGAGCTAAAAGATTTCCACTTCAGATGTGGTTCGATACCATTGAAGAGGATCACGTCACGGGTCCCTTCGGGGAGGCGCTGGGCAAAAAATTGATTGAGTGGCCAGTTGATAGGATGTTGAATCCCATCCTCATAACGAATAGTTGGTCTTGCCTCAGTGAAGACGAAGAATTCTTCAGCCTCGATTTCAGCTATTTTCTCCGAGGACCATCGGTCAACGAGAAACTTTACAGCTGAGGTTGCCGCCTCAGCCGCATCATTCCATCCTCCAAAAGCTACAAGGACCACGGGATCACGCAACTCTGGCTGATTATAATAGTGTATTAGTGACATGCTACTACCTCTTTATAAAATGAGGCGAGAAAACCACGAAGTCTTCATCTTCGTGAATGAATCGCCAGGCCTGCTCTTGTCTGAAAGGAGCACAACAGACCCATTGACTCAAAAAACGCTGCTTGCGCAGGTGGTGTGTATCGCTCCGCTGTGACCACGGAGAGAGTCCAGCCTCATCTCGACAATGTTCAAAAGGCCTGGTGGGCCTGGATCACTGGACCTTTCCCCAGTCCTCCTGAAACCCAGGTGACAGAGCAGCGGTCTGATGCGTCAACCGCAGGTGTCATGACCAATCGAACGGAGCTCCCATTCCTGGGGCTGAGCCTGGTGAACGCACATTCGCCGGGCGAAGTGACTGGATGGAAGATGCCATGGCTCCTGAAGAAGCCGCTGCGTCTTCAACTCAGTGGTAGTTCACCTGTGCCAGGCAAATACATGGTCTTATTCTATCATCCTCAATCAACACCCGATAGCATCATAGTGGCTGCGTGTTTTTTTTCGCTCACAGTGTAGTCGCTTGATTCAAACGGTAGCTCGTGTGGCAACGTCTTTGTTCAGAGCTTTTGCATTGCGATTCTGCCAGATGGTGTCTGCATATCTTTCTATTGTATCACTTTTAGTGCTCCGCTTCCCGAATATATGCGCACGATCTCTGTCGGCCCGGGTACTACTTGACGGTTTGTGTGGAAAACCATATACTCGCGATATGGAAATTGCAGATATCTCACTTCTTTTTCAGGATCATTATCTCCTTCTCGTGAATAAACCTGCTGGTATCGTGATTCATCCCACCTATAAACATGCCGCTGGGACGCTTTGGGATGCCCTTCTGGAGTATCTCCAACAGCAGGTTCCGGATGACTGGCAACCGCCTGTCAGGCCAGATGACCCTGAATGGGAAGGAGCACCCGCCGAGATTCGTGAGATGCTACGTGCCAAGCGTACCGCACGCTATTGGCAGGAAGATGGGCTGCTTCCCAGACCTTGCCTGGTGCATCGATTGGATAAAGATACTTCGGGCATTGTGGCGCTGGCGCGTACTGAGAACTCTCGTCGTCATCTGGTGAAGCAATTTCAAGAGCATACGATTCGTAAAAGCTATCTGGCGGTTATACAGGCTGGAGCTGATAGCTGGGCTCTGCCACGTGTCCCTTTGCACATAATAAAGCGCTCCTCTAGTGGCGAGGTGATCGAAACGCTCAATGCTTTTGACGCACTTCCAGAATTGGGCGTAGAATATCTCCTGGATGGTCCATTACAGCGTGATCCAGACGATCGCCGGCGCTGTATAGTTGGTCCAGATGGGCAAGAAGCACAGACAATTATCAGGGGAATCGCCGTGGACAATGGCTATGCCCTTCTTGAGGTACACCCTATCACTGGTCGCACTCATCAGATTCGTGCGCATCTGGCGGCAACTGGATATGCTATTGTTGGCGATCAGACCTACGCTCCTATGGTGCGCTTACAAGCAGAAGGTGGGTTGCAGCGTCAATTTCTTCACGCCTATAGTATTACCTTGCACCGTTACCCCGGTAATGAGCTTACAACCTATCGAGCACCACTGGCCACAGACCTCTTGCTCTGGTTAGAGCAGACCAGCCCGACGTTATATCGTGCCTGGCTAAACTTTTTCAACTCTTAAGAGAGTATGCCATATTGAGTTTTCATGAGCAGAATGCGCTGAAGCGACTGATCGATATTGGCCTGACTGATTGTGCCCTGCGTGATAGCAGCTTTGAGGGCCGCAATCACTGTCGTGACCTGACTGGTGGTATAGGGTCCCTCAATGATATCGTTGCCAGCGCTAATCGCCATCACGGCAGCCTGACTTAAGCTCCAGTAATTCTTCACCATGTAGAGCCCATCGGTAATGATTACTCCATTGTAGCCAAAATCTTTGCGCAGTATATTGATCGCTTTGGGCGAAAATTCTGCGGGCAGGATTGGATCGATTGCTTTCGTAATGACATTGGTTGTCATAATCATCGCTGGATGATTAGTGGCAATCAATTGTTTATACGGAGCAAGATCGATTCTTTGTACATCAGCCAGGCTTCGATTGACAACTGGCAGTACAGCATGAGGGTCCTGACCTTGAGGGAGCGAGCCAAGGCCCGAAAAATGTTTGACGCACCCAATTGTACCATTCTGCTGTAAACCAGTTAAAAAGGCACCAGCGTAGGTCGTTACAGTCTGTGGGTCAGATCCAAACATACGTGTTTGAAGAAGGTTAGAGGGCGGGCCCACATCGGCTACAGGGGCAAGATTTACATTTAAGCCAAGCTGTTTTAACCATCCAGAGCTCTGTTTACCCTGAGCCTGTACAGAAGCGATATTCTGGCTCTGGGCCATCTCCAATGCCGAAGGAGCTGGACCAAAGAAAGTTGAGAGCTTGGTCACCAACCCTCCTTCTTGATCAACTGCTTGAAGGAGAGGGATTTTGGCGTCTTTTTGCGTCTGAGTGATGAAGTTTTTGAAGCCGGAGACCGTATTGTTCGGAGCGGTAAAGTTATAATTGGCTGCTTGATAGAGAATGCCTCCAACGGCACCTTGAGAGATCATCATGGGTAATTCGGTCGTTTGATAGGTATACCCATGTTGATTGCCAAAATACTCAACCATAATGAGCTGCCCCAATTTTTGTTCAAGGGTCATACCTTGTATGAGCTGTCGTATATGATCTGTTCTGACGCGGAGGGCCTGTTCATTCAGAATGCCATTTGTATTAGCTTCAATCGTCTGGGAATGGGTTGCATCGGATTGTGAAGATTGCATATGCTGAAATGAATTGCTACAACTTGCAAGTAGAATAATCAGAGTAAAGGCAAATAAAAAACGCAAAATAGGCATTTTTTGATGTATTGTGTAAGAATATTTGTATTTTTGCATTTTTTTTGCTCCGTATTAGCACAGCTAATAATTGACGCCACCAGAATATCTTCATTTACATAACGCCCAACCTCCCAAAAAGATCGCGCTTTCCGTAGTGAATCGGATTAGCCGCTTCATACTCATCTCCTTACACCTGTGTTTTAGGCAGCACAGAGGCCTATAGCATCACTACGTTAATGAAAGGCATGAGATAGAAAGTTCGGCAATGCTTGCCAATAAACCTTGACAATAATCTTAGCAATATGTTATTTTATATATAGCTTACTGCTATATTCGATGAAGAGGAAGCACTAAAAATCCTTCAAAGAAGAAAAAAATAGATAATTCCGTTGGATCAACTGCATTTTGATACGTTGAAGAGAGTATCAAGGAAAATTTGTTTGTTATTCAGCTATAATGCTAAAGGAAAAAACACAATCATGCATGAAACAACGCAGCCCAATTCTGAGGAGCAGCTAGCTCAACCGATTGCCCAGGCCGAGCGCAAAGTAGTCATGGATGTGCGCAATATTACCAAGAGTCTTCCACTTGGACGTGAACAGATCGCCATTTTAAAAGGGATTAGTTTTCAGATTTTAAGCGGAGAATTTGTATCGATAGTTGGCCCCTCTGGATCTGGCAAAAGCACCTTGCTTGGTATTATTGCAGGTCTGGATAATCCATCTACAGGTCAGGTCTTCATCGATGATGTTGATATTACGCGGATGACAGAAAGTAAGCTTGCTCAGGTTCGTAATAATAAAATAGGTATGGTTTTTCAGGCTTATAATCTCATCCCCACCTTAACTGCCCAGGAGAATGTCGAGGTGCCCCTCTACGTTGGTAAGCATCGTGTCTCTCCTTCCACTCGTGCCAAAGAGCTACTTGCGCTGGTTGGTCTGACTCATCGCCTCGGCCATCGCCCAAGCCAGCTGTCGGGAGGTGAACAGCAGCGTGTTGCTATTGCTCGCTCGCTGGCCACAGATCCTGCTGTAGTCATTGCCGATGAGCCAACCGGAAATCTCGATGCGCGTAATGGTGAAAATGTCTTAAAGCTGATTGCCGACCTGCGGGCTCAGACAGGCAAGACTTTTATTATTGCCACACATGATCAGACGGTTGCCTCCCATGCTGATCGTGCCATTCGTATTGTGGATGGCTTGATTGGTTCTATTGATACTACAGGTGGGAGGATTACACAATGAAGTCGTCCTTGTACTTGAGTTACGCCAGTCGTTCTCTGCTTCGAGGAGGCCAACGAACTGTCTTAGCCATCTTTTGTATTGCCGTTGGGGTGATGGCAATCGTCTCGTTACAGTTAGTAGGCGAAATGATCAATCGCACGTTTACTAGTAATGTACGCGAGGCCAATGGTGGTGATATTGCAGTTTCCTCTTTTTCTGTTCCATTGAAGGATAGTGATTTAAGTTTCTTTGATCACCTCAAAACTGAGGGGAAGATTTCGAGCTATACAGCAACGAGTAATTATTCTGGCTCAGTTGGCGCATCTGCATCAGCAGGTCAACATTTTTCGCTCGAGACGATTGATCCTGAGACCTTTCCAGTTGTCTCTCCTCCGCCATTTGTAACACCATCGGATGGTAGCTTTGCCAGTCTGGTCAAAGAGACACAAGTCGTGGTGGATCAGAGCTTCGCTGATCAATATGATAAAAAAGTCGGTGATAGCTTCGATGTGCATGTGACCTCAGCAAAGCAAGGTGGTTTTGTTTTACATGTGCAGATTGTTGGTCTGGTTGCCAATAAAGGCTTATTGGCTCAGAATAAAGGGTTATTGTTTGTTGCAAAGAATGGATTACAGGCCGCTCAGCCTGATAATCTGATCACTTACCAGAGTGTGTATATTGCGACAACAGATCAGGCTCAAACAGATGCAGCCAGCAAGGCAATTAAAAAGCAATTTCCTCTGGAGACGGTCCAGACCAGTGATGATGCTTTAAAATCTGCACAAGATCAGGTTGCTCTCATCAAAAAGTTCCTGGATATCGCTGGCTTATTAGCGTTGCTGATCGGTGGCGTGGGTATCGTTAACACGATGCAGGTCTTGCTCTCACGGCGTAAGACAGAGATTGCGATGCTCAAGACGGTCGGTTATCGTCGTTTTGATCTTTACTTTCTCTTTGGCCTGGAGGCTGGTTTCCTTGGCCTGATAGGGGGCATTATTGGAGCCGCACTGGCTACTGGCGTTAGCGCAATTGTCCTCAATTTTATGGAGCGACTCTTCTCAGTCGATGTTCCGTTTGTGCTGGACCCACTGATCATAGGTGGGGGCGTCCTGATTGGCCTGATTACAGCGCTCATCTTTGGCCTATTACCAATTGTCCAGGCTGCGAATATTCGTCCGCTGAATGTCATTCGTGAGATCGCTGGTGGCAATCGTGTCGCAAGCATCTTTTTGACCATTGGTCTCCTGTTTATTCTCTCCGTTCTCTTCTGTCTCATGGCTGTCTTTATCCTGAATGATGTTGTACTTGGGATCAGTGCCGTCTATGGAACCTTCGTTTTCCTCATCATTTTAAGCGCTTTCTTTGCCTTCGTTGTCTGGTTAATTGGCATTCTGCCAGTGCGAGAACGTTTTAACATCTGGTATCTGTTATTGATCCTGGGTGGAATCATTATCTCGCTCTTGCTAACGCTGGCTCTACCAACCTTTGGTATTCTGCTGCTGCTTGTGTCATTGATGGGGATCGTGATAGTGCTGTTGCCGCGCTCAACAAAAGCCAGCACCAGGATGGCCTTGCGCAATATTGGTCGTCAGCCTGCACGCACGACGACGACCCTATTGGCACTGTTTGTAGGCGTCTTTACGATTGGTCTGGTGCTGGTGCTGGGTGAAGATATTCGTGGCCTGTTAGATAAGACAATTGCTACAACCATCAATTTTAATGTGCTGGCTCTGGCACAAGGGAGCGAGGGAGTTAAGCTTAAAGCGAACCTCTCGACTGTTCCTGGTCTGAGCCATTCAGAGGTGCATCCGTATGCTCCTGTGCTGCCATTGACCATTGATGATCAGCCAGTACAGACCCTGCTGGCGGCTCCACCAGATAAAAATGCGGCTTATAGCCTGCCTCCAAGCGTGGATTATTACTACTTAAGTAGCTTTGAGGGGTACGATTTAGCCAATGACCAGACTCCAAGTACTCAGACCTTCTCCTTCCAGAAAGGTGATGGCCGTAACCTTGATGCTAGCGATGTTGGAACGAACAACGTGATTGTCAGTGAGTACTTATCCCACCTTCCTCCCTTAAAGGGACATATTCATCTTGGAAGCCAGATTGCACTGGCAAGTCAGGACGGAAAAATTACTCGTACGGTTACCGTTGTTGGTTTCTATACGACGAGCCTTTCAAGTGATTATGGAGCAATTCTGTCTCCCAGTGATGTTACCAGCGCTTTTGCAACGCCTAACCACGAATTGTCGGTCTTCTACATGAAGATTGATGCAGATAAAGTTGGGAAAGGCCTGAACGAGATTGGGAAGATAGCCCCCAACGCGTCAGTCACTAATTATGCAAATATTGGCGACTTTATTAATGGGTATATTGCCAATATCATTCAGATCTTGACTGCAATCGCCTCGTTATCCTTGTTAGCCGGTGTAATTATTATTGCAAATGCGGTTGCACTGGCAATGCTAGAGCGGCGGCGGGAACTGGGCATTCTCAAGTCAGTGGGCTATACCAGCCGTAACGTCTTAGGTGAAGTTGTCCTGGAGAATGCAATTGTTGGTGCCACGGGGGCGCTCTTAGCGATGTTGCTGGTCACCCTGGTAACGAGTATTCTGGATCGTTTTGTCTTTAAGTCTGGCTTTGGTGTCAGCTGGTACATCTCGATTGGCCTGATTGTGGGGATCGCTCTGTTGGCAGTCATCACCGCCACACTGGTTGCCTGGGGCTCGGTTCGTGTCCGTCCGCTAGAAGTGCTACGCTATGAATAAGCGATAAATCTTCAAGTGCAGATGAATGCTTTTAGAGCATGGAATGTCTGGAGAGATACGCTGTCAGTATTTTTCCAGACATTTTTCTATTCTGTTTTTCTCGTGTGTGTCGCCCCTGTGTTGAGATATGGATGCGCTATAATAGCAGTGAAATTGATCAATAAAAGGAAGAATTATCCGATGAGTACAGCGCAAGAACGCCTTTCCGCCTATGAGCGTCAGTTAGCTCGAGTGCAACGTCGTCTTATAAAGCTATCAATGCAAAATAATACGTATAAAGTGCAACAGATTCTTCTTTTTTGTGGTGGAGTCCTGGTGGCTCTCTTCTCTATAAGTCTCAACCTTTTTTTAGGCCTTCTATTGTTAATTGGAGTGGTTGTAGGATTCATCATCTTACATCGGATGCAGAAGCGAGTCGAGCGTAGCTTCCTCAAACATCAGGCATGGGAGAAGATGATCAAAGCACAACTGGCGCGACTGCAACTCGATTGGGCTGCCATGCCAGTAGTTCCTGAGCTGGAGAAGGATCCCAATCATCCTTTTGAGATCGATTTAGATATCACTGGGGAGCGTTCTTTGCATCGTCTTCTGAACACAGGTATCTCATTTGAGGGGACAGAGCTATTGGCTGATTGGCTCTTAGAGCGTGTGCCAGATCTGACTACGATTAGACAGCGGCAAGCCCTGGTACAGGAACTTGCACCATTGACACGTTTTCGCAATAAGTTAATGATGAACTCTTTATTTGCGACACGTTTTTCGAGCGAAGGCCTGGATGGTGAAGGGTTGATGGCCTGGTTAGAGGCCGATCGTGAGGTATCGAATATGCCTTTCTCCACCTTGCTCATCGCATCTTTATTATTTGTGACATTGGTTATTCTGCTCTGCCTCTATGTCTTTGGGCATCTCTCACCATTGCTGCCTCTTAGCGGACTGGCACTTACGGCTCTCTGGTATCTATTTAAGCGACATGAACAAGGAGATCTGGCTCAGAATGCATCTCAAGTCAATGTTTCTTTTATTAAACTCCGTCCCATCTTTGAGTATCTAGAATCCTACCCTTATCGTCAAGGTTCTCTCCTTAAGCAACTCTGTGAGCCCTTTTATCTCCATGATGATCGCCGTCCCTCGCAGCTATTGAAAAAGTTGGAGCGAATAACAAAGCGGGCCAGCGGGGCGCAAAGCCAGGAGGGATGGTTCATCTTGAACACGCTCCTCCCAATTGGTTTTTATACAACATATCAACTACAACAATATAAAGCTCTATTAACAGAGTATCTCCCTCGCTGGCTGGATGCATGGTACGACTTAGAGGCTTACTGCTCACTTGCTAACTTTGCATACCTCAATCCAGATTATGTGGTACCTGAGATTTTGCCATCTGATACATCGGTTGAAACTTTTCAGGTCAGGGCGCTGGGCCATCCATTGCTAGCTAAAAAGGACAAGGTCAAAAATGATATTCAATTGGATACATTGGGTGAGCTTGTCTTGATTACCGGGTCAAATATGGCAGGAAAAAGCACCTTTTTACGTACAATGGGGATCAATCTCTGTCTGGCATTTGCAGGAAGTGTTGTCAACGCTGACTCTTTTCGAACATCACTGTTTGAGCTTTATGGCTGTATTAAAGTCTCAGATTCACTTGCAGATGGTTACTCATATTTCTATGCTGAAGTACGGCGATTGCGAGCAATTCTGGATGCTTTGGAGCAAGGAACACGTTATCCTGTCTTTTTTATGATCGATGAGATCTTCAAAGGGACAAATAATTACGAGCGCTTGATTGGAAGTGAAGCTTACCTACGTGTTCTTCTCCAGAAAAAGTGTATTGGCTCTGTCTCAACCCATGATCTCGAACTGGTGAAGTTAGCAGATAGTTTCTCTGCGATTCGGAACTATCATTTTCGTGAAGAGGTCATCAATGGTCAGATGGTTTTTGATTATATCTTACGGATCGGACCCTGTCCGACGAGGAATGCATTAAAAATCATGCAGATGGAAGGACTTCCCATCACCTGGGATCAACTTTCCCACCGTTAGCCACCTGGAAGAGAAGTCTTCTGCCATTGCTTACTTATACAAGAGCACTCTTTGATTTGGCGATAAAGGCAGATGGGCAGAGGTTAATCAATGTACATTGCTCGCAGCGAGGTTTGCGCGATTCGCAGGTGGCGCGTCCATGAAAGATGAGCAGGTGAGAAAGATCAAGCCAATCTTTATGAGGAATAATTTGCATAAGATCTTTCTCAACCTTAACAGGATCATCATTCAGGGTCCAACCAAATCGACGTGAGAGACGACCAACATGAGTATCAACGACAAAACCAACGCTAACACCATAAGCATAGCCAAGTACTACATTGGCAGTCTTGCGAGCGACTCCTGGAAGTGTCAACAGCTCTTCCATTGTGTGAGGGACCTCGCCACCGTAGGTACTGATAATGCGTTGGCAGGCTGCGCGAATATTTTTTGCTTTATTGTGATAGAAACCAGTTGAGCGAATATCTTGCTCAAATTCTTCCTGGCTCGCCGTTGCATAATCTTCGACACTCTGATACTTTTGAAAGAGACGAGCAGTTACACGATTGACGCGCTCATCGGTGCATTGTGCTGAGAGTTGAGTTGCCACCATAAGCTCAAGCGGATTAGAGAAATGAAGTGAGCAAGTTGCGTCAGGGAAGAGCCGGCGCAGTTCAGTAATAATTGCTAGAACCTGTTCCTGAGAACCAGGTTCAGGTCCTTGATAGATTGGTGCACTTGTCAGGTCCATAAAAAACCACTCCACATCAACGGAATATTAGAGATCCTGAATGAGATACTGTTCACTATGTGTGTGCCCAGAGTGACGCACGATTTTTTCAATCAGATCAGCCTTCTTGCTATCGGCAGCATAACGTATATGTAACTCTTTGGCAATCTTTTTTAATTCTGGGACAGTCTTCTTTTTTAGCTCACTGTCTGTCAGAGAGGTAACAGCCAGAGGGAGCTCTAAAGGAGAAGACGCTTCAGATGTCAGCCTCGGAGCACTTGTAGACTCTAACTGATGCATCACGAGATTTTGAAAAGGTACATCTGGTAAACGTTTAAGGAGAAGTACCACATCTGTAAGTAGTTCTGCCAATTCATGCGTTTTCATCTTCTCTAAGTCTGTGCTGGTCAAGCGATTTTTCATTATAATCTCCTATTAGTGCGTGCTAGCGAGCAAAAAATCGTAGCCCTTTCTGCCCATCGTGATCAACAAATTTGATCAGGGAAACCTGGAGAGAAGGGATGATACTTATTGTCAAACATATATATCTTACTGATAGAGATGAAGATTTTGCATACGTTGTATAAATTCGCCTGCGAGTTCTTTAAATTGTTCTTGAAGTTCAGCCTCTTTCTCTCTGGGCTTAGAAATCGCGCTGATAGGAAGCCGATTATCGGCGGCTTCAGCTACTTTTACGCTATCGCTAATGGTGCGTGTAAAGACCTGATTAGGATAATCCTTGATGACTTTATCGCTATAGGTACTGCTAAGATTCGTCTGTTTGATACGGGTGAGAACGATACCAACCAGAGTTGGACCATTGAAGCGTTGCTGCTGATTGGCTGCTGGAAAAAGCTTTTTGACGGCACGTTGGAGCAGGCCAATACCGTAGGTAGACAGAAAGTCAGGGACTGTTGGGATTAAATAGGCATCGCTTGCCCAGAGGCTATTTTTTGTAACAGGATTAAAATTTGGGGGACAATCGCAAATAATATAGTCATAATCGTTCTGTAGCTCATCTAAATAATGCTGGAGGATCGTATAACCGAAGAAATCTGCCAGACTGAGATCTACATCGATAAGATTTGGATCGGAGGGAAGGATATCAAAGCCAATGACAGGAGCTTTTCCTTGTAAAACATCCGGAACAATTGCATTATGGATAGGAAAGGAGCGATCACGTTTTTCAAAAAGGTTAGCGGATGTACCACGCAGGTTTTTCCACATTTTCCAGTGATCTTGCTCCATCACGTAAAAGCTTGCGCTGGCTTGAGGATCAAGATCGATTAAGAGCGTTTTACGTCCAAAATGACGAGCCAATGAGGTTGCCAACTCAATAGATGTCACCGTTTTCCCTACGCCACCTTTGAAATTGATGATTGTCACTATTTGAGCCATCGAATCTATACCTCTCAGTCTACGAGAATGATCTCAACCTTATTGAATGCAATTATTGCAGAAGCTGCAAGGGAATGTCAAATTCTGTATGAGGAAAGTGACTAAAGAGTCTCTTATCAATCTTCCTTTCATGCAAATGTTATTTTTACATTTAATAGACCATAAATAAGCTTCCCCTCTCAAGAGAGAAAGCTGTGAAAGGTATGTCTACTGATGCGGGATAAGTGTATGCCAGAGTTTATAAGGGGGTAAAAGGTGATGGTGTATGTAAAATCCGATACCTGGTCTACATACAGTTTTTAAGGAGTATAAAAAACCTCTTTCCCTTGTGTCCACCAGGAGGAGGAACCTTCGAGTGGTTCTTGCATGGGATCCGTCAGCGTCCACCATTCCTGTGTTTTGGGATCGGCAGCCATTTTCTTCATATCGGCTGCATAATCCTCGCCAATGTATTCGAAATAAGCAATGAGGAGTGTGTCATGACGGAAAATGGAATAGTTACGGATATTGCAATCATGGATGGTTGCAAGAACCTCAGGCCAGACGGCTGCATGAATGCGTTCGTATTCGTCGATACATTCAGGCTTTACCTTTACAAGTTGAGCAATTCTTTTCAAGGTGAGGCATCCCTTTCTTTTTGACTAATCAGTGAATAAGATGGCAGCGTCCAGCTTGAAAGAGAAGCGATAAGCAAAAACGCCGCCTAGTCAGGCGGGTGAGATGGCAGCGTCCAGCTTGAAAAAAAAGCGACAAGCAAAAACGCCGCCCAGTTTAGGCGGGTGAGATGGCAGCGTCCAGCTTGAAAGAGAAGTGGTAAGCAAAAACGCCGCCCAGTTAGGCGGGTGAGATGGCAGCGTCCTATTTTCCCATGCAGTTGCCCACAGAGTATCATCGGGGCTGAAGAGCTTAACTACCGTGTTCGGGATGGGAACGGGTGGACCCTCTTCGCTACAGCTACCAGCTCACCTGCATATCCAGGTGGCGTTTTCAACAAGACGAATACTACCAGAACCTTTGAGCTTTGTCAACCCCTTTTTGATCAGTCTTTTTTTCACAGGGAGGCAAGGGGTAGGATGGACCTCTCCTTCCTGAACGTGAAGCTGCACCATGGCAGTCCCTCCATCGTCCATGTTCACGTTACGTTATGAAGGGGCGACCAGAGCGGAGCTGAAACGAGCCCCTTCCCAACGCTTCCCCGCTTCTGCACGAACCAGCAAAGCCCAGCAAAAAGTCGGGTGTCCGTCAAATTTTTGCAAAGAGGTAGACACGTACAAGGAAAGAAGGTAAGATAGAACGAAGAAAATGTGGAGGTGGACCGTGAAGGAACCAAACGAAGAACAGTGGCAAGAGCTCAGTACACGTATTTTAACAGACATCAGAGAATGGCGGCGTAGCCATCCGAAAGCGACCCTGGCCGAAATTGAAGAGGAAGTTCACCGGCGCATGAGCCAGCTGGAAGCTCAGGTGATCGAGGATACCGCCCACACCAGTGCTTTTCAATGTTGGAGTGGCAAACCGGCGCACGAACGACCCTGCTGCCCGATCTGCCGCACGCCGTTGCAGACCCGAGGGAAACACATGCGGACCCTGCAAGCAGCGGGGGGACATGACATCACCCTGAAACGCGAGTATGGAACCTGTCCCACCTGTGGGACAGGTCTTTTTCCCCCTGGATGACGAGTTAGCTCTGCTTCCCGGACGCCTGACCCCACAACTGCAAGAACACCTGACGCACCTGGCAAGTTGGATGCCTTTTGCGCGTGCAGCCCAGATGCTCGAACGGCTTCTGGGAGTCCAGGTCAGCGAGCCAACGGTGCGACGCAAGACGCTAGATGCAGGCACAAGGTCCCAGGTGCGACAAACATCATCGCATGACGCCTCATGGCAGGCGAACAGTGGAGGGGACAAGCAGGTCATCAGTGTTGATGGAGCCTACGTTCCACTGATTGGTGGAGAATGGGCTGAGGTTCGCACGTTGGTGATCGGAGAGATCGACGTGGCGAAGAAACATCAGGGGAAACAGGAAACGAAGGTTGAGCGCCTCTCGTCCTTCTCGCGTCTGACGGATGCCGACACCTTTGGCGAACTGGCTCAAGGAGAAATGGAGCGCCGTGGGGTGCCTTCTGCCAAGGCGGTCTGTGCCGTCATGGATGGGGCAGACTGGCTGCAAGGTTTTGTCGATCTCCATCGGCCCGATGCGGTACGTATTTTAGATGTTCCGCATGCGGCTCACCATTTGAGCCAGTTGATTGAGGCCTTGCAGCAGGCAGGAGTACGCTTGCCTGCTGATGTCCTGCCACGAAGCATCCACATCCTCAAACATCGTGGTCCTGGGTTGTTCGTGCGCTGGTATGATCGCTTGCCTCCCTTGATCAAAGAGGGTGAGGCCGTTTCCAAACAGGAAGCGTACCTTCGCAAACGTCTGAGCTTGATGGACTATCCCACCTTTCAACGAGAAGGGTGGCCCATTGGCTCGGGTATGGTAGAAAGCGCCAACAAACTCGTCGTCCAAGCACGTTTGAAAGGGGCTGGCATGCATTGGCAGCGTCATCATGTCAATGCGATGCTCACCTTACGCAACGCTGTCTGCAATGAACGGTGGTCTGAGTGCTGGCACGAGGGAGTCCAGCAGCAGCAGTCTGAGCATGCCCTCAAGCGCACTCAGCGCGCTGAGAAGCGCTGGCAAGAGGTGTGCTCCTCTTTGTTGCACTGCCTTTTGCGGTCTCACCCTTCAACGCCTGCTCCTCTGGCGACTCCATCACCTCCTGTTGAACCTCCCGTTGCGGTGCGTTCGGCTGAACCTTGTGCCACCTTGCCTGGATCTTCTCGTCCCTCGCCTCATCACATCTGGAAGCGCCTCCCTGCGTGTCGTCCAAAGGAGATTGCAAAAATTTGACGGACACCCAAAATTTATTACCCCCTTGACAGCCCCTTTCCCGAGTGCTATACTCCGTGAGCTGTCGTTTCCAGACAATCACTCTCCTGGAGAGTGCTCCTGTCCGCAAACCCCCGGCTGTGCCACGATAACGTGGCCCCTCAGGAAGTTATTTCTTCCCAATGATGTGCACGACCACACGGTTCGTCCGTGGGTTGTTCAGCCTGTGAAAACGGTCTGAAACGTGCCAACACCAGGGGATGAGGACTTTCGGGGCAGGCGAAAAAACTCAGTGAGAAAACGCTTGACAGACCCCGAGGAATGTGAGATACTACAGCAGTCGTCGCGAGAACGCCAAAACAAAGCAATCGAGCGAGACACCCGAGAGCTACGGTTCTCGATCAGTCGCACTTTGACAACTGAAGAGTGGAAAGCAGAACAGTAACTGGTTTAGTAAGAAGGAACAAGACACCAGTTCCTGTCAATTCAATCACTTGGCTCACGCTGAGTGATGCAATCTGCGAACAAGCCAAGCAATAATAACTTGGACTGGATCGCGAACTACACAATGCATTTTCGGGAGGCCCGCTGTGGCTCTCTTGAACATAAATTGGATGGCGAGTTTGATCCTGGCTCAGGATAAACGCTGGCGGCGTGCCTAACACATGCAAGTCGAACGCACTCAGCAATGAGTGAGTGGCGGACGGGTGAGTAACGCGTGGATTATCTGCCCCAAAGTGAGGAATACCGGCGAGAAATCGCCGACAATACCGCATATGCTCGCAAGAGGAAAGCTCGCAAGGGCGCTTTGGGATGGGTCTGCGTCTGATTAGCTAGTTGGTGAGGTCAAGGCTTACCAAGGCGACGATCAGTAGCTGGTCTGAGAGGACGATCAGCCACACTGGGATTGAGAACGGCCCAGACTCCTACGGGGGGCAGCAGTGAGGAATTTTCGTCAATGGGGGCAACCCTGAACGAGCAACGCCGCGTGCAGGATGACGGTTTTCGGATCGTAAACTGCTTTTCTTGGGGACGAGAACGGACGGTACCCAAGGAAGAAGCCCCGGCTAACTACGTGCCAGCAGCCGCGGTAATACGTAGGGGGCAAGCGTTGTCCGGATTTATTGGGCGTAAAGCGCACGCAGGCGGTCAGGTAAGTTTGTACTGACAATCTCCGGCTCAACTGGAGAGGGTGTATGAAGACTGCTTGACTTGAGGGCTTCAGAGGGACACGGAATTCCGGGTGGAGTGGTGAAATGCGTAGATATCCGGAGGAACACCAATGGCGAAGGCAGTGTCCTGGGAAGTACCTGACGCTCAGGTGCGAAAGCCAGGGGAGCGAACGGGATTAGATACCCCGGTAGTCCTGGCCGTAAACGATGACCACTAGGCGTTGGAGGGTTCGACCCCTTCAGTGCCGGAGCTAACGTTTGAAGTGGTCCGCCTGGGGAGTACGGTCGCAAGATTAAAACTCAAAGGAATTGACGGGGACCCGCACAAGCAGCGGAGCGTGTGGTTTAATTCGATGCAACGCGAAGAACCTTACCAGGACTTGACATGGAATTGCACCAGCGGTAACGCGCTGTCCCTTCGGGGCGGTTCCACAGGTGCTGCATGGCTGTCGTCAGCTCGTGTCGTGAGATGTTGGGTTAAGTCCCGCAACGAGCGCAACCCCTGTCGTTAGTTGAATGATCTAACGAAACTGCCGCGATCAACGTGGAGGAAGGCGGGGATGACGTCAAGTCAGCACGGCCCTTACGTCCTGGGCGACACACACGCTACAATGGTCGAGACAAAGAGTTGCGAACCCGCGAGGGGGAGCCAATCTCGTCAAACTCGGCCTCAGTTCAGATTGGAGGCTGCAACCCGCCTCCATGAAGTGGGAGTTGCTAGTAACCGTAGGTCAGCACACTACGGTGAATACGTTCCCGGGTCTTGTACACACCGCCCGTCACACCACGAAAGTCGGCAACACCTGAAGCCGCTGGGCTAACCCTTCGGGGGGGCAAGCGTCGAGGGTGGGGTCGGTGATTGGGGTGAAGTCGTAACAAGGTAGCCGTACCGGAAGGTGCGGCTGGATCACCTCCTTTCTAGGGAGCTTCGATGGATCTTTCTCAGCAATGAGCAAGCACCTCCATCCACTCCTAGGTCGAAACAGGATACTGATGGTTGCTTTGAGCGACCAGGGACTGCGTTTGGTTTCCACTCTCCAGTGGTTGGGGTTTATCCCTGATCACATGCACCTGAACAACTGAAGAGGATATTCCTTCAATTTTGCTGAGCGATGAAGATTGCAAGCACGAGTTGAAGCAGAGCAAGCAAGACACCATCAAGACCAAAGAAAGAACAAGCTACACAGAGTACGAGGTGGATGCCTTGGCACGAAAGACCGATGAAGGACGCGGAGACCGGCGAAACGTTCGAGGGGAGCTGCATACAAGCCATGAACCTCGAGATTCCGAATGGGGCAACCCATCCAGAGTGATGTCTGGATACTCCCTGTTGAACACATAGACAGGGCAGAGGGCAGCGGGCGAACTGAAACATCTCAGTAGCTCGACGAAAAGAAATCAACCGAGATTCCCGTAGTAGTGGCGAGCGAACCGGGAGGAGCCCAAACCATCCGTTCTTCGGAACGGGCGGGGTTGTAGGACTCGCAACAAACAATGGCCGATCATTCGAATGCGTTGGAAAGCGCAACCAGAGCAGGTGAGAGTCCTGTAGAAGACGATCAACCAGCGTGGGCGAGGATCCTGAGTACCACGAGGCACGTGAAACCTTGTGGGAAGCTGGGGGGACCACCCTCCAAGGCTCAACATCTTTCGTGACCGATAGCGAACAAGTACCGTGAGGGAAAGGTGAAAAGCACCCCGAGAGGGGGATGAAAGAGACCCTGAAACCACGTACTCACCAGCAGTCAGAGGCCACTGTTCCAGGAGGAACCAAGGGCTGATGGCGTGCCTTTTGTAGAATGATCCGGCGAGTGCATCGTCGTAGCAGGTTAACCAACGCTAAAGTTGGGGAGCCAGAGGGCAACCGAGTCTGAAGTAGGCGCGCGTTGCGGCGATGCGACCCGAAACCACGTGAGCTATCCATGAGCAGAGTGAAGCGGATGTGACAGTCCGTCGAGGCTCGAACCCACCAGTGTTGCAAAACTGGGGGATGACTTGTGGATAGGGGAGAAATTCCAATCGAACGTGGAGATAGCTGGTTCTCCCCGAAATGTATTGAGGTACAGCTGCATGTGTTGTCTGTTGGAGGTAGAGCGCTGGAAAGGCTCGGGGCCCTGTGCGGGTTACCAACCCTTCTCAAACTACGAATGCCAGCAGAGTGGAGCATGCAAGTGAGACAGTGGGGGCTAAGCTTCATTGTCAAAAGGGAAACAGCCCAGATCACCGGCTAAGGTCTCCAAATCACTGCTCAGTGTCAAAGGGAGTCAGTACGCAATAACAGCCAGGATGTTGGCTTAGAAGCAGCCATCATTGAAAGAGTGCGTAATAGCTCACTGGTCGAGTGTAGTGGCACCGACAACGTAGCGAGGCTTAAGCAGTGTACCGAAGCCGTGAATCCTGGTTTTTGACCAGGATGGTAGGGGAGCGTTCTCAAGCAGAGAAGCCAGACCGCAAGGACTGGTGGAGCGACGAGAAGTGAGAATGCCGGAATGAGTAGCGCAATCTCTGTGAAAACCAGAGACACCGAATGCCTGAGGGTTCCTGGGCACCGTCAATCGTCCCAGGGTGAGTCGGGCCCTAAGCCGAGGACGTCATAGTCGTAGGCGATGGAAAGCAGGTCAGAGATTCCTGCACTAGCGTCAGATCGTGATCAACAATGGGGGGACGCAGTAGGGAAGGTGAACCGATCGAATGGACAGGATCGGCGTGTCGTTTGAAGTGCGAGACCGAGGCAAATCCCGGTCTCCTGTGCATGACAGCGGCACCGAGCGCGAGCAATCGTGCGGAAGTCATCGGACCCCAGGCTGCCAAGAAAAGCCTCTCGTGAGAGCTGACGCTACCCGTACCGCAAACCGACACTGGTAGGCAGGGGGAACTCCCCCAAGGTGATCGAGCGACCCTCTGTTAAGGAACTCGGCAAATTGACCCCGTACCTTCGGTAGAAGGGGTGCCCCAGTAGCGTGTTTCGATGCGTGAGGGGGCTGCAAGAAATTGGCTCAACCGACTGTTTACCAAAAACACAGGTCTCTGCGAACGCGAAAGCGGAAGTATAGGGGCTGACTCCTGCCCAGTGCCGGAAGGTTAAGCTGAGTGGTGTTCGTAGCCACGAGGTGAAGCCCCGGTGAACGGCGGCCGTAACTATAACGGTCCTAAGGTAGCGAAATTCCTTGTCGGGTAAGTTCCGACCCGCACGAAAGGAGTAACGAGTTGAGCACTGTCTCGACAGAGGACTCGGCGAAATTGAAGTACCCGTGAAGATACGGGTTACCCACGACAGGACAAAAAGACCCCGTGGAGCTTTACTACAGCTTGGCCTGGATACGAGGGACAGCGTGCGTAGCATAGGTGGGAGCCGGAGAATCCATCCTTGTGGGGGTGGAGGAGGCAGCAGTGAAATACCACTCTCGTTGTGTTTTGTGTCTCACGCCAGACCGTGAACCGGTTGGCAGACAGGACCAGGTGGGTAGTTTGACTGGGGCGGTCGCCTCCCAAAGAGTAACGGAGGCGCTCAAAGGTTCTCTCCGGGTGGATGGACATCACCCTTCAAGAGTGTAAAGGCAGAAGAGAGCTTGACTGCAAGGCAGACGCGCCGAGCAGGGACGAAAGTCGGACTTAGTGATCCCACATTCCCGAGTGGAAGGAGTGTGGCTCAACGGATAAAAGCTACCCCGGGGATAACAGGCTTATCTTGCCCAAGAGTTCACATCGACGGCAAGGTTTGGCACCTCGATGTCGGCTCGTCGCATCCTGGGGCTGGAGTAGGTCCCAAGGGTTGGGCTGTTCGCCCATGAAAGCGGCACGCGAGCTGGGTTCAGAACGTCGCGAGACAGTTCGGTCTCTATCCGTCGTGGGCGTAGGAAGATTGAGGGGCGTCATCTCCAGTACGAGAGGACCGAGATGGCTGAACCGCTGGTGTGCCAGTTGGCCTGCCCGGGCCACAGCTGGATAGCTATGTTCAGAAGGGATAAGCGCTGAAGGCATCTAAGCGCGAAGCCGCACCCAAGATGAGTCTTCCCATCACTTTGTGTGATCAAGATCCCAGGAAGAAGACCTGGTGGATAGACGACACGTGGACGCCTGGTAACAGGTGGAGCGAAGTCGCCCTAATGATCGTACGGCTTGTCATTCAGGTCTTGAGTGGGTGAGCGAGCAAAAATCGGCTTGAACGCGTGGTTGCACACGGCGCGCTCGGCAAAATTGAGAGAATATCCTCAACAGTTGGCGCCATCAGGTGCAATGGAACAAAGAGAGAAGTCAGGATTGAGAGATCCTGGCTTTTTTTTGCGTGTGATAAGTTCGAAGACTAATGATCCTGGATGTTTTTTGTATGAAAACATTCAGGATCATTAGTCTTCGTATTTCCTTAAGGATGTAGTTCTAACAAGGTTTTTTTGATGCCGTTAAGTGCGGTAGAGATTTGTGCAGTATCGATTCCATGATGTGTTACAGCACGAATTCTCCCCTCCCCCATCTCGCTTAAAAGGACTCCGTGTTCTCGTGCTTTTGCGAGAAATGGCGCGACGATTTCGTCTGAGGAGAGATGCGTACTCTTAACTTTGAATATGACAATATTTGTCTGTACTCGCTCTAGAGCAATTTCAAGCTGAGGTAGCTCAGCGAGTCCTTCGGCGAGCAGTCTAGCGTTCGCATGATCCTCTACCAGGCGTTCAACTCTCGTAGTAAGGGCAACGATACCAGCGGCTGCTAGAACACCTGCCTGTCTCATACCGCCTCCTAGGAGTTTACGAATACGTCGTGCTTTGCGAATAAATTCCTGGTTGCCTACTAATAGCGATCCAACCGGAGCGCTTAAGCCCTTTGAGAGACAGAACATCATAGAATCTACATTCTGTATGAGTGTTGCCAGTGGTATACCCAGAGCGATAGCTGCATTAAACGCTCGCGCTCCATCCATGTGAACGGGGACATGTCGACTGTGGGCAAGATCGGTAATCATCTGCATTTGATCTTGATTGAGCACTGTACCACCGCAGCTATTGTGAGTGTTCTCGATGCATACAAGTGCTGTACGGGCAACATGATCATCGCTCTCATCCGTTAAGCTTGCTCTTACTCGGGTCAGATCGAGCATTCCATCTTTATGAGTAGGTACTACAAACATAGGTGAGCCGCCCAGTGTTGAAGCTCCTCCAGCTTCATAATGGTAGATATGTGATTGGTCCCCTACAATAATGGCTTGCCCACGGCCAGCATGTGTGAGCATTGCAATAATATTGCCCATCGTGCCGGTAGGTACAAAGAGCGCAGCCTCTTTTCCTGTTAGCTCTGCTGCTAATTCTTGTAGCTTATTGATTGTGGGATCTTCGCCATAGACGTCATCACCAACGTCAGCACGAGCCATTGCCATTCGCATCTCATCTGTTGGCAGGGTCAAGGTATCACTTCTTAAATCAATTGTCATCTATCTTAAACCTTTCATAATAGCTGAATTTTTATGCTATAAGTATACCTGATCATGGAAAGAGTATATTATCAAGTCAACTCAAGAAAAGATAGGGAGATAAAATTTCTCTGATTCTCACTCCACCCATACGCCACAAAAGGACGGTCCATTCCTCCTCCGTATTCACGCAGAGGCATCCTGGACCAGTATCGTAAATTTTTTCTTATCCTGTGCACATTGTTGGTAAGAGTGTGTCCTAAAACCAGTAAGTGGCCGATAGAAAAAAGAAAGGAGTCAAACAAGCGATCAGAAAGGATCACAGCCAATGGAAAGAAGCATCACGCGAAAGCCGTACGCCACCGATCTGACGGATGCCCAATGGGAGTTGCTGGCTCCCTTCATCCCAGATGTCTCGCCCAATGCGACCCAAGAGACCATTCCCAGGCGCGAGATCGTCAACGGCATCCTCTACGTGTTGCGAACAGGCTGTTCGTGGAGACTGACACCCCACGATTTGCCCAACGGCAAGACGCTGCACCATTATTTGCGTCAGTGGAAACACAGCGGGGTTTGGGAGACCGCCATGACCAGCTTACGCAAACAAACCCGTCAGGCCATTGGCCGAGAAGAGGAACCCAGTGCGGTCATCATCGACAGCCAATCGATCAAAACCAGTCCCGTCCGAGGCATCGAGCGTGGGTTCGATGCGGGAAAAAAAAATCTGGGGTCGTAAACGACATCTTCTCGTTGACACGCAAGGCTTCGTTCTGGCGGTCAAAGTGCATACCGCGGGCTTGACCGACCGCAAGAGCGCTCCTCTGCTGTTGGCCGGGCAAAAAGAATACTTCCCACGAGTTTCGTATCTGTTCGCTGATCGGGGATACACTGGGCCGCTTCTTGATTGGATCAAAGAGCACCTTGGCTGGGAACCGGAGATTGTCCCTCATGAACACAACGACTCCCAGAGCGATTGGGTGCTCGTCAATGGGGAACCGGTCAAGATTGCCAAACCAAAAGGCGGTTTTCAGGTTCAACGAAAACGATGGGTTGTTGAACGCACCTTTGCCTGGCTCACGCGGTTTCGTCGCTTGGCGCGCGATTATGAGGGTCTCCCTTCGAGCAGTGAGGCTCTTATCCAGATCGCTGCGATCCGTCTCTTTTTGACGCGTTTGGCTCCTTTCTAGGCCTTTGCGTTTATCTTAAGACACACTCTAAATAAGTACTCATAAATAAGGATTTACAGGCTTGATATGATTAAATGGTCCTGAGGGGTATTGCATATCTCCTGATCTACAGTGCTACTTGCTAGTAAGATTACTATATTCTCCAATAGCGTTGTTTTTTCCTAATGTTGCCTCTCAGGAAGACTTTGCAGAATAAGATAGGCGATTCGTGCGTAAAGAGGATGTTGTGTTTGGATAAGTTGAAAGGAATTGGGTAATTTTTATGCACAACCATGAGAGTGAAAACGAGATGCAGCCAAATGAAGGATTGCATTCGCGTCGTAGATTATTACAAGGGGTTGCTGGAGTAGCTGTTGGGGCAGCTGGGGTCGCCGGTGTCACGCTCTTGCCATCGATTGGTGCATTTGCTGCTGGGGATAAAGGGAAGAAGCCTACGGCGGTCCAGGATATTCTGAATATTGCGCGTACCGCAGAGCGTCTAGCAGTCACCTTTTATAGTCAGGGCATTGCTAATGCTCATAAATTGGGAATTTCGGGTGATAGGCTGAACTATCTACGTGCTGCAGTTGTGGAAGAGCAGATTCATGAGTTCTACTTGCGCGATAATAAGGCAAAGCCTCTGACAAGTACCTTTAGTTTTCCACATGGGGCTGATACCTTCAAGAAGCTTTCACTCTTCATTGCCACACAGCAGGAATTGGAAGGCTTTTTTGATTCGGCCTATCTTGCGGCGGTCCGTGAGTTTGCAGAGCAGAATCAGCCGCGCCTGGCACAAATTGCAGCTCAGATTGCTACAATCGAGTCTGAGCATCGTGTTCTAGGCCGTGTCTTACTCGGTGAAAGCTTTGCCGATAATTGGGCTTATACACCAGTTGCCATTACGAGAGTGTCTGATGCTCCAGCTGCGGTTGCTAAGGCGGGCTATCTCAGTCCTAAGGGGGATAATAGTTATACATTTGCTGCGGTAAATATCGATCTGCCCGCAGTTATTAATCGTACGCCTCTAGTGGGGACGGTCTAATTCTAATACAAGTGAGCGGCTATGTAAGAGATTACATAGCCGCTACTCGAGTTTAGGAATACGCCTGTGTTTAAATGCTTGGGTCTACGAGTCTAATCATAATGCTATAGACAACGAGGATTGCAAAGCTAATGATGAGATTACAAAGGAGCACCAACCCTAGAAATTGGTAGGATGAGAGCTCTTGTAGTTGGTATAACACAAAACCCAGGCTAGCTGCTAGACCAATAGCTGCGAGAAGAACTGCACGCGTTACAGAGCCCACACTTGGATATTTTCTGCGCAATTTGGTCAGGCCTGTTAAAAGTCCTGCAATACCATTGATGAGAAGAGGAGCCCACCAGTCGATATTCTTATGCGCTGTGTTGATAAGATGGAAATGATTGTCTATGGGGTAAAAGAGGTCCCCACAGAGCACACCACCCAATCCAACAAGCAAGCCCACCCATGGACCAAACGAGGCACCAAAGAAGAGCGGAATGACTACGACCAGGGTAATCCCCCGATTTAGTACAGGAACAGGAAAAGAAGGGAGTGGGAAAATGGTGAGGTTGTGTATGGCACAGAACAGAATGATGCCCACAATTGTTGCCAGGATAGGCCATTTCCAGGTTGCCAGGATTCCCCAACTCTCCTCAAAGCTCTCGCTTCGACCTGTGGCTTGATTCTGCTTTTGATTTGTGCGTACGGCCTCACGTTGAGCAGCCTCACGCTGGGCAGCCTCACGCTGGGCGGTCTCACGTTGGGCGGTCTCACGTTGAGCAGCCTCACGCTGAGCAGCCTCACGTTGGGCAGCCTCACGTTGGGCAGCCTGCTGTGGGCTTTCGTAAGATTGTGCTGGTGCATACTGGTTACCAGGATATTGGTTACCTTGCTGGTTGCCATAAGGCTGTCCAGGATAGGGATTTCCCTGTTGGGGATTACCATATGATTGGCCGCTTTGTTGAGGCCCACCATATGGTTGTCCAGGATACTGGATACCTTGTTGATTGTTATAGGGCTGACCGGGATAGGGTTGTCCCGATTGTAAAGGCGGTTGATACGCACGATTCTGGAAATCCTGCCCCGATTGTGGCGTTGTTGGATTGCCTTGTTGTTGGGGTCTGAATTGGTTCGGTGTTCCTGGCGGAGGTGGCGGAAGAATCATTTGTGGAGGATTCGTCCGGGCCTCGGTCTCCATGGAATGAAGCGTTGGAAGTGCGCTCGGTTGAGAATTTTGCGCTGGTGCCTGAGAAGGTTGATTGATTGCCTGGTTGCTTCCTTGACCTGTGGTCTGTTGCCCTGTTTGATTCCCCGTCTGAGAATTCGTAGGAGTATTCTGGGTGTATTGTGCTCGAGAGAGCAACCCTTTCCCTGGTGTGATAGGGCTCGAAGGCGTGGCCTGTGTTGGAGGCATAAGCTCAGTCCTGTAAGAGGGAGGGGGTTGCATTAATTCTGTGCGATAAGAATTATTTTCTAGATCGATCTGGCCTGTGCGCAGTGCTGTATCGCCACTTTGCTGAATATTTTGCAGGGCGGTCGCGAAGTCACGGATTGTTTCAAAGCGCTGTTTGGGATCTTTGGCGAGAGCCCTCATAATCACTTGCTCAATGGCAGGTGAGACCTGAGTGAGTTTCTCGCTCAAGAGGGGAGGCTGAGCAAACATATGCTGAGTGCACATCTCAGTAAACGAGCCATGGAATGGACGTTCACCAGTGAGCCATTCATAGGCCACAATGCCCAGTGAATATTGATCGCTCGCTGGTCGAGGTTTTCCCTGGATCTGTTCAGGCGACATATAGGCGACTGTACCGATAACATCCTGCGTACCCTGTGAAAGAGAGCTTTGTGCTACAAGGGCGATACCAAAATCGCTGAGGAGGATCTCGTTGCGTCTCCCAATGAGCATATTTTCTGGCTTGATATCACGATGTATGAGCCGCTCGTCATGAGCGTATTGCAGTGCATCCGCTACCTGAGTGATATATGGGAGAATTGTTGTGAGGGGCAACGGAATCCCTTTCGCGTGACGCTGGCGCAATGTGCCATTGGGGGCATAGTCCATCACCAGATATGGTGTCTCCTCATCTATGCCGAAGTCCATGACGCGCACAATATTGGGATGGGCTAGCCGGGCGATGGTCTGGGCCTCTTTTAAGAAGCTGTCCATATCATCGGTACTCGACAGTCGAGCTTGTAGTACCTTAATTGCGGCTTGCGATTTCAGATAGAGGTGCTCGCCAAGATAGACCTCAGCGAAACCTCCCTGGCCCAATAGTTGTGTGATCGTATAATTGCCCAGTCGCTGTCCGACTCGATCTGCCATCCTTGCTCCTTCTGGTTCTTGCTATACCTGATTGTACGCTTACTCTAACGGGTTCAATTGTAAATAAATGGTGTAAGAACGTCAAGTATTCGGGAAGAAGCACAGTCCTTTCTGTCTGTTCCTGACAGAAAGAATGCCTACGAAGCAGAAGAAATGATATAATTGTTTTTCAGGTTCATAAGGTTTCTTCTTTTTGTGAGAACTTTATGCTTTTCAAGAAAACTGGCTCAATAAAGCAGGTGAGGAGTTTTTCATGACGTTCAGTACTGGCCACTTGATTGGTGGTTATCGTATCCTCTCAGAGATTGCTCATGGGGCCTATGCCTCTGTGTATAAGGCTGCTCATACTGTCTTGTCTAATCGGATTGTGGCCATAAAAATCCTCAATACAGCAACTCCAGATGCACAAAAGATGTATGAGCTTTTCTTTCAGGAAGCTCGTTTGCTAGAGCAGTTGCGACATCCCCATATCCTGGCTATTCTCGATGCGAATATGCAAGATGGTATTCCTTACATCGTTAAAGAGTATGCTCCTCATGGTTCTCTGCGTGATCTTCTGCGGCAGTATAAAGGACATCCTTTGCCAGTTGAGCAGGCCCTGAGTATTTTGCGACAGGCTGGCGATGCATTACAGTTTGTGCATCAACAGAGAGTTGTACATTGCGATCTCAAGCCCGAGAATATCCTCTTTGGTATTCATGACGAAGTACTCCTGGCCGATTTTGATATTGCACAGATTGTACAGAATCCTGGTCTGTCTGCATCAGGGATTGGTGGGTCTCCATCCTATATGGCCCCTGAACATTTTCAAGGTAAGGTTCGCCTGGAGAGCGATCAGTATTCTCTGGCTTGTATTGCCTATGAACTTTTTACTGGTCAGCGTCCTTTTGCTGGTACAGATTTTGAGACTCTTAAGCATGAGCACCTTACGGCAACTCCAACTCCGCTGACCCATCTTAATCCCGAACTCCCTTTTCATATAGAGCAGGCAGTCTTTACAGCATTAGCGAAAAAGTATACGCAGCGCTATCGCGATGTTGCAACATTTATTGAGGCCCTGGATCCAGTCCAGGCTCCAGAAGCGACTCAGCAATGGACATATATTCCTCAGCAGGGGCAACGCTTGCTATTGAAAGATACACAGCGCCGAAGCAAAGCGGATGATGAATTGTATTATGAAGCGACGGTGGTCGAGGTTCCAGAGGAGGTAAGTAAGCCGCGGTCTAAGGCACCGGCGAAGCCTAAAAAGGCTTCTCAAGAGGTTACGGCAACGCCTAAGAAGCGAACGGCTACCACATCTGCTGCGTCAACCTCGAAAAGCCGGGCCGCAAAAACGATTAATAGCGAGAAACAAGCAACTGCTGATACCTCTCCTAAGAAGAGGGCTACCAATTCTCAACCGGTTGTTGGTGCTGCTTCTACACGTTCTAAACAGACAGTCAATGCTAAGGATGCGCCCATACCCAAAAAACGTTCAACCACAGAAACGGCGTCGCCCAGAGCTCCAAAAAAGACAGTCGAGAGCCCGAAAGAGAGAGCGAAGCCAGCATCAACTCGTTCAGTGGCTTCTTCCTCAACTGCTAAAAAGCCGTCTTCGGATGTTGTGACAACTGAGAATGCTTTGCGTAAACTTATTCTAGATGGCGGCTCACATGTGCAGGATGGGAGTGAAGTTGTCAAGCCAGCGCGGCCTTCCCGAAAAACAAAAAATACGTAGATCCGATCAGAGATACTATCCTGAATAACTTATTAAGAAGTATTTGAGTAAGGCCATTTTTCAGGCATGCGAGGGTCAGTTCCTCATAACAGAGGAATTGACCCCTTGTGGATTGACGCTTCCAACATAGACGCATTCTCCATAGA
This sequence comes from Tengunoibacter tsumagoiensis, assembly GCF_003967535.1. GTDB lineage: Bacteria > Chloroflexota > Ktedonobacteria > Ktedonobacterales > Ktedonobacteraceae > Tengunoibacter > Tengunoibacter tsumagoiensis. Next base: position 3,734,408 of record NZ_BIFR01000001.1, on the reverse strand, counting down.
GTGGACAGCGACCACAGTCGGGGCGCTGTGCATGGCAGATCTGCCGACCATGGTGAATCAGGTTGACGTGCAAGGGATAGACCCACTCAGGAGGAACGATCTTTGCAAAGATAACATGTGCCTGGTCGGCGCTGACTTTTTCTCCAATCAGTCCTAGCCGTTTGCTGGTGCGATGAACATGGGTATCAACTGGTATCACTGGTTGATCGAGATTGAACATGAGCACACAGGCAGCTGTTTTGGGTCCAACTCCTGGATAGGTGCGTAAATACTGCCAGGCCTGTTCGGGCTGCAAGGTCTGGAGTTTTTCTAACAGGTAACGTGTCAGTGGGCCTGGATGTTGATCTTTTTCCTGCTGGGCACTCATCTCATGAAGCACTTCCTGAATTCTGCGGGCCTTGATGTTAGCCAGACCGCCTGAACGAATTGCCTCTGCTATCTCTCCCGTGGGCGCATCGCGGACCCTCTCCCAGTCAGGAAACGTTTTGATCAGTTTTTGATATGCTCGGCCAGAATTGATGTCAGATGTATGCTGTGATAGGATTGTTCCGATCAGACCACCCAGTGGATCCATATCGGGTTGGTTATGGGGCTCACCATAGGTCTCTATTAACAGCTCATAGACCTCTTTTAAGTGGAGCGTTGGTTGTATGATCGTCAATGAACCTCTCCTCTGTTTTCCCAGCCGCTGGTAATCGAATGCTTGCCCTCTTACATGATAAAAGGGAACGATTAGAGCAGTATAGCATGTTTTGAAGGTGATTTCTTCCTCTAAGGTTAAAAACAGGACCTCTCAAATGTGTAGAGAATCTGTGCCACTATTCACACTGAGAAACGTACTATATATATAGTAGAGAAATAATGTAACACAGAGGGCTCTATTGTCTCAAGCTTTAGTCCCTAGACTTTAGTCCATGTAGATGATCCGCTCACGTAGGCGTTCCTTTTTCTTAGTAAAGGAGTGTGATCATGAGACGTTTGTTGTACGATCGCCGTCTGTTTCTGGCTCCGCTGTTCCTGTGTGGATTTCTCTTGTTTATGAATGCCTCTGAGGTAAATACACATACTGGTAGCACCTTTCTGACTGCATCTCATTCAAGCGTTAAGGCGGCAGGACCTGATTTTGGGTCTCTGGCGGGGAGCTGGGTACAACACGGGGCAGGCTTAACGGTTTTTGCCAATGGACACGCTAATTATGTTGCTCGCGTGTATACCTGGTGTGGTCCAGGAGTTGCGCCCCCATGCGATTCCTTTCAGGGGAATACCATCATTTCTGGAAATCAGGAGCAGTATCAATTTACTCATCTTGATAATGGGAAGGCTTATGGAAAAGTGATATCTAGCACCGTTGGTCATCAGGGGGCAGATGTGATGTTGGAGAAGACTCCTCAAGATACAGTCACGCTGCATGCAAGCTTTTTCCCTATTCCCAATGTGCTTTGTGGTCCCAGGGCACCAGCTGATCTTTGTGGCGCATAGGAAATACGGTATAGCTCCGCCCTATTGGGGGCGGAGTTTTTTTATTATCTGAACCTTTTGTGGGAAGCGGTGCGTTCAAAAAGTAAGCCTTTTGTCAGAGTTGTGTAGCTTAGATATAATGAAGAGGCTATGTTGCATGCAGGTCTTCATTTAGAAACGCTTGTGGCGACGAATTGAGGTTTGAATGGAGGGCTCTTCTTAGTGAAAGATGTTTGGCGGTTTCCTGCGTTCTATTGTGTGTGTTTTGTCCTGTGTATTTTTTTCTCTTCTTGTACTACTGGTGTGGCCCAAAAAAACACGGTAATGCTTTCACCTGCCACAAAGCAAATATTGACTTTTCCAAATGTTGGAATAGCCGATCTTCAAACGCTTGATCCAGCCGTCGGCCTTGATCAGAATGCTACCCTGGTCGCCAATATGATTTATAGTGGCCTGGTGCGGACCGACAAGGATCTCAAGGTCATTCCTGATCAAGCTACCTGGCAGATAGCAGATGATGGAAAAGTGTATACTTTTTTTCTGAATGCAGAGGTTGCTTTTTCAGATGGAACGCCCGTCACTGCACAGACCTATATTTATACGTGGAATCGTGTCTTTAACTCTACTTCAAACTCTTCAGTTGTGTCGGATCTCAACCTGCCAATTGCGGGCCTTAACGATTTTTTGACGGGGAAACAGACAACCATTAGTGGTTTGCAAGCTCTTAATGCTCATACCCTCCAGGTAACGTTAACGCAACCAGCACCTTATTTTTTGAGCGTCCTGACTAATCCGGCTTTTTTTGCAGTTAATCAACAGGTTGTTGAGCACTATCAGCAGGAGGATTGGTCGCAGCATGTGGCCGATAGTGCCGTTGGAACCGGGCCATTTATGGTTCAGTCCTGGCAACATAATGTCAAAATGCTTTTTATCCCTAATCCACACTACATTGGAAAGAGAACCAATCTAGCAATGGTGGATATGCGCTTTGTCGACGATCCTATTGTGGCCTTTAAAGCTTCGAATGCTGGACAATATGACCTTGTGTGGGGGATGGATCCGCAGGATCAGCCTGCCGCCAAAGGGTTAGCTGGTTTTGCGGCCAGTCCACAATTGCAGACCGATGCGCTCTTTTTTGATCCAACGCAACAGCCCTTCGATGCCTTAGAGGTGCGACAGGCGTTGACTTATGCGATAGATCGGTCAGCACTTGCGCATACGATTTTACACGATGTGGTTGTACCCACCACGACTATCTTGCCACCAGGAATGCCTGGATATCAGGAGCAAAAAGCTGGTCTGAGCGCAGATGTAGGTCGGGCTCGAGACCTCTTGAAGTCTGTCTATCCAGATCTTTCGGCATTTCCACCCATTACGCTTTCATTTCCTAATAGCCAGCTCTCGGTGGCTGAGGGGACCGCCTTACAACAAATGTGGCAGCAAAATTTAGGTATTCAGGTCTCTTTGCAACCAGTAGAAGAGAATGCCTATGAACAGGAGCTCGACGCTCATTCCATTGCGTTTGGTTTTGTTGGCTGGGCCGCCGATTTCCCAGACCCCTATGATGTTCTAGCAGTGAATCTACTCTCCACTTCCAATCAAAATCCCGGTCAATGGAAGAACGATGATTTTGATCAGGCTATCAATCAGGCAGAAGCTACGAGTGGTCAAGAGCGGTTGGCCCTCTATCAGAAGGCTGAGCAGATTGCACTTACTGACGTCGCCTGGTTCCCACTGGATCATCAGAAGCAAGTGGCTGTCCTCTCTTCATGGGTCCATGGAGTCACGGTTAACGCAAATGGTCTCTACTTTGGTGATTGGTCATCTGTCTATCTCTCAAAGCACTGATCCAATCCCCTTTAGCCCTCGACGCCTCCTACAGAGGATGTTAGAATGCAGACGAGTGATTTTGCAGGGAAGCATTGAAGCACAAGTATGCAAATAGATAGAAGGCGTTGCGATGTACTTAGATAAACAGTTACAGGACTATTTAGATGATCTAGCTTCTGCCAGACCTACCCCCGGTGGGGGATCAACGGCAGCTCTAAGTGGAGCTATGGGATCTGCACTGGCTTGCATGGTCTCGCGTCTGACGTTAAGCAAGGCGGACTATGCACCAGTTCATGCTGAAATCGAGCGCTTGCTGGCTCAGGCTGAGCAGTTGCGCAGCCGTTTTCAGTCGTTGATGCAGGCGGATATCGAAGCCTATGGTCACCTATCTGCAACCTTTAAGCTACCACGAACAACGAGCGAGGAGAAGGCGGCTCGTATGCAGGCCATTCAGGATGGTCTGGTCTCAGCAGCTCTTGTCCCCTTAGAGATGGCTGAGAGCGCAGCTCAACTCGTTCAGTGTTGTCTGCGCATTGCTGAAATCGGTAATAAGAATGTTCTCAGCGATATCGCTACGGCAACGTCTATGGCGACCGGAGCCGGTAGGGGCGCTTCATGGATGGTTCAGATTAATCTGCAATCGATGAAGGATCAAGGGCGTATTGCTGAGCTTAGCCAGCGCCTGGAGACTGCTCTGGCACAGATTGAACAGGGAACGCAGCAGGTTATCCGTAGTATAGAGGAGCGAGCATGAGCGTACAATTATTAGATGGGCGTGTGTTGGGAGCAGAGATGAAAGCCGAGCTTAAAGAAGATGTCGCTCGCTATATTCAGCGCTACGAACGTGCTCCAGGTCTGGTCATAGTGCGTGTGGAGGGCGATGCTGCCTCTAACGTGTACAGTAAAGCGATCTTGCGGATCTCCAAAGAACTGGGGGTACAGGCGCGTCTTGAGCTCTTGCCGGAGCAGACAACGGCTGATGAGCTGCGCACCACCTTACAGGGACTTAATGGAGATAAGGATGTGCATGGCGTGATCGTTCAGATGCCGCTCCCTGCTCATCTTCCACAGCAGATCGTTGCTGATACGCTCGCCAGCGCCAAGGATATTGATGGCATTAATCCGCTCAGCGCTGGAAGGCTCTTTATGGGTCTGCCCAGTTTCCTCCCTTCAACGGCTGCCTCCGTCATGGAGATTCTTGAGCGTAGCCAGACTCCACTTGCTGGCAAGCATGTGGTTGTGTTAGGTCGTAGCAATGTTGTTGGTAAGCCTCTGGCGATGCTTCTCCTGCAAAAGAACGCAACGGTGACTATCTGCCATTCGCGTACCGTCAACCTTCCCTCTTTGACGCGTCAGGCAGATATTCTGGTGGTCGCTGTGGGGCGAGCAAAAATGGTTACGGCTGAAATGGTACGTCCAGGTGCCACAGTTATTGATGTTGGCACCAATGCTGTGCCCGAAGGTGGAATCGTTGGGGATGTCGATTTTGCATCAGTACAAGAGGTTGCTGGCGCTCTAACCCCGGTGCCAGGTGGTGTTGGGCCCCTGACAAACATTCTGCTCTTAAGGCAATGTATCCAGGCTGCCTGGCAACAGCATGAATAGAGTGATGGTGAAGGCACGCTCAATAGAGTGGTAGTTTGTGTTCCATATTTTTAATGAAAGAGGGGGCAAGATCATCTGTCAGGATCATGCCTCCTCGTTTTTGTAGCTATTCTCCGCTGTAGAGAGCCTCTTTGATTTTTGGAACGTGGGAGGAGTATTATTAAGGGAGGGGGTATTTCTATGTTGAAAGAGTCAGGTCTCTCGATTCGAGAAGCAACTAGAGCTGATAGTGATCAGATTAAAATTGTGTTGCGGCAGGCTCATCTCTCCACAGACGATCTACTTGTTGAGGGAACGCGTTATTGGTTAGCAGAAGATGCCAATGAGCAGCCAGTCGGCACAATTGGTCTGGAGCTAGGAAATGAAGCGGCACTGCTGCGTAGTGTCGCGGTTATCCCTGCACAGCGGGGCCAGGGGATCGGTGCGGCACTGGTTCAGCAAGCGCTTGCCGCCGTATTGCAGGCTGGCTATCAGCGTATCTATCTCTTTAGTACCGGGTCAGGGGTCTACTGGCAGCGCTCTGGCTTTCGTGAGGTTCCTGTAGTTGAGTTGGTGGCATCTTTGCCCGATGCGCCGCAAGTTCGCCGTTACAATCAACTGGGATTGTTGCCGACTGAAGTGGCCTGGCGCCTGGACCTGGCCCAATAATGTGATGATCAGTCCCAAACTTTTGCATCTTGAAAAGAGGCTTCGGCAGGCGCTGTCTGGTCGCTACCAACCAGTACTCCAATCTCTCCGTGATCATAACTAGCATCGTGAATCGTTCCGATGCTTTTTTTGTTAATAAAAATAGTTATTACATCTCCCTGTGCGGTCACAGCGATAAGGTTTGTCTGCCGTAAACCAGTCTTAATGGCAGGTGAACTACCTTGCTCCAATATTAAGGCATGTTCATCAAGTGCATCAAGATACTGAATAAGCATATGGATGCTTATAAGGTAACGAATATAAATGATCCGAAGTTCTTTCATCCGTAGTTATCCGAATGTGTCAGAAGCCTCTTTGTCGAATAGATCAGAAAGACAAAGAGGCTATTGTAAAAAATAGAGTGTTCCGACCAGTATATATATAGTCATTCTACAATGCTGCATTATTGTTCCCCTGTATGTTTGTAGAATGACTCCTGTTATCTCTGATAATTGGACAGCATTGACTTCCAGGCATGCCTTACCTGAGATGTACGATTCATTTTTTTGTTAATATACAGGAAAAAATATTCACGGCGTTGATATTTTGAATTTTCATCTTTTTTTGCTATACTTATTCTGTAATCATAGTGTCACTACTATTCCTCTTTTTCTTCCTCTCTTTCACCCCCCTCTCAGCTTGAAAGGAAAAATCCAATGGTTCGTGCGCTTAGTCCCACATTACAGCTTGCTCTCAATCAAGTGACGCGACACCCGGCTCTGTCGGTTGTAGTTGAGGACCATGTCCAGCATTATACGTTATATCAGAACCCGGGGACAGCGGATGCCTGGAATGATGCCTGCCTTGCCAGCGATGGGAATGTTGTGCGAGTGCAGGTGCCGCGAGGCGGGACGGGGTTTGCAGCATCTTTTCTTGTTCAACGTATTACCGATCCCTCGCAATCCTCACAATGGTCTCATTGGATAACGCTGCCTGGCTCATCTGGATTGCTCTTTCAGGATGGTGGGTGCGCGATTGCGAATAGTGGAGGAATGCTCTTTGCATTTGCTCAGCAAGGGACTGGCGGCAATACTCTTCTGACCTGGACTTCCAGCACAAATGGTACTACCTGGTCCGGGCCGACGAGTGTGGTGTCCCCACCTGGTGGTGCCTTACTGAAGGGGATTGCCAGCGCTGGTAATGCAGACGTTTTTTTTCTGTATGACGTCGCAGGTGGCGAATCCATTGGTTGTTGCTTTTGGACAGGCTCAAACTGGACTCCACTCATAACCTGGACCTTGCCAACTCTTCCCTTTGGACAGGGCCTTGCTGCTACCTGGAATAGTTTTATCTACACGCTCATTTATTCAGATGGCTATAGCCTTGCTACTTGTAGCTATGATCCCTCGCTTGACCTCTGGCAGAGTGGTTTTGTGATTGCCCCATCAACCAATACTGCAATCTCTCGTATCGCTCCCCGACTCTCGTTTGTCGATGGGTTGTATCTTCTTACGTGTCTGGAGCAAGATAATGGGGCTCTGACGGGGACCGTCTATAGTTATCCACGCTTGCGACAATCGGTTGACCTGATCCATTGGTCGAATGGCCTGCCCCTGCCCGCTTTGAGCGCTCATTATGGAGCAGTTGCTTTTAGTCTTGCTTCTTCTGTCAGTGGGAGTGCTGGTCCACGCTATTATGTAGCAACACTTGCTTCTGTATTGAGTGCTCCGGCCTTTCAGGCAAATAATCCCGCGCAAACGTTGGATCTTTCGGGCGCTGTTCTCTCCTATCGTCGTACTGAACGGGCAGGTCGGCCAGGCGAATTGGAGGTGGTGCTGGATAATACCAATGGCGTCTATAGTCATCTGGTGACAACTGGCTCTTCACCGCAACCGCTGGGACTTGCTACTTCGCTGGTACTAAGTACTGGATGTCTGATTGGTGTGCCAGTGCTCCAAAAGGTGGGGACCTATCGCGTGCAAACACTGCGTTTTGAGCGTACCCCTGTACAGAATCAGATCGTCTTGCAGGCCCAGGATCTGACCTTTCAATTGGATCTGCTCTCACGCTATCAGGGGAGTTATCTCAATCAAACAGTGAGTTTTTTGATTCAAGAGATCTGTGCTCGAGCTGGCCTGTTTGAGATTCTCTTGCCCCTGACCACTCAGATGGCCCAGATCATTCCTGGTTTTGTCATACAGGCCGGGCTCTCGTATCGGCATGCACTGGATGAACTCTGTCTCACCTATGGGCTCGTCTACTTCCTGGATCAGGATGAGATCCTTCAGTTTCGCGAGCTCTCTTCCAGCGATCCCCTTGTCTGGAGCTATCGGTCAGAGATAGAGTCTGTCACATTTGCGCAATCTATCCATGCGGCTAATCACATTATTGTGACAGGGAAAGCTCCTGCGGGTGGTTTACTGGGTGCATTGACCACCGCAGAACTGGTTGATACAACCTCATTGCAGCTTCTGGCCAGCGAACATCTGCTTTCACAGATCGATGTAAGATTAACAGATCCACTCCAGTGTGCAGCTAAAGCCAGTTTTCTGTTGGCTCAAGAACAACGCAACAGCCTCGCTCTAACCGTAACCATACCGCTCAATCCCGCCCTACAGCTATTCGACTGTCTGAGCCTGCTGGATCAGAATCTGCCCATTGGATCTGGTCAGCAGGCGAATGGACGTATCATCCAGATCCAGGAGCACTATTCAGTGGCCCAGGCGCTTGCTGAGATGCGATTGACACTTGAGGGGTGCTAAACAGTTCAAAGCTCAGGCTCGGCCCGATTGTCTGCGCCGAGCTTGAGCAGCTTTCTGACGACGTGAGCGACGTCTTTCTTTTGAGCGAGCTTGCTGCTGAAGAGACTGTTCCTCGACCATATTTGCAAAAGAGTTGCGTTTAGGCGTAGCCTGTATTGAGCGTGCGCGGCGGCTGACAAGGCCCAGGTAGAACATTGCACAGAGAACGATGGCAGAAAGAAACATCATTGCTGTATAAATAGGCACAATGATGACGGCCCAGGAAGCTGGAAGGAGTTGTAGAAGCAGGCTCATATGCAGTACAATCACGCCAGTAAGCAGAAGATACTCCACTCCAGTAAGTATGGTCTGGTGTTTATACCAGGGAAGAGTATAGCCAGCGGCCAGCGCCAGTCTCTGGCGGCGTAGACCTACAACGAGGCTATAGACGCCCATAATCAAGAAAAAGATCCCCACGATCGCCAGAAATCGAGGATCAAAATGAGATAGCATGCTTAGTCCACTCCTTACTACAAATAGCTGTGAGTACTTCGACTGATCTTGCAAGTACTAGGAATTTTTACTTATTATCAAAGAAGAAAGTATAGGCTGTTCGTCTCCCTATCATACACCTTTTGGGGCAGCATTTCTGCATGAGTTTTGGTGTGGGGACGATTGAACTTTGTGTTACTGTTAGTAGAGAGTAAGAAGTGTTAAGCAAAAAAAGGCATAGGATGGAATGAAGAGGCCATCAGCCCGAGCGCGTACCACAGGAGGTATGCTCTTTTTTTTCCTCGACGTCATCCTATGTACCTTATTGATGATGTATGAATGAAGAACGGGTAACATCGATCAGGTAGATATCTGATGGAAGATAAGGTGAGCGCCTGAGAATATATAGGAATTCAGATCTTGACTCTTCTGAAAAAAACGCTAAAATCTAAAGTAGACTATGAAATTTCTAAAAGTTTTATGAGGTTTGCATGCATATCATCGTCGTTGGCGTTGATCACACTACCGCGTCTATTGAACTACGCGAACGCTTGACGTGTTCCTCTCGCCATATTCCACATCTTCTGCAAGCAGCTAGCCAATATGTGCAGGAGTGTGTCTTGCTTTCTACATGTAATCGTCTCGAGATATATGCGGTCTGTCAGGAGATCAGTCAGGGACGTCTGGATCTGTTAACAGTAATGAGTGAGCTTCGTCAGGTAGCGTTTGATGAGGTAGAAGCTCATAGCTATAGCTTTGCTGATGAGCGCGCGATCGCGCATCTCTTTGGCGTGGCCTGTGGGCTCTTTTCGCTGGTTCCTGGTGAGCCTCAGATTCAGGGTCAGGTTGCAGAGGCGATGGAGATTGCACAGGGGGGTGGTTTTGCAGGCCCTTTAATTTCAGGGCTCTTCCGTTCGGCTCTTGTGACAGGGAAGCGAGCGCGTAGCGAGACTGGGATTAGCAAGAATGCAGCCTCACTAAGCCATGTGGCAGTACAACTGGCGCATCATCTCCTCCCCGATCTTCATCAGGCTAGCGTCCTATTAGTTGGTTCAGGAAAGATGAGTGAGCTAGCAGCCCGTAATTTGTGTGATAACGGGGCGCAGCGACTGGTGATTGTGAATCGTACGCAGGCGCATGCTGCGGAGCTTGCGCAGTCTTTCCAGGGGACCCATCGCACCTTTGCAGAGTTATCAGAGGCCTTGATTGAGGCGGATGTTGTGATCAGCTCTACTAAATCGCCACGAGCGCTCATGACCTATGAGCTTATGAGTCATGTGATGGCCCACCGTGGAGGGCGCTCACTCCTGATGATCGATATTGCTCTGCCACGCGATATTGAGCCTGCGGTAGCGGATCTGCCAGGTATTCATCTGTATAATTTAGATGATCTCCAATCCGAAGTTGAGCGTGGTATCCTTCTCCGTTTGCAAGAGGCTGAGCAGGTACGCGTCATTGTGGCTGAAGAGGTGGCAGCTTTTCAGCGCTGGCAGGCATCATTAAGCGTTGTCGATACGATTAGTGATTTTCGGAAACATGTGGACGCGTTGCGACAACAAGAGTTGGCGCGCACCCTACGGCAACTTCCTTCTTCCCTTTCAGAGCGTGAAGTCGCGGTTGTACAGGAGCTTACCACACGGTTAATGAATAAGGTCTTACATACCCCCATGTTGCGGCTGAAAGAAGCGGCGGCAGCTGGTCAGGGGCATGTCTATGCAGAGGCTATGCGCTATTTATTTGATTTGGAAGAGAAGGCAGATGTCGATGTCAATAAGGATCGGAACACGAGCAAGCAAGCTCGCTATGATACAGACGCAGTGGGTAACTCAGCAGCTACGCCAGCAGTGGCCCAGTCTTGAGATTGAGATCGTCCAGATCCATACAACTGGCGATCGTGTCACCAATCTTCCATTGTCTCAGATTGGTGGCGATGGAGTATTTGTGACGGAGATTGAGCATGCGCTGCATGAAGGCCGCATCGATCTTGCTGTGCATAGTCTGAAGGATCTCCCAACCCAACAGCCAGATGATCTTTGTGTGCTTGTTGTTGGTGAACGGGAGGATGTGCGCGATATTTTTGTGACAAATCAGCCGTTTACCATTGCGGATGGTCGTCTTTTTCCCAACCAGCCAGACGCTAAATTGAGTGTATCGCCACGCATTGGGACCTGTAGTCTCAGGCGCACGGCGCAGATTCGCGAGTTTTTACCACAGGCACAGATTCTTTCTTTACGTGGCAATGTGGATACGCGGCTCCGGAAGTTGGAGGCAGGTGAGTATGATGGCATTGTCCTGGCGGCAGCAGGCCTTCATCGGCTGGATTTTGTTGAGCGGTTAGCTGGCAGGATGACCTATTTTCCATTAGAGATGATGCTCCCTGCTCCTGGTCAGGGCGCTTTAGGGGTGGAGTGTCGCAACGAGCCAGAGCTGTTGCGCCTTCTCGCCCCTTTGCAGAATCAAGAGGCTCAGGCCGCTACCAGCGTTGAGCGTACTTTTATGCGCCATCTAGGTGCTGGCTGTTATCTTCCTGTAGCCGCGGCGGCCCAGATTCGTGAGAATGTTTTGAGTGTACAGGGTCTGGTGATTAGTCTTGATGGCGAGCGGAAGATTCGCGTTCAACAGAGTCTCCCCTGGACCTCAAACTCAACGATTGCAGATGCAGAAGCGCTGGGCGTCAGGCTGGCTGAGGAGGCATTGACCCGGGGCGCAGATCGGATTATTCAGGAGATTATTCCAATCAGAGAGCAGGTGCAGAGTCATGTCTGATTCACTTCCTCTTCAAGGAAAACGCATTTTAGTCACGCGTACGCGAGAACAGGCGAGCGTTCTTTGTGAGCAGTTAAGGGCATCTGGTGCGATACCAGTGGAATTTCCAACGATCCGGATCGTTCCGCCAGACGATTGGAGCGCATTAGATCAAGCGCTCAGTCGCCTCTTTATTGTCAATGAAGTGAGCTATGACTGGTTGGTACTTACGAGTGCCAATGGCGTTGCGATCTGTATGGAGCGTCTGCTCAGTCTGGGATATCAGCCACAGCAGATGCGTGCAGTCTGGCAGGGACGTATTGCGACAATCGGTCCCGCCACTGCGGCAGCGTTGGAGCACTATGGCCTTCAGGCCGACCTTATCCCTTCCGAATATGTCGCTGAAGGTGTTATTCAGGCCCTTCTGCAAGCTGCTGAGAGAGATGGTCGAAGTATAGCGGGACAGCGTATTCTGCTGGCTCGTGCAGCCGAGGCGCGCAAGATTCTGTTTACCGAACTGCAACAAGCAGGCGCAAACGTGGAAGAGGTGGCAGCTTACTATACCTTTCCTGTTACCCGTGATGATGAGCAGGGGAGGACAGTCTTTCAGCAATTACAAAACAGACAGATTGATCTGTTGACCTTTACAAGCTCATCTACTGTCCGCAATTTTGTTTCCTGGCTCCAAAGCTATGGGCCAGATGGACAGCGTTCACAGATTGCCGAACAGATAAAGATAGCAAGTATTGGCCCTATTACTTCACAAACGGCCCGCGAACTGGGCTTGCGCGTCGATATTGAGGCGCAAGAATTTACCATCGATGGGCTGGTGAAAGCAATCATCCAAAGCGAGGAAAAAGTATCATGGTAGATCAGACACTTACCACACATGGTTCACAATCTGAGACAGCACCTGCCCAGGAGCAGCCTAAGCCGAAGCAGCCCCGCCAGCTGGTGCGTTTCTCATTCTATAAACTTGATCCACAATGGCAGTTGTTGCCAGCCGAACGTCGTGCCGAGGGGCGGCGACAATTGGAGCAGATCCTTGAGGCATATGCCCAGGATGAACTCATTCGTACATTCTCTCTCTATGGTATCCGCTCAGATTGCGACTTTATGCTCTGGCAGGCAACCTACGATATCGATAAACTACGTTTTCTGAGCAGCCAGATTCGCCGTAGCGCAATGGGCCCCTATTTGCGTGAGGTTCAATCGATGCTTTCAATGACCAAACGTTCAGTCTATGTGGGAAAGAACGCAAGAGGTGCCCATGATCCTCGGCTCGTCATTACACCTGATGATAAGAAGTACCTTTTTGTCTATCCTTTTGTGAAGACTCGCCCCTGGTATGCACTTCCAATGGAAGACCGCAAGCGCATGATGAATGAGCATATTCGTGTTGGTCTCAAGTATCCAAGCGTTTCATTAAATACCACCTATTCGTTTGGTATTGACGATCAGGAGTTTGTCGTTGCCTTTGAGACGGACGTATTGCCTGATTTTCTGGATCTGGTCCAGGAGCTGCGCGAGACCGAAGCAAGTATGTATACGTTACGCGATACCCCCATGTACACCTGTGTGGCAGAATCTTTGCATGACATTTTGGAATCTATTGGTGCGTAGACGTTGTGCCGCCTTTTGCGAGGAAGAGGCACCTTTATCGGTTCGTCTCTTCCAGGGTGTCTGACCTGTATGAAAAAAGGGTCATTGTACGCGCCAATCGGTCTCAGGCATCCATCTGGAGCCGGGACCATATGCTATCCATTGTCAGAAGGCAAGAAAAGGGGGAATTATGAGCCAGCAGAGCTCGGCAGAGACATCTTTATCACTTGCGCGTTCCCATGAATTATTTGCGGAAGCCCAGACATTACTACCTGGGGGAGTCAATAGCCCGGTGCGAGCCTTTCGTGGTGTCGGCGGGGCCCCCATTTTTATTGATAGGGCCGAGGGTTCCTATCTCTATGATGTTGATGGTAATCGCTATCTGGATTATGTGCAATCCTGGGGACCAATGATCCTCGGCCATAGTTATCCATCCGTTGTCCAGGCTGTGACTGAGGCGAGCCAGCGTGGCTTTAGCTTTGGGGCTCCTACTCAGGCCGAGAGTGTCCTTGCGCGCCTGGTCATTGAGAGTGTGCCATCGGTTGAGATGGTGCGTTTTGTCAATTCTGGGACCGAGGCCACCATGAGTGCCCTGCGCCTGGCCCGCGCTTACACTGGTCGTAGCAAAATTATTAAGTTTAGCGGCTGCTATCATGGACATGCAGATATGTTGCTGGTGCAGGCAGGATCAGGTGTTGCGACTATGGGGCTCCCCGATAGCCCGGGTGTGCCAGCAGAGACCACGGCCAACACCTTATCTGTTGCCTATAATGATGGAGATGCCGTTGCCGAACTCTTCCGTACCTATCCCAATGAGATAGCTGCCATCATTGTTGAGCCAGTAGCGGCCAATATGGGGCTGGTTCTGCCTCAACCAGGCTTTCTGGAGCGGCTACGGACCCTGAGTAGCCAGTATGGAGCCGTCTTAATTTTTGATGAAGTTATGACTGGCTTTCGAGTGGCGTTGGGGGGCATGCAGGAGCGAGTGGGAATGACGCCAGACCTGACCTGTTTTGGTAAGATTATCGGTGGAGGGCTGCCAGTTGGGGCTTACGGTGGGCGACGTGAGATTATGCAGCTGGTGGCTCCATTGGGTCCGATGTATCAGGCGGGTACCCTGTCTGGGAATCCTCTGGCTATGGCGGCTGGCATTGCGACGCTGAACGAGTTACGCCAGCCGGGTCAGTACGAACGTCTGGAGCAGAAGGGGCAATTGCTTTCAGAAGGGATTGAGCGCGTACTCTATGACCAGAAGATCCCGGCTCAGTTTGTGCGCATAGGAGCTATGTTCTGTCTCTACTTCTCAGCCGAGCCAGTTACCAACTATGCCAGCGCCAGACGTTCCGATACCGCCCATTTTGCCAGCTACTTCTGGCAGATGTTAGAGCGTGGCATCTATCTCCCTCCATCGCAGTTTGAAGCCTGCTTTATCTCGCTTGCTCTCACCAATGCGCAACTAGCAGACACCGTTGCCGCAGTCTCGGCAGTCCTGAAGAAACAAGACTAGAAAGAATCAGCTATGAGTCAATTCCCAACCGTTCGTTTACGTCGTTTGCGGCAGAATGAGCGCCTGCGCGGACTGGTGCGTGAGACGCGTCTAAGCGTTGAGCAGCTTATCTATCCACTGTTTGTGGCTGAAGGGATTGATCAGCCCTCTGAGATAGCTTCCATGCCAGGTATTGTTCAATGGCCATTAAAAGCCCTCCCGGCAGAAGCTGAGCGCCTGGCAAGGCTGGGCATTCCAGCCGTTCTCCTCTTTGGTATTCCCAATGAGAAGGATGAGGTAGGATCTCAGGCCTATGCAGAGCAAGGAATTATTCAAAAGGCTATTCGCGTCTTCAAAGAGACTGCTCCAGAGACCCTTGTCATTACTGATGTCTGCCTCTGTGAATATACCAGCCATGGCCACTGTGGCGTCATTGAGCATGGCAACGTCCTTAACGATGCCTCGCTTACGCTTCTCTCACGTATGTCACTTTCGCATGTTGCTGCTGGTGCCGATATCGTCGCTCCCTCAGATATGATGGATGGGCGTATAGGGACGATTCGCAAGGCCCTGGATGAACAGGGTTTTCAGCAGACCCCCATCATGGCCTATTCAGCCAAATTTGCCTCCGGCTTCTATGGTCCTTTCCGCGAGGCAGCAGGTTCAACGCCACAGTTTGGAGATCGCCGTTCTTACCAGATGGACCCTGCCAATCATCGCGAAGCCTTGCGTGAAGTTGAGCAGGATATCATAGAAGGAGCGGATATTGTGATGGTCAAGCCAGCGCTGGCCTACCTGGATGTTATTCGCCAGGTACGTGATACCTGTAATCTGCCAGTAGCAGCCTACAATGTGAGTGGCGAATACTCAATGGTCAAGGCAGCCGCTCAAAATGGTTGGATTGATGAGCAGCGTGTAGCGCTGGAAATCTTGACTGGTATCCGACGAGCTGGTGCCGATATGATTATCACCTACTTTGCTCCCGACGTGGCGACCTGGTTGAAGAATAGTTAAATCCTTTTCCATCTTTAAAGAGTTCTTGCGACAAAGAGAGCTCTTCCAGTATCACAATGCTGGAAGAGCTCTCTTTGTTTATAATCTTTCTCTTATCGTAACTTTAGATAGAGGCAGCTTTTTATTTGTCTGGATTTTTATACTATAAAAGGAGATACATATCTCCACAACAGAATCCTGAGAAACTTTTGCAGAGAACCGAAAACACTTTATGTGCACATATTGGCACGTAAAAATAGTGGAAAGGGGAACAAATCGATGCAAGAAGAACAGAGATCAAATGGAGAGATCGTAGAAATCGTCGAGAATCGTGAGAGTCGCCGAGCTTTTTTCCGACAGGCGGGAGCGCTCTTCCTGGCCTCTGCCGGTATTGCTGAACTGGGCTCGTTGGCATTCAGTGAAATTGCGCATGGTGCCAGTCTTACTCCAGGCATCCAGGCCAGTCCAACGGTCTGGTCTGGCTGGGAGGATCTTGGCGGATTGCTTGGTTCCAAGCCGAGCGTCTCGTCCTGGGCCCCTGGCCGTTTGGATGTTTTTATTAGTGGACCAGCAAAGGCCCTGTGGCACAAGTGGTATGATGGGGGCTGGTCTGGCTGGGAGAACCTGGGGGGTGTGCTGAAGTCGGCTCCTGGTGCTGTCTCATGGTCATATGGTCGTATTGATGTCTTCGTTGAAGGAACGGATAACGCGCTCTGGCACAAGTGGTATGATGGTGGTTGGTCTGGTTGGGAGAGCCTGGGGGGGATTCTAAAATCGGCTCCAAGCGTCTCTTCCTGGGCCCCTGGTCGTTTAGATGTCTTTGTGCGAGGAAAAGATAATGCCCTGTGGCATAAGTGGTATTCTGGTGGCTGGTCTGGTTGGGAGAGCCTGGGCGGCGTCCTCACGTCGGGGCCAGCAGCAGTCTCCTGGAGCAATGGTCGTATCGATGTCTTCGTGCGTGGCACTGATTATGCGCTCTGGCACAAGTGGTACGATGGCATCTGGCATGATTGGGAGAGCCTGGGCGGTATCCTTACCTCTGATCCAACAGTCTCTTCCTGGGCCCCTGGTCGCCTGGATGTCTTTGTAACTGGAACTGACAGTGGCCTGTATCACAAGTGGTACGATGGTGGCTGGTCAAATTGGGAAGGTCTGGGAGGTGTGCTGAAGTTCGGTCCAGGAGCCGTTTCATGGGGGTATAATCGTATAGATGTGTTTGTGGGGGGGACCAACAAGCATCTCTTCCATAAATGGTGGGCATAACAAGATTGGAAAAGAGGTGTGATTGTATCACGTTTGTTTATGAGGATTGAAGCAGACAACTGGCAGAGTACAAATATACTCTGCCAGGACTTTTTGGGAGTTCCCATCTCTGCCAGGATAGAAGAAGAAACAGAAAAATAGGATTAAGGTTGCTTATCTTTGGGGTGAGCGCTTCTGGCGAGAAAGCGACAGAAGCTTACAAATAATAATGCTTTACTCGCCTCTCCCATCATAGCGGCAATGACGCCGATAACCAATCCCATTGTCAGGCCAATACGCCCCGCTGGCTGTTGCATCATCTGTTGAAATTTACTCATTGCTGTGCCTACTCTCTTCCATCTGAACGTTCTTTCTGCTACACGTCTCACAGAGGGAAAAAGTTCCTCTTTTTGCACTTGCTGAGCTTTCCCCCACTTTTCTCATCTTCAAAGTAGCACATACGGGCTAAAAATGTCCAGCGGAAAGTGAATAGCTGTATAGTGGAAGTGGAATAACGTGTAAAGTTCTCACGTTTCGCTCACAGTAAAAAAAATCTCAAAAAAGGCTTTTTTTACTGTTACTATCAACTGTACTCTTGCGTTCTAATCTGTTATAAGGGTTCAAGAAATTAAGGATTTTCTAAGGAAGCCTTAAGGATTTCTAAGGAATGTCGTAAAGCACATTGTTTAAGAGAGAGAAGTGTTGCGTAATGGTTGGGATGAATGAACTCAATCGCACTTATCTGCCGATTAATTCGTATGGCGTCATTGGCGACTGTCATTCTGTGGTCCTTGTGTCCCCAGACGGGTCGGTAGACTGGGGATGTCTACCCGACTTTGATAGCCCGGCCATCTTCTGTCGCTTGTTAGACGCCGAACACGGAGGCTTTTTCCAGATCGCTCCCACTGAGGGGACGATCCCTGGTTCACAGCGCTACTTGCGCGGGAGCAACGTTTTGCAGACCCGTTTTGCCAGTATTGCCGGCGAGATGGTTCTCACCGATTTTATGCCGATCGAGACGTTGAGCGCCTGGCCCTATAAAGGCATGAATAATAATACCTGGACCCGTGATGATGGCTCCTGCCACTGTCTTGTGCGTATTGTTGAATGCGTACATGGCGAGATGCCCATCACTATGAAGCTCAAAGTGAGCCCAAATTATGCCTCTTCACCGAGTGAGATTACGTTTTCAGAGAGCCACACGGGCGTTGTGATCTCTGGCGGGCAGCAACATGTTGGCCTCTCCGTCGTTGGAGCGCACCTGTTGCCATCCTTCTCACTAAACTCCATTCAGGATCAAGATGACTGGCATGGTACGGTGCAGGCGCAGGTGACCCTCCGTGAGGGTGAACGTCTTCTGTTTGTTGTGGGTATGGGCCGTACAGCGCAGTCTGCCCGTCGTCTGGTGGACGAGGAATTACAAATAAGAAATTTTGATGCTGAATTAGCTCATACATTACATTGCTGGCGAAAATGGATTGCTTCCTGCAATTATCAAGGTCCTTATGCTGACATGGTCGAGCGCAGTGCGCTGACTTTAAAAATGATGACCTATGCTCCAACGGGGGCGATTGTGGCTGCGCCTACGACCTCTTTACCCGAAGAAATCGGCGGTATGCGCAACTGGGATTATCGCTTTACCTGGCTGCGCGATGCAACCTTTACACTCTATGCCTTTAACGTGCTTGGTTTTACTGAAGAGGCTCGCGCCTTTACGCACTGGTTGCGTCGGCTCTCCTTTGCCAATGGGGAAGATCTCCAGATTATGTATGGCATTCGTGGCGAGCGAGAGCTAACAGAGATCGAATTAAAGCATCTCAGCGGGTATGAGAATTCTGGGCCTGTCCGTATTGGGAATGGGGCAGCCGATCAGAAACAACTGGATGTGTTTGGTGAAGTCCTCGACTGTATCCACCTGTATCGCCGCCAGGGCTGCTTTGAGCGCTATGGCGAGACGCTGGAAGGTCCGTTGTGGACGATGATGCGCACGCTGGTTGAACATGTTTGTGCACACTGGAACGAGCCCGATAGTGGTATCTGGGAGGTTCGCGGTGGCCTGCGTCACTTTGTGTATTCAAAGGTGATGTGCTGGGTCGCTCTGGATCGTGGAGTTCGTGCTGCCGAGCAGCAGAATCTTGAGGCTGACCTGCCTCGCTGGAAGATGGTACGTGATCAGATTCGTGCTGATATTCTGGCCAATGGATACAATACGTCGGTGGGTGCTTTTACCCAATCGTATGGTGATACGGCTCTGGATGCCTCTAATCTCTTGTTGCCGCTGGTGGGCTTTATCGCTCCAGATGATCCTCGTATGCGTTCGACCGTCGATCGCACTATTGAGCATCTTACCGATGAGCGTGGCTTTGTCTATCGCTATCTCTCAGATGATGGTCTGGAGGGGGCAGAAGGCACATTCACAATCTGCACTTTCTGGCTGGTCGATAATCTGGCAATGCAGGGACGTCTTGATGAGGCTCGTTCGTTGTTTGAACGCCTCCTGAAATGCGCTGGTCGCCTGGGGCTCTTCTCTGAAGAGATCGATGGGGATGTGGCTCTGGGAAATTACCCACAGGCCTTTACGCATATTGCTTTGATTAATAGCGCGAACAATCTGCGTAAAGCTGAGATGCGTCTCTCTGAGCATCATACCGATCCATTGATTGCGGCGATTCGCCTTCAGAAGCAGTAGGTAAAAGGACGTATTCTTTGTTCTAACACTACAAGGAGACACCTGATTTGTTCATTCATTGAGCCAATCAGATGCCTCCTTTTTGTTGCGTGCCTTCAGTTCGTGCCTTTGCCTCTCCTGCCAGAGCCATATGGTGTGAATTTTGGGTTATATGAGCGGTAAACGTCTCTATGGAGAGCACCTCGGGCCAGCCTTTGCTTGCATGTGCTTTTCTCCCATAGTTTTACCATGTGAGATAATAGCGCAAGGTTAAAAAAAGCCTCATTTTTATTGTATAGATATCAAGGAGTAAGTGGCAACGTGTCTTCTGTTCATTATCCTTCGGCGAGCTTAAAACCACATCGGGATGAGAGTCTGCAAGGCGGACATCTCTGGATCTTTTCCGGGGCTTTACAGCAACCTCCACGCTGGGTTGAGATTGGTGGGGTGCTGGATGTCAAATCAGCAACAGGGAAGTTTGTGGCACGTGGATACTACAATCCTCAGACCGATATAGCCATTCGTATTCTTACCTATAATCCAGAAGAGCAGATTACTGTAGACTTTCTGCGTCGGCGTGTCGCGCAAGCTGTGCAACTCAGACAGGTCTTTGATCCAGAGCTGACCAATGCCTATCGTCTCATCAATTCTGAAGGGGATGGTCTCCCTGGCCTCGTGGTTGATCGCTATGCTGATGTGCTGGTTGCACAGATTCATACTGCGGGCATGGAGCGGCTCCGTCCTCTCCTGATCGAAGCTTTAATGCAGGAGACCGGGGCGCAAGGCTTGCTCTTCCGTAATGATAGCCAATCGCGCAAACGAGAGGGCCTGGATATTGAAGAGCCCATGATCGGAGCCGGAACAGTGCCTGATGCTGTTACTATCCGTGAAAATGGAGTGTACTTCACGGTCGATTGTTGGAATGGTCAGAAAACTGGCTTCTTTCTTGATCAGCGCGATAAACGTGAATCCCTGCGCAAATATGCCAGGGGGAAGCGTATCCTTAATTGCTTTAGTTATACTGGAGGATTCTCTGTTTATGGAGCCCTGACCAGTCCAGATACAACTGTCACCAGCGTCGATGTCTCTGCACCGGCGATGGAGGCCGCACAAAAGCACTTTGAGCTCAATCATGTATCGCCAGATGCTCATGAGTTTCTGATAGCAGATGTATTTGACTATCTGGAAGAGGCTGTTCAGAATGGAGAGCAATTTGACATTGTGATTCTAGACCCACCTGCATTTGCGAAGACACAGAATACACGGACCAACGCGCTGAAGGCCTACAGGCGCTTGAACACGCTTGGGATGCAGGTTCTGCGCCCTGGGGGCATTCTTTTAACCTGTTCCTGTTCTGGTGTGATTGGGATGGACGATGTATTAGGAGTGATCTCTCAAAGCGCCCAACGCCTCCAACGTCCCGTCCAACTTCTGGAATCTTATACTCATGGCGTCGATCATCCCATTCACATTGCGATGCCCGAAACAAGCTACCTGAAATCTATCTTCTGCCGCGTTGGCTGATAGATTTTACGGGTGATGTGCTTACTGCAACTGGCTCTCTTCGACACTTCCAAAGGGGGCCAGGCCTGTCACGACAGCCGCAGCCTCACCATGGAGATGAGCGCAGGATGCCCAGCGTTTCATGATGCCTTCTACTTTTTCTCCACTTGTCGTTAATTCGATCTCCGTTACAGCACAATTATAATTATCGACGCGGATGAGCTCTTCAATATCCATGGTGGGGCAGAGGTCGGGCATCGTCCGCGTAAAGATGCCGCCATGGCCAACAATGATGATTCGTTGGCCGTTGCGATTGCGCGTCGCTTCTAACAGGCCAGCTTTCAAACGAGCCAGGAGCGTATAATAATTTTCGCCACCAACAAAAGCGATCTCTTTATGACCATTAAACCATTGTTGTACAATCTTGTTATGATATTCCCAGTTCTCGTGGCTGGGCTCTTTGCCTTCTAAATCTCCGATATTGATCTCACGGAATTCTTCGATGATTGTTACAGGAAGCTGGAGTGCATCACCAATTGCCTCAGCGGTCTCTCTGGCACGTTTCAGTGGCGATGCATAGATGGCATTGATGGTTGGTTGCTGACTGAAGTATGCAGCTGTCTGTTGTGCCTGCAATCTGCCTTTGGGAGTGAGAGAATAATCAACAGCTTTATAAGAAAATTCATGAGTGAGATTTGCCGGATTCTCGCCATGGCGAACCAGATAGATGGTATTTGTGTGTACAGTATTCATGGTGTATAAGTGACTCCTTTATATATATACGAGGATCGGGCCGGCTATGTAAGGGTATAGCAGAACGTGTTCATGTTCTTCAAACATGTCATCCCATCAGTCTAACAGCTTATTATTAAACGATGTTTAACGTTAGCTCAAAGCTCTGATGTTTTAATTGATCTCAGGCTATCGTGCCTATAGTAAGGCATAGAGATCAATGGATAGAACATTTTTTGCAGTCATGAATGATAATATGTAACTCTATCATAACGTGTCCAATGAAGGCAGGGGGCCAAAAGGTTCTTCTGGTGAACACTCCCTCTAGCTTACCCAACCTGAGGAGAGGCCTATGTTAGCAAAGGAAGCCACTCAGATGAGCCACTGTTTTGAAGTACTAGAAGCTTTGTGATTATGAAGAGTAAAAAGAGCATGGATTGAGAATTGTTTTTGACTTTCTCAGGGGAACGAACTACAATGATGTGAGAAATCTAAACACATTCAACTCCGCTCTATAGCGTAAGAGTTTGAGGAATACATTTTTTATGGCAACATTGGAACCAGACAAACAAGAAAAAGATCGGCAAGCAGCCGAAATGCGTTTCAGAACCGCCATCGATGCATATAATGATGGTAAATTAGACAAGGCAAGTGAAGCATTTGGTGATGCCGAGATTCGTTTCCGCCTGATCAAAGATTTTAAGCGGGCGGGGGATGCTCGTGCCTTGATTGCAGATATCCAGGGTCAGAATCTGGAAGTTGAGGCTTCGGTGAATAGCTATCAACGAGCGATGCGCTTCTATCACGATGCCAATCGTCCGTTGCAAGAGGCTGCCAGCGCGCTTTCGATGGGTCATGGTGAGAGGCAGCTTGCTCATCTCGATCGAGCTCAGGATGCCTATCAGCAGGCGGAGCAACTCTATCGTCAGCAGAAGAATGCGCAAGGATTGGGCAATGTTGAGCTAGCCCTTGGGCATATCGAACTGCAACGCGGGAAACTGGATTATGCGACCGAGCATTATCAAGCGGCCGTTCAATCTTTCAAAGAGGCTCAGGATCGCATCAATGAAGCCGATGCCAATCGAAGCCTGGCTGACATTCAACGCTTTACACGTCATTTTGCTGAGGCGGAGCAGGCGTATAAAGAGGCATTAGCGATCTATACTGAGACCAAAGATCAGTATGGTGCCGTGGATGCTGAGGTTGGGTTGGGGCATATCTATATCGATCAGGATCGGCTAGACGAGGCCAGTACACTCTTTGGCGATGCATTGAGCACCTCAGGTGTATTGGAATATGAACTGGGTCTGGCCGATGCCAATCTGGGATTGGCAGAGATTAGCCTGGCTCAGAATGCCGTTGATCAGGCGCTTCAGGGAGCCCAGGCTGCAATCCAGTTATATTCGCAGCAGAAAAATGCACTGGGATCCGCAAATGCCAATCGCTTATTAGGAGAGGTCAATCTTCGTCGTGGCCAGCTAAACTATGCCAACGCCACCATGGAGCGAGCTCTCCGTACCTATCAGGCGATCTCATTCCGACTTGGTCAGGCAGAGACGCAGGTTGGTCTGGGGCTTATCCAGTATCAACTGGGACTGCTTGATAAGGCGCGCCGCTCGTTAGAGGCCGGTGTGGAGCAGGCCAGCACGCTGAGGAATGTCCTGGTAGAGGCGAGAGCCATCCTTGGCTTAGGGGATGTCTATCGGCAACAGGGCCAGCTAGCCCCCGCCAAAAATGCATATACTGATGTTCGTCCACGTCTGGAGAGTCAGGGACTGGAGCAGAGTGCTGGCCTCCATTTTGTCGTCAGTGCGGAGAGCCGTCTGGCTCGCCTGGCCGTTCTGGCAGGAGATCTACAGGAAGCCAGCCACCACCTTGATGTTGCCACACAGCTTCACCAGTCGCAGCCACGGCTCCAGCCCATTTTGAACGTAACTCGGGCCCAGATTCTTCTTGCCCAGGGCGAGTTCGAGCAAGCGTTACAGCATTTTAGCACCGCTCAGAATCTTGCTGATGGTCAACAAGAGCCGATCCTTGCGGCGGAGGCACTCCTGGGACAGGGGCAGGTCCAACTGGCTCTCGGCAATTTTGCAGCGGCCCGTGAGATTCTTCTGGCCGCCAGTCGTCAATTTCAGTTACTCGAACAGACAGGTGGGGATGGACTGGCACTGTTGAGTCTGGCCCAGATGAATATTGGCGAAGAGAAATTGGATGAGGCACTGGAGAATTGTGACGCGGCCCTGTTGCGTTTCACCCAGGTGAGTGATCAGGTCAATCAAGCCGATGCGTTACTGACGCGTGGCCTTGCCAATCGTACAAAGGAAGAGTACGATAGCGCCCTGGCAGACTTTGAGCAGGCTTTGAAATTCTATCATCAGCAGCGCCGTCCATTAGGGGTTGCTGATACACGCTTCGCGCGTGGAGCAATCTACCTGCTGCGCGGTGATCTGGAGCGGGCTCGGGATGAGCAGAGTAAAGCCATCTTACAGGTCGAGAAAGTGTTGAGCACCTTGAGTACCCCTCAACAGCAGAAGACGTTCCTGCGCCAGTATAGCGAACAGTATGCAGAGGCAGCCATTGCCGCAGTGCGTCAGAAACAGGATACTGAAGCGAGCGAGCTGTTGAAAAAATTCACGCAGATTGCAGGAGCTCAGGGCGTCAAACAGCAATTGGCCGATTACAGTGAGGCCATCCCTACGACTGGTGAAGAGCTCAGCGAAGAGGAACTCTTGCAAAACAAAGATCTGGTGAAACGCTTTGATCAACTCCGCAAAGGATTGAGGGATTGAAATTAGAGGCGATTCCATGAGAAAATAGAGAGACGTGTGACCAATCCAATTGCACACATCTCTTAAGTAGAGCAAGTTATCGGTGAAGCAGGGAGATAGATCTCCCTCTTTACCCTCGAATTGGAAGGACACTTCGGTATGGGTATTAATTTCTTACGCGGAAATTCTCAAGCTCCCAAAGGGCATGCAATCTTTATCGCGCGGAGTTCACGCGATGCCAGGGTGGTCTACAGTACATACTGTCTTGTTCCTCCCATTCCCATGTCCATTGCGAAGTATCTTCCTCCGATGCTTGCCGCCCAGATTCCTTCTGAGGAGTTGCAAGGAGCCTCTAGCGTCGCAGGAATGCCGATTCCACCAATGTTGGAAGAAGGCAATACCGTCGAACAGCTTGAGTTGTTGGCTGAGCGTCGGGATGATGACCTCTGCGATATTGGGACCGTTTCTTATGAAGAGATTGAGCGTATGCAACTGGCCAGCGTAAGTTGTCAGGAGTATGCTCAACTCTATGCAAATTATAATGAGCAGGCCGAGCGTATTCCACCATCCAGCGCTTCATCATTTAAGCAAGAGCCGCTTAAGCTTGATGATATGGATGCCGAAGATCTGCTCCTCCAGACAATGTCCGAACGGCAGAAACTGGCAGAACTTGGAAAGCTTGTAGGCATGGCTCGTTATGCCCTGGGTGGGCAGGATATGACCCTGTTACAGGAGACCAGACGGCGAATGGAGCGCATTACCAGCCGTTTCTCGGAGAAGTATCGAGGGACAGAGATTATTGCGGCTGCCGTTAGCCCGCAGGAAAAAGGTGCACGTCTGGCTGAACTCTATTTGAGCCGCGCATATAAACTACTAGACGAAGAATACGCAGATATCCCTAACATAGAGCGTGAGATTCGCGATTTGCAAGAATAACTCATGCCTGTGTTCTATTCTTATTCGATTTATACTTACAGTGTAGGAGTCATAAATGGCTGCAGTAGAAATGAGAGTGGACCTCTCAACGCTGGTTGACGCTTTAGTCAGCGGCAACAGCGATCGCATTATTTCGGTTGCTCGTGATCTTTTACTCGAGGGACGTTCTCCTGATGTCCTGCTTGGTCGTATCGGTCTGATCGCCTCCCATGGGGACCCTGATGGTCATCCTACGACGACTCTGGCCGCGGCAGCAATGTTAGCTCGTCTGACGCGTTATCTTCCAGAGCCTCTGGACAGCAAGGTGCCAGCTCAGGTGCGTACACTGCCTCTATTTGCGCAGGCTTTGCTTATGGCTGTGCCAGCAGTGCGTGCTGGTCATGATGTAAAGGTAGAGTATCCTCATCCGTTCTTCCCAAGTCAGCTGGTGGATACCGGTAAGAGCATGAACGATATTATGCATCAGGCCGTCTATCAGAACGACGCAGACCTGGCTGAGCGAGCGTTGTTGGGATTATATGGTACTGGCGCTGATTATCGCACGATGCAGGTGCGTGCCTATGAATCAATTGCTACGACCTTCCAGGATGCTGGTCATCCATTGATCTTTGCTGTGCGTGGTTTCCAGATTCTTGATGCGGTCGAGTGGGGGGATCGTGCTCCCAACATCATTCACTGGCTGGCTCCTCATCTTCCTCTGCGCTCGAACAGCGAAGAGACTCCCTGGATCAAAGCTGTCCGTAATTATACGGCTGATCCCAGCCACAGTGTGGCCAGTATCCGTACTCGTCTGTCGGCACCTAAAGATGAGAATGCGCTCCCTCTACGCCAGTTGATTTTGAGCAATGCTGATACTACCCAGGTCTGTCAGGGCGTTTATGATGCGTTGATCAAGGGTCAGGCCTCTCCACGTGCGGTTGGATCGGTCATTACCCTCGCGGCTTCAGATCTCCTCCAAAAGATTAGCGATAGTGACCGCGATCTCTTTACAGAGGTTGCGCATGGGCTTCTGTTTGCGTCTGCTACACACCTGATCTTCCGTCAGGTTCAGGATGTTGAGGCATTACCGATTTTGTTCACTGCCGCCTCTTATATCAATGCGCTCCAGAAAGAGATTACGCTCCCAGCACCTCTTACTGCTCCTGGGGTAACTCACACACCCTTTGCTGGTGGTGGATTGATTGCGGTTGCTCAGTTGGAGAGTATCAACAATCAGTTGAAGGCTCAGGATCTACGTGGAGCTTTGGTCACTGCTCAGCGTTATCTAAGCCTGGGACATGATGCGCGTGCACTCTTCGGTAGCATTGCGCTTGTGGCAGGCCGTATTGATGCGACCGCTGATCAGGGCCATAGCCTCCAGATCTTGCAGGCCGCTGCTGAATCGTATCTGACCTGGCCAACCAGCCTGGCTTCAACCAATATTGAGGGCCTGTTGTCCGTAGCCTTACGAGCCGCTGCCTTTGGTCAGGCTGATACAGCTATCTCTCATCTGTAATCGACCGCTTCCAGATTCTTAACAGCGACGATAGTTGCCGCTGCCATCATAATAGGAACCCTCAGGCGATAAATTGCACCTTGTGAGCGATTTATCGCCTGAGCGTGTAAGGCCCATCATTCATGATGGGCGAGGCGAGCCACTCCGCTGTGTGTGCCCTCTTTCCCTTATGATCAACATAGAAGAACTCTCCAATCCACAGCGGAGCTCCTATTGATGTACATGCCATCAAGATGGCCGAGTTGAGCCACTCCGTAGAAGTATTGATTATTGGTGTTCCTTACGAGGACATGCCATAGAGTGCATACAGTTCTTACGAGGGACACCCATAGAGTGCATACAGCTCTGAACGGTCTGGCTGCGGGTCCTATATTCTCTGTCTGTACTATGCATTCAATCTACTATCATGGTAGAATCTTCTAGAAGAATAAGATCTTGTGCCCAGAGGGACAAATACAAAAAAAGAGGATTCTCTATGTATGATAGATATAGACAAAAGCACCTACAAAACCTTCTGCCACTGTTCTGTCTGCTACTGATACTTACAGGTTGTGATCTCTTTGGGGGTGGAACTACAGTTCATAAAACTCAGCTCAAGGCTCCTCCCAGTAAGCAGACCTATACTATTCCTGAGATTGGACTGGAAAATCTTGATCTTGAGACGCTTGATCCAGCCCTGGCTCATGATCCAGCTTCGATTCGTGCTATTCAGATGGTCTTTACTGGCCTGGTTCAGCTCGACGACCAGCTTCAGGTCAGGCCCCAGTTGGCCCAATCCTGGTCGGTGAGCGATGATGGATTGAGCTGGACATTTCATCTCAAACCACATTTAAAGTTTAGTGATGGTACTCCTCTCACCTCTGCTGACGTCGCCTATAGTATTGATCGTGCGCTACAGCCCGCGACGCAATCTACTATCGCTCCCATCGCCCTTCGCCTCTTGAAAAACGCTGATGATCTCCTGGCTGGACGCGTTACAACTCTGATTGGTTCAAGCATTCAGACCCCCAATGACCAGACAGTTGTGCTTATCACGAAAGAGAAAGCTGCCTATTTCCCCGCCATGTTGACGAGCTCATGCTCCTATATTGTAGAACAGAGCCTGATAAAAACATATACAGATAAGTGGACCGATCATCTGGGCGAAGGTGGTGGCGCTGGCCCATTTAAAGTGCAACAATATACGCACCATACCTCAATTATCTATGTGCCCAATACAAACTACTATAATGCGAAACCACAGCTGCAAAAAGTGACGACGATATTCTATCATTCAGCCGATGAAGCCTATCGTGATTATCAGAATAATCAACTGGATCTGACAACGATTCCCACTTCATTGACGGTAGATAAGCGGCATAAAGATTACTATCAGGTTCCGCAATTGTGGGAAAATTATTATACGATGAACTATCTGGCGAAGCCTTTTGACAATATCAAGATTCGTCAGGCTTTTGCCCTGGCGATTGATAAACAGTCCATTGCTGACACGGTCTGGAAAGGGAGCGTTATTCCAACAAATCATATCGTTCCACAGGGGATGGTGGGCTATACTGCCAATCTAACCGGTCCAGATGGAACGACAAAGCTGACTGGTAATGTGGTCAAGGCGAAGGATCTTCTTCAGCAGGGCCTGAAAGAATCTAATCTGACAAGTTCTACGGATCTGCCAGCCATTACGCTCTCGTATGTGTCCGGCGTCGACAATTTTGATCAAGAGGTCGCTGCCCTGATTCAGCAGTGGCAAAAGGTTTTGGGAGTGACGGTAACGCCAGATCCAATCACTGATTATAATACCCTGCTGGATAAGATTACCGCGACCACCAACAACTCGAATGGACTTCAGATGTGGGGCCTTGGCTGGGTAGCTGAATATCCTGATCCTCAGGACTGGCTGAGCTGGCAATTTGGTCAGGGAGCGTTTAATAACAACATGAATTATGGCCAGAACACCAGCTCCCATGCGGCTCAGCAACAGATCATTCAGAAGCAAATGCAGGATGCCGATGCCAATACAACAGAATCTGCCCGTTTACAGAGCTATCAAAAGGCGGAACAGGATATTATTAATGATGTGGGGTGGATTCCGATATCGCAGGTTACAAGTACTTTTTTGCGAACCACATCCATCGTTGGCATAACAAACAATGGAGAGAACCTGATCCCTCCTGATGATTGGGCTCATATCTACCGCGTGCAGGCATAAAGAAAGCACTCATCTTGATCATAGGAGGGGTTTGGTGCCACCAGACCCCTTCTTGTTTCAATTCCCTCGCCCCCCGTTTAAGATGACAGGCCACCAATTTTACTTTTTTGTAGGAAGCCAGCGAGTTTTATTAATCTACTAAATTTCCTTATGTAAATGTGAGAGATTCTGTAAGTAATGGACGTATATTATTACAGATACTCTCCTTGAAGAGTAATGTAAGCTCTCTTTTCGCTGTTGCCAGGCGGATAATCTATTTTAGGATAGTCCACTATTCTGCGAACCCTTATGTCCTTATGCCTTATCCATTGTGCGTAAAACAGAAAAATGGTCTCTATCCACTATCTACCCTTTTCTCATGTGATGTAGGGCGCGATGAAAAGGGTGCAGCAGAGAAAAAGCTTATACTGGTTAAGACACTCGATAGACCAATCCTTTAACAAGCGTTTCCCTTTTGTAAGGAGGGCCTTCACATGCGAGGAACACACAAGCGACGTGTTCAATTGTTCTCAACCCTGGTATGTTTCTTTGCCCTATTTATGGCTGCTTGCGGCAGTAGTACCCCTGCAACCAGCAGCAAGCCAGAAGCCGCCTCAGCCGATAAGCAGATCTTCAAGTATCCAATGTCGGGCAAGCAGGACTTCGGTACGCTGGACCCCGCACTGGTACAGGATGCTTCAGACTCCTATGCGATTCAGGCCATCTTCACTGGCCTCGTGCAGTTTGATGATGCTGGTAATGTGCATGACCAGCTGGCCGCTAACCACTCGGTTAGTGCCGATGGTCTGACCTATACCTTCAATCTGAAGTCCGGTCTGAAGTTCAGCGATGGTACAGCTTTAACGGCTGATGACGTTGCTTACAGCATTAACCGCGCTCTGGACCCTGCCACCAAATCAGAAGTGACCAGCTACCTGAGCCTCTTGAAAGATTCTGACAAGATTGCCAGCGGCGCTGTGAAGACCCTGATTGGCGATAGCATCAAAGTTTTGAGCCCAACCAGCATCTCGTTGACCCTGAGCTCCCCAGCTGCTTACTTCCTCCAGACCCTGACCTACCCAACCTCTTATGTCGTGGAGAAGAAGCTGATCACTCAGTACGATATTAAGTGGACTGATCACCTGCAAGAGGGTGGCGGTGATGGCCCCTTCAAAGTACAGAGCTATAGCCATAGCACTGGCCTGGTTCTGGTTCCTAATGACAACTACTATGGTGCAAAACCCCAGCTGAAGCGCTTAGAGATGCCTTTCTCTGGCGATGCAGAGACCACCTACAAAGCCTACCTGAGCAATCAGTACGATTATGCTGGCGTTCCAGCTGCTGAACTGCCTGTAGCGAAGACCCGCAAAGACTACCATCGTGCTGATGCACTGGTCATCCGCTACCTGAGCTTCAACTGGTTGGTAAAACCTTTTGATAATGTCAAAGTTCGTCAGGCTCTCCAACTGTCAATCAACAAAAGCTTGATCACGAATGAGATCCTGAAGGGTGCTGTCACCCCAACGAACCGTCTGGTGCCAACGGGTATGTACGGTGCAAGCAAATCTGTCACCGGCCCTGCTGGTGCAACCGTGAATGGTGATGCCGCGAAAGCGAAGTCTCTGCTTGCTGAAGGTCTGAAGGAAGAGGGCCTGACCAGCATGCCAGACTTTACCCTCACCTACTACACCGGCAGCGGTTCGATTAAAAAGATCATTGACAACGTTATAAGCCAGTGGCAGGCCATCCTGGGCTTTACCGCCAAGACCAATGCTATTGACTTTGACGCTCTGGTTCAGGCTCAGAATTCGACCACCGGTAATGGGAGCTTGACTGCCTGGATTGGTGGCTGGCAGGCGGACTATCCCGATCCAGAAGACTGGCTGAGCATCTTCTTCGGCAAAGGTCAGAGCTATAACAACGCGAACTATGGTCAGAACAATAGCACTGCCGCTCCAGAACAGCAGGCTGTTCAGGCTGACCTGGCAAAGGCTGACGTCGAACTGGATCCTGCCAAGCGTTTGAAACTCTATAACGATGCTGAGCAGAAGATCATTAACGATGTTGCCTGGATTCCTTTGTATCAGTCGGCCACTAGCGTCTTGCAGAACCCCAAACTTCAGGGATATGTGAATGATCCTCTGGGTATCACTGCTCCTGATGACTGGGCAAACATCTACATTTCAAAGTAAGAGAGCGCTGATGAGACAGTCCTCAGTCCTCTAGTGATGGGAGCCATCACGATTACCGACCCTTGACAAAAGGGTCGGTAATTTTTTTATCTTCTTTTTGAGGGGAACAATTGAGGGGAACAACATATTTGAGAGCTTGCAGGCCTGAAGTTGGCCAATCAAGCCATGTGATGTTGGTCTGTTCTGTTTTATAATCTACGTTTCCTTCAGTCTATGTAGTGGAGAAAGAAAATGGTGCGGAATCTAGCATACGTGTTGACTTGTAACCTGATATCTCAATATGATAGTGAAAAACGCTAGAAAACAAGCATGTATGCTCGTTATAGTCGAGACCCTCAACCCTTGGGACCGTTCTCACATAATATTAGAGACGGTTTGGCGTTGCGGTTCGGGAAGAAACGCGTTACAATGACGGCTACAGAGTTAAAAAAACGTCAGGTTACTTCATATTTATCCGGTCAAGACTTGCGCACTGGCCAGACCTTCTGTTCTGGTGTATCGGTGAACTCACTGAACAGGGAACAAGAGAAGGCCAGTATCATCTTAGAGGTGTATTGATGCACGAACAAAACGCACAATTGGAAGAGATTTTAGGGGTACATTTTCATGATTCTCAGCTTCTCAGGCTGGCTCTCACCCACCGTTCATATATTTATGAGACCTCTGGTGCTGGTTTGACCTCCAATGAGCGGCTAGAGTTTCTAGGCGATTCGATTCTCGCGTTGATTAGTGCGGATTTCCTCTACCGTAATTTTTCGCATCTTACAGAAGGTGAGTTGACCGATGTGCGCGCCGTTCTTGTGCGAACAGAGACTCTAGCGCGCTTTGCTCGCGAGATGGACCTGGGCCGCTTCCTCATGATGGGGAAGGGGGAGCAGAATAGTGGCGGGGGACAGCGTGTTCAGGCTTGTGCCTTCGAGGCTATTCTAGGGGCGATCTATCTTGATCAGGGCCTCGAGGCTGTGCGTCATTTCCTGATTCCTCTGCTTGATCCTATTGCCCACACAATTATTGAAAAACGTTTGTTTAAAGATAATAAATCACTCTTTCAAGAGATCGCACAGGCTCAGACTGGAATCACTCCATCTTATCGTCTGGTTGGACAAGAAGGCCCTTCTCATAATCGCGAGTTTACGGTAGAGGTTATGTTAGGTGATGATGTTGCTGGACGCGGCCAGGGACGCAATAAACAGACTGCTGAGCAAGAGGCTGCTCATAATGCTCTTGTTAGTCGAGGTTGGATTTAGTTGCAATTAGCTGAGCCCTTTTTCTGGTTTCTACCATCTTGATTGATCTAATGCAAAACAATTGTATGTTGGAACAGTTCTAATCTTTGCTTTGGGCTATTGTTTGTTCTAAACGTACGATGAAGCAAGGATTGGGCGCTTGGGAATACGTCGGGTAAGTGAGAATAGGGGACGTGTATGCGGTTAGAGCCAAGACCCAGGCCCAGTCAGGTGTTACGTGTCAGTGCAAGGCTGATTACTTCCAGTACCATTTTACATTTATCGGCTGATGAATTAGAGCACACGGTAAATCAGGAGCAGACTGAGAACCCTGCTTTAGAAGTAAAGGAGGAGCGTGTCTGCCTCTTTTGTGGGACGCTGATGTATAGTCAGCGCTGCCTTGTCTGTGGGCGCTTTGTGCAGACGCCTCAGCCACTTCATCAGTCTCAAGAGGTACAGGAGGCTGAAAATCTGCATGAGCCTCCTGTCTATGTGCAACAGACCTTCTATGAGATTGATGCCTATGAGAGTTCAGAAGGTGACCAGGACGAGGATTTTGATCCGCTGGCGCATATTGCCATTAGTGTCACGCTTGAGGAGACTCTTTTACAACAATTAGAGGCGTTGGTGACTCCTGATGATGCAGTGATTGCAGAGAATCTGGTAGGGAATCTCAATGAACATGGCTATTTGGAGATCAGCACGCAAGAGATTGCTGAGTATCTTCAGGTTCCCCTGGAGCGGGTGGAGTATGTGTTAAGTCAATTGCAGACATTGGAACCTCTCGGTATTGGTGCTCGCACGCCTCGCGAGTGCCTCTTAATTCAACTCCACTCTTTAAGCGAGCAGCAAGCCCCGCATCCATTAGCGGCTCTTTTGATTGAAGATTATTTTGATGATCTTGCCCATAATCAATATCAAGAGATTGCTCGGCGGCTGAAGGTTCCTGAGGCAGAGGTACAGGCGGCAAATCAGTATATCCGAGAGACGTTACACCCTTTTCCCGCCTATATTTATCGCCCAGATTCGCGCTATGAGCAGCTAGGGGCAGGTGGCGCAACAACGTATATTCACCCTGATGTGCTTATCCGAGGAATGGATGGCCACTATGAGGTGGATCTGATTGAAGATAAGCGCTATCAATTTAGTACACGCAATCCTATTGCTGGACAGGCGAGCTCTCCAAATCCTGATCTTCAGCGCTATATGCAGCAGCAGAAAGAGCGTGCCAACTTTTTTATTGATTGTCTTGAGCGCCGCTGGCGGACATTGCGTCGCGTCTCTGAATTTGTTGTGGAGTATCAAAAAGGCTTTTTGCAGTATGGTATTCGCTCGTTGCGTCCTCTGACACGTGCTGAGGTCGCAGCTCAGCTGCATCTGGATGAGGGGACGGTAAGCCGCGCTACAGCTAATAAATATGCGCTTTTACCCAATGGACGTCTGATCCCACTTTCAGATTTTTTTGATGGCTCGCTGCGGATTAAAGATATGTTACGCGAACTTATTCAGTCTGAGAGCGCCAAACATCGGTTTAGCGATGAAGAGCTGGCCCGTCAGCTCTCTCTGCGTGGTGTTCCGTTGGCACGACGGACCGTGACTAAATACCGTGAAGAGATGGGGATTGGCTCCTCTCGGGAGCGTGGCCTCTGAAGGATTGTTTTCATTAGATGGTCCGCGGCCATCATGAATGATGGGCCCGACACGATTATGTGATAAATCACGCTTGAGGGTAGGTTCTGTGGAACAGGGTGGAGTGGGTTGCTGCGGCCATCATGAATGATGGGCCCTGCCAGCTTATGCGATAAATCGCGCTTGGGGATGCAATTTATCGTATGAAGAGGGAGGTTCTGTGGAACAGGGTGGAGTGGGTTGCTGCGGCCATCATGAATGATGGGCCCTGCCAGCTTATGCGATAAATCGCGCTTGGGGATGCAATTTATCGCATAAGGGGTGCATTTTGTTATAGTGGTTGCGGATAAGATGTTAGCGTTTTACAAAGGGTAGGGCGGCATCTGGCTCTACATAAATGGTATGTTCTCGTTCATAGATGACCATGCCGGGTCCGCCTCCCTTCATATGACGCACATGACGTTGTAAGGTGTAATCGACGGGGGCGCTGGTGCTTCCGCGGGCCTCGCTATAATAAGCGGCCAGACTGGCTGCCTGATTGATGGTAGCGCGAGGAATCTCTCGTCCTGCGGCCTTAATGATGACATGGGCTCCCGCCACTCCACGAGCATGCAACCACATATCGTTAGATGTGGCCTGATGGAAGGTGACCTCTTCGTTCTGGCGGCTATTCTTGCCGACAAGCAACGTAAAGCCTTCGGTACTCTGAAGGTGGATGGGAACGCCACCGCCGGGCGGGACGGGTCTGCCTTTTGTCTGCTTGCCGCCCTTGCCTTTTTTGGCAGCTTTAAGCGCTTTCTTATCCAGAGCAGCTTTCCCTCGAATATAGCCTGCCGTCTGAACTTCAGCCTTCACTAATGCGACCTCTGCGGCATTCTCAGCTAACAGGAGATCGGTGATCAGTTGTTCAATCGTGGCAAGCTCAACAGTATTCTGCTCGATCTGGCCTGGAACCAATTCAAGAGCTCGCCGCAGTTTATGATATTTGTTAAAGTAGCGATTTGCGTTGCCGATAGCGTCAAAACGTGGATCAAGCGGAACCAGTACGGTCTCCTCCTGGTCTCCAAAATAGTTTTGGAGCTCGATCTTTGTTGGCCCCTGTGTGACCTCTTGCTGGTGAGCGAGCAGGAGATCGCCGTAAAGCCGGTAGGTGTTGGCCTCCTGAATGCTCTCCATCTCTTTCTGCAAGAGCTCGGCTTTGCGTTGACAGCGCTCGCGTTGATGCTGAAGAATCTTGCGTAGCGGTGCACGCAGACCCTCGACAGCGTCGCGCCACTCGGCGCGGGCATAGTAATCATCCAGAATCACATTGATTGAGGGTGATTCACGTATGAGAAGCTCTGGTTGGGCCGCATATTGCTCCAGGCGATAGGCGGCAAAGGCCAGAGGAAGCCGCTGTCCACCCTGATCAAGCCCCTGTCTGCTGGTAGCTGAGTCGGCCTGCTCAACCATCTGTGGCTGCCAGCGGCGCGTCTTGTAGGCGCTCAAGAGATCGCTCACATTCCATGCCAGCTCTTCCCAGATATTATCGTCGGCCTGCGTAACGGGCATCTCCGTCTGCTCGGTTGTGCGAAAGACTGCCTCACGGGCCACCAGAGGGCTGCACCCCAATACATGTCGTGAAAGGAGCTCCCACAATTTGGGAGGGCCAGATGCGCGTTTCCCTTTCCGCTTCTTTTCGGCGGGCTCCTCAGGGGTGGGCTCTTCAACGGCACAGATGGAGAGCTGTGCTGCGGTAAGCGCAAGGGGATCTAATTTAGGAAGCTCCTGACCAACGAGCGTGCGCTGTTGAGGAGGTGGTGGCACATAGGGGAGCCCGGCTGAAATCACGCGATAGCGATTGATCTCTGCTCCGACGCGCTTCAGGCTTCCCAGGATGAGCCCTTCTTCAGTACAGAAAACGATATTGCTTAATCGCCCCATTATCTCAATAATGATGCGAAAACGGATGCGCTCCTCACTATCGGGACTTGAGCGATAGCCCGCTACAATCTCCACCACGCGCTCCCAGTCTGGCTGTACGACTGCTTCGATACGAGCGCCTTCGAGATGTTTGCGGAGAAGCATCACAAAAGGAGGTGGCTCGCTCGCAATTTTTTGAGGCTTGCGGGCAGTGATATGGGCGCGAGCCAATTGAGGATGGGCTGAGAGATAGAGCCAGCGATTCTGGCCTCCCTGTCCCTCAGAGCCTGGAGCATAACATTGCAGTGCAATAGCATGTTCCGTGGGTTGAATAATGGTATCAATGCGAGCTCCGATCAGGAGCTTGCGCCATTCATCAGCGACCGCAGCCAGTGTTATAGCATCAACATACATAGAGAAGCCTTCCGATCTACTTCGCCTCTGTTTTTTTATGGGTACAAGACTTCCGTGAGACGGAGGAGTGTTGTACAATAGGGAAAAGAGCCCACTTCTATCGCGCCAGCGAAACAACTGGTGGAGAGGTATGTGCTCAGAAATAGTACGTACTATTGTGTCGTACAAAGTATACCAAAGAGAGATTCATTCGTATACCAGCCTATACTCTTTGATGAGCAAGCAGGAAGAAGAGCATGCAACTCGAAACACAAGTAAATACAGCGACGGACGCCCCGACCGAGATTCAGCAGGGACTTCTCTTTGTTCTCTCCGCTCCCTCCGGAACCGGTAAAGACTCAGTCATCAACGCATTAAAACAAGACGGGATGGATTTTTATGTCGTTGCCTCAGTAACCACACGAGCGCCCCGTCCGGGTGAAAGCGACGGCAATCCCTATTATTTTGTCAGCCTTGAGGAGTTCGAGCGGATGGTCGCCGCAGATGAGTTGCTGGAGCATGCTAATGTCCATGGGAACTGGTATGGGCAGCCGATTAAGCAGATTAAAAATGAGCTCCGCCAGGGCCGGGATGTTCTGTTAAAGATCGATGTTCAAGGGGCTGCAACGGTGCGCCAGAAGTTACCCGGGGCAATCTTTATTTTTCTGACCCCCGGCTCCGTTGAAGAACTGGCTGAGCGGCTGATCAATCGAAGTACTGAGACTCCTCAGGAGTTAGAACGCCGGCTGGATGATGCTCGCGGCGAACTGGCCCAGCGCGGCCAATACGATTATATCATCGAGAACCGCCAGGGCAAGCTTATGGAGGCTGTCGAAGCTGTACGAGCTGTTATGCAGGCCGAACACTGCAAGACTCACCCCAGGTATGTAGATCTCTAACGATCCTCTTCTCCCCCTGTAGAGGGGGAGAGCCCCTTACCTCTTTGCCTGAAAGATCATATAGGCCCCACTCTCAAACTTTTGATAATTACCGCTTTGCGTAAGAAGTTTGATCGCTGCATCTGGATGATAATCTCCATCTTTTGTAAAGATATAGACGATGTGATCACGACTTGAATCAACTCTGTTTTTATAAGGCGAGTAACGAGTGAGGCCAGGATCAAGATGGTCATCGAGGACTGCACAGATTATTTTCTCTTCACTTTGAAAAATAAGGCTATCGCAGACCCAATAGCCAGAGTAGATCTTTGAAATATGTCTGCTGTGAAGAAATGTGATCAGATCAGCCTGTTGCTGTATGCGAATATTGCCCTCTGGAATTGCCTGTAAAGACTGTATGCTTCCATAGATGACCAGCGTGATCATCAGCGTAAAGATGGCTGTCTGTAAAAGCCTTTGGAGACTGGCACGACCATCTCTGGTGAATTTTTTTAGAAGAAAAAGACGCGAGCAGAGTGGATTGATCACGACTGGAATCGTTACCAGCAGGCCAATTAAATAACGGAAACTCCATGGACGTTCGGCAGCCGTAGCGCTCGATGCATAAGATAGTAAGGTAAGCCAGACACATAAGGCCAGAAAAAAGCGCAGGATCTGTTTGATGATCGCTGCTCGCTTTTCTGGATCAATTTGCTGACTCTTCTTTTTTAAGAAGAACAGCAATGTTTTTCCGGGCCATGATCGTCGTGTTTCAATGAGCAAGAGTGTCAGATAGATAGAGCTCCAACCTCCATAGAAAACAATTGGGATGAGCGATTCATGAGTGAGAGGACCATAGAATGGCAGAATACGAACGTCCAGATTAAGAAGAGAAGGCATGCCAGTCGCCATCGGCAGGGAATCAAATAGCGTTCCTGATAGTTGTTTAAGCCAGAGCGATAGGCCATGTGGTGCATCTGGATAGGCTGTGTTGTGCAGTCCCAGAAAAACAGCAATTGAATTATCTTTAAACGGGGCTAACATATTATAAATGATGAGTGGCGTGATCCCAATCAGGAGGCCAAACCCAAGTATAAACACCAGATATGAGCATAGATCGGGTAAACAAAAGATTAGAAGAATCAGTATGCTACAAAGGATGAAAGGCACAACCAGGAGATGGCTCCATAATCCTAACCCGACCGCCAGTCCCCAGGTACCATAGAGAAGACCATAACGGATTGTGTGGGATACTGTTTTTTCTTTCCCCGTATTTGAGAGATACGCTGGATGAAGTGCCAGCCAGGATGAAAGTAAAAAAGTCAGAGATCCGCACAGAACTGTCTCCATCGCTCCTCCAACTGCCATTAGTTCAGGTGCAAAAATAATTCCTGAACCTCCGATAGTGAGAAGAAGAGTGATAAGCGCTATCTTTCTGCCATAAACGAGTCTTGCTAAGAGATAACAACAAATTAACGCGCATAAAAATAAAAGTAGCATACCCAATCGAAGAGCGAAGATAGATGGCCCAAAGAGATGAAACATAATGGCTCCAAGATAGGCTTCGCCAGCCCCCATATAGTTTTGCCCATAAAGATACACGGGGTGATCGTGAGTGAAGGCAATGTGACGAGCCTCAAGGGCCATTGTCCCTTCTTCACTATTGGTGACGGGCCAATTGTGGATTATAACAAAGAGGCGGACGAGAAAAGAACACAGAAGAAGCAGAGAGGTAACAAGAAGATTCGCTTTCTCATCGATTTTTACTATTTTTTTCATTAAACCACTAAATCAATCATTTTTTAAGAAGTTTCTGTTCTCAAACCGTTACACTCCAGGATACAGTGCTGTATTGGATACCAGCAGTAGTGTGTTCGGTAAGTCATATCTCAAAACTCATTTGTTCCAGTTAACTGATTTGCAGGAAAATTGAATGCATATGTAAGTATTAAAAAGGGAATATTTTCTATAGCGTAATGTTATGAATGTGCATATATAATCATTATAAAACGGCAATCTACAAAAGTCAATCATTTTTATGAATATAGTAACGAAAATGCTTTAGCATTTAGAGATGCTTAAGTTGCATGGATTTTGAGTGAGGTTCGGGTATCATTTGTGGCAATTCAGGTTAAGAGAGTGATATTCTTGTGAGGAGCGAATATATATGCTATATTCTTATCAAGAAAGATGTTCTGAGAGAGTGCCTTGAGTGTCTCCGAGCAGAAAAAGATCTTCGTACAAATTTTAAGCCCTATCACCAATAGAGGCAAGGAGTAGATCTCTATGTCATCACAGATGCACGATGAGGGCTTCTCTTCAGAAGCTTATTACAAGGGCGAGCCCATCAATGGTCGGAGTCAGTATGAATTCCAGGGGAGAGGACAGAAACTCTTGTTTGACAAGATGCTAACAGTTAATCAGAAATTGGCACTCAGCTTGATTTCGACGCTTCTGTTTATGCTTTTTTCGCTGGCTTTGTTCTGGCTTCTGCTTACTAGCGAATCCGCTTATAGCTATGGCCCCGTTCAACTCTTTCTGTTTCTGGCACTAATTCTATCATTCATTGTCGTTATTGTAGTCAATATCAACTTTTATCGCCGTAAGTAGCGGTAACAACACCTATTGCTTTCATTCTTAGTGATTCCATCACGATCAAATCTATCAGGAAGAGCGAGTAGCAGATCATTGGATTGTCGCTACTCGCTCTTCTGTTGTATCTCTAAACGGCTTCAGCAGCCACGGGCTCTTCCAGTTTGGGGAAGAGAGGCTCGGGTTTGGGAAGCGTAATCCCGGCTTCAACTTTATGCATGCGCCAGGGAGTCTTGCTGGCCTCGCCCTCGTAGCCCAGGAAGCCATGAAGTCGCTCGGACGAGAACGGCAGGTAGGGACTGAAGAGCAGATGAAGACCACTCAAGACCTGTAGCATCACATAGATCGTCGTACCGGCAGCCTCGCGGTCGACTTTGATCTGTTTCCAGGGAGCCTGTTCGTCCAGATAGCGATTGGCCGCCCGAGCGACATTCATTGCCGCATTCAGACCATCTTTTAAGTGGCAGAGAGCAATATTGTGGCCGACAAGCCCGAAGCCACGCTCAACTTCAGCCAGAATAGCCCGATCAGCCTCACGAAGCTCTGTCGGCGTAGGAACGACCCCACCAAACTTGCTCTGGAGGAACGTCAAAGTGCGATGGACCACATTGCCATAAGTCGCGACCAGCTCATCATTATTGCGGCGTACCAGCTCCTCAAATGTGAAGTCAGTATCGCGCCCCTCAGGGGCCGTAGCCGAGAGATAATAGCGAAGCGCATCGGGACCATATTTTTCCAGCACATCTCTGGTCCAGATCACATTGCCCCGGCTGGTAGAGGCCTTGGCCCCACTCATCGTCATAAATTCGTTGGCCGGCACATCATAGGGGAGATTGCGATTGCCATAGCCCAGCAGCATGGCGGGCCAGATAATTGCATGGAAAGGGATATTATCTTTGCCAATAAAGTAATAGGCCTTCACCGCAGGATCAGTCTGCTCTGGCACCCACCAGGTTTTCCAGGCCTCAGGTTTTCCCTGTTTCTCCGCCCACTCGACCGAGGCTGAGAAGTACCCAATCACCGCATCAAACCAGACATAGATGCGCTTATTCTCGTAGCCATCCAGCGGAATCGGCACGCCCCAATCCAGATCGCGGGTAATCGCTCGAGCTTTCAGACCATCCTTCAGCCAGTTCTGGGCAAAGCTCAGTGTATTCTGCCGCCAGTGATGCTTCTCCTGATTTAACCAGGCTTGCAGAGGCTCCTGAAGCCGGGGAAGATCCAGGAAAAAGTGTTCAGTTGTGCGCATCTCAAGCTTGCTCTCTTTACTGCCACAGAGCTTACAGCGGGCATCGATCAGATCCACAGGATCCAGCGTGTGACCGCAGTTATCACATTGATCACCACGAGCGGACGTATAGCCACAGATGGGGCAGGTGCCTTCGGTGTAGCGATCGGGGAGGAAGCGGCGATCGGTGGGACAATAGGGAGAGAGCATGGAATCTTTATAGATATAGCCCTTTTCATAGAGGGTTAAGAAGAAATCTTGCGTAAGGCGGTAGTGATTAGCCGTCCCAGTCTCCGTATAGAGATCCCAGGACATCCCCAATGTATCCCAGACCTCGCAGATCTGGCGATGATAGTTCGCGACAAACTCGCGTGGTGTAATGCCGAGCCGTTCAGATTCGACCAGGATCGGTGTCCCATGTTCATCGCTACCAGAGACCATGAGCACCTGATTGCCAGCCATGCGATGATAGCGGGCAAAGGTATCAGCGGGTAGGTATGCGCCCACCACCTGTCCGACATGCGTCGAACTTTTTGCGTACGGCCAGGCGACGCAGACCAGGATATGTTCATTCATGATAAAATTGCTCCCTTATAGTTTGAGAGGAGATCTCGTCTGGTTTGACAACCTTGCTGCGTACATCTGGACAACGACAGAGAACAACAGGAGACGAACCACGGGTATTATATCAACACTATCAAGTAGCGACAAGCTCTCCTGTGATCAATTTCCGATATAGCGAGCATAGATCGAGCGTGCCACCTGTTCATCAGCAGTGCCTTTGATAATCGCTCGAGCATTGGGAAAAACAGTAATCTCATAGTCATCGACCAGAAAACGGAGCAAGAATTCATTGTAATTGACCGTCCCAACGGCTTGTAAACGTTCTGCCAGAGCAGCAAAATCGATGCTCCCCTTATGATGCTGAGCGCGTACCTGGACCGCATTGCGTCCACAAAGGCTGGCACTGGGCGGTCCCTGCGGGGCGTCTAGAAACTCATAGTGATGCTCACCGCAGGTTGGGCAATCGGGCTGGCGGGGAAGCTCGAGCCGCTCAACAGTATTTTCCCAGAGATCCATCCACAGCATAGCTTTGCTCACCTGTTCGCTGTGCAGGAGGATCT
Organism: Tengunoibacter tsumagoiensis; assembly: GCF_003967535.1. Classification (GTDB taxonomy): domain Bacteria; phylum Chloroflexota; class Ktedonobacteria; order Ktedonobacterales; family Ktedonobacteraceae; genus Tengunoibacter; species Tengunoibacter tsumagoiensis. The sequence continues at coordinate 3,692,136 of NZ_BIFR01000001.1, read as the reverse complement.
TCAGCGCCTCCGTTGAGGCAATCCCCGTTATTGCGCCCACGATACCATTGAGGACGCCGACCGTATCACAGGTTGGTGTTGTGCCTGGTAAGGGGAGATCGGGGAAGACACAGCGGAGACAGGCGCTCACTCCAGGGAGAATATTCATCGTCACGCCATATGAGCCAATCACACCGCTATAGATCCAGGGGCGCTGATACTTGATGCAGACATCATTGAGAAGATAGCGCGTCTCAAAATTATCCGTTGCATCCAGGACCAGATCGCAGGTACGGACCAGACTCTCAATGCCGTCCGCTGTAATATCTTCAACGACTGCTTCAATCTGAACATCGCTATTAATAGAGCGCAACTTCTCAGCCGCCGCCACTGCTTTCGGGAGGTGTTGAGCGACATCCTTCTCATCGAAGAGAATCTGGCGCTGAAGATTATTTAATTCAATAAAGTCGCGATCAGCGATGGTCAGATGCCCGATGCCTGCTCGACAGAGATTATTGGCCAGCACCGTTCCCAGGGCACCACAGCCGATAATGACCACCGATGAGGCTCGGAGCCGCTCCTGCCCTTCTATCCCAATAGGCCGAAATAACGTCTGACGAGAATAGCGCTCGAGCATAGCCTTTCCTTCCTCAACCAACGAAAACCCTGTTTGTTGCACCCATGAACACCCTGTTTTTTTTAACCAACGAACATCCTGTTTGTTGCACCCATGAACACCCTGTTTTTTTAATTGTAGCATATAGTTCCTCTTCCTTTCTTGCGAACTGGAATAGGACAGTTGTGGAAGGAAGTTGGCAGTGCCATAGAACTATGTTACAATGCAAAAGGTGCGATAAATTTCTTTCAAAGACTCTGTCACCAGTACAGACAGAGTGCAGCACTTTTTGTGAGGCATGCTGATGAATAGCGAAGAAGCCATCAAGAAAGTATTAGTAATTGACGACAATCCGACGATTGTGGAGCTTATCAAATATGCGGTAAACCTCCAGGGATTGTATCAAGTCGTTGTGGCTTATGATGGGGTACAGGGACTGGAACAGGTTATGGTCGAGCAACCTGACTGCGTTATTATTGATGTAAAAATGCCCAAAATGGATGGCTATCAGCTTGTACGCTGTCTGCGCGGCGATCCACAGACCGCAGAGGTCCCGCTCATTATTTTAAGTGCTATGACACGCGAGGAAGATCAGATGACAGGGCTCTTATCAGGAGCGGATGAATATTTGACCAAACCTTTTAAGCCAACTGCACTCAATGCTGCTATCGATCGTGTTTTAAGCCTCACGCCTGCTGAACGCCAGCGGCGCACCGACACTCTGGTTCAAACTCAGGCCGAGCGAGACTGATCTTTTTCTGGTCAGTGTTTGCCTGGAGGGAAGAGTTTTGGACCAGATCCCTTTTGACGACAACCGTAGGGGAGGAGCACGTCTTCCTTGAGAGACGCTTGAGAGACGTCCCTCTCTCCCAGCCAATTAGTAATAAAAAGCACGTATGTGCACATAGGCTACAGCCAGTGCGTAGGTTACAGATTCTTTTTGTTGATAATGATGCAAATGTGCATAGCCGGATGCAACAGGCACTCGAGCGCGATTTTGCGGTCCAGTGCGTACGCTCAATTCATGAAGCCGTTTCCTACTTAAATGCTCCGGTTCTTCCAGATATTCTCATTACAGAGGTGATGATTGGCCAGGAGAATGGCCTGGACCTCTGTCGCTATGTGCGTGGCATCTCCACGCTTCGGCATCTGCCAATTATGCTGCTCACCTCCCGAACCGCCTTGCAAGACAAGGTAGCGGGCTTTAGCGCTGGGGCCGATGATTATGTGGTCAAACCATTTGACCCCCATCATTTGACGGCTCGCATTCGTTTACTGTCACGCATCAAACGCATTGAACGGAAAGCAAGCAATAATCCAGGCATAAACGCATAGGTCTCTGGCATGGTCCTCTCCAGGAAATTGAATGACCTTAGCTATCTGTGCCGTTTTTCCTCCAGGGGAGCGGTTCTTATCCCTGAATGAAAATCCCTCTCCTCGCAATCTGCAAGGAGAGGGACTTTTATTGAGTAATAGTGAATGAAAGAGCTTACCCAGGGAAATGGCAGGCTGCGAAATGATTTGGCTGTTTCTCTTCCAGCGGAGGAACGACCTCGCGGCAGATCGTCTCGGCTTTCCAGCAGCGTGGATGGAAATTACAGCCACTGGGCGGATTGACAGGACTGGGCACGTCACCTTCCAGGATAATGCGTCGGCGGCGAGACTCGATATCTGGATCTGGCACAGGGATAGCTGATAAGAGGGCCTGAGTATAAGGATGCAGCGGAACTTCATAGAGCGACTCGCTCTTCGCCAGCTCCACAACACGGCCCAGATACATGACAGCTACGCGGTCGCTGATATGTTTCACGACCGAAAGGTTATGTGCCACAAACAGGTAGGTCAGCCCAAACTGGCCCTGGAGATCCTGCAAGAGATTTAAGACCTGAGCCTGAATAGAGACATCCAGAGCGGAGACAGGTTCGTCGGCGACAATAAACGAAGGTCGTAAGGCCAGAGCGCGGGCGATACCGATACGCTGACGCTGTCCACCGCTAAACTCGTGTGCAAAGCGATTGGCATAGAAGGGATTGATGCCCACGACTTCCATCAGATGAGCAACCTCTTCACGAATCTCGCGTGCATTGCCGCGCTTAAAGTTTTCGAGCGGCTCAGAGATAATCTGACCAATCGTATAGCGTGGGTCCAAAGAGCTAAAGGGGTCCTGGAAGACCATCTGCATCTCCGCGCGTTTGCGGCGAATCTCATTTGGAGGGAGCGTTGTCAGTTCGACATCACCCAATTTGACGCTGCCTGCCGTTGGTTTGATCAACTGCAAGATCGCGCGACCCGTGGTCGATTTCCCACAGCCACTCTCTCCAACCAGGCCCAGGGTCTCGCCTTTCCGAATAAACAGATCGACCCCATCAACTGCTTTCACCCTTGCAACCGTCTGACCGAGCATTCCGCCTTTAATGGGAAAGTGAACTTTAAGCCCTTTCACATCGACCAGCGTCGTCCCTTTTTGTGCGGGCGTCTGAACTTCTTGTACCATAGTTTTTCTCTCCCCTAGTTTGGATAGAAGCATGCTGCGACTTGCTCGCCGCGTCCGACTTGGATCAACTCTGGAAGCTCCTGTCGGCAGCGTGCCTGTACGCGTGGGCAACGAGCTGCGTAAGGGCAACCAACAGGAGGGTTGATGAGGTCTGGTGGTTGACCCGCGATGGGAGTCAGACGTGTGCCTCGTGAATCATCGACGCGTGGGATGGACTGAAGGAGCCCTATGGTATAAGGATGGGCAGGAGTCTCAAAGATCTGTTTGACAGGTGCCGATTCAATAATATGGCCTGCATACATAACGTTGACCCGCTGGCAGGTTCCAGCCACAACTCCAAGATCATGAGTGATCATCATTACCGCAGTGCCAAACTCATGGGAAAGCCCCTTCATCAGCTCCAGAACCTGTGCCTGAATCGTCACATCGAGCGCGGTTGTTGGCTCGTCAGCGATGAGCAACTGAGGATTACAGGAGAGCGCGATCGCAATCATCACACGCTGGCGCATGCCACCACTAAATTCGTGGGGATAGCTTTTGGCACGGCGAGCAGCATCAGGGATGCGAACCAGATCGAGCATCTCGACTGCGCGGCGCCAGGCCTGATCATTACTGACATCTTTACGATGCCGTTTTACCGTCTCAGCGATCTGATAGCCAACAGTGAAGACCGGATTTAACGAGGTCATCGGATCCTGGAAGATCATCGAGATCTTGCTGCCGCGAATATCGCTCAGCTCATCCATGCTTTTCTCCAGAATATTCTCCCCATTAAAATTGATCTCACCTTGCACAATCTTGCCCGGAGGCGAGGAGATCAGGCGCATGACAGAAAGAGCAGTGACACTCTTGCCACAGCCGCTCTCGCCCACCACTCCCAGCGTCTCACCAGGCTTCATTGAGAAGGTAACGTCATCAACCGCCTTAACTACACCACTTCGGGTGTAGAAATAGGTCTTTAAGTTATTTACTTCCAGCAAGTTTGCTGCCATAAAATTGTTTCTCCGCCTCTTAGTCTTTGGATCGTGGGTCAAATGCGTCGCGTAGACCGTCGCCCAGGAATGAGATACATAATACGATAATCGTGAGAATGATGGTAGGGAAGAGCACCTCCCAGGGATGGATGGTTGCCACTTCAAGACCATCAGAGATCATCAGACCGATACTTGAACCAGGCGAAACTACACCAAGACCAAGCAAGCTGATACCAGCCTCACCAATAATGGTGTTGGACACATTCAAGGTGGAGGCAATAAAGACCAGGCTAAACAGATTAGGAATGATATGGCGCAGAATAATCTGAGTATTGCTGGAGCCAGACGTTCTTGCGGCCTCAATAAATTGCTGTTCTTTGAGTTGCAGGGTCTGACCACGCACATAGCGTGCCATTAAGGGCCAGACAGTAAAGGCAATGGCGGCTGAACCGATCACGAGACGGGCGCTCCCCGTATCCTTAATAAAGGGGATATTCCCGAACCATTGATCGGCCTGGGGTCCAAAGAGGCCAACCAGCAAGATAATAAAGAGCAGGCTTGGGAACGCAAACATCAGATCGGTAAAGCGGGCCAGGAGCTGGTCGATCCAGCCACCGTAGTAGCCTGCGAGCACTCCGATAGTGATGCCCAACAGAATGTCTACCACTTCAACCAGGAATGCAATCACAATCGAGACATTTAAGCCCTGGAACATACGAGCAAGCATATCTCGTCCGAGGCCATCGGTGCCCATCCAGTAGCGTGCAGAAGGATTTTCATCGGCATGAGTCACCTCCTGATGGGCAAAAGTATGATAGACCGAAGGGCCAATTGGTTCACCGGTCAGGTCACTGTTATAGGTGCTGCCAATGACATGATAGATATAAGGGCCAACGATGGCAAGAACAATGAAAAAGATCAGTACCCACAGACTGATCATGGCGCGTTTATCCCGCGTGAGCCGTTTAAGCGAATCTCGAAATGGGCTGGAGGCCTTGGGTGCATTTTTAATGGAGAGTGAGGCTGCTGCGGCAGTGATATCCCCCCCTGCTTCCAGGAGATCCAATGGCGGCGCGGCCGTTCCTGTCTGGGGGGCCATATTCTCTGCTGGCGCGAGTTCCGAACCTTTATCTCTTGTATCCATGGTATCGTATGTTCTCCTTACGAAAGCTTAATGCGTGGATCGACAACGGTATAGAGAACATCCGAGATCAGGTTCCCTACGACCACACCAATCGCAATCAGAATAGTGGTAGCCTGGATAACAGGATAGTCACGAACGTTGATCGACAGTACTGTATTCAAGGCGATGCCATGAATGTTAAAGATCAACTCGACAAAGAACGAGCCAGCTACCAGGAGGCCGAGAAAGAGGCCAATGACTGTGATCAGAGGAATCATGGCGTTTCGTAAGGCATGGCGATAAATAACAACGCCTTCAGAGAGCCCTTTCGCACGAGCGGTACGGACATAATCCTGACGAAGCACTTCGAGCATCGTCGTTCGCGCTAAGCGAGCAAAATAAGCGTAGCCAGCAGCACCATAGACGATAATGGGGACCAGTTTATATTGGATATCCTCAGGCGTATATTGCCAGGGATTGCCCCAGTTAGATACCGGCCAGGATAAACCAAACTGAGTGTTGATCCACCCAACGATAACCTGGGCAAAGGCTGCCAGCACAAAAGGTGGCAGGGCATAAAAGATGAGGGCGACTGCCATATTGCTAGTGTCAATCCAGCTATTGGCTTTTACCGCAGACCAGATGCCCGCAGGGATGCCGATAACAAGCGTAATTAACGTTCCCCAGAAGGCCAGTTCTAACGAAATTGGGACTCCACTACTAAGAATATCCCAGACTGCGCGGTTCTTATAATAGAACGAGACGCCCAGATCAAAGTGTGCTAACCGAACCAGAAAATTCCAATACTGGTGATACCAGGGCAGATCAAATCCATAAATGTGTCGTAACTGAAGCCAGAGTTTTAGATTGAAATGTTGTCCCATCGCAGCTTTGATGGGGTCGTCAGGCTGCCAGTACCCAAGGATGAAGGTGATGAAGGTTACTCCAAGCACCACAAAAATGAGCCCAATGAGTCGTTTGACGAGAAATTGAAGCATAGTGTGTCCTCACTCTCCTGTCGAGGTTGGTATGACGAGCGAGATGCCGCTCATGACGTTATCTGCACAGGGAATAGCAAGCACCTGTGCTGTGCTAAGCCTATCTATACAATGGCACCTTGTTATAGATAGGTTGTGCTTAGCGCTATTTGCTACTGTCATGTGGCTGAATTTTGTTCATTCTATGTGAAGCAATCGGTAATGTCAAGCATACTAGCACCTCTGTCTCGCCCAGGGCAGAGTCAAGAGCCAGCCCAGGTTGCGAATGCTGTGCTGGCTCCTGGGGCCAGCCAGAACGACTGAAGATGGGTCAGAAAGCGTGTCCTCTCTTTTTGTGTGCGACACCGCCGCTACGCTCTTCCCTTTGTGCCAGCGAGAAGGCGTAGCGGCATAGAACCTGAAGGGGTTCTACCTAGCGCTATTATCTAGCACTGTTATCTAGCAATGTACACTTTTGACCAATCATCAGGCGGTATAATGAGCAGTGCATTGTCTACATAGCCCTGAACTTTGGGATTAATCAGCGTATGATTGACCGACTGATACAACGGAATCCAGGCCACATCATTAACCAGTTGCTGCTCAGCCTCATTATAGAGTTGAGCACGTTTGGTCACATCTGTTTCCTTGTCAGCAGCAACGAGCTTTGCCTGCACTGCTTGTTGCGCAGCAGCGCTGGTGCTGTTGTTCTGACCATAGTTATTATTGTTGTAGCTTGCTCCTTTCTCAAAGTAGATGCTCAGCCAGTCCTGTGGATCAGGATAATCGGCCTGCCATGCGCTAATCCATACCTGTAGTGGATCGGCGTGACCAGTGGTTGCCCCTTCAGCCTGAATCAGAGCGTCAAAGTCGATGGCATTGGTTTTCATGGTAATGCCCAGAACTGCCTGCCACTGACTCAAAACAGCATCGGTAATCTTTTTAATGCTGGAGTTGCCCGTATAGTAGGTGAAGGTCACGTCTGGGAAACTGCTCAGGCCCTCTTCCTTCAGCCCTTCGGCGAGCAATTGTTTGGCTTTGGCCGCATCACCATTGACAGAGGTTACCCCGGCTGGTCCAGTCAGGTTTTTGCTTGCACCATACATGCCCTCAGGAATCATATGATTGGTTGCTTGAACAGAATCCTGTAAGACGTTTTTGGTGATGAGCTCCTTTTTGAGAGCCAGGGCCAGGGCCTGACGCACTTTGATATTATCAAAGGGTTTGGCCAGGTAGTTCAGGCTTAGATAGCGGGTGACCAATGTGGGATTCTCATGGAAATCGTTGCGGTTTTTGCTATTCGGCACCTGTGCAGCTGTCAACGTGGTGTAGTCGTATTGTTTGCTGAGATAGGCCTTGTAGGTGGTGTCCAGATCGCCAGAAAAAGGCATTTCTAAGCGCTTCAACTGAGGCATCTTGCCATAATAGTGTTCGTTGGGGACCAGAATCAGGCCAGTGGTGTGATTATAGCTCTGTACTTTGAAGGGGCCATTTCCACCCCCCTCTTGTAGATGATCCGTCCAGGCCGTACCATATTTCTCAATAAGCTTCTGCTCTACTACATAGGCAGTTGGATAGGTGAGCGTCTGGAGAAAGTAGGCAGCGGGCTGGTTGATAACCAGTTTGATTGTGCTGGGATCGACGACGATGATGCTATCCCCGATCAACGTTTTCACCGCACCACTCGCCATTTTGTCGGAGTCCTTTAAAAGGCTCAGATAGCTGGTGACGGCTGATTTGGTGGCTGGATCAAGGGAGCGATTGATGCTGTAGGCAACGTCCTGAGCTGTCAATGCCGCACCGTCGCTGAACGTCAGATTGGGCTTCAATTTGAACGTATATGTCAGGCCGTCAGCGCTGACTGTGTGGGAGGTGGCCAGTTGATCCTGAACCTGACCCTGTGCATCAAACTCCACAAGACCGGTGAAGATAGCTTGAATGGCGTAGCCATCGGTTGCGTCTTGCACCAGCGCGGGGTCTAATGTTCCAAAATCCTGTTTGCCAGACATAGGATATTTGAAGATCTGCTGATCATCAGCTGCTTTTTGTACGTTTCCGGTACTTCCGCTCTGGCCGCAGGCGGCCATGAGAAGCGTCATGAGACACAACATACCGGCGAACATTTGTGTACGCAATGCTTTTTTTCCCTGCATGGAAAAGGTCTCCTTCGAAATGATTGGTGCATCTGATCGCCAGTAAGTAAAGAAGAGGCTAACAGCCTGTGTCCTTCTCCAATGTCTCGTCCTGTAGAGAGGAGGACATCTTTTTCCATCTAAGCGAACAGATAGCTGGATAGAGTAATTGCAGGTAGAACTTCGTTGCATTGGTTGGGTGTTCTCATATGCCTTCGTGTCTCAATGGGATGGGAAACGGTGACTACGAGCATTCCAGGGATCAGGGCCAGATGAGGAAAAGAGCTCGTTCTCTTCTCCTTAAAAAGACAAAACGTTCAAAACATCAATGATAGTGACCAGGGTGTCTGCACAAGGTGATCCGGCAACCTCTACAAACGTATGGTCTATAGTAACATACGTTTGAGATTTGTGTAATCTCTCACTGTTGTAAATAGGAAATTTGGTATGAAAATGAAAAATAAAAACTTTTTATATGAATATAGACATTAATTGTCCTCTGTAAAGGCCAAATAGGGAAAAGAAAACCGGCTCTCGTGAAGAGAGCCGGCACGCCTTCTGGAAGAATCTCTTGAGACACCTTCTTTAAGCGTATCTACCTGACCAGACTATTTGGTCATGTAGATGTTCTGCCAATCCTCTGGATCGGTGATACCCAGAGCATCGACAGTATACCCTTTGAGTTTGGGGTTTACCAGGACGACTGAGGCCGACTGATAGAGAGGAATCCAGGCCACATCATTGATCAGCTTCTGTTCAGCTGTGTTGTAGAGTTGAGCACGTTTGGTTGCATTTTGCTCTACATCAGCCTTTTTCAGATCAGCCTGGACAGCCTGTTGAGCTGTAGCAGTAGCGCTCTGATTCTGACCATAGTTGTTATCGTTGTAGCTCTGGCCTTTGCCAAAGAAGATGCTCAGCCAGTCCTGAGGATCGGGATAGTCCGCCTGCCAGCCGCCAATCCAGACTTGCAAGCTGCTATTACCAATCGTTGCATTCTGAGCATTGACCAGGGCATCAAAGTCAATGGCGTTGGTTTTGGGTGTAATACCCAGAACTGCCTGCCACTGGCTCATCACGGCATCAACAACTTTTTTAATGGTTGCGCTGCCAGTGTAGTAGGTGAAGGTGAAATCGGGCATGCTGGTCAGGCCCTCTTCCTTCAGACCTTCGGTGAGTAGCTCTTTAGCCTTGTTGGCATCACCATCAACGGTAGCCAGACCTGTTGGACCATTGACGGAACTGCTTGCACCATACATGCCAGCTGGTACCAGGCGATTGGTTGGATCAACCGCACCATGTAACACATTGTCAGTGATCAAGCTCTTTTTGATCGCCAATGCCAGTGCCTGACGGATTTTGATATTGTTAAAAGGTTTGGCCAGGTAGTTCATGCTGATATAACGAATGACCAGAGCAGGAGTGCGGACGAAGTCGGGGCGGGTTTTGGCCTGAGGCAGGCTGGCCGCAGGGACAGTCGCGTAATCGTACTGCTTACTCTGATAGGCCTTATACGTGGTGTCAACATCACCAGAGAAAGGCATCTCGAGACGCTTCAACTGGGGTTTTCCACCATAATAGTTGCTATCGGGAACCAGGATCAGGCCAGTGCTATGGCTATAGCTCTGCACTTTGAAGGGGCCAGCGGTACCACCCTCTTGCAGATGATCGGTCCAACTTGTCCCGTACTTCTCAATGAGCTTTTTCTCTACCACATAAGAGCTTGGGTAGGTCAGAGTCTGGAGGAAGTAGGCCGCAGGCTGGCTGATGACCAGTTTGATCGTACCGGGATCGGTAACAATAATGCTATCTCCGATCAAGGTCTTGACGTCGCCACTGGCAATCTTGTCGGAATCCTTCAAGAGGCTCAGATAGCTCACGACAGGTGATTTGGTGGCGGGGTCCAGAGCGCGATTGATGCTATAAGCAACATCCGACGCAGTAATGGCAGAGCCATCGCTGAACTTTGCATTGGGCTTCAGCTTGAATGTGTAGGTCAGACCATCAGAGCTGACCGAGTGAGAAGCAGCAAGCTGATCTTTCACATTGCCCTTATCGTCGAACTGGACCAGACCAGTGAAGATGGCCTGAATCGCATAGCTATCGGTAGCATCCTGAACGAGAGCAGGGTCCAGGGTTCCAAAATCCTGTTTGCCTTCCATGGGATAGCGGAAGACTTGCTGGTCATCGGCTGCCTTACCGGCAGTGGGCGTGCTGGCCTGTGAGCCACAAGCCGCCATAAACAGGGCAAAGAAGCACAGAAGGCCAGAGAAGAGCTGGATACGACGTGGGTTTTTCCCTTGCATGCAGGGATCCTCCTTAAAAAGGAAAACGCGATGTGATAAGAACGTAGGTGCTGGGATCAGTGGATCGCTATAAAAAAGCTAGAATGCAATAGACATGCATTATGCTATTTACTGTTCCATAGATAGAATGTACCACCATTGTAAGTATCGCGTAGCTTCCAGTCCTACAAAAAGTAATCGCTAAATCAGGATAAAAGAAAGTTTCTTGCCCCTCTATTGAAAAGAGTTCAGGAAAAGATAAATTGCCATGCGAAGAAGGCTTTCATTTATAACAGTCATTAGGTAATACCATTTGTAGTCCACCGTTACTCTTAAAGAAGATTTCTTGAAGAGTATATATATTCTATACGTCGAGTAATTACATAATCTCTCACATTTTTTCACGACTTTTGAGAAGATCCCCAAAGTCGTCCTAATAGATTGATATGTGTCTATCTTATAGCCAATGAAAAGGCTGGACTCAGACGTTGAGATATGGTACTCTAACGGGGTGCGGGTCAAAGAAAAACAGGTAATCGCGGACCAGAAGGTCCGAGGAAAGTCCGAGCTCCATAGAGCGTGGATGCTGGCTAACGGCCAGTGAGGGTGACCTTAAGGAAAGTGCAACAGAAACATACCGCCGGTCCGGATCTCTGGTCTGGATTGGTAAGGGCGAAATGGTGAGGTAAGAGCTCACCAGCAGCCAGGTGACTGGCTGGCTGGGCAAACCCCATCCGGAGCAAGACCAAGCAGAAGGAGTGATCAGGCGTTTCGATGCTTGATCCGCAGGTTGCTCGCCTGTTAACCTTCGGGTTGGTTGCTTGAGGCGGCGGGCAACTGTCGTCCTAGATAGATGATTACCATCCATTCTCACCGTAAGGCAGGATGGAGACAGAACTCGGCTTATGGTTTTCTTTGGCCTGCCACCACCCCACAAGTCTGCGTTTTTTGAGCCAGTTTGAGCCAGGTAGAGTATCGAGTATCCTCGCTGTTGTTTCTTTCTCTCTACAAAACAGGCCGCCGATACAAAGATCTTTGGCCTGCTTTTCTATCGAAGGATCAGGCTGTTTTGCTACCAGCTGATCCGATCGTGCTCTACTAGCCAGCGCATGAAAGCGAGGCGGCGGCTCTCTTCGACCATTTCACGATATTCTTTCTGCTCGCCAACATGTTCTTTCATATGAACCAGGCGGGTTGCTTCACATTCTGTAAAGCCCTGGCTAAGAAGCTGTTGGAAATGGGGGCCTTCACTGATTGAAGAATATTCTGGCATGATGCTCCCTCTCTGCGACTAACCAGACAGATTACGAGATGGTGGGATAGATGGAGACAATGAATGAGCGGAGTGTTATCGCTGTGAGCATGCCTCTCATTTAGTAAGAACACTGCGCCTTCCTAAAAATTTCCACACCTACGAATGTTTGTTATCTATATTCCGGTTGTTCTGGCAGAGTGGCTCTGGTTGGAAGCTCCTTTTCGCTAGAGAGCAAATAGAAGGGCATAAGTTGTTGATCCGATGGAGAGAGTAGGGAGCTACTCTCCCGTGAACATGTGTCTTCTTTAAACTATTCTGTTGGTCATGCTCATTCCTAGTTTTAAGATTCGTAACGCTCGCTCTGTCGCGTCCCTTGTCAGGGTTGCGGCATTGTGTATAGCATAGACTAATGACATGGGCCGAGAGGGTAATACTGCTACCGCATCAATACCAAGTTGGTAGATTCCTTGATACCCCTCGCTCAGACCTCCAGCCAGTGCCAGGACAGGAATATCGCGCTGTTTGGCCAGAGCTGCAACGGCTCCTACACTCTTGCCATAGGCAGTCTGTTCGTCGAGCTGACCTTCAGCGGTGATAACAAGATCTGCTCCTTCCAGATGCCTTTCCAGGTTGACTGCTTCAAGGACGATAGCTGCACCTGGTCGAAGGGTTGCATTGAGGAAGGCAAGCAGACCTGCTCCTAATCCCCCTGCCGCGCCTGCGCCGGGCTGTTCGGCAATGGATATTCCCAGGTCCTGGTCTATGATCTGGGCATAGTGTGCCAGCGCGGCATCGAGTTCCGCCACCATCTCGGGTGTTGCTCCTTTTTGTGGCCCGTAGATGGCCGAGGCTCCTGACGCTCCACATAAAGGATTGGTGACATCGCATGCCACCTCAAAAGTACAATCCACCAGACGTGAGTCAAGGTTGGAGCTATCGATCTGTGCGAGCTGTGCTAATGCCGCACCTCCCCATGTGAGCTCTTGCCCGTTTGTTGCAAGGAGATGGATTCCCAGAGCTTGTGCGAGACCAGCGCCGCCATCGTTGGTCGCGCTTCCTCCAATTCCAAGCAGAAAGTGACGACAGCCTTCATCCAGAGCAGCTCGGATAAGCTCACCAACTCCATAGGTTGTGGTGATCCGTGGATTGCGTTGTTCCGGTGAGATTAAGGGGAGTCCGGCACAGGCGGCCATCTCAATCACCGCCGTTTTTCTATCTTCCCCGCCTAAAAGTCCAAAGAAGGCCTCAACCGGTTCTCCTAAGGGTCCAGTGACTCTGCGCGTGAGGATTGATCCACCAGTGGCATCGACCAGTGCCTGGACCGTTCCTTCACCTCCATCGGCAACGGGGACAACGACGATCTCTGCTTCGGGATAGACTGCTTGAGCGCCCTGGGCGATAGCAGCCCCTGTTTCGGCTGCGCTCAAACTTCCTTTGAGCGATTGGGGCGCAATGACGATACGCATTTTTTCCTCCTACGTTTCGTATGGTCAAACACATAGTATGCCTAGTATACAGGCGGAAGGGAGAGTTTGGGAGCTGATTTGCGCTGTGACTTCACCTGCTCTATACTAGGATGGTAAAGATACCTCCAGGTCTTGAGATATTTTGTTCGTGCTGACAGCTTTTTGGGAGTATTTCCATGTTTTACGGTCTTCCACTCTCCTGGTCATGGAATTGGGGCGTTCTGATTTTTTTTATTGGCATCACTGGTCTCTATCTTTGTGGTTGGTGGCGAGCGCAGGTGCATCAGCGTCGTCTGGGCGAACCAGCTGTCTCCTGGCTGCGTAGCATCTGTTTCCTGAGCGCTATGGGGCTCTTTGCCGTAGTCTTCTTTTCTCCAATGAATGAATTAGCTCGCCTTCATCTCTTTACATTGCATATGGTGCAAGCGGTTTTATTGACGACGGTCTGTGCTCCATTGGTGCTAGCCGCCTGTCCTGCTATCGTCCTTCAACCTTTGAACGAATTGCCAGTTCTGCGGGTTATTTTTCGTGCCCTTACTCGTCCGGTAGTGGCATCTCTCATCTTTAATCTGACCTTTCTGCTCTGGCATGCTCCTCGCTTTTATACCATGGCGATGAAGAGCCCTACACTCTATACTCTTCTGCTCCTGAGCATCTTTGTGACTGCATTATTGAACTGGTTTCCTTTAATCGGGTCGGTAAGGACAGCACGTCAGATGAGTTATCCGGTTCAGATGCTCTATGCCTTTTTAGATGGGCAGCCAGTTGATATTTACGCTTTTATCCTCGTCTTTACTGGCGTTCCCCTCTATACACAGTACATGCTTCCCCCTGAACTTGGTATCACGCCATTTGCTGATCAGGCGATTGCTGGTGCACTGCTCTTAATTCCAGGTCTGGTCGATCTCGGTGTGATGAGCCCGATGTTTTTTCGCTGGTTGGGACAGATTGAAGAGAAGACGCGCCAGGCTGATCTGCGTCGCTTAGCTGAAGCCGAGGAGTGGGAAGAGGTTGAAGATGAGGAGCAGCAAAGAGCTTAATCGCTCCATTGGCAGGGAAGCATAATGGCATGGCGGAGACGTTGTTCATAGAGAGAGCGGGGAATTTCGCTTACACCTAAAGTGAGCAGGTGAGGGGTTGTAAATTGTGTATCGTGCAAGGTATAGCCACGGGCTTGCAGGTGTTCAACCAGAGCTACCAGGCAGACTTTTGAGGCATCTGATGCAGTTGAAAACATGCTTTCCCCCATAAACGCTCCCCCAATCGTGACCCCATACAGACCACCCACCATGTGTTTCCCCTGCCAGGCCTCCACACTATGTGCGTGACCAGATTGATGGAGGAGCGTATACGTCTGAATAAATTCCTCGTTGATCCAGGTTTCTGAGCGAGCCCCACAGGCTCGCATCACCTGTTCAAAGGATGTATCCATCCGTATTTCATAGCGGCGCTTCCGAATAGTTGAACGCAACGATCGTGAGACCCGTAAATTGGCATGTTCCAGAATAGCACGTGGGTCCGGAGCATACCAGCGAATCTGCCCATCCTCATCAGCCATAGGAAAGATCCCCTGGGCATAGGCATTAAGAACAAGCAAAGGATCAAGGGTCTCAGATCGTTTTCGCGCCATGACATCTCTCCTATTTTTTGCGTGCAAACCAGCGTAAATAGCGGACAGTTGCTGGTTTCGTAGCCTGGATCATCTCCAGATCGGCAGCACTCAATGGTTTAACGAGATAGAAGAGGATGAGACAGAGCACGAGAAACAGTCCTCCAGAGGCACTCAAGAGAATGCGGCTATTGGGATGCCAGAGGATACTTGGCAGGGCTGCAACCACAAGGACAGCCAATACACGAAAGGTAAAGCGTAAGAGATCCAATGGATAGTGGCGTGGTAGGGTTGGCAATAAGAACAGCAGCATTAAAATACCCGTCACCAGTCGAGCGAGCCCATCCGCAATGAGTGCGCCAGCTGGCCCATATTTTGGAATTAAGAGAATACCACTCACGATCATCAGTACCAGGCCAACCCATTGACTGACAATCACCAGCCCGGCCTTTCCAACGACATAGAGGCTTGACAGATGAATAGTTGATCCCGTTATGCGCACAAGAATATTAAAAAACAGAAAGATTGCCAGTAGCGGGCCAACGGCATCAAATTTGTCCCCATAAAGAGTATGGCTAATACTCTCGGCATTAAAGAGACAGAAGATGAGCCCGGGACCTGCGATCAGTGTCTCAACCTTAATCAGAGCCTGCCAGGAACGAGCCAACCGTGTCCCATTATGACCAACATACGCAGCTGCCAGTGCAGAGGCCCCCACACCAGAGAGCCCGGCGACTAGCAGAACATTTGCTGCATCGGCCATCTGATAGGAGAGATTAAAAAAGGCAACGTTTGTATCTGCTAAGCGAGCAATCGAGTAATACACAAGGAGAAACAGAACAACCTGCTTGAGTAAAGCCCCCGAGACCAGATTATTTAACCAGGCCGAGAAGCTCAAACGTAAGACAGGACCTAGCGGCTGTTTGTAGGTCACTCCTCGCGCAAATAAAAGGGAGGTTAACCAGAAAATGAAACCAGTTGCGCCAACTAGTGAGAGTAAAGCCTGCATCCACAGGACGCCGTCAATCCCCCAGCCCAATTGAATGACCGTAACGCCAGAGATTAAGAGTCCCAACTGCACCATACTGCCTATGACCAGCACAACTTTCATTCGCATCACAGAGGCACAGATAGCCATTAAAAGGTTTGTAATGCCTGAGCCAATAACATAGAGCACAATTGGCCAGATATGAGAATGAATAACGGGATCTGTGAAACTTGCGGCAACCTCACGCGCACCATGAACAGGGAGTTGGGCAATAACATTTCCCAGCGTAGTCAGACCAAATAGCAGGACAAGGACACTGACCAGCAGAATACCCAGACGAATACTCAACATGCGCCTCATCAAAGAGGCCGCCGCGGCTTTCCCGTATTCAGCGAACACGCTGGGGACAAAATTGGCGGTGGCATCCTCTAATCCGAAAGCCGTGATATAAATCAAGGTATTGATGGTCGTCTGGATACGGGCGTACATACCATACTCTGCGGTGGCAATGGTGTGCGTAAGCAGGAGCGTCAAAGTAAACAAAGAAATATAGAGCCAGAATTGGTACGCCTGGTTAAACAGATAATTATTGGGAGCCCGCTGTAACAACTGATGTGCTTCAGCGTCTCTCTGAATGGGCTGGATCTCTTCAAGTGTTTCAGGTGACATAATTATTACATTCTTTGGGTCTATCGATGCCGCCTCTCGTCGGCTCTCAGCCATTTGCCCGCTTCCTGTCACACCATCTCTACTTTGCCCATCGGGATAGTTGGTCTGTGTTTCCGTCTTGTTCAAACGGATCAGCCGTAAAGGACGCAACGGTAATTTTTGCATATCTTTATTTTATCTCATTTTGAGAAGGGAGCGTGCTAACCAGCCAATACCTCCTAGTGCGGCAAACAGTTCCAGCACACTAACATTGGCTGTAACATGATCCGCGGAGACAAGATAGAAGGCACCGATCTTGAATGTTGCGCCGATCAGGAAGATGCCCAGTCCAATCCAGGCAGGAAGTGTGGCCAGTAAGATCGCGCGTTGCCAGTCTCGGTTCAAAAAGCCAATCACTGTGGGGAGCGCATACAGCAATAACGTAATAACCGGGGCGATACTGGCTGGAAAAGGGCCATTGAGGGTTGAGCTAGCTGAAGGAAGGAGCCGAGACCACATCTGAGGCGTAATGAGCGCCATTGAGACAAGAAGAGTCTCCAGAGCTGTAAGGCTCCAGACCGCTCGATCCCAATTTCTTGGAGCCTTCTGCGGCGGAGGCTGCCCATGAGTTGATTGGTGATACATAGATTTCGTCCTCTCGCGTTTTTGTCGTATGTAAGAGCTAGAAAAGTAGAGCTAGAAAAAATTATTGTTATGCAGACAACTATTGTCGTGGTAAAGGAAGCAAGCCGAGATCATATTTCATCTGTAACAGGCGGCGAACCGATTCATCGATTCTCTGCTGGCTGATAGTGCCTGCATTGATGGCATCTTTAATACCATCAATCATTTGTTGCAATGCAGTTGGACTGGAGGCTCCCATGAGCAGATCTGAGCCAGCTTCAATAGCTAAAGCTGCGGCCTGTCCTGGAGTATAGAGATTGGTGATGCCATCCATTGTCAGGCTATCCGTCATAATGACCCCCTTGAAGCCCATTTGATCGCGTAGAATGCCCTGCACAATCTTGCTGGAGAGCGAAGATGGTAATTGGGTGTCGATCTGAGTGAGAAACTCATGGGTAACCATAATAGCATGAACATTGCCCTGTTGAATGAGATTACGGTAGGGGGCCCAATCCACTTGCTGAAGCGTATCTGGTGAGAGTGAGAGATGGGTGATCTGTCTGTGAGGATCGCCATTGACATGTCCAAGGCCCGGAAAATGTTTGAGTGTTCCAAAGACTTTTCCGCTCTGTTGTAGTCCGTTGAGATAAGCTCCAGCCATCTGAGTGACTTCATCGGCTGTCTTGCCAAATGCTCGATATTCGGTATGAATGATGGAGGCATTGGAGGTATCAACATCTACAACTGGTGCTAAGTTCACATTCAGTCCATATTGAGACAGATCTTGTGCATCTTGCATCCCGGCTGCTTTTGCCTGCTCAGGATCGCCCGTTGCAGCAATCTTTGCTGCCGATGGGCGTGGATCATCGATAGTTACGAGCCTGTCAACCTTTCCCCCTTCCTGATCAATGGCTAAGAGCATGGGGATAGGAGCATTCTGTTGCATCTGTCTGGTTAAGTTGGTCAGTTGAGTCTTGCTCGCTACATTCTGGTTGGCTGTAAAAATCAATGCAGCCCCCACTCCATACTGGCTGATCATAGCATTCAGATCAAGTGAGTAGTCGGGGCCAATAAATTGAATCAGCATCATCTGACCTAATTTCTGGTCAAGGCTCATCCTACTAATAATTTGATCGATATATTGTTGTGGTGTTAACGTTGTCGGTGTCCCGTTTTGGGGTTGAAGTTGTTGGGTAATCTTTTTTATCAGATTCTTATCAGTATTTTCTTGTGTTCCCGATAGGACAATCCCCCAGCCCCTGGGGCCAATAAAATCGTTGGCTCCAGTGGAGAAGAACTGTAGCACGATCAAACAGAGAAGGGAGATCAGGAAAAAGGCCTTGCCACGGCTCATAGGCCATGGTTTTTGAAAAGGCTCTGTCTGAGGAAGAAGAGGGAGGGCATGCGTAGTCTGTGTATCAATCGTATCAAGAATAGTCTGCGCGGGATCAAGCGCTGACTGGGACAGAGATTGATTCGTATGGATCTGAGGTTGCTGAGATACAACAGACTGAAGCGGGACAGTAGGTGACTTCTGAGTCTCTCTTTCGGTAAAAGCATGAGAAGGAGTCATTTCCTGCAATGCACTCTTCTCTGTTGTCGGGTTTCCCACCTTCTGGTCATCTTCGGGTGCCGTTTGTGGATCTGAATCCCCCATCGCCAGATGAAAGGCCGGTTTAAATTGTGGTTTACGCCGTCGGTTCAAGTGTACTAATGGCTTCTGTTGTTTGCCAGGCCACGAATTGGTCGGCTCCATGATTGGCGGTCCCTTTCAACAGTAACAAGTAACAATGTGCAAATTCATAGTTTTTGTTTACTTGTGATTGTGATTTTTGATACCAGTTTTTATGCATGATTCCATAAAAGGATGATTGAGTTCTTCAAACTTCCATCATACGAACGCTTCACATAGATGAGTTGTAACATAAAAGGCGTAGTACTAGGTGATTGTCAATCCTTTCTGAGTAAAACATATTTGCATAAAAAAAGCTAGTGGCCTCATTGGGTACGATTTTATTTCTTGAAAATCTCACCTGATGGTACTTTATTGGCCTCCTTCGATGGTACTGTCTTTGTATAGGTAAGGATGGGGTGTTCTGTGTTGTATTGTTTCATCTTGATGCGACTTTCCTACCTATTGTGGGGTTTGTGCTTGTTGATCTGAATGGACTAAGTTATACTGTTCGTACCACTCTTTTGATTTGGAAAGGGACGGGGTTTGATGAAAAAATCAATGACAGGATTTATGTTACCAGTGCATGTGCCACAACGCTTAATCCAGGGGACGTTGCGACAACGCCTTCTCGCCTGGTTCGTGTATGGTTTTCTCTTTGCTTGTGTATTAACAGTTTTTGAAATACTTATCATTATCGCTTTTAATCCATTTTTGATCTTAGGGACGGCTGCGAATAGGTGGGTGGCTTTATTGGTGGTGCCTGTCCATGCCCCTCTTCTTCTGCTCGTCCCTCTGAGTGAACTTGTTGTAGGGACGCTTGTTCTTGGTTGGGCCGCCCAACCATTGGCACTTTTTGCGTATCTTCGTTCGACTCAGCAACTACAGAAGGAGATCTATCAGCGCTCGTTTCCTGTAACTGCGCTGCTGACGCTGCCTAAACAGGAGTTTGATGAGCAGCCATCGGGAGAGAAGCCAGCTGAGCCAGTCGATGTCTTAGAGTTATTGCAGCGTCCGAACACGAGCATTCTCTTGTTGGGTGAGCCAGGAACGGGTAAGACGCAGGCTCTACGCGCTTTCCATTATCAAGCTTCCCAACGGTCTGCTTCACGTGCGTTTGCTCATGCACGTCTCCCAATCTATCTGTCGCTTAAGAAGTACAGCCTTTTTCTGAACCAGCATGCCGGTCGATTAGGAGATGAGGAAAGCTCTGGCCTCTTATTAGAATATCTGGTGCAGAGCGAATTACCGGGATTTGAATACCTGCGCTCCAGTCTCCGTCGTTTGGCTGGGCAAGGTCGCCTTCTCTTTCTCTGTGATGGGCTTGATGAGGTGGATCTTGCACTACGAGCTCGTATCGGCAGCGAGCTGGCTGCCCTGATGCAGTCTACAAGGAATCTTTTTGTCCTGACCGCTCGCGAAGTCGATTATGTCTCTCATCCAGAGCTTGTACAATTAGTTGAAGATGGGCTACTCCATCGAGCTGATCTTTTGCCTTTGCAGGATGATCAGGTGAGTGAGTTTGTCGAACGTTCGATTGGGAAGCAAGAGGATGATTGGAGCTATACTGCTGGTCAGGTTATACAAGCTCTACAACAGAGCCATCTGGGCTATCATTGCAACACGCCTCTACTGCTCACAACGCTGATGAGTGTTATTGAGCGGCAGGGGATTACGGCAGTCATGCAGGTTGATACACGAGGGCTGCTCTGGCGCACGTATGTGTTTGAGCTTCTCGAGCAACATTTGCATAGCTGGGAGGAGCCTGCTCCAGAGGCGCAAGATGTCGCCTACTTCTTACAAGTGGTCGCCTGTGCAGCTTTCTGGACCGGTGATCGCTTTGCTCTCCAGTTGCCAATGACAGCCGCTCTCCCTGATGAGTTACGCGATGGAGGACTCCCGTTTGGCTTCACACAGTTGGCTGAAGCTATCCTTACCTGGTTGCAAGAACATGCAGCGTCTGGCCCTTTTACCAATGGTGTCGGGTTGGGGTTAGATGAGCAGATTGATCTGGTCCCTATCCTTCAAGTGGCTCTCTCTACGGCGTTGATTGAAGTCAGTGCTGATGGGGTATTAAGTTTTCAGCATGCTCAATTGGCGGATTACCTGGTGGCCGAGGCTTTTCAGGCAGTGCTGGAACAATCCTCAATTGATGCTGAGTTTTTTCAGCCAGAACTGTTGGGGCAGCCAGGCTTCTGGAGCCAGATCGTTGTTATCTGGGCTGGGCTCCTTAATGAACCCTTTGAGTTAGCCCAACATTTTGCGGCGGGGGCTCAAGAACATGTTTCTCTGATTGCACAATCTCTGGCATTGACACTACTCAGCGTAGGCGTTGCTGTACCTGCGACGCTCTCTCCCAATCAGCCACCATTGATCTTTCCTCAATCCTTACAGAAAGAGTTTGAGCAATACCTCCAGCAGCAAAGCATCTGTGAAGAGCTTGCCCAGGCTTTTGTACAATGTGCGGCTGAGGGTGGGCCAGAGATCTATCGATCCCTTCTCCCACTCCTCCTGGTTGAACAGAGTGAACAGCTTTTTGCGCTCTTGGATCAGTCGAGGGTGGCGACGCTTCTATTTGATTTTTTACAAGATATTGTGGATGTTCCTGCCTATGAGGTTCATGTCAGGAGGTTGACCCGCATCCTGGCCAGTTTTGGAGCTCTTGTTGTTCCTCAGGCTACTGCTTTAAGTCTTCCTGAATTTGAACGTAGTTTACGTTTACGTGCTGTCGCTGTAAATATTCTTGGTGGCACAAATGCTGCTGAGGCTGTGACTCCTCTGCTGGCGCGTCTTCGCGATGCCGACTATCTCATCTATCAGCGAGCCACTAATGCTCTTACTCATTTAGGGGCCGGGCTGGTTCTCAAGGCCCTTTTAGAGCAGCTTGAAGAGCGAACGCCTACTGCTGTTATTGCAGGTGTCCATCGCGCGGCCCTGGTCATTCTGGGGTATTTCATGAATGAGCAGGACCCTCTTCGCCAACTTTCTTTGCTTCAATATGAGCAGATTCTGGATGGAATCTTGCCTCTCTTGACTTCGCAATATCAACATGAACCAGAAGTACAGAAACAAACTCGTGAATTATTAGTGGAGCAAGCTCGGAAAACCGAGGGTTTGAATATTCGCGATAAGCGCTGGGCAAAGGTTATTGAGGCGCTTCTGCGTTATCTGCCCTCGCAGAATGAAGTTGCTCTTCGTCATGTTGAGCAGGCGCTACTGGCTATTGGGGTGATGGTTATCCCGATTCTGTTGGAACAAGTGCAGAATACATCAGAGATTGTAAGAGTGCGCGTTGTTGGGCTGTTGCAGTCCTTCCAGAGCCCACAAGCTATTCCAGCCCTGCTAGATCTGGTTGGTGATCCCTTTCCTTCGGTTCAGCAGCGTGTTTCACAGGCCTTGATTGCATATGCACCTGACAGTATTGGTGGCTTGATTGATCTTGTGCAGCATGCACCATCTGAAGTGAGTGCTGAGCGAGCGGCTCAGATTCTGTCAAGTGCGGGCAGCTCAGCGGTGCAGCCAGCTATTCAGGCGCTATCTGATATTGTGCCTGAGCGAACTTTGTTGTTGGTGAAGGTTCTGGAGACCATTCATGATCCCCGGGCTGTGCCAGCTTTAATCGATCTGCTTGGGAGTGTGCTTTTAGATCCTGAACTGGCTCTCTTAGCAATCACTTTGATTCGAGCATTAAGTACGTTCTCAGAAGCAGGGGTTGTGGCACCACTTCTACAAGCGGCTGGCGCTTCCCAGCCTCAAGTGTATGAAGAGGCGATTACCGCCTTGAGTCAGCTGGGCGAGGGGGCTCTGGAGGGGCTGATCGCAGCGCTTGATAGCCGAGATAAGACACTGGTCAAGCGATTTCAGAGAGCAATTTTAGGGATTGCCCCCTTCCCAGGCAAAGCATTGCTCAAAGCGCTTGAACAATGTAGCTCGACACAGCGTCAGCAGATTCTGGCGATCTTTAAGGCTCGAGGTCCTGAGGCGGCTCAGGTTCTGGTGCGCAATCTGTTGTATCCAAAGAAACAGGTTCGGGAGACTGTTTATGAGGCACTGGAGCAATTGCCAGAAGAACTGGTTGTTCCTGCCCTTCTCCTGGGATTGGATGATCCTGCCTTACGCCAGATTATTAGTAGTTTCTTGCTCAAATATCCAGACCAGGCAATTCCAGCGCTTGTCAATCTATTAGGGCATCCTGAGCGCGAGCCGATTGCAGCTGAGATTCTCCCCCAATTTGGCGTGGCGATTCTGCGGTTCTTACTCGCAGGCCTGGATGATGTGCGAAGCCTGGCTCGCGAATCTGCTCAACGTATTATGGCGACCCTTGTCCGTCAGAGTCTTGATGAGCAAGCTGTTCTGCGAGAGGTTATTAAACTTTTCTATCCCCCGCTCCCGGTTCGGGCTCGTGAGGTGCTTGGGGGGGTCTTAACAGTCGACCTGGCTGATAAGAGTGTGCCAGCCTTACTCGAGGCGTTGGGTGATTCACGGTTGCGTAATGACGCGGCAATTTGTCTTGTGCGTCTGGCTCAGAATCCCATGTATCAACAGCTCGTCCTGGATGAATTAGTTACATCGCTGTTAAATGAAGAGCAACGACCAGGAGCTGAAGTAGCTTTGACGCGCCTGGGAGCCGTGGCTGTGCCTCGTCTGGGTGATCTTATCACCTCACCAGATCCGTTGTTGTCACAGGTTGCCAGAGCGGTCCTTGGTGAGATTGGCGTGCCTGCCCTCCCTTTTATCTGGAGTGCACATAGTGATCGTAGCCATCAAGCTCGTCGTGAAGCTGCGCTAGAAATTTTCCATGCGATGCGCACAGAGGTCATTAAGGATGAGCTTATTTCATTGTTGATAAGTCAGCGTCATGATGACACGGCAATGGCTGTCTCGCTGCTACTCGAGCGTATTCATGATGAGTCTGCCAAATCCTATGCAGACAGTGAGATGGTGCAGGAACTGGTGGATTATATCCAGAACAATCAGATGCAAGATACGAATCTCCGTGTCTTAGCGCTTCTGTTTCTCCTGGGTGAAGATACTATTGCTGAACGCTTTGTGCAGGCTCTCAAAGAGTCTATCGTACCTCAAAAGCAATTAAGCTATAGCCTCCTGCTGCTCAGCAAGAAGACGCATAGCCTCTTACTGAAATTGTATAACGATCCAGAAATTAGCGCGGAATTCCAGGCTGAACTGGCGGCTCTTCTTGCAATGGTCTCGCCAACAGAAGTGATTGTCCATGATGCAGCGCATGTGACGAGTTATGGAATGGATACCACTGATGGTACACCACGTTATCCAGATCAACTCGCCCTGGCCTTGCGTTCATTGGGGGGTCTGCTCGCGAGTGGAAACTGGAATATTGAGAGATTATTGGAGTTAAGAGCGGCTAATGCGAATGATGTTGAAGTACGTGAGCTCTTTAATATTCTCTTAGGGATACGCTACGAGCCTCAGATTGCACAGCTCCAGGCCGAAAAGTTCAAAATGCAAGAGACCTTCAAACGCGATATTGCACAGGCAACTGCCCAGATTCTTAATGAGAAGGGACGCGCCAAAGATCTTGAAGATGAACTGGTAAAGGTTCAGCAGGAACATAGCGATCGAGGTGACGAACTCCAAAAGGTTCTTCGAGAGAGAGAAGCCTTGCGTATCGAGGCCGAGAATGCTCAGAAAGAGCGCAGTATGTTAAGGACCACGATTGAGCAATTATCGCGTGAGAAAAGCACTCAGATTAATAAAATTGAGCAATTAATGCGCGAAAAAAATCAGTTAGGAATTCAACTGGAGCAACTTAAGCAGCGCCATCTGGAGTTTCAACGTCGTGTCGCTGATATTTCATCAGCACCAACCGTGAATAATAATCAGCAACGGCGCTAGACCTTACCGACTGGCTGGTTCAACAGGAATGTTTGGACCAGCCTTTTTGTGTTATCAACAGTTTGGATGCCTTATGTTGAGGATGGTGAGCTCTTTGAACTCAACAGTTTGTATGCCTTATGTTGCAGGTGTCGAGCGTTTTTAACTCAACAGTTTGTAGTGCAAGCGAGGTTAGGTAGTGCATCTCAACACGGCTTTGTAGCGTGTTCATCTCAGATATACCTGGAGAGAGAGGCATAGTTCCTCGTTTGTGAAGGAAGATTGGAGTGAAATATGAGTCAATCTGCAGCACATGCCGATAATAAAAAGCTCCTGTGGGAGAAAATTAAAGGTATTCGTATTGCTATGATGACGACCCATGAACCAGATGGTTCACTGCATAGCCGTCCAATGGCAACGCAAGAGATCGAATTTGATGGCGATCTCTGGTTTTTTACGCAAGCAAGTACCCCTAAAGTTGAAGAATTGCAGCGCGAACATCATGTGAATATTGCTTATATCGGGTCCGACGACAACCTGTTTGTTTCCGTCTCTGGAACGGCTCAACTGATCCGTGATCGACAGAAGATTAAGGATCTCTGGAAGCCTTTTTTCAAGGCATGGTTTCCAAAAGGGGAGGATGATCCAGATCTGGCGCTGCTTAAAGTCAGAGTAACAGATGCGGAATACTGGGATGCTCCAGCGGGAAAAATGGGAGCTCTTTATTCAGTGGTCAAGGGGCTGGCTACCGGCGGACAAGATTCTAGTGGCGAAAATCAGAAGTTGCACTTGCAATAGATTTTTTGCGCCACTCACACGCGTAGGATGGTGATCACTCATACCTTCTTTACCGGGGAAGTATGAGTGATCACTGTTTGTTTTATCTCGGCTCCCCGCTCAGTCCCAAACATCTTCGAGCAAGAGCGACGAACTCCAAACGGATCTCCCACCAGTGCTGAAGCCGCTTTACTAGCACATTGTGGACTTCCTTTTCGTGATGGCTTCCTCTTCAGGTTTACATCATTTCCTTTTTGCAAGGCGCTAGACGTACTATCGATCTTTTGCTTATAAGTGTTATAGAAGTTGAGAAGATGAATAGATGCCCTATTTCTTTATCAAAGAAGGCTATTTTTAGAGAGGAATCCTCCTGCAATGAAGATCTCGGCCAGGACTCAGCAGCATAGCCAGCAGCGATTATTGCCGCTTCTGACTTTAGCTGGTTGGCAAGTACGCCAGACGTGGCGTCTCCTCTTTCTACTTGGTATAGGGATGATTGCCGCTGTTGTGATTGTCTGTACCGGTCCGCTTTATGCTCAGATTACCTTGAATGCCAGTTTACGGAATTTTCTTACGGATGATTCTGGTCATGCAACGATCTGGTTGCAAGGGAAAGTACCAACGATCACTCCACAAAACGTTGAAAACTCAAACAGAATCTTACAGCAGATTGCGAGCAGAGATTTTGGCACCAACGTTACCTCTCAGCAATACATGCGTGCGGGAGTTACCGTCCTGACAGGTGATCAGCAACAGTCAGAGTCTAGTGGCAATACCGATGTTCTGGATGGCTTTCCTCAAGCTACTCTGGCTTCTCATGTCCATCTTGTCAGTGGGGCTTTACCTCAAGTCTCTTCTCAAGCGAATGTGGTAGAGATTGTTATTACACCCCAGATGTCTCAGAAGCTCCACCTCAATGTGGGGGATGTGAGCAGAATCACTCCTTCTCTTCTGTCATCAACTATCTGGACTTTGCGTGTAAGCGGGATCGTAACACCTCGCTCAAACACCGATCCATACTGGCAAGGAGAGGTCTTTCAATCTGTTGCATTGAACAATATTAATGCATCGCGCCTTCTTTCAACGTGCTTGACTACGACCGAAGTCTTATCGAAAGCCTATAGTGATCCTGGCGCAACTGAATCGAGCTTTGATTCTGCTCCAGACTTCTTTTGGATCTACCAGATCATTGGAGATCGCCTGGATGTCACTCGTTTGAACCAACTTATTGATGGTATCCATAATTTTACTGCTGATGCCGCAAATAGTCCCGCGCAGATTCAATTAATACAGACGAAAACGCCATCGAATGATCTGGCAGCCTATCGTGATCGTATTAACCTGGCCCTTGTCTCAGTCGACCTGCTCCTCTTACTGATTGTTGGCATGGTTCTTCTTTTTGTTTCGCTCATTGCTGAACTCCTGGTTGAACAACGATTGGATGCGATTGCTCTGTTGCGAAGTCGTGGAGCCAGTCGACGCCAGATTTTCGGCCTGTTTGCGATCCAGAGTGTTCTCTTGGCGCTGATCGCCTTATTGATTGGTCCATTTCTCTCTCTTCCACTTACCCATGAACTGGTGGCTCGTATTCTGCCAGCGAGTGATCTCGACCTGCTTGCTCCTTTGAATGGGAATCTCTTGAATCTTGTGATCGCTATCTGGCCTTACGCGTTACTGGCCGTGACAATTACGTTGCTTGGAATCCTTGCAGCAATCTTTCGCGAAACCGGTTATGACGTACTGGCTCTTCGCCGAGAGGCGGCCCGTTCAAGTCGTCGGCCTGTCTGGCAGCGCTTCTATCTTGATATTGCTCTGGCTATTTTAGCTCTTGGAGGATACGGCTATGCGCGCTATGCAACGACCGCCAGCGCTCTCAATGGTCAGGCAAGCACCCAGACCCTGGCCCCTCTGGCCCTCCTGGCCTCAGCGTTTTTTCTCTTAGCCTGTGTTCTTTTCTTTCTGCGCTGTTTTCCTGTTCTGCTCCGTTGGATGACCAGCCTGGCGAGCCGCCGTGGGAGTGTTTCTTCGATGCTGGCCCTGGCTCAAATGTCCCGTTCGCCGCAGCGAGCCTTGCGAACGATGTTGCTGCTCACGCTGGCAACGGCCTTTGCCATCTTTACCCTTGTGTTTACCGCCTCACAGTCTCAGCGTATCGTTGATATTGCCGATTATCAAGTAGGGACTGACTTTAGTGGGAGCATACCCGACGTTCAAAGCACGAATCTGGCTGAGCAGACGGCAGTCTATCGCGCCCTTCCGGGAGTAGAACGAGCTTCATTGGGGAATGTGGATGTCTTTTTTAGAGATAATCTGAATGCGACGGTGAAAGCTGTTGATGTAGATACCTATGCTCAATCATCAAAATGGTCGTTCCTGCCTGCTTCCAAATCATTGCCCTCGTTGATGACGAGCTTAAAAGCGCAGCGCAAGAAGGCCCAAGTGACTTCAATCATTCCCGCAATAGTAGATGCAGCTACATTAAAAGCCCTCCATCTCCAACCGCACATGGCATTTAGCCTCTCTATCTATGTATCAAATCCTGGTAGTAGCAATGCCACTGTCGATCCTACTACCCCACCTGACAGAGGTACCACTGTAGGTCTCACCTTTTTTATCATCGACAGCGTTTCGCATATCCCATCATTTGATGCACTCGATGCGGGAAATATTGATAATAGCACCCATTCAACTATTTTAGTTGATTATCAGACCTATAATCAACAGTATGGCAAAGCGGTATCGCTCCTTAGCAAAGATCATAGCTATCTCCCAGCCGAGCGTACATTGAATTATGTCTGGCTGCGTGCAAAGCCTGGTGCAAATCTGGGATTATTACATAAAGATCTCTTGAAGCATCTCACGCCTGAGACGCCATTGGCCGATCGTGCTCAATTTATTAGTGTTCTCCAACATGATCCCCTCTATCTGGCTTTACGGGGTATTCTGCTTATTGGCACATTTACTCCACTCTTTCTTGCTCTGTTTGGGAGTTTGCTGACATCCTGGATCGTTGCCACTGGTCGTTTAAGTAGTTTTGCACTGTTGCGAGCGCTGGGCTCGGCTCCTGGGCAACTGGCTGGTGTGTTGAGTTGGGAGCAGAGTATTGTCTATATCATCATCTTTGCGCTTGGAATCCTGGCGGGGGCGCTCCTCTCTTATATGGCAATGCCAGCCCTTATTCTTACCAGCGTTATTGCTTTTAATGGGACCAACATTGCTGTGTCTAATGGGGTGAATCTTCAGAGTGATCTTCCACCGCTCCAATTTGTGTTGTCGCCGTCGTTGGGGTATCTCCTGGGGGGGATTTTGGGCATTAGTATTCTCACACTTCTCCTCATTGTGTACCTTGTATCACGTCCGTCGATGAGTCAGACGTTACGGCTAAACGTTGATTAAAGGTTCTATCTGGATAAGTTGATACGAAGATTGTTCAGTTTGCGTTTCCTGGCAGAATATTCATAGACTTTGAAGGTGTGAAGTATTCTAGCGAGAGAGGATTTCTATGACAACTAAGCAAAAGACGCAGGCTCAATCTTCGAGTAGCATCAAATCCTTCCCGGTGCCACCTCCTCTAGCTACGGTCACAGACCTTACACCAGAGGAGGTAAAGCATGTTACGGATGTGATCAACCCGCTTATTGCTGATGCTTTTGCCCTCTATACGAAAACGAAAAATTTTCATTGGCATCTTGAGGGCTCGCATTTCCGCGATTATCATCTGCTTTTTGATGAGCATGCTGCTGCTCTGCTCGCCTCCATTGATACGATGGCTGAACGGGTGAGACGGATCGGTGGAACGACCATTCGTAGCATTGGTCATATTAGCCAGCTACAGACCATTCAGGATAATAATGCCGATCTGGTTGATCCGGCAGAGATGGTTCGCCAATTACTCCAGGATAATACGCATATGGCGCAAATGTTGCGTGCCGCAGGTATGATCTGTGAAGATAATCATGATTATGCCACCAGTAATGAGCTTGAAGTACTCCTCGATGAGACCGAGCGCCGGAAGTGGTTTTTGTACGAGATTGTGCAGGGCCAGGATAACGCGAACTAAGCTCCAGGGTTTAGGGGGCAAAGCCAGGAAGAGCTCGACATGACGAAAACATCGTTATGTCGAGCTCTTCCTGGCAATCTATTTTGTGAAGTAAAAGTTCTTACCTTGATTAATGTTTTAAAGATTACTGAAAAACAGTGAGATAACACATAGTCTATCTGCATTTTCTCTGCTATAGTATTGTCATCAAGGACAAAAACAGATGTCAAGGACGAAAACAGATGTAATTGGACTTATTAAAAATATATATGCAAAGGGACTAATCAGAGTGAAATACAAACATTTATTAAGCCGTTCCTCGGCAGCCGTATTCATGTTGCTCTTCTTTGTTGGAGCCTGCCTTTTGTCTGCCTGTGGTCAGGAGCCGATTGGCACAGGTGATGGGGGGCCTCTGCCTGCAAAGATTGCTGAGCCATTGACACAGGTCCGTCTGGTGGATGCCAATAGTGGCTGGGCTCTGACAAAGCATGCCATTCTGCATACGCTGAATGGTGGGCAGCAGTGGTCCGATGTGACCCCTCCGAGTGCGATGGCGAGCGGTGGCGATAAAGCTGAAAGCACTTTTCAGACAGCTCAACGCGCCTGGGTTGTCGTGCCAGCCTCAATAAGTGGCAGTAGTGGAGGCCTGCATATTGTTGTCTGGCATACAACTGATGCTGGAAAGAATTGGACTTCGGTTACCATCAATGATTCTGATGCCGTGGGCCTGGCGGATCGCCCTAATTTTGTGGATGACAAACATGGCTGGTTACTGGTCAATCTCAGTGCTGGGGCAGGCAGTCAGGGAGTGCATCTCTATCATACAAACGATGCTGGACAGACCTGGAAAATTATTGCTCAGGCTCCAGGCAGTCTCTCGCTCAGTGGTCAGAAGGCTGGCCCTACTTTTGAGAATACGCAGCAGGGCTGGATTTCGCATAGCGTAGGAGCGCTCACTGATAGTGTCCTGGTTGAGCGGAGTAATGACGGTGGGGTAACCTGGGCCGATAATAATCTTCCTCCTCTGGCCGGTGTAACCGATGCCTTTTATGAGACGACCCCTCCAGTCTTCATTGGTTGGACTGGTCTGATGCCCGTTCATGTGAGCTCTAGCGCAGGCCAATGGCTGGCAATGTACTCTTCGGGCAATGACGGTGGACGCTGGTATGCCAGCTATACTAAAGATTTTGATACACATGACATCTATATTGCCGATGAAACCCATTATTGGGCCCTGGATAAGGGCGCTTTATATGCAAACACCACTGGTGCCAGCAACTGGAGCAAGATTGCGACATTGGCAAGTACCGCAGACAAAATGAGCTTTATCAATGCCAATCAGGGCTGGATTACCGATACCGCAAATGCTGTCCTGTATCACACAACTGACGGCGGCCACACCTGGACCACCATCCATTATACCATTGTGTAAATGTTTACCCCTTAAAGGAGGGTGCAGGAAAACCAAAATTTTGGTTTTCCTGCACCCTCCTTTAGATTGCTATAAATATAAAGACCAGGATTATGTTGTCTTAAGGGCATATAAGACATTAAAATAAGATTTAAACGTTATTTTAATGTTATTTTAATAAAAAGTACTGCATTATTAAGCGTATATAATATAGAAGCCATAGGTGCAAAGAGAGATAAGATAGTAGATACTATGATATTTAATTGAAAGGGAGCAGACAAAAATATGGTAAAGTCAGTGAAAACTCAAGTACTTGCTGTTTTTGCAAACCCTCGAGGAACAGAACATCTTCGACTTGATGGGTAGAACCACATTACGTGGTGAATGAGCTCAAGCACTTTTCCGAGGCCGCCCCTTGGACTGCTTGGGGGCCATTGGGTCGGGCAAGGCATGTTTGCGTGGTCGCCCTGGTTGCCGTTGGGGAGCCATCGGATCAGCAATGGGTCGCAGCCTCTCCCTGTCTGCTCAGATTGCTTGTCGCGAAAGGCTCGCACAATACTCTTTGGATAGGCTGCAAATCCATCAGTCTTTCTTCCGGATTTTGATATAATTTGAAAAAAGTTCATATTGAAACTTATACGATCGAAAGACAAAAACAACTAGAATAGAGAGGTAGCCAATTCTATTAAGTATGCTATCAATACCAAGGCTTCCAGAGATAACGACTCCAAATAGACCTATGTCCATAATGATAAACGAAACAACCCTTTTTAAGCTGCTCCCTTCATCCTTAATACGCAGCATAAGTATGGGGCTACTTTTATCTTTTTCAATTTTCATTCCAGAAAAATAGAGTATAGATCCTAAAATAAGGACAATATAAAAACAGATAATAGTAAGACTCATAAAATTTTCCTTTCTATCGACGAGGTAGGGCCATATCGAGTAGGAAGAGTTCAAAAAGACCTGGAAAAGCATGGTCAAATGAAGAGGTCTTCACCAATTAGTGGTGTTCTACCCATCACTTTTTATATCAGATTTCGTTGTCATTGTCAAAGAAATACTATTAGAACATCTAGAAACTATTCAAGCCTACTTGAAAGCTTTGATCAGTAGTAGAACCGAATTACCTTTTAAAAGCCACTTCATTTAGCCTATTTTGTAGAGTATTTATGAGCCCTTTATCACTTAGAGGATTTATATCATTACCTCCTCGTGCAATCCTCCATTTTTAATATATTCTTAATTAACCATCTGTTATGCCCTAAAAAATATAATCATAGATATATATATTTAAAAATCAAAGGCTTTTTCTATGGGAATATTATTGACATATATATATATATCATGTTATGCTAGCAAAGGTTCTTACACAAGGTTTGCTGTCTTTAGCAGGGAAGTCAACCAGAGTAACTAATCTGCCGTGCAAATAGCCAAATTCTATGCACACCTCAGATTAGCACTCTAAGACATTGATGAACATTCGTATTGTAAAGAATCAACAGAGGAGCATAAAATGATGCACTTGTATCCACTTAAGAAATTTTTGCTAGTTGCTTTTATAGCAACAATGCTTTCAGCACTTTTTACACTGGGAGGAGTTGCAAGCGCTCACCCTATTGAGCACGTTGCTGACTCACAAACCTCAGTTTTTGTTCCTATTGGGAATACTTCAGATCTCTCTTCGCCACTTAAAGATGCACTAGAGAAGATACCTCAGGATAAACTAGAGCAAGCGAAAGCCGAATATGCCTATGCACTGGAACATCCTGATCAAGTTCATACTGAGACACGCACAATTACAGTCTCTAACACAACTTCTAATGGGAAAGTAAATCCTTATATTTTTGTACCTGGTATTGGTAGCATCACAGTCAGAATATATACTGCTGGCCCCGGCATTTTCCAGGTACCATATGCCTTCGGGTTGTACTTTCCTTTAGATACAGCCAAGGCCTTGCAAGGTTTTGGTCCAGTAGCTGCAGGAGCTATCGTTGCTTCGATTACAGTTGCTTACCCAGCTTTATTGCCCTTTAGCGGGGTTATATCTTATCTTCTGGGTAATGTGCTGAATTCTGTACCTAATTTTGTAGTAGACGTTTGCGGTGCACAGGGTGGAGGTTTTACTTCAAACTTAGGTCTGGGTGGTGTACCAATAACGTTCTGCGGATCGCTGCCACCTCTTCCCCTATAAAAATGAGCACCGACTCATCGCAAAAAACCTGATTCTTCCCTCAAATACATAGCAAGAGATTGACAGCAAGCTAAGAGTATATGACTATTTATCTATTGTGCATAGACAAATAGTCATATACTCTTTAAAATACCCAATATTGTGACTATTCAGTGATCAAACGTACAGCTTCGCTAGCGGTGGCGGTCTCGCGAGCATCTTTCTCAAGACCATCAGGAGCATACGTATCATTTTCAATCTGCTTCGTGGTTGCAGTCGCTTCCGCCACTTTTGCCTCTTTTCTGTTCAAATAACTCCAGCAATTTGTTGGAGTTATTTTCTAGTATTCACAGTGTTAGCTGTTATTTCCAACAAAATAAAGTATAGCATGACATAGAAAAAATGAGAAATGATTAGCTTCTTCGCACTAAAAAAGAAGAGAGTTTGCAAACTCTCTTCTCTCCAGTTATATTATGGTAGCACTCCATTAACCGGCGAAGGTTGCTCAATCTGAGCTCATTTTGCCGTCTCTTTTTGAGCTCTTCACCACTTACTGTGGCTGTACCGAGAGGAAGATGAGGAAGAGACTGATATCTTTTGTCTAGGGATGGGATTTAAAACAGAGATACATGTAAACCAAAAGGGTGATGCTAGCTTTCAAAAGGATCATCACATACCAGGTGAGGTACAGCAATGGAAAGTTCACCATGTTGTGTGTGATGTTTTAGCTCTTGCAGAACTCCTGCCTTCTCCTCAAAAATTAGCTAATTTCTAACAACAATTAGATCAAAGATGGAAAGAATATGCTGGTGAAATCATTGACAATGCCGTTATTACTGATGATGCCTATGAAGAATTGAGAAAATATCTCTGTGATGAGCTCTATAGATCTGCCACTAACCATTTGCACCAGAGTTTGCGGTATAAACTTGCACGCATCCAACCTCCAGACTGGCTTGCTCGTTACCTCCGTGATTTTGTTGGAAGACAGATGCAAAAAATCACAGAAATTTCTAACAAGTCCTCACAACGTTATACAAACGATGTTTATCAAAAAGCAAAAAATGATTTTGAAAAGCATAAAGAGTATTATGTCAGTATCATTCGTAATCTTGTGGATTCGTTTGCTAAAGAATTTACGACGGCAGCATTAA
The DNA here is from genome assembly GCF_003967535.1 of Tengunoibacter tsumagoiensis. Taxonomy (GTDB): domain Bacteria; phylum Chloroflexota; class Ktedonobacteria; order Ktedonobacterales; family Ktedonobacteraceae; genus Tengunoibacter; species Tengunoibacter tsumagoiensis. Next base: position 3,657,893 of record NZ_BIFR01000001.1, on the reverse strand, counting down.
AAGGAATGACTCTTGGTTTTAGCTTATCTGAACTTGTGGAAAATCTAAGTAAAGAAAAAGCTTTAGATATTGGTGCAGAAATTCTAAATGCTCTTGAGAAAGAAGTAACTCAAAATATTGCATTGTCAATAAATTACCATATACAAAGGTTAAACTATGATAGACGTAGGATTTTTGCGAGAATAGATAAAAAAAAATCAAGACTCAAAACAGAACGTCTTATACGCAAAGTAGGGTGGGATATTCTCAAGCCATTAGTAGAAAATACGATAAAAGCGGTTTTTATAGAACATTTTGAAGAACAAGTCAGCGAGAATCTACCCTATTGGATTCAACTTGCATCTATGCGAGAAGTTGTGAGGCCTTTGCAAGATATATCTTACGAAATTCCAGGTGTAGATACTCAATATGCAACAGCAGATAAAATTATGTTTGGAGGAACACCATTCGAACAAACGTTGGATAAAGCCGCTATCCGCTTTATTGATAAAAGATATGAGGATAAAAAGAAAGTCCTTGTGATTATTTCCGATGGCGAATTTTTGCAATCGAAGCGCACCTTATTAACTGCTGAGTTGCTGAAAAAGCGAGGTATTATTATTATCTCTTGTGTGATTGCCAGGCAGGATATTTTGACCGGATTCATTCAACCTGCATATCCTAAATGGCCAGCTGGGGTGCAAAAGATGTTAGAGGTTGCTTCAGAATTTTCGACAAATGATCCAACTCTATCATGGGGCTATATTCAGCACCAGATTACTGAGGGCAAATTATGTCTGCAAATCAACCACACCTCGCTACTGGAAGATGTCTTTAAAACAGTGTTTCAATATGATGAGAAAGAAATCTTTTCTTGATCGCTTTCTGAATGTATACTCTCTTTATTGGTAGAGGTCAGATGGAATGTTAATAAGAAAATAAAGGCCCTCTATCGGTCTGTGAGGTAGGAACTTGCCAATAGAGATTACGCCAGAATGGCTGAAGACAGTATCCTTTCAGCGCTATGAGAAGACAACAATGGGTCGGGCCCGCCGTTTAACTGCTGAGGATTATCAACAGCGACAGGGGATTATCCTGTCATTAGAAGGCCCTGAGCGCTTTGAGCCAGGTGATTATCTTGCGCGTGGTGTGCAAGATGAGGAGTGGCCGATCGCAGAAGAGAGCTTTCGAACCAATTGTGAGCCGATTGGTGAAGCTGATGCCGAAGGCTTTTTCCCCTATCACGCAAAGGATTCTGTTCGAGAAGCTTGCCAGATCTTCGAGCCCTTTACGGTTCAGCGTGGTAATGGTGACATACTAAGTGGAAAAGCTGGCGATTATCTGGTGCGTTCTGGTAATCGAACCGCAATTGTGGATCAAGCAATATTTTTAAAAAGTTATCGACCTATCGTAGAGTCTGAATGAAGGAGCAATAAGGGAAGTGCAGGAAAGCAAAGAAGAGCGTTATCTAACAGGTCGTTGGAGCTCACAGCAGAAATATTATTCTAAACGTGCCAGTCGCTATAAAAACTTTCATCTCACGTTGCTTTGCGTGAGCGCCATTGGAGCAGTTCTTGTTCCTCTTCTGCTCAGTGTTGTCGCAATCCCAACCTGGATCTCGATCATCATTAGCGCCCTTGTTTCAGTGGCGCTAGTCGTGGATAACGCGTTTCATTTTGGCGAGAGCTGGCAAGTTTTTCGTCACTCCTCGGAGTTATTAAAGCGTGAGCGGGTCTATTTTGAGAGTGGGACAGGGCCGTATCTCAATGTCGCACAGCCATTTCCTCTTTTTGTGCAACGTTCAGAGGAGATCATCAGTGCAGAGGGGGCATCTTACTTTGATATATATAAATCTGGCGGTCAGGCAAGAGTCTAGAGGTCAGGCAAGCTGCGTAGAACATCAATCTCAGGAGATAAGAGAGCTTGCCTCCGTCTGTGACCTTGCGTTTTCATCCTTTAGGCGGTAGAATCAAATATGGTTCCACATGTTTTTGGTACCGTTGGATCATGCAGGATCGATCACTAATCCTCAATCCCAGACATGCATCACACGAAGCCAACCCCGAAGAAAGGTAGCACAAAACTGAATGACCATTACTACTCGACCACGCACTATCCGCGAGTTGCGTGAAAGTGGATATAAGGTGCTTTCTGTTAAAGAAGAGATGCGTAAAAACCTCGTACAGAAGATTCGTGATGGCGAGGAGCTGTTTCCGGGGATCGTTGGCTATGAGGAGACCGTCATTCCTCAGATTGAAAATGCCATTCTTTCCGGACAGGATATTATCTTCCTGGGTGAGCGTGGTCAGGCGAAGACACGTATGGCACGCAGCCTTGCGAATCTTCTCGATGAAGTAGTCCCAGTTATTGCTGACTGCGAAATTAACGATAGCCCCTATGACCCCATCTGTAAAGCCTGCCGTGAGAAGGTCGCAGAACTGGGTGAGGCCGTAGAGATTGATTGGTTGCCACGGGATCGCCGGTATGGAGAGAAACTGGCTACCCCCGATATCACCATCTCAGATCTGGTCGGTGAGGTAGACCCGGTCCGCGTTGCGGAAGGCCGTTACCTCTCCGATGAATTAACGATCCATTATGGGATGATTCCTCGCACCAATCGAGGGATTTTTTGTATCAATGAGCTTCCTGATCTAGCAGAACGCATTCAAGTTGGTCTGCTCAATATTATGGAAGAGCGCGATGTCCAGATTCGCGGCTATAAAATTCGCCTGCCCCTCGATGTTTATGTAGTGGCGAGCGCCAATCCTGAGGATTATACCAATCGTGGACGTATTATTACCCCGCTGAAGGATCGCGTTGGTTCCGAGATCCGAACGCACTATCCACGCGATATTGAGCATGAGATCTTGATTATGGAGACCGAGAGCAACCACTTTGTGACTGAAGGATTGGATGTGATGGTTCCACCCTTCATGAAGGAAGTTATTGCCGAGATCACGCATCTGGCTCGTAAGAGCAACGATATCAGCCAGCGCTCGGGGGTCAGCGTGCGCGTCTCCGTCACGAACTATGAAAACGTTCTGAGCAATGCCTGTCGCCGTGCGCTGCGTCTGGGTGAGCGTCAGGCTGCCCCACGCGTGAGCGATCTCTCTGCGGTCGTTGCCTCAACCTCTGGTAAGATCGAGCTGGATACCGTTGGTGATGTGAAAGAGGATCGTGTGGTCCAGAAATTAATCAATGCCGCCGTACTCAGCGTTTTTGGTGAGTACTTTGAGAATCGAGATTTTGAGCAACTGGTCGCTGGTTTTGAGCGCGGTCTGAGCGTTCAGGTTGGGGATGATATGTCCGCTATGGATTATGTGAATCAGTTGTCGAAGGTCGGTGGATTGAGCAAAGCTATCGATAAGCTCAACGGTCGTGGGAGCCCCGCAACCATTGCTTCTTCGGTCGAGTTTATTCTCGAGGGCTTACATCTTAACCGGCGTCTCAATAAGGATGATGTGGGCGGAAAAGTTCGCTATCGGCGCTAAGCCTGGCTGAAAGGACGCGCATCATGTTTGAACGCTTTTATAAGAAACGCTATGGCTACTCACGCTGGGATGGAACGCAGCGTATTGAAGGGCTTGATGCCGATGATATCCTGAATGCGCTCTCAGATGATTATCTAGAGAATGGCGATCTGCAACAGGCATTAAAACGTTTGATGCAGGAGGGGATACGGGGCGAAGATGGTCGGCGGGCCATGGGGCTGCGCGAGATGATGGAACGCATGCGCAACTCTCGCCGCGAACAGCTTAATCGCTATAATATGGCATCTGGCGTTATGGATGATCTTCGCGAGAAGCTAGAAGAGATCAAAAAACTGGAGCGAGACGGGATTCAGAATCGGCTCGACAAAGGCTCACAATCATCAGCGCAATCGCCAGAGGGCCAATCTGGCCAGGAACCAGGCGAGCAAAGCCAGTCAGGGCAACCTGATGCGGGTGAGCAAGGTCAATCCGGGCAACCCCAGGCTGGAGCGCAGGGCCAGTCTGGTCAGGGCGACGATGGTGGACTTACCCCCGAGCAGAAGCAGCGCATGTTGGAGATGATTGCTAAACGCAAGCAAGACTTCCTCAATGAACTGCCCAAAGATGTGCCGGGACAGATCAAAGGGCTGACCGATTATGACTTTATGGATGATCAGGCCCGCGAGAAGTTCCAGGAATTGTTGTCAGGTTTGCAGCAGCAGATGATGCAGCAGTTCTTCCAGGGTATGCAGCAATCCTTACAGAATATGTCCCCTGAAGACCTCGCCAATTTGCGTGAAATGATTCGAGATCTGAACAAGATGTTGCGCGAGCGTCAGGAAGGACGTGAGCCAGACTTCGATGCCTTTATGCAGAAGCATGGTCAGTATTTTCCTGGCGTTAACTCTCTAGATGATCTGATTGAGCAGATGCAGCAGCAAGCGGCAGCGATGCAGGCGATTATGGAAAACCTTTCGCCTGAGCAGCGACAGGAGCTGCAAGATCTCATGGAACAGCTCATGGGAGATGATCGCATTCGCGTCGATATGATGGAACTGGCTCAAAACCTTGAAGCCATAGCTCCATCAGAGCGGATGCGCACGCGTTTCCCGTTCCGTGGCGATGAATCCTTACCTCTCAATGAAGCTATGCGTATGATGGGACGTATGCAACAGATGGAGGGTCTGGAAGAGCAGATGCAAGAGGCGCGGCGGATGGATAATCTGGATGCCATCGATAGCGAGAAGGTGAAAGAGCTTCTCGGCGATGAAGAATATCAATCAGTCGAGCAGCTCAAACAGTTGATGAAGACGCTAGAAGAGGCAGGGTATATTCAGAAAAAAGGGAAGCGTTGGGAGCTAACAGCTCGTGGTATTCGTAAGATTGGTCAAAAGGCCCTGCAAGACATCTTTAACAAGATGAAGCGCGATGGCTTTGGTCGTCATGTGAGCCCCTTCCGTGGTGTTGGCGGCGAGCGTACGGACGAGAGCAAGCCCTATCAGTTTGGAGATCCTTTCTTGCTGGATCTCGAAAAAACACTGATGAATTCCTTGCACCGGCGCGGCACAGGCACACCAGTTAATCTGGCCAAAGAGGATTTTGAGGTCTACCGAACTGAGTTTACCACGCAATCCTCAACGGTTCTGATGATCGACATGAGCCTGAGCATGGTCTATAATGGATGCCAGCCCGCAGCTAAGAAAGTTGCCGTTGCGTTAGAGAGCCTGATTCGTTCGCAGTTTCCTCGCGACAATCTCTATATCATCGGTTTCTCCTTTGTTGCTCGTGAATACAAACCAAATGAACTGTTCGAGATGAGCCAGTACGACAATGAGCGAGGCACGAATATGGCGCATGGCCTGATGCTCGCTCGCCAATTGTTGGCTCGTCATCGAGGCGTCAATAAGCAGGTGATTATGATTACCGATGGCGGCCCAACCGTCTGGTATGAAGATTCCATGGGGGGATGGCAGTTTCAGTTCCCTAGCGCTCTGGCTGAAAAGCAGACGCTCCTTGAAGTTCAGCGCTGTACTCGTGATGGCATCACTATTAACACCTTTATGCTCTATGATGACAGTTGGATGGTTGCCTTTGTCAATCAGCTTGCTCAGATTAACCATGGTCGGACCTTCTATGCCGACAAAGACAATCTGGGCGAATACTTACTGGTTGATTACCTGAATAGTAAGCGGAAAATTGTATCGTAGTATGTCTGAATACCTGTCACTAACGTTCCTCAAGGAGCTTCATCAACTGGGTCTGGCCCAGACGGTTGAAGAAGAGGCCAGGTTAAGCCAGGCCTTTCTCATCTATCGGCAGGAGCTCTTATCCTGGAACGAACATACAAATTTAACGGCGATAACCGATCCTGAGGAAGTGTTGCAGAAACACTTCCTCGATTCATTATCACTATTGCCAGCTCTTCCTGATGCCGAACTAACCCTGATCGACATCGGCACAGGGGCTGGCTTTCCAGGCCTGCCCTTGAAGATAGCGCGTCCGCATTGGCAGGTAACACTTCTTGAGGCTACCGGCAAGAAGACAAAATTTTTAAGCCATGTCATCGAGAAGCTTCATCTGTCGGAGATTACTGTGATTCATGGTCGAGCAGAAGAGTATGCGCATAAAGAAGCGTATCGAGGCAAGTATGACATTGTCACGGCACGAGCCGTCTCTGCCTTAGCAACACTGCTCGAATCTGGAGCCCCTTTCTGCCGTATTGGGGGGCGTCTGATTCTCCCAAAGAAAGGTGATCTTGCACTCGAACTGGAACAGGGTAAGCGAACAGCAGGCCAGGTGGGAGCCCGGCTCATTACCGATCTACCAGTCACTCTGCAGGGGTTGGCTGATGGGCGGCGTATCCTCGTCTGGGAACAGCAGAAGCTCTCCCCGGCAACGTATCCACGAAGCTGGGCCAACATGACGAAAAAGCCACTTGGGTGACCATGTGGCTTTTTCTTATAGTTTTTCAATTCGTTTTTTTAGTATAGCATGAAAGAAACACTTATCGAGAAGCATTTTTGGGATAGCGGGGATCGTAGGGTGGGACAGCAAGCATATCTTTGATCTCCACTGTTTTACCGCGTTGAGGGCTCACCGAGACCATAACCAGAGGCGTTTCAATAAGTTCTTCAAGCCGTTCGAGGTAAGCTTTAGCGGCGGCTGGAAGTTCATCATAGCTATTAATTCCCGTGGTACTGCACTGCCAGCCTTCAACCTCTTCATAGATGGGTTCGCACGCGGCCAGATCCTGGAGTGTGGCTGGGAGATTATGGATGATCTGCCCTTTGAGGTTATAAGCGGTACAGATTTTAATGGTGGGGAAGGTATCCAGTACATCGAGCTTGGTAATCACAGCGGCATCCAGACCGTTGAGCTGAGCGACAAAACGACCAGCGACCGCATCAAACCAACCGCAGCGGCGTTCGCGGCCCATACTACTCCCATTCTCTTTTCCGCGCTCGCGCATCGTTTCCCCAACGACATCAAAGAGGCCAGTTGGCATCGGGCCGCTCCCGATCCTGGTCATATAAGCCTTATAGACTCCGATCACACGGTCAATCGAGCGGGGAGGGAGACCTGCACCGACTGAGGCATTGGCCGCCATGGTTGAAGAGGCAGTCACAAAGGGATACGTTCCAAAATCAATATCAACGAGAGCTCCCTGGGCACCTTCCAATAAAATAGTTTTATTTTCAGAGAGGGCATCATGAAGCATCTTTTGTGTGTCGGCGATATGTCCATAGAGTTGGAGGCCATAGCCAAAATATTCACCATGGATCTCTTCCAGCGAGAGGGGGGGCTGGCCATAGATCTGAGTGATCATGCGGTTCTTTTGCTGAATAATGGTAGAAAGCTTGGAGCGAAAGGTATCTACATCGAGCAGATCGGCCATGCGGATTCCAGTACGAGCATGTTTATCCACATAAGCTGGCCCCATTCCGCGTTGCGATTGATCACCTTTTTCCGCGCCACGGGCCTCTTCCTCTAGACGATCCAGGAGAAAATGATAGGGCATAATGACATGAGCTCGATCGCTGATATAAAGACGCGAAATATCGATGCCTTTATTACGAAGCTGTTCCATCTCTTCAATAAGAGCCCTGGGATCAACAACGACGCCATTTCCGATAATGCATGTTGTGTTCGGGTAGAGGATGCCAGATGGGACAAGGCGGAATGAAAATTCCCCCTTTTCATGAACAACACGATGACCAGCATTGCTCCCACCCTGGTAACGCACCACAAAGTCTGCTCGCATAGAGAGTTCATCAATGATTTTGCCTTTGCCTTCATCTCCCCACTGAGCTCCGATAACTGCTATTACCGCCATGATCTATTCCCTCTCAGCTTTCTAGGTTCGTCTGCCCATTGCCAGGCCAGAACTGGTCAGGTGTGGGCTTGTATGAGTGGCAAGCCCCCGGCTTTAGTCGTTGGGTTCCTGACAAGATAGTATAATGATAATCTGTCTGATTCGTCTGACCCGCATAAGAATACCACGTATGATACGAATTGTACACGTGATAGCATCCTTTTATCACAAGCAATAATGTCCTCAGTTTAGGACGAGATCTCGCGCTCTGTCAATGGGCCAAAGTGTTCAGATCGAGACAATCATACACGCTCGAGAGCAGAAAAGAGCTCACAGGTTGGAAAAAGGGAGAGCGAAGAAAGGAGACAGACCCTTGCAAGATCAGCAAGCCTGTCTCCCAAAACAAATGATCTCTTCATACATCGAGATGTGCTACGAGTGCTGAATATAATTGAGCAGGAGCTGATCCGTAATCTGTTCAATCGGAGCCCGATCGTCTGAGAATACAATCCCATTCGGTTCGGCGTGGCCCTCGGTGACAGTTGGAATAACTTCACTGGCTACCTGACCGAGAGTAGAATCAGGAGTGAGCTGGCTCAAGTTATTCTGAAACGTCTCCAGCGAAGTTGGTTGCATAGTCGCCATAATCTCAGTATTGAAGGTATTGGGAACATGGAACACGTAGACACTTGGAAAGACCTGGCGCATTGTATTCACAAAGGCCTGTTCCAGTCGATAATCAGTCGTTGTATGGCCTGTGTTCAGAGTCACTACGCCCGTAGAAGAGAGATGACTGGCAATCTCCGCAAAAAATTCGCGTGTGGTAAGCTGGAAAGGGATATAAGGTTGTTGGAAGGCATCAATAGCCATCACATCGTATTTTTCCTGAGTCGTGCGTAAGAATGTGCGTCCATCCTGAACATAGACATTCAGATTGGGCTCATTCATATCAAAGTACTTGCGTCCAACATCGACGATACTGGGATCAATCTCAACGCCATCGATTGGAACATGGTGATAGACCTCAGTAAACTGATGAGCGATGGTGCCCGCAGCCAGACCAATAATTCCAACGCGTTGAAGTTTATCTGGCGTAAAGCCGGGGTTAAAATACGGGGCAGCCAGAAAGTAATCCCAATACCAACCGGTCAGAATTTTATCCTGCGTGGGCGGATAATAGATAGAATGGATAGCTTCACCCTCATTGAGAATAAGCTGCCGCGTTCCATCGGACTCTTCAGTGACCTGGATATAATTGTAGAGTGACTCATGTTGATATTTTAGATGGGGAATATCCTTCAACGGCCCCAGAGGAACGACCAGCGTTACCACAGCCAATAGAATGAAGGCCACACTGAAAGAGGGACGCCAGCGTGGCCGTAGTCCCCAGAGTGAAGCTGCCAGGAGGAGCGTGGCTAAAATAAGGAGAGAACGTCTGACCCCCCACGTTGGAATAAGCCAGAGTACGGGTAAGAAGGCCCCAAGGATACTTCCCACCGTAGAGATTGCATAGAGTGAGCCACTAATGCGCCCACTGTGCTTAATATCTTTTGCCAGCAAGCGGATGGCGAAGGGTGAGACGAGCCCAAGCAACGTTACTGGCAGAGCGAAAAGCAGCATCGTTCCAACCAGAGAACTATAGAAGATACTGACCGAGACCTGGGCCATTCCCGTAACCGACCAGGATAGAATACTCTGGCAGACAAAGGGGATAAGCGCAATAGTGACGGATGCAGTCGCAGTGATGATGCAGAGCACCTGCTCCGAGGGATAGCGATCGGCTAGACGACCACCAACAAAATAGCCAATCGTGAGATAGAGTAAGATCAGACCGATCAAGTTGCCCCAGATGAAGAGCGAAGTACCGAAATAGGCACCCAGCAGGCGAGAGGCGCACATCTCCAGAGCCAGGCTGGTCAGACCACAGATAAATACCAGGATAATAAGAAAGTATTTCAACAGGCCTCCAAAAAGCTAAGCAGTCCCTGACGGTAAGAACTGATATTTGTTCAGCATCGCTGAATAGTACTGACTATATATTGTATCAAATTGATCATCGGGAGCCTGAAGCGCAATGACATATGCTTTTGAATTATGGATGGTTGCGTAGACCTCTACCCGTTCTTTTTGTGCGTTATCCTGATAGTAGAGGATGGCTGTTGTCCAGGTCTCGCCGCAGATCGTCGCTGTTTGATTGGAATTTGAGGCCTGATATCCGGGGTTTCTTGCATAGTTCATCGTGATTTCATTCAGTAAAATCTCACTGGCTGTAGTAGTACTAGTTGGTGGTAATTCTGCCTTAAAGCTTGCCATTGTATGGGATTGGGAGGCATTGCTGATCTGCATGCCGTTGCCAGGCATGGGAAGTGTTGTCACGATCCATCTGGTGGGATATTCTGTCATAAAATCGGCCGTCGTGCAGGTAGAAGAGCACCAGGTAAATCCGGAGTCGAGAGAAGGAGTCGGTGTAACAACTGTCGTGGGTGTAGAAAGTTGCGTTGGCGTAATCGAAGGGGCCCCGGTCACAGGCGTAGTAGGATGAGATGGTTGTGCTGTATCTCCATTGTGATTGCCTAAAGACCACATATAGGTCAGCAGGCCTATGATGCTTATAAGTGCAATGACCAGACAGATACAGATAGTCATGACAATGGCACTATGTGGTTGTCTCTGGATTGTTCGATGTTGATTTGTTTTGCTACCAGAACCTGGATTATTCACTGGATATGTTTGAGCCTTCTGCGAGGCTGTTATTCCGGATGTGGTGGCTGTTCGGTCCGTAGATTGAGATGGTGAGTACGCTTTCTGTTCTCCATGTGTGGGAAGGACTGGCATCGCCTGTGAGATCTGTCTGGGCTGGCTGCCAGGAATAACAGAATACTGCTGGTTCACTTGAAAAGCAGCGGTTGAATCGTGGTAAAATTCGCCCTGTTGATTGGGGCCACTCAGCACATGTGCGCCTGCCTGGGGAATTGAGGGGTACTGATGACCTGCCGATGAGCCAGATCTGGTACTATAGGGCTGCCGTGGAGGTTGGTTGGGGAGGCGGGGAGAAAGTGAGCGAGGCTGGGGTGGTGTCGTGGGCACACCATTGGGGTAGATTACAGGGATAGGGCCACTTTGGACCTGCGATTGATGAGGACTCACATTTGCCCGAGGAGAGACAGGAGCTGTGAATGGGGCTCCACACTGCCCACAAAACAGTTCCCCGGGTTGTACCTCATTCCCACACTTTGAACATCTCATGACGTTTTCGCTCCTGTTTTTCCCTTTTTTGCGGTGACTATTCTGATTTACAAGAGAGTCGTTTTTTTGCACAGCAAGCGTGTTCTTTTACCGCTTACCTTTGGTTTTGACGGCAGTACAACACTTTTCCACCAGCGAAAACATTATAACGTATTTAATTTAGTGTGGCTAGGTTTCTATCCAATTCTCTTATTCTGCTGCTCTGTATAGTCCTGTTGTGCCTTCTGAGATGAATGAGTGGAAGGTTCTGTTTGTATGGAAGATTGAATCTTGAGTGTGCAAAGCCCGTGATCTGGATAATAATGATAGGCGATAATATGCATGCTCTGCTCTCCTTCCATTCTAAATGTGCTGTCAAAGGGTCCACAGACAATTAACCAGGCCCAGGGAATCTGCTGTTCCAGGTTGACACGGCGCATATTGTTGATATCTGTCTCGCTAGCACATGCATACCCGGTTGGGTGACTGTGATAGATACCGATGATCTGTTCCGGATATTGTAGCTCCATCATGAGGAGCTCTTCGGGCTCAAACTCAAAGTAGACTGCCGAAGAAGCAGTATTTCTGAGTGCCCTTGCTTCTGTGATATACCAATCTCCAGCCTGATTCTGTTTGCCCAATAAGATGCCGCAAGCCTCTATCTGCGGTCGTTGACAGATATCAGAAAAAATATCCTCTCTGGCCTGTTGCTCCATCACTACTCGAGCCATAAGTCCTCTTCCTGCCGTCGTAAACACGGACCCTCTCTGTTCTGGCGATAAACCGCACACGATTCGCGGTTTATCGCCAGACTGGTCGTTATGATAGGTAAGATGTTGTATGCCATCTTGCCCTCTCTGTTATGCAATCCCGATGAGCTGGCGTTACTGGTTGGGATATAAAAACTGCTCGGCTGTAAATGTACGCAGGTCGCCAATCTTATCTACGCTGATATCGGGAGCAAAGTTTTTAGGATGCTCTTTGGCATATTTTCCCTGTCGCACAAAAACCGTTGTGATCTTTGGACCCAGAGCCTCTTTCATATCGATCAGAATCTGTGGTTTATCATCAATCATTACATAGTGATCGGCAGGATAGGTCCTTTGAATATCTGGAATATGCTCCTGTTTATGAATATAGAGGAGCACACGTCCTTCGACAGTCTCGGCCAGTGTGCTATTCACGATCTTTTCTGCTTGAAAGTCCAGATCACCATCGGAGACAATCACTGTTTGTCCAATGGTGTTAAGGTGATGAAGGGTCTCAATCGCCTGTGGATAAAGGGCCTTAATAAAAGGAAAATTATCAAAGATCGAATGGACATGTAAATAGGTACGTTCATCTAACTGATCTTCTGGGATCTCTGCTCGTAGCCGTTTGAGTGATAAAGGAATATCGACAAGCCCGGTCTCTTCTCGCACTTCCTCATAGATCTTCCAGAAGCGTGTATTAAGCTGCTCGCCCATTTCTACTTGCAGATGATGCTGTAGAACTTTTTTAACCTCGTCATTGGCAAGCAAGGTATTGTCAACATCAATCCAGAACACGAGTGTTGGCATCTTCTCTTTCTCTCACTTCTTCTTGGTATGGTTCTCTCAAAAGAGGCTCTTTTCCTTTGTACACAGTATCACAAAAAAGCTGATTGTGCAGGGGCCTATAACTTTAGCAGTCCTGGTTGTATACTGGAAGATGCCGAAAGATGCTGAAAGATGCTGAAAATGGCACAGAAAAAAGAAGGTGGATGGAAAGTTTTTGGTATGAAGATACTATTTCGCAGCAAAGATTTTTCCAGTGTAGAGGGTTCTGGTTTTGGCTTTAATAATCGCCGTCCCATGGCGAAACCATGGGAGTACCAGGGACGAGTGCAACATCGTCAGTGGCAAGGGACCTACGAATGCTATTGGGAAGGCGCTGGGGAGACTGCCAATGGCCGTGTCCCAACGGAGCTCGTCTGGACAGTGCGTGGGGATGCACGCTTATTTGGTCTGGCCGCAGCTCTCAAGACGCTCGGGTTTGTGGTCGATGTTGAGCAAGACTGACAGTGTGTAGCTGATAGCGTGTAGCAAATGTGCAGGTTGTGTTGTAAGGAACCAACCGGATAGCTAACCTGTGTTTGGCCTGCGAGAAGTGTAACACCGCCAAAGGAACGCAGGACATCAAGGACTTTCTCAAGAAGAAACCGGATGTACTCAAGCGGATCCAGGCACAGGTGAAAGCTCCTTTAAAGGATGCTGCCGCTGTGAATGCCACAAGGTGGGCACTCTTTGAGCGCTTGAAGGCCATCGGATTGCCCGTAGAATGCGGTTCCGGCGGGCTGACGAAATATAACCGGACGCTGCGAGAACTGCCCAAAGAGCACTGGATAGATGCTTGTTGCGTGGGCACATCGACACCAGCACACCTGATCATCAAGGCAGTGAAGCCCCTCCTGGTCAAAGCGACCGGGCATGGACGGCGCAAGATGTGTGTCACGGATAGGTACGGATTTCCCAAGCAGCACAAAGAGCGCAAAGGTTCCTATCTGGGTTATCGGACCGGAGATGTCGTGAAAGCAGTGACCCCCAAAGGCACCCTTCAGGGGCGTATTGCGATCCGGTATCGTCCCAGTTTTCGTCTTGGAAAGACCGATATCCATCCCAAGTACATGCGTCGTCTCCACCGGGTGGACGGGTATGAGTACACGAAAGAAGGGAGTGCGTGATGCTCCTCCCCATGTCTGAAGTCAGGGGTACCTGCATCACGCGATTTTATGATGGACTTTGAAGTTGAATGTAAGCGCATATTGTTTTTAATGACTCCGGCTACCTATCGTTCGGGCGCTTTTCTGAACGCCGCTCAGCGCCTGGGGTTGGAGGTGGTGGTGGGGATTGATCTTCCTGAGACCTTGTCTGACTATTGGCATGTGCCGTTGGGATTAGATTTTTCACAGGTAGAGGCGTCGATCCAGACAATTATTGATTTTGCTCAGACGCACCCATTCATGGCGATTCTGTCGTTGGATGACAGCGCTTCAGAGCTGGCGGCCCGAGCGAGCGTGGCTCTGGGTCTGGCTCATAATTCTCCTCATGCCAGTGAAGCCGCACGCGATAAGCTTCTCATGCGTCGTCTGATGTCTGCTGGTGGGGCCCCATGCCCAATCTTTCGTGAGTTCTGGTTACACGCCGATCCTGTAGAGATGGCCCGGCAGGTGAGCTTCCCCTGTGTACTCAAGCCACGTCGACTCTCGGGGAGTAGAGGCGTCATACGCGCCGATACGGTCCCAGAATTTGTGTCTGCCTTCCATCGCCTGAAGCGCCTGCTGATCAATGAGGGGTACAGTGAGAACGAGACCTCGTTTCTCGTAGAAGATTTTATTCCAGGCTTTGAAGTGGCATTAGAAGGGCTGCTCACTCACGGAGAGCTTAAAGTTCTGACGCTGTTTGATAAGCCTGATCCACTGGATGGCCCCTTTTTTGAAGAGACGATCTATGTGACTCCTTCTCGTCTGTCAGGAGAGATGCAGCAAGCGATTGCGCAGTGCGTTGCTACGGCAGCACGCTCGTTGGGCTTGCGTGAGGGGCCTGTACATGCTGAGCTTCGGGTAAATGACCAGGGACCATGGATGCTCGAGATTGCTGGCCGCTCCATTGGAGGTCTCTGCTCGACTGTTCTAGAGTTTGGATCTGGCATCTGTTTAGAAGAACTCATTCTTCGTCACGCGTTAGGTGAGGATCTGGCATCAGTAGAGCGAGACGGAGGGGCAGCAGGTGTGATGATGATCCCTATTCCAAAGGCCGGTATCCTGCGTTCAGTCCATGGGATTGAGGAGGCTCAGGCTGTGCCATTTATCACGGGCATCGAGATCACAGCCAGATTGCATAATCAACTGGTGCCGTTGCCTGAGGGGGCCAGCTACCTTGGTTTTATTTTTGCACGAGGTGAGACGCCAGAGGCAGTTGAGGAAGCCATTCGCCAGGCTCACCAGCACCTGCATTTTGAGATTCGACGTGAAATTCCTCTCCTGAATCGCTCGTTGCCGGCTGTATAAGAACTTTTCATGTGCTTCCTGATGAGCTCGCTGGAGCAATGCTTGCCATTGGGGGAGGACGGTCCATTTCTAGACAGCCTCCCAACGTGGCATGACAGGTAGTATATGTGTTCTGAGCTATACTATACCTAAAACTACTAGCTTCACGTATGTAAGTAGACACAGAATGTGTAGTATGCGATACTCAGAAAAAACTAGCATTGGTTTTCTGTGGAGGTTTCGTATGTCCTCAACCTACCCTCCTTTTGGTGGTGGTACGGCACGACCCTGTCAACGGTGTGGTGCCCCCTTGCCTCCTGGCGACTTCCGTTGTGTCAACTGTGGTTTTGCTCATATGCCCCCATCGGGACCTGATCAAAGGCCCCCGTCATCGGCTGGATGGGGACCGCCATCTCAGGCGCAGGGTGCACCAAACTGGAATCCAGGGCCTGGGCCACAGGGGCCTGGCGGCCCGCCCTCGTATCAACCCTTTCCAGGAGGACCCGGTTTTGCAGCTCTGCCCGCCTCTGGGACCTCTTTTGGTTCTCAGGCACAGTTGCCTAATCAGGGATCTGGCCCTCCTCATCAGGCACCTTATGCAGGATCGAATTATCCCTCGGCACCTGATGGGGCCTCTTTTTCAGGGACGGCTTACCCTTTTGTTCCTCCACCACAGCATCGCACAGGGAATCTGGGTGGACAGGCGATGGGCAATTCATGGTCTGTGGGACCAGGACCAGGTCCTGTGGGACCTCAGATGGGTAATGCCAATCCTGGTTTTGGCTCTTCAGCCCAGTTTGCTCATTCGGTGAATGCACAGCCTGATGCTGCTATGCCTTTTCCAAATGCCAGCATTCAAGGCAGAAGCCTGTATACAGAAGCTCAGAAGAGCAGATCCAAAAGAGGGATCTTGCTTATTAGCCTGCTGGTAATTCTCCTTCTCGTGGCTGGTGGTGGCGTGGCTTATTATTTTCTAGCTCCCTCTCTCTTTTCAACAACGGCAACGCCAGTCAGTACGGGAGGCAATACCGCTCCTACTGGACCTGTCCTCTTTAGTGATAGTTTTAAAGATACAAGTAAAGGCTGGGATCTTCAGAGTGAGCAGGGAATCTATACCGTAGCGATTACCAATGGCACGCTGACATTAGAGGATGATCATAATCGTTTATTTCCCGAATATGTCCCGGGTACCAGCGACAAGCCTCTCCAAGATCTTACCATAACGGTAGATGCCATGCTCTCCAAGGGCGATCCTGGCAATGGCTATGGGGTCTATCTGCGTTCGGCTGCTGGTCAGGATGGAAATCCATCCACATATTACTGTATTGAGTTTTATGGTGATGGTACCTTTGCCGTCTTCAAGGGCACTACTGATGCCAATGGTGCTCCCACACGTGCAAAAGTTGTTGATTATTCCAGTAACCCGGCTCTTGAGAAGCAGGGGAAGATCAACCATCTGAGCATTACGGCTAAAGGAACCAATTTTACTATCAGTGCCAATGGAAAAGTTATCAAAACCTTTACTGATAGCAGCTATAAAAGTGGCGCTGTGGCCCTGTTTGTCTCAAATCTCTCGGGTCTCCAGGCGGGCGCTCAAGCGCAATTTTCAAATCTTATTATCTATGGAGCATAAGCAAAAGCTAATGCAAGAGAGGCGCGGAGGTATGCGCCTCTCTTTTTTGTGGGAATTATTCATTCTGATCTGAGAGGACCTGCCCATAGAGATCGGGGTCAACATTCCCACCGCTGACGATACAGCAGACCCGTTGACCTGCAAAGCGCTCTGGTTGCGCGATAATTGCCCCCAGGGTGAGCGCACCAGTTGGTTCGACCTTGAGATTTGCGGAGAGAAAATAGTGACGTACTGCCTGTATGATCAAGGGATCAGAGACGTCAATAATATCTTTTAGTCCATGCTGGAGGATCTCCCAATTAAGTTGCCCAAGGCTGACAGTGCGTGCCCCATCTGCCAGTGTTACGGGCTCTTCTTCATTGCGGACCAGGGTGCCACTGCGTAATGAGCGGGCGGCATCATTACCAGGAATGGGTTCAGCTCCAATAATCGTGGTGGAAGATTTGAGGTGATCACGAGCAACCACCAGTGCAGAGGCCAGTCCACCTCCTCCAACAGGCACAATCACAGTATCAAAGGGGCCCGCAGCAAGAATCTCCTGGCCTAGTGTTGAATTACCTACCACCACTCGATAGTCATCATATGCCTGTGCTTGAAAAGCCTCTGGGCGAGCTGCTAAGAGCTGTGCCACACGTTGGGCCCGGCTAATCTGATGTACATCAATTAGATCGACCTCGCCACCATGCGCCAGGACCGCTTCGATTTTGACGCGCGCCGACGTATTGGGCATGACTACGGTACAGGTCTTGCCTAAGAGTTTGCTGGAGTAAGCCACTGCCTGCCCAAAATTCCCTGAGGAGGCCGCAATGACATGGGGATGAGGAATACTAGAGAGGAGATTATAAGCGGCCCGAAATTTAAAGCTACCAGTATGCTGAAAGGTCTCACTGGCAATCGTGATCTCGCAGCCAAAGCGTTGCGAGAGAGCCGGATTAGGAAGGATGAGTGTTGGGCGAATAGATGCTGGAAGGGTGTTCCAGACATTCTCAATATAGGCAGAGTTTAATTGTGGTGCATTGATATAATTTAATGGCATCGTCTTCTCCACACAATGTTTTCAATATTTTACCACAGTTTTTGTGTTCGTCCCGCAGTCTCCGTCCTTTCATGCTTGATGGTGTCCCAACGGGGCATGCTTATGTCTCGCTTATCGCCTGAAGCCAGTTGAAGATATCTTGATCGAGTTGAGAACGGTTGGCTTCAAATTGTGTATCGTGAGCAAAGGTTGGATAACTGATCCAGGTTTTCTTCGTACTGGCTAGCTGTTGAAAGAAGCGCCGGGTCGCAAGAGGGCGGACTGCTCTATCTTGTTCGGCCTGTAACACGAGTGCGGGGAGCGTGATCTGTCTGGCCATTTTGAGTACACCAGTGCGGAGAAGAAAGATCTGAACAAGGAATGTAGCCGTCTGCGCCTGCCGCCAGAGAGGATCGGCCCGTAACATCTGTTGGGCCTCTGGATTGAGCGTCATTGTCTCGACATCCCCACCCAACTTCCAGCTGCGCCTGGATCTGAGGAGACCACCAACAAAAATGCTTACTGTCGTAGGAATAGGAATCTGGGCAGAATCTTGAATCCATGGATTGAGGAAGATGACGCCCTGGATGAGCTCTTTGTGGAGAGCTGCCACATAGGCTGCAAAGATCCCACCCATGCTATGGCCTAAAATAGACAGTTTGCCCGTGGGATGGCGCTCGCAGAGCCTCGTGAGCACAAAAGCAATATCTTCTATATAGGTTTGATGTCTATCGATATGCCCCTGGAGACCGCCCGAGCGACCAAAGCCACGATGATCCATGGTATAGACAGTAATCCCTTGTGTAGCTAATTCCTGTGCCAGATCAATATACCAGCCGCCATGGCCACCCAGACCATGGAGAATCAACAGAACATGCTCACTTTCTGCCTGCCAACTCTGTAAAAAGAGCTGACAGCCATCCCTGGTTGCAAGCAGTTCAGTATGATACCTGTTCTCCTCGAATGGAATACCCCATTCACCCTGTCTCTCTGGTTGATAGCTCATAGCAGGCCCCTTGTTCATCATGAATAACGGTATATAGGTAGCAGTGCACAATAGTATACCATACTGAAGAGATAGATCTGGTTCTCCTTTCTGGCAAGAGGCCCTTCTGACATTGGATCAGAAGGGCCTCTGAGTATTGAAACGATTGTCTGAAGGATTGCTACTCCATTATAAGCATTGGGCGTTCCGCAGCATCCTCAGCAGCTGTCGGGAGTTTTTTGAGGGCTTCAAGTGCTGGATCACGTCCAAGGGCCAGCGAGATGAAGACACAGATGGCGCAACCAATAGTAATCAGCCAGAAGGTATCATTGAGCCCCATGATCGTAACATGTTGCGTCACACAGGCCTTGATAGCATCTGCATGGGCTCCAACTGTAGCCGCACAGGTGTGAGCCAGATCTGTCGCAGACTTCGCATAAGAGGTCGCCTGTTGCGTAAGATACGTTGTGAGAACCGCAACGCCAACGGCAGAAAAGACCATACGCATCACATTGACCAGCGAGGAAGCCCGTGCCATCGCTTTATTGCTCACAGACGACAGCGCAATGGTCTGCAAGGCAGTATTGGTCAGGCCTAAGCCGAGGCCACGTACAATGAGCCAGCCCTGGAGCGCTCCTCCGGTCGTGGAGACATCCAGTCTGGTTAAGCCAAACGTTCCAGCCCCAAGAAAGATGAGCCCAACAAAGACGAGAGGGCGTGGTCCAACGCGGTTATAGAGCCGTCCACTGATCACCATCCCCACCGCTGTGGCGATTCCCTGTGCGATCAACCAGAGACCAGCTGTGAGTGGTGAAGCCCCCTGGACATTCTCAAAAAAGAATGGGAGCAGGAACAGACTTCCGAAGAGCACAGCGCTTACGACCCACATCAGAAGATTTGAGATGGCAAACGTATATTGCGCGAACAGCCGTAGATCGATAATAGGATCACTGGCGAAGAAGAGCTCGACCACCGCAAACAAGATCAAGATCAGACTGCCTGCGCCGATAAAGCCGAGCACCACTGGATCACCCCAGCCTCTGGTTCCGGCTTCAGTGACGCCATATACAAAGGTTGTGAAACCCACCATCGATAACAGAAGCCCCGCAATATCGATGCTTCTGCTGGTATGATGTTCATCCCCGGCAGCGGCTCGCTCCTGGGTGCGATTGTGGAGAAAGAAGAGCGCCAGCAGAAAAGCAATCACGCCAAGAGGAAGATTAATAGTAAAAATGGCGCTCCAATTGAACGTACTTGTGAGATACCCTCCAATGGTGGGTCCAAAGGCAGGTGCTAGAAAGATCGGTATACCCACAGTAGCTGTCACTGGTCCCCGTTCAGTTGGTCCAAAGAGACGATAAATGAGCGTAAATGCGGTCGGCATCATCGCGCCGCCGCCCAGGCCCTGAATGACGCGGAAAATGATAAGCCATTCTTCCGTTGGAGCGAAGACACAGAGGGCAGAACCCAGTGTGAAAAGCCCTAATGCTGACAGATAGACCACTTTCGTTCCCAGGCGATCGCTCAAGTAGCCAACAATAGGAATCACTGCCGCTTGAGAGAGAAAATAGCCCGTGGAAACCCAGGTAATAGTATCGAAGGTTGAGTGAAATGCTTTCTGGATCTGTGGCAGAGCGACACTGACAATGGTATTGTCCAGCACCGCCATAAACAATCCGATCACCAGGATGATGGTTGCCTGCCAACGATAGTTCAGTTGCATGTATTGCCTCCTTCGGGAGCCATAACACCATGAAGCACCAGCAAGACAATCTGTTCGCGTGCCTGGAGCAGCGCTTCGGGTGAGGAGAAATCTCGTTCGGGAAAATTGATCTGATAGCGTGGAATAGAGAGGACATGGAAGATACACATATTGAGTATATGGGCGACTAGCAGAACAGGATCGAACTCTGCCCGGATCACATTGAGTGCACGAGCCTCTTCTAAGAACTGGCTGACTTTGACAAATTTGTTCCGAAAACAGTGAGGCCCCTCAGCCTGGGGAAGAAGTTTAAAGGTACTCCAGCCTTCGACCATCTCCCAGGCCAGGATATGGACCAGGCGGGGATGGTTCGCTTGATAGTCGAAGTATTGGCGAATCACCGTTGCCAGGAAGATGCGAAACTGTTCGGCATTGATCGTTCCACCATTCTCCAGTTTATCGTTCATAATCTGGATTAAATCATCTTCAAGCTGTTCCTTGCACCTTTGCACCACCGCTTTGTAAAGTCCCAGCTTATCTCCAAAGTATTGGAAAATGAGGCTCTTATTATAACCCGAGGCCTCTGCGACTGCATCAACGCGAGCCGCTCCAAAGCCATCTCGTGCAAAAATCTCTTCTGCAGCAGCCTTGATGGCCGCTTTTGCTACCTGTGAATCGCGTTCACGTCTGTGCTTCTGTACCATTCAAACACTATCCTCTTCCTTACTAACTAACCAGATAGTTAGATAATACGGCATTGAGTCCTCTTTGTCAAGATCTAACTAACTGGTTAGTTTGTGTTGTGGCGAGAAGTTCTTTGTGAGAAGAGGGCTTATAGAGACAAAGTTTGTGAGATTCTTGCTCTTATGTTCGTAATCAACTATGCTTGCTTTAAAGCATAGTGCAGAGCTGTTTCTGGTTAGAAACAGCTGTCTATAAAATATAGAAAAGAGTAGTAGAGAAAAAAGTGTCAGAGAAAATAGTGCAAGCTTGTCTTGAAAAGAAGGAGAATCAAAACTTGCAGCCATCCTCTCAGTCCATTGGCGTTTCCGATCAACGCAATTACCCAATTTATCTCATGGGTGATGTTCACGGTCAGTTACAGATCCTCATTTCTTTGTTGCAAAAGGCATACTTGATTGATGAACAGGCTCATTGGATTGGTGAGCAGAGTCATCTCTGGTTTCTTGGAGATCTTGTGGATCGTGGACCCGATAGTATTGGTGTATTGGATCTGGTGATGCGTTTGCAGCGAGAAGCCCAACTTGTTGGCGGGGCTGTTGAGAGCCTTTTAGGGAATCACGAGGTCTTATTGCTGGGTGCGTCAAAGTTTGGGAAACGGTTATTGGGTGGTGGAAATCATTTTCTGACGAGATGGCGGCGGAATGGAGGAAAAAAAGAGGATCTTGGCAAACTTACTCCCGCTCATCTCACATGGATTGAATCTCTACCAGCGATAGCGCGCGTCGAGCATGCACTATTGATCCACGCCGATTCCAGTTTCTATACCCGTTATGGGACTTCAATTGCCGAGGTAAACACCACCCTCTATAATCTCTTGCAGCATAAGGATCTGCTGGCCTGGGAAGATCTCTGGGAGCATTTCGCCTCACGGGGCGTGTTTAGCCATCAGCTGGGTGGCGATGAGTATGTTGAGCGTTTTCTCAGTATTTTTGGGGGTGAGCAGATCATTCATGGCCACACACCAATTCATCTGATGGTCGGTGGAAACGTCAAAAGTGTTACGCAGCCCTATAGCTATGCGCAGGGACGCTGCCTGAATCTCGATGGTGGAATCTTTTTAGGGGGGCCGGGTTTTCTTCATCAAATCACCGCTCCTGCAGAGGCTGCCAGGAAGAGTGAAAATTTACCGCTTTAGCTATTGACAAAGCACAAAACAGTTTGTATTATCTAATGTAGATGAGAGAATACGTTTGTTGAATACTTTTGTAAGGAAAGGAAAGGGAACTATGAAACCACATTATTATGCAACAGGCACCTATCCAACAGCCCCCTTTTCCTGGGCATCTTAGGAATGCTGCGAAAGCCTTTCCAAGTATTCGATCACACCGCCGACATTGGTCTGCATGCATATGGAGCCACCCTTCCTGAATTGTTTCTTCATGCCGCCGAAGGGATGGAGAGCCTGCTGGTTGATCCAGAGCAGGTGCAAGTAGTGACCAGTCGCGAGATCTCCGTCGAGGGCCATGATCATCTGTCTCTACTCATCGCATGGCTCAACGAACTGATCTTCCTGTTTGACACAGAATACCTCCTCTTTCGCACATTTGAGATCAAAGCATTGAGCGCAACGAGCTTACAAGGTCGAGCCTCTGGTGAGATGTATGATCAGCATCGGCATGATCTGAGTAGCGCCATTAAAGCGGTGACCTGGCACGAAGCAGCTATTACAGAGATTGATTCTGAAGGCTATCAAGCCCGTATCATTTTCGATCTGTAAGCTTTCATCCATACCTATCCTTTGCCCCACTGCATGTCAGATACAGCAGAACATCAACCATTGTCTCTGTTTGCTGTACTCATCTAGCTGCATGCTGACCATTTGATGATACAGGGGATCACGCAATGCTCTCTTGCAATTGAGTACGTAATCCTCTTGCAAGAACACAAACAGGTAGTAAAATTGGTGTCCTCAAGCTATGAGGAACTATGAGATAGAGAGAGTCTATATGGGCGAGAAAATCCCATTGGAGCGCATTGATGCCAATCGCTGGCGTATTCCAATGCGCTATAACGACGACA
The DNA here is from genome assembly GCF_003967535.1 of Tengunoibacter tsumagoiensis. Lineage (GTDB taxonomy): Bacteria > Chloroflexota > Ktedonobacteria > Ktedonobacterales > Ktedonobacteraceae > Tengunoibacter > Tengunoibacter tsumagoiensis. The sequence goes on along the minus strand of NZ_BIFR01000001.1, from coordinate 3,634,803 downwards.
TGCATGTTCCGGGTATGATCTATGCTGACGATGAATTGATTGAATCGATAGTGAATGACAATGCTTTACAGCAGGTAGTCAATGTTGCAACGTTGCCTGGAATTGTGGGGCACTCATTGGGGATGCCAGACATCCATTGGGGGTATGGTTTTCCCGTCGGGGGAGTGGCTGCAACTGATGCTGAGACAGGCGTCATCTCTCCGGGGGGAATCGGGTTTGACATTAACTGTGGCGTGCGTTTGCTGGCGACAGATCTGCTGTATGATCAGGTGAAAGGGAAAGTCTCGGAACTGGCAGATCAATTGTACAACACTCTCCCATCAGGTGTTGGTACTGATGGAATGCGGATTCTCAGTGCGGACGAGATGAGAGATGTCATGGTGCACGGTGCACAGTGGGCCGTTGACGCTGGTTATGGTCTGGCTGAGGACCTGGAGGTTACCGAGGAGAATGGCTGTCTGGAAGGAGCAGATCCCAGTACAGTAAGCAAGCATGCTTTGGAGCGAGGGCGCAAGCAGTTGGGAAGTCTTGGTTCAGGGAACCACTTCTGCGAGGTGCAAGTTGTTGATCATATCTATGATCAAGAAGTTGCGAATGTGTTAGGAATCGGCAGAAAAGGCCAGGTTGTGACAACTCTCCATTGCGGTTCGCGAGGAATCGGACACCAGGTGGCCGAAGAATTTATAAACTTGGCTGAGTCAAAACAAAAAGAATATGGTTTTGAGTTAGTTGATAAGCAATTAGCTTGTTTACCAATTAATTCAGTTGATGGGCAGGCCTATCTAGGAGCCATGAGGTGTGCGGCGAACTTTGCCTGGGCCAATCGTCAACTATTGATGCATGGGGTGCGACAGTCGTTTGCCAATATCTTTGGGCGCAAGGCGCGGCCAAAGGATCTGCCACTGGTTTATGATGTCTGCCATAATATTGCCAAGATGGAGGAGTACGAGGTTGACGGTCAGCTCAGAAAGCTCTGCGTGCATCGGAAGGGAGCGACGCGTTCGTTTCCAGCAGGGCACCCAGCTATCCCGGAGAAGTATCGCGCTGTTGGGCAGCCAGTGCTGATTCCCGGTGATATGGGCCGTTACTCGTTTATGCTGGTCGGTGATCATGGTTCTATGGAGCAGACCTTCGGTTCGTGCTGTCACGGTGCTGGCCGTCGGTTGAGCCGGACCGCGGCCAAGAAAGCCATTGGCAACAAAGAGCTACTGGAACTGCTGGAGAAGCGCGGCATTACGGTGCGCGTGCATAGTAAGAATCTTTTGAGTGAAGAGAGTCCGCAGGCCTATAAAGACGCCCAGCAAGTTGTCAACGTTGTTCACAATGCAGGTCTGGCGAAACTGGTGGTCAGGTTGAAGCCAGTCGTGGTGGTTAAGGGATAGTTGCTGTAAGAAGAGGGAGGATTGAATGTATTATTATTCAATCCTTGCTTGTCATCTGTCCTTCTAGAAGAAATGTAAGAAGCGAAAGTAGTTTTAAAGGCTTTTAAACTACAATCCTCGCATGAATTCGTGTCGAGCCATGTGCAACTTCTCTTGGAAGGACAGAGAAACAGATGCTTCTGGTAAAAGAATATTCGTTCTTTTGCTTTTCAAGATTACTAGAATTTTGATGCCAAAAATTTATTTCAAGTATTTTACGTTATGAATAGCTGATAGTTGTATATAGTTATTGGCTATTGAACTGTAAAAGAAAGGTAAATTTTACATGAATATTAGTTTCAAACGAAGAGCAACGGTATCTCTTCTCATGCTTTCTATTGCTTTTCTAGCTTTTTCCTTTGTGGTCAAAAATTTAGCTTTTTTAATGTATGCTGGTGCGTTTCTATTAATGATTTTGCAGCTGCAATTTATTTAAAAAGTAATTTTTTTAATAAAAAAATACTCTTGTATATAGGATCATTTTTAGTTTTTTTAATTTGCTTTATAGGAATGTACTACGTTTTGAATTTATTTCACAAATAGGAATGTAGATGTTAATGTAGTAATAAAACATAAAAAGCAGGAGGGACTTCGGATCAATCTCTAGGTAGGGAAAATTGTGTAAACTTTATTATACGGAAAAAGTGAGTGAAATTTGATAAAGCGAGCTGGTACTTTCTATATTGGGAAAGTGCCAGCTCGCTTTATCAATATTTTAATTATACGAATATGAGCTTAGCCAAACTGTTTCCTGAGGAAACTTCAAAGCGCTATTATGCTCTATTGTGTAGAGGAAATCCACACATAAACTCATCAGCCAGAGCTTCCTACGAAAAATGTCTTCCAATAGAGAACACAGGCGATATCGCATACGCCAGAGCTAATGAGTGCGCCATGCACCTGGAGTTTTGCCGGTGATTTTCTTCAGATGACGGCTAAGATGACTGGCAGAATCATAGCCGCAGAGACGGGCAATCGTTTCTAATGTCAGATCTGATGTCTGCAATAGTTCACACGCATGCCGGGCGCGTAGACGCTGTAAGAACACGATTGGTGCGCACCCACGCGCCTGTACGACATGTTTCCGTAGTGTTGCAGATGAAATGCCCAGGGCTGAAGCGATTTCACCAATCGTCAGCGGGTGATGGTAGCGTTCCTGCATATAGCGTTCCGCTTCGGCTGCTAACTTCTCTGATATACTCAGGGGTGGTGCAGATGCGGTCCGTTGGAGAAGCAGATCGAGTTGCTGGAGTAATAAGGACAGGAGATCTGAGCGATCAGCGTGATGAGAATGCCATTCCCGTACCAGCCAGCGGCAAAGATGTGTCAGCGTCTGTTCTGCATCATCCATACATACGCGTGGCCAGGGTTGATTGGTCGGTGCATTGATGCCTAAATAATAGTTGGAATACGCTGTGTGTGCGTATTCCGCGTGTGCAATTCCTGGTGGGGTAAGCACTAACATCCCTGGAACGACATCATAGTTGTCTGGACCAAGCACGACTTGAATGGTACCGGATCGATAGCAGACGATCTCCCATTCGGTATGGCTATGCAATGGAAAGTCCTGGCCCTGCGCTGCTTCATATGGGCCAGCATTAACCAGTTGAAGTTCCATCTCGCTCCTCTCTTTCCCCCATAACCTGTCCGTACTTTGATCGTTCCCTTTCGAGCCATGCTTTTATGCAAAGAAGGGAGCGTTTTGTGCATTGTCACACGATGAATTTCTCCGGTAATATTACCTTCAGCAGCTACCAAAAAGCAAGCCGATGAGATCGGCTCACTTTTTTTTATGCAATATATTGATAGTGGATGGGAGAAAAAATATGTTAGAACAGAGACAGGTGGCAAACATTAACGAGGCATTGGCGGAACTGGGCGTTACCTCTGATACGTTGAGCCAGGAAGAAAAACGACAGTTAGACGAGCAAGGGTATCTTCTTTTTCCAGAGCTTATCGATGGGGTCTTGCTGGAGCAATTGCGCGCGAAATACGAAGAATTGATGGAGAAAGAGGGGCAATCGGCAGGGCTTGAAGTCCATCAAGAGCAGGGGACGCGCCGCCTCTCTGATCTCGTCAATAAAGGCGAGATCTTTGATTATGTATATACGCATCCTCGCGTGTTGGCGGCAATTTTTCACATCATTGGCGGTGAATTCAAGCTCTCTTCGCTTAATGCGCGCGATGCTATTCCAGGCGAGGGTCATCAGGTACTCCATGCTGATTGGGGTCATCTAGCAGCCGATGAGCCTTTTCATGTGGCTAATTCGCTCTGGATGGTAGATGACTTTACCAGAGATAATGGAGCGACACGTGTCGTACCAGGCACGCACCATCTCCGTCAGACCCCTCAAGAAGCCTTAGCAGATCCAGCAGCAGCACACCCTGAGCAAGTGCTGGCAATCGCCCCTGCAGGGACGGTCCTGGTCTTCAATTCTCATCTATGGCATGGTGGAACCAGAAATACGACCCAGAAGACCCGGCGCGCCCTGCATTCCTACTACGTTGCCCGTGATTTTCCGCAGCAATTAGATCAGAGTCAGTACATACGCCTGAAAACATACCGGCGCATCTCTCCGGCTGCTAGATATCTTCTTGACGTTGACTAAGATGAGTCAACGCCTTAAGGCCGAGCCCAACACATAACCCGATGAGAAGGCCAATGAAAAAGCTCTTTCCTGTTAAACGCTTGCTCGCTTTGTAGGAATATATGCCGCTTGCTTGATAGGCTTCATCCAGGAGTTGCACGGGATGGACAACCTCGATCGAAACGCCGCGCTGGCGTACGCCCATCGCGATCTGCATCATACAGCCCGGATTGGAGGCGGCAATGACGCTTGCTCCACTGGCAATGACATGGTCCATCTTTCTTTCCAGCAGCTGTTGAGCCATCTTCTGATTGGTGAGATTATAAATACCTGCACTGCCACAACACCAATCAGACTCTTTGAGTTCGACGAGCTGGAGGCCCGGAATGGTTTGTAGGAGTTGGCGGGGTGGCTGCTTGATTTTCTGCCCATGGAGTAGATGGCAGGCATCGTGATATGCAACTGTCTGTTTGAGCTCTCCTGGCTGTTTCTGTAGTGGGATGCTCATCAGAAATTCACTGATATCTTTGACTTTCGCACTAAATATTTTTGCGCGTTCAGCGTAGTCTGGATCATCGCGTAAGAGGTGATCATATTCTTTGAGGGTCGAGCCACAGCCAGCCGAATTGATGATAATCGCATCACAGTCGTACTGCTCAAATAGAGCAATATTGTGTCTGGCCAGTTCTCGACCCTTATCCGCTTCTCCTGCATGAATATGGAGGGCCCCACAGCAGCCCTGTTGCTGTGGGGTAATAACCTCACAGCCATTGGTGCTCAGAACGCGGATTGTTGCTTCGTTGATATCATGAAAGACTTGATCCATGATGCAGCCGCTGATCATGCCGACGCGATAGCGCTGTACCCCCAGGGCTGGTGTGCGCTCTGGTAGGGGCCTGGGAATGATCTCTCCCTGTACATTGGCCATCAGTGCTTCGGGAGTGCTGAGCTTCCCTTTAAAAGGGGTTGGAAGGCTATCGGCAAAACGGAGCAAGCCTGTCCGATGAACAAGCATCTGGAGCCCACTGCGCTGGTAGATTTTTAGGCCTCCAAAGATCAAGGTAAGCATCAGCCGCGAAGGAAGCATAATCTCAAAGAAGAAGCGCCGGAGCAATGTCAGCGGTAGCGGATTTCGGTTTAAGGAGGGTGTAAGAGCAGTTGAGCTCTGCTCCAATGCAGATGGAGGTGCGGCCTCTTGAGGGACCTCTAACTGAATCTGTTCGCGTGCCGCCTCAATGAGCTTGCCAAATTGAACCCCAGAGGGGCAGGCCGTCTCACAGGCCCGACAGCCAACGCAACAATTCATATGTTCAATAAAATTGGTATCGACCGCGAGCTTTCCATCGGCGACTGCCTTCATCTGGTAGATGCGCCCGCGAGGCGAGTCCATCTCTACTCCCAATACCGCATAGGTGGGACAGGTGGGCAGACAAAAACCACAATGAATGCATTGGCGCAGGAGATCATACGTGTGCGTATGGCGTCGCAATGGTCCCTGGATAGGTGGTTGAATGTGCAATGCGTCTGTGCGAGATGAGATGGACTCTGTACTCATAGCCTTCCTCCGCTTATTTTTTTCGGCTGCGTATAGGCTGCGCCGCCACAACCGTTACTTCCTGTCGATTATGGAATAGCTGTTTCGTCTGTATAATACCATAACTGGTACTCAGAATACGTAGTGCCTCTTTGAGGTTGCGCAAAGGATCAACGACCAGTGTCTCATGAGGGAGCTTGAAGACGCTGACAATAAAGCCATCATCATGGAGACAGAGGACGGCTCGGCAGAGTAGACGGGCAGCTTCACGAGCATCCATGCGCATATCATTCACAATCGCATCAAAGAGAACCTGTCGTTCGATGGCCTCTTCAATAAAATCTTCGGCGTAGCCACGATAGTGTTGTAGTGCCTCATCTTGTTCGAGGCGAGGGTCTAATCTGGCGGGGTCAACGGCATAGACCTCCAGACCAGCCTCTAGAAGCAGACGGCTCCATCCTCCAGGAGCTGCGCCCAGATCCAGGATGCGTCCCTCATCGGGGAGCGTAATGCCAAAGACCTCGAGCGCTTCAAGTAGTTTGAATTCAGCCCGGCTGACCTGATCATCAGTCTGAGCATAATGCCGGGCGCCTCCAGGCCAACTGCTCAGGTTCTCTTCTGGCGTCGAGATGCCGAGATAACATTTCTGCATAGTGCAGAGGAGCGAGATAATAACCTCTGGCTTTTTGATATATTCAATGGCTTCCGTCTCTTCGGCCAGTGCCTCAGCCAGCGCTCGATTTAACTGGCCGGTGCTAAAGGGGCGCTCTCCCAGACTTCTGTCGGACTGGACAAAGCGCGCTTGAACGGCAAAGCGCGTCCCTTTGCTTAAGAGTGAAAAGCCCGGCAATTCAGCCAGAGCAATAGCGATCGTTCCCAGATCTTGTTCAGTATTGGCGAGCTGTACAATATCTTGAGCCGGTGCAAGATGGCGTACAAAAGTTGGTCGCTGATTTGCCACTCTCCGCATAAATTGTTGACTATTTGAGACGGAGTAGAGCGTAATGCCATCAGCCATCTCTTCCACAAAACGAATCTGGCTATCAATCTGTTGAAGCTCTTGTAGAGCTGACTTTGCAAATTCAGGGTGGACGGTAGCGATAATCAGGTTATCTGTGTTCAATTTCTTCTCAATCTTCCTACGAAGCATCCTCTTCTTATGGGTCTGTCTGGATTTTCTCTCATTGTACTATGTTTAGAGGATTCCTGCACTACCGAACACCGTGGTGAGAGCTTCCTTTCGCTGTTTAGAGGATTCCTGCACCGCCCAGCACTGTAGTGAGAGCCACATTAGCTGAGGATGCGCTCAGGCAAGTAATCTCGATGGACTGCTGCCAGGGCCTCGTAGAGCTTCTCAGCCTTACTGTACGAGTGGACAAGCGGATTTGCTGTCAGTGCTTTGATGGCACTTTTGCGGTCCCCCCAGAGGGCGGCCCGGGCGGCAGCCCCTTCATAATCAGCCAGGGCAGTAATCAGGCCGCGTTGATCCATGGCCAGCCCACCATCGCTCTGTGTAAGCGGCGTTGCCCCACGGGCATCCACACGACAGGGAATCTCAACCACATGTTCATCATCTAGAAAATTGACCGCACCATGGTTTGGCACATTGAGGACCCACTCATTGCCCAGATCATCAAGAATGGATTGAATGACCGAAAGCGCAAAATTGGCGAGCCCATTATCATTGACGAGTTTGAGCAGTTGTGGAACCTCTTTGTGAACCTCTGACTTATAATGAGTAGCGGCTTCATTGAAGAGCTTTAAGAGATCTTCTGATGGTGTCGTTGCCCGTCTGGCCTGAAAATCCAGCACGATTTCAGGAAAATAATAATAGTGGAGATCGTAAGAAGGGATTGCACCGTAGTTGGTAGCCAGGAGTGCATGCATGAGCTGCTGATAATTATCGGCGGTCATCTCACGTTTCTGTGCAATAATGCGTTCGCTCCACTTCAAGATTTGTGGAAGAATATCTGTCCCATTGTGCCAGAGTGCCGTTGTCCAGGTGGCATGATTAACTCCAATCGTGCGGGGATATAATTGAAGTTCTTCATCAGTTGCCAGACCAGCCTCATACGACATCAGCGTCGTTTCGTGGATGAAATTACGGCTCAGTCCAATGACCCGAATGCCACTATATTGTGCAATGGCCTCAATGATAATGTTACTGGGAGTCGTATAGTTCAGTACAAAAGCTTTAGGCGCTAGCTTTTCAACTTCGGCGGCAATCCCGGCCAGCACAGGGACCGTACGTAATGCATAGAAGAACCCGCCAGGGCCAATCGCATCATGGCCAATGACGCCATAGCGTGGGGGAATCTTTTCATCCTGTATGCTAGCGTTAAGACCCCCTGTGCGAAAAGTGATCAAGACAAAGCTGGCATCAGAGAGGGCTTCCTCAAGATTGGTGGTTCGTTTCAAGGTAATATTGATGCCAGCATGTTTGAAGAGATGGGAGCTAATCGTATAGACCAGTTCAAGTCGTTCTGCATTGATATCCATCAGGATGATCTCACTGCCGCGCAGAGCCTCTGGATTCCGGAGCACTCCGCTCAGAAAATCAGCGCAGTAAGGGCTGCCTCCACCAAGAATCGCAATTTTAGCGAAGTGCTTCTGCTTCTTTTTTGTCGTCTCTGTCTCTAACATCATAAGTGCTTTCATCAGAATGAAATAATAGTGTAGTTGTCTGCCTACTAACTATACACTATTGAAAACGTTTTAGCTGCGATGAAAGCGTCGCCATAGCCAGACCCCACCAACCAGGAAAGGAATAACGAGAAGCGTCAAAAGCAAGCGGAATGGCATCGTCCCGTTGTCAGCAGAAATGCTCTGCCTGGTCAGATCAGGAGAGTGTTGTATTACTGGAGGTGGAAGATTGGTTGTCTGGTGAGGAAACTGCATCGAGCCCCAGTCTGTTGTTGGTAGAGCAGTAGTGGTGGGCTCTGGCCTCGTTTTGAGTTCGCCCCCCTGACTTGCGGACGTATCTCTGGGCAAAGGTGTTTTGAGGACAGGCGTTGGATGAATGTTTTTTTGTCGCGCATGGGTGGGTGTGTTCTGGACCGTTGCTTGAATAAGAGGTGGTGTATTGCTGCTATCGATAGTTGGTTGGCTAGTTGTTTGCCAGGTTGTGCTACCGTCGGGGATGCGGGCATAGGACGTTTCTGCGGGAAGATCTGGCAGCGTTACTTGATCAATAACTATTCCTGTCATGAGAAGGCGGAGAGTAGAGGTTGTTGCTGGCAGATAATGTGGGAGGAACATAACCATAAAGCCATGGGCAGAGATGGCCGAAGAGAATGGGAGATAAAAGGTTTCGGTCTCTGGACCTTCATCGAGAGCAGCGTGTGCTCCATAGAGATCAAGGGCCTGATCGTGAGGATTATAGAGTTCAATCCATTGATTTGAAGGGGCGGACGTATCTGGATTGCATGTCCACATCGCCTGAGATTTAAGCATCACCTCATTGAGTACAACCGAGCCAGCAGTGAGAGATGGGGAAACAAGAGGAGCTTGAACAGGAGGTGGAATAGCGGGGGCACAACTTGTTGGATCGCGGCTCGAAGCGCGAGAGATGGCCACACTCAGACTCAAGAAAGCCAGGAAGATAGTGCAGAACACAACCAGAACCCGCATCTTACCACCTCTTCAATTATCTTCAATATACCCACCCGAGTGAGTATGACCATGCGCTTGTGCTTATTTCATCTTTTGGAAAGAACACATTCCTGTTTTATTGGGAAAGGTATTTGAAAGGCACCTCTCGGCGTTCGGGAAACTTCTCATTGAAGGCCCGGCGTACGATCTCGATGCTACTCTCACCAAGCGTAAAAGCGATAACGGAGCCAATAATGATGCCGCAGATACCGCCAATAGCAATTCCCTCGAGGAACATGCGGTTCCGAAAAAATGTCATCGTCGTCACCTTTTCTAATAATTATTGTAGGTATACAACCGTCTTTGCTTCATTCCACAGGCGTTCAAGTCGATAGTATTCGCGTTCTTTTGGGCCAAAAACATGGACAATAATGCTACCAAAGTCCAGTAGCAGCCATCCTGAATCGGCATTCCCTTCTCGGCGAAGGGGTGGACTCCCCTGTTCATCTAAGTCTTCGGCGATGGCATCAGCGATAGCCTGGATTTGACGGTTGCTATTGCCGCTACAGATGACAAAGTAATCAGCGATTACTGTGACATCTCTAATATCGAGCAAAAGAATGTCGGATGCCTTTTTATCGGCTGCACTATCGACTGCTGCTTTTGCTAATTGAGCTGTATCTAGCAGAACTCCCTCCACGAATGCTCCCTGTATTGACACATCACTTCATGAAAGTGAAGGCGATGTGTATGATAAATGTATCAGACAATCCGTTCTAATTGTTGTCTTCGCATTATAACATGATCAGACCAGTCTTTGGTACCCTCTTTTAGCGAGGAAAAAGAGAATCTGAGCAGTATCTGCAAGACCCTCTGGGACGAAATATCTGTGGCTGCGCCAGCCAATGAAAAACATTTTTGAGGAGCGCGACCAGAACCTCACTTTTTTGACGAGCACGCCTGATGCTTTGTGTGCAGTGTAGCACAATTGATTAGTACGGGCAAGTCTCTACCGATGAGTGGCGGACCCACTTCTCATGATAGATCTTGCGTGCTTTCCGGCTGCGGTAGGATCAACTGATCCTGACGGGTCATGCCTTTTTGAGAGAGGATTGTGAGGCACTCCTCAGCGGAGCGGCCCGTGAGAGGATCGACAAGCCCGGGCTCAATCTCTACGAGAGGGGCAAGGACAAAGGCTCGTTCCCACATTCGTGGGTGAGGAATAATGAGCTGTTCCGTCGTCATACTGAGATCGCCATAAAGCAGAATATCGATATCGATCAGTCTGGGGGCATTCCGGAAAGTTGGTATGCGCCCAAGCTCCGTTTCTATCAGCTTAAGGGCCTTGAGGAGCTCAAGAGGAGGGAGCTCTGTCATACCACGGCAGGCGAGATTGAGAAATCGCGGCTGGTCCAGATAGCCCACGGGATCAGTTTCATAGACTGCGGAGATTGCGTCGATTGCTACTGTCTGCTGTATTCGTAAGAGCGCCTGAGTGAGAAGCGCTTTTCGATCGCCTTGATTGGAGCCCAGGGCCAGATAGACTATCTGGCCCTGTGTTGTATTGGTGGGGGTAGGTGATGGCTGAGTGCTCATATTTCCTCCTTGATCATCGTGATCGCCGTTTGCGTGAATGCCGCAAGCCCCTTCGCTTTTCGCAAGAGTATGTTGCCAGACTATTTGCGAAAGACGGCCACCTGACTGAAGAGTGCCTGCGTACTGCTTTCATTATCTTCTCCTACCAGGAGTCCAAGCAAACCAGCTCGATAAGTACTATCGGTAAAGGATGAGACAATGAGCTGTTTGTTTACATAGAACCGAAATGTTGAGTTAGTGGTAACGACCAGCAATGTATTGATAACTCCATATCCTGTGTTGAGCGCTGATGAGCTTGTCCAATCAATGAGGGTTAGCCATAGGCTGGGATCATTGCCGAGGGCGCGTTGAAAGCGATACTGGCCCAGGCTATTGAGCTCCAACACATAAAAAGCCTTTGTATGAGGATCGAGCCGAAAAACAAGCCCACAGAAGTTTCCCTGGAGTAGCTCGGCCTGGGCCGTGATCGCCACATCGAAGAAACTGGCCTGATTACTATAACACCAGGCAACAGAGTGCGGGAGATACGTGCGGACTTGATAGCCCATGGAAGAGAATGCACACTGTTTGCCATCGTTGATCCAACCGCCACCGCTTGTCTGCATATCATCATAGTAGAGAAGCGGGCCTGTGCTGACAGCCGAGGTAATGCCAGCAGTGGCCTGGACACGTGCCTCAGCGGCCATCGTTGCCTGTAATGCATTGTGCGCAATCGACGTCTCTGTCACCTTTGTATGGAGATCTGGTGTGCGTGGCTTGCTGGTCGACTTTGGGATGGACGTGGTATGGTGGAACAAGAAAACGCCCAGAGACGCCCCAATGAGGAGAAAGACGAAGCCCAGCAAGATCAATGTGCGTGGGTGTGACCAGGATCGCTTTTTATAATCAGCAGTAGCCCGGGGAATAAAGCTTGTATCATAGCCAACAGGGAACAGTGGCGTCTTGCCTGGTAGCTCATCGAATGCAGACGCGATTGTTGCAACCATGCCGGGCAGCGTGTCAACATCATGAATGGTTGGTCGTTCCTGTTCGTTGGCCGGGCGAGAAGCGATGCCTAGATGAGAGACCAGCTCCTGATGTAATGCTTTGCGATAGGCCTGTGCAAAAGAGCGTGCATCTTGATAGCGATCTTCAGGACGCTTCGCAAGCGCTTTGAGCATCACATCTTCAATTGCCTGAGGAATCTCAGCATTGAGTTGTCTGGGTGAGAGTGGTGGACTTTGCAGATGTTTGAGCATGACCGCCACGGGCGTATCGGCCATAAAAGGGACGCGACCCGTTAAAAGTTGATAGAGGATAATACCGAGAGCATAAATATCGCTGCGATGATCATTGATGCCATCCGATTGTTCAGGGGCCATATATTCGGGCGTGCCTACCAGAGCCCCGGAATGGACCAGCGATTCAGCATCCATTTTGGCCTTTGCCAGGCCAAAATCTGCCAGATAGGCATGACCATCAGGTCGTAGAAGAATATTTGATGGTTTCACATCGCGGTGGATAACGCCATGGTCATGTGCATATTGAAGGGCCGAGGCGATCTGTTCTAAAAAGCTCCCAGCCTCTTCCAACGTGAGACGTTCGCGTTTAAAGAGATGGTCGCGGAGTGTTCCACCTTCTACATAGGGCATAACGAGATAATACCAGGGTCGTTGTTCACCAAAATCATAGAGAGGAAGAATATTTTCGTGCGAAAGCGCCCCGATTGCCAGCGCTTCGCGCTCAAAGCGACGGACAAATGGCTCATCGCTCCCATATAATACCTTCACCGCCACCCATCGTCTGACGCGGCGATCATAGCCAAGATAGACTTCAGACATGCCCCCCTGGGCTACACGGCATCGTAGTTCATACCGTCCTAGTTTTGAACCTTCTATCCCCTTCATCACTCCTACCTCACCACATTCCTGTGCAGGATCTAGGACCTGCTGCATATTCAAGAGGGCTCTTCTCCATCTGAGCAGTATCAGACAACGAGCCTCTTCCTCGCTTTACTATATCCCTTAAAGCCTTCTTTTCTCTTGTTCGTGTTACTTTTGGGGCGTTGCGTCTGTGTCTAAAAGGATGGAGAGGGCCTGACCCTCTCCTCATTGTGTTGTTTGCAGAATGCTAGCGGGCTAGCCAGTAGCGTTCCAGACGGATGGTTTCAACCGGGCGAATACTCTGGCTGTATGAATCGATCGCCTTCAAGAGTGCTTCTCGATTGCCAAAGTTGGCAACGATCTGTGACCCATACATTTCAGCGGCCTCCTGGCGGGCTGAGAGGAGTTCAGAGATCTCAACCAGCGTGGGCTCAAATGCGTTGCCGAGCTCTTTAAGGCGAGCTTCACGGGCACCTTGCAGGGTCACATAAGGGAAATCCTCATAAAAGTAGACCTTTGCTCCATCCTGCACCAGGCGATCGGAGGCTGAGCTGACAATCTGGTGGTCAACATGGCGGCCAATTCCCAGTGGTGCATACCAGACGGCATCTGGTAGACGTTGACGCAGGCTGAGAAGCGTATTGGCCAGATCCTGGTCGATTGCCTGGTCACCGGGATGAACCTCGCCGCCGATGAGGGCATCGCGATTGGTATAGTAGGGATTATTGGCAGGAGTTCCCCGATAGAGGGCATCCTTATAATCGAGCCAGAGATAATCGCATTGCAGATAATCCAGCGCAGCGGCATCTTCTTTGCGCCGTGTTTCAATCAATGCATCAGGACCCTCGGCGATGGCTGCACCATTGCTAATGTGAACCTGTTCGGCAAACGGGCTGAGTTTTAGATCGTTGCCAGGTTTGCCCCCAAAAATAGTTACGACCAGAGGACGAAGTCCGGAGCTTACCTGTACCCCGAGCGTCCCACCACAGGCATAGACGGCATCATCGTAGTGGGGAGAGAGAAAGATATGTCTATGTCTGGTCTCAATATCATTAATGCTTGCTAATTGCATTATTTTGTTCCTCCAATGCATGCTGAGAAAAGCCCTGTCTATTCTAGCACGCCTACCAGTTATTTAGACAGGTCAGGGCAATTTGACTCCATCCTCGTTCGCATCGAGTAGACCATCCTTAACCAGGCCCGTCACAATTTTCTGAAGCCAATCCTCCTGTGCTGAACTAAAATCAGCTTTGATAAGTGGCCCCAATGTAGAAAGTGGAAGACGCTCTTCTGGTGGAAGAGAACGGAGCAGATCCACGATCCGTCCACGAAAATAGCGATTGCTACTGGTAAAAGGCTGTGCCTGATAGCGCGGTTTTTTCTCGGCGACTTTGCGCAATTGCCGCAGGACTGCACCCGAAGGGAAAAGACTGTGTTGACTCATCTCTGCATAGGCAATACACTCTGTCTGGAGAGGGCAGTTCATGCACAGTGGATTATTGCTTGTACAGACAGTTGCGCCAAGATCCATCAATGCCTGATTCCAGGGATAGGCCTCTCCCGGAGGAAGAACCTGCTCTGCAAGCGTAAGCATTTGAGCATCGTTGACCTTTGGTTCAGGGTGTTCAAGCCCCAGGAACAGACGATGCAAGACGCGACGAATATTGGTATCGACCGTTGCGACCTGTTTGCGATAGGCAAAGCAGGCAACAGCGCCAGCGGTATAGCGACCAATTCCTTTCAAGGTTAACAGTTCATCAATTGTGTCAGGAATGCGACCTGCATAGCGGCTTATAACCTGTTGGGCAATTGACTGTAAGCTGACGGCTCGCCGATTATAGCCCAGCGGAACCCAGACTGAGATCACATCAGCAGTAGGTGCAGCGGCCAGTGCTTCAAGCGTAGGAAAGGCCGTCAGAAACTGCTGATATTTCGGTAACACCCGATCAACCTGTGTCTGTTGAAGCATAATCTCAGACACCAGAACAGCATAAGGATCGCTCGTCGTACGCCAGGGAAGATCCCTCTGTTTTTGTGCATACCATTGAAGCAGGCCGGTATTAACGCGAGAGATGTGCTCGGGCGCAAGAGAAGGAACGGGCGAGGATAGTGTCTGTTTAGCCATACAACCTCAAGCTTTTCCGACGCGCGTCGGAGTAGCCACAGGTTTAGCATTCTCGATTGGGCTATCTTGCCCCTCTTGCCGATTGCGCGGAGTCAACATAAAGATCGTTTTTCCGCCTTCTTGCCAGCAAGTTGCATCAGGAGCTGGCAGGTTTTCGCAGAGGACCCAGTCATTTGCGTCCCTGATAACATGGCCTTTCACGCATTTGGCGTAGGAAATGTTCGCATTTAAATCGGGATCTCCCGGTTTAACGTCAGGAGAAGCAATCTTTGGAATAAAAAATCTACACCACGGCACGGTTATGTACCTTCCTTATTTTAGATTGATAAATAAGCTCTCTATAAAGAAATAGCTGAAAGAACCACCTGAATGCAAGGATTGCGGGGAGGGTTCGGTAGCTTTGCCTCATTATAGCGTATCTGGCTAGTGAGAGTCTATAGGCCTGAAGAGGCTCCAGGAGTCTAATGATCAACAAAAAAGGTAAACATATCATTGCTCCTCATTTCTTCTTGATGGGAGACTCGGGCTACTCTCTTCTGAAAATAAAGGTTTCATGCAGGGGTGGTGAAACCCGTTCATGAACGTCTACTCTCGCTGCATTGATTCATGGTTATTGATCATACAGATCTTTTTTGCAGACCAGGACCAGACGGCTATCAAGGGTCAGCGGGCCTCCGTCCAGGTCTCCATAGGCCGCTTGCAGGGTGAGGCTAGCGCGCTGGAGCATCTGAACAAGTTCGGTCAATGTGTAGATGCGCATGCTTTGCCTGTATTCTCGTCGTTGTCCATCAGGCAAGATCAGACTGATATGGATGTCATTTCTACTTTGTAACAGATCCAGCTTGCGCTCCTCTAAGACGATGAGGTTATCAGGATAGCGAATGATTCCATGCGGCGTAAAATTGCGTATGACACGAGGTTGGTAGATGGTCTCCATAATAAATAAGCCGCCAGGCTTGAGGGCCTGCGCAATCTGTTGAAGCACGAGTTGATTGGCCTCATCGGTCTCTAGATACCCAAACGAGCTAAACATATTGATGATGGCGTCGAACTCTTTGTGGAATGGAATCGTACGCATATCCTGATGGAGCCAGCGGATGGCAAGCTGGTGGGTCTCTGCTTCCTGTTGCGCATGTGCCAGAAAGAGTGCGCTGAGATCCTGTCCGGTGACCTGATAGCCGTGTCGGGCTAACGGAATGGCATGACGCCCTTCGCCACAGCAGAGATCAAGGATGCGGCTGCCTTTGGGCAGGTCAAGAAGCGAGATGATACCTTCAACTTCTTGTCTCGTTCTCTCAGGGGAGAGAAAAGGTGAATAGATCCGCAAATAATCCTGCCCAAAGAAATCGATATACCAGGGTGGTGTAGCCTCAAGCTTTGTGTTCTCTTCCAATATTGTCACGGCCTCTCCAGGGGCTCTGATGACGCTTTCTGTAAAGATTAGGTAGCCAGTTGTCATCCCCATGCCTAAATAAACGCGCTCCCCACAGACTTTCTCGGAAGAGTTGAGGGAGTCTCAGGCCCGTTGCGTCATAGAGATTCGCAGCCACCAGCTCCCAGCTTTAAATGCGATAATCAGATAGAGCATGGCCCAGATCTCAAATAAGACCAGATAGCTAGCGGCCATAGCCAGACAGAAGAGGCAGGCGAGTGCCGAGACATGCCGTAGACTCGCATTGCGCAGATGCCAGCGGAAGCTTCCACCGGGGCATTCGCGATAATACCAGAGAATGAACGCAGCCAATGAGAGAAAGGTCAGGATGCCAAGACTGCCGAGAATAAGCAGGATCGTTGAGAAAATTTGATGATCATGCATGGTTGTACTCTGAATCTCTGTGACTCTTCTTTTGGTAGAAAATTTGGTAGAAAATTGTTACAGTCCAAATTATAACACGGCTTCCGTGGATATAGTATACTGAGGGCGGATCTATAGAAGGGGTAAAGGGCTGCTTCAAGTTGCTTTATCAAAGGAGCCAGATACGTGTTAGCGGAAGAATTTATTGTTATTGATGTTGAATCACCCTTGTGGGAGACCGCTCGTCCGATCTTAAATGCCGTATTACGCCTGGAACAGCAGGATGAAGATAGCGCGACCTGGTACGGTTGGCAGAAGCCAGTGCTGACAGCCTTTCTTGAAGGGCTGCCTGCGCATTGTACATTGCTCGTGGGGGTCTGGAGTGGTGAACAGTCCATTGAGGGGCAGGAGCAAGTGCGCGAGACATTGCTGACTGGCTGGGTTGCTGAAGTCGTAAAGGGGCGTGTGCAGTCACTGCGAACTTTTGCAGCTTTAGCCGATACAGATCTGCCGCCTTTAGAGCAGCTAGAGCCTGGTTATCAGGATGCGATGGCCTTGATGCGTGCTACGCGAAAGCTTATTGCACCAGTCGCCTGGGCACTATTTACCGATAAAGCCACCTGGGATGAATGGATTTTCTCCGATCAGGGTCTTGATAAAGGGGAGCATCTGGCCTCATTGGCACAGCAGGGACGATGTGTCCTGCTGGGAAGCCAGACCGCGCATAGGTTTTAAGCCTCTTTTTATGTTCCAGCACTGCTTCTTCAGGTGGTTCTTATTTTTTACACTCTCTATCCTTCTTGCTATCGGCGCATTGAAGATGCCTGATATGAAGACGTGGTATGGTCAATTGTCATTTTACTATAAAGCAGGTAGGTAAAAAAAGATATGGATTATAGTACACCATTAGTCTGGAACCCTATTTTGCGTCAGCATCTGATTAATGCGGCCCATCGTATGAATAGGCGTGAAGGAACCAACGAATGCCCCTTTTGTGCAGATATCACAAAAGGATTGGTAGGGCCAGAGACGCAGGTCTGGATTCACCCCAATGATTTTCCTCCCCTTAAGCCTCCTGTTGGAGAAGCGGTTGTGGTTATTTATAATCGGGATCATAATCGCACGTTTACTCAGTTATCAGTCGATGAGGTCTTTGAAGTCACCAGGCTCTGGCGTGATCTCTATCAAGATATGGCCTCTCGCTATCCAGCAGTCATGATTTTTGAGAATAGCGGAACCTCGATTGGTCAGACGCAATTTCATCCTCATGGACAGGCTTATGCTGTCTCTGTTCTTCCTCCGACGTTAGAGCAAGAGCTTGAGACGGTCGTCCTTGATGCAGAGGCCGGGAAGGGCTGTCCATTCTGTCGTGTTCGTGAAGAATTAAGTGATGGGAACTACCAGGTGACGGCAAATGAGACCTGGCAGGCCTTTTTACCACCCTATGTGCGCTATCCCTATGAGACCCATCTCTATCCTCGTCGTCATGTTGCCAACATCGGCTTGATGGACGATGCCGAGCTGCGTGATCTCTCGGCCATGTTATTAGAGGTTATTCAGGGGTATAATGCTTTAAATGATGGCGCAATGGCCCCGATGCCTTACCTGTTAGGTCTTCATCAGCTCGCCGATGAGCGTTTCCATTTCCATGTCGAGATCCTCGCAATTGGACGTGCCCCTGGCAAGCTGAAGTTCGCCGCCTCCTCAGAGTCGCTGTGGGGACTGTGGAGTAACGATTCTGATCCGATTCAGAAGGCACAGGAGCTCCGTGAAGCAATTGCAAAGAGAGAGAAGTAATGCAAACACAAGAATTATTACCTCCTGTTAAGGAAGCATTGGCACTGTTCCCCGACAAATTTTCTGATGAGTCAGTGTATGCAGGCCCTCTGGGTGGTGCCTGGGCTCCAGGTCGTGTCAATCTGATTGGTGAGCATACCGACTACAATGGTGGCTTTGTCTTACCATTGGCTGTGGACCGTGTGGCCTCCTGTGGTGGACGCAGGCGTAAGGATCAGCTTGTGCGGCTCTGGTCGACCCATGCGTCCGAATATGCGCAGTTTACGCTCGAGGGGCTGCCTCAGTCTTTTGATGAGCAGCGACAGCAGCTGCCTGGTTGGGCTCGCTACCTCCTTGGCGTGGCTACAGAGCTGGTGCGTGCTGGTATTGTGCTACAAGGGTTTGATGCTGTGGTGGCGGGAGATGTCCCACTGGGAGGTGGGATGAGCTCTTCGGCTGCACTTGAGATTGCTACCGCACAGGCCTTTGCGCTCTTCTCTGATGGGAAGTTTACGATTGGTGAAAAAGGGACAACTCTCACATATCTAGAAGTGGCCGCGCTCTGTCAGCGTGCGGAGCAGATTGCTTCAGGTGTCATGTGCGGTATCCTGGATCAGGCCGCTTCCGTTCTAGGTCTGCCTGGTAAGGCCATTTTGCTGGATTGTCGTTCGATGGAATATCGCTATCTACCCTTTGAGGCTCCGAACGTCTCTGTGGTTGTGATTGATACGAGCGTTCGTCGAGAGCTGGCCTCATCGGCCTACAACGAGCGCCGCAGCCAGTGTGAGCAAGCGACACAGCTTCTACAGAAAGCCATTTTGCAGGCTGATCCAGAGAATAGTCAGGCCAGGCAGATCAAAGAGCTGCGTGATATCACACCCGAACAATATGCACAGCATAAAGATCAGCTCCCCGAAGTTCTGCAAAAGCGTGCGGGTTATGTCATCGCTGAGAACAAGCGTGTCTTAAAGGTTGTTGAATTGTTGGGGCAGAATGATATCGAGGCTGTCGGGGCGATTCTCTGGCAGGGTCATGCCGGTCTGCGCGATGAATATGAAGTCAGTTGTGATGAACTGGATGCTCTGGTTGAGATCGCGCAGAGTGTTCCGGGCGTCCTGGGAGCGCGTATGATGGGTGGTGGATTTGGTGGTTGCACTATCAATCTGGTACGTAATGAAGCCCTGGATGCGCTGAGAGCAGCCGTCGAAGAGCAATATCCTGCTCGCACAGGCCGTCAAGCTGTAATTGATATCTGTCGAGCTGCGGCTGGCCCGGGCCATACCATTGTTGGATAGGGAGAAAAAACTATTGCTCTAGATGGAATCGCTCTAGCCAGTGAAACTTGATCGCAGCCAGATATTTTTAGCCTTTTGATCCTCTTATATAGTAGGAAGGGAGCGAGCTCGCTCCCTTCTTTCATTGCCCATTATATATTGTGTGCTCTCTCAATCTCTGTTGCATCTATTGCGATGGATTGAAGAGAGCATACATGTGCATCTTTAAGTGATCTGCCCACGTAACTGTCGAGCGAGAGATCAGCTAGGAAACTTCTGTTGAGATAAGGCTGCTCAATGGAGCTGCCTGGAGCGGGTCTTCCTCGAGATGGAACGTGATGTTGTATTCTCCAATATCGATCTTGTCGCCATCTTCAAGAGGATACCCAATCTCTGTCGGGAGCTTCTCTTCATTAACGGTCACCCCATGCGTGCTGCGAAGATCATAGATCAGGAAGAGCTCCCCTTCGTGGCGAATGAGGGCATGATGACGCGAGACCAGTTCACCCTCAAGCAAAATATCGCTTGAGCCAGCGCGTCCGAGTGTCGTTTCAGCCTGTACTAATGGTACAGTAAGAGCTTCATTTCGCTGCGATGACCGAATGACAAGGGAGGCATGTTGCGCCGATTGCCTGGCCTCATACAGCGAGACACGTTCCACTTCATCGG
This sequence comes from Tengunoibacter tsumagoiensis, assembly GCF_003967535.1. Taxonomy (GTDB): domain Bacteria; phylum Chloroflexota; class Ktedonobacteria; order Ktedonobacterales; family Ktedonobacteraceae; genus Tengunoibacter; species Tengunoibacter tsumagoiensis. The sequence goes on along the minus strand of NZ_BIFR01000001.1, from coordinate 3,614,572 downwards.
TGGTCGGCCCCTCTTGGAGCAAAAAGGTCGGCGTGATCGGATCTGGTAATGGCTGTGGAATATCTGGAGCCGGGGGGATGGTTGGCGGTTCCGTTGGGAGTGGCTCCGTTGCTGGTTCGGGCTCGGTAGGCTCTTCTGGAGCAGGGATCGGGTCTGGAAGGGGCGCTGGAATCGGCTCTGGATGAGGATCTGGCTGTGGAACATCGGGCTCAACCTGAGGAGTGGGTTCGGGCTGCACAGGCTCTTGCTGGTCATTGTGAGCAGTCTCAGGGTGTAATAGGGAGTTCAGCAGATGATCTAAGCGTGACTGCTGTTTGGCTACTTGTTGCAAGAGCGTCTCTGTCTCTTCTTTTTGGATAAAAGCCTCTTCAAGTGCCTGTTCATTGGGCATGGTCTCGTCCTCCTGAATGGCTGAAACACTGATAATGACGTCGTCCTCGTCAGTCTGTTTCTGCTTCGAGCCCTCATGTGTGGGCACATCAGGATCGTTTGTAGGGACAGGTAGAGTGTTTTCATCGGGCATAACGATGCCAGGGAGATCCTCTGTATCGGGCTCGTCCTGTTTCCTCTCCTCAATGGAAGAATCAGGAATGGAAGAATCGGGCGTTTTTTCGGAGATCGTAATGGGCTGGTCAACTATTTCTGGTGAGCGCGTTGCAGGCGTTCTAGCGGGTCTGTTTGCGAGGGTCGCAAGGAGCGTCTCGGCAAAGGCAAGGATGGTCGGATAGCGTTCTTCTGGGTAGACACTGAGTGCGCGACGAAGAATCCCCTCCTGCTCCAGCGTAAATTCGGGTTGGTAGGTTCCAAGCGTTGGAATGGATTGTGTCAATTTAAGATGTGCAATCTCCGCTGGCGAACCTAAAAATGGAGGGCGACCAGCGAGCCAGAAGTAGAGGAGAGCTGCAAGCGCGTATTGATCGCTGGCGGCAGTTGCTCGCCCTTGAAGCTGTTCAGGTGAGGCTGTAAAAGGAAGCTGAAGACCACTCTGTTTCTGGTGGCTACGAACGATGTGAGCGATGCCAGGATCTGCCAGCAAAAAGGGCGATCGGTAAGGAGCAGCTTCGTAAGTAAGATCGTGTGTGATCAGTAGATTGGAGAGGGTCAGAGAGCCATGAATCTGCCCATAACGATGTGCATGTCCAAGTACTTGTGCGAGTTGAAAGCCATACGTAAAGGTCGAGCGCAGATCAAAGGGGGTTTGAAACCAGAGCCGCCCTTCAGTACCAAGGAGCGATCCATAGTCTACAGCTCTACGTACGACATAGAGCTGCCCATCGGAATCACCATAATCGAGGGTAGCAGTCAACATGGGATGAGAGATAGTGCTGATGCGTTGCATATCGCGAAAGAATTGGCGGCGAGCGGCATCTGACGACGTGGCTTGAGGATTGAGCAGTTTTAGGACCACCTTGCGCTGAAGAAGTGTATCATCCGCTTTATAAGTGATTCCAGAAATACTTCTCCCCAACTCATGGAGCACCTGATATCGCTCAAATTTCTGACCTTCTTTCAAGCTTGACATATACCTCTTCCTCGTTTCTTATTCAGACTGCACCCTGATTACTGCTATTGTACCATTTGGGATAGCTTTTGGATATGAGATGATTGTAAGTATGCTTCTCACCAAAAGAAAGAGCTTCCTTCGTTATTTGGGGGAAAGCTTTTTTTTGCGTAGCTGGTACCAGATAACGGCGATGATGACTCCAATAACAATGACTGTGCCACTAATCCATGTCACATTCCGGGCCAGCCTCTCGACTTGAGCAAAGTTATCGTGAAAGACCTTTCCAGCATAATAGCCCAACAGACCAAAGATTGTGGCCCAGAGAATGCCTCCGGCTGCATTATAGATCAAGAATGTACGCCAATGCATCTTATTGACGCCAGCCAGAAACGCGGCCCAGGCTCGTAGTACGGCGACAAAGCGCCCTAGAAACACGGTCTTATCTCCATGCCTGGCAAAAAACGTTTCGGCCCGCACCAGATGTTCTGGTTTGAGAAAGATATAGCGGCCATAGCGGTTTACCAGAGCCTTGCCCCCTGTAAGACCAACGTAATAGCCGATATTATCACCAATAATTGCGCCCAGTGCGGCACAAGCAATCACAATGGGAATAGAAAGCTGGTGGTTTGTCGCTGCATAGAAAGCCGCCAGGAGCAACATTGTTTCACCAGGAAAGGGGATGCCCGAGCTTTCAATCATAACACCTACTGCTACAGCAGGGTAGCCTGCAACGTTCAAGGCATTTTGTAAGATCTGTAAAATATCGATAGCGCCCAGGGGACTGATCATTGCCCGTGTAAGCCAGAAAGTAATACCATTCAAGGGAACATTCTCCTTTTCAATTGATGACAATAATTATCTGATATAATTGTCTAATTATTTTTATCCTGGTTATGTATAGTACTCTTTCTAGAGAAATATGGCTAATATCCTGAAGACTTGTGGTGACAGCGCTCCCCAGGATCTTTATACTGGTGCCCCGTAAGTCTAAACTCCATTGAAATATCGAAAGGATGTTGAGAGATGAAGATCTGGAAGGCAAGAGGGCATCGCCAGCTTTGGACGATTCTGGATTACGTTCTTCTTTGCGGTATGTGTGCCCTCCTTTTTTATGGAGCCTCCTGGCAGTTCTTCAAAACCTATACCGATGCCGCTCGCTACCAGTGTTATGCTCTAGCATTCTGGCAGGGGCAGGCAGAGCTGCAAACGCTTCCTCATTCACAATGTACGTTTCTGACACACCCAAAGCCCCAGGACCTGCCACCTATTACTCAGGAGACGCTACTCCATAGCCTGCGCCAGACTGGTGCCCCGCCATGGATGCTGCAATTTATCCTGAACCAGGATCCATCGAGTCCCTTACACACCCTTCCTTATGAGTATCCTCTTCTAACCCTCATCCCTTTTTCCGTGGGCTTACTGGCATCAGGAGGTTGGTATCAGGTTGTCTTTGCCGTTGTTATGACATTATTTGCGGCTGGTTGTTGTTTACTCTTGAGAAGATGGCATTCGCGTTCTGCGTTCCTTGCCTGTGCCCTGTATTTCGTTCTGGGTGGGTGGTCAACAGTGGGAGGGCGTTTTGATATTGTCTCTGTCCTGCTGACATTGCTGGCTCTTCTCTTTGCTGTACGGCGGCGCTGGAATTGGGCCTTTGCCTGGTTGGCGTTGGCAACCTTTTGCAAGCTCTATCCTGTGCTTTTGTTGTTACCCTTTGTGCTGGCTCAACAGAGAGAGCTACATGGTCCATGGAACATGCGGAGTCGCTGGCGTTCCGCAGGTGTATTCTGTGCCCTGAGCCTGCTCATTCTCTGCATCTCTTTCCTGTTGAGCGTGGCAGGCACGCTGGCCCCCTTTAGCTATTTTGGCGATCGACCAGTTCAGGTAGAATCGTTGAACGCTTCTTTGCTCTGGCTGGTCAGCCTGTTCGGATGGGGAGCGCTTTCACATGAGATCAGTTTTGGGTCACTAAATGTCGTTAGTCCACTGGCGGCAGGGGTCTCATTGGGTATGAGCTGTCTACTTCTGCTTGGATTGGGCTATACGTATTGGTTGCAATGGAGAGGTTCTATTGATCTCTCGCTGGCCAGTCTGTTGACATTGTTGATCATCATGATCACCAGCAAAGTCTTTAGTCCGCAGTATCTCCTCTGGGTGATCCCGTTTGTTGCCTATAGTGGTGGAACCAGGCGCTCGTGGTTGTTCCTCTGGACCGCGATTGCATCGTTGACGAGCTGGATCTATCCCTTTATTTACTTGATGACGCGTTCACTGATCTCTGTCCCCTCTCTCCCTCTCTTCTATCCGGTGTCGAGCGTGCGCAACCTGCTATTAGTGCTATTTATCGTCATGATTTTCTGGATCTCTGCCCCAAAGAGGATTGTACCAGAGCCGTAATTGTTAGACCTCAAATGAAGCTCTCTCCTGATGCGTGCGAGGCCACCACAGCCCTATCACCAATGCCAGCAAAGGAGGGCCAATCGTTGTGATGGCCGTCCAGCCGATCCAGGTACCAGCCGGTGGATACCCTTTAGCGAAAAGATAGATACAGTGTGCGGATGCAGAGAAGACCAGAGCCGCCACCAGTAGCGCCCGATCCAGACGGTTCTGGCTCAAAGGAAGACAGAAAGGGACCAGACAGATAAGCCAGATAACATACCAGGGAAAGAACCAGGGCGTTATAACCAGAAGAGCTCCTAGCATGCTTAATGCCGAGAGCAGCATCGTTCGCACTGTCGGAGTGCGCCAGAGCCAGACTGCGGCCACCAGGATGAGCACGACCATTGTTAACGTATTGATATTCTGCCAGAGTTTATGGCTGCCAAATAGTGTCAGGAGCTCTGCCTGCCAACCAACTTGAGGCAGACCGTAGGTATTTACCTGCTTAATAATGGCATGGAGAATTGAGCCATAGGCCTGGTTGGCTGAAGGAGGAGACGTAAAGCTTGCCAGGATCTCAGCCAGCGAATGGCCTGTCCAGAATGGTCCATAGAACAGAAGAATACTCCCACCAATTACCAGTCCTGCAAGCATGAGCCGTCGAAGAGTGGTCATTCCTGAGCGACGGAGCAGATCCGTGAATGAAAGCTCTTTTCTATCCTGTTGAAGGCTCCGAATGGCAAGTAAGAGCAGGAATAGCGCTATCAGAGGGGCAGCAGTAAACTTGATCAATAGCGCAAACGTAAAAGCTAGTAGCGGCGCAAGATAGCCACGCCACCTCAGAAAAGTGCCCTGTTGTTCAATCCGAACACTGAGCCAGATCCCTGCTAAGATGCACGTCGCGAGAAAGGTATCGTTGTGCCCACCTAAACTGCTCTCTTGAAGCACTAACGGGTTCAGCGCATAGAGCCAGACGCCCAGCAGAATAGTTCGTGGAGAGCGCCCCATCAGTTTAAGCGTGTGAGCAATAATGAGAAGATTGAGGAGATGGGCGGCCAATCCGAGCGTCCGATAAAAGAGGACATAGAGAACAGCATGCTCTCCACAGAGGTAGGCACTGAGCGTGCAGATAAGCAGCCAGAGCGGACCATAGGCTGAAGGAGCATCTTTCCAATCATCCAAGCGAATAAAGGGATCATGAGGGAAAGCGGTCAAAGCCACAAAATAAGGGTTTGCCTGATAGACCGCCAGAGTGCGACCATACCCTGCATAGACATAAGCATCGTGAGAGATCATCGCAGGAGTAAAGATAAAGAGTAGCCCGGCCAGGAGGGTAGCCCCAACAAGCCACCAGAACATTTGCTTTGAATGACGTAGAGCTATACGTGATGAGAGCCACCAGGCTCCCAGGCCATAGAGCACAAATTCACCTGCCACAAGCCCCAAAAAGAGCAACATATTCGTGGATGAGATCGACATTATTCGATCGTTTGTGAGATGGAGATCGCCAGGTAGCCAGCTTCCAGGCCATGTCAGGAGAGCATTAAATGGAAGAGCCAGCAGCTCCGTCGTCCCTGCGAGCCGATTGAGGGGAGCGATACTCACGCCAATACAAAGCAGGAGCGCAACAACAAAGAAGAGAAGCGTCCACTGTGAGTAGCCGAGAGAGCGATCAGGTGATCGATGCAAAGAGGATGGTTGAGATGCGGATGCAACAGAATTTTTCATCGGAACAAGAGACTCCTCCAACTTTAGACCATCCATAGATTCATCACAAAGATCAAACTCAATGTTGCAAGGAGCCCGGGAAAGATCCAGACAAGAGCCTGATGGAAGCGTGGATGTTGGATGCCAAGAAGCGCCATGGTAATAAAGGCCGGGAACATGACCAACACAAAGCGTTGGTTAGAGATCATTGGATCATGTTGATTCAGGCTTGGAGAAAGGAGAATTGTGAGCAACTGTACAGCCAGCCAGATGGTATAGCTTCGTCTCACCTTTTTCCAGCCCAGGACAGCGAGAATAAGGAAGCCAATTGTGGCGCTAAAATCAAGCAACGTATGGACCTGATTAAATGAGCCAAACGGCTGGTTCCAGAACATCTCAAAGAGCGATTGCCAGATAGCTTCCCAGGGCCAGGCCATCTCTCGTGACCAGTGTGATTGAACCGTAGCAAACTCAAGAATGTTTCCAGTCATCTGCCAGCAGAAGAGGCAGTAGAGCAACGTCCCCAGAGGGATAAATACAATAGGCAAGAGATGAAGCAGAACTGTCTGGCGAGAAAAATGCTCACGTGGGCGCGTAACCCAGACCTCATAGAGAAAGGGCAGGATAAGCAGAACCCCTATATTGCGTGTCAGCGCCGCCAGAAAACCCAGCAGGCCTGCGATCCACCAGCGCTCGCGACGGAGAGCAAGAAACGTTCCAGTCGTCAGAAGTAGGAAGAGAGATTCCGTATAAGCAGCAAAGAAAAAGAACGCTGTCGGAAAAATGCAGAGATAGAGCAGTGTTCGTCTGGCGACCACCGACCCTCCCATCTCTATCGCCAATTGATAGAGAAGAAAGAGAGCCCCCAGGAGAGCTAGATTGCTAATAAGCATTCCAATGATCAGGTAACTGTTGTCTCCCAGGAGATGAGCAAAAGGAGAGATAAGCGTTGGGAACAGAGGAAAGAAAGCGAAATCGTAAGGTGGTTGATAGCCCGAGTGAGCAATACGCAGATAGATCAGGGCATCCCAATGGTTCCAGGCCCCAAACAGTGTCTGTATGGGCACCATCGTAGTACCATACTTATCCTGAGTCAGGATAATATATCCAAAGTATGTCACCAGAATGAGGAGCAGACGCGTAACAAAAAACAGACCGAAGATATCCCATACAGGAGCACGTTTCATAAAAAATCCTCTTTACACAAATTCTGGTGCCAATGGTCAGTATTCTAGCGAGCACAGCAAGGAAAGTCAAGCTGAAACAAGAGCCGTTCTCGGCTACACCATCCAGCGATTGAGCAGGAACATAATACTCAAAATGGCTAACAGACCTGGAAAGAGTGCCATCAGGCTATTGTGAACGCGTGGATAGCGTTTGCCCACCAGAGCCAGGGTCATAAAAGCAGGAAACATCTCAAGCACAAAGCGTTGATTAGAGAGTAAGGGATCAGGCTTCTCCAAAGCAGGATAAAGCAAGATATACACCATGAAAACCGCCATCCAGAGCGTATAGACCCTGGGCAAGGAGCGTTGCCCAACGATAAGCAATACTATGAACCCGAGCGTGGCCGCCAGATTGAGCAGAATATGAGCCTGATTCGAAGAGCCAAATGGTTGAAGGAAGAACAGCGATTGCAGAGAACGTCCTACACCCACCCAGGGCCAGGCCAGATGTCGTCCAGCATGGGCCTGCACCGTCACAAAGGCCAATGGACTCCCAAAAACACGCCAGCAATAGAGCGCAAAGACTCCAGTCCCCAGAGGGATCAGAAGCATAGGAAATGTTCTATGGATAAAGCCTTTGGCCGTAGCCAGTACCTCTGCACGTCGGGGCCAGAGCTCATAAAAATAAGGAAGCAGCAACAGGATTCCCACATTACGGGTTAAGGCCGCAAAGAAGCCAAAGATCCCTGCCCACCACCAGCGCTCGCGGCGCAATGCATAGAAGCAGCCTGTACAAAAGAAGAGATAGAGCGACTCATTGTAAGGGGCAAAGAAGAAAAAAGCCGTTGGAAACAGACAGAGGTAGAGCAGCGTACGTTTCGCAATCTCGGTGCCAAAATGTTCGGTAGTCAGAAGATAGAGAAAACAGAGCGTCCCCAGCAAGGCCAGATTACTTATAATAGTACCGACGAGAATATAGCTCCAGCTTCCCAGGAGATGGCTAAACGCTGCAATCAGGAACGGGTAGAGCGGAAAGAAAGCAATATCGAACGGCAAGTAGCCATATTCAGCAATGCGTGTATAATTCGCGGCATCCCAATGGTTCCAGGTTGTGAAGAGTGCAACCACATCCACGGGGGTGCTACTATATTTGGGAGCGGTAAATAAAATATAGGCAATATAGGTTATTGCAACGAGAAAAAGCCTTGTCAAGACAAAGAGCCAGAGAATATGGCCCCAGGGTACCTTTTTTATCATTAACTACACCTCTGTCTGCTGATGGGTCGCCTGATAATAGAGCAGACAGGTAAAGCCCAACAGAATAAGATTGCGAACAAGAACAACAAGGTAAAAATCTGGTAAGAGCGAGCCAACGCTATACTCTGTTCTATTATAAAGAAATGGATAAATCAGCGTTGTCAGCAGGCAGATGCTCCCCCAGCCAGAAAGCCATCTCCATCTCCAACCTCCGACATAGGCCACCAGAGGAGTACTCCAGAGTATATATTGAGCACTAAAGACCTTGCCAGTCAGTAGCAAGAGCAGTAGCAGCAACAAGACGGCCATAGCTAGCGAGATCCGCTGGTGCCAGAGGTGCCAACAAGTATACACGATTCCAGCACAGAGGAGTAGAGTAGCCCCCCCGGCGATCAAAGGCGAAAGTGGGCTAAAGACATTGCGTGAGCCATACGAATAGCCATACTGTAGCGTCGTTCCACCTGCCTCTCCCAGGATGCGCACCAGCGAGGCAGAGAAGGACTCTACCTGAAGTGGGCGATTGGCAAAATAGCTGAGCGGCGCTATGGTCCCCTCCAGGCTCATTGCTGCGGAGAGAAGCAGAACAAAGGAGCAGATGAGGATAAACAGCCCGACAGGACTCCAACGACGCCAATCCAACCACATCATCTCTCTGTTCTGTTGTTGAACGATAAGGAAAGGGAGCAAAAAGAGTGCTGGATAAAACTTAAGCAATGTTGCAATTGCCAGACAGATAAAGGACCAGTGCCAGCGCTTCTTCTCCGCCCAGATAACAGCCAGCAACGTAAATGTGGTTGGGAGTAAATCAAAGCGCCCCAACGCCGTTGCCCAACTTCCCAGACCCAGATAAAAGGCAAAAGCCAGAGCCGTTGAACGTGATCCTGCGATCCGCATAATGACAAAAAGCGCAACAACAATACAGGCCATCCACCCGGCAAAAGCGAGTTGAAACGAACTTGGAGGAGCGAGTAAACCAGGCAAGAAGGTAGCTAACGCAAGAAGTGGATATTCATGGGGTAACGCATGAAACGGTTGTCGTTGATCCTGCTGGGCAACGAACTGGATCAGAAAGTCTGGAAGTTGATGCTGGCGCATGTTTTCCAATAGGATTGCTGCTGGTTCTGCCTGCTTCAGAAACGCACATTGAGCCTCGGGAAGAGTATGAAGTGCCTGTGTTCCATGCCAGAATGCAAAAGCATAGCACTGATATTTGGCGGCATCACTATTCACTTTTGCCAATTGATTTGAGATGCCTGTAAAGAGAAGGGCCAGTAGAATGATCACAAGCAGGCTATCCACGAAAAATTGTCTTCTTGTACTACCAGACTGCCGCATCTGATCACTGATGGATATTCTTGTTGAGCTTTTAATGGTAGCCACCTCTCTGAGGTTGGGATGGATGATGAGAGCCAGATGTTTGGGGTCTATGAGTAACGATATAACAGTATATCGTCCGACCGCCTGTAACCAGATGGATTACTTGCGCATCCCAGTCTGCTGGAATAGCATAGCCGCGTTGGACTAGATGCATGGGCCAGATAAGATAATCTTCGTTGAAACTCGTATCATTCGGATGAACCTCGTGTATCTGAAAGCGACTGGTGAGATCCTTATTGTAACTATACCAGGAGACACCATAGCCTTTATCGGTTAGCGTATAGGGAAGTGCTACCAGTCCTACACGGGGATGTCTCTGCTGAGCATGCGCGGCAATCCATTGGAGTCCATCGCGATAGCCAGGATAGGCTACCTGTAAGCTTGCATTTTCGCCTGGGAAAAGTTCGCTGGTATACCCTTCTGCTGCCGGTACAGTGATCAGTCCGATGAGATGAGGAAGCATGGTAAGACAGAGCAGCAGCACGACTTGAATACCTGTTTTTCCCGAAACCTGCCGCCAACGTCGCTGTTCTCCAGGGCTAGCTGGAAGGTTTTTAACGAAGGGAAGAGATGGAAGCACAAACGATCCGCGCCGATAACGGAGAAGATATGTCAGCCCCATGCTGCCAGCGATCACGATCGCAGGAGTTGTTGGGAGATCATAATGTGTACCAACTACGATATTTAACAGGCTGAACATAAAAAGTGTTGAAAAGAGCCAGATACAAAGAAAAGAAAGGGACGTCGCCTCAGAGACGTGAATCGTCGTTGCATGGAGATGAAAACGTATCAGCTGTACGAGAGCAACAAAGACAAACAGAAGCGCAGGAATAGTGACAAAAACGCTTAATTTAGCGATAACGATATAGAGAACAGCCCAATGTGGCATATGAGATGCATAGGAGCCAGCGAGAAATGTCGAATGCCCATGCATTGAGTGCATCCATTCAAAGCCAAAGCTATTGGCGATGCGCTGGTAGGGATTGGGCCAGATAGTGGGATCTACGGCAAAAAAAGTGATGAATGAAAGGAGAATTGCCCCTCCCCACCAGCGCCAGGGGGTAAGGGGTTGTTGGTCCTGGGGTAGGCGTGGTCGTAAAGCCAGAAAATAATAAGCAAGAAAGGCGACCATGCCAGGAATAATAAAGGCTGCAGGGTATTTGCTGGCCACGCCCAGGCCTAACAGGATACCAGTGACAAGATAGAGCCAGGGGCGACGTAAAGCATGCCATAAGAGGAGATAGGCAATACTAATGAGCACCATCATAGTCGTATCAAGATAGGCAAGAGCGCTAAAATAAGCGAGCCATGGGCTAAATGCCAGACAGAGGGCTGCCGTAAAGGAGACCAGATGACCAAAGGGCGCACGACCCAGCCAGTAGACTGCAACTACGAGTACCGTTCCCATGATGATACTGGGAAGACGAGCTGCCAGGAGATCCCCAAGAGGTTGTCCAGAGAGCGTGTTGATGCGCATAGATAGCCCGATTAGAAACTTCACCAGAGGTGGATGCTCATTATTATAGACCCACAGCGGACTGGTCAGGCTAGCCGGGAGATGGGTTAATAAAGGAAGATAGATCTTTCCTCCAGTAATATAGACCACTTCATCCGTCACTACATCTAAACGTTGTGCGAGGAAAAAGCGAGGAAGGAAAGCAGCGAAAAAGAGTACAAGGCAGCTAAAAATCTGCAGCAGAGGGCGAAAAAAAACAGGTGTCTGTCTGGTAACATGTGAGGTGAGCTTTGTGCCAGGAGGCTGGTCAACAATAGTCACTGGGTCAAGTCGACTACTCTGCATACACTTCCTCTATGTTGGTAGTGCAAGTATATAGGTGACGCAAGTTTTCAATGAGAAATAGAAAGCTTGCAATGAGTGCTTGCAATCGGAGATCAGTATAGCATACTGTTGAGCAAGAGTCGAGTGGGAGCGACAGGATGGAGAGGGTTATGCAGCCGTCGTAAACGTGGTAGATCCCGCGCTTACGACGGCTGCGGCATGGTTAGACACATTCGCGTAGGGCAAGCGTATTGCTCAGGCCGCGAAGCTTCATCAGAGCAACAACCTCAAGTTGGCGAACGCGTTCGCGTGAAATTCCCAGTTCTTTCCCAACTTCTAGAAGCGTGCGACTGTGTCCGTCTCCAATACCATAGCGTAGCGTAATCACAGCTCGTTCACGAACCGTGAGAAGAGCGAGCGCACGATGGAGCTCTTCACCGAGAAGGTGCTGTGATGCAGTATCAGACGGAGCTGGTGTTGTCAGATCCTCCAGCGTATCAGCCAGCGAATAGCGGGCCTCCTCATCGACAGGAGCATCCAGAGAGACTGGTTGCTCAATCACCCCAAGGAGATCCTCCACCTCACTGAGCGAGATATTGCAGGCCTGAGCGATCTGCTCTGGAAGCGGATCAAGCCCGTTCTCCTGTGATAGCTGGGCAGCAACACGGCGGACCTTGCGGAGACGAGTTGCAACATGCTCGGGCAGATGGATCATGCGAGATTGTTCGCCAGCTGCGCGGCTAACGGCCTGACGAATCCACCAGGTGGCATACGTCCCAAAGTGGCAGCCGCGTTGATAATCAAACTTCTCAGCCGCACGCATCAACCCGAGATTGCCCTCCTGGATCAGATCATTCAGAGGAACACCTGTGCTGGTATAACGGCGGGCAATTGAGATAACTAAGCGTAGATTTGATTCGATAAGTTTGCGGCGAGCATACTCTTCACCTTTGGCTGCCCGACGAGCAAGATCAATCTCCTCATCGTGCGTCAACAGGCCGAGCCCGCGGATGTCATGAAGATAACTCTGAAACGCATCCTCGGACCCTGAGGCACTTTTTGTATTGGTAATACCTGCTGAGCGAGAGCGTGTAACGGGGATCTCCAGAATATCAGTCTCTGTTATCTCTTCGTCCCTAAAGAGAGGATCAACCTCTTCACTGAATGTAACATCCACTTCAGGCAGAGGCTCAGTGTTACGCTCAGAACGAGAAGACGTAAGCATCTCATCGAGTATAAAATCAGATGCGAGCGATGGAATAGAGCGGTCCATCACTGTTTCAGGTGTAGTAATCATTGTCCTAAGGTCGTCTATGACAGCATCAATAATTGCCATGAATCCAAGCTCCCTTCAGGAAACTGGCCGACAAAATCAGCGTCGGGTTATATATGGCCTGGTGGGTTTGCACTGACAGGCATACAGCATCCAAATGCTGTTTCCAGCTTTCTTTAATACTTTCTTTGTTGATATTGTAAAGAAAGGGGAGCAGACATACCATAGGGTGTTCACCGTAAATACAATAGGGTCTTAACCTTATCTTCTGCTTAATAGAGAGGTGCAGGTGGATTGGCTGGTGGCGTAATAGGAGGATTGATCTGTCGGGCTTATCATAGCCCGACAAACGGGGGATCAGGACTGGTTGGATGCGGTCTCATCAAACGGGTCTACTACCCCATGACCGCGATCATAGAAGAGTTGAGTAGGATCGCCCAGATGATCTTCATAATCTGGCCGTTTCTCCCATTTCATCTGTGCAGCTTCATCTGCATTTAAAGACAGGTGAATGGTATCGTTCTCCATGCGTGCAATTACACTGTAGGGGAAATAGCGGTGCCTGGCAAAGACCCCTTTATGGACCACAAACGAATCCTCATAGATAGCGTTTACCTGACCAAGATTCTGCTCATCAGACGTATAAACATGCTGATGTTTGCGGAGATTTTTCGGTGTCCAATGCGTCATGAACGTGCCTCTCTTTCTGTATACTATCTCATTCACGACCTGTTGCACTGGAAAGTTTCATGCTTCACTGGAGTATGGTTCGCATGTTTCCAACTTCAGTCCAAAGTTTTGTTAAGATGAAAAGGTTTGAGCGCAGATGCAAAAATAAACTGCACCGCCTTCACTGAGAGGATTCTCTTGACAAACTGCACCTCAATGAGTAAAATCCCTTTAGAAATATAGAAAAAGACAATGAATGAGAAGAGTAGGGAGTGTCGGGTTCGCCAGCGAATAGAGGCCATCGGGTGGAAGCCTCTTCCGAACACAGCTCTTGAACGTGGCTCATTCGTCAAAGTTCTGAAACCTGTATTCCCTTGACTGGCCTCCAGATGAGATTTGCCAGTGTGCATGAGGGAATGCTGTAGTAAGGCTGTCGGTCTCTGTCCGTTATCGCAGAGCCGTGCCGGTACAGAACTCCAGCGTGCGCTTCCCTTTGCCGTACCAGTCCAAGGTGAGTTTCTGCCAGACGGCCTCCGGGCTCTGTAACACCTGCTCTAGGGAAGGAAGACGCTGCCCTACCACTCTCGGACGGCCAATGGTGTGCTGGGTGCGTTCGGGAGGCGGTTCATGGAACACGGCATCCAAGCGGCCAGTTGTGACCAGGGTCACCCGTTGGGCACGAGCATGCAATCCCAACTCCAACACTGTGTAGGCGGTATCGCCCATGAGCTTGAGAGAGCGGCCGGGAAGCCAGTGGCGGACCAGACTGATCATTTGATGTGCCCACATCCCGATAGTCTTGTGTCGCTTGCCTAGTCGTTCACTCACTTCCGGGGTCGTCGCCAGCACACAAAGAAAAGGCAGAGCCCAGCGCTGCGCGCGTCCAAGGCAGCGTGACGACCACTGCCATCACGCGTCCCTCGCAAGCCAAGGCTACTCACCGAGCGTTCTCGACTGGAAAGCGCGCTATCGCGGTAATGCCTTCGTTTCCTGATCTTGCAGCCCCAGCGTCGTTCGAGCGTTTCATCAATGACCAGATCCACGTCGGCTCCGGCTGGCACGAAGGTTTCGACGATGAGGAGGAGAAGTTGACGGCTCACAGCCAGAGGAGACCAGCGGGCTCGATTGAGCACGTGATGGAAGGTGCTCCAGTTGGCAGCCACGTCGTTGCCGCTGGCACGCAGAGCTGCCGTGACTGTTCGGCGTCCATGAGCCAACAAGGTTCCAGTTAGCAACGTCATGAGTTTCCTCCAAGTGGGAGCCGTAAATAGTGGCCGAAAGACGGCTAAAACTTCTATAATGGGGTCGGGAAGAGGCATGAATATTCTCCTGACAAGATGATGCTTTGGTCAGCTTCTATCTTATCTCAAGAGGTTTTCATGCCTCGTTCTTTCCCCAAAATGTACAAAGTCAAGCTGAGAATTACTAAGACTTTAATATAAATCGCAAAGGCAGCATGAATTAGATAGTACTTTTTGATATAAAAAAAAGATTTAACTATGCATTTTCAAAAGTATTTTGCTAAAATAGCTAATATTTATGCTCTTAAAAATAGGACAACAAAGTAAGTAGCCTTGGGTGCCAATTATCGAGGAATAAGCTCTGTTTGTGTGTCTATTGTATGGAGATTGAACAATCCATCAACTTCCAAATAGACAACGTTCTTTGTTTCGCAGGAGAATAACAGGTATGAATTATGCCCAGAAGGTATATAGATCATTTTATACCTTTCTTAACGAAAATATTAAAAGATTAAGTAATGATATAAACGATGCTTTGGGAACGGGCAAAAAAGAAAGTTCTATTTTAGTACTTGATGGATTAAGGGCTATTGCTTGTTTATCCGTTCTCGTTTTCCACTTTAGGTGGCTTAGTTCTCAGAACATTTCGTTATTTCCGCTACATGGTCCTCTTACATATGTGACAGCCTTCTTCCTTTTCGGCAATGCTGGTGTTATTCTTTTTTTTCTTTTATCAGGTTTTCTTCTTTTTCTACCCTTTGCAAAAGCTTTGCTCCTTGAGAGGCAGAAGTGGCCGTCAACAAGCCGTTTTTATCTCCGACGTATCTTTCGCATTATTCCTGCCTACTACATTGCATTTATTTTACTTCTGCTCTTTTTTCACCCGAATTTCCTCTCTCTAAACCAATGGCAAGTCATCTCAAAATTTTTGACCTTTCGAATGAATTACAATTTGGCCCAGCAGATTAATGGGGTTTTCTGGACACTAGCCATAGAATTTCAGTTTTACATGATCCTCCCGCTTATCGTTTGGTTTATGCGCCTCTTTGTTCGATCTACTTCTGTTCATTGGCGAATTATCCAGCTTTGCCTGTGTTTGGTTGTTATGATAGGTTGGGGAATAGCTGTTCGTTATTGGGCCTTCTATTTTGTAGATACGGCAAACCTGGATTGGCTGCTTTCTCATGCAGTCAGAAATTCTCTGCGACTCCTTCTGTATGGCGATCCAGGTCCCACAGAATCTGGGAAGTATTTTGAAGTTTTCGGGCTTGGTATGCTCGTTTGCACATTCTATGTCTACCTTCGTCAAGTTCCACAATCGGCAAGATTGAGTCGTATAACCGAACGGCTCAGCGTCTTTTTGATGCTTATTGGTCTAAGTAGTCTGATATTCTTCTCTGTTTGGAATCTGTATTTCATCAATATAGGCGCAAGCTCAGAATTAGAGCACCTCTTCCACTCCTATCAAAGTTTTTTTAAACCTATATGGCTAGTCTGGCGGCCATTCCTTATCGGTCTTGCATATGCACTCTGTATGTTTGCTTTACTCCATGGACCTAAGTGGTTTAAACATCCACTGGAATTGGCTCCACTTCGTTGGCTCGGAGCTATTTCATATAGCTTATATATCTGGCATATGCCGCTTGCACTACTTTTCTTTGGATACTTTTTCCCCTATATTCACAACCGGAGTTATGCAGTTCAATATATTATTTCCTTCCTCTGGATAGTTATTGTCATCCTTCCGTTCTCAGTTCTGTCATATCGTTTGGCCGAAAAACCAGGTATCCGCTTTGGGGAGTACATCTTACGCCGAATGGAAAAACAGAAGAAATTGCCAGATGTCATACAGAACGAAGATACAAAAATCGGCCACATCGATGCAACCACAACACAAGATGAGGATATAACGATGATTGCCATTCGTGCTGTTCAATAAGCTCCAAAGCAACTGAAGACTGAACCATCTTACCGCTCTGAATTCACTGCCAAGTTAGCGTTTCGTTAGCGATATAACAACCAGCCCTGAGAGCATGTAGGGTAGGCATCTAGCGAGGTACGTTACCGCCCTGTTCCAAATGCCCCCCTCCAAACGCAGCATGCGACTTTCACCGCACTGCGCTTTCCAGCATCATTGGAGTCATTCCATCCGAGAACGTGATACCTTTTTCCTGAGTGGTCGCCCTGCATGAAGTTCTCTATGACAGGTTTGACAGAGAACGAGCGTTTTACGCCGCCGAGCGGCCATGATCTTCACCCAGTCTGGTTTTTCTCTCCCATCATATTTTTGCAGATCTTTGAGAGCGCGAATATGATGAACTTCCAGTTTGTCAGTGATCGAGGTGACCCCGCAGGCTTCGCAAGTTTGGGCTAAAAGACGCTTTTCTAGCTCCGTCCGATTGTTCCAGGGAAGTTGATGTGGTCTATCCTGGATGATGGCATTGCTATCCCACACAAGCGGGATACCGCCCCAGGTCGCGATCAATGGCTTCTTCCCTTTTCGTGTGACGGCAGCGTGCAACCCTTTGTACATCCTTCCTTCTCCTTGAAGTTTGGTACGATAGTTGCCATACACTGCTCTCACTGAGATCTGGTGCTTCGCTGCGAGCGTTTTGGTGAGAGAGGTTTCCATGACCCATTTGAGACGCCGGAGTGTACGCAGGTTGTACGCTAGTCGATAATAGTTGACGATGCCTCGGTACTCCAATTGATACGTCGCAATAATGGTGTAGTCACTTTCGTTGAGTAACTCAGCCCGATGGCACGGTTTTCCTCGTCGTTCATAGCGCTTGCATTTCTCCAGCAGAATGGTTCGTGGCACGCGTAACCCTGTTTTTCCATTGATACCTCGGCGTTTCACCCCTCCTTTGGTGATGCTTTGTTTGGTATCGGCTTGCAGGGTCGTGATTTCGTATCCCAAGAACTTGGCGGCTTCGTTTCTTGCATGGGTGATCAGCGTCTTTTCTGGAGAGAGGGTCAATTGAAGTTCCTCTTGAAGAAAAGTGCTGAGTTGGCGCTTGATATCCTCTGCTTCTGATTTTGGACCAGTAAATCCGAGGACGAAATCATCTGCATAGCGGCAATAACGGAGTCGTCGGTAGGCTGGATCATGGGTCGCGATGGAAGGCAGTTGACGCATACGTTTTCTCAATCTCTGGGCAGCCTCCTTCTCCCCTTTTTGTTGCAGGCGATTGGCCTGTTTCATGAGTCGCGCATGCTCATTGTTGTGTTTTCTTCTTTTCCCTCTCGTGTAGCGCGGGATCAGCGTAGTTTCGACAAATGTGTCCAGTTTATCGAGTAGGATATTGGAGAGCAAAGGACTGAGCACTGAACCTTGTGGTACCCCACTCAGCGTACGATTGAATGTCCATTCCTCAAGATATCCTGCATCTAGGAGCTTTTTGATGAGGTGAAGGAAACGTCCATCTTGGATTTTCTCTGACAAGGTGTGCATGAGCAGTTCGTGTGAGAGTGATCCAAAGCAGTCGGAAATATCGCCTTCGATAATCCATGTACAACCCTTCCAAGTAGAGTAAATCTCCTGGAGTGCGGTGTGACAACCGCGTCCTTCGCGAAATCCATGCGAGTGTTCGCTGAATTGGCAATCATAGTAAGCTGAAAGGATCATTCGGATGACTTCCGCTAGGAGTTTGTCGCTCCAAACAGGCATGCCTAGTGGCCGCTTTTTCCCATTCCGCTTTAAAATGTAGACCCGCTTCGCTGGCTTCCATTGGTACCGCTCGGTACGTAGAGCAGCAATGATGGTCTCAATCTTCTCTGTTGACATCGCATCAACGGTCTCGCTGGTGATGCCTCTGGTCATGGCTCCTGCATTCCTGTACAGCTTGCCGTAAGCTGTGAGATACAGATATGGATTGAACAGTTGTCGATAGACTCGTTGGAGTGGCAAGCCTTTCTTGCCACGTTCTCGGAGAAGTCCCAGGTACGTTTCGGTGGTTTGCATTGCGCATGCCTCCGCGTGTATGAACTTCTTGATACCTTCCCTGCGCACCTGTATCAAGGGTGCGCTCTGGCTCTTTTTCAAGAGCTGCCCCTTCCTTCAAAAAAAAAACAATGTGTTGTTTCTTTTTCTGTCGTACTATGGGGGTTCCGTCACCGTGAGGGTTTCCCCTGGTAGGCGATCCCGTATTTACCCTCTATCAACGTTTAGAACGGGTAGGTGCCCTTTCGTTCCTTCTCAATTTCCTTAACTGCTACTCACCGGAGAGAGTGATCCTTCAGCCTGGTGGCTTCAGGTGTCTTTTCACATTTCACCATACCAAATGTGTATCCGGTGTCGCCACCTTTTGCGTGGAGTGACGGGTCGTGGGTATGACCGTGCGGAACTTGGGTTCGACAATCCCAGTCTCACCATGCGTTCAGGACTTGCGGAACGCGAACATACACGCCTTCTGTTTCTTTCCGCTTTCACAGCATGCTCTTGTTCTCTTTGAGTTTCCTCGCGAAGTAAGCTGGTGTCCTGGAGGATGTTTTACTCTCTTCCTCCCCCATATTGTATGGGAATTGATAGTGGGCCGAAACGGCGCACATTGTGAACCCCTTTGTCAAGACAATAGAAAGCGATTTTCTAAGGTGAAATCTCCTTTCCTTGCTTGAGCTCATGGAGAAGCGACTCCATGAGATTGACTTTTCAACTGGAATGAACAAAATACACCTCTGAAGGAGTACGATACTGCAGTGATTGGTGAAGCTGCTCATTATTGTAGAAATGCAAATAGTCGGTTAAGCTGTTGCGTGCATCCCGAGGACTTTCATATTCTTTCAAATACACCTCCTCATATTTCACGGTTCTCCAAAGACGTTCCGTAAAAATGTTGTCGAGCGCTCGACATCGACTATCCATGCTGATTTGAACCGCGTGTTCTTTAAGAAGCTCAAGATACTGCGTGCTGGTAAATTGGCTCCCTTGATCACTATTGAAAATGAGTGGACGAGCCTGGCGCAGCGCTGTTTGAACGGCTTCCAGCACAAAAGGGAGCTGCATGGTTTGATCCAATTGCCAACTGATCACGTATCTCGAATACCAGTCCAACACGGCGACCAGATACATCCAGCCGCTTCTCAGGCGGATGTAGGTGATGTCAATTCCCCAAACATGATTGGGATAACTGGCCGTGACATGAGCAAGCAAGTATGGATAAATGGCGGCTTGATGAGCACGCTTGGAAAGATTGGGGCCAGGATAGAGTGCAGTCAAGCCCATCTCTCGCATATGGCGTGCCACGGCTTTGTGATTCACAAGCAGACCTTGGCGACGCAAATGCGCCGTGATGCGTCGATATCCGTAGGAGGGATGCGCTGTATAGAGCTCATCAATACGATGCTTCAGTTCGATTTTCTCAGCGGAAGCACCAACCGGTTGATAGGAGAGCCCCGATCGGTTCAACTGCACCAGCTCGGCTTGCGTCATCACAGCAATCTCCCGCTCCGTCCAATCAATGAGCTGCCGACGCTGATCCCGACTCAAGCAGGTGACCGCATTTTTTTTCAACCAGCTCAACTGAGTACTCAGCCGTCCGATTTCCGCATACAACTCATCCCGTTCTTTTTCCCAGGCACTTTCTTTGGCTGTCTGCTCTTGTGCTTGCTGATCGCTGAAAAGGGTTGGCATTCTCGCAAGAGCCTGATCTCGCCAGCGGTAAAGCATGTTTGAGTGCAGCTCATGCTCTGAAGCAAGCTGTCCAATGGTTTTCTCCTCTTTGAGGATTTCTCGAA
Organism: Tengunoibacter tsumagoiensis; assembly: GCF_003967535.1. Taxonomy (GTDB): domain Bacteria; phylum Chloroflexota; class Ktedonobacteria; order Ktedonobacterales; family Ktedonobacteraceae; genus Tengunoibacter; species Tengunoibacter tsumagoiensis. Next base: position 3,594,486 of record NZ_BIFR01000001.1, on the reverse strand, counting down.
CGATCTGCGCTTTGAAATCTGCTGTATACTGTTTTCTCTTGTTTGCCATCTTCCATCTTCCACCTTAAACCTTCAACTTTTTTTGTCTCAATTCCTGGGTTCATTATAAAGAAAGTAATAGTAGATAAGCTTTCATAACCATTGACCGCCTCCTTTGTAGTTGGGTATACTTAGTAACACACAACAGCATAGGAATACGCCGGGAAGAGTAGACCTCTAGCAAGCTGATAGAGAAGAAGGGTCGATGGCTGAAAGCCCTTCGCAGCGGCTGGAGTTGAATGTCGCCCAGAGGCAATGCGGAAGAAAGCCGTGTGAACGCGGTGAGTAGATCCAGCACGGGTTAGCCCGTTATAGCGAGGCCCTGATTAACTCGGTAGATGCGTCTGGCGTGAATCTGGATAGGTATTATGAGCGAAGCTGGCGAGCCGTCGGGGTAACGAGTGCGTCGGTGCGGCAACGCCCGGCGAATTGAGGTGGTACCGCGAAAAGACCGACCCTTTCGTCCTCATGTGGATTGAAGGGTTTTTTTATTGGGAAAAGGAGCGATGGACATGAGTCTGTCCAAACGGTACGACCCTAGTATAACTGAACCGGCCCTGTGCGATCTCTGGCAGCGCGAGGGCACCTACCACTTCAAACGTGAGGACGAGCAACCCGAACAACGTGAGATTTACGCTATCGACACCCCTCCATTGACCGCGTCGGGCAACTTGCACCTCGGCCATGCTTATTCTTACAGTCATACTGATTTTATGGCCCGTTTCTGGCGCATGAATGGCTACAACGTATTCTACCCTATGGGCTATGAAGATAATGGGCTGCCCACCGAACGGCTGGTGGAGAAGCGTATGGGCATCACTGCTCTCCAGGTGGGTCGCACAGCCTTTATTGAGAAGTGTCTGGAGGTGAGCGATGAAGTCGAGAAGGATTACCAGACGATCTGGCAGCGGCTTGGCCTCTCAGTTGACTGGCGTTACAGCTATCGCAGCATCGACGAGTGGTCGCGCAAAACCTCGCAGTGGTCCTTTATCGACCTCTACAAAAAGGACCTGGCTTATCGCCGTGAGGCCCCGACCATCTGGTGTCCCACATGCCACACTGCTATTGCTCAGGCAGAACTAAACGACCTGGAGCGAGAGAGCGAGTTTGTCACCATTGTTTTCACCCTGGAGAGTGGCTCGGCATTACCGATCGCCACGACGCGGCCAGAGTTACTGTCCGCCTGTGTGGCTTTGTTTGTGCATCCTGAAGATACACGCTATACTCATCTGATTGGCTCACAGGTGACGGTGCCGCTGCTGGGGTTCAAGGTGCCGCTACTGGCTGATCCAAAGGCCGATCCCGCCAAAGGTACTGGTGCAGTGATGTGCTGTACCTTTGGCGACGTGACTGATGTGGAATGGTGGTATACGCACAAACTGCCCCTCAAGATCATCATCGGACGTGATGGGCGCATGACTGAGGCTGCGGGTGAATTTGCGGGGCTGAGCACAAAGGCAGCGAGGCAACGTATGGTGGCGCAGCTAGAAGAGCACGGTTTGCTGCTGAAGCGCGAGTCTGTGACACAATCCGTGCGTGTGCATGAGCGCTGCGATACGCCGGTGGAGTACCTGGTGGCCTGGCAGTGGTTTATTCGTGTGCTCGATTTCAAGCAGCAGTTGCTTGAGGCTGGGGAGCAGATCGAGTGGCAGCCAGAACATATGCACACCCGCTATCGCGAGTGGGTGGAGAACCTGGGTTGGGACTGGTGTATCTCGCGCCAGCGCTACTTTGGCGTGCCCTTTCCACTCTGGTACTGTCGCCAGTGCGGCGAGGTGCTGCTGGCCGACGAGGAACTGCTGCCGATTGATCCAACGACGCAGCAGCCCACACATAGCTGTCAGTGTGGCTGTACGGACTTCGCGCCGGAAGAGGATGTGATGGATACCTGGGCCACTTCCTCGATGTCGCCACAGATCGCAGGGCGCTGGTTCGCGGATCCGGCTCTCTATGCGCGAGTGTCACCTTTCGCGCTACGCCCACAGGGACATGAAATCATTCGCACCTGGGCCTTTGATACCATCGTAAAGTCTTTCCATCACTTTAATACCCTACCCTGGAAGACCGTGGCGCTCTCTGGATGGGGCCTGGCTGGAGCTGGCGGCGAGAAGATCAGCAAGAGCCGCGGCGGTGGTCCCATGGCCCCACTGAAGATGATCGAACGCTATTCTGCCGACGCTGTGCGCTACTGGGCAGCTTCGACCGGTTTTGGTAAAGACACGTTAATTAGCGAGGAGAAGATCAAGAACGGTGCGAAACTGGTCACCAAGCTCTGGAATGTGGCTCGTTTCAGCGAGCGCTTTTTGGAGGGGTATCAACCGGTGACCGATGGAATCGAGCTCACGCCAACCGATCGCTGGCTGTTGGCTCGCCTGGTGAGCGTCATCCGACGTGCAACTAATCTTCTCCAGAACTACGAGTACGCCACGGCCAAAGGCGAGATCGAGAGCTTTTTCTGGCACGATCTGGCTGACAACTACCTGGAAATGTGCAAAGAGCGGATCTATGGCGAGGCCAGCCCACTCCGAGAAGGTGCGCGCTACACGCTCTATTCGGCTCTGCTGACGACGCTCAAGCTTTTTGCTCCTTTCCTTCCCTATGTGACTGAAGAAATCTATCACGGGCTGTTCGCCGGGCACGAGGGCCATCCCTCGATACATCTGACGTGCTGGCCAGAGGCAAACCCGGACTGGGCGAGCGAGCAGGCAGAAGCTGCGGGCGAGATTTTGATCGAAGTTGCTACGGCTGTGCGGCGTTACAAGAGCGAGGCGAGCATCTCGTTGGGTGCCGAACTGAGCTGGTTGTTTCTTTCCACACCAGACGAGCAACTGGCCACAATGCTCGAAGCGGCACGGCTAGATATCATGAGCGTGACCCGGGCCAGAGGATTAAGCATTGGCACAGGTCTCGCGCTCCATGGTGCAACCGAGATCGCACGAAAAGAGGGGGTGATTACTATCGGTCTGGAGAAATAAAAACCAGGAACGTTTCATACGTGAGAGTCACTGTGATATGAAGAATGGGTGAGTTCTGCTTTCGCTATTAGAAAGTAAACTTCACCCATTTTGCGTCTAATTTAAATCTACAGCAGATCTATAGCGTGTACGCGATTCATTGCTCCCAAATCCAGCCTTTGTGGCCAATGAGCGTTGGGATGGTCACTGCACGCAATCAGGCGACCGCCAGGGCGTTCAAACCTTTAAAGGTGCTAACTCCTCAAGACCACAACCTTGTCTGGCTTCTCTTTCCTTGTCTCTTTCCTGCTCGACGATACTCTCTATCCGTTTTTGTCCCCAATCAGCCATCAGAAGCAGGATAGGCTTGAGGCTTTCTCCACACGGCGTGAGTGAATACTCCACCTTTGGCGGAACCTCTTTATAAATTTCTCTATGGATGATCCCATCTTCTTCCAATTCGCGGAGTTGAAGCGTGAGCATGCGCTTACTTGCCTGAGGAAGAAACTGGTGCTGGTTCTCTCGAACTCAATTGGCACCACAGTGGACATGTGGGATGGGCCAATTCAGGATTTATCGAAGCATTTTCGCGTTCTCCGTTACGACACCAGAGGTCATGGTGCCTCAGGCGTTCCAGAAGGAGCATATTCAATTGGCAGGCTCGGATGGGATGTGATCGAGTTGCTCGACGCGTTAAAGATCAGCCGTGTGCATTTCTGTGGGCTCTCGCTCGGCGGTATGGTTGGCCAATGGTTGGGCATCCATACCCCAGAGAGAATAAACCGACTGATTCTCTGCAGTACTTCATCATTCTTGGGGCCAACCTCACAATGGGATGGCCTGATCTCTTTTGTGCTGCAACCTGGGAATATGGCGGAAACCGCCGAAAGATTCCTCAGAAATTGGTTTCCTCCACATATGTTGGAGGAGGAGTGCGCCATTATACAATCAACTCGCGCCACGTTGCTCGCTATGGAGCCACAAGGGATTGCTGGATGCTGGGCTACGGTCCGTGACATGGATATGCGCAGGACCGTGGCACTGATCAACTGCCCAACACTGGTGATTGGTGGTCAGTACGATACGGTAACGCTGCCCAGCCACAGCGAATTGATCGCTGCAACAGTCCCTGGTTCAAAACTGGTGATGTTATCCGCAGTTCACTTATCGAATATCCAGTATCCAGCCGAATTCCTGAGTGCGGTGCTCACATTCTTGCTCTCCAACGAAAGGTAAAGGCGTCCAAGTTTCTTGAGTAGGAATAAAGACTCCTTCTCTCTTAAGCCCTCCATTCATAACCAGATGTCTGATAAAACAGCCAACCTCATCAATATTTGGAATGAGGTTGGCTTTTGTTTACAAAATTCTGTACGTTTTATCCCTTCGTCTGATATCATGCAGATGCCAGGGTGTTTTTTGCCGATTTAATAGGTATCTGGTTATAGTTGGGGGACGCTGAGGTCAATGAATCTACAGAACTTACGTATATTTTTGAAGGTAGCGGAACTGGAGCATGTCACACGTGCGGCTGAGGTCTTAAATTTAAGTCAGCCCGCCGTCACCAAGATTATTCAAAGTTTAGAGCGCGAGGCACACCTGAAGTTTGTGGAGAGGCAAGGACGAAGAATTGTCCTGACTCAAGCAGGTCGTGTGCTTCAAAGTTATGCACGTCGCTTATTTGCATTGGAACATGAGATGGATGCAGCTCTGGGAGCATTGCGGGATGTCGAAGGTGGAGAAGTGAGCCTGGCCGTCAATACCACCGCCTGGACCTATCTTCTGCCGCCCATTGTCGCCCGCTTTCGAGAGCGTTATCCACGTGTGCGATTACAGATTGCTGTCCTGAACTCTCATGAGATTATGGAAAAGACCCTTAATTGGGAGCTTGATTTTGGCCTGATCGAAGGGACTGCGACCGAGCTTCCACCACCTCTTCAGATGCATATTTTTTCCCAGGATCGTTTAATTCTTGTAGCGTCCCCCCAGCACCCTTTCGCTCAGAAAGAGAGTATCAGTGCAGAGATGATCTGTATTGGAGAGCTGTTGTTACGCGAGGAGGGAAGCGGTATTCGTGAAGTAATAGAGCAAGCATGTCGCATACAAGGCCTGGTGATTCAGCCTTTATTGACGCTCTCTGATAATGAAGCGCTAAAGCAGATGGTGATGAGTGGAGTTGGGGTTACTATTTTGTCAGAACTTGTGGTACAGAGAGAGCTTGCAAGTGGAGAACTTGTGCAGTTGCCAATGCTAGATTTTGCATTGCAAGCGCAGTTGAGCCTGATTCAGCGCAACGATAAGTTGCTTTCCCCGGCCTCACAAGCCTTTCTGCGTTTTCTTGTTGCAGCCAATACCCATTCCCAGTTTGCATAATTGTCGTATTTTTCAGAACGTATAACAAAAGGAGAGCGGAGCTTTCTGGCAAGCACATTCCGCTCTTCTTAATTATATAGCGTTTATCTTCTCGTTTATCGGCTAGTGAGCTCCAGCGAAGCCCCAGCGTGTACGAATAAGGCGCTCCAGCGGATTAAAGATTACGTTATCGATAGTCAGACCGATGACAATGATAATGATGATGACAGCAAAGATTAGCGCAATATCCCCAAAGTTGCGACCATTATCCAACAATCCGCCCAGGCTTGGGGTAATATAGAGTAGTTCAGCAGCCATTAATGAGCGCCAGGCAAAGGTCCATCCCTGTTTCAAGCCAGTGAGAATCGAGGGGAGGGCCGCTGGCAGGATGACCTGTGTATTGAGCGCAAGTCCGCGAGCACCCATATTGCGTGCAGCTTTCACATAGACAGGTGGCGTGTTTTTAATGCCAGCATCCACGCTCAAAGTTACAGAGAAGAGAGCCCCCATCACGACTACGAACAACATAGCCTGTTCAGACAGACCAAACCAGAGCAGAGCAAGCGGAATCCAGCAGACGCTGGGAAGAGCCTGGAGACCAAGCACCAGAGAACCAAGCGTCTCTTCAATATAGCGATTGCTTCCGATGAGCAGCCCCAGGATAACTCCAATCACCACTGAGATAACATATCCAAGAAACAGGCGACGCATACTGACCAGAATAGCCGTGATCATAGTCCCTTTCTGGAAACCAACAATCAGGCTATGCGCGACCGCCGTTGGACCTACGAAGAGATAGTCTGGCCAGATGCCTGATCGACTGATCCCTTCCCAGATGAGCAGCACAAAAACATAAAAAATAAACTGACGCAGTAATTTAAAGAGCCATTTATACTGAGCGGTTGGTCGAGAGAGATTAATTGCGCGTGCCATTGTGTTCCTCCTGTTCGCTGGCCTCGGTCTCGCTGCGCAGCACCTCAAGGATCTCAGCGGCTTTGTCGACCAGATTATGATCTTCGAGGCTGCGAGGCCGGGGAAGATCGATGCGGAAATCGCGAACGATTCGACCAGGGCGTGGAGCAAACACGACAACACGATCCCCTAATGCGACCGCTTCACGGACATTGTGCGTAACAAAAAGAATCGTTTTCTGTGTGCTGGACCAGATTGACTCAAGCTCGCTATGAAGCCGATCACGGGTAAACGCATCCAGTGCTCCAAAGGGCTCGTCCATCAGCAGGACTTCCGGATCAATTGCCAGAGCGCGTGCAATTGCGGCACGCTGGCGCATTCCACCAGAGAGTTGGTGCGAATAGCTGCGTTCAAAACCTTTGAGATGAACCAGCTCAATAAATTTGTGTGCGATCTCAGCGCGTTTGCGAGCTGGAATACCAGCCTGGCGCAGGCCAAACTCGACATTTTTCTGGACATCTAGCCAGGGAAAGAGAGCGGCTTCCTGGAACAGGAGAATACGATCAGTACCTGGTCCAGAGACGGCTCGATCATTGGCAAAGACAGTCCCACTACTGGCCGATTCCAGTCCTGCAATAATGCTCAGCAGCGTCGATTTCCCACAACCGCTGGGGCCAAGAAAACAGACGAATTCGCCAGAAGCAATCTTCAGATCGACCGGGCGTAGCGCCTCGACCTGGCGTCCATTGCTCTCAAATGTTTTACTGACACCCTCAATGCGCAGAGACGTACCATGGGCAAGAGGAGTTAAACTCCCCTTGCCCTCCTGCTCAGTAGTCTGGGAAACGCTTGCTATACTTGCTATATTAGAAGCCATTGCTCATCTCCCTCTATGAGGCCGCGACCGTTGCCAGGCCTTTGTCTTTTAAAATCTTGTTCAGAGGATCGAGATCATAAATGTGACTGAGGTCAGGTTTGGAATCACCCAGGAAGCCCAGGCTAAAGGCATTGTTCGCTGATGTGAAGAGCGATTTTGCCAGGGGATCATAGGTGATATCGAGATCTTTAAATGATTGATCGAGGACACTCTGTGCCAGTGGCTTGCCGGTTAAGGTCTGTAACTGATCATTTACCAGCTTCTCTGCGTCTGGCAGATTCTTGTTAATATACTGGACGGTCTCTACATGGGCCTTCAGAAACTCTGCAACGACATCGGGGTGCTGATCAAGGAATGCTTTACGAACCACAACATTGGTCGTGACAAATTTATTGTTGGGCCAGAGTGTGCGCTCATCGACAAAGACTGTTCCTTTGCCCTCTTGAACCAGGCGTGAGGCCCAGGGCTCAGGAACCCAGGCTCCATCGATCTGCCCTTGCTTAAACTCATTGAGAATAACGGAATTGTCTGCAGGCAGAATCTGGACCGAACCACCATCATCAGTGCTTTTCAGATTATGCTTCTGGAGGTAGTAGCGGAGCGAGATATCCTGTGTGCCCCCCTTTTGAGGTGTGGCGAGCTTTTTGCCAGCCAGATCGGCAGCACTTTTAATATTTGCGCCCGGGCGAACGATAAAGAGTGCACCACCGCTTGAAGCACCGGCAATGATGCGGAGTGTCTGACCGTGGCCGGTGACATAGCCATTGATAGCTGGATTTGGGCCAACGTAGCCAATATCGATTGAGCCTGCCTGAAGCGCCTCGATCAGATTTGGCCCGGCATTAAAGGTCGTAACCTTCAACGTATTGGCTCCAAAGGCCTTCTCAAACGTTTTATTGGCAACCCCAACCAGTGCGATTGCATGCGTAATATTGGGGAAATAGCCAAGATTGACCGTAATTGGAGGACTGGGCGTAGGCGTGCCGGTTGATCCAGTGGTTTGAGCTTCTCCGCAGGCTGCCAGAACAAATAAAAGCAGGAATGAGAGCGAAAAGAGCTTAAGATAATGCCGGGATGAACTTTTCATCTAAAGAGTACTCCTTATAATCAGAAGCATTGAGTGTCATGTCTCCGATGTTGTCACCTGCCTCATGCTTTCTTTATCGAGCAAAAGAGAGGGGCCCTTCCCGGTCCGGCGTTGAGCGATGAGTTCATTCTCATCAGTCGGGAATATATAATCCGCTGACATCCATGCGACCACTCAAAACAGACACACTCGTGAAAATGTGACCATGAACAGAGCTGTATTCGTCTATTTTGTAGAAGCAGTTACAAATATCCCCAGACGAAAGATCATTGAGAAGGAATGTCTTTTTGAAACTGCTGTTACAAATTCATGTGTAGAGCATACATAAGATGAATGAAGAAGTCAATGGATAGATCTGTCACCTCTAGTTGAGAAGTATAGAAGAAATGCTCACTAATAGAGGAGTGAACACAGAGAGACCGATCGATAATGGCTCAACAAAATTTGTAATGCTGGTTACATGATTATGATCATGGAGATGATTGCTTTCTACAATTAGTACTGTGATGAAAGAGGGCGAGCTGTAGCGGCTGCCACAATATGAGAACGTCCTGTATGGCTACGTAAGGTCTTCATTGCGTAGAGATAGTAGCTGCTCTCACCGGCTGTTTTCAATCTCATTGATAAAATATACATATAAATGATTCTCATAATCTTACTAAGAGGGCTATCTCTAATTGAAGGATAAAAAACTATTTTGCACCTCCTGGAATTGTTGCGAAGCTGATCTTCGCATGCTATAGTAGTGAGCCATGATTGAAAAAATGTTGTGAAAGTGGGGGTATCCAAAAACAATTGAAACCCTATGATGGTAACCCATTTTTCTCATTGTGCGTTGTCAGGAATGCGTGATGCTCCGCCCCTCAGGTGAGCCAGGGGCACCTGTATCACGTGAACAAAAGAGATGGAGCCAGGATGACCTCTCAGGGAGTTAGACAGAAAGCGAAGACACAGACAGCTTCACAGATGCAATTTAGTGCCAACCCACAACAGGAGGCGGCGATTGCCCATACCAATGGACCGGCTGCTTTTATTGCGGCTGCGGGGACTGGCAAGACCTCTATTCTCGTGCAGCGCCTGGTGCGTCTGATAGCTGACGAAGGCATCGCTCCAGAATCGATTCTCTGCGTCACCTTTACTCGCGCGGCGGCTGAGGAGATGGAGAAGCGAGCCCTCAAGGCCTTGCGCACACGTGGCATGGCGGCTAAGGATCTCAAGGCTTTACGGGTGGTGACATTCCACGGGCTTGGACATCAGATGCTGCGTGAGAAGCTGGAGTGGAAGCCACAGGAGCTCAATCAACGTTTAATTAGTGGTGAGCCCAGGCAGTGGTTGTCAGAAGATATCATTCGCCCCTGGCGCAGTAATCGGACGCGGGGCATGAACTGGGACGTCGATATTACCGATGTCTTGCGGGGTGTTGATCGAGCGAAGGAAGAGCTGATCAAGCCAGAGGATTCTGCTGCTTTCTTTTCAGCAGAATTGAGTATTGAGTCTGAGTTAGCTGAGCGCTATCAAGAGTTTTTTGTGTTGTACGAAAAGACAAAGCAAAAAGAAAAATTATATGATCTTTCCGATCTGATTTATGTTCCTTTATTGCTGCTGGAGGGAAGTCCTAAATTTCGTAAGACCTGGCAGGCACGTTATCAATACTTGCAGGTTGATGAGACGCAGGATACCAATCCATCGCAATATAAGATGATCCAGCATCTGGCGGCACCCAAAAATAATGTCGTCGTTGTTGGAGATCCAGATCAGGCTATCTATCAATTCCGAGGTGCCAGCCCTGAAGCCTCAATTCTTTCCTTTAAGGCGATGTACCCTCGGGGCCAGATCTATCGAATCGAGCATAATTATCGTTCGACGCCCCAGATTCTTGAGGCAGCTAATCGCCTCATCGGACATAATGAAGTGACCCCTGGTTTTGAGAAGGTGTTACGCCCAACTCAGCCCAGCGGGTCTCCTGTAACGGTGACCGCTTATCCCGATCAAGAGACCGAAGCCGAGGGGATCGCTACCAGTATTGATCAACTGGTGCGTACCTGGCGTCAACAGGGCGAAGAGCTCTCGTATCGCGATATCTTTGTGCTTTCGCGCACCAATCATCATCTGTCATCGCTGGAGATTGCTCTGGCTCGGCAGCGGGTCCCTTATCGAGCGTTGGGCGGGTCCTCGTTCTTTAAACGGAAGACGACCCGCGATATGCTGGCCTATCTGGCTCTGGTAGATGGTGTGCGTATCCATCAGGATTTCCAGGCGTCAAAGAATACTCCGCTGCCGCAGCGCTGGGATGATATCTTTACGCCCGTCCACTGTGGTGAACAGAATGCAGCCTTTCGTGTTGTGGCAAATATTCCGTCTAAAGAATATTTTGCTCGTTCTGGCAAGACTTCTCATCGTTTTACTCCCACTTTCTTTGGCACGTTGAGTGGCTTTGCCAGTGGCCGTCCACTCTTACAATTCTGTGATGAGCAGGCATACACCATTGCGAAAGAGTATCAGTTGGGGGTAAAAGACTTTGTGGCCTTGATCAAGCGCGTCGCTGCACGTTGCCATAATCATCCGGCTGAAGCAATTAAGTTGTTGCGTGAGTTTGCCTATGATGTGCACCTGCGCCACTATGATAGCAGACATAAGGAACAGCAGGATGAGGAGTCTGATGAGAGCAGCCCTGTGCCTCAGGAAGATACGAAGTCTGAGGCACGCTATGATGAACTTGAGGAACTGACTCAGATTGCGCAGAAGCATCATACCATTCGACACTTCTTGCAGGCGATGGCGACATTGAAGGATCAGGCCGAAGATAATAGTAAGAATAAGCGCGATTGTGTGACGCTCTTGACGGTCCATAAAAGTAAAGGTCTGGAGAAGCCCGTTGTCTTTGTGATGGGTCTGACGGAAGGGATCTTTCCCCATAAGCGTTCTTATACCATGGCGACTGAGGATGGTCCCATTATTCTGTCGGGCCTGGCTGAAGAGCGGCGTCTGGCCTATGTTGCCTTTACAAGAGCACAGAAGTACCTGTTCCTCTCCTGCATTTTGCGCTATCGAGGTACAGATGCCATTCCCTCGCGCTTTATTCAGGAGGCCGGGCTCTCGCCGACTGATGATGATGGGGTCCTCAATCCTTTTCTGATGAATCGAGATGGTACGCCACGTACCCTGAGTCCCCTGGTTGATATGCCAACCTTGTTCTGATTCTCGCAACGACTCCAGGCGTGAAGCGCCTGGGGCCGTCATGGAGCAAGCCTGCTGTTGACCAGTTCGGACTTCTCGTCCTATGTGGCTTGCTCTATGGCACCTCGTATGCTATTTCGATTGAGTGCTTTCCTGTTGTATGTTATGAGCCCGTTCACTCAACTTTTTTAACGGGTGTTGTGGATGTTGTATAGTACGATTGAGAACTACCATTGAATGGTATTGAAAACCATGACTGAGCATTATCATTCAGATGAAGGCTTAGTGGCTTCTTTGAAAGCCCGCTACTGTACCAGGCTCATTCTCAGAAATGAGCGTGCCAATTGACGTGTTTAGGAAACTCTCTTGTTAGATGCATCACATTACTTGCTCAAGCGGTGGGGTTTAGCCGTTCCCGTTCAAAAAAAAGGCCTTCCGAACGAAACGTTGCATACTTAGCGAAAGGAGAGCGGCATTTCTCCCCATGTATCCAATGGAGACCCTGCCGCAACATGCATGAGCGTTGATACCACTGAATTTCGTCGGGCCCTGGCACAATTTGCGTCTGGCGTCACGGTTGTCACAACTATTCTTCATGGCAAAGATTATGGCATGACCGTCAGTGCATTCTGTTCACTCTCTTTGCAGCCTCCTCTGATTCTCATCTGTATTGATCAACGGGCATCCAGCCATAATTTCATTATACAGAGCGGTCTGTTTGGCGTTAATATTCTTTCGGAGGAGAATAAAGACCTTTCCCGCCATTTTTCCCGTCAAGGATTGGTTGATTTTTCATCGATCCCTCATCAAAAGGGACCACTGGGCATCCCTCTTCTCAATGGCGTTCTTGCCACGCTTGAATGTCGGCTCGTTGAGAGCCAATATGGTGGAGATCACAGCATCTTTATTGGAGAGGTTCTGAGTGCAGAGGTCATTTCATCTAACCTGCCTCTTGTCTATTTCCGGGGCGCTTATCAGTCCATGAAATCAGTTGATGAAGCATAAATAGCGACTTTCAGCAGAGAAACTTGTAGGATGGAGTAGGATATTGAGAAGATTACAGGCAATTGAAATTGCGGAGGGGGCCCTGCTTGCCGATATTGCCGTTGTTTTTCATCTGATTGCCGTGTTTTTGCCGGTAGGCTCGTCGTTTTTTCAATTACTGTGTTTTGTCGCCTTTGCAGTCCTGGTCCTGAGGCGAGGTCTCTATGTTGGAATGATGGGGCTGGTCGTAGGCATGTTTATTGTTGCAGTGGTGATTGGTCCACATAGTCTCTTCCCTATGCTTTTAGAAGGGGCTGGTGGACTCTATCTGGGCCTGACCATGAAGCGCCGTTTCAGCCATGTTGCTATTATCGTGTTGGGAGCCCTGGGTGGGGCGTTATTTCTTTACTGCTGGCTGTTTCTGTTGACACTTTTTTTTCACCTCTCGTTACAATCGTTTTTTGACTCGATTCATCAGGCTGAGGAAGCACTCTTCCCTGTGCTGGCGAGTAGCTATGAAAGGATGGGGCAGGGGGAGATGTGGCGGCAGACCATTCATCCACAACTGGTAGCTGCTTCGAATTGGCTGATCACCTACTGGTGGCTCTCTCTTTATCTGGCGCTTCTGACAATCTTATTGCCCGTTGTTGTATGTGTCTATGTCGCCACAAATACGCTCGTACGCTGGCTGGGATATGAGGTTCGCCCTTTTCCAAATGATCGCTTTATTCACCGACTGCGCTGGCTCTTCCAACGCTTGATCCCTCGCAAGATGATAAAGAAAGTACGGAGCCGGTTCTAACTATGACGAGAACTCCACTTATTGATATACAACAGGCTAGCTATGCCTATCCTCTGTCGGCAGGTGCGCAGAGCCAGGTTCAGGCCCTCGTAGAGGTGAACTTGCGGATTGAGCAGGGGGAATATGTAGCTCTTCTGGGCCATAATGGCAGTGGTAAGTCGACGCTGGCTCGCCTGTGTAATGCTCTTCTTCTGCCTGATAGTGGGCGTGTATTTGTTGCCGGAATGCTTACCAGTCAGCAGCAATTGCACAGCCAGATTCGTGAACGAATTGGCATGATCTTCCAATCTCCGGATAATCAACTGATCGCAACCGTTGTTGAGGATGATGTAGCCTGGAGCCTGGCCCGGCGCGGTTTTACCCTTCCGGTGATTCGTGAGCGTGTCGATGAGGCCCTCAGGGCCGTGAATATTGCTCATCTTCGCTGGCTCCCACCCCATAAGCTTTCAGGAGGGCAGAAGCAGCGGGTCGCTATTGCTGGTATCCTGGCCCTACGCCCTGATTGCATTATTGCTGATGAGGCGACTGCTGCCCTCGATCCAATCGCACGACAAGAGATTATTGATCTGCTCTTTCGCTTACATCAAGAATATGGCCTCACTATTCTGCATGTGACGCACTTATTGGAAGAGACGATACGAGCGCAGCGCGTCCTGTTGATGGAGCAAGGCCGCATTGTCCAAGAGGATACTCCTGCAAGAATCTTTGCTGATCTTGAGCGTTTACAAGCACTAAAATTAGCCATTCCTGAACCTTTTGTGCTGGCAACCCGTTTGCGTAAAGCAGGCATACACCTTTCTGAAGAGGCTATGAGTCTCGAGGCAATGGCAAGAGAGCTACATTCATGAGCGAGACAATTATTCGGACGCAGAACCTTGGTTACGCCTATACATCGGGCCCATCTCCCAGGCATGTTTTAACGGACGTCTCATTAGAAATTGAGCGAGGTAGTTGCGTTGCTATTATTGGAACCAATGGTTCTGGTAAGACAACGCTTGTGCAGCATTTTAATGGGCTGTTGCGCCCGACTTCTGGCACAGTCTGGGTTGACGGAGTGAATTTAGGGACGAAGCAGAGCACAGTGCGAGAGCTCCGCAGGCGCGTCGGACTGCTCTTCCAATTTCCTGAATCGCAGCTATTTGAGCGCACGATTTATGATGATGTCGCGTTTGGACCCCGCCGGTTGCGCTTAAGTGAGAGTGAGGTCCAGCAGCGGGTATATCGCGCTCTTATGGCGGTTCATCTGCCATTGCCCGAGTATGCGCAACGTTCTCCATTTGCCTTAAGTGGTGGTCAGCGCCGCCGTGTTGCATTAGCCGTGTTGCTCGCAATGGAGCCCACGATCCTTATTCTGGATGAGCCATCCGTAGGACTGGATGGAGAGGCCAGACAGGAGTTATATCAGATCTTACAGGAGATCCGCCTGGAGAGGGAGGTAACTATCGTTCTGGTCTCGCATGATATGGCAGAGGTCGCGAGTATCTGTGATCGTCTCTATCTGTTGCATGAGGGTCGACTTGTGCTACAAGGTCCTCCTCGAACGATCTTTGCGCAGAGCCAGCAGGTTTTACAGTATGGTTTAGCCCTTCCTCCACTCAACGAATTACTCCATCTCCTGCGTCAGCAGGGGATGTCTATTCCCGAAGAGCTCTTCACGCTTGAAGAGGTGTATGCCTTTTTCGTCAATCAAAGAAGACAAGCTCATCAATAGGTTAAAGAATGCTGAAAAATATCTCTATTGGAATCTACTATCCAGGCAAAAGTCTGCTCCATCGTTTGCAGGCTCGCACCAAATTAATCAGTATCTTTTGGATGGTTGGGATTTTATTCATTGCGAATCATCGCATATGGCATTTTGCGCCGTATCTTATCGTTGGAGGACTGGCGCTGGCTGGTATTCTTCTGTCGGGTATTACACTACGTGAGATCTGGCATCGCGTCTGGTTTCTGATTGCAATGACGCTCACCAGCGCCCTGTTTGCGATCTTTAATCAGCAGGGGGATGAGAGAGTCTTTACCCGGCTGGGGCCATGGCAGGTTCTGCCATCACTGGCGATTTCAATACTCCTGAGTAGCTGTGGAGTCATCTGTTTGCTTTTTTTGTCCAGCTTTTTACGCCCTCTTGGTGCATCTCTGTCTTCCACAGTTATCAGCCTTGCCAGATCTTTTCTGGTCTTCATGCTGCTGGTTAGTGTGCTGGTACTGGTGGGCATTGTTCTGCTTGCGGGCTCCAAAGCCTTGCCAGTCGGGCCAGTAATCATTACTTATGGAAGTGTGTGGGCCCTGGTCACAAGTTTTGCCGTGTTTTTAGAGCTTTATCTTTTTTCTCTCCTATTAACAATGACCACATTGCCAGTTGCCTTAATTGAAGCGACAACCTGGCTGCTGTATCCGTTACGTCGCCTTCATCTACCAGTGGATGATTTCGCTTTAATGGCTCTCCTGGCCCTGCGTTTTATTCCAACCTTGTTTGAGGAGGCGGAGCAGTTAATCAAAGCGCAGAGTGCAAGAGGGGCTGATATAACAGAGGGGAGCCTGTTCGAGCGAATGCGCTGCCTGGCTATGTTTTTTGTTCCTCTGATACATGGGACATTGCGGCGAGCGTCCGAGTTGTCAGTCGCATTGGAGGCGCGTGGCTATCAGTCCGAAGGCCAGCAGACGCGGTTGCATGAGCAGAATCTGCATTGGATCGACTATCTGACACTAGGAGTGATTGCAGCTATAACGCTAGGATCGCTTTTCCTCTAAAAAGATTCTGTTCCTATTCAAGCCTCTTGTTACACTCTTGTTACAAAAAAAGCGATCCTTTAGATGGTTATACTGGCTGGCTTCTGACGGGTATCAATCGAAGAAAGAAAGATCTTACCCGCCATGCCTCCGGATGTCTAAGACAGTTTGATCGTTGTCGCCCCCTGACCCGTCTGGATCTGGCCTTGCAAGGTACGATCGCCAATATGAACAATAATAGTATAGAAAGCATATGAGGGTTTGTAGCCCTTATGCTGTTCCTCGAGCTGTACTGTCACTGTTTCACCAGTTGTCTGGCAGCTCAGCGTCGTCGTAGCAAAAGCCCCCTGGCGATATGCCTGGGTCTGACCATCGTCCTCATAGAGCGTGTAGCTTGCCAGACCGTCTTTTGTGAGATAGCAGGTGAAAGTTAACGGCTCCTGATGGGGTTGGTCTGTATATTGCAGCACAGGTCCAGTTGGGATGATGCTATTGGCACGCACAAAGAATGGCCAGCGCTCAAGGGGTGCTGGAACCTCATGCGTAGCCAGACCAGAATAGGGCGTCCCATCCCAATAGTCAAACCATTCCCCTTCAGGAAGATAGACTTCTCTGCTGGTTGCTCCGGCCTCTGAGATAGGGGCTGAGAGCAAGGTTTCACCAATCAGGAACTGTGTCTCGACATTTGCGGCTTGCTCGTCCTGCGGATAGTGATAATAGAGTGGGCGCATGATTGGTGAGCCGTCAATAGTAGCTTGCTGGAAGAGCGTATAGAGATGAGGGAGCAACTGATAGCGCGTCTCTATCGCTTTGCGGATCGCGCTTTCATAAGGTTCGCCAAAGGCCCAGGGTTCCTGACTTACGGTCTCTTTAGAGCTGTGATTACGGCTAAAGGGCATGAGCGCTCCCAACTGGCTAAAACGTGTTAAGAGCTCTCCATTGCTATCATCATGAAAGCCACCGATATCTGAGCCCACAAAGGCCTGTCCACTTACTCCAATCGAGAGGCACATACGGACCGCCAGACGAATATGAGACCATTTGCTGGTATTGTCACCAGTCCAGAGAGCTGCATAGCGTTGCATACCACCAGTGCCCGAGCGGGTGAGGACGAAAGGGCGCGAGTCAGGGCGAAGTGAGCGCAGGCCTTCGTAGGTTGTGCGTGCAAGCTCCATGCCATATGCATTGTGGAAGTCGCGGTGGCTTACCGTAGGGCCATCAGGACCAGTAGCATGAGCACCTCCAGCTTGATGCACAACACTTGCATCCATAGTTTTACCCCAGAGCGATGGTTCATCCTCATCAGTATTAAGCAGCGAATTCGTGAGGGCTGGTTCATCCATATCGTTCCAGATGGCATCTACGCCAGCATCCAAGAGTGCTTTGTAATTTTTCCCCCACCATGCCCGTACCGCTGCCTGTGAGAAATCAGGAAAAGCGCTATTACCGGGCCAGACGCTGCCAACAAACAGTTCTCCATTGGGGTAGCGACAGAAATAATCATTCGCCAACCCTTCGCGATAAATGGAATATTCTTCATCAACCTTGGTTCCGGGGTCGAGAATGGTGACCACATGAAAATGCTGTTCATGTAATTTTTTGGTCAATGCCACGGGATCTGGGAAGCGCTCAGGATGCCAGGTAAAGTTCCTGTACCCATCCATATAATCAATATCCAACCAGATGGCATCGGCTGGATGTTTACGTTCGCGAAGTTGATCGGCAATCGAACTGGCCAGTTCGGCTGACGCATAGCTCCAACGACACTGATGATAGCCAAGGGTCCACCGCGCTGGAAGAGGCATGCGCCCGGTCAACTCAGTATATTGGCGCAGAACATCGGCAGGAGTAGGACCAGTAAAAAAATAGATTGGAAGCTCATTCGCCTCAGCTGTAAGCGTTGCAATACCGGGCTCGCTCACACCCAGATCGGCATTGATCTGACCAGTGTAATCAATAAAGACCCCGGAAGCCTGTCCCGTCGCAACATGATGAAGCGTAAAAAACGGAATGGAGGTATACATTGAGGTAACACCCTCATCATGATGGCCTGGGAAATCAATATTCCAGATTGGAAAGGCCTCTCCACGTTTATTTAGCCCTCCGGTGCGCTCGCCAAAGCCATAGATGCGGGCCTGCTCTTCCAGTGAGAGATGAAGTTGGATCTGTGTGGGCGTGAATAGAATGGTCTGGAGATAGGGTTCTAAGCGTTTTAACATCTCAGCTTCAGAGAGCGTTGTCGACCATTGTTCATCTCCGTGAGCAACCATCCAGGAGTGGTAGGGGAGCGTTCCCTCTCCTCCATCTGCTAGCTGGTAGCGATCCTCCGAAGTCGATACATCACGAATACAGCGAAGACGTAGAATCTCATGCCCGAGAAATGAGCCTGCAATAAGACTATCAGACTGGTCTACAGTGACCTTCCAAAGATATTCATATCCTGACCTTTTCAGGTAATGAACCTGATTATTTTGTGTAGAGATATTCAAGATCTGCTCCTCCAAAAATAGCCTATTTCCTGGATACAAATTTTTTAGCACTCTTATGGATCTAGACGTATAGTAGCATACAATTGGGCATCTGCCACCCATTGAAGAGAGACGATCTGCGTAGAGGGGGATCGAGGGATTACTTAAGGCTCAGGGTCAATCAATCCATGGTGAATGGCAAAACGGACAAGATGAGTGATATCCTGTAAGCCTAATTTCTCCATCACATTTGCTCGATGAGCCTGAACAGTTTTAATGCTCAAGACCAGCAAGGTGGCGATCTCTTGATTTGTTTTCCCCTCGGCCACCAGTGTGAGGACCTCAATCTCGCGTGGAGTAAGCACCTGGAGCGCATTCGGAAGCGTCTGTCCTCGTGGGCTTTCACCTGCCTGTGCATGATGGGGAGCGAGATACGCACGTACGAGCGCTCTGGCCAGGCCCGGGTAGAGATACATCTCACCCTGAGCAACGGCCCGCACTGCACTACTAAGCTCCGCAGGGGCAGCTTTTTTTACAAGATAGCCAGCGGCTCCAACACGCAGAGCCTGTAAGAAATATTCTTCCCTCTCATGCATCGTTAGAATTAAGACCTGCGTCTGTGGAAGCTCACGACGAATATGTTTGCACGCGGTGAGGCCATCCATCTGAGCCATACTGATATCTAACACGACAATAGCAGGCCTGAGGGCTCGAGCCTGAGCAATGGCCTCTCCACCTGTACGAGCCTCCCCGACCACACGCATATCTGGCTGAGCCTTAAAGAGCAGTCTGAGACCTTGACGAAGAATATCATGATCATCTGCAAGTAGCACAGAGATCATCTTTTCACCTGAATTGGCTTCAATCTGCATTGAAGTCCTCCTTGAGCTGGTCACATGAATTACTGTTAGCGTATCTTTGGGGGCAAAATTTCGCCAGCGTTCTCTGGAAGAGGAAGTCGGACAGAGACCTGTGTGCCCTGTCCAGGTCTGGAACGAATTTCGCATACCCCCCCGATCTGAGTCGCTCGCTCACGCATACCGAACAAGCCGGTACTTTTGTAGTGTTGATCTGTTTGAAAACCACAACCTTTATCCTCAATAGTCAGCCTTAAGGATGGCTCTTCAACCCGAAGCGAGATCCAGGCATGAGACGTGTGTGCATGGCGCGCTACATTGGTTAAACTCTCCTGAGCAATACGAAAGATAGTTGTCTCATAGAGTTTAGAGAGACCTTTGATCGCCTCTTCCTCTATTGTAAGCACGATTTCAAGCTGAAGGTGTTTCTGGCTATCGTCGGCAAGCCAGCGTAGAGCCGCAGCCAGGCCGAGATCATCCAGTACACTGGGCCGTAGCTGTTGAGAGAGGACGCGAATATTCTCTAGCGTGAGCTGTGTAAGACTCATGAGCTGCTGAACTTCATCGATGAGCTCTATCTGCACTATCGTAGACAGAGAGTCCTCGGAGAGAGAGCGTAGCTGCTGCTGAAGGAGCTCCTCATGGATTAAAAGAGCAGTCAAGGTCTGACCAGCCTCATCGTGCAACTCCAGGGCAATCCTGCGACGCTCATCTTCTTGTGTCTGAAAAATAATTTGAGCCTGTTCATGGCGCAAGTTTTCCAGGCGATCAAGCATGGCGTTAAAAGCATGCGCAAGTTCATGAAGTTCCCCATCGTTTGGAGAGAGTGGGGCGCGTATCTGAGTCCGACCAGCACTTATTTCTCGTATAACAAAGAGAAGGCGAAATAGGGGGCGGAAACTGGTCCGTATCACCAGGCTATTGATCACTAACGTGAACAGTGTTGCAGCCACCAGGAAGCCAGTATCAATCAGATAGTGTTGTGTCTCAAGATTGTGGCTGGTTACCCAGAGGCCAGCGAGAGCCTCGCCAACAAGCATGAGCGTGTTAATGAGGATGACTTTTTCAAAGAGAGAAAGTTGCCACGTGCGGACCCAGGTAAGTAGGGAATGAAGACTCTTACGCACTGGTGAACACCATTTCCTCCTCGTTGGCTTGTGATAAAGACATCATTGCACTTAACTATAAGCGTATTGTCACGATTGGTCAAGTTGAAACAATACCAAAGGTGGTAGAATTGGACCTCATGCGCCTATGGAAGGAATGAGGCTCTATTCTACCACCTTTAGTGCGAAGAAGGACCTTTCCCGTCCCCCAAATCTTGTGTAAATTTGCAAGCTGTGCTATAATTAGGGCAAAATAAGAATAAAAGTGTGAATAGGGTTTGGCGCATTTTGAATGGCCTGAATGCCTTATAGATTCAGCGTTTTTCATTCTGATGCAACCTGTATTCGTATCCTCTCTACCAGCCACGTAGCGCAATTTCTTGACAAAGCGGTCACTTGCAAGCATTTAAGGGATGAACAGCTCGCGTTTGTAGTCTTGTTCATTTTTCTTCTCTGAAAAAAAATGAACTGTTTTACAAAGACGCAGCCCATTGTTCACCATCAGTTCGTTGTCGGTTCTCAGGAGGCGGCAAATGGACAGTTTTAAGCCACAAAAATCAGTTGTCAGGCTTGTGGTTTCCTGTAATAGATATATAGTCGTGTCCTGGTGATAGGAGTCGATCCTCCTCTACAATATGTCACTTTTTTGTTTCATCAACCGTGTAGTATTTGGGTAAGGAAAGCCCATGAGTAGTGTAGAAGGTAACTAAGGACTATGGATTTACCACAGAAGAGTAGAGGGTAACGTATGAAAATTGCGCATATTGCACCGCCTTGGATTGCCATTCCTCCCAAAAATTATGGAGGGACTGAAGTTGTACTCTATAATCTTGTAGAGGAACAGGTAGCTCAGGGACACGATGTGACACTCTTTGCTCCCGGTGATGCAAAAACATCAGCCAGGCTTGTCTCTTTTTTTCCTCAGGCCCTGATTGATTCTGGAGTCCCCTGGGAAGGCCACCTCAAGGCCTATTACCATATCTTTAAATCGGTTGAGTATATCAAAACCCATCGATTTGATATTGTGCATACACATCTCTCTTCCTGTGCAGATATGTATGTTTTCCCTTTGATTTCACAGATGTTGACGCCACACGTCAGCACTTTGCATAGCCGTTTTCCCTTTGACCGTGTCCAGACCTGGACCGGGGATGCGGATCAATACTATATGGATTGGTGTGCTTCAGTGCCAATGGTTGCGATCAGTGAAAGCGCACGCAAAGAGGTGACGCATCCCTTAAATTTCGTGGCAACCGTCCATCATGGTCTCCCAATGAAGACATTCAAGCCAACAGTCGAGACTCCGGAGGATGCGCTGGTCTGGTTAGGGCGTATGGTTCCTGAGAAAGGGCCACACCTGGCAATTCAGGCGGCGAAAGCGGCTGGAAGGTCCTTAATCCTGGCCGGAACGATTGATAGGCATGTGCGGGAGTCTGTGAACTATTTTGAAGAGGTCATCAAGCCTCAATTGGATGGGGAACAGATTAAATACATTGGTCCAGTCAATATGGAGCAGAAACTTGATCTCCTTAGCCGGGCGTATGGCTTTTTAAATCCCATCACCTGGGAAGAGCCGTTTGGAATGGTTATGATTGAGGCGATGGCAGTTGGGTGTCCAGTCATCAGTTTTGCCCGTGGAGCGGCTCCAGAAATTATTATGCATCGCAAGAGTGGTTTCCTGGTCCATGATGTGGAGGAGATGATTCGTTTTATCCCAAGGTTGGCGGAGATCGATCGACGAGCGGTGCGCGCCTATGTGGAGCAGAATTTTTCTGTGCGGGCAATGGCTGACAAATATACTCGGGCCTATAAAAAGGTGATTGCGTCGTCGCTCCTGGCGTCTTCGATGCCAAAGGTCACTGTGACAGCTCATTCTGGCGCAGTTCCTCTGACAGTGCCCGCAGTGTCAAAACCAGGATTGTTCAATACTATTGATCCACTGAGCGCAAGCTATTCTTCAGCGTTGACGACTAAAGCGCCAACAGAGGCTGAGCCGCTCTCCTGAAGCTAAGACAGAGAAGATCAAACAAACGCATCTCTACGTGTTTCGAAACATGTGTAGATGCGTTTGTTTGATCTTCTGTTCGTTTAAAAGAGTTGAAGTTGTTCGGGCTGAGGTTCTTCGGGCTCCAGCCGCCAGGAAAGTGTCGGTAAAGGGAAAAGGGCCTTAACTCTCTGATAGAGTGCGTAACAGATCGCTGGTGAATGTTCCTCATATGGACAATGGCAGAAGACATAGAGCGTGCGGCCCTCTTTGAGCCAGTGAGCACAGTGCTGAGCCCATTCATCCAGAAGAGGTTCATTGACGTCCATGCGGGGATGACCAATGTAGCGAATAAACGTAAAATCTGTGGTAATCACTCGTTGCAATGGGAGATCTGGTTTACGTTCGCGTGCCTGTAGAACCTGCTGTTCTTCAGCCGAGCCAACGCGAATTGGTCGTGTATCCATCATCACGCGCGCTACGTGATAGTGCTCCAGGAGCTCATTGAGGGCGCGAGAGGCTTCTGGCTGATAGAACTCGGCATGACGGACTTCAACCGCGAGCCGAACTTCAGCTGGCCAGAAGGCAAGAAATCTGTGGAGATTTTCCAGTTGAGATGGTCCAAAGGCAGGAGGAAGTTGGAGAAAGATCGGGCCTAAACGTTCCCCAAAGCCTTGCATCCGTTGAATAAAAGCCAGCGTTTCAGCCTGTTTGAATTGTAGCTCTCCTTCGTGGCTGATCGTGCGTGAAACCTTGGGGCAGAAGCGAAAGTGTGCAGGGGCTTCTTGTGCCCAGCGTGTGATTGTTTCGGGTGATGGAAGTGCATAAAAAATAGTATTGCCTTCTACTGTTGTCAATTTCTGGCTGTAGAGGCGCAAAAAATCGCTTGTGGGCGTACGTGCCGGAAACAGGCGGCCATGGCCGACCCAATCTTTATATCCCCACATGGGACAACCAATATAGAACATGAACCCCCTCAGATTGGCTACTTTTTCTGATCTTTTATGAGATAACTAGCATAGCATGCTGGTATGTAGGATAGCAAATCTCATTTGGTAGGAGTGCGAGAAGTCAAAGTAGTCTAGCCTGATCTGGCTGTTTTTCCGCAAAACCCCCAGATTTAGCTGTTCATATGGTTATAATGATCAATAAGGTTACTCCTGAAGTTCAGTACTCAAAGTTTTATTTTGTGAGGGGAATGTATGTTGACTGCTGCTGTAGCGGCTCTGCTCGTGTGCGTTGTGCTTATTATTGCAAGTATTGTGGTGAGTGCCTGGCTTGCACATCGACGCTATAAACGGACAGTAGCTTCCCAGTCGACGCTTCCTGCCCACCCACTTGATCGACATGTGACGGCGATTCTGCATTTGCAAGATGGCAATATTGTGAGGGTTGAGGAACCTGGCCCTCCTTCCTTTTTTATTTTGCCTGCGCGCTGGTATGCACGTCGGCGGATTATCGTCTCATTGGGTCTACTCGCTATGTTACTCCTGGCCATGGCGATTCAGGGTGGGTTAGCTGGAGGCGGAGGAATCAGAACTCTTACAGATACGCTCGGTCTCTCTTTTTTAAATCCTGCTCAACCGAATGGGGTCAGTCTGGCAGACCGGCCATTGCCAACAACCGCAAGCCAGCGCGTGGTACGCATCGATTCGGCTTCAGTCGCCCAGTACCGTACGGCCTATCAACTGAATGTCTGGTCCTACTCTTCCTGCTCTGGGATTGCGATGGAGACGGTGATGAATGCTTATGGGAGACATTTCATCGCCTCCGATATCCTGCAAGAGGAACTGAATCTAGGGGTGTGGGATGTGAATCTGGGTCTGTTGCGCGAAGATGGGATCGGATTAACGGCTGCAAACTTTGGTTTTGCCACAGATGCCGGGCATACGCGTACCTTTCAGCAGGTCGTTGATATTGCTAATAAAGGCCAGCCAGTGATAGTCAGCGTGCGGGATGCTCGCTATTATCCAGGCGGACATCTGTTTGTGATCAAGGGAGGGGATGACCAATATGTCTATATTGCTGACTCCTCCTTGAATAATTTTCAAAAGATGACCAATGCTATGTTCCAGGGGATGTGGCAAGGCTTTAGTGCCGTTTTGACACCAAAAGATATCTAGCCTGACTGTTCTGTTATACAGGAAGAGCCCAATCTCATCCAATGGAATATTTGGACGAGATTGGGCTCTTCCTGTATTTGAAATGTTCAATCAAACGAACTGTGAACCATACGGCTACAGATTGAACTGCTATCGATTC
Source organism: Tengunoibacter tsumagoiensis (assembly GCF_003967535.1). Lineage (GTDB taxonomy): Bacteria > Chloroflexota > Ktedonobacteria > Ktedonobacterales > Ktedonobacteraceae > Tengunoibacter > Tengunoibacter tsumagoiensis. Next base: position 3,569,901 of record NZ_BIFR01000001.1, on the reverse strand, counting down.
TGGCCTTTTTAATAGACGATGACGGGCGTATAGATAGCAACGAAATCATAGAGCCAGGCGGCATTTGCTTTTGAGAGATTTACACAGCCGTGAGAGCCCTGTGATGAGTAGATATCCCCGCTGGCATCTTGATGTGGAAAATTGGTGCCGGGCCCATAGTCGTCGCGCCACCAGCTATCATGGATAAAATAGCCATTGCTGTGATATTGCATAGCATAGTTAACGGGAGTGTCTGGATACCAGCCAGGATCTGATTGAGGGAGTCCTGCCTTAAAAATCGTATGGGTCTGTTTGCCCTCGATCCACCAATCACCTGGAATGCTGGGACGATCGGGACGGCCAGTGGTCACAAGAAAGGCCTTGACAAGGGTTCCGTGATCGTAAGCACGAAGGACCTGTTCATTTAAAGAGATGACAAGTGCCTTTTTATCCAGATCGCCTTTCTGTTTGAGGAGATCCAGATCGCTCTGATGAGCAAGGTAGTAAGGAGTCTGATCCTCGGCCACGCGTTGCATAGCTGCAAAGTTGGTCAGATACATCTGTTCGTTTTCAATGGCTTGCTGATAGTCAGATATGGTCTGCGCAGCGACGAGATCGTTCTGAATCCACAGACCGATCCCCTTTGCGCCATATTCAAAGCCAAGTGGATAATTGATCTGGTCCGTTGGATTATGATAGATGTGGCTCTGTCCCCAGGCTGTGACTGTTTGCTGTAACTGTTGTTGAAGCGCCTCTGCTTCTGTCTTCATCGTCGGCAGTTGAATGCTGATAATATGGGCTGAGAGGAGGGTCAGGGCTGCTTGATAGTCGCTGGATGTATGGGCCTCCTGAAGGGCGTGTTGATCCTGGCGATAGCTTTGCTCGTAAGAGCTTGTATTGCCACCAAACTGGTGAAGCAGACTGATCCAGCGCTGGAAGGTCTGAATTTGGGTGGTCCCCTGCTCATGAAGAGCTGGAGAGATAGATGGTGTCACCTCAGGGTTATCCGCAAGTCCCAATCCCTCTGGCGATGGCTTACAACTGCTGAGCAGGCAGCAGAACACAATGCCATACCATATGTACCATAGAGGAGCCAGGAGACGCGACCAGCTAGAATCTATCTGCTTGTTCATAAATTTCTTCTGATACAAGAAAACTCTCGATGAGTAAAAAGTACAACGTTTGGTAGGGAGCGAAAGAAGCGCATCTCCTGGCTCCAAAAGAGAGACATCAGCTCGTTTTTTTGAGCCGACTTAAGATCTCTTGATGGAGTTTTTTATTGCCAGCCAGCACCAGCGAGAATTTTTCGCTGAGATTGGCAATTGGCCGCAAAGGTTTTCCTTCCTGGTCGGTAACGACCCCTCCAGCCTCAAGCACAATACCAGCGGAGGCCAGGAACGATTCTCCGGTGATTTCGTCCCCAATATCGATATAGGCATCGTAGGTTCCACTTGCCACATACACACTATCCATCGCTGGACTGCCAGTGCGGCGCATCTGTTTTAGCGCAGGAGATTGGGTGAGAAGCGCCTTCATCGCTTCAATATTTTTGCCATCCAGGTTCACGCCTGCCAGACTCTCGCGGATATTGGTGATCGTACTGGTCTGACAGCGACGACCATTGCGGAAAGCACCGGCCCCTTTTTGTGCTTCATAAACAGTGCCGCTAAAGAGCTCTCCAACCAGCGCCCATTGGACGTGTTCTGGCGTGACGGGTGCATCAATAGGAACAACCGCCAGTGCGACGGAGGCGGTCATAATCCCTCGCTCAACGTTATCAGAGCCATCGATGGGATCGATAATCACGCGATAAGCAGGATTCGCCGTAGTGCTAAACGTCTCGCGCTCTTCGCTAATAATCTCAAATCCAATCCCACTCTCGGTTAAACCATCGATAATGATATCCTCTGCATCACGATCAAACTGCATAGTTGTGTGTTTGGACGACTGTGAGTAGACCTGTTTGCGATCGTATCGTTCGGACTGTGCGTAGGCCCGCACCTGACGAAATAGCTGTTCAAGTAATTCTTGCATAATGTTTCTTTGCCTGTTCCTTTGTCTAATCGGTAAATAGTGAATGTTGTTCATGTAATTGCTGTAGTACAAAGGATCGTTTTAGTTCATGTGTCAGTAAACGTTGGCGCGTTGTAGAGATGGCGAGCTCGTTCTGGTCACCAACTATCCAGCGTCGGTTCAGCCGTTCGGCAACCACTGCTGTGACGCCACTTCCACAGAAACAATCAAGGATCAGATCATTTTCCTCCGAGGAGGCAAGAATAATACGTTCGAGCAAGGCTTCGGGTTTCTGAGTGGAATATCCCGTTCGTTCAGGATCTTTCTGGTGAAGATGACTAATGTCATTCCAGACGTCTGTGATGGGCATCGGGGTTTCTTCATCGTAGGTATAGATTCGTCCTGATGAGCGGATTGTCCAGGTGATCCGGCCATCTTCGGCGATCTCTTTCCGCATATGATTGCGCCGGACCTGGCCACGCGGTCTGGCGATGCGCTCTCCATGAAAACAATATTGACCTGATTTTGTGTAGAGGAGAAGGGTATCGTGTTTTCGTGAATAATATTTGCGTGTATTTCCGCCAGATTGATAGTGCCAGATAATCTCATTTTTGAAGCCAGCGCCGGATCTGGCTGAACCGGAGCGGAAGATCTCATCCAGCATGATTTTGGCGTAGTGGATGGTGCGCCAGTCTAGATGGATATAGAGGCTGCCGCGTGGAGATAGGAGCGTATGGAGGGTAGATAATGTCTCATAGAGCCATTGGAGATAGATATCGAGATCGTTGTTCCATGTATCGTGGTAGACGATCTCTGCGCCACGTCTGAAGGTTCTCCCTGTCATAAAAGGTGGATCAATATAGATGAGATCAATCGTGCCTGCAAAATCCACGAGAAGGGCGGGAAGAAATGCTGTCTTATCTCCCCAGATCAAGCGATTCTGCCAGGCTGTGGAAGGGCTGTCATGAGAAGTTGTGCCCTGAGGCGATTCAGGCATATAGACCTGTTGGGTGAGAAGCGGTCTGGGCGATGGGATGTGAGGAGATGATGCAGGGATGAGGGAAGCTGGTTTGCCTTTCCAGATCAGTTCTGCCATGACGTTTACTCCTGGCTAATCATTCAGCATACTTTAGCATATTGCGATGAGAATAGCAAATGCTTGAGATGAGGGATGCAGCAATAGCATGTCCGTGGTACAATGGCGGGGGTATCTCTGCCTTGTTTCACCTGTGTCTTGCAAATCCTACCTGTAGACATTTTTATGAGGATAAAGATTATATGTCGAATTTTCTATGGGTTATGGCCTCGCTTATCTCGTATATTGCAGGTCTCATTGTCTTGATAAAAGTAACTCCTCAGTTGCTCTCACGCTCATATGATGAGGGCTTATTCATGGCGATTGCTGCGGCTGATATTGTTGGCGCAATGCTGGCTTTTAGTGGCGTGATCATTCCATTATTACTCTTCGGTGGGGCAATCTGGATCAAGCTGCTCGATGCCGTTTTGCTGGTGGGTATTTTTGCCATTGCAGCCCGTCTGGCCTGGTTTTCTCTGCGTCCTCATATGTTGCAGGGGGTCTATCGTATTTCGCGGATCGGCGTCGGCGTTTACTGTGCCCTTCTGGCTCTAGGGGCGTTTTACTATATCATCCAGATCTTTCTCGTCTAGTGAGCATCCTGGGTATCCAGATCTTTCTCATATTGAAAACCTATAGTGAACGTTCCCTGAAACTATAGCGAACCATAATAGACGCCTGCCTCCTTCTGATGCTGCCTGTCATACTATGGTCATACTATGCGCTTGCACCTTCACAACAAACGTTCAGGCAGCATAGTGGGAGAGACGGGGATATATGAGTGGTGGGCGAGGAAGGAGGAAGGAGCATTCTGCTGCCTTGCTCCTTCCTCCTTCGTTTCGATCCTGGTCAGGGATAGATTGTACTCGGGCTTGCTACAGGAAGCGCTCGAACCATCCTACTGTGCGTTGGAGGCGATCGCGTCTGTGCTGAGGCTGGCCAAACTGAGGCCAGTCGAACAGGTGGCTGGCTTGTGGATAGCGAATGAGTTCAACGATCTGTTTGCGCTTTCGTAGCTGGACAAATAGTTGCAACGACTCGCTAAAGGGGCAGCGGAGATCATTGTCACCGTGTAATAACAGGAGCGGTGTCTGGATCTCATCAACAAAGCTGAGGGCCGAGCGCTGTGGCCAGAGTGTCTCATCGGGCATACTGAGATGAAACCAGAGCGTTTGATCGGAGAGCAGGGCTGAGGTTGAGAGTGAGCTGATGCCGTTGCGGCTCACTGCGGCCTTGAAGCGGTGGCTCTGTGAGATCGCCCAGTTTGTCATGTAACCACCATAGCTCATCCCACCAATACCCAGGCGTTGCTCATCAATCGGTTCGGTGGCAATGACCGCATCCAGGCCAGCCTGTAGATCGAGCCAGTCTGCTCCTCCCCAATCGTTCAGGATGCTGCGACTAAAAGCTTCTCCATAGCCAGCGCTGCCTCGTGGATTGGGGGCTAGAACCGCATAGCCTCGGCCTGCCAGCACCTGAAATTCATGAACATAGCTGTCTCCCCAGGCCAGAGAAGGTCCGCCATGTGGCATCAGGATTAAAGGCACTTTTGTTCCTACCGGAACCACAGGGAGGTAGAGCCAACCTTCGATCTCCTGGTGATCAAAGCCAGACCAGGTGATCCGTTTGGGGCGAATAAGCTGGCGTTTTTGGAGGAGCTGGTCGTTGACGCGTGTGAGCTTCCGCAGACGCTTGCTATCGAGCTCCATATGCCAGATATCACCCGGCGTAAACCAGTCTGCTCGCACCATTGTGACATGCTGGCCATCACGGCTGATCTGCGGACTCAGATAACGACCATTGCCAGTAGTCAGACGCAGAGCAGTATTCTGCTGGAGATCGAGGCGATACAGATGCTGCTGACCATGCTCTTGCACAGGAACGAGCAGGGCTGTACTATCAGGATACCAGAGCGGAGCTGCCAGCCATTCTGTGCGCAGCTCATCAATAATCCACATCTGGCAGGTGAGCTTTTCTGCCTCTTGAACTGCTGGCTGAGGTGCTGCCTGACCAGAGGCTGCCACCAGCCAGGGGGCCATATTGCCAGCCTCAGTCTGATCAGGCGATCCTAGATACGCGATCGTCTGACCATCTGGTGACCAGGAGGGAACCTGTGCAAGGTGCTCTTCAGGCGTCAGACGGCGCAAATTTCCTGTCGCCAGGGTCAGAATCCAGAGGGCTTGACTGACACTAAGATCTGGATCGGAACGGCGATTGGCGCAGAATACGATCTCAGTTCCATCAGGTGACCAGCATGATTGCGTGAGATCGACCGGCTCAGAGGTGAGGCGGATCGCGGGGCCCTCAAGCGGCTGGAGCCAGAGCTGAAGATGACGCCCCTGTCTGTGTCCCAGGCCATCCCAATGTTCGGCCAATGTACGATACACGAATGGGCTGGTCTGTGCATCATGTGTAGGTACATGGTCGTCCTCTGGTTTCCAATAGCTGTGCGTAAGAAACATCTGTCCATCAGGTCGCCAGCTATATTCAGTAATACCAGAAGGTAGCTTACTTATTTGTAGTGCTTCTCCCCCATGGATTGAAAGAAGATACAGCTGGGATACTCCCGTTCGATCACTGAGGAAAGCTAACTGCTGACCATCAGGAGACCAGCGAGGAGTACTATCATGATGATCGCCGCGTGTTAATTGGCGTGGTGCAGCAAGCTGTGCGGAGCGTTCTACGAGCCAGATGGTGCTGCTTGTGCTATTGTGCCTGGCATCGCATTGCAAGACCGTAAAAGCAATGAGCTCACCATCGGGAGAGATCTGAGGATCACTGACAATCTGTAATGCCAGTAGATCTTCAATCTCCATTCGCGGCAGAGTGGAGAGAGTGGTAGGGGATGCTGATGGCTTCTCTGTATCTGTCGAGACTTGAATCGTATGAGCTGTAGTGGCAGGTGGTAGCGAAGCGGCTAACGTTTCATTGGTGGGTGAAGGGCGTGGCGCTTCTTCTGGCGTGGTGGGGACTGGTGCGCCTGATGCATTCGCATAGGGATAGCGATTGGTCTCTTCATCATCTTTTGGTGCAGGAGAAAGCCGATGAGGCTGTGTCTGCTCTTGATCCTCATATGTCATGGGTATGATCCCTTTCGCTTTATCGTTCTGCTTCAAGTTCTCGTTGCTTTTGAATGCTCTTTTCAACTATACGATGAGAGGATATGTTGGGTTGAGAAGATCACAATTTTATCACAATGGTAGATAGTGCAATAAGATCTCTCTATAGAGAAGGGGGAGATATGCTATCATACAAGCAGCATCTTTTACCGATGCCAGGTGTGAAAAAGAGAGGTGTCAATGATCATTTGTGATATTATGACAACGAGTGCCAGGCTAGTTACCGTCACACCAGAAGAGACGCTGGGCCATGCGGCGCTTCTCTTGCGGCAGTATCAATTTCATCATCTCCCTGTACTACGAAGCTCGACCGAAGCTGCTCCAAAAGACCTTTTTTTTGAAGGCTTAATCTCTTCACAAGATATAGACCTGGCTGTAGCCCTGGATCATGAGAATGCGGCTCATCAGCAGAAGCAGAAGGCATGGCAGGATCGATTGATCTCTGAAGTGATGCATCGGGCGATTCTGCGCGTTACGCCTACGACCAGTGTGTCAGCAGCGGCAAAGATTATGGTTGAGCGAGGCTTAAATTGTTTGCCAGTGGTGGAATATCGTGAGCTTGAAGATGCATCGAGCGATACGGTCCTGGTGGGACTGGTGACGCGCAGTGATCTCTTACTTGCTCTGGCTCGCTCATTGGGAGCATTTGAGCCGGGTATGCAATTAGATCTTCCATTATCTGCTGGAGATCTGAGTCCATTGACGCGAACACTGCAGATTGCCGACGAACTGCACATTCCAATTCGAAGTGTCCTGGCAGCGCCAGCCTCGACCAGTAATCTGGCGACCATACGTATCGGAACCATTAATCCAACGCCACTTTTATTGAGACTACAACAAGAAGGCATTCACTATGCATTTGGGATTCTGCCAATGGAGGAAGAGAACCATGTCTAGTCCAGTCCCTGCTCATCCTCAACAACGTGTTGGCCTGATCTTTGATAACGCTTCACTTAACTACCATTTTGGGCCTACTCATCCGATGCAGCCAGCCCGGCTTCAAGCGCTTCGAGATCTCCTTATTGCAGCGAATCTCTGGCAGCCCGACAATGACGCGACACATCTGCCTACGCGGTCAGCTACGTTAGCAGAATTAGGCTTGATTCATACTGCTGACTATCTTGCCGCAGTTCAGCGTCTGAGCCATGATGAGGATGGTTCAGGCGAGAAAGATGCAGGTATCGCCCGTAAACAGCTTGCTATGCAGTATGGTTTTGAGACCGGTGACACCCCTGCTGTGCCAGGAATGCATGAGGCGGCTGCTCGTATTGCTGGAGGGACGCTTGTTGCACTCTCGGCGGTTATGGGGTTACCGACAGGCATTGCTGAGATTGATGGGCAGGAGAAGCCTGTTCATGTCTTTCATCCAGCGGGTGGTCTGCATCATGCGTGGGCAGAGCGCTGTTCAGGTTTTTGTATCTATAATGATGCGGCAGTAGCCATTGCTCATGTTTTGCAGGCCAGCGAGGCAAAAATTCTCTATCTGGATTTTGATGCCCATCATGGAGACGGAGTTCAGCGTGCATTCTATGATGATCCACGTGTGCTGACGATCAGCTTCCATGAGACTGGCCGCTATCTGTATCCTGGAACGGGCGATGTGCTGGAACTGGGGAACGGTTCGGGGCGCGGTTACACCGTCAATATGCCATTAGAGCCTTTTACTGAAGATGACTCCTATTTAGCGGTGATGGATGAGCTCCTCTCTCCTCTGGTAACGGCCTTTGCCCCGGCAGTGATTATTTCGCAACATGGATGTGATACCCATGCGTGGGACCCGTTGAGCCATCTGAGCCTCACAATGCGCGGAATTATGGCTCAGATGAGAGCCGCACATGAATTGGCTCATACCTATTGTGGAGGGAAGTGGGTGGCGTTAGGTGGAGGCGGCTATGATCTCTATCGCGTTGTACCCCGAGCCTGGAGTGCCGTCTGGGCTGAGATGTCCGGGCAGCCTCTTCCGGATCGTCTGCCCCAGGGTTGGATTGAGCAATGGAGGCACATCTGGGAGGAGCAGCGAGAGGAGGGGCAGGCGGCCCAGGAGGCAATGGGGAAGTATAGTGGTCGAGCTGTCTTTCCAACGACCTTTGTGGATCAGCCTGAACATTTTCTGCCGCAGCCCCGGCGTGAGATCATCAGCCGGACCAATCAGCATACAGCGGGACTTCTAAGCCATCTGGTGGTGCCAACCTCTGTGCGCCAGGCCTTTCCGCGCCATCGACCGCGTTCGCCGCTCTCAGGACTCTATGATCTGTTGCATATGAATCGGACAGAGAGCCCTTCACGGAGTAGAGTGATACAGACTCCTCATGGGGCGGTTCTCCTGCGTGATTTCTGTCCACCATCGCTGGTCGAGCGGTTGCAGGCTGATGCGGGCTTAAGTTCATTTGCGCGTGTGCCCGAGCGTGAACATCAGCTCTTACTGGAGATTGCGCGCAGTCCAGATTGTGCGCTGACGCTGGCGCATACGCCCACCGGTAAAATTGTGGGCGAAGTGACGATCGCGCCAGCGGATGAGTGGTGGGGAGGGATCGAGAATGTGTATGAGGTCGCCATTGAGGTGAGTTCGGACTGGCGTGGATTAGGGATCGCTCGTGAGATTCTGGAGTTTGCTCTAGAGCTCGATGCGAAGGAGGACATGATCTTGTTTGCGATCGGGCTCTCCTGGCATTGGGACGCCGAAGGCCTGGGGCTCTCGCCCTATCGTTATCGCAAACTGATCACCCACCTTTTTGGCACGCAGGGATTTCAGGAATACTCAACCGTTGAACCAAATGTCACCATGGAGCCTGCAAACGTCCTGCTGGCAAGGATTGGTTCACGGGTGGACCAGCGTACAACGACCCAATTTCTGCATCGAATGGGGGGGACCGCAAATCTCGCCTCCTTTTAGATGGGCTTAGATAGGCTTAGATGGGCACTTGAGATAGGCACCTGTAGGAGAAGTAAACGACGATCGTGTGTGTGTTTCTCAGCAAATTCTCAGCTTTGGGCCATAGATTCTCAGCTTTCTTATCTAAACCTTAGAATTTGTGAAACTCTTCGCTACGATAACGCGTAGTAATAGCAGAGAATCTAATGTTGAGCAGAAGGAAATAGTGCCATGAAAAATGTACCGTTCCCATTTCTTCCAGATGATTTTGATCCTGAAGATGATATCGATGCCCTCTTTTTTCAACTAGAGCGCTATACTCCTCCAGCAGATATAGTGGAGCGAATTATGCAGGCTGTCTCTGAGCTCCCGATCTCTTACGCAGAACAGAATAGTGGGCACAAAAGCGAGCAAAAATAGAGCGGTAATAAAGCGTATTTTCATATTGATTATGTTCGATTTTTCTGCTCTCTACTCCAGACGATAAAGGGAGAGCAGAAAACAACGACCAGTCTCACAAAGACGAGACTGGTCGTTATTGTCTGAATGTTCTGGTACATGCCCGATGTTGTTCTGCGAGCATTGTGCATCCATGGGCGTTTACCTGTCTACGAGGTACGATGCTCTCCCCCCTACCACAGTCAGTTTGCTTCAGGCGATCTGATCTGACAGCTTCCCAGTATTGACAAGCCAGCGAATAAATTCAAGGCGGCGATAATCGGCTTGAGATTCGCGCTGCTCCTTTGCATTGTAGTCCATGCGGAGCTTATTTAACTGAAGCACTTCATTTTCGGCAAAACCACCCTTACGCAGAATTTCTCGATCATCTTTGCGGTCCATCTAAGCCTCCTTTTGGACTAAGAACACTGTTCTGATGGGGGAGTTGTTAACATGCGTTTTATGCGCTTGAGGAGCGTCTGTAAAGGGTAAGGTTTAGGTAAATGGTCCAGCGTTTCTTTTGATTCTCCACAGCTACGGAGATGCTTACGGACAGCCGTTGCGGAACTGGAGGTGATCAGGACTGGAATACAGGTAGCATCGCGCAGATGCTCAAGGACATCCCAGCCGCTCATTGGACCTGACAGTTCAAGATCAAGCACTACAAGGTCAGGTAACAGTTGTTCCAGTGTTATGAGTGCCATCTCGCCACTTGGAACGGTACGCACTAGATAACCATGGGCTGCGAGAACTTCACCCTCTAGACTAGCCAGCGAGGCATCATCTTCAATGATGAGAATCGATTGAACGACATTCGGCATCTGTTGATGAGGAAAAAATGTGGATACCGCCACATTCTCCTGGAACAGAGATGGTATGCCGCGAAGCGACGTTCCTGGTGCAGTGTTATTGTTCATCGTATTGGGAACACTCAAACCCTCACCGCCTTGCCTGAGCGAGCTATTCATATTTCCCAACTACCTCGCTCCCGCCAGGATTGGTTACTGAGAGTTACGCTCTTGGAAGATCGTAAATGGACTATCCTCTATGGCGTTTCTTCTAATCAGAGTGTACCGAATTTCTAGTGAGGATGACGTGAAGATACAGGGATTGGTGTTAAAATCGTGTGAATATTCTCTACTATACAGAGATTTGCTGCTGAGTATGTTTGCGTCCAGAGATTTGCTGCTGAGTATGTTTCATTCACTCCAGGGTGGTCTGAGCATCTGGTAATGGTACATAATAGCCAACGCCCAGCTCGTTGTGTAAAAAGCGAGGTTGGGCCGGATCTGGCTCTAATTTTCGGCGGAGATGGCGAATAAAGGTTCTGAGATACGTATTTTCGCCGCTATAGTCCGGGCCCCAGACCCGTTGAAGCAGCTCACGATGGGTCAGGACTTTGCCTGCGTTGCGCGTCAGTTCGCAGAGCAGATCATATTCGGTTGGTGTGAGATGAACTTCCTGTCCATTACTATGGACGCTGCGGTGCGCAAAATCGACAACCAGCCCATTCTCTCCACCACAGCGATACAGTGGCCGGGGGGCATCCTGTCCAGTGACGCTATTACGCAAGCGGGCAGTCTCATCAGCGCGTCTCAGGGCGACGCGCACTCTTGCCAGAAGCTCATTGAGACTAAAGGGTTTAGTCAGATAATCGTCGGCTCCCAGATCAAGGGCCTTAATCTTTACGGGTTCTTCGTCATGGGCGGAAAGCACAATGACCGGCGCGGTACTCCATTCGCGAAAACGGCGGAGAAATGAGAGACCATCGAGCGAAGGGAGCGAGAGATCGAGCAGGACCAGCTCTGGTTGGAAGATGGCCGCCAGATCTACTGCCTGTGCGCCATCTCGGACCGCCTGTGTCTGAAAGCTGCGCGCTTTTAGTTGTGCCAGTAAGAAGGTTCGCATCTGTGGATCATCTTCAACACAAAGAATGCGAACTTTTTTATCCGGTGTAACCATCTTTCTCCATCCGTTCTACTTCCATTGTATCTGCACTGGACTTTACTGGGAAGGCTGGTAAGGTGAAACCAAAGGTTGCCCCCTGACCAGGGCTACTTGTTAAGAGAAGCTTGCTCTGGTGGGCTTCAATAATACCACGGCTGATATAGAGACCCAGGCCAGTGGCAGGGCTCCAGCGTGAGCTGCGTACCTGGCGCTCTGTCGTTGGCTGCCCGGGCCGATCAATCGATGGACGGCTCATAGCTGCAAACGTACTGAAGCGGGTAAATAGCGCCGCCTGCTGCTCCTGACTAATGCCAGGACCATGATCGGTGACGAGAAACAGGACCGATGAGGTGGCCTGATGTGGGGTCGGGCTAAGAGGTTCAAGCCTTAATTCGACGGCATCGCCTTCGGGGGCATAGCGAAAAGCATTACTCAGAAGGTTAATCAGCACGCTCATAATCAGCTCATAATCTCCCTGAACGGCTGGTAGAGGGCCAGTAATCTCAATCTCCAGGGAACGGCGAGAACTGGCAATGAGTGCCTCCAGCCGATCCTGAAGGTCTTCGACTAATTCAGGAATGAGGATGGCCTCCTGTTCCAGGCGCAGGGCCCCGGCTTCAACGCGAGAGGCATCCAGAAAATGGTTGATCATTCCCACCAGCCGATCCACCTGCTCATCAGCCGTTTGGAGAAAGTCTTGCTGCTCCTCTCTCGACCATTCCAGATCATGAGTCAGAAGTGCGCTGAGGTGAGCGCGGATGTTTGCCAGCGGAGTTTTGAGTTCATGGGCCATCGTCGTAAAGAAATCTTCACGAGCTCGTTCTAAGGCTTTGATACGTGTAATCTCTTGAATCACCAGAATGGCGCTCCCCACCTGACCCTCTAGCGTGTACAGTGGCGCTGCATTCACAAGCCAGTGGACGATCTGACCGTCTTTGCGTATCGTATGGAGCTCGGCCTCACAGGTCTGTCCAGTCGTTAGCGCTTGCCAGAGTGGTTGTTCTTCATAGGGAAGCGGTGCACCAGAAGGGGTTGCAAAATGGATGGGGCGTAAGAGCTCTGTAAAATTACGGCCAATGGCACGCTTACAGGCCTCTTCCAGATCATGTGCAGGCTCGAAGGCCACGCCAATCTGTTGCAAAAGATGAATGGCGTGTTGATTAATCATCTCAATATGAGAATTGTGGGCATTGATCAGAAGGACTCCCGAAGGGAGCTGTTCAAGCAGAAGCGCCATGCGTGCATTACTGAGCTCCTGGGCGGCCTTTGCCTGCTGGAGGGCCAGGTTCCGTTGCTTCAGTTCAGCCGTACGTGCGACAACTTCTGCCTCAATCTTTTCGCGGGCGGCAACCTCTTCAGTAACGTCGTGATAGATGATGATAAAGGCAAAGATATCGCCCAGTTCATCGCGAATAGGTGTATAAGAACAGCGGATTGTAGCAGGCCGCCCTTCCCAGGATGGTACTTTGAGCTCGTCTACCTGACCCGTAAGCGCGCGCTGTTCGATGGCTTCAATCACCTGTCCCTGTTCAAGCAGTTCTTTGTGTAAGGGCGTCTGACTACGCTTCAATGCTTCGACAATTGGGAGTCCCAGGACATCGTCAGACCAGCCAAGCAGTTGCCGGGCTGCCTGATTAAAGTCGGCAACGCGCCAGCGAGGATCATAGATGACCACCCCATTGGGGATAGCCTGCATCATATTTTCTTTCTGACGCGCCTGACGGCTAGCAGCTCTGGCCCAGCGATCAATGCTGCGGATCATTCGAGCGTTCTGAATGGCCAGTCCGGCCTGTTGCGCAAAGCGCTCTAAGAGGGTAACCTCTTCAGCAGAGAAATCGCGAGCTCGTCGATGATAGACTTCGATGCTACCCAGCACAATGTCACCAGGTCGTGGCTCACTTACGGCCCTCTGAAGCCCCCTTTGCTGTACTGAGCCCGGGTGGGGCTCAAAGATCGGGACGCAAAGAACTGAGCCAGGGCGACGGGGTTGACCCTGGTGCCAGAGCAAAGGGAGCTCAACCTCTGGAATGAGGCTTGTATCAGGAATTAAGAGCGTGCGACGCTGTTGGAGAGCCTGCCCAAGAAGCAACCGATCATCAACGAGAGGATGCCAATCCAGGGCGCTGGGATGGAGTCCATGTTGAGCTGCAACGGTGGCGCTACGCGGTTGATCGTTACTGGTTGAGAGGGCATCCTCAGTCTCTTTAATTGAGCGGAGATCGGGAGTCGGGACTGAATTATCGAGCAGGAAGACGGCACAGCGCTTTGAGCCAAACATCTCTTGAAGGACCTGAAGAATGCGATCCAGCACACTATGTAAAGAAGACGGGCCCGCGAGCGCTGAAGAGATAGCATCGATTGCATTGAGATGTAAGCGAGAACGAACTTTATCCGTCACATCTTCCACCATGATCATTAACAGATAGCTATCAGCATTGGAAGCAATGCGCTCAATGGAAATGCGCCAATATGTGCGTCCGCGGCTTTCCAGGAAGCCCTCATAAGGAAGTTCTGCATATTCGATCCTATCTCCATCTTTGCTCACCTTTTCTAGCATTGGTAGAATACGAGCTGCCATAGGAGGGGTGAGCAACGTCGTGAGCGTCTGTCCAATGAGCTCTGGTTGGGCAGAGGTTTCAGCGCACAGTACACGGAGATAGGCATTGAGATAAAGAATATGCAGGGTGGTAGCATCAAGGAGCGCGGCTCCCATTGGGACATGATCAAGCATGTAGCTAAGTTGTTCAACTCTTCCTGATTGCATATTGGTAGACAATTCTAGAGATGGGATCTCTCTACAGTATGAGACTCTTTCCTCTGATCTTCCCTCTGAAAGGAAGTAACATCTACTGGTGTTCCGCTGTTATTGGACTGATTCAATAGCTGATGTTAGTATTATAACTTTTTTTTGCGAAAAACTGTCAGGTTGTTTCTTGTATGATATCAGAATGAACGTTTCTGGGCCCTTTTTTTAGGAGCGAATTTGTACCTTCAAATTTGTACCATCATCGGTAATTCTGGTATGATGGTGAACAGAAATGCAAGAAGAGAAGCGAGGAAATTGTGCTATGGATCTGCGTGGAAAGCGTGTCCTGGTGATGGGTTTAGGCCTCCAGGGTTCTGGCATGGCGGCAGCGCGGTATGCTGCCCAGCAGGGGGCGCAGGTACGGGTGACCGATATGAAGTCGCCCGAGATACTGGCTCCAAGCGTGAAAGCGCTGGCAGGCCTGCCAATTGAGTTTATCCTGGGACAGCATCGAGATGAAGACTTTATCTGGGCAGAGATGGTTATTCGCAATCCGGGCGTACCGCGAACCTCGCGCTATCTGTTGTTAGCGCAAGAGCATGGTGCGCGGATAGAGATGGAGATTGGCCTCTTCTTTCTGGCCTGTCCTGGCCGCATCATTGGAGTGACGGGGACGCGTGGCAAGACAACTACAGCCAGCCTGTTGTATGAGATCTTGCGCGCCAGTGGAGCACCAACGATGCTTGGTGGCAATGTAGCTGGCGTCGAGACGCTGTCACTTCTGCCACAGATTACGCGTGAGACACAGGTTGTTCTGGAACTTTCCAGCTGGCAGTTAGAAGGATTAGAGCCTCATCAGATCAGTCCAGCCGTTGCAGTGATGACGAATATCTATCCAGATCATCTCAATACCTATAGCGGGATGGAGGAGTATGCGGAAGCCAAGGCCAATATCTTCCGCCATCAGACCTCTGAAGGGCTGGCCATCTTTAATTACGATAATCCATGGACGAGGCGCTTTGGCGAAGAGGCACCAGGCCAGACCTGGTTTGGGAGTCTCGAGCGTGGTGGGAGCTTTGCGCGTGGTTCTCAGGAGCTTGAGCCTTTCCTATTCTATGATACGCCGCTACCAGGAAGACACAATAGAGAGAATATTTTACTGGCGACGACCACAGCTCGTCGATTGGGCGTACGTGATGAGGTCATTGCCGAGACCGTTCGTCGTTTCAATGGCATCCCCCATCGGCTCCATGAGTTTCGCGAGCGTCATGGCGTGCGTTTCATCAATGACAGCGCAAGCACTACTCCAGTCGCTGGTCAGGTCGCTCTGGAGGCCTTTAACTCACCCATTCTGCTCTTTGCAGGAGGGAACACCAAGCATCTGCCATTGGAGCTCTGGCCTCAACGCATCGTGGAGCGCTGCCGGGATGTTGTTCTCCTGGCTGGAAGCGGCACCGATGAGCTCGTGCCCGCTATTCAGGCTGAAGCGGATAAGCAAGAGAAGAACAATCCGGTCCGCGGCGTCTTTACAGATTTTCGGCAGGCATTGGAGACTGCCTTAGAACTGGCCCGCCCTGGCGATGTTTTCCTCTTCTCCCCGGGCTTCACGAGTTTTGGAATGTTCCTCAATGAATTTGATCGAGGTGATCAGTTTGTGGCAGCCATTCAAGCCCTGTAAGAGAATGGTAAGTCACGTCAATAAGATCTTTGAAGAGAAGGTTGAAATACCACGGAACCGGTAGAGAGTATACCTGGCCGATAGAATTTTCTGGTACGTTGGCTCTTCCGGGTTGCATAAAGCAGCCAGATTTGGTAGACTAACGCTTGTTCGGTGCATGAAATGTGCTGGTACAGAAAATTATCGTCTGGTTTTATTGGCGTATAGGCTGCGAATTGAAGCGTAGAGATTGAGAATCCTGGAATTATAAAGCGCTCAGAGCGATGTGAACCAGCCAATATCAAAGATGTGCTGAACATGTTCATTTTCTGTTCGTGTGGACACACAGCGTGGTGTATCCAGCAACGGCAGCGGGGTATGATCTTTCTGTTGTTGACCCAATCGCGTCACGCTAGTTGTCTTTTCTTCGTGGTTGAAGTTATGTGGGCTGTGGGACACTATTCTGAAAGGCGGATTTACGATCATGACGTTGATGATGAGCCGAAATGCCCTGGAAGATTATGGGCTGGTCAATCTGGGTACTATTCATTGGAATCTTTCTCCTGCTGCACTGGTTGAGCATGCACTCACACAGCAGGAGGGTCAACTGGCCGCTAATGGCGCTTTCTGCGCTACGACAGGTTCGCATACTGGGCGCTCGCCAAAAGATAAATGCATTGTCTCTAATGATAGTTCTTCTTCCCGTATCTGGTGGGGAGAGAATAACCATCCTATGGAGCCTGAGACCTTTGCGATTGTGCGGCGGAGCCTGGCCGACTATTTGCAGGGACGGGATGTCTATGTGTTGGATGCCGCCGCAGGGGCTGATCCGCACTATCGTATGCCTATTCAAGTCATTACTGAACTGGCCTGGCATAATCTCTTCGCTCGCCAACTTTTCCTCCGCTCGAATGAAAGCGATCTGACAACTGAGCGGCCCGGCTTTACCATTCTCTGCGTTCCGCATTTCCATACAAATCCCCGCACGCATGGGACGCGTTCAAGCGCTGCGATCATTATCGATTTTGAGGAACGTCTGGTCCTGATTGCCGGTACGCAATATGCGGGCGAGATGAAAAAAGCGATCTTTACGGTCTTGAATTTTATTCTGCCAGCGGAAGGCGTGCTGCCCATGCATTGCTCGGCCAATGTAGGGAATAGTGGCGATGTGGCGCTCTTCTTTGGCCTGTCAGGGACAGGAAAGACAAGCCTCTCGGCAGATCCTGATCGGCGCTTGATTGGTGATGATGAACATGGGTGGGGTGAGCATGGAGTCTTTAATTTTGAGGGTGGCTGCTACGCCAAATGCATCAACCTCTCTCAGAAATATGAGCCCCAGATCTGGAATGCTGTGCGGTTTGGTTCAGTCTATGAAAACGTCGTGTTGGATCAGAAGACGCGCGAACCCAACTATGCTGATGCTTCTTTAACAGAGAATACACGGGTGGCCTATCCTGTTGACTATATCGATAACGTTATCACTACTGGTATAGGGGGACAGCCACAGGCCGTGATCTTCCTGTCTGCCGATTCCTTTGGCGTCTTACCCCCCATCTCGCGGTTATCGACTGAGCAGGCGATGTACTACTTCTTGTCGGGTTATACAAGTAAACTTGCGGGAACAGAGACAGGGATAACGACCCCACAGGCAACCTTTAGCTCGTGCTTTGGGGCCGCCTTCTTGCCTCTGCATCCAATTGAATATGCAAATCTCTTGAGAGAGCGTATCGAGCGCTATAAGGTGCGCTGCTATCTCATCAATACTGGCTGGACGGGTGGCCCGTATGGAACTGGCGAGCGTATCAATATCAACTACACACGGTCGATGGTGCGAGCCGCTATCAGTGGAGCTCTAGAGCAGGTGGATACCGTGACCGATAGCGTCTTTGGCCTCCATATTCCTACGAGCTGCCCCGATGTCCCTGGCAGATTGCTTCAACCCCGTCAGACCTGGTCTGATCCTGAGGCCTATGATCAACAAGCAGCCAGATTAGCAGAACTGTTTAAGCAAAACTTTGTTCAATTCTCCTCGATAGAGGAGGCCGTTCGTAGAGCGGGCCCGAACTAGATCTGCCCTCCTTCACGCTGGAGAGCTTCGACCAATCGAGCAAACTTGATTGGTCGAAGCTCTCTTTTTTGCGTCACATCCTGACAGGAGATCTTCAGATCAAGGCAAATATATCATTTGTCTGCCTATTTATGCTAATGTTGAACGCTCAAACTCCCTCTAAACGAATACTACAGAGCGTTCTATTTTTAGTTATAAAGGGTAAGAGGATGGCACCACGATTTCTATTGAGCTGGTTGATGGCCTTTTTTTTGCTGGCAGTAGTAGGTCTGGGAGAGGTGAAGGCCGCCCCATCGGTCTTACGTACGCCAGCGATTTCTTATAGTTTTTCTCATGGGCCCTATCGAGCCTGCCCTGATGGGAAAAAAGTTGCTCAGGATCATAAAGCACGATGTACAGTCATTGTCGAAAAGTCTTTAGGCAGGCATTGGGGGAATTTTGCGGTCCCACCAGCTGATACCTTTCCCTATTCACCTACCGCTTTGCAGACAGCCTATCAACTGCCATCGACCACAGCAGGGACTGGTCAGACGATAGCTATTGTTGATGCTTATGATGATCCCAACGCAGAATCGGATCTGGCGGTGTATCGAGCGCACTATCATTTAGCGCCCTGTACACTGAGCAATGGGTGCTTTTTGAAGCTCAATCAGGCTGGTCAGAGTGCTCCGCTCCCGTCGCCGAATGTGGCGTGGGCTCAGGAGGTCTCGATTGATCTCGATATGGTGAGCGCCATCTGTCCGAATTGCCATATCCTCCTGATTGAAGCCAACTCAGATGCGCTCAATGATCTGGGTATGTCAGAGAATACAGCGATTGCTCAGAAGGCGAATGTGGTCAATAATAGCTTTGGCTCACAGGGAGAGTATACTGACGAGGCTTCTTATTGTAGCCTTTATTTTCAGCATCAGACCGTGACAATCACTGCCAGCTCCGGAGATTCTGGTCCAGGAGTAAATATTCCCGCTGTCTGTCCATATGTCACAGCCGTAGGTGGAACGAGCCTGCAACAGAATGGCACAGAGACGGCCTGGAGTGGGTCAGGCGGTGGCTGTAGCCAGTATATTTCGCAGCCCTACTGGCAAAAGAGCTTCTCCACAGGCTGTGCTAATCGTGCAGTCCCTGACGTCGCTGCCGTTGGTGATCCCCAGACTGGAATGGCGGCGTACGATACCTACGGCCTGGATGGCTGGTATATGATGGCCGGGACCAGTGCGTCTGCCCCTATTATTGCGGGCGTTTATGCCCTGACGGGAAATGCCAATGCAAGTTATAGTGTGCGGTTCCCCTGGCTGCTTGAGAGCGAAAGCTACGATTGCTTGAATGATATTCCCTCTCCTGAGAATGAATATTCTTTTCAGACCGGCCTGGGGTCGCCGAATGGTATTCGTTGCTTTTAGCAGCGAATACCATGTGCTCTTTGTAGAATGGTATTGAATATGATATGGTGTGGCAGAGAATGTGTGATTATGATCGGGGTGCGATCTCACATGTATTAAGAGAATGTGTGATCATGATCGGGGTTCGATGTCACATGTATAGAGGAGAGTGATGATGATAGCTATCAAAGAACGGCCTATCCTGCGAGAGGGGATCTTGTTTGGGATAGGTATTGGTATATTTCAAGTCATTTTAGGCTTTATTGCCAGCCTGGTTCCACCAGGAGTCGCTTCATGGATCGCCATTATTGGTTTTTTACTGACCTTGTTTGTCTATATGTATGTTGGATTCCGTATAACTCGTGAAACAGGGGCATTGAAGAAGGGGGCAATGGCCGGTGCTCTGACAGGTGGCATTGCCTATCTGGTAAATGGAATTGTGTCGCTTGTCGCTACCCTTGTAAACCTGGATGCGATTCGTCTGGCCACGCAGGCCACGCTCAAGACACCAGCCCAGAAAGCGGCGATAACGAATCAGGTCATTATCTCATCGACACTGTTCACGCTGCTGGTGTTGATCCTCTTTTTTGGGGTCATTGCTGGTGCCGTCTTTGCCTTCTTTGGCGGACGTTTGATAGATAGCCGGAGACGCCTGGCGGCCATGAGATCGGGCAGAAAAACATGAGTATCGTATTCTCAGCCCCTCGTTGCCCATTTCCCCGTTCTTGTTCAAGAGCAGACAGCTCAGGCTCAACACACAGACGTTGACCGTGCCGTATGCAGACGAGAGTGAAAAGTTATATAAATAATTAATTTCCCCCAGAGAGAATCGGAAGGGTTTTTTCAATGTATTCAATAGTAAGTAAATAAGCAAATAGATAGTGTCTTATGTAAGAGAATGGGCAATCTTAGAATGCTTCTGGTCAGAAAGATACAACTTGAAAATTTTTTATATAGCATAAACGATAAAAACGATACTTTGTGGATAATTTCTAGTGAAGTTGTATCTGGTAATCTTTGGGTACCAGTGCGTCACTATTTGTGGCAATGTGAATAAGGTATAGGCATCTCCGAATACTCTGGTCAGATTGGTTAATCCAATGCTTTCCGTATCCTCTTCCACGCTCTAAAAACGGTGAGCAGGATGAACCAACTTTTTGTTTGCAGTAACCATTCCAATACCAATTTTTATACTTTTAATCACAGTGCAACAGATTTGAGAAAGGATACAATCAATCTTGTCCACAAAAAAGAATTGGTTGAAGCTGATTATAGCTTTCTCGCTTGTGACGATTGCTACTTTTGGTACCATTGCCAGTGCAGGGGCACAGAGTGCAGCTGGCGTTGATGTTGGTACACCACGATATGCAACCTTTCATGGCAATACCCAGGTTGGTGCGGCTGGTGCAGCTGCTCATACGGCAGCCGTTGCAGCGGCTCGTTCATCTGGTTTTGTCGAGACGGTTCCATTCTGGAGTTCGGCTTTTGCCGCTGATGGAAGTATCTATCCATTCCAGATGGTAGGTACTGATCCAAGCCTGGGATCAAAGACCACTACCGTTAAAACAGAGATCATTCCCTTGAAGCTGGTATTTTCAAATGGTGTTGTTTTGGATGGAACGCAGAAGCTTGATAAGACTGAGGACTCTCCAATCTTCACGAAAGCGGATTTCACCAGTGGTCATACTCAGTACGGTGATGCCATTCAGCGTGCAGAGTTCTGGAAATATGTCTCCAATGGTAGCAAGAATTACCACGTCCTGCTGTCTGAGCCAAAGATTTATAAGACAGTAACCTTGAATGTGCCTGCTGAATATGGTATTGAGGGGCCTAGCCGCCGTACGGGTGCACCACTGGGCCGTGTTGATGTCAACTGGTTTGATACGCAGCTTCAGGGCTTGTTGTTCTCATTGAACTTGAGCCCCAAAACGCTGCCAATCTTCCTGGACTACAATACCTTCCTGTATGATGGTGGAGATCCCGCCAACTGCTGTATTCTGGGATATCACAATGCGCTTCCCGTAACGACTGCCAGTGGTGATAGCAAGATCTACACCTATGCTTTCGCTGCGTATAGTGATCCAGGTCTCTTTGGATCGCTGCCGATCGAAGATATTCATGCGCTGAGCCATGAGATCTCTGAGTGGTACAATGATCCTTTTACCGATAATTTGACTCCAAACTGGACTTCGCCGTTGTCTCCACAGTATGGCTGTAGCAATATTCTGGAGGTTGGTGATCCTCTCGTTGGAATCGCATTTGACGTCAAGGGCTATCATCCACAGGATGAGACCTTCTACTCCTGGTTTGCTCGTCAGGATCCGTCCCTGGGTATCGGTGGCAAATATACCTATCTGGGCACATTTACTGCCTATGCGCCTACCTGCTAACGTTCTGTAGGTGATAAGTGGGGCGTCTTCGCATTGACTCTTTTGATGCACTGTCAAAAGGCTCTCACCCAACGATGGTTGGATGAGAGCCTTTTTGTATAGGCGAAGACTTATGGGTGGCGTGTGTGGGCCCAGAATTCGAGCAGATCGGCCTTGGTGACAATGCCTGCCAGCTCTCCTTTGCTACTGACCGCGACCGCAGAGCTACAGTCGTTAAAGAGTGTGTAGGCTTCGCTGGTTGGTGCGTCAGCATCCAGGATGGGGAATGGCGGTCCTTGAATCTCGCCCACGGCGCAGGTCTCTAAGGGCTCGCCCGTTGCCAGGCGGCGGAGCAGAAGATCTTCGGTCAGACTCCCAATCATCTGCTGATTCTCCATGACCGGGGTCTGGCTAATGCCATAGCGGCGCAGGAGCTCGACGGCGTCAGCGACGGAATCGCTGGGTCGGACGCTCACAACCAGAGGCATGCTATGAGCATGGTTGCGTCGATAGATCAGCACATCATGGAGCGTTGGCTGCTCAGCATCTGCCTGAACGATCATATCATTTTCGCGCATCCAGGTCTCGTTATATTGCTTGCTCAGGTAGCCACGACCGGTATCGGGGAGCAGAACAACGACAACATCTTGCGGAGTCAGACGACGTGCATAGGTGAGGGCGGCTCCAAGGGCCGTTCCCGCTGAACCGCCAGTAAGGATACCCTCCTCGCGAGCCAGGCGGCGAGCCCAGTTGAAAGAGGAGCGATCATCGATGCGGATGACTTCATCGACCAGTTCGGGCGCATAGTTACGTGGGTACATATCCATGCCAATCCCCTCAACTTTGTATGGGCCAGGGGTATCACCAGAGTAGACAGAGCCCGGTGGATCGGCACCAATAATCTTAATGGCGGGATTCTGCTCTTTTAGATAGCGAGCGGTTCCTGAGATAGTACCGCCTGTGCCAATGCCAGCCACAAAAGCGGTAATGCGGCCAGCAGTAGCCCGCCAGATCTCTGGACCCGTCGATGCATAATGGGCTGCTGGGTTCGCTGGATTCGAGTATTGATCAGGACAACAGGCACCTGGAATCTCTTTGGCGAGGCGATAGGCGACGTTTTTATAATATTCGGGAGAATCGTGATTGACGCTACTTGGGCAGACGACAACTTCTGCTCCATAAGCGCGCAGCAGGCTGCGTTTCTCTTCACTGGCTTTATCCGTCATGACAAAGATGCAATGGTAGCCCTTAATGGCAGCCGCGATCGCCAGACCATGGCCGGTATTGCCGCTGGTTGGCTCGACAATGGTGCCACCAGGGCGAAGCCAGCCCTGCTGCTCACAATATTCGATGAGGGCGGGCCCAACGCGATCTTTGACGCTCCCACCAGGATTAAACATCTCCATCTTCGCCAAAACGAGAGGGGGGACATCGCTTGCAATACGATTTAATCGTACAAGCGGAGTATTGCCAATTCCATCCAGAATGGATGAAAAGTAGTGCATCCCATCCATCGCAGGTTCTGTATTCTCTTTCACCATTTTTCGCCTTTTATCCAACAAAAATTTAGAAGGGCGTAAGAAAAGAGCGCTTCTCCTCCATACGATCTCTCAGAGAGTGCTGGTGATGGTCGGCTCTTTGTCCTGATAAGTCCTTCTGTGCCCGGGTTCTTTGTCCACAGTATACCATATCATCCAAGCGTTTCATCTTTTGACGATCTGTTATATCGAAATTTACCTTTTGATTTTTCGTTTTTTATGCCTTAGAATAGCGCTGTGAATGATGAAGTTTCCTCCTCCAACTCTACCATCTTTTGGAGGCATAAGTTAGTTCGGATGCTTATACCTCCCAACCCTATAGAGGAAGCGCCAATCCTTCTTTATAATGGGCTAGACTTACAGCTAGCCCGTTTTTTGTGCTTGTGTGGGTAAAAGAGGAAAGCAACGAGCAAGAGGAGAACGAGAAGAGCAAGTGCGCTGAGCCAGAAGACAAGGACAACGCTGGACAGATAGGCCTGTTCATAGATGCCAACGATGGCTTTAGCCTGGAACTCACTGATACCATACTGATCGCCGAGGTTGGCAAAGGTTGGTTGAAGATCTTTTGTTAGCAGCGTCAGTGACGAATCGATGTGGGCGCGCAACACTCCCAGTTGTAGAAGGTGCCTGGTGTACGCTTGAGCTGCAAACAGTGAGACGAGCAAGGTTGAGAGCACAATACTTAGTGCCCCTCCTATATCTGCGACGATATTGCTTAAAGCAGAGGCTTCACCGGCTAATTCGACTGAGGCGGCATCCATGATCATCTGGACCCGTAGCGTATTGGCAATGACGACGCCTCCCCCGATACAGATGAGGGGAAGAAGGAAATGCCAGAAGGTACTATCTGGCCCCAATGTCAGCGCCAGACCAGCGATACCGGCCAGCATAATCAGAAGCGATCCAATAAGGAGCACTTTTCGGTTGAACCGCCGGACGAGTTGATCCATGAAGAGGCAGACGAGATAAGAGGCAAAGGCAAAGGGTAAGAGATAGAGTGCGGTCTGCAATGGCGAACGCTCCAGGTAGGTCTGGAGATACAACGTAAGCTGAAAGATCGCACAGCCCTGCGCGAAGAGGACAATAAGGGCAATCAGACATCCCATCTGTACCGCTGGCAGGCGCAAGAACGCCAATGACAGAACGGGATGGTCGCAGGTGCTCTCATGCCAGATGAGAAGGCCCAGTGTGACGAAGCCGAGCAGAATAAAGCCGTCTGCCTCCAGATTGCTAAAGCCTCTGGGAGTGGCTGCCAGATTTAAGCCATAGATCAGGCCAACCAGGCCAATGCCAGCCAGAATGATTCCGCGCCAATCAATGGGCTTCTGTTCTGTGGCAGAACTTTCAGGAATGCCGCTGAGCATAAACCACGCCAGTAGGCCCATCAAGATGATTAATAGAAAGGTTGATCGCCAGCCAAACGTCTGATTGATCAGTTGAATTACGATGGCGGATAGCCCTGAGCTCAGATTCAGAATGCCCAGATACAGCCCCATGGACCTGGCATGCTCCCGTTCTGGCAGATTGACACGAATAATGGCAATCGTAAGAGGGCTCACAAAGGCACCGGCTATGCCAGCCAGTGCGCGAATGAAGACAAGCGCTCCAACAGTTGGTGTAAAGACCGCCAGGGTTGCGAGCAGCGTTTCTGCGGTCACTCCAATCAGGAGAAGGCGTTTGCGACCATAGCGATCTGCCAGTGCACCAGCTCCTAGAATGGCCGCAGCCAGTGTGACAATAAAAAGCGAGGAGAGAATGCTGACAGAGGCGGGGTTTGCGTGCAGATCTCTGGCAATTGCGGGTCCAATCCAGGATAGAAGCGTCGAGTCCAGGACAAAGAGAATGCCTGCGATAATACAGGCCCATAAGATCCGTGTTGAACTGGTAGCTGGCTGAGTGAATGCTCTGGTTGTAGTTATTGAACGACTCACACACTATTCCTCCCTTACAATTCTCTCTTGAACATATTTAGCCGACAAGCCAATGGGGTGCGTGTCAGGGATTGCCGGTTTACAGTGACCGGTTTGTAGTGAATTGTAGGCGGCAATCCCTATGGATGGCATCAGCCAAAAGAGGGAGATTCTGTTTGGGCCAGAGAGAGCCAGGAGATGGCATTGGGAATGGTCAGGTACGCGGGATTGGCCCGCTTATAGGCCGCCTGGCTCATACGTTGATAGTAGGCTGGATTGCTGAACAGCTCATAGAGATGCTCAGCTACGCGCGTGGTATTGCCGACAGGGACCAGATGGCCACTGACCCCATTTTCGATCTGTAATGGCAGCCCTCCGACATTATAGGCGATCACCGGGATACCCTTCAGTAAAGCCTCCGTGACTTTGATCTCAAATCCTTCACGAATTGAAAGTTGCAGTGCTACAGCGCTGCGACGAAGTAAGGCGTTCAGAATCTGGTCGCGATGGGGCAAGCGCACAATCTTGATATCCTGCGCAAACGACTTATAGGGCTCTTGCTCGACGATCTGTAACGTCTGGGCATGTACCCGCTTGCCATCGGGATCATCAATCGATCCATTGCCAGTAATCACCAGTTGTGGCTCAGGGATCCGCCGCTTTGCAAGCATCTGGCGCAGCTTTAGATAAGACTCCAGAACGTCTGGAATCCCCTTTGAAGGATCAAAGCGGGCGATCTGAATAATATAAGGCCGCTCAACATCCAGTGGCGTCTGCTGCTGCTCACTGGCAATTCTATTGAAGATGCGCAGATAATTATCCGTTTGCTCATCTGTCAGTGGCTTATTTAAGCCATCGAGAGGATCTGTTGTCGCTGGCAGGTAAAAAACCTTTTTAGCTGGAACAATAGCTGGAATAAACCGATCAATGGGATGGCTGACAAAACAATCAGCCAGTTGAATATTTTCCCAGAGGTAGCTCCAGGTTGCATACTGAGGTGTGCCCACTTGATTGGTTAAGTCGGCCATAATCTGGATATGTGAGCGATAGATAATCTTTGCTGATGGATTTACTTGTTTGATAAATGGAATCAGACCTGAGGGCTGAGGATCGTCGATCACGATCACATCAGCGTCACGAAACACTGGCTGTAACAATTGAGCATTTTCGCGCATCCAGAGGGCATACCGCAGTTTCTCCTCCGCTGTCAGCTCAACCTCACGATTGGCAACCGCCTGCAAGACGTTATGGAACTTCGTCTTGGTGATATCAAAGGCCTCTTTTCGTGGCATGAGGACATGCCAGTGCGCATCCACATCAACCAGCCGGAGCAGACGTATAAGGGCATGACGCATCAACGCGACCCCGCCACCCTGTGGAGTAGCGCTTAAGAAGACAAGCCGGCGTCCCTGGAAGCGTTGCGCGAGAGTGGTTAAGCGCATAAAATCTCTGGCGGATGTAATCTGTCGGTATTCTTCGAGCGAGACCAATTCCGTGACCAGTACTTCGTTGGCTGGTCCCAGTTTTGTCTCTGCAATATGGTTAGCATCAAAATGAGACGAGACCGCTTTTACCCCTTCGGCGATCCTGGGCGTCCTGGTCAGTCCTGGGGATGGCTCTAATTGATCTGTATGATAGCGATAGGGCACGACATCATCTTGTAACCATAAACGTGACAGCAGGTCATCCGACAGCTCTGCTGCGGGAAATGAGGCTGCAACATAGCTTAGATGCTGTCTGCGGGCTCGTCCGCGCAACCAGTGGATGCTGGCTTCCGCAAAATCCTCGCCCTGCAATGGCACAGAATGTGTTGTAAGCAACGAGCCGCTTAATTCAGCAATGGCTATTTGGTCACTCTGTACTGCCAGACTGACATAGGCTGCCATCGGCGGCGTGATCTCATGCTTGTTGTCTGCGCGGGATTGTATTTCGTGCAGGAAGGTTTCAGTGATAGATTTTTGATGAAGCAGGTCATTGGTAATAAGCGGCTTCTGCTTTTTCGCAGGGTGCAGCCATGAGCCATCTGTCTTTTCACACACAAACGCTAATGTAAGGAGGCTGCGTACCACTGCCAATGTCTGAGCCCGGAAGGCGCGGAACCTGATAGAAAATGGATTGAAATTCAGCATCATCCTTCTTACCTGTGGCTTTCTCTCTGACACTGTGCCGATCAAATACCATACACGTGCTGCGATCTATGATAGGCATGAAGAACTGTCCTCCTTTCATACCGTTATGATTGTTAATAAGGCCTTCTCATGGCATGAGACAGCCTATACTCAATCTACTTACAGGACTGCTCCCTCCATTCCATGGCCGAATAAGTAGGAGCCTTCCGTTGTTTCTGTTTTATCGTTGCATAATTTTTAGAAGGTATAGAAGGGGGCCAGCCCCTGTTTGCGTGTCGCCCTTGCATAATTTCTAGAAATTATATAAATAGCATACCGCTTTTCTGAATGGTCTGCAAGAGGAATCGCCTGTTTTTTGAATAATTATTAGCCCATGTTTACAATTTTAATGTATCAGCATCTCTACGTATAGAATAACACCCAATGCCTGCATATTTATTCCATACCAGTCAGCGAAAGAGGCAGCCTCTCCTCCTCTGTATGATCATCTGTATGATTGTCGAGGCTTTTAAATTTCCTTATCAGATGATAAAATATTTGGAGCTAAATTATTACCCGATCCTGTCCATTTCGATCATCTCTTCTATGAGAAATGGGCCAGAAGGGCTGTAAGGATGGTATCCTGGCCTCTGACCAGCGGGTCAGTAAGGAGCATTTTCGGTCTTATTCTTTTATTGGCTGATAAAAAAGTTGTTTGAAAGTTGTTTTAATTTTCCTGATTGACTTAATCACTGGAGGTTACGCGTGATTACACGCCTCTTACATAGGTTTACCGATGCAGCCTCATCCAGGCGTGGCAAGTTTGTCACGATTGCGCTCTGGCTGGTTCTTGCCGTTGTGCTGGTACTGTTAGCACCTTCGCTTGCCAGCGTCTATAATAATTCGGCGCAAAATATTCCGGCTGATTCGCGCTCAGAGGTGGCCTCTCGCTTGCTATTGAAAGAATTTCCCAGTAGCAAAGGGACTCCTGCAATTCTTGTTTTTTCGGATGCCAAAGGGTTGAGCAGTGATGATCTCGCCAGGGCCCGGCAGGTGAGCGATTGGCTGACATCGGATCAGAAGCCAGCTCTCGTTGGGCCTGTTCTCTCGATCTTTACAGTGCCTCAAGCGGCATCGCAGCTTCAATCTGAAGATAAGACTACGATGACGATGGTTGCTACGATGACGGGTGAGAGCTCAAGCCAGACGTTTCAGGATAGCGTTAAGCATATCCGAGATTACCTCAAGCAGACAACGGCTAATACGTCGCTTGAGGCGCATGTGACGGGACCGGCGGGCGTGGTTGCCGATGCCGTATTGATCTTCTCAGCAACCGATGTGTCGCTGTTATTAGGGACGGTTGTGCTGGTTCTGGTGCTCTTGATCCTGCTGTATCGTTCACCTATTCTGGCCTTTCTGCCTTTGATTGCGGTCGGCTGGGCTCTCCAGGTTGTGAATGCCTGTCTGGGCTTCGCTGCTCATGCCGGGCTTTTTAGTGTGAGCCAGCAGGCATCCTCAATTATGACGGTACTTCTCTTTGGTGCGGGGACAGATTATAGTATTTTTGTGGCTTCGCGTTTCCGCGAGGAGTTGCAGTATACTGAGGATAAGTATCTGGCGATGCGCACGACGATGCGTGCTGTTGGTGAAGCGATTACTTCGAGCGCTGGCACCGTGATCCTCAGCCTGCTGACGCTGGTCTTTACGGCGATCAATCTGTATAATTCACTGGGTCTGACGCTGGCCATTGCTGTTGCCATTATGCTGGTTGCTGGTCTGACGCTGGTCCCGGCTCTCCTGGTCTGGGTTGGTCGAGCTGCCTACTGGCCTTTTGTGCCCCGATATACTCCAGAGGTTGCACGTGAGTCTGATGTAAAGAGTTTGAAGGGGTTCTGGGGACGTCTGGGACTCTGGACGGCGAAGCATCGTATTCTGGCAACTGTTGGGAGCCTGCTTCTGCTCGGTATTCTGGCGCTGGGCAATATTGGTTCTGTCCCGACATTTAATCTGTTGACGTCGTTTCGCAATCCAACCGATGCAACCGAGGGGTATGCAGCGCTTCAGAAGCATTTTCCTGCGGGCACACTGGCTCCAACGACCGTTCTGGTGAAGCTCAAAGGCGATCAGGCCGATGTCTATCAGCATCTGACCGAGCTTGATGCGGTCGCAGTGGCCTTGCAGAAGAGTACAGGGGTGGCGAAGGTTCAGGGTCCAACCCGGCCTGATGGTGCGCAGCCAATTGTTGATCCTGCTGTCCTGCAAAAAGGACTGGCTTCGCTGCCAGAGAGCCTCAAACAGGCTATTCGTAGCGGGAAGTTCACGCAACAGCCAACCTCAGGCCCTGGTCCCTGTCAGGGTCCTACCTGTCAGCCAGTTAATCCTCAGCAAGTGGCGCTGATTGGAGCTTTTGCGGCGAGTAGCACCTACGTCTCGCCTGATAATAGTACGGCTCAGTTCTCGGTGGTGCTTAAAGATGATCCCTATTCGCTGGATGGTATCAATGTGATTGATCCATTGCGCTCGGCTCTAAATCAGGCGCTGCACGATAATCATCTGGACGCCGATGGCTATCTATCGGGTCAGACGGCTGAACTGGCCGATACCTATCAGTACAATCTGCATGATACCTATCTGATCGTTCCAGTGGTGCTGATCCTGGTTGCAATCGTCCTGGGGCTCCTACTGCGCAGTCTGATTGCTCCTCTCTATCTCCTGGGGGCTGTGACGCTGAACTTTGTGGCTTCGATTGGAGCCTGTGCGTTCTTCTTCCAGCATATTGAGGGTCAGGATGGCTTTAACTATGCGATCCCGCTCTACACCTTCATCTTTCTGGTTGCGCTAGGAGCTGACTATACCATTTTCTTGATGTCGCGTGTCCGTGAAGAGGCTCAGCGGCATAATCTGGAGGATGGGGTTCCTTTTGCCGTATCACGAACGGGTGGAGTGATTACATCGGCTGGTCTGATCCTTGCCGGTACCTTCGCGGTCTTAACGACTTTGCCTTTAAATATTCTCTACCAGCTGGGCGTCTGTGTGGCGGTCGGTATTCTGATGGATACCTTTGTCGTACGTGGTCTTCTGGTCCCGGGCGTCGTTCTGCTCCTGGGTAAATGGAACTGGTGGCCCGGCAAGCTGAATAGTGTTGTCAGCGAGCCAGAATCCAGCCATGAAGAGGAGCTTATGGCGGAAGTGTAAGATGGGTGCGATGATTGTATGAGAAGGGGGGATTGGGAGGAGTGGGTCACGGCGGCATCATTCATGATGGGTCCGACACGTTTGTGCGATAAATCGCATATGGGGTGCGATGATTGTATGAGAAGGGGGGATTGGGAGGAGTGGGTCACGGCGGCCATCATGAATGATGGGCCCTACATTCTCATGCGATAAATCGCACATAAGCGATTTTTTTGGAAGCCAATCTTCTTTTCATGAATGATGGGTCATATATCACATAAATGATATATGACCCATCATTCATGTATCTGGTACAACTAAATTTATCAATTGAGTTGCAAAAAACCAAAAAAGAGAATACGCCTATTTGATATTAAAATTTAAAAAAAACAGGGCCTTTTTATAAATCATACACCATCCGCACAAGACCATACCATATATCATATCTTATTCATGTTCAACATCGTGATCCCCTCATCCCAATTCCTGTCACTCTCCAATGAATCGCTCTTCATAATTGATTTATCGCCCAAGAAGGTAGGGACCATCATTCATGATGGCCGCCGTACACACCCCCCTCCGTCCTATCTCTCTCTTACCCCCTTCCCCCAATGAATAACCCTTAATGTGCGATTTATCGCAAGGACATGTAGGGCCCATCATTCATGATGGCCGTAGCGACCCATTCCGCCATCGAAACTCCCTCCGCCATATATCCCCTCATGATGGCCGTAGCGACCCATTCCGCCATCGAAACTCCCTCCGCCATATATCCCCTCATGATGACCATCGCGACTCACTCCGCCCCCGTTCCACATCCCTCTCTCCCCCCACCTATACATGTCATAGGCTTAAATACTCTTATTTGATGATGTAATTATCCTATATATGGAAGACTCAATGAGATATCTTACATTTATCAGGTGGAAGGGATGAAATATGCGGATTTTTCTGCTCATGCGTGCAAAAAGGCGATCTCTGTATGTGTGTATGCCTCTGTTATTGGCGATCTGCCTTATGCTGGTACAGGAAGTGCAGGCGCAGGGGATTGTGAAGAGAGCAATTGTGCTCTCGAATCCTCACTCGGTGGCTCTGCACCAGGGCCAGCTTATTCATTCGGGAGCGGCTCCCGCCAGCGCTGCGATCAGACCTACCAATAACTCTTTTGTAGATACGATCCCGTTCTGGGGCTCTGACTTTACGTTTAATAGTAATGTCTATCCCTTTCAGATGGTCGGAACTGATCCCTCTCAGCAGGCAAGTACGACAAGTATTGCAACCGAGATTATTCCACTCAATGTGGTGTTTGCCGATGGTGTAGCCCTGGATGGGACGCAGAAGGTGGCCCCGACAGTAGCCTCTCCGATCTTTCAAAAGGCAGATTTCAGTAGTGGCAATACACAGTATGGCGATGCGATTCAGAGGGCTGAGTTCTGGAAGACAATCTCGGCTCAGAACCCCAATTATCATGTCGTTTTAAGAAGCCCGAAAGTGTTCTCAACGTTTACCCTGCACGTGCCAGCTTCGATGGGGGTTGAGGGGGTAAGCAAACGAACAGGTTCGACGGTAGGTGAGATTGACATTGACTGGTTTGATCTCCAATTACAGACATTGTTGAGCTCGTTGAAGATAAGCCCACGTACCTTGCCCATCTTTTTAACGTACAACACGTTCCTGTATACCAATTTCAATCCATCTCAGTGCTGCATCATGGGCTATCATGCAGAACTGGCTAAGACCTCTGCCAGTGGCCGTAGCTCAATCTATACCTACATCTATTCAACCTATAGTGATGCTGGCCTGTTTGGAACGTTTCCGATTGCTGATGTCAGTGCGCTAAGCCATGAAGTCTCTGAGTGGTATAACGATCCGTTTACCGATAATCAGACTCCAACCTGGTCCTCGCCGCTGGCACCTCAATATGGCTGCAATAGTTATCTAGAGGTGGGTGATCCGCTGGTTGGGATTGGTTTCACGGTCAATGGCTATAATCTCCAGGATGAGGCCTTCTATTCCTGGTTTGCGAAGCAGCCGATCTCGCTTGGCATCAATGGGCAATTTACGTACCTGAATAGCTTTAGTACGCCATCTCCGACCTGCTAAGGTTCTCTTAGGAAGAGGAGCGAGACGGGTAGGCAAGCTCAGCGGGACGCGCCCGAGTAATGGCCTGATAATCTCAATTACCTCTTCCGAATCAATTGTCCAGAAGGCTGAGATGCAGAGGAAGGGGGAGCGAGGCGGGTAGGCAAGCTCAGCGGACGCGACTGCGGTCTGGTCCGTGTCTAGGGGGACAATGAATTGAAGGCGCTCAGGTATTCAATTCATTGAGGCTGACGACACGGGCCCGACCGCAGTCGCGTCATGTGAGAACCTTTTCGGCTTCCAGAGCACACCTCAGCACTGGAAGCCCTGTTTTAGGAAGGCATTCGTTGTTGTGATTGTATGCCTCAGCAGCCTCTGTTCATGATCAGGCGTGATCAGGCCATGCCGCCGGTGATGTGAATGACCTGTCCTGTGAGCCAGCCAGCTTCGTCGGAGACCAGGAAGGCAACGACGTTGGCAATATCCTCTGGTTGGCCGATGCGACCCAGTGGCGAGAACTTTTTCATCTGATCGTCAAGCGACAGTCTGGAATCGGGGTCCCCATAGAGCTCGACATTTTTGTCATACATGCTGGTCTGGGTCGCACCAGGGGCAATAGCATTGACGGTGATGCCACGCGGACCGAGGTCGATCGCCAGGCTGCGGGCAAATCCTTCATTGGCGGCCTTGCTGCCACTATAGACGGCATGATTGAGAAAACCTTTGCTCGCACTAATGGATGAAGTGCAGATGATACGTCCACCATTATTCATATGCCTGGCTGCCTGCTGCATAGCAAAGAATTGGCCACGGGTATTGACGGCGAATATTCGGTCAAAATCCTCTGGCGTGACCGTATCAAAGGCTCCAAAGTGTTCAATCCCGGCATTGGAGACAAGAATATCCAACCTTTGATAGGTTTCAATGACTTTGTCCATGAGTTGGATAATCTGAGGGATCTGGCCCATATCGGCTTGAAGGGCGATAGCGTCCCCACCCTGTTGCTGGATTGCCTGGACCACTTTCTGGGCCTCATCGGGCTTACTACTATAGTTCACGACGACTTTCGCGCCCTCCTGTGCTAATTTCTGGGCAATGCTTCGACCAATACCACGGCTCGAACCGGTAACGACGGCGACTTTATCGGCAAGTCTCTTCATCTCAGCTCGCTCTCCTTCTCTCTTCAGTCAAGGGTAGTGTAACGATGATGGTAAGTTCTCTCACTTCACGTTCACTACCACCCTCTGGAGACAAGCGACCTTGTCTTTTCTCTTTCACCCAAAATATACAATTTTACCCATTAAATAATGTCAAGTAGGGAAAGTCGCTTGTCTCTTTCCTGTGTTCCTGCTCCGCTGTGTGAGCCCCTCCATGGCATCTGTTCCTATCTTTCCGGTGTTCCTGCTTCACGTTGTGAGCCTCTCCATGACATTGTTGCCAATAGGGTTATGGAGGGGCTCACATTGCGGAGGTTCACGATGGTGGAAGGAGACAAGCGACCTTCACTACTTGTATTGTTATATATTAACCGAAAAACATATTATACACTGCAAAGTAGGGAAAGCCGCTTGTCTCTTTCCTGTGTTCCCCTTCCCACATGGTCACCCCTCTATGGCATTGTTTCCAATGAAGCGATGGTGGGGCTGGCATGGTGGATGTTGACGATGGTGGAAGGAGACACCCTACTTTTTTTTGTCTTATTATGAACGAAAAAATATATTATGAACTGTGAAGTAGGGAAAGCCGCTTGTCTCTTTCCTGTGTTCCCTTTCCCACATGGTCACCCCTCCATGGCATTGTAACTAAGCCGCTCGCGACCTCAAAGAACAGCTTAGTTATCATAAAATGGTGCAAATGCATCAGAAAGAACTAAATGCAGGCAAAGTCGAAATTTTTGAAGGCGGGGTAAAAAGGGAGCTGATGCGTCTGAACAGGCCAACGTTTCTGTAGGATCGTGCTCATTGTTTGGAAGAGATCCCCGAGGCACTCAAGATAGCCTGTTTCTGCTGTTATCTGTGCCAGACGTTCAAATCGGAAGAGGATGTGCTGCTGCATCGTCGTTTGTCGGTCAGAAGGGCAAAAGGATGGATCATGTATCGTCAGGCGGTTAAGCGCGTCGAATTGGCAGGAGAGCAATGTCCAATAGGTACAGGCATGGACCAGAGCCTGGGCGAATAGCTGATCATCGGCGGCCTCGGGACAACCAGCGGTCAGCGTCGTACGATAGTGTTGTTCAGTTTGTTCTACGACAGCCTGCGGGACTTGCTGGCCGTTCCAACAGGTGGGAAAGCCCATGCGGGGATACACGGCATCGAAGAGGGCATGCCGATACGCCCCATTCTCGAAATCCACAAACTTGAGCCCTTGATCATCAAGCAGACAATTCTCAGAACAGGGATCGCCATGCGTGTAGGCCAGGAAGGGGCCTGGGGAACTGAGTGCCTGGATCACCTCTGCCAGTTCTGTCTCTATCTGCATAGTACAGGGCAACGCGAGTGTCTTGCACGTCTGGCGAAGAGTCCAGAGCATCCATTGAAAGCTCTCAAATCCCTGCTTGAATACATGTGCTGGTATACTGGAGATCAACTGATCATAGATGTCTGACGCTCGTTGCCAGGGAGGAACCCAACTCCAGGAAGCCGTACGGGGAGCCAGTGCTTCTCGAAGGGTATTGAAAGCCATCTGTTTCCCAATGGTAGAGGCGTGCAGCCTCCCCAGGGCGGCTCCCCACAGCTTCAGCGTTTCTGTGGCTTGTTGTGCATCGCGGCCTTGCAAGAAGGTTCCCAAATGGGCATAGGGTTTGAGATCTTGCATGAGCAGCAGGGCAGGCTGGTGGCAACTTGCATACAGGCGCGGCACAATTAGCGGATCACTTGCTTCCTTTTGGAGGAATTGTAGACCAGCCCAATCATTGAAGAACATCCATTGAGGGGCTGGATACCTCGTTTCTACACCAGTACGGTCCTCAAAATATCGTATGCCCTTCATGATCAGGCTTTCTCCAAGTTCGACTGGGGAAGTTCTCACCCGCAAGCGGCATACACTAGGAGTACGGATGAAGCTAGAGAGGCGCAGGGAGACCGGGCCTCCTGTATGGTGCGTAAGAACCTGCTCTGCCTGATGTTGGATCTGCCTTCTCATTCCAAGGGCAGAGATGACCGCTTTGATAGTCATTTGCCTACAACCTCCCAGTGCATTTCTCTCCTGCCCGAGCTGCAAAAGAAGCGTATCGCGTCTCTTATTTATAACGCTGAGAAAAGTATATCAGATGGGTCGCGGTTTCTCCACGTTCTCGATCTCCATGAGGTGAGCCCCATCATGGCATTGTTTTCTATGAGGCTATGGAGGGGCTCACAAAGCGGAGCTTCACGATTGTGGAAGGAGACAAGCTACCTTCCCTACTTGTCATGCTATATTTTGCACGAAAACATATATTATGAAATATCAAGGAAGGTGTCTCTTTCCCAGGGCTTTTCAGTTCTTGCAGAAGAGGCTATGAGCCAGGAAGGAGGTAAGAGGCGGGTGGGCACGCTCAGCGGACGCGACTGCGGTCTGGTCCCTGTCCGGGGGGACAATGAATTGAGTGAGTCACGGAATCACTTCAGTGTGGCTGATGACACGGGCCAGACCGCAGTCACGCCCGAAAAATTACCTGATGCAGTATTTTCTTTTTCTTTGAGCTCTTTCCAATGCGAGAACCTCTTTGGCCACCAGAGGGCCAACCTAGAATTGAAAAGCCCTGTCTCTTTCCTCTCGCTCTGCTTCACTCAGGAAGCTCCTCCATGGCATCTGTTCCTGTCTTTCCTCTCTCCCTGCTTCACGTTGTGAGCTTCTCTGGGCATTGTTTCCAGGGGGGTTGGTATGGTGGAGGTTGACGGGACGGGACGGGACGGGATGGGGAGATGCGATCTCCCTGATGGCTCCCTCCTGTCACCTTGAACGGCAGGGATCCAGAGGTGTATTGCTATTTTTAAGTATTGCTACTTTTGCATATTGGCATTGCTGATTTTTGGTATGTTCTTTGCGGGAATGGCCCTACTTTTGCTTGCCTTTTTCGAGGGGAAATGCAATAATCACTTTTGTCGAGTATACTATCTATTGTATTGCATAGCTATTCTATAGACTCTCTCCGGGGCGAAAAATGCGAAAAAGGTCTGACCTTTTTTGATCTTGTACTTGCTTAAGAAGAGGTGGGCATGAAATTATGGCGGTATGGACGAGCGATTGAGCGGTTAGGGATGCGTTATCGGTTAGATGGTGTTCTGGGCAGTGGCGGGATGGCTGATGTCTGTCTGGCCTGGGATGAGCGAGAGGAATGTGAGGTGGCTGTGAAGGTGATTAAAGCTGGCGAACTCGATCAGAAGACGCTTGACCGCTTTATGAAGGAGGCGGCCCAGGTGGCGCAGTGGCGTCACCCCAATATTCTGCGCATCTATGGCGATGTTCGGTTGGAACTGCTGGATGCCGGTCATGGCT
Source organism: Tengunoibacter tsumagoiensis (assembly GCF_003967535.1). GTDB lineage: Bacteria > Chloroflexota > Ktedonobacteria > Ktedonobacterales > Ktedonobacteraceae > Tengunoibacter > Tengunoibacter tsumagoiensis. The sequence goes on along the minus strand of NZ_BIFR01000001.1, from coordinate 3,532,951 downwards.
CGATTGTGCCGTATATTGTGATGGAGTTTGCTCAGGGGGCCGATCTCCATAAACGGATGACGCCCAATGCTCCGTTTCCTCTTGCGGAGACTCTGACGATCTTTGAGCAGCTCTGTAGCGCGGTCTCGTATGCCCATGCGCAAGGGATTATCCATCGCGATCTGAAGCCGATGAATATTCTGTTCCGGATTCTACCCGATGATTCGGAGCAGGTGGTGCTGAGCGATTTTGGTCTGGCAGTGGATGTTGAGGCCACACATCATACGTTTGCTGGCGCAGGGACGCTTCCTTATATGGCTCCCGAACAGCTTCTCGGAAAGTCTGAGCCAGCCAGCGATATTTTTGCTCTGGGTGTGATTCTCTATCAGCTCTGTACCGGTCAGTTTCCCTTTCGACGGAGTGTTCAGGATCTGCGCCGCCGGGGCTCTCAACCCCTTCCACCAGCTCCCAGTAGTCTGGAGCCAGCTTTGCCGCCTGCACTCGATGCAGTTATTTTTACGGCTCTGGCTGAAGATCCAGCCCTCCGCTATCCCGATGCAGCTCTGTTCTGGCAGGCTGTACGCGCCGCCATTCCACGCGAACAGGAGCCTGGCACGACTCAGCGCCGACCCCGTCTGGATTATCGGACCGTGACCTCGCCCACCGTTTTTGATCAGGTTCCGTTATCTTTTCCCACAGGCAAGCAGCCTCGCCCCTTTTTGTCAACGGGAACTTCAGTCTCTCAGAGTGGCCTTCAGTCTGCGTCTCAGGGCGCTCCAGCTCCTCAGAGTGGTCTTCAGTCTGTGTCTCAGGGAGTTCCAGCTCCAGATAGTGAGCGTTCGCTTCAGTCGTCTGCCCATGTCGAATCTTCCGGGCTGCGTGGGCCACATGAGCGAGCGGATTCGCAGAAACAATCTTCTGTGCCTCGTCGCGCCTCGCGGGCAGATGCATCGGTCTCGGCTGCGGTTATTCCTCGCCGACCCGAGCCGCGCACAGAGAAAGCGAGTATTCCCAATGGCGAACAGCTTCAGAGTGGCTCCAATCAACCCTTCACGACGCTTTCTGAAGTAGAGGAGAAGAAACGGAACAATGTCTATCGCCGTGGAGCACCCCGCTGGCTCCCCATTCCACGTTCAAATCTCCAGCCAGTCTCCCGGTTGGCACCGGAATGGTCAGGTATCGATTGGTCGCGTAAGTCGCCTGCAACCCCGCTGCCAGCGCCATCCAGGCGAGCCCCTTCCTGGCTGATCGTTGGAGCCAGTATCGCTCTCTTCACTTTTATCATCGGCGCTGGCATCCTGGCCTTTCTGACGCCTGATCTGCGTGGACAGCTCAGTCGCGTGCTTCCTGGTGGGAGTCCACAGACCACGATCACGCTTACCCCCGCCAGCCAGACCATCCAGCAGAGCTATCTCCTGACAGCACAGGCCAATCCCAATCCCCAAAAAAATCAGCTTGCCGGTCGCACCCTCACCGCCAGTAGCAGCTCCCAACCCCAGACTATCAAAGCCAGCGGCCATAAACAGACCCCCGGCGTGGCTGCGAAGGGGACTTTGACTTTTTTAAATGGATCTTTTACAAATATTCAAACTGTACCAGCTGGTACGATCTTTATTGGAAAAGATGGAGTACAAGTTACAAATGATACCGATGCAAAGATTCCTCAAGGAAATCCTCCTAATACTGGATTTGTAAGCGTTCCAGCCCATTCTCTAAGTTCAGGAATAAAAGGTAACATCATCGCACTTGATATAAGTCAAATTTGTTGTAATACAGACAACTCTGTCTTTGTCAAAAATACATCTCCATTCACCGGAGGTCAAGATCCGAAGGATTATCAGTTTGTGCAGCAGGGGGATGTGACGGCGGTGGAGCAGGGTCTGGTGAAGGATCTGACGACGCAGGCTCAGACGGCTCTGCGTGGCAAGCTGGTGGCTGGCGAGCAACTGGCTGGCGATCCACAGTGCAAGACCAGCGACCAGACCGATCAGCAGGTTGGTGATACAGGCGTGAATGTGCCATCGGTCCAGTTGACGGTGACAGAGACCTGTACGGGGCAGGTCTATGATGCAGCAGCGGCTCAGCAGATGGCAACAACGCTGTTGAAGCAGACGGCTCAACAGCAGGTGGGGATCGGCTATGCGCTTGTGGGAGCTGTGACGACACAGGTCTCGGTCAGCAGCAGCAATGCGCAAAGCATTCAATTGCAGGTCCAGGCCAGGGGAGTCTGGGTCTATCAGATCGACGCCGCGCTGAAACAGAGCTTACAGAAGGAGCTGGCAGGCAAAACGCCTGCCCAGGCGCGTCAACTGCTGGGGCAACAGATGGGGATCGCGAGCGTACGCATTGATGGTGCTGGCGCAACCCTTCCCAGCGATCCCGGGCAGATCAGATTCGTCATAGGTAACCAACAGTCCTAGCAAGCGAGACGAACTTTGTCGGGTGATGCGTATACCATGTATACTTGGTGAGATCCGAACGGATTTTCGCTATGATGCTGATTGGATAGGTGCAAAGGGCAAAAGAGAGGGGTGAGATACGTTCATTCCAATGGGAAATGATCTCACCCTTATCTGAGCCTGATCGCGATAGTTAGCTTCTTTTTGGATGACAAGATTGATCTTCGGGTAAAAAGTGCATCGTGTTTTGGATGCAAAAGCTTATAATCTATAGCAATTATTTATTATTTGCTCTTTTGGATCTTTTAGAATTCGACCGTATAGTGTAAAATAATCCCCATAGGCGACGATCGACGCTTTAAAAAGATTTTGCTTAGGGATTTGAGGAACGCGACGATGAGACAGGGTAATGGCACGGAACTGCCGGGATTTGGGAAGACCGACCCCCGCGGAGCAAAAATAGGTATTATTGAGGTTGCTCCTAGCGATGACCGAAAAAGTGTCCTGGCGGCTATTTTAACGCAAGAGAAACTTGGTCGTCAGCAGGTGGCGGTGGTTTTGCCCAGTCAGAACAAGGCTTTTCAACGTCCACAAGATTTTGATGACCTCAAGAGCCTGCGTCGGAAATTGCAGGCCGAGATTGTGTTTGTGATCCCACGAACCAGCGGCACCGGCCCCGCCGACTATGCGCGTCAGCGCCGCTTCCAGGTCTTCTCCTCTCTTGACAGTTTTGCAGGCTCGATTCAAGAGGATGAGCGCCTGGCCGATGCCGAGCCCAAAAAGGGGTTCTGGCCCTTTGGACAAAAAGCTCGTGGAGCAGCAGGTGCTGCAATGGCTGAGCATGAGTTCTCCGATACTCCTCAGCCTCCCATCGTTGGCGGTGCAGGAACGCAACCACTGGCTGTCATTCCACCGAAAACGCCACGTGTCTCACAATCATTGCCTGCTCAGCCAATGCAATCGCGCTGGCAGCAGCAGACCTTTGAGGAGGACGACGAGGATCTCGATCCACCGGCCCGACCAGCGCAACTGCAATCGCGCCGTAGTGGAAACTTTGGCGCAGGCGCGGCAGCTGGTGCCGCAGCTGGACTGGCAGGAGGTGCACTTGCCGATGAAGCCCTGCGCTCCCATGGGGCACAGAGCCAGCCGCCGCTCGAGATTGACCACGACGATGACTTTGATCAGCTTCCTCCACCGGCAACACCCTTTGAGGACTACGATGAGGAAGAGCCCACCAGAAGCATTCAACCTCTACCACAACGGGCGTCTGCGGGAGGGCCACCTCCAATTGATCCTGAGGTAGAGGACGATGAGTTTGAAGAAGAAGATGCACCAGATATTATCCAATTGCCCTCAAACAAACGTGGGCGCGCCACTCTCAAGCTCAATCCAGATCAGCAGAGCGGTGCAATTCCAGCCGCGGTGCCTTTAGAGGCTGGCAGCCTATCCAATCGTGGAGCAAATCGGCGTGGGGCCGTAGCTGGAGGCGCTATCCTGGGTGGAGCGGCTCTGGGAGCAGGAGCCGCAGCCGCAGCCAATCGCAGCAATCGTGGTGCGAGTCATAGCAATATCGGCAATCCTCCACCAGCAAGAGGAACCGCAACCAGAGGCGGCGGTGGACGTCGTTCTGGTCGACGCCTCCTCTTAATTGCAATCCTGCTGCTTTTATTGACGCTTGTCTTTGGTACGATCGCCTACGCCCTGGCGGCTCCAGACTCCTTCCAGAACGTGGCGCGGAGCACAGGGGTGGCTAATATCCTGCCGATGGTGGCCTCACCGGCAACAGTCTCAATCACACCCGATAGCAAAGTCGTACAGGATAGCTATCAACTGCATGCCGTCACTGGCACGCCCAAAGCCGACCAGCGCGAGATTGGCCTCCATCAGATTACCTTCACTACTCCCGAACAGAAAAAAGACGTCAAAGCGACAGGACAGAAACAGACCGATGGAGTAAGAGCCTCTGGCACGCTTGTCTTTACCAACTCCTCGTTCACAACCGATTTTACTGTTGGAGCAGGTAACACGTTCAAAAACGCGAATGGTGTTGTAGTAACCCTGGATAGTCCTGTAACTGTTCCACACAATAATAATCCACCAAATGGACCTCCTGGAAGTGCGTCTGGACTTGCACATGCGGCTAATCCAGGAGCGGGCGGGAATATTCAGGCTGGATCATTGAATGGCGCTTGCTGTTCTGTAAGCGGTAATATCTTTGTTGCCAATCCATCTGCCTTTGTCGGAGGGCAAGATCCACAGAATTACACCTTCTTGCAGCAGAGCGATATCAATGGATTTGTGAAGACCGTCAACGACAAATTGTTGAGCGATGCACAGGCGGGAGTAAAGGCTCAGGTCAAATCAAATGAGCAACTGGTAGGGGATATTCACTGCGACACCCCATTAGTAAAGAGCGATAAAGTCGTGGGTGATCCAAACGTCACCGACGCCAATATCGCAGTCTCGCAGACCTGCTCGGCCATTGCGATTGATCAGGCCGGAGCGCTCAACATGGTTACGCAGCTCTTAAAGACAAAAGCCACCACCGATCTGGGTGCAGGCTATGTCTTACAGGGAAATGTCATCACACAGGCATCTATGCCAGATGGGGGAACGAAAGACAATATCCCTCTGTTGATCAATGCCAAAGGGCTCTGGTCCTATCAGTTTACCGAGGCTCAGCAGCATGATCTCCTGGCAGCTATTGCGGGCAAGAGCGTCGCCGACGCCAGAACCCTGCTCAAAGCTCGCAAAGGGGTCGCCGATGCCAAGATCGACATGAACGGTAGCTCCTTACCAACCGACCTGGGGCAGATGACCCTCTCTATTCAGAAAGTGCCGGGTCTCTCCGGCACTCCGACCTCCCAGCCAACCGGCGTCTCCACCGCGAGCGCCCAGGGGACGCCCGCCAGTCAATCTGACGGGTCTATCTCGGGGGCCAAGGGCTGATCGTAAGCGAAAGCTTGAAAGGATAGAAGCAGGCATGCTGTCTCTAGAGGGCAAGCAGCTCGGCAACTACGATGTGATCAGACGCATCAGAGTTGGCGGCATGGGTGCGGTCTACGAAGGTCGTCAGCGTACGGCCTTCGATCGTCGTGTTGCGATCAAGGTCATTCTAGGCGATTATGCAAAAGATAAAGATATGCGGAGGCGTTTTGCGCGCGAAGCCAGAACGATTGCGCGTCTGCATCATCCGCATATCTTACCCTTAATCGAATTTGGCGACGAGCAGGGCATTCTCTATCTCGTCATGCCTTTTATCGATGGAGGGACGCTGACCAGCTATCTTCGGCGGAGCCTGCCCGACCTTGGGGAAGTCTCTGCGATGTATCAGCAGCTCTTAGATGCCGTCGAGTATGCTCATGAGAACGGCCTGATCCATCGCGATATTAAATCTTCCAATGTCCTGTTGGAGCTGCGCCGTAATGCAGCTCCCTACGTCTACCTGGCCGACTTTGGGCTGGTGCGGACCATGCGGCAGAACGATCCTTCGCAAGCAGGGAAGCCCATTCCTCTGGAACAGGTTCCTGGCACTCCTCACTATATGGCCCCTGAACAGACGCGTGGAATTGTGACGCCCCTGACCGACATCTACGCGCTTGGAGTCCTCCTCTTCCAGATGCTGACAGGCGAGCTGCCGTATAACGATCCAGACGATGTCCGTGTCATCCAGAAGCATCTGTACGATCCCATTCCATCACCCTGCGAGCACGATGCCTCGATCCCACCTGAACTGGGTGATGTCGTGCGCATCGCCATGGCCAAGCGGGCGGAAGATCGCTATCAGAGCGTAGCCGACCTCCGAGCCGCCTTTATGGATGCCATGGAGGGGCCCGACGAGACCCTGATCGAGCGGATCGAACCGGCAGCCCCTATGCGTTCCTCCACCATCCTACCTGGAAGTCGAAAGACCTATCCTCTGCGCTCAGAGGATCTGGCGAAACCGCTCAGCATGCCTGTCGTCGTGCGCAAGAGTGGTCATCTCAATCAGTCAGGCCCTTCGCCGGTCGTGCAGGAATGGCAAGAGCGCCCGCGAGTCACTGGCGAGAACACCACCATGCGCATGCGGCCCCGCATCACCGAAGATCCACTCACGCTTAGACGTCGCAAAAGACGTTTGCCGTTCCAACTCTGGTTCTTACTGATCTTATTGGTCACCACTATTTTACTGGCCTTATTAATTGTTCCTCGCGCCCTCGGCGTCAGTATCTTTCCGGCCAGCGTCCCCATCATTGGCGCATCGCCTGTGGCAACCGTCTACATTACCGCACAGAGCCAGGATCTTCAGGATAAATATCTGCTCACCGCTTCTCAGCAGGTGAAGATGCCCGATCCCACGACCCACAGCATCCCATCCCATACGATCAAAGGAGCGGTCGATAGTACCACCACTGTACCAGCCACTGGCATCAAGACCACGCCAGCCGTTCAGGCGCATGGGACGATTGAGCTCACCAATACAAGCAATGCAGACGTTCAGATCCCAGCCAATCTAGACCTTAAAAGTGCGACTGGCGTCCATTTTCTCGTTTTGCAGGGCCAGACGCTGGCCCCTCACCAGAGCGCATCCGCAGCCGTCGTGGCAATTGCCGGGGGAGCCATTGGCAATATCGCGGCCCATGCTTTAGATGGAACCTGCTGTGCCAATAATGCGGTCAGCGTCAAGAATTCTTTACCCTTTATTGGCGGAATCGATGCACAGAGCACCCATGTGGTGCAGCAATCCGACCTGGATGCCGTCCAGAACGCCCAGTCTGGCAAGCTTCAACAGCAGATCATTCAACAGATTCAAAAACAGTTGAGCGGGGATGAACTCATCGCTGGCACCCCTGCATTTGACACTCAGGTCAGTTCAAGCCTTGCCGTCAACGATGCAGGTGATCAAGTCCAGGTCACCGTCAAAATCGTCGGGACCGCCTCCGTCTACAATCGAGCGCTGGTAGAACAGCTGGCCGGTCAGATCCTGCAACAGAAGGCAGACCAGACCCTGGGTCAACATTACCATGTCTTTATCCGACCAGCGATCACCAGCGCACCCACCGTTGCCCAGGTAAAGGATGGTGTCATCTATCTCAATGTCTCCATCAAAGGAACCTGGATCTACACCCTCAGTCAGCAGCAGATGAGCCGCTGGATTGATCCCATCAAAGGAGGGAGCGTTGCGGCGGCCCAGGCCTATTTAAAGTCTCAACCTGGCATAAGCTCCGTCTCAATCCATCTCCCCTTTGGGACCAGCCAGCTCCCAACCAACGCAGATAACATCAAAATTCAATTAACCCAACAGTAAACGGCCATCATGAATGATGGGCCCCACATGTTTATGCGATAAATCGCTCGTATTGCGTTATTACATGATGAGGCCATTGGGGATGATGGGGTGAGGGTGGAACATGGTGGAGTGGGTCCCCGCGGCCATCATAAATGATGGACCCTACATGTTTAGGCGATAAATCGCTCATATTGCGTTATTACATGATGAGGCCATTGGGGATGAGGTGAGGGTGGAACATGGTGGAGTGGGTCCCCGCGGCCATCATGAATGATGGGCCCTACATGTTTATGCGATAAATCGCTCATATTGCGTTATTGCATGATGGACGCGGATTATTTTGGTCATTATCGATTATTGCAAAGAATGTAAACCTCCGTTTTTGCGAACAACATACATTCTTTAAGAGACCCATCCCATCATGATGGCGGTAAAACGTCCCCTTCAATCCCATACCCCTCATCTACCATTGTGGAATAAATTGCGTATAAAGGGCGATTTATCGCCTAAACATGTGGGGCCCATCATTCATGATGGCCGTGGTGAGCCACCATACCATGTTCCTCCCTTATGATGGGCGAGGGTGAGCCACCATACCATGTTCCTCCCTTATGATGGGCGAGGGTGAGCCACCATACCATGTTCCTCCCTTATGATGGGCGAGGGTGAGCCACCATACCATGTTCCTCCCTTATGATGGGCGAGGGTGAGCCATCCCACCATGTTCCTCCTTTATGATGGGCGAGGGTGAGCCACCCCCACCATGTTCCTCCCTCATGATGGGCGAGGGTGAGCCACCCCACCATGTTCCTCCCTTATGATGGCCGTGGTGAGCCACCATACCATGTTCCTCCCTTATGATGGGCGAGGGTGAGCCACCCCACCATGTTCCTCCCTTATGATGGGCGAGGGTGAGCCACCCCCACCATGTTCCTCCCTTATGATGGGCGAGGGTGAGCCACCCCACCATGTTCCTCCCTTATGATGGGCGAGGGTGAGCCACCCCACCATGTTCCTCCCTTATGATGGGCGAGGGTGAGCCACCCCACCATGTTCCCCCTCATGATGGCCGTCGGGACCCCTTGTGACTCCATCAACGGTCTCAGCTCCCATTATTTTTTATGCAAATGTTATTATAGTGGCCAGAATCATTAAACATCGGGTTGCATTTATGGAGCATTCGCCTCATAATAGAGGGAAGAAAAGTCAGCTGGCAGGCGCTAATTACTTTCCTGTGACAAGTAGAGAATAGCGCAATTGGATGAGCAATATGGCTGCCATGACGGACTGAATAATAAGATACTGTCTGTACCCGTCCTTTGAACGAAGATGTCTGGGATCTTATGGGATTATCAGTAGACAAATAGGTATCTGGAAAGACTGTCACAGTATGAAAACAAACGCATCTTCTTTATCTAAAGAGCAATTAGCAAAGCTTCCTCATGTAGTCATTATTGGCGCAGGCTTTGGAGGTTTACAGGCGGCCAGAGCGTTAGGGAATGCACCTGTTCGCGTGACTGTTATTGACCGGACTAATCATCATCTTTTTCAGCCGCTTCTCTATCAAGTAGCCACAGCTGGCCTCTCCCCTGCGGATATTAGCGTTCCGATTCGTCATGTGTTGCGGAAATATAAAAACATTTCTGTTATTATGGATGAAGTTACAGGTATTGATGTCGAGGGACGTCATGTCCTGATGGATGATCTCTCTCTCTCTTATGATTATCTGATTGTTGCGACAGGCGCGCACGAAAACTATTTCGGGCACGCGAAAGAATGGCGTCCACTGGCTCCAGGCCTTAAATCGCTTGACGATGCACGCGGCATTCGTCGGAAGATCCTGCAAGCGTTTGAGACAGCTGAACTGGAGACAGATCCAGAGCGTATTCAAGAGCTGCTCACCTTTATTGTCGTTGGTGGAGGTCCTACGGGCGTCGAGATGGCCGGGGCTATTGCTGAAGTTGCCCATAAGACACTGGCCTCAGAATTTCGCCATATCGATACATCGATGGCTCGTATTATTCTTGTCGAAGCCCTCCCACGCATTCTGGGAACCTTCCCCGAGAGCCTGGGCCGTAAAGTGGTGAAAGAACTGACCCACCTGGGAGTCGATGTCCGTTTAAATACGGCACTAGAAGCCATTGACGAGCATGGTGTGATCGCGGCTGGACAGCGTATTCCGGCTCACACGGTCATCTGGACGGCAGGTGTGCAGGCCTCACCAGCAGGTACCTGGTTGCAGGGCGAAGTTGACCGGGCGGGTCGCGTCAAAGTTCAGGAGGATCTCACCCTGCCAGGACATCCAGAGATCTATGTCATTGGCGATACGGCCAGTGCCACTCAAGATGGTAAGCCCCTGCCAGGCGTGGCACCTGTAGCCATGCAAGAGGGCCGGTACGTTGCGAAGTCAATCAAAGAGCGTGTACAAAGCACGAAGCAGCCAGCCCCCTTCCGCTATAAAAATAAAGGGTATATGGCTACAGTGGGACGCGCTTACGGCATTGTGGATCTGGGCTTCCTGCACATCACCGGTTTCTTAGGCTGGATCATGTGGCTGGGCGTGCATGTCGTTTATCTGATTGGTTTCTCGAATCGTATCATTGTGATGCTGCAATGGGCATGGGCCTATCTCACGTTCCAGCGACGAGCTCGAATCATCACCTATGTTGCCGATTCGCTGCCCCTCGTGAAACCGGAAGAGGCTCCACGCCAGCCCGTACAGTCTCGATAAGGTTTGCCCATCTCCTTCCTCAATGTGAAGCTGCATGATGTGAGCCCCTCCATAGCTCATCGTCCCATTGAGCCATGGAGGGGCCCACACAACGGAGCAGGACGAGAGGAAAGAGACAAGCGACTTTCCCTACTTTACATGTTTTTATATGCGAAAAATACTTCGATGTGATAAAACAAGTAGGGAAGGTCGCTTGTCTCCTTCCACAATCGTGAAGCTCCGCAATGCCAGCCCCTCCATAGCCTCTGTTCCCATTGAGCCATGGAGGGGCTCACACAACGGAGCCGGACGAGAGGAAAGAGACAAGCGGCTTTCCCTACTTTACATTACTTAATAGGGAAAAGAGACAAAAAAACCTCATTCCACCACCATTAACCTCCGCCATGACAGCCTTCTCTTATCTCTCATCTTGCTATCAATATTCAATTATGCCATTAAGCAGGTAGCATTCTGTGTTATGATCTGCTATAGTGTATGGCAGAGCAAGGAAGAAATAACGAGACGTCTCAAAGTGTTTTCATAGATGGTATGAACTATGAAAACACTAAACTAGAGCACACATACAATAGAGATCCAATGCGAGCACGCAATGACTGCCTGCTTGCACCCCGAGAGAGCGCAACCGCTTTGAGGGCGCTCAGCTTCGGAAGTCGAGTCAACCCTCTTGCACCAATGAAGGTAGCAGGTCTGTTCCTCACCAATCACAGGCTTCGTCATTTTTCAGACACGATCGTTGTCTTCCATTCGCAATCATTTTTAAGTTTCCTAAGGAGCAGTCTCATGAGTGTGTCACCTGACGTCATTGACCAGAGTGGTTTTCAGTCCCATCAATTAGTCACCTGGCGCTATCGTGACGGGAATGTGCGTATGCCAGTTCCCGCCGTTGTTGTTCGCCAGCTGGGAAGCCTTGTCGTGATCAAAGCCCGTATCCAGGGCGTCACGAAAGAGTATGAAGTAACACCAGATCAGCTTGACGTCCGCTAATTGACCACAAACATCTGATCGATCATTGCCAATGAAGCAGGCGCCTGAGTAAACGTTGATGCAAGGAGTTCACCCTCTTATCTTCAGAAGAGTGATCTGAGCAGGAAAAGAAACAGGTGCCGAGGATGAGAATAAACCATCCTCGGCACCTGTTTCTTTTTCCTGAGAAGGTGAGCTAACTAACCTTCAGGTGTATTTTTATCGATCTTATGTGTCTCTTCCGTCTCTACGTGACCACCAAACTGGAAGCGCATGGCGGACAGCACCTTATTCGCGAACTCATCCTGATTGCGCGAGCTAAAGCGCTCATAGAGAGCGGCTGTCAGAACGTGAGCTGGCACGCCTTCGTCAATGGCAGCGGCAATGGTCCAGCGACCTTCGCCGGAGTCAGCCACGCGGCCCTTGAAGTTCTCCAGGGTTGGGCTCTGCAACATTGCATGGGCAGTCAGGTCGAGCAACCATGATCCGATAACGCTACCACGGCGCCAGAGCTCGGTTATATCGGTCAGATTGAAATCGTACTGGTAGTATTCAGGGTTGCTGAGAGGAGCCGTCTCGGCATCCACCGTCTGAGTATTCAGGCCAATATTGGCATGGCGCAGAATATTCAAGCCCTCAGCATAGGCAGCCATCACACCATACTCGATGCCATTGTGAACCATCTTCACAAAGTGGCCAGCACCATGAGGACCACAATGGAGGTACCCCTGCTCCGCTGTTCCAGTGGTGATCTTCTCACGCCCTTCAGTGCGAGACGCAGCCTGGATGCCTGGGGCTAACGTTGAGAAGATGGGATCAAGACGCTTTACAATCTCATCCTCACCGCCAATCATCTGGCAGTAACCGCGCTCAAGTCCCCATACTCCACCGCTCGTTCCCACATCCAAATAGTGAATCTGATGCTCTTTCAGCATCTTTGCGCGACGAATATCATCATGATAATATGAATTGCCGCCGTCGATCACCACGTCATCGGGTGAAAGAAAAGGCAAGAGATCGTGAAGTGTTGCATCCACCGAGGCTGCGGGTACCATGAGCCAGATGACGCGAGGCTGGGCAAGCTGTTTTACCAGATCTTCTAAAGAAGAAGAACCCCGAGTGATTGCGCCATCCTGTAATGCCCCCTGAACGGTCGTCGTGCGGCGAGCATAGCCTACAACGGTATGCCCATTTCGTAGCAACCGTTTTGCCATATAAGCGCCCATACGACCAAGACCAACGAGACCAAGTTCCATATCTATATCCCTTCTGCATATCCCTTCTGTAATTGAGAACATGCCTGAGCGAGGCACAGCCTGTTAGCGAGGCTATTCCTCTTTTTCTGAGACGCGTATGAGTAGAGTGCTTTGCAGCGCTCTCTTCTTTAACGTTTGGTTTGATTACAATAGTGACAACAAACCTGATCTATTGTACCATTTGCGCGGCAATTCTGCATGTCCCTGAAGAGGGAATTTTTCGTCTCTTTTCGTCTCTGGTGGATAATCCTCTCTCCGGTAACGAAAATTGGCTATATAAAGTGTGCATAAGTCGTTTAGGCAGTGTATAATAGGAAGAACTGTGAACTACTCATATCGTGCATAGATACAATTTACATAAAAACAGTGAATACCCCTCTAGTGGCAACGACAAGGAGCTATTTATGTCCACTGTCCAGCCGAAGGAGCGTCAACGTTTCCCTGGTATTGATCCCATTGCGCTCCAACATCCATACGATCGCGCAGCCCTTACAGCCTTACAGAAGGTGCCAGGATTTGATATCGCCGTTCGCAAATTTCTCGAGATTCTTCCCGAACGCATTGCCTACATTCAGAATATTGCTCAGAGCATTCGTGTAAGCTCCAGGCAGTGCCCCAGATTGTATAGCTTATTGCAGGAGGCCTGTGCTATCATCGACGTTCCAGAGCCGGAGCTCTATATTGCTCAGATGCCAATGGTCAATGCCTACACAAGCGGCCATGATCATCCCTATATCGTCCTGCACAGTGGCCTCGTGGACCTGCTGAGTGATGATGAGGTGCTAGCCGTCATCGCTCACGAATTGGGGCATATTAAGGCCGGGCATGTGCTTTACAAGACGATGGCGCGTAGCATTGGGGTCCTGCTAAGTATCCTGGGGGATATGACGTTGGGTCTGGGACGTGTTGTTGGTCGTTCGCTTGAGATTGCCTTCCTGGAATGGGATCGCAAGTCAGAGTTTACTGCCGACCGATCGGCGGCTCTTGTTGTGCAAGATGCTGACGTAATGGTCTCTGTCATGATGAAGTTGGCCGGTGGAACCCTGATGCAGCGAGATCAGATGGATACGAAAGAGTTTCTGAAGCAGGCCGACCTGTATGAGGAGATTGATATTAATGCCCTTGACCGGCTCTATCGTCTCTTAATGGTCACTTCTGTGAGCCATCCTCTGACGGTTGTACGTGCTCGTGAGAGCGTTAACTGGTGTGAGAGCCGTGAGTATCGAGCCATTCTGGACGGCAATTACCCTCATGTGCCAGGTTCCGCACCACGTAATGGGAAGAGTAATGGCTATGGTCCCCATAATGAGGCCACTGATCAGGCTAAGACAATCTTCTGCCCCCATTGTGGTCGCGAGCAGGCGAATCGCCGTTTCTGTAGTCTGTGTGGCTCATCTATCTATTAGGTGTTGTTGAGCCTGGTCGAATATAGACGATTTTGCATATCATACAATGTAAAGTAGGGCGTCTCTTTCCTCTGGTCCGGCTCCGTTGTGTGAGCCCCTCCATGGCTTAATGGGAACAAAGGCTATGGAGGGGCTGGCATAGTGGAGCTTCGCGATTGAGGAAGGAGACGCCCTACTTGTCTTGCTGCTCTGTGCATGAAAAAATATATGATACACTTTCAAGTAGGGAAAGTTGCTTGTCTCTTTCCTCTCGTCCAGCCCCGTTGTGTGAGCCCCTCCATGGCTCAAGTTCTCGTTGGGTTATGGAGGGGCGACCATTGGTGGAGCTTGACGATGGTGGAAGGAGACAAGCGACCTTCCCTACTTGTCTTGTCATATTGTGAACGAAAACATATATCATGAACCTTCAAGTAGGGAAAGTTGCTTGTCTCTTTCCTATGGTCCCATTCCGCTCTGTGAGCCCCTCCATGGCATTGTGTCCAATGGAGCTATGGAGGGGCGACCATTGCGAAGCTCCACAATTGAGGAAGGAGACAAGCGACATTCCCTACTTGTTATATTGCTCCATGCATGAAGAAGAGTATAATGTTCCTTCAAGTAGGGAAAGTTGCTTGTCTCTTTCCTATGGTCCCATTCCGCTCTGTGAGCCCCTCCATGGCATTGTGTCCAATGGAGCTATGGAGGGGCGACCATTGCGAAGCTCCACAATTGAGGAAGGAGACAAGCGACATTCCCTACTTGTTATATTGCTCCATGCATGAAGAAGAGTATAATGAACCTTCAAGTAGGGAAAGTTGCTTGTCTCTTTCCTATGGTCCCTTTACGCTCTGTGAGCCCCTCCATGGCTCAAGTTCTCGTTTGCCTATGGAGGGGCTCACAGAGCGGAGCTCCACGTTTAGGAAGGAGGCGCCCTACTTGATTTCCTCTCTCATACACGAAAAAACATAGTATGTCGTGTCCAGGAGGGCGTCTCTTTCCGCGCTCCGGACTGGCTATCTAATCGACTTTTCTCGATGTAGTTTCGGATTTTCGCGTTCCTGGAGATAACTCTCATGATAGGCATCGCAGACCAGCTTGCAGATCTCCTCTGGATCATCGGAGACGCGAAGGAGAGCAGCATCGGCCTCTGAGATATTCCCTTTTTTGAGCATGGTGTTGTTGATCCAATCGATCAGACCACCCCAGTATTGGGAATCATAGAGAATAACCGGGAAATTACTTACCTTTTGAGTCTGAATCAGTGTCAGGGCCTCAAACAGCTCATCCATGGTTCCAAAGCCACCAGGGAAAATGATAAAGGCATTGGAGTATTTAATAAACATGGTTTTGCGCACAAAAAAGTAGCAGAAATCCAATGAAAGATCCAGATATGGATTGGGTGATTGCTCAAATGGGAGCTCAATATTACAACCAATAGAGACATTATCCCCCTGCTGAGCCCCTTTGTTGGCTGCCTCCATGACACCGGGCCCGCCGCCCGTGATGATCCCAAAGCCAGCTCTGGCCAGGAGCTCTGCTGTTTTGATGGCGGCTGCGTAGGACGGGTCATTGGGTTTGGTACGAGCGGAGCCAAAGATAGCAACTGACGGTGGAATGTGGGCCAGTGCATCAAAGCCCTCCACAAATTCGCTCATAATACGGAAAACGCGCCAGGGGTCCGTAATCGTAAAGTCGAAATGCATCGCACGCTCAAGCGCGTGCTCCTCTTGTTTGATATGCTCTTGTGAGGGAACCTCATGGGGATGAAAGAGTGGTTGCGTTGGTCGGCGCAATAGACGTTCATCTTCCGTAGAGGCACGCCCTTTGCTATTGGGAGAACGATAGCGGTCAGTGGGTTTTTTTACGCGGCGGTTGTGGTTGGTTCCATTATTCTTGCTGTTGTTGCTCATCTGCACTCTGCTTCTACATCTATGCAAGGCCTTTTCATTTAATAGTCTGTACAGTATATCACGTATCTCAACGAATAGCGAGTGTGTTCAGATTGAACAACTCTCAGTTTCAATTCAGTCTGCTCTCAGCTTTGATTTAACTTCTTATGCGATAGTTGGTTTGATGGATTGCTCTCATCTTAAGGGGGTCTGGTGTGTGGTAATCTGTGTCACAGTAGGGAGAAGCATGCAGGTACAAGAAGGTGAGAAGAAGGAAAGATGAAAGCTCATATTCTGATTGTAGATGATGATCCCAGGATTACGGATCTCGTCCGTCGTATTTTTGCCTATGAGGGATATAGCGTAGCCGTTGCGATGAGTGGAGATGCGGCGTTAACCCGTATGCTCGAGCGGGCTCCTGATCTGATTGTGTTGGATGTAATGCTGCCAGGTCTGGACGGCCTGGAGGTTGTGAGCCGTTTGCGGATGGCTGGCGATCGGGTCCCTGTGTTGTTGCTGACGGCTCGCGATGCTGTGGCCGATCGCGTCAAGGGTCTGGAGATAGGCGCGGATGATTATCTGGTCAAGCCATTTGCCCACGAGGAGCTCCTGGCTCGCGTCAAAGCTCTCTTGCGCCGTAATCAGACCGAGCGCAATGAGGTGCTGCATTTTGCAGATGTTGAGTTGGATACAGGAACTCGCGTTGCCCATCGTGGGGGGCGCACAATTGAGCTTTCACCGACAGAATATGAGCTCCTGGCCTTATTCCTCAGACGTCCGCGACAGGTACTGACGCGTGATATTATCATGGATCGAATCTGGGGCCTGGATTTTGAAGGGTCATCCAATATTATGGAGGTCTATGTAGGCTATCTCCGTACAAAATTAGAGGGCGATGGCGAGCCGCGCTTGCTGCATACGGTTCGTGGGATTGGCTATGTCTTCAAAGATTAACCGGCTGCTCTTTAGCTGGCCTCCACGATCAGTGCGCCTGCGTCTGCTGCTCCTTTATAGCCTTCTTATGATGGCTACGCTCTTTATTCTCTCTGTGGTTGTGCTGTGGTTGACGCAAAATCAACTCAATCAAAGCGTTGATCATTCCATTGAGACGCAGGTGCGTATCGCACTGGTTGATACCACCCAGGATCTCAAGGCACAGAAGCCCTATTGGCCAGATCATATTCCATTACAGGCTGTCGATGCGTACCGTGAGCCAGG
This sequence comes from Tengunoibacter tsumagoiensis, assembly GCF_003967535.1. Lineage (GTDB taxonomy): Bacteria > Chloroflexota > Ktedonobacteria > Ktedonobacterales > Ktedonobacteraceae > Tengunoibacter > Tengunoibacter tsumagoiensis. Next base: position 3,515,862 of record NZ_BIFR01000001.1, on the reverse strand, counting down.
CGTGGTTGTAGAGGTTGTGGACAGACAGGGGGAGCTACACGCTCTGTCTAATACAGGCGGCCAGCGTATTCCTGTTGGAGAGCAGCAGTTGCAGATGATAGGGGATGGACAGACGATCTGGATGACGATCTTTTCTGCTGGTCGTCATATCCGCGTTCGGGGTGTTCCAATCTATGCTCCACTTCAGACTGGATCGTCACCATCCTCGCACCAGCCGGTGATTGGCGCGTTACTGGTTGCTAAATCATTGGAAGATGTGGATGTGACGATGATTCTTCTGCGTACTCTGCTGGTCATATCCAGTATCTTTACATTTACTGGTGCCCTGGTCGGTGGGTGGATGCTTGCCAATAGCCTGCTCAAACCATTGTCAGATATGGCGAAGACTGCTCGAGAGATTACTATTGCCACCGCAAGTGGCACGCGGATTGGCAATCTCAGTCTACGCGTCAAGCGTCCGAGTGGTGATGATGAGATTGTGGAAGTGGTAGAGACCTTTAATCAGATGCTCAGCGATTTAGAGAGTGCGGCCCAACTGCAACGCCGGTTTGTGGACGATGCCTCCCATGAGCTGCGTGCTCCTTTGACTACGGTACAGGGAAACCTCTCGTTCTTACAGCGACATATGGAAGAGCTTCCGGTTGAGGAGCGGCGCAGTATGCTTACCGATGCTTATGGGGAGACCCTTCGCCTCTCGCAACTGGTTGAGCAGCTGTTACTGCTGGCCCATGTTGATGCGGATCAGGTCTCCCCACAGCTTCCGCCACAGCCAACTGCTCATCAGCCTCTCGTCGAGGTTGATCGAGCTGTCTTGCATATTGTGCGTCAGCTCCGTGGGCGTTTGGAGATGGACAGTGCCATGAAGAAGAGCCTGGAGATTGAGCAGATTGATCCAGTCCGCGTCCGAGGCGATGAGGAGAGTATTCGTCGTATTATTTTGATCTTATTGGATAATGCTCTTAAATACACGCAAGAGAGTCAGCAAGCTCGAATCAGTATCTCATTAATTCAACAGGGGCCCGAGGCGCTCTTACGTGTGCGGGATACTGGTATTGGTATCGATGCAGAGGACCTTCCTCATATTTTTGAGCGCTTCTATCGTGCTGACCGCGCGCGTTCCCGCCAGGATGGAACCGGTCTGGGCCTCTCTATTGCCCAACTGCTTGTGGAGCGGTTAGGGGGACGTATCGGTGTGAAAAGTCAGCCAGGTGTGGGAAGTACCTTTAGTGTCTGGCTCCCGCTGGCGTGAAGAAGCGAACGAAACGTCTTTTCTCAGTTTCAATTCAGCAAAAACACAGGATCAATTCATGTAGCTGCGCTATACTCAGTTCAGATGTGAGGGGATCGATTCTCTACAGTCACATACCCTCTCCCCTCACACTCATTTTTCCATCTCTTTACTTTTATTGATAGATCGGTAATTCCGGAAAGGGCCCTCCACATTGAATGGAACGCTTCTCGCCTGGATTGGTTTTAATGTGTTTGTGTTGGCGATGCTGGCGCTCGATCTGGGAGTATTCAATCGCAAGGCGCATGCGGTCTCCATCAAAGAAGCTCTCAGCTGGAGTGTTGTCTGGATCGCTCTGGCTTTGTTGTTTAATATCGGCCTCTACTTCTGGCAAGGGCCCGAGCCTGCCCTTGATTTCTTTACAGGCTATCTGATCGAAAAATCCCTTAGCGTTGACAACATTTTTATCTTTGTGCTCCTCTTTGGAGCGTTCGCAGTCCCGGCAAACTATCAGCACCGTGTTCTCTTCTGGGGCGTATTAGGTGCCTTGCTTTTGCGTGGTTCTCTGATTGCAGTAGGTGCTCTTCTTTTAGAGCAATTCCACTGGATCATCTATCTTTTTGGCGCATTCTTAATTTATACAGGCCTGAAGATGGGCTTTCAACGCGGAGATGAGAAGGTTGAGCCAGAGCAGAATCCTATCCTAAAAATGGTGCGCCGGTTCATGCCAGTAACTCAGAGCTATGAACAGGATCGCTTTTTTGTGAAGAAAGCGGGTAAGTTCTTTCTGACGCCCCTGTTTCTGGTTCTCATTGTGGTTGAGACCACTGACTTGATCTTTGCCCTCGATTCTATTCCAGCGATCTTTGCCGTGAGCAAGGACCCGTTTATTGTGTATACATCAAATGTTTTTGCAATCCTGGGCCTGCGTTCACTCTACTTTGTCTTTGCCAACATTATCCATAAATTCTACTATCTGAAGCTGGCTCTGGCCATCATCCTTACCTTTGTAGGCGTCAAGATGATCCTGTCAAGCATCTATGAGATCCCCACAGGCCTCTCATTAGGCTTTATCGCGCTGATCTTGTTAGCCTCCATCGGAGCCTCGGTACTACGCGCGCGCCGCCTTCCAGAAGCCGATCATCATTCATGATAGGCCCTCTCCCTTATTGCTCCTCCCAAAACAAATTACCCCTCAAGAGCGATTTATCGCACAAACATGTAGAGCCCATCATTCATGATGGCCGTGGTGAGCCAATTCACCATGTTGGACCCTCATAACCCACCACGGGGATACTCGACGGCTCTGGTCTCGGCCTTTACACACACGCTGTGGTGAGCTTATGTCTCGCTTCCATTAACCATCTTCGTCGTCTTGCTGTTATCAACGATCTTTGCTGGTCGTCGTTTGAGAATAATTGTGCTTAGTGGAGAGAGAGTCAGGCTGATAGATTGATTGTGTCCATGCCAGACAATGGGTTGGCTGTTCAGATCCTGTCGATTTAGCAGATCGCTACCGCCATAGCGCGTGGCATCGCTATTGAGCAGTTCATAGTAGTCGCCAGCCACGGGAACGCCGATGCGATAGTTATAGCGGGGGACTGGCGTAAAGTTACAGACAAATACCAGCGTCTCCCCTGGCTCTTCGCTCTGACGTGTAAAGGCAATGACACTGTGCTCGACATCGTTGCAATCAATCCAGGTAAAGCCTTCAGACTCATTATCGAGCGCGTTGAAGGCATTCTCCTGGCGATAGAGCAGGTTGAGATCGCGAATAAACAGGCGAAGCTGCTCATGAAGAGGATTACTGGGAGGCTGGAGGAGATGCCAGTCCAGGCTCTCTGTAAAGTTCCACTCGCTCCATTGGCCGAACTCACCCCCCATAAACAGAAGCTTCTTCCCGGGATGGCCCCACATATAGCCGAAGAAAGCGCGAATGTTCGCAAAGCGCTGCCAGAGATCGCCCGGCATCTTATTGATGAGCGAGCCCTTGATATGAACCACCTCATCATGCGAGAGCGGCAGCACAAAATTTTCTGAAAATGCGTACATGAGCGAGAACGTAATATTATTCTGATGATAGCGGCGCATAATAGGATCGAGATGCATATAACTGAGCATATCATGCATCCAGCCCATATTCCACTTAAACGTAAAGCCCAGCCCACCTACATAGGTGGGACGAGAGACAAGTGGCCATGCACTCGATTCTTCAGCAATCGTTACAGCGCCTGGTACCTCGGCATAGACCGCTTCATTGAATTGGCGCAGAAAATCCACCGCCTCCAGATGTTCGCGTCCCCCATACTGGTTTTTTACCTGCTCATGCGGCTCGCGCAGATAGTCCAGATAGAGCATAGAAGCCACCGCATCGACGCGTATCCCATCAATATGATATTCGCGGAGCCAGAAGAGCGCACTGGAGATTAAGAAATTCTTGACTTCATTGCGACCATAGTCAAAGACATAGGTCCCCCATTGTTTATGTTCGCCTTTGCGCCAATCAGAGTATTCATAGAGGGGTCCGCCATCATAATGTGCCAGGGCATGAGCATCCTTAGGAAAGTGAGCAGGCACCCAGTCGAGAATCACCCCAATCTCATTCTGGTGCATCGTATCAATAAAATATTGAAAGTCCTCAGGCGTTCCAAAACGGCTGGTAGGTGCAAAATAGCCAGTGACCTGATACCCCCAGGAGCCATCATAGGGATATTCTGTAATCGGCATCAGTTCGATATGTGTAAAGCCCATCTCCTTCACATAAGTAGATAAAGCATCTGCCAATTCGCGATACGTCATAAAACGATCTTCTTCGGCTGCCCCAGGTTGATGTCGCTCGGGGACCTGGCGCCAGGAACCAAGATGAACCTCATAAATAGAGATTGGCGAGTTTAACTTCTGCCGTTCTGCACGCTGTTGAATCCATTCTGTATCTTGCCACTGATACTGAGTAATATCTGCAACAATACTGGCCGTGTTGGGTCGGAGCTCACAAGCAAAGGCATAAGGATCAATCTTATCTGCGCTATAGCGATTGGCCTGTGAGTAAAGAGAGAACTTATAGAGCGCCCCCACCTCTATACCAGGAATAAAGCCCTCCCAGATTCCGAGATCGGCGTGGCGCAATTGAAGTGGATTGGCCGATCGATTCCACTGATTAAAATCACCAATCACAGAGACCGCCAGTGCTCGAGGTGCCCAGACAGCAAAATGAACGCCCATCTGTCCATTGAGTGTTCGTGGATGGGCCCCCATCTTCTCATAGAGATGATAATGTTTCCCCTGACCAAAGAGGTGGAGATCAAAATCGCTAAAGAGAGAAACCTGTTGTGTTTCGCGCTGAGTCGTAGCATGATTTTTGCCACCAGAGCCAGGTGGAAGTTGAGATGCAGACATCCTTCTATCCTTCTGTTCTAATCTATCATTCGCCTATGCATTTTCAGCATAGCACATTGAGCAAGGTTGGCAGGGCGCAATCTAGCGTGCCTTCCAGTCCGAAGCAGCCCATCGAAGGCACCAGCAGAGGGATGCAGATACTAGTAGAGGTATCATATGCCGATCTGCATAGATCTGGCAAGGAAGCCATTGCCAATAGTAAGGATGGGCAGATACGGATATAGGGCCATAGCTATCTACCTATTAAGGCTAATCACCCTCATAATTCATATAGCCATAAAATATAACGAGACAAGAATGAAAAATAAGTATACATATAAAAATAGACGTAGAAAGGTCCGGAGTGTTCATGCAGCGACCACTGCATGAACACTCCGGACCTTTCTTTTTCACTCATCCAGGCGAATATGACTCAGCGTTACGAGAGCATAGACTCCACCCAGGATGATCATAAGAGCACCCCCACTGAAGATCGTATCAATCGTCCCGAAATTACTCCCCAATACAGATGTATGAAAGCTAAACTGACTGGCAAGGAAGCCTGCCAACAAAGTTGAAACTAACGCGGCTAAGGTCTGAGTGGGATTAATGACGGATAGAACACGCCCAAGCATCTCTCTTGGTGTGGCATGGAGTAGTAATGGAAAGAAAGCTGTATTAAGGGCTGCGATAGGAATACCCACTATAGTGAAGATCATCAATGCAGGAATAAAGCTCGTCATTCGTGAATAGGCAAATATCAGTAATCCAGCCATCACAAGACAGCCCCAGAAGGTGCGAACAACCTCCAGACGTTGTGTAAAAAAAGTTGAGATGACCGCCCCAAGAATTGAGCCAGCCCCAAAGCCCATCCCTATCAAGCCATAGAGACTGCTATCTACATGAAGGTTCCGGGTCACAAAAAAGACATCCAGCACATTCATCATCCCGGTTCCAAGCGTCACAATCGTAATACAGATTAATAAGGTCATTAAGATCTGACTATGACCAAAGAATGTCAGGCCAGCTCGCAACTCACTCCAGAAACTCAACTGACCATGATCCTTCTGTCCCTCTGGTTCAACGATTTTGTGAGAGCGTACCATCAAGATAGCAAAAAATGAGACCACAAATGAGAGCGCATTAATCAGGAGTGCCCACTCTACTCCAACCACAAACAGGAGTGGAGCTGCTAAGGGAGGGCCAATAATAATTGCCAGATTCTGGGAGACCTGAGCCAGTCCTCCAGCTCGTGCCTGATCTTTTGCCTCAACTGTATCTCTAATCAAGGTAGTTCGCGCTGGAGCAAAAAATTGAGAACAGGTCGCATTGAGTGCAACCATCGCATAGATCATAGTCAATGTTGCACTCGGAGAGATGTGTAATGGGAGTGGGAGAGCCGCTACAAACAAGAGGAGAACAAACAGAGCTCGACTAAAATCCATCAGGAGCATAGTGCGGCGTTTGTCCCAGCGGTCGGTAAACACACCCGCAAGTGGGCCAATCAGAAGTGTAGGGAGTGCTGCGGATAACATTACTCCACTGATTGCCAGTGGAGCCCAGCTCTGATGTGCAGCAATCTTTGTGGAGACCCAGAGCACCAGCGTTGTGTCAAAGACCATATCGCCCAGATTTGAGATCGCCTGACCACTCCAGAGAAAAGCATAATTACGATTAATGAGCCACGCCTTTTTCGGTGACTCTGCGTGAAGAGGAGATGAATCCATACAAACTCCTGTAAAATCTAATAAGCTAAAGTACAGTAAAATATTCAAATAACATGCTAAATCTTACAATATTGCACTCTGTCTGTCTATATATAATTAAACTGCCTCTATTTAATTTTTCTCCTGTTACTCGTACCATGCCATCGACCGGAAAATAATACGACTGCCGAGAGGCTCTTTTGAGACTAAAAAAGGATGGCCTGCGTGTATCTGTTACAGGCTCATATATCTCAAATGTAGCCCTCTTATTTTGTGGTATCTTGTTGCATATCGAGCAAGCGTATGTCGAAGGCTCTATTTCTGAGGGTCACTCAGGATGGATCAGAATGGAAAGGATCATTAGTGCTATGACACTGAACATACAAGAGCAAAAGAAAAAGTTAGAGCAGCGCAGAGCTGAAATACAGAATAATGCGGCAAGTCTGACCGAAGCCTATCCCACGCCAGTGAGCACCGAAGAGATCAGTGAGGGGTCGCAGGAGTTTGAAGAGATCGCTGTTGATTTTCTTGAGACGCAGCAAGAGCAGTCTCTTCTGGTGAATGATCAAGCCCTTTTAAGTGAGATCAATACAGCATTGAAGCGTATCGAAGATGGCACCTATGGGAAGTGTATTGAGTGTGGGAAGGTCATTCCAGAAAAACGCCTTGAAGCACTTCCATGGGCGTTGAGGTGCATAGAGGACGAGGAGAAATTAGAGAAAGTAAATCTAGGGCAACAAGAGCTTTATGATAGCGATATCAACTAAGGCTGGAACAGAGAAGGACGGCACACTACTCTAATGGGGGTGTGCCGTCCTTCTCTGTTCCGACAGTATCTTAATGATGGAGTAGCTCTGTTTCGTCTTGCAGAGGAGAGCCATCATTTTCCACAAGGGGAACAGAAATGGTTTTTTTAATGCTCTCCTTTTCGTCGGTACAGTGAATCCTCACTACATCCCTACGTTCAGGATAACCTTTAAGACTATGAATGTAGAGAAGACGGTTCAAGCCAATCCAAAGAATAAGTCCATAGAGGATACTATAGCAGACAAAAATAGACATGTTTGGAAGAGAGATTGCCAGCAAGCAAGTTGCAAGAAAAAAGGAGACAAAAACTTTTAAGAAGGCATACTTCACGAACGTTACTCCTTTATGAGGAACCACCTCAGAAGAATCCTTTACTTGCAGAACAGTATGGCATAGCTTTCCCTATAAATAAATACCAGTAATATAACACTTTCTTAACAGTTTCTTGTATGGTATTATTTTTGCGGTACTTTTTTCTTAAAACGAGGTATTTGCAGAATCTTGGAAAGTGATGGAAGGTCAGAGCGTATGAGTGAAAAATCAGAGCCCAATGAGCGGTTACAGAAAGCCCGCTTTCAGCACAAATGGACTCAGGCCGAGGTTGCAGAACAGCTCCAGGTCAGCCCGATTACAGTCAATCGATGGGAGCAAGGTGTGACTCAACCATCGCTTTTTTATCAAAGAGCATTATGTGAGCTATTTGGAATGACCGACGAAGAATTAGGTTTTACGAGGAAGAAGCGCCAAAGTGCCTCATCCGGTCAGAGGCGGAGCACCCCTCCACTTCTCCCCATGAGTAACTTTACTGTCCCTCTCATCCGCGCGGATTTAGTTGGGCGTGAGCAATTAATCCAGCGTATTGTAGATCAAGTGGTTATATACAAAGGAGCCTTCGCTCTTAGCGGTTTGCCGGGAGTGGGTAAGACCGCCCTTGCAGCAGCGATTGGGCAGCAGAATCAGATTCAACAATATTTTCACCAGGGAATCTTCTGGATTAGTCTTGGCGAGCGCCCCCATCTCTTCTCTATTTTAAAACAGCTTGCCTTAAAATTGGGCCTCTCTCCTGCCGCCATCGAGCAATATAACGATCTGGCCGGACTAAGCACAACGCTCCATGATTTAATTGGAGAGAGCCGCATGCTCTTTCTGATTGATGATGCATGGCAGATTGCAGATGCACTGAGCTTTCGCCTTGGAGGGCCACAATGCTGTTATCTCATCACTACCCGCTTTCCCGCACTGGCCCATGCATTTGCTCATGAACATGTTGTGCCTGTGCATGAGCTGCCTTTAGAAGAATCGCTGGCTTTTCTCTATTACCTTGCTCCTTTGCTGACGGAAGAACATAGAATAGCCATCGAGGAGATTATTCAAAGTGTTGGCGGTCTACCACTGGCGCTGCAATTAATCGGCCACTATCTGGACATTCAAGCACGAAGCGGCCAGCCCCGCAGAGTTTTTACAGCCCTCCAGACGTTACGGCAAAATATCGAAGAGCGGCTTCGTTTAACCGAACCATGTGTCCCATGGGAACAGGGATTAAGCAGACCATTTGGCTCTAGCATCTCACTACAGACCACCATTGAAATTAGCGATCAGGCTCTTCCCCCAAAAGTACGGGAAGCCCTGAGAGCCCTCTCAGTTCTTCCAGCGAAGCCAGCTCATTTCGCCGAAGAGATTGCATTGGCCGTGATTCATGAACCGTTCGCAGTGTTAGATCGTCTCGTCGATAGTGGGCTCCTGGAAAGTTATCTCCCTGGCCGTTATCAAATTCATCAGACGATAGCAGACTATGCCACCCTTGCCCGTAAAGACAATAAAAAAGATATCAGAATTGAAAAGCGCCTGGTTATCTGTGTTATCGAATATATTCATGCGCATAAAGCTGATGAACATGTATTAGAACAGGATATTGAGACGATCCTGGCAGCGTTTGAGGCGGCCTATGCAAAAGATATGAATGAAGAGCTGCTCAAAGGAGTATTGGGCATCGCCACCTTCTTTATTGATCAATGTTACTATGATCTGGTTGATATCTGGTTCCCACGTGCGCTCCAGGCAGCTCAAAAGCTTGGAGATCAAGAGGGTCTGGCAATGATGTATCTAAAAATAGGCATCAGTGCCGAGAGGAGAAGCCACTTTCCAGATGCTGAACAGATGTATCTACAAGGCGTTGCTATAGCAGAGCGGGCCCAACTTCCACTCTTAGCCCAATTATTGGTTAGAGCATCTGGTATTGTTGGCGATATGGGGGAGTACGTTCGCAGCCTGACCTATTTGGAACGGGGTGTACAGAAGGCTCAGGAGATTAATGATCAAGAGACGCTCTGCATGGCTTTGCTCTATCAAGGTGAGACCGCAGACAATATGGGTGATTATGAGCAGGCAAGTCTGCTCTATCAACAAGGGCTTGAAATCTCTCTTCAATCAGAGAACTGGTGGTATGCCGGGGCGTTCTTACAGGATATGGGGGTTCAGGCTGTCCGTCGTGGAGAGTATGACCAGGCTAATACCTATTATCAACAAGGCCTGGAGTACGCTCAGCGCTTCCAGCATCTCCAGAGGCAGGCTGCGCTATTAATGAATATAGGTATGGTTGCTATTCACCGACAGCGATACGATGAGGCACGCAAGCGATCACATGAAAGCCTCGCTATCGCACGTAAATTACACCATCGCTTACGTATTAGTTCAGTGCTCCAGAACCTGGGAATGATTGAGCGTATCGAAGGCAATTATGACCAGGCAGAACGTTATTTGCAGGAATCTCTTCATCTAGCTCAAGCTATGAATCAACACTGGTTAATTAATGAGACACGTGGCGAACTGGGTCTATTGGCTTTACAGCAAGGAAAACCACATGAAGCCCGCTTACTGTTTCATCAGATGTTGATTGAGGCTCAAAAGATGCAGGGATTACAGCTTGTCGCTCAGGCTTATTTTGGTCTTGCACAGTCGGCTGCTGCAATGGGAGAGAGTATAGAGGCAAAGTCCTCAGGTCATCAGAGCCTGGAACTTTTTCAACAACTAAAAGATGCTCAGCAATATCAGGTCAAAACCTGGCTAGAACAGCTCCGACCTTTGTAGAGATTCAGAGTAGAGATTCAGATCAACGTGAGATCCTTTGAGACTTCCCATAGTCATTGAAAGAGAATTCAACAACGAGCCCCATCTGTGGTACAATATAGCAGCTAATTGATAGTCCATGAAAGAAGGAACAGAAACATCGTGCTAGCTAAACGAGCCCGTCTTTATGATGCCCTGGCCCTGTTGACAGTCATTGTCGTTATTGCCCTTGACCAATGGACAAAGACTCTTGTTGTCAACACTATACCCTTATATAGTGAGGCACCCTTTCCCATTCTGGGCCGCTATCTTGTCTTTGAGCATATTTTGAATAACGGGGCGGCGTTTAGTATGTTCCAGGGCAACCTTTTCCTGATTGTTTTTATTCTACTAGCGATTGGCGTCGTGGCGTATCTCTATGGGCGCATCCTTAATACAGGCCCGCTGCTGTACAAAGTGGTATTTGGCCTGATTATCGGTGGGGCAGTAGGAAATATTGTAGATCGCTTGTTCCGTGGTGGGGCCGTGGTCGATTTCATCTCATTCCGTATTCCAGAGATGAACTTTTATTTCGCTATTTTCAACGTCGCCGATGCCTTTATCTCGATTGGTGTCGCCCTCCTTTTTATGCTGGTCCTCTTTGGAGGTGGTTTACAGCAGAAGTCAGCGTCAACAAAAGATGAGAGCATTCAACCAATCTCAACAGCTTCCGCTCACACGAGTGGTCCATTACAATCTACGGAGCAAGATGCAAAATCCTAAGCAATCAACCCCAACAGTATTAGATCCCCGTCAGGCAGAGATCGGACAGACCTGGACGATCGAGTCTGAGCAGGCAGGTCAGCGCCTCGACCGCTTTTTGACAACGCTGATCGATGGAGTATCGCGAACGGGTATTCAACAGCTTATCACCGAAGGTTCCGTCCTGGTTAATGAGAAGAAGAGTAAGCCAGGCTACGCTCTCCGTGTGAACGATAGTGTTCATCTTCTCACCATCATTGCGGCCCCGGTGCCTCGCGAGATCAAGCCGTTAGATCTCACCCTCGATATTGTGTATGAAGATACCGACCTTTTAATTGTAAACAAACCAGCTGGACTCGTCGTCCATCCAGCACCTGGTCACTATGATGATACGCTGGTGAATGCGCTGGTCGCACATTATCCCGAGCTGCAATCTGCACTGAAGTCAGAGATCGGCCCTGAGGCTGAGATAAAAGCAGAGATCCCTGGTGAGAGCGACGAGATGCAGGGAGAGGAAGGGTTGCGGCCAGGCATTGTCCATCGCCTCGATCGTGATACCTCTGGCCTGATCATAGTGGCAAAGAATCTCGCCACCCAGACCGCTCTGATTGAGCAGATGAAACGCCATGAGATTGAGAAGCGCTATCTGGCTCTGGTAGAGGGCATTGTTTCGCTTGATCGTGGTAGTATCGATGCTCCGATTGGACGCGATCAGCGCCATCGCCAGCAGATGACGATTACCGTCACCGAAGGGCGCGAAGCACGAACCCATTTTCGTGTCGTCGAGCGTTTTACGCGACATACGCTGTTATTGCTCCAACTGGAGACGGGGCGAACACACCAGATCCGTGTTCATCTCAAGGCAATCAATCATCCTATTGTAGGCGATCCTATGTATGGCTCTGGTCGCATGCAGCCCGACATTGAGCTCCATCGTCAATTTCTGCATGCCTATCAACTCCGCTTCACTCATCCAATAAGCGGTAAGCTCATTGATGTTGAGGCACCAGTTCCTGCCGACCTCCAGGCAGTGATTGATAAAAAAGAAGTACTCTAGCCTTTTTTATCCTTCCAGCTGCTGACCAATAGAAGAACCTCTTGCAGATACCGAATGCGGAAAGGCTGACCACTGATGAATGGATGCAGCCTCGATCCCATCACGCGGACGGTGTCTGCTCCATATTTTTTGCGCTCCTCTTCTGTCATGCAGCATCTCGTCTCAGCATGGTACATGAATACGCTCGCTCTCGCGGCGTCACTTGGATAAAGTCTCGCTAAGGTTATGCGATAAATCATTGTTTCTCTCGTTCAGTAATATGCTCGTGTTTATTCACATGAGCATGAATCGTTTTTGTCTGTATAATGATTCGGAGGAACGTGAGTATGATCCAGATCGACAATCTCCATGCAGGTCTCTATCCAAAAGCGTATCAACTATTGGCTCAAGCCGTTCAGAGTACCGGTGCGGGGAAGGCATTCTGGGCGTTGTGTGAGCAGAGCCCCAATACTCATCTCATTTTCGAGGATGTTCAACTCGCTGAGAAAGAATTTGCATTTACCCGCTTCGAAATTGGCAACAAGCATTTGCATGCACTCGATTCCGATCCAGAGGTGGACTTTCTTACGCAACAACTTCGCACTGCGGTTCTCAATGTTCGTATTGGTTTCAATCCTACCTGGGCAGGAGCTCATAATCTGGGCTTTGCTTTAGAAACAATGGTGCATGAGTTCGCGCTCCATGCCGCCGATTATGGGCATTTGATCAAGGCGTTGCGCGATCCACAATTGAGCGAGATGGAGCTGAATAAATTCTATCGTGTGCTGGGCGGACCTCTGGGCCTTTTGACGAAAGATGCTGGTCACTTCTTTATCGCGTCTGTCACGAGCAAGCGCTTTCTCGTGCTTGCGGACTACTTGAAGAAAAACTTAGCCTCTCCTGACGCTCAGAGTTTTCAGAAAGAGATCGAGGAGGATAGTAGTCGTCAGTTGCGACAAGAGTTTGACGGCAACCTTGAAACGTTCAGGGCAATCTATGCTCGCCTCGCGGCCAGTACCTTCTCCTATCCTGGCGCTTCTCTTGCTCCTGCGGTTGATGATGCTCACTTTGCTAGCACCCCATTTCCTGAGCAGCTTGCGCAGCTTATTAAAAGTGCATCGGGTACTTCTCTGGCTCAACAGCCTGCACAGCCAGGAAAAAAGACGGTGAGTAGTTCTCCGAAAACCCCAGCACCTGCCAATACTACAACAAGTACTTCTTTATCAGCATCACTCAATAGAAGCACATCCTCGATTCCTCCGCAGGCTGCTGGAAGTCTGGTGAGTAGTGAAGTTATTGGTGTTTTCTGGGATGTGGTACAGCGTAATTTCTATCTACAGGATCTGATCCAGGCCCAGCACATCCAGGTCGTCGCAGGTGGACGTCAGGAGGTGTTAGATACTGATACCCCTCAACATATGTCTGCGCAAGAGTTGCGCACTGCATATTGGCAATTGTGCCAGATCGAGCAGCAACAGGTAAGGTGGCTCAATCAAATTCTGCAGTTAGTGCAGGATGACACGGTTCTTCAGGTTATGATTGACCAGCAAAAATTCTTTATGAAAGGCAGAACTGAACCCGTGAGTATGAAGGACATTTGTTATGCTTCCCCTGCCACGCTGCAAGTAATCCTGTCAGCATTGCAAGAGCTTCACCATATACAACCAGGCGCTCGTCGCCAGCCACCCAACGAAAATTGCATTGTTTCCTGAAAACGATTTATTCCCTAAGGATCTCAACTACAAGAGATCAAAGAAGCATGGGGAAAAGGGGTCTCAGTCATACTGTTTCTCCTTAACGGCCCTTGAGTATGAATGGAACGAAAAACAACGCTAAGGAAATTGAACTGGGTAATATACACGATCTTTAACCATCATCGTCATTGTAGAGAAACCAGTAGCCCATATGCGACATGGGGGGATAATCATATGGGGTCTCCTGCCGAGGGAAAGAAATTGGCAGAAGACCCTCAACCATCATCATGAAAGATGAGAAGAGATTACGCTGTCGCCTCGTCTTGAGAAGTCTCTTCTGACTCCTTCTGCTCCGGTTGCCTCTCCTCTTGTACTGTTTCTTCTAGCTCACGTAAGGGATGGAAGGCCCCTTGGCGAACCTCTTCGGAAAGAGAAAACGTATATCGACCGAGCAGATTCACATGATCGTATCCAAGGGGTGAGAGGCGCTCAACATCCTCTGATAGAACGGCCATTCCTCTCTCACGCATATCTTCTACCGCTCTATTCATGTATAACGTGTTCCACAGAACGATAGCATTGACCACCAAGCCCAGCGCTCCAAGCTGCTCTTCCTGTCCCTCTCGATAACGTTGACGGACCTCACCCTTTTGTCCGAAAAAGGTGGCCCGCGCCAGACTATGACGACTTTCCCCTTTATTGAGTTGAATGAGAATACGGCGGCGATAGGCTTCATCAGAAATATAGGAAAGTAAGAAAAGTGTCTTGGCAATACGGCCAAGTTCTCCAATGGCTCGTCCCAGCGTGGAAGGACGCCCTCCTCCTTGAAGAGCGCGAAGTAAGTCAGTCACATTGACGGTTCCCATTTTCAGAGAGCCTGCGACCCGTAAGAGATCCTCCCAATTGTCCTCAATCAGATCGGTATCGATAGTATGACGTGCTAGATCATTGAGCACCCCGTAGTGAGCTGCTTTGTCTATCCGCCAGAAGCGTGTCGAGCCGATATCAGCCAAGCGTGGGCTGAACTGATAGCCCAACAGGTGAAAGAGACCAAAGATGATGTCGGCATAGGATGCCGTATCGGTCATCAGTTCTTTGGGACGGAGCCCTGTTTCCTGATTGAGCAGCCCTTCTAAAACTGCAAGAGAGTCGCGAAGAGTGCCGGTCACAACAATATTTTTAAAACCGCTAAACTGATCACTGGTATAGTTAATCAAAGTAATACCGCGCCCGGTTCCAAAGTACTTGGGATTGGGTCCAGCATTCAAGGTCCTCAGAGGAACGAGAAAGCGAAGTCCATCAGCGCTCGCTACCTCGCCACCTCCCCACGCCTGTGCCAGCGGAATCTGAGCTTGGTAATCCACCAGACGGGCATTGGCACGGGAAAGTGTCTCTGGTCGGATATAATTTTGTTGAACATAGGAGAGTCGATCCCGCTCTAAAGCCGGTATTCCTTTGCGCACTAATGGAGTCAGCCCGATATTACATGCCTGGGCAATGAGGACGGCGCAGATGGAGGTGGGTAGGTCATCAACGCGCGACCCTCCTTCGCTGATATGGGAGAATTCCGAGGCAAAGCCTGTGCGTGCCTGAATCTCCAGTAAGAGTTCCGGGAGATCCACTGTTGGTAATCGTCGCGCGATCCGGTGACGAAGCAGGTGTAAACTGTCTGGTTCCTCTACTTTCTCCAGGCCAGTGAGAACTAAGGTATCTTGTTCCTGCCCCGCTTTGTTTTTCACCTTCTCAATTCGAGCTGCCGGGTTGGTGGGAAAGCATCCTGCGACCCGCCTATACGCCTCGTCTAAGCGGCGAGAAAGTTCCTCTCTTTCCAATTTTGGTTCCGCCTTTCGCCCTAATGATTGGCAGAGAGTGGGCCGAGCACTTTCCCAGGCAGCTCCTGTCAATAATTTGGCACGAGGATCACCCCAACGCGTGCTCTGAATCACAAAAACATCATGGCGGCGCATCGCCTCTTGCAAACGGGCCATCACACAGAGGGTATAGTACCGACGATCAACGGACTGACCTACAGGGGCAACATAGCGTTTCCAACTGACAGGAACGACCTCCATAGGGGCTGCTGAAAGGTCCGGATGTTTGCGTCCTTCCAGATCTCGCAGAAAGTTCATGGCATCGAGCACCGGCTTTCCCGCTTCATTACTGGACCAGGAGATTGTTCGCAGAAGAGAAGGAAGAAACCGGCGGACCGTGGGATAGCGCTCTACCACTTCTTGATGATAGTTGTCGTCAGGAGGGCGTGCAATGTCATAAATCGTGGCGACAGCCTCAGCGATTTTCACCTGCTTCTCATTCAAAAACGTGCGCACCTGTTCATCAGACCAATCAGGTGTGATCACTTTTTCGGTTTGCTCTGCCAAGTAGAGTGCAGCCTGGTCAAGATCGCGCAACGTGCGTAAGCGTTCCTTGCGGCCAGTGCGCACCGAGCGGGCAAGCAGATCCCGCATCAGCATATCCAGGACATCAAGAGCGTCATCCTGAGCGGTCATGGTCAGTGTGTGCACTAAAGAGACCAGAGTAGCCGTGCGGCGATCAGGTGTCAAGTTCGCAATATTTTGAGCCTTCGTTGTCACCGCATAGTGGGCCAAGGCTTTGATGCGTGAGGCTGGTACGTTCGCCAGATCGAGGGTGTTCGTGCCAAGGTGGCGTACCTCGCTCAGGCGGGCCAGGGCAGCTACGAGGACCGGTGCGCTGGCTCTGGTGGGAGCACGACGCAAGCGCTCAAGATTGGTGATCCGAGACGTGCCTGCACGTGCGAGCAGGCCATCCAGATCGGTTTGTTGTTCGGGGGTGATACTCTGACTCAGGCGCTGCCACAAACGCTCTGCGACCCGCTCACGAACAGCAGAGATCAGACGGGTGAGCGTGGTGACGCCGGGCAGCAAAACTTTCTTATCGAGCAGCCAAGCAGTTGCGAGATCAAAGAGAACACTGGGACGCTCGGTTCCTATCCAGGCCCGTGCATAGAGGAAACGCGTGAGGGCAAATCCCCCAAGAGGCGAGGACCATTCTGTATAGTCGTATCTCTTGCGTATTTCCTGGGCATGATCCTGATGGGTCTGAACACGTTCGGCATAGTGCGTAATGCATCCTGGATCGGCAATGGTTAGTTGTTCTGCCACATAGCGAATCACCCCAATGGGAATATTGATCGGGTCGCTGAGAAACGTTCCGAGAAAGCGGACCGTTCCAATTTGCACGCCAAAGCCGAGGCGATTGTGGTCTCCTCGCCGCTCTCGAATGAGCTTCCGGTCCTCATCATCCAGGTGAAAATACCGGGCAAGTTGTTCAGGGGATGGTTCACCAACGTAGCGTCCATAGCGTTGTTCTTGGACTTCGGTAAGATACTCAACAGGCATAGGGGAATCTTTCCTTTGCAGGTATGATTTCACGCCTCTCCACGAGTTGGATCAGCCGCCAGACAAACGTCCCAGGCATTTCACGGCAGGATTGTGGCTGGTTCACGCTGGTGGTGAATGACAGCAAGGAAAGCTCATCTGATATTCGTGTGGGAGTGTCCATGAGCATAGCACTCCTGAAAGTAAACCAACAAGCCAGATAGGAGAAATGGATCAAACTAACCGCAGTACGCATTTGTCGAGGCTGTTCGACACGGTGTGAAAGCTGTTCAATGGTCGGCTACCTGTAGATTCTTATGGTGTTCAGTAAGATGTGCCCAAACAGTGTCGCCAGTCCGATGAGATCCCCAGGATGCTCGGCAAGATACTTGTGGGTGAAGGTATACCGTAAAGGAGGCTGCGCTCGGACCATGAGGAGAAGGAGGCGAATGTCCAGAAAACGTTCGTTTCTTGCAACTGTACCATATTTGCTCTCTTTACGTATTGGAGGAAATACCTCTGCCAATCTCTGTTCACCAGGGGCCAGGGCAATCCTGGTTCCATTTAACGAATCACTTCACTTATGTGGTTGGCAGGCTCTCTTTAGGAAAGAATAATTGTGCAAGTGCAATTCCGTATTCTCCAGCAACCGTATAGAGCAAGTACTGTTTTCCGTCTTCCTCATAAACAGCAGGATCTCGCAATTGATGCATTCTTGTAGCAGCTAAACCACGCACGGAAGGTGAAAGTGGGAGCTCAGCACCTTCATACGAACGTTCTGGTTGTAACACGATTGTTGGTTTACTTTCTTTCCATTGTGTCCACTCAACCGTGAGTGCAATTTCAGAAACGAGGATACCTTCTGGGGTATCACCAACCTGGCTATAGAAGACCAGGAGGCGATCACTGGCAAGCAGGACAGCACTATGGCGCATATGTTCATGAAACAGCATTGGTCCTGGTTCAAAACTGTCTAGACCATTCCTTGATCTCCTCAATTCTCCTGGCATGACAAGGGCATAATAATAATTTTCCCACTGAAACACACGAAAATAGGAATTACCAAGGATGTCTGTATACGACGTAAAGTGAAGCCCATCATACGAAACAGCGAGAAAGGTTTTCTGGCTTTTTCCATCTGGCATCAAACCATGATAATACATTCTGATTGCTCTCGTTTCATGATCAATATGAACATCTGGCGATGCTATATGATGGATACATGGTGTTTGCTTCAATAAAAGCGTTCCTGGTTTATAAATCTGCCAGGGACCCTGTAAATGATTGGAATAAGCAAGACGAATAAAGGTTCCGTTATGATGAGCAAAATATAAATAGTAGCGACCAAGGGGGTGAGAGACCCAATCAGGGACACGAATAAGAGATGGCCCATTGATATTGGTTCCGATGGTTTCATTACTCTCAGGCGTGATAATCGGCCCCTGTAAAAGCCTTCTGGCATGAATCGTCACCAGTCCAACCCCTTTCTCTTAGAACAGCTTGCTGCCACCATCTTTTTGCCAGTAGTCAATGATGCCACCAAAGAGAAAGTCGTTTGTTTGAGAGGTCCATAAAGTCTGGACTTCCGTCAGAAGTTGTTGCTCAATATGGTTGGCATCCCATCTCCATTCTACACATTGCGGGTCATTCTTACCAGGATACAGGACAATCGCCTTCGCATTTGAAGAAGTGGTAAATTAACTGGAAGGTTGACTGATTTTGCACGGAAGGATGAAAATGTACGCTGAAGGATGGAATTGCACGCGAGAATTCTGGAAAAACTGTTTCCTACCAGGTATACTGTTCAATGGATATGTAAATTGTGCTCCTCATCGAGAGCATGACACACTCGTAGAATGAGCAAGACAGCTGCACAGGGTAGGTAGATTCGCTCACGGGTGCACCAGCAGTCGAAGGGATTGATCTCTTCAAAATAGCAGGCCGCTCCATTTCAGGACGAATTCTGAGCCTCAAAACAGGCACCCCCATCCGGCAGCCGTTCTGTAGCCAGCTTGAGGAACGTCTCTTGGTGTGGCTCGAATATACCCCCCAGGTGAAAAGCTATGCCCATGGCGATATTGGCCCGCAGTTTGCCGAAACCTACCGACAGCCCATCCTCAAGCACGCTCCATTCGCTATCGGCTATATATTTGAGGGCAAGCCCCATGTGGACTCTTTCTCCGAGCGGCGGAGTCCTGCGTTGCAAGTCTCACGACAAACGCAAAATGAACACACCCAATACCGGACAGAGGTGGGCCAGATATGAAACAATATGGAAAGTCATTGGGACATAACATATGAATGGATGTGAATTTCTTCCGACCTTTGCTTCCCTGCGCCGACATCCAGAACTCCTGACACCGGCGCTTTCTTCTCCCATCGTTCATCCAAGTGGAACCATCACCGTGCTTTGGGAAGGCGACCCAGGAACCGCCGTTCCTCTGTGCATCACCGAGTGGATTGCTACTCCTCAGCCATTGGAGCAGATCCCTGGCACCTCTGTTTGGGGAGCAGATCTTGATGCGCCTTCATTGCCACGCACCATTTGCTCTTGTATCCGAGTGATGGTCAAAGGGAAGCAAGCACCTTCTCCTCGCCACCAACCTGATCTACGTGGACCAGACCTTCCCGCGCTCTTGTCGCTTTCCTCGGGGCGCATGTCATTGGCAGAGGATATGGTGCTCCCTGCGCCTGGATTAGCGGACGACGCACGCAGGATACGTGTGTATGTTCCTCACAACTATTCTGCTCGTCAGCCCTATCCTGCTCTCTTTTGGTTCGACGCACAATCTGAAATCGACCAACTGCGTTGGCTCCCCGGTTTGCCGGAAACGCTGTGGAAGCTTGGAGAGATGCCTCCCGTGATTGTTGTGGCTATGGACCATGGCGGTGGAGCGCGACCCGAAGAGTACCTGGCCGGAGGGCGTCGTAATCAAGCCGCCCGTACCTTTGTATGGGATACGATCCTTCCCTCTGTTGCAGCTCGTTATGCGTTGGGCCAGTGCTGGGTGATTGGATCATCCAATGGAGCCTCGATGGCCTTGCAACTCATCCTCGCGAAACCAGGAGCATTCGCGGGTGGCCTCTGTATCTCCCCTCGACATCGGGAGGGGTTAAATACCATCCTTGCGTTAGCAGGAGACTGGCCTGGAGGAGGGCGTTTTTTTCTGAGCCAGGGAGATTTTGGACTTGGGGAGCAACATGCTCAACCAAGTTCCCAGGTGCTTGCTGAACGACTCCAGGAGCGTGGAGCAAACATCCGTCTGGTCACACAGCATGGCTATGGACATACCTTCGATGCTTTTTTTCTCATGCTTATGGACGGGTTGCGTTGGCTTTTCACAGAACGCTGATCGGAAGGCTTGATCTCGGAATCTGGAAATCATGCGGAAAGATACTCCTTCCCTTTTTCCAAAGCACTCCAATCTACAAGGCATCGATGAAAAAAGCTAGGAGGAGAGCTGTATTTCCAGATATGTTTGTCTCAGTGCTCATATCGGTGGGCAAGTACTTACATTGGAAGACTAACCTTGCTTACTTGGCAAGGCATTTGCTAGTAAGAACAAACTGGGAATCCAGGCTTAGCGGAATAAATCACCAATCTTTTTACTTCTTGCTTGCCCTTAGCGGAATCTATCGGGGAAATTATGTCGGGACCCCTTCTTGATCCTGGACCTGCTCGTGCAGGCGGTGATTTTCTGCCCGAAGGGAATCGCGGTCTTCCTCTCTGTTCATAGTCCTACCTTAGCAGATTGGCTGCCGGGACGCAATGGCATAGCTCTTCTGAACAGTTACTTAAAATCGCTAGGATCTTCGCCCACCCTCATTCATACTCAAGGGCCTATCCTGGGCCTACCTCATCTTGCACATTCCACTCAGCATTCATCACAAGACCAATTTCCTTAGCGTTGTTTTTCGTTCCATTCATACTCAAGGGCCTTAACAAAGAGAGAGAGGGAGAGTGTGCATTTTTTTGCATACTTCCTCTCGTCTTTTTTTGTTTTGGCTCCTTAGGACTTTCACGCCGTAGCAAAAAGAGCAGGCCAATCACGAGCATCTCACAAAGTGTTGCGACAACCCCAAACGGATCAACAGGTAAAAGCAGAAAGGCTTCTCCAACCAGCACGCCAACCGTGTGCGTGAAGAGATAGAGAAAGACAAGGGAGCCATTGACCCAGAGACCAAACGTCAGAAGGCGACGGGGTGGAGCAAATAAGAGATTCGCCCCGATAACTCCTTGAGCCATAGCAATAAGCAAAAAGATCAGCCCATAGCCGATGAAGACGTCATACTGTGCAGGTAAGAGCCAGAGATGAATGAGTTCAGAAGCAAAACAGGCCACTGCACCTCCAGAACAGAGTATCTGTTTCTGACGTGTCGTAAAATGAGGATCGCTTTTTCTGTTCATCGCCGCAAATGGTATCTCCCTTCGAAAGGTGTCATTAAGATGGTGCATGGCATTTACCTCCACTAGATAACCTCAAATTGGCCCATCATACGCATATCTTCGTGTTCAGCGTTGTGGCAGTGAAAGACGTAGAGCCCCCGGTAGCCATCGAAGCGCGTGATCACGCGTGCCTTCTCACCCGCTTTGAGGAAGATCGTATCCTTATTCCCAGCATCTTCCGGGTCAGGAGCCCGTCCATCACGACTCAACACCTGAAAATTGACGAGGTGCATATGAATGGGATGATTCCCGTCACTCGTAAATTCCCATATCGCTGTTGTCCCAAGGCGTGGGGTCGCATCAATCCGATTGGGGTCAAAGTAGGTCCCATTAATCGTCCACATCCCCAACCCATAAAAAAACTGAAAGGTACGTGTGGTGAGACTCTCAGATGGTTGAAGGACCTCAAATGGTGCTAAGGTGGTGGGGATGGTGCTCTCGTCTCTGGTCTGACGCACCACATCAAAGCGCATAATATCGGTCGTTCGTTCATCTCCCAGAAGGTTTTTCAGGACGACCTGCGAACCGACGGGAACGTGTGAAAAATCAATGACCACATCAAAGCGTTCGGCAGGAGAGATGCGAATAGTTTGACGTAGTGTCGGAGCAGGAAGCAGCCCCCCATCGCTGCCAATCTGGACAAAGGACTGATGGGAACTCAAGGCAAGCTGATACACGCGCGCATTGGAGGCATTGAGCAGACGGAAGCGGTACCTGGCGGCAGCAACCTCCAGGAACGGCTGAACAGCTCCATTGACGAGAAGCGTGTCCCCCAGCATCCCATTGTAATATTTTCCGAGAACTCCGGGTGTCGTGGTCAACGTGGGGTCAAGCGAGGGATAGAAAAACGAGCCATCGGCGTTGAACGTGCGATCAGTAATCATGAGAGGGATATCGTACTCTCCCTTCGGCAGGGGAAGTGCGTCGTCAACCTCGTCTCGAATGAGATACAACCCGGCGAGTCCCTTGTACACTTGTGGCCCTGTGAAATCCATACGATGGTCGTGGTACCAATGAATAGAAGCTGGCTGATCATTAGGATACACATACTCTTTTGTCTGCTGCATCTGCATCTGTAAGGAATGCCCAATGCCGTTTGTTCCCATGAAGCGACGCATGGATGCATCGTTGAGGCTGGCTTGAAACGGGGCAGGATCGCGTGGCAAGATGAGATCCATGGGGTAGCCATCGCTTGTGGGCGGCGTTTTCCCACCATGCAGATGCGTTGAAACGGGAACAGGTAAGGCATTGATCTGCCGAATCACCGTCGTGCGCCCCCGTCTCGCTTCAATGGTCGGGCCAGGAAAAATCCCGTTATAGCCCCAGATTGGAGTCGTGATACCAGGCAGAATATGGGCGAGTCCGGGTTTGATCGTCATCTCGTAATAGTCGGTCGTCGTATCGCTACGCAGTGGTTGAAGCACTGGCGGTATAGGCAACGGAACCTGGAATGGCCGTGTTGCGGGGCTGGTCACGGACTCAATGGCGCGAATGCGTGCTAAAGGGAGTTGTAAGACCCCAATGGGAACTGCAAATCCCGCAGTGCCTATGACTCCCCACTTGAGGGCCTGTCGTCGAGTAATCTTCATACGTCTTCTTCTTGTATATAACTAGGAATGCTAACCAATTGGTTGACATGGCGAGTATACACCTCTCACAGAGGACTGTCAACCGTTTGGTTGACATTTCAAAAGATGAAGAACGCAAAGAACGGAGTGAGCAGATAAGAGATGATGTGAACTAACGTTTCTCCTCGTCGTGGGGAGACAAGAGCGAGTGAAACCACGTCGATAGTTGTGAGAGGATACCGTCGATGTCTTCTGGTCGTGTGTGTAACAAGAGACCAACACCCTGACAAAATGCCATCAGGGTAAGAGCAGCACTCCTGGCGTCAATATCAGCCCGAAAGCGTCCAGAGGCCATCTCCTCCTGAATGAGACGTTCCAGAAAGTGTTGCCAGGACGTGACAGCCTCCATGAGGATGCTGTGAGTTGCAGGATCACGTCGTGCATACAGAAGAAATTCATCAAGGACGAGGAACAGGTCAGGCACTTCGCGTAACTGATGGGCAAGATCGGAGAGATAGCGTTGCCGGAGATGCTCGCTAGGGGTTGTCGCAACGGAAGGATTGGGAGCTTGAATGAGGTCAAACTGACGAATACAATACTCAACGACAGCCTGGATGAGAGCTTCTTTCGTGGGAAAATAATACAGCAAGGTCGCGTGATTGAGTCCGATTCGCGAGGCAACCTCGCGAATCCGTAGCCCTGCCATCCCTTTCTCAGCAATCAAGGAATAGGCAGATTCTACCAATCGTAAACGCCGTTCGTCGTTGGAAGTAGTATGCGGTGCAAGACGACGGCCAGAAGGATGCGCTGAGTTCATAAGAAAATGTTCCTTCGAATACTTTTCCATCATCGTATCAGCAATCAGGTTTCTCTGTCAACCTATTGGTTGAAACACCGAATCAGGAGCACTTTCAGTGGGCAATGTCCCTGTGTTTCCAGGCTACAAACCGTTCTCTAAAAAAGAAGGAGGAACAAGTATGTTTGATTATGGTCTTGATTATCAGACGACAAATTTCCGCGAACAACCTCATTTGTATCGTGTTGGTAAGGGTGAGCAAGGTGTTTTGCTTGTCGAGCCTTATAAATCAGAGATTTTACCTTACTGGCATTTTAAAACTCCAGCCATCGCTCAAGAATCCTCCGAGAAGATCTATCAACTTTTTCTTGCCTACAAAGAACAACAAGATTTCGTCGGTATGGATATGGCCCGCAAGTTTCTACAGATGGGCTATACACGATCGCGCCGCTATGCCAATCATCGTTCCGGCAAAAAGTATGTTCAAAATCCCCAAAAGCTCCCTGCAAACGAACAACAGGCGGCCAGGAAGCAGATCAATCCACAGGAACCTGATTGGGACAGAAACGAGAAAGCTCAATCATCTCGCATCTTCTATGAAAAATATCTCCTCGTAAAAAATGATCCAGACTATCAGTTCTTGCTTAAACGACATAAGAACCTCTATAGATAAGATGAAAAAACAGTACTCATTAAGGAATAGCTCTTCTTTATTGAAGGGGTACAAAGCCTTGTTTGTACACTATCTACAAAAGAAGGTTCGCCCACCTCAATTTGAGAGATAGGCGAACCTTCTTTTGTGACAAACTACCAGATCTTCAGACAGATAGTTTTTGAAAGAATGTTAATCCTCGACCAGAACGCGAGACTCCTCAGAAGCACCACTCAAGTGGGTTGCAGGCCCGGCAAGAGAAGGAGCAAGACCCATCAGAGCATATTCAGGATAGGCAACTGCCCCATGCTCGTGCAGATCCAGGCCTTCCAGCTCACCTTCCTTCGAGACGCGAAGGATACCAATGGCCTTCAAGGCAAACATCATGATCAGAGAGACAACCAGGGTTGCCCCGACAACTGCGCCTGAACCAATCAACTGAGCAACTAATTGTGAAGCGCCACCGCCGTAGAAGAGGCCAGAGACAAAACCGCTGGTCGCAGCGCCGGTCGGAGTTGGAGCACTGTAGGCACCCGTTGCAAAGAGACCCAGAGAGAGCGTTCCCCAGATACCAGCGAACAGGTGAACAGGAACGGCTCCGATAGGATCATCGATACGTAAGTATTCGAGAAGGTCCAGACCCAGCGCGACGACGATCGCAGCGACAGCGCCAATGAAGAACGCTCCAACTGGATCAACCCAGTAACACGGGCAGGTGATAGCGACCAGACCGCCCAGGAAGCCATTAACGGTCAGACCCAGATCCCAGGACTTGCCCTTTGAGCGGAAGTAGGAGTAGAAGAGCGCAATCAGGCCACCCGAACAAGCGGCCAGAGTTGTATTGAAAGAGACGCGACCGATACCAACAGCATCGAGAGCTGAAAGAGTGCTACCAGGATTAAACCCATACCAACCGAACCAGAGGATCAGGCCACCAACAGCACCGATGATCAGATCATGAGCAGGAGGAGGTCCGCCACCATCGCGTTTGAAAACACGTCCCAGTCGGGGTCCCAGAGCAATCGCACCAGCTAGAGAGATAGCACCACCAATACTGTGAACAACCGTCGAACCAGCGAAATCGTGGAAGTTCAGAGCGACCAACCATCCGTCAGGACCCCAGGCCCAGTGACCAATGATCGGATAAATGAAGCCCGTCACACCAATGCTATACACGATATCGCCCCAGAACCCACAACGACCGATCATAGCGCCCGAAGTGATCGTTGAAGCAGTATCAGCAAAGGCAAACTGGAAGACCCAGAAGGCAAGAACCGGAATGCCTGAGCTTTGATAGGTGCTACCGAGCATACCATTGAGGAAGAAGCCCTGTGTCCCGATGAAGCCATTACCATTATCAAACATGAAGGCAAAGCCCCAGGCCCAGAAGAGAACTCCACAGATACAGGTATCAGCAATACCCTCAACAAGAATATTGACCGATTCGCGCGAGCGGGCAAAGCCAGCCTCAAGCATAACAAAGCCAACCTGCATGCCAAAGACCAGGAAAGCCGCAACCAGTGTCCAGACAGTATTTACAGCATTAATAGTTGGAACATCAGCAGCAGGGCGGCCCGTTGCCGCATGAATAGCAGTAGGAACAAAGAAATTAATTGCCAATAAAACCAGAGTTAAACCTAACAATTTACCACCCATATAGAGGGCAACATTGCGGCGCACAAGGGGATCGCGCAGATTCGTCTTAAAACGAACCCAGGCGGAGCTAAGGAGAGATGTCATCGTAGATAAGTCCTTTCAGCCAGAATTGGTCCATGTGGAACGGGTCAGAATAAAAGGGCGATGACGAAACTCGACAATGAGTAAACGAAATAGCGAATATACAGATAATGCAATGTGAGGCTTTTTGAGGAATCTTCATTGATTGGCATCACTGATTGTTTCGATAAGATAACTATAAAGATTTACGGTTCCAAATGATAGTGACAACCTGTAAAAAAAAGCCGCTTGCTATTTGTGCACTATGCACAAATAGCAAGCATCTATTGAGAAATTCTTGCGAATTGCTCCTGTTTTACTGAGCAAATCTTTAGGGAAACACTAATTTTATTGAGAAATTCTTGAGGTCGTTTGTGCAAATTAACTATAATTGCCATCGGCAAAAAGACCGTAGTTTGCTCATTGCACGAATCGTTTAGTAAAGCTACAGAGGAAAGCCTGGCAAAAGGAGTTTTCAGCACGCCTTTACCTGTGTATACATAGAACACAGTAAACTTTATACCCTCAGATACCCAATTGACTTTCCTATCGCGTCGCTTTTATACTCAGAAGTGAGCAAGGAGCAGAGTTTGGCAGGGCTTGAGCTGCCATGTGCCAGAATTGTGGTCTTTGGTGTGACAACGAGAGATCATTTCAACATTGCTGTGATCGTCACACTTCCTCATTTTTTTGCATCTGACATAGAATATCTCTCTACAATGCACGAAGGCTCGCTATCTCACACCCTCGTCTATCGCTCACAGCCAGGGTTGCCTCCACATTCTTCAGCAAGTCCCCCTCTATTCTATGACGACGCGAAAATTATCTTATAGGCCCCTGGAATATCAATGACGTCTATGCTATACTACAAACATGCTAGCGGATGAAAAAAACTTTTTTTTCTATCGAATGAGAAATATTCACAAAAACAGCCTGCACGTCTTCAGTAGATTCCACCACAGTAGTATCTCTTGTACAACAAAGATCCACCTGGATAATGTATAGCCCTTTCTACCAAAAGCTTGACGAAGCCTGTCACGGACCTTTAAAATAGAA
This sequence comes from Tengunoibacter tsumagoiensis, assembly GCF_003967535.1. Classification (GTDB taxonomy): domain Bacteria; phylum Chloroflexota; class Ktedonobacteria; order Ktedonobacterales; family Ktedonobacteraceae; genus Tengunoibacter; species Tengunoibacter tsumagoiensis. The sequence goes on along the minus strand of NZ_BIFR01000001.1, from coordinate 3,488,618 downwards.
CATATATTCTTATTGTTCCGTTTACTGTTGTGCGTACCTCTTCTCCAGGTGGAAAACGTTCAGGCTCCAACAGAGCAAGACTAAACGTGCCAGTTGTCAAGATAGGAGAAAACAAACGATGCCAACCTTAGCATCTACAGGCAAATTGATCCCCAAAAGTATCATCCGTCATCGACCTATTGGAGAGAATATGCCTTTTCCTATCAAAGCAGCTCCTCGTTCCTCTACGCGTACGCGCGTCAACTACGTCCGTCCAATCACAGCACAGATACCAACCACTGAGCAGGTAGTTGAGTGGAAGCGAGCGACAAAAGAACTTGCTAAATCTCCATCTTCACAGCCCCAACCGGTAAAGACAAAACAGAGCAAAACCACCAGGGCCGTTTCTGGCACCAGTACATTCCCGGCTCAGAAAAAGAGGCAAGCAACCGCCCAAAGTGAGGCCCATCAGGCAGTTTCTTATCAAGGATCCCATCCACTCCTCTACCTGGGGTCTGGAATGCTCCTTACCATTCTGCTCTGGTTTGTCTTGAGTTCAGTATGTGCCTGGTTAAACACAACCTATAACGATCTCCTCTATGGTCGCCCTCGTACTTTTCAGACAGATGCATGGGTCGGGCATAATGAACAGAATGGAAGCCCAAGCCATTTTATTGCCCTCAACCTCAATCGACATATTCAGGTGATCGAGATCTCTGGAGGAGATGCGGCTCATACCCATATCTATACGGGACCTCAACTCTATGGAACGACTGATGATCTGATCCCAATTACGCTGGCATTCAGAGATGTCAATGGAGATCATAAACCAGATATGATCATCCTTTTTCAAGGAAACCATACCGTCTTTCTCAATGATCAAGGTACATTCAGGGCTCCAAAAGGAGACGAACGAGAAAAGATCGAGCAGTTTTTACACCAGCACCCGGTCTGATCACGATAATTGTTGCGTCCCTCTTGATAACAACCAATAGAAGAGAGTGGTTGGATATCTAAGAGGGACGCACAGCTTTATTTTGCTACGCCGTTACGGGCACCTTTCCCATCGGCATGAGTGGGTTTGATCTGTTTTGAACCATGAGTCTGCATCGCAGCTTGTGAAAGGACTGCACCAACCGAGAAGCCAACACGCTTGCGTGCAGGAATCGTAATCTGATCGCCACCACGAATAGACTTCACACGGCGGGGAGCCACATCACGAAGATTCCAGGTTCCAAAGCCCATCAGGCGAACTTCATAGCCTTTGGCTACACCTTCCCGCACAACCTCAGTAAAGGCATCAATAACCTTATTGGTCTCCTTCAGATTCATTCCCGCTTTTGCGGCGACCTGATGGATCAACTCATCCTTACCAACCACAATCTGTTCTTTATCGTTCGAACTCGCTCTCATAAATGGGTACTCCTCACAAATAGCATAATGGTGCAGAGAAAAGAAAACTCTCTGCTAAGAGTGTTAATGCGCCCTGGCTCTTGGTCTAGAATCGTCAGATCCCCTCTAACAACAGGTATAGTAGCCTTGCGCTCAGGCATTTAGTTGCCTTCCACTTTCACTATACCGAGGGCCACCAAATGCTCTTGCAAAAAGAGAAAAAATCCTTTTGACCTGTCTGAAAGACGGCTATAGCGAAGCTCGAGGAGTCAGCATGAGGAGTCCAGTTTATAAAACAACAAGGTCGCCTCTGGTGCCCATTCTCCATGGCACCAGAGGCGACCTTGTTTGAGGAAGAGGAGACTACTCGTCTTTCATCTCGACCCAGGCCGCATTTTTCTGCGAACTTTCAACGGCTTTGGTAATAAAGAGCATGCCACGAAGGCCATCATAGACAGTTGGATACCCTCCCTGTGGCTTTTCGCCAGACTCAACACGCCTGATATCAGCAATCGCCATCTTGTAAATATTGGCAAAAGCTTCATAGAAGCCCTCTGGATGGCCCGCAGGCGTCCGTGACGCAGCCTTCGACTCATCAGACATGTAGCCCTGATTGGTGCGTAATACCTGCACTGGCTTGCCTGCTTGCTTAAAGAGAAGGGTATTCGGCTCCATCTGATGCCACTCAAGTCCAGCTTTTGTGCCATACACACGAATGCTTAAGGCATTCTCTTCACCCGCTGCGATCTGAGAACACGTTAGCAGACCTTTGGCTCCATTCTCCAGGCGCAGAAGCATGTTTGCATCATCATCCAACTGGCGACCTTTCACAAAAGAGGTCAGATCAGCACTGAGTGAGGCAATCTTCAGGCCAGTGACAAACTCTAACAGATTTTCGCCATGGGTTCCGATATCGCCAACGCTCCCGGCAATCCCTGAGCGCTTAGGATCGGTCCGCCACGATGCCTGTTTATTGCCAGTCTCTTCTTCTGCCTTCATCAACCAGTCCTGGATATATTCAACAATGACCTTGCGCACTTCCCCAATCTCACCCTGCTGAACGAGGTAGCGCGCCTGACGAACGGCTGGATAGCCAGTGTAGTTATGGGTCAACGCAAAAATAACGTTGCTTCGTTCAACCAGGGCGACCTCTTCTCGTGCCTCCTCCAGGCTAAGGCTCATCGGCTTGTCAGAGACCACGTGGATTCCCTGTTCCAGAAAGGCCCTGGCAACGGGAAAGTGCATATGATTGGGTGTTGCAATGATGACAAAATCAATGCCATCAGGTCGCCTGGCCTCTTGCTCTGCCATCTCTTGATAGCTAGCATATGAGCGTTGAAGGAACCATGAACGGGCTGATTCCTCGGCCCGTTGGGGATCAGTGGACATGGCTCCAGCAATGATTTCAGCCTGCCCATCTAGTTCTGCCGCGACCCGGTGAACGGCTCCGATAAAAGAACCTTTTCCGCCGCCTACAATGCCGGCACGCAGTCTTCTGTTTGCAACATCTCTGCTCATGATGTTCGATGTTCTCCTATCTACTGAGTGTACTTGCTGACTATTTTTGCAGGACCCTTCGGCCAGGATCATCATTGCCGAAGGGTCAGTTCGTCTTTATTATAGCATGAGATATCTCTTAACGATCTTCGCTCCAGTCATGAGTGCCTTCACTCAGTGGAGCAGGTTTCTCACAGACGCTGGTCAGTTCAATATGTTTTCCTTCACGGGAGGCATCCAACAGAGATTCCATGGCGTCGAGGACATGGTAGGCCAGTGCTCCACTGGCGCGGTGAGGACGGCCAGAGCGGATGGCGTGAGCCATATCGGCGACACCGATGCCACGGCTGTTCTCGCTGTATCCATGTGTCAGAGGAACCTCTTGCCATTCATGATCACGAGCTCCACGAATAGAAATGGGGCCACCAAATGTATTTGGATCAGGGACGACCAGGGTTCCTTCAGTTCCATAGATCTCGATGCAGGGAAGGCGATGTGACCAGACATCAAAGCTCATGATAAGTGATCCAACAGCACCATCGGCAAAATCTAGCACTCCGGCGATATGGGTGGGTGTATTGACCTTGATCTTTGTGCCATATTTTGGCTGGCTTGTAATCAGTCTCTCAGGGAAACTAATCTGTGCCGAACCAGTAACACGGCGAATGGGGCCGAGCATTGCCACCAGGGCGGTTAGATAGTAGGGACCCATATCGAAAAGGGGGCCTGCTCCTGGCTGATAAAAGAATTCAGGGTCGCCATGCCAACCCTCGGGTCCATGCCCCAGCATAAAGGCTGTGGCCGCGACTGGTTTGCCAATACGACCTTCGTTGATCAGTTGGATACAGGTCTGTATACCACCACCAAGAAAGGTATCGGGGGCGCATCCTACGCGCAGATTTCTGGCTTCAGCGGCCTGCAAAACTTCTAATCCCTGCGCACGAGTAATTCCTAATGGTTTCTCACTATAAGGCGATTTTCCAGCCTTAATAGCTGCGAGATCGATCTCGGCATGCACTTTAGGAATGGTTAAATTAATAACAATGTCAATCTCAGGATCTGCTAATAATTCTTCGACGCTGCAAGCTTTGGGGATATTATAGCGGAGAGCTTGAGCTCGAGCACGCTCTAAATCAATATCTGCGCAGGCAACGATATTTAAGATGTCAAATTTGCTCGGCGACTCAAGATAAATAGAGCTGATATTACCGCATCCAATGATACCAACGTTGGTTTTCATATTCTTCTCCAAAAACAGACGGTTTTTTCTGGATATCTTGTTCTTCCTATAGAACAAAACAGCCTTAAATTCATGAGATTATATTCATCATATCATGCAGAAAATTTTTTTCCAACCCCTGAGAAGGCCCAATACACGTTTTTAGGATTCAGAATGCTTCCTTGCCTGTACTGGATTTTGACCAGAATTGGCAAGAAATTGACCCCATCAGCGATGAGAAGCCCCTGGAACAGAATCCAGGGACCTCTCATCGCTGATGGGGTCAGTTTCTGACTTCTCTTTATAGAACCGGCGCGGGAAAACCCCTGCATTCATGCGGGGGATGAAAGCGCCGTTCCTTTTTTGGGGTTGACTTTTTACACGATATGCGATACGATGTAAAGTATGGAACAGAAGAAAGCATACAAGTACAGAGTCTATCCAACCAACGAGCAAAAACAGATACTTGCTCGTACGTTTGGGTGCGCACGTTTTGTCTCCAATTGGGCATTGCGATGCAAAACTGACGCCTTTTACCAGGAGCAGAAACGTCTGTACTACAAAGATTTGAGTGAGATGCTCACAGCCCTCAAAAAACAAGGTGAGTATGTGTGGCTCAATGACGTCTCTTCTGTTCCCCTGCAACAAGCTTTGCGCCATCTCGATAAAGCGTTTGTCAATTTCTTTGAGGGACGCGCCGCCTATCCTCGTTTCAAGCACAAACGTCAGAAACAAGCAGCCACCTATACCAGCAATGCTTTTACCTGGCGAGATGGGCAGTTGACGCTTGCCAAAATGAAAGAACCTCTCAGCATTGTGTGGTCCCGTCCGCTGCCCAAGGATGCCGTCCCTTCTCGCGTCACCGTCTCCAAGGATAGTACCGATCGCTATTTTGTGAGCATCCTGGTGGAGGAAAACATTGCCCCGTTGCCTGTCACCCCCAAAACCGTGGGTGCGGATCTCGGATTGAAATCCTACGTGATCCTCTCCACAGGGGAAACCATCGGCAATCCCAAGTTCTTTCACACCGATGAAAAGAAGCTCGCCAAAGCCCAGAGACGGCATGCGAAAAAGAAAAAGGGCTCCAAGAACAAAGAGAAAGCTCGTTTGAAGGTTGCCAAAATCCATGCCCGCATCGCTGATCGTCGCCGTGATTTCCAGCACAAGCTTTCGACCCGCCTGATCCGTGAAAACCAAACGATCTGTGTGGAGAGCCTGGCGGTGAAAAACATGGTCAAAAACCAGAGTCTCAGGAAAGCCATCAGCGATGTGGGTTGGTCGGAATTCGTGTCCCAGTTGGAATACAAGGCAACGTGGTATGGACGCACCCTCGTCAAAATTGACAAGTGGTACCCGTCCTCCAAACGCTGCTTTGACTGTGGACATATTCTCGACTCCTTAGCGTTAGAGGTACGGCACTGGACCTGTCCCAAATGTGGGGTCCATCACGATCGTGACCTCAACGCCTCAAAAAACATTCATGCCGCCGGACTGACGGTACGTGAAGCCTGTGGAGAGGCCGTAAGACCTGGTGCGGTGAAAACCAAGCCTGGCACGTCTCAGCGAAGCAGGAAACCCCGATCGTGAGGTCGGGAATCCCCCGGCTTTAGTCGGGGGAGGATGTCAATCTGTTATAAGCAGTGCCGCTGGAAGAACGTGTATCTGCCCTCCACGGACAATCTTAAGAGAAAGCTCTTTGCCTTCTTGAACGGCCAGGATCTTTCGAAGCATCTTTACATCGGTGACTGGCTGCCCTGCCGCTTCCAGGAGAATATCGCCTAAGAAAAGGTCTGTATAACGGTCCTGTCTCCCTGGTAGCCCGACAATGAGTAATCCCTGTGTCTGACCGTTTGATAGCTGCTGCTGAATGGGAGCAGGAAGTGGAACGATCTGTAGTTCAACGCCGAGCGTGGGGCGACGGCCTGGCAACGCCTCCAGCCATGCTTTGACCACCTGACTGGGGATCGCTACTGAGAGGTCACCACCAAAGATCATGGCATTGATCCCGACCACTTTTCCTTCTGCATTCAACAGTGGTCCCCCTGAGTTCCCAGGAGCCAGACGGACATCTGATTGAATATATCTGGTCTTTAACTGTGGTGTAAGTTGGACTGAGCTGAGTCTACTCACAATACCAGCCGTTACGACCCAACGTTGTCCCCAGGGGTGACCAATAGCAAAGACCCATTCGCCAATCCGCAATGCATCGGAATCTCCAGGCACAAGGGTCGGAAGATCCTTTGCATGTACTTTGAGTAGCGCAAGATCCAGTTGGGGATGACGATGAAGAATGGTTGCGTCGAGTGTTGTTCCATCAGCAAAATGTACTTGAAGCTGTGATCGCATTCCTGCAATCACATGGTTGTTGGTGAGAATCTGCCCATCTGCGCTCCATACGATCCCTGTGCCTCCCCCACGTTGATCAACGTGTACCTGGACAATGGCTGGCCTGGCATCGGCAAAGAGGGCTGTGAGGCCCGTAGAGAAGGCATCTGGCAGTGGTAGAGATGATTGTGTGGAAAAGGTTGTTTGTGACATCGTGCACTCCTTCAGATGAGGACTATCAGATCTGGGCTATAAAGAACAGACTACGCAGGGCGTTGCCCAATTGTGACCTGAAGAGTATGCACTGTGCCACCACGGATAATTTCTACAGGGACAGCTTTTCCAACTCGCTCACCTGTAAGGAGCAGTTGGAGATCCTCAGAATCGGTCACGGCATGACCATCGAGTGCCACAAGAATATCGCCTAAGAAGAGGCCTCCCGTGTGAGCTGGACTGGGATCATCTACCTTTACCAGGAGAAGGCCATGTTTTCTCTGGCTTTCACCCCGCTGTTGCTCAGGAAGTTGTACAAGTTGACTGGCAATTCCAAGATAACCACGCTTGACGGTTCCCTGTGTTGCCAGTGTTTCTGCCAGAGAGGTGGCGAGATCTATAGGAATGACGAAGGGAATTCCATTGACAATCCCGGTGGTCAACAGGCCCAGTACCTGTCCTTGTGTATCGATAAGGGGACCACCTGAGAAACCAGGATAGGGAATAGCGTCCGTACGAATGAAGCGTTCCAGGGCAACTCCCTGTTCTGTGCGTAGGGGACCACCTGCGCTACTGACAATCCCTATACTCGCCATTGGCCCATCTGTAGAGGCTCCGATCGCCAGTACGAGCTGTCCCACTCTGGCTGCTTCTGGTGCTGGCGTTGCAGGCGTCTGAACAAGACCAGGGACGCGTAAGACGGCCAGATCACTGGTACGATCTCGTCCAACAATCTGAGCAGCATATGTCTGTTTATCTGCGGTATGAATCTGAACTTTTTCGCTACGTTCCAGGACATGGCTGGCAGTCAATATCAGATCAGGGGCATAAATAATGCCACTTGCTGGCTGACGGCTACGTCCATCCACAAGAACAAGCGAGCTCTGTGCTCGCTCAACGGCATCTGCCATCTGTTGTGATAAAGCTTGTAAACCTTGTGTATTTTCATGAGTCTGTGTCATAGTTCCTTGTCCTTTTCCTCTCAGGAAACACGAATACTTGCGCATACTATAATCCACGGTCAGCCTTTACAGCATCGGTCTTTTCACTAGTTTCTTTCCTGGTGAAATAAGCAGGGTGCAGACTAGCTAACTGAACAGTATATCTGTAGCTGTAGAGGCACAAAAGAGATTTATAGTTGTGTTTTCTTTAATCACAGCAAATACATTCAAAGAAGCAGAATACCCGGATCTATTGATACTTTCGTCGTTAGGTACGAGAAGGCAACAACAGATCTGTGTTTCAAACATGGACACAGAATCGTTTTTTTAGTAAACGAGCAGGGCAATTGGTTGAGATAAAGAAAGGTGCGTGATTATTGTGTATGATCCAAACAATCCAGCAACGAATGTGCCTCGTTCGTCTGAAGGGGGAGTATCTTCTCAGGAAGCACAACCTGGACAAGCGTTTGAGCAGAGAAGTGGTGCTGTTCATCCCCCTGCTAATGCTCATCTAGAGGAGCCGTCGCCCACTGATGCCTCGCAGGCGACAGAGCCTTTTACGCATCCTCATGCTTACGCTCAATCTTCTGCGCAACGTTCTACGATCCCTCTGGCTGATCAGCCAGGCACCTCCTCAGGCCAGCAATTTGTGCAGAGTGAGCCTGGAACCACATCATTTCCGCCCACACCATCTTCGGCTAGAAGAAAGATCTCCTGGCTAGGTGCATTATTAGCCGCTTTAATCGCCTTAACGCTTTTCTTGTTTGGCTGGCAATTTGGCGCTCACAATAGTAATGGATCAAATCTTCTGCCAGGTATCCCATCTACAACAAATGGGACCGATTCAGCCAGGGCAACGGTGATTGCAAAGGTGCGTCCAACCGTAGTACAGGTCAATGTCACCGGATCATCTGGCAATAGCGTTGGTTCGGGAGTTATTATTGATAAGCGAGGATACATTATTACCAATAACCATGTGGTGGAGGGGGGGCAGAACATGGAAGTGGTCCTCTCGACTGGTGCCACGCTGCCTGCTCAATTAATTGGCCAGGCACCTGATGATGACCTGGCAATCGTTCGTATTGATCCCACTAAATCCCACCTTGAAGTTGCAGCGCTGGGAGATTCTTCAAATTTACAAGTAGGGCAAGAGGTACTTGCCATTGGAAATCCTCTGGGTATTACCCAGACCGTCACAGCCGGGATTGTGAGCGCCCTGGGACGCAATGTCGCAACTGGAAACGGAACGATTTTACCCAGTACGATTCAGACAGATGCGGCTATTAATCCAGGCAATAGTGGGGGGGCTCTGGTTGACATGCAGGGCAATCTTGTAGGTATTCCGACATTAACGGCGATTGATCCTCAATTCAAAACGCCAGCCAATGGGGTAGGATTTGCGATCCCTTCCAACCGTGTAAATTTTATTGCTCCCCAACTCATTCAATACGGGAAAGTCACACGTACGGGACGTGCAGCCCTGGAGATTCAGGCCGCTGACGTCGACCCAACCTTTGCCAGACAGAATAATCTGCCTGTCTCTCAAGGCGCTCTGGTTGTTGAGGTTACCCCGGGAGGATCTGCAGATAAGGCTGGACTGAAACAGAATGATGTGATTGTGCAGATTAACGATCAACCAGTGACAGGCATTTTATCGCTTGGCGATATTCTGATTGCTAAGAACCCTGGCGATACCGTCTCTGTCAAAATCTGGCGTGGCTCGCAACAGAAGACCGTCAACGAAGTACTGGGCGAACTACCGGCCCGGTCGTAATAACAGAGGCTCCAGCTCCTTTCTCTATTCGGAAGGGCTGGAGCCGAATCCAGGGCTTTCCAATTCTCACAGAAGAGGTCCGAAGCCATGAAGGGGGAGGGAGGCGGAGAGTCACGCCCGAGAAATAACCTGATGCTGTAGTGTTCCTCTTCTTCGCGCTCTTCCCGATGCGAGGGCCTCTGTGACCGTCAGAGGACCAACCCAGAATTGGAAAGCCCTGAGCCGAATCTCACTGAGGTTGACACGCTTTTGGACCGTATGAGAAAATAGAACGGAAAACAATCAGAGAAATGGATAGTTAATGACAGGCGAGCAGATACGATTGGGGCGATTGGCTGCTAGAGGTAGATAGAGAAGCGACCAGAAGAGCCTATCTTGATGCTCGGCCAATCAGCTTATGTCGTTGTACCGGATGTCGCAATTACATCACCCTTGCCTCAACCTTCCCAGAGGATCTTCTCGCTTTCTTTCAGCATCTCGGGATCGATCCGGTCAGAGAGGGAGAGGTATTTGTTTACTACCAGGATGAAGCTGGCATCCACTTCTATGGTGGGTTTTACCATCTGGTTGCCTGTATTCGAGAGCAGCCAGAGCCTCTATCTTGTTTCACTGTGACGGAGCAATTCTCAGTCTCCTTTACGCAGGAGATTAGTATTGTACCCAATGATTTTCCTCAACCTATTCTCCAGATGGAGATTTATGCAGCACTCCCCTGGGTACTCAAGGAGTCCTCTTCATACTAAGCAAACAGCTATTTCTCTCCATGCTAATCATGTAAGAGCGACAGTGGGTTGTATACGCCGTTCATGCTGTTCTTCAATAACAACATGAACGGCGTATACAGCAAAAGCAGAACCAATCAAGCAATATTTCCTCTCAGGGAGAAGTTATGCCGTTGGGACCTCAAGAGAGCGTAGCAGCCGTTGAAGAGCCTGAGAGGCCTCGCGGAACCGATCAGCGCCACTGAAACCCTGATATTGGCCTGCATGGAAAAGGTGTGGTTCCAGCGAGAGAAATCCATCATAGCCATCTTCAAAAAGCTGCTCAAGCAGTTCTGGCCAGTGTGCTTCGCCTTCACCTGCAACGACCATGCCCCCATCTGCTTGGACATCCTTCACATGAACGTATTCTAACCAGGGCAGAGTGGTATCATAGGCATCAGGATAAGGGACCTGGTCACACTGCAAGTAATTAGCGGGGTCGAGAACCGACAGAAAGTGGGGATCGTTGATACTCTGTAAAAGATCAATACAGCGAGCAATAGTATCTCCATAGATCCCTTTTTCATTCTCATGAATAAGAATGACATCAGCCTGACTGGCTCGCAAAGTCATCTCACGCAAACGACGCAGCACCTCATCACGATAGGTAGCTGGATCAGTCGCAGCAGCAGCCTGTGCAGGTGGATAAAAAGAGAAGATACGGATATAGGGGGCCTCTAATGTTTTTGCGACGGTCAACGCTCGCTCAAAACGTTCCAGATGTTCATCAAAAGGACTATCAACGGGAACCTTTCCAATCGGCGAACCAATGGCGGCCACCCCAATGCCATTGGCAGCAAGGGTCTTCTTCACCTGTGCAATCTGCTGATCGGTCAGATCAAGCACATTCGTATTCCAGGCGGCACGAAAGTCAATATAATGAATGTTTTCGCTCTTCAATACGGCGATCTGTTCATCAAGATCAGGCGAAATTTCATCAGCAAAAGCAGATAAACGAATCATCCTAAACGAACCTCTTTCTGTGTACGTGCGGATTCATAAATGGCCAGAATAATCTCTACGGGATGACGAGCGGCTACTCCATCAACCAGAGGTGTGCCATTTTCACGAATCGCACGAATCATGTCTGCAATCTGTAAAGCGTGGGTCGAGGCTGCTACCGCTGCCGGATCGTTGGCTGTCGCAGTCTGTGAAACTGGTGCCACGGGTTCCTGCTTCACCACCCCACCATACGAACTTACCTCTTCATTCGGATTATAGCTATGCAAAAAGCTCAAGCGATCATTCTCAATTACGCCAGAACCTTTATCACCAAAGATCTCGATCCTTGTTGTCACACCTGGATAGGCTCCGGTCGTTGCTGTAATGGTCCCCAATGCCCCGTTGGCAAAGCGAAGAATGGCCACAGCAACGTCTTCTGTCTCCATCGTGTGCACCAGGGTATCAGTATAGGCGGTCACGCTTTTGACCGGTCCCATCAACCATTGGAGCAGATCAATCGAGTGGATCGATTGATTCATCAGGATGCCGCCGCCATCCAGTTCCCACGTTCCACGCCAGGCACCGCTATCATAGTACGTCTGTGAGCGCCACCAGGGGATAGCTGCATTGCCTAACACCAGACGCCCAAACTTGTGCTCCTCAACAGCACGATGGATCTGCTGGGTGGCTTCATCAAAGCGATGCTGGCTAATGACTGCAAGTTTACGCCCGGTCTCCTGCTGAACTTTTAGCATCTCTGCCAGACGCTCCTGACGGATCTCCATGGGTTTCTCAACGATCACATGACGGCCTGCTCGCATAACCTGGCAGGCATGTTCTCCATGCATGCCGCTGGGCGTGCAGACATCAACGATATCCAGATTTTCCTGTTCAAGCATCTCTTGAAGGCTATGATAGGCCTTCACTCCATATTTTTGAGCAAGTTTTTCTGCTTTCTCGGGAAGAATATCGGCAACTGCTACCAGTTGTGCATCTGGCAAGCTGGCAATTGCCTCTGCATGGGTTGGTCCGATGACTCCACAACCAACAATTCCAAAACGATAGTGTTCTGACATCCTCTGTTATCCTTCCTTGTCCTTAAGGTGGAAGCGCATTGCTTCATCATTAAAGGAAGCGCTTCGTTCCACTGTCAATCACGTTGCAATGTTTCAATAACCTCTTGCGCGAATTTATACATCGCGTTGCAATGCCTCAATAACCTCTTGCGTGAATTGTTGGAGTGCCAGCTTTATCTGCTCAACGGTTCCATCAGCAAGCAATAAAAAGCAGGCTCGCCCCTGCTCAATCATGGCCTGCCAGGTACTGATAGCCTGCGCATTGAGAAAGGCATCCGAATAGCTTCCAAGCAATAGTGGCTCATGAGGTCTTTGCAACAGGCGTAAGCTCACCAGTTGAGGTGGTCCATCCATCTCGCCTTGCTCTGTTGAGTGATAATCTGCCGGGGCCTGACGGAACTTCACTGGAATGCCAAGTAACTGGTTTCCAATCTGCCCGAAAGCACGCGTGAGGATTGCTCGTAAAGCTGGAGAGAGTTCACCATTGCTCGTAAAATCGAGATAGCCCGCCAGAGAGCCCGAGGAAATTGTCTGAGTGGCAAGCACTTGTTTTAATGCCTGAGCAAATGTCTGGGCAGGAGTATGCTGTAGCGAGAGAGAGGGAGGAACGTAGAGGGTCAGATACTCTCCACGTGAAACCTCTTTCCAATCTGCAAGCACCTGAAAGGGATCGGGCAGATCACGTAAGGCGCGAGCCCGAGCTTTATAATTTTCTACCGCAGGTTGACCGGCAAATTGAATCTGGTGAAGATAGCCATAGATCGCCATCGTCAACTGCCACCCCAGGAAATTCGTGGCCAGAGAAGCCAGTCGTTCGTGTGGCTGTTTTCCAACGAGATAGGGTTGTGTAAGCGTATACACATGTGGCGAGCTAGAGAGAGGAGAGGAGGGCTCTGTTGTCACCTGAACATGGAGCCTGCCTGCTTCCGTAAAACCAGGAGCTTGCCGTTGAAGCATCTGTTCAGGAAAGACCACAATCCCTTTGCCACCTTTCCCAAGGCTCTCTTCCATTAACTGCTCAATCCACGGAACAAGTGCCTTCCATTCCCCGGGAAGTTGCAGGAACAAGTGACTGGCTCCCTCCTGACCGATCTCTGCCAGACGAACGGCAATCTGGACAAATGGATGCTGTTCGGGAGAGTGCGTAGCCCTTTCCAGATCATAATTTTGCCAGGCCTGACGTAAGACCGCTCGTAGTTGTCCAGGGTGTGATGATCGGCTATGAAGCGCGAGCGCAGCAGGCAGCAGGAAGACGCGTGTGGTAGGTGCACTCATTCTGCCACCGGTTCCAGTGCCATGATCCAATTGAAGAGGGCGACGTGGAGCCTGCCGTTCTTGCGCAAACAGATCCAGGTAAGAGCCTGGCAATGTCATAACAAAAATATGCTCTGCGGCCAGGAGTTTAGCCTGTTCTAGCAGACCAGTAAACCAATGGAGATGCGTAATGGGCTCTTCTGAAGTCATTCCCATAGACACGCCTACCATCATGACATCATCTAACAGACGGTGGAGATCATCGGTGGCCAGAGGTGTTGGGAGAGGCCATGGCAGTCCTTTTGCCTGGGCAATCCTGCGGAGAATCGTATTGAGGGAGGCCGGATCAGTACTATCGAGGGGATAGATGGCAATCTCTTCGGGCTTGAGCCCGGAGCCAAAACCAAGATCGACGAGAACACGGACAGTGATGATCGACCCTCCCATCCCAGCCCAGATCAGATGACGAATCCCATGTTCCCAGAGAGCATGGGCCTCCTGTTCAACGTCCTCGATGAGGTGATCATCCTGTAAGAGCCGGGCAATACCCTCTACCCAGTCTAATTTCAGCTCTCCATTCTCGCTGCCTAAATGAGCCATCAGCCCATCTCTTCGGCGCAATTGTCCCAACACATCTTCCTGTTGCAGACGCTCGAGTATGGCTTGTTCTTGCATAGAAGTTCTCTCTTTTTTTTCAAGAGCCATCTTTCCTATCCTTGCCTTGCATCATTGCTCGAACGGTGCGAGCATCGCCAGACCGTTCGAGCAAACGAGCAGGTTCTAATGGCTCAGTGTTGTGCTGGTCGCCCAGTGTTCTCGTAGAATAGCAATTGCAGTTGGCACCTCCTGGGAAAGATCTTGCCATTTACATTCGATAGAGATCCGCTGGTCATAGCCAGCACGCTGCAAGGCCGAGAAATAGGGGCGGAAATCATCCCCATGATGCCCCGGGGCAGCGCGATCTTCTAACTCAGCGACATGGACATGAGAAAGGAGGCTTCCCCAGGTAAAAAGGCTCTCCGGGTCCTCCTTATTCGCTGCCATATGGTAGGTATCCGCTAATAAGCGAGCACCGGAATGTTCAATCGATGCGACCAGTTCACCACCTTCAGCCACCGTATTCAGCGTATTTGTCTCCGCATATTGTAAAGGCTCAAGGACAATTTCGATCCCATGTTGTTTTGCCCACTCACTCCAGGTGGCAAGATGTTCACCTATCTGCTGGACCGCATCCTTGAGTGCATAATCAGGAGGGCAGTGTCGTGCGCCTCCACTTCCAAATACCAGGAGACGAATCCCAGCTTGTTCAGCACGTTGTAACGTTGTTTGCATATAGCGTTGAATACGAGGGCGATCAATTGACTGAGTGGGAGTCTCAACCAGAGCTAAACGAGCAGGAAGTAAAGAATTGGCGGCTTCGATGGGAACAGGAAGTCTGCGGGCTTCTCGTAAAAGATCTTCAAAATCTTCCTCGGGCTGTTCTGGAACCAAAAATCGTTGGACTGCCTCCTCAAGATAATCAAAAGGGTATGCTTGAAGTGCCGCCACGTGTTGAAAACGGGCACAGATACCAAAGCGCATAGCTATTCCTCTTCTTATTCTTTACCAGCGAACCGAATCTCCGATGAGCCGATTCTTCAAGGATACGCAACAACTGTTTCGTACTTTTTTATTATAATAAGAGAGCGCACAAGGTGATTGAAATCCTTGTGCGCTAAAACTAGCTCTTCCATCATATCATATGGCAGCGTAGAAAGGGAAAGACTGCGAAGACCTCTCCTGCAATCTTATCCCATTACCTGATAAGTAAAGCTATAGGTGGTATTGTCCTGCGCATGGGGAGAGGGAGATGTGGAGGAGGCAATACTAAAACCATGATTGGTTATTGAACTGACATACCAGATCGTGCCTGTCTGGGCTGCGGCAGCATTCGCGGCAGAGATGACTACCACTGGCGAACTTTTGTAGGGATTGGCAAACTGAATCTGAACCTGTTCACCTTGAGAAGCCCGGTCACCACATCCAAAACTTACTATTCCACGCACATCATTGCCATGAATGGTTGGATAAGGCGCGTGTTTGCCGTTCGCGCTCCCATTGGAGATCGAGGCTTGTTGCCCGTTAGTCACAAAATGATTCCCTGTATGAAAATCCCCATCGGTTCGCAGATCCCCACACATTTCATTGCTGGCCATAATGGTCGTCGGGGCCGCATCATTAAAATAGGTCTGGCCAACGCCATCGACACGATTCAGCGCCACCAGCGCATAGAATTGTTGCTTACTGGAGATCTGAGTCGCATTGCTCTGGACAACAATACCTGCACTATGCTCTGCTTGTTTGCTCTGTTGAGCGCCATTGGAGCCGCGAGGAACATAACCGCCCAGGATAGCATTACCAACAACGACACAACGAGTATCGGTCGACCCGCCACCAGTAATAACAAGATGCTGGTACATTGTGTGTGGGTTCATCTCTGGAGTTGAAACAACATTCCCCTGCACGATAGTTGCACGTGGTCCAATACAGGTGACACTCAGCCCTGCACAATAGCCAACCGAAGCTGACATATTGTATCCATACCCATCAACCTCATTGCCAATAATGCTTGTTGACCAGGCATTGTCTACAATAATGCCCGATAACTGACATCCATAGACATGATTTCCTGACAAAAACCAGCCAGCACCACGTTCGACAAAAATGGCCGTGTCGGCAGTCCCATTGACCACACAATCGCGAATATATCCATCTGTGCAACGGCCACTATCTTCGTCTCGTACCCAGATCCCATACTGACCCGTTGTCTCTATTTTGCAGCGGACCACCGTATTCTCAATCGAGCTGTTGCGAAGAATTTTTCCCACACTATTCCGATCAGAAAAAACAATTGCAGTCTGAGGAATATTTGTGAACCAGCACCCCTCAATGGTTGAATAGGATGACATAAGAACCAGCCCATGACCACCGTGTCGTGGTGGATGGGTATTATGAGCGCTATTGCCATCAAAACAGAGATTGGTCATGTGCACTGGTGGGCTGGCAAAGGTCTCATTCTGGAGATATTCCTGAACTGCTGCCAGGGCGAGGAGATTACTATTCTTTGCCTGTTTGATCGTGGAATTGGAGCCCAGGTAGCTCAGACCATTTTTCAGCGCAATGGTCCGTGAGATCAGATAGACACCAGGTGGAAAAAAGATTGTCGCGCCTCCTGCTGCCTGATTGATAGCGTTCTGAATAGGACCTGTATCATCAGCTCGTCCATCACCAACTGCTCCATAGTCCTGCACGTTTAGATACATGGAATTTTTATGCGCATCCAGGAACACTTTTTTCCCCTGTGGATCGACCACAAAAAGAGGTTTGGGTTCTGGCAAAGAAACTTCTTGTTGTTGCATGTTTTTGTATCACTTTCAAGAAAAATAAGCTGCCCAACGATTCCTATGTATTATAAAACCAAATGCATTTTAAACATAAAAAATAGTATTTTCGGGTAAAATAGAATTTTTTCTATATAAAATATGTGAGGGTATATGGGCATCTTTGATGTACCAACACCCTCACAATGAAGCTGTTTAATCTTCGTTCAGACGAAGGATCTGGCCGAGTCTGGGGCGAGAAACGAGATGGGCCATGAAGAATAAGGCACAAAGGCAGATGATCGTAACTGTTCCAAAGAGCAGAGCCAGTTGGAACCATGGGATCGTCACAGAAATTGGTGGCACATCATAGAGATTTTCTCTCGTTGCTGGTCTGGTTAAGTCCAGTAAAGTGACGATTGGCGAGGCAAACAGACTTAACATGGCACTGAGACCCAGACCCAGCAGAATTGCGACAGCATAGATAAAGCCTTGTTCCCATAGGAGCACCGTGGCAATCTGTCGGGGGCGCATTCCAAGAGCTCGCAGGACAGAGAAGCTGGTAATCCGTATACTCGCGCTCAGCCAGGAGTTGAGAAGCGTCCCCACGAGAGCCAGAAGCAAAGCTGCAACAATGGCAATAATGAGCACACCAATAATATCCAGATGCACTGAACTCTCCTGGTTGGTCACCGTTTGTTGTCGACGATCCTGAAGTCCCGGAAAAAGGGAGCGTAGATGGGCCAGGGAGGCCGCATCACTTTTCGTTTTGAGGAGCAATTGGTTAGGAATGAGCGTTGTCTGGCTTTGTTTGGCAATAACTGTTGCATAGCTTGTATAGTCTGTCAGCATGCCAATGCCTCGATAAGGTGCTAACGGCGTGTCATAAATGCCTGGTAGATAGGGAACCTCGGCTACTGCCACAAATTGTATCTGTGTATCCCCATTATCATCTGCTGGCAATGTAAAATGAGATCCAGGGGCAAGATGCAACTGTCCCCATAGGGGTGCGTCTACCAGCGCATAAACGAGATTCTGCGTTGTTGCTTCTTGACGATGAGCTACCAGCTGACTCATCAAGCTGGTGAGTGATTGAGAAGAGAGCTCTGCTGGCCAGTTCACCGTCCTGGCGTAGGTATCAGCATCAACTGCATGTATCGTGATGGGTCCGACAGCATTGGAGGTCAATACACTGCCAGGCTGGATTAAAGTAGTGTACCCAATGTTTGCTGAAAGGATCTCAGGTATCTGAGCATACCGTGCTTTCAGATCAGCAATGGGCAGATGTGCCTCTGAAGCTGGAAGCTGACCTGCATAATCAGCGTAAGAGGTTGCATATGCAGCTGCATTGCTCGTCCGTACTTCTTTTGTTGCAATCAGGGTTAAGAGGAATGTCGACGAGGCAATTGTCAGGGCCAGAAGAACAATCGTGCGCGTTGCAGCCTGAGGGCGCCGTTCCATCTGTGCAAATGCCAGCGTTGCTGATGCGCCCCGTTGCCTGGCACACAAAGCTCTTATCCCTCGTAGCACAGATGGAAGCAGACGGAGAAAGAGGAGTAAGATAGCACTTACCACAAAGGCCGGAGCAATCAGTCCAAATCCCTGTAAGAGACTATATTCAATGGGATTCAGTTCTTGCGCAGTTGAAAGAGATTGCCAGAGAAACGTATAGCTACCATATGCGACCATAATGATGAGTATCAACAGGAGATCGAGATTGAGACGACGCCAGAAAGGAACACGCCTGGTCTGGGACGACTCTCGACGCAGGAGGACAATATCCAATGTGGAAGCTCTGTGAATCGCAAGAAGCATCACCCCCAGAGCAACCATAATGGCGAAGAGCGCATACCATTTGATGTTCAGGAGGGATTGCAGAGGCTGATCTGTAATGACATGAAGCGCTTGTTGATTGGCTGGTGTTAATAGCGCTTGAGCAATGAGACGAACCAGGACGATTGACAACCATGGGCCAATCAAGAGAGCAGCCAGGCTTAAGATGACCCCTTGCGTTGCGAAGGTGCCAAAGATATGTTGTCTGGTTGCACCACGGCTACGCAGGGTGGCAATGACTGGGGTCTGTCGTTCAACCAGTAGATTGGAAAGAATGCTCACTAAAAAGAGAATCAAGGCAAGGGTCATCAACAAGAGAATGGTACTTACAATCTGTAAGACAATCATCTGTTGATTATAGGACCGCAATTGTTGAAAAAGCGAGCCCGTTGGGAACGCAAAAGGCAGATCTGGTTGTTGAAAGGTATCCTGCAACTGTGTAGGGAGATGATCAAGCTGCTGTGCAATCTGAGTGATCATATCGGCATCTAAATGACTGAGATCAAAAGGATAGCTCCAGATGAAATGGAAGGCATCCGCAAACAGTCCTTTTTTTCTGGCCCCACCGGAGCCATCATCAATCTGAATCGAGTTACTTTTTGCTTGAAGGATCGCTCTATCGGCTAATGCATTATAGATTGTGGGGCCGCCTCCATTGATAGATTGAGAGCCAAAGAGGCGTGGAGCCGACCAATAGGTATCTGTCGTAGCTGCTGGCGCAATAAGCCCAACAACATGTATTGTCCAGACAGCTGTATCGCTCAGGACAGGAAAATGCGCCTGAAGCGTGGAGCCAACCTGGAGATGGAAGGCAGTCGCAGTGATCTCTGGTAACGCAACTTCGATACTCTCGTCAGTTGTCTTTTGTGGCAATCGCCCCTGTACCATAGTCAGGTGTGAAGTGCTTTGAGTCAGATCACTCCCGACAATAGTTAAGAGATTTTGTGACTGACTGGACGTATTTTGCAGCGTCAGGGCGGATGTGGTAATGAAAAATTGTGGTGCCTCTCGGAGATAGGGGCTGATAGCTCCTTGATGCAGTATCTGATCCACCTGATGAGCAGCATCCTGTACCTGTGTGTCTGTGATATGGGTACTACCAACATGCACCTGGAGGTCTGGACCGTCTGGCGTGGTACTCGCTAACGAGCGGAGGTCAGCGCTGATTGCTACACGCGAAAAAAGTGGGAGCGCACAGACAAGGATAACCATAGCAAGGAGACCTGACCAGGTAATGAAGAGAAAGCGCCATGTCTGTGCAAAACGCCAGAGTGAGAGTCTGACGATTCCAGGGATGAGAGCGAGACTACGGCGATGTGGTAGTACAATGGGTGTTGCAGCCATGAGAAAAACTCCTTTTTTATCAACGAATCAATCGGAGAGCAGGTTCCCATCGCGCATCTGAAGCACGCGATCGGCTGCTGCGACAACAGTTGTGTCATGTGTTGCAATGAGGAGGGTAATTCCGGTCTGTTGGACAATAGTGCGAAAGAGTGTCACAATTTTTTGTGCCATGAGGGAGTCCAGGTTGCCAGTTGGTTCATCTGCAACAAGGAGACGAGGTCTGTGAACCAGTGCTCGTGCCAGCGCCACCCGTTGCTGTTCTCCGCCTGAGAGCTCCATACTGCGATGCTTCGCTCGTGCGGATATCTCTACCAGTTCCAGTGCTTCTCGCGCCCGTTGTGTTCGTTCGGTAGCAGGTGTCAATTGGAGTCGTAAGGCCACTTCTACATTCTCCTGAGCCGTTAAGGTAGGAAAGAGATGAGCATTCTGGAACAGGAGGCCAATATGCTCGCGTCGCAAGTCTGCCCGCTGTTCTTCGCTTAAACGCGTTAGCGTGCGCCCTACGACACGAATCTCTCCACTGGTGGGATCATCAAGTCCCACCAGTAGATGTAAGAGCGTGGTTTTGCCCGAACCAGAGCGTCCTCGCAGGGCCACAAACTCACCAGGCTGAATGTGCAGATTGATGCCATGAAGAACCTCTACAGAGCGTGAGCCGATGTGGAATGTTCGTGTGATCTGAGATCCCTCAACAATTGCAGTCTCTGTCATCTGGGTCATCTTTTGATACCTCTTCTGCTTTCTCTCAGTATGTTCGTTGAGTATCCAACGTCGTCTGCACTGGCCATAACTCGATATGCTGTTCTACAAGAGAGAGTCTGACCCGTCCATTGAAAGACAGCTGTTCCAATGCCTCTTTTGGCAACTGCAAACGCCCGGCACGATCAACCAGAGCAGTCTCTGCATGAGAAGCCAGAGAAAGTCCAATGACCGCACTTTTTCCGTGAATTGCGCTTTCCGGAGAAGGAACAAACAGACCTGTAGGCCAGATCTCGACATGATCTGTTGCTACATGCACATCGGCCCGCCCTGATTCTGTGAAGAAAGTTGCTGCTTCAGAGGGAAGTTGAAGCATACCAGTTCGATCAACAAACAGAGACTCCTGATGTGTTTGTGAGGAGAGACCAATGGTGGTGCTTCCTCCATGAAGATTGTCCAGGGGTAAAGGCTGCTGACGGCGAATGGTTTCTGTACTGGTGCGTCCATCACGAATAGCAAGCGTGCGATCGACCAGTGATGCAACTGTCGCGTCGTGGGTAACGATAATGATAGTAATGCCCAACGCATGATTTAACTGGCGCATAAAGGCCAGTATCTCCAGAGTGGTGGCGGAATCTAATTCACCGGTGGGCTCGTCTGCCAGTAGCAATGGAGGTTCATTGGCCAGCGCTACTGCCAGAGCCGCCCGTTGTTGTTCGCCTCCTGAAAGTTGCAGTGGTTTTTTCTTGCCCATTGTCCCCAGACCAACAAGCTCTAACAGGGATTGCGTATGCTGTTTGTACCTCGAGGCTCGTACACCCTTCAAGAGTTGAGGGAGCTGAATATTATCGGCAATCGTAAGATCAGGGAGAAGATTACGTCCACTCTGTTGCCAGAGATGGCCAACAATCAGGTTTCGATAATGGGGACGCTGCTCCTCATTGAGCCGGCTCAGATCATGGGCAGCGACGATGGCACGTCCAGCAGTAGGCGTATCCAGACCGCCCAGAATGTTTAGCAGGGTTGATTTCCCCGATCCAGAAGCACCCACCAGCGCAATCATCTCACCTTGCCTCACTTCCAGATCAAGTCCTTGTAATGCGACGACTTCCAGGTCACGTGCTTTGTAAATCTTGATCAGGTTATCGCAAATAACCACATGTTCTTGCATAAAACCGTCCTTTGTAGCAGTAAAAATGCTTTGGGGCTTTTCCTGAAGAGAATATAGCAGAGAAAAATGACAGTGATATGAAACCTGTTTTCATCTTTTTGTCATCATTTTTTGCTATGGTTCTTTTGTGTGCAAGAAGAAATGCAGAGAACTTTATGGTATAAAGAAGAGGCTATGTTAGAGCAGAGAGGGGGTCCAGTATGCGTATTTTAGTGGTAGAGGATGATCAGCGTTTAAATCAGGCACTCAAGATGAGCCTGATGGATGAGGGCTATGCAGTAGATGTCACATTTGACGGGGAAGATGGAGAAGCCTTTGCCGAAAGTACAGCGTATGATGCAATTATTCTGGATATCATGCTTCCACGCAAGGATGGCATCGCAGTCTGTCACTCGCTCCGCAGGCATGAGATCAACACACCTATTCTGATGTTGACGGCCCGGGATGCGATTGAAGATCGCGTTCGTGGCCTGGACAGTGGTGCAGACGATTATCTGGTGAAGCCTTTTGCTTTACACGAACTTCTGGCACGTTTACGTGCTTTAATGCGCCGAACAACCCCTCAGAAAAGCGGCCTTTTGTGTCATGGCGATCTCATTGTTAATCCGGCTACCCATACTGTTGAACGAGAGGGGCTGCCCATTAAGTTGAACGCCAAAGAATTTGCACTGCTCGAATACTTTATTCGCCATCCTCATCAGGTTTTAACAAGAGAATCAATTGAAAATCATATCTGGAGCTATGATTTTATCAGTGCCTCAAATGTGGTGGATGTCTATGTACGCCGCCTCCGGCGAAAGCTGGATGATCCATTTCCGGTGAAACTGCTTGAAACTATTTATGGTGCTGGCTATCGGCTTCGCTTGCCTTTACAGATGATGGAGGCAAAAAAATGAAAAGGATCATTTTCAGGAGCTATCTGCTCTTCAGTGGGGCAGGGCTGCTCTTCTGTTTCTTTATGATTGGGACCCATCCAACCAATGTAAGCTTTTATGCTCCGGCTGGCCTGATTATGGCCTGTACAATTCTTCTCTTTTGCGTGATACAAGGTATTCGCAAAGTACGGACGGAAGGCGTGCAGGGCCTGCGTCGCTTCTGGCACAGTATGCGATTACGCCTGACGCTCTGGTATGTTGCCTTATTAGCACTCATTCTGGTGACTTTTAGCAGCATTATCTATACGACTGAAAGCGTCAATCTCTCTACCACGCTTGATTCCTATTTGAGGACACGTCTCACTCAGGTGGCAGTAACATATGATGCACAGAAGCATCAGATTCCCCTTACCGATGTTCAGGTAAGTATCCAGGGCTCAGATGCTAAGATGGCGCCAACAGAGAGTACAAAAGGAGAGGCCGATCAACCCATACGTAAACTGATAAGGAACGATGAATTTGTCGTGCTTATGAATCCAGAGGGTCAGATTCTCCAATCCAGTATTGTGTTTACCTCTCAAGATATCAAAGCACTTACGGCAGTCGCACTACCAGATGTCTCTGTGCGGGGAGACTGGAAGAATAGCACCTGGATCACGTTGGGTTCGCCTCCACTGACTCTGCATGTGCGCAATGCAGAGCTCTCGCTATCTACCTTGAAGAATCAATTCTATGAAACCTCGCAAGCACTTATCGTCGACAATCAGCAGCATGTATCGGCAATATTGCTTGTTGGCACTCCTTCTACTATTGAGGCAGAGCTGCACAGTCTTCTGCTTATCTTAGAGATTACGACGCCACTGGTCCTGCTCCTGTCGAGCCTGGGAGGATACTGGTTGGCAGATCGTGCCATGAAGCCAGTACAGGTTATTACCAGAACAGCCCAACAGATTGGCGAGACGGATCTGCACCGACGTTTAAAGCTACGGCAGCGCGGCGAATTGGGAGAGTTAGCTGACACGTTTGATCATATGTTGCAACGGTTGGAAGAAGCTTTTGATCGGCAGCGCCAATTTACAGCTGATGCCAGCCATGAACTTCGCACACCTCTCTCCATTATCGATCTGGAAGCTACCCGCGCCCTCCAGCATGACATGTCTCCTGAACAGTATCAGAGAACGATGACGGTAATTCTGCAAGAAAATCGTCATATGAGCCATCTTGTGAATGATCTGTTGCTTCTCGCGCGTGCAGATACGGGCCAGAGTCGTTTCCAACAGGAACAATTAGATCTCAGTGACGTTCTGTGTGATACCATTGAACGTCTCGCACCGCTGGCTGAGCAGACGGGTATTGCTATTCAGATACTCTCATTACCAGAGCTGTCCATCCATGGTGACTATCTCTATCTGCAACAATTATGTACAAATATTATTGAGAATGCCCTCAAATATAGCGCTGGAATCGGGGATAACGTCACAATTACCGTAACGCGACAGCGGTATGCAGAGCAAGATTGGGCAGTTTTGCGCATTACCGACAATGGGCCAGGCATTGCCGCAGAGCATCTGCTACATCTCTTTGAACGTTTTTATCGGGTGGATCAATCGCGAACGCATAATCAGAAGCAGACTGTTTCTGGCAATGGCCTGGGGCTTTCCATTGCGCAACTGATTGTACAGGCACATGGTGGAGCTATCCAGGTGCATTCGGTTGTGGGCCAGGGGAGCACCTTTGAGATACGATTGCCTGTTTAAAGGCTTATTTGCATCAGACAGGTGGGCTATCATCCGGATGATCAGCCCCACCTGTCTGGCAGGAAAAGCTTCCAGGATTCTTTAATCGCGCTCGTTTGCTGGATCTCCATGGGGGGTAAGAACCATCAGATCCTGTTCGTCACCCATCATGGACATGGTTTTCTCGCGCTTGACACGGGGTGCTGGGGGGCGATTGGCAGCGCAGGGTGTTCCAAAGAGTGGTTGAGCGTAGGGGAGATGTGTCTCACCACGAGCCAGGATATGGAGATAATTACCTGCTTCACCCTCATAGGGCTGACCATGGTTCCAGGGGACCAGTGAGTGAGCATTGCAGTAATGACCAACAAAGGCGCGACGTGTGCGATCTTTGCTCATATTGCGATGAGAGCGATGCAGAATATGCCCGCCAAAGAAAACGACGTCCCCAGGCTCAACCTCTGCCTTGACCTCTTTCCCAGGATACTTATGCGCCACGCGGGTCAGACCATTATTCTTTTCATCGGTATGGCTTGCATTATAGATTGGTTCGATATCGCTCAGATTCTCTTGCCCATTTTCGCTGATACCATCCGAATCGGGATAGACTGGCTCATGTTGTGAACCAACGGTCATCCATAAACAGCCATTCTCTTCATCGACACGATCTAATGCCAGCCAGGCTCCACATAAGGTATCGGGTAGAGTTGGGATATAATAAGAATCCTGATGGTACCCTTGCCCAGGCTGCCCCGGGTTTTTAAAGAAGAGCATCGATTGCAGTGCCAGCACATCCGGGCCAATCAGGGCTTCTAGCACGTCTAACACGCGAGGATGGAGTAAGAAGCGTTCATGAATCTCCAGTGTTCTGTGTAGCATATGGACACGAAGATAATGGGCGATCTTCTTATCGGCGTCCCACTCTGCCGGAGGTGGTGTTACTCCTGGAAAGTGCTCTTTGCCCGCTAGAATGCTATCCATGTGCTCATTCATCTCGCGCACATCATCCAGGGGCACAAGCCCTTTAACAATCAGAAAGCCCTGCTCACGAAACGTCACATAGTCCTGTACTCTGACAGGATAAGGATCATAGCGTCTCTGCTGAGATACAGGGGTGGCGGTTGTGGTCATATCAATGCTCCTTTGCGTGAATATGTCTGAAATTGATGAAGCCCAGAAATTCGGTTTGTCGATCTGCTTCTTTCTTCTGATATAATACGCTGAAAAGAAGGAGCTACAGATAGCTGGAATGAACGTACTGTTGTCTGAAAGTAACATCATTCTCTGGTGAATAGAAGAAAGAGGAAAGCGATGGAGGATGGCTTCTGGCCTGAGCAGGTACAGATTAACGAGATTGTGTATCCTCCTAAAGGGACGTTAGGGCCGAGGATTCAACCCAACCTGCAACTAGTCCTGGTTCATCGAGGACACCTTACCTTGACGTTAAATGGGCAGCAGCATTTTATACCAGATACGACGATATTTGTTCTTTTTCCTGGCGGGAAAGAATATTTTGCCTTTGCCGAAGAGCAAGAGACCCATCATTCATGGCTGCATATTACCTCGTCCATCCCCGAGAAGATTCTTCAACGTCTTCAGCGTTTAGAATGGCCGCTGCCACTTTCATCAACAATGCTCCAGTTGATGCAGCAGGCTCTTGCAATACGTCCTCATGTCTTCTCTACCAGAGAGGAGATCCTGAAAACGTTGGCTTTGCAGATGCTCTGGCGCTATATTGGGGAAGGTGAAGCGCGCCTGACACAGACGAGGCAACAGCATCCAGCTGTAGAGCATGCTCAGCAGTACATTCTCATGCATCTCAGTGAAGATCTAACGCTAGAAAAGATCGCAGATGTGGTTGCTATGAGCCCTGCTCACCTGATTCGGCTCTTTCAAGCGCAACTTCAAACCACGCCAATGGCTTATGTCTGGCAGCAACGGGTACAATTGGGCATTCGGCTTCTGGAACAGACCGGGTTAACAGTGGGGACAATCGCTGAACGCTGTGGATTTCAGTCGCGCTTTCATTTTTCTCGTCGCATTCGTCAGGTTAGTGGGGCAACCCCACTGACGATTCGCCAACGTTCCTGGCAGCATCTCCAGAGAGAAGATCTGCTTTAATCAGACAGTCGGCTAAGATGGCAGAAGCGTTCAACCTGTGAACGGAGCACGCGTTTGTTCTGCTGAGGATTTGCTATCGAAGGATCTGGCACCCATTCCAGGCTACCATTCTCGATCGCGCGTGCAATCCGCATTCGATTAGCCTGTGTATTTTCGCCAAAGGCCAGTGCAGCAGCATTGCTAATCGTAATCAACTCATCCACAGAGATCCACCAGCGGGCTCGTGAAACAACAATGCCGATCTCTGTCTGCCAAAATTCTTCGGGATAGGTTGAGCTACTGTGTAAGACAGTTCCAAGTAAGATATCTCTCAAATGAGTCAATGCTTGCTCAACCTCTTGTGCCAATTCATCAGTGCGCTGATATTTCCCATTAGCCACGTCAATTAATAGGGTAAGGTCCTGTTGTAAGGTCCATGTTTCCTGTGTGTGCTCATTGTTCTGTGAAGAGATCTCCCCAAGCGCTTCTCCAAGCGCGAAATAGCGTTGACGGACCAGCGCAATAATTTCTTGTGATACAGTTCTGTTAAAAAAGGTCATATATCTTTCTGTTATCGTCTCGTTGAGTTTTCTCTTATACCTGCGCTATTATAACGCAACTAACGTTAGCATACAAGAGGGTCCTGGCAATGCGCATTGCCAGGACCCTCTTGTCCCATTCACTGTGGTAATGAGCTCAGGTGTTCATGGATGACATACCACTGACCGTTATCCTTCTGGAACACGTTTGTTCCCCGTCCTTTTCCCTGTGCCGGACTTCCACCAACGGTTCCTTTCCAATAAAAGTGGTAGATGCAGACTGCATCAGAATCGCCTTGAATTAGCCACTTGATATCATCAATCCAGTAGTGCTCATCCTTGACCACTGCCCAGGTTGTTTCAAATGCCGCTCGAATCTCTTCTCGACCGCAGTATGTCCCTTCACTAAACCAGTAGGTGGCGTGTTCAGAGATCAGTGGGGCAATCTCATCATAATCATGAGCACTGTTTTTCTGGATATATTCCTGCAAAAACTCTTCTGGATTCATGGCACGCATTCCTTCCAAGAGGTGAGGACGATCAGCATTATTCTATTGTACACAGGCCGTTAAGCCAGCAGCAAAATGAGCAGTTCATATACATACTCTGTCCATCTCGGGTGCTCAGAACCAATAAAAGTAGACAAAAAACGTTATTCATGGTATAATCCTATTATTAGTTGCAATTTCTAGACATTGAGGATACAGGACACCAATGGCAGAACAATCTCTTTCCACCATCGTCAATAGCAATCATATTGATGTAGCGATTACTGCATGGATAGATTCAAAGACGCGCCATTCAGGAAGTCAGAAGACACGAAAAGCCTACGAGGAGACCCTTTTTGCGTTTCGCAATCTTCTCTGGCAGACGGGGCGTGAGTTAGATCCTTATCTGAATACGCATGGCGATCTCTCTGAAGCGGCCTGCCGTCAGGCGATAACAGAGGTGGCCCTTGCCGCACAGGGATTTGCAGGCCTTTCGGTAAAAGAGAAGGTTGTCGCTGAGGCCACATACAATCAGCGCCTCGCCATTTTAAGTAGTTTCTACACGTTTGCCAATAAGCGTCATTTTCTTACCTGTGGAAACCCTATCTCTCTGGTCGAGCGCACCCGTGTCCAGTCCTATAAAAATGCCCAGCCCCTGGAGACACAAGACGTTGCCCAACGAATGCAAGCTATAGATCGTACGACAAAATTGGGGGCACGTGATTATGCTTTGCTGGCAATCTTATTGCAGACGGGGCGCCGCCTCTCTGAGGTCATCGATCTCCGCTGGCGCAATGTCCTTGTCCAGGGATCGCGTATGACCTTAACATTTGAGCATTGTAAGGGTGGCAAGACGATGCGTGACACGGTACCGACACCTGTCGCCAATGCACTTCTGGAATGGATGGTCATGGCATATGGGCGGAACCTGCGTGGACTGCATGGAGATTCACCGATCTGGATTAGTTTTACGCGGAAATCAGAGAAAGAAGATTCAATTCCGGGAGTCGTGCCACCACCGCTGACCATTCGTTCGGTTGCAAATATCTGCGAGAAGCGTCTGGGGGTCTCAAAAGTGCACGTTACCCGTCATACCTGGGCTCGCACAATGGAAGATGCCGGGGCTAAAGTCAGCGATATTCAGGCTCGTCTGGGCCATGAATCGCTTGCTACCACTGGCCGCTATCTGGCCGCATTGAAACAGGCCGACAATAAACATGCGGATACCCTGGCCTCTCTCTTCGGGCTGGCGTAACGAAGCGTTCAAATCAACTATTTCAAGGCCACATATGAGCGTACGGGCCACGTCCCCAGAGAGGGGGGTGGCCCGTACGCTCGTATGCTTACAATCTATGGGTGACACGTTACTTGTAATAACATCCTTTAAACGTTCCTACCAATGGATCGCCAAACGTTGCATTATTACATGAAATGCTGTTGGTCACAGTCTTGTAATAATATGAACTGTTGGCACCATAGGCCACGGTCACGGTACCAGGAACGGCACACGTTCCGTTCTCACTGGCACAGAAAGTCCAGCTTGTTGGTGGTACAGACGCGAAAGCGCATGCTTTCACTGTTCCTACCAGTGGATCGCCAAACGTCGCGTTGTTACAGGCAATACTGGTAGTGGCTGTCTTATAGAAAAATTGGTTATTGGCTCCATAGCGCACCACCATCGTACCACTAAACGAACAGGTTCCATTTTCGCTGGCGCATGTGGTCCATCCTGATGGAGTTGGCGTTGGCGTGGAGGTTGGTGTTGATGTCGGGGTCGGAGTCGGTGTTGATGTTGGCGTAGGCGTTGGATTTGAATTGACAAAGGCAACACCATTGAGACTGATATTGTCCAGATCGCCAGTTACCAGCGTCCCATTGTTGTGTGCATCAACTGCCAATCCAACATAGACAGTCTGTGGGAAGGCAAAGGTATCGGACCCTGTCTGCGTCCAGGTCGTTCCATCGTGGGAAATGAAGCCCGTGATGGTGCTCCCCGAACGGACCAGTTTGAGCCAGGTGGGTGAATCAAACTGTGGTGGAGTGCCATGATTGGTCGATCCGTTGTCAGTGACGCGTTCCTGGAAGGTCGTATCCCCACTGGGGCTGTAGTAGGTGATCGCATTAGCTGCACTCTGATCCAACGAATCTCGAATCATCACACCCACTTTCGCATAAGGATTAGAGTCTCCCAGCCAGGTTGTGCGTGCAATAATCGTAGCATCGCCCGTCACTGCCTGATAGACAAAATGGAACGAATCTGCAGTTCCAGAGATATCCGAGCCACTGGCCGTGATATGCAGCGTCCCATTATCGAGAGAGGCTGAGCCAACCTGACCAACCGATCCGATATCCTGGCTCATCCAGCCTGAGGGAAGTGCTCCAGGAGAAGGAATCGTTGGTGGCGTTCCTGTTCCTGGTTGGATCAACAGGGCATTGACTGTCCCAGCGTTCGCACCTGAGGGTTGGGCCGACGCCCGCAGCGTAACGCTATGGAGCCCCGCAGAGAGAGAGGTTGAACCTGCAACGACAGTCTGGAAACTGCTGGTCCCCCCTGTGTTGGGTACTGTGATTGTGGTGAGAAGGACACTATCAATGTAAACGCCAATTGCCCCTCCACTGGCACTATTACCTGCACTGACCGCAATCTGGTACGAGCCTGATGCATCTACTCGCAGCAGATAATCTGTCTCGTTCCCCAGGTTGGTCGTTGCGCCACTCAAGCCAGTACGGGTAATACTGTAGTGGGGCCCGCCAATGATCGTCGGACTTGTTGCTGAGACCTCCAGACCCTGTGTGATCGCAGGCAAAGCATAGTTGGGATCATTGACCACAGCTGCGGCCTGAACCAGTGGGTAGGTGCTGGCCGTTTTAAAGTTGTTCCATTGCCCAAACGTACCCACGGTATAATTTTCCCCACCCGCTTTAACAAAATCATTGAAGGATGTGATTAATGCCTGTTTGGCTCGTGCATCTACGCGGCCCTGATCTCCAACGGTGCCACTAATGCCCCAGCTTCCTTCATAGGACATGAAGTGCAGACCATAGCTTCGCGCCCAACGTGCTTCGATATTGATCATATTCTGGTAGCTATCCTGGGGAATCCCGGAAGCAAAGAGGGCATCTACGCTACTGGCACTGTCATTGTTACTATTGAAGTAGACCGCACCACCACCGCCCCAGAAGTAGTAGGAGAGGGGGTGAGGATCGGAGACATGCTGGATACCATCTGCATTGTTATAGTAATCATTCAAGAACAACAGCTCATCTTCCGCTGTATTATTGAGGTCTGCATATTGCCAGAAGAGCAGCGGACGAACCCGAGACCCCATGGCACTATCGCCATAGATGCTACGGAAGATTTTGCTGACATTGAGGGCACGATTGGCATAGTTGCGATGCCAGATGAGATTGCCATCGGTATTACCATCATAAATGAGCGGCGAGTTGGGATTGTTGGCAATCTCTTGCTGGGCCCCAATGGGTCCATCATAGAGATCATGCGCCTGGTCAAAAGAGAAATTCCACGCTTCGTTGGTGTACTCCACATAGAGATGTAAATTGGACTTGAGCGGTGCCCAGACGGGATTTGTCTGGGGACTGGTGTACGGATTGAGACCATCGCTGCCATACAGAGTTAACTGTGCCAGCTTCGTAATATAATCCGTATTGGCACGATCCGGAACGACCAGATAGAGATCCTTGTTGTTATCGTTGGCAATCTTGACCATGTATTCAAAGGCCATTTGATTGCCTTCGAAAGCGTTATCGCCTGGGAGAATTTTATGCTGGGACGCATAACTGATCGTGGTGCGATCAGACCAGTTGGTCGATTTGTTCCAGTTGGTGCCAAACATAAACCGTAGATAGGTATAAGGTGCAACAGCCTGAGCCACGTACGGAGTAAAGATCGTTGAAGGGGCGTAGGTGGTGGTCGATCCTTCGCTGACAGGCTTCATCATGACTACATTGGTAATGCCTGTATTTGTGGCACTGCTGGCTGTACGATGGGTATTTGTGAAGTTCAGGTTGAAATTGATCGGCCCTGTATCGGTAATCACAATCGTCGCTGTCGTCGTATTGGTTGCGGCAGTATATTGCTGGTTGCTGATCGTTCCTCCAAAAGGAGAGATTGTGGCCTGTCCTGTAAAGCTCAGTTGATAGGTACCATCGGTTCCAGACGCTCCCTCCCAGACATAGAGTGAGGCATCTTCAGTCGGCCATCCATTGGCATCGACTGTAGCGGGATTGCTGCCACTGTTCCACGGTGAGGAGGTTTTCATTGCGTCGGTAAAGGTATCGTAATCAGGTTCTGTAAGATTGAGTCCGACAGACGGTCGCTGGTTGGAGGTCTCGGCATGTGCCTGGAAGCGAGGAACCACCAGGAGTGCAGAGGTGAGAAGCAATGCGAGACAGAGCAAACCGACAAGGAATGTCAGGCTCCAATGTGGTTTCTGATTGGGGGCAATGATAGTCTTCATTGTCAAAAGACGTGTCATGGGTAGACTCCTTCCTTAGAGACAATTTACATCTTCATTGATAGAAAAATTGTTGCGTGGTGAATAGTTCTTTCTGGCTCATCACCTCCTTTCCAAATTTTCTTCTCTCTTCCTGATAGCCATATTGATGACACAACGATATGTCGTCCGCATGACCAGCATATGGACAGAGAGCTTTGTGAGGAAACGATTGATTGTGATAGCAGCAAAGGATTCAAGAACCGGGAATGTTCTGTGCAATCTTTTTTACAACAAAAATGCGAAGCATTACGGGGGAGGAAATACAATTCTCAATCTTATGATAGATAGCACGCTCATAAATAAAGTGTATCCATCCAAAACGGCAATGTAGAATTGTTTCAGAACAATATTGTTCTGAAACAATTCTACATTGCTAATGCACAGCTTGTCAAGAGGAGCAAAGTATCTTAAATCTTTCACACCGGTGCTAGATAACGTTTTTTGTTTATCTCTCCACTAAAACTGTGGAGCATGTTGATCCTTGACGGTATGAATAACAAAGGGCTTCGATTTGAGAGGATGGTGATAGGAATGAATTACTTATTAAACATAGAATGCATAGAATAGGGATATGGGGGCTTCAGTCCATAGTTCTGCATAGAGAAAACAGCCAGGATAATCTTCTACCTGTTCGAGCTGGCTGACTCTTTGCAGAAAGATGGCCAGTGATTCATTATGGATGCGCCAACCTCTCCGTAACAACTGATTCCAACTGGCACGACCTTGCAGCGAAGGCATTTTCCGGGCTTTGGCCGCCTGGACAAACTGTGGCGGAAACAGTCGCGTATACGATTCCCAATTATAGAGCCATGATCCACCAACGACCCACAATGCATCAGGATGGTTGGATTGAATATGCTGAAACATTGCGCGTAGCTCCTCTTTGCGCTGTATGATACGCAAATGACTGAGGGGTCCATGTTCCGACTGATCATAGTCTCCAAAGTGGAGCCGTATCTTCTGTGTGGCAGGATCGTAATTGTAGGAAAAACAGCCCCAATGTGGTTGTTCTTCAGCGGATGTAGGGATCTCAGGATAGCGTTGGAGATAATACTCGTAGGTATATTGCGTTTTATCAGCGGCACCGGGTAACCCGGAGATATATGCTTCCCAGACCGGGTTGGTAGGATCAAAACTCCAATCCAGGCCAAAGATACGATACAAAGCGGTATACTGCAAAACGACCTGTTCAAGAGGTTGGGATGCAATGTCTGCAATTTTTTGTGCCAGTGCCAACTGAGCCACAAAAAATTCCTTTTGATACATCGGTGCATTCCTTGAAGCCAAAAGAAATCTCCTTTTCCTTACTGGTTGACAGGGGCATAGCGCGCGAGAAAGTTTTGAATCCGTTGCATTACATCAGCATCATATTCACTATCAAAAAGGGCTACTCCGTGCAGGCGCCCTGGATAAAGGTGGATATCCTTAGGCTGACTTGCAATATCTGCCATATGTATTGTTTCCTGAGAAAACCTGTCATCTTCGCTATTGATAAAGAGCTTTGGTGCCTGGATTGCACGAACTTCATCATCACTGACCATGGAACCAAAATTTTGTGGGGCTGAAAGTGTGATGATTGCCGTCATCTTGTCGTGGGCCGCAACTTTGAGTGTCGCTGTCCCACCCATGCTTGAACCGATTAAGACAATGCTACTTACGTTCTGCTGGCGCATAAAGCTCACTGCGGCTCTCAAGTCGGTCTCATTCTTCGTTGGATTTCCCTTTCCTTCTGAGTCACCATTTCCACGGAAATCGTAGGCCAGAACCATGTAGCCTTTTGCCGCGATTCGTTGCGCAAAGCCATTTGTACTCCAAATATCTTTATTTGCGTGAAGCTCATGCGAACAAATAATTCCCGTTTTTCCTGTTCCATAGAGTATCCCGGTTAGCGTCATATCATCTTCCGTTTTAAAGTGCACAATCTGATTAGGAACTGTGGGAAACGTAGGGGTTGGTGTGACTGTGGGGACCGTAGGGGTTGGTGTGACCCTGGCAACGCTGGTCGTCGTAGGGGTTGGTTGTGTAGTAACAGTTGAACTGTTGCATGAAATAAAGAGTAGTATAAGAGCAATAAAAGGCAAGAAACGTATATGTTTCATTGGTAGATCTTTCCTCTCTTTTTCGTCAAACACCTCAATGCATTGTTGTTCTCTTGTTTAAGCTCAAATGTCTTCATGATTGCAATATCACCCCTTGTCGAAATACTATACAATAATGATCCTCTTTTAGCAACATAGCTGCGTTTCTCACCGATTATCGATGATGGAGCCAGTTCCATATTTTTTGCGAAAGTTGTTACTGACCCAGGGCAATCGCATCTAATGAACCCCGTCAAGAACGCGTAAGAGATACTGGTTGTCCCAGCCCGCTTTGAGACGCCTGGCATGGATACCAACGCGAGAAGACCGTTCCTGTTGATACATCGGTGCATTCTTTGAAGCCAAAAGAAATCTCCTTCTATTGAATGATTTCGGTTTCGTCTTTCTCTATGACGAATTAGAGTATAAATCATGTTTTCCCAATTCGTCTTTTTGCGTGTGTAAAGTCACTAGCTGGTCGAACACTGTCTCCCTGGAGTGCGTTTATAGTGGGCCAGCGCCTTCTGTAGAAAAGCTTTTTCCTCCTCGCTCAGGTGATAGGCTGGTAACGGTTTCTCTTCCAGGGGAAGCGCCTCATAGGTATTCCACCATTGTTTCACGCCAGCCTCGACATCCGCATCACCCCGCGTGAATTGCTTGATCAGTTCACTGTGCTGCTTGGCCAGAGCCTGGCCTTCTCTATGGGTTGGATCTTTGCCTTCTCTCACCAGTTTCCTCACATCAGAAAATACGGCATCCCATTGCTGATTGGCACGTTGTTGATCTTCTTCGGTCCAGCTCTCGCTCCAGACTGCCAGCTTCTGAGCTGCTTCAGGACTGTATGATTTCCGAGAGATTTCAGCCAGCTTCTGTTGTTGTTCGTCAGTAAGATATTTCCTGACCCATGCTCTATCCTGTTCCGCATGCATCACCTGGATAACATCGATAATAATAGCCTCCCAATCTCCCACATTTCCTTTTAACAATGTTTCAGCTTTCTCGATGGCTTGCAGAACCGTATCTAACTGATTGCGCTTCTCCTGCATCATCGCCTTCTGCATGAGAAGTGCCTCCTGCAAATATTCTGGATTCTTTTGCAGGCATACTTTAATCTCTTCCAGAGAGAACCCTAGAAATTTCAATGCCAGAATCTGTTGTAAACTCCAGAGATCCGCATCCGAATACAGTCGATGTCCGGCCTCAGTATGCTCAGAGGGGGAGAGCAGGCCCACTTTATCATAAAAACGTAAGGTCCGCGCTGTGACGGCGGCCTTCCGGGCAAATTGGCTGGTTGTATAGCGTTTGTGCTCCAAACACGTTCTCCTTTCAACTATTAGTATAAGCCATGACGTAACGTCACAGGTACTATATCTCAGCGGATTGGCGGGATTATCCAACAACATTTTATGTGAAGATGGGTCGCCGCACCACCTATCCAAAGCAGTGCGCACAGCCTGAGAGAAGAAAGCGCCAAATAGACTTGCAATAGGCTTGCATATGACGTAACGTCATGGGTTAAACTCTTCTCTGTACTCCCAAACTTGAAAGGAATACGAGATGAAATTGCAGATTATCGATGCCGAATCCATCTATCAACGTTTGCTCAACAGTGCCAGCGCACAAGAGAGCGAGGCGCTGTACTGTCAGGAACTCCTGGCCCCGTTTGAAGGGATGATGCGTATTTATGGAGGCAATGATCCACTGGCCATGGCAAAAATGTGGTCCTTCTATACACCCGAAGATTTCGATGGGGAGCAGCGTCCCTTCATTGAGGATATGCTCCAACGGCTGAGCGATAATGGGGTCTGGCAGAGGTCCGCAACTGCGCTTGAACGGGGTGTGAGTGCATTTGCCCCTTATGCTGACCAGATTGCGTTAGACACCATCAACTGTGCCTTAGTCCTTACAAAGCATACAGGTATCAATACATTGGGGCGAGGCTACGCCGGGTTTGGAGGCTTCCCTGGCTACTTGATAGTCACCCTCAGTCTGGTTGATGACTACACCATTCCACGTGTAGGGCCTGCATTGGTCCACGAACTGAACCACAATGTGCGCTTCAAAATCGTGCCTTTTCTGCCGATGAGCATCACGGTCGCTGATTACATCATTGCCGAAGGGCTGGCCGAATCGTTTGCCGCTGAACTTTTTGGACATGATCTGGTAGGCTACATGGTGACTGATTTTGATGAGGAGGAGATTGCCACAGCGAAGCGCGTGATCGGGGGGAATCTTGACGTGAGCGGGTTCAATGCTGTGCGCAGCTATATCTTTGCTGTGCGCAGCTATATCTTTGGCGATACGATTGCCGCGTCTTCGGGATTACCAAAGGTCGGATTACCCGATTTTGCAGGGTACGCCATTGGCTATCGCGTCGTCCAACACTATCTCCAGCGGACAGGGCGATCCGTTGTTGATGCCACCTTCCTCCCATCACAAGAGATTATCGAGGAGTCCGATTTCTTCGCATAGCAAGGCGAGAAGGGCGTAGAATGACCATGCTATGGATCTGCTCGTTGTGATAGGAATGGTGTTGGCATAGTTTTGATCCTTACATGGCTCTTGCCCTTCCTCATGATTGGGAGACAGCCGTACTGCCCTTTGGCTATGGCCAACCAACACCTGGTGCAGGCGCCTGGGCAGTAAGTACCTGACCTGTTCGCGCCCCATCTGCCATATGTTCAAAACCACGCCACTCAGCGGCCATCATGAACAGCGTTTGCTTGTTTATCCCTCCGAGCATGCAAGCGAAGCAGCCACGGTCGAGATGGATCGTCTGCAAGATCTCACCACCTTCTCTCACGCGTACGCAACGCTTGTTTGGGACATCTCCATACCAGACGGCACCCTCAGCATCGAGACAGATTCCGTCGGGGGCAGCTCCTTCGAGTGCGGCCCAGACCCGCCGGTTCAACAGGTTGCCAACTGCATCGATATCGAAGGCTGTAAGACAGTTTCCGTGGGACTCGGCGACGATCAACGTCTTGTTATCAGGTGTCACGGCCATACCATTCGGGAAAGCGATGCCGTCGGCCACCAGACGCGCCGACCCATCGGGGGTGACCAGGGCGATGATTCCAGGAGCACCAAAGTCGCCGCCGTTGATGTAGACGTTGCCACGACCATCCACGACGATCTCGTTCCAGATGCCGGCAAGGCCGCTCAAGTCGGCATGGGTCACCAGTTCCCCATTGGACTCTCTGCGTAGGAGAAGTCCCTCGCGTCCTGAGACGACGAGCAAGCACCCATCGGGCAGCCAGTCGATGCAAAAGGGGATCGTGGTCGGTACGCGGACCATGACTTCGTTCGTGCCCGCTAGATCGACGGCAACGACCTCCTGGGTACCCCAGTTAGAGAACCATAGACGGCCCTCGTGCCACCGTGGCGATTCACCGAACCCGAGACCAGTCAACAGAGTTTGCAGTTCAGACATTTTAAAAAATCCTTTTTTTGTTATCCTCCAACTTATAGCTTTCTTGAGGCTGATCAATTGAACTCTCGTTCAGTATATCATTTTCCTCATCTTTAAGAGACGTTGACCTTGTGTGAAACCAGAGCCATTTTTCAATCTAGCGGCGGATTTAGAATTGCGACTAACTGCCATTAGTTGCAATTCCCTTTTCGAGGGTGGTGTATGCTCTCTCTTCCCAGGTTGTAAATAGAAATGGTAGTTTGTATCGAGTCAGCAAATGGGACAATGCAAATTAGACCAAAGAAGAGAGGGAGTTATAAGAGAGGTCGTACATCTGCTCTCGCCAGAGATATGGTCCTTGAGTTGGCTCAAGGACCATGAATATTGCTCTGAATCTTCTAGAAGCTACACAATACGGAGTTCGGAACTCCCAGCCAGGAATTTCAGATTGCCGAGGCGCTCCGGCGGCTGACCTTTCTTGAGCAAGCTGGCTTTTACCGCAGGACGATACACTTGAGCAAAACGCCAGACTTTGTTCGTACCCTGCTCATATCCCTCCGCAAACATTGCTCTGGTCCGTTTGCCTTCAAGTGTGAGGTAGCCATTGTAAACCAATGCACCCTGTTTCACACTCCCAGATTCGAGCAGTTTCTGGATGACGGGAAAAATCTCACCGAGATTTTGTTCTGGGAGAGCGATAATTGATGATGTAGTAATCAAGGCGGGAAGAACCTCGTCATCCTCATCTTCTATTTGTCCAAACCCAGCGTTAATTGCCTCATGGATCAACTTGAGTAGCTCATCACTAATATCTAATCGATTTTCCCTTGTTGACAAATATGCTCCTCCTGGCAAAAATGATTTGAGTGAACCCTGGCTCCAAAAAGCAGCTCTTTCAGGCACTCAGGAAATTCAGCAGGCCCATCTTACCACATCAATACGAAGCACTCAACTTCGTTGGATTGTATCCTTTTAAAGCATCGACACTCTGATACTGTATGCGTCTCTGTTATGAAAGTTCGACCATTGCCAGAATATCATCTTGAATTGCCTGGTGAATTAAAATCCTCGTCATAAATACACTCCCTGTAAAAATGTGTTCGCTTCCCGCTATTCGGTGATAAGTCCTTTTCCTTTCCTAAGTATACATAATTCCTATTTTTGCTAGGATCTTATCCCACCCTCCACTTCTCTCATGCTTGTTCGTGAATGGAATCATGAAAATGTGGGTAAAGATGGAAGGAAACAAATCTGTGCGCCATTTTTATCGCGTGGTCTCCTATCTCAATGAGTTCTCCGTGTGTTGTTTTTGTGGATCTTTCTATAGAGACAATAATCATTCTATAGAAAACTATTTGTATCAAATAGCAAAAATAGTCGTTATGAAAGTGTTGTCAAGGAGATATCGTGATAGGAAGGATCTCTCGTAGCATGTTCAGCATGACATAGGAGGCTATCTTGATTCCCACTCTATTAAATGTACTGAATGGAAAGCGGCTAAGGAGAGCTTCTCTCTTTACCCTGCTTGTATTCCTTTTATTCTCCCCAATGGTAGGTACCGTAAGTGCTTCTATTGAGAGAGAAAAAGATGGAGGTTCTGGCAATTCCCGCAATCCAAAAGGCTCTGCACAGATAGATGAACGGGGCGATACCCTTTTGTCGATGGATCGTTTTGTTTTTAAACGAATCAGAGAGATTAATCTCACACGTGGCACCGTTCGCCTACCACTTTATAAAGGCAATGCCCAGGGCAAGACTGTCTGGTATATCATTACCGATGCCTCTGATTTTGGTATTGCCCATGATCTGAATGTTAATTACGCACCTAAGCTGGCAAATATGGGGATTAATTGCCCACGATGTGTTCAGGATACTACGATTACAGTGCCTGAAAACAACAAGTTCGATACTGCAATCGTCAATTTTGCAGGGTCTCCAGACTTTAGTCCTACACGCTCAATTACGGCTGGCCCAAACGGATTTCCTCCACAAAGCTATCAACCTGGTGCTGTCGGAGACGAGATGTATAGCCCATACATACGTTTCCAGAACTCTTCGGTCGTGTATAATGCACCAATTGTGGCTAGCGGAGATGGTCCATTTGATTTCTATCATCATACGAATACAGGAGATCGCGTGGTAGGAATTGACCTCAAAAATAGGACTGTTGATCTGCTCATGGTAAATGGTTTCGACGCTGGTCAACGGATCTTATACATTAGTACTGACTCAAATAATCCTCTAGCTGCTACCATTGAACGGGCTACCTACGTTCCAGCTCTGGTTAACGCACCCTACCCAGGAGGTGATGATTTTATTGCATCAGCACGCGAGCGTATCTTTACGTTTAGCAATGGACAGATTGGCCGGGACAATCCACAGGCTCAAGGGTTGAGTAATTTACTGTTGAGCGGAAATGATGAAATCGAAGCCACGCCTGAGAATATCGGCGTTGGTAAACCTCTAGGAAATTCGCAGGCAGATCCATTGAATATTCAGGGTGATTTTCCGTCCCTTGATGATCCTCGCCATGCGAATGCATACAGCCCCGCATGGGACTTGCAAATTGGAGAATGGACTCAAGAAGCCATCAATAAAGGACTCAACATTCGACAGACAGATGAGAATCGCATTCTACAGTTGGTCTTAGCTGGCTACATTACAGGTCCTGGAGGGTCCACATACGGATCATCGAACATCCTCATTAACTGTCCCCCCGTCGGCTTCTTAGATCAAAGGCCATCGTCTGATCCCATCTCAATACCCGCTGATTATGGGAGTGATTAAGTCAAAAAATCATCTGAATTTGACCTGCTTTCTCCCCCTTGTTTGAGCTATGGGGAGGAAGCAGGTCTTTCTTTTCTTCAAACTACATGCAGAATATCATGTTTTAAAATATATCGCAATTTTATTTTAAAATACATTAATTATTGTATTTCAATTGTATTTCATAATTTCAGTTTAAGATTGCTGTTCCTTCTGTGAGCTGGAAGATGACTAACGAGGCCATTGAAGGGAATGAGGAGGCTGCCTAAGTACAACTGCCACGAGACATGTATTAGCCGCATATATCTAAAATGATATAATGCGGCTAATGGGTGTTTCGTGGTCAAGTGACGCGAGCAGTTAGAACTGGTGTCGGGTCTGGCTGCGGCCTATAACGAATGAGAAGACTTTGGTGGGTTTGACGGAGAACACGAAGTTCGAATCTGTGAGAACTCGTTGTGTCTCTTCATCGTAGAGGTAAAAATAACCATTGCGTACCTTGTATGGCCAGCTTCCATCCCACTTGGTTGCCCAGACCGAGGCTAAGCGTTCGAGCGTGTCCTGGTTGGTGACCTGCACAGCGTCGCCTTCAACCACCACGCTAAGGCCTCCCCTCGGGTTATTGCCGGTTGTCAGAATGACGTGTGGGTTTTCACGCAGGTTGACAGTCTTCTGTGCAGTATTTTCTGCAGTAAAATGGATAGCCCCGTCGTGCCATACGGCTACTAGCGGCGTGACGTGAGGGCGACCATCAGTCCGCACTGTTGAGAGCAAGAACAGATCAGCTGTTTCCAACGCCTGACGTGTCTCTTCCCATGAGGTGACTACTGCGTTTGGTCCGCCATGTCCAAGTGTTGAGATAGGTTCGCTCATTTTCAGAATTCCTTTCAATCGTCCCATTCCTCTTGCAGGAAACGAGACTCTCTCAATCCATTCTCTTTGCACGAAGGAAAACTGGAAATTGATCGTAATTCTCCACAGAAGCACTATTTTTCTTGTGATATTATGAGGAGAGAGACGAATAAGAAAAACGCTCTTTGGAGGAACACAAAGATGACCCAGAGCCGCCGCCAGATAACAACCATGTGCCCTATGAATTGTCGCCCAACCCAGTGTGGAATGACCGTTGAAGTGGAAGAGAATAGACTTCTCTCAATCAGAGGTGATCAACAGAATCCTGACAGCCGGGGTTTTCTCTGTATCCGAGGGCAGGCGACACATGAGATCTTT
This sequence comes from Tengunoibacter tsumagoiensis, assembly GCF_003967535.1. GTDB lineage: Bacteria > Chloroflexota > Ktedonobacteria > Ktedonobacterales > Ktedonobacteraceae > Tengunoibacter > Tengunoibacter tsumagoiensis. Next base: position 3,447,101 of record NZ_BIFR01000001.1, on the reverse strand, counting down.
AGCAATCCCAAACGATTAAGAACTCCTCTTCGCAGGATCGGATCTCGTGGTGAGAATCGATGGGAGCAGTGCTCATGGGAGGATGCCTATGCGCTTCTGGTGAATGCTATCCAGCAGACACAGCCAGAACGCGTCGGTTTGTGGCGTGGACACGGTATTGGTACCACTGGCGTGACGAACAGTACGCTTGTGAGCCGTTTTGGCGCGTTGGGAGGTTTTCAGCAGTGGACGACATCAATCGTTTGCTGGGCCATGGGCGGCTATGGTCTGGGTCTCACGGGAACATTGTCTATCAATACGAAAGAGGATATGGCAGCTAACTCGAAGACAATTCTCCTCTGGGGTGCAACGCTCGCCAGCCAACCCGATCTCGGTGCCAGTCTTGTTAAGGCTCGCAAACGTGGAGCACATATTATTCAGATTGATACGAGGCGCACCGAAGTCTCCCGGCTGGCTGATGAAGTCTTGCTCATTCCTCCAGGTACGGATGCAGCCCTTGCGCTCGCCCTGGCCCATGTCATTCTCGCTGAAGGTCTCCATAACCAGACCTTTATCGATGCCAACACCCTGGGCTTCCCACAATTCGCGGCCCACCTCCAGCAGTATACTCCCGAATGGGCCAGTGCGATTACGGGTATCGAACCCGAACGCATTTGTCAACTCGCCCGCTCCTATGCAACTCAGACTCCTGCAATGATTGTACTGGGTGGCAGCTCGATGTTTAAACACCAGTATGGCTGGGAGTCCAGTCGAGCCATCTCCTGTCTACCAGCTCTTACTGGACAACTGGGCATTGCTGGTGGCGGATTGGGGCAACGCCATGGAGCTTTACCAGAGAGTACAGGGCTCGCCAATGTTCTGGCTGATGTCACTGCCAGGATGACTCAGGATCTGGCTATTCCAAGCCATATGGCTACTATTACTGGTGCTTTTAATGAGGGAAAAATAGATGTCCTGCTTTTATTAGGAACAAATATGCTCTCCTCTTTTGCTGACTCCAAGCAACTTGCGCAAGGACTGGATAGGGTCAAGTTGATCGTTTCATATGACCTGTTCATGAACGAGACGACCCGTCAGTGTGCAGATCTTATCTTCCCTGCCACCGCCTGGCTGGAAGAAATTGGCTTGAAGCAGACCGATACACATATCTATTTAATGGAGCCAGCTTTACAGCCTGAAGGAGAATGTCGTTCCCTGACGACGATCCTTCGTGATCTGGCCCAACAGCTCTCCATCGACAATTTCTTTCCCTGGCAGAGCGAAGAGGACTACGTGCATTCGTTCCTGGCGGCTCAGCAAACAGAAACAGGAGCGCCACTAACGTTAGTAGAACTTCGTCAACGTGGAGGCTACTGGCAAAAAAAGAAGCTTTCGCATATTGCTTACCAGAATCATCATTTTGCTACCCCCTCTACCAAAATCGAATTCTGGAGTGAGCGCGCACGACAAGCCGGGCTCTCGCCACTCCCAACGTACACCCATCCAGTTGGAAGCAGCTATCCTCTGCGTTTCTGTCAGGGGCGAACACTCACCGCATTCCACGCCTTCTTTGATGAGGGTCAGGCGCTCCCTACCCTGGCCGCAGCCAATCCGGGGCCAGAATTATGGATCCATCCAACTGATGCTCAGCAACGTCATATTCAGACTGGAGAAAAAATCATCATTTTTAATGATCGTGGACAGTTCGAGGCCAAAGCACATATCACCGCGGATGTTCTGGAGGGAGTTGTCTGGATGCGTGATGGCTGGTTCGGGATTAACAAACTTACAAGTGGAACAGAGACGGTATCGCTGATAGCCAACGAGATTGTTCCGGGCGTTCCAGGAGGACAGGCTGCCTATGATGCATGGGTTGATTGCCGAACCTGTTGAATCATAAGACTGACAACTATGGTAGTTGCGCAAGCCGCTTTCGCGCCTCTTCAACAGTTAAGGGAATATTATAGATAGGTGATCCTGGTTGTTGGAGCAGGCCACCTTCGTGCAGTGATCCTGTATCAAGAGGGGCAAAACCAATCTCTTCAATAAGCTGAGAAACAATCGCTTTTGCTTGAGCATTATCTCCTGCTAGAAAAATGACAAGCCGATTCTGAGGCGTGGTGCGACCACCAGTGCGCAGTGTTTCAAAATACATCGTGTTAAATGCCTTCACAATGTGAGCCTGCGGAAGTTGTCTGGCTACCTCTTCGCTTGAAGTGCTGGGAGAGAGATCAATGAGCTGGAAGATAGCGCTATAGGGATTCATTGCATCAATGACGATCTTATTGGTGAAGAGTTGTGCATCCGGCAATTCATCGCGTTTAACCCATGGAATGGCGAGCAGAATAACGTCACCGAATTGAACTACCTCTTCAGCCGATAGGGCCTGAGCATTATGCCCAAGCTCATGCACAAAGTTCACCAACGATTGCGGCCCTCGTGAATTACTGATGGCAATCAAATGGCCTGCTCGTGCAAAGAGACGGGCCGCATTATGCCCAATATTTCCTGAACCGAGAATTCCAATGTTCATCAATATCCTCATCCATTTACTTTGCTGCAAGCCTTGCAGAACAATTCCTGATCAGCGGGCGGAGATAAGATGAATATATCATATATCACCCCCGCTTTTCTTTCAAATTCCTTTCCCTTAAGATCAAAGGATCTTGCATCAGCCCACCAGAAGGTTGTCGAGAGAGGCGTGCAGGACCAGTAGCAATGACCACGATCAGCGCCACAAGGCATTGTGCTACTACCCCCTGCCAATTATCCGATAACGATAGGGGAAGATACAGCGCCGTGATGTTGAGAGCATTATGGAACAAGAATGCCAGCAAGACACTGCCTCGTGTATGATTGTAGACCCAGGTGATCAGAATGCTATCGGCTATCGTTCCGCACGCAAAGATAAAATGTTTCATTTTCTGATCATGCTCGCCTTCCGTCTTTCTCCCCGCTATGGCTGAATCGATCATTTGTTGAGTTCATTGAGGAATCGCGAAACTGACCGTTTTCTGACACGTATTGCTCTGTTTCTCTGTCTTAGAGTAATATTAGAGGAGGAAAAACGGGGAGACCTCTCTATGCTGATCTTGACAAATAATGGCCAGTAGCGTACATTTATACTATAGAATCAATTTGAGTAGTAAAGAAAGGCATCTCTCCCGATGACGTGGACGTTATCTTGTTAGCCTCTCCAACGGCTGCACCCCTTCCTTGCCTCTAGTTTTATCTCAAGCAGTTTACCATCCCCTTCTCCCATAGTGTGAATTGCTTGCCTGGATTTATGCTGAGCACTCTATTCATCACTATAGTAGATACACACATCGTCTTCTGGCTTGTAAAGGGAAATGCCGCCGATGGCGGACCTTGAGCAAGAGATATGTTTGCGGGTCATTGTGTGGCCTTTTCCCATTCCTCTAATCTCACTCGCAATATGTACCCCTTATCTCACGTCCGGCGCAATTTTTCCCTCTATACATCTATACATCTTTTGTTATTTACACTCTATGTGACGTGTTGATAATGGAGAATCTTTATGCCTGACCTTAGACCAGTTGTTGATCGTGAACAGGTGCTTACAGCACTCGGTCAGTACTTCTCAGCACCAATCACCAGTCTTACTCCCGTGGAGGGTGGGCAGGTAATGCGCACCTTCACTTTTAGAGTAGGTGAGCAAGACAATCAAGACTATATCGTACGCTTCAATCACGATACTATGCTGACCTCAAATCTGCCGAAAGAGATATATATCGCAGGTAAGCTGGTGGTAGCACCAGTTCCCATGTCGCCAGTCCTGTATACGGGACGCCTGAATGAGCTCCACTTTGCAATCTCACTCAAAGTGCCAGGCCAGATGGTAGAAAGCCTGATCGAGCAAGAAGTCGAACTGCTCATGCCAGAGATCATGCGGATTCTGGACGCTATTCATCACATTGATGTAAGTGATACGCAAGGCTATGGGGTCTTCGATTACCGAGGGATGAGCACAGTCTCTAGCTGGCAAGGATCTCTTGCGATTATCGCGAAAGAGGAAGATGAGCGCGACTACTTTGGTAAATGGTACTCCCTGTTCACGGATACCTTTCTGGAGCGCGGTCTATTCAAGGATATCTACTGGAAGATGCGAGACCTGCTCGACTTTTGCCCCACCGAGCGTTACCTTGTGCATGGAAACTATAGCTTGCGCAATATCCTCGCAGACCATGGAGAGATCACCGCCGTTTTAGATTGGGTTGACGCGAAGTATGGCGATTTCGTCTTCGATATTGCCGGGCTGGATTTCTGGTATCCCTGGCTACGTGTGCGCGAACGGTTCCAACGCTATTACCAGGATCAGCAGATCAATGTCCCTGCATACGAACAGCGTATGCTCTGTTATCAATACTATATATTCTTGAGCGCCATTCGCTTCTATGCCAGGGCAGGAGATGAGCGGGCCTATCACTGGGTGAAGCAACGTCTTCTGGAACTACAGTCTTTCCAGGCCTGAGGATAGATGTAGCGGGCCAGGGCTGGGACCAGAGGAGAAACAGAAATCCCAGGCTTACCATGAATGGGGAGGAGATTTTCCTGTTGTTCCAGTGATTTTTTCTCCATGTGGATGTATACATTAGCAGATAGAAGAGAATCCGACAGGTATCTGAGCCTGATCTCCTGTCGTTCCTGGATACGGAACCTATACCTTGAGCACAAAAGCTCTGATTGCCTCACTTTTCGCCTTCTTGTACATTACCCTTGTGGGAGGCATATTCTCAAGTGAGAAGACCACCACATCCAGTTTGCCTAGACAAGAAAGGATCTTACTCATGATTAGCATGACACGTTCGTTCAAACCTGTGCTTGATTCGATCGAACAGGCTCCTGAGATGGAGGCAATTGAATTAACTGAGGGTGAGTTGGAACAGGTAGGTGGAGCATGGGGTGGTGGTTGTGGTTGTGGTAGCAACAACTACTATTACTATGACAACTATGGTTCCTATCATCGCCACCATCACAGACACCATCACTTCCATTCGCACCATCACTTCCATCATCATCGTCACTAGCCAGGATCGCCTGTCAACACCGATCAGCCCGACAAGCGTACAGAGAGAGGGTGGGCCGAGATGCTCGATAGCTCGGCCCACCCTCTCTCTGTACGTTCCAAACGGTTATTCTGCCTTGCGAGCCTTACGGTAGCGCTGGATCAGCGTATTGGTAGAGCTATCATGGTGAAGATCTGGCTCTTCTGCACTCTGAAGTTCTGGTACAATCCGGTTTGCCAGGGCTTTTCCGAGCTCAACTCCCCACTGGTCGAAGGAATTGATATGCCAGATCGTTCCCTGCACAAATACTTTGTGCTCATAGAGCGCAACCAATTTTCCCAGCATAGATGGTGTCAGGCGATCAGCCAGAATCGTATTGGTGGGATGATTTCCCGTAAAGGTACGATGAGGGACCTGATAGTCGGCGACTCCATCGGCTGCCACTTCTTCAGAGGTCTTGCCAAAGGCCAGAGCCTCGGTCTGAGCAAAGAAGTTTGACATCAGAAGATCGTGATGGGGCTTAATGGGATTGAGCGTCTGGCTAAAACCAATAAAATCACAGGGAATTAACTTGGTGCCCTGATGGATTAATTGGTAGAAGGCGTGCTGGCCATTGGTGCCAGGTTGCCCCCAGATCACAGGACCTGTCTGGTAGTTGACAACATTTCCGTCCAGATCCACATGCTTGCCATTGCTCTCCATATCTAGCTGCTGGAGATAGGCACTAAAGCGATTGAGATACTGATCATAGGGCAGAATAGCAACGGTCTCGGCACCAAAGAAGTTGTTATACCAGAGCCCGATCAGGCCCAGTAGCACTGGCAAATTCTTCTCAAATGGGGCCGTACGGAAGTGCTCATCCATCTCGTGGAAGCCAGCAAGCATCTCATAGAATTGCTCAGGGCCAATGGCCACCATGAGTGAGAGGCCAACGGCAGAGTCATATGAATACCGACCACCAACCCAGTCCCAGAACCCAAACATGTTGGCTGTATCAATGCCAAACTTCGAGACCTCCTGAGCATTGGTCGAAACTGCCACAAAGTGCTTTGCAACCGACTCTTCAGATCCAAGCGCTTTGACACTCCAGTCACGAGCACTACGCGCATTGGTGAGGGTCTCCTGCGTGGTGAAGGTCTTCGAAGCCACGATAAAGAGGGTCTCAGCGGGGTCAAGATCATGAACGGCTTCAGCAAAATCAGTGCCATCGACATTTGAGACGAAACGGAAGGTCAGATTACGATCACTATAATGCTTCAAAGCTTCATACGCCATGGCTGGACCGAGATCAGACCCACCAATACCTATGTTGATCACATTACGAATACGCTTGCCTGTATAGCCCTTCCATTCGCCGCTCCGTACACGATTGGAGAAACTGGCCATCTTCTCGAGCACTTCGTGAACTTCAGGGACAACGTTCTGGCCATCCACGACAATGCTTGATCCTTTAGGCGCACGTAATGCAACGTGTAAGACCGCACGCTTCTCGGTAATATTGATCTTCTCACCGCTGAACATAGCGGTCGTACGCTCTTTTAAACCAGAGCTCTCTGCCAGATCCAGGAGAAGCTTGAGCGTCTCATTGGTAATACGGTTTTTCGAGTAATCAAAATAGATACCAAGAGCATCAAGCGCGAAGGTTTCTCCACGTTTGGGGTCTTCCGCAAAGAGAGTACGCAGATGCAGATCACGGACCTCTTGATAATGTTTCTCAAGCGCGGTCCAGGCTGGACGCTGTGTCAATGAATTTATAGCCATTCGTCATAGCTCCTCTATCAGTACATTTTTCGATGAGGGGACGGTGAAAACTATCCCCCCGTGTGTTATATCACAGTATTGATACCATACGATAGGTTTTGCGGCCTCACAGCAAGGCTTAACGCTCTAATTCAATGGAGATGAGAAAAAAGTAGTGGCTACACTTGACAGATAGTGCCATGAAAAGGTACAACTAACAACAAAGGAGTGATACAATACTGAAACAATGTTGTACCACTTAAAAACATATGCTCACACAGGAAGACAACAGACAGATCCTCTACGTCGATAATACCTCCGACTCATAGCCGAGCCTTCTGGGGTTTGTATGAACAACGACCGTTTTGTGGTAGGGTGTGGTGGAGACGAAAGCCTCAGCATGGCATATTAGCATATCTACCATGTGCTCTTTTTTTATCGCTGAAAGACTGGCCCTGGCCTTTTTATACTTTTTATATGAAGGAGTTGTATTGTATGCGTCCACTGATTGGTATTCCTTGCCGCACAGGTCACTATGGCAGAACTGAACGCTCTATTAGTTACAATAATGATGCTTATCTCCACGCCATTGAGCATGCTGGTGGAGTGCCTCTTCTCATTCCTGTCCTTCAAGAGCTTCATGGGATTCAGGCCCTTCTCGCCAGTCTCGATGGCCTGCTTTTGCCAGGTGGTATAGATGTTCAACCCCTTCATTATCAGGAAGAGGCCAGTGAATATATCGATAGAGCTCATCCCCAACTCGATGCCTTAGAACTTATGCTGGCACGATGGGCATATGAGCAGAATGTCCCCACATTGGGGATCTGTCGTGGGATGCAGGTTATCAATGTGGCCCTTGGTGGCTCGCTCTATCAAGATCTGGCCAGTCAGTATCCAGGAAGCCTCTTCCATGCTAATTGGGATCAACCCCGCAATCAGATTATCCATACGATAGAGCTTACCTCTGGGAGCCGCATGGAGAAGATTCTAGGCGTAGGTAAAGTTGCCGTTAATAGCCTGCACCATCAAGCAGTGAAAGTTCCTGGCAAAGATGTCGTCATTACAGGACGTGCCGAAGATGGCGTGGCTGAACTCTTAGAAGTGACTGGTCGACGCTTTATGCTTGCTGCACAATGTCATCCCGAAGAGCTCTTTGTTGAATCTACTCCCTGGGCCCGCCTCTTTCAGGCCTTTACTGATGCTGCCAGCCTAAAAGTGCAGCCCCTCACTGCACCGGTCGAGGTAGATCTTCTTGCTAGCTAGCTCTTGAGCATCAATGCACTATTGAACGGGCCATCGAAACAATTGAGCTGGCCCGTATTTGTTCCTTCCTCAATCTGTTCATCCATTCTAATAAACTGGCTCAAAGAAAGCCACACCTTCTTTGAGCCGTTTCCAGATCTCTTCAGAAAACGCACTTCAAAAGGTGGGAAGACAAATCCATCTTGTAATCCACCGATTGGTGGAAGACATCTCACCTCTCTGTTCGCTACACTGCAAAGGAAAAGGCACCTCAGGCTTGACCTGTCTCTCTACTGTTGAGATTGTCAAGGGCGAATACGGCGTTCATTAGATAAGGGAGGATATCATGCCAACACTTGATCCGACCCGATTAAGTCGGATGCAGCAGTACTGGAATGCTAGCAACTACCTGACCGTAGGCCAGATCTATCTTCGAGATAATCCCTTGCTTCAAGAGCCTCTTCGTCCAGAGCATATTAAACCTCGCTTGTTAGGTCACTGGGGCACGTCTACTGGGCTCAGCTTTATTTATACCCATCTGAATCGACTTATTCAGGATAATGATGTTGATGTGATCTATCTCGCTGGTCCTGGCCATGGTGGACCGGCCATCGTCAGCCATGTCTATCTGGAAGGCACTTACTCTGAGATCTACCCCGAGATTGCTCAGAATACGGCTGGCATTCTCCGTCTCTTTCGCCAATTCTCATCTCCAGGCGGGATCCCCAGTCATGTCAGCGTGCCCACTCCAGGTTCAATTCATGAAGGCGGCGAACTTGGCTATGTGCTCTCCCATGCATTTGGCGCGGTCATGGATAATCCCGATCTGATTGCGGTTGCCGTTGTCGGAGATGGTGAGGCAGAGACGGCTCCATTGGAAGGTGCCTGGAAGAGTATCAAATTTATTAATCCAGCCCACGATGGAGCTGTTCTCCCCATTCTTCATCTCAATGGCTATAAAATTTCTGGTCCCACGGTCCTGGGTCGGGATGAGGATGAGGATATTCAACGCCTGATTAGTGGTCATGGGTATGAGGTCTTTTTTGTTGAAGGCGATGATCCTATGACGATGCATCAGAAATTTGCTGAGACACTCGATACATGCTATGCAAAAATTCGTGAATATCAACACGATGCCCGTACAAACGGCTTTAAGCAGCGACCTCCCTGGCCTGCAATTATTCTGAGGACGCCAAAGGGATGGACTGGCCCCAAAGTAGTTGATGGTCTTCCTATTGAAGGCACGTTCCGCTCTCATCAGGTTCCCGTTGCGGATGTGAGGGCCAATGCATCTCATTTACAGATTCTTGAAGAGTGGATGCGAAGCTATAAACCGGAAGAGGTGTTCGATGAGCAGGGACGCTTACGGTCCGAACTGGCTGAACTGGCTCCTAAGGGAGATCGTCGCATGGGGTCCAATCCCCATGCGAATGGGGGCAAGGTGCTTGTCAACCTCGATCTGCCAGACTTTCGCGACTATGCAATCCAGGTGACAAAACCAGCGACTGAACGCTATGAGTCGACACGCCAGTTAGGTAAGATGATGCGGGATATGTTTACAAAGAATAAGCAGCAACGGAATTTCCGCCTCTTCTGCCCCGATGAGACCAACTCTAATCGCTTAGGGAATGTGTTTGAAGTCGAAAATCGTTGTTCAACCAGTAAGATTATTGATATTGATGATCATGTCTCTCCTGATGGTCGCGTCATGGAAGTCTTGAGCGAACATCTTTGTCAGGGCTGGTTGGAGGGGTATCTGCTCACCGGACGCCACGGCCTGTTTGCGACCTATGAAGCTTTCGCGATGGTCTCAGATTCTATGACCGTCCAGCATGCAAAATGGTTACAGGAAGCGATCAAACTTCCCTGGCGTAAACCAATCGCATCACTCAACATTCTCTTAACTTCAACCTGCTGGCGTAATGACCACAATGGCTTTAGCCATCAAGGACCTGGCCTGATTGATACGGTCCTGTCCAAAAAAGGCACGATCGCTCGTATCTACCTGCCTCCAGACGCTAATTGCCTGCTGTCTATCTCCGATCATTGTTTCCGCAGCCGCAATTATGTTAATCTGATTGTGATTGATAAGCAGCCTCAACTTCAATGGCTAAGTGTTGAAGATGCTGTCGATCATTGTAATCGAGGTGTCTCAACATGGGACTGGGCAAGCAATAGTGGGAAACTTGAGCCAGACGTTGTACTGGCATGTGCCGGTGATGTTCCAACACTGGAAACTATTGCCGCAGCCTGGTGGCTCCGTCTTCATCTTCCAGAACTTAAAGTCCGCGTCGTCAATGTCGTCGATCTGATGACACTCTATCCCCCCTACTTCCATCCTCATGGACTTGATGAGTCTACATTTGTGGAACACTTTACGGAAGATAAACCGGTCATTTTTGCTTTCCATGGCTACCAACGGGCAATCCATGAGGTCATTCACGGTCGTACGAGAACTGATCGCTTCCATGTGCGCGGTTTTATGGAAGAAGGCACAACGACCACTCCCTTCGATATGGTGGTACGTAATGGTATGAGCCGCTATCATCTCTGTATCGAGGCCATGAAACAGGCCACCAGAGTACAGGAGCTGACGCCATCGCTGATAGAAGAATGCAATGATCTGCTGGCCAAACATCATGCCTATGTGCGTGCCAATCTGGAGGATATTCCCGAGGTGCGAGACTGGGTCTGGACGGAGGCTTAAACGAACGATCATTCCTAGTGGCCAGCGTCAAGGTTTGTTTTATGAAGAAGGCAGGTTGTTGCGCACAACCTGCCTTCTTCATAAACTATAACGCGGCTTCAAGGTTTCATATTTCATTCCTGCTTCTCCTAGAGACTTGACAAGCAACCTTGTTCAGATTATAGTTATTAGTATAGAATAATACTACGGAAAGTGTTGAATCCTGGCATTCATTAAATATTATCCTAGTCTAATGAACGCATTCATAGGAAACTCTTTCTACGGAAGAAAGTGATCAATGGTGATGAGAGTACCACGACTGGTACGGTCAGATAGCAAAATAGAACACCTGTGCACGCGCCTGCGTGAGATAGCGAGTGCACAGGGGCCAAATACCCGCTTGCCAACAGTCGATGAACTCTGCCTTCTCTTGAGCACAAGTCGCGTCACCCTCACCGAAGTTCTCAAGCAGCTGGAAAGCCAGCAGGTTCTTTATCGGCAACATAGCAAAGGCATCTTTGTCTCTCCCTACATTCACCGCAAGAACATTGGAATCGTGCTGAATTCGACGCTTTTTATGGCCCGTGGGGCCTCCCCTTTCTGGGGTATGCTCTGGGGCTTGTTTGCGCAAGAAGCACGTAAGCGGGAAATGCAAGGAAATCTCTTGCACAGTTTCTATGGAGCCTTCCAGGGGGAGACGCAGATTGAATTACCTGAAGAGTGTCAGCAAATGATCCTGGCCCAACGATTTCAGGGCGTCCTTACCATTGGCCTCTCAGTACAAGAGAATGAATGGATCCTGGATCAGGGCGTTCCCTGTGTAGCATTTGCTGGTGGCTGCCCCTGGGTCGTTGCCCTTGACCAACTCCAGTTTGTGCGGATGGCCATACGATCGATGGCTCAGCAAAACTGCCGTTCGCTGGAATTCTGGTTGCATAGCTCTTACGGAGAAAATGACCCCGATCTGGTTGAACAACTGGATGGCATTCAGGCGAATCAAGGACTTATCTTTGATTCGGTACAACTCAGGATCGGGCATGAACGCCCAACGCTCCAGGAGCAAGGCTACCAGATGGCAATGGAGGTCTTTGGTCAGACCAAAAAACCACATCCCGATGGGATTATTCTTCTGGACGATATGATGACAGATGGTGTCCTGGCGGCTTTTCAGGTACTGGGCATTCACACAGGTCAGGATGTGACAATAGTAACCCACTCCAACCTTAATTCAATGTTGTTATTCACCGCCCTACCAGGTATTACCGTCTTAGAATTTGATCCCACAGAGACTGTCCAGGCCATGTTCACGCTGTTAGATACTCTGATGATGGGGCAAACTCCCGCTCTCTCCCCAGTCAGAATTTCCCCGCGCTTCCGTGAACGTATCTGATAGTTTCTCTCTCGATAGAATCTGATCTACTCATAAGGAATACTCATTTGCTCAGAAAGGAGGGAAGATGTAGCAAGATCTTACCTTATCTCATGGTGTTGTGTGGACAGCATTCTGTTCACATGAACGCACAAATACAGACCCGGAGACCTGACAGCACGAATTTCCTCAGTGATATCTGGCATACATACGTATGCTCATCAGGATGTCCTTTTTACATGTTGCATCAAAGGAGATACAAATGGTTAACGATCCTAACGGTCTGCAACGACAGCAGCATCCTCATGCCCCCTCCATACGCCATACGGTGATGCGATTGAGCCTCTCACTTTGTTTTGTGCTCACGTTACTGGTTGGAGGTGCCAGCCTGCTCATGGCCACCTCTAACCATCATGCGGTGGCGGCTTCTCAGCCTCCTTTTGTTGGTATTAACCTCAATGGAGTCAATGATTCTGATTCGGATATCCCATTCGCAGATGTGTTTAAGACGCCACGTTATGAGGCCGCCCCTAATCAGAGTAGCCCCCCTTCAGTGGATGCGAATGGCTGGCCATTAAGCGATTTTCAAGATTTCTTGTGGGATGGATCCTTTGTCATCCATACAAGTGGCACCTATAAGCTCCGGTTTAATGGAATTGCCACGCTTGGTCTGGGACTGCAAACTGGTTCGTTTGCGAATCAGACCTATAATCCTTCCACCAATGTCACAACGGCTGACGTTATATTGCAAGGGGATAGCTCGCCACGCTTGATCTTTACCAATACGCAACGCACAGCTAGTAGCGCAACGAATACTGGCGTCACAAACATTGAGCTGATGCGCCCAATCGCTGAAGGCTCCACCACAAGTTATAGCTTCGGGACGGTCTTTACGAATGCTATTGAAAACTTTGTCAAGAACTTTCAAGTTATTCGATTCATGGATTTCACCGGAACGAATGGCAATCCCCAGGTCAACTGGTCCGATCGTGTCCTTCCCCAGGCGAGACAAGGAGACAGAGCTGCCTGGGAGTATGCCATTCAGCTCTGCAATGAGACAAATAGAGATGGCTATCTCAATGTTCCGGTAAATGCAACGGATGACTATATCACCAATCTGGCGAACCTGATCAAATATGGCAGCGATGCAAACGGGAATGTCTATACCAGTCCACAGAGCAATCCAGCACATGCTCCATTGAAGAGTACTTTACATCTGTATGTGGAGTATAGCAATGAGGTCTGGAATGGTTCCTTCCAACAGATGCATGATAATTATAATTCAGCGGTGGCGGAGGTCAATGCAGGTGGTTCGCCCCTGAATTATGATGGTGAAACAGGTTCTTATCAATGGGGATGGCGACGGATCGCTAAACGCATCCATGACATCAGTACGATCTTCCGCAGTGTCTTTGGCGATGCAGCCATGCCACCAAATACCAGCGCTGAGATTCGCCCGATCTTTGAGTGGCAATATGGCAACGCACAGGACACCGCTCATCAGGGGCTCTCTTTCCTCGATAATTATTATAACAACGCTGATGGCATTCAACATGTCTCAAATCCCCATCCCGTTAGCTACTTCTTATGGGGTGGTGGAGGAGCCGCATATAGTAGCGTCAAGAATCCTACAGCCAGCACTGTGGATGATATCTATAACTCTGGCTACGATGACGGGGTTGTACCAGGGACGATCAGCAAAGATGCCGTTTTTATCCATGCCTATGGTCTTCAGCAGGATATTGCCTATGAAGGTGGCTTCCAGATCGGTGGTGATGCGATTAACAGCGTCCAATACCAGGCGAATATTGATCCACGTGCACAACAGATGGAGGAGCTCACTCAGACCAAATTTAGCCAGGCTGGTGGTGATCTGCTTGTCTACTTCGATTCGTCTAGCTACCAGTATGGGGTGGCCAGGCCAACAGTCCTCGATAGCGCTCCCAAACTGCTGGCCATTCAACAAATAAATCAGTCTTCGGAGGCTGCCCCAACAAACGGCACGCTGCTTCCGGCAGTCGTCGCACTGAACTCCGGAGCCTTTGTTACAGGCAATCGAGTGGATACGCTTGTTAATAGTCCATCTGGCGGGACCTATAGTGCTGTACTGACCATGCAAACGGGAACAAATGCCAACACGCTTCAGGTGCTTGTGAACAATACGCCAGTACAGGTGCTCACTATCCCACAGACGAGCGACCAGATCACCAATGTGACGTTGAATAGCATCACCTTAAATGCGGGGCTGAATGGCGTCTCAATCCGTGGGCTGAGCTCTACTGATACTGTTCTCTCTAGTCTCACTCTATCCGACGGGAGCTTTACACCAACTCCCGGCCCAACTCCTGTCCCAACCCAGAATGCGTTGATTGCTTCCGCTGTGACCGCGCCCACTATCGATGGCAACGCCACTGATGCGCTCTGGAGCAGTGCAACTGGTTATCCAATTACGCATGCGATTGGTTCACCCTCTGGCTTCTCTGCCTCATTCCAGACCGGATGGGATAGCGCCAATCTGTATATTCTGGTGCAGGTGCAGGATGCTACCTATTCCTCACATCCAGATGCCGTAGAGCTCTATCTTGATCCTAATCACGATAGTGGAACCAGTTATGACCACCTCGATATGCAGTATGTGTTCCCATCAAACTCGACCACTGTCTCGCAATACAATGGAGGCCAACCAGGCAGTAATACAGCAGGTATTGGGTTTGCGAATGCTCCTGTGGCAGGAGGCTATCAGATGGAGGCCAAAATCCCCTGGTCGACATTGGGGGTCTCGGTATCCACTGGTACAACCATTGGGCTGGATCTTGACGTACAGCAGAATACTACGGGGACGACAAAAGCGAAACTCTTCTGGAACTCCACCGTCGATAATGACTATACCAATCCCAGCCTCTTTGGCATCGGCCAATTGCAAGGTCAGGGAACGCCGACACCCACGCCAACACCCACGCCAACACCGACACCGATGCCAACAGGAAACATGGCAATCAATGCCGGTGGCCCTGCTGCTGGTTCGTTTGTAGCTGATACTGACTTTAGTGGCGGCAACACGTATACCAGTACCGCCAGTATTGATACCAGTGGCAGTAGTACCCCTGCTCCTCAGGCAGTCTATCAGTCGGAACGCTATGGCAACTTCACCTATACTATTCCGAATCTGACTGCGAATGCCAGCTATACTGTACGCATGCATTTTGCTGAACTCTACTGGAACAGCGCAGGGAAACGGGTCTTCAATGTCTCCATCAATGGTGTGCAGGTACTCACTAATTTTGATATCTTTGCCACTGCGGGGGCTGCAAATAAGGCGGTTGTGCAGACGTATTCGGCTACTGCGACGAGCACCGGACAGATCACGCTCCAGTTTAGTACAGTTACTGATAATGCAAAGGTAGATGGAATTGAAATCCTCTCAGGTGGTTCATCAGGGGGGACAACCCTCTTTAGTAGTGGTTTTGAGGGCAGCGATCCTCAACCCACCTGGCTAAATACTGTTGATAACCTGGGATATCCAGCAGGAGGTAGCAGTAATATCGTTGGCATCTGCTGTAATCTCACAGGACCTGAGGCGCATCCAAATACTGAGAGAGCTCATACAGGCAGTAGTGCATTGATGTATTCAGGAAATGATAACAGCGCAAGCGGCTCTTATGCATATATGCGGATGTTTGACCTGAGCACACAAAGTATTACGGTTAGCTCCAACACAACATTGGAATACTGGATCTATCCTCAAAGTACTGCTACAACACCGCTGGTTGCAGGCACGAATAGTACCTGTGTCTCGCTTGATCTTGTCTTCTCTAATGGGACGGATCTACGCGACTCCGGTGCCGTGGATCAGAACGGCAATCGGGCCCACCCGGCCTCCCAATGCAATAAACTGACCCTCGATAGCTGGAATCATGTGATCATTTCTCTCGGTGCCCATAATAATGGGCTGACGATCCTACGCGTGGATCTGGGCTATGATCAATCAGCAAATACTGGTGGCTATCGCGGCTATGTCGATGATGTTCGTATTCATAATTAACGTAACGCTCTAGCACACGAGAGGCATTTTCTTTACAGGGTAAAGGTAAGGAAAGTGCCTCTCATGCGTGCTCCAGACAAGGATTTAGCTCAGGCTGTCAATAATTTTCAGGCAGACGGGATGCTGCAGTTGAAAGGTCTCTCCCGTTGCTTTTAAACGTCCACTTTGTGGATCAAGCGCAAAAGTGACGATCGAGTTGGAGTCTTGATTGGCAACCAGGAGAAATGTTCCATCGGGGGTGATCACAAAATTGCGTGGGGTCTTCCCCTCCGTAGGTACATGCTCAACGAGTTCAAGCAATCCTGTATCGGCTAGAACAGCATAGACTGCGATGCTATCATCCCCACGGTTCGACGCATATAAGAATTTTCCTGAAGGCGCAAGATGAATATCGGCAGCGGTACTTGTACCATGAAATTCCTGTGGAAGCGTTGAGATGATCTGCTGTTGCTGTAGTGATACCCGGGCTCGATCAAATGTATACACTGCAATGGTTGAGGTCAGTTCATTAATGATGTAGACCAGGGAACCATTAGCTGAGAATGCCAGATGACGGGGACCAGAGCCTGGTAGAACTTTGTGTTCATTTTTTAATGTGAGCTTGTGGGTAACATTATCCACCTGATAGATGCTCACGATATCTCGCCCCAGATCGCAGACAAACGCATAAGCACCACTGGGATCGAGATTAATTGAATGGGGATGAGGTGCAGTCTGCCGATCCGGATTCAGGCTCTTGCCACTATATTGAATAAATTCTGCCATAGCTCCGATCTCTCCGTTGATGTTCAGAGGATAGGTTGCGACTGAGCTACCACTATAATTGTTGAGAAGCAGCAACGAGCCACTCTGATTAACAGAGAGGAAACAGGGGTCAGCTCCCAACGTTGCCTGAGCATTGATTGGCGTAAGCGTTCCCTGCGCAGGATCAATGGCAAACGAGTAGACTCCCCCACCAGTCTGTCCCTCAAACTCCCAGGTTTCACTTACCGCATAAAGATGATGCCTCTGTGGATCAATGGCAAGGTAGGATGGATTGACGATTTTGCAGACTGACTCCACAAGCGTAATCTGCGCCGTCTGACGATCCAGTGTGGTCACATAGAGCCCATGTTCATCTTTTCCAGCATAGCTTCCAATATAAAGAAGCAGCTGCCCGTTTTTTACCATCGAATAATCCCTTTCGCACGTTCTGTTTTACACAATTTGTACTTCATTCTTCATGACGTCCACTACAGATTGTAGATTATCATAATTCATACGACGAGAAGAAGGCCACTCCTGGCATCTTCTTCGAGACCGGGGACGAGTGGGTCAATAACCATTTTCTTGTTGTGCAATGAGAATAGATAGACATGCAAAAGGGTAAGAAGATCCTTTATTTTACTATAAATTATCCTGAATGTAAAAAGGAGATATGTTGCGATGAATACACCTGATCATCAGTATTCTACGACCAACAGTGACACCTCTGCGTTGCCTCCAGTGGTCGACCGGGCTACCTGGCAGAAGGAGCGACACAAACTGCTCGCTCGAGAAAAGGCGCACACCCGTGAAGGGGATGCGATTGCGGCGGCGCGTAGACGTCTGCCGATGGTAGAGGTGGACCCCAAAACCCAGCTTCTTGGCCCGCATGGGCCGGTCACGCTGCTGGAGGTCTTTGAGGGCAGACGGCTTCTCATCGCTTATTTTCACATGTGGCATACTGGTCAACCTGCCAGCGCTCAGTGCGAGGGCTGCACCTTCTCCAATAGCCAGGTTCGTGAACTGTCCTATCTGCATTCCCGCGACGTTACCTACGCCACTTTCTGTGAAGGTCCGTACAAGGAGAGCTCGCGTTATCGCGACTTTATGGGCTGGAACGTTCCCTGGTACTCGGTGCCGCAGGAATCTGAGGGCGCGCTGATCGCAGACCGGCATTTCGGTATCCTGGTCAGCTATCTCCGAGACGGTGACAGGGTCTTCGAGACCTACTGGACCACGGGCCGTGGCAATGAAGTAATGGCACCATCGTACGGACTGTTAGACATGACTGTGTACGGTCGACAGGAAACCTGGGAGGACTCGCCCGAGGGCTGGCCGCAACACTGGGGAAGCGTTGGCTGCGAAGCGTTTCGCACAGATGGACGACCTACGCCCCAATGGTCCCGGCTGGCAGCTGGCTACTCCGACGACCTCGGCACTGACGCAAACGACGGCCCGCACCAGCCGTAATCTGGAGAACATGCGTGAGGTCAGCAAGGTGATCTGGATCAGGGAATCACGCCAATCCAGATCACCTGGCTCCCCTCAAACACTGCTACAATGTCACGTTATTCTGCGAGTTGCTCTGCAAGCAGTTGTGCCAGATGAAGGACGCGAATGGTTTTACCACTGGCATCGACGCCACCGCGGAGATGCATTAAGCAGCCCGGGTTATCGGAGACAAGAATTGCTGCCCCGGTGCTTTCAGCGTTTTGTAGTTTCTTATCCAACATCCGTCGTGCAATCGCTGGAGTCTCAATCGACGTTGAACCGCCAAAGCCACAACAGACATCTGACTGTGGCATCTCACGAAACTCCAGCCCTAAGAGATCTTGAATAACATAGCGAGCCTCTTTCCGCAGACCCAGGCAGTTACAAGATTGGCAGGAGTCGTGATAGGTCACAGTCGTCTGGTTCTCGGGCCCAACCTTCCGAACCGGCAATGCAACACCGCTGGCAAAGACAACTTTATCGAGAAAGCTGGCAAAGTCCAACACTTTTTCACTAATGGCCTGTGCACGTTTGAGCCACTCCGTCTCACCCAGATCCTCGAAAAGTCGTAGATAATCCTGTACGACTGTAACCACACAACTGGTGGAGGCGCTCAAGATATACGCTGCCTGTTGCTGCTGTAAGGACTGCTCCAGCATCGTAATCGTCTGCTTTGCCATAATGAGCCCATGGGCGCGATCGCCAGAGTTAAGGGCGGGAAGCCCACAACAATTTTGTTGCTGCGGAAAGGTCACACGAATACCAATCGATTCCAGTACTTTGATGACAGCCTCGCCCATCTCAGGATAGAGCCGATCAGTCATACAGCCTGCAAAATAGCAGACAGTGAGATCAAGTGTGTGCTCTACATTTGGGCGTGTTGCCAGATGAGCACCAGATGGCCCTTTTTTGACACGATCACGCAGCGGACGGACAGCAAATGCAGGCAGGCTTCGCCACTCAGCCAGATTCGCTAGATAGCCAGCTATCGGGAGGCCACGCAACCAGCGCATATTCCGCGCACGCACGTACCGGCTCCCCAGGGTGACGGGCCACTGTGCAAGGCTTCCAACTCGTGCCAGAAGACCAAAGATGCGTGGCCGCGCCATAGTGCCAAAGATAAGCTTTTTGATCCAGGGAAGGCCCTTTGCTTCCGTTGCTCGACTGCGTACATCCAGAATTAAACTTGGGAGTGGTATCTCAACGGGACAGACTGTCTCGCAAGCATTACAGCTCACGCAGAGGCTCTGTGGGCCCGCCGCTGCCTCAATCCCATGGTGAAAAGGCGTGACAACCAGACCGATGGCTCCACTGTAAATATGCCCAAAGGAATGGCCTCCCACCTCCTGATAGGCGGGGCAGATATTGGCACATGCGGCACAGCGGATACAGCGCAGAGCCTCTTTAAAACGAGGATCAGCCCGCATCTCGCTTCGACCATTATCTAGCAGAATAATATGCATCTCTTTTTCGGGCGTCGCTGGCCCTGTAATAAAGGTATTATAGCTGGTAATATGCTGACCCGTAGCGCTGCGCGCTACCAGACGGAGCTGATTCATCGCCTCAGCATAGGTGCCAATTAATTTATCGTAGCCCGCCAGCACGATATGCACTGGTGGCAAGGATGTGACCAGACGGCCATTGCCTTCATTGGTCATCATCATGACAGTTCCGCTCTCTGCAATCAACGCATTCGCCCCACTAATACCCAGACCAGCGGAGAGGAACGATTTACGATGCTCGGTTCGGACGACTGCGACCTGCTCTGCAACGTTCTCCTTAGAGATCTCGCGTCCCGTGGCTTTAGAAAGCGTCTCACCCACCTGTTGACGGGTTTTATGAATGACCGGGAGCACCATATGTGAGGGCCGCTCATGGTTCAACTGGGCAATCCATTCTCCCAGGTCGGTCTCGATCGGTGTAATTCCGCGTGCCTCTAAATAGTGATTGAGCTCGGTCTCTTCGCTGACCATGGTCTTTGATTTGACCACCAGTTTGATGCCTTTTCTCTGACAGAGCTCATAGACATAACGATTCAGATCATCGATAGTGCGCGCTTCATAGACTACTGCACCAGTAGCCTCTGCATTGGCTTTAAACTGGGCGAGTAGTTCTGGTTGATGTTCAATGGCATAATCTTTGGCCTGGCGCAATGCAGAACGCATATGAGGGAAACTATACTCTTTCCCATAATCATTCTCTTCAGCTTGAAACATCTCTAAGCGCGAAGCACGCCAGGAGGGGGCGAAGCGGCCCAACGCTCGTGGGATATTCTGATCATGTAATGAGCGATCCAGGCGTCTGGCAAAGGGTTGATCTTCATGAGTTGGGCTGGCACGTTCCTCTGTAAGCACCTGCGCGAGAGATGTGTTACGTGTCAGATCATTCTGCGCGGCTTCCACTGGCACGTTCGGTTGTGCTGATGGTGTTTCTTTGAAGGTCATAGAGTTCTCTCCTCGCTCGCTAGCGAACTATCAGGACACAGACAGCTTTAGGCCCCTGAACGCCTATGGTTAACGTCCGTTCAATATCGGCAGTTCGACTGGGGCCTGTGACCAGTGACATATAACGGCGCTGTTCTGGCCCGGGTCGAGAAAGTTCCTGAAGACGTTTTCCTGCATCATCCAGCATTGGAAGAAGGTCCGCCTCTCGTACAAGCACAAAATGAGTCAGGGTAAGCATACTCACAATGCGAGCCTTCAATGTGTTCTCCGCCAATAAGACTGAACCGGTCTCAGAGATGGCTACTTCTGCGTTGGAAAGTCCCGCAGGCGCATCCGCTACCTCTGCGGGGCTGCTGGCTTCACGTATCTGAATAGCGTGTTCCTCTAAGAATGGCAGAATTGCTCCCCAGGGATGGCGTGCCTCAAAATGGGGCGGAATAACCACATTTTTTGCCTCCAATGCTGGATGCGAAGCAATGAAATGGGCAGCTTCCCTCAAATCATTGACGAGAACGCATTCGCCACCAGCTGCCAGCAAACGTTGCTGAAAATGAGAAAAAAGAGTTGTTGTCATCACTCAGCCTTTCGCTACTCCATCTGAATCTTCTTCAATCATAGTGCATAATCTGGTCAGAAGTAAAGGGGGTTGCTTTCTTTTTTATTTCATTCCCCTTCACTCTATTTCGTTTGAAATCCTTATCGAAGGAAATAGGAAGAAATTGGAGATCCCTCTCTCTAAAAACCCCACCTATTGACAAAGTCGGCCAGATATGTTACAAGTCAATGAAAGAGATCGAAAGCAACTGAAACAGAATAGGAAAGTTTGTATGGAGATAGATCGAAGTCAATTAATCCCTGCGGATGCACCGCTTATTCATGCTCCCCCCCTTTTTACGAAAGAGCGTCGTCAACAGATCGCTCAGATTCTTGGCGAACAGCAGCGCGTCACTGTGCTTGCTCTCAGCCAGCAGTTTGCCGTCTCTGAAGTGACGATTCGGAAAGATCTGGCCTGGCTGGAGATGAATCATCTTGCGGTCCGCACGCATGGCGGAGCCGTCTCGGCGGCAAACCATACAGCCGAGATGGGCTTTGAAATACGTGAACACCTTCAACAGAGTGAGAAAGAACGGATCGGTGCTATGGCTGCAAGCCTGGTTCAGGATGGCGAGACCATTGCATTGGATGCGAGTACGACGGCGCTCTGTATGACTCAGTTTCTCAAAGCCAAACGTGAATTGACGGTTGTCACCAATGGACTGCGCGTTGGAATGGAGCTTATCAATACCCCTGGCATCTCTGTGCTTATCCCTGGTGGCATGCTCCGTAAAGAGTCGTTTTCTTTGATTGGGACCTGGGGAAAATCTGTCTTGCAGAATATTCATATCAGCAAGGCCTTTCTCGGAGCGCGCGGCTTCTCGCTGGACGAAGGGCTGACAGACGTCAATAGCGAAGAGGTTGAGCTGAAACGGGCCGTTGTGGAATCAGCTCGTGAGATCGTTGGCATTGTAGACCATAGTAAATGGGGCCAGCTGGCTCTTGCCACGTTCTGTCCCCTTGACCGGCTCAAATATGTCATTACCGATACGGCAGCCCCGTCAGAGATGGTGGAAGCAGTTCGTCAGAGAGGCGTTGAGGTCAGACTGGCGTAAAACGTTGATCTTCCCCCTTTTTATAAACAATCTGCTATCTGGCAAAAGTGGCTAGAAATTACTATACTAAGGGATGGGGGATCGCTTCGGATATTTTTTGCATGATCTATGGAAGATCGTACGCAAGTTTAGATGGTCCCTGGTAGAAGGAAGGAGTGTCAAAGTCATGGTTGACTCAGCATATACACTTTTTGAACGTCAGCAGACGGAGCGCGGCATCGATGTTGAACAGGTAAAAGAGCACCTCAAAGCACTAAAAATTGAGACGCCATCCTGGGGATATGGAGATTCAGGCACACGCTTCAAGGTCTTTAAACAGACAGGAATCCCTCGCAATGCATTTGAGAAATTAGAGGATGCCGCTCAGGTTCACCATTTTACTGGCATCTGCCCTTCCGTTGCCCTGCATATCCCCTGGGATAAAGTCGAAGACTACGCACAACTGCAACAACATGCCTCTCATCTGGGTCTCACCCTTGGTGCCATTAATCCGAACCTCTTTCAGGAAGATGACTATATTTTTGGCAGTCTCTGTAATTTGCAGCCTGCTATTCGCCGCCGCGCCATCGATCATGTTCTGGAATGTATTGAGGTCGCTCGTACTGTCAATTCTTCGATCATTAGCCTCTGGCTTGCAGATGGGACAAACTATCCTGGTCAGGATAGCATTCGAGGGCGCAAACATCGCCTTTTCGAGTCTTTACAAGAGATCTATCAGGCCCTTGCTCCTGAAATGCGCCTGCTGATTGAATATAAATTCTTTGAGCCTGCCTTTTATCATACCGACCTTGGGGATTGGGGGATGGCCTATAATATGGCCCTGAAGCTAGGCCCTCAGGCCGAGGTCCTTGTGGATACGGGCCATCACGCGCAGGGAACCAATGTGGAACAGATTGTTGCCTATCTTTTGGATGAGCAAAAATTGGGAGGCTTCCACTTCAATAGCCGCAAATATGCCGATGACGATCTGATTGTTGGTTCCGTTAATCCCTATGAGCTTTTTTTAATCTTCTATCAGATTCGTGAGGCTCTTGCAGATTCTCAGGATGCTGTGCGACAAAATGCTGCCAATATCGCCTATATGATTGATCAGAGCCATTGTATTGAGCCGAAGATCCCGGCTATGCTTCGTTCTGTTCTCAATGTCCAGACATACTATGCGAAGGCTCTCCTCATTAATCTTGCTGAAGTCCGTCAGGCACAAGAACAACAAGATGTCCTGGCCGCCGAGAGTGCGATACGCGAAGCCTTTGAGTTTGATGTGACCCCTCTCCTGCAGGTTGTGCGCGAAGAGTTGGGGGTTCCAGCTGATCCAATGCGTGCCTATCTGAAGTCAGATTATGGTCAGCGGATTCTTGCCCGCGGTAAAGGTGGTGCAAGTTGGTAAATACGCTTGCCTTTGATCTTGGAGCAAGTAGCGGACGAGCTGTTGTTGGAAGCCTTGAGGGTGATCATCTTTCCATCGTTGATACTCATCGTTTTCCCAATGAGCCAGTACATGTACAGGGTCACATGTACTGGGATATTCTCCGCCTGTTTCATGAGATAAAACAGGGCCTTATTGCGACGCGCCTGAAGGGCTATACCGAGCTTCAGAGTATCGGTATTGATACCTGGGCCGTGGATTTTGGTCTCCTCGATATCAATGGGGATCTGCTCGGCAATCCCTATCACTATCGCGATCCACAGACAGATGGCATTATGGAGGCACTATTGAAGCGCGTTCCCCGATCCGAGCTCTTTCAGCAAACGGGGATTCAGTTTCTTCCATTCAATACTATCTATCAGTTGATTGCGCTCAAGCAGAACCATTCGCCGCTTTTGACGCAGGCTCGAACACTCCTCCTTATCCCTGAATTGCTCAGATATTTTCTGACAGGGAAGAAGATCAGTGAATGGACGGTAGCATCAACCAGCCAGCTTTGTAACCCATTTACTGCGACATGGGACCACCATCTCATCGAATATCTGGAGCTCCCTCACTATCTTTTCTTAAAGCCGCAGCAGCCAGGAAGCCCGTCTGGTACGATCCTTCCAGAGATTGCTGCTGAGGTAGGATATTGCGAGTTGCCCGTCATTGCAGTCGCTGAACACGATACAGCCTCAGCAGTCATTGCTGTGCCCGCACAAGAGAAAGATTTTGCCTATCTGAGTTGCGGCACCTGGTCGCTTTTGGGGACTGAAGTCGCTGCCCCGGTCATCAATCAGCAGGCTTTAGAGCTTAATATTACCAACGAGGGCGGCATTAATGGGAGCTCGCGCCTCCTCAAAAATGTCACCGGGCTCTGGCTTATCCAGGAATGTCGGCGTATCTGGCGCAATGAAGGTCTGATTGCGACCTATGAGGAAGAACAATCAGCCATTCAGAAAGCAGAACCTTTCCAATCGCTGATTAATCCCGATGATCCCATGTTTATTCACCCGATCGATATGCCACAACAAATTCAGAAGTATTGCTCTGAGACGAATCAGGTCGTTCCACAGTCTCCTGGAGCATTGCTGCGCTGCATTATTGAAAGTCTGGCTTTGCGCTATCGGTTTGTCCTGGAACAGATTGAGATACTGACGCAAAAGGATTTTCGTGGGTTACACATGGTAGGAGGGGGGGCGCAGAATGCAATCCTCTGTCAATATACGGCGAATGCGTTGAAACGTCCTGTCTGGGCGGGCCCTTTTGAAGGGACGGCCATTGGCAATCTTTTAGTTCAGTTCCTTGCCAGCGGACATATTCGTGATATGCAGCACGCTCGCTCTATTGTGCGCAACTCCTTCTCCATCGAAACGTATGAACCAACCGATACAGAGGTATGGGAACAGGCATATCGTCGTTTTTGCACGTTGTTTTCAGCGTAAGAGGTCTCCCATCGGGCTGATATCGTGATCACCTGGAAAGGTACAAAAAAGACTATGACACGGATAGGAATCATTGGCGCTGGTCCAAATGCAGCTGGGCACGCTCGCTATTTTGCCAGTTCAGAACGCAGTACAGTCGTCGCTATTGCTGATCCAGATCTCAAACGAGCACAGGAGCTAGCCGCTGAGATCCAGAGTGAGGCGGTACCAGATTATCGGGATTTTATTGATCGTGTCGATGCTGTAGTCATCTCTTCCCCCAATTTCCTGCATCGCGAGCATGCTATCGCCTGTGCTAAGGCGGGGAAACATATTTATTGTGAAAAACCGATGGGCCTTTCACGCTCTGACGCAGAAGAGATTGTTGCAGCCGTTGAGTCAGCGGGCGTCAAATCGACCGTTGGTTTCTCTGTTCGCTTTGAACCAGCAATGCAGACTGCTCAACGCTTCATTCGTGAGGGGAAACTGGGGCAGTTGCTCTCCCTCTGTGGACGCCGCACTTCCTATTTTAATCCTGCCGATATTGTTGGCTGGCGTGCCAATCCTCGTCTCTCCGGCGGTTACCTGATGGAGATTAGCTTTCATGAGTTAGATTGGATGCTTGCCTTTGCTGGTGAAGTAACTTCGGTCTATGCTCGCACCTGGTCAGCAAACTCAGATGATCCTCGCAGTAATGATCATCTATGGATTACCTTAAACTTTGGCTCAGGTGCAGTTGGTTTTCATGAGGGTGGCTGGCTAGCAGCAACGCCCGTCTTCTATCGCAGTATTCTGGGTACACAGGGTGGTGTTCATACAGATGAGTGGGGTTCGATCCTCTATCACGCAGAACTGGGCCAGAATCGCGAAGTTGTTAAGATGGATGAGGGCTTTGATCTGCGCAATCACTTCCTGGACTGCATCGAAGGCAGTGCTGAACCGGTCGCTGATGTGGCCTGGGGCTTAAAAGTGATGGCAGTTGCAGAGGCCGTCTTAGAATCAGCAGCAAGCGGTCAGGTAGTCTCACTTTTAGCATAAAGATACATCTATTCTAAAACAAGAGTTAGACTGAGCAAAGGAGCATGTCTATGCGGTTTGCGCAACATACAATTGCCTGGGGCTCATATTTTGAGAAAAACAATCTCCCTTTTGATTGGGATCTCGTCTTTGATGAGATCAAGGCTGCTGGCTACGATGGTGTCGAGCTCGGAGGCGATGAGAGCACTCTGGGCTCTCCAGAGGCCTTCAAGCGCCGTCTGGCCGATCATGGACTGGAGTTGGCAGCATTCGGCTCTGGTGTGACGGCGAATCCTCATCAACCCAATACCGATCAGTATCGCCGCGAACTGGATTATGCAGCGGCGTTGGGAATGAAAACGATTGCTGTCTGCGGTGGCTTCGTGCCTGAACAGCGCCGGACGATGTTTGAGTCAGATTATAAGCTCTTTGCTGAGAATCTTGGCGCGGCCTGTGAATATGCCAGACAGTATGATCAGGTGATCGCATTCCATCCCCATACAGGCTGTCTGGTTGAAACAATTGATGAGGTCAAACGCCTCTGGAAGTATCTGCCCAATCTTCACCTCTGCATTGATACGGGGCATCTGGCGGCTGTACGCAGTAACCCGATCGATCTTATCCATCTGGCACCTGATAAGATCTCCCACTTTCATCTGAAAGATTGGAGTGCACAGCGTCGTCGCTTTGTTGAGCTCGGAAAAGGCGATGCTGGTCTGGACTTTAAAAAGCTCTTCCAGACGCTAGACGATATCAATTACGCTGGCTGGCTGGTCGTAGAACTGGATCAGCCTCAGGGAACGGCGTTGGAAGCGGCTCGCGTCAGTCGTGAGTTTCTAGAGAGTCAACTGTAATTCGCTCCTGTTTTAAAAGAAGCCAGTGGATGAGAAGCAAAAGCTCTCACCCACTGGCTTCGACATTCCTCTGCCCATGTTTTACAGTTGAATGGGAACCGGGACGCCACTCTCGGAACTCTCGATGGCCCCAAAGACCATAGCCAGACTTTTGATATTATCTGCCGCCTGTGTCTCGGGCTGGGTGCCATTCTGGATAGCAGCAAAGAATTCATGGATCAAGCCTGCATGTCCACCAATGTTCCCTGTCGTATAAGCTGGTATCTCAAGGTCTTGATACTGTGACGTAAACCCTCCTGTTTCAGCGACTGCCTGAGCACGTACTTGCGTATGACCATCCCAGGTGACACTCCCCTGTTGTCCAATGAAGCGCCAATCACATTCCCAGGAGGTCGGAAGCCCCTCGGCACACCAGCTTCCTCTATATGTGTACACAGCTCCATTGCTCATCTCAAAGATTGCAATTGCCGAAGCATCATGTGCGTACCAGGAGCCAGAGGGGTTCCATTCTTTACAGTAGACCGAGACTGGATCTGCTCCAATTAAAAGGCGAGCAGCATCAAATGTGTGAATGGCCATGTCCAGGAGGAGCACATGTTTCATCTGGTCGCGGAAACCACCAAAGTGAGCGCCGATATAAAAGTCGCTATTGATTGTTGTCAGTGGCCCAATCGCGTCGCTGCGAAGAAATTGGGTGACACGCCGAATATCAGCATCATAGCGCCTATTCTGAATGACCGAGAAGATCTTGCCTGCCTGCTGTGCCGCCGCAACCATCTCTTGAGCTTCCTTTAAAGAGTTGGCTAATGGTTTCTCACTTAAGACATGACACCCATGCTTGAGGGCACTCATCGTTATCTCATAATGTGCCTCTGGTATGGTGCAGTTAAAAACGGCATCAACCTCAGTCTGGGCAAAGATTGTTTCAAGATTGGTTGCAATCAATGCATTCATGAGATTGTATTCGCTGGCTCGTTGGTTTGCCGCAGACTCATAAATATCAACCAGGCCAACCATTTCGACCTCTGGTAACTCCTGGACCGCATTGAGCCAGGCTCTGCTCATACCACCACAACCAACCAGGACGGTACGGACTTTCTTTCCCTGTTGCATGTGCTTGTTCCTATCTTATCTCTACAAATCTCTAAAAAGTCTCTGGTACTGCCTGCTTCCTGTGAGAGGTCTCAGATGAGAGGAGCCAGAGGATCTCTGTGCAGGGTAACACATGAGCTTCTCTTTTTTCAAGAGGCTTTACGAACTTTCCGTCCTGCGATATTCTCCCATTGGTTGAGGTGATACAATGAGGCAAAACTGTGTGTTAATACAGAGTTGAAAGGAAGTAAACAATGAAATCAGCGTTGATTGTCTGGGGAGGTTGGGAGGGGCATGAGCCTGATAAAGGGGCTCAGCTCTTTTCCTCTTTCCTGCGTGACCAGGGCTATGAGGTTGAAGTCTCTGATACCCTGGACTCTTATCAAGATGAGGCAAAGATGCGAGCCCTGGATCTTATTGTTCCAATCTGGACGATGGGCACGATTACAAACGAACAGGAGCGAGGACTGCTCTCCGCTGTCGAGAGTGGCGTTGGGATCGCTGGTTGGCATGGCTCGATGGGTGATTCTTTTCGCAATAATCCTGAATATCAATTTATGGTTGGTGGACAATGGGTCGCTCATCCTGGAAACATCATTGATTATACGGTTACGATTACGAATCATGACGATCCTATTACAGCAGGTATCTCTGATTTTTCTATGCATTCTGAACAATATTATATGCATGTCGATCCTCTTAATGAGGTACTGGCAACTACAACTTTCAATGGTGATCATGCACCCTGGATTGCAGGCGCTGTGATGCCTGTCGTCTGGAAGAAGCGGTGGGGCCAGGGACGCGTTTTCTATTCATCACTTGGCCATGTCCGTAAAGATTTTGATGTCCCTGAAGCCCTCGAAATCATGAAACGTGGTATGCTCTGGGCTAGCCGCTAATTCTTTCCCCGTTCTTGAGACAGATAAGGCATGGGTTGAGAAGAGTGAGAGATGCGAATGGGCTCGCTTAGCGGGCCCATTCAGGACTCAGATGCTGTTTCCTCTGTTCACAACCCCATCTATCATGAGAGAGCTACCCTGGAATTGAACAGCCCTATTCTCTGAGGTTGACAGTTTCCTTTTTTTACACTACGATTGAAAGTGAAAAGCATAGTGTTGCTTGAACATTCATGTCTTCGGGGCAGGGTGAGAGAAGTTTCTTCTCAATTCCCGATCGGCGGTAGAGCCCGCGACCTGTTGCCTGACTGGCAACGGCAGACCTGGGGAAGTTCCAGGGCCGACGGTATAGTCCGGATGGGAGAAGACAAGGCGGTAGTATGATCTTTTTCAGGAAGCCCTGAAAAGGTCGGTCTCTGCGTAGAAACGTCTCGGGGTAATCGATGACGTAGCTCTGTGGCATCTTGTGGACATGTAGTATGGTTCCCTGGTTCCCACAGGCTTTAAGTTGCGCAGATATCCAGACATGCCAAAAATCCCTTTCTCCCCTCAGCCCAGCCCTCCACGACAAAACACTCATGCACTCCTCCCGTTCGATGAATGTACGATGTACAGAAAGATGTGCGAGGGTTACTTTTATGACCATGTTATCATCTCTCTTTCTCTCTCTTTCAGAAGCCCTGGAGGAAATTCAAGCCGGGCGTATGGTGTTGATGAGCGACGACGAAGAGCGTGAAAATGAAACGGACCTTTGTCTTGCCGCACAATTTATTACGCCTGCACAGATTAATTTTCTTCTCAATTCGGCTCATGGCCTTATCTGTGTGCCTTTAACTGGTGAGCGGCTCGATGCACTTGATATTCCTCTTATGGAGAGTGCCTACTCTCCCCTACAGGGAACAGCATTCACCATCTCAGTGGATGCTCGCGCTCATACGACAACTGGAATCTCTTCCTCTGATCGCGCCCAAACGATCCATACGTTGATTGACCCATCCTCTCAGGCGTCAGATCTCGCACGACCTGGTCATGTCTTCCCCCTTCGTGCTCATGCTGAAGGATTGAGCGCTCGTCGTGGACATACCGAAGCTGCTGTTGCGCTTATGCAACTCGCCGGACTAGAACCCGGGGCGGTTATCTGTGAGGTACTTGATCCTACGGGCGAACCCGCTCGTGGTACAACCCTGCTCGAAATGGCCCACTATTGGCATATAGGGCTCATCACGGTAGAAACAATTGCTCAAGCTCAGAGACTGCTGCACTAAGCAGAAACCAGGCGTGCGCCATGAATATACGAAGAGGAATATAAAGGAGAGCTACCCATGGAACAGATCCAGATGACACTTCCCCCCGTCAATCTCGATGGAACAGGCCTGCATGTAGGCATTATTGTCGCTCGCTATAACTGGGAGATTACAGGGCATATGCTCTCTCTAGCACACGAGGAACTTCTTCTCCTGGGAGTGGAAAGTCATCGGATTCAGATTTATAGCGTGCCGGGGGCTTATGAGCTTCCTCTGCTGGCTCAAGCTCTCTTAAAAAAAGAACATTTTGATGTGCTCCTTTGCCTTGGCTGTGTTATGAAAGGAGCCACACGTCATGACGTGATTATAGGAGATGCAGCGGGACAGGGATTGCAAAGAGTTGCCCTCGATACGGGCATTCCTCTTATCTTTGGGGTCATCTGTGCTGAAAATCAGCAGCAGGCTGAAGAGAGAATTCAACGTGGACAGGAATGTGCTCGCACCGCTATCGAGATGGCTCTCTTACTCCAGAACAGATAATTTGAGCAGTATGGAAAGGATAAAAAAGAATGTTTTCAGGGATTGTTGAAGAATTGGGACGGTTGCTCTATTGCGAGCCAACGGGACTGGTCGTTGAAGCTCATCTGATTCTGGAAGATTTACGGCCAAAAGAGAGTATAGCCGTTGATGGCATCTGTCTGACTATCACTGAACAAGGGGCAGATTGGTTTCGAGTTGATACGATGCCAGAGACACTTCGCCGCACACGGTTAGGGCACCTTCAACCCGGAGCATCTGTCAACCTCGAACGTTCTCTGCTTGCGAACGGACGTATTGGTGGGCATATGGTCCAGGGACATGTTGAGGCCTGTACTGACGTCACGACTGTTATCGAGGAGGGGAATAGCCTGCTGGTCGAGATTGCGCTCCCCCCTGCTCTTCGGCCCTATGTGGTTTCCAAAGGTTTTATCGCTATCAACGGGGTGAGCCTTACCGTTGTCGATACCAGCGAACAAAGCTTCTCGATTGCTTTGATTCCCTATACACGGGAACACACCAATCTAGGAGAAGTACAGCCTGGCATGCCTCTCAATCTTGAAAGCGACATTCTAGGGCGTTACGTTGTCAACTACTTGAGTCAACGTTGAGATGGGATAGCGCGCGCATGACTTCAATTCTTTCACAACGACAGAATTGAAGTCATGCATCTCGTCAAAGAAAAATTTTTAAGCCAGACTCAATGGTCCAACGACCGGAATAGCCGTGTCAGCCGCATCGGTGATATTACAATAGGGGTCCATTCCCCATCCATACCAGAGCACGCTATCTTCTGGTAACGTGTTTGTCCCCAGGTGGAGAAGGACAGTATTCCCCTCGAGGGTAATTTTATAGATAAGGAAAAGATCTTTTCCCTGCGCATTCCGGATGCTAAAACCCGCTGGTAGACCAGGAGCGTGCAGTCCCCCTCGTACATCTTGATAGGTGAGACGAAGCAATGAGCCATCGCCCTCACGCTGTAAGGAGACAATAGTGGGGATACGATATCCATCTGCTACATCTGCAAGACGCTTGCCAAGGCGTTTGAGACCTTTCACTCCAATATGAATAAAGTCGTCAAGTTCCAGGTCGATAGCAGCCGCCAGGCCAGTATGAGGAAGAGTTGCAACCTGGGTCAGTTGAAGGGTCCGAATGAGATTCCAACTGGAAATTCCGGCTAGATCCCCATCATTCGTAAAACGACCAAGTTGTACAAGATAGAAAGGCAGGTCAGCGTTTCCTAAATCTTCGCGGAATGCTTTTATCAGTACATGCATACGATCAGCGTAAAGTGCTGCATCCGTGGGATTCGCATCGCTCTCACCTTGATACCAGAGGATGCCTGTAACCTTGCCGCCAACCGCTGTCACGCGCTGCATCGTTGCGCCATAAAGCGAGCGATCTCCTTCACCTTTGAGGGCCGGGTCCCACTGGCTCATTGAAGTGCCACCGTGTGCACATGGAATGAGGCCAATTGGCACCCCTGTCCGAGCGTAACGTTCCTTTGCAAAGGTAAGACCCAGTCCTGACCCTTTCGTGCGATGAGGATCACGTGGCTCGAATGGAGTTGGAATGCTATGAATATCCTGTCCCCAGATCAAACGATGTACAATACGAGGTGACTCTCCCAACCAGTGTAATGGTTCCTCTGCTACTGCCCATTCTTCACGCGATTGGAAAGAATGCACAAATGGAGATGGCTCTTCTACATCAATGAGATCCCCTACCCCTTCCATATTGCTCTGGCCCGCAAGAATCCAGATGTCGCCAACGAGCACATCATGAGCCTCCCCGATCGTATAGGGACCACCAACAGCGAATTCTTGTATTTGCCCATTTGCTAATTGAACACGAGCTTTATTGTCTTCATCGCGCTGAAGAACCTGATAACTTTGAATATTTTGATATGCCATATATCCCTCCAAACAGATTTTTGGATTACCTATAGCGAAACAGTGCTACAAATAGTGTTATCTATTGTATGCTCTTCCTTTCCTACTGTCCAGGTATGATTGTATACAAACATATGGTTGCTAGATGCTTCCTATTGGTAGCTATCCTTGTCGCTACCAGCAACAAAAAGCCTTGCGGAACGAGATTCTCTCACGCGAATGGAGACATCTGTACTTTTTATGCATAAATACGCTTCTTCATGAGCGGGTAAAGGATTGGACATGCCAGGATTGCCCGCGTCTTGTATCTCTAACAGAAGGTCAGTCAAAAGTAATAGTACTCATGCTGTAGAAAAACTGGACTCTTTTGTATACAACGAAAAGACTTCATTCTGTTTTCCATCATTAGATGATTACACTTTTGTTATCTTGCTCTTCTCAGGGAAGATTCGTACGTTTTTTGTCATGTCAAATCAGAAAGAGATGTTGTAGGTATGTCTGAACACACTCCGCATAAAATCAGCATTATTGGAGCTGGCAGCGCTGTCTTTTCGCTCAATATCATTCGTGATATCTGCCTTACGCCCCGGTTACAAGGAAGTTTGATTAGCCTGATGGATATTCATCCTGACCGCTTAGAAGCCGCCTCAACCCTTTGTAGGAGGTACGCCAGCGAGGTTGGGATCAACCTACAGATTGAGCAGACGACGGATCGCCGTACCGCACTCCTTGGGGCTGATGTCGTCATAAATACTGCTCTCGCTGGAGGTCATGAGTGGTTACGCGAAGGTTGGCAGATTGCTCGCAAACATGGCTATCGCTTCGGTGGCAGCCTTCATATCATGCATGATGAGCCCTTCTGGATTAATTTCTATCAGCTCCAGCTCTTCGAATCGATTATTCAAGATATACTAGAAATTTGCCCTGACGCCTGGTATATCCAGTCAGCAAATCCAGTCATGGGTGGAATCACTCATCTTGCGCGGAAATATCCACAGGCCAAGATTGTCGGGCTCTGCCATGGGTTTACAGAGATTTATGAGATCGCCCGTATTCTGGGTCTGGATGATCGTGATCAGTTGACGTTTGAGATTCCTGGCGTTAATCATTTTGTCTGGCTTACGCGTGCCTACTATAAAGGTGAGGATGTGTTTCCGCTTCTTGATGAGTGGATTGCAACAAAATCCAGACAGTATTGGGCAAGTCAGCAGGGTGGTTCGCTCAGACCAAAACAGATCGATCTTTATAAACGCTTTGGTGCACTCCCGATTGGTGATACTGGTACTGATGGTGGGGGCTCCTGGGGCTGGTGGTACCATACTGACGCTGAGACAGAGGCGTTATGGCAGGAGAATCCTGAGAAGTGGTGGAAGGACTATTTCCATTATACCAGTCAGGGAGTTGAACAGATTCGTCAGATTGGCGCAGATATGCAGAATCCTGTAACCGCTCACTTTAAGCCTGAATTGTCTCATGAAAGCATTATTCCTCTCATTGAATCACTGCTTCATGACATCCCACGGGTTATGATCGTGAATGTGCAAAACACCGGAGAATATGTTCCGGGTATTCCACGCGATTTTGCTGTTGAAGTTCCTGCACTGGTTAGCAAACGTGGCATCCAGGCTGTACAGACTGCTGGTCTACCGGCTGCTCCTCTTGCTTATGCTCTTCGAGACTGCGTCGCCCCCTGGAATTTAGAATTAGAGGCCTATACACAACACAGTAAACAGCTCTTGCTGGAAGTAGTAATGATGGATCATTGGACTCAATCGGAGCAGCAGGCACGTGCACTCCTGGATGAGATTCTTTCGCTTCCCTATCATAACGTGCTTCGGGAACATTATCAGTAACATAGCGCCATTGAAGAAAGGAAAAAGATGTATGAGAGGGTTAAAGAATAAAGGGGTTGTGATCACTGGCGGGAGCAGAGGCATTGGATTGGCGACGGCCCGGCGTTTCTTAGAAGAGGGATCTCGCATCTACTTCTGTGGCCTGGAGGCTGATGAGGTCGCCCAGACTATACAGGATCTTTCGCCACTTGGAACGATCCAGGGGCAGGTCTGTGATGTAAGTGATGAGGAGCAGGCGATTCAATTCGTGGCAGCAGCAGAGGAGGCTCTGGGCGGTATTGATATTTTATTGGATAATGCTGGTATCGCCTGGGAAGAGAACTTTTTGGAGATGACAGCAGAGCACTGGGATAAAATCCTTTCAGTCAATCTCCGTGGCATGTTTTTAATTGCCCGAGAAGTCTCTAAACGAATGGTTGCTCGCGCTTCTGGTGGCGCGATTGTATTGATGGCATCAAAAAATGGGCTGGCAGGTGAAGTTAAATATGCCCACTACAATGCTTCCAAGGGAGCCATCATTATGCTCATGAAGACAATGGCCTTAGAGTTAGGACCACATGGGATTCGCGTAAATGCTCTCTGTCCTGGCTATATCCTCACACCTCTGGCTGAATCGATCGATTCGCCTGAGTTCATTGCCGCCTACGTGAACAATATTCCACTTGGTCGTGTAGGACGACCGGAAGAGGTTGCAGCTGCCTACGCCTTTCTTGCCTCCGATGATGCTTCCTTTATGCATGGAACTGAACTTCTCCTGGACGGGGGACAGTTAGCGCAATAAAGCTTCATGGCATCTCAAGGCGGCGCGCTGGTATGAACAGTACGGTTCTCTTGATGATGCTCTCCATCACCTCATTGCCGCCCGCCAGTTTCCAGAAGCGGCACAGGTGCTGGAACGCTTTTGTGAACAGCTCATGAAGAGTGGCAAGATCGTCACCCTTCTACGCTGGCTCCAGGCTCTTCCAGACGAGTATATACAGGAGCGCCCGTATCTGAGTCTATATTACGTGGGTGTGCTTGTGAGTACCGAACAATTTGACGAGGCTGAACGGCATCTGCGAGATGCTGAGCGGGCAATTGACGCGATGAGAGGGCTGAATGCAGCCGTGAAGGATACAGCAACATCTGAGACCGTTTCAGTTCAGATGCAGGGACTGCTCGCTGCACTGGCGGTGACGTGCGCGAGCCTGGCCGGGTTTCGCGGAGATGTCGTGCAGACCATAGAACTTTCGCGCCAGGCCCGTTCACATTTCAAGAAATCCGACGCGTACCTGGAAAGTGTCTTGTCGGTGAGCCTCGGCATGGCGTATCTGCATAGTGGCCAGCTGGCCAGGGCCGCAGATACCTTCCGCGCCGCCCAATCGCTAGGAGAAACAGCTTATCACTTCCATCTCTCGCTGGCGAGTGCCAATGCCCAGGCCTATCTGCTGATGGAACAGGGACACCTGCACCAGGCTGCCGAACACTACCGACAGCTCTTACGTCTGGCCACAGAGGAGGGACAGTTGCCCGCAGCGCTGAGGAGTGCGTATCTGGGACTGGGCGAACTGCACTATGCCTGGAATGAGCTTGAACTTGCTGAACATGCGCTACGTCGTGGGTTAGATGGAGAACAGCATGGGGAATCGATGATAACTCTTCTCCATGGGTTACAGTTCTTGGCCAAGATACAGCAGGTGCGTGGTGAAACTGCCGAAGCGTTCGAGCGTCTTCACGCACTTGAAAAGCAGGTTCAGCGTCAGGATCTCCCGCGCTTCCTTCCGTTTCTTGGGGCGATCCGTGCCATGATCTTTCTGGCTGAAGATGATGTTGAGCAAGCGGCTCGTTGGGCACGGGAAACGTCAGTACACGTAGATGATGAGTTCAATCATTTGGACAAATTTCCGTATCTGATTCTGGCTCAGGTGCTTGCGCGCACTGGCAGATCTGATAACGCTGCCCTTCTGCTTGCTCGACTGCTCAGTCATGCAGAAACAGAGCAACGAATGCGCAGTGTTGTGGATACTCTCGTGTGTCAGGCCACTGTCTTCCACCAACAAGGCCATGCTGTTCAGGCTCAGCAGGCTCTGCTCCGCGCCCTGGGGCTCGCCCAATCTGAGGGCTGGCTCCGCGTGTTCATCGATCAGGGAGCGCCAATCCAGACGCTCCTCAAATCCCTGGATCAACGTGCTAAAGACCTCTCGGATTTCTCACGTGTGAGGCCGTTTGTACACACGCTGCTGACGATTATAGAGCAAGAACAACCAGCACGTGTCTCCCTTTATACCTCTGTCTCTCACGCACAAGGCAACGCCTCTTCAGTATCCTTGACAGCGCGTGAACGCGAGGTGCTTCATCTGGTGGCCCTTGGACTCTCCAATCAGGCCATTGCGCGTGAACTGGTGGTTGCGGTGAGTACCGTCAAATGGCACCTCAAGCAGATCTCAACCAAACTCGTAGTTCATAGTCGCATCCAGATGGTGACGCGCGCTCGGGACATCCACTTGCTGTAAACATCCTGTTCAGGTTTCAAATCCCCTCCCAATGGATGGGGCGAGAAAAGCGTCCAAGAGCTATAGTAGATGAGGTGGTTCTGGCTGACTCTCGCCTTCCCGTGCGTACCTGCGTTTCAAGAGGATGTCTCTCGGACCAGATGAAGCCGCCTGGCGGAATAGACAAGAGATCGTTTCTTAATAGCGTAAAGAGAGATTTATATGCAGAAGATATCATCGCCAAACCTTTCTCCGAAAAGCGTTCCTGGACCGCAGAGTCCGTTTTTCCGCGGCCATCTGCGTGAGATGCAGCAGGATCAGCTTGGATTGATGCTCCGACTGCGGGAGCGTTATGGAGATCTGGTGCGCTTTCGGGCTTTCGGGTCAGTGTTCCTGTATGTATGTTTTGATCCCCAGGGCATTGATCATATCCTCAGGGTCAATGCGCAAAACTACCACAAAGGCTCTAGTTTACAGAGGCTGACGCCGCTGCTTGGTCGGGAGAACTTGTTTTTGCAAGAGGGTGCCTCCTGGCTCAGAGAACGCCGCCTGGCTCAACCTGCCTTCCATCGGCAACGGATCGCTGGTTTAACCACGATGATGACAGACAGCGCTCTCGCCATGCTGCAACGGTGGCAGGCCTATGAACAGCATCAGCAGGCGTTTGACCTGTCCACTGAAATGATGCGCCTGACACTGCATATCGTGACAAAGGCTCTGTTTAACGTGGATGTCGAGGTCGAGGCAAGTGCAGTCGGACAAGCGTTTAACATCGCTCTTGAGCATCTCAATCACGATTTGAACGCGCTTGTTCCCTTTCCGCTCTGGATACCAACGGCGAGCAATCGTGAGTATACACGTGCGCTCACGCTTCTTAATACAGTGGTTGCTCGCATCATCCAGGAGCGGCGTGGGAGTCAGGAGGATCGTGGGGATTTGCTTTCGATGTTTTTGCTGGCCCGTGACGAAGAGACGGGCGAGTTCATGAACGATCAACAACTGCGTGATGAGGTTATGACGATGGTCTTTGCGGGCCACGAGACCACCGCCAATGCATTGACCTGGGCGTGGTACTTGCTTGCAGAGCATCCCCAGGTCGAGCAGCGTCTTCAGCAAGAGTTGTCTCAGGTCCTGGGTGGACGTGTCCCAACTGTTGCAGACCTGCCACTCCTGCCCTATACGCGCATGATTCTTGATGAAACCTTACGGCTGTATCCCCCGGCACCAGGTGTTATCCGTCACGTGCTCGATGACGACGAAATTGCTGGCTACCACATTCCGAAAGGCTCTGAAATAGCGATGTACCAATATGTGACCCATCGCCATCCTGACCTGTGGGAGCAGCCGGACCAGTTCGATCCCGAACGCTTTTTGCCCGAACGTTCAGCAGGGCGACCGCGTTTTGCGTACTTTCCTTTTGGCGGGGGACCACGCATGTGCATTGGCAATAGCTTTGCACTGACGGAAGCACAACTGATCCTCGCTACTGTGGCTCAAACCTATGAGGTGCGCGTTGTTCCAGAGCCTCTCGTCACGTTGCGTCCGCGCAATGGGATGCAGGTGACGCTTCAGAGACGAAGATAAAAAAAAGAACGTATAGATACCATATAATTTGATATATGGTATCTATACGAGATTGGAGAAGGCTGTTGAATCAAAAGATACTCCTCAAACGAGGACTCCTCCTGGAATATCTAACGCTCGGCTGGAATGTGGTCGGCGTTGTCATTGTCGTGATTGCTGCCTACGCTGCCCATTCCGTCGCGCTTGCCGGGTTCGGACTCGACTCCCTCATTGAAATCTTTGCCTCCATTGTGGTCGTCTGGCAACTCACTGGCGTTAACCACCATCGAGAGCGGCTGGCGCTCCGTCTCATCGGAATCGCGTTTATTGCCCTGATTATCTATATCGTAGCACAACTGCTCTTCACGCTTCTGACAGGAACGCGTGCCATTCCCTCTTTTGGCGGGGTCGTGTGGATTGCAGCCACTTTCATCGTGATGCTGCTGCTCGCCTTTGGCAAACGGGTGACGGGACGGCAACTGAAAAACACAGTCTTGCTTACCGAAGGGCAGGTGACGCTGGTGGATGCCTACCTCGCGGGTGCTGTCCTGGCGGGATTGCTCTTAAATGCACTTTTCGGCTGGTGGTGGGCTGATCCGCTCGCC
The DNA here is from genome assembly GCF_003967535.1 of Tengunoibacter tsumagoiensis. Classification (GTDB taxonomy): domain Bacteria; phylum Chloroflexota; class Ktedonobacteria; order Ktedonobacterales; family Ktedonobacteraceae; genus Tengunoibacter; species Tengunoibacter tsumagoiensis. The sequence goes on along the minus strand of NZ_BIFR01000001.1, from coordinate 3,407,832 downwards.
TCTCTTATCATTGTCTATTATGGTATTCGGGAAGCAGTCCATGCGCTCCGTGAGAGCAGAGAGCATCTGTCCCCGACAGACGCGTTGAGAAAGGATCTCTAATGCTTTCTCTCCTCTTCGCGCTCGGACTGCTCGCTCTGGGAACGCTTCTGCTCGTTGTTGGAGCGGATTGGTTTCTTGATGGAGCCAGTGATCTTGCCCATGCACTCGGCGTCAGTGCCCTGGTTCTCGGGGTGGTTCTGGCAGGGCTGGAACCCGAGGAGATGCTCACTGCCGCCATTGCTTCGGCACGCGGTGCACCAACACTTGCAGTGGGCAACGTGATTGGAACCAACGTTACCATCGCCACGTGTGCCCTTGGCCTTTCTGCACTTATCTTTCCCCTCAGCATCGCCAGGAATGTGCGACGACAGGCCCTCATCGCGACCCTCGTCTCCCTCATCCCTATCATCCTGCTCTTTCTCGGAGTGGTGACACAATGGGAAGGAATCCTCCTATTGGTGGTGTTTGTGGGCTATACGCTCTTTTTGCTTCGAACAGACCGAGAGGCAGTCAAGCGCATGGCATCATCTGAGTCAGATGACGATGACGATGACAACCAGAAACCACACGTTCGCGCTCGTCTTCAGTGGAAACCAGTGGCACTGACTTTTGGAGGGGTGATTGCCATGGCGGTGGGAGGCCCAGCAATCGTGGAAGGGGCTCTTCGCTTCGCCTCTCTCGTTGGTTTGAGTCAGAGTGCGGTTGGAGCAACGATTGTCTCACTAGGAACCGGAGCAGAAATGATTGCCCTCGGGGTCAGTGCTGCCCGAAAGAAACAGGCTGATATTCTGGTGGGGGGTATTCTTGGCTCTTTCGCCTACAATCTGCTCGTCACCCTTGGAATTGCTGCCACGATTCATTCCATTCCGGTCGATCCCCATGTCACCTTCATCGCATTACCTGTCATGGTCGTGGTTCACCTGGCACTCCTGGTTCTTATCTGGTATGGGAAGATTCCCCGCACGATGGGCGCTCTGCTGGTGACGATCTACCTGATGTACCTTATTGCTGTTGTGCTGGCTTAGAACAACAAAGCGCTCTGCTCGCGTTCTCGACGTTGAAACAGGATGTGAGACGGGTGTCGAACAGAATGACGTGTCCTATTAAAAAGATACAAAGCATCTCTCTGGTATATGTTCCCTCTTAAGTGGTTGAAGTGAAGAATGGTTGAGACATAAAAAATGAGAGGAACATACTCCAGGAGTATATTCCTCTCATTTTTACTGATATGGTAAAGAAGAATTACCAGCGGGAAGAGGATCGGCGTGAGTTACCACGACCAGAATCCTGAGACTGGAAACAGCTACTGCAATAGACGGGACGGTCATCGCGTGGCTGGAAAGGAACTTGAGCCTCATTACCACAGCTAGCGCAGGTAACCGTATAGAGCTGGCGTGGCTCGCGGGAACCACCGCTACGGCCACCGCCGTTATAGCTACCACCACCCTGGCCATTGGCCTGTTTGCGGGCAGCGCGGCATGAAGGACAGCGAGCGGGCTTGTTTGTTAAACCACGGCTGGCATAAAATTCCTGTTCACCGGCAGTAAACGTAAATTCCTGATTGCAATCGCGACAATACAGGGTTTCATCAACATAAGACATAGGTTCAAAATCTCGCTTCCAGGGCTTACGCCCAACAAATAACTACCTGTATCGCGCAGCTTCAGATAGACAATCTACTCAGAGCACCAATGCACTATACAGCCTTATATTAATCATATCACATTATTGCAGCAAAGAATAGTCTAAAATGGGCTGAAAATAAAGGAAGATTCTCAAATTTGTCTAATACGTTGAAAAAAAGTCCACAGCTGTCTCCTGTTATTTTGAACCCCAAGTGTGAGTATGAGCTATTCACTTTCCTTAATGAAGTGAACAGTGCCATTGCAGGCGAAGATCAGCAGTAATACCTCTTCCTCTACAATATCTATACATACATGTAGAATGCCTCTCTCTCCCTGGAGCTCTCTCCTGCGTCCTTAGAGTATGTCTTAAGAGCCTGGGGACACGTTTGATGTCCCTTCCAGCTTGAAGAAACGGACGGTTTTTTGTCAAAGATGAATGAAATATACACTTGTCATGTATATGACGTCAGACAATATCTCTTCAATAATGAAGCATCGAGGTTATCTCGATCAGCATTTAAAACTTATGAGAAATCCACGTTTTGAAAAAGTGCGTCCAATTTGTGTATTAAAATCAGAGCATTCATGGTAGATCTTGTTACGATGTCGCTGTTGCTGTCGCCGTCCCGGGGCCTGGGGTTGGCAGTGGTTGGACAACTATACTGCTAAAGGTTGCAGTTACTGCATCAGACGTCGTTCCATTTTCAACAAAGAGGGCGATCTGTCCATGGGTATAATCGGCATCGATAATGGTATTTACAAGATGCCCATTGAGAATAATCTCCATTGTAGAGCCGCTCATCGTTACTGTCAGCGTATTTTGATGGCCAATCGGGAGCAGATCTGGTGTGGTTAATGGGCCAATCAATGTGGCTCGGGTATCCATGTTCGCATCATCTAGCGATTCTTTGCTGACTGTATAGGTAGTATTCCCAGAGATATCAATACGATAATCATGGTCAAGGTTACTATCTCCGCGCAGGTAGACGCCAACGCTATCATGAGCATCTGCCTTCAAAATAGTAAATGTTGTCGAGAAAACAAAGTCTGTAAAGGAATTTGTACTGGGCAGGCTCTCTGTGAGGATCTTGTGATTGGTCCCTGATAGAGTTAATTGCCCATTACTAATCGTGCGAATATAGCCAGCTGAATCTCCAACAAACCATCCCTTTTTATTATCAACGAAATTTTCAAAAAAGAGTGGGGTGGCGGTGGGGGTCAATGTGTCCGTTGCCGTCTGTTGGGGTGATGCAGTAGCTGTCTGCTTTGGTAATTTGATATGAGAAAGCACTTGATTTCCTGCCCCTAAACGATTGACAAGGAGAAAGATACTACTGGTGATCACCAATAGGGAAAGGATGACCCATACGATAGGTTTCCGATGCTTTTTTTCGCTCTTCTTTGTAGGCTCCATTCTGGTGCTATAACTCCCTTAAGATAAGTACATACTATGGAACGAAGCAGCAATGTATGAGTTACATTGCTCATCAATCTGAGATCTGGTGGTTGTATCTGGTCTGGCTACTATGGGACCTACGGCTTCTTTCAGAATATGCTCCTGGTCTCTATACGCTCTGATCTGGCAACAGCAGACCATGGGTGATAAGTTGTCGGTAGAGTACAATGACTTGCTGAACGGTCAAACGCCCTTCAGGTTTAAACCAGGTCGCAACTTCTGTGCAGAGCGCGATAATAGCATAGGAGACAACTTTCACATCGCTTGTGCGAAAAATACCCTGCTCCATCCCTGTTCGTAATAGTTCCTGCCACAATTGTTCATAGGTATCGCGTAAGGAAAGTATATACGGTCGATTTTCGGGGTCCAGAGCTCGAATCTCGGTATCAACAATGAAAAACTCCGCTTTATACATTGTATGCAAACGGATATGATTGGCAATCGCTGCATCTAAACGGACTAAGGAGTCCTGGTGTTCCTGTAAAATATGCTCCAGGCTCTGGTTGAGATGCTGCATCTGAGTCGCCATGATCTCTACCAATAACGCTTGCTTATTTGGATAGTGATGATAAATACTTGCAGCCTGAATGCCTGCAATGCGGGCGATATCACGTAATGGAGCCGCATGGTAGCCATATTCTGCAAATAGTTGGACGGCAGCGGCTAAGATGCTATCGCGCATGGGCCGCATAAGCTCATTTCCTCACTTTGCTCAAGTTATCATTATTGTACCAAAAAAGCCCGGGAGATGCGAGTCAAATCTCTCCGGGAGCGTCTCGTTCCGATATAATGAATACAGGAATGGCAGCTTTCATGCGAAGAGCGAGAGTCTGTGTTTTAAGCTCTCAGCCCCTTCACTTATTATCTCATCATTTTGGATATGCCACGAATGGTCATGCTTCTCGGGAAGAAGCGATATAACTGTGTGACGATATAGTTACTTCCTCCATCGACTGTATAACATTTGCCTTGTTCGAGTGCTCGCAATGCGGTTGCAACTACCTGTTCGGGGCGACGTTTCTGACTAAAAATAGCAGGCTCTTTTGTTGACGCCGATTGGTTTAAGTCATCAAAAAAAGAGGTCTCTGTTGCACTTGGACAGAGCGCAAGAATACGCAGACCCCTGTGGTGATATTCACCCCATAAGGCTTCACTAAAAGAAAGTATGAAGGCCTTGGTTGCAGCGTATACTGACATGTAAGGCATTGGAGTGAAAGATGCGATCGATGCAAGATTAATTATTCCACCACGACGTTCTAATAACTCTGGTAAAAAGGTGTGGGTCATATCAACTAATGAGACAACGTTGAGCATAACTTCGGCATGCTTTCTCTCTGCCGGTATGGCTTCAAATGGTCCGTAAGTCCCAAAACCTGCATTATTTATGAGGAGATCAATGCTAAGATGACGTCGCTTTATCTCATTATAAATTCTTTGTGCACTTCCCTCTTGTGTGAGATCTGCAATAATGATGTCTGCGTTGATCCGAAATTTTGTCATGAGATTGGCTGCCATGTTCTGTAGCTTCTGCTCTGAGCGCGCAACAAGGATAATATTCATCTTGCGTTGCGCGAGCTCACGAGCAAAAGCTTCACCAATCCCTGAGGAGGCTCCGGTAATAAGAACAGTCTTTCCTTCATAAATGAACATGTCGTTTCGCCCTCTTCTCGAATTTTTATAGAAAATACCGTAATATATTGTAACATTATTTTATGATTAGTCACCTATAAATAGATGACTAATATCTCATATCATCTTTTCATTCTAGAATAAGTATGCTTATCCCTTCCATGCTCTGGTCAAAATTGAAGGGTATCCTGCAAAAATTGTCTGGCCTCCTGGATAATTTCCAGGCGTTCTTGGTCGTTGATGTGACGTAGTCCAAGTACGTTCTGGTTTGAACGCCCTGCTCGGAGTCGGGTCTCGTTCTCTATGAGGAAGTTCCAATAGAGAAAGTTGAAAGGGCAGGCGTCTGGTCCTGTACGCTTATTAGGAGAGTAGGTACAGCCTTTGCAATAGTTACTCATCCGATCTATGTACTTGCCAGAAGCAATATAGGGTTTGCTCGTCGTACGACCATTGTCTGCATTTAATCCCATTCCAATCACGTTGGGTAGGACAACCCAGTCGTACGCGTCAAAGTAACAACTTAAAAACCAGGCTGCGACATCATAAGGTTTTACTCCTGCCAGCTGACAGAAATTGCAGACGACCATCAGGCGCTCGATATGATTGCTGTAGCCACTGTCAAGAACACGGGTGGCTACATGTTTAATACAATTCATCCTGGTCTGCCCATCCCAAAACATTTGAGGCATTGGACGCTGTGCATTCCAGCTATTTGCGGTGCGTAAATCTGGCATCTGTTGCCAATATTGCCAGTACATATATTCACGCCAGCCCAGAATCTGGCGAATAAAGCCCTCAACGGATTGAATAGGGACCTGTTCTTGTCGATAAGCCGCTTCTGCCGCCTGGAGGATCTCCATTGTATCGAGCAGACCGATATTCATATACAATGAGATCTGGGCGTGATATAGGACGCTCCCTTGAGTACTCATCGCATCTTCATAGGGTCCGAATCTGGATAAGCGACATTCTATGAAGTCATTAAGTGCTTGCTGAGCCTGTTCATGGGTAACAGCATATTCAAAATGGGTGGTGGTTCCAACTCCATTTTCAAATGTGTTGACCAGTTCAATGACTTCTTGTGTTATGGAATCAGGCGCGAAGGTTACAATAGGTGGTACGGAAAGTTGCCTGGGCAATGGTTCCCGATTCAATTCATCATAGTTCCAACGCCCACCACTTGGACTCTCTTTTCCATCCATTAGAATGCCGTAGTGTTGGCGCATTGCTCGATAGAAAGGTTCCATCACTGCATGCCTGGTCTCTTTTCGATTGGCAAAAGGACTATATAATTCCACAAGAAACTGCGTATTGGCCACTACAGTAACAGGGATGCCGATGAGCTTCTCGAGCTCTTTTTGCTGCAAATATCTGGTATCATATTCACTGGCAGCCATAGTGATAAGTTGCTGTGGTTGAATGCGCCGGGCATGTTCTTGTAACCCTTCAACAAAACTTTTTGCTTGGATATAATCCACCTGATACCCTTCAGTACGTAGCCGATCTGCATAATGTCTCATCGCGCTCAGAAGTAAAACAATCTTCTTTCTCTGATAAGGAAACAAGCGTAAACGTTCAAGGCTTTCAATCAGGATAATATGAATCTGTTCTCTTGTCGTTTGCTCCTCTGCTATTTGAATTGCCGGATGCTGTAAAAGCAATTGATCACCTGGAATCCACACTGAAACTGTAGTCATAAACTTTCCCTTTCCCTCTGATCTATTTATCCCCTCTCAGTGGACGACGGTGACTGCTCTTTTGAGTATCCTTAAGTTCTGAGGCTATATGAAAAACCATACACTTTACATTCTTCCAATTACACAAGCAATATCCTGTCAAGAGGTATAAGGAGGTCTTAGATTTCTCCTTACTCTCCTTGATCAAGATACTCATCCCCTCCTACCATAGTAGAGAACAGAAAAATGGTTGGGCTTACCCATTGTAGCCAGAAATTCTTAAAATTTTGACGTGCTGAACGTTTTAACATAATATAGAAATGCAGAAAATATTTTGCTCACATATCAGATATTTTTCCCATGTAAACTATTTTTTTATTTAAAAGGTATGTTTCTCTCAGGGAGCGCTCATCCTATCCCTCTATGTCAGGAGTAAAGGAGCATTTCTCACTCATGGATCTTATACATTCTCATCCAGAAGTCTCTCAAACACGAGCAGAGTTGCTCCAGACCATCCATCGACTGGGACAGGAGATTATTGCCCCTGCTGCGGCCTCTGTGGATCGTGAAGCTCGTTTCCCTCATGAAGCGCTTACGGCACTTCGTAAAGAATCTTTGTTGTCTGCCTATGTTCCTCAACAGTATGGTGGTCTTGGCTTATCAATCGATGATCTGGTGGTGATTGCCCAGACCCTCTCACAATATTGTGCCTCCAGCGCTATGGTCTGGGCGATGCATCAGATCCAGGTCGCCAGTATTGTTCACCATGGTCAATCTCTGCCTTTTTTTCAAGCGTATCTACGCGAGATGGTTGAGAAACAGTTGTTGCTGGCTTCAGTCACCTCTGAAGTAGGGGTAGGCGGAAATATTCGTACCAGTATTGCTGCGGTAGAGCATGATGAAGACACGCTCTGTACACTTGAAAAGAAATCAACAGCTATCTCTTATGGTGAATATGCCGATGGCTTTCTCGTAACAGCTCGCCGCAATCCCACCGCTGCTGCAACTGATCAGGTGCTACTTCTCTTGCGCCGTGAAGAAACAGCTCTCACAAAAACGGGCAATTGGAATACATTGGGAATGCGTGGTACCTGTAGCCCTGCTTTTACTCTCAATGCAAGCTTCTCTGCTGAACAGATTTTGCCGCTTTCATTTGGCGATATCGCAGCTCAGACAATGGTCCCCTTTACTCATTTGATCTGGTCGGGGTGCTGGCAAGGGATTGCTACTGATGCTCTGAAACGAGCCCAAAAATTCTTGCAAATGAAAGCTCGACAGCAACGGGTGACGGCTATTCCAGGTGACGATAAGCTGGTCGAAGGAACTGCTCAACTTCAGTTGATGCGTGCTCATCTCCAGGAGGCTGTCCGCGAGTACGCCGACATGCTGAGTCATCCAGAACAACTTGAAGACGCAGCCGCTGATATGGGGTACGCTATCCGCCTGAATAATGTGAAGTTGCTCTCTTCTCAGCTGGTTGTCCAGATTGTCCAGCTGGCTCTGGCAGTCTGTGGTCTGGCTGGCTATAGCGAGGATTCCCCTTTCAGTGTTGCTCGCCATCTGCGCGATGCTTTCTCCGCTAGCCTGATGATTAGTAATGAACGCCTCTACACGACCAATGCTGCTCTGCTACTGATCCATAAAGAAACCTATTAGAAGCGAGAAAAGAGACTATGTCCTACGATACGCAGTTTACAGAATCATCATTCCTGCAACAGCTTTTTCACTATGGACTGCTGATTCCTTCTACAGTTCAAGGTGTGTATGGACGCAGCGGAACCTTTGAGGAGGTGGTGACGGCCATTGAGGCGCGCATTACCTCCATTGGATGCGATCAACAGCCTGAGGTGATGCGTTTCCCCCCCGTCATGAGCCGCTCAACGGTTGAGATAAGTGGTTACATGAAATCTTTTCCTCAATTATTGGGGTCTATCCATAGTTTTGAGGGGACGCACAAACAACATAGTCCATTATTAAAGGCGATTGAGGAGCAAGAGGATTGGGGTGAACATCTAGCTTCCACAAATCTGGTGCTGACACCTGCCTCCTGCTATCCCATCTATGCAACTCTCTCTGGCACCACTTTACCCGGTCCTGGGCGAACTATTGATGTCTCATCCTACTGTTTCCGCCATGAGCCATCCTCCGATCCAGGACGTATGCAATCCTTTCGTCAACGTGAGTTTGTGCGTCTTGGCACTCCTGACGTGGTTGATCAATGGCGCCGGCTCTGGGTTGGGCGCGGTCTGGAGTTTCTACAGAGTCTTGGCCTGCATGCACTTCAAGAGATTGCTACTGATCCCTTCTTTGGACCTGGAGGTCGTTTGCTTGGGGCAAGCCAGCAGGAGCAAGAGCTCAAATTTGAGCTCCTGGCACCGGTCAATTCGAATGAACCTCAGACAGCGGTTGTCTCCGTCAATTATCATCAAGACCATTTTGGGAGCAAGTTCAATATTGTTACGCACGATGGTCAGGTAGCCCACACAGCCTGTATTGGCTTTGGTCTAGAACGCATTACCCTGGGGCTCTTCCGCGCCCATGGTTTTATCCTGGCTGAATGGCCTGCCGAGGTGAAACATATTTTATGGCCATAAATACCGCTTTTCCTATGGTGCCATCCTCCGCGTATACGCCACACTGGTTACACAATGGCGAGCGAATCTGGCCACAATCCAACTGCTATATGGATCTCTGGATCGAGGCTTTACATGCACTGCACCTTCATCCAATTGCCTCGTTTGCCTTTACGATTGGAATTGACTTTGAAGGGGATCAATGGACCTTCTTCAAAGTCCCATCCTATGATCTCCTTCGCCTCTATGGGATTGATGTACAGGAGCTGAATATCTGGCATGCTATGCTGGATCACCTGCTGGTTCAGGTCGGCAAAAATCGGCTGGTGCTGATCGAGGTCGATGCTTTTTATCTGCCCGATGTCCATGCAACAAATTATCATCAGCAACACGAAAAAACGACGATTGGTGTCCAGATGATTGACCTGGAACAACAGAAGTTGGGCTACTTCCATAATAGCAGCTATTATACGTTGCAGGGAGAGGATTTTGTGGGGATCTTTCAGTTGGAAGGAACCACCGGGGTCGTCCTACCACCATACGTAGAGATCGCGAAACTGAACCATCTGAAACGCCTCAATGAAACTGAATTACAACTGCTGAGCACAGAACTGTTGCGCGAACACTATCAACGACGACCTGACCTGAACCCGTTTCTTGCCTATCGTCAGGCCTTTCAAGGGTATCTAGATCAGATCCAGGCACAAAATCTGGCCGATTTCCATGGCTATGCCTTTGCTCATCTCCGTCAATTTGGAGCCAGCTACGAATATGCCAGTCTCTTCCTGCGCTGGTTAGCCTCCAGTTCTCAAGATTCATCATTGCTAGAGGCCGCAAAACACTTTGAGGAGATCTCAACCAATGCTCAGACGCTGCTCTTAAAGACAGCCCGTACTGCACACAATAAGAAACCATTTGCGATTGCACCTTTTTTTGATGCACTGGAAGATCACTGGGAGCAAGCTATGCATGCCCTCTCCTATCTGCTACGGTAAAGAGGTGGAGGGAGAAGATATCATGACACACATTCGTAGTATGACGACCACGACCACAATGCTCCTTGCAGAAGATTGGGAACTGCTTGCGACCGAGCCTGGAAGCTATCAGAATCCACAACAGTTGAGCGCTCAGGCTGAGTTGGAATGGCTCTCGACCTCTGTCCCTGGCACAGCATTGCAGACGTTACAACAGCATAAACGTTGGGATATTGAACGACCCCTGAATGCAGATACGCTAGATTGGTGGTATCGCTGCTCTTTCACTGCGCCAGAACAGGCTGAGCAGTCTGTGCTGGTATTCGCTGGCCTGGCATCTCTGGCGACGGTCTGGCTCAATGGGCAACAAATTCTCATTAGTGAGAATATGTTTCGTCGCTATGAGGTGGAGATCAGCGCTCTGCTTCAGCCTGAGAATACGCTGTATCTCCACTTTCAAGCCCTTCAGCCACATCTCACTTCCAGGAGACCACGTCCTCACTGGCATACTCAGTTGGTTGAGCAACAGCAATTGCGCTGGTGGCGCACTACTTTTTTAGGTCGTATGCCTGGCTGGTCTCCGCCCATTCAAGCAGTGGGGCCCTGGAGGCCAATCACTGTGGAATCGCGCCATGCACTCTCTATCGAACGGTTTGATATCCAGCCATGGCTGGATATCACCAATACGCAAGGACAGATAGTGCTTCATGTCGAAGCTCACTCTCTTACGCAAGAGCTCCCAGCAAACGCCTCTCTAGAGATAGATGGACAAAGTCTTCCTATCAACGTTCAGGCACTGGAAGATGGGCGATTTTCGCTGAGTGCAACACTTTGCCTGGAATCCATACAGCCCTGGTGGCCTCATACGCATGGTGAACAGCCTCTCTACCCTACGAGTCTCTGTCTTCACTATGCCACAACTACCATTGTGATCGATTGTGGACATCTGGCCTTCCGCCGTGTTGAGCTGCTTTCGGAGGAAGAAGGTGGCTTTGGCGTTCGTTTTAACGGAGAGAAGATCTTTTGCCGGGGAGCCTGCTGGACCCCACTTCATATGCTGACCCTGACAGGGACTGAAGCGGAATACCGAGAAGCTCTTCTGCTCGCTCAACAGGCAGGGATGAATATGCTACGCGTGGGTGGAACAATGGTCTATGAGGCTGATATATTCTACGATCTCTGCGATGAATTGGGCATCCTTATCTGGCAAGATTTTCTGTTTGCAAATCTGGATTATCCTACCACTCAGGAGGCTTTTCTAGAAAATTGCCTGTTAGAATGTTCTCAGCAGCTTCAGCGTATCCAGAACCACCCCTGCCTGACCGTTCTCTGCGGCAATAGCGAGATCGAACAACAGGTAGCCATGTTGGGTCTGGACACTGCACTGGCACAGTCTGCTTTCTTTTATCAACACCTGCCAACTCTCTGCCAGCAACTGACAAAGGTTCCTTACTGGCCCTCGAGCCCCAGTGGGGGCGCACTGCCTTTTTTGAGCAATCGTGGTAATTCTCACTATCAGGGGGTGGGAGCCTATCTCAGGCCATTAGAGGACGCCCGTCGTAGCGAAGTGCGTTTTGCCTCTGAATGTCTGGCCTTCGCTAATGTCCCCGAAGAAGAGACTATCGAGCGCTTTTTACGCGCACATGAGCAACCCGTTCACTATCCACACTGGAAGGCTCGTGTTCCGCGCGATAATGGAGCAACCTGGGATTTTGAGGATATTCGCGATTACTATCTGGAACAATTTTATGGGCTCCAACCACTACAGCTCCGCTATGGTCAACGCGAACGCTATCTGGCATTTAGCCGTGTGGTGACCGGCGAAATTATGGCGGCGGTCTTTGCTGAATGGAGACGGCAGGGCTCGACCTGCAACGGTGGCCTGATCTGGTTCTATCGCGATCTCTGGCCGGGCGCTGGCTGGGGCGTCATCGATGCTCATGGCACGCCCAAAGCTGCCTATTATTATCTTAAACGTATTCTACAACCACAAACTTGCTTCTTTGCCGATGAAGGCCTGAATGGGCTCTGGCTCCACATTATCAATGAGACGGCTCAGGAGACACAGGCGACGCTTCAGGTTGAACTTTATCGTACACCTGGCACGCTACTGGCCAGAGAGAGCCGAGACCTGGCCCTGGCTTCTCACCAACAGACTGAACTCCATGTGGATGCTCTCTTCAAACATTTTCGTGATCTGACCTATGCCTACAGGTTTGGGCCACCTGACCATACGCTGGTGACCGCAACTCTTACCCATAAAGATTCGGGCAAACTGATTGGCGAAGCATTCTATTTTCCACATGGACAACCGGTAACCCAGGAAACAGAGACCGGGCTTCAGGTTCAGGTGCAGCAATACCCTGGAAGGTATGAACTTACCATCCAGACAAAAAACTTTGCACAATCTATCGCTATTAACGCTGGCCCTTTGCACCCATCGGATAATTACTTTCATATGCGACCAGATAGTCAAAAAACTATTTCGCTCGCTGGAACAAAGTCAACTCATCAATTCGTTTCCTTAAAGGCTCTTAATTCTTTTACCGACATACACGTCTCTCTCTAATTTCTTTTTTGACGCGAAAGGCTCACAGTTTATGGTTGCAGCGACTCCAAAAGTGATTCTGGATACGCAAGTACGTATCCATACTATTCAGGCGGGAAAAGGCTCCCCCTTAAAAAAACCCATCTTTTTTTTTCATGGCGATCGAGATGATCACCCACCACTGGTCTGTTTTACGCTCTCACGCACTCTGGGATCAAAACAACCATTCTATGCAGTCGATTGCTATAATTATGGTGGAGAGATCAAACCAACAACATTAGAGGATCTGGCTACGATCAATATTCAAGCTATTCGTACCATTCAACCTGAAGGACCCTATCACTTGATTGGTTTTTGCAGCGGGGCCTTTCTTGTCTATGAAATGGCTCGCCAACTTCAAGCTCAAGGCGTAACGGTTGCTTCACTTATTCTGATCTCTCCCTCAGAGGTCGATGAACGACATATTTTTATTCGCAAATTAGTCAATCTATGTGGCACCATATTTTCGCTCAACAAATTTCAGCAACAGGTTCTTTTTTTACGCATTGGACAAATAACCAGATATGTGTATAGAAAGACACACCATGCCGATAATCCTCATCTCAAGGGCCTTTCGGTCGTCCTGGCTCGCGATCCAAAATTAAATAGAATGTTTCCACCAATCAATACTCTTTTCTATGACTATGCCCATGCCTTTATCTCATTAGGTTCAAATTACACGCCAATGTTTCAGCCCGAACACATCTCTTTTATCTGGGCCAGCGAAAATCTCAGATATCGTTCACGGTGGAGCCCTTTTGAAAATCCTGAGACTTCTACGATTATCGATGGCTATTATATGGATATGCTCGATAAAAATATTCATGAACTGGTAACAGCTATTCAGGCGCACCTTAATGAGATAGACACTGCTCTTTAGATCTCACTTTGTAAAATAAGCATTGAGGAGCTCAGTTGGCGTAGGGAAAGCCGCAACTGAGCTCCTCAATCACCCAATGAGAAGCCCTATATTTGTGCTATTTTTTCGAACATTCAGGAGTTCACAATGCCTCAAGTGCCTCTAAATAATTCGATAGCCATCGACAACGCTGATAAATTACTTCCTTTACAGGTTCTAGAAATAGAGTTAAGCCAGCCTTTACCTTTTATTGCGGCTTTTCATAGCGAAAAACAACAACACTATACAAAGGCCCTCTGCCTGATCAAATTCCATACCTTTCCTCTTGGAGTCGTTGAGCTCCGCCTGAACGGGGATGGACTTCCCCCACAAACCTATGGTCCCATCATCTGGCAGAAATTAAAACGGAGTATCCTTGATCATTTACAGGCTGATGGACTGCCTCCGATTGATGCTCTTCCTGAACAAGGGGTCTTGCATCCAGATCATCCAGCATGCCTGAAAGTCCGCGAACAGTTTCTTGCTCAGGCTCCGTTTGCCAGTATCATTATTTCTACACGCGATCGACCACTGGAGCTTCGCAATTGTCTACAGGCGTTACTTAAACTTGAATATCTGGACTACGAGATTATCATTGTAGATAACGCACCTACCTCTCATGCTACCGCAGAAATGATACAAGCATCCTTTCCAAACGAACAGAAAATTCGTTATATTCGTGAGGATCACCCTGGTATCTCCTGCGCTCGCAATCGAGGCATTATCGAAGCTCGTAGCGAATTTCTTGCCTTCACAGATGATGATGTCATCGTTGATCGCCACTGGCTCACACAATTGGTCTCTGCTCTCAGTCAATCCAACGATATTGTCTGCGCTACCGGTTTTACTATGCCCTTAGAATTAGATACTCCTGCCCAACTCTGGTTTGAAAATGCAAGTTGGATTGCGACAGATGAAGAGGCTCGCAGCAGATTTCAACCTCGCATTATCGATAAGAAGCTCAGATATCAGCAGATCTATAGCGGTAACATGTGTGGACATGGCGCTAATATGGCGGCTCGAGCCAGTTTTCTCCAACAAATTGGAGGATTTGCCATGTTCCTTGGAACAGGGACGCCAACGATGGGAGCCGAAGACATCGCATTCTTTCTTGACGTGACAGCACACAATAAACAGCTAGCCATTGACCCTGGAGCCATTATTTATCATCTCCACCGCAGAGAGATGGCGAAGCTACGCTATCAGATATTCGGATATGGCGTTGGCTTTACCGCTTATTTAGTCCATATCTTCTTGCGCTATCCCAAATTATTCCTGGCCCTTTTCACTACTGTTCCTCTGGCAATCTTGAAACGTTTATTTGTAAAAACTGCACCTAAAGTGACACACAATACTTTTTTAGATCGGCAGCAAGATCATGACTATCCTCAGGAATTGATAAGAATACAAATGAAAGGCTATTTGTATGGACCTTTCCTGTATGGTAAAAGCTGGTGGATGACACGGAAGCTTCGTCGCGAGATGAACGCTTTGTGGAAGCAAGGCATAGCGCAAAAACGTGTAACCCATCAAAAATCCTGACATCTTGCATTTTTATACATGGATTTGGTACAGTACAAGAGGGACTGGCACGATACTTATCACATGCGTAGACGATGCAGGCTCACAGGAATAGATACGGAGCACAATGGAAGACCAGCAAGAGAGAAAACCACAGAATATGACAAGGCGCCACATTTTGCGCAATACGCTGCTGACGACGGTCGGTCTGGGGGCTACAGGGGCAGGGACAATCTATTATTCAAAAAAGATTGAGCCAGCCTGGGTCGAGGTCACATATCATTACTTACACCTGCCCCGTATGACACCTGCTTTTCATAATTACCGCCTTGTGCAATTAAGCGACTTTCATACGGATGATACCTGGATGACTGCCGAACGTCTGGCAAACGTTGTAAGTATGACCAATGCATTGAAGCCTGATCTGGTTGTGATCACTGGCGATTTTGTTACGGACTATCTGGATAGCTCAGAGGATACGTTAAAAGAATTGGGTAAATTGAAAGCTCCTGATGGTGTATTGGCGACGTTAGGCAATCACGATCATCCCGCAGGCGCTGAATTTATTCGCTATTGTCTACGTACCAACAATATCCATGAACTCAAGAATGCCACTCATACGCTGAAACGCGGCAATGATCTCTTGCATATTGTGGGTCTGGATGATCTCTGGCCGAGCAATCGTGGCACTCCTGCATCTATCTGGTCACACCAGCCGCTTCTCGCAGATCTGACGGCATCCTTACCGGCAGAGGGGGCTGCCATTCTTCTTGTGCATGAGCCCGATTTTGCCGATGTTACAGCACAGTCTGGCCGCTATGGACTTCAACTTTCAGGCCATTCGCATGGTGGTCAGGTGCGGATCCCGTTCCATGGAGCACTGGCGCTTCCTCCTCTCTGTGAGAAATATCCCTGTGGACTCTATCAACTGGGGACTATGTGGCAGTATACAAATCGCGGCCTGGGTATGGTCAAACCGCAAGTACGGCTCAATTGTCGCCCAGAGATTGCTGTCTTCCAGCTACTCTCCCGGTAATGTATCCCTCTGTCTCAACTGAAGAAAACGTTCAAGGAGATGCGCATGCCAGATCCAGCGCTGTAGAATACTCCAGATGAGTGCCGCGGCCCCGATGAACAGGTAGTCAGTTGGATGCAAAGCCGTAAGGCTAAAGAACGTACGCAGGGGGGGGAACGCAATTACTACCAGATAGACCACCAGCAGCCCCACAGCCAATAGGGTTGGCCGCCAATCTCCACTCAGCTCGCTTCCTCCAACCCAGAATCGCGCCGGTGGCACGACAAAAGGGACGAGCAATAACCCGCTACAGACCGCGAACGTGGTCAATGCACTTTGTGCAACCAGTTGGGCATCTTGTAGGCTCTCATTCATCTGTTGATAAGCTTGATAGAAAGTAATCAAGTAAATACCAAAGGCGATAAGGCTTAAAGGAATCGCTGCAGGAAGCACAAAATGCACCAGCAGGTGCCCCAATCCACGGCGTGAAGGGGGGCCCGGGTGCGCCCATGCAGCTAGCGCTACGGCAATGATCCCCACTGTCTCAAATGTGATTAACGCTTTTTGCTTTGGCGCAAAAGGGAATGCTCCAAGCATGGGGACGGTAAGCAATAACAGGGCCAGATACATCACCCTCGTCAAAAAAAGCTTCATCGCGCTCTCCATCCCATTACGAATACGCTGCCCTTCTGCAAAAGCCGCAGGAAGGGCACCAAAGGAATCATTAAGGAGAATGATATCCGCAATTCCTCTGGTAGCCTGGCTTCCACTTTCCATTGCAATACCTAGATTCGCCTGCTTGAGCGAGAGCAGATCATTGACCCCATCTCCAATCATGGCGATATAGTGATGATGGCTGCGAAGCGCTCGAACAAGCCGCTCTTTCTGCTGGGGAGTCACCCGCCCAAATACAGTCGTCTCTTCAGCAACCTGCATCAGCCTCACATCATCCATCTGGTCAAGCTCTGATCCAGTAACGACAGGCTCAGCATTGCTGATGCCAACCTGCCTGGCAAGCGTTGCGACGGTCTGGGGGTGATCACCAGACATCACTTTGATCTGCACTCCGACCTCAGCAAACAAAGCCAGTGTCTTCTGTACATCGTGGCGCAGTTCATCTCGCAGGCTAATCAAGCCTAAGGGAATAAGACCTGTGGGCAACGTTGGCTGTGTGTCAGATGTCTGCAAAGGAACAAGGTCAGGAAAAAAAGCAAAGAGCAAGACGCGCCTTCCACGTCTGGTGGCGTCCTCAGCAAATGTCCCCAGATCGGTTCCGGAGCGCAGAAAAGGGGATAGAACCTCAGGCGCTCCCAGAATATAGATCCCTTGCAAGTCTCCTCTATCACACGACAGGGCACTCCACTTCCATGTTGAGGAAAAGGTAACTTCCTCATAGACATGAAATGCTTCCTGGCTAACTTGAAAATTACCTGCCTCTTCGATTGCTCTACTGGTCGCGTTCCGACTTGTTGTCTGTGAGATATAGAGAGCCAGGAGCCGCCGCAGCTGCTTTTCGTCAATGCCAACTGGATACACCTGCTCCAGAACCAGGGCATTGGTTGTGATGGTCCCTGTTTTATCCAGGCAGAGCACGTCCACATTACTAAGTGACTCAACAGCGCTCAAGCGTTGCACTAACGCGCTTTTACCTGCCATGCGCAATGCACCCAGTGCATAGGCAACACTGGTTGCCAGAAACAGGCCAATGGGGACAATGCTCACAACAATAACAGACATCCGAACCACATCCACTACAGCTGTCCGGTTAGCCAGGGCAATAAGAATGAGAATAATTTCAATATAGAGCGCTACGAGCAACAAAGATTGAATAATCACAGTAATATCTTGTTGCAAAGGAGTCAATATTCGACGAAAAGCACGCGCTTTGCTGGTTAATTGGCCCGCAACGCTTGTCATGCCAATGCGTTCAGCACGATAGTAGCTTTCTCCCGAGAGACAAAAACTGCCTGATGAGAGCCAATCACCGGCCTTCTTTGTGATCGGCTCTGATTCTCCTGTCAGGAGCGACTCATCCACCTGTAGACGACCTTCACCGACAACTGGTCCGTCGGCGACAATCTGATCCCCTGTATGCAGGAGAAGCAGGTCATTCTGCACCAGCTCTGAGGGATCGAGAGCCTGCTCCTGCCCATTGCGCATTACGGTTGCCCGTGGTCGTGTCAGTAAGGCAATACGATCAAGCGTTCTCTTGGCCCGTACTTCTTGAACGACGCTAATTATCACATTGAAGAGGACAACTCCTGCCGAGACGAGAGCCTCTGAATATTGTCCGAGTAAGAGTAATGCTATACACAGCACAAACAAAATATTATTGATCAGTGTAAAAACGTCCTCACGGAGAATCTGGGCATAGGTTCTCCCAGTTGAGGGCGGCATATGAGCACCTTTTCCAGCCGCACGTTGAGCTTCCGCTTCCTGCGTTGAAAGTCCCTGAAACGATTGATGCATCATTGGCCGTTCATCGCTACTAGATTGTTGCATCGCTTCCTCCTCAGACTTCCATCGGTTCTGGTTGCATCGCTTCCTCCTCAGACTTCCATCAGAAGATAGCCTTTCCCGCTCTCAGGGCATTGAGGATGACAATCACGTCAAAGGCTTCTTGTATCAGTGCCCCCGCAGCTGGACTGATAAAACCAAATGCGGCAAAGATCATAGCAAGCGTAGAGAGACCCATACCTACCCAGATCCCCTGTACAGCGATATGCATGACGCGACGTCCTAGAACTACTGCACGCACAACCCGCAGAATATCTGTTGAAAGAAGCGCCGTATTGGCAGCAGAGGCTGCCGCAGTTAATCCCTGTGTACCAAGCGCCATACCAACGGCGGCGCTTGCCAATGCGGGGGCGTCATTAATGCCATCCCCAACCATCAGCACACGATGCCCCTGTTGCTCATATTCTTTGACGATGCGTACTTTATCCTCTGGCAAACAACGCGAGATGACACGGTCTACCTGAGCAATTTTGCCGATCTGACATGCTACGACTTCACTATCACCAGTCAATAAGATCGTCTGTTTAATGCCAGCCGCACATAAATTCGGTGAGAGCAGAGAGAGTTCTGGACGTGGAACATCTTCAAGAACCAGGAGCCCCTCAATGCATCGTTCGATCGCAATGAAGCTACAGATCTGTCCACGCTCGACACGCTGCTGTCTTTCAGCAAGAAGTGTGGCCGGGAGAGCGATATTGAGGTACTTCATAAAGGTTCGATTACCTACTGCAACCTCTACATCATTGCCTGCGTTCAGCCAGCTCTCTTGTAGATCTTCTGCAAGCAATGGCACGCGCCCGCGCACGCCTTTGCCAAAGATCTCCTCAAAACCATCTACCAGACTAAGCGGACATGCACATTCCTGTGCCGCCTCCACAATCGCACGTGAGAGAATGTGCGTTGAAAGCTGTTCGACCGAGGCGGCCAGACGCAAGAGAGTTCTATCCCTGCTATGAGCAAGCTCTTTGCTTGTATTGGTGCTCTCTACGCTCTCCCGCTCTCGATGAACAATAGCAGTCACTTTCGGCATACCAAGTGTCAATGTGCCTGTCTTGTCGAAGACGGCGATATCCACTTCCCCTAATTGCTCAATAGCTCCCCCACTCTTGGCGATGATACCATTTCTGGCCGCAAGATCAATACCAGACATAATGGCAACCGGGGTGGCCAGGATCAATGGACAGGGGGATGCACAGACCATGACTGCCAATGCATAGACGCTATTACCCGATATGATCCAGGCCAGTCCGGCTAGAGTGACTGCCGCAATGGTAAACCAGACACTATAGCGATCAGCCAGACGATGGATGGGTGCCTTCTGAGTCTGTGCTTCTTCAACGAGATGGAGGATCTGGGCAAATTTGCTTTCGACACTGCGTTTTTCCGTACGGATCTCCAGCACGCCATCAAGATTTACGCTACCAGACAGAACCAGCATTCCTGGAGTTTTGCGCACAGGAATAGGCTCACCTGTCAGATCCGCCTCACTCAAACTGGAGGAGCCGGATGTCACAACCCCATCAACCGGGACCAGCTCGCCAGGCTTGACGACAATAACCATGCCAACTTCAACTTGCTCTGCCGGAATATCGATCAGTTCCTCTCCTTGCCAGATGTGCGCACTACGCGGCGCACACTCGACCAGTGCAGAGAGCGATGAACGTGCTCTCCGCAGAGCATAGGCTTCCAGCGCCTCACCGCCCGAGAGCATCAATACAACCAGCGCACCCGCTAGATACTGGTGAAGGAGGATTGATCCACCAATTGCAAGAATAGCGATCACATCAACCCCAAATTCTCTGTGGACGATCTGTTTCAGGGTGTCATACAGGAGTGGGAGACCACCCAATAATGTCACAGCAAGCAGGACCCAATGAGCAATATCTGCGTGCCCGGCAAGCCAGAACCCCAGGCTCACGATCATGAGTGCAACTGCTATAAAGGGGATGGGATAACGCTGGACACTACCCAGCAAACGCTCTGACCAACGCTGTTTGAAGAGAGATGCGGAGGACTTCTCGGGCTCTGCTTTCTGAAGAGGCGACATAATGATCCTATTTTTCTTTTCGCCATCTCTATTGAGCATTGTGTCACTTCCCTTTACTTGTCGTTCCTCTACTGAGGCCAATGCCACCCACCCGGCAACTTGCAGTGAAAAGAGGTGCTGTTATCAGTAGCATGTGTGAGACAAAATCTCGGTTACATGCGAAACGTTCAAACGGATGAAAGCAGCATATGTGATAGACATCACATATGCCTCACAATTTTGCACGACACATAACAGACACGACACAGAGAAGTCCACGTTCTCGATCTTATAATCGTAACAGATCTCGGCTGCAGATCTCGGCTTTATATTACATTTGGCAACGTTTGCTAGTGATTTCTAAAATCGTTTACGGCACTTTTACATGAGAGAGCCGATAATAGCAGTTGAAACAGTTTAACTCTTGAGAGAAAAGGTAATGTCTTGCGCTCCCTCCCACATAACTTTACGCCCCAGCTCCTTGAGCTGTTCTTGTCCCTGTACGATAGTGAGAAAGTGGTTGCCAGCCAGTTGCCCCATCTTGCTGGCAAAACAGGTGCTTCCATAGGGAAACAGAATCTCGGTCTCACTAAAACCACCAGGGTAAAAGAGTAGCTGACCCGGACCAGGATGGCTGGTATGATTCTCAAAACCAACACCCAGTTGATAGTCACCAAGAGGAATCCAGGCGGACTCTCCACTCCAACGTGCCTGAATAAGCTTATTTCGGAAAGGCAGGATTTTGAGAAAGGCCTCACAGGTCCTGGGAGCTTCTTCTTCTTCTACACGCGCGATAAATGTTAGATCGGCGACAATAATCTGAATAGACGTCATTGACATGTTCCTCTCTACTTTTTCTGCTGCTGAATGGCGCTCAAGACGCGTTCGGGCGTCATGGGTAATTGATTGAGCCAGACCCCTGTCGCCTGCTGAATAGCCGCTGCTACAGCAGCAGCAAAGGGGACGAGTGGCATTTCGGCCATCCCTCGTGCGCCATAGGGACCTTCTGGATCAGCCAACTCCAGCACAATTGGCGTGATCTCAATGGGCATATCCAGAATGGTTGGCACAAGATAGGTGCTGAAGTGATTGGTCAAAACATGACCATCGCTTATCTTGAACTCTTCTAACAGGGCATACCCCAACGCTTGAGCCAGACAGCCCTCAATCTGACCCGTGACTTGCTGCATATTGATGGCTTTGCCAACATCATGAACGCTGATAATACGCACTACTCGCACCTGCCCGGTCAGCAGGTTGACTTCAACTTCAATCGCCTGAGCCGCATAGCCATAACAGTAGTTTGGTCGACTGCTAAAGGTTGCCGGGTCCAGGGCAGTAGTCATGGGAGCACGATAGTTGAAGGTTGCCTCTGCGCGATAGTCATCGGTATAGCTCCATTGCTCGCGAGCAGCCAGTGCGGCCTCTTTTACCGCTCGACCTGCCATAAGGGTTAGACGTGAGGCCGAAGCACTACCAGCATTTGGAGCCAGGCTACTATCCTCTGCGCAGAGTTCGACCTTCTCAAAGGGAAGATGCAGTGCCTGGGCTGCAATCTGACGCAAGATCAGATGTGATCCCTGTCCCACATCGGCAGCTCCCGCTCTCACAATGGCTCGCTCCAGTTCAGCCGCCCCAAATACTTCGACGGTTGCGGTCGCTTGCTCTGGAAAACCGAATGAGTAGCCTACGTTCTTGATGCCACAGGCCAGACCAATCCCGCGCTTGAGATAGCTTGCCTCTGATTGCTCGGGCAATGACCAGCATGTATGTACCTCTTCCACGCAGCGCTCAAACACTGGTAAGGCACTCACGCCTGGCGGAAGTGGTTGCTGAGTTGGCTCCAGGCTCCCTTCGCGATAAAGATTTCGCCGACGGATCTCGTCAGAGCTTATACCGAGCTTCTGAGCCAGGCGCGTAACCATATTCTCAACGGCAAATTGCATCTGTGGAGCCCCAAAACCGCGAAAAGCGCCACTTGGAATATTATTTGTATACGCTACATATCCATCAACAGAGAGATTTGGAACCTCATAGCAGCCTGTTGCAAAGAGTGTGGCCGCCTTCACCACTTCAACGCTTGTCGAGGCATAGGCTCCGCCATCTGCTATCATCGTTGTCTCGACAGCGGTGATTTTGCCATCTTCCCTGGCGGCCCAACGACAATGTATCGTCATCGGATGACGCTTATGATGCGATGTCATTGACTCCTCACGGCTCCAGACCATAGCTGTAGGTCGCTGCAACTTCCAACTTGCGAGCGCTAACAGATGCTGAAGAGAAAGATCCTCGCGCCCTCCAAAAGCGCCGCCAATGGCAGCATAACGAATAACAACTTGCTCTTCTGACAATTGCAGCATCTGTGCAATCTGTCGTCTATCTTCATGTAACCATTGCCCAGCTGTCTCAATGACCACACGCTCTGATGGATCAATATACGCTATCCCTGACTCTGGCTGCAAAAAGGCGTGCTCCTGCCAGCTCGTCGTAAAGGTCTCTTCCAGAGTCACGGTCGCCTCTGCAAAGCCTTGCTCGAGATTGCCTTTGCGCAATGGAAAATGGAACAGTTGATTGCTCGCAAGATGTTGATGGACAAGGGGGGAATCAGGAAGAAGGGCCTGCTGTGGATCACTGACAATCGCTAATGGTTCGTAGCTCACTTCTACCAGCCTGGCTCCTTCAATTGCTGCTTGTTTATTCTCGGCAACGACGAGTGCAACGCGATCGCCCTCAAACCGAACAACATCGTGACAGAGCACTGGTTGATCGGCGTCAATCAGTCCGTAAGCATTGTATGGCACATCAGCGGCGGTCAAAACCGCAACGACACCCGGGTGTGCCAGAGCTT
Organism: Tengunoibacter tsumagoiensis; assembly: GCF_003967535.1. Taxonomy (GTDB): domain Bacteria; phylum Chloroflexota; class Ktedonobacteria; order Ktedonobacterales; family Ktedonobacteraceae; genus Tengunoibacter; species Tengunoibacter tsumagoiensis. The sequence goes on along the minus strand of NZ_BIFR01000001.1, from coordinate 3,384,445 downwards.
TCTGACGATCAATCGAAAGGATTCGCGCATGTGGCTGGCCAGCATACACGAGCTGAAGCTGGAGCATATTTGAACGCACAAGGTCAGCGGGATAAAGAGCTTTTCCTGTCACCTTGCCGAATGCATCGGGTCGAGCTACCGATGCCCCAATGAGCTCTGTCATGCTTCACCCCCAATGCTTAGTACCGCCTCTATGATCTTCCGATAACCGGTACAGCGACAGATATTCCCACTCAATGCTACTTGAACCTGTTCGATGGTAGGATGCTGTACCTCATCCAGAACTTTTGCCCCTGCCATCAACATTCCGGGAATGCAGAAACCACATTGCACTGCTCCATGATCAATAAAGCTCTGCTGCAATGGGTGCAGTTGCTCGCCAGCCAGGCCTTCGATAGTTGTGATCTCTGCTCCATGAGCCTGAACGGCAGGTACCAGACAGGACATAACGGCCTGTCCACCGAGCCAGACCGTACAGGCTCCACATTCTCCTTCGGCACAACCTTCTTTTGTCCCGGTCAAACCAGCATCCTCACGTAAAGCATTTAAGAGCGTCTTCTGTGATGCATGAGGCCAGGAGGTTGGCTGGCCGTTCAGTGTCGTCTCTATCTGCCGTCTAAAGGGCAAGGGATGAGCTCTTTTCGCTGCGGTCTCCAGCGTGACGGGCCGCTTCTGCTCAGGAAGCACTGGATGTGTCAGTCGCTGCAATCCATGCGCAAGAAGTGAGGAGAGCGCTTGCTGACGATACGTGGCTGAGGCGCGAATATCACTGATAGGGCGGATATCCTGAGCCACAATTGCACCTGCCTCCTTACAGACCTGCTCGTTCAGCTCTTGCCCTTGAAGAAAGGTTTCGACCCGGCGAGCATGAATGACCGTGGGTGCCACTGAACCCAGCGTAATAGCCGCCTTTTCGACGCGATTATCTCCATCAAATAAAAGGACAAATGCGGCATTTACCACCGAGATAGCCTGAGCACGACGTAACCCCAATTTGAGAAAAAGGCTTCGCTGCTGAATGCTAAGTGTGGGGAAACGAATCTCGCGGAGGAGCTCATTGGGGCGACAGACAGTATGGCGAACGCCAGTGTAAAAGTCTCGCAGAGAGACAATACGCTCTCCAGCACAGCTCATAAGCACAACTGAAGCATCTAACGCCATGAGTGGTGGAATTGTATCATTGGCAGGGGAGGCTGTAAGCAGGTTTCCGGCCAGAGTCGCTCTGGCGCGGATCTGGGGAGCACCAACCTCCTGACAGGCCTGCACCAACAAAGGAGCATACGTCTGACAATCCGTTGAACACAAAACTGCATTATGCGTCGTAAGTGCACCCAGTACCAGAACGCCCTGCTCATTGCGAATAAAGTCTAACTCGGAGAGCCTTGTGATATCAATAAGCACAGAACTCGGCCTTAAACCGCGTTGAAGCTCTAAGAGGATGTCTGTTCCTCCTGCAATCAGGCGTGCCTCTGGCCCATAACGATCGAGCAGGCTAATGGCCTCAAACAGAGTGGTAGGTTGACAGTAGATATCCCACATAGTCTACGACCTCTCCAACGATGATCTGGTTCTATCGAGCTTACATAGTGGCTACAGTGATGAGTTGACCACGATGTGTCGTAAAATTTCCATTGTGAAAGACAGTGGAACCCCGTACGATCGTTCGCACCACACGGCCCCGCATCGTCCTACCTGTATAGGGACTCTGTTGATGACGATAGTATAACTGCTCAGGTTCCAGGCGAAAATGAACATTCAGATCAACAAGACAGAGATCTGCATCTGCTCCTACGCATACGTGCCCTTTATGCGAACCCAATTGAAAACGGCTGGCAATTCCGGCTGAAGTCAGAGCGGCGATCTGAGATAAAGGGAGTTGGGACCCCTCGGTGATCAAAAGGCTCAGCAGCGACTGGCAGCCTGAGATACCTCCCCAGACAGCAAAGAAATTCTCAGACTGTTTTAAAGCTTCAGGGGCTGGAGAATGGTCGGTGGTGACGAATTGTACATTCCCCGCTCGCACATGTTCCCACAATCTCGCCTGTTCGCTTTGAGAGCGCAAAGGAGGGGCACATTTGGCAACTGCTCCTAATCGCTCCATATCTTCTTCTGTCAGGACAAGATAATGTGGGCAGGTCTCACAACTCACATTGATCCCATGGAGTCGTGCCTCTGCCACCATCGCAACCCCTCTCCCTGTGCTGACGTGAACGATATGCAGTGCACACCCCACCTCTTGCGCAAAAAGGATAGCGCGCGAGATGGCTTCGAGCTCGGCAATGACCGGCCTTGAGGCCAGATAATCACGAATACCTGTCTTGCCTTGCGCTATTGCCTGCTGTGAAAGGGTACTGGTCATCTGATCGTTTTCCGCGTGGACGGCCACGATCTTCCCTAACTGAGCTGCCCTTAACATCCCTTCATACAGGGTTACATCGTCTACCGCAGCAAAATCGTCGATGCCACTATTGCTCATAAAAGCTTTGAAGCCAATGACACCACATTCAGCCAGCTCTTCCAGACAATCTAGATTATCTGGCACAATCCCACCCCAGAAGGCAAAATCGACAAGCGAGTTCGCTCTGGCCGCCTGATACTTCAACGCAAAGCTGGCACGATCGAGAGTAGGTGGCGAGGCGTTTAACGGCATATCAAAGAATGCGGTGACACCACCAGCGGCCAGGGCCCGTGACCCTGTTATAAAACCTTCCCACTCGGTTCTGCCCGGCTCATTAAAATGGACATGAGCATCAATCAGTCCAGGAAAGATGTGCAGACCACGAGCATCAACAATCTCACGACTACTGCCAGTAAGCTCTGGCGCAATCTCAACGATCTGGCCCTCTGCAATTGCCAGATCGGCTGGAAATACGCTCTCGGCGGTAACGAGCGTCCCTCCCCTCAAGAGCAGATCATATGTGCTCATCGGCACTCCTCCTGCTCTGCCAGAAGAGAAAGAAATTGCTCTGTCACTTCCAACGCAATCTCTACATCTGCTTGCTTAATCATTTCATCTGGATGATGGCTAATACCGCCTCGACAGCGAAGAAAGAGCATTGCGACCTCTGTCAGGTCACTCATTGCCACCGCATCATGGCCTGCCCCGCTTGGTAGGAATTGAATTGTCTGGTTGACGTTGACCAGCGCTTTCTGCAACTGATCAATCAGACGTGGAGAACAGGGGACGGTTCGGCTGGCCTGAATCTCTTCCCAGACCAATGACACATTCCTTTGCTCAGCCAATTCTAGCGCCAGGATATGCAGATCCCGGCAAGCTTGTTCGCGTATCCGATCTTCCTGATGACGCACATCCAGGCTCAATGTTACCTGACCGGGAATGACATTTGGAGCTCCTGGTTGTACGGTAAGCTTTCCAACCGTTGCCACCAGTCCACTTTCGGCTGAGGCTATTGCTTCTACAGCTAAAATAAACTCCGCAGCAGCACAAAGGGCATCAGAGCGCAGTGACATTGGTACAGTCCCTGCGTGACCGGCCTGACCCAGAAATTCCAGGCGTAAACGGCTTTGACCAGAGATCGCTGAGACAATCGCAACTGGCAGGTCCAGTACTTCCAGGACCGGACCCTGCTCAATATGCAGTTCATAATACCCAATAAGATCAGCTGGTGACCAGTAAGGCCGCCCCTGCCGTAAGATTGCAGGATCACCACCAAACGCGCAGATCGCTTCACTCATGGTCAGATTATTGGCATCAGTCAGGGTCAAAGCCCGGCAATCAAAGGTTCCTGCGACAGCCTTGCTCCCAATATATGCATAGTTGTAGCGCAAACCCTCTTCATCAGCAAAAGCCAGGATCTCAATGGCAAATGGTAATCGCCGTTGCTCCTGCTGTAAACGTTCCACACAGGCCAGCGCTGCCAGCACACCGAAGATTCCATCGTATTTGCCCGCATCGATAACAGTATCAAGATGCGAGCCCAACAGTAAGGTTCGCGCTCCAGAGTGCGTTCCCTCATAGCGTCCAATCAGATTCCCCACCGCATCTGTACGCACTGTCATCCCTGCCGAACGCATCCACTGCGCCACGATACCATTTACCTGCTGCATCGCTGTCGATGCAAAACGTCGCGTAAGCTGATAGGGCGATTCGCTATAGCGTGCCAACATATCGCAACGCTCCATCAGTACACTGGCAGTCGCCTCAAGGGTTGAAAGTGGTACTCTCATCAGCTACCTCGATATGTGCTATAGGCCCAGGGAGAAACGAGTAAAGGGACATGATAATGAACCGAACTATCTGCCAGACCACAACGAATGGGAACGAGATCCAGAAAAGGGGGAAGGCTTGTCGTCACCGCCTGAGTGGAGAAGTATTCACCCACTGAAAAAAGAAGTTCGTACGTGCCTGCCTTCATCTCGTCATCAGCCAGCAGTGGCGTATCGGGCCGACCATTCGGGCCAGTTCGTACTGTTTTGAGGAGAGTGCGCTCCCCTCCTGGATTATCTAGATACCAGACCTGGATCTGCATCTGATCTGCTGGTAGGCCATGAGTCAGATCCAGGACGTGCGTCGTAAGCATTCCTGACATCATACCTCCTCGGTCATACGAACCTCGCGCTGAAGGGTCAGTTTAATCAGACCATAGGCCGAAAATGGATCACTATAGACTCTGATCTTCTCATCGCTTTCTGAGACACTAATCTGATCTCGCGTTCGATTCTGTGCTGCGAACGAAAGCTCACAGATCTGAGGATAGCGCTGGAAGAGCCGTAAACCAATCTCATGGACAAGATGCTGGATCGACTCACTCACGAATTCGTGGAAGACCACCTGTACAACATCGCGAACCTGCTCCGCCGCCACGTATCTGGCGAGATCCCGCCCCACAAAATCTTCGTGATGAGCATATTTCCAGTGCACATCCAGATAGACAAAAAGTGGGCGATCAACACGTTCTGGGAGCGTTGTATATTCGTCCTGCACAAACCGTGTGAAAGAGCTTCCAGTGACCTTCAACAGTTCCAGCCCGACCCGACCACTGCGCTGAAAGGTAACAACCGGGCCACGCTCTGAACGCTCAAAAGAGAGCTCGGCCACTGCATAATCATCATGTGTACGACGAAAGAGGATTCCACTCTCAGTAAATGAAGCATAACCACGCTGCGGGACAGGAACTAAGGAAAAGGGAAGCTCACGTGCGGTTAATTGCAAACGCTCCATCTGTTCATAGGTATCTAAAAAATGCTGGCCCAGGACATAGAGAAAATCTTCTAACGTGGAACCTGTATAGTCCAGCGCCTCGCGCAGAACAAAGTTCTTCATGCTATCAGTAGCTACAACGGCGCTGTTATCACCCTCAGTATAGGCTGGTAGAAAGTTCTGTCCAAAGACCTCGACATCCACTTCAAAGGCCCAGAGGGTATTCGATCGGCTCGTAAAAAGGGATTCGGGAATCGGTTGGATGCCCGCAAGCGGCTGGGCATAGACCCGATACACTGGAACATGCATCTTGCCATAACTAATAGCATAAGTAGGCTCTTGACTCATCTGAGCTCCCCCTCATTTCCTTCCTAACAAACAGCCAACGGATAAAGAGCATCCACACTAGAAGAGCGTAAGACCGCGAAAGATCTTCTGAAAAGAAAGGTTGCATACAGGATGGCGAAACCCTTTCATGAACGTCTCTTCTAAAAAGAAAGGTTGCATACTGGGCGGCGAAACCCTTTCATGAACGTCTACTCTGGCAAAAGAAGATCCTGTATGCGAAGCCTGCTAATCTTAGCGACCTCGCCTAAGGCAATGAGAATCTCTTGCTCGCGAGAATGGGATAGACGTGTTGCAAAACCTGCAAGGATACTCTCTTTCTTGTTCTCACGTGCACAGATCACAAAAGGAAAGCCAAAGCGTTGATGATACTCCTGATTCAACTGCGTAAAGAGGGCAATCTCTTCATGTGTAAGCTGATCCAGGCCCGCTGATGCCTGCTCACTTGTTGAAGATGGGGAAAGAGTCCCGGCTAGAGCCGCGCGACCAACCAGATCGGGATGGGCGCGTAGAAGGGCGATCTGTTGCGCTTCGGAAGCGGCAAACATGATTGCACAGAGTTCTTGATGGAAGTGAGTCAGACTCGTAAAGGGTCGGCGTGACCAGGCAGCAGAGATAATCCAGGGTGGACCTTCAAACAGCGGAGTTAAGGTTTGCACAAAAACGGCGTGCTCTAAGGCATTCACCTGCTGTAGTGTGACATATGGCGCCATATCTTTCTTTCCTTTACGAGATAGCAACCAATGAGACCAGATCAACCGGCATGCGATGAGAGCTCAGCTTCGGCGGTGCGGATCGCCCTTTCCAGCATAGCAAAGGGGAGAATAAGTCTAACTAGAGTAGATGTTCATGAAGGGGTTTCACCACCCTGCATGAAACCTTTCTTTTCAGAAGAGTTGAGATGATAAAATAAGTGTAATCTTTACGTCTCTTCTTGTCAAGGATAGATCTGCCTGAAAGCTCATCCCTCTGCCCTCATCTCCCCGATATGCATATGATAACACGAGAAACTCTTTTTATATATACCTAAAAATAGGGATATTGCGTTTTTCTCAGTGCTAAAAAAAATGCAAGAGCGCTCATTTAACCATCTTTTTGATCGTGTTCTCTTTGATAACTGTCTAAAGGTCTCAGCTTCATAAGAATGATATAGTATATTTAAGCATAAAGAACTTACGCACCGTATGAGCAAGGATAGTTCTATAGAAGAAACGAGGTCAGGACAGATGCTCTTAAAGAACGCCACTATTCTTACAATGAATGCAAACCGCGATATTTTGACCAACGGAGCAATCGCGGTGCAAGGTAACCGGATCGTTGCTCTTGGAAAAACCTCAGCACTGGAGGCTCGCTATCCCTCGGAAGAGAGTCTGGATCTCGGGGGGAAGCTCATTATTCCTGGTCTTATCGACACACATGTGCATTTAGCGCAAGCCTTAATCCGGGGCTGTGCCGATGATATGGCTCTGATTCAATGGCTCTGCGAGCGCGTCTGGGTCCTGCAAGGCAACTTTACCCACGATGATGGCTATGTCAGCGCTCGTCTGGGGATTGCAGAGATGCTTCGCTCGGGGACGACAACCTTTCTGGAATCAATGCTTGCACATCGCTATGGCTTTGATGGTATCGCACAGGCTGTTCAGGAGAGTGGAATTAGAGCCTGCCTGGCTGGCATTGTGATGGACATTGGAACGTATGCAACACAGACCAATTCAATGCATCCAGGGATGATTGAGAGCCGCGATACCAGTCTCCTGGGGGTAATACAGATGCATGACAAGTGGCAAGGTGCAGCCAACGATCGGCTCCACGTCTGGTTTGGACCGCGCACTCCTGGTGGAGTCACTTCCGAGCTCTATCGCGAAATGAGTGAGATTGCTCATCAACGCCAGATGGGGATCACGATGCATCTGGCGGAGGTCGAGGCCGATAAGATCTATCTCCAGGAGAAATTTGGTCTGACACCGGTCGATTATGCCGAAAGCGTTGGCCTGCTGGGGCCTCGTAGCGTCCTCGTCCATATGGTCTGGCTCACGTCCGCTGAAATCGAGAAACTTGCTGCCACTGGCACCCATGTCTCCCATAATCCTTCCTCCAATAGCAAGCTGGCATCAGGTGTCTGCAAAGTCCCGCTCATGCTTGAGCGCGGCGTCAATGTTGCTCTGGGCTGCGATGGAGGCCCCAGCAATAATGATTATGATCTCATTCGCGAGATGAAGATGGCTGCTATCCTCCACAAAGCGGTAACGCTTGATCCTCTCATTGTGCCTGCGGAGACCGTTCTAGAGATGGCAACGATCAATGGCGCTCGTGCATTGGGGCTGGACCATGAGATCGGCTCGCTTGAAGTGGGCAAAAAAGCTGATCTGGTGGTTATCGATCTTGCGCGATTACATACAACACCCGCCATTAATCCTGTCTCTACCCTTGTCTATGCTGCCACTGGTGGAGAGGTTGATACCGTCATGGTGGATGGGCAGATCGTCGTACGCCAGGGGCGTCTATTGACAATGGACGAACATGAGGTGATGCGCGAAGCTAATCAACATGCCAATATGCTCTATCAACGCGCTGGCATTGATCTCAAACCTCGCTGGCCTATCTCTTGATAACCTGTAACTTATAATTAAAATTTTTTCGATCTGATCTTCTTCAAAAATGTACCCGTACAATAGTGTTATACACATGTTAAAGCAGAGATAATTTTGAAAATATAAGAATTATCCTATCTTTAACATGTGTATAATTTTTTTATAATATACTCATAACCATAATTATGTTTACTATTAAATAAAGAGACTCTGCAATTCTGTTGCTTATTTGGATTTACAATTGTGCTTCAAGTGCTCTTAATGAGCCTGGAAAGGGCTGGTTATGCGTTTACGCGTGCTCTTATTTGGTCTTATCGCAAGTCTTTGTTTTCTCTCGGCCTGTGATTCCACGCCTACGACTTCGACACCACATCCAACCAATCCATTTGGAAAGATTAAACATTTTGTTGTGCTCTACCAGGAAAACTGGAGCTTCGATAGCCTCTACGGTAGCTTTCCAGGCGCTGATGGCATTAGCAATGCAAGCCAGACGGCCTTACAACAGGTAGATAAAAATGGTCAGCCCTACACGACCTTGCCACAGCCCCTCTTAAAGGGTCAGCCAGATCCGCGCTTCCCTGCTAATCTTCCAGTGAAACCTTTTGATGCTACTCAATATGTCTCTCCAGATCTGATGACTGGTGACCTTGTTCACCGCTTTTACCAGGAGCAGTATCAGATTGATGGTGGCAAAATGGATAAATTTGTTGCCTGGAGCGATGCTGCTGGTCTGGTGATGAGCAATTATGATGGCACAAACATGCCTGAAGGCAAGTTAGCCAAACAATATGTGCTGGCGGACCATTTCTTTCACGCAGCTTATGGCGGATCTTTTCTCAATCACTTCTGGATGGTCTGCGCCTGTAGCCCAACCTTTCCGAATGCTCCAGGTAGCATAGTCGCACAGGTGGATGCCAATGGTGTTATAACCAAAGATGGAGCAGTGACGCCTGATGGCTATGCCGTCAATACATCTTTTACGGTCAATACTCCCCATCCTGCTACCGCCAACCCGGCAACGCTGATCCCTGAGCAGACAGCTCCTACAATTGGGGATCGTTTGAACGATAAGAATATCTCCTGGGCCTGGTACTCCGGTGGGTGGAATGATGCCCTTGCTGGCCATCCCGATCCACTGTTCCAGTTCCATCATCAACCATTTGCTTTTTTTGCCAATTATGCTGATGGCAAGCCAGCTAAGACCGAACATCTGAAAGATGAGCAGGATTTTCTGAGTGCGCTCAAAAATAATACACTGCCTGCGGTCTCTTTTGTGAAGCCGTTGGGTGAGGATAATGAGCATCCTGGCTATGCCAACGAAAATACCGGTCAACAACATATTGCAGATCTGGTTAAGGCCATTCAAGATAGTTCTGCCTGGAAAGATACGGCGATCATTATTACCTATGATGAGAATGGTGGTCGTTGGGATCATGTCGCACCTCCAACGGGAGATCGCTGGGGACCCGGTAGCCGTGTGCCTGCAATTATCATCTCGCCCTTCGCAAAGATGGGAACGGTCGATCACACAACATATGATACAACCTCTATCCTGCGCAGTATTGAGGTTCGCTGGAACCTGAATCCTTTAGGAACCCGCGATGCAAAGGTCAATGATCTCCGCAATGCATTAGCAAACGCCGCTAGCTAATAGAGCGACTCTAGTGATCAAGCCTCTTGTAGGATGCATTATCTTGCAAGAGGCTTACTTTTTGCTTCTAGAGGATGGCGCTCTCAGGTTGGAATAAGCTCTCTCTTCTGTGCTATACTACGACCGAACAGAAAAAGTTGGAGAACAATCAATCCGCGCAGTAGTAGCCTTCTATCAATCGCGTTGTGGAAAAGAGACGTCCATGCCTTATCACTTGCCTATCCAGATGCACTCAACCATCGGACGCACCACAGATATTGAGGAGATCTCAACACTCCTGACAAGTTCGTCAGTCCGTCTCCTGACACTGACTGGCCCGGGGGGAGTCGGCAAGACGCGTCTGGCGCTGGAAGTAGCCCAGATGCTCAACGATATTTTTCGTGATGGCTGTGCTTTTGTAGAGTTAGCCCCTCTTCGCGAACATACTTTTGTGCTGCCAACCATCGCTCAAGTTCTTGGTCTGACAGAGCAGCTCCATCATTCGTTCAGCGAACAGCTCACTACTTTTCTTCAAGAAAAACACCTGCTCCTTATCATTGATAATGCCGAACATGTTATGGCCATGGGCCCTCAACTGGCCAGCCTCCTGACGAAGTGCGCAGATCTCAAAATACTGGTTACGAGCCGCGAGAGACTCCACCTGTATGGTGAGTACGAATATCCCGTTCTGCCCCTGGAGGTCCCTGATCTTGAGGCACTTCAGTCTAATCCCCTTCCTATCTTATCGCCTGCCATGGAGCTCTTCGTGCAACGTGCCCAGGCCGCCAATCCAACCTTTGTCCTTACGGCAGAACACAGAGCTACCATCGGTGAGCTTTGTGTTCAACTGGATGGCCTCCCATTAGCCATCGAGCTAGCAGCTGCACGAATAAAATTTTTCTCACCAGCTATGTTATTGGCACGCATGAAAGATCGCTTCAAGACGCTCGTTGGTGGTGCAAGCAATCTTCCTCAACGCCAGCAGACGCTTCACAATACGCTTGAGTGGAGCTATCAGCTCTTAAATGATGAGGAAAAATTCTTTTTCCGCCAGCTAGGCGTCTTCACTGGCTCCTGGACGCTGGCTGCTGCTGAGGCAATTACTGCCTCCTCTTCATTAAGTAGTGATTGCTTCTCTTTCTTAAGTTCTCTGGTCGATAAAAGCCTGATACGCATGAGCTCAATCAGTGGCAGTGAAATGCGCTTTTTCGCGTTAGAAAGTATTCGGGCATATGCACGAGACTATCTCTATCTGCATCAGGAAGAGCTGACTGCCCACTACAAACATGCTTGTTACTATACTGAGTTTGCAGAAATGGCTGCAAACCGCCTCCACGGCCTGGCTCAGCGCGATGAGCTCCAGCGACTTGATCAGGAAACGGCTAATCTATGGGAAGCCATGCATTGGGTGGTTGAACAGACAGAGACGACCCTGGCCCTCCGACTGGCGGTGGCATTAAGCCACTACCTCCATCTGCGCGGCTCTATTACGGAGGGGCGTAACTGGCTGGAAGAAATACTGTCACTCAAGACGACGCCTGAACAAGCAACGCTACGCACTGGGGTCCTCTATGGAGCAGGAAACCTGGCTCTGGCTCACAACGATCTTCCCAGGGCTCAATGCTATCTTGAAGAGTGCGAAAAACTATCAGCTACTCAACACAATTACCATTTACTTGCTCTGGCGAGAGGAGCCCTGGCAGCTCTTGCTCTTCATCGAGGGGAGAATCAAATGGCTCAAGAGCTTGCACGCAGTGGTCTCCAGGTCCTGGAGGGTCAGAATGATCTCTGGGGGCGAGGTATACTTCATATTATCAACGGACAGGTAGCAACGAAACAGAATAACTATACGATGGCTCAAGTCCATTTCCAACTGAGCCTGAAGCTCTTGCGTCAGGTGGGAGATCTGCGTAGTCAGGCTGAGGTCCTGCTCAATGTTGGTGAATCCATGTATCAACGTGGCAAACTTGTTACGGCACTCTTTCTCTATCAAAAGAGTCAGCAACTCTCGCAGGAGATTGGGGATAAGTGGAGCCAGCTCACCTGTCTGGATGGAATGGGGAATATTCTGCTCTTACAGGGGGATTATGCGCAGGCAGAGGTTATAATACGAGTGCAACTTCAACAAGCCATTGAACTGGGTTCCCGCAAACAACAGACGATTGCTCTGAACAATCTTGGACATCTCTTTCTGGCACAGGGCAATCTGTTAGAAGCCCATCAACAGCTTAAAGAGAGTCTACGACTTTCAAAAAGTATCAGCTATCATGCAGGATGGGGCAAAGCGATTCTGGGGCTGGCCGAGCTCATGCTTCTCAGTCTACGCTTTGAGGATGCTCATCGCTACTATAGTGATGGGTTAACTATCATACGCCAGTCCGGTGACCAGATCGCGCTTGTAACGATCTATTGCGGACAGGGGAGCATCGCTCTGGCACGACAAGATTATGAACAAGCCGCTATGCACTTTCGGCAGGCCCTCCATCTCGCTTATACTATCGCAGATGTAGCAGGCTTTACCAGGACGCTCGAAGAATTTGCCAGACTCTGCACCGACGTAACATGTCTGAAGCAGGCTATCCAATTGTTAGGTCACGCAGCTCGGCAGCGTGAAAAACTTGGTCTTCCAATTCCAAAAGTGCGGAGAGCACCTCTGGAACATCTGCTTACACAGCTTCAACAGCAGTGTGGTCCAACTATCTTTTACGAAAATTGGAGTGCAGGCCAGAATATGTCTCTCACTCAGATCTTTAGTACCATCTCTGCTATGATGCTCACTCCTATTACCCACGATCTACAAAAGACGCAAAATAGACAAACAGCCGTTCCTCCACAACCCGCCTCTGAACCATTGGAGGCTCCTCTGACAAACCTGACAACCCGCGAGAGAGATGTCCTTCGCCATCTCGCCGCAGGGTTGACGGATGCACACATAGCCGAAAGATTGATCATCAGTCCTCGGACAGTAAATACTCATCTCCGTTCCATCTATGCAAAATTGGGAGTGAATACGCGCAGTGCGGCGACTCGCTTTGCGCTCGATCATCATCTTATCTAACTCTCTCCATCACTATGCTCATCATCCAACCATCAAATGATCCGTTATCTTACCCATCTAAATCTCCGATCTTGTCAGCTACCCAGGAATCAAAAGATACGTTATTTTACCTATCTGAACCCCAGATCTCGCCTGCTACCCAGGAATCAAAAGATACGTTATTCAAGTCAGGGCTATTTCTCTTTTAGTCGCTAAAGTAGGTACAGAAAGATACAGAGAAAAACTGATGCGCGAAAGAGAGGTACAGTATGAGCGCGGTAACAACGCTTCACAGCCAGGATCAAACGCAAGAGCCAACCATTACAGGGAAAATTGTACAGATTTTAGGTCCAGTGATCGATATGGAATTTCCATCCAATCATCTCCCACAGATCTTTGATGAGATTCGACTGGATCAGCCCGATCTCGCCATGGCACCGGCCTTTGAGGTCCAACAACATATCGGCAATAATTGGGTACGCACAATTGCCATGGGTGCCACTGATGGCCTGAGCCGCGGAATGTCTGTCGTCAGTAGCGGTCGACCAATCTCTGTTCCCGTGGGTCCACAGACGCTTGGCCGTCTCTTCAATGTATTGGGACAGGAGATTGATAACAAAGATCCCATTACGGATTCCCCGCGTTGGAGTATCCATCGTGCCGCCCCCGAACTTATTGATCAGAAGTCAACGGTGGAGCTTCTGGAAACGGGTATCAAGATGATTGATCTCATCTGCCCCTTTATCAAAGGTGGAAAAATTGGAGCATTCGGTGGGGCGGGAGTGGGCAAAACAATCATTATTCAGGAGCTGATGCGCAATATTGCCTATAACTATGGGGGGTACAGCGTTTTTGTAGGAGTTGGAGAGCGCACCCGCGAAGGAAATGATCTGTATCATGAGATGATCGAACGAGGCGTCATTGATCGCGTGGCGATGATCTTTGGGCAGATGAATGAGCCTCCAGGAGCTCGTTTGCGTGTTGCTCTGACTGGTCTGACAATGGCCGAGTATTTCCGCGATGAGGAAAAGAAGGATATCCTGCTCTTCATTGATAATGTCTTCCGCTTTAGTCAGGCTGGTGCTGAAGTCTCAGCTCAGTTAGGGCGGATACCTTCTGCTGTTGGCTATCAGCCAAATCTCTCGGAAGAGATGGGCGAGCTTCAGGAACGCATTACATCCACAACGAATGGCTCAATCACATCCTTGCAAGCTGTCTTTGTACCCGCCGACGACTATACCGATCCAGCCACAGCAACAACTTTTAGTCATCTTGATACGACAGTTGTGCTAGAACGCTCACTCTTCGAACTGGCGCTCTTCCCTGCCATCGATCCGCTCGCCTCAACCAGCCGCGCCCTGGCTCCAGAGCTGGTTGGGGAGAGACACTATCAGGCTGCAAATGGAGTCAAAAAGCTGCTGCAACGCAATCGCGAGCTTCAGGATATTATCAATATCCTGGGCATGGATGAGCTCACTGATGAGGATAAGACCATCGTAGCTCGGGCTCGCAAAATGCAGCGTTTTCTCACGCAGCCATTTCATGTGGCCGAGAATTTTACTGGACGGGATGGCCGCACAGTCTCTCTGGCCGAAACCCTGCGCGGCGTTTGCGAAATTCTGGATGGCACACATGATCTGGTTCGTGAGGATCTCTTCTACATGGCTGGAGGGATCGACGAAGTTTTGGAGCGCCATCAAAAGTCTCTGAACGGGTAACGCAGGTTCCTCTGCTAGAAACGCCAGGTCATCTCAGCATGCTCTGGCGTTTCTCCCTGTGGTCCCGGCCAGATCTCGCGTAGATATCCTACGACCCCTTTTGCAGCCCGCCAATCCTGTGGATAGCCGAGTGAGACCTCTTCAAAACGGACTCCATTCCGATAATACGTCCCTCGCATATGCAGATGCCCATAAATAGCGACACGGGTGGGAAAGCGTTGATGCCAATCTTCAGTCTGGCAGGTTCCGCTCCAGAGCGAGATCTCTGGATGACGCATAAAACCTAAGGGATACGCTTGAAACGGAAAGTGGTTAATCAGAATAAATTTCAAGCCTGGAGCCTGGACCGCCTGTAATCTCTGTTCCGTTATCCGAAGACGCTCCTGACACCAGGCGTAACGTGAAGGATAGGGATTAGGATAGAGCACTATCTCGTCACGGAAGACTATTCCAGCTTTGGCCGCCCAATCTACTGCATCTTCTAACGGGACCGTGGCGGGTCGAAAACTATAATCATAGAGGAGAAACAGGGGTGCAAGGACAAGGGTGGGATCTTCCGGCCAATGAATATAGGAATCTTCGGGGGTCAATACGCCGCACTGCTGGCAGAGAGAGACCAATCGTTCGTACTTAGCAACGCCTCGTGGCTCATAGGCATCCAGACACCAGAGGTCATGGTTACCCGGCACCCAGAGCACCTGTGCAAAACGGGGACAGAGCACAGAGAGCGCAAACTGAAGCTGCTCCAACGTCTCACCAACATCGCCTGCCAAAATCAACCAATCATCTGGATAAAAAGGCAGGGCTTCCAGAGCCTCTCGATTTGCAGCATAACTCAGATGAATATCCGAAATTGCGTAGAGTTTTCTCAATTTAAACCTCTTCACATGGGGTGTGAGACACAACACGCCTCATCCTACTCTTCCCATTATGATGATCCTCTAAATTTTATCATAAAGCACATGTGAACACAATAAAAAGGCAAACAAGCAGTAATGGAATATACCTGCTTTTTACCGATGTTATCCTTAAAAGGAGGGTCGAGAAAAGGAAGGTCTAGCGAAGACCAATCCTCATCTCGATAGTCTAATTATGGACATATGTTATTTCTGTGTTTTGAACAGAGAGGAGCTACTTCAACAATGGCAACTATTCCACAAGGGTATCAGGATCTGTTGAATACCAATGCACTGGCTCATGTTGCAACCGTTGGCGCTAAAGGCGAGCCTCAGACTACCCCTGTCTGGTTTGGTTGGGATGGCCAGCATATTCTCATTAGCCAGACCAAAGGGCGACAAAAATACCGCAACATCCAGCGCGAACCCCGGATCGCACTCTCCATCGTTGATCCCGCCAATCCCTATCGCTATCTAGAGATTCGCGGAAAAGTCGTGCGCATCGACGAAGATCCCAAACTTGCCTTTATCAATGCCATGGCGAAGAAGTATATGGGAGTGGATACCTATCCCTATCACCAGCCTGGCGACGAGCGTGTCGTGCTCATCATTCAACCAGAACATACAACACAGATGGGCGCATGAATTTCAGCGACCATTGCTCATACCACCCATCAAACAGACCGCCAGATACCTTTATTGGCGGCCTGTTTGATCTCTTTAATCCAGCGCGAGCAGAAATTCTCTGATCTCGTAGCCGGTGACAAGGTCGCTCCAACTGACCTTTGGCTTCTGTGTCATACGCAATTCCTTTAGTGCAAGCAATCGTGTAAGGAAGATATCTGTCTCTTGAATCGCAACATAGGCTCCAGGGCAGCGATGCGCACCATCGCCAAAACTCATTATCATTGTTGGCACACGCTCGCCCTGAAGATCGCGGCCTGGACAGATGACACGTGGATAGTCGCCAACGATCTCCTGGTCAGTATTTGAGCTATGCAGATGAATATTTATCAAAGCGCCCGCTGGAATGCTCATCTCCTGCCCATTCGCTTCAAGCTTGATCTCTGCGGTTGTACGCCTCTGAAGGTTCCCAACAATAGGTTCCAGGCGCAAGATTTCATGCAGAATATCAAAGCGCTTCTCCTCGGACTCAGCAAGATAGCGTTCGCGCAACTCTGGCTGCTCCAATAGATGCCAGGCTGCAACACTAATAAACTCACGGGTAGTGATCATACCCGCCGCCCCATAGGTGACACACTCAACCAGTATTTCTGCATCGCTATACTTCTGTTCGAGCAGATGCGAGATGACATCTTGCTTTGGAGCACGTCGGCGAGCATCAATTGCAGGCTTGACATCCAGGTAGAAGAAGCTAAGCATCCGGCGCTGGGCCCAGATGGCACGAACTTTATCCATGAGTTTTCCCTTGCCCGGCGCAAAGTCCTGCTCAAAAAAGGCTTCAATCCGCTTATCCATTCCAGGAAGGCGGCTATTCGTTAACCCGACAATCTCGCCAGCGACTCGGACCGCTAATTGCATACTGAGTTGGCTAAGATCAATCTTCTTCTCTCGTTTGAACTGCTGAATAAGTCTGTCACTGAGTTCTTCCATCAATTGGCGATAATTATCACTGACGGCTTTCGGCGTGAAAAAACGGGCCGTCTGCTTACGCTGCTGCTGATGGACTTTCCCCTCTTGATACAATATTGGCGTATTCTTCTGATTAGGGATGCGCGTTATTACTTCAGCATTAAAACCTGCCTGCCTGGTATGAGGGCTACGTAAAATGGCTCTTGCTGCCTCAAAACCATAGATATTCCAGATATCGTTAGCCGCATCATAGTTCATGGTGCCATGAGCTGGCTCAATGATCTTTGGCGTCTTCTGTTGGGAAATAGTCGTGTGATCAATAGGACATTTAGCGAGGGTAGGGGTATTCCCCTCCATTGCTTCAGCATGTGTTTGCATCTAATCTGCTCCTCAATCCTTGTGGCACGCTCGTGTGGGCGAGTATCTTCATTGCTATTCTGATCTATAGTGAATCATATGATCCACTATAGATCAGAAAATAGGAACAGGTCAAGAGGATAGAAAAAATGTCTGCTTATCGCGTATAATGCACAAGGACCTTTTGGTGATAGAAAGAGGATAGTACGATGCTCGATCGCAGAGTCAAACGCACGCAACAGCTCCTGGCTAATGCATTGATCGCTTTAACTTTAGAGAAAAGCTATGAAGAGATTAATATTCGTGAGATTACAGAGCGGGCAGATATTGGCTATGCAACATTCTTTCGCCATTATCCAGATAAGGATACCTTGCTGCATGCCGTCCTGGCAACAGTTTTTCATGAGCTCTCTAAACATTTATCCATAGCCTTTAGAGAAGATGCCACCGGGACAGGGGGAGCTCTGTTTCACTATGTTCAGGAGCATAGTGAGATTATTCGTGTGCTTCTCAAAAGTGGCGAGACATCTGAGCTTGTCAAACAAGTCCTCTCTCTTTCGGAACAAAAGATGCAGGCGGATAAGCCGTTGAACCAGAACCCCATTGTCCCCTTTGAGATTGCGCTCTACCATAATGTTGCTTCAACAATCTCGCTTATCCAGTGGTGGCTTGAGCATGATATGCCTTATGCACCAGAACAGATGGGCGCTATCTATCAAGAGTTGATTGTGCGCCCAACAGGTATGCTCCATTAATGCTATGGGAAGGTACCCACCAGTTACTCATATCTCTCTTAGCCTTCTGCTAAAAAAATGTCCCTTTTTTATCTTCCTCTAGAGGTAAGAGTACTACAACAAATGAATGAAAACATAAATGAACAGCGGCATATCTACCTTAATAAGGTTTTCCAAGTGTATGGAAATATAAGTCTCCCACTTGGAGCTGGTCTTCGTTTCTCGCTCTTACAGGTCTTTCAACCACTACGTCTGCGTCAGGGAATTGCAGATCCAAATTCGTCCGATGTTGATTCTGACATTGATACGGACGAAGATGAAGAACAAGCTCTGGAGATTATAGCGGATAGTGTGATCGAAGCTCTTCGGCAAAGCACCCACAATCGCCTGGTTATCCTTGGTGCTCCTGGTACAGGAAAAACAACTGTGCTCAAACATCTCTTGTATCATCAGACGCAATTGGCTCTAAAGGACAGCACTGCTCCGCTGCCAATATTTCTTTCTCTTCCCCATCTGGCAACACTGGAACTGGACCTGCCAGCCTATCTCTCTCAGATTGCGTACGATCTAGGCCTGGAAGCCGGTTATGGACAGACTCTCTGGCAGGCTATCCAACAAGGGCAAGCGGTCGTCTGTTTAGATAGTCTGGATGAGGTATTTCCAGGACTGCGGGCCGGTATTATTGATCTAATCAATGAGTTAGCTCAAATAAGTGGCAATATCTGGATTATAGGCTCACGCTTTACTGACTATAAAGGGAACCAATTTCAATCAGGGCAATTCCTGGAATGGGAACTTCAGCCTCTTGGCTATGAACATCGTTTACAGCTTGCCGCACGCTTACTTCCCGAACTTCAGTATCAGTTAACAGGCTCACTAGACACATATGATAAACTTGATCCATTGGCCTATGTTCAGGCTCTTAGTGAACACCAGCAGGCTGCAACCTGGGGAGCTAATCCCCTGCTCTTTAGTCTGGGAGCAGTAGTCTACCTGCGACGTGGCAATCTTTCTGGCAGTCGGGCTATGATCTATCGTGAAGTCATTGGTGCACTGTTACAAACACGTGCCACTAACAGGGATCTTCTCCCGATTCTGGCTCAGGTGGCTTTAGCGCTCTATCAGGTTAGAGGACGCACATTCTCGTCAGATGATCTCCGATTGGCAATACATCACGTTTCTATGGTATGGCAGATACCCTGGGAGAAGAGCGAAGTCTATACCCAGATACGTAACTCAGGAGTACTCGATACCATTACAAATCAAGTGTATAGTTTCCGCCACCAGACCTTTCAGGAA
Source organism: Tengunoibacter tsumagoiensis (assembly GCF_003967535.1). GTDB lineage: Bacteria > Chloroflexota > Ktedonobacteria > Ktedonobacterales > Ktedonobacteraceae > Tengunoibacter > Tengunoibacter tsumagoiensis. The sequence goes on along the minus strand of NZ_BIFR01000001.1, from coordinate 3,365,084 downwards.
TATCTTGTTGCTTCGGGTATAGCCTCACGTCTGATGCATCAGGATAGAGCAATCCAGATAGCTGCCCGCCACTTTCTCTGGAGCAAACATACCTACAGCCGTTGGAACGAGATTGAGCGCCTTGTCGTTGGTATTTTAGTGCAAGAATATGGCGAACAGGGTAAACACCAGGCGATAATCTGGATCAAACAGCTCCTTGAGCAACGGAGTGATCCCGGTAACCTTAGCCTGGAGCTAGCCATCAAAATACTTGGAGAAGTTGCTGAGTTAGAGGAATGGCAATCCCCAGAAACACAGAAGCTTGAGGAGATGGCTGCCACTATCTGGAGCCAGATAGTTTTAGGCATGGAAACTGTTGAGTTCGATCTATATAGTAGAAGCAATTCGCAACGCTCTGATCGCTATCTGCGTATGGCCGCTGATATTGGACGCTTAAATATCAGCGCACAGTTGAAAGTACTTGAACCCTTCGTTGAAGCTCTCGTTAAAGGTGGACACCGGCACTTTATAAGAGTTCTGGGTGCCATCCATTCTCACTATACGACACAATATCTACTGCAAACCCTCAAAAACAATCCACAGGGCAATTATCAACGTAGCATTAGAGCTGTTTTTATGTATTTAGGCGAATTTGCGCCCATTGAATTCTTATTGGACGACCTCCGTAGCGAGGACTATTCCTGGATTAACTTAGCGAGACAATCACTTAAAGCACTTACTCCCTATGTTCCAACTAAAAAGCTCATCCCTATTCTCTACCTTAATACATTTAGTCGTTCGGCAATAGCAGCCGATATATTACAAACAATAGCTGTTACCAGGGAGTTGCCTCTACAGGAGCTCCTTACTGCCTTGCATGAGGGAGAGTGGAAAACTTCTTTCTATGCCGCTAAGATACTTGCCTCAATACAACATCCAGCCGCAATCGATTTTCTCTTTGCCCAACTCAATGATCCTCTTACCAATCATCGTGCAATGGCTGTGACAGCACTGGGTGAGTACAAATCTCCAGCCATCCTGGAGCGATTATTCACCTTACTCGATGATAAGGAGGTAAACGTACGCAAGAATGTACTACAAGTCTTGAAGGCACAGGGGAGAAATGCGCCGCTCCTTCCACTGCTTCACCTCCTCAATGACCCTGATTATATGATACGCCAGGAGACACTCACGCTATTGGAACAGTTAGGAAAGTCGGTCCCACTGGCCCCAATTATTCAGGCAGCCAACGATTCTAAGACATGTGTACGTGCAGCTGCTATCAAGGTCATGGGGACATTGGGCGAGATTGCTCCTCTGGATCTCATTATCCAATTCACAAATGATCCAGAACCAGAGATAGTTACTAGCAGTCTTCTCGCATTAGGCAAGTTGGGTCATCGAGCCCCCATAGACGTACTTATACGCTTCCTTAAGAACCCAAATTATATTTCTTCTGCGTTAGAGGCACTTAGCCAGAAGTCAGTAGCCGAACGTGTCCCTCTTCAGACACTATTTGCTGTCTATGAACAGAATTGGCGGAACCAATCAGAAATCAGGGAAGCATTCAGCCGCAAAAAAAATCCGCTAGCACATGCTCTTTTGCTCAAAAAGCTTTGTGAACCCTACCATTTCAGCAATCCACTTACAGCGACATGGCTACTGACATACAAGCAGGCTGGTCTTACGATCGAGGAGCGTATAAAGATCGTCGAGGATGTGTGTGATCCTCCTTATTGCAGGGCAATACGTATTCTCGGACAATGGGGGTCTCAGGACGCTCTTTCAATAATACTCAAAGCCGTCACTGATGAACGATTGGCTGTTAGTGAGGCGGCCACAGAAGAATTATGCAAACGCGCTGATGAGCTATCGCAAACAGATCTTTTAGATCTTCTGACACATAGATATGCCTGGGTGCGGATTCATGCATTACGGATTCTGACGAAGTGCAGCGTGCTACCACCATTAGCTCCTCTCGTTGAAGCCCTTCACGATCAGGATTACGAGGTCCGGGCCACTGCTGCAAAACTGCTGGGGCGCTATCCAGATGAAGCTCCAATTGAAGAAATCTTAAACGCCACTCTGGATGAAAGCTTAATGGTATGCAGGGAAGCAGCTATTACTCTGGGAAAAGTAGGAGCGCGTAATCCTGCGTTAGCGGTTGCTGGCGTACTAAGATTACTAGAACGCCAAAATGCGATTACCCTATCCGTTGATTTTGATGAGGAGGAGCTATTTGAAAATATCTTGATCAATGTAAGCAAGTTTACTCCCGCCGAAACGTTGCTGCAAATCATGTATACCTCAGCCTCTGATCACCCCTTTGCCGTTGCAAAAGTACTTGGATCGATGGGAGAACGCACGCCTATTGAACAGCTATCTCAGGCATTATTGGAGCATCCGAATTTTGCTATTCAACGTGCTGCTGCTTACGCATTAAGTCAGACCGGAAAACTTGCCCCAGTCCCAATACTCATCAATGCTCTGAGTCAGAAAAAGAATCAGGAGATCCGTAGAATAGTGATTGCAGCATTGGTGAATGCAAGCAAGTATGGGAATGTGCCGGACGATGTATTTTTGCAACAGATTCTGGTCAGGCGAAATTATGATACCTATCTGCCACTTTTTGAAGCCTTTAATGCGCAGGAAAAACTTGTTCCGGTAGAGATTGTTGCTGAAGCATTAGAACATCTCTCGTGCAAAAACATATCTTATGTCATCCAACATCTCAATCTCTTCCCAGATTTGCTTATTCGCCTACCAGAAAAGCTTGTTGTCGAGTCTCTAGCTTTATACGCTTTTCAGCATTTAAACAAAGAGAGCGCGAGCATTCCAAATATACTTCACCACATCTCCTTAGATCAACTATTCATCGCGCTGACACATCCTATGAGAAATATCCAGCTTGGAATATTAATCCTCCTCGCCTATTATCCAGCAGCCATTTCACTAGATCCCATACTTATAACACTTCATGACCCCGATTCAACTGTGCGTCGTCAGGCTATCGAATGCCTGCAGAGCCGCCCTGAACAGCTACCCATTCAACCACTCATCGAATGCCTACAAGATAGTAATGAGTACGTCTGCCAGGAGGCTATCAGCGCGTTATCGAGCCTGGGCGCGCAGGCCCCTATGTCTGAATTTATGCGTCTGCTCTCAGCATCAAATGACAATATCCGCTTTACTGCCATCCAGGCATTGGCCCAACCAGGTCTCATTGAACAGGTCCCAGCTGAGATCTTTCGGAATGCGTTAGAAGATATGTATCAGTTTCACTCACCACAAATAATCCTCGAAGCTTTTTTCAAGAAAGATCCATTGCGTGCGACAGAGTATGCTATCTCAGTGGTAGGCTGCAATCGTGAAGATCTCGCACTAGCTGCTTTCCAACTTTTAAGGCAGCACCAACCTGAAATTATTCCTGAGATCTTACAAGAGGCTGTTTCTCTGTTCGCTGGCAGTAGGCCTGGCCGTTTCTTTCAACAGCTCAGCACTTACTTTATTGTTTGTGTTACTAAATATGTCTCGAGAGAGCAGGTCGAACCCGGATGGATCAACCGGCTGGGTGAACTCTTAGATGGGCCTGATTGGGAGGTACGTGCTCAGGCTGCACAAAATTTTGGCAGCCTGCAACGTACTATTCCTGATACAATCATCCGTCAATTGCTACGTTTACGCCATGATCCTCATTCACGAGCTGTTCGCACGTCTGCCGATAAGGCACTGGCGGCCATTCTCTCGCTTGAGAATGGTCTTGAGGATGATTAGATCTTAACCTTCAGTCAGGACAATGGGCTGCCAATCGCTGCTATCGTACTCAGGATAGGCAATCTCCCAGATATGTCCTGGCTCCTCACGCGTCTCCCAACGCCGTAGGGCATCTAACAACACTTTTCGTTGGAGATCATGCTGTCCTGGTCCGCCCAGACTATTTCCTAATTTGAAATGCTCGGGAGCAATGGCACGCGGCGGACCAGCGGGACGAGAGTGCTCAGGGGCGACTGTGATGATCACTGTAGGTATTCCCGCAGATTCCACCTCACGAGCAATATAACAGACGACACGATGACATAGGGGACAGCCCGCCGTCAAAATAACGCCATCTGCCTTTGAACGCACAATGATCTTTGCCATCTCAGGGGCTGCACGCTCATAAAGATCGCGAAAGTTCTGGCTAAACCCCATAAAACCGAGATGCTTATCACTAACACCCGCGATAATGCCTTCCGCAGCCAGTTCACGGAGCCGGTCAATGGGAAAAATACAGTTGATATCTTGATCGGCATCGCGATGATCGTAGTGCTCATGCGTAACCATCAGTTGCTCTGATTGCACATCACCAGGAATAAGCCGCCAGCTATTATCGCCATCTGTATTAAATGGCTCCTGCTCTCGTAGATGCACGCCTGCCGTAGTGATCAGCGCAAACGTGCTCTCTTTGACTTCTCGATTACGTGGCGTATAGGGGATGCATCGCTTTGACATTGCCATAAATTACTTTTCATCCTTTTTACTGTGCTTGTCTCAGTCTACGCTTGGCAGCCTGCTGTCTATGTACTCATCCTCATTATAGCGCAAAGTTGGGAAGAGAGAATACCATCCCTGCTGGGGGTCACTCACTGTCTCCTCTCTTCTTCTTCAATTCGTTATGTATTCGTTGTAGCAAGCGATCAATAATACTACAGGTTGTTGGTATTTCGGATATTCTCAAGCGATCCGGTATGCAGCTTGTACTTTGAGGATGGCAGGAAACGGTCAGACCTTCTTCACCTGAGATTTAAGGAGATATTCATGTCTAAAGTACGTGCCTGGGGAGCTCATAAAGCGAAAGACAAATTTGTTCCATTTGAATATGAGGCTGGCGAACTTGGCGATGAGGAGGTTGAGATAGCGGTTGAATATTGTGGGCTCTGTCATTCTGATCTCTCTATCCTGAACAATGATTGGGGATATTCTGTCTATCCGCTCGTTGCTGGTCATGAGATCATTGGTCGTGTGGTGGCTCTTGGCAGAGATGCAAAAGGGTTGAGTATTGGTCAGCGCGTGGGTGTTGGTTGGAATGCTGAGAGCTGTCTCCATTGTCGGCAATGTCTTTCTGGCAATCAGAATATGTGCCCGGAAGTGAAGGCTACAATTGTTGGCCATTATGGTGGCTTTGCTGAGCGTGTACGGGCACAGTGGGACTGGGTGATTCCTATTCCGGAGGCTCTGGATAAGAGTGCCGCTGGCCCTCTTCTCTGTGGTGGCATCACGGTCTTTACGCCGTTCTATGTCTTCGATGTGCAACCAACGCAACGAGTAGGCATCGTTGGGATTGGTGGACTTGGACATATGGCTGTTAAATTTGCAGAGGCCTGGGGTTGTGATGTCACTGCCTTTAGCTCAAGTCCAGCCAAATTTGAGGAAGCAAAGTCCTTTGGGGCCAACCATGTTGTCTCGAGCCGCGATAGCGATGCTATTCGCGCAATGGCTAACTCGTTGGATCTCATTCTGGTCACTGTCAATGTCGGCCTCGATTGGCAGGCTTTTATTGGAGCATTAGCACCCAGAGGACGACTGCATTTTGTAGGGGCTGTGGCGGAGCCAGTACCTGTTGCTGTTCCAGCTCTCATTAATGCTCAGAAAAGCATCTCTGCTTCACCTTCAGGCTCACCTGTAGCTACGATTGATATGCTCGATTTCGCTGCACGTCATCATATATTGCCGCAGGTGGAACACTATAAGATGAGTCAGATTAACGAAGCCTTTGATCGCTTAAAATCGGGAAAGGCTCAATATCGCATCGTCCTGGAAGCGGATTTTGCCTGAAGTTTATCTCTTGTGCAATAAGTTCTACTTCGATGGTTCGTGCCATCACTATCCGCACTGGATGCTCTCTCTCAATAAACGAGAGGAAGCATCCTGGGCAGACAGTGATGTTCTCTATTCTAACCACATGGAAAACTTTTACTTACCGCAAAATCCTTGCGAACACCTCTCATGCGTTTGAACATCATCGTCCTCCTTTTATCCTTTTCATTGGTTACTAAGCTCCTAAATGAGTATAAGGCTAATTTTCTTGTACTTATTTTTATTGACTATAAGAATATCAGGATAGTTACATTTTTGGCCATGTATTTACGTATGGTTTTATTTTTCCATTCGCAATAATTGGAGGATGGATCGAAACAAATGCTCCCTCTTTTTCGTCTTCTTACATATTACCTATGATAACGAATTTCTGGCACTCGCCAGTCTTATCCAATCAATCAAGCTAACACGCACAAAGAAGCAGGCGAAACGAGATCGAATGTTTCTGCGTGTTAAAAAAAACAGACAGCAGGTAGAAATGAGCTTATGAGAGAAGAAGAATATCATTCATCTATCCTCATCGTAGACGACGATGAGGCTCTGCTTCAGGCGCTACCACAAGTAGTATATCTGCGTATGCCCAGGGTACAGGTGACGACGGTTAGTTCAGCGGTTCAGGCCCTTGAGGCTCTGCAGACAGACAAATTCGATACCATCGTCAGTGATGTGAAGATGCCTGGTATGGATGGATTGGAGCTTTTAGGGCGGATTCAAGAACTCAATCCAGAGGTGCCCGTTCTGCTGATTACTGGCCATGGCGATCATAATCTTGCGATCCAGGCTATCCGTAGTGGAGCTTATGATTATATCCTTAAGCCTATTGATCGCGATTCTTTTACGGTTGCGCTCCAACGGGCGTTACAGACTCATCAGATGCGTCAAACCATTGTGCAACAACAACTTGCACTCGAATTACATGCTCAATCACTTGAACAGATTGTCGAAAAGCGGACAGGTGAGCTAAAAGCGGCCAATGAGACAAAGGAAAAGTTTCTGCGCATCGTTTCGCATGAGCTGAAGGCGCCTCTGGAAAATCTGAAGGGGATGGCGCAGTTGCTTCAGCATCAACTCCAACAAGGTGAGTCATCCACAATGGTGATGCAAGGCTTACAGGATATGGAACGTTCGATTATCCGCACTGAGATTCTTACACAGGATCTCCTGGATACATCGCTAATTGAGACTAATCTGTTTGTACTTCATCGCCAACGCTGTGATCTGGTTGAGTTATGTGGCACGTTGCTCCATCAATATACTGCTGGCTCTCTCCACGCCCATCTGAGTGAATTGCTGGGTGAACAGGTTGAAGTCGAGGTTGATGCAGGGCGCATCGGACAGGTTCTTTTAAACTTGCTGTCCAATGCACGAAAATATTCAGCCCCACATACACCAATTACGGTGACATTAGAAAAAGTTGGCTATGAAGCAACGCTCTCGATCCGCGATGAAGGCATTGGTATTGCTGCTGATGAGCTTCCCCATATCTTTGAACAATTTTATCGTGTGCCCAATGTAGAGGTACAGAATGGCGCGCGAGCAGGCATTGGATTGGGTCTCTATATCTCGCGTAAGATTATTGAACGCCATGGCGGGCATCTGGAGGTGCAGAGCGCTCCCGGACAAGGGAGCACGTTCAGGATTGTGCTTCCACTTTTTGTGGATACAGAGCGTCCCCAGAACGAAAGTGCCTCACCGCTCAAGGCGGCCTGGACACTCGCGTATTATGAACACTGACGATCCTCTTTAACGTACAAAAAGTCTCTTACAGATCAAATGTAAGAGACTTTTTGTATGTAGCAGGGAGAAAGATTTAGAGTTTTCGCAGTGCTTCGAAGAGGTCTTCGTTATTGGGCATTTCTCCTGGACTGTGCTGGACTTCGATATAACGGATAACTCCCTCACGATCAATGACAAAGAGGGCTCGCTCAGCCATGCCAGCAGGGTGACGTACACCATAAAGGTCCACAACCTGGCCCTGGGGATAAAAGTCTGAGAGCAATGGGAATGAGGTGTTAATGGCCTTCTCCCACGCAGTCAAAGCATAGGTGCTATCTTCGCTAATGCTCACAACTTCTGTGTCGAAATCTTTAAAGCGCTCGAGCTCTTCCTCATACGATGGCAATTGCGCAGAACAGACGCTACTAAACGCAAAAGGAACAAATGCCAGTACGACGTTCTTTTTTCCGCGCAGATCTGCCAGATGCCAGGGCTCACCATGAGCGGATTTCAGAGTAAAATCAGGCGCGACATCGCCAACTTTGAGTGTTCTGGTCTGTGTACGATTTCTGCTATCCATCAATCTCTATCCTTCCAATACTGCTCTGGTCTTTTTACTCTATGCAAGATATCTCTGTTTCAAGCTTGCGCTGTGACAATTGCTGAGTCCCACACGTCCTAGCATAAAGCAGCAACGTTGTAACACTGTCAGGCGCCAGGACGCTCCGTCCAAAATTGTAGCACTACGCTTGATACAACGTCAAATGCTTTGAAAGGCCGACGAAAGGAATCTTGCAGATTAGTGAAAATGCTAAGAAAACGCGCACATGCACTAGAGACGCTTCTCACAACCTGGTTCTCTGCTCAGACTACTTCTCAATCACGCTTCTGGCTCTCTTGTCTTTTCCTTTTACTCCTGGCCATTGGCTTTGGACAGTGCTTCTGGCCTACAACCGATCCCGCTCGCTATCAATGCTATGCCCTTACCTTCTGGTTTGGCAAACAGGCGACTTCCTGGGTGCCAGCTGTGCAATGCCACTTTCTTCCAACTACAGGGCCTCAACTCGCTTTTCAGATGCTTCCACGCGAATATCCCCCACTTACATTGCTTCCTTTCTCACTTCCGCTCCTGTTTCCAATCTCTTTCTACCAATATGTGTTTGTCGGTCTGATGGCCCTGACACTTCTCTTGATCTTCTGGCTGCTTGAGCGTTTTGGGCCACGAGGATCGGCCCGGCTCTTTATTTTTTACAGCGTGATTGGAGCAGCAGCCCTTGTATTGATGCGCTATGATCTGCTTCCAGCTCTCTGCACCCTTCTCTGTGTCCTGTTCGCAGAGCGCCAACGCTGGCGACTCTCATATCTGGCACTTGCTATCGGTGTCCTATTAAAGATCTATCCCATTCTCTTGTTCCCTGCTCTCTTTCTGGCTGAGCAGCGCAGCACAGGTCGCCTGCGAGCTCCAGAAGAAGTGACATTCTCTGGTCAGGTGAGTCAATTCATACGCGCAATTCGGCACTGGCAGTGGGCCAACTGTGTGTTTTTTGTGGTGCTGTTGGGCGCTGTAACTGGTTTTTTTGCTCTTTTCAATGTCGATGGCGCAATTCTGAGTCAGGTACAGTATTTTGTCAAGCGTCCCCTTCAGATCGAAGCAATGAGCGGCTCTCTGCTCTGGCTCTTGCATTTCGTGGGAGCTCCCTGGCAGGGAAATATCTATACTTATGGCTCAATCAATTTTGTAAGTACGCTGGCCGATCCGTTGTCACGATTAGGGACGCTCGGATTTATCATCGGAGTACTTGTCATTCTCTGGCAACAGTATCAGCAGCGCTATGATCTTTTGCAGGCCAGTATTGCTCTTATTCTTCTGTTTGTCGCTACGGGAAAAGTCTTTAGCCCTCAATATCTTATCTGGTTGATCCCTTTGCTGGCCTATGCGGGCGCCAGTAGTGGCTTCTGGCTGCTCAATTGGAGCCTGCTCTCGCTGCTCACAACATTCATTTATGCCTTTTTCTATGCTCAGGTTCCCAGTGCAATAGATGGACAGATCATGATTATGCCTTACGGCTTTTTCACCGTAGTCTTCCTCCGAAATGCGCTCTTCCTGTTTATTACGCTGGCCTATCTCTGCAACTGGTTTGATGCTCGTAGACGTCAACCGCTCGCTTCTTTTTAACAGAGTGGTTCAAGCAAGCGGGTCGCCAGATCCTGACGAATCTCGTAGGCCCGCTCTGCATCTGCCAGCAGAGAGGTTTCAACGCTCTGTATAAACATATCTTCATTACTGTGAGCAAATCTTTGTACAATCCCTTTAAATGGAACGGTTATCTGTGAGTGGCCGATCAACTGATCGGTTCCTGTTGCAGAGGCGGCTGCATTGGCATAGACAAAGATAATTCCATTTTCAAAGGCTCGTGCCACACTCAAAGCATCAACAAGGTGAATCTCAGCATTGGCATCATGTTTCAATCCAACACCAGCATCCTCAAAACACCAGTAGCTGGGGCAATAGACAAGCTCAACTCCTTGTCTGGTCAGAGCACGAAAGGCTTCTGGAAAGATCAGATCCCAGCAGATCAACAGGGCAGCTTTACCATAAGGGGTCTCAAATACAGGAAAATCGTGTCCTGGTGTCAGATAAGAGCGTTCAGATAACCAGAGATTCACCTTGCGATACCGTCCCAAAATCTCGCCTGTTTTCTCAATATAATAGGTCGTATTGTAAAATTTCCCGGCCTCCTCTTCAATAATTGAGCCGGGCACAATATCGATCTGATAGGTACGAGCCAGTTCTTGAAAATGACGTACATAGCGTTGTTCAGAATCAGCATATGCTATCGCACGTGAAAGTGGTCCAGTCACAACATCTTCAGGAAAGATAATGACATTGGCCTGCCCTGCAGCCTGTTGAATAAAGGCTTCGGCCTTGCGCAAATTGGTCGCGGGGGCAAACTGGCTAATGGAAAATTGCACAACTGCAATGTTTATCTGCATGATACCTCCTGCCGCATGCTAACCGTTTACAACATCTTTCATTTTTGACCATACTGGCGATGGTGAACAGATCAAAAACAATCAGAGAGAAAAGTTGGGATAAATTTCTGCATTCCTATTGTTCTCATTATAAGAGACATACTGATGAAACACTATCACATTTTCTTTTAATAAAGGATGTTCTTCATGACACTTCCACTCTCATTATTGGATCTTTCGCCGGTTGACGCCGGTTCGAATAGCCGTGAGGCACTTCTTCACTCAATTGAATTGGCTCAATTAGCTGATAGTCTGGGCTATCATCGCTACTGGCTGGCGGAACATCATAACACCAGTATGACGGCCAGTCCTGCGCCAGAGATTATGATTGGGCATATTGCGCAAGCCACTCAGAGGATCAGAGTTGGCTCTGGCGGTGTGATGCTTCCCAATCATTCTCCACTCAAAGTTGCAGAAAATTTCCGCGTCCTGGAGGCTCTACATCCAGGGCGAATTGACCTGGGACTGGGCCGCGCTCCTGGGACAGATCCTCGTACTGCTATTGCGCTACGCCGGAGCAGGGAGGCGCTCAATGCCGATGATTTTCCTGTTCAATTAGCTGAACTTCTGGCCTTTGCAGGAGAGGACGATGGTTTTCCTGCCGGACACCCATTCCGCAGTGTGCAGGCAACGCCAACCGATGTCCAGCTTCCTCCTATCTGGCTTCTGGGATCAAGCGATTTTAGTGCTCGCGAAGCCGCTACCCAGGGATTGGGCTTTGCTTTTGCCCATCATATTAATCCAGGGTATGCCATTCCAGCTATTCAGCTCTATCGAGACCATTTTGTCCCATCCAAACGCCTTCAGGAGCCAAAGGTCATTCTGACAACAGGAGTGATTACAGCGGAAAGCGATGAGGTAGCGGAAGATCTGGCCAATGCAATGGCCCTGGCATGGCTCCGCCTGCGTACAGGGAAAGCTGGTCCACTTCCTACGCCCGAAGAGGCAAAGCATTATCGCTATTCACCATCAGAGCTTGCGGTGATCCAGGAGACCCGTTCACGCCAGAATGTAGGACGTCCAGCAATCCTTCGCGATAAATTACTCCGACTGGTTGAACAGACAGGTGCAGATGAACTGATGCTCGCGCCAATGGTCTATGGACACGACAATCGTATCAAAATCTATGAGCTCATGGCAGACGCTTTTGGCATTCAAAACTTATCAGTTGATAAAATCACAGCTCAATAAAACGGGCTCTGACGTCTATAAGGGTGAGTAAAAGAGACAAAAGAGGCAGACATAGAGGGAGGGTCCCTGGGGCCATCAGTAATGATACCCCCGGGGACCCTCTTCATGAAACCTGACAACTATTCACTCAGGCTACCTCAACAGGTGGCTTTTCGCCAGGAGCCTCAACAGTTTTATTCTTCCCTGAATTGTACTTACCAGGCCATCCGGGCAGGAAGAGGGAGAGCAACGTGGCCACAAGAGCAATCACGAAAGTTGCCTGATAGGCATGTTGCAGACCGGTAATGTACTGACTCTGGAACAGTTGAATCTGATGCAGAATCCCCTCACGGATCGGAGGTGGCAGCTTTGAGAGATCTCCACCCTGATTGGCACTGGCAGGAATCGTCAACGTAATGGCACTGGTCAGGATAGTAGCCAGGACAGCGACGCCAATAGATTGCATCGTCTGCCGCGTCGCCTGAATCAGCGGAGTCGCCCGGTTAAGACGATTCAACGGAACATCCAGAAGAGCCGCCACCTGGCTATTCTGAATAATCAGACCAACCGCAAGACCTCGTAAAATCAAGAGGAAGATAATGAAGTTGATATCTGTATTCAGCTCGATCTGTGAAAGCTGGTAGGTATTATAACTGATCAGCAAGAAGCCTGCAACAATCGGAAGGCGTGGTCCAATCTTATCGGCCAGACGTCCACCCAGAAAGCTCGAAAAGGCCGAGGCAATCGCCAATGGTAATAAGACCAGACCGGCTCCAAAGGCCGTATAGCCACGCAAGATCTGAAGGTAGAGCGGCAGCAGGAACTCTGCTCCAAACAGAGCAATGGTACCAACCATACTCGCAACGCTTGCAATGGCAAAAGTTGGAATTGCATAGAGGCGCAGATCCAACAAAGGCTCAGATGTTCGTAACTCAACAATCGCAAAGATAAGCAGAGCAATAATACCAACAATAAAACCAATGATCACACGTTGATCCGTCCAACCTGCCCCCTGCTCACCAGCCACTGAGGCGGCAAAGAGGATGGAGCCAAAACCAATGGCCGAGAGGAGAATACCTGGGATATCGGTACGCACACGTGGTGAGCCAGCAGCCTCGCTCAAGAAACGGCCACCAATGAAAAGTCCAGCAGCTCCAATTGGCAGATTTAAGAAGAAGATCCAGGGGATCTGATTCTGATCAACTAACCAGCCACCAAGTAATGGGCCAATCGCTGGTGCAAAAACGAGCACAATACCAAAGATACCGAAAGCCGCGCCGCGCTCGCGGGCCGGAAACGAACGGAAAAGAAGAGCAGTTCCCAGCGGCAATGCAATACCACCACCAATACCCTGAATAGCTCGAGCCGTAATCAAGAAAGGCAACGAGGTCAGATACGTCGAAATACCACACAACAGTGAGCCAAATGCAAACAGAGCCAGACCTGTCAGATAGACCTTCTTAACTCCAAACCGATCACCCAGGAAACCTGAGAGAGGAGTCGCAATACCTAGAGCCAGGGTATAGAGACTAATGACCCACTGAGCCTCATTCGTTGAGACCGAATAATGTTGCTGCAATGATTTCAACGCGACATTGACAACTGTCGAATCCAGAATGACCATAAATAAGCCAACAACGACACTTGCCAGTACGCGCCATTTATAACCAGAATCATGCTCCTGTTGAGACTCAACAGGCAACGTTGGATTCTCTGCCATAATTCCGCACACTCCTTATCAAATGATAAAATTATTATACCCTATATTGAGGAGTATGGTACAGAGGAAAATGGGTAATTTTTTTTGCACACTCTGACAGCATCACTTCCACCTTTTACAATTGAAAGCAAAATTGCGAAAAATCGAAAGCAAAACAGTTGACTTCTCAACCATTGATTGCTATACTACTATTGTTCTGATAGTTGAACGGTCAACAGTTGGAAGGAAAACCACGTATATGGAGCCGATGATGGTCTCTTCAATTGAGCTGGAATTAGCCCAACTCATTTCCAGTACATTCATTCACCTTGATGAAGGTGATCGCCAGTTGCTCAAACACTTTGGTCTAACCACCACACAGTATTGGGCTCTGGTTCATCTCGAAGACCCACAGGGACGTTCATTGAGTGAACTTGCCGATCTGTTGATCTGTGACAAAAGTAACATGACCAGTGTGGTCGATAAATTAGAGAAGGCCCATCTTGCAAAACGCCAGCGAGGAAAAGATGGAGATCGCCGCTATACACGTGTTATTTTGACCGAAGAGGGGCAAGCATTGCGCCATAAAGTCAAATCTGCCCGTGAGCAGATGATCTCAACTCGCCTCAGTCCTCTGGGTACTCCAACGCTCCAGGCGCTAAAGCAGGCGCTTCAGCAGTCAACTACCTTGCTGGAAAGTCAATTTGCCAGTGGCGAGGTTCCCACTCTAATTGAACGCGTTATCTCATCAGAACCACTGCCAGTCTCATGTAATCCCTAAAGAATTCTTTCACGCTATGCTGCTGTTTTTTTCAAAAATGTGAGCATAGCTAGTCTAGTATAGGTGCGCCCTTTTACAGTACGCTGAAATCTTACGGGTTACATCGAAAAAGATTACTGCTTTGTCTTTTGCTCTGACTTGCGCAGAACAAAAGATCAGGAGATCTTACACGGTGGTCATTTTGTCCTGTTGTCCTGAGGTATCAGGCAGTCGACATTCTTTGGAGACAAAGAAGAGTTGATGAATAATCTTTCCATCTACGGAGTCATTATGAAACATCGACGTTCTCGCACAATTGCTGCCAGCTTGAGCACACTGCTCGTGCTCTTGACTGTCATCCTCTCTGCTTGTGGTGGTAGTTCCACCAGCACCACCAGCGGCCCGGTCACCTTGAATTACTGGTATACTGAAGGGACAGCGGAAGCTCCCGTGATCACCAAGCTCATTGGTGAATTTGAGAAGCAGAATCCTGATATTAAGATTAATGCTCAGTATCAGCCCTTCGATCAGACACAGTCGAAGTTTGCTAATGCAGCTCAGTCAAACACTGCTCCTGATGTGCTTCGCTCTGATGTGGGCTGGATTGCTCAGTTTGCGTCGACCCGCTATCTGCTTCCCCTGGATCAGTATGTTTCTGAGACCGATCAGAAGGATTATCTGCCTAATGCTCTGGCTTACGGCAAATATGATGGTCACCTCTATGCTCTTCCTCAGGTTACGGACTTCCTGGCCATTCAGTACAATAAAGCGATCCTGGCCAAAGCTGGTATTACCAGCGCTCCTAAGACCATGAGTGATTTTGAGGCTGCTTCGAAAAAAATTGTTGAGAGCGGAGCTGCCAAGTATGCCTTCGAGACCTCTGGCGCTTCCTATTTTACCTTGCCCTTCCTGTGGTCCTTTGGCGGCGGCATGATCGATGCCAACAATAAGGTGCTGGTCAACAATGCTGGTTCCGTTGCTGGTCTGGAATTCCTGACCAAGCTTCAGAATCAGGATAAGGTGATGCCTGGCAAGATTGACTTCAACAATGGCTACAACAATATGGTCAACGATCTGAAAGATGGCACCACGGCAATGATCTTCAATGGTCCCTGGGAGACATCGAACATCTTGACTGGTAGCGCTTTTGCTGACAAAACCAACCTCGGTATCGCTGCTATCCCTGCTGGCCCTACCGGCGTCACTGGCTCACCTACCGGCGGTCACTCCTATGTCGCTTACGCTGGCACCAAACATCCTGCTGAAGCGGCCAAGTTTATCAATTTCATGAGCTCGACCAGCAGTCAGGTTGAGATTGCAACCGCAAACCATACTCTGCCTACCCGCGAGAGCGCGTATAAAGATGCGGCAGTTACCGCCGATCCTATCATCTCTGCCTTCTATGCCATCCGCAATAGCGCGGTTAGCCGCCCTGTCATCCCTCAGGGTGGACAGCTGTTCACCGATTTCGATCCCAACATTCAGGCCGCTCTGGGTGGTTCAAAAACCCCTGCCGATGCTCTGAATGCTGTGGCCGAGAAATGGCAGCAGCTTCTCGCTAGCAAGTAGTCCTTCTGTTAAAAGAAACCTACCTGCTATTGCATGGATGTTGATTATCCAACTGGGAATGAGGGAATGATCCCTCCTTCCCAGTCTTGTCACAAAATTTTTTTCGTACTTCATACACCCCATTCATCTCGTTTGCTGTTCTTTCTTTCGGAACAGCGCGCTTAGGTTCCATGATGGATCTTCAATGTAGAGATATGTTCTCTCAGTCGCGGACCCCCTGGTACAGGTAAAGAGTAGGGAGCAATTCATGGCTATGCAAGCAAAAACAACACCGGTCGCTTCTGCAGCTCAGCAGGATAAAAGAGATCGTCAACAAAAGCTAAAAATAACACTTCGAGCCTATCTCTGGCTGGCCCCCATCATCATCTGTATGGCGGTGATCGTTTTCTACCCACTTGTGAATGGGCTGATTCTTAGCTTTACGAATGCGGATCAGACGAATATTGCACAACAGATTGGTGCTATGAGTTATCCCGCAACGTATCATTTTATTGGACTGCAAAACTATACCACCATTATCTCTGGTTGGTTCCAGCCCGGTTCAGATGAAAGCCATGTGATTTTTCAGACAATCATCTGGGTCGTTGCAAACTGTTTCTTTCACTTTATCTTTGCTATGGGTCTGGCACTCATTCTTAACCGGCCAATGCGTGGCCGCACGATCTATCGGACGCTGCTGATGGTCCCCTGGGCCATGCCTCAATTTGTAGCTGCGTTCGCCTGGCGCTTCCTCTACAATCAGCAGGGCGGCTATATCAATAAGCTGCTGGATATTTTCCATTTGCCCGCGATTGCCTGGGGCTCGGACCCTACCTGGGCGCTGATCTCTGTGATTATTGTGAATATCTGGCTTGGGATCCCGTTTATGACTGTTACTCTACTGGGTGGACTCCAGAGTATTCCAGCAGAGATGTATGAGGCGGCGGCTATGGATGGCGCAAGTGCCTGGCAGCGCTTCCGCTCGATTACTCTGCCTATGTTACGGCCAATCGCTTTCCTTTCCACTATGCTTGATGTGATCTGGACGTTCAATGTTTTTGCGGTGATTTATCTCATCACGCAGGGCGGACCGTTCAATCGCTCGCAGACGCTCTTTACGTACGCCTGGACCAAAGCTTTCCAGGTGCCTCAGCACTACGGTCTCGGTGGCGCTTATGGCATTATTATCCTGGTGATCTTACTGGTCTTTACCATCATTTATTCGCGCATGCTTCGCTCGAATGAGACTGTGTACTAAGGCGAAAGGAATGGAAAAGATGAAAGAAACAACCACAATTGCGCAGCCTGGACCTGCCGGATCAACCCGAACCACACGCCGTCCACGCAATCAGAAACGGGTAAAGCCTCTGAAGGTTGTTGGTTCGATCAGTGCTCACGTGGTGATGATAATCACTGTGCTGCTCTGTATCTTGCCAATGCTGATTATTATCTCGACTTCGTTTAAACAACCAAACGATGTGTTTGATCTAAAGCTCATTCCAGCCGTCTTCACCTGGAGCAATTATCAATATGTGCTCGGTGGAGCTTTCATTACCTGGTTCTTCAATAGTCTGAAAATCGGGGCTCTCACAACTGTGTTTGGGGTGATCCTGGCCGCTCCCGCCGCCTATGCGGTCTCACGCTGGCAGTTCTTTGGCAAACAGGGTCTGTTACTCCTCTTCCTGGTAACGCAGATGTTTCCTGCGGTCCTGCTGATTGTGCCACTCTATCTGCTGTTTGCCCAGCTCAGTCTGCTGGATAATATCTTTGGCCTGGTTGTAGCCTATGCTACGACAGCACTTCCCTTTAGCGTCTGGATGCTGAAAAACTTCTTTGATGCTGTTCCTAAAGAACTGGATGAGGCTGCGAATGTGGATGGTCTGGGACCCTTCCAGGTTTTCTGGCGCATCATTCTCCCTCTGACGCTCCCTGGTATTGCAGTGGTCGCGTTCTTTAACTTTATGACAGCCTGGAATGAGTTTATGATGGCCTTTACGTTCCTCCAGAGCGATTCCAATCTGACCCTGGCCGTTGGCATTCAGCGCTTTGTCCATAACTTTGGTGCTGACTGGAGCTACCTTGCAGCCGCTGCTGTGCTGGTAACCATTCCCGTTCTGGTCATTTTCATCTGGGCTCAACGCTATCTGGTCACTGGTCTGACCGGTGGAAGTGTGAAGGGCTAGACTCCAGGCGGTCGATGTTCATTTAGATTCGAGGTTCTTTTCTTTTGTTTACCAAAATTCATTCATTTCACCTCCTTGGACAGGAGGGCAGACATAGCTTCTGGCATGGACTGGACGAGGCTGGGCATGACTATACAGTCATTGGCTCAGCCCTGGGCCCCGACATTACTCGCGTGGTGTTACAGCGTGGTGCAGAGCTCGATAATCGACGCTATCAATTGGCCAGTGGTGCTGATGGCACGCTCCCTTATCACTCCTGGATGGTGGATAAGGGAGATGAGGCGTGGCCAGTTGTTGAGCAGAAGCTTACAGATATCGAAGAGTTTTTTCAGTTTGAGGCCAGTCCTACGGCTCTGCGTCTCTTCCGTCCTCTTCAGCCCCAACACCATCTCTTTGGCTTCGGTGAGCGCTCCGGCTCTATGGATAAACGTGGCCAGGCCTTTCCAACATGGAATATCGATCCTCCAATGCATCATAACGATCAAACGGTGACGATGTATGTCTCTCTTCCGTATTATCTCGCTCTTAATCGTACGAATGGACATGCGCATGGTCTGCTGGTCGATCATACTGGTGAGGTAGAGGTGGATCTGGGTCATGAGCATCCCGATTTCTTACGCTTGATGGTTGAGGATGATATTCTGGTGGCCTATTTCTTTGCTGGCCCAACTCCTGCCGATGTGGTTCGGCAGTATACTGATTTGACTGGTCATATGCATCTTCCACCCCGCTGGGCTCTGGGACACCATCAGAGCCGCTATGGCTATGATACTGCCAGAGAGGTGCGTGAGATTGCGCAAACGATGCGCGAACGCAATCATCCCTGCGATACCTTATGGCTGGATATTGATTATATGGATCAATATCGCAATTTTACCTGGAATGCTGAGACCTTCCCCCATCACGAACAACTGATTCAGGATCTTCGTCAGCAGGGCATTCGCACCGTCACGATTATCGATCCAGGTACTGCCATCGATGAGGCTTATCCTGTCTATAAAGAGGGCAATGATAACGACTACTTTGTTCGTTATCCCAATGGGAAGCATTTCCTGGGCGAGGTCTGGCCTGGCATCTGTGTCTTCCCCGATTTCTCACAACAGGCGGTACGCGAGTGGTGGGGTGGGCTCTATAAAGATCATCTTGATCTCGGGGTTGCGGGCATCTGGAATGATATGAATGAGCCGGCAATGACGAAGCTTTTGTCTGAGCACAGTGCCGAGCATATGCATGGCAAGACGATGGATAAGAATGTTGTTCACCGCGCTGGCGGAGAGAACCATACTGGTCCCGATGGTGCTCCAACTTCTCATCGCCTCTTTCATAACGCTTATGGTATGCAGATGGTCCGCGCTACCTATGAGGGCCTTCGCCGCCTGCAACCAGACCAACGCCCATTTGTCCTCACACGTTCAGGAACTGGAGGGGTGCAGAGGTATGCCGCAGTCTGGACTGGTGACAATACAAGTTCGTGGGAACATATCTCGCTCGCTTTGCGAATGACGCTGAATATGAATATCAGTGGCATCCCTTTTGTGGGGATGGATATTGGCGGCTTCTGGGATGATAGCAATGGTGAGCTCCTCGTCCGTTTTGCTCAATTGGGCGCTTTTATGCCTTTCTGCCGCAATCACTATGCCAAATTTGTTGCTCACCAGGAACCCTGGTCGTTTGGCGAGCCATATGAGAGTGCCTATCGAACAGCAATTGAGCTACGCTACCGTAGTCTGCCCTATCTCTATACACTTTTTGCTGAAGCGGCACGCACTGGTGCACCAATTCTCCGTCCGCTCTATTATCACTTTGCTCAGGATGCAAAAGCGATTACTGTTGAAGATGAGCTACTCATTGGTGAGACATTGCTCTCTGCTCCGCTGTATATGGAAGGCGCAACCAGCCGCGAGGTCTATCTTCCCGCTGGAACCTGGTTCGATTTTTGGAGTGCGCAGACCTATGAAGGGAATCAGACTCATGTCGTTGCTGCACCGTTAGAGAGCTGGCCTCTCTTCGTTCGCGGCAATAGCATCTTCCCCATGGGTCCGCTGATGCAGCATACAGACGAAAAAGCCACTGATCCATTGACGATTCGCTGTTATATGACCTCTCATGGGACGGCAAGTTATACACTCTATGATGATGATGGGGCCAGCCATGATCATGAGCAAGGGATCTTTGCCGAGACATTGATCACTTGCAACGCTCAAGAAGAGCGTGCGACTGTCACTATTGAAGAGCATTTTGAGCGCTATCATCCTCAGCGCACATGGTATGAGATCATTGTGTATCTCAATGGTCAGGTCTTTACCAGCCGTGTTCCGGCTGGTCAGGGCCAGGTCACTATTGAGCTCTCAAATATTCATCAACGGTGATACACATGAGTCATCTCTCATGGTAACGGATGAGTATGAAAGACTTCAGATGGGCACCCGTACGAGTACGAGTGCCCATCTTTTATAAGATGGCTGCTTTCAGACGCTGATACAAGTCCTGCAACGCATGACCTGGCTCAACTCCAAGCTCTTGATGCAGAATCTCTCGGCATTGCTGATACTGACGAATAGCCAATCCGCGCTTTCCCAACTCTACAGAACAGATCATAATCCCCAGATGCGCCTCTTCCAGGCAGTTATCCAGGGCAAGCATACGCTGCCAGTGCATAATGCTCTCATCAAACGCTTTTTCATCCAATGCAATCTGCCCTAAAGATCGGCGAGCATTTAAATAGAGGGTGCGAGCTTCATCGCGCTGCGTACGACACCAATCGCTATAGATTGAACGCAGGTAATCCCCCTGGTACAGATGTATCATTGCCAATAACTTTTCGCGCATCACCGCTATCTCTTTACAGGCCAGGGCCGTCTGCGCCTGCTGATAGTAGTGCTGAAATTCGGCGACATCGTACCATACATGTTTACCATATACAGGAGTAAGGTCTAGCTTATAGGTCCCCGCATGAGAGGTTATGCACTTACTATGGCCCAGAATCTTGCGCAAATAGTAGATGGTTGTATAAAGAGTAGACTCCGTCTGCTCATCAACATCCGACCATAAAGCGGTCAAAATCTCTTCTTTGCGCAATGGGCGGCCCATGTGGAGAAAGAAGAACAACAATTCCATCGAGCGTGCCATGCGCCAATGGGTCACTGGTTTTCCGCCAATGATCACGGCAGGCTCACCAAAGGCCACAATTCTTAATGTGAGGCTCTCTTCCTGAGGAGGTGAAATCTGTGGCTTTGTTGCACTGACAACATGAACTGTTTTTTGAGCATGAACACTATGCGATGGTTCCTCCTCTAACAGCAGTAGCCCTCTTAGCTGCTGCATATCTGGACGTGATTTGATGGCTTGCAACAACGCTGGATGACGGCGAAGTTCCACCAGAGCGAGATTTCTGTAACTCCCATGGCTGGTAAAGAAACAACAGATCTCATCTATCGTGCTAACAAACGCTTCATCTTGAAGAAGTGACAGCCGACAGAGAGCCAGAGAAATGAGAAGCTGCACCAGCACTCTGGGAGAGGATGCAAAAGCTGCTTTCTTTTCGACCAGAAAAGCCAGCGCTTCTTCATATCTTTGTTGATAAAGCAGTACCGTACCATACGCAATTGTAGACATATTGTATTCATAGCTATCGATACTGCTTCCGTCTTCTGGGGCACGAATCTCTGAAATAAAGAGCAAGGCGGTTGAGGAATCCCCTTTAAGCAGATAGACCATGGCCAGTTTGTAGAGGCAATAAACGGCCAGACGTTTATCTTTTAACTGACCAGCCAGGGCCAGACTCTCTTCAGCAACCGTTAAGGCTTGAATAAGCTTATCCTGGTCCAAAAACAGATCTGCTAAATTAGCCAGAGCATAGGCTTCGCCTCGTAGAAAACGTACCGGGCCCCTTGCAAGTGCCAGAGCCTGTTGAAGATCCTCTTCAGCTTCTGTGAGTAACCCCTGACGCTGCTTGAGAATGCCGCGCTGCAACAGACTGGTGATTTTCCCTCGCTCATCATGGAATTCTTCCCAACAGAGAAGCGAACGAGAGAGATGATGTTCGGCCAGTGTAAAGTTCTCTGAGATACTATAGGCATTAGCCAGAGCACTGTGGGTATCCGCCGCCTGACGATTCAATGTATGTCGTCCATTGAGTTGAAGTGCCCGCTGTAAATGCTGAATCCCGGGGGCGGTCTCTCCCAATAGATTCAGACACACGCCAAGGCGCAGATGGACTTCACAGCGCAAAGCCAGTTCGTCATCAGATAGGCGCTTAAGAATCTGTTGACAGAGAGCCTTTGCTTGATGAAGCTCTCCAGCCTGAAAGAGCGCTTTGCTCCTCGTAATCTCCTGTTCAATGCGTAAACGATGATCAACAGTATCTTCCTGCTCGACCATGGCATCAAGTCGAGCAACTGGTGATGTGGCCAATTGCTCTAAAGCTACTGTATAATTCCCGTTCATCAGCGCGATATTTGCCTGTACCAGGCTGAGACGCGGATAGCTCTTTTTTATCTCTACTGGTATACGTTCGAGCCAGAAAGTAAGTAATTCTACGCGATTCTGCGCCAGATAGGTGTCTGCGTTTTTCAGAAGAAGGCGAACAAATATATCATAGGACTCGCCCTCCAGAGCATGATATAAAGCCTGTTCTTCATCGCCCGCAGCAAGAAAAAGGGTCAATGCCTGCCGATGCCGACGAAGGCACTGTTCTGGACATTGTTCACGTAAATGATCAAGCAAGAGTCTCCGCAGAATTGGATGACAGGTATAAAAAATATGCGATCCACTTCCATGCAGTGTCACAAATAATCCTTGCTCTTCGAGTCTTGCTAAGACTTGTTCGGCATCCTCTCTTCCTAAAACGCTGGCACAAATAGTTGGTACGAGATGCTGAAAAAGTGCGGCCTCTCGCACAAAGGAATAAAGATTCTCCTGGTCGCGAAAAATCTCGGTCTCTAAATATTGAAACAGATGAGGGGAAAGTTGAGAAGCCCCTCGCCCCGGAGTGTGTAAAAATTGCTGCCCACCCACTCGCGTCCCCAGCAGAATGCCAGCAACCCACCCTTCGAAATCAGTAGCAATCCTTTCTGCCTCTTTATAGGTAAAATCATGGACTTCCTGGATCTGAGCCAGATGGTAGACCTCCTCTGCCGTAAAGCTGAGATCTTTGCTGTTGATACTCAAGACCTGACGATGTGCCAATAAATGCACAAATTGCAGATTGGGTAAGACGCGACTTTCAATAACCAGCACACAGTTGGCAGTCACATGCCTTAAAAAACGATTAATCATGCCTGCAATGAGCGAATTCTTCGCCACATGCTGGTAATGACAGAGGAAGAAGGCAAAACGCTCAGCGATCCTCTCATTGAGCAGATGTATCCATGCATCAAGCACTTCCAGCGATAAGGCTTCCATCTCTCTCTGATCTCCCGGGCTGGAGACAAGGCGCTCGAGGAGTGGCTGGCAGCTGTCTTCAAGATGTGGAAATCGATAGAGAACACTTTTGATCAGGGAAGAGAGGAAAAGGCTACCCTCTTGATCGACGGGAGACAGTTGATACCAGCAACAGGTGACATCAGTATGTCTTGATACATCTGTCAACAGGACAGTTTTACCGTATCCGGCAGGGGCACAAAGTAAGATCAGCTTTACGTTAAGACGCTTCGCCTGTGAATCTACTAAATGACCAGAAAGAGCATCTCCAAGTTGAGAGCGCAACCTTGCGCGTTGTAGACATGCGGGAGGGAAGAGCGGACTCACCAATCTCCTAGATCTGTGAGGTTCCAGCATGGAATATTTCCTTTCTGAGCAGGTCGCGCTTCGTTTCGCCGTTCACAAAACGAATAAAAAGCCATAAAAGATGCAAATCATTTCACCGAAAGGAGTTATAGGGTGACATGATGTTCAATAAAGAACTGTCCAACCTTTATTATAAATCCAATATCTCTCCTTGCAAAGAGTTCTTAGAAGCTTCTGTACACAGTATGAACTGCTTATGCCGGTATTTATTGCATACCAATTCCCCAAAAACTGCTGAGATCTGCTGAGAATTTGTTGAGATTCTTTTTCTATACTATGCATAGATGAGTTGAAACGCTCCTCATCAAAGGCACAACAGATTATCAGATGAGGCTTACACTATTTCAGGAGGTTCCCACCATGCTTGCAATCAGATCTATTCTTTCCGCTTCCATTGATCCAATCGATCCCTGGCCCATTCACTCAAAATAGGCCAGTTACTGATGAAAAGGATATAGAATGTCCTGGAAGACGATCAATCAGATTCTTGGGATGGCTTTACATGATCCTTTATTCTGGCAGATGTTTCAACATGATCCATTGGTTTTCCTACAAAGTAGGGATTTTGAGCTCACTGAGGATGAAAAAAAAGTTCTCTGTCAGTCTGGACATCAAGACCTGGCGGCTTTTTGTCAGTACCTCATTGATCAATTAGGCTGCCCGGAAACATAAATGAGCATGCGTAAAGGATGAGAAGGAGAAGGAGCTATGGTCAATGAGTTATTGCGTCAGGCGAGAGTTCAGCGCAACTGGACACAGAGCACACTGGCAGCACAACTCAATACAACCAGGATCACGGTAGCACGCTGGGAACAGGGACAGACTATTCCCAGTCTCTATTTTCGTGAGCAACTTTGTCAGATCTTTGGGATGAACAGCCAGTCCCTGGGTTTCATTAAGAACGAGCCGATTGATCGGGAGCAGACTCTGTACCTACTTCCTGAAAAGCGCAATCCTTTCTTCGGTGGCCGCGCCGCTCTTCTCCAACAGATTACCGCCATTTTCACGCAACAATCCATCCAGGTCGTGGTCCTCAATGGGCTTGCAGGTATTGGTAAGACGCAGATAGCCCTGGAATATGCCTACCAATCTCAACAAAATTATGATACGATTCTCTGGCTCCATGCTCAAACACTGACAGCGCTCAATGCCTCTCTCCTCCAGCTTGCCATTGCTTTGCAGCTTGTCTCACATCAGGAAACGGATGAACAACGAGCCCGTCAGGCATTTGTGCTATGGGTACGCACTGCTCAAAACTGGCTGCTTATTTTTGATCAGGTCGAAGATCTTTCCCTCGTTCATTCACTTCTCCCCACCCACACTATCCAAGGCCATATTCTGCTTACAACACGCTTACCAGCAACTGGCCGCGTTGGCTGGAATCTGACGATCCCCCCGATGAATACAGAGGAAGGGGCTTGCTTCCTGTTACGCCGCGCTCGCCTGCTCACATTCGATCAAACGCTTGAACAAGCCAACGAAAAGCTTCGCAGCTACGCAGTAGAGCTCTGTCGCCTGTTTGGAGGTCATTCCCTGGCTCTCGAACAGGCCGGTGCTTATATTGAAGAGACTGGATGCAGTCTGAGTGGATATTTAGAACGGTTCCAGCAGAATAGAACTGCACTATTAACATGGTGTGGGCGATCGCCGGGCAGTCCCTCAGTATCAATAGCTATGACCATTCTAGAAGCGTTTAAACAGATCCAGTCTCGTTCCCCTCTGGCGGTCGAGTTTCTCTCGCGTTGCCTGTTTCTTCATCCCGCTGGCATAGCGGAGAAACTTATCAGCTATCCAACAGAAGGCGAATATCAGCAGCCTTTATCCAACCTCTTTCAGCTCGATCAGGCCTTTGCGCTGCTCAATGCCTCAGCTCTGCTACGACGCGATCCAGAAGATCATCAAATCACTCTTCATCCACTTGTACAGACCATTCTGCGCGATCAACTAACTCCTGAGCAACAACACCATTGGATTGAGTGGACACTCCAAACACTCATCCAGTTTTTTCCATTCCACCCGGGGCAAAACACTGGCAACTGGCCCCGCCCGGAGCGGTTCCTCTCTCACGCTCTGTACTGCCTCGGGCTGATCGAACAGGCTGGAATAAACGAACAGCAAGACGCTATTCTCCTTCTCCGCAAGAGACTGCTTGCAGAAATCACTCTGTATCGATTGGGACAGGGCCACTCTCCAGAAACTCATGTCCTGCACACTAACCATATCCTGGATACGGAAGCAGCTGGTACTTCCACTCAGCTTATTCTGGCTCAGACACAATCGACGCTCTCCTCTGTTGATGAGCAATTAGAATGGTATCAGAGCATGAGAACAGGTCGTCAGGCCCTTAGTAGCATTCAACGTATCTCTATCCATGAAAAAATGGTCGCCCCTTTATAATACACATATAATATAAATGGTGGCAGGCCCATCACAATCGATTCGATTGCTGTAAGCCTGCCACTCAGAATAGTCATTGCAAAAAAAGGCCATCTTAAATCGAGCTAATTGTCGTGCAGCCCAGATAGCCCGAGACATCCGACAGGTCAGTAGCGTTTAAAAAGTCTGCCATGGCCATCTCTGGCAGTCCTTCATCCAGCAAAAGCTGAGGATTCTCGCGCACTTGCTCTTTAAAATCAGCATCTTCCTGAAGCCTCTCGGCTAACCTGCGCGCAACAATCCGGATCTCTTCAACATTTTCTTGCGTCATCTCCTTCTCACCTCCTTTCTCAATCCATTTCTTATAACAGGATATCTCCTCCTACTTTTGCACTTCTAATGCGACCTCTTCCAATGTCATAGCCTGCCCGGTTGTCCAAAAGCCGTCAAAGGAGTCCTGGTCCAGTGAGGTACGCAACTGTTCTAGTGTGGCGCTATGGGTATGTTGTTCATAATGCAAGACTGAGCTTTCTAGCGCATAGGCGGTCACTTCTGCCTGGGCAAAGAGACGGGTTGCTAGCTCCAACTGCTCCTGAATATAGGCAACTTCGGCTAAACCTTGGAGACAGATGGTGATCCCCACGCGATTATTCAGTTCACGAAAGAGGCTCAGGCTCTCTTTATAAAAGATTGATGCCTGCTCATGATCCCCCTGAAAGCGCACAATATCTCCCAGACTGACGAGAGCAGTCGCACATCCTTCGGTATAGTTCAGAGAACGGCAGAGTTTTAGCCCCTCTTTATACAGAATAGAGGCCTGTCTGTAGTTGCTCCGACGTCGCTCAACTTCGCCCAGGCTATTCAGGACGGTCGCAATGGCCCATTGGTCTTTGAGTTGCCGAAAGAGCAACAGGCTCTCTTCCTGTAAGCTTGCGGCCCGCACAAGGTCCCCCTGCTGAAGAGCAACATTGCCCAGGTTATTCAGCAGACTGGCTGTATCTCTCTTCTTTCCAGCTGCACGCTGAATAGCCAGGCTCTGCTCTAGAAAATAGGTGGCCTGCCCATACTCTCCTTTATGGAAGGCAACTTCTGCTTGTGTGGTGTAGGCCGCACTCAGGCTCACCGGATCGCCCGTGTCCTGACTCAATGCTAAAGCCTGAGTAGCTAACTGGGAAGATTGCTCATAATCCTGCTGACTTGATGCCAGACGGCTAGCAATCACCAGGCCACGCACCCGCAAAGGTATGGAAACCTCTTCAATCTGGTCAGATCTCAGGAGAGCATCCAGCCACTGACGACCTTCGGTAAGATGCCCATGCATCCACCAGAAACGCCAGAGGGACTCGACCATCTGTAGACCAGATACGAGCTCGCCCTCTTCAATAAACCAGTCGAGAGCAGCCTGAATGTTCTCTTGCTCCTCCTCTAAAAGAGCCAGGGCTGATTTCTGCTCAAACCCTGTCAGCGTAGGAGCAATACGCTCAACTAAGGCCAGATAGTAGTGAGCATGCCGCCTCTTGAGGTTTCCGCTCTCCTCTTCTTTCTGTAACTGCTCCAGTGCATATTCGCGAATGATATACATCATCCGGAAGCGCGGCTCATCATTTTCACCCTCAAGTTGGCGTAAGAGGCTTTTATCAATGAGTGATCGCAAGAGAGCAAATACATCGTTCTGGTCTGCCTCAAAGAGAGGACAGATGGTCTCAATGGCCTCCAATGTGCAGCCGCTGCGAAAAATGGCCAGTTGGTTGAGCAGGATCTTCTCCTCAGTATTGAGCAACAGATAGCTCCACTCAATGGTCCCACGCAACGTTGCTTGCTGCTGCTTTTCATTCCCTGCGAACAGCTGGAGTTGTCGATCCAACCGTTTGAGAATAGCGGACAGGGACAGTAACTTGCTGCGAGCTGCGGCCAGTTCTAACGCAAGTGGAAGGCCATCCAGCCGTTTACAGATCTTCAGAACCAGGGCTGCGTTCGAGCGCTGAAGCTGAAAATCTGGCCGGGCTACGCTGGCCTGCTGGACAAACAAGGCGATGGCTCCATACTGTAACAATTCTTCTGGAGGAGGAGTCTGGCGCGTCTCTGGAACGGCCAGGGGATTCAGTGAATACAGATATTCCTGCTTCACATTCAGGCTTCTACGGCTACTTACAATGACCTTGACGTGGGGACAGGCCACCAATAGCTCTGCGACAAAAGTATCGGCTCCTGGAATCTGCTCAACGCTATCAAAAAATAAGAGCGTCTTCCCATCAACACGTTCTTTCAAATGCTCAAGTGTCAATTGGGGTGTCGCCTCATATCCCCCCATGGCCTGAAAAATCGCTGGAAGAATCGCCTCACTATTCCGAATGGTTGCAAGCTCAATAAACCAGATTCCACCTGTAAAGGTCTCAATCAGCGTACTTACAACATACAGACCCAGACGCGTCTTTCCAATCCCGCCCGGCCCCGTCAAAGTCACTACTCGCACTTGCGGATTACACAACAATTTGCTGATATCGGCCAGCTCACTTTCGCGGCCAACACAGGAATTTGTTTGCAACGGAAGATTGTTTGGACGCAGATCCAGACTTTTTAATGGTGGAAACTGCTCAGACAAGCCCGGAACCAGAAGTTGAAAAATCTGGACAGGATACTGGATATCTTTTAGTCGATGCCTCCCCATGTCACGTACAACAATATCCGCCGGGAGAGCATCGCGTACAAGACTGAGCACTGCCTGTGATAAGAGGATCTGTCCACCATGGCCTGCGGAGAGGATACGAGCCACACGATTGAGAGGTGGACCAAAATAATCGTTCTCACGGAGTTCTGCTTCCCCATAATGGAGCGCCATCCGCACTCTGAATGGACGGATCGCTTCAGGCCAATCCTCCTCTGCCAGAGCCTGTTGAGCCGCAACAGTTGCCATGAGAGCAGACGTTGCTGAAGCAAAGACAACATAAAACGCATCACCGACGGTCTTAAACACAACACCATTATGCGCGTCCATGATGCCTCTTAAGAGTGCATCATGGCGCGCAACTGCCGCTCGCATCTGTTCTGGATACCGCTCCCAGCGCGTGGTGCTTCCCTCAATATCGGTAAAGAGAAAGGTTACCGCACCAGTTGGTAGATCTGGCATAACATTGCATCCCTCTTGTTAGCACGTCTCCATGATTTAATAGACCCGTTCCTGGCTCTCCGCTTGACCAATCTTGACATTACGTAGCGCCAGGGCCACCCCTACCCCGATAAGAGCGGTCAATACTCCGCAGGCGGTCAAGATACAGTCATAGGTGCCAAAGGAGAGCCCGCCAATGGTGGCATGAAACCCACTCAGAGCACTTGCTACTGTGCTAATGAGACAGACGGCAAGAATCGAAATGGCACTGGTACAGGTGGTAAAGACAGCAATAACGCGCCCCAAAACCTCGCGCGGAATGGTGCGCAACAGCAACGGACTCAAAGCAACATTCGCAGCAGCAACGGGAAATCCCACCAGAAAGATCACCCCTAAAGCAGGAATAAAGAATGTTAGCCGTGAGAAGAGAAACATTAAGAGTCCAAAGACGATAATCCCCAACCAGAACGAACGAACTGTCCCCAGGCGTTCTACAATATAGGTGGCGACTAATGCCCCCAGAATTCCACCAATCCCACCAACCGTTCCCACAATGCCATAAAACTCCGATGGCAGATGGAGGTTTGTCAGCATAAAAAAGACGCCTAACGTCTGCTCAGCTGACTCACTAATGATGATAAATGACAGTGCTAACAAAAGCACAATTAAGACCCGGCTCTTGACCAGAAATTGAATACCTGTTGCAAACTCTGTCCAGAATGTTCCTCGCTTCTCTGTTTTCGCTTTTGTCCGGGGGCTAGCCTGTACCCATGTCACAGCCAGAGCCGAGAACAGAAAAGAGACCATATTAATGAGCAGGGCCCATTGGACGCCAAAGACAAAGAGCAATGGAGCCGCCAGCGAAGGTCCGACAATACGCAAGGTATTCTGCGTCAGAATAGCCAGTCCGGTTGCGCGCTCAAGGTGAGCTTCAGCAACCACATCCTGGATAATGGTTAAACGCGCTGGATCAAAAAAGAGTGAGCAGGCGGTCGTCAAGATAATGACAAGGTAGATCATCCCTAGCTGACCCAGAGCCGGTAGATGACCGCCTGCCAACCCTGGCAATGGGATAACTAATAAGAAGAGGAGAGAGATTAAGGCTGCACGCGCCAGATCCATCCCAATCATTGTCTTCCGTTTATCCCAGCGGTCTACAAACACTCCTGCAAAAGGACCCACAAGAAAGGTGGGAACCGAGCCACAAAGAACCGCCCCTCCAATCGCTAGAGGAGCCCAGGTCTGCCCTCTGGCGATGACCGTCGCAACCCACAGCACCAGCGTCGTGTTAAAAACAAGATCGCCCAGGTTGGAAATAGCCTGCCCACCCCACAAAAAGGCATAATTGCGACTCACGAAAAAAGGTGTCTTCTGTTTGAGAACTGTTGATGCTTTGTTCTCTGCTATCGTACTCAAGGGCTTCTTCTTCCTTTCAATAAGCGAACGATTTCGCTAGGCATGACTATAAGCCATCATCTGCTCTGAGATACGCTTCCATGAAGGCGGCAGGCGGGACCACTGCCAGGATGTCATATCCGCCATAATCTCATGCCCCAACATCTGCGCTTCGCCTATCTCCCATTTCTGACAGAGCTGGACAAGCTCAAGCAAAAGACCATACCAGAGCCAGAGGCTATCATTCGGACCAGCAGCAAGCAAAGGCTGGATCAGGAGACAATAGCGATCGATCTGTTGGTCTTGTAGAGCTTGTAGAGATTCCAACCAACGGTGGAGTCGTGGGCTCAGATAACACTGCTCCGATAAAACGCTGCACGTATGCGCGTTCAGCATCTGAAGCATGGCCTCTGTGTCGCCTTCTCGACCAACAACCATAAAGAGAATCTCAAAGAGTGCCTGTTCAAATAAGAAATTTCTTGGCTCAACTGCCAGATGAGAGAGCGCATGAGCATCCCAGGTGGTTGGAAAAGGTAATGAGAAACGCTTCTGCTCCATATAATCAACAATGGCAACACTCATCTGAAAAGCTTCCGCAATCTCTCCCTGACGGCGCTTCAGTCGGATGAGATTGAGTAACAGGCGAAGTCTATGCAGATGATAATGACCATATCCATAGTCATTTTCCAACGACTCATCAATGGCTAACGCGCGATAAATTCTTGCTGTCCCGGAATCATACTCTTGCCGCCGATAATCGAGATAGGCGACAGCCGCTTCATGCGCCGAACGCATCATCAAGGTCGCAACAGGAGAAAGGTCCTGACTCTCGATTAAAGTCTCTGTGCTCGTAAAGAGATAATCAGCAATGGCAAGATTCCCTTCACGCGCAGCCTTCAGAGCAGCCACGCGAAAATGAGCACATTTTGTAAATACCGCCTGTTCTGCTGGCGTTAAAGGAAGATCGGCCTCTTGATCCAGGCTCTGCTGAAAATCCTTATCAGAGAGCATCACAAGTGGTTTTACTCTCCCGATTGCATAGCTTGAGCGCAGATTGCGCAGGTGTTCCTCGAGATTCATAGTCGGTCCCCGCCTCTCGTCATGGTGAATACGTTAATACGAAGTGACTCCTCAGCAAAGTTGGCTCTCATGAACAGTATTGCTTGCAAGCTCTCGCAAGATGGTTTTGATCTGAAACGGCGTTAGCTCTGGATAGACGGCTAAAATCTGGGCAATAATACCAGTAATATGGGGCGCAGCAAAGCTGTTGCCCGTCGCCATAATCCATTGCTGATTTAACCAGGCTACATTCACATCAATACCAGGTGCCCCAAACTCAACGGGCGGCTGGGGATTATAATAAAATTGGTGCGGGTCCTTCCCCTCATGAGCCGCGACAGAGATTACGGAAGCATAGAGAGAGGGAAAGCTTGGAATAGGCATGTTATTGGCGGCAGTGACCAGGGTCACACCTCGAAAATAGGCCAGATCGGCTAGCTCGTGCAAGGTATCTGAAAACTCTTTTTTTGTCGTACCCAGGCTTAAATTACAGACATGCATGCCATTCTCAATTGCCCACCGTAGTCCGGCCAGAAAGACCGTTCCACGCCCCCTGGACCATTTCCCCAACACTCTGACACTATAGAGTTCGCACTCCGGTGCCAGAGCTCTGATGACGCTGGCGCAGGCGGTACCATGACCAGAGATGTCGATAGGCTCCTCGACTATGGTGGAAAACCCTTCTGGCCCCTCCTCGATCATCACCTGTTTGCTAATGGGCCCACCAACACCAGGATGCGTATCGTCAATGCCACTATCAATCACCGCCACTTTCACCCCTTTGCCACGGCTATCATGATGCAGTAGATCGCGACTAAGCGTTGCAAAGAGATCAAGCGAGGGTAGAGCTATCCGCGCATCGGCGCTAAATTGCCAGCTCCAGGCTGGCCTTTGTACACTCTTTTTTAGCTCTTCTGTCCCCATAATCATCTCTTTCTAGCGCCTGCCTGTAAACGCAACTGAATTGAAGGATGTCAGGCTCGCTTGCCAGTTTCGGCGCTCACGCACGCGTGCAACCATTCCCTGCAACACATTGCTGCAAAGATCACAGCTCTGTTCGCCGTCCAGAATCAGTTCATGAACTAATAGAGCCAATTCATGTGAACGAGCGCTCAAAAGATCTGTGCTTTCACCCCAGTTTGTAAATGCGGCTACTTCCTGATACAGCTGTTGCCGCCGTTCGCTGTCTTCAGTTTCAAAGGTACGAACCATTGCCTGAAGAAAGGTCTGCTGATCTTGAAAAGCACTCGATTGCGCAATGGCAACGGCGGCAATCTGCGCAAATTTACCCAGAACCTCCATGTCAGTGGGGCTAAAGGATTCCTGTTGCCGTTTATCAAGCAGTTCCAACACACCAATCACTCGATCATCATAGAAAAGCGGCACGCAGAGAATACTCTCTGGAACATAGTTCACGGCAAACGCAATATCGGTTGCCAGACGCTGATCTCGCTGCGCCTGGGCAATCGCCATTGGCTGACCCGTTAAACCCACTATTCCAGCGATACCATGTCCGAGAGGGACACGAAATTTCTTTACCTCTTGCGAGGCTGGCCCCATGGCAACCTCAAAAACGAGCTCCTGAGTGGCATCATCCAGAAGAAACAGCGAGCTCGATTGCGCATCAATAAACTGGGCTGCTGCCTGGACAATGAGCTCCAGGAGATGCGAACGGCTAAACGGTGATAGGACCAATCCAACCGCGCTTGAGCTCATGAGCAATCGACGCAGCTCTTCTGCAAACTGCTCCTGCTTCAATTGAAGGCGAAGGCTCTCGATCTCTTGCCTCTGGATTTGAAGCTGCTCTTGTAGAGCCTCAAGGTGCTCCTGTGGCTCTGACATAAAGGAGGTATCTTTCTCCATATTTGCTCTCTTTCTGCCCTTAACGCTTGAGCAGCTGCGCTGTAGCCTCGGCCTGCCGCTTGTAAGCACGAAAACCAGCCCGACTTAACTGAGCTGGTATCCGTTCAGGTGCGCTCAGGCGTAAAAAACTCATTGCAATCCCTGCATATCCAACCTGATAATCAGGAGAAGAAACGTCATAGCGATCCGAAAAAAATGTGAGATGTCCCTCTTGCTCGGTGGCAAATGCTTCCAACAAACGACCAAAAAGCTGAGCCTGGCTGAGGTAGAGAGGCTCTTGCGTCTCCTGATAGAGATCCAGCAAAAATTCAATACTCCCTGCTAGCCCATGACAGAGCACTGGACTCCCATGCTTTGTGAGCTGGAAGACAGTTATGGCCGCACGTTTAGCAATCGTCAATGCCTCAGGGGCCCAGTCATAACGACTCACATGGAGGAAGAAGCGCCCGATCCCCGTTGCTCCATGGCACCAGAAAGGATGAAAGGGGCCGCTGCTACGCTCTGTCATCGGCCAGCTCAAGCCGCTTTGATCCTCGAACATCGGAATAGCGAGACGCTGTAACCAGCGTGTCGCTCCTTGAATAATGGGCAGTAAACGCGTATCCGCTGTTGCCTCAAAAAGATCGAGCAGGGCATCTGCAATTCCCGCTACGCCATGGGCATACCCCAGATACGCACCTTGCTCTGTACTTTGCTCCACTCCCACCATCTCCCAACAAACTTCCCCATTCTCGCGAATCTGTGCAGTCTGTATAAGATGCTCACCACACACCCAGGCTGCATCCAGATGTTCTTGCTCTCTCGTTGTATCCCACAGGAGAAGATGAAAGAGCAACCTTCCTGCTGATCCATGAAACAGATCCAATGTTGTTTGAGGGAAGGCTGCGATCATTCTCCCCCGCTCAACTGCCGCCTCAAGCAGGGTTGAGTCATTAAGGACCAGGCCAGCAAATAAGAAAGCAGTCCCGACTCCAGCTTCTCCAACATAGAGGCCTGAGAGAGGTGGATTACTGTGGGGCTGCATTGTCTGCAAATAGGCAGCTCCCTGAGCCAGAACATTCCTGGCTTCGGGCCTATCCAATTCAGCGGCCAGGCCAGCCAGCGCCAGCAGAGTCCCTGCATGCCCGGCATTAAGATCTCGTAATGCATACCCATTTGTCAGAAAATGCTTCGAGCGCCAGGTAAGCCCTTCTGTACCTGCTTCGGATTGATAGGCAAAAGCACACAGCGTCTCCAACAGGTCGGTCGCAATGCTGCGCGCACGTAACTCATTGGCAACGGTATCAAGCAGACCTGGCACAGATGGAGCTGGAGGCACAATCTGCTCCACAAGCGTTAAGTCTGTCAGAATCTCTGTGAAGGATGCATACCGTTCTGCAACTTCAGGTTGCAGGCAGCGCACAATAATCTGTTTGAGACGATCAGGAATGTCTGCACGAAAAAGCTCAAGCGGACGATTTAATAAATGAAATGGATCAGGGGCATTTGATGATTCTGCCCCGGTCACTATAAAATAGAGCAGGGCTCCAAAGCTATAAATATCATCAGTAATGTGGCGAGGATAGGCCGCATATTGCTGCGGAGAGACATAGCCACGGGTGCCACGCAATAGTTGCCCTGGTGCTCCCTGGCGATCTGCCAGCTCAAAATCGATGAGCGACAATTTTTCATCAGAACCTATAATCAGGTTGGTTGGCTTCAGATCGGCATAGACAAATCCCTGCTCATGGATAAACAGAAGCAGCTCTGCTACCTCGCTGGCCCAGGTCAGGACCTGAGAAAGAGGAACGGCTCCAGTAAGGGTGAGCTTGCTCATCCTCTGCATCAATAGCTCACCTGGCACATCACTCATAACCAGATACATATCGCTATCGTGCTCAAGGAGATCAAAATAGGTGGGAATCTGTGAATGCGAACCAAGAACACGCAGTGCACAGGCTTCGCGATAGAAATCCTCACGCTCGCTTACAGGCAGGACCTGTTGCCAGGAATGCCCTAACGCCTTAATGATACAGGTATGTTTCTCCTCTAAATCTACTGCCAGATAAATTTTATGTTTTACTGAGGCTGAGATCAGGCTCATGAGCAGATAGCGTTGTGCTATGATGCGAGGAGATTTAGGAAGCTCACTTGCCACACCTGCTGCCAGAAAGGGATCGCTCCACTCTGCATAGGCTTTATATGTCAGCGAGCGGACATCACGAATGAGACGCTGATCGGGAGTAGTAAGAGCAGGCCAGATCTGACCATTGGACTCTTGCACCCACTTTTCACTATTCATCCCTCCATACCGATAAAAGACCAGACTATTGGGCCGTAGCATACGATCAGAAGGGATACGTGGTCCCGAGAGGCCATCTGTGAGCTCATCCAGGAGCGGAGCAATCTCTACCGCCTCCTCAGAACTGCGGGGATAGATCGTGAGGAATTTGCCAATCTGACTCTCTCCGCCCTCGCCTTTATTCAATTTCGTAAGATTAAGAAGAGAAGAGGTGCATTTAAAAGCAACCGTTTTCGCAAGAAGAAGCGGCAAAACGCGCCTCAGGACAGTCTCAGCTGAGAGGTGATCAGCCGAAAGATGGAGCTTCCATCCTTGTGCGGGGAGAGTACTCTGAGGACGCCGAAAACGCAACCACATCCTTTGTTCTGTCGGACAGGTTACGTTCCAGTCTTCCAGATCACCAGTCTGATAGAGATCATACACGACCTGGAGAAGAGGATCATCCAGAGATAAATCTAACGCTTTGACAAATGGAGGAACGCTTTCTACTTGTCTATGATCTACTTGCATACGATCTCTCACCCAACTTTCTAAGCAAGAAGCGGAGACACATTTTTCATGGACGGTGCACAAGCACAGGCAAAAGGGGCTGGGATAGAAATGCACACCATTGCTACTTCCTATCCCACAGCCAGATCTTAATAGGCGCTCCCGACACAGGTCATGATACAGGTAAAGATGCATTTACCAAATGTAAATACACCATCCTCACTTCCCTTGTCTGAAAGCTCCTCAGTCAGAAATTCAGCAATGGCATAGTTTGATAAGCCAACTGATGCTAGTGCGCTGCCAGGATCACTGAATACCTGAACCTTAAAGGCAGCATCACTATTGATACGCTCAACAATCGCAGCAGCCGTCTCACGAGTTGCTTGCATGGAAACAGACATGCTCAGATCTCCTTATATCCACCTGAATCTCAAAAAAGAGATCTTAGAGCGAGGTAATGGTGCAGCTGGTCAGGATACAGGTCACGGTACAACCACCACTCACAGGAGCAAGATACCCGCTTACCTCACCTGACAGCTCTTCGGCCACAAACTCGGCTACTGCATCCTTTGGCAGGCCAGCAGCTACCAGAACACCTTCAGGATCGTTGGCCAGTTGAGCCTTAAATTCGGCATCGCTATTGATACGCTCAACAATGGCAGCAGCCGTCTCACGAGTTGTTTGAATGGAATCAGACATGGGTGAATCTCCTTGTAAATGTAATGAACAAGATAAAGAATCGAATATCGAATGAGAACTTAGAGAGAGGTAATGGTGCATTCTGTGAGAATACAGGTCACGGTACAATTACCGACGAGATACCCGCTCACCTCGCCTGACAGCTCTTCGGCCAGAAACTCGGCGACGACATGCTGAGGCAAGCCAGCAGCCACTAAGGCACCTTGAGGGTCATTGGCTACCTGGGCCTTAAACTCGGCATCGCTGTTGATACGCTCAACAATCGCAGCAGCCGTATCACGAGCAGTTTGAATCGAATCAGACATGATTGAAGCTCCTTGTAAATGCAATGAACAAGATAAAGAATCAAACATTGAGTGAGATCTTAGAGCGAGGTAATGGTGCAGGTTGTCAGGATGCAGGTTACGGTGCAATCACTGACGAGATACCCGCTTACTTCGCCCGACAGCTCTTCGGCCAGAAACTCGGCGACAAGCGACTGAGGCAAACCAGCAGCCACCAGAGCACTTTGAGGATCGCTGGAGACCTGAGCCTTGAATTCGGCATCGGTGTTGATACGCTCAACAATGGCAGCAGCAGTCTCACGAGCGGTTTGAATGGAATCAGACATGGGTGAACCTCCTTGCAAATGCAATGAACAAGATAAAAAATCGAACATTGAGTGAGATCTTAGAGAGAGGTGATGGTGCAGCTTGTCAGGACACAGGTTAGTGAACACTGATCTACTAAATACCCACTGACCTCGCCTGACAGCTCTTCGGCAATAAATTCGGCGACAGATGCCTTAGGCAATCCAGCGGCAACCAGAGCGGCTTCAGGGTCTTTCGCAACCTGAGCTTTGAAATCAGCATCGCTGCTAATACGATTGACAAGTTCGGCGGCTTTTTCACGAATCTGATTCGTTGCTTCTGACATGTTGAAATCTCCTTTTACTGGACAAATAAGTACAACAATACTTAATTACCGGGCCAAAAAGCTCTGCAATGAGAAGATTAAAATAGCGGTTTGAAGCAGACGTTTTGGGAACCAGTCTGACCACTGACTGTAGATCTTCCTCGCTTTTCTTGGGGAGGAATTTATCTTACGTGAGGAGTATAGAAGATTCTGAAGGGAAAAAGGTTACACCACTGTAGCATCCTTGTATCATCTCTGCATCAGATAAAAAAATGGGTTCCTGTTTATTGAACAGGAACCCGCAGATAGTTGTGTGGGGCGTGCCCTTCCTGGCGTTCAGTCAAACGCTCAAGTATTTTCCGATGGGTCGCTTGATTCAGCCAGTAATCATACTCGCCCAGGCAATAGCCATAGATGCTATCCTCTGCCATCGCTTGCAGAACCAGTGGACGAGGCAACCAGCCACCATGCAAAGAATGCTGGCTCAAGCGGCGTACAAGCTGGCTCAAAGCTTGACAGACGATGGCTTCACGTTGATCAAGCATATGGACGAACCGATGTCGCTTTAAGTAGATTGTCTCATGCCCTCCCTCAGACGTCTCCTGCCAATCAATCTCCACTAATTTAATCGTCTGTGCATATTCAATGGCCCATTCAGCTAATTCACGATTCCCATGGGTCGCCACTTTAACCATCGCATCCACCGTTTCTGCCACCGTTTTTTGTCGCTCTGGACTATTCCCGCGCAGGATACGAAGTGCCAGCACCACCCCCCAGATATTCATTCGTCCCAGGAGTCGCTGGAGTAAACGAGATTCCAGATCTAAACGCAAAGCATTCTCATTCTGCTTTAAGAGCCCATCGCGCAGTAATAGAGCAATCCATTCCTCTTTATCATCTTGTTTGAATAAAAACCGTTTTGAGGACTCGACTTTAGACCAGAACTCTGCGTGAGTAAGGGCCTGATGTTTCGCTTTCCGATACAGTACCTCGATCAAATGATTGCGCTTACGCAGAAGGCATTGAACTTCGTCGTTCTCCTCAACTAACCAGACATTGACACGACCACGGTCATCCTGATACTGCCTATCGCAGACCTCCTGGCGCTGAACCCAGAGACGCTGCAAGGCCAATTGATAGATAGACCTGGCCCTCTGTTCACCAAACAAGAAGACTGCCCTTCGTTGGAGCACATGCTCATGGATCACAGGGAAACCTTCCCGTACCAGAAAATGATCCAATCCCAACACAAATGCTGGCAAATAGGGAAGACTCTGCAAGATCTCATCCGGTTCCGACATAGTTTCTTTCGGTGTGATGAACTGAACATCATTCCAGAGACATTCACTGATTTTCTCAACCATACAAGACACTCCTTTATTCTTTTTGTCCATAAAAAACACAAAGGATTGTTGTAAAATTTTTATCCGTCAAAGCAGCAGAGTATAGATCCCACTGCCTTGCATCTACTCGTATTCCGCTCACTAACCGTGAATGATAAGGGTGGCAAGCTCACCTCTTGCGAAGAGCTCAGATGGACAAGACGCTGCTCAATTGCTCTCTTCACGATATATTGCGCTTCGATGGAGGTCATTTTTTCGGTCAGGAGCAGTAGTAATTGCGAAAATTGCATAACTTGATTGTTACGATTGACGCAATAGTCGCTGAGCACATCCATCAAATAAGCCTGGTTTTGGCGCTCTTGCTCGAGCATAAGCGGCAAGACATAATGAGATGGATAAGAAGACAATGCAATAACAAGCACTGGATGCCCGAACTGTGGGACAAAACGACCCAGGAGAACCCCCAGCTCTAACAAGAGATCCAGCCATGCAGCACTGTACTCTCGATCCTGAAAGAACTGATCCGTTGCCAGAGCTTCTTCCAATACGCTACACTCGACCCATTCCCGGTCCATTAACAGGCCACGTAGCATCATCAGAATACGAACTCTTCTCAGATAGGCATTCTGTGCTATCTGATGATTGGAATTAACCCTGATAAAAGGCCTGGATACGCTCTCATCCAGGTGAACAAAGAAGAGTTGCTCCTCTATGGCCATCTGCACCCAATCATGGCTTCCTCGCTGAAACCAGTTTAGTCCTTGAATGTGCATATCCAGAGCTTCTAGCGAGCAGACACCGCCCCTATCGCGCTGCACGTAATCAGCCATCAGTACCAGCGCATACCAGGGCATCTGTTGATGCCAGTGCAGCCCTTTACACTCCAGGCTAAAAGGCATTGGTGGCTCGTTCATAGTATTTCAATCTTCTCCTCTTGGTGAAAACAATCATCTATGCCCAGTTTAAAACACCTCTGGCTGAAAGAAGAGGTCTGGCAAGGGGCTGGAAAGAGGTTTTTGGGGGGCTCTTTAGAGAGAGAGAGAGAGAGAGAGAGGATCGCGGAAATATTAGGATAAAAGATACAAAATATAGCAGGAAAAATGGCTTATTGCATATAATTATATCTATATTATGACAGGCCATTGCTTGTCTACGAGGGGGACAAACTTATGACGACAGAGAAGCCATCCAATGAAAAACTTCTAAAGCCAAATTCTAAGTTAAAAGCTATGCGTTTGAAGCAAGGTTGGACACATCAAGTGCTTGCCTCAAAAATTGGCCTGGCTGATTCTCATACTGCCAGCCGCTGGGAGCGTGGTATAGCGCAGCCGAGTTTACACTTTCAAAACAAGCTTATAGAAGTGTCTGGCCTCTCCGCAGAAGAATTAGGTTTCCTGGACGCTCAGATATCTGACAACCCTCTTAATTCATCAACAGCTCCTATACAACATGAGCCAGACGCTACAACAATATCAATGTACAAGCTTCCAGCGTTTATCACATCCTTTGTAGGGCGACAGGAAGAGATGGCTCTGCTCAGTGAAATGCTGACTCGTCCCGAAATAAGGATGATCACGCTTCTGGGCCCTGGAGGCATTGGGAAGACCCGGCTTGCCATACAAATTGCGCCACATGTACACAACTACTTTACCGATGGCATCTGTTTCGTTGCCTTTAACACCCTTAACAGTGATGCACTGGTAGTTTCGACGCTGGCTTCGGAGCTCTCTATTTATGAAGACGATAAGAATGGCACGTCTCTCATCGATCGCATTAAATATTTTCTTCATACAAAACGTTTTTTACTTATACTGGACACATTTGAACAAGTCATTCAAGCAGCTCCATTGCTTGAAGAACTGCTCATTGCCTGCCCACAGCTTAAAGTGCTGGTCACAAGCCGTGAGATCCTGCGTGTTCAAGCAGAACATATCTTTACCGTTCCGCCCCTCTCGCTTCCCGAACCAACCACTAGTACGACATTAGAAGACAACACTAACTCTACAGCAGTGACACTTTTCATTCAACGCGCACGAGCCCATGATGCAACCTTTAAGCTGACAAAAACAAATCTTGTCGCGATAATGAAGCTCTGCAAACTACTGGATGGCCTTCCACTTGCGATAGAGTTAGCAGCATCACGAGTGAAACTTCTCTCGCCTTCAGCACTACTAGCTCGCCGTTCCCAACTCATTCATCTCCTCAAAAATAATGTGCATACCACCGATGAACGACATCACACACTCTACAATACCATTCGTTGGAGCTATGATCTCTTAAATGAGCAAGAGCGCTGGTTCTTTCGTCAGATGGCGATCTTTGCTGGTGAGACTTCCCTTACTACGCTCGAAAACTTCTTTGCAACCTCATCGCAGGATGCAGTAGCAATTCTTGAGAGGGTCTATGCTCTCCTAAATAAAAGTTTATTACAGGCGATCACTCTCTCTGAAACCGAGACGCAGGTTCTGATGCTCGATATGGTTCGGACGTATGCCTTGGAGCTTCTTAAAGCCGAAGGCGAACTTCACACTATCCAACACTCACATGCTCTCTACTACCTCAATGTCGTGGAAAAGGCAGCTTATTCATTCAAAGGACCTGAACAGTATCGTGGGTTACAAGAACTTGAGAAAGAGATTAAAAATATTCGTGCTGCCCTCGATTGGTTAATTGCCGAGAACGAAACGGCATTGGCCCTCAAATTTTGTGAAGCTTACGGCAAATTCTGCGGCTTACGTGGCTACTGGAATGAAGAGCGTGAGCTCTTGAAAGCTGCCCTGGATCTTCCACAGACTCCTGAGAGCCGACCAATGCGAGCCCGTGTCTTACGACGTGCTGGCCATTTAGAATATCGGCTCCGTAGTCTTGAGACAGCTGAGCTCTTTCATTCTGAGAGTGCGACGCTTTCGCGAGAGCTCGGCGATACACAGAATCTCGCTGGAGCATTAAATGGTCTGGCCTCAGTGTATGTACGCAAAGGTGAAACAGAGAAAGCAGCACAATTATTAGAGGAAGGTATCGCCGCCGCTCGTGAATCAAGAGATATCTGGTCTATTGCCAATGCCCTTGAGAGTCGTGGACGTTTCCTTCATCATCAAGGGAATCTCCAGGCAGCACAAAAAATGCTTGCTGAAAGTCTAGATCTTTCACGCAGTATTGAGGATAAAGAGACAATTACCCGAACGCTATTTACGCTCTCATCACTAGAACTGGCTCAAAATCATGTTCAGCGGGCTGCACAAGCGGCCAGGGAAGGTTTCGAACTGGCCCAGGAACTTGGGACAAAGCCTCTATTAGCTCTGGCGCTAGAAATTCTTGGGACAGTAACTGCCTTTCAGGGACAATATGAACAGGCAAGAGAGCATTTTCGTGCCAGTATTATGCTGGCAGAACAGTTGGGCGATACATCAGCAGTAAGGGACCGTCAGATAAAAATGCAGCAATTACCACCAGAAACATACGACTAGAAGCAAGTAAAGACCGCTAATTAAGATAAAAGG
Organism: Tengunoibacter tsumagoiensis; assembly: GCF_003967535.1. Lineage (GTDB taxonomy): Bacteria > Chloroflexota > Ktedonobacteria > Ktedonobacterales > Ktedonobacteraceae > Tengunoibacter > Tengunoibacter tsumagoiensis. Next base: position 3,322,348 of record NZ_BIFR01000001.1, on the reverse strand, counting down.
GACAGCAGATAGGAACAAAAAAAGACAAAAAAAAAGCCAGGATCTCTCAATCCTGACTTCTCTCTTTGTTCCATTGCACCTGATGGTACCAACTGTTGAGGATATTCTCTCAATTTTGCCGAGCGCGCCGTTTACAACCACGCGTTCAAGCCGATTTTTGCTCGCTCACCCACTCAAGACCTGAATGACAAGCCGTACGATCATTAGGGCGACTTCGCTCCACCTGTTACCAGGCGTCCACGTGTCGTCTATCGACCAGGTCTTCTTCCTGGGATCTTGATCACACAAAGTGATGGGAAGACTCATCTTGGGTGCGGCTTCGCGCTTAGATGCCTTCAGCGCTTATCCCTTCTGAACATAGCTATCCAGCTGTGGCCCGGGCAGGCCAACTGGCACACCAGCGGTTCAGCCATCTCGGTCCTCTCGTACTGGAGATGACGCCCCTCAATCTTCCTACGCCCACGACGGATAGAGACCGAACTGTCTCGCGACGTTCTGAACCCAGCTCGCGTGCCGCTTTCATGGGCGAACAGCCCAACCCTTGGGACCTACTCCAGCCCCAGGATGCGACGAGCCGACATCGAGGTGCCAAACCTTGCCGTCGATGTGAACTCTTGGGCAAGATAAGCCTGTTATCCCCGGGGTAGCTTTTATCCGTTGAGCCACACTCCTTCCACTCGGGAATGTGGGATCACTAAGTCCGACTTTCGTCCCTGCTCGGCGCGTCTGCCTTGCAGTCAAGCTCTCTTCTGCCTTTACACTCGAAAAGGGTGATGTCCATCCACCCGGAGAGAACCTTTGAGCGCCTCCGTTACTCTTTGGGAGGCGACCGCCCCAGTCAAACTACCCACCTGGTCCTGTCTGCCAACCGGTTCACGGTCTGGCGTGAGACACAAAACACAACGAGAGTGGTATTTCACTGCTGCCTCCTCCACCCCCACAAGGATGGATTCTTCGGCTCCCACCTATGCTACGCACGCTGTCCCTCGTATCCAGGCCAAGCTGTAGTAAAGCTCCACGGGGTCTTTTTGTCCTGTCGTGGGTAACCCGTATCTTCACGGGTACTTCAATTTCGCCGAGTCCTCTGTCGAGACAGTGCTCAACTCGTTACTCCTTTCGTGCGGGTCGGAACTTACCCGACAAGGAATTTCGCTACCTTAGGACCGTTATAGTTACGGCCGCCGTTCACCGGGGCTTCACCTCGTGGCTACGAACACCACTCAGCTTAACCTTCCGGCACTGGGCAGGAGTCAGCCCCTATACTTCCGCTTTCACGTTCGCAGAGACCTGTGTTTTTGGTAAACAGTCGGTTGAGCCAATTTCTTGCAGCCCCCTCACGCATCGAAACACGCTACTGGGGCACCCCTTCTACCGAAGGTACGGGGTCAATTTGCCGAGTTCCTTAACAGAGGGTCGCTCGATCACCTTGGGGGAGTTCCCCCTGCCTACCAGTGTCGGTTTGCGGTACGGGTAGCGTCAGCTCTCACGAGAGGCTTTTCTTGGCAGCCTGGGGTCCGATGACTTCCGCACGATTGCTCGCGCTCGGTGCCGCTGTCATGCACAGGAGACCGGGATTTGCCTCGATCTCGCACTTCAAACGACACGCCGATCCTGTCCATTCGATCGGTTCACCTTCCCTACTGCGTCCCCCCATTGTTGCTAACGATCTGACGCTAGTGCAGGAATCTCTGACCTGCTTTCCATCGCCTACGACTATGACGTCCTCGGCTTAGGGCCCGACTCACCCTGGGACGATTGACGGTGCCCAGGAACCCTCAGGCATTCGGTGTCTCTGGTTTTCACAGAGATTACGCTACTCATTCCGGCATTCTCACTTCTCGTCGCTCCACCAGTCCTTGCGGTCTGGCTTCTCTGCTTGAGAACGCTCCCCTACCATTGCACCACAAGGATGCAATTCACGGCTTCGGTACACTGCTTAAGCCTCGCTACGTTGTCGGTGCCACTACACTCGACCAGTGAGCTATTACGCACTCTTTCAATGATGGCTGCTTCTAAGCCAACATCCTGGCTGTTATTGCGTACTGACTCCCTTTGACACTGAGCAGTGATTTAGAGACCTTAGCCGGTGATCTGGGCTGTTTCCCTTTTGACAATGAAGCTTAGCCCCCACTGTCTCACTTGCATGCTCCACTCTGCTGGCATTCGCAGTTTGAGAAGGGTTGGTAACCCGCACAGGGCCCCGAGCCTTTCCAGCGCTCTACCTCCAACAGACAACACATGCAGCTGTACCTCAATACATTTCGGGGAGAACCAGCTATCTCCACGTTCGATTGGAATTTCTCCCCTATCCACAAGTCATCCCCCAGTTTTGCAACACTGGTGGGTTCGAGCCTCGACGGACTGTCACATCCGCTTCACTCTGCTCATGGATAGCTCACGTGGTTTCGGGTCGCATCGCCGCAACGCGCGCCTACTTCAGACTCGGTTGCCCTCTGGCTCCCCAGCTTTACCGCTGGTTAACCTGCTACGACGATGCACTCGCCGGATCATTCTACAAAAGGCACGCCATCAGCCCTTGGTTCCTCCTGGAACAGTGGCCTCTGACTGCTGGTGAGTACGTGGTTTCAGGGTCTCTTTCATCCCCCTCTCGGGGTGCTTTTCACCTTTCCCTCACGGTACTTGTTCGCTATCGGTCACGAAAGATGTTGAGCCTTGGAGGGTGGTCCCCCCAGCTTCCCACAAGGTTTCACGTGCCTCGTGGTACTCAGGATCCTCGCCCACGCTGGTTGATCGTCTTCTACAGGACTCTCACCTGCTCTGGTTGCGCTTTCCAACGCATTCGAATGATCGGCCATTGTTTGTTGCGAGTCCTACAACCCCGCCCGTTCCGAAGAACGGATGGTTTGGGCTCCTCCCGGTTCGCTCGCCACTACTACGGGAATCTCGGTTGATTTCTTTTCGTCGAGCTACTGAGATGTTTCAGTTCGCCCGCTGCCCTCTGCCCTGTCTATGTGTTCAACAGGGAGTATCCAGACATCACTCTGGATGGGTTGCCCCATTCGGAATCTCGAGGTTCATGGCTTGTATGCAGCTCCCCTCGAACGTTTCGCCGGTCTCCGCGTCCTTCATCGGTCTTTCGTGCCAAGGCATCCACCTCGTACTCTGTGTAGCTTGTTCGTTTCTTGGTCTTGATGGTGTCTTGCTTGCTCTGCTTCAACTCGTGCTTGCAATCTTCATCGCTCAGCAAAATTGAAGGAATATCCTCTTCAGTTGTTCAGGTGCACGTGATCAGGGGGAAACCCCAACCACTGGAGAGTGGAAACCAAACGCAGTCCCTGGTCGCTCAAAGCAACCATCAGTATCCTGTTTCGACCTAGGAGTGGATGGAGGTGCTTGCTCATTGCTGAGAAAGGTCCATCAAAGCTCCCTAGAAAGGAGGTGATCCAGCCGCACCTTCCGGTACGGCTACCTTGTTACGACTTCACCCCAATCACCGACCCCACCCTCGACGCTTGCCTCCCCGAAGGGTTAGCCCAGCGGCTTCAGGTGTTGCCGACTTTCGTGGTGTGACGGGCGGTGTGTACAAGACCCGGGAACGTATTCACCGTAGTGTGCTGACCTACGGTTACTAGCAACTCCCACTTCATGGAGGCGGGTTGCAGCCTCCAATCTGAACTGAGGCCGAGTTTGACGAGATTGGCTCCCCCTCGCGGGTTCGCAACTCTTTGTCTCGACCATTGTAGCGTGTGTGTCGCCCAGGACGTAAGGGCCGTGCTGACTTGACGTCATCCCCGCCTTCCTCCACGTTGATCGCGGCAGTTTCGTTAGATCATTCAACTAACGACAGGGGTTGCGCTCGTTGCGGGACTTAACCCAACATCTCACGACACGAGCTGACGACAGCCATGCAGCACCTGTGGAACCGCCCCGAAGGGACAGCGCGTTACCGCTGGTGCAATTCCATGTCAAGTCCTGGTAAGGTTCTTCGCGTTGCATCGAATTAAACCACACGCTCCGCTGCTTGTGCGGGTCCCCGTCAATTCCTTTGAGTTTTAATCTTGCGACCGTACTCCCCAGGCGGACCACTTCAAACGTTAGCTCCGGCACTGAGAGGGTCGAACCCCCCAACGCCTAGTGGTCATCGTTTACGGCCAGGACTACCGGGGTATCTAATCCCGTTCGCTCCCCTGGCTTTCGCACCTGAGCGTCAGGTACTTCCCAGGACACTGCCTTCGCCATTGGTGTTCCTCCGGATATCTACGCATTTCACCACTCCACCCGGAATTCCGTGTCCCTCTGAAGCCCTCAAGTCGGGCAGTCTTCATACACCCTCTCCAGTTGAGCCGGAGATTGTCAGTACAAACTTACCTGACCGCCTGCGTGCGCTTTACGCCCAATAAATCCGGACAACGCTTGCCCCCTACGTATTACCGCGGCTGCTGGCACGTAGTTAGCCGGGGCTTCTTCCTTGGGTACCGTCCGTTCTCGTCCCCAAGAAAAGCAGTTTACGATCCGAAAACCGTCATCCTGCACGCGGCGTTGCTCGTTCAGGGTTGCCCCCATTGACGAAAATTCCTCACTGCTGCCCCCCGTAGGAGTCTGGGCCGTTCTCAATCCCAGTGTGGCTGATCGTCCTCTCAGACCAGCTACTGATCGTCGCCTTGGTAAGCTTTGACCCTACCAACTAGCTAATCAGACGCAGACCCATCCCAAAGCGCCCTTGCGAGCTTTCCTCTTGCGAGCATATGCGGTATTGTCGGCGATTTCTCGCCGGTATTCCTCACTTTGGGGCAGATAATCCACGCGTTACTCACCCGTCCGCCACTCACTCATTGCTGAGTGCGTTCGACTTGCATGTGTTAGGCACGCCGCCAGCGTTTATCCTGAGCCAGGATCAAACTCGCCATCCAATTTATGTCCTCACCCTCACAGCGGAGGATGAAAAAATGCATTGTTAGTTCGCGATCCAGTCCAAGTTATTATTGCTTGGCTTGTTCGCAGATTTGCATCACTTAGCGTGAGCCAAGTGATTGAATTGACAGGAACTGGTGTCTTGTTCCTTCTTACTAAACCAGTTACTGTTCTGCTTTCCACTCTTCAGTTGTCAAAGTGCGACTGATCGAGAACCGTAGCTCTCGGGTGTCTCGCTCGATTGCGTTGTTTTGGCGTTCTCGCGACGACTGCTGTAGTATCTCACATTCCTCGGGGTCTGTCAAGCGTTTTCTTGTTGAGTTTTTCGCCTGTCCCGAAAGTCCTTCTTCTCCGGTGTTGGCACGTTTCAGGCCTCTGAAGAGGGCTGAAAGACCTACGGACGAACCGTGTGGTCGTGCACATCATCGGGAAGGAATCTTCCTGAGGGGCCACGTTACCGTGGCACAGCCGGGGGTTTGCGGACAGGAGCACTCTCCAGGAGAGTGATTGTCTGGAAACGACAGCTCACGGAGTATAGCACTCGGGAAAGGGGCTGTCAAGGGGGTAATAAATTTTTAAATTTTTTTAACTTTTTGCAGAGGAGGACCATTCTCGTCGGGGCCGGGAAGCGTTTCGAGGGATCTCGTTTCTCTGTGTCAGCTCCGCTCTGGTCGCTCCTTCATAACGCAACGTGACCATGGGCGATGGAGGGGCTGGCATAGGGCAGCTGCACGTTCAGGAAGGAGACGCCCTACTTGTCTTGTCATATCACGCTCTATTTCAAAGACAAAACACTGCCAAGTAGGGCGTCTCTTTCCTCTGTTCCCCACTCCGCTCTGTGAGCTCCTCCATGGCCCAATGGGACATGATGCCATGGAGGGGCTGGCATTGCGGAGCTTCGAGATGTGGAAGGAGACAAGCGACCTTCCCTACTTCTATTACCGCATCATGATCTTTTTCACATATAAAATAATGTAAAGTAGGGAAAGTCGCTTGTCTCTTTCCTCTGGTCCCACTCCGCTGTGTGAACCCCTCTATAGCTCAAGTGGAAAACGGAAAATGGGGAAACGAAGCGATGGAGGGGCAACCATGGTGCAGGGGCACGATGTGGAAGGAGACAAGCAACCTTCCCTACTGCTTTTCTTCCCCCACACGCAAAAAATAACATTATGCTCTTTTAAGGAGAGAAAGTCGCTTGTCTCTTTCCTCTGTTCCCACTCCGCTGTGTGAGCCCCTCCATAGCTCAACGTGAAAAGAAGCGATGGAGGGGCTGGCATTGCGGTGTCTCACAGTTGAGGAAGGAGGCAAACACCACTGACTCCAACTAATTCAAGACTCTTGTTTCTTTTTGCGGGGAAAATTGCCAGCAGCCTTATGGGCATAGCGCGATTTGCGTTCCCGTGGAAGATCGTCGGGAGGATCACACAGCTCTTCCACGGGAACGTGAAAGAGCTCACGGCGGCTGCGCGTGCTTGGACGAATCATCTTCATGGCGCGACCCTGGGACAGGATGACTTCAATGGGATCGTACCCCTCTGCAAGCCATCGTGGAACATGACGAACCAGGAGTTCAAGCGACACATCAAACACATCAATATCCGCTTTGTCCGCAATATGCATCTGATATGCGTGAAAGAATTGCGCCAGGAGGGCCGTGGCCCAGATTTGAACCTGGATCACCTCCCATTTCGCGCTCCAGAGCCATTTGAGCCCCAAATAGTCTTTGAGCAGACGAAAGGCACATTCGATGTCCCAGCGGCGATCGTAGAGCCTGGCAATCTGTGCAACAGAGAGTTGACGAGCATCAGTGACATTGGTGAGATACTCATACCATTGACCTCGATACCAATAGCGCACCAATCGAGCGGTGTATCTTGCTTGATCTGCACGAAAGGCTCCGACCTGAACGAGGGCATCGACGATGCCATTGCGATCAGAGATGACGTGCAGAACCTTGTAACTCATGTTTTTCTTGACTCGTCCAATCCACCAGAGGCGGCGGGTCGTCAATTCATCAAACCACTCAAATCCATTGTAGCCCCGATCGAAGAGGATGAGGGCTCCTGCGGGAATGCCACTGATGAGATCAAAAGCGGCACGTCGGCAATCGGCCACGGTATTGAACACATCGATTCGTTTCCATTGCTGCCGACGGACATCGAAGAGCGCCCCAATGCGGCCAGCTAGCAAGCGCCGGTCGCCGATGGGGACCTGTCGCAACTCCGCAATCCAGCGTTTTCTGGGATCCAGGGTACTTTCATCGAGGGCAAAGACGTCCGTGGCAAACGGAGCCAGGCTGAGATCGGTGCGAAGGTTCATCCGTTCACACAGCCAGGCACTCATCTGCTCAAAAAAGGCGCGAAAATGTGCATGGGTGTTCTGCGCCAACCGTTTGTAGATCGCCTGGTCGGAGACGCGGACCGGGGGCAAAGTTCCCACGCCGGAAAAGCTGAGGAGTCGCCAGAGGTCCAATTGGGAATTCCAGCCACGTAGCATGCAGATCAAGATACCAAGGAAGAGAAAGCAGGAAGAAAGGCGTTGTGGACGACCACGCCTCTTTCCCGGCACCACGAGATCTCGACTCGCCTCGATCAACAAGGTTTCCAGGGCCTGGGTGGGCTCTGACGACTTGACAAGCTCACGACCAGATGGGGTATCATAGATCATAAGAAGGATGTCCTTTTGATGTGAAATGTTTATTCGGATTGTCCTTCTTTTTTTCGTTTTTGGCAACGGCTCTAGGACACATGGGCAGCTTCCTCTGACCCGTGATCACGCACGAAGGATTGGCTTCCCAGGCCTCTCCGTGAATTAGTTGGAGTCAGTGAGGCAAACACCCTTCCCTACTTGTAGTGTTATTTATTACTCTTAATACTCATTTAAACACCTATCCGCGTTTCTCTTGCCGCCTCGAAACGAGACAGGGAGGAGCGAACATCGTGCGCCTTGCCTCCCTGTGAAAAAAAGACGGATCAAAAAGGGGTTGACAAAGCTCAAAGGTTCTGGTAGTATTCGTCTTGTTGAAAACGCCACCTGGATATGCAGGTGAGCTGGTAGCTGTAGCGAAGAGGGTCCACCCGTTCCCATCCCGAACACGGTAGTTAAGCTCTTCAGCTCCGATGATACTCTGCGGGCAACTGCATGGGAAAATAGGACGCTGCCATCTCACCCGCCTAACTGGATGGCGTTTTTGCTTCCCACTTTCCTTTCAAGGCTGGACGCTGCCATCTCACCTGCCTAACTGGACGGCGTTTTTTGCTTCTCTCTTCTCTTTCAAGCTGGACGCTGCCATCTCACCCGCCTAACTGGACGGCGTTTTTTGCTTGTCTTTTAAGATAGACTCGACTCCATGTTATTTTCATTTCAATTGATAAGCGAGAACCGATGCCTTGTTCTAACAGATTCTTGGCAATGGATCGCCTACAAGCATATCCAGCACTCTCATCCCTCCAATGTCTGTACGTAGAAATACCATGCCCTCAGGTGAGGATTGGACGCTGCCAATGATGGCGGTCTCGCGCCCAAGGGGATGCTTTCTCATGGCTGCCAGGGCCTCGTCAGCTTTTTCACCGGACACGATGACGAGCATTTTTCCTTCATTGGCAATGGTGAGTGGATCAAGTCCCAGGATCTCGCAGGCACCACGCACTTCCGAGTGGACAGGGATGGCGTGTTCATCAAGGGCGATGGCAACATCTGAGCTCAATGCCATTTCGTTGAGCGTTGTGGCGACCCCTCCACGGGTGGGATCTTTCAGGCAATGAATACTATCGCCCACGGCGGCAAAGAGGGCTGCGACCAGCGTATGCAGGGGCGCTGTATCGCTCTGTACTTCAGTCTCGATCTCTAAAGCTTCGCGAGCAAGCATAATGGCAATCCCATGATCTCCAATTGGGCCACTCAGCAGAACTTTGTCGCCAGCCTGGAGACGGTTCTGGCCGGGCTGCCAGGTTGGATGTGCCAGTCCAACGCCTGCTGTATTAATAAAAACTCCATCGGCCTTTCCACGCTGAACAACTTTGGTATCGCCTGTGACAACAAAGACTCCAGCTTCTTTTGCAGATTCAGCCATTGAACCAACAATTTTTCGCAGATCAGCTATAGGAAATCCTTCTTCGAGGATAAAGCCCGCTGAAAGATAGAGCGGCTGCGCCCCCGAGGTGACAAGGTCATTAATGGTTCCATGAACGGCCAGTCTGCCAATGTCTCCACCTGGAAAGAAGAGCGGACTGACAACATAGGTGTCGGTGGTGAAGGCGAGTCGCGGGTTCGTTCCTACAATATTGAAGGTAGCAGAGTCATCCATGGCGTCCAGAAGCGGATTGGAGAAGGCTGGCGCAAAGACTCCTTCGATGAGATTATGAGAGGACTTTCCACCACTACCATGGCTGAGGGTGATCTTTTCGTCGCGCAGGTAAAATTTATGGCGGCGAGCCTGTCTTGTCTTCTCGATCTTTTGCAATACTTCGTCGATCTGACCTGCGGTCTGCGGATTGTGAGTTGTAGGCTCGTCCATGGCATCCTCTCTCTCTTGCATAACATTTGTCACGTTCCTATCCACTGCTAGAGCAGGAATCTCAGGGTAAAACATGTAATCTGGTACGCTCAGAGGCCATTGAGAAGCGGCCATAATTGAAGTAGGCAGCGCAGGCCCCTTCAGGAGAGACCATACAGGTTCCAATGGGGGTCTCCGGGGTACACGCGGTTCCAAAGACTTTGCATTCCCAGGGTTTAATGACGCCCTTGAGAACCTCACCGCATTGACAGGCTTTGGGATCGGCAACACGCAGGCCCGGCACATGATAATGGAGCTCGGCATCCCATTCAGCAAATTCTGGTCGTAAAGACAGGGCACTATGCGTAATAAAGCCCAATCCACGCCACTCAAAGAATGGCCTGAGCTCCATTGTCTTTGCCATGGCCTCCAATGCCTTGACGTTCCCTTCTGGTCTGACGACGCGTGCATACTGATTTTCGATCTCAGCGCGCCCCTCGCTGATCTGTTTGACGATCATGTAGACCGATTGGATGATATCTAATGGCTCAAAGCCTGCAATAACAACGGGTTTATGATGCTCTCTCGCAACGAATGTGTAAGGACGCATCCCAATGACCATGCTCACATGCCCTGGCCCGACAAAACCGTCCAGCCGCAGATCAGGTGAGTCCAGAATCGCTTTCATAGCCGGGATGATGGTAACGTGGTTACAGAAGACTGAGAAATTCTTAATGCCTTCGGCCTGAGCTCTTAGCAGTGTAACAGCCGTCGAAGGTGCAGTTGTCTCAAAACCGATCGCGAAGAAAACGACCTTTCGGTCTGGATTCTGACGCGCCAATTTAAGAGCATCCAGAGGCGAGTAGACAAAACGGACATCCGCTCCATCAGCTTTAGCATCCAGTAAGCTTCCGTGAGAACCAGGGACGCGCATCATATCACCAAAGGTGGTGAAGATGACATCATCCATGCGGGCAATGGTGATGGCGTCATCAACACGACCCATGGGCAGCACGCAGACGGGACAGCCTGGACCATGTACCAGGTCGATGTTCGGCGGCAGAACGTCTTCAATCCCATGTTTATAGATGGTATGCGTGTGTCCACCACAGACCTCCATGAACTTAAAGGATCTGCCTGCACTTACTTTCTCGATCTCCCTGGAGACGCTCCGGGCTAATTCGGCATCACGATACTCATCAACATATTTCATTCCCATCAGTCGCCTCGTTTCAAAATGGTGTAGATGACATCTAATAATGCATGGTAGATGGTGGCCTGCGCCTCCTGAATCCTGGGAATATAATCACTGGGTGCGTTCATACAGATATCCACAACCGCTGAACGCAGCATCTTGCCTCCGTCATAACCAGTCAGGCCAATGGTTAACAACCCTTGTTTCTTTGCTTGCTCTAATGCCTGAAGGACATTGGCGGAGTTGCCGCTTGTGGAGATACCTACGGCAATGTCGCCCGCTCTCCCAAACGCGATGATCTGTCGCGTAAAGATATTTTCAAAGCCAACATCGTTGCCGACGGCTGTGACGACGGCAATGTCGTTGGCTAAGGCTAATGCTGGCAGAGGGCTCCACTCAGACATTGGCGGATTCATCAGTTCGGTGACGAGATCTTGAGCATCGGTATTGCTGCCTCCATTCCCAAAGGCAAATAAGGTTGCTCCTCTGGCAAAAGCTGCGGCCATAGCCTGACCGGCGGCAACAATCTGATCTCTTCCGTTGAGCAGGGCGGCCTGTCTTAAGGCTATGACTTCCTGGCACTTCTGCACCGTTGAGTGGCGTACCTGGCTCAGAACTTCTTCACGATCAGCCTTACCACCTTCAAAGAGGAAAGGATAAAAAAGACGATCGTACTCAGACCCTTCCGCATTGCTGCTCATTGTTCACCTCACTGTGCTCTTCCTTTGCAGATGACTGATTGCAGGCCTTTTAAGAGATTGTCTCTGGTGCTACTCCAGAACATCTTCTAACGTCGAGATGGCAACACCGCCGTGAACGAGCACCTGAGTTCCAGGCTCAATCTGGTCGAGCAATGTGATATCTACCTCGGCCTCTTCATCCGCTTGTTCCGCTTGCACTATTGCCAGGCCTGCTTCACTATCAATGGTAAGAATGCGGCCCGGCCAGGCTTCATCCGAACAGGTGATACAATGCTCGTCGTTTCTATGACATTGCTGCTTGCTCATTTAATAGTCCTTCATGCTCAAAGAAGACATGGACGAGCTCCCAGAGAATATGGTAAAGTGTCTCATGCGTCTCCTGAATGACAAATGGATCGTGCGTGGGTACGACGAAACAGAAGGCTGGCTGATCCTGTCGCATCTGTCCACCATCTCCACCTGTTAAGGCCAGCGTCAATAACCCGAGCTTTTCTGCCGCAAGCAGACCTGCTCGTACGTTTGCACTTTTGCCATCTGCTGAGAAGCCCATGGCGATATCCTGAGGACGAGCCAGTGCTCCGATCTGGCGCGCAAACGATGCCTCCGCCTCTCCACTCCCCATGAAGCTGCTCATGGTGGCACTATCATTGGTTAATGCCAATGCTGGCAATGCTCGCTTGCCTACGATGACAGGATGGACAAATTCAACGGCCACATGCTGTGCATCGGTGGCCCAGCTGCCATTCCCAAAGGCAAGCAGTCTTCCGCCCCGATGAAAGCGGCGTGCCATCGCCCAGCAGGCCAGCGCAATCTGATTGGCTTCTGCATTGAAAAAGGCGTCCGGTATGGTCGTGCTCTGAGCAAAGCGAGCTGCCACGACCTGATACAGTTCTGCCTGTGCTATCTGTTCACTCTTCATCGAGTGCCTCGCTATTCTATCTGGCTTTCATGCAGCATAGTGAGTTCGTCAGTATAGGCCTGACCCATGATCTTCAGGGCCTTCATGGTTTCGCGAGCCTCGCTTTCGTCAATCTTGCTCATGGCAAAACCAACGTGAATCAAGACCCAATCACCAGGACCGATCCCCTCTGGCCGCACAAGCGCGACGCTCACGTTCCGTTTGACGCCCGAGACCTCGACGCGCGCAATCGAATTGGGATCATCAACGATGTCGATCACCTGACCCGGTATTCCCAGACACATATGCGTTTCCTTTCTTACTCTCCTGACACCCACACGTTGTATCAGCCATTTCTGTGACACTGCGATAACAGGTTAACTACTTTTCACCAGTCTGAAGACGGGCGGCGGCGATTGCGAGCTGTCCCAGGCTTAATCCTCCATCATTTGGTGGCACTACGTGATTGCGATAGACATGAAATTTCTGTTCTTGCAGTAAAAGCGTCAATCGCTCAAGCAACAGACGATTCTGAAAGACGCCTCCACTCAATGCAACACGCATGAGATCTGTCTCCGCCTGTGCTAGAAGGCAGCCCTGCAACAAAAGATGGGCAATCGAATTGTGAAAGCGGTAGGCTATCTGCTCAATTGGCACGTGCTGCTCTATCTCTTCAACAAGACGACGATATAAGGGCTGAACATCAAGCGTCGCTGGCTGATCGGCTTCACCTGGATGGAGAGAGATTGGATAGAGTTGATCATCGGGTCTGGCCTGTTGAGCCAGGACTTCTAACTCGATGGCCGCTTGCCCCTCATAGATGACTTCGCTACATACTCCCAATAGTGCAGCTACGGCATCAAATAGACGACCAAGGCTAGAGGTAGGTGGACAGTTGATGTTTTTGGTAATCATCTGCTGCAGGATATGCCATTTCTGTGTTGATACCTGTCTGACAAACGGAATATCCAGCGCTAAAAAGTTCTCTCCATATGCGCTGGCAAGATAGGTTGCTGCCATTCGCCAGGGCTGACGAACGGCCTGCTCTCCTCCTACGAGTGGTTGATAGGCGAGGTGCGCCAGACGTTGAAAAGTTGTTAGATCGGCGCGCAGAATCTCACATCCCCAGATTGCTCCGTCGCTGCCATACCCTGTCCCATCGACTGCGACCCCGATCACTGGCTCGCTCAGACCATGTTCAGCCATGACGCTAGCAATATGGGCATGGTGATGCTGTATAGGTATTTTATGCTCAATTGCTGAACTGAGAGCATATTTGGTCGCGAGATATTCAGGATGGAGATCATAGGCAATCGCCTGTGGGGTAATGGCAAAGAGCCGCTGAAAATGTTCGATCCCTTCACGGAATGAGGTCAGGGTCTCAACATTCTCCAGGTCTCCAATATGATGACTGAGAAAAGCTTGCTTGCCTTTGCCCAGACAGAACGTATTTTTCAGATGACCACCACAGGCCAGAATCGGTAGTGGTAAGGCTGATGCAAGGGTGATAGGCTCGGGCGCATACCCACGCGAACGGCGAAAGATCTGCTCACCATCTGACACGACGCGCACGACTGAATCATCACAGCGCATATGAATCGTTCGATTATGCGCTAACATGCCTTCGGCGATTGAACTTAAACGATCCAGCACCTCTTCATCGCGATACACAATTGGCTCATCGCTCAGATTGCCGCTGGTCATGACAAGCACTGAAGGACGCTCTGAACCATTCAACTGAGCAAAAGCAGCCAGTAAGAGGTGATGCAAGGGTGTATAAGGAAGCATAATTCCCAGTGTCTTATGGGTTGGAGCGACCGCAGGTGCCAATAAACAGTCAACACGCTTTGCCAGCAGTACAATCGGCCTCCGCCGCGATTTGAGCAGTTCTCGTTCAGCATGACTGACCAGACAGAGCTGCTGCGCTGTCTCAACATCTGGGACCATGAGGGCAAAGGGTTTCGCCTCGCGATGTTTGCGAGCACGCAAGCTCTGAACGACCTCTGGATTGAGCGCATCACAGGCCAGATGATACCCTCCCAGGCCCTTAATCGCAAAAATAGCACCTTTCGCAAGACATTGAGCTACGATGGCGATCGAATCGTTCTGCTCCTGCTCGACCAGAAAAGGGTCAACCCAGTCCAGAAGCTGAAGGTGGGGACCACAGACGGGACAGGCATTCGGCTGAGCATGAAAACGTCGATCAAGTGGGTTGCTATACTCGGCAGAACAGGGCGCACATTGAGGAAAGACGCGCATTGTAGTCTTGTCGCGATCATAGGGGACGTCCTGAATGATCGTAAAACGTGGCCCACAATTTGTACAGTTGATAAAAGGATAGTGATACCTGCGATTGGCAGGGTCAAACAGCTCATGAATACACTCGTCGCATGTTGCAGTGTCAGGCGAGATCAAGGCCTGTCGTGAGCTATAGGTCTGGCTCTCCTTGATGGTGAAGGTGTCTTCATGACAGAGTGGGATACGTTCGGCCTGTAGAGATATGATGCTGGCCAGAGGAGGGAGCTTTGTTTGTAAGTCTTGTTGAAAACCAGCTATGGCTGTCGCTGACCCTTCAATCTCGATGGTTACGCCGCGGCTGTCATTAAAGACAAAGCCGGCGAGCTTCCAGAACAGCGCACGACTGTAGACAAAGGGGCGAAACCCAACCCCCTGTACAATGCCTTCGACTATGATGCGTTGACGCTGAATTGCGGGATCTCTAACCGATGACATAGGACACATATCCCTTCAAGCTCTCAATCCGTTTTACCAGATAGCACCACTCCGAACAACTGTCTGTACCCATTCACACCAGTCCCTTAAACCAGCTCCTGTACGACAACTGAGCTCAAAGATCTGCAGATGGGGGTTAATAGCAAGGGCCTGCTGCTTTACTTTTGCCAGATTGTAATCCACATAGGGCAAAAGGTCGATCTTATTAATAATCAGTGCCTGCGATGTGGCAAACATCTGTGGATACTTGGCTGGTTTATCATCTCCTTCGCTGGTACTTATCAGAACCACGCGGAGATTTTCGCCCAGATCCCACGATGATGGGCAGACGAGGTTGCCAATATTTTCAATGAAGAGGAGCTCGATTGGATCTACATTGAGCTGTGTCAGTGCATCACGAATCATATGAGCTTCTAGATGACAGGCTCCCCGTGTATTGATCTGCACGGTTTCTGCACCAGCAGCTTCGATACGTTCGGCATCTGCGCTGGTTTCGATATCTCCTTCAATGACCGCAATCCCAAGGTCATCCTGGAGACGAGCAATGGTCTGCTCTAATAAGGTTGTCTTTCCCGCGCCAGGCGAGCTCATCAGGTTGATGACATAGATCTCCTGAGTGGTAAAGGTGTGGCGGATCTCCGCTGCTACGGTCTCATTGGCGGCCAGAATATTTTGTGCAATCGTTATCTTCGGCACATTTATTGCTCCTCTCCGCCAGAAGCAAATTCCATCTCCAACACTTCTAACTCTGTTCCAGAGATAATCTCTCTGCTCCATTGCTGACAGTGCGGACATTGAGGAATATAGTTTAGGATGACAAAATCCTGATGGCAGGTCTGGCAATAGGCCCGATGGGGCACGTGATCAATTACTAATTGCACGCCAGCTAACATGGGATTCAAGCTGGCAATCATCTCAAAACAGAAGGTCAAAGAATCATACACGACTCCATTCGCTTCGCCAATTTTCAAACGTATCTCTCTCACGTGAGCAGCGTTGCAGATGCGAGCCTGCTCTTCTACCACATCGGCAATCCCTTGAGCTATGGAAAGTTCATGCATGACCTGACCTCTTCTTCTTCAATCACAATGACGACTATGAATGAGATGTATTCCAGGCCAATGGCTACATGGATCGTATACGCAGGTACCGCTGGATATCAGGCAAAGCTTCAAGCAAGACAAAACCACCTAGCCCGACAAGGGTTAGCACCAACACTGTTCCAAATGTCTTCATCTTCCTTTCCTCCTCTGGATACAGGAGACAGAATCCCGTCTTTACAACTGGATTGTCTTTTGACTGGTTAACTCGGCTAGCAGCGTGTCGATCATTGTGATGGCTTCGGGGATGGCTGCCTGTACGGATGCGCTGAGGCCCATACACATCTCTTCATAGTCTGCACTTGCGCTGGGGTGGGTTGGTTCGCAACCAACAATCAGGGTGCGTATGGGATGAGCACCCAGGGTCTGAGCGAAGAGCAGGACTTTCATTGGGTCAAGGCTATGGGAATCAAGCATAAAACGACTGGCATCTGGCGTCTGCTCAACCCGCAAGGTCGTGAGATCAGGTTCCAGCAGATAGAGGGTTCCAGGCGCGCCACCTCGCGGAACGGCATCAACGAGGATAAGTACTTCATAAGCATCCAGCAGGCTATAGGCCAGTTCGATGCCACGAATACCAAAATCGACGATCTCGATGGTCTCCCCATACTTGCTGCGCTGCTTGAAGAGCTGCTGAGCAACCTCTACGCCAAAGCCATCATCACCCATAAAGATATTGCCAATACACGCTACCAGGATGCGTCTGCTTGAAGATGCGTTCATACGCGCTCCTCCAATAGTTCAACCTCCTCTGGCGCAAAGAAGAAGCGATGTCCAGGCAACATGCGCTCATCCCATTGCTCACGCCCTGGATCATCGTCAAGGGTCACAATGAGATGAATTCTCTGCTCAAAATCCTGTTGAATGGTCTCAATCCGGCCCGTTTTGCCCTCCAGGAGGAAGTCAAAGGCATCCGCACGCTGACCTGGATGCAGACGTACATGAGCGCCTGCCTTTACCTGCTGTCCATCAACCATTACCAGGGGGGGTGGTATATAGGCTCGTGGTTCTTCAGCGGGCAGAGTCCCTAACGTATGAAGTGCACCATGCAATTGCATAAACTGATCGGCTGTCAGGCTCTCTGTGCGCTCAAGAATCTCACGGGCACGAGCATCACCAGCTCGCATCTCCTGCTTCTCCTCATCGGTCAGCGTCATAATGCGCAGGGTCAGGATCTCATCGATCTCTGTTCCATCAAAGAGCGCCCCTGCACTCTCAGGAGCAATCTGGGGGTAGTCATAGAGAATAATGGGAGCCGAGAGAAGCGCATCACATTCCCCTTCATTCCCGACCAGGACGGGCCAGGTATGACGATTGTTACACCCATGAACCAGGGGCTGAAGCGTTGCAGGTGGATCAATGAGAGAGATAAAAGAGCCACGCTGCACCTGTAAGAGCGCATGGGTGGAGACAAAAGACTGAAGGAGAATCGCATCCCGACGCTGCTGCTGCTCTTCAATCACAACTGTGGTATTTTCAATCTGTACGGTAAGCTTGTAGAGCTCTGAATCAATATGCTGGGCGGAAATGCTCATCGCTCCTGTCAATGGTTGGTGCTCTCGTACAATTGCCGAAGGCTCTCCTGGAAGATGCTCTTCCAGACGATTGCCTGCATAGGCGATCTCTATGATCAGCGGCTGATCCAACAGATCTGCTAAGAGCAGTTGGTCAGAACTGATCTCACGCTCTATCCCCTCTTCCCAGGCATCGGGCGACCAGTGATCCACAACTGGCTCCATTGGATGAGCCGGTGACTCAACACTCCGACGGAGCAGATGAAGAAAGCGAGCTGTAACGAGTAGCTCGGTCTGCGGCTGTCCAATGAAGATACACTCGGTCTGTATGCTCCATGGCTCCTGTCCCCCATTCTGCTCGCTATATTCGTGCGGATACAGGACACCAAAGGTCCAGCGCTGCCGATTTTTGATCGCTGAGTGACGGTAAGGATAGAGGAGGTACCCCTCATACAGAACGGCATTGGCGATCTCTTTGATCTGAGCCATCTTCATTGTGGCACCTCCTCTCCATTACGCTGCAAGAGCTGCGCAAATGTAGCTTCCCAGGTCGGAAGCCGCTGATGCAGTTTATAGTGATAGAGTCGATCGAAGATCTCTTTATCCAGATGCAACCAGACACTATTTGGATAGTAGCGCTCCATCATCTCTTGCCAGAGCAATACTGGCAAACGATAACTGGCCTCCTTTTTCCATGAAACCTGCATGACCTGCAAGGCATTCTCGACCGTAGCATAAAAGATGCTGCCACTAAATTGAAAGAGTAAGGGGATCTCGCCAGAGTCTAAGGCATGAAAATATTTGGTGGTGACAACTTCAAAATCGTATGTACAGGGAATCGACAATTCTACCATGGTGCTACCAGTAAAGGAGGGAACGATTGTGCTGATATGCGTCCAGAGCAAGTTTTTCAAGGTGGTCCCCCAGCGCGCTGGCTCATCAAAAACATCGAGCAACTGCGCCTGGGAGCTGGCAGTATAGTTACGCCTTGTGACAGCTATCTGAAGTTGCGTACGGAGAGCAACCGTATGAATCATCTCATGTTCGTCAGAATTGGTAATACGCAATTTGAAGATGAGTGTTGGCATGGCTGCAAAAGCTGGCGTCTCAGCGCCGATCACTTCAAAGTTCAGATCTGGCATCTTACCCTCCTCTTTTATATGGCTGACTCCGCTGATTGTAGCTCACATTTTTTATGCAGTCTGTCAAAAAACGCATCGATCTCAGCCCAGACGGTGCTCCCTCCACTCAAACCACGCCAATGGATTCGCATTAATCCCACTAGCTGATAACAAGTATCAAGGGGCACAATTGAATAATCGGTCCGACCATGAACGCGATTGAGCAGTAGTGCTTCGACATCCGATTCCAGGGTCGCGAGAATGGGGTTCTGTTCAACAAGATGTGCCCACTGTTCCAGGCCGAGCAGTGCTTCCATTGCGCCTGCAGGGCTGGGATAGAAGGCCATCATCCGCTCAGCGAGACTATCGCGATAGAGATAGGCCAGTTGAACCGGGAGCTGAAGGTCATTCCATTGTTCATCTGTGATGTGAAAATGTACGAGGGCAAGATAACGATCTGGGATAAGCCGATATTTCTCACCACCAGCTCCCTGTGGATGAAACAGCAATGAACAGGGCGTGCATGTGCAGAGAACTTCATGATTTGACAACTGCATGAGATGGTGGTGCGTCGGTGGTAGAGGGCTATTGCAGAGCTCGCAGTGCTCTAAGATCGCCGACGCTGGTCGCCGCTTCTGTGTAAAACGACGCAAGGCACTCACAGAGGCCCGCGCGTATTCATAACTGTTGGTGAGATCACTATCCATATTAACTGCCACCTCCCGATCCAGCCTTTTGCCGACGCGGCGCAACAAAAATGACTGGCTGAACGCTCCCACGCTGGTCAGATAAGCCTTCGATCTGGATGCCATTCAGATCTGGTGCGGCAGAGTAGAGCATATCTTCTATGGTTGCCTGCAATGATCCAGCAGAGGAAGAGCACCCGTGGCAATTGCCGTCAATGTGCAGATACGCAACACCATCGCTCAGCCTTACCAGTTCAATAGTGCCTGTATGTCCTTTGATCGCATCCAGGGCACGCTGAACGCGGGTCGCTAGAGGAATAGGATGGAGACCATGGAGTAACAACAACGAGCCAATCAGCTCATCCTCAGCAAACGCTTCGATTAATGCAGTTGCCTGGTTGGGTTCAGCCTGTAGGTGAGCCGCAGTCAATTCCAGCATACGGGCCAGGCTCTCACCATACAGATCCAGGAGTGTCTGAACGAGATCTTCGGTTAGCGAACGTGTCTGCTCATGGGAGATAATTGCGATCTCTTGCAGCAGATGCTCAAGATGCTCAGCGCGGCGACGATGCTCTTGCGTTTCTTGTTGCATCATTTCTACTCATCTTCTAACGCATAGACTGACCCTACAGAACAACCTGTTTGCCAGGCCCCGAGGAGAGGGGAGCGGGGAGCCTCCCTCTCCTTTTACAGATCTCCCCCAGTCAGGGAGTAACGCCAAAGGTTGGTGAGTGAACCACTTGCAACTCTTTCCCCTCCCCTAAGTACATATGTACCCCACAGGGTAGACAAGGATCGAAACTGCGTACAGCACGCATGATATCGATGCCCTTAAAATTACTGGGGCCATTCTCTTCGAAGATGGGAGTGCCTTGAACGGCGTCTTCGTATGGACCCGGAGTTCCGTAGATGTCACGAGGGTTAGCATTCCAGGGTGTCGGTGGATAGGGATGATAATTGGCGATCTTCCCATTCTCAATCACCATATGATGGGAGAGTACGCCACGGACCGCCTCATGAAAGCCACAACCAATGGCATTCTTTGGCACCTCAAAATCTGTCCAGGTCTTTGTATGACCGGCGCGAATCTCTTCAAGGGCTTTATCAACACAGTGAAGCGCTACCGCTGCTGCATAGGCCTGGAAGTAGGTTCGAGCCCGGTCTCGCTCAATCGCATTGCTCCAGGGTGGAATCTTCCATTCTAACTCCATCTCGGGCTTCATCGCGGTCTTTGGCAAGCGAATCTTAACGCTATTGCCAGTGGCTTTAATATACCCGCCAAGATCGACCATACCCGCCAATGCCGTTGTCCAGAGTCGGGCAATTGGACCACCACCAGTATCCAATGGCAGGTAATCGCCTGTACGCTTGTCGTACCAGCGTGGTGACATCACCCAGCTGTAATTTCCATTGAAATCTCGCTTCTGTGGCTTAGGAACCGTCGTCTGATTCCAGGGATGGCGTTGATCAATTGGATTGCCCAATGGATCACGATCAACAAATGTTCGCTGATTGTCCCAATCATCATAGTACGAGTGTCCAAGGAGAATCCTGATGCCCAGATTGATATCCACCAGACTTGTCGTCACCAGTCTGCCATCGACCACTACACCAGGCGTCACGAACATTGCCCGTCCCCACTCATCCATGGTTCGGTAATCATAATCACAGACATCCGGGTCCTGGAACGAGCCCCAACACCCCAGAAGCACTCGACGCTGCCCGACTTTTTCATAACCCGGGAGGGCCTGATAGAAGAAGTTAAAGAGGTCATCATGAAGAGGCACCACTTTTTTCATGAACTCTACATACTTCATCAAGCGCACGAGGTAATCTGTAAAGAGCTGTACCGTTGCAACTGTTCCAACACCACCAGGATACAGAGTCGAGGGATGAACATGACGTCCTTCCATCAGACAGAACTTCTCTCGCGTCAGACGGCTCATCTGGAGCGCTTCACGATAGAAGTCGCCGGTAAAGGGGTTGAGGGCACGCATAATGTCCGCGATCTTGCGATAGCCATGTAATTCAGCGTGAGGTGCCTCGGTCTTCTCTGCCAACTCCAGTACACCGGGATTAGTTTCACGCACCATCTGCTCACAGAAATCTACCCCAACGAGATTCTCTTGATAGATGTTGTGGTCAAACATATATTCTGCGGCCTCGCCCAGGTTGAGAATCCATTCGCCTAACGAGGGAGGTTTGATCCCAAAAGCCATGTTCTGTGCATAGACAGAACAGGTCGCATGATTGTCGCCGCAGATCCCGCAGATACGACTGGTGATAAAATGCGCATCGCGGGGATCTTTCCCTTGCATAAACAGGCTATAGCCCCGAAAGATCGAAGAGGTACTATGGCACTCCACAACCTCTCGCTGCTGAAAATCGATCTTGGTATAGATTCCCAGGCTTCCTACGATACGTGTAATCGGGTCCCACGACATCTCAACCAGTTGTGGTGATGGCTTTGCAGCATCCTGTCGTCCTACCTGTGTTGCCATACTAGCGTCTCCTCTGACACCTATCTCTGTACGCTCATATCTACCCTACTGGCCCCATGTTGGCTGATATCCTGTTGTAAGTTCGGGACGTGTATGCCGCCATGAAGGTTCCTTATCAAGTGTCGTATTTGTCAGCTTTCGCAGTTTCCGAATGACAGAACCGTACACACTAATTGCATTCGATGAAATCTTCGCGCCAGGAGGCTCATCCATAAATGGCATGAACTTATCAGGAAAGCCCGGCATCGTACAGCCAATGCAGATTCCACCCACATTTGGGCAACCTCCAATTCCAGCCATCCAACCGCGCTTGGGAACATTGCATTGTACAACTGGCCCCCAACAGCCCAACTTTACCAGACATTTAGGTGAACCATACTCGGTCGCAAACTCACCCTGCTCGTAAGAGCTACCACGATCACAACCATCGTGTACAGTATGGCCGAACAACCAGGTTGGACGGAGAGCCTCGTCAAGGGGAATCATGGGAGCCAGTCCAGCTGCCTGATAGAGGAGGTATAGGAGCGTTTCCATAAAGTTATCAGGCTGCACAGGACAGCCCGGCACGCAGACAATGGGAAGACCAGCCGAGGAACGCCAGTTCCAGCCGAGATAGTCCGGCAAACCCATTGCGCCGGTCGGATTTCCTTGCATGGCATGGATTCCACCATACGTCGCACAGGTCCCAATGGCGACGACAGCCCAGGCTTTGGGGGCCAGTCGATCGATCCATTCGCAGGTTGTGATAGGCTGATCTGTAATTGGATCGTTGCCCAGAGCAGCCCAGTAGCCCTCTTTTTTGATCTTCTCATTGGGGATGGACCCTTCGACAACCAGCACAAATGGATCTATTTCGCCGCGTTCGGCCTTATACCACCAGCTAAGAAAGCTATCGCCAACTTCATAGGCAAGCACAGGATTGTGCAATTGAACTTTGGGGAGCCCGGGGATCGCCCCCATGAGAACATCCTCGATGCTGGGTTGCATGGCCGCAGTAATCGAGACCGAATCACCATCACAACTTAATCCAGCTGTCATCCAGACAACGTGAACCTCCTCAACCCGCACATTAAGCGCCATAAAACAACCTCCCACTGCGAGCTCCCTTCACAGCTCCCTCTGACATCTTCTTCAGAGCCATGAGCACCATGCATGAGCACCTTGAAATAACAATCAAAGGAGGATATCTCCATGCTTTGCAGGAAGATGGACAGCCTACAATCGACGACGTTACACCATGCTTCACAAAAAAATACTCATGCTAGAGATAGTCGTAAAGATTGTCTATCGATCAAACGTAGCATCTACTCTATTATTTGTCAACATCATCCATATATAAACCTATCACATCGTACATAACGTAGGAGCTATCCTTTGAGTGAGCCAGCGGTAAGTCCAGTGACAATACACTTGCCCTTCCGTATCAGGGAAGGGCAAGTGGGTATCATTATTCACAAAAAATCTATGAAACGGTGGCGGGGATAGGTGTCTCACTAAACTGATTCACAGGGCGCGGCAATCCCAGATTTTCGCGCAAGGTCCGTCCTTCATATTCGGTTCTGAAACGCCCTCGCTTCTGAAGAATCGGCACCACCTGCTCAACAAATTCGTCCAGTCCGTCTGGCAGATAGGGTGGCATGATATTAAAGCCATCTGCGGCCTCATTGATATACCATTCCTCGAGCTGATCTGCAATCTGCTCAGGCGTTCCCCAGATCGTACGATGACCTCTCGCACCGGCCACTGCTTCGTAGAGTTGCCGAATTGTCAGATTATCGCGCCTGGCCAGTTCGGTGACGAGTTGCAGACGGCTCTTCTGAAGATTTGTCTCTGGCAGATCTGGCAATGGACCATCCAGCGGATAGCTGGAGAGATCTACTCCACCAACCAGCCCCGAGAGCAACGACAGACCTACCGATGGATGAATCAACGATTGGAGATAATCATACTTCTCCTTCGCTTCTGACTCCGTCTGACCAATCACGGCAAAGATGCCTGGCATGATCTTCACATGCTCCGGATTACGGCCATATGCAACAGCCTGTCTCTTAATATCTGCGTAAAAGGCCTGGGCATCGGCCAGCGTCTGCTGCGCGGTAAAGATGACCTCTGACGTGGCTGCTGCAAAATCACGACCTGTATCGGAGGCTCCTGCCTGAATAATGACGGGATACCCCTGGATGGGACGCGCAACGTTCAGAGGCCCCTGCACAGAGAAATGATCCCCTTTATGATTCAGCACATGCAGTTTATCCGCGTCAAAATACACTCCAGTCTCTTTATCGCGGATAAAGGCATCATCGGTCCAGCTATCCCACAGACCTGTTACCACCTGCACAAATTCACGCGCCCGCTCATACCGCAGCTCGTGGTCCATATGCTGTTCGCGGTTAAAGTTCCTGGCCTCTGCATGAGTGGCTGAGGTAACCACGTTCCACCCTGCTCGCCCTCCACTTAGATAGTCCAGAGAGGCAAATTTACGCGCAATATGGTAGGGCTCATTATAGGTCGTCGAGGCCGTCGCAACCAGACCAATATGCTCTGTCACTGCCGATAATGCGGAGAGGAGCGTAATTGGCTCAAAGTAAACAATCTGACCCGATCTCGTTAACGAATCAGTCGAATGCTCACGTCGAACTGCAACCCCGTCCGCAAAAAAGATCATATCAAATTTGGCCTGCTCTGCCGTTTGAGCCAGACGCTTATATTGTGCAAAGTTCAGACCATTCTCAGACCAGGCATTCGGATGCCGCCATGCCGCCACGTGATGCCCCGTATTCAGTAAAAATGCTCCTAACCGATATTGACCTTCTCTTGTACTCATTGTGATCGTCTCTCTATTTCTAGCTAGCTACCTGGAGATTAAACAATTGCTGATGCTGGTGCGGATACAAATTGGTTCTCTGGACGAGCTAAACCCAGATTCTCACGCAGGGTTCGGCCTTCGTATTCTGTACGGAAAAGCCCTCGACGGCGCAATTCCGGCACGACCAACTCCACAAAATCATCCAGACCACCTGGAAGATGCGGAGGCATAATATTAAAGCCGTCCGCAGCATCATTGCTAAACCATTCCTCGAGCTGATCTGTGATCTGCTCAGGCGTGCCCCAAATGGTACGATGACCTCGTGCGCCTGCAATGGCCAGATACGTCTGACGGATCGTTAATTTCTCTCGACCTGCCAGATCTTGAACCAGTTTGAGGCGGCTTTTATTATTGTTGGTCTCTGGGAGATCTGGTAAAGGACCATCCAACGGATAAGCCGAGAGATCCACATTACCAATCAGGCCTGAGAGTAGGGCTAAGCCTACCTGTGGATCAATAAGATCCTGGAGCTGATCGTATTTCTCTTTGGCCTCAGCTTCCGTACGCCCAATGACCGCAAAGATGCCGGGCATGATTTTGACATTCTCTGGATTACGTCCATAGTTGGCTGACTGCGTTCCCATCAGCCAGAAAGACAAGATCAAATTTAGCTCGTTCGGCTGTCTGAGCCAGACCTTGATAAAAAGCAAAGTTTAAGCTTGCATCAACAGGAACATCCGGATGCCTCCATGCCGCAACATGATGACCAGAGTTCTGGAGAAAAGCGCCTAATTTTATCTGACCTCTGTGTGTTGCCATTAGCTTTCCCTTCTTCCTCACATTTACAGATCTATCGGCTCGATACTACCTCTTGGTAGCAGTTGGAAGGAAGCATCATCTCTTCTGATCATGCTTCCCTCCCAGAACGAAATGCAATCTAGCTTCCAGTTCCATAGACCGTTGGTAGCTCAAAATCTTTGACTGAGCCCGGCTCTTTGGAGGTCAGACCAATTGATTTCATAAATTTGGCGTAAACAACCAGACCCGATGGAGTGGTGTCAAAGATAAAACTTGGGCTATCCAGCAAGGCCTTGAAGTTCGCTACCGATCCACCGCCACCCTGATCCTGTGCTAAAAATTGAGCTGCCTGCTCATGATTGGCCTTATTTAAGGCAACGGCATCCTGATAATCTTTGTAAAATGCCTTTGAGAAATCAGGATACTGATTGTAGAACTTTTCTGGCAGAACCAGCAGACCAGCTCCTACAGGACCAAAGATATCTTTGGTGTGAAAGATAACGTGATCTCCCGCCGCAACTTCGCGCTCTTGAAAAGGTGAACCCGATAACTGGGCCGTCAATTGACCATTGCGCAAGGCTACCTCACCATCGGCAGAAGAGATCGTAACCAGATTCTTGTCCAGAGCATGTGCATCACCCAATTGCTGCTGCGCCGCTTTGCGAATCAGAATCGCCTGCTGCGAATCAGGTGCAACGACCCCAATCTTATCGGTCGGCTTTAAATCTTTGAGGCTCTTGATATTGGGATCTTTCACCACAAACCATCCATCAGATCGATTGGTAGCTGTAAGGACCTTCCAGTTGAAACCACGATCCCAACCAACCAGGAACGGGGGGAGTCCAAGCGAACCCAACTGGGCCTGATTCGCAATCACAGCCTCGCGAACAGCCGATCCACTATTGACAACTTTCCACTGGATCTTGGTCTTAGGATATTGCTTCTCCAATGTTTTCTGAAGCTTGATGGTAATCAGAGAGACGGAACCAAGTCCAGGTTGATAGGCAATGGTAAAAGAGTCAGGCACAGCTGAGGGCGATGAAGCCGCCTGTGAATTTCCACAACCGCTTACAAATAAGATAAGTGCAATGAGAGAAAGGCTAACAACTAACCAGCGATGTTTGGCCATAAAAGAGATTCCTCCGCAATAAAATGAATAATAGCGTGATAAAAAATTTGATTAGCTCTGTTTCATTCCCCACTTCACAACCGTCTTCCGCTCCACCCACAGGAAAAATGCATCTAATAGCATACCAAGCAGTGAGATAACGACAAGACCCGCAAAGATTGCTGGTGGATTCAGAAAATAGCGTGCATTATCGATATACCAGCCGAGTCCACCAGCCGAACCTGCGACGCCAAAGACGACTTCAGCGCCAACGACGGTACGCCAGCCAAAGGCCCAGGCTAAACGCAGTCCCGACAGGAGATGCGGCATAGCTGCTGGTAGATAGACATCGGTTATCGTTCGCCATCGGCTCAGCCCGAGATTGAGCGCGACCATGCGCGTTGTACTTCCAATAGTGCGAAAACCCGTATCGGTGTTGCCAGCAATGGGCCAGAGCGCACTATGCACGACCACAAAGATGATCGCTGCCGGACTCAGACCAAACCAGATCATCGTTAAAGGCAAGATGGCAATACCAGGCAAAGGACTCAACAATGCGGTAAACACTGTCAAGATATCGCGTCCAAAGCGTGAAAAGGTTGAGATTGAAGCCAGAATCAGGCCTCCAATGATACCTAAAGCCATCCCGATGACAAGGTTTTGTAAGGATGCAACAGTTGCCGTCGGCAGTTGACCATCCTTCACATCGGCAATAAGCGTCTGCAATGTGGCTAACGGCGAGGCAAAGACCAGGCTATCAACACCACTAAATGTGACATAAAGCTGCCAGATCACCAGCAGCCCGATTGCTATCGCCAGATAGCGAAGCCAGTTCGGCACTCTCTGAGCTCTGGCGACGACTCCTGGTGGAGAGACACTAATACGCATATCAACTTCCTTTCTTTTAATTGGCCGCGTTTCCTGCCAATTCTGCAACTGGCTCTGTAACGGGTTTCTGACGAATCAGAAGCGAATGTAAGTGCCGAGAAAGCTGACTAAACGCTTCGTCGCCAAAGTCTTCAATCCGACTGGTATCGACGATCTCACGGATCAGTGCAGGGGAGGACGACATGACCAGCACCCGCGATCCTAAAAAGATCGCTTCCTCAATCGAATGCGTCACCAGAACAATGGTTACACCTGTCCGCTTCCAGATCTCGTTGAGTTCAATCTGCAACTCTCCACGCGTGATGGCGTCCAGAGCTCCAAATGGCTCGTCCATCAGCAAGATATCTGGTTCCAACGCCAATGCCCGAGCAATAGCCGCCCGCTGCTTCATTCCGCCTGAGAGTTGATGCGGATATTTATCTGCTGCTGCTGCCACCTGAACCAGCTCCAGATAATAACGGGCTTTCTCAATAGCCTGCCGTTTGGAGATCTTACGCGTGACCTGCAAGGCATAGACAATATTTCCTAAGACCGTCCTCCAGGCAAAAAGCTGTTCAAAATCCTGAAAGACGACCGCTCGATCAGGCCCGGGCTTCTTAATTGCCGATCCATTGAGAAGAATCTCCCCCCGTAATGGCAAAAGAAAACCACCAATGGCCTTTAACAATGTGGTCTTCCCACAGCCCGAGGGTCCGATAATTACAAATTTCTCACCACGCTGAATCGAGAAGCTGGCATCTTCAACAATGGCCGAGATCCGATCCCCTCGAACCCCTCCCTGGGCATAATCAAGGTAGACCCCATTGATCTGCACAATCGAACCGTCATACTGTTGTCCCATCGTCCATTCCTCTTTTCTTATTGAGCAACCAGGCTGGCTGGCTGAAACTGATGAATGGCCTTGTCGTATAAGTGAGCATAGCTGCTTCGATAGTAAAGTAATGGCTGCGCCTGAGATCGCGTGGTCAGGGCTGCAACTTCACCTACGAAGATAGCATGGTCCCCACCCGGGTAACGAGCCGCCACACGGCACTCAAGCGTCGCCACGACATCTTCTAGCAAAGGGACGCCCAACAGACCAGAGGTGTAGTTGACCCCCACAAATTTATCAGGACTACGACGGGCAAAATGGCGTGACAGCGCCTCACCTTCCTCGGATAAGATATTAATCCCAAAGACACCACTTTCGACGATCAGATCATGAATATTGGCCTTGAGATCAATTCCAACGAGCACCAGAGGAGGGTCTAAGGAGAGTGAACAGAATGAACTTACTGTGGTTCCATGAAGCTGCTGCTGGTGCTGCGTCGTGATGACTGTCACCCCAGAAGCAAAGTGTCCCAAAGTGTACCGAAAATTAGCTTGTTCAATGCTCATAGCACTCACCTCTTTCACTTTTCTGCTGCCACAAGATGAGCAGCACACGCAAGATTACCATACGACATACACATCAAGCACTGCCTCATGACCAGATGATAGTACGAGAGTAACTATAGTTACATTTATCTGGCACAAAGTACAGGGTTCATTCAATGATCAGATGAGGATCTGCTTATTGCTCGAGTCACATATATACCACCCACGATGGAAAAGAGTGTATCAACCTTCAGAGCAATATGTCTTTGTAACTACTGTTACATTCGCCTGATCAAAAAAAATTTCTGCTTTCCCCTTTGAGGAAAGAACTTTTCTTAACACAAGCATAAAGGATTCTATTCCATCTGTCAAGGGTTTATGATAATCTTGATTAACAAAGTCAACTTTATACGATAAACCGGCTGGAGAGGTGTTATAAATGTCTATTCTCAAGCCTGAAGATAAACCAGGCATGATGAGAATGCGAGGCACAAAGAAGCCTCTCCAACATGCGGAGAGGCTTCTTGAAAACGATACTCTAGGCAGAGATCCCCATCTGCGAGCGATGCGGAAGATGCTGTGGCACGCTGGTAACGACAATACCAGGACGGAACAGGAGGGCTGCCTTCAGTTGCAGAGCCGTCTGGTTGTGCAGGAAATGCTCCCACCAGTGGGCGACGATAAACTCTGGAAGCAAGACCGTCAAGGTGTAATCAGGAAACAGCTCATGAACCGTATCGATATAATCAATCAAGGGACGGAAGAGCGAGCGATAGGGAGACTCGATGATCACCAGTTCCGTCTTTTCATCATCAGCAATATTAGGACGCCACATCTTCCAGGCCTCACGGACACGATGAGCATCCTCAACATCCACTGCTACATGGACGGCAATCACATGCGCAGAGATCGAACGCGCATAGGCCAGACTCTGAACAGAGACACGGTCCATACCTGCAATAGGTACGACAAACAGGTGCTGGATCTCTGCAGGCTTCGTAGGAATACCCGTGGTACGCTCACTCTCAACACGAGTGTAGTGAGCATGGATACCTGAGAAGACAAGTACGAGCAAAGGAATCAGGATAACAACAATCCAGGCACCGGTGAGAAACTTGGTGGAGGCAATAATCACAGCCACCACACACGTCACCAGGGCTCCCAGAGCATTAATAGAGAGCTTCCGTTGCCAACCAGGCTCACTCGCCCGTAGTCTCCACCAGTGGCGTACCATACCGCTCTGTGAGAGGGTAAAGGACATAAACACGCCCACGGCATAGAGATCAATCAAGCGGCTAATATCACCATTGAGCACAATCAGCAGAGTACTGGCTAAAATTGCCAGGAAGACAATGCCTGTCGAGAAGGCCAGACGATCACCACGGAAGGCAAATTGATGCGGCAAGAAGTTATCACGTGCCAGCAGTGAGGCCAGACGGGGAAAGTCTGAATAGCTCGTATTCGCAGCCAGGACCAGAATCAATAGGGTAGCAATCTGGAAGACATAGAACATGAAAAAGACTGGTGTATGCGAAAAAACTTGCTGCGAGATCTGTGCAATCAGCGTGTTCGAGCCAGAGGGATCAAGAAAGATGTGCGGTGCATAGGTCAGCGTCAGCAGGGTGATCCCCGCAAAGAGCGAGCCAAGAATCAGGGCCATGGCTGTAAGTGTCTTGGCAGCATTTTTGGTTTCAGGCTTTTGAAAGGCTGGCACACCATTTGAGATGGCCTCAACTCCAGTCATCGCCGAACAACCAGAGGCAAAAGCACGCAGAATGAGGAAAAAGGTTAATGGCGTAGCAGGATTGGGATTGGCCGGAAAGGCGGCAATAATCGGCTGATGATCAAACACATACCCCTTGATCAGGCCCATCAGGATCAGAGCGAATGCACAGACAATAAAAAAGTAGGTTGGAATCGCAAAAAAGGAGCCTGATTCACGCACTCCACGCAGATTCACAACAGTAATGAAGATGACCAGGCCTACCTCAATTGGCACAAGATAGGGATCAATTGCACCGTGAAACAGGGCAGCAAAGTTCAGCACCCCGGATGCAACACTCACAGAGACCGTCAACACATAATCGATAAGTAACGATGAAGCAGCAATCAATCCTGGCAGATTACCCAGGTTATCTTTTGCGACAATATAAGATCCTCCGCCATTTGGATAGGCTGGAATGGTCTGCCGATACGAGATCGCAACAATTGCTAACAGTGCAATAATCGCCAGGCTGATTGGCAGAACGGTCGTCAAGCCTTGTGAGCTCACACCGGCGGTGAAGAGGATCATCAAACAGGCTTCCGTTGCATAGGCAACAGAAGAGATGGCATCCGATGAAAGGACAGCCAGGGCCTTAAATTTGGTCAGTCGCTCATGTTCGGCCTCAGAGTTGGCGATAGGAGCTCCAATCAAGGCACGCTTGATATGATAAAAGATGCGGCCTGCCCCACCTCGAGGTGCAATCGCTATCTCGGTGGCTTGAAGCATATCGGAGCTAATCTGCTTAAAAGAGGGTCGACTGGGGCGAATTAAGCGAACGCGTTCATGACTGGGAAATTTTCCATGCAAGACTTCTGCACGTGACAATAAAGCAGGATCATCGTCGATCATAGTAGGAAGTTGCGCTGCCTGAGAAGGGCGGCTCCCCTCCTCAACAGTGGAAACCTGCTTTTCAGTATGGTCCATAGTGAGTGTGATCTCCATCCCCTTTGAATGAGCTGCATCAAACATTACTCATTTTGAGGTGCTATTTTGTGCCTCTTGATCAGCACAGCTGACAATATAGCCCTTTTTTCCTCAACATGACATCAGGATTCCTGTCAAATTTCTCAAAAAATTCTCAAGAAAATGACGAAAATCCTGTCAAAAAGCTCGTCAAAGAGTAGATTTAACTCAATAGCGTTTGCTTGATTCTGCTTAGTCTGCCTCCCTTTTTTTGCGTTCTAAAGGCACAAGGTGGATATCAACATCTGATTTTAGTCGTAAGATCCGATTGGTAACAGATCCATAGAGGAATACTTCCCACCGCTTATGGGCTGGCTGCCCCAGAACAATCTGCGTGGCATGATACCTGTTCGCTATTTCAGCCAGGGCCTGAGCAATATCGGAACTGGAGACGCGAATGATCTCCGCACCAAGGTCCTCTGCAAAAAGGGCATGCTCCTCCAGGCGCTGCTGTTGCTCTTTGAGAATCGCTTCACTCTTTCCACCATGCTGTAGTAAAAATGTCATACGGCGCAGGAAGGCTGGATACCCCTCCAGTTGAACGGAGACAGCAAGCAGTTCGGCGTGCATACCATGAGCCAGACGCCAGGCATCTCGAATAATCGATCGGCTATAGGGCCGGTGATCAAATCCTACTAACACACGCTCGGTTGTGGACCATTGCGAGGTAATATCATGCTCCGTCATATATTGCTGAAGCTGAGATTCGGTCTTGTTGGCGGTCTGCCGCAGGGCCAGTTCTCGCAGGGCCGTCAGGTTACCTTCGCGAAAGAAATTATTAAGGGCCGGTTCGATACGGTCTGCCGGATAGATATTGCCATGCTTCATTCGTTGACGCAGTGCGTTGGGGGCAATATCTATCAGCTCAACCTCATCGGCCTGGTCAAGAATACGATCTGGCAGGGTCTCCCGCACTTGAATCCCAGTGATACTGGCAACCAGATCATTCAGGCTCTCAAGGTGCTGCACATTGACCGTCGTGATAACATCAATGCCAGCCTCCAGAACCTCCTGGACATCTTGATACCGTTTCGCGTGTCTGGAACCTGCCACGTTGGTATGAGCCAGTTCATCAATCAAGGCTATCTGTGGATGACGGGCAATAATGGCCTCGGTATCCATCTCTTCCAGGGTCACGCCACGATACTCAATCTTTTTACGAGGAAGCAACTCAAGATCACCCAGTTGAGCCACTGTCTGAGCACGTTTATGTGTCTCGACATAACCTATGACAACATCACTTCCTCGCTCTTTACGCCGACGTCCTTCGTTTAACATGGCATACGTCTTGCCAACGCCAGCGGCCGAACCCAGATAGATGCGAAGACGGCCTCGCTGGTTCTCTCTGGTGCTGTTTGAAAGAGGAGAGGAGGTTGAGCCTCCTCCCGCCTCAGCATCACTTAAATGATAGCGCTTTAAGAGAGCCTCTGGATCGGGCCGTCCCTCTTCACGTGCCTTTTTATCTGAAGGGTGCGTGCTCATATCTCTCTCTTTACTTATGATCTAAAGCCAGATTAAGATCTAAGACGTTGACATATTCATCCCCAAACACCCAGAGGAAGCGATGCTGCGTGTGATCTGTAATGATCTTCTTGACCGCATCCTCAGAGAGCCCTCGCTGGGTCGCAATCCGTGGTACCTGGAAAAGGGCTCCGGCTACCGAGATATCTGGATCAAGGCCGGAGCCTGAAGCCGTTACCAGATCGACCGGAACAGGTGTGCTCAAAGGCGTGTTGGGGTTCTCTTTACGTACCGCATCCTCATTCTGCTTCACTCCATCAATCAATACTTTATTGGTTGGACCCAGATTGGAGGCAGCAGAGTTCTGCGCATTATAGGGCTGAGCCTTGCTTCCATCTACACTTACTGTTGCTGAAGGGCGACCGTGAAAGTATTGTGGCGATGTCCAATATTGTCCAATCAGGTCTGAGCCAATGACGGTCTTTCCGTCGGATGCATAGTGCAGGCTCCCGTTCGCCTGCGCTGGAAAGATCAACTGAGCCAGGGCTGTGACGATTCCAGGGTAGAATAAGCCTGTTACAACTGTTAAAAGCAGTGTTACCACAATGGCGGGACGTATGTATTTTTTCATCACCAGAGCCATAATATCTATCCTTCTTTACGCTCAGCCAGAGGAGAGCTCCTCTGGCTGAAAGCAACATTATGCAAGATGCAGGAGAACCAGCAGCAGATCAATGAGCTTGATACCAATAAAAGGCACAATCAGACCTCCCAGACCATAAATCAAGAGGTTCCGGCTCAACAATGGACCAGCGCCCAATGCACGATATGTGACGCCACGCAGTGCCAATGGAACGAGCGCGATGATGATCAAAGCATTAAAGATGACAGCCGAGAGAACTGCACTATGCGGTGTTGCTAGGTGCATGATATTGAGTGCATTGAGCTCCGGAAACGCAACGGTAAACATCGCCGGGATGATGGCAAAGTATTTCGCTACATCGTTTGCAATACTAAAGGTAGTGAGCGCACCTCGCGTCATCAAAAGCTGCTTGCCAACCTCAACAACCTCAATCAATTTGGTTGGATTGGAATCGAGATCGACCATATTGGCGGCCTCTTTCGCAGCCTGGGTCCCCGTATTCATCGCCACACCCACATCTGCCTGAGCCAGAGCCGGAGCATCATTAGTCCCATCACCGGTCATCGCCACCAGACGACCACCTGCCTGCTGCTCGCGGATCAACTTCATCTTCGTCTCAGGAGTCGCCTGGGCCAGAAAATCATCGACTCCAGCCTCTTTAGCAATGGCTGCTGCGGTCAGTGGATTATCGCCTGTAATCATAATTGTGCGGATGCCCATTTTGCGCAACTGATCGAAACGCTCACGCATCCCACCTTTGACGATGTCTTTGAGCTCAATCACTCCCAGAAGACGAGCCTGACCGGTCGCTCCATCTTTTGTGACCGCTTCTGCGACGACCAGAGGCGTACTTCCAGCACTCGCAATGCTCTTGACCAGGGCATCAAGTTCATCGGTCGTGCTTCCACCCAGTTCACGCACATAGGTTGCAACCGAATCGCCAGCACCTTTCCGCACTGAACGAATTAATTTCTCGCCGGTGGGAAGGTCGACGCCACTCATACGCGTCTGCGCTGAGAAGGGAACAAAGATGGCTTCAGGCTGCTCCTCTGCCTCTAATTGATAGCGCTCTTTCGCCAGAGCCACAACTGAGCGCCCTTCCGGGGTCTCATCCGCCAGGCTAGAGAGCAGGGCCGCCTCCGCCAGATCTCGTTCGTTCACACCCTCCAATGGCACAAAACGGCTCGCCATACGATTGCCCAGCGTGATCGTACCGGTCTTGTCTAGCAAGAGCACATCCACATCACCCGCAGCCTCAACAGCACGTCCGCTCATCGCCAGGACATTCCGTTGCACCATTCGATCCATCCCCGCAATACCAATTGCCGAGAGTAGACCTCCAATCGTCGTTGGAATCAAACAGACCAATAAAGCGATCAGCGTTGGAATCGAGACAGGACTATGGGAATAGATTGCAAAAGGCTCCAGGGTCACCACTGCCAGCAGAAAAATGATCGTCAGGCTGGCCAGAAGAATATTCAGGGCAATCTCATTTGGGGTCTTCTGGCGGGCTGCTCCCTCAACCAGGGCAATCATGCGATCCAGAAATGTCTCGCCAGGATTGGCACTGATCTGTACTACAATCCAGTCCGATAACACACGTGTCCCTCCAGTGACAGCGCTGCGATCTCCTCCGCTCTCACGAATCACCGGCGCTGATTCACCGGTAATCGCCGATTCATCAACCGAGGCCACGCCCTCAACAACATCTCCATCGCCGGGAATGACCTCTCCTGCCTCAACCAGGACATAATCACCCTTGCGCAGTTCCGGTGCAGCCACTTCTGTCAACGGGCTGGTATGTAAACGGCTGGCCAGGCGCTTTGCCTGCGTCGTTGAACGTGTCTTACGTAGCGTATCTGCCTGAGCTTTTCCTCGTCCCTCTGCCATTGCCTCAGCGAAATTAGCAAAGATCACGGTAAACCAGAGCCAGATAGTCACACCCAATACAAAGGAGAGCTCACTGGAGGGACCAGTAATGAGCAGACGCACAAACTCGATCGTCGTAATGACGCTCCCCACCTCTACGACAAACATTACCGGATTTTTTAATTGTACCCGTGGGTCCAGTTTGATCAATGAATCCAGCAGCGCACGACGAAGAATCGGACCATTGAACACAGAATTTGCGCTTTTACGACGGGTTTTCCACTGCTTCGTCTCTAAGAGTTCAGTACTCATCGAACAACTCCAGCTAACATTTGTAGGTGTTCCACGATCGGTCCCAGTGCATAGGCTGGGAAGTAGGTCAACGCACCCACAATTACGACAATGCCAATTAAGAGAACGACAAAGAGAGGTCCCGTCGTTGGGAAGGTTCCAGCGCCCGCTGGCACCACTTTTTTCTGCACCAGCGAACCGGCCAGAGCCATCGCTGGCACTACAAAGGCAAATCGGCCAACCAGCATGGCAAAAGCGATCGTCCAGTTATAGAAAGGAGTATTCGCCGTCAGGCCAGCAAAGGCCGAACCATTATTGCCCGTCGCCGAGGTATAGGCGTAGAGAATCTCTGAGAGGCCATGAGGGCCAGGGTTCAGAATCGAATGTATTCCTATCGGAAGGACAGCAGCAATCGCGGTAAAACCGAGAATCGAAGCTGGAAGAATCAGAATGGCTAAGGCTGCCATCTTCATCTCTTTCTGCTCAATCTTCTTCCCCAGGTACTCCGGAGTCCGACCAACCATCAGGCCAGCAATAAAGACGGCTAAGACCGCAAAGATAAGCATGCCATACAATCCCGATCCAACGCCACCAAAGACCACCTCGCCCAGCGCAATATTTGCCATTGGGACCAGACCCGCCAATGGTGTAAAGCTATCGAAGAAACCATTCACGGCCCCACAGGAGGCATCAGTGGTGATCGTTGCAAACAACGCGGATTGCGTTATGCCAAATCGAACCTCTTTCCCCTCCATATTGCCGCCAGCCTGATAAGCAGTAACGGACTGATCAATCCCAAGTTTTGTCAGTGCAGGATTCCCAACCTGTTCCGCAGGCAGGATCACAAACACACCAATCAAGAAGAGAACGGCCATCGCAGCCCAGATAGCCCAACCTTGCCTGGTGTTCCCTGCCATCTTCCCAAAAGTGTAGACCAATCCGGCAGGAATCGCAAAGATTGCCAGCATCTCCAACATGTTGGTGGCAACATTCGGATTTTCAAATGGATGAGCCGAGTTCGCATTGAAGAAGCCACCACCATTGGTCCCAAACTCTTTAATAAACTCTTGCGATGCCACAGGCCCCTGAGCAATCACCTGTTGTGCTCCATCCAGAGTATGAGCAATCGTATAAGGACTAAAGTTTTGCACCACCCCTTGCGAGACCAGGACTAACGCGCCAACAATGGAGAAGGGAACCAGGAGATAGAGGGTGCAGCGAACGACATCGACCCAGAAATTTCCCAATGATTGCGCACTACGTCGCGTGAGACCACGAATAAAAGCTATTGCCAGCGCAATGCCTGTGGCCGCCGAGACAAAGTTATGAAAGGCCAGACCCGCCATCTGCGTCAGGTAGCTCATGGTCTGCTCACCTGTGTAGGCCTGCCAGTTGGTATTGGTGGTAAAACTGGCCGCTGTATTAAATGCAAGGTTTGGCTCGACGGCTCCAAAGTTCTGAGGATTCAACAATGAACCATGAAACTGCTGTGTGCGCTCTAGCAGGTACAACAACAGCATCCCAGCCAGACTGAAGACAAGCATGGAAATGACATACCCGGTCCATTTCTGCTCCTCCTCAGGATCAATGCCAGACAAACGATAAAACACTTTCTCGACTGGAACAAGAACCGGCGAGAGCCAGGTCCTCTCACCAGCAAAAACCTTCGTCATATAAAGGCCCAATGGTCTGGTAATTGCTAATAAAAGTACCAGATAAATCAGAACCTGAACGACGCTATTGGGCGTTACAGGCATAAGTCACACCTCAATTTCAATCATGATCAGTACCGCTCTTCAAACCAGATGGTATGTCAAGCGGACAACACGAATACATGTTTTCTAATCAACTAAAACTTTTCAGGGGCAAGTAATGCAATCACAAGATAGACTGTTACCGCCAGCGTTACAATACCAACCAGGATATATTCAAGTGGAGCATTCATCACACACTCTCCTCTCGTTACAAACGATCGCTACCAAAGGTAAAGCCAACACAGAGCAAAAAGTAGAGGATTGTGACCGCCACTATCAATAGATCAAGCATAAAAAACACCTTCACGCTTTCAGATTTCCAACAGTTCCATCAGCCAGCTCAAACAGAACCAGGACGTTGCTACTGCCTATCCTGAGGAACCGCCTCCGCAGCGAGCCGGAGGACCGCTTCCATCGGAAAAGGCTTTGGCAGATAGGCCAGTGGATGAAACTCAGCCAGACGGCGGGGACTGACACGCACAGCTGAGAGAACTACCACGGGTAGGGTTCCTTCTGGCAACTGGTCTTTCTTTACCTGATGCAACAAAAAATGGCCTTCAGTCTGCGCAATACGCAGAATATCCCAACCAGTCTGATCGGGCAGATTAATATCAAGCAGTACGAGGTCAAATTCATAACTGCGCAGTTGCGCCAATGCACTCTGCACATCAATGGCAAGATGTACTTCGTGTCCACGAGCACAGAGATTGCGCTCAACCACTCCCCGCAATACATCATCATCCTCAACTAAAAGAATACGCGCACCTTGCATACAGACCTGTTTCCTTTTTCTTGCTACCTGAACCATTTCTGTCTCCACAGGAACGTGCCGTCACTCCCCGCATAGCCTTTACACTATTAACCACGCTAGAAGCAACTGCTCTGGCTCCATCTGCCCTCTTTACTTAAGGCTCTATATGTAATGCCCTCTTTACTTAAGGCTCTATAAATATATGCCTTCTTTACTCAAGGCTCTATAAAGAGAACGAAATCGAGCCTCAAAAAATGCTCAATAGTCTGGAGGTGGCTCACATGCCGCTACGGGGCCCTGGTTGAAGCAGAAAGGAAATACTGAATCAGACTTGTCTTTATTGAGGGAAGTTTCTCAGAACGGCAAACGATCGACGTAGACGTAAAGATACGCTCAATAAAAGAAAGCTCATCCTCAATAGCTGATCAATAAACTAGTTGAGATCCTAAAAAATCCCTCAAAATTTCACCCAAAAACATTTTACTTGTTACAGCTTGCTGTGCTACACTATTGAGCAATGTTTGATTTCTACGGCAGGGCGAAATAGATGAAAATAGATGAAGAGGTCTAAAAAAAGTCGTAGCAAAGAAAGAATTAAACAGAAGCAATCACCCTTTTCAAAGGACGAAAAAATAGTATGGTGCAGGAATCTCTGGCACAAGGAACAAAAAACATGGCACCAGGCCATGATCATGAGTCACACTCGGCTGCTGGTATGCTTGGACCATTGCTCTGTTGGGCAGTTGTCTTTGCTGACATTGGTACCTCAGTCTATTACACACCTGGCATTCTGTATACGTCGGTCCAGAGTCTGGCTGGCTTCTTCGTGTTTCTCACGATGTCGGTCTTCATCTTGCTGACACTCAAGTATGCAGAGATTACTCATCGTTTCCCACAAGGTGGCGGTGTAGTGACTGTAGCAGCCCAGGCACTCAATCCCTGGTTTGGTGCAATGGGTGGCATGTTTATTCTGGTTGACTACTTTTTAACAGCCGCCATTAGCTGCCTATCTGGCATTCTCTATCTGAGTGTCATTGTACCGGCAATTGGCCCTCCCTATGCCTTGTGGATTACTGTTGGAATCATGGTCCTGCTGGGCATCTTAAACTGGGTCGGCATTAGCGAGAGTGCAAAGGTCAGTTTTGCAGGAGCCGTTATCGCTTTTCTCAGCGATATTGCCATCCTTGTAACCGTATTCAGCCATCTTTCCTTTCCTGAATTTCTTGCGCTCTTCCCTCAAATGTTCGCCGGGCATAGTCTCAATGCAGGATCGCTTCTGGCCGGTTTTGCAGGATCATTTCTGGCCTTCTCAGGTTTAGAAAGTATCTCTCAGCTTTCACCTGTGATGAAACAGCCCCATAAAAAAGTGGCAGGGATAGCCTTGCTGCTCGTTGTCATTACTGTTGGACTTACCAGTCCACTCTTGACGATGTTCTCAACCCTTCTGCTCCCCAAGGCCGCTGCTGATCCTCACCAATCTTCTCAGATCATTTCTCTCCTGGCTGGTGAGTTTGGTGGCCCCGTCTTACGAGCAGAGGTCGCTATTAGCGCCTGTGCCCTTCTGGTGTTTGCCAGTAACACTGCTATCATTGGCGCTTATCATGTCTTTATGGCCCTGTCTCGCATGGACTTCTTGCCACCGATTATCCTCCAACGCAACAGGCTGCGAGGCACGCCCCATTATTCTATTATGTTGGCAACAGGTATTCCCATTGCGGTCCTGATTGCTGTTGCTGGAAATGTCGATATCCTGGGTGATATGTATGCCTTCGGTCTACTCGGTGCGTTTACTCTGACTTGCTTTGGCCTGGATATTGTTCGCACCAAAGAGTGGAGAGCAACCAATCGAGCACTCAAGGCAATACGACACGCTTCTCCGGCCAATAGCCCTGAAGTGGTGGCTGTTGAGGCTCACGATCTCCAGACCTCTCATGTAGCGCCAGCGGTTCCCAGGGCGCATACTGCACTTATGCATGCTGATCTTGTCCATCTTCCTCAACCAAAAACGCTCTGGTTCAAGATCGATTTCACCCTGGGCGTTTTGACGACTCTGCTTGTCAGTGTGGCATGGACAACAAACCTGATTACCAAGCCTCTGGCGACTGCCTTCGGAGGAGGCGTGGCCGCTGTGGGTATGATTGTGGCTTATCTCAATTACTCGAGCCGCCAGAAACAAGGACAGGTTCCCGTCCCTGTGGTGGTAACGCAATTGGATAGCCTTCCTGGCTCTATTCTGGCCCTAATGAAACAGGACAACCCTACCAATGATGCGGTCATTCATGCCGCCATCCATGCTGCCGATGAGAATAGGCCCGTGACGTTCCTTTATCTCAGTCGCCAGCAGCCTCGCACTGAAGCCCCACGGATGATGGAGATTATTGATCCTTATCTCGATGATCCACAGGCAAAAGAGGCCTTTGGTCGAGCCGAGAATCTCGCGCTCAAAGCCAAAATACCCAATCGGCGCTATGTCTATCTTCAGACAACTCCAGAGACCCCTGGGCAGATCTGGCAGTATGTGCATCCCTACGATACCATTATGGCGATTGAAAATGAGGAGCAATTGAAAGATATTAATCCTGATCGCATTCGCTATGAAATCACCCCTGAAGGGAAGGTCGCTCACTTGCTTAAACGCTGGTAACGAAAAGAAAAAAGGGAGGCGTGCAGATAACACGTCTCCCTTTTTTGCGTCTATTCGGCGACAATGTACGGTTAGTCTTCAGCGTTAAAACGATAGCCCACACCTGAAACGGTCAGAATAAATCGAGGATGGGCTGGATCTGGCTCGATCTTGCGCCGCAATTGTCCAATGTAAACATGCAGGTAGTGGGCCTCAGCCCCATAGCCAGTCCCCCACACTTGCGAGAGGAGCATCTGGCGGGTCATGATCTTGCCACTGTTCTTGATCAATGCTTTTAACAGATCGTACTCAGTAGGGGTAAGTTTGATTTCATGCTCATTAACCTGCACTGTCCGTTGCGCAAAATCTACTTTTAGTGGACCTGCGCTAAAAATCGGTTCGGTCCCAGCCTGAACTTGCGCGGTATGACGCAGGGCTACACGCACTCGAGCTAATACTTCGTTAATGCCAAAGGGCTTCGAGACATAATCATCTGCACCAAGATCCAATGCTAACACTTTATCGTGTTCAGTATCTTTGACCGAGAGCACAATAATGGGGAGATTCGATTGCTGCCGCACCTGTTTGCAGACTTCCAAACCGCTGATGCCTGGCAGGCCCAGATCTAAAATGATCAGATCTGGACGATGGTGAGGAATAGCATTGAGAGCCTCTTCGCCACTGGATGCAGTGAAGACCTCAAAACCATGTGCGGTCAGGCTGCGCTGCAAGGCACGCATAATCTCAATCTCATCATCAACTACCAGGATACGGGCACCACTCTTATTCATTACTTTGATCCTTCTATAGCTCTTAAGGGCAGCGTAAAACAAAACTGAGCTCCACCTTGCGAACGATTTTCAGCCCAGATCTTTCCACCATGAGCCTCTATCAATCCTCGACAGACCGCCAGACCCAGTCCGGTCCCCATAACGCTGGTCGCTCGGCGTGCCGTTTCGGAGACCCGATAAAATTTATCAAAAATACGCTCTAATGCATGGGCCGGGATTCCTGGCCCTTCATCCATAATGCACACAAGCAAGGAAGCTTCTTGCTCGCGCACACGTATCGTTATTGGTGAACCCTCGGGGGTGTAACGTACAACATTCTCCAGCAGGTTCGTCAAGACTTGATCAATTAATAAATATTCTAGCTCAACTGGTGGCAGATTGTCAGGAATAGCAAAGAGAATTGGACGCTTCTCTAAGACTACCTGCATTCGACCCACGACATCATGAATCACTTCGTCTAAAGGATACCACTCGGTCTCTAATTGCAAGGCTCCCCCTTCGATGCGCGACATATCCAGGAGATTTCCTACCAGTCGATTCAGTCGGTCAGCTTCTCTCTCGATGGCGACGACAAAACTGGCTCGTGACTCCTCATCCCAATCCACATCCTCTTGCAAGAGACTGGTGGCTGAGGCTTTGATCGATGATAATGGTGTACGCAGATCATGTGAAATGGATGAGAGCAATGCCAGGCGAAGCGCATCTGTTTGCTGTAACAGCTCTACTTGCAGGGCTTCACTCTGGAGGCGCGAGCGCTCAATCATGGCAGTAGCCTGATCCAGAAAGGTCCAGAAAAATGTTGCCGGCTGCTGAAAACTGTCATCTTCATGCCCATGGGTAGGACGTGTCCAGATGCGTTGCGAGTTTTTTTGCACAAGTAGCCGAATCGCACCAAAACAATGATTGCCCGTCTGGAGCGGCAAGACCTTAAAGACATATTTCTCTGCGATCCGTGCAGGCCGTAGAGCGCGCCCTCGCAGCAATTCCACTGTCTGGGAAGAGGCCGGGATTTCAGCTGGCTTTCCTTCCATCAAAACGTTCGCGATGATACTCTCTTGTTCGGCTGAAAGTGCGGTTGGGTGGAGATGGCCAGGGACTTCAACGACTAGCTCTAACTGTCCTCGCTCGTTGTGAAGAATAATGGCACAGGCAAAAATGCCAACGCCTGCAAAGTTCTTCATAATCGCCTGAGCAACAGTCTCTAACTGACGTTCCAGGCTCTGTGCACTTGTGGTTGCCTTGACTAATTCATAGAGGGCCAGTGTCTCATTCGCACGAGCTGTAGCCTGAGCTGCACGCTGCTGCAATGCTGAAGCCAACTCTCCCGTTAAAATAGCCGTTACCAGAAAGATGCAGAGCGCTAACAGCTCATCAAAACGATCCATTGAGAACGTAAATAAGGGCCGCACAAGCAGAAAATCAAAGGAGAAGAAGGCAACCAGCGAGGTGAGGATAGCTGCATACAATCCCCTCTTGCTTGCCATAGCCAGCACAACCAGCAGAAAGAGAATTGAGATATTAGGAATAGCAGGATACAGTCTAAAGAGATAAATAAAAGTTGTAGCGATAAGTGCTGAAAAAAAGCCCAGAAGAGAATCAAGACAAAGGCGCTTCTTCCATTGCTCTTTTTGTGCACCTAAAAATAAGACTGGATAGATTGATTTCATTGTATGCGCGATCCCATGTTTCCTAATCGTACCTACTCAATTCGTTGAGTCAGAAAAAGCATATCACAGATTTTTTTTTCTGTAAAAGCTATGCCTCTGTAAACAGAGCCTTCCGCTAGCCTGGAGAAGGTGTTCTTACCGTGGGAAAAGGCACACAGAAGATCACAACAGAGAATCGGCCCGGCAGAAAAATGTGATCCGGATCGCATTTTTCTGCCGGGCCGATTCTCTGGTATCACCACTACTTTCGTCGGCGCGCTACCCCATACAACTGATATGTATGCAATTGCAAGGTGACAACAAGGCCAGGAGCGAGCAAGAAGAAACCCGCTACTGTGGCTATGGCACATACCAGAATAACGCCAATGACCAGACCAACCAGCAACGTCTGATAAGGAGCACGCCAGACCATCTTCCCTGATTCTTTCAACAGCGCAAACCAGGACAGATCGTTCGAATGGATCAGGATCGGGCCCCAGT
This sequence comes from Tengunoibacter tsumagoiensis, assembly GCF_003967535.1. Taxonomy (GTDB): domain Bacteria; phylum Chloroflexota; class Ktedonobacteria; order Ktedonobacterales; family Ktedonobacteraceae; genus Tengunoibacter; species Tengunoibacter tsumagoiensis. The sequence continues at coordinate 3,278,518 of NZ_BIFR01000001.1, read as the reverse complement.
AGATCGAACAGAACAGCAGGCAGAGCAGAGCAAACTGAGCCAGAGCACTTCCAGGCAAGAACTGCGCTGGCAGAAGCACAATCAGCCAGAGCAACAGCGCACAGAGACTATAGAGAGGAATCAGGCTACGAAAACAGGGCCGGACACACCTGCGCAATTCATCCCAGATCAGCTGTCGATGGAGATCCTCACCAGCAGAGAGCCGCGCAATGACTGCATAGAGGGTTCCTCCGGCCAGAACAGAGGCAAATGCACTATACACAAAAAAACCAGCGCGCAGCCAGAGGGGAAGATCAGGAAAGGCAAGGGCCACCAGAGCCGGAAACAATTGCAGCCCCCACCCAATATTGAGCAACATAATCCGCTCAAGATTCTCCTTGAGCAACAAAAAAGCCCCCCAGATCGGGTGACGAACCTCAGAATCTCTGCCTTCCAGCTCGCTATAGACCTGTTCTTGCAGCATTTCTCGTGCTCCTTTCTTGATGCTCAGCTCCGCTTTGTACCTCCAAAGCATTAACTTTTCACTATTTCAGACCGCGAATACGAATACCACTCAAGAGATAATTGCGACAGACCAGGAACATCACAAAAATGGGGATTGTTTGGAGTAAACCCAGAACCATCAGCCCATTCCAGGTCAGTCCTTGCTCCAAAAGCGTCTTCTGCGATTCAGCCAGCGTCGTTGAGGTCGTTCCCTGCTGTGTAAACGTATTAATCAGCGTGTAGATAGCCACTGATGTAGGCAACTTGTCAGGACTACGTAAGACCAGAGACGACCATAAGAAGTTGAAATTTCCATCCCAGAGCGAGCTAAATTGTAGCCAGGCGGCAGCCGCAAAGACCGGAACACTCATTGGAACAACGATGCGGCGAAAGATATTAAACTCAGAACCACCATCCACGCGAGCCGCCTGAATAACGGAAGTCGGAATGCTATCAAAAAAGCCCTTAAAAATCAGAAAATTGAAGCCATTAAACAGGCTCGGAATAATCACAGCCAGAGGCGTATCCCAGATCTGGAGAGAGGGATAAGGATCACCGCTATCAAACGTAGGAAGACGTGGAAAAGCAAACGGAAAATGGAGCGTCAAAAAGACTGATGGGATCAGCGTCGTTACCTGAGGAACCATCAGCATCGAGATCAGGTAGACAAACGTCCAACGGGCCGCTGGCCCACGTTGTAGTTTACTGTTGGCATAAGCCGCCATCGACGTAATCGGCAAGGAAATGAGGATCGTCAAAACCGTCATATAAAGCGAATTCCAGAGATAGAGATAGAACGGTTCTGGCATCAGCGTCCCGGCCCCTGATGCAATATTAAGAACTAACATCCAGGCAGCAAACGTCACATGTTGCGGCCAGATGGTTGGGGGATTTGCCAGCGTCTCAGTCCCTGTTTTCAACGATGAAGTGATCATAAAATAAAAAGGAATCAAATGTATGATCACGCCAAGCGAGAGAAGAAGCGCCACACACCACCAGGAAAAACGTATCAATGGTTGTTTACGTCCAACAGTTGGAAACAGTGCCATAGTCTTCATCACCCTTTCTTCATAAAACAGCCTTCACATCTCAGTTGAGGTCATCCTTACGCATCCGGATCTTCTTTGATTAAGAAGCGTGAGAGGATTACCAGAGCCATAATAAGCAGGAAGAGGAAGACCGCCAGGGCAGTCGCATCTGCAAAACGTTGATCCAGAAGATACTGATAGAGATACATCACGACGGTACGGCTGGCGCCTGCAGGCTCTCCATTGGTCATAATTCTCGGCCAGGCAAACTCTTGCAGCGAATTGATAATCGAAAATGTAAGCAGAACAGAGATGATAGGGCGCAAACGCGGCAAGGTAACCGTCCAGATTTTGCGTATAAAGCTAGCCCCCTCAACTTCAGCGGCCTCATAATACGATTGAGGAATACTTTGCAAGCTCGCCAGATAGATAAGACCGGGGCTGGACAGGAGAAACCAGGGAAAAGCCAGCCAGAACAAGACCTGACCTGAGTTCCCCAAAAATTGCTGCCTGGGCAGATGCAAGAGAGCAGTTGCAATATATTCAAACAGCCCTGAGTTTGCATCATAAAGATACTTCCATAAGACCGTACTACCAATAGAGCTCAAGGGTAAAAACCAGAGCAACATCATCCATCGCATCACTCTGGGAGGCATCTCCAGCAACAGAATGGAGATAATAATTGGGATCAGAAAAGTCAAGGCAATGGAGATGACGGCATACCACAACGTCACCTGAAAGGCCTTAGCCACGAGAGGATCGTTCCAGACACGCCAATAACTTTGCAATCCAGTAAACTTACTGGGAAGAATTGGTTGCGCATCGGTTAGGCTGAGAATAAACGAGACAATCAGAGGATAGGTTCCCCAGGCTAATTGAAGCACCAGAGCTGGCACAAGAAACAGCCAGGTCTCGATCCGATTGCGGCGTCGTAACTTTGGCGCAGCACTCTCCTCTTCCACGACCTCTTGAACGCTCTCTACTGAAAGATTGGATGCATAATTTGACATACCAGCTATCCTTCTTTACTGAGGGGGGAGAACTACAGAATGAGCAAACCCCTCATCGCTGAAGGATCTGCCCACATCTGTCTTCATCTCAAACTATGTAGAACATCTCTCGATCCGCCTAAATCTTACCAAGCAAAGGCTGAACAGACTTCTGGTACCAGGGCAGATATTCATTCTGATAGTAATCAGGGGCATTCTTCTGCCAGAAAGTAGCGAGCGCACGATAGTAGTTCTTTGCACCTTTATTGAAATCATCCTGCGAGGCACTTGAAGGCAAGCTAGCAGCCTGCTGGTTGCGCGTACTCTCAAGGTCCGTCAGGATACCTTTCACATCTTGCTGATAGAAAGCCAGCTTCGTGATTGCATCATTGACTGCCTGTTGAGGAGGACCAGCAACCTGCTCGGCTGGTACATAGAGCGAGTAGTTTGGCACCAGAGGAACTTTCGTCCCTTCCAATAACGAGGCGACCACATTGGTTCCCCAATAGGTCTCGCTCGTACCAGGGATGCCTGGGATCGAGCCATTGGCCTTATTGGTTGGCGTAACGGATTGGTAGATGCTCTGGGCATTCTCTGGCGTTGGCTGAGCCTTATAGGACGCCTGGTTACAGGCCACCACACCATCGATCAGCCAGAAGTCGCAATAGAGCTTAAAGGCCTTCTCCAGACCAGCGGAACTGAGATGGGGATCAAAGGAGACGACCCCAAGGCTTCCCTGTGTGGCACCAAAGGCACCATTTGGTGCCACTGGATCAATCACATACCCCACAACCTCATCCAGAGGCTTCTTTAATTGCTGGGCCAGAGCCAATGGTGAACTGGGATCACCTAATACAGGATGTGTAAAGAAGGAAGAATGCATTTCCGCCATCGCAACATCGCCACGGAAGAACGCCTTTTCAGCATCGGTCTCACCATAGGTGACATCTTGAAGCACGCTCTGATCATCGAAGACCATACCACGATAGATAGAAACAATCTTCGCCCATTCATCTGCTTTAGAGGAATAGTCATATTTCCAGTGCCAGTTCGAGCCAGTATTCAGAGGGATCATGGTTAACGCATCAAATTGATAGGTTGACAGGAGGTAAGAAAGAGCGTTCTTCTGGAAGACAATACCTTTGCGCTTACTAGTCGTCAACCCTTTCGCCAGGGTCCGCAGATCTTGCCAGGTCCAGCCAACCTTTGGTTCCTCCAGGCCAGCCTCTTTCAAAAGATCACGCCGGTAGTAGACACCACGGCCAGGGAAATAATCTCCAGGCGCACCATAATAGTGACCATTCAAGTGCCAGAGGTTCTTCCAGGCATCGGCAGCATAGGCAGACAAAGGCATCTGCGAAGCATAGTGGCTGAAGAGATCTGTTGTATCAGCTGCCAATCCACGTGCAAAGACTGCGCGGGTTCCTGCATCATCACCGCCAATCACGCTGGCCAGATACCAGGTTGCGGCTGTCCCTGTACTAATCGCAGTTGACAGCGCCTGTGGGTCCCAGATATTCGCACTACTGGCCTTAATCTTTACGCCTGCATTCTTCTTCAGCCAGCTCTGCAACCAATCAGCATAAGCCTTCTGGAAAGGATCTTTCGCCTGAGCATCCGCAGTCGGCATCGAATTAATCGGCCAGGCACCTGAGGCCTGGAGGGTTACCTGTACCGTTGTATCAGAGGTACCTCCACAGGCCGCTAAAATTCCGCCACCAGCAGTAACGGCCGTTGTAGCCCCCAGAAGTTTTAACATACGACGACGATTCAAAGGTTGCTGAAGGACGCTAGCAGGCTGCTCAGATGCAAACAAACGAGAGGATTGAATAGATGAGTCAACTTGAGACATGGTGTACCTTTCTTTCTCCAATGAAAGTGGGTTAAAAAATCATGACAACACAATAGGACAACCGGTTTAATTGAAATCCGTATTTACTGTCAAACACATGTCAGAGCTAACGAAAGACGATGCCTGAGAAAAAAGACAACAAAGTATGTTCTCTCAAGCAGTCTTGAGAAAAACCAGGAAGCGAAGGCTTCTGTTATTGTTTACGAGGTCCTGTTGAATGACGGACAATAAGGCGCGCAGAAAGTTTAATATGTGTTGCTTCAAGCGGTTGCTGTTGCATAATCCGATAGAGAACATCAACTGCGATGCGTCCAATCTCCCTTAATGGTTGATGAATAGTTGTCAGTGGGGGCAATGCATAGGGAAGATCATCGAGCGCATCATCGCACCCAACGACAGAAATATCCTCTGGCACACGCAAGCCTGATGCGTGAACAGCATAGATGGCTCCAATTGCCATATCATCATTAAATGCAAAGATGGCGGTAGGTGGCTCAGGTAAGGCCAGTAATTGTCTGGCTGCTTCATCGCCGCTGTCTGCCTGCCAACGTCCTTCACAGATTAAGACAGGATCAATTGGGATGCCAGCCGAGGCCAGAGCTGCATAATACCCGGTTGTGCGATCAATCGTGGTCTTCCAGTCTGGAGGACCCGTAATGACCCCGATACGGCGATGCCCTAACTTTAAAAGATGCTCCGTTGCAATCATACTGGCCGAAATATTTTCAACCATAATCGTTGGGATCTCATCCGGTAATAAACGAAAGGGATCAGCCACCACAAATGGAAGTCCTTTTTGCTTGATTCGTAACAACTCATCAGCATTCTCTTGCGGTAAAGTAAAGATCATACCGCTAATCTCCTGGTTCATGAGTTGCTGCACCTGACTTACTTCAGCATCGTAATAGTTATTGGTGCGAATAGGCAATAATTGTGCATTGCGCCCCTGCAATGCTTCATAGACTCCTTCGATGATTTTTCCAAAATAGTTATTGAACATGGGAACAGTGATGCCAAGTTGAGCAGAAGATGTGCGTGATGTGCGATGAGAGACATACCCAAGCTCTTTAATATATTGCATCACTTTATTGCGCGTGGCCGCTGAGACATCTTTATGCCCGTTTAAGACACGCGAAACGGTGGTTGCCGAGACCCCGGACCGCTCTGCAATATCGCTGATGACGGTACGAGGAACTTCATTGGTTTCTCTCTGATTACTCACGCTACTTCTTCCTTCAATGACGCCGCTCTTATTCCCAACTCACACCTTCAGCTTAGTTGTACTTGGTGCGCCAGTAAGAGCAAGTATAACCGGAAAAAAACTAGAATGTCAATACTCCACAGCATCAATTTTCCGGTTAGAGAACAGATATCTTTCATAAACACACCGGTTGAATAGACCATAAAAGAAAGGCCCTTTTTTCCTGGAAGGAGAGAAAACAAGCGAATACCCCCTTGACAAGTGATGATTTTCTCTTTACTCTTTGTTTTAGTGACAGATTACCACCGAATATCTCTGGATTTATTCCGGTTTATTTCAGAAATAAAATGGACACTGCAACAAGAAAAGCGGCGTTTGCTTTTCATTATCCTGGCTCGTAGTCATTGTGGATTGATAGAACAAGGAGCGTTCTTATGAGAAATCACCCAGTTGCACGGATCTGTCTCACTCTCTGCCTGGCTGGTAGTGTGTTTGCCTTTACGCTCGTAACTCAACCTTCACTGAAAAAAGCCCATGCAAGCCCTGACAGCACCTCTCTCTCAACCATCTACGGTCTGCATGTCTCGGGCAACCAGTTGCTCAATGGGAATGGGGACTCCGTTCGCCTCTTAGGTGTCAATCGCTCAGGCTCTGAATACAAATGCGTCAATAATTGCAGCTCCTTCCCTTCTCTCATCTCGGACTACGATGGCACAGCAACACAATTTGGCGCTGGCTTCCGCGATCATCTTGGTTCTCTTTCATAAGAAGATTGCCTCTTGTCGCTACGTGACGCTTCATCTCGATAGTCGGACATGCTGTTGAGTGAAAAGAAATGTTCGACAAGAGTAATCGATAAATGAGCTTCAGGATATTATCCATGCATCTGGCAGAGAGATGAAATGCACCGTCCTGGACACGCACGCTGCTGACGTCCGATCGTCATAATGCGCGGATGATATTCTGTGGCTTCTTCACAAACACTATTGATAGATCAGGTCCAATTTTCTCTGCAGAGAGATTGGAAAGAAAGTGAGCACACTGATGTACCTTCGTTTCCAGCGCAGGCTCTTACAAGGAGGACTCATCTTCCTCTGTACCCTGCTCTTTAGCCTCGTACCCTCCATGACAAATGTGGCCCAGGCAAGGTCTGTGTCAACACCTCCCAGTTCAATCTTGAATATCTTCGATCTTCATGTCAATGGAAATCAGCTCGTTGGTGCCGATGGCAAATCTATTCGCTTGCTTGGCGTGAATCGCTCGGGCACTGAATACAAATGTGTCAATAATGCAGGCATCTTTGATGGTCCAAATGATGCGGCCTCGGTCGATGCAATGGCCAAATGGCATATCAACACTGTCCGTATCCCTCTCAATGAAGATTGCTGGTTGGGCATCAATGGCGTTCAGCCTGCCTACGGTGGTCTTACCTATCGCGCTGCGATTGCTCAATATGTCATCTTGCTTAATTCGCGTGGGATTATTCCTGTTTTAGATCTTCATTGGACTGCGCCAGGCACAACGATCGCCATTGGACAGCGTTCGATGCCCGATGCCGATCATTCCATTGAATTCTGGCACTCGGTTGCTGATCTCTTTAAATATGATCGTTCTGTCATCTTCGATCTCTTCAATGAGCCTTACCCCACGAGCAACTGGGATTGCTGGAAGAATGGAAGTTCCGCTCCCAATTCTGCATCCTGCCCCGAGATTGATTATGCTGCGGCTGGTATGCAGACTCTGGTAGATACGGTTCGCAGCACCGGGTCAAAAAATGTGATTATGCTGGGTGGACTTGGCTATGCTAACTGGCTGGGGGGTATTCTCGATGCACTGCCCACTGATCCAGCCCATAATTTGATGGCCTCTTCACACATCTACAATTTCTCTGGCTGTAAAGATTCTACTTGCTATAACCAGATCATTGGGCCAGTTGTGGCTCAGATTCCTGTGGTCTTTGGTGAGTTAGGTGAGAATGACTGCCAGCATGGCTTTGTGGATAGTGCTATGGATTGGGCTGACCAACACGGCGTTGGTTACCTGGGCTGGGCCTGGGATACCTACGATTGTAGCTCGTTCCCTTCATTGATCAGCGACTATAATGGAACCCCCACTGCGTTTGGCCTGGGTTTCCAACAGCGCTTTGCTGCAGTAAATCCATCCCATTAACATTTGCACACTCTCTCTTCTTCTTCGGAACGGTGTCGATGATCTTTTCATCGCCACCGTCTCCTTTCCTACTTGACATTTTTCTCTCCTCCTCGCATACTCCAGTATATGAAGAAGCAACGCCTTGTTTTGCTGCTATTGCTTGTTAGTATGAGTCTGGCTGCGTGCAAGCCAGGCCATCTGGGCAGCACTATCCTGACATTTCTACGCGATGGGCAACTCTGGACGGTTGATCCAGATGGCGCGAATGCCTTTGCTATCGTGTCACAGGGGGACCCTGTGATTGGGTATAGCTGGTCACCGACACATCAGATTCTGGCCTACCGGACATTGGATAGCAGCTTTGCCCACACAGCGAAAGGAAAGTCTCTTTCGCATCAGTCTGCGACTGGTCTCATTCCTGATCTTCCAGGTACAATCAATACGCTAGGCGTTGATGGGGGCACTCCTATTCCCATTGCGTTCTCAAATGCCTCTGTGCGCTACAGCAATGCTCAATGGACCCCTACAGGGACACGCCTGATCTACCGACAGAGTACAGTAGAGACAACTGGGAATCCGCTTAATAATGCCTGGTGGATCTCACAGAATGATCAACCGGGTGGGATCGCGGTCAAGTCCTTTCCTGATAGCTATTCAATCCCTTCGCTCTCCTATGATGACAGAACGCCCAGACTGGTCGGCAACGATGAGCAAGGGATCTTTACCACAACGCTTGCCGGTACTGAACGTCAGGCGCTGACCCATGAAGCTCTGGCTGGCCACCCACTGATCGCTTCATTAGAACGTATCCTCTGGCGCCCGCACCATCAAAATCAGAGTTATCTGTATGCGCTGCCAGATTCAGGCTCATCTTCACACAGCATCCATCTTATTTTGGCCGACCTCACGGGTCAGACGACCGTTATTGCTGACTGCACATGTGAACAATTTTCCTGGTCACCTGATGGCAAGGCAGTGCTTTATCGGAGCGATTCAACCTATACGTTCGTGACTATACCAGAGACTCTCACTGGTCATGATCTGATGAGTTTCTCATTTTCAGGTGAAAAAGAAGCCGCTGTGTATTGGTCACCTGACAGCCATTTCCTGCTGCTCGATGGACCACATACGCTAACGGTAATGAATCTCTCAAATCATCAGCAGAAGATCGTCGTCAGCGATACTGCCGATGCCACAACCACAGGAGGTGCACAGACCGCTCAGATAACTGTACAGACGCTTTTACAGCCTGCTACAAATAATCTCTGGGCCTCCGATAGCCGCCATCTTGCTTTTTTGACCAATGGGCGAACAAAAACGCTGGCAAAAGGCTTGTATACCCTGACCGTCGATGCGCAGGGCTCACCACAGGACCCCCCAACACTGGTTGATAAAGGGAATGATACACAGGTTGGTTGGAGCTACCAGGACCCCAATACGTCGTTTCTCTATTAGCATCTCCATTGGGAAGAGATATCATCTTTCTCCAGGAGAGCGTACGTATTCTGATCCTGATTGAGCTTTAGCTATTCTCTGTCAACCTGACAGATAGTGCCTGCCACCACAGTGCAAATAGATTCATTTTTCAAAGGAGAGCGTTTCATGACCAATAAAGATAAAGAGTTGTTAGAGGAAGAAGAGACTATCACCGACGAATACGATGATTTCGAGCTACTCGAACGACTGGAAAGCCTGCAAGAAGATATGGAGGATCTGGGAGTAAGCACGCTCAAGGAAGTGATCCAAAAAATTAAAGATCTCCATCGCAAGCTGGATGAAAAGTAAATGCGGGCCAACAGGCATCCACCTTCCCTGCCGGGGTTCAGGTGGATGCCCAGTTGCCGCAGTGAGCCCTCGCCTCCCTGCCACCCGCCTCTATAGGCCGCACCACATGAGAAGTCTTTACTCGCCACCCAGATAGGCCTGACGCACCAGGTCATTGGTTAACAGATTTTTGGCTGAATCGCTCAATACGATCTTCCCTGTTTGCAATACATAGCCACGATCGGCCAGGCTCAGGGCCATTGAAGCATTCTGCTCTACCAGAAAGATTGTCACACCCTCTTCTCGAATCCGTAAAATAGTATCAAAGACGGTCTCAACCAGCATCGGTGATAATCCCATTGATGGCTCATCCATACACAGCATACGAGGGCGAGACATCAGAGCACGCGCCATCGCCAACATCTGTTGCTCACCGCCAGACATCGTGCCAGCAACTTGTTTCAAACGGTCTCGCACACGAGGAAAAATCTGGCAGACTCGTTCCATATCTTCCCGCACTTCTACACGATTGCGGCGGGTATATGCGCCTAGCTCAAGGTTCTCCAGGACAGACATACGTGGAAAAATGCGTCGTGCCTCTGGCACCAGTGCCATGCCAGATTTCACAATATCGCCCGTTAAGGTTCGCTCAATTGGCTTCTCTTCAAACAGAACAGATCCACTTTTGGGACGCACCAGTCCAAAAATAGTCTTCATTGTTGTGGTCTTACCAGCAGCATTGGCCCCCAGCAGACAGACAATCTCCCCTTTCTTCACCTCAAATGACACATTCTGCAACACATGGCTGGGACCATAGTAGGTATTTATATTCACTAGTTCTAACATTCGCGACCTCGTACAAGTTCCTATCTAAGCAACGATCTCGTCTTGCCTCCAGCCCACATGGACCGCGCTGCTATTCATTTTCTACCGGCGCAGAAGAATGTTGAAAAGATTCAGGATTCGTTCGTGAAGCTGTTCCCAGATACGCTTCGATGACACGCTCATCATGGCGTACCTCATCTGGCAGCCCTTCAACAATTTTTTTTCCATAATCCAGCACAGCAATGCGATCTGAGAGCCCCATAGTTACCGTCAATTTATGCTCAATGAGGAGAATAGCCACACCGAGCTCATCGCGCAGGCGTCGAATATACTTCACGGCTTCTTGCGTCTCAACCTCATTCATCCCCGCCGTCGGCTCATCCAGCAAGAGCAACTTTGGCTGAGAGGCCAATGCTCGCGCAATCTCAACGCGCCTTCGCTCCGCATACGAGAGATTAATAACGTACTCATCCTGACGCTCGACCAGCGAGGTACCAAAGAAGGAGAGTAGCTCCAATGCACGATGACGCGCCTCAGCCTCTTCTCGCTTGACACTGGGGATACGAAGGAGCGAGCCAAGAACTCCTGCATGCAGCCTCGTATGCTGACCAACCAGCACATTCTCTAATACTGTCATCCCATTAAAGAGGCGAATATTTTGAAATGTCCGCGCCAATCCACGCTTCAAGACCTGATCAGGGTTCAATCCAACAATCGATCGTCCATCCACACGAATATCGCCAGTCGTTGGACGATAGATACCAGTGATGAGATTGAAAACGGTCGTCTTACCAGCACCATTAGGACCAATGACACTGACAATCTCACCTGGATGGATCTTTAGATCAACGTCCTGAACGGCGATCAACCCACCAAAACGCTTCGTGACCTGACTTAAATCAAGCAAGGGTGTAGCCGAAGCATTTCCGGCCTCACCCGCTGGCTCTACATGCGTTACACTCATACGACGTCCTCCAATCTGGCTACTCAACCTGTACGCTTGATTCAAACTCAGAGGTCCCAGGATTGGCATCCAGGGCATCAATAGGAACCTCTTCGGTTGCCGCATCCACCTTATGCAGTTCGCGTCTCCGGCGTGCACTGGGGATAAAGCCCTCTGGGCGGAAGATCATGACCAGCACGAGAATGATGCCAAAGAGCAGGTTACGAATATTGCCAAAGGTAAAGCCTGGCACATATTTCACAATGAACGTATAAATGGGGTTGATGAAGCTCGTGGGATCAGTGGCAAAGGTATCTAACTGCGCAATCACAAACTGGTTCAGCGCATAGACGACGAGCGCCCCCACAATAACCCCTGGAATACTGCCGATACCGCCAATAACGACCATGGCTAGATAGATCACAGAGTCGCCAAAGCTAAACATATCTGGCGAGATCGAGCCCAATTTAGCGGCATGATAGACGCCTGCAATACCTGAAAAGAAGGCGCCAGCAGCAAACGCAAACAGTTTGGTATTCACCAGATTGATGCCCGAAGAGGAGGCGGCAATCTCATCCTCGCGAATGGCGACCCAGGCTCTCCCCAGGCGCGAATCACGGAGCCGAATATTGGCAAACACGACCAGCACAATGAGCGCTAAGATCAAGTAATAGAATGGTAGCGACGTTGTCCAGTCTGCACCAGGAAAAGCTGGCTTGCGAATACCGATCAGACCATTCGTCCCATTTGTGTATTTATCTAACTCCAACAGCACAACCGGCACAATCTCGCCAAATCCAAGGGTCACAATCGCCAGGTAATCTCCCTTCAAACGCAGCGTTGGAGCACCCAGCAAGACACCAAAGAGGGCCGTAATCAGAGCCGCCACGATCAAGAGTGGCCAGAAGAGCCATGAGGTCAATGTCAGGTCCATGTGAATGCCAGTCAGAACCTGAAACTGGATCGAACCCACCAGTCCCCATAGATAGGCACCTATTGCAAAGAAGGCCACATAGCCAAGATCGAGAAGTCCCGCAAAGCCAACAACAATATTGAGACCCAGGGCCAGAATGACATAATATCCGGCGTCACCATAACTCGCCAGGCGCCCCTCGGTCCCTACGCCAAACAGAAAACGGTCGATAAACGGATAGAAGAGTAAGAAGGCTGTGAGCAACAGGACATAGAAGCGCTGCGCCCCCGTACTTCGCAATGGCAATGCGTTGGGGACCAGATCTTTCGCTTCTTCACGCACACGTGTCCTGGACAACACCTCTAACTGCTGCTCTTTTTTGACACCTGACTCCTCATCTTTCGGAGAGAGTGCAAAACGCAGCGCAAATCGTCCTCCCAATTGGCCCAGCAGATAGCCTGCCACCGGAAGCACCAGTGTGCGAGCGACAACCCAGATCAGCAGATCCGCTGGTAGATCACCTGTAAGCAGAAAAATGATATCCGCAACCAGTGCAATCACCGCAAAGATCACCGCAAACCAGAAGCCCGCCAGACGCGCTCGATGAACCAGGCTGAGACGTTGCATCTCATCTAAGGCTGAAACACTCGGTAATGGCGAGACGACCTCGGAGCGACTCTTAAGAATGCGATTACGAATCAGAAAGTAGATCACCCAGGCAATAACGCTCAAACTCAGGCCCAGCACCAGCCCGTTCGTAATAATCAACAGCAACGGGACCAGCACAAAAATGGCAATATCCAACCAGAGCGAATACATCGAACGCTGACCACTATCAGCCGCAACCATGTAGCCAACCAGACCAAGCATAGTTGCATAAAACACAATGGTAAAAATGGCTGCAAAGATGAGCGTGGTGGATTCATACTCAGTCTTTACTCCAAATAGCAGACCCAACAACGCGTTATTAATGATTCCTTCACCAGCCCAGACAAAGGTAAAGACGACAAGTGGCACCAGCAGGGCCACAATCCACTTCACCAGCAAGGGCATCATCTCCGATGATGGAAGCAAACTTCGAGACTTGGCTACCTTAGACACAATCGTACTACCTCTCTTCTGACACTAGCAATTCCGGCATAAACCAATCGGAACAATCCTGCTACACCTTGTCTGGAGTATGCTGACCAAAGAGGCCAGAAGGACGGAAGATGAGGATCAAAATGAGGATGGCAAAGATGATTGCACCAGACCAGGCCGAACCACCATGAGGCAGGATAGAGTCCGAAATAAGGCTTGCTTCAGCCTCAATAATTCCGATCACAATACCTCCCACCATTGCGCCAAAGATATTGCCAATACCACCCAGAACTGCGGCAGTAAACGCAATTAAGCCATAGCGGTAGCCAATATAGAAGATTGTGCTTCCATATTTCAACCCATAGATGAAGCCCGCTGCTCCAGCCAGGGCCGCTCCAATAAAGAACGTAATGGCAATAATCCGATCAACGTTGACTCCCATCAACGCTGCTGCCTCACGATCCTGAGCTACGGCACGCATCGCACGACCAATGCTCGTCCCCTGCACAAACCACTGGAGGACGACCATGAGAACACAGGCGACAACAAACACAAAGATGTCGACGGCATTAATCGAAAGAGGACCAAGTGTATAGGTTACTTGCGGAAAAATTTGTGGAAAAGGAACGTAGGTCACACCCTTCCAGAGCTTACCAACATCTTCGAGAATCAAAGAGATCCCAATAGCAGAGATCAATGGGGCAAGGCGAGGAGCATTGCGCAACGGACGATAGGCTACCCGTTCAATAGCAACCCCAAGCAGAGCACAGATTACCATGGTAGCTACACAGACAAAAAGCAGAATAGCAACCAGTGCAAAACCGACTGGGGGTGAGGCGGCATTTATCCCTAACAGACTCATGACAGCAATGGCCATCAGAGAACCAATCATAAAAACATCGCCATGCGCAAAATTGATCAGCTCAATAATACCATAGACCATGGTATATCCAAGAGCAATGAGAGAATAAATAGCCCCTGTTGCCAGACCAACAATTAGCTCCTGTAAGATCAGGGTCGTATTCATTTTTTACTAGATCCCCTTCCTACCCATAACAATAACTGTAAAAAAGACGTGATAGCGCATATCGCTACTCTTTGCAATGAAGCGGAGGAGTGAAAAAAAGAGGAGTTGTCCAAACTTCCCCTTAGAGACAAGAGAGGCTAGCGCATGAAGCATCTCGTTCATTCATGTGCTGGCCTCTCTCAAAAAAAGCACTGCGCTTACACGTGCGCATCAGGATAGTTTAGGCAACGGTAACAGACTTGAGGATCTTCCAGGCTGCCTTCCCATCAACAGTCTCAATCTGCTGAATGGTGATCACTTTATTGGTGGTATCTCCATTCACATCAAAGCTGTGATGACCGGTCAGGCCGTCGTAGCTCGTCTTCTGAATCTGATCAATAACTGCCTGGCGGAACTTCTTGGCTGCCTCAGTATCACCACTTGCAGCAGGTTTGGCGCCAGCATCAATGGCTTTATGGATAGCATTGATCAAGATCTTCATGCAGTCATACCCGGCTGCACTGTACGAACCAATATCACCATATTTCTTGTATGAGTCTAAGAACTTCTGGTAATTCGGGTTCTTCGAGGAATCAGATGAGGCGACTGTACCGAAAACTGGGCCGCCAGTTGTTCCAATAGTTGTTGCAAAGGTGTCGGTTACCAGACCATCACCACCAGCATACACGGTGTTCTTCAAGGCGGGAACCTGCTGCATCTGCTGACGGACGCTTAATCCACCATTGGCATCTGTTCCGCCAAAGTAGATCACATCTGGTTGTTTGGAGGCGATATCGGTCAACAGAGAGACATAGGAGGTAGTCGTGCTGGGCTCGCTGCTGCGGCCAAGAACGGTTCCACCCAGTTTGGTCCACTCATTGGAGAAAGTGGTGGCAATACCAACACCATAGACGGTGGTGTCATCAATGACATACGCCTTCTTCAGGTTCAGGTTAGCCTCTTTATACAGGTAGTCAGCGTTCGCTGGACCCTGGTGGTCATCAGTGGTCGCGATACGGAAGTAGGTGACTTTCCCGGTTGGGCGCAGAGTCGGAACGAGATCATTGCTGCCTTTACAACCAATGTCGGGATTCTCTTGCGTCAAACACTGATTGGTGTTTGATGGGCTGATCAGAGCAAGAGGGGCATTGTTGGCATCAGGCATCTCGGCTTTGGCTACACCGCTGTTGAACGGTCCTACCACACCAGCTACCTGAGTATCGGTGATTAAGGATTTTATGTTCTGCGCACCAACAGTCGGATCATTTGTACCGGCTGAACCAACGTCGTCTTTCGCTTCAAACACAATTTTGTACCCAGGAATTGAATTCTGAAGCTCATCAACCGCTACATGAGCACCATTCTCCGTAGGTTTACCACTACTCGTATCTTTACCAGAAACAGGCAGTTCCGTCGCAACTTTAATGGTCACGACATCATTGTTGCTTGTTGAACCCGAACTTGTCCCGGCGCCACAGGCCGCCAGGGTACCAAGAAGCAGGGGGACACTCAGAGACAGAGCAAAAATACGCGCTAAACGCTTTTGCACCATGAAGTTAGCCTCCTTAAAAAAACAGTACGCAGAAGATAAAAAATAGGCGAAAGATGATAATGGCAACCATCCTGACCACTACTTTCCCTCTTTAACTAGTTATACGTTAGAAATAAAAGAAATCTCACAGCCTTACTAAAACATCTCATTTCTGAGCTTCTCTATTCACCATATTGAAAAATATAAAACTATATCCCGTCGTTTAGAATTTATCCTCTCCTGTTTCTATTTATTCATTTCACAATCGCTGGCATCGCAAATGGAGCCTGTTTAACCAGGAAATTTCTGTACAAAACGCTGAAATGCCGCTTCCACCTGCTCTTCTAACTGTTGCAATGTTCCCTCATTGCGGATTATCTCATCCACAAACGAGTAGGCCATCGTTCTATCTGGCTGTGCCTGTAATCGTGCTTCAGCCTGCTCAAGCGTCAAATTATTACGGATCATCAATCTCTGCCGTGACTGCTCCGGCGGACAAAGAACCAGCCAGATACTCTGGCAGTAGGCTGCTGATCCTCCCTCCAGTAATTTGACGGCATCCAGTACGGCTATCCCTTTCTCACTGACCAGACCCAATTCTTGCTCCATCACCCGATGGACGGCTGGATGCACAATACGTTCCAGACGTTGCATGGCATCCTGATCGTGAAAGACCAGTGCCCCCAACGCCTTGCGATCAACACCCCCATCCTCAGCGAGCATCTGTTCGCCAAATTGTGCAGCTACTGCACGCGTAATGATCTGGTTCGGACGATACAATTGATGTACCAGTGCATCAGCATCAATGTAACGTTCAGCTCCTGCTTTTACCAGCAACTGCCCTACGGTCGTTTTGCCACTGGCAATATTCCCAGTCAGTCCAAGCACACGACTCATCTTTTTCTCCTCATTCAGCTAACAGATAGAGAGCGAAAGGATTTTCAATCCCTTTTCCACAAGCGCATCTTCCAAAGAGGCTAAGAGGCAAGCAGGAAAAAGGTCACTCCGTTCTGATGTTCTCACCACAAATGGTGTATACTTGCGTTGTGGTATGACACATAGAGTGTTGTAAACGTTGATAGAGAAAGATTATACAGGTCCTCTAAACGCTCTACAAGGCTCCTCATCTGTCGAACCATGAAGATCTGCTCATGGAAGACCTGGACATGCCACAAAAACAAAACTGGAAGGATCGCTATGTATTCTGGAAAGTTGCCGATAGAGAACTCTAGACAGCCCACAGTACGACATCTCGGGCTCATTATTGGCGTAAATCAGTACCAAGATCCGGCGTTTCAAACGCTACATTATGCAGAAAATGACGCTCGCGCCCTCGCTCAGTGGTTAGTGAATAGCAAAGGCGGTAAATGGGCTCCCCCTGATGTCCAACTTATCCAGGGTCAACATGCTACACGGGAATTGCTCGAAGGAGTTATTACCCAGATCTGTCTCCATAAAGCTGAGCCTGGCGATAGTATTCTCATCTATTTTGCGGGACATGCTCTCGTCAGTGATGCCAATGGTGAGGGCTACCTCGCTCTGACTAATAGCCGCGCAAACGATCCTACCACCTGTCTCCACTTGAACTCTTTTGTCCAGCAGGTGCTTGCTGCCAGTAAGGCCAGTCACATTCTCTGTATGATTGACTGCTTTCAGAATGGGCAGATGTGGCAGATGCGGCGCTCAACTCCTTACGACTCTAAACCACTACTTGGCCCGAATGTTCTCGGTGCACTCCAAAAAATGCCGGATCGGCTTTTTATGTGCTCTTGCCGGGGCAATGAACGAGCTCCTGAAACGGGTGAAAGAGGTCTGGGGTTTCTGGCTCATCGTTTTATTCTTGGGGTCTGTGGCCCTGCCCAGGAGGCTGGAACTGGCAATATTCTCCTTCCAACACTCCATAGCTACCTCTTTGCAAATCTGAGCGAACAGCAGCGACCACAGCTGTTTGGACAACAGACGTCTCCGCTCCTTCTCGTAGGAACGCTGGCTTCTCAACACATAGCTGAGCCCGCGATAGCTGCATCTCCCGCAAGCAGCTCCACCGGCGGTTCTGGTCTGTTGAGTAAAGCTGGTCTGAGAAGCCAACAAACAACTGGCGCCGTCAATCTCGCAGAACAGGTGTATGCCGCAACGGGCTCCACAGCGGGCTTCAGCTCGTCAACAACTGATATGCTGATGCCTTCATCCCTTGATTCACGCCGACAACAACAATGTCAACAATTGATTGAACGAGCCCAACAGTTCTTTCAAGCGCAAAATTTTGGAGAAGCATTCAATCTGGCAGAACAGGCTCTGCATATTGATCCAACGTATCAAGAAGCACTGATTCTTAAAGCACAATTGCTGGGAACCGCAGGACGGTATCAAGAGGCGCTACTGGTGGTGGATCAGATGGGGCAGTCTATGCCCACCAATCCTATCGCATGGAGCATGAGGGCAGTCTTACTCAGTAATGTGGGTCAGCACCAGGCTGCACTGGCAGCGATTGAACGTTCGTTAGAGTTAGATGCGCAAAATCCTGAATCGTATGTCATCAAAAATACGATTACGGCAAATATTGCCCTTGGACAGAGCCAGGCAGGCAAACAGAGTGTGAGTAAGTTTCAACTTGCAGCCGTTGCGAAACCTCAGAGCGCCCGAAAGATTTTTTTTAGTGGGATAGGGCTCCATCTTCTTGGGCTTGTGGTGGGAAGTTTGGGGGCAATCCTTCCACTTCTCTCTTCCCATCTCTCGCCATCCATCGGCAATGGGTTGATGAGCATCGGTCTGGCTCTGATCTGTGTTAGTTCGGCGATCAGCGCCTTCCGTCGCGGGCTCGTGGCATTGGGAATTGCTTTGCTTCATGCGCTCTTTGCAGGAATAATTCTTGGTCTTGTGTATCTTCTCCGCTTTCGGAAGGTGTATGCCATCTTACAGGGGACCAATAAGGATCAGTTTCTTCCCATTATCCATTCTCAGGTGCTACCACTATTCATGCTGGTACTCTGGCTGGCAATGGCGGTCAGCCTTCCCTTCCTGATCACGCTGGTCAGTGGCGTAGCAGGAGCAGTCACACGTGCACGCCGTAAAAAGCAGTAAACGACCAGGATGTTGCCAGCCTTAGCTGGCAACATCCGATAAACGCTCCCACTCCTCAAACAGTTCGTCAACACGAGCTCTGGCCTCTTCATAAGCAGCAGAAAGTTGCGTCAACTGTTCAGCATCGGCATTGAGGGCAGCCTGAGCCAGTGTTTCTTCCAGTTCTTTGACCTTGCCTTCAGCTTTCTCCATATCTTTCTCCACATCATCTACTGTGCGCGCTTTGACCTTCCCTTTTTTCCCTCCATTTTTTGCAGGGGCTGGCTGGGGAGCTCTGGCAGGTGCAGCTGCTTTGACAGATTTCCCATTGGACGTGGCCGAAGCAAGGACAATATGCTGTTTCTTGCTCCGGAATTCGGTATAGTTTCCAGCATACGGGATGAGCACACCATCTTCAATGGACCAGACCTTGGTGGCAAGACTATCAATAAAGTAGCGGTCGTGAGAAACGAAGAGCAGAGTCCCTTCAAACTCGCTGAGCACCTCTTCAAGAAACTGGCGAGATTGCAGGTCTAAATGGTTGGTTGGCTCATCAAGAATAAGAAAATTAGAGCCCTGGAGGGTTAGTTTAGCTAGAGCTACCCGGCTCTTTTCGCCACCACTTAGAGAGCCTATCTGTTTAAATACATCATCGCCGCTAAAAAGGAAACGACCTAAGAAACTCCGGGCCCCCTCTTCGCTCAGGACGCTCACCTGCCGAATTTCATCGATGATAGATCGCTCCATATTCAGACCCGAATGGGTCTGTGAGTAGTAGCCGATACGGACCCCATGCCCAATGATGGCCTGCCCGCGCACTGGTGGTAGCTCACCTATTAGCGTCCGCAAGAGCGTCGTCTTCCCGGCTCCATTAGGGCCAATCAGGCCTACCCGATCACCACGTAAAAGCTCCAGATCCTCCACCTCAAACAGCACTTTGGGTTCAAGCGTTGGATCAAGCTTCTTCGAGCCTCCACCATAGCCAGCGGCCAGACGCTGAGTTGAGATAACCACCAGACCGCTATCAGTCATAGGAGTAAACTCAAAGTGCATCTCGGGCAGATCCTGTGGACGCTCAACGCGTTCCATTCGATTCAGCAACGTCTGGCGACCACGAGCTTCCCGGCTCCGCTGGCCCGCTTTATAGCGCCGAATAAACTCTTCTGTATGGGCAATATAGGCCTGCTGAGCCTCATACTCGCGTAAACGGCGCTCCATGCGCTCTTCGCGCAGACTCAAATATTTAGTATAGTTACCGGGATACTCTTCAATGCGTCCAAAGGCAAGTTCGACAATACGTGAGACGACTTTATCCAGAAAATAACGATCATGAGCGACAATCACGATCGCCCCTTTCCAGGTCGAGAGATAGGTCTCCAGCCATTCCAGGGTCGCTAAATCCAGGTGATTGGTAGGCTCGTCAAGGAGCAACAGATCTGGCTCTTGTAGCAACAGTTTTCCTAAGGAAGCGCGAGTCTGCTGTCCACCACTCAGATGCATCACGGGAGCAGCCTGCTGTTCGCGCGTGAATTCCAGGCCATCTAAGACCTGCTCCACCCGATTCTCATAGGTGTAACCGCCTGCATGTTCATAACGCGATTGGAGATCTGCATAGCGGTGCAGGAGTTGTTCATGGAGAACAGGATCGTTCTGCGCCTCTGGTGCTGCCATACGTACAGCCAGATCGCTCAACTCCTGCTCCCATGAGCGCAGCTCTGCAAAGACAGAAAGCATCTCTTCACGCAGGGTATTTGCTGGATGAAAATCCACTACCTGTGTGAGATAGCCGATTCGGGTATGGCGAACAATTGCCACTGTTCCCTCATCTTGCTCTTCCCGCCCGGCCAGGATCTCGAGAATCGTTGATTTTCCAGCTCCATTGGGGCCGACAAGACCAATTCGATCCTGGGGCTCAATCTGAAATGTCAGTCCTGAAAAGATGCGGTCGGCACCATATGATTTGCCTAATTGAGAAATGTTTACAATGGCCATGAAGTATCCACCTAATAGATCAAATGCAGCTGTTCTTCTCTTCACACGTTTGGCCTAGCATACCATTTGAACGTATCTGATGCAAGGGCTTTTGAGATTCTCGCCAGAGCTGGGAGCGAAACGAGAGAGGTGACCTGACCTTTGGTTTCTCGTCTTTAAATATATGGTATACTGAGAAAAATCCTTCTTTGCTAGAAAGGATGCTGAGGTGGCGAAAGAGCAGTCTCTTGATAATCTCTGGTTGGCCCAAACCCTGTTCGACCTGGGTGGCGTACAATTCGGCAACTTCACTGTCAGTGAATCAGCCGTGAGTTCTCCTGTTTTTGTCAATCCCAAGGTCTTGATCAGTAACCCAACCGCTTTACGTGTTGCCAGTAAACTGATGCAACAAGAAATTAAATTAGCTCAATCTTTGCGTCGTCCCCGTGTTCACCCCTTTAGTCTGGTGGCTGGTGTACCTGCTGGCGGACTTTTGCTGGCGACAGCATATTCCCTTGAAACCAATACGTCCTTGATCTATGCCCGCACGCGCCCTGAAGGCACTGGCAAGCGTGGTATCGAAGGTCGTTTTATCGAGGGCGATACCGCTCTGATCATCGATGACTTGATCACACGCGGAAGCAGTGTGCTGGAGACAGCCTCTCTGCTTGAAGAAAATGGGCTGAAGGTGAAGGATGTGATCGTCCTGGTCGACCGCGAACATGGAGCCAATGAGCGTTTACGGCGTCATGGATACAATCTCATCAGTATTCTCAAACTGGATGTTATGCTTAATCACTATATGTCAAAAGGTCTCATCCCTGAAGAGACCTATCGCACCTGTGCGGAGTATTTACGCGCCAAACAGGGCGAGAATCATACTGGAACGCTAGGTCTCTAGCAGAGACAAAAAGTGGGGGCTCAGACCATAATGGTCGACACCCCCTCTTTTTTTATTGCCGCACTCAGGCAAAAACATGCTAACGCGGCGGCAATTGAGCATTCCCATTGCCCTGCACATCTCGCGCACCATCAACAGGGGCCGGCCTTGACGCCGCTTTCTGATCCAGTGACGACAAGAAGGGCTGAATAATATCCATTGGCAGTGGGAAGATGATGGTCGAATTTTTCTCGACGGCAATCTCTGTTAACGTCTGGAGATAACGCAGTTGCAATGCACTGGACTGCGAACCAATCACTTGCGCTGCCTCTGCCAGCTGTGCCGAAGCCTGTAACTCGCCCTGTGCATGAATGATCTTGGCGCGTTTTTCACGCTCAGCCTCAGCCTGCTTGGCCATTGCACGCTGCATTGTCACGGGTAGCTCCACATCCTTAATCTCAACCGCCGTGACCTTGACTCCCCACCGCTCAGTATGCTCATCAATAATCGTCTGAAGCTCCTGGTTGATCTTGGTGCGCTGCGAGAGCAATTCATCCAGATCTGACTGACCCAAGACATTTCTTAAGGTTGTCTGAGCAATCTGTGTTGTAGCCTGCACGAAATTGATGACATTTGTAATGGCAAACTCAGGATTGATGACATAAAAATACACGACGGCATTTACTTTGATGGTGACGTTATCGCGTGAAATCACCTCTTGTGGAGGAACATTCAATGTCACAATACGCAGATCGACCTTTACCATCCTCGAAATGAATGGTGGTACCAGGAAGAGACCAGGTCCTTTGGCACCAATCAAGCGTCCAAGAACAAAGATGACGCCACGCTCGTACTGTTGCACAATACGGATCGCGGAAAAGAAGAGGAAGATCAGAACAACAAGAATGATTCCGATCAGGACTCCAATAAACGATGAATCCATAAACAGCCCCCTTAGAATTTAACGTTATTATGAACCAATGTAGAAGAGCTCATCGCAGAGAGTGGCCGAACCACTAAACGCAGGCCTTCAACGCGGACGATCTGTAACTCTGTTCCCTGACCAACACTGGTCGTCGGAAGATCAAGGATGGCTGACCAGTTTTCTCCACCATAACTGACCCGACCTTCTGGCTCAAGCGCAGTGATAGAGACAACAGATCTCCCAGCCATTCCCTCAACCCCATTGCGCACTGGCGAACGCTGCACGCGGACAATGATTATAACGAGCGTGAGACCAATCAGTCCAATCATGCTCGCCGCAACATAGACCAGCCAGGGTTGGAGCTGGACTCCTCCATAGGAGGTTCCTGAATCAAAGAAGATTAATGAACCGATGACAAGAGAGACGACAGCTCCTACGGTAAGGACACCATGCGTAGGTAAGCGTACATCAAGCACCAGAAGGACAAATGCCAGCACCATCAATCCTAACCCGGCCCAATTTGGAGCTAATGTGCCAGCACCCAGCAGAAAGAGCAAGAGAGCAATCGCGCCAACTACGCCGGGAAGGATCGCTCCAGGGTGCGAGATCTCGACATACAGCCCCAACAAAGCCACGATAAACAGCAAAAATACAATATTTGGATCTAATAAGAGAGAATAAAAGGCATCCCAGGCGCTGGCACTGAGCATCTCAGTCTCTACTCCACTGGTCTGTAGCGTTGCTGTATGATTGCCATTGAGCTGAACGCTACGACCATCGATCGTTGTCAGCAGAGCTGGTAGATCCGGGGCTTGCAGGTCAACCAGATGATTCTGGGTAGCAGTCTGCTCATCATAGGCTCTGGCCTCGGTAACCATTGCGGTAGCCAGTGGCACATTACGCCCATAACGCTCTTGAATGCTGGTTATCGATGCAACCAGATCGTTCTCGATCTTTGACTTCAGCGTGGAATCTAGATCACTCCCTGTTCCAGTCACCGGGCTTGATGCACCAATACGAGTCGTAGGTGCCATCGCTGCTACTTGAGCTGAAAGCTCTACAAATGCTCCTGCCGATGCAGCTCTCCCGCCCGTTGGCGAAACATACGCGATAATTGGCACTGAACTTGCCAACTCCAACTGCGTCATTGCCTTCATTGAATCAAGATCACCACCAGGCGTATCAATCTCAAGCACAAGCGCTCGAGCACCATCCTGTCTGGCAGAATCAATGGCATGGGTCAATAAACGCAACGATGACGCATCAATCGTGGAGTTCAGTACAACTACATCAACATGAGGTGAGGCCGCTCGCGCAGCATGAGGAGCCAGAGCCCAGACTACAAGTAATGTCACAACGCTCGCCAGACCAACAAGAACGAGTACCAGCCGTCGCAAGACATGAAAAAGAGAGCTCCTCAGCATATTCTTGTCCTTTGTTGCTTCTACACTTATATACCCATTTAGAAAGAAATTTTGGTAGGCATCACTTGTGCTTAAAATCACAATCTGCTATGAAAAATATAGCAGATTGTGATTAAACTGTCAAGCATGTTGCCATTGTTTCATCTCCTATAAAATCTCTGTAGCGAAGCACATCGGATAGCAGGGGTCCTGGTCTACACAGAGAAATAGCCACCAACACCAGATTTCTACCCGATTGATACACGTTCTGCACAGCCAGCATGCTAAAATCTCTCATAGAAGGTCTGTAAACCCAATGCCAGGGTCTTTAACAGTCAGGATCAACCGTAGTTGAGTGAAAAAACTAGCACAACCATGCACCAGAAAGGAGTTCGGGATATAATGAGGAGATTCAGTCAACACATTCATTTCTATACGCTACTTGTCCTGATCATTCTGCTCTGGTCAGGATCGCTCTTTAGTCTCTTCATACGTCAGGAATCTCTTTCTACAACAGTCGCTCCTGCTTCTTACAACGACACAATCCCAACCACGCCTCTCTCTTCCATCACCGTCTCTCAACCGGACCGATCGTACCAGAACCGTGGCCCCTCCTTCACCAAACCCTATCCCATCACCCCTTTTCCTGTCACAACCAGCAAAAAAAACTCGGCAGATTGGCAGGCCAGATCCACAGCCGATCTGAATCCTGATCATTGCTCACAACACTATCGTTTTGTGACCTACGATGCCCATGATGCCGAACTCAACCGCTGCCATCATCATCGGCATCCCATTCACACGTGAGAAATAACGCACAAAGAGCGTATATTGAATGGAACTATTTGCCGGCCTTTCTCGTCTCTCATCATAACAAGAGGTAGAAACGGTCTTAAGGTTTTTCTCTCAGTTCTCATAGCATGTAAAATCATTTTAACCTTCAAGTCCTCTAACTCATTTCATCTTCGGTAAATTACTTGAAAGGACTGATGCTATGCCTCATCGATGGAGCATCTTACGCCCTCTACTCTACTGGCTAGGATGTCTGGCCATTTTAACAACCATACTTGCAGCATGTGGTGGGTCAGCTACTCCCACATCAAATGCAACTGGCCATACTGCCGCATTCAATGTTCAGAATCAAACAGCCAGTAATACACAAGGAGGCCAGAGTACAAATACGCAGAAAGATTCCTCGACTCTCAGTACCCCACAATATCTTATTCGAACATTAAAAGTTGATTTATCGGTCAAAGATACTCGTGCAGCAGCAAGTGGGCTTCAGACATGGATTGCTAATGATGATCCACTATCTTCCTCAGCTGGTACCAGTTATCAACAGATTGGTGATAATCTTTATATTGTCTCCTTAACGTTTTCTGTGCAGGCTCAGCGTTATTCTGATGTCTATAATTATTTGCGTGACTATACTACCAGGAATGCGGGTCATCTCAATGGGTTCGATGAGACCGTTCAGAACGTGACTGGCACCTACGTGGATACCGACTCACGCATTCAAAACCTGAAGGCAGAACAGGCACGTTTGCAGGATCTGTTAAGTCATGCTCAGGCTCTCAATGATATTATTACGATTGAGCAGCGCCTCACTGATGTTGAGGGACAGATTGAAACGCTGGAGACGCAGCTCAATACGCTGAAAAGTCAGGTAACCTACTATACTGTTACGATCACGCTACAGCCGATTCGTAGCTTTTCACCATCTCAACCCGTACCAAATACAGGATGGTCCCTCGGCCAGACTATTCATGATGCCTTTTTTGCATCGGTCACCGTAGGTGAGGGCTTGCTCAATTTCCTGATCTGGTTACTCGCCTTCGCCATTTATATTGTCCCTGCTGTGATCCTTCTCTGGCTCCTCTGGAAATGGTATCAACGCTCTCAGGAATCGATCTATGCTCCGTCAAGCGTGGCGACCGCCAGACCAAAATCTACGCCTCTTCCTGAACCAGAAACGCACCAAACAGAGGTGAAGTAAGCATATATTCTTATCAAACCGCCCTGTAAAACTCCTGGCTAAAGCCCTGACTTTCCACTGAAACTCGACCTCGTAGCCTGGGGGCAATCCCCAAAAAAATGTCGATAAAAGTCAGGGCTTGAGCCACAGGGGAGACGTCACCGTCGAATCTGCAAGGCAGCTGGTAACAGTTCGATCTCCAACTTCGTAGCCTGGCGAGTCTCACCATCGAGTCCGAAATAGACCGGGACGTTGCTCTCAATCTGAAGCTTTTTCGCTCGATACATGTGCACTTCTGGCAAACCGGCATGATGACCCTTTTGAATCACTGATAAGAGGGTCAATGCGCGTAAGAGTGGAAGATAATCAACGGTACAGATATCTAACCAGCCATCGCTGATATCAGCCTGTGGATTGACACGAAAACCGGCTCCGTAGGAAGGACCATTAGTGGCTGCAATAAAGACATAGTGCCGCTCCTGTGTATATATAGGAGGAGCTCCATCTAGAGAGAAGGTGAGCCAGGGACAGCGATGATACCCAAACAAGAGTTGGCGCAGAATAGAGGCATAATAAAGACGCTTTCCGCTAAGAAAAGGGACCTTCTTTAACTCATCGGCTGCGGCGGCAATGTCCGCATCCAATCCGACACTAAATGAGTTTACAAAATATGCCCCATTGACAATCCCTGCATCCACATCCTGAAGCTGGCCGGTAAAGGCTCGTTCAATTGCCTGCTGAGGATCTTTTGGCAACTGGAGAGCATTCCAGGCAAAGTCATTGCCCGAGCCAGCGGCAACAATACCTAAAGGGACGCTTTTTCCTGCCTGCAACAGGCCATTTACTACTTCATTCACAGAGCCGTCACCGCCTGCGATAATTACGGGTCGTCCAGACAGAGCGGCCTCGCGGGCTTTTTCGCGCGCCTCTCCCTGCTGTCTGGTCTCATAATAATCGGCTCCCTCTTGCTCTGCTCGCTGCTGCAACAGATGACGATAGGGCTGCATCTTGCCACGATTGGCGGTTGGATTGAGTAATACAACGGGTTTTCCCAGTAGATCCGGCATCTTTGTGCTCCTCAGAACCTTTACTAGCGCAAAAATTGCTGGCTCAATTGTAGCAGCTTTCGATTAGCTCGACAATTGCTTTGCGAGAGGAAGGCAGGGCATTTCATTGCTTGCACAAAGAAAGAGGCAAAGTGCCAGGGAGAGCAAAAAGGCGAGTGAGCAGACTTCCAGGTCGCGGTCGCGTCTGGAAATCCGCTCAGTGCAGACAGTACCTCTGATAAATGGCGTTTCCTGATGCGTTTTACGGCTCCAGAATAATCTTCGAGGCTACGCCAGGGCGATCAACCAGTTCAGCAAATGATTCAGCTCCCTGGCTCAGATCCCTCACTTCCAGCCAGGGTCCTGTTGGAACCCTTCCTTCGGCTAAAAGGGTCACGGCATGACGAAACTCTGGCATAGTATAGGCATATGAGCCCTGCATCTGTACCTCGTTACGGATGACCGCATTGATCTCCAGGGGCGTCTCTTTATCGTGTAACCCCAGAAAAATTACGCGCCCCGCCGGACCAGCCGCAGCCACCGCAGATTGCCGTGTTACCGTCCGCCCCACAGCATCCAGAACAACTGTGTGAGCAACATCGCTCAGAAGGTGCCGAATCTCGTCCACCACATGCGTTTCGCGTGCATCAAACACAGCAGTCGCTCCCGCAACCCGCGCAGCCTCCAGACGAGCTGCATTGGTATCAACAGCGATAAGATGTGCAGGCTGAGCCAGACGAGCGGCACAGATGGCCAGCAGGCCAATTGAGCCTGCCCCCCAGACAACCACACCATGCGCTGACTTGATCTGCCCAAGATTCACTGCATGGAGTGCAACTGCCAGTGGCTCTGATAATGCCCCAATAGTAGCATCAACAGTTGGGGGCAAGGGAATAATCGCCTGCGCTGGCACAAGCACATATTCGGCAAAAGCCCCTGGACGATGCGCACCAATCAATTTTCGTTGCCCACAGACATGCGCCATTCCTGCGCGGCAAAAGACACAGTCACCACAGGATAGAAGAGGATTAACGGTGACAAGCCGTCCTACCTCCGGCACTGACTGCTTCGTAGGACCTGTCGAAATAATCTCGCCCGTAAATTCATGTCCCATGACCAGAGGGGGAACACGCAGACTATTAAAACCAAGATAGCCTTCAATCTCTGAGCCACAGATGCCCACCGCACGTACCCGCAACAGTACTTCATCTACACCTGGAACTGGAACCTCTTGATCCTCCATGGTCAGTAGACGCGGTCCCTGATAGACAAGAGCTCTCATGCCAAACCTCTCTTTTGTAAGCATTCATCGCAAATACACTATACAACCAGGCAACAATGCAAGGTATAAAAAAAACGGAACTTTCTAGATATAATAACATAAATTCTTTTTACACAACGCATCTGCTCTATAGCAAGGGTGACAATACCCTGCCTGGTTGAAGCGGAACGGAACGAAAACACGAGAGGCAGCTACAGGTTCCCTATAGACCAATCTTTGGCCGATATTGAATGGCTTCAGCAATATGATTGGCAGCGATGAGATCCGCGCCAGCCAGATCAGCAATGGTGCGAGAGAGCTTCAGGACGCGATGAAAGGCACGTGCGGAGAGATGCAATTGCTGCATAGCTGCTTTCAACAACTTTTCGGCGGAGGGCTCTACTTCGCAGAAGGTTCTTACCTCGGCCGGACCCATCTCTGCATTACAGGTCAGATGAACATGTTTGAGACGGAGAAGCTGCCGCTCGCGAGCCTCTTGCACACGGGCGCGAATCATCGCAGATGTCTCAACCTGGCGTTTATCCGCCAGTTTCTCATAATCGATTCTGGGGACTTCGATATGAATATCGATACGATCCAGTAATGGTCCGCTCATACGTTTCTGATAGCGTGCAATAGCCGTGGCCGAACAGCTGCACTCGCGTACGGGATCACCATAAAAGCCACAGGGGCAAGGATTCATAGCCGCAACCAGCATAAAATTCGCGGGATACGTGATTGTTCCCTGGGCGCGTGAGATCGTCACGACTTTATCTTCCAGCGGCTGACGCATCACTTCAAGCACATTCTGCCCAAATTCAGGGAGCTCATCGAGAAAGAGAACGCCTCGGTGCGCGAGGCTAATCTCTCCAGGGCGAGGAATGCGTCCGCCTCCTACAAGGCCTGCATGACTGATCGTATGATGAGGAGCCCGAAAAGGGCGCTGCCGGACCAGCGGGATATCGGCTGACAACATTCCGCTTACGCTATAGATCTTTGTGACATCCAGCGCTTCAGAGGCGATCATTTTGGGGAGGATTGACGGCATAGCACGCGCAAGCAACGTTTTACCAGAGCCAGGAGGGCCACTCATCAAAATATTATGTCCGCCACTCGCCGCAACTTCTAGCGCTCGCTTGACATGTTCTTGACCGCGAATCGCCGCCATATCCTGGGCATAACTCACCTCTGTAGCCGTTTCAAGAATAGAGGGATCAACCACAAAACGTTCGATCCTGCTGGTCCCATTCAGATGATCAATCAATTGCCTTAACGTCTCAACAGGATAGACCTCCACACCCTCCACTAATGTTGCTTCGAGAGCATCTACAGCAGGCACAAAGACCGCCTTGACCTGTTTCTCACGCGCTAATGCCACCATTGGTAAGATGCCGTTGGTATGGCGCACGCTTCCATCCAGGGATAATTCGCCCAGAAACAGGCTCTCCTGAATCGGAGCATCGGCCTGGATCTCCATTGAGGCCAGCAGGATACCGACTGCGATCGGAAGATCATAGGCAGGCCCTTCTTTACGCAGGTCAGCAGGCGCAAGGTTGACGGTGATTCGACGCTGGGGAAACAGGCAATTACTGTTCTTGATCGCTGCCTTCACGCGCTCTTTTGCCTCGGTGACGGATGCATCTGGGAGACCTACAATCGTAAAGGCAAATAGTCCATTGGCAGTATCAACTTCTACTTCTACCAGTGCGCCATCCAGGCCAACGACGGCGCAGCTACGTGCCATTGCTAACATAACTCCAGTCCCTCCTAACCAACACATATCAACTCCCATGCGCATTATGCACGAAAATCTCGCGAAATGCAAGAGTCTATGACGTCGCCTTGTAAAATGAGGCCTTGCGCTTTCCAGAGGCTGGTTACAACTTCCACCATTGCCGTTGCCAGTTCCTTATCGTCTGAAGAGCTCTCTGAGTCTCATCAGAAAATATGCTCTGGCAGAGCTCTAATTCGGGCGCAGTGGCGTACAGATCCACGATTCCCAGATCTGCTCCAAGCAGCGGTTCAACAGCTGCAACGGTGCAATATGGGACGTAAGGCGCGCTATAGCCACCCTCCTGCACCATAACCAGACGTCCTTCACAGACCTCTTCAGCCAGTTGAACCAGTAACGCGGAGATCCGACGATAGCCATCCATGGTCATCATCATCTGGGCCAGAGGATCAAGCCAGCTGGCATCCTGGCCCGCCGACACAAGAATGAGTTGGGGTCGAAATTGCAGTCCAATCGGCAAGACGATCTGCTCAAAAGCAGCCTGATATCCACGATCTCCTGTGCCAGGTGGGAGGGGAATATTGACAGTGGTGCCCACGCCAGCTCCACACCCTACTTGCTCAAGCTCACCTGAGAGCCTGGGAAACCAGTTCTGCTGGTGCAGTGAGACAAAGAGCACGTCAGGATCTGCATAAAAGGCATCCTGTATTCCATTGCCATGATGCACATCCCAATCAACAATCATAATCCGCTCGATACCAAACTGTTTTCGTGCATACTGCGCAGCCAGGACTGCATTATTGAAGATACAGAATCCATAGGCTTGATTCCTTAAGGCATGATGCCCTGGGGGGCGCAATAATGCGTACGCGTTCCGTACCTGCCCTTGCAACACCGTAGCAACCGCATTCAGCGCTCCTCCTACCGCATATCGTGCCGCCTCATAGGAGCCGGGATTCAACACAGTCTCTTCATCAATGCTTCCCCAGGGCCCCTCTTTGGGCCCTCCATAACAATGCTCACGAATGCCTGCCAGATACTCGCGTGTATGATAGGGCAGCAATTCCTCATCGATTGCCTCCCTGGCAGCAATTGGCAGCATCTGAGCAGTTAAGCCTGAACCATCTAAAAACTCTTTTATACGACGAGTTATCACCGCTGATGATGGATGAGGCTCAGGTGTTAGATCAAAAAAACCTGAACGCATCTGCACCCGTGACTCGCTCCCCGTATCATGGGCCAGAAACCGCTCATCAAAGACCAGACCCGAACGCTGTGTAGACATAATGATGTATCCTTTTACTCTGCCTGATTATCTCAACCCACCCCCTTGCCATCTTGCACATTCTTCTCAATTATCCAACATCTGAGCCGCAGACAAAAGATGACTCGTACTAGAATACAGGGATGAATTTCTCCTGGTGAAAACGTTTACACCATTGAGCCTGAAGATTCTCTAGCTTTTTGCTCGAAGGGACCGTTGTAATTCAGAGGGAGAACGGCGCAATACCTGACTCAAAGCTCCTATCAGCAAGGCTTGACGTGTACATGGACTGCAAACTAGTGTATAATGCGAATGCCGACGAAAAAGCGGTTAAGCCTACGCTAGACAATTTTCATGCTCGTAGTTCGTTCAGATCAACCTAAAACATGAGGCCCTCGCCAGATACATTGTGTATAGAATTCATGTGTGTTTATGCTCATTTCTTGCTGACAAACGTCAGCATACCAATAGATAGCTACCAGGCTTAACTTTAAGGGGACAATGCCAGATACGAGAAAGGTCTGCGCTTTCTCGACTGTGAACAATGCACATTCTCTCACATCAGGGTTTTTGGAGGTTTTTGATGATAGAAACAGTCCCCTCAGGGACAGTATTGCATGGACGCTATCGGATCGAGCGGGTTCTCGGCAGTGGGGGATTTGGGCATGTCTATCTGGCCATAGACCTCACCTCCAACCAGCAATGTGCAGTGAAAGAATATCTCGTGAGCGGAGCCAGCGGACAGGAACAGCTCAAGCATGAAGCGACAGTCCTCAGTCAGCTTCACCATCCCAGCCTCCCTGCCTTTGAAGCGGCTTTTATTGAGCGCGGGCGCTATTATGTGGTGCTGAATTATATTGAAGGCAACGATCTGACGGATCTTGTGCGTATCACCACCCGCCAGCGCAATGAGGTTATCCCTACAGCACAGATTCTCCATTGGATGCTTGCTATATGCGATGCCGTGACTTTTTTACACCAGCAACAACCAACGGTCATTCACCGGGATATCAAACCGGATAATATTCGTATTACGCCCAGCGGGACGGCGGTCCTGGTCGATCTTGGCAACGCAAAGGCCGCTGCCGATGGCGCTCGTACTCTCTTCTTTATTCGCCATCAAGGAACGCCTGGATATGCCCCGCCTGAACAGTATCCC
This sequence comes from Tengunoibacter tsumagoiensis, assembly GCF_003967535.1. GTDB lineage: Bacteria > Chloroflexota > Ktedonobacteria > Ktedonobacterales > Ktedonobacteraceae > Tengunoibacter > Tengunoibacter tsumagoiensis. The sequence continues at coordinate 3,246,076 of NZ_BIFR01000001.1, read as the reverse complement.
GGTGGAAGTGGGACAGACGCTCGTTCAGATATTTATGCCCTTGGCGGTACCCTCTATTTTGCGCTCACCAGTCAGGAGCCCCCCAGTGTCTCAACCCGCAATCAGTCTATTCAACAAGGGGTCCCTGATCTTCCAACGCTCCAGGATCATCTGAATAATAATCCTCCCGAGGAGAGCCCTGAGGCCAACGCTGCCCGCCAGTTTCGGCTGGGTGTGACCAAGCCTCAGAAGCCTGCCCCTCGCCATTCAAACCATATTGCACAATTGGGGACGCTCCCACCTGAGATCCTTCAGCAGATGACGGCTGTGATCCATAAAGCAATGGCGATCAAACCGAAATATCGCTATCAGCAGGTGGCTGAACTGGCGCAGGATCTGAGAAGGATTACGGCGAAACTTCCACCAGCGTCACCACCACCATCAAAGCCGCGAAAAGTTGATCCTCATAGCACCCAACCAGATCTGGCAGAGCTCTATGAGGCCATTCAAGATGCGAAGCAGAATGCACAGCAGCCCGATTCGGGTACACAACCTATGGGCCCCAATAATGGGGCACACGGACCAGTCTGTCCACGTTGTGGCAGTGCGGTTCAACCAAGAGCTGGCTTCTGCCCACGCTGTGGTGCCTCTTTAAGTAGCCCTCACCACATCCAAATATCGAAACCCGCTACTAGAAATTCTTATGAAGAGCATGACTCTACGCTGGTGATTACTCCGGGCAATCAACGTGATCTGGGGATTCAGCCGCAACGTGAGAATACGCCACGACCTCCACGCTCAGCCTCACCCGTTCCAGCAAAGGGTGAGCATCAGGTAGCTTCGCCCCCCCGAACGCAAGGCGGCGACCCATCCGCACGAAACGCGCGCTCTTACGCTCAGCCAGTGGCTCAGGCCGTTATAGGAACAAACCAGGTTCAGCAGCACACGGCGCTGGCAGCCCAGGCTCTTCCCGCCTCGGTTACACAAAACCAGAGCACGTCCGAAAATGGCTTTGAAAACGGCTTTAAATTAGGGAATAAGGCCCTTCTTATTCTTATTCTGACGCTCGCTGCTCTCCTCTTATTGACGGCTATCCTGGTGATCAGCCTTCATGGGCACTAAATCTTTTCTAGCGCTTCCTTCCTCGCTAAATATAATATACAGAACAAACCTACCTCCACATGTCCCCGAGAGATGTGCGGACACGTGCTAGCCAGGAAGGAAGGGTGGTGGCCCATTCCAATCGTTCGAGCATCTCGTCAATTACTGCCTCAGACTCCTGTCTCTCCTGCGGATAAAACAGGTCTTCTAACGGTCCATTCATTGTGGCAATGGGAGCAATCAGTAGAAAGGCATCGGTCAGCAATGTTGTTTCCCCTTTAACTGGTGGTGGGGCAAATTCAGCATACGCATCTAAAAACCTCTGAGCACGTTCGGGTGCAAAGCCACGCTTGACCGCTGGCTGAGTCAGGCTACTCGCTGGCTCCCAATCCAGAGCGCAGAAGTAAAAAAGACTATATGCAAGTTCAAAGATTCTTTTCTCCCACCGTACTGCCTCCCATCCGGTTACAGAACTCACATTGAACGCGGTAAAGCGCAGATTCAAAGGATGATAATCGCCATGAATATGGAGCTCTGGTAAACTTTTGCCTCCTCCGATCGCAATCATCGAGGCTGGTAAGACGCGCTCCCACTGCTCTACCCACCCTGAGAGGGCCGCTGCAATGGCCTGTACTGGATAGGTATCGGCGAGGACACGTACCTGCTGAAGGTAGCTCTGCACGATTCCGCCTATATGCACCTCTGCTGGCCAACGCAGTTCCTCGCCCGCATAGCGCTGTGATACCTGATGAATGCGCCCCAACATTGCTCCTGCGGAGGCAATCCAGTCCAACTGACGGGGACTGGCGCTGGCAAATTGCTCTCCCATCGACCACTGCTGCAATTCAAATGCATCTTCACCAATGAGTACAAAGGGTTCGCCCTGAGGGGTCCGCTTATATTCAGGAAGCGGGATGCCTGCTTGACGTAGAAAGTCCTGGAACAGATAGAGCTGCTGATGCTGAGCGCCCAGGAGGCTCTCAGGCCGTTCACGCAAGATATAATTCTGCTCACCTGGTAGTTCAACGCGCAGACTCAAGGCCTGCGTTACTGGCTCAATTGGCCCCAGATTTTTCCACTCATCGACACCAAAAGCATGCATGACCTCGTTGAGGTCCAATAACTCTTCTTCCGTCTCTTGTTCATGATTGGATGGAAACTGATCGCTCATCTTTTCTCTCTTCGTCTTCTTTCTTCGGTCTACCCAGAAGGATTTTACCATATGTCCACACAGCCGCTCTCATCGTCGTTGCGTATGGAAGAAAGAGCCACATCGATACTATCTGTCATTCCTCAATGATCACATATATGGGCTCTACATCATCTGGCGATTTGTATCATGCATAAATGATGTAGAGCCCATATGTGTGTGAACTGAGGACCCTTTAAGGGAGCTCGACCGGGAGGTCCTGGCGCACTCCCCACTCATTCCAGGAACCATCATAATTCGTCAACTGAGGATAGCCCAGCATAGCCAGACTAAACAGGACAGTTGTGGCGGCAACCCCACCATTACAATAGGCCACTATATGGTGTTGTGGCTCCACATGAGCACCTGCAAAGATCCGTTGCAGTTCCTCATTGCTGCGAAAAGTCCCATTACGTGGATCGATTAATTCCTCCCGGGGCAGGCTCAACGCGCCCGGAATATGACCTGCCCGCCCCTCTCCACGAATGACTTTTCCAGTATATTGACCACTATCACGAGCATCAATCAATGTGACGCCCTGCTGCCCTATCATGGTCAACACATCTTCTGCCGTCGCCCGCAATTGAGGTTGCACATGAGGCGTGAATGTGGCAGGAGGATAGGAGGAGATCGCAGTCGCCAGTGGCCTCTGTTCGCTCTTCCACTTGGGCAACCCACCATTCAGGACCACCACCCGCTCATGACCATAATAGCGCAATGCCCACCAGAGCCGAGTCGCAAACTGCGAAGCAGGATGAGCATCATAGGCCACCACCAGCGTCTGATCGCCAATTCCCACTCGTCCCATCGCCGCCGCAAAATCTTCTGGCAGAGCAATCTGAGCCTCAACCTCATCATTGAGATCAACGATATCCTTGCTCCAATCAAGGTAGACTGCCCCCGGAATATGTTCATGCGCATACTCCTCGGGAGCACCTACATACTGAGCATCATGAGCTCCCTCAACCCCTGGACGAGGCTGCATACGCACATAGCCGCGCATATCCACGATCCTGAGATCAGCATCATCGAGGTGCTCAGCCAACCAGGAGGTCTCTACGAGAAAAGAACTTCTCTCTTGTGACATGACTGATATCCTTGCTAAGAGAACAGGCCCGCTGCCTCGGGATTATCTGTACTGACAAAATGTGCTGGCGAGCCCATCACGGTCATCTGCTTGACTCCGAGAATGGTCATAGAGGCATTGGGCGTCTGGGTGGTCACATAGCGCTGCACCGTCAGCCCCAATGGACGTGCCAGCACAAGCGCTGCGGTTGAGGCGAGAATGACATTATTGGCAGTACTATATGGGCGCTTCATCCTGGAGACGGCCATTGCCGAAAGCCCCGTTAAGAGACCCGCTACCGCCAGATTGGTGCCACAGCGCTCGTGAACCGCAAGCTCAGGCTGTGTAGTACGTAAGAGATTCAACGCCTCCTGAGCAGCGGGCAAGATTGCTTCAGTTGGCACATCGCCAAAGACAAAGAACCCGGCGGCAAACGAGATCCCCGAGAAACGGACCTCGGGAAAACGCCGCGATAAGAGAACAATTGTCGCATGCTCTAAGGCATGATTCTGCTTGACTGCACCACCCAGTAACATCTGCTGTGCAACTTGTACGACTGGATTGATTGAGCTCATAACCTGGACCCTTCTAGAAAACCAGTTGAGTAAGGTCTTTGTCGGATGTTTGCTATCGTCCAACCGGAGACTGCTGCAAGAACTACGGTCCGTAGGTGACATTGAAAACGACCACCTCGTCGCCAAAGTTAATTACATCTCCATCATTTAAGACAACTGGTGGATAGATACGTACGTTATTGACAAAGGTTCCGTTGGCACTTCCGACATCTTCGAGATACCAGTGGCCATCCGAGAACCAGAGCCGCGCATGGCGACGGGAGACGGTAAGACCCGAGATGACCAGGTCATTGCCATTGGTCCGGCCAACCGTGGTGACATCCTGGTGAAACCGGTAAGAACGCCCCGTCATAGGGCCGCTTTGAATCGACAAAAGCGCAAGGACCGGACGCCCATTTACAGTATATACGTCCGCAGAGGCCCTTCTGTTGGACAAATCATCGCCACACGTTGTGCAATACAGCCGTGAACTGGGGTTGACTGCGCCACAACGAAAACAGGTGATGGTTGCTGGCTGCACGGGTGACACCGGATTGACACTGAGATTACTTCCCGATGGAGTATTTTTGCCCAGACCTGACATACCACGAGGATCAACAAATAAGCCTCCACCTCCACGATGGCGCGGTATGGAAAGATTGGAGGCCGCCAGCGCGCTCGTTAAAGCATCAATCAACGCATCCACCGCCTGAAAACGCTCATGCGGCTGCTTGGCAGTCATTTTCTGCACAACCTGAATAACCGGCGAAGGAACTTGCGCTGCGACCAGCTTCTCTATGGGTAGCGGCTCATTTATATGTTTCACCGTTACTGTAAGCGGATTATCAGCCGTAAAAGGAACCTGCCCCGTAAGGCAATGAAAGAGCACAATACCCAACGAATAGATATCACTACGGCGATCTACTGATTGCCCCATACCTTGTTCTGGCGACATATACTGAGGGGTTCCAATGCCCGTTCCAACACGCGTTAAGTTGGTTGTCCCCTCTAAAATCTTGGCAATACCAAAGTCCGAGAGCAGAAGATGTCCATCTTTGCGCAACAACATATTAGCGGGCTTCACATCCCGGTGAATAATTCCATTGTTATGTGCACAATCCAGCCCCTGTGCTGCTTGAATAATAAAATCAATGGCTTCAGGTACTGGCAATGCCCTGGGGGCTGCATTTGGCCCTGTTCCTCGCAAACGATCTCGCAGCGTCCCCCCATCCACATGCTCCATCACGATAAATGTAATATTATCTTGCTCACCAAAATCATGAATCTGCACGATATTTGGATGGGCAAGCCTCGCTACCGAACGCGCCTCCTGCACAAAACGTTTTACAAAAACAGGATCACGAGCGTAAGAGGCGGGCAAGACTTTAATCGCAACATAGCGATCAAGCGTTGGCTGATATGCCTTAAAGACGGTTGCCATGCCACCAGCGCCAATTCGCTCAACGATGCGAAACTGACCCAACGATTTGCCGATGAGCCCCTGTAAATCGTCGTTGTTTCCTCCGTGCATAACTGTGACGACTCCCTCTGTTGCTGCCGTGTCTTCTCATTACACGTCTTTTGAGCGTTCTTTGAGCATACCCCTCAAAAGAGTGCTCTCGGCCTGACAACCTTCTACCTGTAAATGTAAGTGAGAAACAGGCCATTTGGAGATAAAGATTGCGACTCTGTATCTCCTTGATTATACAGGTAGAAGGCCTAGCTGTCGAGAGAAACAGCAAGCTCGTGTTAGCCCTCAAGGAGCAGGGCTTCTGGATCCTCAATCAGTTCTTTGATCTTGACCAGAAAGCGAACAGCCTCGCTACCATCGACAATACGATGGTCATAGGACATCGCCAGATACATCATTGGTCGGATGACAACCTGTCCATTCAGCGCAATTGGGCGCTGCTCGATCTTGTGCATTCCCAGAATCGCGACCTGAGGCGCATTGAGAATCGGGGTTGAGAGCAATGAACCAAAGACGCCACCATTGGTGATGGTGAATGTCCCACCCTGAAGCTCCGGCAATGATAAGGTATTGGCACGTGCACGCTTCGCCAGATCGGCGATCTCGCGTTCAATCTGCGCAAAGCTCTTGCGATCCGCATCGCGTAGCACCGGGACGACAAGGCCTTCTTCGGTCGAGACGGCAATGCCCAGATCATAATAATGCTTCAGAACGATCTCATTCCCCTGAATCTCGGCATTGAGGCGGGGAAAGGCCTTTAAAGCTCCTACGGCGGCTTTGGTAAAGAACGACATAAAGCCCAGTGAGACGTTATTGCGCTCTTTGAAGGAGTCTTTTCGGCGACTGCGCACGTCCATAATCGCGCTCATATCAACTTCGTTAAACGTTGTTAACATGGCTGCGGTCCGCTGAGCCTCAACCAACCTCTGGGCGATGGTCTGCCGTCGGCGCGACATACGGATACGTTCTTCTCGTCCCGCATTCACGTTTGCCGAAGGGGGCTCCACTAATGGCTTTGTACCGTTTGCAGGTGGGGCTACGGCGGGCCTGGTGGGCTGTACAAGAGGCTGCGTGGCCGGGACCTGCTGAGCGGATGAGGCAGGTTGCGCATTCGGCTGTACGCTCGTACTCTGCTCCAGATAGTTGATGACATCGTCCTTGGTCACACGACCATGAGGACTGCTCCCTTTCACCTGGGCAATATCGACGTTATGTTCAGCGGCAATCCTGCGGGCCAGAGGAGATGGAGGGCGCTGTGCATCAAACAGGACGGTAGCCTGCTCGGCAACCGGCACTGACTTCACTTCCGGCTGCGCCGCTTTGCTCTGCTCAACGGCAGCGCTCTTCGCCCCTCCTTCAGCACCGATGATTCCCAGGACCGCACCAACCTCCACCACCTCGCCAGCCTGTTTTACGATCTGTTGGAGAACACCATCTTGTTCAGCGTTCACCTCAACGTTAATCTTATCAGTCTCCAGCTCCACAAGGGCGTCTCCGCGCTGTACTGCATCGCCCTCTTGTTTGAGCCATGATGCTACCGTAGCATCGACGATCGATTCTCCCAATGTGGGAACATGAATTTCAACGGACATACTTTCCTCCGGACTGTCCTAGCGGTGTGCGAGAAACTTCGGCAATAATCTGCCCTTGCTCTGCAACATAAAGATCCCAGAAACCTGCCGCCGGGCTTGAGCGCTCTGGTCGCGCAATCACATCAAGTGTCAAATTACGCTCAGTCAACCGACTGAGTAGTGCACGTAAACGTGGAAACATATAGCTCCAGGCGCCCATGTTACGTGGCTCTTCCTGGACCCAGACAACCTCTGTCGCCTGTGGATAGCCAGCGATCACTTGTTTCAACTCATCGCCTGGAAAAGGGTAGAGCATTTCAACCCGTACAATTGCGACATCTTCATTATGGGCACGACTCTCGTGACCTAGCAAGTCTATGGCTATTTTACCAGTACAAAGGACGATGCGCTGAATCTTTTCAGGCTGCTGGCGAGCTCGTTCATCATCAATAACGTTTTGAAACCCTTTTTCTGTCAAATCCTCTAAACGGGAGGATGACTGGGGCTGACGCAACAGTGCCTTAGGAGTCATAAGAATCAAAGGGCGAGGTTTTCGTTGCAGATAATAGGCCTGTTGACGCAATAGATGAAAGTATTGAGCAGCTGTTGAACAATTGGCAACGCGCCAGTTATCCTGAGCAGCCATCTGAAGATAACGCTCCAGGCGGGCACTGGAATGCTCTGGTCCCTGCCCCTCATATCCATGCGGCAAAAGCATGACAATTGAAGAGTTCTGCATCCATTTGGCCCGACCAGAAGCGATAAACTGATCAATAATAACCTGCCCAACATTGGCAAAGTCGCCAAATTGAGCCTCCCAGAGAACCAGGGCCTCAGGTGCATGAACGCTATAGCCATACTCAAATCCCAACGTCGCAGTCTCGGTCAACGGGCTATTATAGACTGAGAATGAGGCCTGGGCCCCCTGCACATTCTGCAAAGGAATATAGGTATTGTTGCTATGCAGACTATGAATGACTGCGTTGCGATGGCTAAATGTACCGCGCTCAGCGTCCTGGCCTGTCAGGCGGATCGGGGTCCCATCCACAAGGATAGACGCAAAAGCTAACGCTTCAGCCTGTCCCCAATCAATTCCTCCCTCCGCGCCAAGGGTAGTAGCACGCCGCTGAAGGATACGAGCCAGCTTCGGATGGGGGGTAAAATTCTTTGGCCAGGTTAACAGATCTTCATTCAGCTTGCGAATGTGGTCAGCCGACAATCGAGGTGGTTGCTGCTCGCCAGAGAACGAAGCGTGATGTCCATTAGGCAGTTGTGCTTCTGGAGCAAAAGCCCCTGTATCAGCATCTCGCTTTGCCTGCTCCAGCTCGGCAAAGATCTCTTTCTCTAATAGCTCAGCTTCTGCACGTGTAACGACCTTCTGCTGATCCAATAAGCGGATATAGAGCTCTCGTACACTCGGATGCTCTCGAATCAGTTCATACATATGAGGCTGTGTAAAGGCTGGCTCATCCCCTTCGTTGTGCCCCCAGCGCCGATAGCCAATCAGGTCAATTAAAACATCCTTATGGAAATGGTCTCGATAGGCATGAGCGATACGTACAGCAGTCAGACAGGCATAAGGATCATCAGCATTGACATGAATGATGGGGATGCCAAAACCTTTAGCCAGATCGCTGGCAAAAACGGTTGAACGACTATCTTTTGGATCGGTGGTAAAGCCTAACTGATTGTTCACAATCATATGGATGGTACCACCAACCCAATAGCCATGAAGATGCCAGAGGTTCAGCGTCTCAGCCACAACTCCTTCACCAGGGAAGGCTGCATCTCCGTGAATCGCAATCGGCAACGACTTATCGACATCCAGTAAGGGCGAGCGCTTCTGTACCTGGCGAATCTCCTGCGAGGCCCGAGCCATCCCTTCGATGACGGCACCAACAAATTCCAGATGGCTGGGATTTGGAGCCAGGATAACGTTGAGATCACGTGCGGCTCCCTGCCCAAGCAGATGTTCAGCCCCAAGATGATACTTCACATCGCCCGTCCAGCCAAACCCAAAGCTATCGGTAAGTGGAATGCCTTCTTCATGCTTGACATGGGCAAACTCGGCCAGAATAGCCGCATAAGGCTTTCCAAGGGTATGCGCAAGCACGTTTAAACGGCCACGATGGGCCATCCCAATAATAACCTCTTTGGTCTCAGAGTCTATGGCACCCGCAATAATCTCATCCAACATTGGCAGCAGCATATCGGTGCCTTCAATGGAAAACCGTTTCTGACCCGGAAAGGTCTGATGTAAGTAGCGCTCAAAGATCTCAACCTGCGTTAAACGCCGCAAGAGCTTCCGTGCATCCGCAGCATTGGGATCGCGGTGATAGAGCCGCAGGCCAACGGCATCCCTCAGCCAGGCTCGCTCACTTGAGCTCTTTACCTGATCAAACTCGTAGCTGATTGTTCCTGAATACATTGCCCGTAAGGCTGTAATGGCTTCCAGGGCATTGGAAGCCCCCTCCGCAGAATGCCCACCAACGACGCTGGGAGACAGGCGCATTAAATCGTCATCGCTAATGCCATGCGTCTCTGTCAATAGAGCCGGATCTCCTAGAGGATCGCTCCCCAAAGGATCAAGGTGTGCCCCTAGATGTCCGCGCTCTCGAATCGCGTGCGCAAGGGCAGAGGCCGCCACTATTTTCGACACGTGTGATTGCGAGACGCTCCCCACATTCTCCTGTGCCATCGGCTCCTGCACCTCAGGTTCCCATGAGCGAAAGATAGCACGCGTCGCTGCGTCAACTGACGCGGGGTCCTGCTGGTAGCGTTCATAGAGCTCCAGCACATATCCCGCATTCGGCCCATAAAATCTGTCCAGGTTATGCATGATGATTCCTTAAGATTACATTGACAACAAGTTCACAAACAAGAGTACATTGACAACAAGCCCACAAACCCTCCACATTCCTGCTCACTGCTTGCTCGCTTGTGTCTGAGATTCAGCTATTGTATTCTGCCATTTCCTATGGTATCATAGCTTTACTATACAGCAAAATAATCGTTCTTGAGATAGCCTATAGAAACTACGACGGATGTAACCACATCTCAGTCACGATAAGCCGATCTCAGATGATCTTGTTTCTCATTCACAAGGTGGATGGAAAACAGGACAAGTTCCATAATCCCATCAATTCAGCAAAGACCTACAGTATAAGCGAAGAGGGAGAGAGTACGTCAGTTAGCTCTGTCACAGAGAGTCCGGGGCCGGTGCAACCGGATACAGACAACCGACCGAAAATCACTCCTGAGCCACCAGCCGAACTGATAACCACAGTAGGCCTGGTCGGTCTCCTCCCCGTTACCATGGAGGCGTGTAATCTCACTTCCTGACGTCAATGGCTCGTCTTAGAGCCACTGCAAGGATAAAGCGAGAATACAATGATATGAGTGAGCACTAACAGGATCTTCTAGTCTTGTTGGCTAATCAGGGTGGTACCGCGGGAATTCCTCTCGTCCCTACGATGGGCGAGGGGTTTTTTGTTGGCCAAAAGAGGGGGATACAATGAAAACAAAACTTCTTTACCATACAAATAGCTTTACCTATGAGTGCACCGCGACCGTTGTAGCTGTTGATGGAAATGATATTGCTCTGGATGCGACGGTCTTTTATCCTGGCGGCGGCGGTCAGATGGCCGATCGAGGGATGATTAGCTGGGAGAATAATCATGAACAGGCCAGCGTCATTGCTCTGAGCAAACGTCAGGATGTGGTCTGGCATACCCTTGACTATCCACCACCACCCGTGGGGACAGCAGTGGTGGGCACAATTGATTGGAACTTTCGCTATCAAATGATGCGTACCCATACGGCACTTCATATTCTCTGTGGCATTCTGTGGCATGAATATGGGGTTCAGGTGACGGGTGGACAGATGTATCCTGATCGTGCACGCATGGATTTCTCGATGGAGAATCTGGATAAAGAGCGGATCAATCATATTGAGAAGCTGGTCAATGAGGCTATTGAGGCAGATTATCCGCTTCGCGTCTATACTCTGCCACGTGAAAAGGCTTTTGCGATTCCTGATCTGGTACGCACCAAAATTAATCTCTTACCACCAGATATCGAAGAGGTTCGGATTGTGGAGATTGTAGGGCTGGACCTTCAGGCCGATGGGGGGACACATGTGAACCATACCAGGGAGGTTGGGGGCATTATGATTATGAAAACTGAGAATAAGGGGCGCATCAATAAACGCGTAGAGCTGGTGCTTACACCACCCAGAACCGTTTAGTCCATCCCCTTTTCTCTCACGATAAAAAACCTGTCCAATGGGATTCTGCACATCGCCAGGCCCGTTCCAGGAGAGAAGCATTTTCGATATGTACAAGAACAAACGCTAGTCAGTACACAATCACAGGCCGCAGCTAACAGCTCGGCACTGTGATTGAAGGAGGGGCACTGTGTCAGTTACAACAAGTGTGTTTAAACCAGTGGTAGCAGCCGACCGCGTAGATTATCCAACCCTGGAACACACCATTCAGAAGTGGTGGGATGAGCATAACGTCCGACAACACTACCTGCGCCGCAACGAGCAAAGCTCAAAACGCTACTCATTTCTGGATGGTCCTATCACGGCCAATAATCCAATGGGTGTGCATCACGCCTGGGGCCGCACCTATAAAGATCTGTATCAGCGCTTTAAAACTATGCAGGGCTTTCGCCAGCGTTACCAGAACGGGTTTGACTGTCAAGGCCTGTGGGTAGAGGTCAACGTCGAACAGGATCTCGGCATCAAGTCTAAGCGTGATATCGAGACCTATGGGATCGCTGAGTTTGTCGAACGCTGCAAAGAACGCGTCTTTACCTATGCCAAACGCCAGACCGAACAGTCGATCCGCCTGGGCTACTGGATGGATTGGGGCCACGATTACTATACGCTCTCCGATGAGAATAACTATACGATCTGGTCGTTCCTTAAAAAGTGCATGGAGCGCGGCCTGATCTATAAGGGGCGCGATGTGATGCCCTGGTGCCCTCGCTGTGCCACAGGTATCTCTAATATGGAGATGGAGGCCGAGGGCTATAAGGATCTCTCGCACCTGAGCCTCTATGTGCGCTTCCCACTCAATGATCGACCTGGCGAGTACCTGCTGGCCTGGACGACAACGCCCTGGACGCTGGCTGCGAATGTGGCCGCTGCGGTCAATCCCGAGCTGACCTACGCCAAAGTTGAACAGGATGGCGAGTTCTACTACATTGCTGAATCCTTGCTTTCGGTACTGAAGGCTTTGAAGGGCCGCGATAAGGGCGACTATACGGTTGTTGAGACGCTCAAAGGCAGTGAGATGGTTGGCTGGGGCTATCGAGGACCCTTCGATGAGCTACCGGCAGCGCAGGGCGTTGTCCACAAGGTGGTTGGCTGGAAAGATGTCAGTGCGACTGAGGGGACAGGTATCGTCCATATTGCTCCTGGCTGTGGCCGTGAAGACTTTGGGCTCTCTAAAGAGTGGAAACTGGCTGTCATTGCTCCCGTCGATGAGTTTGGCGTCTACGTTGAGGGCTTTGATTGGCTTACAGGACAGAGTGCAGCTGAGGTGGGTACACAGGTTGCTGAAAATCTGACGAAAAAAGGTCTGCTCTACCGACCTCAGAACTATCGTCACCGTTACCCTACCTGCTGGCGCTGTAAGACTGAACTGATCTTCCGCCTGGTCGATGAGTGGTTTATCTCGATGGACCAGCTACGCTATGAGATCATGGAGGTGGTGAAGCAGATCAACTGGATCCCATCATTTGGCTTTGACCGCGAGATGGACTGGCTGAACAATATGGATGACTGGATGATCTCAAAGAAACGCTATTGGGGACTGGCTCTGCCAATCTTCGATTGCCAGAAATGTGGTCATTTCGAGGTCATTGGCAGTAAGGAAGAGCTCAAAGAGCGCGCCGTCTCGGGCTGGGAGGAATTTGAAGGACATACTCCTCATCGCCCCTGGATCGATGCTATCAAGATCCAGTGTAAAGGCTGCGGCGCTGAGGTTGCTCGCATTAAAGATGTCGGCAATCCATGGCTTGATGCAGGTATCGTTCCTTACTCGACCCTGAACTACCGCTCCAATCATGCCAATTGGGAAGAATGGTTCCCAGCTGACTTCGTGACCGAGTCGTTCCCGGGGCAGTTCCGTAACTGGTTCTATTCAATGCTGGTGATGAGTACGGTGCTGGAGAATCGCCCGCCCTTTAAAACGCTCTTTGGCTATGCTACGTTGATGTCCGAGGATGGAACGCCAATGCATAAGTCCAAGGGCAACATGGTGGTCTTTGACGATGCCGCCGATCGCGTTGGCTCGGATACCATGCGCTGGCTCTACACCAATCATGTACCAGAGCAGAATCTGAACTTTCCACGCATCCCAACGCCCGATGATATGCAGAAATCAGCGGAGAGCGGTCAGCCTGTCCGCTTGAGCGAGAAATGGATGCTGGTGCGCCGCACGCTGGATAAGATCTGGAATGTGTACTGGTTCTTTATCACCTACGCCAATATCGACCAGTTTGATCCCACTCAGCATCAGCTCCCGGTTGAGAAACGGACTGAGCTCGATCGCTGGATTATTTCTGAGCTCCAGCAGACGGTGCGCGATGTCACCAGAGGGCTGGATCAGTATGATACGGTCAAACCGTCTGAGGCCCTGCAAAATTTCCTGGAGGATCTCTCAAACTGGTACCTCCGCCGTAGCCGTGAGCGCATCTGGAAATCACAGCTCGATGAGGATAAGCTAGCAGCCTACATGACGCTCTATGAATGCCTGACGACGCTGATCACTCTGCTGGCTCCTTTTATGCCCTTCATGACAGAGGAGCTCTACCAGAATCTGGTCCGGAGTGTCAATCAACAGGCTCCGATCAGCGTTCATCTCTGCGATTGGCCTCAGGTCAAAGAGGAGCTGATCAATGAGAAGTTGACCAGCGAGACCCACCTGGTTATGCGCCTGGTTGGACTCGGTCGCGCAGCTCGCGAGAAGGCGCAGATTCGTGTGCGTCAGCCACTGAGTACTCTTTCTGTGCGTGTCCCAAGTACGGAGGAAGAGGAAGCGATCAAACGACTGGAAGATCAGGTTCTGGAAGAGCTCAATATCCGTAAGCTGGAACTGATGAGCCATGATAGCGATATGCTGGCCTATACGCTAAAACCTCAGGTTAAGATCCTGGGACCAAAGCATGGCCCTCTGGTCCAGAAGATTCTGGGCCACTTCAAAGGGCTCTCGGCTCATGAGGCTCAACAGGCTGCAACCGAGCTGAACACACATGGCAAACTGGATCTGGTCATTGCTGAGAAGCAGATCAGCCTGACGCCTGAAGAGATCGAAGTGGTCTCGACGGCCCGCCCTGGCTTTGTCACAGCGGAGGAGCGAGGCTATATCGCGGCACTGGATACCACCATCACGCAGGATCTGCGCGAAGAGGGTCTGGTTCGCGATCTGGTTCACTTTATCCAGGATATGCGCAAAAAGGCTGGCCTCAATATCGAGGATTCAATTGGTCTGGCTGTGTATACTGATGACGCCAGTCTGGTTCATCTCTTGCATGACTTCCGCGATGCGATCATGCGCGAGACGCTGGCTGCAAATATGCTTCTCTCGATCAATAGCGAAAAGGATAAGCCATCGTTCGCTGAACTGTATCGTGAGAGCATCTCGCCCTCTTCGGCCAAGAAGCTTGATAGCTACAACGTCGAAGTTGTGATTGGCAAAATGTAGCTTGTAGACAATAACCAATTTGGAAATGAGGATGGTATCTCCTCTCGATACAGAGATACCATCCTCGTTTTTATAGAACAGCTCTTAGAAGAAAGTAGGGCATGAATGCAGATCTTGCTTCTCAATGAACAGTATGTTGAACGTTACATAGAACAGTATCGAGCATTGCGATTGCGGGCTCTTCAGAGTGATCCAGCATCCTTTGGTTCAACCTATGAAAGTTTTCAGCAGCGTACTTTAGACGATATCAAAGCTCAGATAATGCCCAGTGGCGATCCCTATGAAAAGTTTTTTGTGGCGGCCATTGACGACGATGAAAGAATGGTCAGTACGGCCTGGTTTAGTCGGGAAAGTGCACAAAAAGGCCGCCACAAAGGCTATATTTTTGGTGTCTATACTGCACCCGAAGCTCGAAGGCAGGGCCTCTCTCGCCGGGTGCTCCAGAAGATCATCGCACATGCCTCTGAAATTCCAGGGCTGGAGCAGATCAATCTGGAGGTCGTAACCACAAGCGTGGCCGCCCGCAATCTCTATCTCTCGCTAGGATTTCAGGTCTATGGATTGGAGAAGCGCTGCATGAAACTTGGTGATACCTATTGGGATGAAGAACTTATGACCCTGCATCTGGACCCGTTGCCAGCGGCTCAACGGTGAACTCTATCGACCTGTTCGCTTGATCGCTATCGGAGGAACTATGCACATAGAAGAGGCCACTATTGCCGAGTTGCAGGCCGCCATGTCTCAGGGCAAGCTCACTGCCTGCCAATTGACAGAGCTCTACATTGAACGCATCCAAACGCTCAATCCACAGTTACATGCGATTCTAGAGATAAATCCTGATGCCCTGAAGATTGCTAACGCACTGGATCAAGAGCGTGCCAGCACTGGTCCACGTGGACCTCTCCATGGTATTCCTGTTCTTCTGAAAGATAATATCGCCACCGCCGATCTGATGGAGACAACGGCTGGCTCGCTGGCACTCCTGGGGGCTCGTCCTCCTCGCGACGCTTTCGTGGCTCAGAAGTTGCGCGAAGCTGGAGCAGTGATCCTTGGGAAGACCAATCTCAGTGAGTGGGCAAACTTTCGCTCAAGTGCCTCAGCCAGTGGCTGGAGCGCTCGCGGTGGTGTGGCCCGCAATCCTTATGTCCTGGATCGGACCGTCTGTGGCTCCAGTTCGGGCTCTGCCTCAGCCATCTCAGCAAATCTGGCCGTGGTCTCGCTGGGAACAGAGACCGATGGTTCTATCCTCTGTCCCGCTGGTATTACTGGGGTTGTCGGTATTAAACCCACCGTTGGTCTGACAAGCCGGGCAGGCGTTATTCCCATCGCCCACAGTCAAGACACCGTTGGCCCCTTTGCTCGCACTGTAACCGATGCTGCTATCTTGCTGGGAGCAATCACTGGTGTTGATGAGCGCGATCCCTTCACCGGCGAAAGCGCCAACCATTTCCACAAAGACTATACGCCCTTTCTGGATAAGCAGGGCCTCAAAGGCGCTCGCATTGGGGTCAGCCGCCAGGTCTATTTCGGCTATAGCCCTAAAGCCGATGCAATTATTAATACAGCCATTCAAGAGCTAAAAGAACTGGGGGCAATTATTATTGATCCAGCTGATATTCCTACCGCCCGTCAGATGGCCGAATCAGAAGCTGAAATGAAGGTGCTCCTCCACGAGCTCAAGGCCGATATGAACGCCTATTTGAGCGAGCTTGGCAATACAGAGATGCATACGCTGGCTGATCTGATCGCTTTCAATACTGCGCACGCCGAGGAAGAGCTGATCTATTTTGGACAGGAACACTTCTTGCAGGCACAGGAGACAGGCGATCTCAATGATCCAGACTATCTTGCGGCTCTGGCTGAGAATCATCGCCTCTCGCGACAAGAGGGCATCGATAAAGTGATGAATGACTATCAGTTGGATGCGCTGGTTATGCCTACTGTGAGCCCGGCCTGGACCATCGATCTTGTGAATGGCGATCATTATACTGGCAGCAGTTCACAACCAGCCGCTCTGGCAGGCTATCCAGCCATTACTGTTCCCGCTGGCTATAGCCACGGCCTCCCGGTCGGAATCACGTTCATGGGCCGCGCCTATAGCGAACCAACGCTCATCCGACTGGCTTATGCCTTTGAACAGAGTACGTTGCAACGTCGTGCTCCGCAGTTCCTGCCCACTATCCAATAGGCTGATTGGCTACCTGACCAGTCAGATGCTTCTGTTCATGAGACTTCTGAGCTCTTACCAGGCTTACTGCAAGCCAGATACAGCCAAGAGTTAACAGAAGTCCATGGAGAACTCTGATTGGTTGATCTCCAAAAAATTGTGGAAGGTACAACGCAAACCCCAGGGCAAAAGGAATGCCACTCCATTTAAACACTACGCCAGAGCGCCAGATCGCAATCGCAGCCAGAATAGGGCCAATTGCCAGAAAAAGGAGCCCTACTGCAAATACATAGACGGCTGGCCCAAAGCGTATAGCGTTTACCAGCGGCATCAATGCCAGATTCTGCTGCCTGACAACCTCTTGACCGATAACGTTGAGGGCAAAGACCTCAGCACCATAATAGGGAAGAATCAGGCCAACTCCAATCCAGGTCATAATGAGTGCCAGGGACATAAGTCGCTCCACACCTGTGTTCTGAAGAACTCTAGACAGACCCAACAATCCCAATGTAGTGAGGATAAATCCTACTACAGCCAGCAGATGCGCCAGCAACCAGAGGGGAGATGCAAACGCATGAGCCCCTTGCAAAGACGTTTCATCCGAGAACGGTCGCAGCAAAGGATAGAGCACAAGCAGAATGCCTGCAACAACAAACGCAACAGCAGATACATAGCGAATAATTGAAGATTTCTTGGTTGTAGCCGTGTTCATAATGTTCCCTTTACTCATATCTCAGTGTCCCAATTCATGACACAGAAACTAACGAATGGAATTATTGAACTAACTTTATAAATTATAAAACTAACATCGTTAGCTATAAATTGATAATACCATCGATGGTTGGGAAAGTCAAGGGGAGGAAAGCTTTTTGCAAGGGATCTCCTCTCTAATCGACAGAGGAGATCCCTTCAAACTGAGCGTTAAGAGGGAGACTGAATGGCTTCTGCCCCCTTTCTGGCAATCTGAACAAGTTGCTCAGCCAGTTGCAGCAAGGCATCTCGTAACTCGGGCGGTTGCTGGACAACAAAAGGAAGTTCTAGCCCGACAAGATAGTGGGCCATACTGAGCAGATGGCTATGGTGGGTCTGGAAAAGAATACCTTCAGGAATAAGGGTAAGCTGTCCATAGGAAGCGGGAATCTTCTGTTTTACGGCTGCCAGACTTGTCTGAAAAATAACCTCAATCTGCCAGGTAGGAGGAATGGTTGCAAAGTGCTTTACCATATATTCACGACAATCAAAGTTTTCATCGCGCTCAAATGTGGTTGATAGAAACTCTACGCTCTGGATTCTATCGACCCGAAACAGACGCATCCCTTGACGCAGGCAGCAATACCCCACCACATACCAGTATCCATTCCAACCGGCTATCCCATAGGGCTCAATCTCACGCCGGGTAATAGAGTCATGATAGGAACTATAATCCATTGAGACGCGCTTATGCTCGCGAACTGCTTCGCTCATAGCGACTAATAGCGAGGCATCTGGACGAGTCTCTTGCCGCTGTGGTGAGAGCGTGAGATGGGTCGAGATAGATTGGAGCCGTTCACGTCCCTTGAAAGGGAGAACCCGGTAGACCTTCGCCAGCGCACCTTCAATGGCTACAGATGAGAAATCTATCTCCATCCAGGGAGTTCCCAACAGGCCCAGAACTACGGCAGTGGCCTCTTCCTCAGTAAAAAGCAACGGTGGAAGCTTAAAACCTGGGCGCAAACGATATCCTCCACCAGGCCCACGCAGCCCTTCAACAGGCATCCCCATCTCTTGCAACATCTGAATATAACGACGAACCGTTCGTGGCTCTACTTCCAGCCGCTCAGCCAGCTCCTCGCCACTTAGATGAGCATGACTTTGTAATAATTCAAGGAGAGTAAGCAGACGCGTTGATGGATGGTACATTGTTCCCTTCCTTGCTCCAGGCATACATTTTTTAGACCAATAGGATTCATTCAATAGAGGTCTCATCTTAACCTCTATTCCCTTTATACTTCAAGGGTCAGGCAAGGATTCATCAAAAAGCTTGATAAAAACCAATGGAGTCATTCTGTTAAGGCAAGTAGATTACAGCAGGCTTTAGCCATAAAAAAAGGAGTTTCAGATGGAGCTATATGGTGTTCGTTTATTAGTCAGTGATTTCTCTGCGTCCGTCCATTTCTGGCGCGATATTATGAAGTTCTCGGCACAATTTCTCGATGAGGAACTGGGCTATGCCTATTTTGACCTCGGGAAAGTAGGGCTCGAATTACACCAACAGGATGTCTTCGCAGAAGCCATTGGCGAAACAACCCCTGTTCCTCTTCCCAGGGAGCGACAGGTCATCCTTGATTTCAAAGTCGAGAATGTCGATGCAACCTATGCCGAACTGGTTGCCCTTGGTGCTACTTCTATCTCTCAACCTACCGATCGACCGGCATGGCGAGCCCGCACCGCCCATATTGCCGATCCCGATGGACATCTCCTTGAGATCTATACCTCTCTTACATAGAGAGCTGAAGCAACAAGATAGTATTGGTACTGGAAGGTTGTCCATGGGCTTGACCGATCCATGATGAATGAGGAAATCACCACCCCCATGCCCGTCTTGATGTAAAGGCGAGCATGGGGGCTCTATTTTCGGGATGAGCGGGCCTGGGTCCGACTGCGGGCTACTTCAGCCAGAATAGTCTGGACCTGAGTGAACACGACGTTATAATTAATAGCTTCACTATCTGTTGTATCAAATTCAATCACCGGACCATCAAGCGGTAACGCCTGCAAAAACTCTGGAGGAATCAGTTGATCTGGATCGAATGCTCTCAGATTCTCCATATGACCGCGATGGCGCTCCCCTGACTCCCAGCGACGGTCAATGCGCTCGCTCAATATCGCTCGTTCAGCGTGGCAATGAATCTGGATAGGAAAGAATGGAGTGCGCTGGTGCAGCTGTGCAAAATCTGGCATAGCAAGGAATGGATAAAAAACGCTTTCCATAATGCAGGACTGCCCACTCTTGAGAATTACTTCCGCAAATTGATACAAAAGCGCCATACTTGCCCGCCCATACGATTGCGATTGTGCAAGATCGGTGCATCCCAGGCTATCGTACAGACTCTCTTTAATCATATCCTTCTGAATCAGGGGCAAGGCAAGATGAACGGCAAGTTGCTGAGCCAGCATTGATTTCCCTGATCCTGGTAAACCCGATACGATTATGAGGTTTGGAATAACGGATTGTGCGTGTGCCGCCATAGTGATCCCTTCTATAAAAGGACGCGTAGTTTTTTCTTCATGGATTGCCCAACTAGCAGGCAGACCATACCACAAAGAGCCGTTATGACAATAGGAACAAAAAAGAAGAATTCACCCACGTTGGGCTGTGGTGGCCGCATAAACGTGATCTGTCTTGGATCAAACGTGAAATACCAGCAGGTGTATAGCTCGCCCACACTGTAACGTTTGATCCTCTCCTGAGCATACGTAGCATCAGTAGGAGTATACAAGAAAACATCCGGACCTTCCGTTGTGATTTTATCCTGTTGTGTCTGCAGTGTTGTTTTAAAAATTGGTTCATAACCTGGAACAGTCTCGCTTGTCGTCTCGTCCGTAGCAGGATCTGTAGAGGTTATAGTAACAGTAGTGGGCTGAATGCGGGTTGCCAGAATAGTACAACGTCCCTGCTGAAAGTTAGCTGCATACAGATGCTGACCACCTGTTGCCAGAGCGAGTGCACCTGACACCAGCAAAAAGAGCCCGGCAACAACAAACATCATCAATGGGCTCGATCTCTTCGGCTTTAACGATGCAAATGGCAATGGGGGAAATTGCTCTCTCTTGTGCCTTCTCTTTTCTTTCCACATTGCCCACCCCAGAGTGCTCACATTTACCAGACTATAGACAAAAGAGCATACCCCCAATAGACTGAAACATACCGATGCGAATAATAGCAGCGCTGAAAGATTTTGCCCCATAAAAATAATCCCTTATCAACAAAATCGCGGCTAGCTCATGTAAAAGATGCTCAAAGTCAGCGAGAGGAAATGTATCAAATATATCGACAAGAGTCCCAAAGAGATCAAAAAGAATCGCATCATACTGTCTGGCTACTTATCCTCAAGCTTTTCTTCGAGAAGATCATTGCTCCAACATTATAACGCGATCAACCTGGAACTGGAAAGATAAACCTACTTTACAAGACCTTTGCGACTCATCTGAGCCAGATCAAACTCAGCTGGCCCTTCCGGACTGACGCCAGCCTGCGCACAGGCCCAACCGATAAGGCTAAAACCAGTACGCAGACCTTTGATAATCTGCTCCTGATCCTGTGACGCAAAACTTGTCAGACATTCCTGGCGCAGTTCAATCACTCTGGCCTCACTATACCCTCCCTCATAGCCCTCTAGCAGCGCGCTATGAGGGGCAAATGTATCATAGGGAATGGTGCTGGCCGAGGCCAGAAGGAAGAGCCAGTAGCCAACCTGGCTGCCTTCCAGAATAGTATCTGACTCACGACCAGAGTGGACATGCTCTCCCGTCTGTACGTCGGAGAGCTCTTGTAATTCGTCGGCCAGACGAGAGGCCAGATAGCTATGGTCTTCTTTATTGCTCTCGTGCAACAGGCGGGAGGTATTTGATTCAGTGCTCAGATCATTGTCGCGTAGATAGACATACACACCATAAAGCTGGCGTAATTGATCCTCTAGCTGCGTTTTCACGTCTGCTCTTACTTTTGCAACCTTCTCTGCCATAATCTGAGCGGGGCTCTCGTGCTCTTTCTCTTCAACTGGATGGGCCTGTAGCTGCGTGTAGACCTCAGCAGGATCAAAGACCCTCTCACCAATCTGCTGATAACTATCATCAGGCAGAAGCTGACGATAATAGCAGCTCTGGTAGCCGTCATGACAGGCGGCATCACCGTGTTGCTTAACGCGGACAAGGAGACTGCTTTCTTCACAGTTGACAAAGATCGCACGCACCTCTTGAAAATTGCCCGATTGCTCGCCTTTATGCCAGATCTTCTGCCGTGAACGGCTAAAAAAATGCGTCTGGCCGCTCTCGCGTGTGAGGCGTACCGCCTCTTCATTCATAAAGGCAACCATCAGCACCGCTCCGCTGGCATCATCAACGACTACTGCTGGGATTAAGCCTTGAGGATCAAAGTTTAACATGGTCTGATTGTGACCCCTTTCGCCTGCAAGTACTCTTTGGCATCGCGAATCCGAAATTCGCCAAAATGGAAAATCGAGGCTGCCAATACAGCATCAGCCCCCCCAACAGCAAACCCTTCATACATATGCTCTAAGGTTCCAACTCCGCCAGAAGCAATCACTGGCACCGTGACAGCGGCGGCGACTTTCGCATTGAGATCCAGGTCATAGCCTCGCTTCGTCCCGTCCCGATCCATGCTGGTCAATAGAATCTCACCTGCTCCTAATTCTACGCCTTTTTGTACCCATTCCACAACATCCAGTCCTGTTGGAGTTCGCCCACCATGAACATAGACTTCATAGCCGCTTGGCATCTCACTATTTGAACGTGCATCAACGGCAAGGACAATACACTGAGCACCAAATTGTTCGGAGCCCGCAGTAATGAGCTCCGGCTTCTGGACGGCTGCTGTATTTAACGAGGTCTTATCCGCCCCCGCTCCCAGCGTTGCCCGAATATCTTCGACGGAACGAATCCCTCCACCTACCGTTACCGGAATAAAGACCTGTTCGGCTGTTCGACGCACCACATCAAGCATCGTGGCACGTTGCTCGTAAGAGGCGGTGATATCCAGAAAGGTGATCTCATCTGCCCCTTCTTCATTATAGAATTTTGCGAGCTCAACTGGATCGCCTGCGTCGCGCAGATTGACAAAGCTGACACCTTTAACCACCCGGCCAGCCATGACGTCCAGACAGGGAATGATACGCTTGGTTAGCATCGTCCGTACCTACCTTTCGATCTCACGAATAGCAATCGCGAGATCTACGTCTCCAGTATAAATAGCCTTGCCAACGATCGTTCCTTCGACACCTAGCTGAGCCAGGGCATGCAGATCAGCCAGCGAGCTTACGCCTCCCGAGGCAATTAAGGCGGCTGAACTCGCGGCCTGCATCTCTTGTAGCGCTGGTAGATTGGGGCCACTTAGCGCTCCATCACGAGCAATATCAGTATAAACAAAACGTCGCACGCCAACCACGTCACAAAGCTCATGGGCCAGGTCAACAGCTCGTACTTTGGAGGTTTCACGCCAGCCCGAGATCGCAACCCACCCATCTCGAGCGTCCAGCCCAACCACAATCTGCTCTCCCCACCGCTCAACGGCCTCTTGCAGCAGAGGCCGATTGGTAATCGCGACAGTCCCTAAGATAACACGATCCGCACCTGCGCTCAAAACCTGTTCAATATGCGCCAGGGAACGCAGACCGCCACCTACTTCAATATGCAGATCAGTTGCCTCGCGCATACGCTTGATGAGATCAGGAATCACGGGCTGACCCAGGACAGCGCCATCGAGATCGACCACGTGCAGCCAGCTCGCACCGGCCTCCTTCCATCGCCGCGCCACTCGAACAGGATCAGAATCATAGGTCGTCACCTGGGCATAATCACCCTGGTAGAGTCGGACGCAGAGTCCATCTTTCACATCAATGGCTGGTAGTAAAATCATGCGTTCACCCACTTTACAAAATTTCTTAAGAGTTGCAGACCAACGGTTCCACTTTTCTCTGGATGAAACTGTGTTCCCCAAACTTGCTCGGTTGTAATGACACTACAATAAGGCGATCCATAATCGGTGACGCCAGAGACACCTTCTCGGTGATAGGGCTCAACATAGTAGGAATGAGCAAAATAAAAGTACGAGTTTGGGGCAATATGCGCAAACAGTGGCAGATCTTCGGCCAATGGCTGCACCTGATTCCAACCCATATGAGGAATCTTTGGTCCATGCGGAATCCGGCGCACCTCGCCTGCAAAGAGTCCCAGTCCAGTAACCTCACCCTCGGCATGATGACCCGCCAGTAGCTGCATCCCCAGACAGATCCCCAGAAAAGGCTTTCCCTGCTGAGTAGCCTGGCGAATCGCATCATCCAATCCTCGCTCTGTCATGCGAGCCATGGCCGAGCCAGCTGATCCAACCCCTGGCAGAACCACCGCCTGTGAGCGCTGCACCACCGCTGGATCATCAGTTACCTGCACCTGAGCTCCCACCTGCTCCAACGCTTTCTCGATACTATGGATATTTCCGGCCCCATAATCAATAATTGCAATCCTTGTGCCCATTTAGCGCTACCTCCTTCTTCGATTAAAGTGTGAGATTTCCCATCTGCATAACCTGGGAGAGACCCAGCCAGCAGATTGCCGCCGACCGCTTTTCGCTATCCAACAGGTCAACTGTTAAGAGCGGACAGCACATCAAAGCCAATCGCATCACTTCAAACCAGTTCTCTGGTAGGGCCTGCTGAGAACGCAACAGCGCCGTTAGTGGTCGCAGAAGATGCTCTACCTTTGTCTGTAAGATGGCCTGTCGTACGGGGGTGAGATGATAGTTATGTTCAACAGTGATATGCTCACCAGCCAGGGTGACAGAGATGTTCAGCTCACGTTCTACATCCTGTGGAAAATACATCCAGGTTGCAAACACATTATGGAACAATGGTTTGACAATATCTAGAATAGGGGCATGTCGACCCGCGAAGGCAGGATCAAAATAACAATAGTGCTTGTGCCCTTCGAGAAAGACATTCCCAAAGTGGGCATCGCCATGACCAACCACGGTCTGAGCGGCCTGTGCAGGTTGCAGCACCTCTCTGGCCCGTTCAATGAGCGCACCCAACGTTGAGAGCTCTCCTGTTATCTCTTCACCATTAATCGTCCATTGATACCGTAACAGATCTTCAAACAACAGGCTACGTCCAATTTCGCCCGCAGACGAAGAGGAAGGCAGAGGAACCTGTTTGCCGCCATAAAATTTCTGGAGCCGACCACCGGTCAGACGATGCCAGAAGAGCTGATGAATGGGAGCCCTGGCATGCTCTTCTGCACTACTGGGAGCCAGGGTCGTCTGATAAATATCAAGCAACCGTTCACACTCTCTGCGCTCTGCTGCGGCCAGAAGATCGATGGTCACCTCAGTTGTGGCTCCTGTCTCAACAGCGCGCATCAGATCGAACATTACCGGGGCATGTACGACTGGATAGATCACCATCTGTCGCCCCTTCTCATGGAGTGTTTGTAATGGTCGTACTATATTATAGCCCGCATTAAAGAGCATCTCCGCATGATAATATTCTTCGAGAATGCCCTGATCTTCAACATGTGTTTTAAAGAAATATTCTTCATCATTAATGCGATAGATACCATTGAAAGAGTTGAGTGAGACTGGCTTTGGTGTAAGGGTAACCTGATCGACGTGAAGGTCCATATGTCGACCAAACCAACGCTGGAGCAATAGCTCGGCCCTGGCTCGCTCATTAAATTGCAGATGCTGAATGGTTTCTAAATTATCGATATAGGCTAAGAGGGCTGGGACTTTCGTGACATCATCAACAATAAAATCTGGTTCA
This sequence comes from Tengunoibacter tsumagoiensis, assembly GCF_003967535.1. Lineage (GTDB taxonomy): Bacteria > Chloroflexota > Ktedonobacteria > Ktedonobacterales > Ktedonobacteraceae > Tengunoibacter > Tengunoibacter tsumagoiensis. The sequence continues at coordinate 3,220,732 of NZ_BIFR01000001.1, read as the reverse complement.
GTCTGTAGCAGGATGCGTCTGGCCTCAGCAGTCAGAGCACCTGTCAGAACAGCAACGGTAATCGCGCCCGCCGCCTTCCCTCCACGTACATCGCTGGGGGTATCGCCAATGACGACAAAGCTTCCACGCGGTGGCAAGGGCTTTCCTGGCTGATACCCTGGATAGGCTGCGGCCAGAAACTGATACGGATGAGGCTTGACTAAAGAGACCATCTGCCCTTGAGCATGCAGCACCTCTTCCGCTCGCGAGACCTCAGCGTGGGTCATAATATGCCACTCATCAAAATACTCATATAATCCATAATTTTTGAGAGGAACAGTCGCTTCATCTCCTGGACGGCCCGTTGCAATCCCAAGATTATAGCCTTGACTTTTGAGAGCCTCCAGGGTCTCTTTCAGCTCTTCAACGGGCAATAATGGCTTTTCTGTATAGATACAGCCTGGTTTACCAGGCTGAAAAGGCTCGATGCCATAGGTCTGGCGATAGAGCTCCTCACCCAGATAGGTCTCCTGGAATAACCTCTCACAGAGACGCCAGGATGCACTATATCGGGCAAAAACGCCTGTAATTGGATAGCCCAGTACTTCACTGGCATACTCATTCAGACGCTCAAACAGCTCAAAACCAACATACTCGGCAAAGATAGGAGCCTGTAAACGCTGATATACACGTATATCAGGATGCAGTGGTTCACCCAGACGGGCAAGCGCCGCACGCAGATGTGCCAGCCATTCAGGATCTGCTGGACGCAGCGGGAGAAGTGCAGCACAATCTGGAAGATGGGATAGCAGATCAATGAGGCAGACGCAAAAACCGGCGTAACAGGTATCCCAATTTGAATTCAGAGAATGGGCCTTAAAACTGAGAATGACATCTTGTGGCAGGATAGCCTGACTCAACCGTTCACACTCTGCCGTTGTGGTCGGTGGTTCATAAGAAGGCGAGAATGCGATATCCCAGTAACGTGGGCTATAAAACATTTCGTGCAGGACCAGTCCCGCCGTCATCCAATAAGCCTTTTCACTGGTAATAACCCCATCAAGATCAAACACGATAACGTTGCTCAAAAGAACCTCTTCAATCGCTCTAAGGCACGCCTGTTCCTCCATCTTGTAGAGATGGAGCCCCCATTCAGGTTCTTGATCGGCGAGCCAACTAGTAGCCAGATACTCCCAAGATCCAGCTATATACTTACGCAATGGTTATCCCGGAGCAGTAGTCTCTCTTCTAAAAACGGAGTTTTCATGCCGGGCGGTGAGCCCTTTTCATGAACGTCTACTTTTAAAACGCTGGCAATAGCATAAGTATACTACCTACCAACATCCTCTCGCACTTTCCACACACACGATGCTCTCAGATCGTTGTACGGGGGCAGTGACCACATTGTGATAACTCCAACTCATTCGGCCTCCTTGCCGTGTCAAAAGACCGCAAGTGATGAAGAGAACGCTTCTGGCATTCAGAAGCTGAGCTGCGAATGCGGCATGCCGGGCGCAATTGCGGATCGCGCCCACCGAGCCACCGGACGCTCCTTCTCTCGCCCTGCTATCTACCTCGCGCGACAAGACAGGGCGGCTAGTGAGAAGCTAGCGAATGATCATTGTTCCTGCCCCCTGATCGGTAAAGAGCTCTCGCAATAAGACATGAGGCTCTCGTCCATCAACCACGTGCACACGTGGAACTGCCGCCAGCGCGTCCAGGCAGGCGGTAACTTTGGGAATCATCCCTCCATGAATAACGCCTTCTTCAATTAACTGTCTTGCCGCTGCCTCACTGAGCTCTGAGATTAATGACCCATCCGTTCCACAGATACCGGCTACGTTGCTTAAGAAGATGAGCTTCTCGGCATTCAAAGCGCCAGCTATATGGGCAGCAACCAGATCAGCATTAATATTTAAGCAGGTTCCATCGGGCCCCTCACCCAGAGGGGCAATCATAGGAATATAGCCCTCCCGCAATAGAGCCTCAATGGCTTTGGTATCAACAGCATCAATCTCGCCGACAAATCCCAGCTTCTCGTTGGCAATATGCGCATGCACCATGCCTCCATCGGTTCCGCTCAGACCAATCGCCTTTCCTCCCATCTGTGAAGCCATCAGCACCAATCCCTGGTTGACCTGCCCCAACAGAACCATTCTCACCACCTCTAGAGTCTGTGCGTCCGTCACACGTAAACCATTCTCAAAGCGCGTAGGAATATTCAGCACTTCCAGCCAGTGATTAATATAGGGCCCACCACCATGAACAAGGACTGGACAGACGCCCAGCGCCCGCAACCAGATAATATCTTGCAACACGCCTCGCTGATGTTCAAGCGTACTTCCACCCAGTTTGATCACCAGAATTTTTCCTTTGAGGTGGTCAATATAGGGTAGGGCCTCTCCCAGGACTTGCGCAATTAGATAATGATCGTTGATAATATCTCCTGCCGCTGTTGTTGAATAAGAGATTGCCATTCTGTACTCCTCATACTTTTTGAAAGCATCCAGCCTCTACTTATGGATTCACACCTAATGGAAAAAGCCCTGTCGTCTCTGGCAGCCCATACATAAGATTTGCGTTCTGAATGGCCTGACCCGAAGCACCCTTCCCCATATTGTCAAGACACGACATCACAATAAGTCGATTGGTTCGCTGATCAATAATTGGATAGATAAAACAGTGATTACTGCCATATGTCCAGCGGGTGTGAGGCGGCTGTTTGACTACGTGAACAAATGGCTCATCTGCATAATACTTTCGATACAGATCCTGCACATCTTCAGTCGTAAGATGGGCATCCGTTTTTAATTCTATATAGCTGGTGACAAAGATTCCTCGCGTCATTGGCACGAGATGCGTAAAAAAGGTCATTCTCAATGGTTGCTCTAAAGCATGCCCACCTGCCTGTGCAGCCAGCACAACCTCCTGCGTCACCTCTGGTAGATGGCGATGACCAGTGACGCTGTATGCTGTGACATCTTCATTCGCTTCGGCATATAAGGATGCCAGTTTTAAGCCACGGCCAGCTCCACTTAAAGCAGCTTTGACGTCTGTAATGACCTCACGCTCGGCCAGACCGGCGGCATAGATTGGCAGCAGACCAAGAATAGTTGTGGTGGCATTACAGCCTGGATTGGCTACCAGTGACGCTGTTCTGATCTGTTCGCGATAACGCTCTGGGAGTCCATAGATTGAGCTCTCCAGGAGAGCCGGGGCTGGATGGGTGTGGGCATACCACTCTTCGTACACTTTTGCGTCGTGCAAACGAAAATCAGCCGACAGATCAACGACCTTGATGCCTCGCTCAAGCAGGCGTACCACAGATTCCGCAGCCGCAGCGTGGGGCAGACAGACAAAAGCAAGCTCGGTCTGAGCAGGCTCCTCAGTAATTGCCAGCGCAGGATCAATTGGCATTGGCCGAGGCCCCGCTCCCGGTGAGGAGAGCGTCTGGACCTGTGGAAATACATCCAGTAAGCGTTGCCCAACAGCACTCCGACCCGTGACCGAAGTCACCACAAACTCAGGATGTTGGGCCAATAAACGTAAGAGCTCTAACCCAGTATATCCTGTGACGTTGACAATAGAAACCGTCGTCATACTCGTCTCCCATTCAACGATGACAAGAGAACAATAAAAAAAGCTCCCATCCCTCTCTACACATGCTGCAAAGGGACGAAAGCTATCTCTGCTCCCGTGGTACCACCCAGATTGCCTTTTCCCGGCCATCACAGGCCGCATAGCTTCGGTTCTCTCTTTACGAGATACGAAAGCAGAAAAGACCACTCTTTGTGGCTATATGCTGCATGGGAGCCACCCATCTGGTCCTACTTGTCACACTAGTGGCCACAGTGCCCATAGGGCCGGGCCGGGACTTTCTTCGGTCAGCCGCTCACGAAGGCGTTCTAAGGCGGACAAGCCACTCCGACCTCTCACTCTGCATCGGATCGCTGTTGGGTCTCTACCTTATACTTTGTTCGTTCAACACGGGTCAGTCTCTTTTATCACTTGTCATCCCTTAGGATAGCAGCAGGCTCTAGCAAAGTCAATTAGTATTTATTCTGATAGTAGGACGAACATATAGTATAAATAACCACAAACGCCTTCCACCATTCTAAAAAGATCTATTCTTGCTGTTGAGCAGAACATCGAGTACAATTGGGAGCGGTTACCACTTTTAGCACCTACCTGATGTAACCAGACCTTCCTATGTACAATGACTATTTGCAGGAGAGATGTTCCAAGATCATGGCATTGACACCTACTGCTCAACGCGAAAAAACACTTGTTGCCCTCTCGTCTGTGGGAGCTGCTATTGGGCTTACGAGTCTCAAAATCACTGTTGCGCTCCTTACTGGTAGCCTGGGATTACTCGCAGAGGCCGCCCATTCAGGGCTGGATCTTGTGGCAGCTTTGATGACATTCTTTGCCGTCCGTGTTGCGGACCGCCCCGCTGATGCAGATCATAATTACGGCCATGAGAAGGTTGAAAACATCTCAGCGTTGATGGAAGCGATTCTCCTTCTTATGACTGCTGCCTGGGTGACGTACGAAGCGATCCGCCGGCTCTGTTTCCATGAAGGTTCGATCGAGATAAACATCTGGGCTTTTGTAGTCATGGGAATCTCAGTAGGCGTCGATGTGACCCGCTCGCGGGCACTTCTACGCGTGGCACGCAAATTAGGAAGCCAGGCCCTGGAGGCCGATGCCCTCCACTTTAGTACCGATATCTGGAGCTCAGTCGTTGTGATCATTGGCCTGGTCGTTGTCTTCATGGTCCAGCGATTTCATTTGCCAGACTGGCTCGCTCAGGCCGATGCTGTGGCGGCTCTTGGTGTCTCGGCCATCGTCATCTGGGTCAGCATCCGCTTAGCCAGAGAGACCATTGATGCACTCATCGATCGTGCTCCTGGCACGCTTCCTACCCATCTCTATCAACAACTCTCTCTGATTAAAACAATCACCCAGATACGGCGTATTCGCATCAGGCGTACAGGGAATAAGTTCTTTGCCGATATTATCATCGCTGCTCCCCGTATTCTAACGTTTGAGCAGATCCATACGCTGACAGAACAGGTGGAGCTGGTGGTTCAGGAAAAGGTGCTGGAGTTTACGCCGCAGGGTGAGATTGATGCTGTTGTGCATGTTGAGCCAGTTGCGACTCCCTCCGAAAGTATCACCGATCTTATTCACTATCTCGCTGAACGTCAGGGCGTCCATGCTCATGATATTCATGTGCGCGAGGTCTCAGGGAAGCTGGAGGCGGATTTTGATCTTGAAGTCCATGCGGATATGGATCTTCGCACCGCTCATGATCTTGCAACCCATCTTGAGCAGGCTGTGCTGCAAAGCAATCGCAATCTTCGGCGCGTGACCACCCATCTGGAGGCTCCCAATACTCATATTGTGCCGCGCCAGGAGGTCACTGACCATTATCAGACTATGACCAGACAGATTTGCCAGATCGCTGATGGCATTGCTGGTCAGGGAAGCGCTCACGATATTCGGCTCTATCGCCCCAATAAGGTGCTGCTTGAGCTTAAAGGAGAGGCGAAAGCCAGTCCGCCAGAACTCGATCTGGTCCTCCACACTATTTTCGCAGCCCAGGCACCACTCAGCCAAGTCCATGTGGAGGCGGAGGAGATTAAGCGTGCATTGCGCCAGGCATATCCCAATCTCAACTCTGTGACGATCCACACAGAGCCACCTGAATAATCATGACATTATCTGCTTTCATGACTATTTGTAAAAGAAATGAATACTCAGTACTTTCTGTGTGCAGAGATTGACGAACGGTAAAAATCAGAGCTTAATAACTCATAGAGGGCTCTCATAAAACAGACCATAGGCATTATAAACGGCAGGAGAAAAAAATGGCCAATCACATCGGTGATCTTACAGGACGTGTACTAGGAAACTGCACCCTGATGAGACAGCTCGGTCAAGGGGGTATGGGGGCTGTCTACCTTGCGCAACAGATACGCCCCACGCGCAATGTCGCAGTCAAGGTTCTTCTCCCGGATCTGGCAATGAATAGTCAGATGTATACGGAGTTCCTCGAACGTTTTCGCCGCGAGGCCGATGTCATTGCTCGACTTGAACATGTCAATATCATGCCCATCTATGAATATGGGGAGCAAGAGAATATTCCTTATCTCGTGATGCCCTTTCTTAGTGGAGGAAGTCTGCGCGATGTCCTCGCACAGCAGGGCCCTCTCTCGCTCTCTACTGCGCTCTCTTATATTGAGCAGGCCTGTTCAGCGCTCGATTATGCTCATGCTCATGGTGTGATTCATAGGGACCTGAAACCAGCTAATTTCTTGCTCCATGCCGATGGCCGCTTAATCCTGGCTGACTTTGGTATTGCACGCATGATTGCAAACAATACAACTGATGGAGCCACTTTGACGAGCGCAGGAACCGTCCTGGGGACCCCCGAATATATGGCCCCCGAGATGGTTAGCGGCGATCACGTCGATTATCGAGCCGATATTTATGAGCTTGGCGTTGTTCTGTTCCAGATGCTCACTGGCTATGTCCCTTTCACAGGAAGCTCTGCCTTCGCTATTGCCGCCATGCACCTTCGCGATAATCTCCCACTCATGCAATCAGTCAATCCCGCTATTCCTTCTCGCGTCGATATGGTGGTTCAGAAAGCGACTGCGAAACGGCGTGAGGATCGTTTCTCTTCTGGAAAAGAGATGGCTCTCGCCTTCCGTCAGGCCTGCGCACTACCAACTTCGCTCTTAGACAGTGCCGAGCCAGCTCCAGTACCACCCTACTCTCCGGCACCCCTCGTCCTATCAACACCAGAGGCAGCCTATCTCTCCCAGGCACATAGCACATCTACTATGCAGCACGCTCAGATCCCTCCATCTCACCAGCCACTCCCTGCAACAGCGCTCCCACGCGGTACAGCATACCCCACACTACCACCGCCTAAGAAAAGCACGCCCTGGGGGCTCTTTATTGGTCTATTTATCTCCATTCTTATTATTGGTGGAGGCATCATTGTAGGTGTCGTCCTGACAAGTCCCCCTAAAAAGGACAGCACGATCACACAGGGACAAACGGTTCCATCACCAACAAGTACAAGCCCCGCCGCTCCCAACCCTGCCGTTGCTCTGGCTACCGGAACCCCCAGCTATACTATCAATAACCCCGCCTGTGAAAAGAAAAAAACACTCTGGGTACCCTTTAAAGCCAGCTTCAGATGTGTTGAAGATACGACCATTATCACCAATAGTGGGAATTTAGGGCAACTTGGCGGCCTGCTTATCTCGCGGAACAGCGACCATGGAAATCTAACTGATGCAACGATTAGCGCTCAACTCAAGCTAGATAACCGCTCAACTGCGGAATATGGGCTCGCCTTCCGTACCATAGAAAGAGGAGGCTATGCCTTTCTCCTTCACCCCAATGGTCGTTGGGGCGTCTATGTCTATGAGACAAATGGCGTCCTGAGATCCCTGGCAACAGGTCAATATCAGATGGATGATCCTCATCAACTTGTGACCTTAGCAGTTGCCATGAATGGCGCTCAGTTTAGTTTGTACGCCAATAATTCCTTCCTGGGTAATGCAAGCGATAGTACCTATGCCAGTGGGACAAGTGGAATCTTAGTTGCTCATACTGGAATTATTACAGCATCTCAATTTTCCCTGTTTACGACGGGGAAAGCTGAGACGCCAAATAACTAAATGCATATTGACCCGACAGGTAGGAAGAAACGCCATTTTTTACCAAATTACTATTAAGATCAGAATTACTTTACATACATGGGTTGGCAAGTATACACTATATCCAGATAGCTAGATCAACTATCTGGAGGCCACTCCTGATCTCTTCAACGACCGTCAACACAAGCATACCGTTCAAACACACCAGTTGACGAAGAGAAAACGTCCATTATAATAGGGAAGAAAACAGCGTAATTATCGCCTTTTCTACTTATGCTGATTCATGCAGACCAGTTGGTTCTTTTGTGAATCGTCGCGATAACCGCACACTATTCCCATCATCCGGCCAGGGTGGCAAACAAGGACTTATTATCAGATAATTACCTGAGATACATTTCATGAAAATAAAAAGGTTTACGTATTTTTGTAGCAAGAGGAGTTGCGAGCGTGCGAACTAACAACGACGAGTTAATTGGGAAGACGCTCGGAACATTCACCCTCCAACGTCTCCTCGGACGTGGTGGGATGGGTGCAGTGTATCTAGCTCAACAGACGCGACCTCGACGCATTGTCGCCGTGAAAGTCCTGTTACCCGATCTCGTTGAGCAACGGCCCCGTGATGAGTTCCTGGCTCGTTTTCGCCGCGAAGCTGACGCTATTGCGGCCCTGGATCATGTCAATATCATGCCCATCTATGAATATGGTGAACAGGGGGATACAGCCTATCTCGTTATGCCCTATGTTACCGGGGGAACATTGCGGGAAAAGTTGGAAAAACAAGGCCAGCTTCCACTCAAGGAGGTGCTCAATATTGTTGAGCAGGCCGCCGCTGGTCTGGAGAGTGCTCATAGCAAAGGGATTGTGCACCGCGATCTTAAACCAGGCAATATCCTGTTTCATGCAGATGGTCGTGTCCTTATCGCTGACTTTGGACTGGCTAAAGTGCTCAAAGATGTCACAGATGAAAGCAATGGCCGTTTCCTGACAAGCGTAGGGACGATTGTAGGTACCCCTGAGTATCTCTCTCCAGAACAGGGAACAGGAAGTGCTCTCGATCAACGCACTGATGTCTACTCGTTAGGGATCGTTATCTTTCATATGCTGGCTGGACAGGTTCCCTTTACCGGTGCGTCACCTGTAGCGGTTGCCATTAAACATGCTCTGGAGGCTCCTCCATCTCTGATCGAGCTGAATCCAGGTATTCCTCCTGCCGTTGAAGCAGTTGTTCATCAAGCGATGGCAAAATCTCCCGATCAACGTTTTTCCAGCGCAAACGAGCTCGCTCGCGCTCTACGCAATGCGATTACCACCACCCTTGAGGGCTATAAAGCTCCTCCCACTACTGTTTCTGGCAGCGATTATGAGGCGATCGATCACTCTAAGGCAACGCCATCTGAACGCGTAACACCACAGGAGCAGCCCCCGTTCACAACTGAACTGGATAATAGCTCACCCATCGCTGAAGATCATCCTCTTCCCAGACACATAGCAGCACAACAGAAGCAAGTGCAAGCGATCCCAACCGTCTTAATGAATGAGGACGCAAGTCTCCACAGCTCAGAGACGGAAGCCGCTCCTCGCCTGCAAACAGCCAGAGAGAAGCTAACGACACACCCAACAATGATTACCGATCCCCGCGCAACGGTGGTCAAACCACGCGAAGTTCCCAATCCATCGCAAGAGGGTGAGGTACGACGCTTTGAACAGGTCGCTAGCCCGGCACCTCGGATACAACCTCGCGCACGAGCTGGCTGCCAATCTGCCTCAATGATGCTTGTTGGCAGTATCCTCACCCTTATTCTTGTGGCTGGTGCCCTGGCAGCTTATCTCCATTATGGAGTATCCGACAGAACAGCGACTACCAATCAACACAATGGCACCCCTCAAACACAGAAGACGCCACAAAGTACACCACAGGTGACCCGGAGCTCCACCCCGACCACACCGCTATCGCAAGAACCTTCGGGTCTGCCTGCACCAACGACGAATGGAGCTCAAGTCTTTGTTGGCACGATTGGCTCCATGCTTTATGGCACAAGCCTGCCTGGAGGCACCTGTGATAAACAGGGTGGTACGTGGAGTCAGAAGCAGAATGCAACGTTGCAGTGCACGTCCAATGGCACGGTGCTTCATAATACTGCAAACAATACACTGGCTGGCACATTCTTGAGTAATCTACCACAACAACAGAAAATTCCCGAGAATTTTGTGCTCCAGGTTCAAGTTACAGTCAATCCTGGCTCACATGGGCAGTTTGGTGTCTATTTCCATAATCAACCTGGTGAACAGAATCAAGGGGCGTACTCGTATCTGGTTAATCCAGAGGCCAGAACTTCACAGACCTATACCTATGCCGATGATACAGGATCTGCTCGAGGGCTCTCTACTTCCTATCCATTTAACCCTCCACAGACAGATAGCTCGACCATCACCATTGAAGTTATTGTCTCCAATGGCGTCTATAATTGCTACATCAATCAGAACTGGCAAGGCTATGCCACAAGCGATCAGTACAAGGGAGGAGATATTGGGTTGGCCGCAGATGCTGGCACCAATGTCACGTTCAAAAACCTGGCTATCTACACCTTGAATTAAGCTCACCGGTGAGAGAACACTATGGCTTCTTCTCAAATGCCGAACGTCAATTTGTTGGATTGTGGCCTTCATAAGTGAACCTATATATCCCTGCTAAGGCTACAATCCTCCCTGGAGCTGATTATAGATCTCTTTCAACACTGCCCACTACCCTGGTGTCAAAAAAGCCGCTTGCCTACGTCTAGTTTGTGATAAGCGTCTTCAATCAGCAGAGGTGCCTGTGGAGGTGGGATCATGAAGCTAAAGGCTTCGTGGTTTTCACACCAATTGCATATAAAACAATGACTACTGGAGGGTCTATGCAGTCTTTTTTCTCTTCTTTTCGATGGACAGTTTTACTCTTATCATGTCTCTGTCTCACGTTCGCTCTTTCGGCCTGCGATCTCTTTGGCTCGAACGCTACAGCTAAACCCACACCTACACCAACTCAGGCGAGCATCAATATTCCTGGTACAGGCAATCTCAAAACCTATCAGGGCGATGGCTTTACTCTAAAATATCCTGAGGGCTGGAAAGTGACGGAGGACCAAAAATTTGAGGAAGGGAGAGGAAAAGCCATCAGTTTCACTGATCCAACCGGGCTGGTCAACTTCACTGTCGATGTTGCCCCAAATCCTGGTGCACTCCTCTCGGCCAATTCTATCCTGGATCTGGCGGTCAATGCCTTTAAGAGCAATGCGAAGAATTATCAGGCAGTCAACGTCTCGGCAAAAACAACTGTTGGTGGACAGAGCTGGGATCAACGCGGTGCCACTGCGGACGTGACCGTCAAAGGTATTACGGCCAGCAGCAAAGAGATTGCGATTGCGGTCAACTATCCCGCTCAAAGTGCCAATACGAAGGTCTATGGCATCCTGTATGCAACAGCTACCGCAGGCTTTGATCTGGCTAATGCTGCGTACTTCCAACCCATTCTTCAGTCTTTCAAATTCACAAACTAAGCCAGCTTTTGATCAGACTGTGATGGCATGAGTCAAACAAAGGGGCCTTCCACCTCTCGAAAGAGGTAGAAGGCCCCCGCTGCACTCAGCACTAACGTGCTCAGGAAAGCGCGTCATTTGTGTAGTATTGTGAAAGATTATTCACTGGTGAGATCATCTTTTGTGAAATCAAAAATTGTTCCATCGCTTGCCAGGTCGCACTATCGTTATAACCCGGATGCCCATCCCCTTTGTAGATTGGAAGCGTTGCCTTCAAAACTGCCAGTGCCTGCGTGGTGTTCATCCCTGGCACAAAACTTTTGCTTACGTCAACTGCCCCATTTGGATCGCGTATGACCTCCTGCACCCCTTTAAGTGTAGCCTGCACGAAGGCTTTAACAGTGGCCGCATCGCTCTGATACGTTTTCTGTGGCACAACGATACCATTGGAGACCAGGGGCTGATAATCGGAGACTGCAAACGTACGCACGTTAAGTCCGTGAGACTCTAACTGCAAAGGCTCATTATTAGCATACCCCATCACCGCATCCACACGATGAGCTAAGAGCGCCGAAACCTGATTATAGCCAATAGACTGCAAGTTCACATCGGAGGCCGTCAGGTTGGCTTTATACAATAACGCCAGCAGGCCCGTATGAGTGGCACCATAGGGTCCGGGTTCCCCAATGCTATGACCTTTGAGATCGGCCAGGGTCTTGATGGGAGAATCCGCTGGGACAATCAGGCTGACGGGATAGCGCTGGAAGATGTTCGCCACATCCACCACCTGTACCCCTTTATTTTTATCCTGGGCCACCAGCAACTCATCGCCACTGGCAAAGACAAAATCGCTTTTGCCAGCCAGCATTGAACCAATGAGATCTGGCACAATCCCATGATTAAAGGTGACATTTAGACCAGCATCCTGATAATAACCTTTGCTTTTCGCAACATAAAAAGGAGCAAATTGAATATCAGGATTGTAGCCCAGTCCAATCGAAATATTTTTAAGCGGCTTTGTGGTGGTGCCCCCGGTTGTTGATCCAGCACCACAGGCCGTCAGTCCCACTGAAAATAAGAACACACAAGAGCTCAACAAGAGAAAAAATGAACGTTGAGAGAGACGCATCACTGTACAGTACTCCATTTCCAACAATAATGATCCTTCGTACATCTATTGTCTCTGGATGCACGCTTTTTTTTTGAAGCCTCTGAATTATATCGTATCGAACGCTTGCTTAGTAAGTGGACTCGGCAGCTTTAACAAGCAACCAGGTGGCACTATAATACAGAGCTGCCAGCACTGCCAGCACCAGTACCGTGGCAAACATCAATGACATATCATATTGATGCAGAGCAATCTGAACCAGAGCGCCAAGTCCACGATCCGGGCTACAGAAAAACTCTCCTACCAGCGCACCGGTAATCGAAAGCGTCATCCCTGTGCGGACAGCGGCCAGAATTGCCGGTAAAGCCAGCGGAAACTCAATTTTGGAGAGGAGAGACCAGCCAGCAGCCCCCTCTAACCGCGCAGCATCGGTGAGCGCTGGATCAATTGTCTGCACACCTAAAATAGTGTTCATTACCAGAGGAAAAAGAACCACGAGCATACAGACGATGACCACAGGGAGCAAGCCATTGCCAAACCATAAAAAGAGGAAAGGAGCAATGACAATAGCTGGAATAGCCTGCCCTGCCGCAAGATAGGGCAGCAAGGTTCGAGCCAGAAGACGGGATTTGGCTACACCATAGCCAATCGGCAAAGCAATAGCGACGGCAAGTAAGAAACCAAGCAAGCTTTCTTGCAGCGTGACCTGAAGATTGCTCCAGAAGAGGCCCGACTGTACGCCATCAGAGAAACTGGCCAAGACCTCTGCTGGTGTTGGTAGAATCAGGCTATTGATCCGACCAGAAGCCGTTATAAAATACCAGCCCATAATAAAGAGCAAAGCGAGGAGAAAAGGAGGTAGAAAAGAGATGAGATGTTGCAAGTCTTTCCAGCGCTGAGAATCGGCCCTTCGCCGGGGCATCTCCTGCAACGCCTGTGGCTCTGCATACGCCTGGAGTTTGAAGCCTGTGCGCTTCCCACTGGATGTTGAAATACTCATGACTATCCCTCGGTTATTAGCTCTACTGACGATTCCACGCGGCCAACAAAGAGAAACGGGGAAGCGTCAATTCAACTAACCTGGGGGGGATTTTTTTCGCGGGAGATCTTAGGGATACGTTCGACCATAACCTGATACTTTTGTGCGTCAATGCAGTTCACAGACTATAGCAAACGATCCTGTTGCACAGAGATGCAACAGTTCCCTGATAAACCTTCTCCCATCCGGACTGTACCGTCGGCCTCGGAATCACACCGAGTCTGCTCATTCCCATCAACACACAGAGTCGTTGATGATGTGCTCGCGGGCTTAACACTTCTGTCCACAAAAGTGTCTTACCGCCGGTCGGGAATTTCACCCTGCCCCGAAGGTTCTTACTAAAGGTAAGTATGCCATAAATAGGTGCTCTTTTGCAAGAGCTAAACGCATGACATTAGAGATCTCTCACTCTACGTTCATGCGAGAGAAAGAGAACCACTTTCCTGTAAGTTCTCTATGCTCAACACAACAGAGAGGAACCTGTCTCACTTTCGATGTCTTGGCAGTCTTTCTCTACAAGCGATATAATAATGGACGAGGAGGCTTATGAGCACAGAACTACGTATCATTCCAATCACTGGAATCGGAGAAATCCCCCTGGGCACCGACCTGGGTCAACTTATTTTTACAGCACTGCAACAGCAAGGGCTCTCCCTACAAAAGGGCGATATCCTCGTTGTCACACAAAAAATTGTTTCCAAAGCGGAGGGACGCACAGTCAGACTGGACGAGGTCGAGCCTTCAGCATTTGCACGACAGATTGCAGAACAAGGCAATAAAGATCCCCGCCATGTTGAGGTTGTGCTCCGCGAGAGCAAGCGCATCGTCCGTATGAGCCACGGGGTGCTTATCAGTGAGACTCACCATGGTTTTATCTGTGCCAATGCTGGCGTTGATGAATCGAATGTGAATGGAGCCGATCTCTTAACCTTGCTCCCCATTGATTCTGATCAATCAGCCCACCAATTGCGTACGCGCATACAAGAGCTTACTGGCGAAGGCGAAAACTTTGATCTCGCCATTATTATTTCTGATACCTGGGGGCGCGTCTGGCGCAATGGACAGATAAATATGGCCATCGGAGTTGCAGGGATGGAGGCAATGACAGACTATCGCGGCCAGATTGATCCCTATGGGTATGAGCTACACGCCAGTGTTATCGCCGTAGCGGATGAACTGGCCTCTGCTGCCGAGCTCGTGATGGGCAAGATAGCTGCGGTCCCCGTTGCCCTCATTCGTGGCTATCAGTATCAACCTGCCAGTGGAACGGTAAAAACGCTGCTACGAGACAGCGCAACCGATATGTTCCGCTAAGACTATGTGCATGGTTCAAGGGCCATTGTGATCTGGAAGGGTACTTGAACCATTTTTTATGATTCAATGGAACGCATGAGCCTGAATTACTATAGGATAGACAATTGTGACAGGACCAGAAACACGACCGATCACCAGCCCTCTACGCAGCTCAGATCTGGCAACCCTTCTACGGAGCAGACGGAGCGTACGCAAGTATCAGGATCGACCAGTAGAACGGCAACAACTTGAACAGATCCTTGAGGCAGCTCGCTGGGCTCCCTCGCCACATGGGCGACAGCCCTGGCGCTTTGTTGTTCTGACACGTCCGGAGGCTAAAGCTCAGCTAGCGGATCAGATGGGTGAGAGCTGGCAGCATAATCTCCAAATGGATGGCCAGGATGAGCAGATCGTTCACACTCGCCTCACAAAATCACGCCAACGCATCAGTGAAGCACCAGCTATCATTATCCCTTGCCTTTATCTTGAAGATCTGGACCAATATCCCGATGCAAGGCGTCAGAGCGATGAGACAACCATGGCGATTCAGAGTCTTGGAGCTGCCGTACAAAATATGCTGCTGATGGCCTACGATCTGGGATTGGATACTGGCTGGATGTGTGCCCCCCTCTTTTGTCCAGAGGTTGTCTGTGCTACACTCAACCTTGATACCCATTTAATCCCGCATGCCTTGATTACGGTAGGTTATGCCGCCGCTGATCCTCAGCGTCGTCCACGCCTTCCACTTGATACATTAATCGTTCATTTTGACTGAGGTTTATAAAAGATGATTGTAGTACTCGCAGGAGGAGTTGGCGCTGCCCGTTTCCTACAGGGGGTGGTACAGATTGTGCCCCAGGAGCAGATTACCGTGATCGCCAATACCGGCGATGATCGAGAGTTCTATGGGCTGCATGTCTCGCCCGATGTTGATATTGTCCTGTACACATTAGCTGGCCTTGTTGATGAGGCCCAGGGCTGGGGCCTGCGCCACGATACCTATCATGCCATGAAACAACTTACCAGCTATGGCAATGAAGATTGGTTTAACCTTGGGGACCGCGATCTGGCAACCCATATTCACCGCACCAATCTTCTGCGCCAGGGCAAGACGTTAAGTGAGATCACCAATCAGCTAAAAAACAGCCTTGGCCTGCAAATTACGATGTTGCCAATGAGCAATCAGTCGGTAGAGACGCATATTCAAACGCCCACTGGTCTGATTCATTTTGAAGAATATATGGTCAAACGCCGCTTTGCCGATGAAGTATTAGATGTGGTCTTTGTCGGAGCCCAGGAGGCTAAGCCTGCCCCAGGCGTGATTGAGGCTATTCGCAATGCCGAGGCTGTGTTTATTGCTCCCAGCAATCCCATTGTCAGCATCGGCACGATTTTATCAGTCCCTGGCATCCATAATGCTTTGCATGAAACAAGTGCCATGGTTGTTGCCGTCAGCCCCATTGTAGGAGGTGCTCCGATCAAGGGACCTGCGGATAAGATTATGCGGGGCTTGCATCGCGAGGTCTCGGCAGTCGGCGTTGCCCGAGGCTATCGTGATTTTCTAGATGTCATGGTTATTGATCAGCAAGATGCCCATCTGGCTACCGAAATCGAGGATCTTGGCATTCCTACCGTCGTTACTGATACGATTATGAGAGATCTCACTGCCAAAAAGGCTCTAGCACAAGTCGTTATTGAGGCAGCTGGCTTACAATTCTCATAACGGGTGGAACACCTATCCACTCAGGATCTTTAGAGAGTGAGAGCCAGCAGGAAGAGAGATCTGCTCGTTTAGAACAGTAAGGAAACCCATTGAAATATACTGCACTCATACCGGTAAAGTCTCTGGATGAGGCCAAAAGTCGCCTTGCCACCCATCTTACCGCAGTTCAGCGCGCAAGTCTGATGCTGGATATGCTTCGTCATGTTATCTGCACATTACGCACCAGTCAGGTTCTCTCTTCTATCTCTGTCGTCAGTGCAGATACACGCGTCCTGGAACGGGCTCAGGAGTGGGGAGCCTCAACCTGGCTTGAGGAACAGGCTGGCCATAATCCTGCCCTGACAGCAGCGGCTAAGCGTGAGCTGATCAATGGCTCGAATGCTCTACTCACGATCTCAGCCGATCTTCCTCTCCTGACAACTCGAGAAGTGCAAGAGATGGTCGATCTTGCTCACCACTATGAGGTCGTCTTAGCTCCATCACAAGATCAGACTGGCACCAATGCGATCCTCGTACGGCCCCCTCTGGCTCTTCCCTATCTCTTTGGAGTCAATAGCCTGCCCCGCCATCAACGCGAGGCCCAACAACAAAAGCTGAGCCATGTGCTCTACAGCAGTCTGGGCCTCGCTCTGGATATCGATACTATCGATGATATCACTCAACTCGAAACGCTGGAGCAACAGAGCAAAATTGGTTGTCTCTAACACATATTGTGTCCAACTACCACAACGACCATTAAGGGGAAACAACAAAGTAGAGCAGTGGACGTTCCACGGCCATCATTCATGATGGGCCCGGCACCCTCATGCGATAAATCGCTTATAAAATTTGATTTATCGCATAATCTCGTAGGGTCCATCATGAATGGTCGCCACCGTAACCCTCTCCGCTCTCTTCCCCCACTTCATGACCACGAAGGCGTGGCCTCCTTCATAAAGAAGCCACGCCCCCCAAAGCAGAGACAGGTTTAGTGAGGACCTGCAATCTCCGTTCCGCAGGGGCCACCACCTTCGTTGATATCAAGTATGACCTCATCGCCAGCGAATGTGAGAATTGGTCGATACCACTGCGACATGCGCTCCGACGAACGACCAATATAGTGGCAGATAAATGAGCGACGGAAACGATCCTGGGTCCGATTGGGTTGCGAACCATGCACTAAGCTGCCATTAAAGAAAAGCACATCACCTGGTGCCAGATCAACAGGGAGAGCCTGCAATCCCTCGGGAATAGGCACAAAATCGCGCGTAAAAGAGAGTGCAGCATCAGCCTCCTCGGGACAGAAGATATCCATCTTATGGGTTCCAGGTACTACCTCTAAGCCGCCGTTATCCCGATCAGCTGGATCAAGAGCAAACCAGGCAGCAATACAGGTTCCTGGCTCAACGCGTAGATAGAAATTATCCTGATGGAGAGCCTGTCCACGTGCCCCGGCTGGCTTAAAGTAGAACATACTCTGAGCTGCTAGAGGCTCCTCAGCAAATAGGTCCGCCAGAATAGCCTGAATACGCCCATCCAATAGATAGCGCAGAGCAATCTCATTAAAACGATGGGGATGCATAATACGTGGATACAGCTTCAGAATATCGCCATTGGCCTCCTCAGCAGAAGCTGGCTCAAAAAAGCCTGGAACCGATCCTGCTGCCTTGATCTCCATAAATGTCTGAATAAGCTGGTCTACTTCCTCCGTATTTAAAACCCCACGGAGAATAAGATACCCTTGCTCCTCAAATTGATGGAGTTGTTCAGGCGTCAATCGTGCTGCGATAGTCGTCATTGGCTTACCTCATCCTTTCATCTACTCCAGCAAACAACATGCTGTTTCTCTCTCTATAGTAGCGAGAAAAGTGACAAAAAAGAATGGACTCCACGGTTAGAAACATGTACAATCCTGCTATGTACACTACTGAAGAATCGCAATCACCTCCACCAGATATTCTGGTGAGCGGCCATTTCAAAGAGCGACCCGGGTATGCAACCTATCGCACCCACGGCTCAAATAACTGGCTTCTTACCTACACAATTCAAGGAACGGGCCTCTATCGACAGCCCGGGCTTGAACTACACACGCAGCCGGGAGATCTCATTCTCCTTGATCCTCACGCGCTACACGACTATTCTGTCCCAGATGGAGCATACTGGGAATTTCATTGGGTCCATTTTCAGCCAAGGCTCACCTGGTTTAACTGGTGGCATCTCCCAGCAATCGGACAGGGACTCTTTCGCTATCACTTACAAACCAATCAGGAACGCTGTACCCAGGCCTTTGCCAGACTGCACGAGGCAATAAAACCGCAACCAGCGACCGTCAATAGCCAGCACGCGCTCGGGCCATCTCTGATTCAACAAGAGCTTGCCCTGAATGGCCTGGAGGAAATCTTCCTGCTCGCTGCGCACGAACAGGCACAACAACCCCTGCGCCAGTTCGATCCACGTATCCAGACAATCCTCAATCTCATCACCCAGGATCTTAAGGCCCCATACGATCTCCACCTGCTGGCCCGGCAGGTAGCACTCTCCCCCTCGCGTCTCTCCCATCTGTTCAAACAAGAGATTGGGGACTCTGTCATGAACGTGCTTCTCTCTCTCCGCCTCCGCAATGCAGCTCGTTTATTGGAATTTAGTGCACTGAGCATCAACACAATTGCAGAAGAAGTAGGCTTTCACAGCGCCTTCTATTTCAGCCGCCAGTTTCATCGCCACTTTGGGACATCCCCCAGTGACTATCGTGCTCGCCACCTGACAACTGGCAAAGAACAGATGAAACCCCTCAATAAATAGGCTTCATTTTGTAGAGCTTCATTGTATGGAATGTTCAATCTATCTATAAAGCAGTAGATGTTATTTTGAGCAAAATAAACAAAAATAGAGAATAGGGCAGCAATATGATAGGGAAGTCAGGAAATTGGCACATTATTTTGTGCAGACTGCACAATTCAGCATGGTCAACTTTCTTGCAAACTGTCTGTATCTTCCTATTCGCTCACGGCATATCATAAGGGACATACATGAATAAACCCCATGTCTATCAAGCGAGGTTTCTATACCTAATACTAGCAAGAAAAAAACAAATAACCCGGCAATGCATGCCATACTTCCTGCGATGATGCCAGGAGAACATGTAAGAGGAGAAGACACAGATGACCACGCCAGCCGATGTCCTGAAGCTAGCTAAAGAGAATGGTGTCAAAATAGTAGATATTAAATTTTCAGATCTACCTGGCACCTGGCAGCACTTTAGCGTGCCTGTGCATGTTTTGACAGAAGATCTCTTTGAAGATGGTCTGCCGTTTGATGGCTCCAGTGTCCGCGGTTTCCAGCACATCAATGAAAGCGACATGCTGATTATCCCCGATGCCAATACTGCTTTCCTGGACCCTTTCACCGCTGTTCCCACTTTGAGCCTTACGTGTAACATCTTCCATCCACAGGATAAAAGACCATATAGCCGCGATCCTCGCTATATTGCTCAGAAGGCAGAAGAGTATCTCCGCAGCACTGGTATTGCCGATACTGCTTATTTTGGACCTGAAGCCGAATTCTATATTTTTGACAATGTTCGCTATGCCTCTACTGATAATAAACAGTATGCTGAGGTTGATTCCGTTGAAGCCGCCTGGAATACCGAGGGCTTTGAGGGTGGACGCAGCCTGGGCCATCTGATGACTGTTAAAGGTGGCTACTTCCCCGTTGCTCCTAACGATACCTATCAGGATCTGCGCACAGAGATGGTCCTCAATCTTGAGGCTCTGGGCATTAAGGTCGAGGCCCACCACCATGAAGTCGGTGCCGCTGGCCAGTGTGAGATCGACTATCGCTTCGGCACTCTGGTCGATACTGCCGACAAGCTGCTGCTCTTCAAGTATGTGATCAAAAATACCGCTCGCAAATATGGCAAGTCGGTCACGTTCATGCCAAAACCAGTTTATGGTGATAATGGTTCCGGTATGCATACGCACCAGAGCCTCTGGAAGGACGAGAAGCCTCTGTTCTTTGATAAAGATGGCTATGCTCACCTCTCGAAGATGGCCCGCCACTATGTCGCTGGTATCTTGAGCCATGCTCCAGCCTTGCTGGCCATTGCTGCTCCTAGCACCAATAGCTACAAACGTCTGGTTCCTGGGTACGAAGCTCCTGTCAATCTGGTCTTCTCTCAGGGTAACCGTAGCGCTGCCGTCCGTATCCCGGTCTCCGAGAATCCAAAGGCGAAGCGCATCGAGTTCCGCCCTCCCGATCCAACTGCCAACCCTTACCTGCTCTTCGCTGCTCTGCTGATGGCTGGTCTCGATGGCGTTCGCCGCGAGCTGGAGCCCAGTGAGTATGGCTTCGGTCCCGTTGATAAAGACCTCTTTAGCATGACTCCTGAAGAGCTCAGCGAGATCAGCTCGGTCCCTGGCTCATTGGATGAGTCGCTCAAAGCACTTGAGAATGATCATGCCTTCTTGCTCGAGGGCGATGTCTTCACTCCCGATGTGCTTGAGAAATATATTGAGCTCAAACGCGAACAGGCCGCAGCAGTCCGCCTCCGCCCTGCTCCAATCGAGTTTTCGATGTACTACGACGCCTAAGCATTCTCTCTATGATTATGAAATTGGCGTAAGATAAGGCCAGAAGCCTGATCATAGCAAGTGACCGTTAAGTAATTTTTCTTTACTTAACGGTCATTTTCTGTGATTTTTAGTGCTGTACTACGACGCCTAAGTGTTCTCTAGAAGTTGATATGATAGCGTGAAATAAGGCTAGAGGCCATTAAGTGGTTAGATCTGTTTGAGTTATGAAGAGGAACTCAATTTTTACAATACATTTATAATGTAGTATACTATAAGTGAGATTGGCAAGCTCATAGAGCAGTAGCATACAATAACAGTTCTCATATTTTTACCTCTGACACCGGATTCAGAGCTTTTCATGACACGTTCAGTCTCAATGGAAAGGACCGAAGGAGCCTTTCGGCTCCCATAAAATAGGCAAGGAGAGGCTTTGTGAAATTTCTGCTCACTTCGGCTGGCATCAGCAACGACAGTATTTGTACCTCCCTGGTTGATCTATTGGGCAAACCAATCGCCGAGTCCAGCGCTCTGTACATTCCCACCGCGCTGCACGCCAACAGCAATGGTCCAGCCATGATTACCCGACTGATCCGCGGAGAGATCAACAACTCTATGTGCAAGCTGGAGTGGAAGTCCCTGGGCGTGCTGGAGCTCACCGCGTTGCCCAGTCTCGATAAAGAGCAATGGCTCCCTCGGGTCCAGAAGACAGACGCCCTGCTGGTGGAAGGCGGCGATCCCCTCTATCTCTCCTACTGGATGCAGCAATCTGGCCTGGCCGACCTCTTGCCTGAGCTTCTGCGTGAGACGGTCTATGTGGGGCTGAGCGCCGGGAGCATGGTGATGGCCCCCAGCATCGGAGAGGACTTTGTCCGCTGGAAGCCACCCACCGGTGGCGATAGAACGCTGGGACTGGTCGATTTTGCGATGTTTCCGCACCTGGATAACCCTTCGATGCCAGACAATTCCTTAGCCGATGCTGAAAAATGGGCCGCTAACATGCCTGTACCAGCATATTTGATTGACGATCAGACCGCCATACAGGTAGTTGATGGCGTTATCAAAGTTATCTCTGAAGGCCATTGGAAACGCGTTGTGGCTCAATGAGTAGGGCCTCCTTTTGCTTCTCAGCATTTCTCTCTAGCATAAGCTCATTCATCAACCAGATTACCAAGCAACCTGATTGTGATCCCTAACGCAAGTATCACTCCGGCATTGACTCCAAGCTCAATCATGGCATGTTTAAAATCTTCCAACGTAATGGTTGAACTCTCAACTGAAAGGCGTGCACCGATCGAGAGGATGCCGCGTGTGGCAGAAATGATGCCAATAAAAAGAAATGGTCGTAAGGATGTTGCTCGTTGCCTCAAATAGTGGATAACTGTCCCCAACACCTCCATAATAATAAGAACAAGCAGCAGATCAGATACAAATTGAACGATTGCCTGCCCTAATTTATCAGGCTCAAAGTGTGCTTTGCCCAGTAACAGATAGAATGCCCAGAAACTATAGACAAGTGCAAGGAGAGCTCCGATGAAAAAGCAGATGCCGACAATTCCATAGACAATGGTATCACCCATGCCCAGCAGATGAATGGAGAAATTTGTGCTGCGGCTAACTGGCTCACTTACGGAGTTGGTAGGGGTAGAGAGAATGGGCTCTTTCTTTTTGTTCGCTTCGTCATGAGAATCTGCCATCACACATACCCCTTTTTCATGGTTAGATTGTGTCGCCAGTTACCTGTTTCATCCTGATTAAGAAGCCAACTCTTGAAACCAACTCTTATGGAGCAAAAAGGAGAGACCTGCTGTCCAATTGCTTCGGGGAGAAGAAATGTGGCCCTCAAGTAGATGGACAGCAGGCCTTTTAGTGTACAGTACCAATCTTCTCCCTAATCCACGGAAAGGTACTGCACACTGAACAGCGCTTCTTTATCCAGCCAGATTCGTCTGACGGTAAAACCTGCCCCGGCTGCTAACCGGGCAAACTCGTCCAGTGAATATTTGTAAGAGTTTTCTGTCCAGATGCTCTCCGCCCGCTTGAAATGAATGGGCATCTGCTCGATCCGCACCGCTTGCTCCTGCAAACTCACCAGATGCATCTCAATCCGGCCCGCCTCTGGATTATAGAAGGCATAGTGATTAAAGTGCTCTCGCTGAAAATCTGCCCCCAGCTCTTGATTGATGCGCTCCAACAGGTGGAGATTAAACTGTGCGGTCACTCCATCCCGATCGTTGTAGGCGCGATGAAGAAGAGCAAAATCTTTTTTGAGATCAACTCCAATCAGAAGCCCACCATCACCGCGACAGATCCCAGCAATGCGATGCAGAAATGCTTGCGCTTCGCCAGGGTCAAAATTGCCAATGGTTGAGCCTGGATAGTAGACAACCTTCCGCGCAACCTCTCCTCGGGGTTCAGGCAGCTCGAAATCATTTGTGTAGTCCGTACAGACGGGAAACAACTCAAGCTGCGGATAGCGCTCATGAAGGGTCAGAACAGAAGCGTAGAGCTGCTCACGAGAGATGTCAATGGGAACATACCCCGCTGGCTGAGGCAGATGATCCAGCAGCATCCTGGTTTTGGTACTGCTCCCACTGCCATATTCAATCAGCAAACAGCGAGGCCCCAGCAGAGCCGTCATCTCACCGATGTTGTCCTGCATGATCTGTAGTTCTGTTCGGGTGACATAATAGTCATCAAGCGAACAGATCTGTTCAAACAGGGCTGATCCGGTCTCATCATAAAAGTACTTACTGGGGAGGGACTTGGGTTGTTGCCCAAGTCCCTGCATGACGTCCTTGCGAAAGGTGTTTTGTGCAGGCTCACACTCATAGAGCTGCAAGAAATTATCCATACGATGTGGTTGGATATTACACCTCCCGGGCTAAACGAATACCCGTAAATTGCCAGCGCGCATCTGGCGGGAAGAAGTTACGATAGGTGGGGCGAATATGCGCTTCTGACGTGGCACACGATCCACCTCGCAACACAAACTGGTTGCACATAAACTTGCCATTATATTCACCGATGGCTCCCGGCGCTGGATGATAGCCTGGATAGGGCAGATAGGCGCTCTGGGTCCACTCCCAGACATCACCATACATCTGAGCTGGTTGACCCTGTGGAGGGGCTGTAATAAGCGGCGCTGGATGATAGAGCCCATAGTCCACAAAGTTCCCACGCATTGGTACCCCACGGCTCGCAACTTCCCATTCGGCCTCAGTTGCTAAACGGGCCTGAGCCCAACGTGCATAGGCCTCCGCTTCGTAATAACTTACATGACAGACTGGCTCGTCTGGCTTGACCTCACGCAGGCCGCTTAAGGTCATCATCAACCAGCGGCCATCCTGCTTCTCCCAATACAGGGGGGCCTCCCATTCTTGCTCCTGCACCGTACGCCAACCATCAGAAAGCCACAACAGCGGATTCTGATACCCGCCATCCTCAATAAAGCGTTGGTACTCACCATTGGTGATCAGGCGCGAAGCAAGCTCAAATGGATGCAAAAATTCACGATGCCGAGGACTCTCGTTATCATAGGAGAACCCTTCTCCATCAAAACCAATCCAATAGATCCCTTCTGCATAACGCAGCCATTCAAGTGGTGGCAGTTGACCGGGATCTGCTGGTCGCTCGGCAATATAGGCCGGATGAAGCGGATTACAGGAGAGCACATGCTTGATATCGGTAACCATCAATTCTTGATGCTGTTGCTCATGCTGAAGGCCCAATGTAACAACGGGCTTGAGAGCTGCTAACTTCTGCTCACTTGCCTCCTCAAGCATAATGATGACATGGTGGTCTACATATTTGCGATAAGCATAGGTCTCTTCAACCGTTGGACGGGAGATTAAGCCCCGCTTGGGCCGACAATGGCGCTGCCCAATTGAATTGTAGTAGGAATTAAACAGGTAAGCATATTGCGGATGAGGTGAGGTATAATCAGGCATATTCGGGGCCAGCAGAAAGGTCTCAAAAAACCAGGTCGTATGAGCGAGATGCCATTTGGTCGGGCTTACATCTGGCATAGATTGAATAACATAATCCTCCGTCACTAATGGCTCACAGATCGCTTCTGAAAAGTGACGAACCTTTTTGTATGCTTCAATCAAAGACGCTTGTTCGCTCTGTACACTCACTTGCTCTTGAATATCTTTTACCACGGTAGCTCTCCTTGATGCCAGTCCACATTGAATGCTGGCATGATTGGAATCTCTCTACACACGAATTGATAACTCACCGCTCTGATTTGTGACTACCTACAATTCCTTCTTACTGGCAATACGAATAACAGCGTCCTGTTGGTTTCGCTCTCGTACTATCTGCTAGCATGATGGATGCTTTATCCTGTGGGGTCCATTGTACACTCGCGATGGTTTACATGTACATGGCTGAACGCGCTTACAATACTCCCTTTACCAATCTATCCACGCTCACTCCCCAGATACACTCAAGCACTCAGATGCACAGCACCTCCTGCTTGACTCATTCTTTTTTTACGATTTTTTTTTTAGCATTTTTTTCTCCTACAGCACGCTATCTCTCCCAAAATGGAGGAGGTTCGACAACACCTCCTCCTCTGCTCTCTTTCTTAGAAAAGTTTCACTACGGCTTTAGCAAGATGATCAATATCTTCCTGGGTATTATAGAATCCTGTGGAGATACGCAATGCATGGATATTTGCCAAATTTCTTAAATAGATTCCATGCTGCTTCTGCAAGATACTCACTGCCTCCGCATCATCCACATTCGCCAACTTGAATGAAAGCAGCCCATTCGAGCCAGGCTGCGGCGTTAAGACTGTCAGACCGGGGATGTCCTTTAAGACGGCATACGCATAGTCATTCAGATCGGCAATTCTCTCAAACAACCAGTCATACCCAATCTCATCCTCAAGCCATTGTAAAGCCGCTAACTGACCTGCCAGAGCAGACATATGCCGTCCTCCAACCTCAAAACGCTGAGCATCTGCCTTGAGCTCCCACTCTCTCTCCGAAAGATGATTTTTTGAGGGATAACCAGCATACGTCGGTGCAATGCGGTCTAAGAGATCTCTACGAATATACAATGCCCCCGTACCATCAGGTCCACATAACCATTTTTGCATGGGAATCGCATAGAGATCTGCCTCGAGCTCTTTCACATTGATGGCAATATTGCCAGCAGATTGAGCTCCATCAATCAGCACAGGAATACCTCTGGCCTTCCCAAGCCGAGAGGCCGCCCGTACGTCTAGCACTGTCCCGGTTGTCCAGGTTACATGTGAAAGGACGATTAAACGCGTACGTGGCGTCAGAACCTTCTCAATCGCGGCCACTAATGGCCTGTCAGCACGCTCTCCGAGATCGGCCATCCGAATGACAATACCTCGGCGTTCACGTAGTTGGTAGAGAGGACCTAACGCGCCAAGGTGTTCATGATTCGTCGTGATGACCTCATCTCCCGCCTGCCAATCAAGACCATAGGTTGCAATGTTCATTCCCTCACTGGTATTTGCTGTCAAAGCAATTTCATCGGCATCTGCATGGAGCAGATGAGCCACGCGCTCTCGAACCTGCTGACTAATCAGACTTCTTTGCTCATAAGACTGCATACCCAATCTGCCTTCTGCCAGTTCCTCCTGTATACGTGCTTGCATTGCCTGCACAACCTGCTTAGGAATAGGACCAAAGGTTCCTGCATTTAAATAAATACGGGATTCAACTGCGGGAAGGGTTTGACGGATACGCTGCACATGCGAGATAGTGGTCAAGAGTAGTACTCCTTCGTTACGGTGCGCCCTACGGCCTCTCTCACTAAGGGATGGCCTGGGACCTCTAAAAATGTAAAAATACACAACTATTGGGTCACCTGGAACAACTAAAATTACATCTCTAGTATATATCAGCTCTTGTGTATCTACTAACAAGCAGTGTTTCGCCAGACAGGGCGCAAAGCGGGGCAGAAGTGGAGTCTGTGCAGAAGATATAATGAGGAAATAGGAAATTTTTGCTAACTGAAATGGAACATAATCTATGCGTATACGTACGTTTCGCGCAAGCGATCTTCCAGCGCTATGGCCAATCTATCAAGCGGCGACGCAGGAGGATGGACAGCAACTACATTTTCATGCAGAGGCATTCGAGGCCTGGCTACACCAACTTGACGCAGAGAACAATGCCTTTGTGATCACCGATGACGATGACGAGCTCAATACCTGGGGCCAGGGGGAGACATTAGAAGGGATAGAGGGAGAGATTATTGGCTATACTCTCGTAGAGACTCTACAGACTTCCGATGGCTATCATCTTCGTTGTCATGGGGCTGTCAGCCCCATCCACCGGGGCCGCCATGCTGGTCGAGCCTTGCTTATCTGTGCAACCAATCGAGCCAATCTACTTGCCTCTGAATTTGAATGGGAGGCATCCTTGCAAGGAGTTCCCGTCTATTTTGAGGCACTTCTTCCCGTAAAGGATCCACGCTCACCACAACTGGCTGCTAAATGCGAACTCCAGCCAATTCGCGATAAACATGAAGCTGGCTGGCAGCTCTATCGACGTACATTGTGACGGACATTGTTGAGAGAGCTCCAGCCAGCTAGCAGGCTTAAATCTTGTGAAAATCTGTCTTGACGGCATATGTTCCATCAGACAACGATTCAAGCTCATAATCATCGAAAAGAACGGGATCAGTCAAACGAAGACAGAGAAACGCACGCACTGCCAGTTCGCGAATCTCTGTCTCGGCATGTGCATTGGCACGCATCTCAATAAAGTGACGCCAGGCACGTGTATTGCCAGTCACGACCACAGTCGTCTCTGTCTCATTGGGAAGAACCGAACGAGCAGTCTGCTGCACCTTTTTGCGCAGATCAGTCCGCGCGTCAGCGCTCAAAATCTCCACCCCTTCATGCTGCATCTCCAGTAAACGATCAGTTAAGGCTGCATATTCGTGTGCCGCGCGATCGATGCGCTGCAAGAAAAACTGATGCAACTGCTCATCCACGCGATATTCGGGCCGTTCGACAAAACGAAGAGAGCGACCTGAGACGTAGCGCTGGCTCAACTGAGAATACGCAAAGCCCGCACGATGACGAATCAATTCATGGGTAACGCTGCGCGAGATCCCATAGAAGAGGAGGCTGAAATTGGCATGCTCAAAGACTGAGCCATGGCCGGAAGATTTGAGGTTATTGAAATACTTCTCTGCCTTTTCGTTCCATGAACGTTTTGGACCAAAGCTCATATAACAGACCTGACCCGCGATCTTACACAACTGTGCGCCATCAGGAAGTGGGGTTGGATCATTGAGATAATCAGGGAATTGTAGTGCCGGATCAAAGCCGTCGAGAAAGCCTGCCAGACCAGCCATATTCGTCTGAGGGCGAGCAAGAACGACGACTCCAGGTGCCTCAAGATAAGGCGTTCCCTCTGGCGTATGCTGAACGGGAGTGTGAATTGAGGCCAGACCAGTATCTTCACTTCCATTTAACTGCTGGAAGAGCGCCGGAATATCGATAGTAGACAAAAAAATACCTCCTAACTGCTAGTGGGAGAATACACTGGCCCATAGTCTAGCAGGTCGGAGGCTATTTGGCTACTCGTGTACAGTGGGGGCCGGGTCGGCTAGCAAAGCGTCCAAAGTGGTGCGACGAACACGATAGGCCTGGCGCACGCCACTATGGGGAAGTGGTATAGCATCAAGAACGCCACTCTTAATCCAACGACGAACGGTGGTGTCATCCACACGAAGACGTTGGGCCACTTCATTAACCGTGAGTAAATCCGCGTCTGAGTTTTCCACTGGATCCTCTTTCTGGTCGTCCCTACAACCTGTACGACCATTTTCTCACAAGAGACACTAACACCTATGCCTCCTTTTTATCAATTAAAAGCACAGGTAAGCCTACTACTTGTCTATAATGACGAAAATCTAATGGCTTGGTAACTAAGAATGCCTATGTACTCGGTTTAAAAGTTTATCCGCCAATTCTAGACATACTACGGCTCGCTCTTTTAAATCTTTTATCTCCAATATAATGCTTTAACTCTTTATGCGACACGGCCTCACGAATGGCCTGGGCCAGAAGTTCATTATCGCTTGAAGAGCGCAGAACCGAACGCAGGTCGGTCTCTTCTGTGGCAAAAAGGCACGTACGAAGTTGCCCATCAGCCGTCAAACGAATACGGTCGCACGAGGCACAAAAGGGTTCGCTGACCGGATTAATAAACCCTACTTCTCCGATGCCATCTGCAAAGGTATAGCGCCTGGCCGTTTCTGAGGGGTCGCCAGTGGTAATAGGCACAAGAGGTCCGTACTCCGCTTCGATAAGCTCTTTAATCTCCTGTCCAGTGAGGATATCTTCTTTGCGCCACGCTTGATCGGCGTCCAGGGGCATAAATTCTATCCACCGAATGACATAGGCCTTTCGGCGAGCAAGCCTGGCAAAATCAAGCACTTCTTCTTCTGTGAAACCACGCATGGCGACGGCGTTAATCTTGATTGGATGGATCTCTGGATACTGTTCCAACTCTGCCAGGCCAATCAGCACGCTCTCTAACTGATCGCGTCGCGTGAGCTGGGTAAACTTTTCGCGCAGCAGTGAGTCAAGACTGACATTAATACGTGTGAGACCGGCCTGCGCCAATGCTCTGGCTTGCTGCTTTAGCAAGACGCCATTCGTGGTCAGACTCAGACTCTGAAGACCTTCAATCTGACGCAGTTGATGCACGAGCTCAGGCACGTCACGCCTTACCAGTGGCTCACCACCTGTCAAACGTACCTGCTCAATCCCCATGTCCACGGCTACACGCACGACACGCTCAATCTCTTCATAGGAAAGGATCTCTGCCTTCTTTAACCAGGGTAAACCTTCGGCAGGCATACAATAGGTGCAGCGAAAATTACATTTATCGGTGATGGAGATACGCATATTTTTGATACGCCTACCATAACTATCGATTAGTGGTTCCATGAAGGCCTTCTCTCTTTTACACTACAACGAGATGGGGTAAATAGGAGCTCGACAAAAGATCGTACATTTACTATACCACAGAGATGGGAAGCTCTCCTATCCCTTTACAACACGTCCACTGCGTCAGGGCGCTGTAAAAAAAGACAAAAAAACACCGCCTATGATGGGCGGGTGAGATGGCGACGTCTTATTTTCCCATGCAGTTGCCCGCAGAGTATCATCAGGGCTGAAGAGCTTAACTACCGTGTTCGGGATGGGAACGGGTGGACCCTCTTCGCTACAGTCACCAGCTCACCTGCACATACAGGCGGCTTTTTTCTTAACACAATCAATTATATACTATTCCAATCCCATTGTCAAGTCTCTGTCACCATCGCAAGCTTTTCCATAAATAGTGGAAATTCATTTGCAGCTTACGCAGGTAAAGATAATATTTCTCATTTTAATTGTATCATTTTTGTCAAGTGCAGGACATCGTGCTTTTGGGCGGTGTGTTCCATTTGTGCCTCTTGTATACTTGCTATGCAATTTAACAGGGATAGAGCAGAAGGGAACTACCACTATGAAACCGTATTTGTTATGTACACGAAAACAATCTACGCGTCAGGAGAAGGCTGTCTCTGAGCAGGAAGCAATGGTGAAAAGAACAGGCTGGCAACGGGCCTTTACCTCGTTACAGCAACGTAATTTCAGGCTGTTCTGGTCCGGCCAGAGTATCTCTCTATTGGGTACGATGATGCAAAGCATCGGGCAGACCTGGCTGGTGTGGGAACGAACTCATAGCTCCTGGCAGATCGGCCTGGTAGGAGCACTCCAGGCCCTGCCGATTCTCTTCTTTTCGATCTTTGGAGGGGTCGTTGCTGACCGCTGGCCTAAACGGCGCATCCTGCTTTTTACTCAATACGCCGCCATGTGTCAGTCTTTGCTGCTCTGGCTCCTTGTTGTGACTGGCTCTCTCCAGCTCTGGCAGCTCTATCTGTTGGTCCTATTATCAGGGCTCACCAATAGTCTGGGCAAGCCGGTCAGCCGATCCTTTATCGTTGAGCTGGTTGGCAGTGAGGATCTGCCCAACGCCTACGCTTTGAGCTCATCCTTCGCCAGCCTGGCACGTATCGCTGGCCCTGCTCTGGGAGGACTGATTATTGCCTCTACTGATTTCACGGTGCTTTTTTTGCTGAACGCCCTGAGTTTCCTGCCGATCATTATCAGCCTGAGCTTCATACAGAGCCATGAACTTCATAGTCCGGCTTCGCAGGACAAAAGTATGAATCGGCAACAAAACACCTGGCATAGTCTGCATCAGGGATTGTCCTACGTCTGGCACACGCCGGAGATCCTGATGCTCACGCTGGTTGTCGGGCTGGTCCTGCTCTTTGGCTCAAACTTTGGTGTGATTCTACCTTCTATCGCCACCAATCTGCTGCATGCAGGTTCCAGCGGCCTGGGCTTTCTCTCGGCTGCCACTGGCATCGGCGCTCTCCTCGCCGCTATCTGGCTTGCCTGGAGCAATCAAAGGTCAACGCTGCGCGGTGTCCTGCTCATTATGCTCATCTTTGCGTTGTTGGAGGTCGCTTTCTCATTCTCGCATCACTATTATGTATCGCTGCTGCTTATGACCAGCATTGGTTTTACTGAAGAGCTCTTCGCTATGCAGTCTATAGCCACGCTGCAAATAATTACGCCTCGACACCTCAACGGACGCGTCACCAGCGTTCAGGTACTGCTCTTCGACGGCAGCCTCCCTCTGGGCTACCTTCTCATGGGCTGGCTCTCCGCAACCACTGGGGCTCCTACTGCCCTGCTCATCGGTGCTCTCATCTGCCTTCTCGTTGTCATATGTGGATGGATCTATGCTCGCCGGGCATCATTCCTTATTTTGCAGAGCCAGAGTGGTAATCTAGAACGGAAGGGAAATATCCCAACAATATGATCTCCTTACACATTTCGCTCGTGTTCTTTGATCAATGCTCACCTTGCACTGCAACCTCTTCAATACGCAGCGATAACAGACGCGAGACGCTCTCTCGCATGGAGACACCATAGATTACCTGCGCCGCTGTCATTGTGACGCGATTATGGGTGATAACGATAAATTGCGTTCTCTGGGCCAGTCGCTTTAAAATATCACAGAAACGCGCCACATTGGATTCGTCCAGGGCAGCGTCTACTTCATCCAGGAGACAGAATGGGGGCGGGTTGATCTCTAACAAGGAGAACAGGAGGGCGGCAGAGACCAGGGCACGCTCTCCACCGGATAATAATGAAAGGTCCTGAACTTTCTTTCCCGGCGGTTGCACGATGACTTCAATGCCAGTGGGCATGCTGGATTGTACTGCCCCCTCTTCTTCAGTGGCTCTGGCTATAAGCTCCAGGTGCGCTGCCCCTCCATTAAATAAGGTCGTAAAGTGTTCTCGAAAACGAGCATTGACCGCCTGGAAAGTTGCCTCAAATTGGCGAGCCATGGTAGCGTCAAGTTGACTGATAATGGAACGAAGATGAAGGGATGCCTGATCCATATCGGCAATCTGAGTCGAGAGAAAATCGTACCGCGTCCTGGTCTCTTCGTAGAGTTGAGGAGCATTGATATCACATCCACCCATGGCTTTTAAACGGCTTCGCAGGCTATCTATGCGTCTTCGGTTGCGTTTGAGCTGCGCCTCTTCTTCATCAGAAAGATCCCCTTCGTTCTCCTGGACCGGGGTTCCGTCCGCAACATCAATCTGGAACTGCCCCCTCTCTTGCGGCCCTATCTCTTCCTGAAGTTGAACCTGCAAGGTTTCGACTGCATCTGCCGCTTTCTGGCTCTCCAGCAGGGCTTTTCGATAGAGGCTCTCTTGCTCAGCCAGAGCCTGACGCAATCGGCTCCGTTGTTGTTCCATGCCCGTCGTCTGCTGATCCAGCGTGCTCAGTTGCCCTTCGATCTCTTGAAGCTGGACTAAAAGGGTATGAGCCTTCTCATGCGCCCGGGTTAAGGAGCTCTTCTGTTGGGCAATTGTTTCTTGCAGGTGCTGCCGACGCTGGTCGGCCTCTTTGCTACGAGCAATCTGCTGGTCCAGTTGCCCTTTGATCTCTTGCGCTTGCGCACGTTGCTGGGTGAGCTGCTGGAGAAGGGACTTTGCCTCTTGCCGCTTCACAGCCAATGCGGTCCTGGCCTTGCCCAATTCGTCCTGTTGACGACGATAGACAATTGCTCGCTCTTCTAGCTCATACTGAAGATTCTCGACAAGGCCTGCCATTTCACGCTGTGTTTTCTCATGGATCTGGACACGTTCTTGAGCTGCCGCTACCTCTTGCTCAAGACCTGCTACCTCGGCTGCTAATTGTTGTTCGACGGAGGCTGCCAGTTGAATCTCGGTCTGCACACGCTCAAATTCTCTCTGGGCAGTCTGGACATTTTTGTTGATCTCATTGATGCGCATGCTGAGCTTCTGTAGCTCTTTCTCTAAGGCTGTCTGTTCAATTCTGCGGCCCTCTTGTCCACGCTGCACTTCGCTGATCAGGTTATTCATCTGATCAATCAATGCTTTATGCTCATCTAGCTGCTGTGGAAGCTCTCGTAGCTCCCGCTCATGAACCAGAAGACCCTGGGTAGCCGCCCCATCTTTGCCACTTCCGCCCACCAGCCACCCGTCAACATGCAGAACTTCGCCAGCTTTTGTTACTACTGAGGTAAAGGGGAGATCCGTCTCGGATGAGATGCTGAGATGCAACGACCAGGCCAGCAGCTCATGGGCTGCGTTTAGATCCTGCACAATGACGACCCCACGCAGCAGACGGCGAAAAAATGGGATCAGCGCCGTCTCACAACGAACCATCCGCCAGGCAAAGCCGGTCACATTCTCCTGCAATTCTGGAGAGCCCTCTAAAAAGCGCTTCAAAACATCGTCTTCGACCTGCCCCTGAATCTGGATGACTTCCTGGATACCGTCATCATCATCTCCACGCTCCAACCAGGCAACCATAGCTTTGCCAGCTTTTGTAGCATTCAGGAACTCCAGGCAGTGCTGAGCATCGGGAATTGTTTTCACAACGACCGCCTGCATATAGGGCCCCAGGGCAGCTTCTAACGCCAACTCTAAGCCTTCGGGCACTACTCCTAGCTGGGGTACCGGGCCAACCAGACCTGTCAACTTGCCAGCGGGGGCTCGTAAGAGTGCTCGAACACCGTCGCTATAGCCACTTAAGCTCTGACGCCAATTCTTCAGCATAGTCAGACGATCAGATAATGTACGCCGTCTTCGCTCCGCTTCTGCCAGTAATCCTTTTAGACGATCCAGTTCCTGCTGGGCATCCGCAATTGTTCGTGTAAGCGCTTGTTTGCGCTGGGAGACCTGCTGCTCTTCATTGCGGGCTGTTTCAAGGCGCGAACGCTCTTCGATCAGACGACTTTCTCGGGTGCGCTGAGATTGCTGCGCCTGGGCGATCGTCTCGCGTCGTGCTGAAAGCGTGCGATTGCGCTCGCCGACCTGTTTCTGCAAACGCCCTAATTCTGTCTGGCTCGATCCTAGCCGCGCCTGCACCTGAACGAGATCGTTCTGAGCTCCACGCAAGCGACGCTCATCTAGCTCATACTCTTTCTGAACTTTCGCAACCAGGGACTCTAAAGAGGCAAGGCTGGCAGAACCAGTATCTACCGCCTCGTCTGCAAGATCGCATTGCTCTTCTAGATCGATGGTCTGCTTCTGAAGCACAATTGAACGCTCGCGTAGCCGCCGCTCTTCGAGTTGAAAATCTCCGCGCTGTCGCTCCAGGCCAACAATGCGCTCTTCACTGACTGCCAGATCCCGTTCAATCTTCTGTACGACCTCGTTGGCTTCGGCGCATGCTTTACGAGCCTCGGCAATCTGTGCCTGGGTCTGCTGACGAGTGAGGCGTAATTGGTGAAACTGGCTATCCAGGGCCTGCTGAGAAGTCTCTAGCTGCCGGACTTTCTGTTCTTGTTCGCGCTCAGCGTGGCTGGTACGCTCTTTTACAAATAAGAGACGCCGCCATTGCAGTGTATACCAGGCCAGAAGGACCTCTTGCAGCTCTTGATTGAGTTGATTAAATTCATGCGCACGCTCGGCCTGCTCAGCAAGCGGTGCCAGACGAGGCTCTATCTCACTGACGATATCCCGCAGCCGTTCGATGTTTGTCTCTGTCTGTTTGAGGCGCATTTCGGCATCAGTTTTCTGGACCTGAAAGGGGCGAATGCCTGCAGCATCC
The DNA here is from genome assembly GCF_003967535.1 of Tengunoibacter tsumagoiensis. Lineage (GTDB taxonomy): Bacteria > Chloroflexota > Ktedonobacteria > Ktedonobacterales > Ktedonobacteraceae > Tengunoibacter > Tengunoibacter tsumagoiensis. The sequence goes on along the minus strand of NZ_BIFR01000001.1, from coordinate 3,185,691 downwards.
TCGAATAATCCTCGCCGCTCTTCTGCCCGCAGGCTCAGGGCCGCATCAATGAGACCCTGACCAACGACTGTATATGAGTCATGTCCAATACGAGCTTGCGCAAGAAGCAGCAAGACGTCTTTGAGGCGCACCTTCTGCTTATTGATGAGGTATTCGTTTTCACCCGAACGATAGCTACGACGAGTAACGGTAATCTCGCTATATTCGGATGGAACCCAGCCAGTGCTATTATCGAGCGTTAATGAGACCTCGGCCATTCCCAATGAGGCACGCCCCTGGCCGCCAGCAAAAATGATATCATCACTTTTCTTGCCCCGTAACTGCCGCATGCTCTGTTCGCCCAGGACCCAACGCATCGAATCAGCCACGTTGGATTTCCCGGCACCATTTGGTCCCACCACTGCGGTGATGCCGGGACTAAACTCTAAGAAGGTGCGGGCGGCGAAACTTTTAAACCCAAGCATTTCTAAGCGTTTGAGATACACTGGCTCGACTGATCCTCTTTCCACTGCAATTTGTTCGTGTGAGTGTCCTCGATAATAGCACAGATGCCCTTTCTCGTCGAGTTTATAGTTCTAAATGAGAGAATCTTCCCAAGCAACTGTCGCGGCTTCTAAAATCTGCATAATACACCTATTACAGCTTATTTTCCTGAAATTTGAGGCACCTTATCGCTCAGAGCATCCACAATCGCGATTGAGACTGGCCTGTTCCAGTCTCATTTTGCTCTTGTGAAAACTGTGCCTGGATAGGATGGCTCGTGCGTGTTTATACCAGATACAAGTTGCTTATCCGGAGGAAATTATGCGTGTACTTTGTTGCCTGGACGGTCACAATAGCCAGGAAATTTCACAGGCTATCACAACGCTACAACCAATGAAAAAATTGACTCTCGGTTTACTTTATGTTCTTGACGAATCTCCAACCAGAGAGCTAGAACGACAGCGCGGACTCTCTCTCGAGGAACCTCCAACAACTGGAGCCATCCGTCAGAAAGAGAGCCAGCAATTGAAGGTTCAGCAGATGCACGACATTCTGGCTGAGGGCCAGAGGACTCTCCCTATGGCTCAGGTTCTCCAGCGAAGTGGGCTCCCTGAGCATGAGATCGTCTTAGAAGCTGCTGCCTGGAAGGCCGATCTGATTCTTCTGTGCGCTCGCTCGGCTCAGACTCCCATCTTAATTGGCCCACGAGCATTGGGACATGTGGCACGCTTTGTCGTGGAACATGCCCCCTGTTCTGTTCTACTTCTGCGTTCATTCCGTCAGCCCGTTCAACTGCCAGTTCCAACGCCCTGATAGCTTGCAGGAGGTGAGGTAAGTACAGTCACCCGGCCAGTCCGGCAAGGAATCGTGATCCGGCCCTGTTCGTCTGGGTGGTCAGGCCCAATCTGCTCTTCAAAACTATAAGCAATGGCATCGTAGACGTAGAGCCTCTTCTTCTGAACATAGACGTGTAATGGTCGATGCCAGTTGCTTACACCACGAATAAAACGATAGACATGCGGAGCATCCCATTCGGTCGCATGCACGACAAAGTCTGTTTCTTGCGGAAAAGATTGGAGACTGCTGCGACTTTCATCTTGCGGCATACGGGTAGCTGTTCCCTGCATCAGTTTCCAGACACTTTGCACGAGCAAAGCGGCCCCTCGCTCAGCACATAACTGTTCGAGAGGATCAAAACGAATCCCTTCTGGAAGAGGAAACTGGTCCTGCGCCACAATATCGCCTGCATCCATTTTCTCGCTCACAAAGTGAACTGTAACGCCACCTTGCTCCTGACCCTGGCGCAAGATCCAGAAAAGTGGGACGGGACCACGATTGGCTGGTAAAATCGATGGATGGACGTTCAGACAGCCCAGCGGAGGAAGATCGATAATCTCACGGGGTATTCGCTGTGAAAAGCAGGCTACACAGATGAGGTCGGCCTGATACTCCGCCAGAACCTGCACTGTCACTGCATCAGCAAGATCATAAACATCCCAGGCTGGAAGCTGGTGACGCAGGATCAGATCATCGATGGATAAGCTCCCTGCCATGGTCATCATATGAGAACGGTGAGGCAGCTCTCGTTTCTTGATCGCCGCATGCCGGGCACCTGGAAAAGGGGTTGCTGGCAGAATAACAGCACAGACTTCGATGCCGCTCTTTAGTAATGCGTACAATGAAGGTGAAGAAAAGGCGCTTTGCATTCCAAAAAAGAGGACGCGCGGTGGGCGATTCCCCGGTTTGATTGCACTCACATTATGGTTCACAGATAGATAATCCTTATTACTCTTTTTTACTGCTAACATGCTATGAGAATTGATTTATTCCTCTGTTCAGAATTCATGAACAGCGAAAAAACCTGAAATCACCGCACGCTCCCTTTACAGGACAGGGGAAAGAGGATACTATGAAGGCTGAAGTTCTTCTCACATTCACCCACCATTGTTTTTAAGGGAGAATATCGATTATGGCAAGAACCGTTTACTGTGTCAAATTACAACGAGAGCTCCCAGGCCTGGAGAAACCTCCCTTCCCAGGAAAGCTGGGCCAACGGATCTATGAACAGATCTCGCAGCAAGCCTTCGGTATGTGGCCTGCCCAGCAGACGCTGATTATCAATCACTATGGCTTAAATATGGGCGATCCCGAAGCCAGAAAGATTCTACGTGAACAGATGGAAGAGTTCTTCTTTGGGAAGGATGCCGCGATGCCTCCTGGCTGGACGGCTGAGGCTGCTGGAGCCGGCGCGCCCCCACGCAAAGGCGGAGGCGGGGGAGCACCGCGCAGAAAATGAGAACGCCTGGTGCCATTCTCCTGATCTCATGCTATGAGCTGGGACATCAACCATTTCATCTCGCTTCATTGTCGGCCACACTTCAGCAGGCCGACTATGTTCCTGTCTGTGTGGATACCTCTGTTGATACGCTCTCGGATGAGGCTATTCGGCAGGCTCGCTTTGTCGCCATCTCTGTCCCTATGCATACGGCTTTACGATTGGGCGAACAGATTGCTCAACGTATTCGGCAGATAAATCCTACGGCTCATATCTGCCTGTATGGCCTCTATGCGCTCCTCAATGCGGAACACTTGCTGGATGAGACCATCAATTCGGCAATTGGGGGTGAATATGAGACTCCTTTGCTCAGCTTAATTACTGCCATTGAGCAGGATGACAGTTCACCCGTCCCAGGTGTGTATACGCGTACTGCCTCCAGCGGACCCTGGATCGAGCGCACTCCCTTCCTGGCTCCCAAACGTCAACAATTGCCCGATCTTGAACGCTATGCACGCCTTCAGATTGGCAATGAGATGCGACTGGTTGGCTATACGGAGAGCACACGCGGCTGCAAACATACCTGTTTGCACTGTCCTGTGACACCGATTTACGGAGGGCGCTTCTTTGCTATTCCGGCTGAGGTTGTGCTGACTGATATCCGAACTCAGGTCGCTCGAGGAGCGCGTCATATCACCTTTGGCGATCCCGATTTCTGGAATGGTCCTACCCATGCGCTTCGCATTCTACGCCATATGCATGCTGAGTTCCCTGATCTGACTTTTGATGCGACGATTAAGATTGAACATCTCCTCAAACACCAGAGCCTGCTGCCAGAGATGAAAACACTCGGCTGCGTTTTTATTGTCTCTGCTGTTGAGTCGCTCAATCCCACCGTCCTCTCTCGTCTGGATAAGGGGCATACGGCCAGCGAGGTCAGTAAGGCCTTTGAACTGGCGGAACAGGCCGGAATCGCTCTCCGCCCCTCACTGCTTCCTTTTTCTCCCTGGGAGACGCTTGACAGCTATATCGAGCTGCTCACCTTCTTTGAGGAACGGCACTTGATCGAACATCTTGATCCTGTGCATCTCTCGATCCGTCTGCTCATTCCACCTGGCTCTGCTCTGCTGGCCGCTTCTCACCATGAAGAATGGCTGGGAGAACTGGATGCCGTCAATTATACCTACCGCTGGCAGCATCCTGATCCACGGATGGATGAACTACAACAGAAGGTCGCTCGCGTGGTTGAGCTGGCAGAAAGCCAGAAAGCGGATTCCTTACTCTCATTCTTTGAGGTCAAGGCACTGGCGCTGGCCGCTCAGGGACAACGTCTCTCCACATTCCGAGCCCTCCGCCAGTATGGGGCGGCCAAAGTCTTACCCCATCTCACGGAATCCTGGTTCTGCTGAGCAGAGCCCACTACGGGCCAGTTGGCCCCATAACTTTTTCGCTATTTTTTCACTTTTTTGGAGAACAATATGTTAGAAAAACTGAGTGCCAGTGCACAAAAAGTTCAGCATGCCCTGCTGGAGCAGGGCTTTGCAGGTCAGGTTCAGGAACTACCAGACTCAACACGCACCGCTAAAGAGGCGGCTCAAACGATTGGATGCGAAGTTGCTCAGATTGTGAAATCACTCATCTTCAAAGGGAGCCAGACGCAGAAGGCCATCCTTGTAGTTGCCAGTGGAGTCAATCGCGTCAATGAGAAGCGTCTGGGAGAACTGGCCAGAGAGCCCATTGAGAAGGCGAATGCGGATTTTGTGCGACAACATACTGGCTATGCTGTGGGTGGCGTCCCTCCTCTCGCCCATGCTGAGAAGCTCGAGACGTTTATCGATGAGGATCTTCTCCAGTATGAGCAGCTCTGGGCCGCTGCTGGGACTCCGTTTGCCGTCTTTCCTCTGACGCCAGTAGAGCTACAGACTATGACCTCTGGCGAGGTTGTCTCTATCAAGTAAACCAATTATAGCTCATTCACTGCCCTTTTTCCTCAGTTCTATACTACATATATCTGAGTAAAATAACAGACATAGTTGGAGCATAAACGTATGATGTCAGGGCAGTGGAATCTTTCATTAGATGGAGATTGGGAGATCGGACTCAATCGTCAATATGAGCAGCAGGTGGTGGTACCAGGACTGGCCGCTGATCCCTGTCAGATCACTCAGGGGACGCTCTGGTATCGCCGCACTCTTACGCTCCCCGATGGTGACTGGACACATGCAACGCTTCGATTAACAGGAGCTCGCTTCTGCCCCGCTGTGTATGTCAATGGGCACCTTGTCTCATCCTGTTCTGGAGGGATGACTGTCACCAACCATCCTTTGCAAAGTGCCGCCATCTCTCCTGGTGCGACCATTCAGTTGGAGATTGCACTACAATCACTTCAGAATGTCGATCCAGATGATGCGTCCCTGATTCCACGCGCCGATCGCTGGCGCACCAATCTCTCGTCAGGCCTGTGGGATCATGTTTCGCTCCATCTTCATAGCTCTTCTCATATCACACGGATCATTCCATCCTATGATCTCTCAGCCGATCAACTCAAGATCTCCTGGTGGCTCTCCCAATCTGAACCAATGCCCACTATCCTCACGTTCACGATCCTGGATACGACCGATCGGCAGCTCATCACGATCCAGGAGAAGCTCCTGCCCATCGAAGCAGAGACAGGACAGACAATGCTCAATCTTCAGCACGCCTGTTCTCTCTGGAGTCCAGAACACCCGGTCTGCTATCGCTTACAAGCAACTCTCCGTAGCGCCGAACGCATACTCGATGTCGCCGAGATGACGCTTGGACTCAAAACGTTTCGTACCGATGGACTTCGCTTTCTCTTAAATGAACAACCAGTCCACTTGCGAGCCGGAACAGTCGTCTGGCAGCGCTGGCTTCGTGATCCAGAAGCTCATCAGCTCGCCTTTGATACCGCCTGGTTTGAGCAGAATATCATTCTCCGTTTAAAGCAGCATGGAGCCAATACGCTTCGCTTCCACCTTGGAGTACCACCAGAAGCCTTGCTTGACCTCTGTGATCAGCATGGGCTGCTGGTGCAGACTGAATGGCACTTTTTCCATGGCATGGAGGCATCGCTAGAGAGTCTCTGTACACAGTGGCGCCAGTGGCTTGATCTCTGCTTTCGCCATCCGTCTATCTGCCTGATCCATCCCTGGAATGAGACCGAAGGAGTGCAGCTCCAGACGGCACTTCAGGCGCTCGAACGATTAACACCCGACTACCCACCGCTCGTGATCTCTCATCGCGATGTTTTGCATCTCCATAAATACTGGTGGAGCCTCTTTGAAAATGTGGGGCTCTACTACGACGCTGCGGATCAGTTCCCACTTCCCATTATGGTCGATGAGTTTGGTGGCAATTATCTGGATGGACAGGGGGAACCAGGTGGCTACCCGGCACTGACCGAAAGCTTTCTACGCTTTCTGGGTCATAATCATACAGCCAGCCTGCGTTTACAGCTCCAGACTGAAGCGAACTCTCAGATTGCGGAATATTGGCGCAGATTAGGGGCTGCTGGCTTCTCTCCTTTCTGCATTCTGGGTAGCCCTGAAGATGGCTGCCATCATTTTCTGGGACCCTTGCAAGCAGCAAAGCCCAAACCTGTCTGGGAGGCACTCACCGCCGCCTATGCTCCGCTCAGTTGCAGCCTGGAGGTCTGGGATCGCAACTATCTCCCAGGGCAACAGGTCTCGCTACCAGTTACCTTCTTTAACGAAACGCCTCACCCTCAGTACCTTGAAGCAAACATACAGATTACCTGCGAGGACGTGGCAGATCAGCCTTCCTCTTCTTCATTGCTGACTTGCCAGCTCGCTCCCTATGCTCAGGATCAATGTACCATCACGCTCCAGGTTCCTGACACCGAAGGTTGCTGGCGTTTTTGTGCTGAGCTGCAATCGCCAGTACAGCCAGCAATCACGCATCCTGTTGTCTCATCATGGCGTTTTCGCACTCTACGCCCCCAGGTTCCTGCATCGCTCCAGACCATCACAATCGGGCTCTCCCCTGCTGAGCCAGAGCTACAGACCTTCTGCCTCGAGCAACAGTTGAAGACCTGTGCGCTAACCGATCCTACCGCTTCGCTTCTACTGGGCTCTTCATCTACCTGGGAGGCGTTGAGTCACGGCGCGCTCGATCCTGCCATATTTGAGCAGGCACTTCTCCTGAAGAAATCTATTTTACTGCTTGATGTGGGTCCACAAAAGTTGGGATATGGCTATACGCCAGGCTCAAAAGGGGATTTTTTGCAGGGAAGCCCTCGCGTCAACCGCCCGGAGAAATGGGAGTATGAGCTCTTCTGCGGCTTGCGGCTCTGTTTCCAGGAGGTCGCTGAGCCTGAGAGCTGTCTCCATCCTACCCATGAGACGGCTCATCTCTGGTCTCATCTGGATCAACAGGCAACCTGGCTCTGGAATGGCTTACGAGGTGGACTGATTGTGCCAGCAGTCACTATGGAAGTACAGAATCTGAATGCTGACAGTTTTCTGTCCCTCTGGCAGACACGCGGCGCCGACGGTTCAGCGATGCAACTGGAAGCACACTATGTTGCATATGAGTTAGCTGGCTTCTATGCCTTTGCTCATGGTGATGATCCACAGGTGCACCAGCATCTCCGCGAACGAGTGCAATTCCTCGTGGCTGATGCTCCAGCGCTGGCCGCCTCGCTCGATCCCTACGCCCCGATTCAGAGCTATCCCCTTTCACAGCGCTATCGAGAGCTTCAACAGCAGAGCGAGCAGACGATGGTGCTTACCCCACTGGCAGTCTGTGGCAAACAGCTTGCTCGCACCCCCCTCTGGCAGATTGACTCTGGTGCCCATGCTGGCCGCTTACTACTCTCCCAGCTCATGACCCAGGGAAGGATCGCTCATGGGTCTGGCTCACCAGGACTCTATGGGCTACGCTATGATCCAGCAGCCGTCCAGTTTACACTCAACCTCATCCATCACTGTTTACAATCCAGCAGGGAAACTCTATAGAAAATCATACGTTCTTCTCATCACTCACCGCCTGCTCAAGCTCATTGAGACACTGGACAATCGCGCTTGAATGTTTCATTATAAAAACGAAAGAGCCAGTGCAAAGACGAGATTATACGAGAAAACACAAAGAAAAGGAATAGAGAATGAGTCAACTACCATCAACTATCGCTGCCGATGAGATTGAAAGCTATGTTACGCATGGATATGCGACGAATGGCGAAGTAAAGATCCACTACGCCAGCCTGGGTAGTGGACCATTGATCATTATGGTCCATGGCTTCCCTGACTTCTGGTATACCTGGCGCCATCAGATGGTGGCACTTGCCCCCCAGTATCAGACAGTCGCTTTAGATCTCCGGGGCTATAATCTCAGCGATAAACCTCAAGGTCAAGAACAGTATGCGATGCCTCATCTCATTGGAGATATTCGAGCCGTCATCAAAGCTCTTGGAAAAGAACAGGCGATTGTGGTCGGACATGATTGGGGTGGAGCAATCTCCTGGCAATTTGCTTTATACTATCCAACAATGCTGCAGAAACTGATCATCCTGAATCTTCCGCATCCCTATGGAATGGCTGCTGAGCTGGCCCATAATCCAGAGCAGCAGGCAAACAGCCAATATGCTCGCGATTTTCAGCGCGAAGGTGCTCACCTGCATGTAACCTCCGAAGCGCTAGCGGCCTGGGTACAAGACCCTGAAGCGCACGCGAAGTATCTGGAAGCCATGCAGCGTTCAGATAGGGAGGCGCAACTCCATTATTATAAAGCTAATTATCCACGCCCTCCCTACCAGGAAATCACGACTCAGCTCCCAAAAATCACCGTTCCTGTCTTACAGATTCACGGCTTACAAGATACATTCCTCTTGCCAGGTGCCTTAAATAATACCTGGAACTGGATGGAACAGGATTACACCTTAGTTACTATCCCCAGGGCAGGCCATTTTGTACAACACGATGCCGCCGATCTCGTTACCCGAACCATCAAAAGCTGGTTGGCGCGCTAGAGGAGAGAAATGGATACAGCACTCAAAAAGCAGGCTCTACGGATGTTGACCTATGGGCTCTATATTGTCATGTGTCAGGATGGAAGGGAGGTAAATGCGTTTACAGCCAACTGGCTCACCCAGATTTCGTTTGAGCCGCCTCTACTGGCTATCTCCATCGAAAACGACGCCAAATCTCTTCCCATGATTCTCCACAGCCGCCACCTGACCGTGAACATTCTGCGCACAGGTGAACGTGAACTGGCAGGCAGGCTAGGGAAATCTGGCTTTAAACATCCAGAGAAGCTTCTAGGCATCCCATATCACATCATCGATGCAACATACCCAATCCTGCAAGAGGCGCTCTCCTGGGTCGCCTGTGAGGTCCGTGAGAGCCTCCCTACTGGCGACTCCACTCTTGTTATTGTTGAAGTTGTCAATGCAGGTGTCCAGGCTGAGGGCCAACCTCTGACGATGAATGAAGCAGGTTTTAAACACGCCGGTTAATGCTCTTGCGCTTCGTGAAAGCTTTAGGTTATAGTTTTCTTGAGAGAGGAGATTCCTCCCTCAAGATTACAAGGAGTAGACCTGCATGCAAGGAGGAAACATTTCTGCATCTCATCCTCATCTCCATCATGATCCCGTCTATGACTGCACATTCTGCCAGCACAGTACTATCTCCCACAATATCCTCAAAGAGACGGAGAACTTCTACCTGCTTGCCGATTACGCTCCCCTGGTAGAAGGACATCTTCTGATTGTCCCCAAGAACCATTATGCCTGCTATGGTGCGTTACCAGCTACCTATGATCAAGAATTACAGGCATGTAAAGACGAAGTCGCGCGTTTTCAGACGCATTTTTATACCGCACCAACCTACTGGGAACATGGGGTCTTCCATCAAACAGTCTTTCATGCTCACCTGCACTGCTTCCCATTTGGAGATGTACAGTATCATTCCTCATCTCAACGCCACCAGAAGATCCTCTCATCTCAGGATGAGCTACGCAACTGGTATGGAGCAAAAGGGCATTATTTCTTTTTACAAATTGCTCATCAGAAGCTTCTCTTCGCACCAGATGAAGATGACTATCGCTATGTCATTCAGTCGATCTTCCATCCAGGGATCGCCAACCGGATTCCCAATGCGATCCGACGGACCTCCCTGCAAAGGCAGGCCGAAGGCCAACCGCTCATCGACTCGCTGTTTGCGAATTGGCGACTCTTTCAGAGGCAAGAGGAAAAAGTCTAGCTATTCAGCCCACAAAAAAGCAGTGGCAACATAAACGTAACCACTGCTTTTTTTAGATGCGCCGATGCGCCAATTCTCTTAGCTAACGGCACGAGAAGGAATGCGCTTCGAGTCCAGATACGTCTTCCGACGATCACCAATATACTTCTGCGGCGCAGGACGGACCTCTTCAGGTCTGTACGAGCCAGCTGCATCCGTATTGATGCCCGGAAAATTTGGACCATAATTATAGTGACCAGTCTCCGCTGGCGACAACGGCCCATTTGCAAACATTGGTACACCCGTGATCTGGGGCACCTCAGGCTCTGGAGTGTTGTCATAAAGATCAACGGGAAGCTTGTCAGCATACTGATTGAACAGATCATTTTCAGTCACGGTCAGACAAAGTGCATTGTTCTTCAATTCGTCCTTAATAACGCTTACTGGCACATAATACGGCTTGACCAGTTGACCACGATCAACCAGCACATAGCGGTTGAAACGCGCTCCCACTGTTCCAAGCAGTTCACCATCGCTCCCAAGGACATCTTGACCAATTTGATACTTTGAGTACGCGCCTGCTCTTGCAAGGGTTGGTATGACCTGTTCGGCTGGAGCCGCCATCGGATCCTCGAGGGCCCATCCCAGAATCCCAATCAGGATAAAGGGGGCGGCCACAACGACGAGCCAGGGGCTATCAGGGATGAACAGAAGGCCAACCACTGTCACCAGAATTGCGACACTTAACAGTAAGGGCCATAAACTTGGTGAAGGCAGGTGAATATGATGCTCCTCTTCTGCCACCTCTGCTTCCTCATGTGCTGTGTCCAATGACTGATCGTCAAGGACTAACCCGGCACGGTGAAGAGAACTATCCATAGGCATTTTCCTCTACGGTTATTCTACGGTCTATGAGGACTCCTATTCCTAATAATTGTCCTGCTCATTAAGCATAGCACAAGTCTCTTTTTTTGACCAGAGGAGGTACCTGACTCGCTCCGGGTCTTTCAGCAGATGGAGAAAAAAGATATAATGGTGCCAGTCGCTAATAATCTTATGGGGAATATTTGTATCTAAAGAAGAGAAAGAAGAATCATGGAATCAACGACGCATCATTCAGTAGCAGATACCTCTTTAGTATTTACACGCAGTGACGAGCAGGTGCAGGCGCTCTTGCAGCGGCTCCACGAGGTGGCAGATTTAGAAGCTCTGGGCGCTCTCGCCGACTGGGATCAGCAAACGGCACTTCCTAAGGGAGCCTATGAAGCTCGTATGCATCAGATGGCGACTCTTCAGGGCCTGGTGCACGAACGTTTCACCCATCCTGAGATCGGCTCGTTACTGCAAAAGTTGAGTGAACGCGTCATACAACCAGAGTTCACGGCTGCCGATCGTGGTCTGGTCCGCCAGACGTTACACTCCTATAATCGCGCGACGAAACTGCCACGCTCACTCGTCGAGGAACAAGAGCGCGTTCGAGCTGCGGGCACTGAGGCATGGATCAATGCCCGCTCCAATAATGATTTTGCCACCTTTGCTCCCTGGCTCACCAAAACAATTGCGATCCAACGCGAGATCGCTGATCGTATCGGCTACGCCGAGACACGCTATGACGCCTTACTGGATGCAACTGAGCCAGGGCTCACAACAGCTCGCGTGGAGGAACTTTTCGCACCTGTACGCAAGGTCAGCAGCGATCTGCTCCAGCGAATTCAGGCCAGTGGAACCGATATTGACGATTCCATTCTCCAAGGAACCTTCTCTATCGAGCAACAACAGATTCTCTGCGAGAAGATCCTTCAGGTCATCGGTTACGATTTTAATCACGGGCAGCTCGCTCGCTCAGCTCACCCCTTTACGACCAGTTTTGGCTCTCCTCTCGATGCTCGCCTGACCGTCCGCTATAGTGAGCAATTTCTCCAAAGCTCGCTCATGGCTGCTCTTCATGAAGGCGGTCATGGTCTGTATGAGCAGGGTCAATCAAAGTCTCTCATGCGCACTCCGCTGGCTACTGGGGCTTCAATGGGGATGCATGAATCGCAGTCGCGTCTCTGGGAAAATGCGATTGGTCGCTCTGAAGCCTTCTGGACCAGACACTATGCCATTGTGCAAGAGCTTTTCCCTGCACAATTTAAGAATGTTGATGTTCGTGCCTTTGTACGTGCCTTAAATAAAGTTCAGCCGAGCCTGATCCGCGTTGAGGCCGATGAGGTCACCTATAACCTGCATATTATCATTCGCTTCGAGCTCGAACAGGCCATGGTCAATGGCGAGATCGCAGTAGAGTCGCTACCAGGTCTCTGGAATGCGAAATATCAGGAATATCTGGGCATTACGCCTCCAAGTGATGCAGATGGTATTCTGCAAGATATTCACTGGACCTCTGGCTTTGGCTATTTCCCTGACTATACACTGGGGAATCTCTATTCGGCACAGATCTTTGCTACTCTCCATCGTCTCTTCCCCGATATGGATGAGCGCTTGAAACACGGTGAGACTGGCTTTATCCTGCAATGGCTCCGCGAAAATATGTATGCATTGGGAACAACCTACTTACCAGAAGACCTTATTCAGCGTCTGACGGGTGAGCCAGGGAGCCCCCAGTACTTCATCGATTATCTGACACACAAATTCACTGAGATTTATGATCTCTAGAAAAGGGTGACCACGTGGCCAGTGAGTGATCTATAGTATTCGCTCACTGGCCACATCCTACGCCAGAAAACTTTCTTATAAAGCTTTCTCTTTAAGGAGCAGACCTTCTTCGTAGATACGGCGAATGACATCCTCAACTTCAGGCTCCTGAAAGGTAACATCACGCAGCGGATAACGCGCTCCCAACCAGGCTACCAGTTCATGCGCAGGCATCGTCTCGCGCCCAAAGCTCAAAACAAGCGTTGGACCATCACTACTCAAGACCTGCACACCAGCTGGAAGATCTGGCAAGATTGGCACGTTCTGCTGATTCCCTGGGAGTTGAGACGCGCTATCAAGGGTTGCAATCAGCGTCCGCTCTCCACCAAACCGTTCACGAATCGCGGTAACAGTACCATCATAGAGCTTCTGTCCATGATCGATGATCAACATGCGCGGGCAAAGGGTCTCAATATCATCCATATCATGGGTGGTCAACAGGAGTGTTGTCCCTCTCTTTGTATTGAGCGCTAGCAGGGCTTCACGAATCCTGGCTTTGGCAATCACATCCAGCCCAATTGTAGGCTCATCAAGATAGAGCAGCTCTGGCTCATGAAGCAGTGCTGCGGCCAGATCGCCTCGCATACGCTGCCCCAGCGACAACTGCCGAACTGGTGTATCAATAAACTCATCCAGATCCAACATTTTTCGCAGTTGAGCAAGATTTTCACGATGGCGTATTTCTGGCACACGATACAGATGACGTAGCAACTGCAATGAGTCAATCAATGGCAGATCCCACCATAACTGCGTTCGTTGACCAAAGACGACGCCGATACGTGCGGCCAGGCTCCTTCGTTGCTGGATTGGATTGAGTCCGGCCACCTGAAGATGCCCGGCCGTTGGCTTGAGAATACCGGTCAACATCTTAATGGTCGTACTCTTACCAGCTCCATTTGGCCCAATCAGACCAACCATCTCTCCCTGCTGAATAGAGAGCGAGAGATCGCGAACCGCCTCAACGCTTCTTACCTCTGGATCAACAATGCTACGAACGCCTCCCAAAAAACCGGTGCGTCTTTTCGTAATGCGAAAGGTCTTTTGTAATCCCTTAGCTTCAATCAGAACAGTCATTCTCTCTTTCCTCTCTTGTTCGTTTAGCTACCAGTACTCTGATATCGGTGAACTCCATAGCGCCAGATACAGCCAACCACCAGGGCAAACAATGTCGCAACCACTGGTGCCAGATAGGCACACTCCAAAGGCAAACCAAAGGGAAGCGCTTTTCCAAGTACAAAACAGACGGGAACATAAGCCCCAAAGGCCACGGGAATGATAAAGAGAAAGAAGCGTTGCATCAATTGATGATAAATCGCAAGAGGATAGCTCATCATTTCTCTGCTCCCATACGTCAGAAGATTAATCAGTTCGGTTGTTTCTACTGTCCAGAAGCAGAGTGTAGCCCCTAATAATTGAACTGATACATAGATCACCATGCCACTGATAACTCCAAGCACCAGTACCAGTACACGAAAGACTGTCCAGTGCAATTGCGGAATAAGGGGAAGAGCCAGACCGATCGCCAGCACACCCTGAGTGAGACGACCCAGACGACGAAGACGAAAATCGCTCCCAAAAATCTGGATGAAAGCTCCCAGGGGTCGTAGCAGTACTCGATCAAAATCGCCGCGACGAATCATCGTAGAAAAATCATCAATGCCCGACCCGACCATCTCTGCCAGACCAAAACTTAATGACACCACCCCCGACAACAGCATAACCTCGCCAACTCTCCATCCGAGCAGCGTTGGAAAAGGCACAAAGTAGAGGATGACTGCAAGCAACTCACAGGCAGTAACCAGAAAATAGGTAGAGATATCCAATACAAGGTTCAACTTATACTGGGCCTGCGCACGAATCTGCATGAGAATCAGACGCAGATACAATTGCATATCCTCAAATAACAGGTTCATAGCATTCTCGCTTTCTCGATTAACCGCCTTGAGAGACAACACGCTGCGTCGCCAGTCCCGTTAACCAGCGAGCAAAAACCATCAAGATGACAAGCCAGAGCAGTTGGCGTCCCAGCTCAAAGAGCAAAGCAAAACCAACGATTTTCCCTAAAAAAATCTCAACAGGAAGGTTCATCAGACCATTGAAGGGAAGCCAACCCACAATAGCCTGAAAGGGAGGCGAAAGCAGAGGAATCGGAATATATGATCCAGTAAAGAAGAGAGAGACCGTCGTCGCCAGCGTAATCATTGCGCGAGCCTCTACTAACCAGAATGCCGCAAGATTAAAGAGAAAACGATAGGCAATCCCTAACATCGTTCCAATACTAAAGGAAAATGCATAAGCCAGCCAGAAAAACCAGGAGTCTGGGAGGCCCAACTTGAACAGCACCATCCCTACCAGATAAATAGGGATACTCCGAAAGAGGAGATAATAGAGGCTCCTGCCAACCTCACGGCTAAACCAATAGCCATAAAAATCGCAGGGCTTGCTCAGATCAGAAACGACCTCACCAGAACGGATCGTTAACATTAACTCATTCCAATTAAATGGCACCACAACCATAATCATGGCCTGCACTAGCCAGGTATACCGCACCATATCCTGCAGGTTATAGCCAGCTACTACAGGCCGTACCTGATACAGTGCAATCAATATATAGCTAAACAGAAGGACAAAGAAAATATTCGTACAGATGCCGGCAAGATTTGCCCAACGGTAGATAAGTTGCCGGCGAAACGCAGTCTGCGCCAGGGCAACATAAAAACGCCACATGATGGAACTCCTCTTGATGATGATAAGGCAATACATACAATGTCTGTAGTAAGGGGGAGTCAAAACGCGGACAACACAAAATAACCAGTTGCTCAGCGCGAGCACGACTGGTTTTTTTGAAGAGTGGAAGAAACACAAGAAAAAAGCTGTCGCAAGCAGCCGCATCAGTATAAAGCTATTGCAGCTATCTGTCAAGGCTCCCGCAATACAGCAAAAAAAGTTTCTTCTATGAATGAATCAATCTCCCCTGAAAGGGAGGGGGAATTAGCAACATGTCCCTATTCGTTGCGAGCTTCTGCTCTTGTGGGCGTACATATGCGTAGAATAATTAAAAATAGTAATACACATTTTCCTTTTTTCATGGTACACTGCTGACGAATAGAACCTTTTATAAGTGAATACAACCTTTTATAAGTGAAAGGATGCAGAAAAACACCACAAGAAATCTCTATATGCACTCATTGAAATGTGAAAAGGGGAACAAAATGAATGCTGATGAAGAAGGTGTAACTGTTATTCCCAATCAAAACTACTTTCCTGACCGCAATGGACAGAAACCCCTGTATGTTATTCTCCATGGAACGGCTGGCGGCACCAGTGCCGAGGCCATTGCCAACTTTTTTGCCACGACCGAAAATACAAATAATCCTGTCAGTAGCCATTATGTGATCGGCCAGGACGGAAAAGTCGTTCAATGTGTGCCCGAATCGGGGGGAGCATGGGCCAACGGCATCTTCTCTGCTGGCCATGAACCATTCTGGAACACTTCCATCAATCCAAATAATAGCACCATCTCAATCGAACACTGTAAACCATCAAGCGACAATTCTGATCCCCTTACTTCCGCTCAACAGGCAGCGAGCTTTCAATTGATTCAACATATCTGTCAGCGCTGGAAGATCCCCATGCGAACGGCAGACGCAAGTGGAGGAATTACAGGTCACTTCTCGATTGATCCGGTTAGTCGGAGCCGCTGTCCCGGAAACTATCCCTGGGATCAACTATGGAGTTACTTAAAAGGTGGAGGGTCTATGCTGCAACTTACAGATCCAAGCGTTCAACCATTTTTCTCTGATGGCGGCAATGGAGCCTGGAAATGCAAAAATGGAGTCGTTCTTTTAGGGGCTAACTTGACCTTTTATCGAACGTATGGAGGACCGGGCTTATTGGGGCTTCCTCTTTCGAATGAGATCTACCCACCGCAGCATCCCAATACCGCCATTGTTCCCTGTGAGCGAGCGATCATCATCTACGATCCAAATCGTAGCGTTGATAACCCCCCTATTAGCGGACCCTGCTACCTTTTACATATCGACTCAGGGCTGGGGCAACAGTTGCTGGCTCAATCGACGAATACTGCACTCCAGACATATATCAATAAGCTCAATCAGATTAATACACTCTCAAAACTATCCTGAGACTTCCCATCTGCTCCTTCGCTGGTTGCCTTCTCTTCAGCGAGGGAGCTCGTTTATCAGAATGGAGGGAGAGTGGTCTAGTTTCGTGACTGCTCCTCTTTTCGCAACTGAAAAGGGAGTGGAGCGGGCTCTGGAGGAACAATGCGCTGTTGCGCATGAGCACGATCAAGAGGAAGATGCTGATGATGATAAAGACGATTAGAAAGCAGGGCGCTGTTCGCTGTCATCGCGACTTGCATCGACTCAATCAGTTCTTCGAGCTGATGAATACTCTCGTACACCTCTTGCATATTCTGAAAGGGGGTCACAGCCTGAGGCGACTGCTCCATCATCAGCGAGCGCAACGTTTGTAGATGACCAACCAGTACACGCTCCAACTCCCTCACACGATTCTGTAGGGCAGCATGCAAAGAGGAGAGCCGCTCTTCTAAAACTTTGTCAATCAGCTCTACAAGATCTTCCCACGGGATCTCCGTCTGGACCTCTATCGCATCAAAATCACTGGTCTGATCATTGACATATAAAGAGCCGCCCTCTCCCATTGGAGGACTTTGACGCTGATTGATTAATTGCTCAAATGCCAGTAACTGTGCCGCAAGTGAACGCTCAACGACATCTTCCAGATGCGGGGAGCTTTGCTTCTCCTGTTGTGCAAGCTCCTGAGTCAGAAGCTGAGAGAAGCGAGCAAATTGACTTTCGGTGGATTGCTGGAACAGTTCTTTCGTTTTCTGCTGTTGCTCAACTGAGCGACGAGCAAGGTGAGTACGTAGATCTTGCTGTACTGCCGTCAGGCGCTGCTCAAACTCCGATTTAAACACAAGCAAACGCTGGTCAAAAGTACGCTCCAATTCGCGGCGATGATGAAGCAACTTTTGGTCGAAAATTGCATTAAGCGACTGAAGTTCATCTTGCGTAAACGCCATTAGATTGTACTTCCCTTCTTCTAACGTGGCAATGTATAAGCACATCTTCTCTTAATCAGTACTATAGAAACAGGAGACAAACCTGTCAATGTAGAGAAGCTGACAGACCCCAAATGGGCTACCTTTTTACTTCTTTTGCCTTGCTCGCAGACGACGCGCGTTACTCATCCCGAGCCGGATAAGAGAGCAATCCTTTTGTCGGACAGGCTATGGAGGATGGACCTATCTCAAAACGCTCAGTCGGCTGAGCTGGCATTGTAAGCGTATAATCACGCCAGGGCGGCTGTTGCGCAAAAAGGTTGGGGGTCAGCAGTCTCTGCTCATACGTCTGGTGAAAAACCGGCGTTGCGGAAGAAGACATTGGTGGCACAATCCAGCCCCAGTCGGCATACACTTTTCTTCCCGCTCTAGCCTCTCGCTCTTCATGCAGGAGAAATTGTTGAGCTGCGGTGTGATGGTCAATCATTGTGACCCCAGCCTGGGCAAACGAATAAAGCACAGCACTATTGAGCTCGAGAAGCGCACGATCTTTCCATAAGGTCCGCTCTGAATTCATGGCCAGGCCCAATTTTTCTGCAATCACAGGGAGAAGATAATAGCGCTCACGATCACCAAGGTTACGCGATCCAATCTCAGTCCCCATATACCAGCCGTTGAAAGGAGCTGCCGTGTAGGAGACCCCTCCAATCTCCAGACGCATATTAGAGATAACTGGTACTGCATACCACTTCAGACCGAGGTCAGCAAACCACCGATACTCTGGATGCTGCAAAGGGACCTCTAATACTGCCGAACGCGGGATCTCAAACAGTTGAGGAGCCTGCCCCGGCATCTGAATGACAAGTGGTAGCAGGTCAAAGGCTGAACGTTTCCGCTGCTTCCAGCCTAATTGTAGAAGGATCTCTGTCAGATCTTGATTGGCTGGATCGCCAAGAATTTTGCCATCGAGCTGTCGATATCCCGCATATTGCAGAAGTTGAGCATTCCAGATACGAATTCCTGGCTGTCCAGGCTGTTGGGGCGCAAAAAGGGTCAGGTACGGGCGAATCTTTCCATTGTTTGTTGCCTGTCGCAAATGGTGCAACAACGCTTCAAAAACGCCTTCAGCCGTGGTGACTTTGCGGCGATCGCAGATATTGAGCGATTGCCAGTGCAAACGACCAATACAGCGTAGACTCTGTCTCCAGGCAACTTTGGCTCCATAGGCAATCTCATCATACGTCTGCCAATAGCTTCCACTTCGCTCTATCTCTGCCTCAATCTGAAGCATACGCGCTTTGGTCTGGTGCATTATCCCTTGCTCTTGATGAAAGAAACGGAGAAACGCTCTTGCCTCACTTAAAAGGACCTTCGGCTCAACGAAAGGTTTTTTTATCTCTGGAATATTCTTCATAAGCGAATACGTATATGGATACATCTTTGCACTCACAGCCATACCCTTCTACCAACAACCAGCAGCAACAACCAGTATAAATTTACACACTTTCTAAAACGCTTCTTTTCTTAAGAAGTAACGGTGTCTTGACCTGAGAAGGGAAAGAGAGAGAGGAATCGCTTCTTTCTTCTTTCATACATTTCAATATGTTTTGCAACGGCAAGCAGCTTTTTTGCGTTGAAAAGATAGGCATGAGCAACGGCTCTGATGTAGTAGGAGGTTTCTGGCAATGACGGTGTGGCAGGTTATAGGACTGGTGTTTGCAGCAGGCGGAGTTGGCGGGCTGGTGAATAGTTACATCAATGATAAGGGGTTTGAACTTCCTCATACGGTCCCTAAAGGAGATGGCACCAGTATTCTTCTCCCTGGTTTTATTGGCAATATGCTCATTGGATCGGTCGCTGCACTCGTTTCATGGCTGCTCTATGGTCCTCTCACACAGGCAGGAGGTGGGAACGCACTGGTAAATGTCTCTGAGTTTGGTGGAGCAATCCTGGTGGGTATGAGCGGCTCTGGCTGGCTCTCCAGCGCAATCGATAAAGTAGTGCTTCAGACTGCTGTGAGCCAGGCCGCACTGGCCTCCCCTACCAATACTACGGTGGCACAGCAGCTTCAAAATGCGACTCCTCAAGATGTCTTAAAGATAACACAACAGATGAGCGCCCCAACTTCATCACCCATCTCCACCAGCCTCCCCTCCAACGAGGCGGCTGACTCACTACGCTCTTCCATATCCGATACTCATCTTTAATTAAAGCTAACATGGTAGTACTCCCCTGGAATAGGCACGCGATCTCTAGGGGAGGTTTTTGCTCTTCCATGATGCGATTATGCCAGGACAGAGGACAGAAATGCACACTATCTCACCAGTTAAGCCTGTCAAACGCAAAAAAAAGATGTAAGCCCTTCCATGAAGAAGAAAAAAGGAGCTACATGCGAACTAAATGCTAAATGTGGCAGGCAGCACAATGACTTCTTGACCAGGCTTTAAGACTGTTTTCAAGCCACTTGCATCGCTGATAAGTTGATTGTTCACAAAGATTCTCACATGTTCGCGAATCGCCCCTTGCTCTGTACACAAACGCTCCCAGACCAGGGGATGCTGCTGTTCTAATAGATTGAGCAATTGCTCTATCGTCTCTGCTTTAAGGGCAATCTGGCTCTTTCCACCGCTGTAAGCACTCAATGTTGAAGGCAGACGTAGCGTCACTGTCAGTTTATCTTCAGAGCTCATAAACCTCACCTTCACTATCAATCAAATAGTGTTCCTAAAATACTGCAAATTAAGACTAGACAAAATACGACCATGAATATACATATGTTCTATGATTTATTGCAAGTATACGGGGAAGAGGAAGAGATTGCAAGCGTTTCTCGCGCCAAATTACCATCAAGGACAAACTGCTTTCTTCTTTCCAGAGAGGATGCCTTTAGCATCTCTGGCGCACCTGCTCTGTCGTTTTACGCTCCTTTTTCGCCACCTTCGCATGCTCGCTAGGGATCATGTCTGGCTTATCCACTACATTGTATTGACATGCCACTACACGATCTGGTATTCTATCCTCAAGATAACTCCGTGGATACAATAGCAAGCGAGAGGTGAAGAGCTTGACTATTTCTTGCAAATTACGTTTGTTGCTCGCGCGCGTAAACGTTGAGCGAGCACATCGAGGCCAGACCATTTTGAGTCTCCGACGTCTCTCTGAGGAGAGCGGGGTCTCACTAAGTGTTCTTGCCTCTCTCAATACTGGCAAAAGCCAACGTATTGATTATACGACGATAGACAATCTTTTGAATTATTTTAATGGCTACTTTCAGGTCTCCACGAATGATCTGTTGACCTGGGAAGAACCTCAAGAGATGAATACGGCAGCCCACTAATATCCTGAGCATACTTTCTATTCTTCATTCCATAGAGAGAGGTTTTTTATGGCAGTTTTACTGAAATCGCGGCAGGAGATCGCTCATCTGCGCGAAGCAGGCCGCATTGTTGCTGAGACCTTTGAGGTTCTCCGCCCGTATGTCAAACCAGGTACCACAACCGCTGAATTGGATCGGATTGCTGAAGACTATATCCGAGGCAAAGGGGCCATCCCTGTCTATAAAGGGTATGGCGCTCAGCCAGCACGCCGTGGTAATCCTGCCGTTCCGCCTTTTCCTGCTGCGACCTGTATTTCGATCAATGACGAGATCTGCCATGGGATTCCCAGTACGAAACGGGCTCTTCAAAATGGTGATATTGTAGGAATCGATATCGGGTCGCTCTATAAAGGTTGGGTTGGTGATTCTTGCATGACCTATGCGGTGGGGACAATTGACGAAGAGGGGCAGAGGCTGATGGATGTGACGGCCAAATGCCTTGAATTAGGCATCGAACAGGCTCGCCCCGGCAAACGTATCGGAGATATAGGCGCGGCGATTCAAGAGTATGCGGAAGCACATGGATTCTCTACGGTCCGTGATCTGGTCGGCCATGGCGTAGGGCGCTCTCTCCACGAAGATCCCAGCGTTCCCCACTTTGGCAGGCCCAATACTGGTCTGCGCATCCAAAAAGGGATGGTCTTTACGATTGAACCTATGATCAATACTGGTGGACCAGAGACACGGCTCTTACCCGATCGCTGGACAATCAGCACAGCCGATGGCTCACGTTCAGCCCAGTTCGAACACTGTATGGCCATTACCGATGGCGCTGCCGAATTGTTAACAGTTATCTAACGCGATAAGAGGTGCGAGCATCATGTTCTCACCTCTTTCTTATGCTGTGATGACGCTTTTCACAAGCTCAAGCGCTTCTACAACAGAGCTTACTTCCTGCCCACCTGCGGAGATGATCTTTTCAAGGAGCATTGCCCCTTGCCCACCAGTATAGTCGCGTGCACTAAAATCGCTCTGGCTGGTGCGTTGCAGGTTCCCTGTTTCAGGCGGGGTGCAGGCTGTTCCATCAATCGTTCCTTGTAAGAGAAGAACGCTGACTCCGCGTTGTGCTACCGCATAAGCCTCTTGCAGTAAGATAAGATTCCCTGGCCCAATGGCCGTAGGACAGATGAGAAGCACACGTACATGCTCAAGGCTCTGTTGGACTCGGGTAAGCGCTGGCAATGAAATAGGCGCAAATGGCTGCTCCGTAATCACTTCCTGGGCCAGGCGCAATGCTAATGCATGATCGCTATCGCCTACATTCAATGCCCCCGCCACAAAGGGGAGCTGAGCATCTGCCAGTGCTCTCATCAACAGCTCGCCCGATCCTCCACCTGCCATAACATGAATCAACGGATGGCTTCCCTCTTTTCTGTTGACCGCTTGAGCATCGTCCACAGGTGGCAGAATACTGAGATGCTGAGAGCCGCGAAGAATACCCACCTGAATCGGGATGCCATACACACGGCTTAACAGCTCAGGCTGAAGCACCTCGGCTGGACTGGCATCAGCAACGATTCCACGCTGAAAGAGCAGTAGTCGTGGAAAATAGCGCGCCGCAAGATTCAGATCATGAAGCGCTGCAATAATGGTCACACCTCGCTCACGATTCAATCGCTGGGCCAGGGCAAGGGTCTCAATCTGATATTTGATGTCGAGATGCGCTGTAGGTTCGTCCAGAAGGAGCAGAGCAGGCTCCTGTGCTAATGCCATTGCAATCGTGACCCGTTGTCTCTCTCCTCCACTTAGCTCGTTAAAGCTTCTCTTCGCAAAGGCTGAAACGCCTGCAATCTCCATCGCTTCCTGAACGGCTTTCTCATCTTGACTGCCACGTGTCCCAAAAAAAGCCGGGACAAAAGGGGTCCTCCCAAGCTGAACCATCTCCTCAACGGTAAAAGCAAAGGGCATATGCATCTCTTGTGGAACAACAGCGACCCTCTGCGCAGTGGCACGCCGCCCCCACTGCCGCAAAGTTTTCCCCAACAGCAAAACCTGTCCCTGCCGAGGATGGATAGCCCCACTGAGCAAACGTAACAATGTGGTCTTACCTGATCCATTTGGTCCCAACAGACCAACCATCTCACCAGACCGGATCTGTACTGAAACATCATAGAGCAACGTTTGTTTGCTATAACCAAAAGAGACACTCTGCATCTGCACCAGAGGATCTGCTGCCTTAAGCGATCTCCGTTCCATATTCGCTACCATGTGTACTCTTTCTTGCTACCCCTGAGAAGAAATAAGAAGAAGGGGGCTCCAACCAGCGCGGTAAATACGCCTACCGGGACAATAGCCGGGCTAAGCACTGTTCGAGCGCAGAGGTCGGCCAATGTCAAGAAGATCGCACCTCCCAATGCAGAGGCTGGCAATAACAGACCATGTCGAGGTCCCAGCAGCAGCCGCATCACATGCGGAGTCACCAGCCCCACAAAACCAATCAGACCGCTAATTGAGACAGCAGCAGCAGTCAATAATGAGGCTAACAGCACGATCACAAATTTATATCCTTCAACATTCAGTCCTAAATGGGCTGCCCCCTCATCGCCCAGAGCAAAGGCATCTAACACTCCGGCCAGACAACAGGCCGCAACGATACCAATCATCACGACAATGATCACGACCAGTAATGGCGGCCAGCTATTCACGGCAATTCCACCTGAAAGCCAGCTAAAAAGACCCTGCCATCCATTCTGCCCTGGTGGGTGGAGCGTCAGGATCAAGGTCTGAAAAGCTATCAGCACAGAATTGACCACGACACCAGCTAAAAGCAATGTGACGACCGGAGTCTGTCCGCCAGTGCGTGCCAATGCGTAGACAAATAAAACGGTGACCATTGCTCCTATAAAGGCTAATAATGGAGTCAGCGTAAAAAAGGAGCCCGCAACAGTCTCAAAAGGCAACACAAAGGCGATTGTCGCGCCCAAAGCCGCTCCCGACGAGGTCCCAATCAAAAAAGGATCGGCAAGAGGATTTCGCAAGAGCCCCTGAAACAGGGCTCCAGCCACAGCCAGTGCCGCACCTACAATGGCCGCTCCCACAACAGTAGGCAGACGAATCTGCCAGATAATAATCTCCCACATAGGGTCCCATTGGGGCCGAAAATGAAACAGACCACTTTTATTGAGCAGGATCTTAGCGATACTACTCCCAGGAATCGCTAATGACCCAAAATTGATTGCGACAAACATCACAAGGAGCAGCAAGAGACATAAACAAAGAAGCAGAATGATTGGAGAGAGCTTTCTTTTACGCTGAGTAGCTAGAGGCCGCCAGGTGATCTTCATGAGGCGGCTCGTTTCAAAAAGAGCAGAGAGGAGAGATCAGACAGAAAAACGCTCATAGAAAACCTCCAAGACAGGTGGACAGAACTCACTCAACTCCACGCCTGAGATGTTCCAAGACACGCTTTTTAAACGAAGACATGCTGTCTCGGCCCGCTCCTTAATTGACGCGAAGGAACGTCAGCAATCTAGCAGGCAGGTCTCCTGGCTTCTGGCTCGAACAGCTATCCCCTCAGCCTTCCCATCTCCTTGTATGATGAGAGACAGTGGCATGCATTCCTCGTTCGTCGAAACGAACCTCTATGACAAGGAGGGACAACTTACCAGTCTACAGTAGCGCGTCTGCGTTGGAGTTTCACCAACTTCCCTATTCTCTCCGCTTTGACTACTCAAATGAGACAAAGCAGGCACCTGCTGGATGCACCAATAGATAAATACTACAATGAGTATATCGATGGGCCTGATGAATGTCAACCATTGACACCAACCAGGCAAAACAAAACTACCCTTTTGTACAGTTGACATAACCTCGGACGCAGAGGATACTGTTTATAAGGAGATCAATGACGACCTCCCAAACAGAGGGAATGGCTCTCTCCAATCTACCGACATTGTAAGACGTTTGTTCTTTGATGCCGTTCAGCCTGTCCTTATCAGACGGCTACATGTACTACCATTGAAAAATTCGGTAAAGGATAGAGTTTATGGCAATGGAAAAAGAGTTTTTTCGACAGGTTATGGGGCGTTTTACAACCGGGGTCACTGTCGTAACAACCAGCAGTCAGGGCCAGATTGCTGGTATCACGGTAAATTCATTCTCTTCTATCTCGCTTAATCCCCCTCTCGTGATGATCTCTATCGATATCAATAGTCATACTATTCCACTTTTACGAGAAAGCAAGATCTTTGCAGTAAATATATTATCAGCAGAGCAAGAGCATCTTTCGCGCGGTTTCGCTACACAATCACCCGAACGACATGAGCATTTCTGTCATGCTTCCTACTCGACTGCAGCCACGGGAGCGCCCATCATCGACGATGTCCTGGCCTTTGTTGATACCCGTATTGTGGCAGAATATCCGGCGGGCGATCATAGTATCTTTTTGGGGCAGGTGGAGGCAATGGGGACGGGGCAGCGTGTTGTATATGAAAATACCAGTAATATTACTACGAATGATGAGATGCGGACTGAGCAACATACCATTGCTGCGGATGGACAGCAGTCTTTTCAGAGTGAACTTCCACTTATTTATTTTCAAGGAAAATACCGACACCTCACGGTGCCCTACCAGACTCCTGATCTGAGTTCAGAACATGCACCCATCTCAACAGCCGCCAGTCACTAAGGGAGCTGCACTGAAGGTTCTTCAGCAACAGATCCGTAGCTGTACACTCTGCCAGCAGCATGGCTACCTTCAGGCCGTCCATCCCATTGTGAGCGGACGAGCCACTGACAGGTTAATGGTCATTGGACAGGCTCCTGGGCATCGCTCTGTGGCCAAAAACCTCCCGTTTAGTGGTCCTGGTGGGATGGTGCTGCAAAAATGGCTGGAGCGAGCTGGCTTTCCGGAGGGCTATCTCCATGATCGGGCCTATTTAAGTTCCTTGACCCGTTGCAATCCTGGTAAAAATACCTCTGGCAGTGGTGATCGCAGGCCGTCTCCTCCAGAAATAGCGCTCTGTCGCCCTTATCTAGAACAGGAGTTGCTGCTCCTACAACCTCGCGTGGTGTTATTGGTAGGTTCAATGGCCATCGAAGCTTTTCTGGGCAAGGCCAGGTTGGAGGAGATTATTGGGACGTATCAGCAGCGCGATATGACCTTTTTTCTTCCTCTCCCCCATCCTTCAGGTGTGAGCCGCTGGCTCAATGCTCCAGCCCATCAATATCTTCATCAACAGGCCCTCCAGTTGCTTGCTGAATGGCGCATAACCTATCAGCTCTGACGAAATATCAGTCCCTGCGTCTCGATCAACTGGAAACAGCAAGCAGGGTGAGGACAGTCAAACCTCTAGTGAGGTTCGCTGCTAAGAATAGTGAGCATCTTCCGAGCGCTTGTGCATATGGTACTCATGGACCCCTTTTTTCAGAGTTCCCAAAGCCAGGGTCGCACAGGTTGGTCGGGTCATCACTACTTCACGACCCAGTTGCTCCATCAGATCTTCAAAGCTAATCTCATCAATCTGATCGGGAGTTAATCCCTGGACCATCTCGGTCACATAAGAGGCTGCTGCGCGGCTGATGGTGCAACCTTCGCCATCCCAGGCGATCTCTTGCAGCTTGCCATCCTCGCCAAAGCGGGCCTGCATAGTGATAACATCCGAACAGCCAGGATTGCCACCATTCAGGCTAACGTCTGGATTGGCAATCTCACCCTGATTGCGTGGGTTCTCATAATGATCAAGTAAAAAATCAATCGCTTCTTGGCGATTCATAGGACTGTCCTCCTTGGTTTGGGTCTATAATGCAGAGTGAGACTTCTTCTATACTCTTCTCTGTGTTCAAAAGTATACCATATATGGTCTCAACTCTTTTTGACTCTATCGTTTACGTACACAAATCTGCGCTCTGTTAACGAGAACAAGATTTGTCTCCGATTTATTCTGCTGCATGACCGTCTACTCTGGAAATGGGAGCATAGTCAGCAACCGTTCGGTTAATCCAGTATTACGATGCTCGACGCGATTGTTTCTCACAGCCATCTCTAATGCGGCTGGCTGTCCAACCAGGACACAGAAACGTTTGGCTCGCGTAATTGCAGTGTACAACAGGTTTCGCTGGAGCAACATACGATGCTCTCTCATCAGTGGAATCACAACGGCAGGATACTCGCTCCCCTGGCTCTTATGAACCGTTACTGCATAGGCCAACACGAGTTCATCCAGTTCATGAAAGTTGTAGCTAACAAACAATGGGCCGTTCTCTTCAATAAACTCCACTTTTAACGAGGAGTTCTCTGTATTGATCACACGAATCCATCCCACGTCTCCATTAAAGACTCCTTTGTCATAATTATTGCGGATCTGCATGACTTTATCTCCCACCCGCAAGATCCGATCGCCCAACTCCAATTGTCCCGTTGTCAGAGGATTTAATTGAGACTGCAATTTTGCGTTTAATATTGTTACTCCCACTGCTCCCTTGTACATCGGTGAGAGAACCTGAATATCTGTGGTTGGATGAAAGTGATAACGAGCTGGCAGACGTCGATGGACAAGGTCGAGAATCAATTGTTGCATCCGCTGGGGATCTTCTTCTGCCATAAAGAAAAAGTCGCTGGTCGCTTCAATCTTTGTTGAGGGGACCTGCCCCATATTGATGCGGTGAGCATTGACGATAATCTTACTCTGCTGAGCCTGGCGAAACAGTTCGGTCAAGCGTACCATTGGTAGCGCCTCGCTCCTCAAGAGATCGCGCAACACGCTCCCCGGACCGACGGATGGGAGTTGATCAGCATCCCCTACCAGGAGGAGATGAGCATCTCGCGGTAAGGCTTTCAATAGATGATAAAACAACAGAATATCAACCATTGAAAACTCATCCACGATCACAAATTGAAAGGGCAAAGGATTATCTTCATTGCGCTGATAACTATTATCATGGGGCGCATACTCCAGAAGCCGATGGAGCGTTTTGGCCTCAGCCCCCGTTGCCTCTGCCAGACGTTTCGCAGCTCGTCCCGTTGGTGCGGTCAGGGCGACATTCACTTTGCGCGTGCGCAAGAGCATCAATAATGCCCGAATAGAGGTAGATTTGCCTGTTCCTGGTCCTCCCGTCAATATACACACCTTTTTAGTATAGGCCAGTTGCACTGCTTCGCGCTGCTTATCTGTCAGCACCATGTTCCGCTTCTGCTTGAGCAGGTGAAAGACGACCTCCCACTGTTGTTGAGATGTGGAAGGAATACTGCTGGGCGCTTTGAGCAGGATCCGCAACAGCCGGGCAGAGCCTTGTTCAGCATACCAGAAAGGCGCAAAATAAATACGTGACTGGGGAGCAAGCTCTTCTCCCTCTTCTTCTAAAAAGGGATCATCTTCGTCAAGAGCAGTCTGCTCTTGTGGGCTCTGCCTGGAAGCAGCAGGCAGGGGCTGAGCAGGGGGCTCCACAAAGACACTCTTCTCCTGCTTCAGTTGCTCAATAGCTCTCTGCAACGCCTCTTGAGGAGCCTGTAGGATCTCAGAGGAGCGATAGAGAAGGTCATTTTCATATAAGAAACAGTGTCCATCATCGTTAGCCGCTTGCGTTAATACATATTCAAGTCCAGATACAAGGCGCGGAATACTATCAAAAGGAAGACCAAGCTTGACAGCAATCTCATCCGCCGTTCGGAAACCGATCCCACTTACATCCTGAGCCAGTTGATAAGGATTCTCCCGAATAACTTTGATTGATTCCTTGCCATAATGTTTATACACACGGGTTGCCACATTCATGGCTACTTCATGCGATTGCAAGAAGAGATGGAGTTCTTTAATATCATTCTGTTCAATCCATGTCTTTGCGATCTGGTCTCGATCCTTCGTACTGATTCCTTTTACTTTGTTCAACAAATCTGGCTGTTGCTCAATAATGGCCAGGGTCTGAGCACCAAAGTGGTCCACAATTAATTTTGCTTTTTTTGGACCAATCCCTTTAATCAGACCAGAGCTCAGATAGCGAATCATCCCCTCAGTTGAGGTAGGGAGCCGCTGGATAAAGGTTAGAACATGAAGTTGTCGTCCATACCGGGGATCGTTCTCCCATTCACCTTCAACTGAGAGGAGTTCGCCAACCTGCACACCTGGCAACGTTCCTACAATTGTTGTCAGGTCATCTCGAAACAGCCGCTGGCTATCAGTAGTCCTAAAACGTGCCACGGTATAGTGGTTATCTTCATTGCGAAAGACAATGCTTTCAACAGAACCTTCGAGCTTTTGCATACTTTGCTAATTCCATAAAAACATCACAACAAACAGGATGCATTCCAAAAAGGAGAGATGCTTCTATCTTAGCATAGTCACCAATCAGCGTCGAGACACGCCGCTCAAAGGCTAGTAGGTATCTACCACCAGGACTTGATAGGGCCGCAAGGTATACACAGTTCGATCCACTATCACCTCCTGAGCCAGTGGGAGACGATTCACCAGGATGGTCTTGAGCTGCGAGGCAAGGACGATAACTGTTGATGATGTGCTGGTTGCTCGATAGATCCTGGTGCCAGGCTTAAAATAGGTGCTAAATGTCTGGGCAATAGCGGCATAAGGGGTTGCCTTTCCGCCAGCAGGAGCCCGAGGATCGGTCCATAATCCTTCAGGAGATGAGTAGCCCTGAGCATCTCCCTGAGGCTCCCACGTCAATACGACTTGCGCCTGACTCTCCAATGTAAAAATCTGCGCTGCGGTCATTACAGCCGTTAGATAAGTGAGATTCTTTGCATGTGAGGAAGGTACACCAACATACCATTCAGCCCACCAGATGGGCAAGGTAGCTCCCCCATGGGGCTGCTGACGCACCCAGTTGTCGATATCAACAAATTTCCTGGCTGCCTCAAAAGGATCCGTCAGCCAGATGCCATCGTCGTTCACCATTGAACCATCTAATGTGATAAAATCTGCGCCATGTTTATGGGCAAGCCAATACGTGATAACATCTAATGGCCGCTGATCAAGCGTTCCCCAGGCATAGGTTGGCCCGGCCTCAGAGAGCGTTGACGCATCTCCATTACTTCCCATAACTACATATGGCCCTCCTATGAGTGCGTCCGGGCGAACCTCCTTTATGGCGTCATAGACTGCATTATACAGAACGGTATAACGTTCATAATCCCACCGATTCAGATCTTCTAATCCGGCAGTTGCCCCTGTTGCATCACTCCACATCCCTTTTAACTCATTCCAGACCTGAAAGTAATGCACATCTGGATAGCGCAATGCAATCGTCTGGGCCAGGGCTGCAAAATCTACTATATGCTGAGGTGCTGGTGCTTCCTCCAGGTCATCCCATTCGTTGCGGTGATCCGGGGTTCTCATCCAACCTGGGGCACAACAGAGCGTCAGGATCATCTGAGCGTGGGTTCTCCGCATCAATGCCACGCGTTCGTCAAGGCTCTGCCAATTATAGACCCCACGGGCTGGCTCAGGATCTTCTACCCCCCACCCCATAATGTGTTGATTCTGATAAATAAGGGTCTGTTGCAACAACTGCTCAACAGCCTGAATATGCAGACTGTCATCTCCGTTGTCTACATCATTTTGTGTATGAGTTGCCCCTAACGAAAAAGTGCTCACACGATCAAGCAGTACCGATGAAACGGTCACTGAAACGGCTTGAGAATGACTCCCTTGCGGGACAATCAATTCTCCACGCCAGAAAAGCAGCACAAAAGGCCCTAAGACGATGAGACAACGCATCAAACGACGACCAACCTCAGAAACCCTCACAACATTCCTCCCCCTGAACGATAGAAGTACAAAAAATAGCTCTTTACCTATCAAACCATCTCGATTTCGTCTTCCAACAAAAAGAGTATAACACCCGAATCCATTATATCGCTTCATAAAAATATATAGATAAGGAAAATTAAAAAAAGAGAAGAGAGATCTTTCGAAAGACGATACCCTCTTCTCTTACAGAGGCTAGACGCTCAGACGAACTGGTCGGCGCATAAAAAAGGCAATAATCTGCACGAGTGAACAACAGAAACTGACCCACATGAGAATAGCAAGCGTTCCATAGGAAGACCAATGCCCACTATACATAAACAGTGAGGTGATGATCGCATCCAATGAAAGACTTAAGGCAATGCCCAGGCTCCATTCTGCAACCTTATCTTGTAGATAGAGCAGGCGAACAACTGCCATTCCAGGGCAGATAAAGAGAAACCACATCACGACAAAAGGGCGTATGGCCAGGTCCGGTTGCACAAAAGTCACAAGCCCAACAGCAATCGTCGACGCAATGATCACCAGTGGCCAGAGTAGTATTGAGCGCATTATTTTGTTTCTCCTTTCCCCGACCGGGCCTGCATACTATCTGGCCTGGTATGAGCGGCAAATGAATAGATACGAACATCTGAATTATGATAGATCAGCGTGAAATCGCCTGAATGCACCAGCGCTGTAGCAAACTGATTAAGCGCATCGGATGGCAAGCCATAAAATAGCTCGAGTTGAGCCTCTTGTCCACGGGTAAAGACGACGTACGAGTTAGGAGCATGCTGGGCCTTGAGGAACAGCTCAAGCCGCATCACATCACGTGTAGCCACGACTCCAGAGAGGGCTGGATCATCATCCATAGAATCATAGCCATACTTTTCAAACCCCTCAAAAGGCCAGGGAGTCACATCTCCAGCCCCCAGGAAAAATGAACGTTCAGGCGCAATCTGATAGAGATGGCGAATTCCTGCCAGTTCATTATAGGTAACATAGTCCATTCTCTCATTGCCATAGCGTGTAAACAGAAAGCCAAAGAAGAGACCAAAGTGGAGAATGAGCAGCGCCGCAGCCAGGAGACGCGGATGGGAACCTGGATGCAGGCGGGGAAAGAAAAAAGCGGCGGCAAAAAAGACCATAAAGGGCAGAGCAAACAGATAGATGCGCAAAAACATCTCTCCCCCATATTGTTGGGCAGCAATCAGCGGAAAAGGAGCGATGGCCAGAAGAATCGCCACAATATCAACCTGACCGAACCGCACACGGCGTATACATCCTAGAAAAGCCAGCCCCCATACAACCACCGTCATCACGATGCGCATCATCGCAACAAACATATGCTCAGAGTTTCCCTGAATATGAGAGGTCACGTTCGTTGAGACCGCACTACTGACCTGGCCCACGTTTCCTACAACCATTGACGAATGCCCGGACAAAAAGGTCTTCGTCATAAAGAAAATCCAGGCCCCGGCCATCACCGCCATGATGAGCGGTAACCAGCGTGGCGAACAACGATTGAAAAGTAACAAGATAAACATGCTCGTCAGCACAAAAAAAGGTGTTAATGGATGGCTACAGACCACAAACCCAAATACCAGCAATAGGATTACCACCAGAGCTCCTTTCTGGATAGGGCGCACCGGGCCAGAAGCGATCAATGGCGTTGTCAGCCAGCTATACGCCTTTTGCACAGGAGCACTAGATTGGTAGATCTTTTGGGCAAGAAAACCCGGTCTGAGTCTGGCAGGTGGCTGTAACCAGCGTAGTACAATCGCCATAATCACAAGATAGAGAAAAAAATTCAGCCCCTGCGGAGAAAAGTAATCCTGGCCAATCCAGTTGGTCAGAAAAAAGAGCCACATCGCAAGCCAGATCAGCCGCTTATCGACGCTCAACGTCCGCAAAATCATATAAAGTGGACCCATATAGATAAGGTTGTAGACCACTGGCGCCCAACCAGCATACCCTAAAATATCATGATATCCTGCCAACTGCGTCAACATCGCGCTGAACACAAAAAAGCCAGGCCAGCTAAAATAAGCATCCAGATCAGGATTGACCGAACCGTTACGCATAATATAATCGGTATACCCGGCATGGCGATAGACAACAGCAAAACGCGGGGCCTCCTCAACGATAGACTGAGTAGCAAACAGCATTAAGATTAACAAGATAAGATGAAAAAACAGCACTCGTTCAGAGATCCGAGGGCGAAGAAGCGTAAAACCAAAACTGAAGATGAGCACAGCTAGAGCCACAAAGATCAATGGCGGAAATGTGGAGACCATCCCCAGATCATTCATCTTACGTACATCTTCATGCTGTAGCGAGAGCGACCAGAGCAGAAAGGCTACGACGGGAAGCACCAGTGAAATAAGCTCAGGCCATTTGAACCCTTTCAGGCCGACCGATGACGCCGAATGGACAGACATCTCCCGATCTAAATGCACTGAAGAAAGCTGTTGCTGATAGTTCAAATCTTTCAACGGACCAATCCTCCATAAGAGAGACTTTTTTTACACAATCTTTTTTTCTGATGGCATCGGCTGAAAATGAATCTTCCCTAAACGTGGAGAGGTGACCTCTATCTCTTGAGGGCGTTTAGGAATGGCCGCAATCTTGACCGATGGACGGCTGCGTGGAATAATCGGTAATACTACTGTGTCAATAAGCCAGATTGACTCCTGACCGATATACACTTCATCATTGAGCGGTTGAAGAATAGCCGCAGACGGACGAATAACCTTATAAACCCCAGGAAACATAAACAGCGATTCTACAGCGATCGCAATCACCCAACCCAGACTTAAGCCTGTTAGACCACCGAGATACGCCCCGATGGCCGCTCCAGCCATCTCAATCACTCCACCAGGGATCATACCAACCATAGCTGAGATAATACGATCTTGAATCCGGCAGATCGAAATGTAATGGTTCTTGATAATAAGCGGAAAGGCTGCCAGCACCAGAATACGTAAACACCAGCTGGCTTGATTGGCATACATGCCCCCAAAGAGCCCTAAAATCTGCCTGGTTCCAAAAAACAAAACAAGGCCAGCCATTGCACTGCTTGCTGTAGCGAGAGCAATCGTCATGCGAGACTTATGCGAGAGCGTCGTCTGTTGGGCAGAGTTCGTTGCATGTAGGACCGTTGTCAATGCCGTAGGGATTAAGAAAACAAAATTGGCCAGCATCCACGAGACATAAAACCAGGCATTCATTTTAGCCGAGAGCAGGGCCGTCACAAGAATAGGCAGCAATAAGGTTGGAGCTTGCAAAGTAAGATTTAATAAATGATGTTGTATCGCTGCAAAACCCAGGCTCTGTACAAGCTTCCATTGAAAAAGGTGTTGTGGCCGAAAATGTTTCCTTTTCTGAAACAGAACGGGAAGAAACACGAGGAACGAGAGCGCATTTGACCATGTCCAGGATGCATAGATTGACATACCACTCGAATGAGCAAACCATAAACTGACAAAAAAAAGGACGAGAAGCTTTGCAGCAGCAAAAAGCGTATTCCTCCAGAGCTGCAATCCGCCTCGAAGAATACCGATACAAGCCTGATCCACAACAAGCGTCACTGTTGTGAGACTTACTCCAGCCGCAAAAGTGCAGACATTCGCAAGTGTTGCATGGAGCGGAGCGAACCCTGGCACCAGATAAGGTGCAATCACTGCAAACAGAAAACCTATGAGAAAACCTGCACCAGTTACTACGATACAGGCAGTACCAATTAATGGCAGTTCATTACCAGGTTGACGCGGCAGCTCTGTAATGAGAAGAGTGCCAAATCCCAACATACAGAAACTTCCCAGTAACATCATCGCAGAAATGGCTGCGGAAGCCACACCAACGTCTTCCGGCAGGAAATGACGTGCAGCTAGCCACCAGAATACAAAACCAAGGAGAGAGGTGACAGCTGTTGCTCCAATTAATGAACCTGCATTCAATAGAATTGTTGTATTATTTTTTATCCACTGAAAAAGCCAAGTTTTCACCTTTCACATGTTCCTCTCGTGATCAACGGCTTAAGAAATGAACAACTCTTGACACCATCACAGCTAGTATTTGCCAGTACATTACTTTTTAGCCTGTTGGAGACTTTTCACATATGCAAAAGGACCGGCAAGCAATCCTTTTAGTTCGATAGTTGTAAGTTCCTGAGGATACCCCTGACCCTGCTTGTGACGCTGAAAACGAGCGTTCTGCTTCAATTTTGCCAGCACCATGCACAGGAGACCATAAGGAATCCTGGGCAAAAGGTCCATTAAAAGCAGGGGATCATCTATAATACATTTCGTTAGATATCCACTTAAAGACATGCCATATCCACGAATTTGTTTACACAACGCTGCATAATCGGTGCGGTGAAGATGATACGCCATTGCAGCAGGCTCATAAACCAGTATATGGCCCTGCTTAATGACCTGAAAGAAAACTTCCATATCCTCCCCACTCCGAATGGCCCCATTTCCACCCAGAACGGTATCAAAGCCACCCTTACCCAACAGAAACTGTGCAGTGAAAGCCATACTTCCGCCGCCTGCGCCTAATGCTCCAGCATGGTAAGGATAGACAAAAGAAGGGTCACGGTGATCTTTGAGGTCGAAGAGTTTTCGTACAAAGCCTCGATTAAAGCCACCGTAAGCCTCAAACCAGAGCTGGGCTGGCGTATCCAACTTAAGCGGCAGCACCAGCCCACTTACACAGGCGACATCCTTAAACAGCGTAAATGGGCGTACCATCTCTACTAACCAGTACTGATCCACTACGACGTCATCGTCAACAAAAGCGAGAATGCTGCCACGAGCCATCCACATTCCACAATTCCGAGCCCAGGATACCCCTTGTTGTTCCTCTCTGACATAGCGTATGAGCGGATGGGATGCAAATTCTTGCTGGACCAGATCAGCGGTCGCGTTATCACTTGGAGCATTATCGACCACAATAATTTCAAAATGGGGATAGTGTAACCCCACCAGGGCACGTAAACAATTGGCCAGACGCGTTGGGCGATCATGCGTTGGCACAATCACACTCACAAAAGGGGTATCTGGATGATCCACAAAATGCTCACGCGCCTCGATGCAGGGGGCCGTACCTTCAATGGTTGGCCCACAGAGAGGAAGCGTTTCAATCATGGGGAAACCATCTTGCTGAAGATGGCTATTAATACGCTCCTTTAACGCTTGCCAGATAATCGGTAGATACTGAGATGGTTCCAGGCCCCCTGGGGGTAAGGCTACTTCAACTATCCCTACAGGATAGGTATGGAGTCGTACAACACAGAGCGCCTGTCGATAGTCGCGCTGACTCTGCTCATCAATGGCAGCGATAACTGGAAGATCGGTTTGAGCAAGCTCTATCTCTATGATACGAACGGGCGTAAATGATCCTGTTGGCAGTTTTCTTTCTGTTCTGTCCTGTAGTTGTATAGCCATTCCCACTCCACCTTTTCCCATCAACCCGG
The DNA here is from genome assembly GCF_003967535.1 of Tengunoibacter tsumagoiensis. Taxonomy (GTDB): domain Bacteria; phylum Chloroflexota; class Ktedonobacteria; order Ktedonobacterales; family Ktedonobacteraceae; genus Tengunoibacter; species Tengunoibacter tsumagoiensis. The sequence continues at coordinate 3,149,440 of NZ_BIFR01000001.1, read as the reverse complement.
GGACACGCGTCAATCTCCATTGTTGTGTCCACAAACAAAGAATGTATAGTTTTTATGAAATTTTTTCTGGCTGTGAATGTTCCTGGGTGTTGCTCTTTGCCTTTTCGTACGCTCTTTGAACTTCATTCATCATACGCCGACTCTGGAAATAGGCGAGAGGACCATAGATAACGCCCTCCAGCTCAGTTTTTTTAAGCGCCTTTGGATAAGACGTCGAACGTTTTGTATTCTTTGGCGAGCTCCCACTCAAAAGAAAAAACAGTCCATAAGGAATTCTCATCAAGAAATCAATCAATAAGCGAGGATGATCCACAATATTTTTGGTAAGATACGCTGTCAGACCAATGCCATAATTATGCATCTGCTTGTATAAACCAGCATAATCGGTACGATGAAGATGATAGAGGAGCGACGCTGGCTCATACACCAGCTTATATCCATGGTGAATCACTTGAAAAAAGATCGCTAGATCTTCTCCTCCCCTTGCCGGTCCCGTCCCCCCCAATGCAGGATCAAATCCACCAACTTGCCGTAAAAACTGCGCTGTAAAAGCCATACTGGCCCCTGCACCAAAAGAGCCCGCGTTATACGGATACAGAGGATTTGCAGGCTTATACTCTCGTTGATCATAGACCTGACGAACAAAGCCCTTACAGAAACCGCCATACTCCTCAAACCACCGCTGCGCCGCTGTATCCAATTTCAATGGCAAAATAAGACTGGTCACACATGCCACATCCGGAAAGAGTGCAAAGCCTCGTGCCAACTCGGCTAGCCAGGAAGGGTCAACAATCACATCATCGTCAACAAATGCCAGAATACCACCTTTTGCTGCTTGCATGCCACAGTTACGAGCCCATGAAGGCCCTTGTCGATCCTCACGCAGATAGCGTATAGACGCGTTGAAGGCAAATTCTTTCTGCAAAAGTTCTGCCGTAGCATCGGTGCTGGGGGCATTATCTACGACCAGGATCTCAAAACGAGGATAATGAGTCGCTAAAATGGAGTGTAGACAGAGCGCCAGACGATCAGGACGATCATGCGTTGGAATAATAACGCTCACAAACGGAGCATCTGTAAGGAACTGCTTACGTGCTCTCTGACACTTTGGTTCACCGAAGCCTGGCACCCCTGAAGGGAGGAGCTCATCTACCGTTGGAAGCTCATCCTCTTTAAGATGCTGATTAATCTGTTGACCAAATCGCTCCCAAAACAAAGGGAGATATGTATGGAGCGAAAGCCCTTCTGAAGGTAGTGGCAAGGTCACCACCCCCAGTGGCAGCCCATGCAATCGTACCAGACAGAGTACCTGTTGATAGAAATCCGGCTCTCCTTCATAGGCAGCCGAGATCAACGAAAAAATTGGGTGCCCCAGTTCTATTTCGACTATACGAATAGGGCCTTCGCTCACCTCATACTTACTCTTACGAAACATCGACCGTTGCTGAATAACCATCCCACCTATCCCCTCAGCTCTTTTGCTCGTTTATTTTAATGAGTCACGCGTGATAACGGATCCAATTGGGTAGCTTCCACGCGTACCGGCCTGCGAACCACATCCTTGCTCTGCCGCAAGGTACCAACCACATAACCAGTTGTTGTCACTGCCAGACCAGCAATAATTGCTCCTGCCCGCAATATTCCGGACAGATCCCAACGCAGCAGCGTATCAGTGCAGCCATTCAGCACCCCTAGAGGCAACGTCTTTAATGTATAGGCCCGCTCAGAGGCCAGACTATCCTTTGAACCAACAACGTGCGCAATAGTCGCCTTAGAAAGCCCTTCCGAATAACAACGTGAGCAGAAATACGACCATTTTCCCCGTTTGGCAGGAATATGATGATGAATTCTGGCATGAGGATCATACAAAAAATGGCGCTGTGGCCAGTGCTGTTTCGCTCGAATGCATAGCTCTGTCTCTTCTCCTCCCATCGGACGAGCCCCCACGCGCCCAATGCCATCCGTAAACCCGCCTACTGTTTCAAATACTTCGCGTCTTATGCAGGTACATCCTCCATATGGATTGCGCACAGCAACGGGGAACCTGGGTGGCTTCTCATAGGTACAACCTACAACCCAGTAGAACTCCTTAGGAAACCATGCCGGGCGCTGCTCCAGCCAGAGTGGCTCTACAACGCCTCCTGCTCCCAACACCTGGGGATCTTCACAACACCGCTGTAAACGCTCTAACCAATCGGGCTCAGCGGTGGCATCGTCATCCAGAAAGGCGATTAACGCGCCATGTGAGACCGCAATGCCACTATTACGAGCACCAGATAAGCCTTTCCGCTCACTATTTTCAATCACGATAATCTCATGCGGAAGCTGAGATTGTGCGCAAGCAAGTAACTCTACGTTATGGTCAATGACCAGAATAATTTCACATGGTGGCACCGTCTGTTGCTGAACCGACCGAATAGCGGCAACTGTTTCTGTCCACCGCTCCTGCGTATAGGCGCAGATAATTACAGAAACCTCGAGTGTTCTATCTACCATCTTATGGCCTCCCTCCATGAAAAAACATGTGCGCGAGAGAAACAGTACTCCGACGAGCACACTGCCACAACGGTGTTCGTGTGCGAAGATACAACTTTTGCATGGCCATAGCCGCCGACAGATTACGATCAACAAGCAAGGCTGCAAATACATCGCTGTGGGATTGAGAATCAACTTTAAATCGTTCTAATGCAAAAAGATCGCTCTCCAATGTGCTCATTTTATGCTTCACTGCACAGGCCGATGTATATCCAGCCTCCTGTACTATCTGACGCGTTTCTGCCGTTTGATATCCAAATGGATATGCAAAGCTGACAACCTCTTTTCTCAGTTGTTGCTCAAGAATCTGCTTACTCTGAACTATCTCCTCCCGAGCACGTGCAGGAGAGATGACATCTAATTGTGGATGAGTATGAGTATGAGCTCCACACTCAATTCCCCAGGCACTCATTTCAATCAGTTGATCCCAGGTAACCATAAGACGATTGGCCTCTCCTTCGCTCCGGAGCCAGCGGCTCGTCCCATTCACATAAGCAGTCGTTACATACAGCGTTGCCACAAAAGCATATTTCTGTAAAATGGGAAAAGCATGGGTGTAAAAGTCTGCAAACCCATCGTCAAACGTAAGTACGACTGGCTTTGCGGGGAGCATCGATCCTCCTTGAGCCCGAGCCTGGATCATCTGAGTCACCGTCATTGGCGTATAATTCTGTTGCTTCAAGTACTCGAGCTGCTCTGTAAAAAGAGCAGGAGCGACAGCAAATGATTGAAATTTTTTACTCGCATGCTCTGAAATACTATGGTACATAAGAATAGGAATTTTTTTACTACTAATCATTACCATCCTCAAAAAGCGTGAGATACTCCCCGAACTTACTTCTCTCCAGTCCTGCAACTATACATTCATGAGCGAAGATAATGGATTTTTTCGTCGCAGCGTGGTTTTATCAAACGGGCGTTTCTTCGGTGCATTATTTCTACTCTGCGTCAAAAGACCAACACAATAGCCAGCGGTGGTTACCACCAGGCCCACCACAATGACCCCGGCACGTGCAAAACCCGTCAGATCTCGATGGAAGAGGGCATCTTTGATCCCCCTTATCACCCCTGCTGGCAAAATACGCGACATATATAAACGCTCTACCGCCAGACTATCTTTCACTCCCACAAAACGGGTCACCTGCGCCTTTGAAAGGCCCTCTGAATAACAGCGCGAGCAAAAATAAGCCCAGGTCGCTCGCTTCTTTGTAACACGATGAAATACAACAGCAGCAGGAAGATAAAGAAAACGCCCTTCAGGCCAATGTTGCTTGGCTCGAATACATAACTCGGTCTCTTCACAGCCAATGGGGCGAGAACCAATCCGACCAATATCACTACGGAAACTCCCCACAAAATCAAATATATCTCGCCGTAGAGACATATTTGCACCAATGGGATTACGAATGACCGTATCGGTCTGCGGCATTCCACGGTAGGTACAGCCTACAACCCAATAAAACTCTTCTGGGAACCACACTGGCTTATCTTCAGCCCATAGTGGGATAATAGTACCACCTGTTCCTAAGACATCCGCTTCGGTATAGCGCTGGCTCACCATCTTCAGCCAATCCGGGGTAGCCAGAGCATCATCATCCAGAAAGGCGATAACATTCCCCTGGGCTGCGGCAATACCACAATTACGCGCACCAGATAACCCACGCATCTCTGTATTCTCAATAACTGATACCCCTATCACATGCTCTTGCGCCCGCTTCAGCAACTGCTCATTATGGTCAATAACTACAATGATCTCTTTGGGTTGGAACGTCTGCTGCTTCACAGACGCGACTGCTTCAATGAGATTACTCCATCGTTCCTCTGAATGCGCACAAATGACTACGGAAATATCGCTTACCATATTACTTGCCCTACCCACTTCACTGAAAAGAGACAAAGTCAAAAGTGATTCCTTGTTGAATCAGCCATGTCACAGCAAAAATGCTCCTCTCACAGTCTTAATCTGGAGGCAATAGCGATGAGGACTTCAAATGGTATGTCGGGGATTTGGAAGAGAATAGTCCTTTTCTTCTCTCCTTCACGATCGTCTGCAAGACGCGCCAACCATCGCGAAAGGTGTTTAAATTACTTTCACCATGGATTCGAGGGTGCTCAAAACTAGGAATTTCGATGACTTTTAATTTGGCCTGGTACATTCGCAAATTCAACAGGGTCTCAACCTCGAAACCATCGCAGTCTACCTCTACCTGGTCAAGGCAACGCCGCCAAAAGGCATTATAACCATAACATAGGTCACTATAATTCGTCCAGAATAAGAGGTTTACACACTGACTTAAGGCGTAATTCCCTACACGGCGCAGGGCGGTAATGTCATAACTCCCTCCCCCATTCAGGAACCGTGAACCCTTCGCAAAATCATAGCCTTTCAGAAGCGCATCAACAAATAAAGGAATCTCTTGAGGATCGGCAGAACCATCCGCGTCAAGCATGACGATAATATCGCCCGTACACGCCGCAAATCCAGCCCGCAATGCATCCCCTTTCCCTTTTCCGCTCTGCTTGAGAATACGAATTGAAGGGAGCAGACGCTGGGCGACTGCTATGGTCTCATCTTGCGAATGCCCATCAACAAGAATAACTTCACTTACAATCGAGGGTATATAGGGTAAGACATGATAAAGATTCTGTGCCTCGTTACGTGCGGGAATGACAACACTGACCTGTGGATAACGCTGCCCTTCCACCACACTAACACGGCTACTCAAGTTCCACTTCTTCTCTTCCACAACAGTCTACCTTAAATTTATGAATTTGCACAAACACACTACACGTAAAAAAGAGACAGCTTCTATCTACCAATACATCATACATTCGCGCTCCCCTCCCCAACTTCTCTAAACACTCTCTCCTCCAGGGTCCTCTGAAAGAACTGGCCCATCTTCTGTTTGCCCTGCATCGCAAGGATTCGACTAGAGAAATAAGGCGATGCAGGTGCTCTACCGTGAGAATGCCAGAATTTGATCTTGCTCTGAGCTTTTACTCTTTGGAAGCGCACCCATAAAATACAAAATATTGTTTTAATTGTAAATACTCATTTTTGAGTAAAGGCCAGTACGTACTGGTCTGGCTTCGCTCCTCCTCCCAGCGTCATCGACGAGGCCAAGCAGCGATTTCAAGCTCGATTTTTATGAGATCATCCTCACTACTAACGCTTATCAGGATTCTCAACTCTGTCTCTGTATGGGTAGAATTATGAAAGAAACATCCTCTTCACAAAAATTTAATTCACTTTCCTTCTTCACATTCTTTTTACAGATTTTTTACAAGGGTGTTGTGATGTCGCTCATACTAGGTTATAATATCTTCACTATAATGAAGTAGCAAGATCCTCATCTCAGTTCTGATGAGCCGTTTCATTGAATGCTGTCACTTCACCTATAGAGGGCGGATAGGCTTAAGGATGAACAGTAAAGTTACCTATCGCCAGCAGTTTACACGCTGCGGAAAACAACGCTGTCGCAAATGCCAGGAAGGGTCGGGGCATGGGCCTTACTGGTATGCGTATTGGAGCGAAAAAGGGCGAACCGTTAGTAAATATATTGGAGCTCATCTTCCCCCAGAGATTGCTATCGAACGGCTTCAGAGCCCCGTTGATGAAGAGAAAGCCGCTGGTCCGCTCCAACCACAGCCTTCCCTTCCTCTCTTGCGCATCTATCTCCTTGGCCAGTTTCGGATCGAGCGTCTACAAGATGGAGATTGGCGCACTATCGATAGCCGTACCTGGCATCGACGACGCGCACGCGCTCTTTTAGGCTGCCTCCTCAGCAATTCTGGCCGACGACTGGGCCGCGAACAGGTTATGGAGCTTCTCTGGCCTGATCTCGATATCGATCTGGCCTCAAACCGCCTGAATGGGGCGGTCCATGAGTTACGCCAGATTCTTGAACCTGATATCGCTCGCCCCGCCGCTTCTCGCCTCCTCCGACTCGAACGCGATATTTTAGAACTCGCGAATAGCTCGCAGATCTGGGTCGATGCAGAGGAGTTTGAGAATCTTCTCAAAGAGGCCGATACTTCTAATGACTCAAAACAAATGACCACTCTCCTGGAAAAGGCGGGGAATCTCTATCGCGGCAATTATCTGCTAGAGGAGCTCTATTCTGAATGGGCTGCTCCACGCCGCGATGCTTTACAACGGGCATGGGTCGGACTGCTTCTCAAACTGGCAAATCTCTATATCGAGCAGGAAGCTTTCGCCAGCGCTCTGGAGACACTGGACCGTCTACGCACTGCTGATCCTACAAATGAGACGGCTTTACAACGGTTGATGATTCTTCTGACACAATTAGATCGTCGAGGCGAGGCTCTTCAAGTGTATCGACAACATGCTCAGATGCTCCAACGCGAATACGAAGGAGAGCCATTGCCTGAAACGGTTGAGCTGTATGAAACGCTCTGTAAAGGTCGGCTCCCGGAACATCTTCATGGCATTGCTCTGTTTCCTGCCAAAAAAGGTCCTTCAACTCCTCTTTCACAACCATCATTACAATCTACCGATCAACGACCGGGTACGCTAACGTTTGAACGCCCACTGTTCCAACCTGGTCGCCATAATCAAAGCCCTCTTATCGGGCGCGAACGAGAATTAGAGAGCTTTCGCCAGATTTTGCTCGCTCTGGATGGCTCTTCTTCCAGTGCTCAGTCCTCTCTCTCTCTGCAACGCGACAAAACTCTCCCTCCCATTCAGAGCTCTTCTTATTCACGGCCACTCCATACCCATTTTATTCTTTTAAAAGGTGATGCAGGGATCGGCAAAACACGTCTGGCTGAAGAGTTTAGTCTTGAGGCCTATGTCCGTGGGTGGACTGTGGCCTGGAGCCGCTCGTATGAGCAAGAAGGCACTATCCCTTATCGACCCTGGACTGAGCTGCTACGTACGCTGCTTCCTTCCCCAACGTTCTTTTCCGAACTTATCCAAATGGCCATGTTACCCGGACAGGTGAATTCCGATACCTCCTCTCCTCTTCGCTTAGATCGATTGATCGCTCTTCTTCCAGAACTCGCCCATTATATCCATACGCTTACGCCTTCTCTTAACCGATCACATACACCTCTGCCTCATGAACAGGAACGGTTACACCTCTGGGAGGCCGCTTTAGGGCTGCTTGGACTACTTGGCAAGATCCATCCACTTCTTCTGGTCCTCGATGATCTCCATTGGGCCGATGAGAGTAGTATGGAGCTCCTGACGTATCTGATTCATCATCTGCGCGGTCGCCGCGTTCTCCTGGTCGGCACTTGCCGTGAAGGCGAGCTCCCTCCCCATCATAAATTACGCACGCTGATTGCCGATCTCCAGCGCGAACAGGTGATCTCGGTGCTCTCTGTCCCTCCATTGACAAACGCTCAGATTGGCTCGCTCGTCTCGTATATGCCTAAAAGTATTGTGCAAAGCATCCAGACACAGGCGTCAGGAAATCCTTTTTTTGCTGAAGAGCTCGCTCGCTACGTGACTGCTCTCTATGGTGATGAATCATCTCTGGAGCCCGCTGAATCGCTTGAGTCGACGCAAAAACTTCGCTCGCCTCTTTCTGGAACGCTCAAAAAGGCTGAAACGGAGCTGGCCGAGCCCCATCATTCCCTCCCAGAAGCCATTGCCTCTGTGCTCGAACGCCGCTTAAGCCGCCTGAGCACTGGCTGCCAGCTTCTACTTGGAAAGGCGGCTGTATTGGGTGGATCGTTTGCGTTGAACCAGCTTCTTCCAATGGCAACGGAGCACGATGAAGATACTATTCTTGATCTATTAGAAGAGGCTCTCCACGCTGGTCTGCTTACCGAAGAAGGAAATGGTCTGGCTATTACGTACCACTTCTGGCATCCACTGATTATTGGCCATCTCTATGGTCGCCTCTCAGCTGCTCGCCGCGCACAGCTCCACCGCAGAGCGGCTGAAACAATCAAGGCTGCATCGCTCAATCAACCTGAAAAAGCTGCGGATGCCATTGTTTATCACCTGACACGGGGTGGTGGTGATCCTATCGAGGTCGCGTATTATGCTGAATTGACCGGCAATCAGGCCTACTCTCTGGCTGCCTATTCAGAGGCACTTCAATATTTTCTGCAGGCTATCAATGCCCTCGCTGACAATGAGCTTATCAGCGATTCTACCGATGTCCATGCTCAGATTCAGCGTATTACGACACAGGAGTTGGCTCATTTCCCCCTTGCCGATCCCGTTCGCGTAAGCCGCCTTCTCGAACATGTCGCCGCTTGTAGTACGGTCCTGGGTAATTATACGGAAGCTCGAACCCTTCTGGAGAGCATTCTTGATCTGCGCAGCAATGAACGCTTTCAACGTCAGGCCTATCCTGCTACATTCTCAGAAGCGGAAAAACAGCAGCAAGAGGCTCAGATCCAGGCGCTTCTCTGGCGCGATATCAGTAATATCTGGGCACAGATAGGCGAGTACAAACGGGCTTATGAGTGTAATCGACGTGGCATAGATGTCATGTCATTAGCAGGTGTGACCAGCGGGGCCGCCTGGGCCTGTCTCCATCTCCAACATGGGGCTATTCTCCGCTTCGAAGGAAGCTATCACGAAGCCCGCCGCTATTTGCAGGAAGCGCTCACTATGCTTGAACAGGTTATGCAACAGAAGTCTCTTGCAGAGGAGTCATCTCAGGTTGGGGCAAAAAGATCGTTACCACAAAACACTTCTCAATTAGATCAGGCTCATCCCTCTCCGATTAATCTACCAACACGCACCGAACGAGCTCTCCATGGCGATCCCTGGGAGATTGGCTATGCCCATGAACGTCTAGGGATCGTTGCCGCCAGCCAGGGGCAGATGAACGATGGGCTCTCGCACCTCCATATTGCGCTGGCTATCTATGAACAGAGCGAACGTGTCTCAGAAATGGCTCGTCTCTGTAGTAATCTGGGAGCAACCTATATCACGAAAGGGGAATATAAAGCCGCCCGTAGCTATATGCAACGCTCTTTAGCTCTGGCTGAACGCGCTGGCGATCTTCCCAATATGGCACTGGTGACGCTCAATCTTGGCGATGTTGCTCAACGGACGGGCGATCTTCTTGAGTCTGAACGCTGGATTAAACAGAGTATCTCTCTCTCTGAGCAGATTAATGATCGAGAAGGGGTAAGTTGGAGTTACTCGATACTTGCGATAGTGCAACAAGATCTCGGACAGGCTCAGGAGGCTGTGCAAAGTATTCTACAGGCCATTCATATCGGACGCGCTATCCAGAGTCCACGCTGCATACGACTGGCACAGGTAAAATTAGCTGAGCTGCGCCTGTCTCAAGCTCTCTCGCTTCAGCTCTCCTCTTCCTCACTCAGGCACTCCAGCACGACGACCAGGCGCTATAAACGTTTGCTCCTGCGTGCACAATCAACCCTACAACGTGCAATCAGGCCTGAAGGGAGCGAGACTGAGAATATTATTGATGGACGTGCACTGCTTGCTAAAGCCGCCTATCAGCTAGGACAGTTGGAGAGCGCTTTTGCGATTGCACAGCAGACACTTCTCGAGACACAAGAGTATGAAATGACCCGCACAAGTGCTCAACTCTACCACCTTCTTGGCCTGATTCATCTTAAACAGGTCCATTATGATGAGTCAACACATTATTTTCAGCAGGCGCTTCACATCTGTGTTGAGCGAGATCTAAAACTTGATTATGCTCGCGTTCTCCATAGCTATGGCTTGTTAGTTCTGCAAAGGCCCGTCTCTCCAGCCAGACCGACTGTGCCGAATCGACATTCTTCGCAGCCACTCACGTATGATAATCATAAAGAAGGGGTAAGTATACTCAAGGAGGCGCAGGATATCTTTAGTACCTGTCAGGCTACTCTGGATTTGAGGCTGATTGAAAATGACCTCAAATCGCTCTGATACTTCCACAACAGGATTAAGCTCCCGATAGTCCTAGTTTAGCCCAACCGACTAATTGCAGGTTCGTCTGGCTCGCTGGATGAAAAAGGGCTTGAACCTGTCTCGTCGCAAGATCAATAAACCAGACCGTATGGCTCCCATCCGCATACCCGGCTTCTATCACCAGGGACTCGCCACCAGGTGCAAGGGCTATACTGCTATCACAGATCGCATGCCCGGCTGCACCTGTTGACAGATCACAAAGCGTTCTAATTCCAGGTAAAAGTGTGCTGAGCGTTACTACTTCGCTGGATTGAGAGGGTGAGCTTACCTTAAAAAGGTGGAAGCTATTATCATGTCCCTGTCGCACGACCATCAAGGCATAATCTGACGCATAACCGATCGGGAATCCATCAGGAAAGAAAAATTGTGGATTCTCAATCGTTGAGCCATCGCTAGCGGTCTGATAGATGTCCCAAAATCCATTTTCAGTGACTTGATAATAGAGCGTATCGCCCGCAGGATTCAGCCAGAAGGTCCGGGATGCGGCTCTGGCAACGACCTTCTTCTCTTCGCCACTTGCAATCTCAACCCGATAAAATGCGTCATCGTTTGGACGCGTAAAGTAGAGGAAACCATTTCGATAAAATGACAACTTATCGGCTTTTAGACTATACACAAAGATCTTTTTCTCGTTGGTCGCAAGCTGATACTCAATCAATCCCTGGGCTGTATCAACAAAGAGCATCTGGTCATTTGTCGCCCAAACAGCATTACTTCCTTGACCATTGATGCGATAGGTCTTGCCACTCAAGAGACGGTATTCTGTCTGGGTCCCGTCAAAATGTTGCGTGACGATATCCTGACCAGTATGAGCAATACCATCCACGGCAGTCTGTAGCACACAACATGTTGAGAACAACGATGTCTGCTTCTTACTCGCTACATCATAGCTCTCAATCTGTATTCCCTTGCTCTGGTTATCGTAATGCTGCATAATAACCGAAGACCATGTAGAAGTTCTGGTCAGGGTTTCTGTTGTAGGAGTGGCTCCCCCCACTCCATGCAACCCGGAGTGCGTAGCTGTGGATGCTGCGGTGTTGGTATTATGCAGAAATGCTAATTGACGCGTAAAGATGCCAATTGTGGTCAGGATAAGGATTGCAGCAACCAGAAAAGAGAATTGCCAGCGGCGATCAGGGCGCTTTAGATGCGAGGCAGGCGCAACAGGCGTATTCTCTATGAAAGACGCTTGTTTCTGATACGTTTCAGGCAAAGGCGTCGAACGCGTCTCTTCTCTGAGAGCGGCGAGAATCTGATTGGTCGTTGACGGCACAATAGATGCGCCATCATCCATCCAGCGGCTCAATAAGATCCTCTGCTGCCGTTGGCGCATCTGCGAAGCCTCGTGAACCGCGACAGTACATATTGCGCAGCCCTTCATATGTCGGACCAATCGCTTCTGCTGGCGCTGATCTGCGCGGCTCAAGCCCTCTAAAGAAAGACTGTCAATCTCTTCTCCATCCAATACATCGATCATTTGCACACATTGTGCCGTCCAGGGACAGAATGACTGCATGGCTGGGAGCTCAGGGGGTATATTGTTCATCTTCTTCCTTCCTGATCAAGACTGACATAGATACGTTGGAAGGCCTGGCGAGCCCGCGACAGCCTGCTGCGAATAGCCGATAACGATTCTTGATGAATCTCTGCAATTTCCGTATACGAGAAGCCTTCAGCATCTAATAATAAGCAGGAGACCGATGCTTCGGGCAATTGTTCCAGCACCAACCGTAACAGATCACGTTGAGCTATACGCTCCTCAAACTCCTCTGTACCTATGAGCGTCTCTTCAGTAGATTCATCCGCCCCCAGATACGATGCGGTAAAAGGAACCAGCATCACGTGTTTTCGTTTCCGCCATTCGCTACGTACGAGATTAAGGGCAATGCGATAGAGCCAGGACGAAAAACGAAGCTCGATTCCATTCATCCTTGGTAAAGCTCGATACGCAGCCAGAAAGGTCTCTTGACAAAGGTCCTGCGTCAATTGAGGATCTTGCGTCATACCATAGAGAAGGCGCCTGATGCGTGGCTCATAATATATCATCAATGACTCAAATGCGGGTACTGAACCCTGACACGCATCAATCACGAGCTGCGTCTCATTTTCTACTGCATTCATCTAGACCTGGATTCTTTTTTGGTAGAGCTGAGATCTCTCTTATCATAGAAATGGAATTGCGATGAAGTTTGTCTCGTTAAAAAGGAGAAATAATATACTCTCATCTTATGATTATGACGAAATTAATTGAAAATGACAATGAACCAGGTCACAAATGAGAAACATCTCCTGCTACACTACGTGCTTCTCCTCATTTTACCCACTTAATGGGTATTCGAAACATTCTTTGAAACCATTGCGAATCAATGATATTGTTTGATTATCTTTGCGGTCTTTGCCAGAGTATCGTGGTGCCACGTTCCAGCAACACGCAATCCTTGGGACGAGCGTTCGCAGGCTCCCCCTTCTTACGGGAAAAGGCGAGATATCCCGTCGAATAAATCGAGTTGATCTGTTTGATCCATGTTCCTTTGACTCGGACGACATCCCCTTTGCGAAAGCCCTCCAGTTCCGTGTTGAGTTGATAGCGCACCCGCCCTTGCCCCTTGCGCGGCAAATCGTGGTACTGCCGTCGTGTTTGACGAGGGCGGAACCCAATGCGATAAAATCGCTCTCGTTGCCAGGGAACCAGTTCTCCGGTGTCGTAGGTCGCGATGCACAGGGCGTCACTGTCGTGTTCCTTCGGCAATTCCTGCTGCTTTCTCCAGGTGGCCGTTTGATACCCAAAGAGCGTTGAGAGCGGAAGCGCGCTTCCAAGTGTGGTATACAGATACGTTTTGCCTTGCATGGACCGTTGCGCGATGTGATCAAGATGGCCGCTCACACCTGAAACTTCGAGCGTGATTTTCCCCGCATGCACCCCATGATGACACGACTCGCACAGGGTCAACAGATTGCTCAGTGTGTCTTTTCCCCCATGCTGACGATACTGCACATGATGGGCTTCCAGACGCACCTCCCGTTTGCCGCAGTGTTGGCACTGGTAGCAATCTCGCAGCAAGCACGCGATGCGCAGGTTCTCATCCAGGCGTTTGGGATCTTGATAGCGACTGCCTTGTACCGTCGGATCATTGAGCCGGGCAATATCCACCTGGACATCCTCAATGACGATCCGAGTGATGGGCAAGGGCAGCCGTCGTACCACCCGGATCACCTCTTCCACGTTGGTCTTGATGGAAGGCGGCAGCCTGCCACTGCGCTTGCTGGATGCCCGGTTCAATATTCGACAGGGACGATACCAGCGGCGGTTCCGGCGACTGCGCCGATGCGCACGTCGTGCGTCGAGCTTTTCTTTGACATCCTTGCGATGCAGGATCTCTCCTGACAGCAGGATTTCTCCTCGGCCCACACAGGCAAAGCCCGTCGTTGAACTGCCCTTATCAATGCCAACCACCACGTCCTGGACCTGCTCTTCGCAGTCCCAGCGCAGTTGAATGGTAAAGGGCGCACGGTGCTTCACTTTGGCTCGACCATCCCGCAACAGCTTGCGTGCCTTTGATGGCTTGCAAGGCATCAAGGGGTGTCCATTTTGATTGATGACATACACCAACTGGGTCATGCTGTAAGCGCTCCTTTCGGAGTAAATGCTCCTCGCGGCGTTCAAGAGGGTTGTCACGTGCAGCACACGTCTGCTTTCGCTTCTCCTTAATGCAGCACCACAGAGCCTGGAGCTGGAACAAACACCCCAGGGTGTGATACACCTCTCGAACTCCTGTTCCACCGAAGTGAAGCCCGCTGGTAGCTCCATAACCGAACAAATCAAGGATTCGCTAGATTTTAGGAACTATCGTTTTTCTTCAAGAGAGAGGTTGCCAACGGTCAGGCACTGAAAACTCTTTTCGAGCCAGGAGAGCCTGAGAAACAAACAAAAGACACCCGACGATAGGGTGTCTTTTGCATTCTCTGCGAAACAAACATCCTTAGTGCGCAAAAATAAATTGCAGACCAAGGGCGAATGCAACGGAAAGGATTAGAGAGAGCAGCATATACAAACGATAACGAGCCAGAGACATACGTGGGTCAAGCGCGACCGCTTTGGCTCCACTGGTTTGACGAGAGCGTTGTTGTTGTTGCATTGCCCTTCCCCCATAGTGTATTGAGTAGGAGAGTGACCTACCTTTGCCGACAGTTAATCACAACATATTGCTTACCATATATACGCGTAGCTCAGAGAGTTAGTTGTACATAGAGAAAAGTGTACAAGATATATGCGTAAAAAGCTATAAAAATAGCCACAAAATTCCGCTCTTTTGGCTCACAAGAACACTTTTCTTTCGTTTTCCGAATCGGCAGCATCCCGACTAGAGAGGAGGCTCAATCACTTCGTTGTCGATAGGACGGCGCTGCTTTACCAGTTCATCCGCAGAGGGGAGGGGACGTGGCGCATGCAACGGCTTTAGTTCGCTAGAGGTATAGGTCCATTCATAGTTTATTTCTAGCAGACGCCGTACCTTCACAAACTCTTTTTCGACACAAACACGAAAAACCTGCTCACAGAGGGCAATTGCTTCAGCCGCAGATGCACGAGCCACGGCTGTAAAAGAGCCCAACATATCGTGTCGCCGCGCATTACGAAAGAGCACATGTACTTTTTCCAGGACTTCCGCAAATTCTGCCTGCACCAGTTCATTCCACTCTTTAGTCTCGGTCAATCCCATCGCCTTCGTGAGAAAGGTGGCACAGACTTTAATCACGCTATTATAATCTGCATTTCGATTATCTAATAACGCTTGCAGGATACGGATCTCATCGGCACAATCGAGAGCCACAACTGAAAAAATGCTCGCTTCTCCCCCCATCTCATGAATCTCATGCGCAAGTTCACGAAAATGCCTCTCTACTTCATCAGAATATGGCAAGAGATATACAGAGTTTTGCAGCGCATAAGCTCCTAAATTCTGCACACGACGCCAGACCCACACACGCTTCTGCGAGGGTTCACTGGGAACTTTATAGGTTAACTGTAACCAACGCATAGTACCACGCTCATGCATAGATGCTCCCCCCAAACTCAAAAAGTAACGGCTGTTACGCTGCGTGAGTATCGTACTCCAAAGCTCGAAACAAAGTCAAGCCAGCCTGACCGCCCTCTTTCGCTCTCTTTTCAGGCCCTTTTGCACAGACTCTTCCATTGTATTCTAAACGTTCTTTCGTTGTCTTTTGATGGACAATTTTGCCTGCACAATGGTTCTCAGATGGATAAATCATCTATAGTAAAAGGACCATCGATGGAGCATGCATAACTTGTCTATAGAACTTTGGCATTCGTATTTATAAGTTCCTACATTTTGCCATTGAAAACGAAAGGAACCTGTTCTACAATGAGATAATTCTACGGAAGATAATTCTACGGAGATAATTTTAGGATTGGTCCTTTATAGTAGCGTCAGTATAGTTCTTAGGTATTGAGGAGGATACTCCGCATGAGTGGCAATCTTTTCGAGGATACCGATTCGATTCTCTCAGAAGAGCGCATTTTTCCACCAACCAGTGAGATGGTGGCACAGGCCAATATCACCGCTTATATGGAGTCAAAGGGGTTCTCTGACTATGATTCTTTCTACAAATGGTCACTGGAGAACCGTTTTGAGTTCTGGGATGATATGGCAAAGAAGCTCCACTGGTTCGAGCCGTGGACCAATACGTTTGAATGGACAAATAAACCATTCTTCAAGTGGTTTACTGGTGGCAAACTCAACATTGTTTATAACTGCCTGGATCGTCACATTCAGACTCCAACGCGCCATAAGGTCGCTTTCCACTGGGAAGGCGATGATGGACAGACACGTTCCCTCACCTATGAGCAGCTCTATATCTTGACGAATCGCTTTGCCAGGGGCCTGCAGCAATTAGGGGTTAAGAAAGGTGATCGCGTCGCTATCTATATGCCAGCCATTCTCGAGCAGATTGTGGCGGTGCTGGCGGTCGCTCGTCTGGGTGCAGTCCATACGGTGGTCTTTGGTGGTTTCGCAGCGAACTCCTTACGCGATCGCATTATCGATGCCGAAGCGAAGGTGGTGATTACTGCTGATGGCAATTATCGCGGCGGCAAGCTCATTCAGTTGAAAAAAATCACTGACGAGGCGGTTCTTGAGACCCCAACCATCGAAAAAGTGCTGGTTGTGAAGCATCTCGGCCTCGATATTTCATTACAAGAGGGTCGCGACGTCTACTGGCATGATCTGGCTGCCGATATCCCCGAGGATACGTTTGTTCCCTGTGAGCCCATGGATAGCGAGGATCTTCTCTTTATCCTCTATACAAGTGGAAGTACAGGGAAACCCAAGGGTGTGGTCCATGTTCATGGCGGCTATGCCGTTGGGGCTGCCACGACGACAAACTTTGTCTTTGATCTAAAAGATGAGGATATCTACTGGTGTACGGCTGATGTGGGCTGGGTTACAGGCCATAGCTATATCATTTATGGTCCATTAATGAATGGCGCGACAAGCGTTCTCTTCGAGGGCGTGCCATCTTATCCCAATCCCGATCGCTGGTGGAGCGTCATTGAGAAATTTAAGGTCACGGTACTGTATACCTCACCGACTGGAATCCGCGGTCTGATGCGCTTTGGCGAGGAATGGCCTGCAAAACATGATCTCTCCAGTCTCCGCTTGCTCGGATCGGTCGGCGAACCTATCAATCCAGAGGCCTGGATCTGGTATCGTCACAATATTGGACGCGATGAGCTTCCTATTATGGATACCTGGTGGCAGACTGAGACGGGCTCGATTCTCATTAGCCCGACGATTATTCAGCCGCTTAAACCTGGGAGCGCGACCCGTCCTCTGCCTACCATTGAGGCTGATGTGGTCGATAAAAATGGCCAATCCGTTGGCCTTGGCAAAGGTGGTTTCTTGATTGTTCGCCACCCCTGGCCCAGCCAGATGCGCACGATCTATGGTGATCCCGCTCGCTATATTACCTATTGGGAGACGCTGCCCGATGTCTACTTTGCAGGCGATGCGGCAACAATCGATCAGGAAGGCTTTATACGCGTGCAGGGTCGCGTTGACGATGTGATTAAGGTGAGCGGCCATCGCCTGGGTTCAATGGAGATTGAGTCCAGTCTGGTTAGCCATCCAGCCGTAGCTGAAGTGGCTGCTATCGGCAAACCCGATCCTGTGAAGGGTGAACATGTGAAGGTCTTTGTCATCCTGAAAAATGGCTTTGAACCTTCTCCCGAACTTGAAAAAGAGCTCAAACTTCATGTTCGCACTTCGGTTGGTGCCCTGGCTGTTCCTGATGAACTGGAGTTTACGCCCAGTCTGCCAAAGACACGCTCCGGCAAGATTATGCGCCGAGTCATCCGCGCCAAAGAGTTGGGTGAACCAATTGGCGATACCAGTACCCTTGACGGCTAATATCTCAGCATAGACTTCGTCTGAGCAATCCGCTAGATGATTGCCCAGACGAATTTCTTTCTGATCCAGTTCAGCTCTGCTTATCTACTAAAGATGCGGTTGTGACCAGCGACACCTGATAGGGCTGCAATGTGACAAGATAGCCATTGATCGCGACATGCTGGATCTGCCCAAGTCGATTGACGAGCATCGTGGCTGTAGCTGAGGCCAGCACACTGATAGTGTGTGTGGAGACTGTGGCTGGATAGATCTGAGTCCCGGGCGCAAAATAGGTTTTAAAGGCCAGGGCTGTTCCAAAATAAGGCGTGGCCTGACCCCCACCCGATCTTCGTGTATCTGTCCACATTCCTTCCGGCGTACTCAGCCCCTGCATGTCTCCCTGCGGGTCCCAGAGGAAGAGCACGTTGACACCACTCTGTAGTGTATAGATTTCGTTGGATGCAGTCAGTGCGTTATAGTATGCAAGGGATTGTACTGTTGAGGAAGGATCGCCAGCATACCATTCAGCCCACCAGATCGGTAATGTTGCTCCACCAGAGCCTTGTTGGCGAATCCAGTTCGCTACGTCAATAAATTTTTGCCCTGCATCAAACTCATTGGATCGCCATACTTTATCTCTATTGGCGCTACTGCCATCAATGGCAATAAAATCTGCGCCGTGTTTATGCTCTAACCAGTACCGGATCACATCTAATGGTCGTTGATCAAGCGTTCCCCATGCATAATCTGGGCCAGGGTTACTCATCTGGCTCCGATTCCCATCACTATCCATGACCACATATGGCCCTCCTACCTGAGCATCTGGCCGCACGCTTTTAATCACATCATAGACAGCATTGTAGAGTGTGGTATATCGCTCATAATCCCAACGATTCTCATTAGCCAGGGCAGGATCTGATCCTGGCGATCCTGCATACATACCTTTCAATTCATTCCAGACCTGGAAATAATGAATGTCCGCATAACGCAAGACGACCTGCTTGACGAGCGCGACAAAATCCTGCAGATGGGAAGGATCAGGCGCTACTTCTAGATTTGACCAATCATTCTGATATCCTGCGGGTCTCATCCAACCTGGAGCACAACATAAAGTCAGAACTTTTGTCCCCTGAGTCTGCTGCATGAGTTGGACACGTTCATCCAGACTCCCCCAATTATATTTTCCTGGCGAGGGCTCCGGGTCGTCTGCTCCCCATCCCATGATGTGCTGATTCTGAATAGGAGCTGCACGTTGAATAAGCTGACGCGCCCTGGAGACCGCTGTACTATCGTTCCCGTTGTCCGCACTATACTGAGTATGGGTAATCCCGACGGTCAGGTCGCTCTGCAAGGATGGTGCAGCCGTGGAAATGGTAACGGTCGCGTCAATAGCTGGCAGAGAGGGCCCGACAGTCGCAGTCCCGTTCGATACGGCAGTAGCAGCAACTGAGGGGGGAATTTTTATGAGAGGCCGTTCTGGTAGAAGAATCCCTTCATTGGGCAATCCTCTTTCTGGTAACGACAGCCCCGAAGAGCCCTGCCAGGGAATTGGCTCAGAACTTATAAAACATCCTCCGCAGAGGAGAATGAGTCCACTATATATCAGCCATCGACACCAAGTGGGAAGGTTTCTGCCCACCATGCTTTTTCTGTTCCCTTCTTTGTGTTCCGTTTCTGTGTGTCTATTCTGTTCGCTCTACTCCAACCTTTTCTCACGTTCCCCGTCAAATAATAGCATATTTCTCTCTACTCATCTACAAACAGAAGATTATGTAGGAGCATTCTATGTAGCGGTATTATTCTTTCTCACAGGTTCATCATCCATTTCGACAAAGAGCCAGTGCTTGACCATCGTCACAAGCTACGTTATAGTAGTTGGCGATTCTATCTGGTTGAAGAGAGGGACTGATGTCAGTAACTAATGAGGCACATCATATGGCTGAAGCAACACCAAAGGATCTCTATGAGTATCTTACAGAGATCATTCATCAAGCGGTCGTGACCTATCTTGCACAAGAAGAGATAGCGTTTGACGTCGCTCAATTACCCATTGATCTACGCATCTCTGCACAAGCCAGCTTTGGGGATTATTCAATTCCCGTGATGGCCTGGTCCGGCAAGCTCAAACGCCCACCTTTAAAAATTGCCGAAAGCCTCCAGGCCATTCTCAGCAGTTTTCAACTGCCAACGATTCAAGAAATTACCGCCACAAAACCCGGCTTCTTGAATATCCGTCTGAACCGCGCTGGCCTCGGAAAACGTATTGTAGAACGGATTCTAGAGTCGGGACCAGACTTTGGACAAAACACCATTGGTATTGGTACCAAGGTGATTGTAGAACATACCAATATTAATAGTAACAAAGCGGCCCACGTCGGCCACTTGCGCAATTCGTGCCTGGGGGATACCATTGTCCGCATGCTTCGTGCACAGGGCTATCAGGTAGAGACCAACAATTATATCGACGACTCTGGCGTCCAGGTTGCCGATGTGGTGGCAGGCTTTACATTGCTCCAACAAGGCTTGCTCCAACTCCCTGACGGCAATGAGCAGCTTCCTGGCGAATCATTCGACTATTTCTGTTCACGTGTCTATGTAGGAGTCGCAAAACTAAAAGAAGAGAAAACGTCCGAAGCAGGACAGCTGGCTCAGACATTGAGTAACGAGGTGCTCCATGCCATCGAACACGGTGATGAATCAGCATCAGGTCCAGATTACGCTCTGCTGGCCTCGGATCTCTCACATCAGATTGTGCAGGCACACCTGAAGACGATGTCACGCCTTAATATCTTCTATGATCTTCTGCCCTGGGAGTCGGCTATGCTTCATGCTGGCCTCTGGAAAAAAACCTTTGAGCTGCTCAAAAGCCGGGGACTCCTTGAGCAACCAGAGAGTGGCCCCGCTGCTGGCTGTTGGATTCTCCCGTTTGGCGATGGGGAATCACAGACAAAAGACGGGGATCGAACCAGCGATAAGATCCTTGTCAAAAGTAATGGGGTGACAACCTATACGGCTAAAGATATCGCGTATCAGCTCTGGAAATTTGGTCTTTCCGATGATCTAGACGTCCAGCTCCAGTTTGTACCATGGGGCATTCAGCACGATGGACGCAAACTCTGGACCATGCGTACTCCGAAAGTCTCCGATACCGTGACAGAAGAGGCCCCCTCAAGTCGCTTTGGACATGCGAAACGCGTTATTAATGTGATCGATGTGCGCCAGTCCTATCTCCAACAGGTCGTCTATGAAAGCCTGCGCCGACTGGGCCATACTGAACAGGCCGATAACTCAAAGCATCTGTCCTATGAAGTTGTGACGCTCTCCGCTGCTACGGCAGCCCGTCTGGGGGTTGATACCTCCGATGGTCGAGAATACTATGCGATGTCTGGTCGCAAAGGGATTGAGATTAAAGCGGATGATCTGATCGATGCCGCCATTGAACGTATGCGCGAGGTTCGTCAACAGGATAACAAAGCTGCTCTCTCCGACGAATCGACCGCTGCGCTGGCTGCTTCTGCGATCCGCTACTTTATGATCCGTTTTAATCTCCAGCAGATTATTACATTGGATATGGACGAAGTTCTGCGCCCCAATGGTGATACAGGCGTCTATCTCCAGTATGCCTACGCACGCGCCAACAGTATTCTGCGCCGTCTCCAGGAAGCAGGCTATGAGGTCTCATCCAGATTGGATCAGTTGCCTACCGAACTGGAACAGAGTGAATGGGAGCTGCTACGCCATCTCGACGTCTATCCACGTCGCCTGGCCGAAGCAACTGAGCAGCTATCTCCTGCCTCGCTGGCAACCTATATCTACGATCTGGCTGCCCATTTCAGCGATTTCTATGAACACACAACGCCTATTCTCAAAGAGACAAATGAGCAGGTGAAGTCGTTCCGCGCGGCACTTGTTCAAGCTACCGCTCAAACGATGAACAATGCACTGCGCGTCCTCGGTTTTGAGCCACTCGAACGCATCTAGCACAGTACAACACGAGGCAAAAGCAGTAAGAAAGAGTTGAAAAGAAGAATTTTCAACTCTTTCTTACTGCTTTTATTCATATATAATTCCAAATGCATACTTTTCTATTTAATAGTACATTACACTATATCTGTGTATTCCATCTAAAGGTCTGGCTGATTGGTGAAATATACTTTTTTGAGCTGTGCCAGTCATGCCACAAATGGCAGGATGGTCTCTTATGAGGGTAAGTGTCGAAGTGGGAAGGAATAAAGTTATGCATTCAGAGTTTCTAAAGTTAAGGGCAGGACTGCTGCTGCTCGTGGTTTATGGTTTATTGGCCGGGCTATTACCAACTGCAACGGCTGCTTCTGAAGATGTGCCGTCAACAATTACGGTCTCAGGAACACAATGGGGACAGAGTACCTGTTATATTGGAGCGGTCGAGGGTTCAAGCCGCTTTACTATTGCTGATCTTAAGGATCTTGGTATCAATACTTTCCATATGTATGGAGGGATGACCCGCTGGGAGCCACAGGATGATAGTCCCGTGTATGGCTCTCCATCAATTAATCAGATTAAGGCCAATCCTAATGTGATTAATTGGGCTTATTGGGATAACATCATGACCAATCCACCTGCAGGTAGCGATTACTGGTGGACGGGGAACGGGCCACTATGGCAGGGAAATGCGCGTACAATCTTTCGCGAATTAAAGGCCGCTGGCATTCGCCCTGTGGTAACGCTTCGCAATCATAATACGGTCACTAATCCCGCATGGGCCCCCAATCCACCAACAACACAGGCCGATTGGAATGTCTGGTGGGAACATGTCTTTGCAACCGTCTACTGGCTCAATGTTCGTAATGACTACAATGTGAATGACTTTGAAATTCACAATGAACCCAATCTTCCAGATCACGGTTGGGGAGGAACGTTCCAACAGTATATTGCTTTTGCCCGTGCAACTCATGATGCCATTGACTATGTGTATAAAACATATCTCCCAGGCCGTACGTATCACCTGTTTGCCCCCTCAGCCAATACCAGTAGTAGCTGGACTGCCGCGCTACTCCAGCAAGCTCCAGATGCGTTCGATAATCTATCCATCCATGACTATGCTCAGAATAACTTTATTCACGTGGTCGAACAAGCGCATCAGGCTCAAAATCAACTGGGAAAGACGAACTATCCGCTCTGGGTCACCGAGTGGGGAAGCTACTCTATTACCGATAAATATAGCTCTATCAGCATGGGCATCAAGATGATACAGAACCTCATCCAGGGCTCACAGCCAGGAAACGATTACGTGTATGGAAGCCAGATCTTCGCTCTCTACGATTATGCCACACGCCCCCTCGGCTTGATTGCGTCAGATGGAACACGTCGAGTTGATTACTATGCCTTACGCATGGCAATCCGGGCACTCCAGGGCTGTCGCCCAACATTTCAAAGTATGACCACTAATCCTAATCTCCTGGCACTCACAACCCGCGATGCTCAAGGGCATCTCTATCTCCTCGTTACCAATCAGGACACAACACAAACTGCCAATGTCAGTGCTGATCTCTCGGCATTGACATCCGGTGGAAATGGCACCATCTGGCAGTTTGATTATTATCACTCTGATCAACAGACCAGCACATTCTCCTTTACTGGCGGTCATTTAGCCTTTTCGGTACCAGCAAATGGAGCCTTGTTGCTCAAAATTGCCTGAACTCGATTGGCAACAGAGAGATCATACCCGGCCCGCTCATCTTCACAGGAAACCAATGAGTGCAAAAATCTGATCAGTTGCACCGCCTATCCTGATTCTATGTTCGGCTATTTACATAAAAAATAACGGGATAATTTGCCGCAAAGCGATCAGGGCAGTCCACACAAGGAGAGAAAACACAACAATAAAGACGAGAACGGCCTTCCTTCGCAGTATCAAACATTGGAAGAGCAAGATCCCTTCTTTCTGCATATCTACAATCCCTTTGAGTAAATCTGTTGTGTAGACAAGGAAGAGAAAACCAGCACCCTGAAGGGCGAAGAACAGATAGAACCTTGCGGCACTTTGCCGAAAAGAGAGAAGATTAAACCAGCATGCTCCTACCGCAAGGCCGACGAGAAGAAAGTAATTGGCATAAACATCCAGTGAAAATGGAGCATGCTGGCCCTTCTGGACCCCTTTTGGTGTGATCATATAGGGCTTTTGAACACGCACTACTACCTGAACAAATGCACTTAACACAACTGGCCATCTTGCTATATGCAAGACGATCCCTCGCCAACTTAAATGAAGCTGCCTGGGAAAATGCCAGGGATAACTCCAGATCCAGAGCGCTGTCGCAATACCCCCTAGTGGAAGACTATGCAAGAGGAATTGCCAATAACTCATTCTGGTGATAACTTGATTCGTTAACAAGGAGATGATTGGCAGGGCAAACAGAATCAACATTGACAGGGACCAGAAGGTGTACCACGTCTGTACAAACAGAAATTGCACGCCCTGGCGCCAGCTATACTTCCGCAAACATTTAGGCGTGTAATGAAAGAGGACTTGAATCATTGAGAACGCCCAGGCAAACTGTTGTGCAAGGTATGTCTCAAAATTCTCAGGACCATCCCCAACCGCTATTACCTCTGGTAGATAGACCCCTTCATATCCCTGCGCTGCCAGAAGAACGGTATCTAGATGATCTTCCGCGCGTGTTGGCTGAAAACCACCTATCTGGCGAATAGCCTGCATATCATAGGTACAGTGGCTTCCAATAATAAAGGGGGTCCGACTAAACCCATAAAAACCCATCTGCAATGGCCCCTGCAAGACAAACTCTTGCTCAGCAGACCCTCTTGCAGTCCAATGATCAAAATTGCCATAGATACTGGGAGCTTGAACCCACTTCACATGAGGGTCAAGAAAAAAGCCAAGAACTTTGTCTAGATACTCACGACAAGGAATATGATCGATATCGAGCTGGGTAAAGTGACTATAGTGTTCTCCATATTCATCTAACCAGCTATTCACGTTTCCCGCTTTTGTTTTCGCTTTAAATGGCGGATGAGGAAGATTCCACTGCCTCACTTGCTCCTCGCCCCAGCGCTCAACCTGATGCCGCGAAAAATACTGGACTCCATATGCATGTGCCAGTGACTCAATCTCTGGCGAGTGCTCTTTATCTACTAAGATCCAACTATCATGCGGATAGTGAATCGAGGCCATCGCTTTCAATTGCCGCTTTACAATATCAAGACTTTCCGCTCCTGGAACAGTTAAGGTAATCACTGCAACCCTCTTTACTACGCCAGCATTATATGCCTGTTGAGCGGCTATTGGCTCTGGGCGGCGCATATATCCAAGAAAGAAGGTAAAGAAGGAAGGCATAAGAGTACTTGTGTAAAAAAAAGCGCACGACATCAGTATATACAGGCAAATATTCCCGCTGGTACCAAAATGAAACCACCAGAACCAGAAATTGAGATTAACGATGATCCACAACACTACCAGACAGAGATAGACTCCTTTTTGTTTGATAGTCATCACACTCAACTGCTTCACCCTGGAAGCAACGATGGTTCGCCCCTCAATGACCGGAGCAGGGACAACCTGCTCCGCCTGTTGAGCACAAGCGGGAACATTTACGGGAACCTTGTCCAACAGAGAGGCAGAATCAATCTGTGAAAATCCTGTATCTTTTGATCTTTTCCTGGGGAGGCTTCTCTTCTGTGATAAAATAGATAGATAGGGGCTTCTTGCAATCTTCTTCACACCACACCAACACTTTCCAATCTAGCACAGCACGCATCTGAATAATTATTTTATGGTAAAGCAAGAAATTGTACTTATCTTGCTGCTACATTACTAATATAGCACAAATAATGAATAGACATCTATTCATTATAAAAGATTGAAAAACAAAAATGGGGAAGAAATGCAGTGAAAATTCATGGCTATAGATGGCTACAACTATGCCTATGCCTCTTCCTCCTGTCTGCATGTGACTTTTCGAAGGTCTCAGATGCTCAGGCCCATGTGACGGTGGACGCTCGGCAATGGGGAAAAAGCACATGCATGATTGGGGCCGTTGAAGGGAGTAGCGGGTTCAAGCTTGCCGATCTACAAGATCTTGGTATTAACACCTATCGCATCTATGGGGGAATGTCTCGCTGGATGATCTTTGATCAGCACAGCTCCATCCCATCTATTGAACAAGTTCAGACCAATCCTGCTGTGATTGATTGGTCGAAATGGGATGCTGTGATGAGCTCTCCTCCCGAGGGAAGTGACTACTGGTGGGTCCCTGGCACGCATCGCTGGCAGGGCAATGCGCGAACGCTCTTCGGAAGTTTACAATCCGCTCGTATCCTCCCAGTTCTGGTCTTACGCAACCGGGATGATAATAATAATCCCTCATGGACGCCAGATCCACCCCAGACTGAGGCTGATTGGAAGCTCTGGTGGGACTATACCTTCTCACTCGTGTACTGGTTGAATGTACGAAATTCTTATAATGTCAATGATTTTGAGATTCACAACGAACCTGATAATCCTGCGCAAGGCTGGCATGGCACACACTCTGACTACCTGACCTTTGCCTGGTATACGGCCAATGCCATTGATTATGTGTATAAAACCTTTTTGCCTGGCCGCTCTTACCATCTCTATGGGCCAGTAACCGCATCTGGGAGCCAATGGCCCAGAGATCTTGCCACGCCCTCTCCTTTTGATCAGGTCGATATCCACGACTATACTATCTCTAGCAATCAGTATATTCGTCAAGTGCACCAATGGATGAACCTGAGCAGGTATGCAACGACTCCCCTCTGGCTGACGGAATGGGGAAGCTATACGACGCCTACGCCCTATTCGACCGTTCCCTTTGGCATTCTGCTTCTGAACAGACTTATCAGTGGCTCTCAACCTGGCGATGACTATATCTATGGAAGCCATCTCTTCTCTCTCTATGATTTCAATACACAGCCACTTGGCCTGATCGATTATATGGGAAAAAGGCGAGCCGACTATTATGCTTTACGGATGGGCATTCGGGCCTTACAGGGCTGCCGCCCAACGTATCAGAGTCATACTGATCGTCCCGATCTCCATGCGATAACGACAAAAGATACGCAGGGCCATATCTTTGTCCTGCTCACTAATCAGAGCCCCTCCCAATCCTATTCCGTCACGATTGATCTCTCTCAGCTCTGCACTCAGGCTCCAGGAACCCTCTGGCAATTTTCAGCTCATGCCCTGGATACTATTATCGGCCATCCTAAACTGCAAAATGGAATTGTTCATCTTCAGCTTCCAGCCCAATCCGCTTCACTGCTCAGAGTTGTATGATCATCAAAAGATCCGAGACCCTTCTTTATTTCCAGGCCAGACGCTTCCATATCGAGCGTTTGTCTAGGATTTTTAAAATTTTTGTATCTGGGCAGATTCCGGGCCGGTCCTCTGATGAAAGGATTGCCTCTTCTGCGAGAACTGGAATGCCCGGATATCCACCTCTCCCACCTTGCATCTCCCACTATCATGCGATAGACTGAAGCGTCGATCTTACCGTCGCGTTGTTTATGCTCCATGCTGGAAAGCGAGTAATCTGTCATGACAAAGCTCAGTTTTGGGATCAAAACAGCTCCTCAAAATACGACTTATGAAGCTATGCAAGAGATCTGGTTAGCAGCTGATGCCGAACCAACAATCGAACATGCCTGGCTGTTTGATCATTTCTATTCACTTACAGGCGACCCCTCCGGTCCCTGCCTGGAAGGTTGGACAGTCCTGGCTGCCCTGGCCGCTGTAACAAAGCGCATTCGTCTGGGCCTGATGGTCACTAGCAATACCTATCGCTTCCCTCCTGTACTGGCAAAGATTGGGGCCACGGTCGATGTGATCTCTAAAGGACGGCTCGATTTTGGCATTGGAGCAGGATGGCACGAACAGGAACATGCAGCATATGGGATTCCACTCTACAAAACTGGAGAACGCCTGCGCCGCCTGGAAGAGGCCTGTGAATTAATTACGCGGATGTGGACCGAACCATCCGCAACGTTTGAGGGCCGCTATTATCAGATTAAAGATGCCTATTGCGAGCCAAAACCAATCCAGAAACCCGTCCCTCCATTTGTCATCGGTGGCGGTGGCGAACAGCTTACGTTACGCATCGCGGCCCGCTATGCCTCCATCTGGAACCTTCCCGGAAGTCCCGTAGAGGTCTTTCAACATAAAAGTAAGGTCCTGGATGAACATTGTGCCGCCATTGGTCGCGATCCCTCAACAATTGTACGCTCAACTCAGCTGGTCGTTAATCCCGACAATCTGGCTGAAACCCGCTCAACTGTACAGGAGTTTATTGCCGTGGGAGCCACACACTTTATTCTCAATATTCGCACCCCTTATCCCACACAGATCATTAAACGCATCGTGGCTGAGATTATTGAGCCATTACTCTCACAATATGCAGTAGAAGAGTAACGCTTATTTTCAGAGCTTGAAAGCGCTATTTCTCAAGCCTCTCACAGTTCAAGACGAACTTCTGGCTCTCCCGTTTGACTTATTAGTTGAAAACCGCGATAATATCCCTAGAGGTGAGATGTAGAGCTATGAGCCAAACGGGACAGTCCTATACATTTGCTGGTCAACTTTTGACCTGTCCAATCTGTAAACAATCATCATTTGAGCAAGAGAGTACGCTCTTGCACCATGAGGAAGATGCACAGACGCCAACCGATACGTATCTCTGTACGATCTGTGGCTATATGCTCTGGTTCTCTCCCGCTGAGGTAGATGCTCCCGGTCAGGCCTATCTTCTGTTGAACCGCCCGCTTCAGTGTGCGATGTGCGCCCATACCCTCTTTCACTCCAGTGAGATTCTCCTTAATACCCGCACTGCTATATTCATGCAATTCAATTGGGCAACCCATCATGCCCTGAATTATATCTGTGCACATTGTGGCTTTATCAAATGGTTCTTCACTGAAGAGGTTGCCCGACCCGGTAAGACGTATCATGTCGCTCATCGCCAATTAACGTGTCAAAGCTGTACAAGAATAGCTTTTCGTGAACGCGAAACGCTCCTGAGTAGCAAAAGTCCAACGTTCCCAGAGGCAGATTGGACCGATCAGTCCACAAAAAATTATATCTGTACAACCTGTGGCTCGATTCACTGGTTTGTCTCCTGAGACAACAACATATTCTCTACCATCGAAGATGGATAATGCTCTGGCTCTTACATTGACAAACACCACTCTCTGCCCTACAGTGGGAAAAGATGGAAATGTTCGGCTCTAAATTGAGCGCTCATTGCGTTTTTTCCACACAGGAAACGTTTTGTATAGACAAGGGAGATGATCTTCCTTGAGAGGATGTACATGGCAATTAATTTACTCACGAAAAAACTTCAGATGAAAAGTGGACAACGTGTCCTTCTCCTGAATGCTCCATTAGGCTATCTCAAAAATCTTGAACCCCTCCCAGAAGGTGTCGACCCTGTCTCCACTCCAGATGGCGAATTCGATTTCGTGCAACTCTTTGTCAAAAATCTTGAGGAGCTTGCTGAGGCTCTCCCTATCGCTCTGCAAGCCATAAAATATGATGCTCTCTTCTGGATTGCCTATCCCAAAGGCGGCTCGAAAGCTGGAACCGATCTTCACCGCGATACACTTTCTCAGGCCGTTTCAGAACATAATTTTAGTAGCGTGACCCTTGTCTCTCTGGATGAAACCTGGTCCGCAATGCGCTTCCGCCCCACCGAACAGGTTGGCCAGTAACAGAATCTCTGGTGTGGGGAAGGTAACAGCGACACCACTCCACACCTGATCGATCAAGAAAAGATACCTCAGCGGTTCTTTATGCGTTTACTCTGGGACGGATTCGATAGGTATTGATCTCTACATTCAGTTCTTCAGTCGCTCTACGCGCAGCCTGCGCAAAATCTGCTCCGGTAGAGGCATAAAGAATGGCGCGTGAGGAGCTTAGCAGGATGCCCCAGCCACGACTGTCCTGGCCCGCCAGAACAACGGATCTCACATCACCTGCCTGAGCACCAATACCAGGGATAAGAATAGGCATATCACCAATCAAAGAACGCACCTGTCTTAACTCATCAGGATAGGTAGCACCTACGACAAGCGCACAATTTCCATTGGTATTCCATTCCTGAGCAACACTACGAGCCACGACTTGGTACAGAGGCATATCCCCAATTAACAGATCTTGAAATTCGCCTGCACCGGGATTGGAGGTCCTGGTCAGGACAATAATCCCTTTCTCTTTCCTGTTCAGAAAAGGTGTAAGGGCCTCTTTACCGAGATAGGGGTGAACGGTAACGGCGTCAGCTTCAATCAGATCAAAGGCAGAGGTCACATAACCACGATTGGTGTTCCCGATATCTGCCCGCTTGGCATCTAGAATAATCGGAACCTGAGGATACTGACGTTTGCTATACTGCACAACGCGCTTTAAAGCTTTCAAGCCAGCCTCTCCCTGAGCCTCAAAAAAGGCGCTATTGGGCTTATAGGCACAGACGAGGTCATGTGTGGCGTCAATGATCCCACGACAAAAGGTAAAGAAGGCCTCTTCAATGGAGACATTGCGCGTTACGCTCTCTGGCAAACGTTCATACTCGGGGTCCAGGCCCACACAGACGAAGTTCTCTCGCTGCCAACATGCTTCTACAAGCTCATTAAAGGTAACTGTAGACATCTTTATCTCCTCTTTTCTCTCCTGTGGACTGAGAGAGATCTTCCCCGACAGAAGCGACACATCTCTCTCTACAGGCACAATTATGGCTGAATCGCTGCCTTTTGACGAGCTAAAAAGGCTTTCCCTTTGCCCAGACGCGTATTAATCGGCACTCCTTGCGCACAGAAAGGGCACTCTTCTTCCGTATAGGTCTGAAGGGGCAGTTCAATAAGGGCATGAAGGGGAACATTCCCTACATCGGCAGGCTGAACATTGCCTCGATTGCAGAGCACTGTAAGCCCTACGACATTTCCACCTTGCTGGCGAACTGCCTCAATCGCTTGCTTGGCCGAGCCACCGGTCGTTAAGATATCTTCGACGATCAGGATATTCTTGCCTGGGAGATAGGCATCATACCCACGGGTAAAGATAAAATGTTTGTCAACTCCGTCGCTTCCCTTTTCAGCAAAGACGGCCAGGGTTTCGCCAGAGGTGCGGCGAGCATTGAGATGATGGGCTACCCACTGCGATAGAACAATGCCCCCCAACACAGGGCCAACCACCACATCGATCTGCTCGGCTTCGTATGGGCGAGCCATCTCCTGACAAAGAGCCGAAATAACGCCCGGGTGCACATACAAAGCATCCTTATTCACATAGACCGAGCTATGTCGACCAGAGGTATAGACAAAATGGCTCTCAGTCACAATGGCGTTCACATCGGCAAACTTTTGCATGATACGCGGATCATTCATAAGACACTCTATCCTCCTACTCTTGGATAGGAAAGAGCGTGCCGTCTCCTTCCTTCTGGCTCTTCTCGCTGAACTTCACCAGTAGGAAGGAGGCGGGCACTCTTTCTTATTTGTACTCGTCCCAGGATTTCACTGGAATAGTCTGGAGATCCTTCTGCGTGATGGCCTTTGCAAACAGACGAGCCTGCTTGATCTTTGTAAACAGGTGAACGTTATGGTCAACGGCATACCGGCGCATGGCGTAATCGTCGTCCAGTTCTTTCTTAATATGGCCCTCGACAATATTAATGGCAAGGTCAATCTTCCCATCAGCGAAGTAGGTTAAGACGTTGGGCGACTTTTCTTCATGGATCTTATAGAGCATCGTGGTCTCAATCCCATGCTCGCGCAAGAAGGCGCTGGTCTTCTCGGTGGCATAGAGAGGAACATTCAAGGTGCTTAGCAACTGAACGCTCTCCAGGAATCTGGCTTTCTTTTCATCACCACCCAGGCTGATAAAGATCCCTTTCTTCGGCACTGTCCCACCTGTTGCAATAATGGCCTTGAGGTAGGCTTCTTCAATATCGTCACCAAAGCAGGCAACCTCGCCAGTAGAGGCCATCTCAACGCGCAGGACTGGATCGGCTCCGGTCAGGCGCGAGAAGGAGAACTGCGGCGCTTTGATGGCGATAAAGTTGAGCTCTGGAATGCTGACGGCTGGAATATGCTCCTGGAAGAGGGCATCTACAAAGGTCTCAATGAAGTTGATGCCTGTAACTTTGGAGATGAAGGGGAAGGTGCGTGAGGCGCGGAGATTGACCTCGATCACATAGACCTGATTCTCTTTGGCCAGGAACTGCATATTGAAAGGGCCGGTGATATTGAGGGCCCTGGCAACAGCTCGCCCAACCGCTTCAATGCGCGCCTTCGTCTGGTCATTGAGTGTCTGGGGAGGCAGGACGATGGTCGCATCACCTGAGTGCACCCCTGCATTCTCAACATGCTCTGAGATGACAAAGACCTTCACTTCGCCTCGCTGCGCCACTGCATCCAGTTCAACTTCACGCACCTGACGCATAAATTTAGAGACTGTGACGGGATGTTCTGGTGAGACGGCTGCCGCCTCTTTCACATACTGCTCTAACTCTTCCTGGGTGTAGCAGATGTTCATTGCGCTTCCAGAGAGCACATAGGATGGCCGCACCAGGACCGGAAAGCCAACGCGATCCGCAAATTGCTTGAGCTCGGTAAGATCGATAAAGCTGTTCCATTCCGGTTGACGAATCTCCAATGAGTCCAGTAGGGCAGAGAACTTATTACGATCTTCAGCGCGATCAATATCGCTCGCATCTGTTCCCAATAGTCGGAACCCATATTTCTGTAGGGCTTTGGCGCGGTTATTGGGTGTCTGACCTCCAACTGAGACAATCACGCCCGTTGGTGACTCAAATTCACAGATATCCGCAATACGCTCAAAGGTGAGCTCGTCAAAATAGAGCCGGTCGGAGATATCGTAGTCGGTTGAGACGGTCTCTGGATTACAGTTAATCACAATCGAACGCTTCTGATATTTCTTCAAGGCCTCGACGGTATTGACGGAACACCAGTCAAATTCTACTGACGAGCCAATCCGGTAGGGGCCTGAGCCCAGGACGACGACGCTACTCTCGCCCATCGGCTTCACATCATGATGCTGACCATTGTAGGTTGTGTAGAGATAGTTGGTCTCGGAGGGGAATTCTGCTCCCAGGGTATCGATCTGGAAGACGAAAGGCGTAACGCCCAGCTGTTTACGGATGGCTCTGACTTCGAGGCCACTCTTGCCGATAAGTTCGCCTATGCGTTTGTCGGAGAGGCCCATCTGCTTTAATGTGCGCATACGGGATTCGGTTAACTCAGGATTGGTGCGCAGCGACTGCTCACTCTCCACAATATGCTTAATACGCTGTAAGAACCAGAGATCAATCCCGGTAATCTCGTGGATCTCTTCAATGCTATGACCATGACGCATTGCGAGAGGGAGTGCAAACATTCGCTTTGGCGTGGGAGTATACAGATATTTGGCAATATTATCAACGACACGCTCACCATTAGCAAAGACCTTCTCGGAGGTTGCACCCTCAAAGTCAAGGTCCAGCATCCGAATACCCTTTTGATACGCTTCCTCAAAGGTACGGCCAATCCCCATGATCTCGCCAACGGATTTCATGCCTGTACCAATGGTCTCATCAACACCTTTGAATTTGTCCAGATCCCACCGCGGAATCTTGACGACGACGTAGTCCAGGCTGGGCTCAAAACAGGCTTTTGTTACTCCTGTCACACGATTGGTAAGTTCGGTCAGTGCATACCCGAGAGCCAGTTTCGCGGCCACATAGGCGAGAGGATAGCCCGTGGCTTTACTGGCAAGCGCTGAGCTACGCGAGAGGCGAGCATTGACCTCGATCACATAGAACTGCGAGGTCCGCGGATCAAGCGCATATTGAACGTTGCATTCTCCGACGATGCCCAGACTGCGCACAATCTCAATGGCGGCACTTCTCAACATATGATATTCATGATTGGTGAGCGTCTGGCTGGGCGCGATGACTATCGACTCGCCTGTATGAATGCCCAGCGGGTCCATGTTCTCCATATTACAGACGGTAATGCAGTTATCAAACGCATCGCGCACCACTTCATATTCAACTTCTTTGAAGTGGTGAAGGTACTGTTCGATCAGCACCTGAGGCGCAAAGGCCAGGGCGCCATTGACAATATGCTCTAACTCCTGGACATCTTTGGCGATGCCCGATCCCTGACCACCCAGTGCAAAACCCGCGCGAACCATGACCGGGTAGCCAATCCCTTCAGCAATTTTGAGCGCATCCACCAGGGTCTCAGCACTGTGGCTCTTTGGAGTGGGAATCGAGATCTTTCCAAGATGCTCGGCAAATTCCTGCCGATCCTCAGTAAGGATGATCGCAGAGACAGGTGTCCCCAGAATGGTCACACCATATTTCTCCAGGATGCCATGTTTATGCAGCTCAAGACCACAATTAAGAGCCGTCTGCCCACCAAACGAGAGCAGAATCGCGTCTGGCCGCTCTTTGGCAATAACTTTTTCGACAAAGAAAGGCGTCACTGGCAAGAAATAGACTTTGTCTGCCAATGTCTTTGAGGTCTGGATGGTTGCAATGTTGGGATTAATCAGTACGCTTTGAATACCTTCTTCTTGAAGGGCTTTTAAAGCCTGTGAACCCGAATAGTCAAACTCGCCAGATTGGCCAATTTTGAGAGCGCCCGCACCTAAAACGAGGACTTTACCTGGTTTATTCATACTAGCCATTCACCTTTGCTACGTTGATCTGTTCAATAAAGTAATCAAAAATCCATTCAGTATCCATCGGACCAGGGGCGGCCTCAGGATGGAATTGAACCGAGAAGAAGGGCTGCGACAGATGGCGAATGCCTTCATTGCTCCCGTCGTTGGCGTTAATGAACCAGGACACGAAGTTCTCTGGTATGGTTCCTACGGCAAAACCGTGGTTCTGCGTGGTGATGTAACAGCGTTTGCTGCCTTCCAGCAGGGCCGGCTGATTCTGACTGCGATGACCAAACTTTAATTTATAGGTATCGCCACCTGCCGCCAGCGCCAGCAACTGATGCCCAAGGCAGATGCCCATTGTTGGAATGGTACGCTCCATTGCGGTCCGAATGGTCTCAATTGTCTTCTGGGCCATTTTAGGATTGCCAGGTCCGTTTGAGATCAATATACCATCAAACGAAAAGTCACAGGACTCGCTAAACAGCTCATAATCCCAGGGAACGGTGATCAGGCTCACGTCGCGTGTCAGAAGGCTCCGCTCAATGTTGCGCTTGGCCCCGCAGTCAATCAGGACAATGGTGGTCTGACCAGTACCTGCACGTTTCACCTCTGTGGTTGAGACCTGAGCAACCAGATTCTCCAGGTTGGGATCGCGAAAATCGATATCCTCTTCAAACACGATCTTGCCTAACATCGCGCCATGGGTACGAATATGCTGCGTTAAAAGCCGCGTATCTTTAATCTCTAAGGCTGGAATCTGCTCGCGCTGTAACCATTCACCCAGACTCATCGTACTCTGCGCATGCGAAGGCGTATCAATATATTGAGAAACAATCAGACCGGCTGCATGGATCTTATAATCTTCCCAGAGGGAAGGTTCAGGGACGCCATAATTCCCCACAATAGGATAGGTCATCACCAGCACCTGTCCCGAAAAAGAGGCATCGGTCAGGGCTTCTGGATATCCAACCATGCCAGTGCAGAAGACAACCTCACCCGAGGTTGGACCATGGTAGCCAAAGGAGATCCCTTCGAAGCGGCTCCCATCCTCTAATACCAGGGTCCCCATGAGAACTTGAGCTGGTTTCACCAGATCGTGTTGCGGAACAGAACGCTCATCGACCGGAACAGTTGTATCTATAAAAGTCATTGTTTTCTCCTCGTCTTATGTATCTTTTCAAGCATTCAGAGAGGCCTTTCCCTATCGAACCAGCGACATTCTGTGGGAAAGGCTACAGTCAGGTGCCAGAGTAATCCTATGCTCGACCCAGAACCAGGGCTAAGAGAGCCATACGTGTATACAGACCATTGCGAATCTGGGAGCGCAAGAAGACTGCGCGCTCATCGCTATCAACGGCCGGATCAACTGAATCGACACGTGGCAAGGGGTCCATTAAGATCATCTCACTTTTGGCATAGGTGCGCAGTAGCTCAGGGGTTACTACGACGGTCTCTTTCAATCCCTGCAGATACTCTTCTCGTGAAGCAAAACGCTCTTTCTGGACACGGGTCCAATACCAGAAATCAGCTTGCTGCGGAATCTCTTTCTCGCTCCGAATCTCAACAAGCTTGATTCCCCGAGCACTCAACGAGACCAGATCATCGCCTGCCAGACGCAGCTGCTGAGGGGAGAGCAGGTAAATAGTGTTATTAGGAAAGAGTGAGAGGCCACGAATCAACGAATGAATCGCACGACTATTTAAACAATCTCCAGCCAGCAGACCAGTCAGATTATCCAGACGACCAAACTTTTCGTAGAGTGTGTAGAGATCCAGCAAGGTCTGGGTTGGGTGCTCATTATTTCCATCGCCAGCATTGATCACTGGCGAAAATTCCGCCGCATCTGCCGCTTGCTGAGCCGAACCAACGATGCGATGACGGAGCACTATCGCGTTTGAGTAGGCCTCAAGGACGCGAATAGTATCCTCAAAGCTCTCACCTTTATTGACTGAAGAGACAATCTCAGGATTTTGCATCTCTAATGTCTGACCACCCAGGCGCTTGACGGCAGCCGCAAACGATGTAAAGGTACGGCTGGAAGGCTCAAAGAACAGTAAGGACACGAGCATGCCTTCTAACAGATGTGAGGTCTTATTATTCACCACTATCTGCTTCATATGCTGCGCCAGGTCAAAGAGGATATGGAGATCTTCAGCGGCAAACTGATCAAAAGAAATGATGTCTTTACCACGAAAATTTCCATTGATCATCCCAGACTGTTTATGTGATCGCAATGGTGTATGTTGCATTCTTTTCTTCCCTCCCGTAACCAGCATTAAACACAACCGGTTGACAGGTCATCCTTTTCCTCTGCCCCAGTGAGTAAACGCTTGACCGACTGTGAAAAAAGCTTACATTCCTATGCTCTGCTGGATGCAGAGGCCCCGCAGCTCAAAAAAAAACCCCACCCCCGAAAAATAATGGGGTGAGGAAGAACCATTCTTCCAAAACAAAGCACCTGGCCCGCATTGCGAATGCTTGAGATGAGGACCTTCTACTCTCTTCTTCATTCTCATTAAAATGTGTGCGAAAACCATGCGGATGCCATGCCTTTACTACTCGGATAGGTAATTCAAATTGTTAGGAGTATACACATGAACGAGACATTTGTCAAGGGCTATTTTTGGACGGTTTGGACGATCTGTACTGACCAACGCAATAACATTCTGGGGGCAAACTACGACCATTCTTTGGCCGTTCTGAGTGATCACATAGAGCATAGACCAGTTGGTGCTATCACCTTTTTTCCGTATCTATATGCCCTTCAGTAGGGTCCATCCCTACAGCTGCATCCGCAAAGACTGCCTCATCAGGTTGAGGATTGCGCTCTTTCAAAATTTGGTGAAGAATGATGGCGGCAAAGGTTGCCAGTCCGATACCATCGATAGCAATCGTGCCAAAATGGACAGCCAGCCCACCCGTCATGCCAGCGCCGATAATCAAGGCCACACCGGCTGGGATAAGATTGCTACTCTTTGAGAAGTCCACCTTATTCTCAATCCAGATACGCCCTCCTGTGACGGCGATAAGGCCAAAGAGCACAAGAGAAAGTCCTCCAAATACGCCAGCCGGAATAGTGCTCACAATAGCCCCAAACTTCGGACAAAAACTGAAGAGAATCGCTATACAGCTGGCGATCACAAAAATAAGCGTAGAATAGACGCGATTAACAGCCATGACGCCAATATTTTCAGCATACGTCGTAACACCGGTTCCCCCAAAAGAGCCCGCCAGGATCGTAGCGACAGAGTCACCCATGAAGGCACGTCCCAGGTATTTGTCTAGATTAGATCCAGTCATTGCGCCAACCGCTTTGATATGCCCAATATTTTCAGCTGCTAGAATGATAGCGACGGGAGTAATAATGCTCATCGCATTCGCTTGAAAGACGGGAGTCGTAAATTGCGGCACACCTATCCATGCCGCCTTATTCACCTGAGTAAAATCAATTTTTGAGCCAATCCCAGCCAATCCCAGGAGGCCATACACCACATACCCCACAATGCCACCTAGAAGAATAGGCAACCGGCGCAACAGGCCAGGAGCATAGACGGAAAACAGAGCAACCGCTATGATCGTAACTAGCGCCATCCAGGCATCAAAAGGAGTAGTTGCTACCTGCTTGATAGCAGACGTGGAGAGGTTCAGGCCGATGACCATGACAACCGTCCCTGTGACAATTCCAGGCATAAGATAATTTAACCAGCTATATCCGACAATTAATACAATGATAGAGATGATAGCATATGCCACACCTGCCCCAATAATACCACCCAGGGCCACTGCAATAGCAGGATTCGGCCCTGTCCCAAGTTGATGCCCCGTCGCAGTAGCAACCACTCCCAGGAAAGCAAAACTCGAGCCAAGATAGCTGGGCACACGCCCCCCAACGAAGAGAAAAAAGATGAGGGTGCCAATACCAGAAAAGAGGATCGCTGTATTGGGAGGAAAACCCATCAAGATAGGAGCAACGACGGTCGAGCCAAACATCGCCAGCACATGCTGAAAACCCAGCAATAAACTTGGCCACCATGGCAGGCGCTCATCAGGAGCAACCACTCCACCGCTTGTATTCACCTTCCATCGAAGGAAGTAGCCAGATTTATCACTCATGGTCATTCCTTTGATCTCCCCTTTGTCTCACTCATAGATGCCTCTTCCAGAACTGTTATCACATTGAAACGGTTTGAAATCGCTGGAAGTATACGAGCCACTCAGAATCTTGTCAAAGTCAGCAAACAGGTTACTAAAACTCATGCGCTGGCTCTTGCGCTCCCCATAGGTTTTCCATACCAAAAGAACCTCTACACTTCTTGACCACAAAAAGTGTAGAGGTTCTCTGAAGCATCTTTGAGAGCATGCTCGCTCTGTCCAGGCAGGGCGCAAGAGGCCGCCCTCTTATTTGTTAATCGCCACGACAGTGACATCAAAGATAAGCGTAGCATTGGGTGGAATTGGGCCCTGACCCTGTGCCCCATAGGCCAGACTGGCCGGGATAATTAAACGGCGCGTCCCACCAGATTTCATACCAATCAGCCCTTCGTTCCAACCTGGTATGATCTGTGCCTGACCAAGCGGCGAAACATTGAATGGCTTGCCACCATCATCATATGAGCTGTCGAATTTCTTCCCGGTGCTCTGGACCCAGCCTGTGTAGAGCACGTCAACTGAATCACCAGCCTTGGCTGCTGGACCGACTCCTACTTTGGTATCAATATACTCAAGTCCATCTGCTTGCTTAACTGGTGTTCCTGACACCTGTGGCGGGGTATCTGCCGGTGGGGTCGGGGCTCCCACAACAGGGGTAGGCGTGATTGAAGCATGTGCGGTCGCGGTTGCATGCACATAGCCAGCCGCAACCTGATCGCTACTATACCGCTGATATTGCAAAATTCCGAGAATGGCAACTGCTATTAGCAATAAAGCAGCTATGATGGAACCTGCAATCTGCCAGCGCCGCCGCCGCCGCGCCTGACGCTGTAAGCGCTCTTGCTGTCGCTGTCCCGGCCGATATTTTCTCGGAGTTGGGGGGGGATCTTTCATCGTTTGCGCCATGGGATCATTCTCTCCTCTGCATCTTTGGCATACTGTAAACAGGATGAGGTTACCACTCTTTTCCCTTTCTGGCAAGTAGCCATTCACCCATGCAGGAACAGCATTTTTCTTATCCTTGACACTCTGGATACAATAATTATAAGTAAAAGCATTACTCGTCTGAACAGGTGAAGTAGGGGTAGGGATGATGCAAACAGAGAGAATAGATAATCGGTTAGAGAAAACCAGAAAACATTTTCTGCATACGGTAAAGCGTATCTTACGAGCTTCTCCACTCCTCTCTCAGTGCTCAATGTCCCCCAAAGAGCATTCGCTGTTTTTGCATACCCTGCTTACGCGCCTCTTTGTGCTGTTTTTTTTAGAAGATTCTGGCTGGTTAACAGAACTGTGCGATTCAGCGCTTATGGTAAGGCAAATGAGCCAGAAGTACCAGGGTGATGGTTCTCTCTATCGAGCTATTTTTTTACCGCTCTGCCATTCTCTTCAATCTCATCTTTGCTCACGTATACCAGAAGCTCCTTTTCATTCGCTTCTGGTGCTCTTCCGGCCTAACTCAATTGAGGATCAGTGTATTGTGACGGATGCATTGCTTCTTCAGTTGCACCAACTCTGCACTGCCTATCGCTGGAAGCTGACTGTTGGCCACGATGTTCAGGTAGATGAATTAGATACGCAGATTCTGTCTGCCCTGTTTGAGCAGCAAAGCGATCAAAAGGCTCAGGGAACCTATTACACGCCCGATGACGTTAGCGGCTATCTGGTCCATAAGACGCTTCTTCCTCATCTACTTCAGCTTTTTTTGCAGTCAGCGTCACAGTTCCATATCCTCTGTGGCCGTCTGTTAACCCAACAGCCCGAGCGCTATATCCCGGCTGCCCTTCAATCACCTCAACGCTTGCCAGAAGAGAGTGAACATGAATATCAGGCCCGCCAACAACGGTGCCATCGCCTCATTACTCTGCTCCAGGCTCAAAAGCTCGCTCACATTGATGAGTTAGTCACCTGTAATCTCGATCTTCTTCAGATGACGCTGGATCTTTTGCAAAGGCTCACCGATCCAGCAGAGCTCCTCTGCTTTTATGCACTTCTTGAGCAATTAAGCATTCTTGATCCAACCTGTGGCTGTGGAGCTTTCTTGTTGAGCGCTTTAAACACGCTTGAAGTTCTCTATACAGCATGCCTTGAACGGTTGTTTTCGTTGCCCCAGCCCGAGGATCTGACGGTTCTCAACCACTATATGACGCTCTGTGCTCTGCTTGAACAGGCTCCTAATCAGACCTATTTTATTCGTTCACAGATCATCGCTCACAACCTCTATGGAGTCGATCTCGATTCCGAAGCTGTGCAGCTCTGCCGTTTGCGACTCTCTCTGCTCCTTTTGGCCGGTCTTCCCCCATGTACTACGATAACGCGCTCTGATGTATGTCTGGAACGGATTCTGGTGGGCAATATGCTTATGAGCAAGACTACTACGAACCCGCCATGGGAGCAGATCTTTGCACCTGTCATTGCACAGGGTGGCTTCTCTCTTATCGTCGGCAATCCACCCTACATCGAATGTCACAATGCCGGGCAGCCTGTTGAAGCGATGAACTATGGCAATCTCTATGCAG
The DNA here is from genome assembly GCF_003967535.1 of Tengunoibacter tsumagoiensis. Classification (GTDB taxonomy): domain Bacteria; phylum Chloroflexota; class Ktedonobacteria; order Ktedonobacterales; family Ktedonobacteraceae; genus Tengunoibacter; species Tengunoibacter tsumagoiensis. The sequence goes on along the minus strand of NZ_BIFR01000001.1, from coordinate 3,108,247 downwards.
CTATCATTGAAAGAGCTGTGCAGTTCAGTCGAGCTGACAATGGCTATATAGGGTTTATTGTCCCGCTTAGTCTGTGTGGAAGTGGCCGCTTTGAAAAATTACGTACCCTGCTTCTGCAACAGGCTCAACAGCTCTGGCTGGCAAACTTTGAGATCTTCCCCAATCGCCTCTTTGAAGGGGCCTTTCAACGCATCTCAATCTGCTTACTTCACCGCAGTAGATCCGTGACCACCAGCCGTTTGACCGTCACCAAGGTTCATCACTGGTACAGTGCAGAGCGCCCCTTCCTCTTCTCTCTTCTCAACTATGTTCCTGTACAGGACTATAGTCCACCAGCAGCGTTTCCTAAATATGCATCCTCGATCCATCAGACCATTATCTCTAAGATCAGTAAGCTGAATACGCATCGCACTATCGCAAGCGCTCTGTATCCACACCGCACTCCTTACTTTGTGTATTATCAAGAAGCGACCAATTACTGGCTAAAGGCCATCTGCCATATCCCCTTCTATAAAAAGAATGGGCAGGAGATGATGCCGCCTCATGGACGCATACTCTTTTTTGAGTGTGCACAGCAGGCTCTGACGGTAATGGCATTGATGAATAGCTCGCTCTTCTATAGCTGGTTCGCCGCTTTTTCGGATGGCTTTCACCTTGCCCATCAGCTCGTGACCTCTTTCCCGTTCCCGCTTGCTCTCTTCTCCAGTGGCGAGCTGGCCCATCAGGCCTGCCAGTTGGAAGAACAGATTCAGCTGTACGCACAACGCAGTACACGCAATCCCCGCGTTCCGCGCACATCCACAACAATCGAACTCACGGAATATCATATGGCTCCCACCAAGCCTCTCCTCGATGAAATTGATTGCACGCTCGCTCGGTATTACCACTTTACACAGGAAGAGCTTCTTTTCCTTCTTTCCTATGAGCTCAAATATCGAATGGGCCGAGGCTCTCTTATACATCATTCTATCGGAAAATAATTAATATTACCACTTTACAAATGATGCGCCAGAATTTATGATAGACACATGAAATTCTCTTTTAGGTAGACAAAAAATAATGGTACATAATCTTATTCGGGTGTCTATTCTACTTTTAGGGACAAATATATCGTGCCTATTCATGCTAAAAATGTGCATTCTACCACAGAAAAGATTACAAAGCAGTTCTATAATTCATTTAAAGATGAACGAACGCGCTTTCTCTCCTTTATACATGATCATGCTCCTCTCTCGACATCTGAAACTATTGAGAGCTACGCTCAACTGCTCTTCAATCGTTTGATGTTTCTTTACTTTTTGCAGCGGAAGGGTTTTCTGAATGGTGAGAGGGACTATCTTTCGGCACGGCTGGCGCTTTCACAACGTCTTCTGGGGAAAGATGCATTCTATCGCTCGTTCCTGCTGCGTTTCTTCGCCGAAGGGTTACATACCTCTGAACGTTCAGATGAACTGTTGACGTTGTTTGGCAAGCTTCCCTCTCTCGACTGTCGCCTTTTTACTCTCCGTAGCTGGGAGCTCCAGGGAGAGCTACGCTTTTGCATTCCCGATCAGGCTTTCGAGCACTTATTTCGCTTTTTTGATGGCTATGAGTGGCGTCTGACGGAAAGCCCGCATCTCCATTCACACGAGCTTAACCCGGCTATTCTGGGGGCAATCTTTGAACAATTCGTCAATCAGCGCCATATGGGCGCTTATTATACACAGCGAGATATAACCACCTATATTGTTATGAATACGGTTATCCCTGCTCTCTTTGACCAGCTTGAGCAGAGCTGTCCTGTTCTGCTTTTACCAGCGTCTCCGTTCTGGCGTTGCTTACAAGTACAGCCTGAGAGATATCTCGCTTCTGTCCTTCATACACCCACCGCACTCGCAGATGAGTCTATTGAGGAAGGCTTCCAACGGCGTGCTCATTATGATGAACTGGTAAAAAAATTACAGGCTGGAGTGATTACCTCGATCGATCAGTGCGTTACTTATAATCTCGATCTCTGCCAGCTAGCACTTGATGGGATACTCCACATTAGCAATCCCCTTCACCTGATGGCTTTTTATCGCTGCCTCCAGAAACTTACGATTCTTGACCCGGCCTGCGGCTCTGGTGCGTTCCTTGTGGCAGCGCTGCACCTGCTGGCCCCTCTCTATCGGACATGCATCAATCGTCTACAAGAAGCTTTTACTACCCATGAGCTCGCTGGAGCAGATCAGCCATTACCAGGCTCTGACTATGAAATACACGTATGGATTCTCACCCATAATCTGTATGGGATCGATATTATGCCTGATGCAATCGAGCTCTGCCAGTTTCATCTCTATCTCCATTTACTGGCCTGTGTCCAATCTACCAACGATCTTACCGCTCTCCCTTCCCTTGATTCACAACTTCAGGTTGGTAATGTTTTGCAGACGCTCACACCCTCTTTGCCTCTGCCTTTATGGTATCGTTCGTTTCTCCCTCTTCTTGACGATGGAGGTTTCCAGGCAGTCATTGGAAACCCTCCCTATGTAGAATATACAGGACAGAATTTTCCCTATACACTCCAGGATTTTTCAACGCTTGCATGCTCCAATCTCTACCCATGTATGATTGAGCGGGGATATCGCTTATTTGCACCTAACGGTCGCCATGGGATGATCGTTCCATTGGCAGCTTTTGCAACACGCAATATGCAGCCTTTTCTCGAAGGTTTTAAGCAGTGGTTTCCTACAAGCTGGGTCTCGTTTTATCACTTTCGACCTGCAATGCTGTTCTCAGGACAAAAGGTCGCCAGTATTCCCACAGCGATCTTTCTCGCTAAAACACAGGGCGAAACACAGCGCTTTAGCACACAGCTCCATAAATGGTCCCATGAACATCGTCATCTGCTCTTCGCGCGCTTGCGCTACTGTCCAGTTACGGCTCCCACCGATCCGGCCAATCAACATTATTATCCAAAGATATCACATGCTCTAGAGAATACGTTGCTCCAAAAAGTATTTCAGCATGTCTGTGTCAAACACTATCTCTCGGCTGTCGCTAATGAGAATCGCATGTTTTATCGCACAGCTGGCGGTCTGTATTGGAAGGTTTTTCTTAACTTTCCGTGGCCGTACAGTACCACTTCAAACAAGGTCTGCTCGTTTCAAGAAGCATACGACCGCGATATCTTTGTCGCCCTTTTTAATAGCTCGCTGTTCTGGTGGTATTACACGGTAACATTTGATACGTTCAATCTCAAAGATTATATGTTGTTTGGTTTTCACTTTACCTATCCCGAAGCAGGTCCAATCCGCCAGAGGCTCAAGGACTTATGCTCACTCTTAATGAAAGATTTCGCACGTCATGCTCAGCATCGTACCCGTGGCTCTACTGGCAGTTATACGATCTATGCCAGAAAGTCCAAGCCAATCATCGATGCAATCGATAAAACGCTTGGACAATACTATGGCTTTTCCGAAGCGGAACAGGCATTTATTCTTCGGTATGATCTCAAATATCGGTTGGGAGGCTATGACCTTCCTTCGTTTAATGATGAGATTACACTCTGATCGCTTTCTGCTACCTGTCTAAACTGTCTACTTTCGATTGTGAGAAAGCTATCAAAAAGAAAGAGCCAGGTGCCTTGCAGCAGGATGCCCAGGCCCATCCCCTGGCGGTCCTTACGTTCCTGATAGCGTCGCACTAACCAGAGACCACTTCCCATGTACAGTAGATCAAGTATGGCATTGAGAAAGACAATCCTCAAGAAGCTCTGGCTGCTGCGCTGCTGTTGCAGGGCTGATATCTCTCCTGTCTGTACCTTCTGGGCATTCTGCTGTGCGCTACGGCTGCCGAATAACGCAATAGCCGCATCGATCGCGCCCCATAACAGAAACTGGAGACCGAACTGCTTCCAAAAGACGTTCTTCTTCGTGCTTAATAACAGGCCTCCACTCAGGATGCTGCCAATTCCCCAGGCCGCGAGCACTGTCATACGCCTGTGCTGGTAGTGGTAAAAGGTTGTCTTCATTTGACGTCCTTCTTTCGTTTTGGGTACTAGACAAATGCTTTCCAAAAATTTAGTATTACTATGGGTGAAAAAATTGTATGTCTTCTCATCAATACATGACTTGTTCCTCTCTTACACAAAATGTCATTGTCTATCAGATGCTCTTTTTTTAAAGCGGATCTGTTAAACACGAACTATGGTGTGTTTTTGTCCATCTCCTGAAGCGGTTTTACCACAAGGAAAGGCTGTTGAACATGCAAAAAAGCCATTCACCCTGGCTTTTCTCTCGCCGTATTCGCACGCTGGTGATAGGATGCTCGTTTATCGTCGCTTTTGGGCTGGCCTTAGCTGCTCTGTGTGGGCCCCTCTTATTCATTCATTCTATCCCTCGCCCAACAAAGACATCCCCTACTCTTCAGGTTCACATGGGCTTTAATTCCAGTTATCGCACAAATTATTGGACACCCATTCTTGTGACTTTAACGAATACGGGTCCAACGTTTGAAGGGACGCTCTCCGTAAAAACCTATTCAGGCAGTTCAGAGGCATCTCTGATCGATATGGTCTCGCCCTGGAATTTTACGCAAGTGGTCTCTTTGCCACAAAATTCAAATAAACGCTTGACCCTTAATGTGCCGCACGCGATGGGTTTCTCAATCGCACGTGGCTTTCTTGCCTCTCTTCTCGATAGACAGGGCCATGTCGTTGCGTCCCAGGTAAGTGAAGACGGAAGCGAAATTAAATCCGGCGATCTGTTTGTTGGTATTCTTGCTGATGCAAATGCTGACTTTTCTCCTCTAGAGGCTATAAGCCTGCCAAATCAGACTACTATGCCTGCTCGCACGCTGTTGAATGCGAATACGTTCCCATCACAAGAGAGTCTTCTTGAAAATTTTGACGTGCTGCTGCTCGATGATTTTCCTACGGCCACTCTCAATAATCGGCAGATTGACGCATTGCGCAGTTGGGTCAATCGTGGAGGACTGTTGATTGAGGTCGGTGGGATTAATTGGCGACAGACGCTTGAGCCACTGCCACCTGATCTGCTGCCAATGGCGATCAATGGCCTTGGTCTTCTTCCCGACAGGACGCATCTGCTGCCTCTGACGGGACCGCCAATGCTCAATACCTCAACGGCCCCAGATACGACGCCCGATTCGGTGATTGCCAGCACTGCGACGATCAAAACACAATCCACCTTCTCAATGACGGAAACACTCCTTACAGCTCAGACCACAGCTCAGACCACACCTTTGATTGTGCAGTCACACCAGGGCTCGGGAAGCATCTATTATCTGGCGTTTGATCCAGCTTTACCCCCTCTCGATACATGGCCTCACACAAAAGATCTCTGGCAGATACTTTTCACTCATGGTCTGGGCAATGCTTTGATTATCTCTAATACAGCAGAAAATTATCCGACGGGACCGGGTGAGATCTTACGCAATGGTGGCCTGCTTCGCTTAATTCAACCTGAGACCTCTTTTCTCCCCTGGACCCTCGGGCTACTACTTCTGGCCTACATTCTGATCCTTGGGCCAGGGCGCATCTTTTTACAGAGACGCTGGAAACTCCCAACCTGGAGCACATGGCGTATTCTTATCAGTGGCATTGTTCTCTTTACGCTTCTTTCGTATGGCCTCGCCTTCTATCAGAAGGAGGCTTCGATTACTGCTAACAGTATTTCTCTGTTCGAGTTGGATCAGAATGGCACTTCTGCCCATATTACTTCTTACCATGGGCTCTATCTGCCCGATCAGGGAGATTTTACGATCCAGGTTCCTGGCGTAAACCTTTCCCAACCGCTCTCAGCACCTTTCTTTACGAAGAATCCAGCAATTACATATAAGGATGATACGCCAACAACCATTGTCACAACCAGGAATCAGACGACTCTACAGCTTCATAGCTCAGGGGCCTGGTCGCTTCACCCACTGATCTCAGAGCAGGACCGCCAGTTCTCCGGCTCGCTCTCAACCCATCTCTCACTCGTCAATAATCGGTTAAAGGGGACGATCTCTAATACGCTCGGAACAGCGCTGAACGATCTCTATCTCCTGTTCCCTCATACATTTGTAGCGCTTGGTGATCTTCAGAGTAATGAGACGCGCACTGTAGATCTTCCACTTCATAGTGCCCTTCCCGATAGCGGAGAGACCATTGCAGATCAGATTGCCCATCAAAATCATGTTACGCCCTCATATCCCACCGATGTCTTGCATCCACAGACTCAGTCGCAGTTACAGCGTCACAGTACTCTTTTATCGGCTCTGAGTGGGGGTGGATACAATTACCCTGCCTGCAATGGCTCCTGCCTCACCCATTCAATTCCTCGTCGCGGCAGCCTCTACATTACTGGTGGACAGGTGCCTAATCCCAAATTACGGATGGACTATGATCCTCTCTTGATTGTAGGAGCTCCCGCAACGCTCATTGGCTGGGCCGATCAGGCACCCGGTGGATCGCTTGCAGTCTCTGTCAATGGCTCATATCCAATGGGCACACAGACAAATTTTCTCCGCATGCCGGTCAATCTCCAGCTCTCAGGGCTCCTGCAGACCCCACTCAATTTTTTTACCGGGCACATTGTCAATATCCAAAGTTATGATGCTGCTATGATCTTACCAGGCATCTATACGATGTCGATGGGCTCGATGACGTTTGAATTGCCTCTGCCCAATCTTACACAAACGTATATCAACCATATCACAGTAACAGTACCGGATCTCATCGTGAATCCTTCAGGGGTTCCATCGGATCAGTCTACACGTACAAGCGCAATCCGCACGCAATTCTATAATTGGCAGACCAATACCTGGGAGGATATCCATCTTTCACAGAGCGTTTTTACTACGGATAATCTGGCCGCCTATGCTGGCAGCCAGGGGCGCATTCTGCTCCAACTCTCCAGTCGTAGCACCACCCAGATATTTTTTAGCAAACCCAGTCTGACGCTTAGTGGGGTCTCAGATCGCTAAAACATCCCTATGTCATGAACCACATTGTCCTCTGTTCATGATTAGCGTTTCGACTACAAATTCATCGGCTCTTGTCCTGGCCAGCATGCTCAGGAGCTAACCCAAAGAAAAAAGAATCTGTCGCCCGCTGTTTTGATCGCGAATCCCTCCTGATTCATTCATCAAAATGAAAGCACAGGCACAGAAAAAGCCGGGGTGAATGGTTCTAAAAGGGCTCCCTATGGTCAAAAAGCTCCATTTGTAGTACAGTACCGAATAGCTCAGCATTTAGAACGAAACGAGCGCAAAGAAGAGCACAGCAACAACTCCGTTTCGCCCAAAAGCCGGAAGGATACACAGGCCCGATAAGCGCTTCGCTCGTGCGTTTATATCTAGAGAAAAATAGTTCTGCCGGGCAGAGAGGATTGAACTGTTATGCGCGTCTGTGAATTTTGTGGAGCATCTTTACCAAACCATGCTGCTTTCTGTCGAGATTGTGGGCGCCCTCCGCGTCGCACATCCCCTCACTCTACGCAAAAAGCTGGAACAGGCAAATTGCAAGCCCAGTCCTCAGTACACAGTTCCAGCAACGATGATCAGGCTACCAAACTCAGCAATGATGATGAATTACAAACAATTCTTCACCAGGAGACTGGTTCGCTCCATAATACTGTCCAGGAGGATTCATTAGAGGATGATATGGACGATCATCCTATTCACTATGAAACCGTTCTCGATCTTGATAATGATTATCTCGACCACCCTACTCTCCATGCACCTGATGACTATCTTGACCGGCCAACACAACAAACATTTCCATCTTCTAACACGGATGAGGATCAACCTACCCTTCTTACAGATCAGCCCACTCTTCTTACAGATCAGTCCACCCTTCTTATGGATCAGCCTACTCTTCTTACAGATCAACCCACCCTTCTTAAGGAGCGTGCAGCCTTTGATTCTCTCACTGATGAGGAAGATGAGGAGGAAGAGCGCAAAGGCTTGATCGGCATTCCATTGTTTGATGGCTCTGGTCCTGCTCAGCGTGGAGCTCCAGTTGTCTCTCGTGCACCACGCTTGCAGGGGGCTCCCACCGTAACGCCCTCGCCTCTTTATCCTCCAGCAGCACCGCCCATCTACCTACCAAGAGGGCTCTCCACGCAGGGAGGAACGCTGCCTGGCGCATCCACTCCACCGGCACCATACCAGCCGGGAACGGGTAGCGGCCCCAAAAAACCACCCAGGCCAGCCCCAGGTGGCTGCTCACTCTGGATGATCCTGGTCTTTATCCCTCTTTTGATTCTTGCGGGCCTGTTTGGAGTTGGCTTTACCATCCTTGCACCTGCCCTTTCCCTGAGTGGAGGAACCAGTGTCGCCCAGGGTGGAAAATTTCATCTTCATGGCACAAATTTTGTCCCTCATCTCAACATTACACTGACACGCGATGATGGGATCTCACTACAGGTCGTTCAAGCTCCCTCGCCAATCAGACGTGTGCATCAGGCTGCTGTACAGACCTCTATACTGGAAGAACAACTGGTCAACGCACAGACTGACACAGCCTCATTAACAGCGTCGGATCGTGGAACCTTCGATGCCACGATCATTGTTGGATCGGATTGGCGACCAGGGCTCCATCGGATTCAGGCTAATGAAGGTCTCACCCCGCGCAGCGCGTCACTCTCTATCACGGTTACCGGAGATGGCACTACCCCAACCCCAACGGCCACTCCAACGGTGACCCCAACTGCCAGTGCAACAGCAACCCCAACGCCAACGCCGCAGCCAACAAGCACGCCAACACCTATCCCAGATGCACTCAGTGGCGTTACACCTAATATTGTTAATCTGGGCCCCATTGGTGAAGGGAGTAGCCAGACTGTCTCCTCGCAGGTTACCCTCACAACAACGGGCACAAATCTCATTCAGTGGACCGCCTCCTGGGACCAACAGAAGTCTCCCTGGCTGCAACTCGATCAAACATCCGGGCAGATACAAGCTCCAAATTCACAACAGGTAACGGTAAGTGCCCAGGGCTCAACACTGGCAGCCGGCAAATATCAGACAGTGGTCACATTTACAAATACAGCCAATCAACAGAGTGTCACGCTCTCTATCTCGCTCACCGTCCAGCAGGGATGCATTGGCGTCTCCCCTAATATGCTGCAATTCACTGGAGTAGAGAACACGCGTGATGATAGCCCACAATCTCTGCTCATTACCAATTGTGGTCAACAAATGAATACCTGGAATGTTTCCAGCAGTGATGCAACGGTCAACTGGCTTGATGTCAATCCACGCTCAGGAACGCTCAATGCAGGCGCAACACAGAATGTGATCGTTACTGCAACCAATATCAAGGCAAAGTTAAAGGCTGGCTCTTATCAGGTGCAACTGACCTTTGCCAATGGCTCCAGTCAGGTGACGGTGACCGTGAAACTGACGGTACAGCCCGCCCCACAATTACAGGTCTCTCCCACTGCACTCTCAAATGGCAGCACCCAGTGCGCGATCGACCGCCAGCAAAATTGGATCTGTAGTGTGACACTGACAAATCTATCGCGAATAGCCAGTCTGCCCTGGACCGCCAGTAGCAATGGGATCGCAGGTATCAAGTTTACCGATACGGCAGGAAATACACTCTCAAATGGCACTATCCCTCCAGGAACATCTCTGGTCATTAAGATCTCCATTCCTTCGACGGTGAATTCTTGCCAGGTCGCAACAACGTTCATTTTCACCGGGCCAGCCAACACCGTCACGGTTCCCTGGACCTGCACCATTATTGGGTGACATAATAATCTATCAGGCAAAGGATGAGACAAGCAATTATGGCAGAGCTACAAGATCCATTGCTCGGAAAAAAATTAGGGCCCTATCGCATTGAGGGGAAACTCGGTCAGGGTGGCATGGCCAGCGTCTATAAAGGTTCTCATACACGGCTCCAGCGCGATGTGGCCATTAAGGTGATCTCTTCACAGATCGCCGATCAGGCGGACTTCCAGGCTCGTTTTGAGCTGGAGGCCCGCGTGATCGCGAAGCTGGATCATCCAAATATTGTCTCGGTCTATGATTTTGGAGAAGAGCAGCATATTACCTATCTGGCTATGCAGTATATCGGAGGAGGGACGCTTCGCGATCGCTTACATGGTCAGAACCTTTCCTATCAACAGGCTATTACCTATACCTTACAGATGGCTCGCGCCCTCCACCATGCCCATCAACATGGCATTGTTCATCGGGATGTCAAACCACAGAATATGCTGGTGGATGCGAATAATGCTGATCATCTTCTGCTCTCTGATTTTGGCATCGCCAAGCTGTTTGATACACCAACAGATACGTCTCATTGGAATCCACAAGTGCCTCGACAGACACCTGCTGCGCCAGAATTGACCAGCATCGATCAAATTGTGGGCACCGCAGAATACATGGCTCCTGAACAGGCGCTACGACAGACGGTTGATGCTCGTACAGATGTCTATGCGCTAGGAGTGGTCCTCTTCTTGATGCTCACGGGACGCCCTCCGTTTCGCGCCAATACGGCAGTTGGCATTATACTCCAGCATATCCAGACCCCTCCGCCAGCAGTCCAACAGCTCAATCCACTCGTTCCTTCTGCCCTGGCTCAGATTACAGCCAGGGCTCTGGCAAAAGATCCAGCTGCTCGCTTCCAATCAGCTGAAGAGATGGCTCAGGCCTTAGAAATGACACAATCTGCACTTTCTAGCAGCTCTCTTGCTCCTGTTCCTCAAGTTGATAAACCAGTCTTTCTTCCCCCTGGTTCGGCACAGTCACAACCATCGGCCCGCAACTCAATCGCCCCATTTTATGCTCATCCTTTTGTGTCCGATAAACAGGCCGGACCAACAACGCTAACGGCTCCTCCAGTCGCGGCAGTGCCAGGTCTACGGCGCATTCCAACGAAACAAAGATCCCGTCCATGGCAATCGCTCATACCCCTTGTGATCCTGATCGCGCTAGGGGTGGCCAGCTGGCAACTCTTCCCTCTGCTTCACCTCTCCTTCTCACTTCCTGGAGGGAGCAATCAGACCATAACCTCGGCAAACTTTACAGAAAATTTCCAGGATAATCGACGCAATTGGAGCATGACAAATAATGGTCTGGAGGCTCAGATCTCCAATCATACCTATGAGATCACCGTTGATGATGATCAGAGCCATTTCCCTTATCCCCAGGACCAAAACGATCTTCCTCCAATCTTTACACTGAGTTCACAACTAACGCTGAATCATGGCAACACAGCTGCTCTCTATGGCATAAGCTTTAACCTGAATATTGATGATCAGAATCATCTGACAAGCTATTACGCGTTTGTCCTTGGCGGCGACGGTAAGACCTATGGCCTGTTAAAGTACAATACAGATACACAACAATCGGAAGCTATCAGTACTGGGAGCTCAACAGCTATTCACAATGCGACCAAAAATACGCTTAAAGTGAGCGCCAATCATGGCCATTTTCAATTTTTTATTAATGATCAGCTTATCGCTATCAACGGTCAGACAACGACAACTGATACCTCATATTCAGGTGGCAAAGTAGGTTTATTTTTCGCAGGCAAAGATGCAAACTTTTCCGTTGGTACGACTCAATTGAGCATTCTCTCCAAATAACCTTCCTGATAACCTCTCTTCGCTAGAAACGATATATTCGGGCTCCAGAGGCCGCTATGATTGTGGATAGACAATCATAGCGGCCTCTGACGACCTTCTCTCAGTACAGACTCTTCAGAAAATGGCTCAGATGCTCGATATCTCATTGATAGTGCAGTGTTTTCAATCCACTGTCTATCTATAGACATTTGAACATCCAATGTCATCTCTAGCCTTTCGTTTTCCACTGAGAAAATGAAAGTGCGTCAAAGGAGAGAAGTGTGGTAAAGCTCAACGAGAGACGAACATGTGACGTCTCCATTATTGTTCCACTCTACAATGAAGAGGAAAATGTTCCCCTGCTCCATGAACGCCTTCATGCGGTGCTGGTCCAGCAAGCATTTTCTTATGAGATTCTCTATATTGATGATGGGAGCCGTGATACCACTTTTGCGCAGTTGCAACGTGTGGCTCAGGCAGATCCACATGTGCAGGTCCTCCGCTTCCGCCGCAATTTCGGTCAGACGGCTGCGATGGCTGCCGGGGTCGAACACAGCTCAGGCCAGATTCTCATCTTTATGGATGGCGATCTACAAAATGATCCCTGTGATATTCCACGCCTGCTCGCAAAACTTGCAGAAGGGTTTGATGTCGTAAGTGGCTGGCGCAAAGATCGGCAGGATGCAGAGATGAGCCGTAAACTGCCATCACGGATCGCCAATCGGCTCATCTCGAAGGTTACTCATGTCCAGCTTCATGACTATGGGTGCTCACTGAAAGCCTATCGCTATGAGGTGTTCAAGCATATCCGGCTCTATGGAGAGATGCATCGCTTTATTCCTGCTTATGCAGCACTGGTAGGAGCCTCTATTACCGAGATTGAGGTCACTCATCATGCCCGGCAATTTGGTACATCAAAATACGGCATCTCGCGCGTCTTTCGTGTGATTCTTGATCTTTGCACCGTCAAATTCCTGGGAAGCTTTGCGACTAAGCCTCTCTATGCCTTTGGCATGTTTGGATTAAGCTCGCTCTCATTAGGGCTCTGCTTCTCCATTTATGCACTGGGACGCACGCTCCTCCCCATTCGCCAGGGACACAGTCGCCCAACCATCTTCCCTCTCTCGCTCTTGCTCTCCGGCTTTGGAATTCTCACACTCCTCCAGGGCTTACTGGCAGAGCTCCTCATGCGCACCTATTATGAATCACAACAGAAATCCATCTATGTCTTAAAAGAGCATCTTCATGGCAGAGCCGTCTCAGAGCGTAAAGAGACTGATAATCAGGAGAAAACGCGACAGAATGGAAAAGAGAGTAGCTTGATCCATCCCTAATCTTTCTTCTTTCGCCTCCGATGATAGCTCATAGTAGAGCTATCATCGGCTCCTCTAACAATTGCCTTTTTCCTCTCAAAATACACAATGTGTTGGTAAGAACAATTCATGAAAGGAATTTTCGCGTGAAGATACTTATGTTAGCCCCACAGCCCTTCCTGGAAGAAAGGGGGGCTCCATTTGCTGTCTATCATCATATTAAGGCGCTGATAAGCATGGGCTTTGAGATTGATCTCGTGACCTATCATCTGGGAAAACCTGTCAATCTACCAGGCCTGCGAATTATTCGTATCCCTTCTCTGCCCGGGATCAAAAGTGTGAAGGTTGGCCCCTCTCTGGCAAAAATACCGCTGGATCTTTTGCTCTGCATTGTCGCTCTCTGGTGCTTATGTAGCAAACGATATTCGTACATTCATACCCATGAGGAGGCGGGTGTTTTAGGAATGATTCTGGGCTCGCTCTTTGGTTTGAAACATCTTTACTATATGCATTCCGATCTATCACAGCAGATTGTCAGTAGCGAATTTACGACTAACCCCCTGCTCATCCAATTGGTGAAGTTTGTTCAAAAACTGATGGTTCGCCATGCTGATGCCGTCATTGCCATCTGTCCTGATATAGAGACAAGTGCTCGCCAGATGTCGCCATCAACGCCCATCTACATGATCGAGAACTCTGCTGTCGACGAGAACTTGCCTGTTCCTCATCCACGTGAAGTGGCACAGTTACGCTATGAGCTAAATCTTGGCTCAGGGCCAGTGCTGCTCTATACGGGGACACTCGAAAGTTATCAAGGCATTGATATGCTTCTACACAGCATCCCAACGGTGCTTTCAACGCAGCCTGATGCACAGTATCTGCTGGTTGGTGGTCAACCAGAACAGGTTGAAAAATTTACAAGAATGGCTCAGGAGTTAGGGATCAGTCATGCTGTTACCTTTACGGGACAGCGACCACTTGCAGAGATGCCACTCTATATGGCGGTGGCGGATATTCTGCTCAGTCCACGCAGTAAGGGCACCAATACCCCTTTAAAACTCTATACCTACTTGCGTGCAGGGAAGCCCATTCTGGCGACCGCCATCTTTTCTCAGACGCAAGTATTGAGCCTCGAAACTGCTATGCTTGTTCCTCCCACTGCCGAGGGAATCGCTCAAGGAACGTTAAAGCTCTTACAGCACCCCCAATGGGCGGCAACACTGGGAGTACATGCCCAACACTTTGCCGAGTCTCATTATAGCTGGCCTGTTTTCCTGGAGAAGAGTACACAGGTGCAACGGGAGTTCGCTGCTGAAGCTTTAACGCGAGAGACGACTGAGGAACGTGCGAAAGATCTCTCCTGTGTCGCCTGACCTCTTTTTACTCTTCTGAAAATAAAGGTTTCATACAGGGTGGTGAAACCTTTTCATGAATGTCGACTCATTCGAACAGATCCTAAAGGAGGACTGTATGCGCTGTATCGTCACTGGTGTTGCTGGCTTTGTTGGTTCTCATCTTGCAGAACGCCTGCTCCATGAGGGGCATGAGGTCTGTGGCATTGATGCGTTTATCGACTACTATGATCGGAGTCTGAAAGAGCGTAATCTCGAGGGGCCACGCTCCTGGCGACGTTTCTCTTTTGTCGAAGGGAATCTTGTTGATCTGTTTCTACGCCCTCTGGTCGAGGGAGCAGATTGGATCTTTCATCAGGCGGCTCAGGCAGGGGTTCGCGCCAGTTGGGGTGCCGAATTTACACGGTACACTGAGTGCAATGTTCTGGCGACTCAGCGCCTGTTAGAGGCAGCTCACACTGTCGGTGGCGTCAAACGGATCGTCTATGCATCCTCCTCTTCCATTTATGGTGATACAACCACTATGCCAATTAGCGAGGATGCACCCCATCATCCCTACTCACCCTATGGGGTAACCAAGCTAGCAGCCGAGCATCTCTGTTCGCTTTATCATCATAACTTTGGTGTACCAACTGTCTCTCTACGCTACTTTACTGTCTATGGGCCACGTCAACGCCCCGATATGGCCTTTCATTGCTTCTGTAAGGCGATTCTGACCCGCGAGCCGCTCCATGTTTTCGATGACGGCCTCCAGACGCGAGATTTCACCTATGTCACGGACATCGTCGAGGCCAATCTGCTGGCCGCTACCCAGGAGGCCGCAATTGGTCAGGTTATGAATATCGCTGGTGGCTCACGCGTCTCTGTGCAAGATGTCTTACATCTACTCCGTGAGATCAGCGGCAGCCCCTTTCAGGTAGTTTTTGAGAATAAACAACATGGCGATGTACGCCACACCTTTGCCAGTACCGAACGAGCACAGACGCTCCTTGGCTATCAACCACAGGTCCCGCTTCGCAAAGGACTGGCGCACGAGTTTGAGTTTGCACGCTCACTGTATCAGTCATCACACAAACAATTGCAGATTGCGTGACGATTACTTGTCATCATAGGGTCGCTGTCCTGGCAGCTCTCTCAGGCTACTGGAGCAGCGCCCTTCATTTGCACGCTATAGATTATTAAAGGAGCTGTAAAAACTGATGGGTACACCATTTCTCACTCAGGAATCTCCACCTGACTATCAATCACCTCTACCGCTTCATGCGGCTGAACGATCACATATACGTCCACCAGCTACCCCTCCTCAACATCCCGAACGTAGCCGCTGGCTCAAATTTGCGCTCCGGCTGAGCTGTACTGTTCTCCTGTTTGTGTTTTTATTACGTTCCGTCTCCTGGACGGCGGTCGTACAAAATATCCTTCATCTAGATACTGGATTGCTCTTGATTGGATTGGTCCTGGGTATGTTCGGAGTGATCGTGAGCGCCTACCAATGGCAATCGCTATTGGATACTGAACAGATTCATTGGGATCTGCGCCGTTTAGTCAATCTCTACCTGGTTGGCCACGCATTCAACCATTTTCTCCCTACAGGCATGGGAGGAGATATCGTCAAGGCCTATTACGTGGGAAAAGAGAGCAAAAATGCTGCTGGTTCGGCAAGTGCGGTTCTACTCAGCCGTGGGACGGGTTTTATTGGGATGCTCGCCGTTTCTATCCCTTCTGTCATCATCTGGCATGGGATCTTCTCGCGCGAGATCATCTGGCTTTTTCTGCTCTCAAGCATCTTACTCTGTGCCATCCTGGGAGCAGCTTACGGAAGCGTCCTGCTCCTCCCTCGCTTTCTGAAGATCCACTGGCTGGAACATAAGATGATCTCATCATTACTTCGTGTGGGTCAGGCGATTCGTGGAAGTCTCTCGCATCCGCGTTCGATGGCTATCGCGGTGGGCTATGGGCTCATTTTCCATCTGATCTCAGCCCTCAATTATTATGCCTACGCAACTGCCTTGCACCTTCAGGTACCATTTGCCTTCTACCTCGTCGCTATACCCTTTGTGTCATTGATTGCATTCTTGCCCTTTGCCATCAATGGCTATGGGCTACGCGAAACTGCCTTCGTCTCCATTTTTGCGACTATGCATGTCCCAGTTACTACCGCATTGGTCCTGGTTCTGCTGGCTGATGCCCAGGGACTGCTCCTGGGAGCTTTAGGTGGATGCATTTACCTCTTGATGGGAGCCCGCAAAAAAGAGATTTCTGACTCTTCTTTAACTTTGACATCAAAAGAACTCACAGCCTGAACAATTTTGCCGATGGAGAGAAAGTGAGCAGGTTCTCCTACTCACGACACACCTTTCTACTACCGACAAGATATGAGCTGCACATTCTCTGTCCTGGCAGCTTATACCAACGGAGGGAGCACAACAACAATGAGCGATCGGAATACCCAAACATTCGATGATCCCATACAATCTGATGCAGAGACCTCACCCCAGTCGAATTTTGAGGAGACTGCTATCATCTCTGCTGTCACCCATAAACGCGCCAGACATGAACCGACAAGTCCGACAAGTCCGACCAATCCAGGATTGTCTCGCCGTAAACCGTCGAAAAAGTTGCTACTGACAGGGGCAGTCGTTGCTGCCTTGCTGATTATCGCTTCCCTGAGTCTAACTGTTGCTTATAAGTACTGGGCCATTCAGCGTGATGTCACCGCCTTCCGCATTAACAAACAGCAGTTGGCCACCCAGTTCATCGGTGGAGGCGGCGTGGTCTACCCTCTCCAACAGGTGAATATTACGTATCCTGTGGCCCAACGCGCTGTCTCTATCCTGGTAAAAGCTGGCGATCAGGTGAAGTCCGGACAGGCTCTGATCAAGTTAGATACCGTTCAATTGGATGCAGAGCTCAATCAAGCTTCAAGTAATGTCAGTGCCGCACAAAGCTACTTAAATTCTGTAGCAGGGGCCTTTCCTTACAATGCCGTAACAGTTGCCGCAGCGCAGCACGATCTCCAGGTAGCTCAGAACCACTATAATGCGTTGATAGCTCAGACTTCTGCCCGGGATGGCAATCTGATTGCCCCTATCCAGGGCACGATTACCGCGATTAATGTGAACTCTGGACAGGCCTTTGCCGCAAATACCATCCTTCTCACACTCATGGATCAATCAAGCGTGGTCGTACGTGCGAAGATCCCTCTGAACAACCTCAATTCTATCCATGTGGGGATGCCTGCTCAGGTGAGCCCATCAGCTCTCCCGGACCTCACGTTGACCGGAAAAGTAGCTCAGATTATTCCACAGGCTGATCCGCAGACCGATACTTTTGGTGTCTGGATTCAGGTACCTAATACACAACAGGCGCTTCTCGCAGGTATGAACGCCTTTGTCACCGTCCAGGGCCAGGTCAATGCCTTTGTTGTTCCTCGCCTGGCTGTGCTTAATCCTGATCATGAGTCATCGGTCTTCGTTATTCGCGATAATCATGCCTATATGCAGCCCGTTCATGTGGTGGGTCGATCCGACAATACCGTGTTTATTGATTCAGGATTGACGCCCAATGAGCTGATTGTGCTCCTTCCTTTAAATAAAATTCTTACCAATGCACAAGAGATCCATATTGTTGCAACAGAACAGTAAACACACGACTGGAAAGTGAGAGTCATGATGATCCCACAACACTCCTGGCGCTTGCTGATGCGCCAGGCTCCTTACCAGATTGTGATCCCTTCTCTGGCTGGCCTTGTGATGCTTACAGCAAGCTTCTTACCCTGGCTCGATGATCCTTTACATAGTTTAATGCTCGCCTGGCAAGTTCCTATCGACCTGGCATGGCCTATCCATCTGGGCAATTATGGCCTGCTCTGCCTCTGCTGTTCCCTCCTGGCCGGTTGGATCGTCTGGCGGCGCTGGCAACAGCCTCAGTTACACGGTCGTGAAGCTCGAATCTGTCAGGGAGCAGGACTGTTTAGCCTGCTTCCAGCTACCTTATTCGCGCTTCAGTACCTCTACAACGATATGGAGGGTGTGGCACTGTTGAATCGGAATGAGCGACAGGCGATGCTTATTCGTGGCCACTTTGGCTATGGCAGCTCGGCTCAGTTCTTTCCAATCCAGTTAAGCTCACTTGATCCATTGGATCTCTCCAGTCGGGTGCTGTTGTTTTGTAATCAGGTTGGACCAGGTTTTTTCACTTCTCTGGTTGGCGCTCTGCTATTCTTCATCGCTGCCAGACAGTTTCCACGCTCCACAATGCAGCAACGGCGCTCACGGTGGACGCCCTGGATTGTCAGTGGCATGGCGATGGGCTTTCTGCTTCTATTGGGACGGGGACCTGCCGCGCTCATATGCAATTATGAAGCTCAGCATCTGCTCTCCATTGGAAACTATGAGAACGCGCTTACCTGGCTGGACTATGCTCAAAATCTCAACCCATCCCTGGCCCAACTTCCATCCTATCAATTGGAACGTGGGCAGGCCTGGTACTATGTGTATCCCAATCAGCCTGTTCTGTCTAGCCGGGCTTACCTCGCCTCTTTCTATCGCCAACAAAACGATTTTCTCTCTGCTTATCAAGAGTTACGCGAAGGATTGATGGCAACACATAATCAGGTACCGGATTGGTTTACAGATGAAGTCGATCTTACGCTACAGAATCTGTCGGAACAACCACATCCACTCAATGGAGCCGCTAATCTGCGCGTTCCAGGAGAAGAGCCATCCATAACCTGGTTGAACGCTATGCTTCAGGCCGATCCCAACAACGTCTATGCCCATTATATGCTGGGAAGATTATATTATGATCTGCATGATTATACTACCTGCGATACACAGATGAATGTTGTGCTTGCCTTAAGTGCCAATAGCGATATCCAGTCCTCTGCCTATACGTACCTTGGATTAAGCAAAATAGGCGAAGGAAAATACGTTGAAGCTCATGATGATATGTTTAAAGCTCAGGATTTAGATCCTGAATTTCGCAATAACACGGCTCGTGAGGAGATCTCGGGGCTGCGCTAGGCATCTTTGCCTGGCCCAGTCCACCGATCTCCGCAGCGTATGCATTGGATTGAAAGGTGGCTGTGTGTGATTTCTTCTACATTACGTCCAGGTGAACAATCTCCACCCCATCCAGTTGTGCAACGACGCAAACCGAAACAACAGCGTCTCTTGTTTCAGCTCCTTAGCTGGTTCTGCCTCTTGTTAGCCTGCTGCGGAGCCAGTTGGTTTGCCTTTCAAACATTTCTCGTTCCACAACCCAAAACGTTTACTCCAGATTGGCAGAATGCTCGCTGGATTCAGACAAATGATCCTAAAGCAGTGGTAAGCTACTTCAGGACGACGATGGTTTTTGATGCTCCACCTGAGAATGCCTTTATTACGATCGCTGCAAGTCAGGTCTTTCGGCTCTATGTCAATGGGGTGTTCGTTGGCTCTAATACGCTCGACTTTGTTCAAGGCCAGACTCAGCAGACCTATATGTTTGATCTCAGCGCCAGTGTCACTGTTGGCAAAAATGTGATTGGGATACGCGTTGCTAACGTTGATAATGGCCATCCCCAGCTCCGCGCAACGATTGGGACAATGTGGGGAAACAAAACCAAATATTATCCCAGCGATAATACATGGCAGATGACGAGCGATTCAGCGCTGGCACAGCCAAGAGGAGCTGCCAGCATCTATTCCTGGTCTGTACCAGCCTTTGATGCCAGCCGCTGGCCCAATGCTCAATATGCGACGACTGCTCCTGCTCCTGCTCCACTTCTGATGAATCCTCTCGTCTATACTCAACCGATGCCTACGCATTGGATCAGCGATGGAGCCCGGCTGGAAAGCTTCTATGTCCGACAGTTCTCGGTGACAAATAGCTTTGATAACGCGCTCTTACGCATTGTTGCAACGGGTGAGGCGCAGGTGTTTATCAATGATCACCTGTATGCGCAGTGGAATGGGCTGGTCAATATTCCTCAGGTGAATGCTGTTACCTACCTGAGCACAAACGGGCAACCAGCTCCCTATCGCAACGGCCTGTTGATGGGGGTCTATGATGTCACTCCGTACATTCATACAGGTACGAATACGATAGCAATTCATGTGCTGGCTCCTGGCTCTGCGATTGCAAAAGTCGGCCTGGATTCGCTGCGTAGTGCGCTATCAGCCGATATGCTTGTTGGCTCAGGCACCAACTACACGAACTATACGAATCCTCTTGCCAATGACAATGGCTGGCATGCCTCTTCACACTCCGTAGCTGGCTGGACCAATGCCAGCAATGCCGTCTTTTCATGGCATATTCCCGCGACAATCGGTCGTCCAGGTTCTAGCCATGCTTTCTACTTGCCCGATAGCAATACCCCTCGCAATGTTCAGGTTATCCCGGCCTCTCAGATTGCTGAGGTCTGTGGGTGGAGTAGTCTGGGCGTCCTTGTTTTCTGGTTGGCATTCTCACTCCTGATGCTTCGGCGTTACTATCCAACCAGAAAAGCGGCACTTGCTGCCGGAAGCCTGATCTGGTTACCCGCTCTGGCATTAGAGATAACGCTCGTGGTGCTTGGACGCCAGAGCTCGCTCCCACAGCCCTTTCCCTATGACTGGCAATGGACAACTCTGCTTCTGGCGACGGTGGTGATAAGTGCCTCTGGCTTCTGGTATTCACTACGTCAACAATCACGCCAGCAACCTGTTACCTACCAGGCACCTCCACGTCGGGTACGAGCGCCACAGACGCGCAATCAGCAGGTCCGCTACTGGCTCCAGCACAATTGGGCAATCTTGCCTGTCTTCCTGCTGGGCCTGGTCATGGTCTGTTATCAACCCGATTACGAACCCTATTGGCAGGACGAGCTTTCGAGCTTCTATGCAGCCCGTTTCATTATGGCTCATGGGTATCCCGCCTTCATTTCGGGGTTTGTCTATGCCAAAGGAGAGCTCTTCTCCTACCTGTTAGCACTGTTTTTGAGCATTGGAGGGACGACAAATCCTATCGTTCCACGCCTGATTAGCATTCTCGCCTATATTGCAGGGCTTCCAATTCTGTATGTTACGGTCAGCCGTCTCTTCAATCGCAGAATAGCGTGGCTGGCGACGGCTATGTTGGCGTTCTCTCCCTATGCTATGACATGGGCGCGCCAGGTACGTATGTATGAGCTGGCTCAGTTGATGGTGATTATTGTCGTGGCGACGCTCTACTGGGCCTTGCAGTATCGAGAGAAGATTAAACCGGTCTTTATCGCGGTCGGGACGATGTTAATTGCTTACTTCAGCCATGAAGAGGTGTTTATCATTCTCCCTGCGATTATTCTCAGTGCTCTGGGTGCAAGCCGCGAGGGACGCTACGGCATGCCATCCATTATGCGCAAAAAACATTGGTGGCTGGCTCTCTTGCTCGGAGCGACGGTGATTATTATCCAGCTCTCAATTGTGTTTCTGAGTCATCCACCAAAATTTGGCTCGGATCAGAGTCAGCGCCCACAGATTGCGCCGACGCTCAATAATATATCCTACTACTATCATCTGCTCTTTGCACCATTCCCACCGAAGGATGGTCCCACTCCCTGGGTCGTCTCAACACCCTTCATTGCGATCAATGCTTACCTGGCTCTCTTAGGGTGTGTGGTGGCTTTTATACGCAAAGATCGTCGCCCACAATATGTTGCCACCTTTTTGATCGTTTCCAGTCTCACGCTGGCCTGCATCTTTACTATGGAGGCTGATCGCTACTATTATCCTTTGCTTCCACTGCTCTATACTATGGCGGCTTATGGTTTCTGGCAGGTCTTACAGTTTCTCTGGCATATCATGCGCCCTCTGCTCGCTCTGATGAACAGGCAACGGCAGCCAGGGTCGTCTCTTCCCTTGATGGTACGTATAGGGACTGGCATGACGGCTGGACTGCTCTGTGCCAGTGTGCTTTTGATTCCAATGTTACCGCTTAGCAACTCTAACCTCTTTCTGAATCGCATCATGGGGACACCTTATCACCATCATTTTGCTGACTATGATAATGCAACCCAATATATCAAAGATCATGAGCAGCCTGGAGATTTCGTGATTGCCGCCTCACCTGCGGTCATTGCGACCTATTACCTTGGACATGTTGATGCCTACTTCTCGGTGGATCGAGCCCTCTTCCTGTTTGAAAAAGGCGATGGCAAGATTATTGAGACCACAACTGGCTCTCATGCTCTTCTCAATCAAGCAGATTTCCAGACTGAGCTTGCCATGCATAAACGCATCTGGTTGATATCAGACAATGGGGGATATCAAGGGGGCGTTACCAAAAATGCGCGCTTCAATTTTCCTCCTCCTGACTTCCGGACGGTCTATGAAGGCTATGGCAGTGCCGTCTACTTCCGTAGCACTGGAAACTAATGTTTGGATCAGCTAGACCGATACCTTTCTATAGGCTCAGTTGCTTATGCTGAAAAGAAATGTAGGAGAAGGATGATGATAATAAAACCAGGAGCTCATGTGGCCATCTATGGCTTCTTTGCGCTCGTTCTACTGACGGTGGTCAGTTGTGGCGAGTCACCTCACGCGGTGAAGGTGGCTCCCAAACCACCACCTACAACCTCGCCACAACAGGCATCACTTCCTGGCACTCCCATTCCAACGCCACAGGTGAGCCAGCTCTCTCCTGTTATCGATCAGCTAACCCAACAAGTGCTCCTGAATATTCGGGAGCACGGTTGGAATGCCTCTGCGATGGATCATGGGCAAACAACTGGCGGCCTCTACATCAACTGGAAGATGGATGATCCATCCCAGACCAATGCCCTGAAAACTGGTTCCGATGGTGAGACCTCGGGGAGCCATGATCCACAGGTTGAGCTGTATTACTTAAATGCTCTGGCCGAATATAAGACGCTCCATCCTCAGGATCAAAGTTTCAATGGCGATATCCAGAAGGCTCTCCCCTATATTCGAGCAGATTTTGCAAATTATAATGTTCCCAAAGGGTGGATCTACTTTTACCTGTTGCGCGATGGATCGCTCTTACATGATGATCAATTGGTGAATGAAGCTCATCTCGCGGCAACCAATTTCTATACCCATTGGTATGATCCTAATGCTGGCCTGGTCTACAACCGCGCCCATAGTCCCGGCGTCTATAATACCGAACATGCTCTTAATTGCGCCGCCGCTCTGATCGATGCGGGCAAACGTTGGAATGAACCAACCTGGGTGACTGCCGGTGAGGAGGGGATCGATCATGTCATCTCGGTCGCTCTTGATCCTCAGACCCATCTCTTCTATAACAATGTCAATGTCCTGGCTGATGGATCTCAGCAGGTCCTCAATCATCAGGCCAAACCCAGTACACAGGGCAATGGGGTTGAGGCGCTGCTGACGGCATATAATCTCACGCACAATCAGCACTATCTGGATGTGGCAGGGCAGGTGCTCCAGAGTATGTTTTCCAGTCGGCTCTGGGATGATGTCAATGGTGGCCTCTTCTTCGCTCTTGATCTGGATACCAATGTGCTTGAACAAAGCTATAAAGAGACACGAGCGCAGACGCTCTCGCTGATTGCACTCCATCGCTACAATCTCTTGATGCATCAACTGGGTCAGCCACAGATCCAGATGGAGAAAGAGACAAAGCTGATTGATGTGCTCTCCCATAACTTTTATCAATCGACGTATCATGGCTTTTTTTATCGAATGACGCCCACCTTCCAGGTGTATCGCAGCCATGCTGGCACTGGTATCGGCTATGAAGATTACTTCACAACCGAGGCTATGGGGACGGCTCTCGATGCACTCCAACAGACGGAATTTGCCTCATTGAGCATTTAATTGCACGCTCAATGGAGAGAAAGTAGGCAGATCGATGCAACAACTCTCATCAAAACCTGATTATTCAGCCCCTTTGGAACCGGAGCAATCTGTCCTGTCAGATAGAAGACCTCCCCGTAGTCTGGTCTGGTCATATCGGCTCCTCTGGCTCACATTTTTCATCTTTTTTGCCTCGACCGGCGCAGGCAAACTCTGGGATCGCTATTGGCATGCCACTCATCGCTTTGACAACTTCTGGTCTCCACCCCATTTCTTTGTCTTTATTATGACGATGATTACTGGCCTGCTGGTAGCGACAATTGCCTTTACTCCACGCCTGAATGCGTGTTTTGGGCCCTCGATTCGGATGCCGGTCCTACGAATGAAAGTGGCGGGGCCGCTGGTCATTCTTGGTGGTGGGCTGGTCGCTCTAACTATTACGATTATGCTCGATAACTTCTGGCATTCGGCCTTTGGATTGGATGAGACGCAGTGGTCGGTGCCGCACGCAATGCTGGGCTGGTCCTGGTTTACGATTATCATGGGCTTTGTGGCGGCTCGTATCGCATTTCGTGCCTATCGGCCCATCAATTGGCTGACAACACTGATCATCTCGCTACTGTTTCTGGAGTTTGTCTGCCCCGCTATCCTGGGACCGTTCTACCTGAATTACTCGCCGCATCTGGTCCAGGCGCTCAAGAATATTCCGATTGTACGTACTGAGCCGTCGGCTCAACATATGTATCACATCTACCTGCAATTCTCGTTGACGCGCCAGACAAGTCCGCTCTATATTCCACAGGTTGCGTTCTTTGCGGGCCTTGCGATGGCCTTTCTACGTGCTTTAGAGAAGCGCGCTCGCATCTACTTGCTCGCTCCATTTCTCTGGTCGCTGCTGCTGATGGGGCGCGATCTCTATACACTGTACTTTTTACACTATCGTGGCATTGTCCATGTCAATCAGATTCTACCTGTAGCGCTTCAGGAGCCCTCGCTCTGGCTGCCGATTCCACTCTTTGCAGCCGTTCTGACCTTTACGCTGCTGCACCGTACCAGCTTTACGGAGACACGCTGCTATCTGCTCAGTGGCATCGTCTTTGGAGTGTGCACATTTGGCATCTGGCACGATACGCCCTGGAAGGTCCTGCTGGCCCTACCAGCTGCCCTGACGGTTCTAGGCGGGAGCTACGTTGGTAAATGGCTCTACAGATTGATGGAGAAGCCAACGCTGGAGGATCTGATGCGCTTCCTGTTGATTACCTGCGCCCAGATTCCTGCTCTGCTGGGCGTGGTCGATCTGTTTTTGCGACGCTCAACCCCTTTTCCCTAAAGGTGTATCAAGCGCCTGGCCTCTTTCATAAAAGTGCCTGAGATTGGCATTGAAGGTCTGTCTTCTTCAAGATACGTATAGCTTTCTTTGAAGAAGACAGACCTTCAATGCTATGAAAGGTTACAAGATACCTATGTATAATTATCATGCCAAGATATTGCTATCATTCACTGTATGAATTTCAGCTGAATCTCGTCACTTCGCTGGTCGCGGCGTCAGAGCATCCTGAGACACAAAGACATCGTACGTCTTCCCATCAGCCTTGAGGAACGTTCCACTGCCATAGGCGGCCTGCACAAAGGGATTGGTCCAGGATTGATTCTGCACCGTTGTAAAGAAATTATCATCCCCCCCATTCAGTTCGACCACCGTTCGCTCGGCACTCCGCTCCAGATTTGGATCATCGTAACGACCTTCCAGACGCGTAATTTTAAAGCCAGAGTGGACGCCAATGATATTCATCCAATCAGGGAACTTCACAATGTCACCCTGGAGCATCCACTCGTCGCCATAGACACCGTATGTCTTCGTGGTCGTCGTGCCATCGCTGTTATAGAGAGTCAGATCAAGGCTCATCTGATGCTTAAAATTCGCAATTGGCGTCGCACGAACGGTCGCGACCTTAATATTATTGGTCAGGCCAAGATAGGTCTGGACAGCAAATGTCAGCCAGAGCAAAGAGATCGCGAATAAAAGAGCAATAATGCCGCCAATGCTATGTTTCCAACGAAAACGCCTCCGGTGCTTCCATCGTCCGTAGATACGCCCCCGCTCATCCTCATACTCTTCCCACTGTTTGTGCAAAACAAACAGCCCCATGACCGACCAGATTAGCAGACCAATCCCTGCAATTGCAATCAATAATAAAACTACTTGCTGCCAACCCAGCTGTAGTGGTACGTTCATTCTGGTCCCTCAACCTTTCGAGATCGATTCCTCTCAAACATTACCCTCAAACATTACCAATGATAGCTCCCATATACTATACGCACAAAAAAGAAGTTTCAGCTCACGAATTCTTCCGCGAAAGATGTAAGACCGGGCGACAGGGTCAATTTCTAAACGTGCGGCACAGAGCTCTTCTCTTCCTAATTTTAAACAAAAGCTCATCAATTACTCTAGAGAAAACCTCCCTCTTCCCATCGATCATAAGATGAGTTTATGCTGGGGTTTGCCCGAATGTACCCCTATCCCCATTTCGTTCGTTCATACATTAGGGATCTTTTTTCTAGATCCTGCTCTATGCGAATCAATCTTTCATCTCAACATTTGGAGAGATTTAATTATGCAACAACCACAGGCTATTATCTTTGACCTGGATGGGGTTCTGACCGATACGTCCGAATATCATTATCAGGCATGGAAGCATCTCGCCGATGACGAGGGTATTCCATTCACCCATGAAGAGAATGATGCCCACCTTCGGGGAGTAGGACGTCGCGATTCTTTAATGTACCTGATTCGCGGTCGCCAGTACTCTGAAGAACAGATACAGGAAATGATGAACCGCAAAAATCAGTATTACAACGAGCTTATCAAAAAGATGTCACCTGGTGAGGTTGTCCCTGGTGGCCAGGCCCTGCTCGAAGAGATTCGGAAAGCTGGCATCAAAACCGCAATTGCATCTGCAAGCAAAAATGCAGATATTGTCCTTGATCGCTTAAAGATTACGTCTCTCTTCGATGGAATTGCCGATGGCTATAGCGTTGTCAATGGCAAGCCAGCCGCCGATATCTTTGTCTATGCAGCGGGTCTCGTACACGTACCAACGCATAACTGTCTTGGTGTAGAAGACGCAGATGCCGGGATCGAAGCCATTAAAAACGCTGGCATGCGAGCTCTGGCGATCGGGCCCAGCGAACGCTTCAAGCGCCCGGATAAGGTCATTCCAACACTCGCTAATGTTCGTTTACAAACGCTTCTTGAGGTCTAAAGATGCTCACCAGCAAAACAGAAAACATTCATACGTCTGAAGGAGAGACAGCACCTCTCTGGACGGTTTATGAGGATAGCTTTGATCCAACGCTCAAAAAACTTCATAGTCAGGAGACCGTCTATACGATTGGCAATGGCTATTTCTGCACACGTGGTACCTTTGAAGAAGGCTACCCACGCGCCGATACAGCCACTCTTCTCTATGGTGTCTTCGATCAGGTACCCATTGCCAAAGAAGAGCTTGCCAATATTCCCGATTGGACTGAGATCAAGCTCTTTGTTAACGATGAACGCTTCCGTCTGGATCGTGGCACGATTCTAGACTATCATCGCTCTCTAGATCTTACACAAGGGCTACTCAGTCGCTCAGTCTCATGGGAGAGCCCCAATGGTGTTCGGATCAGCATCAACTCCCAACGCTTTGCCAGCCTTGCCGATGAACATGTAGGGATCATCCGCTTCAGTATCACTGTTGACAGTACTCCTGATGATCAGCCGGCGGAAATCTTGATTCGTTCGTCCTTCAATACGGCTCAGGGCAATTATAACCTGATGCATGTGGAGACGGTCGATCAGGCTCATACAGATGATCTGCTCTGGCTCCATACGGAGACAAAGCGCTCGCTCGTGCAACTGGCTCAGACGATGAGCTTTACCTCCGATAGAACCGATTTCCGCAAGGAGATCCTGGATTCGGATATCTCGCCCAGCATTCGGCTCTATGGCAGTCTGAAGCCCGGAGAATCCCTGACCACCGAGAAAGTGGTAGTGATGTATACATCGCGCGATGGGACAGATGATGTTATTCGGACTGCGCTTGAACATCATCGAGCACTCCTGAGCGCTGACAATGTCTCTCAGTCGTACAATGGGCAGTTCTTGTTTGAGTCCTTACTCACCACACAGCGCGAGGCCTGGGCACACTTCTGGCAAGAGGCGGATATTCTGGTAGAAGGCGATGATAAGGCCCAGGTCGGGCTCCGCTATAGTCTCTACCAGCTGCGCATCAATACCTCCTCTCATGATACGCGCTATAGTATCGCTGCTAAAGGGCTGACGGGATTTGGCTATCGCGGCCACGTTTTCCACGATACAGAGATCTTTATGCTTCCTTTCTTTACCTATGTCCTCCCAGATATAGCGCGCAATCTCTTGCTTTATCGCTATCATCTCTTGCCAGCAGCACGCAAAAAGGCTGCCAGCAATGGCTATGAGGGCGCACAGTATCCCTGGGAGAGCACTCTGAGCGGAGATGAGACGACGCCTCCTTCCATCATCCATCCAGAAACGGGCGAACTGATTCCTGTTCTCAATGGCTTTATTGAACTGCACATCACCTCAAGCATCGCTCATGCCACCTGGGAGTACTGGCGCGTTAGCGGCGATGATGATTTTCTACAGGAGTATGGCGCTGAGGTTCTGCTCAGTACAGCTCAATATTGGGCCAGTCGCGTCGAGAAAAATCCTGAACGTACAGAGTATGAGATTACCAATGTGATCGGACCCGATGAGTGGCATGAGCATGTCAACAATAATGCCTATACCAACTATATGGCCCGTAACAATATTCAGTGCGCTTTACAAGCTCTGGATTGGCTAAAAACCAATTCCCCCACGAAGGCTCGCCAGCTCGTTCAGCAACTCAACTTGACCGACGAACGCCTGGCCTACTGGCAGGATATCATTGAACATATCCGCATCCCACAAAATCCAGAGACTGGTCTGTTCGAACAGTTTGAGGGCTTCTTTGATCTCCCAAAACTTGATCAGAGTAAGTTTGAAGGTCGTAAAGATTCCTATCAAGGTATTCTCGGTGTCGAGGTGGTCCAGCGCTATCAGATCGTGAAGCAGGCCGATGTGCTGATGCTCTTGACGGTGCTGGAGCGCGAGTTTGATCTTAAAACAAAAGAGGTCAACTGGGATTATTATTATCCCATTACCGATCATGCCTACGGGTCATCGCTCACACCAGCCCTCCATGTTATTCTGGCCTCTCAATTAGGGCGAACAGCAGATGTGGTAAAGCTGTTCTTAGCCGGTGCGCTGGTGGATCTGGAGAATCTCCGCGGTAATACGCCCGAGGGTGTTCATGCCGCCTGTGCTGGCGCCGTCTGGCAGGCTGCAATTCTAGGAATTGCAGGCTTACGCGTAGACGAGCATGGCTACACAACAAATCCGCACTGGCCTGATGGCTGGAAACGGCTCGCATTTAGCTTTAAGCATAAAGGGGAGGCCATTCACGTTGATCTCCATCGCTAATCCACAGTAGATCACTGAGACAGGAGAGGTCGAGTTCTTTAAGGACCCGACCTCTCTTTCCAATTGCAGAAAATTTCTCTACAACACCCCTTGACAAGATCGTCAGGTCGCGATATTATATACCCCGTGATGAGCCTACCGGAAATAACTGGGAAGCACACATCTCACAAGGCGCATTCGTCTAGCGGTTTAGGACATCGCCCTCTCAAGGCGGAGATCACGGGTTCGAATCCCGTATGCGCTATCTCACTTTTATGAGGCTTACCTCCTCTACCAAAAGTTCCAGCAATGGATTGAGAACACACCTATCTGGCGCATTCGTCTAGCGGTTCAGGACATCGCCCTCTCAAGGCGGAGATCACGGGTTCAAATCCCGTATGCGCTACCAATTGAAAGCAGTTCAGAGCATACATTGACGCTCTGGCCTGCTTTTTTCTTCTCTCATAACTGTCTCGCTCTTATCCCGATTAGAGAAAAGTACTCGCTCTCTTCTCTTTGCTATATTCGAGACATTTTGCTATAGTAGGACTAACCCATCTGGATGTTCTGCCTAGAGCTGGATCCGGGAGGGGAAGTAAAAGAACTCTAATACTAGGGAGGACTCCAAGACACACTTATGTATAAAAAGCTCTTATTCGGTCTGCTCACTCTTGCACTGGTCTCTGTTCTTTTTTCAGCCTGTCGAGTCATTGACACTTCCACAATCCCACAAAATCCTAAAGCGGAAATGGGTGCCACGACCTTTATCACATCAACGGTGACGATTAAAAAAGGTCAGTATCTGGATCTGGTGGATACCGTCGCAGCCCCCCACGTCATTGCCAATGGCACATGGGCGAATGGACAACAGCAAAAAACCAAAGAAACAGGTGCACCAGATGTCGCCGCCGATTTCAAAGGCAATGATGTTACTACCATCGGACCCTTTAATACGGCTGGAACCTTTAACATTCTTTGCACCATCCACCCCGGCATGAATTTAACCATTACGGTTACTCCATAGCTGTAAACCAGCATGTTTCAATGGTAAAGCATGAAGCCGAACATGCTTTACCATTTCTTCTTTCCAGTGATCCACTGCCATTCCACCTATAGCGTACAAAAACACTACCCAAATGATCTAATTTGATTCTCTATCGCCAAAAAGATGGTATACTCTGCTCTAGCGAGATTGATAATTCTGTGCAATACTCCTCGCACTATCTTTTCATAACAAAAGGATATGACTTCTATGCAACCACAAGAAGAAAAACAGATAAAAAAGGGCGTCTCTCTCTACGTTAAAAGCGGTGCTATCCTCCTTCTTTTTGTACTGAGCATTATCGTTGTGGCTTGTGGTGCAACAAACACGACCACTACTGCCAGCAATGGCCCTGTCCCTACTGTGACGATTCAGTTGGGCAAAAAACAGTCTCCAACTCCTCCGCCACCACCTTTTTCTTGCGCCGCCTGGGTCACGGAAACAACCCCCCGCGCTGGCGTCAGCACTATTGTGGTGAACGCCAAATATACTCGCATCACCAATGGTAATCCAGAGGGCATCAGTGGCGCCACAGCTCTGGCTACGGTCCATTGGGCCGATAAACGCGCCGATACGACGGTGAGTGCGACAACAACTCCTGATGGCCTGGCAACCTTTCCTATCTCCGTTCCCCAGGACACAAATCCTGCCCTCGTTAATCATGTGACCCTTATCGATGTGACATTTAACGGTGGAGGCAATACCTGCACAGCCAGTCAGGCCCGCGCCGCCTATTTTGTGCTTCTTCCTGCTACGGTCACGCCTACCCCTTCTCCCGATGCATCAGCAACCCCAACAGGTGCTCCAGGGGCAGATATGACGCCAACCCCTCCTGGAAAAAAGAAAAATTAGCCCTGTTCAATCAGATCTATTTATCTGGAGTGGCCAATCTCATCAGGCCGCTCCAGACCTTCTATCATTGACAACCTGACCTCGCGTGTGCTACCCTCTTTTTCGTAGAGATCTGTCCTCGCTTGTGTGAACGATTTCATCGGGTCTATCAGGTAACGGAGGCTGAGAAGTCCTTCTCGCTTTATCTCCCTCCATAGCAACCATGCAGGCCTTCACCTTTGTGTTTTCTATCACTCAACGCCCAATAGAAACAGCAAAACGTGATGAGGGCGTCAGGAACCCGGCGTCTCTACGTTTTGACAACAGACACATACGTCTCGCATCATCTGGGCGGGTTACATTTCTAAAAGATGGAGAACCATCATGAGTACAAAGCATGCAATTACTGTCACTGTCAATGGACAACGCCATCGTTCTGAAGTTGAGCCACGTCTCCTCTTAGTCCATTATCTCCGCGATGTGCTTGATCTCACTGGCACACATGTGGGCTGCAATACCTCTCAATGTGGTGCCTGTGTGGTCCTGCTCAATGGAGAGGCCGTCAAAGCGTGTACTCTTCTAGCCGTTCAGGCGGATGGCTGCGAGGTGACTACGATTGAAGGGCTCGCTCCTGAAGGAAGTCTGCACCCCATTCAAGAGGGCTTCTGGGAACAGCATGGTCTTCAATGCGGTTTCTGTACTCCAGGCATGATTATGGCTTCTTATCAGATCCTGAAGCACAATCCTCACCCAACTGAGGCCGAGA
The DNA here is from genome assembly GCF_003967535.1 of Tengunoibacter tsumagoiensis. GTDB lineage: Bacteria > Chloroflexota > Ktedonobacteria > Ktedonobacterales > Ktedonobacteraceae > Tengunoibacter > Tengunoibacter tsumagoiensis. Next base: position 3,076,115 of record NZ_BIFR01000001.1, on the reverse strand, counting down.
TCCGCAAAGGGCTGGAAGGGAATATCTGTCGCTGCACTGGTTATCAGAATATTGTACGAGCCGTTCAGGCCGCCGCAGAGCAGATGCATGCCTCGACAGCAGCCCAACCCGTCGCCTCCAGCGACTGATTCGCTACGTTCCCTTCTCACGTCGTTGTCCCATAGTTCACCGCCTTTTATCTCAACCTGTGCGCGACAAACAAGAAAGCAGGGATGTTACGTTTTTCATACTTTGAGAAAGAACATGAGAAAGGGCATCCATCGTTATGGGCATTGCTGCTATGCTTGGGACGCCGATCAAACGGCGCGAAGATCCTCGTTTAATTACTGGTCAAGCAACGTATGTTGATGATTTAAAGCTGCTAGGACTCCTCCATATGGTGGTCCTCCGTAGCCCTTATGGACATGCTCGCATTCTTCATATTGATACGACTGAAGCTCGCCAATATCCTGGCGTGGTGGCGGTCTATACGGCCCAGGATCTACAAGGGAAGGTGGGCAATGTGGCCGTTGCAGTTCCACTTGGGTATATCAGTGAAGGGATGGGTTGTCGGGGCCCCCTGGCAAGCGGTAAGGTCCGCTTCTATGGCGATCCCGTCGCAGTCGTACTGGCGGAAGATCCTTATAGTGCTCGCGATGCGATCGATCTGATCGATATAGATTATGAGCCTCTCCCAGCAGCGGTCGATGTGGAACAAGCAATGCAAGATGATGCGCCCATTCTTTATGAGGAGTTTGGGACCAATATCGCCTATGGGATGCACCCTCCTTCCAAAGAGATTGATCGCATTTTTGCGGAAACTCAAGCCGCGGGAGGCGTTATCGTCAAAACACGCCTGATCAATCAGCGTGTAGCTCCTGTCTCTATGGAGACACGAGGGGTGGTGGCAGACTATCGCAAAGCAGATCAGAGTCTCACTATCTGGAGCTCGTCTCAGATTCCTCATCTGTTGCGCAATATCCTTGCAGTACAGATTGGATTGCCGCAGCATAAGGTGCGCGTGATTGTACCTGAGGTCGGGGGAGGGTTCGGCTCGAAACTGAATGTTTATCCCGAAGAGATGCTGGCAGCCTTTGCATCTATGCAGACAGGTCATCCCGTCAAATGGATTGAGGATCGTAGCGAGAATCTTGCGGTGACCGTTCATGGCCGAGATCAGATCGATTATGTTGAGGCAGCTGCGACCCCAGAAGGGAAGATTACCGGCTTAAAAGTGTATGGGATCTCTGATCTTGGTGCTTATTCGCAGCTCTTTACTGATGTCATCATGATTGCCTTTGGCTTCCCGGTCTCTTGTGGAGCTTATGATATCCCTGCGGTCCATCTGAGCGCGGATATTGTTTTTACCAATAAAGCCCCGACCGATGCTTATCGCGGTGCAGGCCGCCCAGAGGCCACGTATGCCATCGAGCGCGCTATTGATCTGGTTGCCCATCGTTTGGGAAAAGATCCTGCGGCTGTCCGTTTCCTCAATTTTATTCGGCCCGAACAGTTTCCCTACAAGTCTGCGGCTGGCGCCACATATGATACTGGTAATTATCACGCGGCACTCCAAAAGGCAATGGATCTGATTGATTACCCACAGCTACGCCTTCAACAGGCACAACAACGTGCTGAAGGACGCCTGGTTGGCCTGGGAATCTCTTCTTATATTGAGATCTGCGGATTCGGCCCCAAGGGTACGGCTCCGGTCGGACTCTATGAGAGCGCTCGCATCCGCGTCGAACAATCTGGAACGGTGATGGTCTATACGGGAGCTTCTCCCCATGGTCAGGGGGAAGAGACAACCTTCGCACAGATTGTCGCGGATGAGTTTAGTATTCCAGTGGAACAGGTGCTGATCTTACATGGCGATACGGATTCAACTCCCGAGGGACGGGGAACCTATGGGAGCCGCACGACGGCAGTTGGAGGCGCCGCTGTCTATAATGCTGTCCAGAAACTCAAAGAGAAGATGAAGCTGATCGCCTCGCATCTGCTGGAGGCCAGTCCTGAGGATATTCTTCTTGCTGACGGGAAGTTCTCAGTTGCTGGCTCACCACAGAAAGCTATTCCCTTTAGTGATGTCGCCACTACGGCGAATCTCTCCAATACCCTGGCGCCCGGGATTGAACCAGGTCTGGAGATAACGGTCTTCTTTGAACCTGATGCCTGTGTTTTCCCCTTTGGTACGCATATCTGTGCGGTGGAGATTGATAAGACCACTGGCGAGCCACATATCACGCGCTTCGTCGCAGTCGATGATTGTGGCCGACAGCTTAATCCCATGATTGTACAGGGCCAGATCCATGGAGGCATTGCTCAGGGGATTGGACAGGCAATGTACGAGGGCGTGGTCTATAATGAGGATGGTCAGTTGCTGACAGCCACGCTGATGGATTATGCGCTTCCCACAGCTCCCGAGCTCCCATTCTTTGAGCTTGCTCATACTGTTACTCCGACTCCGGTCAATCCTCTGGGAGTCAAAGGGATCGGCGAGGCTGGCACCATTGGCTCAACACCAGCTGTAGTAGCTGCAATTGCGGATGCCCTGGGCGTACCCCATATCGATATGCCTCTAACATCCGAAAAGTTATGGCGGCTGATTCAGCAACGATAATGTATCGTGGGGAGAGCCACAACACTCTCTCCACTGTACAACAAGCAACAAGCAGCGATAGAAAAACGATAAAATGAGGAGAATATAACCCATGTCTGTCCCAGCAGCATTCGATTATCATTCTGCGACATCGGTTGCAGAGGCCATTGCCCTTCTTCAGCAATATGGGGATGAAGCCAAAATCCTGGCTGGCGGTCATAGTCTGATCCCTGCAATGAAGCTGCGCCTCTCTCAGCCTGAACACTTGATTGATATCGGCAGAATTACCGAGCTCTCTTATATTCGGCAAGAGGGCCAGAGCATCCTGCTTGGTGCAATGACTACCTATGCACAGATTGAGCGGGCTGAACTGATCAAACAGCACTTTCCACTGCTTATCGATGGGGTATCAGTGATTGGAGATCAGCAGGTTCGCAATCGTGGCACCGTTGCCGGCAGTATCGCCCACTCTGATCCCGCTGCTGATATGCCTGGTATTATTCTGGCTCTGAAAGCTGAGATTATTCTTCAAGGTCCAGATGGCATCAGGACTGTGGCTGCGGACGATTTTTTCCTCGGTACCTTTACAACTGCTCTGGAGCCAGATGAGCTGATCACTGCAATCAAGCTTCCTCTCCTTCCTGCTCAGACAGGCTCTGCATATACGAAACTCGAGAATAAGGCCTCTCACTACGCTATTGCGGGCAGCGCTGCGATCGTTACGCTGGATAACACTCGGACGTGCACTGCTGCCAGTCTTACGATCACCGGTGCAGCACTTCAAACCAGCCGCGCAACTTCCGTTGAGGCCGCGCTCATTGGAAAAAAACTCGATCCAACACTCATCCAGCAGGCTGCAGAGAAAGCTCCTGACGGGCTTGAGTTTCTCTCGGATATTCATGGGTCTCAAGAGTATCGCCGCCAGATGACGATTGTGATGGTCCGAAGGGCCATTCAACAGGCCTATGAGCGAGCATAAGCTCAAGCTATTTCAATGGAAAGGCAGCGTCATAACCCACATGACGCTGCCTTTCCATTGGAGATGCTGACGTATAATAGAAAAGTTCCATTCAGCCATAGCTAATGGTCACCTTAACAAGAAGGATTTGTTGAACTATGCATGACATTCGTATTGAGCGCTGGGCTCATACTCTCGTACATTATTGTCTCTATCTCAAGACGGGCGATATTCTTGCAATTTATGGATCTCCTGTGGCGAGTCCGCTCATCGAGGCTGTCTGCCGCGAAGCTCTCCATGTAGGGGCACAGCCCGTTCCAATTCTCACCCTTGAAAATTATGAGGAGATTCTGCTTCGCGAGGGCAGCGAAGAACAGCTTATTCAGTCCTCGCCAATCGCACAAGTAATGGCTGAAAAAGCCACTGCCCGCCTCAGTATTCAATCTGCAAGCAATCCGAAAGCTCTTACCTCTATCGATCCCGCTCGCGTTGCCAGACGTCGGCAGTCTTCTCATGCGCTTTCTCAAGTGCTCCGCAGGCGTGAGCAGGCTGGCGAGTTCCGCTGGTGTGGCACGCTCTACCCCACAACCGGCTATGCTCAGGAAGCCAGTATGTCTCTCCACGAGTTTGAAGAATTTGTCTTTAATGTCTGTTTCCTGAATGATCCCGATCCGATTGCACGCTGGAAAGAGCTTGGTGCTCAACAGCAGAAATATGTTGACTGGCTCGTTGGACATGATGAGGTCCATGTCATCGGCGAGGGGACCGATCTCAGGCTCTCAATCAAAGACCGTATTTTTATCAATAGCGATGGCAAGCGCAATTTCCCTAGTGGCGAGTTCTTTACTGGCCCGGTTGAGAAAAGCGTGAATGGGGTCGTCGAGTTTGCAATCCCTGCCACGTACGATGGCCGCTCAGTCGAAGGGGTAAGGCTGGTCTTTCAGGATGGAAAGGTCGTTGAGGCAACTGCTCGCCAGGGCCAGGCCTTCCTGGAGCAGATGCTGAATCTCGATGAAGGGGCCCGGTATCTAGGTGAGTTTGCCTTTGGCACCAACATGAATATCACTCATGGCATTAAAAATATTCTGTTCGATGAGAAGATTGGCGGCACTATCCACATGGCGCTTGGCTCAAGCTATCCCGAGACTGGTGGCTTGAATCATTCTGCCCTCCATTGGGATATGATCTGCGATCTCCGTACCAATGGCGAGGTCTGGATCGATAATACCCTATTCCTTAAAGATGGCAAGATCTTAATCTAGCTTTCGCTAAAAATAGCGAGATCTTGATTGAGCTTTTACACACAAAGCCTGCCATAGCTGCCGCTTTATCAAGTCGCTCTTTTGAAATGACCATCGATGGGCGGAATGCAAGATTCCAATGTCTCTGGCCCCTTCTCCTCGCTCGAGTGAGGAGAAGGGGCTCTTCTCTCCATCTGTTCTACTATCTGGTTCTACAAAGCAGCCAAAAGAAGCATATACGCTTCTGCGCTAGAAAAAACTCTCTTATTGAGCAAATATTGACCTGGCTGCATAAATTACCTGCTGGTAATAAGACTGACTATGTGGGCAAAAATCGTCTCTCTTCAGGATCTCCTGCTGCCAGCATCGCTCCCCATCCACATGAAACTCATATCGATACCCGATAATGTGCTGACACTCCTGATCAATCAACCGTTCAAAATCTTGTATTTCAACTTTAATAATGCCAGCAACTTCCTCCTCTTGCAACACAAGATTCTCAATCGGGGACTGCAAATAATAGAGAAAAACATGACAGAACTCGCGATCATCTATGATGATGCGAGAACTCGCATCTCTGATAATGTTCATCCCTTTAATAATGCCGATTTCGGTAAGATCTTGAAAGCGCAGCTTGATACCCAACTCTTCTTCGAGCTCACGTACACCATCCGCTACTGTCTCGGTAGCCAGCAAATGACCAGCAGCGGTAATATCCAATTGATTGGGATACTCCTTCTTCTGTGCAGACCGGCGTTGAAAGAGAAGATAGAGCTTCCCATACTCTACTGATACGAACCAGCAGTGAAAGGTCTCATGCCAGTATCCCTTTGCATGTACCTCTGCACGTGTTCCCACGCCAATTCGTTGCCGCTGCTCATCAAAAATAGTTATTAGCTCGTTCTCCATCACCTATCTCGCCTTCACTCAACAGACTGCTCTTTGAGAGACTTGTTTGATTTACAATGTTCACACACAGATCATACAACGCTGAGCTCTTCGTCCTCCAGGACGCCTGAGCCTGGACTGAACCCATACGTACAGACAGAAGCAAGATAAGCTCAATTTTCCGCACAGTTTGGGAAGGTTGCAGATCGCCTTCATGATAGCTTAGAATAAAGCATAATCTCTTTCTCTGTAAGGATCACCACTAGTTCATGTCTGGAGGCTTCTATTGGAGCAGGATCTGTCAACCAAATTTTCTTCTATCGATGATATACAGCGTGCTATGTTTGCTCACTCATATATTGCTGATCGCAGTCTCGCTACTGCTATCTATCTGGCTCTCAAACAGCGAAAACCCCTCTTACTTGAGGGGGAGCCTGGAGTAGGCAAGACAGAGATCGCCAAAGTGCTCTCATCCTTGCTTAATACACGCCTGCTACGCCTCCAATGCTATGAAGGGATCGATATTAGCACAGCAGTCTACGAATGGAACTATACGCGACAGATGCTCCATATTCGCATGCTTGAAGGGCGTGGCCTGAACACACAGATGGAGACAAAAGAGATCTTTGGCCCTGATTTTCTTATGCAACGCCCTCTTCTGCAAGCCATTGATCCCTCCAATCTCACTCCACCTGTGCTCTTAATCGATGAGCTCGACCGCAGCGATGAGGAGTTTGAAGCCTACTTGCTTGAACTGCTCTCAGATTTCCAGATTACGATCCCCGAGATTGGAACGATTCAGGCCAAAGAGCCTCCCATTGTGATTATAACCTCCAATCGAACGCGTGAGATCCATGATGCTTTACGTCGCCGCTGCCTCTACTATTGGATCGACTTTCCCTCTCTTGAGAAGGAATATCAGATTGTCCTGGCACGCTTACCCGAGGCACCAGAGCAGCTGGCCAGACAGGTCTGTCAGTTTGTCCATACACTCCGCAGTATCGAGCTCTATAAAGCTCCTGGCGTCTCTGAGACACTTGACTGGTTGAGCTCTTTGCTGGCACTAAAACAGAGTGAATTGGTCGATGAGACGGTTCGCGATACATTGGGTTCCCTGCTCAAATATCAGGACGATATCCTTAAGGTTGGCGGAGTCGATCTGCATAAACTGCTGCAAAAAACACGAGGGATCTGAGTTATGGCAACCTATCCAGATCCATCTGAACCCTCCAATGATCCACAGCAAGCCTTCGAGCCATTGCAGCCCTTTGAGATTGAGCGTGGTGATCGGCTCCTCTATCGGTTGACTGAATTTGGACGCTTGCTCTGGGAGAGCGGTATCAACGTTGGACCTCATCAAGTGATTGATCTCGCTGCGACGCTCGACCATATTGATATGACCAATAAAGAAGACTTTTATGCGACGCTAAAATGCTGCCTGCTTACACGCCATGAGCAAGAGACCATCTTTAACCAGCTCTTCAACTATTTCTGGTTTATGCGCGAGGAGTTAAGCCACCAGACGGGGAAAGGGAATGCAAAGGGCGAAAAAAGCGAGAAACATCCACTCCGTCTCCCACCCTCTGAACGCAGACGAATGGCTGAACATATGACAATGAGCGAGCCCCATAAAGAGCTCAAAGGTGAGATGAAAAATAGCCCGGCACTTCAGCGAGAAGAACCCGGAACAGAGCGAGATGAAGATGAGGGGAGGCCCCAGGGATCGGCCTACAGCGCCTTAGAGCAGCTACGCCAGAAAGATTTTGAGAACTTTAGCTGGGAAGAGATACAGGAAGCGAAGAAGCTCATGGCTGCAATGCGCTGGCATTTAGGCATGCGGATGACTCATCGCAAAACATCTGCACGTCAGGGTCGTTATACAGATATGCGCCGCATGGTGCGCAAAAATCTAAAATATGGCTCAGAGATGATTGAATTGACCTGGCGCGAAATTAAGCAGAAGCCACGTCCACTGGTCATTGTCTGCGATATTAGTGGCTCAATGAGTCTATACTCGCGGCTATTGCTGCATTTTATTCATACCATCTCAAATGGTCTGTTCAATGTCGAGGCTTTTGTCTTTGGCACGCGCCTGACCAGAGTCACCCGTCAACTCAAAAAACGCGATGTGGATGATGCCGTACGCGATGTCTCAAAATCAGTACAGGATTGGTCTGGCGGCACACGGATTGGCGATGCGCTACACTACTTCAACTATACCTGGGCCAAACGGGTATTGGGACATGGTGCTGTTGTGCTCCTGATCAGCGATGGCTGGGATCGTGGTGACGCTGGCACACTACGCATTGAGATGGATCGCCTCCAGCATAGCTGCCATCGCCTGATCTGGCTTAACCCATTGCTGGGCTCGCCCGAATATCGCCCCTTAACGATTGGCATGAAGACCGCACTTCCTTTTGTAGATGATTTTCTACCTGCTCACAATCTCGATAGTCTCATAAGTCTGGGGAAGCTCCTCTCGACCATCGACGATAGCCGGCCCGACCGCAGCGCAGGTGCTCGTCGCAAGGCAGTTGCAGCCTGGAGTAAACGCAAACTTTAACGTCATCATAAGCCCACCCGGGCAGAAATGAGGAAGCCAACAATGAGAGAGATCCTATCAGAGATTGCACAATGGCAAGCTCGTGGCGAACAGGTCGCAATCGCCACCGTTATCAGTCTGTCTGGCTCCGCACCACGGCGTCCCGGTGCTCGTCTAGCGGTCAGTGAACATGGCGAGCTTGCGGGCTCAGTCAGCAACGGCTGCGTCGAACCAGCCGTCGTTGAAGCGGCTCTCCAGGTGATCAAGAAGGGACAGCCTCAATTGCTGGAGTTTGGCATCACAGAAGAACAGAACATTGAGCAGATCGGGCTGGCCTGCGGAGGTACCATCCAGGTCTTTGTCGAACGTTTAGACTGGTAATAATCGTAGCCCAACGTAACAATAAGAACAACAACACAACGAAGGATTAAAGATAACAGTCATGAGCGGACTATTTTCAGAGCTCCAAACACATCTTCTTCAGGAACAGGGTATTGCTCTGGCAACACTCGTCCGTGGACCTCACCACGTAGGAGCAAAACTGCTGCTATTTCCAGATGCTAGCTCTCGCGGGACCCTCGGAGATGCAACGCTCGATGCGCAAGTCAAGGCAGATGCACAACTGGCACTCTGGAGTGGTTCGGCTCAACTTCATCATTATCAACTGGCCAATGAGGCATTTGAGATTTTTATTGAGGGCTTTCCTCCACCACCTGAATTAATTATTGTAGGTGCTGGCCATATCGCTATCCCTTTAACGACTATCGCGAAAACCTTACACTATCGCGTGACCATCATCGATGCCCGCGCCGCCTTTGCAACCACAGAACGCTTTCCTCATGCCGATGAAGTCATCGTTGCCTGGCCTGATGAGGTGTTAGCCCAACGCAGACTCTCCCCCTCGACAGCCATCGCCGTCCTTACCCATGATCCTAAATTTGATGAGCCTACGCTCAAAGTTGTGTTAGAACGCCAGGTAGGCTATATTGGGGCCATCGGGAGCCGCAAAACTAGCCAGGAGCGCGCTAAACGTCTACAGAGTCAGGGCCTCACCCCAGAACAACTGGCACGCATTCATGGTCCCATTGGGCTTCCAATCGGAGCCGCTAACCCCGAAGAGATTGCACTTGCTATTATGGCTGAGATTATAGCTTTCCGCCATCAACAAGCACAATAACGCTATTTTCAGGGCTCATACAGAGAGTTATCTGACAGATCATACTGAAGAGGAGCACTATGAATAATTACGTCATCAGGTGCGCCGGAATGTGAATTTTTTCACAAAAGAGCGGCCCAATGAAACTTCCTGTATCTCCATTCGTCTTTATGATTAGACGAAACTGCTTAGCTCACACACATCATATCTCTTTGGATGTTCTCAAGTAGCAAAAAGTAGTATGGCTAACTTACTAATATGCAATTTTTCTTTTTTATAGAGCAAAGGATAGGACATGCCGAATTCTCGTTTTTCAGAGGATGAGCCAACACAGCCCGATTCATCTCACTCACATGGTCAACCACATCGCAAACAAGAAAAGTTGATCTTAGGGGGCTTTCAAGATGCACCTAAGCAGGAGCCACGTCGCCCCTACCAGTATCAGCCAGATGCCACACCTTCCAGTGGTCCTCAACCCTATCAGGCACCACGACAGAACCGGCAACACGCACAGAATGAGTCATATCAACCATATATGCCTGCCGGGCAAAATCAGCCCTCCTATCCACATACACCCGCTGCTCCACCACAACGTGGTCACCAAAGTACGCACCGCCCTCCTACTGAGGCACCAACCGTCTATCCACAACGTCCTAACCAGAACCCATCACAAGGGCAGATCGGAAACAAGCCATCGAGCTCACGGACAGCTCGCCCACGCAAAAAAAGAAATGCTGGCAAGATTGGTTGTCTTGCCACACTGGCCATTGTGGTCGTTCTCGTGATCGTTGCCTTTAATCTCTTGCAACATGTCCTGGCTTTTGGTTCCGCCATCTCAACGCAGTCTCCTTTAAGCTCACAGACCGGGTATATGGGCGGCAGCGAGCGCACCAATCTGCTGGTACTTGGCTACGGTGGAGGATCCCATGAAGGTGGAACTCTGACGGATTCTATCCTGAATGTAAGCGTTCTACCACAGAGCCACCATACCTCTCTGGTCTCGATTCCCCGCGACCTGTGGGTACAGGTTCCCTCTAACTCTGGCAATTATGGCAAAATGAATGCAGTGTTTGCATATTCGTATAATAAAGCGTATGACGAAGAATTGCAGAAGCAAAAAGCAAGTGGCAGCAACCAGGATGATGCCCAGAAAGCAGCTAATATCGCCGGACAGAAAGCCGGTGGAGATGCTGCGCTGGAAAAGATTAATTATATTACAGGGATGAACACAAAATACTGGATGACTATTGACTTCACCGGCTTCCGCGATCTGATCGATTCCATTGGCGGAGTCGATGTCTATGTTCCTGATTCATTTACCTCACTCTATCCAAAAAATGATGATCCTAATGTCGATGCCAGCTGGATCACGGTCAGTTTTACCAAGGGTCAGCAGCATATGAATGGAGAGCGAGCCATTGAGTATGCCCGCGCCCGCCACTCTGAAGATAATCCAGCTGAGGGAACAGACTTTGCACGTTCAGCTCGTCAGCAGATCATTGTGAAAGCAACCCTGGCTAAAGTGAAACAGTGGTCCACATGGCCAAGCCTCTTTAATGCCATGGATGCCTTACAGAAGACCATATATACCAATATGTCGCTGGCCGATCTGGCTGAGTTCTCCACAAAAATGGATCTCAATGATCCTCATACAGCCCATATTGGTCTGACCAATGATAATGTGCTCGTCGACTCCTATGCAGGCGGAGGACAGGCCATTCTCACGGCTAAAGATGGCAACTGGGATGCCATTAAAACCTACGTCCAGCAGAATCTCTACAACTAAACAGCCTGACTTTGTCATTGAGTGTCGCAGGTGTTGCCTGTACAGTATTTGCTAACAAATACTGTACAGGCAACACCTGCGACACTGTATTTCTTTCTGTATCTTCCCTATGTTCATTATTGCATGAACAGTTAAAGATGTATATACTGGAGAAACACATAGGCAGGTCAGGAAATGCCATTTTCAAAAATAGAGAGAATGCGACGAACGGTATCAGAGGCTTCTAGCACACATTGAGCAGCCTTCAATACCTGCACACAGGGGGATCGACATGTCAGCGCATGATGCTCGCCTTATTGGAGATGTCTATCGTATTGGACAGGTGCTCAAAACGATTGGCACTATCACCAACTATACAGCCTATAATCGCAATACTAATGATGTGGTCGGGCTAATCGTGATTGAGCTACCCCCCACTATCTCAACGTTTGCTGTACAACCATTTTTTCAGAGTCTGGAGCAACGACGATCCCTGGAATCTCCCCATGTTCTGCGCATCCATCAAGGAGGCATTGATGGTAACCGTATCTATATCGCGACTGATCCTCCACGCGGTACGACCCTCCAGCATGTCATTGATACCGAAGATATTACGGTTACACGAGCCATTCAGTTAGTACAACAGGTCGCTCGCGGTCTTCAGGTCTTCCATGCCCGAGGCTTAACTGGACTTGACCTCCGCCCCCACAACCTCACCATAGATACTATTGGCATCACTGATCGCATGCAGATTGATGATATTGGCCTGCGCCCTCTGTTGCTCTATCTCAGTTCGGCCAGTGGTCAGGAACCTCCTGCATCTATCGCTATCGATCTCCGCTATACTTCTCCAGAATATATGAAAGATGGCATCCCGAGAGCCAGCAGTGATATCTATCAACTTGGGCTGCTCCTCTTTTATCTGGTGACTGGACGACTTCCCTTTGTTGGTAGGACGGCGGCTGAGACGGGCATTCTTCAAAGTGCCAGTCCGATACCAGTCATGAACCAGTATACCTATAATACTCCTCCGCGCCTGCAAGAGATTGTCGAACGTTTGCTATCGAAAGACCCCGCACAGCGCTATAATGATCTCAAACTACTCAATACCGACCTGGAAATGGTTGCTCAGGCTCTGCATCAGCCCTCTCAGGCGCTTCCTCAAAGTAAAGAGCCTACACGTCCTACACAACCTGGTGCAAACCTGACAACCGAGATATCCGTTGCCGAGCTGGATATCGCGCTCCAGCAAACCATTCCCCCTGGATCTATCACAACGCTAACGGGCGCGCTCTCTTCTATCATTCCAACACCAGATGGTATCTATGCCTATCTCTCTTTCGAATCTGAGAATGCCCCGCCCCAAAAGTTTGCGATTACCCAGAAAAGCACGATCATTGGCCGGCTCGACCCCAAACGTGGAGTCAGCCCCGACCTTGATCTCAGCACACTGGATCCCACTATGACTATCTCTCGCCAGCACGCTCGCATTCGCTTTGAAGAGACTTTTTTCTATATCGAGGATCTCAAAAGTAGAAATAAGACGCGTCTGGGCCAGCTTGTGCTTCCCCCCCTGAAGGCTGAACTCCTTCACCATGGCGATCTCCTCTCGTTCGGCAGTGTCCGTCTGCGCTTCGAGATTCCTGGTCATTGAAGCGAACAGAAAATCTTTGACGTATTCTCCCTTGAAGAGCGTGCCGCCACAGGTTATCTTTCAATGAATACAAGAAAGGTTTTATGATACGATGGGATTTGATCAATATCACGAGCCCCCGACAGAGCTTAGCGCGGAAACACGTACATTTGCTCGCATGATTGCCTCACTACAAGAGGAGTGCGAAGCGATCAACTGGTATCAGCAGAGGATCTCAGTCGAGCAGGACCCGGAAGCGAAAAAGATTATGGAACACGCGCAAGAAGAAGAGTTCCTGCACTTCTCTATGGATTTAGAATTTCTGCTACGGCGCACTCCTAAGTGGCGTGTGGGGGCAAAAAATATCCTTTTCCAGGACGGCGATATTATCGCAAATGCCGAAAAAGGAGAGGAGGCTGAAGAGAAGCAATAACAGATCTCGTAAGTGACCGTTCTCTATTCAATGCATAAGGATTGTCATTTTTCAGAGAGCGGGACACAAGATCCCGCTCTCTCAATTAGCTTTCAACACTAGCTTTCAACACGCTGCGATCGAGCGATGGCAATCAGATCAGCCAGGAGACCCTGTCCGGTCTCCAATCGTCCGGCTCCAGGTCCAATGACCGTTACAGCAGGCAATGTATCTGTTTGAAAGGTGATAGCATTCATTGCACCGTCCACACCTGCCAACGCATCGCTGGCCGGCAAAGCCATGGGCCCAACACTGGCACGCAAAGGGCCCTGCTCGTTCTCGCGCTGCAAAGAGGCCACCAGTTTGATACGCTTCCCCTCAGCAGCAGCTTGAGCAATCTGAGCCTGTGTGACCCCGGTAATCCCCTGACGAGCCACATCAGAGGGCTTCAGTGTCTCCCCAAAGACCAGCGCCGCAAGAATCAGTGTCTTTGCTACTGCATCATATCCTTCAACATCGGCGGTAGGATCGGCCTCCGCGTAGCCCTGACTCTGTGCTTCAGCCAGCACCTCACGATACTCACGCCCGGCAGCCATCGCACTTAAAATATAATTTGTCGTCCCGTTGAGAATACCACGTAGCGCCTGGACCTGCGCGCCAGCCAGACCTTCCAGGACGGTACTCACTACTGGTGTGCCCGCCATCACAGTCGACTCCAGCCGCAACTGTACTCCCTGTTCTCGCGCCAGCTCCAACAGTTCAAGCCCCGCCAGAGCAGCAGGTCCTTTATTCGCACTAATCACATGCATACCCAGCGAGAGAGCGGCTCGGATATGGCTCATTCCTGGCTCAGCATCCTGCAAGTTGGTCCCCGTTGCCTCAGCCAATACATCTCCGCCAGTGGCCTCAAGACCATCAAGAGGTCTGGCCCAGTGGCGAATATCGGGATATTCCGTTAAAGCTTTCCGTTGAGCCGCCAGGCGCAATAGGAGCTCAGGATCTAAGCCTTCTTCGCGATAAATAAAACCATGTCGCCCATTGGCCACGCTCACTAATAGCACATCGAGATCATACTTTTGCTGTAATAACTCGCGCTTAGAGCGTAATAGCTCGACAAACCCCTGACCAACCACTCCAAACCCAAGCAATGAAAGACGAATCTGTTTCATACGACAACCCTAAATCCATGATAATTTGAGACGATCAAGAACACGCTTCAACGGCGCTACTTCTTCAAGACCCAGGAAGCGTGCGCTCCGCACGTAGACAAAAATGCCTACAAACAGTTCTAAGGCCAATTTTATCACGGCCATAATAGTACCACCCACACCCAACGTCTTATCATGGGTTGTGACAAGGATCAGATCCAATAGAAACCGTGTCACAAACAGTACCAGACCCATCGCCAGAGCCGCCAGGAACACACGAAGCGCAAACTGACCCAGCTCCCGTATGCGCAGGTCCCCAACACGCTGCTGCAACAACCAGAACATGACGCCTGCTTCCAACAGGCCCGCCAGCGCGGTCGAAAATGCCAGCGCCCCCATTCCCCACTGCGGACCCCAGACGGCCAGATTTACCAATAAGAGACTGAGTGCAATCTTAAACACAAATTGCCCAACGCTAATGATGACCGGCGTCTTACTATCACTCATGGCATAAAATGAGCGCGTTAAAATCTCTACTGCCGCCAGCCCTACCAGACCAAACGCAAAACACCCCAAGGGGACAGCAGTATTCTGAGCACTCTGCAACGTGTAGGAGCCATGCTGTAAAAGTACTTGAATAATTGGAAAGCCCAGGATTATTAAGCCAATACTCGAAGGAATAGACATAAAGAGGATATTGCGCAACGTCTCTAAAATGGTGCCTCGCACACGATCAAAACGGCTCTTTGCTACGTTTTCAGCCAGAGTCGGGAAAGCAGCCGTAGAGACAGCCATACCAAAAATGCCCAGCGGAAGTAAGACAAGCTGCAAGGCCTGATAATATTGTGTAATGAGTCCATTCACATTCCCAATACCAGGAATCCCCACCATCAACAAAATCAGGCCACGATCGACAAACGTCGAGACATAGAGCATAGCTGCATTGATGATACGAGGGACCATCTGCCGCCCAATCTGATGGACTCCTGGGTGACGCCAGTCAAATGATTTTGGTGTATACTGCATCCCGACTTGCAAGAGACCCGGAAGCTGAATACCGACCTGCAAAACCGCGCCAATGACAACGCCCCAGGTAGCAGCATACACTGCAAACTGGTAGTTGCGCTGACCATGAAATGCCAGATAGATTCCCGGCAAGAGACCAAGAATCAATCCTACATTGTACAGCACCGTCCCTGCGGCGGGCAGCTTAAAATCCTGCCTTGCATTGAGTACCGCAGTCACAATAACGCCGCCACCAAGCACAACAGATTGCAACAGCATGATGCGCGTCAAAGATGCGATAAGATCAAGCTGCCTGGGATCATGAATTCCAGGATTGTACAGTGGAACGAGCTGACGCGCAAAAAGGATAGCAATCAATGCAAGCCCGGCCATAATCGCTAACGCGAGATTCAAAGCCGAGCTAGCAATATGCCAGGCACTCTTCTCATCTTTCGCTCCAACCATATAATTCGTAAAGACGGGAATAAAAGCCGAGCTCAGCGCACCGCCAGCCACAATATTAAAGATAAGATCAGGAATGAGAAACGCTTGTAAATAAGCATCTGAGAAGCCGCTGGTTCCAAACACGAAGGCAAACATTGAGGTACGCAACAGACCCAGAACACGGCTGGCCACAAAGGCCATGGTAAGAGCCATGGTCGCACGCCTGATGCGCAAACGTTGCATCATTCCAGTATCTTGTCCAGCCGCACCAGCTGACGGCTGGGCTCCCCCTCTTGACTCATTACCGATGAGCGAATTAGCAGGTGGATTGGTAGAGACGCGCACAGCCTCTAATGGACGTGAAGGCAGAGAGAGATGCGGCGATAATTGCGGCGCGTTCGAGACAGTAGGCCGCGGTGAAGCAGGTGGGCTGGGCGGCCACGATGGAAGTTTGGGAGTGGGAGGAACTTCTGGTCGATCGTGCTGACGCTGTGGCTGCATCCATGGAAATAACGAGGTTGGGGCCCCGGCCCCAGGGCTCATTCGCAACTGCTGGCGACGCATACGCTCTTCACGTAACTGCTGTAAGCGCTCCTGCCGCAACTGAGCCATGGGCTGCGAGGGCTGGGGGACATCATAATATTGATACTCCATCCCCTGCCCATACCCCAGCGAGCTCCCCATATCAGTAATAGGCCCTTGCCGGATAGAGCGGCCGGGTGGCGGAGGTTCTACAGGCCCTGGAGCAGGCCGTTGAAATAATCGTGGTGGCACAGGAGAAGGCGAACGAGGCGCGATCTCTGTCTCATCTGGATCATATTGCCACTCATAATACTGTTGTGACCCCTGCTCTGGACGGGGGAATTGCTGTCCTTCGTTTCCCACAATGATCTCTTACTGCTGTGTCTCTTTTCAAGACAAAATGCTTTCAATCATCCAATGAAAAAGCATGAGCCGATCCATGGCTCTTACGTCTGTAGGTCGTGGTACTATTCTTTGCATCTCATCGCTGTACGATCTTCTACTGACCCTACTACAAACAATCGCCACAGCCCCGTCTGCTCAGCATATCATACCATCGCAATTCTGACTAGTAGTGCATCAGAAGGTCCTTTTTTTTCTTTCTTCATGCATAAAACAGGATATTGTTGCCTTTTTTTCCAGACAAAAAAATTCATGAAACAAAATCCACTGACTTCTGCTCTTACTTAGTACAATCGGAAATTTTGAAATGTAGTGACAATCTCTTTTCACAGATCGTCACCCTGGAGGTTAGATGAAACCCACGCCTTTGTATAAAGCCATCGTTCTTGTCGCCGTCGTTGGTCCATTGCTCGCTACTGTTTACGCAATCTACTCACTGTGGGGGCGTGCTATTCATGCAGTCGATCTTGCGCTGCTCCTAAGCATGTATACAATTACTGCTCTGGGTGTGACTGTGGGTTTCCATCGTATGTTAACTCATCGCAGCTTTAAGCCTAATCCCGTCATTAAGTTTCTTTTCCTGGTCATGGGCTCGATGTCGCTCGAAGGTATGGCCATTGAATGGGCCGCAACTCATACCAAACATCATGCCAAATCTGATCGCGAGGGTGATCCACATAGCCCGGTCGAGGGGTTCTTCCATTCACACGTCGGCTGGCTCTTTAAAGACAGTATGGCCGATCCAAAAGTCTACACTCCACATCTGTTAAAAGATCCCATTGTCATGTTTGTGAGCCGTACATTCTTTGTCTGGGTTCTGCTCTCCCTGGCCATTCCGTTTGCAATCGGCGGCTGGTGGGGCTTGCTCTGGGGCGGACTGGTCCGCATCTTCCTGGCTCATCATGTGACCTGGAGCGTCAATTCAATCTGCCATACCTTTGGCAAACGCGAATTTGAAACATCCGATCAGAGCCGCAACGAATGGGTTGTTGGCCTGCTGGCCTTTGGTGAGGGCTGGCATAATAACCACCATGCCTTCCCCCGCTCAGCCTTCCATGGCCTGCACTGGTGGCAGTTCGATCTCTCCGGCTATATTATCTGGACCATGGAGCGCCTCGGCCTCGTCAAAGACGTGTATCGCATCCCCGCCGAACTCCTGAAGAAACGCTACCAAAAAGATGCGGTGGCCACAGCCACTGGCAAGGTGCTTGTCTCTAGCAAGTAAACTTGCCCATCCCACCAAAAGTGCTCAGAAGACGATTCTTGACTGAGCACTTTTTCTTTGGGTTTTGTACAGTAAAAATAGGGCTAATCCTCCTGGATCCCCTCTCTGCGAGAAAACAGTATCTTTGTTCATACATTTGACAGTGCAGACAAACACTTATACAATTCAAGGTATGACATGGAGTGATGGGTCCTTTTCTGCTCCATGGACATTAAAGACGTACGATGCTGTTAGGAGCGTACTTTTTCATGAAACATCTCAACGCCGTGATTCTTGCCGGTGGTAGTGGCACGCGCTTGTGGCCCTTGAGCACACCCAGTTTCCCCAAACAATTCTTGCCCCTCCCAAGTGGGCATAGTATGATTCAGGAGACACTGGCTCGCGTCGCTGACCTGGCCTCTCCCGCCCAATCCTGGGTGGTAACCGGTCGCAGTATGGCTGATCTTGTGCAGGAACATCTGCCCAGCATCTCGGCGACCCATATCCTGCGGGAACCCATGGGACGCAATTCCGCCCCGGCTATCGCCTGGGCAGCTGCGACTGTGGCTCGACAGGATCCCGATGCCATTATGGCTATCTTTAGCGCTGATGCTGTGATTACAGAGGTCGATGCACTTCATCAAACGCTTAAGCTCGGGTATCAATTAGCGGAACAAGGAAAATTGGTAACGATTGGCATCAACCCTACCTCGCCTGAAACGGGCTATGGGTATATCCGCTATGCCCAGAAGATCAGTGAAGGCTTTGGCTATCAGGCCTATCAAGTCGAACGCTTTGTTGAAAAACCCAATCTCGCTACCGCACAAAGTTATTTAGATGATGGCCATTATGTCTGGAATGCCGGTATCTTTATCTGGAGCGTCAAAACCATTCTGGCTGAACTCAATGAACATCTGCCAGAGATGGCCCATACCCTGCATCAGATTGTCAATTCTAATGACCCTAATACGCTCGAAGCTCTCTGGCCTACCCTTCAGTCTATCTCTATCGACTATGGAATCCTCGAAAAATCTCATAATCTTACTGTAATACCTGCACATCTTGGGTGGAATGATGTTGGCAATTGGGAACAATATGGAGCACTCTTCCCTTCCGATGAACAAGGAATTCGCGCAGTTGGCGAACATACCGGCTTTGGTAGTCAGAATGTGATTATTTATAATAATACTTCTCGCCGCGTCTATACTGTCGGTCTCGAAGATGTCGTTGTCGTTGAAATGGAAGATATGACGGTAATCTGCCACAAAACACAGGTCCAACGTGTAAAAGAGTTATCTGAACATCACCATAAACAACCCAAACAAATATAAGTCTCTTTTTTCAATTGCTCACCAGATCAACGTAAAAATGTGTGTCGCCGCTGGCTCCACAACGATTGCACCTCCAGTGAAAAACTGCGGTGCTCTCTTTGTGAAAGCTCGCGGCGATCCATTTTTGGAAAAAAACTGTCCCACCAGACTCACCCCACACAAGTTATTGATTCTATGTTATACTACGCTACAACTATTGACTGCTTGCTATAAAGGCTAGCCATTTACCAGGTAGAACCAAAATTATCCGCTTTCACTGTGATAGTTCGCCTTAAAATGGACGTATATAAAGACATAAGTGAATCTTTTGTCTTATCCTTACAAAGGACTCTTCTGTCTCTTGCTTGAAGGTTTTTTAGCGAGGCTCTGCGACCAGTGCGGGTCTGCATGATAATAACGATGAAGTACTCTGACTATCTTTTGTCTCGCAAGGGTCATTCGGCGTCATTACCTTTTTTGGTAAGCAATACTCACTCTTATCTTATCACTATTTCTCTCGAGGAGGTTCCCGCTTTGATGCATACTTCCACCCGCACTGTTCGCCGCCTGCCTGCTCTCTATTTCCTGGTAGCCGCCCTTTTCTCTCTTATCCTGGCTGCCTGTGGCTCGGATAATAGCTCGACAGGCTCTACTCCTTCCACTGTTGCTACGATTGCTCCTCCCACAACGCTGTTACAATCTGGGCAATTATTGGTCGGTAGCGACACAACCTATACTCCGATGGAGTATCTGGATGCGAAAACCAATAATTTTGCTGGCTTTGATGTCGATCTGGCAGCAGCGCTCGCTCAACGTATGGGCATTAAATCGACGATTCAGAAGACAAGTTTTGATACGATCTTCGATGATCTTAATAATAAGCGCTTTGATATCGTGATGTCTTCCGTCACGGTGAATGATAAGCGTTCCAAGAAATTCGATTTTGTCCCCTATTTCAGCGCGGGCGAGTCTCTTCTGGTAAAGACAGGCAATCCAAAAAATTTGAAGTCGACCGCTGATCTCTGTGGACTCAATGTCGGGGTACAGACTGGTACCGTTGAGCAGCAAGATCTGGACGCCGCCAGTAAAGATTGTCAACAAAAAGGGAAAGGCGAGATCAAACAGACGATTCTGGATGATCAGACTGCGGTCATCGACCTGCTGGCAACTGGCCGCGTCGATGCCACTTATCAGGACTCCCCGGTGACCGATTACTACAATAAAATCAATCCTGGACGCTTTGTAGTCGGTGGCTCAGTGGTCAACTCGGCTCCTTATGGAATCACTATCCGCAAAGGTGATACAGCGATGCTCGATGCTGTGAAGGCGGCCTTCAAATCGTTGAAAGACGATGGAAGCTACGATAAGCTCTTCACAAAGTGGGGCTTTACGCCTTCACAAAAAATCTAATGCGCTAAATAGTGGCTCTCTGCCAGGAAATTGAAGAGTGGGCGAATGCGCTCGACACTGCTTCTACCCGCTCTTCAATTTCATTCGATCAGCTCTCATACGCTCGCTCCCTGCTCCTCTGGATAGAGACAGGGAATCTCTATTTCAAGGAGGAATATTGCGTTGTTTAATTGGAACATCGTATGGCAATATCTGTTTCAGGACCCCTTTCTCCTCTTCCCTAAGGCTGCCTGGACAACTCTCTGGATTGCAGTTGTAGCTCAGACGATTGGCGTTATCCTTGGGCTCTTTATTGCGCTAATGCAGATCTCTCGCATCCCCTGGCTGGTTGGACCGGCCCGTGTCTATCTCTGGTTCTTCCGTGGCAGCCCTTTACTGGTACAGGTCCTTCTGTTATGGAATGGCTTACCCCAGATTGTCCCCGGCCTCTTATTACCTGATTACGCCTGCATTCTTGTTGCGTTCTCGCTCAATGAGGCTGCCTATATGTCAGAGATCATTCGAGCCGCCATTGGCTCAGTTGATAGTGGTCAGATGGAGGCTGCCAGGGCTCTGGGCATGCGTTATCCGCTGGCGATGCGCCGGATTATTATTCCACAGGCCGCTCGTGTGGTCATCCCTCCTCTCGGCAACGAGTTCAATAATATGCTGAAGACCACTTCAATTGCTTCAGTGATTGGTCTCCTTGAATTGACAGGAACAGCTCGCGTTTATGGAGCACAAACCTTTATTGTCTTTGAGCTCCTGATCGTTGCCACCGTCTACTATCTCATTATGACCACAATCTGGGATGTGATTCAACGTTGGATTGAGAATCGTTTGAATCCCGACCGCGTGCGCAGCGCAGCCATAGATAAGGCAACTTCAAAAAGTCTGGTGCAGCGTGTAGCTGGCTTTGGCCGTTAGTGGAATCAGAGAGGAAAACGACGTACTTATGATAAACGAAGGTGCTCTTGTCGAAACTACTGACACCCCTATGGTAAATGCCCAGCAACTGGTCAAAAGCTTTGGCTCTCAGATCGTGCTCAATGGTGTAGATTTCTCTGTTGACCGTGGCCAGACAGTCGTGGTGATTGGCCCCAGTGGTTCCGGCAAAACGACGCTCTTACGCTGCCTCAATCATCTTGAGAAGATTGATAGTGGCCGCATTTATGTTGATGGGCAACTTATTGGGTATCGAGAGCGAAATGGCCGCCTGGTGGAAGATAGCGATGCCAATATTGCGCGCCAGCGGGCTCAGATCGGGTTTGTCTTTCAACGCTTTAATCTCTTCGCTCACATGACTGCGCTAGAGAATATCATCGAAGCCCCTATTCACGTGCTGCGTCAGCCAAAACATGAGGTCATTGAACGCGCTCAGATACTTCTGGAAAAGGTCGGGCTCTCTGCAAAAGCCAGCGCCTACCCCCATAAGCTCTCTGGAGGCCAACAGCAGCGTGTCGCCATTGCCCGCGCCCTGGCGATGCAGCCCAAGTTGATGCTCTTTGATGAGGCCACCTCTGCACTCGATCCCGAACTGGTAGGTGAAGTGCTGAAGGTGATGCGGGATCTGGCTGAGGAGGGGATGACGATGGTCGTAGTCACCCATGAGATGGGCTTTGCTCGCGATGTCGCTGATCATGTGGTCTTTATGGAAAAAGCTCAGATCGCTGAACAGGGTCCTCCAGAACAGATCTTTGGCGATTGCCTCAACGATCGCACCCGTGAATTTCTCGGCAAGGTTCTTTAATACCTTTCAAGCCCTTATTGAGACACGACTTCTGCCCTGCGTACTACCATAGGCAAGGGGATGCTACGTTCTCCTCAGTCAGGAAGAAGAGCGCTCCCTCATAGCGAGATCTCGCTATGAGGGAGCGCTCTTCTTCCTGACCAGCATAATGCACACATATAGAGACTGTTCGCAGCTCCAGATCACCTGGCTAGAATGATGGCAACGACTCTCTTCTATACAAACTGTGACTCGTGAAAGCAAGCAAGGTGTGCTATAATTGACCAACATTAATCACCGGTCAATTGCTATCCACCAGGTTTACATAATCCAATGGCCCTGATGGCAGAGGAAGATAGGTAATGAGGGGTTGCAGGGAGTGCCACATCTGTTCGTCGAACAGACAGATACCTCTAGTCGTTCCAGAAGGCAAGATGCTTCCTGATTCTCTGTGCAAGACACGATTAGCCTAGAGGAGGTCTTTATTCTGTGTTCTCAATTCGCTCCATCCCATACAAACAGCGGCCTGCGTTGCTCCTCCTGTTTGTCACAACGCTCTTACTGACCATCAGTGCCTGTGGTAGTACCTCGGGAGACAATACGCCCAAAGCAGTTGCAACGGTTGCTGCACCATCAAATCTGGTTACACCGGGAAAATTGACCGTTGGCCTGGAGCCATCGTATACTCCGATGGAGTTTCTTGACCCCAATACCAATGACTACAACGGGTTTGATGTCGACCTCGCCAGGTCCTTAGCACAGCATATGAATCTTCAGTTGGAGATTAAACGCACAAGCTTTGATACGATCTTCGATGATCTCAATAACAAACGCTTCGATGTGGTTATCTCAGGGGTAACGGTGAATGCTGAGCGCGAAGCCAAATTTGACTTTGTCCCCTACTTTAATGCTGGCGAATCGCTTCTGGTCCATAAAGGCAATCCTAAACATCTGAAATCTGTCGCGGATCTGTGTGGCCTCCAGGTTGGCGTCCAGATTGGGACCGTCGAACAGGCTGATCTAGAAGCAGCCAGTGCAGCCTGTAAGCAGCAGGGCAAAGCTGAGATTAAACAATCCGTCCTTTCCTCACAGACTGAAGTTATTCAGCTTCTGGTTGAGAATCGTGTGGATGCCACCTACCAGGACTCACCAGTAACTGACTATTACAATACCATTAATCCAGGGCAGTTTGAGATTGGCGGCCCGGTTGTCCATGCCCAACCTTACGGTATTGTCGTACGCAAGGGCGATAGTTCGATGCTGGATGCTGTAAAAAATTCGTTTAAGGCTCTCCAGAGCGATGGAAGCTATGAAGGCCTGTTTAAAAAATGGAACTTTACGGATAGTCAGAAGGTTGCTCTGTCCCCTGAACAGCCACGTCACGCATAAAGACTGTAAACAGCTTCGTGGTCTCTCTCTGCGATAAGCAGTAACGCATCACGAAGCGCCCGATGCCTTTAGACTTCTTTTTATCTTTGTACCTGCTAGAATTTCGATGATAGAAAGGAGGGCCATGGCTATGTTTCATTGGGACGTTGTCTGGCACTTTCTCTTTCAAGATCCACATCTCCTGTTTTTAAAGGCAGCCTGGACCACATTGTGGATATCTGTGGTAGCACAATTAATTGGCGTCATTTTGGGATTATTTCTGGCCTTGATGCAGATCTCTCGCTTCCCCTGGCTGGTCTGGCCCGCTCGTGCCTATCTCTGGTTCTTCCGTGGTAGTCCATTGCTGGTACAGGTGCTGCTGCTCTGGGTTGGACTTCCCCAGCTCGTTCCTGGCCTCTTGCTGCCCGATTACGCCTGTATCCTCATTGCGTTCTCGCTCAACGAGGGGGCCTACATGTCAGAGATCATTCGCGCCGCCATTGGCTCAGTTGAAGCTGGCCAGATGGAGGCTGCCAAAGCTCTGGGCATGCGCTATCCCCTGGCCATGCGCCGGATCATTATTCCACAGGCCGCTCGTGTGATTGTTCCGCCGCTCGGCAACGAGTTCAACAATATGTTGAAGACCACCTCGATCGCTTCGGTCATTGGACTGCTTGAGCTAACGGGAACAGCTCGCGTCTATGGAGCACAGACCTTTATTATCTTTGAACTCTTGATTGTTGCTACCGTCTATTATCTGGCCTTAACAACGATCTGGGAGATCATTCAACGCTGGATTGAAAATCGCTTAAATCCTGACCGCGCACGAAATGTTGCAATCGATCAGGCTACCGAAAAGAGTCTGGCGCAGCGTGTCGTGGGCTTTGGTGCTGGTTCTGGACAGGCCCATTAGCAGAACGAGGAGAGAGGATAGTATATGGTACAGGACATGGTTGGACAGAAGCGTCCCATGGTACAGACAGAGCAATTAATTAAACGCTTTGGACAGAATATGGTCCTCAATGGCGTAGATTTTCGCGTTGAACGCGGCCAGACAGTCGTGGTGATTGGCCCCAGTGGTTCCGGCAAAACGACGCTCTTACGCTGCCTCAATCATCTTGAGAAGATCGATGGTGGTCGCATCTATATCGATGGAGAGCTCATTGGCTATCGTGAACACAATGGCAGGTTGATCGAAGATAGTGATGCCAATATTGCTCGTCAGCGAGCACAGATTGGGTTTGTTTTTCAGCGCTTTAATCTCTTCGCTCATATGACTGCGCTGGAGAATATCATTGAAGCCCCTATTCATGTGCTTCGCCAGCCTAAAGATGAGGTCGTTGCTCGTGCAAGAAAGCTCTTAGCGAAGGTTGGGCTCTCGGAAAAAGAACATGCCTATCCCCATAAGCTCTCTGGGGGGCAGCAACAGCGTGTCGCCATTGCACGCGCCCTGGCGATGCAGCCCAAGTTAATGCTCTTTGATGAGGCCACCTCTGCACTCGATCCTGAACTGGTAGGTGAAGTGCTGAAGGTGATGCGGGACCTGGCTGAGGAAGGGATGACGATGGTCGTAGTTACCCATGAGATGGGCTTTGCTCGCGATGTCGCTGATCATGTGGTCTTTATGGAAAAAGCTCAGATCGCTGAACAGGGTCCTCCAGAACAGATCTTTGGCGATTGCCTCAATGATCGCACCCGTGAATTCTTAGGTAAGGTTCTCTAAAGCCATCCTGGATGATCTGAGAGCCACGTCCTGGTAGTACGGGACGTGGCTCTCAGATCATCCTCAGATCATCCAGGATATAAAAACACGCATCTTTCCATGCCCCTCTCACCTGTGCACCGCCAGTCAATATGTTATAATTGCATTGAATTGTCAGTGCCTTGATTAGAAGGGAGTCGCCTATTATGCTCTCTACATCTTCAGTGCTTGGCACATATCATGGTCGCCACAGCTTGTTACCTCATACTGTTTTCAGTGCTCCCATATTGCGCTGTCAGCTACAGGGCTACCAGCCACTGTCCTGGCACAACGTCTGTTTCTTTGCCGCTGGCAATCAATTACGCCTCTGAATAGAGGGCTTCTATTCAGAGGGTAGAAAGAAAGAAGATTTGCACCCGCAAATACATATACAATTACGTGTTGCTATGTTACACTTTGGGCTCATTGCTCAACGATAAGCATAGCTCATCACACACCACAACCACCTGATAGATCTTGCTAATGCCTCGTGTTCACGGCTGCTAACGATCGGCATACACCGAATACGTTTTTATGTACTGGCGATGGGGGGATAGTATGGACCAGGGACGAATAGAGATTACTCAGCGCACTTCTCAGTTGGCCATGTCCACGGTCAATGAGAACCACGTCATGGTTACTTATGCATAAAGTGGGTATTTGTGGTTAGATTTTAACGTAGCAGGAAGGATTTTAGAGTATGTCTACCCATCCATATCGTCATAGTAGTATTCCAGAGGAGATTCTCGCACTATCACATGAGCGAGATATTTTGCGCCGCCGTGGTCAGTATGATCGCGCAGACCTCTTAAAGCGACAGCTCGAAGAGGCTGGCTACCTCGTTAAAGATAATCCCCATGGGGCTCATCTCGTGATTCTTCCTAGCATCAATGTCGATGGGAAATTGTATCGCACTACACGCCAGCTCCCTTCTATGCTTGAAGAGCCTGATCTGAATACCTTTTCAGTGATCATTGTGGTACAGAATAACGCGATGGCCGCCCGCCGCTGCTGCGAGAGTATTCTGAAGTATGCAGGCGGCGCAAATCTGGAAGTGCTACTGGTCGATAATGCTTCGCAGGATGGCTTTGATCTCTGGGCTGAGACCCAACGCCATCGCGATTCACGCGTCCATCTCTTGCGCACTTCACGCACAATGCCTCTAGGCGAGGCCCGCAATGTGGGGCTCAAACAGAGTCACGGTCGTTATATCGTTTTGCTGGATGCCGCTGTCGAGCTCACGGGCGATATCTTTACCCCTCTGGCCGAGGCACTGGCCGATGAGACCATTGGTCTAACGGGCGCCTGCGGTCTGCACACCGATGATCTGCGCCACTTTGAGGAGAGCACCGAGTCCGAAGTAGAGGTCATTGATGGCACCTGTATGGCCTTCAAACGCTCGCTCTTACATGAGACCGGGCTCTTTGATGAACACTACCGCTTCCCATTGTATATGGATATCGATTTTAGCTTCTCCATCCGCGATGAAGAGCTTCAAACGATCCGTCTGGACAATCTCCCTCTGGTAAGACATCTGGAAGAACAGAGCTCTGCGCTCAGCGATTCTGAACGTACGCGTATCACGAAACGCAATTTCTATCACTTCTTAGAGAAGTGGGGCGATCGCGATGATCTGCTTCTGTACAGCGAGAGCGAGGAAGATGAGGAGTACGTGGATGAAGATGAGGACAGCGATGAGTAAAAACAGCTAGGGAAAGCCAGAAAGCGAGGATGGCCAGAGGTTGGATCATCCTCGCTTTCTGGCTTTCTTCTGGTCTTGAGGTCGCATCTTTTTAAGACCTCTGTCCCAACATTCTTTGAATAACGTCTCCAGCCAGGATACAAAACAGACTTTCTCTCGTACGATCACCATCTTTACAGACAGATATGATATTATGTGAGTACCATCCTAAAACGGCCACATATCACAAACCTTATTTTTGGAAAGGTAGTATCTGCATTGCAAACTTTTAAAAAACGCGAAGAAATTCCTGCTGAATTTACATGGGATCTTGCCAGTATTTTTGCTCAAGATGAGGATTGGGAACGCGATTTCCAGGCTCTCCAAAAGCGCTTGCCCGAACTCGAAGCCCTTAAGGGGACACTGGCTCAGAGCGGTGAGTCTCTCTTCGCCCTCCTCCAAAAACGTGACGAGATCTACGAGAGTCTAGAACGTCTCTATACCTATGCCTCTATGCGGAAAGATGAGGATACAACTCGTGGTGCCTCCCTTGCGATGGCCGACCGCGCGATGCAGCTGTATGTGCGCACTTCTACCGTCTCTTCATTTATTGAACCAGAGATCCTTGCGCTCCCTCAGGAGACCCTGCAACAATTTTTAGTGCAGACACCTGAGCTGACTCTCTATCGCCATCAGTTAGAGGATCTGAATCTCAAACGTCCCCATGTCCGCTCGGCTGAGGTCGAGGCTGTTCTGGCTGCCGCTGGCGAAGTCACAGAAGCCCCTGATGCGATCTTCTCGATGATCGATAACGCCGATCTCAAACTCCCAACTATCACAAACGAAGAGGGAGAAGAGGTTGAACTGACGCAAGGGAATTATCTCACCTTCATCCGCAGCAAAGATCGCTCTGTGCGCAAGACCGCTTTTGAGGCCCTCCATGGCACGTTCCTCAAGCAGCGCAATACCATTGCTGCTACCCTCTCGGCTCAGGTGAAAACAGATATTTTCTATACACGTCAGCGCAACTACGCTACAAGCCGCGAGCGGGCGCTCTCGCGCTATAACATTCCCGTCAGCGTCTATGACAATCTGATCGAGACCGTTGGTGAACATATTCCATTACTCAATCGCTATCTGGCTCTACGCAAACGCATCCTTAAGCTCGATGAGCTCCATATGTATGATCTCTATACTCCAATCGTCGAAGAGACGACCGATGGTGTCACGTATCTCCAGGCTCGCGATACGATCCTCGAAGCGCTCGCACCTCTCGGAGCTGAGTATGGACAGACGCTACGAGATGCCTTTACCCAGCGCTGGATCGATGTGTATGAGACGCCAGGCAAACGCGGCGGGGCCTATAGCGGCGGGGCCTATAGCACACGTCCCTTTATCCTTCTCAATTTCCAGAACAAACGCGAGAGCATGTATACCCTGGCCCACGAGCTTGGTCATTCGATGCATTCTCACTATACACGCACCCATCAACCCTATCAGTATGGCGACTATACCATTTTTGTTGCAGAGGTCGCTTCTACCCTCAATGAGGGCCTGCTGACCGAATACTTGCTCAAAACAACCTCTGATCCTGCCGTACGGATTGCTATTCTCAATCATTCGTTGGAAGACATTCGCGCTACTCTCTTCCGCCAGACGATGTTTGCAGAATTTGAGCATCAGATCCATAGCCAGGCGGAAGAGGGGACCTCACTCACCGCCGATAAACTGACGGAGCTCTATAGCGCTCTCAATCAGAAATATTATGGTGGCGAGACCGTCATCGATGACCTCATCGGCATCGAGTGGGCCCGCATCCCGCATTTCTACTATAATTTCTACGTCTATCAGTATGCTACGGGCATCTCGGCAGCCTCCGCTCTGGTTCACAAGATCCAGACCGAAGGACAGCCAGCCGTTGACCGTTATCTGAAGTTCTTAAGCTCTGGCTCTTCAGACTATAGCATTGAGCTGCTCAAAAAAGCTGGCGTGGATATGACTACCCCCCAACCGGTCCGCGAAGCTTTCCAGCTCTTTGAGTCTCATCTCAATCAATTGGAAGAGCTCCTGGGCAAATAAGCTGGAGACTTTCATGAAAGGGCTTCGCCACCCGGAATGAAAACTTCATTTGCAGAAGAGTACACAGAAAGCGGGTCATCCTTCATGGAGGATGATCCGCTTTCTGTGTACTCCAGCTTATTCTGTCTTCTTTTCTCTATTGCTGACGCTTTTTGTATCTTTTTGGGATCTCCAACAGTGTACTATGAGAGGGCCTACACCGAAAACAGGTCTGCCTGACGGAAAAGCCCGTCAACAGAAATATGCTACCATCGCCCTCTCCAGTAGTGTATTTCATATGAAACGACCAGATAATCAAAGGAGAACTATACCATGGGCGAAGAATATGAAAAGAAAGATCTCGGCACAAAGGGCGAAGAGAATACCTTAAAAGGAAAACTCAAACAAGCCGCCGGTAAGGTGCAGAACAAAATGGGTGAGATGACTGGAAATACTGAAGAGGAGATGAAAGGCAGAGCGAAAGAGGCTGAAGGGACTGGTCAGTCAACGATCGGCAATGTCGAAAAAAAGATCGATGACAAATTAGATCGATAGGCCGATCGATAGGCTGATCGGTAAGTCTCCTGTGTTTGCATTAGAATAGCCAAAAGAGCGGCTACACCCACGTATAGCTGGTGTAGCCGCTCTTTTTTGCTCTTTTCAACGCCTATCGCACTAGGGGTTATCCCAGTGACGACCATCTTCCTCAATCAAGGTATCAGCTTCCTGTGGTCCCCAGGAACCCGCCGCATAGGGACGCACTGTCTCGGGTGGCAGATCTGCCCAGACCTTTGTAATACTATCGATAATACTCCACGATGCCTCGATCTCATCGCGACGAATAAAGAGGGTTGAGTCGCCCAACATACAATCGGCAATCAGACGCTCATAGGCCTCAGGAGACTGAACTCCAAATGCGCTATTATATGAAAATCCCATGTCCACTGTCGCCAGTTGTTGCGCTGCACCTGGAACCTTTGCACCAATCTTCAGCGTAATCCCTTCATCTGGCTGAATACGGATTGTCAAGCGATTCGGCTCCAGACCTCTGGTCTCACCCACTTTATACAATTGGTGAGGCACACGCTTAAACTGGATTGTCACTTCAGTGCTGCGCTTAGGAAGATGTTTGCCTGTGCGCACATAAAAGGGAACATCGGCCCAGCGCCAGTTCTCAATGCTCAACTTCAGGGCCACATAGGTCTCAGTGGTGGATGTAGGGCTCACCCCCTGCTCCTCTTTGTAGCCAACCACAGGCTTACCATCTGCCGTTCCGGCGATATATTGACCACGCACAACATTCTCTTTCACCTGCTCAGTTGTAAAGATGGGAATGGCTCGAATCAGCTTTAGCTTCTCATCTCGAATAGCCTCAGCGTCAAAGGCGGCTGGAGGCTCCATGGCCACAAGGCTGAGGAGCTGCATCACATGGTTCTGTACAATATCACGAATAGCCCCCGCGTGCTCATAAAATTCGGCCCGCGACTCTACTCCAAGGCTCTCCGCGACGACAATCTGGACGTGATCAATATATTTCTGGTTCCACAGAGGCTCAAAGATCCCATTGGCAAAACGAAAGGCAATAATATTTTGTACCGTCTCTTTGCCCATATAGTGATCAATCCGAAAAATCTGGTTCTCTCGAAAGACGCGGCCAAGGTCGCGATTCAGCTTCTGAGCCGATGCCAGATCATGCCCAAATGGCTTCTCAATGATGATACGCGTCCAGGAAGTATCTCCATTCCCATTATCACGCGAGGGGCGAGCCAGGCCAGCACCGCCTAGATGATAGATGATCTCAGAGTCCGTATCTGGCGGGGTTGCCAGATAGAAGAGCCGGTTCCCACTGGTATTCTGCTCACTATCCAGCTTATCAAGCAGATCAGAGAGCTTCTGGTATCCTTCACGATCGTCAAAGTTTGATTGACAATAAAATAGACGGCTTGCAAAGGTCTTCTTTTCTGCATCATCTAGCTTATCGTCCTCAGGCATATATTTCTCAATGGAGGTTAACACCTGCGCTCGCCACTTCTCGTCATCAAAGGGGCGACGAGCAAATGCCACAATGCAGAACCCTTCAGGGGTGGGATGATTGAGCATAAGATGGGCAAGAGTAGGATAGATCTTACGCTGTGCAAGATCGCCAGTTGCACCAAAGATGACGACTGTGCATGGCTCTGGTAAGTGTCCATCCTGCCAGATGGTATGCTGCTTAAGATGTTCTGGAACTTGAACGTTCTGTGTCAAAGCAAACCTCTCTTTGTCAAAAGCAATGTAACATGGATGTCTGATATCTACACGTTGACCACGCGCCCTTTGGATTAGAGGAACGTGCTGCTGAGATATGTCTGAGATCTTTTCCACCACCACCACTATACCTCAAAAGAAAGCCATTCACAAAATCAGTGACCAGAACGTAAATGCTCCACGACACATACCCTTTGTGTATGTACCGTGGAACAGAGATTCAAATGAGGAGCACTTAAGAAGCTGTTCTATTTCTTTGTACGCACACCACTCGCTTCCATCAGGTGACGAAGCAGTTTCAATGGGCCGCTCTCAATGATGAGGAAGATCAGGGTACACAGGAGAAGAGGGGCAAGAATTGCCAGCGAGAGAGCTGCAACCATTCGTACATGAAAGAGAGCCAATGCAATAAATTGCAGGATAACCAGCAAGGCGAGCAGACCCAATGAGGTCAGGATCGACGCGAAGCGCCAGCGCAGACGCAGACGATCATGGAGGACCTGATAACGAAGCGTCGCCTGCTGGCGCAGATTGTACTGCCAGGCGAACAGCTGCTGGCGCTCTTCAGCGATCTGCTGACGCTCCTGCTCTAGCTGGTCAGCGATCTTTTGCAGCTCACGTTTAAAGTAGAGCGTCTCCGCCAGGTACTTATCTTCTTCTTGCCTCACCTGTAGTTCCACGGTTTTTACGACATCGTGCAATAGATAGGTGGTCTGCTCAGAATCGCTTAAGACCGCATTGGTGGCATCTTCAACAAATTGACGCGTTCGAGATTCCAATTGCTCTGCAAAGGCATCTGCCAGCTCATGATAATGCTGCTCTAATTCAAGATACTGGGTATGAATACGATTACGCTCTTCCATGATCTCTTGCAGGTGCGATTGATATTGAGCAATCTCTTGCCCATGCCCACTATGAATAACTGCAATCTCTTCCTGGAGCTCTGCTTTCAATGCGTCATATTCAACCTGAAGTTGCTGAAGCTCCTTCTGCTGATAGTCGAGTTCTGTACGCAGATGACGGTTCTCTTCGCGCAATTGGATGACCTGACGCCAGGCTAATCTGACACCAGGCGACTCCGGTGATACTGTGGGCAAGATATCTGTGTGCTTGTGCTGGAGAAGATTCTGCCTGCGTTCACTTGCGCTTACACGACGATCTAATGGACGCGATACTTTCTCTAAAGCTTCTGTCATCGACTCTAAAGCTTCTGTGGTCTGCGCAATCTCATCGGGAGAGAACATCCTGCCTCCTTGTCTGCTTCCCTCTTTACTCAGAAGCAGAAACGCTTCATAGCGTGGTCAATTATGCTATAGCATGCATGCAGTATTTCCGTTTGTTAAAAGCACAAGCATTGCTTACTACCAATTATGCAGAAAAGTATGCAAAGATGCAAGGCTTTTTATGATGAAGCGGCGAGAAAACCACGAGATCTTTAGCCTCGTTGATGAACGCCGCGCTTCACCCCTGGCTTTCAATGTACTGGCGAATGGTCTTCTGGCTTGCGTTGCCGATGGTACAACAGAAGTATGCATCGCCCCAGAATGCCCTCTCTTTCCAAAACTGTTTTCTCAATTCCCGTTCGTGTCTCTGCCAACGTTGCACTGTCGATTCCTGCTTTCACCTGCGTACAATTGCCAGTGGTGCTATCCCAGCCTCACTTTTCACAAGACAATGAATATGATCTTGATCCGCTTCCATTGTCTCAAAAGAGAAGTCTGATCTGATTGCAATGTCCTCAAAGCGGTGTTTCACTTCGTCTCCGTAAGGAATAAAGAACTTTTTCCAGTATTTGAAGACAACGATCAAATGGGAGAGTATGAGGACCTTCCCATGATTCTTTGTTGCATAATCCATGAGGATCGGGCGCTCACTCTCTTCATCTTCTCAAACTTTGGGATGGGCTTTAAATCGACCTTTTCCCCATCTATCCCCATTAAGATCACATATCCTGTGGACATACGCCCTTTGATAAAGTACTCCTGTTTCCTATGGCGCACCTTGTCAAACTTGCGGAACCCCTTGATTTTACCTGTGGGGATACGCCGCTCGCTTCTCACTCCTTTGGTTTGTTGGTAATCTCCATCAGAGACACATTTCTTGGCAAGCACCGTTTTAACCTGGAAAAGAGGCTGATTTCCACGTGTGGCAATCATGGCTGCATCGTTGGTGTGCGTTTTGGGTAAGCCTGCCAGGAAGCGGTGTTCTTTCGTCACAAAACCAAACGTTTCCTCGGCTCCCTCGACCTGTTGCAATAATTGCACACGGATACTATTCATCTGCGTGGCATGTGCGAGGTTCCCCTTCCTCTTGCCTGGCTTCTTGAGTATCACCGTCCCGGCATGGAGACCATCATGGCAGGTCTTACAAAGTGTCAAGAGATTGCGCTCCTCATCACTTCCGTTCTGGGACCGAAAAACGATGTGATGCACCTCCAGGTGCTGGTCTTTGCTTTCCCCCTGGCAGTGCTGGCACTGGTATCCATCGCGGGTGAGTACATAGGCTTTGGTGTTCGCAAACCCATAGTTGATGCCTCGTTGATAGAGCCACTTCTTTTGTAACACCTCCGGGTTTTTGAGCGCATGGAGGTCAAAGGTTCCCGTTTCTAGCACGATGGCGCTGATGGGCAAGAGTGCCTGCACAAAGCGAATTTCCCGTAGATGAGCCTCGATCTTACTTCTCATGGTTGGGGAGAAGCGACCAGTCTTGATCGAGTTTCTGCGATTGAGCCAGCGAGCCTTGCGGTAGCGCGTTTTCCTATTGCGTCGATTGCGCCGAGCTTTGGCACGTGCTTTCATCGTGGTAGCAATATCGTTGCGTATCTTGACTTCAGAAAGATAGGAGATATGGCCCTGTTCATTCGCGACCGCCGAACCAATCATCGTACTTCCGGTATCTACTCCGAGTGTTAAGGGTTGGGTGTAGCTCTTCTCTGGCATGGTAAAGAGCTTGAGTGTGAAAGGCGTGCGGCGGATCACTTTGGCCTTGCCCTCCTTGAGCAACAAACGGGCAACCACCGCAGAACAGGGCATGAGTGGCGTCCTATCTGGTGCCAGAATATACACGAGTGTCATCACCAGTATTCCTTTCGGAAAAAAGCTCCGGCATATGCCGGGTCATGCGTATCCCTGCACTGTGACCATGGAGGGAGTTCGACCTCATCTCGACAATGTTCAAGAGGCTTTTTGCACCTGGATCACCGGGCCTTTCCTCAACCCTCCTTAAACCCAGGCGACAGAGCAGCGGTCTGATGCGTCAACCGCAGGTGTCATGACCTCTCGAACGAAGCTCCCATTTCTGGGGCTGAGTCTGGTAAACTTGAGCTTCCGAAAAAGCGACCAAGCCTGAGACTCGACGACTTCCGAAGAAGCCGCTGAGTCTTTAGCTCAGTGGTAGTTCACCCACTTTGCCTGTAAAAAACGCGCAATTCTGATCTTTTTGGAGTCACTGCTGTTTCTCACTTGTGTTCTGGCTGTATTGCTCGCCTGCAAGCCGATGCTGATCAGGAAGAGCTTCACGAAGGTGACGGGCAAGAAACCCCTGAAGGACGCGCTGGTATGTATAGGGATCAGCGTCATATGCGCCACAATGGGTGCTCGATTCCACAAAGTATGTCTCGAGAGCAACCCCCTGAGCTCGCGCTTCAGCAGCAATCTGTCTGGCATGATGAATAGGGATCAGCGTGTCCCCATCCGAATGAATAAGCAGAATAGGGATCGACCAGCGCTGCATGGCATGCTTTGCTCTCATCTTCCAACGCCGAAAACTTGTATCGGGGCGAGCTACTACATCAAAACCAAAACGCAGACGAAAGACCACTGTGCTCAATGCGACAATCCACCAGGTTACTAGCGTCAGGAACGATGGAGGACAGACCAGATGCGGCACCAGTCGTCCCCATTCTTCTACCAACCGATATCGAACCAGCCGGCGCATGACATCATCCGAACGCGCATAGGGGCTATCAGCCACAATCGCAACGACCGATGGATGAGGAGGAATTAAGAGCGAGACGGCTGCCCCCATTGAGAAGCCATGCAGGATGATCTTCCCTGCCAGCGTCTCTGGCTGCTGGGAAGCCACAAAGAGCGCCGCCTCCAGATCGCGCACCTCTGCATTGCCTGCACTCGTCATCACGCTCTCGCTATCGCCATGACCACGAAAATCAAAACAGAAGATATTATACCCACAGGCATATTCTAAGGCAGCGGCAGATCGCATATGGGCACGGGTAATACGATAACCATGACAGAGGACAATCGTCGGGGCGGGCTGAGGCTGGGCCCAGAAATCACCACAGAGCAGTGTACCATCACTGGCCTTGAACAGAATGGTCCGCTGCTGTGCAACTGCTGGCTCTTCAAGTGTCGATTCTACATTCCAACTGAGCTCCATCCCTGGAACAATGATATGAGGACGAGAAAACTCTTGCACGAAAAGATGCGCTAAAAAAGTGAGGCCACTGGCAAGGGTCAGACTAAAAAGACCTGTACCAGTTGCAAGACCAATCGCCCAACGGTTTTGCACAGTCATATGTGCATCTCCTTCTTGCTACTGACCACTAGCTGTGGTCAGAAGGACAAAAAGTTGTGTCTGGAAGGGACGGAGGAACTATCTGCTCCTCTGAACGCCTATTCGCGCACAAATAACTGAGCAAACCGTTATGTTGTATTGATAACCTCTCCTTGACCTCTCTACCTACCAACTACTTACCAACTATCGATAGTTCCTGCTCTGCCTTTGCTGATCCCTCAGTTCCAATCATATCTGCTACTATTTTACCTGAACTCATGACTCCTGGCAATCCTGCGCCGGGATGTGTCCCCGCACCCGCAAAATACAGATTTGCAATATCCTCACTCACATTGTGCGGTCGAAACCAGGCCGATTGTGTGAGAATTGGCTCAACTGAGAAAGCACTTCCCAGATGGCTGTTCAATGTATCACGGAAATGGAGAGGGTTAATAGAATGCTCGGTAATAATATGTTTGGACAGATCAGGAAGATACCGCTCCTCTAGATAGTTGATGATTGCATCGCGATAGGGCCTGGCAGCGGTCGTCCAATCCACATCAGCACCCAGATGAGGAACAGGCGAAAGCACATACCAGGAGTCACAGCCCTCGGGGGCCAATGATGGATCTGTCGCCGTTGGACGATGCAAGTAGAGCGAAAAGTCTTTCGCGAGCACTTTCTTTTTGAAGATATCATCCAGCAGGCCTTTATAGCGCGGTCCCATGAGAATCTCATGATGAGCAACCTGCTCGTATTTTTTATCGGTCCCAAAGTAGATCACAAACAACGACATTGAGTAGTGCATACGCTCAATCTTCTTGTTGTTGTTCTTGGGACGAAAACGCTCGTCAATGAGATGAAGATAGGTAAAAGCCACATCCGCATTGCTCACGACGCTTTGCGCCGCAAAGAACTCGCCATCGACTGTTCTGACTCCCTCAGCCCGGTCGGTTAGCTCATTAATGACAATTTCGGAGACCTCTCGCTCAAGCTGAATGGTGCCACCAATATCCTGGAAGAGCTTCACCATGGCCTGAACCAGCGCCCCCGTACCGCCTACAGCATACCAGACGCCAAAACGCTGCTCCAATGTATGAATCAACGCATAGATCGAAGTGCTCTGAAAAGGGTTTCCACCGATGAGTAATGGATGGAAACTAAAGACCTGCCTCAGCCGCTCATCTTTAATATATTGATTGACAAAGCCCGCTACGGACTTCTGCGATTGCAATTTCACCAGGTCCGGTATGATCTTTACCATATCCGAGAATCTCGTAAATGGCTGGTCAATTAACTCAAACCCTTTAGTAAAGATCTGCTCGCCCGCTTTGGCAAATCGTAGATACCCTTCTTCATCAGCCGGGTTAAACTCGCGAATCTGGCGCAGAATATTCTCACGATCGGCATTATAGTGAAAGATAGAGCCATCTTCAAAGCGAATATTATAGAAAGGGTCGATAGGAATGATCTTGACATAGTCTTCCGTTCGTTTCCCGCAT
Organism: Tengunoibacter tsumagoiensis; assembly: GCF_003967535.1. Classification (GTDB taxonomy): domain Bacteria; phylum Chloroflexota; class Ktedonobacteria; order Ktedonobacterales; family Ktedonobacteraceae; genus Tengunoibacter; species Tengunoibacter tsumagoiensis. The sequence continues at coordinate 3,038,680 of NZ_BIFR01000001.1, read as the reverse complement.
AGCTCAAACAGATCATGGATCAACCAGGGCGCTGTAATAATAGTTGGGCCTCCATCGAACGTAAAGCCATCCTGTTGATAGACATACGCTCGCCCTCCTGGCTTATCTCGCTTCTCCAGTATGGTGACCTGATGCCCCTGCGCCTGCAAGCGAATAGCCGCCGTCAGTCCACCAAAACCACTACCAATAACCAAAATATTCATTATATACTATACTCCTCTTACTGCTGTAATCCACCCATTGTCGAACGCAAGGCGAGAGAAGAGAAACAAATTTGACTTGCGCGACGATCGGAAAGAGCTCTGTAGAGAGATACTCTCAGCAATACTATCACTATTTGAGACGAAAGATCCCCAAAAAAAGGGTAGGTTCCGCTATTCATCAACAAGCTTTCTGAAAATCTTCTCGAAGGGTGGTCGAATGGATCGACTTATGGTACAATGTACACTAAGTCAACAATAGATATCGTATGAATGACACTAAGCTCTGTATACAGTGTACAAAGAGAGGGATATGTTATGCATCGTCGAACTCCTAGCTTTCATCCAGGATTGATGACCGATATGTATCACCCGGATTCAGCCTATGTGTCATGGCGCACAGGGCGAAATGGTCTGACGACCTTTGATCTCTATACCCGTAAAGCGCCGTTTGGCGGTGCCTATCTCTTAACAGCAGGCTTAGAGTCCGCTATCGAGTTTGCGCAATCCTTTCGCTATTCTTCTGAAGAGCTCAGGTTCCTGGCTCACATTCGTGATTATGACGCTGCTTTTCTGGATGAGCTCGCAACGCTCCGCTTTACCGGGGAGATTCTTGCTCTTCCGGAGGGCACTATTGCTTTCCCCAACGAACCTTTGATCCGGGTTACCGCTCCCTTCCGCGAGGCCATTCTCCTTGAGGCTGGTCTGCTTCAGGCTATGGCGCTCTCAACTCTCATTGCAACCAAGGCCTCTCGTATTGTGTATGCTGCGGAACAGGGGCGTGTGCGGCGGGTATCTGAGTTTGCCTTTCGTCGGGCGCAGGAACCGATGACTGTCGCTCGTGCGTCTTACATCGGTGGCTGCTCCAGTACCTCGCTGTTAAATGCGGCCTATGAATATCGTCTCCCTGCCACTGGTACCGTTCCACATGCACTCATTGAGCTTTTTGAAACGGAACAGGAGGCCTTTGAAGCAGTGGCCGAAGCCTACAATCGCTATACGTTATTGCTCGATACCTACGACGCTCGCCGCGCCATCCATACAGCTATTGAAGTAGCTCAGCGCTCTCAAGAGAGTATGGGACATACTTTGGCTGCGGTCAGATTGGATAGTGGAGATCTGGTCGCCGACAGTAAATATATTCGCGAACAGCTACGCAATGCTGAACTGGACTCCGTTCGTATCCTGGCCAGCGGCGATCTCGATGAGTGGAAGATCCAGGATCTCTTACAGCAAGGGGCAGAGATCGACTCCTTTGGAGTAGGCAGCGCTCTTGGACATGGTGCAGGCTCGGTTGAACGCTCAATTGAAGGTGGATCATTAGGGACGGTCTATAAAGAGGCATGGTATGTGGATGATGCAGGGACTGAGTTCCCTAAAATGAAAATTGCTGGTATGAAAAGCACATGGCCCGGGAAAAAAGAAGTGTATCGCCATCCGCACTGGGAGGAGGATGTCATCCAACTCTCTCACGAGCCACGACCCGATAATTATCTTCGTCTCCTTCGCCCCGTAATGCGGGGAGGTGTGGTCATTCCTGGAAGTCTACCACCGCTCTCAGAGATACGAGAGTTAGCCCAGCAAAATCTAGCACATCTCCCTGCCCGCTACCGCGAATTAACAGCCGAACAGCCTTATCCAGTCCGTTTTAGTAAGGGCTTACAGACGCTTCGCAAGCAAACAGCTCAGGCCCTGGGCACAGAGATTGTTTTCTAACGTTTAAGCACTCTTCCTATCTCCAGGACGCAGTTCTCTGTGACTGCGTCCTGAGGTAACAAAACAGCTTTCTCCAGGCTCAGAAAAGAGAAGCTCCCTGCTCTGTGCCCAATCTCCATCCTTCTTCGTTACAAACACAGAACTTATTCTTATAGAACTGGCGCGGGAAAACCCCTGCATTCATGCGGGGGATGAAAGCGCCGTTCCTTTTTTGGGGTTGACTTTTTACACGATATACGATACTCTGTAAAGTATGGAACAGAAGAAAGCATATAAGTACAGAGTCTATCCAACCAACGAGCAAAAACAGATACTTGCTCGTACGTTTGGGTGCGCACGTTTTGTCTCCAATTGGGCATTGCGATGCAAAACCGACGCCTTTTACCAGGAGCAGAAACGTCTGTACTACAAAGATTTGAGTGAGATGCTCACAGCCCTCAAAAAACAAGGTGAGTATGTGTGGCTCAATGACGTCTCTTCTGTTCCCCTGCAACAAGCTTTGCGCCATCTCGATAAAGCGTTTGTCAATTTCTTTGAGGGACGCGCCGCCTATCCTCGTTTCAAGCACAAACGTCAGAAACAAGCAGCCACCTATACCAGCAATGCTTTTACCTGGCGAGATGGGCAGCTGACGCTTGCCAAAATGAAAGAACCTCTCAGCATTGTGTGGTCCCGTCCGCTGCCCAAGGATGCCGTCCCTTCTAGCGTCACCGTCTCCAAGGATAGTACCGATCGCTATTTTGTGAGCATCCTGGTGGAGGAAAACATTGCCCAATTGCCTGTCACCCCCAAAACCGTGGGTGCGGATCTCGGATTGAAATCCTACGTGATCCTCTCCACAGGGGAAACCATCGGCAATCCCAGGTTCTTTCACACCGATGAAAAGAAGCTCGCTAAAGCCCAGAGACGACATGCGAAAAAGAAAAAGGGCTCCAAGAACAAAGAGAAAGCCCGTTTGAAGGTTGCCAAAATCCATGCCCGCATCGCTGATCGTCGCCGTGATTTCCAGCACAAGCTTTCGATCCGCCTGATCCGTGAAAACCAAACGATCTGTGTGGAGAGCCTGGCTGTGAAAAACATGGTCAAAAACCAGAGTCTCAGTAAAGCCATCAGCGATGTAGGGTGGTCGGAATTCGTGTCGCAGTTGGAATACAAGGCAACGTGGTATGGACGCACCCTCGTCAAAATTGACAAGTGGTACCCGTCCTCCAAACGCTGCTTTGACTGTGGACATATTCTCGACTCCTTAGCGTTAGAGGTACGGCACTGGACCTGTCCCAAATGTGGGGTCCATCACGATCGTGACCTCAACGCCTCAAAAAACATTCATGCCGCCGGACTGACGGTACGTGAAGCCTGTGGAGAGGCCGTAAGACCTGGTGCGGTGAAAACCAAGCCTGGCACGTCTCAGCGAAGCAGGAAGCCCCGATCGTGAGGTCGGGAATCCCCCGGATTTATTCGGGGGAGGATGTCAATTTTGACTCAAAGGAAACGCAGATATAATGCGACACAATCTCTCTCAGTCCAAACGGATTGGTACCGCAGAAACAACTAGCGAGACGCCTGAGGCTCCGTCATCATCTCAGATAGTGATCCGGACCCCTGCATTCATCGTTATCTTTGCCCTTCTCTTCACCGTGGGTCTGAGCTTAAATAGTATTCTATCTCAGGGGATGCTTAATGGATATTATACGCCCGATACCATCCATCTTCTCTTTACTGGCCTTGTTTTGCTCTGCTGGCTGATCATTGGCATACGGACTCATTCCTGGCTGGTGCGCACTGGCACAGGCTTTGGGATCATCTGGAGCATCCTCGCGCTGATCGGTTTCGAGATCTCAGCGAAGGGTTTTGATCTAACGTCATTTCCTTTGCTTTACCTCAACATAGCCAGTGCCTGCGCATTATTAGGAGCATCCATCTGTCTTTCAACTGCTCATACTGTGCCTGGCAGATGGGATCGCTGGTTCTTCTGGCTCCTTCCTATTGCAGGTATAAGCATCCTTGCCTTCACAATCTTCTCAGGCGGAGCGGAGAAAACCCTCTGGACCAACCTTATCACTGAGCTCTACCCACTCACTCTCTGTCTCGCCCTGGCCGTCTGGTGGCTCCGCCCTCTTTGCTGGCTCACGCAAGCGGCTCCAGCTATCTTTTTTGGCGCGGCTATTCTCACCTGCATGTTCCTACCAGCGCTCACCAATCGAGAGGCTCACTTCTTCTTTACCCAGATTGTCCTCTTGAGCCTCCTTCTGGCGCTCATTCGCGTGCTCCAATACGAACTCCATCATCAGGATTGATGATGTTGGGAGGAAGATGGCCATTTCTATCACAACACAGGGGCCTCTCTACTTCGGCGATGTTAGCGCTTATCGTCGAAGCAGAGAGGCCCCACCCATAAAATAACAGGTTATTGATGCAGTAAAATAAGAATAGAGACAGCGCTCAATCCGTTATTTAACATATGCAGAATAATGCCTGGCCAGACTGAGCGCGTACGCCAGCGCAGAAAGGCCAGCGCCAGACCAATCACAAACAACAACAGGAATGAACCCGGGTCCCCATGGATCACCGCAAAAAAGAGCGAGCTTACAAGGATCGCCCACCCCAGTGCCATATCGCGCAGTAACCCCATAAAGACAAAGCTACGAAAAAAAATCTCTTCACAGATCGGAGCGACAAAAACCGCCACCAGCAAGGTAGCATAGGTCGTGATGGGAGCAGTTCTACCTGCTTCTAAGACTGCCTGGCTATTCGTCTGGAGATGCAAATGAAGAGCTGTGTTCATGTAATCATATCCAATGCTCAGAACATAGATCCCAGCAAACCCAAAGAGAATAAGCAGAAGTGTGCTCCAGATCTTAAATGGTCGCACGCCCAACACCTGCCCAATGGAGCGCAAAGAGGCCGATTGGGCCAGTGTATGCCGGGCAAAGTAAATAGGCGCAATGAGAAAAGCACACTCCACAAAGACATCAAACAGAAAAACTACAATGGCATTTGTTATGTCTGCTTGCTGAGAATAGACCCTGGAGGGAGCAGGGGCCTTTGAGTTCAGCAATGATAGCACAAAGGTGAAAAGAATCCAGGGAACAATAGTGAAAAAAACGCCAATAAGCATCTGGCGCGTCGTCCAGGGAACTCGTTCATGTTTAGGGGGGGGGAATTGTTCAGACAATATCTTCTCCGCTTTCTCCTTGATCTATTATACCATTACTGGCACCTTCCTGTCTGTAGTGACGCCCCTATTACTACAAGAAAGTTATGGTATACTACTTTCAACATGACTTTCATATCCATAGCACGTCGCATCTAGTTAGGAAGGATACCTGGTTGGCAGGGACAATTCATACACACCCAGAAGAAAATTCAAACTGGCGTCGACACAAAAACGCATGTCCATTTTACCGGGAGCGCTGGTTTCCTTGCAATGATATCAATGCAGGCGAACCAATGTATCAGGTCTTCTGTCTAAAGGGCACACCACCCGCAACTACAGAGGAACAGGAAAAATGTTTCCGCAGTAAATCATGCTGCTGGCGTCTTAGTCAACGCAAAAATCAGGCTCAAACCAGGCAAGAACAGGCAAGAGAAGCTGAGGCGGATGCCCCACTTCACTCTCGCTAGCTGTCTCGTCCCTAAGCTCGTTGCGTTACCCAATCATTGCACAACCATTCATCATTACCCAATAGCAAGCCTCCTGCATCACTTCCCGTGTTCATGCTAAGACTTCTCACCGCAAAAGAGCCCGCTCGTTTTTTGTGTTGTCTTACAGAGCAACGGAGGCGCAGGTCCAAACGAAAAAGCCGAGACATCAGATAGCACTGATGCTCGGCTTTTTCGTTTTGAGACTAGCTGAAGTCTTGCCAACCAACCAGTAACAGTAGCTTAACCACGCTCGCCGGAATTATAGACATACTGCTCTTGAACATCTTTATATTCAAAGATCTCCTCGGGCTTGAAGAAGCGCTTCACTTCAACTTCAGCGCTCTCCAATGAATCAGAGCAGTGAATCAGGTTTGCCTGGGTGCTCATGGCGAACTCGCCACGGATGGTGCCAGGAGCTGCCTCTCGAGCTTTGGTAATACCAACCAGCTGGCGAACAGCAGCAACGCACTCGGTTCCCTCAACGCAGCATGCGATGACAGGGGTCAACTGCATAAATGACTTGACCTCGGGGAAGAAAGGGCGGCTCACCAGGTGGCTATAGTGTTCATTCAATAGCTCATCGGTCAACTGCATCATTTTCAAACCAACCAGTTTCAGACCTTTGCGCTCCAGGCGAGCAATGATCTCACCGACGAGGTCGCGCTGAACGGCATCAGGTTTGAGCAAAATTAATGTACGTTCCATAACGGATAAGTTCTCCTTTTAAATATGGACTGCATTCTCACTCGCTGTGAATGATGATGACAGGCCAACACAGCAACGAACAGAAGCTGTCAGTTGCATTGTGATCAACAGAAAGCACAGTGTCTACGCTGGAGCTGTTACGCATCCAGGCAACTGTGTGCTACCAGCCAGCAAAAAGGCGCATCTATAGCGCACCACAAGACAACTCTGGACCTCTTCCAAAAGAGTATCCAGAGGGCATCGTGCAATGTGGAAACCCATGCTTTCAGGCGTCGGGCTCCCAACCACACGTTTAATGTCTTCAGACAAGTTGTACAACTGGCACTTAGTAGTTTGCCTCAGCCAGATGTCGAACCAGTTGACGGCAAGCTTTTTTCATCTCCAGGCGAATACGCCCAGGATTGCTACTTCCACGGGTTGTCACAACAAGGATGAGCTCGCCAGCTTCTTCCATTTGAACGGTTCCTGTCTTTGTCTCAACAATCACGTGGAGAGCATCGCCATTACTCATCTGGGACGTAAAATTGTTGATGGAGCCAAACGCAGCGGCAGACATTGCACCGATCACTTCCTCATCCTCACTATGCAGTATACCAGAGACGATCAATCCATCTTTCCCAACCAGGATAGCATTGTGAATATCGTCCAGTTCGGTTAACCGTTGCAGAATCGTTTCCACTTGGAATTGCCTTCCTTTTTGTGTTCGTGTGTATTCAATCATGTTCAATAGGATCCAGATACACACGTTTGTATTCAAATATCTGCGCTTGCTGTCCCTAGTCAGCCAGCCATCGACCCGTGAACAGATAAACTTACATGAGCTTATCAACAGAAGAATGGCTTCAAGCTTCCTGTGCAGGTCAGAAATAAGCTCTACCGTTCAGGAAGCTTAATTTTTCTTCTTCGTCATCGTTAAGGCTTTATTATATGCTTCCATGGCCTGTAAGTATTCGCCCTGGCGCATATATGCATCTCCCAGGACACGATACCCCGCCGAATAATTCGGTGCCAGTTTCAGGAGAGCTCGTACATTGCTGACGACCTCACCTAAGAGCTCTGGTGCATTGCGAATAATAATTCGATACTCGGCCATCGCACCATCGTATTCACCAACCAGCTGGTTCTGATATCCTTTCAGCAACCGATCTCGATTATTACCAGTCCCCTCAGATGCTTTTACCGGCGTACGCTCGACTGAACGCTCGCGTGGACTTGCAGCTGCCAGATCTCTCTGTGAGAGCGAACGCTGCTGATGTATGGGCTGTAAACGAACTGCTGGACGCTTCATGGTCGTCTCTAGCTCGTTATCCAACAATGGGTTCACATGCGCAACCGGCACTTTTACGGTCTCATGAATTTCACTGATGGTCGGTGGAACAAAGGTTGTTGGCTCAAAGATCGGTGCCTCAGGGCGGACCTCATGAGCAGCGGGAAGATCGCTGCTCACTGGATTCTTTGGCTTGGGAAGGGTGGGTGGGACCACTGGCTGGTGATAAGCTGGCACTGCTTCCTCTCGCTGAGGGGCAACTGGTGTGGGGACCGAACGCAAAGCGGCCAGCCAGGAGGGTTCTGCGGTTGTCTCCTGTACTTCTTCTACCACGCTGCTTGCATTCTCAACAGGTGGGGTCTGGTTCGCAAATTGCCCCAACTCTGCCAGTGCTGAAGCCAGTGTTGGATGAGCCGATGGGACAGGTTCGGGCTGGGATGCCTCCTGAGCCAGTGCTTCTTCTTGTTGAGCAATGGCCGATAACGATTTGGGCTCCAGGTCGATAAACCCTTTTGAGCGCAAGCTCTTCTCCAGCTCTTCTAGAGTGGTCAAAAGGTTCTCTTCTGCCTGCTGCGCGGGTGGCTCAGGCTCTTGTGTGTAAGAGAGCCAGTTCTCGTACGGCGAGACACTCTCGGTCTGCGGTGCCGTCTGGAAGGGTTCATCCATTTCAGGAGATGATGAGGTAGCGCCAAGTTGAGCAAGCCAGGAAGCGCCTTCTGATTGAGCAGTGTGGCCGTTGGTACTCTGTCCTTCCCAGGCTGCATAGGGCGATTCTTCGGTCTCCTGTCCACCCAATTGAGAGAGCCAGGAGGGCTGGAGTGGTTGAGCAGATTGAGCACCTGTTGTCGCATCAACCCTATCTAACCAGGACGAGGCCGCTGTCTGCTCTTCCGCGCTCTCGGCTGGTGAAAGCTGCCATGAGGCATGGGCTTCACTCTGAGACGGCGTCTGTTCCAACTGTGCCAACCATGATGGCTGCTGCACTTCTGCTGATTGCTGCCATGCGTCATAACCGGTCGATGGTGGATTGAGTTGTGACAGCCAATCTGGCTGTACTGCGGGCTGAGTAGATACCTCTTCCTGTACTGGCTTCTCTTCGCTGGCAACGGGCTCATAGGTATCTGCCACTGGTTCATTTTGAACCAGTTCAACGACAGGCTCCTCCACCTCTTCATCACCCAGAGCACCCAGCGATTTTAGCCATTCGGGTCCAAAGAAAGAGTCCTCATCATCATTTTGGAGACTAACCGGTTCGGAGACAGGTGATATCACCTGCTCCTGACTCTTCACAGGAACTGCACTCTCGGAAATATGTGCTTTCTGTCCTTGCTGCTCAATCACAGATTCCGGCTGTTCAGGCAGGGGTGAAGAAGGAGCTAGAGACTGATACAGATCGCTGGCTGGTTCCTGCTGAGGCATCGGCGGCTGGACCTGTGCGGACAATGCGGGCTCAACCGGTTGTTTAGACAGAGAGATCGCAGGCATATTTCCCGTCATCTGCCGTCGGTCATCTTGAGTCAACATGCTCAGCCAGGCTGGTGGGGCCGAGAGAGAGGAGGATTGAAGTGGATCATTCCAGGATGAACCACTCTCTTGCTTTGGAGGTGCAAGATTCCAGAACGCACCCTGTGCGTCATCCACCTCATCAATCTCAGGAACCTCATCTTCAGCCGTCAGGCCATCCCATGAGGAATGCTCTTGCAGGGGCGCAATGCTGGCTGGAGCTTCTGGAGCAATCCCATGCAACGCATTTTCAAGCAATTGCTGCTCAGAAGTCCAGGATGGCTGCGCTTCATAGCCTTGCTCATCCAAAGCAGGCGTGCCAGCCTGTGCTAGAGTATCGCTGCTAAAAGAGAGACCAGCAGCCGATGTAGCCTGTTGAACCTTCTCTTGCGAAGAAGAGCGCGGCTTAATCCAGGTAGTATCAGTGGTACTTTGTTCACTTCCACCCCAACCGGAGAGTCCAGACGAGGATATACCAGTTGCTCTCGCCGCAGACGAGGTTGCCGCCTCACCTCGTGGTACACCTAGATAGACTGGCTCCCTCTGGAGCAACGCTAAAAATGGATCGCCAGGATGACTCGCGAGTTGATCTGCAAAGAGATCGTGAGCCATAAGCAGGTCTGGATCTGAGGCTTCGGCCTTTCGTAATATCTCTTGAGCCTGCGCCAGATCTTTCGAAGCTGTCACATAGGCCTGCAACAAGAGTGCCTTCACACAGCCTGGAACATCCCGCAGGATCTGAGCAGCCAGTTCAGCCACTTGCTCATAAAGCGCCTCGCGCCAGTAGGTCTCCAGGAGACCGGTCCGAGCATCTAAGCGTTCTGGGCTGGCGGCCAGCACAATCTCCCACTCTTGTAATGCTTGTGAGAGCAGGCCACCTCGTAGATAGAGGCGAGCCAGGCCAGCACGTGAAAACATAAAACCTGGCTGACCAGTTTTTTCACTGAGTTGATTAAACTGCTGGCGGATCTGGCTATTTCCACGGCTCAGTTCATACGCCTGCTGATAGCAATCCAGTGCTGTATCATAATCGCTTAAACGTTCGCTGACCAGAGCACGATTGCAGTAGGTAATGACATTTTCAGGATCATTGGTCAGAACCCAATCAAAAGCATGCTGTGCCTCTTCCAGTCGTCCCTGCGCTAAATAGATCTCGCCAAGCAGACGTTGAGCCTCAAGCGAGGCTGGAAAATAAGCAAGAATGTATTGACAGCTGGCAAGGGCCTCATCGAGGCGATCAGAAGCAATCGCATCCTCGGTCTCTTGCAAATAGTCACGAAGCGTTATTTGTGCCATAAAAACTGGTCTCCTCTTCCCGCTTTACACACCTGCGAGCACTGTTTTAAAATAGCCTGCTCGACGTGTATCATCAGGCCCAATCACAGCCAGCCGACGCCATTGAGGGGCAAAGCAGATCCGCGCAACACGTTGAATATCCTCGACCGTAACGGCAGAGACATTGGCAAGCACCTCATCAATGCTCCACATCCGATTATAGAGGCATTCCTGGCTCCCTAGCCAGGAGGCAACCTGCTGCGTTCCTTCTAGTCCCAACAGAATGCTCCCACGAATATATGCCTTAATCCGCTCTAATTCAGCCGTGGGAACTGGTTCATCGCACAGCCGTGTGAGTTCGGCCAGAATGGAGTGAACTGCCTCTTGTGTGTGCGAAGGATCTACACCTGCGCTCACTACCAGGCTTCCTGTCTCATAATAGCTATTGAAATAGCTACCAATGTCATACGCCAGGCCCTGCTCTTCTCGCAATGTCTGGAAGAGACGCGAGCTCATGCCATCCCCCAGAAGCCCATTAATGAGTAGTAAGGGATAATAATCAGGTGAGCCATACGCAGTCCCCAGGGTGGACAGGCAGATGTTTGTCTGTTCAGTCGCTTTTTTGATCATGCGAACAGGAGGAGTGTGCAGCGGTGGGAGGCAGGGGGTCCAGGAAGGAGTTGGGCGTGCTTCCCAATCATGAAAGAGCTTCTCCACTAACGCCAACACCTCTTGATGATCGATATTTCCTGCAACACTCACAACTAACGAATTCGGACGATAATAGGTATCGAGATACTCCAACATCTGTTGGCGCTGCAAACGTTTAACCGATTCAATGTTCCCTGCATCATCTCGCCCCAGAGGGAGATTGGGCCACATGGCCTCATCAATTAATAAATTCACCCATTCCTGTGGATCATCCTGCGTTGAGCTTAACTCCTCAATGATGACTCCACGCTCTTTCTCGATTTCAATTGGATCAAAGAGGGGATGGCGAATCATATCAGCCAGAACGTCCAGCACTACAGGAAGGTCTTCCCCAGGCACACGTGCTGTATAGCTGGTTATCTCTTTCCCTGTGCTTCCATTGAAATTCCCTCCCACTCCCTCGATGGCCTCAGAAATCTTTCGTGCACTCGGGTAGTGCTGTGACCCTTTAAAGAGCATATGCTCAATAAAATGGGAGACACCTGCAATCTCATCTGTTTCATACCGCGATCCAACCGCAAAAAAGAACGCAATGCTAGCAGAACGCATACCAGGCATATGGGTAGTAATTAAACGTAAACCGTTTTTTAGTGTAGTGCGCACGTAATTCATTCGATTTTTTGGCTCAGAGCCTCTTACATTGAGATGTGGAAAGAGCGCCCCTCTTCTCCTTATGGTTCCTGATCAAAAAGAACTGATACAGTTTTTAGCATCTCTATTGACTGTGGCAGATAAAAATCAGGGTATCTTGCAACATTATAGACGCTTTAACAGTCTATCGCAACTGAATCGAGGGGGAGTAGGAAGAAATGGAGTTCCGTCATCGTCACACAGGCAGATTCAGGGGGAAAGAAGTCGAGCTCCTCTTTCCCCCCTGGATCTGCCCGTATGAGGGATCTCACTAGATCAGACCAATATCGTCCGCCAGCTCTCCAAGCCCCCCTAAGAGTCCTTCGTTGCGATGATGACGATTGTGGTGACGTCCATAGCCCATATCACCCTCAACCCGATCTTCAATCGAGTTTTCAACTCCATGCAAAAGCATCTCGCCACCAATTACGGCTGCTGCTCCACCCAGAACTCCCATGGCGATCTTCCCATTATTCCCCTGCAACATCCCTCCAATTCCTCCCTGCTGACCCTGATTTGGGGTAAATGCCGGGGTTGGCACAACGCCAGTCAGGCTCGTACGACAGCTCACACAATTGGAGGTCCCTACGGGAGCCTGTGCCATACAGACCGGGCAGCGCACAATCATCTGCCCTTGCCCTATCATTGGCTGCTGTTGATAGCCCGCCTGCTGCGGATAGGGCTGCGGATACGATGTATAAGGCTGTGGGTAGGCTTGTGGCTGCTGATAGGGGCCCTGAGGGGGATACTGCCCTGACTGTCCATACCCTGTGCCAATACCTAGTTGACTTCCACATCCTCCACAAAAGCGCATTGTTGCTGCGTTTAACTGCCCACAGTTCGCACAATGAAGCTGCGCTGGCTGCGATGGAGCCGAGACTGGTATACGCCTATCGTGGCCGCACTGTGAACAAAACTGCGTGCCCACTGGGACCACGGCATGACAGGCTGGACATGAAGGCGGCGGCGGCGGCGGTGTACTCGAGGCGTCAGCACGCAACGTTCCTCCACAATGCATACAAAATGCTGCATGAGAAGCGACTGCCCCCTGGCAGCGTGGACAGATAGATGACGTCGCTGACGCTCCCTGGACAGTGGTAGCCTGGACTGCCGTCCCACAATCAGGACAGAATTTTTTACCCGAAACATCTCTTCCACAGGTTCGACAGGTGGTCATAACTCCATACCCTTCCCTTTAATAGTACCAACTCTCTTCCTATACAACTAAACGCAGTGTAGCATAGTTTCTACAATCCGTCGAGATAAACCTCTTATCGCTTCGATAACCGTTCACGGTCTGGATTACAGGGTCCAGGGAAAGAGCAGGCCCTGCACGAGAAGGGCTCTTTCTCATCTCTTCGTGCAGGGCCTGCTCTCTCTCTAGCTTTTTCTACGCTATGGCTCTATTCTGCCAGCAATGCAAGCATTCGAGCTTCAATTGTGGTCGCAGAGGGAAAGAAGCCCATCTCTTCTGGTCCATTATAAGGGGCTGCAGGGGCCGCTAAGGCGGAAATGAAAGCAGGGGTTACATCCAGGTCATAGAAACAGTGCTCTATAATCCAGGAATGGATATGGCGTCCAAAGCTGGTGTGGTCAGTCTCTTCTGTAACAACCAGCGCACGATTACTCTCTTTGACTGCTGAGACAATGGCTTCCTGATCAAAAGGCATGAGTGTACGCAAGTCAACTACGTCAAAAGCCTTGCCTGTCTTCTGGGCGATATTGGCTGCGGCTGTGCAGGACTCTAAGACCATTGTGCCCCAGGCAATAAGTGTTATCTGTGGTACGCCATTGCCAATCCGCAAACGCCGCGCTTTGCCTAGTGGAAGCGTATAATAGCCATCAGGGACCTGCCAGTAATCAACCATGACATCAAGGCTTCTGCCAGATGCATCTTTCGGTGGCTCTGAACGATACAGGCGACCTCTCTCCAGGAAGGTGACTGGAGATTGCGCGCGAGCAGCTTCTAATAAGAGCCCTTTTGCATCAAAAGGGGTGGCTGGACAGACAACAATCATCCCCGGAATCGTGGTAAACCATTGCTCACCCGCATTAGAATGACCATATGCGCCACCGCCAGCTCCACTATTGGAGATAGGGCCACCCCCACCACTTCCAGATTTGGTGCGGAGTATCAGAGGAGCATTCCAGTTTCCGTACGTCTGATACTCTGTCCTGGCTGCCAAACGAATCGATTGGGTCGCCGACTGATGATAATCAACAAACTGAATCTCTGCACATCGTGCTTTTCCATCCAGCATCCCGGCCCCAGCCGCAATTCCTACAATAATCTGCTCATTCAGAGGGCTGCTGATGGCACGATCTGGAAATTGATTGACTAGTAAGGCTGTAGCTCCAAAGACGCCTCCTTTGGGGCTCCCCACGTCCTGCCCAAAGACAAAAAAGTAGGGGTCGCGCTGGGCTAACTCCAATAACGCTTCATTGATAGCAGCCAACATTGTGAGCTGGCGCTTTGTGCCACGTGGAGTGTTCTCAACCCACTGAGGAACCGTTAAGACATGCTCCAGGGCCCGATCAGCGGTAGGCTCTGGCTCTTCTAATACATCCTGTTCAATACGATCTAGCTCAGTGCGAATAGTCTTACGCATGCGATCAAGATCTGCTTCTTGAAGATGACCATGCTCTACAAGCCAGCGGCCAAAGTTTTTAACCGGGTCTTTGGTGGCAGCAGTAAGAGCAATCTCGTCTTTCTTACGGTACGATTTAATATCGGTGCTGCTAGAATGAGGATCTAATAAACCTAAATGGAGATGAAGAAGGGCTGGCCCCCGACCAGCACGAATGTGCTGCACAAGACGACAGGCAGCCTCATAGGTTGCCATCACATCCGAGCCATCGACCTCTTCAGCATATATAGTGCTGGCCTGAGCCCATTCAACAAGCGAACCGGACCACTGTAAACCCTGATTGGCTGCGGTAATAGCCCACCCATTATCTTCAACGACGATCAAGGTAGGCAATTGATAAACTGAGCTTGCTCGACACAGTGCATGAAAATCATTTGTCGCAGCCCCACCATCACCCGTTGAAAACAGCACAACCTGATCGCTCTTATGCTGCTTCACAGAGAAAGCGGCCCCTGCGGCAAATGGAGCTAAACCAGCCACCTCACTGGAGGTCGGCAGAATGTTTAACCCTTTCCCTGTATAGTGAGCAGGCATATTCCGACCGGCCCCCGGGCTAGTAATACGAGCATAAGCGTCACGTAGCGGCGCATAGCGATCTCCCGTCCTCTGCAACCAGGCGGCAAGATCACGATAATAGAGCGCTAACCAATCATTCTCACGAAGAGCCGCTGTCACAGCAGCCATTGCCTCATGCCCGGCACAGCCAATATAAAATGGATAGCGTCCCTGCGTTTTACGAACTTTCAGCAAATCATTGATGACGCGTGCTGTAAGCATTGTGTGATAGAGTCCGATGACATCCAGCGACTCTGCTGAGGTGCCAGATTCTATAGATGGGGTATTTACCGTCATTCTGCTGTTGCCTCCATAAGTGTCTGCGGTGACTGTGTAGGCTTCGTCGATACTACGTACTACAATAATAAGGACAAACAAATAATAATTGCAAACAATCTCATTATAAAATTGCAGTCGAGGAAAAGCAATGAGAGAAAAAGATCGTTAGAGAGAAGATCCTTTGTATTGCTTCTCAACCAGGCTACAACGTATAATGGATTCTGCATGAAACCTCTGTTTTTCTGCATTGTACTAAACCTGCGATAGCATCGGCAAAGAAGAAACCTGAGACAGAACGAGACATATTGACATATGACAAGTACGCCGCTCTCGACAACGATCCTCTGCGATCTCTATGCACGTATGCTCTTTACAAGAGTGGTCGATAATGCAATCTCGCAACTATCCCAAAAAGGCTATCTTGACAGACAAGGCAAAGGGATAGCCAGTTGTCGTGGGCATGAGGCTGCCCAGGTTGGCAGTGCGGTCTGTATCAAGGTTGGGCAGGATTTTACACTCCCCTATTATCGCGATCTCGGAGTGATGCTCACTATCGGTATGACCCCTTATGAGATCTTCTGTACCTATCTACAAGCAGCGCGTGAGCCCGAGAGAAGTTCAGATATCCATCACTGGAGTTATCAAAAACACAATATCGTGACTGGACCGGCTCCAGTAGCGACCCAGTTGCTTCATGCGGCTGGCATTGCCTTTGCGAGTAAATTGCGCAAGGCTGCGGTGGCAACAATTGCTTATTGTGGAGATGGTATTGTTCAGGAACCAGATTTTCTTGAAGCGCTAAGCTTTGCTGCTCAGCAGCAGTTGCCAGTGATCTTTCTCTGTGAACACGATTGTCACGATCCTCTACAATCAGACATCCCGGATCTCTTGCCGCTATTCCCTGCGGGTCTGGCACATCATATCGTCAATGGGGTCGATGTTCAGCAAGTCTATCAAGCGACACAGGCTGCGATTCAACACGCCCGCGCCGGAAAGGGTCCAACCCTTTTACAATTGACCTTGAAGCGCGTTGAGCCAGATTGTGGATCGAATGGGCTTTCTCTTCTCGCACCACAATCTGACTTAGCAGCCTATGACCCCCTCATCCACTGCCAACGTTTGCTTCAGGAGCAAGGATGCTGGGATGATCAGTGGGCTCAGAATATACGCACTCGTGCCTCTAGCGAGGTGGAACGCGCCCTGCAGGATGCTCTTCTTCAGGAAGGATTCACGACGTAAACGAGCCAAACAGGTTATTCAACGACTCGGCCAGGGTCGGGTGAGCAAAGACACCATCGCGCAAAACCGTATAGGGAAGCTTTCCAAGCATTGCGATCTCCAACATCGACATGATTTCGCCCCCCTCAATGCCCAGGATAGATGCTCCCAGAATCAGATCACTCTCGGCATCGACGATTGCTTTCATGACCCCACGAGCTTCATCGATCTCCAGTGCGCGGGCGACATAGCTCATTGGCATTTTAGCAACCTTGATCTTCTTCCCTTGTCGGCGCGCTTCCTGCTCAGAAAGGCCAATACGCCCCAACTGCGGATCAATAAACACAGTGTAGACGGTCGCTCGATCTTTCATGCTCGCATGCCCCTGCTCGATGAGGTTTGTTCGCAAAATACGGAAATCATCATAGGAGATATGGGTGAAGGCAGGCCCACCTTTGGTATCGCCAAGGGCATAGATACCGGCTACATTTGTCTCCAGACGATCGTTCACCTGAATATATCCGTGCTTATCGAGCTGGACTCCAGCGGCGGTTATGTTAAGCCGATCGGTATTGGGCTGGCGACCTGCCGCACTTAGCAGATGTGAACCACTGATGATTCGCTCGCCATGCGCATCCCGAATAGTAACTTGAATCTGCTCTCCCTGCTTGGCAACCTTGACGGCAGAGGTTTTCAAAAGCACCTCAATGCCATCCTCCTGGAGAATCTTCTGAACTTCAACGGCAATATCCGGGTCCTCTTGCGATAACAGTTGTGCTCCACGTTGAATAATGGTCACCTGGCTTCCAAAGCGGCGGAACATCTGCCCAAATTCCAATCCCACATATCCCCCTCCTAAAACAATCAGATGCTCGGGTACTGTATCTAACTCCATAATAGTGGTAGAGTTGAGGGTAGGAACGGTCTCAATGCCTTCAACGGGTGCTAACGTTGGTCGATCACCTGTATTGATACAGATGGTTTCGGCTGTCAATGTCAGCGTCTCGCCACTATTCATATGCACCTCTACCGCATGAGGGCCTGTGAACTGTGCCTCGCCCATCAGCAGATCCAGATGTTCAGTGCTTCTTAGACGCCTCTCACTTCCACCACGAAAGCTCTCAACAATGGCACGTTTTCGCTGGCGCACTTCAGCCATGTTGATCGTTACAGGACCGCTATGGACGCCATAATCTGCCGCACGTCGAGTCAGATACGCAACGCGTGCGCTTGCCACCATGGTCTTTGTTGGAGTACACCCTTCATTAATACAGGTTCCCCCCACGTGCTCTCGCTCGATGAGTGCGGTCTTTTTGCCTGAACCAGCAAAGGCACCCGCTAGAGGACCACCAGCCTGCCCAGAACCAATAATAATGACATCATAATGAGTTGTCTTTGCCATAACGCTCCTTATACACTGTTTCAGAATAGCACACAAATTGAGCTCTCACTCCAGGATACGGCTATAGACAAAAAAAGAGACACAACGCAGATCTGGTCTGTCTCTTACCCCTTCTTATGATGGTTCAATAAGCCTCTGATCCTCAATCGAGGAAGTGCGTTGATCTCGCAATACCGCTCTCTCTTGCTTGAGAAGAGCATCCATAATTCGTTGACGATGCTTGGGCAGGAGCTTTACTGGCAATTCAGTCGGCACAAAATAGCGACACTCGCTAGATTCCTCTGTCGCATGCAGATCGCCGCCAATGACATGGCAGCGAAAACTGAGCACCACTTCCTGCTTTTGTGGCTTTGAATAGACTCCCACCAGTGAGTCTACCATCACAATCAGGCCTGTCTCCTCTAACACTTCACGGCAGACTGCCTCCTCTACCGTCTCACCAATCTCCATCCCTCCCCCTGGCAGATTCCACCAGTCGATATCTCGCCGTAAGGCCAATAAGATCTGATCTTCCTCAAAAATAAGGGCTGAGACACCAATGCGAAAATGGGCTAATGCCGGTTCAGTCATAGAGATCATCCTCTGCTCATCTCATTCATTTCTTGCAATATCTGAGCTATCAGGCTCCGTCCTCGCATAGCCCCAGCTCAGTGCATCTCCAGAATATTGACACTATCTGAACTGTACAACAATTGACGGACAGGAGCAATACGTAACGCCTGGCTTGCAAAAACAAGCAGCTCGGTTTTCGCTACCAATGGCAATGATTGCCTATGACCGGAATGGATCTAAAATCAAGCAGCTAAGACTCCTGCGTCTTTTGAGGCAGAGACACGGCTATCTCTGCCCCACAGAATACCATGTTTCATGTCAGGCCGCAATCCGACAGGGCTTGCTATCCCAGGCTGCTTCGACGAGACAGAGGGGTGTTAAGCACGACTAGCAACGGCCAGTCTGGGAGTAAGTTTTGTGCCAATCAGGCGCGCGCCTTTGAGAGAGGCTCCATCTAAGGTCACGCCTTCTAAGTTTACATTGACCAGGACAGCGCCATTCAGGTTGGCGCCCTGGAGATTGGCTCCGCTCAGATCAACCTCTTTTAAATAGGCCCCCGTCAAGCTCGCACCACTCAGGTCCGCTTCCACGAGATTGGTCTCACTTAAGTCTGCACCGCTCAGATCTGCGCCCCTTAGCTTCGCTTCGCTCAGGTCTGCACGACTCAAAAATGTCCAGATCAAGACGGCATTAGTAAGATCTGCCCCACTTAAATTGGCCTCGGCTAAATTGGCATCCTTGAGATCTGCCTCGCACAGGCTCGTCTCGCTAAAATCAATACCACTTAAATTGGATTCGCTTAAGTCTGCATGCCTTAAATTTAACCGCGTCTGCGGATGGTGTTTTCTCCAACGATTCCATGTGTCACACCCACGATGAAGCAGATTGAGATGATGCTGATTCGCCATTTTTTCTATACTTTCTACACTGAATCTCTTTTTATATGAAAAAGACTTTTCTTCTTTTTTAAGAAGAATTTGCACCTGTTCATTACTACAACATTTCTCTATGGCACATACATTCGCATATGCCATGTCGCTAAGAAAGGATAACAGAAAAAGATTAAATTTTCATTAATTTTGCTGAAAAATTCTATTAGAAAACCTCAACATTTGCGCCTTGAGGAAGCTATTGGGCACATTGGCCTCGTTTGGGTACCCCTTCTCAAGGTTGGCGCTGCTGGATACTATGATCGCCGAGCAAAAAAATGCTATACTTGAGACAACGACACTAGTTCAGACAGGGAGCGCTAAAAAATGCTTGTTGCCTATGGGCCAGAGGGGCAACCACTCATCGCTGAAGAGGTTCCGCTAGAACAGTTACAGCACTGGTCGCGTGAACGCTCGTTGCATTGCCCCAATTGTCGCGGCATCGTTCATGTTCGAGGTGGTCCAGAGAAACGGACACAGCTCCACTTTGCGCATCAGAAAGGTGAGTGTGCCTGGAGCACTGAATCCGAGTCTGTGCGCCATGCTCAGGGGAAACTGCTCCTCTCTCACTGGCTTCGTGATCAATTTCCTCAGGCTCGCATTACTCTGGAAGAACGCTTACCCGAACCTAATCGCATTGCCGATGTCTTTGTCCGCCATCCCGATGGACGGCAGTGGGCGGTAGAGTTTCAATGTGCCCCCCTCGATATTGAAGAATGGCGTCATCGTCATCTGGCTTATCGTACAGCAGGGATTATGGACACCTGGATCATTGGGAATAATCGCAAGGAGAAGCAGGAAGCCTTTCTTGAAGCAGTGCTTCAGTCAGCGCATGAGCTCCTGTTCCTTGATCCACTGGTAACTCCTCCTCGCATCTGGTTACGCTGGCCGATCTCGCGTCAACAGGCACACAACTGGCAGGATAGTGACAGACTCTCGTCAAGCCAGACTTCACTGGCAGGCTGGGTTGGCAGGCTGGGCTATGGAATGAGCCTGATGGGCCATCTGGCCGAAGTTTATCTCGATCCTCAAGGACATCTTCATCATCCACAACGAGAACAGATTACGGCCCGTACCTCACTCCTTCACCAAATGGAACAGGACGCGTTACCTACGGAGGAGCATCTTATAAGCTACCTGCAACAGAGTGTCGGGATGGAAGCGTTGCGCATAGTGCTTCTTCCACTCCTGAAAGCATATCTGCTCGATCCTGATCTCCTGCGCCGCTATAATTATGGACGCGGCCAGCAGGGTCAGCCTGTCAGCCCGGCTGATCATCAGCGGATTCAGAAGGCCTGCCGCTGGCTTACGACACTGGCCCTGCATGGCTTCCCTCCCTCACGCATTCAACTCTTGCTCAAAGAACTTCCTTTTGTAGGAGCTTACGCAGCACTGGCTGGCTATGGAGAGATGCTTCTCTCTTTGCTCTAACCTCTCTGTCATCCATGTTTAAACTGAGCTCCCTTTTTCTGCTGAAGCAGACTCAAAATTGAAACTAAAGGGGTATGCTGTGCGTAATCTAAGCAGTAAGATACAACAATAACAAAAGGTGTCCCATCACCTGATGAGCATAAGGAAGGATGTGCAGGATGAACAATTTCTTGAAAGGCGTGCTGTTCGGCGTTGGCATCGGTCTACTCGTTGCCCCTCTGCGTGGCGAAGAGACGCGTAAATTGATCGGTGAGCGCGTTGGCGAGTTGCGCGGCTATATCCCAGAGAATGAGCAGCTTGATGTCTATCGCCAGCAGATCACTGACCGCGTTTCCCAGACGGCTGGTTCTTTAAAAGACTATGCCCAACAGGCCGCGACTACAGTGAAAAGCTCTGCCAATAACCTGGGGGATATTGCACAGAACGCCGCCTCGACCGTTAAAAAATCGAGCTCCGATGTTGTTGATACCACCAAAAGTACGCTCAATTCCACCCCCTCTAATAACTAATAATCCATCCCATCTCGTCGCTGAGATGGGCTATCTTACTTGAGACAAAAAATAGCTAGCTACTACTTCTTTACAATGCTCTCTATTGATTATCTCTGCTCCAGTAAGAATCGTATGTTTGAAATGAAAGAGCAGGCCAGCAGAATTATTATCTGCTGGCCTACTTTTCTTTTGAAGCCGAGAAGAGGCGGCCAGATCTCAGATCTTATGCTTATTACAAGAACAACAATAGCTGGTACATTTTGATTTGAACCAGATCTCCCGGCTGGAAGCGCAAATAAAGAAAAAAAAGCGATCTCTCCTCTACCAGAATTCCATGCAAGTCCTTTTTTGGCCCCGCTAAACGCTGGAAAAACTCAAGCAAATACCCTATAATTTCATAGATTGGCTCATCAGCTTGCTCACAAGTTGGCTCATCAGTTGGCTCTGGAATGCGCTCTTTCGTTCGTTCAAAAGAGCTTGATCATTGTCGTGCCCTCTTTTCATCCTGAGAAGCTGTCACCTGTAGGAGTTTATTTTTATGCTGCACTACCCTTCCAGAGCGCTCTACATATTCAAAATATCCAAAAGATTCTATATTCATATCTATGCTTTTTGCAGATCCGTTGTTCAGTTCAGGCGAGTATCATGGTGCATGATACTCCTTATTCTCTGTATTTCATTTCTGACTGGATGCAATCAACCTTTATTGCCTTCACCAGTCTCGACGCCTACTGTGCAGGCAAACCATCCTGCCAGTTTGCAGGAGTTTCCCCTCTCCTCTGCTTTTACGCCTGGTGCAGTCGCGCTTGATGGCCAGGGAAATCTCTGGTTTGCTGAAAGTGATGGGAATCTCACGACAAAGATTGCTCAGATGACCAGCAACGGAGTGCTTCATGAATATCCTCTTCCGACGCCGCAAGCTCTGGTAAGCCATCTCACGCTGGGAGCGGATCATACTATCTGGTTCACCGAATATGTGCTTGACGAACCCAATAATAAGATTGGGAAGATCACGCCTGAAGGAGTTGTGAGTGAGTTTCTGATTCCAGATGGGCATATTCCCCAGGCAATTACGGCAACGGCTAATGGAGATCTCTGGTTTGCAGAACCAAATGCGATTGGCTGCCTCACTCTACAAGGAGATGTTCAGGAGTATCCTCTTCCGCCCCAAACAGGGAATCCACAGGCAATTGCCGCCGGAGCTGATGGCAACCTCTGGTTCACAGAGATCGGTCATATTGGTCAGATCACGCCCACTGGCACGTTGCATGAGTATCCCTTAGAGAATGATGAACTACCCACCTTTATTAATGCAAGCAGTGATGGAACGATCTGGTTTGCCGATATCCCCACTGCAAATCATCCTGCCTATATCGGATATATCGATAAAGAGAGAAAAGTCACCCAGATCTCACAGCAACATACCCAGATTAACGATATCACCAGCGGCCCTGATGGAAAACTCTGGTTTACTGAGGCTCCATTAGATATCTCTGCTTCGACCACTATTATTGGAAAGATCAGTCGCATGACTACTGATGGCACAACAAACACCATCACATTCGCCAATCGACTTCCTGAAAAAATTATACAGACCAGTACTGGAAAGATCTGGTTCACAGAACAGACATTCAACCCGCAAAAAGCGAAAAAAGGGGCGACACATAAGCTCTACAAAATTGGTCTGCTTGAGGATCTCACTATCGAGCACTATCAATAGAGGAAAGGAAGAAGGGCCTGGAATGTAGCCTATTCCAGGCCCAATTTTTTCGCCCATTTGCACGCACCAACGGCATTTAAGCTTAAAGTTCAGTTTCAAGTCACCGCGTTCTACCATTGAACTACCGCCTCACGAAACGAGGCAGGTTGGAGTTGAACCAACACTCGATGAGCATCGACTTTAAGCACTTGATCTGGCGCTCGGCGAGAATGCTAAGACTTGGAGTGAGAGTCTCAACATGGGGTGGCTGGACGCTGCCTCTACCTTATTTGGGCTAACCCGCCACGCACTGGCGGGTGCAGGAATCGAACCTGCGCTGAAACGTCCGACCGTTTAGTCTACGGTCTGAGTCTAAATTTGTACTCCAGCTATAGGATACTGGAAAACACGGCCAAATGCAAGTAAAAAAAGGCTTACAGGCTATTTAAAGAGATATTGAAAGACTTTGGCCCCTAATTTCTGCTCTTCAACTTCCAGATTGTTCGCCTCTTCACGTGCAAACTTCACGGCCTCTTGCAACTTTTCTACACGAGCCAGGAGCTCATTCACACGCTGAGCCGGTAATGCTCCTGAAAATTTCACCGTACGCCAGCTCCCTACCACAATATCTTCGTAGTAGACTTCTACCTGCGCCGGATGCTTCTCTGTAGCCTCGGCCTTCACATGGTTGCGTGGCACCTTCTTCGTCTTCAACGTCTGCACAGGTTCCGTCGCCCAGCAATCGGCTGAGGTGTCGAACGTCCAGCTCTCTGCTGCATCCAGAACAGGCAACTTCTTAATAAATGTATGTAGATCTACCAACTGTTTCTCCAGAAACAGGAGATAAGTTGCAGGGACTTGTGACAGCAGAACCGTCCCATCTACCACGACATCAGCTTTCGCCTTACAGTTGGCCCAATCTTTGGTCGCCACAATATCAAATAATTTGACCAGAGAATCAGTTGTCTGACGAATAATCTCCTCAGAACGCAGTTGGACACGCGTCGACTCTGGTGGCAGCTGCTCACCCTCTTCATCCTTTGGGCGGTAGGTTCGTGAGATACCAGAGAGAAGAGTGGGCTTTTGCAGAGAATGATGAGCATCTGTGAGTTCCTGCAATGAACGGCTTTTTGTCCCTTTTTCTATCGCAATTACTTGATTCAGCTTTGGCATACGATTATCCTCCAATAAAGAATATATATCAATAACTTATGTATTTTATCGCTACTGTCAAGTAAAGAGGATATCTGGCTCACCATCTTCTGATCTTAAAGCTTGATCTGTACACCTATAGCACACCTATAAAAAGGAGATTTTAGCCTGTATATGTAAAACTTTGGAGTACCTTCAGAAATATTGCAACATCTTCTTTCCTGGGCGGATCTCTCGTTTCTAAGTAGAATGAATACGCTTTTCCACCAATAGTGATAGGTCCCGCTGCAAAGTTTACCTCACCACAGTTTGGAGAGGTCCGCTGATAGAATGGTGTTTGAATATGATCGATCACGACAGGATCAGCTTCTGGAGTAAATCCAATCTTTGTATAGTCCGCTGAAGGGCCAGATAGGAGCACCGTGAATTGTATCGCTTCCGGATATCGAAGAGCTTCTTCAGCAGAGGCTGGATGAGGAAGGGATTTCGGAGTCAACCAGATTTGATAAAAGGTAGAAGATTGATCAGCACTTGACGTGGAAAAGGCTGTTTCATTCCATCCTATCGGAATTGTCAATGTGAACGGATAGGTCTTGTCGTTGTACACAATTCCCTCTTCAGGAGAAGGTTGAGGGAGACTTATGAGAGGGCAATGCGTTGTGATAGCTGTGGTTTGTGCCGTTGCTGTTAAAGCTTGAGATCCCGGTCCTTTAACGGAAGTACTTGTTGAAGTTGGTAATGAGGTACTATTAGTAGTACCACTAGTATTGCTACATCCTACAAGTATACAAAAAGATAAAGAAAGCAGACAGATAATACACAAAAGTGGCAATCGAAAGGGGCATTTTCTCACTAACTTAATATCCTCTCAAAAAATGAGAATCACAACATGAGAGAGAATTATAAGTCTATATATGCTCATTTGTCAACAGAATCTATTTCATGATTAAGAGGATATCTGGCATAAAGGAAGGCAAGAGATCTACCTCTTCTCACCTTCCTTTTAGTCATAAGAATAGAACTCTCTTAGATATACCTGCTGCGTTTTGCAAGCTATTGTGTATATTTCTTGAACGCTGTCCCAGGATCAGGCTGTTGTTTGTAACTCACATTATGCCGACTCCAGGGATCTCGTTTCCAGCGAATTTTTTCTAATGGCAGATCGTCCTCATCACGACGATTGGCATTTTTCATTTTGACAATAAAATGAATCATCAGAGCGGCATAAAGAAACAAGACGCCAAAACCCGCAAAGATACCACCTACCCACCAGTGATTATCGTAATAGCCATCGGGATGCTGACTATAGTCAGCAAAAGCATAGCTTGATGGCGCACTGCCCTGACTTTCCATCGTAAATTGAACCGCAGTATAAGCCGTTCCAACCAGGCTAGGAGCATTGGCTAATTCAATATTAATTGAATAATGCGCATCTGCCACATAGGTTAGCGACGTAACGGCCACTCCATTTGTGAGGATTTCACCTTCTGGATAGGGAGTAAAATTCGCGCTATCGACTGCATAATAGGTCTTTGTCTGGGCATTGAGGTCCTCAAAATAATCGTTCCCATCATCCAGAACATGAATCTTGAAGTTTCCTGTAATATGGCGATACACAATCTGATGCGAGGTAATTCCATAAATCATACCTCCAATAATCAAGAGCACACCTGTCGTAATACGGCCCGCCTGCGTTCCAAATATAAAAATGAATAGCCGAAAAATGGCACCCGGTAAATTACTGATTGATCTCATAACGCTCCCATTGCCCATATAAATAAACACATCAATACAATTGATTATAACACAACAATAGACTATTTTTATAGCCTTTCTTCCATTTTCTGCTGATGAGCATTGCATCAACAACATGAGTCTTGCTTTCTATGCAAGCGTTTTTTGTGTGTCCGTAAAACGGTATGGTAGATCAGCTTGAAAAGGAACAGTGTAACTATTTCTACATATTATGCGTGCCAGGATAGTAAGGAATGTATCTAAACCTGAAGCACCCCTCATTGTATTGTGTTCTGCACCATCGCAGAGGGGATGCCTGGGAATACGTATTGAAGAGGAGGGAGAGACACAAGCTCACCAGAGTCAGACTCGTCCAATGGTCTAGCACCTAAACGTTACAGAGGAGAAAACATATGGCAATGCGAGAATCCATCATTGTAGGAGTATTTAACGATCGCACGATGGCCGAACGAGCCATTGAAGCCCTCACAAATGCAGGATTTCCTGGTGATATGATTCGCCACTCTACGAGAGGAGAGGCTGGGAGCATTTTAGAGAGCATTAAAAGTCTCTTTACTGGACAGGAAGGTGGCTCTGATGCGGTGATGAATGATCTGCTGGGGATGGGGCTCTCTCACGATGAAGCTCAATATTATGCCCAGGAACATCATGCAGGTCGTACGATTGTCTCTGTCCAATCTCTCAACCGCTCAACTGAGGCTGCAACGATGTTGCGCAGTATGGGTGCCTTCGATTATCATCACCGAGCTTCTACAACTCGTCCACAAGAGACGCAGACTGGCTCCCAGCCAGGTGCTCCAACAATGGGGGCTGCTGCCAGCAATATACCTGGACAGACAAGAGAGAGCACACAACCTGGCTATACTGTTCCGCCTCAATCTACAACAGCTCCATTTGGAAGCAATGCACCAACCAATACGCCTACGCAGCAGACCGGTTCAGCTCCAGGTAGCTTCAAACCTCCCACTCCTGAAGCTCCAAAGATGCCTACGGCTCCATCCGGGTCCGGGTTCACTGGTTCAGCTCCAGGCACTCCCAGACCGCCCACTCCTGAAGCTCCGAAGATGCCACAACGCCCACCGGAAAACATGCCTCCAGGCGTTCCACGACCAGAGGCGGCGGCAAACCCGACGATGCCCACAAACCCACCTGCGCCACAACGTGGAACTGGTATACCGCCTAAGACACAAGGACAGACTCCACCGGTAACTCCGCCACGAAAAGAGCAGGATCGCCCTTATTCTGGTGAAGCTCAACGCTATCAATCGGGTCAGATCTCGCAAGAGGATCTCAATGCTCGTCCTACATTCGATAGAGAGCTCGTCAGTCGAGGAATGCCTTCCGATGAACGGGGACAGGTCGGCTCAGGTTCGGATCGGGTCGAGAATATTGATCAAAAAGGAGCTGATATTGAAGCGGCCAGACAGAGGCGCGAACGCGAGCAAGAGACCTCCTTTAGAACCAATCCTTCTGGCCCTCAAAGGGATCAGCCAATCGAGCGAAATCCACTGGCCGAACGTGGCTTTAATGAGCCTGCCAATAGAACGCCGTTAAACGCTCAACAGCAGCGATCTAACTGGGAACATGAGCGCGAAGCACTCTCTCATACCAATCCCAATCGGCCCTATGAGAAGGATGTTGATCGCTTCGGACAACGTGGTACGCCCAACCAGAACGATGAAAGCTTTGACCAGACGGGCCTGCATAGCTATACGGATAGACCCGATCGCTTGCAACAGCGCGATCAGTCGGACGTCAACCCAACAGTCAAACGCGACCTCGATCGCAATGCCCGTCGAGGTGAGGTCTCCGATACCAGGGATATCATCAACGATGAAATACGTGGAGATCGCGGCTTCTTCAATGAGAAAGACCCAGATTTCGATAATCGAGATCGCTAGTTCATAGCCGAAACACTATTCAGGGAGTGCCTCCAGTATTCATTAGAGGCACTCTCTTTTTCTTTCGTGCATTAATTTACGCTGGTAGATTTAATACTGAGGATCTCTTCCCCTATCTTCACAGAACAAACGTATCCTCCGAGGATTCAGGAAGGTAATATGTTAGTAAGGATTCAAAGGCCATCCAGACTTCTTGTGGATAACTGCCATACGTCGTTCCTCTTAAGAGTCGATCCTTTCCCTCCGGGTTATAGAGGACAAGCAATCCATACATAAAGAAACGATCCAGAGATGTATGAAGATTCTGAGGCCGTTTTCGCACCAGAAAGCCCAGACGCGGTGCACCACGACTGAGAAGCGTCACGCCATAGATAGCCTTAATCGGTTGCGGAAAATCTGCCTGCTGCGTCCAGAGAGCAAGAGCCTGAAGATTCTGCACCATAACACGCAGATAGGACCATGATTCAGCATGCGTAGAGATCTCTAAAAAAGCACGATTACGAAAATGCAGGTCGATAATAGGGTCACCTTTGACAATCTTTACACCAGAAGGCAGCTCTATGGGCCTCCCACGATAGCGCGTAAAACGCACCTGAATAAGATCGTAACGCGCCCCTGGAATTGATTGTACGTGCCAGAGACTTCTCGTAAGATGCTCCCAAAAAGGCCAGAAGCGCAGAAAACCACGTGCTTTCCCCGCGCGAGTCTGAAAAGCGAAGCTCCATCCTGGCGGCAGCGCTCTGTTCTGAGGTTTTTCCCTTGTGCTACTTTCACGCACCAGGAGGATAAAAATGGCAGCCAGTACCAGGAAGAAGGTCGCCATGGCAAACACTATCCGATATCCTAATGCTGTCGGCCCAAAATGATGAACGACAACAATAATTCCCCCTCCCAATACTGGAGCCAGAATGGCCGGTAAGGTGGATGAAGCATTCCAGAGTCCAAGGTCCTTCCCAGCAGTATCCAATGAGGGCAGAGCATCAACAGACAGGGCCCAGTCAACGCTCGTATAGGCTCCATAACCAAGCCCGAAGAGAATGCCCAGTAACCAGAGCGGAAAACTCTCTGAAGAGATCACAAACGCCAGCGATGCCAGTGCCATTAAGATCGTCGCAACACTTACAAGAGGAGCCCGGCTGACACGATCAGAGAATATCCCCAGACCAAACGCACTGACAACCGCTCCTGCTAAAGCCAGCACTGCAACGGCGGCGGTAGCAGCGACAAAGTTTGTCACATGAGCCACATCTGCAAAGTAATACTCAATATACGTCAAGAACAGAGTCAGACCCATCATAACCGCAAAACGTGTCAAAAACACGACCGTAAAATTATAGTCTCGCCAGGGCCGTACCCAATTCCGTATAAACCAGGCCCGCCACTGAAATTGAGGCCGCCTGGTCTCCTTGATGATGCTGACAACCGGCATTTCATGAATACCAAATGTTGTGATACATACTCCAATCACCAGTATGATACTGGTGATCACATAGAAGAGACGTGTCCCTTGTTGAATAAGAACGACATTCACCGCTTGCAGGCTCACATCTTTTAATAACCAGGCCGCCAGACCAAGACTCATGACATTTCCCAGAATGGCCATCAATCCCATATATCCAGAAGCCGCTCCACGCTGTTCTTTGGGCACCAGATCAGGAGTCAGGCTCTGATAGCCAGCCGTCAAGATATTTAAGCCAACCTGCAAGATGGCCAGACCGGCGATAAAGATCCAGATTCCATTCACCATGATGAGGAGAGGAAGGCTAAGAACGGTGCACAAAGCACCCAATAGAATATAGGGGCGGCGGCGGCCAAAGGCTCCAGTTGTCTGGTCCGAAAGCATTCCAATCAACGGTGGCACAAACAAGGAGACCAGCGCACCCAGGGTTGAGATCCAGCCCAGAAAGGTCGCCTGCTGCACATCACCCACTACCCCTGGCGTCACAAACAGTGCAATCTGTGTGGGAATAATAACTGGCAAGAGGCCTGCCGAAAGTGCATTGACAGAAAACCAGAGCAGACTGAGAAGTAACTGTTCACGAACCGACAGTCGTTTGAGGACAGCATGTACATCCATAGTTCCATCCTTAAAGCGGCACAAGATCTCTTCTCCAACACGTTTACAGAGATCTCTCTGGAATGAACCTACATGAATAGAAGCACTACTACTTTACCATGCACGATGCGGATGTTTACTGATACTCTCTATAAAACCTCTCTCTATTTAATCACATCTATATGATGGAAGGAAAGTTTTAACCGAAAAAAATTTAGTGAGCCCTTACCCTCCTTCTACCAACAATGGCGTCCTGATTGTGCACAACACAAGACGATAACTGTTGAATAAGGAAACGAGGGGAAGAAGAGGTATGCACTATTTGCAGACTTTGCAGACAGATTTTGCACAACGCGATGATCTTATCGCCTATCTCCTGGTCCATTTTGCCGATGCTGCTGCCCAACATCCAGCGATCAGTCCAATTCAGGGGGGCAGGCGTGCTGCTGAGACACGCCTGCAACAGGTTCAGCCAATAGCATATGCCCAGACGCGAAATCTGCTCAACGGGGCAGTAACGCACCTCTCTCCCTACCTGCGGCATGGAGTGCTCTCACTATCAGAGGTGCGTGAATGGATCATCACACGTTGGGGGGGTCATCAGGCAGATAAACTCCTCCAGGAATTGGCCTGGCGCGACTACTATCAACATGTCTATCAACGTCTAGGAACTGAGATCTGGCACGATATCGAGCCCTGGAAGACTGGCGTCAGCTCATATACCGAGCACTTGCCGGAAGATATTCAGAACGGTCAGACTGGTCTTGCCTGTCTGGATGCCTTTATCCAGACGCTCTATACCACGGGCTATCTTCATAATCATGCCCGTATGTGGACCGCAAGCTATCTTATTCATCATCGTCAGGTGCGCTGGCAGACTGGCGCCTACTGGTTCCTTCAACATCTTCTGGATGGCGATCCAGCAAGCAATAATCTTTCCTGGCAATGGGTCGCTTCAACGTTTGCGGAGAAACCCTATTACTTTAATCGCGAAAATCTCGCCCGCTATACACAGAACAGCTACTGCCCACAGTGTCCACTCCTCCACCATGGCTGCCCTTTTGCTGGAAGCTATGAAGATATTGCAGAACGCATCTTCCCTACGCCTGCGACTAGAGCTGAGCCATCGTTGTCCCCCCTCCAACAGCGGCTCACCACCGTCCACAACGAGACCAACGCTCACAAGGCATCTAACACTGCTGATGAGGCGCCTGCTGTTCAGCCGCTGGTCTGGATCAATGAAGAGAATCTCAATCCATTCAGTCCAGCTCTGAAAGCCCATCCAGATGCACAGAGGGTCTTTATCTTTGATATGGATGCCATCAAGAAAGCTGGCTGGACACTCAAGCGAATCGTTTTTCTCTATGAATGTCTACAAGAAATACCAGATGTGCAGATCTATCAAGGAGAACCTCAGCAGATTCTGCTCGAGCTTACACACCATGAGGAAAGAACCATTGTCACCACCGAGGTTGTTGATCCCCATCTACAGAGCCAGCTCCATGCGCTGCAAAAGCAACGTCACGTCAAAATCTATCCCTTTGATAGTCTTATTCCACACCATCAGGTTCGTGATCTTCGCCGTTTTTCTCGCTATTGGAGAGAGGTGGAGCAGTCTGTTCTGATTCAGTAAATCATCACCTACAGCAAAGATAGGGTCCAACTGGCCTCCAATCCTTGCTGTAGATAGTCTGAAGAGAGCAGATCATCAATGGCTCAGCAAGGCGCTTAACGAACGGCAAAGGTAATAGGGACGTGTTTTGCACCATAAATGAACGTGCTATTTACGGGCTCAAGATCTCGCTCATGGGTGATACGTATTCTGGTAAAACGCTCCAATAACATACCCAGTGCGATTTTCGCCTCCAGGCGAGCCAGTGGCGCTCCCAGGCAGAAATGAATACCATGTCCAAAGGAAAGATGTTGATTAGGGCTCCGCGTAATGTCAAAACACTCGGGATGGACGAAATGGTCAGGATCATGATTCGCGCTTCCTGACCAACCCAGGACAACCTGTCCACGACGAATCAATTGTTCCTTTAGAATAAAATCAGAGGCAGCAAAACGCGCCAGAATTGTTACAGGCGAACGATAGCGTAAAACCTCTTCAATGGCGGAAGGAAGGAGCTGAGGCCTCTGCTGCAATTGCACCATGGCTTCAGGATGCTCATCAAAGCAGAGAAGTGCATTGCCGATCAGATTCGTTGTTGTGATATTACCGGCAATCAGTAATAACGCACAGAAGCCCAGGAGCTCATCCTCTGTGAGCTCCTGACCATCCACTCGTGCAGCTAAGAGGGCACTGATAATATCCTCGCCTGGCTGCTGACGGCGTTGAGCAATAATCGAGCGAAAGTATTCATTTATCTCATCCATTGTCTTGCGCACACGCTGACGAACGCGCTCCAGCACAAGCTCACGATTCTCACCAGTCAGCTCATCATATTCGCCTGAAACGATCTCGTCCGACCAATGCTTAAACTGTGGTCGATCTTCAATTGGCACACCAAGCAGCTCTGCAATGACAATGATAGGCAGTGGATAGGAGAGATCATCAATAATATCCATCGCCCCCTTCTTCTCTACAGCATCCAACAGCTCCTGCGTAATCTCTGTAATACGAGGCGTAAGTTGTGCCAGTGCACGTGGGGTAAAAGCCTGGGACAAAAGGGAACGCAGTTGTCGATGGCGTGGTGGGTCCATATTCAAAATGCTCTTCAGCGCTGGAGCCTCCGAAGCTGGTGTAAATTTTGACTCATCAGATGAGAAGAGCTCATGATCGGTTACCAGAAGATGAACATCCTCGTAGGTGGAGACCTCCCAAAATTTCGCCTGCTCATTGTAGACAGGCTGCTCGTGTCGCAGAGCCCGAAAACACTCATGAGGATAGAGCAATTGATCACGGACAGAGTGTGGATTCATAACCTTCTACCGCCTTCCCTCAATCCAGTTAAGACCATCAGGGCCTCAACTTTTTTTGACAACTCTAACAGAAGAGATCCCAGAAAATTTTATAATCTGTATGAAAGAGATAATCAGATTGCAAAGCAGGTAACAAATAACTAACGTTACCGATCAATGACGCTATAGAGTTGGAGAGAACGCCCTGACATGCTATACTCAGGCAAAAGATAATCGCTTCCAAAAAGTCATCGGAAAGTTGGAGGGGCAAAGCATCCATTATGCACAGATATGAGACACAGATTTTAGCAGTACAGCCAGCAGAGCCTGAAGCAGCAAAGATCGCACAGGCCGCAACACTGATTCAAGCAGGAGAGCTGGTCGTCTTCCCAACAGAGACGGTCTATGGGCTAGGAGCCAATGCCCTCAACCCTCAGGCCGTCGAACAGATCTTTGTGGCTAAAGGGCGACCATTCAATGATCCCCTCATCGTTCATATTGCCGCCTTAGAAACACTGCAAACGCTTGTAAGCACCCTTCCTCCATTAGCGCTCCCTCTTGCTCAAGCCTTCTGGCCTGGTCCGCTGACCATGATTATGCCTGCCAGTTCACGTGTTCCTGGAATGGTAACCGCTGGCCTGGAGACGGTCGCTATCAGGATGCCGCGCCATCCCATTGCCCTCAGCCTGATCCGTAGCGCAGGTCTCCCCATTGCGGCTCCCAGCGCCAATCGTTTTATGCATGTCAGCCCCACCACCGCCCAGCATGTCCTGGCTGATCTCCAGGGCCGGGTCCCACTGATCCTCGATGGAGGAGCCTGTGAGGTTGGTGTCGAATCAACGGTGCTGGATCTCTGTTCGACAATCCCTACTATTCTCCGTCCTGGCGGTATCAGCCTGGAAGCATTACGCACAATCATACCAGAGGTTCAAGTAGCAGCCCCTCGCACAAAACACGATGAAGAGCAGCAAGCTCTGTACGCTCCAGGGCAGATGCTCGTTCACTATGCCCCCAGTGTTCCGGCCTATCTCTTTGAAGGATCAAAAGAAAGCCTGCGCCAGAGGATGCTCACAGAGATTCAACGCTATCACCAACAAGGTCAACAGGTTGGAGTCTTGCTTGCAGATGAGGACGAGGACTATTTTAACAAGAGCGGAGCAACCCTCTATCTCCTTGGCAAGACGCCTGAACAGGTTGCGACCCGGCTCTTTGCTGGATTACGTACGCTTGAAGATGCAGGCGTCCAGGTCATTCTTTGTCGCAGCTTTACAGAAGAAGGACTTGGAAGGGCAGTCAAAGATCGTCTACTCAAAGCAACTGGAGGCAATATTATCTTTACAGATGAAGCTTATCAATAACCTCCCGTAGCTCTTACCAGCCGTTTGATCAGCGCTGCTTTAAGTGGTGGATCTTGAGAGCAATCTGTAACGAGAGGCGCAGCTCGGGGTCCTCCAGAGAGCGACCAAGCAGAGCCTCAATACGATTAAGGCGATAGAGGAGAGAGTTGCGGTGAAAGTGCATCGTACGCGCCATCTCACTCAGGTTCCCATTACAGCGAAAGAACCCTTCGAGCGTATCCACATACGTACTATCGTGGCTGAGCAAAGGTCCTAACGTCTCCTGATAAAAATCATTGAGCTCATTATGCCCGTTAAGATGGAACAGCAAGCGATAGATCCCTAAACGCGCAAAAGAATGCAGATTGCCTTCTCCAAAGAGACGACGACCAATCTCTAAGGCCTGCTGTGCCTCACGAAAGGAGAGAGGGATGCCCGAGAGATTTTGCGCAATGCGGCCAATGCCACACGAATAGAGAGGCTGATTTGAACTTTTGCTTCGATTTACTGGTACACGGGAGAGCACACGCTCCATCCGTGTATAGAGGGTATTCTCATTCTCACGCTCCTCCTCAGCAGTTGATCCCAATTCAAGCAGAGGTAAGAGTGCCGTGACCCGGCGCGTCTCTGGGAGAATCCAACAATTGGGCCAGATACGCAACAACTCATCTCGTATCCATTTGCTCCATTGAGTCGATGGCGCTGACACAACATGTTCAGACTGAGCCACTTCAAATACAACGACCACCTGGGGAGTCGTCAGATCATAACCAAGCAGCCGGGCACGAGCCAACATCTCTTCAGGCTGCTGATAATGGCCCTGGAGAACATCAGTAAAAGCTTCAACCTGATAGCGGCTTTCAACCTCACTGCGTTCGCGCTCGCGTGCAAACTCAATTGCCAGAATGGGAGTGACCTTCCCGAGAATGATGCGCTCAAGGAAATCAAAATCACTCTCACGCCCAATGAGCGAGAGATAGCCAACGACTTCATGACGCATCAGGATAGGATCGACAACGCGGATAAAGCCCTGAGCACGCAAGAGTTCGTCAGTAAAAGGTTGGGGAAGAGTCAGAAGAGAGGTCATTGCCGGAGCTGATTGAAAACGAATGCTCTGATCGGCATCTTGCACCAGAACCCATTTCTGCCGACTATTGGCTAAAGCGTCACATAATCCTTGAATGCCCGCCCCCTGTACGCTCAGATCCATCAACTGGTGAGCGATATCGGTCGCCTTGCGCTCGATCTCGCCCTGGAAACTGGCAACAAAAGTGCTTACCTCGCGAGCAATCTGTTCAAGCGAGGCTGAGAGAGGCAATAAAATCAACGGCAAACGCAGTTGATTTGCCAGATCACGCGACTCTTCATCAATCTCCGCCTCGGTTCGAGCAGCCACAGCAATCACTGCCACGCCAGCTTGATGGAGGCTTTTCAGCAGATGTGGCAGCGTCTCATCGAGGCGCCGCAATTGCTGAAGCCGGAGAAGGGCTAACTCACCGCCCTGTACCGTATCAAATGCAGGAAGACGTGAACGCATACAACAGGCCCACGTCACACGGCGCTCTAACCCCTCCCCACCTGCAACTAATTGCGCATTACGTGAGGCGAGCAGAGTCAGAATGGTTCTCACCGATGCCGATGATTGTGATTGCGAAGGAGAAAGACTGCTCATCACTCACACAATACAACTAGCGACGAACCGTCGCAGTAGCAGGAGTGCTCCCGGACTTCTGAGCCTGGCGCTGCTTCTCTTTCAGTTTTCTCGCTTTTGCCAGATGCTTATGCCATGCAACACGTTTTGCTTTATTCATTCCTATAGGTTCCTTTCAAAGATAAAAAAAACAACAAACTATTCGTCGCTATCTGAACCGCTCTCGAAATCGACCTCGGTCATCTCATCTGCATCATCCCCGCCATCATAATATTCGTCATCGTTGCCCAGATCATCTTCGTCGTCGCGGTCGTAGCGCAACATAGAATCCTTAATATAGGCTCGTACAGTATCTTTCTCATTCGCTCCCTGCGAGGGGAAGCTCACTTGATTGAACATACTGGGATGCTGATACTCTTCACGAATACGAATAACACCCTGGAGAGGGATCAGGATAGCCGCCCCATAGCGGTTCCCTTTTGCAATAAAGCCAATCAGACGATTGGCCAGACGAGGCTCAACCTGCCCGATATAATCGCCTGCGGCATTTTTTACCAGTAAGCGATGTCCATCTGCATGCAGATTCACTTTATCACCTGCCCCAATTCTCACCAGCATCGATGAGGGAGCAAGGTTGATCAACTCGGTTACACCCGACTTACCGGTCTCTTCAATGAAGATCTGAAGGTCAACTCCAGTTGGCGCAACTCCAGTTGGCGCAACTCCAGTACGAACGGTATCAGGCATCAACGCGAGGCGATCCAGATTTTTTTTCGCAATAATATTATCAGGGCTGTACTTCAGCGTCTGTGAGTAGGCCTGTCGGGCCTCGGTGTACTGTCCTAGCTCGCTATGGGCCTTGCCCAAACGATTCAGGGCATCGGGCTCAGAAGGGAAGAGGTTGATAATGTTTTTGTTCACATTTACCGCCTCTGCCCACTGTCCCTCCTGGGCCAGCTTGACAGCCAACTCTGTCCACTGTTTTTTCATTCGAGCTTTTTCTTCAGCCGACAGTGCTTGCGTCATTAAAACATCCTCCATCTGCACAGGATCTATGAAAAGTGCACATATTTTTGCCAGTTGGCTTATTATAACTCAACCGCGCAACCCTGTAGCGACCAGGGGGTTACGTGTTCAATCCGAACGGAAACAAGATCGCCCGGCTGGTAG
Organism: Tengunoibacter tsumagoiensis; assembly: GCF_003967535.1. Lineage (GTDB taxonomy): Bacteria > Chloroflexota > Ktedonobacteria > Ktedonobacterales > Ktedonobacteraceae > Tengunoibacter > Tengunoibacter tsumagoiensis. The sequence continues at coordinate 3,001,901 of NZ_BIFR01000001.1, read as the reverse complement.
ACCCGCTGGCTGGTAGACGCCTCTGGTTGGGGGAAGAAGACCAGCTTATTTGTGCGGTTTCGTCCTCGCCATTGCTGACGACCATGGGTAGTGTTAAGGTCTTCAATCATAACCTCCTCAATCTGGCCTAGTGAGGTCTGGTTACGTTCCAGGGCGATCCTGGCCTGCACCTCTTCAACTGCATGTAGCCGGCGCTTTTTCTCTTGCAACGGCACATCGTCTTCCCAGCGCGAGGCGACAGTACCAGGACGAACAGAGTAGGCCGCAACGTGTACGACATCAAACCGGATCTTCTCAATCAGATCCAGTGTATGCTGAAACTCTTCTTCAGTCTCTCCACAAAAGCCGACAATGATATCGGTTGATAGCGAGATACTGGGCCACAATTCACGGACACGATCAATTCGTTCACAATACTCTTCCAGGGTATATCCACGCTTCATTCGTTTGAGCATCTCATCATCGCCAGATTGAACCGGGATATTCAGGTGTTCACAGACCTTTGGCAGATGCGCCATCCGCTCTATCATACTATCGGTCATATACCGTGGATAAGAAGTCATAAACCGAATGCGTTGCAGTCCATCGATCTCGCTCAGTGAGGTCATCAGATCGGCCAGATCGGGCTGCTCAGGGAGATCTAAACCATAGGATTCGACAGTCTGCCCCAACAAGGTCAGCTCTCTGGCCCCTTTATCCACCAGCGTACGAGCCTCCAGCATCAGCTCATCCAGCGGACGGCTGCGCTCTCGACCACGCCGATAAGGCACAATACAATAGGTACAGACTTTATTACATCCCAGGACAATTGGCAACCAGGCTGTTGGGCTCACTCTGGCCGGCTCGATCTTTGTGGGATAATGGGCAATACGCTCACCTGGTTTGGGTGTAATTGCCATTGGAAGAACCGTCTGTTTCTTGCCTCGTGCAGTGGAGGTGGCAAAAGTTGGCAGCAGGTTCTCAATGGGTTCAAGCTCTTGCGGCTCATCGCTGGGGAGAAGTTCGACATCCAGACACCCTGCCCCCGAAATTGGGGTCCAGCGCTCTTCAAGAAAATGAGGTAAAATATCTGAATGCTCGACCTTCATAAAGAGATCGATGTGGGGATACCGCTTGCTCAAATCATCAATGGTCTTCTGATTGCCAATCATGCACCCCATTAAAGCTACAAGCAGATCGCTCCGCTGCTCTTTCGCACGCTTGAGATGTGCCAATTGGTTGTGCGCCTTCACCTCTGGCGCGCTACGTACGCTACACGTATTGAGCACCACGAGGTTCGCCTGCTCCATACTTGCCTCTTCCCATCCCAATTCATCAAGCATGGTCTGAATGCGTTGAGAGTCAGCCTGATTCATTTGACAGCCAACTGTCCAGATATGATACTTTCCGCGTGGAATGTGTGTCGTGGTCATGTTCAGTGCTTCTCCTAGAGCATCACTAGCCTGTGTCGTAGCGTATGGGCTGTCCGTATTTCATACTTATTGTGGACGGTATTATACACCACTGTGAGGTCCATGTCATTAGTCTTGACGGCGTCTTTTTCCCTGATCAGTATCATACACTGCATTGTTTTCATCCGCCTGCTACTATGATACTGATCAGGAAATAGGCGTCGAGGCGCTTGCTGCCTTATCTTTTACGACGATCCTCTACGCGTGCGCTGGCAGTCTTGGATTCGCCACCAGTCGCTCGTGGCAGGCTGTCAGCAGGCACTAATTGCACCTGTGGTGTATTCCCTGTAATTGACTTGACAGCCTCTGCCATCTGCTTCTGGACACGCTGGAGGGCCTCTGGTTGTGCGAAGATGGCGGCATCTTTTGTCTCAACTTTTAGATCGAACGTATCAAGATCGTTGCGGCGATCGACGATGATGCGGAAGTTTGCGCCCGTCTCCGGAAATTTAACCAGGGCTGCCTCAATCTGGCTGGGAAAGACGATTAAGCCGCGAATTGAGACGGCATCATCGGAACGGCCTTTGATCGCGCCGATTTTTGGATGGGTTCGACCACACGAACAGCGCTCTTCCCACCAGAGTCTGGAGAGATCACGGCTGCGATAACGGATCATCGCGGTTCCATCCCCTGTCAACCAGGTCCAGACCAGTTCTCCGTCCTGCCCTTCGTCCACTGGCTCGCCCGTCTCGGGGTCAATACATTCTACCAGGAACGCATCCGCCCAGGCGTGCATGCCATCACGAACTTCACATTCGCAGGTCATGCCTGGTCCCAGGAACTCTGTCATTCCAAACTCATCATACGCTGTGAAACCAAAGAGCTCCTCCAGTTTAAGGCGCGTCTCCCAGGGCCAGGGCTCGGCTCCAAACAGACCAATTTTAAGCCTGCTCTCTTTCAGGTTCACGCCAATCTCGGCCAGCTTATTACCAACGTATAGACCAACCGAAGGTGTCATACAGACTGCGGTGACGCCAAAATCGAGGATAAAATCGCGCATTCGCTCGTATTGACGAGCATCAGAGCCCAGTGGGATCGCCATGGCCCCCATCGCCATCGCCCCATAGTGAAAACCAAAACCACCCGTAGGGAGACCATACCCATAACAGTTCATCAATACGTCACCCGGACGCAGGCCCGTCATCCATAATTCACGCGCATTCAGATCGGCCCAGTAATCGATATCCTTCTTTGTTGCAAAGACAGGAACGCTACGTCCAGTCGTGCCACTCGTCGCATGAAGCTGGAGGATACCTCCCTCCCCTCCTACTGGCCGCAGTGCCATCCCATAAGGATAGGCCTCACGCACACTCTTCTTCTCTAAAAAAGGGAGCTTACGAATATCTTCCAGAGAGCGAATATCGGAAGGCCCGACACCGGCCTGATCATAAAGCGTACGATAAAATGAATTCTGAGTGTAGGCGCGTTCAACAATAGCTTGTAAGCGCTCTAACTGTAACGCTTTGAGCTGTCGTTTGGGTAGCGTCTCCATCTCTTCATTAAAAAATTTTTGATAAGTTACCACAAACTATCCTCCAAACATGATCGCATCCCAGACATGATCGCATCAATACAGACATTATTGCTCACATCGACCAGAGGTGAGCAGAGATGAAATCGATGGGTAATAATAAATAGATAAAAAACTCCGCACCCATTCTACCATGCACACCAGATAGCGTCTATGAAAGAAGGACCGCTCTTATCCATTGCCACTTGACATGAAAAACGATCTTCAGTATACTTCTCTTTGAAACTTAGACAGTTCCTAGTTTATTCTCCAGGAGATCCCGCCGTTGAAAATGAGCACACCAATCCTCTAGTTGCAGGAGATGCATCTTCACTTTCCGTTTGTCATGCCTCTGTGCAAAAACTCCTGAAAGTTTTAGGCACTACCTTCCTGCCTCTCTGTGCTCAGGTCTTCATGTATATATACTCTTCTATGCTCAGTCTTTAGACTATCTGCATGTCTACTGAGAATATGATCCATGCTTTTAGAGCACAGAACCCTCTCATCGCTCTGCTCTTTGCTGTCTGAACCGGCACAAGAGCCTTGTTTATCCCAGGAGGTACTATGCTCTTATCAGTTCATAACCTTACAAAAACCTATGGCACTGTCTCAGTGCTGGAAGCTCTCTCTTTTACACTCCAGAAAAATGATCGTGTGGGGCTCGTTGGACCAAACGGGGTTGGGAAATCGACACTTCTACGTATCTTAATGGGTCTGGAAGAGGCCGACACAGGTACGGTTCTCTATGCTCCCACCAGTGAAACTGGCTACCTTCCACAAAGTACACCAGACTTTGAAGGGCAAAATCTCGAAGAGCTTCTGCGTACATCCGTGGGAAATCTTACCCAATTAGAAGATGAGATGCACCACCTGGAGATGGAGATGGCCCAGGCCAGCTCTGAACAGTTAACAATGCTCTTAGAGCGCTATACCACGGTCTCAACACGTTTCCAGGATCATGGTGGCTATGATATAGATTATAAGATAGATCGGATTCTGGCAGGTCTGCGTATAGACTATCTTCCTCGTACGCAGTCTGTTGAAACCCTCTCGGGCGGCGAAAAGGCGCGCCTGCGACTGGCAACCCTATTATTGCAGACACCCGATCTCCTCTTCCTCGATGAACCAACCAATCATCTGGATGGAGGAACTATGCAGTGGTTAGAGCAGTATCTCACCGCCTATCCAGGAGCCATCCTGATGGTCTCACATGATCGCCAGTTTCTGAATCAAGCTGCTAAAACGATCTATGAGCTGGATGAACATACACAACATCTTAAGATCTATCCAGGCAATTATGATAGCTACATACAAGCAAAAGCCAGAGAACGGCAGAAGTGGGAGGAGGACTATGAACGTCAGCAAGAAGAGCTCGCTGGACTGCGCAAACGCATCAAAGTGACTGGTCGCCAGATCGGCCATACCAATCGGGCCATACGGGATAATGATAAATGTGCACGCTACTTTTTCAGCCAGAATGTGCAGAGTGCTGTTGCGAGCAATATCCGCTCGGCTCAAGCGCAGCTAGAACTGCTGGAGGCAGAGGCGCTTCCTAAACCACCTGAATTGCTGGCCGTGACAACCAGATTTCAGACGGAGCCTCTCCAGTCCGCTAGCGTTATCCAGCTCACACAACTGAGCAAAAGCTATGGAGAGCGTCAACTCTTTAACCAGTTCACTGTGACAGTCTCAGCCAGAGCGCGTATCATGATAACTGGCCCCAATGGTATTGGCAAAACCACGCTGCTACGGATCATTTGCGGCCTGGACCAGCCGGATTCAGGCACCGTTCAGATTGTTTCAGGTGCACGCATAGGCTACCTTGCTCAAGATCCAGAGCTACCCAACCTGGATACAACAGTCATTGAAACGTATCGAAGCCAGCAGATTGGCTATGAAGGAGAAATGATTGGCAAACTACTGGGCTATGGTTTCTTTCGTCTGGAAGATATGCAAAAAACTGTTCGTCACCTCAGTCTGGGGCAGCGCAGAAAGCTAGAACTTGCCTGCTTAATGGCACAGTCACCAAACATTCTTTTGCTGGATGAGCCAACAAACTATATTAGCCTGGATGTGTTAGAGGCATTTGAAAATGCCATCCTTACCTTTCCGGGACCTGTCATTGTTATCTCCCATGATCGCTGGTTCATTGATCGCTTTGGTGGTGAGAGATGGGAGCTGACTCACACTATAAGGTAAACGCTTATGTAAACAGTAGCCCGGGAAGCATGTATCAGGCATTGGGGAGCACAAAAGGAACAGACTCCCCAATGTCTCTATACATCTTCTATACTGTATACAAATCGGGCAACTGATTGCGGTACAAAGACGCTCAAGAAGAGCCATCAGGAAGTCTCTGATGGCTCTTCTTGAGCGTGATGAATTTCCTGGCAAACAAGAGGAATAGTCACGCCAAAAGTGCTTCCTTTGCCAGGCTGACTCTCGACATGAATACGCCCACCATGCCGCTGAACAATCTGCTGCGAGATATAGAGCCCTAAGCCGAACCCAACGCTGGAGCCTGTCTGAACCTCAACTCCGGGGACACGATAAAAACGCTCAAAGATATGCGGCAACAGTTCAGGGTCAATACCCACACCACTATCACGGATCGTTAACGTGAACGTCTCCTCATCATAGCGTAACGAGAAAAAGATGGGAGTACCAACCTTTGAATATTTCCGAGCATTCGAGAGCAGATTCATCACCACCTGTCCAAAGCGTTCAATATCGATCTCAGCCATTACTCCACTTTCAATACCATCAACATCTACAACTGGTGCTGGATTTGTGCCTGCAACATATTCATCCACAAGGCGGCGACAAAGATCACTGACATCGTACAACTGACAATGGAGCGTAAACATCCCCATTTCAATAAAAGAGATGCTCAGGAGATCATTGACAAGTACCTCCATCCGACGAATAGAATTCTCCATACTCACAAGGCTGCTTACTTCAGGAGATTTGGCACGAATGAGACGGCGATGAAGCAGCTGTGTCATCCCTTTCAGACTGGAGAGAGGAGTTCTAAGCTCGTGGGAGGCCATACTTAAAAATTCATCCTTGGCTGCATTGGCCTCAACCAGCTCGCGTGTGCGTTCCTGAACCACGCGTTCCAGCGATTGAGCGTGACGCTCTAAAGCGGCCTGTTGCTCTTGCACCTGTCGCCGCAATTGATGAGTCTGGATGGCCCGGCGCAATGCAGCCACAAAATAGTCACGATCGATAGGCTTTTGAATAAAATCATAGGCTCCCCCCCGAAGAGCCTGAATAGCCAGACCATGATCTCCATGACCAGTAATAAGCAACGTTGGCGTATCGGGGCAGAACTCCCGAATATGAGCCAGAAGAGCCAGCCCATCCATTCCTGGCATTTTTATATCGCTGACAATTGCATCATATTCACGTTCTTGCACCATTGCAAGAGCAGCCAGAGCCGAGTCGGAGATATCTACCCGCACACCCTTCAAGCGCAGAGAAACAGCCTGTGGCAAGGCTTGTAAAAGCGCTGTGTCATCATCAACAATGAGAATATGTGCTTCAGTCATTTGTCTTCATCGCCCATTCTAAGACTCATCGAGCCAGGTAGGAAGTTGAATCAAAAAGGTCGCCCCCTCTCCTGGATGATTCTCAACCATAATAGTACCTTGATGCTCTTTAATAATGCCATATGTAATCGAAAGTCCCAACCCGGTCCCAGCGCCCACCTCTTTTGTTGTAAAAAAAGGATCAAAGATACGCTGCTCCAGACCTTCAGGAATTCCCGGTCCAGTATCGCGCACACTAATATCCACCCACTTTGCACCCTGAGTACAGGTAATAGTAACGATTTTATGGGCGGTAGTACTCATAGCATCACGAGCATTGGTCAATAAATTAATAAAGACCTGCTCTAGCTGAATTGCATTCCCAATCACAACCATATCATCAGCAGGAAACTCCAGGCGCACCTCAATCTGCCTCAGCCGCAGTTGTTCCTGCATCAGCGAGATCGCCCGTTCGATCACCTGATTAATCACCATTGGCTCACGACTTACAGAAGCAGCCCGCCCAAAGGTGCGCAGATGAGAGATAATCTCCGTTGCCTTACGCACCTGTTGCATCGCATTGGCCAGCTCTTGCAGAATACGCTCAGGCTCGGTATCGGCCATTCCCAACTCGATCAGATCAATCGAATTTCCAATGAACAGACCAATATTATTTAAAGGATTGTTCAATTCATGGGCCACCCCGGTTGTCAGCTCTCCCAATGTTGCCAGCTTACCAGCCTGCACCAACTGCTCTTGCTTCTCGCGTAGCTCCAATTCGCGACGGCGAACCTCCTCTGATGTCTCTTTCAGATCGCTCATAATATGAATCATCGCTTTACGGCTATTCTCCAGCCGCAGATTGGACTGATGAGAATCTTGCAGAAGATGCATCAGAGCGCGGCGCGAATTATCTAAGCGCTCAGTCTGTTTCGCCAGCCGACTGCGATCATGTTCATAATCTGCAAGAATATGAATCATCGCCTTCCGCTGATCAGCAAGCTTCCGATTAAGCATATTCAGATCGCTTAAGATATGAATAAAGGCTCGTCTGCGCTCCTCACTCTGGAAGACACGCATCTGTAACGTCTGCTTTTCCTCTAGAAGCAGCTCATATGCCTGACGAAGGTGCGGAAGATCCATCTCGCGATACGCGATCTCTGCCCCTATTGTTTCAGACCCATCTACGACCATTTCGTTTGCCCTCGGCTAAGCTTCTCTAGCTCACGCTTCAGGTTCTCAATCTCTTTCTCCAGGGCAATCATCTTCAACTCGCGTCCAACCACCACTTCTTCAAACTTCTCCAGGTCAAGAATCTTCTCTTGTAGCTCAATTTTGGACTCCTGGAGATCACTCACCACTTTTTCGTATGCGCGCATATCACGCAGAATACCAATCGCCCCAATCACCTTCCCATCCGTATCCCGCAACGCGGAAGCATTGAGCGTGGTAGGAATCACCTCATTCGAAGCTGTGCGTGGATTCAGGCGAGCATTGCGCGTCACCCCACGCTCAATCACCTCGCGCAGGGCTGCCAGGAACTCACGGGTCTCTTCAGGACTAATAAAACGCGAAAGCGACTGTTCCAATACCTCATCAGGACGAAAACCCAATAATTCATAGACCGCATCATTGGCCTGAAGAATCTTGCCCTCCAGATCCGAGACAAACACCGGGTCAGGAGCATTCTTGATCAAGCTATCCGAATAGGCACGAGCCTTATCTAGTTCACGCATATCGCGTAGAATACCAATCGCCCCAATCACCTTCCCATCTGGATCACGCAAAGCCGATGCATTCAAGGTCGTAGGAATCACCTCATTCGAGGCACTACGTGGATTGAGCCGTGTATTACGGATAACGCCGCGCTCAATGACTTCACGTAATGCAGCAGTAAATTCACGGGTCTCCTCAGGGCTCACAAAACGCGAAAGCGACTGCTCTAACACTTCGTCGGTGCGAAAACCTAATAATTCGTAGACCGCATCGTTTGCCGAGAGAATCTTGCCCTCCAGATCCGAGACAAACACCGGGTCAGGAGCATTCTTAATGATAATATCCGCATCCAGAGAACCATGCGACTTACTCGTCTGCTCACGTTGAGAAACGGATGACTGTGAGACAATTTTCTCTACCATAGGAAACCTCCGCCTTGTTAGCAACTCATTGAGAACGAACTCTAGATACTCACCTATCAATACAGATCTAAAGCTATGCAGTACGCCTTTTTGTGCTAAATACCGCTGAAAAACATCATGAGAAAGTATAACAGAACAATTCAACGCGATGCAAGCTCAGCGAATCAGCATCGAAAGAGCCGCTTTCTTTAGTATATCCTCCTCTACGCACCAGGGTATATAAGGATGAATGCCCCACGGATGGACTCTACTATGTTGAGTGACACGATTGAACCAACGCAAAGCTATACAAACATAGGAAAAAGGGGCCATCCCTTCTTCTATGGCCTGATCTCACATACATCTATGGAACATATCGATAGATCCTGTGAGCCTGGCAGAGAAATCCTTTTTATGATATACTATGCATATATCAATCTTTCTGTGCATTCTAGTATGATGGGTAGTTGTGGAGGTGGAAGTGTGCATGGCCTGATTTTTGTGACATGGGAAAAGTTTTTAGCGGAGCGCTTTGGACCGTCAACGCTCTATGAGTATCGAGCAAGCATTGGTGAAACAGCAGCAACGGCTCCATTAGCCAATCGTATCTATAACGATGGTGTACTCCTGGCGGGTGTGCAGGCGGCCCACCGTATTACAGGCGTGGAAATAGACGCGCTCTTACGAGACTATGGCCGTTATTTCATTATGAACGGGCTCACCAGCCATCTTTGTGCTTATCTCCTGACGCGTGTGGGAAGCGCGTCTGAACTTCTGCTGACGATGCGCGATGCGCATGCGCAGATGCGTCGAACCCCGGATGGACTTACCCCACCCTTATTTCGTTATGATGCGATTTCAACGGATAAACAAAAGTTTTTTCTCCTTTATGATAGTCCTCGCCAACTCTGCTCTGTCCTTTTGGGAGCCATTGAGGGTGCGGCAGCACGGTATCATGAACAGGTTCGTATTGTTGAACGCACATGTATGAAACAAGGGGCTAACGCGTGTCGCATTGAGATCCATTTTCAACCTGGAGAGCACCATCCACGGCGAGCCATACCAGATTCTGAGCTCCAGGCACAGCAGCAAACAAAACAACAATTTGCAGAATTTGTCCTGAACGTTCTCCCATATCAACATGGAGTTACCTTATCTGAGCTACAAAACTATATTGAGAGGACCAGCCCTCAATTTGGCTCAATACGCCCACGGGTCTTATTAGAGGCGTTACGCTATCTTCAGTATGCAGGGCTGATCGCGAGCACCGCCAATCAACCCGGAGAAGATTTTGCCCGGAGGCGCTACTGGCGGGTTCCCACCCTGGCGCTCTTACGACGATAATACATAGTCTGACATATCCAAAACTATCTGGTCTACCCACTACGAAACTCTTCAATCGGTCTCCCCCCACCACAAAGAGAAGAGAGAAAAAAAGTGTGGGGAAAACTATTGACTTCTGCTTATAGATGCGATATTATAGCTGTGCGATCAATAAGCAAGCCGGTGTGGCGGAACGGTATACGCGTCTGTCTCAAAAACAGATCCCGCAAGGGTTGAGGGTTCGAATCTCTCCACCGGCATCACCCCTCTTCTGAAGCCTACTGACGTCTCTCCTAAGCTCAAATTGACTGCAACTTGTCTTTCAAAATCAACCTTTGTCTACCACTGTCAAACGACTCTGCTGTCAAAATTGCTGTCAAAATTTTGACGTTATATTGGCAAGAAAATCAGGCTGCCAACGACTTTTCTCGTTGGCAGCCTGATTTTCTTGCCAATGATCGGCTGCAACTTTAAAAAAAGATGAGAACGAACTTTGCCTGAAAAGGACATTTTGCGGCTTCACCTTTTCGCTCTATCGATGATTCATCAATTGAAATGTCGGCATGGTCTGGGCCTGAGCATAAAAGCCACCCAAAAGATCATTCTCGATCTCATGCCTCTGATAAGTGAGAATGCCTTCCTCCCATGCGACATATGAATATAGAGGCATTTGGCAACGCCAGTCTTTCTTGGCATGTGTGATAAGACGATCCCTCAAACACTGTGCTTCTCCAACATAAAGAAGTTGATTCATCTCACCATCAACAATTTTATACACTCCTGGTAAAATCGACATTTCTCGATATTTACCCGGTTCTAAAGGTTGGAGGGGACTCCACTTTAACCCCATCCAATAATCATCGACTGGCACACCTTGCGCTTGAAGCGGGGGAAAACTCGCGCCTCCGGCAACGTTATCTTCAACATCATCCGCTAAACGGGATCCTTGGACCAGTGCTTTTCTCGCAGACGACTTGGTATATCGAGGATGAAAATGCCCATGATTACATCGTGTTGATAAGCCAAACTCAAGACGATATTGCCACAGCAGATAAAATTCCAATCCTTCGCGTCGCTTTCTCGCTTCTTCTGGATGGTCAGTGAAAACAACAGGAGCTGCCGAGCATTCAAACTCATAGCCTTCGGCGTCGCGCCAGGCCCACAATGAAGGGGCTGCAGTATGTGGATCATTAAAAGGCATCTCCACATTGAGTGTGTTGCGACGGAGATCGCCTAAGCGCTCACGTACGTTACGCCCAGTCTCCCCAATATAAAATAGTTCCCCAAGTTCTCTAGCACGAATACGATAGAGCCCTGCTTTATCAGGAAGCTGGCGAAATGCAGGTGCATCAGCAAAAGCAAACCAGGGTGTCCATGACAAACCTCCCCAGTCCGAACTCAAAAATCTCATAGTGATATCCTTCTCGTATAGAATATTCAGAATAAAAAGTAATTTGATATCCCTAGAAAGTGTAAAAAAACGGCATGTTGAAATGAAAGGTAGCTATAATCTATTCTATATAATGTACGTTTTCATGGCAATTTTCTATGGAGCGTTTATACATGAAGAGAATAGCAGCCATCAGTTGCTCACGTTTTAAAACAGAAGCGCTGGCACACTTCCGGGCGCCTAGCGTTCTTATAGAGGTAAGTATCACAGCAACGAAAAAGCCAGAGGAGAGAGACTACTAATCATATGGAATAGCCATTGTTATTCTATCTGTGAAACATGAATGCATTTCTGAGGATATCCTCATTGAACTGTATGATCAAAAAATGAGCTAAGATCATCCAGGAGAATTACAGCAAGAAGTAAATGAGCCTCTTAATACTATTTTGAAGAAGAGCATTTATGATCAGAGCTGTTTCTTCCAGTGCTTGTTGTGCTCTTCGCCGAATTCAGCTATACTTGTACATGCATAAAAAGTATCGACTTCAATGAAAAGAGGAATATACTATCATGGAAGATCCCGTTGCTCAGAATACAGGAATAGTAACGAGAGAACTTCGACGTTTTTTTACTCCAAAAGGTCAACTGAAGGTGTGGCCACCTTCAAAAGAGAAAGATAAATTGCTTGTTCTCAACTATCTCGTTCACTTATTTGAAGTAGGGAAAATATATGATGCAAAGGAAGTCCTTGCCATCCTTCAGACCTCCCTCATGTCCGAGGATGCAAGCGCGATACGAGGCGCCCTCAATGAATATCATTTTCTGCGACGAGACCAGAACGGCTTACGGTATTGGCGTATAGAAGAGATATACTCTGATGAAGAGCGTATTCACAAACGGAAAGCAGGGAGTCGAGATTGGTAACAATGAGCACTCTTCGATACCTGAACCTACCCTGCTTTTGTGGAATGAGCTTGCCCCAGTTTTGGCACTGCTGGCAAACCCCTACGCTGCATTGTAGAGTCTTTCAAAAGCCGAAACGCGGGTAGGGGCAAACGGATTCCCATCAAGCCAGTCAACCAGACGAATGAGATTGATCGCGGTAGCGATGGCCAGATGGCGCACTGCCCCATGCTAATTACCCACTTAGGTTCAGACATTTGCTCCCATAGCAGGCGCAGCCGAGGAGCCATTTTCTGGCTAAGAGTCCCCGCAACAATCATTACATCCGCCTGACGCGGGCTGGCTCGGAATACCTCGGAGCCAAAGCGTGCCAGATCATATTGAGGAGAAGATGCCACCGCTATCATTTCAATCCCACAGCAGGCCAGCGCATACATAAAGGGCCACACTGAGCGGGAGCGGGACCAGTTTTGCGCCCATTGCAGCAAATCTTTGAAGGTGGTGAGCACCACAGGATCCTCCTGCTGACCTGGCATATACTCTGCCGGGCCACTGGCTAGAGCCAGCGGAACTGGCTTGCGATGTGGATGAAGCGATTGTTTCTCAGGCATGAAGTAACGTCCTTTCTGTACTGGTCTCAGTTGTCACATTCGTGGGGGTTCCTTTGTCATAAGAATGACAAACCAAAACGAGGAAATGTGACAAATGAGAGATACACAACTGGCTACCCAATTTGAGGCGGAGCGTCCGCGTCTGCGAGCGAAGGGCTACGCTGAAGAGACCGGAGAAACAGGGAGCGGACCAGCGGCATTGTGTTCAAGCGCCCAGAAAGGAAGGCGTCTTCCCTTCACCCTTAGATGCGCGGGAGCACCTCCTGGAGAGAAAGAGGCCGCATCAGGTGAACGAAAGACAACGTGGCAGGAGCGATCTGGGTGTGCTCTCTCCATTTTGAGTATAGTTCCAGGAGGACTTTGGGTGAACCTCCCAGTCTGCATGTGGAAGTTCCCTCGAATTTGCTTCCATTCTTCTTCTATTTTCAGAGCATAGACGAGCGGCCCTCGCTCAACGTAGAGACTTTCATGATAGTGACCTATCTTTTTCCATCTCTCACCAAAAACTAGAAAAACCCGTAATTCTGAGCCAATGGAGGTGCGATTCAAGGCCGGAACGACTGCTTTCATAGTGCCCACATTCCGCACCCTAGAAAATGACTTTTTGAATATTGATAAATGATGCTTCTGCATCTTTTGCAGAGTAATTAAGAGACAAGAGATAAGAACTTTTGACCTAAATTAGCTATTTCTGCTTTCTCTGCTATTTTGCAAAAAGATCAAAAAAGTAATACAAGTAAAAGTGCTTGGTTATTCTTGTTATTCAAAAAAAGTCACTCTCGACTGCGGAATGTGGGATAGTGAGAAAGAAATGACCATTTTTGCGTTTCAATGGCACATGATTTTCCCGGAGCACGCTTGAGAAGTGACCGTTGTTCGTCAATTCCAACGGTTTGCTGACGGGATCTGTAGAACTCTCCCGGGATTTGAGATCATTCATCCCCTCTCCCAGCCTGCAATGTTCGCCAGCAGACTGGGAGAGGGGATATCAAGCGGCCTGGTAAGGGAATAGCCACTTGACTCTAGAAATGCTGGAGAGGGATTAATAGGTTGCTGTGGTGGCTACCGTTCGATATGCTTCGTTGATATAATATTGGGCTTTAGCAGTGGCATAATACCCGCTACCATCGCCTAGCATTGCACTATAGCACGATGTCTGACCAACCATAACCTCTCCATTGCCGCCGTTCGAAATACAACTAATGGACTTCCCATCGCTCCTCGTTATCGTTGCGTTTCCGGAGTGACCTTGACCCGCTTTCGTAGAGTCTCTAGGGGTTGGAGCTGAGGAGACAATGAACCGTTTTTACGTAACGTTTCTTTTCTTATTCTACCATAGGGAATGTGAAAAGTCAAACGTAACGTAATGTTCAATTTCTCCTCATTTGTTCATACGTGATTGGGCTAGCATATCCGAGTGCGGAATGACGACGAACCCGATTGTAGTAGGTTTCTATATACGTAAAAAGGGCAGTACGTGCTTCGCCATGTGATGAGTATACAGTACTTCTCACACACTCATCCTTCAACGTTCCGAAAAAACTCTCCATAACAGCATTATCCCAACAATTTCCTTTTCGTGACATGCTGACTTTGATACCCGCCTGTTCTAAATAGTATTGATACACTTGTGAAGTATATTGGCTCCCTCGATCACTGTGATGCAACAGCCCCAGAGGGGGGGCGACGGCGAGCAAGAGCCTGATCAAGCGCTCGTTCTACGAGTTTCTCATCGCAATGGCCTGACATTGACCATCCTACGACCTGAAGATGACCCGGTTCGCGATAGTGACATTGAATCGTTTCTTCTTCTAACACCTGTCGCAAAAGATTCTGGTTCTCAAGCGTCACATGCAAAATAGCTTGAGCTGTGGTATACCCAAGCCGTGCGATAGCCTGCGTGTAAGCTTCATCAGGGCCAATAGCGACAAAGCCTCCGTTCCGTCCAGTTGCTCCATAGGCAGGAAAATGACGTTCCACTAAGGTCACTGAATGTCCCAGCTAACCAGTAACAGGCAGCAGCCCCAAGCCATCCACCGCCAATAACAAGGATATCTGAAGAAAAGGAAAAAGAGGATGCGAAAAGAGGATTTGGAGCGATTCTTTGCCAGTAAGAAAGAGGCTCCTGAACGGGGGGCGTTATTTCATCTCGCTGCATACTGCTGCTCTGTTTCTTTGTTGTATTCATCAAAAAGCTGTGTGCCAAAAAAACGTACAATACCTGCAGCGTGTTGTCAAGCTAAAAGGAGAGTACAAGCTAACAGCCAGAACAGATGATTATGCACACATGTTGTTATGCAATCGGCACCATCATTTCTCGAAGTTCTTTGATTTTCTGTTCATGAGGCCAGACTAACGTCATCATTTCGTAAATGTGACAGGCTTCTTCATATCGTCTTGTTTGTAAGACAAAACAGATCCACAGTATACTAACTCAAGACGAGGATTGCACTGACCTCTTGCAGGAAAAGGTGAAATCATCCAGATTCCTCGTCCTGGATGAAAGCACTGTCAGCTACCAACAGCGTAGAGAAATTCAGAGATCAATGTCAGAGTCTCCCCTCAATCAGAAAATCCCAAGACAGGACAGGGGTATCTTTTACGATGACGCGTTCTAAAATTAGCGTAAAGCAGGTCGATGCAGAGGCGAGCCACTAGGCTTCAGAAACCTGAATTAAGGCATGTAAATGATAGTTCTGGAAACTTTTCCTTTTCTCAGCCGCCATCTCGTCAAAGAGAATCCCAATGCCTGCAACGATACCGCCTGCTCTCTCAACAAGTCGAACAGCAGCTTGCCCTTGCTCTCCACGCTCAAACCAGTCGTCAATAATCAAGATACGGTCGCCTGGTTGAATCCCGTATGTGTGGGTTTCAATTTCAAGGATTTTATTTTGACCTGAATAATCAATGCAGGATTCTTGTAGTACCTGTTCAGAAGTATACAGCCCTTTATACAAATTGCCACCTTTGCGTGCTACGACGAAACCAGTGCGGAGGAAGTAGGCAACTGGAGCTCCCAAAATAAATCCTCTCGCTTCTAAGCCAAGCACTTTTCCGATGTTGGCATCTCGAAAGGGTTCTGCTAAGTTTTCTACTATCGTCTGAAACAACTCGGCGTCTGCCCAGGGTGCATAAAATGAAGTTGTATATCTCCGTTCGAGGATAAGTTGTTTCTCTTCCTTTGTCAACATTGGAGTATTCTATCTCTTCTTCCGTATTTCTGAGGCCGCAGTAGCAAGTTTGCGGGAATTCCGCTGGCTTCCAGTATACCACTTATGACAGCAAGCTTATGAGAGAGCCAGGATATACATCAAAGTCCCATCTACTCATTGGAAGCATGAAATACAAGATAAAGAGAAGGAATCCTGATGCCAGCACCGCTGGTATCGCCGGTGCCTATGTTTTTTCCATAGCGGACAGATCAAAGAGCGGCAATGAGATAATTCCCGTGTTCGATGGCAATCATAGGTATACTCGATGCGCTGACACATGTTTTTGAACATCATTCTTCTGGTGTCAAACAGGATCGACTAACTTTATTCTTACTATATTGGGTTTTGATCCTGCTTTCAAGATTTTTACCGGCAAAGGTTCAGTGCAAAAATAGGTACTCTCTATCTTGAGTCAGTATGATTCCCAGGCCCTCAAAAAAGAAGCTTCAAACCATCAATACAAAGAGCTTTCTCTCCATTCTCGATCTGTACTTGATAATACGACGGGGCTGCCTCTCCCAGAGAGAGGAACGCATCGTATGCATCTAAAAGACGCAGAAAAAGTGGTGATGTTCCATATATCTCCACAGACCAGAACATTTGATCAGGATGCTTTAGAAAACGGACAATAGCTGCCAGTTGAGCATCACTCACTGAGATCTGTGACATCATCTGATCCGTCTTCTGGTCGCGCCGCTTGAGAGATTGCACACGACTGCCCGGAAGATACCATTGAAAAAACCAGCGAAAATCGGTATTTGACAAGATACCAGGATAGGGATGGCTCTCTGGCAGCAAAAATGTGCCGCTTTGTGGTACGCTCTTCACACTCACTGGCTCAGGCACTGAAAGGGCCTCGCTCACCAGAGGCATAAAATACAGCGGTTCAGGGAGAAAGTGGCCGATTACCCCATCATAAGTCTTTTCAAGCACGAGAAATCCACTGGCCAGCGGTCCCTGAAGATCCATCACCAGCTTTCCACCCACCGCTAATTGGTCTACGAGCGAACACGGGATCGTTGGAATACTGGCCGTCACAATAATCCGATCATACGGAGCCCAGGCAGCCGCCCCATAAAACCCATCACCAGTGACGACTCTAATACCAGAACCGACGACTTCATGGAGGACTTGTGCTGCGTTTTCTGTCAGAGACGGGTCCATATCAATGGTGACGACGGCAGTAGGATCGGCGGTCAACACTGCTAAAAGTGCTGCATTATATCCTGTTCCGGTGCCAACCTCTAAAATACGTTGGCCCGGTCGCACGTCCAGCGCCTCCAACATCTTCGCCATCACTGAGGGTAAAGAACTGGAACTGCTGGGCATCTTTCGCTCATTGAGCTGGGTCACCAGCGCCTGATCCAGGTAGATCTGCTCCAGATAGTCTGCCTCGGACATCTGTGTTGCATCATACTGTGTCCAGAGTAATGAAGAGCCACTTGATTGCTCAAAAAACGAGGACACAAAGGCTTCACGAGGAACCGTCAGGAATGCCTGCTCAACGGCTGGCGATTGAATGACACCCTTTTCGCATAACGATTGAACTAGCTTTTTTCGTAACGTCTCAGATAGTCTTGTCATACTGTTCACAAACGATACTCCTCTGGGTACACCAGTAGGTCGGCCATTGCCTCTTTAAGAGGCAAACGACTGCCCAGACGATATTGGAGCCAGAGAAACTGGCCATTCGGATTGAGATCCAAAAACACATATTCATCCTGTGAGGTGATGAGGCAATCCATGGAGGCAAACTGCAAATCAAAGGAGCGGACTAACTCCAGCACCTTTTCCCGGATGACTTCTGGCAAAGTATGGACCTCATAGGTGAGATTTGCATACTGTTGCCGAAAATCAAGGCACGCTTGCCCTCCTTGTAGGGAGTGCATCCGGGCTGCAAATACCTGTCGCCCAATCACCACGATGCGCACGTCACACGTCTTCTCAATCCGCTCTTGAAACAGATGCGCTGTAACGCGGACCCCCTCAATATGCGCAAAATGAGCTCGCTCAACCTGGCTGGTATACAGGAAATGGGACATCTGTTGCTCCTCATTTTCAATGGCTCCTCTCGATACCGCTTTGAGGATGATATTTCCATGACACTGATGATAAAAGGCTTCGGCCTCTTGTGGGCTATTGGTCATCAGGGTTCGGGGAACCTGGAAACCAAGGTGCCGGGCCATCGCCAGTTGGAGCGCCTTGAGATCAGCACGTCGGACGGCATGTGTCTGACTGACCCAGAACGTTCCTTGCAGAGTCTGACTCTCCAGGACACCTAACAGTGCTCGCTCCGCCTCCTCAATGAACGCTTTGATCCCCGGCGCATAGGCATTGGAGGCAACATACCGTTTGGGCCTGCGTCGCCAGATACTGGTCAGTTCCTGTAACGGAATCGTCTGATCATCACTGATCAGTGAACCTATCCAACCACCAGCAGCCTGGCTCAGAATGCTGGTGAACGTGGCTTTTTCAGGAAAATCGGCAGTATGCAAGCAGTAGGCTCTGGCTCCTCGTGCTTTGATCTCTTCAAGCACTGGAGACACATGTCCATCCTGGGGTCTGCTGAGGATGAGTACCTGTCGCATAGAGACGCTTCCTCTCTTTTCAACAGTCAACCAGACAGAAGTTACTCAGTGTCAGCATCCTCTTCCATATCGGTTCTGACCGTCCCATCCCGACCTGTCTGAACCTCGGTCTCAGCTCCAACCGTTTCATTCTGATCATCCATGGAAACTGGGGGTTGGAGCGTGGCATACCATAGGCTGAAGGGAAGTTTGTACGTTTCCGAAGTCATGATCGATCCTTTCTGGCTCATTGCATCATTCTCCTCTTTTGGATTGCGCCTCACGGATATTTTCCTCTTCTACAAATACAACCTGTATGCAGTGTACCTGATCAGACTCCTACCAAACTCCTTTTTCCTGATATCCAGAAAGCTTTTTGCTCCTGCCCAGTTCTCAACAAACCTGCCTTTTGTAGGACTCAGGCCCTCTCATCGCTGTGCATTTCTGTTGAGATTGGCATGGTAGGATGATTCGCATCTGATCCTGGTTGGGCGAAAGGTTGTCCCCAGGAAATGCGGGTAGAAGTATCGATATCCAGCAGATGGAATGTATCATTGTAGGTGACGAGTTGCCACTGCTCTCCCGCCTGGATATCTCCTCTTTTTTTCCAGTGGGTAATCGATGTATTCTGTGTGGCAAAACGGGTTGGTGGAGGAGTCCACAAATTCATGCGAAAAAAAGAAACAAACGAGCCATCAATCACCCCGCCATGGCACACAACGACAATTGTTTTCCCTTCATGTTCCCGCAGTATTCGCTCTAGCGCTGTTGCCACCCGGAACATGAATTGACCCCAACTCTCTCCTTCTGGAGCAATGGGAAGAAAGGGCCTTTTGTCATAATTGGGGACTCCGTACCGGTCTCGAAAGGTCTGGATTGAGAGACCCTCTGCTCTGCCCGGACGCAACTCCTGAAGCTCATCGTCGAGGAGTGGCGTCAATCCAAGCGCAGGAGCGATAATCTCTGTGGTTTGCACAGCACGAGGAAACGTACTGGTAATCAACACATCGGCGGCAATCTCTTTTGTCGCAGCCAGCCGGTCATGCAGGCGCTGAGCCTGAACAATTCCCAGTGGCGATAAGCCGCCATCGCCTACAAAGCCCTGAAGCGCACTCATGGATTCTGCGTGACGGATGAGATACAACTGTGTCATGTGTTTGATCTTCCCTTTCTCTGTCCTGTCTGTCATCTGGAACAGGCTACTGGGTCGTCGTTGGCACTTTGAGCCCCTTTAATTCACCAATGATGGTATAGGTCTGGACTATTAGAAGCCAATAGGATGAGCTTAACAAATATGCAAACATACAAAGAAGATGGCTTCAGAGTACTATATCTCTCTAATTGCAGAAATTAACTCCCCAGTTGTGAAGAATAGAGGTCATCTCTACAGTTGACAAATACAAATTCATAGGTATATTAACACTAGTCCATCTAAGAAGTTTTGCTGTATAATTAACTTAGTTAAAATATGGCATTATATAATGGAGGCCAGACATGACGGATAAGTTGGTAGCTCCCGAAACAGACCACTTTAGTGATCAAGCAAAAATTCATCATCAGATACGAGATAAATTAAGAGAAGCTGTCAGTAGTTTTGATACTCATCATGACACTATAACGGGCCAACTAGAAAGCTCACAAACTGAACACTACTCAGATTGGTGGCGTCTGTTAAAAAACTACATGTTGGATCAGGCTGATTTGCATGAGCAACTGGGAAATAATCTGATCACTGCTGGGAATAATTACTATACTTCTGACCAGAATGTAGCAAATAAGATGCAAGAAACACCCATTCCTCCCCTCAGCTAAATGTATGAAATAGAAAGCCTTTTGACTGTTAAATAGCAGGAGATATTTGGATGGATCCTTTACAATTGCTGGATGATCTGGAAGGATTGCGTGATAAGATACCATCCGCATTCCAAAACGATTTCGAAGAATTAATTAATACCATTCGTCATATTTATACTATGAGCATAAAATTTGTTACTCCTCCACACCCTGTACAAGATGGGGAAAAGAATCTCTCTTCTCATCATACAACTATCAGCGATCTGCATAAACAATTAAATAACAGTCTATCATCCTTTCAACTTATATATGTAGGAGAGGCGAGTAATACCTATCACGCAACGGCGAATACCAGTGTTCAAAATCTCCAACTCATTGCTGATCATCTGTCCACAGCCTCTTCTCAACATAATACAATGGCCACAAATTTGGAACAGGCGACTGAGGCAAAAATTGCGCTTGCTGCACTACTTGTTGGGCTTGGGATTACTTTAGGTGTTCTCATTTTCAGTGCAGGAACTACCGCACCTGTTACGGTTCCAGCTGCTGCACTCGAAGCTGCTGGAGGTACCGTTTCGATTGGTCTGTTAACTGAAGCAGAAGCCGCAGCAGCTTTTGCATTATTGAGTCTGGCTGGGCCAACACTTACAGATGCACTTCTTCTCGGCAGTCTGGCTGCTCTGGGAACAGAGATCGCATTTCATACACCAACACCGACAATTACACTTCCCCATCCTATTACAAATTTTCCTCAAATCACTGTTCTGAACGCTCATTCCCATGTAGGTGATCTTCCTATATCAGGCAAAGCAACAGGTCCAAACGTCTATTATCCACCTAAAAATATGACCCCTGACCAGGCATGGGATAAGGTACAACAAGGCTATAAAGATGCTCAAGGGAGGGTTTGGAAGTGGGATACAAAACACAAAGATCATTGGGATGTGCAACTTAAAGATGGTTCACATATCAATGTTTTTCCAGATGGGGTAGAACGTGGGCAGCGAGAAAAAGGGAATGATGGGAAAGATAATAAAGGGAAGGACAGTGGTAAGAAGGGAAAAAAATAAGGAGGAACAGTTTGTATTATATAGCGTTGCTATGAGTAAAGGAAGATCTACCCATGAATAATCCAGAAGTACAAAAGTATATACAAGCGGCAAAATCGGAAGAATCATCCGCTCGCATCGAAGCAATTTATGCATTAAACGAGCTTGAATATTCTGAAATCATACCTCTTTTGCTGAAGCTTCTCTCAACAGATTCAGACAAAGAGGTGCGTGCAGAAGCTGCCTTTTTACTAAGATCTCTCGGAAATAAATCGTCTCTCCTGTCAACAGTTGGACCTGCACTTCTAGATGCCCTCACCGACTTAGACGAGAAAGTTCGAAATAATGCTGCTGAGACGCTAGGTTTCCTACAGTATGAAGCTGCTACCCATCCGCTACAAAACCTCCTTGAAGCAGATCCATTTTGGTTCGTACGGTCTTCCGCAGCTGAAGCGCTTGGACGTCTGGGCAATCCTGGTAGTATTCCAGTTCTTCTGCAAGCCATGTCTGATTCTGAACTGGAGGTTCAACGTTATGTAGTACAAGCCCTCGGTCAGTTTTTACATGCTCCCGAAATTGCACCATTTGTTGCTGCTGCTGTGCTTGATGAGGATAAAAACCCTCTGATCAAAGCTGAATTATTTGCTCTTAGCTACAGATTGGGTCATCAGTCCCATCTACATGCTCTGCTCACATTGTTTTCAGAAACAGATGATTATGAATTAATAAGCAATCTGCTTATGGTTCTTTCTGATTTGGTAGAAAAAAGCTCAGTATTTGATCTCAAAGCTGACCGAGATAAGATTCATTCAACATTACAAGACATTCTGCTTAAAGAACCTTCGCTACAGTCAGACATCGAACGCATCACACAAATGCTACCATGACATTTATTGATTGGCTAAACATTATGGCCTTTATTCACAAGCCTTAAAAGGGAAGCATTAGTATGCCAACAGACAAAGCATTTCTCCTTTGCCCTATCTGCACCTCATAACATGCTGGAGCTGGTTCGCCCAGTGAGACAAATGTATCATACGCATCTAAAAGACGCAGAAAAAGTGGTGACATTCCATACGTCTCCATAGACCAGAACGTTTGATCAGGATGCTTTAGAAAACGGATAATAGCCACACAGTATTCGCTCTAGCGCTGTTGCCACCTGGAGCATGAATTGACCCCAACTCTCTCCTTCTGGAGCAATGGGAAGAAAGGGCCTTTTGTCATAATTGGGGACTCCGTACCGGTCTCGAAAGGTCTGGATTGGGAGACCCTCTGCTCTGCCCGGACGCAACTCCTGAAGCTCATCGTCGAGGAGTGGCGTCAATCCAAGCGCAGGAGCGATAATCTCTGTGGTTTGCACAGCACGAGGAAACGTACTGGTAATCAACACATCGGCGGCAATCTCTTTTGTCGCAGCCAGCCGATCATGCAGGCGCTGAGCCTGAACAATTCCTAGTGGCGATAAGCCGCCATCACCTACAAAGCCCTGAAGCGCACTCATGGATTCTCCGTGACGGATGAGATACAACTGTGTCATGTGTTTGATCTTCCCTTTCTCTGTCCTGTCTGTCATCTAGAACAGGCTACTGGGTCGTCGTTGGCACTTTGAGCCCCTTTAATTCACCAATGATGGTATAGGTCTGGCAAGCCTCAACCAGCTTTTCTGAGACAACCAGTCCACCAAGCGCATGAACCTGACAGCCGCTCTGACGCAGTTGCCAGATACAGGAGGCAAAATCTCCATCCTGTGTGGCAAAAAACAGCTGCTTCACCTGGCATTGCGCAAACAGCAGCCAGGCATCCCACTGCATTGCTCGATCTGCTGCGTTTTTCCCGGGCTGATTTTCTCGTGTATCCAACAGATACTGTTCGATCGCTGGCTGCCATCGCCTCAGGGCTGACACGGCCCCATAGACGCAAGCAAATGTAATCCGCCCTTTACGAGACGCGGCGAAAAAAATCCAATCAATAAAACGCGGAGGAATATTTTCGCCATCAATAAGAAGGGCAATGGCGTTTTGTTTTTCCTGATGCATAGACAAAAAGCTTTCTCTGTGAAGACAGAGAAGCATCTTCTGCCTTCACAGCTCGATGGTTTGCTTCTTTCCTGCATCACCGCTCATCAGCCTGCTCCGACTTTACTCCTCTGACAAAAAGGTCTTCATCATCTCATGAACAGTCTCTGCATGCAAAGGCAGAAAGCAACGGTCAGAAAAACGTTTCGGCAATCGAGTGAAAGAAAGATACTTTGACATACCATTTGCGTTATAAAGTATCATGTACTTGTTTAAATTGCTATTATAAATATATTAAATACCAAAAGATGCGCAACTCTTTGGCAATAGCTATTTCATACGCACACGTGCTCTCTAGAACGCTCGAAACGCTGTAACCCGAAAAACAACCAATCAACAATCTTCTTCATCCGCACAATGTGCTCCCCCTTGACTTCGAGCACACTCTAGCTTCTATACTGCCAGTATGGAAAAAACATTTACTATTCAAGAAGTGATGACACGTACGGGCCTGAGCGTTCATGCACTCCGGTATTACGAACGTGCGGGACTGCTTCCGCCTGTTGATCGGGCAGCAAGTGGTCATCGTCGCTACACAGCGGATGACCTCAATTGGATTGACTTTTTACTGCGCTTGAGAGCGACCGGGATGTCTATTCGACAGATGCGAGCATATACCGACTTGCGGCGACAAGGAAGTATGACAGCTAGTGCTCACCTTGCCTTACTCGAAGTCCATCACCAGCAGGTTCGTAAACATCTGCTCGAACTGGAAAACCACCTCGCCGCGATTGAGAAAAAAATGCACTATCTCAGGAGTATGGAAGGCAATAAAAGGATGGAGGATGAGGAAAGAAAAACATCAGACCTTCACGCAGACACAACACAGAAGAAGGAGCATACCCATGGCTAAGTCCTATTACAGCACCGTCTTTGAACAAACAACCGACCAGGTTTGGGAGGCAATTCGCGATTTTGGCACCTATACCTGGGCGGGAAGCGTCAGCGAGAGCTTTCTTGAGGAGGGGAAATCAGGTATGGAGGTGGGAGCCATCCGCAACGCGCGCCTTGGTCGTACCAGTCTCTTCCACCGCCAACGTCTCCTCGCCCATTCCGACCTTGATCGATTCTACACCTATGAGTTCTGTGAGCCCTTTCCGTATCCGATTCGGGACTGCATTGTGACATTGTGTGTGACGCCAGTCGTTGATGGAAACAGGGCGTTTGTTGAATGGTCAGCAACCTTTGACTGCGAATCTGATGAGCACGACCATTGGACGACATACTTCGCGCATGAGGTCTGGGCAAAGGCGTTAGAGTCATTAAAACACCGTTTCTCGCAACCTGCCTGAAGTCTGGAAATACAGTCTTTGTTTCTCATATGTAAGAGCACTCTTTCGGGTAAAGAAACGTTCTTTGAGGTACCTCCTCTTTGACAAATCCTGAGTATTGTGCTAATTTGTTGCTTATAAGCAACAAATTAGCACAATACTCAGGAGAAAACATGCATCTTCAAAATCGTATCTATTTGACATTAAGCCCACGAGCCAGAAAAGCGTTGGATCTGTGTGCAGCTCTCGATGGTGGTCCAATGGCGACCTATGCCGCGACGCTGCTCTCCCAGGCTTTACAGGAAGAAATCGAAAAAAGCCCGGCCTTACAGGAGCGCTGGGTCAAGTTAGAACGCGAAGCACTCCAGCAAGGAACCTGGGATTTTCCCTCTTTGACAGGACGTGAAGCACCTGCTGCGGCCCCAAACGATCAACCCGTTGAGCGACGATTCTTTCTGGTCGGTTCACATCCTCACCACTATTTGCATGGAGTGACCCTGGAACAGAATGATCTGACGCAGAAAAGCGTCTTTTTGCGCTCAACCGAAGAGGCTGGTGCAGGCTTCAGCACGCTGATGCTCAAAGTGAGCGCCTATCCCTATCTGGGCAGGCGAGTACGATTGTCGGCACAGGTCCGCTCACAGGAGATTGAAGGGTGGGCAGGCCTGTGGATGCGCCTGGACGGACCGCAGGTTGATACACTGGATCACGATAACATGCAAAATCGTCCCATCCAGGGAACGACCGAATGGAAGCGATATGAGGTCGTGTTGGATGTCCCTGCTGAGTGCCTGGATATCGCGTTTGGCATCCTCCTCCAGGGGCAGGGCCAGGTCTGGATTCAACAGGCAGCGCTTGAGGAGGTTGACGAAACGATTGCGGTGACCTCACAAAAGGCCCTTTCTTCATAATTCTTCTGTTCCTATGAATGAAGAAAGAGCGAAGCAGGAGTCTGGCAGGAACTTGCGTTCAGACTGTTTCTCCTGAAAGGACTTGAGGAGGAGCAGCGTTTGCTCTGCTGAAACAAAGACAGAGAGAGAAGAGGGACATTCCCATGATGTATCAGGATGCAACCATGCCAGCGCACTCGCCAATCTTGCGGATACACCAGTGTGGACCACTGCACATGACCAGGCTCTATCCAGATACGAAGAAAGGTGTACTTCTGCATGAGCAAGCACACATGGGTCGCGATCGAACTGCAGCCCTCTTCCTTATATGAGTTCTACGGACTATATAGATACTGTTAATTGCAAAGTTATTTTCTCAAATCTTCATAATGTAAATCTATTTTATAATCAATTCAAACATAAAAATACGCAAAATAAATATATTATTATAAAGTGTTTTGGTTCCATTTAAAATTGGGTATACTAAAACTAGTGCTCAGGCAAGTGGATAAGATCGGCTTAAAAGAAAAGGAGTGCAAGAAATGGAGATTTATTCTTTTGCACCTGGAATCCCTCAACGATCTCAAACAGTTCATCTCTTCTTTGAGAAGCCATACAATGAGATGAGAAACACCGTGGATCAGACTCCCGAAGATCGGCTCGCTACTATCTCAATCTCAGCCTATAGTAGTTCATTAGTTTCACTATTTCGTGTAGAACCACTCACGATTTACTATGAACAGCTTTCTGTCAGTGATTATCACAAAGCATTGTCAAAGAATCACATCCGATATAATTCCTCCTCAAAATTGCATGTTATCGTTCTTCATCTCCCTTATTCTGGCAGTACAGGGATAGTCAAAGCTATTTCACTTCAACCAGGACAGAACCAACAAGGAGCAATACAAATTCAATTCACTGAACAAGAGCTACTATTAGAAATTGTAAATAGCAAGCAAGACCTGGATTGGGTGAGATCAGAAAAGCAGCGGATATTCGATATAGTCTCACTCATGGTTGCCTGGTGCAACCGTGAGATTGATGAGTATAATCAGAGCTTATTATCATTAAGTGAAAAGCTTGTAGCGTATCGTCAATCACAAGTACAAGAAAAAAATCGGATATGTCAAGAAAACAACGCATTTCTTGCGAAGCTTGCGGAACCCTACATTCCTGTTACCATCCTTCCGCAAAAAGAAGCTATTCCAGTTCCTGCAGCTTCGAATGATGATGATTGGTATGATGATTATGAATGAAAGATGCGAGATGCAAAATATTCAGAGGCCTCCTTCCTTAATGGTTGAGCTGCTTTCTATGAGATGTTCTCACGTTGCTTCTTCTGGGCCATTGGTAGCAATACTGATTGATGGTGATAATGTCCAATTGTCAGAGGCTAAGCTCGTTGAGATTTTACAAGCGGCTGAAATGAAAGGACAAGTTGTAGCACGACATGTGTATGGTAGTTGGGCCACTAGTATACAGAGTGGATGGACAGACTTACTGCTTAAATACGCCTTTACACCCAAATGCCACATTGCTACACCAAAAAAGAATGCAACAGATATAGCACTTGCTGTTGACGCGATAGACCTCTTTTATCAAGGAATTACTCATTTTTTCCTTGCAAGTAGCGATAGCGATTTTCTTCCGCTCATTCATCGGCTACGTATGAACAATTGCTATGTGATTAGTGTAAGTGATCCAGCAAAGAATGCCTCACTTAGCCTGGCGTGTAACGGCACCATTCCACTCACCCACATCAAACAGAAAGTGTTAGCACCATCGGCAGAACAGCCCTCAGCCAGGAGTAAGAAAAAAACAAACGTTGAGAAGAAAAGCGAACCTACCAAAAAAGCACCCACAAAGAAAGCAGCATCAGTAATACAAAAGAAACCAAAAAATCAGCCAGCAGTAGCCTCTACACCAAAAGTGTTGAAGCCTCTAGATGACCCAGGACTGACACAAGAAATCAAATCAGCTTTTCTGGCTGTTACAGCACACAAAATTCCCAAAACGGCTTTACTCGTCGATATTGTAAAAGAATTAAGAGCTCGCTCAACGACTTTACGGCCAAAGGACTATGGCGAAAATTCACTTCTCTTCCTAGTCAAAGCAAAATCTGATCTTTTTGCTTTCCAGCCAGTCGAAAAAGATGGCCGTATAATGGATGAAGTGAGCTTACATGAGAGCAATGCTGATGAAGTTACACAGTAGCTAGTCGATTACGCGCATACGAAATTGAATATTCACCTTCCCAATACTAAGGAAGTATACCAATGTCAGAAGCAGACCTTGCTGTGAAAGTATTCTGCGCTTCTGCTATTGCCTGGCAACTCGGTACATCACCTGAGTCACCAATATAGATTTGTCCATATGTACCTGCCTTATAACAATAGCTACCTTTGCAAAAAAGAAGGTCCAGTTCTCAGGCATACTAAGCAATGCGGCCTCTGTAGTAGGCTTACTAGCCTGTTTGGAAGCAAGTATTGAGATGCAAAGTGTCTCCAAACATACTCACATCAAGATGACATACAAAGACATCGATTTCTTCACAACCATTCCCATTTTTTGGCCTCTCCATCTGTTACACTTGCTTTATCACATAAAGGAGGTGAACCTTCTGAACAGGTTACTACCGGTTTCGATGCCTGAAGAGGTCTTCTCGACTGTAACCAGATCAGCCAGTCGAACAATCACTTTTGAGTTTCATCATCTTATCGCTCGTCAACCACAGCTCGATGCTCAGCAACAACGACGTCTCAAACGACTCTGCTGGACAGTCAGCGGCTTTCTCCTGTTGCTTGCATTGGTGATGAATGTCTGGCTCGTACCTCATTCTTCGCCTATCACTAATGCACCTGGTCGCAGTGGAAAAGGTGGCGTCTCGCAGACTTATGGAAACAGCATCTGCGGTCATGCTGATGACGTGTTTCACCGTCTTGGCTTTGCCTCTGCACAGGTTCCAACAACCCGGCAGTTGCAAGAGCTTCCTCGTCCTGGAAGGACATCGTCAACAGACGCTTCAACGTATGATCCAGCAACGGATGTGCTGTGTACATCGGGGTGGAACAGTCTCTACACACAATTCGTCCAAACTCATGCCAGTATGATGGGAGCAGCTCACGCACCAACCGATTCCGTGTATGGGTTGGATTGGGTTCAAGGCATTCTTGGTGGATTGCTCTCATCATGCATGAAGGGGTTAGGCGACTTTCTCAATCAGGTCATTGGTTGGTTTAATAGTCTGCTCTTCTTCATCAGTACTCCCCACGAGGATACCGATCAGATGCCCGTCGTCGCAGCGCTGCATGGCTGGATGGTGACCGTGGTTGGAAGCGCTCTGGGTCTGATCCTGGTCATCGGTGGCTACAACTATATGCTCCAGCCCAACAGCACCTTTCGTGAGATGGCTCCTCGACTGGCGTTCGCAGCGATCGCTGCCGCCTTAAGTATGACCTTTATCCATCAGTTCATCGATCTGAGTAATGAGCTCTGTCTGGGTGTCCAGTCGGCGCTGGTGACTGCTGGTATCGGCGATCTCAATCTCCCGCTGGGCATCATTAACTGGCCCACAGCCCCAGTCTACGAGATTCTTACTTATCTCATTGATCTGGTGATGTGTCTGCTGCTGGGCATTGAGATGCTCGTGCGCATTGCCACGCTGGATCTGCTGATTGTCCTGGCTCCCCTTGGTATGCTGTGCTTTGCGCTACCTCAAACGATCGCCTGGGAACGACTCTGGGTACAATCCTTTGTCGCGACGCTGATTGTGCAATTTCTGCAGGAGATCTGTATTGGCATGGGCAGTGCTCTTATTGGCAGCTTTGGACATGCATCAATGACCATTATGAGCCTTTTAATTGGTATTGCGGCGCTCTACGTCGCCTTCAAAGTACCGAATATGCTGCTCTCCAGCGTCGTGAAATCTACGATGGGTGAAGTGCATCGCGATTTTGGCAATACAATCCGCAGTGTTGCTGAGACGGCTCTGTTGATGGCTGCTTAGAAAGAGGCACTTCTATGCTTCGATTCATCGGTTTCCTTGTCGCTGCCAGCCTGATTCCAGTGGTTCTCATTGTTGTTCTGGTTGCCATTTTACTTTCAGCTCTCGGCTCTGGTCTCGAAAGCACAGGAACAGGCGGCTTGACGGGCACACCACTCCTGTTTACCGCATGTCCTACCGCCCGCTCAACTGCCTGTACGTCAAGTCAGAAGATGACCGCCGTCGCTCAGGCAGCAGCGCTTCTACAGGACCATACCTGGGGTATTCGAGCCAATATGTATGACCGCTTTGACCCGGTGGTAGCTCCAGTCTATCGCTTCTGGATCAATACCTGTGGGACTGGCCATCAGATCTGCGATGAGGCAGCCAGCGGCAACTTACAGTGCGTGGAGTTTGTCACTGGGGCCTTCTATCTGGCTGGCGATGATCTGCCTGCTGTTGGCAACGGCATTGATTTCTGGCCGCTCTATCAGCACCTGGATGGGTGGACCGAAATTCCAGTGGGGACCGGCTGGCCTCATCCTGGCGACATGATGGTCTGGAGTGGCGGTGATTTTGGGCATGTCGCCGTTGTTACCGAGACAGTCCTGCCAGTTGATGGCAAAACAGGATCGGTGACTGTGGCACAGGCCAATGCCCCAGGAACGCGCTGGGATGCTGCTCATGCCGATCAGCCGGGCAACTGGTACCGTATGTTGCTGCATGCCGATGGCTCCATCTCGACCTGGCCCGGCTATACAGTCCTGGGTTTTGTCCGTCAAACCACGTCTTCTTCTGTTTCCTGACCAGTGCAAGAAAGGATCTCTCTCGATGCTTCTCTCATTATGGTTTCGCTTGCTCCCGCTGGCTGATGTCAGCACGGCATTTAGCAATCTGGCTACTCTCGTCGGAGGATATTTACCGGGCATCCTCACCTTTATCTTTGTGATTGCTGGTTATATGTACGTCACCGCTATCGCCGATCCGCAAAATGCCATCCTGGCCAAACGAGGCATGGGGCATGCCGTGGTTGGAACCATTCTCATCGTGCTGGCTGGGACCATTGCCGTCGCATTCTATACCTCTATTACCAAATAAACACTCGATAAGCGCTCTCAGCGAACTATGCTGAGAGTGCTTCTAGAAAGAAAGGGCCTATTGCGTGTCATCATCGCGTCCGTCATCTCCACCGCAACGCTATCAGATTCCCACCCATCTCAACGTGCCCGATAAAATAGACCTTCCGCTCTTTGGCATTACCATTAGTGTCACGATTCGACAGGGCTTAATTGCAGTGATTGGAGGAGGGCAGGCCCTGCAGGTCTGGAACCAGTTGAACTTCCTGAGTTACTATGGCACCGCCGGACAGGTGCTTCATCTCTTCTTCCCTGGACTCATCGTTCTCGTCACGCTTCTCTTTGCCACGCTCAAAATCGCGGATCGCCACCCGGAAATCTGGTTGGCTCTACTGCTGTACTATATTCGACATCCCAGAATCTACATCTGGCAGAGTGTTCGCACCGAACGATTGCTCACGACCGCACGCACTCAGGAAAGCCCGATAGCGCAGACACCATCTTCGATCTGGTTAGATGAACAAGAAGAGGAATACCACTAGATGAAACTTCATATTCGCCCACACACTGTCTCAACAAACGCAAACCAGCACACCTTCACAGCAACACGCCCTGGCAGTGTCCAGCAGCAGTTTGTGGCTGCACGCGCTGTCTCCAACGAAATTCTCTGTTTGAGCACTGCTACGCTGGGACAATTCGATTATGTCAGTATTCTGCATATTGAAGGAATTTGCTACGATCTCAAAAGCGAGGAGGAACAGCGCCTGCTCAATGAGCTGTATCAGGCCTTTCTCTCTGCGCTCTCCTATCCTGTTCAGATTCTGTGGCGCGTCCTGCCTCTCAATCTCAGCGGGTATGTTGATCAGTTTGTAGAACAGAGTACTCACAACGAGAAGAGTCACACAGCAGATATCTGGGATCTCATGGCTACCTCTCATCGTCAATTTCTGGAACAACTGGGCTCACAACGGACCTTACTGGATCGCCAAATCTATCTGGTCATTCGCGTCTCGTCTGGGACATCAAGCGCCACGGCAACAACACGTTCCTTTCTGCCACACAAAAGGAGAGCGCAGCAACAGCTTCAGCAGCAAGAAGCACTGGAGCGTGCTCGTCAAGAATTGGATATTCGCATCGGCGAGATTATACGTTTGCTGAGCAATATGAATCTGGCTGTCCGTCAGTTGAAAGGGCCGCAGGAACTGATCCCGCTCTATTACTCTTGCCTCTCGCCAGGAAAAGCCATGCAGTATCCACTCTCCCCGCAGAGTATCGACGCCATCGATCGTCCTATTCAAGTGAAAAACGATCGCAAAAACGCTCCTGTATCACAATCATCTGATGGCGTGTCGCTCTTTGCTTCCACCATGCAATCGGTTGAGCACACCCCATCTCACGAGAGTTCATCCTTCCGACGCAAACATGGCCATCAACAGACAAATCCAATCGAGATGCAGCATGATTTTGAGCAACTCGCCGATTTAATTGCTCCTTCCGCAATTGTGATTTCACCTGATTGTCTGAAGGTGGAAGACAGCTATGTGCGCGTCCTTCGCGTTCACCATCTCCCACGCATGGTAGCTGCAGGCTGGCTGAAACCGTTAGCTGAACTGGATGAACCAATGGAGGTGAGCTTTCATCTCACTCCTCTCAATTCAGCGCTGATGGTCAATCAATTTCGCCGCCGTCAGATGGAGTATCTTTCCTCACGGATGATTGCCCAACGCAAAGGCAATGAGATGGACCCGCATCTCAAGGTGGCAGAGTTCGATGTGGATCGGCTCATTGATCGGTTAGCCAGCGGCGAAGAACGGATGCTGGATTTCACGATGCAGGTGGTCCTGAGAGGAGCTTCCCGCCGTGAGCTCAACGAACGCACCGAGCGTATGCATTCCGTTTTACACAATATGCTGCTCAACGCCCGCGTATCCCATTTTGAGCAGGAACGCGCCTTCCGCTCCAGCCTGCCTCACGCCCGCAGCCTGCTGGGAGCTGGCATTTTACTGGATAGTCAGAGTGCCTCAACCATGTTTCCCTTCCTTTCTAATGCGCTCTTTCATCCAGGTGGCGTTCTCGAAGGCATCACTCCACAGGGTGATCCGGTGATTCTCGATAGCTGGAGCACCGAGATGGCCAACGCGAACCGCATCATCTTAGGACCACCAGGATGGGGCAAATCCCATCAGGTAAAAGCTTCAATTATGCGTATGGCACTCAAGTATGCGAGTAAAACACCTACCAATCCTGCGAGCAGAGAGCTATCCTCATCTACCGCACCGTTTCAGGTTATTGTTATTGATCCGGAACGCGAGTATGGGCGTATGGCAGCAGCTATGAATGGACAGGTGATCCGGCTGGCTCCCGGCTCATCACATCATATCAATCCATTTGATCTCCCACATACTACTCGGGTGCAAACCAGCATGGAACATGGCGACCGCTTATCTGATCAAGCACAAAAGCTCCATACCCTGCTGGAATTAATGCTGGCTGATCGTACGCCAACGGGAGCTGGCACGTTAACCTCCAACGAGAAAGGCTTGCTAGATCGCGCCATCTTTGAGACCTATCGCAAGGTTGGTATCACCTCTGACATCAGTACCCATTCGCGTTCTGCTCCCTTGATGCGCGACCTCTACGACGTGCTGGAAAGCGGCATCTGTGGACCCGATACCAGTGGATTGACCCAACGCTTACGGCGCTATGTCCATGGGTCGCTAGCCGGGCTTTTTGCTGGTCCGACAGATATTGAGCTCGAAAACGTGATCATTGTCTTTGATATTCATGATATGGAAACCGAACTACGACCCATCGGACTCTTCCTCGTCTCCAACTTTGTCTGGACGCAGTCTTTCCAGTCGCGTATTCCGCGTCAATTGATCGTCGATGAGGCAGCCACTCTGTATCAATATGCCAGTGGAGCCCTCTTTCTAGAGGATCTGGTCCGACGCGCTCGTAAGCACTACTTAGGAGTAACCATCCTGTCACAGCATCCCATTATCTTTAAAGAAAGCGCCATTCCTGCCAACTGTGCCACCCACGTGCTTATGCGCCAGGATGCCACCTCTCTTGACCTGATTCAGCAGATGTTTAAGCTCTCCAGCCGCGAAGTCCAACTCCTGCGCCGCTTAGGAATTGGCGAGGCGTTATTGACGACCAGTGAGAAGCGTTTGCATGTACGCTTTGAAACCAGTGAACTGGAACATCTACTGGCAACAACTGATCCACGTGAGCTGGCGTCCCTGGCAGATGGTGAGGCATCCGAGGAGTTACGGCCATTGCTTGAACGAATTGGCACGTTTGATCGGTTGTTAGCGAATGAAACAGTCAAGCAGCCAGCACTCTCAGTGAAAGAGCAGGGCTCAGCAGTGGAACCTCGCACTCAACGCATCTCTCCTGAGCGGATGGAGAGCATTTCATGAAGCTGGCAGCATTGTCTTCACGCGCCAAACCAGACGCAACCACCATCGCAGCACCGCTGCTGGCGATGCGTGTGATCCCACCGCATCATATAGGACAAAATGATCAAGTCCGTCTGGTAACCGCCATGCATAGTCTGGTCGTAGACGAACGACACCCTATCGCTCTAGAGTTAATAGGAACAACTCAGCAACGGGGCTTCGTCATTCGGGCCACGACCACGGAATCGCTCCAACATGTCATACACCAGCTTCGGGCTCGCTATCCACAGGCCGTCTTCCTTCCATTGCCTGCCTCCGAGGACCCTTTTCGGCTGGAGACACACGAGGTGGTTTCAGCCCTGGAACTGCAGGCAGGAGAGGCATCCTACCTGCCCCTGCAGTCCTGGAATGATCAGACTGCTGAGCAAGAAGGAGCTGATCCCCTTCTTGGACTCCTGGCAGCCCTTGATGGAGTACCCGAGAATACACGCATCGTGGCACAACTCGCACTGGCTCCAGCGGCTGCCAACTGGTCGCACAAAGATCAACGGAAAGCGGTCGAGCATGCCCTTGAACCAGAACGCAATGCCCAACGGCAAGCCCTCTCACAACAGTACCTTACCGGAGGTGCTCCGAGCACGCCGCTCATCATCCTGGGCATGATCGTCATTGCACTACTCATAGGCTACACCCGCTTCAAATCCTGGCTTCCGGTCTGGGTAGATGAGGCCTTTACGACCCAGCTCCATGGCAAGTTACCACAGCTTACCCAGACACAAACGCTTCAGTATTATGGCGGCATGGGGCTGATTATTATCCTGATCCTCGCCTGTTTCTGGCTCTTTACCCACATTCATCGCTCCTGGGGGAAACGTCCCCTCTACAACATGCAACTGGTCCAGAACAAAACAATGCGCATGGCCTATCGCGTCCGTCTACGGATCTACGTGATAGAACCAGCGCTCAACCATCCGCTACCCAGAGGCACACGCGTACGGGAGTTGCTCCAGGCATGGAGACACGATTGGCATATGCTTACAACAACAGAACCGGGCGCACACCGCTCGCACCTGGGACGCGAAGGCCTCCAGACATTGATTGCAATGACCGTTCATAGCGGCCCGGCTCTTGCCAGGGCCTGTCAGAATCTCTGGCACTATATCACACAGGTTCGAGCCAGGAGCCAGCGCCGAACCATCCTGCTGGCCCAGATGCTTGCGGCCTATCGCCAATATCACCTCGCGGCAGGCAACTATTTTGTGCCCAGGCGTCTTGGTTCACGAGAAGCTCACCATGCCATACAAGCAGGAACGGGACTGGCCAGACTCTGGTCAGGCTGGTGGCAGGGAGTCAGAACATCATCCCATCTCATCGATGTCGAAACGCTGGCAGCCCTCTGGCACCTCCCGCCCGATCAGACACTGGGACAGCTTGCACAGATGGAACAACAGCAGATGAGAACCTTCCCCCTACCAGCAGCGCTCATCGGAGCAACAGAAGCACCTTTTTCCTTTGGCATCAGCGAACATGCGGGCCATCAGCAGCCCTTCGCCTTTCCAACCGAGTGCCTGCAACGACATCTCTTCATAGGCGGGAAGTCAGGCGAAGGCAAAAGCACCTGTATGGAGCACCTCGCACGCACCGCGATGCACCAGGGTGGACTGCTCGTCATTGACCCTCATGGCGATCTAGCCGAGCATATCCTTGCTCTGGTACCATCTCATCGCATCGATGATGTGCTCCTGATCGATCTTTCCGATCCTGACTACGCAGTGGGGCTGAACCCACTGGATGCTACACTGGGACGCGGGCGCGATAAGGCCATCGCCGATCTGCTGAAAACGCTGGCTCATATCTGGGCCTCCTCCTGGGGGCCACGCATGGAAAATGCCTTTGAATATGCGCTACGCACCCTCTTTGAGGTTAATAAAGCGCTGGTGCAACAGAATGAGCACCAGGGCCCGACCCGCCAATATACATTGCTCGATGTCATGCACCTGCTCACCGATGAAAGTTTCTGCCATTCCTTACTTGAACAGGTAAGTGACCCGTTCATTCTGCGCTGGTGGACGCTCTATTATGATCTACTCAATCCATCCATGCAACGCGAACGAACCGATCCCGTTCTGTCGAAAGTCGCCAAATTTGAAAGCGTGATTGCCCGCCGCATCCTGGGTCAGAGCCAATCCACACTCAACTTCTCTCAGGCGATCGCCCAGGAAAAAATCATCCTGGTCAAACTCGCCAAAGGCGTGGTGGGTGAAGATGTGACACGCCTGCTGGGCAGTACCCTCCTGGGTCTGATTCAAATTACCCTGGAGGAACAAGGAGCCCTGGCGATACAGGAACGCAAACGGCTCTGCATCATGGTAGACGAGTTTCAGACCTTTCGTGGAGTGGATTGGGCCGCGCTGGCGGAACTGCGTAAATATGGGGCAGCTTTCTATCTGGCGACACAATCGCCTGAGTATCTGGTCAGCGTTCATGATCAACTCTTGCCAATGGTGCTGGCCAACGTCAAGCAGTATATCCTCTTTCACGTCTCTGCTCGCGATGCTCAATTGCTCCATCAAGAAATCGGAGTCGAGGCAGAGGATCTGGCGACACTCGATAGCTACCGCTGCTATATCAAGCTGACCTACCAGAATCGGCGGCTTCCAGCCTTTTCCATCACCATGGACCCACCACCATCAGGCGATGAAGATCTGGCTCGACGCATTCGCCACGACAGTCAGCGACGTTATGGAGTCGCTGTTAACACCATAGATAGCCAGTTACAGGAGGCTTTGATTCGGGCCATCGCTTCACAACCCCACCAGGGTCTGGTTCAGTCAGGTTCTACAAAAGTGCATATGGCAACACGACAGGCGGATGCCAATGTTCAACCAACTGAACGCATAGCACTGCTCCCTGGCCCTGAGAACGAGACACCCAAAGCGCGTGAAAGTGGCTATCGTGGTCGGAAATCCCAGGAAACAGCACGCTCCAGTGGGGATGAAAAGAAGCATGCACAACCCATGTCCCAGGTCTGGACCGACAAAAATGCGCCCACAACACAGGTACAGGAACGGCAATGAGAAACGAAACACAGCGAAAACCGCCTGAGTACGTCAATGCTCAGGCTCTCCCCCATTCGGAACTGTCTTCACGACAGGTCGATATCTTACTCTGGCTCTTGCAACACCCTTATCAGCGTGGAGAGGATCTGGCGCTGGCGCTGGGCGTCCATACCACATCTCTGTATCGCCAGATGAAAATGCTCAAAAGCCAGGGCTATCTTGAATCGATCACCCCTTCGCTCGAACAAAAAAAAGCTGCTCACCTGTTTTATCTCACCAGTCGGGGCATACAAGCAGCCGCAGAACACATGCAGTATCCAGCCTCCGTCTTAGCGAAGCGCTGGCAGGCGGACGAAGCAGGGCTACGTGCGCTTTTACCGCGATTAGGAACGCTCTGCAGGCTTCAAGAGCTCATCAATGGGCTGGTAGCAGACCCACCAGCTACGCTTCTCGGTGAAAAGAAAGGACCAATCCAATGGCATTGGCGTCGACAGTATCGCCATAGCTTCCTCTCAAAAGGCAAACGCCACACTGTGGAAACAGACGCAGTGCTGGTTTTTCAGCGATCTGGCGCCACAAGAAACCAGAGTACCTATGGATGTGCCTTCTTGCTCATCGATCCCGGATATGTCGGACCACACGATC
The DNA here is from genome assembly GCF_003967535.1 of Tengunoibacter tsumagoiensis. Classification (GTDB taxonomy): domain Bacteria; phylum Chloroflexota; class Ktedonobacteria; order Ktedonobacterales; family Ktedonobacteraceae; genus Tengunoibacter; species Tengunoibacter tsumagoiensis. Next base: position 2,964,042 of record NZ_BIFR01000001.1, on the reverse strand, counting down.
GACAGGTCATGCATGCCCATCTCGAAAACATGCTCCGTTTTCGCGAGAGTGCCGAACGCTGGTCTCAGTATCATGCCTTTCCCGCGCTTTTGATACTGACCACAACCCGACGACAGCAGCATCTCTGGCAACAGGCAGCTCAGGAAGCTGCTGAACATCTGCATCTGGTGCCACTTCACGGTGCCATTCTGGCACTGGAGACAGATCAGCACCCGCTTTCGTTCTGGACGCTTTCCTGGCAGCACCTCTCTCTAGCTGGCCCTATACAGATAACACAACTGTTCACACCGATCCAGAAAGAGGCGCTTCCTCCAGAAGTATTCGCGCCCAAGCGGGAGATCGCCCCTGGCACGCTGACACGACAGCCTCAGGAAAAAAATCTGGTCAGAGGCAGCTTTGACCAACGAGCTCAGCAGAGTCTGCAACGACTCTACGTCCCTGAAGGCCGAGAACAGGAACAGATTTCGCTACTCACCACCCGGTTGCAGTCACGCCACCGCAGCATCCTGCTCCTGCTCTATGCCCATCCTTTGCTCTCGCAGGAAGAGCTGGCCATCTTTCAAGATATAGAAGTGGAAAGTACGCGTCGCTATCTGTTACTCTTCAAACAGTGGTCCTGCCTGCACATTCATGAGACTGAGGATGGCCGTCGCTTCTCCCTGAGCAGCCGAGGCTTGCGAATGCTTGCCGCTATGCTCAACATTCCATTTACCACTGTGAGCGAGATAGGTCCGGCATGTGGGGAACTGGCAGGTGAAGACTATCGTGTTCAGCGTGGCATGCCAGCAGCCTTGAAGATTCTTCAACATACAACAGGCGTGTATCGTTTTTTCGCCAGCCTTCATCAGGCGGCACGGAATGAGGAATTACTGTGGTGGGAGACAGAAGCGCGTTGTGCTCGTCGCTATTACCATCAAGGAGCCTGGCATAACCTCTTACCCGACGGCGCGTTCGCGTACAGAGCAGATGAGCAAACAATCCATGCCTGGCTGGAGTGGGATGAGGGCACGATGAGTATGCGTCAGTTGGGTGCCAAGATGCGTGCGGATGCTCATTATGTCCGCTCTCGTCAGTGGCAAAAAGAAGAAGGTACCCTGCCGATGCTACTCATTGTGGTGCCGGGCAAGCGAGAAGAGCTAAGAATGGCGGATCTGATCGAACAATATCTGCATGAAACCGGACTGATTGTCCGTTCGACGACAGCAACGAGATTGGCAGATCATGGCCCATTGGGAACGATCTGGTTGCCACTGTTTCCTGCTGCTAGCAAAAAAGGAAGTGGTTTTATTCATATAATGCAAGGAAGATCATGAAAAGCCCAGGGAGATACATGCGTTCCTCGCAGTCACTTATGATGAATAATGATATATTATTTTAGCTTCATATCATTAGATAAAACATTCAATCACACATGAGAAAAAATGGGAAGTACAAAAGAGTATCCTTTGCTTCCTAGTTTGCCTTATGTGTGATTGAATGGAAGCATACTGTACCTCGACCTCACTCCTGGCCAAATTGGCCTTCCATATCAAAGTTTTTCTTTTAACACCATGCACTGGTTTCTTGGAATGCTGGATATGCTTAATGGAATAATCTTGAGGCATTGAGCCTCAGATGCTCCAAATCCTAGACAGTCTGCAATGCCATAAAATAGATAGAACATTCAGGTGTTTACACTGGCATGGTTCAATAGCACCTTAAATGATTAAATTTCAGGTAAAACCTGAAATTTGCTAAAGATTTTTCTATCTTCTGAAATTTTTTGCTAATTTTAACGTGAGTTCTGGATAAGCAGTCCCCTCAGCCACCAGGGCAAAAACCAGGAACGCTTTATGAGTGGCTTACGGAATTTCACTGAAACAGAACTCACGTTTGGAAAGTTATATCAGACGTGAACCAATTGCATAACCAATTTCTGGTAATTTGTTAGAACGAGTGGCAATTTCTCCGCTTTCAATGCCGGAAAAACCCGCTGCCTGGAGAAATCCGGGTTGGTCCTGTACTCCACTCTTCCAGGGACCGGTATGTTCTGGTTTCTCTGATGGCTGTGCAGATGACTCAGGACGCTTGAAATCAACGATGATGACCCGGCCTCCAGGCTTAAGGACGCGGACTATTTCGGCTAGCCCCTGTTGTTTCACATTATCGGGTAAAACGTGCATCATAAACGTACTGAGGACCACATCAAAGGACTGATCTGGATAGGGTAGGTGCTCAATAACCCCGACCTGGTAGGTGATGGAGAGTCCTGACTGGTTGGCTTTGGCTTGGGCGCGGGCAATTTGTTTAGGTCCGGGATCAAGGCCATAAATTGTGCCTGTGACTCCTACACATTGCCCGATCAACTGCGTCATACTGCCAGTGCCGCAGCCTACATCCAACACTGCTTCACCTGGCTGAAATTGGGCCAAATCCATTATTTTTCGCTGTACCTGCTTTAGTTCACCACGTGACTGGAGGTTCATAAACCACAGCAACAAATCGTAGCGCCATCCCATATTTAGGACATGCCCTTGTGTGGACGACAAGTCAGGCTTGGAGGATTGCGGATGGTGATGAGAATTTCCGTGCATACAATTGCTCCTTTTTGGGTGAGAGAGCTGATTTCCGATCTGGAATGAAAATCAACCAGTTTGATCGCCTTGTCACTGTTCAATACAGTCGATATAATGACCTTACCTGAAGATTCAGGCTCGCACAAGTACGCAATTTTTTTTGCCTATCGAATTTGTTGAAAGGATTGATCGTTATGCTGCCTAAAACACCGTCCATCAGATGTCCACTGGGGGTGATCAGTGTTGGCGGGAAAATAAAACTGAACATCGGGTGGTATTTGCTAAATGGTCCGAAACGTTTTGGGGACTTGCTCCGACTCATGCCAGAAACCAGCCGGCAGATGCTTACTCTGCAATTGAGAGATCTTGAACAACTGGGTATCATCGAGCGAAAAGTATTTCCCCAGATCCCAGCGCGAGTTGAGTATTCGCTCTCAGAGTATGGCAAAGGTCTGGAGCCAATGTTGCGGCAAATGCAGCAATGGGAAGAAGAATTTCCCTGGATCTTGCGATAAGCTAACATAAGTTCTGGATATGCAGACCCCTGTTTGATAGGTTAGAATAGGAGCAAATCAAGCGTACTTCTATTCACTATCGCAGAGATCTAGAAATAAGTTTACTTGAGTTGTTTTGCTCTGTCGATGATTTTATGCTGAACTTTGAGTCGCACTGGAAAGCCAGTCAATTGCAAGCAGCGAGAGGCTAAGACCACAGAAGTCGTTGAAGAGATGACTCGTGGATCATCAATGCATTCATTCATTGACAAAACAGCCTCAAAGCCCACAAGAAAAGAAGACAAAAACCGCTCCATTATTCTGAAGCGTGTTCATGAACATTGGATTTCTGGAGTATTACGCGCTGTATCAAGCACTCCTCTTCTGACATTGGACTTGCAGATACTACCTGATGCCGTTGTCAGACCCTGGGGAACACAGATACCTGCTGCTTATCCAGACTCTTGGGGAAAACTTTCTTCAGGCACAAAGATTACAGATATCTACTCAGACGCAGATGGAGCATTGCTCATCCTGGGCGAACCTGGAGCAGGAAAAACAACGCTCCTACTAGAATTAGCCAGCAATTGTATAGAACATGCACTCCAGGATGATACACAACCGTTTCCTTTTGTTTTTCTACTCTCATCCTGGTCCGAAAAGTATGCCTCTTTTTACGAATGGCTTATTCAGCAACTTATGATGACATACCTCGTTCCCTCACAACTGGCGCATAAGTTGATGTTAAATGACCAGATATTTCCGTTGCTTGATGGGTTAGATGAAGTAAACACGCAGTCACAAGCAGCCTGTATAAAGGCTATTAACGCGTATCGGCAGAAGCATGGTCTTATGCCTATGGTTGTTACCTGCCGTTCTGCAGATTATAATGCCCTTCCAAACAAGCTTTTGCTCACCAGTGCCGTCGTTGTAAAACCATTAAGTACGCAGCAGATTGATGAGTATGTTTTTCAAAAGGGGGCAAAAGCCTGGAAGCAGTTCAAGTTGCCCTTCAAACTGATCCAATACTACAACAGATGGTTTCAGTACCTTTGATGTTGAATACTTTAACCCAGGCCTATCAGGACATATCCATTGAGGAAATGTTAGCTCTTAACAACATGGAAGAACGACGTAACAAAGTTTTGAGCAGTATGTTCGCCGGGCCATTGAGCGAAAGCCGCAACAAGGCTACCCAATGGAAGAAACAATCAAACGATTAACATGGTTAGCTCAACAAATGCAGAAGCATAATCAGAGTGAATTCTACCTTGAGCATATGCAACCCACCTGGCTCGATAAGACTGCTCAGATACAGTATCAAAACACGGTCATTCGTCTCGTCTTTGGCATCAATTTCTTCATTGACGCTGGCCTGTTCGCCTGTTTCCGAGGGGACTCAGAGCCTAACTTGCCGGGGCTTTTTTACTGGCTCGGTGGAAGGGGCTATGGGAATACCATCCTGGGATGGATGGCAGATGGTCTGGGCGGGAGCCTGAAAGGTGGCGGAAGTCTGGGTAGCATGATCTTTCTTGCAGAAATAATCATTGTTCTGATTGCCGGGCAAGATCTTCTGAGCAGGAACATCGGTGAAGCCGTCCATCGATTGTTACAAGGATTTATTCGTGCGCTACCCATCGCGCTTATCTTTGGCCTGATTGTTACCATCATCGCAGGAGCACTACTTACGTCCTTGCATGGCCTCTCTGATGGGCTAGTTCGCGGAGGTGGGACTGGACTTTTCGAGGGAATGATTGTCTGGCTAATGGTTGCCTTAACCTACGGGTTAGGACCAGAACAAAAAAATGATGCAAAAGAAAAACGTCATCGCTCCTGGACACATAACTACTTCCAATTTCGATCGTTCATTGATCGATTGATCAATTTTGGGTTCTTTGCAGCCTGTGCAATGATAGGTATGACAAGCATCTACTCTTTACAGTCTCAAACCATACAACCCTCTTTTCTGCTCTTTGGAGCATTGATTGGCATTGGGATTGGTGCAGTCTTTGGTCTGGGCAATACCACTGAGTTCATGCTGGATCTTGGCATCACCATTAAACCAGCTGAAGTTGTGGAATGGTCATGGAAACACGTCCAAGATCATTTGAAAGACAACATCAAAGCGGGCCTTCTGCTTGGAGGAGCAATTGCGCTTCCAACAAGCCTCTCACTGAGCATCGCAACAAGTATCTTTCATGGCATCTCTTATGGATGGAACTATGGGCTTGTTTATGGTTCAATTGTGGGAATGGTAAATGGAGTTGCTGCTATCCTGACAGGTATTCTTAATAGTGGTTGGTCGTCAGATACGCTTCCAAACGATCAACATCAACACATGCAACCCGAGCAAGGAACACGCAATTCGCTCAAACACGCACTGTTTTCCGCGTCGAGGTTCGGCCCGGTTGGTGGGATCGTCGGAGGTCTCTGCTGTGGACTGGGTTTCTGGCTGGCGGGAGTGCCAGGATGGCCCGTCTTGATCCTGGGGTTTATACTTATCTATAGCGTCGTTTTTTCTGTGCGCTTCTGGACCGCCTATGGTGGTCGAGCATTCATCGAACATATGGTACTACGCTGGTATCTGGCAAGAGCTAATGTTCTGCCCTGGAAGGGTGTGTCATTCCTCGATTATGCTGCTGAATGTTCCCTATTACGTAAAGCTGGTGGTGGTTATATCTTCTTCCATCGTTTACTGCTTGAGTATTTTGCACAGCTATCTAAACATGAGACGAAAGAATAAAAGAAACAAAATGGCAACAGCATCAACACTATCAAAAAGAAATCATGCTATTGTTATTGGAGGTGGGATCGCTGGCTTACTCACCGCCCGAGTGCTCCTCAATTATTTTGCACAGGTTACACTCATTGAACGTGATCACTATCCAGAAGAACCCATCTTTCGGCCTGGAGTCCCTCAAGGACGACAGGGACACACCCTACTCTTGAAGGGACAGCACATCATAGAATCGCTTTTTCCAGGTATCCACGAAAAGCTGATCAAGCATGGAGCTATTGAGCATGATTATGGCAGCCAGTCATTCTTCTACTACGGTTGGGGGCGAGCACCACGCATTGAGTCCTCTCTGCAGGGATGGAACAGCTCACGGCTCCTGCTGGAATGGGAGATACGGCAGGCTCTTCTTCAATATGATCGCCTCCAATTTCTAGAAGGCCATGAAGTCATCCAGCTACTCTTTGACCAGAGTATCAACCAGGTGCAAGGGGTGCGTGTCCGAGAACGAAATCATAGCAACCCACTGGAAAACACGGGGAAGGACATCAAAGCTGATCTGGTGATAGATGCAAGTGGCTCAACCTCTCATGCACCTGAATGGCTCAAAGAGTTAGGATTTCAAGAACCTGCAGAGACGGAGATCAATACCTTTCTCGGCTACGCCACTCGTCTGTACGAGCCACCAGCTGACTTTCAGGCTGACTGGAATATTATTGCAATCCAGGGCATCCAGAATAGCAAACGTGGTGGCGTATTAATGACTATCGAGGGTGGAAAATGGATGGTCATTCTTGCTGGCACACAGAAAGATTATCCACCTACCCACAATGACGCAGATTTTCTAGAGTTTGCCCGTAGCTTACCCGACCCGATTATCTATGACAGCATAAAAAATGCAACACCAATCTCGTCTATTCATGGCTATCGTCGAACCGCGAACCGTATTCGCCATTTTGAGCGCCTGAAACATTTTCCCGATCGTTTCTTAGTGCTGGGGGATGCGGTCTGCAGCTTTAACCCAATCTATGGCCAGGGGATGACAGTGGCTGCCCTGGAGGCTCAGGTTCTTGATAAAAGCTTGAAGAAGGATCAACAGCAGAAAAAGGGCTTCTCAAAACATTTCCAGCGAAAGCTAGCTAGACTTCTTATCTCGCCCTGGCTTCTTGCCGCAGTTGCAGATGCTCCCTCTATGGAACACCCGCAACCCATACTGCGCATACCTCAATGGTATATGGACCGAGTCATTATGTTACTGCCACATGATGCCTATGCGTTCCTTACTTTTAGCGAGGTTCTGCATATGTTGCGCTCTCCAGTCGCACTTCTGCATCCTGCTATCCTGACGAAAGTTTTAACAAACTAGGTGAAGAAATGAGGCTTTACATAACAATTTAATCAAAAAGAAATTTGTGGTGATGGGTGATGCGGCCTGTAGCTTCAATCCCGTCTACGGCCAGGGGATGACGGTTGCAGCCCTGGAAGCTCATGCTCTGGATATCTGCCTGAAGAGGTCTGATCGAAAAGGGAACTTGAAAGGCTTTTCTCGCCTGTTCCAGTTCCAGAAAAAGGTTACGCGAACCCTTCGCTTGCCCTGGCTCTTTGTATCAGCTGGCGACGCTTCGAAAAAGAAGAAGCAGAGCCGTGCTGGTAAGTAATGGAGCGATTGATTGATCTACTATCGCAAGATCAACAGATTCTGAAAACGTTCTTGGAGAGACTGCACGTGTTGCGTTCGCCACTGGTGCCTATGCATCCAGAGATCCTTTTAAAATTTTTGAATCATCAGGACCAAAAGCTAATACTTGATGGATAAAGTTAGCTGCGCACCATAAACCAGAGAAAAACTCAAAACTTAAAACGTAGCCACTGTCTTGCTATTATTTACAAGGGCTAATTATGCCCACATAAAACAGGTAAAAATCAGTAGAAAATATCTGCTGAGAGACCACACCCAGTGAGTTTTTGATCAACGATCTGAGATGCAGCCATTGATCAAAACTCACTAAGTGTTGACTGTCATATTAGCTTATATATGGCTGACGACTGGCATAAATTTACTCAACAATAACGATATAAATACTTTGACATGGCCTTTCTTACCCACTATCCTCTCACAGTCAATTATTAAAAGTATGAGTAATCACTTGAAAGCTACATCCATAAATCGTTAAAATGACGATGAGCTCAAGCAATTTTTCAAAATAGGCAAATTTTAAGATCCGAGGTTCTTTGACAAAGATGAAGTTCATAAACAGTTATGTCTATATATAGATCGTGCACAGCCATCCATCGACTATTGTAAGACATGCCAAACGTAGATATATTTAAGTAAACACTTTTATTGCTTGTTTTATACTTTTCATAACCCATATTATCCATATGGTTATCTTTTTTGCCAGCCCTCCTTCTCTTTTTACCAATTCATGTGGCTCTACCGGTTGTGCACATAAGAATGTATTTAGTAGCCAAAGAGCCTGATAATCGAATATTGACAATTTCAGGGAAAATAAGTTAGAATAATTTAAGCTGATCTCACGATATTGTGTCTTATTATCCTTGTTTCAACCTGCCTTGATTGGTATCTTTGCGTATAAAAATATAAAAACCAAATATTTTTTTGTCAATTAACATTGTTCACTGCACATTAGAAATTTTAAAACGAAAAATTCTATTCAATAGAAACACCCATCGACATGCAAGAAGAAACTACACAATCTCTGTTGTACTACAAAAGCCAGACAGAATGGATGCCTCTTCCAAACTGGGCAAATTTTTATATAGTATTAGGAAAAATCCTAGCATCAAGGGGGAATGCTAGAAAACGCACTGTAATAGGCATTGCCCTTCCCACAATTTCATATGCAGCATCTCTCATTACCGTTGGTATTACAGCCAATCTTACGAGACAAGAGGATGAAATTTCTGATCGCTTCCAACAACTGAGCAGATTGGCTAAAGACACACAGCTTTTTTATCGTACAGGAGGCAAAAGAGTCAAGGTATTTTGGGAAAGCGTAGAAAGAGATTCAGAGGGAAATGTTATTAGGATCTGGCTCGATACAAAAATAGGCGGCGGAAGATACTCTATTACAAAACGTCAAGCCTTCCAAGTAGAGTTTCCATTAAAGGATTTCTCTTCACAACCCAAAAGGCCTGCTCATCGCGTCAAAAATCGTCAATCTCCATTCCTTTTAAATCTGCTCGATGCTGAAGCTGCTGAAAAAATTATTTCTCAATCATCTTTAGATACCTTAATAATTGGCACAATTACCCACACACAAGCAGAGCTTCAAGAAGACCTATTCGCAATACAAACCCTGCAAGGCTTTGTCCAAGGCACTCTTCAAGACATAGCAAGAGCACGTATATTAGCGAAAGGAACTGAAACGTATCGATCCGATATTTATCATGTAAATAGTAAAGAAAGTAATGATCCTTCTCATGAAATACCTTCGTTTGTAATATTTAATGGTGCTTCAAGCTTTTTAAAGTGTAGAGATGTCTGGCGCCAATCACATTGGGTGGTTTTACTCGACCAAACGGAAAGGGATTTTGACATAGCAATTCAAGCGTTTAATGACGAGTATGCCATGAGCCCAGTTGAAGAAAGGGATGTTCCCGAATTTCTAATAAATATACAAGTGCCTCATATACCTATCGCAATATATCAGGATGAACGCTTATGAAAAATTTCACAATTGTTGAAACAGATGAATTATATACACGTGCTAGTCAGCGTAAAATATACACTCATGAAGTTTATCAGGAGGCTTTGCATGTATTCTGCCAAAACATCCGAAGTCTAGAAAAAGAGTTGGGAGAACAAGTATATGATGAGTATTGGAAAGAGCTATTTCGTGAATTAAAAACATTTAGATTTACACTTTACGCAGCACCTACCCCTGTCAATTTCCAATCAACACTTCTGCTTCAGATACTTCAAAAAAAATTGAATGATTGTCAAAACCTATTTCCATCATTTTGGCAAAAGCTAAAAATAGTCATTGATAGTGTCTATACTCTCACTAACACTTCAGATAATCCTTTATTGACAAAAATATTGGAACTCATGCCACCTGAAAAAATGAGGAAGACTGTGTTGCTTTTAAAAGAGGATCGATTTGCATTAACAGTGGAAAAGATACTCCAAAACCATTCAGAATTGCAGCACCTCGAACTGATCAATAAATATCAGTTACGCGGCGCCTATTGCTATGATAGAATACTTGCTATTGGCCCTCATTATTGGTTCCCCGAATACGTTTTCAATGCACCAAGAGCTAATGAAATTCATTATATACGCTATAGCTGGGTATCGGATACATGGGAGGTTAAACCTTTATTTATTCAAGCCACCACATCTCCAACCGTTTTTGATCACAGTATGCAACCAGTAAAAAAAAGTATGAAAAACGTTATAAAAGGAATAGACGAAAAAGAACATTTAGAGCAAGAAGATATTCCAGAGATCAATTGGTCTAGCATCTCTACAAAGTTATTAAAGAACATATCAAATGACCGTTCTCTGGAAACAGTACCAGCCAAACTCGTCTTACTTGCCAATAATCATGCTGTTTTTTTAGAAGCAAGCGATAACACAAAAACATTAGCTCTTGATTTAGAAGATGAGAGAGATGAAAATGGGGAGACTCAACAAGTCAAGCGTATATTAGTTACAAAACTACAATCTGGAATGTTTCTTCTACAAAGAACCGGAGGTGGAGGAGATTATATTGTCCCGATTGCGAATGCTAAGTTAGGCAAAAATGCCAACAGATACCGAGAAAAACAGGCACATTGGAAAGAACTGCTTAGACAAAAAACAGAGGCAGCTGATCTCCTGACAGTGTGTGTTGAATTACTTGATGAAGGTGGTTCAGAGAACACCACTGAAATCAATTTACGCCATTGGCTATCAAGTAAAAACATTCGACCGAGAAATGATGAAGATTTCAAAGCTATTCTTAAATTGGTTGGCTTACAAGCTGAGGAAAAAATGTATCTAGAAGCAGCAAACAAAATTAAAGCAGCTCATAAAAGTGCAGGAATGTATCTTCGGGATCTATTGATAAAGCAGGTAGCAAAAACTGACTTGCATGAGATCCAAAAAAAAGGATATCTCGAAATTGATCTGCCAAAATTTAGTGAAGTGAGCATCAGCGCATTTAGAATTGAGCATATTGAACCTGATAGTACTGAAGTTCCCTATTCACATATTGGGCGTCTTACAATGATAAAGGATGAATAATGGCGAGGATGATTCCACCCACCTATCACATTAACACGAGCAGTAAAGGCGAAGTAGAAGTATTTCGCCGATTACGAGACGATCCAAAAACCCAAAATTGGATAGTGCTCCATTCACTAGACGTTGCAAACCATCAAAAGCAAATATCAGGGGAAATCGATTTTGTAGTAATTATACCCAATAGAGGAGTGCTATGTATAGAAGTAAAAGCTTGTCATAGGTTAAAACGCCATGAAGGCCAATGGTATTATGGGAACAATTCTACACCTGATACAAGAGGACCGTTCAAACAAGCGTCACAGGCAATGCATAGCACAAGACTGAAAATTTTCAGTCGCAACAAGGCTTTATCAGGTATTTTATTTTGGTCAGCAGTTATTTTTCCATATGTCACATTTTCAGCGCAGTCAGAGGAATGGCATTCTTGGCAAGTCATTGACCGCACACAATTCAACGCCCGCCCATTAGGAGTTCTCCTTGAACGTATCCTAGATGAAGCCCATCATTTCATAAAAACAAAAGAAAAATCAATCTGGCACCCCAGCCCTGATGAACCAACACAAGCGCAAAGCGAGCAAATTGCAGAGTTACTTCGTCCCAGCTTTGAGTTTTTTGAAAGTCCAAAGTCACGTCGACAACGGCAGAGCGAGGAACTTAAGTATTACACAACAGAACAATTTAGTGCTCTCGACTCTATGGAAATGAATCCTCGCATCATTTTTAGTGGCCCAGCAGGCACAGGCAAAACACTACTTGCAATTGAAGCGGCTCGAAGAAGTAATGAAACAGGAAAAAAAGTTCTTTTTCTCTGCTACAATAACTTACTAGGAAAATGGCTTGCCGAACAAACAACTGAATTGCAACCAAATGTAACTACGAAAACACTCCATAGCCACATGTTAGCTATTACTAAATATACAGGATCTCAATCCTCTCATACGTTCTGGCAGCAAGATCTTCCTTCTTTGGCCATTGATAAACTTTTAGAGGCTGAAGGCGAGGAGGGCGCATTCGATGAGATTATCGTAGATGAAGCACAAGATATTCTGCAAGAAAAATACCTAGATTTTTTGGATTTAAGTCTGCGTGGTGGCCTTGCTTCTGGCCATTGGAAACTGTTTGGCGACTTCGAAAAACAAGCAATCTATGATGTTGCTGATTTCTCATTGGATACATTTCTGCGAGAACGTACTCATGCTGCACCTACTTATAAACTCAATGCAAATTGTCGAAACACACCTAGAATTGTGCAATTTGTACATCTGCTAGGGAACCTTCACCCAGGCTACTCGAAAATTTTACGCTCTGATAATAAAATGGAGCCAGTCCTAAGATATTACACAAATTTAGCAGACCAACAGCATCTGCTAACACAAATACTTGAACAGTTATATGCAGAAGGGTTAACCGACAACGATATTGTCATTCTTTCACCTCGTTCAACAAATTCATGTCTAGCCGGATCCCTCGATAAATCACCTTGGAAGGATCGGTTGAGCCCTCTCAGTTTAGCGAATCGTGGCAAAATTGGTTACAGTTCAATACAAGGATTTAAAGGATTGGAATCTGAAGTAGTTATTGTCACAGATATAGAAATGATTGATAGCGATGCGTCGTCAGCCCTTTTCTATATTGCTGCAACAAGAGCACTTAATCGTCTTTTCATTTTAATGAATGAAGGTGTACAACAATCAATTAGAAAAAAATTACATTTTACTGCGTAAATTTATGATTAGGAGATTGTTATGCCAGATTACGCTAATGGTCGAGACAGAATGCTTCAACTTTTGCGAGAAGAATTAATTGGACCCTCTCCTCAGGGAAAAGAGATTGATTGTACAAAACCTATTTCATTTGATGTAGCACAGGAGTCTTATGGCCCCTGGCGTCAGCAAGGATCAGGAGAAGAAATTCTTCAAAGGGATCCACCCAGCAAACGGTATGGAGTGGGCGTTCTCTATCCATGGGGAGCATCCATTGAAGATAACCAAACCAATGACAATAGCACGAATATTGTGGCATTCTCAGACATTGTAGAGAATGAAAACGATAATAATGTCATGACATCCCAAGCCCAAAAATCTATCGAACTAATTGAAAACCGCTCAGGATCAGCTGAGGGAACGACAGACATACCTGATATAGAGATTCCAGCAGTTAAAGGGAACCGACCAAGTAGCATGGGCATCAGTTTCCTAGCCGATATACCAGATGATGCAATATTAACAGTTAACGCATCTGGTGGCCGTTACCACAAGCATACTATTTTCCTCCAAGGACAAGAGCGTATATGGTGGTTGCGATCACAGGTTACGATACGAGCGACATTTGAAGCAAGCCAACTTTGTACTCAACGTGAATCTAAACTAGAAGATCCCAACATACAGGCTGACAATGCTGATGATCTTGATATAGCAGTTGAATTATATTCACGCCCTTACAAGCATATGGCAGGAAGGCGCATTATAACAGTATGCTTGGTGAATCGTAGTAAAAAACAAAATTTTACAGATCAATATTGCCTATTTCAATCTTTTTTCAAAGTACATATTAACACATCAGAAACATCAAACCTCATTCATCCTTATCCAGACTCCACAGCTATAGACATAGACGTTGATAATATACTTCCATTGGACGATGAGGAAGAATCACTGGCGCTTCTTTATCGTAAAGCGAGAACATTTGCGGTAGGGCATAATTGTGCAGCAAATTGGGGGCCTGCAGATACGAAAAAGCAAGAACAGCTATTCGAAAAAAACTATCAGAAAAATGGGGAACAGACTGCTACTATAGAAACAGTAGCATGGGTAAGTGCAGAAACACTTCCAACGATTGAAATACCAAGCACAACTCCAAACGTAGAGCGGAAAGATGGCACCAAGGTTGAAGTCGAAATGAAAGCGTTGGCTGGTTTAATACCAGGAGATGATGGCATCCATGCATTAAAAGAAGTCCTTCAGCTTTATGAAGATTGGATAGAGCAACAATCTCGGGAGATCTCCACCCTTGATCTCAAATATCGGCAAGCTGCCCAAAAGCATGTAGATGAATGTAAAAAATGTGTTGATCGCATGAAACAGGGACTATACTATCTGCAGACCACACCAAAAGCGATGCGTGCATTTAAACTCGCCAACCATGCAATGCTCCTTCAACAAACACACGCAGGACGTGAACCACGGAAATACCAGACCGATCAAAAAGCGGTAACCGTAAGTTTTTCCCCTCCATATCATGAACTTGATCTCAACAAACTAGAACCGAACCAGGGAAAATGGCGAGCGTTTCAAGTAGCTTTCCTATTGATGACAGTCCAATCAACGGCAGATCCACAGTCTATGGATCGCAAACAGGTAGAGCTGATTTGGTTTCCTACTGGTGGAGGTAAAACTGAGGCATATTTAGGTTTGGCTGCATATGCGATGTTTATGCGCCGTCTAGAAAAATCTGCGAACAGAGGGGTCCAAGTTCTCATGCGATATACACTGCGTCTCTTGACAGCTCAACAATTTCAGAGAGCATCAACCCTCATTTGTGCTATGGAACACCTTAGGCGAAAAAACACAGAAGAATTAGGTACCAATGAATTTTCAATCGGGGTCTGGGTTGGAAATGCAACAACACCGAATAAACGAGATGAAGCCATTGCAATGTTAAACGGATTGGCGCGCAACGATAGGTCTGTAGAAAACAAATTCCTGGTGAATAAGTGTCCATGGTGCAGAGCACAAATGGGACCCATCAAACCAGCCAAGTCAGGGCGATCAGCTGGTACAATTCCCGTGTCTGGATATTCCCGCAAAGAAAAAACTGTTATTTTCCACTGTCCAGATCGCCAGTGTGAATTTTATCGCAACTTGCCTATTTACGTCATTGATGAGGATATCTACGAAAAGCGTCCAACTATGCTAATCGGGACCGTAGATAAGTTTGCTCTCATTGCATGGAAAAATGAAGTACGCAACATCTTTGGCATCAACCCTGAAGGAGTTAGGGAATACGCGCCTCCTAGTCTCATCATTCAAGACGAACTTCACTTAATTTCGGGTCCACTCGGGTCAATGGTTGGCCTATATGAGACTCTCATAGAAGAACTATGCACAGATCGGCGCTACGAAAGGCCTATTTCACCAAAAATTATAAGCTCGACAGCAACTATCCGTCGGTATAAAGAACAAGTTCAGAGGCTATTCGGACGAGACAATGTTTCTCTATTTCCCCCCCCTGGCTTGAGTGTCGACGATTCTTTTTTTGCTCGTTATGCTACCAATGCAGAGGGAAATTTAGAGCATGGACGTCTGCATGTAGGAGTGTATGCACCAGGTCTTGGCTCGCTGCAAACTGCGCAGGTACGATCGTTCACAGCACTTTTGCAATCGCCTTTGGCATTGAGTGAAGCTGAACGTGATCCCTGGTGGTCCTTACTACTCTTCTTCAACAGTCTACGAGAACTTGGAACGACTCTTTCTTTGTTTCAGTCAGACATCCCCGATTACTTTCGTGTCCTGATGAACCGAGAGGGGAAAAAATTTGATGAGCTGCGCAAGTTTTGGAACATTTTAGAATTGACTGGGCGGTTAAAAAATGAAGAGGTGCCAGAAGCTATTGCAAAACTGGAGATCGAGTACAAAAAAGATGGACAAAGGGATCGCCCTGTAGATGTGTGCCTTGCATCAAATATCATTGAAGTTGGGGTCGATATTGATCGCTTATCCCTCATGACCGTTGTAGGTCAACCTAAAACGACATCACAATATATTCAGGTTACAGGCCGTGTCGGAAGGCGCTGGTGGGAAAGACCAGGTTTAGTCATCACTTTATATGGGTTAACAAGGCCACGTGACCGCTCGCATTATGAGAAGTTTCGTAGCTACCACGAACGCTTATACGCTCAGGTGGAACCAACCAGTGTCACACCATTTTCTCCACCAGTTCTTGATCGTGCACTCCATGCAATCATGGCTGCATATGTTCGTCAGCTTGGAGATAAAGATAACGCACGAAGCCCATATCCATACCCAAGTCATCTCATTGAAAAGCTTCGGCAGATCCTCATACCTAGGATCGAAGCAATCGATCCCGGAGAACTTCCTAATTTCATACGTGTTTTTGACAATCGTATTAACCAATGGAAATCATGGCAGAGAAATGTTTGGGAAGACAATAGCGGTAATGAAATACCACTTTTGGTGCCAGCAGGGGCATACGTTACGAGTGAACAGAAACACCTCACTTGGCAGACAGCTAACTCGATGAGGAACGTAGACGCGGAATGCAACGCAGTGATTACTAGTCTATACGCAGAGGCCGAGGAAGGACAAAACAATGGCTAAAAATCCTATACGCCGAGCCCAATTGATTGCACCATTTGGAGTTGGCGCAATGATGGTTGTAAAAGATGGTACATCATTGATATCGGGAGGAATCGACCATTGGTATAAATCCGAAAAGGGATTTGATAAAAATGTTGATGAAACTGAGTTCAGAGTGGAAGAATGGCGCCTTCAACGTTTATTAAATGTTAATCACTTTCGACTACCCCCGGACTACAGAGATGTAAAAGAGAATATGTCAAACAAATATCTCCAGATTCCATTCCTTCGTTTTCCCCAATGGCACTTCTGCCCAAATTGTAAACGACTATATAAACTACCATTAACAGCGAGGGGCAGACAGAAATGTCAGGAGTGCGAAGAAAAGGAAATGATAAAATTTCTCGCGCAGGTTCCATTCGTTGCCATGTGTACAATGGGGCATATACAAGATTTTCCATGGAGAGAATGGGTACATTCCTCAGTAAACCCTACATGTACGGGGAAATTGCGAATAGTTGCAACAGGAGGTTCCTCACTCGGGGCGCAGATTGTCAAGTGTAGCTGTGGCGAAGAAAGATCTTTATCACAAATTACAACAGAAAATGTCTTAAGCACGAAGCTTGACAAAAACGATATTTCTTACATCTGCCAAGGCAATAGGCCCTGGCTTGGGACAGAAGAAGGAACATCTTGCGCAGGATTACTACGCGGATCACTGCGTAGCGCATCTAATCTCTATTATTCCGATGTGCGAAGCGCTATCTATCTGCCGCGAGGGAGCAAAAAGGCCCCAGCAAAACTGGTATCTTTATTAGAAGAACCACCAATTTCAACATATATCAACATCATATGTAGTTTACCAAATTATTCTGAAGAGATAGAACCCACTCATCTACGTAATGCTCCCAACATACCTCCACCTCTTTTAGCACCGTACAATGATGAACAAATTAAAGAAGCGCTTAAAATTGTTATATCAGCGGATAAAGAAAAAACGGAATTCGCAAATCAATATATAACTCAAGAGAAAAACCCAGAAATACTATTCCGTTGGGAAGAATTTACTGTTTTGCAAGAAGCAAGAGATGAAGATTCATTGGTCATTAAGAAAACTGATATTAATTGCTATGATCCCTCCTGCAGCACCTATTTCTCACGAATCAACTTAATCAGTAAGCTTAGAGAGACAAGAGCTTTAGCTGGATTCACTCGCATACTCCCAGAAAATAGCTTATCCCTTGAAGAGCGAAAAGCGCTATTGCGGCAGAGCTCACCTGTTAGCGATCAAGATAATTGGATACCAGCATACATTGTCTACGGCGAGGGAATTTTTTTAGAATTGAACGAAAAGCGATTGCGAGAATGGGAATCCCAAAAAGAAGTTATAAATCGGGTGGCTCCGCTTATACAAAGGCATCAGCAACTCGTTCAAAACAATAGAACAAAACAAAAGCCCATCTCTCCGCGCTTTATCCTTATTCATACCTTCGCACATTTACTCATCAATCGACTGACATTCGAATGTGGTTATGGGGCTGCGGCACTACGAGAAAGGTTATACATTTCAGAAGACCAGGATGCCCCAATGGCAGGATTGCTAATATATACAGCAGCTGGCGACTCTGAAGGAACAATGGGAGGACTTGTACGCATGGGACAAGCAGGTAAACTCGAACCGATCATTCAACATGCTTTATCAGATGCACAGTGGTGCTCTGCAGATCCTATTTGTATGGAAGCAGGACTATATAGTGGACAAACAGATTTCTACAACTTAGCAGCATGCCATAATTGTGCGCTAATCCCAGAGACAGCATGTGAAGAATTTAATCATTTCCTAGACCGGGCTCTAGTCATAGGGAAATTGGAAAACCGTAAGTTAGGCTATTTCAATTTAGGCTAATCAACCTTCCCATCGAGATAAAGAGCAGTTACAAAGTGAATCAAAAATAGTTTTATATAAGTGATGGCAGTTGAGGTTGCAAACAGCGTGTAAAAGCTTTTTTATAGGTTTATAGGTATATCACCTGGCGCAAATCTCTACAATCATGTATACTTTGTTATAAAACTAGAATTCATTTTCAAGTCCCTTAACTTACGTTTGCAATAGCTGTGTGAGGTAAGTGGGCAACAGAGGCTGTTAATTTTAAGATGGAGTGATACTGTATGGATGCTCACGTACCCAAGTTTATAGATGTATTTGCAGGTGCAGGGGGCTTGTCCTTAGGTTTAATGATGGCCGGTTGGAAAGGTTTATTTGCCGTTGAAAAATCACCAATGGCTTTTGAAACGCTAAAATACAATCTCATTGATCAAAAAGACAATTTCACTTTTGAATGGCCTGATTGGTTACCAAAAGAAGCAACTGACATTGAAATACTGCTTGATGAATACAAATCTCAATTAAAAAACTTGCCAGAAATACAATTGCTTGCAGGTGGGCCACCTTGCCAGGGTTTTTCAAACTCAGGTCGGCGAAAATATGATGATCAGCGAAACCGCCTTTTTGAAAAATACTTAGAACTCGTAAAATTACTACGTCCCCAGATGCTCTTGGTAGAAAATGTCCAGGGATTTGCCAAAACTTTCAAAAAAACGGAAAAGGGTAAAAACGGAAAAGATATCGAAGAGCAAAGGTTCAACGCGGATGAGGAACTGCAAGAAGCCCTATTAAAATTAGGATATACATCTTTTAGAGAAAAAAGCATTAAAGCCAAAGACTTTGGGGTTCCCCAAATCCGGCCTCGCTATATTCTCATTGCTATACGTAATGATATAATGCAGAATAACTTATTTCTCCAACCATTTGATACCCTATTTACTACACGAGCTACATTTCTACCACAACACAATCTTCCACTAGACCAAGAAATCACGTTGGAAGAAGCCATTTCCGATCTGGAGAAAGTTCATGGACATGTTCAATGTATTGAGCCACGTATGAAGAGATTTAAGCAAGGATTATATGGGCCAATACAACCAAACAATTTTTACCAAAAACTGATGCGGCAGCACCGAAACGGAACGCTCATACAAGAAGGATGCATTGCTGACAGTCACCGCTTTGCAAATCACAGTCAGGAAATAGAACACAGGTTCAACAGAATCATACACGAGTTTACTCCAGGTAAGCAACTAAAAGAGCAAGAGAGAAAACTACTAAACTTAAACAAACATCGCATCGCGCCCCTCTCAAGGAATGAAGCTTGCCATACTTTAACCAGCCTACCAGATGACCTCGTTCATTATGGAGAGCCTCGCATACCTACAGTCCGCGAGTATGCACGAATTCAGTCTTTCCCTGATTGGTTTGAGTTTAAAGCAAAGTATACAACAGGCGACACAAATCGGCGTACCCAAATACCACGTTATACTCAAGTAGCAAATGCAGTGCCCCCTTTACTGGCTGAAGCAATAGGAACAGCATTAAAGATAGTTTTAGCAAATGCTAAACAGAGGGTTACGGGCAATACTGATACTACAAGTGCTGTTGATAGTACCGTCAACGATTCAACAGATTGCAGTTTTAGGAAGGAAAAAAATTTGGTTTCGGGAAATGATATAAAACTGCAAAAAAGGCGGCTTGTAATATCATAACCTGATTATATTATGGATACACCGTATCCAATTGAAGCTATAGTCACGATCAATCAAAATAGCCACAGTTGCAAGCAAATACGCACTCAACGAAAATCTGCAACTGTGGTCTATGTAAAAATCGACATCAATAATTTCCAAATTTAGAAGTAATATAAGCATTTGACTGCGTCGGGCAACATTGAGACGGATACAGCTATAGCGCCGAACACTCCATAAACAAACTCTCGATCATACTCATCAATATAAATGCGTTATATGGACTGCCCTTGCCCTTTGGATATAGTAGCCAGAGGAATATCCGAATAATACTATTCTGACTGAGCAGCAAAGAGCGCATTCATATTGTAAACGAAACAAGACAGCACCAACAAAGGTTCTAGCAGAGGTTCCAACCATGTCTGCCTCTTGTAAAGCAGATCAGATTCAAGTAAGCAAGCTAGCGAAGCAAACTATCTTCTGGTAATATTAATATCCACAATAGTTTAGAAAACTAATCTAGCAACAAAAACTATCTTTTCATATGAATAGTAAAAGCTCAAAATTAATCCTATGTAAAACGCAAAGATTTCAACTAAACCTTATTAGTTGCAACGGCAGCACAGATACATCTCCAATCATAGCTATAACACGTATAAATTTGCCTCTTCCTATCATATGTTACATCCTCTGCTCATTTAGCCTCTTCAAAGCGCCTATACTAAGGGTTAGCAATCCTGGAGTATCCTATCCCCTCGCCGTACTAATGGCTTTTTATTATGAGCAAGGTAAATATGTCGAAGCAGAGCCACTTTATATACAAGCGCTTCACATCTGTGTATAGAACCTGGGAGTAAATCATCCTCAGATACCATATGCGCTCAATAGACTGGCCACACTTTATCAGGATCAAGATAAAGGTGCAGAAGTAAATACTTTTAAATAAAGAGCAATAGGCATCCTTTATATTCCGCCATTTCTTTGATGGGTTCCGCCATCGATCCGCCATCCGTGCTATAATGAGAGCTATATAGCGCATTTTAAAGCAAAAAATGTGAAAGGAGAACAGCATGGCAGATCAAAAAGAGGAGGCGATACGACAACTGATCCAATATGGCGAAACAACAACCATTGAAATTAAAGCGGCAGTTCCTCGCCATACAGAGATGGCGGAACGGATGTACGGCATGGCTAATGCTCAGGGTGGAGTTATCATCATCGGCGTTGAAGATGCTTCTCATTCCATTATTGGCGTGCCCGATGAACGCATGGCGATGACAATGGATACCATTTTGAGGGCTGGCCGTAACAATATCAAGCCTCCACTTGTTCTGGATCCTCCAGAACCTGAAGTCTATACGCTAGATGGGAAACGCGTTGTTGTGGTGACAGTCCCCCAAAGTATGGGGCCAGTCTACCAGGCTGGTGGCGTATTCTGGGTGCGATGTGAACACACACAGTTCCCCTCAACGTCATAGAGATGCTTGAAATGGCCAATGACCGAGGTCTTCAAGAGTGGGAAGCGCAACCAGCCCATGGCACTGATATGGATGACCTGGATCTCGAACGCATCAAGTCCTACTTGCAGCTCCGTTCAACAAGAGGCAATTAAGGCAAAGCGCCTTGAGCACCTTGAAAAAAACCTTCTGGGAATGCGCTGTGCCATTCAGACCGAGAATAGAAAACTCCTCTCAACCAATGCTGGACTCTTATTTTTTGGGCACGATCCGCAGATGAGCATTATCCAGGGCAAAATCGTCTGTGTGCTTTTCCGCGAGACGATTGGAACCAGTCGCTACGCCGACCGCAAGATCCTGACAGGCCCACTACAAGAGCTGATAGATGAGGCAGAGGCCTTTCTGAACCGTTATATTGCTGTTGGAGCTCGCATAGAAGGCTGGAAGCGGATTGATGTCCAGGAGTATTCCATTGAAATCCTGCGAGAGGCCATCGTCAACGCTGTCGTCCATCGCGATTATAGTAAGCGTGGAGAGAGCATCCGAGTCTTCTATTATCCAGACCGTATCGAAGTTCATAACCCCGGACTTCTGCTGCCAGGCATTACGGTAAAACTGATGGAACGAGGAGAGGTCCAATCCAAACTACGGAATCCGATTCTTGCCAATCTGCTCCGAGACATCCCTGGCTATATGGAGCGTATTGGCAGCGGCATCCGCTTTATGATTGATGAAAGCAAACGACTGGGGCTTCCCTCGCCTCATTTTCAAGAAACCAGCGAATTCGTGGTTACATTCCCCCGTGCGACTGAGTTTACTCCTGTTGCCGCCAGGCCAGTTCAGAAAGAATTGCAATGGGCAGAAACACCTGCATCGCTATCGCCCCAATCGCAGGAGGACCTACTGATGAAAGCGGTACAATATGTGCATGACCATGGCTCTATTACAAACCGCGAACATCGTACACTCACAGGTTATCTCTGATCGAACGGCAACACGTGACCTTGAGCTGCTCGTTGAACGCGGAAGACTACGAGGCATTGGAAAAAGGGGATATCGAAGATATGAGCTCCCTTAGCCCATTGATACAACAACCATAAAAAGGGCTTTCTCGGATTAGAGCTTACGACAATTCTTACGGCAACCACGCAAAACAGAGGTTATATGCAAACACCTTGGTAGACAGAATAGGGAAAGATTGAGCTCAAAATGGTCAATCTTAGACGCAAAAAGACACATCAACTCGAATTGGCTCACCTGTTGCACTGAGCAAGCAGGGAGCTCGAGTAATAATGTGTTGAGGGCTATAACCTCTTTTCTTGAAAAGCCGGAGATGTTGGCGGAAAGCTTCCCTATCATTTTACCACATTTTCCTGCACGGAAGATGGCGCAGAACCAAATTTCTGGGCCCATTATACCTGTCAATGGCGGGCTCGGTGATTCAGATAACGTCGAAGGCATCCTATCTCCAGCACATGCCATAATGCTCGACCGCTCGCCCCCTTTCCACTAGGTTGCCGGTGAGCGCTCACGCGCTGGCTGGGATGTCCCCACTTAGGTTCTTCTGCGAGCGATCAGCGCACGATACAACCAGACGCAGGGCATATGATGATGGTGGAGGATCATCAGCGAGCAGCGCTTTCTGTCCATCATTCGCCAATGCATTCACTGTGTAGAATTCGCGGCCTCTGAAAAAATGTTATTCAGCTTTCATCGCCTCAGAGAGTTGCTGAAAGGCTCGCAGAGGACGTAACTCCGTGAGATACCGATGAATGTGGAGAGCACACTCCTCTGGAGTAGAAAATGAGGTATCGACCTCGATATCGTACACTTTATTCACATGGACCCGGTCAAATTGATCTCGGGCAATGCCCAATAATCTATCACCACGCTCTTGTTCTCGTTGTTCGAGCAGGGGAAGAGAACAGCGAACGCCAATAAACAGCTTCGGATAGGGAGCCAGGCAAGTAAGACAATGCCTCCAATAGAGAGGATTGACCAGAATATGTTCAACCAAGACGTCCCATCCGTTTTCTGCAAAGGATGCAATTGCCTGATGAAAAGCCATATTCATTTCCATCCCTTCGGTAACTCTTTCATCGCCACAAGACTTGCTAGGCCTCATAGCGTTGAAATGATCGATTCCAACGGTGAAAGCCGGCCGTTCACGCAGAGCACGTAAGGCTGAAATAATACTCGTTTTTCCACTACTTGATGTGCCGTTTAACAGCAAAATAGTTCCATATGCCATGTTTGACCTCCATCAAATGTGCTTCTTTTCTGGTCTTTGGGGTTCACTCCATCTCTCTTTTTGCAGCACACATGCTCGTTTCCGAACGTAAGGGTCATCATGCTTGTAGTGTATCCTCTCTCCTGACTCTTGTCAAATTGTTTCCACTAGCCTCCCTATGACTTTGCCCCGATCAGACGTATGGAATCGTCAAGATGATTTGGAAAGCAGAACGATATGGTTTGCTGGAGAAGAGGGCTTCATCGGTCGGTAATGACCAGCTCGATGATGGCGATAGGCTTCTGGATCATAGAGCGTAGGTGGGGGAGGCGTTGCTCCAGGCTCCAGCGCTCTCAAGACCTCAGCATCCGTTTTCAGCAGCGTGTACATGGTTTCGATCATTTGCCCAGCTACTCGCCCAATGACGCGCATTTTGCCTTTTCTCTCTCCTGTAAGCGCATCTACAGGGCATTTTATTTGAAACAGCCGATGGTAGAACTTGCCCCATTCGTTGTTCTTATGGCTTACCGCGTCGGCCATAATCAGGAACATCGTCTGGCGCAAGGGGCGGCTACCGCCACGAGTTAAGCGGCTGCGATCGAAGGAGGTACCGGTCTGCTCCCGCATCAGTGCCCAGCCAAAATAGGCTTTGAGGGTGCTGGCAATGGGAAAGTTCTCAATCGAGCCAATGGCAGCGACAAGACGAGCAGCCTGAATCGGGCCCAGTCCCATCGAACAGAGGATCTGCCTTTGACGCGCTTGTTCGACGATTGCGCAGATCTCCTGTTCCAGTTGCTGGATGTGGTCACTCTGGAGAAGCAGTTCTGTGATCAATTGTAAGCTTGCCCCGTTTTTGACACTGCTGGCAAACTCCTCAGGCAGCCTTGTAGAGCCTCTCAAAAGCTGAAACGCGGGTAGGAGTGAGCGGGCTGCCATCTAGCCAGTCGATAAGGCGAACCAGATTGATTGCCGTCGCGATAGCAAGGTGTTGCAAATGCGTTTTCGGCAACCCCACATACCGAGAACGACGCAGGTCAAAGGCCCTCACCCCTTGTGAGATGGTTGCCTCAACCCCTGCCCGCAAAGCATATCTCTGCTGGAAGGTTTCAGTACGCTGCCGCTGTCGTGCAGCTTGCAGCGCGGCATGCTGCGCCTGTGGTCTGATGACCAGCGTTCGACGTGGGTATTTGCTCGTTGACTGAACACAGTCGGAAAGGCGCGGGCACGACCGACAATCCGTGGTAGAAAACGGGATCTTGATCAGGTCAGGATGGCTCTTCCTGTTGAGCCAGCTCCAACTGGTACTCGTTTTCTCCTGCGGACAGATCGCTTGTCGGTTCTCCCAATCAAGGACGAACTGACTCGCATCAATGCCAGATGGGGTATGGGCCTGCCACTGGGTATCAACAGAGACAGGGCCAACCACCTCGATCCCAAATCGCTCCTGACTCTTGACCAGGACCCGAGCGCTCACATACCCGGCGTCCACCAAATGGACTCTTGGCGGGACATTGGCTTGGTGCAACTCCTGCTCAATGCTCTGCATCATCGTGCATCTTCATGAGGGGATTTCCATGTGGATAGGCAGCATTGGCAACACGAACAGTTTCTTCGGGGATGGTGAACTCCGTTTGAGCATGCAAGGTCATAATCTGGCTCCCTTCTGGTGATCTGTTCCAACACGACAAGGTGTTTGTTCTTTCCCATCCTAGCAAACTCAAGCAAAACACGTCCCAGGAGTTTGCCAGCAGTATCCAAACCGGGGGAAGCTCACTATCAAACTGGGAGAAGCTCAGAGAATGGAATGTGGCCAGTAGGACAATGGGAAAAGGAAGGGTAAATAAATGCTTACCCGTGCTCGGCTTTCAGCTATGAATACCAGCTCAATGGAGGTCAAATCGTACGACAATTCTTACGGCAACGACCGTAGACATAGCACTCATACTAAAGGCCTTGATAGACAAATGTATGGAAATTTGAGCTCAGGATGGTCACACACAAACAAAGAAAGACAAAACTGGTCGGATCTCTCCACCGGCATCACCCCTCTTCTGAAGCCTACTGACGTCTCTCCTGAGATCAAATTGCTACAAATTGTCTACCAAAACAACCCTTTGTCTATCGTTGACAACCGTCTTTGCTGTCAAAATTGCTGTCAGGATTTTGAGATCAAATTTCCCCAAAAAGCAGTCCTCCAACAAAAAAGCGTTGGAGGCCTGCTTTTTTTAAAGATCTGTCTGCTTTCTTAATGATGACCGATCAGTTGAAAAGCGGGCATCGTATGAGCCTGAGCATAAAAACCTCCCAACAAATCATTTTCTATTTCACGTCGTTGATAAGATGGTATCCTTTCTGGCAATTGAACCCATGAAAACAATGGTGTTTGGCACTGCCAGTTTTTCCTTGCATGATCAGTCAGACGCTGTCTGAGATTAGAGGTTTCTCCAACATACAGCAGATCATTTGTCTGACCATCAAAAATCTTATAGACCCCCGGCAACATCGATAATTCTCGATGCAAACCCTTTCCCAAAGGCTCTGGGCGACTCCATATCAGACCCATCCAATCATCATCTGAAGGCACACCTCTCTCTTGAAGAGGTAGAAAACTTTCTCCTCCTACACCATTATCTACCAGATGATCAAGCTGGCGAGATCCACGAACATTCTTTTTTCGATCGGTCGATTTAGTGTAGCGTAAATGAAAACGCCCATGATTACATCGTGTTGATGAGCCAAACTCAAGACGATATTGCCATAGCAGATAAAATTCCAATCCTTCGCGTCGCTTTCTCGCTTCTTCTAAATGGTCAGTGAAAACAACAGGAGATGCCGAGCATTCAAACTCATAGCCTTCGGCGTCGTGCCATGCCCACAATGAAGGGGCTGCAGTATGTGGATCATTGAAAGGCATCTCCACACTGAGTGTGTTGCGACGAAGATCGCCTAAGCGCTCACGTACGTTACGTCCGGTCTCCCCAATATAAAATAGTTCTCCAAGTTCTCTAGCACGAATACGATAGAGCCCTGCTTTATCAGGAAGCTGGCGAAATGCAGGTGCATCAGCAAAAGCAAACCAGGGTGTCCAGGACAAACCTCCCCAGTCCGAACTCAAAAATTTCACAATGGTATCCTTCTCATATGGAATATTCAGAATAAAAAGTATTTTGATATCCCTTGAAAGTGTAAAAAAACTATATTTTAAACAGAAATGTGACACTATAATCTATTCTATATAATGTACGTTGTCATGGCAATTTTCTATGGAGCGTTTATGCATGAAACGATTACTCCTTATCAGTTGTTCAGGGGCTAAAAACAAGAGCACTGGCACACTTCCAGCTATCGAGCGTTATTCTGGTGGGGTGTATCAAGGCATCAAAAAAGCGAGGAGAGAAGGTTCCTGGCCTGATGAAACAGATATTGTAATTCTCTCCGCCAAGTATGGACTCATTTTTGAAAATACTCCGGTTGAACTGTATGATCAAAAAACGAACCAGGTTCGCGCAAAAGAATTACAGCAAAAAGTGAGTGAGGCTCTTGATGCCATTTTGAAAGAGAGCCGTTATGATCAAATTTTCATCAACATGGGGAAGGTATATATGCAAAGCATCACGCTCTCTCTAGAATTACAGCAAGCTTATCAGCAGGGGATCGTTCAAGAGGCGTTTGGAGGGATAGGTACAAAATTAAGTCAAACAAAGAAATGAATACAAGAACGATAAAAAATTGCTTTCCGCTCTATCATCTATTTTCATTAATGAGCGTTTGCTTCAAAATGTCATAACTTCTCTATAAACCCGCCTTCTCAGTTCATCAGACCACTGCATACTCTGATACTTTCAAGGAGCCAGAGCATGCAGAATAGTGAGAGCAGGAAAAAAAGGTCGCTCATCCTGGCTTATTGTAGCCAATCGAAATAGAGATTCTATTTTTTCTCACCTCATAAAACAGGACTATTAAAAGAAAGTGCAATCGTTATGACAACTCATATCTGCGCGAGCGTCGCTTGCCAAAACTGCGCAATCTTCCCCGCTCGACCAGAGCTTCCAGATCACGTGTAGCCGTTCGGTCTGAGACGCCTGTCAGGGTCCGATGCTGGCTATTGGTAATGGATCCATTCACGCTCACATACTCCATCACCTTGAGAAGCCTCTCCTTCTGTGAGGACGTCTCTTCTTGTTGTGTTGCGACAGGGGTTTCATCCACTGTCCACGATAGCTCTTTTTGCTCAGGCTGAGTCAGAACTGGAATACCATTATTGTCTTCTGAATGTGCGGTTACAGGCATCAGCTCTCGCGCTTTTGGGAAGGTCACGACGAACTCGCTGGTTTCACAAAACTGCGGCTTGGGAAGTCCTAAACGCTAGGTCTCATCAACCATGAAACGAATACCACTGCCAATGCGCTCCATGTAGCCTGGGATATCACGTAACAGGTTCGCCAGAACAGGATTGCGCAGCTTCGATTGGACTCGTCCCTGCTCCATTAAAGAGACCGTAATGCCTGGCAACAAGAACCCTGGGCTATGTATTTCGACACGATCGGGAAAATAAAACAAACGAATACATTCCCCACGTTTGCTATAATCGCGATGGACAACGGCATTGACAATCGCCTCACGTAACACTTCTATTGAGTACTCAGGAATGTCTACTCGCTTCCATCCTTCAATGCGTGCTCCAACGGCAATGTAGCGATTAAAAAAGGCTTCTGACTCATCAATTAAAACCTGTAATGGACCTCGTACAATCTTCCGGTCTGCATACCGGCTCGCTCCGACCGTTTCACGAAAGAGAACACAGACTACTTCACTTTGAATCAGCTCTGTCTGTGGCTCATACCCAAAAAAGAGCAGGCCAGCATTGGTTGGCAGAATATTTCCATTTGGAAGAGTGACGGCACACTTCATTCCAAGCAACGCGTTTTCAATGTTCTCAAAGCGTCCTTGCTGCTGGCCTTTGGGAGTGCGAAGCGCCAGATAACGACGGACCCGTTCCATATCCAGGTCCGCGAAAGTCGTACCGTGAGCTGGCTGGGATTCCCAATCTTGTAACCCTCGATCATTCGCCAACTCCAGCACTTCCATGACGCTAAGAGCCACCGTATGCGTGCCCCTTCTCACCCAACAGACACCGCCAGCCTGGTAAACTGGCCCCATGCTTGGCGGAACGGTGACAACTACCACCTTTTCCCATCAAGCACATAGACTTCTGGCTCTGCGGGATCGAGAGGAAGAGAGGGTTTGATATTCACGCGTGCAGCCCGCAAAATGGTATCCATGGTTGAAGCCAGGCGTTCATCTGGTACTCCAACGATGGTATGCGCGGCGTCTTCAACACCAATGATCACGATGCCGCCTTGCGCATTAGCCATCCCACAGAAACGTTCAGCCAGATCGAGATGTCGAGGCACAGCTACCTTCAATTCAACGGTTGAGGTCTCGCCAAATTGGATACGTTGTCGTAATTCGGCCTCCTGTAATTCCGCCATGCGTCCTCACCTTTTCATAAAAAACGGGAATCGTTCCTATCTTCTCTTTACTATACCACTTCATGGCGGATTTATTGGTACCTATGGCGGATTAATGGCGGATTGATTAGTAATTTTGGCGGATTTATGCAGGTAAACGTCAGAACTGCCAATACCCATGCGTATTTGTTAGCATTGATAACAAATCTTATTACAGAAAAAAAGTGGCCTCAGTGATATATTCTTACTGTTCGAAAGGATCTTTAGGGGGAAGATCTCGCCATCCTAAATCATTAAATATCTCTTGGTATGGTTCATCTCCAATATATTCTTTCCAATCTTCCGGCATCAAGTTACCTGTCAAGCGAATTTTTGCTTCTTTCTTTAAATCGCTCAACTTCCATTGCCAGATTCGCAGTACGAAATCATCACAAGCTGTCGCAAGATATTTCCCATCTTTACTAAACGCGACTGCTGTAACTCTGCCATCATGTGGCAGCTGCGCAATCTTCTCACCAGTGGCTGCATTCCATATACCTGCCGTCCAATCGGCACTTGCCGTAGCAACATATCTACTTTCACAATCAAACGTAGCAGCAAGAACATCTCCTTTATGGAGGAAATTGCGTGCCAATACACCTGTGGTTCTATCCCAGATCCTTGCACCAGGTTCGTCACTCAACGTCAAAAGGTCTTGTTGATCTGGTGACAAAGAGATAGTTGTAATAGTTTTTTCATGGTGAAGGGTGAGAACTGGTTCCTTGATGCCTGCCTTCCATTGCCATATATGGATTTCATTGTTGGAGTCAGCAAGAATGAAAATCTCATCGTCTTTGCTAAAGGCAAATGCTGTCGGATGTCCTTTATAAGAAAAAATAACCGGTACGCTACCTTTTTCATACCAGTTCCAGATCAGTACTTGATCCTCATTATTAGTAAATGCGAGAAACTTTCCGCTGGAGCTAAAAGTGCACAAACCTTTTTCTCCACCTGATTTGAGGATACTTATCGGAATAGCGCTACCAGTATGCATTACTTTTATGAAACCTTCGTTGGTAATAACAGCTCTATAGCAACCATCACTACTAAAGACGGATCCATTACCTTCTTCTACATCAGGATTTTTCTGATCTTCAACACGCCCAATATTCTTACTTTGCAGGTTTTCATCTTCATAAATAGTGTTTATGTGTGGTGCTTCAAGTGCAATGGTATGTATCTCTGCTCTATAAACGAGATCAAGAGTAAAACGAAGCAAATGTATATCCTTATCTTGATCGAAAAATAGACGAGCAATTTTCCCTGAATGACGAAAACGTTTGAGCACATTACCATCCTGAAGTTTCCAGGTCCAAACACATCCATCGCTATCTGCTGTCACTATATAGGGCTTCTGGGAGCTAAAAGCAAGCGAGGAAACAGAGACACTATGAGGGATGCAATATTTCAGCGTTCCGTCGACGATATTATATATTCTTACATTCCCATCGTCACAGGCAATTGCAAGCCAATCCGTTCTTTGATGATAACTAAGAGATGAAGCAGAACTCATGTTGAGTAGCTGTTGTACTTCCTCAAGGGTGTCTTCCACCTTCCATATCTTTACAAGCCCACTGGCAGAAAGAGTAATAAGCCGATTTCCGGAAGGGCCAAACGTCACAGACTGAATTCGTTCACGCAGAGGAATTCTTCTTACGCTCACATCCCGCTTTTGCCACCACTTTTGAGAAACCTGTTGCCATTGCCAAACAAAGGCTCTTCCATCTTCACCACAGATAGCAATAGAGGTATCATCAGAACTAAAAATCGCAGAGCGCACAGGACTTTGAAATTCCCAAGTCTTAAAAATCTCGCCTTGTTTCCTACTCCAGATGGAAACAGTTCCGTCCAGCCCTCCAGAGACAAAATAACAATCATCATGACTAAATGAAAGCGACGAAACTGCCTGGCTGTGCCTAAAAGTGGTAATAAGCTTTACATTTCTGGCCAGATCATTTTCAGTTAAATGTGCATCTGACTCATCTGCATTCACAAATTCATAGACCTCTATTTCTCCGGTATCATATCCAATAGCCGTAGCATAAGGTGGCCCCTGCGTTAAAGCAATGCAGCTCAGAGGTGCTCCTTTCCTGATCACTGCAACTCTCTTCTCTTGAACAATATTGATGAAGCAGATGATTCCAGTGGAGGCTCCGGCCAACAGATATTTCCCATCATAGCTGAGAGCAATGGCACGTGTCCTGTCAAGAAAAAAGCTTTCTGTCCTTTCTTCTGAAGAGCCAATGTTTGATATCCAGGAAAATCCGCGTACACTGGCTGTAGCTAGACGATCACCATTCCCGCTAAAAAGAACATGTTGACCAGTTGTAGGCAGGCGCATATGTCCTTGAAATTCTGGAAGCAGTGCTAATCCTTGACGTAATGCTTGATCGGCTTCTACACAGTGATGACGCCGAAGAGCCTCTACCGCAAGTAAGAGGCTTTTTCTGAGTAGGTGAGGCTCCTGTTCTTGAAGCAAAAGAGCTTTTGTTGCGATACGTCTGGCCTGCTCAATCTGTTGCCGTGTCTGCATCGCTTGCCGGGCTCTTTCCTCCTGTTCTTTCTGCGTCTGCCGAAAATCACTTGCATCGATAAACTCTCTGGCAGTATTGGAGAAACGATAAGGCTGTTCTGCTCGCCACTGCTGCGCTTCTACGAGCCGTTTTCCATGAAGCAAACAAGAAGAATCACGTTGATCAGCATTCTTACTACTGTTCAGCCATGCTTGCAGGTCACTATCAAATCTTTGGTACCAGATAAGAAACAGGCGATCCTCGTGTAGCCAGTGTCTGAGCAAAGACCATTCTCGCAGCAAAGACTCATGAATAAGAGCAACATCTACGTCCCCATGGTTATTTAATTGCGTTTCTAAAAGATGAGCTTTTGTTAGTTCATTTACCACTTCTTGGACCGTGTGTATTTCATCAGGATCATAAAAAAGCTGGTTCAGAGCTTTTTGCTTTCGATAATCGGGGCGCCCCTCGCTTTCATCCCCTATTGCAACCAGGTCGGTCAAGATTCTCCGTGCAAAAATTTTTTGTGTTTCACCAAGGTTATTAAAAGCGTCAGTAGCCATTTGCGTTAATGCTCCTGTCACCTCACCTACTTTTTCATAAGCTTCAAAAGAGATATAATTATCTTTCTTGTGCTCCCATAATTTTTCCATGCACACACTCACCAGTGGCAACACAGAGCTTTGTCTGCTTTTTCGGCGTTCTTTTGGCTCCTGAACAGATCGCATCGTATCATCAACAATTCTTTCAGCAAGATGATCTTCAAAATAGAGTTGACCTATTTGAGCAGGTTTTGTTACAACGTCCATGATCTCTTCTGATCGCAGGGGAAGAATATTGCTGATGTGTGGCTCTGCAAATTCTATGAAATGAGTATATTCTGCCAGGTCACTATAATATATATCACTCATTGCAATAATAAGGGTCGCCAAATCCTGAATAACTAGCTTCCAAAGCTGTGTCATAACATTTTTCTGTTCTTCACGAGAACAGAGCCTGAAAAGGTCTTCAAATTGGTCAATGATAATAACCAGACGCTCTCTCTTTGGATGTTGTCTTTTCCAGAGTGTAACTCCTTCGATGAGATCGTCGACATCCTGAACATTCATTCTGAAAAGAAGATGTGATATAGCGTTCTGAACAGGAACAAAAGTGACAATCTCCCAGTTGAGACTACGAGGTAAAAGCTTACTCCCTTTGCGGAGTCGAGGAATAAGGCCCGCCTGAATCGCTGATGTTTTCCCACTACTAGTAGGGCCTATAACAATAAGAAGTTGCTGATTGCACGATAATCGATACAATAAATCGTTGATATAGGTTTCTCTGCCGAAAAAAAGATGTGCATCTTCTTCGGAGTAAGGTTTAAACCCAAGATAAGGACATGGGACATTACTATATTTTTCGCCTGTAATATTAACATATATATTTTTTGAAATTTCATCCCAGCCAAGTATACTGTGAATAACCATTTTAATTTCATGTGCTAGATGAGCATAGCCTTCATCTTTATTTTTCCAAAGAGTGATAGCTTTACCATTCCTTGGTAGCATTTGCCATTCTTTAAGAGGTGTACCATCTATATTAACTGCTCTTATCAAAATGGGAATGACCTTTACGTCGTCTTTTCTATGACGTTCCATCGCATAATCTAGAAGTTCTGGGTACAGTTCAGAACTGATAAAGTCAGCACTGACAAGAAACAAAATAATTTGAGCCGTGTCGAAGTGCATTTCAAATAATTTTTTTCGCTCTTCGCCAGCTAAAGTGTTAGAGGGGCTCCAATCATCGATCAGCTTGTTTTTTCTTAAGATTGAAAGGTGTCGCTGTAATTGCTGCTGATACTTCTCATCCTCAACAGCATAAGCAAAGAAGACTTTGATTGGAAGTTCTGCCCGCATAGAATGCGCTCCTAATACTTATGGGAATCGCTGCTCACACAATTTCTCAGTATTTAATATCTAGTAAATTTCAACTTGTGTTCAGGAAGGATGGGCGTTATTCATAGCAGCTAGTAGTAGAATAACAGCATAAGGATGCTGATAACGATAATGCTGCTGGACATCATCACCAGGATCAGTAGTATATGTTAAATCTTCAATCAATGGTCATGCTTTTTCGAATTCACAGAGCTGGCTGGTAATTTCCTGTAATCTCTGTCTGATGGCCTTTACCTGAATAACAACACGTTCCTGAGCATTCATTGATCTATTATCTTCAGATGGGGGCACAAAGGTCTCTAATAGAGCACCCCTGAGCTTTTTCGCCGCTTGTTGATTATCCGGGGCTGCAAACCAGCGTTGATCACGATGTATAAATCCACAGCTGGACAAAATGGAGCGGATCGTTCTACGCGCTACTTGGTGATTCTGTCTCTCGCGGATGGCTCCAATAATCTCTTTGAAGGTCAGACCCTCCTGATGCTCGGTTAAAAGGGCTTGCAATGCTTGCCGGTAGCTTTCGCCCTTACCAGCCCGCAGCACTTTGAGCTCGTCAAGGTCGATGAGACGGCTCTCTTCTTGCTGTACCTCTTGATCCAGCCCGGCTTCGCGTAAAAGAATCCCATCCGCTTTCCATTCAATCTTGAGCCGTGTTCCCGGTTCCAACCAGCCGATCTTTTCAAGGAGGTCTGGACCATACAGACGATGCTGGCGACGATCCAGCCAGAGCCAGAGGCTTTCTCCATCCTGATACCAGAGTCCCTTGAAAAGGCTGATGCCCTCTTCTCCCTGCATAAGTGGTGGATACATCCAGCGAACAGCCTGCGGAAGCGGGATGAAGCCTTCAAGGAGATGGATGCTAAGCAGCGTGGCCGTCCAGCTTACCTGCGTTTGGGTAACGGTTCCTTTGTACGCGATGATCTCTCCAGCTGGATCTTTTCGTTCAAGATTGTGAGTTGAAGCAGGATCAACTGGTAACTTGTCTGCTCCTTCTTCGGTTTCCGTTACTGGCGATCTCATCACTGGCACGGAGAGCCGCACACGCTTGACTTCTGCTGGCAAAAGCGCGTCTACAATCCAATAGTCGGGCCCCACACGCCGAAATCGCTCAGTGGTCAAAAGCCAGGCCCGTACATAGCGGTCAACACTACTGATGCCTTCATGTCGCCAGCCCAGCTCCTCAAGAGCCTGCACAATCTGCCGCAAGATGAACGGGCGATTCAGCTCAGTCCAACGACACTGCAGAGTATCTTGATACCCATTCAGCTCTTCTAACACATTCAGGGGGAGGGTGATCTGGCGCTCTCCTCTGGCCTCCCAGCCACCACGATGGTTCTGAAATAAACGCGGATCATGCGGATAAAAGGTATAGTTGACACCATCTTCTTGCTCTAATTCGATGAGCTTCTGGTCCAGGTCCAGTCCATCCCAGCTACCAGTCTGCAGTTCGGTGAGGAGCCTGGCATTAGCTAGCTGCTGATCTACCAGGCGCCAATGGGGAGGCACAGGCTGTCCATGTGATACTTCCAGGCGCCCTTCAGCTTTGGTAAAACGGGAAGGATCAGCGCTCAGTTTAAGGTCATAACCTGCCTGTTTTGCTGAACGCAGCGCCTCACGATCACTCATGGTACGGCGCGTCGTTTTCAGCAGTTCAAAGGCTTCATCCAGATACCTGCGTTCCGCAGCCGATAGCTCACTCATCATTTCACCTCCACTTTTTTCTCTATGACAGGCAGACCGATGCCACCGGCCAGAGCATCCTTTCCTCGCTGTGTAATAGCAAGTGCCAGATAGGTTTTGTCCTCACTACGCCACTTTTTGGTGATGCTCTGAAGATAGCCACCTTCAATCAGTGCATCGACGATTAAGCGTAAATAATCCTGGCTGATCCCTTTGTCTTTGAGCTCCTCATAATGCTCGGATGCACGAGCCGCTGCTGATAAACTATCGTTACGATCGCCGAAGCGCATGAAGCCTTTTCCTAGCAGGATGCGCTCTATCTTGTTGCGCCCAAAGATGCCATTATGATCTCGCACAGCACTTAAGACACTGAGACGTGCATCAATTGATAACTGCTCACCAGCCAGCCTGCTGGCCGGGTCCCAGGGCAAGTCAGTATCGGTGGGACTACATAGATCACATTTTCCACAGGTTGGCGTGTCTTCCTGGCCCGTCAGGTAGTTGATTAGCTCGGCACTCCGACAACGATTCTGGTCTCTCTTTAGTTTGATATAAGCAACCATAGTATCGAGCCGCTCGCGAAACTGGGCGTAACGCTTGCCAAATCTATTCTCTATCGCCTGCAGCTCCCGCTCGCTCTGGATACGCTCACTAACCTGGAAGGTGATCCCTCGATTATAGGCTCGATACAGTAAAAGCTCTTGACTGGCAAGCTTGACGAGCAATGGGTCGATGAGACGTGGATCAATACCACTCTGTTCGTACATTTCGTTAACGCGATAGGTGACCTGACGCTCTGGCTCAGCTTTGATGGCAAGCAAAAATGTCTGGACGCGCGCTCTTTCAATCGGATCGGGGAGCTGAGCCAGCACCTGCTCGACTGGCTGGGTGAGCAAGATCGTGGCTTCAGTGGTGCAGTCACTACCACGCGTGAGCAGTCCTTCTTCCTCAAAAGCATACAGCAGGACACGCGCCTGGGTGAGATTAAGACCAGCCAGGCCCGCTAGAAGATCCGGATTACACAGCAGCGTGCCATCTGTCAGTTGGAGGATTGGCGATTCTTCTTCTGTATAGCTTAAAAGAGCGCTGCGATACTTTTTGATGGTTTTACGGTCCAGCAGACTCTGAGTGGCAATGAAATTGGCAGTTCTTTCGGATTGCCGATTGAAGATCATGATGGCATAGGCCTCCTTGCCATCGCGCCCCGCTCGTCCGGCTTCCTGAGCATATGCCTCCAGGCTGGCTGGATGGTCATAGTGCAAGACAAAACGGATCTCGGCCTTATCAACGCCCATCCCAAAAGCGGAGGTAGCAACAACAACATCCAGCTCACCTTGCATAAAGCGCTCCTGGATCTGGTGCCGCTCGGCGGTCTCTAATCCACCATGATAAGCCTGCGCTGCAATGTTCTGGTCACGCAGCAATCTGGCGAGCTGCATCGCACTTTTGCGCGTAGCAGTATAGACGATGCCAGCACCGCCCTTTTCGCGGTTATTGACCAGCTGATGCACGATATTGATGGCGAAGGTGTCTCGTTCGCTGGCTTTATCGACGGTATAGATGCGGAAGATCAGGTTGTCCCGCGCAAAGTCGCCAGTGTGGGTGACCAGCTCGTGTCCCGTGCTGCCCATCTGCAGACCTTCGATGATCTCGCTCTGTACCTGCTTTGTGGCGGTGGCTGTTAGCGCATGCACTGGATAACCGGTGGCACGTGGAGGTAGATGATTTATGATGCCCAGGAAGTCGGGACGGAAGTCATGACCCCAGGTGGAGATACAGTGGGCCTCGTCAACCACAAGCTCTACAAGGGGGATCTGCGGCAGGTAGGCTTGAAAACGTGGATCGCGCAAGCGCTCCGGTGAGACGTAAAGTAGCTTGATCTTACCTGCGACTGCAGCCTGCAGAACTTCTTCCTGGCTGGCGGCATCCATTCCAGAGACCAGTGAGGCCACGCAGGTCAGACCTGGCACCTCACGGAGCTTTTCAACCTGGTCGCGAATCAGGGCGATCAGCGGCGAGATCACCAGGGTCAGCCCTGGTCTGATGAGTGCTGGCAACTGATAAGTACGGCTCTTACCTGCACCTGTCGGAAGCAAAGTTAGAACGTCTTTACCAGCCAGTACATCGCGGATGATCTCTTCCTGTCCAGACCGAAAGTTATCTTGATTCCAGATGGCTTTCTGCACAGCCAGCAGGCGTGGTCTGGCTACCACTTCAAAATCTTCGAGGGCAATATATGGGCTTTCAAGAGCCTGCTCGCTGAGGATACGCTGCACATCCGGCACGCTGGGGGCTGGCAGGTCGGCTGGATCAATCTGCAGTTCCATCCAGTCGGCGATTTCCTGGAACAGCTCTATATCTGAGGCATAGCTCAGCGTGGGATCTGGCAACGACGCGAGCACTTCATGCCGGTAGAGAGAGTTGCGCAGACGCTTGTCTAGCAGGATGATGGCTCCACGATCGTCAGCAGAACGAATTAAACGACCAAATCCCTGCTTGAGAATAGTGATCATCTTTGGCAACAGATAATCAGTAAAAGAGCTTCCGCCCGCGTTCTCGACGGCGCTCATACGCGCAGCCTCGACGGGATCGCCCAGGCTCGGATAGGGGAGCTTCTCTAAAAACACATAGCTGAGCGATTTTCCTGGTACGTCCACACCCTCCCACAACGAACGCGTTCCCAATAGCGAGCTGCTCTCTTCACTGCGAAAGTCATCGATCAGGCGACGCAGGCTACCATGCCCCTGGCTATACAGCGCATATCCCTGCTCTGCCAGCTCGTCAACAATTCGTTCATAGACGAAGTCTCGGCGAGCATTAGCAGTGAAAAGGCCCAACGTTTTGCCCTGAAAGGTGGGGATAAAGCGCCGCAAGAGATCGGCAACAGCAGCCTGAAAGTTATATTTGAGCTCACTATCGCGTGGAGCTGGCAGATTGTTCGGCAGCAGTAAGAGGGCGTTGTTATGATAGTCAAAGGCGTGCGGCAACTGATGTGTTACAAGGGATTTTGCCAGACCCGACTCGCTGATTCGTTCAGGCTCCAGACCCACACGACGCAAGAAAAAGTCGAAGCCCTGACTGTAGACGGTGAGGGTTGCTGAGGTGCAGACGGCGGCGTCCAGGCGCGACCAGAGCTGCTCCCATAACAGAGGACCAACATTAATGGGGACCGCGCTCATGACTACCTGGGCACGCTTGCTCTTCTGCGTGGTTGCCGCTGCAGTACGCTCGTCTTCGTCATCCGGCGATTGCTTCTCCAGTTCGACGATAAAGACGTAATTGCTGCTCTGCTCAAAACGCCAGAACCATTGATAGTGCTCAAGGATGCCACGCAGGTCACGCTGGAGCGAGCGGGCCAGACGCAACATACGTCGATGCCGCTTCGCCTCCGACTGCCCACGCGGGGCTAGCTCTTCAGAGGAAGACACCTCTGTGATCTGCTCAATCAATTGCGCTAAAGCGATGCGCAGTTCGTAAAGGGCGTTGGCGGTGGCCTGTTCAGCTGTTTTCAGGGCTGGACCACCCGGCTGGCTCAAGGCACCACGATCAATGCGCACATGCACTCCATAGCGCTCACGCTCAGCGCGGGCAATGACGGTCTGGCTCATGACATAGGTGTTCAGACGCTCACCCAGGCTGTCCAGCGCTGCCTGCGCTTTGTCGACCTGCTGCACAATCTTCTGGAGTGTCTCATTCTCTGGAGCCATCTTGAGGCGGCGCAAGCAGTCATTGACCAGTCCACCCCGGCCCGGCTGATAGATAGCATGCAAGATGCGCCGCAGCACGCGCTCTTCTACCCGCTTCTCCAGGGCTTTTGTGGCTGCCTCTTCCAGTGTATGCGCTTCGTCACAGACGACCATGCTGGCAAAAGGGGGCTCCTCTTGATCAATCTCCTGAGCACTCAGGCTGTTCCTGAGCAACAGGGCATGGTTGACGACTACCAGATTGGCCCGATCGGCGTTCTCTCGCGCCCGACGATAAAAGTCTTGCTCAACCCCCTGACCCGGCTGATCATCCAGGCTGGCTCGCACGCTGGAAAGCGTCTGATAAACGGCTCCATCGCTCTGTAAGAAACTGTCCAGCGCCTGCGGAATAACACCCAGCTCCTCCAGGTTGCCATTGACGCTGGTGGCGGCAAAACGTACCAGAGTGGCGAGCATCCAGGCACGCTGGAATGGTAGTACACGCTCGCCCAGGGCGTCTTCAAGTTCTTCGGCCAGACGGCTCAAGGAGAGATAGTTGTTGCGTCCCTGCAACTGAGCAAAGGTGATCTGCGGCACGATCTGCTGAATAAAGGGCAGCTCTTTGCTGACCAGCTGCTCCTGCAAAATGCGCGTAAAGGTGGAGACGGCGACGGGCCTGCCGGTGGCGTGAGCCGAGAGGGCGGCGGGGAGCAGATAGCCCATGCTTTTTCCAGTACCCGTCCCGGCCTCCACGACTGCATAGCCGCCGCTGCGCATGGTCTCCGCTGCTAGCTGTGAGAGCTCGACCTGTGCAGGACGGCGCGATCGCCTCTTCCCCTCCACTTCGATCTCTTCCGAACGCTGATAGGCGGCCTCAACGGCTGCACTATCCAGCGAGCCGCCACTGCTAGAGGCTGGCTCGTCAAGCAGAGGGGTCATGCTGGCACCAAAGGTGGCTAGGATCTCGGCGACTGGAGCATCCTGCTCAGGTGGGTTCAGTAGCTGTGCCCAGGGATCTCCCGCCAGTTGAAGCAGTTGATACACGGCCTGTCCACTGCTCTCTGTTTGCATGATGCGCTGGAGATAGAGCACAATCTGACTGAGCATGGCGACATCGGCGTCGGCTTTATGGGCGTCGCTGGTGTCAAGACACAGCTTCTCGGCCAGGGTGCCGACACGATGAGCCTCCTCTGTGGGCAAGAGTGTACGGGCCAGAGGCAGGGTATCAAGCACGAGAAAACTGTCAGGCAGGGAGATCTGGAGCCGCTGGCAGGTAGCCTGCAACAGGGGACCATCATAGCTGGCCCCGTTATGGGCGATCAGCGGCAGCTCACCCACAAAGCTCAGAAAGCGTGGCAATACCTCTTCTATAGTTGGAGCAGTCTGGAGATCCTCCGGACTGATCTTTGTCAGTTGATGAATGCGCTCCTGCACCTCCTGGCGGGGTCGCACATAGCTCATCCACTTTTCCTGACAGGCCCCATCCTGCCAGCGCTCGGCGGCGATCTGAATGATCTCGTTATAGGGTGAGCTGGCATCCTGGCGCGTGGCCTCCAGGTCAAAAACGACATAGCTGTCGCGCTGGAGTGCTCGCTGTGGTCTCGGCGCAGGTTGCTCGCTCTCCTGGTCCGCAGTCCCGGCACCCAGAAGCGTCAACTGGGGAGTCCGCAGCTGCCAGCGTCCACTCCCATCCAGTGTAAAAAGTTGCGGCCTGCTGTGTAAAAGCTTCTCGAAAAGTTCGGAGCGATACGGGCGCTGCAGGCGCTTCTCAACCTCTTTGCGCAGCGCCTCACTCGTCTGTGGCTCCTGCTTCTCCTGCAATACCGCCTGCGCCGCCGCTATCGCCTGCTCCTGCTGATTGATCATCTTCCCTGATCCCTTCTCTTGCAGCAACTTGCCCATACCTCCTTCCCCTCACACCTCTCGCTATCCAGCCCTCA
Source organism: Tengunoibacter tsumagoiensis (assembly GCF_003967535.1). Taxonomy (GTDB): domain Bacteria; phylum Chloroflexota; class Ktedonobacteria; order Ktedonobacterales; family Ktedonobacteraceae; genus Tengunoibacter; species Tengunoibacter tsumagoiensis. The sequence continues at coordinate 2,923,164 of NZ_BIFR01000001.1, read as the reverse complement.
CCCACCTGCGGGCAGCTACCGAACCGATATACCCACAAAGAAAACTATGCCTGCTCCAAACCCAACAACAGGCGCAGCGCCCCAAAAAACTCGTCGCTGGCCGCCGCTATCTCCTCACGCGCTGGCTTCTCTACCCCAGCCTCTTCGCCCTGCTCAGCAACATCCCCGCGCTCCAAAGCCAGCGCAAATAACTGCTCACCCAGTTCTAACACTTCGATCTTTAAGGCTTGCCGCTCCTGCTCATCCATAACTACAGCTCTCCCTTGAAGGCTTTATCGAGAATGGAGGGGAGGAGGGCATTAAGTTCTTCTGAAATATCTACTTGACATCGTTCGAGTAAGTCAATTTGTGCTTGAAGTCTGTTGAGATTTATAATGATCTGCTCTTGCTCCTCTATAGGTGGTGTTGGTATTTGCAAATTCAATAACATTCTCTGAGTAAAAAATGCGCGGGTAGACCCATAGCAATTCTCGTTTTTATAACGCTCAATCAAACTAGATCCATTAAAAAGCTTACATAATAATTCTGGTAAAAATTTATTTTCATCTAAACGCAACCTAATTAGGTTAGTAGACATAACAGGATTAGGATATAGCGTTAGAGGTACCACGCAACTCCTGCCAACAGTACCTGACCTGGCAACTACAATATCATTGGCACACACTTCATATGTAGATAATTCTTTCGCTTTTTTCACACTAATATAATCACTAAAGCCTGGGAGAAACTTATTTTTCTGTACATTAGCAATACCTAAGATAGGTATTCCATCAGGTTGGATATCAGATTTTTGTAATAAGGTTCCAAAAGGGCCTGTAATCATCCCGCTCTTTCTATTGATTAGTAAATCATCTAGAGATTTCCATTTCCACTGTGGTGGCAATTTATCAAAAAGAGGATAAGCAAATAGACCGGATAGGTAAGAGATGCTTAGATCTTTAGTCTCCTCCACCGCCTCCCGCCGTAGCCTCCGCGCCTCCTCAATCTTCGCCGCCATCTCCTCAATTCGTGCTACAATGCGGCGCTGTTCTTCGAGGGGTGGGAGCGGGATTTCTATAGTTAAAAATAGGTCCGGCTTAATACGGTTTTTACCACTCGTCCCTCTTGACAGCTCATCACATTTTTGCCAGAAACTTTTTGTTTTAGTCAACCAATGCAACCAGCGTGGAATTATTTGTGTTTGATCAAGCTCAAAAATTGGAAATTCTCCGGAAGCGGCGCATCCATCAACATCTTGAGACGCAACCGCCGTTGAACCATTTCTAACCCAAATCTTATTAATAATAAGATCGTTTGCTTTGACGATCGTTAATGTTTTAGCTGCTGTCTGGGTTCCATCAATTGTTTCTCTTTCATACGCACCTTCTCCCCACAATTTGACTCCAATAGTTCGATATTGAACTCCTGGGATAACTTCAACTACTCGTGAAATAGGAGATACAACTTGCGATAGTGCTACCATTGGAAAATTCACGGTTACGCTCCTCCCAACATTCCCTTAATCTCTTCCAGGATACCGATAATCTTCTTCTCTTTTTCCAGGATGCTCTTCACTAACTGCTCAGGTGGCAGGTGTTCAAAGTCTTTCTGGCCGTTGGGGTTCTTGCGGTCCAGGTTACAGTCGCTGGCCAGCAGTTCTTCGACGGGGACGCGCCAGGCGTGCTCGTTCTCGACGCGGTTCTCCCACCAGTCAAGGCAGCCCTGGAAATCTTCGTAGGGCATTGGCTTGGTCTTGCTATAGCTTTTGCGATCGGCTGGCAGGGGGATCTCGTAGTACCAGACCTCTCTGGTGCAGGGCTCTTCGACCAGCTCGTCTTTCGCTGCACAGGCCTCAAAGAACAGGATATTGGTGGGGATGCTCGTGTAAGGGGCAAAGGTGCCAACGGGGAGGCGCACAATCGTATGCAGATTAAAGTTGGTCAGCAGGTTTTTCTTGATGATACTGGCGATACCGTTGCCAAACAGGAAGCCATTGGGCAGGACGACGCCGCAGCGGCCATGCGGACGTTTCAGATGGGCCAGGATATACTGGAAGAATAGCAGGGCCGTCTCGGCGGTACGCATCCCGTCGGGAAAGTTGTTGAGAACGCCGCGCTCCTCTTCGCCACCGAAGGGCGGATTGGTGGCGATGATGTCAACGCGATCCTTATCCTGGATGGTGCGCATATTGGCCTGGGCCAGCGTATTGCGTTCCTGGACGTTGGGAGCCTCGATGCCATGCAGCAGCAGGTTCATGATCGCCAGCAGATATGACATCGATTTCTTCTCAAAGCCATGAAGACTCTGCTGAGCCAGCTGGCGCTGCTCAGGTGTTTTTACTTGCTCATCCAGACGGGTATAGGCCTCAACCAGAAAGCCAGCGGTGCCACAGGCCGGGTCCAGCAGGGTCTCGCCCAGCAGGGGGTTCAGGCGATCGATGATAAAACGCACCACCGGTCGTGGGGTATAGAACTCGCCAGCATCCCCGGCAGAGTCGCGCATCTCTTTCAGCATCGTCTCATAGAACAGTGAGATGGCATGAATATCATCGGAGGAATTGAAGTTGATGGTGTTGATCTTATCCGCCACCTCGCGCAGAATATAGCCAGAACGGATGCGATTGTAGGTGCCTCTAAAAATAGTGCCAATGATCGCACGCAGATCGCGGGGGTTCTCACTGGTCAATTTTCCCAGATACGGAAAAAGATCATCATTCACAAAGCTGAGCAGTGCATCACCTTTGCGCTGGTGCGTCAGGCTCTCGCCCACTACCCAATCGCGCCAGCGGTATTTTTCAGCTACGATCGGCGTATAGCGCTCCCCCAGCTCTTCTTCGCGCATCAGCTCATAATCATCCAGGTTTTTTAGGAAGAGGAGCCAGACCAGTTGGGGAAGGCGATCAGTATCACCCGAGAGACCAGCATCCTTACGCAGCAGATCGCGCACACTTTTAATGGTTGCCGAGAGCTGTTGTCGATTACTCAATGGCTGCTTCACTTTCTTTGTACGCTTCTGCGCTGGCGTGATGGCAGAGGACGATGGGGGCTCGTTCTGCTTCGGGGGCGTGGTAAACTCTTCACCAAATAACGACTGCTGTTGAGAGACAACCATAAAAAAACATTTCCTTCCTGACTCACTACAAAGTACCGCACGACGCGTGGCTCCCGGGTCGATAAGTTCTACTTCTCCCCATCATAATAAAGATAGAACTGATTTTCAAGCATTTCGCCTGACCAGAAGAACTTTTGGGTAGGGCTGGTCATCCCTGCCTCACTGCTACTGATCAATGCTTACCTGATCATCCTCATACAGCAGCTTTTGCAGCTCTTCCATTGTCTGAAGATAGGCCTTCCCACCATTAGCACGCTTGATCTCCTGCATCAGCTCTTGCTTTGTCCGCTTCGGTGTAATCTGTACAAATTCAAGCCAGCCAGAGTCAAAGTTAACATCCGGTCGAGTGCTATATATTTCCAGTAAGCCTTCAAGCACAAAGAGGGCGAGCGGGCTGGCGGCAAAGCGCTCAATAAACGCGGGATGCCGACTGCGTAGCTGCTCCACCCGCTCCGGGCGCGTCAACAGAGGCAGATCAAACAATACATGGCGCAACAGATCATAATAGTCAACCTCTGGCAAATTCATCTCAGCGGCCAGCGTATCCAGCCCCACAACATCCTCCTTCAGCTGGTCGATAAGGAGCTTACGTTCTTCTCCATTCACCCAATAGGAGTAGAGCTCCTGGGGACTCTTCACCAGATCGCGCAGAGACTGCGCAACAAACTCGCGTTTGGTGCCCTCACGCAGTTGTCTGCCGCTGGCATCCAGCTCATACCATTTTTCACCAACAACTTTAAAGCGATGACCATTGGCTCCCTGAATAACATGGCTCACGGGCTCTGGCTCCTGTGCCGTCTGCTGCCTGGCCTTTCTAACACTTTCCCCATCTGCCTGTGCTACAGGTTGGGCGATAGCGACCGGTCTGGCTGGTTCTGTAGAGGCTGTAGAGGCTGTCGTCGAACAGCTTGCCTGACATACCGTCACAGGCTCTTCTTGTTCAGACTCAGTACCGGAATTCTGAAAAGTGGCTGTTGTGGTAGCAGATGCCTGAGCACCTTCGACAGGTGCTTCTGGCTTATCAGTTCCTGACATGAGCAATGGTTTCTCACTCCCACCTTGAGTATCCGCCACATAATCTTCTTTCCCATCGCTCACCGCTCCTGGCGAGGTCGCCTGTGGAATCTGGCCGCCGAAAAGCGCTGCAGCGGTCTGCTCATCTGGTAGTGGCTCAGTGTGCGGAGTAGGCTCTTGCTGCACTTCAGTAGCACCAGCGGCAGGTGTACTTTCCTCTCCAGGCTGCTCAGAAGGTTCCTCGTCAACTGATGCTGCTGGAGCTGCATCCACATCAATCTCCTCAGTCTGAATCGAGGTTGGCTCGCCATCGAAGTCTGGGTCAAAGAAATGTTTGATCGCACCAGCGTAATCCAGGATCGTAAACCAGCGTTTTGTCTCCTCCACCAGCCGGGTGCCACGGCCAATGATCTGCTTAAACTCAACCATCGAGCCCACGCCACGCGCAAAAACAATCGTGCGACAGGTAGGCACATCGATGCCCGTTGAGAGCAGTTGCGACGTCGTCACAATCACTGGTTGCCGCTTTTCAATCGAGCAGAACGCATCCAGGTCACGCTTCCCCTCTGCTCCATCATCATTCACAATGCGCACAATATCCCCGGCCCGGCTCCAGCCAGCACAGGCCTCGATCAGTCTCTGGCGCATCTCATCGGCATGCTCATTATTCACACAAAACACAATCGTCTTATGGTCGCGTGGATGCTCCTGACGCTGCAGATAAGCGGCCAGATGTTCAGCAATCACCTGTGTATACTGCCGCATCACCTTTCCGGTCTTCATCACAATCTCCTCATCCACAGTCTCTTGCGTCTCTTGAGGAAGACGCTTCTGGGTCGAGGGCTCCTCTTTGCCAATCTGGATCAAGCGCACATTATAGGGAGCCAGATAGCCATCATTGATCCCCTGGCTCAACGAATACGTGTAGAGAGAGGGGCCAAAATAGTGACTGGTCTGCACATCCTTTGTCGAGAGCGGTGTCGCCGTCAGACCGATCTGCACCGCCCCCGAGAAATGCTCCAGCACCTTACGCCAGCTAGAGTTCTCTGCCGCACTCCCGCGATGACACTCATCAACCACAATCACATCAAAATAATCGGGCGGATAGGTCTGATAGCGCTTCTCCTCATCCTGCGGATTAGCGATCCACTGATAGGTACCAAACAGCACATCATGCGCCGTATCGCGCTCTCCCAGGCCGCGCTTGATGGCATCCCCAAAAGGCCAGAAGGTTTGCGTCTGCGCCTGATCCAGCAGATAACCACGATCAGCCAGGAACAGCACATTTTTTACCTGAAAACTCTTCTTTAATTTCCAAAGGATCTGGAAAGCTACGCGGGTTTTACCAGTCCCGGTAGCCAGAGTTAGCAGGATCTTTCGCTCGCGCAGTCCCCGTTGGGCCTGTAGGGTTGCAACCACCGCACGCGTCACAGCCGTCTCCTGATAATAGCGCAGTGGGGGATCAGCATAATAGGGGTAGGCTAAGGCATCACGTGCAGCGACATCAGTTATTTTCTGGCTGGCAAGCCAGCGTCTCACCAACGCTTCGCGCTCTGGAAAATACGAAAGTTGAGAAAGCACAAGATCACCCGAGGTCCAATCCATCTCAGTGATCTCTACAGTCTGAGACTGGCTCTGAAGCACCAGATACGCGAAGGGTACACAGAGCTGCCTGGCGGCCTGCCGAAGGCGTCTCTCTGCTTCCAGTATACTTTCATTATCGCGCTGAAAATGCACGGCAGCCAGCGGGAGCGAGAGCCGCTCCCCCCTCAATAATGCATCGATCTTCAGGCTCTTTCCCCGTTGTTGTGAATGAGGAATGATGCGTCCAGCTGTATAGATATAAGGAGTCTTAATGTAATCTTCAGCCCAGCCGCTCGCTCGCAACAGTGGCTCAAGTTGTCTAATGGCACGATTTTGTATGATGGGAGACTCGTCAGCAACCTCAATTAAACTGGTAAGCAAAGGAAACTCATTTAAGATCACCCGATCCACATAATTTCTGTTCTGCTCGCTATCTAGATAACGCAACTCAGCCAGCCGATCGGTATGTGCCTCATCAGCTTCGGGATCAAGCGAGGGTGCATTATCGACCAGTCGCTGCGAGTGATTATGCAAAAGATGCCCAACAGCATGAGCAAACAGCGCTACCTGATCGCGAACAGACAATTCTTCCTCATACGCAAAAAGAAATCCATATATCCCAGAGACACGATAGGGGATGAGAATCGCATCGAAGCGTCCAATCGGATCTACTCCATACTGAATCTGATACGATCTACTTCTGAGAACCTGCCTCAACTGAGTGCTATCCATCGCCTTGACTGCCATTATTCTCAGTGGCAGCAACTGTTTATCCTTACCTACCACATCCAGGCAATCTTGATAGAGCCGATCAAGCTGATAGCCAAGCCGATCACCCTTCCAACCGGCAATCACATTTTGCAGATGTGTTGTTACATCAATATCAGGGGGGATAGGAGAGTTTAACATAGAGAAAAAGCTCCTTTCCAGAGCAGCCAGAAGATGTTTCATTATACATCACAGCACTTTTTTTAGAGAGATCGCAAGTTCATTTATAGTAAAGGAGAACAGTAATGCCAGTATTTTGATTGTCTAAGTTGCTAATCATTCAGTAAATAGAGTATTATTCTAACATAAGAAAAAGAGGATAGCAATCAACTAAAATAGATACTCAATTTTCAGCGAAAGCTGTAAAACGCCTTTTTAGAATTTTTGTACAAAAAGGAGCAAGGCTTGTATGACGACTAGCTGGCTCACTACCACCAAACCAACCTTCCAGACTGAATGGCTGGCCCTCCCACCAAAGGAAGCACATCAGATCCTCGAAAAGATCGCTTACCTGACAAAAGATCCGCATCCAGATGGCAACCTCAAAAAACAGCTCACAAAAATTGACCGCCGCTTACATCGCTTAGAGAGTGGAAATTATCGTATTATCTATACTTTTGAACAGCCTTATATTAGCCTGCTCGCTCTGCGTAGACGTCGAGAAGATACCTATGATGAGGATTTCCAGGCTGAATATCTGGGCGGACTCGACCTGCCACTTGCCCCTACCACCGTATCAGACACAGACACGGCAGCACAAACCATCACTGAAGAGAAGCCCTACCCAGAACCCCTTACCAAAGACCTGCTGATCAACCTGTTAATCCCGGCTGAGTATCATCCTCGCCTTTTACAGACAACATCACAGGAACAGCTCCTTGACTGTCCAGGAGTACCCGACGAATACAAACTGAAAATAGACACCCATATGTTCGAGAAACCGCTGGTCAGGATCTTCGAAGAAAAAGATTATCTCCTGCCTGAAGTCAACGACCTGCTCCGTTTCAAAAAAGGTGAGCTGCTTGGCTTTCTGCTCAAACTCTCGCCCGAACAGGAAAAATACGCCAACTGGGGATTGCAGGCCAGTGGTCCCACCCTGCTCAAAGGAGGGCCAGGAACCGGAAAAAGCACTATCGCCCTCTATCGTGTACGAGCCATCATTGAAGCCTTACGCAAACAGGGCAAAGGCCAGACGAAGATCCTCTTCACCACCTATACCAATGCTCTGGTCAAATCCTCTGAACAGCTTCTGGAGCAGTTGCTCGGTGCAGACATCCAATACGTACAGGTTCAGACGGTTGATAAAATCATCACCCAGATCGCCGAAGGGGCAGGACAGAGAAAAACGCTGGCTACCCAGTCTAACTTTGACGAGCTTCTCTTGCAGGCTCTGCAGGAGCTCTCTCGTGATAAAAGCGTTGATCCCAAAAACGTACAACAGTTAGAACGGATCGGAGTTGACTATCTTCAGCAGGAGATACGTCGGGTCATCATCGCCGGACAGATCAACACCCTTGCGGATTATCAGGCCACACCACGTCCAGGGCGCAAGCTTCCCTTAAGTGCCGGGCAACGTCAGCTCATCTGGCAGCTGCATGAGATCCTGCAAAAGTTATTAGAGAAGGAAGGAAAAGAGCTCTGGGAGGGCCTACGTGCACGTGTCGAACGTATCGTTGCTGATGGACAGAGCACACTCTCCTATGATGCAGTTATTATCGATGAGGCCCAGGACCTTGACCCAAGCGCCCTGCGGCTACTGGTTCAACTTTGTCGTAATCCCAACAAACTTTTTATCACCGCAGACGCTAATCAATCTATTTATGGGAGCCACTTCAACTGGTCTCAAATTCATCATGAGTTACAATTCAGGGGTCGTACCGCCATTCTTCACACCAACTATCGCTCCACGCAAGAGATCGGTGAGGCAGCTCAATCGTATCTGGCGCAGGAAGTGCTGGACAACGAACCAATTGAACGACACTACACCTACCATGGTCCACTTCCAACGATCCGAAAAGTCTTCAACGACAAAGACGAAGCCCAGCTCCTGGCCAGCTTCCTGACAGGTGCCGCCAGAAGTTACAAGCTACCAATAGATGCCTGTGCCATCCTTTGTCCCAGCGAAAAAATTGGTCGTGCCATTGCCAGCGCCCTCAAATCCTACGCCCTGGAGGCGACCTTTATGTCGGGGCAGTATCTCAGCCTGACACAGCCTGGTATTAAAATTTTGACACTCAACTCGGCCAAGGGCCTGGAGTTTCCTATCGTCGCGCTGGCCGGCCTGCACAAAAGTGCGAAATACGTTCAAAAGCCAGAGTATGCAACGCGTGAAGAGCTTACGGAGGCTATGGCAACCGAGCGTCGTCTTCTCTTCGTCGGCATGACCCGTGCTATGCGTGCTTTATTAGTTGCCATTCCAGACAAAAGCGCCTCTCCACTCATGGCCGGATTCGTTGAAGAATACTGGAACAGGTAAAAACTCACATTGCAACAATTTACGACTAATGTTAAGGAGGTATAGAATTGAAAAAATTGCCAAAACCTTTATTAACACAACGATATTTTTCACAGGAAAAGGGATCTTACTATGACAGGATCTCTATCAATTGGGGCACAGCAACCGATCGTTGACCATGATGGCTACATCTTTCTCCAACAAAAAGGAAGTCTCTTGTGTTTTGATGAACAAGGACGCAAGGCTTTTGAAGTGCCAGTGCCCGAAGTTGCTGGACTTTGTTCTGTCAGCATTATCGCTCACAGCGTTCTGGCGTATGCTCACCAGAATGAGTTGTTTTTAGGATGTGCTTGAGTGTGATAGATCAGGTATCACATTCATTGTAAAAAACGATTTAATATTGCGGAGAAAGAAAGCCATTCAAGCTAGCGTTCCCGCAGAGCGCGTGATACAGAAGGAAAGGAAAAGATTCAGAGACAAACAAACCTCTGAACCTTTTACAGAGAATTTTATTCCAATGATTCATAAGGCTCATCAGGAAGGATAAGTCGTTGTCTTGGAAAGCCACCCCAAAGACGACCAGGAAAGTTATTGTGACTCCATTCTAAACGAAGCTGCTTTGAATCGAGCCAGATCCCCTCTGTTGTCCAGATAGAGAGATCCACGCGCCCAAATCTTTCGTAATAATTCCAATCGTACGGAATACCCACTAGCACAACGGGCGGCTCTTCATACAAATCTACAACAGTTGCCCCTGCTTCAAGAAGAGCTTGCCGTGCGGCATCAGAAACCGACCCAAGTGTCATCCAATGAGTTTTGGGCACTTCATCAAACTCTGGGCCTTCCTTTGAGCGAGGAACCAATGAGGCTCCATCAACTATGACCTGAACTTCATTCTTGCTAACGATAATTCTTCCATGCTCCCCCTGCTCTCCTTCATAGGAAACAGTACCTGAAAGCTCATACCCCCAGGGTATCAGAAAATGATTGAGAAGAAAGTGGAGCCAGTCGACATACCTATAAAATTTATCTCCGTTTGCTTCAATGCCCCTGCCATCAACTGTCGGCTCCCATTGACAGAAAGTAGAGGGAATCCAAAAGGCTTCTGGCGACCGTATCAATAAATCTGGGATATTATAGATTTCGCTAGAGTTGCAATAACCCAATAAAATATCGTCTCCAACGCCTTTCGGATCGATAAAACCAGTAAAATACATCCCATATTTCCCAATTGGCAATCCAACAGCTTCACGAAGTGGATCTGGATAGTCATTCAGTTTTTCTTCGTGAAGCGCTTCATGACGGATCTCCGCAAATCGGTGTAAATAGGCCTTATGCTCAGGTCTCAAAAAGCGATTGAACCGAAATGTACCAGTAAAAGAAGTATTATAGCCCATCGTTTGTATGTCTCCTTCTCTATCTTACTCATTCATTCCTGATTAACTCTTCTTTTCCGGTAAGAGATCGGCAACATGAGGAAAGTGGGGCATTCAACCCAAAAGCAGCCGTAGAGAGACTTCTATCACCCATTCACACAACGTATCTTTAGAATAAACCATCTTCAACCCATCACTTTTTGACCGCGCTAGGAAAAGAAGACCGTACTGAAGAGAGATGAAAGCATCCTCAACAGAGGCTCGTGAGCGCATTCAATCAGATTCACCAGATGATGATGCAAGATTGAGGGCCCGTGCTCCCTTCGTCATATCAAGAATGCACAGTCGTATACCAAATGGGTCTTTGATGACCGCACACTTCCCAATAGTTACATCGAAAGGAGCGACCAGAACCTGACATTCCTGCGCTTCATACAAAGAAACGGCTGCTACAACGTCCTCAACGAGGTAATGAACTTCCACTGCTGAGGGAATACCAGAATCACTATGCAGCACAATCTCGGTATCGCTTTCGGGAAAAACAAGTCCAATCGAGCCATCGCCGAGCCATCGCCACTCCACTGGGGGTGCAAACCAAACACCGTTGCATAATAGTGGGCGGCAGAATCCACATCATCAACGCGGATCATGACGCAGTCAATCTTTCGTAACATACTCTCCACTTTCCTGGCTACTCATTCTCACTTGCTATTGTTCTCACAAATCGGCTCTATCTTAGCGCCAGATTTCACTTTCATCTCTTCTATATGCTATTGGGAACGGACCTGCTCCTGTGCGAGCCACTGCCTTAAACGCTCACATACTACCTCTACCACAGATGCATCTCCACGCGGTGCATCAGGCCATTCGTCAACCCGAGTTCCCCAATAGGCCTGTGGCGTTCCAGGGTAACGTGGGACAAGATGCATATGCAGATGAGGAACATGGTCTCCAAACACAAACAGATAGATGTGTTCTGCTCCCTCACTCGCTTTCAGTGCCCGGCTCAGGCGAGCTACCAGTACTCCCAGTGCCTGAGCTTCTTCATCGGTCTGATCAGCCAACCCTGGCACATGTCGCTTCAATTCGACCATGAGATATCCCAGATACGCAGGTCCCTCCCCTCCCCACATATGCCCGACAGATACAAGATCGTCTTCATACAGGACACCGCCTGGAAGAGTAATATCACCACGATGTTTCCAACAGATAAAACATGCTTCTGCATCTGAGTCTTGACGCTTCAAAAGGCTCCACTCCCTTCTCAAAAAAGAAATACTCTCAGGTATCATGAGATTTTTCTGACTGATCCAATAAAAAAGGGCAAAGCTATCTACCAGTAGCTTGCACACACGCTTGTAGGCGTGGCAAAAAATGAAGCCAGCCAGGAAGGTGATGCTCCAGCCGGAGATTCTGATCCTCTGGCGTCTCAGCATATGGTCCCTGAGTCAGCTGTAGACGAATATCACCGTTCACAGCCTGCTCAATGATCACATCCACGACCGTTTCAGAGGTTCCCTCTTCATCGTGGTCCCAGTGCCAGGTAAAGGTCAGTCGTGCGCCTGGTTCAAAACAAAGATACTGGCCCCGAAGATGCCAGTTCATCTGTGGCCAGCTCAAGTGATATTGACCGCCACAACATGGTTCAATGGTGGCCTCCTGGGGCCACCATTGTTGTAGAAGAGCTGGCTGCGTCAAGTAATTGAAAACGGTTTCGGCACTTGTATGACAGAAAAGGGTTTCAATCACCAGGGTCGTAGGATCAGAGGGTCGTTGTTGCACCATACGCATTATGCCTTGCTCCTCTTATCTAAAAGCATTTCGCATCTCTATCGACTCAGGTAGTGTAACACAGATCCCACTCTCCTTATAAGCATTGCGGATTATCCTCCACATCTCATTCTCCTCTCCATTCAGTTACCTCGCCTGGATGGATATCATTTTTGTCGAATTGTACGCAAGAATCTGCAATTTGCCAGGATTCCTGTGATTATGCTTGGATCAAAAGAGGATTCCACCTCCTATGGTCTGCATAACCATTTCGCTGGATCGACGGATTTTTTGATGAAGCCATTTGATTCACACCAGATTGTGCAGGTTGTCAACAAGTATCTTCCTGGTTTTTGAGTACACACATAGAGTATTGACTATAAAAATGACTGAACTCATTTCTCACTGGCATACCCCATTCATTTTCCAGGTTGAGGCAGGAGGACCATCTCTCGACGTTCTGTTTCTCCTCGCATTTGTCCTCATTTCCTCATTTGTAAGCTCTACAGGAACCTTTGTTCTGCTTTCCTTTGTTTCTGAAGAGAGTTCCGGGGAAAAACTCCTCCTTTTCTCGCTTTTGTAGCAGACAATAGCTATGCCCCTCTTTCAACTTTCTGTTCCTACCAGCCGGAAATCTCAATAATAGGGCGAACTCTGACAATTGACAGATTTCCAGCATTTCATGAGCTGGTTTCTTATGTGTAATACTCAGGGAGTTTTTTCAGGCGCATCCATTGTTCTGCATCGTGTCCACAAATGATGTGTTTGGCGTGTTCGCGCTGCGCTATATTAATAAGCTTCCGCGTACTTAAACGCAGCATCTTCTCGTTCATATCAAGCGGACTCATTGTCCGTGTTTCTGGATCGAGGCCATCACTATGAGTGATAGCATCAATAGCCAGTAGGATTGGACCTGCGTCAGGGAGACGAACGAGTACTGACTGGTGCCCTGATACATGACCACTTGTTTCAATGAGCTCAACTCCAGGGAGTAGTGTGTGATCACCTTCAATCAGTTGATACTGTAAGGTAGGCCGATCCCAATGGCCGCGAAATTGAGAAAAACGTGGAAGCGGACTCTGAAGGGCATATTCGTACTGGGTTCTCTGTGCAATCAATCTGGCATGTGAGAACAGTTCATGATTTCCTACGTGATCTGGATCAAAGTGACTACAGATGAGATAGTCAATGTTCTCTGGTTGCAGATTGATCCTTGCCAACTGTGCCATTATAGGTTCCACTGTCTGAATACGTACTTGTAGCGGTCCCATTTGTATGCTTTTTCCTGCAATGATGGTGTGAGGCAGACCTGTATCTATCAACACATGCTGTCCTTCATCCGTTTGGATAAGATAACCAGGGATTGGCATATGATTTTCACCAATGGTCGCTAGCTGCATACAGTAGAGTTTCATCGTCTTTTTCTTTCTTCTCAATCGCTACGTCAGACAAGGACGGTTGCACGTATTCCTAAAACATGCTTGGCATAAGACTCAAAGTTGCCAGGGGTAGCAGGTTGGTTACGATAGCCGATATAACCATCAGGGCGTATCAGGTAGAGCGTCTGTTTCTCAGCACCAAAGCGATGATGCAAGGTCCCATATTGATCGAGTATGCAGGTTGTTGTGCCACTCCACTCTTTCAAAGAGTCGTAACTTTCTGGATTGGGAGCGATCAGGACTGGACGAAGCCATTTCTGCTGTTGAGCACTATACTCAGCGAGTTCGCGTATCCGCAACAGGTCAGTCTCATCTGATTGAAGACCAGCAAAAAGCAGGACTGTATGATCAGTGCTATGCAGCAAGTTATACAGTCGAGCTGTGTTATCAAAGCCGTAGTGAATATCTGGCAGACGCTCTCCAGAGAGTAAGCCACCCATATTTCGTGTATTGATTCCCTCAACGCGCCAATCTTCCGTTACAATCTGACTCTGTTTATAACTCAGGCTGAGCCCTGAGAGTACTTTGGAAACCTGACCGTTGAGAACGCTGCGCAGAGGTTTGAGGAGAAAAAAGCTTTTCATGATGATGTTGCGAACATACTGCATTGTCAATGTGGGATTTCCAATAGCGAGCGTGAAGCCTTTGGCTCCACGTAGGACCGTCGTCGCAATCGGTGTGCGCTCGGCGGTATAAGAATCAAGTAAAGATTCCTCGGCTACGTTTCGAGCGACCAGTGCGAGCTTCCAAGCTAAGTTAAAGGCATCTTGAATGCCTGTATTCATACCTTGACCACTCGCTGGACTATGGACATGTGCTGCATCCCCAAGGACAAAACAGTGTCCAACACGCATCATGGGCACATGCCGCTGTTGAATCGTGAAAACCGAAGTCCATAACGGCTCAGGCACATGCACTGGTTCCTCGTGATAAACACTGGCAATAGCATGCGTAAATTGCTGTGCAACGCTCGCTGGATCTGTCTGTTCTCTTGCAGCAGTATTGAGTAAACGCCAGCGTTTGCCTTCTGGAAAAGGATATGCCATCACGGTCCCGAGAGGCGAGAAAAAGCCATAGACACTATCTTTGGCAAGCGACCAATCCAGTTCTACGTCCGCTATCAGCCAGGTCTCAGAAGAATTTCCTGTAAATGGCAGATGCAGGTCTTTACGTACCTTACTATGTCCTCCGTCACAGCCAGCCAACCAGGAGACGCGAAGTTCGGATGTGTCACCTCTCGTATCACGTAGCTGTACCGTGACGCCAGTGGCATCTTGCTCAAATGCTTCCAATGTGACTCCCCACTCGACGTGAATATCCGTCGCTAAGCGGTTTCGCAGCACCTCTTCAACATGAGTTTGGGGGCAGAAGACAGGATACGTAAAGGGAGTTTCAAAGGCTCGGGACTCAAAAGAGACCTGCATAAGATGCTCTCCCCGAGCATAGACATTGAGAAAGTGAACAGGTTGAGTTTTCGCTGTAATCTCTTGAGCGATGCCCATCCTCTCAAACACCTCAAGAGTTCTATTGAAGACCCCAAGTGCTCGCGAAGTTTCACTAGGAGCCATCTTTTGATCAATAATGCGGCAAGAGACACCATGCCGATGCAATTCATAAGCCAGCGAAAGTCCTACCGGACCCGCTCCAACAATCAACACATCTGTATTCTTTTGACTAAGAGACATCCGTGGAATCGCCTTTCTTTGAGGAGAACGTGTACCTATTTACCCTGCTCATCTATCCATTTTCGAGAAAGAACACATTCCTCATCCCGAAGAATTATTAAACAGTTGTTTTAAATAATCATTTAAAACAACTGTTTAAATTATAGCTTTGATGTGGTATAGTGTCAAGGGTAGAGTGCTGAAATCCATGCATAACTCGGATGTGATTGATCACACCCTTGTTCAAAAACCGGACGAGACGTGGTACTCAAGCGTACTACAATTGGCCCCAGGAGTAGTTTCTTTGAGTTATGAGGAGATTTCAGGAGAGTGAAGAAGGATACAAGAGCGATGACGACGGTACAGGCAAAAACAAAAGACACTATTTTGAGAACAGCAGAACGGCTATTTGCAGAGCAAGGCTTTGAGACCACCTTACGCGATATTACCACTGAGGCGAAGGTAAATATTGCCTTAGTCAATTATCACTTTGGCTCAAAAGCAAAGTTGTTACGAACAGTCCTCCAGGATATTATTGTGCCAGTAAAAAAGTGTCAGATGGAAAGGTTAGTAGTGCTTGAAAGCGGAACATCGGCTCCCACGCTTGAACAACTATTAGATGCTTTTCTGGTACCTATTATGGACTTACTCCAGTATCCTAACGAGCGTGGCGTCATCGTTGCACACCTCTTTGCAAGAGCGATGGTTGACTCAACAAAAGAGGTGCAGGAGATGATTATTGGCTGGGTTGAGTCAACCGAAAAGAGATATATCGAAGCCTTCAAACGAGCATTGCCTCTGTTGTCAGAGGATGAGATATGGTGGAGATTTACCAGTATGTTCGGTGCCTTTATCGTTCAACAATCGGGTTTGCTCATCACAATACGCACTCGAGGAGGTTGTGTTTTAGACAAAGAAACAGAGTACCAACGGATGAAGGTATTTCTCTTAGCCGGTTTTCAAGCACCTGCAACTACGGATTGTTGAACGCAAATGCTATCCTTCCAAGCCTAGAATTATCTTTTCTGCAATATAGCATGCTCTATTGATAGGCACAGAAAAAAAATGCTTCTACATATGCAGACCGATAAAAAGCTATAGAAACATTTTTTTATTCTGATTGTATGATTAGAATCCTTGATACATATGCCCCTGTTGAAAACAGCTCTACAGTTTTGTAAGTTGACCCACTGGACGATGTCTGAAGCCGTATCAGCGCAATCCTTCAGGCCCAGTTCCTCATTCGTGACTCATCGTATCTTCTTGATCCTGCACAATAAATGCAGAACAGTTATGTGCTGATGTCGCTCACTTTTGAACATTGATCAGTGTGGTCACACGTACCCAATTCTTTCATAACAGATGGCCATCTGACGGCCGGGGTCGCTGCAACTAAGAGCCGTTGATGCACATAGGAAAAGGTATGATCTGGGAAAGGCAAACCCTCCAACACATTGCCACTCACAAAACGATAATTAGGTAGAGGTGTGACCACCTTTTTTGTAGGCGCTTCGATATCCAGTCCAACAACCTCCACAGCTGGAAATTTGGTGGCCATAGCAGTTGCCCATTTGCCGGTTCCAGTCCCCACATCAAGCACCGAGGTGATATCTGATACCAATAGAGCAGTATAGAGATTGCCCAAAAGCTTCAAGAGAACATAGTGCTGGAAGTTTATTCGTTCGTCCTCCTGGCCATCTTTAGGCAATATATAGTTTCCCTTTGTGAGAGGACGAAATGCTCTTGTTTTTCGGACTCGCGCTCTCAGATATGCGTCAAATCGAATATCTTATGCGTAAAAAGTATGCTATAAGCATGGGTTTACTCTTTACTTCTTTGCTTCGAGTATCTATCCTTGAGGAAGGGGGCAGACAGACAAGTGTTGTTAGCCCGAATGAAAGGAGAGAGAAGTGAACCACTCCCTTGAGGAAATTGTGCATGCTGAGAAGCAGCTTCAACAGGCAATGATAAACAATGATGTGCCAGCCCTTGAACGATTAATACATGATGATTTGGTGTTTATTGATGTCGAGGGAAATGTACAGGGAAAACGCGATGATCTCGAAAGTCATGCATCTGGTGCTGTTGTTCAGACCGCAGTGGAGTTTGTCGAAGAACCAGTTATGCAATTCTATGGAGAAAGCGCAATTGTTGCAGTAAAAGCTCGTGTAGAGGTGCGATTACAGGGAAAACCTCTTGAGGCATTCTGCCGCTATCTGCGCGTATGGCTGTTTCAGGATGAGCGCTGGCAAATTATCTCAGGAGCTGTACGTATCATCTCTTGACTACGACTCATATCATCTGTTTTCTTCATAACGAAGAGCTTCTGTCGGAAAAGTCTCTCTTTGCTCAGCCGTATACACAAGCTTTTCTGACAGATGAACTACAACAAGGTTTTGACCGATAAACCGTCTTAATCTTCATTGACTCATATCCTGGATCCTGATCCATATTATAAAAGTCGTATGGGGCTTCATATTGCCAGGAAGCAACCTGACGAGCATTCTCTTCCGTCATGGGAAAAATGTGAAATTGCATAAAAGTAGCTCCTTCTCTCCATAATATTGATGAAGTATAGTGCAATTATTCTATTTGACTCATGAGTAACATCATTTTATTGCCCATTTTGCACATTCAATAAGGCTTTCCTACTATTTCATTTTTACACAAATTAATCCTCTTTGAGAAGAGCATAGGTCTTGACTGAATGATAACTCCCTTTGCAGAAAAGGCGCTGTCGAGCAATTCCTTCAAGCTGCATACCTACCTTTTCCAGGACTCGTGCTGAACCATCATTTTCATTCAAACAATAAGCTTCTATTCGGTTGAGATTCGGCTGATGGAAAGCAAAAAACAGGAACGCATTCAGATTCAGGGCTTCACTCATAGTGTAGATCGCGGCGCTTTGTGGGAGAAAATCCACGAATTAAGTAGGCGGCATGATGGGAATGAGGCAAAAAAAGAGGTGGGCGACAAAGAATAGAATCATGAGATGAAGAAGTAAATGGTCAATGCCCGTTTTACCGCCCACTTAATTTGCGGATTCTCTCCCGCAAAGCAAAAAAATTTACACCGAACAATTAGTATATGAGCTACAAATATTTTTTGATTTCAAGATGTTTTATATTTAAGCGTAAGCAACTTCGAAACAGCGAATAATACACTCATCAGTGCTAAAAACGTAACCAATAAGATGCCATCAGCTAACAAATTGTTAGATTTAACCGCTGTAGAGTATGTTGTTAAATTCAAGACAACTTCATTTGCAATAAATGTACTACTTAAAACATATACTAAGACGCTAATTGCGATTTTTTGAAAGCTATAATAGCTCTTCTTTTCCAGTAAGGCGGGTACACTTACACTTGCCAAAACCAATTGGCGCCAAATCGAAGTTCTAAAGATGATTAACCATAGGGCGAAAGTATAATATAACAGAGATAAGAGGGCGGAAGCGATAACAATGAAAATCAAAGGGAAAAACGCGTAAATTACCACTAATATTGGTAGGAAAAAAAGAGAAACAGAAATGATTATCGAATAAAAAGCTGGCAATGTTTGTCGGTAATGAATAGTTTCTACTCTATGTATTTGCTCCCGCTTCTCCATACAAAGCAAAACACAACAAAGTATACCGATAGAAATTATATAGCTAAAATGCACTGTAAAAAGATAATACATCTTGTCATCTTACCCTTTCTCGCTTGACGAAGTAATTGTTAGCAGCCAAAGCTAATTGAGGAAAACACAATCTTTCCTCTAACAATTATGACTTTTCAGTGAAACTACACGCTCCCTTCTCTGTAAATTAAGAATTTGTAAAACCTACCAACCAAGCGCATTACTTTGCCTTGCTAGGTTAAGTTGCTTGATGTAGTACAAATTAGCTTGTGCATGCCATTGCCAAGATGACATACTTTCTCCCTTTCCTTTCCTATAAGGATAAGACATCGGCTGCATTGTCATCGAGGTCTTGCTTCCGTTTTTGATAGCCTCGCGTCGTCCTGGGGTCAGCGTGACCAGCCAGGTTCCTGCACTTTCCAGAGCGAGGCCTTGTTTTCCAGCATCAAAGTGATGCCACTGGCTCGTAGCGAATGTGCGGTCAGCTTCGTGATCGCCGCCTGCATTCCATAGGTACGCACCAGCCGATAAATACTAGCGGCTTGCAGCCCCTGCTGCCTAGGATGATCGCCCTTGTCAAAGCCCACAAAGAGTGGGTGATCGGCTGCTCCAGCTGGCCAGATCGCTTTCTCATAGAGCGTCAGTCCATCCTCTCCCATGGGGAGCTCTATGGTTCCGATGGCGGCCAGATAGTCCAAACAGCATACGCCACAGATCCACGGGCAGTTTGAGCAGCCAGTCTTTCTCCTCTTTGCTCTGACGAATATGGAGCGTATGATGGCCCTGACGCAGGCCAATATCCGCGAGCGTCAGCTTGGCCACCTCCGAGCAGCGCTGCTCTAAGCGAATAATGAGGGGCATGCTACTTTTAGTAACAAGGATAGCATGCCTCTCATTTTAAAACCAGTGTAGGAGATGATTTCTCAGCAAATCGAGCGCTACCAGAGGCTGAGTTGCTCTGGTTCTGTAGACAACGCAAGTAAGTCACTGACTAACTGCGCGGGCTTAACGTTACTTATATCCTCAAAGCACTCATCCCACAATGTACGCATTCCTGACTCACCTTTGGCAACCTTCTTCTTTGAAGGATTTGGCTTCATCAGTGCCAGGGGTTCTTCACCTTTGTCAGCTGATGTCACAGCAGGGATATCATGCACCTCAGCAACTACAGGCTTTTTCTTCTCTGCTTTGAGCGCTCTCACCTTCCCTGACTTTCGGCGCTGACGAGCCAGATGAATGTGCTCCATGTTGCCAAAGACAAATGGTGAAGCACTCCTGGCCACTGGAACGCGAACCTCAGATGCCAGAACGTCAACATCCGAAATAACTATCGGAAATTCAGAGTCATCTCTACTTACTACATGCCCTACCTCTGCACTCTTTTCATTGGCCAAAACAGGTGATTGATGCAATTGTGGCATCTCTGTGAGATCCTCAGATAAGGAGATCGCAGGTACCTCAGTTGGATGAGCTTCTGTTGGGACCTCCACAATTGGGCCATACAATGCAGCCTCTTCTACGGCTCTCTGGAATGAAGACCCAACCTTGACTGGGCTTGCAATGAGAGCAGGCTTCAGATGAATAGCGGCCTCTTCATTTTCGGCGACACTGGAGACCTGCCGTGGCTGCATTAGTGTTTCCCAAACAGAGATTTGAGGGCCAGTAAAGAAAGCTGGTAGACGCCTCAGCCAGCGTATCGACAGCGCCAAACCAGGAGCGACCACGACGCAGTACCTCTTGCTCTTCTTTGGCTCGACGGGCAAAAGCCTCTGCCAGCTCCTGTCCATCGTTGACGTCGAGAAGCGCCAGTGGATCACCTTCTTCCTCATCAGTGAACAGTTCAGCCTCAACGGTTGCAGAGAAGCGTGCTAAGGTGGTCTGGTCGGCTCCAGCTTCCTCGATCAGAGCGCCCCGTGCGGGCTCGCCAGCGAAGGCGGCAGCTGCTCCGCTCTGACCGCCTAACTTACGCATTTTCTGATGACCCGCCGTTCCAGCATAGGCCAGATAATAGAGTCCACCACACTCTGCAGATTGATCCCCTCATTAACACGAGAATAGGGAACAATAGCAACCTGAACATGGGGCTTGCCATCAAGGTCGGGGCTCATGGCATTCTCTCTTGAACAGTTACAACCTGATACGCTTCTAGACCCACCCACATTGCAAAAGTACAAGCGAACAGTACAACGGGGAAGTGTAGCACTAGAAGTAGGCTTCAGTACATTCTGTTTATTCTGGCTTTATGCGAGCTTTTTTGCCACACATACCAGCCTCAGTCTTAGTTTATTTCGGGGAAGCTACAAAGGTCTCACTCAGTGGCTCCTGTTCGCTCTCGCATGCGGCGTGGCCTGTGGACTCTTTGTTGCCCTTCATTTTCTCCTACAATCTCACCCGGGAGCGTATCTGAGACAAAAACTCCTGCGCTGGTATCTCTGGCGTTCTGGCTTCCTACCATTGAAAACCAGAACGTTTCTTGAAAACGCTACAGACCTTTTGCTGCTCTGCAAAAATGGAAGTGACTATCAACTGCCCTGGTGAAACACCTTTTGCAGGCTCTCATTGATCAAGAGGCTTCATTAGCACCTGTCGGGTGACTGCTAAGAAAGCTTGGAACGCAGGGGAGAGCCATTTCTGTTTATGCCAGATCATCTGGGTCATCAAGCAAATCGGCTCTCCACTCCAGGGCAGGATCACCAATTTTTGCTGCTCCAGCTCGGAGGCCACGGTAATTGCTGGAAGAACCGCCACCCCCATGCCAATCAGCGCACACTGTTTAATAGCTTCGATACTCTCAAATTCCAGCATGGCGGTTGGTTGGACTCCGGCCTTGCTCAGTTGGTGTTGGAACTGCGTGCGATAGCTACAACCTGCCTCGGTCACCAACAGGGTTTCTCCCTCCAGATCCGAGGGCAAGATGGTTGAACGTTGAGCCAGGGGATGGTCGGATGAAACCAGCAGATGAATAGGTTCAGGCCGAAAGGATTGGGCATGGAACACGCTGGAGGCAATCGGTTCTTCCATGAGAAAGGCCAGATCGACCTGGCCGTCGATGGCCAGGCGGCGCAGGGCGGAGAAGGCAGAGGGGAAAAAGAGGAGCCGAACCTGCGGATACAAGAAATGGAACTGGCGGAGTACGGCGGGAAGGCGATAGGTACACAACGTTTCGGTCGCCCCGATCGTCAGCGTGCCAACATACTGCTCGTGTCCTGAGACTGCCGTTCGCGCCTCTTCCGCGACTTTGAGTATCTGTTCCGCGTAAGGAAGCAAACGTTCCCCAGCGTTGGTCAACGTGATCTGTTTGCCCAGCCGATCAAAGAGACGGACCCCTAAGTCTTCCTCCAGCCCCTGAATCTGGGCCGAAACCGTGGATTGGACATACCCCAGTCGCTCGGCGGCCTGGTGAAAGTGTAAGGTTCTAGCAAGTTCGCGAAAGGTCGTCAGTTGACGAAGATCCATCGTTTCCTCCATTCCATCGCAAAAATCGATCATGGTGATCACAGATAATCGTTGGACATGATTATAGCGCACCCCCTATAATAGGCGCAAGTCTTCTCAGGAGGAAAAAAATATGGAACTGACCCAAAGCAAACAGGCAGGGGAGACACGTTCTCTTGAAAGCCCTCTCGCAGTCCGACATCCATCTCGTTTGACAGCGGGAACGGTACTCGCACTCAGCATCACCATTTGCTGCTGGGCGTCCTCTTTTGTGGGGATACGAGCCGGGCTCCATGGATATAGCCCCACCCATCTTGCCCTGCTGCGGTATCTGACCGCTTCCCTGGTGCTTGCGCTCTGGGCCCTGGTCAAGCGCATGCCGCTGCCGCGCTGGCGAGATGTGCCTGGCCTCGCACTCACCGGGGTTGTCGGAATAGCCCTCTATAATGTGGCGCTCAATACGGGAGAAGCCAGCGTCTCAGCAGGACTTTCCAGCTTTCTCGTCAACATCAATCCCATCATCACGGCGGTGCTCTCGATCATCTTCCTCAGGGAGCGTTTGCGTCTCTGGGGATGGATAGGCATGCTCATCTGTCTTCTTGGTGCCTCGCTCATTTCTCTGAGTACAGGGGCAGGAATCCATTTCTCTGTCGGGGTGCTGTTTGTGTTCTGTGCAGCGCTGGCACAGAGCCTCTACTTTCTCTGGCAAAAACCGTATCTGGCACGCTACAGTGCATTGCAATGTACCACCTACGCGATCTGGACGGGAACGCTTGCGTTGCTGATCTTTGCTCCTGGTCTGCTCACCAATGTGCGAACAGCATCCTGGTCCGAGACAGCGGCAGTGGTCTATCTTGGGATTTTTCCCGCCGCGATTGGCTATGTGAGTTGGGCCTATGCTCTGGCCCGTATCCCAGCCTCCCGCGCCGCCAGTTTCCTGTATCTGGTCCCGGCGGTCACGCTTGGCATCGCGTGGTTCTGGTTAGGGGAGTGGCCCACCTGGCTGGCTCTCTTCGGAGGTGTGGTAGCGATCTCAGGAGTGATGGTGGTGAATATCTTTAGAAAAACGCGGGGAGAGAAAAGAAGAGCATCATAAAATTTCCTTACAGAAAGGACATACGCTTCAATGAGCACATTCACGAATATTCAACCTTCTCCTTTGACGACTGGCTCGGTCATCTCCTCTGACGGGACGACCATCGGTTATCGCCAGATGGGTCACTGTCCTGCGCTGATTCTGTTGCATGGTGCAAACACGTCGGGCCTGGATTTTACGCAACTCGCCGGGGGGTTGGCTGATCTCTTCACTATCTATCTGCCCGATCGGCGTGGGCGTGGTCTGAGCGGTCCCTTCAGCAAGCATTACGCTCTTCAGGAAGAAGTAAATGACCTGACGGCGCTGGTCAACAAAACTGGAGCACGCTTGCTGTACGGCATGAGCGCAGGTGGCCTGATCTGCCTCCAGGCCTCGCTGAACCTGCCCAGTATCCAGAAAATGGCCCTTTACGAACCGGCCCTGTTTCTGGATGGCACTGCGCATACCTCCTGGCTGAACCGTTTCGATCAGCAAATGGCCCAGGGTGAGGTCGCAGCCGCACTGGTCACGTGCATGAAAGGATTGGAACTGGGCGGACCAGCCATGAATGCCATGCCGGACTGGCTCCTGAAGGCACTGACCAATGCAGCCATGAAAGGTGAGGACAAGAAGGCTGGTCCAGAAAGTGTCACCATGCGCAAACTCGCTCCGACGCTGCACTATGATGGGTTGCTTCTCGCCGAGATGAGTGGGCAACTCGATCGTTTCCGCGCGGTGAGCGCCGAGGTGATGCTCCTGGGCGGGAGCAAGGGATTGCCGTTCTTGAAGCCTTCCCTTGACGCTCTGGAAAAGACCTTGCCACATGTCGCGGGGCGCGTCGAATTTCCTGGTCTGGAACACGGCGGCTCGAACAATCCCAGCCAGACGAACCGCGGCAGCAAGCCGGAACTAGTCGCGCAAGAACTGCGCCAGTTCTTTAGCAGACCATAATTTCGGGAAACCTGGCTTCCTGTACTGGAGTGAAGAGAGAGCAGCCCCTCGCGCGCTGCTCTCTCCCTTCACTGCATAGGCATTGTCGAAACGGATTGAATGAGCGCGCGATAGATATACTCGCGTTTTATAAGGAATTTCCATGGATACGGCAACTTTAGCATCTGCATTCCCATCAGAACAGGCAGGCAAAATAAAGCCAATGGCTCGTCCAGTGGTGGTGAGCATCATGATCGCCTTGCTGCTTACTGCTTTTCTGGAAGCGTTGGATAACCTGATCGTGACGCCCGCGCTTCCGCGCATTGCCAGCAGTCTGCATGGCTTCGGCCAGTATACCTGGGTCGTGACCGCGTATTTGCTGGCAACGACTGCGGTAGTGCCTCTGGCGGGCAAGCTCTCGGATCAGTTCGGGCGCAAAGGCTTTCTGCTCAGCGGAATCGTCCTTTTTCTCCTGGGTTCGACCCTGGCTGGCGCTTCTCAGACGATGGGCCAGTTGATCCTCTTCCGGGCCATTCAAGGGCTTGGGACTGGTGTTGGCGTCGGGCTGGTCGCCGCCGTCATTGGGGATCAGTTTCCCCCAGAGCAACGCGCCAGCAAGCAAGGCTTGATCGGCATTGTCTTTGGCGTCTCGCAATTATGCGGCCCCACACTGGGAGGCTGGATCACCGACCATGGCCCGTTGCTGGCTGGCATTGTCACCGAGGCGACCCGTTGGCGCTGGCTGTTCTATCTCAATCTGCCTGTCGGGCTGTTCGCGCTACTTATGCTCAGCATCTTTCTGCCATCACAACCGGCAGGGCAGATAACCAGACGTACAGCTCTGGCGCGCATTGACTGGTTCGGAGCACTGCTACTGGTCGCTGCGACCTGTAGCCTGTTACTCGGCCTGAGCCTGGGAAGCGGACAGAATGCAGCCTGGACCTCGCTGCCCGTCATCGCACTGCTGGCGGCTTCGGCGGCCCTCTATGCGCTCTTCCTGGGGGTCGAACACAAGGCCGCCGAACCGGTGCTACCTCTCGATCTCTTGCGCAGGCCGATCTTTGCGGTCGATGGCGTCCAGACGCTTCTCCAGGGCATGATTCTGATCGGGGTGTTTCTTCCGCTCTCCCTGGCCTTGCAGGATATCCTGGCACTCTCGCCAACCAGTACCGGCGCGATGATTACCGCGCTCTCAATCAGCCTGACCCTGGGCGCGGCGCTCGCGGGCATCAGCATCTCGCGCAGCAAACGTTACCAGCTCACAGCGATCACAGGCGCGGCGCTTATGACCATCGGGTTCTTTCTCCTCACTGGTATGACCGCGTCGAGCAATCTCTTCTTGATCGGCTTCGCCCTGGTTCTGGCTGGTCTTGGCACGGGCTCCTTCTTTACCATTCAGATGGTCGCGGCCCAAAACGCAGTTCCGCAGACACAGCTGGGGGTAGGAACAGGCGTCATCCGCTATCTCAGCCAACTGGGCATGACGCTGGGCTCGGCCCTGATGGGCATGGTCGTGAACGACGCTCTCGCGAGTGAAACGGGTACGACGCACACCTCAACCGCTGCCCGGCTCGCGCTGAGCAGTGTCCTTCAGCATGGCTTCTGGATGGTACTGGTGCTGAGTTTGCTGCTCCTGTTGAGCACGTTTTTCCTGAAGGATGCTCCCGCAGCGCAGACACCGACTGTAGAGGCAAAATAGGGAATGCTCATGCTGTCATCAATCTCAGGTGACAGCATGAGCCGCTTTTTCCGCTCACACCAAAAATGCGCGTAAAAAAGAAGGAAACACAGATATGTCAGCGAATAACGATTCTTCTCCAGTTGCTCCTCCTCAGGAAACCGCTTCTCTTGATCTGGAAGCCCAATCCAGGCAGAGCATGCAGGCCGTTGGGAACCTGATCGAGAGAATCACCCCCTGGTTATTTGCTTTTGGAAGTTGGGTCGTTGGTGGGCTGATCGCCTTCAATTTGCTGGTTATTGCTTCTCTCATTACCGTTGGCCCTGTTCGCCCTGCCATTCTGGTGGCGAGCGCCACGCTGGCTTGCGCGCTCCCTTTGAATGTCGCCGGACTCTTTGTGTTGAAGTTGATCCCGGAGATGAAGGAAGCTGGCATTGATGAGCATATGCGGCAAACGTTCCAGGAGGTCGGTTTCCCCATGGAAATCTACATACCTCAGGGACATGCGTCGTTGCACCGCAGAAGAACCAGGATCACGCTGTCTTACGCGGTAAGCATTCTGCTCTTCTCGCTCACTTTGACTCTTGCTGGCATGGTTGCGGCGCTCTGGTATCTGGCGTGGTGGGTCGGCGTCATCTTCCTGGTGATGGTCCTGGTCAGCCTGGCCCTGGTTATCATCGTCTTTACCCACACATTACCTCCTATGTCGGAAGAGGAAAAGGAGCACAAGAGGCGCTACAAAGAACAGCGAATCCGGCAGAAGCAAGATCAGAGGAAAGCTGAGCAGATCGCGTCAACCCTGCAGGAACGCCGCGCTGTGTAGGCTATCGCAGCTAATGGGCTATTAGCTGCGACACCTGAGTGCTGGAAGGACCTCATTCACAAGCATCTTGACGGTGGTCAGATCGGGGAAACCTCCGCAGTCGAGCATGAAGTAATCAACGCCCAGTTCGACGAATGGCTGCATCTGTCCGAGGAGTTGCTCAGGAGTGCCGACGAAGTCCTCGCCAGGTTGAAGCCGCTCGTGCGCGATCTGGGCCACTTCCTGTTCGGTGGGCGCGCAGGCGCAACCGCCGCACCAGGAGCGCCGCACCGTCGCAGGGTCGCGCCCTACCTCTTGGCAGGCCCGCTCGAACTCCGCGAGGTACATGCGATAGTCCTCGATGCCAGTCGACGACACGTTCCACCAGTCGGCGTGCCTGGCCGCCACACGCAGCATCTTCGGCTTGAACGCCCCGACCATAATCGGGGGTATCGGGTTAGGTTTCGGCTCACACCAGGCACCAGTTACGTGGTAGTGCTTGCCCTCAAAGGTAACGCGGCCCTTCGTCCACAACGCCTTGATAATGTGCAGTGCTTCGTCCAGCTCCTCGACCCGGCGGCTCGCCGCCGGGAAGTTGTAACCGTAAGCCAGATACTCAGGCTCATGCCAACCCGCACCGATACCTAAGATGAAGCGCCCACCCGACAGAAACTGGAGGGTCGCACCCATCTTGGCGACCAGAGTCGGATTGCGGAACGATTGGCAGAGGACCGAGTTGCCCCACTGCAACTCAGGGTGCAGCGCGCAGAGGTAGGTGAGAGCCGTCCAGCCCTCCAGCACGTCGCTGTCTTCGAACTGCAAGTGGTCAATGAACCAGGCCGAGTGGTAAGAGCCCTTCACACTGTTGAGCAGACGGTTCACATCCTCCATGTAGCGGAGACGCCTCGACTTCTCCAGCGCGTCGCCCGGCACCACCAAGCCGAACTGTATTTGGGTCATGCGTATCTCCCTTCACTTCTTGTCTTCTCCATGCCTGCGCTCGCCCTGGCGCAGGCCGCTCAGTTATCGTGAAAGTCCAGAAACCTCCTCAGAACATAGCACGGAGAACATTTCTCATCCTTCTTCTTGAAAGGATGCATGCTTCTAAGCGGCTTTCCCTTGAATGGGCAAAAATCACTATTAAAACATAAGTATCTTTTAAACGCCATCTTCACAACCGATACCGTCAGAGTATCGGTCGATTAACGCATGATTGACGCTTTTTTATCGGTCATTCAGCGCTATTTTATCTGCTTTATGTCACAAAAATCCCCTATACTCCCTGGCAGAAACCAACACACACCGTCAGGAGTTGCAAACCATGATCATTCACCTCAGAACCAAAGATCCCTTCATGGTGGGGCTGAAAGTCCAAGGAACGCTCTCCATTGAGGGAACTCCTCAGAGTGAGTACTTCGCCTCCTCACCAGTACCAACCAACGAAGGGGAGTCACATCGATTATCACTCACCATTGTCGGACAACCAGAAGAAGTTGCGCTTTCACTGATCGGCGCAACGTCACATCCCTCATTTCCCAACATTTCCATTTTCTCGCTGGAAAGCGAAGATGCAGCGAAAATTGAACCATTAGACCAGGAAAGAGATACATACATGAACCAATCATCTAACATCAACCAGCTCAAGCGACAGGCACAACCAGCTCGCCAAAGCTCATACAGGCGACCATTCTGGCAACGGCACAGACAGAGCATTTTGCGTTCGCTGGAAATCACACCTCACACCCTTGTACTGCATGGAGCTGATTTTGCGCAAGCCCTCTATCAAAACGCAGTACGAAAATACAAGCAAGAACTTCAATCCGTATCAGACACTTCGCAAGAAACGGAGATGTTATCTTAAAAGAATATGCACGATGAACAGGTTTTGTATCATCAATCCCTTGACAAGAAGTCATCTGGCGGATAAAATGTGGCTCACAAAAGACAGGTCGCCACCACAGGCGGCCTGTTTTGTTTTCAGAAGACCAGATGGGAAAGCACGCTACTCTCTCGTCTGGTCTTCTTCATGCAGAAAAGGACCATACTCATGACTGAACAGCACGTTTCGATCGCACTGACTGATGAACAGATTATTGCCTGGTACCAACATCATACGCAGGTCTGGCAGGGTTATGCTCTCGCTCTAGCATTGCAGGCTGGCCTCAGTCCCACACAGGCGGCACGCATCTTCGTTGACCCCTGGCTCATGAACACCACTCATTCAATCCGGACTCAGGCGAACCCTCAGATACTTGAACAGCAAGCCAGGCAGACAGCTGAGGTGCTGTCACTCACGTATGGAGAAGATCATATTCACCTTAAGTCGCAGAACGAGAACTGGCTGATAACGATCACCGACATTGACCTGGAGCCACTTGAGCGCTATGGAGTCTCTTACAAAACACATATTGAGTGGATACAAGCTCAACTCCAACTGGTCTGCGAGCCAAAAGGGATCAACTGCTCTGTCCAGATGGATCAAAAAAGCGTCTCTCTTCGTTTCTCTCTGCTCGAGCCTCAATACCACCATCTCTCATAAAAAAGCTGGAACCTCTTTCGCGGAGCTCTTACTCTAACACCTGCAAAGCTGCTTGATAGCGCGATTGGATCAACACTCGTGCCTCTGGACACAGCTTGTTCCAGCTGCGCTTTAGCTTTTCCCGTACCCAGATCTTGCCTTCATCAATAGACAGCTTGTGCTGAACATATGCTAAATACAGCAGTGAAGGCATCTGAGCAATATGGGCCATCGCATCGGCGCTCGCCAGGCAGATCGCTTCTTTCGTGCGTTGCTCTACCGGAATGCTTGCTCGATGTGAAGCAATACATTCTTTCACTGCCAGGATCGTTGAACCAGGATAGCCATACTCCCGTAAAAGTAGTTCTGCCTCACGCGGGCCATGGAGATGATGATCCTGGTACAACGTCTGATCTTTCACACTGGCATAATCGTGAAGAAGGGCTGCGAGTTCGACACTATTTTTATCGGCTCCCATGAGGTCAGCCAACTGCTCCCCATACGCAATAACAGAGAGAATGTGATGGGTCCAGATCCCATACCCAAAGATATTGCTCTCTGCCTGGCAGGCTTCTTCCACTCGTTTCGCCAGAGGCAGATTGCCAGGAGTAATCGCCATTCTTACATCTCCTTCCAGCAACTGGCCCACCAGGCAGCATGTGGCATTCCAGAGTCGTGCATCACGTGAATGAAGGCTTGCAGATCAAAGGCAACGCGATGCAACTCCACCTGTAAGGACGCGCCATTAGAATCGATAATGGCATATTCAGCGAAAGCTGACTGACGAATCTCATTCACCGGCGAGACACGATCCATCGCTAAACCGACGCTCCCCAGGTTGAGAACAATTCGCTCTTTGAAGCGGCGAAAAAGCTGAATATGAGTGTGTCCTCCCGCCATGAGATCCCCTTGCGTTCCTGCAAAGACTCGCTCTAACTCTTCCTCAGAAGTCGTTGACAACAGACGCTCACTGTAGGAACGAGGGGAGCCATGATAACATAGAAGGTTCTTTCCATCAGGGAATCTATAGTCGATGGTAGGTCGAAAGGAGCGCAAGTAGGCTTGATCAGCAGATGTGAGTTGCTCGGCACACCAGTGATCAATGTCCTGCCAATACTGTCTCCGTTGATCAGGTTGCTCCTTAAGTTCAGGCTGTAATAGCCAGGTGTCCATGTTACCCATTACGGACGGACAGTCAATCTCCTGCAGCCGCCTGATCACCTCTCGAGGTTGAGGGCCGGTCGAGGCCACATCCCCAAGACAGATCAGTTGCGTCACGTTTTGAGTGGCAAGCTGGCCTAAAACAGCATCGAGAGCCACACAGTTGCCATGAATATCGGAGAGAAGAGCCAGACGCATCATGCTTTCCTTTTACGTTAATATATATCCATGTAGCATCAGAGCTTCCGACCAATTGTCAAAGGAAAGCCTATTATCTGAGAGAGATCTGGCAATGCCCTCGCGTCAAAGGCTCGTAAAACCCCATCCTGGTATGAGCAACAGTACTCCTGTGGAGTGAATTGTGTCAGCATCAGTGGCAAAAAATGCGGAATATTGTCTACCACTGCTGGATTGGACCGATCACAGACCCAGCTCAGTTTCTTCCAGGAAAGCAGTCCCTCAGGCGTGATACGATCGGGCCAGATCTGAGCATCTGGATCAAGATGGGCAAGGAAAGTATACATCCCCCCACTGACCGGAGGAGCGTTTGCATCGAGAATCGTCCAGGTGACCAGGCCAGCAAAACGTAGCTCCTGAGCCTGGCTCACATCCATGTCGGCCTCCTCCATCATTTCACGATGAATATTGCTCAAAGGAGTCTCGTTTGCCTCAATCTTGCCGCCAAGACCATTCCAGCGGTTCGCATTGGGTGGACGGCTACGATTTTCCCATCAAGCACATAGACTTCTGGCTCTGCGGGATCGAGAGGAAGGGAGGGTTTGATATTCACACGTGCGGCTCGCAAAATGGTATCCATGGTTGAAGCCTGGCGCTCATCTGGGACACCAACAATGGTATGCTCGACGTCTTTGACACCAATGATCACGATTCCACCTTGAGCATTAGCCATCCCACAGAAACGTTCAGCCAGATCGAGGTGACGAGGCACAGCCACCTTTAATTCAACGGTTGAGGTCTCACCAAATTGGATACGTTGTCGTAATTCTGCCTCCTGTAATTCCGCCATGTATCCTCACCTTTTCATAAAAATTTGACATTTTTCCTCTACCTCTCTACTATACCACTTCATGGCGGAATTATTGGCATAAATGGCGGATTCATAGCGGAATTATTGGCATAAATGGCGGATTTGCATAAAAAAATGGCGGAATTATCAACACACATGTCCCAAACAATGGTTGAGCGTGCTTGATAGTTTATACGCCAGTCTACTTTACCTTTAGTTTCTCCATCATTTTTCTTCAGCTAGCACCAGAAGATCTTCTGGTTTCCAGCAAGTCCATCAGTTTAGAGTGAAGCATGGCGCAGACTACGCATCGTTGGCGAGAGAAGCCCACCCACACCAGCCGACCCCAATAATGTCAAGGAGACGCCACTTGAGATGCACATTCACACTGCCCAGTAGAACACCCTTTTTTCACCTGGCCTTGCGTCTGGCAACATGCACAATGGGAGTAGTAGTCAATTACACGCCCGAGGCGATCAAACTCAACGTGACAACAATCTAGCACAACTTGCTTCAGCTTCTCGCGCGCCCGTTGCACCCGTGACTTGGCTCCTGAAAAGGAGAGACCCAGGCGTGTTGCCAGTTCTTTCTGTGAGAGACCCTGCATATCGGTGAGCAAAAGCGCCTCCTGGTAGGTCGGAGGCAAGCAGTCAATCATGGCAACGACTGACGCAGCCAGTTGCGCTTGCATATCTTCTTCGGGGATTTCATCGAGAGGCAGCATCTCCTCGGCATCCTCTAACGGAACATCCTGTCTCTTTTTGCGATAGTGATCAATGATCAAATTGCGCGCGATCTGGTACATCCAACTTTCCAGCTTGTCCTGTTCGCGCAACGCGTCGACTTGCGTGTGCATCTTCAGGAAGGCTTCCTGGAGCAAGTCTTCCGCCTGCTCCTCGGTTGCCACGCGTCGACGAATAAAGCGATAGAGAGGATCATGGAGTGTTTGCCAGGCAAACTCAACTGTGTGAACCAATTCCTTCATACCTTTTCTTCTAGGAGAGCATCTCTGCCTGTATTATGCACAACACGTCAAGGGCTGGGAAGCGCAAACAGAGCCGCACTTCACGTGCCTGGTGCCATGTATACCAAGGAGCAACAACACGCCGTGCTTGAGCCTGATAAAGAGAGCTTTCAGCCATGCGCTTTGTTTTCTATCTGCTTCCCTGGCCAATTGTGCAGCCCGCAGCTGATGCAGGGAAAGATGAGCCTGATCATACTCCTGCTGGCGCCAGTGCGCCATTATCTCTTCTCGAAACATCTTCAATGCCCTTTCTCTTGTGACAATCATTTCTACTCAGGGAGACGGAGCAGGGCAAAAGAGGACGCACCCGGTCACAAAGCGACCCTGGTCTGGTTCTGATTCTCCTCTCATCTTTGCCTGTTGGCTTCAAAGTAGGTACACAAACATTGCCTGTGTGCTTGTTGCGTCTTTTGGCAAGGTGGTCCGTCTCCCTAAATGAGCACGCCTCAAAAGAAAACGAAACATAAACGAAACATAAAGGAGTATGCATCATGACTCAGATTTCCCATCCGTTAAATCCGGCAAACAAAGGTGGTTTTCAGCACGGTCTGCCCACCGTTTCAACCGCCCCTATCCAACAGGGTGGCTGTTGTGGTTCAACCAGTCAAGCGGCAGACACAGGATGTTGCGGGGAACCTGTATCCAGACAGGCAGCCATCATTGCCTCAAATATCCAGGTAACGAGTGGCTGCTGTGGCTCCACTAGCCAATCAGCAAACACAGGGTGTTGTGGGGAACCCCGCTCCAACCAGTCTTTCGCTGTCGATACACAGGCAACAAGCGGATGTTGTGGGGAACCGGTACAGGTATCTTCCTCTCCAGCGCAACAGCGATGCTGCTAACAACGCTGGGTAAGTAGAAGGAGACAAGCATGGTGACTGAGCAAGCTGCCCCGCCTGACCTCCTCGCGGCCCTTACGCTTCTCGATCCAGGTCGCATGATGGAGCACACACGACAGTTGTGCGCTCCAGCTTTTACGGGTCGGCGCGTGGGCACGCAGGGACACGCAGGAGCAACAGATTTTCTGCTCAAGCAATGGCAGTATCTCGGATGGAAGGCACAGACCCAGATATTTCCCCTTTCGGCTCCCGTGGTCGAACAGGCTACCCCACTGCTACTTGAGCAGATAACAGATGAGGATGAGGTCCTCCGCACGTTTGTGCAACGCACAGAGTACTGTGAGCACCCACGATCCGCCTTTCAACCTGAAATAACGGCAGGCAGTGTGGTTCTCTTTTCGGACGAGAAAGCGCTTGAGAGCTACCAGGGGACATGGGTAGCGCTTCATGCCGTCCCACTGGGAACCGCATTCACAACACTGGCCAGCGAGCTTGCACAACAAGGTGCGCTTGGTCTTTTCACACCGCTTTATGCGAACGCCAATGGTTTTCTCGTAAAACGTCTTATCGCTCAGGCTCCTGTAGCTCTACCCGTGCTCTCGGTTCGAGCAGACCTACATGCACAGCTCGTGGGAACACGAGTGCGTGTACGCGTTCCGATCTTTGCCAAGATAAGTGAAGGATACAACGTCCTGGCCCACTTGCCTGGGACTGAGGAGCGCTTCGCCACTGCGCCCCTCATCCTGGGAGCACATTATGATGGCGTTGGTGATGATGTGGGAGGCCAGCGTCTTCCAGGGGCGACAGATAACGCGGCTGCCGTCGCGGTCCTTCTCGAACTGGCGCGAGTCATCGCAGAAGCACAGATCCAGTTCCAGCGGCCTCTGCTCTTTGCAGCTTTTGATGCGGAGGAGGTTGGGGCACAAGGGTCACATGTCCTGGCCGCTCAGCTCAAAGCCCAGGGTCAAATACCGTTCATGCTTAATCTGGATGGGGCAGCCTGTCTCAATGAAGCGGTCTGGGTCGAGCCAGGACCACAAACCGAACCCGTGCTCCAGGCGCTCGATCAGGCAGGTCGCTGGCTCGATATCCCCCTAATTGTAGGTAACATCGCTTCGGATCAGCGGCAATTTGTACAGGCAGGGTTTCCAGCGGTGGGATTAAGCGTTGGAGCAGCACAACTGCATACCCCTGGAGACTCAATGGAGCGTGTTCAACCAGAGGCCCTGCATCGGGCTGCAACACTTCTGCTCGCTACTCTCTGGCAATTAGTGACATGAACCGAAACCCGCCTTACCGCACGCCTTGAAAGGACGGCGGCTTGCGGCGGGTTTTCTCTTGGCTTTAGCCCTTGCTTTTTTGTATAAAATGTGATATAAATACCGCATGGAAAAACCAGAGTACACCAGTACCCGCATTTGGATACGAACCGTAAGAGCTGCAAAGCTCATCGGAGCATATACCAATGAAAGCATTGTGAAAGTGCTTGATCGACTTGTTCAACAGGAATTAACAAGAGTTCTTGCGAAACAAAAGGAAGAGGAGAAGTGATGGGGAAGGCGACCAAAACGATCAAACAGGCATTGTGCTATCAACCGCAGCATGCGCTCTGGTTTAAAGCTCACCATGCCCTATTCAACCGGGTGGCCGCCTTCTACTTTGATGTGATCAACTCCCATGTGAAACTTCTTGATCTGCCGACAAAAGAAGCACTCACCGCTCTGGAGAAATGTACTCATCGCACCGCTGATAATCCTGATCCCATCATGCCACTCTCCGAGATTGAGCCCAACATTCCCGCCATGTTTCGACGCGCTGCCATTAACACCGCGCTGGGTTCCGCTCGCTCTTTCTTTTCGCATCTCGCCAGATGGAAAGCTAAAAAGGCGAAAAAGGCCTGGCGAGCTGGTACTCCTTCTCCATAAAGCAAGGAGTGCGTTTGCTGCTCATGTTCCCTTTGTGGCTCTTTTCTGGGAGGCGCTCGGCGCAAGAGCAATCCATGCAGAGGCACGGAAATAACAAGATGAAGTCCCCCAAAGAGGAATAGCATGCTTCGCCAGCCCATGATCGGCAGCAAGGCTCCTGCCAGGGGAAAGAAGATGGGTGACGCCAGACCACCCAGAAAGGTGAGAACCGCAAAAGCCTTCCCTCGTCCCTGCCCAAACCAGATGGTAATCACTGTAAAGGTCACTGGATAGAGAAACAGCGCCATGGCAACGCCCATCCCGCCCACCCACAGCAGCGCGAATTGCCAGGCGGCATGTGCAGATGCCAATCCAAAGAGGGTCAGCCCACCGAGCAAAGACCCTAGTGTCATGAGCAAGCGCGCTCCATAGCGATCCACTAGGTAGCCAACAGGGACGCCAAGTAACCCTGCGAGAAGCAAGCTCACTGAGTAGACAATGGAGACACTGGCACGGTTCCAGTGGAAGGTGTCACTTACAGGAATCACAAGTGTGCCAAAAAGGTATTGCGTCGTCCCATATGAAAGAATCGTAGTCAGACCAAGCACACTCACAAGAACCCAGCCATAGGAAGCATGCCTGGGAGAGAAAAGCCTCTTCTCTCGTCTGGAGTTGTCTGAGAAAGGCTGCAGGGAAGAGGCTTTTCTCTTCCCTGCAGTGTTACTCATCACCACAGTTTCCTTGTGCAATCACCTGGAGACTTTTGCCAGAGAATTGTCTCACTCCTACCGTCAAAGGAAATTCAGTCGATGGGGTCGCGCAGCAGGACCCACCGCCATCCACTGAGCAGACACCTGTCTCAGGCAGTTCCAGTTCAACCTGGCGCGCGCTTTCCCAATCACCAGTGAGAGCCGCGACAATCGAGCGCACTTGTTCATACCCTGTAAGCATCAAGAAGGTTGGCGCACGACCATAGCTCTTCATACCCACAATATAGAAGTTGGCTTCTGGATGGGTCAGTTCATCCACGCCATGGGGCGGGACCGTCCCGCAGCTATGCACATTA
This sequence comes from Tengunoibacter tsumagoiensis, assembly GCF_003967535.1. GTDB lineage: Bacteria > Chloroflexota > Ktedonobacteria > Ktedonobacterales > Ktedonobacteraceae > Tengunoibacter > Tengunoibacter tsumagoiensis. The sequence goes on along the minus strand of NZ_BIFR01000001.1, from coordinate 2,886,924 downwards.
GGGTCAATCAAGGGAGCCAGGACCGCCGGACTCTCCACCGCCGGATCAAGGGCGAGACGCAACTCATTAACAAGTGAGAGATCGGGACGGAAGCCGGTTGTCGCAATGATCTCATCAACTGGGGGCAGCTCTTCTTCGTAACCCGCGAGGGCAATCCCTTGCTCGGTCTTATATAGTTTCTGAATCTGAACGTTCGTCACCAGGCCGAGCTGGCCGCTCTCTACCAGGCGGCGGATGCGTGCGCCAAGCTGCCCCCGTTCGGCGAGGGCATCAGTCTCTCCGCCCCCGTAGAGCTGACCCGCCTCCTTGCGCCGAATCGCCCAGAACACCTGGGTGGTCGGTTCCTCCTTAGCAAGGGTTTCGAGTTCAAGCAAGGCGTTGAAAGCCGAGTGTCCACTACCGACCACCAGCACCCGGCGCCCGGCATAGCGTGCGCGATCCTTGCCCAGAACATCAGGAATCCCATAGAAGATAGAGTGTTGCAGAGCCCGTTCGCCCAACGCTGGCATCCCATGTGCCCCCAATGTATTCGGCAGCTCATAGGTGCCCGAGGCATCAATGACAGCTTTGGCCAGCACATCTTCCTCTTCACCATGAGCATGCTGCACACGTAGCACAAAAGGGGCCTGCTCACGACCTGGGGTTTTCATCTTGTCGTATCCCAGACGCGCGACGGCCAGGACACGCGTCTTGAGGTGAAGGTGGGATGCGAGTGCAGGAACCTGAGAGAGGGGTTCGAGGTATCCCTCGACCAGTTCGCGCCCGGTGGGGTAGCCCTCCGCATCAGGTGCCTGCCAGCCAGTCTCCTCTAACAGTGAGACCGCCTGCGTATCGAGCATATAACGCCAGGGCGAGAACAAGCGAACGTGTCCCCAACGCAACACTGAAGCCCCGACCGTCTCACCTGTCTCAAAAAGAAGAGGAGTTTCCCCGCGACGCAGAAGATGTGCCGCAGCAGCCAGTCCAACAGGTCCCGCACCGATAATAGCAACCGGCAGCGATGCGGATAGTTCAGATGTCATCGAATGACTCATAGTATGTCTCCTTCTAAAGAAGTCTATACGTTTTGTTTGCTATAGAGTATGACGAGATGACTGGTCAAAGGATGCAGTGGCAAGATTGCTGGGAAGAAGATATTCGACGATCACCACATCGCGCCAGATCCCATCAAGTTGTCCATGTTTTTCATAGATGCCCACTTCGCGAAATCCCAATGAACGCAACAGGCCGCGACTGGCCTCGTTCTCCACAAACACGCGCGAGAGCAGTTTCCAGAATCCCGCAGCGGCGCTCTCCTGAAGGAGCTGTGTCATCGCCAGGCGTCCTGCACCTTTACCACGCCAATCCCGGCGAACATACACTGAGAACTCCGCGATCCCGGCATAGCAGGGACGCGCACGATACGAGGAGGTGGAGGCATAGGCGATAACCTCCTGCTCCTGCTCTACCACCACAATAGGATGTATGTCATCAAACCAGGATGCCACCATGGCCTCGGTGCGCAACTGTGTCTCAAATGTTCCTACCCGGTCCTCGATCCCCTGATTGTAAATGATTGCAATGCCTGCGGCATCAGCAACCGTAGCTACTCGCACCCGCATGCTGCCCCTCCCTGATCCGCATTCTCCGTTGTCTCCACTTCAGTGGTCAGTGTCTGCAAGGCCTGCTGGAGCAATTCGAGGGAGGAACGGACCATCTCATGTTGCGCTGCGGGAATATGCTCAAATGTTTGTTCTGCCAGATCGTTCAGCGTGCCGCTCAATTCAGCCAGACGCTCCTGTCCGGCGGGAGATAAGGACAATTGAACCGTTCGTCGATCCCGTGTACTGGGAACTTTCTCCACCAGTCCTTCCTGAACCAGTTGCTCAACGGCGCGACTGGTCCAGCCTTTATCCAGGCCAACCCGGCGACTGAGCTCTGCCAGTGTCACTGGCCCGCTGCGCCCGAGTTCCGTAAGCACGGTACACTGCGTAGAGGTCGTTCCTCTACAATAAGCCACACAATGACGCTGCAACTGCACATGCAGACGCGCCACCTCGCGCAACAAAGCACCTGTCGAGACATGAGATCCCATCGTATTCCTCCTATCTTTTTCGTTGCTGACCGCAACGAATGATACGAGCAGTATACATCCTCGCCATTCCGTTGTCAATAGCAACGTTGTGTAATACAACGAATGAATGATGACTTCTGCGAGGGCTCGTTCTATGGCTCTCAGATACCCTAGCGGACACTCCCTGCGGTCTCTTGTTCCGGCTCACGCTTCTCAATCTGGTGTTGCTCTAACCATCGTCTCGCATCCATCGCGGCGCGAGCACCATCTGCCGCTGCAGTAATCGCCTGGCGGTAGTACGGATCAGCGACATCTCCAGCGGCAAAGACGCCCGCAATTGAGGTCATCGTCCGCTCCACGGGCAGAATATAGCCTTCGTCGTCGAGTTGCACTTCACCCCGAAACAGGTCCGTATTTGGATGATGTCCAATAGCGAGAAACACACCCTGAACGGGTAACTGAGAGAGGGCACCCGTTCGCGTGTTGCGTATGCAAATGCCCTCTACAGCATCGTCCCCAAGAACATCCACCACGTCGTTTTCCAAGACGAAACGAATACTGGGATGTTGCTGCACTTTTTCCACCAGGATCGGGCTAGCACGAAACGTTGAGCGGCGGTGAACGATAGTTACCTGCCTGGCATAACGCGTCAAAAACAGTGCCTCTTCCATGGCGGTATCTCCTCCACCTACCACCACAACGTTTTTCTCGCGAAAGAAGAAGCCGTCACAGGTAGCGCAGACCGATACACCGCGCCCAAGGAGGCGCTGCTCGTTGGGGCGGGCACTGGCTCCTGGCTCCTGGCTCCTGTGGCAATGATCACTGCAAGTGCATCATACTCATCGGTATCTGTTTGGATGACAAAAGCACGAGAGCGAAATCGGTCTCACGCCTCATCCTTGAAAAAATAGTAAAAGAGATATTACTATATCCACAACAGATATATCAAATACGGATATAATTATGCTTTCATAAGATAAGGAGATGAGATAGACAATGTCAATTCAAGCTGTGGTTTTTGATATTGGGGGCGTGTTGGAAATAGACGTCATTGAAACTATGGAAATAGATCTCAATAAACGGTGGGAGCAGCGCCTGGGTCTACAGGCTGGAGAGTTAGATACACGCATGGAACCGATATGGCACGCTGGCTCCCTTGGAGAATGCACCGAAGAGGATGTGCACCAGGAGATGGAGAAACGCCTGGGCATGACACAGGAACAGGTCTCAGAGTATATGCACGAGATGTGGGACTGGTACTGTGGACGTTTAAATGAGCCCATGGCTGATCTTTTTCGCAGTTTGCGCCCTCGCTACAAGACGGCTATCCTCAGCAATAGTTTTGTCGGAGCCAGGCGCGAAGAACAGCAACGCTACCATTTTGACGAAATGTGCGACCTGATCATTTATACCCATGAGGAAGGCATCGCCAAGCCCGATCCTCGCATCTTTGAATTGGCCTGCAAGCGCCTCAACGTCCAACCTACACACATGTTGTTTGTGGACGATAGCCAGAAGAACATCGACGCGGCCCATGCCCTGGGCATCCACGCCATCCTCTGCCGCGAGACCGAGCAAACCATAGCTGATATCCAGGCATGCTTGCTGGCCCACTCCTGACCAGAGCCTGCATTGACAAATAAGAAACTGCAGATGTGATAAAAAAGGTGCTTTTTCTATTGGAAAGAGCACCTCTCTTGTGCTGTAGACCAACTGTGTAGATGCTGTCGCTGTGAAACTGGCTGGCAAACTGGCATAGTTGTGGTGTCGCAGGAACGCAATCAGCCGCCCTGCTGAAACATTCACAGATAAATTGCAACTCACCAATGTGCAGAAATCCTCATTTCGCCCCAAAGACACCCTCATGCCCCTCCAATTATTGGCATCGCTGCCGCAAGGGGACTGCCTGCATCTTCTTGCATTTCCTGGGTACAAAGACGTTCACCCCTCCTTTGCCACTGTGACATAACCCATATTTCTACAGTGATCCATGCCCTACCACATCATCATTATCTCTTCTATACTTACAGCAAGTGATTGTTTATAGCAAATTCTCTTAAAAAGGGTGGTATATTCCTATGAAATTTCCGCCGAACCGAAATCTCAATATTATGGCTTTTAGTATGATTACCTGTCTGTTTTTCTTCTTCACAGCTTGTGCTCAACAACCAAGCGAAGGTGGGTCAGGCATCTCTGGTTTGCCAACCAGCGTCGCCACTCCACAGACAAACTGTCCGGCGGAACATGTTGCGCGAGCAGCAATTATGCCGGAGCTCGCGGCTGGAAAAAAACAAAATCTCGTTTATGTCTATAACCATGGGTTTACTGCCAGTACCTTGCGGCGCTATGAGCCAGCGACGAAAAGCAAGACCGACATCCTCTCGGTTCCCAATGGTAGCATCTATGATGCAATTGTCTCACCCGATGGAGCATGGGTGCTCTTCTCGATCCAGATGGATGGCCAATCGGGATCACAGATACAACTGGTGCGTATAGATGGACTCTATCGGCAGACCCTCTCCTGCATACAGTTTATCCCTGGGCAGCTGCAGTTCTCGCCCGATCAAAAGATGATCGCCTTCACCGGAGAGGGGGCAGGGGCAGGCATCTATAGCCTTAATATTGCAACCGGCGGCCCAATCGTTACCACCTTTGGATACCTGCATATCGTCGATTGGGCGGACAACACTCATGTCTATGCGGCATCCATTCCACATCAATCAGTGAAGCCGCCAACGCTCATGCTGGTTGATATCACTCAGGCCAACAAAACGACGGATATGGACAAGCCAGACACAGCGTGCATTCAATACGCATTTAGCCTTGATAAAAAGCAGTTGTTCCGCGTAACCTGTACATTAAATGATGCCAACGAGATCACAGGACCCAGTACCATCAGCGTAAAACCGGTCAACGGCGGAAGTTTTCATACCATTTATACTGTTGCAGACGGGTCAATCGGAAAAATTCATGCTATAGCAGATAAAACACTCTTATTGTACGGAAAGGCTCTTTTCGGACGCCACAATGAGACAAATGCTGGCTTCTGGAAGATTGATACTGATGGGCGCAATCCAACATTGTTGCTTGACACTGGTGCGGCACAACAACCGGATTTTGACGGGATTGCGCAGTGGTCAATTGTCTCTCGCGATGGCACGCATTTTGCCGGAACAGTACTTGATGCCGATGGAGTGACAACAAAAATCTTTGTACAACTGCTTAGTTCCGATCACTCAACCCTTGACGCATCTATTGAAATCGCCAGTGTAGCGAGCAGCGCAGGAGACATATCAATTGCAGGTTGGACAACAGTCTAGTTAATCTCTTCTCTCACCCTGCCCACTTGCAAGGCCATGATCACCCTGGTGATCTGGCCGTTTATGACTGGGAAGCTATCAGTGTTAAATGATGATATCCTTTTTGAAAACGAGCCATCTGGACGCACTGGAACGCGTGCGCCACATGTCTGGTTAAACCACAATGGAAAACAGATTTCCATCCTCGATCTCTATGGGAACAGGTTTGTCTTGCTGGCTGGACCAAGTGGACAGTGCTGGCTCGTCGCATCAACCACACTCGTCTCGCCGCTCCCATGGATGAACTCTACATTGCTAAAGGGCGACGCCGCAGAGACGGTGGCCAGGCTCAAGCAAGAGGCAGGCACGGATCTGGTCATCATGGGCAGTGGAGCGTTGGTCCAGTCACTCATGCAGGCAAACCTTGTCGATACGTACGTGCTGCTCATCCACCCGCTGGTGCTGGGATCGGGACGCCACCTCTTCCCGGAAGGCGAGGCAACAACCACATTCCAGCTTGTCGGCACCAGAACGACGAGCGCGGGCGTCGTAATCGCAACCTACCAGTTGGCCCAGGAAAACCGCTAAAGGTGCGGCTCCTTGCAGAAAAAGGAGCAAGTTTTGCAGATCAGATGTGCCGTCGGAGAAAAAAAGAAACCTCTTCAGTGATGTTGCCCTTTCAACAAAAATACGACAAAGGGCATGCTTATCATCTTTCGACGAGTTAGTCAGTCATTTCTATCTCGATGCAGCAACAAGAGATTAATAAAAAATATTCAGAGATGGAATAATTCCCTTCATCTAAAATCCAACCAGTTCGTTTGTGAATAAAGGGAGGGGAGTGAAGGATAATGAAAAACCTGGAATAGTATGCTGTGGACTTCTGTTCCTGATAGTAGACCATTGCAGATAATCCTGCACAGTAAAGGCTGAAGAGAGAATAGGAGACAAAGACGATGGCACAAAAATGGATTGCACCCGATTTCGGCGGACCAGATGTCCTGCGCCTGGTTGAAGTAGAGGTACCGGCACCCAAACAGGGTGAGGTCACTATTGCGGTGCGGGCCGCAGGGATGAACCCTGTCGACTATAAGCGCTTCGCATCTGGTACCGATCGCAGCATCCTCCCTTTATCAGTCGGCTTCGAGGTGGCTGGCGTCATCAGCGCACTCGGGCCTGACACCGAGATCGCTTCGGGCGGCGGTGCAATCGGAGATGAGGTACTGGCCTTCCGCATACAAGGGGGTTATGCCTCTGCCATTACGGTACCAGCCAGGGATGTGTTCGCCAAACCGAAAAACGTGGATTTCGCCCAGGCGGCCAACCTGCTGCTCGCTGGTGCGACGGCTGCTCATATGCTCGCGGTAGCAGGTGTAACCAAGGGTGACACCATCGTCCTGCATGGAGCCTCTGGAGCGGTGGGGGTCAGCGTCCTACAACAGGCCCACATCAACGGCGTACGTGTCGTCGGGACGGCAAGCGAGAAAAATTTTGAGACCATCGCCCGCTTTGGCGGCATACCAGTAGCATATGGTCCTGGCCTGCTCGATCGTATCCGTCAGGCAGCTCCAGACGGCGTGGTTGCAGCGCTAGATGCCGTTGGGACCGATGAGGCCATCGACACATCACTGGCGCTCGTCGAGGATCGCGCACGCATCGTGAGTATCGCTGCCTTTGGACGTGCCCAGAAGGATGGCTACCAGATCCTTGGTGGCATGAAGCCTGAAGGTATACAGTTCCGCGACAAGATCCGCTCTCACCTGATTGAACTTGCAGGTCAAGGAAAACTCGTCGTTCCTATCGCACAAACATTTCCCTTCACCCAGGCCAAAAACGCGCTCGAACTCCTCGCCAGTCAGCATCCTGGAGGCAAGCTGGCCCTCATTGTAGAGTAAGAGAAGCAACGATATGACACTTGCCAGGATTACTCATGCAAAAGACGCGTCTTTCGCATGAGTGATCGTGGGATCACGTCCTGCTTTGGATGACGGCGAACAAGTGCTTGATGAAGGACGCGTTCTATCAGTTTCTCACCACAATTGCTCGCCATTGACTACCCCACCACCCTTCTCTTGTTAGGATAGAGGTAATATCCGTCACCCATTTCGTATCTGTTTCTGAAGCAGTAATTTCCAGGTATATGTCAGCTTCTGGGACTCTATCAAATCCGGGGCGGATTCATCTTATATAGAGAAAACTTATGAGCTAGACTTGTCAAACAAGAATGGATGAGTGTATGCTTTCTTTGAGCGTATCTTTAAAAAAAGCATAGTGAGAAGAAATGACTCCACAAGAATTTCTACATAAATAGGAACAAAAAATGAACACTCATCACTTTGAAGATGTTGCTCCACTGATTGCAGAGCAGGCAGTGTATTGGTTTAATGAAGGTGCTCATTTGAGAGAGATGCGAGGGAAAAAGCAAAATGACAAATATCCCTTACCCTATTGTCAGTGTCCAAACACGTGATGGTTTACGCCTGCATGGCCTCCTTACTGAACCAACAAAGCCTACTGACACGATTGATATTCACATTCATGGAGCTGGAGGCAATTTCTACGGCAATAGCTATTTCCCAGGATTAACACATCGCCTTGTCAATGCAGGCATCGCCTTTCTTTCCACGAACAATCGGGGAGCTGGTGTTTACGAACTCGAAAAAGGCACCATTGGTCATGGTGTGGCGCTCGAAAAGTTCGCTGATTGCGTGTTAGATATTGATGCATGGATCGAGTTTGCCTTTAAGAGAGGATACAAAAACATTGTTCTTGAGGGTCACAGCTATGGTACGGAAAAAATTGTCTACTACATGAATAAAGGCCAGTACAAAGATCATGTGAAAGGGGTGATTCTGCTTGGCTTCTCTGATAACGTGGGAGCGCAAATGAAGTATGAGCAGTCTATTGGGAAAACCTATCTGCAAGAAGCGCACAATCTCGTAAGCCAGGGGAAAAATGAACAGCTTCTCAGTGACCCCTACGGACTGTGTGGAGAGCTCCCAATCAGCGCCCAGACCTACCTTCATTGCTTTACTAACGACTCAGCGAATGCTCTCGCTTTGCCACTGAGGCACGGAAAAAATCTCACCCTTTTTCAACAGATTCGTGTTCCTCTATTGGGTGTGATCGGCGATCAAGAAGAGAGTGAGTACACAGTGATACCCATCACAGATGCTGTTGCACTCCTCAAAAAGGAGAACAACCTGGCAGAAGTGTACCAAATTGAGAACAGCAATCACGTGTTCAGTGGCAAAGAAGACGAAGTCATAGCACTCATTGCCGATTTTATGCAACGTAAAATAGGAACATAGTGCACTACAGTGATGTTCAAGCACTATTAAAATCATAAGAACATAACAATGTCCTCAAACACATAAGTTGTACTCCAGCCACCAGAGGCGTGCCTGCTCAAAAAAAGCGATCCCTGCTTCAATAACATGGATGGCATCTTCAATGGAGGTTGCCTGCGGATAATAGCGATGCAATGCCTGATAAAAAGTGGAAGCTGTTTGTGAGAGCTGGCTCTCCTGTCTCAAAAGAGCAATAGCTGCAGGCTTGGGAAGTCCCCAGATACGCAGGCCGTCCTGCTCTTGAATGGCCAGGAGTTGATACAGCGTTGGCCAGAGATCGGTACAAAGAAAGCGCACCTGCCGTTCGAGCTTACCTGAGCCATGTTCGAGAAGACCTCTGCAATAATGGGCAATATGTTCATCGATGCTTGCCAGCTTTTTGCGAGCTGACCGCTGTACATCTGCCTCGCTCGCTTCTGGTACAGGAAGGTGGCCAGTGAGCATATGGTAGGCTCCTGGAATGGGTCCAACATATTGGGAACGTGGTTGCGACGAAAGGGCATATCCCTGAATATACTGGAACGGGGATGGATCAATGTGTGACAAGTCACGTTGAATAGCACTACAGATTTCCAGCGGCAGCTGGCCATACCTCGTAAAGGCTTCAGATTGGAGATAGATCTGGAGATCAATATCACTACATCCAGGAATAAAGCCACCTTTAAACGCTGACCCATGAATGAGCAGACCAATGAGCCACTGTTCAGTATGGCGCAAATACACATTGGCAGCAGCCTCGACAATTGGCCTGGCCGCTGGCACGACGCAGGAGAGATCAAGTTCGCGCATCATGTTTCCTTTCAAAATAAAGGAAGAAGTATCAAAATAAATATTTGCTTCATTTCTCTTCTATATGCTATCATAACGGATAGAGAACCTTGAAAAATGATATGTCAGGAGCAATCTTCTTTATGTCTCTTCCTCACCTCATCATTGTCTCCGGCCCTTCAGGCGTGGGCAAAACGACGCTCGCCCAACGCCTGGGCAAGGATCTGCATCTCCCTGTTCTCCATCGCGATGGCATGATGGAAAAACTCTATGATGCTCTGGAGATGCAACCGGAGACCAGACATCCACTGCTCAATTCGGCCAGCTTTCAGCTCACCTACTATATGACAGGGATCCTCCTTGACGCTGGTCAATCGCTGATCCTTGAGGCCACACTTTCACGACCGGAACGCTCAACACCCGAGTTCCTTGCACTGAAGGCCCAACACGACTTTGTGCCATTGCAGATCGCCTGTGGTGGCGACGGCGACGTGATCATGCAACGCTTTCTGGCCCGCATCAAAGCCTCTGATCGGCATCCCTGCCATCGTGATAGCAGATTGGTCACCACAAAGCCAGAGGCCATCCTTCGTGGCTATCACCCAACTATGGACATTGGTGGCGACGTGATACCACTGGATATGACCGATCCAGCAGCATTAGATTATGAGGCATTGCTCTCCCGTGTACGAGCACACCTCAATCTGCTGTGATCAAAGCGGGTGCAACGAGAGTTATTTCCCTATTATCTTGCGCCCTTGTAGTTGGGAAGAGATGCCAATTCGGGATCTTCAAGCCTTATCCAAATAAAAAAGTAGATGGCAAAAAACATGATCGATGATATACTTGACCAAACTGAACAGAGACTAAAAATAGCACACACTATTCTCAGCGAACTTCAGCTTTTTGAACGTTGGCGAGCTTTTGGTACTCCAATCCTTGTTGGAGCCGTCGCATATGGATTAGCAATGGCCGCTGATATTGATATGGAAATTTATTGTGATGTACCACGTATTGAAGATGGATTTGCCATACTACGTGATTGCGCAATGCATCCAAACGTAAGGAAGGCTCGGTTTGGCAATTATCTCGATCAGCAGGATGAGGGGTTATATTGGAGGCTCGTCTATCGCACTGCTGATGAAATTGACTGGAAGATTGATATGTGGTCGTTACGTCGCGATCACCCGGGCCCTTGTGCAGCACAGTTAGTAGAACCACTTCGACAGGCACTTACTCCCGAGACACGGAGAGCAATCCTGGAACTAAAAGCATTGATGCAAAATGGCTCCATTCCACACCATCCCTCTATTGACATTTATCGTGCAGTTATTGATGGTGGAGTTCGCACCAGCGCTGAGTTGGAGACCTGGCTTGAATTACACCCTCGTCCTTTTCTTACGTTTTGGAAACCTGGCTTGAACAATGTAAGTAGTGTCTAGTAGCCAGATTCTTCATCGGAGTATGATAGTAAACGAGAAGGTAAAGTGAAGCCAGGAAACCTATTTTCCTCATTTGACCGTCGGCAGGCTGAGCAACGCAACTGCTTTTATAGAGGCTCTGAGACAAGTACAGACTATGACCATCGCGTCCAGGACGCAAGCCTGCGAGATCAGCGCCTACCGTATCAACCCAGATGGAAACAGACAGATAGAGTGTCAGGTCATCCTTTCATGAATGATGATAAAATGCTTGCTTTCCTGATTATCAATCAGGTAAAATGATATATTACGGTAATACTATATCAGAACGAAGGGAAATGGATTTTGAGAGATGAATGGGCGCTATGAAGCAATCATTTTTGGTTTATTTGGAACATTAGTTGATATATTCTCAATGAATGCACATGATGCAGTGGTCAGTACAATGGCCGATATTTTACAAATTCCGCTTTCTGACTTTTCAGCACTATAGGGAGAAGGGATTTAAATACTATTGAACCATCTTGATTGCGTTTATTGAAATATATGACGTCAGTTCCCTTAAAAAGAAAGGAATGTTCGTATGTATACCTTCTCACAGGAAGCTCTAGAGCGTCCTTTACGCACCATGCAGGCAGCCAAATTAATACAGGCTCAGGCTCAAACAATTTCACATGCGACTGCTGCGGCCAATGATAACGAACTCATTGTGGCGGTGATCCAACCAGATCTGACCTTTGGGGGCGTATGGACACTCGCGCGTGAACGTTTTGTTCATCAGGCCTTACTGGTAGAAGACGAGCAAGGCTGGTCATTGACCTTCTCACCTCATACATCAGTCTCAGATATTCTTGATCGCTGTCATACACTTTCTGAGTTGGCCAGACGACGCTATGAATTATTACGACGACGTGCTCAACGCCAATAATTGCTCTCTTGTTTTGCCAGTAACGGAGTGTTGTTGCTGGCAATTTTCATGCTTTCTGCCTTCTCAAACACTTCGCCACCAACGATTTGTGCCTATGCGTTTTGGCATATAAAGAAAAAGCAGCATTGATACAACTGTGAGGATCTTTCTATGAACATAACGATCATTGCGATTGGTTCGCGTGGTGACATTGCACCCTATATTGCTTTGAGCCAGGGACTGATCAATGCAGGACATACGATCTGCCTGGCGACCCATCAAGCCTACGCCGAACTGGTACGCAGCTATCACATTCCCTTTTTCCCTCTTGATGATGACGCCAAAGATCTTTTTCAGGAAGAGGGCGGAGAACAGTTGCTTGCCAAAGGCATCAATCCCTATCGCTTTGCTCAACACGTCGCACACCGAATTGCACATTTTACGCCACAGTACATGCAACGCGCCCAAGAAGCGTGCCGCGAATCCGATACTGTCATTGTGGCCTTAGCAAGCCTGCTGATAGGTTCTACTATCGCCGAGAAATATCAGAAACGTTTGATTATTACCATACTTCAGCCTATGTTACTCTCAACGGCAGCACTTCCAGAACCTACCTCTCCCTGGCTCCCTCAAAAGCCCCCACTCCTTGGAAAGACCATGAACCTCTTCTCGCATATGATGGCGCAATACTACACAGGATGGTTGTTCTTGCCTGCAGCCAATGCAGCTCGCAAAAAACTCTACAGTCTTCCTCCTTTGCCTCGTTCTTTCTATGCGACATTACCGAACCTTACTCCTCTTCTGCTCTGCGCATATAGCCCTCTGCTTGTCCCCAAACCAACTGACTGGAGCGAGACTATTCACATTACGGGATTCTGGATGACAAAGCATCCAGAATCATGGCAACCGGACAACGAGCTCATTGATTTTCTGAGCACAGGTCCGGCTCCTATCTACATCGGCTTCGGGAGTATGAGTCCCTATCATCCGCTGCAGACTATTGAGATGGTCGAAGAGACACTGACGCAGATCGGACAGAGAGGGATTCTCCTGGTAGACAAATATATCTATAAGACACAAAAGCGGTCGGATCGTCTTTACCTGATCAATGACGTTGCCCATGACTGGCTTTTTCCACGTATGCAAGCTATTGTGCATCATGGAGGTGCTGGAACAACTGCGGCCAGTCTCTCTGCGGGCGTGCCAACGATTGTCATTCCCCACATCTCCGATCAGTGGTTCTGGGGAGAGCGAGTTGTTCAGCTTGGTGCTGGCCCACAACCAATAAGTCGTAAGCACCTCACATCCCAAAAATTAGCAGAACACCTTCATAGTGTGCTTCATAATCAGAAAATGAGGCAAAAAGCCAGGGAGATTGGGAATCGATTACAAAACGAAGATGGCGTTGATCAAGCGGTCAAAGCAATAAATGCTCTTGAGAATGACAAAAGTCAAACATTGTAGCTTGTTCTTTGTGTTTGAGCCGCGTGAGATCCGTAGCATCTCGTTTACCCGTGGACGTCTGATCTGGAATGATGATATATTTGATGAGAGGCTTGCTGTTCCGCAGCCTCTACAGCCGCGTGCTCATCCTATTGAAGGGACCACTGAATGGCACCTGGGCTAAGCGCTGACAAATCTGTATGTCGGTCTTGGCCGGGTGCGTAGAGGAGAGAAATTGATTGGTACGCGCTTCATCCAGAGCTATGCCGTATACTGGCGTCTGTGCCTTCCCGGGGAAAAGTTATCCTAACGTCAATCTGTGCTGCTTGAATTTCCTCGGTCGTAAGGTCACTGAGATCTATCTTGGAGTGAAAAGCAGAAATCAACACGTTTTCCTACGTTGTGAAAGGCAGTACTTATGCAGAAACCGAGTGTAGAGCCATTGAAGATCGGCATTGGTCAGATACCTATCGTCATGGGCAATAAACGGGAGAATATACAGACCATTACCAACATCATCATCTCCGCCGGTCAACAACACTGTGACCTGATCATTTTGCCCGAATGTTCCCTGACCGGCTGGCTCTCTGAGGCCGCCCGGCGCGATGCCGAACCCGTGCCAGGTCCCTTTAGCGACACACTGGGACAGTTTGCCAGGCAATATCATATGGCGATCGTTGTGGGACTGGAGGAGCGCGAGGGTCAGAACATCTACAACACCGCTTTGCTCATTGACCGGCAGGGAAACATCGTGAGCAAGCATCGTAAGATCAACGAACTGGATATCGCGCTTCAACTCTATACCAGGGGTGAAGCATTGAAGGTGGTTGATTTCGAGGGCCGCAAAGTAGCGCTCGATATTTGCGCCGACAGCTGGACGCCACACCTGACCGAAAGCTTGTACTTGATGGGCGCGCAGATTATCTTCTCGCCCTGTGCCTGGGCATGTGAGCCCGGACAAGAAGCGAAGAACGCGGCCTGGATCAGTCAGCAATATCAGGCGCGGACGACCGCTAAAGCGCTGTATATTGTCTCCGCCAATAGTATTGGCGCGGTAACGGAAGGCGTATGGCAGGGGCGTATCTTGCACGGTGAGAGCCAGGTCTTTGGTCCAGACGGAGAAAAGATGCTGCATGGTCCGGTTAACGAAGCCGGGCTGCTGCTCGTTCACCTGCCAGCATAGTATCCGCGCGTCAGTTTTTCTGTGGCTATGCCTGGTCGCCCATATACATGCGAAAATGAAAGGAGCACGTTTTTTTCGTGGTGACATGGGGAGAAGTAAGGAGCAGGGAAACGGGACGGAAAGCGCGTGAAGAGAGGACAGAGGCCGATGGAGGAAGGAGAAGGAGAAGGGAATAAGATTCTTCCCAGGCTACTTGAAATATGACTAAAAAGGGAGATCGAATGTAGCCGCTATTTCTGCTCCTAGCGTCGTCTTCCCGCTACCAGGGCCTCCCAGAATTTTGATTTTGAGCATAGAGTATCCCTTCTTTGGTTCTGTCCTTCCCTAGACCATGCCACACAAGTGCTTTTGGAATGGATGCAGAAATGCTAAATCACTTCTATAATGCCGTGAAAAGTACTATATGTTTCTGTCGCATCATGGGGATAGTATACTGCCTCAATCATGTACACTAGCATGATTTAGCGCTGGTTCGAACCTATCAGCTAGTAGAGCTGATACTTGACAGCCCGCATGTTCTTCTCATATAGTAGATTATATCAGATATAATCTTTTCAAGGAGCATATGTGAATAGATCACTAAGATAGCATCTTCTGGTTTTTGCTGGCCAGGAAAAAGTGTCAGCATAGGCTCGCTCACGCATCCTCTCCGGGTTGCGTTCTTTTGTGTGCCCGCGCTCCTCCAGACTGCATCCCATCAAACATTCTCTGTTGCTGAAGCACTTTGTTTGGAAGGAGTCTTTCATTATGGATCACCAACCATATTCTCGAAAAAAACGAGGGTTCAAATTTCCTGCGCTCTGGCAGAATGTCCCTTTCCTTCTGTTGTGGAGCGGACAAATGATCTCCACACTGGGAACCGGTCTCTCGGAACTGGCACTCCCCATTCTCATCTTATTGCTGACGGGGTCGCCCGCACTGGCAGGGCTTCTCTTTGCAGTTCGCCAACTACCCTATCTCCTTTTCAGTCTGCCTGCTGGCGTGCTGGTGGATCAATGGGATCGTAAAAAGACAATGGTATGCTGTGATCTTTTTCGCTGGTTTGCCTTAGGCTCAATCCCTCTCACCTTTGCGATACACCATATGACGCTTGTTCAACTCTACCTGGTCGCGTTCGTTGAGGGCACTGCCTATGTCCTCTTCAGCCTTGCACAGATCTCTGCATTACCACAAGTGGTAAAACCAGCACAATTAGCGCAAGCCTATGCTCTTGAGACCACCACTGAATACACGGCAACTCTGCTAGGCCCCACTTTGAGTGCTTTTTTGATGGGTCTGGCTTCAACGATACAGGCAGGGGCCATTCTAGCGTATCTCATTGATAGTATCACCTACCTGATTTCAGCCTGTTCACTCGCAGCTATCCAGATCCCACTTCAAGTGGCACGTCCCACCAATGATGAGCCGCGTCGACTCATGTCAGAGATACTGACTGGTTTCCGCTTCCTCTGGGAACAAAGAGAATTGAGGGCAATGGCACTCCTGACCACTGTCATCAATTTTTTGACGAGTGCGGTCAGTCTGGTCTTCATCGTTCTGGCACAAAACCAGTTGCATCTCACACTTCAATGGATTGGCGTGCTGCTCAGTGTCGGAGGCCTTGGAGGTATCTTTGGCAGTATTCTCGCTCCCTGGCTGCACACACACCTGCGTTGTGGGCAGATCCTCCTGTACTCAACAATCATCTGGATTGGCGCTTTCCTCCTTGTCGCGTTGAGCCCCTGGTTTTCCCTTCTCCTCATTGGGAGATTTTTGATCAGTTTCACCTACCCTCTCTATGCCGTCGCCATTGTTTCCCATCGTCTACTGTTAACACCTGTCAATAGACAGGGCCGCGTGAACAGTGCTTTTCGCAGTTTGAGCTATGGCAGCGAACCATTAGGAGCGGCTCTTGGGGGACTGCTGGTAGGAATACTCGGCCCACGAGACGTCTTCTGGCTTATTACGCTTGGCTTTTTCGGCTGTCTAATTATGCTATGGAGAACAGGCTTGCAAAAAATCTCATAGGCGAGAGAGATTGAAGAGTGCCACACAGTATAGAAATAACACATTATCTGACAGCACGACTGACAAAACCTCTCACACCCAGGACAAGAAACAGTGCAATAGTGACCAGAAGGCCCAGGATCACCCATTGAAAATCGAGTACTGGCACTGATCCTGGCAACCCTGTTGGTATCATGATTCCACGCATCCCCTCCGCAGCATAGGTAAGAGGATTAAAGAGAGTAACAATTTGGAACCAGCGGATTGAGGCAAGACCTCCCCAAGAAAAGAAGGCACTCCCCAGGAAAATTAACGGGAGGAGAATGGTTGCATTCATCACCCCTATCTGCTCTGGCTTAACCGCTGTCCCAAGAGTCAGACCAAAGCTCGCCCCAGACAAAGCTGAAAGGATCATCATCCCAATTAAAACAAAGCAATCTCCTGGTTGGAGAAACCGTAAGCAATCAGTTGTAGTATTTCAAGTTCACGAGTGCTAAGAAGATGATGAGAGGATGGTGCTACAACTGGAATAAGCTGTGCAGTTTTTTGCTTCTCACCTACTAGTAGCGAGAATATAGACTGCACATAGTGACGAGAACACTTCGCAGCTTTCAAATACCCCTGGTTCTGAGCCAGGAGCAACTGACTTACAAGATGGACCATAGGCGTACCTGTCTCCAGAAAAGTACGGCAATAACGTTCTGGCTCTGCTAGAGCAAAAGCACGTGCGAGGATAGTCAGAGCCTGACTCTGTTTTGCAAGGGCATGTAGAGCTCTTGCTTGCAACAGCAGCACAGTCAACAGGGGACCATAAAATTGGTTTGCCTCTGCATACTGGCGTAAAGGGTCAAGCATCCTCAGAGCAGCATGGAAATTATGCTCAGCCAGTCGTAAGCGCGCTGCAGAGCAAAGAGCAAAGAGCGAAAAGGGGTCGAGAGGAGGCGACGTTGCTGGCAGACAAAAACGTTCCCATTTTCTCGCAGCAGATATATTATTCTGCAACAAATACATACGAATAATTGTATCAGCGAGTAAATAGAGTAAAAAAGAGGAATGTTTTTGAGCTTGCAACAAGCCTTCAATCTCTTGCACCGTTTTCTCGGTTGCTGTAGTTTCTCCGCGCGCTTGATAGAGCTGAGCCAAAGCGAGATAGCTGGATAGCAGCGTTGCCTGGTTGCCCGACTGTTGGCTCTGTCTGATCCCACATTGGATATGTTCATCTGCTTCTACCAGATCATTCCATTCTAACAAGATACCAGCAAGTCCTATATGTGCAGGGCTGGCATCCAAGAAAGCTGTATCTACTTGAGCGGTTTGCAGGGCTTTTGTGTACGTATTAGCAGATTGATGCAGTTTACCTTGAGCCTGTTCCAATGTGGCTAACTGGCAGGTAGCAACAAGAGCGCCATAGTAATTATTCGCCTTTAGGCCGATCTGACTAGCTTCTGTAAAAGCTTTTTTTCCAGCAATGTGATCGCCATGAAAAACGTTCAGAAGGCCCTGCTGAAGCGATGGAACGCCATGGAGCCAGGAAGGACTTTGATCTGTATGAGCAGCCTGTTCGAACTTCTGAGCGGTGTCCCCACGCAACGTTGTGATCATCATACGAATTGTTATGATATCATACGATACCTCTGGCTGGACTGCCATATCACTCACCAGATCGAGACAGCGCTCAGCAGCCTCGACTTGACCAATAGTCAATAAAGCCCAGCACTGACAAACGAGCAGCTGTGGATATTTTTTTGCATGGCTCGGCGGTAGCTGTTCTACCAAACGCAACAATGTTGTTAATTCATGGCGTTCAAGCAAACTATCAGCAATACTCACGAGCAGATCGGTTGCCTGATCAAAATCGCGCCAGATTAAAGCTAATTCGATCGCGTCCAGACGCATATCATGTTGAACATACCAGGCAATAGCACGCGTAAGAAGGATAGGTATGAAATCCGGTTTTTTTTGTTTGAGATACCAACGTAAGAAGTCGCTAAATAAGTGGTGATAACGATACCAGCAATGGGTTGTATCAAGAGAGAACAGAAAAAGATTAGCTCGTTCAAGTCTTACTAACATTGTTTCGCTATCATGTCGCTCGGTTATCGCATCACAGAGTGAGCTAGTCATATGCTGCGGTACAGATGTGTAGAGCAAGAAGAACTGGGTCTCTTCTGGTTGCTGATAAAAAACTTCTGTAAGCAAGTAGTCAGCTACAGAGTAATGGGTACCTTTGAAAGCAGCAAAAAAATGAGACTTATGAGAAAGAGAGCGCAAGAAGATTGAGACGAGCCGCAGCCCAGCAGCCCACCCTTCAGTCTTTTCCTCTAACAGCGCAATTTCTGTATTATCAAGTTTACATTCAGGAGTGAGATGAAAGAAGGCATTTATCTCATCATTTCTGAAGCGTAAGTCGGGAGAATGGATCTCTAATAGCTGTGCACGCGCACGTAGACGGGCTAAAGGTAATGAGAAGGATATTCTTCCGGCGAGGTAGATATGGACATGTGCAGGCAGATGATCTATCAATAAAGACATATTTGCTTGAATAACCGGATTATCAATCACCTGGTAGTCATCCATGATGATAACAATGGTCGCTGCTCTTGCGGCAAGAGAATTGATAAGAACGGCAATAACCAACTCCAACTCAGCCAGCGTAGGAGATGATGAAAAAGATGGTATGTCGATATGTAAATCTGGAAAGGTTTTTTTTAAAGCAGCAAGAAGATAATTCCAGAAGCGAACAGGATCATTATCGCCAGTATCTAATGTAATCCATGCCACAGAAGAAATAGAACGACTTGCTAGCCAGGAACTCAACAAAGTAGTCTTGCCAGCGCCAGCCAGGCCAGAAATAAGTGTAAGCCGACGAGAAAGCCCTTCATCCAAAAGAGCAAAAAGCCGCTCACGCTTGACAAGACGATCCTGAACAAATGGAATGCTGTATTTCGTTAAAAGCAAAGTAGTTTGCGAAGTATTATTATGAATAATTTCTGTCATCTACCCTATATCTTTTATCAGCAGC
Source organism: Tengunoibacter tsumagoiensis (assembly GCF_003967535.1). Lineage (GTDB taxonomy): Bacteria > Chloroflexota > Ktedonobacteria > Ktedonobacterales > Ktedonobacteraceae > Tengunoibacter > Tengunoibacter tsumagoiensis. Next base: position 2,867,492 of record NZ_BIFR01000001.1, on the reverse strand, counting down.
TCATAAGTCTCATCACTATCAAATAACATTTTGCCAGATCATTAAATATTTGTCAATCATATTCCTTTCTTCTCTGTTACAGATCAGTGATTCGGATCATCTGGAGATAACTGCACACTCATTCATTGCGTCAGAAATCGTTGCTTTCAGTGTTTCAGCATTTTCAAGCTGACTGTCCAATGCTTTTTGCAGGAAGCATCGGCTTCCACATTTTTCAGAATCGTTGTGTGGATCACCCCCTGTTCCTGATGAATCAAGTTGCTTCGAAATTGCCACAACAGAGGAGAGGGTTTGAACGTGAGTATTGCGAGAAGCAGTTCAATTTGTCGATTTCGAATCAATGAGGCGCCTCTCTTTAGCGGCTATGATGTGGTAGACATGCCAATGCTTTGGAGTCCCGCTAGCTATTCTTCCATCGGCATCAATCTCTTCAAATTCGATAATCTGCAAGCCATCTAGCTCAGAAAGGGCCTGCTCACGAGTGAAAAAGGTAAAATTATTCTCATGAGTATTCCACTCATCATGAATGCCAAAGAACTGGCCAACAAAGATGCCACCAGGCTTCAGTGACGCCTTGAGTCTGGTAAAAACTGCGGAGAACTGCTCTCTTGCCATAAAAGGGAGAGCAAAATGGGCATTGATCAGATTATACGTTGCGAACGTGAAATCTTCAAATGCTGATTGCACGAGATGGAGATGTTCATTGGAGAACGAAGACAGTTCAGCAAGAGCAGTTGTCTCGCGATCAACGGCCGTGACCTCAAATCCCTGGGAAAGCAGATATCGTGTATCACGACCTGCTCCACATCCTAAATCTAAAGCATCACCTGTCTGTCCAAGGAGTGAGACGGCCCTGATGATCCCTTCAGAGGGGGGCCTCTCCCTGGTAAGTTCATAAAACTGATCCCACGTTTCTCTCATCTTTTTTTCACCTTTCATTCAAAGGAACAATCTTTATTTTGCAAGAATCTTACTATTTGTTACATCGTCGACTATACCTTCAAAGCAATTCACTCGTCTCAGTACTCTTCAGCTCATCAAGTGCCAGGAATACAACCAGTCGATTGGTACGCTCTCCTTCCTGAGCTACCTCTTCAAAAGCGCTGATATCCAACCCGCTCCAACGACTGGCAAAATCCTCGCACGCTTCATCAGCTCTATACTGATCAAATGACCAGAACGCCCTGGCAATAAAGTATAAAGGAGTTAAGTACACGTCCGTCCCACTCATGCTAATAGAATCTTTCTTTCTTATTATTAACGTTTAGAAGGCATATATAGTCCCTACTAAAAATCAAGATCTGGAGCAGCTTGACAGCCAATTCGAACGGATGCAATAATTGCACCACGAAAAGCACTTTTTTTAAGGATAAAAGCATGCTCAACGGCTCTACTCCCTTAGAACGCTACGGATACAATTTGACCCAACTTGTGAAAGTCGAAGCATCAGCTCCTCTTACTAGCCACGGGGCCGTGATACACCATGTCTTTGAGGTTCTCCAGCGAAGAACGAAAAATTCCCCAGTGCTCCTGACTTCCGATGAAACGGGGCGTTGGGCAATCGTAGCAGAAGTCATTCGTCGCATGGTAAAGGGAGACGCGCCTTTGCCTTTCTGTTCTCAGCAGGTAATCGGGTTGAATTACGAGGCACTCTTCACAGATCTATCTGATGATACAGCGATCCGACAAGAACGGATAGAACAGGTATATGCCCCTCTGAGAGAAAAGCTCGCCCGTTCAAAACCGGACTCTGATGAAGAAAGAACATTATTGGACGCGTTATTTCTCTGGCCTCCCCTGGAAGAGTGGATTGCACCAACGATGGCCCTTGAGCGGCTTCAGACGATGTTCATCACGATGCATCAGGCATCAGGCTCTTTCATGCTCTACGTCGATCATCTTCACCGCCTCGTCGGCGGCGAACCGGACACCTATCCAATTGATGCGAGTACTCTTTTGAAACCGGTCCTGGCACGCGGCCAGATCCAGTTAATCGGGGCCTGTACACTCGAACAATATCGCCAGTATATTGAGAAGAATGCCTCCCTCCAACGCCGCTTCCAGGCAATTTGCGTGCCAGCCGTCGAATGATAATCTCTAACGAAGTGATTGAGCAAAACTCAGAGACTGAAAAAGCGAAAATCAGGCTCTTTCGCGCAAACGATGCTGCTCGTTTGCTGAAATGGTGAGAAAAAGAGATTTTTGATCAGATATACGCCGTCTTTTTTGAATGAATCTCTTTTTTTAAAATAAAATTCACAACTATGGCAGAAGGTGTCAAGAATAGAATAATATATCTTGACAAGGGAAAGAGTATTGAAACAACTCCTGGCCAAAGGAAAAGAGGAGAATGGTAACATCATGAAAACATTGTGTAAGACACAAGGCATGCAAACTTCTTTCATCATCTCTGACCTGGACCCAATCTACAACGACGCTGTGCAAGAACTCTTCTTTATGCCTCATGAAGATGGCTTCGCCAAGACATTCCCGGCCAATACTCCCCATCTGGATATCTTCTACCAACATTTCACGCAGGTGCTCGAAGAACTCATCTTGCAAACAGCTCGCATCCATCCTGTTCCTTGGGAACAAGCACTTCTGGCATTTATACAGAAAGTTGAGCAACAGGATATTCAATGGTATCTCGCAGGAAGTGCCGCATTAGCTGTGCGAGGACTCGACGTGGCTCCGCGCGATCTGGATCTGATTACTGATGATGGAGGCGCTCATGCTCTGGGAAACCTTTTGTTCGATACGCTCATTCAGCCGGTCGAAGACTCGCACGGTTGGATCAGTAACTGGTTTGGGAGAGCCTTCTTCCATACGCGAATCGAATGGATTGGAGGAGTCCGTGAAGACGTTGATGAGCATGGGATAACCGAATATGGACCTACAGCTGCTAGTCGCTTGGAAACCATCAACTGGCAGGGATATGATATCCTGGTTCCTCCTCTTGACATCCAATTGGAGGTAAATAGACGACGGGGATTGGATGAACGGGTGAGAATGATCACACAGGGCATGATCTCCTGAGAGTGTTCGTATTGAATGTTGATAGAGACACACTCGAACGACGGCTCGCCACCCGTTCGAATAACGACTGGGGTGCGAGTCAGGCCGAACGCGAACTCATCTTCAAGCTGCATGCCACACAAGAAGACGTACCTGCAAGAGGGATAAGGATAGATGCTACTGCACCAATTCAAGAAGTGGTCGATGAAATACTTCGCCTGGTTAAACGCAATTAATGGCCCCAATCGTGGTCTCCTGCATTTAAAGGAGGTTATTTATTGAGCAAAGGTGCTTAAAATGCCTCTCCTTTGCATTTAGCACAGGATGATCTTCCTCCACTGTGATTCGCTCCTTAACAGAGAAGGGGCGATATCGAAGATCTTTTCCTTCTTGGGTTCAGATACTCGTAAGATTGCCCCCCTCTCTTGCCGTTACCAGCTTTACAGGCCAGTAAAAGAAGAGTAGAGAAAGAGCCATCGGATAACACGTCGTTTCATGAAATGAAGGAAGGTAGATGCACTCGATCCACTTTACTGTTCTCCCGCCTCCAGCCATCCTCAAAAACGAGGTAGAGTGCGTCAGGATCGCTGAGCATCGTGGCAAGGAAGCCGTGACCATTCAGGTCTCTCCCACAGGTGCGCCAGGAATGGTCTTTCATCATCACAACGGGCACGCTGCTCTTGAACACATCGTCACCCATTCGGGACGCAGCTTTTGCCCACCGCCTCTCTTTCTCTCTGGACCCGTCATTGAGCCCAGCGTCATGACCTACAAGCAGACAGCTTTTACCACAGTGCAGGTGATTTTCAAGCCCTGCGCCCTCAAAACCCTTTTTGGGATTAACGCCTCGCACCTTGCTCCCGGCTGGATGGGTCCACAGGAGTGCGGGGCTCTTGATTTGACCAGTCAACTGATGGAAGCCCGGAGCAGGCAAGAACAGATGACGCTTCTCACCACCTTCCTGCTATCTCGGCTCAAGCAAGAGAAACCACGAGATATGCTCATAGAAGAAAGCCTCCATTTGATTCACGCGCATATGGGTTCTCTGCATGTCAGGGACTTGCTGAACACGTTCCATCTCTCTGAACGCCAGTTTGAAAGGCGCTTCACCCAGGCGGTGGGCCTGACCCCCCAGGCGTATCTTCGGGTCAAGCGCTTTAATGCAGCGATCCACCTCATCAAAACCAGGCGCTTTGCCCGACTGACCGATGTGGCCGCCGCTCTGAACTTCACTGATCAGTCTCATTTGATTCGCGACATCAAAGCCTTTTCTGGCCTGACGCCCACACGCCTTGCCGGGCAGGTCGATGACTTCTATCATGAGCAAACAGGCTATGCTTTTGTTTGAACATGCCGGTTTTTTACAAGTCATCGAGGAATGAGCAGGATATACTCCAACCCATGAGAGAAACCCCATCGTTTCCCGACTGAAGGAGGAAATATTCATGCGCAAGCTTATTGTCTTCACAAATCTGAGCCTCGATGGAGTCATGCAGGCCCCAGGACGACCAGATGAGGATCGCCGGGGCGGCTTTGAGTATGGTGGCTGGGCAACCCCCTATGCCGCGATGGCGCAGGCTGGGGAAAGCATGCCCGCCATCGGCGCCCTGCTACTGGGCCGGCGAACCTATGAGGACTTCTACGCCGTCTGGCCCAAACAGAAGGAGAGCCCCTTCTCGGCAATGCTCGACAATATGCCGAAGTACGTCGCATCAACCACACTCGTCTCGCCGCTCCCATGGATGAACTCCACATTGCTAAAGGGCGACGCCGCAGAGACGGTGGCCAGGCTCAAGCAAGAGGTAGGCACGGATCTGGTCATCATGGGCAGTGGAGCGTTGGTCCAGTCACTCATGCAGGCAAACCTTGTCGATACGTACGTGCTGCTCATCCACCCACTGGTGCTGGGATCGGGACGCCGCCTCTTCCCGGAAGGTGGGGCAACAACCACATTCCAGCTTGTCGGCACCAGAACGACGAACGCGGGCGTCGTGATCGCAACCTACCAGTTGCCCCAGGAAAATCGCTAAAGGTGCGGCTCCTTGCTGAAAAAGGAGCAAGTTTTGCAGATCAGATGTGCCGTCGGAGAAAAAAGAGACCTCTTCAGTGACGTTGCCCTTTCAACAAAAATACGACAAAGGGCATGCTTATTATCTTTCGATAAGGTAGCATGCCCATCATTCTAGAAACAGCAGAGAAACGTTTGCTTTTTCAAGGCTATAACCATTACCAGAATCTGAGCTGCTCTGTTCCTACAGGCAATAAAACTGATACAGGCACAACCAGAGATGCTCTCTTTTACACCTCCAACTCTTGTGTGCTTAGTTCACGACCGGCCCGCAACTCTTTCTCATATCGATCGAACTGACGCACTTTGTGCATACCTGCACGCTCATAGAGGCGCGTTGCTCCTGTTAAGCTCTGTGCATCAACCTCTAAAGCCACCTTTCGTTCCCCACGATGATAGAGTTCACCAAAGGCTGTATGCAACAGGGCAAGGCCAAGCCCCCTCTGCCGCCAGGGTCGCACAACGCTCAGACTGTTGACCCAGGCTCTGTCTTCTCGACACTCGCAGAGGGCACAGCCCACAATCTTCTCATCTTCAAAGGCAAGAAACCAGAGGGTTGGATCAAACTTAGAGGCTGTAATATACTCGTGTTGAAATGTCTCAAACGGGACGGGCATGTAGCCCCAGTGGTCTTGAAAGCCCTCGTCGTCTGCGGCATGAACTGCACGTGCCATCTCCAAGGTAAAAGGACGCAGCGTTATTCCCTCTGGCCAAATTACTGGAGGTGGTGGTTCATTCATTTCAATCTCCATACGCAAGTTGCTCCGCACATAGATAAAACCTGCCCGCTCAATGGCTTGCCTATAGATAGTCGTTGGGTCACTACACGAAATGCTGAGCGAAATACGGGCATCTGCACGTACCTGGGGAATGAACTGACGGGCACGCTCCTCAACACACTTCAACAGCGATGCTTGCAATCCTAGATGAGCAGAATCAGGATGGACCTTCAAAACAACTGACAGACGCAAAGGGTTTTTATGTCCAAGATGAAGGTAGGCAACGATCTGATCGTGAAGAGAAAAGACCAGCCAGGTATCATGGGTCAAATCAACTTCGGGAGACGTCCAGAGGGTGAGCGTATCTGCCTCACTCACAAGCGCAAAGCCATATTCAGATTGTTGGCAGAATCTCATAAAATCTGTGACGCTCCTGACGTCATCGAGGGTTGCGGACCGCACAAAAAACCCCTCAGGGAATTGAAGAGTCATCGGTTGCTCCTATCTGTTCAAGAGAAAACATTCTCCCTTGTCAAGGTTTTCAGCCTGCATGAGCAAGTGTATCAAGTATTTTCTAAATAGGCAAGTTTTATCCTCATTCTCGGTTCTTACACGCTCCTGGCGAAAATATAAAGCATATTGCGATACAGTATTGGAAAGTGATAGCAAATGCTCTCAACTCATCCATTTGGACGGTTTCCGTTGACGGTAGAGCCGTTCCCTACCTTACAGACAATTTCAACCGTCCTGGCAACAACTGCGGGTGCCACTATCCCCTGCCCAAAGGAGTTGGGGAATGCTTTTCGTAAAATGTTATACGACCCATTGACATCGGCCTGGATGCGCCTGCCATCCTGTGCTCGATAGAGGCCACGGTATTCACGCTTTCCACGAAACTGGGGGTTCTCGGTTCGCTTGGGGTCATATACCGGAATGGGATCACAATCGAGAAACGAAGCTTTACTCGTATAACTCTCCTCCTGGATAACCACTTGAATGCCTACTTGCTTTGCTTTGTATGTCAGCAGGTCAAGAAAACGAGCATGAGGGATCTGGACAAACTGCTGATTGTTCTTCCTCCCCAGCATGACTTCTTGTTTCCAGAGCCGATTTTTCCCCAGCACCAGTGTACTGATTCCCTCTTCGACCAGAACATCAATGATTCGACGGCTTGCCGTGTGCAGATAGGCGTTCACGCGGCGCGTTCGCTTCGTCGTCATGGCCGTCAGCTGATGAGAGGTATGCTGGTTCTTGGGGAGAAGGCCCTGAAGGTGGGCGCGGTGTTTATTGTAGCCCTGGTTTTCGCTTTTCAATGGACGACCGTTGACCAGAAGCGGCTGAAACCCTGGCTTGTTCGAGGTGAGCGCGGCAAGGATGTCTACTCCTGGATCAAGAGCTGCTATCCACTCCTGGGTCACAGCGGCTTGCTCTTCCGGCTGTTCATAGACGACTTCAATCATGTACCCACCAGACGCAGGGACAATACGGACCTGATCAAGGTGCCACCATTCCGTCAGACAGGTGTCAATTTCGATGGGCAATCCTGAAGGCACGAGCTTGCCCGTTTTCTTGAAGTGACGTTTCCCCAGCGCCTGGGTATCGTAGATCAGGATCATCCGGCCCCGCTCTTTATCTTTGTACCCAGGGATACGTGGACGCCCCACAAACGTCGAAGGGTCTTCCAGGTACGTCTCCATGGCTTTGAAAAAGGATACCCAGTTTTTATGAATCAGAATGAGAAGGGAGTTGGCCACCTTGGCCGGAAGGGCTTTGTAGCAGTCCATCTGCTTGACCAGATGAAAGACCGCAGCATACGGCAGGTATTTCCTCTCATGGATGTATGCTTGCCGTATCTGATACATCGCCTGATTATACAGGTTTTTGGAGGCAAAGGCGGCGGCATCAATAGGCGCAAAGCGCGCATCGCTTTTGTGGATGAAGTGCTGTTCAACCAGCTGCATCGGGGAGGGCCTCCTCTTTGATCTGAGCAACCAGGGCTTCTGTCTTCCGTTTGGCACGACGTTGTCCATAGAGTCTGGCGCAAAAGCTATAGATGATACTTGTGAGGTCAGAGAGCAGATCTTCTGTACTATTCTCCGCCAGATTCACAACTTCAATGGTTCGATCCTGAACGGCCAGCAGCGTTTCCAGATAGCGAAAGCCAAAACGGGTCAATCGATCTTTGTGCTCGACGACAATCCGGCTGGCTTGCGGATCTTTGAGCACGGCCAGTAATTTGGGGCGACTATCGTTGACTCCTGAGCCAATTTCCTTGACCACCTGATGCACCTGATAGCCACGCACAGTACAGTATTGGACCAATCGCTCAGCCTGCCGCTCCAGATTCTCCCGATGCTCAGGTGAGGAAACACGAGCATAAATAATCACATGCTTCTCCTGATGCTGGGGCTTTTCTTCCACTTCCACAATGATGGTACCTGTGGGAGCCTGATAGCCGCGAATGGCTCCTTGTCGCCACCAGCGCAATGCCGTCGAGTAACTGATTCCTTGTTGTTTGGCATACTGACTCAATCTCATGCGCAAAGTGTACCATATTTGCATTCGTTTGGCAACATTTGCTTGTGGTTTCTAAAATCGGTTACAACACTCTTTCCTCATGGAAGGACGTATCAGATTCATACTATAGCTAGCCACTTTGAAGGCTGGTTTGGTGACAATCTGCATTCCATCATCATAGCTCCTCTCAATTGGTAGTGAGTGAATAGGAGCAGATCCACCTTCGCAGAAAGCTGTTGCGTGCGGTGCAGGTGATACTTTTCTGGAAGCATCTTTTATCTCTCACTCCATCTCCCATGCCAAAAAACCGCAACGTATTATCAACAAAACTGCACATCCAGAGACTATCAACATCTTATGACCAGGATGAGGAGGATCACAATGATAGGCTATTTGAAAGAGCCCCCGTGCAGTAGAAAACTTGACATGAAATGGCTCTTGCTATTATAATTTTATTATGAGTCAAATACCTAATCATCCTGATAAGGATGCTCTAGAAGCTTTTGGTGTGAAAGACACCCCTGTTTTATTGCCCGGAGGAAGTGGGACCACATTCAAAGCAGGTTCTCTTATTTTAAAGCCCGTCGAAAATAGTGACGAACATGCCTGGATTGCACAGGTCATCAATACTCTTCCACAAACTGGATTTCGTCTCGCCCGCCAGCTTCAAGCACACAACGGCGACTGGGTCTACAAGGGATGGAGCGCCTCGACCTTTCTTGAAGGGCATGAAGTCAAAGGAAAATGGAAGGAAAAAGTCAGCGTTTCGCAGGCCTTTCATCAAGCATTGGCTCCCATTCCTTGCCCTTCCTTCATTGGGACAAGAATGAATCCGTGGGCGCTAGCAGATAAAGTCGCCTTTGGAGAACTCCCTTTCGACGCTCATCAACACCTTCTCCCTGCTTTGAACAAACTACGAGCAGATCTCACGCCGATAGATCTACCATATCAATTGATTCATGGAGATATGCCTGGTAATATTCTTTTTCAAGATGGGCAGGCTCCTGCCATCATTGATTTTTCGTTCTATTGGCGGCCAGCAGCGTTCGCGACGGCGATTATTCTGGTTGACGCAATTGTCTGGGAGGGTGCTCCGGACACTGTCCTTAACCTTGTTGAGTATACTCCGATGATGCATCAACTTCTTCTGAGAGCTGAAATGCGCCGCATCTTAGAGCTTGATGGGTTGTACAAACAGTCGGGGAACACACGGCTCTTAGAACAAGTGCATGCTCACACTCATTTGATTGATGTCCTTTGTTCTCGGTCTCTTCTTTTATAGCTGGCCTCATTCTTATTTTTCTGCTGGATATACTGGCTGGTTACGCTGGAATGGGAGAGGAGAAGCCTCCTTGCACCTGACCTTCTCTCAAAGTGTTGAAGTATCTTGTATACATGCAGATCAGTATATGCTATTCTAGAGGCCGGATACTTGTATAGAGAGGGCATACCCTCTCTTACCTTTCTCTCTGGAAAAATGATGAGGAAGGAAGGAAGGAAGGCAATACCACGCATGACTGTTTTTGAGACATCCCGCTTGCTGCTACGTCCCATGAGCATTGCTGATCTGCAGATAAAGTGGGAGATTGACCGCCATCCAGATGTCTACCGTTTCCAGGGATTTATCCGCTTACCTAACGGGGAGAAACGCGCTCGCACGCTCTCCGAGACTCAGGAGAAACTGGAGCAACGGATAGGTGAGTTTGGACTCCAAGGCTTTGGAATGTGGGCAGTCGTGCTCAGAGAAACCAACATACTTGTCGGATGGGCAGGTCTTCAATTTTATCTCCTGGAATATCCCACTCACAGCCTTCCCGAAATTGAACTTTTTTATGGGCTTTCGCCAGCCTACTGGGGCCAGGGCATTATCCACGAGGCATGTCAGCGCATCATCGAGCATGGATTTCAGACGCTCAAGCTCACCCGTATCACTAGCGTTGTCCACCACGAAAATATCCGCTCGCTCAATGTTGCCAAACGCAACGGCATGCGCATTCTCGACCATCCCACAGAGAGTCACAATGCGTTGGGCATTCTCGAGAATCCTGCAATGGTCTAGCAGCAGGAAGGCACACATGTCCCTCCTGCTTAGCCTGAGGAAGCTCGACGTTTGTTCACTAGACACTGTCGAGATAGATTTCCCGGCAATGGCTAGCAAGGCGACACTCACGCCAGGCTTCTATTGCTTAGTCATGTGTCTGGTTAAGGCGACTCACGCTGTTCGCAGAGAGTGCCACTCCCATTAATGTTTGAGCGACTTGACCTTGCTTTATCGTTCCTGACGATAGGGCAAGAGAGCAAGCATCAAAAGCGGTGCCAGTCCAAGAACCCCCAGGCCAGCCAGCACGCCAAAGTTGAGAGAAATCAGGCCGATTGCGCCGGGAAGAGCCATTTCAAATGGAGCGCCCAGACTGATGACAGTGCGTACAAGACCGGAACTGCCAGGTCTGCAGGCGTATGCTTCGGCCTTCGCGATGGGATACCAGCCTGCACAGCTCCCACTAATCACGAGCAACGCAAGAATAGTCAGCCAGAGTGTATGTGCGAACAGGAGCACTACCATCCCAAGCAAGGTAGTCAAGGCTAACAAGGTGAGGAGATGCACCGGACGCAGATTGCGGCGCTTCAACACACGATCTAGCAGCAAAAGCCCGACGAACGAGGAGAGCATTTGCAGAAGCATAATCAACGCAATCCCAGCCTCGCTGATATGCACGATATCGCGCAAGTAGAGCGCGACAAAACCTAGAAAAACCTCGTCTAGCATGGTTGGAATCAGGGAAAGCGCAGCCCAGCGCACTAACAATGGGTCACGTAATGCGTCGCGCAAATTCGACCAGGGGCTTGCTTTGTCCTGCTTTTCAGGCAAGACTGCTGGACCTGCATGTGTTGGGAAACGCAGTGGCGCGAGGAGAAGGGCGACACTCAACCAGCTTATCGCCATCAGCCAGTAGAGCTCTGTCCAGCCGAGACGCAACGTGACAAAGGTAGCAACCAGGAGTGGCGAGAGACTATCACCAATTCCACTGAGCAATGTCCAGCGCGTCATCGTACGCGTCTCCTCGCCGAAAGCAGCATCAATCACTGTGGCTTGAGAAAGACCGATCGCAGCTTTCCCTGCGGGGGCAGAGAGAATAAAAGCCAGAAGTAGCACGAGATAGATGGTTGCATTGCCAATGATGATGTCTGTTGTAGCCAGAACCAGCAAGCCACAAAGAATCCAGCGCTTTTTAGAACCTCGATCGCTGTAGAGATTCATTAAAGGTTCCAGGAGCATGCTGGAGAGTGCAGCAACCGTGAAGAGCAGGCCAATCTGGGCATAGCTCAAGCCGAGGTGATCGCGCAACAATGGAAGGGCAACCACAGGGATGCCAGCGCTCACTTCGTCAATCAGCCCCATGCATAAGAGGAGGGGATATGCTGACACCTTTCTACGGCTCAGACGCGCAAAGATAGAACGTACAAACATGAAAAAAGAGTCCTCTCTGAACTTTGAGAAAAAACGACAACAAAAAAGTTCAGCGGACCTGGAGGGCCACGGGCAGTGTACGACCTGCCAGCATGGACTGGCTTTCTGAGTTGATCGATCTCAGAAGGCTTTGATTGTAAGACGGCATGAGGTTAATTGGGACCGCGAATCACGGGCAGTTCCTCCTCTGTGTTTCATAACACTATATCACATCCATACGGATGCTCAAAGGTTCACCCGAGACCTGAGTGGATGGTGCCATCATGGATACTTTTGTAGTAACCTGCAAAACAATAGTGGCACCACGGCATAGATAGATGCTCTACCATGGTGCCCGATAGGCTCATACGCTGCCCTTTAGGAGCGTAGAAATGTATATCTAGTGATACGCTGCCAGGAGCGGCTGGACAATCTCTTTATCTATCCTGGCCACAATGCCTTCTGGATAAGGAGGGCGCAGGTTGAGAACGATATGGGTAGCCCCGGCTTCGATATAGCCGCGTGCAGCCTCAAGCGTACTGCCGAGATCGTCGTAGTTGACCACAGGCTGCACGGAGGTCTCGATCGCGGCGGGATCGCGCCCAACGACGGCACAATGCTCATCCAGGATGGCGCGTTTGCGGCGCAGCTCGTCGGGAGAGCCACCGACGAAATTCCAGATATCGGCATAGCGAGCAACAACACGCAGGGTAAGCTGTTCGCCACTACCGCCAATCGTGATGGGTGGATAGGGCTTCTGGATCGGCTTGGGTTCGCAGTAGGCATCCTTCAACTGGTAGTATTTGCCGTCGAAGCTGGGAGCCCTCTCCGTCATCATCAGACGATACACCTCGCAGGCCTCGCCCAGACGCCGGATGCGCTCGCCCGCCGCGTAGAGTGGAATGCCATAAGCGTTATGTTCCTGCTCATTCCAGCCCGCGCCAATGCCGAAGTCGAGGCGACCGTTGGAGATGACATCGATAGTCGCCGCCATATTTGCCAGGACTGCCGGGTGACGATAGGTATTGCCAGTCACCATTAGCCCAACGCGCAAACGTTTGGTCAAGGCCGCAAAGGCCGACAGCAGTGTCCAACCCTCCAGACAGGGGCCAGTTGGATCATAATTGCCAATCGGCATGAAGTGATCAAAGAGCCAGGCATGTTCAATCGAAGATATCTCATCTGCCTCACGCCAGACGCGAAGCATGTCGTCATAGGTTGTCATCTGAGGAGCTGTCTTGATGCCAAAACGGAGTCGTTTGCTGGTTGCCATAAAGAAGGATATTCCCTTTCTCTTAAGAAGACCTTTTGCAATAGATAGAGACAAACTGAGATCTGCAAGGTCGTCTTCATGATATCACCTCTTCGGTAACCTTTTAAAGCATTCCAGGGCATCGCTAGATTGAGATGCAAAGAGATAGTGCACATATCATTGCTTCATAAACAAGGTTGCACAGATTGAAAGGATCGTAAATCGCCTAGCAAGTGGCTCAGCGCCATTTTTCTTATGAGAAAGTACCAATTTTGACGCAATATAGTATATATTGACAGCTATTGCTGTATTCTTATATGAAAAGATAGCACCAAATAGCAGTACAACGACACCAATTGGAACGGGGTTGTCATTTTTAAGAAGGAATAGATGGCGTGACAAAGATAGTGCAGTCTGTACAATGGATGATTTGTGCCACGTTTTTGCTGGCCCTATTAGCAGCATGTGAGAGCTCAACCTCTTCAACAGCTCAGCAGGGAACTGGAATCGCTTTAGCAAACCCGCGGAGAGCCGGAAACGTCACGACATCCGCGCAGCCCGGGAGTACAACAACCAACCAGCCAGAAGCTACTGCCACACTACGGCCAGATACTGTCCCGACACCAACGCCGAACGCTCCTATAATTCCCCAGCCGACACTACCAGTGATAGTGCCTACCCCCACGCCACAGCCTCCCGCTGGCGGTGGAAATACCATTCCTGCTGCTCAGGCTGTATTTACCTTAATCAATCAAGAGCGGGCCAGTGCTGGACTGCCAGCCTATACATGGAGTAACCAGTTGGTACAGAGCGCGCACCAGCATAATATCAACATGGTAGCGGCCAATCAGCTCTCCCACCAGTTGCCCGGCGAGGCCAGCTTCGGTGACCGTGAGCGGCAGGCGGGGGTAAACTGGTTCTCGGCAGCCGAAAACATTGGCTATGGCTCTGGTGATCCCACCAAAGCTGCAGTCGGATTAAATCAATCGATGTTTGGAGAGCAGCCTCCCAATGATGGCCACCGCCGCAACATCCTCTCCACCAGTTGCACAATGGTTGGGATCGATGTCGTTGTGGATAGTCAGCACAACAAGGTCTGGCTGACAGAAGACTTTGCAGCAGTGTAAACAGCTGAATAGGTGCGCTCAGGCCCCGCAATAACGCGGGGCCTGATTTTTTTGTGCCAGTGCACTCAAATACGTCTCAGCCTCATTCTTTCTTTCGCCTGGACTCAACTCTTTTTACAAAAGGTTTTCGGATACGCTCTCAATCAAATACGGAAGAGAACTGAATAGCAAAGCAGACGTCGTACACGCTTCACCCATGTATCAGGAATATCTATGCTACAAGCATAGAAAATCTCTTCAGATGCAGCTTGCTTTCTGCTACACTCGGAAAAGACTTTTGAAAAAAGAACCGGCAAAAAAGGAGTCTGATCGATGAAAATTGCGGCACTCTATGATATCCATGGCAACCTCCCGGCACTCGATGCGCTACTGAAGGAGCTCGAACAGGTTCAACCCGATCTCATCGTGGTGGGTGGAGATATTGTCTCTGGTCCCATGCCCGGACAAACCCTACAACGTCTCTCTCAGTTGGGCGAGAAGATGCGTGCCATTCGAGGAAATGCTGATCGCGAAGTGGTCATGATGTTTGACGGCCAGCCGATCAATCGGCTCTACCCACCTGCTCTCTCAGAGACAGATTATGAGGTGATGAGTTGGATTGCTGGACAGCTCACGCGCTCCCAGAGAGACTTTCTGGCCACACTCTCAGAGCAATTTGTAGTTCAGGTTGAGGGATTGGGACGCGTTGTGTTCTGCCATGCCACAGTGCGCAATGACGAGGAACTCTTTACCCCCATCACACCTGAAGAACGGCTTCGTATCATCTTCTCTTCTGATGAGCCGCAGATCGTTGTTTGTGGACATACTCATATCCAGTTTGAGCGATCAGTCGGCAAGACACGGATCATCAATGCTGGAAGTGTGGGCATGCCCTATGCTGCTCAGCCAGGCGCATACTGGCTTCTACTAAGTTCTGAGGGATACGAGTTCCGATACACCGCGTACAATGGGCAGGCAGCAGCGCAAGAGATCCTGGCAAGTGGGTATCCACAGGCACACGATTTCGCAGAAAACAACGTGCTTACGATCCCGACATTGGATGAGGCGGCTGAACACTTCGAACGGATAGCCGTAGCGTATGAGTCCCAACGATCATAGAGGCCTCCTCCTACTCGTGTCGTGCTTTCTGCGTCACTTCTTTTGCTCTTCCCAATACGATACACAACGCAAAGATGTCGATGCCTGGAAAGGTCAGATCGTTCAATCTCTTCCTGATATTCTAACGTTTCTTTGATTGAAATATCCATCGCTACACATTAGCCAGGGCCTAAAAATGATTGCAGAGACGGAAGACGCCAAAGCTAAAAATTCCAGCTACGTCTCACGATTCAATGAATGAACCTCTTTTTAAACCCTGGAGGCAGTACGGGAAGTCCCCGACTGCACAAACGCCTGCGCTATAAACAGATCTTGTTGTCCTCAACAATTATCTGGACTGGTATACTCCTGCATTCATGGCTCATGAGCTGCAAGCGTCTGTTCAATAAGGGTCTCCGAGCCAGCAATATTGCCAATCAATTCAGGAGAGAGGGCATACCGCTTTTGCAAGTAAGTTGGGTCAATCGAGCTGACCCAGACATGCTTGTCCTGCTGCCAGATAAGCACTTTGAGCGGCAAATCCAGAGCCAGCAACGGTGATGCGACCATAAGTGGTGTACCAGACCGGGGATTACCAAAGAGAAGAACATGAGCCTCCTGCATCTCAAGCCCGACACGTCTGGCCCCTTCGCTATGATCAATATGGGCAAAAATGGTCAGATGATGGCTCTCCATCGCCTTTTGCAAGCGATCAATCGTCTCCAGCACCGCAAAAGGACTCCGTCTGGTGATGACACCTTCTGCTGAGGGTGGTATTCCAGATAACGTTGGCTGATTCATAATACTCTCTTTTTTCTATCCATCACAAAACACTTTTTTTCCTGCTACTTCTCCCTGCTCCCAAGTCTGGCCGCAGTTTCGGCGAGACGCGAAGCATATCCCCATTCATTATCGTACCAGGCTGCAACCGAGACAAAATGCCCCTCCTGTACCTGAGTCAGAGGGAGATCAATAATCGAAGAATGCTGGTCGCCAACGATGCGCGCCGATGCCCATTCTTCTTTCAGTACGTCCATAATCCCTTTCAGTGGTCCCTCGCTGGCAGCCTGGATAAAGGCAGCGTTCACTTCCTGGACGGTGACCGGACGTTCGGTGATGAGATTGAGTTCGACGATGCTGCCAGTCTTGACTGGGACACGATAGGCCTTGCCTGTGATTTTCAGGTCCGGCCAGATAAACTTGAGGGCTTTCGCCGCACCGGAGGAGGAGGGAATGATGTTTTCGGCTGCCGCCCACGAATCGCGCCGGTCGCGCATAGGCTGGTCAGTTAAAGATTGGGTATTGGTGTACGCATGCACCGTTGTGAATAATCCGTACTGGATGCCAAATTGCTCCAGCATCACTTTCACTACCGCGGCAAGGGCATTGGTGGTGCAGCTTGCCATGCTCACAATTTTATGAGCCTGCGGATCAAAACTATCCATGTTAATACCAGGCAGTAGAACGGCATCGCAATCCTGAAAGGTTTTGCTAGCGGCACTGATGAGCACCCGCTTCGCGCCATGGTCAAGATGGACCTGTGCGCCCGCGCGCGTGGTGGCGCGACCAGTACAGTCAACGACCAGGTCAATACCCATTGCTCCCCAATCGGGCACTTCTCTGGCAGAATCGATATAAGGGATATCACGCCCACCAATCAGAAAACTATGTTCTTTAGTGCTGACATCTTCGTGCCAGCGGCCATAGTTGCTATCAACTTGAAAGACGGCTGCTGTGGTCTCAAGGTCTCGAATATCGGCAATCGCAACAGGCGTGAACAGATTCCGCTTCAAAGCTGACTTAAGCATGGACCGCCCAATACGTCCAAAACCGTAAATGGCAATGTTACTCACACAGAATCTCCCTTATTTTTGCAAAGGCCCTCCCGTTTAGGAAGACAAACATCTCATGAGCCAAGTATACCAGGAGATCTCAATAAATTTGAACCTGTTTCATCATTTTTTATAGCTTTCCTGCCAAATATTGCTTTACAGAACTATTAAATCATTCGAGATAAGCGTCCATGTCTTTCCACCTCAGTATTCAATTTCTGTATGTGGTCCTGGTTAACCGATTTCTCCCCATTGTCTTCCCCAACACAGACTTTTCCCCTTTGTAATCTTCTCCTTGAGGTAGAATTTGACGACTGCCACCAGACGCATCATGCGCTATCATTCTGTGTGAAGAGAACCACAGAGGAAGAAAAGACTGATGACCTATCAATACGCGGAAGAGAGGAGTAAGGCGCTTCAAGGGGCCCATGGTTTCATCCAGGTGAAGGAATATATTTGTTCATCCAATCTAAGAGATAAGAGGTTGTGTCAAAGATAATTGTATTTTCAGTGTGATCAGGAATCTCGAACTGCTCAATCACTGGATAAAAGTTTTCATCGACTAAGTAATTCCTTTCCTGCGTTGCAAGAGCCTGTTGTCTTCTCCGTTCGAGTTCCACAACAGGTATGTCAATATAGACAGTTACGACTGGATACTGATGCTCAATCGCCACACTCCTAAACCGGTCTCGGAGCCATCTGAGAAAATTTGTGTCATCTAAAACAATATTTTGCTCTTGTTGCATGAGGGAATGAAGCAACTGGATGCATTGTTGATGCGTTTTTTCCCATTCCTCTATTGGTTGTGGATAGGTCAAATCAAGTCCGCGTTGCCTCATAAGATCATCCAGACTGATATAGTTAGCCCGCATACGTTCGGCAATATGTTTGGCTAAAGTGGTCTTTCCAGAGAATGGAGCGCCACACATCAGGTACAATGTACTCATACAAGCCTTCCTAACATGTTTTTACCCCTTTTTTCGAGTTGGAACGCTCTGCGGGGTAAGGTATCCTGAGAGCAAGGGACTGTTGCCAGTCCTCCCCCCCAGGATACCTTACACCCGATCTGCCCTGCAAACAGGGCTCGTGAATTATTGCTGAATGAATGCCTACCTCAAAGACTGGCCGCTGGTTGAGCAAGTGGCTGAATTGACCTGTACCATGACGCTTCGCAAAACCGGAAACATCAGCCGAGAAGTCTCTACCTTATTCCCCCCTCTGACTTCTGCTGAGGTCACTCCGCAACGCTTACTTGCCCTTATACTCGATCGAGCATGGCTTGTCGCAAGCTATGTTCTATGGTATCTTACAAAGGAAAAAGGCTGCACAATGAACAGCACCCATTCGGGTTTGTAAAGCAGAAGGAGACAACGCTCCAGATGGTGAGTCGAGAAAGGATAGCGGCTCCAACACGGCTCTATGCCTTGTTGTTACGTATACGCCCGGTGCAGGCGGGGACACTGATGGCTTTTTCGGGAGAGTTTGCCCATGGCGCCTTCCTGCGCTGGCTCGGTCAGGTCATGCCTGATGTTTCGGCCTGGCTGCATGATGGGAATAAACGCCGTCTCTTTACCTGTTCAAGCCTGCAATTTGATTGGCCTGAACAACGCATGCTGTATGCCGAGCGCGAGAATGTACACCTTCCCCTGGATCCACAAAAAACCTATGTGCTTCGCATTACGCTTTTACTCGGTGAGTTATTTCCATTGTTGCATGAGGCACTCATTCGCTATTATCCCAATCAGCACGAGACCACTCAGCACTTTTTACAACTTGGGAAGCAGCGTTTTACGCTTGAAGAGGTGATCCTCACTCCTTCTCATCCCTCGGGTCAGTGTGGCATTACCTCGTTGACAACACTCATCGAACAGGCACAGCAGATGAGCCATCAAACACTCAAACACATAACACTGAATTTCACATCCCTGACGACGTTTAATCGATACAATAATGCTCAAGGATACGGCCCACATTATGCTGTACTCCCATTACCACACTATGTCTTCCCAAATCTGGCGAAACGTTGGGAGGATATCGCACCACCAGAGCTTGTGGGTCACATTGAGCGGCAAACTATCGAGGAGTACACCCTTCGAGATGGGATCATCATCACTGATTACGACCTGCATCCACATCATATCCACCTGACCAGACAGGAGCAGCCTGGCTTTCTTGGGCGCTGCACCTATCGCGTACGAGATACACGTTCATTACGTGTTGCGAACGACCGCGATAAGGAAAGCCAAAACGAGAATGGAGGCTCTCTACTCTCGCTTCCACAACAAATCTGGGTGCTCTCTCAGCTCGCCTTTTACACTGGCATTGGATACAAGACCTCCATGGGGCTGGGACGCGCTCAGGTCATCTAATTCCAGGCATCTCAAGTATGTGTGGCATATTCTTGTGGTCTCGGGAAGACAAAGGATGGATTAAGAAGAATGATCAAAAAGAAACTGGCTCCCTGGGAAGTCCTTGAGAGCACCATAAGTTACGAGGACCGCTGGCTCAAAGTGCGATCTGACCGTTGTCGGACGCCTCAGGGATCTATCATTGAGCCCTACCATGTGATCGAGTGCTCCACGTGGGTCAACGTTCTGGCATTGACTCCAGAGGGACAGGTGATCCTCGTCCGAGAATATCGCCATGGTGTCAGACAGATCCTTCTGGGTTTGCCAGGAGGTGGTGTTGAAACAACAGATGAAGATGTATCGGCTGCGATCAAACGTGAGTTGCTTGAAGAAACCGGATATAGTGGAGGGACATTTTTTTCGATTGGGCAGAGTTATGCCAATCCATCCAACCAGGATAATACTGTCTGGTCATTTCTCGCGGTAGATGTCACTCTATCTCAGGAACAGCAGCTTGATGAGGCCGAGCACATTGAGATCGTCTTGCACGATTTTATCAGCTTCCATGAGCAGGTCTGGAGTGGAGCAATCCCTATGCAGGCACTCTATCTTGCAACCGTTGGATTTGCGACACAGTTTATTTTACGGAGCACCCACCCCTCATTACAACCTATCCGAACGCAGCTTTTGCACCATGGCTCATGAGCGGCAAGCGTCTGTTCAATAAATGTCTCCGCGCCAGCATATTGCCAGGCAATTCAAAAGAGAGAGCATACCGCTTTTGCAAGGAAGATGCAGTTGACTTCTCAATTGACTTCTACTACCATACAGATAATTAGCAATACTGTCTATCTATGCATGCTGAGAAGCAATGGAACGGAGCTGAGTAAAGATGACACTTGAGCAGTTGTTGCAGGAATGCGCACAGATGACCTATGCTGATCGCATGCGCCATATGGTTGAGGTTGGACGACTGGCGGTCAGTGATGAGAGTGTGCGGCAGACGATCGTGGCGCTGGCAGAGGGTGATGTTTATCAGCGCACACTGGCGGTACAGTCCTGCCATGGGAGTCGCAACTCAGAAGGCGCAGCACTGGCTCTGCTCGATCGCTCCCGCAGCGTGCGCGCACTGGCAGTGAATATCGTTCCTTTGCTCTGCAGTGATGGACAGGTTCTAGATCTACTGGAGCAGATTGGCCTGGATCTCAAGGTAACGGTGATCTCGCGTCTCAAAACGCTCCGCCGTCAGGCACCCGTGGATTCATATGTGGAGGCACTGGCAGCACGCCAGGATATTCACTTACGGCGCTTTTTACCTCTGGCCTCACCAGAGGTGGTGCAACGCCACTTGAGCCAGATGCTAGAGCGCTTTCATTCGACACACTGGCATCGTCTGGTACGCTACCATCCCCAGCTGGCTTTTGCCTATCTCCAGCAACAAAGTGCCATGAAGACAGACAGAGACCTTCCCTTTGTTCAGGTGCTCAATACTGTACTCCCCACGCTCGTCAGCGTCGATCCGGATCTGGCGCTGGAGCTGGTACGGACCACTCTCAAGCATACACCACTTGCGCATCTGGCCTTTACACCATTGATTCTGAAACGTCCCCAGGAGATGGCAGAACTGGTTCTGGCATCCAATGAGCAGGTTCGCACAAACTCTTTCAACAAAGTAGCCCATAAGCTCAATACAGACGCTCTGCTGGCACTGGAGGAGCGTGGTCTGATCTCTATTCACTCCTATAAATTCAAACGCTTCAATCCAGAGCAGCGGCTAGCTCTCTATAACGCCTTTAGACGTGGCTGGCGCAATGAAGAAGGGATACTTCATCTCACATGGGTGGCAGCTCTACCTGGCGAGTTGAGGAGGCTGGAGGCGCGCCGCCATCTGGACCTTCCAATACTGGCAACACGTCCGCTGGTTCGACTGCGCTATGCTGGTCTATTGCCCTGGGAGGAGGCACGCATGGTGGTAGAGAGCGCCCTACGCTCCAAAGAGGCCGAGATGCGCTCGGTGGCGCTTCAGGCACTGATCGAGGCAACACGCTACCAGAAAGCGGCTCTTCCTGCTGCCCTACAGCTTGTGCTCCAGCGCCGCAACGAGCAGGACCCGGTCAGGCGCGAGATGATGCTGGCACTGGCCGCACTCCCCTCTAGTTGCTGGCATGAGGAGCATCTCCCTTCACTGGCACAGATTATCCGTGATGCCCTGGATGCCGCCGATCTATCGGATGAAACAGCTCAGGCAATTGGGAAGCTCGTCATTTTTCTCCTACCATTGTATCCCGTCTGGTGCGCGGAACAGTTAGCTCTCATCTATCGCGAGCGCAACCTGGTCCATACATTTTATCTGGACCGCGTCCTCTCAGACAGAGAGATTCCCTACATCGCATCCGCATTGCAGCCACTCTTGCACGCCTGGCAGGCGCGTGAAAATGCCTATCAGCTACTGGCCCTTGGCTCCATCTTTGGATGCCGCCTACGCGTCTTCAATGAACTGGCAGAAGTTCTGACTACCTTACTCGAGCAAACCCGCAGTCAGTATGTCGCTAGCTCTGCTGCCCGTCTCTTGCAGCAATACCAGTATAACCGGCTACTCGCGCTCGTTCCTGGCTTACTGGAGCGTGATGAGAGCTATATCGTAATCCCGGCAATCGCCGAATGCCTGCATCGCAAACGACAGGATCTGCTGACCCCCTATCTGGGGCAACGCACATTTACGGGGAAATTCACGAGCGGGCAGGTGCACATTGTGCTAAACTTTTACGATGGCTTTTACCGCTGGACCCCCGAACAGCAGGAAATTTTTGCCCGGACGTTGCTCGCACTAACCCATGACAATGCGCAACCAACAACCGTTTTGCAAAACGTGATTCAGCGGTTGATTGCCATGCCCACCATTCATCCACAGTCTGTTATCCAGTTCGCCAATGATACACGTCAGCCCGTGCGCGACACGACTCTGCGTGCCCTGAGTTGGATGGATGAGGGACAGGGAGTGCCGACCTTGCTCGAGGCAATGAATGATGACCGGGCCCGCGTGGCCATCTATGCCCTGCGCCGCATTCTCCTCGCTATGCCCCCACACGAAGCCTTAAGTATTTTGCGTACTATGCCGCTCCGACAGGTTACTGTTGCCAAAGAAGTAGTGCGGCTGATTGGCGATCTCGCCACCGAAGAATCCTACCAGGAACTTCTCCATCTGACGCAGCGCGATCTGCACCGTGATGTCCGGGTGGCTCTGCTTCGATCGCTCTGGCCCTATCTTGAGCGCGACGAGACCTGGGATGTGCTGACAAAGGCTGCTTCATTGCCCGAAAGCGGACCGGCACTCGGCGTGGTCAACATTCCGATCGATGGCCTCTCGCTCAAGGCACAACAAAGACTTACCAACCTCTTCACGATCCTGCTCACTCATCCTGATCCAGAGGTACGTATCGCGACGCTGAACCGCTGTGCCTTCTACCCATTCCGCGATCCTGATCACACCTTATATGCATGTCTGCTCC
Source organism: Tengunoibacter tsumagoiensis (assembly GCF_003967535.1). GTDB lineage: Bacteria > Chloroflexota > Ktedonobacteria > Ktedonobacterales > Ktedonobacteraceae > Tengunoibacter > Tengunoibacter tsumagoiensis. Next base: position 2,844,580 of record NZ_BIFR01000001.1, on the reverse strand, counting down.
AATTGATGCAATCGCATCTTCCGGATGAACGCAGCACCGCAGCACAGGCAGCGTTTGCCATCTACACCGGGAATGATGCATCATTGGTCGGCGATACGGTACGCCATCTGCTCGCCAATCGCCAGACATTGCAGAGTATGCTTAACGCTTTTGTCCACAATCTCTCCACGAATCGCAAGTACCTGTTGCCAACGACGCGCAGCATTCATGCCGTACTGGCTGAGGACCCATTGACCTTATCCTGGCGCCTGCAAATCCTGTTCTGGGGACTTCCCTGGTCAGAGGTCATCCAGGAGATCATTCAGATGGGACCGCAGCTCCATGCTGATGCTCTTAGCACTGTCCTAAATCTGATCTGGCCAATCTCTCGACGGCCCGACGCCGATCTAGCAGAACTGGAAAACGCGCTAGCGACCCAGGCCGACGAGCGTCTGCGTCGCATCGCCCTGAGCGCCTTGATTGCGCAAACCCAACAGGCCAGAGGATGGAGCGATGAGCACATCCAACGCCTGCAACACTATCAGCTTGATAGTTCACCACTGGTGGCCGCCGCCGCCCAGTTTACCTTTCCCGTATAAGCGCGTCTCTTAAGACGATGAGCCAGCTGGTAGATCAACAACAAGATGAACCATTCATCCTCGCCATAAAATGGGCGAGGCTTTCTGGCCCTTTCATGATAATTCTTTATGATTCAGATTCTTGTTAAGAGGAGTGAGTAAATTTTATCCAACGACCATGACTCTCACATTCAGCTAACTTCTCACGTCGTATCTCACTCCCGCAATACCAAAAGAGTTCAAGTTCAGCTTGAGACATCCCTGCGTACCATTCTTCAGAGACACGAAACAGTACTCGCGTCTGCGCAAAATCAGCAATCTGCTCAAAAATACGCATGCGAACAGGCAGCGGTGTCTGATTCATTGCATAACTATGATAAATGCATACTGTCGTCTCATCAGGGACTTGCGCTAGCACCTCAGGAAGTCGATCAACTGCATCACCAGTGACAATGGATAGTGGGTGTTGTCGTGCCATTGTAATAGCGGCCTCAATACGTTGTGCGCGATCTCGGTGCTCAGGCCAGATCAAGGCTCGTAGCCAACGGACAGCCCGTTCATCATGGACATCAATTGGATTCAGATCAATTCCCATCCGCCAACTCACAACAGGGATGGTCTTCGGTAGAGGCGGGAAAATATCACTCCTTGGTTCGCAATACAACTGAACAGGGGACTCACGATCCCCAATATAGCCTCGCTCCCCATAATCATAGCCATAGCGATCCCATAACATATTCAATCCTGCACTCGGCCCTAGTTCGATCATCGCTAGTGGATTGCCGCCTCCAAGCCTGGCCACGCGATCAAAAGCCAGTAACAAATCGGCACAACGCCCCACTTCATTATTTTGCACACCATAGGTGGTAACAAGACGAATAATCTCATTGGCGTGTCTCAAACAAAAAGCTCTAAAATATGGATATGCCTCCTCACGTGGCCTGGCATTTGTCGTCAAGTTGGGGTAAAACTCAAGTAACTCATCCTGGATGCCACTAAACAACAAATACTGGACTGCCGCGAAAAGCATATGTGGGCGCTGCGGTCTGGTATTCGCGTGCAAAACAAGGCGCAAAATCTCCTGATCAAGTGCTGCCTGCTGAGCCAGCCAGGAATACAGCGGCGAAGCATTTGCCACATCCGCTCGGCCAAAGCTAGAAATTCCATGCTGAGTAAAACTCTGCTCTAAATAGGCTACTTCCTTTTCCTCAAACATGCTTGCATCCATGAACAATTTCTCCATTACATTGCCTGAAGACCTAACCTCCAGAGTAACATTTAACACTGCATAAGAGATTTCGCTTCTTTTTCTGAAGATGGGAGTCCCAAAGGAGAAAATACAAACCCTTGATTCCAGTCCACGAGTGTTTAATGATTTCCATGCGGATCCATTTAGAGCCGTTGAATGACTTATTCTCTCTTTATATCCATAGTATAACATTTTCTCCCATATTTTTAAACGTTACAATGGATGATAAAGCAAGGCCATCTGAATATACTCTCAGATGGCCTTGCTTTATCATATGATACGAAATATATGTTCTATTCCTCCCCTATTTGCCATTGTGTGCGTAACATAGCAGCCTCTCGCAGGATGCGATCCTGTAGCTCCTTTCCATCTGTGCTTATAGATTGCATTATTGTACTGTGATTGGAAGGAGAGATGCCTAGCATCTGTAGACGATTGAAGACAGGTGCCAGAGCCTGATCGGGATTACGGAAGAAATGGCTGCCGCGAATTCGGACAAAACGCCATCCCAGACGTTCTAAAATAGCTTGCCTTGCCATATCCTCTTCGATTTTTTCAGGAGGATGCCAACGGTCACCATCGCACTCGACCGCCAGACGCTGACCATTACCTTCAACGACAAGGTCAATGCGATAAGCGCCAACCGGCCACTGAGACACTACACGATAGCCAGCCTGTACTAATCGGCTTAGGACCTGGCGCTCAAACTCGGAATCCACTTTGTGTTCTTGCTCAGCAAGGCGCGTTATGAGGTGCTCTGGATTCTGAGCGTGAAGAATGATGCGTTTGCGAACATCTCCATCTTTTAGGTCAATGTGAGGATCTAGCGAATAGACGACCCAGAGCTGGTCGCGTGCTCGACTCGCCGCAACATTGAAACGCTTTTTGTACATGTACTCAAAGGCATCTTCACTCCTGAGTGAGAGTGGTCCATCTCCTTTAGGGGTGTCCACCAGTGAGAGAAAGATCACATCGCGCTCATCTCCCTGAAACTGGGCAGGATTTCCACAGAGGATCTGATGGTGAGTATATTTCATAGCCGAAAGATGTTGACGCAGCAAGCTATCAATAGAAAGCGCCTGCTTGTCACCAACCATTGAAATAGCTCCGAATGTTGCATTCTGGTACTCCCGCTGTTTGCTTGCGGCAATGATAAGTGAGGCAATAGCTTGTGCCTCCAGTTCATTGACATGGTCAGGTGTGTCAAAAGCCTGGACACGATAGGCGACAGTTGCTGGCCTACGTTGTACCTCACTATCATCACGTAAAGGCTTGATTTTACCGTTATAGGACAACATATTGCTGAACTGGATAATAGGAGATACGCAGCGGAAGTGTTCTTGCAGACAGACAGGTTCAAATGTCGTTTTGGCTAGCGCATAAATGGAGAGGCGTCCATCATAGATGGAGGCCAGAGGAATACCCTGGAGATGCTCATTAATGAGCTTATCTACTTGCTCGAGCTTCTGTCCCACATCCATGGGTGTGACCTGTTCGTCATCGCCCACAACAACAATTTGTTTAGCCATATAGACCGCAGCTAAGGCTTTAATGTCTGCCTGGCTGGCTTCATCGATAATGATGACATCAAAACTGTTGAGCCGGGGATCAAAGTTTTGTACGACTCTACTTAAGGGCATAATCCACACAGGGACTGCTGTTTGGCAGATTGGCATAAGCTTGCGCGCTTCCGCGAGAAGTTGTGCAGCGCGCTTCCCTGTGCCTTTACCAACCTTACGCATGACTTCCTTCCAACCTTGGAGGGCGCGCCGCTGTTCTAAGCTCGTGCGCCTTACCTGGGCAGCCCAGGCCTTCTTTTCCACTAATTCAGCTGTCACGGTATGGATGTTCTTATTTAAGTGTAAGGCGTGCTCCTGGAGGTGTTCCAGTGAGACTTTCGAACGGAGCTCAAGCGTATCATGCAACTGTCTCCAACGCCAGGCTTCTTGTGGATCGGTTGGCAGTTCTTGCTGTCCATGAATACCGTCTCGCTGACGAATGGCAGTGGCCCAACCTGGTGCACATTTCCTCAGCTTCTCCAGAAGGCTATGGCGCGTACGCAACTCACTTTGTCGTTCATAGAGCTCAACAAGGCGTGTAAAGGCTTCGTGATAAGATTTTGGTTGATAGTCTTTTATAGCATTGCGTAATCGTTGTACAACTTCTGCATATGTCTGAGATTGGCTACTTTTATCAAGGACACGAAGCTCGTGTAGAAAGCGAGCCTCATTGGCCTGATAGAGATGGCGGTTGACCTCAGCGGCCAGGATTGGCGGCAACTTCTCCTGGACAGCGTTAGCAAGACGCATGAGTTCTCCATGCTCAGACAGGTTAACTGGCATTTCTGCAAGGATGGTATTCCACTGGAGGCCATAGCGCATAAGCTCTTGTTCAAGAGGCGACCAGATAGTATCAAACCAAGAAAGGCATTGCTGTAATTGATAAATGTACTGCCTGCATATTCTCTCTGGCTCTTGACCCAATGCAGCCGCATCTGTAGCTCCAAGGACTGACATCTGACGCTGCCAGCGTCCTGCTAAATCCTTGCGAGCATTCAATAGACGCACAAACAGGTGTAGTGCGCGAAAGTGTTCTCTCGTCTCCGGACGTTGCCCTTTGACCTGTGCCTGTTCGATCAGTGCCTTCCAATCGCGATGGAGGAGCAATGCCATGCCTTTGAGGCGACCACTACGTTCAACATGTTTCAGAATTTCGTCGAGGGTACGCTCTGTTTGTAAAGAGAAAGCGCTCTCGAGCAGAGTTGGGTCGTGCTCAATAAGCAGAGGTTGGGCCTGAAGAGCCAGACTTTCAACCTGCTCGATTTTAGCAATGAGATCATCCCATATTTGACGGCTGGGTCCACCTGCACGCCCTGCGGCAATGGCTGCTAGACGCCACCGTTGCTCCTGATTTGAGTCTTTAAGAGGTTCCAGAGCTTGAATTAGACGATGTTGGAGTTGCTTGAAATCCTCTATCGATGGGATGTTTGGCGCTGCTATCCAGACATCGCGGCGAAAATTGAGCTCCTCATTCATTAGGTGCTCGTGTTCCTGTACCCATTGGTCAAATTCTACGGGAGATGCAATTTTTTGTGGATCTGGTAGACCAATAGCCATTTCACGCTCATCTTGAGGCGTGACAGTCACATTGGTACGATAGAGGGTGACCAGCTCTTCTGTCGTTAACAGAAGAGCTGAATCGAGAGTAATTGGCGCTGGAATCCAACTGTGTGTTGCACTGTTGATAGCCACGTAGCGTGCTGCATCTGAAGGCGCATACGTTTGCCCATCAAGGACAATCTCTCGATATTCACTCTGACGAGCCTCCAAGAGTTGCTGGCGTGTCTTTTGAAGTTCTTCAATTAATTTAATACGTTGTTGAGTTAGTCTCGAGGCTTCTTGCTCAAGTGTATTGACATTAATAGAAGAGAGGCGCTCCGTAATAGTATCAACGGCTCGTTCCATCTCTTTACGACTATCGTCCTCTAGAATGCTAACGCAGAGAGGTTGGAGCGGCTCAACTACTTTCTCACGAAGTACTTTGAGTGCTTTCGATGTATGGCTTGTGACGAGAACACTTTTTCCCTGGGCCAGAAGATGACCAAGCAAATTCGCAATAGTGTGCGTTTTTCCTGTGCCAGGAGGACCCTGGACGAGAACTGCCCCATAATGATCAAGGCGACGGGCTATTTCAAGCTGTTCTTTGTTTGCCGGCTTGCTGAAGAGGATTCGCTCGTCTTCTCCATTGAGTGAGGGCAGAAACCTGTCGGACGAAGTTTGCGAGTTGAAGCCACTATTCACTGCGTTGATGCCAGTCAGGCTGAGGAGGGAATAGGGAAGATCATTCTGGTGAGGAATGTGTTCGAGAATGGCTTCAAATGCTGTATTATATCCGATCGAGCGGCTTCTCAGGAAAATAACTGGATTGCGCGAAATAGACGGATATTGTCTATGAGTGCGCGAAATGGAATGTGAGATAAATTCACCATAAGGTGAAAGCTGGTTGACAAGACGCTTCAGAAATTGGGTAGTATCTTCATTTCCGAGTGGATGGACTGTATTTTGTACAAACTCTTGTCGTGCCCGACCAATCGCAGTAAGATTAATCTCGGGTAGAGTCTGCAACACGGATGTATAGAACTCAGGTGCATGTTCTGTTGTGCTGAGTATAAATTCTGGAACCTGAGCATTGAAAGTAAGTTGTAAACGGATCAGCAAAATGGGGTGGTAGACGCCGTTCTGAGTTTTGGCCGGATCCCAGTCGAGAATGCCATCACCCAGGATAAGTTCTACTCTTTCTGACTCTCGCTCCAGTTGAGCCCGTAGCGTATAGAGTTGGTTAAAGACTTCCATGACTTTAAAGGCGATTTGCTCTTTTTTGACCCATCGCTCACGATCGACCTGCCATTGTTTAAGCAACTGGTCTCTTTTAGGGTTCTCGTTAAATTTTGGTATTCTTTTATTAGTAAGTCGTACTTGCCCATTGATGGTCTGCCAGCCATTTTCTAGCCAGGGGAGTATCTCCTCTGGTGGTGCAGGAGGATCAGTAAGAGTTGGTCGTTTGACCTTTAAAATGACGTTATCGCTGCTAAACTCTAGAGCTTTTTTTTTATCACTGAGACTGGTTGGCTGATGTGGTGAGAGGGACGGGGTGGCATCCTCTTCTCCACTAGTAGTGCCAAGGCAAATGCAGGAGTGAACTGGAATGTTATTGAGCCAGAGTGACCATGATTGTTTCTCAACATCTTGCTGGACTGGATTTTGTAGGTGGTTAAAGGCCTGCGCATAACGAAAGATTTGGAAGAGCTTGGAGTGCGCTTCCTGCGCAGCCGTATTGGTTTGTGGTAACACTAATTGTCCTTTCCTTCGCTCTTAATTGGGAATAAGATATAGAGAAGGTGAAAAAGTAAATATAGTCTTGGAATATATATCAGAACTAGAAATAATTGTATGTTGCTATGTAGACCTGAGTATAGCAGAGATTTAGGAGTATAGTAAAGAGGGGTTTAGCAAACAAGCAAAATGCTCTGGATTTTCAGAATAAGTTCGGAAAAACTGGACTCCTGTCTCTCAAGCCTAACACATCTGGCTCCTTCACTATGATCAATATGGAAAAAAATGGTCAGTGATGGCTCTGCAAGCCTTGTCTTAGAAAAGAACTTCTAGTGGTAAAGGAAATCGAGACTTGGGAATAACTATCCACCATTATGCTGCTTTTTCAACCGTACCAGGCAAAGGTAACCCGGCAGGGATTGTTTTTGAGGCTGACCAGTTGACAGCAGCACAAATGCAAGAGATTGCTCGACGGGTTGGATTTAATGAAACGGCTTTTCTCTGCCAATCAACAAAGGCAGATCTCTGCTTACGCTATTTTACGCCCGGCCATGAGATGAATCTCTGTGGTCATGCCACAATCGCCGCTCTGTACGCTCTCAAAACGAAAAGGATGCTTGCAAACGATAAAGAGCCGCTAGCCCTGACAATAGAAACGAAAGCCGGGGTTCTCGCAGTATCTATTACAGCGCAATCGGGACAGGTGCTGGTCAGAATGCAGCAGGCAGATGCAGCATTCCGCCCATTTACAGGATCACGCGATGCTCTTGCGTCGGCTCTTGGGCTCGACCCTCTGGACCTTGAGCAGCATTTACCAGTCGTTTATGCAAGCACTGGAACATGGACATTGCTTGTGCCAGTTCGGACACTTGCAGCATTTCAGCGCATGGTTCCCCACAATGAGCGTTTTCCCACTCTATTACAGGAGATCCCGCAAGCATCCGTGCACCCTTTTTGCCTTCAGACCTACGATCCACAGGCTCACCTCCACGGGCGTCATTTCTCTTCCCCTTTTTCTGGCACACGTGAAGACCCTGTGACTGGCACTGCGTCTGGAGCGATGGGTGCCTACTATATTGAATACATTGAGCCACTTCATCACATGCACCTGGTTATCGAACAAGGACACGAGATTGGACACGATGGTCGGGTATACGTCGAAGTAGAGCGCTCGATGAACGGTATCCAGGTAGCAATTGAAGGCACAGCACTCTATGAGACTTCCTGGGAGCTTTGAAATGCCTGTTCATGCCTCTCGTCAACTATCTGAAGCTAGTGAAGGACTCACACTGGCTTCATAAGCCCGGGAAGAACTGAATGAAGTTTAAATCGAATGACCGTCACACTATCATATGTGAGCTCGATCATACGTATAGAAAAAAGCTACTCTGGAGGGTTCATTTCTTTATAGGCCGCACAATCCCAAAATAATGCCAGCTGAAGGATATCATGCGTATGTTGACACGTATGTTGATATGCTTTCGTCACAATCCATCTTAACGAGATAGGGCCCCACGCTTCCTCCTCACGAGATAGGTCCCACATCTTTTCATCAAACGATGCAAGCAATGGGATAACCTCATTCTCTCTGGCAGAGTGAAATGTTGATAATATGCTCTTTATATCTTGATTCGTTTTCCTCCAGGCATTCTCCTCATCATTCGGTATACTCGTTGAGGATGGGATATTGGCGCTTTTTTTAATGAACGGTAAAAGCTTTTCCTGTTCGTAATAAAGGACGTGAAATACGTGACGAGCAGCCGTCCATTCACCAAGCCATCGAGGATTGGGTGGGCAGAGAAAGAGCCGCTCTTCGGGAACCTGTTCAACTGCCCAGAGAAAGCCTTTTGCGCTCGCCCTCAGATGCTCACTCATTACTTGAAATAATTCCATGGTGGAACTCTTCTTTCTTCTTGGTTGCGAACATACATATTCTCTAGCTCTATTACCAGCAGCTAATGACAGATCAATAAAATGTGCTATTGAGATTGAGCAAGACGTGCCCGACAACTGCCCTCTGGATACGAGGTTTCCTGTGGGTGTAACGCATGCTCAAGACGCGCACCATAGGCAAGCTGATAGAGCTTTGCTGCACGAATGGTTTGATACTCCTCAGGTGTAAATGGCTGGCCGCGAGCAGTTTCGTATTCCGCAATAAACGCCTGTGCTTCCTCGTTGGTAGGTCCTCTGAAGCCTCCGAAATATTCTGTATAGGTAAAATAGCCAGAGGCACGCCCAACGATGATTGGCTCTTTCTCAAGCAAGAGGCTATCCCAATCATAGATAACGCTTACCCTCTCGCCAACGTAGCGAAAATGTTTCACGCCCCAATCGATATGGCCTAACACCAGATCTCCCGCACCCTGCAACTTGATCGCTTGCGCTTGAGATGCAATCTCATCGATCCATTCGGCTCCAGCCGCAGTCGCCTCAAAGTTGAAGAGCTTGCTATGAGGAACTCCCCAGGTTACTCCAGGTGGCAGGCGCAAATCAAGATCAGCAGGTTGCAAGCCTGGTATAATCGCAGGCGTTCTGGTGAGCCGTATCAGTTGAGCCAGCATTTCAGCCATCGAGCGTCGAATTGCGGGATCATATGCCTCGTGATAGATACCTTCATTCATAAGTTCTTCAGTAGTGGCAATCCCATATGCAAGGGGACATGGAGCGAGCAGCGGTTTTGTACAGGGATAGTTGTGAGCAAGCAGATAGCGTTGCACCTGCACCATGGCCTGCAAAAATGCGAGCGTATGAGCATGATGGACCTTTACGACCACACAACGTTGATCTTCCAGACGCACGCCACACACAGCGCCAATACTGGATTCATAGAAAAGATACTCCTCTACAGCAGCTCCAAACCCGTTCTGACAGAAGGTATCAATAAGCTCTGCTATTTTGTGCGGATCGGTTGTTCCAAAGACGTCAGGTTCGACAAAATGTTGCTCCCATTGAGCAATGTGCTTGCTAATAACGTCGTATTGAGCAATCATAGTTTTTTCTTATTCTCCATGTTTATGCTTTGTGATATCTTGTTGTGGCAAGACCCGGCCATAAGCCAGCACATTTTATCGTTGACAGAAAGGACCTCACAGCTACTTTGATAAAAGTAAGCTCTATGGCCAGCATCTGCCAACTCAAGCGAGCTCTCTGAAATAAGTACATACCTCTCTTAGCTGCTCGCTAAGCCAGATAACTTTATCATCAGCTATCTCGCTCCATGATGAGAAGAATATCCGATCGGTCTCTCGTTCAATCTCATCTCGTATCTCTTGTCCCTGCCGAGTGAGTTTAAAGTGATCGTCGACAAGGATACTATATCCTGATCCGATGAGTTCTTGAATGCCCTGCTGAATATCAGCAGGGTGTTGTGATTCTCCAAGGATGGCAATCAAACCGGGGAGTGTCTGTGTTTCTTTACTCCAGATTCGGCTTAATATATCAAAAACTGGCCCGGAGAAGCGGTAGGCTCGCCATGCAGCTATGTGTGCATCATCCCGCGCCTCCCATAAGCCTAAAACGGCCCATTCTATCTGAACAAGGGCCGGCGCTCGTTCGACTGATAAACGTCGTTGGGTTCGTGCCTGATGTGCTTTAATCAGCGGTTCTTGAGCTTGCCAGGAGCCATATACCCGCTCCATGAGAGCTCCGACTAATGCTGAGAGCGAGATTGATGGGGTAACCTCAAGGGATGCTAGATAGGCACGAGCCGCCAGCTCGATCCGGTTGCAGAGGTTGCGCCCTGCATCGGTTACAACATATCCGTCACCCTGTTGTTGAAGATAGCCTCGCTCAATCAAAAGAGGGAGATCATCAAGAAACACAGATCGAGTTGAATATGGGTTGAAGAGACTTTCCTGCATTTGCTGCACAGTTAGTGTCTGACCTCTGACGGTTTCACCTTCCAATGCACGTAACAGAAAGAACGCAGGACGAGTCAGACGATACTCATCGAGGAAAGGCCGAAGCTCTGTCCATTTCCGTCTTCTGAGTGTGAGAAAGAGCGAAAGTTGTTCGACTATTGTTCGTCGCGCTACGATAAGCGTTTCCATACCTATCCTTTCGTTTTTACTCACTGGCAGCAAGATGGCCCACAGATTGGAAAATATACTACCTTTATTTTGTCACGACAACCGCCGAGGAGTCATTCTCCTCTTTCAGAGCAGCATTACCAGCTAAACAAGAAATGCGGGCTTAATATTCTTTTCTATTTTATATAAGTATATATTTTTTTACAAGTTCTTGTATAGAAGGTATATTCTATATGGTATAATAGTCTCCGGGAGCAAGTATAGATATGTACAGATCTGATGGATAGGTGTCCCAACTAGAGATATTGATAATGCGTTGGCAAGTCGTTTTTCGCTAGATTTAAAAGATAGTACTCTTAATAATAGATGACCCTGGCTTCATTCGCTCATACCTCAAAGATAGGAACATCTATTACGCTTTGCCTCTCGCGTACTGACCAAATTTGTGTAGAAGTAAAAAAAGATTCTCATAATAGAAGATTGGAGCACATCATGAGTACAGATTCTGAGCAAGAGAAACGTGAACAACTCGAAAAACTTGCCCTTGGGCATGGAACAATATGAATTATAACGAGGTGGCTCAGATCAGTGAGACCTCTTTACTTCCAATAATAGCAGAGTTATACGGGTTAGAAGGCTATGAAATCAGGCCAGTCAAAGCACATGACGGAGGGCGTAATGTCGTTTATACGTTCGGCATGATCCGTTTTGATTACAACGATGGGAATTATTGTATAGATTTTGATACTGGGCAAATAACTGTCTTTGATTTCGATAATTCCTGTTTCGGTTGGTATATGTACGATCTGGCAGATCTCTGGACACATGGAATGGGCTGGATACAATTTGAACAAGGTGCCGGTAAACGTAAAAAGTTTATGGAGGATTATTTTGAAACAGTCCTCGAGGGATATAGAACCGAGACTGAGATCGATAATTCGATGCTGGATATATTGCCCGTCTTTATCAAAGCAACCGTCATGGAAAATATTGTAGATGCATTCGAGGGAATGCGTAACAGTGGAGAAAAGCCGAAGTGTGATGAAGAGCTGTCGTATCTCGTAAAATGCTTGGAAGACGATATCCCATATAAAGGATTTTTCCATGAGATTTACTCGTGTGAAGAACCCTTTGAATATAAAGAACGAAAGATTTAGTTTTTTACTGCAATCTTTTTATGATGCGATAAACATATTTTTCAAAATACAATCAATGTAATATATTTAATGCTGATTGATAATCCTTCTGTATCAACTTCTGTGCCTCTGGACAGAGTTTATTCCAGCTTCGTTGCAGTTTTTCCAGCACCCATTTGCTTCCCTCGTCGATGGTCATCTGGTGCTGAACATACGCCAGATAGAGCAAAGAGGGGACCTGTGCAATATGAGCCATCCCATCAGCACTGGCAAGACAGATGGACTCTTTCGTCATTTGCTCTGCCTGTATGCTTGCTCGATGGGTGGCAATGCATTCTTTGACTGCCTGGATCATTGCATAAGGATAGCTATACTCCTGCAAGATTGCTTCAGCTTCACGTGGTCCATGCAGATGATGATCCTCATACATTTTATAATCTTTGATACTGGCATAATCATGAAGAAGGGCTGCAATCTCGACAACATCTGCATCAGCATCCAGGATCTCAGCCAGTTGCTTACCATACTCGACAACCCAGAGAATATGGTGGGTCCAAATCCCATATCCAAAGATATTGCTCTTTGCCTGACACGCTTTTTCGACGACCTCAGCGAGATGCGCATGACGCATGGTTCTTTCCTTCCTCATTTCACACCAATACGAACTCTGTAACTGAAATACCAGGGGATTGGTTCAGATCCAATCTGTTGGAAGGCGATGCGGGAGAGACGATCAAAACCGATCTCGTGTGCAGTGATGGTTTTCAGCTTAAACTCATGACTATACGCATTTGTCAGAAGTAGATGTATGAAACGTGTTGCGTCTCCCTGTTCAACATGATGCAGAAACAACTCGCGTGTAAAACGAAAGTACGTACTTTCGCGTAAGCGTTTCAGATGTGTCTCTTTGGGCCATCGCTGCAACTTCTGAGCCAGTCCAAGCTCCCTGATACGTTCATCAAAGCGAGCATCCACCTCCTGATAGGCTTGCTTCAATTCCCAATTAAGGGTTGGCGGCCAGTCATAGTCATACGCCGCAAAAAACCCGCCAGGACGCAAGTGGAATCAAGCATGAGCACTGATGACCCATCCCCGCCAGAGCAGATTGATCGTCATTGTTTTTGTGGTGATTATCTTCAGTCCGGCCTCCTGACAGAGCTTCTGGGCCTCTGCCAGGGTATAGGCCTGGACATGTTGTGGATCAACCTGTTTGATGAACCACTCAAAGAGACGCCAGGGAAAAGGGAATATCCTCCGAGCATAATCCTCAAGCACCAGTTGCCCCTGAGCAGTGAGTAGTGCGGCCAGTGCACGCAATACTGTTACTGGGTTATCCATATAATGGAGTGAGTTTGTAAAAGTAATCAGATCAAAAGAAGCGAGATCATAGGGCAGCGAACCCGCCGTTGTTCCTGTGAGCGTGACCTGGCTCAGATGCACACGAGGATTGTTTCCCAGTAGCAGATGCGACTGCGCCAGCATATCCTGACTCGCATCCAGACCATATAATTCGGCAGTTGGCAGGAGTATTGCAAACTGTTGGAGAAGCAAGCCAGTCCCACAGGCTACATCAAGAATACGAAGAGGCACTTCACGTGTGCTGGCAAGCTCCTGTAGCTGTGTGAGATCAATGGTCGAACTGGTAGCGGCAAGGGTTCGCTCGGAAAAGGTCTTCCAGGAGCGATTATAGGATGCAGCCCCCTTCCCCACATAATAAGATTTCATACGGCACCGCTCTCTCGAACTTCCTTCATACTACGAATAAGATAGAGAATGCCTAACAGGATCAATCCCAGCCCTGGAAACCAGAGAGAGAGCGCAAAAGGAATGAGACTAGAGGGCGTCAGATGTGCCGCTAACAGTATTTCAATCAGGCCAACGCCAAGCACAATTATGGCTGGCGAGATAGCTCCACGACCAACATAGCCTCTTCTGGCGGCGAAGGCCACGGCCAGCAGGCCAATACCAAGTGCGAGAATATATGTTGGAAAGATCTGACTGCCAGGGATGAGCCCTCTGAAACCTAAAAAGACCGCAATCCCAATCGCCGTCGTCATACTACCCGCAATCATTAAACGAGCCGGGTCAATGAATGCAGCGACAAGCATCCCAGCACCAAGTAGGAAGACACCGAGTGGATAGGCGTAAGGATTTATATGAAGCAGCCAGGCCCCCAGCAGCAAGATAATGCCAACAATGAGTAATGTATAGGCCTGGCGTTGTGAACGGGTAGCTCTAACCAGGAGATTTCTTCTCATAAAAGACATTTCTTCTCTACCTTCTGAACTTTAGCAGCGCACCGACGACCTTTTTATTCCTCATCGCCTCCTTGCTTGATAGATAGGCCGCAAAGCAGGCCTGTTGCAGGCCAGTCTGAAGCGTCGGATAGGGATGGATGGTTGCAAGGATATCAGAGACGGTAAGACGGTGTTGTATCGCCAGGGTGATCTCCCCCAGTAGTTCGCCTGCTCGTAGCCCGACCATATGAGCTCCCACAATCTTCTCTTTCTTGCCTGCCAGAATAAGCTTGATAAAGCCAGCAGGAGCATTTTCAGTCTGTGCGCGGTCGATATGTGACCAGGGAAAAGTAAGCTCGCGGACCTGCCGATGCTGTTGCTGAGCTTCAGAGTAGGTCAGGCCAACGCGAGCCGCCTCTGGATCAGTAAAAGTACACCAGGGCAGGGCCCGATAGTCAACTTTACGCTTCCCAAAGGGCAGCAGAGCATTACGCACTGCAATGCTCGCTTGATAGGCTGCAACATGCGTGAAGAGATTGCCTCCAATCACATCGCCGATGGCAAAGATATTTGGAGTCGAAGTCCGAAGATAGGCATCTACCTTGATCCCCTTCGTCGGATTGTAGGCAATTCCAGCGGCCTCTAGATGAAGCCCGGAGACATTGGGCTGACGACCTGCAGCCAGCAAGATCTCATCAGCCTCCAGAGTCATCGTCGCACCGTCTTGTTGGATGATGACCTGCTTTATGTTCTCCGAGCGAGCAGCTTTGAGAACATGGGCATTGGTCAGTAGAGTGACGCCCTCAGATTGGAGTACCCTGGTAATCGCATCCGAGACCTCAGGTTCTTCACGCGGCAAGATATGGGCGGGCCTCTGGACCAGAGTGATCCGAACGCCTAAACGCGCCAGAGCCTGTGCCAGTTCGACACCGACTGGTCCGCCTCCCACAATGAGCAAGGAGGCAGGTAAAGCAGTAAGTTGAAAGACATCTGCATTGGTGAGATAGCCAGCCTCGGGAAGCCCTTCTATCTGAGGAGAGGCGGGATGAGAACCAGTGGCAATGAGCGTTGCACGACTGGTTATGCGCTCGTTATTGATCAGCAATGTGGTAGGAGATTGAAAAGAGACGGAACCAAATTGAACTGTGGCCCCTTCAGTGTAGACCTTTTCTGTGTCATGGACCTGTGTAATGACCCCTTGAATGTAGTCAGCGACCAGAGCCATACTGAGCTCTGTTGTCTGCGTCATGAGTCCCAGGTGGGCAGAGCTTCTGGTTTGATGAACAACCTGGGCAGCATGGATCAGGCTTTTGCTGGGAACACATCCAGTATATAAGCAATCTCCACCCAGGCGCTCTTTATCGACTACCAGGACACGGGCTCCAAGCGAAGTCGCAATACGTGCCGCTGGTAGTCCACCCGATCCACCTCCAATAATGGTGAGGTCGTAATCCATATGTGCCATATATTTCTTTTACCTTTTACAGAGACCTGAAAGGGGGATACGTTGTCGTACCTTATCTCATGGCTGCGATTGTTTGCAAGATGCCGCCAATGAGAGCCCAGAGAGCGATGAAATAGATCCATCTTCCACCATGGCGTCTGCTCGCCTCTGCAACCGAAACGTTTTGAAACCAGCGAGCAGTGGAGGGCCGGCTCAAGCGCCAGACGGTGAGTGGCGAAATAATGACCAGAATAGTCTCCGTTATAAAGGGCCAGAAGTTGCCTTTGCTCGCGCTTTGAAACAGATTGAGAAGTGAAACGAGGCCAGCAATAGAGAGAAGAGCACTGAAGACAAGCTGGACCCAGCGTGACCAGTTCCGTCCACGTCTGACCATCTCTCCTAAAAAAGCGGGTAAGCAGGCGATGACCAGCGAGACGAGAAGTAAGAGGAGCTTGCCAGGGATGGAAGTAAGGAACGAAGTAGGTGTTGACTGGCTAAAAAAGAGGGCGATGATGGGAGTAATCAGGATCTGCACCGCCAAGCCCCAGTCTACTGCAACGGCCATACCAATGCCCTTGGGAGCGGGGAGCGTCTGTAGCCCACCTTCGCTGCCTTCAGAAATGTCTAATTTCTGCACTATTGTAATACCTTTCTCAATCTATAACATCTAATCGAACTTCATATCTTCCTGGTAAGCGAGCTTGCCAGGAAAACGTTACTCTATCTTATACACAAGGATTGTATCTTATTTTTACGACAGGCGGAGGGGATGTAGTTTGTCTCATTGCTCATTCCCTTTATGATATACTACGATCGTATTGTTCCTTGTATGATACTGTTGCAGATGATACAGACCAGTAGTACCACGCTGATCGCTGGCCGTAATCAATAGGAAGAGGATGCCTGTAATGCAAGATTCTACTGAGCAGACATTTGTCGTTGACCTGTTGACCACCCTGCGCCACGACCATTTTAGTGCACCGGCCTGGGGACGTTTCCTGCAACGTTCCTGGTTGATGTCCAGTCAGACTGCTCGCGATAATCCTGTCTTACAGCGGTCGTGGCAAAGAATAACGTCTCTCATTGCGGGATTGGCAATGGCAGCACTGGTTGGCAATGGCCTGATCGCCGGGCCAATGGATACCTTGCGTCTATTACCTGGTTTTGTCTTCTGTGTTCTCTGGCAACAGAGCGATCTATTCTGGCACCTTGGTCTTAACCGCTCGGTGCAGAGTAGGGAATTGCTGCCATCCATTGGAGTAGCCAATACGCTCACGTGGCTCAGAGCGCTGGGTGCATCGTATCTCACAGGTCGGCTGATAGGAGGTCTGAGCACCCCGTCGAGCCTCGCGCTGATAATCTTTCTTTGTGGTATAGGTACGGATATTCTGGATGGGACCATTGCCCGGCGGAGTGGAACACAGACAAAACTGGGACAGATCGCCGATGCTGAAGCCGATTTTTGCCTCTATCTTGCCCTGACAATCATTCTGCTCCAGAATGGTGTGGTAGCGCTCTGGATTGGCTGCATCATGGTGCTCCGTTTTCTCCTTCCGCTGGTGGCAGCTATCATAAGCTATCTACTCTTTGCGCAACCTGTACGCTTCGGCTCTACGTCGTGGGGCAAGTATGCTGGCGTAGCCCAGTGCTGTTATTTTCTGGTGTTATTAGCGCCTCAGCCGCTTGCCCCGATCGCACATCGTTTACATACTCCTTTGCTTGTTCTGACCATCTGTCTGCTCGTTGCCGCACCAATGGCCCAGATAACTGCCAATCATAGTTTATGGGCCAGGAGGATGGCATAGCCAAATTGGCGCAACTCAATAGCTGTGCTGGCAGCTCTGGCCAGCGTTCTGGCCTGCTCCAAATCGAGAGAGGGTGGCAGGGTCAGCTTGTTGAGCCGTACGAGGAGTTCAGCACCAAGCAGCTTGCCGCGAATCTCTTGAACCATCGCCTGTAAGGCCTCATCATGGGCTTCAACGAGATCGACCGTCAGGCCTGCCTGGGTGAGATAGCGTGTGTACGCATCAAGCGGTTGTGCATCTGCGATACAGGCAATCCAGGCAAGCAGTCCCTGTAATTCTGGGGGAATAGCGCCGACGCGTGTCAGATCGCTCAGGCCAAGCTGTCCACCAGGTTTCAGAACACGGAAGAACTCAGCGGCCGCCGTTGCTTTGTCTGGAAATGTGCAGAAGGCGCATTCGCAGATGACCGCATCAAAGCCGTTATCTGCCAGAGGAAGAGCCTCAGCATCTCCCTCTTGAAAGGTAACTAGATGGTCAAGACCGGACTTTCTGGCTGCCTCAGTTGCCTGCTGGACCGCATCAGCACTATATTCAATGCCCAGCACATGACAGCCAAAGCGTTGCGCAAGGGTAATGGCACTCTGACCCTGCCCCGACGCAATGTCCAGGACCTGGTGTTGTGCTCCAAGATGGAGCAAAGAGCCAAGGTATTCTGTCAGTTGTGTGCCACCAGGATGGAATGATGTGCCAAGTAAGAATCGGGCTACATCGCTTTGATAGACGGTCGCGCAGCAGGCCTTTATCTCTGCTGCCTCAAAACCGATCTCTGGCTTCTGGTCTGCATCCATTGGCCTGCTCCTTTGTTCAACAAGCTAGAAGGATTGATGACTACTTTTGCTCAAATGAGAATGTCAAAGGTTCTGGTGTATAAGGCAGACCAGCCCGT
The DNA here is from genome assembly GCF_003967535.1 of Tengunoibacter tsumagoiensis. Classification (GTDB taxonomy): domain Bacteria; phylum Chloroflexota; class Ktedonobacteria; order Ktedonobacterales; family Ktedonobacteraceae; genus Tengunoibacter; species Tengunoibacter tsumagoiensis. Next base: position 2,826,406 of record NZ_BIFR01000001.1, on the reverse strand, counting down.
TTCGCCTGATTGCGTTGACGTTCGCGTGCCTGGAGTTGATGTCGTGCCTGCTCGCGATAGCCTACGTTGTTATAGGCGCAGAAAGGGATCTGTTTGCCATCGGGCAAGAGAATCTCCTTACAGCACTTCATCAGATTTTTCTGATTAAAGGTCCAGGGGTCCATAAAGTCCTGGAGCATAATCATAAAGATATTTTTCGCAAACGCCCCCAGGTCTAAGCCATCAGGAAGATCGCAGGCGGCACATGAGAGTGCAAATTGCTGAGCGGCCTTATCCGAGCCAGCAACAGCTGAAGATGACCAGAGTCCTTCGAGGGCAGTCTTAATAGTATCTGAAAGGTCCAACACGGCCCGGTTTGAGATGTAATCGAGGTAATCATCGACATTCAGTAATCGCGTCAAAGGCAGCACCGTATCCCCATCATTGAGAACATAGGTCACCGAATTACAGGTTGGAAAGCAGCATGGTACGGGCACAAAGTCCGAGACCATCAGAAGATCACTGGTCTGTTCTTGCATGGCTTTGAGGATATCTGGGATGGTCAGGCGTTGCATAGGATCGCTGACGCCATGACGGCCAGACTGAAATGCGGGTTGGAAATTGATGCCACGGACCGCAGGATGCTTCAGACCAAAGGAGACGATAGCACCAACTTCATGGAGATTGACATTGGGATCAATGGCCGGGACCAGCACAACATGTGCCCCAATCTCTGCCAGGCGATCCAGTGCGCGCAGTTTCTGAGGGAGAATATCGGGCTCACCCCGTAACAGGCGATAGGTCTCAGCCTCAAAGCCGTCAAACTGGAAATAGATAGAAGGCTTCAAAGGTGCTAACTGTGCCAGAAAGGCATCATCATCGGCGATACGTTTCCCATTTGTATTGAGCATGACATGCCGGATATTCCGCGCTTTTGCGGCTGTAATCATCTCAATGATCTGAGGGTGGATAGAGGGTTCACCTCCAGAGAACTGGACAACCTCCGGATTGCCTTCAGTCTCTACCAGGTGATCGAGAATGTCTTCGACCTCTTCTAGCGTCAGATTAAAGCCTGCACCAGCATTGGCAAAACAGAGTGGACAATCCATATTGCAAGCGCTATTAACCTCAATAATGCCCAGACAGGCATGTTGCTGGTGATCGGGACAGAGTCCGCAATCGTGTGGGCAACCGCGCTCTATGGCTGTAGAATAGGCCAGAGGGATCGTGCCAGGTTTATTAAAGCGAGCAGCCGAGGTATAGGCCTGGGCATCACCATAGACCAGTCCTTCAAAGACGCCATGATCAGGACAGCGCTTACGCATATACACCTTATTATGGCGTAAGAGGATATGTGCATCAATGACCCGACGACACACTGGACAAATGCTGCGTGTGAGCTCAAAAAAGACAAAATCAGCATCTTTTTTCTGCCGGAGAGGAGTTACTAAGTGAGCAGCCGTGTAGGTGGGTAAAGAATGATCGTGTAGAGATTGATCTGGTTGGTTGTCCATGAGATCTCCCTGGTTATGACATTGACGCACTACTATGCATTCCATATCAAATTCTATTATACGCTATCAGGTACCATGATACAGATGATTCACTGATGAGCCAACCAACTTTTTTCAGTTACAAAAACGTTATAGAATTGAACACCCAGCCATGGATACTGCTTAACGAGCTCATACAATGGATCAGGCATACAAAAAGCTTGTTCACGTGTCTCCGCCAGTAGCCAGATACGTTGAAGAAGAGCTATCAACCGCGACCATTGTTGTGCTTCACCAAGGGCTTTCGCCAGGATCTTTACGGCTTCTTTTCGATCATACGTTTCTTCATCTATGCTAAAGGTCAGCTCCTCTGCCTTATCCCAGCACTGATCTTGAACCAGATACTCTACTATGCTCTTAAAATCACTATTTTTACTTTTATTTCTTTTGATCAATTTTATTATATTTTCCACCTTCTCCCAATGCCTCCCCTGGGCATATATTCTGGCTAACCAGGCCAACGTACCCGAGTAATCACTAGCTCTATTCTGCACTATATTTTCTGCACAACTTAGAAAATCCTCCGCTCTGCACCATTGTTGTTCCTGTATGAGTTTATGAGCAATCCAACCAAGCACAAAAGCTTGATTAGACGGCGTACTAAGTGCTGCAACCAACTTCTCAGCCTGCTCCCATCTCTGGACCTCGCTCAAGGCTATAGCCAGATCTTTTAGCGATAGTTCACGGACAACTTCTTTCTCCTCAGCCAGTATGATTTTCTCAAATCTCTCCCATTGTTGCTCTCTATGCGCTAAAACTATATCTCGCACATGGGATGCCATGTCTTCACTCATCGGGCTTTTCTCACGCTCCCATTTCTGAATTGAGACAAGCACATTGATTACCTCTTGAAGTATTTGTGTATCATGTACGTTAGCTTTTTTTCTTTTTGACGCGTTTTCTGCAGCCACTAGGATCGACATAGCTCGCTCCCATTGTCCCAACTGCCACAAAGAGAGTGCAATACTACTCAATATTTTAACGGTTTGATGCTCTAATCCTTCGATTTTGAAGGCAGCTTCCTCGGCATCAGCCAGAAGCATCAGTGCTCGTTCTGATTGCTGCATCGGAATGATTTCCTGTGCAATCTCACTCATGATTGATGCACGATCAAAAGGGCTCTCAATTGTGCGAGCCAGTATCACAAACCGTTCCCACTGCTGCGATTGCGCAAGAGTTTTAAGTACCTCACGCGTTTCATCGCCCATATAGTAGAGATTTATCCCCTGAACTGCTTCTTCCGCTTGCTCCCAACGTTGTACTTGTCTCCACAACTGCGCAATCTTACTGAGCATACAGGGAACCTGGACGCTATCGGCTAATGGATCTCGCGCTGCCGCCTCCGCTTGAGTAAGTACCGACTCGGCTCTTGTCCACTCCTGCGCCTGCCATAACGACAGAAAAAGGTCTTGTAATATATATGTCCGCTCGTTTGGATCGATAACTTGCTGAGCCACAATCTCGGCTCTCTCCCACTGTTGAGAATAGACCAGTACTTTAACCAGAGAGCCCAAAGTTAGTATCTGGCTCTCCTTTCCTTTACATGCAGCTACCTCTGCTTTAGCTAGCATAATCTCCGCTTGCTCCCATTGCTGGTTATTCCAGAGAGCTATGGCGATAGCGCTTAAAACCTGTACACGCTGCGATGACTTCTCTATTTTCTGAGCAAACTCTTCAGCCTGTACAAGAACCTCACTGGCCCTTGCTCTCTGCTCATCGCACATAAACAGGTCTGCCTTCTTGACCAACACCATTGCCAATTCGGCTATTTCCCATTCGGCGGGATTGGCAATTTCGCCGAATAAAGCTTCTGCCTGCTCCCATTGGTGCATGTTATTTAACATCTGGGCAACACGAATCAAGCCTGTATTTTCGTACTCATATGATATACGGCGAGCAGAGGCTTTCGCTATCTCTATTGCTGAGAGAGCTTTCTCCCATTGGCAATCCTGCCAGAAGGCATATGCGAGCTCATCAAATGCATAGACCCGATATATTGACTCCTCAATCTCACGTGCGACCTCTTCAGCACGCTCCCACCACCTTGCCTGTAGAAAAGCCCTTACTATTACCAGCAAAGATGTTGGATAATTACTGCTATCAGAGCGTTCTATCTGGCGGGCGACCATCTCTACTCTCTCCCATTGGCCAACCTGTTTCAAAGCGTTGGCAACAGTGATCAGGCTTAGCTCTCTGTATAATATATGGTCGATCCTCTGGGCAACTTTCTCAGCTTCAACAAACAACGTATTAGCCTTCTCTGGTTGTTGAATCTGCATCAACGCCACAGCTAGCTTACTTAAGGCATCTACCAATGGAATGGGCTCCTGGATCTGACGTATCATCTTTTCTGCACGTTCCCATTGCTGATCGAGGACCAGCGAAACAGCGATTGAGGCCAATGCCTCTGCCTTATCATAGGAGCTATCGATCTCTTTAGCTAACAGCTCTGCCTTCTCGATCTGTTGTTGCTGGACAAAAATCTTAATAAGTCTTACGAAAGCCCGGGACCGATGATGATGATTTTTCATCTGACGTGCGTGGCTTATAGCTCGCAAAAGCACTTGTTCGCACTCATCTGTCTTTCCCTTCTCAAGAAGATATTGAGAATACACATGAAGTAGATTAAAGTGCTCAAGTTCGTCACTGACAATTTCAATAGCAGCACGCACTTCTTGCTCATATTGTAAATGCAAACAGGCTTGAAATAAGCTCATAGGATACTTGTTTATCTGGCTTTGCAAACTACTACGTCGTAAGGTATATCTCCACAGAAGTGGGAGATATTCCAGTTCATGGTTAAGAGCCTTGCTCCGGCTTGCTACAGCCTGCCGGAGCCAATCCAACCGCTCCATTGATAGGCGATTAGAACTCCAACGCGGACTTCGTCTCTTTGGTTCCGTCTTATCTTTACTCATAGTTCTTTCCTTTTCAGACTATACGAAAAACAAGGCTTTATCTACGGAAAAGAGGTCGCTGGTCATATATATTTCTGTTTTCCCACTGGCATACAAAAAGTTGTACTGCCTGCACGCTTAAATTCTTTTGTATAGTGTGGGTGAGATGTACTTCTTGAAGTATAACAAATTTTTCTTCCCACGTTCCCCAAAAGCGGCTCTTCGGCACATTCCAGGCTATCAAACGGTAGCGGATACCTCTCTGCTTCATAAGGAGGTCAAGGTCTCAATAGAAGAAATTGTGTTGTAGAAGAATGAAGCCTGGCTTCTGATAGATGGCAATGGAGAAGTTCTATTGGCAACTGTGCCTTTTTTCATCATCTGGAAAAGTTGGGCAACGGGTACCAATACCCTGCTGTCGTGCTGGATGTCTCTCGGGTCTGGTGATAGGATGATTAATGTCGGATGTTCAGAAAACGATTCAGACCTTACGCATGGCAATAGCCTGTCGCTGCCCTGGAGTGCAGCTACGCCGCATCGTTCGGATGGCAGGAATATCCCTCCCATCGCAAAGCTACCTGGAACGGAGAGCAGACTCATGACAACAGAAAATTTCGATACTCTCATTATTGGTTTTGGCAAAGGCGGTAAAACTCTTGCTGGCTTCCTGGCAAAGAAGGGCCATAAGGTAGCGATGGTCGAAAGGTCTCAAGAAATGTATGGAGGAACCTGCATTAACATTGCATGTATCCCCACCAAGTCGCTCGTGTTATCCGCAGAACACGCCGCCACACATCAACCTGGCACCTTTGAAGAGAAGCAGATGTATTATAGCAATGCTATCAATGAGAAAACGCGACTGGTCACAGCCCTGCGCAAAAAAAATTATGACACGCTAAATACCAACCCCAATGTTACGGTTATCGATGGTCTCGCCAGTTTTGTCTCTCCATCCGAGGTAGAGGTCACTCTTAGCAAGAATCAGAAGTCGCTCCACATCCAGGCAGGCAATATTATTATCGATACTGGTACTGAACCGTATATGCCTCAGATCCAGGGACTGGAGCAGAGCCAGCGCATCTACACAAGTACGACACTCATGGAAAAGCAACGCTTACCCCATCATATGATCGTCATCGGTGGTGGCTATGTCGGTCTAGAATTTGCGTCCATCTACCGCGCCTTTGGCTCAGAGATTACCATTCTGGAGCAGCGAGACACCTTATTGCCAGCACAGGACCGCGATGTTGCAGAAGCTGTTATGCAAACCATGCAGGGACAAGGTATTCAATTCCACTTCCATGCCAATGTACAGCGGATTCATGATGAGGCCGAACAGACCATTGTTGAGTACACGAACGAATCTGGCCAGAAGCAGGAGATTAAGGGCGATGCGATCCTGGTCGCAGTAGGACGTGCAGCAGTGACCACTGAATTAAAGCTCGCTGAGGCAGGAATCGCTACCAACGAGCGTGGTTTTGTGAAGGTTGATGAGCATCTACGTACGAACGTCCCACATATCTGGGCCCTTGGCGACGTCAACAGTGGCCCACAGTTTACTTATATCTCGCTGGACGATTTCCGCATTGTTCGTGACCAGCTCTATGGAGATGGCAAACGCTCAACACTCACACGCCACCATGTTCCCTATTCCGTCTTTATTACACCACCCCTCTCACATGTCGGTCTCTCTGAAGAAGAGGCAAAACGACAGAATTACGAGATCAAAGTAGCGAAGCTGCCAGCAGGAGCCAATACCCGTGCCCAGATAATGCGCGAAACTACAGGGCTCCTCAAAGCGATAGTCGATGCTCACACCAATAAGATCCTCGGCTGCACCCTCTATAGCGCTGAGTCGAATGAGGTCATCAATACAGTGGCCATGGCAATGCATGCTGATATGGATTACCAGATCCTCCGCGATACCATCTTTACCCACCCAAGCGTCTCAGAAGTCTTAAACGATCTCTTCAGCCTTCTGTAAGATCAATGAAGTATCCAAAAGTCCACCAGAAAAACTGCTGAGCATGGTTTTTCTTGATCCCATATGTGAAAATAAAATGGTTACTTGCTTGATGCTAGCTTCTTTTTCTTTTTCCCAACTCTCATGGTGAAATACCTGATCATAAGAGAGTTGACAAAAAATTATTTTGCGCATATTTACATATTACATAGAAAGAGATGTGAAATAACACTGATGCAATATAATCAACAATCGAACGGCGGAATAAATTCTACGGCACCACTTGCTGATGAATGGTATAAACTCCTTGAGGAAGAAAAAGATGTGGTTTTGCTGGAGAGTAGTCTGCAAGATCAGGAAAATATGTCCAGTTTTCTCTTTTCCAACCCCATACAGATATTGAAGATTCATCGGGTAGCAGAGCTCTCACATCTCCTTCTTTCGATCCAGATGTATGTACAACAGGGCTATTATGTTGCTGGATACTTTGCTTACGAGTGTGGCTATGCTCTCGAAAAACTGGGCCTCGCCGATTATTCCAGTGAGAAAAAACCTCTCGCCTGGTTCGGAGTATACAAGCAGCCGCTCGTTCTCAATCACCTGAGCAAGACAGAGCCGTCCTTATCTTTCTCTCATCCAACGCGAAAGGATGCTCCATACCTTGTCAAGGATCTTCATTTTAATCTGGATGAATCAGCCTATCATCACAAAATAGAGCAGATCAAAGAGTACATCCGCGCAGGTGATGTCTATCAGGTCAATTTTACTGGTCGCTACAATTTCACTTTCTCCGGTTCACCTGTCTCCTTTTATCAAGCCCTGAAAAAAAAGCAGCAGGTACGTTATGGAGGATATATACGAACAGCAGATCAAGACATTCTCTGTTTTTCGCCAGAATTATTTTTCCGGGCTGATGGGCAAAAGATTATCACAAAACCAATGAAAGGAACTGCTCCGCGAGGTTGCACATTAGCTGAGGATGACGAACAGGCAGCATGGCTGTACAATGATACAAAGAATCGAGCCGAGAATGTGATGATTGTTGATCTGTTGCGTAATGATCTGGGGCGCATCTGCCAGATTGGTTCCGTTACAGTTCCTCATCTATTTGAGATTGAGCAGTATGCGACGCTCTTTCAAATGACTTCGACCGTACAAGGGAGAGTGCGAGAGGAGATAGACTATTCTCAACTATTCCAGAGCTTATTCCCCTGTGGCTCTATAACGGGAGCTCCTAAAATGAGAGCGATAGAGATTATTAAAGAACTGGAGGATTCTCCACGTGGAGTCTACACAGGTTCCATCGGTTATTTTGCGCCTCGCTCTCTCACAAGCGAAGCAAAGGCCGTATTTAATGTTGCCATTCGGACCATTGTCCTTGAACAGGGACAGGGCGAAATGGGTGTTGGGAGTGGCATCACCTATGATTCTCAACCTGCTGATGAGTATCTGGAATGTGCAATCAAGGCACGCTTTTTGACAACAAACGCTTCTGAGTTTGCACTTCTAGAAACAATCCTCTGGGATGAAGGATATTGCTCTCTTGACAAACATCTAGAACGGATGGCGAACTCAGCCAGATACTTTGGCTATCCGTATCATCGAAAGAGGATTGAAGACGCCCTGGCCAATAGTGAAGTACATCTTGTTCGAGGATGTCGCTATAAAGTCCGGCTAAAACTGTTTTCGACCGGGCAGATAGAGGGTGAAACTCTCCCCCTGCAACCAGAGACTCTCTCCACCTCTCCTCGTACCATTATTTTGAGCTCAATACGCACCCATTCTCGTAATCGCATGCTCTATCACAAAACAACAGACCGGACCCTCTATGACCGCGCGACCCGCTTTGCCAAAGAAAATGGGCATGTGGATATGATCTTCCTCAATGAAAGGGATGAAGTAACAGAAGGGGCCATAAGTAATATTTTTATTGAAAAGGATGGTCACCTGTTTACTCCTCCGATACAGTGTGGTTTGCTGAACGGGATCTACCGCCAGCGGATGCTAGAAAGTCACGCGACGATTGAGGAAAAAGTTCTCTTTGTGAATGATCTGGTTGAGGCTGAAAAAATATATATCTGTAATGCTATACGAGGCCTGGTGCATGTCCAGCTACAGCTACAGGAATGCAAATTTTGAGTACAACCGGACTTAATAAAGCAGTCCCCATCACAAGGAGAACATTTTCACTTCACTATCGACAGTACTAAAACTCTTTTGAACTAATTTTTAACAAAGTATACCCCATAAACATTGCTGCTAAAACAAAAGAGTAGTAGCAAGAGGCAAAAGAAGTAAATACTCCTGATATTTTTATGGACGAGATGCAAGAAAATCATGAAGAAGCTGGATATTATTCAATTCCTTCTCTTTCGCAACGACTAAACGCTTCTTTACCCTTGGCCACATTATTGGTAGATCACCAACAGCCTTGCCTCGTAACACCAGATGGGATGCCACAATCCAGTTTTGCGATGTCTCCTGGATCACAGTAGCTAAGGCCTCTTCTTGAAAGAGGGTCAAATATTTGTAAAAAAAATGGCGCGAGTTGGCGATTTCTTTTAGTGCGCCAAAGATAGTATCAAGCTCTTCTTCGACTACTGCTAGATCCTGTTGCATGATCTCTTCAACTTTTTGCAGCGTCGCATTTACGGCATCCATTCCGATTTTTGCAGTGGGAGGGGCATGGCGCAGATCGTAAAGGCGTTTTGTTTCCATTACCGCACAGTTGTCTGCAATCGCTTGATACAAATCTTCTCTGGTATATGTGCGCGGAACGTTGATGGCTTCTGCATAGAGCAATCCATATGGCCCTGGCAAAAGGGTCGTATAGTAAGAGTCCAGAGACTTCTTTAGATCGTGAAGAGCGACTGGACCATAAAATTGGTAGGGATGATCGGCAATAATGACATGGCCATCTTCTATAGCACACGCTTCAACAGTATGTGGATGATGAACACGTTCATAATAGATTGAATAGGGAAGATAATAGGTATCTATCATCAGAGCAATTGTGTGACCCGACTGAAGGATATCATACAGACGTTTTACATAGCTCTCCAGGTCTGTATCATGCTCGATCATCCATTTTACACCGTGATCATTCTCAGTAATATCCTGATAATATGGATCTATTTTGAGCGTCTTTTCTTCTTCTTGATAGATCAAACCTGCTTGATGCCACACATAATCAATGGGAACCCCCAGTCTGAGAAGCATTGCTGATAAGGTAATTCCCCGGCAATTATGAAAAGCATTTGTATACACGGTAAGCTGAGGCATAGGTATCTCCTCTCTCTCCTATTGCAGGCTATGCCGTCTCAATCGTCATAGCAAAAACATGCATTGAGGGATTATCGGCGAATTGGAAGCTTTCTACGGTCTGCGGCGAAGGGAATTTTAAAGAATAATACCACAGCTTTGGCTTGATATGATCATAGCGTCCTGTACGTGTGTGGAGATAACTTAACGTCAAAGCCAGGCGATCGGAAAAAGCTGGCACCAATGACGAAAAACTCGATAAATACAGTTTACTCCGATGCACTACGACCCCTTTATGAAAAAAGAGAATATCATCAAATAAGTCTGTATTGCTTGAGGTGCCCAGAATATGAAGCCCTTTCATCATGCAGGGAGCAAATGAAATGATCTGCTCAGTGCATTCTATATTATCTCCTGTCTCGGCCTGCTTCAGCTCAAATGGAATATCATAGAACGTCAAAGGTTTGTCAAAAGGGAACTCCTCCGCAGGAAATGAGGCTCCCATCAGGCTAAGGGCACCAAGATGATTCTCACTTAATAGGGTACAACCACGATTATTCAGAAACGCCTTTAAATCCAATGGTATGTAACTATTCATTAGATCCAACTCCATAAGATGATGGATAAAAGGTGCACAATAATGCAATGAAAAATATAATTGAGAATAGATTTCTTGCACGCTTTTCAATATATGTTCATTGCATTGTAAAGAGCTACCAGCAGACAGACTATATCTCTTTAATTGAGTCGTTAGAAGCCATTTGTGTTATCCCCCTTTCTCTTTAAAAAAGAGTGCGTGTGTATATTTTATATGCCTGGCCCTCACAAAACAAGTATACATTTCAAAGAGAAAGAGATGATAGTCTCAAAATAGGCTACATATAGGCTAGAGGCTATCTCATCTTCCACCAAACAAAAATCCCTCGGGACCAGATATTTTTCTAGCTTGAGACTCCCCTCCTGGCTTTCTTTTCTTTAATTACCGTTCACCTTGATTTTGGCGCTGTTGTTGCCTGAAAAGCTCATTGGAGAAACTATGATCCAGAAGAGACTGCAAGAGCGGTGGCTACATGTTTGAAATGCACGCAAGGGATCGTGGAAGTGCGACCAGGTGGATCCCCACGCCTTTTGGAACTGCTACCTGAAAGTAATGACAGCATCTCTATCAGATAGATAAAGTGGGGGAAAAGCAGCATATGCAAAAAGCGCAATATAAATCCAAGATAGTGTGTGAATCAATGAGAGAAGATCTTGATTTGTGGAGAAGGATCAGCTATACTGCATGTAACGAGGAATAATTACACATATATAATAACATAAAAATGAATGTTTGTCAAGGGTTTTGGGGAGGAATTTTCACTGAGTACACGGGGTCTGTTATCTGCCAGTAATAATTACTAACTTCCTTTTACCTGGATAAACCTGGAAAGTGTGCCACTAAACCGCATTACTACCTGTTCAGGAATTCGCAATCTCGTTACATATAATGGCTTGCTGGAATCTATTCCCGACACCATACTTGAAATCATTTAGAAAAAGGGAAGTGGATTTAACGGAAAGGAGAAGTGGCGCTTCATCACCAGCTATAAGCAGGGGCTGACTGCGCCATGAGATGTAGATGATCATAGATGGACAAGAAAGTAGCCATGATGCACTCATAGTAGCACAGCTTCTGGCCCCTCTCAATGCGAGGCCCCAGGTGATCCGTTATAATACCAACCGAGAACTTATTATTCTCGACCTCTCTGACCTCAATTTACGCGAAGTACCACCTGAACTGTTTCATTTAAAGAGCTTACGTCGTCTCTCGTTATCCTGGAATCGGCTCACGTTCATACCAACCGAAATAGAACAGTTACATAATCTTGAAGAACTTTCACTGGAAGGCAATCAACTATTAGCCATTCCTGAAAAAGTTGGGCAATTGAGAAAACTCCAGAAACTTGTGCTCTCCTGGAACCGTCTGGTCTCTCTACCTACCGAGATTGGGCAATTATGTCATCTCCACGAATTGTATCTGGGAGGAAACCAGCTGGCATCTTTGCCAGCTGAACTTGGCCAGGCCGAGCTTCTTCAGACACTCTCGGTGGAGTGGAATCGCCTGACAGCCCTTCCGGCCACACTTGGCCAGCTACAGAATTTACAGTTACTCTCTCTCTCTAAAAATTTGTTGACGACATTGCCAACTGAGCTTAGTCAACTACAGAACTTGCAAGAGCTTTTTCTGATGCAAAATCGGCTAGCCTCACTACCCATTGAGCTTGGTCAACTACAAAAATTACGGCGGCTTATCCTGTCCTGGAACCGGCTGACCTCATTGCCAGTAGAACTGAGTCATTTACATCAACTCGAAGAACTTGCACTCGCAGAAAATCGGCTTACTTCGATCCCGGCAGCCATTGGTCGACTGAGCAACCTTCAAGAACTCTCTCTGGACAAAAATCAACTGCTGACTGTGCCTGCCGAAATCGGACAACTAAGCAAGCTCCAACGCCTCTCTCTATCCGGAAATCGTTTAACAACGCTTCCAACAGAGCTTGGACAACTCCATAGTTTACAGGAGCTCTGGTTGCACAAAAACCAGTTCACTTCACTCCCACCAGAGATCAAAATTTTGCAGATTCGCCAACAATTATCCTTAGACAGGTAGGGATCGCTCTCTGTAAAGGTAGATTGACAGCTTCAGACTATTGAAAACAGATTTTTCAGCAATATTTTTTTTGGTCTGCATCTGGGAATAAACCTTTCGCCTCCCCTGTTTATATAGGTGTATGAATAACAACATCATTGCATTGCTCCTGTGAGAAGCGGTTTCTACGAGCGTGAGATGACCAGTGCATACAGGAGCATAACTACATGAGACTTTACGTTGGCGGACTTCCCTACCAGACAAATGATAACGACCTGGCAAACCTTTTTGAGCCAATCGGTGCTGTAAGCTCTGCTACAGTCATTACAGACCGTGAAACTGGACGCAGCAAAGGTTTTGGCTTTGTCGACATGAACACCAATGAGGATGGACAGCGCGCTATCGAACAGCTGAACGGCTCTCAATATGGTGAGCGTACTATCACAGTCAACGAGGCGCGCGAGCGTCAAAACAGCGGTGGCAGCTATCAGCGGCGCTCTAATTCAAATTATCGCAGCGAACGCTACTAGTTCCCCTACAAAACCTTAACAGAGAAGCGACTCTCTCACATTGAGAGGGCCGCTTCTCTGTTTTCTCTGCCATCATCCCTCCCATTGCTAGAGATAGATTGACCACAACAGAGTGACACGATTACAGGCAAGCAGTATCCTCTTATCTTCTCATAAAGAATCTTCAGTCTCAGTACAGAGATTGAAAATTCTTACTTACTGCCAACTGGTCGCGCCTCTATGCCACACACTTTTACACTATCATCTGGATGCATACAGAGACTGGCATGAAACAGGAGACAAAGCCATTATTCAAAACGAAGCAGGACCTTTCCAAACGGACGCCCCTCTTTATAATACCTTTGGGCCTGTTCAATCTCCGTGAAAGGAAAAATTTGATCAACAAGAGGATGGATACGCCCTGCATACCAGAGCTCTACGATCTTCTCAATAGCTCGATCCCGTTCTTGCTGAGGCGTCAGAAGAATATTCATCCCCACAATACCACGACGAAAGGCTAGAATATCAAAAATGGGGATGTGCAGTTGAATATTTCCTGGCACAAACCCTACGACAACAAGAGTTCTCCCTCGCTTCAGGGTGGTCAAGGCCTGCTGTGTATAGGCTCCACCAAGAATCTCTACCACAAGATCAACACCTTCACCATGTGTTAAGCGCATAACCCCATCATACAATGTCTCTTGCGAGAGATCGATAATGCGCTCATAGCCCGCTTCCTGAGCTCGCTGGAGCTTAGTGGTCTGGCCCGCAGTTGTGATGACGTTGGAAAGTCCATATGCTCGCATAAGCTGGATGGTAGCATTTCCGACTGCACTTCCCACCCCAGGTGCTAAGATGGTCTGTCTGGACTGAGCGTCAAATTGAGCCTTCCCAAGCTCTAAAGCCAGGAGAGCAGATTGATAGCTCTGACGTAATGCTGCTGCTTCAGTCAAAGAATGTCCTTCTGGTATCGCGATAACATCTGCTGGACTCGCAACTACATATTCTTGCCAGGTTCCTCCGTGAGGGAGATTGTATGCCTCGCGAAAAAAGACACGTGTCCCTATGGGGAAAGTCTGCATCTCATCCCGAGACTCAACAATCGTTCCAGATCCTTCAATACCCATAATCTGAGAAGTGGCTCCCATAGGAGGAGGGAAACCATGGAACATCCCTGCATGAATATTAAGATCACGGTGATTTAGCGTCGCAAAGGACATCTTAACCAAAATTTGTCCAGGCTCCAATGATGGTTCTGGAAGATCAACGATGAGCCATGGCTCGTTGTACGACTGAAATGTGATCGCTTTCATCAAATAATCCCTCATTTGGTGTTTTTTTCCACGACATATATTTCTCGTATTTCATGCCTATCTATACAATAACAGATAGAAGCCAATATATCCATTGTATACACAAAGAAATGTTGCTTCAGATACGTTTCTCTTGATTAAGCTATCCTTACATAGCTCTTCCTTGCAACAGAAGGAGGGGGAAAATCGTAAGCATAAGTACGACCATCAGGCTCTGATGGTACATCAAAAAGTCTGTCTCTAGACGTTGAAAAGACAGACATATTTCGTTTCAAACCGATTAAGGCACTATAATCCTTGCCATGCGGTGATTTTGCGATAGAAAAGAGTGTATACGTGACACAAACACAGACACTTCCTCATTGGGATATGAGCGTTGTCTACCCTTCTCTCACTTCAACTGAGTTTATCCAGGGGTACACCAGACTTACACAGAGTATTACGGAGCTCTCAGAGCTCTTTGATACCTATAAAATTCAGGAACACCCTGCCCTCACATTGGATGAGAAGCTTGTTCAAATCTTTGAAAGGGTACTTACTCGCTTCAATGCCGTCTTAGATGAAGAAAAAACATTGACGACCTATGTGCTGTGCTTTATTACGACAAACTCACAAGATGATGTGGCCCAGGCCAGATTAAGTGAGCTTCAACAGTGGCAAGTCAAATTGGCGACTTTGAGTACACGTTTTACCGCCTGGATCGGTTCTCTTGATGTCGAATACTTGATAAAACATTCTCAAGCAGCGCAAGAGCATGCGTACATTTTATTGCATGCAAAAACTCAAGCGACCCATCTTATGAGCCCACAAGAAGAGATGCTGGCAACCGAACTCAATGTCAGCAATGGGGCAGCCTGGTCCAAGCTCCACTCTAATATCAGCTCACAGATCAAGGTTCCATTTACGCGTGATGGTCAGACGCAAGAGCTACCTATGAGCGTCATTCGAAATCTCGCGTCCGATCCCGATCGAGACATACGCCGTAGAGCCTATGAAGCGGAGCTAGCAGGCTGGAAACAGGTCGCAGTCCCTCTGGCGGCGGCAATGAATAGTATCAAAGGCGAGGTCAATACACTTATGGAGCGGCGGCGCTGGGATTCGGCGCTGGATTCTGCCCTCTTCAATAATAGCATCGATCAACAGACACTCGCAGCTATGCTTTCGGCTGCACGCGAAGCCTATCCAGACCTCCGACGCTATCTCCACCTAAAAGCACGTCGCTTAGGGCTCTCGCGCCTGGCCTGGTATGATCTCTTTGCCCCACTGGAGGTAGATGAGAAAGAATGGGATTTTGCAGAAGCACGCCGCTTTATCGTTAAACAATTTGGCAGCTATTCAGAGCGATTGGCAAGCTTCGCAGATCGAGCATTCCAGGAGCAATGGATCGATGCAGAGCCTCGTCCAGGCAAATCTGGCGGTGCCTTCTGTATCTCATTGCGTGCTGACGAATCACGCATCCTGGCCAACTACAAGCCCTCATTTGATGCTGTCAGCACTCTGGCACACGAATTAGGCCATGGCTATCATAACCTCAATCTGGCCCATCGTACAGCCTTGCAACAGACCCTTCCCATGACGTTAGCAGAAACGGCCAGCATCTTCTGTGAGACGATTATTCGGCAAGCTGTTCTACGCAATGCCAATAAACAGGAACAGATTGCAATTTTAGAGGCTTCACTCCAGGATGCCTGTCAGATTGTGGTTGATATCAGTAGCCGCTTCCTCTTTGAGCAACGTGTGTTTGAGAAACGCAAGCAACGTGAGCTCTCAGTTGAAGAGCTCAATACGATTATGCTGGATGCTCAACGCGAGACCTATGGGGATGGTCTCGATCAGACTCAGCTTCATCCTTATATGTGGGCAGTCAAAGGACACTATTATAGTACCTATGACTCCTATTACAATTATCCCTATATGTTCGGTCTGCTCTTTGGTACGGGTTTATATGCACAATATCAGCAGGATCCAGAGACATTCAAACGCGGTTACGATGATCTGTTATCATCTACTGGACTGGCCGATGCAGCGACATTAGCAGCTCGCTTTGGCATCGATCTACGCTCAGAAGATTTCTGGCGCTCCAGTCTAAACATCATCCGTAAGAATGTTGATCGCTTTGAAGAGCTCTTAAACGAAAAGTAGACGGTATAACACAATCAGAAAGAGAGTAAGGCTCCGTTTTACTCTCTTTCTGACAGAAAATGTGACCTTTAGCCAATATGTTCCGAAAAGAAGGATAAGACCCGTTGCCATGAATCAGATGCGGCATTGGCATTGTATGTCTTTCCTTGATCATTGAAAAATGAATGTTTGGTATCTGGATAGATTTTGATATCATGAGGAATATTATAGGTTGTTAGAGCCTGATCCAGCTTTTTCGCAGCCGGTGTTGTAAAGTCTTTATCAGGATAAGAACCAACAACTGGACAGAGACGAGACACAGCCTCTAATGGTTTGGGATTGGCACCATAGAAAGGTGCAATTGCCTTCAGTCGGTTATCAGTACATGCCCAGGAGATTGCAAAACCACCTCCCATACAGAAACCTATTGCTCCAATACGCTCACTGGCAACTCCTGCTTGCTCGGCCAGATAAGAGAGTGAAAGCTTTAAATCATTAATTCCTTCATTATCAAGTGGGCTAAAAAGCATCTGTCCCATGGCGCGGAACATACAAACAGTACGATTACGGCCAGCAAACAGATCAACGGCCAGGGCAACATAACCTTCATTGGCAAAACGGACAGCGATATCACGGATATTATCCGTCAAGCCGAATATCTCATGAATCACAACTACTGCAGGAAAAGGGCCATCCCCTTCCGGACGAGCCAGATAACCCTCTAATTGACGAACGGGCGACGGAAATGAAACGGAGTAGGTCTGTACCATTACAAGTTTCTCCTGGTAAGATATTTATTACGCTAATACCAACTCTTTTCTAGCCTATTATCAGACCCGGTAGCTTATGAAATACGTAAAAAAGCATACGCGTTTCACAATCTTTGATAAAGACGCACTAAATAACAGAATGGAGTCATATCGATATTTAAAGGAAGTAATGGAGCCTCCGATACGCAAAAAAAGAGCCAGGATGGTGAGATCCTGACTCTTTTTTTGCTGTTTGTTGCACCTGATGGTACCAACTGTTGAGGATATTCTCTCAATTTTGCCGAGCGCGCCGTTTACAACCACGCGTTCAAGCCGATTTCTGCTCGCTCACCCATTCAAGACCTGAATGACAAGCCGTACGATCATTAGGGCGACTTCGCTCCACCTGTTACCAGGCGTCCACGCGTCGTCTATCGACCAGGTCTTCTTCCTGGGATCTTGATCACACAAAGTGATGGGAAGACTCATCTTGGGTGCGGCTTCGCGCTTAGATGCCTTCAGCGCTTATCCCTTCTGAACATAGCTATCCAGCTGTGGCCCGGGCAGGCCAACTGGCACACCAGCGGTTCAGCCATCTCGGTCCTCTCGTACTGGAGATGACGCCCCTCAATCTTCCTACGCCCACGACGGATAGAGACCGAACTGTCTCGCGACGTTCTGAACCCAGCTCGCGTGCCGCTTTCATGGGCGAACAGCCCAACCCTTGGGACCTACTCCAGCCCCAGGATGCGACGAGCCGACATCGAGGTGCCAAACCTTGCCGTCGATGTGAACTCTTGGGCAAGATAAGCCTGTTATCCCCGGGGTAGCTTTTATCCGTTGAGCCACACTCCTTCCACTCGGGAATGTGGGATCACTAAGTCCGACTTTCGTCCCTGCTCGGCGCGTCTGCCTTGCAGTCAAGCTCTCTTCTGCCTTTACACTCTTGAAGGGTGATGTCCATCCACCCGGAGAGAACCTTTGAGCGCCTCCGTTACTCTTTGGGAGGCGACCGCCCCAGTCAAACTACCCACCTGGTCCTGTCTGCCAACCGGTTCACGGTCTGGCGTGAGACACAAAACACAACGAGAGTGGTATTTCACTGCTGCCTCCTCCACCCCCACAAGGATGGATTCTTCGGCTCCCACCTATGCTACGCACGCTGTCCCTCGTATCCAGGCCAAGCTGTAGTAAAGCTCCACGGGGTCTTTTTGTCCTGTCGTGGGTAACCCGTATCTTCACGGGTACTTCAATTTCGCCGAGTCCTCTGTCGAGACAGTGCTCAACTCGTTACTCCTTTCGTGCGGGTCGGAACTTACCCGACAAGGAATTTCGCTACCTTAGGACCGTTATAGTTACGGCCGCCGTTCACCGGGGCTTCACCTCGTGGCTACGATCACCACTCAGCTTAACCTTCCGGCACTGGGCAGGAGTCAGCCCCTATACTTCCGCTTTCGCGTTCGCAGAGACCTGTGTTTTTGGTAAACAGTCGGTTGAGCCAATTTCTTGCAGCCCCCTCACGCATCGAAACACGCTACTGGGGCACCCCTTCTACCGAAGGTACGGGGTCAATTTGCCGAGTTCCTTAACAGAGGGTCGCTCGATCACCTTGGGGGAGTTCCCCCTGCCTACCAGTGTCGGTTTGCGGTACGGGTAGCGTCAGCTCTCACGAGAGGCTTTTCTTGGCAGCCTGGGGTCCGATGACTTCCGCACGATTGCTCGCGCTCGGTGCCGCTGTCATGCACAGGAGACCGGGATTTGCCTCGGTCTCGCACTTCAAACGACACGCCGATCCTGTCCATTCGATCGGTTCACCTTCCCTACTGCGTCCCCCCATTGTTACAAACGATCTAACGCTAGTGCAGGAATCTCTGACCTGCTTTCCATCGCCTACGACTATGACGTCCTCGGCTTAGGGCCCGACTCACCCTGGGACGATTGACGGTGCCCAGGAACCCTCAGGCATTCGGTGTCTCTGGTTTTCACAGAGATTGCGCTACTCATTCCGGCATTCTCACTTCTCGTCGCTCCACCAGTCCTTGCGGTCTGGCTTCTCTGCTTGAGAACGCTCCCCTACCATCCTGGTCAAAAACCAGGATTCACGGCTTCGGTACACTGCTTAAGCCTCGCTACGTTGTCGGTGCCACTACACTCGACCAGTGAGCTATTACGCACTCTTTCAATGATGGCTGCTTCTAAGCCAACATCCTGGCTGTTATTGCGTACTGACTCCCTTTGACACTGAGCAGTGATTTAGAGACCTTAGCCGGTGATCTGGGCTGTTTCCCTTTTGACAATGAAGCTTAGCCCCCACTGTCTCACTTGCATGCTCCATTCTGCTGGCATTCGCAGTTTGAGAAGGGTTGGTAACCCGCACAGGGCCCCGAGCCTTTCCAGCGCTCTACCTCCAACAGACAACACATGCAGCTGTACCTCAATACATTTCGGGGAGAACCAGCTATCTCCACGTTCGATTGGAATTTCTCCCCTATCCACAAGTCATCCCCCAGTTTTGCAACACTGGTGGGTTCGAGCCTCGACGGACTGTCACATCCGCTTCACTCTGCTCATGGATAGCTCACGTGGTTTCGGGTCGCATCGCCGCAACGCGCGCCTGCTTCAGACTCGGTTGCCCTCTGGCTCCCCAGCTTTACCGCTGGTTAACCTGCTACGACGATGCACTCGCCGGATCATTCTACAAAAGGCACGCCATCAGCCCTTGGTTCCTCCTGGAACAGTGGCCTCTGACTGCTGGTGAGTACGTGGTTTCAGGGTCTCTTTCATCCCCCTCTCGGGGTGCTTTTCACCTTTCCCTCACGGTACTTGTTCGCTATCGGTCACGAAAGATGTTGAGCCTTGGAGGGTGGTCCCCCCAGCTTCCCACAAGGTTTCACGTGCCTCGTGGTACTCAGGATCCTCGCCCACGCCGGTTGATCGTCTTCTACAGGACTCTCACCTGCTCTGGTTGCGCTTTCCAACGCATTCGAATGATCGGCCATTGTTTGTTGCGAGTCCTACAACCCCGCCCGTTCCGAAGAACGGATGGTTTGGGCTCCTCCCGGTTCGCTCGCCACTACTACGGGAATCTCGGTTGATTTCTTTTCGTCGAGCTACTGAGATGTTTCAGTTCGCCCGCTGCCCTCTGCCCTGTCTATGTGTTCAACAGGGAGTATCCAGACATCACTCTGGATGGGTTGCCCCATTCGGAATCTCGAGGTTCATAGCTTGTATGCAGCTCCCCTCGAACGTTTCGCCGGTCTCCGCGTCCTTCATCGGTCTTTCGTGCCAAGGCATCCACCTCGTACTCTGTGTAGCTTGTTCGTTTCTACGGTCTTGATGGTGTCTTGCTTGCTCTGCTTCAACTCGTGCTTGCAATCTTCATCGCTCAGCAAAATTGAAGGAATATCCTCTTCAGTTGTTCAGGTGCACGTGATCAGGGTAAACCCCAACCACTGGAGAGTGGAAACCAAACGCAGTCCCTGGTCACTCAAAGCAACCATCAGTATCCTGTTTCGACCTAGGAGTGGATCTCTCGAAAGAGATCGAAGCTCCCTAGAAAGGAGGTGATCCAGCCGCACCTTCCGGTACGGCTACCTTGTTACGACTTCACCCCAATCACCGACCCCACCCTCGACGCTTGCCCCCCCGAAGGGTTAGCCCAGCGGCTTCAGGTGTTGCCGACTTTCGTGGTGTGACGGGCGGTGTGTACAAGACCCGGGAACGTATTCACCGTAGTGTGCTGACCTACGGTTACTAGCAACTCCCACTTCATGGAGGCGGGTTGCAGCCTCCAATCTGAACTGAGGCCGAGTTTGACGAGATTAGCTCCCCCTCGCGGGTTCGCAACTCTTTGTCTCGACCATTGTAGCGTGTGTGTCGCCCAGGACGTAAGGGCCGTGCTGACTTGACGTCATCCCCGCCTTCCTCCACGTTGATCGCGGCAGTTTCGTTAGAGCATTCAACTAACGACAGGGGTTGCGCTCGTTGCGGGACTTAACCCAACATCTCACGACACGAGCTGACGACAGCCATGCAGCACCTGTGGAACCGCCCCGAAGGGACAGCGCGTTACCGCTGGTGCAATTCCATGTCAAGTCCTGGTAAGGTTCTTCGCGTTGCATCGAATTAAACCACACGCTCCGCTGCTTGTGCGGGTCCCCGTCAATTCCTTTGAGTTTTAATCTTGCGACCGTACTCCCCAGGCGGACCACTTCAAACGTTAGCTCCGGCACTGAAGGGGTCGAACCCTCCAACGCCTAGTGGTCATCGTTTACGGCCAGGACTACCGGGGTATCTAATCCCGTTCGCTCCCCTGGCTTTCGCACCTGAGCGTCAGGTACTTCCCAGGACACTGCCTTCGCCATTGGTGTTCCTCCGGATATCTACGCATTTCACCACTCCACCCGGAATTCCGTGTCCCTCTGAAGCCCTCAAGTCGGGCAGTCTTCATACACCCTCTCCAGTTGAGCCGGAGATTGTCAGTACAAACTTACCTGACCGCCTGCGTGCGCTTTACGCCCAATAAATCCGGACAACGCTTGCCCCCTACGTATTACCGCGGCTGCTGGCACGTAGTTAGCCGGGGCTTCTTCCTTGGGTACCGTCCGTTCTCGTCCCCAAGAAAAGCAGTTTACGATCCGAAAACCGTCATCCTGCACGCGGCGTTGCTCGTTCAGGGTTGCCCCCATTGACGAAAATTCCTCACTGCTGCCCCCCGTAGGAGTCTGGGCCGTTCTCAATCCCAGTGTGGCTGATCGTCCTCTCAGACCAGCTACTGATCGTCGCCTTGGTAAGCCTTGACCTCACCAACTAGCTAATCAGACGCAGACCCATCCCAAAGCGCCCTTGCGAGCTTTCCTCTTGCGAGCATATGCGGTATTGTCGGCGATTTCTCGCCGGTATTCCTCACTTTGGGGCAGATAATCCACGCGTTACTCACCCGTCCGCCACTCACTCATTGCTGAGTGCGTTCGACTTGCATGTGTTAGGCACGCCGCCAGCGTTTATCCTGAGCCAGGATCAAACTCGCCATCCAATTTATGTTCAAGAGGGCCACAGCGGGCCTCCCGAAAATGCATTGTCAGTTCGCGATCCAGTCCAAGTGTTTCTTGCTTGGCTTGTTCGCAGATTTGCATCACTTAGCGTGAGCCAAGTGATTGAATTGACAGGAACTGGTGTCTTGTTCCTTCTTACTAAACCAGTTACTGTTCTGCTTTCCACTCTTCAGTTGTCAAAGTGCGACTGATCGAGAACCGTAGCTCTCGGGTGTCTCGCTCGATTGCGTTGTTTTGGCGTTCTCGCGACGACTGCTGTAGTATCTCACATTCCTCGGGGTCTGTCAAGCGTTTTCTCGTTGAGTTTTTTCACTTGCCCCGAAAATCCTTCTTCTCCGGTGTTGGCACGTTTCAGGCCTCTGAAGAGGGCTGAAAGACCTACGGGCGAACCGTGTGGTCGTGCACATCATCGGGAAGGAATCTTCCTGAGGGGCCACGTTATCGTGGCACAGCCGGGGGTTTGCGGACAGGAGCACTCTCCAGGAGAGTGATTGTCTGGAAACGACAGCTCACGGAGTATAGCACTCGGGAAAAGGGCTGTCAAGAGGGGGCTGACTTTTTGCTGGGCTTTGCTGGTTCGTGCAGAAGCGGGGAAGCGTCGGAAAGGGGCTCGTTTCAGCTCCGCTCTGGTCGCCCCTTCATAACGCAACGTGACCATGGGCGATGGAGGGGCTGGCATGGTGGGGCTTCGAGATTTGAAAGGAGACAAGCGACCTTCCCTACTTCTATTACCGCATCATGATCTTTTTCACATATAAAATGATGTAAAGTAGGGAAAGTTGCTTGTCTCTTTCCTCTGTTCCCACTCCGCTGTGTGAACCCCTCCATAGCTCAAGTGGAAAACGGAAAATGGGGAAACGAAGCTATGGAGAGCAACCATGGTGCAGAGGCACGATGTGGAAGGAGACAAGCGACCTTCCCTACTTCTATTACCGCATCATGATCTTTTTCACATATAAAATGATATAAAGTAGGGAAAGTTGCTTGTCTCTTTCCTCTGTTCCCACTCCGCTCTGTGAGCCCCTCCATAGCTCAAGTGGAAAACGGAAAATGGGGAAACGAAGCTATGGAGGGGCAACCATGGTGCAGGGGCACGATGTGGAAGGAGACAAGCGACCTTCCCTACTGCTTTTCTTCTCACACACTCAAAAAATCATATCATGCTCTTTTAAGGAGAGAAAGTCGCTTGTCTCTTTCCTCTGTTCTCCCTCCGCTGTGTGAGCCACTCCATGGCACAATGCTATGAAGGGGCTGGCATGGTGCAGCTCCACCATTAGGAAGGAGAGGTCCATCGTGCACCTTTGCCTCCCTGTAAAAAAAAAACTTCACCAAAAAAGGCTTGACAAAGCTCAAAGGTTCTGGTAGTATTCGTCTTGTTGAAAACGCCACCTGGATATGCAGGTGAGCTGGTAGCTGTAGCGAAGAGGGTCCACCCGTTCCCATCCCGAACACGGTAGTTAAGCTCTTCAGCCCCGATGATACTCTGTGGGCAACTGCATGGGAAAATAGGACGCTGCCATCTCACCCGCCTAACTGGGCGGCGTTTTTGTTTGCCATTTTTCTTTCAAGATGGACGCTACCATCTCACCCGCCTGACTGGGCGACGTTTTTTGTTGGGCCATCAGATTATAACGCTGCCCTTATCGAGATCAATACATAGCTGCGCTTACCTGGCAGGCCATCGGGCCGTAATGTACATACGCTTCCTTATGAGAGCTCTTTATGCATCTCTTGCCATTGACGACGGGTCTGCTGGGATTGCAAAAACTTCTCAATGATTGTAGGATCATGCTCCACAAGCTGATCTCGCAAACTATTTAACTCTGCAATATATTCATCCAGGCGATGAGTAATTGCATCTGTATTGGTCAGGCAGATATCACGATACATTACAGAATTGCCCTCAGCAAGACGAGAAGCGTCCCGAAAACCGGTTGAAGCTAAGATCGCGGTATCGGACCAGTCTGGCTCGCTCCCAACAGTATTTACCAGAGCTACCGAGGCCAGAAATGGAAGGTGGCTAATAGCTGCTACCTGTCTATCATGATCATGTGCATCTAACAAACGAATGCGTGCTCCTATAATCTCAGCAAGTGTGGAGACTTTCTGTATTGCCACAGGTTGAGTATGAGCAGTTGGTGTTACACAATAAATTCGTTTGTAAAACAAAGTTGCATCGGCAGCTTCTACTCCACTAATCTCTTTACCGGCCATTGGATGTCCTCCCACAAAAGCGACATGGTGAGGGAGAAACTCCTCAGCCCAACCAATAATCTGTGCTTTTGTACTCGCGACATCGGTCACGACAGTCCCTGGTGTAAGCAGAGGAGCCAGTTGCTGAAAAAGATGGCTGATAGTTCTCACTGGCGTTGCAAGAATAACTAATTCAGCATTCCGTACGGCATCAGCAAGATCAGTACTTGCCTGACTAATAGCACCTATCTGACGTGCACGATCACAGACTCCCTTTCCCATATCATAGCCAACCACTTCTCGGGCCGCCTCAGCCTTTCGCAGAGCCAGACCAATCGACCCGCCAATTAATCCGAGACCAATAATCGTCACGCGCTGAAACATAGCTTACAACTCCCTTATTTGGACATGGTTTGACAGTTCTCTTACCCGAGAGCACTTCCTGAATTGAAACTGATTATACTCCTGCTCCTTCCCACTTTTCAATCAAAAAGAAGATGTCTCATCACTATCCAGACATCTTCTTTCATCACAGTTCAGACTAAAAATAGATCAGTTCTTCCAACCATTCATTCCCATCAGGGCCTAACACCGAAGAAAGGATAGCCGTGACATCATCACTTAGCAGTTCCTCTCTCTCCTGACGATAGAGAGTCAGAAAACTGGGAAGGATCTTCACTCCGTACTTTGTTAAAAGATCAGCAGCGAAACGCTCCAGCAAGAGTTCATACCCAAGATAATCTTCGGGGGTTGTATCGGCATACCAATCAAATCCACGTACTGTATCTGGTGTTTTCCCGTCTGGCTCAGGCTCGAAGAGGTCCTCATATTCTGTAAAGAGGTCTTGATTGACCACGTCTTGCACGCCATTTATTTCACGAGCTAGCCAGAGGGCTGCAAATTTAAATTGCCATTCATCAGCCCACAATGGATTATTCTCTGGCCAGGGGCGCGGATCAGCCTCGATAAAGGCAAGCGCCACTTCATGATAGAGCATAAATGCGACCTTCTCTGGCACCATCTCTCCAAAGAGGGCATCAAATTCAACCGGTACCACCAATGTCAGACGAGGCGTGACCTGAGTAAGATACGGATGTGGAGCTTCAACCTCTTCGTCCTCTTCATGAGGAGCAAGATGCCAATCACTCATGTCGACAACTAAGAGATCGAGTTCTGGTGGGGCAAGCTGCAACAATTGAGTCAGCTTTTGATTTGCCTGAGAGACTGTCTGCGAGACCAAGCGGGCGAGAGATTCTGCGCCCGCTGGATACGTCACTGGAAGTGGCTCAGCTAGAGTCTGATAACGATTATATGGAAACTGCATTGATGAGCCTAGGCCATCCCTTCTTCTAGAATCTTCTCCGATGGCTCGTCAAGCACAGGCAATGGATCCGGTCCCTGGAGCTCCTGGAGAGACTGCTCCCGCAATTGCTTGACTGTATTCTCTTTACGGAAACGTTGATAAAAATTTTGATACAGAGCCTGTAACCGCCTGGGCTGTACTTGCTTATTCCCCTCATAATATTCTAGAGCCACCTGACCAATTGACCAGGTTGCAGCACCGGCAATAGCACCAGCCACAAAGTCACCTCCAAAGGGTACCACCTTAGCCGCTTGCTGTGCAAGGTAGCGCATACCCAGCCCCCCAACAATAGTGGCAATCAATTCACGTGCATTGCGCCTGGTATCTTCACTATCTAATGGCTCTCCATAAAGCGCAGCCAGACGTAAGACCAGACGCAACTGAGTACCCAGAAGAATCGGAATATCAATGAACGGAATGGGCTCAACACCGGCAGCAAAACTGACCAGGGTTGAATTCCGAATCACACGCTGAGCCGCCATACGTCGATAGGCTGGCAACTCGCGTCCAATGGCCAGTGCAGCCTCAGGGCTCGCATCTATAATGACTGGAATAAGTTCTTCCGCAATATTCGCACCTGTACGGGCCGAAATTGGGATGACTCCAGGCGTATCTAAGAGAACGGCGATCTCTGTCGCAAGCTGATCACCACTTTCGCCACCCTTTAAGGAATCCACCTTATTTACAACCACTACGACTGGCTTGTTAAGATGCTTAATAACGCGATAAAGCTCACGATCTTCCGCCTGCAAACCACGCGATCCATCGATTAAGAACACAATCACGCTTGCCTGCGCCATACCGCTTTCCATGACATCAGGCAGATGGCCCGGCGTATCTACCAGCGTAAATGGTCCAAAATCTGTTCGGACTAGCGTACGTGTGTTGCCAGCAGAGGGCGATGCTGGAGAGAGGGTCTCACCCTTTAACTTATTAAACAGCGTGCTCTTTCCAGTATTCGGCTGACCTACCAGTACAATGGTATTGTTCAGCCCTTCTAGAACCTCTTGCTGAGCCATCTTCCAGTTGCCCGCTTTCATCAGACCCTGGACCATGCTAATGTTCGAGGGCAGATTTTTCAAGGTCGTAAGGCCGAGCTCACGCAGATTCGTTGGCTGCTCACGCTTATGAAAGATGCTGGCAAAAATGTTCTCTTTTGCCTTTCTCTGCTGCTCATCGTCTGCGCTTGAATAAGTCTTTTTACTAGCCACGCGTAACTTCCTTCCCAATCATCACAGACTGGTCGCACTTATGTAAGTGCTATAGTCCTATCATTTTGATTATAGCGTATGTAGGAGCAAACATTACAACAATAGTACGAGGGTTCCATACCCTGCGTTTCATCTTCTTCTCACCCACGCCAGTCAGGGGCGAGAACAATCATAAGAAACCTTGACATCTCAACTGTTTTTCTGCCATAATCTGAAGCGGAACGAACACATGCATATCTATTTTTTACTCCTCATATTTCCATTCACCAATAAGAGGCAGCAGAATGCAAAATACGCCAATACAAAAAGAGATCGCTGAACAAGATTATCAAGCTGGATTTACCCGTGTGATGTGGTTTGCTAAACAGGCCAGGCGCCGCGGTTGGAAACTAAGCGATCGACAGCTTGTCCATGAAATCATTCAACGCGAGCGTGCAGCCCGTATTCGTGAGAAAAGCTCTCTTCCAATGATTGGAGCTGAAGTGCGCTCAGCTGCCTGGAACCATGGCCAGGCCGATGCGCTCCGCACCCTCTTACGTGCCCAAAGAGAGAACACCAAAAAGGGATTGTAAGATATCGTGTAAACTCTCTCTCATTGCTCTAGCTCTACAAAACCTTTCAAGAGATGATTTCTTGAAAGGTTCTTTTTTTGAGATATGCTTCTCACCGCTGCCTCATTCCATCATTCTCAATTGGTGTTTTTACAGCTCTTTTCTATAACAATTTACAGTTATTTCTAGTATACTAATTATTATGCTATGAAGAGCAAAAAGAAAGGGATGAGGAAGATGCTAGAACAGCGTCACGGAGCAACAAGTAAGATCTGTGGAGCACTTATACTTATAGGTTTATTCATCGGGGTTCTTTCAGCTCATATTCTCCCCTGGCTGTTGCTAGCGCTATCCATTGTTGTGCTAGTAGGAGCCGTGGGAACGCTCAATCCTTTGCTGATGTATGTCAGCTTATATGGATCATTCTGGCTTCTGCTGCTAGCCTTCTTTGTGTTGGCACAAAACTGGTGGTGGTTTCTCGCCGGTCTGGGGATCTCAATACTGCTCGGTATCTTAAAACGTCCTCTCTTAGCAACGTTCTTTAGCATGGGATTGCTCAAAGTATATGCTTATAAGCCTCCTACCTACGCGTTATCTCCTAAGCCTTCTTCAAGGAAACGTTCCAGCAAAAACAACCCTCATCGTTAGAAATTTCTTGGAGGGCGATTGTTTCTGATATAGCTTAGCCAGAGCGAAAGAGCTAACATTCCCAGACCTGGCTAAGCCCCTCATACGACAATAGAGAGCTTTCTCTTCTCTTTTGGAAGAAAAACAAACCATTTTACTTAGAGTATGTCTTAAGAGCCTGGGGACACGTTTGATGTCCCTTCCAGCTTGAAGAAACGGACGGTTTTTTGTCAAAGATGCATGAAATATACACTTGTTATGTATATGACGTCAGACAATATCTCTTCAATAATGAAGTATTGAGGTTATCTCGATCAGCATTGGCGGCTCTTAAGACACACTCTTAGTGAGATAATGCGTTGGTGCCAAAGAAGGCCAACGCAACCAGAAAACTCACAAATAATGCAAAAAGAATACGCAGCATTATACGAGTGACGAAGATCGGTGGCCTCTGAGAACGCTGCGGGTGCTGGTTATGCATAACAGTACTCCTGCGTTTACACTACATGCTTTTTCATGATTCTTCGAAAAAGTGCTACTCAGAAAAAAACTTCTTGCCATCAATTACTCTTAACGACAGATTGTAGTGTTGTTAACAGGATGAAACTTTTAGGCCCCTGTTCTCTGCCGACGGCATTCATCACATTCGCACATGGCGCGTAATTTTTCGTAGACAAAGATGCCTGTTTTATGTCCATCTTCCCAGATAGGCGTTAATCCATACCGTCCAACTGGTTCGATATTAATTAATGTGGTCTCTTCAGTGCTCAAGGATTGACGGCTCTGGAGCATTCCTGGTACCCCTCCTTCACCTGCACACCAAGCACAAGGACAGGCCCAGCGTAACGTCTCCCAGTTGTGAAGGCTTTCATGTTCATCTGTCCAGGAAAGATAGAGGCGGCGTTCCGCAGGCTCCAGAAAAAACGAGGTAGGTGATGGATGGTCGTTGTGTCTCATTGCTTTCTCTTCCTCCAACGCACGCCACATAGCTCATGTAAACGGTACGCTCTAGTATTTATCATTTAGCACCATTATTATAGTTCTTTTCTATCAGGCAATGCTAGACTTTTCATCTGTTACAATGAGCATACCTCATCCTTTCTCTAGTTGAATTTATGACCTTTTACTCAAGCAGGAATGACTGTTTAGTCTCGCTTTAGTTACCACCTTTCCTGCCTTTGCGTTCTAGCAGGTAGAATACATCGGGGGGGGACTATTTCTATGACACTAGCGATTACTCTTAGTATTGTTATTGCGCTGGCAGCTCTCGCTGCCACGCTCTATCAGTTCTTCCAACAGAAAAAGGTGCTCGCACAGCTTCAATCTCAGCAGAAAGCCTGGGAGCAAGCTTCCGAGACACGCCAGCATCAATTGAAAGATCTACAAGAGAAGCAGCTCTCTCAATTAGAGCACAAACTCACCCTACAGATTGAACGTTTAGCCGAGAGCCAGACACGCCAGTCTCAACGTAGTGAACACGTAGAACACCTCAATCGCCAATACCAGGAGACCTTGAACCAGACACGCATCGAACAAGAGCTCGCCGCTATTCCCTTAATTGAAGATCTGCCATTGCCTACCTCACAAAAAGGGAAAGAGGCTGCCGAAGCACGTCAAAAGCAGTCAATCAACCTGCGCGGCTACGATCTGTCCGGGCGCGATTTCTCTCACCGCTATCTGGCACATGTGGATCTCAGTAACGCGAAACTGGTGAAAACAAATCTTTTTATGGCTGATCTCTCACATGCCTGCTTAAAAGGCGCTGATCTGACGGGGGCTGACCTCTCAGCTGCAAATCTGACCCATGCAGATCTTCGTGGGGCGATTCTGCACGATACGAATCTCCTTGTGACCGATCTCAACAATGCGCTTTTGCTTGGTGCTACACTCACCGAGATCCGCAATCTGACCGATGATCAGTTGGAAAGTGCCATTCTCGATGAGAAAAAGACCTTCGAGGCCGGGTTTGATGAGACTAACCCTCGGCTTCCTAGCATTCCAGTCGATCCTAACAAAGCTGAATAGGCAAACATCGAAGCATATGTATCGCTCGATATGGTATCGGATATGTCTTCACGCCGACCGAATAGAAACGAACATTTTGCACAATCTTATCTTCACACCGAATTGCAGAATTGATATTCGTGAGGATCAGGTTGTGCTATACTACGCCTTAATCCACGAATATATTTAAAAGAGATTTTATTGTACTATCGAGGTAACACAAAGATGACAAATGAGATAACACTCCCGCTGACCGGGAAGGTTGCGCTAATTACTGGCAGTGGGCAGGGGATTGGCCGGGCTACTGCGATCCGACTGGCACAATCTGGGGCCGATGTTGTGGTGAATTACCGCAGCAATAGTGCTGCTGCTGAAGAGACACGTGCCATCATTGAGGCCCTTGGAAGGCGCTGTATCGCTGTACAGGCTGATGTAAGTATAGAAGAGGATGTTACACGTCTGTTTACGCAAACAACTGCAGAGCTTGGCCCTGTCGCTATCCTGGTCAATAACGCTGGCACCACACGCGATAAACTGATTCTTCAGATGTCGCTCGCGGATTTCGAACATGTCCTGGATACCAATCTGAGGGCTGCATTCCTCTGTACAAAAGCCGTTCTCCGTGGGATGATGAAGGCTCGCTGGGGGCGCATTGTCAATGTCGCTTCAGTGGCTGGTCTTCTGGGCCCTGCCGGTCAAGCTAATTATGGAGCCTCGAAGGCGGCTATTATCTCCTTGACCCTCAGCACTGCTCGCGAGATGGCCAGCCGCAATGTGACCGCCAATGCCGTCGCTCCTGGCTTTGTGCCAACCGAATTAACCTCGACTGTAACTGAGGCACAACGCAAGTATATGCTCGATTCTACGCCCCTCGGACGCTTTGGCACAACTGATGAGATTGCTGCTGCGATCAATTTTCTCTGCTCGCCCGAGGCTGCCTATATTACAGGACAGATTCTTTCGGTCGATGGCGGTCTCTCGATGCATATCTAGGTTTCAGTTCTAATAGCTTCTCAATTTCATATTCTTTGAAAAGTCGTGAAACAAGTTAGCTCTGAGTCCTCTCTAATTATACTAACAGGTAGTATAACGAAGGAGGGCTCACAATGGGTCTTATTGAAACTGCAGAGACAAACCTTTTTACGTTTGAAGCGTTTGCTGCACATACATTCTATACTGATGTGAATCGAGCTCTGGTTCAGCAGGCTTTGAAACATTTAGTACAGCGTGAAGGTGATGATCAGCTAACAATCGTCGATATGGCCTGTGGGACCGGGGCTATATCCCGATTGATTGCTGAAGAGATGGCAAAGTATGGACTGGCGCACCGCACCCGTATCGTGGGGGTCGATCCATCAGCTGAAGCACTACGTCTCGCTCACAAAGCAATGGAAGAACTGAAACTGCCTCTTCAGGCTGATTTTATTCAAGGCGAGGCAGAAGATCTCCCTCGTCTGGTACAGAATGCCGATGCGGCCTTTTTCTGTAATGCTATTCATCTTGTCCCCGATAAATTAGCTGCGTTCCGCCAGATGGATACAATTCTTGCTCCTCGTGGTATTTTTGGCTGTAATAGCGCTTTTTATGAAGGAACCTATGTCACTGGCACTGAACGGTTCTATCGCCTCTGGACACGTCGCGCTGTCGGCTGGCTTAAAAAAGAACACCCTGAAGTTCATCTTTCGCGAGAAAGTAAAGCCATGGCAATGCAATGGCTGACTCCTGATGAATATATCACTAATTTAAAACAGGCTGGCTTTACTGCTGTGGAGACCGAATATCAAGACGTTGATATCTCTCTGGATGGCTGGCGCGACCTGGGTCAATACTGGCTCTTTATTGATGGGGCTCTCCCCGGTATTCCACTGGCCTTCGGTGCACAAGCTCTAGAAACAGCCGTGTATCAAGCTGGTGAAGAGCTCGGGCTCCCTAAAGTACCTCGTCGCTGGCTCCAGATGGTCGCTATCAAAGGGTAAAATAGTTCTCACACCTGCGTAAACTCCTACGACGCAATATGCTACAATGCTGATACGGGAAGCGCTCAAAGCTATTTTTCTTCCCGTACACTCTGTTTGTGCCTTTTTCAGACACACGGCTTAATAGAACAGGAGCATATTGCATGCAATGGGCCGCTCTCTCTACTGCATTTTTAGCCTCAGCAGTAGAATTCGTTGAAGCATTTACTATTGTCCTTGTTGTCGGTATCACTATTAATTGGCGTAGCTCTTTTCTTGGTACGCTTGCCGCAGTTGCAACGCTCACTCTTATTGTTGCAACGCTCGGTGTTGCGCTGGTCCAGTTTGTCCCTCTGGATGTTCTCCGTCTTGTTGTCGGCGTCTTACTTATCCTCTTTGGTCTGAAATGGCTCAAAAAAGCTATTTTACGTTATAGTGGACTCAAAGCTCTCCATGATGAAGAAGCTATCTATGAGGAGACACAGGCCGAAATGCGCGCTCGTGGAGAGCATGCAAGTCCAGGGATCGATCCCTTTGGCGTCGCCCTTTCCTATAAAGCGGTCCTCTTAGAAGGTCTCGAGGTGGTTTTTATTGTCATTACTTTTGGAAGTGCTCATGGGGTCGCTTCCCGCACTGTGGGAATCTATTCTGCCGCGATTGGAGCAGCATTGGCAGGGCTTCTCGTTATTCTTGCCGGAGTACTCGTCCGAGCTCCTCTTACAAAAGTTCCTGAGAATACGCTGAAGTTTATCGTGGGCATTATGCTTACATCCTTTGGCACCTTCTGGGCCGGTGAGGGTCTGGGAGTGGAATGGCTCTGGGCTGATGCCTTTATTATTGCCCTGGCCGCTCTCTATCTACTCCTCTCACTGACACTGATCCTCTGGCTCAAACGCCATAAGCGCCAACTCACCCACCATCCAATAGCAGCTACTCATACCTCAACCGGGGAGGTCCAGTTATGAAATTCATTAAAGCAATCTATACGTTTATTGTTGGAGATATCATTATTCTTGTTGGGGTTCTGGTGGCGATTCTCATATTGACCCTCCTGCATACTGTTGCAGCCCTGGAACCATTACGGCCTGCTGAAGGCGTGATTTTAATACTGACCATCGTTTTGGTACTGGTTGCGACCCTTGTTCGGGAAGCCTATAGCGCTAAACGGTATCAATAATCATATTGGGATACATCTCACCTGGAAGGCGTGATAAAAAATTCATACCTTCCAAAGGCGCAAACAGACAGGGCTCATTCCACCTGGTCTCTCACTACCTTCGGAGAGAGCCCTTCTTGTGCACAATGCTGCTGGCAAGGTGCTACACGATTGCAAATGCATGTTCATTGGCTGACAAATGCATGTGCTGATGACCTCTATCTATTGCACAACGTTAGCACAACGTTGGACACAATAACAAAACTAGTTGACGCGATTGCTGCAAGCTGTTATTATGAGAGAGAAAGGGTGCTTTACTAGCAAAGTTCTATGGTAGGGTAAAATATATGCAAGAAGCACGCTCCTGGCGCGAATTGCTAGGAAATATTAGTACGGATGGCAGAGAGAAACAGCGCATTATAGAAGAACTTAAAATTACACCTATAACACTCTCTCGCTGGATCAGCGGCGAATCAGCCCCTCGACCACAAAATTTACGCCATCTTCTTTCAATTCTGCCAGAGTATCGCGATGAACTGCGTAGCTTATTACGCGAGGAAAAAGGTCTCAAAGAATATGCTCTATCTTCAATGAGTGAAGATATGAAAACGATTTCCAGTGAATTTTACACACGTGTTTTACTGGATCGCGCTACGACCAACGAAAATGTACGCTTCTGGTCAACATCTCATATGATCCTACAACAAGCTATCAGCCAGTTGGACACTGAGAGGAAAGGGATGTGTCTCTGGATTGTCTGCTGCATGCCACCATCAGGCCCACATGCAAAGGTACGCAGTCTACGGGAATGCATTGGGGTAGGGACAGCTCCCTGGACAGGCAATATTGAGCAGAATGCGATGTTTTTGGGCGCGGAATCTCTGGCTGGCTATGTTGTGACAGGTTGCCGACCAGGTACAGTTCATGATATTGATGCCGCGAGCAGTATCGCACCTCGCGCACGCGTGAAATATGAAAAAAGTGCAACAATCTACCCTATTCTCTATGCTGGCCGCATTGCAGGAGTCTTGCTTGTCTCCAGCACTCAACCTTACTATTTCCTTTCAGAGGCTCGTACGACTCTCGTTCAACATTATGCTAACCTGATTGCTCTGGCCTTTGAAGCCAACCAATTTTATCGGCCAGAGGAGATTGCGCTCTGTGTCATGCCGCCACAAGATGAGCAGGAAGAACACTTCCGCGATTTTCGTCAGATGGTCAATACAACGATGATTAATGCAGCAGCTCGCCGCCAACCAGTGAATAATCAACAGGCTGACTTGTTGGTCTGGCAACAGCTGGAGGATATGCTACTCAAACTACCCAGTCTACACACGATACCGCACCAGCTATGACAACTATTCGCTCAGCACGCTATGAGTCTTTTACAGAAGGTCTTGCTCCGTACTGGACTCAAACAGTCCTTGGGACAGGCTCACTTAGCCTGCAAGATGCAGCATTACGCATGGAGATCCAATCTCTGCACAAAGGGCACTATGCCGATGCCCAGATCGATGATTATGGCAAGTTAGCGCGCTCGGCTTTTCCCTGGCGTCCCCCATTACGTATGGAGGTACGCGCACGTTCCTCTCTGCCAGCAGCAACACAGACCAGTACAATCTCGACGCCTGACATCTTACGTGGGACGGCTGGCTTTGGCTTCTGGAATTATCCATTCTCCGTACGAGGAGATCTCTTAATGTTGCCAGAGGCAATCTGGTTTTTTTATGCCTCTCCACCCTCAAATATGGCACTGGTGCCAGATATTCCAGGTTGGGGCTGGAAGGCTCAGGTCGTTCATACAATGCGACCAGGGGCCTTTCTCTCGCTTCTTCCAACAGCACTGACCGCTGGTTGGGGGCTGCTCACACAACAGACTCAATCGGCTGCTCGCTGGGTCCAACGGCTGAGTGGGGCCCACGAAGCGCTCCTCACCACTCCTCTTGAGGAATGGCATACATATACGCTGGAGTGGAAGAGCAGTTGCGCAGATTTCTGGGTTGATGGGCACCATGTTCTTCACGCACCTCAACCACCCACACGGCCCCTGGGCTTTGTCGCCTGGCTCGATAATCAGTATGCTATCGCAACTCCTCAAGGGCACTTTCGCTTTGGGACGGTGATGAGTGAAACGGAATGGTTTGAGATTGCAGCCCTGTCCATCGTTCCACTCATCTGATCCCATCGCTTATTTCTCTGCGAGCGCCATCACTTCATCAACAATACCATACTCCTTGGCCTCGGCTGCGCTCATAAAAAAGTCTCGATCAGTATCGCGCTTAATACGCTCAATCGTCTGCCCTGTATGATGGCGAATGATCTGATTGAGCTCATCACGCAAATGGAGAATCTCACGCGCATGAATATCAATATCAGTAGCCTGTCCGCTTAATCCTCCCTGCAACGGCTGATGCAGGTGAATACGCGCGTGAGGCATTGCATACCGCTTGCCCTTATCACCAGCCAATAAGAGAATGGTTCCAAAACTGGCGGTATACCCAACACAGGTAGTCGCTATTGGACAAGAAAGTGCTCGCATGGTATCGTAGATCCCCATCCCGGCATAGACCGATCCTCCAGGCGAATTGATATACATGTTTATCTCACGCTGACTATCCTCGGCGGCCAAAAAAAGCAGTTGTGCGATGACAAGACTGGCCATACCATCTTCAACTGGCCCATTCACTACGATAATACGATCTCGTAACAGACGAGAAAAAATGTCATACGCGCGCTCACCACGTCCGGTTGTCTCGAGGACGGTAGGTACAAACAGATTAGCTGCCATCGAATCTCTCCTTTTCTATCAGGCGACCTGAGCCTGGCGAACAAAGTAGTAATGAAGCAATGAACCCTGCTGACTGACACGTTCATCGAGAAGGCTTACCAAAAGCCACCCTTCCACACCCAATGTATTCAATGTCTCTGCAATAGGCAGATGCTGTTCTTTGCTATCAATGGTCAGAATATGATATTCCCAACGTGTTGGCTCTGCCGCCACATGATCATAAACCATAGGAATAAAGGCTGGCGAATGCTGTTCTCCCTGCGCCGCACGCGAATGTTGTACAATAAACATGTGATCATTCTCCTTCTTTTTGTTCACCTGAACTATATTTTCTTGATGTCTTGAATATAGCATGCCCATAGCGTATACTCACAGAGATAATCTATGCTGTTAGCATGTCTTTTTTGGTAAGCAATGCTTAGAGCATAGGAAGGAGCTTTCTCTATGGCTGATCTACAAGAAACTATTGGCAAAGTTATTCGGCAAGAACGGCTGGATCGCCGACTTACGATGAAAGAGCTCGCCGATAAGGCTGGACTCTCTGAAATTTATGTGGGTGAGATCGAGCGCGGCCAAAAATATCCGTCGGGGAAGGTCTTAGAAAGTCTGGCCAGTTCCCTGGAGCTTCATTTAGATGAGCTGCTTGAATTAATGGCTGAGGCGATTCGCCGCGAACGAGAGCCACAGGTGACCAGTGTTATTGGCTTCAGTATTCCTGGCCCAGGCCAACCTCGTCGTACGGTGGTTAAACGCATTGTTAATCTCCTGGATGAAGGCGATGTGGAAAGCGTTGCTAATTTTAGTGCTTTTCTTCTCTCACAACATCTTCTCCCCTGACATTTTTCAGGCACATTGCCTTTCCATTTCCTGAAAAGCAGAGGTCAGCGTATATATGCATATACCCTCTATATGCATATATCATTCCTCCATTTCCGTATACTACTACTAACCAGATGTGAATAAGCAGAAGAGCATGGTACCGTTCGCTCTTTAGTAAGATCGCGTTAGAAGGAGATGGGAGATGAGAAAGGTCCTTCTTCCTGCTTCATGCATGAAGCTAGCTTCTACAGGACGCAGGCAAGTAGTAAGTGCCGCCATCTTTACCTCTCTTGGTTTTTTAGCTTCCTGCAACCGTTCTACTGATAATAGTGTGGAGAAAAAAGAGCTCTCGTCAGATCAACATGAATTACAGCAGTTTCCAATTCATGACAAGAGTGATCTGCAACTGCTCTTCACCGAGATTATGAATGATGAGAATCTTCATATCACCTTCCTCCGCTCACTCATTCAGTCTACAGGCAATTCTCCACTAGAACGGCCAGCCTTTCAGCATCTTAAACAACCAACCATCAATGACTTGATCTCCATAGCGCTGAAATTAAAGGAGATTAATGTGGGGGCCTATCTTCTTTGCCTATCACGGGCACATTCTTCGGACATAGGAAATAAAGTCGCCACCATTCTGGGATTGGAGGCCCGCCACGCAAGCTTCCTCAACCTTCTCTCTACGACTGCACTGAGTACTCAAGGAGCTTTTGAGCATCCACTCACGGCCAGCGACATTTTTAAAGGGGTTACCCCTTTTCTCTCTACACTGACCAGACGTTCACGGATTCCAGTGCTCACGGTTGCACCGGATAATGATAAAGATCTTTTACAATTTCTGCTTCTGTTGGAATATCTCTCATCCGAACTCTACAATCTCAATGTGCCGGATCTCTTCTCACCAAACTAATGGAGAGGAGTCAAATAGGAAAAATGACGGTGATCATACAGCCCTGCCCTGGCATACTCTGGATTGATATTTGTGCACCACAGGCCTCAGCGCGTGCACGCATAGAGCGGAGCCCAAAGCTATGAGACGCGATCTGCTCTCCATCAAATCCTTTTCCATCATCCTGAATGGTTAAGGTACCATGACCCGCGATGAGTTCTACAGATACTGAGATACTTGTAGCTTGCGCATGCTTCAGAGCATTATGGATTGCTTCCGAAGTAATACGATAAAGCGCACATTTTTGATGGAGTGGTATTTCTGGCTCTTGCTCCAGATCCAATGTAAAGGCAATTCTACTTCGAAGCGCTTGAAATCGTGCCAGACGGCTGATCGCCACAAGGAGACCTTCACGCTCCAAAATGGCTGGATGCTGATCAAGAATAAGTGCTCTTGCCTCTGTCAAGCCAGTATTTGCCTGTTCAACAATTCCTTGTAAGAGAGGTTGAACTTCATATGAAGCATCGTTATTACAGAAGGCCAGGGCGCTCTGAGCATCAAGCTCGATGCAATAAAAAGCTGGAATAATCGCGTCATGTAATTCACGAAGAAGATGCTGGTACTCACTTTGCATGCTAGCGGAGTGAGCTTTCTCTCTCTCTAAATGTAAGAGTGTATTTTCTTGCTGCAACTTTTCATTCTGACGCACCAGCTCCGCCATGGTTTGATAGAGCATCTGCGCCCATGGTTCTTGAGCAAGCGGCTCTGGTTGCGCCTGGTGCAGCCTAGCCTGTACCTCTCGCTGCGTCATAGCCTGCGCCTCTATGGGTGAGATCTGTGCTTTGAGGCCACTTCCATGGCAATAACGCTCGTAGAGATGATCAAAAAAGGTCATTAGCTCTGGTAGCAACGAAGGCTGATGGGGATGATCAGCATGCATCGATAACCTCTCAATTCAGTTTAGCGCCAAAACAGTTATAAATGTCATTACAAAAGAAAGAGCGTATATGTCTGACAGAGCCGAGCAAGGAGGCAGAAGAAGGAGATCTAAGGAGATGCAAGAGGAACCAGCCCAAGACGCATGGCTGCAAGCGTTGC
Organism: Tengunoibacter tsumagoiensis; assembly: GCF_003967535.1. Lineage (GTDB taxonomy): Bacteria > Chloroflexota > Ktedonobacteria > Ktedonobacterales > Ktedonobacteraceae > Tengunoibacter > Tengunoibacter tsumagoiensis. The sequence continues at coordinate 2,787,718 of NZ_BIFR01000001.1, read as the reverse complement.
CTGAGTACGGCTACGAACACCGAGCTTTGCAAGGACATGACGAACATGAGTTTTTACGGTATCTTCAGAAATATGGAGAAGGCTCACAATCTCTTTATTAGAATACCCTTGAGCCAATAATCTCAGGACATCTGTCTCACGAACCGTCAGGGGATCAGGGCCTTCCAGTGCCCGAACCTCTCGTAAGAGACAGGCTGAGGCTTGAGCAGAGATCTGTATCTGTCCAGCCGCCGCCCCTTTTACTGCCTGCCTGAGATCGGCTGCCTGGGCATCTTTCAGAAGATAGCCAATCGCTCCAGCCCTCATGACGCTCATAAGTGAGCTCTCTTCCAGTACACTTGTGAGAATAATCACCTGAATCTCTGGCAGTTCTGTATGAAGGACGGAGGTAACCACAATACCATCCATATCTGGCAATAAAAGGTCCAATAAGATCACGTCCGGGCGCAGGTCTCGGGCTTTTCTGATAGCTTCTTCTCCATTGGCTGCCTCTCCAATCACTTTTAACTCAGGATCACGACTTAAGAAACGCCGAACGCCCTCGCGTACAAGACTATGATCATCTACAAGTAAGACCTGAATGGCCATCTGTCTTCCCCCCTTTTGGAGTAGATTCTTACTCACACCAAAGAGGTTCCTTCCCCTCACCAAATCAGGTGATATTAAGGCCCTGATATGTACCTTTGCGGATAAATTATACATCATAAAACAACTCTTTGCTGAATTACCTGAAGCATAAATCGTTCTCTTTTTAGTAAATAGATACATATATAGAAAGTAGCCTGCCAGGGTCTATCCCTGCGGCTACTCACATTTTTCTTTGTACCTCTTCTATATACTCCGTTTTCGTCTGACTGACAAAATCTTGAAGCGCCAGCCCAGATCTGTTCGCAGTATTTATGCAAAAAAGATCAATGCTCGCATCGGGTGCGCAGGGGGAAGCGCTTAATGAGCGATCAACTTTTGATGGCTACGGCGCTCAGCAAGCTTTGTCGTCGTCCAACGATAGAGAAAGATAAAGAAGAAGAGGTAGATTGCACCCTCTACATATCCTCCCATTACGTCAGTAAACCAGTGATCGCCCTCAACAATGCGAGAGTACCCAATCATAAGAATATCAAAGACTGCATAGATCTGAAGTGGCAGCAGGAGCCAGCGATAGCGCCATTCTCGCACCGCCTTCAAACAACTCAGGTACAGCAAGAACCCATAAAAGGCAATATCATGCTCCGTATGTCCTGAGGGATAGGTAGGAAACGGGACAAGCGGTGTATAAAGATGAATCGCATATTTATGTGGATCTGGTCGTGGTCGTGCAATAAGCTCGTCCAACACAACATTCAGACCAGCCGAACTCATCACGGTCAAGATAAGAAAGATGCCCGACTGAAGCCAGACAAGAGGTGAATGCTTCCGTAGCCAGAAAATCAATCCCATCAACACCATAAAAAGGCTCCAACCCACGAGATTAATGGCCGAAGGAATAGGATCATTCAAAGTACTTGGGAAATTAACGACCGACCAGAACCAGGGCCAGGGGCGAAATCCCTGCGCAAAATGTGTCGCCTCCAGATCAACAGGATAGGGATCAGGATGAAAGCGAATCACAACACATGAGATAAGAAACACACATAAGACGGTCCACCAGATAGGAACTTCTATTCGATGCCGTCTTTGTGCATCCTGCCGATCTTCTCCCCCCGCAGTTGTGGAAGAGGTTGGCTTCTGTATGCTTTTAGGATGAGTCACATTCTGCATAATAATCCTCTCATAACCAGATATGAAACATAGCTTATCTTTATAGATAGAGTACGTTCCTCAAAACAGAAGAGGATACAATCTTTAGCAGTCACCCTTTCGCACCGGGCCAACATCACCAATCAACTGAAAAGCTGCCCAGAAATAGGGATGGCAGCGCGATGGCCAGCCAGATTGACGAGCATTGACGATAAATTGCCGCTGAGCTTCTGCCAGGGCCGTGGCTTTGCTCTTTCCTGCGAGGATGGCCCGATAAAACATCTCCATGAGCTCGGCTGTGCTGGCATCTTCAACCTTCCATAGCGTAGACAGGAGCGAGGCAGCCCCGGCATACAGAAAGCCACGACCAAGCCCCATGACTTCATCAACGCCCCCAATCACGGCCCGACCAGTCTCACAAGCACTTAATACAACCAATGAGCAGGCGGACAGCGTCAGGTTAAAGACATCTATTGTGCTGAGTGCACGATCTGCAAGCTTGATTGATGAAAAATTAGGGGCATCCAGACGAAATTGACCGTGAGCCGCAATATGGACAAGCGGGCTCTGCGCAGCCTCTTTCCAGAGGAGATCAGCGGTTGCCTGTTCGTTTAATGCACAGTGAGCACCCAGGAGCTGCGAAACGACCTGTGCTTCCTGTAGAACATGCGGTAACCGGCCTCCTTGAGAGAAACCTACTACAAGTGATCTCTGTAACTCGTCAGCGCTAACCCGCACCCGTTCACCACGCTGTCGACAAATATCCAACAGTGCAGCCGCTGGCAGGTAAGAACATTCTTTTTGCTCTATAAGAAAGTGTTTTCCATCAAAGAGGCAATGAAACGGTAGATAATGCAGCATTCCATAAGGAACAATAATTACCTTCCCGCTCTGCTCTAAAGCTGATGCCACTGGTTCCATTAAAAGTTGATAGAGATGGAACAGGAGCCCCTGAGCATTCTCCATTACTGGCGGAAAACTCTGCATCTGGTCGGAGTCTCCCAACAATTGGGTGGCCAGTTCCAGATTTGTACTCCATAAAGAGAGGAGACGCTCTAACTGCGGGACACTATCAGGAACAGTTGTGATCCGGGTCTGACCCTGGTACATTTGAAAGATGTAGATATCCGTTCCAGAAAGATAGTATTCCAGGAGAAGTGTATCGGCAGTGAGCTCCTGAGCGAGAATAGATTGTGGTAGTTTGAGCCAGAAGAGATCTGGACTTACAGTGATAGAACCACTGGCAGGTTTTTGTAGTTGAATAACCAGTTGCTCAATTTTTTGTTCGCGCTGCTGCAATTCATGGCGAGCCTTGAGAGGACCCATGGCCTGTCGCCGCATAAGAGCAGTATCGCTAAGAGCCGCTTCGTCTTCCGTCTGATAGACAATTGAACTAAACCAGGCCTGCTCTGCGCGTAAACGAGCCAGATCCTCTAGAAGAGGTTCGCTCGTGGCTCCATCTGTTCGCAGCCGAATGTCGATATTATTACGCAAATAATCGCCTAATACACGGGACTTTGCCTTCTCTACATAGGTAAAGGCCAGGGAGATCTTCTCATTGCGCAACGCCAATAGTATTGCACGTTGATAGATTCCGCCTTTATCCTCTAAAAAACTGGTGCGCTCATCTAAAATGAGGCGGCTCTGAACTTTATCAATGCACTGTATCGCACGTTCATAGGCTGCTTCGGCTTCTACCAGATCGCCTTGCTGCTCGACAATCTGACCCAGGAGCATCTCACAACAATAGGTCAGATCTAAAAGATCCTGGCCTTTTGCAATATCTAACGCCAGATGGCAGAGATCCAGAGCAATCAGAGGTCGTTGCCTCGCTTCAGCAATACGCGCTTGTAGCAAAAGTGCCCGAGCTAAATAAGGTGAATCACCTCTCTCCGCAAACACTTCAGCCACATAGTCAGCCTCTTGCTCGCTTTGTTCCAGAAGAAGGCAAGAAAACCTCAATTCTGCGCGCCGCAAACGGGCCAGGAGCGCTAAACGTCCAAAGCCTCCTTCTTCCAACAAGACAATAGCTTCGTCTAACATGTCTGCTGCACCATCAAAGCTCTGCTTACGGGCGGTAATATCTGCCTGAAGCATCAGTGAACGGGCCAGATTATGCCGTTGCTCAGGCTGGGTGCGAAAAAATTGGACGATCTCTTGAGCAATCTCTGAGGCTTCTTTGAGACGATTAAGCCGAAGAAGGCAGATACAGATCTGTTGAGCTACTTCGGCAGCAGCCTCAGGCATTGCATGCTTATAAAAAAGTGCCCGGCTATGGCGATAGAGCTGTAAGGCCTGACTATAATGACCCTGCGCGACTGCACCATCGGCAATGTTTAACTCTTCACGAGCAACAGAGATCTCCTCGCGTTCCCCATAAAGCCTGAATGTCTCACAGGCCTGCTGATGCAAAGCAGCAGCCTCGTGAAAGCGCCCCATCGCCGCAAGGACCAGCGCTTTATTCCCTCTTGCACGCGCAATATGCAGATCAACCCTCTCGCCATGCATGCTATATGCTTCAATGGCTCGATCAAACAGGTGCAATGCGCGAACATACTGCCCTAACTCAAAATAAATAATAGCTGCACTCACATCAACCTGTCCAACGCGCTGAAGCTTACCATGGCGCAGAAAGACCTCTCTCGCCTGCCTCGCATCACGCAATGCTTCTGTCGTCCTATTCAGGCGCAAACACGCATTTATACGCCCAATACGTGTCCTTGCCCAGCCAACCTCATCCTGAAGAGCCAGAAACTCCTCTCCAGCTGCATCCAGAAAAGGAAGAGCCTCTTGATCGCGATCCATACGGCGCAAGGCATCGCCACGGGCCATAAGTCCCCAGGCCTGATAGACGCGTTGCTGCGTCAATTCGCCCAGCGTCATCAGATACCCTGCAAGGATAAATGAACGCCGCTCCTCCGTATTCCACAGGCGATCAGCCTCGCGCTTAATACTGCTTCCTAAACGGGCCTGTGCCACTTCACTTAATTGTGGCACATATTTTACAAGCAGACGCCGTCCCTGCTCTTCATTTGCTCCAACCAGCTCTGCCAATAATTCCTGCGGGGTCATAGGCTATTCTTCACCATAAAAATGAATGGGAAGCTGCTCAATCACCACGACCTCCTGGGAAAAGCGCAGTTCAAGCTCATATATCGCTGGAGAGAGATCAGTAAACACAAAATTTCCTAGCTCATCAATAGCTTGCTGGTGCAGAGCTTTCGTATCTGCACCAACTGGCACAAGACATACGTGAACACCTTCTAGAGAGCCCAGATTCGTCCCTTGATGAGTGACCAATCCAAGGAGCTGTAACGAGGCACTTTGTGAGGCTCCCTGCTTTAATTGCAAGAAGATCTGAAGCTTCTCAGTTCGATAACGTCGGGGCCATGGCTCTACTTTGCTGGCGATATGGCGTACCCCGGCCAGACCGGGCTGGAGAGGCATCAGTTCTGCCACAATCCGCCTTGCTGCCGTCTTCACTTTCTCCTGCCAATTCTTGACCATTTGCTGCGTCTCATGAATGACGTGCGAGGTTGGCACTATGGCGGCGAGAGAAAACTCCGATGGGCGCGCAGAGGCACGCTGTGACCTCTCCTCCAGCAGAGAATCAGAGGAAAGAAATGACGATAAAGAGGCAGCTTCGGCAGAACAGAGAACGCACTGAGCCAGATGCTGTCGAACAGTTATCATCTGTGCTGGTGAAAGCAACTCCAACTGATATTCACCGAGAAGCTGGCTCGAGGGACAGTCCCATCGATACAGAGTATTCACAAGTTTGAGTTCTATTCGTTGATAAGTTGCCAGACGGGATGAACAGGCCTGACATTGGGCTAGATGCTCAAAAACGGCAGGCCTTGTAGGCTCGCCATTGAAATAGGCAACTAACTCGTCGTCGCGAATAGCTCCCGGTTCACGACACTCCATCTGAATTTCGTGGCGCGGGTACCCCTGCATTTCTGCATGGGGAGGAAGCGCCACCCCTCCTTTTCTGTGTTCGTATTCATAGCCGTCAGACTGTGCAAGCCCCCGGCTTTAGCCATGGGGTTCCTGACCTGTTCTGCCGCAGCATTCAACAAGAACCGATAGATAGATCCAGTATCCATCAGGTTGTTTCAACCTAATAAACGAGACCGGACAGTATTTTAGTTCTTTCATTTTTCCTCTAAAACTTTTTCCTTACCTGAGCTCGCTTTAAGACTGAAAAAAAGCTTGCAAACGCCGATTGCGGCGGAGACGTTCCAGAACATTGCGCTTAATTCGATAGACATCATCCACACTGGGAAAGAAGCTCTGCTGCTGCATGCTAATCTCCCCTGGCTTCATCCCCTGCACATACGCTAAATAGACAAGCAAACGTTCATCTTCGCTATGCAGCTCTTCTTGAATGGCCTGCCAGAGATCTTGAGCTGAAAGATGGGCAATGACCGCCTCAGCTGGATCATCACTGGCCGGTTCCTGTTCAATCCCTTCTAAAGTCTCCTCATAATGTCGGGCCTGACGCGTCCGTACTTCATCCGCGACCACACTATGAACACACATCTTTAAATATTTTAATAAAGCGGCCAGAGTCGAGAAATTTTCTACTTTTTGAGGGGTCAATGCCTGCGAAAATTTGGCAAAAACAGCATTCACTAAAGACGAGACTCCTTCTTGACCCAGGATCGACATGGACCCTTGATGTTGCATAATCCAGGTCAGTACCAGAGGAGCATACTGCTGATACAAACAGGCCCAGGCCGCCTCGTCTTGAAAAATAATTGCTCGCCTGAATAGCTCCCGACAAAAACGATCGTTGGATGCACTCTGCTTTAAAAATTTTGCGGTCTCTTCTGAACAGAAACGAGCTAACTCGTTTACACTCAATTGTTCGGGTTGTCCAGCCTGTGGTGCGCTCTCGCGTGGTCCTCTCATACCGGGCTGCGATTCCGACGGCTGAGAGAGGTTGTGAGACTCCATCTACACTTGCTCCCTGCTTCCAGACTCCTACGCATTTCTCACCATATATGCAGCATATCGGAAGAAATACAAGGGGACAAGCTCCTAGTAGAAGCGGCCCTAAAAAGTATCTTTATTCCCACTATTATCGCATCTTTCAGGGATTTATTGCCACTCTCTCAGCCCGTTATGCCATTTTCATCCTTCCTCCAATCCCGGCATTCCCCGGGTTCATTTTTAGTTTAAGTCTATTCTGTTTTTATTCTAAAGAAATACCACTGTTTCCTTCTAGTTATTGCTATTCCTACTCTTCTTTCATTTGAATAAATGCCAGATCACTCTTCTATGTATAGTACAACTGGTTCAATTTTGCGTCAGTCATCCACTTACCACGCTTTTTATGGTATGCTTGTAAAACCCAGCAATAGCAGTGTAGCTCATATACACACAAGCCCACAACAATACGGGATAGGATTGTTCATGGCACAAAAAGGTATTCCAACCGATCAACTCAACAATGTGATCCAGGTTATTCAGTTGGGACGCAAAACCGGCATACTTCTGGTTGAAAGAGGAGAAGGCGGTCAGCTCGAAAAGGGGATGCTTCAGTTTGTTCAAGGATCTATTACAGATGCACGCTGTAATACATTTCAAGGGCAGGCTGCTTTAAACTGGCTCCAAACGTGGCAGGCATGCCGTTTCATTTTCACGCCCAATACCAATACGGTTGACCAACAGAACACGGCATCTGCCCCCTGGCCTTCCCAACAGACGCCACCATCTGCACGCGCTCCCAATACTCCAAAGGGCTTTGAGCCTACTCAGGGGCGCCCTCCACAGCGCACCTACTCTGCGGATGATGGCCTGGCTCTGCTTACACGAGCTGGACTTTCACGCTCCCATCGCCATTTATTTCTGTTAATCGATGGTCGGCGTACCTATGGAGAACTCATCCGCTTGATGGGGCGCAGTTCTGAGGAGGTACTGCAACTTCTCCATGATCTCGATGCCCTCGGCATTATTCATTCCTAGCGGAGACTATTATGGCTAATTTATCATCTGGAAAACAGTTTAGAATCTATCGCCGCTGGTTTACTCTTCCAGCACGTATTGCTATCGGATTAGTTCTGGCTGCGATTGTCCCTTTGCTTGCCCTTCTTATTTACATGAATTTTACAACCCGACCAGCTCTGATCGATCAAGCCAATAAAGCAATGGCAAGTGATGCTCAGACACGCGTTCAGCTCATTGATACTTATTTTAATGAACGTGTGCTCGATACTCAGACCCTGACTCAGATCCCGACGGTACAGGCTTTCTTGTTGACTCAGAACCCTGTTGGTTCCCAGGCGTACAACGATGATCGCACGCATGCCCTCTATTCTCTCCAGGCAGGCATCTACCGCAATGCCAGTTATATCAATTGGAGTCTCTTTACCGACCAGGGAAAGTTGCTCCTTGCCTACCCCGAAAATCCTACCCCCCATGGCTCCTCTCTTGTCCCACTTGAAGAATTACGCATTGTCGATTTTGGTATTCCACATATTTCACCTGTCTATTACAATGCAAAAAATCAACAAGCAACTATCGATATCTATGCACCAATCAATGGTCCTCAGGGAACGCCTTCCCAGGATAAGGTCATTGGTTTCCTGCGCGCAACGCTCAATCTTAACTATATCTGGCAGAATATCGTACAGAACGATACGGAGAACAATGGTGCAGGAAGTGGTGCCTTTATCCTTGATGATAACGGCGTCTATATCGCTGACTCCAATCCTGTCCGCCGCTTCCATAGCGCCGGAACGGTGAGTGATCTTCAACAGCAACATATCAGTCAAGAGCTTCGCTATGGAACGGATAAACCGGTCGTGTCTCTCGCTAATGCTGCGTTAGTTGATGCAAACGCACAGAAAACTGGTTCAACTACGTTTCAGGCACAGTTGTCGGATGATCAAGGCAATTATCAGATAGCACGACGGGCAACTGATCAGAAGCTTGTTCCCTGGAATTACTATGTCTTTAGTCCAGAAAGTAGCGAGACTGCGGTCGCTAATGCTCAACAAGAGAGTATTATTCTTCTCGCTGTCATCGCATCTCTGCTGGTTGCTATCGCTGGATTCTTTGCCGGGCAAGGACTGGCCCAACCCATTATCCGCTCTGCTGTCGCCCTCCAGGAGAACAGTCTGGCCCTGAGTACTCTGGCCAGTAATCAACAGGATGCCGCTGCCGAACAGATGTGGGTGGTTGATTCCTCACAGGTGGGTCTCCAATCGGTACAATACTATACAGAGGCGGCGAAAACTGTGTCGCGACAATTGCGTGAAGCTGCAACTGAGCTGGCTCAACGTGGTCAATTCAGCGATTCTCCTCAGATGCGCCATATTCTTGGACGTATTATGGAGGCAGCTAAGTATATTGAGGAGGCTTCAAACTATCAGTCCACCAGTAGCCAGAAATTGTCTACCGCTCTGAAAGTGGCCACACAGGTAACTGAACAGTTACATGGTGGCGCAACGTCTGCTAATGAAGCTGCCAAACAGCTCCAGCTCATCGTCCAGGAGCTTCGCGCTATTATTGGGCGCTAACAGAGCAACCAGCACGCTCGCTTTTATGCTATCCCAATGGAAACGGTTGGACCGCCAGGGGCCCTCACGGGCCCCTGGCTTTTTGATAACAGATCGATCACTCCTCTCCTCTCGTGGCCAATATCTGGCATACAATGAAACGAAAAAGCTCGACTAAACGTGATTACAGCGGGGGCCTTTCGACTGAGAAACAGAAGCCACTCCACGTCCCCCTGATATATGGTAAGCACGATCTCGCTTTTTTTCTACATCATTCTCTCTATGATGTGTTATTTTTTTGTGCTTTTTCTCATGAGGAGTCAAAAACAGATGATTGAGCTACAGGATCTCGGTGCACGCGTCACGCGCATCCATAATGATGAAGTAGAAGTCAAATTTGGTTTGTATCTGCCTGGCATCGTGCCTGAAGATGGCTATGAGGTCCATGTGATTGTCTTACACAAATCTGACCACTTCGACCAGAATGTTACTCCTCGCGATTTTCAACTCTCTCATGTGCCGCATTCAACTAATAGTCTCTGGCAGGCCACTATCCGCTTACAAAGCGAAGAGGGGACGCACTTTGGCAAACCAGGAAAGTATCTTTATCGCTACCAGTTGCTCCAGAATGTGCCTGATTCAGCGGAAAAGAAGGTGGTTACACGCTGGTTTACTGACCCTTTTGCTCTGGCTACAGATATCGGGCTGCTCTCAGCTTTCCATACTCCAGGTGATCTCCCTGAGTTTGAATGGACCGATCAGGATTGGAAGACGCCAGAATTAGATACGCTGGTCATTTATGAGCTGAATGTGGAAGAGTTCAATAGCAATTTTGCAGGTATTGTTGAGCGTATCCCCTATCTGAAAAGTTTGGGAATTACATGCCTGGAATTGATGCCAATCACAAGTCTGAAGCTTAATTTCGATTGGGGTTATGCCCCCATTCACTACTTTGCTCCTTATGAACGTTGGGGCGGGATCAATGGGTTAAAAAGTCTGGTCAATGCCTGCCATGCAAATGGCATGGCGTTGATTCTTGATGTCGTCTATCAACATGTCGATATGGATTTCCCCTATAACATGGTCTATAAGATGGCTGGTCTGGAGAGCCCCATGATTGGGGGCGATGGTCCCTTTGGCCCAGAGATTGACTATAACAAAGATTTTGCGCGCGAATATATTCAGACAGCGAATCACTACTGGTTACATGAATACCATATCGACGGTTTTCGCTATGATGAGGTCACTGATCTGTATGATGGACCAATGGGCATTCAATATGCTCGTATTGCCTATGATACCTACAATGAGTCGCTGAAGATTCCGCGCTTCACTCCTACGGGCCAGCCTGGTGAATACAGCCGTCTGATTCAGTGTACAGAGGCTCAGAATCGCCCTCAGGAGGTTCTCAGTATGACCTATAGCAATTGTACCTGGCAAGATGGTCTGATCTATCGCGCGAAGGAGATGGCACGCAATGGGAATGTGACTGAAGATTTTGTGCATCAGATTATTCTCTTCCCAGATTTTGCTGGCTATCCTATGTCAAAAACTGTTCACGATCGCGAGGGCAATCCTGTGGATATGCCCGTTATCCCTGTACAGTACTTTGAAAATCACGACCATAGTCAATTGATCTCCTATATCTCGACTTTAGAGGGGGATATCCCTTCTGGCGACCGTAGCCAATGGTTCAAGCTTCAGCCGTTTGCGATCGCTCTCTATACAAGCGAAGGCATTCCTATGCTCTGGCAGGGACAAGAATTTGTCCAGAATTATGTGCTGCCAGAAAGTGGTCGGGCACGAATTAACTATCAACGCAATGTGAGCTGGGAATATTTTTACGATGAGTTTGGAGCACCGATGATTCGGCTCTATCGCAATCTTGCCAGACTCCGCAGTAGTTACGCAGCTCTCCGTAGCAGGGATTCTTTTTACTATTCAGCTGAATCACGCCCACAAGACGGGATAGTCGCCTATCGGCGTCAGGCTCAAGGTCAGGTTGCGATTGTCTGTCTTAATTTCTCAGACGGTGCGCAAACGTTAGAGCTGCCCTTTCCCGCCACGGGAACCTATCGCGAGATGTTAGATCATGATGTTCGCCAGGAGGCTTATGATCTGACGGTGACTGAGGAGAATATGGTGCATACAATCGAAGTTCCTGCGCACTATGGGTTGATTTTCCTTAAAGAAGTCTAATGCAATGGAGATGAGTCCGGAGCTCCAGCCCGTTGACAGGGTCTGGAGCTCCGGACTCATCTCCATTGTTCTTCTGTGCTCACAATCAGAACGATCGTTTAATCCCCAAAGGGGACCCAGATATTCTTGACCTGCGTTGCTTCGCGAAGAAACTCTTCACCTTCTCCCTGGCTGCGCTCGAGCCAGTGACGAGGCCGACCATAATTCACCCATGTACGTTTCATATTGCTTATCGAGGCTGCTTCGATTCCTTGTGAACCTTGAGCGCTTCCAAAATACCACATGGCTGCCACATCCTCGTGTTCAGCCAATACTTTACTCAGTGGATCACGTGCACCAGTGACAATATTAACGACCCCCGCAGGGAGATCCGACGTTTCAAAGACCTGATAGCTATCCGTAGCACTCAAAGGGGCAACAGGCGATGGAACGACTACGACGGTATTCCCCATTGCAATGGCCGGTGCAATAAGTGAGAGAAACCCCAGGAGAGGATACTCATCAGGCGCAGCAATCCCAATCACGCCCAGCGGCTCTTTCATCGCCAATGCAACACCACGCAGGGGAGGACGATGAATCGTTCCCTCGTATTTGTCGGCCCAGGCAGCATAACTGAAGAGGCGAGAGAGACCAGTCTGAACCTCTTTACGCGCTTCTGCCTGGGAGCGTCCCGTCTGTTGCATAATGCGCCGAACAAATTCCTCTTCTCGGACAGCCAGATTTTCTGCCAGATAGTAGAGAATCTGAGCACGATTATGCGCAGTGCTGCTGGCCCACCCTTTAGCCGCCTGAGCCGCCTCAACAGCATTGCGAATATCTTTGCGCGTTCCTTCTCCAACCTCGCCCAGTACACGACCAGAGGCTCCCACTACAGGCAGGCTGTAGCCAGAATCTGGTCGTACCTGCTTGCCTCCAATAAAGAGCTTGGGGGTACGATCAATGGCTGGTAGACTCTCCCCATCCACTGGATGGGCTTCACTTTCTTCAAAGAGCTCAGCCTGCCTGGTCTCCGATATCGGGAGCAGAGATTTCTGCCAATCAGGCTTGAGATACTCATAGAGCCCCTCCTTCCCACCTTCACGGCCAAATCCACTCTCGCGATACCCTCCAAAGCCACAAGAGGCATCAAAGAGATTGGTGCTATTAATCCAGACACTCCCCGCTTTTAACCTGGGAGCAATGTCCAATGCCAGATTAATATTTTCGCTCCAGACACTGGCTGCCAGCCCATATGGTGTGTTATTGGCCAGCTCGACCGCTTCAGCCTGTGTACGAAAGGTCATTGTTACAAGTACAGGGCCAAAAATCTCTACCTGGGCAAGCGTAGAGGCTGGGGCAATGTTGGTAAAGAGCGTAGGAGGAAAGAATGAACCAGTTGTGGGGCAGCTCCAACTCGGTTGCCAGATCTCGCCACCTTCGCGAATGCCTTGATCTACCAGACGTTGAATCTCATCGCGCTGTCCAGTCGAGACAATGGCTCCAATATCTGTCGTCTTATCCAGAGGGTCACCGACGCGAAGATGCTCCATGCGTGTGCGTAATTTAGCCAGCAGCCGTTCTGAACTATTCTCCTGCACCAGTAAGCGCGATCCAGCGCAGCAGACCTGGCCTTGATTAAACCAGATGGCGTCAACTATGCCCTCAACGACACTATCAAGATCTGCATCGTCAAAGACAATAAAAGGGGATTTGCCACCGAGCTCCAACGACAGCTTCTTCCCAGAACCAGCGGTGGCCTGACGGATACGCTTCCCAACCTCAGTTGAACCAGTGAAGGCAATCTTATTCACATCTGGATGCTGAATTAATGCCTCTCCCACCTGCGACGCTTCTCCCGTGACGATGTTAATGACGCCAGCAGGAAGACCAATCTCTTGCACTATCTCTGCAAATTTTAATGCGGTTAAGGAGGTATAGCGAGCTGGCTTCAGAACAACTGTATTTCCCAGTGCAATCGCAGGAGCAATCTTCCAGGCCAACATCAAGAGTGGGAAGTTCCAGGGAATGATCTGCCCAATGACGCCTACTGGCTGATAGCCTGCCAGTTCTGTCTCTTGCAGTTGGGCCCAACCGGCATGATAATAAAAATGGCGGGCAACCAGCGGGATATCAAGATCACGGGTCTCACGAATGGTCTTCCCGTTGTCCAGCGTCTCCAGGACAGCAAAGAGCCGGGAATGCTTCTGAAGTTGACGGGCCAGTGCATAGAGATACCGCGCTCGCACATGGCCAGGAGTCTGGCTCCAACTCACAAAAGCCTGACGAGCGGATGCAACGGCTGCATCAACATCCTCACGCGAAGCCGCCGCAACACGGGCAAGGGTCTGACCTGTGGCTGGGTTTACGCTCTCTAAATACTGTCCATTCTGGGGGGCCACCCATTGATTATGAATGAAGAGTCCAAAGGGCTGCCTTTCTTTTAACCATTCCAGTGCTGGTGCAGAGCTCTCTGGAGCCGGGCCATACTCCATGGAAGAAAAAATTTCCATGATACTCATAAGCAAAACCTTTCTAGTCCCAACCGCTATGTATCCAATCGTGCACTAGACCAATGGATTATACTGGGCGGCCGCATAATGACCGGTGACAAAATAAGAGAGCTGGCGTTCGATATCTGAGAGTAAGCCGCTCGCGCCAATACGGAAGAGCGTATTGTTGAGCCAGTCCTGTCCCAACTCTTCTTTCATGAGAATCAACCAATCCAACGATGATTTTGCAGTACGAATCCCACCGGCAGGCTTAAAACCCACTTTCCATCCTGTCTGTTCATAGTACTCACGAATCGCTCGCACCATCACCAGTCCAACAGGAAGAGTGGCGTTAACGGGCTCTTTCCCCGTCGATGTCTTGATAAAATCGGCACCAGCCATCATGCAGACCAGACTTGCCATCCCTACATTTCGCAGGGTCGCCAGCTCATGGGTGGCAAGAATCGTCTTCAGGTGAGCCTCGCCACATGCTTCCCGAAACGCTTTGACTTCATCATAGAGCGCTTGCCAATCGCCAGTAAGCACATGGGCCCGCGAGATCACAATGTCAATCTCATGTGCACCGGCCTGGACGGAGGCCTCTATCTCGCGGATCTTCTGCTCAAAAGGGATCTGGCCCGCAGGAAAACCGGTGGAGACGGCTGCAACTGGAATAGAGCTGCCTTCAAGGGCTCTGACTGCTGTTGGGATGAGATTATGGTAAACACAGACAGCGCCCGTTTGCAGTGAAGGCACGCCCATCGACTCTAATAATTCCTGCCGAACAGGCTGCCTGGCTTTGGCACACAGGCGAAGGACATTTCCAGGGGTATCATCACCAGCCAATGCCGTCAGGTCAATACAGGTTATTGCGCGTAGAAGCCAGGCGGCCTGCCACTCTTTCTTGACGGTGCGCCGTGTCGTCAGGGTAGCAGCCCGGCGCTCAACCGCGCTTCTATTGACATGGACACGATTTACCCAGCTCATATCCAGAGGAAGACCAGGATTACGCATAACAGGTTCTACAGCAGACATTCCGGCTGATTCTGGCTCTATACGCTGTCTTGTTGTGGCCATAAGATTCTTTCCTTTGACAATGACAGAGCTCTGTCTTGTACTAGCGGGCAACTTCATGATAGTTCGATTAACGCCAATGCTCAACCCATTGTGCCCAGATTTCAGCATGTTCTGCCAGAGAACGCAGAAGAATCAGGGTCTGTTTGGCCGCAGCTTCTCCCTGCTGCTGTTCATCTTCATTTTCAATAGATTCACCTAACGAACGACGCATATGAAAAAGGAGCCAGCCCAGTCCGCTGCCCAGCAGCCCATGCAGGGCATCCAGCCCATTATCATGGATCTGTCCCCCCGCCCTCAGATATCCCTCTAATACGGCAGAAAAGACCTCTTCCTGAGGCTGACCAACGGTATAGCCGCTCCAACTTAACGCAACCCCTGACAGCTCCATGGTTGGATTAATCGGGCCAGCCGATTCCCAATCGACAATCTTGGGGGTACTGGCATCGCACCAGATGACGTTCGACGGATCTAGATGACGATGACTCACGACTAATCTCTGATTGAGCCGCTCCGCTGCTTCCTGTGAGAGCTTATCCCAGGTGAGTAACTGCGGAAGAAGCGCTCGCACTGGATTGGCCCAGGAGAGTCCCAGATCGGAGCCCTGGAAGGTCAGCATATCCCAGACTTCTTCTGAGAAATGGGGCCAGCTCAATGTATCCAATTCTGTGTATGGCAGAGGCAAAGCATGCATCTGAGCCAGAATAGAGCCAATTAAGCGGGCACGCGCTGGCTCAACCGGGCCAGGAGGAAGAAGCTCGCCAGGAATCCAGGTAGAGAGTAAAAACGTTTTCTCGTCGATTGTTTGAAGAAGCTCACCCTGATAAGAGTGGGTGGCTACGGCAGGGATGCCATGAGCGGCCATCGCCTCTGCCACCTGCTCAGCACGACGATAATCGTCAGCCAGACCGGGCTGACGAAGGATAGCAGTATTGAGTTCCTTAGCGGCAAATTCGCCCTGCTCGGTACGAAGATGCCAGACGCAATGGAGCTCGCCTCCTGTCACGACAGTGGGCTCACTCAACAGTGAACCAAGCCCACATTGTCGGCAGAGACGCTCAAGCGAAGATGTATTCATCACAAACTTTCGTTTCGCCTCTTGAAGAGAAGCTAGACACCAAATGTAGCCTTCTGCTGTTGATGATAGGGGGCCAGGGCAGCATTCGCCTGAATAATGGTCTCTATCTTCTCTACTAGCTCATCAAAGCTGGTCGCAAGCAATGTCATCACAACCTCGCCTGGAGTCAGCCCTACATACGTTCTAGCCCCAACACATCCAAAACTGACAGAGCTCTCACCCGACTGCCACGTTCGAGGGATCACGCCACACGTGGGCCGTCCAAAGGCAGTCTGTCCATGTTGCAGCCAGCTGACATCGCCCAGGGCCTCAGCCACTAACATAGCCTGCTGCGTATTCAAAATGCACAGCACAACATCAGCCTCTACTGGCAGTTCTTCAACTGGACCATAGATGATGCTGCTATGGGCTTTTTTGACCACTGGTAGAGCATTCACCTCTGAGGGTGAAAAATAATTGACACTGGCCATTGTCTGGACCAGATCCTGCGCACGCTGCTGAGCAGAGGCTGGCATCTTAAAGCCCATCGTTAACATGCCGATAGGACACTCTTGATGATCTTCTGCCGTTGCATAAAAGACCCCTTGCTCCGCTAGCCGCCAGAACGTGCATGCCGAAGGAACGCGAGAAGCGACATGCTTCACCTGCTCTGGCACTTGATCAACAAAGGCCAATCCTACTGGTCTATGCTGTAGCTGCAGACTGCTCACAAAACGTGCTGCCGGGTTTGTATGTTCCATCCAGCATCCCTCTTATTCTTTACAAAACAAGTTACACAAAACAAGTTACACAAAACAAGTTACGAAAAAGTTGGCCACGAACGGCTCAATTCAATTCTACCATAGATTGCCGCCCAACACGCGAGCTCAATCATAGTACGACCCTGCATATACAGGAAGAGCCCGAATATGCTACAATAGCTATAACATAACTCCTCAAACCTTTTGTTTTGGAAATTGTCTTTAAAAGTGACCAGACACCGCGAGAAGGATCTACTGCGTTCTATCTGGCTCAGCCATGTCTATTAGAAGAGGAGAAACTCATGCCTGCACGGATCTGCCTCGTCACTATCCACGGTATCGGCTTTGAACAACCACCCATCTATACTCCAGGAGAGGTCAATCCCTCGATCGAGGGCTATGCAGACGATCTTCATGAAAATCTGAGTCTCTTCCTGGATGGCAATCTCCTTAGTGATGATCCCGAACGCAAACGTCATCTCCGTGGCCAGAATGGGGTGATCTATGTTCAAAGCGTCTGGCCTGGTAACTCGTATAATGTAGAGGCTGGCCGTTCACGTCTGGGTACCTGGAATGTTGCCAGAGAGATCAATGTCCTTCCTGTCAATCTTGAGAATCAACCAGCAATCCTCTTTAATCAACAGGGACAGATCTCGCACGTTGCGCTGGTCTATTCACAAGAAGAGGGTCAGGGCTCGCTGGTGGGGACCAGTCTCCAGACCAGTTTAATGGCCCTTACCTCCCTTAAAGAATACGGACGCTCGACAAATGTAGCGCATATGCTCTTTACCGATCTTACAGCCCTCTGGAAACATGCCGCAGACCATCGACCATATGAAGAGGATGAACCCAGCCCTAGCCTGCGGATTCGTCAGGATGCTGGCTTCTATCGCAAAGATAGCCAGGGGGTCAATGTTGATCCTCACGATAATCAGGCCACCAATAGCCTGCTGACAACCCTCCGTCAGGTCGAAAACGATGTTGCAGCGTACGTCTGTTCCAATAATTTGCGCGAGCGCATCCGCAGTTTTGTGTTAGATGCCCTGCAACGCCTGGCTTGTCGCGATGATGTCGATGGGATTGTGATCAACGCGCATAGCAATGGTACGGTAGTGGCCTTCGATGTTGTCCGCAATCTGCCACCCTTCGCAGCCAGAAAGATCTGGGGGCTGGTCACAGCCGGGAGCCCGCTCCGCAAATATGCCAAACTCTTTTCGTGGGGAAGCACCATCGCAACCATTCCCCCGATCACGACCTGGCTTAACTTTTTTGATCCGAAAGATATCGTTGCCGATCCACTCTGTACACCTGCCAACTGGCTGATAGAAGACCCGGATCCCATTCATGAGCTTCGCTATGAACAGATTAATCTCAGCACTGGTAAGATCTATGAAGACCCAGATCCAGAGAGTGTGTTTCTTTATCAAGCGCTCAATCCTAATACGGGGCAGCTCCAGAATATCCCCATTCACGATAGACCAGTTGATAACCTGACCAATAGTGTCGGAGGTGGCATGAAGGCCCATAACTACTGGGATAATTCTCTGGAATTTGTGAAGCCGCTCTCAGATCTGTTGAAACAACTGGTCGCAAATCCGCCTGTTACAACTGACATGGATACGTAAGGCTTATTCACATTGAAAGGCGGACGAGCGCAAATGGTGTGGCTCGTCCGCTCTACGACAAAGCTTGTAATCATCACTAAACAGGCCAGACTCCTGCTCTCTTCTTCAGCAGTGCCTGATTACACAACTTTATATTTTTGAATTAAGCCCTTTATCCAATTGCTCTGCTTATCGGAAGGCACAAAGGAATTCTTTTGAAAACGTCTGGCCATGTCATTAATGAACTTGCGCTCAGGCTCACTAATACGCCCACTCTCTACTGCAATAGAGTCCATATATGTCTTGAGCCTCTGAACGCTCTGCCGCATTCCCTGGACCTCCTCAGCAGATGCGACACCTGCACCTTGACCTTGCGATGCCTGATTGCGTGGTCGCGCAGGGGCTGGATTATGGGCCTCAGGAGTATCTGAGGCCTGCCAGCGCTCATAGGCCGCGCGGTCATTATTCCAGGCTCCCAGACCAGCCAGCTCATCAGCCCGCTCATTGTGCAGTTGGCCTGCGTGGCCTCGTACCCATTCAAACTTTGGAGCCTGCTTGCGATAGCCTGAAAGAGTCCGATAGATCTCCCACAGATCGGGATTGGCCTTCATCTGATAGATTCCAGAGGCCACTTTGATGGTATATTCGCTATCGCTATAAATAGTTAGAGGGAGTGCTGGAGGGGCCAGCGATAAGACGGCCAGGACGGCTGCAATCTCTGCTCGATTATTCGTGGTTGTTTTTGATTTTGGAATGTGGCCATACTGCTCACAACAAGGTGCATCGGCACGCACAATCCCCTTTACCGCATCCGTGGCTGACCAGAGCAGGCAGCTCCAACCAGCTGGACCACCAGGATTTTTGAGACAGGCTCCATCTGTATAGGCAATCACCCCTGCCGATCCAATCTGAGGTAAGACTGTTCGCAGGTCGGTCTTGACAACGGTCTGGAGGACCGACTGCCATTCAAGAGATTCAATCTGTGTACTCAACCAAACTCACCCTTTCCTCACCAACATTTTTCTTGAAGATCTTTGCTCCATCGGGCTTCCTCACCCGTGTCTGATCTCCCAGCTAGTATAGCATAGACAGTGAGTTTAGCAGAT
Organism: Tengunoibacter tsumagoiensis; assembly: GCF_003967535.1. Classification (GTDB taxonomy): domain Bacteria; phylum Chloroflexota; class Ktedonobacteria; order Ktedonobacterales; family Ktedonobacteraceae; genus Tengunoibacter; species Tengunoibacter tsumagoiensis. The sequence goes on along the minus strand of NZ_BIFR01000001.1, from coordinate 2,768,207 downwards.
ATCAATAGGAACAAAGTTTCAAATAAGCTGGGAAGGAAAGGGCTTGTCGCCAGTCCTCCATACGTGGCTACGGCTAATCGCGGCGATCCTTGTGGTGCTCTTTGACCATCTCAATTACGACTGCCAGCGCAATAATAAAGGGGGCATCAACTCCCTGAGCCACCTCGACGCCATAGCTATCATGGAAGAGCGCAAATTGGCGTCCCACTTGCCCCATGAGGTTCCCTTGATCATCCAGAATGCTAAAGTTCCAGTTCCAGATATCGCCTTCAATATGAAACACCATCCCATCCTGACCCTTAATCTTAAACCGCTCTCCACCAAAGAAATGAAACTGCTCATGGACATTGCCCCAATGTTTGCCGTCCCGATAGAGATCATAGCTGGGATGAATCGAGATCAGATGCTGCTTAATATGCACTAGTTCTTTATGCGTGTGTTTATCTTTTAAGACAAGGTTGTCGCCAATGTGAAAAAATTTCCCATGAATCTCATAGACAGTATGTCCATTATCGTCACGTACCAGAAAAGCTTCCGTTAAGCTCCAGGCTCGCTCGCGCAAATGATACCGCACAGGCAATGCTCCTCTCACAATACAGGTGATTTCAATCATGAAGGGCTGACAAAAAAAAGCGCTCAGTCTTTCCCCTCCATTACAAGAGAACGTACCTGAGCACTTTTTATCACATGCCATGAGGCGCAATAGAAAAACAAGCTACCTATAAAACGGCACGTCTGGCAGTGATGACACCACGTTTGCTCTTACTCCCCTCTACAATGATGAGTGTCCCCTCTTGCAGAGAGTCGATCGCGGTCTTTATATCTTTCAGTGATTTTCCCTGATGATCAAAAAGGGTGGTCTCCGCATCGAGCACTACAGCGACAGGAACATCTTCACCTGTATTATCTTTATGGACGCTGCCTGCCAGAATATAGGTCTCTTTCTTCTCGGGATTCACGGTCTTAGCAATCACAGTAACCTTTCGACCGTTCTTCACAAGCGAGTCGACAAAATCAGGAAGCTCTTTGCGCAGTGACTCATCATGCTGGCTCTCTTTGGGCTCAGATTGCGTCTCCGTTGCCTCCGTCTCATGCTGCATAGTTGTCTCAGGCAATTTGCCTTCAGGCTGATGCTCATGCTGTTGTTTGGCTTCTACAATCCCTTTGTGCTCGTGCTTCTCATCGCCATTTTCAAACAGCTCATTGGTATATGTCTGCGGAATAGCCACGGTAAGAGCATGGGGGACCGCATCAAACTGATACGTCACCATCACCTGTGAGGCATCTTCAAGCTGTTCCAGACGCTCATAATCGGCTTTACTCAGATAATCCTTTAACTTTACAGCGCTTCCATCCAGGTGGAAAGAGATCGAAGCAGGAACTTTGATCTGCAAGTGAGCACCATGAAAGAACTCAGCACTGGTATTGGAGGGACGCTGACGCAGGAGCAGTGAGGAGATCTGCTGAATAGTTGTCAAAGGATCACCGGCTGTAATCACGCAGACATCCAGCAAACCATCGTCGATATATGCGTCTGGTGTAAGCTCAATAGAATTTGCTTTCGCATAGCTGCGGGTATTCCCAATCACCACCTGAAGAGCTTCACCCTTCCACAACAGATCGCCAGTGGACTCAGCTCCAACCGACTGAATTTCAATTGGAAAGGTATGGTGGGCTGGCAATTCTTTTAACGCAGACACACCTACAGCGAGGGGTCCAACACGATATTTTAAAGGCTTCGAGACATTCCCCATGATCGCTGCATCAATGCCAATCCCTGCCATGAGCAAAAAGTGATGGCGAATTTCTTTGCTTTCTTTCTGAATCTTCTTCTTGTTGCCACCTGTAACTGGTCGCGCCTCTTCACCAGGAAACTGGATCGAATGAATCTCCAGGCGTCCAACATCAACAGAGCGTTCTTTGCTATTGACAAGGGCCAGGGCAGCCTTCACTGGTTCAATAGGAACCCCAATTTCACCTGCCCAGACGTTCGCAGTCCCTCCAGGAAGAATACCCACCACACTACGACGGCTCTTTGGAACGCTCATGACCCCATTCACCACCTGATTCAGTGTTCCATCTCCACCCTGAGCAATAATCAGATCGGCCTTTCCCTGACTGGCTTTATTGGCCAGACCTATAATATGCTTACCATATTCTTTTAACGCAATCTCAGTCTTCCAACCAGCCGCTGCCAGCACAGCCAGCACATCAGGCAATTTTACAACATTCTCTCCTGCACGTGGATTCACGAGCAAGGACGCTTTTTTAACACGCATAGGTAGTAATCCTTCACATAAATATTCACGAATACATATTGGTACTACCTACACGTGAGAGTCTGCGGTAGCGTTTCAAAAGCACAGCAGCCACACTATCCAGTCTGATGGATAGCGCGGCTGCTGTGCTTCTCTTCCAGGAGTCACATTATTTGATGATTGCCTTCACGGCCTCTACAATATCGTGAGCACTGATACCAGCTTCCTCTAAAAGCTGCGCAGGAGTTCCCGAGCCCGGCATCGATTGCACAGCCATTTTAACGACACGAGGCAAGGGGGCATTCACCAGTGAGAAAGCCTCCAACACAGCCTCTCCTAACCCACCCTCTGGCCAGTGATCCTCGACGGTAATAATCTTACCGCCAGTCTCCTGCGCGGCCAACAGAAGAGTCTCGTCATCAATTGGCTTCACTGAATAGGCATCGATCACGCGGATCGTAATCCCATCCTGCTGCAACTGATCATATGCCTTGAGGGCCTCATGAACGGTAATTCCCGCCGCCACCACAGTAGCCTGATCTTTTGCTGACTGCTTGAGTACCTTACTGCCACCAATACTAAAGGTCTCATCAGGGCTATACAGTACTGGCGTCTTTTCACGCGTCGTGCGCAGGTACATGATCCCACTATGGTTCGCCATCTCTGCCACCAGTTGAGCAGTCTGGTTCGGATCGCTTGGATAGAGGACCGTACTCCCAAAGACTGCTCGCATCATGGCGAGATCCTCTAATGCCATCTGCGATGGTCCATCCTCACCAATCGAGACACCTGCATGTGAACCAACCAGACGGATATTTGCGCGGGAGATGGCCGCCATACGAATAAAATCATAGGCACGAGAGAAGAAAGCGGCAAAGGTCGAGGCAAAAGCAACCTTATGTCGAACGCTCATTCCTACTGCAGAGGCGACCATCTGTTGCTCAGCAATAAACTGCTCAAAGAAGCGCTCAGGATAGGCTTTCGCAAAATCTTCGGCATACGTCGAATTACTCACCTCGCCATCCACTGCTACAACGAGTGGGCTGGCTGCGCCGAGGGCCTTGAGCGCCTCTCCATAGGCTTTTCGTGTGGCAACCGACGTATTGAGTTCGTATCTTGGAAGCTGAGGAACAATGGGAGGAATCTCTGGAGCAGGCTCTGCTGGAGCAGGTTTCTGAACCTCAAAGGTCCGACTGCGCACCTGCGGTTTCAGCTCTTGCATTGCCTGCTCTTCCTGCTCGGGACTGAGAGCCTTCCCATGCCAACCGGGCTTGTCCTCTAAGAAGGAGACGCCTTTGCCTTTTTTTGTTTTGGCAATAATCATTGTAGGGGCACCATGCGTCGCTAAAGCTTCCGTATACGCCTGATTAATCTGATCGTAATTATGCCCATCTACGACAATTGCCTTCCAGCCAAACCCTCGTGCACGCTCAGCATAGGCCTCGGTATTCCAACCGAGATCAGTCTCGCCGCGCTGGCCCAGACGATTACAGTCGAGAATAGCAATCAGATTATCAAGTTTGTAGTATGAGGCTTTATCACATGCCTCCCAGATTGACCCCTCAGCGACCTCACTATCACCTAATAAGACCCAGACACGATAGGGCAACTTATCCAGGTATTTGCCCGCCAGGGCCACTCCCACGCCAATTGGTAAGCCCTGACCCAACGAACCAGTTGCGACATCTACCCAGGGAATCGCTGGTGTTGGATGGCCCTCCAGACGGCTCCCAAATTTTCTTAATGTTAATAACTCCTCATCGGTCACTGCTCCAGCCGCTTTGTACATGGAATAAAGCAGAGGAGCGGCATGGCCTTTAGAGAAGATAAGATGATCATTGTTCGGATTCTTTGGTTGATCGAAGTCATAATGGAGATAACTGAGCTGAAGAACGGCCATAAGATCAGCGGCTGACATTGACGATGTGGGATGACCAGAACCAGCAGCCGTCGTACAACGAATACTATCTACACGCAACTGCTGAGCGAGATTTGTCCATTGCTGGACCTGCGAACTTGTTTCCGTGGTTGTCATTGTTTGCTCCTCATGAATAAGAGATTCAACGCAAAAGTCGCTCCCTCGAAGCTGGAATGCCCTCTTCATTATAGGAAGGGAGCCAAAGTATGAGCAAGCTGATGCATACCATTGTTTTTGATAAACCTCTCTCTCTAGTACGTATTTCTGAGTTCAAACGGCGAGAAAAAATTAGCGTTTATGAGTCAGGTGGTGTATTCTACGGCAACGATCGGAACAATAGCGGACTTCTGCCCAGTTTCGTTCCCAGCGTTTACGCCACTCAAAGGGAAGCCCACACTGGGCGCAGATCTTTGTGGGCAACTGGCCTTTTTTCTTAGAAAAACTGGTTGCTTTTTTCTTATGCATACGACAAGTATAGCTATCAGGTAACTTGAACCTTTGCATAAGGGGAGAGATATTTTCCACAAAAAAAGAAACACCTTATTAAGCGAAAAGTGCTATACTAACTCTAGAGATAGCCAGAAGAAATTGTTAGAAGGACACACTATACACCATGACACCAGAACTTATTTCTCCGCAACCAGATACTCCATCTCATATTCAACTGATCACACAAGAATTAGAGAGGCTCTACCCGGATGCTCGATACGATCTTGACTTCACAACCCCACTGGAACTATTAGTAGCAACCCAACTGGCCGCGCAATGCACTGATGAGCGCGTCAATACCGTCACCAGGGTGCTCTTTCAGAAGTACCGCAGTGCACAGGACTACGCACAGGTCAGTCAGGAGGAGCTGGAGCAAGATATTCAGAAGATCACCTTCTTCCGCAACAAAGCCCGAAGCATTCGAGCTGCCTGTCAATATATTCTGGATCATTACCAGGGAGAAGTTCCACAGACGCTACGTGAGATGGTCAGACTACCAGGAGTGGGACGAAAAACAGCAAATGTCATTCTGGGGAATGCCTTCGGCATTTCAGAGGGCTTTATCATTGATACTCATGTGGGAAGACTGGTGAGACACTTCGGCTGGACCACGCAGGAGGATGCTGATCGAGCTGAGCAGGAGCTGATGCGCATCGTCCCACAAAGCGACTGGTTGCCACTGGCCCATCGGATCATCTACCATGGCCGAGCCATTTGCAATGCACGCAAACCCAAATGTGCTCAATGTACGCTACAACAGCTCTGCCCCTCATCAACGGTAAAACCATAAGAGGCACGAACGGAGCGACATCAGGGAGAAAAACCGAAGAGTGGCGTGGAACAGACCAGATCTTGTAGCAGGCTGAGAATGTTCCACACAAGGCCACCTTAGCGATTGGAGCGGGGAGCGAGCGCCCAGAAGAGCAGCCCTACCATCACAAAAAAGCCCACAATCATTAAGCTCATCACCGGATCAATGATCCCGGTAATAGGGAATTGAAAGATCGCAGCAGCGACCAAATAGAGCAACCAGAGCGAGGCCAGAACTGGAATAATATATAGCCAGTTGAAGCGAGCACGTGGATTTTCATGTCGTTGTACGACATAATTTGAATCAAGTGGCTCCATGCAATACCTTTCCTTACATCCAAGAAAACGAAAGAGAAGTCCAACCAGAATCAGGCAAACACAGGAGGCCAGAATACCAACCCGCCTTCCTGGAGACTGGAAAAACACGAGACCAGCCTCGATAGGGAGAGCAAAATGCCAGCCTATCGAGAACCATCTCAATAGCAAATCTTATTATAGTCGTTCAATTCTCTAAACGCAACATTCTCTAGAAGGGAAGAAAGGTACAAAAAAAGGCCTTAACGGCCCAGATTACAGATAGTGGATCCAGTCCACTCATTGCCTTCAGTATACGTTGCGACAAGTGCCTGGACAAAAGGAACAGTCGAACGAGAACGACGCTTACTGAAATAACGACGCACCTCTAAAGCATTGACATGATACGTCGAACCATCAGTAGCTGCCGCCACATGCCCCTCAGCAATGGCACTACAGAGATCAGCCAGAGTCGGGATATGGTCGGACATGAGACACCTCCCTACAAGATACTGTGGCGCACCCATTGGCAACGCAACACCAGTGTGTAGAAAACACCCTGCACCGATAATATGCATGAAAGAATGCTAGCGTTGTACCTCTTTCAGTTTCTGCGCCGTTTGAGACGAGAAATGTGCATGATCGGCACCTTTTGCCTACTGCTGCTCATCCTCATCGATCTCTTCATCGGGTTCGTCGTCTAACAACCCTTTCATAGGATCAATATACATCACATGGCGGATGAGGTCAATCTGCTTTACGACATCTTTCAGGGCCGGGATTAAAATCTGCTTGCCATCGTGCCCTTTGATGACATACACATCATTGCTACCAGTCTGCATAATATCGATGATCTTCCCTAGCTCGCGACCACTGACAGTAATCACCTGGAGACCAACAATATCATGATGATAATAGGAATCAGGGGGAAGCTGAGCCATCTCGCTGACAGGAATCAGCAGAGCGACATTACGCAACTGTTCCACGGCAGTAGCATCGTGGAGATCAGCCAGTTTGACGACCAGCATATTCGCTTTATAGGGGCGAACAGCATCGATCTTATGTGCCGAATAGTCGGAACTGAAATAGATGGTACGAAGGGCGGCAAAGCGGTCAGGGACATCACTCAATGGAAACACCTTCATCTCACCGCGGATACCAAAAGGGGCCACTATTGTACCGATAGTAGCCCACTCTGTTGTGTCTTTCATATGCATGCAGCTCTCTATAGCCTGCTTAGCTGAGCGTACGCTCCATCGAATGCTTTGTACTTCGTCTCGCAGAGAGGTCAAGGAATGCGGACGGGCATCCCTTCTGCGCTACAGAATCTCTAAAGAGGTATGACGGCCTTCGCGCGTGCCGCCAGCCCGCAGGAGAGTACGCATAGCTTTAGCAACGCGGCCCTGACGCCCAATTACTTTTCCAAAGTCATCGGACGCAACATGCAGTTCCAGCACCAACGCGTTACGGTCATTGCGAACTTCTTGAACTTGCACAGCAGATGGATCATCAACCAGTGACTGGGCAATATACTCGATCAGTTTTCGCATCTTTCAAACCTTACTTTAGATACTACTGAGCTTGATGAAAACGAACGTGGCTACTCGGCAGATTTCGTCTGGGCAAAACGATCTAAAATGCCGACACGCTTCAAGAGAATCTCGACGGATTCCGTTGGTTGGGCGCCATTTTTCAACCAGCCCAGAGCTTTCTCTTCATTGATATTGATCGCAGAAGGCTCAACGCGGGGGTTGTACCACCCAATGTTCTCGATAATGCGACCATCGCGAGGAGAACGGGCATCCGCTACGACAACACGATAACTGGGGGCTTTCTTCATGCCCGTACGTTTTAAACGAATCTTAACAGCCATGCTTTTTTAATTCCACCTCTGCCCCGCTTAGTGGGGGTCTGTATTTTCAGCAGTGCCACATTGAACACAGCACACAAAAGTACCTGTCAACTACGGCCTGACTAGAATAGCATGCGACGAGCAAATTGTCAATCTACGAACACTGTTCACAGGTCGCTCTCATCCTTCTTGCGAGATGAATCATCTTGTTCCTCTCTCCTGAGACTTTCTTTGTGAAAGATGGCCCAGAAAGTACCACCCGAAAAGGGCATTTTGCGATCCTGGCCAGACCTGTTGTAAATGGCCCTCCATGCTTTCTTAAGGCCGTTTAAAGAAACATTCTTAGAGCTTGCCCTTGATCCTCAGAAAGTGTACACTGCTACTACTAGACAGAATGGACACGGTCGTCCAATGGCTCTGCAGCTATCGTGAGAGAAAACTTCTCCCGAAAAAGCTATTTTAAGAGGGATATTATATGCGACGGACAAAAATCGTCTGTACTATTGGGCCAGCTACCGACAGTGAGGAAAAACTTGAACAGCTCATTCGTGCTGGTATGAACGTGGCCCGGCTTAACTTCTCCCATGGGGCCCAGGAACATCATGCCGTGGTGCTGCAACGGATTCGTGCCATCTCCAAACGCCTGGGCGTGCCTGTAGCAATCCTTCAAGATCTCCAGGGTCCAAAGATCCGCGTTGGCAAGCTCAAAGATGCTCAGCCTATTCCCCTGGTCGTCAATACTCGCGTGATCATTACCACACGAGAGATTCCTGGCAATGAACAGATTATCCCTACGACGTATAAATCTCTAGCTCAGGATGTCAAAGAAGGAGACCGCATCCTGCTTGATGATGGTCTTATGGAGCTACGGGTGCTTGGCTTTAATGAGACGGATGTCGAGTGCCTCGTCGTCCATGGCGGTCGCTTAAAAGAACATAAAGGGATTAATCTGCCCGGGGTTGCGGTCAGTGCTCCTTCCTTAACTGAAAAGGATTGTGATGATCTGCGCTTTGGTGTTCAACATGGTGTTGATTATGTCGCACTAAGCTTTGTACGCACTCCCGATGATGTCCTGGCAGCAAAACAACTGATCAAACAGCATCTCGCTGAACTCTCGGCTCCCCCAGACAAAGATATTCCCTTGATTGCCAAAATTGAGAAACCCGAAGCCATTGAGAATCTCGACGATATCTTAGAAGTGGTCGATGGCATTATGGTCGCTCGTGGCGATCTCGGCGTGGAGATGGCTCCCGAAAAGGTGCCTCTGCTCCAAAAACATATTATCTCGCGTTGTAATGCGCTGGGTCTTCCTGTCATCACTGCGACTCAAATGTTAGAATCTATGGTGACGAACCCACGCCCCACCAGAGCTGAGGTCAATGACGTGGCAAATGCGGTCTTTGATGGGACGGATGCGGTTATGCTCAGTGCTGAAACCGCAGCAGGAGCTCATCCCATCGAAGCGGTCGAAATGATGGTCCGCATCGCCCTTGAGACCGAAGCAGGCGATAGCACAGCACGCCAACCTCAGACGCAGAAACGCACTCAGGAGCACGCCATTAGCCACGCAGCTCGTGCGCTCTCTGAAGCCACGAATGTCAATGCCATTGTGGTCTTTACGCGCTCAGGTGCCTCCGCTCATCTTATCTCAAAAGACCGTCCACGCACCCCTATTTTTGCCTATACTCCCTCGGAAGAGGTCTATCGCCGCCTTGCTCTCTGGTGGGGCGTTCGACCTTGCCTCGTCCCACTTACAGGCACAACTGATGAGTTGATTGAGGTTGTCGATCAGCTTATGCTTACAGATAAATTGGTCGAAGAAGGCGACAAGGTGGTCATTATGGGTGGACTTCCCATTGCCAGCAAAGCACGCACCAACTTCGTCAAATTACATTGCATCGCCGATAAAGATTAAGGAATTATCTCGTAGCAAAATACATATGCTCACAATTTTTCCTTTTCCAGGTATACATAATAACCATAGAAAGCTGAATAGAGCCCCGAAGTGTGCACTATTCGGCTTTCAAACATTTATGCTATACTCTAAATGAGCACCCCCTCAGGCCATGGTATTGGTAAACAGAGCAGCTTACCGTTTGCATCCATTGCGAAGCCGCAATCTGTTCCACCGATATACGTTGGTGAACCTGCATAACAATCTCATTTGAGATAGAGAAAAATGGAGTACACGAATCAATGACCATTCAAGATCGAAAAGCTATTCCAATTCCACAGGTAGAAGAGCGTCTTCCGATTCCAAAACAGAATCTGCGTGTTCCAGGTCCTACGCCTATTCCACCAGAGATTATGGAAGCACAGGCGGCCCAGATGATCAATCATCGCGGCCCTGAGTTCTCAGCTATCATGAAACGAGTTACTCCACGCCTCCAGTATTTCTTCCAGACGACTGCTCCCGTCCTCACCTATCCCGCTTCTGGTACGGGCGGACAAGAATGTGCCGTGGTCAACGTCTTTTCACCTGGTGATCATGTGGTCTCTGTGATTATTGGGAACTTTGGTACGCGCCTGGCAAAGATTGCTGAAGCATACGGACTGAATGTCACCAAAATCGAGTTCCCATGGGGCCAGGCTGCCGATCCTGATGTCGTGGCCAATCGACTCCAACAAATCGCTCCTTATCGCGGCGTGCTCTTGACTCATAATGAGACATCTACTGGCGTGACGAACGATATTCAATCTCTGGCTACGGTTGTACGCAACGATAATCCAGATGCCCTTATTGTTGTTGATGCCGTCAGTTCTCTGGGTAGCCTTCCCCTGGAGATGGATCCCTGGGATCTGGATGTGGTCTTTACTGGCTCACAAAAAGGCTGGATGATTCCTCCTGGCATTATGATGATTGCTGCCAGTGAGCGCGCCTGGGCCGCCCATAAACAATCAAAACTTCCCCGCTTCTACTTCGATTGGAGCTCGGCACGCAAGCAGCTCGAGGCTTCGTGGCAACATCCCACAACACCGCCCGTCTCTCTCTTCTATGGCTTAGATGTGGCGTTGGAGATGATGTTAAAAGAAGGCCGCGCAAACATCTTTGCTCACCATGCTCAGGCCGGTGAATATGTCCGTAATCGGGTGAAAGCACTTGGGCTCAAATTATTGGCCGATCCCCGCTACGCCTCCAATACCGTCACGGCCATTCTGACCCCTGAAGGTATTGAGACAAAAGCCCTGCTGACAAAGCTCCGCAAAGAAGATAATATCGTTCTGGCCGATGGTCAGGATCATATGAAGGGCAAGATATTCCGCATTGGTCATCTTGGTTACTTTACCCAGGAAGATCTCGACGAGGCTCTTAATGCAGTTGAACACCGTCTCCATGAACTTGGTTTTCAGGGCTAGTACGGTCAGAGGAGAGAAAGACTTTATGACAGAGGTCACAGAAAAGCGTGAGACCGAGGCGACACAGGTCGGTCCCGTCAAAGTCCTGATTACTGATCGCATTGCACAGGAGGGCATTGACCTCTTACGCACTCAACTCCCTGAGGCTCAGGTAGACGAGCGGATCGGTATCAAGCCAGAGCAGCTCAAGGCGATTATTGGAGACTATACTGCACTTGTGGTTCGTAGCGAAACTCAGGTAACCGCAGATATTCTTGCTGCTGCCACCAATCTCAAGATTGTTGGTCGTGCAGGTGTTGGTGTCGATAATATCGATACTGCTGCCGCAACGCGGCAGGGAATCATTGTGGTGAACTCACCCACAGGCAATATTATTGCTGCTGCTGAACACAGCGTGGCGATGCTGATGGCGCTCGCTCGCCATATCGCCAATGCATCCGCCAGCATGAAAGCTGGAAAATGGGAGAAGAGCCGCTTCCTGGGCGTTGAGCTGCGCAACAAAACGCTGGGCGTCATTGGTCTGGGGAAAGTTGGTATGGCCGTGGCTCGCCGAGCTCAGGGCCTGGAGATGCAGATCCTGGCCTTTGATCCCTATGTCTCGCCCGAACAGGCTCGTAAGGCCAATGTAACGATGCTCAGTCTGGAAGATGTGCTACGCCAGTCTGATTTTGTCACGCTGCATACGTCATTGACGAGTGGCCCGAATGGGACGAGAGGTCTACTTGGAGAGCATGAGCTCAGCCTGATGAAGCCAACAGCTCGTCTGATTAACTGTGCTCGCGGAGGGTTGATCGACGAAGAGGCTCTCCTCAAAGCATTGAATGAGGGTCGGCTCGCCGGAGCTGCACTCGATGTCTTCAGTCAGGAACCCATTAAAGATAATGAGCTTTTAAAGCAGCTTGTATCTCATGAGCGCATTATTACTACTCCCCATCTGGGTGCCTCGACAGAAGAGGCTCAGGTTGGAGTCGCAACCGATGTGGCGGATCAGATCGTTTCAGTCCTGCGTGGTGGTTTCCCTCGGGCAGCGGTGAATGCACCTCTGATTCTTCCCGAAACGTTAAAAGTTCTTCAGCCCTATATGACAGTGGTCGAGCAGATGGGACGGCTCTATACACAGCTCCAGCCTGGTCCAATCAATAAAGTGGAGCTGGTCTATAGTGGTGAGATTGCCAGCTATGACCTGCGACCATTGCAGACAGCCCTGGTCAAAGGTCTGCTGGAATCGATCTCGGATGCACATGTCAATATGGTGAATGCTCAGGTTCTGGCTAAAGAGTGGAGTCTGGAGATCGTCGAACAGAAATCTACCACGCCTGCTGAGTTTGCCAATCAGGTGACGTTACGCGTCTTTAACTCGCAACCTACTGATGCTCTGCTGACAGGCATCCCTGGCTCAGGCGAGGAACAGATTGCGACACTGAGTGGGACAGTCATCCATGACGAGGCACGTATCGTCCGTGTCGGACGCTACTGGACTGAATTTGCGCCCGAAGGCTATATTCTCTTCTGCCAGAATCTCGATCAGCCAGGGATGATTGGGCGCGTAGCCACTGTCCTGGGGAAGGCAAACGTCAATATTCAACATATGGATGTTGGTCCAAGCACCCGCAAGCCGCGCAGCTACTCCAAAAATGCTTCCGCCTTAATGATTATCTCTGTTGACGATCCAATTCCCGATTGGGCCATCGACGAAATCCGCAAGACCGGCGACATATTCGGAGTGAAACTGGTCAATCTCTAAGTGCACTAAACAGCTACGAGACCTACCAGACTATAAGAGAGGCGTCTACTTCAACGCCTCTCTTATTCTTTTTCTCTCAATCCTGAAACAGAAGATTTTACAGACTAACGCATAAAACCACTATAGCGCCGACCTCTTGCCACATATTCCTGGCGGCCCTCAGAACCTCTCGCTTCGCCCTGGGAATGAAAGCGCTGTTTGATCAGTCGCGACCCAAGAATATACAGCACCAGGAGCACGACAACCACCAGTACCGAGGGCAACGTATAACGCTGCATCAGTCTCAGCACCTGATGATAGCGATCACCAACAAACCAGCCAAGAGCAAGCAGAGCCAGACACCAGATAGTCGATCCTGAAAAAGATGCGAGAAAAAAAGTCGGGAACGGCATACGAAAGATCCCCGCAGGGAAACAGGCGAATGGGCGCACATAAGGAGTCATACGAGAGATGAAGATCATCCGAGCGCCTGACTTCTGGTACCAGCGCTCGGCAAAACCAATTTTCTGTTCATTTAGCCTCAGAAGACGTGCCACACGCGCGAGAAAAGCCGGGCCATTAGAGAGCCCGATCTGATAGGCCAGACAGGCCCCGGCGATACTTCCCACCACCGCAGCCACAAACAGGAGCACAATATTCAATTGACCGTGGGCGGAGAGCGCTCCAGTCAATAACAACAACGTATTATTCGCAATCGGGATCGCAGAGCTCTCCAGCATAAGCACCACTGCCACCAGAATATACACCAGCAGAGGGCTTGCCGAGAGAAAAAAATGCGTCACAGTATGCACAGATTGATCCTTTTCCAAGATGGCTATGGACCGCAATTCTTCCATCAACAAATGATAGAACCTTCTCTTAAAACAAGACGAAGAGAGAGAAGGATTGGCTACATGGCTTACCCAATTGGCAAGGCTATTCATACTATCCACTCTCTATCTCTATCATGCTCTGCCCCCACAAAGAAGCGGCCCTCACCTTGGAGGTGAGGGCCGCACTCTGGACACGCGTTCTAGTATGCTATGCTGCACCATAGCGACGGCGTGGACGGCGACGAGCAATCCCGGCTGTCAGCAGGTGCCAGATGGCCACAAAAATGATTGAACCAATCAATGCGCGAATCAATGGCACACCGAAAAGATCGATATCATTGTGGCCATTAATACTGATACCATTAATCTGAATCACCTGTGTCATCAACCAGATGCCAATTACAGCAGCGATAATTGAACCGATAATACCGAAGGGCACGCGCCAACCAACAATATATTCAGCAAGAAAACCAACGATAGCAGCAATAACCAGATACAGAATAAAATTTAACCCAAAAGACCATACATGTTCGCCTAACTGGATAGTTACGCCATCAGCAAGTGGAAGTAGCATACGAGCCTCCTTTACATGAAAGTGAGCAATCTCTATCAATATTTCTAACCAACTATCAGTCTGCTCTTCTTCTGCTGGTACCGTTTGAGACAGCCACCATGGTTGCAGAATGAGCCCGTTGGAAGAATATGCCTGATGTACGTCTCTCTTTATGAGAGATGCTTCTCCCCCTTTATACGCAGAGCCCAGCCATATAGTTTCGCGAACAGCTCTGTCTTGCAAACGCTCCTAAAAACGCCCTGCCAGGGACAGTAGAGAGGGAGAAAAAACTCTACAGTGACGTTCTTAAGGTCATGGTCGTTGTAAAATTAGCAACCCGCTCTGAGCCTGTTCGTATCAGTAGCAGACGATTACATTGAGCAGGCAGTCTGTGACAACAATGAAAGGTTAAAAAAGGACATCATTCTATGAGGACAGCTACGCCGCCCACCACCCACAAGCAGGACGGTGCGCACCCATCCCGAGAACAGGCACGTTTTGCATTTTATGTTCTTCTTGCGATAAACATCCTTAATTATGTAGATCGCTCGGTGATCTCTTCGATCTTCCCCAAGCTTCAGGCAGAATTTGGTCTCTCTGATGCCAAATTGGGGTTACTCAACTCATCCTTCTTACTCATCTACGGCCTGTGCACTCTCCCTCTGGGCGTCTGGGCTGATAAAGGAGTACGTAAAAATATTGTTGCTGTCTGTGTGACGATCTGGAGTATTGCAACCGCCCTGGGTGGCTTTACCCGTAATTTTGTACAGCTCTTTATTACGCGCGCCTTCCTCGGCATTGGTGAGGCAGGTTATGCACCGGCCTCGCTGTCAATGATTGGAGATTATTTCCCTAAGGAGCAACGTGGTCGTATGCTCTCACTCTGGTCGATTGGCAACCTGATTGGGACGGCTCTGGGCCTCCTCATTGGTGGGCATGTCGCCGAGGCATGGGGCTGGCGCTGGGTCTTCTATCTTGTTGGTCTGCCTGGCCTCCTGACAGCTTTTCTGATCTGGCGCGTCACCGAACCCAAACGTGGAGCCTTTGAACAGGGGCATGATACCGAGAATGAAGCGGCTCTGGCACATGGCAGTATTGGAGCTGATTTCTTCAAAATCTTTAAAAAGCTGCTGCTCATCCCAACCTACTGGGTTATTGTGGCCGCCTTCATCTGTAGCTTCTTTATCACTGGAGCTGCTTTGACCTGGGTACCCACGTTCCTCGTCCGCGAGTTTGGTCAGACATTAAGTCAGGCGAGTAATATCTCCTCAGGCGTTTTAGGAGCTGGAAGTCTGGTTGGCACCCTGTTTGGAGGCTGGCTGGCTGACTCTCTGCAACGGCGCATGCCACAGGGGCGTATGCTGGTTACGACCATTGCCTTTCTGGCTGGGGCCCCCCTTACCTGGTTGGCACTCTCGTTTCACCAGCTCCCCATCTTTATTACGATCTTTGTGATCGCGATTATCTGTCTCACCATGTGTCTGGGACCTATCCAGGCTATTGTACAGGATATTATCAGTCCCACGATGCGCTCAACGGCAGTTGGTCTGGCTCTTCTCCTTGGACATCTCCTTGGCGATGCCGCATCACCTCTGATCATTGGCATCATCAGCGACCGGACGTCGATTGGCTTTGCGATGCGCCTCTGCGCTCCTCTCTGCCTCTTACTGGCTGGCCTTGTCTGTTTAATTGGCCTCAGAACAGTCAATAAAGATATGCAGAACATGGAAGCTCAGCTCCACAAATAAGCCTGCTTATCTCCTTCACAGGCCGTCATAAAGAGAACTGCTTCATGAAGAATGCAAGCGAAGGTACAGCCATAAGGCTGACACTATCGTGCTTATGACGGCCACTCCCTCATTCAGGGGGCTGTCGGCTATCAGGGCGTTTCAGTGCTTGCAGAAAAGGGCCGGGTTGGCACGCTCAGCGAACGCGACTGCGGCCTGACAGGGGGAACAATGAAGTGAGAAGGGGTCAGGGATCAATTCATTGTGGCTGATGACAGGGACCAGACCGCAGTCGCGTCCGAGAAATGGCCTGATGCAGTATTTTCTTCTTTGCACTCTTCCCGATGGAAGAACCTCTCTGGTCGTCAGAGGACCAATCCAGAACTGAAACGCCCTGGTCGGGCATTAGAATCGCTTGACAGAAAACATGCAACAAAAAAAGGCCATCAAACGCTTGATAGCCTTTTAGAAAGCGGGTTACGGGGTTCGAACCCGTGGTCTCAACTTTGGGAAAGTCGCATGTTACCGCTACACCAAACCCGCATAGATATCTCTAACGTTGAGTAGTATAACCGAAAGCAGTTTCGCTGTCAAGCCTTTTGAGCCACTTTTTTTCTATCAGACAGACCACCGCCAACTATGGTATGCTTTCTCTCAAAGAGAGCCTTTACAATGAACAGCAACGTAATCACGCGTAAACCGTATACTTATTAGAGCAATGATCAGGAGGGGATATTATGGGACTATTCTCACGCCTTCTCAATTTTTTTACTATTCGGACCAATGCTGCCCTGGATCGTGCTGAAGACCCGGGACAGGTGATGGATTATTCGTATTCTAAACAGCTCGAACAGCTCCAACAATTGCGCCGATCCATTGCAGATGTTGTGACCAATGAGAAACGCTTGCAATTGCAACAGGCGCAGCTACAAACACAGGTCACAACCTTAGAGGGTCAGGCTCGCCAGGCTCTACAGGCCAATCGAGAGGATCTGGCTCGTCTCGCACTCCAACGCAAAGAGACATTAGTCACCCAGCTTAACGGGTATGAACAGCAGATTGCACAGATCCAGGCCCAGGGAGAGAAGCTCATAACGATGGAGCGTACCGTCTCAGCGCGGATTGAGGCTTTCCGCACTCAGAAAGAGATGGTCAAAGCACAGTATAGCGCAGCTCAGGCTCAGGTAAAAATCAATGAGACAGTCACTGGCATTTCGCAAGAGATGACAGAGATGAATGCAGCTATGCAGCGAGCTCAAGATAAAGTACTCACCATGCAAGCTCGGGCTAACGCGATGGAAGCACTGATTGAGCAAGGCACGCTCGGTGAGCAGGGACTATTGGGAGGTGGAAGCGGCGATACACTTGACCGCGAGTTGCGGCAGATCAGCGCCCAACAGAATGTCGATACTCAACTTCAGGCGCTGAAACAACAGCTACAACTCGACGGTGCAAATGCACAACAAAGACAAATTGAAGGGCCAGCCACTGAATAGTCGGCTAGCCCTTCCCTTTTTTCTCTTTGTCCTTTTTATCTTTGTAATAAGACTTTGGTTTTGGACGACGATCTGTATCTACATAGGCCGCAGGTGCTGCGTCCTCACGTGCAGCAATCTCTACTTCATCGCGCTCGCTGATCAATTCTTGTAGATCGTTGTACACGTTGTAGTTGTCCACCGTCTCAGGCATACGCAGCATATGACGTAGAACTTGTACCTGATTGATGCTGGTCTTGTCATTTCTGGCAGGTTCAGCTCGTTTCAAAAGTTTCTCTACCAGGTCCATACTATCATCATGAGCTCCGATGCCCTCAAGACGCTCTCTCACCACCAATAATTGCTCATATAAGTTCATGCTTTCTAACTCCCCTCGTAAATAGCGGACCGGACCTTACAGTGCGCTATCAACTATGGTAACATAGAGCATAAAACCCGTCAAATACTGGCAACCAAAAACATGGACGTTCCAGTTCTGTCAGCATCCTCTTTATCAAGTATTGACTTAATTAAGAAATTGCTTTAAAATATGGGTATGGATATGTTTGTTGCTCTGGCCGATCCGACGCGAAGGGCCATTCTCGAACTCCTTGCGAGTAGTGGTGAGTTATCTGCTACTGCTATCTACGAGCATTTTCCTGTCAGCCCACAAGCGATCTCACAACATCTCAAAGTCTTGCGTGAGGCTCACTTAGTGGAGATGGAAAAACACGCTCAAAAGCATATGTACCGCCTCAATCCACAGACACTCTCTCAATTTGAAGCCTGGATTCAACAGACACGACAAAGATGGAGTGAGCGTTTTGAGGTGTTAGATGGAATACTCGAAACTGAAAAGAAGAAACAAGCGACTACGAGAAAAAAAGATGGAGAAGAACTTCTATGACAGCCAATGAAACGATCATTGTCGCTGAGCCGGGAAAACAAGAGATGCTCATCATACGCGAATTCGATGCGCCGCGCGAACTTGTGTTTCGAGCCTTCACCGACCCAAAGCTGTACGTCCAGTGGCTGGGACCACGGGGGGGCATCATGACGCTTGATATCTTTGAACCAAAGACCAATGGGAAGTGGAGGTATCTCCACACCGATCCAAATGGTACAGTGACTGCATTTCATGGAGTCTATCACGAAGTGCTCAGCCCTGAACTCGTCATTAACACCTTTGAGTTTGAAGGGCTACCAGAAAAAGGACATGTGTGTCTGGAAACGGTACGTTTTGAGGAATTGCCTGGAGAAAGAACCAGGCTCACCGCTCACTCCATTTTCCAGTCCGTCGCTGACCGAGATAGCATGCTGCAAAGTGGGATGGAAGAAGGAACCAGTGCTTCCTTTGAGCGTCTTGCAGAGCTTTTAAAAAAGATGGAGAGGTGACCGCAAGAAAGCACATCATGTCCTCAGCACAACAGGGGCTGAATCCACTCAGCTCTGCACAGCAAAGGAAGAGCAAGCACGGTCTTGCATACGAGAGAAAGGAAACACCTTATGGCAGGCAACACCCATGACGGGGAAAGAAGCATGACAGAGAAGATAAGCACAGGATCTCCCTCCCAGACAGTTTCACCTCGCTCTGATTTGAAACAGTTGGAGAAGTTAGTTGGGCCATGGGAACTCTCCGGTGACACTTCGGGGCGGATCATCTATGAGTGGCTAGAAGGGGGCTTTTTCCTTCTGCAACATGTGGATATGGAACATGCTGGTAATCGTATCAAGGGCCTGGAGGTCATTGGGCATCTGCGGCCCTTTGGGGAAGAGCCAGATTCAGATATCAAATCACGTTTTTATAGTTCGACCGGCGATACCCTCGACTATGTCTATGAACTGGTTCACAATACGCTCATCATCTGGGGTGGGGAAAAAGGTTCTCCTGCCTACTTCAAGGGAAGCTTCAGCGAAGATGGCAACTCCTGCACCGGTGCCTGGGTCTTTCCAGGCGGTGGGTATAGAACCACTATGACCAGAGTGGTCCCATAGGAGGATAAGTCGTCTCCCTCTGCTGCGAGAGAGACGACTTGCTTTAATGACTGACACCTGGACAGGAGAGGCTTGCCACCACCAGTTTTCAGCTAAAAGATGGTGCTATTCGCCGCCTTTTTGATCCTGCTCAGTCTCCGCTTCTACCTTGACCAGATTCGTATAGAACGTACTCCCACCATTAAAATCTGCCAATCGATCCGAGGTGGTCCAGTTGATGTTACGCTGGTCGGGACTAAACTTTGGCCACCAGACGGTCGCGGTTGAAAGCACCCCCGGTCGCACATCTTCTGTCACGTCGGCAATCAGACGACACCAGCCGCGTTCATTACTTACGCGCACCAGTTGACCGCTGCGAATACCACGCAGCTGAGCATCATGTGGATTAATACTTAACGTTGGTGTCCCCTCTTTGGTCTTCAATGTCGGCTGATTCCCAAAGGTCGAGCTGATAAAGTGGTGCGCAGCTGCGCAGATCAATGGCATGGGCTCATCGCTCGCCTGTAGCTCAGATGCAGGCTTGTAAGGCGTATATTCAACCTCTGCAACCCAGCCGGGGACGGGATCATACCCTTTAGCGAGCGCCTGCTCTGAGTAGAACTCAACCTTCCCCGAAGGAGTCCGAAACTTTCCGTCGGCAAATGGAACCTGCTCCTCAACAGGAATGGCAAAAGGAATTGAGCCTTCTTGTTGTAGACGTTCTAATGTCATGCCCTGCAAGGTTGTTTGAGTCCTGGCTGACGCTGTGAGCACTTCGTTTATCACAGTATCGGCATCCGCTCGCAGCCATTCCTCTTGAAAGCCCAGCCCAGCCGCGAGAGCCCTCATGACATCCCAATTACTGCGAGACTCTCCCTGTGGCTCAATCGCAGGCATATTATATTGCAAGGAAAGATGTCCATACGGCTTATGCAGATCAACATGTTCAAGCTGGCTGGTCGCGGGGAGAATCAGATCGGCATAACGAGCCGTGTCCGTCTCAAATAGATCGTGAACAACCGTAAAGAGATCTTCGCGCAACAGGCCCTCAACCACCTTGCCAGCATTAGGAGCCGATGCTACCGGGTTCGCATTATACACATACAGCGAATAGATTGGAGGATCGGCCTCACCCGTTAAGAGCGATCCTAGACGGTTCATATTCAGACTACGGGTTGGCGTCGGACAGGCTGGATCAGTCCCATGGTTGACAGAAGCACTATCCCATTTCAACCAATCGCTGGTACTATACATCAGCCCTCCTCCAGGCTGACCATACTGTCCCACAACAGCGGGCAAACAGGCCAGTGTGCGCACAGTCTGTCCCCCATTCGTGTGGCGATTGATTCCATCCGTGACGCGAAGCAGTGCCGGAGCCGTCGTAGCATACTCACGCGCAAGCGCACTAATCGTTTCGCTGGCCAGACCTGTGATCTGAGCCGCTCGTTCAGGTGGATACTGCATAATGCGCTCTAACAGATGCTCCCAGCCAACAGTATGTTCAGCCAGCCACTCAGGCTGATGCAGGCCTTCGGTGACAATCACATACATCATCGCCAGAGCTAACGCGGCATCGGTTCCAGGAAAGGGTTGAATATGCTGATTCGCCGAACGAGCAGTCAACGTACGGACCGGATCGATGACAATCACACGCGCGCCATTCTTCTGCGCCTGCCGCAAGAAAGGCATTAAATGGGGCGAAGTGCTGGCCGGGTTACTTCCCCAGATTAAGATGAGCTTACTTTTTAGCACCATATCAGGTGCGGGCGCCAGTCTGCCTCCAATAGTGAGCAGAACTGCATCTTCAGCAGCATGGCCGCAGATCGCTCGCTCAAGCTGGCTAGCCCCTAAGCGATTCCAGAAGCGCCCATCCGTAACGGCCCCCTGCACCAATCCTAACGTACCAGCATAGCTATAGGGCAGAATCGTCTCTGCTCCATAGGTCGCACTGATCTTCTGCCAGCGCTCAACAATCTCTGCAATTGCCTCCTCCCAGGAGACGCGCTCAAACTGGCCGCTTCCTTTAGCACCAACGCGGCGCAGCGGATAGAGCAGACGATTCGGGTCATACACCCGCTCGAGATAGCGATTGACTTTGGCGCAGAGCCAACCTCGCGTGACGGGATGATCTGCACGTCCACGCACGCTCACAGCCCGCCCCTGCTCATCGACATGCGTCTCTAACGCACAATTATCTGGGCAATCATGCGGGCAAGCTCCATAGACAACACGAAGCGATGAACGCCCTTTTACTGGTGAAATATCAAGAGCCATATACTACCTTCTCTTTATCATTTCCTGGCAGACGATTTCCATGCCAATAAACTATCTATCGATAAATACGATCTTATGATCGAGAGAATTCATTCATTTACAGAAAAAAGGAGACTGGCTATCTTCTCTAAAGGGTCTCATTCTGTCTGGTGAGCCAGTCCATACTCTGTTCAGCCATATGCGAGACCGGCCCTTGCTTCTGTGTCATCGTGGGCAGGCTCTGTAAAATAACCGAGCCATATTCTTTCGAGGTCAGGCGACGATCAAGGACGACCACAACATTCCGTTTTTGCTCGCCCCAGACCAGACGATTCAGGGTTCTCCTCATCCGTAGAGAGGCCATTGGGACAGTGAGATTGTGCAACTGATCCGAATATTGCTCGGCACGTGCTGCAACTGGCGGATCATTGAGAACGGGCATGGGCAAGCGCGCAACAACCAGGCAGGTAGGTGGACGCGTGACCTCATCAACGCCGTCCCAGAAGCTCCCGGTTCCTAACAGCACAACCTTCTCTTGTGATTGAAAAACCTGCCAGAGCTGGCGTGGGGACCCGTCAACCCCCTGTCCTAATACCAGAATACCTCGCGTCTCTAAAAGCGGTTTAATCGCTGAATAAGAGCTACGCAGGGCCGCATGCGAGGTAAACAGAGCAACCACCTGACCATCCAGTGATGTTGCCAGCTGGATGAGTGCTTCGTCCACATTGCGTTGATATTGGGGAGCGTTAGGCTCAGGAAGATCGTTAGGAAGGTATAACAGCGTCTGCTCTTGATGCTCTGTAACGATTGCCGCTGTAAGACTGCTATCTTGCTCAAGACCGAGGCGGCCACGCATAAAAGAGAAGGTATTATCGACAGAGAGCGCAGTGCCTGCAAAGATGGTGCTACACTGCTCTTTAAGGACAAACTCTTTTAAGACTGTTGAGATCTGAACGAGCTGCGAATACAGAACGGGAGTTACTTCCGGGGGTTGGGTCGGGGGAAGATTCTCTGCTGCATTGTTTCTCTGTGCTGGCGTCTGATGCTGAAGTGAGGCGGGCTGTGGAGGCATTCTTAACCAATAGACCCTCTCGTTCTCGTTGAGCGTAATCGCTTGCTGGAGCAGGTTCATCTGTTCCTCAAGCTGATGGGCAACAACGATCAGCTCAGAGGCAACCGAACTCTCTTCTCCTCCATCAAGCGGCTGGCGACGTTTGCGCTGTCCACTCAAAATAACTTTCTCTGCTTCATGAGCCAGATCGATCACTGTCTGGAGTCGCTGATTTGCCTGCTTCCATGCCTGCTCTGTCTCACCCCAGGCTGGCACCTGGCGCATCTGTCCGGTCAATCGTAAGGGCTGATCGGCTCGCTGTTCCTGTCCACGGCCACCTTTGCGGCCTTTATCACGTCCCCCACTTTGTTGTACATATTCCTCAACGAGCTGTGAAAAACTATGGAAGAGCCCTTCGCAGGCACTACGAGCCTGACGCAAAGCCTGAAACCAGTTGAGAAGGCGTGCATCTAATTCGCTCTTCGCGATGGTTGGCGCAGTGGAACACCCTCCCGGGCCATTCTCTCGTAAGGCAGGAGCGGCCAGGGCCAATAAACCTTGATAGCGGCCATTGGCCAGCTCGGTTCCCAGCGTATTCAGGATACGTAGCAGCTGCTGCTGATCAACCTCAGCGCTACTCCATCGTGCGTTATCCTCCTCAAGCAAGTCAGCATCGAGAAACAGTCTATGGGGGATATGCGCAAGCAACGAGGAAGGCTGTGAGAGGTCATCAAAGAGGGCTCCATGCGTCGTTATAACGATGCGAGCAGCATTCACCCGTTCTTCGGCAAGGCTGACAAAGCAGTATCCTTTCCGACGATAGGTGCACCGTTCATACATCGAACCAGCTCCTGTTGAAGGAAGGCGCTCTACGCCAGAGGAGACACGATCCCAGGCTGCCATCTCTTGTTGCAAGAGCGTTAATTCATTACGCTCACCATACAGCGTCTGCTGTGCCCATAAGCCCAGCTTTGCCAGGCCACGAGCCTGCTCTGCTGTCAGCTCGCCACTGGTGCGCCGTAGAGCAGCTCCAAACCAGCGATGCGTGCACAGATATCCACCCCTCTCGGCCAGATAGGCCACTGGTAGCTGGCTCTGTAATTGCTTTTGCAAACGTGGGAGAACTGTCTCCATCAATCGTCGAGCGCTCTGCTGATTGGCGCAGGCAATCACTAAACGCCGGGGCGATGGCTCAGTCTCGGGGGCTTCAAGAAGCCACTCTAAAGCTGGCATCAGCACTGGAGTATAATTCTGTCCTCCAACGGTGACCTCCAGGAGCAGGGATGTTTTCTGATCCAACGCTTTCCGCACTGCAGCACGAGCCGATTGGTAGCCAGTGAAGTGTGAGAGCTCCACCGGCTCATCTTCCGCTGAATGCTCCTGAGAAGAAAGGGTATGAACGGTAGGGGTAGTTAGCTCATTCGTTGAACGCTTTGCAACTGCAAAGGAGAGCACGCGAGGGTCCATGCCTAACTGGGCCGCAAAACGATCGCCCAGACTTCCACGTCCCAATCCTCCCCGCAGACCATCTCGATCCTGTCGTTCGCGCAGTTCCTGGCGAAAAAAGTGCAGCAACGGCCAGGTCCGTGGAGCATCTAAGTGCGCCAGATCGTTGAGCATCGCCAGATCAACGGACTCGATCCGTTCGTACAGAACCTGAAACACCTCCATTGCCAGGACAGTATCGACCATCGCACGATGCCGATCTTCCGGCACATGCACACCTAAAGAGGTGGCTACTTGTCCAAGATTATAGCTCGCAAGTGAGGGCAGCAGGACCGTTGCCAATTCAAACGTATCAATTAGAGGATTGCTACGGGCCAGACCACGACGCTGGAGAAAACCTACGTCAAAAGGAATACTATGCCCAACAATCGGATAATCGCCAATAAAATTTTGGAGTGAGCGAGATAAAGAGGAGAAAGTCGGAGCACCAACCAGATGTTCAGGTTTAATTCCAGTGAGCCGCTGAACACGATAGGGAATCGGACGACCAGGAGCCACAAACGACTCAAACGTATCTAAGACCTCAGTACCACGAAATTTGATTGCAGCAACTTCTAGAATAGCATCATCTGGATGTAACCCTGTCGTCTCTAGATCAAGGGCAACACGAATGGCTGATTTTTTCGCCATAAATTCTCTCTTCCTTATTCTCTCGCCTGGTTATCACTTCTCTCCCCCACAGAGTTTAGACCGAGGATGAAGGGAGAGGCCAATCTTGTAGCAGGATGCGTGCACTCTGGGCAGCCCGGCCTCGATGGCTAATCTGATTCTTCTGCTCTGGTGAAAGCTCAGCAGTCGTCTGTCCCAATTCAGGAACGAGAAAAATGGGATCATAGCCAAAACCATTCGTACCACGAGGAGCATCGGCGATCAACCCTTCAATCCTGCCATCAACACTCTGACAACGACCGTCTGGTTCAGCTATCGTAATCACACAGTGAAATCGAGCCGTCCTGTTCTCAACTGGGACACCACGGAGCCGCTCATAGATCACGCGAAAACGCTCGTCATAGGTGGCATCGGGACGCACAAAACGAGCCGAATACACCCCAGGCTCCCCACCCAGGGCATCTATCTCTAAACCAGAGTCATCAGCAAGAGCGAGCAGGCCTGAAGCCTGAGCATAAGCTTGCGCTTTCAGCTGTGAATTTTCTTGAAACGTACTCCCCGTCTCCTCGACATCAAGGTCTAGCTGGATTTCAGTGAGGGAAACTAATTGATAGGGAAGGTCAGCAAAGATAACACGAAACTCATCCAATTTATGGCGATTCGTCGTGGCAATCAGCAAGGTGCGCATACTAGACTCCAAACTAGGTGAACCGAAACATTGCCACTTATTTTATCATAAGAAAGTGAACCTTGTCGAGATTAGAAGCCATGCCTCCTGCATGCTTCTGCTGTATTTTAGTATGTTTCATGAATGGCTGAACCTCCTTTAAGAGGCTCTAGCAATGACAGAACCCTCTCAATGAGCAGAAAAGAGGGGCCATTGAGGCTCGCATGCTGTTCAAAGGTAGCAAAAATAGTGATTTTTTTCTTTGGCATCAGGAATGCTTGACAAAGGTCAGGGTTATACTTTATAATCCTCATTGTCGAAAGGGACATAAAAACAATACTATGATCCTTGTAAACAACAAGCCGGTGTAGCTCAGTGGTAGAGCAACGCTTTCGTAAAGCGTGGGTCGCGGGTTCGATTCCCATCACCGGCTCTCATTCAAAAGAGGTAAGAGCCTTAAGCCAGTCTAGAAGCGGCTTGAGGGCCTTCCTTCTTTTGCTATATCCTATAACCCTGATGCCCCCCTCCAAACCCAACGTGCCCATTGCTGGGAAGATCATTTTCCCAATAGTTTTTTCACATCAGAGAGGAAGCGATTGGTCTGTTCAAAGGTAATAATGGCTTCAGCCCCGACATAGATAGAGCTTATCTCTTCATCTGGTCTTTCCATATTGAGCATAAAACGTAAAGAAAATGCACCATCATCAGGTCCATTTCTATCTCCGGCAAGTGCCTGTACTTGAAATTGAAGATTCATTGGGACAAACACGATTGAATCACCAAACGACTCGTCCTGCATATTCATCATATGTTGTTCAAAGTAGGTCACAAGCCGTTGTAAGGTCTCACGAGAGAGGGTGACTGGCGAGGAAGTCAATGTAAGCATGTCCAGGCGCGGATTGCGAAAAAAAGTGATGGTCGTCTCGAATGCATCCGGACGCTGTTCAATTGGCTTCAGTTCAAATGAGATGCGGTAGCCTTCTGTAGCAAGAACAAGAGTCTGTATCATATTTATAAATGAGAGTAATATAGATGAAAATCAAAATCAACATGGACTGACACTCGGCTAAAAAGGATACATCAACAGGCGGGAGCTTGTTGATGTATCCTTCCTGGATGGCCATTTTCTTCAAGACACTGCCCCCTTCGTGAGAGTATACTCCTGTTGCTGACTCTTTATGAGAAGAGAAAGCGGCTACAAACAAGAGTTAAATAATAAAAGGAGCGTACTATGAGAAAAATCATTTTTCTGATCCATCTTTCGCTCAATGGCTTTACTTCTGGTCCCAACGACGAGCTGGGTTGGATTGCGTATGATCGTGAATTGGAGCAGGATGCCCATTCCTTGCATGAGTACACAGACGCCGTGATCTGGGGGCGCAGAACGTACGAAGGCATGGCCAGCTACTGGCTCTCGGTGCCGGGCAATCCCGAGAGCACTCCAGCCGAACTTGAACACGCGCGCTTTCTGGACGCAGCCACCAAGATTGTGGTCTCACGCACATTAGAGCGCGTTGCATGGCACGAGGCACAGAATACCGTGCTGATCAAAGATCATATCGCCGAAGAAATAAATGCTATCAAACAGCAGCCGGGCAAAGATATCTGGTTCCTCGGCAGTACCATGCTGGCGCGCACGTTTATGGAACTGGATCTCATTGACGAATATCGCATCAATATCAATCCAACGGTTCTTGGCGAGGGCAAAGCCCTCTTTGACGGCGTCACCCGTTCATTCCCGCTCAAACTGCTGGCCTCAAAGACCCTCCAAAGTGGAGTCGTGACCCTGCGCTACGAGCCAGATCGCTCGGCAAAGTAGCAGAAGGCAGACGATGCATCGACGAACGTCTTTGCCGTTCTTATCGGTTCAGACCGGCAACTTAAACGCGGTAAAGCCTCCGTCAATGACCAGGGCCGAACCAGTGGCGAATGCGGCTTCAGGCGAGACCAGATACAGGATAGCGGCGGCAACTTCCTCCGCTGTCCCCAGGCGTCCTACTGGCTGTCGCGCCACCATCTTGCGACGGGCATCCTCAGGGTCAGCGTAGCTCTGCACCATCTGTCCCACCCAGGGAGTATCTATCGTCCCCGGGCAGACACAGTTCACCCGGATATTATCCTTCACATGATCGGCAGCCATCGCCTTCGTCAAGGCCAGAACCGCTCCTTTCGAAGCTCCATAGGCTGCCCGGTCTACGACCGCCACGAGCGCAACAATGCTTGAGACATTGATTATCACACCTGCCCCCTGCTCGATCATCTGCGGAATGGCCGCACGGGAGCACTGAAAAATCCCTTTCACATTCACGGCGAAGATACGGTCCCAGTCTTCTTCGCTGGTAGTCAGGACGGTACCCGTCACCCCGATGCCAGCATTATTGACCAGAATATCTATCCTCCCAAAGGTTTGGATTGTAAAAGCAATCAGAGCTGAGGCATCAGTAGCGGCAGTCACGTTGGCGTGAAAGGCGGCGGCTCTCGCTCCTTCCAAAGGTTCTGTGCCCTGCTGTTCCTGCGTGTGAATGAGACTTACCGTTTCTTGCGCCGCTTGCAGGTTAGTGTCAGCAACCACTACGCTGGCACCTTCCCTGGCAAATGCCAGTGCCGTCGCCTGCCCGATTCCGCTGCCCGACCCGGTAATAACTGCCACCTGATTTTCTAACTTGCGCATTCCTCTGTCTTCCCCTTTCGATGAGGCTTCTTTTTATATGATTGAAGTTTTTCTGCTGCTCTCTGGCGCTACGGCTTGTCTCGGCCCTAGATCATAGACGCGCCCTCTGACGAACCGCGTGCGACCCGGGCATAGAGGGAGAGGATACCACTCGTGTGGCGTGGAGGCGGTGGCACCCAGCGCGCACGACGCTCAGACAGTACACCTTCCATCTGGTTCTCTGAGAGGCGCTGGCCCTGTACGCCAACAATGGCGACCCTGCGCTCAGGCACATCGATCTCAATCAGATCGTTCTCCTCAACCAGGGCGATAGGCCCACCATCGAGCGCCTCGGGCGTGACATGCCCAATGCATGGCCCCTTCATCGCTCCAGAGAAGCGCCCGTCGGTAACCAGAGCCGTAGAGGTGTTAAGCGCGGGATCCGCCGCGAGAATCGTTGATGCAAAATACATCTCGGGCATGCCGTTGGCTCGTGGCCCCTCATAACGGATGACTACGACGTCTCCGGACGTCACCTTACGCTCCCTCAGTGCATCCAGAGCCGCTTCTTCTGTATCGAAGACCCGCGCCGGTCCCACGTGGCGATGCATCTCTTTGGGGACCGAAAAGGCCTTGATCACCGCCCCTCCGGGAGCCAGATTGCCGCGCAACACTGCGACGCCGCCATCGGATCCAAAGGGGTCCGAGCGCGGACGCAGAATCTCGCGCCGCGTCACCTTAACATTATTGAGGTAACCGATCCGTTCGGCGAAGAATCGGCTATGCTCGATCTCTTCCAGATTCTCACCCAGGGTTTTGCCGGTAACAGTGAGGCAGTCCAGGTGGAGCAGGTCGCGCAGCTCAAGCATGATGGCGGGCACCCCTCCTGCATACCAGAAATACTCGACCGGGTAGCGGCCTGTCGTCTTAACATTCGCCAGTACGGGCACCTGCCGATGAATCCGGTCAAAGTCGTCAATCGTGATCTCAACCCCGGCCTCGCGCGCGATCAGCGGTAGGTGCAACAACATGTTGGTGGAGCCGCCAACAGCCGCGTGAATGACGATGGCATTTTCGAAGGCCTCGCGCGTCAGGATGTGCCGGGGAGTGATTTCCCGCTCGATCAGGGTGAGGATCTGCTTGCCTGCAGCGCGTGCGTAGCGCAGCAACTGCGACAGCGGTGCAGGGACAATGGCGGAGCCGGGCAGTGCCAGGCCGAGCGCCTCCGAGATCACCTGGCCGGTGCTGGCACTGCCCATGAACTGGCAGGCTCCACAGGTCGGACAGGCCATCTGCTCGGCCTGCTCGAAGTCCTCCCGGGGGAGCTCGCCCCGCTCAAGGGCCATCCCCATCGGCCACAGTCGGTCCGAGGTCACGGAGTCGGGCGCGTTGAGTTGCGTCCCTCCAGGTACATGAATGGCCGGGAGGTTACAGCGGGCGATAGCCAGCAGGTGCGCTGGCACTGATTTATCGTTGCCTGAGATCAGAACCATACCGTCATGAGGGTGACCAAGAGCGTGTATCTCGATCATGGCGGCCATGATATCGCGCGAGACGAGAGAGTAGCTCATCCCCTCATGCGCCTGAGCGACGCCGTCGCAGATGTCGCTGACGGTGAAGACGCCCGGTTTGCCTCCCGCCTCGAACACGCCGTTGCTCACCTCTTCGATCAGTGGCCGAAAGTGAAATGTACCCGGGTGTCCCATGCCATAGGCACTATCGACGAGCACCTGCGGCTTGGCAAGGTCTTCTTGCGTCCAGTTCATTCCCAGACGCAACGCATCGCCCTGATAATTGACCGCACGCAGTCGCTGGCTGCGCAGTTTTCGTGGATCTATCGGCACTCTCGCCCTCCTTTGCGATAGTGAGAATGCGGCAACAAAAGTTTGTTCCGTTTTTCCATCGCATGCCCTTTCATGGATAGTATATGGGTAGTATACCCGTATTTCTTCTGTCCATGAAAGTGGGGCAAACTCGCATGTCCAGGCGCGGATCGAGAAAAAAAGTGATGGTCGTCTCGAATACATCCGGACGCTGTTCAATTGGCTTCAGTTCAAATGAGATGCGGTAGCCTTCTGTAGCAAGAACAAGATTCTGTATCATATGCACTCCGTCTCTATTGTAATAGTTTCTTTTCTGAATGGCAGCTTTATGGCCATTGATCAATCTTTGGTGTTTTGCAGAAAGGCTAAATTTTGATAATTACTGTATATAGTGCGTTAATTTGGTCGCTTTAACACGTTTATAGAAAGAGGGCACCTTTGTATTCTTCAGATTCTTTTTGTTATCGCTCTCGCACATTGGGACTATTAGACATGCTATTGTGGAGGTCGAAGCATTGTTTATGCATATGCCTGGAGGTCAGATCAGTGTCTTCCTTTCCTATGCCCGCCAGGATACAAAGTGGGCAAGGAAACTGGATATGTATCTCAGCGTGATGAAGCGACAAGGGCTCATCTCAATCCACGATAAGGGGGAGATCGTTGCAGGAAAGAAACGCAATGAGACCATTGCTCACTATCTAGATCAGGCTTCCCTGATCCTGCTGCTAATCAGTCCTGACTTCCTTGCATCAGAAGATACATATACCTTTGAGATGCAGCGAGCCCTACAGCGGCATGAAGCCGGTGAAGCCAGAGTCATCCCTTTGATTGTTCGCCCTTCCGATTGGCAATCAACTCCCTTTGCCCATCTTTCCCCTTTGCCCACCAATGCCAGAGCTATCTCCATCTGGAGCAACCAGGACGAGGCATTTCTCAATGTAATGACAGGCCTTCGTCTGTCTATTGAAGACCTCTCAATGTTCTCTACAAAGACCTCCCAGGCACTTCGCACAGCTATCTGGAATGTTCCTTATCCCCGCAATCCTTTCTTTATTGGACGCGATGACATTCTTAAACAACTGCATACTCAATTACATAACGGTCAGCCTCTAGCACTGTCCCAATCCCCTCGTGCCATCAGCGGATTAGGTGGCATTGGTAAAACCCACATTGCTACTGAATATGCTTATCGCTATGCACAGGACTACGACGTAGTCCTGTGGGCACACGCTGAGAGCCTGGAGACACTTATCTCTTCTTTTCTCTCCATTGCCACTCTGCTTAAGCTACCCCAACGCGATAAGAAGGAGCAGGATTTTATTCTTTCTGATGTTAAAGTCTGGTTACAGACCCATCAGAAGTGGCTGCTCATTCTCGATAATGCAGATGAACCGGATCTCCTCTCTCCATTCCTACCTCCCTCTCCTGGAGGTCACATCTTACTGACAACCAGAGCCCCGGGGATGCAACGGCTTGCACTCACTGTAGAAGTGCACGCCTTTTCTGCTGAGCAGGGTGCCCTCTTTCTATTACAGCGTGCTGGTCTTCTGCTTCCAAAGGCGGCCCTTGATCAGGCTTTGGAGGAAGACCGCATCATGGCAATCCTGATCTCTCAAGAGCTTGGAGGGTTACCACTGGCCCTGGAACAGGCGGGAGCCTATATTATTGCAACTGGAATGAGTGTCCAGGAGTATCATGAGCTCTATCAAACCCATCGAAAATTTTTATTGGCCAGGCATGAACCTCTTGTCAATGATCATCCTGAAGCTGTAGCGACAACCTGGTCACTTTCATTCAAACGGATCCAACAGAAAAATCCAGCAGCAGCTGATCTCTTACGATTGTGTGCCTATCTTGCTCCTGATGCAATAGCCGAAGAGATTTTAACTGCAAATCCCTCTGTGCTTGGGCCAGTGCTTGCCTCTATAGGGACTGATGTCTTCCAACGCCACCAAGCAATAGAAGCATTACGCACCTATTCTCTGATCCAGCGCGATCCACGAGAGAAGATACTTTCGGTTCATCGGCTTGTACAGGCAGTTCTATGTGATGAGCAAGATGAAGCAGAACAAAAGTTATGGGCTGAGCGAGCCGTCCTGGCGATTAATGCCGCCTTTCCTTTCCCTGAACCGGCCACCTGGCCCCAATGTGGGCGGCTATTATTACAGGCTCTGGCAGCTGCACAGCTCATTCAACGATATCATCTCATACACTGGGAAGTAGGATGTTTACTCATAGTCTCAGCAGCTTATCTTCAAGATCTGGGTCGCTATAAAGATGCAGAGCCACTCTTCCTGCAGGCACTAAGCCTCTGGGAGCAGATTCTGGGGCCCGATCATCCGAATGTCGCTTCTCCACTGCATAATCTGGCGGACCTCTACAAAGATCAGGGCAAGTATGCCCAGGCAGAGCCTATCGCCCTCCGTGCGTTACGCATCAGGGAACAGCATCTAGGGACCGAACATTTAAATGTAGCCAATTTAGTCAATGGATTAGCAAACATATACGCTGGTCAGGGCAAGTATGTGCAAGCAGAACCGCTCTTTCTACGAGCGCTACGCATCTGGGAACAGAATTTTGGACCCGAGCATCCTCAGGTCGCCTCTGCCCTACATAACCTGGCAACTCTCTCTAAAGATCAGGGCAAGTATGTGCAAGCAGAGCCTCTCTTCCTGCAAGCGCTATACATCTGGGAACAGAATTTTGGACCCGAGCATCCTCAGGTCGCCTATTCTCTACATAATCTGGCAGATCTCTATGCGAAGCAAGGCAAGTATGAGCAAGCAGAGTCCCTCTTCCTGCAAGCTCTGAGCATCTGGGAACAGAGCCTGGGACTCGAACATCCAAGGCTTGTCTTTCCACTCAACGGATTGGCCAACCTCTACACTGAGCAGGGCAGGTATGAACAAGCAGAACGGCTCCTCCTGCGAGCATTACATATCTATGAACAGAGTCTGGGGAGGGAGCATTTGACTGTGGCTGCTACTCTTGAAAGATTGGCATTCATTTATACTAAGGCATGGTTCAAATGGAGTGAGAACCATGTGACACATGAGCGCGACGATTGACAAAAAGAATCCCTGAGAGATAAGGTGATTTTGACAAAAAAAACAACACCGTTCTCAGGGAGGAAACATGAATCATTGTAGCACGAT
Organism: Tengunoibacter tsumagoiensis; assembly: GCF_003967535.1. Taxonomy (GTDB): domain Bacteria; phylum Chloroflexota; class Ktedonobacteria; order Ktedonobacterales; family Ktedonobacteraceae; genus Tengunoibacter; species Tengunoibacter tsumagoiensis. Next base: position 2,735,230 of record NZ_BIFR01000001.1, on the reverse strand, counting down.
TGAGCAGCGCGTTGATATCATTTCTCAGATGTTGGCCCAGCCACGTCATGGATTGGTGAGTCAGTTGAGCCGAACGTATCAGGTGTCCCGTCAGACCTTGTATCGGTGGGCGGCAAGCGGGCGCAAAGCGCTGCATGAAGCGATGGGTGCACCGCTGGTCCCACTGAAGCAAAAAACGTCGCTTGCCACACTGGTTCTGACCTTGTTGATCGAAAACCACGCCAGGTATCGAGGCATCCAATCGACGCTCAAACGGTTGCATGGCATACGCATCAGCATAGGAAGCATTTGCACGATCATCCAAGATGCGGGGCAACGTGCGCAAGCGTGGATGAACCGACAACGTGCACAAGCACCACGAACCTTGGCTCTCGATGAGCAATACAGTAGCCAGCGCGGCAAAGCCTATCTCAATGTCATTGATGTTCACAGCGGACAAGTGTGGGCGAGCATCCCTCCCGTGGCGGTCGATGGCGAAAGCTGGACGCTGGTGTTGTGGTCGTTGAGCGAACAAGGCATTGAGCCCGTTCACACCGTCAGCGACGGAGGCCGGGCCATTGCTGACGCATTGAGCCATCTGGAACTCGACCAGACCCATCAAAGAGATGTGTGGCATCTCTTTCACGTCGCGGCACAAGTTCAAGGGCGTCTTGAGCGAGCTGTGAAAGCCGAACAAGACCGCCTGCCAGCGCTGCAACGGCAAGCCGAACGCGTCGCGGCGGGAAAACACGTTCAAGGAAGACCATCGGGCAGAACGCTGCACCAACAGCACATCGTCCTGGCTCAAATGCAATCGGTTGCCGATGCGGTGCGCTATCTGTGTGAACAGTTGCATGCGTTGTTGGATGTGGTCGTGTTGCATGATGGGGCTATCATGAGCAGTTCGTTTCGAGAACAGGAACTGCAAACCATCGTTGCCCTGCTCGACGAGGTGGCGATGCTGGCGCAACCGGGCTTGCAGCAGCACCTTGCGATGCTGAGTAAGCAACTGCGTTTGGCCTTGCCTCATGCCTTGTTGTTTGCCCGACTGCTCGATGGCAGCCAGGAGCAGGCGCTTTCGCGGTTGGGCTCTCAAGCCGTCGCGTTGCTGGCATGGGCATGGCAGCGGCGAAGCGTGCTTGGCCCAAGCAGCCAGGATCTCTTGCGTGATCTTCCATCGCTGTGGCAAGCGCAAGCTTCCCTTCTCTTTACGGCTTGGGATCGAGCGGTTCGAGCCAGCAGTGCGGTTGAAAATTGGCACAGCATTGTGCGGCCTCATTTGGCCGTTCATCGCACGCTTTCTGCAGGAATGCTTGCACTGCTGGCTGTTTGGCAGAATCATCGGATTGCACCTCGTGGACTTCATGAGGGGCTCTCCCCTTTACAACGAACAGGATCGACCGAAGATCAGCCTGATTGGCTTGCCGCGTTGGGCTATCCTGTTCTTGTCGTTTGACTCTTGCCTCAACATCTTTCTCTCTTTCAAATTATGCTGATACCTTCTATTGGCATGCTCGCTTACAACATAAAAGATTGCCAGCTCTTTCATGACAATTGCCCTTCCTACCAGATATACTCTAAGCAGTAACGAGATTACAATCTTACTATAAAAAATACTTCTTATGCGATCCCTCACTGGAAAGGATAGCTTTATCATCATGTCTCCAGAAAAGCTCGCCCAATCAGCCTTTCTTGCTTATCCATTTATTGCACAGGAAATTGTTTTCCTTGGACATAATGAGAATATGACTTTTCGTATGTATGATCAACAGGCAAACTCTTATCTTCTACGCATCCATCTCCCTTTAACCGCTGGCTTTGCTGGCGATCGACTCCAGCCAGCGGGCATTCTCTCTGAACTGCTCTGGCTCGAAGCTCTGATCCGGGACACATCTCTCTCATTGCAACAGCCCATGTACACGACAAATGGGGCGCTGGTGGCTACGATCACAACACCGCAGGGCGAGGTGCCCTGCTCCCTTCTACGCTGGATTGAGGCTGATCCCTTCCCAAAACAGCCAACGTCTGATCAGGTTGCTTATCTGGGGAGAATCATTGCTACGATGCACCTGCATGCCCGTTCGTGGCGACCTCCGGAAGGTTTCGCTCGCCCAACCTATGATCTTGCTTTCTTTCAGCAGCATCTCGGGCTCCTCCAGGGCGAGCTAGGGAAAGGCGTCTTGCAACCGAAGGAGCTTGAAGTGCTCGCCCTGGTAAGCGATAAGATCCTTACGCTTATCGCCCAACATCAGGAGCCACTGATCCTGGTCCATACCGATCTGCATCGTGGCAATCTTCTGGCCTCAGGAGCAAACGTTTACCCGATTGATTTCTCGCTCTGTGGCTTTGGACTGCCTCTCTTTGATCTAGGTATTGCCCTTCTCAGTGTCCCGACAGCCCGACGCCAGGAGCTTATCCAGGTCTACCAGCAGCAGCAGCCGCTCTCGACAACAGAGCTGAAGCTGTTGGAACCGCTCGCACTCTTAAGCCGGATGTGCGCCTATGTCTATGCTCTCTTTAACCCCACACAACATAAATGGCTACAAGAACGAATCCCGCGCTTTACCGCTAAAGAATGTCGGCGCTTTCTGGAAGGACAATCCTTTCTCTTCAGTGAGAGCCAGCATCAGGGCTGAAAGAGTGGACATGCTTCGCGGAACTTCTGCACCAGAGCTTCAATATCAAGCATGGGTTGATGCATCACCGTCGGGAGTGTGAGATTGGCTGTGAGAATCTTGCGATTAATCTCATGGAGATCTTTTTGATATTCAGCAGCTGCTCGCTCGACAGCTCCGTTAAAGTTGCGCCGCTCATGGCCCAGAGGAGTGAGGCGTCGATTATGCAGAGTACGGCTCTGATGCAGGAGACGTGCGATCTTCTTTTCGGCTCGCTCACGATCCCGCTTGATCTCTTTACACAGCTCAAGCTCTGGCGGTGCATACCCATTCCTTTTGAGGAAGCGATAGGCCATCTCGTTCTCGCCAGCTTCCGGGTGAGCATCAAGCTCTAATGGCTTTCCTTCACCAGGCAGGTTAGTAAACTCACCTCGTGCCTGAGCTTCACGAATCATCTCTTCGATATAATCAACGAGCTGGCCACGCCTGGGGACGGTTCTAGGAATGGGCTCAGCATTCTGTTCTGCCTGTTGCCGCTTCTGACGCCAATCAACAAAATCCATCGGCATTCTTCCTTTACCAGGAGCATACAGCTCCTTGCTGCTATTCCTACTTCTTTCCTTTTGATTATAGCAAAAAAGAGGGTATGACAGGCAAGTCTAGCGTCTCTTTCGTTCGATAAATGTTGAGGCAATAGCCTGACGTGCAATTTCATACACATCGAGCAGGGGCAGATGATGTGCCAGGGCCAGCCGCTGACACTCCTCGTATTCGGGAGATGCACTAACCATTGTTTGACCAAGCAGCTTTACTTTAATCAGCATTGGACCAAGAGGTGTCTCAATCTGTTCTTGCTGTCTTTGCGCTTTCAGGCGTTGCATTGATTGGAGGCGCACGCCCAATGTGGTCGTCTCGCGCAGCAGGAGCGACGCCAGCCGCTCGCCATCGGGAAGGGCACAGATGACGGTAAGTCTGGTTGCAGGGCGATTCTTCTTCATCTGAATGGGAGTATAACTGACATCTAAAGCTCCCTGTCCCAACAGGCGCTCCATTAACCCACCAAGCAGCTCTCCACTCATATTATCAATATGTGTCTCGAGAAGGGTGATCCAATCCGTATCTTCAGAACCACTGTCAGAACCACCATGTTCAATCTGCTCACCCAGGCAGAGCCGCACATAGCCGCTCGCCTCCTCTGCAAAGCCTGATCCAATACGCTCAAACAGAAAAGTGGGAGCAGGAGATTGAAACTGGGCGACGGTAGCCAGAAGAGCAGCTCCGATGGGAGTCACAAGTTCGCCCTCGCTCTCCGTTGGCCGCCAGGGAAGCCCGGCCTGCCGGGCAATCTCTAACGTCCATGCCTGCGTAGCCAGAATAAGCCCTATCGGCGTCTGACGCAGTCCAGTGGTCAGAGGAAGAGAAGAAACGGAGCAGCGACTGATCCCCAGCTCGTGCAGGCCAGTGACCACTCCCACTACCTCTGCAATCATGAGAGGCGAGAAGAGCAACTCACTGGAACCTTGCTGTTGTTTGGCGACAAGCAAATGTTGGAACGTCGTATTGGCAGCTAGCTGAACAGCAGATGGGAGATGAGAGGCTGCAAGCAGTGCAGCAAGCTCAGAGATTGAACGGGATTGACCTGCTACAAGCAGATGCAGTCTGGTTCCAGCGCTGCCATAACGATGATCAGGCGAGGCCGTTACTGTTTTGAGCTCCAGTTGCATCTGGGAGAGCGCAGATCGAATGCTCTCCACAGGACAGCCTGCATCCAGGAGAGCAGCTAACAAGCTCTGGCCGCTCACCCCAGCCTGACAATCAAGATAAGCCTCTCGCTGTACTCTCTGCATCTTTTTTTAGAACATCAGGCAAGAAAACCAGCTTCGTGGATACATCGTCGGGTCTCTTCTGAAAATGAAGTTTGCATGCCGAGTAGTGAATCCGTTTCTCATGAAGGTCTACTCTGGCCAGAAAGAAAGAACATCACTCACAGGAAATTTCCACTCCCGCTAGCATCATCTTGCCTGATTGCTTAGCTCCCCTTATGATACTCAATGGCGTTGCGATACACCTCAACATATCTCACCGCAGATGCATGCCACGAATGATCTGCATTCATACCATGCTGCTGCAACGTGCGCCAGACGTCTTTGAAACGGAACACAGTAATGGCTCGAATGATTGCTGCAAAAAATTCCCATTCGTCATAATTATTAAAGACAAACCCATTTCCCTCGCCAGTCATCGGATTGTATTCCTGCACGGTATCGGCCAGGCCTCCAACTCGACGCACAATTGGAACACTTCCATAATGCATAGCGTTCATCTGACTCGTACCACAAGGTTCAAAGCGGGACGGCATCAAAAACATATCGCTGCCTGCGTAAATGTGCTGTGCCATCTCCTTATTGAAGGTCAAAAAGACCGCCACCTGTTCAGGATAACGGGCAGCCAGCCCCTGGAACGTCTCATGATAGTGCTGATCACCAACTCCCAACAGAACAAATTGAATGCCCTGTGCCAGGAGTGGTTGAATAATCTTTACCAGTAGATCAAAGCCTTTTTGATCTGCCAGACGTGAGATCATGGCCAGAACAGGGACCTCATCCTTGACAGGAAGGTGAGCTTGCTCTTGCAAGGCCTGCTTATTCTCTTTCCGCTTCTCCAACGTCGTAAGATCAAAAGGCGTGTGCACATAGGGATCGGAGGCCGGGTTGATCTCCTGATAATCAACACCATTTAAAATACCAAACAGCCGATCACGACGCGAACGTAAGAGATGATCGAGGCGCTCACCAAAGGTTGGAGTAAGAATCTCCTGTGCATAACGTTCACTGACGGTTGTGATCGCATCAGCAAATAAAATGCCGCGGGCCATAATATCAACGACATTGGCCAGCTCGGCGATTTGAGGATAGAGAAAACCGCCTGCAGCCACACCAGCCACCTCCAGTAACCGATAGCCAAAAATACCCTGATAAGCCAGATTATGGATCGTGTAGACGGCAGCAGTATTCGCATAGAAGGGATCATCGCGATAGACGGTATTCATCCAATTAGGGACGATCCCAGTATGCCAATCATTACAATGGACCACATCAGGAGCCCACTGTAAGACACGCATCACATCCAGAGCCGCACGACAGAAGAGGACAAACCGCTCACCATCATCGGTGTACCCATAAATATTCTCACGATCAAAGTAGCGAGGAGCATCAATCATATACACAGGTATATGGTCGCCAATCTCCCCTTGCGAGACGCTCACAGGTACTTGAAAACTGCCCATCTGGACAGGAACATTCTCCAAAATTGTCTTTAATTCAAAGCGCTCGGCATCTACCTGCCGATAGCGTGGCATTATCAAGCGTACATCGTGTCCCAGAGCGTGAAGCTCTTTCGGGAGCGCTCCAACAACATCAGCCAACCCCCCAACTTTCGCAAATGGGACAATTTCAGCTGCAAGGATCAAAACCTTGAGAGGTTGTTCGGACTGCATACAAGTTCCCTCCCACGTACAATTTGTCCTTCATTATACCATTTAGAAAGCAGAGGGGGGAAGGAAAAACGCGCCAGTATCACTTGCATACAGCAAATTCAACTTTTTGCTGATCCTTCCATCCTCTTTTTCTCTGTTACTGACGCTCAGCTCTCCATAAGATACTGGTTACCCCTCGTGGATAATAACGACTCCCTTTTGCCAGCCCGGCAACGATCTGATCACTCCAGGCCCAATAGCCGTTCTCTGGCGCTGTAAGCCAGTTCACATGGGCGGCATCCGCTGCTTGCCCTCGTTCGTCCCAGGGAAGATGCAAAATCTCTCGCGCCACAAACTGGCAGAGATAGATCTTGCTCAACCAGGAGTTATTACTCGTAGAAGAAAGCTTCCACCCTCCATCTTCAAACAGACAGATTCCAGGCACTAATATCGTCTGCAAATGGATCTTCAATGCCTGTAGATAGGTGCTAAAGCGCCCATCAGGATCTACTGCTGCACGATTATTAGTAAAGAGCGGAAAGACTAATCCTTCAATAGCTGGAATAATTCGTGACGTATTGCCACCTTCCAATACAGCCGGAATGTACCCATCAGGCGTAAGAGCGGCTGTTAAGGTCCGGGCACATCGCTCGGCCTGCTGTCCTGCCTCATGAGACAGTTCTGCCAGCCCAAACTGGTTAAAAATGGTTTCCAGGGCGAGATAGGCCGACCAGGCTTTACTTCCCAGGTAAATGTTGTTGCGCGCCTGACCCAGAGAAGTATCCAGGCTATCATACGTTGTAATCTCACTACAACCAGCTGCACGGGTTGTGTCCAGTCCCATTAATCCATTGCGCAATGCTGGATCAGGATGATCTCTGTTAAGCAGACTCTGGAAACAGGCCTCAAAAATAGCTAGCCGCTGCTGGCCCCATGCTCTATCGTCCGTCTGCGCAAGATAGACAGAGGCGCAACAGATCCAGTTTACTAGCTGTTCATAGGTCATGTACGAGAAACATCCATCAATACCCGGTGTTTCGTAGGCTGAATAGTGCGGACGGGAAAACGTATTGGCAACGCCCATATCATGAGGAAAGCTGATGCCGCCAGGATAGGACATTTCATCACCGGGAAAATGCACACGATCCTCGTAGGCATAACGCTCAACGAACAGGTCAAGCTCGTTGCGCACAGTCCAGGGATGCATCTCCATCTCATAGAAAAGTTGATCAACCGTGAGATCAAATGTATTCATCATCCGATACTCGCCCTCATTGACAATCCAGAGTGGACGTCCCTCGGAGGCAAGCAGTTGCGTACTGCCATAATAACTATGGATGGCATGAGCAAGTTGAAATTTCTGCTCGGAACTGAGCGTCGATGCGCTTACTAGCGTATTGTCCTGCTCACAGGCTGCTGCAAGCTCACTATAATGCTCCAGGGCATACTCAGCGACGGCCTCGATTGAGGGAAAAAGGTGGGTGTAGTAGTACGTAGTATCCAGCCCGGCTGTAACGCGTCCATCACGATAGAAACAGATGGCAAAGTGAAAGGTCTGTTTGACTCCAGCTGGTACATCAATCACCAGGGCTCCCGTCGAGCCCAGTCCAAATGTCCATTGCTCCTGGTGCCTGGCAGTTAAAATCGCATCCAGGCTAAATCCAAGGGCTGATTGTACAGACTCATCTCGCGTGACAATCGCTGTCTGCCTTCCCTGGCCAATCCCCTTTAATCTGCCTTCGGTCGTGTCATCCAGACGCCGCATCGACGAATAAGGATCATTTCCTCGATATCCAAAGAAGGCTCGTCTGGCATGGGAACACTGCGTATTGTCGATCGTTAACTCAGCAAAAATAGCGGGCAGGAGAACGCGTTTGAGCTCTTCATCGCTCGCGTGCTCTGGATCTGGTACTGTCCGAACAGGAGAAAGAATGCGAAAGGTGAGCTCTTTCGTCGACCAGGTATCGGTCGCAACCTGAAAATCTCGTTGGATCTGATCTAAGGCAAAGGGAACCAGGAGCGATCCATCATCTTCGCTTCCCTCAACATCGTAGCGCTTCCGCTCATTCGTCGCATCTGCAAAAAAAGGGAAGGACTCAAATGATTTTCCATCCAACGCTTCAAGACCAATAAAGACACTCTGGTCCGCTGGCTTTCCTAATTCCAGACCTAATCCGCCACTGGCACCTGGATAGCCCAACGTAAAAGAGGCGAAAGCTCCAATAGGAGCGTGCTGCGCGTTAAAAAAGATATTTGACATCACTGTTCCTCGGATCTACAAAGATATATGTCACCATACGATGACTATAAGATTCATCGTTGTAGTATCAACTCTGTTTTACCCTGTACAGTATATTCCTTACCTGCTGCAGAGAACAAGGTCGTAAAGAAGAAGAGGGAAGTGCAGCGAGCACTTCCCTCTTCTTCTTTATCATGCAGCGAAAGAACAGATCAGACTTTGTAGCGATTCCGCGTCAAGAAGTAGAAATGGACGGCTGCAAGGATGCCTGTGATAATCAGAACCACAAACGCATCAATGCTGGCACCAGGAGCGAACGTAATATTTGGCTCGATCTCGTCGGCGAACGATGGGATGGAGAAGAAACCAAAGGCCCCAATATAGATAAAGAGGCAGGTCCCCACGACCAACCACATTCCCAGACAGCCCAGATTATTCTCACCAATGACCGCAAACTCGTTACGAGCAATCACGGCCCAGATCGTCGCCAGAACGAGGATCGCCACACACAGCATCATCGCCTGAACCAGTTGATCTGGAGCTGTGTGCATCAACAGAGCCGTAAAAGCCAGCACAGCCGTCAGCACAACACCAGTGATCACAACGATATTGCGATGGGACTTCCATCCCCAGATCCCAGCCATGAACAAGATGAAGAAGTTCATCGTCACAATGGCATCGGCCAGATACCCGGCATCCGCAGAGAACGAACAGCTCGCTGGAATCTGATCAGCCTTGGAACACAGAGTCAAAAATGACCCCAGACCAATAAAGGTCCAGCCATGGACCCAGGCAATCAAAGGATAGACAAAGAACCAGGCCAGCAGCAGGATTGCGCCCAGTTGAGCCAGTCCGAGAGCGCCAATCATATACAGAGCAGGCATCGTCTTTTTACGGATCGGACGCATCAGATAATGCAAACGAAGAGCAAACGCCCCAAACGCCAGGAAGATAGCAGAGCCCAGCACAATGCTAATCAGCAAGGTCGCCAGTTTCAAGCCAGCAAATGGATGTCCTGGCAGCAACTTCGCCCCCCAGCCAGCCTCATTGTTCATCGTATAAGCAACCAGGAACACAATGAGCAGCAGGATTGAGCCAATCATCATCCAACGAGCACCAGGAGTAAAGCCCAGATCGCGGCGATCAGAATCATGCTGCTCGCGGCGAGCCAGAATGCTATAGAAGATCGTCGCCACACCTACGCCCAGGAGAGCCAGACCAATGGTCAGCAGATCCAGAGCCTTTGGCTGAAACCAGAGGAACTTTCCACCCCAGACCGACCACAGATCGGTCGAAGCCGTTGGGAAATATTGATTACAATCGTGGTTCGCTGGCGTACAACCAGTCGTCGTGACCACAATGGAAAGGATCAGACCCAGAACAGCCAGGACAGCCCCGGCGCCCGTAAAGAGAATCGGAGGCAGCACAGGCTTTGGATCGAACAGCAGGACAATGACTTCAATCACAGCAAAGCCCGCCAGACAGACCACGCCCAGGCCCAGTGTCCCAATCTCAAAGCCCTGTAGGCTCGAGGCGGTCAACTGAATGTAAATGTATGAAGGGAGCTGCCCAATAAGAATCGCGGCGATAAAGAAAAACCCCACGGCAAAAATGATTGCACGCGCCCACGAGATTCTTTCAGGCAATTCACGTTGTTGCACTTGTTGCATGAATTGCAATCCCTTTCAACATGTCGAACAGATCGACATGATCGGTGATCAGCAGAGAACCGCGCCCCCGAAGGAGCGCGTTTCACAAAGATTAGGGAACGATAGTTAATTGCGCCAACATATCTGGATGAATGCGGCAATAATAGATAACCGTGTGATCAGGATTGAACGTATACGCCTCCTGAGTCACCGTATAGGTAAAGGTGTCATTGGTCTTCACCAGATTGCTGCTATCCCCTTTTGAGGAATCGAAGATCTGGGGAGCATCTTTATGCGTCGCGGTATCCTGACCAACGATCGCGGTTACCGTATGGGGCTGGCTCGAGTGGTTCGTCCACGTAATAACCGTGCCCACTTTGACCTTGATATTGATGGGTGTGAAACACGATGTCTTGCTATCACACGTCACACCTTTATCACCGGGATTGACCATATCCAATGAAACCGTCTTCTGAGACGTCAGATCCTTCGCCTCACCGAACTGGCCTGTTGCCCCATAGGAGACAGCAGCATTGTACTGTGAAGACGCATTCGCCTGGAGATAAGCAGGCAAGGTCGTAAAACCATTCGCCTGACCAGCATAGCCATGCAGCTTCAAGTAGCCTGGATCGGCTGAACGGATGAAAGAGCGCAGATAATCAATATCATTGCTTAAGAGCGCACCACCATACAGATCACTCTTCGGGATAGCGCTCAGGCTCACAGGAGCCGGTGCATTGGGATTATAGACGCCTGCACTGATAATACGCGTGATATCATCATCGCTCAGCTTATTAATTTCTTCAATAGTATAGCCATTGTATTTGGGATTGATGACCTTATCGTCCTTAATCCCATAACATTTATCAGTGCAGTACTGGGCGTAGAGTGCCTGACCACGCTCGACAGCCGTTGAAAACAGCCTGGTCTGAGCCTCTGCGTGGTTGTTTCCCTCGACAATCCAGAAGACTGGAATCATCAGAGAGACAAGAGCCAGCATCGCCAGAGCGCCATACCCCGTCTTCTCTACCGCATTTGTGCGCGAATAGAATACATACAGCAAGCCAGCAATGACTACCAACAAAACGATGATACCCACAACCGCTTGACCTAGATTTGCCATAACACACAACCTTCTGATTGATGCCTTGAGCTCCCAGCGTCAGGAGCAGGCCGTCTCACCACTGTTTTTGTTTGAAGGTGCAGACTGCCTCCCAAGCCATAAAGCTCAAGAGACAGTTGGTATTTCTCGTGCATCTCAGTCAGAGCAGACACGCACAAAAGGCCTGTTTCCTTCCCTCTCTGACAGAAGCCGCTTAGCCAGAACAGACCACGCTTGGAACAGGAATTAAGAGCGTCGTATTATCAGGGCGTGGAACCGTCTGATTAAGAAAACCCGTATTAATGATCACATCATCGCCCGAGAAGCTGATCTGGAAGCGATCCAGGCTTCTGGGGGCTGGTCCATCAATAAACTCACCCGTCACATTGTAATGAGAACCGTGACAGGGACATTTAAAGCTCACGCAACTATCCTTAAAGGGAACAGTACAGCCCAGATGGACACATTTTTGATAGAGCGCGATCCAATAGGAACCATCTTTATCCTTGACCACATTCTCAGATGCAAACTGGCTCTCGAGATTATTTCCTTCGAGATTAAACTTTGTCTCAGCAGCCATATGAATGACATAGGCACGAGCAATGGGGCGATGGTACACGCCCGCCAATTCAGCCTGAAATTTTTCTGGCAGAGCCGCGACAAATTCGCTTTTCTTGCCTACCGTCTGAGCCGAACCAAAGTCGCCTCCCAGACTTGGGTAGAGCATATCGAGGGCGCCAGCTACCGCCGCCGCCGTCGAGACCCCCCAGACCGCCAACATCGACCTGCGAAGGAAGCGTCGTCGTGAGAGCCGCTGCGATGCGATCTCCGCCGCTTCTGCTCCACCACCATGCAGCACTTCATATTGTTGCGGAGTAATGGGTGGTGTATCGATACTCATAGTTATCCTCTCTCCATCACCTAGAGATCAAAGTAAACATGCTGCCAGGGCCAGATCCAGACCCAACCAGGACCACGGAAAAAGCTACCAGCCAGCGTAATCACCGCCCAGAAGACCAGAAACATCGTAAACGTAACGATTGCCACCTTACGATCGGCATAAGCACGGCTTGGATTGCGGTCCACATATGGCAGAACTGCCAGAGCCGCCAGGGTCAGACCTGGCACCAACACACCAGCGGTGGTTGGCTTAAAGTAGTGCAATAACTCCTGCAAGCCTAAGAAGTACCAGGGCGCTTTGGCAGGATTGGGCGTGGTACTTGGGGTAGCTGGAGCCTGCAAAGGGGCATCAATTACCAGCGAAAGCAGAGTAACCATCACGGTTACTGCCGTCGCCGCAAAAAACTCCCTTACCAGCAAGTGGGGCCAGACGAAGACGGAGTCTTCGAGCGGCTTCTCCACACGGGTAATCGCTTCCTGCTTTACCACAGCCAGTGTACGATAACGCCGCTGCGTCGCCGCCGCCTGCGTTAGTACCTTTGGGTCTTTCTGTTCAATTGACATAGAGGTATCCTCTCAATAGCACCGTAGCTAACTCTCCACTAACGGGTAGCGGTAGACAACGCTCGCTCGCGGGCTTCCAACTCACGGCGAGAAGGTGGAGGAGGACCAGCCTCACCGCCATCCTTACGAATGCGCCAGAAGTGGACGGCCATCAAGATCGCACCAGCCAGAGGGAGCAGAATAACGTGACCAACGTAGAAACGGATCAGCGTTGCCTGCGCTACGGCCCCACCACCAACCAGCACTTTGTACACCGGATTGCCCAGCAATGGGGTGTAGGGGGCCAGGTTGGTTCCTACTGTGATAGCCCAGATGGCGATCTGGTCCCAAGGAAGCAGGTAGCCAGTAAAGCTTAAGAATAAGGTGACAAAGAAAAGCAGGACCCCAACCACCCAGTTGAACTCTCGAGGTGGCTTATAGGCTCCATGATAGAAGACACGGATCATATGGAGCGTCACCGAGACCACCATTAAGTGGGCCGACCAGCGATGCATATTACGCACCAGGTGACCAAATGAGACCGCGCTACTGAGCTGGTTGATGTTCTGATAGGCCACGTTGGTATCGGGCACATAGTAGAACATCAGGAACACACCGGTAATGGTTAAAAGTAAAAACAGGAAAAAAGAGATACCGCCCATACACCAGGTGTACGTGATTTTCATTGCTTGGCGGCTCACCTTCACCGGGTGAAGGTGCAGAAATACATTCCCCATCATCACTAACGACTGATTCAATGGCGTATCAGGATAGCCATGACGGAAAATTGAACGCCAGACCTGGCTCTCGACGATCTTCTGCGTTGCTACGTCGAGTAAGCTTTTATTCGTTGAGCTCACTGTGCCTCCTCAAAAAGGATTAAGACTTTTGACCCTCTTGGAAAGATATATCGCAAAAGTTCTTATTAATGTGTGGCAGATTATAACATACAGATGCCTTGACTGTCTAAAAAGGGCTAGCCCATACGACAATTCTTTGTGCCAAGACAGAGGTGCCGAACTCTTGCAGTCTTTACGACAGATTATAATGGATTGGAGCGCCCAGGTGGAAGAGTAACAGAGTTTTTACCCAAACGACTTCGGCCTCCATTGGACGGTTAAACCAAAGATACTCTGACACCTCCTCTGAAACATCAGGTACACACCTGATTTTTTTGAGGAATGAACCCTATTTTATGATCAAACCCTCTCTCTCTCTGTCCGTTTGACGTTCTGGAGAATAACCGATACAATTATTAAGAGCATCATAATAGAAGACATTGCGATAGAGAGAAGTTTTTGATGACGAATATTGGCACACCTTTTACAGAAAGCGAACAAAGCACCACATTTGTGCAGCGCTTGTTGAAGATTCCGCTGTTCTATCGCGTTCTGATTGCAAATAGCGGTATCATTTTTGTGGGGGCAACTGTCGGAACCTGGCTCGCAACACAGCTCAGCACCAATACCTATGCTCCGACCTTTCTGGTGATCTTTGTAACCGTTGGCTGGCTGATGAGTGTGGCTCTGAATTTTGTGCTCCTCCAATTTGCCTTTCGACCCCTGATGGATCTCGGCAAGGTGATGAGCCGCGTTCAGGCCGGGGAGCGCTCTCTCCGCGCACCCTTGACCGGCATAGACCCGCAAGCTGACCAGCTGGCACGCACGTTTAATACGATGCTTGAAGGCATCGATGAGGCAAACCGCCAGCGCGCCACTCAGATTTTTAATGCTCAGGAACAGGAACGCATCCGTGTTGCCCGTGAACTTCATGATGAGACCTCTCAAGTACTTACTTCGTTGCTTATTAGTCTGGCTGTCCTTGAGGAATCTATTCCTTCACCCGAAGCTCGCGAGCGTATTGCTGAGACACGCAGGCTGGCTCATCAGACATTACGAGCCATCCGCAATCTCAGTATCGATCTACGACCCAGTGCATTAGATGATCTTGGACTATTGCCAGCGTTGCGCTGGTATATAAAGGAATATCAACAAAAATTCTCGATTGAGGCGGATTTTCAAACGAGCGGATTCAAAGGCCGCTTACCCGCCGAGATGGAGACCGCTCTCTATCGTATCATTCAGGAAGCCTTAACCAATGTTGCCCGACATGGGCAGGCCCACAAGGTCTCGATTACCATGCGAGAGGATCTCGATGCTATCTATGTACGCATAGCAGACGACGGACGGGGCTTTGATGCCGAGCAGTTACGGAAGATGCCTTCAACAGGACAGGAGCGCGGATGGGGGCTTGTAGGAATGCGTGAACGCGCCAGCCTGTTAGATGGCACGCTCGATATCGACTCTCGACTGGGCAAAGGCACTGTCATTGAAGTGCGGATTCCACTCACGCAACAGCAGATAGCGTCTCAGCATCAAAACCAGCACGTCTCAAGTACGCTTTGAGTCAATTCAGTGACTCATTCTCCCTTATTAGAGGACCGGACAAATTCATGAAGATACGGATCTTACTGGCTGACGATCACACCATTTTACGAGCAGGGCTCAAAATGATGCTCAATGCTCAACCCGATATGGAGGTGGTTGGCGAGGCTCAGGATGGCCGACAGGCTATTCAAGAGGCACAACGGCTCCAGCCCGATGTTATTTTAATGGATATCACGATGCCCGATCTCAATGGGATTGAGGCCACACGTCAGATTAAACGCCAACAAACCGATGTCAAAATACTTATGCTCACAATGCATGAACATGACGAGTATGTCTTTCAGGCGCTACGGGCCGGGGCATCTGGCTATATGCTGAAGGAAGCTGCCGATACCGAGCTGATTACGGCGCTTCATGTGATTAAAAGCGGTCAGTTCTATCTTTCACCAACTGCTCAGTCGGTTGTGGTCGGAGATTACCTCCAACGTGTGCGCACTGGTGAGGAGCGCGATAGTTACAGTACGCTCACAGAACGGGAACGAGAGATTCTGAAGCTTGTCGCTGAGGGACATACTAATAATCAGATCGCTGAACGCTTGATTATTAGTCCAAAGACGGTTGACACCCATAGAACGCATATTATGGATAAGCTCAATCTGCATAGCCGCGCCGAACTGGTTAAATACGCGATGCGACGCGGCCTGCTAGAAGATTAATAGGTCGAGTCAAGCAGATGAAGGGGGGCGATCTTATTGATCGTCATCCTCATCCAGATCGAGGCCATCGTTGTTTTCTTCTGCAAAATATTCGTCGCTATAGAAGCCGACGTCCTTACCAACGTAGACGCTTACCAGAAAATCGTCGCGAGGCATATCCGCTGAGAGGACAAGATCCTCATCGATCTGCTCAATCAGCTTCGTCAGATCGGATTCCTCTAGCTCTCTCTCGAGAATAAGGGTGCCATGCACAGCTGTGGTGGTAAAATGAATGTCTACTGTGCCTAAACGATTATTACTCTGCAAGTTACTCCCCTGCATAATGTAATATCCCTCTGAATAAGGGGTTCGGAAATGGCGCTCGAAATGAATATCGTCCATCTTGTAGTCCATTTTGCGTCGCAACAGAGGGCGACGCGCTCCTTTCTCCAATGTGCTCTCTTCTATGCCAGACAGATGTTCTCGAATCAAGGCCACACATCTGTCATAAAGCTCTCATCTCTTTAGCAAAGCGACCGCACCTTATTATACCATATTTACACTGAAAGCTCTTGTAGAATAGAGCCAGTAGAGATCTCACGCCGCTTCCCTCTGTTGTGTCTTTTGTACAAAAGGGCCCGCTTAGATAAATTGCCAGGACGAATGCATGGGCGTAAAGACAAACTTTACTTCATCATCAAAGGAATCACCTGGAGCAAGCTGCGTAATCATATACAGACGGCTATTATACACCGTTGCCAGCATCAGAGCCTGGTACTTGACCCCATTTAACTGCAATGTGCCGTGGATCTGCTGCCAGGTACTTCCACCAAACGAAACTGGGGCATCAGCCTTCGCATCGGTAATTGTCAATAATTTGGCCTGACTCTGCAAATATTGCGCTGGATCGCTGGCAGTAGCATCAACGCTGATGGTAAACTGATCAATGGTGTCACTATCCGCAAGCAGAACTGTCCCTTTGTCATGGTGAACCTGAGCAGACCAATCTTTTGGATAGAGGAGCGAGACGTGAAGAGAAGCATCCTGAAATTGCTGGACCGGATCAGTCGTAGGATTCACGGCAAAAGGTCTGGCTACCACTACCCAGCTCCCAATACCCGCAGCAATCAATAACACAATGAGGACTATCGCAACGACCAGTGGTACACGGCTCTTGCGTTTTTTCTGCGTGGGGACATGGCTCGATGGAGCGACTGCCCCACCAGCAGGTTGCTGACCGTATTGGTGACCCGATCTCAGTTGCACTGGTGGAGTCACTGGCACCAATGGCAATGGATTGACTGGTCTGGGAGTTTCAGGGACTGGTGGCAATGGGGCGGCTGGCCGAAATGTTTGAGCCACTGGCGGCAATGGCGTCACTTGCTGCGTAGACTCAGAGCCACTACGCCTTTCAGGCGATTGAGAGGGTGCAGGGGTGTTATCGCGCACGACCGTAAAAGCCGCTTTATCAGCAAGCTTTGGCTCAAACCGTGGAGCTATCTTCTCTGCAGCAGGCATCTGAACGGTATTTAACTGAGAAATACTCTCATTCTGCTTTATGTTCCCTTGCTTCATAGATAGAGGTCTGGCGGGGCTTTCGGCAAGCAAAGGGCGCGTTGGTTGTGCATCTACATCCAATTCGTTGGGAATGGCTGGCACAGGTGGGTAAGACTCCAATAGTCGCGTTGGGAGATCTTCTACCTGCCCTTCATCTGGTAGGGGGTCTTGAAGGGACGATGCAGCGCTCCGGGCTGGAGCAGATTCTGAGCTCTCCTCTTCATCCCAGACCTTCACACGCAATTCTCGCACAGGTGGCTTCGCTGGCTGAAAGACCGTAGTCGGCAGATCTTCAACGCCTTGCTGCTTCTGAGCACCATCTCCTGCCTCGCTCTGCTGTTTTTTGTTATCTACAGGCTGCGAAGAACCACTCATTTTTTGGGCGAGCCGTTCATTTCTACCTGCTAATTGGCTCATCCAGGCGGGAGGTTCATCTTGACTGGCACGTGCAGATGACCGCTGTGCTTCAGACACAGGAGAACTTGCCGATTGCTGGTCGCCTTGTATTGGGGGCGGATCGGGCAATTGCCCACCACAGTGAGCACAAAAACGCGCGTCATCTCGCGGCAGTGGATTACCACAATGAGAACAAAGTATCGCCACGGGGCATCTCCTAACATCTAGCTCTCTACTGAGCTATAGTGTCCTCTAACGGTATAGGAAAAGCTACTTTCAGTCAAGTAAACACCTCTAAAATAGGACATATATATTTTCACATACGACAAAAATGCGTATTTCTTCACAGGTTCATTCCCCTCTTTTGTCGCAGAGATTATGAGAATCATAGGTCGGCTGGGAAAAGTACCGGCTAAAAACAGAAAAAAAAGGGCAATCCTCTTTTGTACATAGTACATATCGAGAGGATTGCCCTTTTTGGTGCAATCTCGGCCTGACCAGATGACGTTTATAGGCCTTCAAAAAGCCTGTTTTTTAAGAGCGGTTACTTTAAGGTCAACAGCGCTTCGCGCTCAGCAGCAGTGGCAAAAACGTCTTGATTCTTTACCAGCTCAACCAGTTTCTTTCGTCCTTTGGGGCTCCCAATCATCAACACACCAACCAGCTTATTTTCACGGAAGAAGAGACGGCGATAATTCTCGTTGCCTTTCTCGCCTGGTTCGCGCAGTGCAATGGTATCAAGCTCAGGATTGCTGGACTCTGCACTGCCTACAACGGCAATATTGACGTCGAAGAGGGGACTTGTATAGGTAGGAACATCCACATAAGGGGTATGACCCCCCGCCATATTTGTTCCTGCAATGCGCCCATGAGAGGTCGCATTATCCCAGGTTCCCATCGTATGATGGCGATTCAGCGTAGTATCAAAGAACTCGGCCACATCGCCAGCTGCAAACACACCTGGAACGTTGGTCTCCAGATATTCGTTCACCACAATTCCATGATGGACTTCAATCGGCGTCTCTTTGACGAGATGCGTATTCAGCGTAATCCCCAGACCAATTCCAATCATGTCTGCCTGGATCTGCCGTCCTTTTGTCGTTTTTACATACCCTGGAACGCCATTGCTGGGCACGATCTCTTCAATCTCATCCCCATGGATGACTTCCACGCCAAATTTCTTGGCGATGTTATCAACGACTTCTCCTCCATCGGCGTCCAAAGAATTTCTTAACCAGTAGGGGCCGCGCATCAGCCAGGTTGTCTCTAATTTGCGCATCGCAAAACCATCGCACAGCTCATAGGCAATAAAACTTCCCCCATAAGCCAGGGCTGTACGCGATTCCCTCATACGCTCAATCAGAGTTTTGGTGTCGTCCAGCGTCACAAAGTTATAAATATGTTTGGTATCTTTCGCGCCAGGTACCTGTAATGAATTGGCCCATCCACCGCTGGCAATGAGGAGAGCATCATAGGGAAACGTTCGTCCATCGCTCGTCTCAACAAGACGCTCTTCCGTCTGGATCTGAGTCACAAGCGTCTCGGTGATTAACTGGATATTGCGCTGCTCATGCCAGGCAAAATCTTTAATCATTACCTTCTGCTCAACGATCACTCCTTGCAGAAAACGAGGCAGAGAGACACGATTATAAAGGGGATATGGCTCGTTGGTCAGCAGCACAATACTACAATTTGGATCGTTCTTGCGTAACGTCTCCGCCGCAGTTGTACCAGCCACGCCGTTCCCAATAATAACATATTTTTTTTCGTGAGTTGACAACTCTATCTATCTCCTTGTTCGAGCCAAAATAACGCGGACACTCTCTTGTCGGCAGCTTTCAAAAAATCTTAGCATAGATTGCTAGAGAATACCATAGCTGAGAAGACCACTCCTCAGAGCCTCAGTATGGGCGAATCTTTGTAACGAGAGAGCCATTTTTCCGCCAGAGCTTCTACGCGATCGGCAGATAGGAGTACAGCAACCACACATTAAGCGCTGTCACCAGGACAACCAATAAGATATTAAAGGCCTGGGTCAGTCGGCTATTCACAAATGCTCCCATGATCTTCTTACGGCTTGTGAGGATGACCAGGGCCCCCATGGTAAAGGGAAGTTGCAGACTTAAGATGACCTGGCTGATAACAAGAATCTCAACTGAAGAGATATGAAAGAGAGGGGAGGTGACCAGCAATGCGGGGAGGAGCGTAATAATGCGCCAGATCCACATTTTTACCTTCATATTTAAAAAGCCCCGCAAGACGATCTGGCCCGCAATCGTTCCAGTCGTTGAAGAGGAGAGGCCAGAAGCCAGCAGACCAATGCCAAATGCCAGTGATGCCAATCCACCCAGGATAGGCGTGAGGGTGGCCGAAGCGGTCTGCAAATCTAATGTCGCTGGATCTACATGCTTATAAAAGATGGCTCCAGCCACGACAAGCATTGCCGCATTGACAAAAAAGGCTACGTTCAGGGCCGCAATCGTGTCGATCTTGGCCAGGCGAAACACTTTCTTACGCTCGAGAAGCGTTGCCTCTGGACTACTCAGCCGCAAAGGAGCCAGAAAGGAATGCAAAAAGACATTATGTGGCATCACCGTTGCCCCCAGAATACCAACCGCCACCAGGATGCTACCAGCAGAAAACTGAGGCACAACGGTATGCAGGGCAATCTGGCCCCAATCAGGGCGAATCAAAGTGGTTTCATAGACGTAGGCTAACCCAATAATTGAGACAAAACCAATGATGACATATTCGAGTTTACGAAAACCCCAGCGACTGAGGGCCAATAACCCCATCACGATCATGCCCGTCAGGATTGCCGCAGGAAATAAAGGGATGCCAAAGAGGATGTTAAAGCCCAGTGCTCCACCAAGAATCTCGGCCAGATCCGTGGCCATGATGGCAATAATAGCGGTTGCACCAAATGCGTTGGCAAACGGACGCGGAAAATGTTCGCGAATAAGTTGTGCCAGATCTTTTCCTGTCGCTATTCCAAGTTTGGCCGCTGAGATCTGGAGAAAGATAGCGATCAGATTGCTCGCTAAAATAACCCATAATAATGTATATCCATAGCCCGCACCCGCAGCAAGATTGGTCCCCCAGTTGCCCGGGTCCATATACCCCACACTGACCAGAAAACCAGGTCCCAGGGCCGCAAAGATCTCCCTGACACCAATTCCCCAGCGATTCTCACTCGTCCAGATATGCTTCCATCCTTTTAATAGCTTCAAAGTGAGAGGGGAGACTTCTTCTACACCTGACCGCGATTTCGATAATAATGCCATAGACACGCTCCTCTTTGCCGCCTTTTTCTCAAACCTGGCGTTTCTGATCTTCGCTTCTCAGATTTTTATGTACTAAAAAATAATTATTTTAGATTGGTAAAAATATCATAGCATAAGTTTTAAAATCTTTCAAGATAATTTTCCCAGGATACTTTCCCCAGAATAATTTCTTAGAGTGGGAGCAGTTTCATTTTGCGCGGCAACAGATATTGTTTTCTCCTACTAACTTGGGTTATACTCATCTGGATAGATAATCTGGCGGTCTTGGGCTTAATACTCATTCTTCGCACACTTAAAGATCTACTCTACGTACCTATGTCTTTACTCTCGCAATCATTTTAAGCAAGAATGGTTATTCTTTACAAGAGCGCTGCATTCAAATGTAATTAAAATAGGCAAAAAAAAGAGGAGAATGCGCAAATGAGTAATCAGCCTCCCTATTATCCGGAGCAGCCCTCCCAGCAGCCTGGTTATGGCTCTGGCCCGGGCTATCCGCCACCAGCAACTCAATACACTCCCAATCCTTATCCCAATCCCAATCAGTATCAAGATCCTAATCAATATCAGAACTATGCTGGACCTCAGGCTCCTGACCCTGGCAGCGGACAGGCTCTGGCTGGCCTGATCCTGGGTATTGTGTGTATTGTCCTCTGCTGGATCCCAGTGATAAACTTAATTATTGGTGTGCTTGGACTTATCTTCTCAATCATTGGGCGCAAATCAGTACAACGCCATACCATTGCAATTGTGGGGATTGTTCTCTCAATTATTGGCCTGGTGTTCTCTATTTGTGACACAGGCCTGATCATCACTGGCATTCTTGCAGCTCTCTCTAATTCTGCAAACACGACAAACTATTAATTATTAAGGAAGAGAATGAATGCTCTTCCGCAGGTAACAGCAGGGGTTGCAGCTCCAATTTTCACATGGAAAAATTGTGGAGCTGCAACCCCTGCTGTTATGTGAAAGATACCCTTAGAAAGCCCCGGGGCGACTGATGATCGGCTTCAGCGCTGGATAGAGCGCTCGATACGTTTCATATGCCTGCTGATACGCTGAAGCTACGTTCTGGTCTGGCTCGGTCTTTTCAAGCACACGCACTGTTTTTTCACAGGCAACCTGAACAGATGGATAGACACCTGCCGCGACGCCAGCGAGTAAAGCTGCTCCAAAGGCTGGCCCTTCGCTCGCATTGGTGACAACCAATTCAACTCCGAGAATATCTGCAATGATCTGGCGCCAGAGCGGGCTTTTCGCGCCTCCACCTGTGGCTCGCACCTGCTCTAAACGCAATCCCTGCTCTTGAATAATAGAAAAACAATCCTTCAGGCTAAAGGCGACACCTTCCATAACAGACCGAATCAGATGACGGCGATCATGGCTGGCAGTCAGGCCAATCCACCCACCACGTGCATAGGCATCCAGATGGGGAGTCCGCTCGCCTTGCAGATATGGAAGGAAGATCAATCCCTCGCTCCCAGCAGGAACACCGGCTGCCTCTTGAGCCAGATAGTCGTAGGCATCGCCTCCCGTCCAGCGCTCCAACGCTCGCTCTGGCAGGCCAATGTTGTCGCGAAGCCAGCGCATTGAGAGGCCCGCACCTTGCGTAACCCCCATCAAATACCAGGCGTCGGGAGCCGCGTGATTAAAGGTATGGACACGTGGCACTGGACCAGAGGTATCGACCTGTGGGGTCTCTGCATAGGAGAGGACGATCCCACTGGTACCAACAGAGACGAGTGCCAGGCCAGGCACGACGACACCATTTCCAACGGCTCCACAGGCATTATCTGCTCCACCACCAGCAACGGGAACCCCCACTGGCAGCCCGGTCAGATGGGCAACTTCAGCGTTGATGCTTCCGCTCGCCGCATCTGCTGGCACAACTGGTGGCAGAATGGCCGGGTCAAGCTCAATGGCTTTCAAAACTTCTTGCGACCAGACGCCATGCTTGACATCGAGCAGACAGGTCCCTGCAGCATCGGAGATCTCCATGGCTTTGACGCCCGTCAAAAGATAACGAATATAATCTTTGGGCAACAGAAGCGTTCGGGCACGTGCAAATAGCGCTGGCTCGTTGTCGCGGACCCAGAGTAATTTCGGGGCGGTAAATCCGGTGAGCGCCGGATTACTGACATATTCAATAAGCTTGCTGGCTCCAACACGCTCAGTCATCCACTGACATTGAGCTTCGCTGCGCTGATCGGCCCAGATAATACAGGGGCGCAAAACCTGATCAGCTTCGTCTAACAGGACAACACCATGCATCTGGCCCGAAAGACCAAGTCCTTTGACATCGGCTGGCTTGACGCCTTGCTTTTCGGCTTTCTCCAGACAGCTACGAATCGCTGCAAGGGTGGCCTGCCACCAATCCTGGGGGTTCTGTTCTGCCCAACCGGGATGAGGATGAAAAAGAGGATATTCATAGAAGGCGTCTGCCACGACGTGCCCATCTTCTACCGCAAAGAGGGCTGCCTTGACGCCCGTGGTGCCCAGATCCAATCCCAAGAGTGTTTGCATACAAAGATGCTCCTTTGCACTGAGGTCTATTCAAATTGACTCGCTTGCTTCTCTATTCCATACTGCCAGCTGAGCCTGATCTGATTGTACGCCAAAACGCGCAAAGATGCATCTTCTTTTGCTCGCTTCCAGCAGACGTTTAATCAGCTGGATTCTTATGATCAGGCGTGTCCGTTGCGCCCATCTGGGACTTCTCAGACCAGGCAGTCCCTTCATCGCGTCCCGGGGCAGTTGCTGGACGACCTGGCTGGCGATGAGATTGACGCACTCCACTATGGCTGGGATTGTAAGACTCCTGTTCCTGCTCAGGACCAGGATTTTCCTGCTCATAGTCTGGTCCCTGAGTCTCACGATAGCCATCACGCAACTGATGAGCGTGTTCATTGTCTGAGGACAGGTCGTGAACTTTCTGCTGAGATTGTTTCTGCAAACGTTCCGGCGTTGTGCCAGCCGCGATCGCCTCATCATTGAGCCGTTGAACTCTCTGCTGCTCTGCCTGTTGCTTCGACGTATCCATTCTGTTATCCTTCCTCTATCAATTATCAATAGCAATCCTCAAACGGAAGATTTTTTCACCCTCTTCTTCATGATCTCTACAGATCTCACGGATCACTCTCAGAGAGCGTTTCATCTTTTTCATAAAAGCAAGCAGCATTTTCTTGTTACACTAGCCATTTTTGTCAATTTCCACCTCAATATATTTCCGTTTTCTTGCCATTACGTTAGAATATTTCTATAGAGATACAAAAAAGATTTTGTCGGGAGAAAGATCCTTGAATATACAGCTTACTTCAGAACAAGTATTAGCGATGGCTCCAGACAGTAGTTCGGCCTCGGCTGGCAAAAAGCTTTCTCAACACAAACATTGGCAGGGCCTGGGACAGAGCCCTGAAGCGCTCTGGGGAGAATGTCAGGGCAGCGCTCTCTATCGTGTGAGCGTTGACCTCTCCTCACTTGTAGCTCAGTGTAGTTGTCCGAGCCGCAAATTTCCCTGCAAACATAGCCTGGCTCTCCTTTTACTCGCCAATACATCCCCTACGCTCTTTGGAGAGGCCAGTGCACCCGAATGGGTAACTGAATGGCTGGCCAGACGGGCCGCATCCAATAAACGGAAAGAGGGCAAGGAACCGAAAGAGGGTCAGAGCTCAGCACCTTCTACCAGTCAGATCAAAACTGCTGAAAAACGCCTGACCCAGGTCAATGCAGGCATTGAAAAACTGAATCTCTGGCTAGATGATCTTGTCCGCAACGGACTGGGGAGCCTTGAAACGCGACCAGCAACGTTCTGGGAACATCAAGCAGCTCAGATGATAGATGCACAGGCTCCAGGGCTGGCAACACGGGTTCGCGCTCTCTCAACGCTTCCCAATGCCTCACCTGACTGGCCTCATAGACTTCTCACTCAGATTGGTCGTCTGGCACTTCTGACGGAAGCATACCAGCACTTAGGAGAGCTGGAGGCACCACTTCAGGACGATATTCGCATGCTGATCGGCTGGAATCTTAAGGAAGACGAGGTGCTCGCTCGTGGTGAGCATGTCACCGATGAATGGCTCGTCCTTGGACAGATCGTAGAAGAGAGCGACCGCAAACGCACCCAGAAGACCTGGCTCTATGGCACTACCTCTCAGCGCTCAGCAGTGATCTTTCAATTTGCCATCGGAGGTTCCACATTCACTGAATTCTATCCAACAGGAATCCGTCAGCAGGCCGAACTGGTCTACTGGCCAGGAGCAGCATCCCAACGGGCACTCTTTGTACATCGCACCGGCGATGTTACGCCAATCCAACAAGCTTTACCGGGACAGGCGTGCATTGAAGATTTTCTGACAACTGTTGCCAACTCGCTTGCACAAAACCCCTGGCGTGATGCTGCGCTCTGTCTTCTCACCAGCGTTGTACCAGTCTATGATACGGTACAACAGAGATGGTTTATCCGCGATCAACAGGCACGGGCACTCCCTCTGCTTCAGCAAGATCATTGGTATCTTCTAGCGATCTCGGGTGGTTTGCCAATCGATTTTGTCGGAGAATGGAATGGAGAAGCGCTTCGTCCACTTGGCCTCTTCGCCGATAGAATCTACCATACTCTTCTCTAATCCGATGCCATCCTTTTAGAGATCTCCCCATTTCTCAGCGTTCCTTGTAGAATTGGAGCACATTGTTATGAATCAACTCGTGACTCAGGCCATTGTTGGGACAGCGCATCAGAGCGAGCAGCCCATGACAACTGGGACGTCCATCGATGATCTGCTTCCCCATCTCGCAACACACACGCCTGAACGCAGACTTCTCCTGGTGGCAGGAGCGCAGGCACTTTATCAGCAGGCTGGCCTTCATCCCTATACCATCGAGACGCTCTCTGAACCAGCCGCTCCAGAGCAACTGCCAGACTGTACGCCAGCAGCAGCCAACCTGATCAGTTCACTTTTACAGCACAGTCGGCAGCAAGAATTCGTCCTCGAAGCGCTACAACGCTTGCAAAAAGCTCAACAGCGCCTGCCATTCACGCTACTGGCATCGGCTTTGACGTATGGAACGCAGCATGCAAACCTCCGTTCGGCACTGTTCCCCGTTCTTGGTGAACGCGGTCTCTGGCTCAGCCAACAGAATCCTGCCTGGAACTGGGTGGCAGAACTTCAGCCAGTGGTGGACGCTCCATTAGATAGAAACAATCTGCAAATACATTGGCAGGAGGGGAAACAAGGGGAACGCAAACAAGCTTTACGCGTGCTCCGCACACACCAGCCAGCTCAAGCGCGCGAGTGGCTCAGCGACATCTGGAAACAAGAGGCCGCCAACGTACGCGAAGCTCTATTAGAGACGCTTGCAATCAATCTTTCAGGAGAGGATGAGGAGTTTCTTAATAAAGCGCTTGAAGATCGCAGTGCGACGGTCCGTACGCTTGCAGTCAGACTACTGACACAAATTCCTGGTTCGGCCCTGCTACAACGAATGCTCGCACGTGCTGATGCGCTCCTGCCTATTGCACAGGGAAAAATCACAGTTATGCTCCCACAGAGCTGTCCCAAGGATTGGCAAAAAGATGGTATTGCCTTGAAACCTCCCAAAGGCCTTGGTGAGCGCTACTGGTGGCTACAACAAGTGCTGGCGCTGATCCCGCCTGCACATTGGGAACACCAATTTGCGCTGCCAGCACAGGAGATCCTGCGTCAACTGACGACGGACGAGAACAAAAGTCTGAACACAGTGATTGCCCCACCCATTGCAGAGGCCGCTGTCCTCCATCATGACCAGGACTGGATTTTGCTGCTCTGGAATACGGCAAGACAGCATCTTTTCACTCAGCAGCAGGTCTTGCTCCTCAGACATCTTCCGGCTGAGTATAATGAACAAAAAGCCATTGAGGAGAGCCACCATTTCCCGGAACAGGAGTGGATCGTCTATCTGGAAGCGCTCCCCAGACCCTGGAGCCAAACTTTTAGCCAATTCTATCTCAAGACGCTACGCAATCATTTCGCGACAACGATAGTCAATTACAATACTTTACAATTGATTAATCAGACCCTGATACTAGCAGCCTCCGCACTTGCACCCGAATGTTTGATTGAAGCCCAGTTGCCATGGACTATCATGTCGGAAAATCAACAATATGATTGGTATATTCAAAACGCACGCCAAAATGTGGATCGTTTTATTGAAAACATTCAATTACGCATACGTTTACTAGAGGAGATTTAAGGAATGACTCAATCAATTTCGACGAATCAATCAGCCACCAGTGCCACTGCCGTTCTTCGCCAACATGCTGAGCAGCAATATGCTGAAGAGCTGGCCGAATTAGTGAAAACAGATACTCGCCAGCGTCCCCCCAACTGGTCGCTCTCTCCGTGGGCGGTCCGCACCTATCTCATGGGAGCCAGGCTTGAGAATGGCTTTGTGATTACGCCCAAATATATCGGCAATCCACGTCTGATTGAGATCGCTGTCGCCACACTGGCCACCGACCGCGCACTGCTCCTCTATGGCGTTCCGGGCACTGCAAAATCCTGGGTAAGCGAGCATCTAGCCGCCGCTATCACTGGTGATTCGACGCTCCTTATTCAAGGAACTGCTGGTACCGATGAGAACGCGATCCGCTATGGCTGGAACTATGCCCGACTGCTTGCTGAAGGTCCCTCACCTGCTGCACTGGTTGTCAGCCCGATGATGCATGCCATGGAGACTGGCAAGCTGGCTCGCATCGAAGAGCTGACCCGCATTCCCAGTGAGGTACAGGATACGCTGATCACGATCCTGTCAGAAAAGACGTTGCCTGTTCCCGAACTCAATACCGAAGTCCAGGCTCATAAAGGCTTTAACGTGATTGCAACTGCCAATAATCGCGACAAAGGCGTCAATGAGCTCTCCAGTGCATTGATGCGCCGCTTTAATACAGTCGTGCTGCCACTCCCCAACACATTGGCAGAAGAGGTGGATATTGTTGATCGGCGCGTAGCCAGTCTGGGCCGCGCATTAGAGCTGCCCGTCGAAAAACCTGCGCTGGAAGAGATTCGCCGCGTGGTTACCATCTTCCGCGAGCTACGTTCGGGGGTAACGTTAGATGGCAAGACCAAATTAAAATCGCCCAGCGGAACGCTTTCTACGGCTGAGGCCATCTCGGTGGTCAATAGTGGACTGGCGATGGCTGGCTATTATGGTGATGGCGAGCTCCATGCCCCCGATCTGGCAGCTGGCCTGACGGGAGCCATTGTTAAAGATCCCGTTCAAGATCGTGTGGTCTGGCTGGAATACCTGCAAACTGTGGCTCGAGAACGCGATGGTTGGAAAGATCTCTATCGCGCTTGCAATGAGGTGCTATAAGAATGAGTCTTCATGTTTTCGGCATTCGCCATCACGGTCCAGGGTGTGCACGCAGCTTGCGTGACGCCCTGGAGGCGCTCCAACCAGACATTGTGCTGGTGGAGGGCCCACCCGATGCCCAGGATGTTCTGCCTCTGTTACAGCAGAAGGAGATGAAGCCGCCAGTTGCCCTGCTCATCTATGCACCAGAGCAACCAAAACAGGCCGTCTATTATCCTTTTACCTCCTTCTCGCCAGAATGGCAGGCCTTTCAATATGCCTATAAAAAACAGATTCCGGCTCGCTTTATGGATCTTCCTCAAGCCTTCCAATTTGCTCGTCTGCACAGCGAAGAAGAGGCTCCAGCTCCCTTTACGACCAATGAGCCAACAGATGAGCTGCCACTCTCTACATCTATCAATGAGGTAGCCATCGCACAACCGACAGAGCAAGAGGCACAGCAGAATCATGAGCATGATCCGCTGGCGCTCCTGGCTGAAGCCGCTGGCTATGAGGACCATGAGCTCTGGTGGGAGCTACAGATAGAGCAGCGTCAGAATACGGCCCATCTGTTTGAGGCTATTCTTGAGGCTATGACTGCGCTGCGTGGCGACAAGCCGCCAAAAGATGAAGAAGAGGCGTTGCGTGAGGCATATATGCGGCAGACGATCCGGGCCGCACAGAAAGAGGGCTTTCAGCGCATTGCCATCGTCTGCGGAGCCTGGCATGCGCCAGTTCTCACAAATCCTGGGCCAGCCAAAGCCGATGCAGCCCTGTTAAGCGGGCTCAAACGGAGCAAAGTCGAAGCCACCTGGATTCCCTGGACCAATTCTCGGCTCTCTCATCGCAGCGGCTATGGTGCTGGCGTCACCTCGCCCGGCTGGTATGAGCATCTATGGACGACACCTAAGCAGACCACAATTCGCTGGATGACAAAAGCGGCTCATCTTCTGCGCAAACAGGATCTGGATGCCTCTTCGGCAAGCGTGATTGAAGCCGTTCGACTGGCAGAGGCACTGGCTGCCCTGCGCGATCTTACCCGCCCTGGTCTAAGCGATCTGCATGAAGCGATCGAGACCATTCTCTGCCATGGCAATACAGAGCCAATGCAGTTGATTCGCGAAAAACTAGAGATCGGCGAGAAACTGGGCAAGGTTCCGTCAGAAGCGCCCATGGTTCCATTGCAGCGCGATCTTGAGATTCAACAACGGAAACTAAAGCTCAAGCCTTCACCTGAGGAGGCACCACTCGCCCTGGATCTGCGCAAAGAGAACGATCTTGCACGCAGTCGCCTGCTGCATCGCCTGGCCCTCCTTAATCTGAACTGGGGCAAGCTCCAGCGTAATCGCATTCAGGGGAGCACATTTCATGAAGATTGGAAGCTCGAGTGGAAGGTTGAGTTTGTCATTGCACTTATTGAAGCCAACATCTGGGGCAATACAATAGAGATTGCAGCCAGCAATTTCGTCAAGCACGAGGCCGAGAGCGCTCAGGAGCTCCCCACTCTCACAAAATTACTTGATAAGACCATGCTGGCAGAGTTGCCCGCCGCTATTGATCATCTCTTAGAACAGATTCAGGAGCGAGCGGCTATCTCAGCTGATGTCCGC
Organism: Tengunoibacter tsumagoiensis; assembly: GCF_003967535.1. Taxonomy (GTDB): domain Bacteria; phylum Chloroflexota; class Ktedonobacteria; order Ktedonobacterales; family Ktedonobacteraceae; genus Tengunoibacter; species Tengunoibacter tsumagoiensis. Next base: position 2,705,476 of record NZ_BIFR01000001.1, on the reverse strand, counting down.
CATCTCATGGATGCGCTTCCGCCTCTTGCTCGCGTTGCCCGCTATGGCAATGTGCGTCAGAGCAAGAGTGAGCAGATTCTCCCCATCATTGATGGGCTCTTTGAACGTGTCATTATCAGTCTCCCCATCGCCTGCGCAAATCTTGATGACGATGCAGCGCGCCAGATGCTCTCAAGCATTGACGCCGTTCAGGAATGTGTCTCGCTGCTCAATGATACGGAGCAACGGAAGCAATGGCAACAGACGCTGCGTAAACTTATGGAGCGAGAGAGCATTCATGGCCTGCTTCGTGGCCGCTGTTGCCGTCTGCTCCTGGAACAGCAGGTGCTCGAGGATGAAGAGCTTCAGCGTCAGACCAGCCTTGCACTCTCCTCTGCCGTCGAATCAACGCAAGCTGCCGCCTGGATCGAAGGGGTACTCAGTGGAAGCGGACTTCTCGTCATCCATCAGGATGCGCTCTGGATTGCGCTTGATCGCTGGCTCTGCACACTCTCTACTGAACAGTTTGAGGCTCTATTGCCTGTACTCCGTCGTTCCTTTGCTTCCTTCCAGAGTCCAGAACGCCGAAAGATGGGCGAGAAAGTCAAACATCTTCACACCGTCAGTAGCTCCGACAAAATCACAGCCACCGGAACAGCCACGCTCAATACCGAACGAGCAGCAAAAGTTTTACCGCTTTTAGCAAGTATCGTAGGGGGGAAATAACATGTCTATCGATGAAACAGAACGTCTGCGGCGCTGGCGGCTGGCATTGGGGAAAGACGCAGAAGGGGAGCAGGGTGGATTGGGGGATGGAGCCAATGGAATGTCGCTCAGCAAACGAGATCTCGGCATGGATAAGACCCTGGAAGCCCTCTACAATTCTGAACGCTCGGCTGGTCTGGGGAGCTCTGCCCCCAATGTGGCCCGCTGGTTGGGAGATATCCGTACCTACTTTCCAACCTCGACGGTGCGAATTATGCAACAGGATGCTCTTCAGCGGCTCAATCTGACGAGCATGCTCATGGAACCTGAACTATTAGAACAGGTCGAGCCCGATGTTCATCTTGTCTCATCGCTCCTCTCACTCAGTAAAGTTATTCCTGAGAAGACCAAAGAGACCGCTCGTATGGTCGTCCGCAAAGTCGTCGATGAGTTAGAGCGCAAGCTGACCAATCCAATGTTACAGGCTGTTCGAGGGAGCCTGAATCGCGCCACGAGAAACTATCGTCCTCGTCCAAATGAGATCGATTGGGATCGCACTATTCGGCTCAATCTTAAAAACTATCTGCCCGAATACAATTCTATCATTGCCGAGCGGCTTGTTGGTCACGGGCATAAGCGCTCAGCCCTGCGCGATATCGTTCTCTGCGTTGATCAGAGCGGGTCGATGGCCTCATCGCTCGTCTATTCCAGCATCTTTGGGGCAGTCCTGGCCACGCTAAAAGCCGTCAGCACACGCATGATCGTTTTCGATACGGCTGTGGTTGATCTGACCGATGATCTGCAAGATCCTGTTGATCTCCTCTTTGGAACGCAACTTGGTGGTGGTACCGATATCAATCGTGCGCTGGCCTACTGTCAACAGATTATCACGCGCCCCAATCAGAGCATTCTGGTTCTGATCACCGATCTCTACGAAGGTGGCAATGAGCGTGAGATGCTCAAACGAGCCGCTGAACTTGTTGGAAGTGGCGTCCAGATAGTCTGTCTGCTGGCATTGAGCGACGATGGAGCACCAGGCTACGACCATCGTACGGCCAGTGAGTTCGCAAAGTTGGGCATTCCTACCTTTGCCTGCACTCCCGATCTCTTCCCCGACATGATGGCCGCCGCCATCCAGCGTCAGGATCTCACCCGCTGGGCCTCTAAAAACGAGATCGTAGCGGCCCGAGCCTGATCATCGCCTGTTCTCTCTCCAGGAAAGGGGGCAAAGAAGCCCCCATTCAGCTCAGATTGATGATATGATGATAGAAAATCGCCCATTCTTACAACATAATGGAGTAATTTCTCTATGACCATCCCTATTCGTGCAGTCATCTGGGACCTTGATGGAGTCATTATCGATAGTGCAGAAGAGCACAATATCTCCTGGCATCGCATGGCTCAGGACGAAGGAGTTCCCTTTACCGACGAACAATTCTACGCCACCTTTGGTATGCGTAACGACGCCATTATCCCCCTGCTGTGGGGAGAGATGTCGCGTGAACACATCCAGCGCATGGCGGATAAAAAAGAGCTGTATTATCGTGCAGCTATTCGTGAAAAGGCTCGTGCTCTCCCTGGCGCACTTGAACTCTTGAGTGCCCTCAAAGAGGCCGGATATGCTCAGGCTCTGGCCTCTTCTGCACCCATCAAAAACATCGAAGTCGTGAGCGAAGTTCTGGGACTCAAAACCTTTCTGACCGCCCTCGTCTCTGGCGAGACCGTTCCGCATGGCAAGCCTGCTCCCGATGTCTTCCTCAAAGCGGCCCAGGAGCTCGGCATCGCGCCATCTGAAAGCCTCGTCATCGAAGACGCAGTCCATGGGGTTGAAGCCGCTCATGCTGGCGGAATGCGCTGTGTTGCTGTCACCTATGGCAAACAAACACCTGGCCTGCTAGCCGCCGAGCTAACCGTCAACACCCTCACCGAAATGAGTGTAGAGAAAATTAAAGGGCTCTAACACACTCTCATCCTATCTCTGCGTCTTGCGCCAGTGACTACCTTCACCTTGCGCTCCATTCAAGCATCGCTGGAGCGCAAGATGCCCATACGTATGAATCCCGCTCTCACCACTTCAATGCATTTTACACCGAACAAAGATCAGGCCCAGAGGTTCTCGCATTGGGAAGAGTGCGAAGAAGAGAAAAAATACAGGATTATACTATTTTTCGGGCGCGACTGAGGTCTGGCCCCTGTCGTCAGCCACAATGAATTGATACCTGACCCCTTCTCAATTCATTGTCCCCCGGACACAGACCAGACCTCAGTCGCGTCCGCTGAGCTTGCCCACTCGCCTCTCTACCTCTTCCTGGTTCATAGCCTCTGCTGCAAGAATTGGAACGCCATACCAACCCATCAAACATATTGACCTACCATAATTATTGAGTTACTCTATGAATATACCTGATCTTTACTTGTACTCAAAACGAATATGGCGTCACTTCTCACAATCCTGCACAGCTCATCCATCTTATTAGAACGCGAACGATTCTTGTATACATTGTTATTTTATTACAGTGTTACTTTGTTCTCATCTGAGGAGGCACCATGGCTAGCATCGCCATCCAACCATCAACCAGATCCTCATTAGGACATATTCCGGGTCCACCCCCAACGCCAATCATCGGCAAATATGGCAACACCATCCAGCTTGTCAACGACACAGTCGGGTATGCAGACAGACTCTATAAACGGTATGGTCCAGTTGCAGCCGTTGTTCGAGGCGAAAAAGGTGTCAACTTCTCCAATCCACAGGCTGACTGCCCGGGCTCAGTCATCATCTGTGGACCAGAGCTGACATACAACTATGCGACCCAGCATGACACCTACAACAAAATACCGCTCACAGGATTGCTTTATCGACAGCGCAATGTTTCACCTCGCACAGCACCGCTGAAGCATCTGCTCACAGGTCTCTTTGCCGTGCAACACGAACAACATCGTAAAGAGCGTCGCATGCTCCAGCCCGCTTTCTCCAAAAAAAACATCCTGGCATATCGAGAAGACATGGTTCATATCACCCAATCAGTGCTCGATGGCTTACAGATTGGAAAGCGCTATGATATTGCGAGCGAGGCTCGTATCCTCACCTCGCGGATCGCCACAAAAACTTTATTTGGGCAGGATATTGCAGAATCGACCAGCGATGATGCGCAAGCGGCCATCACCATCCAGCAAACATTTGCCGCCTTAGCCAATCCGTTTACCACGCTGATTCCCATTGATCTGCCGGGTACGCCCTATCATCGTTTTCTGACCATCATCAACCGCTTTGATCACGAAATGCGCACACTGGTGGCTCGCAAGCGAAAAGAGGACGTAGCAGGAAATGATATGCTATCCGTCCTGCTCAATACCAGCGAAGAGGGCGAGACATTTGATGAAGACACGATTCTCGGCCATGTTGGAGTGATCTTTGCAGCTGGACATGAGACCAGCACCAACGCCATTGACTGGACGCTTCTCTTGCTCTCCCAGCATCCACACATTCTGGCGGATGTGGTTGATGAACTGTCTGCGGTTCTCCATGGAGACGCTCCTACACTGGAACAGCTCGCGAAATTGCCGTTGCTGGAGCGAGTGATTAAAGAGAGCATGCGGCTCCTTCCACCAGCTCCACTCAATTTAAAGATCCTGGCCGAGCCCGTAGAAATAGGTGGCTACCATCTGCCTGCCGAGACCGCCATCTATCTCAATATCTACACCCTCCATCATCTTCCAGAGATCTATCCTGACCCGCAGGCCTTCAAACCTGAACGCTGGGAAACAATCAATCCGCCACTGAGCCAGTATCATCCCTTTGGCGGTGGATCGCGTATGTGCATTGGAGCTTCATTTGCCATGATGGAGATAAAAATCGTCCTGGCCATGCTCCTCCAGCGTTTCCGCCTCCAGCTCATTCCCAATCAGACTATCAGCCGTTTTGGCACCATCACCATGGCTCCCAAACATGGTATGCACGTTACACTGCACCCGCAGGACCGCCAATTCCATCAGGGTCTGGGCAAGATACGCGGAAATATTCATGAGATGGTTGACCTGCCATCTTAACTTGCCGGTAGAGCCAGCTGTGATGTACCAGAATCCAGCTTCAAGGCGCATTCTGGTACATCAGTTGGCTTGACAAGCGACGTAAGGGATGGGAAAATACCTGGTATCATGGAGGTGTAGGGGCCCCGGTGGGTCTCACCGTCTTCAAAACGGCTGGGGGGTCGCTCGGCGCGGTCCCCGGTGGGTTCGACTCCCATACACTTCTGCCATTTTAATTATTGCTTTGCTCTGTAAGCTGTTTCCCAGGCATGCATATCCCTGAACCGTTGATCAAAGTCTTCATCATCCATCCACGCAATGCCCCAATCTGCTCCGTTCTCCGCATGTAATCCCAGAGCCTAGATATCTGAGATTGGCTCAAAAAGTGGAATCATAAATTCCTCAGCATATGGCGAAACTATTTGGAAGACAAAAAACACTCCTCAACCCTGCTTATTCTCAGAGACAAAGCGATTAATCTCCTTCTGATTGGTAGATCTTGTCATCGACGGACGGGGCTCGAAGCATCAAGGTTTCTGCCGGTGGGTAGACTTCAACTACCTGATGAAACAGTCCAGCAGGAAAGCAACAAAACTCACGTGGGCCAATGAGGAAACGTTCGCCTTCTACTTCAACAATGATACTCGCTCGCAAAATAATGAAGCATTCATCGCTTTCTCGATGTGTGGGGCATGATGAATCTATGCATGGTGAGAACTGAACCGCGTCTGACCTCATTGCGTGCTATATCACTTAATGTGCAGCCAATAGTATCGCCCACACGGGCCGTTTTCAGCTTTTTCATGTAGGTTTCTCTATCGGTGACAACGATATCTCGAATGATGATATTTCGTTCGTCATAATCAGTGCCGATGACGATATTATAGCTGCACTCCTTCTCCCTCCCGGGCAGGAAAACTCTATGGTGTGAGGAAACTCACTTTATCAAGAAGAGCCTGAGCTTGCTCTTTTTCTATTGGTAGCCCATAGATGGCTAGTAAATTATGTGATGTCTGCCAGAGCGCATCACAATGTATAATCGTTTCCAATGCCAGGCGTTGAGGATCACTAAGTATCTGATGATTGATATGTTTGTAAAGCTGACTAAGCCTATTTGCCTCCTGTTCGTCATACCCAATAACGTTGATCAGAGGTTCAGACAACGAACCAGAACCAGAGGAAGGATAAGAAAACTGACCGAAATCATATCTAAAGAATGCCTCATCGAGATCTGATGATGACCATTCTGAATCATCAAGAAGGTTGGTCTGATACATCCAGTCACGATTTTCTATCCATCCACCAAAAAAAGCCACATCAAGTAAAGCTTCCGCCACGCGTATCGCATCCAGAATAATCCAGCCTGACGCAGCCGTACTCAGCACACGGCTCAATGCCTGTGTTGCTAGAGAGGGTTCAAGACGGCAGAGAGCCCGTAATGCGTGAATAAAAGTGCCAAGTGTCAGATCGCTCCAATAAGTGCCCTCAAACCCTTGCTGGCCAGGTTGTAAGGAACAGGTGAGCAGGATATCTGTCAGTAGAGCAACAGTAACAGAAGAGATAGACTGTGGCTGATACCACGCTAGAGACTCAGCCGCGGTAAAACGCAAGCGTGGAGGGGCATCTTGATCGACTATATAACGATGATACAGTGACCATTCCGGCGCATCAACGTCCAGCAGTGCGCTGAGACATTCTAATATAGAACATTGAAGAGGATAATCGTTTACTCGTGTGTACAATGCTATCAGTTCTGGTACCAGTTCGGTCTGGAACTCACGATAACCCGCGAGCAGATCCAGTATTGACGACACGATTTCTTTATCCAGTGTATGGAGAAGTGTGAGATACACTGGCATACCCTCACCAACCAGTTTATGAGCTTTTACTAACCACTCTGGTTGGTGGTAGATATTTCCATCTTTTTGCAAAAACGACTCGAAAGACCACCACTCATGATATGATGATGCTCCATCTTGATTCATCGTAAGGCCGCGTTGTGAGCGTTTCGCATACCATTCTGTGTGTGCTACTCCCGCAAGCAAGGCAAGAATGCTGGCTTTAACCGTGCCAGAAACTTGCTGAAGGATCTCAATAAGAAAGGGCACAGCTGCACAGGAGGCCTCGTATACACTACCTTGATGGCAGATGGAAGCCCATAACCGATCAAGAGCACCATTGCGTATTTCGTCTTCATCTGAGAGTAGATCCAGAAGATGTTGGGGCGTATCTTCTGCCGAACCATATGCATGTCGAAGGGTTGCCCACGGAACCTGCCGCAGGCGCTGTTCTAGAGAGAACATAAATGCATCTTCTTTTCGTGTGAGGGAATGGTGATAATTAGAAAATTAGAATGAAGAATCAATCTTCTTTCAAAGAGTACTTATTTCAAACTGTTTTGTCAATAGTTACTCTATGCCTGAGCAAGATGTATATCATGCAGGAGAAAAGGTCAGATACATTAAAAATACAATGGTAAGCAAAAAAAGCTACAATTGTCCGAGAAGAAAGATGATATCAGCTCCGTTCACAGCACGCTAAAAGCTCTCCAGGTATCCATGTGAGAGACAACTACAAATCGTCTGATTTCTTGGGCGACTTGAGCGTGAAAGGTGTTATCTGATATATTTATGCCAGCAAATGAAAGGTTGGTCTATTTTCCATGCTTCTCCATTTCTAGCACCTGTCACTGAGAGGTGCAAAACATTACAATCTCATTCACTTTCCCTGCCATTTCTATGCATGGCAGGCGAGTCTGTGTGATTAGTCAGTACAAAAACCTGAAAAAATAGTTTTTTTTGCGCCTTTTCTGGAGAAAAGAACTTTAAATGGAGGAAACTGGGAAATGTTTGATTTCGATATCGAACTAGCCAGGCGCTATGGGGTCTTCGCAAGTTATCACTCTCATGCGTGCCCCTCGATCATTGAACATTACGGCGAGAATCCTGCTACTGAAGTGGATCGGTTGCTGAATCACTATGCTACTGCGGAGAGTACCGTTCTTGAGATTGGCAGTGGAGCCGGACAGACCCTGTGTGACCTCGCACCGAAGGTAAAGCAGATCTGGGGTCTTGATAGCAATGAGGAATTGCTAGGTGCCACACGCCTGCGAGCAGAGCGGCTGAGTGTCACCAATGCCATCTATCTATTGGCAGCTTCCAATGATCCTGAAGCCACAAAATCACTGCCAGATGCGACCTTCGATCTGGTCTTGAGTCGCCGTGGCCCCAAATTCAGCGAAAACCTTTTGCGTACGTTGCGCAAGACGACCATCTTTGTGCAGGAGGTGGTGAGCAATCTCGATGGATATCCCCTTGGTGAGATCCTTGGGCGACGGTACCTCACTCCTTTCGCGGGCACTGATCAGGAGGTCCTTTTGCATGAATATGCAAACCTGGGGATATTCCCAGTCAGTTGCAAAGAGTATTTTTATGAGGAGTTTTTTCGCGACCGAGAACACCTGGCTTCGTTTCTCACCCAGGTAGCGGCAATGCTCAGCCCGTGGTTATTGCCGCAGTCACTGCCGCACAAACCGTATGATCCCGTGCAAGACCAGGACGCATTGGATCTGTATGTGCGCTACAACACAACCGAAAAGGGCATTCGCGTCCTTCGACAACGCAAAATCTTTGTGCTCAGGCGAACAGAAATCACCTCTTAATGAGCATGAGCCACAGAGGCAATTGCTACGACAATGCGGTGATGTAGCGGTTTTGGGTCACACTCAAAGGTGAGTGAACCTCTCGCTACGTCTTCCTCGCCCACGATCATGCACGTTCCATGATTTTTGAATACCTTCCGTGTTTTTATAACCGAGTTCGTCGGCATTCGACGTTAGCCTACCTCAGCCCTTTGCATGAGGTTTTACAGTCGTAGACTTTCAATTCTCTGCTTCTACTAAACCGGGTCAATGACACGATTTCTCTGCAACTGTGGGGGTGTGGTCTATGCCTCAACTCATCCATTCTTACAGTATCCTCTTTCGGATCGATTCCTCTGCAACGCGGTGGTACAGATCGTTTTATCACGCGCCCCGAAACATTACAGGATCCTCTTTCGGATCGATTCCTCTGCAACCAAGTAGTCGGCGTCTCTTTTAAGCAGACGATAGATGATTACAGTATCCTCTTTCGGATCGATTCCTCTGCAACGAGCCCGATCATCTCATCATTGACGAACAGGAATAATTACAGTATCCTCTTTCGGATCGATTCCTCTGCAACAGAGGTGCAGGTTACTATGGGTTTTACGTCGCCATAATTACAGTATCCTCTTTCGGATCGATTCCTCTGCAACCAATGACGTGACGACGTGTGACCGGCTATACATATGTGATTACAGTATCCTCTTTCGGATCGATTCCTCTGCAACGAGCAATGGATTGATGCCCTGTATGTCATTATGCCAATTACAGTATCCTCTTACGGATCGATTCCTCTGCAACTGGAATGGACACATCGAACCTCCTACCAGCCCCGAACGATTACAGTATCCTCTTTCGGATCGATTCCTCTGCAACGCCCTCCGTTGATTACGCCAGAATTGTGCGCCGAGATATTACAGTATCCTCTTTCGGATCGATTCCTCTGCAACATTGCCCAGGCTTTAGACAATAACTTTACTGTTTTCTGATTACAGTATCCTCTTTCGGATCGATTCCTCTGCAACGTTTCCCGTTACTGCTGCGTGCGCTTGCGTGCGCAACATTACAGTATCCTCTTACGGATCGATTCCTCTGCAACTTGTGTTAGCAGGTGCACCACCTGCACTTGTTTGACGATTACAGTATCCTCTTACGGATCGATTCCTCTACAACATAGGTGACATCAAAGCCGCGTGCCATGCTGATAATTTTACAGTATCCTCTTACAGATCGATTCCTCTGCAACCGCAGGCGTTTGGCAGAGGTGGGGTGGACATTTTTGACCTTCTTGGTCTGACAGGCCCTTTTTTTGGCCTCTCAACGCGACGTTTTTCTCTATCTTATCCTCCATAAGTATACCATAGACTCATCCATTCGAAAACCTCTTTTTGCGCCAAAAACAGGGAGGATTTTCGGGTCAGTTCTATCTACTCATACACTTTATCTATTCTTTTGAAGAACGCATTTTTGTTAATCAGAACAGGTTTGGCCCTGATTTTATTGCGGCGAGTATAGGTTTTCGGAGAGGGTCGTTTTTGGGCACACATAAGGAGCGTTTCGGCTGGCCTGCCAGGTCCCGGACGAGAGCCCGTTGCAGACGCTTCTGCCCACGCTCTTGCTGCAGATAAACTATCTCGGCAAGCGTGGAGGCTTTCTACAGATCATGGGTCAGCCCCAGAGCAGTCGCGAGCTTCCCGCTGGACACTTTATCCAGCTCACTGCCACCGCCCTGCAGGACTTTGAAACCACTGGCACGCTCCAGATGCTCGATGATTGTGGTCCGAGTCTGACCTTTGCTAAGGCCAACATTTATGATGCCAGTACCAGAATTGTCCTGCACAAAGACCGCGTCCTACGGCATATTGTGTTACCATATCAGTTGATCCGCTCGTCGCGTAGCTATAGCTGGTATCAACGAACCGGTGAAATGGAGACCGTAGAGCGGTGAGAGCGGGCGCGATACATCTGACCCGTACGCTTTCAGGCCATAAATGGCCAGCGTAGAGGCAATCGAGCAATTGCATGATTTGCCAGATTGTATCTTTTTTTGGGCTATACTTAAATGAGGGGCACCCAGATGGCGCTGCCTTTTTGTCTATAAGAGTACCAGGAGGAAACAGGATGCAAACACTTCTTCGATCCGCAACCCTCACCACGACCCACCTCTGGTTCACTGTTCAGGCGAGCGAGACAATGGAGCTTGACCAGCACAGCGGTGCGGCGCTGCGTGGCAACTTTTTTCATGCCATCTGGCAGCGCTTCTGTACCAACCAGAGCGCTCCCACCTGCGCCGCCTGTCCGTTGCATGAGGTCTGTCCCGTCAGCGCCATCGTTGCCCCTTTGCGCGAAGATAGTACTCAGGGTCAGGATATCCCACGCCCCTATATCATCATTCCACCCATTGAGGGGCCCAGGCGTTATCAGGCCGAGGAACAGTTCTCGTTTGGCATGACGCTTTTCGGCAACATTGTCCAGCTTCTTCCTTATATTATCCTGTCTGTGCCACAGTTGGAGGCGAATGGATTAGGACACCGCCTGGGCGAATACCAGGGACGACGCGGCAGGTTTCGCGTCGAGCAGATTGAGGTCACTCACCCCTTCACAGCTGAGCGCCAGACGATCTATCAAGCTGGCAAAACGCGTGTGAATAGTCAGATCATCAGTGTTCAGGTTGCCGAATGTCTGGCGCGGGCCGAGAAGCTCGACCAGCAGCAGATCACCCTACAATTTGTTACGCCTCTGCGCCTGATAGATCGCGAACGTCTTGTCAAAAAAGCCGAGTTTCGCCCTCTCTTCCAACGTCTGCTTGAGCGATATCTTGCGCTTGAGCAGCACTATGGCAATAGCGAGATCTTCCTGGGTCGCGAGGAGAAGATAGCGTTACTGCAACAGGCCGATGGCGTTCTCTGTAGCGATGATAGTACTCAGTGGGAGGAGTTAACAAGTTACTCGAATCGTCAGAAACGCAGTACGCCTATTGGTGGCCTGGTGGGGCAGGCTACCTTTACAGGCATGCTCACCGGGCTACTGGGGCTGCTGGTGGTTGGGGAACTTATTCATGTTGGCAAGAATGTAGTTAAAGGTAACGGCTGGTATCGCATCATTTCATAATTTTTGCCTGCGATGCCATGTATCTCTGGGCAGCAGGATTATATGGTTGCTTTATAGCAAGTAACCATATGATCCATCTTTTTCCGCACGACGACCATACCGTGCTTTTTCACATCGTTGATTATCATAACCTCGCCCGGGTCGAAACCCCACCCATGAAACTACCAATCTCGAACATCGACTCTGCCGAACCTACGTTTACGATATACTCAATTGGATCAACTATCCTAAAACGCTTCCTGCACGTTGATGAACCCAAATACTCATTTCAAACTTATAGCATCCTCACTCGGATCGAATCACCTAGAACTAGATGCCACGTTGGCATATCACTCATCTGATCACGTCTTATAGTATCCTCGCTCGGATCGATTCCTCTGCAACGAAGTGGAAATGCGTATGATTTCGCAGAATGGCTTATATTACAGTATCCTCTTTCGGATCGATTCCTTTGCAACCTGGAGATGAGTTATCGCTTCTGTTTGCGAGTGGCACATTACAGCATCCTCTTTCGGATCGATTCCTCTGCAACACTCGTAATCGCGCAAAAGAACCATCTCAGCGGTCAGTATTACAGTATCCTCTTTCGGATCGATTCCTCTGCAACTCTGGCCGGCGAATGCGTGGTGTTACACCCGGACGAAGCATTACAGTATCCTCTTTCGGATCGACCCCTCTGCAACACCGCCGCACAGCTTTCGGTCCTGGTTCAAAGACGGAATTACAGTATCCTCTTTCGGATCGACCCCTCTGCAACTTCTCTACTGGCTTTATGTACGTATTCTGCACATATTATTACAGTTTCCTCATTCGGATCGATTCCTCTGCAACTCTTCTCATCAGACCGCAGGATGTTGACGCATCGCTGATTACAGTTTCCTCATTCGGATCGATTCCTCTGCAACTGCTCCAGCATATGCAGCAGATCAATGATGCCATTATTACAGTTTCCTCATTCGGATCGATTCCTCTGCAACTCATCATGAATGCTCCATCATTGATTCATACGGTAATTACAGTATCCTCTTTCGGATCGATTCCTCTGCAACACCGCAAGGCTCGCCTGAACGCCATTTACGACAAATTACAGTATCCTCTTTCGGATCGATTCCTCTGCAACCTGTTCCCTGCTCCCGTTGAGGTGGAAGATTCGCGTATTACAGTATCCTCTTTCGGATCGATTCCTCTGCAACAGGAAGCATGATTATGCCTCAATCCAGTGCCAACTATTATTACAGTATCCTCTTTCGGATCGATTCCTCTGCAACACCCTACAAGACGTGCTATTTCCGCTTGTCCGGGTTCGTATTACAGTATCCTCTTTCGGATCGATTCCTCTGCAACTAGGTTTATAAACCGTATGGTGTTGATGATCGACAAAATTACAGTATCCTCTTTCGGATCGATTCCTCTGCAACCACTATTGGTTTCCACCCGCTATCTGTGTTCCCCATGATTACAGTATCCTCACCCGGATCGATTCCTCTGCAACTTGTTCATTAGAGCCATATGCATCTACAAGCAATGCATATTACAGTATCCTCACCCGGATCGATTCCTCTGCAACCGCGGGCGTTTGGCAGAGGTGGGGTGGACATTTTTGACCTTTTTGGTCTGACAGGCCCTTTTTTTGGCCTCTCAGTGCGACGTTTTTCTGCACTTCGTCCTTCATAAGTATACCATAAACCCATCCATCCGAAAACCTCTTTTTGTAGCAAAACAAGGGGGGATTTTCAGATCTGTTCTCTTAGCTTCTACTCTTATTCATATTTTATGCAGCGTTGATTTATGCTAATCAGGATACCATTAGCCCCTTTTCTAACCAGCTCTAGAGAGGTTTTCGGAGGGTCAGTAATTCAGGGCGTTCAACAGGGGGATTGTCAATAACACCATCGACTCTATACTGCACTGCATGCCATCAAAAACAGTTAATTCTTTCTGGTGAAAATCTGATATTCATGTAGTATATTCCACAAAGGATTTTTTTCATATTTCCTATTATTCTCATTTTAATGCTTGGATTGTAAAGTAAGAGTATGAATAGGATCTCAGCCTTTTATCACAATGAGACGGTTAAGTACTTTAGCGTTTTCAGTGAAAAAAAATTGGGAAGGTACTTGCCTGAATCTTGTGATCTAAAAGATGTTTGCGGCTCATGCTGGTCATCATTTACAGGTGCTTGTTGAATGGACACCTGAGTTTCAAGCTACGGCTGAAGATGAAGAGACGATCCAAATTGGTAGAGATAATCCTGAACATAGTATGATATTAGTTTTGAGGAATATCTCAAAGATTCAGATCTTTATCCTTCATGAATATGAGATCCATGCCTTCAATAAGCAGGGCGAAATACTGGCTGTCTATACTGTGACGCAAGGACACCATTATGCATGCTTTGAGCCCTGGATGGACACTCACCAGCGCTCGTGGCCATTACTAGCCAACTCGCCGATGAGGGACAGAGTCTCGTCCAGGTCTATGAACTTGAATTTCAAAAAAGTAACACAAAAAAAACGGAAGAAGATGTAAAAACAATGGCTTTTCAGCTCACCAGCGCACAACAAAGGGCGCTTGATGCGGTGTATCAACAAGCAGAACATACACAAAGGAACGCAAGAGAACGGATTCAGAGCGTCCTCTCTTCATCAAAGAGTGCATGCACCATTGATGATCTTCTCAAAGCTATCGAACAGAGAGCGGACCTGACTATCAATTTTCATCCAGACCGTTTGTTGGCAGATGGTCGTTCTGTGATCACCGGACTGTATGAAGATGGTCTTTACCGTAGCCAGTTTGAAACCAATATCTCCAATGGCGGACTCACGGCATTTGCGGGTGGCGATCGCGATCTTTGGGAAGAAACGATGCTTGGGGGAGCCTACCAGCTGTCGGGAGTCACAATAACAGAACGTCCCAAGTATGGGGGACTGAATCTGCTGAACTACAGTGATGGTGCCTGCCCCCGGTTTGGCTCCTGTCATTTCCGCTTAAAAAAACTGATTTTGCAGCGTGCAACCTATGTCTTTGGTGATAGCTTCTTCAATCCACAGGACCGAGGTGTCATCCATGCCTTTGAGCCAGTTCTCGCGGGCCTGCTGGAGGAAATACACAAACATGGCAATGCGCTGGGGAGAAAAAATGTCGATGTGAGCACATTTCTCAACACCATACTTTCTGCTGGCAATACCACAACAGCACTCTTTCCGCGCTCGCAAGGACGAGCACTTGATGACTATATTGAGGCACAGATCCATGGCGACCTTCGTCTGGCCGAGGACGTCGATGCACTTGTTGCCGATCCTTCTTTTCAGCACACGATGACTGGAAAACTCCTGGAAGCAACCGCCAAAAAATATGGTTTGCATCTGGAATGGCATGAAGGTTGTGAGCTTCCCTTCGAAGAGGTGCCCGATGACTTCCGTGGGCCAGAAATGCCCCCTCTCGCCAGGCGCATCCAGAAAGAGTATGCCGGTGATCATGCGTATCTCAACGCGGCAACCATCGGGTCAGCAGCCGCTTCAGTGGTGACCACTCCAGAACGCTGGAATGACTGGGGAACGCCCGAAGAGACGCTCCAACATCTTAAGTATTTGTGGCATATTCTTGTCGTTTATGGAAAACAAAAAAGAAGGTGACAGGTGATGTCGGTGAAACTTACTCTAACCCTGGTTGGTAATCGAACCAATCGAAATAGGCTGGTGTCTGGCATTCCTGGCCGTTGCCGCTGGCATAGATAGCGAAATAAACGCCAGTGAAACCGCCTGCGACTTCCGTTGAAAGATAGCGCGTCTCGCCTCTGGCAAGGATTTGTTCTACCTGATCAACTGCTGTGAAGGTTAGCGTATAGAGATCGTGTGTCGCGTCGATGCCCAGTTGTATTGGTCCAGCCGGGAAGGCGACATTGGCGACAATTGCTGAAAGTGTGCCAATCGTGCGGCGGGCGATGATGCGTTGTTCTCCTTCCAGGCGTGTGACTGCGATCTCGTAATGATGCTGCGCGTCCATCCGCACAATCAGCCCGGCTTCTTCACCATCAATCTGTGGCTCAAAATCGAGCAAGGTTGTGATGCGACAGATAAAGTGTTCTTGACGACGTCCCAGCCAGGTTACTGCTCCCTTCCCTGCTATAGAGGACGAGGAGCCCCGAAGTTGCAACCAGCCTGGACGCTCACTTAGCGAGTAACGTGTCATGTCCGGGTTACGCAGGAAATTCCAGTAAGGTCGCAACTGGGGCTGATCGAAGTCATCGCGGGCTGGAAAAATGGGAACGAGCTGGGAAGGTAGGCAAGGGGCCTCCGTAACTAATTTGAGGCGACCACCTGTGATGATCGGCCAGCCATCGTTTGTCCAGGTGATGGGGGTGAGGAAGGTCTCACGTCCCAGGTGATGACAGGGTGGGTAGCCATTGGGTCGGACGGCCAGACAGACCATCCACCAGTTGCCTTGCTGATCTTCAACGAAGTCGCCATGACCGGTGATCTGGATGGCATCGTCCAGACTGCGATGGCTCAAAATAGGATTATGCGGGCAAGATTCGAACGGACCCCAGGGGCTGGTACTGCGCGCAATCGTGACCATATGGCCATACTCAGTCCCACCTTCAGCGATCAGGAGATAATAGAGACCATCTTTTTTAAAGAGATGAGGCCCTTCGGGGCCTTTGCCACCAGTCCCCTGCCAGATGATGCGCGGCTCCGTCAGGCACTGGCCTGTGGTGATATCAAGCTGGCATTGGAGGATACCTGTAGCTCCAAATCCGGCCTCGTTATGCGATCCCGTCATGTAAACAGTGCCGTCGTCATCAAAATAGAGCGATGGATCGATGCCGCGATGCTGGAACCAGATCGGGTCGGACCACTCGCCGTACGGATCTTGCGTTGTCACAAAGAAATTTCCCTGGCTACTCACATTTGTAGTGATCATATAAAAAGTACCCTGATGGTAACGAATCGTCGGTGCGAAGATGCCATTACATTTCCAGGCCTTGCGCAAATCAAGCTGGCTTGTGCGTGTCAGACAATGACCAATCTGCTCCCAGTGGATCAGATCGCGACTGTGGAAGAGAGGCACGCCAGGGAAATACTCAAAGGAACTGTTCACCAGAAAATAATCATCGCCAACCCGACAAATGCTGGGATCAGGATGGAAGCCGGGGATAATTGGATTATTATAGTGCATGGAGAGACTCCCAATAAAAATGAAAAGAGAAGAGAAAAGAAAGAATGTATTTCTGGCGAGTATAACAAGCAATCTATGGCAGTGTCAATCAGCGCGATGATCCAGTCTGGACGTTCCTACGAAAATGTCTTCTTCCAAAAAGAGAACAGACAGAGCCTTTCCCCAGGCAGAGCAATGGGGCGGCAGTCGGCTGCAGAAAGAGGAGAGACGCCAGGCAGTCACCTCCTGAGGTCCTCTCTTTCAAGTTAGTTAAGCAAGAACGTTTCCAGCACAGGAGCAAGAATCTCAGCCACGAGGTCGTGGGTTTGCCCCGGCAGGCGACGATGCTGCGCGTGGGGGAGAGCATCTGTGATAGCCTGGGCCGCGTCGCTGAGCATAGCCGGGCTTGCTTCCCCACTGATCAGCAGAGTTGGGACCGCGATGGAGCTCAGGCGAGAGGCCAGGAGATCCATTTTGCCCAGGATGATGGCGTCATAGACCAGCGATTGCGCGATGGCTTCGAGGGAGGGTCTGAAGGGCGCGTTGCGGAGCTGGGCCACGATTTCAGCTGGAATCCCCACCAAGTCCGTCTGGTAGAGTTCGACCGCCTCGCCTCGCAATCCTTGCGAGAGCAGTTCGCTGAGCCGGGTTGCAGCCGTCCGCGACCGCTCAGCCAGACCCTGCTCAAGCAGAAACGGGGGTTCGTAGAGCGCCAACTTTGTGATGGGTAAGCCCTGCTCAGCCGCCATCAGCGAGAGGACAGCGCCAGAGGAATAGCCAAAGACAGAGGCTGATCCCCCTGCCTCGTCGATGAGAGCGGCGATATCCTCGATTTCGCGCTCGATGGCGTAGGGAGCAGTATCGGAACTTTCGCCGCGTGCTCGGCGATCAACATTGAAGACGGTGAAATGCTTGGAAAGTCTCTCCGCCAGCGCTGAGCCAGTGAAGTGGTCGTTAAATGCGCCCAGCACCAGGATGATGGCTGGACCTTCGCCAGATTGGTCAAATGCGATCACTGTTCCGTCTTGTGAGCGAACGTTTTTCATAAAATGTACCTATTCCTCTGGCTCTAGTCTTTCCGAGAATTGAAAAAGCAGTTCGTGGGTACTCTGGGAAAAAGTAGCAATCAAGGTCTCAAAGTGTTGTTGCTCAGCAGACAGATGATCAGGGGGCTTGCTTGACTGCATCTTCTCCAGGCTCTCCCACAGACTCATAAGAGTATACTTTTGTGGTTCTGCGGCACTCTGAAAGATAAAAGCATCTTTAAAACCCGCCTGTACACTTGCACTGGGAAACATCTTCTCACGAATATAATCGAGCGCCTCCTGTTCATTGCCCGGCAGAAATTCTACAAAGGATAGTTTCGTATACATGCTAGAAAACCTTTCTTGTCCAGTACTCTCACCACATTTTTCTCTGGAATGAGTAATGCAATGCCTCACCCACTCAACTCTCCCTTATGCTACGGGAAGCAAAGGGACCAGACCTGTTAAAACCTGATATTCATGGCTGTATGGAAAGATAATATTCCTTACCATTCCTATGTATAGGATACAAGAAAAGCGGGAATGAGAGCAATGAAGCAACGAAAACAGAACAGGTTCCTCTTCACCACGCTCCTTCCCGATGCAAGAACCTCATTGGCCGCTAGAGAACCAAACCAGAACTGGAAAGCCCTGATAATCCAGTCTGTCTACGGTTGCCTGCTATCTTGACCGAGTTGGGTGATCATGCTAAGCTGTTGGCAATATCACATAAGAAACGCGGTTTTGCGCGTGGATAGAAAAGAGAAACAGAGATGTTCGAGCAACGCCTGCGCCAGCTCGTTACGGCGCACAAAACCCTGCTGGAGCGGCCTAACCAGATCGATCCCAACTGGTCCAATGGCCTCTTCGACCGGTACCGCTACCCGGCGCTCACAGCGGCGCATACCCCCCTCTTCTGGCGTTACGATCTCAACCCACAGACCAACCCATATCTGATCGAACGTTTGGGAATCAATGGGGCCTTCAATACTGGAGCTATTTTGCTCAATGGTCGGGTTCATCTGGTCGCTCGCGTCGAAGGATATGACCGCAAATCGTTCTTTGCCGTTGCAGAGAGTGCGAACGGAATCGATAATTTTCATTTCTGGGACTACCCGGTGCTGTTACCAGAGACGGATGACCCCGATACCAACGTGTATGATATGCGCCTCACGCAACACGAAGATGGCTGGATCTATGGCGTCTTCTGCACTGAACGGAAAGATCCCAACGCTCCCGCTGGCGATACATCCAGTGCAACCGCACAGGGTGGGATTGCACGTACACGTGATCTCAAGACATGGGAACGTCTGCCTGACCTGAAGACGCTGCGTTCACCCCAACAGCGTAACGTCGTGCTCCATCCCGAGTTTGTCAAAGGAAAATATGCTTTCTATACACGCCCGCAAGATGGTTTCATTGAGACCGGCGGTGGCGGCGGGATCGGCTTTGGCCTGGCTGACCGTATAGATGGTGCCGTTATCGACGAAGAAGTCATTGTCGATGCAAAAGTGTACCATACCATTAAAGAAGTAAAAAATGGCGATGGGCCTCCACCGATCAAGACCGCTCAGGGCTGGTTGCATATTGGGCATGGAGTACGCAATACCGCAGCAGGTTTGCGCTATGTGCTCTATGCATTTTTGACCGACCTCAAAGATCCGCACAAGGTCATCGCTGCCCCCGGTGGCTATTTCATTGCTCCAGAGGGTGAGGAACGCGTTGGAGATGTCTCTAACGTTGTCTTCTGCAACGGAGCGGTGGTGCGACCCGATGGTACGATCCTGATCTACTATGGCTCGTCTGATACGCGTATCCACGTGGCGGTAACGACGGTAGAGAAGATGCTGGACTATGTCTTCAATACGCCTCCCGATGCGCTACGCTCGGCAGCATCTGTACAGCAGCGAGCAGGACTGATCCAGCGCAACCTGGAATTGCTGGCAGGCACGAAGGACGCAGTGCTCAAAACCGCACGCATCTAATAGCTATCCAGCAATCAAGCTGAAAGCAGGGGATCTATCACTTGCAGTGATATTCCACCTGCTTTTTTGTTTCCTGTTTCAGGACAAAGCTTGTACCGATGAAAGAGTTCGATCTGCCAGCGGGCTCGAACAGCTTCACGACAGACAGCACTGACAGAGTAAAACCTGCTGTAAGCCGTTATGGTTTGATAATGTGAACCCATGCGAACTACTCTTGTGATGTGGTGGGAGCCCGGCAACAGTACTCTCACACATCAGGCAGTGGCAAGATTGGCTCTGGCCCTTTTTGAATCAGCGTGCTCGTGCAGCCATCTCCTGAGAACCAGGAGCCAGGCCTGAGCTTCATGCACGCTCCCATATCGATTGCATCTCTGCAGATGTTTGAAGCACTTCAGCCAGGGTCCCCTGAGCTTCTACTCTTCCATCATTAAGAACGACTATCCAATCCGCACGTTGAAGCGCTGCACGCCGATGTGAGACTGCGAGACAGGTGACGTGTGGCTTCTGTCGCAGGCGTTCCCAGATCTGTACTTCTGTTTCTATATCCAGTGCACTCGAGAGATCATCAATAACCAGCAGTTCCGGTTGGCGCACATACATGCGAGCCGCTGCTACACGATGTGCCTGACCTCCAGATAACTTGAGTCCACGCGGACCTACCAGGGTGTCCAGTCCTTGCTCCAGGTCAGCCACATCTCGTTTGAAGACAGCATCCACGATCGCATCTTCGATCTCAGGCCCCTCAGGTAATCCCAATAAAATGTTTTCTTTTACAGAGAGGCTAAATAACCGTGGTACTTGCGGCGTATAGGCAGCATGGGGAGGTAAAAACCACGTTTCAGGCGAATCAATCTGCCTGCCATTCCAGGATAGGGTTCCCGCACTCTTCGGCAATAAGCCAAGCAAAGAGCGAAGCAGTGTCGTCTTCCCCGAACCGATACGTCCGGTAACAACCGTCAGCGTTCCCCTCTTTAAGGTCAGATCGATAGCTTCAATTCCTCTTTGCGTGCCAGAATACCTGTATGTTAAGCCTTGTACTTCCAGTTTTTCTAATGTTTCCGGGCTTTGCAGCTGCGCTAGAGGCAGGGCCGGCAGTTCTCCATGCATTGGGAAAGGTCGGTGCTCGACAAGCTCCTCTGTTCTTGTATCTTGCATCACATGCAGAACACGTTTCAATGAGGCAATCATGCGCTGATAGCGTGTCATGCGTCCACCAATCTGATCAGCGAGGACGGTCAGACTGGTCAGATATGAGACGAACAAAGCAAAATCACCCACGCTAAAACTTCCCGTACGCATCATCTGGACAACTAACACAAGCATCAGTCCGATAGCAAGATTCGTGACATTCGCAGAAAATGCACTGACCAGTTGGCCCATAAGCTGATCCTGAACATTGGCACGCTGACGTGCATACCCCAGATGCTGAAATTTCTTGACAATAGCCTCTTCTGTCTGAGCAACCTTCACTGAAAGAATACCAGCGAAAACATCTCCCAGAAATCCTGTCACGGCACTGGTCGCAGCCTGATTCGCCGCATGAAAGCGCTCAATCCACTTTTGAACATATTTTAATGCAATAGAAACAAGAGCTAATGGAATGACGACATACAAAGTAACGGAAGGAGCAATAGTATACATAATAATCAGACCAATCAAGATAATCGTGATCTGACTGAGGCCGCCAGAGAGATCCAACAAACAGACGGCAACGGATGGTATATCATCGCGAAAACGGCTCAGTATATCACCACTTGAAAGCGTCTGTAGAACAGGACGTTGCAGGATAGTGGCAAAAAGATTCTGTCGCACTAAACCAGGTAATACCTGATTCGCCATCACCATGAAATAATTGCCCACTAATAGAACGAGTGTAATAACGACCTCTATCCCTAACCAGAGAGCAACAAATAACCATGGTTCTAACTGCCCTACCTTCGTCGATCCAGTGGCACTATCCAGGATCTGCTTCATAACCAGTCCAGGCACAAGCGTTGAAAGCTCAACCAGACTCATCGTGAACAGAATCAGAATACCCAGCCAGGGAATATAGCAGGCCACACGCCAGGAATACCAGAGCGGGGCTCGCTTCAGTTCAATCTTTTCAGGGGTGTCATAGATAGTTGTCTGCGACATACTATTACAAAGCCTCCACTGGTTCATCTAATCCTGTTTTTAGAAGTTGTGCAAAGCGTGAGTTCGGTGTCACAATCAATTCCTCTCTGAGGCCATATTCTTGACAGACCCCATCCTCCAGTACGAGAATGCTATCGGCACGCTCAAGCGTGCTTAAACGATGGGCGATGATAACAACCGTACGTCCTACTAACAGGTGATCGAGTGCCTGCTCGATCCGTCGTTCAGTAGTCGGATCAAGGCGAGAAGAGGCTTCATCCAACACAATAATGTCTGGATCTTTCAGAAAGACGCGCGCAAACGTGAGTAATTGAGATTCACCTGCTGAGAGCCCCATGTTTCCCGGCTCAATTGCGGTGTCAAGACCCTGCGGGAGTGTCTCTAACCACTGCTCCAATCCAAGCAACGCTATTGCCTGATGAATACGCTCATCGGAGATAGTTGTATCAAAGACTGTCAGATTTTCGCGCAATGTAGCATGAAATAGCGTCACCTCTTGAGTAATCATCGCAATACGTGAGCGAACTGCCTGAACAGAAACATCGCGCAGATTAACCCCTCCAATCAATACAGCCCCACTATCGGGATCATAAAAACGCTCGAGCAGGCGTGTTATGGTCGTCTTTCCACTTCCAGTACGGCCCACAATGCCGAGAATAGTCCCTGGTTTCACCTGAAAAGACAGATCTTTGAGCACTGGCATATCCAATCCATAAGAGAAGTTTACCTGCTCAAAAGCCAGTGAAAGCGTTCCTTCTGGCAGGGCCTGGCGAGGCCCATCAACAATCGAACCTGCTGTCCCTAACATTTGACGCACACGCCGCAGGCTTGCATTGGCCTGCTGAAAATCCTGTGCCTGAAAGGTAAATCCCATTAAAGGGCCCTGCAACATCGTCGAATAACGCACAATGATATAGATGGTTCCGATCGTGATTGCGCCGCTTTGAAAAAGCCAGATCCCCAGAGCGAGAGCAATAATGGTTCCCAACGTAAAAATCCAGTGCATGGCCTGGAAAAGAGAGGTTGACAGGAAGCCTGCCTGACTAGCAACACGCCACATCTTTCGTGTCTGCTCAATATGGCCACGCAACATATAGGCGACGGCATTTGAGGCGCGGATATCTTCTGTACCAGAGAAACGCTCTTCGAGAAAGCCATAAAGATCTGCACTGGCCTGACGCTGCATCTCCCAGACTGGACCCATTCTTTGCTGTAAATGCTTGAGCAGGAAGAGAGCGGAAACAGAGAACACAACCAGAAAACATCCCAGACGCCAATCGATTAAGATCAGGCTGATCAGCATGCCCAGGACAAGCAGACAATTGCCCACAATAGAAATGATAAAACGGGAAAGGAAATTGCCCATTGTTGAGATATCACCATCAATGCGCTCGATCAATTCACCAGGCAGATGTGTCTGGTAAAAAGAAAAATCCAGCCTCAGACAATGGCGCAAGACGCTGGTACGCAGTGTATTGGTGGTGCTCATTTGCAAACTACTGGCAATGCCAGTCTCACATACCAACACTGCTTGACGAAGTATAACAACACCAAAGAATGCACCTGCCAGAACCCAGAGAAATTGAAGTGAACCTCCGCTTTTAGCGGTATCAATAAACAGGCCCAGGACAAAAGGATTGGCAAGATCCAGAGCCATACCACTGAGTAACAATACCAGCAGAGATAGCAATAATCCCCAGTAAGGCAAAAGCATATATCTCAGTAATTGCACCGTCCCATAACTTTGCAGCTTTTCCAGGCCACTTTCCTCTTTTTTGCGTATCATTACGTTAAAAAATCTCCATTCCTTCAAAACTATTAAACATTCAAAACGACTCCAATACAAAAAAACTATAATTCTATGGTAAAATAGAGAGAGGAGAATTTCAATTTTTCAACTAAGAAGCTAATCAGTTGCAGGAGAAAAGCATTGACATTTCTGATTCACTTACAGAATATTTCAGTAGAGGAGATTGCATTCAGTTATTCTCCCATGGAGGAGCTGTTTCGCAGCCTTCATGTCTTGACGAATGCAAAATATCATCCATTACATATCTCATGGGTGCTCTCCAGACGTGAACACATAAGCACACATCTCAAAGCAGAGATTGAGGCTTTCGGTATGCTCTATGGGCCTCGCATGAAGGTGCTGTTTCAGGAGATCTGGTCTCTCAGCAAGAAGATCCAGAATTTTGAAGAGGAGATTGCCTTGCTCAAAAATATGCCAGCACTGAACTATGCTAATCAGATGCTTGCTCATATCGCTCCCTGGGAAAACGCATCTGGACAGGAGCAGGTGGTTACATATGATTATGAAAGCGTCCAGACAAGCTCTTTGCTTCAGCAAGAGATTCGTCGTTACATCCAGCAGGTCTATCCGGAGGCACAGACCGTCGTTGATGAACTTTTACATGATCCTCAAGCCAGTCAAGAGCACTTTATACGCTTCCTGACAGACTACTGGCTTCATTGTATGGCTACCCAGTGGGAGCAGCTCGAAGTTATTTTTGCTCATGATATTGAGCAACGCGGCAGACATATTTTTTCCCATGGCCTGTGCTCTACGCTGAATACACTATCACCCGAACTTCAAGTTCATCAGCAGAATGATACGATTATGATGCAGTACCCCTGGGGGAGAAAAGAATTCACTGCCACACGTCTGATCTTGACACCATCCTATTTTATCTGGCCACGTCTGTTGGTAGCACAGGATGAATATGGACTCAATCTGGTTTATTCTGTGCAGGAGTTGCAGGAACAGGGAAAATTGCCAGTAACGCCAGAGAAGCTTTTAAAACTTCTCAAGGCGGCCAGTGACAACACACGTATGCAAATTCTCCAACTGCTAAAAACACAGCCACGTTCAACGCGCGAACTGGCCGGGCTCATTGGTATGACGGAAGCAGGTATCTCGAAGCATCTCAAACAATTACAGGATGCAGATATAATCACTCCGGAGCGCGTAAGTTATTATGTTCTTTATCATATCAATGCTAAAACCTGTAGCGATCTCATTCACGGTTTAGAAGATCTTATCAAATAATCCTCATAATCGGACGAAGAGGAATGGAAAAAGCTCTCACCATTTTTTCAATACATGATATTCACATATGACAACAGGTTGTTAACTGGCTGTTTGATACGGCACACATCCTTCTACCTGCAATTGCCCCCCTCTTGACTCAATTTATGATATGATATCTCTTACTAAATACCTAAAAAAACACCTCAAGGAGCAGGGACGTTCATGGCAGACACTACCGATATCCTTATCAGTGCCGCCGATCGCGAATTTGGACAAGCCAGACAATCGGAGGATCAGCGCGCAACACTCACCGGCATTATTCTCGTTGTCGCCTCCGCCATCCAGGGGGGCCTCACACAGACAGGACTGGATAAGAGCGCCCTTCCTCTGACGATTATGCTCATTATCCTCGGCCTCTTCGGCATCCTGGCAAGCCTCAAACTCTATGAACGAGCCAGACGCCATACGCGAGCAGCCTTCCTCTTCCGCCAGCGACTCGAGGAGCTTTTCCCCGAGACGCAGCTCTCACAGGTCATTGAAAAGACGCGCCAACAACAACAAAAAGAGTTTCCTATCTTGCGCAATGTCCGCCTCTATATGCTCTGGATCGCACTCCATGGTCTAATTGCTGGACTGGGGATTATCTATACAATCATTTCATTTATACATTGAGGAGAGGGTAAAAGCATTGGAACCTGTAGTATCTCTCACACGCATCTTGCAGGATACCACTCTTGATAAGCAGGGACGTCTGGAGGCTGTCAGAGCTCTCCTTCAAGCACTGACCCCTTTATTTGACCAGCAAAATGGAGAAACAGAGTTAACTCATTTTTTCCATACACTTCCCAGGGCAGATTCACAGAACTTTATAGAGCTATTGATACTTTTTTCATTAGAAGATTCACACAAACCCCTTCGCTTACAACAGAGATGGCCACAGAAAGTGCTCTCCATGCTCTATGAATGGGTTCAACCTGAATGCCTTATCAATGCACTAAATAATACAAATCTTGACCGGCGCATGGCTATTTCTCTCTTGAAACTAATTCATGACGATGAATGTATTCAGTTAATGATCGATATAGCCCAGGATCCAGCGCAGAATAGAGAGATGCGAACCAAGGCTATCTGGGCGCTGGACGCTCTTGAAGTAAATTTACCATTAAAATATGCCATTGAGGCTACCCGCTGGCATATTTACGAAGGAACAGAAGGGGTCATCATTTGTACAGTTAGACGTCTTGCTCAGCAGGCCCCTATTGATCAATTGCTTCCCTTGTTGAGAGAAGAGGATAACAGGTTACAATCAGGTGCTGTTAAAGCTCTTATGAGCATTGCAAAATATATCCCTCTAGATACAGTGCTTCCTCTGCTGAAAGAGGATCGTCATTCTGTACGCAAAGCCGCTCTCCACATCCTGGCAGCAATGGGTGAAAGGACTCCTTTCGAGATCTTTACTCAACTATTACGCGATCCTCAACAGGACACAAAGATGCGCCAGGATGCTGTATACGCGCTCAATGAATCAACACAGCCCGAGGCCATCAACATCCTTCTGGAAGCTGCGATCAAAGAGAAAGATCCCCAGGTGAAAATAATGGCTCTCTGGGTCATCGCCAATGATGATACTGAAAAAAGCGTGCCCAGGCTTAAAGCATTCCTTAGATCGAGCCCTCCATTTCCTCTTGATTCTCTTATCGATCTATTAAATGATTCCGATCAGGATGTCATCAAACAGACAATTGTAGTTTTAGGTATATTGGGAAGTCTGGAGGTAGCTATTCCTATCGATCTCCTCGTTTCTTTCCTCAACAATGAAGATGAGTCGATTGCCAGGAAAGCCGCTCTGGCGCTCTGCAAATTAGGCAGCAGCGCACCTGTCGATAAGCTACTCGCCGCTTTGTACGCTGAGAAAGAGGAAACTGAGAGTGAGGGAACGGTTCACACCTATATTCTTGAGGCGTTAAGCACACTGGGAAAGCATATTCCGCTCGATGCACTCATCCCGGTATTATCTGCTGATAACCAGAATGAAGACAGAGATAGAGATTCTCAGGAGATAGATACCTCTACATTACAGAACCTGGCCAGGTCGCTTCCAGAACAGATCATCCAGCACTTCCATAACGATCGTCGCGCATCAATGCGTTGGATGGTTCTACAAGCAATTGAGAAAAGTAAGGCTCATGAATGGCTTCCTCTCGTCATTGAGACTCTAGCAGATACAGATAACACTAGCTTAGAATATACTAATAGTGGAAGATTCTCTCCTGACAGTATACATGATGCGGCTATCTCTGCACTTGGGGCACTCAACGCATACTCTCCTATTGAACCACTGCTTCAATTATTACCTACAAGCAAAGAGAAATTCAGCTTCACTCAAGACGATCGCATCTCTGTTCTCAAAGCTCTAAGACAGTTTGGGTCACGTGCTCCACTCACTGTTTTGTTGCCACTTCTGGGCTCTTCAGATGAGCATGTCTGTCGTCTGGCCTTCGAACACATTCAGGCAATATATCCGGACGCTTTAGCAGAACTGACGCCACAACTTAAAACTATTGCTCGTGGAGGACCAGTCCAGGGCCCCTTTGTCTCAAGAAGGCAGTATAAGATTGCCGAAACCGTTGCTTTGATGCAGCGAGCAGATCCCTCAACACTGGAAATGGTTATCGAGCTCCTTGATCATCCATTCTGGGAAGTTCGAGCCAGGGCAGCAAAGACGTTAGGAACAGTACAGCAACCTATCCCTGATTACGCCATCCAACGACTCTCTGCACTGTGCAATGATCCTGAATCTCAGAATGTACAGTTAACAGCTCTTACGGCCCTGAATGGGATTCTATCCTCTCAATAGAGAATGAAAGAAGAATAGGTGCATTAATCTATTCTTCTTTCATCCACTATCCATTTGTTTTACTTTATTTATAGATAATAGATCTATTGCAGGCCTTCCATTTCTACAGTATAGTAGATCCATTATATAACCATCGGGCTCTGCTCCTTGGCGATTGGGCTGATCATTTTTGGGAGATAGTCCTTCATCGCTTATGGTTCTGTCCTTTTGGCCATTGATTGATCTCTTCAGATTAAACTATTCTCTAAAAAGAGCATCTCTCTTCCGAAAATAAGGGGGAATGAACCCCTTTTATGAACATCTACTCTCTACTTGCCCGCTATCTGAAAGGATTCCCTTTTGCAATCATTCACACAACGGTTCTCTTCCACACTTGAACAGTATCGCTTCCCACGCTCGTTCTGGGTTCTTACTCTGGGCTCTTTTGTCAATCGACTGGGTAACTTTATTATTCCGTTCTTTTCTTTGTACTTAACGGCATATCGCCACCTCTCTATTGGTGAGACCACTCTGGTTATCTCTCTCATGGGGTTCGGTTCACTTGCAGCTGGTATCTGTGGCGGAGTGCTGGCCGATACTCTAGGGAGACGTACAACGATCTTGATTAGCACACTGGCGGCAACAGGGATGATGCTGGCACTCAGTTTTGCTACGACGATCTGGATTATTGTTCCGCTAGCTATTATCTATACATTCTTTAGCGATATGCAGCGGCCTGCCTCATCAGCTACTATTGCTGACGTCACGCCTTCGGATAAGCTGTCACAGGCGTACGGTCTGCGCTATTGGGCCAATAATATTGGCAATGCCATTGGCCCCGTTCTGGCCGGACTGCTCGCTCCAATCTCGTATCTTTTGCTCTTTATTGGTGATGCGTTCACAACTTTCTGTTTTGCGGTGCTTGTCTGGTTTGGCGTTCCCGAGACACATGTGTATCGAACACAGAAAAAAGAGGGTGAACAGCTTCAACGTTCTGGACAGGTAAGTCGTGCTCTCACTGATCCCTTGTTATGGATCTATGGTATCCTGGCCTTCTTCTTCGATGCGATCTATATTCAGGATATGACGGCGATGCCGCTGGATATGCAGGCTCATGGACTCCAACCTCTGGCGTATGGATCGGTCATGGCGATAAATGCAGCTCTAGTCGTGGCCATTAGCCTTCCGCTTACTGCGTTCTTCAGTCATCGTTCGCGCAATCTGACTCTGGCACTTGCTGCCCTGCTGCTGGGCACCGGTATGGGGCTCTTTAGCTGGTTGCATTCTTATCCAGGCTATCTGCTAGGAGTGATTATCTGGACACTCGGTGAGATCTTGAATCTGCCAATCTCTATGACTATTATTGCCGATATCTCACCCAAACATCTCCGTGGCACCTATCAAGGAGTCTTTCAGACGATACGAGCCTTCTCAATTGTCATTGCACCAGCATTGGGTGGCTTTGTACTCCAGAATCTGGGGGCAGCCTTCTTCTGGCAGTGTTGCTTGATCGTTGGTGTGCTGGTCGCGACAGGCTATGTTGTCCTGGAAAAAGCGCGTCAACAGCGTAAAAATGAAGATAGTATTTCTTAGGGCCTGTATATTATATCATTGCCTGCTACTGTTCAAAAATATTGTAAATTAAAAACTATTCATGCGATAAATTGCATCTAAAAATGTGATTTATCGCATGAAGATGTACGGCTCATCATTTATGATGGCCGTGGTGAATCATTCCTTCTTGTTCCACTCTCATGACCATCCTCAGGCTTGCCCCAGACAACTGTTCCTACGACCTGCATGACCAGTTGCCCATGCTGAAGATAAGGCTGGAGGATCTCACGGACACGCTGATCAAAGGCGCTTGCTCGCTCTTCTCCCATACGTTCACGAGCAAAGTTGCTGCGCGAATGAAGTCCCGCAATAAAATCTTCTAACGGCTGCTCAAAAGGAATAGGGGCCGTTTCCTGCCGCCCTATCTGCTGAAAATAGCCTCGTTCGCTGAGTTCATCCACAATCCGCGCTGGCTGATGCCCTTTTCGTAAGGCATATTCGTTCTGCACCAGACTCAGTTCGCCATCCCATGGCATAGGCCGAACTCTCCTTCCAACAATTGCCACAAAACCATGAGGAGTCAATAGACTCCGAAAGCGCGGGAATGCCTGCGACCACTCGGTCCAATGAATACTTGATCCTGCCGTAATCAGCGCGTACGGTGGTGACAACGGAACCTCTTCGATTTTGCCATAGATCCATCGTAAACGCGGATGATCTCCGTCAGAAAGCTGCTTCCCCTGATCAATCATCGTTTGCGAAAAATCTACTGCATCGACACGGTCTGCAAACGCGACACACTTACGCGCCAGGTCGCCTGCTCCTGCTCCAACATCAAGAAGCACCCGTGGCTCATCAAGAAGAAGTTGCCTCAGGATGGTAAACGTCTCGGCTGGATAGGGGGGCCGATGACGATACGCCTCCACTACCTGCTGATTTTTAAAGGTCTCAGCATAATAGGTGCTATAACTCTCTGGCTTTGGCTGCATTCTTTCTTTCCTTTTCTCGCTGATTGTTTCCTGTGAACCTCACCATTAAAACGCTTCTGGCCCCAAAGGAGGTTCAAGGTTCCCCAATTTTTCTCTTACCACAACTGGATTCTCTCAAAAGCCATCTCTCTACGCCAAAATTTTTATCAAGCAAGCATCTAAAAAAGGAAAAAGAACCATTATCTGATAGATATTGACAAAGAATAGTTCATCACCTATAATTGGACTAGGACAACACAAAGGGTTCTGTCAAACATCATCACCTGAAATGGAGCATACGCAATGACGCACTCATGCTTTCTTCCTACTTTTGTGCAAAAATACCATATTTTGCTCTACTCTTCCCACTTCTTTATACATTCTCTATTTTGCCTGATTCAATTATAAAAATCCATTCCGTTCACGTCTTTTTTTAGCACAGTCCACAGACTGCTACACGCTCTTTTAAACCCTTTACTAGCAATGCTGTATGTGTTTTTAACAATCGCCTGGTATGTCTGTTTGTCCGCATGACAGAATGCTCTATCGCGTGAATACCCTGCCCTGCTTTCTACACCATGGAGTTGTCTCACTAGTAGAAGCCATTGATCTGGCCTGCACATCTCTGCTGAAAACAGAGTTTTTATGCCGGGTGGTAAGTCCTTTTCATGCACGTCTACATAGGTGATGCAATAGAGAAACTCAACAACTCTGCTGTCGTTGAGATCGCACACATTAGCACGAGAAAGGAATCTTTGCATGTTACACAGTCGTAACACTTCCGTTGAGCAGCCCCTGGTTGCTCATTTGTTGAGGCAGAAGATTGTCAGATACTCAATCGTTCTTGCCTGGTGTTTCTCTCTAGCCGCTGGAGCAACGGGGGCCTTTTTTCTTCAACATGCGCCCTCTCCTGTACATGCGGCAACCCCTCCACCACTGGGACTGAATATTGATTTCAATGAACAGTCACTGGTGGATATGATTCAGAATGAGCCGCGTTTCCAGCAGGTCGATAACACGACAACGGCGCTGACTCAGGATACTAATGGCTGGCCCACAAGCGATTTTGAAGAGATTATTGACAATCGCTATAACTATGCCTGGGTTTCAGGAGCCGTTAATATTGACCCTCAGAAGGCTTCAACTGATATCAGCGGGACGTACAAACTCTCATTCACGGGTCAGGCTGTACTTACAAGCGCTGATGCTGGCGATCCTTCGCATGCCGGGACGACAGTGAGCAATCAGCAATACAATTCAGCCACTAATACGACCACCGCTGATGTGACACTTTCCAATCCCTCAGGTGGTATCGTAGTCGATCTGCAATTCACTCAGACGAAACGTAATCCAACCGATGCTCCTGGCACAGGTGTGACCAATGTCAAGATGATCCGCCCTGGCTATGCCTCAACACCCAATCAGGTCTTTACTAACGAGTGGTTGAGCACCCTGACCAATCATAATTGGACCGCCTTCCGCTTCATGGGTGCTCTGGGAACCAACGATTACGCCGATCCCGCTACAGATGGTCATCCCTATAGTGAGCTCTATCCCTATCGCTTGCAATGGAGCACTGATCGCCGCCTGCCGAATGCTGGCCCACTCTATGGTGCCGCTCATCCCGGCGTCCATGGCGTACCATGGGAATATGTGGTCTTGATTGCCCAGATTACGCACAAAGATATCTGGATCAATATCCCCGTCAATGCCTCCGATGACTATGTCAATCAGGTCGCCAATCTGCTGAAAAATGGCAACTCTTTCACAGGCAATCAGGGTATCCCTTCCAATGTCAATGTCTATGTCGAGTACAGCAATGAGATGTGGCACTATGGCTTCCATCAGGGGCCGTGGAATAATCAGGCTGCGCAGGATGAAGTAGCAGCTGGGGGCAGTAATCTCAACTACGACAATTGTAATAACAACAATGATTGCTGGCGGTTCCGCCGTATTGCCAAACGAACACTTGAGATTGGCAATCAGTTCAAAACGGCCTTCAGCGACAATGGTACACGCATCCGCCCGGTTATCAATAACGCATTCACTGATCATGATACTGATATGCTCACCTACGTGAATGCTAATTATGGTACAGTCAGCAATTCGATCTATGGTATCTCACAAACAGGCTATTATGGCAGCGCTGATAAGTCTTCAGTTGATGCGATTATCAATGGAGAGACTGCGGCGAGCGATGCGAATAAAGCTGGCTATGTGACAAGTCGTACGATCGCCAATCAGTTTGGCATCCATTCGCTGGTCTATGAGGGTGGTCAGGATGAAGAAGGCAATAAAACTCCGATTTCACCTGTGGACACAACCCTGGCCAATCAATTTGCGGCGGCACGCGATCCACGCATGCAGCAGGTTGAGGTCCACGATGTAGTGACAAACTGGTTTGGTTCTGGTGGTGAGCTCTATATGCAGTTTGCCCACGTTGGCCGCTTTAGTACCTATGGCATGTGGGGGCTCTCTGACGATGTGAATAATCAGACAACAGGCAAGTGGAAAGGTGTTGATCAGATTCTAGGCACTTCGGTGACACCTACGCCCACGCCAACTCCCAATCCAACTCAGACTCCAACTCCTACACCAACCCCCAATCCAGGTCTGCCCTCACCCTGGCAGACGCAGGATATCGGTTCAGTTGGTCAGACAGGCTCGGCCTCTTATACAAATGGAACCTTCACAGTTGTTGGTTCGGGCAGCGATATCTGGGGCGGCAACGATGGTTTCCGGTATGTCTATCAGCCTCTCAATGGCGATGGCACGATCATCGCAAAGGTCACTGGCGTTCAGAATACCGATGGCTGGGCCAAAGCCGGCGTGATGATTCGTGAGACGCTTACTGATTCCTCAACGCACGCCTTTATGGCTCTGACTTCTAGCAATGGAGCTGCCTTCCAACGGCGCACAACGACCAGTGGGAGCAGTAGCAACACCAATAATGGAACGACAACGGCTCCATACTGGGTCAAACTGGTGCGCAGTGGCACGACCTTTACGGGCTCGATCTCTAGCGATGGCAGTACCTGGACGCAGATCGGTTCGGATACTGTGACGATGGGGAGCAATGCCTACGTTGGTCTGGCAGTGACTGCTCATAACTCCAGTCTGCTCAATAGTTCAACCTTTACGAATGTGAGTGTGAGTACTGGCGGGACCGGCGGTGGCGGGTCCCTGCTGGCCTCCGATCCATTCAGTGGGAGCACTGGTGCACTTCATGGTCAGAATACGGGCACAGGCTGGTCTGGTGCCTGGGCTGAGCAGAATGGAAAAACAACGGTTCCTGGCTACAATGTAAGCTCAGGTTCGGCGCTCTCTTTCTCGACGCTCCAAACGTCGGGGAACTATGCAACCGGTGGTTTAAGCTATGAGTCTGCTGGTCGTAGCTTGAATGTGAGCGCAACTGGACCATTCAGCTCATACCTGACGAATGGTCAGATCGGTCAGTTGGGCTCAACATTATGGGTAAGTACTCTACTACGAAAAGATGCCAATGACGATCAGGAAAACTCCCTCACCTTCCACAACTCTAGCACCAATTGGTGCTCAGGCTGTGCCAGTTCATCTATCAGTGTTGGCTACTT
This sequence comes from Tengunoibacter tsumagoiensis, assembly GCF_003967535.1. Taxonomy (GTDB): domain Bacteria; phylum Chloroflexota; class Ktedonobacteria; order Ktedonobacterales; family Ktedonobacteraceae; genus Tengunoibacter; species Tengunoibacter tsumagoiensis. The sequence goes on along the minus strand of NZ_BIFR01000001.1, from coordinate 2,671,727 downwards.
TGGCTCGGCCTCTAATTCCGGTGGACTGCGCTACTGGGGAGTGAAACTGGGTGGCACTGTCTTCAAGAGTAATGTTCAGGTTCAAGTTGGACAGACAGCTCTACTGGTCATGCGCATTGATTTTAGTCCTAACACCAGCGCAAGCCTGTATGTCAATCCCAGTTCATTGGGCAATAGCGCTCCCAGCAGCGCCAATGCTCAAGCTACGTCGAATCTGGCTGTGACATTCCAGAGTCTGGCCTACTACGGCGGCGATGGCTCCAATCAGAGCTCATTAGATGAGATCCGTATTGGCACCAGCTATGCAGCCGTGACGCCTTCGAACTAACACTCAGTTAAGAAGAGAGAACATAGGCAGGAAGCTTATGTTCTCTCTTTTACAATGTAATCTATCTATTTTTAATGCTCGTTAGATGCACACTACGTCAGTTTTGTTCCCAATTTCTTTTTCAGGCAAAGGAGTAGGTACGTATGAAATGGACGCGTTTTGGCCTGCACCAGATGAGAAAAAGCTCGTCTCTAGCTGGTCGTGGAGCCATGCCACATGCACCATCTTATTTACGTGGTGCAATCACTGCACTTGTTCTCATGGGTGCAGTTTTTAGTACACTGGCTATAAGCAGTTCAAGTGCCCGAGCCGATGGTCCAACAGTGACGATCAATAAAAATATTCAATATCAACAGATGGACGGCTTTGGTGGCTTTGGTGCCAAGCTCCCCTGGTTTAGTGGCGGACCATTCTATGATGATTCTTTTGATCAGAATCTGGTGAATGACCTGGGTATTACTATTCTACGTGATGAAGTTCCTCCTCAATTTGAGGCGACTCCTGGCGTCTTTGATGCGACAAAAGTGGCTAGCAATTCTTGTGAAGGTCAAAGTGTTCCCCTCAGCGATCACTTTGGCTATCTTCAGGATCTTAAGTCCAAAGCCGATGCCGCTGGCCAACCCTTAAAGCTGATTGCTTCGGTCTGGAGTCCGCCCTTATGGATGAAATACGTCAACTGCGTTTTCGGCGGAGATGCAAACTGGAACCGCTTAATCGTAAGCGAGATCCCTTCGGCCTCTGTTCCAAATGATCGGAAGGCCGACTATGCCGCTTATCTGGTCAAGTATATTCAGACAATTAAACAGCAGACAGGCATCGATGTCTATGCACTGAGCATTCAGAATGAGCCTGCCTTTGGAGAGCCCTATAGTTCGGCAGTCTACAGTCCAGAGGTCTTGAAAAATGTGATCAAGGTCGTCGGTCAGGCCTTTCAACAGAATGGCATTACCACGAAGATCTTTATGCCTGAGGATGTGACTGACTTCAACCGCATCTCTGGCTTTGTCCAATGGGCCGAGAATGATCCCATTGCTCGTCAGTATGTCAGCATTATTGCCATCCATGGCTATGGACCAGATGGGGTTACCGGAGCGGGCAGCCAGTCTTTCTGGAGCAATGCTCATACGCTGGCAGCAACATACAATACACCGCTCTGGCAGACTGAGACGTCGGGCTATAGCAATGATTGGCCTGGCGCGATGAATCTGGCTGGCTCAATCTATACAGCATTGAAGTATGGACAGGTCAATGCATGGGTCTGGTGGTCTCTAAGTGAGGGGGGCGTCACAAACTTTAGTTTGATGAATAATGGAGTGCCTACATCCCTCTACTATGCCTCAAAGATGTATTATCGCTATGTCCGACCGGGGGCAGTGATGATCGATAGCTCATCAACTGATCCTGATGTCCTCGTCAATGCTTTCAATAATGTCCAGAGCAAGACGCTCTCGGCTGTGTTCATTAATCAAAACACGACGACGGCTAAAACGGTCAACTTGAACTTTACTGGAAGCAATATTCCGGCTCAGTTCTCAGTCTATCGCTCTTCCTCAACTGAAAATGCTATCTCCGTTGGAACAATCAATAATACCGATCAATTGACGTTGCCACCCAATAGCATTGTGACTATTACGGGAATAAGTGGAAGTCAGGACAGCTTACAAGCTCCAACTGTCTTAACTCAACCGCAGAGCACAAACGTTGTCGAGGGGAATTCGACCAGCCTGAGCGTTGCCGCAACTGGCACGCCTCCTTTAAGCTATCAATGGCTGCGCAATGGCAGTCCTATCAGTGGTGCAACTGGCTCAATCTATACGTTCTCTGCCGCTGGCTCCGATAATGGAGCGCAGTATAGCGTTCAGATTAGCAATGGACAGGGCTCAACAACAAGCACTTCAGCCACTCTTTCGGTTGGAGCTTTCACAGGTGGACAGAGTGCTACGACCAATTCACCTCCTACAATCGATGGCAATAGCAGCGATGCCATCTGGAGTACGGCTCCCAGTTATAATCTGAACAACACAACTGGTAGCCCCAGTGGTCTTTCGGCTAGCTATCAGAGTGCCTGGGATAACACAAATCTCTATTATCTGGTCAAGGTGAACGATCCAACCTATGCCAATGGGACGGATAATGTTGAGCTCTATCTGGATGGAAATAATTCGAAAGTTCCCAATGCCTATATTGAAGGGGACTGGCAATACATCTTGACCTGGGGCTCGACTACGGTTAGCCAGTATCAGGGCGGGGCCAACGGTAATACGACGGCTGGACACGATATCTCTGGTATCCAGTCTGCTCAAGTTGCCAATGGCAGTAGTGGTTATCAGGTTGAGGTCAAGATTCCCTGGTCAACGCTGGGGGTCACGCCTGCGACTGGAGCCAATATTGGCTTTGATATCGATGTGGCACAACAAAGCACTCCTGGTACGACTGCTGGCAAGGTCTTCTGGAATGCCATAACGGATGATGACTGGCACGATCCCAGCCGCTTTGGGGTGCTTAAATTAGGCACAGACTCAAATCCGACGCCGACGCCCACGCCCACGCCAACTCCCAATCCTACACCCACTCCGACTCCGACGCCAATTCCCACTGGTAGTCTGCTGGCCTCAGATTCTTTTACAGGCACAACTGGCGCCATGCATGCACAGAATACTGGGACTGGCTGGTCCAATGCCTGGAATGAACAGAACTCTGATACCTCTGTTCCTGGCTATACGGTCAGCTCCGGGTCAGCTCTCTCGTATGCCAACCTTCACACATCTGGAAATTATGCCAGTGGTGGTCTGGGGTACCAGACTGTGGGACGCGGCCTGGATGTCAGTGCGTCTGGACCATTTAGCTCCTATCTGAGCAATGGGCAGATTGGGCAAAGTGGGACGACTCTCTGGGTGAGCACTCTCTTACGCAAGGATGCGAATACTGATCAGGAAAATTCACTGACGTTCCATAATAGTGGCATTAATTGGTGCACTGGTTGCTCCAGTGCATCGGTCGGGCTTGGCTACTTTGGTTCAGCATCAAACACTGGCGGTTCACGCTACTGGAGCATTAAACTGGGCAATACTGTCTACCAGAGCTCGACTCAGGTGCAGGTTGGACAGACAGTCTTACTGGTTATGCGCATTGACTTTGGCTCAACCAATACTGTCAGCCTCTTTGTCAATCCCGGCTCGCTGGGTGGTAACGCTCCCAGTTCAGCCAGTGCTCAGGCTACCTCCAGCTCAACTCTGAGCTTCCAAAGCCTGGCCTACTATGGCGGTAATGACTCCAATCAGAGCTCATTTGATGAGATTCGTATTGGAACAACATACGCCTCTGTAACACCAACGAATTAACTTTTTGCCATCAGAGGACCGCCATTGTCTCTTGTACATTGGCGGTCCTCCCCTCCCTCTATAAGATCCAGCTATGGTACAAGACTGTCCATCCTAACAATTGGCAACTGGCCCCTCCCCCATCCAGCAGCTTCTGCGCTTCCACGTACAAAATGCAGAACAGCAAGCACAACAATTGATGATGTGCAATTTGAGTTTGTACAGATGAGACTACAGATCTTCAAACAATACTCTGCTTTCATTTCTTTTCATCACAGTATATACTGAGAGGGCTCTATGCTATAACACATCTATAAATAGAACAATACTTATGCAGAAGATGAGCATTCCGAAGGAGGAAGCGCGATGAAACGCAATGTAGCAACCAGGCTATTCTTCTTTCTTAGTATTGTGTTCATAGGTAGCTCAATTCCACTCCACTATCCCACGGCACAGGCGGCCCATCTACCGAGGCCACAACATGTCGTCATTGTGGTCGAGGAGAATCATAGCTTTCAGCAGATTATCGGCTCTTCCAGCGCTCCTTATATCAATGCCCTGGCAAAACAAGGAGCTTTATTTAGCCATTCTTCTGCAATCACCCATCCCAGTGAACCAAACTATCTGGCTCTTTTTTCAGGTTCAACACATCATCTCACGAGCGATGCCTGCCCGAGAAGTTACTATGGACTTAATCTAGGCTCGTCTCTGCTTGATGCTCATGATAGCTTCACAGGCTATTCAGAAAGTATGCCTGGCATCGGATTTACTGGCTGTCTCCATCCAAACTCGGATCACCCGCTCTACGCTCGTAAGCACAATCCCTGGGTTAATTTTCAGAATCTTTCCAGTACCTCTAACCAGACCTTTATGGAATTTCCAACCAATTATACAAATTATACAAATTATACACAATTGCCGACAGTGGCCTTTGTGATCCCCAATCAACAGAATGATATGCATTCAGGGAGCATCAAACAGGGTGATAGCTGGCTTCAAGCCAATCTAGATGGGTATGTTCAATGGGCTCACAAGCAGAATAGCCTGCTCATTGTCACCTGGGATGAGGATGATGGGTCGGCACAGAACCAGATTCCCACGTTCTTTGTCGGGCCTATGGTTAAAGCAGGGGTCTATGATGAGCCTATTAATCATTATACTGTCCTCCGTACGCTCGAGGAGATGTACAACCTCCCTCCTATCAACAAGAGCGCAGAAACTTCACCTATTACGGATATCTGGAAAAGGTAATGGTGCCTTAACCAGCATTTTAGTACTCTCCTTCAGCGTCTGGTGCGAAGTGGGCTCACCAGGCAGCATCCACCCGTTAGTGAGCAGGCTTTAACAGAGACGCGCGAATAAGAAGGCATTTTCTGTTTTTCAGCTTGAATAAGAGATGAAGCAGTGTTACGCTATACAGGCGTAGCCCTTTTATTGTTCAGTATGATAGAAATACATAGCTTGTTCTACCCATAAATACTATGGATGAGATGATTAGCTATAATGATACGATACAATGAATGGAGTCGAATAACATGCGTGAAAAAATAGATACTCTTCGACTTATGAAGAAATTTTACATTTTCTTGGAGGGCTTTAATGGTGGAGCCGCCTAATAATAGATTTTTTAAACGGCCTATCCCGACAAACCAGCCACAACAGAATAATCCTATCTCTCAGCAGGGAACGCAACGGGACGCAATTGCTCAGTCAGAGACTGCAAATATATCTTTCATACGACCATCTCAGCCGCTTAATGGACAGATAAATCCCCAGGCAAGCTTATCTGGTCTGCCTCAGGGACCTTCCAGCTCTCAATGGGGACAGCAACCTCCTCCTCCTCAAGGGCCTTCCAGCTCTCAATGGGGACAGCAACCTCCTCAAGGACCTTCCAGTTCTCAATGGGGACAGCAACCTGGACCTGGTTTCTCTCAACAGCAGCAACAACCCAATTATCAGCCATCACCTGGTGGACAATGGCCTCCTGCTGGACAACAGGGCTATCCTCAGCCTCCTCAAGGAGCACAGAGCTACCCACAATCTTCCCAAACACAATGGCCTCCTAACGGCCAACAAATGGTGCCTCAGCCACCATTCCCGCCAACCAATGGCAATGGTGCGCGGCCACTCTCGCCCTCCATGCCTGCTCCTATCCAGAAGAAAAAGGGACTGGCTGGCATGCGCCAACGGTATAGCCAGCTTTCAACCCGTCGCAAAGCGCTTTTAATTGTACTACTCATTGCCATCCTTCTGCCATCTTTTTCAATTATTATTGAAGGTATCAGCGGCCTCCTGCTCTATAATCATGTGCGCAGCGGGATCGCCCATCTCAAGGCTGCACAGAATGCCTTTAGTGGTGGCGAAAAAGATGATGCCAGCAAATACTTTGATCCTACTCGCTTAAAGCAGGCACAATCCGAGATCAATGCAGCACACGACGATTTTGTGAGTGTACGCGATGACCTGGACCAGGATGCAGGTATTGGTCTGGTGGGGCTCTTCCTGCCCAGCCAGATTAAAGCAGCTCGCGCCCTTGGACACATTGGAGTTGATGCAACTGAAGCAGGCCAGATCTTTATCAAGACAGCCATTAATCAGGGCCCAACCCTGCAACCTGCGCTTAAAAATCCCCTGGGGGGCGATGAGCTCGCACCTAAACCATACCTGACTCAGGCTGGCTTTAAGGAGATTATGAGCGATCTGGATGCGATTGCTCCTCTCGTCCATGATATGAATATACAGTCACAAGGGGTCTCTTTGAGCGGCCTCCCACTCAGTAGCGATCAACAGAAACAGCTTCAGTCGATCCTACCTATCTTACCAGTCCTGGATAATGCTCTGGGCCAGATACGCGGCATGAGCGACGAACTCAGCTGGATACTGGGCATTGATCAGCAACGGACCTTCTTAGTTGAGCCAATGGATCGGGCAGAGCTACGCGCAACCGGCGGTTTTACCGGGCAGTTTGGTGAACTGGCCTTGAGCGGCGGCCATATGAGCCCCCTCAAACTCAAAAATATTGGTCAGTTCGAAGAAGTGCATCCCAACGTTCCTATCGATCCTGTTTTCTATAAGGTATCCGGACAGACAGCCCCCGATCCATTTACCTGGTGGCCCATCGGTAATTTTGGACTACGCGATGCCAATGTATCAGCAGATTTCCCGACCTCGGCCAAAATTATGATGGATCGCTATACTTATGATTTTGATCGACCACTCGATGGGATCATTATCTTTACTCCAACCTTGATCAAACATGTCCTGCATGCAACTGGCCCCATTACGATTGATCAGTACAATGAGACCATTACTGAACAGAATCTGGAAGATCGCCTCCATTATTACCAGTTAAACAACGATGGTATTCGTAAAGCTGAGTTAATTGAACATGAAGAGAATACCGAGATCGCACGTAAGCTCTTCACACAACGTGTGACACAGACCCTTATGAAAACGGTCCAGAAACTTCCACCTGATAAGCTTGTTGCCCTTGGCAATGAGATGCTTGTTGCGATGAAAGAAAAAGATCTCCAGGCCTACTTTACCAATCCACAGGTCGAAGCTCTGCTGGGAAAATTTGGCTCAACCGCCAGTATGGATCGCTCTAACAATCATGATGGACTTTTTCTTGTTCAGACCAATCTCAGTGCAAATAAAGCCTCTCAATTTACCACGACCAGCATTCAAGATTCCATCACCCTGGATGATAAAGGAGGCGCCACACATAACGTCCAATTGACCCTTGACTATCAGAAAAAAGGCGATGTCTATGGGCCAGATACCTATCATGACTATATCCGTTTCTATACCCCTACGACAAGCAAACTCTTAGATGGAAATGGTTTCTCTGAACGCGGTCGGGCCTTCTGTGCAGGAGCCGGGGAAGGCTATAAAGTCTGCAAACCCGATGTCTTTGGCGATGGCTCGCTGGTCTGCCAACCGCCAATTAAACTTGGCTATGCTACTTCAACCATCAATGATCCTTATGTTTCCAATGATAATATTCATCCGGTTGAAGTCACTGGTCCGCCAACGAATAAGGTCAGTGATGAAGAAGGTCGCAATATGTATGCTGGCTGGGCGATCATTCCTGCTAATTGCACCTTGAAAATGACGCTCTCATGGTATGTCCCACCATCCGGCCAGCAGCCCTATACGTTTTTGATGCAGAATCAGGCCAGTATTACTGCACAGGTTGATCTCACTGTCAAACCTGCCGCTGGCACCTGTGGCGCCAGCAAGCCCGAAGATCTGCACTATAAGGGGACCACGAATGGACAGGATACCACCTTCGTTCTCAATCAACAGGGCTCGTCGTGCTCATTCCAATTGAAGAATTAACCTGAACAATCGCTTCAAAAGGGCGAGGCAATGGGGCTTTACCATTCCACATTGCCTCGCCTTTTTTTCGTACATTACAGAGCCCTATAGCAATTGAGATTGCACAATCTGCTCTGTTAAATCTCTACAGTTTGATCACGGATAACGCTCTTTAAAAGTGCTGGTAATGCGGCCAGGTCAGGAATCGTATAATCTGCCAGGCATCCTGCTACGGGCTGACGAGCAATCAATACAGTCTGCGCCCCTGATTGCGCCGCCCAATTAATCGCACGAGGCGTATCATCAATGATCAGTGCATCGCCTGAATGAATCCCTGAATGCTCGAAGAGCCGCTCATAATACATCGGGCTCTCTTTAAATGCATCGAAGTGATCCGGCCCATACAGACGTTGAAAGCAATGTGCAACCCCCATCCCTGTGAGATATCCCTCCAGATCCATTGATCCCTCTCCAGAGGCTGTATATAAGGTGTACCCATCCTCATATAATTGATGAATTGTCTCAACAACCCCCGGAAACGCTGATTTCACCTGTGGCGTAATCCAATTGACAGCTTGATGTGCCAGCTCAATACATTCCTCTACAGGAGGGTGCGAGATACCTACAAGAGCACACATCTCTGCCAACCAGTCAAATTGATAATCGCGATCAAAATGCATATAGCTGGTAGCTCGTTGAATACGCAAACGCCAATTCGCTGGATCAAGAAGATCCGTTATAACGCGTCGATTTGCCTCAGCCCAGGCCTCGATACTTCCCCCCAGGCGTGGAGCAAAAAAAGCTCCAACTAATGGTGGCCATTGAACTCCACGCTGCTGATTATCGTTCATAACCCCACCATCATCCAGAAAAAGGACATAACGCTCCATCTCTGTCTCCTGCGTATAGAAATAGATAATTTTTCACAACATACAGCTCTCTATTCTATACTAGAATTAAGAGATTGTCATCAAATCGCCTATTGCAGGCAGTATCTTCAATAGACGAGATAGCTTACAGCAGGCACCATCGCTCAACGATCCATTTGACAGTCCGGCAAAAGCACAGTAGCATACACAACTAATGGATTACTCTTACAGACTAAGCCTTGCGACATTGCCCTCAATGTCTTTGACAGCAATCTTCCTGCAATGGTTCACCTGAGCCAGTAGCGCAGGACGACCACATAGTGGAAAGGACCAAAGATCATGCCCACCGAGAAACAGACCATCACCCTCTTAATCTCCTGCCCTGATCAGCCGGGCATTGTGGCTGAAGTCTCACGCTTTATTTTTGCTCATCAGGGCAATATTCTTGAATCTGATCAGCATTCCACCAATCAGGAAGAATGCACATTCTTTATGCGCATTCGTTTTGGTGAAGAAGGCTTTACCCTCTCCCCTACTGAGCTCCACAGCAAATTCCAACCCATTGCCGACCGCTTTCAGATGCAGTGGCGCGTCTCCTATTCACGTGAACGCAAACGTGCTGGCATCCTGGTCTCAAAATATGATCACTGTCTGGTCGATCTGCTCTGGCGCTGGAAGATGGGAGAGCTGGCAATGGAGATTCCTTTTATCATTAGCAACCATACCAGGCTGGAAGGGCTGGCACAGATGTATGGTATCCCATTCTATTATTTTCCTGTTCAGCGCGAAAGTCGCATCGCCGATGAACAACGCATCGTCGATTTCATTGGTGATACCGTCGATTTTCTCATTCTTGCCCGCTATATGCAGATCTTAGAACCATTCTTTGTGAATACCTATCCTCAGCGCATCATTAATATCCATCATAGCTTCCTGCCCGCTTTCATTGGAGCCAGTCCCTATGCCCAGGCCTTTACGCGCGGCGTGAAACTGATCGGAGCTACCGCTCACTATGTCACCAATCAACTGGATGAAGGGCCGATTATCGCTCAGGATGTCATCCATTGTGACCACCGCGATAACGTTCAGGATCTCATTCGCAAAGGACGAGACGTGGAACGCCGCGTTCTGGCAGAAGCAGTACGGCTCCATACCACCGATCGCATTCTTGTCTATGAGAACAAGACCATTGTATTCTAGTATCGCTCAGACATTTATAGAATAAATAGGGTATTCTCCCCACAAGAGAAGCCATAATAATAATCACACCATGACCAATAAAAATAGCACTGATTATCTATTCAATCAGTGAAATCATCGTCCAATAAAAATCACAAATAATAGATTCACAGGCATTCCCCACGAGCGGTGAGTATGAGCACAAATGAATACATACTCACCTTTTTTATGATACACCCAAAAGTACCAAAACATGTCAAAGCACACCATATCTATCCTGACCTTCCCAGAAAAGATGAAAAAAGATTAATTTATGCTTAAAATCCTGCGTAGAAAGGGGTAAAACAGCCATAAAATTGTTGTATTAGTTACAAGTGATATGATACTATTAGGGAAGGTAGCGCAGACTACCACCAATCTCCAAACACCATTTAGAGGAGTTTTCATGAGCGACATGCTTCGGCTCACACCGAGATTTCGAAAAAGGGTCATTGAGCTTAGCTTTGAAGAAAAAGCTCAGTTGAACACCATGATCGATCTTCTCATTCCGTCGGACAAGGATTTTCCTGCCCCCTCCAGTCTGCACCTCACTGACGAGCTGTTGCGCCATCTCCAACCCAATGCCGAGCACAAAACAACGTTGCTGTTGAATGAAAAACGTCTTCGTACTGTCTTACATGAGTTGAATCTCCATGCAGGTGGTAGCTTCTGCCTGGCTGGTTCAGAAAAACAACAAGTCCTGATGCGCAATTTAGAGAAGCGCGAACCTGCCTTCTTTCAAGCATTATGGTCACTTGTCAGTCATAGCTACTACGCGCTCCTGGCAACAAGTTGGCATAGCCGCGTCTCTTGACGCCTCTACCTTTCTCGCTCAGCGCCTATTTGGTCTCTATGGCATCTCTCTATTCGTATAGAACGATGCATTGATGGAAAACAAGCAGCAGAACGAGCTATGATGCCCAGATGAAGCCTATCCCAGGTTGGATATTTTTCTATCACTGACCAAAACATGTTTAGAGCAGGTCTACTCTCCTTTCCCCCACATTGGAGAGTAGATCTGCTCTTTTTTTTATCCCTTCATCTGACGACCATGCCCCATCTTTCAAGGCCGTTTCTCCATGCTCTATCTTCAGGCAAATTTCTCTTGACAAGTTACCGATATATCGGTATACTTTCATTATGAGTTACCGATATATCGGTTCAATGAGAATACAACGAGACAAAGGAGAACTTCCGTCTATGTTTGATCAATTTCAGAAACGCTTCGCGTTCGAGTTTGCTGGCGAAGAGTGCAATACAAATCGTCATCGTCATCACCATCATCACAAAGAGGGCTGGTTCCGTGGACCTCGCTTTTTTGAGATGCGTCGTAAACATGGTGGCCCCTTTGGCCATGGGGGCCCATTTGGTCCACAAGGGCCGTTTGGCTTTGGAGGAGGCGAGGAAGGTCCTGGACATCGACGCTTCTTTGGCCGGGGCGATCTAAAATATGCCCTCCTTGAACTCCTTGCCGAGCGTTCTATGCATGGCTATGAGATGATGAAGGCCCTCGAGGAGCGCTCTAACGGCATCTATTCGCCCAGCGCTGGCTCCATCTATCCAACATTGCAGATGCTTGAAGATCGGGGTCTGGTGACCGTGAATCTCGCCGATGGCAAAAAAATCTATAGCATCACTGACAATGGACGTGCTTTTCTCAGCGAGCACAAAAAAGATGAGGAGAGCAGTTTTTATGGCCCTCCATGGGCACGCGAGTTTGGTCGTCAATGGAATGAACCCGAGGTTCAGGCCCTGCGCAGTGAAGCGATAGAGGTTGCACGCCTCTTTGCTATCGCCGGTCGCCAGGCATTCCAGGAACCCGGAAAACGCGCCCGCTTCCGTACGATCATTGAGACTACTCGTCAGGCGCTGACCTCTCTCATCTATGAAGAAAAGGCCGAGGCCCCTAAAACGGACTCTCCGCAGTAAGCTCCATGCCATTCCTTCCTCTCTCACGTGGTCAGGCCAATGGACAAAGGCCGAACCCGTTGCAGCGCTTACGCTGTACACCGGTTCGGCCTTTGTCTCTTCTTGATATCATGTGGACAACTCGTCTTACGTAAGATGAAATCCCACCAGACCAAAAATTACCAGGATATGCAAGAGCTGATCTAACCAGATCGGTCCAATGATCCTATAGCGAGCCTTCAATGTATCAATAATAAAATGCGTACTCAGAAGGATGCTGGTTGCGAGAAGTGAGGTGTGCGCAAAAATAATAAAAACCGCGGTATACGTTGCACAGTGATAAAAATTCACTTCCCAACTTTTCCCTTTTTCAGCACTCATCCAGCTGCTCTGGAATGCAAAATCACCAATAAAATGGCAGGCAAGCCAGATCATCAATGGTGGTAGCGCCAGTTGTATAGCCATCCTCTTTCTCCCTCTTACAAAAACTTTCTCGTGAGTGTATCGTTTTTATAAGAGTGAGGCTATGAGCTATCTCTCAGAGCTATGGTGAGCTTTTTCCGTTCTGCAGCTCACTCAGTTGCTGGCATTCGAGATCAGCACACGCCAGGGCATACCCGCTAAGAGACGGACCAACAGCAGCGACGCGACCAGGGTCCAGAAACAGAAGGAGAGATCTTGCTCGAGAAATGCACTATCTACCTGCCCCTGAACCAATCCCGCAACCATCGCACCACCTACTGCAATAGTTGCCCAACGGAGATACGACCTCTCGCTCGTCTCGGTCCGATTGAGATACCATAAGAGCCGCGCAAAAAGCCAGTAGAAGAGAATAAGTACGGCCACAAAAGCGCATAGACCAAACACTCCAATACTCACCCATACGTGCAGAAAAATATTGTGCGGATGCGAAAGGTTTGGTTCATCACTCAAGCCTGTAAAAGCACCTGTCTGAGGATCAATGATAATCCAATAGGCTGGTATTTTGGGATGCGTCGGGCCAGGCTGATAGAGCCCATTTACGATGGTAGCGGGATGATGCTCTTGCTGATATTTGGTATAGAGACACTCATTGGTCCAATCATTACTATAATGACAGAGCCAGTTGTCCATTCCATACCCTAACCAGGGACTGTCCTGAATCATGTGCCAGGCACTTTCCCAGAGATAGAGACGCTTGGCTGCAGTACTCTGATTCACTACCACATTGTTGATGGTATGCTGGCTCTCATGACCAGTCACGATGGATTGATAGATTCTGTCGTGATAGAGTGAGACCACTCCAATTCCAATGATGGCACAGGCTAACGAACCGAATAACAAGACTTTTCGGTTCCGAATAGAGAACGCCAGCACAAAGAGGCTGGCCACCGGAATCGCAACCAGAGCACCACCCCGCGAGTCACTCTGCAAGAGCACGAAGAGAAATGGGAGACAGAGAAGTCCAACGAGTAAGCGTGCACGCCAGGAAACGCTCCCCAGTATAAAGGCGATCCCAATTGGCAAAGTATAATCTATAAGTAATGCAATATTATTTGCGCTCCCATACACGGTTGTGATTCGCTGCAAATTTGAAGCATCAGGCCCTATAGAATTTTTAAAGAAAAAGTATTGTATGATACCCAGAATTACAATGAACAGTCCCGTTCCAAAGAGAGCGCTCAGGAGACGTAAGAGATCCTGCCGTGTGCGCAAACAAATAAGAACCAGGAGAAGGTAGAGCAATGGCCCTATTACCTCTTCACGCACTGCTCGCTCAGCATTGCTCGGTTGATATGCCTGCGAGATAGAAAGCAGAGCAAAGAGACAAAAGATGCCCGCAGCCCAGAGAAAAGGTCCAGACCGTTCGCGCATTATGCTCCATGAAACATGAAAACGCCACTTTTTCCGCTGAAGAAGCCACTGTATCGATGCAATCGCCAGGCAGAGCCAGAGGGTAATCTCAACCAGGCTAAAATTAGCATGCCCAACGACCGTCTTCTGCAATAAATAATAGGGCAATGTCAAAGGTAACAGCGCAACTGCAAAAGGAAGACGGTACCAACAAAGGCAGAGGAAAAGAATAAAAAAGGGCAAAGCAAAGAGAGGATGAAGAGAAGCCAGAAACCCCAGATGTGGCTTGTAGTTTCCATTCCCAATGAGATAATACAATGCCATCGAGATAATAAGCGCTCCCTCGATTAAGCGATCATGCCAGCGACTCTTCGTCCCCTGAAGCAGGAGGACCGTTGGTGATAATTGTGTTTGCTCATTCATATCCTGTGCACGTGATTGAGCATCAGAATGAGACAGTGAAATATGTTGGCTACTCATTTTCATTAAACCATTCCGCACAGCTGTGTGCCAATCTCTCTAATAGGGTAGAGCAAAGGACTCTATCTTGCACATAACCGTAAAATAATTTGTGAGAGGCAAAACAAGACGACTTTGAACGCTACATCGTCAGATTTCAGCAGTAGATAATCTTTTTTTTCCGAATGCACCTCTCCTGCTCTTAGCTCAGATCATATCATATACATGGTTTATTAGAGAGATAAAAGCCTGCTCTATACCTATAATATCCTAGTGGAGCATTTCAAAACTGAAGTGGGCAGAAGACTGTACGTAGAAAAGAGAGGAATCGAAAAGAAGGAGAGCGGGGCACTGAGGATCAAGCGATCCGCAGTGTAACCCATAATTTTCTTGCAACAGGCAGGCTAATAAAAACGTCCTGTCCAGCAACCTGCAAGCGGATGCATTCTTCAGCCGTTTGCGTCTCTTCACAGTTTTGTGCAAGCAACGTAAACTGGGTTCCCGGCGTTAAACCCTTCTGCTGAAGATAAAATATTAACGCCTCTTCATCTTCAACGACTTCGGAGATGCAGAAGATTGTTCCCGCTGTTCCGGTCGAGAGAGCCGATAATCTCACAGCATGATGATCCTGAAGGTAGGTGCGTGCATTAGGAACCAGCCCCGGAATAGGGTTTCCATGGGGACAGGTTGTGGGGGTCGCAAGATTAGCGATCACACGCGCTTCTACTGCGCCTGAGATAAAGTGTTCTAAACGACAGGCCTCTTCATGAACCTCGTGCCACTGCATTCCTAACATATCGACAAGAAAACGTTCCGTCAGCCGGTGACGTCTCAAGACTGCTTCGGCAGCTTGATAACCCGCCTCGGTCAATGCAACCTGCCGCTTCTGATTCATAGCAATGTACCCATCCCGCACCAGACGTTTTAGCATCTCTGTCACGGTTGGAGGCGCAACATTAAATCGTTCGGCAAGACGCGCTCCGATTACCACTTCGTTCTCCATGCTGAGGTTATAGATGGTCTCTAAATATTCTTCGACCGTCGCACTTAACATTTCGTCTGTTTTCATAAATGTTCCATCTTATCCACTCATATAGCTCTTCAGCACTCGTTTTACGTACTCTGATACAAGCCCTTACAATTCTTCTCAGTTTACCATTTTTTGGCTGTATGGTCTATCTCTCAACAAACGATGGCCACGGAAATGCTTCTCCAGGCTGATAAGCTCAAGCATTTATACACATGACCAAATGACCCTATTTAATAGAAAGATATAGTTAGAGCAGATGAGCATTGTCAATAAAAAAGAGAAGGAAGGGGTATAATTCAAATGGACTCTTTCAGATCAGGTGAGAGTGAACACTCCTATAAACAGGGATTACAAAAAGGGATACAGCTCCTCTATGCCCCTATTTTTAGGCAGTTCTCTCTTCTCCTGTGTATTGTATTTTTCGTGCTCGCGTCTCTCTTCGGTGCTGGCAAACAATCTGATGCCTATGCGGCCTATCCTGGCCAGGGCCGCACCTGTGTCTGGCATCGCGTGACCTATGGCGATACCCTTGGCAATCTCGCCTGGAGCTATCGTACCTCCGTCAACAATCTTGCCGGGGTGAATAACATTGCCAATGTCAACCTGATTTATGTCGGTCAACAGCTCTGTATTTCAATTCCTCAGGGCGCAGTGGCGACGATCGGGCGCAGTTTCGCGGTGAATTATGCGACAGTCCGCCCCAATGGTGCAGTGAGCTGGTATGCCTACGATGCACTGGGCTCTTCAACTCAGGGACAGATCCTGGTCCTTTTACGACAGGCGGCTGCTCGCTATAACCTGCCTGCTAATCTCTTACTGGCTATTGCCTGGCAAGAAAGTGGCTGGCGTCAGCATGTGATCTCCCACGATGGTGGCATTGGGGTGATGCAGATTATGCCTTATACTGCCATGGGTCTGAATCGACAGGCTGGGGTTACCTACAACCCCTATCAGCTCTGGGACAATATCGAATTAGGTGCCCTGTATTTACACGATCTCTGGGTTGGCTTCCATGGCAATCTCGTAAAGATTATTAGCGCCTATAACGAAGGTGGGGTGAATGTCATTCGGCGCGGCATCTTTAATTGGGGCTATGTGAATAATGTCCTGGGTCTGATGCAACGATATAGGTAGTTCGTTAATAAAGCGCAAATTTACCAGATGATTCTTATTTCCACCTTGACAAGATCCTCCGTTGCCTTTATACTCTGAACAGACACAATACACATATCGAAGCTACGAACAGGAAGAGTACATACCCTTACAGGGGCACAGAGAGCCGGCTATGGTGAAAACCGGTACCACTAAGCGTATGGAATGGACCTGCTAGCTAAAGAGCGAAAAGAATAAGCCTGCTGGCTCTCTTAGTAGTACTCTTTCGGAACGTCCCCCGTTACTGAGGACAGGATATCTCAACCTATCAAAAATGATAGTGTCTCGTATCCGGCAAGAGGGATTGTCTGCTCGTTTTTTTGTTGCAGAGAATCTAAAACAAGGTGGTACCACGAAAGCGCTTATTCACGCTTCTCGTCCTTGACCAGGGATGAGAGGCGTTTTTTTTATGCACACAATAGACGTACGCAATAGTGCGAATTTTCTTTGCAGGGGAGGTTGTCTCATGTCAACAAGCATTCATTCAGAGGTTGCGAATCAGGGGGTAAACGATGTACAGGGCTCAACCAAAAAACGCGTTTTCTCTGGCATTCAGCCAACTGGAAATGTTCATCTGGGAAATTATCTGGGGGCTATCCGCAACTGGGTCGGATCACAGGCAGAGTATGAGAATATCTTTTGTATCGTGGATCTGCATGCCATTACTCTGCCCATCGATCCAAAAGAACTTCATACGAACTCCCGCCGCCTCGCAGCCCTCTATCTGGCTTGTGGACTCGATGCACGCTATTGCAAGCTCTTTATTCAGTCTCATGTCCGCGAACACGCAGAGGCCAGCTGGATCATGAACTGCTTTACACCTATGGGCTGGTTGAACCGTATGACGCAGTTTAAAACCAAAGCTGGCAATAATATGGATACGGTCGATACTGGCCTCTATTGTTATCCTGTCCTGATGGCCTGCGATATTCTCCTCTATCAGACGCATTATGTCCCCGTTGGCGATGACCAGCGGCAACATCTTGAGCTCACACGCGATCTGGCTCAACGTTTTAACAGCACATACAATCAGGCTGTTTTTACTATTCCGGAGCCTCAAATTCGTACGGTAGGGGCTCGTATTATGTCGCTGGAAGATCCAACAAAAAAGATGAGCAAGAGCGATCCCAATCCAAACGCTTATATTAATCTGCTTGATGATCCGAAAACAATTAAAAAGAAGATTGGTCGGGCTACGACTGATTCTGAACGCCTGGTGAAATTTGATCCCGCTCGCCCTGGAATCACCTGCCTGTTAGAGATTTATCGCAGTCTGACAGGTCAGAGCCAGGAGACGATTGAGGCTGAATTCGCTGGTAAGGGCTATGGCGATTTTAAAGCAGTTCTTACTGATCAGATCGTCGAGACGCTACGCCCCATTCAGGCTCGCTATCACGAACTGATGAGTGATCTCCCTACGCTCGAGGGAATTCTTAAGCAGGGTGCCGATGATATTCGTCCGCTGGCTGCGTCAACGCTACAACACATGAAGGATGTGGTGGGGCTTGGATAACCAGACTGAGAGGAGCCCGATGCTCTCTTTATGCATAGAGAGCTGGCTCCTCCTGTCATCCATTGATTGAACATCTTACAACACATCTGGGCCAAGAGAAAGGGAGCACATTATGGATTATCCGATTCCATATTATCCAGAATATGAAGAGGTCTTACAATTGAGCAAGACAATACCACAAGATGGACGCCGACCTCTTCTTCCGCTCTATTCCGATATCCTGGCTGATATGGAGACTCCCGTCTCAGCCTATTGCAAAACAGCCCTCCGACCATACAGTTTTCTTCTCGAGAGCGTCTCTGGTGGTGAGCATGTGAAGCGCTATTCGTTTATTGGGCTGGACCCCTATCTGGTAATGACTCAGCGCGGTGAGACGATCACGCTCCAATATATGACCTACGAAGCCAATGGGGCGACGATTGTGCGAACGGAAGAGCTTACAGCACATGATCCACTTCATTTTATCGAAGCTGAGCTCGGACAATATCAGCTCCTGCCGTTGCCAGATGCAAAGCACGATTCTCTCCCTACCTTCCATGGTGGCGCAGTTGGCTATCTCTCCTATGATGCGGCCGCATCGTTTGAACGCCTGCCTGTCCTCCCACCCAATGAGCTCAATCTACCTCTCGCTGTCTTTAGCTTTACAGAGACGGTACTGGTCTTTGATCATGTCAAACACCATGTCAGGATTGTAACTCATCTGCATCTTGATGCTCCTGACCTGGCTGCCGAGTATCAACGTGGCATGGCGATCATCGCTGCGGTCCAACAACAGCTCGTTCAACCAACCAGGCTACCAGAAGAGCCAGAGCCACTGAGCGATCCAAAAGCCCTTCAAGTACGGTCGAATCGTACCAAAGCAGAATATGAAGGGATGGTTAGCCGGGCAATCGAATATATTAAGGCCGGGGATGTTTTCCAGGTTGTCCCTTCACAGCGCTTGAGCCGCCATGTCAATGCATCTCCATTTACGATCTACCGCTCTCTACGCGCAGTCAATCCTTCTCCCTACATGTTCTTTCTTGATCTCAAAGAGTTTCAGATCGTTGGAGCCTCTCCAGAGTTGCTTGTCCGCTATGAAGATGATGAAGTGACTATTCGGCCCATCGCTGGCACCCGACCTCGTGGGGCCGACAGACAGCAGGATGAGCTACTGGCTGAGGAACTTCAACACGATCCAAAAGAACGGGCCGAGCATGTGATGCTGCTTGATCTCGCACGCAATGATGTTGGGCGTGTCAGTGAAGTAGGGTCGATCAAGATCGCTGATTTTATGACTATTGAGCGCTATTCCCATGTGATGCATCTGGTCACAAATGTTGCCGGTAAGCTCCGTCAAGGTCTGACTCCCTTTGAGGCCCTTCGCGCTGGCTTTCCCGCAGGAACGGTTTCTGGCGCTCCGAAAATTCGCGCGATGGAGATTATCAGCGAACTTGAGGGCGAACAACGCGGCGTCTATGCTGGTGCTGTTGGCTATTTTAGCCATTCCGGGAATCAAGAGACAGCCATTGCCCTGCGCACAATGGTGGTCAAAGATGGACGAGCCTATATTCAGGCCGGGGCTGGAGTGGTGGCCGATTCAACACCAGAAGGTGAATATCAAGAATGCTTTAATAAAGCCAGAGCTTTACTACGAGCTCTGGATGATGCTGAAACAATTGCACAACGCAATCGCGAAGTACAGAAGGGGGGACGCTAAACATGTTGTTACTCCTCGATAACTACGATAGCTTTACCTATAATCTCTATCAATATCTCGCCGAATTGGGAGCAGAGGTTGTGGTAAAACGGAATGACCAGATTACGCTTGCGGAGATTGCCGATCTCCACCCTGAGCATATTGTGGTCTCTCCTGGACCCTGTACACCTAATGAGGCTGGTATCTCTTGTGACGTTATCTCAACCTTTGGCCCTTCTATCCCTATTCTAGGCGTCTGTCTCGGTCATCAATCAATTGGACAGGTCTATGGTGGACGGGTTATCCGAGCACCCGAACCAATCCATGGGAAGACCTCTCTGATGCACCATACCGATCAGGGGGTCTTTCAACAGCTTCCGCATCCCTTTGAAGCCATTCGCTATCATAGCTTAATCGTTGAACGCTCTAGCCTTCCAGATACGCTAGAGATCACAGCAGAGACAGAAGATGGTCTGATTATGGGGTTACGACACCGCCAGTATCCCGTCGAAGGCGTGCAGTTTCATCCAGAATCAATTATGACGTCTGTTGGCAAACAGCTTCTACACAATTTTCTGCACCAAAAGCACCAGAGTATCCATTAAAATGGAAGCACACTCTAGTCAAAAAGAGAGGATAGAGAGATGATTCGTGAGGCAATTGCTCATATCGCTTCTGGCGCCAGGCTCAGTACGACTGAAGCTGCTGAGGCAATGGAAGAGATTATGACTGGTAGTGCCACCCCTTCGCAGATAGGAGCGTTCTTAACGGCTCTTCGGCTTCGTCCCGGTGGTGAGACTGTCGACGAAATTACTGGTCTGGCTCAGGTTATGCGCGAAAAAGCTGTTCAAGTTCATCTGAATGCAGACTTTGCCACCAGAGCCCTCGATACCTGTGGCACTGGCGGCGATTCCGCAGGAACGTTTAATGTCTCAACTGCTGCCGGGATTGTGGCCGCCGCCGCTGGTGCTGTGGTGGCAAAGCATGGCAATCGGTCGGCTACAAGCAAATGCGGCAGTGCAGATGTGCTTGAAGCGCTTGACTATAAGATTGATCTGGGACCTGAACAGTTAGCACAGAGTATTGAGCAGACAAACTTTGGCTTTATGTTCGCTCCAGCCTATCATCCAGCCATGAAGTATGTTGGTCCCACACGCCGCGAGATTGGTATCCGAACCGTTTTTAATATCCTGGGACCATTAACGAATCCAGCTCATACCCCCTATCAGGTGCTGGGCGTTGCTGACATCTCTCATCTCCACAAAATGGGCGAGGTGCTGCTCCATATGGGAACTCGTCATGCATTAATTGTCCATGGTGCAGATGGACTCGATGAATGTTCGCTCAGCGCACCCACGCATATTTGTGAGATACGTCCAGGCCAGGAGCTCCGTGAATATACGATCACCCCTGAGGAGGTCGGGCTCACCCGTATCTCTGATGCTCGCAGCATTCAAGGGGGTGATCCTGCTCACAATGCAAGCATGCTACGAGAACTGCTCTCATCCTATGTGGCTGGGCCAGCCACGGAGATGATCTGCCTGAATGCCGGTGCGGCACTAACGGCATGCGAGATTACATCCTCAATCAAGGAAGGCATTCAAATGGCCAGCGCGACGCTCCGTGAAGGCAAAGCCCGACTGAAATTGGCAGAAATTATCGAATCATCACAGCTCTTGAGTAAATAGCAAGCTAGAGCAGGTCAGAGCAAGGTATAGCAAGGTAGGTACCCCATATGTTTTTAGAACGTATTGTCGCACAAACGCTGAAAGATCTGGAGCAGCGCAAACAGGAGATTCCATTGGAGGAGATGCGACGGCTGGCAATGGCACAGGCTCAGCCGCGCGATATGCTGGAGGCCTTTGAGCCCCGCTCACGGGTGAAGCTCATCGCCGAGGTGAAACGCGCCTCCCCTTCAAAAGGTCTGCTGGCTCCCAATCTCGATCCGGTCGAGACCGCCCAGATCTATGAAGCAAATGGAGCAGCGGTGATCTCCGTCTTGACTGAACCGCATTTCTTCCTGGGCTCGCCAACTTTTTTAACGGCCATTAAGGGGGCGGTTAGCGTCCCTGTCTTGCGCAAAGATTTTATTGTCGATGAATATCAGGTCTATGAGGCACGTTCCTGGGGAGCCGATGCGATTCTGCTGATCTGTGCGATCCTCGATGATGAGCAACTTCACCATCTACACGCGGTCGCCAATCAATTACGCATGCGCTGTCTGGTTGAGGTTCATAGCAAAGAGGAGGCCCAACGAGCGGTTGCCGCTGGGGCTGTCATTATCGGCGTGAATAGTCGGGATCTGGTTACCTTCCAGATGAACCCCTATCTCTTACGCGATATTCGCCAATTGCTCCCCAATGATTGCGTCGTCATCGCCGAAAGCGGTATTCATACTGCCGCCGATGCTCGTCGAATCGCCCGCTCCAATGTTCAAGGGATGCTCGTTGGTGAATCGCTGGTGGTCTCTAACGATATTCCCGGACAGATTCAGACGTTATTGTCTGGAGCAAATCAGAGTACGCAGGTGAAAATCTGCGGCCTTCGCACTCCTGATCATATCAATACAGCGGTAGAAGCAGGGACCGATATGCTCGGGTTTATCTTTCATGAACCCAGCCATCGCTATCTTCTTCCCAGTACGCTACCCGATCTTCTGGCTGCCAGCGCCAGGTATCAACAGCCCACCACGGGAGCCCCTGATCTAGTCGGCGTCTTTGTCAACAAAGAAGCAGCCTATATCAATGAAGTAGCAGAGCAGGCAGGTCTCCATTTTGTCCAGTTACATGGCAATGAATCGCCTGAGCTCTGTCAACAGATCAAACGCCCGGTGATTAAGGCCATTCAGTTTCAGAATCTCGAAGATCTCTCACTGGCTCAGGCCTATCAAGAGGTCTCCTGGCGTCTCTTACTTGATACCCCTGCATCGCAATGGGGCGGAACCGGTAAAACCCATGATTGGGATCTGGCACGCATTGCAGCCCAACACTTCCCCATTCTCCTGGCTGGAGGGCTCTCTCCTGAGAATGTTCTGGCCGCGATCGCACAGGTTCATCCATGGGGAGTTGATGTCAGCAGTGGTATTGAAACAAACAAACAGAAGGATTCACAAAAAATTCGCGCCTTTCTCGCGCAAGTACGGAGCTCTGAAGCCAGGCCGATTAGTCTCACTTCTCTCTCCTAGCTTAGAATAAAGGATAGTATTTATGCACACACAAAAACAGACGAGCAGACCAGATCAGGAAGCCTATCAGCATCAGCTCTATCCTGATCATCATGGGCACTTTGGAACCTTTGGTGGGCAATTTGTGCCCGAAAGCCTTATGCCTGTACTTACCGAACTGGAAGCCGCCTACGAAGAATCATTGACCAATGAGGCCTTTCAGAGCGAACTCCGCCACCAGTTGCATAGCTATGTTGGACGCCCTACCACTCTTCACTATGTTCCACGCTTCTCAGAGCTCGTTGCCCCGGGCGTCAAAGTCTATCTGAAACGCGAAGATCTGGCTCATACAGGAGCCCACAAGATCAATAATGCACTGGGACAGGGCATGCTGGCAAAGAAAATGGGCAAGAAGCGCATTATCGCAGAGACTGGAGCCGGTCAACATGGCGTGGCAACAGCAACCGTCTGCGCCAAACTGGGCCTGGACTGCATCATCTATATGGGCGAGGTAGATATCGAACGCCAGTCGCTCAATGTCTTCCGTATGAAACTGCTCGGCGCTGAAGTCCGCTCGGTCAAGAGTGGAACCCGCACACTGAAAGATGCCATCAATGAGGCTATTCGTGACTGGGTAACGAATGTTGAGACAACCTTCTATATCTTTGGCACTGCCGCTGGCCCCCATCCTTTCCCACGTATCGTTCGTGATTATCAATCAGTGATCGGGATTGAAGCTCGCAAACAGATCCTCGAGCAGGAGGGCCGATACCCCGATATGATCCTGGCCTGCGTCGGAGGAGGCAGCAACGCCATTGGCATGTTCTATCCCTTTGCAGATGTTCCAGATATTCAATTTATTGGAGTCGAGGCCGGTGGAACAGGGATGGAGACGGGAAAACATGCCTCAACGCTCGTAGCTGGCCGTCCTGGCGTCCTGCATGGCACCTATAGCTATCTCTTACAAAACGAGGATGGTCAGGTTGTAGATACCCATAGCATCTCGGCTGGACTCGATTATCCTGGTGTTGGTCCCGAACATAGCTACCTGAAAGAGACAGGCCGCGCTACCTATGCCTCAGCAACCGATGAGACGGCACTCCGTGGACTTCAGGCGCTGAGCCGCACCGAAGGGATTATTCCAGCCCTGGAATCCTCTCATGCTCTGGGGCATCTGCTCGAACTGGGAGAGCAGGGCAAGCTTCCTGAGGGTTCACTTATCGTTGTCAACCTGTCGGGCCGTGGCGACAAAGATATGATGACTGTGGCGAAAGCATTAAATGTCACACTTTAACGTGTACGTGCGCTAAAGCCACTTGCTTCTTTTTCTTTCATCTGTCGGTTGTTCTGTCCAATAAAAAATGTATTGCTTGCGCTCGTTAAGGAGTATTATGAGCACATTCCAGTATTCCCCGCAGATTGTGGAACGCTATCCACAGGTTGTAGGAGGCATTATTCTGGCAGAGAATCTTCGCAACGGCCCCACGCCAGAATCATTGCGGGAAAACTATCAACATGAACAAGAACGAGTCAAACAGCAGATTGGAACAACGCCTCTCAGCCAGCTTCCCACGCTGGCTGGCTGGCGCAGTACCTTTCGCTCATTCAATCTTGATCCCACCCAGTATCGTAGCGCGGCTGAGGCCCTTCTCCGCCGGCTGACAAAGAAAGGCGATATCCCCAGCATTAATATTTTGGTCGATATCGGCAATCTTGTGAGTATCCGCTACGCCTTACCTGTCGCGATTATCGATACCCACGCTCTTCAAGGAGCTGTCACGGTCCACTTTGCCACCGGCAATGAACGGTATACGAACCTGGGAGAGGAGAAAGAAGAGCATCCCGAACCAGGTGAAGTGGTCTTTACTGATGAGACCGGGCTAGGAATTGCACGACGTTGGTGCTGGAGACAAAGCGAGCAGAGCGCTGCACAGGCCGGGACCACGTCGGCCATCATCGCTATTGAGGCTCAACATCCCAACTCACGCCACACTATTCAAGCTGCGCTCATCGACCTTCAAGAGCTCCTGCACAAATACGCAGGTGGGACCTATACCGTTGGCATCATTGACGCAGAGCATCCCACCATCTCAACCGAAAGGGTATAAGCAACCATGAATACACGGAACGTACAAGAACAGGCGACCCCACTGGTTCCTGCACTTAAAATCACTCAGGCCTTCCAACGTGCGAAACATGAGGGGCGGGGCGTCCTCATCCCCTATTTTATGTGTGGCTATCCTTCAGCTTCACAGAGCGTTCAGGTAATCCTGGCCGCCGCTGAAGGAGGCGCTGATATCATCGAACTGGGCATGCCTTTTAGCGATCCATTGGCAGATGGAGCAACCATCCAACACGCCGGGCATATAGCACTGGAGCGCGGCATGACCCTGAAAGGGTGCATGGAGGTTGCGCGAGAAGTCTCATCTCAGACAGACGTGCCATTAATCTTGATGGGATATTATAACCCTGTGCTGGCTTATGGCCTTGAGCGCTTCTGTGCCGACGCCAATGCACATGGAGTCAGTGGCCTCATCATTCCCGATCTTCCCCCTGAGGAGGCTGACCGCCTTGAACAGGCAGCTTATCAATATGGTCTGGCGCTGATCTTCCTGATTCCGCCCACTGCACCCGATGAGCGCATCCAGCTCATTACCGAACGTGTAGCCGCTGGTCATGGTGGT
The DNA here is from genome assembly GCF_003967535.1 of Tengunoibacter tsumagoiensis. Lineage (GTDB taxonomy): Bacteria > Chloroflexota > Ktedonobacteria > Ktedonobacterales > Ktedonobacteraceae > Tengunoibacter > Tengunoibacter tsumagoiensis. The sequence goes on along the minus strand of NZ_BIFR01000001.1, from coordinate 2,646,252 downwards.
TTTATCTACTGCATCTCACTTAGTGGCGTCACTGGCTCACGCTCAGAGATCTCAGCTCACCTTAGCAGCTTTCTTGCTCGTGTGCGAAAATACACGCAAGAGAAACAGATTCCAATGGCCGTCGGCTTTGGTCTCTCAACCCCCGAGCATATCGCCACTGTGACACAATATGCAGAAGGTGCGGTTGTTGGTAGTGCCCTGGTTAATCTTATCGATCAAAAGCCAGAAGCAGAACAACAGACAGCGATCAAAAACTACATCCAGAGCCTGAGCAAAGGTCTACCCAACCAATAAGAGGAGGATACGGAACTTCTATCTACAGGTTGAGGGAGACTAACGGATAGAACATACTGGCATAATTTTGTCCCTATCCCTTACAATAAAGGTATTCTGTTCTCTCTGCTTTTATAGTGAGATTGAACAGCTATTTCTGTCGGAAGGGATGAATAAAACTATGCTTTGTCGAGGAATTCGAGGTGCGACGACTGTAGAGCAGAATGATGAGCAGGAGATCCTCCTTGCCACGCAAGAACTTCTGGAACTACTTGTTGAGAAAAACGCTTTACAGGCTGAGGATATTGTCAGCGCCATTTTCACTCTGACAGATGATCTAGATGCAGCCTTTCCAGCTCTAGCCGCACGACATCTGGGATGGACAGATACTGCCCTGATCTGTGCACGCGAGATCCCAGTTCCAAACAGTCTTAAAAAATGTATCCGCGTGCTACTCCATGTCAATACTGAACGGAGGGCAGCCGAGATTCAACATGTCTACATTAAAGGGGCTGTGAACCTTCGCCCAACCTTTAAGGTTGATCTCTAGAGACTACCTTTCCCCCTAAGAAGGCAGTTCTCGGAAGAGATCCTCCAATAGATGAACAAAGCGTCATGTTTGTCCCGGATGATAAACATGATCAACCAGAAAGTATAGTCATCCAAAAGGAGTCAATTCACATGATTGTCATCATGAAAGCAGCAAGCAGTGATAGTGATATCGCACATGTTATGAAGATCCTGGAAAACCAGGGGCTGTCTGGTCATCTCTCTCGCGGTGTCGAACGCACTGTCATCGGCGTCCTGGGTGGCGTAACACCAAATGGAGCTCCTGGCAGCCTGGGCGGCCTCAATCCAACGTTAGGTGAGACGCTTGAAGCACTCCCTAATGTGGAGAGCGTGATCCGGGTCTCCAAACCATACAAGCTTGCAAGCCGTGAGTTTCATCCAGAAAATACGATCGTCGAAGTCTCTGCTGCCTGTGTAGAGGGAGGCGTCGTGCGTATTGGTGGCAAAGAAGTGGTGATGATGGCTGGACCCTGTACTGTCGAGTCCGAAAAGCAATTAATGACAACAGCCGAAGCCGTCCGAAAACAGGGAGCGGTTATTCTTCGTGGTGGTGCATTTAAGCCGTCGACATCTCCTTATGGCTTCCGTGGCCTGGGTGAAGAGGGATTAAAGCTGCTGGCAAAGGCTCGTGATGAATTTGGCATGGCCATTATTACTGAAGTGATGACACCTACTGATGTCGCTATGGTAAGCGAGTACGCAGACATCCTTCAGATTGGCACTCGCAATATGCAGAACTATATGCTCCTCGATGAGGTTGGCCGCTCTAATCGGCCCGCAGTGCTCAAACGTGGTATGTCATCAACGTTTGAAGAGTGGCTCCTGGCCGCTGAGTATATCCTCTCACAAGGGAATCGCAACGTTATTCTGTGTGAGCGCGGTATCCGTACCTTTGAGAAGACCACCCGCAATACGATGGATATCAGCGCCTTCCCGCTGACAAAGATCCTCTCGCACCTTCCGATTATCTCTGATCCCAGCCAGGGAACTGGACGGCGCGATCTCGTAGGCCCTATGTCCCTAGCCTCTGTCGCCGCCGGCGCTGACGCTCTTCTGATCGAGGTCCACCCCAATCCAGATGAAGCCCTCAAAGATGGTGCCCAATCCCTGACCATTGAACAGTTCAGCACTCTCATGCCTCAGTTACACGCCGTTGCCAATGCGGTGGGACGCACACTGATCACTGGCTAAACACCCTTCTCTACGACAGAGGGGAGCCGATTAGAGTGGTAATCGGCTCCCCTCTGTCGTAGATCTAACGCAGTTCCTTCTGATAATATGCCATCTGAGTTGGGGCCTCTTCTACGCCAACCATGAGGCTGATCAGATGTGAGATATCATGTTGAGCTAGCAGTTGCAAAAGCTCGCCATGAATATATTCAGCCAGAAGTTCTGCTGTGGAGTTCTCAATTGGCAGTTCCACAACATCTGTATAGGGGAAAAGATACCTCTTCTCACCAAAGCGAATCTCCCACTGATCAGATAATGCAATAAGTTCTAACTGTGGATTGCGCATCGGTAATAAAAAGTGGTGATCCAGCTTCTGACAGATCTCCCGAGCGTAGCGCTTCAGCAAAGTAAAATCAAATACTAGCCCATCTTGCCCTAGCTCCCCTTCAATCTCGACTAACACACCGTAATTATGCCCATGCAAGCGCTCACACTTCCCACCATAGGTGATAAAGTGAGCAGAGCTAAATTTAAGTGTTCCACCTTCAACCTTCACTTTGCGTCGAATCTGCTCGCCAGCCATGCCTCTATCCTCATTTCAATACATTCTCATTTTGGGATCTTTACACAGGATACCATCAGGTACCAGGAGAGACAAGAGAGCTCCCATTTTTCTCACGATGATCTGTTTCTCCTAATCCTGCGACCAGCCAGAAAAGGGCATCGTTGGGCTTTCCATGCCCCTCACCATGTCCTGAAACACCTGCAAGGCCAGCCACGTAGACCTTGTAGATATGTTATACTGTACATAACAACGAATCGGAAAGGGCTGGTCGCCCTTGTGATCCGAAACGAAGGAGAATGCCAAGCATGACAGTTGCTGAAACCTTTGAAGAATTACAGGCTCGCTTTAATACGGCAGCATCAGCAGGTTTAAATAAGATCATTCAGCTTGATGTTACAGGGCCCGAAGCTGGACAATGGGCGGTACATATCGCGAACCAGACCTGTACATTAATTCCAGGGGGCGTGGAAAACCCCGACCTCACACTGACTATCGCAGACAAAGATTGGGTTGCTGTCGCTACTGGTCAATTAGATGCCATGAATGCTTTCCTCACTGGCAAGATCAAGGCTACTGGTGATATGATGCTTGCAATGCGCATCCCTAATCTTTTCAACCTGAAATAACCCCCAGCCCCTTGTACAGGATATGAGCACAATCGGGGCACTCGGTGCTCTGGCTATGAACACCACGCCGACTGCTCGCTCCGAACACAATGCACCATTCTTGCACGCGATTGGGCCCTATGATATACTCGGGTTGACTAAGTAAGTCTTTGCCAGGCACTTTTAATATACGGCAGACCGTAGAAAGGCGTCCGACATGGTTCTTAGGAGTAGTGAGTTTCAGCGCAATCTCCAACATTTTAATGGTATGCTTACCACCCATGAAGCGGCCAAAATATTGGATCTGAGCTATTGGCACTTTATGCATCTTGTCGAAGCTGGACGCATCCCCGGTGTCCGCGTGGTCGATCGATGGCTATTCTCCCCCACCGATCTCGCCAATTATCGACGCAGTAAGTATGGTCCCCTCGAAGATCTGGCACAGACTGCACTCGAACATCCAGACGTCGGATTGACAGAGAAACAAGCAATTATATGCCGATATATCCTCGATAATGAACGTCCCTCTGAAATTGCTCGGAAACTTCAGCAATCTCGTCAAGCTGTCCACTCTCAGATCTCCCTCATTCGCGAAAAAGTTGCTCGCATTCAGAATGCGCCCTCTCCTACCGACTCCCTCCCTATGAGCAAGCGCACGCCTCGCAAGAAACGAGGGGCAGTCCCTTTATCGCAGTAGCCCTTCAAGTCTTCTATGCAGATAAAGGAAACAGCACAATAGCATCTGTGTTAAGGATAAGCATTTCGCGAGACAAGGGAGAGGTCACACCACCTCTCCCTTTTTAGCACACACTCAACAATGGAAGTTCCAGGCTCCATAAGAGATGGCTTCTGTAGACGTCAGAGTTCGGCTCACTGGAGTCAAAATGAGGATATCGACATTTCCCGGTTGAGAGGGGATACGTATAAGAGTATACTTTACCCCCAGAACATTTATGGCCTGCACTAATTTTGGCATGGGGTCAGTATGAGCAACCATGTCAATCACACTGGCACGATCTGCATGCTCAACTGCCAGCACATCCTGGGGCAAGCGATTCAATGCTCCAGCATTCACAATTCGTGGGTCCGTCACAATAATTGATCCTTTAGATTGAAAGATCAAAGTGTCTCCCAGTGCATGTGTTCCCCATAAGTAATGAATGTTGTGCTCCTGAAGATAGGCAATAATCTTTGAAGTATCATATGGAGCTCGATTACAGGTAAAAGATTGAAAGATATACTGTGGATCGCTTTGTACATAGGTCGTACCAATGAAGAAAACATACATCAGCAGGACCGCAGCCAGGCCACATTGTATCACCGCAAACCGGCTCAAGCGTCTTCCTGGTACGCGCCTGCTCCCCTCAGATCTCTTATCACGCTTACTGAAATATTCCACCACCAGCGCAACGATGCCGGCAAGGAAAAACGGCAACGCGAGCAGAACAGGGGCAGCATAACGACCAACACCATCACGTATACAAGGCTCAAACAGGCTATGGCCAACGACATTTGAGAAACAGAAACAGACAATGGTACACACAGCAAACAATAAGGGAAGACCCACAAGCCGGGGCAACACACGAAAGAGAGAGTGCTGCCAGATGAGAGAGGCGATCAGTCCACCCAGTACAAGGATGATACTTCCTATATTAAGAAGCTCCAGACTTTGGAAAGAAAAGACGCTCGAGTTCGTTAACGACTGCGTAGGCAACGTTCCACCGTAAAGATGAGGAACCAGACACTTTTCATACAGCCCAACCGTTCCATTGATAACAGCCAGACGATTGGGGTAACGATGCAACAGATGGACAGAGTTTCCTCCATCGCTACCAGGCGACAGAAGATACCAGATATTTGCCCACTGATGCAAGGCGCCCCAGTAGATACCAGGAGCAAATCCCAGCACCACACCCGGCACTACGCTCAATCCAAGCAGCATTCTTTTGCCATGAAAGGCGAATGATTCCTGCCTGCCATCTGCTGCTAAAGGGACCCACCCTAACGATTGAAGAAACTTCCAGAACAGAAGGGCATCAATCCAGATAAAGGCCGCCAGCACAGCAGAGACTATCAATGGATAGACCCAGAAACCAACGCCAATAATCACGCCAATCCCCAACCAGCGCATCAGAATCTCACGCTGCGATGCCGCCTCCCAGCGTTGAACCAGTTTCCAGCCACTGGTCAGCAGCAATAACATTAGAATATATATCTCAATGTGACCTCCCCAGGTGCGCATCTCAATGACAAGATTGTACAGTGGAGGCAAAGCAGCCAGGAGAGAGACCGTCGTCGAAAACCAGGTTCTAGCCACGTTCGAAAGGCGCGCCTGCCGGGCCATTAACTCTGCAAATCGCCAGCTTAACCAGACTAGCACCAGCGATAGCAGCAACGGTTCAATGCGAAGCGTCAGTGGAGAGGAACCAAACATAGCAAACACAAGAGAGATGAGATAGGGCTCTAAACTACCCATATACGGTTGCCCATAATAATAAATGGGAAACTCACCACGTAGAATATGTTGAGCCTGTACACCAACTAAAGACTCATCCATATCTACAAAACCATGGGTATAAAAGATGAGCCAGATGCGTACAAGCAAAGCAAAAATGAGACAGAACCAGAGCGGGGATCGGAGTGCCGACAGCCAGCCTCTCTTAGTATGAGCTCCTGTTCGTAAAGGGACTTCTACTACAGATGAAGTCATCATCTTTTAAGTATCTCCATGCGTGCATATCCCTCAACTATCACTACAATGTGAAATTTTGAGAGTGCAAACAAATATTTACAAAAAATACTCCTTTGTATCTAGCGCTTGACGCTCCAAAAAGGAGGAAATTGTTCCTTTTTGTCCACAGACATCGTGTCCTCTTTTATAACGTAGAACAGGTACATAAAGTCATCAATTTCCCGGCGCTTTCTTGTTCTCGTCCTCTTTGCGATGGATGGCCATGCATTCATATGTTTATATCTTTTCCGGGGTGAAGTTCGTATCACAAATAAAGCGTTTTATAGAGGAGCAAAAAGATGGTTCAGCAGATCCCACTTCAGGGTCGTGATGCGACGTATCAGCCGATTGAGGACTATGGGGTGATTGGTGATCTCCACACGGTCGCTCTGGTAGGAAAAAACGGTTCAATTGATTGGTGCTGTATTCCACGGTTTGATTCACCCAGCGTATTTGGAGCGCTTTTGGACGTCAAGAAAGGTGGACACTTTCGTATTTCCCCTATGGTCTCTCCAGCCCAACCAATGCGTCATACTCAGCTCTATCTGCCTGAAACCAATATTCTTATCACGCGCTTTCTCACGAATGATGGGGTTGGCGAAATTACCGATTTCATGCCGATCAAAAACACTCCCAACCATAAACTCCAGCATCATATTATTCGCGCCGTCCATGTCGTTCGCGGCTCACTTACCTTTACGATCGAATGTAAGCCTGCCTTTAACTATGCTCGTGACAGCCATAGTGTTCGTATCGCGGCCCATGGCGCCATTTTCAATAGTACAGACCTCCATCTGGGTCTGGCATCGACCATTCCTCTCACGGACGATGGAACCGGTGGCGTAGCCGCCACTTTTACGCTTCATACGGATCAGTGGGCCTACTTTATTCTAGAGAGTGCCCGCGATCACACTATAGAACCTGAACCCATCTATGCAGCCAACTATGAAAAGGTTTTTCATGAAACGATGCAGTATTGGCAGAATTGGCTCTCACAATGCCAATATCAGGGCCGCTGGCGCGAGAGGGTCCATCGTTCAGCGCTGGTCCTGAAGCTCCTCACTTATGCTCCGACCGGGGCCATCGTTGCTGCCCCCACGACCAGTCTTCCCGAAACAATTGGGGGAACGCGAAACTGGGATTATCGCTATACCTGGTTGCGCGATGCCTCTTTCACGCTCTATAGCCTGCTTATTCTCGGGTTTTATCAAGAGGCTGAGGCCTTTATGGGCTGGCTGGATGCACGCTGCCATGAACTGAAAGAGAATGGCTCGCTTCAGCCCATGTACACGATTGATGGCGGACACGATCTACAAGAGATTGAACTCTCTCACCTTGAGGGATATCGCCAGAGCCGCCCGGTCCGCATTGGCAATGGCGCCTACAAACAGAAGCAGCTGGATATCTATGGCGAGCTGATGGATTCTATCTATATCTTTGATCGCCATCAGGATATTTCCTATGATCTCTGGCAACAGATCCGCCGCTTGCTTTCCTGGCTAGGAAACCACTGGCAGGATGCGGACGAAGGGATCTGGGAGGTGCGGGGAGGACAGCAACAGTTTGTCCACTCACGCGTTATGAGCTGGGTGGCGTTTGATCGTGCCCTTCGTATTGCTCGCCACCGTGGCCTCCCCGCACCACTAGAAGAATGGGAAAAGATTAGCAGCCAGATCTATGAAGAGATTATGCAGAAAGGCTGGAATGAAAAGAAGCGCAGCTTTGTTCAATATTATGGAAGTGATGCAGTCGATGCCAGTTCGCTGCTCATGGTCCTGACAAAGTTTACTGGCCCGACTGATCCTCGTATGCTGGAGACTCTGGAGCGCATTCAGCGTGAACTGACCAGCGATTCTCATGTCTATCGGTATGATCCCAAACGGGCCGCAGATGATGGCCTGGGCTCCACCGAAGGAACATTTAGCCCATGCAGCTTCTGGTTTGCAGAGGCTTTAGCTCGCGCAGGCCGGCTACCTGAAGCCCGGCTCATCCTTGAAAAGATGTTGACGTATTCCAATCACGTTGGGCTCTATGCAGAAGAGATCGGTTCAACTGGCGAGGCCCTGGGAAATTTCCCTCAGGCCTTCACGCATCTCTCTCTCATTAGCACTTGCTATAATATGGATCGCGCCCTTAATGGCACATTACTCCGCTAATAGCAGTAGACGAAGTCCTGACATTTGCACATATTGGCCCTGACCGCGAAACCCGCCGCAAGCCGTTGTGGTTTCAACCCATGCGGTAAGGCGGGTTTATTCCGGCTTTAGCCTTGTTTGCTTTCTTTTTTGTTCAATCAATCAATTGACAAATGAGGATATATTTGATATGCTGAAGAAATAAAAGGGATAGAATGCTTTCTTTCTCTATCGAAAGGATTCTCAGACATGGCAAAGACGACGATCACGTTGAGGCAAACGCTCACCTGTCAGCCAAACCATCACGAATGGTTTGCAACCAATCAGGCGTTGTTTAACCGTGTCGTGTGCTTTTACTTTGACGTGATCAACGCCCATGAGAATCTGCTCCAGCTTTCAAACAAAGAAGCACTCACGGCCCTGGAAAAGCTCACCCACACCACCAAAGAGACTCCTGATCCCATCATGCCACTTCAAGCTCTTGCCCCTGACATCCCTGCACTGTTTCGCCGTGCTGCCATCAATGCTGCTCTGGGTTCTGCTCGCTCCTTCTTTTCGCATCTGTATCGCTGGAGAGCACAGAAAACCAAAGCGGAGGCTAGGGGCAAGAAGTACAAAGCCCGCCCGCCAGTCCCTCCACGCACCTGGAACAAATCGGTTCCGTTGTACGCTGGGATGTGGAAAGAGCGAACAGCAGAAACAACCATGGTTAAGATCTGGAACGGGACCTGCTGGAATTGGGTGAAGGTGAGAACACAAGGTCGTGATGTTGCCGAAGGATATGAATTGGGGAGCCCTTCACTCGTTTGCAAGGGTGCAACGTGGCGGCTCCATACGCCCCTCGAAAAAACCTTCAAAGGGCCAGCCAAAATTGCGGAACAAGTGACCGATCCCGACACGAAGCTCTGCTCGGTCGACTTGAATTTCGGTGAGAATCTCGCTGTGTGTGTGATCCAGACTGCCAAAGGCACGCCACTTGCCTCCACCTTCCTCAAAGGAGGCAAAGAACTGAACGGCTTTAGGAAGCAGCAGCTTGGCAAAATTGCACGCAACCGCAACAAAACGGGTTTGATCGCCGAAGGGGAGCAAGATAATGCCGCCCTGTGGTGTAAGATCCGTGATCGTGATGAAGATCTTGCCCATCAGATCAGTGTTCGCATTATCCAGTTTGCTCAGCAATGGGGCGCAACCATTCTGGTCTTTGAGCATCTCGGCAATTTGAAGCCCGAAAAGGGCAAATACAGTCGCCGGGGCAATAGCAAACGAGCCTTCTGGATGAAAGGGCGCATTTTTGCCTATAGCAAGTACAAAGCCTATAACGCAGGCATACTGACCAGTCGAGTCTCGCCTCGCAATACCAGTCGTGAGTGCGCCCGTTGCCATGCACCTGTGGCACGCTATCGCCAGGGACAACCCGCACAAGGCTACACGGTAGGAGCTCCGTTGGTGTCTTGCTCAGCTTGCAGTATGAAGGGCAACGCCGATAGGAACGCCGCGCTGGTCGTCGGTCAGCGTCTCATCACACGCCACCAGAAAAAGCCTTCCACTCCTCATGCTGGTCATGAGAGGGATGCGTAAGCATCAGGTGTGGTCTGCTGCCAGGACGCCAGAGGGGACGGGGAACCATCTATTCCTCTAACTGGGCACGCAACGGATCAGGGGTCAGGCACCACCCTGGGGATTCGCTCTGGATGGAAGAGCGCTCCCCGTCTATTCCGGATCAAGTACGGTCTTCACCGAGTTGCTTCTACGAGGCACCGACTCAGAAGACCGCGTACCTCGGAGTGGAAGAAGCCGCCGTCCCTTGAGGGCGTGCGGAGTGTCACAGGGCAATCGTTAGTACTTTGATAGGATGCCCTCCTATCAAATTTCGCTGAAATTGGGTACAATAGGAGGAGAGGAGTTGCCACTGCTGGCATACCACTTGAACTGCTCTCCCCTGCATTTTTGGTGACGCTACCACAAGTATCGTCGTTGGGAATACGTCAGCGACCGCTATCAGTCCCCTAAGAAGACTCGACAGATAGCGATTATTAGGATAAAATCTTACGGGAACAATTTTATGCAATCTGTAAGGAAGCAGTATTGCCACATAAAGCGGTCTCACGACTTGCGACATATTCAGCCACGATCCTACTGGCGAAGGCGTTGATCCCAATGTTGTAAAGCAACGGCCTGATCATGCAAACGTGAAGACGATCTTTGGTGTATGAAAAGATTTACACACATATTCATATCACCAGCGCTTTCTTTTAGATACGCTTTTTACATCGTTACGCAGAAGAGTCAATGCGATAGTACAAGACCACCAGCAAGCGCTCATCTACAGACATGCGTTTTTTGCTGTCAACTCTGCTGCAATTTGGAGGAATTAAAAAACTATTATGCAGGCTGAAACGGCTTTACAAGAAGGTTCAAATTTGAAGGTACGAGAAGATATTCGTAACGTCGCCATTATTGCCCACGTAGACCATGGAAAAACAACGCTGGTCGATGGGCTGCTCAAGCAGAGCCACATTTTCCGCGACAATCAGCAGGTCGGTGAGTTGATTATGGACTCCAACGATCAAGAGCGTGAGCGTGGTATCACCATTCTAGCGAAAAACACGGCGATTAGCTATCGCGGCGTGAAAATTAATATCATTGATACTCCAGGGCACGCAGACTTCGGTGGTGAGGTCGAGCGCGTTCTGACGATGGCCGATGGCTGTATCTTGCTGGTCGATGCCGCTGAGGGGCCGATGCCTCAGACACGTTTTGTGCTTCAGAAGGCTCTTGAGCTCAATCTGCAACCCATTGTGGTGGTAAATAAGATTGATCGTAAAGATGCTCGGATCGCTGATGTGGTCGATGAGACGCAGGATCTTTTCCTGGAACTGGCGACACAGGATCACCATCTCAATTTCCCGGTACTCTATGCCATTGGCCGCGCTGGCGTGGCGATGCTCAATCCTGAAGATGAGCAGAAGGATCTCGAGCCTCTCTTTGAGACGATCCTGAAGACAGTCCCTGCTCCTAAGGTGGACGTTGAAGCGCCTCTACAGATGCTGGTGACGGCCCTGGACTACGACGATTATAAGGGAAAATATGCCATTGGTCGTATTATCCGTGGGAAGATGACCCCTGCTTCGGCTGTTTCACGCATCGATCGCGATGGCAATGTGACACGCCAGAAGATCAATCTGGTCTTTACGTACAAAGGCCTTCAAAAGGCTGAGACGGATGCCGCAATGGCTGGCGATATTGTAGCAGTAACGGGTATCGCTGATGCCAATATTGGTGAGACGATTGCCGATGCAGATAATCCTGAGGCTCTCCCATCGATTACGATTACTGAGCCAACCCTGAAAATGACCTTTGGGGTAAATACCAGTCCATTCGCAGGACGCGAAGGCAAGTTTTCTACCTCTCGCCAATTGCGCGCTCGCCTCTATCGGGAGTTAGAGACGAATGTAAGCCTGCGTGTCGTTGATGGCAGCAGTCCCGATGAGTTCGTGGTCTCTGGTCGTGGCGAGCTACACCTCTCGGTCTTGATCGAGTCTCTGCGCCGCGAGGGCTATGAGTTCCAGGTCTCCCGTCCTGAGGTCATTACCCGCGAGGATGAGAATGGGCATATCCAGGAGCCATTTGAACATCTTACGATCGATACAAAGGATACTTATATCGGTGTGCTGACCGAGACGCTGGCCATTCGTAAGGCTCAACTCTCCAATATGCATAATGATGGCAGTGGAAATGTACGTATCGAATATAAGATCCCGACCCGCGGCCTGATTGGCTTCCGTAACTCGTTCCTGACCCTGACGAAGGGCAATGGTGCGATGAATAGCCTGCTTATCGGCTTTGAGCCATGGATGGGAAAGATCAATACCGCCCGTAATGGTGCTCTGATTGCTTCTGAGCAGGGCGTGGCTGTCACGTATGGCCTGAACAATGCTCAGCAGCGCGGCGATACCTTTATCGAACCAGGCACGCCTGTCTACGAGGGGATGATCGTTGGCCTGAATACTCGTCCTATGGATATGGCTGTGAACGTCTGTAAGGAGAAGCAGAAGACCAATATTCGCTCCTCTACCTCGGATATCTCGGTTCGCCTGACTCCTCCAATCTTGATGAGCCTTGAGCAATCACTGGACTTTATCAATAATGATGAGCTGGTCGAAGTAACTCCCAAAACGATCCGCCTGCGCAAACGCTATCTTACTCAGAATGAGCGCTCTCGCATGCGTGATTCAGATTAATTTCGTCTCTCACAGCACAACAAGCAGGGGACAGTCAATTGATTGACTGTCTCCTGCTTGTTCATGATAGTCGTTATTCGTAGTAATCTGGCGCCTTCTTGAGCGTTTTCCACTGCTGACCATCATGTCCAAATACGACAAGAGAGACCTGCTCACGCTCAACTATATCCAATAACTTTTGCGTGCTCGCTCGAAGCTGCTCTTCGTTATCATCCATCGGCCATGCCTTACGCTCAACCGTAAATAATCGCTCCATCATAACGGCATCAATGGCTAACAGAACTGGACCCGATTGAGGCAGATTCACCAGCACCGACTGATGTCCCGGTGCATGCCCACTCGTCTCTAAAAGTCTTACTCCTGGTACAAGCTCACTGTCTCCATCAATCAGGCGATAACGTAGCTCTGGATGATCCCAATGAGAACGTGCTCCAGCATACCGTGGATGCCCACTTCTCGCTAGAGTATAGTGCTCGCGCTGAACAATGAGTTCGGCACCTGGAAAATGATCGTGGTACCCTGCATGATCAATATCAAAGTGTGTACAAACAAGAAAATCAATGTCGGCTGGGCTGAGATCTAACGCGGCAAGCTGCTTCAATACTGTTGACTCATCCTGACCGGGTTGCGGAACATCAGAAGGCATTCCACTATCAATGAGAATATGCTGCCCATTACTCATCTCTATGACATAGCAGCCCTGGATCATCTCCATGGTGCGGCCCGCTCCCAATGGCACATTTGCTGACGCCAGTTGGAGGAGATACAGTCGTTGTGGGTGTATGTTACTCATTCTTTTCGCCTATCCTTTCACTTTGACGATCATACATGTAACAAACTTCAGAGAGAGAAATTCTACCCATACCACCAGTATAGAAAAAATTTCTATCTACGACTGTAAGGAAGACTACAGACAAATGTCGCATTATATGCTAGGATCACAATGCAAGCAGATTTCATTGCTCACAATCATCAGGAGGTGTAAGGAGATTTCTGAGTTGTACGGCCAACATTGTTCACAGTGAGAAAAGAAAATGTGCTATGATGTGCTCACAACTCTCAACGAAAGGTCCTGAAGCTTGAGCCACCATCCATCTTCTTTACCACAGATTACTTTTTATACAAAGGCCGGCTGTCATCTCTGTGATACTGCTCGCGATCTTCTTGATGAAATCGCCAGCCAGGTTGACTACGATCTGACAGAGATCGATATTCGCAACGATCTTCAGCTCTTTGAACAGTATCGCTATCGCATCCCCGTTATCCTGCTTAACGAAACTATTGTTGCCGAAGGGCGTATAGAGTATAATGAATTGGCTGACGCCTTTCAGCTTACTTGAGGCAGAGAATAAGCTGCTAGAGATACTATTAGAGAAGGAACTGACCATGGCAACACAACCATATCACTCTCAGGCACCCCGTCAGGGCGGTTTTCATCGCATAGCTGATCAGATGGGTGATGCCATGCTCACCTATTGGGCCCATGGCGTAACGGTCATTCTGGGCCTGCTGGTCTTTGCCGCCATCTCGGTTCCCTTCCTCTCTTACTTTGGTCTGGATGCACTTTCCAAGCCCATCTTTTTTACCCTGCATTATGTCTGCGCCCAGATTCCGTCGCACTCCTTCTATATCTTTGGTCATCAACTGGGGATGTGCGCTCGCAATTTCTCTATCTATGCCTCAATGTTTGTGGGTAGCCTGATCTTTGTACTGAGCAAGAAGCGTATTCCCGGCATCCCCTGGTGGCTATGGGGGTTGATGATCCTGCCTATCGCATTCGATGGGATTACACAGATGTTTGGTCTGCGGGAGAGCGATTGGGTGCTGCGCCTGCTTACGGGGACGTTGTTCGGTTTAGGAAATGTCTGGTTCGCTCTCCCACTGATGCAGAAGAGCTTGCTGGAGTCCGCTCAGCAGACCATTCCTCACTACTATCGCCCTCAATCATATCCTGCTACATATACGCCTGCCCCCGTTTATCAGCCTGTCCCGGCCATATCGCCTATCCAGACTGAGCAAACGGCTGCAAAAACGGACCATGCTGAGTAAAAAAAGCTTGTAGTCTGCCCTCTTGCTCTTCGCATAAGCAGATGTACAGTACTGGCCTCTTTTACTGGAAAAATTTTTCATAGGAAAATCCTGGATGATCGGTTGCTAAAATATATTCGGCATGGTGCTCTTGTTCAAGCAGCCAGCGCTGTTCGGCCGCTGTGACAAAATGATAGCGGCGCTCAAAATCTTCGGCTACTTTCCCTCGCTCTTGCAGATCTCGAATACGCCGACGGACCCAGCGCGTCTCACGTTCAGCCTGCACAAAAATAGTTGTAACCGAATCAGTAATCTCTTCTAGAAGAGGCTGAAAACGAATGCTATAGAGCCCCTCAATGATCAGAGCCTGCCCCTCACCTTTTGTCAGAGTCTGGAAACCATCCCGACAATTCTTTGCAAAGCTGTAACTCGGAATCTGAGCCTGCCCTGTCTGTATCAGATCACGAATATTCTGCTGGAAGGAGAGAAGATCAAAGGCTTCTGGACTATCCCATTGCGCCACATGGCCATATCTCTCGTCATACTCTAGCACAACTGCATCTTCATCCAGATAGTAGTTGTCTAATGAGAGAATTGTTGCATTCAGATGCTGAGCCAGGGCCTTCGCAAAGGTTGTTTTTCCAGAAGCTGCCGGTCCCGCCACTAAATAGAGCTCGGCTGCGGGTAGTTCTGTATAATCTACTAGTAGGGCTGGCGCTCGTAACATGCTTACTCCTCGATTTCAACTGTCTGACAGATAGCTATCCTGGCCACAATCTCAACGCAATAAGAGACTTGAGGCCCTGTTCTCTCTCAAAGAGAGCTCGATGGCACACAAAAACCTGGCCTTGAGGATAGGGAAACCTTTTCCGTCAGACCTGTTGGTAGTTCTGCAATATCTTTTACAATTGTAGACAAGAAATCACCACTTGTCCATCGTGATAAGACACTCTCCCTCTTCTATCAGAATTGGAATACCCTGGATTTCACGCCAGACCCCGTCTACCCAAGTGTGCTAGAATGAGTTATAATGAATCCTTACGATCCTCTATCGTCAATAACAATTTCAGAATGGGCTATTAGAAAGCAAGAAATTAAGAGAGACTATGTCCGAGCATCCAAGACAAGCAACAACTTTCGCCGTCACCACCCTGGGCTGTAAAGTCAATCAGGCCGATAGCGAGACGATCAGCGATCAGATGAATGCCGCTGGCTTTATCCAGCGCGATTTTACTGAGAATGCTGATGTGTATATCGTTAATACCTGTACAGTCACACACCTTGGCGATCGCAGTTCTCGCCAATTGATTGCACAGGCCCATCGTCGCCGTCCCGATGCTCTGCTCGTGGTCACTGGATGTTATGCTGAACTAAATCCACAAGCTGTATCCAGGTTGCCAGGCGTTGATCTGGTATTAGGGAATAGCGGCAAAGATGACCTGATTGAGCGCATCCGCATTCATATGCAGGAACAAGCAAGTGTATCGGAAGTGGAAGCGGAAGCCAGCGAAGAGAACGAGGCAACCGATCACCAAACAACACAGACAACAGGTCGGCGCTCGCTCCCGGTACTCCCCTTAGATACACAGCATATTGGCAGCGATGGTGGGATCAGTTTCGACGCCACTGAAGAGGAACCGCAGCCCGACAATCCTTCTCGGCTCACTCCTTTTGAGCCTCAAAGAGCCATCCCTGAGCAGGCCCGAGAACGTGTTTTTTCACGCACACGTGTACAGATGAAGGTACAGGATGGCTGCGACAATCGTTGTACCTACTGTATTGTGCCAACGGTCCGTGGAAAATCACGAAGCCGTAGCATTGCATCTGTCGTTGAACAGGTACAACGCAAAGCTCGAGCTGGCTTCCAGGAGATCGTTCTGACTGGAATCCATCTGGGGGATTATCATTCTGATGACGATGAGAAGCAGGATCTAGGGGTTCTGATCGCAGCGCTGCTGCGCGAGACCGAGATCCCTCGCATCCGTGTCTCCTCACTTGAGCCAGAAGATTTTCAGTTAGAGTGGCTTGAGCTCTGGCAAGATCCACGTATGTGCCGTCACTTCCATCTCCCTATGCAGAGTGGCTCAGATGCGATCCTGCGCAAAATGGCGCGGCGTTATACCAGTGATCGTTATCGCACCATTATCACTGAAGCCAAGCGGCTCATTCCTGGTGTGGCGATCAGCACTGATATCATCACTGGCTTTCCTGCTGAAACCGATGAGGATTTTGAACAGACGTATGAGCTGGCGAAAGAACTGGAGTTTGCAAAATCTCATGTCTTCCGCTTCTCACCTCGTCAGGGAACAGCCGCTGCTCGTATGAAAGGGCAGATTAAAGATGAGATCAAAAAAGCCCGGAGCCAGCGCCTGCTCGAATTACACGATGAGCATAGCCGCCTGTTCCGCCAACAGTTTCTGGGTCAGACTGCTGCGGTCTTGATTGAACAACGCAAACATGGTGTCTGGGAAGGGCTAACCGATAACTATGTCCGCGTTGAGGTACAGGGACTTCCTGAAGAGCAAGCATGGGATCATACGGTCGTTCAGGCACGCCTGGATACGCTTGTTGATGATGGGGTCCAGGGCTTTTATCTGGGCTTATTACCATCGCGATAAAGGATCAAGATCGTGTCTGCATACTGGCGTCTGTTAACATCCCTGCTCATCCTTCTGGTTCTGCTCACCGCCTGCCGTGATGCCAGCAGCCCTCAGACAGGAAAAACACTGGCTCAGGGCAAATTTCAGGAATATCCCCTACCACAGGATAAAAGTGGTCTGATGCGTCCTACGGTCGATGGCCGGGGCCGCGTCTGGTTTGCAGAGATGGGGACCAATGCATTGGGGGTCTTTGACCCCCAATCCAGTTCAATTGAGCAGATTGAGCCACCACAGGGAGCCCATGGCTTGATGGGGATTGTTGCCGCACCAGATAATACTATCTGGTTTGCCGAACAGTATGCCAACTATATCGGCCATTATCAACCTGAGACCCGCCAATTCCAGACCTACCCCCTACCCACTCTTGCCATGACCTCAACTGAGCAAAATGCAGTTGACAGTCTCCCATCTGGCGCGAACGATCTGGCTCTTGATGCACAGGGAAATGTCTGGTTCACTGAAATGAATGCCGATGCCATTGGTAAACTTGATCCCCACAGTGGTCAGATCAGACAGTACCCCATCTCTCATCCGGCAACCATTCAAAAGTTTGACCCCTATGGCATCACCATTGATCCTCAAGGAACCGTCTGGTTCACTGAAGCCGCGACAAATCAGCTTGGCCGACTCAATCCACAGACGGGCGAACTGAGCCTCTTCCCTTTTCAGCAGACAACCAATTCGTTACTAGAAGTGATAAGCGACCCACAAGGCATCATCTGGGGAACAACCTTTCGAAACTCAACCCTCTTCCGCTTTGATCCGCACACACAGCACTTTACAACGTACCAGCCAGAGAGCGATGCCAGCGGCTGCTATGGGATCGCGCGAAGCGCCAGTGGCGAGATCTGGTTGACCCTTCCCTCCGCCAACCAATTAGCGCGCTTCACTCCAACAACCAGCCGCTTCACCCTCTATCCCCTTCCCAGCGAGGGGAACTCTCCCTTTGGCATCGCCAGTGATCCGACGTCGAACAAGCTCTGGTTTACCGAATCAGCAACCAATAAGTTAGGCATGCTGCAACCCTGAGATCTTATACGTTTCATGGCCAGAAAAAGAGAGAGACGCTGAAAGCACGCACGACACTTTATTGAAGATATTTCGCAAACCAGTCCTTAATATACTGTAAACGAACCTTGCGCAAAAGTGGATGCCCACCACGAGAGAGGCCATGGCTCTGCCCTTCAAAACGCACAAACTCCACCTCTCGTCCCATCCACTTCAGAGCTGCAAACAACTGCTCTGCCTGTTCAATATTGCAGCGGAGATCCTGCTCGCTATGAAGAATTAACAGAGGTGTATGCATATCCTTCACATACGCAATTGGCGACATATGCATATATTTATCGAGATTCTCCCATGGAGTGGTCTCCAGATTATCTTCGGCCAGATCCCAGCCGATATCGCTTGTCCCAAACATCGTTGCCATATTGCTGACACAACGATCGGTGATCGCAACCTTGAAATCTTGATAATGACCAATCAACCAGTTGGTCATAAAACCACCATAGCTTCCACCTGTAACGCCCAGGCGCTGCTCATCGATGTAGCCCTGTTTAAGAACCTCTTTCATTCCAAGCATGATATCGATGGAATCCTTTTCGCCCCATGCTCCACGCACTGCATTGGAGAAGTCATATCCATATCCAATGCTTCCGCGCGGATTACAATAAAAGACGACATACCCTTCCGCGACAAGGAGCTGCATCTCATGAAAGAAGCCATATCCATACTGTGTAGCCGGGCCCCCATGAATCTCAACGACCAATGGATACTTCTGACTGGGGGTAAAATTCTGTGGCTTGAGAATCCACCCTTCAATTGGCCAGCCATCTGCACCCTGATACGTCAATAATTCGGGCCGGGCCAGCGCCAACTCACCCAGCAAAGCATCGTTCTCATGGCTCAACTGTCGTAACTCGCCATTCGCGTGAAGAGAGCGCACAAAGATCTCCTGGGGAGCCACAGGGCTGCCAATGAGAAGTGCCAGCTGTTGTTTAGAGGCATCAATCGTAAAGTCTCGCACATGAAGATCGCCAGGGGTCAACGTCTCGGGATGAGAGCCAGATCCAGTGAGCGGAATCTGATACAGACGTGTTGCCCCATGTACTGCGGAAAGGGTATAGAGAGATTGCCCATCCGCTGACCATTGGGGAGTAGGGGCAAGGTGCTCATCGCCAACGTCGCTGTTCGTCCAATCGGCACAGGACCCTTCAAATTCCTCAGAGAGACAACGAGGCTGCGCTTGTGAGCCATCAGAGGCCAGTACATAGAGATAGGCCTGTCCCGCTCCATGGAGCTTGGGCGACCCAATAAAAGCGAGCTGCTGACCATCAGGTGACCAGCCTGGCGCATTACAAGCAAGCTTACCATCCGTTAGCCGCCGTAGAACATTGGCCTGCCCCTCCTGAAATGAGAGCACATAGACATCGTCCCCAGGCCAGCGCCAGCGATCCTCATTGCGATTCGAGACAAACGCAAGCTGCTTACCGTCAGGTGACCAGGCTGCATCGCTATTATCCCAATCGCCATCAGTCAGTTGTTGAGGTTCGCCGCCCGAAAGATTGATTAAGAAGAGATGCGAACGCCGTTCATAAATAAAACCAACCCCATCAAGTCGATACCATAAGCGATCGATCACTCGAGCCTTAGGCAACGCCTTCCCCTCCACTGTCTCTGCATCTGCTGGCCCCACCTGAGCACTAAATACGAGCTGCTGACCATCAGGCGACCAGACGGGAGCACTTGCCCCATGCTCCATAAACGTTACCTGTCGAGCTTCGCCTCCATCGATTGGTAAGAGCCAGATCTGCGGCTTCCCTTTGCCTGTTTTCTTCTCTTCCTCTTTCTCATTCTGCGCTTGGGTCGGGCCTTCACGACTGGAGACAAACGCCAGCCAGCGTCCATCTGGTGACCAGACGGGGCTCTCCTCGTTCTTCAACCCATAGGTGAAACGTCTGGCGACACCCGTAGCCAGATCAGCAATCCAGATCGACGAACGATAGGCGTGCTTATGTTCATCAATCTCAGCAACCACATAGGCCACACGCGTACCATCGGGCGAAATACGCGGGCGACTTAAGAATTTTAAATGATAAAGATCATCAATGGTAATCGATCGGGCCATCTGTGTTTTCTCCTTGTTGTACCATTTACATATTTGAATTATGGCAGACTGCACCCCAAACTATCAATAGCTTGTTTGCTACAGCTAAAAAAACAGTACTCGAAGAGTGGATTAAAAGTCAAGCATGCGCAAAAGACCTGAAACAAAAGCTCGTTCCAGCTATCGTTTCCTGAAAGGGTCTGGATGAGAAAAAACGCATGAAAATAGCTTGTAGAGGGGTGCTCTCTCATGCACTTGAGACAATCATAGACGCACAAACGCATGAGAGAGCACACATAAAGAAAAGAGGAAAATGACGGTCACAACGGACCTTTTTAGCGGCGGCGACGGCTACGACGCTCGCGCTCAAGAGCAATATCAAGCGTCTCATGCAGGCGCTCAAAATCGTCAACATCTAATTGTAATTCCACGGCAGGCAGATCCTCTGGACGCGATCGCCCCTCTTCAAACAACTGCAAGACCATTACGAGCTCAACTTCCAGGTCTATTATACCGTCCTCGCCAGGCAACGTAAGCGTCGAGGAGGTTGCATCCTCATCTTCTTCGCTCTCGTCATCCTCATCCTCGTCGTCATCAGCGCGTGGAATAAACTCAATATTCGTACGAGCACATTTGAAGCGACCTGTAATCTTCAGAGCCTCGGTAGACATCTCCTCAGCTAACTCTCGGACAACCTCCATCATCTGGATAAAGGCATCTTGCAACTGCTCCAGAGCATCTTCATCGCTATCTGATTCCAGATCAGCTGAAAGCTCACCGCTATTCTGATTTCCTACACTCCCACCTTCTGAGGGAAGCCGCTGTCGAGCCAGTTCATTTAACTGTTTGAGAGCCTGTGCAAAAGCTGGTGAAAAGGCGCTCCCTTCGCGGTCAGTCGTTGCCTTCGGCTCTGTCTCAGTCTCGCCATCTTCGCTATTGAGAGCCCGCTCCAGGGCCTCCTCATCCTCGTCTTCATCATCCTCTGCATCCAGGCCCAGAGCCGTCTCAACCATCACGATCTGCTGATGAAGTTGTTCAGCTACCTCATGAGGAAAATAGGCAAAGACTCTTGCCTGTCGCGAAGCAGCCAATAGTTGAAAATGAGGCCAGTCCCGGTACCGTTCACGCACGCGTAGATAATGCGCCTCAACAACCCCAAGCGTGTCCAGCCGCAACGAAATTTCCATGACTCCCTCCTCAGGATCCGAACGAACCGGTACGGCCATTCATTTCTGACGCTACCACCAGCTCTGTCTCCAGTATCCACTGTGTATATCCACTCTATAATAGAATAAGTACAATATGAAAGCGATAAGACTCTCCGCCCTATGACCGCACGAAGGTCTGGCTCTATCAGTCAACAGTCTGGTCCATCCTCCAAACAGCACAATAAGACGCTCCGCCAGACTCAACGTGTAGAAAAAAAATAGCCCCTCTCATATGGGGGAAAAAAATTGGTCTGAGAGTGTATGCCACCATCATATCACAACGGGCATGAGTTAACATAATCATCATGCCTTTCTTTCTTTTCCTTTCCTATTCTTCCTACCAACAAAGAAATGCTTGCAAAAAACTTTGTATTGAAATCCACAGGTTTGTATTTTGACCCATAAAAAGGTAGTATAATGAGAAAGGAAATGTATCTATTGTGTATTTTTGGAGAGATAGTTATTTTATGAGTACAGAGACAAAACCACGGCAGCCTGCCCCCGCAATGAACAAGGTGGCAAAATTCATTCTTTCTAGCCCCTTGCATTTTCTCTTTAGTAAACACTTGATGCTTCTCACTTTTAAAGGTCGGAAGAGCGGCAAGCTCTTTACAACTCCCATTGGCTATCAACAACAGGGTGAGAGCGTGATCTGTTTCACTGATCATCACTGGTGGAAGAATCTTGTTGCAGATCCAGAGGTGACGCTTCGCCTCCGAGGCCGGGTTCTCACCGGGAGAGCTGAGACGGTTCACGGCAATGAAGAGACTGCCCGAGAATTGGCTATCTATATTGGACGCTCTCCGATGCTGGCAAGGGCTTTCAATATCGAAGTCGATGCACAGAAACAACCAGTCCCTGAATCGTTCCAGCGCGTTGCTGCTGCCTCAACGCTGATCCGTATTCATCTCAACGCCTGAGCACCGACCCTTATTGGCAGCGGACAGAGTACCACAATGATATGCATGCATCATAGCAGAACTCCTTCCTCTAAGCATCCCTTTGTCTGTAGGCGATAAAAGCTTTATCATCCCACAGACAAAGGGGCTTCAATCTTCTTCTCTTCCTAATTTTAGGGGGTGCGTATTATGGAGATAGGACTACTTAGACGATAGCCCTGCTCTAAGCATTTTTCTGCATTGCGCTCTTGAGAGAAAGGATACCTGTACATGATGCATACATCAAATGAAGATTCATTAGATACAGCTACAGACCAGATTATGGATGCCCTCTCTGTACGTCGCCCACGCCGCCATCTGTTAAAAGGGGCTATTGCAGCCGGATCGCTTGCCAGCGCAGCTTCCCTGTTATTAACACAAGGGAATGTTTCGGCCCATGGCAGCGCATTCCAGGATATCATCAATATTGCCGTTACCGCTGAACGGCTCGCCGTTACAACCTATAGCTATGGCATTTATAACGCTTCAACGCTGGGTCTAACAGGCGACAACTTGAGCTATCTGCAAGCAGCATTGGTAGAGGAACAGATTCATGAACTGTTCTTTGAGTCTCTGGGAGCCATCCCACTCACGAGCACGTTTAGTTATCCCAATGGCTCCGATACCTTTACTGACCTGTCGCTCTTTATTCAGACTCAACAGCAGTTAGAAGGGATCTTTGATTCGGCCTTCCTGGCTGCTATTCCAGAATTGGCCTCACTCAATTATCTACGCTTTGCCCAGATCTTTGGTCAGATTGCCACCATTGAGGCTGAACATCGCGTCCTCGGGCGGGTCATTCTGGATGACTATCCCGCCAATAACTATGCGTTTACTCCTATCTTTATTCGAAAGATTGGTGATGCACCCGATGCAGCCACCAAGGCTGGTTACCTGAGCCCCACCAGTGGCAACAGCTATACCTATCAGCAGGTCGATACTGCCTTCCCGGGCATTGATTATCGCACCCCTTTTATTGTCTAGCATACGTAGGAAAGACTATCCCTTCCTCCAAAAGGGGTAGTCTTTCTCTTTCCCCCCTCTCCCTTTGCTCTTTCCTAAGCTTTAACTATCGCTTAATTGTTTTATAATAGAGTAGCACTATTCTATTAACGATAGGCAGTAAAAAAATGTACTTGCAGATAGGGATCAACTCGATGCCTACACCTACATCCATACTCACCTATCTATCATTCGATAAGGAGCTACTCCGTGACCTTGCGTCCCGATATTATCCTTCTCGTCCTTGATACCCAGCGGGTTGATCGTCTCTCTTGCTACGGCTATGGCAGTGAGACAAGTCCCTATCTGGATGAACTGGCAGCCGAGTCCACTCAGTTCCTCCATGCTTATTCCGCTGCCCAATGGACGATTCCTTCTCATACATCGATGTTTACAGGACTGTACCCCAATGAACATCACATGCTCCATGCAAATTCCATTCTTTCGTCCGAATTGACGCCTCTTGCCGAACGTTTGCAGCAGGGGGGCTATGCAACGGCGGCATTTTGCAATAATCCATTGATTGGCGTGGTCAATACAGGTCTACAGCGTGGTTTTCAGAGCTTTCTCAACTATAGTGGCCTGCTTACATCGTATCCTAATCAAGAGATCAATACGAAAAATAGCCTGGATCGCTATCGCACTTATTTTAAACGCTCTCTGGCCAGGGTAATTACCAATATGCAGGATGCTTTTGCTCGCTCTGATACGCTCCTGGATCTCTCTTTTTCCCCTCTTATGAGCCCGCTCTGGCAGACAGCTCTCAGCTTTAAAGGCAATACTAGCCGTTCTTTACAGGATGCAGCCAGGCTCCATATCGAGCGTAAAGGCATCGCACCAGATCAGCCTCTCTTTAGCTTTATCAATCTCATGGGTGTCCATATGCCCTTTCACCCTTCAGCCCGCTTTACGGAACGCTTCGCCCCTAAGGTCCAGCAGGATAAAGCGACGCGCCGCTACCTCCGTCAGTTTAATAGCGATGTCTTTGGCTGGATTACGCCTCTCACAAGCGATATCGATGATCAGAAAAAAGCTTTATTGGATGGCGTTTATGATGCAGAGGTGGCGAATCAGGATGAACAGGTGGGGCTCTTTCTCCACCAACTGCGCAAAAGTGGTGCACTTGATAATACCTTGCTGATTGTCTGTGCCGATCATGGCGAACAGCTTGGTGAGAAACAGATGATGGGCCATGGCATCTCTCTCTCTAATACGCTGGTTCATGTGCCATTGCTGATTCGCGATCCCAGTGGAACCTTCCCGCTCAATTCAACTGTTGAGCAGGCTACGTCAACGCGCCGCATCTTTCACACGATTCTTACTGCTGCTGAAGAAGCTACCAATGATGAGCAAGAGTATACGCTCGCTCAATCTCCAGGCAGTGATCCCGATAGCGAGGCGTTCTTTGCCGTTGGCATTACTCCTCAAAATCAGATTAATCTGATGCAGCGCCGTCGCCCAGATCTTCTGGTTGCCCATCAGTGCGATCAACCTCGTTTTGCGATCTGGCAAAATCAGTATAAACTTATTCAGACAGGTGATTCGCGCCTGGAGCTCTATGATGTCTTTACAGATCCAACTGAGCAGACAGATCTACAACACATCTTGCCAGAGCAGGTGGAGAACTTGCAGGAGCGGCTTCGGTCTTTCCGCCAGCATGCGCTTCCTGTGAAAGCGGCCAATGCCAGACAGGAGATATCGATCGATCCTCAGGTTCAGCGCCGTCTCCATGATCTTGGGTATATTGAAGATTAATTGTCATTCTATTCGTAAGGGGGAGATATGTATCCACCAATTAGTCCAGTCCTTCCAATCGGACCACTGAGCCTCCATTGGTATGGGGTGATTATGGCCCTGGCAATCATGCTTGCAACCTGGGTTGCCGGGCGTTTTGTTAGCCGCCATGGTGGCGATAGCTCTATCATCTGGGATATGTTGCTCTGGGTCTTGATTCCAGCTATCATTGGAGCCCGGCTCTACTATGTCTTTATTCAGTCCCCTCGCGGACCCAGTGGCCTCCCACATTATTTGAGCAATCCAGTTGAGATTCTAGAGGTCTGGAAGGGCGGCATCCATATCTATGGAGCAATCATCTTTGGAGGTATTACTGCGCTCATCTATCTGCGGTACAAAAAACTTTCCTATCCTCTCTATCTGGATGGGATTGGATTAGGGCTGGCTCTAGGTCAGACGATTGGTCGGCTCGGCAATTTTGTGAATCAAGAGCTCTACGGTCCCCCCACTTCATTGCCCTGGGGCCTGCACATTGATCAAGACCATCGTATCGCCCCTTATGATAATATGCAGCAATATCCCGATACGGTTCTCTTTCAGCCGCTTTTCCTCTATGAGATGCTCTGGGATGGCCTTGGTTTTCTGCTCCTTCTCTGGCTCTCGCGCCGCTTCTCAAAACGGCTCTTCACTGGCGATATCTTTTTGCTCTATCTGATCTGGGTACCCACTGGACGTTTCTTTCTAGAGTTTCTACGGACTGACTCCTGGTTCTTCCCGGGCACACCTTTCAATGTTGTGCATATCATTATTGCCTTGCTGGTTATCACTGCTCTCGTTGTCTTGATCAGGCGTCATCGCGGAAACTCGACTGGCCCGACGTTGCAGGAACAGATCGATGGCGTCTCGTCCTCTACCATCTCTCCAACCGCCACAGCACCAACGACCAAAGCTCCGACTGAGGAGAGTGAGCCGGGCACTGAAGAGACGCAAGCAGACAGTGAAACAGCAATCGATCATTCTACCACTGACTAAGAACCCTATGAACAAGAATTGAGAATCGGATCATGGCATCAGCACCTCGTCTTCTTATTATTGGGCTCGATTGTGCCGAGCCCTCTCTCGTCTTTGAACGCTGGCGTGAGGATCTTCCAACGCTTGATCGTTTAATGCGGCAGGGCAGTTATGGAAAATTGGAAAGCTGCACACCTGCAATTACTGTTCCAGCATGGAGCTGTATGATGAGTGGGCGCGATCCTGGCGAACTCGGTATCTATGGGTTTCGCAATCGCTCAGATCGCAGCTACGATCGGTTAGCAATCGCTGATGGTCGCGCTGTAAAGGCTCCTCGCCTATGGGATCTGCTTGGAAGTCATGGATGGAAGGTGGCGATCGTGGGAGTCCCTGGAACCTATCCTCCACCTGCTGTCAATGGCTCTCTTGTCTCGTGCTTCCTGGCTCCAGATAGCGAGAATACATTTACCTATCCACCCGAACTATCAGAGCAGGTTACTGGCTGGGTGGGAAAGTATCTGCTCGATGTGCCTAATTTCCGTTCAGATGACAAACAACGTATTCTCGATGATATCTATACGATGTGCGATCAGCGCTTTCATGTTGCAACCCATCTCTTAGAGGATGAGGAGCCAGACCTCCTGATGCTGGTTGAGATGGGGGTCGATCGTATCCATCATGCCCTCTGGAAGCAGATGGACCCCAGCCATCCCAGTTATGTACCAGACTCGCCTTTTAGTGAGGCTATTCATGAGTACTATAAACATGTAGATCACAAGATCCATGAGCTTCTGACACATTGCGATGAGGAGACGGTCGTTCTGGTTGTCTCTGATCATGGGGCTCGTCCACTGATGGGGGGCGTCTGCATTAATGAATGGCTACAGACACAGGGGTATCTCCATCTGTTAAGACAGCCTGAACAACCAGTACCACTCAATCGAGGTGAGATCAATTGGCAACGGACGATGGCCTGGGGTGAGGGCGGCTATTATTCGCGCATCTTCCTGAACGTGAAAGGTCGCGAACCACAAGGATTGATTCCACCAGCCGACTATGAGAAGGTTCGCACTCAATTGGCGGAACAACTCCGCACCATGGTTGGTCCTGATGGATCTCCTCTGGGGAATCGTGTCTTTACGCCTCAGCAGCTCTACCGCAGCGTTCGTGGGGTGGCACCAGATCTGATTGTCTATCTAGGGGATCTTTCCTGGCGGGCCATTGGTACGATTGGTGGAAACGGTCGGATCTATACCGTGGAGAACGATACGGGACCGGATGATGCCAATCATGCTCAACATGGTCTGTTTATCTTCTCAGATCCCCAACAGCCTGGCTCCGGGCAACAGGTGGATGGTGCTCAGATCTACGATATCTTGCCAACACTGTTGAATCGTTATAAGATAGCGGCCCCCGCAGGGCTCCGTGGCAAACTATTACCAATCACACCGATTATGGCCTAATTTAAATCTACTGCATAATCGCAGCACGACGATCACATTGGCTTCTGTACTTTGAGGTGGTGTATTGAAAACCATAGAGAAGACCTGTCCCTGGTTGGAGTACGTATCTCAGAATGGTTCACCTCTCTATCACCACCTCAGATCAGCTATTTTTGCCATAGGATTGAACAGGAGATCCGTGGTACATACAGTGTACTGTGCACCTCGCCCAATCCTTTTTCATCAATCTCTTCCGACGAGGCAACCAGGGTCCAGGTTCCTGCTGGCAATGACAGGGCCACTTCCTCTCGGTTGGGATTATAGATGACCAGAATATGCTTCCAGCTATCCCCATTCGCATGGTCATGTAATAAAAACGCAACGGTATTCGCTGGGCTGGCAAGAAAACGAAGATGCTCCTTGATCGCCGGTACGGTGGTCATACGAAAGGCGGGATGACGCCGACGGAGATGGATCAGGGCAGCATAATAGCGAAATACGTCGTAGTACTGAGCTTTACGAGACCAATCAAGCTGATTAATTTTATCGCCTGCATTATAGCTATTATCGTTCCCATGCTTGGTACGCAAAAACTCTTCGCCGCCTTGAAAAAAAGGGACTCCCTGAGAGGTAAACACAATGGCCTGAGCCAGTTTATCCATTAAAATGAGATCTGCTTCGCTATCATTTAAGTTGCTCGTCGAGATTTTATCCCATAAGGTCATATTATCATGGCTACTGGCATAGTTGATGGTCTCTGAAGGGGCAGCAGCAAACTCAAGCCAGCTACCAGTAACGCAATCTTTGATCAATTCAGCCAGCCCGCTCGCACCGCTCACAAACCCTTGTGCACGCCGATCAAAGACGCTTCCACTCAGTCCATTGCGCAAGGTGTCGTTAAAGACGGCCACCCTCAATTCTTTCTGATCTCCCTTTAACAAAAGCTCTCTGGCTGGAAGGCCCGAGCTCCCACCTGTCCAGGCCTCACCATACAGCAAGACCGAAGGATTAATCTTCTGGAGCTCCTGCGAGATCTGTCGCATCGTTTCGATGCTCAACAAGGCCATGAGATCAAAACGTATTCCATCGACATGGTATTCCGAGACCCAATACTTCACTGAATCCACGAGAAACTTCCGTACCATCGGACGCTCAGAAGCCAGCTCATTCCCAACCCCTGAACCATTCGTGAACTCGCCTGAAACATTGGTACGATAGTAGTACTGTGGAACGATCTTATTAAAGCTAGAGCTCTCTGTATCATAAGTATGATTGTAGACCGTATCCATGACCAATCCAATACCGACCTGATGGAGACTCTGAATCATGCGCTTGACTTCGATAATACGCGCTACCCCCAGTGGGGTTGTGGCATAGTTCCCCTGTGGAACGTTATAATTGCGCGGATCATATCCCCAGTTATATTGATGATCTGCTGTCTCATCAATGCTCGCAAAATCAGAAATGGGCAAGACATGGACATGGGTAATGCCCAGTTCCTGGAGGCTACTGAGACCTGTTCTGACTTCGTTCGGCCCGACCGTCTCTGGTTCTGTAAAGGCCAGATAGCGGCCTTTCTGGTCCATTCCAGAATTTGTGGCAATAGAGAAATCACGAATATGAGTCTCATAAATAACTGCATCGACCGGATCAAGCAGTTCACAGTACTGATCCAGCTCCCATTCGGGGGGATCTGTGCGCGCAAGATCAACGATCATTCCCTTTGTAGCATTCGGTGCCTGCGCTCGTGTATAGGGATCAACCACTGTCTGGGTCCGACCCAGTACTGTCACTTCATAGAGATAATACCAGTTTGCCAGATTCTGTTCGACTTGCGTATACCAGGTACCATGATAGTCGGGGGTCAGCGGAAGCGAGAGCGTCTCAGGTCCGCTCTCGCTTTCAAATAGGAGGAGGCTTACTGCCGAGGCTGTGGGAGCCCAGATGCGAAACGTGGTCAGGTGCGGGGAATAACAGTTCCCGAGATCGTCGCCAGCATAAAAATAGTGCTCACTATTGAGCACATTCCTTGGAATGACTGGAGCTGGAAGATAGCCTGTCAGTTCGATCTGAAGCAGGTGGTTCACTGGCACAGGAGCGCTCAAGGTAATCAAAACAAGCGTTGTCCCAATAACGGTAGAGGATATGGCCTTAGAAACGGTTGCATCATCAACTTCACAGACCTCTAATCTCTCGTTGATCGTCTGATCCATAACCGTTACATGGCGCATTCCCAAAGGAAAAGACTGAGGGTGTGACAGCTTCACTAAAATCTCTGTCTCTTGCTCTAGATAGGCATTCACAATCTTCATCTGATGAAGTTCTTGATCATGTACGAGGATAGTATCCATGTGTTTCACTCCACAACATGCCTTACATCCGACAGAGGTGAGAGATACCTCCGCCCAACGCTACCTACCATGGTCTGTCTCCGATGGGAACTCGCTCTCTGGATCTTACGAATAAGGTCCCTTCCCATTGCTAATCAGGAGTATCATTTTCCAAACCATTGAGACCTGTTTACCAGCTCGATTAGAAGGTCTCTGCCTCCTTCTGTGCTCTACGCAATTCATCATCTATTTTCTGACGATGCGCTCTTCGGAGACGCGCTCGTTCAATAATACGAGCCTCCTCAGCATCCGCCGCCACCAGTGGCGGAACTTGAGTCGGTTTGCGTTGCTCATCCAGAGCAACATAGATGACGTAACTACTAGCTATTTTACGGATCTCACGCGTAATAAGATCCTCAGCAGTAACTTCAACCCCAACTTCCATGCTGGTTCTTCCAACATAATGCATCGTACAATGCACGGTGACCACATCCCCGATAAACGCTGGAGCCAGAAAGTCAAACCTCTCGACACGTGCGGTGACAACATACGGACGCTGACTATGCTTAATCGCCACCACCGCAGCCGCTTCATCCACCATGCGCATAATGACACCACCATGTACGTTTCCCTGGCTGTTTGCATCCATCAATTCCATAATACGCCGCGTGTTGCTACGCGAGTAGGCGATACTACGCCCCTGCGTGAGATCTACTGGTGGAAGATCGCGATAACGATTCATTAATTTTTCAAACGGGTTCATATGACTTCGTCTCCAGATAGAATGCTTCAACAATAATTCGCAGGCAGTATAGTTCCTCCGTCGATATTTGTCTAGCCCAACTGGAAAGAGCGCTCCCTAAAAAATGACCACCTCTGCTAGAGCAGAGGTGGAAAGGATAATCCATAGCGTTTATTACAGCCCTAATGACTCAACGGTCGCCAGAACTTCGTTGGTGTGCTCCTCAGGCTTCACTTTATGCCAGATCTTCTGAATGATGCCATCCTTATCAATCAGGAAGGTCTCACGGTTGACGCCCATGTATTTTTTGCCGTACATGCTTTTCTCTTGCCAGACGCCATACAGTTGAGAGACACTGGTCTCTGTATCAGCCAGTAGTGGAAAAGGCAGGCTAAACTTGTCTCTGAACTTCTGATGGGATTTGATATCGTCGGCGCTCACTCCCAATACGACAACCCCTTTTCGTTGCAGAATATGGTTGGCATCTCGGAAATTACAGGCCTCTTTGGTGCACCCCGGGGTGTCATCTTTGGGATAGAAATACAGCACAACGGTGTGGCCTTTAAGATCTGCCAGATGAACCTCGTTATTCTTCACAATATCATCGCTGCCAATCGCAGGCAGAGTGAAATCTGGAGCTGGCTGCTGCTCTTGAAGCTCGCTTGTACTCATCAGGATCTCCTATCAATTTTTTACATGCAATGGCGTCTCTTAGCTAAGACGCTCACGGAAAGCACAACGGGTATTGTGGACGTTTTTCGCGCCCGAGTGCTTTCATGCATCATAACAGAAAATCATGGAAATTTATTCCGTTCCAGACAGGCCTGAAGCCCAAATGGTCCGCGGCCATCATAAATGATGGGCCTTACCTTCTCGTGCAATAAATTGCATCTTTATAAGCGATTTATCGCATAAGATGGTAGAACCCATCATTCATGATGGCCGTGGGAACCCCCTCCGCCCTGTTTGCACTCTTTTGACGACCACGGGGATACTCCACGGCCACCATGGTCTTATCCTGGCCTCCCTCACTTATCACCCATCATTCATGACGGCCGCTAAGCTGCAAGTGCCAGCATACGCTCGAGCGCGACACGGGCCCAGTGGGCTATCTCTTCATCAACGCTGACCTGATTCAGAACTTCACCCTGGAGGAGAGCCTCCATGACCCAGGCCAGATACGCTGGATGGATGCGATACATGGTTGAGCAGGGACAAACGATGGGATCCAGACAGAAGATAGACTGCTCTGGATGTTCTTGTGCCAGACGATGAACCAGGTTAATCTCTGTAGCTACCCCCCATCTGGTGCCTGCCGGGGCCTGCTCAATCTGCTGGATAATATATTCGGTTGAACCATACAGATCAGCCGCTGCAACTACTTCACGGCGACACTCAGGATGCACCAGGATCTTGACCTCTGGATCTTCAGCTCGAGCCTTGTTGATCTGCTCAAGGCTAAAACGCATGTGGGTTGAGCAGTAGCCCTTCCACAGGATAATCTTTGAGCGCTCCAGTTCTTCTTCAGCATCCTCAGACGCCATCGGATCTTTAGGATTCCAGACGACCATCT
Source organism: Tengunoibacter tsumagoiensis (assembly GCF_003967535.1). Lineage (GTDB taxonomy): Bacteria > Chloroflexota > Ktedonobacteria > Ktedonobacterales > Ktedonobacteraceae > Tengunoibacter > Tengunoibacter tsumagoiensis. The sequence goes on along the minus strand of NZ_BIFR01000001.1, from coordinate 2,614,188 downwards.
GCTCATCCTTAATCCCATAAGCAGTTGCAGTGTTGCGCCCTAGATGCTCATCAGGGAAGAACAACACTCGTTTCCCCTGTTTAAAGGCCCAATCGATTACACCGGGTGCATTGGAGGAGGTACAGACAATGCCACCATGACGTCCACAAAAAGCCTTCAGGTTGGCCGCCGAGTTCATATATGTGACAGGAATAATGCCGGCATCCTCGCCCAGAGTCTCATGCAGCATCTCCCAACACTCTTCCACTTCAGCTATATTCGCCATATCCGCCATCGAGCAGCCAGCCGCTGGATTGGGCAGAATGACCTTCTGATGAGGCTGGCTCAGCACATCAGCGCTTTCTGCCATAAAGTGTACACCGCAGAAGAGAATATAGTCTGCCTCTGGACGTTTGGCAGCGAGTTGAGCCAGTTTAAAGGAATCGCCACGATAATCAGCGTATTTAATAATTTCATCACGCTGATAGTGATGTCCCAGGATGACCAGACGCTCGCCTAAAGCCTCTCTGGCGGCATGAATGCGCCGATCAAGCTCTTCGCCGCCCATCTCCGCATAAAAGGCAGGAATTGAATCGATGCGCCTGGATGCACCATACCTGGCACGACCTTGAGGCGTGAGCAATGGTAGAATCTGTGTTTCCTGGCTTACATCGCAGGTTGTTTTGAGAGCCATACAGGATCTTCTCCTCTTGAAAAGTATCAGGCGAACTCCAATGAGACATCAAAGTTAGGAACTGAGTGCGTTAATGCACCTAGCGAGATAAAATCGACGCCAGTGGCTGCGACTGCCGCCAGACGCTCACGATCTGTACCAATATTGCCAGAAGCCTCGATCAAGACGGTCGAAGAATGCTCCCGAATCAGCTCTACAGCCCGACGCGTCATCTCCAGGTTCATATTATCCAGAAGGATCACGTCGGCTCCAGCATTCAGCGCTTCCTGCACCTCTGCGTGGGTCTCGCACTCGACCTCAATCTTCAAGAGGTGCGGAGCCGTCTGCCGAGCCTGCTTTACCGCCAGGGTAATCCCTCCAGCCGCTTTGATATGATTATCTTTAATCAGGACTCCATCGCTCAGACCAAAGCGATGATTCTGTCCCCCACCCAGCAGGACCGCCTGCTTTTCCAGGCTCCGCAGGCCAGGGGTCGTCTTGCGCGTATCCAGAATGCGGGTTCCTGTTCCCTCCAGTGCACGCACACAAGAAGCGGTCTGCGTGGCAATGCCAGAGAGATGTCCCAGGAGGTTCAACGCCACACGTTCGGCGCTCAAGATAGAGCGAGCCGGACCTTGTAAGCGAACCAACTCTGTACCAGCGCCCACATGAGCACCATCTTGCACCAGAGGCTCAATCTGAATACGAGCATCAAACATCTGAAATGTTTCGATCGCTACTGCCAGACCAGCGATCACACCCGCCGGACGAGAGACAATAACCGCTTGCGACCATTGTGCTTCAGGAACGGTACTCAAGGTGGTAATATCAGCGAACGCACCGTCCTCTTGTAAAGCCTGCTGAATCAGTGCACTTGACAGACTAAACATGGTGAATGCTCTCCTCAATCGGCTGCAATAATCCCTGGGGATGGTTGCGCAAGGGCTGAAAAGCATAGTGCTGGCTGGCCAGTTTCTCATGCGCTTCAGGATAGTCCTGACGCCAATGGCTACCACGGCTCTCCTGCCGCTCGAGAGCAGCAACGATCACTAGTTCTGCCACAAGCAACATATTGCAGGTCTCTAATCTATCTCTTCCAGATTTCGTCTTCTCCGTTAACCGTTCACGAAGCGTTCGTACCTGCTGCAACGCCTCTACGAGGCCAGCCTGATCGCGACAGAGTGAGACATACTTCCACATGAACTGCTGGAGCTCTTTCCGTACAGTTCCGGTCGTTAGCTCATCTGAACTACCTGATGAACTTTCAGTAGTCAGAGGAAGCTGGAGAGAGATGAATTGTGTATTCTGACGCTCAACCTGTTGACGTCGAACAGTGGGAGCATGCGAAAGCTCATCAGCGATCTGAATGCCATAGACCAGACCTTCTAACAGCGAATTACTGGCCAGACGATTAGCTCCATGCACACCAGTACAGGAGACTTCGCCTACGGCATAGAGTCCAGGTACCGTTGTCTGACCATGTGCATCAACCATGACACCGCCCATACAATAGTGGGCCGCAGGTGCAATGGGAAGCAGGTCGCTTGCCAGATCAAGTCCATACTCCCGGCAGATGGCCGAGATGGTCGGGAAACGCGCATGCATCTTCTCAGCTGGCAGATGCCGTAGATCGAGATACTGACACTGTACTTCTTCAGTGAGCATCTCGCTTAAGATGGCTCGTGCCACAACATCACGAGGAGCCAGCTCCAGCTGGGAGCTATAACGCTCCATAAAGCGTTCACCTGCATGATTGCGCAGATACGCGCCTTCACCACGCACAGCCTCGGAGATGAGATGTGACTCACCATTACAGACAAGGACGGTTGGATGAAATTGCATAAATTCAAGGTCAGTTACTGCGGCTCCCGCTTTCCAGGCCAGCGCGACCCCATCGGCTGTAGCGCCACTAGGATTTGAAGTATGCAGCCAGAGGCCGCCTGCTCCCCCATTAGCCAGCACAGTTGAGTGGGCCAGGATCGTGAACGCCTCACCCGTTCGATCAAGCGCCTTCACTCCGACGCAATCGCCACCCTGAAGCAAGAGATCCGTCACAAAGGTCTCTTCATATAACACTACTGACGGGCGAGCATGAAGTGCAACCATGAGTGCGCGCTCAATCTCAGCGCCAGTTGCATCACCTCCCGCATGCAATACTCTCCAACGACAATGTGCCCCTTCACGGCCAAGCAGTAGCCCATCCGAGGTCGCATACGCATCCTCACCAGGATGCACACGATCAAACTGTACTCCCATCTGAATGAGCCAGCGCACCGCAGCTGGAGCCTGCTCAACCAGAATCCGTACCGCCTCCTCATCACATAAACCCGCTCCCGCAGCCAGGGTGTCCTGATAGTGTAATTCAGGACTATCATCCTCCCCCAGGGCAACTGCCAGTCCTCCCTGCGCATAGCGTGTATTGCTCTCTCCAAATTGTCCCTTGGTGAAAAGGGCAACGCGCAGATGCTCTGGGAGACGTAAGGCTACCGAAAGTCCCGCAATCCCGCCACCTACTATGGCGACATCAAACGGTTGGCGGTGAGTCATGCCTTCGTTCTCCTTTGAAGCAGTGTGTTTGTACCTTATCTTCTATACAGAATAAGTGTACAATTTACACTTACGACATAGACAAAAAAGAAAAGGTGTCATTCTTACACTAACCTTTTCACGGAGTATACCAGATTTTTTGTCGAATGTCCATGGCGCACAGGGGGGAAAATACAATTGCTCTTTGCTTCTCGCTAGCCTGTCTTATCAGTGGATTTTTGTTTCTCTATGCAGACCGAAGGTGGCCAGAGCAGCATTCTGACGAGAAGAGAGGGTCTTGAGCTATCCAGGCATAAAGAAGAGCCCTACAATCCCAATCAGATACAATACAAGCACTACAATTGAATCGATACCCAGATGAAACACCTGACGGCTACGGCGAAAAATAAGTCCATACAGATAGACAGCTGTTAAGAGGCAGCCAAGCGCCGCCAGATACACATCACTTTTCTGCGCCTGGGGCAGCACTGCCTGACCCGAGATGAGATTGGCCAATAAGAACAGGACTGGCAAAAACGCATTTCCGCCAAAGATATCGCTGACTCCCAATTCATAATCACCTATGCGCATTGATTGTAATCCAGTTGAGATCTCTGGTAAGGCAGTGGCAGCCGCTAGAATGGTTGCCCCAAACAGGACCCCGCTCAGGCCGATCTGATGTGCAATGGCGTCACCGCTTAATTCAAGTGCAGCTCCAGCAATGAATGTAATTAACGAGGCCAGACAGAAGATCAGTATCGCTCGTCCAGTGTTGACCTTTTTGACGCTCTTCTGATCCTTATCCGCTGCTGGCTGCCCTTTTAACTGCCAGGGCAGATCCTTTTTGGCCTTGCTTAAGAACCAGACTCCTAGCATCCAACAGAGCGCTATCATCAATGGAATTGGCGAAAGGCGACCAAGCATAACGCTGGCAGGCAATTGGGTTCCCATGATCGCGAGAATCAGTACAGCAATCACAAGTATCCCTTCTAAGACAAGACCCAATGAGGCTGAGAGAAAGGAAAGGGCACCTTTTTTTCCCAGGCCAAATGCATCCATCAGTACCAGCACAACGGTCTGAATGGCGATGCCTCCCAGAATATTTCCTGTCGCCAGACCAATGTTCTTTGTCAGCGCTGCGCTAACGGTAATGGCAATCTCCGGCAGATTCGTGGCAATGGCAAGAAAAATTAAGCCTCCCAGGGCTTCACCAAAGCCAAATTGCTTGTCGATGATATCGGTTGTGTTTGAAAGCTGGATTCCAGCAATCCAGACAGCCGCTGCTCCCAGGATGAAGATGCCACATAAAAGCAGTAAGGGCAATCCATTTAACATTGATGTTCCTTTTACTTGAGTAGACTGTTCACATTCATCAATAGAGACCTTGATAGAGAACCTTACGAAGGAATAGACAACGACCTTCCCCCTCTTCTAATACGATCAGATTGTTGATTCTCGTACAAAATACGATGAATTTCATTAAAAGGTGGAGAGGTGCAGGGTGCGCTGGCGAGGACCGTCGAGCTCGATCAGAATCACACGCTGCCAGGTGCCCAATACTAACTGTTTACGTTGATAGGGGATGACGAGAGATGGTCCAATCAGTGTTGAGAGAATGTGATCTGGTGTATGCTCTGGATCATGTGGATGCCGATAGTTCAGATCCGGAAGGATGTTTCGCAATGCATCGAGAAGATCGAGATCTGTTCCTGGATCGAGATCTGCCGTGGTCAGACAGCAGGTGGTATGCGCAACAAAGATCGAACAGAGCCCCTGGGCATTCTGTTCCTGCTGCAAATAGCCTTCGATGGTATCAGTAATATCAATAACCTGATCTTTTTTTCGCGTTGAAACGGTAAATGTTCTCATAACTCTCTCTTCCAGGCTCTTCAAAAAATATCGTTTTATCAAGGATAGCGAGCCTTTTCAAAAACGTCTATTCACCAATAACTTTGACTAAAAGACGCTTGTCGCGCTGACCATCAAATTCCATATAGAAGATCTGTTGCCAGGGACCTGCATCAAATTTTCCACGCGTAATAGGGATGACAACCTGTGAGTGCATCAATATATTTTTCAGGTGAGCATCTCCGTTATCTTCTCCTGTCCGATGATGACGATAATTCGGATTCTCAGGCGCAACCTTCTCCGCCCACTCCATAATATCCTGCCAGAGTCCTGGCTCATAATCATTCACAATGACTGCGGCTGTAATGTGCATTGCACTGACCAGCGCCAGACCCTCCTGCACTCCACTATCCCGGATAATCTGCTCTACCTGCTCCGTAATTGGCACCATTTCTTTGCGCTTCTGCGTATGAAAAGTTAAATAGACGGTATGTGATTTCATGGGCTCTTGCTCCTTGCTCATGTTTTGTCAGCTTTGATGGGGAGGCTGCACCTGTGCAAAAAAGCTCGATGGTCCTGCTATTGAGACCACATGGAACGAGGAGTCCCTGTGGTCTCGATGCTGGTAATGCTCACAATGCTAGCAATCAGATGATCTCAATTGACCCTTCGGTAACAGAGCCCGCGCTATCGATCTTGAAGAGGCGCGCATAAGGAGGTTTGGGATGGTATTGGAGAGAGAAGATAACGTAGAGGTAACCGCTCCGCTTCGCCCAATCGATATCGCGGGCCGAGGGATAGGCCTCAGACTGAGGATGTGAATGATAGTAGATCATATCCCCATCGTATTCATCGATATCATTGTAGATCCGTACGATATCAGCCTCGCTAATGATCGAAAAATCATCGGGCTCTTCAGCGGCATTGTCAGTTGGATAATCTTTGACGACCAGATCGCCCTGGCTTCCTAAGGCCCCACACGCTTCGTTGGGATAGCCCGCCACAACATGAGCTACCATCTGTTCATAAATAGCCGCAGGGATACGCAGTACCAGACTACTTTCAGCTACCATAATATTTTTGCCTCTAAACTATCTTCAATCTGCTCCAGATCGCGGGTCCACAGATCTTCACTTAAGTATTTCCAGCCGCCATCAGCCAGAATGGTCACGACTTTACCGCGCTCAAGACTGGACGCCACGCGAATGGCAGCATGCAATGATGCGCCACAGGAGGGCCCTGCAAAGATACCTTCTTGATCTTTGAGCTGACGAGTACGACGAATCGAGTCCAGACTGGAGACGAGAATCTTCCCATCCAGCAGCGATTGATCGAGCACCGGCGGCACAAATCCATCCTCCAGACTACGCAGACCCTGGACACCATCACCCTGCTGAGGCTCGGCTGCCACAACCTTAATCGCCGGGTTGTACTCCTTCAGACGGCGTGCATTGCCCGTCAACGTGCCACCCGTTCCCAGGCCGGCCACAAAGATGTCAATATCAGGCAGATCGCGAATGATCTCAACTGCCGTCCCCTCATAATGAGCACGCGGGTTGGCCTCGTTCCCATATTGGTAGAGCATCACATAGCGATCATCCTGTTGCACCAGCTCTTTTGCCAGGCGCACAGCTCCGTTACTCCCCAGTTTTCCATCAGAGAAGATGATTTTTGCTCCATAGAGCTCTAAGATCTGACGCCGCTCGTTTGTGACATTATCAGGCATCACGGCAACAAACTGATAGCCTTTGATGCGAGAGATCATGGCCAGCGCGATCCCCGTATTTCCACTGGTCGGCTCAATGAGAATGGAGTCCGGCTGTAACCGCCCACCTGCCTCGGCCTCTTCAATCATTTTCATGGCCACACGATCTTTGACGCTCCCCGAGGGATTGAAGCCCTCAAGCTTTGCATAGATCTGGACCCCTGGATGCGGACTAAAGCTTTTTAGCTCTACCAGTGGTGTGTTGCCAATGGTCTCCAGTAAGTTGCCATAGCGCATGAAGAGCTCCTAACGTCCACCGGCCATCGCAGGCAACAGCGTCACAACATCGCTGGCACCAACTGCCGTCTCAAGACCCTGAAGATAGCGCACGTCCTGGTCGTTAACATAGACATTCACAAATTTGCTCAGCTCTTGCTCGGGCTGAATCTGCTCTTTTAAGGCAGGGAAGCGGCTATAGAGGTCGTTCAAAACTTCATTCAAGGTGTTGCCCTGGGCGCTGACTTGTTTTGAACCACCAGCAGAAGAACGTAATACAGGCGCTAAACGCACATTTGCCATAACTTTAGACTCCTTTTATCCACTACGGAACACATTCCGCAGAAAACATGTGAGTACCATCTCTCACTTCTCGCCGATCTGATTCAACTGGGCAGACCATTCTCAGAAGAGAACTTGCTGCCCAATAACCGATGGGCTTATGAGCGTGCAGGCACAGCACAGACATCGCCATACGTAGGCAGGTTCTCAGGGTGACCATTCTCACCACAGGCCGGGCACTGGGGATTATGATACGGGCGAATCTCGTTGAACTCACCAGCCAGGGCGTCATAGGTCAGAATACGACCAACCAGCGGCTCACCAATGTTCAACAACAACTTGATGGCCTCTGTCGCCTGTAATAGACCAATGATACCAGGCAAGACTCCCAATACCCCAGCCTCAGCACAGCTAGGAGCCAGCGCAGGGGGGGGAGGCTCTGGATAGAGGCAGCGATAGCAAGGACCGTCATAAGGCTTAAAGACCGTTACCTGGCCCTCAAAGCGGAAGACGCTCCCATGCACAACAGGCTTATTTGCAATAATAGCTGCGTCATTTAATAGATAGCGTGTTGGGAAGTTATCTGTACCATCAAGAATGACATCATATTCATCAACAAGCTTCTGAACATTGGTCTCATCTAGACGCTCAATATAGGTCACAACCTTTACATCTGGATTGAGATCATTAATCGCCTTGCGGGCCGATTCAGCTTTATATTGTCCGATACGCTCTGTGGTATGAATAACCTGACGCTGAAGGTTGCTATCATCAACCGTGTCAGCATCAATAATACCGATGGTGCCAACACCTGCGGCTGCCAGATAAAGAGCCGAGGGAGAGCCCAGACCACCTGCACCAATTAACAGCACTTTGGAATCCAGCAGCTTTAACTGACCCTTCTCACCAACTTCCGGGACCAGGAGGTGACGGCTATAACGCTTTGACTGTGCATCCGAGAGCGTTCGTGGCAGTGTGAATTTATAGCCACCGCCCTTCCACTGCCCAAAGCCTCCAGCCATGGAGATAACATTTTTATAGCCCATCTGCTGCAACGTTGTGGCAGCCATCAGCGAACGCACACCACCAGCGCAGTAGAGTACGACTTTCTCAGATTTATCTGGCACAACCTCTTCGATCTGCGACTCGAGGTGACCGCGGGGAACATGCACAGCCCCTGGAATGTACCCTTCGTTCCATTCGATCTTCTCACGCACATCTACTAACACAAATGCATCATCATCTGGCGTCGACCCGGTCTGATGAGCAAGGGCCTCATTTACCTGCGTCGGCGTCCACTCAGGGACTTGCTGCCTGGCTCGCCGCAGTATCTCGCGAAAGGCATCACCCATGGTTTCACCTCAATGTTGACTAAGTTAATCAATTTTGTTTTCTAGTAAACTACCAAAAGAGTACCATGTCTTTTTTTGGCTTGTCAAGGAAAACTCAACTACTTGCAGGACACTGGTATAGATCTTCCCTCTACAAAGCTGTCTGCATATCTGCTGACCTCACCCGCAGAAAAGGCATATCAATCCCTACCAGAGGCTGGCACTAGCATAATGGCAAGTATTTACCATGCACCATTATAGAAGGAAACAGGGAAATACACGAAATTATTCCAGGCCAGCGCAGGTAGCGTCTGTTTGATCAGCCTATCCTATCGTTCGAATACACGATCTTTAGTGCTGAAGCGCTGTAAACAGCCTCTCAGCAGTGATGGGAAGTTCGGTCACACGTTTGCCTACAGCATCGCGAATGGCATTGGCAATCGCGCCAGCTACAGGAACAACTGGTGGCTCACCAACGCCTTTGGCCCCAAATGGCCCCATGGCGGAGGGCACTTCGACCAGAATAGGTATGATAGTGGGCACATCATAGCTGTGAGGCAACGCATAATCCATCAGGGTCGTGGTCAATAGCTGCCCATTCTCATCGTATTCAAAGCCTTCCAACAGCGCCCAACCCAGGCCCTGGGTGACACCACCATAGATCTGTCCTTCAACCTCGGCTGGATTGATCGCCCGGCCAACATCCTGAGCCGCGACATAGTTCAGGACACAGACTTCACCCGTCTCGGGATCGACCGCTACCTGAGCCAGATGGACCGCATACATCGGCGAATTGGTGTGCACCGCTGCACGACCACGGCCATAGACTGGGGCATAACGACCTCCAAAGCGCATTGAGGCTGCTGCGATCTTCTTCAGCGAGAGGCTCTTACCAGGAACACCACGCACAACAACCTCGTTCTTCTCAATCTCAAGATCCTCAACCGCTGCCTCTAAAAGCTCGCTGGCGACACTCAAAATCTGTGCACGAGCATCCCGAGCCGCATCCAGAACGGCAGGCCCCATCGAATAGACCGTCTTGCTCCCGCCTGTTCCACCACTATAGGGCATCGTATCGGTGCTGTCGTGAGCCACCGTGATCAATGAGGAGGAGAGCCCAAGGCCCTCTGCGGCCAGCAACGCCATGGAGGTATCCGAACCAGTCAGATCGACCGTTCCAATGACAACCGTAAGGGTGCCGTCTTTCTCCAGACGACAGGCCGCAGCAGCGGTCTCTAATCCACCTGGCCAGCCACCAGCCGCAATGCCCGTCCCAATCTTCCAATCTTTATATGTAGCAGGCACGGCGTCCAATGACGAGCGCTGCTGCCAGAGGGGATGGTGCTCAATCTTTTCTAGACACTCAATCAGACCCAATGCCGGATACTGCGGAGTCCGGCTCGTATTGGTGGGATCACCACCACGTAAGGCATTCTGTTTGCGGAACACCAGCGGATCAATACCCAGTTCGATGCAGAGCTCGGCCACGGTCGATTCCAGGGCAAAGGTAGCCTGAGGGGCATTGGGGGCGCGATAAGCCCCTACTCCAACCTTATTGGTGAGGACTTCATATCCACGCAGATCAATATGAGGACAGCGATAGCTGCTTGCAAGAAGGGTTAAACCAAGGTCAGGCGAGGCCCCTGCATAGGCACCTGTATCAAAGATGGCCTTCCCCTGCATTGCTACCAGGGTTCCATCACGTTTGGCACCTAGCTTGAGGGTAATAATCGTCTGTGGGGCAGGGTTGCCTGCTAAGAGATCTTCCTGGCGTGTCAGCACCAGCCGTACAGGTTTGCGAATTTGGTAGGCGGCTGCGGCGGCCAGTGGCTCGATTAAGCCAAATTTTCCGCCAAAGGCTCCACCAATAGGGAGCGATTCAACACGAATCTGTCGATCTGCCAGATCCAGAGCCTCTGCAATATCGGCTCGCACGCTGAACATTCCCTGTGTGCTCGGCCAGACGGTCATCTGATGACCCGAGGGCGTTGGCACAACGGTGATGGACTGCGTCTCTAGATAGGATTGGTGGACCGGGCGCGTGCGATAGGTATGCTCCACAATGACGTCGGCCTCACGCAGTCCTGCCTCAATATCACCTACCTGCTTATAGGCTTTATTGCAGACATTGAGCGAATATTCTGTCGTCTCTACGACGTGAGCAGGACCAGAGGAGACGGCGGCATGGACTCCACCACCTGCAATCTCCGAGGCATCATCAGCGGTTCGTGGTCTGGCCAGTGGAGAAGAGCTCTCCATCGCTGCAATTGGATCAACGACTACTGGGAGAGGCTCATAATCGACATCGACCGCCGCCGCGCCATCTTCAGCCTCCTCAGGCGTCTCTGCAAGGACAATGGCAACAGGATGGCCACACCAGAAAACTTCGTCAATCGCAAGGGGCGTCTGCGAACGCGATGTGCGATCGTCGCTGACAATCCCCAATGTCTGACTCGTATACACTGCCACAACGCCAGGCAGCGCCAGAGCTGGCTCAATGTTCATTGCTGTGATACGCGCATGAGCATAAGGGCTCAATACCAGACGAGCATGGAGAAGACCAGCAAAAGGAAGATCGCCTGCATAGCGCGTTCGGCCAGTAAGCTTATCAGGGGCGTCGAGACGGCGGGTCGAGGTGCCAACAGAGGCAAAGGTCGGGTCGACAGTCTGTGTCATATTTTTCATCGCACGGATACCCCAGCTTTCAAGCATGGGAAGGATGTGCGTTCCTTTCGTGGTAACTATAGCCGATATCACAAAATTGCCGCTGTATGACGGCAGAACCTGGGGATAGTGTATCACAAATCCAGCCTGATACGGAGAAGACACAATGTCTGGTCTGATCAGAGCTCCAGATACCGGTCATCAAACATTTTATTGTATTCGATGATGTCCCTGGCTTGATCAGAGCTCCAGATATCGGTCATCAAACATTTTATTGTATTCGATGATGTCCCTGGCTTGATCAGAGCTCCAGATACCGGTCATCAAACATTTTAATATAATCGATGTACATTCCTGCGGACAACTTGATAGTGTTCATCAATACCTGTCGCTCATCCAATGAAATGATACCTTCATGCGTACGGTCATTGCGCGTCTGGCGCAGGTAATGAAGTGCCTCTTTACTTCTAATCAAGCCGTATTTCTCCGTACATTCAATCATCTTGACCAATGGCAGGCCGCGCGGATTCTCTAACAGCACCCCTTTACGATAGGCCTCCATTAGATAGCGGCGTAATGCTGACTCAAAAGCCCGTCCCAGCAAGGCCAGACCATCATCGACGGTCGCTACATTTAAACGCGTGATCGCGCTCATCACTTTCTCACGAATCCCCTCGGTTTTGATTTCATGAGCCTGTGGAAAGAGATGAAGCATATCTGCTGCTGACTTCAAAACCTGGACAATCTGCTGCAATTCTTCACTGTAGGTTCGCACCCACAGAAAGGATTGTTTCACCGTATGATCTATCCCTATCTGCATCAGTGGTTGACTTAAAGAGGTAAACATTTCTGCGGCTCTCCGCCAATGCTCTCGATCTCCACATTTGTGCTCGGTAAACAGAGGTTCAAAATCTTCCCACTGCGCAAGCAGAAGATCAAAGAGCTGTGGTAACGTCACTGTTTCTTCCGCTTCTAAAAGGGTTTGCGGAATCTCTTTATGCTGCAATAGCAGATTCGTTACAATAAGCGATTGTAGGAGTGCAGTGAGATGAGTAAACTCGGGACAGTGCTCCGTCGATAACAGCCATTCTTGCTTTAGATAGGTATGAAAGTGCAATGAAAATGTACGATACCACCCTCTTTTCTCTTCATCCGAGGCCGGGATATGCGCATGAATAATTCCATACGAGTGCAATGTATCAATATCCGTCTGCTCAAGCTTATAAATAGGCCCAAACAAGATTTGTAATAATGGATAAAAAAGGTTCTGCTCTTTAAGAAAGGTGAGAAGCTTTGTATAATACTCGTAGAGGATCTTTGTGACGTTACTCTGGATAAACGCTGTTTCAATTGAGTCACTATGCCAGCTCTCTTTTAAATGATTGCTTAGTGCATGTAACAGATAGGGGTGACCACCACAATAGGCCAGAAAGAAGTCACGCTGCTCCTGATTCATTGGCAGGCCTGCTTCTGCCACATGATCCAGATACAATGTTATGTCGCCTTCATCCTGAAAGGGCGTCAGATACCGTTGCTCAACAGCATTTTCTAGCGGCGATCCCCCACAACATTGGAACTCAATCCGCTCCAGAGGCACGCGCGATAGAATCACCCAGGCAACCTGATAATCAGGATGAATCGCCAGTTCACGTAATCCCTCCAGGAAAATGGTATCATCCAGGTAATACTGTCCTGCATACTCAAATTTATCGAGAATGACAATCGGGCGAATACCCGCGGCCTGAACTTTCGTAAAAAACCGTTTAATATGAGCAAACTGTGGTCCCCAGGGAAGCGGACTTTTCCTGGCTGGCTTGATCAGCGGAATCTTTTTCGTGACCGATGCGATTTCAGGAGTCAGCCAGCCAAGATCTTCAATTTTATCGCGGCAGAAAGTGACCAGTTCATAAAAAAAGTTTTCAGCATCTTTATACACCCGAATGCTCATGGGAATGAGAAGTAATCTTCTCGCCTGTAGCTCTTCCTCTCGGGCAATGAAAACCTTATCGATCAGTTTATTCTTTCCGATATCATGTAAACCAATCAGTGCAAGACTCCCTCGCTGGCGAGAAGGACGAATCACTCTTTCTTCAAGGAGTTCAATCTCTTTCTGCCGGCCAATAAAAAGAGGGCTGGCATTCCACAAGGCGGATTCTGACATGCCCGAGGTTCCTTCCTTACTGATGAGCAAGCAGCCATTCTTTGAAAAGACCGACACGAATCACATACGATTGTCCAGGCTTCGCTTCCACCACATCTCTTTGCTCTAAATCCTGCAAAATAGCATTGATATCAGTCTGAGTCTCAACACTAATGCGGCTACGGCTACATGGTCCGTTACGGCTGTTGATGGCAATTGCTTTGAGCACTGCTCTGGCATCAGCATCTGAGATCGCATCGGGAGAGGTGTCGCCGGAGTTCGTGAGATTATCAAAGTTATCCCAACCTAACGGATTGGCTCCCTGAATCAGTTCATTTTTTACCTGCTCAACGTCAGCTTCGGTAACCAGACTGGTATAGTGGCGATTCATATACTCAACCAGTCGATTACACAGGATCTGGATGTAAAAAGGGCTTCCAGATGTTAAATCAACGACACGGTCAATCGCCTTCTCTCGATAACGGCTATCGCCCGTTCTACCGCCAATACGGATCGGCTCATCGATCAGTTTGCGGGCATCTTCATCTTTTAAATAGCTGACGCGTTGATCCTGTGTCACACCAAACTCGTTGGGAAACCGTTCTTTGAATTTTGGCATCACATCCTGGCCAGCGAGAACGACGCTAAAGAGATCCTTCTGCAAGAGCGCCTTCCAGATTTTCATAAAATCATCCGAGAGGCGTTTATTCATAATCCACCCATAGACATAGGAGAACTCATCGATGAGGAGGACGATCCGCTTCTCATTCCAACCCGGGGTTCGTGCAGTTGCCCGTTTAAAGCGCATCAGAACATCTTGAAAGGCTTGCAGCGGCGAAGGGTGGGTATAAAATTCGGTATCGGTGGGAAAGGAGAGAGCGAGTGGTGGAAGACCTGCATCGACCATATCTTCAATGGCATAGGATAATTCTCTCAGAATACCAGCTAAAATCTGCTCAAATAAGTTAATACCTGCCTTCTCTCCCTGCTCAGAGCTCTGGCGGCTACTAAAAAGACCAATGCTCCCCAGGTCCACAACCAGAAGAGCTGGATACTGTTGGAGCTTTTTCTTCAGATGATGCAGGATCGAAGATTTTCCCGAGCGCTTCTGCCCAAAGATAACAATCGATTTACTCTGTGCGCGTGCTTTATAAATGGCATCTGAAATGTTGTCAATCAGTTCAGCACGCCCATAAAACATGGAATTTTCATCGACAATTCCCCCAGAGGCGTAGGCTGCATAGGGATTCTCGATGCGCTCAAATTGTTCCGATGAATACAGATTGATTGAAAAGGAGGTCACAATAGTCTGCTTTTCTTCTCCCGACCGGGTGCGATAATGCGCATAGAGCGGTAGTGAAAAGGCCTGGGACTTTAAAGCCTGCTCTGTGACCAGAATAGGAACCCGCTTAATCTGCTGCTCTCCTCCTCGCAGTGATCCTTCGAGCTTAATCTCTGGATTATCAATAGTAAAGAAGGTGCCATCTTCCTGAATAATAATCTCAACCGCCTCAGCGGGGCTACAACTCATTTTATTCTCGATGACGATCTGAACCTCAATACGAGGGTTGTTGGCATCTGGTGCGTAAGAGGTCATGTCTGCTGGCAGGCGGAGATTCAGTTGAGGAACCGACCGCACATAGATCTCTTCTAGATACTCTTTGGTCTTCCGCTCAATCACCTCGACAATAGGATAAAAGCTCTCAACTGACATTTTCGTCGGGTTTGCTTCAATCTCTCGCAAAAGATCATTACAGCGATTCTCAATCTGATTACAGAAACGCTCCTGCTCTTCAAAAGCTGTCTGTTGGCACAAGTCCAGCATGGTCTCAAGAATCTTTTGGAGCTCATTGACACGCTGACGATCTAATTCAAAGAAAAAGTCCGCTTCCATCTCCCGTAACCGTCCCAGACTATCCTGAACCGAGGCGGTCGTCAGTTCAAGACGGCGAGTCGTGGTCCGCAGCTCAATAGAGGTGGTACGGGTCCGCCCCTGCTCTTTCTTTTGCAGATCTTTCCAGAGATCAGTAAAAAATTGGTGAGATACATTCTCTGTTGGAATGACGACACCTTTCTTCTTCAAATAGCTGATCGACATGGACTGAAAAGTGGGGACTGAATAGAGACGTTGCAAGATTCGTTTGGCTGCATACTGGCTCCGCACAACCAGATAGGCAATTGCATCGAAGACTTTATCTTGTTGGCCATGCATGCGAATAATGATTTCAAGACTATCATCAATATTTAAATTTTCCTGACCAGAAGGGGTGAATGGCACATGCGCACGCGAAATCGTCGCAAACAGAAAACGAATCAGCGCATTGACTGCATCCTGCTCAACCTGATTTCTAGCACGGTCACCATCATAAATACTGAGCGCTTCACAATACCATTCACGTGCAGTATCCAGGTGCTTATTCTCAATCACCGCTGCATCACCACGAGAGGCAAAGCTGCGACAGAGATAACGATAGAGCTGATTATACTCTTCATCCCAATCATCATGCTCTCGAATAATTTTTGCCGCTGATAAATAATATTCGGCTCGCTCTCTTGGGCGACGCGTCCCCAGCCGCGTGGCCAGCTCTTCCAGACGCCGCACGTCGTTGCGATCAAAACTTTTTTCCTGGACACGTAAAGAGGGCACGCCTTCATAGGTGCAGCGATCAAGATAAAAGCGTGTAAACGCACTAATCTCACTTGAATATTCTGCCAGCGACATCTCAGCACTTAATTCATCTATGGGGACCGATTGACCTGTGTCTCTCGCTCGTGAGATCGCATCAAGCAATTCCGCCGATTGTGGATCAGGGAGGGTTGCGATTAAGAGCTGTTCCGCTTCATCGTCTCGCTTCTGCTTAATCAGACAGATAGCAAGATTCCTCTGGGCACTTTTCGTATAAGGTCCGATCTCAATCGCTTCTCGAAACCAATGCTCAGCCTCACTATATTTATCCTGATTTAAATAACAATAGCCCAGACGCCAGATGATCTGGGTTTTACGATTGACGGTTTTGGCTAACTTTAACTGGTTACGTAAGAGATCAACTGCTGTCGCATACTGGCCATCTTTCTGCAGTGCATCAACCATCAAATTGTTGATCGATTGCATATCCGTCATTCGACTACGGTTCTGCTCAAGCACTTGAATGGCTTCCTTCGTCTTCTTGATCTGCATCAAAAGCACTGCAAGGTCCTTTACCGCACTTTCAATTGTATCGTTCTGACGAATAGCTTCATAAAAGAGCTGCTCCGCTGCCTCCAGATCTTTCTCCACCAGTTGCTTTCTTTTTGCTCTTGAGTAGGGATTCGATCCACGTGGTACGCTGGTCGCTCGTGCATATTCGCGCCATTTATCATACGATTCCTGAGCATTCGGATAGACCGGGTTCTCGGCCAGGACTTTTTTTATTTGTGTGAGTGCACGCCCATAATCACCTTCATTGGCATAATTTGTAGCCAGTTCAAACGTTCTTGCAATATCGCGTTGAAACGACACATTAATGGCCACGCTCCCCTGTCTCCCCTGGGCAGCCTCGAAGATAATTGAGATATAATCCTTCGCAGCCAATTTCTCTTCACGCAGCCGCTGAAGCTGGACTAAAAGTTCTTCATCGGTAATGGCGCTGCGATGAAAAAAGTAGTCGACACCATCCTGCCCTACCAGAAAGCCATAGTTTCGGCTCTTACGATAAATGTAAATGCCTCCCTGCAATACCGCTGATTTTCCATCACCTGACCGTGTAAAATCTGTCGACCAGACCAGCGAGGGCTGGCTCATCTGGGTGGCAGGCCCCACTTTGGCGGGGGCGGGACGTAATAGAGCAACCAGTGATGCACAATCTCTCTGAAGTTGATCTTTTACTCCTTGCCGAACATCTTTTTTATCAGACAGCAGATACGCATCTGCCTCTCTCAAGAGGGAGGCAACCGGATGGTGTTGAAGCAGGCGATGAAGCAGATTCAGCCCTCTATCGCGTTTGTGAAGTCGTGCAAAGAGATAGATAGCTGCTTCTAGAAGCATCTTCTCGTCTTCTGCTGAGAGAGGACGCCCATCCGATGTATGAAGACCACGGAGGAGAGAGAGGTCACCTGTACGCTCGATTGTCCCCACATAGACAAACCAGGCCTCGATGGCAGAGGTTGGGGCAACTTGTCTGAAGAGGTTCCCCAGGGCATAACACTCTATGGAAAGATTTTCCTCTTTCATTCGAGCTAATACAGCCAGATTATGCCAATCGTGAATCCCTGGTGTCAAGAGAACCGCTTCTTTGTACAACTGGAGCGCATCATCAAATGCTCCTGTTATATAGTACAGATAGGCAAGATGACGACGCAGACCAGCGGATAGTGGAACCTGGGCGATAAGTTCTTTTAAATCCTGGATTAAAGGCTTTACACGTCCAAATTGGCTGCCTAACTCATTCATCCTTGCAGCATATTCATATTTTTGTTTAATCCGCCCCCATGCTTGTTTATGGAGCTGTGATTTTAAATCATCATTGGAGACAAAAAAATCTGGTGGCTGGATGCTTAACTGGACCCCTTGAATCTTTCCGCTATGAATGGCCTCGATCAATGCTAAGCGAGCCTCGATTTCGGGTGGATACGATGCCGTTCGTTCATCAGAAGCTGGAAGCAGTTTTACTTCGTGCTCATGTTCGACATTCTTCTCTAATGAAGGTTTGTAAGGGGTTGCTGGCTGTTGAGGAGAAGACTGGAGCTTCCCTTTCAATCCATGCTCTTGAGATCCTGAAAATTCAACGCTCTGAGTCTCATGAAAGGGCCTGGATGATTGTCCCGATGAGAGACCTGCATCGTCCTTGTATTGGACCTTCCCAATACTCTGAACCAGAGCTCCTCTAGACTGTTCATCATCCAATAGCTCCCAGCCACCGATCAAACTCAAAAAGATTGTTCTTCTTCCAGTGGCTGTTTTAATTTGCAGACGATTCATGGCGACCGCAGTCAGGATTCCGGTTATCTCCTGGCCATTCGTCTGCGTAATCGTAATCGAACGACCAATCTCACTAGAAAGTTCCTCTTGAAGCAGATCATCTTGTTCAGACAAGGGAAACCTCTTCTCTCTATTGCTGTTTGGGTGCTTAATGAAGTCTTCAGGCAGCTCATCATAAGAATGTTCTTTCTATTATACGTTGGGCGCATTACTATTTTCAATTTTATACCTCCTTTTTTCTCAATTTTATGATAAAAATGATTTATGGCAGCTTGCTTACTATGGAAGGCTTTAGAGAAGGATTTTGGTAACTATGCCAGATATCAAAGCAGCCAGGTTTTTTCTTAAGCAGTGTTTTTCATGAAAAAGGTGGTCAGGATGCAGGGTATAAACAACACAAGAGGATGAGCCTTCTCTCAAGGAGAAGCTTCATCCTCTTTACGGCAAGCATATCTGTCTTAGAAAGAGCGATCTTTAAGGCGCAGAAACAGCCCTATTGCAATAGTAAAAACAAGGATCATGCCGGTTAACACTCCCCACATGAAGAGCAGATTTAACACGGCGCTTTGATGGGAAAAGGGCGAAAAAAGGACCCCTCGATAGATACTCCAATGCTGGAATAAAGCATCTCCACCCAACTTGTCACTATGTAATCCAAGGCTACTTCCCAGAGCACCCACAGCCCAGCGCTCAGCAAAACACAGAGCAAACAGTTGTGTATACCAATCAGTAAATGGGAAGACACTTCCTGAAAAGATAACCTGTGGAATTAACAGAATGGGCAGACAACTGAGAGCACGATCAGCCGTTGGGGCAAGAGCTGACACAGCCAGGCCTAGCGTCAGACCAGCTAAAGAGGTCAGTACAATCGTCATATACACTTCCAGGGGCGCGGGCAGAAAGACACCTTGCTGAAATGGTGCCACGAGGTTGACGAGCACAACCAGGACGGCGCTCTGGATCAGGCATAAGGTAGTTAGCACGACCAGCTTCGAAAACATATAGGGCAGGATGCGAAGGTTCACAGCTCGCTCACGACGATAGATCGCACGCTCCTTGACGATCTCACGAATCGCATTAACACAGCCAAAAAGGACGGCGGTAAAACCGAGAATGAAAAGCACTTTCTCGGCATCTTTCCCTGAACCCGCCTGAATAAAATCTTGGAGAGCCGCACGAACACCACCTCGTTTCGCTGCATACTGCTGACCCGGAGGATGTTTGAGAAGAAAGTGTTCTACACGTGCACAGTTCGTTGAGACGATATGGCTCGCCGCAACTGGAAGATCGGGCAGACCCTGTGTCGTCAGCACCGCCGCTGTGGTCGGACATTGCACGATCGTCTGAGGAGCAAAAGTGCTGCTCCCAACTTCACAACGAATGAGAAGTGCGATCAAGATCGCAATCACAGGAGCCTGCAAAAACAGAAGCAGCATATTCCCAACATCGTTTTTTAGCAGTTCAAGATAGCGCAGCGTCAGCACCTTCCATTGTTGCCAACCAGTACACTTAGCTGTTCCCATTGGTCCACGTTGAGCCTCCAATAGCTGTGCTTCTTTGCGATGAAGGGCAAGGGGCTGTAAAATATATGTCTGATAGAATGATGAGGAACGAAACCGCTTCTCAGCTAACTCTGCTTGCAGAGGCTGGCTCCCATCCTCTTCAAGCAGACTATAGATTTCAGCAAAGGAATGAACACCAAAGTAGGTCAGAGCCTGCTGCGGCGGACCAAAGTACACCATTCGTCCACCAGTTGCGAGAAAACACACGTAATCACAGAGCATGATATTACTCGTCGCATGGGTCACTAGAATAATCGTTTGCCCTTTATTCGCCAATCTACGCAGGAGATGCATCATACGATAATCAAGTCCAGGATCAAGCCCCGATGTCGGCTCATCAAGGAAAAATGCTCCGGGTTTATCGAGAAGCTCTAGAGCCATTGAGACGCGCTTTCTCTGCCCCCCGGAGAGCTTCTGGATACGGAGATGGCGCTGATCTTGAAGCTCAACGTCTGTTAATACCTCGTCAATCCGTTCCCAGAGTTGTGTTGAATGATATGAGCAAGGAAGCCGCAATCTGGCGGCATAGTAGAGTGCACGCTCCACCGAAAGATCTTTGTGCACAATATCGTCCTGTGGAACATAGCCTATCTTTAAGGCTGAACGCCGACCAGCGTATTCCTCTCGATCATAAAAAATCTGCCCACTTTGCACTGGTCGAAGCCCGCTGAGCGCATTCAGCAGGGTGGATTTTCCCGTCCCTGAACTACCAACCAGAGCCACAAACGAACAGGCAGGCAGCGAGAGCGATATATCGTTCAACAGGACAACCTGATCTTTGGTCGTCTCCTTCAAATGGGATGCATCGATCTGAATCGCGGCCCGCTGGGAGGTTAATTGCTGGCCATCGTAGAATAAACGATAGGGGCCTATCCCTATCTCATCACCTGGTTGCAGAAAACGGTCTGTGGCTGGCACAACATTGACATAAAGCAAGGTCTGATCCAGTGTGACGATACGATAGCCTTGCTCGTGCCGCACTAATCGCGCATGATATCCAGAGACAGCCGGGTGATCCAGGACAATCTGATTATCTCTATGGCTCCCAATGCCGATCTCCGAGGCTTCCAGAGGAAAACATGAAGCATATGTCTCATCTGCTGGTAGATCAACAGGCAAGTGAGAAGGAAAAGGGAGCTGTATACCATTAATCGGTTCAAGAGGTGATCGCGAGGAGGAAGTAACAGGAACGCGGGTTGCGTTATCCAGGGACGATTTCTTGTTATTCCAAAACATACGTCTGTTGATCCCCCCAGGCTAGACAGATGACGCTACTCCTACACAATCAGAAAAAGAATTTCGATTATAGATGTGTATACTTCAGTATAAAATCACACATCTACAAGTAAAGTGTAAGAGCTAGCAAGAATACATGTCAAGGGGAAATTGGAAAATTGGAAAATGAGTCAACTGGTCTCTCTATACCAGACATAGGCAGTTACACAGTTAAAACTATTTTTAGCCTCTCTTCATCATAAATACGCCCTCTTATCGTCTGTCATCGCTCTTAAGATCCGACTACTTTTTTTGCAAACAAAGAGAATTTTTTATCGTAAAATAGAGTATTATCTTGAATTATGCTGCATAATTACGTATACTTACTTCTATAAAAAAGGCGTCATGTAACAGACAAAAAGCATTTTTCGCATGGAGATAATGAAGGTATGCCAGTAAATTCAAGTGAGCTGGTAGGGATGGTGTTGGGGACATGCACACTCGAAATGCTGATTGGGCGTGGCGGGATGAGCTGTGTCTATCTGGCCAGGCAGCACTTTCCCGAACGCTATGTGGCCGTCAAAATTCTTCTTCCTCATCTATTGACTCAGGATCTCGACCGGGCTTCTTTTCTGGCTCGCTTTCAACATGAAGCAAATATTATCGCTCGCTTAGAACATGTCAACATCGTTCCTATTTTTACGTATGGCCAACAGGATCAGCTGGCTTATCTGATCATGCCGTATATTCCTGGTGGTACGCTCGCTCAAATGCTCGAGCAACAGAAAAAGTTGAGCATCCAGCAGACGCTGATCTATATTGAACAAGCAGCCGCAGCTCTGGATTATGCTCACTCACAGGGAGTCATTCATCGAGATCTCAAACCAAGCAATTTTCTGCTCTATCCGGATGGCCGCTTAGTTCTGGCCGATTTTGGCATTGCCCGCCTCATACAGCACCATGAACCGCTCTCCCACACGCTGACACCTGCTGGCATGCTCCTGGGGACACCTCTCTATATGGCACCAGAGATCATCTATGGGAAACCTGCCGATCAGCGCTCGGATATCTATGCCCTTGGAATTATTCTCTTCCAGATGCTGAGTGGTGAGCTCCCTTTCCAGGGAGAAAACACATTTGCCCTCTTGAGTCAGCAGGTACAACAACCGATTCCTTCTCTTCATCGCTTGAATCCGCTCTTTTCTAACGATGTGGATATTGTTTTACAGAAGGCAACTGCGAAAGAGCGAGAGGAGCGCTATCCAAGCGCCGGAGCGCTGGTACAGGCCCTGAAACATGCGCTTAGCTGGTCATGTCAGATAACGCTCTTTGAGAATACAGGCCGCATACTGGAGACGCCCTCTATACCTTATACGCCGCCTCATTCCACATTTCCCCTGGCTGATAATCCTTTGACTCCTGCCAGTAGCCGAGAGACACCACAAAAAAGTTCAGCTACGCCTTTTAGCATGTGGCTTCTCTGCGGCCTTCTTCTCATAGTGATGCTAGCTATTTTCCTTGGCCTTCATGGCTCCTCTGACACGCCTCTCTCTCTGGTGGCAGTTCCTTCTACGCCTGCTGAGACCGAACAGGCAAAAAAAGTGGTCCAACGCTACTATAAGAACCTCAACCAGAAAGATTATCAGGCCGCCTTTGAGCTTTTATCGCCACAATTCCAGCAATCGATCCATGGACTGGCTCACTTCACAAAAGGTTATCAGGATATCAGACAACAGACACTGACATTCAAAGAGAGCCAGTTACAAGCCAATGGAACGATCGTAGTAGTCGTCTCACTGAGCGTTGAAGCTGCAAATAAGCAGAGGAATATCTACCTCTGGCGTGGTATTCTGCGCAAACAACCCGATACATGGAAGATTACACAGGCCCATCTCTGCCAACTGGCTGGCCGCGCCAGCGCATTTCCGCGCTGCTCTCCAACGAATCAGGCAAAATGGGGGACGACGTGAGCCACAAAATGGGTAAGAGAGGCACTATCCAGAATACGAAAGAGAAAATGGGTCACACCAATAGCGCGAAATTGATCTAGCTCCTGAATAACTTCAGCCGCATTCCCCGCAATAAAATGCTTTTGTGGATGACGCTTCACCTGAGCAGGATCTTCTGAGACGCTCAATGTGCTTAAATAGGTCAGCCGAATCTCGTCTGGATTTCGTCCAATCTTCGCACAATGCTGCTTCAGAATATCAAGCTTGCGCTGATATTCTTCGACGGTACAGGAATTAAAATTCCACATATCGGCATGACGTGCGACTATAGCGAGCGTCTTTTGCTCGCCGCCCCCTCCAATTAAGAGCGGAATCGCGGGCACAGGCTGCGGTACACAATATGCCTCATGAATGGCATAATGCTGGCCGGTAAAGGTGACTGGTTGCGGCTTCGACCAGAGCGCCCGCAGAATCTCAATCGCCTCTTCCAGTTGTTCCATCCGAACCCTGGTTGAGGGAAAGGGATAATTATAAGAGCGGTATTCATCTTCTTTCCAGCCTGCACCTAATCCCAGGAGAAAACGCCCGCCAGAGAGATGTTGCAGGGTCGCAGCCATCTTCGCAAGAAGCGCTGGATTGCGATACGATTGCGAGAGCACCATCGAACCAATGTTAAACTGTGGATACTGACCCGCAAGAAAACAGAGCGTAGAAAGACACTCTAACTCATCTGTCTCTTTCACTTGTAAATGATCCTCAAGCCAGAGCGTTGTAAAACCAGCCGTTGCAGCTTCGATGCACTGACGATTAAATTGCAACACCTCACTCAAGGGATGCCCTGGATCATTCTGACGTAACATGAGCCCAAATTCTATCGTTGACAAAACCGATACCTCTCTTCTTTCTGCCTTCCATCGCCTGAGCATCTCAGTGAAGCGCCATCTGGTTGAGGCGTTATGGGAGCCAATACATGCGCCCTATCGAATGCGCTCAACCGGCCCTGGACCCTATCATAGCATACAGGGCTATGACTCTGTGGAATGCACTTCATCTGCCAGGCACCAACATTGCTGGCCCGAGCAAGATATGTTGCTCGTAAAGTGCCGATTCCAAGGTCATAGCCCTGTATGCTTTCCCAGACGTACAGACGTCCGGAAAACCGTAGAAAGAGAATGCAGGAAGGTGCTCGATTCTTCCTGCGGGAAGCGCCTGTCAGAATGAAGAAAGGAAAGACATTCTGACCAGCTAGCTTTATTTTTTATCCTTTTGAGCTTTGCAGGCTCTTCAAAGATTCTTCGTATTCCAGCACGATGCGCTCTAACGATGCATCAGGCTCACGTTCGCGAAGGGACAGGAGCGTCTGGCGATAGGCCATGATGAAATCTAATAATCCAAGCGTCTCCTCAGGAGACAGATCGAAATTAATGCCACAACTATGACGGAGAATTAATCCGCTCTCTTCTACACGTGCCCGATAACGTCCAATAATTGCATCCATCATTGGCTTTTTCTCCTAAGGCCAATCCACTTTGTGAGACAATTTCCGTTCTCTGACCAGCGCCTTCAATTGCTCAGGCTGGTTCCACTTCTTCAATGGTTCTTCAGCCGGGCATTTGCGACAACCTCGTCAACGTGCCATATCTTTTCAGAGGATAGACGCTAACCACTCTTTTTTTGTTCCCGCCAAACGACCTTTCTTTTTTTCTTGTTTCAAAGTGGCTTTTAGAAGATCGGCCAATCATGTCCGGCTGCCTGGTAGATCCCCTCGATGGTGGCCAGGTTCTCCAGGCTTTCATTGAGGCTGCTCTCTAGCCTTTTCTGTGCTCGAATGCAATCTACAAAATGTTCAACTTGCAGTTGATACTGATCGACACGCGAGAAGGTCTGCTCACTCAACTGTCCATTGCGGGTGATGAAGACAGTGGTATCAGAGTTTCCTGGGGTAAAGGGGACGGGAAGGGTGATGGTGCCGGATTCGCCAAAGATCTCTGCAACCTGACGCATCGGTAACGAAAAACTGGAATCGAGCAGGCCAAACCTTCCTGCTCCATAATCAAGAATGGCGCTGGTGGCCCAGTCAACGCTGGTCGCGCTTACGGTATGGACGCGGGCAGCAATTGACTGTGGTGCCTGCTCGTAAATGGCGCGGAAAAGATTGACGGCATAACACCCAACATCCATCAATGAGCCACCGGCCAGCTCAGGATTGAGACGAATATTTTCAGGATGGGTGCGCAGATCAAACGAGAACGATGCACGCACCAGATGAATATCGCCAATCAATCCTTTCCGTATCTGCTCTACTACCCAGATAATCTGTGGATGAAAACGGTACATAAACGCTTCCATTAATAAGACATTCTGTTCTTGAGCTACAGCAACCATCTGAGCTCCCTCTTCTGCCGTCACGGCCAGAGGTTTTTCACATAACACATGTTTCCCCGCTTCCATTGCTTTGATGGCCCATTCGGCATGAAGCGCATTGGGCAGGGGAATATAGACGGCCTCGATATCAGGGTCTGCAATAATCTGCTCATACCCATCATAGATGCGTACATTGGGAGCAAACGCATACAATTCGGCGGCATGGCGGGGGTCTCGGCTTCCAACCGCCAGTAACCGCCCATTATGTGAGGCCTGGATGGCTGGCGCAACGGCCCGCACCCCAATATTGGCCGAGCTCAAAATACCCCAACGTACAGGATGAAGATAGATAGGATTCGTTGTCATTTTGTGGTCCTTTCAAATCAAATACAGTCCTATTATAGTCCGCTTCGCGTGAGAAGAGAACCCGGGGTAGTGACCATCCAGGCCTCACTATTGCCTGACTGGATCAGCAGAATGAGAGCAGAAAAAAAAACATCTCTTTGACGTGCCTGCCATTCTATGTGATACACTCCTCCGAGGAAGTGGTTTGAATCTATTGTGTGACGCAAACAGTTTACCTTAGTAAAGGCCATCCTTCGTGAGACACTCACCTACGGATACAGATACTAGAAAGCGAACAAGTTCATGTCAACACGTCAACACAGACCAGCAACGGACAGTGGCACCTTAACTCTTGGAGGAGATCTGCATGTCTATCGTCTCGGCTATGGTGCGATGCGCATCACTGGCGAGGGAGTTTGGGGACCACCTGCACATAAAAACGAGTCTCTCGCTGTTCTGAAACGCGTTCTGGAGCTAGGGATCAATCTCATTGATACGGCAGATTCCTATGGGCCAAACGTGAGCGAAGAGTTGATTGCTGAGGCTCTTTATCCCTACCCTAAGGATCTCGTTATTGCCACGAAAGGCGGCTTACTCCGCACTGGCCCTGGTCAGTGGCCGCAAGATGGCAGGCCAGAACACCTTCGCGAGGCTCTCGAAGGGAGTCTGAAACGCCTGCGCGTCGATCAGATTGACATCTACCAGTTCCATCGCCCCGATCCTAAAGTCCCTTTTGAGGATTCTATTGGCGAACTGGCACGCTTAAAAGAACAGGGCAAGATTCGCCATGTGGGCGTCTCGAATGTGACGATTGAACAACTGGCACAGGCACAGAAGATTGTCCCCATCGTGACGGTCCAGAACCACTATAATCTGGTGAAGCGCCAATCGGAGAATATGACGGTTGCCCAATCTGAGGAACTGATCGATATCTGTGCTCGCCAAGGCATTGGTTTTATCCCCTGGTTCCCACTGGCAACCGGCGATCTGGCTCGTCCGGGCAGTGTCCTGGAACAGATCGCTCAGAAGCATCATGCTCAGCCCAGCCAGATCGCGTTAGCCTGGCTCCTGAAACGTTCCCCCACGATCCTGCCCATTCCAGGCACATCTTCTATCAAACATCTTGAGGAGAATGTTCTTGGAGCAACCATACAGTTGAGCCAGGAAGAGTTTGATAGTATCGATCAGAATAGCAAGCAGCAGCAGAGCAAATAACAGCCCTGCTTCCATTACAGACTCAGAGCAGCCAGCCTGTTGCAGAACGCAGGCTGGCTGCTCTGAATCTGTGCCAACTCTTGGTAGCTGTAAAATTGCTCCTGTGCTGTGTGATCTACTAAAATTATTTTACCTACTAAATTTCTTCTGAAGACAAAAGTTCAAAGCTATTATATGCTTGATAATTGTAAAAGTGGCGAGTATAAATATCCGTACCATTTTCAAAATTTTCGCTTAAAATAGGCTGAACATCAACTACTTTTTTTAAAATTATATTAATTTTCTCTCCTTTTTCATTGTTATAAAAGGTTTCTTCAAGCTTAGCTTTTTGTAATGCTTTCATTTGAGCATCTTCTTCTGAAAATGCTTTGATAAGCACAAAATCTTCCCGATACAGTGGTTGATATTGCGGAGCGTTCGAAGAAAACTCATAAACAATTACAGCAACATAGAATGTCAAACTTCTGATCTCCTCTCGAATAGCATTGAACTGCTTGTTTGAGCGCAAACGCGTTGAGCGGGGTGAATACGCATTGCTCCTCAGGAGTTGTTTTAGGCAATGATCCGCCGTCTCACCCTCGCTTCCTGGGGGAGGATCGAGAGGAGGTCTTCTTGCGCATAATAACGCCTATTCGTTGCGGTTCGGTGGGCTTTAAGCATCCCTTGCCGATCCCATCGTTGCAACGTCTTGACAGAAACGCGTATTTTATCTCAGAATTCTCTCAATGTATATATACACGTATCTTACACATTTTTATGTACTTAGTCAAGAGCTAGCTCTCATCTCCTTCGTTCGTATGAACTCATCTTGCGGGAAAGCGACAGACGTGCATACAATCAAAGGAGTGAGATAGGATCTCTTACCAATCAACGTAAGTCAGAAAGGTGTACATTTGTGACACAACAGTATCCACTTCGCATCGGTGTTCAACTCCACCCTCAACATACCAGCTACAAAGAGTATGCTGATGCTGTCCGTCGAGTTGAAGATCTTGGTGTCGATAGTATCTGGAATTGGGATCATTTCTTCCCACTCTATGGAGACCCACAGGGCAATCATTTTGAAGGCTGGACCCTGCTCACGGCCATGGCCACGCTGACCACCCGCGCTCAGATTGGCTGTCTGGTCACCTGCAATACCTATCGCAATGCAGCTCTTTTGGCCAATATGGCGAAAACGCTCGATCACATCAGCAATGGCCGAGCGGTGTTGGGCATTGGGGCAGGCTGGTTTGAACGCGACTATAAAGAATATGGCTATGAGTTTGGCACCGCAGGCAGCCGCCTGGCCGCTCTAGAGAAATCGCTCCCAATCATTAAAGAACGCTGGGAAGTCGATGTGCCCAAACCCCTGCACAAAATTCCCATACTGATCGGTGGTGGTGGTGAGAAAAAGACGCTGCGCCTGACCGCCCAATATGCGGATATGTGGCACGGCTTCGGCAATCCTGAGGAGCTCAAGCATAAGCTTGAGGTGCTCGATAACTGGTGTAAAGAGGTTGGCCGCAATCCCAACGAGATTGAACGCACAGCTGGCACCAATAAAGATGATAGCGATCAGACTCGCGATGCTATCGTCGAGGCCGGGATCACTCACCTGATCTTAGGCATCGGCGCTCCGTGGGATTTCGCAGCCGTCGAGAAGCTCGTCAAATGGCGCGATAGCCACGCTCGTTAAACGACAAAGAGCTTCCCTGTTCTATGGCGGCTCCTCGCCACGTGGCTATGGCGAGGGGCCCAGAAATTTTTTTCACCTCTCCCCATGCTCGATGCTGTTTGAGCGAAATAAAAGATGAAGAAGATCTGCAAACCCTGTTCCGCCTAGTAAAGCTACAACAAGATAGACGAGACTCCAATACCAGCTCGCTCCAAAGCCAAATCCCCAATTAAGCATGGTTGCAAGATATGCCACCATGAGCCACGTTGGCAGAGCCATAACTCCGCTTACAAGCAAAATGATCCCTACATCTGCAATCAATGTGATGCGGCGCGTGTTAGAACTAAAATACCACCAGTAGTTGATACAGGACCAGATCCCCCCCACCAGCAGACCAAATACAACCTGACGACTGGTAAACAGATCGCGTGTACCCATCAAGATAATCGTACTTGTGAGCGGATGAGTACGTGTGGTTGGTAAGAGGTGCCAACCTATCTCGGAGAACGGATAGATGAGTACAAGGCTTACAAACAAGCTAGCAAAAACATTGAGCAAAGAGAGGCTTTTGCGATAGGCCAGAATATAGCTGCAAAGGGCTGCCAGCAGAAGAGCAACGCTCGTAAAGAGGAAGGAGAAGCGATATGTATCATAGACCAGGCCGAGACTAAAGAGAAAGAAACATGGCAATATCCAGAACAGGGAAGACGAGTACCCATACACTTTTTTATGAAAGATCTCTCTACGTTCAAGCGCCGTTATTTCTGGAACCAATAGAGCAATCTCTTGCAAAGGGGGTCTGAATGATTGTGACTGCGTCTGTCTTTGCACATGCAGCTCGCGGTCCTCTCGCTGTAGCGCTTCAACTACTGGCAACGCTTTCGTTGTTGAAGTAATATCTATCTGAAAGCCTTTTGGCGCACCTCCCAACCGTCCTGAAAGCGGAGGAGAGAGCGCAAGGCGAAAAACCTTTAAAAGGAGGCCCGCTGTAGAAAAACGTTCAGTGGGCTCTTTTGCCAGAGCTTTGGAGATTAAAAGATCCATCTCAGCCGGTAAATCTGGCCGGAGTGCGACCGCAGAGGGAATTGGAGCCTGCAAGTGGTCTAAAATAAGCGAAGTCCCTGAGTAGGGAAGCTGTCCCGTTAACATGCGAAAGAGGAGAATCCCCAGGGCATAGATATCACTGCTCCTCTGAGGCTGACCCCGAAACTGCTCTGGTGCCATATACTGCAATGTCCCAAAATGAAGGCTTGTACCACCTTCAATTGAACCCTCTTTCATCAGGTGAGCCAGCCCAAAATCAGACAACAAAAGCGTCGAACTATGACGTTGAAAAAGGAGGTTGGCTGGCTTCAGATCAAGATGAACCAGGCCGCTGGTATGAGCATAATCCAGCGCCGCACAGATCTGTGCCAGATAGCCTTCAATCTCCTCAAGAGGCAGAGGCGCTCGCTCTTTGATAATCTCCTCTAGTGTTCCACCTTCTATATAGGGCATCACTAAAAAGAGAAGGTTCTTCTCATTATCAATATCAAAATCATGCACCGGCACAATATTGGGATGAGCCAGGGAGGCTAAAAGCTGCGCTTCACGATTAAATCGCTCATGCCACTTTGGATCACCCATCATCTGTGCAGAGACTACCTTGATCGCTTGCGTACGCTGGAGACGCTCATTCTGCGCACGATAGACAGAACCAAAAGCGCCCATACCCAGAAGCTCTTCAAGCATATATTTATTGGCTAAACGCTGGTTCGATAACGGACCGACTCTAGACATAGCACTTTATGCCTCCCCTCTGTCTATCATATATATATGCACATGCAAGGATCATGCGATATTTAGTATAGCAAAAGCCAAACAATTTATCCAGGCATCAGGGGATAACATTTCGCTCAGCATACAAAAAATAAAGCTATTTCGAGGGATACTATGGGCCCGTACTCCATAGAAATAACAAAATGTCTTAGCCATACTAAAAAAAATATAGTCAATTTTTATTTTTAAATACGAACCAATAATTGAATTACGCGGGAGAGTTTAACAGGCTCAGTAATATCCAAAAGGCTATATTTGACAGAAATTCTTTTATAATATACGATCTCTCTATAGGAGAAATACTTGATTCATTCTTCTAAAAAGGGTGGAGGCATACTTTATGCACTTCATCGGTCGCTCGAATGCTTCGTGCGGCGGGTGCCGCTATCTCAACAGCGCACACAGAGTCAGAAAGTGTTTCCAGGACAGTGTGGTAAAGTGGAAAAGGAGAGGTTTTTTCATGACTCAAATAAACAATCGGCGTGGTATCGCGAGCTTGATTATGATCACAGCTCTTGTCATTAGCTTTATGCTTGGCAGTCTGGGCCTCCAACATGGGATAGGGCAGGCCTCGCCTGGCACCAGACCCCTGACCTACCAGGAGTTGGTCAAAAGGATTGCGGCCCATCATAAAGCGCCCTTTCAGGGAAATGTGCAACAGAGCTCACAGGTTGCTAAAACAAATAGCCAGAAGATTTCGCAGCCACCGCATGCTCCCAGCAAACACCAGAGCAATGTGAAGGTCAATCAAGATCTCAATCCCTGGGCCAAGGTCGATGTGGCGGCGGCTATCAATCCCCTCAATGGACAGGATTATCTGGTCATGTCCACCGATGCCCGTGAAAATTATAGCCACAGTTTTTATCATATCTCGACTACGGGTGGCCGTTCATGGAGTGATGATGCCCTCCCGCCAGGAATTGATCAGGCGACCAACTCCCAATATGTGATTCAGACCGATCCTGGAGTTGCCTTTGATAGTAATGGTCATAGCTTCCTCAGCAGTATCTCCTCGAATACGATTAGTACGCCAGATGGCAGCTACGCAAATTATGATAACGAGATCGATCTGGTCCAGGGCTATAATAATGGAACCTACACCTATACCTCTGCCACACCCGTCGACTACGCTCCCTGTAATGGACAGACAAATGGCAATGGTGTTTTTTATTGTCCCGGGCAATTAACGAAACCCGCAATAACCATTGATAATGGTGCGAAGAGCCCGAACAAAAATAGCATCTATGTTTACTATACATACTTTTGTAGTGGGGTTCCACAACTCGCAACCGATACGCCAACGACTACGTCTGATACTCCAACTCCAGCTGGCAGTAAAAAAGCTCAGAATAGTGGGGGTGGACCCTATGAACCAGACGGACCTTGCATCCAGGATGGCCTGACGATTGCCCCTAATACCTCTGTCATCCTTGCTGCTCAATCTTCTGGTGCTGGCCTGCCGTTCTCAACGCCCAAACTGGTGAGTGGAGTCTTCTCTCAAGCTGAATTCGGCAGTATGGTCATCGATAGTCATGGGACGCCACACATCTTTTTTGATGATTTCACCAGTTACCCTACTGTCCATATATATGAGTCAACGCTTCAGAATGGCAATTGGACCACCAATATTCAGCCTCTCACAACACTCCTGTATAACCAGAGCCCCAGCTACTGGTACTTTGGAAGTTATACCAGTGTTGCTCCCAGTTGCACTGGCTATAAAGATCTGGCCTACTGTACAGTCTCTGCCAGTCAGATCGGAAATCTCCCTCTTGTAGCAACACCAGATATCTACCTGCTCAAAATTAATACCATTACAAATAGCGCAGCAGAGCCAGTCCAGATCAATAACGATCCAAATAACGGCACAAAATATCACTTTAACCCCTGGCCTGCCGTCTCATCAAAGGGCTTCGTCTATGTTGGCTGGTATGATAGCCGCCATGATCCTCTCAATACCAGGCTTGAATACTTTGTTGGGAAATCAATTGATGGTGGCAAGACTTTCTCAAAACAGCAGGCAATTAGCGATCAACCCTTCAATCCTTGCGCCAATAATTTTGGGTGCACCTGGTTTGGTGATTATGATCAACTTGCGATAGGTCCCGATGATATCGTTCACGCGATCTGGTCAGATACTCGCGATGGCGTTGGTATCCAGCTCTATACACAGGCCATCAAATGGTAGCCTGACAGTTCATCAAAAAAGAGCCCTTCTCTTCTCCAAGAGAAGGGGCTCTTTTTAAACCCATACGCGCGGTTGGCGTAATATTTCTACCATCTGAGCCTCTTCGCTCCCTGGCTCAGGATGATAATCATACTCCCAGCCCGCCGATAGGGGCAGGGTCATCAGGATACTCTCGGTACGCCCTCCTGTTTTGAGACCAAAGGCCGTCCCTCGATCGCAGAGAAGATTGAACTCAACGTAACGTCCACGACGCTGACGCTGCCAGCGCTTCTGAGCCTCGGAAAAAGGATGATCCTTACGGCGCTCTACCAGCGGGAAATAAGCGGGTATGAATGTCTGAGCACACTCTGTAACCAATCGAAACAGCTCTTCAGTATTGGTAGAGGAGAGGTTCCCCAGAAAAAGGCCGCCAACTCCCCGATATTCCATTCGATGTGGAAGGTAGAAGTAGTCATCGCAGGCCTGCTTAAAACGTGGATAATAGGCTGGATCATAGTGATCACAGACAGCTTTATGCAGACGATGAAAATGAACGACGTCTTCCTCTATCAGATAACATGGAGTCAGGTCAACGCTCCCACCAAAATAATACCCGGCCTGCTCACCTTCACCATATTCAAAATAGCGATAATGTGCATGTGAGGTAGGCACAAATGGATTATGCGGATGCAACACAAGGCTTATGCTCGTGACGCGAAAAGGAATCTTTTGCCCATCCAGAACCGCCTGTTCCAGACGTACCTGACGGGCCGCCTCGTGTGAAAGTTGCCCCCAGACTGTGGACATATTCACACCAGCCTTTTCAAAGATCTCACCATCCTGCATCACGCGACTAATACCAAAACCGCCCTCTTCGCGCCGCCAATTATCCTCGCGAAAATGCGCCCTATGATCTAACGCTTCAATACGTTGACAGATGGTCTCCTGGAGCGTCAGAATCACCTGTTCCATTCGCGAGCACAGGTCATCATTCATCTTAACACCTCATTGCGCCACCATTGTTTCATGCAACGCTTATTTTGAGCTATATTCATGAACGAAATCGACCAGACGACGAATCGTTTCAACTGGCGTTCCTGGCAGGATACCGTGGCCAAGATTGAAAATATGGCCTGGACGACCTGCTACCTGATCAAGCAATGCAGCGACACGCCTCTCTACCTCTGGCCAGGGTGCAAAAAGCACGACTGGATCAAGGTTTCCCTGAACCGCCACATTCGTTCCTAACAACTCCCAGGCACGTTTCAACTCAATGTGCCAATCAACCCCGATGACATCGCCACCAGCCTCTTGAATCAGATCCAACATACCACTGGTATTGGTTCCAAAGTGAATCAGAGGGACATTCCCCTGGCGTGCAATCTCAATGGCACGCTTGCTATAGGGCAGGACATATTCGCGATAATCCGCCGGACTGAGCGCTCCAACCCAGCTATCAAAAAGCTGAAGGGCCTGAGCACCTGCCTGCGCCTGTGCCAGGAGATACTGGCCAACGACTTCGCTGAGCTTCTCCATCAAACTATGCCAGACGGTGGGCTCAGAGAACATCATCCCTTTGGTATAAAGGTAATTCCGACTTCCCCCTCCCTCAATCGCATAGGAGGCCAGCGTAAAGGGAGCGCCACTAAATCCAATCAATGGCACCCCGCCTAAATCCTTGCGCACCAGCTTAATAGCCTCCAGAGTAAACCCCAGACTCTCCTGAGGTGCCCGCACCTGTAAGGCAGCAACATCAGCGGCAGTACGAAGAGGATTATGAATGATGGGCCCCTCACCTTTCCCAAAGGAGAGCTGGAGGCCCATTCCTTCTAAAGGAGGCAGGATATCAGCAAAAATAATAGCCGCATCCAGATCGAAGGCACGCATGGGCTGTAAAGTGACCTCAGCGGCCAGTTCCGGCGTCTTGATAATTTCGAGAATACCATACCGTTCGCGGAGAGCACGATATTCGCTCATATAGCGACCGGCCTGCCTCATTAACCAGACCGGCGTCGCATCCACAGCCTGACGCTTACAGGCCTGGAGAAACCGCGCTGCATCTGTTCTGGGGAGGACCGGTGACGAAATAGATTGG
The DNA here is from genome assembly GCF_003967535.1 of Tengunoibacter tsumagoiensis. GTDB lineage: Bacteria > Chloroflexota > Ktedonobacteria > Ktedonobacterales > Ktedonobacteraceae > Tengunoibacter > Tengunoibacter tsumagoiensis. The sequence goes on along the minus strand of NZ_BIFR01000001.1, from coordinate 2,579,420 downwards.
TGCATGTGCTTTTTTCCCTGTTCTTAAAAGTATTTCTATCGCAATTCTATGGAGATGACTCTCTCACCAATGAAAGTGGGTCATAATCAGGCCAGACAATGATCCTGGGCAAACAGAAACAAGCCCTGTCCTATCATAACGCGATACATTGCAGAGGGCAACAGGAAATCTATAGAAAATTCTAGAGGTTACGCTGTTTCTTGAGAAATTGGATATTTAGAAGCGACGAAAATGAGCACCTGGAGACTGAGAGAGAGGAGCATGCGTCTCAAAGCACAAAGAAAAACGGAACAGCTTGTTAGCCATTCCGCTTTTCAGAAGGGTGACCGATGGGGCTCGAACCCACAACCACCGGAGCCACAATCCGGAGCTCCGCCTATTGAGCTACGGTCACCATATGTTGTTTTGTGAGGTTGCCCTCAACACTTCGACAGTATAACGGAAGTGTTGCGGCTTGTCAATAGCTTTTTTACAAATTTTTTTGGGTATACCAAACTCTCAATCTGCTTGCTCAAGAACTCTCTAAGAGTCTGACTTCCGGCAGAAAGTGAAGAGCCAGAAAGGAACTCAAACTAGCCCTTGACAAGCAGAGACGCCTGTCCTACACTTCCAGAGTAGACGTTCATTGAAAGGGTTTCACCACCCTGTATGGAACCTTTATTTTCAGAAGAGGATACAAAAATTCTCAGGCCAGCCACAGAAAAGGATGCACAATCTGGAATGACACAGGGACCACAAGAAATCTCAAAAGAGACCATTCACAACGAAAATACAACGCAAACAAACGCATCTGATGTAGAGCTCGCAACGCTGCCAGAGCTTCCTCCGGGTGTTTTTATCGCTGCACCCAGTAGGGTTCCTCGTCGGCGCACCCATTGGCCCGACGACATTGATGTTATTTTTGAGAAGGACCCGGCCTGCAAAAATATCTTTGAGGCGCTTCTCTATCAGAGCCTCTGGGCCATTATCTATCATCGCATTGCTCATGCGCTCTATAATGCGCATGTTCCTTTCCTGCCTCGTCTGATCTCTCAATTTGCACGCTGGGTGACAGGAGGGATTGAGATTCATCCAGGGGCACAGATTGGCAAACGCTTCTTCATCGACCATGGCGCTGGCATCGTGATTGGAGAGACAGCCATTATTGGCAATAATGTGATGCTCTACCACCAGGTCACGCTGGGCGCAACTGGCTGGTGGCGACGACATCCTGGACGACTTCAGAAACGCCATCCCACTATTGAAGATAACGTCACCATTGGAGTGGGAGCAGCGATCTTAGGACCCATTACCGTAGGACAGGGAAGCACCATTGGAGCCATGACGCTCCTGCTCGAATCGGTCCCCCCCAATTCTGTCGTCGCTTCCAAACCGGCTGAACTGCTGGTTAAAGGAGGCAAGGCGCTGCAAGAACATCAAGAACTCTCACAAGGCTGGAATGGGACAGATGCCTGGGAGATGGATTATCAGATCTAGTCCCTTCCTTCAGCCCTGTGAGATCAAAAATATATGTATACGCCCATGTTAAGCATACGTGAGGATCGTGTCGATAAATAGATCCCAAAAACGATCAACCTTTAGCGTATGGCCCACATATGCATTCGCTGGCTGTTGAAGCTTTCCATAGACATCACAGACGGTTCGTCCACTACTCCATTCTCCACTGGTCTCAATACAGACAGACATCAGCTGTGTTGCAATCAACATGGGATCAATCACAGCAGCGACGGCACAAGGATCATGCACTGGTGGTGCTACAAAGCCAAATGCCGTTCGATACGATTCCGCAAAGAAGGTGAGAAGGTCGGCTGCAAAGGTTGCGACCATCCGCTGAGATGAGCGTAAACGCTCAAAAATAGCCTCGGTTGCAAGAGCCTGGTGGGTGACCTCTAATGGAACCATCGTAATGGGACGCCCACAACCAAAGACAATAGCGGCTGCCTCAGGATCAGCCCAGATATTAAACTCTGCGCTGGGCGTGACATTTCCCAGGCCAATGGCTCCCCCCATTAAAGAAACGCCCCGAATTTTGGGAAGAATCGCTGGCTCTCGGCGCATGGCGTAGGCAATATTTGTCAGTGGAGCTGTCGCCACCAGGATAATATCTCCATCTGATTGGAGGAGCAGCTCAATCATCAGATCCACTGCATGCTGAGAAGCCAGCGAGACGGTCGGCTCTGGGAGCACAGGGCCATCCAGGCCGCTCTCTCCATGAATATCTGGGGCAAAGCGCGCTGGCCGCAATAACGGTCGCTCCATCCCCATTGCAACAGGTACCGTCCGAATATTCGCTAGCGAGCAGACCTTAAGCGCATTCTGTGATGTCTTTAGCACAGATTGATTCCCGGCTACAGTGGTAATAGCCAGCAACTCAAGGGTAGGATGGTGGGCTGCCAGAAGGATCGCCAGTGCATCGTCATGCCCAGGATCACAATCGAGGATGATTTTCTGTTTCATATGACTTGTCCTCACATAACCCTCTTGCTTCCTCAGCAAAAAGGCCTTCCTTACTAACAATGAGACAAGCAGTGCTGTATTATAGTAGCATACAGCCAGGAACATTTCAAATACGCAGCCAACCGCCAATTCTCGTAAAACTCACTCATTCATTGATAGAGAAGTCCTCACCCCTCGACGCTTTGCATCTGCCTTGTTATAATGGCCCAGGGAAAGACAATGCTTTTGTCTATTACTATTTGGGAGTAAACTTCATTGCCACCATATCTATCTGGAAATCTGATTATTGGGCAGTCTGGTGGAGCCACTGCCGTTATTAATGCGAGCCTGGTTGGAGCTGTACAGGCAGCGTTAACGGATAAGCATATCACTGGGATCTATGGCATGCGCCACGGCATCGAAGGTCTGCTTAAGGAAGATCTACTTGACTTACGTCAACAGCCCTCTTCGCTCTGGCCACAACTGCTCGAGACTCCTTCAGCGGCTTTAGGCTCCTGTCGCTACAAACTCAAAGATCACGACCTCGAACGGACGATTGATATATTGCGTCGCTATAATGTGCGCTTTATGCTCTACATTGGCGGCAACGATTCAGCCGATACTGCTCACCGTCTGGCACAGGCGGCTCAACAGCAGCACTACGAGCTCTCCATTCTCAGTGTCCCTAAAACCATTGATAATGATCTCCCGCTCACCGATCACTGTCCCGGTTATGGGAGTGCAGCCCGCTTCATTGCTCAAGCTACGATCGATTCAACTCTCAATACAACATCCATCCCCTGGCACTATCCTGTCAAGGTCATCGAAACGATGGGGCGCGACGCCGGTTGGTTAACTGCTGCGGCAGCGTTGGGGAAGCGGAGTGAGCTCGACCCCCCTCATCTCTTACTCCTCCCGGAGCAACCGTTCCAACAGGAGCGCTTTCTGACCGAGATTGAAGCTATCTATCGTCGTATTGGCTATGTTATTATTGTGGCGGCAGAGACGATCCGCGATGAAAAAGGGGTGGCCCTGGGCGCTGTGGGACAGACGGGAGTAGATGCCTTCCAACATCCGCTCTTAAGCGGTGCCGCACAATATCTGGTCGATCTGGTAAAGCGCGAACTGGGGCTGCGAGCTCGCTTTGATAAGCCTGGCGATCTTCAGCGCATGGCCTCCGCCAATATCTCTCTTACGGATCGCGACGAAGCTTACCGCGTTGGTTATAATGGAGTACAGGCTCTGCTCGAAGGAGCCAACGATAAGATGGTCACGTTACTACGCCAGCCTGACGACGTGTATCACTGCACCACAGGTCTGGCCGATCTCACTGCTGTGGCCAATGTGCAACGCTTGCTTCCAGATACGTATCTGAATGCAGAGAAGACAATGGTCACTCAGGCTTTCTATGACTATGCGCTGCCGCTGATTGGGTCTCCCCTACAGCAACCAGCACGCCTGGAGATGACAAGGATCCGATAATGACAAAGCTAACACGAGCAATTGTGGTCGTACTTGATGGTGTAGGGGCCGGCGAGAATCCTGATGCCGCACTCTATGGCGATGAGGGCGCAAGCTCTCTTGAACACTGTGCACAAGCAATTCATGGACTGGCGCTCCCCAATCTTGGCGCAATCGGTCTGGGCAATATCACCCCTATTTCTGGCACGCCCCCCCGCTCGGACGCGATTGGAGCATATGGTCGCATGGCCTCTGCCGCTGCCGGGAAAGATAGCACAACAGGACACTGGGAGATGAGCGGGGTCGTCCTTCAGCGAGCTCTTCCCACTTATCCTCATGGCTTTCCAGCAGAGGTAGTCTCAGCATTTGAACACGCCATCGGGCGGGGCACGATCGGAAATAAAGTTGCTTCAGGGACAGAGATTATTAAAGAGCTCGGCGAAGAGCATGTGCGCACAGGCAGGCCCATTCTCTATACCTCCGCCGATAGCGTCTTCCAGATCGCTGCCCATCAGGAGATCATTCCTCTCCCAGAGTTGTATCATATATGTGAGATCGCTCGTGGCATGCTTACAGGGGAACATGCTGTTGGCCGTGTGATTGCACGTCCCTTTATTGGTGAGCCAGGCAATTTCAAACGTACAGAACATCGACGCGACTTCTCGCTGGCTCCAACCGGAGTAACCCTGCTTGATCTTTTACAAAAGGCTGGCAAAGATGTCATTGCAATCGGGAAGATTGAGGATCTCTTTGCGGGCCGCAGCATTACCCAGCGCGATCATACCGAGACCAATCAAGATGGCATGGCTGCGACCCTCCGCTATCTGGAGCAAGACTTTCATGGACTGCTCTTCGTCAATCTCGTTGAATTTGATATGTTATGGGGACATCGACGCGATAGTGAAGGCTATGCTCAGGCGCTCCGCGACGTTGATGCCTGGTTACCACAGGTGCAACGACTTCTGAGACCTGGAGATGCGCTCTTCTTTACAGCGGATCATGGGGTAGACCCTACCTATCGTGGTACCGACCATACACGCGAAATGGTACCATTATTGGCATATGGACCTCAGGTGCAACCTGGTGTTGATCTCGGCATACGCTCAACCTTTGCTGATTTAGGTCAGACACTGGCCCAGGCATTCGATGTAGGCTCGCTTGCCGCTGGGCACAGTTTTGCGCAGGCAATAGGACTTTTATGACAGAATTACAGCGAAATGATAAGACTAATCAGGCACAAAATCCCCTTCTCCAGGGGCGACGTGTCACGTTGCGCCGCCCAACGTTCAATGATGCCTCACTGGTCTTTCATTGGGAACGTGATGATGAGGTGTGGCGTTATGATCCACACCGTCCCTACTCGCAGACTATGGTCGAATTTATGCCCACGTTTGAACGCAACTATGTCAATGGCAATGGGCGACAATTCTGGTTCATTATCGAGGATGAACAGCATACCCCTATCGGCACGATTACCTACTTCAATGTGGACCTCCGCCTTGGTCAGGTTGAGGTCGGCCTTGGACTAGGTGATAAGACCCGTTGGGGCCAGGGCTATGGTCCAGAAGCTATCGCGACCCTGGTGCACTATCTGTTTAGCTTCACCGAATTCAGCCGGGTCTATGCGGAGACGGCTCTGGCTAATCATCCTTCCCGACGAGCCTTCCATAAAGCTGGCTTTCAAGAAGTAGGACAGATCTATGATCCCCGCAGTTCCGGTGAGCCCTGGGTGCTCCTGGAGATATGGCGTGCCTCCTTGCGGCAGGGCTGATATTCGACGATCAGGATAGGTGCAAATCTTACACTTACTGCTCACAACATCGTTACTATGGTCAAATAAGAAAGGAGATGTGAGGCTTCTTCTCAGCTTGCTCATATGCAACTGACAGGAATACTCACACTATGGATGATGAATACATCACATGTGACCGTCAATCCCTCTATCTTCAGTGCCTATGATGTCCGTGGCGTCTATGGCGATACTCTCACTGAAGAGGTAGCTTATCGCATTGGTCGTGCAGCTGCTCAGTATTTACAGGTGTCTGAGATTGCTGTTGGCCGCGATATGCGCGTTTCTTCTCCCCAAATTTCCCAGGCTTTTATCGAGGGGATCACTGATCAAGGCGTGGATGTGGTCGATCTGGGCCTCACGACAACCGATGGCCTCTATTTTGCCGTTGGCAAGTTCCGCTATTCTGCCGGTACGATGATCACAGCCTCCCACAATCCTGGCAAATATAATGGGATCAAGTTCTGTCGCGCTGAGGCCTTCCCCATTAGCAAAGATACCGGTCTGGCCGATATCCGCGATCTGGCCGTCAGCGGCAATTTTGCAGAGCCCACAAAAAAAGGGACGGTGACGACGCGCGATATTACGGAAGACTATGTGAAACATGCACTCTCGTTTATCGATGTCACAAAACTTAAGCCCCTAAAAGTGGTGGTGGATGCAGGCAATGGGATGGCCGGAAAGGTGATGCCCGAGGTTTTCAAACATCTCCCCTGCGAGCTGGTTCCACTTTACTTTGAGCTCGATGGACGCTTCCCTAATCATCCAGCCAGCCCGATTGAGCCCGAGAATATGGTTGATGTCCAGAAGAAGGTTCGTGAGACCGGAGCCGATGTCGGGGCTGCCTTCGATGGCGATGCCGATCGTATGTTTCCTGTTGATGAGCATGGGGACCTGGTCGATGGCTCTCAAGTCACTGAGATGGTCGCCAATAGCCTGCTCCATAAACATCCTGGCTCTACTATTCTCTATAATCTGATCGTTTCAAAGAGTGTGCCTGCTCTCATTGAAGAGCTTGGTGGGACGGCAGTACGCACACGTGTCGGTCACTCGTTTATTAAGGCCGATATGCGCCGCGTCAATGGCATCTTTGGCGGTGAGCATTCCGGTCACTTCTACTATCGCGACAACTGGTTCGCCGACTCCGGCCTGATCTCTCTACTGATTATGCTGGAATTAATCTCGATCGAGGATAAGCCTCTCTCTGAGATCATTAAACCGTTGGATCGGGGCGTGCGCAGTGGCGAGATCAATAGCACTGTCAGCAATGCACAGAGCAAACTGAAGGAGTTGGAAGAGAAGTTTGGCCCAGCCGCTCAATCCGTCGATAAGCTGGACGGTCTGACGCTCGACTTCGGCAACTGGTGGTTCAATGTTCGTCCATCAAATACTGAGCCCCTCCTACGCCTGAACGTCGAGGCGAACGACAAAGCGACGATGGAAGCCAGACGCGATGAGGTCCTGGCCTTCATTCGCAGCTAGGTTACGTGCACAAATACTCATAAAAAAATCGCCTCTCCTCGTTTTAACAAACCTGGAGGGGCGATTCTCTGTTCTTACTATCTATCTCTCACTATGACATCCTTTGGGGATCAGAACAGGATTCTAATCTCATTTCTTCTCATTATTGCTGCTCTTAATGCTGTTCTCATCTTCGCTCGTGCAAAATCCTCTCTGATCTAGTCTAGTGATCTACAGGGTCCATCACATCTAATGAGAGAATAAACTTTTATGCGGCTCATTCCGTATAGAGAATAGATTCACATTCTAATGTCAGTATGTACGAAGAGAGAGAGTTTTTTTATGATTATACACAGCCAGAAGCTACGCTGGCTCTTCTGGTTGCGTTGGAAGATCTTTCAACGTAGTATTCAAGGAGCAGGGAATAAAGGCGGTAGAATTGCCCTGCTGATTATACAATTAATTATAACCCTTGTATTTAGTATTCTCATTGCAGTTGGTGTCTTTATTACCCTCCGTTTCGCCCCTCAACAATTAAGTATGGAGCTTCTCTCGCTTGGTTTTACAGGGGTAACAGTATCCTGGATCTTGTTTCCTCTGATTGGATTTCAAACAAATGAGGGTCTGAACCTCTCCAAGCTCAATCAATTTCCGCTGACACGGCTCGAGCTCATGGCTGGAATGGTCATCTCAACGTTTCTGGATTTTTCGACACTCTGGCTCTTCTTTGCTCTGGTTGCGGTTGTGGCCGGACTGACAACGTCGATTCCACTCTTCCTGCTGACGTTTGCGGTGGTTGTTATCTTCTATGCTCAGGTCATTGGCCTGAGCCAGTTGATCCTCTCGCTCTTGATGAGCCTCTTGCTGACCCGTCGCTTCCGTGATCTTGGGGTGATTCTGATCGCACTGCTCTCTATGTCTGGCTACCTCTGCCGCTTTGCCTTCACTGGGAGCGCTGGCATCAACTTTATTACGAAGATACAAAACAATTCATTCTCACCTTATCTTCAATGGTTTCCTCCCGGCATGGCTGCCAAAGCCCTCCAGCAGGCTGTCGCGGGCCAGTGGCTCTCTAGTATTGCCTGGCTCCTGGGACTGCTGGCAACGACGATTGGCATCTTCTCTCTCTGGATAATAGCCGTCGAACGTGCTCTCGCAACGCCTGAAAACAATGCCTCGACGAAAAATGTTGGACAATCTACCAGAGCCATGCCTCAAAACATCAAACAGACCAGGAGACGTTCCTTCCTGCCACCACAGACATTAGCCCTGGCCCTTAAGGATCTTAAATATTTCCGCCGAGATCCTCAGTTGACAACGATTGTCGTTCGAGTCTTCTTTTTTGTGATTGTTCTGATGAGCTACAGCATTTTTAATCAAGGGCTGGGTTACTGGCGAATGATCTATCTACTCTTAATCATCTTTTTCTCGCTTCTCTTCTTCTCGAATAATATTCTGGGGGTTGAACGCCAATCGCTGACGACCCTCTTGCTTTTTCCGATTAAACCGCGACAGCTCTTGTGGGCAAAGAATCTGGTCACTCTGGGTCTTGGGATCCTTGAAATGGCTATCTGCATCCCTGTTGTGGCCTGGCTTACAAACAACATGGATCTGATCTGGCCCATTGGTCTGGCAGGGCTGACAGGCTTGATCGTTCTGCTTGGCTGTGGCAATGTACTTTCCCTGCTCTTCCCCAGTCGCATGGCATTGGCACAAAAGGGCTACCGCAATACACCAGCAACTGGATCGCAGAGTGGCTGTGCAAAATCATTACGAGCGTTGGGAGCATTCGGCCTGGAGATACTGATCTTACTCCCTGTCCTGGCCGCCTTTCTTTTGCCTCTGCTCTTTCAGATGCGCTGGCTCTGGTTGTTCACTCTGCCCCTCGCTCTCCTCTATGCCCTGCTTATCTATCTGGCCGGAACCTCCTGGGCAAGCACATTACTGGTGAACAGAATACCAGAGCTACTGGAGATTATTAGCAAAGAATAACTTTTGAGATGAGATAGCTTGCACCTGCATGGGTAAACCAGGTACAGCCACATTATCTGGTGAATGAGCACGAAGAGGTTCTTCATTTTGTGCTCAAATGAAGATGTCTTTACCATTTAATCTGGTTGTACCGATAAACTACTCTCACTACATTTTTATCATTGAATCAAGGGAGGTATAGACCTCATCTATGCCTGCTGAACCTCATCACTCCCTCATACTAACCTCGCACGTTTCCTTACGCAAGCAAAAAAAATCAGGATCGTAAACGGATCCTGGTGAATAAGTTCCTCCAAACAAGTCAGGCGCGCTGAATCATATCGTCACAGCGACCATTTTCGAAAAAATAACAAGATGATCAGCCAGAAAAAACAATGGAACAACAGATTCTTTGGGTAGGCGAGAACAACATTCACCGGAATGTCCTTTTCGGGCCTTATCTATTCGTCGTATAGGAGAAAGAACACATAACAGAGTACTCTGTGCGGAGCTGTTCCGGGCAGGAGAGACCCTGTGGGAATAGCAATGCAGGAGAGAGATGAAAGGATCGATCATATGAAATATTTCTTGCTATTCTGCGCCCCTCCAGAGGAGTTGGCCGCCTGGCTGGCGATGTCGGAAGAGGAGCGCAACCAGGTACGAGCAAAGTCGGGACAGTGGATGGCCGAGCACCAGGCGTATCTGCGTCACGACAATGGACTCCATCCACCGCATACAGTTACCAGCGTGCACGCTGGCGCGGGCGGTCAGTTGCTGGTTACCGATGGCCCATTTCTCGAGGGAACTGAGGTAATTGGCGGTTATGCTGAAATTGAGGTAGCCGATCTGGATGAGGCGTTACAGCTGGCCAAAAAGTGGACCAGCAGCGTACCCATTTACCACGTGGTAGAGATCTGGCCGCTACTGGGAGCCTGAGCGCCGATGGTTGATACCCCACAAGATCCTCAGGCTCCCGAGCAGGAGATTCAGGCTGCGCTCGGCACAGTCTTTCGCGAAGAGGCCGGTATGCTGGTTGGAGCGCTGGTACGTTTACTTGGTAACTTCGAGGTTGCCGAAGAGATCGTCCAGGATGCCCTCCTGGTCGCACTTGAGCGCTGGCCAGTCGAAGGCATTCCTGCTCGTCCCGGTGCCTGGTTGCTAACGGTGGCGCGACGGCGCGCCATCGACCAGCTTCGTCGCGATGCACGTTATCGCAATCAGCTTGCGCTCCTAGAACGCCCGGTAATCTCCGAGCCAGACGATCGGATACGGCTAATGTTCACCTGTTGCCATCCGGCGCTGTCCCGCGAGACCCAGGTAATTCTGACTCTGCGGGCCGTCTGCGGCTTCACGACGGCCCAGATCGCTCATACCTTCCTGGCCTCGGAGTCGGCGGTGGCACGCCGACTGGTACGGGCGCGGCAGAAGATCGTGCAGGCAAGCATTCCCTATCGTGTGCCCCGCGAGGAGGAGCTCGACGAGCGCCTGGGCGAAGTCCTGACCGTCCTCTATCTGATGTTCAATGAGGGCTATCTTGCCAGCACCAGCGGCGTTTCTACGCAACGCGATGTGGCCGAGGACGCGGCCTGGCTGGCGGCCTTTGTCACGCGCCTCTATCCCAGAGAACCGGAGGCACTGGGCCTGCTAGCTCTGATGCGCCTCCATCTGGCCCGAGCAGACGCCCGCTTCGATTCCGGGGGGAATCTGATCCTGCTGGCCAACCAGGACCGGGCGCGCTGGAATCATCAGATGATTGGTGAGGCCGGGCGCCTGATCGAGCAGGCAGCAGCGCTTGGTCGTCCTGGCCCCTACCAGGTACAGGCCGCGCTGGCTGCCTGTCACGCAGAGGCGACATCGTGGCAGGAGACAGACTGGCAGCAGATCCTGGCCCTCTATGATCTCTTGCTCACTATGGCCCCCTCGCCGGTGGTGCGCCTGAACCGGGCGGTCGCCCTACGCTATGTCGCAGGGCCAGTGGCGGCGCTGAACGAGGTCGAGGCTCTGACCCGCGATCTTGAGGGATATCATCGCTTTCACGCCATTCGCGGCGCGTTTCTGCTGGAACTTGGTCGCAGTGAGCATGCCCGAGCAGCCGAACTGCGAGCCATCACTCTGACGAACAATCAGGCAGAGCAGATCCTCCTGCGCCAGCGCCTGGCCACCCACAACTCTTCTGAGGATCAATTGACCTGAGGTAAGCTCCCCGGCAGCGGGCATGAAACTCATATGTAGCAAAGAACATAGGTATTTTATGTATTTGATTATTTGATTAGAGGAACATAGTATGAAAACGCAGACCCTTAAAGTCCCTGGAGCAACCATTTACTATGAGACACGTGGTTCTGGCCCTGTTCTGCTCATGATCGCGGGCGGAGGCACCGATGCGGGCGTCTTCGAGGCCATTGCGCCGATCCTGGCCGAGGACTACACCGTCGTCACCTACGATCCACGTGGCAATTCGCGCAGTCCGCTCGACAATACACCAGAGGACCAGAGTATCGCTATTCATAGCGACGACGCAAGCCGACTCTTGGAGGCCGTTACTCCTGAGCCAGCCATCGTCTTTGGCACCAGTTCGGGCGCAATCGTCGGTCTCGACCTGATCGCCCGCCATCCCGAGCGGGTCGCAAAGCTGATCGCCCACGAACCGCCATTGCTGGAGATATTGCCTGACTCAGCCACCTGGCACGCAGTTAACGAGCACGTCTACGAGATCTACCAGCGCGAGGGAGCTGGCGCGGCGATGAACGCGTGGGCAGTGGGCGTTGGCCTCGAGGGCACCATGCAGCCGCCAGCGGTTCCACTCCCTCCGGAGGTTGCAGCTACCATGGCGCGTATGGCTGGAAATATGGACCTTTTCTTTGGCCACGAACTCCTGCCCTTCACCCATTACAGGCCCAACCTGACACTTCTCTCCGCACACAAAGAGCGGATCGTTCTGGCGGGCGGTCTGGAGACTCGCGATCATCTGGCCGGCAAGTTTGCCTATCGTCCCGCCGCTCTGCTGGCCGAACACCTGGATACACAGGTGGTGGAATTCCCAGGTGACCATGGCGGCTATGGAGCCCACGCCGTCACCTTCGCCGCGAAGCTCCACGAGATCCTGAAATAAGCCCAACGGTCGCATCCGTTCGCTAATGGATGCGACCGTCGTCTAAACACGCCCGTAGCTGTACTTCACTGGCTTCTCGAAAGGACAGATAAATTGTCTATAGTTTTGTAATTATGAATGAATGATTTTACATACAAAATAAGGCTGAATTTATGCGCCTTAATGGCACCTCATTCGTATTTCTTTTATCAGGATTTCTTAGGGCCTCTGCTAGTAGAGGAGAACCATCCTGCTCGTTTGTACAGTGATCATTAGCAAGAATGCGAAAGAGGAATATTATGGCCGATTCAACGCATCTCGACCTCCTCAAAACATGCTGCACTGAGGCAGCAGGCAAAGATCAGTGGAACACCTGGAGAGCACAACAACCTGATATCAATCCTGATCTGGTGCATGCCGATCTCCATGGCATGGATCTGAGTGGGCTTGATCTCCGCAGAGCCAATCTGTGCGAAGCCAATCTTCACTCAGCAGAGTTGCGTACGACACTCCTCTCTGACGCTATCTTTCAGGATGCCAATCTCAGTTATGCCAATCTCAGCCGCACTGATCTGAGTAAGATTGATCTTACCAGAGCTGATCTCACAGGGGCACTCCTGAGTGGAGCACGCCTCTACCGCACCAACCTGACGTATGCGCGGCTCATTCAGGCAGATCTCCGAGGCACAAATCTTAGTGGGGCCGATCTGCGCTATGCAAACCTCAGTCAAGCACAGTTACAACATGCTCGTCTCTATGGGGCTGATCTGAGCGGGGCCAATCTACGAGGGGCCAATCTGCAATTTGGACATCTCCATGGGGCTGATCTCAATGGCACCGATCTCACCGATGCGGATACTCTCCATGCCGATCTTACGCACATCCTTGAAAAATTTATCTCACCTAACGACTTCGCTATTTTATTAACACTCAACCAGTCCAACAATAATATCTCTACGTATTTATCGTAGTTTTTTCAGGTGGCCATGGTTCTGTACGTCGTACGCTCGCATCCTATATCTTCACCTGGCATCCAGACCGGGAACAGCTCGCTAACCCGGCAGAGGGAAGCTCCTTTGTAGACCTTGTTTTTGTGCAAGCTTTTTGACTGCTCAGTCTGTCTGGCACGCAAGGATATTGTCGTGTTTATAGAGCGAAACACAAATGCTTTAGTGGCACATGGCAGAAGAGGTTGGCCTCTGCGGTCCAACCTCTTCTGCCATTAAGAAAGGCTTCACTGATACAGTTCTGGCTTGAGCTGGTTGATTTTGACAAGCATTCCATCAGGGTCCTGTACTTGCAGTTGATAGCCAAAACCTTCATCCCCAACCGGACGGACAATATCAACTCCACCTTCGCGCAACCTTTGTTCTAAGGCTTCCAGTGAGGCTGTATAGGCAAAATTCAGCTCCACTTTCCCCTCGTTCTGCTCCGGATTCGCTGGATGCGCAGTAGACTCACTTCTGTTTCGCCAAAACGTAGCAAGGTCCAATCCCCATCACGGCTCCCCTGGACGATGGTTGCCCCCAACGTATGATAAAATTCAACGGATTTACTCATATCCTCAACATGAATCATTGGCTGCAAAGTGGGCTGAACCCCCTGCTCGCCAACTGGCTCCACTTCAGATCTGGCAGTATTCTCTGCCTCAGCTAGATAGCGCATAAATAGTTCCTAAACGCTAGCGAATCCTGACACAGGGCCCGGAAGTCGCTTTCGTTTTCGGGGTGTGAAGGGAATGACTGCCTTCACTGGATGGACTACCGGCTCGTGGCCTCTCCCATCCTCTACACCGTCAGACCCGAAGGCATTCGGTGCTACTTTTCGCACAATATTGCCTGCCCCATTGAGATCCGCATTGATGAGTCGACCCTCTTTCGTTCGATACAAACCGCGTGTGATGCGTTTCCCACTGAACCGCTGCTCAGTGGCCTTGCCTTTTTGGTAGGGAGGCAACGGATCACGATCCACGAAACTCGCTTGACTGGTGTACGACTCTTCTGTGAGGATCACCGTGATCCCAACACGCTGCGCCTTGTAGGTCAGCATCTCGATGAAACGGGCATGCGGGATCTGCACAAACTGTTGATTCGTTCGCGTTCCCAGATGACTGTTTTGCTTCCACCCCTCATTTTTGCCGATCACCAGCGTGCCAATCCCATCAGCGATCAAAAGGTCGATGAGCAAACGAGAGGCATGATGCAGATCATGGTCAATGCGACGCGTGCGGCGAGTGGTCAATGCTTGCATCTGACGGGTGAAGCCAGGGCGGCCACGAGCTTTTTGTAACTGGGCAAGGCGTTTGTTATACCACTGATTGGTTGACTTGATACCGCGCCCGTTAACAAGGATCGGGACACACCCCGGTTTGTTTGAAGTTAGCGCGGCCAGATTGTTCATCCCGACATCAATGCCTGCCACCCAGGCCGGGTCCACTGCCGATAGGTTGGGCTTGGGTTCATAAATCACTTCCACGACATAAAAGCCTGACTTGGGAACGATGCGTACCTGATCGATACTGGAGGGATCTTGTTGAGTTTTTACCTGAATAGCGAGCCCAGAAGGCTGGATGATGCGCCTGCCAAGGGTTCGTTTCGAGCGACTCACCGCCTGCATCGTATAGATCAGAACGTTTCGGCCTGCTGTTTTATCGAGGTATCCTGGGAGCCGAGGGCGAGCCTTGAACTTCTCAGGATGGTTTTTCCACTCGGCAAGAGATGCAAAAAAGGAGATCCAGTTTTTTTCCAACACACGAAGCACCTGTTGCGCCACTTTGGCTGGAAGCGCCTGGTAGGCTTCGTGCGATTGCATCCGCTTGTCCATCTCGACGGAGGTGAGAAACGTCTGGTGCCAAATATAGTGGTGACGGAGAGCGTAGAGCGCCGCATTGTACAGATTTTTTGAGGCAAAACACGCAGCATCAATCGTCGGAAACCGTGCATCCGTTTTCTGTATCACATGCTGCTCAACCAGGTGCATCTTCTTCCACCTTCCCCTGCAATTGTTCGACAATGTGCTCTGTTTTCCGTTTCGCCCTTCGCTGGCCATAGAGCCTGGCACAGAACGAGTAAATGATGGAAGTCAGATCAGCAAGCAGATCTTCCGTCCCATTTTCCGCCTGATTGACCACTTCGAGGGTGCGCCCCTGGATTCGTAAAAGCGATTCAATATAGCGCACGCCAAAGCGGCTGGCCCGGTCTTTATGCTCGACGATAATCACAGTGATGCCAGGATCTTCGAGCAAAGCCAAAAATTTCGGACGTGCGTCATTGATTCCAGACCCGACCTCTTTGACGACTTTGCTAATCTGATAGCCTCTGGCGACACCATAGGCGACCAACCGTTCTGCCTGGCTGTCCAGGTTGGGTTTGTTCTCAGCGGAAGAAACACGAGCATAGATAGCGACGTTTTTCGGATGATCGAAAAAGGTTTCTTGGCCCTCATCGATCATCACCGTATGTTTTCCGACTCGATAGCCTTTGATCTTGCCATCACGAAACCATCTCATGCAGTCTCGTATCGGACGCCTTGTTGCTTTGCATAGTCACTTAACTTCATCGCTCTAGTATGACAGAGTAATCATGGATTGTCAAGGATTCGCTATATTTCTAAGAAACGTTTATCATACCTTTTCAACCAGATCAGAGAGCGAAAGCTGCTCATCAATGGAACGATGCTTCATGCGCTTGACTAGCTCCGGGCTCAAATACACATTAAATTGCTGTTTTGCTTCCCTCATGGCTTAATCCTTCCTTACTAGATGCTAGCATACTAGCATACTAGCATCTAACCAGTTATAGAATCAAGGATTGACAGGAAGGTTCTCGTGGCTGAGTTCGCGCAGAATCAGTACTTCTTTTGCGGGTACCTCCACTCTCCCTTCGTAGAGGGTAGAGCTCACTACATCATACATTGGTTCAGAGAGGGTCACATGTGCCGCATTGGTGGAATGGTTGAGCACAAATGTGTAGCTACCACTACCAGCACCTGTCCTCTGTACAAGCTCTATCCCCTCGGTTGCTGAGATGATTGGATGGGCGAGCTGAAGGTCGTTGCGCAACGAGGTAAGTAAGGATGAGAGCAGAGCCTCCTCTGGTCGCGTCGCCACATAGAAGGCGCGCCCCTTCCCAAACTGGTGCTCCGTTATTGCCGGGTAGCCTGCATAGAAGTCTTCGCCAAAGCTGGCCAGAGCTCTGGCCCCCTCAAGATGCAGAAGATCACACCAGAGTCGAGCAGAGTATCGTCCAGCAGCCAGCGGTGAACCCTCAGGCACAACGATGGTATTAGCCATATCTGGTTCCAGAGGATCATACTCCTCAACCCAGATCCCCAGAGTTTTGCGCAATGGTCCAGGATACCCACCCAACCAGGCAAGGGTCTTCTCATTCACCACACCACTAAAATAGCTCGTCACAAACAGACCGCCATTCGCAACATAGGCTTCGATAGCCGCACCTTGCTCTGCACTCACCATATTCATAAGAGGAGCTACAACCAGCTTATAGGGTGTCAGATCTGTATCGGGAGAGATGATATCAACGGCAATATTCTCTTTCCAGAGCGCACGATAGTATTGCAGAACCTCATCCATATAACGAATCTGATCACTTGGGCCTGGACGAAACTCGACATTCCACCAGTTTGACCAGCTAAATAGGAGAGCCACGCGAGCCAAATTTCGCGCTTCAAGCAGTCCCTTCCCCGGACCAGTACTTAAAGCTCCAAGTTCCGTTCCCAGCTTCGTAATCTCTTGAAAGACACGTGTGTGTTCATGGCCCGCGTGCGCAACAATAGCTCCATGGAACATTTCAGACGATCCACGAGACTGTCTCCATTGAAAATATTGAATGGCATTCGCACCATGCGCAATCGCCTGATAACTGAGCAGGCGCATGACTCCTGGTCGCTTCAAAGGATTCTGCGCCATCCACTGAACCTGGCTGGGAGTCTGCTCCATTAAAATAAATGGCTGGCCCCCTTTGAGGCTCCGCATAACGTCATGCTGAAAGGCGATGTCAGCTGGATGAGTTGTGCGGGCTGGATAGGAATCGTAAGACATAACATCCAGATGGGGAGCCCAGCGTGAGAGATCAAGTCGTCTGAATACGCCAAGAAAATTTGTTGTGATGGGGATCTCTGGCGTTATCTCTCGCAGAATCTCCTGCTCATTGAGATAGCATTCAAGATACATATCAGACACAAATGTCAAAAAGTCCACCATCTGCCCCTGGACCCCTTGATCTGTGTAGGGTCCAGGCATAGTCACCTGCTCCCAGTCTGTATAGGTATGCCCCCAGAATGCCGTCATCCAGTCACGATTCAGTTGTTCGAGCGAGCCATGCCGGGTTTGCAGCCACTGCCGAAAACGAGCCTGACAGCGCTCACAATAGCAGGGATCTTTCCCTTCCGTGGCTGATCCATAGTATTCATTGCTGATATGCCAGTTCAAAAGCGCTGGATGGTTGCCATAGCGTTCGGCCAATTGCCTCACAAGATTCGCAGCCAGCCGACGAAAGACAGGGCTGGTTGGACAATAATTCTGTCGTGAACCATGGCCACGTCGAATCCCTTGAGCATCCACAGGCAAAACTTCGGGATAACGTGCCGCCAGCCAGGCTGGAATCGCCGCTGTTGGGGTTGCCAGACAGACAAAGATCTCATTCTGTGCCAGCAGATCCAGAATGCGGTCCAGCCAGGCAAAGTTAACTATCTCTTCAGCGGGTTGCAAGCCCACCCAGCTAAAGACTCCAATCGTCACCACATTCACATGAGCCAGCTTCATCATACGGATATCTTCCAGCCAGATCTGCTCATCCTGATAGCCCCATTCGGGGGTCCACTGATCAGGATTATAATCAGCTCCGAAGTAAAATGCAGGTAAACGCGAGGGGAATGCCCTGAGATCCCTCTTTGTCTGATCCGAAATCTGCGTCATAACACACCTTTCCCTACGACATTGTTTCAACATACATACTCTCATGCAGAGCACGAGCTAATTGGCGAGACTCCCCAATGTCAGACCATTGCGCCAGTAACGCTGCAACAGGAGGAAACCAATCACCAACGGAACAATAGAGAGCAGCGCACCCGTCAAGATCAGGCTATAGACAAATTGAACGCCACCCGCCCCACCGCTGGTATAGGTTGTATTCCAGGTCTGGAGGCCAACAGTCACAGGGTAAAGTGCAGGATTACTCACCATCACATACTGTAAAAAGAAGTTCGTCCAGACAGCCACAAACTGAAAGAGGAAGATTGTGACAAGAGCAGGCGACAGAATGCGCATAACAATCGTAAAGAAAATGCGGAACTCACCTGCGCCATCGACCCGCGAGGCATCCAATAACGTATCGGGCACCGAGGCTTCTGCATAGATACGAGCCAGATACACGCCAAATGGATTCACGATACTGGGCAGAATAATGGCCCAGATAGTATCGGTCAGGTGTACTCCACTCATCAATAAGTAGAGGGGTAGCACCAGGGCTGGTGCAGGCACCAGAACAGCACCCAGGATCAGTGAGAAGATCAGATTCCGCCCTGGAAACACAAATTTGGTGAGAGCATATCCCGCCATCGACGAAAAAAGTGTGCCCAGGACTGCGCTAACACTGGCATAGAAGAAAGAGTTCCACAGCCAGGTCGTATACAGCCCGCCATTGTAGGTCAACAGATTCTGCACATTGGTAAAAAAGTTAAAATGCGGCGCAAACCAGAGACCAAACGTGCTAAAAAAGTCTGGCGTACTCTTCGTCGCTGAAACAACCAGCCAGTAGCAGGGCAATAAAAAGTAGATCGCGAAGACAAAGAGAACAGCTGGCACCAGAATACTACTGGGCTTGAATGGGGCAGATCGGCGAGCTGACCTGGTAGCGCGGCCCTTATCAATAGATGTCTGCATCTCACTACACTCCTGAATAACGCCGGGTCAGTTTAAGAAACCCGAACGAGAACACAAACGAAACAGCGGTCAGTACAACACACAGAGCAGCCGTGTAGGTGTAGTTGTTATTACTAAATGCTGTAAAGTAGGCATAGTAGTTTGGAGTATAGCTGCTGGTTACATTATTGGAGATCGAGCTGAGAACCAGAGGCTCAGTAAAAAGCTGCAATGTTCCAATAATGGAGAAGATACAGGTCATTACAAGCGCTGGAGCAATCATAGGAATCTTAATATAACGCGCAATACTAAGGCTGGTCGCTCCATCCAACTGAGCCGCCTGATAAAGCTCAGGAGGAATCGCCTGTAAGGCAGCCGTAATGATCAGCATATTATAGCCAGTCCAGGTCCAGGTGGTAATATTCGCCATCGACCAGAGAATCGTTCCAGCACCAAGCAAATTTGGCTCGGGCACTCCCACCAGATGCGCAAGCTGCACAAATGGGCTCAGTTGAGGCGTATAGAGATAGCCCCAGAGCAAGGCAGCAATAACGCCTGGAATAGCATAAGGGATAAAGAACGAGACTCGAAAGAAGCTCTTAAAGCGCGCAGTCTTCGCGTCGAGCAGTAGTGCCAGCAATAAAGCCAGACAAAGCATTATAGGCACCTGCACGACGCCAAACAGAAGCACACGCCCCAGTCCGCCAAAGAAGTTTCCATCGGTTAGCACTTGCTGATAGTTGCTCAGACCTGCAAAAACCATCTTTGGAGCGCTCAATCCCAGACCACTACGCTGCGTCTGATACAGGCTCTGATACAGTGCATATCCAATCGGCACAATAAAAAACAACACGAACATGGTACCAAACGGTAGAAGAAAGAGATATGGAACCGCTTTTGTGCGACGTAAACGACGCCGTTCGGGCAGAGCTCTCTGCTCAACTTTCTTCACGAAAGAGGATGAGCTTGTTGCCATCATAAAAATCCTCTCTTACGCATCGAACTATGCCAACGAGGAGATAAAACCTCACAGGACCGGGACATCATTGGGGGAGGAAGATGGCAGAGAGAGGTCGTTCTATCGCCTCTCTCTGCCCCAGACATCTAATCATTGAATGGATATTAGAATATCTTGAGGAGTGGGGCTGTGCTACTGGCTAACACTAAAGCCCTGCTTTTTCATACTATCGACTGTAGATTTCTGCACGTCATCCAGAGCCGAGCTCAGCGTGCCTTTGCCATTAATCGCATTGGTGAAACTATCGCCCATGCTGGTAAAGACATCGCTCATCGTTGGTCCCCACTGGAACTTTACATCCACGCTGTTTGATGCAGCTTTGAAGACCTCGTTGATGTTCTGTCCACTATAGAACTTGGCCGTGTCACTAGAAGCGGGCGTATCAAGCGCAGAGGAGAGCGCTGGATAGAGTTGTGCACCGTTGACCATATTCGTCACGCTCTGAGCGTCCGTATTCAACCATTGAGCAAACTCAGCGGCCTCTTTTGGATGCTTCGAATCCTTGAAAACGGCTGTGGTCGAACCACCCCAGTTACCTGCAACATTCTGGCCCGCGCTCCATTGTGGCATAGGAGCAACTTTCCATTTACCCGATGTAGAAGCCGCGTTCGAAAGGATGGTATTGGCACCCCAGGTGGCAGAGATCCAGGTTGCATTGCGGCCAGTCTGCAAGTCATTGTACCAGCCCTGTGCAAAATCAGGATCAGTCGTCACAAGATTCTTATCCAATAATCCCTGCCAGTAGTTGGCAACCTTCTTCGAAGCAGGATCATTGATGCCCACTTTCCAGTTCTGACCATCAATGTTAAACATACGGCCACCAGCCTGCCAGACATAACCAATATATTGGCCAGACTCTTTCGGAGGGAAGTCTGTAATGAAGATATTGGGATCAGCTTTGTGTAGCGTCTGAGCAGCCGCTGCATACTCGTCCCAGGTAGTGGGAACAGGAATGTTATATTTCTCAAACAGGTCGGCACGATAGTACATCACCATCGGACCTGTATCCTGTGGAATGGCGTAAATTGCATTGCCCTGGGTCACTTGACCCCAGGTCCAGGGGACAAACTTGTCTTTGACCGAACTTGCACCATATGGTGAGAGATCGACCAGACCACCAGTTGCCTCAAAGGTGGGCAGAAATTGATATTCGACCTGCCCGAGATCAGGAGCATTGCCAGCTTTTAATGCAGTAAACATCTTAGCATAGGTGCCACTGGAACCAGATGGAACCGTTTCCCAGTTTACATGAATATTTGGATGAGTTTTATTGAAGAGATCAATAGAAGTTTGCAAATTGGGGATCCAGGACCAGTAGGTCAGGTTTACAACACCACTACTACTACTACTAGTGTTTGAACTAGTATCATTCCCACAAGCAGCCAGAAGAACCAATAATGTCGAGAGGACAGTGAGAAGGGCTGTGCGCGATAACTTCGGCAAAGATTTAGAAACGTACTGCATACCGCATGTACTCCTTTGGACGGATAGGATACGTTGATGCCCACTCAATTATGCTGGTCGCTCACCGTTTTGCGAGCGCGCACACATGTTGAACAGTCATCATCTTGAACACACAAGAATTTCACGCAATCAACAATGACGCCTGAAAATAAAGCATAGCTCTCATGATTATCACTAGATAATCACTCATGCCATTCAACCGGACCTGGGAGCAGAAATGCTTAACCTGATAAGGTTTAGCATGAAAATTGATAAACACTTTATCATCAATGAATGCATGTTTACCGATAAACCTACCACAAGGATAATGGATTTACCGGTAAATGTCAAGCGTATGGGAGGCTCTTTTTTGCAGGTGACTGTTAGACGTTCGTACTCATTGATGTTGAAGGAGCTGCGGTAGATTGGCGTACAAGAAGTGATGGCTGAACCAGTACCAGAGGAGTGATCTGGTCTGCCCTGGCAATCTGTTGCAGGAGGAGCTCCGTAGCGGCCCTGGCCAGCTCTTGTTTGGGGATTGCGATGGTCGTTAACGCTGGCTGATAGTGCTCGCCAACGACGATGTCATCAAGGCCAATAACTGAGAGATCTTGCGGAATACGTAGCCCAAGATCCCGCGCAGCTCCCATTGCACCAATCGCCATCCAGTCATTTGTGGCAAAGATGGCTGTTGGACGATGCTGCTGAGAGAGCAGCAATCTTCTGGCTGCCTCATAGCCACTTTCCAGCGTGGAATCGCCTTGCTGAATCCATTCAGCGGGAAGCGATATGCCTGCTTCAGCCAGTGTTGAACGGAAACCCTCGAGACGATGGATCTGTAATGGCTCATGGACAATGATTGCAAGCTTACGATGCCCTATCTCCAGTAAATGATGTGCAGCTAGAGCGCCTGCCTGATAAAAATCAATGCTTGCCTGAGGGATACCTTCAGGTGATTCGTTCTCCTGCCAGTCACACAGGACAGTAGGCAATCCCTGGTTAAAATGCACCTGAATATCGGCCACATCCATACTAATTCCCATGACGATAATGCCATCTACCCACCGCCCCTGGAGGCGCTCGAGGTGTTTCCGGCCAAGCTGAGCATCTCCACGGGTATTACAGAGCAGAACTTGATAGTCCTGCTGAGCAACCAGATGTTCAATCTCTTCGGCAATCTCAGGATAAAACGGATTAGCTATGGTTGGCAATATAAAGCCAATGGTATAGGTTTTGCGTTGCGTCAAACTCTGGGCTAGAACATTAGGACGATAACCAACCTCTTGCGCATAGTCCAAAATCCGCTGCCGCATGGCATCGCTAACGTTTCCTCTCCCTTTCAAGGCGTTGGCCACCGTCGTCTGAGAGACACCAATGGCCCTTGCAATATCATAAATGGTTGTCATTTTTGTATTCCTACATAAACCTGAATAGTTGTCCGCATCTTAGTCTGTTTATCGATAAACGTCAAGCTTTACTCTCTCTGGTGTAAGAGTATTTCATAGTATTTTATTATTATAACGGATATGGCGGTAAATAGCTATCTTATAAAATGGGTTATGGGATAGCTATAACCCATTTTGCGCATTAGTGCATAGAAAACACTGGTCCAATCGGTTTAAAAGGTAACGAACGGGCCTCGGGCAACAAAAAGGCATGGTCTCTCTGGATGCGCAAGCTATCGCATTGACCATCCGTAATAATTAAGAGACCAATACATCAATTAAAGAACATTTGTTCATTGACGAAGAGCGTAAAAAAAAACTACAATAGAATGACTTACCGTATTAAGCTTGAGAGATCTTCTTGTTTATCCATTGTCGGTATATTTCTATCAGTAGGACCCGGTAACTGGTGAAGTCAAACTCAATGTGAGTTTGTTTTTCTTGATTTTTTTTGATCTCTTCACCACTTCGTATGGCACTACTACGTATATCAGCAAACAGACCATGTCCCTCTTAAGGCCCTTCATCCCAGGAGCTTTTTCTGCATGTATCATAGTAAGATAAATCCAAAGGTGAGCATTAGCATTGTCTTTGTAATCGCCATGTTTATGAGCATTATGGATTCCACCATTGTTAACACAGCGCTCCCCTCGATTGCACGTGATTTTAACATCACAGGAGCTTCGGTCGATGCCATCGTTGTCTCCTATCTTGTCAGTCTCGCCGTTATTATCCCTGCCTCTGGCTGGTTAGGCGATCGCTTCGGTTCGCGTCGAATCTTTCTCGGGGCCCTTGCGCTCTTTACGCTCGCCTCAGCTCTCTGTGGTCTGGCCAATAATCTGACAGAATTGGTGCTCTTCCGCACATTACAGGGTATTGCTGGTGGAGCACTGACTCCGGTGGGAAATGCGATGCTGATTCGTACATTTCCACCTGCCGAACGTGTTCAGGTCTCGCGCATCCTTAATATCCCTACGGTCATTGCGCCAGCCTCTGGTCCAGTTCTCGGCGGCCTGCTTGTAACCAGCTTTTCCTGGCACTGGGTCTTCTTTGTGAATGTCCCCATTGGGATCGCAGCCTTGATTTTTGGCATTCTCTTCCTCCATGAGAGCCGAGAGAGCTCGAAGAGCCGCTTCGATATCCCCGGCTTCCTGCTGGCTGGCATTGGCCTGGCTCTGACGATGTATGCATTGAGCGAAGGTCCCAACTATGGCTGGAGCAACCCCATGATTTTGGGGAGTTTGATTGGCGGCCTGCTATTGCTGGCCATCTTCATCTTTGTTGAGTTGCGCATAGCTACCCCCATGCTCAATCTGCGCCTGATGCGCAATGGCCTATTCCGCAATAGCAATCTGATTACGGTATTAACGAGCGCGGGTTTTATGGGTGTGCTCTATGCCACCCCTCTCTTCCTGCAAGAGGCGCGTGGAGTCGATGCCCTCACTTCTGGTCTTACAACCTTTCCGGAAGCGCTAGGGGTCATCACCGGCGTCCAGATTGGCTCGCGCCTCTATCCACGCATTGGACCACGCCGTATGATAGCTGCCGGAATTATTAGCGCCTCGATTATGATGGCCGCCCTCGTGGTAATGGGACCAGATACAAATCTATGGATCATGCGCATACTCATGTTCTTGATCGGGATGAGTATGGGCAATATCTTCTTGCCCAATCAGGCCGTTGCCTTTGCTACTATCACTGCAAGCGAGACGGGGCAGGCCTCAGCGATCTATAATACACAACGCCAGGTTGGTTCTGCCATTGGGGTAGCTATTGCGAGTACTGTCATTAGCACGATTGGAGCAATCCATACGACTACCTCTGGTGCTACCGAGCCCAACTACTTTGCCTATCATGCTGGCTTTATCACCTCTGCCATTCTGGTGCTTGCAGCGATTGGCTTTGCACTGGCTATTCGCGATAAAGATGCGGCGGCGACGATGCGCCAGAAGGGCAAAGACGAACCAACGTCCGAGCCGCTCGAACTGGCAGTTACGGAGGTCAGTGCATAGAGGCCATTGCCTTTTTTGGCCCTGTGTGCTCTCTCATACACTCGTGGATGTGCGATTGTTTCCATTGGAGGGAGCACGGGTTGGGCTCCTCAACGAAAGAGACCCCTACTGTCTGTTTTGCCTCTCTTCTTCAATAGGGAAGGGAGGTTTTTCATTGACTGGTTTTAACTATGGGGCATATAATGAGAGGGGTCAGTAGTCAAAAACATTGCCTGCCTGGAGACAGACGCGATAAGAGCCTCGAATCCAGGACGTAGACAGCCACTCATGGTATTTCTTGTCTTGCCTGCGCGAGTCATTTTCCTTTACAATAGTGGATGGATACGAAGCTGTATCCCGTATGTATCACAAGGAGCATGTATTTTGAAGATTCATGAATATCAGGCCAAGGATATTCTGGCACGCTATGGCGTCCCGGTTCAGCCCGGACGTGTAGCCTCGACACCAGAAGAGGCCGAAGCTATTGCCCAGGAACTTGGTGGTCCGGTCGTTATTAAGGCTCAGGTCTATGTGGGTGGGCGCGGAAAGGCCGGCGGCATTCAGTTTGGTGATACTCCCACGCAAGCACGTGAGGCCGCTGCTCGCGTCCTTGGAATGGATATTAAAGGTCTAACGGTCGAGAAGGTTCTGGTCACGTCAAAGATTGATATTAAAGAAGAATATTATCTGGGTATTGTGCTGGATCGTAAGTCTCAGGCCCCTGTAGTGATGGTCTCGACCGCGGGTGGCATCGATATTGAAGAGGTAGCTGAGAAGACGCCCGAGAAGATTATTCAGCAGCCAATCGATATGCGCTGGGGCCTCCGCCCCTTTGAGGCTCTGGATATCGTGAGCCGCGCTGGCTTCCCTTCACATGTGATCCGTCCCGCTGCTGCCATTCTGGCAGGTCTGGCGAAGGCTTTTATTGAGAGCGATGCGAATCTGGCTGAGATCAATCCTCTTGCGTACACAACTGATGGCAAGGTCATGGCCGCTGATGGCAAGATCGTGATTGATGACAATGGTCTCTTCCGCCAGAAAGAGTATGCCACCTGGTCTGAGCCCGAAGAGGCCAATCCGCTAGAGTTTGAGGCCAAACAAGAAGGCCTGACCTATGTGAAGTTGGATGGCGATGTGGGGATTATTGGCAATGGCGCTGGTCTGGTGATGACAACACTGGATATGGTCGCTCGCTCAGGCGGCAAGCCAGCAAACTTCCTGGATATCGGTGGTGGAGCAAAGGCTGAGGTGATGCGCAAATCACTCACTTTTGTCGCTCGCGATCCACAGGTAAAAGGGATTCTAGTCAATATCTTTGGCGGTATTACGCGCGGTGAAGAGGTAGCAAAAGGGGTCATTCTGGCTCAGGCAGAGCTTCCCAAGGGTCTACCAATTGTAGTCCGCCTCTCCGGTACTGGTGCAGAGGAGGGTCGCGCAATTCTGAAGGACGCAGGACTGGACTGGGGTAAGGATATGCGCGATGCCTCGGAGAAGATTGTCGCTGCTATTGCCGCTCGTACGGAGAAGTAAAGGGACTGAAGGATGAGCATTTTATTAGATAACTCGACACGGGTGATCGTGCAGGGCATTACTGGGCGCGAAGGTCAGTACCATACGCGCAATATGCAGGCCGCTGGCACACATATTGTGGGTGGCGTCACTCCTGGTAAGGGTGGACAGACGGCTGAAGGGGTCCCTGTCTTCGATACGGTCTTTCAGGCCAAGGCCGCTACGGATGCCAATGCGACCTGTATTTTTGTGCCACCTCCAGGCGCAGCCGATGCCATCATGGAAGCTGCCAGCGCGGGCATCGAGCTGATTGTGTGTATCACTGAGGGCATTCCCGTGGTCGATATGACGCGTGCTATGCTCGTTGTGAAGGAGAAGGGCGCTCGCCTGATCGGTCCAAACTGCCCCGGGCTCTGCACGCCAGGACATGGCAAGATTGGGATTATCCCATATCAGATGTTTACGCCTGGTTCCGTAGGCTTTATCTCTCGCTCCGGCACGCTGACCTATGAGGTCGTCTCGCTGCTGACCGAGGCAGGCATCGGCCAGTCCACCTGTATTGGGATTGGTGGTGATCCAATCATCGGCTCAACGTTTATCGATTACTTACAGCTCTTTGAGAAAGATCCACAGACTCGAGCCGTCGTCATGTGCGGTGAGATTGGTGGAAGCGACGAAGAAGATGCTGCCGAGTATATCAAGACGATGAGTAAGCCCGTTGTGGCCTTTGTCTCTGGTCGAACGGCTCCCGCTGGCAAACGCATGGGCCATGCAGGTGCGATCATCTCTGGCAATACGGGGACGGCTCAAGGGAAGGTGGCAGCTCTTCAGGCTGCGAATGTTCCCGTCGCCGATACGATCTTTGAGATCCCCGAACTCGTCAAAAAAGTCTTACAGTAGTAGTCAAAGGAGGAGACGGCATACCCGTCCTCTCCCTGTATTCGTTCTCACAGTTATCAATCTAGAGCGGCAGCGACCGCTCTTTTGCAAGGAAAAACCATGACCACGGCCCTTATTTATGATCCCATCTTTCGCAAGCATCTGGTTCCGGCGGGCCATCCAGAGCGACCTCAACGGGCTGAGATGGCCTGGGAGGTCTTGAAGGCTCTGAACTGGCTGGAACGTGATGGCCTGGTGCAGCTCCCCCCACGCGCCGCCACCGTTGCTGAATTAGCAACCGTCCATGAGGAAGAATATATTCAGGAGGTGGCTGATCTTAGCCGCGCTGCGGCTGAGAATATGCAGACAAATGCCCCTGCGATTCTGGCTCTGGGAACTGATACCTATGTCTCACCTCAATCCTATGAAGCTGCGACAATGGCTGCGGGGGCACCACTGGTTGCAGTGGATGCGGTCCTTAAGGGTGAGGTTGACAATGCCTTCTGTCTGGTCCGACCTCCTGGCCATCATGCCGTTCCTGAGGCCGCTATGGGCTTCTGTATCTTTAATAATGTGGCGGTTGCCGCTCGCTATGCGCTGGATCACTATGGTCTGGAACGTGTGCTGATTGTGGATTATGATGTCCACCATGGCAATGGGACGCAAGAGATGTTCTATTCCGATCCACGTGTACTCTATTTCTCCATCCATCAGGCTCCTTTCTATCCAGGGACCGGTCTGGCTGAAGAGCGCGGTGAAGGGGCTGGGCTGGGGACAACGATCAATATTCCGCTCCCGGCTGGCGCAGGATTGGAGACGTATGAGCCCATCTTCCGTCAGGTACTGGCTCCCGCAGCCGATCGCTTTGATCCACAATTAATTCTGGTCTCCGCTGGCTTTGATGCCCACTGGAAAGAGACCGAGGCCCAGACTGGCCTGGCAAATCCCGGGATGCTGCTCTCTACGGTAGATTTCTCGAAGCTCAATCAGATCCTGCTCGATATCGCTCGCAGTATGTGCGATGGCAAGATCATCTTTGTGCAGGAGGGTGGCTACGATCTTGAAGCTACGGCTGCATGTACGGCAACAACGATCAATCAATTATTGGGTGATGATGCAGTGGTCGATAGCTATGGCTCCGCTCAAAAGCCTGAGTACCGCGTCAATAGCGATCTTCTGATTACTGAGCTCCGCCGGATTCATAAGTTGGCTGGCTATCGGATGCGCAACGCGCCCAAACCCGATCGCGCCAGGATCCTGCGCGAGATGAAAGGGCCTGATGCCGAGGGTGATGATCAGACCCATTAGTTCTTTTTCTCCTCGCTATGGCAACTCACAGTAGTGAACGAACCAGAAGGTTTTATCTTCCCCATTTCAGGGCTGAGCAAAACCTCCTGGCTCGTTCGTTTTTACTGCCTCAAATTCTGCCATTCTCCAGATACTATAGTATATAATAAGAAGACCATCGATAACTCAATCTGAGGTAGGAAGATTGTCTGAACAGTCTTGTGTCATTGCCGATGAAGAGAAAAAACATACCATCTATGCCTTCCTGGCAATATAATGAGGGTCTATGGCATATAACAATGAACAGATTCGGATTCTGACAAAAACCGACGAATATGCAATTGAACGTCTTTTAAGAACCTCTGAATATATCTATCAGAGGTTTACAGCTACTGAACTTCCTCTTTTGCTCACACGCTATCCAGCTGTAGGAGCCTTTAGTGGAAGCTCGCTCTATAGCTTTCTCCTCTCACAGACGCTCAATGCACCCTCAGCCTGGCTTGGAGGCTTTGGCATTAGCTGGACCGAGAGCCGATCCTATATAGGGCTACTCACCTCTTTGCTGGAAGCACTTGAGGAACAACTACGGAGACGTGGGGTGCGCTATCTCCATTATTCGGGCAATGATATTGAGCACGATTGGTTACGTACCGTGCTGATCAAACAAAATTTTCTGCCATTTCGCAATCTGTATGCCTACGATAAATATGATATGGCGATCCCTACTGCTGGCAACCTGGCAGTAACGCTCCGACCGGTCAATCTGCGGAGTACGTCTGAACAACCTCTGGGCGACATGCCTGCTCTACTCAGGCTGGAAGAGCTCTGCTTTGAAGACCTCTGGCGCTATGATGCCACGGCCTTTCAGGACATTGCCGCGACCCATCCCTACTTTGTGGTGGTTGAATGGGAAGGAAAGGTCGTAGGCTATCAGTTTAATGCTCTAGACGATGAGTTCGGCTATCTCATCCGCATCGCCGTCGATCCAGCCTTCGAACGGAAAGGTATCGGAGCTCGTCTGATGGCGGAAGCGATCCGTTTCTTTGAGCGATCTCGCGTCTCTCGCATTATGCTCAATACGCAAGAGGATAACTATCATGCTCACCGGCTCTATGAATGGTTTGGCTTTATCCGTCTGCAACCGATGGGCTTTGTGATGCGAAAATATCTCTAGCCTTGCCTTATACCGGGCGGCCAGGATTTACTCCTAGCAGATAGCGCACAGTCAAAGAAGTGGTCTTGTTTTTGACGGCGAGCGGAAATGCCTTGCCAGTCTGAATATAGCGATACACCTGCATGTACGTTGATTCGTTGATCAAAATATTGTTTTCAGTAGCGTGGCTCTGTAAACGGGATGCGATATTGACAACATCACCCAGCGCGGTATAGTTCTGGAGCCGCTCCTGGGCTCCAACGTTACCGACCGTGGCCAGACCAGTGTTGACGCCGATGCCAAAGGAGACACGGCTCTCTTCAGGCAACGATTGCTGATAATTTTGCACGGCTAATCGCATCTTCCAGGCTGCTCTGACCGCATGAAGCGCATGCAACCGTTGCTGCAATGGCGCATTAAAGATCGCCATGAGTGCATCTCCCTGGAACGCCGTCAGTGTCCCCTCCTCTTCCCAGATGGCCTCGCACATCAGTTTCAGATAGCGATTGACCAGATGCATCACCTCTTCAGGCGGCAACATCTCGCTTAAGCGGGTATAGCCACGAATATCAGCAAAGACCACCGAGATCTCTTTGGTCTCGCCACCGAGATTCAGTGCCAGCGGATTCTGGATCAGCTGTTGCACCACATTGGGATGAACATAGCGCTCAAAAATACGTCGGATCTCCTTTGCCCGCGCCTCCGATCGCTTTAACTCGGTATGATCATCAATGACGAGAGCAATTCCAATGTGTTCGCCTTGCAGATCACGCAATGAACTGACATAACAGCTAAGATTGATCAAGCCGTCTCGTCCCACAATCTGACAATCAATCGATTGGGTCACAATCGTTCCATGTTCGTGTTGCAGATGGGCTCGACTCAATAGATCGCTTAACCCTCCATCCGCAATCTCCTTAAAGGCTTCAGTATAATGGATACCCTGTACCTTGATCGGATCCAAACGCAGAATAATACTGGCCGCTGCATTAAATGTAGTGATCAGTCCCTTCGAATCGGTTGTCACTACTCCATTTGCAATGGAACCGAAAATATTATCCATATACTGCTTATCTTCGCTCACCTTCTTGATGGCTTTATTCAGTTCAGCAAAAAGGCGCGCATTATCGATGGCAATCGCGGCCTGGTTACAGAAGGCGAGCAGTAGTTCGAGATGTTTGGGTTGGAAGAGACGTGTATTAAATCGGCTATCGACATAGACTGCCCCAATACAGGCACCGCGCACAATTAGTGGAGCACACATAATGGAATGAATACCATAGGCAATGATACTCTGAATCTCTTTGAGCGCATCATCAGCCTGTGCATCATCCGTCAAGAGAGGAGAACGGGTCTGAATCACTCTTGTCACAATATTTTTGCTGATGCGAGCACGAGCAAACTCGCCCTCAGAGGCTGATTTCTCGTTCGCATCCCTTGCAAAAGTGAGCTCTGGCAGGCCGGTCTGAGGATTGACCAGCATCAAAAAGCCACGCTCAGCTTTCACAAAACTGATGACCTGCTCCATCACCAGACGCAGCACTTCATCAAACTCCAGAGTTGAGTTCAGCGTGCGAGCAATGCCATACAGCGTCTCTAATTCATTCCGCTCTTGCGTCAGGCCCGTTATCGTCAGGGCCATCCGCTCATTCTCTGGTAGACTTGCAGTTACGAACTGATCATTGCTATGAGTAAGGAGATGTTGTGGAGATGAGCCAGGAGTAGAATCAGTCGGAAGAAGTGTACGGAGCCGCTGAAGATTCTGATTTGCTCGTCGCAGTTCCACCTCCACTACCCGACTAAAGTGAAGTGACTCCGCTAGCAATTTGATGCGTGGATCTCCACTCTCATT
The DNA here is from genome assembly GCF_003967535.1 of Tengunoibacter tsumagoiensis. Classification (GTDB taxonomy): domain Bacteria; phylum Chloroflexota; class Ktedonobacteria; order Ktedonobacterales; family Ktedonobacteraceae; genus Tengunoibacter; species Tengunoibacter tsumagoiensis. The sequence goes on along the minus strand of NZ_BIFR01000001.1, from coordinate 2,547,754 downwards.
AACATAGCGGCCTTCAACGGCCACCTCCAGCTTCTGCGCCTGCTCATTAAGCTTATGCAATACCCGTCCGACGGTCTCATTCAGAACGCGGAGATCATCGCCTAATTTCACCCAATCATTTGCGACCACACCAATAACTCCATCTCTTGCACAGTACCTTTGGGGATTGCCAAACACGAAGACAAGCAAACAACGTTCATAGGTATGAACATGCCCACTCATTATAGCATATGAGCTAATCCCACGTGCCTATCTCTATAGCCATAAAATGTTCATACAGCCAACCACACTCTCTCATTACTTTTAAAGTGTGGTTGGGGAGTAGGGCATGAGGACGGAAGCAGTCACAGAACATGATCTCTTATGAATGGGCACGTTGAGCAGCCATTGTCTGCACGATGGCCCAGGTTGTGCCGTTATCGCTGGATTCCAGGTTGCGCCAACGAAAGCTCGTATCCGTTATCTGTGAAAAAATCCAGCGAGTACGGCTGTCTGAAGTAAAACTACCTTCGAGGATGATCTCATCCTCTACCTGCTGTGCGATGAAGGGCCGGACGACGTGGCGTACTGGTCCAATCCATGTTGAACGCCATGCCTTGAGATCTGGATCAAAGAAGCGCAGGGTAGCACCGTATTCGTAAGGATCTATCTGACTGCGTAGCGAACGGCGAGGGGTAATCCACACATCCATAACGGCTCGCCCTTCCAGCACCCAACCAAAGTGCCACTCACCCTTGAATTCCGTCTTTGTACCATCTGGCGCGATATTGGTCACATCAACATCCCAGGCACCAACAAACTGGCCAAAGAGCATAAGGTCTTTGGCCAGGTCTGGATGGGGGCCACTCGCGCGGAGAGCATCTATCATTGAATCGGTGTTCATGGTTAGCTCCTTCTATCTGTAGCATAAGCTTCTAGAAACGCCAGATCATAGGCTTCATGAAACAAAAACTTCTGACAGATTCTATGATAGCAGGGCAATGATCCTAGAAGCAAGCGTATTTTAAGTAATACAACCAGCAGGCTGCCGAGAAACGGCTGATCCACCATTTTTTATTCAAAATAAACCTGGGGAGAGCAACCGTATGTGGTGAAGATCTGATGGTCCGATCTCATTGGCTCTAGCTTCTTTATACTCTTCACAAGATGTGTTAGCGAATACTAACAATAAGCTTCTATGAAGAAGATCTCATTCGATCATTTGAGCAGCATCAATGAATTCGCCAATACTATGCTCTGAAGTCGCGTAGATCTCATCAGGAGTGGTGCGAGTGACTCGTATGGCGTTTCTTATTGGAGTGGCATCGGAGTAACTATCTTGACGATTTTTCCCTTGAATTAATTAAAAAAACTGCCAGAGCGCCAAAAATTGCTATCAAAAATGTAAGGGCGAAGGTTCTGTACGTTGTTGATGTTATATTGATCATAGACAAAACAAGAAGAAAAGCAGTGATTACTACACTGACAGTAACAATCAATATAAAATTGCGCTTGGATATTGGTTTCATAGAACAACACCTTTCTCCTTGTAGTGACGCTAACTTCCTTAAAAATTCAGCATAACACCTGAAATGTCACTTAAGATATTTTCTTATCCTGTTTTACGCTTGCGGACAAACCAGGCAATTCCAAACATGAAAACGCTTGCCCCATCTAAAAAATAGGAAAAACGAGGGATGGGGCCAGTTGCGTCTAAAGGACCATACCCACCATACAGAAATCCTGCTATCCCTAAAATGATAGCGATACAGACGCAGATCACAAAAGGCAAATTTTTCATTGTTGCTCCTTCAACTTACAAGGTATAAAGAGTAAAAATAGGGATTGTCCATCCCTCTCTTGATCATTGTGTCTCTTTTGCAAGATAGACTGCGTACCCAACGATCAAAACATTAACAATAGCTATAAAAATGAGAATTATATCAATTATTAAACTACTCGCAAGAAATAAGTTAAAAACAACAACACGAACAAAAATTGTTACTGTCATGATACTAATGCCCATCGCTATTAGAAATTGTGAGCGTTGATACCATTTTTTTTCTCTTCTTTTTTTATTTTTAACAGCTCTTTGATCAGCACGGAATAAAAATACCGAACAACAAATGAGTAAGAGTGCTACACCTACCAGCACAACATATAGTATTGCGTTAAATATCACAAATTATTCCCTTCCAAGTATTAATTATGCAAAGCCATATAATAAATGTATAATCTAAATAAGTTCAAATTGAGCTGATGAACATTTCTTCCCAATTATTCCCCCTATTGCACCTGCACCCGCTCCAATAGCAACAGTGAGACCTGAAGCTAGAATGATCACTAAAAGAACTACAATGAAAAAGGTGATATTATCCTTCGCATTACCATCAAAGACAAGTATTGTTGATGAAATCCTGGTAGGTATGTGTAAAACATTGAATAACGCTGCAATAAAAAAGGAAACCAAAGAAGCAAAAAATGCTGTCCAGAGACCGGCCATACTCCCACTATGGATCGTTTTTTCATTTCTCGCAATCAACATTCCTACTACAAATGATGCAAGACTAACGATACTCAGATCCATAGAATTGGTCTGCGAAAAAAACACATCAGAAAGAGTTAATACAACTCCTACAAGGCTTCCTACAAGGGCCCCTACAAAAAATGCTTTCGATCGAGGAGCTCGACGATAGGATTTCCTCATAAAACCTCCATGCAATGATGTATTTCAATGGCACATTTATCATTTCTTGTTCATTGACAAAAACCTGTTTTACAAAAGCCAATATAAAATACTCAACGAGTAGTAGTAAACCAATCCCTTTAACAAAGCCTGAATCATGAAAAATAATTGACATCAGATAAAATAAGCTAAACAATACAAGGCCAATCAAGCATACAAACAAAGTGTACAATCTAGTGCCATTGTATTCACCTTTCAGCTCAATTAAAGTAATTCCTGTGATCTGAACTTTATTTTCTTCTCCAAAAAAGATTGTATACATTCATAAAGATGATACTTACTCCAATAGAAAATGAAAATTACCTTTTTATTTTTGCCCATCGATATATCGGCACATGAATAATTCCGATGATCAGGATAGCAATAAACCAGTACCAGGTGCTAAGACCATAATAATCTATACAATAGCCTACTATAATTAAAAAGATTACTGATAAATATACGTAACTTAATTCTATGTACAGGTTAATTGGTAGGTTTGAATTGAGTATTCGAAAAAAACGAGGAATTATCACCATAGAAGGTGCAAAAAATAATACAACGCTAATGAAAATGGGCCAGAATAATTGCTCCATGTTATCACTCCCTGATACGTAGCAAGATAATAATATCTTAAAAAAAAAATCTGCTCTTAAAATCTCCTTAAAAGTAATGAAGCTTGTTTTTTTACCCAAATAAAGATGACTGATGGTATTAAAGCATATAAAAGAGTGTATTCAAAAAAATGAAGTGATGGCCTTAATAAAAGAACGTATATAAATAAAATACAGCCAATTATAAAGCTACAGATTCCAAAGCAATTTGGTAAAGTTCTCACTTTATCTTTTCCCTTTTTATTGAAGAAAATTAAAAGATTAGCATTTGTTTAGACATTTTGATGTCCTCATTTTCCATGATGCCCTCCTCAAGATACGTATCAAAATAGCACAAAAGATTTCAATATTCAACACTAGTGCGTTTTCAGTATCACTGTTGGTAGTGACCTATTTTTAATTAAAAGAGTGATTTATCTTTAAAGACAAATGCAATAAAACCAATCAAGCAAAGAACGCCTAAAACTAAGATGCCCCAACTAGCTATACTATTTGCGATAACTATATCTAAAGCTTTATTTCCGCTAAAGACGAGATTGTGAATACCCTCGAACAGGCAGAAGATCGCCACAACTAATACAAAATATTTAATAAGAATTCGCTGTAGCATATTTGAGAACTCCTTTTACTTCAAATTTTTATATTTTGGTGCTTACAGAGGATTACTCAAAAATAGTGAATACTCCTCATTTCTACCAAAAAGGCATCTTTTTAACAATTTTGCCTGGTCTAAGCATAAGCATCTGCTACTAACCAAACGATAGGTGCACCGGTGACGATTCACCCAAGAATTGGTACAAATTTACTGCTCACTTTAATGGCTAATTTAGTAAGTGCAGCAACAATAGCAGCAACGCTCCCTAAACCCGCAGCTTCAAAGTTGATTGCTTTTAGAGCATCTAGTCCAGTATAAGCTGCAACCTTTGCAATACATACATCGATTGGCGCATCTCCATTGGGATCCACCTCATTTGCCAGGATTATCATCTATATACCCATACGGATTCCCTTTCAGCGTCTCCTACCAGGCTCCCTCCCAACTGGCGTTCGCTGGGTCCATCTCCCCACGATGGGATCGTCGGAGCAATTTGCGGAATCTGGTCAGGCCGGTATTGCTATTATCGTAGCCACTAGCATCCTTCCAGGGCTTGTTGAGCTCGCTCTGTTCCTGCTGGATGGTCACATTGCCGTTATTGTGTCATAGCCATACGTATCGTCTTCTGCCACGCTGTTACTGCCATTCTTTGTGCACGCCTCCAGCAGAAAGTTAAGACTATTGCCGCTAGAGCTATCACTGGTTGTCAAGGTGCCACTATGCGTGATCGGGTCCAGGTACTGCACGCTCTGAAGCAGAGAGGTTGGATTAGGCCAGATCTAATATGTATATTGATATATATACTGATACTTGGTATACGCAGTACTGAAGGTATTGGATGAAGATGAGGTGAAAGATTATTATCCGCATACACATATGGCTTCCCTTTCAGCGTCTCCTGTAAGCTCCCCCTCACTAGCGTTCGCCAGGTCCATCTCCCACAACGGGTAGGATCGTAATAGCGAATGCCAAATTTGGTCAGGCCGCTGCTGCTATCGTAGTAGCTTCCAGGGGTTGTTGAGCCCGCTCTGTCCTTGCTGGCTGACGATGTTGCCGTAGGGATAGTATGGGTCGGCGTTGACTTCCTGGCCAGCCCTGATGATCATACAGGCACTCTATTCTCAGCCTATAACATTTCCTACAACGACCCTCTCATTATTACGAGGAACTCATTGCCTAAAGGAAACGTCTCAAAACGTTCTCATAGACTCATTTAGTCTCAACATCAAGATCATATCATTTTTTTAATTTTCTCCTTTGTGCAATTCTATTCATATAAAAAATCAACGATGCAATGAGAGTGAAAATTATAATCGCTAAAATGATACCAACTACTATTCCAATGGCTCTATCACTACCAATTATGATGTTCATTGCTAAGATCCTCCTATTAATTAACCGCTAATAATATTTTATATTAGACGATCAACATGCATTTGTAAGATAATCAAGTGCGATACTTCCTAATCCACTAAGACCCACTCCCACCAGACCACTAAGTACATTAACTCCTGAACCAGTAAGAGCGATACTCCCAGGTATCAGAAAACCTTCTTGCCGTCTGGCGTTCATTCGTTGTTGAGCAGGCCGCAGCTACAGCACACATATTCGGTCGAGCCTGCCGAGGTCTTCGCGGTGGTGAGACCTAACCCACCATCGCTATTGACCTGAACCCGCTCGCTCTGGGTGGTTCCGCTATAGGTGTAGGTGGTGGAACCATTCTTCGTGGTCTGGTTCAGGGCGTTGTAGCTCAGGGTGATTCCTGCAGTTGTAAACATTAAATGCAAGGAAAGTTATTATCTAATGAGTATCAGGATGAATGTATGCACCAATCGCAAGAAATACCATTCCAATAATACCCAACACGATCGTTAGAACAATACCAGTATTTCGACTCATTGAAACTACGTTATTGAAAGGAAGAAAAAGAACTATCAAGCTTCCTATAAGAAAGAATACCCCAACAATCATTAATGCAATCTGCGTTTTTGTTGTCTTTTTCATACTATTGACCTTTTTTTGAGAGTTCAATAAATTTGACACTCCACCTACCAAAATGCTGATAATTACGATAGCGCTTATATCAAAAGCTATCATCAAAGAAGTCAGGCGAAACACAAACCATCCTAAAAGAGCGAATAGCAATATAGAGAATGCTATAATAGCAATTAAGAAGCTTCTCTCCCTAAACATGAAACTCTCCTATAGATGAACTTTCTTTCCATATGGGTAATAATTACTCACTATACGCTTAAAATTTCACATGCACAATAAATTTCTTCCTATTCGGCTTTTGTGCCAAAGTGAGAAGTCATCATCGTTCAAGCAGCCAGAGCTAGTAGCCTTCAAAAAAGTATTCTCAAAATCGTTGATATCTACTTGTTGCTAGTTGTTAGCAATAGTACCTTGCTATAGTAGCAGAGAGGATACTAATGACAGTTCACTTCATGACCAGTGCTATCAATCATGCACAGGCCAATTATTTTTGGCTCAATGTAAACAATAAAAAACTATAAAAAACAGTTAAAATGAAGCCTAAAATGCCACCTAAAAGCATAGAAACAAAAACAAAGAAGTTTGCTTTTAGTATCAATGCACTCAAAAAACAAGATAGGCTAATTAAAAAGCAACCAATTGCTGCTATAGTATATTTCGACTTGTCTCTTTTATTCACTTCTCTTCCTCACTAGTTAAGGCTATGAAAACAGCTTTGAGTAAAGCAGCAGTTGGTACAGCATACAAAGCTCATTCAACTGCTTGTATTTTACAAGTATTTTTCAGTTAAATTAGTTAATGCAACCTGCCGTCTTTAAGGCGACTATAGTTGCAAAAGTAACAAAAGCTAATTGCACAGCAAGAATGGCCCAACCAATAACAGGCACGAATTTTTCTGCAACGCTTATTCCCACTGCAGCCAGTCCATCTACTAAAGCCTGAGCAGATTTAAAGATTGCTGCCAGTGCCGTACCTATATTTGTGCTACCACTTGATATACCTATTGCTCCCAGAAAAGCAAGACCCCCAATTCCGAAACAGGCAAGACTAGAAGGCGCTTCTCCAGTTAGATCCACCTCATTCACAGGAGTATTCCCCGCATACACATACGGATTCCCCTTCAGCGTCTCCTGCAAACTCCCTCCAACGGGCGTCCGCTGAGTCCAACGTCCCACTGTGGGATCGTAATATCTGATACCGAATTTGGTCAGGCCCGTACTACTATCATAGTAGCCGCCCGCATATTTCCAGGGGTTGTTGAGGCCGCTCTGTTCTTGCTGGCTAACGATGTTGTCGTACGGATCATATGGGTCGGCGTTGACCTCCTGGCCAGCGCTATTGGTCATGCCAACGACGGAGCCCAGGCCATCGAACAAGTAGTACTATTTCTTGCCGTCGGGCGTTCGCTCGTTGTTGAGCAGGCCGCAGCTACAGCGGACATATTCGGTTGTTCCTGCGGCGGTATTGGCTCTCGTGAGGCCCAGGCCGCCATAGACAAAGCTGTTGCTATTGACCGAGACATGCTCACTCTGGTCAATCAAAGTACCTGTCCACGTTTTAAATTGTTCATTTTCTTATTAATCAAACTTAATAAATTTTATAATATTCAAACCTATAGATACTATTAAAAAAATTATTAATGCCAATATATTTAAATCTTTAATATGCAAATACTTACTAGCTATTATCATTAGCAATGCAATAATGCCAAACACAATTATCACAACATTAATACCTCTTTTTGACATAAAAACCTCCCATTATATACTTTTAATAAGCATATATCATCTATGCTTACTTATCAAAAAATCAGCAATAGCAAATATAGTATTCTTCATATACTTCTCTTTCTTATATGATGCAAAAAAGCAAGCATAGTCTGATATTCCGCACTTTAATTTTTTCAGATTCAAGCCACAGGCCAGCTCATATTTGCAGAGATGAAGGGCATCTCTGCATTCTGAAACAGCTTGAGAAGACAACTTAAAATTTCATTGCGGAATATGAGTATAATACTTATACTTACTTCTCACATAAAGCTGATCTCAAAAGTTTCTTAAAAATGTGGAACCGATTTGTTCCAAATATTCTCAATCGCACCTTGCGCGAATCCACCAGGAACAGAACCGCTACCAGTTAGTGACAATGAGGTCGCACTAGCGCTACCAGCACCACTAGCTCCACCAGCACCTGCTAGAGCGACAAGAGGTGTGATTCATCCACCAGCCACACATCCTCCTAAAAAATCGCCAATGGCATCTTTTGCTGATATAAGACCATGAGAACTTGCAGCTTCCCCAGCTACTAGATTTCCTATTCCACCACCAACTCAACCAATAAGTGCAATAGCGAGAAGTGCAGGGATTTTCCCACTCGGATCAACCTCATTAATAAGAATAATCCCTACAAGCAGAACCAAGAACAACAAAATAAGACCTTCCAATCACATTCTCTTGTTCCTATTTGACGTATATAAAACAACTATAGTTGTTATAAAATATATTAATCCTACAGAGGCAATAACTTTAAGTGTAGAATTATTAACAAAAATGAGCAAGTAAACGAATGTCGCTATGATGATGACTATCATAGCTATGCCAATTACTCTAAAAAAGGCGTTTCTTAATCCCATTAGTATATCTCACTTCTCTTATCCGTCTATGCTCTCACCTAAATTTTTATAGGAGAAAGCATAGACAGCTATAAATTTTAATTCTAAAATACTTTTGAAGCAAATCCAAACAAAGCTACTACGGCTGGAGACAAAGTAGCGGTTACAATTGTAGCATCTGACGTTGCAGCACTACTAAAAAGCTGCACCAAAAGCTATACCACCCACACCTCCAGTTAAAGTTGTAGCCAAAGCGCCTAAACCTACAAGAGCAATGGCACTGCCCGCACCCAGTAGTGCATTTCTGCCAACATCTTTTAATGAATGAATATCTCCTGCAAATGCGCCTGTTATTATTCCGGTAAGAGCACCAAACAAGGCAACAATCCCTGGACCTAAAAGCACAGGAATCTTTCCACCAGGATCAACCTCATTGACAGGATTATCATCAGCATACCCATACGGATTCCCCTTCAACGTCTCCTGTAAGCTTCCTCCAACGGGCGTTCGCTGGGTCTATCTCCCGACGGTGGGATCGTAATATCTGATACCGAACTTGGTCAGGCCGGTACTACTATCATAATAGCCACCTGCATACTTTCAGGGGTTGTTTAAGGTAGCTCTACTCCAGTTGATGAAGGATATTATCATAGGAGCATATCGGAAAAGATAGTTCTATTGATGGGAAAACAATTTCTATAATCATTCGTACCAATAATACACATGAAATTTTATCGCATTCTTGTGTGTAAAATCAGAACTTTATTTTCTTCTCCAAAAAAAATTGTATGCATTCATAGAAATGATACTTACTCCAATAGAAAATAAAAAACCTATGAGAACTTCCTTAACACTATAAATGTTATTTTTTAATAAAAATCCATTCATTAGAATGTAAAATGCGAAAGCGACCAAGAATATCAACAGGTAAAGAGATTTTTTTTTCACTTTGTTCCTCTTTCTAAGAGACCAGATCTCTTGAGCTCTCATACTAAAAAATCTCTTTGAGTATGAGATAAACTTCTAGAAACTATGAGATAGTGCTTCTCAAACTGAAGCATTTTACTGTTTTTTTGATCAAAAGAGTGCTTTGTCAAACGAAAAGAGCAGTACTCTATTTAATAAATACGATTACAGGTTTTAAGAGGTAAGAGAAACTTAAGAGTCGCGATTGCTCCTAAGATAATCTTTCTTGCAGACTGTAGCCTTCAGATTTTTTATTAAAAATGAATAATCTGAAGGCTACTTATCTTATCTCAAATGTACTAAAATGTTAATCCAAAGAAAGAAACACTATGACACGCATCTCTTTGCTCTCCTATTGCTTCTACAAGACTGTAAGAAGCGGCAACTATCGAAGCGGCAAACAGTATGCTAATTCCAATTCCTACGAGTGCAATGCCAATTGGAGGAGCTGTAGCGCTTATACCTGCAACTGCTGTTACAACTGATCCAGCAGCAATGCCGAGAGCCCCTTGAAAACCGTAAGCTGCCATGAGTAAAACTGCTGTTGAAAGAACACATTGTCCCGGCGATGCAGAAACTTTCCCACTCGGATCCACCTCATTCACAGGATTATTCCCCGCATACACATACGGATTCGCCTTCAGCGTCTCCTGCAAACTCCCTCCGACCGGCGTCCTCTGAGTCCAACGTCCCACTGTCGGATCGTAGTAGCGAATGCCGAACTTGGTCAGACCAGTGCTGCTATCGTAGTAGCCGCCTGCATACTTCCAGGGATTGTTGAGGCCGCTCTGTTCCTGCTGGCTGACGATGTTGCCGTAGGGATCATATGTATAGGCGTTGACCTCCTGGCCAGCGCTGTTGGTCATGCCGACGACGGAGCCCAGACCATCGAAGAGGTAGTAATACTTCTTGCCGTCTGGCGTTCGTTCGTTGTTGAGCAGGCCGCAGCTACAGCACACATATTCGGTCGAGCCTGCCGAGGTCTTCGCGGTGGTGAGACCTAACCCACCATCGCTATTGACCTGAACCCGCTCGCTCTGGGTGGTTCCGCTATAGGTGTAGATGGTGGAACCATTCTTCGTGGTCTGGTTCAGGACGTTGTAGCTCAGGGTTGAGCCGGTCAGATTGCCGATGCCGTCGTAGCTGTAGGTGGTGCTTCCGCTGCCGTTGGTTCTGGTGATCAGCTCGCTGGCGGCGTTGTAGCTAGAACTCTCGTTGAGGCCAGTGCTCTGGACCTGCTTGCCGGTGATGTTGCCGTTATTGTCATAGCCATATTTGTCGTCTTCTACCACGCTGTTACTGGCGTTCTTTGTGGACGCCTCCAGTAGAAAGTTAAGATCATTGCCACTAGAGCTATCACAGGTTGTCAAGGTGCCACTGTGCGTGATCGGGTCCAGGTACTGCACGCTCTGAAGCAGAAAGGTCGGATTAGGCCAGATCTAATATGCATATTGATATATACTGATAATTGGTATACGCGGTACTGAAGGTGTTGGATGGAGATGAGGTGAAAATCCCGCTCTGGCTTGCGGTCTCCTGACCGGCTGTGTTGAAGGCCATCAGCATACTGGTGCCATTGGGATAGCGGATGCTGGTCTTGTGGTTGGCATAGTCGTAGCCATACGTGGTCTGCGCCCCATCAGGCTCCTGAACGGTCGTGACGCGATTGATCGTGTCATAGCTATAGAGAATTGGTCAAGAAATGAGGCAGGGCCATCTCGTCATCGAGATGGCCCTGAGTGAGAGGAGGAACTGGTTGTGCTAATCATAGAATTCGGGAAATTTTTTGAGCGTGGGCCATTGACATTCATCGTGCCCAAAGACCGTCAACGCGACGCCCTCACGCTTGACCAGCTCAAACATTTTGCGTGCGCTCTCCATTGCGGCGGCTGGATCAAGGTCCAACCCATTTTCGTAGGTTCGTGTTGCGGGGTTGAGATCGCTCTCGATTGCGGCAGCATCGATAGCCAGCAGAACAGGACCGGTCTGTGGCAAACGCACCAATACCGCCTGGTGGCCTGGCATGTGTCCACCGGTCTCGATCAATTCAACGCCGGGAACCAGTGCGGTATCCCCATCGATGAGCCGGTAACGCAGCTCGGGATGATCCCAATGCGGGCGAGTGAGCGCGAGCCGCTCATGCCCATTAACGCGCGCAAATTCATAGTGAGCGCGTTGAACGACTAATTCGGACCAACAGAAATCGTCGTGTCCACCGGAATGATCGGAATCGAAATGGGTACAGACGAGATACTGGATGTCGCGTGGACTGAGTCCGAGCACCGCAAGCTGATCCACTGCGGAGGTCAGTTTGAGAATGCTCCTCCCTTTGGGGCGCTCACGTGAGAGAAATGTCTCGTCTGTGGGGTAACCAGTATCGATCAGAATGTTTTTACCGTCGCTAGTCTGGATCAGGTAGCCAGGAATAGGCGTCCCATCTTCGATGAGAGCGAGTTGCAACAGATAGAGTCGGATGGGGGTCGGTTGAGTGATGTTCATGTATTTAGTGATACTCCTTGCAACGTGTTCTCGGTCATAGAGTTCAGCCAATAGTATGGCAGAGTGTGAAAAGTACTGTCAAGCTGATAGGTATAGTTAATCATTTTCTAAGGGTAATTTCTGCTTTGAGCTCAATGTTCTATACATAAAATAGTACCCCCTCCTCCATAAGTTATGGAGGAGGGGGCATGGTATGTATGCGCTGTAAGAGATACTCAGCTTTCCCTCTATGAAGATGCGAAAGCTCTTTTTCATTTTTTGTTGCAGACTTCTTACCGTTTATAACACGCCCTCAGTCTGAAGATATTCATGGAAGGAGCGGGGCCGGAAACCAAAGTCACGCTCGACACTTTGCAGATCGGTGGTGTTATCAAACGAAAACAGGGTCATCGCAGCTCTGGTCAAAGGTGGTCTCGGAAGGACAGCCTCCATGACTGCTGCACCTATTCCAACCAGCGGAGTGGGAGCATAAACCTTCAACCGATGCTTATGCGTGGCCTGCAATAGCTCGTCAAAGACCTGCGAAAAAGAATAGTATTCAGGTCCGCCAATAGTATAGATCTTGCCGCTGGTCCCCTGTGGATCTTGTAGCGTTTTGAGGATTACAGAGACCACATCATCCACATGAATAGGCTGGAAGAGCACCTTGCCCCCTCCAATCAAAGGAACCACTGGAGCAGTCTTAATCAGATCGACAAGCCCTTTAATAAAAGGTGCCCCTTTCCCAAAGAGAACGGATGGGCGGATAATGGTCCATTGCAACCGACTCTCAATCAGCAGATGCTCCGAAAGATAGCGGCCCTGCATATAGCTGCCAGGCTTGTCTGGCTTTGTTCCTAAACCACTAATCTCAATGATACGATCAACAGTGGCCTCTTCAGCCGCCTTCACAAGATTGGCAGTTCCACCAACATTCGTCTTATTATACAGCTCGCTTGAGGCAACTTTACGATCGGCGGTAATAAAGGCTGCATGAACGACGGTATCAATGCCTTTTAAGGCAGCCGGGAGCGTCTCTGGCTGTGTCGTGTCCCCATGGACCAGCTCAATCTTCTCAACAGGCAAGAATTGGGCAGCACGATGAATATCACGTACCAGACAGCGAGGGCGCTCCCCTTGCTCTACCAGACGAGCCACGAGATGACGCCCAATATACCCCGTGGCACCAGTAATCAGAATCATATAGTAGTTCCCCTTCTTTTCAGGTTGCTATGCGTATGATGCTTGTACGGCACTAAACGGGTCGCTTAATCTTTTCACGCAAGCACCGCACGATACTCGCCGGGCCGATGGCTCTATTGACCAATCGGATCGCTCTCTTCAGTGGCAGTATACATGGGGAGAGAAACAAGGAACCAGTGGACACGAACATCTCTTTCCTGGTGAGCATGCTCATGAAAATATTAATGAAAAAGATCGATGGGGACAAAGATACGGACGCTTACCCCCTCACCTGGCGCAGTCTTAACGGTCAGGCTCCCCCCTGCAATCCCCAGTAAAGCACTATGGGTCAACAGTCCACCGCCGGTTCCACTGGTGGAGCTGGTCGTTGAACCGATGCCAACACCATCATCTGCAACGATAACCTCCACATATGGATTACAGGAGGCATCCAGGGTCAGCTTAAGGCGACGATGCAGATCATTGCCTCGACCGTGACGGGCAGCATTACGCAGTGCTTCCTGCACCGCAGCAAAGATTAACTCGGCAATAGCCGGGGGAACAAGATCGTCAATGGCTCGTGCCGTCTCGTCTTTGACACGCCATTCAACCTCATCAAATGCATGCTGAAAATCCTGCTCGATCATGGCATGAATGGCCAGCATGAGACCATCTCTCTCCAGACGATGCGGCGCACTGGTAGACATGGTTCTCATCATCGCAGCCAACTGTCGATGAACGGCGCTGATCGAGCCAATCGCTTCACTCACGACCTGGTCTGAACGTTGCTGTGAGAGAGCATCCGGCGAAGAACCTGAACGAGCGCTCTCCAGACGTAGGAGCGCGAGGTGAAGTTGAGGCAAAATCTCATCGTGTAAAACTCGGCGCTGCTGCGCTCCTAATAGTTTTACATCCACAATTCGTCGCCGTAAGAGCCCTGCAATGGTCAACATGGCCTCATGATCGCGCAATGTATCGAGAATACGCTGGCCGCACGCCTGCGCCAGGTCCATATCTTCGCCAGTAAAAATACTCCCATCTTGACGCGGTCCCAGATACAGTTTAGCCACCAGGCCAAGCTCATCATAGATTGGTAAGACCCAGCAGATAACGGTGGTCCCCTGAACGCTCATGCGCACGCGATAGGCTTGAATCGCTTTCAATGATGTGGCATGTTGCATCTGAAACGGTGTATAGCTTGCACTGGCAGAGGAACGGCGCACAGGCGTAACAGGGACGGCCTCTTGCGCAAGCTCATCTATGTTGATGGGGGCCAGCAGCTCCCAGCGATAGTTGAAGCTCCTTTTCACTGTCCCGGATAATACGACCAGACGCGCACACTGGGCCTCTAACACCTCCTGACAGAGATGAATAAAGAGTGCCTCCATGCTCTGCTCCGTCCTGGCGAGATCAACATTGAGCCAGTGGCGCACATTTGTGCTGCGCAAAAAAGGGCCAAGAAGGGCAATATAGCGATCATGGGCGGTATAACTGCTCCAGGTAAACAGAGCATAGGTGCCAGTCGCAACGCAGGTGATCAAGAGCATTCCACCCAGTGAGCTACGAGTGAAGACGCGTAGAAGGGCAATAAAGATGGCAATGGTAGTTGCTACAATGACCGTTCCTCGCCATTGCTCAAAAAAACCACTACGACCCAATGGACGCTCAATCAGGATGCCATACCGAACAATTGAATACCCAACCAGCAAGACAATTAAAGCCACAGAACCAACAGCAAAAAGATCCAGCAGCAGGAGATTGAGTGGGATGGTCGTCAGATTCAGTGGAACTGGCCCACTATGCTGAACCTCTAGCCAGTGAAACATTGACCAGACCCCCAGTATCCCCAGACCTGCGGTAAGCCCGAGCATCAGAAGAGCCGCCAACAACAGACCAGGGCGAGCAAGATGCCAGGAGAGTATCGGCTCATCAAGCTGCTCGATACTCACTGGATCATCCCAGAAGGCATCCGCCAGCCTGCGATGCATCTGCCGACCTCGTTGCCTCTGCGTTGCAAAGGTCCAGAGCATACGCAGCAACCGCCAGACCCGGCCAGGGGTAAACCAGGGACCAATCGCACAAAACGCCACATAGCAGAGAAATAAAATAGGTAAGAGAATCAGTGGCGATATCCATGGCTGGTGCAGATCCGTATGGACATCATTATAGGCCAGCAGGAGAAGCGTTCCTTTAAAGGTCGCGGTTGATTCATTGAGCATCAATAACAGAAGAACAGCCAGGCCCAATGAGGCACTTCCAAGTAAGAGCAATGGCCGGCTTCGCTTCCACTTTTCGTTGAGCTGAACGGCATAGTGCAGACCAATCAAAAACCAGATATAAGGAACACCCAGCGCGGGCAACCAGATCAAATGCCAGAGATCATCCGGAGAGACAACCCCTGACGTGCCTGAGAGCGGACCAGAGATCAACAGTGAATGAGCAAAGAAAAAGAGCGCAGAGAGGCTCAGCCCGATCACTCCTACCTGAGCAATCAGACTGCGTCGATCGCCATTGAGCCAGACGGTACAGGCGAGCCAGAGAAACGCAATG
Source organism: Tengunoibacter tsumagoiensis (assembly GCF_003967535.1). GTDB lineage: Bacteria > Chloroflexota > Ktedonobacteria > Ktedonobacterales > Ktedonobacteraceae > Tengunoibacter > Tengunoibacter tsumagoiensis. The sequence goes on along the minus strand of NZ_BIFR01000001.1, from coordinate 2,532,059 downwards.
AGATTAAAGATCGAAAGCGCAAGCACGAACGTGGGTAAAAACCGTAATGGGCCCTGTGTCAGATCGAGATTGCGATAGATAAATGCTAGTATAAGATTGTTCGTCATGGCTTTCTCTTGTCAATATTCCCTTATATGGCTCTTGTATGGATCTCTGGCTGCTCTATTTCTCCGCGTAAAGTGGCACCCATTCGCCCCGTCGCCCTTGAACCAGTGCGACGCCGTTCTCATCCCAGATTACCATACGATTTAACATATAGATAAGGGTGGCTCTTGCACGTGCCACTTTATCATCAACTGAGTTCTCGCTCAGTCCCCAGGCTGCATAGATACGTCCGTTCGTACGGCTAACGGCCCGCTTATCATGAAGGGTGAGCCGCGCTGCAATCTGCTCATTGGTCATGCCCTGCGCCATCAGTTCAGCCACGCGCAGTTCATTGGGCTCAAGCAGAGCGCGAGGCGACTGTTCATCCAGATCGCGAACCTCCTGCACACGATCTTCAATCTCTGGATCAACCAGACTACGACCGTTGACGGCATCACGCAACAACGGCACAAGCATACTTGGCAACAGATAATTGCTCTTGCGCACATATGCATAGTGCGTCAAGATCCCCGCTGCCCGAAACTCTCGGTAGTATTCATCATCGTCCTGAATCGAATAAAACACGACTGGCGTACGCGGACGCTCACGACGAATGGCCACTGCGGCTCCAACCCCACTCAAGGCCCTCCTCCCCTCCTGCGGATCTTGCAGTTGAACATCCATCAAAATGACATCCATATCCAATTCAAGTGCTCGGGCGACAGCCTCTTTTCCAGTCGCCGCTTCTCCTATCACCTGAACAGATCCTGTAGCCTCCAGCCCCTCGTAGAGCGCCTTGCGCAATGGCCCATGATCATCAACCAGTAAAACTTTCACCCTGCCCATTGTTTTTTTACAGACCCCCATCCTTTTTCCTGCTAGACTACAAGGAACATGATCTTTACCATCCTGACTATACCTCTTCTCACGAAAAGATACTAGCCTTTACGGCACAAAAAGATGCACACAGGGCATATACAAGCAAGCTCAGGAAATGCCAGCCCACTTCGATTGTAAGAGCTCTCTTGTCTGCCAGTGTGCATGCTTGCTCTTAGAAAAGAGCCATTAGAAATTAATACCCAATGCTATTCTCAATAGTACTGGCAATTACACTATAGCCCTGGCTCCTGGGATGAATATCACTAAAAAACGAACAGATCCAGGTATAGTTACAGGTGTTACTATTGGGAATAGCAGCTCCGCCAAAGGCAGTAAAAGCATCGGCAACATGTGCATACCCAGCAGCGTCCTGCGCCAGATGCTGATTCACTGTCTGCAAATAGGGAACTGAATTGGGGCAGAGATTCTGGTACGGATCGTAATAGTTGACCAGAATCAGATCACCTGTGAGTTGACCATTGACGGTCAGAGCAGCCTTCAAACGGGGCAGAATTGTCTGCGTGAGATTCGCATCCAATGTTGCCAGATCAGTAGCGAACTGCGCAGTATTGGTGCTACAGGTGCTCTTATTGATGTCAGGGAGAATGTCATTAGCCCCAATCTGCAACGTGACCGGACTTACCTGGCCCGGGTGCGCCTGAAGATACTCAATAGCAGCATTCAATTGAGGCTCAAGATAGGGATATTTATGAATGATCGTATACGGGCAGTTCCCGTTAATCATCGTTGTACTAGTCTCCGCAGGGCAGGCCAGATTGTCATACGTACTGGTCCCCTTGCTCTGTAAATGATGATAGAGATCAGTCGAATATCCACTCCTCCAATCAAGATCAGGCTGGTATCCATAAGCAACTGAATCACCGAGCGCAATATAGTAGCTTTTTGGACCAACCACCGGGAGATCTGCCGCATGCGCTATGGAGATGGAGCCAGCTTCAAAGGCTGCAAAAATAATCAGAAACAAAACAACACATAAGAGAGGTCGCCGAATGTACTGCATAACCTGCATTGCTCTCCTCCTACGGCGAAAATACAACGGAGGATTTTCACCGTCTGATAATTATTGGCCATCCTCTTTGCCATTTTAAGAGAGGAAAGGGCGTAGCATTCCACAACAACTATAAATTATATTTGTATTTAAAGCAATATCTATGAAAGGATTAGTAAGCAAGCAGGCATGCTTTACAGGATGGGTGTTCTTTTGCGGTATTTTACTGGGGAGAGAGGAGGGCCTTTTTTGCCGTCCAGACTGGATGTGATATAGTGGATGGAGCACTGGTACACTGAAGAGGGGGATATCTTGTCTATACCTTCCTCTCTCTTACCATGTAGTTTCACTTGTGTTTGAAATACAAAGGAATATGTTGCTATGACTGGTCAGAGCAATCAACCTGCACAGATTCAGCTAGGGCTTCTGCTTCATAATCACCAGCCTGTGGGGAATTTTCCCTGGGTCTTTCAGCAAGTTTATGAAGAAGCATATCTACCGATGATCGAAGCTCTGGAAAAACATCCTGGCGTCCGCCTGACGCTCCACTATACTGGCTCGCTTCTTGATTGGCTGGAGGGAGAGCATCCAGAATTTATTCGCCGGGTTGTTGCTCTGGTGCAACGCAATCAGGTCGAGATTGCAGGTGGTGGCTACTATGAGCCGATCCTCCCTTCCATCCCTGATCGCGATAAGGTTGGTCAGATTCGCCGCCTCTCAGAGCGAATTAAACAAGATTTTGGGACAAAGCCAACGGGAATGTGGCTGGCCGAGCGTGTCTGGGAGCCCGGCCTCCCCAATATTCTCCACGAGGCCGAGATACAATGGACGATCCTGGATGATATCCATTTTAAAAATGTGGGGCTTGATGATGATGATCTGTACGGATACTATGCAACTGAAGATCAAGGCAACGTGCTCAAGGTCTATGCCACCAGCAAATCGTTGCGCTATACTATCCCCTGGCGCCCGGTCGCCGAAACAATTGAAAATCTGCGCTCATTAGCCACTCCTGATGGACGGCGAATTGTCGTGATGGGGGATGATGGTGAGAAATTTGGCTCCTGGCCCGATACTGGCACGTATTGTTGGGGTTCAGATGGACGCGATGGTTGGGTCGAAGAGTTCTTCACGGCCCTGGAAGCCAATAGCGCCTGGCTGCATACGACACCTCTGGGCGAATATGCCAAAAAACAGCCCGCGTTGGGGCGCGTCTATATCCCAACCTCTTCTTACCTTGAAATGACCGAGTGGGCGCTCCCCGCTCAAAAATCCTACGAGTTCACAAAGCTCCTCCATCAATTAGAGAGCGAGAAAAAAGAGAACGTCATCCAATTTATGCGCGGCGGCTTCTGGCGCTATTTCCTGGTTCGCTATCCAGAGATTAATAATCAGCATAAAAAGATGTTGCGCGTCTTTGAGCGCGTCCAGCAAGCTGGTGCGACAGAAGAGGTAGGGCAGCTTCACTTATGGAAAGCACAGGCCAATGATACCTACTGGCATGGACTCTTTGGCGGCATCTACATGGGCCATGTTCGCTCCGCCATTTATCATCATCTCATTAAAGCCGAAAATGCTGCCGATCGTGCCATTCATGGTCCAAATCCCTGGCAACACTATGAGTTTACGGATTTTGACCGCGATACCCTCGACAAACTGATCATTGAAGGTGATCAACAGAATCTCTATTTCGATCCCTTGCATGGTGGGACCCTTTTTGAGTGGGATCTTCGCCGCAGCTGCCACGCGCTCACCAGTGTGATGACGCGCCGCGAGGAGAGCTACCATCAGACCCTCCGTGATTATGAGGCGGAGAGACGTCAACATCAGAATCAGGGTCAGGATCAGTCCGCCGGCGAACCAGGATCTCCTCATACCACTATACGTACGAAAGAGGCCGATCTCGATCAGTATCTGGTCAATGATCGCTACCGCCGCACAAGCCTGCTCGATCACTTCCTCCCTTCAGGGTTGCCGCTGAAAAACTTTGCTCAGGTGCGCTACGAAGAGTCTGGTAATTTTGTGAATGAGCCCTATCAGACGCACGTTGAACAGGATGCCAATGGAATTACGGTTACCTTCAAACGTGAAGGCCACGTGAAACGAGCTGGAGCGCTCAGCCCCATGCCAGTCACATTGAGTAAAACTATCTTTGTCCCATTTGGAGCAGAGCAGCTACACATTCGCTATCAGATCCATAATCAAGGTCAGGCACGTCTGGATACCACATTTGCCTCTGAGTGGAATCTCAATCTGTTGGGCGGGGGCCAGAATCCGCAGGCTTATTACCGTTTTATTCAGGGCTCCCCGACTGCACAGGAAAGTCAGAACCTGCCATTCGATAGCTCTGATGAAGTTCCAACCGTCTACGGCTTCCGCATTGGCAATACCTGGCTCCAGCAAGATCTCTCCTTCACCATAAGCCAGCCAGCCACCCATTGGCGCTTCTCCATTGAGACAGTCACTGGTTCTGAAGCAGGCTTTGAACGCACTCATCAGGGGAGTTGTTTTGCATTACTCTGGCCACTTGCTCTGGAAGCTGGTCAATCCTGGCAAGTGGAGCTTCGGATTGAGGGACGCGATACCGCTGCATTGACTGGAACACAGCACTAGCACTCTGGGCTTAGAAGAGTCTTCTAAGCCCAGCCTTTTCCTGACCATAGCTGGCGATTGAATCGATTTGTCTATCACAACCGTTACAAAAATCGTATCTGTCTCGTCTCAAAACAGAAGAGATATCCAGAAAAGCGTACAAGATCGGCCTGTGAATTTTCTTAACTCATCCGTTCTTAATAGTGAAGAGTGTAAATACAATCTCCAGTTCTGGCAGTCTGGCAAAGAATAATCGAACAGCGAGAGGAAAAATGTGTGAAGCCAGTCTTACTTCTTCAACATTCATGGGATGATCCTGCGGGCTACCTTGGAGAACTACTCACCGATTATGCTCTTCCCTATGAAGTAGTGAACGTTGAAAAGGACCCATTACCACAACCCGAAGCCTATCAAGCAATCATCAGCCTGGGTGGCCCACAGCACGTCCATGACCTGGACAGCTTTCCCTATCTGAAAAAAGAGCTGGCTTTTCTGTGTCGGGCTGTAGAGCACGAGATTCCCTACCTGGGCATCTGCCTGGGAGCACAATTATTAGCCGTAGCATTAGGTGGTGAAGTTTACCCTCATACAACAACTGAAATTGGCTTCTCTGAAGTTGAGCTAACACCAGCAGGAGCAGATGATCCGCTGTTTGCAGGCTTTTCAGGCCGACAGAAGGTCTTTCAATGGCACGAAGATACCTTTAGCCTTCCTGAAGGTGCGATTCAATTAGCTCGTAACGCCGTGACAGAGCAACAAGCTTTTCGCTATGGTCTCAACGCTTATGCTCTTCAATACCATATTGAGATTAATGCTGAGATACTTGATCTCTGGCTCTATCACCCGGCGAACAAAGCCAGCATGCTAGACACCTTAGGAGAGGCAGATTATCAGAAAATGGAACAAGAAATAACATTTCATGTGTCAGATTATCGTGCCCATACGCGTCTGTTGGGAGAGAATTTTTTAAGGATAAGCCATTTCATCACGTAGAACCGTTGAGAAATTCGCTGAAATAGCAAAACCCTTTTCTTTTTGTCCTACTATCTGATATACTTGCACTCAATAGTTTATGCTATCCATTGCAAGAGGCTTACTCGGCTTACTTTGCTTGCTTGTGAAAGACAACAGCCGCCCAATAGTGTTGTTATCCTTGACCATTTCTGGTCAGTTTTCTTGAATATATGGCAAACATATGGAATTTATAGCGATGAATCGTACAAATTCACTAGTACATTCAATTGAAAGGCAGCATTCAACGCAGATGCCGCAGCACAAAAATAAAAGATCTACTCAAATACCTATGCATACTAGCGTTCAGAAGCGCTTGCCCTTTACTATCTCTCAATATAGCGTCGCTAATGAACGCCATCCTTTGCGCAATGAAGATAGTATTCTCATTGATGAAACCAGCGGTCTTGTTGCTGTCTTCGATGGAGTTGGTGGGAGCGCGGCTGCGGAGATTGCTTCTCAAACAGCTGCACGTTCGACGATCAATGGCTGGCGAAAGCTTTTACGCCAGTTTATGCCCCGCAAACGAAAATTGTTGGGATTGATAGAGGACTGCCAGCGACATGACCTGCGAGCCATCCTCGAGCACCTTATGACTGAAGCTCATGAACAGGTACGCACCAATGGCGCAGAACGTGCTGGAACGGATGATCTCGCAACCACAGTAGCGATGGCTGCCTTCTGCCGCAATCCAGAGATGAACTCCTATTCTCTCTTTTATGGCCACGTAGGAGATAGCCGCGTCTACTTACTTCCCGCTCGTGATCAAAATAATCTTGAACGCTTAACCAGTGATGATGGGCTCCTCAGCCGCTTAGTTGAAATTCAGACTCTGAATGAGTTCCACGCTTTTCGCATTGATCAGGCCACCCGCGCAGAAGATCTCTCCGATATTGAATATAGCTACTTTCGCATGCGTGGTGGCATTACACAGGCCCTGGGTGCCTCCCTACCACCCGTTGTCCATACAGGACGTACCACTGTCTTTCCTGGCGATCGTATCCTTCTTTGCACCGATGGTATTCACGACAACCTCACCGATGAAGAGATTAAAGAGACTCTGCGCAATAGTCCCCGCTCTTCTGCAGCTCGCCTGCTGGTCGAACAATCACAACGTCGTTCACGAGAAGATCGCAGCAAGACTATTCGTCCCAAGCCCGATGATATGAGCGCCATTGTTATCACCTGTCGCTTTTAAACACATATTGATGGTGATCAAGATGACACAACTTTAGTCAATTTCAGACAGCGAAGGCCCAAAAAGTACTAAGCTTACGATCAATTCTCCATTCTTATTGATAAATCATGGTACTCTCTCCTAGAGACGAACAATCGTTATGCAAGAATAACTGAAACGACGGATCTAGGAGGGGTTGTACTCGTGACGCTTAAAAAGACATGGATGCTTATATGCTTATTGGCTCTCTTGCTTCTATCTGCCTGTGGAACACAGCCTCAGACAACTATCTCACCCACCCCTACGCCCTCCAGGGGTTACTCATTAGCACTAAAACAGCGCCCTCCTCAGCCTCAGGCGATTCTGCTCCCAACTCCTGTTACTCCACAACCTACAGCTATCCCTCCCACGCCGCCCCCGCCAGCTCCCCCCATTGTCGTGGGTAATCTGACAATTCCATCAACGGCTACAGGACCTGCTCCCTATGGTCAGCCACCTGCTCTCACGGATGAAGAGATTCAACTCACACAAAAGCTTTTTGCACAGATTAATGCGGATCGCGCTCTACGAGGTCTTTATGCCTATACCTGGAATGAGACGCTTTCAGGTGGCGCTCGCCTCCACAGTTGGAATATGACGCACTGTGGCTTTAGCCATACCTGTCCCGATGGACTGCCACAATGCCAGCGTATCGCCAATGAAGACTTCCCTGGCGTGACTGATGCCACATGTGGCGAAAATATCGCCATGGCTGGCCCTTATCCAACCGCGTGGGCAGGAGCGCTCTCTATTCAAGAGGGAATGGTCAATGAACCACCATCAGGCTTTCACCGGATGCATCTTTTAGGAACTACTTTGCATAAAGTGGGTGTTGGTGTATACGTCGATGCAAACAAAAATATCTGGTTTACAGAAGACTTTGTGAGTTAAGAGAATGTGATGGCCTCGGAAATCACAACGCGCATGGAACAAGGTAGTGTTCCATGCGCGTGTGCGTTTATAGCCTGGCTTCTTAGCCACATGTATGCCAGCTTACTTCTCCTGTAAAAGAGCCTCAAACTGTTTGCGATCCAGTTGCTCATGTTCCAGAAGTTCATTGGTCAAAAGCGTAAGCTGATCATTATGCTCCATCAATATCTGACGAGCCATCTGTTTGCCATCATGGAGGATACGCTGTACCTCGCCATCAATCAGTCCACTCTGGGATCCCCTGGAAACAGCCACACCTGGAGTTGGAGCTGTTGCAGACCATTGAGTGGTTTCAGGACCGTTAAGATAGAGCCTTCCCGATTGATCGGCAACCAGGGTTCGCGCCTGCGAAGCGAGCTCTGTACGGCGCATATTTAAGCCATACCCTTCTTCTGGACGATAGTCGGCAAAGACAACACCCAATCGCTCGCTCATGCCCCAACGTGTGACCATGCGGCGGGCAAGGTCCGTCACGACTTGAAGATCATTCTCTGCACCGGTGGTAACACGCTCGGCACCAAAGGTAATTTCTTCGGCTACGCGGCCACCCAGTCCTACTGCAATCCGTGCCATAAGGGTCTCACGACTATAATTGTAGCGATCGCTTTCGGGCGTAAACTGGGTAACGCCCAGGCTCTGGCCACGTGGTAGAATCGTAACACGATTCACCGTATCCGCCTCAGCCAGATGATGGGCAACAAGCGCATGCCCGCCCTCATGAACCGCAATAATACGCCGCTCACGCTCGTCCATCACAATCGGGCGTAAAGCTCCCAGCTGGACACGCGCTAAGGCCTCTTCAAAACAATCATGAGTAATGGCCTCTAACTCATGACGAACCGCCGAAAGGGCTGCTTCGTTCGCCAGATTAGCAAGATCAGCACCGGTCATACCCGTAGTGAGATGAGCAAGCCGCTCAAGGCTGACATCCTCTGCTAAAGGCTTCTTCTTTGTATGTACTTTTAAGATTGCTGCACGACCGATACGATCTGGTAGAGAGACCGTAATCCGACGGTCAAAACGTCCTGGCCGCAAGAGCGCATTATCAAGAATATCCACACGATTGGTCGCTGCCATAACAACAACTGCCCGCAGAGGATCAAAGCCATCGAGCTCTACAAGCAACTGATTAAGCGTCTGATCTCGCTCTTCATTGCCGCTCGCTCGCATTGAACGTTTGCGGCCAACGGCATCAATCTCGTCCAGAAAGATGACACAGGGAGCTGCACGACGAGCCTGCTGGAAGAGATCACGAATCCGGCTAGCACCCACTCCAACAAACATCTCGACAAATTCAGAGGCACTCAGGCTGAAAAAGGGGACATTGGCTTCTCCAGCCACGGCTTTGGCCAATAACGTCTTTCCTGTACCAGGAGGCCCAACAAGAAGAGCCCCATGAGGAATATGAGCACCAAGGCGATTAAAGCGCTCTGGCTCACGCAAAAACTGCACGATCTCGACAAGTTCCGAACGAACTTCATTGATCCCTGCAACGTCTTCAAAGGTGATATCCGGCACGATACTGGGTGCAAAAGTTGCCTTCTTACCATGGGCTCCGCTCAAAGCTTTTGGCGATAGTGGTTGGTCTGCGTGCTGCTTCGATGCCTTTTTAGCAGGCTCAAAATGTCTCGCTTTGCTTTTACCAAGAGTATGCATATGCGCATCAAACTGTTTATGGTTGCCCTTCATCCGCATTGAGAAGAAAAGGATAAAGAGAAGGATGACCAGAAGCAGAGGCAGGAAACGGAGAAGCATGGGAAGGAATGGGGAAGAGCTGCTACTCAGTGTATGTACTTCAACCTGATGGGCATCCAATAATGGCATCACACCAGACATATCGGCCTTCGCAACTTGCAAAGTGATCGCATGCTGCGTATCGACGGAGCCCTCGGCTGTATCTGCAAAAGAGGATGACTGATCGATCCCTATCACATGTCGCCAGTCTGTATATGCATGAGCAAGATCGGTTTTCTGCTGGGTTGATAAAGATCCGTGTGATTGTTTGAGCCAACCATTGATCTGGTCGTCTTGAATAGCGACAGTCTGCACATTATTATTCGAAAGTTCATGTACAAAGGTGCTATAGTCCACAACGACTGCACCTGTTGGAGCTGAATTAGTGGTGGAAAGATGAAATGAGCTTAGTATCCCCAGTCCCAATACGATAAGTACTGCAACCAGAAACCAGGTCAACGCCGTCCCTCTATTCTCACTTAGCCATTGCTTCATTATACGTCCAGAATGCTTGATCTTTTTCCATCTTCGTGGGGAGACGCTCGCCTTTAATCGCTTTCTCGCCTTCTCATCCATACCAATTACCTCACCAGTATAAAGCCTACCCAGAGCAGGTGCTGTGCTTGTTATTCTGTGCCTGCGCTCTTGAAAGGGGGATGTTACCAATTGCCATTGCGGTCAGTGATATGGGAGAAAAGGAATGCACACCACACTCACCGGACACGCTTCAGCTACGACTATCTATCCATGTCTCAAGAAATGAAACAGAGATAAACCTTATCGATACTGACTATAGTGTACCGTGTTTCAAATGGCTGTGGTGTATAGTAAGTACTTTCTTCTCATCGCTATGTAATTCATTATGTATCATGATGACTCATATTGAGGACACAATGCTATTTATGCTGCGGCCATCATGAATGATGGGTTTATTACCTCTCGCGCAATAATTTACGACACATAAGCGATTTATCGCATAATCATGTAGGGCCCATCATTTATGATGGCCGTGGTGACCCATTCCGATATGGTCCACTCTCATCGACGCAGTGACCCATTCCGATATGGTCCACTCTCATCGACGCGGTGACCCATTCCGATATGGTCCACTCTCATCGACGTGGTGACCCATTCCGATATGGTCCGCGGCCATCATGAATGATGGGCCCCTACCTCCTCGTGCGATAAATCGCTCTTGTAGGATTTTTTTGTTAATGGTGAGCATGAAGACACAATACGATATGGTCCGCGGCCATCATGAATAATGGGCCCTACCTCCTCGTGCGATAAATTGCTCTTTTGTGGTTTTTTGTTAATGGTGGGCACGGTGGTACAATCCGATATGGTCCACTCTCATCGACGCGGTGGGCATGCTCCATGGCAACGATCTTGACTTACCCCCTTCTTGATGCACACGTGAATTATGATGGCCGTCATGACGACACACCCCGATATGGTCCGCGGCCATCATAAATGATGGCTGTGGTGACCCATTCTACTCTGGTCCACTCTTCTGGTTCAGCGCAGGCTGCGCCGTAGCTCAATTGAGCGCAGGATAACATCTCGATTCAACACGCCCAATAACTGTCCATCTTCCACGACAGGGAGCTGATTGACATCACGGCCAGTCATCAAAGGAAGCACTTCGCGGAGCTGTTGCTTTGGCGCAACAATATGGAGACGTTCGCTGGGAATCATTACCAATCCGATCGGGGTATTCGACCATTTCTCGCGCGGAATATGCCGAATCTCATTCAAGGTAATGATACCTGCCAACCATGAAGCTTGCATGACAAAAGCAGAGCGCAAAGCCTGGGGCAAAAAATAGTCATCAATAACTTTCTGCAATGAGATATTGGCAGGGACAGTAACAGGATTCTTCACCATCACTTCCTCTACTGTTACATCCCCCAGAACCTCATCAAAGGTAGCTTGAGCCCGTACAGAATTGGAGGCCGACAACAAAAACCAACCAATAAACCCGATCCAGATCCCATCCAGAACATCCCCACTGAAGACCTGAAAGATTCCCCAGATAATAAAAAGGTACGCAATCAGACTCCCGACACCAGTGGTAATCCGTGTCGCACGATTGGCATTCCCCGTTATCTTCCAGAACACTGCCCTCAACACACGTCCCCCATCCAACGGATAGCCCGGAATAAGATTAAAGACGCCAATCACCAGGTTCATGACAAAGAGAACCTCTAACAAGGCCTGAATAGCTGATGATGATTGCCGCAGCGGCCACCATAAACCAAAGCAGAGAAGACCAATGCCAATACTCACCAATGGACCTATTATGGCTATCTGAAAGTCTGCCCCGGGGGTCCTGGCCTCCTGCTCTATATTTGAGACGCCCCCAAATATAAACAGGACAATGTTTTTTACCTTCAAACCATGGGCACGCGCAACCAGTGAATGACCTAACTCATGCAATAAAATAGAGAGAAAAAGAAACAATGAACTGATCAATCCCAGCAAGATATACGTTCCACTAGAGGCATTCGGATAGATTCGAGGCAACCAGCCAGAGGAAAGTGTGACTGTAAGGAGAATGATTGCAATAAACAATCCGAAGCTAATGTAGACATCAATGCCCGCTAAACGGCCCAGCCGATATACCCCAGACATAGACTTCCTACTTTCTACAGTAAGGTAAAGGATATTTACCTTATTGTCCGTTGCTCCTTCCCAGGAAAAAGGATATTCTTCAGAGTCATCGTATGATACATCTGGCTGGCGATGCAAACTGAACTTTTACCCAAAAAAGCCTTCTTCTGTCCATTCGCTTTCTGAGGACAGAAGAAGGCCCGGTGTGAATTACGTCAGCACAAATTATTTGACATTTCTCATGCTCAACTGAACGCGTCCACGGCGCGTATCGATGCTAAGAATGCGGACCTGAACAACCTGACCAACAGCCACAACACTAAGAGGATCACGAACAAAACGATCTGCCAGTTCTGAAATGTGAATCAGGCCATCTTGCTTGACGCCGATATCCACAAAGGCTCCAAAATCAACAACGTTGCGAACCGTTCCCTGCAAGATCATATCTGGCTGGAGATCTTCCATCTTGAGCACATCATGGCGCAGAATGGGTGCAGGTAATGCATCGCGTGGGTCCAGGCCTGGCTTCTCAAGATTCTCCAGAATATCATTGAGCGTTGGCAGACCTATACCAACCTTCTTCGCCAGTTCACTCCAGGCTGCACTCTCACTACCTTCAGTTGAACCCGTTGAACGATTGCGATTTGAACGTCCACCTCCCAGGCTGTTCTGCAATTTGCCCAGGGTATTTTGCATCTGTAGATTCTTCCGAAACAGCGCAATGCGTTCAGAAGGTTTATTCTTACCACCAGGCTCAACAGGCAGGAGATCCAACAGCGTGCGTGTGGCCTGATAACTCTCAGGATGGATAAATGTATTGTCCAGAGGATCACTTCCATTGGCAATCTTTAAAAAGCCCGCTGCCTGAACAAAGGTAGCCGGTCCCAGACCAGGAACCTTCTGTAATCCCTGACGCGACACAAAAGGACCATGAGCCTCACGATATTTCACAATGGCATTCGCGACACGCGAATTAATCCCGGAGACATGCTTCAAAAGCGCGGCTGAGGCCGAATTGACCTCAACACCCGCAAAGTTCACGCAGGAGACAACCACACGATCGAGCATAGCTGCCAGTTCCTTCTGATCAACATCATGCTGATACAGTCCAACTCCCACGGCCTTGGGATCAATCTTGACCAGTTCGGCCAACGGATCTTGCAGACGGCGGGCAATGGAGATCGTGCCCCGCTGAGTCGCATCTAAGGTGGGAAATTCTTCCCGAGCAGCTTCTGATGCCGAATAGACTGATGCCCCTGCTTCGTTGACGATGACGTAGCCAATCTCGTTGTTACCCGCTTCTTTCAACTCGCGCAAGAGATCGGCAACCAGTTGCTCAGTCTCCCGAGAGGCTGTACCGTTCCCAATCGAAATCACACTAATCTGATATTTCTCAATCAGTGAACGCAACAACTGCCGCGCCTTCTGCTCCTGAAACAGATACAGCGTATCCGAAGTGATAAACTTGCCAGTCTCGTCCACCACCGTCAATTTACAACCAGTACGAAAGCCCGGATCTATACCAAGCACCTTCTTGCCACGCAGAGGGGGCTGAAGCAGAAGATTACGTAGATTGGCCGCAAAAATATGAATCGCATGCTCTTCAGCCTGTCTGGTCAATTCGACGCGGACCTCACGCTCCATTGCCGGTGCAAGCAGGCGTTTATATCCATCTTCCATCGCATCGGAGAGCAATCTGGCAAATGGTGATGTCTGTTTGATGGGATGATGTTGAGCGATGCTCTGTTGCACCTGCTCATAGGGCAGGGTGATGCTAACGCGCAAGACCTCTTCCCGTTCGGCTCGATTCAATGCCAGGACGCGATGAGGCACCAGTCTAGTCACATCTTCATGAAAGTCGTAGTAGAGCTGATAGACACCATTGGGATCTTTTTCGGCAACCTTCTCTGGATCTGCCGCTTTTGCTCCAACAACCGACTGCTTAAAAAATTGCGTTCGCACACTCCCACGAACAGCCGCATCTTCGGTAATTATCTCTGCCACAATATCACTGGCCCCAGCATACGCCTCCAGGCTGGTAGGGACCCCTTTTTCTTCACTCAGATAGGCAGCAGCGGCCAGTTCAAGCTGATGTTCATGATCGGTGGCAAACTCCGGTTGGGCAATGATCAGCTCGGCCAGGGGAGCCAATCCTTTCTCACGAGCCACGCTCGCCCGGGTTTTTCGCTTCGGACGATAGGGAAGATAGAGATCCTCAACCTCCTGCAAGGTTGTTGCAGTCTCAATTGCTGCCGCCAGTTCGGCTGTTAACTTCCCCTGACCTTCAATTAAACGGCGCACATCCTGTTTGCGATCGTACAGAGCCCGTAATGAGGCGGCCCGGTCTGCAATCGCCTGGATCTGTACTTCATCCAGGCTACCTGTGGCCTCTTTACGATAGCGCGAAATAAAGGGAATAGTATTACCCTCGTCGAGGAGGGCAATTGTACTCGCAATCTGTCCCTTCCCGATACTTAATTCTGTACTCAGGATCTGCGCAATCTCACTAACAGAAAGGACTGTCTCCGTTGACTGCTCTCCAACACTTTCACTGTGCTTGCTATCTTCTTGTATAGCCAAAACTCTCAACCTACCTTCTCTAAAATTGCAATGCTATGCCGCATGAACAGGCATGTAAAGTCGGCTTACGGACGGCGACCATTTTGGGGACGTCCACTTGACCGTAGCCTGCGGATCAGACCACCAAGCCATCCACAGAGCCATGCTACCACTAATCCTGCCAGCAATAAAGCACCTACGTTTATCCATAGTGGCTGGCGCGCAAATAATAAGACTTTTGGCCAGATTGGCTGAACATCGCGCCAGGCCTGGTTTACGATCTCATTGGAGGGCTGACCCGCCAGGCGCTTGTTGAGATCATTCGCCCGCAGACTCACGCGCACAACCAGCCCGATCCCCAACGTAATCCAGAAAG
Organism: Tengunoibacter tsumagoiensis; assembly: GCF_003967535.1. Lineage (GTDB taxonomy): Bacteria > Chloroflexota > Ktedonobacteria > Ktedonobacterales > Ktedonobacteraceae > Tengunoibacter > Tengunoibacter tsumagoiensis. Next base: position 2,517,056 of record NZ_BIFR01000001.1, on the reverse strand, counting down.
AGATCGTACCAAGGATACCAGCCCAATAGCCAGCCCAGCCACCACGAAGCACCGATCCCCCCTTACGCGTTGCCCGCATCCCTGCCCAGACGTAAAACAGCAGCCCTAATCCCCACGCCAGAATAAAGGCGCCTGGTTCCCGAAGAAACAGGACAATGAGGGCACTCAACATACCCTGCAGCAACCCCCAGGCACACCCTACATCAGTCGGATTAGGCAATGAGACCATCCGAGGCTGAGGAGAAGAGGGGGCTCCATAACGCGGCGAGACGGGTGGATGGGCAGGCAACTGAGGATAGACAGCATGCACCTGTATTGGTGAGCTATATCCTCCAGGCTGAAATGCTGGATAAGAGGACTGAACCGTTGAGGAATTATAAGGGTTATAAGCTACAGGCGGTCCTGGATACGCCGCAGGAGCGGCTGGATGAGGTGCACTCAGATAAAGCGGCGCAGGCGAGGGCACAATTGGCAAAGAGGTCAGCGAGGGCCCCAGGATCGTCTGATCAGCATGAGCCGTAAACTCAGGCTCCATCAACGCTTGTGCAAAATCATGCATACTCCCATAGCGATCATCTGGATGAACAGCCAGTGCTTTCAATAGCACCCGTTCCATCTTCTGAGACACAAGAGGATTAAGCAAGCGAGGAGAAATAAGTTCATCCTGAACGCTTCTTGTTACGGCTGGTGGAGGCAAGCGATTTGTTAACAGGAGGTACATAGTAGCAGCCATGGAATAGAGATCCGATCGTGGGCTTGTCTGTCCAATATACTGCTCTAACGAGCTAAAACCTTCTGAGACTGCTTTGACCAGGGTCTGTGTACCACGCGTTGGATCATATAACTTTGTCAATCCAAAGTCCACCAGCACAGCCTTCTGCTCTGGTGTGATGATGATATTTCCGGCTTTAATATCACGATGCAAAATCGGTGGCTTACGGCTATGTAACTCTTGCAAGACATCAATAATAGGCAGCAACCAGTTTAAAACCTCTTGCTCAGTGCAGGGTCCACTGTGAGCCTGATAGGGCTGTTGTTCACCGATACGCAGACCTGGCAGACGTTGCTGAAGGAGTTGAAGGAGATTCTGCCCTTCAACAAATTGCATGATGAGATAGAAGCGGCCATGATCCTCCAATGCATCGTAGACCTCCGGCAAATGAGGACTCCGGACAGTAAACAGAATGCTCGCCTCCATCAAAGCCTGGCGTCGAGCTGCGGGAGTGACATCGTAGGTCTCTTTCAGTGCACAGAGACGATTCCCCTCGCTCGTATCTACTCCCCGATAGACAGCCCCAAAGCCTCCACGGTTGATCAGATCCCCAATAATATAATGACCACCAATCACCGTTCCCGCTGTTAATAGCACAGGTGAGCTCATAAGTGAGCACTTGCCTCAACTTTCCGCACAACAACACACACTACATATCCTCTTCTCTCGCATATTTGACGTTAGCAATCTTCTCCCCTATCTACGTTTTACCGTTCTCATTAGTTAGAACGTAGAAGATACTCTTCTCGCAAACTGACCATATCTGGCTACAGGCCCAGACGAAACACACAGAGCAAAGAAACCAGACGAAACATAAACCGCAAATGAAAATGAAATGCTTCGAAAACTTCACCCACAAAAAATTGTTTGTGCGACGTTCACTAATGGATGAGGACCTTTTCTTGCCCATCAGATCGAGGGGGGTTGCATATATGGGCATCGCCGGGTTTATAATGATCATACTATCCTTCAACAATATGCTCTAAAGATAGGTAACGAGGAACAGACGAGCCAGAGCTCCGCCAAAATTTGCTTCGAGCCGGCTCCTAACCAGTAGGTTTCCTACCTCCATTTACCAGTCGGAGCGTCCAACACCCAGAGCCTCTAGCCGGGCATGAAGGACTGTTTATCTACTGAATCCGGGGAAGATGTACCTTGCAATACCCCATACGTATGATACAATAAACCAGGACTGAACTGATCTACGTACATGTTGCAGGAGAAGAGAGCAAGCACTTGGAACGAAATGTGATGTTTAACGCAGAACGTGATCGTGAGAAATCGGGTGAATCCGAGCGCGAAACACAACAGGACCATGGCGATATAAGTAGTCTGGCGCAAAGCGATAGCCTGCGTCTCTACCTTCGCGAAATTTCACGCATTCCTCTGCTCTCAGCAGCTAGCGAGTCTCGCCTCGCGGAACGCGCCGAAAATGGAGACAGGGATGCAAGAAATCACCTCATTGAGGCGAATCTTCGTCTAGTCGTGAGTATTGCAAAAAAGTACGTTGGGCAGGGGCTGACCCTGGAAGATTTAATTGGTGAGGGCAATATCGGCTTGATCCGAGCCGTTACCAAATTTGATTATCGAAAAGGCTTTCGCTTCTCCACCTATGCAACCTGGTGGATCAAGCAGGCCATTACACGCGCCATCTTAGAAGGGACACGTGTCGTTCGCCTCCCAGTCTATATTATGGAAGAGGTCATGCGCGTCAAACGCACTACCCGCCAGTTGTATCAAGAAATGGGACGCGAACCTACCCCTGAAGATATTGGCGAACGCCTCAATATGACACCAGAACGCGTCAATGAGCTGTTGATCTGGGCCGAAAAGGTCTTTTCGCTCGATGCTCCTCTCTCCGAAGAAGAGGAGAATACCCTGGGCGATATTATCGAGGATATGCACGAACGCAGTCCATCCGAGATTACCGATCAACAATTGTTACGTGAAGAGATTCGTAAGGTTCTTGGACAACTTACCCTCCGCGAACGACAGGTAATCGAACTGCGCTTTGGTCTGGTCGATGATCATGATCATACGCTGGAGGAGGTTGGGAAGAAATTGAAGGTGACACGAGAGCGCGTACGCCAGATCGAAGAACGCGCAATCCGTAAACTACGTCATCCACAGGCTAGTCGCATTCTCAAAGACTACCTCGACTAAACAAAGCTTTATTATTGTAGAAGAGCATGATGCAGAGGCAAGATACCTGCCATGCTCTCTTCCTCGACCCATTTATTTGGGCACTTCTGCTCGGGTGTCTCACCCGGGTAGCGAGAATATGCGTCGGGTTACCTCTCCTGGGCTCGCTTCTTTCTGTTCTATAGAGAAAGGCGCGACAAACAGAGAGATAACCCGACACTATCAGGTGTTTAAGCGTTCCCACCTCAAAAACGCTTCCCCGCATGGGGACTTGAATCCTTTTGTTCACTAAAGCGAAGAAAGGGGATGCAGCGCCTGTTCCTCACGCGTCTACGCTGAGGCTTCTGCGCTGTAGATGCTGATGAATGAACTAGCAGGGCATACCCTTGGGGGCTACTATTTAGAGGAAGAAGTTGGTCGAGGCTCGATGGGAGTGGTCTATCGCGGCAAACAGATCGCTTTAGGACGCGAGGTGGCGATCAAAGTACTCCCCCAGGTCCTGGCTCGTGATACTTCCTATATCGCTCGCTTCATTCGTGAAGCGCAGATCATCGCTGGACTCAATCATCCCAATATTGTGCAGATCTATGACGCAGGACAGCAGCAGTCGTTGCTCTATTTTATCATGGAGTTTGTTCAGGGTCCTACACTTGCCAATCTGCTCTATCTTGATGGTATGATCCCGCAACACCTGGCTGCCGAATACGCGGCTCAGATCGCTGATGCACTCGATGCCGCCTACAAAGAGCGCCATGTCATTCATCGGGATATCAAACCTGAGAATCTGATGCTCAATCGCTGGGGCAAGATTAAAGTGATGGATTTTGGTCTGGCACGTGCATCTGGCCTCCAGACGATCACGGTGGCTCGTACCCTGGTCGGCAGCATCTATTATGCTTCTCCTGAACAGGTCTGGGGCCATACACTTGATAATCGGAGCGATATCTATGCGTTAGGTGTCGTACTCTATGAGATGGTTAGCGGACGCCGCCCGTTTAATGGACGCACCATGCCCGAGTTGACGCAGATGATTATCAAAGGGTCCATCACTCCTCCTGGTACGTTAAATCCAGAGCTCTCTCCGGAGCTGGAGCAGATTATTATGACGGCCCTCTCTCGCGATCGCCATAAACGCTACTCAGAAGCCAGCTTGATGGCTGAGGCGCTCCGAGGCCTCCATCTTCCAATACCTTCAAATACAGGGGCGCTCCCTCTTGGTCAGCGTCTTCAACGTCCCTTGCAACCACCCAAACGACCACAAGCCCAACGCCCTCGCTATATGGAACAGGTCGAGGATCTCCCAACTAAGAAACAGCCAACACAGGAGATGAAACCTATCCCACACACTCCTTCACATCCATCACTGGCGAATAATCCAACTGCTCAACAGGCCTCTCCTCTACCTCCTACCTATGAGGACCGCCAGGCGATCAGTAATATACCCACCCATCCCTTTCCACGCCCACAGCAGCAAGAAGAGCTGGCTCAACAAGAGCGAGCTACCAATGCTCGCTCAGATGAGCAACAGGCACCCGAAAAGAACCAGGATCGCCATAAGCTCTGGCAACAACTTCAGCAGCTCTTCAAATCTCCCTAACCGGGTTTGGATGAGCAAGGTATAACAAAAAGAGAGCGTTTCTCTGCTCTCATATACAGAGATGGGAGGAGTAAATCATTTACCTTGCTCTTCATTTGATGCTGGTATCGTGGGTGAAAGGAGTGGTGTGGTTGTGCGACAGGCTCGACGAGAAAATGTTCAGGCTGCACTCACCCTGTTACTCGGCCCCGAAACGGAGTATGCGTTGCGTGTGCGTGCAACCCGTCGCCTGATTCGCTACGGTCCTGATATCCTCCCGATCGTCCTCAACGCATTTACCTCGTATCCCGAGATCACAACGCCTGCCTGGCCCTGGTGGCCGCCACAATATGAACATACGAGCAAGCTCCTCCTCCATCTCAGCCAACAGGCTCATCTCTCTCTGGAGGATCTCCTGACATCTTCTTCCTTGACACAACCACCAGGACCCGTCCTCTGGGCAAGCATTATAGAGGCTACATCCCATGTTCCGCATTCCAACTACGAACAACTCCTCTGCCAGGGCCTGGCTGCTCCCTGGCAGACGGTTCGTTATGCGGCGGCTCTTGCCCTGGCGACACGTTCCAGCAAGGTCTTTCTTCACGCTGACTCTCTACAAACGCTGCGAACTCATCAAACGACCGAAGAGAGCTATCCTGTTCGTCTTACTTGCTCCTATGCTCTGCTCCTCAATCATGAACAGTCTGGACTTGAAATCCTTCTGACATTTTTATATGAGGCGGTTCCAATCGATATTCGCAAGGCGGCACTGTTCATTCTTTCGACTGAATTACCAGTACAATTAGTGGCCAATAAACGTGAGCAAGCGACCACACAATTGCTCCACTTACTCTTTGATCCTGATCCCGAACTGGCCCTCCAGGCTGCCTATGCCCTCCATCTCGTGGCGACACCAGCCCTCTTACCTCGCCTTGCTGATCTGCTTGTCACTCCTGAAGAACAGGGGCAAGCAATGGTTCTGGTGGCCTTTGAGGAGCTGGCTAAACGGCAGACGTTCCGCCAACTTATTCGCCATCTCGCACTACCTGCTCGTTTCTTACCCTTTCTAAAAGCTCAGTCTCCTGTCGTACGCCGACAGGCCTGTTATACTCTGGCCGCTTGCGGAGGAGAATATGTTGCTGCTGTTTTAGGGACTGTTGTAATTACAAGAGAACATCCAGCTTATCTCGAGGCAATTGAATGTCTGCGCTTTCTCCATGGCGTACTTCGTGCTCCATTACGGGAAAATGTGCTTCGCTGGCTCATTGGAACGATCAAATTGGCGCAGGAAGAAGGACGTGTGACGGCGCTCGATACGCTGGCCTCTCTGCTCTGGCAGGCACGGAAACGACGCCAGAAGCAGGCCTGGCAGGATCTTAGCCTCGGCCTAACGAAGACAGGGGTAGTGTTCTTACTCCTCCACGATGCGAGCGCCTGGATACGCCAACGAATCCTGGAGATGCTACCTCTTTTGTATCAGCCAGTCAGTACGTTGCCTGGTCTAGAGGCCCTGATTGAGTCTATCCTGCTCTATGACGCAGATAGTGGGGTTCGAGCCTGCGCTGCCTATATCTGCCGTCAACTGGAAGCACGATGGGCACTTCCAGCCTTATTACTCAGCTTGCTCGATGTAGATAAAAATGTTGCTCGTACAGCTCTGCTTGCGTTGGAGCAACTCGCCTCGCCTGAGGATACCATCGTAGTAGCTGCCCTTCAGGAACTTGCTCTGATCCAACATGACGCCGATCAATCAGTCGCAGCATTGGGCTTGGAGGCTCAGGCGCTTCTTAATCGGTGGCTTCCTCAATCGTACTCTGGATAATGTCTGCTTCGCCTTGCGAGCTTCTGCTATAATATGAGGGCGATCGCATCTCAAAGTCGGTAGGAGCAGGCATTTTTTATGAATCCAACAGATATCAGTCTCGGTCTGGCCTTTCTCGCGGGCCTGGCCTCGTTTCTCTCTCCATGCGTCTTACCTCTAGTCCCTATCTATCTTATTCAATTAGTGGGGCAGAGTGTCTATCAGAGCGGTCAGCAACAGACCTTAACGGCACGCTTAATCACATTCCTTCATGCTCTAACATTTGTAAGCGGCTTCACTCTGACCTTTGTAGCCCTGGGAGCTACAGCAAGCACTCTGGGAGGACTCCTGTCAAGTCATCTCCATCTTCTGCGGCAGATTGGGGGGATCGTCCTTCTCCTGGCTGGACTCTACCTGACAGGGATCCTAAAACTCTCATTCCTGGAGCAACAGAAGCGCTTCTCATTCCGCTCAACTCGCCCTGGCTATCTAGCCTCGCTTCTCACGGGCATCATCTTTGCGATTGCCTGGACTCCCTGTATTGGCCCCATTTTGAGCTCGATTCTTATTCTGGCTGGCAGTAGTACCACGTTACAGCAAGGTGTCTTGCTCCTGCTCGCTTATGCCCTTGGATTAGGGGTACCATTTCTCTTGCTTGGGCTGGGCCTGACTGGTCTAAGCCTTGCACTCAAACGGTTAAAACCCTTCTTAGGAGCTATTCAGATTGGGACTGGCGTGCTGATGATGATCGTAGGAGTGGTGATCTTTTTCAATCTCTTTAGCTATTTCAATGCTTACTTTGGCCTGGGATTAGCCCTCTAAGAGAGGATAAAGTAGTATGTGGATGTCACGTTCGGCTGGCTCACAACGATATCTCAAAGCTCCACGCTGGCTCTTACTCTCGACTATGGGGGTCTATCTGGTGCTGGCTGGTCTGCTCGTCTGGTCGCATGAAAGCTCATTGCTCAACGCGCTGCGCTGGCTGGATAGTGGCATCTGTGCCCAGATCTTGACACATTCATTTTATCCTGGAGGTGAACGGCTCCCTCTCTGCGCACGCAATACAGGGATCTATCTGGGAGCATTTCTCAGTGGTCTTATACTTTATGCAAGTGGACATGGACGGGCCCAATTATTGCCTCCTCGTCCCATTCTGGTGGTATTATTGCTCGGAGTCCTGATGATGGCCGTTGATGGCACAAATTCCTTCTTGCTCGATCTTGGCCTCATTCACTTGTATCAACCACAGAACCCGTTTCGCCTGGCAACTGGTCTGCTGGCTGGATTAGCACTGGGCAGTTTGAGCCTTCCTATTCTGAATCAGTTTCTCTGGTGCGATCTCCACGAGCAGCGCAGCATCTCTTCCTGGTCCCACCTCTGCCTGTTCTTGCCTGCGCTGCTACTCTGCTTTTTTGCCATCTGTGCGCAAAATAGCGTGATCCTCTATCCTATTGCCATCTTTAGTAGTCTGGGCCTGATCCTTACAATGGGCTGCTTCAATCTATTGCTGCTGCTGACCGTGTGCCGACGCGAACAACAGTTTGTCGCTTATCGGGAACTCTTTCCCTTTGTAGGATTGGCGATCGGCTGCGCCATAGGAGAACTTCTCCTGCTAGCACAGGGGAAAATGTGGCTTCTCCATCTGTCAGGTCTTAGCTAAGCTTTCTTTGATTAGCAACCTTCAAGATCTGCGCTCAGCGATTGATGGACCTCTTTTGCAAGGGCTGGATCAATCTTTACACGCTCTCCACGCGCCAGGTTCATTACAGCTTCGCGAAGGTGTGCTGGAGCATGCACGATCGTACAGCGATCATGGATGAGTTTCTTTACATGCGAGTCAAAATGAAAGCGACACTCACAGTGAGGACAGCTCTCTAAGTGCTGTTGTACAATAATGACCTCTTCATCACTTAACTCGCGATCAATATAGAGATGAAGCCGTGCTGTCGCTGCAACACAATCCAGACATTCCATAGATACCTTCTCCTACTACAAACTAGCGCTCCATTCCAGGAGATACCATCTTACGTTCTCCCAGCGACAGCCGCCTTGACTGCCAGAGACGAACTCGTCACGCTATCTGTTCATTTTAACAAATCGCGGAGGGGCTTTCATTCCCCAGGCCAGTGCGCTATACTATTGTATACTTTCAAAAAGAAAGTCATGGGAGGCCTTCTCAGAAGAGGCCCGTGTTAGAGGAGCTTTGAATGCAGGACCAGCCACTATTTGAAGTCATACAGAACGAAGAGACCAGTCTACCAGAAGGTACGACGACTGATAACCAGGCGACGCAATCCACCCCCCTACCCGATGAGGATTTTGAGGCTGGCGTTCTCGCACAGCTCGATAGCCTCTATCGTACAGCTTTACGCCTGACAAATAATCCTCAAGAGGCCGAGGATCTTGTGCAAGAAACGATGCTTAAAGCCTTCCGTTTCTCACATTCTTACCAGCCTGGCACAAATCTACGCGCCTGGCTCTTCCGTATCTTGAATACATCGGCAATTAATCGCTATCGCAAACAATCAACTCATCCCAACGCGGTCTCATTACCGGATGGCGAAGAGTTTTATCTGTATAATCAGGTACGAGATCTCAACGGGCAGGAGCTTTCACAGGGCGCGGAAGAGGAAGTATTAAGTCGCTATCTAGACGAGGATGTGTATAAGGCTCTCAACGATCTCCCTCCCAATTTTCGTATGGCAATCATCCTGGCCGATATCGAAGGACTCTCCTATAAGGAGATCGCTGAGGCATTACAGATTCCGATTGGTACCGTGATGAGTCGCATATCGCGGGCTCGGCGGCAGTTGCAGAGATCTTTGTGGCAGTACGCGAAGGATAGAGGCTATGTAAAAAGTGAAGCATCTTAAGCTTCACGAAGTCCCTTCCGCCCTGCCACCCCTCACGCATGAGTACTAAAGATTTCCTTAATCAGTCTAAAAATGAAGAAGAAGATTGTTACACCGGTTTAGCAATCTGTCTGACAGCTTCTGAACCTGCACGCGTAATACGTACATTCACGCAGCGCCGGTCCATCATATCCACAGAACGTGTCACTAATCCTTTACGTTCCAGACGTGCAATTGCTTTGGTTGCAGCAGCAGAACTGACGCCAAGAGCAGATGCAATTTCACCCACTAACCAATGTTCGCGTCGTGCCAGAAATGCCAGAACTTCCAGTTGACGAGATGTAATATTGGCAGACATGCGACGCATCATAGCCATACGCTTTATCTCCTACACATTGAATTCTCTTTGCATATACCCTCTATATGCGTTCATGAGAAATGACGTTGTGTCAAAGATAATCGGGTACAGTTAACTCTTTGCACATGTACGCTCGCAATCCCCAGAGATTCATAAAAGTCATTGAGAAATTGGCAATAGGTGTTTTTAGCTTTGTTTTTGACACCTCAATTGACACCTTATCTATTTGAGCATAAAAAAACACCTTAACCTGAGCAGCTAGGGTGTTTTGAGGAAGCGTAATTATGGTTTTTCTGGAAGACGCTTTAAGATCTGAGTAAGAACAGTTTCTATATTGGTGAAACGTATATTGTGTTCTTGATGGTTTGTTGCGATATTCGATTCCATCCTGTCAAAACGCTGGCGGGTTTCGGTTTGCAGTCCAACAATTTTACCATCTTCTCCAATTAAGTCTGTTCTTAGTTCTGCCAGTTGTGTATTGGTAAATTGATCATGATTGGTAAGTGTTTCAAACAATCGGTCATACTTTTCATTGAGCCTCTCAAGAGTTGCTTTGTTAACAAGTGCTCCAATTGCAATAGTTTGCAACTCAATCGTTTTCTTGAGTTGGGTATGCTCTTGTTCAAGCTGGGTATGTTCCTGTTCGAGTGCTTGTAATCGTTCCTCAAACGTTGGCATGGTTTCGTCTCCCTTCCTGATTGATGGTTCTAGTATAACATCTAGGCGTCGATTTTTACGTAAGTTTTTTGTTAAACCCTTTTTTTGTTGTTGTGATTACTGAGATTGCTTGTTGAAATTTTCTAAAGCTTCTCGGTATGCTTGGATCAGTGGTGCTCCAGATTGTTTCATGTCAATTGCAAACATTCTAGTATCTGAACGTGGAAAGACAATTTCGCTGAATCCAAAGTGTTGCAGTAGTTTGATTCCGCTCCTTGTTGCTCCAACTGATGTCATACTGTCGATAATAATTCCTCTTTTTCCAAGATCAACAACTGTATCCATAAAGCTAGAGATGAGCTTTGCTCCATACCGGCGTCGTAAGTCTTTTTCTAAACTGGGTTTGATGCCAATTTCTGCTATATAAAGTTGTACAGTATTTCTAGCTGCGTATTTCTCTATATCATCCTCATTAATGTCTACATCTCCTAGTAATATAGAAGTATCATCATGTATAACTTTCTCGTATTTTGTGGACCCTGGCCGGAATGGTATAACGGTAGCTATACCTAGAATTTCGTTATTGGTTTTCAGTATATGGACAACTTCAGGATTTTTCTGTATCCAGTTCGTCCATTTTCGAATGAGTGTAGCATCATCCGTGTCTACTTTGGCAGTGAATAATTCTCTGTTAAGTGCAATACATCCAGGGATATCTTCAGAGCTGGCAACTGTAAAACTAGTAGGTTCTATCTCTTCTTCAAGATTGAGGAATGCCTCTAACTCATTATAAAGATTATCGACATCTTTCTTTAAGTAGAAACCCTGTTTCCTCTCTGGAGGAGTTGAATAAGTGATTTTTCCTTTTTGTACATACCGTCTAACCATTGAATCGCTAATATTAAGGATCTCTTTGACTTCTGTTGCTGTATAGTATCCCTTTGGTGCTTGCATTCTTGGCATTTTGTTTCCCTCCCAGTTTTATTTAGCTCGTTTGTCTTGTACCATTCAATTATAATCCTTCCTGTGAAGATTAGCAAGATTTGTAAGATTACACCCTTGACTTTTCTCTGATTGGGTGTTATCATACTTATGAAGCTTAGTAAGATTTGTAATGATTGTAATCTAACTAATGCAATTTGGAACGCTAAGGCAAATAAAAGCCGCTCACGTCTGGTCCACGCTTGCGGCAATGTTTGAGAACTTAGCAGATGGTTACGTTGGCACATAACTAAGCGTTATCCTCACGGTTATTAAGCCATAGGGGACACGCACGAGTCAAGGAAGGAGATCTGAATGCTTCGCTGCTGGCGCATTTATTATTCAGATGGTTTGATTATTGAGCTTTGGCGTGTTCGTATGCCAACACGGTTTGCAAAAGCAATGGTTGATGGCACAAGTTTTCAAATTAAATTGTGGTTTGGACAGAGCCCCTTAAAAAGCATTTAAGGTTTTCGCTACCTCTTTGGTATTGATTATCTACCAGAAAGAAAGGAACGGTGTTTCTATGAAAAAGCTTTTCATCCCTGCTCTTCTCGCGCTTGCTAGCATGCTGTTGTACCTGGATTGGCCCCAGATCATCCCATTTCTTCATCAGATTTTTGGTGTGTCCCTTTAGCTGGTTGTGTTGGCTGAGGAGATGATGCGTCCAGCTCTCTCCTCATCAGAAGAAGGATTGATAGAGCTATGGCTCATTTAACAGCAAATGATTTTTATTGTGATGATCGTACTCAGCTTCTTCGTCAAACGTGTCTTGGCCTTGCTGATGCTTCAGAAGTGCGTTTGTCTGCTTCTTTTGATGAGATTTCGACAGCAGATAATCGTCTCATGCAAGGCTTTCAAGTGCTTTCTGATTTAGGCGTTGCTCCTGGTCAGCATGTGGGCCTTCCTCCTGAGGCATACGACAGCAATGCATCGCTTATGGCTGAATATGTCGCTGGTCAATGGATGTTATTGCCGACACAGGGATCATCTAATTTCCTTGTTGATTTCATTGTCCTTCGTTCCTACATCAATCTAACGTATCGCTTTCTTGCAGCATCTTAAGAGTCTCCTGGCTGTTATTGTTTGGGGAAGGAATGTCTCTATGGAATTTCATCTACCAACTCTGGTTCTAGAGGTTTTTCTCGAGTGGGCACGTTGCAATCAAAAAGATCATGATTACGTGCAGCAGAATTTAAGCTTCCTTGATGAGTGTCAGAACAAAAAGGATCGTGTCTCTTTAGAGGTTGCTCGTGATGCTGCTCTTCGGCTCTCGCTACTTGCTCGTGATCATGGGTTCCCGTTTACTGCTGACTCTTTCGATGCTTACTATCAAGAGTGTTCTCGTCAATTGCTTCCCTATTGGCGGCAGAACTGGGAGATGAGCAATGTCTAAGGTATCGTCAAAAAGTAAAGATGTTGGTGATCGTGGGGGAAACCGTGTGCAGGTTTGGGTGAACTCTTTCGAGCAGGCTCAACCTGATGTTATTGTCAAACATTCCTATACGCATCATGTTGAGGTGAGCTTGCTTCGTGTCATGCAAGATCGTCGGTTAACTTCTGCCGCCGTTGCAAGCGTGCATGTTCCTCGGCTTAATTATTGGGTCTGGTTCAAGGATATTCACATCAGTTCAGAGTATGGGTTGCAGGCAACATTAATGTTGCTGCCTGATATGGTTGAGGCTTTTGGATGGTGAAGTGAAAAATAATCATTTTCGGGAAGTGCAAGCAATGAGAGTTTGCCTCTGGTTTTCTGGTTGTGATCCAAGTCTTGGCAGTGGTGCTGATATTCGGATAGAGGTTGAGGCAGTGTGGCCATCTGAAGCAGTGCAGCAAGTGATGGAGCATTATCATTTAGTGTCGGTTGAGGCTGCTCTCATTCAGACATTGGTGTCAGACGAGCATTTGTGGTTGTGTGCTCCGGTGATTGGTCAAGATGGTTTGCTTTACCGTCTGTAGCCAGGGAGGCATGTATGAACCATCGGGCAATTTCTCTTCTTGTTTTGCTGATTGATTTTGTTGGTATTGTGTATTGTTTCTCGGCAGGCAATCTTGTTGGAGGTCTTGTTATAGGGTTTGCGTTTCTGTTCTTTGTGGTGATGATCGTGATAGCGAGGTGAGGGATGGATAGCCATTGTGTGAATTCTTCCTGGCTGAATACCGCAGCGCAAGATTTCCGGCGTTGCTCTTCATGCGGATTTCTTCAGCGGCTCGTTGAGGGGGAATGGAAGACAGTGCCACTTTCTCCGTTGAGAAAACGGCGGCCACAGCATCCGTTCTCACTTGGGCGAAAGATTCAGCCTGGTTCTTATGTCAATTGGGAAAGATCAAAAACCCTTCGTGATTATTGGATGTGAGCTTGTCAAAGGAGTACAGGGCATTGGCCCAGAAAGTGGAATGAGATATGCCTCAGAATGAATCTCTGGATCAAGAGCAATGGGACGCTGGTACTGCTCGGTATGCCTATCAGTTCATTTCGTATGTGCGTCATGTGCAAGCTTCTTATTCTTGGCCTCAACCTCCAACCGTTGTCCAGATAGCGGGTTTTATCTGGTCGCTTTATCACATTGTCAGTGGAGGTTTGTCATATGCAGACTGCTTGCAGATGGTTCAAGCGTCGTTTCAACATCTTCAGGCGTCCCCTACTACTGAGCTTATTCCTTTAGCAGTCTTGTATGAGGCTGGTTTTCCTCCTCTAGATGTTTATCGTGAGGAGAACCAGTAATGGCGAAGAAGAGTACCATGGTCGCTGGTTGTCATAATCATACCTGGGTACAGAGCTCCGTTTGCGGGTATTGGATGTGTGCCAATACCTTTATGGGAGCAAAGTCAAAGCCTGTGAGTTGCGGTGCGGCTGCTCATTGTCCAGGGTGTCTAGGCCATGTGGTGCAAGGAGTGATGATTCGTCTCTGCTCGATGTATGCTGATTGTTACTTGCCAGCGCTCCCCACTCGTACTCGTGCTGTTGAGATTGATCGTTTTACGGTTCCGATTGCTGACCAGCAAAGCTTATTCTGATGTTCTGTTGTTTGGTTGTTACATCATCTTTTGAGGAGAGGAAATGCATGGAAATTGTTGTTAATGGGCGTGCTTATTCTATGGACCCTAACGATTCAAACGGTGTGTATCTCTTGTGGTCCATGGTGATGCAGGTTGTTGCGCTTTATCCTTCTTTGTCAGCGGATCAGATCGGCTCACTTATGGCTGAACGCTTTGGTGATTCTTCTGCTTTCTATCTAGCCATGGTTTCTGCTTTTTTTGAGTGGAACGCTCAACAGGTTCAGCTTCCTGAGCCTTTTTCGCTCGAGTTTTTGCGTCAACATGGCTTCCCTTTTTAAGTTTGTTGAATAGTTTTTGTGTGTATGGTCCCTGGTGAGGACTGGGGGCCTTTTCTGAAAGGAAAAAAATTATGATGCATTGTATCGGATATATCAAGTTTGGTAACACCTATCCTATCAAAATGAAAAATGGTGGGCAAAAAGAGATGGTTTCGTTTACTGTTGTTGATGGTTTTGGGACGAACTATTCGTTTCAGATGTGGCCCGATGACCCACAGCATGCTGAGGTTGCTGCAATCATTAAAGATGCTCGTCGTCAACCTGTTCAGGTAGATGTGGCGTCACACGTCGCCCGTCTCCGTAAGTTTCAAGATGGCAGTGAGAAGCCGCAAACAAACTTTACTGCAACGAATGTGCAGTTTCTTTCCGGTTCGATTACTCCTCGGGTCTGGTGCTCTGGGACGGTTCAGTACGGCGGAGCGTATGAAGTGGGCGGAAAAGATCGCTCCAAGAAAATAATGCTCTCGTTTTCTGTCGCTGATGAAATTGCAAATAGCTATGCGTTCCAGATGTGGCCCGATGATCCACAACACTCATGGCTTGCTCCATTGATTGCTCAGGCTCGCCGTCAACCAATTGAGGTTGATGTAGCCTCGTATGTGGCTCGTCTCCGCAAGTTTAAGGATGGTACCGAAAAGCCACAAACAAACTTTGTTGCAACGAATGTGGTGTTTCCTGGTTTATCGCAGTCCGAACAGTCGGCATAGGAGGCTTCCATGAAAATTAGTACTGTTGTGCAGGTCCATTTCTTTCGTGAGCGCTTTGATGTCTTGCTGTGTGTGCTGGTTCCCTTGTTCCTCATGATTGAGTCCGGGTATGCGAATGCCTGGACCTTTGCAGGTGGTGCTTTAGGCTTTGATCTCAATACCTTGAATGCGCTTATTCGTGGCATTCTGCTTGAAACGCTCATCTATGCAATGTTCTTGCTTGTTCGCATTTTTATCGGCAAGGGATGGAAAGGGTACCTGATCGCATTCATTCCAGGCATGATTGGAATGGTTGCTATGCTGGTCTCGGCGGGCTGCAACTTAGCCTGGGTGAATTCAAGCGGAGAGTTAACAAAAGCGATTGCAGCTATCTCTCTTGTGTTGCCAGCTCCAGTTGTTGAGGTGTTTAAGATCGGTTTAGGGCTCTTGTTTCCAGTCTCTGTGGGGGCTCTTGCTCTGTTGGATATTACGCGTCTGGTTCATGAGATGTTTAAGTCCTTAAAATTTCAACAGAAAGCCATGGCTGCTGAAACAGCGGAGCAACACATTCACCGCATCAAAGAAGAGCGCAAACGTGCTACAGCTCAAGCGGGCTCTGAGTATAAAGAATACTTTGAGGCGGAAGCAAAGAGAATGGTTGAAAATGTGAAACGAGGGGATATGTCATTTGGCTTGAATGCCATTTATGAGGATGAGCCAGAGAGTAAGCCTGTTGTTTCAACAGTCAAGCCTCTTCAGATTGCGGGTCCGGCTGCTCCTGCCTTTGGTCCTCCTTCTAGTCGTCGCCCGTCTATGCCTTCGGCTGGTGCTCCACTAGGGCCGTCTCCCTTTGCGGTTCCTGCTGCTGGTCAAATGATGCCTTCTGCTCCGAATGATGTGATCAGTGGTGTTCCAACCATCACGATTGACGCATCAGGTAGTCCTGTTCCTAGACCCAATAGAGGAGCTCCTAATTTCCCGCCACGTCGGTAGCGTTCATCTTGCACGCCTTGCACAATTGCCTGCGCACAGAAAGTGAAGGCGTGCATCCTCTCCGGTTGAGTGAAAAGGAAGAAGGATATGTCAGTTGATCAGAAAATTGCATTTTCATCTGAGGCATTGCGTCCTTTTATCTTTGCCTGCATTGGTCGTTTTTCAGATTTTGCAGTTCAACAGAAAAATGGTCAATATCGGCGGGTAGGTCGTCCTCTCTCCTATGATGATCTCATTGATCATTTCAATGGGAAGCTGACCATCGGAACCTATCTTATTACAGATGCTGGCCTTTGTCGCTCGGTCGTGTTCGATAGTGATAGGGAAGATGGATTGCTCCAGCTCCTTGAATTGCAGGTTCAGTTGGAGCTTGCTGAGATTCCATCGTATCTGGAATCTTCACGGCGTGGTGGACATCTTCGGATCTTCTTTGATCGCGCGGTTTCTCCAGGTCTGGCTCGTCGTTGGTTTCTTCCCTGGTGTCCCTCTGGAGTAGAATTTTATCCTAAGCAGGATACTTTGGACGGTTTGACCTATGGCTCCTTAATGCGTCTGCCTCTGGGTATTCATCGTTTGACAGGGCTCTGGTATCCCTTTGTGACCCTGGTCAATGGGGAAATGCTTCCTGTCGCGAATACGATACATGAGACGCTGCAATGGTTTGCGACAATCGAGCGGGTTTCGGTTGCAGCATGTCCCACGGAGTCCGTTCAGCTTGAAGATCAACAAAAAAAATACCCTTCAAAAAAAGGCGTGGGCTTGACCACGCCCCCACAAAACATGACCATTCGCGACTGGTGCCATATGCAGAACGCCAGGGAAGTTATTGGTGGCTATGTTGATCTGGATCGACAAGGCCGCGGGTGCTGTCCCTTTAGTGATCATCATCGGAATGGGGTAGATCGTCATCCTTCTTTTTTTGTCTATCAGCCGTCACCTCCTGATATTGCCTGTTGGTATTGCCACACATGGAAGAGAGGCGGATCACTGTTTGATTTTTTGAAGCTCTACTACGGACAGGATGCGAGAACGCTCTGGGCGTCCATCCTGGGCGGTGCTCGATTTTAGAAAGGATGAATCTATGCCTGAGGAACAGAATGTGGAATTTGCGCTGCTTATGCAGGCTTGGCACGAGGGCGTTCGTGCTCAAGGGAAAGTGTATGAACCGTTACGATTCCTGGTGGCATTTGTTCAACAGCATGAACAAGTTTGCTCTGAAACCTTCTATCAAAAGGTGGTGGAGTTTTACAAGGCTGGCTATGTTGGAATGGAGTAATTTTTTGTTGTCCTGCAAACAGGGAATACAGTTTTAAAAAGGATTGCGTTTCATGAATGAAAAAAGAATGATCTCCTTTGAGGTTTCGATTGAGTATCTTGTTTCTTACGCAAGGTCTGTAGGTCGTCTTCAGCACTCACTTCGCTCTCCCTATGATGAAGCGTTTCTTACTCAAATGCTTAAGCAGACTGGACCTCTTGATGCTGAGTCATGCGCCCTTTTAGCGCAGGCATATGCAGAAGGATATGGGGAAGGGGATAAGATGGAAAGTGATCTTTCAGATGTTCGTGACATCAATCAAGCCATTTGGGACAATGTGAATGGACACAACAATGGAGTTTATGCAGTGCTTTCTAGTGGTGATGTTGTTCGCATTAATCAAGCGAAAATCGTTAGTGGTTTACTCGAAGTTCATGCTCCTTATGGTTGGATCGCTCCAGTGAGAGTCTACAAAGTGTAGTATGTTTGTCTGTTTGTCTGGTTGTCCTGGTAGGTTGTTTCTTATCTGCTGCGCCCCTGCTCTCGTTGGTGGGGGTGCGCACCACAGAATTAGTAATACGTGGTGCGCTATTTACCTAGATGATTACTCTAGTTATATTTCTTCCCTGGTATTTTTCTGGTTGTGCTGAATGGATGGTTCGTTTATTGCTAGTCTGGTTGGAGGTGCTTCTGTGGGAAAAAGATTTATTCTCAGTCGATATCGTCTTGATGAGATGAGTAGCCGTGGGCGAAGTCATCGGTTGAATGAGGCAGATTTTAAACCGCATCGATTGCGTCCATATGGCTATGATACTGGCTCCTTTTCCTATCAACAGATGTTTCAAGTTCATCAATCACGTTCAGGCAATGTGGCAGACAAGAGGGCTTCGAAAAAAGCGGCCCGTCAACAGTTTCAAAAACAGCTCAGACAGGAGAGGATGACAGATGAACGTCTATAATGTTGCGCTTTGGCGTCGGTTTGCAGTGAATGAGCTTCCTGTCCTGGTTGATGATATTGAAGCGTCTTCTCCTCTGCTGGCTGCACTCTTTGTGATGCAATTCTATAACATTCGTGTTGTGCAGCATGTAGCGGTAAGCTGTTCTAATGGTTTCATCTGGCGTCATGGTCGTCTTTCCATGGTAGAAGAGAGTAAGGTGTCGGTATGAAAAAGCAGACACTTTTGACTTCTCCTCCTGAACTGAAAATTGTCAATCATACACCCGATACGGTTTTTATCAATTTTAAGTTTGCGAATGAAGATGGGACTTTAACCGGCGAATCAATGCCTGATGAGGTGGCTTCACAATTGGATGAGTGGCAACAGCAAGCGAAGCAAGAGCAACAGGATGTACAGACTTCGCTTGTCTTCTCCTATCCGGTTAATGGAGTCTTCTCCTATCAGCCGCTTTTCATGCGATCTCATGGCTCATCTATGTGGTCCTGGCTTCTGCATACGCCGTCCAAAGACATCTCTGTGAAGATGGCACATGGAACGGTGAATCGTGGGCTCTTCTGCCAGGTGCGTTATTCCTCTCACTTGTTGCATATGTTCAGTGCAGAAGAGTGCATCATCTGGGCGGAAGCAATGCTTGCTGAATTGTTGCCTGGGACATTTCATAAGCAGGTCTCAGAGCTTCATCTCTGTTGTGATGTCCAGGGCTTTGACTTCTCGCACTTGCAGCTTGCAGGCAATAATCAATTACCCTTTGTCTCTCGGGTGACAACTATTCGTGATCGCCCTTCTGTGCCAACGAAAGAGGAACAAGAGGGCGGGCTTTCTTCACAAGAAATTACTGCATTGGAGCAACGTATTCAAGCGGAAAGTGCATCCTGTGAAGGGGTTGAGGTCTTTCCTATGGGAGTTTTGACCACCGCTCATCGGAAGATTGCAACAATTGATTTTGGCTCACATCGCTCGGATATTGCAGCTCAAATTTATAACAAGACATTGGAGGTTGTCAGGCATCAGAAACAGTGGATCTATCCGATCTGGCTCCTCAATGGTTGGGATGGTGAATCACCAATCTGGAGAATAGAGTTTCGTTTTCGTCGCGCCTTCCTGCGTAAATATGAGCTCAATGAGGCTTTTACCGTCCTCCAACTGATGCGCCAACTCTGGCAATATGCGACGTTTCAATGGCTCCGCTTCGTGGATCTCGACCAGCCACACGGCGTCAACATGTCCCGTCTGCCAACCCATCCGGTCTGGGAATATATTCAACAGGCATATGACCAGGATGAGCCCGAAAGAAGCAAGGAAGGTGAGCGAGACATTCTGACCAGATGTATTGTTCATGAAAAACCATTAGAGACAATCAGACAAGCAACAGCTATCCAGCTCCATGACCAATTGCAAGTAGAGATTGATCTATCGGCTCCTCATCTCTGTGATGATCTTCATCAGGACCAGATGAAGAGATTACGAGACAATGATCTGGGTATTGTTCAGACCTTGCAGGATGAGGATATTGAACTGCTTCGTGAGCTGGCCGCGGAAGCAATGAGTACGTTGACTGGACCGCAACAGGATCAGGTGTGTTCCTGGCTGGCCCCATCGCTTCAGGAAGTGCAAAAGGTCATTGTCAAACAGGAAAAAGGGATCACAAAACGTCGGGCGGCTCTTGCTCAGTGTTTGGGAAATATGCGGTCCTATATGGCCCTTCTCGAGCCAGAAGAAATACCATTCCGAATGCGCAAGTTTAACCAGTCGCTTCCCGATTTCTTTACCTCAATGATGCTCTTTGCACGTGCTGCCTGGGCCTATGATCAGGAAAAAGGACGTTCTCATGTGGAAGAGGTTCATAAAAAGCAGTGTAAATATGGTTTTACCCTGGCTCTTCAACGTGAAGTGGATCGTGAAACGCTCGGTGTTGAGCTTCCATCGGATGACCCCTTTCATGAGGACTTAGTGAAAGAGGATTGGGACGCTCTTTATGCTGCTCTGGCAGAGAGTAAACGCTCCTTCCAACGTCGTCAAGAGAGAAAAGATCTTGATGATGACAGAGAGCTAATTTAGAAAGTAGGTGTGCTATGAAGGTCAATTGTCACCAGTGTGGATCGGTTGCTGAGTGTACTTCGTACTGGGTCCATCTTCCGAAGGGCCGAAAAGAATTACGGCTCCTGTGTGCTCATTGCGTCGTTCGGTTGTCAGCTACTCCTTACTTACAGTTTCCTGGGAAGCAGAAATAGAGGTGTATTATGGCTCGATCTCGTCGTAATCCAGTAGGCAAATTTGGAGGTGTTGCAGTTCCTCCTCCTGGTCCAGCTCCGGAGAAGCTTCTTGATGTAGAAGGTGCTGCTGCTTGGCTTGGGGTTAGTCGCACAAAGGTTTTTGAGCTGATGCGTGATGAGGGCCTTCCTGTAATCCGTATGTCCGGTCGTATGATTCGCTTTGATACCAATAGCCTTTATCAGTGGGCTTTGACAAGACAGACTAATTATGTGTTTATCGCTTAAGCGAAAGGAGAAATATTGTGGCAAAAAAAGAACAAACAGAAAAGCCAGAAAAAAAGCGGCGTGCTCGTGGCGAAGGGACAGTCTTACAGCGTGCTGATGGTCGGTGGGTCGCCCGTGTGCCTCTGGGAGATGGTAAGCGCAAAGAAGAGTACTACGATACTAAACAGGAAGCGGAACGAGCTAAGCGGCGTATGCTTAATGAGCGAGATGCGGGTAATCTTGCAGTGGGTAAGGATCAGACTTTTGGGGAATATCTGCTGTACTGGATCGGTGTTCATGGCCCAACTGTATTGTTACAAACACATTCCATGTATCTAAGTTACATAAATTTTCGCCTTATTCCAGGGTTGGGGCATGTAAAGATGAAGAAGTTAACTGTTGAAATGTTTCAAACCCTTTATCAATCATGGGAAGAGGAGTTGTCACCGAATACAATTCGTCTTATCCATACTTTAGCAAAAAAAGCACTTAATGATGCAGTCGTATGGAAAAAGCTTTCTTACAATCCTGTTGCACATGCAAAGCTTCCGAAGTCTCGTCGTGCAAAGGTGCATGTTTTTACTGATCAGGAATTGGATAGACTGTTGGAGCATGCAGCAAAATCGAGATTGTATGTGTTGTTTGTAATGGCTCTGTTTCTTGGCATGCGTGAAGGTGAGCTGCTCGGGTTGAAGTGGTCTGATATTGATTTTAAGGAAGGTGTTTTGCAAATACAGAACAAGATTTACTACACAAAGCATCCACTATTAGAAAAGATGGTTTTCATTGAAGGGCTCCCGAAAACTGTTGCTGGTCAACGTAGTGTATTTTTGCCGTCTGATATTATAGATATGCTGCGTGATCATTTAGAAGAGCAGAAAAAAATTCAGGAAAAAAAGCCAGATTGGAATGGGTCAGGTCTAGTCTTTTGCAGTAATACTGGTGGATTTATGACTGATGCTAATATTCGTTATCATTTTAGCAGGTTGTTAAAAGAAGCTAGTATAGAGCATACCAAATTTCATGCGTTGCGTCATAATGCATCTATGATTCTCCGTCGTTTAGGGATTGATTCAGTTGTACGCAAAGAAATGCTGGGTCATAGTAGCATTTCAATGACTGATGATGTCTATGGTCATGCTACACGAAAAATGCATAGGGATGCAGCTACACAGATGGAGAATCTTTTTAAAAAGGAAAATGAATAGGTTTTTGTTCTTTCAGATCGGCTTTCCACATGCTCGAGGAAGCCGATTTTTTTTTGTTTTTTTGACACCTAAAATGACACCTTAAAGCGTATATGAAGGTGTATTTTACTGAACTGACATGAACGCATTATGTTTCTTTTGGAGCTTAGCAAGTTATTTATTTCTCTGAATGAGCTTGTTATTTTGAGGGTTATATAGCTTACTTTATACCCTCTATATGCGTTCATGAGAAATGACGTTGTGTCAAAGATAATCGGGTATACTCCTCAAATAGAGTAGTCATTCAAACACGCCGTACTTGTAGAGATTTTCCGCCGAGGCTGAGGTCTTCTGAGACTGTTGGTAAGGTAAACCAGAAACAGCTTCCAGAACCTTCTTCGCCGCTGCTCTCCAACCAGATACTCCCTCCCATCGCTTCAATGAGTTGCTTACAGACCGCCAGGCCCAGACCAGCTCCACGCACCGGGCTATTGATCTCTCGCTCAAGTCGCACAAAGCGCTCAAACAGCTGCTCCTGCTCTACCAGTGGTATTCCTACCCCATAATCACGTACACCAATCTTGACCATTGCTCCCTCGGCTTCTGCATAGACCTCAATCTGGCTCCCCGCTTTAGAATAGCGCAATGCATTGCTTAAGAGATTAAAAAAGATCTGCTGCACACGCTTCTGGTCTGCATAAACAGAAAGCTCGCTATCCACCAATACTTGATACTCACGCTTCTCTTTCTCAAAGATAGAGCCAAGCATGGTCAGAACACGCTGCACTTCATTGCGAAGAGAAAGCTTGACCAGTTTAAGTTGTTCAATCTCTATCTGCAACTGGCTGGCATCAATAATGGTGCCCACCAGTGTGGTGAGTTCATCACAACCCTGGCGCGCCCTTTCAATAAAATCAACCTGAGCCTCTTGTGGAAGCGTATCGTTATACTCATAGAGCAGTTCAACATAGCCCATTACTGCCGTCAATGGTGTTCGTAGTTCATGAGATGCTGTCATAATAAAACGATCTTTTAAGTGATCTAGCTCCTGTTGACGCTCATAAGCAGCAACTAGCTCGCTTGTCATGCGTTTATTTTCCAGGGCCGCAACCCACTGATTCGCAAACATCTCCAGAATGTGCATCTCTTCTTTGGCAAAAAAATGCGGCCTCGCATAGTTTAAGATTACGATCCCCCAGTGCCACTCCCCCTTTACTAAGGGAAGCCAGGCCAGAGGAAACGTTGGTCTCTCTAGCGATGTTACGGTAAAGGCTGTGGGATCGCTATTAGCATCGATAAATTGCGCATGCCAATCAGCTTCTTGTATATCAAATGTGTTCAGATGCGCAGTTACCGTAGGACCATGTCCAAGTTGGATGGCCTGACGCAACTGCCCTTTCTGTTGATCATACAACCAGAGCTCGATATGAGTCTCTGTAGCTTCATAGGCAACTTTCGCATACGTCCTGATAACATCTTCTAACGTCTTATACACATAACTGGGCATCGTACCAACTTGATAGAGACTATTCAGCAGTTGAGCATGCTGATGAGCTCGATAATATAAGCGAGCGGTCTCCAATACGGATGAGAAACGAGCCAGTAAGATCTCTACGATCTCAAAATCTGGACCAGCATACATCTGGCTCTCTCCTCTTCTCCCAAGAACAAGAATCCCAATCATCGATCCCTGTACACGAAGAGGAGCCAGGAGAATACTATCCTCTTGAGTTGGTTCGCTAGAAGAAATATAGCGGCTCAACCCCCTGGGGGCCTGCTCCTTCGAACGAATCAGTTCACTCAACAACTGAGGACGACGGGCAGCTGCCAGACGTTGTAGAGCAGGCAACTGTCGTTCCAACCAGTTATCCAGCCTGCTCTCCACCTGTGGCTTAAAATATCGACAGAGCATCTGTAGTAAGCCAAGAGCGGGGTCATCTCTCATCTCGCTGGAGTTATTGGCGACCAGATGATAATAGCCGCCACTTTCATCAAACACGAGAAGAGCTACCTGATCAGTCCCAAATGTATTAATGGCCGCTGAAGTGATGAGGTTAGAAGCGTAAATCAGATCAATCTTCTGATTCGCTAGAATCTCTGGCCGCTCAATAATTCGTCGATAGTGCAGAACTTCACTAAAGAAAAGCCGATCGGCAACCCTGCGCGATCCTAACCAGACAGCGGGTGCTAAAGCAGTAATGATGCATGTTACACAAACAACATACAGAAGATTGTATTGCTCATTTAAATGTGGAGGAAGAATCTCATAGGCAGTGACAGACAAATAGACAAGAATAGCCAGTGCAAGAATGCCAACCATTGAGGAGATAGCTCTACGCACGTATGAATCCAGAACGAGCATCTGATAACGAAGGATCGCATAACCAAGCCAGATGGGGAAAATAGCGGTTGTGATAAAAGGGTATTGACTGCTAATCATATGGTAAGAAGCTCCATAGATTAGTTCCGGCAAAAAATAGAAGACAAGGACAGGCACAATCGAAAAAATGACGCCACTTAAAAAATAACGCAATTGTTGTTTTTCTCTTAGAAATTGGGACGTCATATAGGAATATGAGATCACAATCAATGAAAGAGAGAGGGTGATTATATAATAAATAATTCGACTTACCACTAACCATTCAGGGGAGGAAAGGTTACTTATTGCGTAGAACATATAGACAGAATTAAGCACTAAACATACAACGATAAGCAGCGATATATATACCTTCACACACAAAATAAGGGTTCTTTTCGCGATTCCTCTCTTGCTAAACCTTTTATCTTGTGTAGCATCTCCTAGTAAATTTTTAGGAAAAATAAAGAAAAGAGAGGAGATAATCATGACAGAGAACATCGCACCAGCATTGCGCAGAGCTTCAAATAAAGGGATATCGTTCATTACGACGGTCGTTGTAGCCAGCGTTAACGCCATGGATAAACAAAAACAAAATAATATTTGTGATATTTTGCGATTTTGCCCATACAGCCAGATCACGAGCCCAATCGCAAAAAACATAAAGGAGATCAAAGCAAAGAAGCCAAAGACAATAAAAAAGCTCAAGGTAAAATATGGAGTCTGATAAAGCAAACTGTACAAAAAATTTGCAGAGAGCAAAAAGAGATACAAAGATAAGGCTATCAATACTATAGCCGTTTTATAGCCCTTAAGCATACCGACCTCCTACTAAATGCTTTACAATTTTAAAATATTGTACATAATCGAAAATGAAAAGCATGTATAGTCTTTTAAATCTTCGCAAGGCATCTATTATTAAATAAGAAGCGTAAACTATTTCTACGCTCACCCTATACTGAGAAGAGATGAACAAGTATACTGCGTCTATGCTCATCCTATGATTAGGAGGAATGAATACGTAAGCTGAAAGAGGTTACAAAGCAATCAACCATATGCGACATGTTGACATCAGTAAGATAGACGAATAATAACACAAATGAAGCAAATAAATCAAGGTATTCAAGTGTATAAAGCATAACATACATCTTGAGGTGTGCATCCAAAGATTCTTGGGTGCGTACACAGATGACTCCGGGTGCGACCATTGATAGAGTCATCCTCAGAGCTCATCGCGTCTTTCCTGCTTCAAACATAACATGCACAGTTCAAGGGTTTCAGGTGGGATCATGTGGAATAATTATTGCGATGCCATGCACACAGGTGGAAGATGCAATCTACACGTTCGTTCTATCTAAATCAGCAAAGTAATCAAGCAACATGCGATGCACAAAAAGGTAGCCCCCGCCAACCTTTCTTAAGAGGAGACATTTTGCCATCTGATCTAAAAAAGTGGGGCTATCCCACATAAAGGCTTTACTTCTCCAGAGCAGGTAGCGTAATGAGATATGCCTGATGCAGGCTATACCACCATGAAGCAATCCAAAGATCAAGCCCGCCGGAATCCCAATCAGAAATGATCGCCAGAAGAGACTGATCAGAGAAACATCAGCAGAGAGTGCTCTATAATATAATTCATAAAGTGCCATATTCAAAAAAAAATACAGGCTGCCAATGAATAAAAAGGCCATGCCTGTTACCATTGCACTATTAAAAAAGGATTGGCGCATTCCATCATTGGGCCTTACATGCTTTGCCTCAGGTATGATATCGTTTTTGATGCCCTTAAAAGCATTGATTCCAATCCAATAGGCCACTCCCACAAGAAAATTAAGGACAAGTAACTCCCATCTGGAGTTGAGCAGGTTCATTCTGAAGAGAAAAAAGAGATCTATCGAGAACCCGACCAAAAGGCTATTCAGCAGATGCTTCACGCTTAACATATTTTCTCTGCAAGCTGGCCATGACCAGGAAACTATTTCAGCAGGTATAATAGTAGAATTATGTCTTACGACGGTCAGTATTCCAGCTGCAATTCCACACACAAGGGCGAGTAACGATGTTCTATCATCAAGAAATGGAATAAAGCGCCGCAGAATTGGAATAATACATTCGGAGACTCCCCCCACGAACAGACTATTTATTAAATAAGGAGGCACTTTTTCGACTTGAAAAAAGGCTAATTTCCGCCATTTCCTGGCAGAACCCAGGAGACCCTCACTTTTCCTCCCAAATATCCAGCCTAATAGGGCTCCTGGAAGCATATAAATGCAGGCTTCGACCAGTATCCCATCGTGTGCTTCCGAGGCTCCAAGCGCCTTTCCCATGCTCAGACAGAGGAGCATCCCGATGACAATCAGTGGTAATCGCTCACCAAGCAATCGATACCACTTTTGTGATCGCTCATCAGGCAGCCAATCAGCCTGCATATATTCGATATAATAGATGCTTTGGGAATGGCTTTTCATCTGGCTCGCTAACCAGTGCAACCACTGTAAGGTCTGATCAATAGTAAAAGGGTTCTGAAATTTTTGCCGTTGCAAGGCTCGTTGTACATAGGCGGCAAAGATAAGGTCATGTTTCTCGGCCAATAAGATAGACTGCTTTTCTTGCGCGACATCACTATATGTGAACGTCAAGATGTTCAGCATAAAAGGATTTTTCGCTAACTCCATGAAATCTGGGGCCTGCTCAAGAGCTTCTCGCAAAGGACTCATAACCGTTCCACGTCTGGTAAGATAGTCCCGAATCTGTTCTACGGTCAGTGGACACAGGTCGATAGCACCACGAATGTGAAGTTTTGCTTCTAACTGCTGATACTCACTACGTCTACTACAGATGACCCATGCAGAAATCCTGCCCTCCCGGCGATAACGATTAATGGCTTCTAAACAAGAATATCTATCCCTGGCAACAATCTCATCAAAACCATCCAGCAGAGGGAGGAGCATATCCTGTTCAACCCATCTCTGACTCAGTAAATGAGGAACCTGATATTTACTTGTAAGCTCTTCTTGCAGCCATTCTCCCAATGAGCGCTGCTTCTGTGTCCACGAGGAGAGCTGAAAAACGACGGGAATCGGATGCGCCTCATCCTCTTGTGCTCTCTCCAGAAGTGCTCTGGCTAACTCAAGCAGTAATATGGTTTTGCCAGATCCAGGGTCCCCCAGAATCAGAAGTTTCCCTCCCAGTTCATCGTATAATCGCAACATCTGTAAACCATTACTTATTTTCAGAGATGAAGAGGGCTTGGTATGAAATACGTCATCCCAGGGCTGCGAGAGAGCATCAGACAGAAAATGGAAGTCTGGCTCCATGAATACATTTTCAGGGACAGCATTCTCTAATACCCCTCGAACCCAGAACTTCTCAACTTTATTCAGCAAACGCTGCCTGGGTGTATATTTCGAACGCGGCTGCTTACCAGGAGGCTCATGCTTCTGATTGGCGGAAACAGCCGAGGGAGGGTCATACGTTGGGACAGAAACCTCTGTCCGATCTTGCCCATCTCTATTGATTGCATCAACATCACCTCCCAGAGGGGCATTGGGAAGCAGACTTGGATCAACGCCAGTCTTCTGCTCATCAGTAAGAGTGTTAACTTCAACAACAGTTAACAGGGCATATATCTCTGCTGGAGTTTTCTCAAAGATCTCGCACAGCCGCTGACGATAATAGGCACTCGGCTGCACATGTCCATGTTCCCAACGGCTCACAGTCACAAAGGTGGTCCCTAACTTTTCTGCCAGATCCTGTTGGGAAAGATGGCGCTTTAACCTCTCTCGTATGAGTCCAGGACGCTCTCTCGCTGTTACTATCCGTTTGGACCTCATATCAGGTCTCCCTTTTCGTCTTTAGAAGATGCCACAGGAGAGCTCCGCCTATCCTGTTCAACAAAATATTCCAAAAGCATTCTGTGCAGAAAAATATAGCCTCCTCCAACCTTTCTCAATAACATATAAGATGCCATCTGATCCAGAAATCGTGCACAGTCCCAGGCAAAGACTCCGCTTTTCCACAAATAAAAACGCAAGATGTAATGACGGATACAGGCAATGCCTCCATTTAAAAGCCCTATACTCAATCCAGCAAACATACCTACACACAATCCAAAGATGAAATGATGCAATAAGTATACTTCTGTAAGCGATGAATCCCAGATAGTTATAAAGTTAAGGATACCAAACAAAATGTAGATAATGAGATAAAGGACTGTAAAAAACAAACTACAGATAGGAGCAATAAAAAGGCTATTCAAGAAAGATTGAATTATACCATAATTTGGTGTGACCCGTGAGGCTTCTGGAATAGTTTCGTAGGCAAATCCCTGGAAAAAAGAGACGCCAATCCAATAAAAGGCCCAGACTAATACACTGTCTATCGAAGTATACAAAACTTCACTACTTGAAAAACCTTTTTCTCCACTCAACAGACAAGCAACATCAAAGAGAAGTGCAATAAGCAAGCTGTTGCGAATATGCACTCGATAGAATAGATTCTTTCTCAAGCGTGTCCAGGACCAGGATACGACTTCCGCAGGCTTGATAAAATGCTTTTTACTCACAAGAGTAATAATACCAGTTGTAATAGCACAATTTAAAGCGATAAAAGGATCAAGCGCTTCTCCTCGGTCAAAGTGGCTATTGCTGATGAGAATATAGCTTGTTTCGACAAAGCAGAAAGTAAGAAGGCTGTATTTAAGGTAGCCTGGAGTCTGGCACCATCTGTGGATGACCTGGCCTTCCTTGTGATTTTTTGTCTGATAAGTCCCTTTTTCTACTCCCCAGATCCAACCGATTAATCCTCCTATTAACAGACGATTTAGACTTAAAGCGATAAAAATATACGGAACATTCGAGATACGAAACGCAGTCCCTATGCCCAGGCACAACAGCATGCTTAACAAGACCATGACAGATCGGCCTGCTAAAAGCTCATAATGCTCTCGCCACTTCTCGGTTGATAGCCAATCAGGCTGCATTGACTCTATATAGTAGATGCTTTGCGAGTGTTCTTTCATCTGCCTGGCCAGCCAGCCCAACCAGTTCAGGGCTTGCTCCGGCCTCAGCGATGCAGGCAACATATGATGCTGAAAGACACGCTGTACATATAAAGATAGGATTTCATGTTTCCTCTCATCGAGTGTTTTGTCGATAAAGCTGATCTTCTGCTCACTTTGTGCATAGGTCAGGGTCAGAATATGGAGCATCAGCGGGTTCGTAGCCAGTTCCATAAAGGCAGCATCCTGCTCAAGAGCTTCTCGTAAAGGGCTCATCGCAGCCCCACGTCTGGTGAGGTAGCACAAAATCTGTTCTGCTGTCAGTGGATGCAAGCTAATCGCTCCACGAATCTGTAGTTGAACCTCTAATTGAAGATATTCGCTTATCCGGCTACATACAACGAGGGAATGTAGACCATGCTCTTGTCGATACTGATTGATCGATTGCAAACAGGAATGGCGCTCTTTTACGGGGATCTCATCAAAACCATCCAGAAGTGGAAGGACAGTATCCATCTCGACCCATCGACGACTGAGCTCTAGAGGAACTTGATATTTACTCTTGAGCTCGCACTCTAACCATTCACCAAATGATCGCTGTTTCTGTGTCCAGGAGGAGAGCTGAAAGACAACTGGAATCGGATGCGTCTCGTCCTCTTGCGCTCGCTGCACAAGGGCTTTCGTTAATTCAAGCAGGAGCGTCGTTTTGCCCGATCCAGGATCGCCCAAAATGAGAAGCTCTCCTCCTAATTCATCATAGAGTTGCAGGATCTGTGAGCTATTCGTTAATTTCTGAGGCAGAGAGGTGGTGGCATAAAACATATCATCCCAGGGTTGGTGGATAGCATCAGGCAAGAACGAGAAACCTGGCCTCATAAGTACCGTTTCGGGCACAACTTTTTCTAAGATGCCTCGAACCCAGAAGGCCTCAACTTTATTAAGCAAGCGCTGCCGCGCTGAATATTTTATAAGTTGGAATAATGACTGAGGATGTGCTGAGACGGCCTCTTTCCGAACAGGCTGCAACGGTTCAGACTCGATGGCTGACAAATCTTTCTCTTTTTTGGGGGGAGTAATCATAGAATCATGAGGGGCCACATCTACTAACTTGAGCAGGTGTTGCAGTTCCTCAGGCGTCTTGTCAAAGATCTCGCATAACAGCTGACGGTAATAGGCGCTCGGCTGCACATGTCCATGCTCCCAACGGCTCACGGTCACAGAGGTAGTCCCTAGTTTTTCGGCTAGCTCCTGCTGAGAAAGATGAAGCGCCAGTCTTTCTCTTACTAACCCTGGTCGAGCTTTCGCCTTCAATGTATTCTTTTGCATCACGAAAGAAGTTCCCATTCTATTAATTGACGTTTACATAAACAGGACTTTTCTCAAGTGAACGGTTCATTTGAGATGGAAAGGAAAAAGAAGATGAAGGGAGATAGATGGCCCTCAAATGATCAGAGATGTGTCCTCTTTCGCCTCTTTTTCCCCTTTGTTGACTACCTCATGGCGTTCTTCTTGCTTGGGATGAAACCCTTTGGCATGCTCAGGCGATTTTCCACGCGGTTGGCACACACGAACTGATGTGCCAACCTGCCCCAAAATCAGATTCATGACTCGGCGCATCTGCCGAGGAGTTACCGCAGCCTTTGGTGGCTCCCAAGCTAGACACTGTGACAGCCCAAGATCGCGGGCCAACCGCAATTGATTCATCACCATACTAACCACCGTACTCCAGAGCTCAAATTGCACGGGAGTACAAACGCGTACAGTGCCCCACAACAGATCTTGTTTGAGATAGCGATACCATGCTCATGCGAAAACCGATGACTGTAGACTGTAGAGTGGAACAATGTCAGACAAGGCCAGTCTGGCGCTCAACAGGACAAACCAACTGTCTTGTGGGTCTCTGTAGGGTAGGCATCTAGCGAGGTACGTTACCGCCCTGTTCCAAATGCCCCCCTCCAAACGCAGCATGCGACTTTCACCGCACTGCGCTTTCCAGCATCATTGGAGTCATTCCATCCGAGAACGTGATACCTTTTTCCTGAGTGGTCGCCCTGCATGAAGTTCTCTATGACAGGTTTGACAGAGAACGAGCGTTTTACGCCGCCGAGCGGCCATGATCTTCACCCAGTCTGGTTTTTCTCTCCCATCATATTTTTGCAGATCTTTGAGAGCGCGAATATGATGAACTTCCAGTTTGTCAGTGATCGAGGTGACCCCGCAGGCTTCGCAAGTTTGGGCTAAAAGACGCTTTTCTAGCTCCGTCCGATTGTTCCAGGGAAGTTGATGTGGTCTATCCTGGATGATGGCATTGCTATCCCACACAAGCGGGATACCGCCCCAGGTCGCGATCAATGGCTTCTTCCCTTTTCGTGTGACGGCAGCGTGCAACCCTTTGTACATCCTTCCTTCTCCTTGAAGTTTGGTACGATAGTTGCCATACACTGCTCTCACTGAGATCTGGTGCTTCGCTGCGAGCGTTTTGGTGAGAGAGGTTTCCATGACCCATTTGAGACGCCGGAGTGTACGCAGGTTGTACGCTAGTCGATAATAGTTGACGATGCCTCGGTACTCCAATTGATACGTCGCAATAATGGTGTAGTCACTTTCGTTGAGTAACTCAGCCCGATGGCACGGTTTTCCTCGTCGTTCATAGCGCTTGCATTTCTCCAGCAGAATGGTTCGTGGCACGCGTAACCCTGTTTTTCCATTGATACCTCGGCGTTTCACCCCTCCTTTGGTGATGCTTTGTTTGGTATCGGCTTGCAGGGTCGTGATTTCGTATCCCAAGAACTTGGCGGCTTCGTTTCTTGCATGGGTGATCAGCGTCTTTTCTGGAGAGAGGGTCAATTGAAGTTCCTCTTGAAGAAAAGTGCTGAGTTGGCGCTTGATATCCTCTGCTTCTGATTTTGGACCAGTAAATCCGAGGACGAAATCATCTGCATAGCGGCAATAACGGAGTCGTCGGTAGGCTGGATCATGGGTCGCGATGGAAGGCAGTTGACGCATACGTTTTCTCAATCTCTGGGCAGCCTCCTTCTCCCCTTTTTGTTGCAGGCGATTGGCCTGTTTCATGAGTCGCGCATGCTCATTGTTGTGTTTTCTTCTTTTCCCTCTCGTGTAGCGCGGGATCAGCGTAGTTTCGACAAATGTGTCCAGTTTATCGAGTAGGATATTGGAGAGCAAAGGACTGAGCACTGAACCTTGTGGTACCCCACTCAGCGTACGATTGAATGTCCATTCCTCAAGATATCCTGCATCTAGGAGCTTTTTGATGAGGTGAAGGAAACGTCCATCTTGGATTTTCTCTGACAAGGTGTGCATGAGCAGTTCGTGTGAGAGTGATCCAAAGCAGTCGGAAATATCGCCTTCGATAATCCATGTACAACCCTTCCAAGTAGAGTAAATCTCCTGGAGTGCGGTGTGACAACCGCGTCCTTCGCGAAATCCATGCGAGTGTTCGCTGAATTGGCAATCATAGTAAGCTGAAAGGATCATTCGGATGACTTCCGCTAGGAGTTTGTCGCTCCAAACAGGCATGCCTAGTGGCCGCTTTTTCCCATTCCGCTTTAAAATGTAGACCCGCTTCGCTGGCTTCCATTGGTACCGCTCGGTACGTAGAGCAGCAATGATGGTCTCAATCTTCTCTGTTGACATCGCATCAACGGTCTCGCTGGTGATGCCTCTGGTCATGGCTCCTGCATTCCTGTACAGCTTGCCGTAAGCTGTGAGATACAGATATGGATTGAACAGTTGTCGATAGACTCGTTGGAGTGGCAAGCCTTTCTTGCCACGTTCTCGGAGAAGTCCCAGGTACGTTTCGGTGGTTTGCATTGCGCATGCCTCCGCGTGTATGAACTTCTTGATACCTTCCCTGCGCACCTGTATCAAGGGTGCGCTCTGGCTCTTTTTCAAGAGCTGCCCCTTCCTTCAAAAAAAAAACAATGTGTTGTTTCTTTTTCTGTCGTACTATGGGGGTTCCGTCACCGTGAGGGTTTCCCCTGGTAGGCGATCCCGTATTTACCCTCTATCAACGTTTAGAACGGGTAGGTGCCCTTTCGTTCCTTCTCAATTTCCTTAACTGCTACTCACCGGAGAGAGTGATCCTTCAGCCTGGTGGCTTCAGGTGTCTTTTCACATTTCACCATACCAAATGTGTATCCGGTGTCGCCACCTTTTGCGTGGAGTGACGGGTCGTGGGTATGACCGTGCGGAACTTGGGTTCGACAATCCCAGTCTCACCATGCGTTCAGGACTTGCGGAACGCGAACATACACGCCTTCTGTTTCTTTCCGCTTTCACAGCATGCTCTTGTTCTCTTTGAGTTTCCTCGCGAAGTAAGCTGGTGTCCTGGAGGATGTTTTACTCTCTTCCTCCCCCATATTGTATGGGAATTGATAGTGGGCCGAAACGGCGCACATGGCAAACCCTTTTGTCAAGACAATAGAAAGTGACTTTCTAAGGTGAAAACTCCTTTCGTTGCTTGGGCTTATAGAGAAGCTGCCCCATGAGTTCGCGTTCTCACTTGGGACGAACAAAGTAGACCTCTGAAGGAGTATGATACGCCAATGACTGGTGAAGTTGTTCACTATTGTAGAAACGTAAGTACCCCATCAAATGTTGCACACATCCCGAGGGCTCTCATATTCAAAAGCGCTCACCCACAACCACTGCAAGGCCGCATGTTCAATGCGCCGATTGCTCAAAGCCCGGTACAAACTGGGCCATTTGAGGCAAAAGCTGGACAATTGCGACAATTCCAGCAGGCTGCGAGCACGATCTTCCGACAACAATGCATCACAGAGATTGAAGAGCGCATTAGCACTTCATCCAAACGTTTGGGAGAGCTGCTGATGTATCGTAAGCAAATGTATTACAGTTCATGATGTTGTGTATTTCTTTCGTGTGTTTGATTGTGATGTGAAAGACACACTACACCTTTAGACACTCTTTGGCAACAAAGAGTACCTTTTTTCCTGGTTTTATCTAAGAGTATGTCTTAAGAGCCGCCAATGCTGATCGAGATAACCTCGATACTTCATTATTGAAGAGATATTGTCTGACGTCATATACATGACAAGTGTATATTTCATTCATCTTTGACAAAAAACCGTCCGTTTCTTCAAGCTGGAAGGGACATCAAACGTGTCCCCAGGCTCTTAAGACATACTCTAAATGTCAATATAAGAGAAAATGTGTAAAAGCACCGTGATTGAAAACACACTTATTCTTGTATTTCTGTTTGTTTCGACCACACACTACAGGCTGAGTACCGTCGAAAAGTCTCATTTCACAATCGCCTCAGCCTTTACCTCTCATTGAGTTGAGGTCGTTGTAGCGTAAATGCTCTTGGATGATACAAGCATGCCAGAAGTAGAGCCTGCATACCATAGCAGCCCCATAGCATGTCGAGATGCTATGAAGATGCAGAGTGAGTCAAAGAGGAAAGAGAGTCATACAATACAAAAATGCCACCAGGTGAATGTCTAGCAACGTTTACAGTAGACCAATTTGTTAAAATAGGCCAGAAGAAGGAGCGTTTGAAGCTTATTTCTATTGTTGGGAACAGTGGAAATTGATAAGATGTGTCAACAGATGCTCTACGAGGAGGTCATGGATCATCTTTTCGATAGAGATGCTTTTTTCTTCTTTCATGAGAGCTATTCTCCTTGTGTTTTTTTGATTAAATAGGGTCGAGGTGGTTGCTCTGGCTGATCGGAGCGTGGAGGCAAAAGCTGTTCTGGTGCGTAAAGGCGAGCGGCAATGGTGATATTGCCATTGCCATTGCCGTCATTGATCTGGATATCCTGTATTGACTGAGCCTGTTTTCCATTGACTTTTACCGACTTTTGAATACTTTGCAGGAATTCTCTGGCCGAAACCACTGAGGTCGGGATGGAAATTTCTAGCTCAACAAGTGGCTGCGCAGAAGGGGTGTATGAGGGCCTGGGCCACTGAGGGACCCCTCGACAAGCCTGCGGAGAGGAAAAAGCTGCTGCAGGTGGAATAGTCTGCTCATCCCGGTTCGAAACAGAGAGCATGAGTTCATTGCCAAACAGTTCTTTATGCTCTATCCGGAAAATCTCACAGAGTCGTTTTCGATATTGAGGCGATGGGACTACCACCCCGCTTTCCCAACGGGAGATCGTGGTGGTTGCGGCATCCAACAGTTCTGCCATCTGTTCTTGAGTTAGATTCATCTCGATACGCTTCTGCTGTATTCGTCGCCCCATCGAAATAGTATCTTCCATCAATGAGATCTCCCCCTTAAATAGATGTACTGATATATTCATATAATAGCATGGTATATTCATATAATAACATGTATATGAGTTGCTGTCTTGTGTATGGTCGGATGTACTACGCATCTTTATAGCATGTTGAGATGCTATGGTGTTTTCCGCCTGCTTTTGGCATGATCCGATTTTAGGAGAATCATTCTATTAGGAGTAGAAGGGGCGTAGCATGCGTACTATACTTTTACCTAATGGCACAACTATCACTCATAGCAAGCAGGGACAACCAACCATCCAGGCAAAGGATGAGAGCAGCATTGCGTTTGGCCAGGGCTATCTTGCGGCGCTTCATCGAATGTGGTCGATGGAGCAGCAGCGCCGCGTGGCATCAGCTCGTATGTCAGAGCTGGCAGGGGCAGCCACACTTGGTATTGATAGATGGATATGCAGGCTTGGTATCCTAGAGGCTGTAGATGCTTGCTACGAGCGCATACAGCAGGACGAGGGCTATCATTCCATTCTTACCAGTTATGCTGATGGTGTCAATTACGCTTTAAAGAAGGATCGCAAAAAAAGCTTAGGGATCGAATTTAAACTGATGAAGTGTTTACCAGAGCCATGGACGGCGAAGGATAGTGTTCGTGTTCTGGTCCTGGTTTCATGGTCATTAGCAGGCAACTGGGAGGAACAACTGGTCAGGATGAACACGTTAGCCTGCCTGGGATTAGAGCAGGCGGCCATGCTTGAGACAGACACCTGGGAACGCGGCCATCGCAGCTACCAGGAGTCAGCGCGAGGCGTTCAATCGGCCTTTGCCCAGACGAGCTTTTTGGTGGAAGAATACCAGGAGATCCGCAGGCGGGCTGGACTCCTGCCACGCAGGAGCGGGTCAAATGCCTGGATCGTGGCAGGCCAGCATACTGAGAGCGGCAAGCCGATATTGGCCGGAGATCCCCACATGCCCTTAGGGTTGCCTGGGCTTTTCATGGAGAATAAGCTGAGATCTCAGGACGGGAAAATCTTCGCAATTGGCGCGTCCATTCCGGGAATTCCAGGCGTGATTATTGGGCGCAACGCGAGCTTGGCCTGGTCGATCACTGTATCAGGGGCGATTACCGCTGAATTATGTTTGGAGCCAGTGGGGGTAGCCACTTACCCGAAGATTTACCCTATTTCTGTCAAAGGTGAGGAGAAGGCTCAGGAGGAACACGTCAACTGGACTGCCCACGGCCCTATTCTACCAGTGCAGCACTCAGGCTTTGACCTTGCCTTGTCCTGGACGGGTCATAAGGGATTAGATGCGGGAAGCATGTCTGGAATCTGGGCTTTAATGTGCTCTCAATCAGGCAAGGAGATAGAAGAAGCAACAAAACACTGGGGTGGACCAGTGCTCAATCTGCTCTGGGCAGAAGTTGAGCGACAAGATGGAAATTATGGCTGGAAAGTCATTGGAACAATCCCCTTGAGAACTGAGGCGTTCCAGGGCTTTCTCCCCTCGTTATCTTCCACTGATGAGCCGTGGCAAGGCTTTATTCCTGCAGAGAAGCTTCCAGCAGAGAGAAATCCGGAGCGAGGATACTTGGTATCTGCGAATCACCGTATGACACCAGCAGATTACCCATATGTCATCTCTCATGAGTACATGTCAGCCTACCGTGCCGAGCGTATCGAAAATTTGGTCAAGGCGTGTATTACGAACAAGAAATATACCATTGAGGATGCCCGAAACATTCAGATCGACCAGACAAGCGAAGCTGCAATAGATTTGAGAGACATCATTGTCCGTTCTTTAGCTGGGAAGGAGGAAGCTCTCGATCAGAAAGCTGTGCAATCTCTGGAACTACTAAAACGGTGGAACGGGGCGTTGAGTACCAATAGTTCAGCAGCAGCTATTGTGAAAATGACAGAAGATTATCTCTATCACCTGGTTGCTGATCAGCTTTTTGGGCTTGATGAGAGTTGCAAGGATGGATGGCTTGGAAATGGGCACACTCCAATCAATCCCGGCTTGATGAGCCACTGGCGAATGAGAGAGGTTTTGCTGACTTTAATCCTCACAAGGTTAGAGGAGTTTACATCCATTGCGTCTGGTGAGTGGGATGAACTGATACAGAAGGCATTCAAACAAGCTATCGAGGAACTGTCACGTCGCTACGGTCAGTCCACAGACTTATGGAGGTGGGGACAGATTCA
Source organism: Tengunoibacter tsumagoiensis (assembly GCF_003967535.1). Taxonomy (GTDB): domain Bacteria; phylum Chloroflexota; class Ktedonobacteria; order Ktedonobacterales; family Ktedonobacteraceae; genus Tengunoibacter; species Tengunoibacter tsumagoiensis. Next base: position 2,479,241 of record NZ_BIFR01000001.1, on the reverse strand, counting down.
CAAGCTTGAGCTGTTACACCCACTCGTCCAGATGCCTGTCTATGAGCAACTTTCTCCGTTATTGACTGGCATAAAGATGCTTTTTCGGCTTTCTAGGGGGCCGTATGAGCTTGGGGGAGATGAGCATACCCCATGGCAGGCATCATCCTATCCTGTACCGCAAAAGTACCAAAAGCATCCGAAGCGGTTGTGGGCTACAGCATACCAGCCAGCTTATAGATTTGTGGCAAGCGATTCTGGCAGGATATATAGTTGTCTACCAGGAGGAATATCGGGTCATACATGGCAGATATGGAGTACAAATCAGCTTACGAGTTATCTTCGTGGCAGACTATTTGAGTCGTCTTTATAAAGCTTGACGTTCAGGCAAACAGGACTTTTCTCAAGCGAACCATTCACTTGAAATGGAAAGGAAAAAGAGAATGAAGTCAATAAAACAGAAAAGAGAAATAAAGATGGTAAAACGAGATACAAAACCACTAAGCGGGTCATTATGGTGGGAACGCAAAGGAATGCTTGGCTGGTGGCTGAACCTGACGGCAGCGATCCGGCCAACCGATATGAGTGAGCTTGCTACACGTGAATATATTCGTAAGAGTGAACTACTGAGTCTGGTTATTGTCGGAATTTGTGGATTTGTTTTAGCTTTAACTTCAAACAGTTTGAGTGACCCATCGACACTGTTGGCAGCCATTCTGTTGCTGATTACCAGTGTTATCTGCTTGATTTTCAATCGTTGCAACAAGCCACAAATAGCCGCTTATATTATTACCATTTTCACCTGTCTCATTATTATGCTTTCTATTGTCCTCGCAAAAGGAGGACTGCGTATGACTTGGATCGTGACCTATGATTTACTTACCGTACCTATTTTGATGGCCGCATTGATTATCCATCGTAATGTAGCGCTGGTTTTTGCTTTTATATGTGATATCTTCGTGGTTCTCGATTTCTTTTTGCATCCCCGTGCTCATATTATGGTTCATGGCTTTGCATTTGATGAGATACAGTGGGAGATAGACCAGCCATTCTTCAATCCTTGGGCGATGATTAACCGTAATTTCCTGTTGCTCTTATTTGTCGGTATTTTGGCATGGATGGCGGCTTATAGCTTTGAAAAGGCATTACTATGGGCGGAACAGATCAAACAGGAGGCGTTGGCTGCGCAGGATAGGGCTTTTGAGAATGAACAAGTTGCTGGGCTTGTATCGACATTTCTCACTGAGGTGATGAATGTCTTTACCGAGCAAGCCAATGGGAGAACCGTGTATCTGGCAGTAAGATCTAGCCAGGATGATCCTTTTGCCCCATATACACACCTCGTTAATGAGCGCCTAAGGCGCTTTGACCAGCTCAGAAAAAAAGGCTCATGGCAGGATGTTCAGGTAACAGAGGCCTCAAAAGCTTTGAGCAACATTTTGCATAAAATTGCTGTGCGATCCCTTCCGATCCAGGCGCTCGCGCCAAGCCACTTTCGTACGGGGATTGAAATCGTAGATGAGCTAGCCAATCAAATGTATATCCTCCTGTACCATCAGAGCCAGAGCCAGTTTGTCACGCCACCACCACAGCCTGCTCGTCAACCTGATGGCTATCTTCAGTAACCGCTGTTTCAAAAAAGGCACAATTCTCACGAAGAAGGATTGTGCTTTTTTTGTGAACACAGCGCTCACCTACCATCTTTAGCTGAAACTGTGACGGCTGGCTAGAGGTTACAGCCGAGCCACCAGGTTCATCTGGTGACGCGGAGCTGGCCGTCACACACACAGTCAGGCACCAACGATGTGACCATGTAACCACGTCATGTAGTTGCTGCGGAGAATCAGTGAGCCAGAGAAAAAAAGAAAAGGTTTATCAGCCATTTAACAAGAGTTCCTGACCCGAAATGGCTATTTGCCATTCTCACAATATGGTATTCGTCTCTATGAAGCCTGGAGGGCATAGAACGTTTTTTTATAAACATTCAAGATAGGGCTAGAACGGCCTTTATAGATAAAACAGACGCGCCATTGGCTTATGACAGGAGAGACTGGCTAGCTACCATATATGAGTAGATCAGCGAACCGATCCAGAAGGATTGTTTAACGCTTAAATAGAGGGTGCGGGCCAACGCAGGCGCCATGCCGCCTTCTATGGAAAAGGTCCTTTGCCCTCTTATTATCGGGGGGGAAAGGCAGAGCGGTTCACAGTGATTGACGAAATCTGGGATTGTCTGTAGAATCGTGGAGATACTACGAGAGGCATAAGATAAGGCATAATCAGGGGCATATTGCTATTCGTCACCGCCCTTGCTTCTGTCTCGGCAAAGTGGATCTGCACCCAAAGTATCTGCGTCGGGTGCATCGTGCAGATGGCTCTAGTTATGTGCACCTGCGGGTGCCTTTCATTCCTCCCATAGCCTGTAGGCATATGGGCCCCCCTAAAAGGATTTTTATGGATAATTTGCACAGGCACGATGAAGACGATGATCTCTATACGCTGCCCGGCCACGACCCTCTTGGTGTCCTTTCCAGCACACAGGTAGTGGTCGAGCAAGGTGAGCTGGTCTGGATTAACCCGGACCAGATTGAACAGCTCTGCGAGCGCTGGCTTCATGATGCTCCTACCACAGCCAGCCCACAATGGTTTGAGCAGTATCATTTCACTGATGGCACTCAGCGCACAGTCAATTGGCTTCTGCTGCTGGATGCCTTAAATTTTTGTTTCTGGGCCGAAAAAGGTCAGCCACGCTGGACGATTGAGTATCAGGGTGAGAGGCTCAATGGCTATTGGGCAGAGGCCGCAGCCCTCAAACGTGCTGTTGAAGAGGGGCACCCTCTTTGGGATGCAGAGTATCTTCGCCAGATGTCTGCCGAAACTCTGGCTCAGATCTTTCGCGGAGAGCAAAAAATTCCTCTCTTTGATGAACGACTGGCCCATACACACGAGGTGGGACGCATCTTACAGGAACAATTTTCCGGACAATTCAGCAATGCCATTGAGCAGAGTCAACACAGTGCGGTTACACTGGCGCTCTTACTGGCTCAACACTTCCCATCTTTTCATGATGTAGCGACCTACCATGGCAAGCAGGTTCGTTTTCTTAAACGAGCCCAGATCTGCGTTGCAGATCTGTCAGCTGCCTTTCATGGTGAGGGCTGGGGACGCTTTACAGACCTTGGCATGATGACCATTTTTGCCGATTATAAACTACCACAGGTCCTACGTCATTATGGTGTACTTACCTATCATACAAGCCTGGCACAACGCGTAGATACCCAGGAACTTATTCCCGCCGGCAGTGAGGAGGAGATAGAGATTCGCGCCTGTACTATCTGGGCCTGCGAGCTACTCCGACGAGCGATGGAGCGCAGAGGTTCGCAGTTGACTGCCGCCGATATCGACCTGAAGCTCTGGCTCATTGGTCAAAATGCGAAAGAGATGCGCCCATATCATCGCACTCGCACCGTTTACTATTAAGAATCCGATCACAATACGATCATACTATACAAAAGAACTGGTTAATAAACACATGCAATTACAGACTCTACTGGCTGCTCTGGAACAGCCTCCACTCGCGCTACAACCATCTGCATCGCTGCAAGAGCAGGAGATCACTGGCCTGGCCTATGATTCGCGGAAAGTACAGGCTGGGAGCCTCTTTGTAGCTGTTCCGGGAACTCATACCGATGGACGCCGCTTTCTCAATGATGCGGCCGAACGGGGAGCCGTCGTTGCACTTGGAGAAGAACTATCAGTTGCACAAAGCGAACTTCCTCTCCCTTATATTACAGTCTCAAACGTTCGCATCGCGCTTGCGAATCTCTCCTGTTCTTTCTACGGCTATCCTGCTCAAAAACTCTGCACCATCGGCGTCACCGGGACTGATGGCAAGACGACAACCAGCAATCTGATCAGTACACTTCTGGAGGCAGCTGGTCGGCCCAATGGTCTGATGACAACAGCTAATTTCAAGATGACTGGACAGGAATGGGAAAACCAGTCGCGTCAGAGCACAATGGAGACTCTGGAAATCCAGGCATTTTTACAGCGCCTGGTACAATCTGGTGGAACTCATGCGGTCATTGAAAGCACCTCCCATGGTCTGGAATTGGGGAAAGTGCATGGCTGCGCCTTCGATGTGGGCGTGGTCACGAACATTACCCATGAACATCTCGATTTTCACAAGTCAATCGATGCCTACCGGCGGGCTAAAGCTCGTCTGTTTGAGATGCTCGATCCACAGCGCGATAAGGGGATTGGTACCCATCCAGTGGCGATTCTCAATCGTGATGATAGCAGTTATGCTGTGCTTCAACCCTATTGCCAGGTACCAATTCTGGATTATGGCATCGAGACGCCAGCTGCTGTTCGCGCCGTTGATATCACAATGTCCGCCACAAAGACCCGCTTCCGCGTCATTCTGCCTGATGCTGAAGGGATAATTGAGACGCAACTCGTTGGGCGCTTTAATGTCAGTAACTGTCTGGCAGCCATTGCTACAGTGTATAGCCAGGGTGTCTCTCTTGCGGATATTCAGCGCGGCCTGGCCTCTGTTACCGGCGTTACCGGACGTATGGAACATATCGATGAAGGGCAGTCCTTCAGCGTTATCGTTGACTATGCTCATACACCAGATAGTCTTCATAAGATCATCGATACCCTTCGCCCATTGACTACTGGCAAGCTCATTCTTGTCTTCGGCTCAGCCGGTGAACGCGACACTCAAAAACGTCCTGTTATGGGCGGAATCGCGGCCCGCTACTCCGATTTCTTTGTCATCACCGATGAAGATCCTCGTGATGAGGATCGCGAACAGATTCTTCATGATATTGCTGTTGGGGCTCAGGCTGAAGGCAGTCAGGAGGGGAAGGATTTCCTCTGCATTGCAGATCGCACCCAGGCCATCGCCGCCGCCTTCTCTCGTGCACAGGCTGGTGATACAGTACTATTAGCCGGTAAGGGCCATGAGCAAAGTATTATTATGGGAAGAGAAAAAATTCCATGGGATGATCGAAGGGTGGCCCGTGAACAATTACGCAAGATCCTGTAGCAGGGAATATGCTTTATTAACGACATCTGATTCAGACGTGACCGTCTCTGTGACTATCGCGTTCCAATGAGTGGGGCGTTCAGCAATCATTTTGCCTGGGGAGTATCAATGCCAATGACATCAAATCTACCTTCATTAACCCCTTTATGGTTAATAGCAACTTTTATTGGCTGTGCAGCAGTCAGTTATGTCTTTTGCTTTCTTGCTAAATTCCTTTTTCCTACTTTTCGTAGCGGTGAACATAAGCCGGGCAATCATCGCCCAGATATGCCAACCGCTGGTCGCGAGATCAAAAAGATTGAGCTTCCCCTCGTAGGAGGGCCGGCCTTTACCATCGCTATCATGATCACTGGTATTGCCGCAGGCTTTGTGCTCAATTTTAGTTCTGATCAGTGGACTCTGTTACTTATTGGCCTGGGTGCCACTCTGGGCTATGCCATTATTGGATTCATCGATGACTGGCGCAAGGTCTATCGCAATGCAGGCCTGGCCGAACGTTCAAAATTCACTGGAGTCTTTCTGGTCGGTATGATTGCGGCTGGCCTCTATTTCTTATTGTTGCCAAGTGGTAAAGAAGCTTATGGTTTATATAAAGATCTTCCTATTTTAAATACTATTCTCTGTAACCCTCCTCTAGATAAGAATGCAAGTTACTGTACTCTGGTTCATAATCCGGTTATCTATTACGGCTGGATGGTCTTTCTAATGCTTCTCACAGGTGTCATTGGGAGCCTGACCTCACTCTCCGTCGATTTTAGCGACGGCCTGGATGGCCTGGCGGGAGGACTGGTCTTTAGCGCCGCTCTGGCGATGGGCATTGTTGTCTCTCCTTTGATTGATAAGCAGCCTTACAATGGAGCGGTCCTGGTCGTCCTGGCTCTGTTAGGGGCTGGTGCTGCCCTGGGCTATCTTCCCTGGAACTGGCCATCGGCCTGGTCGGCCCGTCGTGGTAAGGCCACACGTCGCTCGAAGATCATTATGGGAGACTGTGGCGCTTTAGGTCTGGGCGGACTTCTCGCACTGACGGCGATCTTCTCGCGCAATGAATGGCTCTTGCTGATGATCGGCGGCGCTTTTGTGCTCGAAGGTCTCTCGGTCGTTATCTCAGCTCGTATGCTCACTCCTTTCTTCCGCAAACGCCTGAAGATTCTCCGTTTTGCCAAGACACGAGATTTTATTCCGCATACTGAATTCCCACTTCCTTTCCTGGCAACGCCTTTGCATCACCATTTCGATCTGTTAGGCTGGGATCGTCGTCGGCTGGTCTATGGTGCCTGGGCACTGGGGGCCTGTTTTGCTCTGATCGGAGTGGCGGTGAACTTCTCTCCTTTCGCCTGGCAGCGCTATGTTGGCCGTTTCCTGGTGATTCTGGTAGCTGCGATTGTCTGGTTTAGTGGTGCCTGGTCTAAAGCGTACTTTGTGGGCAAACACGCAACTCCACGTAGCCGGAGACAGCGGCTCGCTCTTTACTATGGCTATCCCATCGAGATTGTTGGGATTCGTCTCTATCATCTGGTTGAGGTGATTGAAGCCAGTGAGGATGTGATCGAGACGCCCGCTGAAGAGCTGGCCCTCTGGCAACGCATGACGATCTTCGATGCCCGTTCGATGTTAGGGCTCTATTGTTATCGCGCTGGCTACTATCCTGCCGCTCTAACGCAATGGACGCGTATTCCAGAGAAGAACCGTATCCTGCGCCCTGAAATTATGCGCTTGCTCAATGAGGTCGATACACGTCTGGCACTCGAGAGCCAGGAGACCCAGCCAATGCGCAGAGATCAGATTCTACGCCAGGAACCAATTCTCTCAGGCAATCTTCCACCTGCAGATCTGCCAAACCCATACGAGCCCGTCAGTAGTGAAGAGACTGGAGGAACTCCTCTGGATATCTGGGCTTCTCGCGAACCCGGCTCCTTAGCGATCGAGGACGAGGAGGCTGAGGATGAACAAGAACATCAGGTCACAGCACCCCTACGGAGCGATTCCAATGGCTCAGGGCCGATCACTAACCATACCAGTTCCGAACATTCTCAACCATCTATCACACTGAGCCCACAAAAAGCTCCTGCGCAAGATGGTGATCAATCACATCATAAGCGCAAAAGGCGCTCGCCATCTGACAACTGATCTGACTCATCACACCTGAGATGAAGAGACAGTACAGGCCATCTATTATTTGACGATATGTTGTCAAAATAGATGGCCTGTATTGTCTCTTCACGATGCCACCACAATCATGCTATCCTGAAAATAAGGATATTCTCTGTCATCTTCTTTTGAAAGAGGGAAACATCACACGCTTCCCCATTCTGCTCAGAAGCAGCGTCTATAGAAAGCATGACACCCAAAAACAGAGAGGATCAAACATAGTTTATTTATGAGCATAACACCATCATCGACTCCGCAGATCAAGACTGAGCGACCACGAGTCCAGACGTTTCGCGCCCTGCGCCATCGCAATTTTCTCTTACTCTGGGTTAGTCTGATCGTCTCCTCGGTTGGGACATGGCTACAGATTGTCTCCCAGAGCCTTCTGGTATTACAAATAACCCATTATTCACCCGTTGCTCTGGGTCTGGTCTCGCTGGCACAGGCCGCTTCATTCTTTATCTTTGCGTTTATTGGAGGGAGCATCGCAGATCAGAGCGACAAACGGCGCTTTCTCTTGATTACGCAGACCCTGTCAATGCTCCTGGCTGCAATTCTAGGTGTACTCACGATTACGGGTGTGATTCAGGTCTGGATGATTATTATACTGGCCTTCCTGTCTGGCACTGTGCTCAGCTTTGACCAGCCAGCTCGCTCTTCTCTGGTCCCAATACTGGTCCCAAAAGAAGATCTGATGAATGCCGTCTCTCTTCAATCTATTGTGTTCAATGGAGCAGCCTTTGTTGGACCTGCTCTGGCCGGGGTGTTTCTACAACTGTTCACTTCTTTGGAGGGCCCCTTTGGCTTTGCGAAGGGAAGCCTCTTCCCTTATGCGGGCAATTTCTTTCTGAATGCGTTGAGTTTTCTTGGTGTACTGGCGGTCCTGTATCTACTACGTCTCCCGGCAGATGCAGAGGAGAGTATGGCCAAAAGAGGGCCTCTGCTGGCTTCAATCAAGGCATCTTTAGTAACGATAAAAAGAGATGAGGCTCTGCCATGGGTCCTGTCGGGGTATGGCGCACTTCTCTTCTTTGGACCCTCAAACACGCTCATCTTGCCCATTTTTGGAGCGCAGATTCTCCATATAAATCCCGTTCAATTGGGCTTACTCTTCTCGGCGGCTGGCTTAGGAACAATTATCGGGGCTCTTACCGTCGCTTCACTTGGCGATTTTCGCTCCAAGGGGCTCTTGTTGCTCTGTTCTTTATTCATCTGGACGGCCTCACTATTGATCTTTGCCGTTAGCCATAGCTTTCTCTTATCACTGTTCAGCCTCTTTATCTTTGGCATCTCACAGAACGGTGTTGGAGCCACAACTATTACTTTGTTACAGACCCGCGTGCCACCACAGATGCGAGGACGGGTAATGAGCCTGAATACACTTTTGATTATGGGGGTACGACCATTGGGAGACTTTCCTGCCAGTGGCCTGATTGCTCTCGTTGGAGGGCCTCTCACTGTGCTGATCTGTTCCTCAATTGTTGGGCTTTACTCACTCTTTCTTTTCGTGATGAAACCAGTGCTGCGCAAACTCTAATTCTAATTCTAATTCTCACTATGTCTCGACGCTTCGGGCTGGCTTGGGAGCTGTTGCCATCTGGCTCTGCAAAAAATTTCTGTTCTTAAGCGGCAGTTTGAGCTCTGTAGCTATCTCTGCCGCTTGCTGATAATAACCATCGGCCTCTTCTGTCGCATGCATTTCCTGTGCAACATCACCCAGACCAACAAAGGCATCACAGACTAACCGGAGCGCACCATGCTCTTGCGCCAGAAGCCGAGCCTGCTCATAACAGTTCCTGGCCTCTAGCGCTTCGCCTTCTGCCAGTTCCAATTCCCCCTGTGCGTTTCCTATCCAGGCCAGCGCAATGCGATTACCAGAAGCACTAAAAAGAGCTCTGGCTTCCTCGTAACAGGCACGAGCGGTCATCAGGTCAGAGCGCTGCACTAGAATCGCTCCCATTACACCAAGCGAGTAAGCAATCCCTAACGGAAACTTCTGTTCACGAAACAGCGTCAGGGCCTCCCGCACTAGCTTTTCCGCAGACTCTCGTTGAGCTAAAGCCAGGTACGCAATGCTCTGCTGTACCTGTACCCAGGCCTGAGAACTCATCAGGCCTTGTTCAGTAAAAATAGCCTGTGCCTCATGATATTCTTGTATAGCTTCTTCATATCTGCCCTGAGCGGTAAAGATACGGCCTCTCTCTAACCAGGCCGTAGCCAGACCAACCCCTTCGCTTTCCTGCAAGAAGTTGAGCAATGCCTGCTCTAATAGCTCCAGAGCTCCTACATAATCGGCACATTCCTGCTGAATCTCCGCAAGCACTATCTGGCACCAGCCCTCGCCCTTGCTATTTGCCATCTCATGGAAAAGCCGCTGGCCCTCCTGTACATACTTCCTGGCTTGCTGAAGATTCCCTTCCTCTAATTGGAGCCTTGCTAGCTCATAGAGGGTCCAGGGGACATCGGCACATTCTTCTTGCTGCTTTAACAGACTCAGGCTCCCATGCAGACAGGCATTGGCCTCGGCATACTGACCCATCTGCCGCAAAATGGCTCCTAAACGACATTGAATTCGCCCCTCCAATGCCCTCTCTTTAAGGCGTGATGCATGAACCGCAGCCCGACGCAACAATTGCTGCAATTCAAGGGTATACCCTCTGCCGGCCAGGACCCACGAAGCACGCACCGCCACATTACTGGCCTCACGAAGATCCTGAGAATCTCCTGCAGCCTCCAGATGCTCAAATGAGGCAAACCATTCTTCAGGTCTGGGCTGAGGCAGATGACTATAATACTCTGCCACAACACGATGGACGCGCCGCCGCTCATTGGCAGGCAGATGGGCAAGAGCAAAGTGAGCAACCTGAGGGTGAATAACATAGCCACGTCCATCAAATTGCATAAATGATGCCTGTACAAGCTCATCGCGAGCAGCACGCCAGTCCTTCACAAGTTCTTGAGCCAGTTGCTGGCCAGATGATGAGGGCTCAGTCTCCCTCGACAACTGGGGTGATTGAAGATGTTGCTGCGCCGCAGTCACGAGGAGGAGGATCTGTTCTCGATTAAAAGGCAACTTAAAGGCCGAGAGATACGAGAGCAGGAGAGCGGCAGCAGGCTTCAAACGTCGATAGGAGACCTCTAGCACTGCGAGGATACCTGCAAGCGGGCTCTCTCTCAACTCGTCACGTACCTCTTCTAATGATCGTGTAGAAGCCTCTGGGGCATAGACTGTTCCGCCTATTGAGCGAGCAGTCCCAAAGATCAGCTCAGCACCTAAAGGATAGCCATCTAATAATTGACAGATCTCGCGCATAACTCGCTGTTGATGAGGATCATCTAGATGGATACGTTGATCCAGGCCACTGGCTGCTGCAAGCTCAGTAAACAGATTGAGGAGATCAGACTCCGCCATCTTGCCAACACGATATTCATACCAGCGGCAGTGCGGGCCATCCACGACCAGCATATGTTCAGGGTTCGAGCGAGAGGTAACCATGACCACAACTTCCTGAGGCAGCCCTGCTAGAAATTGGAGCCAGCGCTCTAGCTCTGCTCGCTCGCTAATCTCTTCAAAACCATCAATTAATAAAAGGCTGGAGAGCTCACGACTGGCAAGAGAACGTAGAGTCCCTTGAACCAGTCGCACCCGTTGTTTGACATCAACAGTTGGAAGATTGCGCACTGGGATGCGCAGAGTAGTGATCAGTTCTCCCAGTCCATCAGCAAATGATTTGCCATCCTGAAGGGAGAGGCCCATAATACCACCCTGAAATTTCTCGCGATTACGTCGTACAATCTCAAGGGCCAGAGCACTTTTGCCAATGCCACCAGAACCTGTAATCGCAATATGATGGGTAAAGGCCGTCCGAGGTCTACTAGAGCGCTCCGATCGCTTCTCACCTGTAGCTGCCAATACCAGATCATTGAGCTCTTTTAATTCTCTTCCACGTCCAACAAATGTAGCTGGAGGGCCCAGATGGACGAGAGGATGACCATGATCGCCGATAGTATCCCCCGTCATAATCAGGGGCGCTGGTCCCTCATCACCATCAGTAACATGACGATAAAGCACAGGGATAAACCAGCTCTTCTGTTGCATTGGAAGAAGGGCTTGCCGGGCTCGCGAAAGAGCCTCCTCAAGCGTTCGCCCCTCAGCAAGAGCTTCATAAAAATGATACATAAACGTTGGACTCAGATCATCCTGCAAGGAGAATGGCATTGCTACAACCGCAGGAACCTGGGCTGTCACAAGAGCTGTGGCCAATGTCGCATCAACAGCCGCATGTGCCTGTGATGGCCCTTTTCGTCTCTCCGTAAAGGTCGCTGTCTCACAGGCAGCAAATACTGCAAGGCGCACATCGCTACTCAAAAAGAGGCCACGCAGAGATTGGGTATCAATAAAACGTTTTGAACCATCCTCATCGCAAAAACAGAGATAGGTCTGAGCTTTAATCCTGGTTAAACCAGCGCCACAATGTGCACACAGGCGTATATCTGGTCCATTCATGGTTCGACAATCATCACGCGGGCAAAGCTTCCCATATGCTCCATGCCCATCAAAATGCACAACATAGCAGGGAATCGTCGTATCGCTATCATCCAGCATTCCTGCGCCACCATAAAGATTCAAATAACGCACCAGTTGACTAAAGGTAGCTGGCTCTAAACGATCAAGGAAGATCTGCCCACTCTCAATCAGCGGACTCAATGCCTCTTCCATTGCAGCAAAACTACGCTCTGTCTCCAATGGGGCACAATCATGTGGTGATGCGGAGATATAAAGGACCCGAAAGGGAGGATGAACTGGAAGCTCACAGCCTCCTGGCAGATCTGGACGCAGCAGCGCACGGCTCAGCGTAAAGATACCAGAGACAAGGAGAAAATGATCTCCATTATGCAAAAGCTCCCAGGGATAGCGCACAAACTCTTCACAACCAGGACCAAAACAGAGCGTTAACGCCACTGTCCCGCGCCGCTTTAACGTACGATGTATCACACTGTGCAAAAGAGTCTGGACAGGAGGATGAGTAGCCTCCAGATGCTTAGGATCATTACCGCACAAGGCTCCATACAGGCGTCGACCGATATCACGTAGCTCCGAGTCCCGGCTATCGAGACCGTTGAGCTTCTTCTGGAGAGCACTGACCTGCTTACTTGAATAGGGAGGGAGAAACTCACCAGAGACGGTGTTGCCTGACCAGCTTTCTTTCACCTGCACTTCATATGTGCCATCAGTGCGCGAATTAAATAATATTGTTACTGTTTCACCCATGATATCTGTCTTATTCCCGCTCTTCTGTGTGCTGTGAATCTCTTCTGAAAATAAAGGTTTCATGCAGGGGCGGTGAAACCCTTTCATGAACGTCTACTCGGCGAAAGGTTGAGTCTGGAGGCAATCTTACCTTTTTCATTGATAATTAAGCGTATTAAAGCATAGCACACCCCTACCCCAACGTCAAGAGTAGCAAACAGCCGGCCTTTATAAATCATTTCTGGAACAGAAGCTTGTAAGTTGAAAGAAAGCGTTCTGACCGTATCTGCTCTCATTCTTTCGTAGGTAGACTTAAACGGCGAGATTCAAGTTAAGCCAGAATGGGTCCGGCAGATGGTAGCAATCGATCGCTACCATCTGCCGGACCCATTCTGGCTTATCAGTGTGGGAAAGGCTACTCACCCCAGAAGAGTTCAACACGGCCAAAGCGGACGGTATCACCAACCTTAACGCCTGCCTGCTCCAGGGCTTTCGTCACGCCCATCTTCTCAAGCATGACCTGCATACGATCCATACCCTCTTCACTATCCTGGTTCGTCATACCCACCATGCGCTCAACACGCTTGCCACGTACAACATACACACCATCTTCCTTACTAACCGTGAAGGCATCATCGGCCACCGGGCGCAATACGGGACCGTCAGGTGAGATGACGGGCTCCGCAGCAGCTCGTTCGGCCTCTTCTCTCTGAATCTCCTGCAAACGCCGAGAGGTCTCTGCCATCAGTTCATCTACATCTTGATGAATGACCGCAGAGATCGCAAAGGCAGGATAGCCAGCGGCCTCTACCTTCTGTTTAAAGTCTGGCCAGAGCGCCTGAGCTTCAGCAGTATCCATCTTATTAAGCACGACAATCTGTGGACGTTGACCTAACTTTTCATCGTATTCACGTAACTCACGATTGATTGTCAGGAAATCTTCCCAGGGATCACGCTCTTGTACAGCCCCATCAACCATATGGATCAACAGGCGCGTTCTCTGCACATGGCGAAGAAATTCGTGTCCCAATCCAACGCCCTGTGCAGCCCCCTCAATCAAGCCAGGAATATCGGCCAGGACAAAGCTATACCCATCACCACGGCGAGGCTGGCCCACCTCAACAACACCCAGATTCGGTGCCAGGGTCGTAAATGGATAATCAGCAATTTTGGGACGAGCAGCCGTCACAACTGAGAGCAGCGTCGATTTACCGGCATTCGGATATCCAACCAGACCAACGTCGGCGATCATCCGCAACTCAAGTGTGATAGTACGTTCTTGACCTGGTTCACCCTTCTGGGACTCTTTGGGCGACTGGCGTGTCGAGGTCGCAAAGTGTGTATTCCCAAGTCCGCCACGTCCACCACGTGCAACCATCACCCGCTGGCCCGGGTCCAGCATATCGGCAATAACTTCATTGTTCTCAGCATCACGAATAATCGTGCCACAAGGAACCATTAAGATCACATCCTCGCCTTTGGCTCCGTGCATTTTCTGTCGTACACCTGGCTCGCCTGGCTCAGCCTTAAACTGGTGACGATAGCGATAATCAATCAATGTATTCAGATTATTCGTGGCTTCAAAGTAGACGCTCCCACCGCGGCCACCATCGCCGCCGTCAGGCCCGCCAAAGGGAGCGAATTTTTCGCGACGAAAATGCATTGAGCCATCTCCGCCATCGCCAGCCTTCACAAAAATTTTCGTATGATCGTATAACATGACACATCCCTAATGCAGTTCTTGCTGCACAATTTCTTATCGTAGCTACTCTAGTACCATCTTTGCGGCAAAGGGGAGTATATCACAAATCACCACTGGGCGATAGAGCACTAGTAACCTCTCTCTGGTTGGGAAACAGGGCTCCTTGCATGGACCAGGTATGCACCAAAAAAAAGAGACTCATAGAATGTGGTCTTGTGTCCAACTATTTATTGACAAATATTGGGCACAAGACCACATTCTATGAGTCTGATGGCATTGTTGCGGATGCCTCATGTTATCGCATTATTTGATGGCTATAAGAGACCGCCTCGATTATTGCCACCGAGGTTTCCACCTCCACCAAAGCCACCACCACCCAAAATCTGCTTAGCCGCCAGAGCTGCAATCCCTGCGACAGCCATTTTGGCGATCGGGCTTCCTAATGCTCCCCCTGGCGAAAAGATCTGGTGCAGAATATCCGGCTGCTGTTGCTGAGCATAACCCGTTAAACGTGAGGCATCTACTGGTGACATAGCATATGGATCCGTATTCTGAATTCCTGACTGCCGGGGATCAATGCCACGCTGGGTCAGGCCATTCATAATACTTTGAAGTAGCCCACCACGTTGTTCCTGAGGCATCTGTTGATAATATTGTTGATGCACCTGATCAACCATCTGAGGGGGCGCATTCTGGATGAATTGATTGTAATTCTGCCAGGCCTCCTGATGAGGAATCTGATGGTAGTTTCCCTGGTCCCAGGAATTGGCATACTGCTGATACATCGGTTGATTATTCTGATTAAACGGCCACATACAACACCTCTTCTTCTATTTTCACGTTCATCTGTTATTTCATTTAGCGAATTTTTTCGTACAACAATATGTATACTACGATAGGCAATAAAGAACGGCTTCAATCTGCTCTGGCAAAAGTATTGAGAAGAAGCTTACGCCGTTGGCCTGACGGTCCAATCTCCCCAACCACCTGCGCTCTTATCGCACTGGCCCTGCCCTCGATAGCTACAATAGGTTCCTGAGATGCTGCGATCACTCTGAACGCTCCCCTGAAACAGAAGGGGCAACAGGCCAGAGCCAGGACTGGGAACGGTAAAACTGATTGAATTGTCGCTCCCCACTGTCCCTGTAAAATTGCTGCTGCCGAGAAGACCATTGCCCAGGAGGAGATACCCGCTTAGCGTGCCACTCTGCTGCTGAACATTCTGCAAAGCCATGCTCACACTGGTCGCAGGATCGGTATAACGATCATTGATCGTCCCTCCATATCCTCCAGCCAGAATGGGATAGCTTGCTGGTGGCGTGGTGGGAACGGCGGTTGGGACGGCTGTAGGAACAGTCGTTGGAACCGTGGTTGGCTCTACAGAAGGGGTATTTGTAGGAACGCTGGTAGGAATAGCCGTAGGCTTACTCTCAGGCGTTTTTGTTCCCGCTGTACTTGTTCGATGAGGAGATGGCGCACTGACAACTGCTGTCCCCTTTTGCGGCGCGCTCATCCCAGAAAAGAGTAATCCTCTCCCCCAGACCAGTCCACTTAGCAGAGCAAGCAATGCCAGACATGCAAGTAGGATCAATAGCATACGTGATTGCTTTCCTCGACGCACAGGTATAACCTCTGTAGCACGCCGGGTAATAATAGTCGTAACTGGAAGATCACGTTTCTGCGTCTGCGCAGGAAAGGCAAGAGGAGCCACAGCGGGTGTAAGAGGGATACGCTCGATAGTCTTTTCCTGCAATGCTTGCCAGAACTCTTCAACAGTGGCAAAGCGATCCTCACTGCGAATAGAGAGTGCGCGTTGGAGAGCATCCGACACAAACAGCGGAATATCCGGCATAATTTCATGCACTGGTTGCAATGGATCACCGCGTTTGCTCCCTATCTGCGTCATCCGATAGAGTGCATCAATCGGAACCTCTCCCGTTAACAGCGTATAGAACGTAGCGGCCAGACCATACAGATCCGTCTGAGGATTTGTACCGCTGGCATACTGCTCTGGAGCACCATATCCAGGAGAACAACGCCGAATCGCAGTCGTTGTAGCATCCATATCGTATTCTTTGGCAATGCCAAAATCAACCAGTACTGCCCCCTCACCAGTACCAGGAATAATAATATTCGAAGGCTTAATATCTCTGTGAACAATGGGGGGCTCGAGATGGTGCAGATAAGAGACGGCCTCAATAATCGGAGCCATCGTTCCCATGACCATTGAGAGGGATAAACGATGCTCGGGCATCTCTTTTCGCACAATCTCAAGGTTCGGGCCCGCAATATAATCCATCAGAATATAGGCCCGACGCCTCTTCTCATCCTCAAATGTCCGATAAACCGCCGGTAAAGAGGGATGATTCAGGCGCTTTAACAGCTCGCCTTCTAAAGTAAAGCTCTCCCGTTCCCTCTGACTGGCATCAACAATCTCTTTCAGAGCAAAAACATTGCCCTCGAGCCGTGTATCTCGTACAAGATAGACAGCTCCAAAGCCCCCTTTGCCCAAGAGCTCTTCCACACGGTAGCGTCCCTGCACTACACTACCATTCTGTAGCGTCATTTTGACATCTTGCACGTTCTCAAACCTCATCAATATCATTTTTTATGGTTAAAAGTCAAAAAGCTTTTCCTGGTTTTTCGCAAACATAACGGAGACAGACCCAATAGGAGAAGTCTCATCTTATACGTACTATAGAACAACACGGGTGGAAGCTCTATGCAGTTTCAGCATTCGAGCAGGTAGGAAGAGAAGAACATCCGACGGAGAGTATTCAGGGGGAGACGCTCCAGTTGCCATAGCCCCCTTTCGTATAATTGCAATGATTATTCTCCATGCTACAATACGCACCGCTGATACTTCCATCCGCTTGAATCCGCCCCGCAAAGACAAGTGGAAGCATGGTATTTTGTATCGACACACGAAATTGAATCTTCCGGTCATTTCCGACAGTGCCAGTGAATTTCCCATCACTCATCAGATTGAGTCCCGCAGAGAAATATCCGCTGATGAGCGAACCACTCTGTTGAATCAGCGAAAGAGCCATCGTTGAATCACTGGCCGCTGGTGCATCATGAATATTTCCATAATAGCTTGTCTGTAACTGAGGGTAGACCGTCTGGTCTGAAGCAGGCGGAGATGGAGTGAGAGCAGGAGATGGCTGCTTCAACAGCGGTGAGGAAGACGAGGAATGGGTAGGGACAGAGACTGGAGCACGTGAAACTTGCAAATGATGTTTGTCCCACCACGCATTTGTCCCCAGAGCAAGCCCTAGACTTAAAGCAACAAGCATCACGACCAGCATCATTGCAATGAGCGATGTCGTTCGTAACACAACCTGACCGCGTGGGCGAGAGGGCCGAACAAGCAAGGGTGGAAGTGACAAAGGCGTTGCAGGAGCACAAGTGGGCGAAGCAATCAAAGACAAGATATCGCTCTGTTCAAGAGAATGAGCCTGAGTTTCAAGCTCAAGATCAAGGCCAGGATCGGTAATGGGGTCCTCTTTAGGTACTAACGGAAGATGAGGCACATTCTGAAGGGCGTCCCAGAACTCCTCTACCGTCGCAAAACGATCCTGGCTATTTACAGCCATCGCACGCTGAAGGATCTCCGCAACAGCCGGGGGCAACGTAGGTACCACAGCCGTCGCCAGATCAAGAGGATCCGCGCCACGACCACTCAGACGGGTAATTCGATACAAAGCATCAATAGGAACGACTCCCGTTAAAAGCGCGTAAAAGGTCGCCCCCAGTCCATAAATATCGGTCTGTGTGCTGGTCCCATGAACATACTGTTCAGGAGCACCATAACCAGGAGAGCAGTGCCGAATGGCAGTCGTTGTGGAATCCTGATCATATTCCTTCGCGATACCAAAATCAACAAGCACTGCCCCTGCTTCATTGACGAGCGGAACAATAATATTTGACGGCTTGATATCACGATGAATAATCGGTGGCTGCTGGGCATGCAAATACTTCACGGCTTCAATAATCGGGGCCATGAGCTGCATAACCTGGGAAAATGAGAAACGCTGCAACGGTTGACGCTGACGCAGATGCTCTAGATTTGGACCATCGATATAGTCCATTAACATGTACAGACGATTATTTTTTGTATCCTCAAACACACGATAGACATGAGGGAGAGCCGAATGGTCTAAACGTCTTAAAATCTCGCCTTCGAAGGCAAAGCTAGCCCGCTGATGCACATTGGGCTCGACCACTTCTTTCAGGGCAAAGAGATTGCCTTTTACCCGCCGATCCCTTACCCGATACACAGCCCCAAAACCACCCTGGCCGAGTAGCTCCTCTACCGTATAGCGCTCTCTTACCACTTTCCCTCGTGGAAATCTCGTCTGTACTACTCGCATCCCATTACCTCAACTTTACATTGCGCACCTACCTTGATTATATGCGAAAGCAGTGGTGATCAGCAAGATCTACTACAAGATGTTTTTTTATCTCAACCAGATTACAACTTTCTTTCCCACCAGTTCGAATTTTATCGATTTATGATTGTGGAGAGCGGTGAACATGCTCTAATGACAAAACAAAATCATCGTCTTCGTCTATCCGCTCTGTAAACGGTGAAAGAAAAGGTACCTGATCTCTTTATCTCATAAGTCTTCTCTCTCAATAAAGGCTCTCTCCTCCAGGCGTTTTCATAGGGCTACTTTTACCTGACAATGTCTCGACTTGACAACGATGGTACGTATCATAAGAAAGGCAAAACAAAACATACCTTTAACAACTTTTACTACTGTGATCGATTACTTTATGTGGGGTATTGGTGGAATTATGCGAATTTTCTTCTCACAATTGAGGAAACTGACATGGCGCTTCTTTAAGGTGTGTCTAAAGCTTCTCATCATGTTGCTTGGACAAGAGTTGTTTATGAACAAAAAAACCGAGCTAAAAATGCGTACGATCGCCCGTCAAGAATCGCAATTGCGCATAAGTGAATTTGTAAGTACTGTCGGGCATGATATCAAGACTCCTCTGACAAGCATTAAAGGGAACATTCAGTTGCTCCGTCGCCGGCTCAGTACCAATCGGCTCTCAGAACGGCCAACCGAGATCAATCAGGCGCTCACTGAGGCACGAGAGTTGTTAGAACGTACAGATATACAGATCAATCGGCTCACCCAATTTGTCAACAATCTTCTGGAAAGCTCTAAAATCTCCAATAATACTATGGATCTGCTCTTTGAGGTGGGAGAGCTTACAGAGCTTGTGAATGAGGTGCTTACCAATCCACATTATTGCCAGCCCGAGCGAACTATTCACACTCATCTGCCCGCAGAACAGAATATCTTTATCCTGGCCGATGTCAATCGCATTAAACAGGTGATTATTCACTATCTCTCTAATGCCCATAAATATTCAGAGCTTCATCAGCCCATTGATATTACCCTTTCTGAAGATGGAAAGATGGCCTGTATCGCAGTACAGGACTATGGACCTGGTATTGCTGCTCGCGAGCAGCAAAAAATCTGGGAGCGCTACTACCGTATTCCCAATACATTTACCTTCAACGGAAGCGAGGTTGGGCTGGGGCTGGGGCTGCATATTAGTGCTCAGATTATTAAACAGCATCGTGGTCAAGTGGGCCTGACAAGCAAGTTGGGACAAGGCTCAACGTTCTGGTTCAAGATCCCTCTGGCCGAGACAAGCCTGAACCATCTCACATAACTCCAACTCCATCAATGGAACTTGCTATGCAGAACAGTTCAAAAAAGTTGTATACTTTAAGAACTAGATTCAACAAAGTTTCCCTTGATCAGGAGTCGATATTGATGACAAATTTCAACCCACGTGATCCAAAATGGATCAAAGAGTCGCGCGAGTTCCTGGAGCCTCGAGGTATTATTCCTCAAGTGGTGGAGACCTCCGCTCGTGGCACGATTGGCCAGGACCTTTTCTCTCGCCTCTTAAAAGAGCGCATCATCTTTATTGGTACCCCCATCAATGATATGGTGGCCAATAGCGTTGTTGGTCAGCTCCTCTATTTGCAGAGTGAGGATGCCACCAAAGATATTAGCATGTATATCAATAGCCCCGGCGGCGTTATCTATTCCGGTCTGGCTATCTATGATACTATGCAATATCTCCGTCCAGATGTCTCAACAATCTGTATGGGAATGGCCATGAGCATGGGAGCTGTGATCCTGGCGGCTGGCGCCAAAGATAAGCGCTATACGCTGGCCAACTCTACCATTCTGATCCATCAGCCACTTGGTGGTGCCGAGGGTCAGGCGACCGATATTGAGATCACTGCTCGCGAGATTCTCCGTTTACGCCAATCGCTCTACGATATTCTTGCCAAACACACTGGTCAACCCATTGAGCGCATCAAACAGGACTCAGATCGCAACTACTATCTGAGTGCCGAACAGGCCGTCGAATATGGTCTGGTAGACGAAGTTATTACCAAAGAGCAGACCTCTCTGTAACAAGAAGGCAGCTTCAATACAGCAGACGGCGGCACCACTTTGTGATGCCGCCGCTCTCTTGCCTTCTGAGAAGATGAACTTAGTGGTGCAAGAAGTAATAAAGGGGGGCGAGCACCAGGGTGATGGTACTCAATAACTTGATCAAGACATGGAGTGAGGGGCCAGCAGTATCCTTGAAGGGATCACCAACGGTATCGCCAATAACGCTGGCTTTATGGGCTTCGCTCTTCTTTCCAAGTACAATTCCCTGAGGGTCATCGCGTCCCACGACCAATCCTTTGACATCAACCCGCAAGAAACCCGCCTCTATATACTTTTTCGCATTATCCCAGGCTCCCCCACCATTATTGAGGAAGAGAGCCATCACAATACCTCCCATGGTACTGACCATTAACATACCAGCGGCAGCCTGAGGCCCCAGGATAACGCCAACCAGAATGGGCGTGAAAACGGCAATTGCTCCAGGCAAAATCATGGCTCTGAGAGCTCCATTTGTACTGATATCCACACAACGAGCATAATCTGGATCAACACGCTGCGCTGGATCTTCCGCCATGATGTTGGGATTCTCTTCAAATTGGCGTCGAACCTCTTCAATCATACGCTTGGCCGCCGTTCCTACTGCACGAATGGCCAGTGAGCAGAAGAAGAAGATGAGTGTAATCCCAATCAAAGCTGCAATAAAGATTGCAATATTGGCCAGATTGACGCTGTAGACGCTTGCATTGTGGTTGAAACCATACAAGACATCTAGATAGGCACTAAAGAGCAAGAAAGCTGCCAGAGCGGCTGAACCCAGTCCATATCCCTTGGTTAGAGCTTTTGTCGTATTCCCAACACTATCAAGGGCATCGGTTACCGCGCGTACAGACTCAGCCTGACCTCCCATCTCACTGATACCACCTGCGTTATCTGTAATCGGCCCAAACGTATCCATTGCCAGGACATACGCACAGCTCATCAGCATTCCTACCGTTGCAACTGCGGTCCCAAAGATGCCTCCAAGATTGATCTCACCTGTATGCAAGGTATTGGGAATCTGGACCTGGCTACCGCAAAAATACGAGAATCCCAGGGCAATACAGATTGCGAAGACTGGCATGACGACACACTCAAACCCAATGGTAATTCCACTCAGGATCGTGGTCGCAGGGCCAGTAAGGGACGATTCGGCGATCTCACGCACCGGTCGCCACGTTCCGGCAGTGTAATACTGCGTGATAAACACAAAGGCAATACTCAAGACAATTCCTGTACACCCTGCAAAACTATACCAGAGCCAGCCAGGAATCCCGTAGTTCCCTGGAATAGTGTTCCCCAGTAAGAGATAGCATCCAAGAAAGATGCCAACCACGGAGATAGCACAGGTGATATAGTAGCCAAGGTTCAATTGCTGCATTGCAATCTCACTCGGATCACGGCCAGCAGCTTGCTCGGGCTCAATGACACGCTGAGGACGAATGGAGAGAACACCCACTGAAGAAGCAATAATACCAAACGCTCCTAAGACCAGTGGGAAAAGCATCCAACCTATATTGCGCGTGGCAAGGTAGAGGGTTGCGCCCAGAATCATCGTGCCTATATTCTCTGCTGCTGTAGATTCGAAAAGGTCTGCACCACGTCCAGCACAATCACCGACATTATCTCCCACCAGGTCGGCAATAACCGCCGGATTACGAGGATCATCCTCAGGAATACTGGCTTCGACTTTCCCAACAAGGTCAGCTCCAACATCAGCCGCTTTCGTGTAGATACCACCGCCAAGCTGGGCAAAAAGAGCCACAAAACTGGCACCAAACCCAAATCCAACCAATAAAGAGGGCGCGAGATCCGGATTGGTAAAACCGCCAAAGAGCATAAACAGGAGCGTGACGCCCAGGAGAGAGAGTGCCACGACAAGAAAACCTGAGACCGCGCCACCTCGTAAAGCTACAACCAGTGCCTCGCCAAGACTGCGTGTTGCAGCACTGGCCGTTCGACTGTTGGATTGTACTGCGACGTACATTCCAATATACCCTGAGACGCCAGAACAAAAGGCTCCAACGAGAAACGCAGATGCCGTATGCCAGGCCAGATTGATCTTATCTGCCTGTGATCCCTGACCCAATAGCGCCAGGACAATCCCTACGACGATGGCAGCTACAAGCGCTAAAAGCGCAATTGTTCGATATTGTCGATGTAAAAAAGCTGTCGCTCCTGCAAAAATAGCATTCGCGATCTTCTGCATTCCCGGCGTTCCCCTATCTTTTTGCAACACATACCTTACCAGATAGATGGCAAAAAGAACTGCCAGAAGGCTCACTATAACAGGCACCCAGATGTAATTGACCATGAGCTAATCTTCCTCCTACGACAGTTGGCACTTATCAACACTGATTTTCGACCAGGCCATCAACACAGTTCACTGTCCAGGCCCTCCCAGAAAGAGATCTTGCAAGACAGTGACATCGGAACTGTATCGCCAACTAACATATTATCATATAATTTATGATACTTCGCACGCGATCAAAGCGCGGCGGCTTCTTCCACTCCGGGGTATGCAACCTTCAGAGTAGATGTCTCGAAGGGATATCCTGTGCGATCTCGCATAGAGGCATGATCGGGTCTGTATTCACCTTCGTGTGATGCGTCAGCTTTTCCAGTGCCGGTAATGCATCTTTGTTCGAAAGCTGGAGCAGGTTCTCATGAGCATTGATTACGTCAAAGTAAAAGTTCACGACACGGTTAAATAACGCCTGATTAGCAGCAAACCATTCCAGATGGTTCGACTGACAGGTGAACTTTTGCCTCAACGTGATCGTCACCTTTGCCATGCCTGAGAATCCTTTCGATAGAGAAAGAGAACATATTCGCCATTTTTATTTTTCAGGATAGCAAATAGTGTCTCATTTGTCAATTATGTGAAAAATCAGCAAAAAACAATATGGGGCTGAAGCCAGAAGAAACTCGCATTACTGTATGGGTTCAGACCGCAACTGCTTGCGGCGGGTTTTACTTGTCACGGCCACTAAGAGGAAGATTCAGTCGCTTTCTCTGGCGCTTCTTCTGCAAACTGTTCGGGGTGTTCTTGCTTCCAGGAATAATAGGCTGCACCGACAAAAATCTGAAGAATGCCTGCGACCGGGGCCGAAAAAAAGGCTCCTGCCAATCCAAATAGATCTGTACCGACTAATAGCGCCAGAATCGAGATAATCGGATTCAGTCCAACGGCATGGCCAATAATGCGAGGTGCTAAAATCTGTCCATCCAGAATGGCCTGAACAAAAGAGCTCATGATAGCTACAGTCAAGCCAATCTGCCAACCTCGAGTAACAAGGGCCACTACGACAATGATTGTCCCTGAAATATAAGGGCCAATCTGGGGGATAAACTCTAACACAAACACGACCAATGCCAGCAGTACTGCATAGGGAACGCCCAGAAAGAAGAGCCCGAGTCCGATCAAGCCGCTCATCAATGTTCCCAGAAAGAGTTGACCCCGAATAAAGCCGCCCATCGTTCGATCTAAGGTCTGTACAAAGAAACTGATTGATTCTCGATTAGCCCTGGGAGTCCTTGTACGCAACCAGTTTAAAAAACGTGGACCATCAATCACAAAATAAATGCTCAATGTGGTGACGAGAATCGAATCTAAGAAAAGGGTGAACAGATTAACTAAGAGAGGCTGGATATCTCCTACAAGGTGGAGAAAGTAGTTGAGAATCTGCTGGCCCGAACTTTTCAGATCGTCAGAGGTGATCCCAATGCGCTGAAGATAGCGGAGAGCTGGCTGTATATTGCCAAAAAACTGAGGCAGATACTGCTGAATACTCGTTACAAGCCCCAGGAGCTGACCAAAAGCAGTCAATCCAACAACATACAGAAAAAACAATAAGAGGCCAAATACGACAATATAAGTGAGAAAAATAGCCACAAATGTCGGAAGGAAGCGCTTAAGGAGCCCTACCAGGGGATAGATAACATACGCCAGAAGCATTGAAACAATAAAAATCAAGAGAGCATGAGCAATCCGCGAGAAAAACCAGGCCACAACCCCCAGCAGAGCGACACCCCCCAACAAGGTCATGACAATCAAAAAACGCCGGACCCATTGCGCTATATCCGAGGGCTTACCTGAAGGAGGAGAACCAAAGAGAGATGCCATACAGCCCTCTCCTTTCTAACTATAACGCAGCCACAACACGCTCTAAAGCCATCATAGAGTAGAGAAAGTATATGGAGAAAGACAACATGAAGAGATCAACCAAAAGGAGGATCTTTTGCATTGTGTTGAACATTCACGGATAAAGAATCTGCTGATGCTTGGAGAGGAAGGGTCCTGCTCCCCAGCAGGACCTTCTTCTCCAAACATCGCTAGCAACTGTGTCAGGATAAGAATGGGGAGTGAGGCGTATACTGATCTGCGGTCGAAACATAGGCACTACGCACACGAAACGCCGCTGCAATAGCCAGTATGCCACCAACAACAGCAAAGACGCCAAGAACATAAGGGAAGACGGCCAGCGCAATGAGAGGTCGCAGCACCAGGATCAGACCAAAAATGATATTGACTCCGCCTAGCACTCCCATCCCAATACCACCACCCTGAAAGGCATGCCACAGCTTTAATACTCCATTAATCAGGCCTTGAATGCCCAATAAGAGGATTAAAAGCGTTGGAAGAAGAACAAGGCTCCACAGTGGGTTGCGAATGACTGCAAAGCCAGCCAGGATCCCTAAAATGCCCGCAAACAATTTCAAGCCCCAAAACGTCTGATCGACAAACAGACTTACCAGGGCAAGAATGCCGCTAATCAGCCAGTAGAAACCAACCGTCTGGACCAGCACGAGAAGAGTGAGGCCAGGCGAGAACAAGAGCAGAAGTCCAATGATTAAGAGAGCAACTCCCTCTAGGAGCGCCAGCCACCAGGGAGTCCCACCAAACCCCAGTTCATGAGACGAAGAGGTTGATCTTATCATCATCGCACCATCCTTCCAGCCAATAGAACTAATAAACCTTCCCATTCCTCTCCACACACTACCAGATCCACCTCCTAGAATCATCCATCGGAAGGAGGAGAAAACCAGATTTATTCGTTGGAAGAGACATCTATGGTCATTGCATTCCCCATAGACAGAGCAACAAAATAGTCAACAAAAAATGCTTACAGACGTGATAAAATATGCCTATCTATGCTGATTGCTCGTTTACCTGCTTCTATACATACTTTTCTAGAATTCATCTCTCACAATGCAGGGAGGCGCAATCCTATGTTTACATCTGCCCAACTCACTGAAGGGAATCTCTACAGTCGCAATGATCTGAGTACCATCTTCGCTATTACAGATGCAACTATTAATACTGGTATCTTCCAACCTAAAGGTACCCAATCGATCTGGCTCTTTATTACTGAAGAGAAAGCAAAAGACCGACCGCAACTTGTTGACCTGCTTGTTGGAGATACGCTTTACTGGGATGGGCAGCCTCAAGGCGGCAAAGATGCTCTTATTATCGAACACAAGAAAAGAGGTCTGGAGATACTTGTGTTTTATCGTAAGCGGAAAGATGAGTACTTGCCTGGCTATAAATTTAAGTATGAAGGCCGCTTTTCCTATCAAAGTCATTCTGGTGTACACCCCACACAATTTGTGCTGAAGAAGATCGATGATCTCCTCCTCACTGTAGAGAAGGATCTAGAAGCCATCGAGGTTGAGGAAGAAACTCCAACAAAGACTGGAGAAAAATCTTTTACGCCAGGACTCCTCAAAGAAGGGAAACTCATCTCCAGGCTTGTCAACACGCATGAACGCAATCCTCGCTTGCGAGCTGATGCGATCAAGTTTCATGGCACCATCTGCCAGATCTGTGGCTTCTCCTTCACAGAGACGTATGGAGAGCTTGGTGCAGGCTTCATCGAAGTTCATCACTTAAAGCCCGTCAGTTCTTATGAAGGAGAAACACATGTTGACCCACAAGAAGATATGGCCGTTCTCTGTGCAAATTGCCACCGCATGCTGCATCGTAGACCAGATAACCCCTTAACTATAAACGAGTTAAAGAATATCATCAAAAAATGCAAGACACACTAATACCTACTTTTTTATCTACGACATTGAGGGGTGGGTATAAAAGAAGGGACCAGTTCTCAACGAAAAATGAGAACTGGTCCCTTCTTTTGTGGGAAATGGGCCCAGTTGGATTTGAACCAACGACCAATCAGGTAGAGTAGATAGCCAGCGCGCCGCATTGTGTGGTCGACCTATCACAATGTGCGTTTCCAACTGCCCCTCTCCGAACCGTGCATGCACCTTTCAATGCACACGGCTCTCCAGAGATGCGGTTCATCTTCCCAGGGCTAATGCACCATCCGGTACACCCTGGTACATAGCTTCCGCCTTCTCCTGCGTCCCTTCCCCGTGTATCGAGCATTACCTCGATCATTTGAGTACTATGGACGCTCCGTCGCCATGAGACTCTCGTCTTTTAGGCGATCCTCAAGTTCCTACAAGTTCCTGTTCCGTACTTAGGTTCCCCGTTCGTCGGTTTCCGCCCTCGTTGGGCGCGGCTGCAAAGAGGGATGTTCACCAGGTCTCATAACTTTACCCGGTGATCTTTGCACATCGGCAATAACAGGTTCCGATGAAACGTCGGACAAGTCCGCCTCGACTAGGGTTCAAACAGTTTAGTCTTAACCATATACGGCCTAGCTGCCTGTCCTATTGGTCCTCCTGATAGGCCCGCAACAGACTTTTACAACCATGCTAGTTTCCCCTTTGAGTTTCCCCATCAGGTAAGGTTGCGCTTTAGGTACATTCATCCCTGTACCGCCTCATCTTCTGAGGCAAGGGACTTGTAAGCGCATGAGCGCACTTATGAGCCGACTGCTCTAACCGCTGAGCTATGGGCCCTTACTCTTTTATTGTACCACAATCGCTCTGGCTTGTGAAGAGGTTTTATCCACCAACATCCGGGATCTGAGCCGCTCACTCCCATCTTTTTCTCAATCGCTCCTACGAAAAGCTCATCTTTTGATACAAAGGGCCCCTCACTCACAAGCCGATATTTAACCATTCGTAATGATAATACACGCCAATCATAGCTTTTCTTGTCATGGTGACTCTTTCTTCTCTTCTATCACAATCTCAACAAATCTTTCCACTTTCAGCCAGACTATGTGCTATAATACACATAGTCATGACAGTTTATCTCTTCTGGTTAAGAGAGCTTAGTATTTTTATGACTTTTATCCCCATTCCTTTCTTTTAAAAGGGTTCCGCGTTATGTTCTTCATCGTTCACACTAACAGACGCGGATAAGATGTTTTTTCAAGGGGGCATTCAAAGATGAATGAAGTAACTATTCGTATCGGTGGCGAGTCAGGAGAAGGCACGATCTCCGGGGGCGATATTTTAGCCCTTGCCGCTGCCCGCTGGGGGTATCATGTTTATACCTTCAGAACGTTTCCCGCTGAGATTCTTGGCGGCCCTTGTATGTTTCAAGTTCGTATTAGCGACCAGCCCGTCAAATCTATGGGTGACGCCGCCGATGTGCTCATTTGCTTAAATAAAGAGGCCTATGATCGAAACATCTCTGAACTGCGTCATGGTGGTGTCCTGATCTACGATCCCTCCGATTTTGTGCCCGAGGCTGGTGATTGTACTCTGTATGCCGTCCCATTTAATGAGATCGCCCGTAAAGAGATTCAACTCTTCCAGACGAAAAATATGGTGATGCTGGGTGCCATCTGTGGTCTCTTTGGCCCTCCTCTTGAAGCCATTATCCAGGTAGTGCAATCAAAGCTCTCAAAATCACGTAAAGCCAACACCAATCTGATGGAGAAGAATCTCCTGGCATTGGAAGTTGCTCGTACATATGTTAATGAAACTCTCACAAAAACTGATCCATTCCTCCTGGGACCCGTGGTTAAAGCCGATCGTGTGGTCTTGAATGGAAATCAAGCAGTAGTGGCAGGGGCTCTGGCCGCCCAGTGTCGCTACTTTGCTGGCTATCCAATTACGCCCGCCAGCGATATTATGGAGGGCCTGGCCAAAGAGCTTCCACAGGTGGGAGGCACCTTTCTCCAGGCTGAAGACGAAATTGCTGCCCTGGCCTCTGTTCTAGGCGCATCCTTCGGCGGAACTCGCGCAATGACGGCAACCTCTGGCCCTGGCTTTTCACTGATGACTGAGTTGATTGGCCTGGCTTCGATGGCTGAACTGCCAGTGGTGATTGTAGATGCCCAACGCGCTGGCCCCAGTACAGGCATGCCAACAAAGATGGAGCAGTCTGATCTAAGCTTTGCCCTGCATGCTAGCCATGGCGATACTCCTCGTATGGTTGTCGCTCCTGCTAACGTAGCCGACTGCTATGACTTAATTATCCAGGCCTTCAATATGGCCGAACGCTACCAGATGCCAGTCCTGTTCTTGACCGATCAGTCGTTGACGGCTCGCGTAGAGAGCGTTGAACGTGCACTCTTTAAGCCCGCTGAGATTGAGAAACGCGTGCATACCCTACCAGGTCAGGAGCCCGCTGCTAAAAACGCCGCTACAACGCTCAATGGCCATGAACTGGTTGGCGCTGGCGTCGGCGCTGAAAGCTACTCTCGCTATGCCTATACAGAGAGTGGGATCTCGCCCATGAGCATACCAGGTTCAGGCCAGCCATCCTATGTGGCAACCGGGCTTGAACACGATGAACATGGCCATCCCGACTATGAGCCGGAAGATCATGTGGCAATGATGCAGAAACGTTTTCAGAAGCTAAAAACAGCAGCGAATGAGCTTCCCCAACCTGTACGCTATGGTGCGACACAGGCCAGAATTGGGATCATCGGTTGGGGCTCGACCGAGGGGACTATCCAGGAGGCGGTGGATCGTGCGAACGCTCAGGGATATCAAGTAGCCGCTCTTCATCCACGTGTGCTCTCTCCACTACCAGCACAGACCATTCGCGCCTTTATCGATTCTGTCGAGAAAGTTATTGTCCCCGAATGCAACTATTCTGGTCAGCTCGCAAACCTGCTTGGAGCAGAGTTTGGACTCCAGGCCATTAGGGTCAATAAGTATGGTGGTATCCCCTTTACAGCGGCTGAGATCCTACAAGCTATCGAGGAGGTTAGCAAATCATGACACAGACCTTGATCAATCCAACACCAAAAGACTATAAGAGCGAGGTAAAACCTACCTGGTGCCCCGGCTGTGGAGATTTTGGGGTGCTAAATGCAGTCTATCGTGGGATGGCCGGGCTGAAACTTGCTCCTGATCAGACTGTGGTGGTTTCGGGCATCGGCTGCTCTAGCCGTTTCCCTCACTTCCTGAAGACCTTTGGCTTTCATAGCGTTCATGGTCGCGCTCTTCCCGTTGCCCAGGGCTTGAAGATGGCTCGCCCGGATCTCACTGTTCTGGCAGTTGGTGGTGATGGAGATTACTTTAGTATTGGGGCAGGACATCTGCTTCACGCGGCTCTGCGCAATATCGATATTACCGTGGTGGTCATGGACAACGAGATCTATGGACTGACAAAGGGCCAGACCTCGCCTACTTCACCACAGGGGCATGTGACGAAATCAACTCCCTATGGGCTCCTGGCTTCACAGTTTAATCCTATCTCAACGGTGCTTTCCCTCAACGTAAGTTTTGTGGCGCGCGGCTATTCAGCCAGGCCAAAAGAACTGGCAGCTCTGGTTGAGCAAGGCATTCAACATAAGGGCTTCTCATTTATCCATGTCCTGAGCCCATGCCCAACATTCTACCATACCTTTGATGCCTGGGATGCTGCCGTTACGCCCATTAGCGAGGAACATGATCGCTCTGATCGTGGCAAGGCCATGTTGCTGGCAATGGAGACGGAGAAACAATATACTGGCATCTTCTACGAAGAGAAGGAACGTCCAACGATGGACCAGGCGGCCCACCAGCTCGTTCAGCAGTCAAAAGAGTTTGATATCGCAGCATATATGCAGCGTTACGCATAAACTCCATCCATGGCAGGTAGCTTCTCATCTACTTGCCATGGACGAAATCGTTTCTTTGTCGATGAAATGGGGGGGGGCGATTAAAGGTCTGTTTGCAAGGAATCTGGCAAAAGATTAGATACACGAACAGCAGCATTGATGACAGTCTGAGTAAATTGCTCACCACAGAGGCGACAAAATACTCCGCTCTCGTTGTGATAGCTCCCCCCGATTGCTGTGAGCTGACGCTCAGCAGGCTTACCACACCATTCACAGACACTCCCACGGGGCGCAAAATCCACGGAAACAGGTCTCTGAAACTCGTTGTGTTGCATCAAGAAGCCTCCTCAATTGTGCTAATTAGACGCAATGAGTGCAAGCTGTGGCAGCAATCTTCGCCTAATCAACAAAAAGCACATAAGGGGAACTTCGTATCTCGTGGTTTTCCACTCAGCCAGATGAGCAGACATACTCTCCTGGAAATAGAATAGCGCTATGAGGATCAAGAAACATGTTGGACCCTCACACGAATTGACTATCATTCTCTAGCTTGCGAAAAAGCCACAGCGATACGGGTCAAAAACGCAGCTGCGCCGTCGAGCTTCATTGCTCTTATCGTCACGTCCGCCCACAGAAAACGTTGGCAAGTAGAACAACTATAGCATACTTTTGCCTAAATCGCTAGCCGCAACAAGTTAAAGTCGTGCCAGCAGCGCTTATGCCGTCTCCTAAAGTTTTTTTCTCCAAACATGCGTTCAAACTTGAGTTATCCTATCTCAGAGCCGGGTCCTTCTTCTTCAACAGCTGGCAATCGAGATGATGAGATTGAACCAATGATCCAGCCTAGAGCCCCCAACGCGACGGTCAGACCTAACCAGGTCCAGAGCACAATGCTTAAGGCAACATTAAACGAGGCCGCCAGGACTCCACCCAGGATGATACCCAGAGTAAGACCAAGTGTAATGCCTATTAAACAACCAGGATGGGCCAGACTACGGCCACTCAATCGCTTCATCATAATTGGTTGGAATTCCCTTTATCAACTAAATTTGTTCTTCGCTATGGATGATAACGCGTCCACTCCCGTCCGTCAAGCAACTCTCCCCATCTGCCTGACGCTCGTTGAGACTTCACCACCAGGAAAGTCCTGGCTTAGTTAGAGATTGTTGCCGCCATTCTGACTATAATGGTAGTATGGATTGGCTAGCAAGGTCGAGCCTGGATTTCCTGCTCTGGATTTCCTACTATAGAGCTACACCTCGCCGATGCAGAGAAAGGAACACATTTAGAGATGGCACAGGCACCAGTACACCATATCGAGATCGTTGATCAACCCGAGGAAGTGACATCTACCAACAAGGCAAATGCATGGATCACGCTTTCTCTTTTTCTCTTTCTTACAACGCTCGGTATACTCTACCTCATACGCCAACTTAATCCTAAGCAGGATGACTCTTTATAAATAGGAACCCTTTTAGCGCTTTCAACAGCACAGGGTGAAGGAGACAAGAGGGGTCTGACTACAATCATCATACCCACGGGACCTACCCCAGCTGGTGGTAGGTCCCGTGGGTATGATGATTTGTGGTAGTAGGACATCGCTGCGAGAGGGCATCAGATATGTGAAGAAGCCTGTTTATTCAGTGTAATACGACGATGAGCACTACGACGGCGGCTCTCTTTCGTAGCAATGTCTCCATACAAACAGGTCTGCAGGACTACAATAAAGCTAGGGGCGATTAAAAGAAAGCCTCCCACCGAGACAATACCAAAGAGGAGCGTCATCAGGGCCATCAATCCAACCCCTGCCATTATTACTGGATAGCGCCAGAGCAGGCGAAACGAACGTAATCCAATCTGCCACGATTGCTTTTGGGGATCTTCCACAAATAGTGGCCCCCAAAAGATTGAACAGGCAAACACGACCAGTGCTGCATAATAGGTGAGGATCTGTGCTGATAGTACCTGGCTTATCTGACCCAGGATAATAAGCACCGGGCACAGGCCATAGAGAGCATAGAGTGGAAGTAATGCACGCAGACCAGGACGAGTCAGCTCTCGATACTTATCAATGACCAGCTCTTTCGTCAAAAACTCTCCCTGGTACATCTGATAGATCACTCCATACAGCCCCCCAGCCGTTATTGCCATCGAGATCAGACTAGCTACCATCAACACGAGGCGCAACCAGAGCCAGCCCTGTACCCATACCAGCCCGATCAGGAGCGGAACAACCTGCACTGACCAGACCAGATTCAACGCTACGACACGTTCTAAATGATCTTTCGTAAATGCAAATGCATTCACTACCGGATGCAGGTGCGCTCCGTTATCACCTTCAGTATCATCAATATCCGCAAAAAATGGCATCGTCCTCTCCTTCCTGGCTAACCACGCGACGCCTCCACCAGTCTGTCATACAAAGATCACAAAAGGATCTTGTATGACAAAACCGGTCAGCAAAACCCAACCTATACGCGTCCATCTGATCACTCTACTATCGCTTAACGCAGACCGCGAATACGAATACCGCTCAACATATAACGGAAACAGAGGACAAAGAAGAGGAACGTAGGTATTGACTGGAGAATACCAAGGACCATTACACCACTCCAGGTGAGTCCTTGACCAAGATAATGGCGCGCTGTTTCAGCATTTTGTAACGCCTGCGATGGGTCCAGAGCGCCCGACTGATTAAATTGCTTAATCAGTTCATTCACTGCCACTGAAAGAGGCCGCTTTTCAGGAGAGGTAATCACCAGCGATGGCCAGAGGTAGCCATCCCAGATCGCGCCAAACTGTCCGGAGATCACAATCGCAAAGACAGGGATACTCATCGGCATCACGATACGGCGGAAGATATTCAATTCAGAGCCACCATCTACACGAGCAGACTGAATAATCGAATCAGGAATAGTCTGAAAGAAAGCTCGATAGTAGAAGAACCCGCCTGCATTAAAGATCGCTGGCACAATGACAGCCCAGGGAGAATCAGTGAGATCAATCGTTGGAAAAGCATCACCACTTGGCAACGTTGGCACAATCGCAAAAGGGAACGGGAAGTGGCGTACCAACAGATAGCTTGAGACAAGCGAGACGCTACCAGGCAACAGCATGGTTCCAATAAAGAAGATGAAGATCCAGCGTCCTAATGGTCCACGCAGTAATTTTGCACTGGCATAGGCCGCCAATGCCGTCACGGGAGTAGAGAGAATAACGGTCATTCCCGTCATAAACAACGAGTTCCAGAAGAAGCTGACAAAAGTAACATCCGAGCCAACTCCCGTATAGTTGCTACTAATAATCTGGAAAGCGCTACTCCAGGCCTGCAACGTCGGATGCTGAGGCCAGAACGTTGGTGGAGTATGTAACGTCTCCGCCCCCTCTTTCAGAGAGGTGATGATCATAAAGTAAAATGGCACCATGTGCATAAAGATGCCAACGCACAAGACCAGGACAACAGCCCACCATCCAATACGCATCGGGGTCTGCTTGCGTCCAACAGCAGGAAACAGGGCCATCGGATTCTCCTTTCTTAATGTCCACATACGCTCTACAATGAAAATGAAGAACAGTGGGACCAACCAGACAAACTTACAGTCCGTAAATCTGTACTACTCTCTTTTCATCGTTTACGCGTCAGGATCATCTTTAAAGACTAACCGAAACAGCGCTGCCAATCCCATCGAAATCACAAAAGTCAACGTTGAAAGAGCCGCTGCATCGCTAAAGCGGAACTGTTTGATGAGGTCAAAGACATACATCATGCTTGTTCGGCTCTCTGGTGGATTACCGCCGGTCAGAATCTGGGGAGCATCAAAGGGCTGTAAAGCGCCAACAATCGCGAACAGCAACGACAGGTAGATAATCGGGCGAAGACGTGGCAACGTAATCGTCCAGATTTTGCGCCAGAAACCAGCGCCTTCAACCTCAGAAGCCTCGAAGTATGAGGTTGGGATGCCCTGGAGAGTGGCCATATACAACAGGCCAGGACCAAAGAA
The DNA here is from genome assembly GCF_003967535.1 of Tengunoibacter tsumagoiensis. Taxonomy (GTDB): domain Bacteria; phylum Chloroflexota; class Ktedonobacteria; order Ktedonobacterales; family Ktedonobacteraceae; genus Tengunoibacter; species Tengunoibacter tsumagoiensis. Next base: position 2,444,717 of record NZ_BIFR01000001.1, on the reverse strand, counting down.
AAGCACTGAAGGGAAAACGATCCAGAACATAACCAGATGTGGATCACTCAGAAATTTTTGTGGTGGCAGATGTAAGAGATTGACGAAAATATATTGATACAGCCCATAGTGCGGATCATAAAAATATTTCGTCAGAATCAACGAGGTAATGCCACTTAAAGGCAGAAACCATAAGAACATCATCAGATAGACAATCTTCTTAGGCATCTCCATGATAAAGATAGCCACGATGATTGGCAATGCAAAGGTCAATACCAGACCCAGGCCCGAATACACTAACGTGTTGTAATAGGTGTCTGAAACCAGCGTATCCGTTAACAGATGTCTGTAGTTATCAAACCCTACAAACTGGTCCGAGCGGATTAATTTGCCATCTGTAAAGCTCAGGATAAATGACATAACCAGGGGAAACCAGCCCCAGGTAAGTTGGAACAGAATGCCCGGGATCAGAAATGCCCAGGTCTCAATGGTATTACGGCGGCGTAAAGCTTGAGGCAATTGTGCAGCCGCGAGGGAGCTCTTCTCAGTTACAGAAGAGGCTTCGGTAAACTGGCTGGACATGATGAACTTCCTTTATCTGTAGTAGCTTCTTCTCTACCAATGAGAGAGAAAAGAGCGAGAAAATTCTCGCTCTCCCTCTCTCCACCTCAACACACTGTGGAGATCGACAACAGGATGCTTTAGCAACAAATCTTCTTCATTAAGAGATGCGTGGCAACACGTCGTTATGATAGTATTCCTGCCAGACACCAACATAGAAGCTGGTGGAGTTCTCTTTCCAGAATTTATCCAGGGCTGCATAGTACTTACGAGCACCCGCTTTAAAATCATCGGAAGAGAGATCTGATGGCAGTGAAGAAGCCTGCTGGTTGTACGTATCCTCAAACTTCTTCAAGATATCAGGAATAGGATCATTCGTTGTCGATAAACGTGACAGGAAGTCAGCATGGGTATCTTTTGATGGGCCAGTCTTGCCATCAGGTGGGAAGTACATACCATACGCCGGAATAATGGGCTGCTTCGCAACATTGAGGTAGGTCTGGACAAAGTTCTCACCCCAGGCGGCTTCTACCGTGACGTTGGCAGGGACGTCGGGGTTTTTAAAGTAGGTATTGGTCGGTGCAATATAATCGTACGCATCCTTGGGATCTTTCGTCACTTTATAGGTATTGGCACGTACATCGACATAGCCCTGGCCAAAGAACATATACAGATAAAGATCTGTAATTGCATCCAATCCATCGGACTTTAAGTGAGGATCAAAGCTCACCTGTCCCATACCAGGCTGAATAGAACTAGACCAGGCCCCATTCGCCCCATGTGGATATGGTGCATAGCCAATCAGATCATCCAAAGACTTATCTGGATAATTTTTCTGTAGATCAGAGAACTTGGCTGGACCAAAACCACCCAGAGAATAGAAGAAGGAGAAGGCTGGCACCATCAAATATTGGCCAGAGACAAACTGCCCAACAACAGAGCCTTCCCAGTAGGATGGGTCAACAAACACGGTCTTGTCATTAATCATGCTGCGGAACAGACCGATACGATCCTCCCAGGCAGAAGTCCATTTTGTGACATCAATCTTCCAATGCCAGTTGCTTCCCGTCCCTGGATCAGGCACGCTACCAATCAGACCACCGCCACCCTGCACCGGACCACCCGCATCCAGCAGATCAGAGTTCATCAAATACCCACACAGATACGAAGGACCGCCAATCGCAGTGACGCCTTTATTGATATCCTTCAATTTTGCGGCAATGACCTTTACATCTTCCCAGGTCCATCCCTTGGTTGGCTCTGGAATATCGTTCGCGCGGAAGACATCGCGGCGATAGAAGAAACCGCTACCACCACTTAAGAGATCTCCAGGGAACGAGGTATACTTTCCGCCAAGGTTTGCAATCGAGTGCCACAGATCCTTCGCATAAGGGGCGATCAGATCATCAACCTTTTTAGATTTATACACATCAGTCACATCAGCTACCAGGCCCTGCGTCAGTGCTGCCGCCTGGAGCGACGCATCAGCAAAACCACCATAGATAGCAGGTGCCGTGTTACCAAGGATTGCTGCGGTTAAAGCCTGGTCGGTCGAAACATCAATGCCAGTGAACTTTAAGGTGACATTCTTATGGTTGTCTAACCATGTTTGTAAAACGTCCGCTATGACTTTTTTTCGTGGCGTCTTTTTGTCAGCTGCGGTTATGGTTGATGGTAGCGGGGCAAAGGGCCATGTGCCTACTTTAAGGGTCACATTGGCAGCACCAGAAGTACCACCGCAAGCCGCTAGCACTGCTCCACCAGCAACAACAGCACTGGTTGCCGCCATGGTGCGCAGCATCTGACGTCGAGTCAGTGCAGGCCTTGCAAGGATTTCTGAGAAGACTGTGGATGATTCCAGCTTTGTGTCTTCGGACATGATGCGATCTCCTTCTCGTCAACGAGACTAATGGTTGCACAGAAATGGGCATAGGGATACAAAAGCATAACGATACCACTAAGATCCAGGCCAGGTCGCATGAGGTCGACCCGAAGAGTCATTAGTTCGTCTGCTACACCAGCTTCCTCGCTGATGTCTACTAATCTCTTCCAGATAGATATTGAAATTATTTGCGAAACTTATTTCGCTGCCCTAAGAGTACCACTTGTTTTTTTGTTTGTCAAGCATTGATTAAGATCCTTAGATCTTTTTAATATCCCTGCCATGATTTCCTCTATTTCATCCCTATTTGCTCTTTTTCCATTTTTAGCACAAAAGATCCCCGTCTGAATACAAACAAAGTATCCAGATCAAAAAAGAGTAAGATAGAAACAATACAGATGTTTTCAGGCTAGAAGATCTCGCACTCCTTTGTACGTTTTCTCGCATTATCGGAAATGAGTAAATAGGTGTCCAGGTTCTTACTTACCATAACACAATGGTAGTAAAGTTGGTTGTATAAAGGTGGTAGAAAGCCTGACATTTCTTTTCATCTATGGTAATTTTGCTTCCATTTAATTTCATGATCTTTCATATTGCTCAGACACCTCCTTAGCTACACGCTTCTTGACAGTCCTCCTTGCCCATTGTATCCTTGAACAAGAGTTTACCTCTTTACTATGGTGGAGACCTGTACAGTATGTATGCACAAAGGAAGGGATGCTTGTGGAAGATTACAGTCATAAACGCTTCACGATTGCCCAGATCGCTGCGGCCGCTGGCGTCTCTATTGCAACGGTCTCAAAGGTCATTAATCAGCGCTCCGATGTCTCTGCGGCGACACGCGCTCGCGTTGAACGGGTCATTGCAGAACGCGGCTATGTAACAAATCGCATCTCGGTCTCTTTAAAGAAGGAGCGCATGGGATTAGTGAACCTTGTTGTACCATCGCTTCATGCCCCTTCTTGCCTGGAGATTCTTCGTGGCGTCGAAGAGATGTTGCCGCAAGCTCATCTGCGTTTGACTCTCACCTGCGCACATACTGCTGAGAACGATGAACGGCAATGGCTCAATTCGGTGATTGATGGTTCGGTTGAAGGGGTCGTTCTCGTCCTTGCTGAGGAGACTGAACGCTATTGGCATCAGTTACGAACTCAAGGTCTGCCATTTGTCATTATTGATCGCCCCGGCGAGCTCGGCCCGAATAGCCCGTCCGTAAGTACGACTCACTGGGCTGGTGGGCGTGCTGCCGTACAGTATCTGCATTCTTTAGGCCATCGTCACATTGGCTTTATTCTGGATTCTCAGGCGATGAGCTGTACCCGCGATCGTCTCGCAGGCTACCGAGCAGCACTGGAAGAGGCCCGGATTCCATTTAATGCTGACCTGATCCACTATGGCTCAACGACTTTGAATGCTGGGTACGTCGAAACTGGCAAATTGCTTGATCAAGATCACCCCCCTACTGCCTTGCTTACGGAGACTGATGAACAGGCCCTGGGTGCCTATAGAGCGCTTCATGAGCGTGGAATACGTATTCCAGAGGAGGTCAGTGTCATTAGTTTTGAGGAGACTATTCTTGCGCACACGATAACTCCCAGCCTCACTACTATTCGTCAGCCCCTCTATGAGATGGGACGGACCGCCGTTACTATGTTGCAAAACTTGCTCGAGGGCAAAGCACTCAATGGTACGCGCGTTGAATTGGCAACTCCTCTGATAGAGCGCAATTCTTGTGGGCCTCGCCGCCGTTCTCACTCACTTGAAGACTCATCCCCTGACCATCGCCATCAATGGCAAAAAAATCAGATCAAAGGGGCCTGACACTCTCTCCATTTTCAAAATTGCTCCATTGCTGTACAATACGATCTGTTCAGATAGAGAAAACCTGATCCCTCTTGATGACCTTATCCAACAAACCTTTTTTGTGTCAATGGAGTACTCCCATGCAACAGATCCCTTCCTGGTGGCAAACAAGCACGATTTATCAGATCTATCCACGCAGTTTTCAAGATAGTAATGGCGATGGTATTGGCGATCTGCGTGGTATCATCAATCGGCTAGACTATTTCCGCTGGCTGGGGATCGATACCCTCTGGCTCTCTCCCGTCTATCCTTCACCTATGGCGGATTTTGGCTATGATATCGCCAATTATAGTGATATCGATCCAACGTTCGGCACTCTGGCTGATATGGATGATCTTATTCGCGAAGCTCATCAATGCGATCTCAAAATTCTGCTTGATTTTGTACCAAATCATACCTCTGATGAACACGATTGGTTCAAGGAGTCACGCTCTAATCGCACAAATGCCAAACGCGATTGGTATATCTGGCGCGATCCTGCTCCCAATGGAGGCCCTCCGAATAACTGGCTTGCTCACTTTGGGGGAAATGCCTGGGCCTTTGATGAACAGACGGGGCAGTATTATCTTCATCTCTTCCATGAAAAACAGCCAGATCTGAACTGGCGCAATCCTGAAGTTCAACAGGCAATGTATGATGTTCTGCGTTTCTGGTTAAAACGAGGTATCGATGGCTTCCGCGTTGATGTGATCTGGCTTCTCATTAAGGATGGTCAGCTGCGAGACAATCCCCTTAATCCAGACTGGAAAGAAGGAGATTTTCCTATGGATCGTCTCGTAAGCGTTTATTCGCATGATCAGCCTGAGGTACATGAGATCATCCGCGAGATGCGCACGCTCCTGGATTCTTTTGGAGAGCGTGTGCTGATTGGCGAGATTTATCTGCCGGTCCCCCGCCTGATGCAGTATTACGGTGAGAACCTGGATGAAGCTCATCTTCCGTTTAACTTCCAATTTATTGGTCTGGCCGAATGGAATGCTCAGATGATCCGTACGTGCGTGGATGCCTATGAGACGGCCTTGCCTGCAGGTGCCTGGCCCAATTGGGTGCTGGGCAATCACGATAATGCTCGTGTGGTTAGCCGCGCAGGCAAAGAACTGGCTCGTGTCGCGCAGATGTTGCTCTTGACTCTTCGCGGAACACCAACCTGCTATTATGGTGATGAGCTAGGGATGCAGGATGGGATAATTCCACTGGAGATGATCCATGATCCACGTGGCCGCGATAATCCCGCTGATAGCCGCGATCCCGAGCGCACTCCGATGCAGTGGGATGCAACTCCCAACGCGGGCTTCAGCCCCGCTCATGTCCAACCCTGGCTACCTGTTTCTAACGACTATAAGACGATGAATGTTGCTGTTCAGCGCGAGGACAAGCACTCGATGCTTACCCTTACCCGCAGCCTGCTCACCCTACGGAAAAGCATGGCCTCTCTTCATCAGGGCAGCTATCGCTCGCTGGATGCGGTCTCGAGCACTTGCTTCGCCTATATACGCGAACATGCAGGAGAGCGCACATTGATTGTGCTAAACTTTTCTGCCAACGAGCAGACAATCTCTCTCTCTGATCTGGCCCATGGGCAGATCCTGCTCTCAACCCAATTAGATCGCGAGGGGAAGATCAATCTCTCTCACTTCACGCTTCGTGGCTTTGAAGGCTGTTTGATTGCTTTACCCAACGCCTGAGATTTTCTCGCTGACCACCTTTAGAAGCTATCTAACAGTATCTAAAGGTGGCCTATTTTCCCCTCTGTTCGACCAGAGCGGGCAAGATGCGAAAGATGGAGTTATGTCCTGGCATGTTCCAGAATGGCTGGATTCAACGAGGCTTACCGCTGTTCATGCTGGGATGCAGCACAACATAAGTCCAATTACGTGCGAATAGCTATATCTAAGGGAGGGAACTGTGGCAACCCCCACGACCCATTTCTTTATGAGTACCGATGATCAGCGACGATTGGCCGTTCTTCCCTGGCAATTTCCACTCGATGAGTGGGAGCAGCAAGGGGTCCAGCTCTTATTGGTACGCCGTGGCGATTCACGCCATCCCGTTGTCTTTGTAGAGCTACAAGGGGTGCGCTATGCCATTAAAGAGACAACTCCCCGCATGGCCGAGAAAGAGATTCACAATCTCCAGGAGATCGAACGCCGAGGCATTCCCTCTCTTAGCCCCACAGGGTATATCAAAGTTCATGTTCCACCTATTGTCGTTGAGGCTCCTACTATCGCCGGAATGCGTCAGTATATCGATGCAGATCGTGGCTATACGATCACCCGCCTGGCTCCCCGCGTCGTGCCTCATGTCCTATTGTATCGCCTCCCACTCACAAAGCGAACCAAACAACGGCTCTTATCTGCGGTTGCCGTTTTAATGGTTGAGCTGCACGAGCATGGGGTCTATTGGGGCGACCCATCGCTCGCCAATGCCTTAATTCGAATTGATGGAAACGCTATCCTGGCCATTATGGCGGATGCAGAGACAGCCGAGCTGAGGCCTGAAACATTAAGCGAAGGGCTACGTGAACAGGATCTTGCCCAATTTGGTGAATCTCTGGCCTGGCAAGCAGAGGATCTTCGCCAGGCTCGCGGGCTGCCTGAAGATGTTCAGGTCCTCGATGATAGCGACTATCAATATTTTCGCCAGCGGTACCGAATCGTCTGCCGCGAACACGACCGCATTACTCATCCAGACGGCAATGTTCTTTATCAAGCGCATCAGGTGCTCCAACAATTTAATCAGGCCAGCGAGTCATTAATCGGTCTGGCACAACAAACAATGAAACGCGTCAGTGCTGTTCTGCCTGGCTCATATCAGCGGCAGATCTATGAGCTCCTTCATATTACGATACCCCGCAATTATGCCCGACGCTTCTTTAATCTTCTGCTCGGACATCAGGCGATTCTCAGCAATCAAGCGGGATCGAGTATCCGTCTGGAGGAAGCTGCTCAAGATTGGTATGAACGGTATCATCTGCCTACCATTCTGCTGTTGCGTCAACGTCTGACGGTTGATCAAGATCCTATGCGCGCCTACTTTGCAGTTATGGAACATAAATGGAAGTTGAGCCTGAAGGCTGGCTATGAAATCCCTATTGAGGAAGCGCTCCTGGATTGGAGCATGAACAATGCAGATACAGGTGAATTGGGGCAGATTGATCCAGCTACCAGAGCTACCTGGTGGTATCAGCGGGAACCAGTGGCACAGGTTCTAGAACCAGATCTGATCGAAGGTGAAGAGCTCGATCCTCTGCTCTCTACAAAGGAGCGCCCTCTCGTGCATCTGCCACCAGCCGAATTGGAGCAGAAGCTTCCACAAATTCTTGAAAAGAACACAAATACTCTTGAAGAGGATGAAACAGAAGCATAAAATCATTATAGTTATACATGTCATGTAATCAAGAAGGAGAGTATTTTTCTTCTAAGGAGACAAGTTACTTTACAGCGCACCATATATTTTTTCGTTCGTAATATAACATGACAAGTAGGGCGTCTCCTTCCTCAATGGTGGAGTTCCGCTATGCCAGCCCCTCTATAATATCCGTTCCTAGTTTCCATTTTCCCATTAAGCCATGGCGAGGCTCACATTGTGGAATAGGAAGAGAGGAAAGAGACGCCCTACTTGACGTCATTTTATATCCAAATAGTGCAGAATATAATATGACAAGTAGGGCGTCTCCTTCCTCAATGGTGGAGTTCCGCTATGGTAGCCCCTCCATAGTATCCTTTCCAGATAAGCAATAGAGGAGTGAACATGGTGCATTCAGGAGAGCGAAAAGAGAGATGACTACTCTTCAGCCTCAGCTGCCAGTGCTTCTGCTGGCTCTTCTTCTTCCTCTTCCACGCTCTCAATCTCACCAGCTTTGAAGGCCAGCATATTTCCACGAATCTGATCTTCAATCGCTGTAGCCACATCAGTATTCTGGCGCAGGAACTCCTTCGCGTTCTCACGGCCCTGACCCAGGCGAATATCACCAACAGTGAACCATGCGCCGCTCTTCTTCACCAGGCCCATCTCCAGACCCAGATCGATCAAGCCGCCTTCGCGCGAAATACCTTCACTGTACATAATATCGAACTCTGCCGTCTTAAAGGGAGGAGCCACTTTATTCTTAATCACACGCACACGGGTACGGCTACCGACAGCATCCTGCCCCTGCTTAATCGTATCGGTACGGCGAATATCCAGACGAACCGAAGCATAGAACTTCAGAGCCTTACCGCCAGTGGTGGTCTCGGGACTTCCAAACATCACGCCAATCTTCTCGCGCAACTGATTGGTAAAGATAACCGTCGTATGTGAGCTATTGATAGCACCAGTCAATTTACGCAGGGCATGGCTCATCAAACGAGCCTGTAGACCAACATGGGAGTCACCCATATCGCCTTCAATCTCCGCGCGTGGCGTCAGGGCAGCTACAGAGTCAACCACAATGACATCAATCGCGTTACTGCGCACCAGAGAGTCAACAATCTCCAGAGCCTGCTCACCATTATCAGGCTGCGAGATCAGGAGGTTATTCACATCAACGCCCAGACGAGCAGCATACACAGGGTCCAATGCATGTTCAGCATCCACAAATGCCGCATACCCACCGGCCTTCTGGACATTGGCAATAATATGCAGACAGAGGGTTGTCTTACCAGAGGATTCAGGGCCATAGATCTCGGTGATACGGCCACGTGGAATACCACCCACCCCCAACGCCAGATCCAGAGCAATGGAACCAGTAGGGATGGCCTCGATCTGTACCTTCGCAGCATCCCCCAGCTTCATAATCGCACCCTTGCCAAAACGGCGCTCAATCTGTGACAAAGCGAGCTCAATGGCTTTATCGCGCTCACTCATACCCGCTGTGTTCACCGTCGTCGTATTGCGATCTACAGAAGCTTTTTCCTTTTTTACCATGAGTTTTCTCCTACAGGACGATGCGAAACAGAGGATCTCTGCATTCTCACCCCTGCATCTCTCCTTTTTTCAATCTTCACAGAAGAATCTTCTCAAAACACGTTTTTCGTTGAAAGGGGATACGGCATACGTAGGATCGCGTTTCTGTGCTGCCGCACTCTACCCTTGCGCTCTCGTATATGTCTCTATTCTTTCGCAAAGGTTCAGAGTCGGAAATAGGTTCTGCTCCCCCATCCATTTCCCGGAAGTAGAACAAGAGTACCATACTTAGAACAGAGTGTCAAGTTGTAGTGCTTACTGGCTTACCTAAATTCCCATTTCTTGAGTATTAACCCAAGAAATGCATTGAGCCGCTTTTCTCCGTTCTTCTTTAGTATATACTACGGGGGTGAAGATTACAAAGGTCGGCAGAGAAGAAAAAGGGATGCCCGGCAGGCATCCCTAGAGTTCGCGCCGACCTTCAAGAGCTCGGCTCAGCGTTCCTTCATCGGCGTATTCAAGGTCACTCCCTAAAGGAAGCCCACGAGCAAGAGATGTTACCTGAAGATGGGGGAGCCGAAGCTCTTCTTTGATCCCTCGCTTGATAATATCGGCGGTAAAGTCGCCTTCAAAGCCCGGGTTGGTGGCGAGAATCACTTCGCGTGTGCTGCCCTCTGCAAGGCGCTTCAAGAGCTCATCGATACGAATATCTTTACGCCCAACATTATTTAAGGGAGATAGAGCTCCATGCAAGACGTGATACAGTCCTTTATAGACGCCTGTCTTCTCTAATGCCAGCACATCAAGTGGCTCTTCCACTACACAGATGATCTCCTGATCGCGATTGCCGTTACGGCAGATCGAACAGGGATCGGTCTCAGTAATATTAAAACAGCGCGAGCAATAAATAATGCTCTCTTTGACACGCATAATCGCTTCCGATAGACGGCGAGCCTGATCAGTAGGACTGCGCAAGATATAAAAGGTGAGACGTTGAGCCGTCTTTACGCCGACTCCTGGCAGCTTTGAGAACTCTTCGACCAGAGCTGCCACGGGAGGTGCAACATCACTCATAGTTTAGAATAATCCAGGAATCTTCATTCCACCAGTGGCGCTAGTGACCAGCTTCTGCTGAGCTTCCGTTACTTTATCGAAAGCATCCTTTGAAGCGGCTTTCACCATCACCTCTAGCTCTTCAATATCATCCGCACTAAAGGCATCAGCATCAATTTTGACGGCGGTAATCTCATATTTTCCGCTCATGGTAATGCTCACTGCTCCACCACCAGCCGTCCCTGTGAAGAGGGTTGACTCCAGCTCTTCCTGCATCTTCAGCATTTTCTGTTGCATCTTCTGCAACTCTTTCATATTAAAGCCCATTTTTATCTCCTTACTTTGGTTGAATATCTTTTAACTCTGCTCGAAATATGCGTATGACCTCTTTGACAATGGGATCACTCTTGGCTTTCTTTTCGATCGTCTGTTGACGTGATCCTGAGGTCGATCCGGCAAGAGCAGTTGACCCATGACTACTATTCTCTCTCACATTCGCTGTTCTGGCAAGTGGTGAGGCAGGTGTCGCAACAGGGGTCGCTGTCTGCTCTTGCTTGATTGAAACCACTTCTTGCACCAGGGTAGCCTGCGGCTGAGCAGAAGATGTGGTCCGCACAGGCGATGGCGCGGCTGAGCTTATACTACTTGCTGGCCGCTCTGAAACCGATTGCTTTCGCACAGTCGCCATTTCAGTATACGCCGACGCCTGTCCAGACAATGAGTAGATACTATTGGACAGGTTTCCCTGTGGATCTCGCGGCAGTGGCGGAATAACCGCGCCCCCTCCCATCCCACCCGATGAGCCAGGTGGCAAGATTCGCACACGACATTCCTGGTTCAGCTCAACTTTTAAGGCCCAGTTGATAATCTCTTGATACTCATTCTTTTGCAGCGCATTATAGTGGAAATCTGCGATAGCTCGGATGACGACCACCGCCAGATCGCTCTTCCCCTGCACTTCAACAATTGTGTACCCATTTAAGAAGGCTGCAACCTTTGGGCCATCTTTTTTCGTCTTGACGCGGCGTTTGACATATTCCCACCGCTCTCTCACCTCGTCAAGGCTGAGGCCGGGACCAGTATCCAGAGGCTCTGTGACGGGCTCTTGCGGTGGCTCGTTTCCTGGTCTGATCTGTACAGGAGGTGGCTCGTTTCCTGGTCTGATCTGTACAGGAGGTGGCAAGGATTCCAGCACTGAGGGAGCAAAGATTGGCTCATCTTCATCTCGTAGTGGCTGGTCATCCCAGACACTGTCATCCACAAACTCATCCTCGATCAGAATGGGCTCAACGTCCTTCACGACAACTGGCTTACCTTCTTGTTTGATTGGCACTGGTGACGGTTCGCGAGTAGCCTCCGGGCGAGGCACTGGTGATGGTTCGCGAGCAACCTCCGGGCGAGGCGCTGGCGATGATTCAGGAGCAGCCTCCGGGCGAGGTTCAAGTTTTGGTTCGCGAGCCATTACTGGTGCGGGTTGGGGAGGCGGGACAGCTCTGCGCTCTTGCGTTGGAGCTGGCCTGACGCTCGTTGGCACACTTGTAGTGGCTGACCCTCGCCTATGAATCTCGATGCAGGAGAGCAGGGCCAGCTCCAGGCCCAATTGAGGCGTGCCTTGATTTTTCTGCACCAGTTCGTTCTGAGCAAACACACGCGCACATTCGGTCAGCTCTTCTAGCTGAAATTGCTGTGCGAGCTGGCTCATCTCGTTTATCTCATCCTGTGTGTTATCCAGAATCTCTGCAATATTGGCTCCCGCTTTCGACAACATCATAGCTCGCCAATACTCGGCAGTCTGTGTATTCACCTGGCGCAGATCTGCTCCCGCCTCAGCCAACTCATTGATGAGATGGAGCCCCCTGGCACTATTGAGCTCAGCCACGCTCGTAATAAATTTCTGAATCGCTCGTGGATCGGCGACACCTAGCATGGCCTGAACTTGCGTGAGGGCAATACTCTGGCCCGCATAGGCAATGGCCTGATCCAACAGGCTCAGGGCATCGCGCATGCCGCCTGACGCCGCCCGCGCAATCAATTCGGCTGCTCCTTGCTCAAGACTGACCTGCTCCTCACCTGCGACAAATTTCAGATGCTCGACAATCTGACGTGTGGTAATGCGCTTAAAATCAAAGCGCTGACAGCGTGAGAGCACAGTAGGGAGCATCTTATGCACATCGGTGGTTGCCATCACAAAGATAGCGTGAGGAGGGGGTTCTTCCAATGTTTTGAGCAGAGCATTGAAGGCCTCAACGGTCAGCATATGCGCTTCGTCGAGGATATAGATCTTATATTTACCAGTTGAAGGCGGCATCATTACTTTTTCGCGAAGGTCGCGAATACTATCGATACCACGATTCGAGGCAGCATCGATCTCAATCACGTTAAAAGAATTGCCAGCCGTAATTTCGCGACACTGCTCACAGATGTTGCAGGGCTCGCCATGTGTTGCATTGGGACAATTAATTGTTTTTGCTAGCAGGCGTGCTGTACTGGTCTTCCCCGTACCACGGGGGCCAGTGAAGAGGTAAGCGTGCGCGAGATTGCCGCTAGCCAGAGCATTCTTGAGTGTGCGAATGACAGGCTCCTGACCGACGAGATCGCCAAAGGTCTGCGAGCGCCATTTGCGGTAGAGAGATTGTGAGGCCATACTAAAACTCCCGCCTGGTATATCCTCATGACGGGCCACTAGCCCACCGCTGCCAGAAGAAAAATGAAGGTAAAAATTGACATAGAAAACCGATTTTCACCCGGTCCTGCCGGTTAGCGTAATCAGGCAACACTGTGGCACCCAGAGCGGCCTATTTACCGTTGCTTCCTCTCGGTCCTGGCGGGGTTCACAGACATCTGCCGCACAGGACCCAATTACGCCAACCGACAGGACCGGATGAAAATCGGTCCACCTCATTTGGAATGTTCTTTCCGCTTGAGATGGCCTTATTTTACACCTATCCGACCGGGTTGTCAAGAGATATACTTGCTAATTAAGAGCTGATACTTTTCTTTGACATCGGCTGAAATTTTGCTCGGGTCAGTCATGATGGCATTATGCAATGCGCTACCACAGTTACAGGTATGCTGATGCTCTGAGGCTGACAGTTTCTGGGCGACACTTCGGAGGATGCGCTGGGCATTGGCGACGTTGGCGCTCAGATTGGCTACAACCATCTCAACTGTCACGGCTTCAGCGGATTCATGCCAGCAATCATAGTCGGTTGCACAGGCGATGATGGAGTAGCAGAGCTCAGCCTCCCGTGCCAGCTTGGCTTCGGGGAGCGCGGTCATCCCAATGAGATCACAGCCCAGCTTTCGATAGATATTGGACTCCGCCTTCGTTGAGAAGAGTGGCCCCTCCATACAGACATAGGTGCCCCCTGCGTGGACCTTGACATCATCCACTTCCTGCGCCGTTTTCAGCAGCAGTTTGCTTAGATCGGGACAGAAGGGCTCAGCAAACGAACAGTGCGCAACGATTCCCTGCTCAAAAAAGCTGTTGACGCGGCTCTTTGTGCGATCGAAGAGCTGATCGGGAATGATCAGATCGCGAGGCGCAATCTCTTCGCGCAAGCTCCCAACCGCACTGACCGAGATGACCCACTCTACACCCAGGCTTTTCAAGGCCCAGATGTTCGCACGTACTGGCAGTTCGCTGGGACTGATACGGTGACCCCGTCCATGGCGCGGCAGAAAAGCCATCGCTACGCCGTCAACTTTTCCTATTGTAATCACATCGCTCGGGTCACCAAAGGGCGTTGAGACGGCGATCTCCTCAACGTCCGTCATCCCTTCCATATGATAGAGTCCCGTTCCCCCAATAACACCAATGGTTGCATATGGCATGAAGATGCCCTCCTTAGCAGAAAACAAGAGCAGAAAACAAGCACACAAAAAAGCGTTCCAGGTGCACCCAAACGTGCCAGAAGCCTTCTCTAGGCTTTAATGCGCAGATACTGGCGCTTTCCAACCTTAAGGATTGCTCCATTAATCACATCAACGGTAAACTCGCTATCGGTGATCTTCTCGGACTCCCCACTCTCGCCTTTTGCAAAGAGCGAGACACCACCCTGTTTGATCAATTCGCGAGCCTTGTTATTACTGGCAGCCAGACCAGCACTTACGATAACCTCAACGATATTTTTGGGTGCATCCAACTGGTAATCGGGAATATCGGTTGGCAGCTTACGCTCAGAGAATTGGCGCACAAAGGCTTCCTGAGCCTCCTGAGCATCGGCCAACGAATGGAACTCAGTAACGATCTCACGAGCCATACGCAGCTTGATATCGCGCGGATTAATGCTGCCCTCGCTTATCTTCCGATCAAATTCATCCAGCTCTTCATCCTCAACATCGGTCAGGGCTTCAAAGTAGGAGCGCATGGTCTGGTCCGGAAGAGACATCAGTTTCCCGAACATGTCATTAGCGGGCGCAGTCATGGCGATATAATTGTCAAGCGATTTGCCCATCTTCTTGACGCCATCCAGACCCACGATGAGATTAAGGGTCATGATCTGCTGCGGTGACTGACCAAAGATTGGCTGGAGCTCACGCCCCACCAGCAGGTTGAAGGTCTGATCGGTTCCACCTAGCTCAACATCCGAGCGTAGTGCCACTGAGTCATAGCCTTGCAGCAAGGGATACATAAATTCTGAGAGGTAGATCTCGGTCCCACTCTTGTAGCGATTCGAGAAATCTTCGCGCACCAGCATCTGAGCGACGGTCTTGTAACCCAGCAGCTTCAAGGTATCTGCAAGCGTAAACTTGTCAAACCACTCGGTCTGACGGCGAACCTCGGTCTTCTCACGATCAACGATCTTAAAGAATTGATCCAGATAGGTGGCTGCGTTCGAATTGACCTGCTCGGCTGTCAACGCCTTACGGGCTTCGACACGACCACTTGGATCTCCCAGACGAGCCGTCCAGTCACCAATCACTACGACCGTCTTATGGCCTAGCCGCTGAAACTGACGCAGCTTACGGAACACAACCGCATGCCCAATAGTCAGATCATAGTGAGTTGGGTCCACGCCCAGTTTCACTCGCAAGGGCTCGCCTTTATTTCCTTCTAATAGCAAGCGGCGCATGTCCGCTTCCTTCTCCACCAGCGAGACTCCCCGTTTTAACAGGTATTCGATATCTCTCGACGACGGTTGTGGATTCAGCGTCACGACTTCTTTCCTCCATAGCAAATAAAAAGTTTCTTAGCTGCATTCTAACAGAATAGCAAAAAGCCGTCGAGATCCGAAAGCTTGACAACAGCCCTATCAAACTTTCTAACATTCCTCTAATAGTTTGTTTACGTTGCTCTAACAGATCTCGGAGTATAGTATCCACAGAAAGAAAAAACATTCCACATATGGCAGCAATCTAAAAGGTTCTGCTTCACACGACAGAGTAGAGTAGTTAAACTAATACGATAAAGGAGAATAGCAATGGCAAATATGACTCGATACAATCCCTTCTCTGAAGTTGTCACTTTGCGCGATGCGATGGATCGTCTCTTTGAGGAAAGCGTCATTGCTCCTCGCGGTGCAGCCCGTGGCACGGGTGCGAACCTTTATGAGACCAATGAGGGCTTTACCCTGCAAATTCCTATGCCCGGCGTTAAAGCTGAGGATGTAGAGATCACGGTCCAGCAAGAGGTGGTGAGCCTCAAATGGGAGACCCGCTTCCAGACGCCCGAGGGGGCTCAGGTCCATTGGAATGGCTTCCAGGCAGGCAAATATCAGCAGTCCTTTACGCTCCCAGCCCCCATCAACTCTGAGAGTGTTGAGGCCAGCTACACCGATGGCATCCTGACCCTGAACCTGCCTAAAGCAGCTCATGCTCAGGCACGTACGATCAAAATCAATACCACTCGCTAATATTCAGCGACCAGATCCAACACAGAAGCCTCCCGCGTTCACTCTCGGAGGCTTCTTTTCATAATGAGAAATCGCTTTCAGTTACACAACGGCTTTCATAAACCAGAGATAGCTATAGAGCTGTCGAAAGCCAACGGCCACTCCCAATCCCATCATAGCCTGATTATCGCTGCTCGTTCTGAATGATCCCTTTCCCCCTTTACTCCTCATACGCTGAAACAGGTTTAAGCACAACCATGATCTTCGTGAGGTTAATGCAAGACTTTTGGTTGAGAATGTTAGGCCGTCGTGAGCCTGAGCTTCTATACTGTGGGTGTTGAAGAAAACAAAGACGCACGACACGGTCAACACCACCGGTTGGTGCACCGATGACGAAGGATCGCGACAAGCAACTTATCTGCTTATGAAACGATACATTGTTTTGTTCTCACACGAAAGGCAACTTACCACACATGATGACTCCAACTACGCTGCACTACAATCGTCCTGCTACTCAGAAGAAAGCTCCTCGATGGAGTGCAGTAGTTGCTGGTTCTGTCGCTGGTCTCGCGCTCACTGGTTTCATGGGCTTCCAGGCTTTCTTCGGTACCCATTCCCCAACAAGCGCTCCCCCAACGACACAGACGGTTCATCTGAATACTGTTTCAGTGGCAGCCAATAGCTCCTATGAGAGCGTGGCTCGCGCCGCTGCTGTTCGCCATGGCATTAGCCCAGATCTCTTTGTGCGTCAGATTCAGCAAGAGAGTGGCTTTAATCCGAATGCTCGCTCCTCGGTTGGCGCGATCGGTATTGCGCAGTTTATGCCCGGAACGGCTGCGGCCCTGGGTGTGAATCCTTATGATCCCAATTCGGCTCTCGATGGGGCCGCTCGCCATATGGCTGACCTCAGTCGCATGTATGGTGGTAACTATGCCAAAGCGCTGGCCGCCTATAATGCAGGCCCGGGCAATGTGAATGCTGCGGTCAACGCCGGTGGGGCCAACTGGCTCGCGTATACACCTGCTGAGACACAGCACTATGTTCACACAATCATGGGCTAAGCTTATAGCTAGCTACTAACAGACAACCTCTCGCCAGGAACGATCAGAGATGATGGTTCCTGGCTTTTTTTGTGCGCTCCTGGCTCTCAGCGATATCTCACTTGCCTGCCACTACCTGGTTGGACCAGGATCTTTCCATCATCATAGCTCAGTTCACCACGCACAAAGACCTGTTTGACCTTGCCCTTGATTCTGGTGCCCGCAAAAGGGGTCCAGCCACATTTCGAAAGAATGCTTTCATTGGTGATCTCGTACTCCTCCTGGGGATTGACCAGCACGATATCTGCATCTTTGCCAATCTCCAATGCGCCCTTGTTGGCAAGCGCAAAGATGCGAATGGGATTGACGACACAACGCTGCACGATGGCTTCTACTGTCAGTCGCCCTTCGCTCGCTGCATTGAGCAGCAGTGGTAGCATGGTCTGTACTCCGGTCATGCCCGAGGGGGCCTTCTCATATGGCTGGTCTTTCTCTTCACGCGTGTGAGGAGCATGATCGGTCCCAATGGTGTCTATGATATCGAAGTGGCGCCAGAGAGCCTCACGATCTCTGCTACTGCGCAATGGAGGATTGACTTTGCCATAGTTCCCCAGGCGCTGCTGAGCCTCCTCGGTCAGGAATAGATGAAGCGGTGTAACCTCGCAGGTTACGCGCACGCCTTTCTGCCTGGCCTCGTAAATCAACTCAAGTTCACGCTCCGTGGTAGTGTGGGCTATATGCAAGACACGTCCTGTCTTTTCAGCAATGGCCAGGGCCCGGCTCAATGCAATC
The DNA here is from genome assembly GCF_003967535.1 of Tengunoibacter tsumagoiensis. GTDB lineage: Bacteria > Chloroflexota > Ktedonobacteria > Ktedonobacterales > Ktedonobacteraceae > Tengunoibacter > Tengunoibacter tsumagoiensis. The sequence continues at coordinate 2,426,829 of NZ_BIFR01000001.1, read as the reverse complement.
TGTGCACTCAATGGCGGTCGCGCCTGATTGTGTATCTTGCTTCCCTGAGCTCCAAAATATTTGAGCGATTGCTCGTCTTCAGCATGCACGACCAGGGCCTTCTGGTGCGGAAAGGTGGAGAAATGTTGATAGATGGGTGGAAACTCTGTCACAAGTAAAGAGCCAGTAGAGGAGCCCATGTAGAGCTTCATGGCAGCAACACGGTCTGCCAGATCCGCTGCCTCTTCAATATTGGTATCAGTGGCACCAAAGTACAGGCCGTAATCAACGACGGCTTTGGGGGCAATCTGCGCCAGTTTCTCCTCAAGATGTTCACGACTATCGGTTGGTGGATTGGTATTGGGCATATCAAGAACGGTCGTCACTCCTCCAGCCAGTGCGGCCTGCGTCCCGCTGAGAAAATCTTCTTTATGTGTCCCACCCGGATCACGAAAGTGCACATGACTATCAATCATTCCAGGCAAGACCAGGAGGCCAGTAGCATCGAGAACAGGCTCATCGGCCACTGGCACAAGCTGCTCCCCTATCTCTATTATCTGTTCAGCTTGCGTGCGAATGTCTCGATAGACCGATCCACTTGCCAGCACAACCAGACCATTCCGAATCAACATAAAGAGTAGACTCCTTTTAAGTTTCTATTTCAAGTAGAAAATATGTGCTTCCACCACAGATTGTTTCTTTTCTCATTGCCGGCGAGACTCTCCATCATTATACGCATAGAATCGCTTGTAGAGAAGGCTGCTTTATTGACACGACTCCATGCGAGGTGTACATTTGAAGGGAAACCTTGCTCCTTTTTAGAGAATCGTCTGTGCTGAAAAGCGAAGAGAGAGAGGCTATCACCCATCTGGCTCTCGCCATACTTCGAGTGCACAAACAAGGTTAGCAAAAGAAAGACATTGTGCCAATGTTATTTAAGACCCTCGTTCGTCCGGTAGTTTTTCGTCTCTCTGCCAATGATCCTGAGATTGCTCATCATCTGATTATGCAGCAGCTCGCAGTAGCGTCCCATCTTCCCCTCCTGCTGAAAATTATTGAGGCGGCCAATGGGTATGCCTCTCCCAGGTTGGAGCGTAACCTCTTTGGGCTCCATTTCCCCAATCCTATCGGCCTCGCCGGAGGATTTGATAAGAATGGGCATGGACTGCCAGCTCTGGCCGCGCTTGGCTTCGGCTTTATTGAAGCTGGTACGGTGACACGCTATGCCCAACCCGGCAATCCTCGCCCACGCATCTTTCGCTTCTCTGAAAATGAGGCCCTTATCAATCGCATGGGCTTTCCCAACACTGGAGCCGCTGCCATTGCGGAGCATCTGGCCAGACAGCCAAAACCAGCTATCCCGATTGGCTGGAGTCTTGGCAAATCAAAGGTAACGCCTCAAGAGGAGGCAGTAGCAGACTATCTCTACTCTCTCCATAAGCTCGACCCATTCGCTGATTTCTTTACGGTCAATGTCAGCTCTCCCAATACGCCTGGATTACGCCAGTTACAGGAGAAAGAGCCACTTGATCAATTGCTGCATGCGATTGTAGACGAGACGGCTCTCCTGGCCCAACAGACGGGTCGCACCACCCCGAAAGCGGTCCTGGTCAAGATCGCACCCGATCTGACAGAGGAGCAGATCGACGATGTGATTGATGTCTGCCTCCAGCGCAATGTACAGGGGATTATTGCTACAAACACCACGCTCTCGCGCACAGGTCTGACGCGCCAGAGTGCGGAGACTGGTGGATTAAGTGGTCGTCCACTTCATACCCGCGCCGTTGAAGTAGTGAGCTATCTTTACAAACGTCTTGAGCAGAAACTTCCAATCATTGGTGTTGGCGGCATCTTCGAGCCCGATGACGCCAAACGCATGCTTGATGCCGGTGCCAGCCTGATCCAGATCTACACCAGCTTTATTTATGAAGGTCCTGGCATCATTAAGACGTTAAATAAGAGCCTCGATCACGACTAGATCTCCCATCATTCAGCAGCACGCGCAAACTCATCTAAAATCTCTTTGCCTCTGGAGTGCTGCTGAAGCCATTCAACTCTTGTTTCATACTATCCCTCTTATGATCATGCATGACTTCACTTCATACGCCCGACGACTTTTTGTCTATAAAATAGTCATAGCACTACAAATAGCGTACAATTAGAGTGATGATTTTGCATATAAGTAGTTATAAAAGAGGAATAGCCTGTGAATAAGAGATCTTTTTCGCTTCCCTATTGGCTAACTATACGACAAATATACATACTTGTTGGTACTAGCATACTTATAGTGATCATGATAGCTAGCTCAGGTCTGATGATTGTGACGTTTCAAGCTCATTTGCAGAAAAAATCTAACTTCAACGTTGGTCCAGCTAATCATACGATGGCTACGACACCGCCAATCTCTTCGCTACTCTTTGGAGCCAATCTGACACTCTTCAACGATAAAGATCAGTTTCTTTCGTCTGAGAAGACACGCACACTTTTACAGCAGGAACATATACAGTTATTACGCATCCCAATACGCTCCAAAAATACTGAAGAGCTGGCTCTTAAAGCCGCTCAGAGAGTAAAAGATCTCGGGGCAACGCCCTTAATTGTGCTACAAGGGGCCACTAATCCTCAGGCTTTGCAAGATGATACTCAGGTTGTTAAGGATCTTCTTTCTATCTTTGGAGATCAACAATTATATTTTGAATATGGCGATGCCGATAATCTGGCAGGGGTTTCAGCCACGAATTATGCGCTCTCCTGGAATACGGTTATTCCACAATTGCAGCAGCTTGCTCCAAAGGCCCAGTTTATTGGACCCGATACTGATACCTATGATCCCACCTATCTCACGACATTCCTGCATGTGGCAAACCCACTCCCCTCTGCTGTTAGCTGGCATGAGTATGCATGCACTGATAATGCTTCTACTCAAACGTGTCTTACGCATCTAGCCGATTGGCCCAATCATTTTCAGCAGGCCAGGGTTACGATGAATACACTCATCACACAGATGCTTCCCATCATGATTACCGAGTGGAATTATGCTCCCAATGCGGTCCCCCAGGATGGAAAAGAGAATAACCCGTCTTTTATGAAGAATTTCACGTTACAGGCACTACAAACATTGGCGGATAATGGTATCGCCGCTGCCATGCAGTATGCTGCAACTGATACCGCAGCTTCTCTTGTTGATTCTTCCGAAAACAGTACGACCCAGGGCACTATCATTAAAGGCTTCTATGAACACTGGCAACAAAGCCAGACAAAACAGCCAGTTGCGCTCATTCCCCCTACTGCAACGGCAACTGCCACTCAATCTATAACACCAGCTACCACACCTACACCATCAGCAGGCAGTAGTTCAGGATCAATTCCTCCTCCATCCAATCCAAAACCGGTTCCTCCCTCCACTCAGCCACCATCGCCTCCCACTCAGCCACCGGCTCCCCCAACTCAGCCACCTGTTCCCAGTCTACGCTTCTCATTTGAGGATGGTCAGAGCGATGGCTGGAATAATTTAGCAGGCCAGATTACCTCTGGTGGAAGCTCGCTGGATCAGGCAAAAGATGGGAAACGATCGCTAAAGATGCATTTAAATAATGTTCAACGTGGTCAGTATCCCTATGTTGGCGAGAGTGTCGTAGGAAATCTACCACACACAGGGCAGACGATCTCTCTCTATGTCTATGTTCCGGCAGGAAGCCATGCAACCTCCGCCAAAATTTTTATACAGGACAGTAGTTATACCTGGTTTGCCCCAGGTTTCTCAAACCTGACCCTTGGTCAATGGACACAGCTCTCCTTTACCGTTCCTTCAACTCTTCATGGCGATGTCAACAACCTGGGAGTACAGTTCGACTGCGATGACAATCAACCAGTCAATCAAGTTGCCTATATCGATGCCGTCAGTTGGTAATCAGAAACAATGACACTATAGCTATCATTGTTTCTAACATAATTCTTACACTTCACTTACGTTCCTCTAATGAAAACTGGAGTATAGTATCACCAGATAGAAAAAACAACTGACCTGAAGCACTCAACCCGCCAGGAAGGCTTGAGCTTCTGATCACATAGGAACGTCAGAACATGGTCTAAGCACAGTCATGTTTTAAGGAGAAAAAAAGCTATGGTCACTCTTACTCGCTACAACCCTCAAGTTATCTCTCTGCGCAATGCAATGGCTGAAAATATCATTGCTCCCCGTGGCCGTGGTCTGGGTGTCAACCTCTATGAGACCGCAGAAGGTTTTACGCTTCAATTACCACTGCCTGGCGTTAAAGCTGAAAATGTTGAGATTACGGTCCAGCAAGAGGTGGTGAGCCTCAAATGGGAGACGCAGGTCCAGGCTCCTGAGAAGGCATACACCCATTGGAATGGCTTCCAGTCGGGCAAATATCAGAGATCGTTTACGCTGCCAACGCCGATCAACTCCGAGCGCGTCGAGGCCAGCATCACCGATGGTATCCTGACTGTACATCTGCCCAAAGCGGAGCATGCGAAGGCTCGTACAATCAAAATTACGACCACACACTAACGTTCAACTATAGCTTTCTTACTATAGAAATACCACATGGTGTGACACGATCATTGTCGTCGCCATTGTAGCATACATGCGGAATGAGCCACGCAACTGGCTCGCTACACAGAAAGCAGGAGCTCGCTATGATTTGTCGATAAAATCATAGCGAGCTCCTGCTTTCTGTGTAGCACGATGAGGATAGCTCCATGTATTCCCCAGTCTGCAAAAAGAAGGTACAATAGAATAGAGAATTTTGACATTTTGTGGATGGGAGAAGCGTTTTTCTATGAAGCATCTGGTACTTGAACGACTCCAACAAGGTCCTCTCCTCTGCGATGGAGCAATGGGGACACTCCTCTATGCCCGTGGCATCCCTTACGAACACTGCTTTGATGAGTTCAATCTCTCACAACCTGACGTAATTCAAGGCATCCATAATGAATATATCAGCGCTGGTGCTCAAATCATTGAGACTAATACCTTTGGAGCCAACCGCACGAAATTAGAGGCTTACCATCTTGCTTCCAAAGTCTATGAGATTAATTATAAGGCCGCACGTCTGGCACTGGAGGCTCGAGAGGTCTCAGGCCAACCGGTCTTTGTCGCTGGAGCAGTAGGGCCCAGCGGATTGCTCTTACGCGCTCCTGATCAGCCGCGTTTAAGCGATCTTCGTGCAATCTTTCGTGAGCAGATCGAGGCTCTTCAGACGGGTGGGGTTGAGCTCTTAATCCTGGAAACCTTCTCCAGTCTCCCCGAACTACGTCAGGCCATTCTTGCCGCGAAAGACGTTGGTGGCCTTCCGATCATAGCACAGATGAGCTTCGATGAGGATGGATATACTCTCTCTGGTCAATCAGCCGCACGAGTAGCTACTATTCTAGCCGATCTGGGCGTGGATGTAATGGGGGCTAATTGTAACGTTGGGCCAGCCGCCACACTGGATGCTCTTACAGAGATGATCACCTCTGTCCAGCAGAACCCTGAAATCACGCGTCCCATCCTTTTCTCAGCTCAACCTAACGCTGGTCTGCCCAGACGCATCGATAACCGTTTCTTCTATGTCTCTACTCCAGACTACTTTGCAGACTATGCAACACGTTTTGCTCAGGCTGGAGTACGTTTAATCGGTGGCTGTTGCGGTACAACACCACGCCATATTGCGGCCATGCGCCAGGCATTGGACAAATCTTATGGGCATGATCCACAATTTGCGCTTGAGCTGTCAACAACGCCTCCCAGCGTTCAAACAAATGGGCATCAACCCATTGAAGAAGAGATTATTTTTCCTCATGAAGGGACCAGAACAAGACTGCAAACACAATTAGATGCTGGTGAGTTCATTGTAAGTATCGAGCTTGATCCCCCCAAAGGTCTGAATCCTACGAAGCTTATCGCGGGTGCGGCCCTTTTAAAAGAGGCTGGCGCAGATTGCATCAATATCGCCGATAGCCCTATGGCGAGCGTCCGCATGAGTTGTCTGGCGCTGGCCCGCTTGCTTCATGATCATCTCGATCTAGAGACGATTATCCATTTTACAACGCGTGATCGCAATCTGATGGCCTTACAGGCCGAGCTGTTGGGTGCGCATGCGCTGGGGATTCGCAATATCCTGGCACTCACAGGTGATCCACTCAGAGTTGGGGCTTACCCCAATACAACTGGGGTCTGGGATGTTGATTCCATTGGACTTATTCAGATTCTTCGTGGCATGAATGAGGGGCATGCTTCTTCTGGTTCATCCCTTGGAGCAGGAGCCTCCTTCCATATTGGCTGCGCCCTTAATCTCAATATGACCGATGAAGAGACTGATCTGGAAATTGAGAAGTACCAGCGGAAAATTGCTGCTGGTGCCAATTTTATCATGACACAACCAATCTATGAGTTAGCCCCCCTTGAGCGCTTTCTCAGTCGCGCAGGAAACCCCCCAATCCCATTATTGCTGGGCAATGTCCTTCTGTACAGTTCACGCCACGCGGAATATCTCCATAACGAAGTTCCAGGTATTTCAATTCCTGAGGATATTCGCACACGCATGAAAGAAGCTGGTGAAGACGGCTATGAAGAAGGTATTAAGATCGCTCATGAGTTGCTCACTGAAGCTCGTGATAAGATACAGGGCGTCTATCTTATGCCATCCTATCGTCGCTATGACATTGTCTGTGAACTCATCAGAGCGCTCAAGGCTCCTGGCACTGTAAAATAAGGATTGGAGCGCAAAAACAGAACCACTCAGAGCACTCCCATACGAGCAAACAGACGCAAATTTTATCTATGGACGTTAGCTCGTATAGGAGGGTCCCCGTTGCTCCAATCTCTACAGCCACTGTTTCTCCAATGCTTGCGCAACCACACAGGCATAAAGAGCGCCTTGAATACCAGTACGATGATACTGTTCTAAGCAGCCAGCCAGGACATGAAGTCCGGTCACACGCATTGAGGGACGACGACTATAGACAGCCATACGTAAAAGGCATTCAGCCGCCAGAGCATTCTCACCCAGTGGCTGCTCTCGCTGAGCCATCCGACCGATCGCATCAGCCTGTACAGGAGAATCGTAGAACAGACTATTGGTAGAATCAAAGAGCTCCCGACAGACAAAATGCATAAGCGCAATTGCCGTCTCTAGATACTGCTTCTGGTTCGATACCTCATAGGCATCCAGCAGTGCTCGCGTAAGCCAGACTTGATCTGCCAATTGTCCAGGCAAGCCCCCCTGCCCCTCTAATTCGTAGTGGTAGACGCTCCCTCCAGGATGGATAAGATGAGAACAGAGATAATCCAGTGCCTGCAAAGCAATCGTACGTAGCGAGCTATAGCCTAAGACATGCGAAGCCAGGAGGTAAGCAGAGATCATCTGTGCGTTCCAACTCGTATAGACGGTCGTATCCACCAATGGGCGCTGCCGTGTCGCTCGTGAATAGGGGCCTGGCCCATAGTATGCCTCATCAGCACTCTGGCTCCCACTAAACACGCCCTTCTCAGCTTGCCAGAAGAGCGTATTCAACGATAGGACAAGCTGTCGCGTCAGATCGAACCATTCTCCTTCTTTCGTCTGCTGCGCCAGACCAGCCACAACCCGCAACAGGGCGGCATTCTCCTCCAACATCTTCTCTGTATGAGGCATACTCCAATCACTGGCCGCCGAATAGCGAAAAAAGGCTCCTTCTTCGTTATCCCACAAGCCACCATCGCGCATTTGCGCCAGGGAATAGCGCACCATATCCAGAGCCTCAGGCTGATTCTGTCGTGAAAGAATCAAGAGGAGCTCAAGCGCGTCAGGATGAGAAAATTTAAGATTAGAATGAATACGAAAACCGCCATTCTCTGCATCATAGAGATCGTAAAGAACCTTCGCTGCCTCGCTGGGCACCGTCTCTAATAGTTGTCGAGCCTGTGGCTGAAAAAAGATTGGGCAGGCAATACCAAACTCTGCTGGTGCATTGCGCTGCACTTGTAACATCTGAACCTGCTCGGCTAATTCTTGTTGATGATCACTATAGTAACGGCGAATATAACTGAAATAATACAGCAATCTGGTCGTTGGGACAGAGACTCCACCCCAGAGTACCTCACCATCAGGAGAGAGCAAGGCCACACTGGGCCACCCGTTCTGGTTATAGCGCTGGTTAATATCAGGCCGCAAATCACTATCAACACGAATAGGAATATAATGTTCATTGACCATAGAGATAACGCCCGGATGAGAAAGGGTCGTTTCATCAAAATTGTGGCACCATTGACACCACAGCGATGTAATCACGAGGAAGACCGGTTTCCTGGTCTGCATAGCTTCAGCAAATGCAGCCTGCCCCCAGCCACGCCACTGGATGCGATCAGCCTGGTGTGGTTGGGGCGAGAAACGAAAGACCTCGGGCATCGGGGCAGAGGTTAAAGCATGCCTGACAATACTACTGCCACCCATCGGAGAGCCTCCTTCGCGTCAAACTTTTTCTATTGTGGGGAAGATTGTTACAATGTAGTAAACGCTATTCTGCAATTATACATACCGCTGCATACAAAAGTATACCATAAAAATCATTCTTTGTAGTTATTTATCTTTTAAAAAATGAGTAAGTTCTCACAAAATCTCTCGATCAAGTCAAATTTCTTGAAAAATTTTATGATCTCTTGTACTAGATATCCTTGTAGGGCCAGAGAAGCCCATTCTGGAAATGAAGTGAGGTTGGGCCCGCCCAGGATTTTTGCACGCCCTTGCAAAGAGTCTGTGCACGTAGTATACTTGTACAGTCCGCTTAGTAGAGCATGTCTTCTTGCCTGGAACACCCCTCCGGCCTTGCTTGAACTGCGTTACACAACCATAGCACAAACACAACGCTATGAATACAAATAACTAGTTGCTATTAAAGAGGAGATTGGGCCTATCAATAAGGATTTTCGGGGAAATGATCGTCCACGTGAAACGCGCGTGAACGAACGCATTCGTGCACGTGAAGTACGCTTAATCGATGAGAATGGCGAGATGATGGGGGTTATGCCTCCTATGCGCGCTCTTGATATCGCTCGGGAGCGAGATCTGGATCTCGTTGAGATCTCACCCAACGCGATGCCTCCAGTCTGCAAGTTGATGAACTATGGTCGCTTTAAATATGAGCAGGCGAAAAAAGAGAATGAGGCGCGCAAAAATCAGAAGACGATTACGCTTAAAGAGATTCGTATGCGTCCACGTACAGACGACCATGACGTAGAAGTGAAAACACGTAAGATCCAGGAGTTTCTGGCTGACGGCGATAAAGTTCGCGTCAGTGTCCAATTCCGTGGACCCGATATGCGCCATCCTGACATTGGCCGTAAGCTTTTGGATGGGATCGCTGAAGATTTAAAGGGCATTGCGACCATCGAACGCTCACCTATCATGGAAGGTCGTATGATGTCGATGATTGTTTCTCGCGCCCCAGGCTGGGAGCCTCCGAAAAAACAGGCAGCTCCTACCACCGAGAAGAAAGCTTCCACTGAGCCCACCCAGACGGCTACAGCGAAACCAGATGATGAACCTGCACATGCGCCTGAGGCTGAAGAGGCCGCCGCACAAAACGACGATTCCGCTCAGAATAGTCAGACGCCTGAAGCCGAAGCCCCTCAAGAGTAAACGCGCTGGTACTGCTGTATTGCTTCCCTCTCGTATCCATCTATGGGAAGTCTTTTGAGGAGCCACCAATGCTGTGAAGAATGGAAGCAAGAAAAAAGAGGATCTCGTTCGCCTGAACGAGATCCTCTTTTTTCTTGCTCAGCAATGAATGGGTAACTTTATTTGACTTTTCTTCTATAGGCTACTAAGATAAAGGGACCAGGGACTTTTTAGGACCTTTCCTTGCCCACTTTTATATGCTGCAATCAAACACATAGCACGTTCTCTGAAATATACTTCTGGCTAGATCAGGACAGTAGGGAGTTTCGCGTGAGCAGATACGATGACCCAAGCTGGTATGAACAGCAACACAATCCACAACAGCCTTTATCCTCGCAACAGGTTCCAGATGATTTTGAACACTATCCCTTCCTTCCCAATGGAGCTGGTTCTCCAACAAGAGCATCCCTTGCTCCAACCAGGATCGAACGCTTTCAGCAGTTCATGAAACGAGCCGTTGGGATTCTCGCTCTGGTGGCAGTGGCTTTCTTTGCTGGCTGGTTTGGCCATCAATACTTTGGAAGCTACTTTACACAGGGCGATCAATCTCGCTACTATTCCGACCTCTTTCAGCAGGCCTGGGATCAGGTCGATCAGAATTACGTCGATCGCAAGGCTGTCGATTATAAGAAGATGTCCTACGCCGCTATTACCGCAATGGTTAACTCGCTTCAAGATACTGGCCACTCGCGCTTTATGGATCCACAGACGGTCTCTTCCGAAAATCAACAATTGAGCGGAAAATTTACCGGCATTGGGATCTATCTCCATCAAGATCCTACGACAAAGCAATTAATCATTACGTCTGCGGTGCCTGGGGCCCCCGCTGATAAGGCTGGTATTAAGCCAAATGATATTATTGTTGGGGTCGATGGCAAAAATACGGTGGGCAAAGATGTTGGTGGAGTCAGTGCCTTAATTCAAGGGAAAGAGGGGACGGATGTTACTCTGACCATTCAAAGGCCTGGGGTCGACCACACGCTCGATATTAAGATGACGCGAGCCGAGATCTCTGCTCAGAATGTGATTCTCCACTATATTCCCGAAAGCCACATCGCCCACATTCAAATTACCCAATTTTCGGATGGAGTCTCGAATCAGTTAAAAGATGCGCTGGCAAAGGCAAAGGGTCAGGGTGCAACAAAGATTATCCTTGATATGCGTGATAATCCTGGTGGCTATCTACCCGAAGCCGTTAATACAGCCAGTCTCTTCTTAAAAGATGGGAATGTGCTTCTGGAGCAGGATAACAAAGGCAATCGCACGCCCACGCCTGTCAATGGCAAACCTGTCAATACAACTGATCAGCTTGTCGTACTCGTCAATGAGAATTCAGCCAGTGCAGCTGAGATTGTTACTGGCGCTCTCCAGGATAATAAGCGAGCAACTGTGTTTGGGAAAAAGACCTTTGGGACGGGAACGGTTCTCTCGCAGATTAATCTTAGTGATGGCTCCGCCCTTCTCCTTGGAGTGAGGGAATGGCTAACCCCCAATGGACGCTTTATTCGTCAGGTCCCCAATGATCCTAATTCCGGAGGGATTATCCCGGACCATCCCGTCAATCAGCCAGCTAATGCCATCACTCTTACTCCCAATGAGGAGAATCAGGCAAATATGACGCTGGATCAGATCTTAAGTAGCAATGATGCTCAACTTAAGGCTGCCATTCAGTATCTCCAGGGAAAATAAGAGTTTGAAGGCCTCATGGTCTCAGTTCGACAAAGGCGAAGGCTCGTTATGGTTGAGCCTTCGCCGCTCGATAATATTTACTGGTTGGCTCATGAGTGAGGTATGGTGCAATGATGCTGGTGGCGGCGACAACCTTTGCAAGGTCAATAGTGGCGGCCAGACCCAGACCCTGCAACAGATAGATAAGATCTTCTGTCGCTAGATTCCCTGCCGCTCCTGGCGCATAAGGACAGCCTCCCAGTCCTCCGGCTGAGCTATCAATAATACTCACCCCCATCTGCAGGGCGGTCAGTACGTTCGCTAAAGCCGTTCCGCGCGTATCATGAAAATGAACCCCTATCTGCTCAAGTGGTATGCTCTGGTCGTCCAAAAAAAGATTGAGCAGATCAATAACGGCTCGAGGTGTCGCAACTCCAATCGTATCGCCAAGAGAGAGCTCTTCGACGCCCAATTCGATTAAGGCATGAGCAACGTGTAAGACCTGCTGTGGAGCAATCGCTCCTTCGTAAGGACAACCAAAGGCGGTAGAGATATACCCTCGAACTGCAATGCCGTCTGCTCTTGCTCTCTCAATGACTGGACGAAAATTGGCAAGACTCTCGGCAATGCTGGCATTAATATTATGCCGGGTAAAACTTTCACTGGCTGCTGTAAAAACGGCAATCGAACGTGTGCCTGCTGCCAGTGCACGCTCTAACCCTTTGAGATTAGGAACCAGGGCCGAATACTCAACTCCAGCTTTGCGCTGGATGTTCTGCATAACTTCACTGGCATCACTTAATTGAGGAATCGCATGTGGACTCACAAAAGAGGTGGCTTCAATAACAGAGAGACCAGCATCAGCTAACTGCTCAATAAAGCGCAGTTTGATCGCAGTAGGAATCTGTATCTGTTCATTCTGTAGACCATCGCGTGGACCAACCTCCACGATCTTGACGGCTACAGGCAGGTTGGTCCAGGTTGGCTCCATCGTCAGGCCCCTTTGTACTCTAACTGAGAGGATTGTTCAAGCAATGGCGTGTTCTCCTCCTCCTGAGTCACAATTGTACCAGGAGTTGGCAAAAGCAGAACAGCCGGTGTCTCTTCTACGGTGGACTTACGCTCAACACGGATCTTTGTAATACGTCGTCCCCGGGTGGAGAGAACCGTAAACGTGACATTCTCGAAGGAGATCGTATCACCAATGGTAGGAATTTTGTCTAGCTGTGCATAGACAAAGCCACCTAAGGTCTCGTAATCGGTATCATCGAGCTCCATCTCCAGCATTTGATTGAAGTCGTAGATGCTCATTTTAGCGTCGACGACATACTCGTTCTCGTTGATCTTTTCTGAAAGACTCTCTTCGTGATCATACTCGTCTTTAATATCACCAATGATCTCTTCAACCAGATCTTCGATGGTCACCAGACCTGCAACAGAGCCATATTCATCGACAACCATCGCCATGTGAATGCGATTCTGGCGCAATTCACGCAAGAGATCGTCCAATTTTTTGGTCTCTGGCACAAAGTATGCTGCCCGCACCAGATTACGAATTGGATAGTGTGCATGACCATCCCGCAATTGTTTGAGCATATCCTTGGTATAGAGGATGCCAATAATTTCATCGACTCCAATGGTCTCTTCATAGACTGGAATACGCGAGAAACCACCCTGGAGCGCCAGATCCACAGCCTCAGTGACCGTCGCGGAACTGGACAATGTGACCATGTCAATACGTGGCACCATGACCTCACGAGCAGTGGTATCAGCGAACTCAAAGATGCTATGGATCATCTCGGTCTCTTCTTCCTCCAGAACGCCTTCCTCTTCACCTACGGTTACCAGGAGCCTCAACTCCTCTTCCGTGACAAACGGGCCCCGATGCTTCATCGAGCCACCTAACAGGCGAACAAAAATGGAGGTGATGACGCTCAACGTCCAGACAAGCGGCCTGAGCAACCAGGCAGAGGCTCGTACAGCAGGATAGAGTGTACGCGCCCAGCGCAGGGGATTCTGCACAGCGGCTGTCTTAGGAGAGATCTCACAGAAGATTAACACGACCAATGAGCTAAAGACCGAAGAGAGGAGCTCGCCCCAATTAGACGTGAAACGTAACGCCAGCACCGTTGCCATGCTTGAGGCAACGACGACTGCGACGCTATTAATCACAAGAATGGTTGAAAGAAAGACATTGGGCTCGGCCAAGAGTTGTTCAATCTTAGCTGCCACTTCATCACCTTCTTCAACCAGATTCTTCAGCTTGATTCGACTAATCGAGGTGAGGGCCGTCTCAGCTGCGGAAGCTAAAGCACAGAGGGCAAGGGCAACGACCATAATCGTCAGTTGCCACCCCGTCTGTGCATCAAATTGCGGAATGTGAAAGTCAATACCGGCGGCTAAGCTAGATAAGCCAGGGCCGTCCATAATATACACCTATTCCTTATTCGCCACCTTGTATAGCCGGAGTATCCTCAAGCTCACGCTTGCGCAGAACTTTGGCAGGCACTCCAACCACAACTGTCGCAGGTGGTACATCTTTCGTCACGACAGCTCCCGCTCCCGTATAGGCATCTTCACCAACGGTCACTGGAGCTACCAGTGTCGTATCGCAACCGATAAAGGCCCTATTGCCTATCGTTGTGCGATGTTTCTGTTTTCCATCAAAATTCGAGGTGATGGACCCCGCGGCAAAGTTGACGTGTTCGCCCACCGTTGCATCACCAAGATAGCTAAAGTGGTGCATATCCGTCTCCGCGCCAACGTACGAATTCTTGACCTCTGCGAAGTTCCCCATGCGCACTCCACGAGCGAGATACGCTCCAGGTCGGCAGTGGCTAAAGGGCCCCACACGGACTTCATCTTCCAATATAGCTTCCTCAAGCGCTGAGTTGCGAATGATACAGCGATCCCCAATTAAGGTCTGATCAATCGTCGTTCCCGGTCCAATACGACACCAGGAACCGATCGTGGTCTTACCGGTAATCACAGTCCCCGGCAAAATCACGGTATCACTCCCAATCTGAACGTCAGCATCTATATAGGTATTGGCAGGATCTTGAATCGTCACACCAGCATACATATGCTTTTCTAACACACGCTGGCGGACAATCTGTTCCGCTTCGGCCAATTGTACGCGATTATTAATACCAATGGTCTCTTCCAATTCGCCTTGCACAGTGGCAATTCTTCGCTCCTGTGCTCCAGCGATCGCGATCAGGTCGGTCAAATAGTATTCACCTGAGGCATTTCGTGGTAATGCTTGCAAGGTTGACCAGAGCCAGGCGCGCTGAAAGCAGTAGACTCCAGAGTTGACCTCGCGAATCTCTAACTGCTCGGGCGTTGCTCGCTTGACCTCGACAATCTCGCGCACTTGCCCGTGACTGTCTCGCACAATCCGACCATAATCACTGGGAAGTTCGGTCTGGGCTGTCAGAAATGTAATTGTCGCCTGCGTGCTGAGATGCTCTGTCAGTACACTGGCAAGGATCTCGCTACGCACCAGCGGTGTATCTCCATAACAGACCAGGACCGTCTCCGGCACTGGTTGTAAGGCATCTACAGTCACCTGGGCGGCCAATAAAGCATGACCAGTTCCCAGTTGCTCTTGTTGTACGGCATACAAACAACGTTCACCAAAGGCTGCGGCAATCTGCTCCCCTTCATGGCCCAGTACGACCACTGGACGATGGGAAGTAAGGCTCTCATGCAAAGAAGCGAAGGCAGATGTTGAGGGAATTGCCTCGACAGCAGTGAGGACATGGCCAAGCAATGGAATGCCAGCCAGCTGGTGGAGCATCTTTGGTAACGTTGAACGCATCCGCGTACCCTTGCCTGCGGCAAGCACGACGGTCGCATATGTATTCATCGTTTGTTGTACAAACCTTTTGTTTTTCATCGATCGGTTAGGGTGGAAACTCAACTTGTGTCCAAAGCTTCTCACCATACTTCTGTATACTACACTAAAACTGGTGGGGTTGTCAACGCTCTTTCGCCTTTTCTCTGCTATTATACACAAGAAATATACACAAGAATGTGATAGTGAGTTTTGAGAAATAAGTAATTCCATTGTTATCTATTAAACAAATTTAACGTTTTCTTTATTATAGGGCATCAATCTTTGCTCTCTCGTCTATTGTTAGCTTGCTTAAAGGACTTCAAACTTTGACAAAACAACTTCACGAGGTATTAGATCTTAGCCGCTGGTACCAACGATTATGGGCATCTGGGTCAGATTTCTTGTGGTTTCTGATTCAATTATCATTCCGTGTACGCCTCACTCTGACTATTTTGTCCTTTGCACTCTCGCTTCTTCTCTGCTTGATGCCGTTTCCACATGATTCCCAGCAGGCGTTTCTTCCTTTTCCACTCTTTTTTCTTCCCATTGCTCTGACGATCTGGTCATTTGGGAAATATATGGTGCTTGTGGTTCCTAAAATTGCGCTGCTTCTGGTGGTTGTGCTCTGTATGTGGGCGGCTCAGAGTGTTGTTCCTCCTCATACTTCACTCCTGACGTTCTTGTTCCTATTGCTGATCTTTTTGGGGGAAGCTCTGCTGATCTTCTCTCTGCGGACGCTGTTTATGCGTCGCCGGTCAGGGAAACACCTCATCTCCTCTTCGCAGAGATACTTTAGTCAGAGTCTCCCTCTTTCCCCCCCTCTCTACATCAATGAAGAGACACCTATCGTTGAATATGTGGGCAAGATTTTTGATGATTATCGCTTACTTCGTCTGTTAGGACAGGGCTCGTTTGGAAAGGTCTATCTGGGTGAACATATCCGTCACCATGGGCCAGCTGCGGTGAAGATACTGTATCCAGGGCTGTTACAAGGCAATTACAGACGTTTTATCGATGAGGCCAGTACGGCCTTCCGCCTGCACCATCCTGCGATCGTCGATCTGCTTGGCTTTGGGATCAGCCCTGAAGGGACACCATTTCTGGTGATGGAATATGCTTCCAATCAGACGTTGCGCAAACGTCATCCCAAGGGAGAGCGGTTGTCTTTACAGACGATCTGTTCCTATCTGACAGAGATTGCCCCAGCACTCCAATATGCCCACGAAAGACGTGTGATTCACCGCGATATTAAACCAGAAAATATTCTGCTTGGCTCTCAACAACAATTGCTGTTGAGCGACTTTGGGCTGGCTGTGATCATTCCTCCTGAACGCTCGCTTATGAAATTAGAGGTAGAAGGGACAGTAACCTATATCGCTCCAGAGCAGATTCGCGGTCGCCCACAGCCTGCCAGCGATCAGTATGCTCTCGCAATTATGGTCTATGAATGGCTCTCGGGGTCAGTGCCTTTTACAGGGGGGTCGCTTGAGATTATTCAAGATCATCTATCACAAACCCCGCCATCGCTCCTCATGCAGCGCCCGTCCCTCCCACCAACCGTAGAAAAGGTGGTCTTTCGTGCCCTGGCTAAAAATCCTCAGGAGCGCTTTCCAGATGTGATCTCCTTTGCACATGCCTTTTTAGCAGCTTGCCAGGATGCCTCCCATACAACCAATATGAATGAATGTTTTGCCTATGGCTCACACAAACAGAGGACAAACAGTATTGCTGGCACAGTTATGCTCGAGGAGAAGAGCAAGACGCCTCAAGTCCATCCTTATCAGACTGAGCCTTTGCCCTTGCAGAGCTCCGATCAGTTACCGATGGAGCAAACACTCAAAAAGCCGCTTCGCAGGCAACGCATTCGACGCTATTGAACCTTCGAAGAGCTCTGGTCTCTATCCTGAACTGCCAGTACAGTGAAAAGTTTCCGCTTTGCTCTATTGACAGTTCAGGTCTGCCTAAATGGTGAAAGACTTCTACCTTTCTCTTGACTCTACCAGGACAGAGTGCTATCCTGCACTAGAATAATTGATAGGAACTAGCTTAGATTGTATCGATGCTCCCCCAGCACCGTCGTTGAGAGGATACAAGCAACAATGGCTATCATTGAGACACATATTCAACGCGAGAGCCCCGAATTTCACACAAACTATGCTGCCTCCCAGACGCTCCTTATGCAGCTTCAGCAGCGCCTCCAGCAGGTTCAGCAAGGAGGCGGCGCTGAGGCAATTGCGAAACATCGCAAACGAGGCAAGCTCCTGGCTCGGGAACGCATTCAGCTCCTCTGTGATCCCGATACCCCTTTTCTTGAGCTCTCTCCTCTGGCAGCCTGGGATATGTATGAACAGGAGGCACCTTCCGCTGGTATTATTACGGGCATTGGGCTGATCGCAGGTCAGGAGTGCGTGATCGTTGCAAACGATGCTACCGTGAAGGGGGGAACCTATTATCCAATAACGGTCAAAAAACATCTTCGAGCCCAGGAGATTGCAGAACAAAATCATCTCCCCTGTATCTATCTCGTCGATTCAGGTGGTGCTTTTCTCCCACTCCAGGCCGAGGTCTTTCCCGATCGAGACCATTTTGGCCGCATCTTTTACAATCAGGCACGCATGTCCAGCCAGCACATTCCACAGATCGCGGTGGTTATGGGCTCTTGCACCGCTGGCGGAGCCTATGTGCCAGCCATGAGCGATGAGAGCATTATCGTACAGGGAACTGGAACGATTTTCCTGGGCGGGCCGCCTCTGGTAAAAGCTGCAACAGGCGAGGAGGTCAGTGCCGAAGAGCTCGGAGGGGCCGAGGTCCATTCGCGAACCTCTGGTGTGACTGATCATCTTGCCCTCAATGATGAACATGCCCTGGCCCTCTGTCGCAGTATTGTTACTCATCTCAATCGACGCTCCTATCAGCCATGGGAGGTCCATCCTCCACTCCCACCACGCTACGATCCAGATGAACTATTGGGCATTATCCCCAGCGATAATCGCAAAAACTATGATGTTCATGAAGTTATCGCTCGTCTGGTTGACGATAGCGATTTTCATGAGTTCAAAGCGCTCTATGGGACGACGCTGGTCTGTGGCTTCGCTCGCCTGATGGGGTATCCTGTTGGCATTATTGCCAACAATGGCATCCTGTTTTCGGAGAGTGCGCTCAAGGCAACCCATTTTATTGAGCTCTGTGTTCAGAGACGTACCCCCCTGATCTTTTTACAGAATATTGCTGGTTTTATGGTCGGTCGCCAATATGAGAATGGGGGAATTGCGAAGGATGGGGCAAAAATGGTGATGGCCGTAACAAATGCGCCTGTTCCACGCTTTACGGTCGTTATCGGTGGCTCATTCGGAGCTGGCAATTATGGTATGTGTGGCAGAGCTTACTCTCCACATCAGCTCTGGATGTGGCCCAATGCTCGCATCTCGGTGATGGGTGGACAACAGGCCGCAACCGTCCTGGCAACGGTACGAAAAGAGGGACTGGCGGCTAGAGGCAGATCGATGACTCCAGAGGAAGAGCAGGCGTTTATGCAGCCTATCCTGGATAAATATGAGGTCGAGGGAAATCCTTATTATAGTACAGCCCGGCTCTGGGATGATGGGATTATCGATCCACGCGATACCCGTACAGTGCTTGCCCTTGGCCTGGCCGCCTCTCTTCATGCCCCTATTCCAGAGGCTCCCTTTGGGGTTTTTCGCATGTAACGCTCAGTGTATGTACGCGTCCTGGTAGCTCTACGTATACTAAACGGGACTGTAAAGACTTTCCTCTGCTTCCAACTAAGCATGTACCAGGAGGATCATAGAATTAGCTATGCAACAACTTTTTATCTGGCACAATGGCACCTTGACCGCTGATGCCTCCGTAGAGGAGATTCATACCGCTCTAGAGGACAAACAGGCGGTCATCTGGCTGGATCTTCAGGTTGATGGGAACCTGGCTAAATACCGAGATCTGCTCTCTTCTGTGTTTAAACTCGCTCCAATCACTATCGAATCGATGGAGGAGCAAAAAGAGCGTTCTCGACTGGTTGAGCATCATACGTATTTCAATCTTGTCTTACATGGACTCACTTTTCAGCGAGAGACCGTTGAAGCCTCCACGCCTAAAATTGATATCGCCTTTGGGCACAATTTTTTGATAACGGTCCATCGCGAGGAGATGTCCTGGCTTAGTGGTCTTCTCAATGCCGCCCGTTCTAAAACGACTGAGGAACATCTTCTCGCGAAGGGGGTGCCCCGACTTCTTCATGCTATTCTCGACTCTCTGGTTGATAGCTACTTTCCTATTCTGGATGATATTGATGATCTGATTGATGAGTTAGAGGATGCAGCTGTTGAGAAAGCGAATACGACGGTTCAATCACAGATTTTTAATGCTAAGCGGACGATCGCTACTATGCGACGCGTGATTAGTCCACAGGTTGAGGTCTCTAATGCTCTCATTATGCGCACTGGCGATTTTATTCCAGGCGATGTAGAGCCTTATTTTTCTGATGTTCACGATCATCTTGTACGCACCTTTGAGATCCTGGATTCTTATCGCGATCTGTTGAGTGGCCTGTTGGATGTCTATCTCTCTACAGTCTCCAATAATCTTAATGTGATTATGAAACAGTTAGCGATTATTTCGACCATTTTTCTCCCAATTACCTTTATCACTGGTGTGTTTGGGCAGAATTTTGGTCACTCACCGCTGGTCGAGCACGATAATGGGTATAATTTCTGGTATGTTCTTGGATTTATGCTCATCATTTCGCTTATTCAGATCTGGTACTTCCACCATCGTCGTTGGATCTAATACTTCCACCATCGTCGTTGGATCTAGTGCTTATGCTGTATACATAAGGAGTATAGAATGACCGGGCCAGCTAATCTTTCCTATCTCACTCTTCATTATGCTTTTCAACAGAAGGTCGCCATTGTCACAATGAATCGGCCCGAGGTACGCAATGCCTTCAACGCTCAGTTCATTGCAGAGATGACGCAGCTTCTGACGGAGCTCAGCCTGGATGAAGGCTTGCATGCCGTTGTCCTGGCCGCCAATGGCTCTGCCTTCAGTTCGGGAGCGGATATTCAGATGATGCAGGAGGCTATCTCCTTTAGCAAACAAGAGAATATTCATGAGGCTCAACGCCTGATTGATCTCCTGCAACTGATCTATACCTTTCCCTGCCCTGTGGTAGCACGCATTCAGGGCGATGCTTATGGGGGAGGCTTAGGCCTTATTGCTGCCTGCGATCTGGCTATTGCAGCCGAGGGAGCTCGCTTCGCCTTTAGCGAGGTAAAGCTTGGCATTGCACCTGCTGTGATCGCTCCTTACGTCATACGCAAAATTGGGGAGTCTTATGCGCGTGTACTATTTGTCACAGGTGAACGCTTTAGCGCGACGCGAGCACAGCAGATTGGGCTGATCCATTCCATAGTGCCACCTGATCAACTGGATAACGCTCTCCAGAAGGCACTGACAGAGCTGGCCAGTAGTGCCCCGAAAGCGTTGAGAGCGTGTAAGGTCCTGGCTCTGACTGCTGGTCAGATGGATGATGCTATCGCCTATCACTCAACTGCTGAAACGATTGCTGGTCTACGCGCCAGCCCTGAGGGACAGGAAGGGCTACGTGCATTTCTCGAAAAGCGCCGACCTGATTGGCAGAATGCTTGATGTCCTGGCAGAATACTTTTAAGGGATGAGCTTACCCCGCAGGTCCGTTCGCCTGTCAAAGGAGGATGTATGTTTCGCAAGCTTCTTATCGCCAATCGTGGCGAGATTGCGGTTCGCATTATGGCAACCTGCCGCGAAATGGGGATTCGGACGGTGGCAATCTATTCGGAGGCTGACCAACACGCACGCCATGTCTACGAGGCCGATGAGGCCTATCTTGTGGGCTCTGCCCCTGCCCGTGAAAGCTATCTGTGTGGTGACCGCATTATTCAGATTGCACTGGAGTCTCAGGCCGAGGCTCTCCACCCGGGTTATGGCTTTCTCTCTGAAAATGCTGATTTCGCCGATGCCTGTCGTACGGCTGGTCTGATCTTTGTTGGTCCGACGGCGGAGTCTATGCGCCTCATGGGCTCTAAGATTGCAGCGAAACAATTAGCCCATTCCGCTGGTGTTCCAACTGTACCAGGGTATGTCAGTATTGACAGTGCGGACCAGCAGTCCGCAACGCTTCTCGCTGCCGCTCGCCAGCTTGGCTTTCCGCTGCTGATTAAGGCCTCGGCTGGTGGTGGTGGCAAGGGGATGCGCGCTGTTCATAAGGAAGAGGAGTTTCTCGATCAGTTGGCTGGGGCTCAACGCGAGGCGCTGGCGGCCTTTGGTGAGAGTACGGTCTTTTTGGAACGGCTTCTCATTCAACCGCGCCATATTGAGATTCAGATCCTGGCTGATGCCTATGGTCATAGCATTCATCTTGGCGAACGGGAATGCTCTATCCAGCGCCGCCACCAGAAGATCATTGAAGAGAGTCCCTCGCCGGTTCTCTCTCCAGAACTACGAACAGAGATGGGTCAGGCAGCCCTTCGCATTGTCCAGGCAGCCGGGTATCAGAATGCAGGGACGCTGGAGTTTATGCTCGATACTCAACAGCACTTTTATTTCCTTGAGATGAATACGCGCCTCCAGGTTGAACATCCTGTGACTGAACTGGTGACCGGGCTGGATCTTGTCCGACAACAACTTCTGATTGCCGCCGGGGAGCCACTTGCGATTACGCAGGAACAGGTCAGCCAGCGGGGGCACGCCATTGAAGTCCGGCTCTATGCAGAAGATCCTCTGCAGCAGTATCTCCCCTCCACTGGCACCATTACACGCTTTATCGCACCTTCAGGGCCTGGCATTCGCCTGGATAGCGGGCTCTCCGAACAGGATGAGATTACTCAATACTACGATCCCATGATCGCCAAGTTAATTGTCTCTGCCGAGGATCGCCTCAGTGCCATCAATCGTTTGCAGCAGGCCCTCAAGCGAACTGCAATCTTTGGAGTGACGACGAACCTCCCTCTCTTAATCGCTATCAGCAAACATCCAGCATTTGCGGCTGGCCTGACGAGTACCGATTTCCTGACGCACTATGAAGTCATTGAACAGCTACAAACTCCGCTCGTGCCAGATCAGGTTCTTGCTGCTGCTGCCATCTACGATCTCACATGGCACCAAGCAGCGAACAGCAATCGCTATCACAATCCCTGGCAGAATACCGGCCCATGGCGTCTAGCAGGGAACACACAGACACGCACCTATCATTATCAGGGTGAGCCACAAAAGATCGTTCTGACTCCCCGCATCCAACAATCAGGAAGCTGGCTCGTGCAACGTCCTGATCAGGAGGCGGAAGAGTTCCAGGTGGCAGCAATTAACGCGCACTTTCTGCTCCTGCGTCAGGGAAACAGCAATGCGTCCTTCTTTATCCAGCAGACGGCAACCGAGACACAGATCGCCTTTGAAGGTCACCTCTTTCATCTCCAGCGGCCTCAACCTCCTACCGTAGAGCAGACTGCGTATAGCGGCCTTGCAGTCAGTACGCAGACGGCTCTTACTGCTCCTATGGCGGGGACAATTATTAAGGTTCAGGTGCAGGTTGGTGATATAGTAGAAGCGCGCCAGGTTCTGATGATCCTGGGAGCAATGAAGATGGAGCATGCGATTACGTCATCGCACGCAGGGACGGTTCAACGCATCAACTATCGTGAGGGAGATGTCGTCTCCGGGGGAGCTCTGCTGCTTGAAGTAAGGTAATACCTCTCTCTTCTCTACTATTTGCCGTGGGGCAGATCGTGAAAGGATCTCTATTTATGCAGATAGGTTTTATTGGTATTGGGGTTATGGGGCGTCCGATGACCCTTAATCTCCTCAAAGCTGGTCATGAGGTGACCATTTTTGCGCGCCATCCCGAGAAGCCAGAGGTACAGGAGGTCCTGGCCGCCGGTGCCAGACTCGCTCCCTCTGCTCGGGCTGTGGCCATTGCGTCCGAGATAGTGATTACTATGGTCCCTAACTCAGCTCAGGTAGAAGAGGTTGTGGCTGGCTCACAGGGCATTCTTGAGGGGGCGCGTAAAGGTCTGATCATTGTAGATATGAGCACCATTGCGCCTTCGGTCAGTCGCAGTCTGGCGGAGAAGGCTCAGTCCAAAGGCGTCCATTTCCTGGATGCACCCGTGAGTGGTGGCTCTCAGGGGGCGATCAATGGGACACTGACCATTATGGCTGGTGGCGAGAAAGAGCATTTTGAGCACGTCCGGCCTGTGCTTGAGGCCATGGGAAAAAAGGAGAACATCTTTCATGTGGGCCCGGTCGGTTCAGGTGAGGTGATCAAGCTGGCTAATAATATTCTCGTTGGCACTATCGCTGCTGCGACTGCCGAGGCGCTGGTCCTGGGAGTGAAGGCTGGTGCCGATCTTGAGATGATGACAAAAATTATTGGGGCCAGTACGGGTTCCAGTTGGCAACTCAGCAATCAGTTTCCTCTTCGTGCCTTCAATGGCAGCTTTGAGCCTGGCTTTATGACCGATCTGCTCCACAAAGATCTTGGCCTGGCCCTGGATCTGGCCCACGAGAATGAGGTTCCACTCGCTATGACGACCCTTGCTCAGCAGCTCTATGAAGAGTCACAGCATGCTGGCTATGGACGGAAAGATTATACTTCTCTCCTCAAGGTCATCGAAACGCAGGCCAATGTAGAGGTCCGTAAGTAGGAAGCAAGCCAATAGACCATAAAGAATGGAATCAGACCCGGACACGAAAAAAAGATGGAAGGGTCTGTTTCCTGCTCCACCCCTCCGCTCGGTAAGCCCTCCATTGCTCAATTGGAAACGGTACATGGGGACAGGATGTTATGGAGGGGCGACCATGGTGGAGAGGCACGATTTGGAAGGAGACAAGCTACCTTCCCTACTTGTCTTGTCATCTTTTACTCGATTTCAGGTATAAAAAATGTAAAGTAGGGAAAGTCGCTTGTCTCTTTCCTCTCGTCCCACTCCGCTCTGTGAGCCCCTCCATGGCTCAATGGGAAACGGTAAATGGGGACAGGATGTTATGGAGGGGCTCACATTGTGGAGCTTCGAGATTTGGAAGGAGACAAGCGACCTTCCCTACTTGTATTGTCGCTTCAAGCACAAAACATGGCATTAAACATACCTTGCACTTTTAAGTAGGGAAAGCCGCTTGTCTCTTTCCTCTGCTCCCACTCCGCTCGGTGAGCCCCTCCATGGCTCGAGTGGACAATGGACAATGGGAAACGGTACATGGGGACAGGATGTTATGGAGGGGCTCACATTGTGGAACGGGAAATTCAGGAAGGAGACAAGCGACCTTCCCTACTTGTCTTATCTTATAATGCACTTATTACAGATATTGCGATGTAAAGTAGGGAAAATTGCTTGTCTCTTTCCTCTGCTCCCACTCCACTCTGTTCACCCCTCCATGGCTCAATTCGAAACGATGCTATGGAGGGGTGAACAGAGTGGAGATCCACCATTGACGAGAGAGACAGGCTACCTGATCGGCGCCAGTTGATGGGCAATCGACATTCCCAGATACAACACGCTCGCCAGACTAAAGTAAAGCACCGTCAAAATGACACGTGAACGCATTGGCACATCATAATAAGCATGATAATCGACCTGGGCCTCGGGCTCCTCAGGAGCCAGACCACGCGACCACAACTGCGTGGCAGCAATGACCACAAACATCAGCAACCAGAATGAGAAATTGCCATGATACCAGGACCAGATCTGATATCCTAACAGCAATAAAAAACCCACGATCCAGACACGTCTATCAATGGCTGCCAGCACACGGCCACCATCATATGGGATAATAGGCACGAGATTAAACAGATTCATCAAAAAACCAAAGTAAGCCAGAGCAGCCCACCCCCCTGGCATAGAGGGATGCATCTGTGCAATCCACAGACAGACACCCGAGGCCAGAGCCCCTGCTATCGGACCAGCTATCCCTACTTCGGCCTCGTCCTTTGCATTCTGTGGCATCTGCTTCATTGTCACCATAGCACCCATGAGGGGAATAAAGATCATGCCGCCAATCGGAATCTTTTTCAATTTCATCACAATGGCATGACCCATCTCATGAATAAAGAGCAGTACCACCAGCCCGATTCCGAATGCCCACCCAGAGATGAGAGCATAGGCCGCCATGGAGATCAAAGCACTTAAGCCTAGCATACCAAATTTGGCAAAGAGTACCAGTCCATTGAACTTTGCCAACCAGCCCAGGATCGCAGCTCCTAACCCACCCAATCCCGCTAACCTCTTCCGCTTCTTCCCCGACTGATAGTGTCCTTCTCGGGCCGAATCCCGCTGGACCTCGCCTGCATCATGCGTATACCCCTCCAGACTCTGGGGACCCAGATAGGGCTGCATTAATGGCTCATCCGGCACACCATAATAGGAAAGGTTGGTGTAGTCTACTGCACCAACCGAATCAAAGACAGACCCCTGTTCATTTCCCTCATCCGTTCCAGACTGTTCTGACGACGAGGGAATATTACTATATGAAGATGGGGACATATAATCATCATACTGTTTATAGCTGCGATACGCCTGCTGATCAGAGCGCTCGGTGAGATCATCGGGATACCGATCCACATTCAACCTCAGTTCTGTACAATAGAGATTGTTCTATTTCTTCTCTTATTCTAGCATATAGCAGCTAAAACAACTATCTACAGGGCCCTATTCAGGACTTACAGTACCCGCCAGATAACGCCGTAAGAGATTGAGAGCGGTCAGAACGGCATGGCGTTTGTTGTCTGCACGTCCACCACGCCAGCCCGGCCCCATGCATGTCACGATCCCCTCAGGCCCGGCTACTGCGATATACACCGTCCCAACAGGCTTCTCTTCCTGTTTGTCCGGGCCCGCAACGCCAGTGATTCCAATCCCAAAATCGGTCTTCAGCAGTTGACGCACCGCTGTAGCCATGGCGCGAGCCGTCTCTTCACTAATCACACCATAACGCTCTACAGTCTCCTTTGGTACGCCCATCTGTATTTTAACATCAGTACTATAGGATACAATGCCACCAATAAAGTGCTTTGAGCTGCTCTGAAAATCTGTGATTGTGCTGGCTAGCTGTCCACCGGTCAACGATTCCATGACGCTTAAGGTCTGGCCTCGCTCCTGTAAGGCTTTGCCAATCACACTGGCAAGGGTATCACCCTCGATGCCAAAGACATGCTCGCCCAGGATCTGACGAGCCCGCTCTTCCATCTCGGCGACCAGTTGCAATGCTTCCTCGCTGGTCTGAGCCTTGGCCGTGATACGCACATCAACGGCATCATTTTTGGCATAGGTTGCCAATGTGGGGTTTGTGTTATGGATGAGCTCGCCCAGTTCCTCCTCAACGGCTGCCTCACCCAGACCATAGACGCGCAGCAGACGCGTAAAGATCAGGCCACCAGTAAAGGCGCTGAGCTTCGGCACAACCTCCTCTTCCCACATCCGATACATCTCACGAGGAACTCCAGGCATGGCAACGATGATATGTCCATCTTTCTCAACCCACCAGCCTGGCGCACTCCCAATCGGATTGGCGAGCGCCTGTGCGGATGGGATCAAGGTTGCTTGCTTCACATTGCGCTCGGGCATCGGGCGGCTGGCATGGGTATAGCGAGCGCGGAGATTCGCCTCGAGCTGGGGATCAACCTGCATCTGCTCGCCTAGAAGAGCACTAATGGATTCACGCGTTGCATCATCCTCGGTTGGGCCAATTCCGCCCGTCATAATAATAAGGTCGGAGCGCTGCCAGGCTTTTTGCAATGTTTCGACAATCCGTCCTTGATTATCTCCAACTTGAGAGACAAAATAGAGATCAATGCCTAAAGTGGCTAAACTCTGTGAGAGATACGTCGCATTTGTATCAGTAATATGGCCTAATAATAATTCAGTACCACACGAAATAATTTCGGCTCGCATCAGTTCCTCCTGCCAGGACCGGGACCCATCAAAGATCCCCCTTTGGTACCACCTACCAGACTAGATGGTCATTTGCTTTTTGTATGCAGTGATATCATATCATATTGTCTCTCTCCACAACATGTTGTGCTAGATGTAGGAAAAATATCAATATGTTGTGGTGCAGGGGTTGTTTTTGGCTTTTCTTAGCGGTATACTGAGTGGCAGAACACGAACATAATCCACTGCAAAAATCTGTGCCTGACCGCAGGCACCATGAACACACTATCAATTTCTCATGATGAGAACAAGGAGTAATGACGGATGTTAGAGCAGATTGAGCGCCTTTCCTCTGACGACGATAACGACAACCCCCAAACTATGACACAATTAGAGGGGATTCGTCAAAAAGTTTTCATGGATCGGTACTCTTTGAAAGACCCCGATGGCAACCCACTAGAATTCTACCCCGAACAGCTATGGAAGCGTGTTGCTCGTGGCATTGCAGCCGTCGAACAGACCGAGGAAAAACGTGCGGAGTGGGAAAAACTCTTCTATGAAGCTCTGAATAATTTTCAATTTGTTCCCGGTGGCCGTATCTTAGCTGGTGCTGGCACTGGCCATCAAGTAACTTATTATAACTGTTTCGTGATTCCGTCTCCTGAGGATAGCCGCCAGGGCATTCTCGATAATTTGAAAGTGATGACGGAGATTATGGCTCGTGGTGGTGGTGTGGGTATTAATCTTTCGACGCTACGTCCTCGGGGCTCGTATATTAAGACGGTGAATGGGACGGCCTCTGGCCCCTGCTCATGGGCTCAACTGTATTCGGTGGCAACGGGCGATGTGATCCAGCAGGGTGGCTGCTTTGGTCCCAACGAGCGTATCTCAACCAGTAAGGGTCTGATCCCGGCCAGCGAACTGGCTGACCGTCTGGATGCTGGCGAGAGCTTTGAGGCTCTGACCCACAAGGGCTGGCGTGCCTTCAATTATGTTTTCCGCAACGGCACGAAGGATCTTTACGAGGTAACCACCAGCCGCGGCTATCGCGTTCGGGTGACCCTCGATCATAAGATGGGCGTCCTGCGCAATGGTGAGATTACGACTATCGCTCTACGCGATCTGGCCGAAGGAGATGAGATCCTGCTGCTGCTCGGCGAATACGATGCCGATGCACCAGCTGATAGCGAGCCAGTTCAACTCTCCACTACACCCTATGAACGCTCACTACTGTCAACAACACTCGATGAGCAGGTGACAGTACCCACACAGTTAACTGCCGAACTGGCCTATCTGCTGGGCTTCTCCTATGGTGATGGGCATGTGATGGGCGACAGGGGTCTTTCGCTGAGCGTCGCCAACAACCAGCCAGAGGTACAGGAACGCCTGGTTGCCTCGATTCGCTCGCTCTTTGGAATCGAGCCAGCCGTGAGCGCAGGCGATGATACAAACAATACAAACATTCAGCTTGACTCACGCGTAGTCGTCGAATGGCTCCATGAGAATGGCTTGCTCACACAAAAGGCTGAAACCATCCGCGTCCCCGAAGCTATCTTCCGCTCACCAGCTGATGTAGTGGAAGCCTTTATTGCTGGCTTCTTTGCGACCGATGGCTACGATCGCCGCGCCAACAGTGGCTATGGTATCGACAGCATCAGCCGCGAGCTGCTTGGTGACATTCAGCTTCTGCTGCTCAATCAGGGTGTTGTCTCACATATCACAGTACAACATCGTGCAGCTCAGGGCTGGCAGCCAATCTATCGTCTGATCGTAACAGGTGCACATTTTAAAAAGCGCTTCAGCGCTTTTGTGCAGAGCTTTGAAGATCAGGGCTACAGTGGCCTCCGCAGTCATCAGAGCTTCTTCAAGGGTACGAAAGATCGCGTTTCACCCTATGCTCTGACCCGCGTACGTGAGCGCGTCGCAGCCGCTGGTGGCGTTGCCATGGTCGAGCGCCTTGATGCCCTTCTGGGTGTCCTGCCAGACCCCATCGTCAGCATCGAGCCGCTTGGACCGTCAGAAGTCTTTGACTTTGAGGTCGATGATGTGCACCTTCTGGCAGGAAATGGTCTTTACACTTCAAATTCCCGCAGAGGCGCTTTAATGCTTATGCTCGACGATACCCATCCAGATGTCGAAGAGTTTATTACGGTGAAGCGGACGGCGGGCAAGATTCAACATGCCAATCTCTCGGTCTGTATCTCTGATGCCTTTATGCAGGCGGTCAAAGATGATGCCGATTGGAATCTGACCTGGCAGGGCGAAGTTAAGAAGACGATTCGCGCTCGCTCACTCTGGGATCTGATCTGTACCTCGGCCTGGGAGTCGGCTGAGCCCGGTATGGTCTTTATGGATCGCTATAATAAAGAGTCCAATACCTGGTACTACGAGAATATTCGCTGCGTTAATCCCTGCGTGACTGGCGATACGCTGGTCTATACCGATCAGGGCATGATCCCGGCCAGTGAGCTGGCAGAGATGGGGGCACCGGTCACTGTAGTCTCGCCTGATAGCGAGAATGTTGCTCTTCGTCAGGCCAGCCATGTCTTCTCAACTGGCGTCAAACCAGTCTTCCGTCTCCAGACGGAAGAAGGCTACACCATTCGTCTCACTGAAGACCATAAGGTTCTGACCACCGGAGGCTGGAAAGAGGCGGGCACGCTAAACACTGGAGATAAGATCAAGCTCTTGCATGCTGAAGGCTACTTCGGCACAACTGGCAATGCTGATCTGGGTCGCGTTCTGGGCTGGTTGGTTGGTGATGGCTCGATCAATACTCGTCGTGCGGGTAGTGTCATGCTCTCATTCTTTGGCAAAGAGCAAGCGATTGCACCCCAGTTTGCCGAAGCAGTAAACCGGCTCGTAGCAGCTCCCGAGGGGCAGAGACAATATGTGGTTGGTGCACAAAAAGTTGCAGATCGCGACGAGACCCGCGTGGAGTCGGTGCGGCTCCTACGCCTCATTGATCCCGAACTTCTGAGCAACAAGCTGCAGGTACCACCATCGGTCTTTCGTGGCTCTCATGAGATGCAGAAGGGCTTCCTGTCCGCTCTGTTTACCGCTGATGGTTCAGTACAGGGAAACCTTGAGAAAGGTGCCTCCATTCGTCTGACCTCTGTAAACCAGCAACTGCTAGAAGGTGTGCAGCAGCTTCTACTCAACTTTGGCATCTACTCACGTATCTATACAGAACTCCGTGAGGCTGGCTCGCGCGAGCTGCCGGATGGTAAAGGCGGCAGTGCTTCCTATGAATGCCAGAGCTACCATGATCTGGTCATAACAAAAGGAAGCTTCAGCGCCTTTGCCCATCAGATTAGCTTCCTGACACAGGAAAAGCAGAGCAAGCTGGAAGACCTGGTGGCAGCTTATAAGCGTGGACCATACAAAGAGGACTTCACCGCTACCTTTGTCAGCCTGACAGCAGAAGGCGAAGAGATGGTCTATGACCTTACCGAGCCTGAGGCTCATCTGTTTGTAGCCAACGGCCTGGTAGTTCATAATTGCGGTGAGCAAGGCTTACCTCCCTGGGGCGTCTGTAACCTGGGTGCATTGAACCTCTCAGCCTTTGTCTCCCATGGTGAGATGGATTGGGAGAAGCTGGCACAGATCAGTAAGATCGCTATGCGTTTCCTGGATAATGTGGTCGATGCCAACGAGTACTTTATCGCTGAGAATCGCGAGGCTCAGTTGAGCACACGCCGCACTGGCCTGGGGACAATGGGTCTGGCAGATGCACTGATTAAGATGAAAGTAGCCTATGGCAGCGATGCCTCTCTCCCCATTATTGAGCGCATCTATGCGACGATCCGCGATGCTTCCTATGAGGCTTCGGCAGATAATGCCGCCGAAAAGGGCTCGTTCCCGATGTTCGATCGCGAGAAGTATCTCCAGGGCAAGTTCATCCAGCGCTTACCTCAGCCGATTCAGGAGAAGATCGCCAATCAAGGCATCCGTAATGCGGTTCTGTTAACACAGGCCCCCACCGGTACAACCAGCCTGCTTTCTGGCGCCAGCTCCGGTATTGAGCCAGTCTATGACTTTGCGATGATCCGCCGTGACCGCACTGGTGAACATATCCTGTATCACCATCTGCTCCAGGAGTGGCGCGATGAGCATCCCAATGAGGCAACCCCTGATTACTTTGTCGCCTCTAAGGATCTCACTCCCGAAGAGCATGTCCGCGTCCAGAGTATGATCCAGCGCTACACCGATTCGAGCATCAGTAAGACGGTCAATGCTCCGAATGAGCATACAGTCGAGGATGTGCAGAATCTCTATCGCCTAGCATATGAGATGGGCTGTAAAGGTGTGACCTACTATCGCGATGGCTCTCGCGATGCAGTGCTGACCCGCGTTGAGGATGAGAAGAAGGCAGCTGAAAAAGCGGAGAAGGCGGCGCAGGCCCAGGCTCCGATGTTTGAGCCGGTCACTTCGATTCATCAAGGGATCAAACAGCGTCCGTCTGTGGTTCAGGGCTACACCCGCCAGGTGCGCGCTCCTGAGGGCAAGATCAATATCACGATCAACAGCGATGATCAGGGACCATTCGAGGTCTTTGTGAACGTTGGTAAGGCCGGTAGCGATATTGCCGCACTCTCAGAGGCACTGGGCCGCCTGATCTCGCTCAATCTACAGCTCCTTAGCCCGCTCTCGCAGACGGATCGTGCTCAGGAGATCACGAACCAGTTGCGCGGTATCGGTGGTAGCCGTTCGGTTGGCTTTGGTGTACAGCAGGTTCGCTCGCTGCCCGATGCGGTTGCTCGCGCTCTAGAGATCCATATGGAAGCTCTTAATGAGGCTCCTGAGACGGTGGCTCCGGCTCCAGCGCCAGTCAGCAAGGTTACTGAAGAACCCGTGGCCGAAAGCCATGTCAGTGCTCCAGTCAATCTCAATCAGCTCCGCGTAACGGGCAATCTCTGCCCACAGTGCGGTTGCAACACCATGGTCTATGAAGAAGGTTGCAAAAAGTGCTATAGCTGCGGCCATAGCGAGTGCTAAGCTAATATCCATATGTGGCTGGTGACAACAACACCAGTCACGGGCTGGCATCGCTCAGCCCAATCATCGCGAGAGGCCGAATGCAGTGCATCAGATTGTCTGTGCTGCATTCGGCCTCTCTCTGCTCGAGTGTTTCGAGATATGCTTAGCTCAAGGTCTCCCCAGAGAATTCCTGCCAGATGAGCCTCATATCCCTGGGCGTTAGCGGCGACCCCACGGGGATAATCTGTCGCCATTCTTCATCAGAGAGCCGCGAGACCCATTCGCGTATGACCTCATAGCTCCTGGGCTCCCCTTTCATCTGCTGCCTCCAGATCTGCGCCATCGGATTGGCAACTATCCTTGGTACACCAACCATCCGCAGCCAGATCGCTTCTCGCTGGCGCACTCCAAAGAAGAGCATTGAAGGGATATAGCCCACTGGCTGCCAACCACGCTGTTTCTGGCTTGAGAGGCAGACCGTCTCTAAAGCACCTATCCCCCAGGCAGCCTGACTTAATAAGCGTGAGAACAGATAGCGTGAAAAGTTCATAATCTGCACATCCGGGTCATTCTCATGCGCTCCATAACGCCGGGCCATCTGCTTGAGCGAGACGCCATTTACCCAATCGCGGAGAATGGCTGCAATCTGTTCCGCGCTGTGCGCATAGTCGCTCTCTTTCCCCAGCTGAATCTCTGGGAGATTGGCTATCGCACTGATACGCTCAACCATCGGATGGC
This sequence comes from Tengunoibacter tsumagoiensis, assembly GCF_003967535.1. Lineage (GTDB taxonomy): Bacteria > Chloroflexota > Ktedonobacteria > Ktedonobacterales > Ktedonobacteraceae > Tengunoibacter > Tengunoibacter tsumagoiensis. Next base: position 2,394,052 of record NZ_BIFR01000001.1, on the reverse strand, counting down.
TATCCTCTCCAAATAAGCGCTCAGGCTCCCAATTTTCGGCCAGGGTCAGCTCTTCGTTATGATTCTTCCTGGCTAATAGCTCTAACACGGTCGGGGTTGCAAAACCTGTCTGATCAGCCAGCACCAGAATATTCTTATGCTGGCTCAGTTGTTCTAGATAAGAGCGGCAGATCTGCACTAGTTTCTGGGCCGCGACCTTACTCTGCTTCTGCACCTGATAATAGACCAGACTCGAGCGCAAGAGATCCTCAACCTCTTCAGCCAGGTTGCCATTCCCTGAGACTCTCATGGCATGGGCCAGAAATTGCAGCAAGGGCGAAAGCTGTGGATACTCATAGAGCGACTCAACGGTAAACGTCGTGCTGATCTCTTCGGCGCGCACCAGAAGCATCGCCAGACGACTGGAGATCTCCTGCGCTTCGTTCTTGAGAAAATCAACATAGCCCTCCAGCCGATTCTTATCTACCGCTGGAAACGCAACCACACCAACTGAATCAACAAGCGTTCGACCAGCCCGGCCCGCAATATTCCAGAAATCCTGATAGGAAAGATGAGAGCTTCTCCCTTTGCGGAGATCCTCAATGATGACTGTGGTAATGGGAAAGTTCATCCCCTGCGCCAGCGTTGTAGTCCCACAGACCACTTTCACCAGCCCATCTCTGATCAACTTCTCAATCAACCAGCGTGCCTCCAGGGAGAGCCCGCTATGATGATAGGCTACTCCATGTTGTAAGTAGGCCGAGAGGTGCGAATCGGTCCCCAGCTCTGCCTCAAGATAATGGCAGACGGCATCGCGAAATGCGTGAGGCTCCAACTTCGGCATCTCGTTGGCAATCTCTTTCGCTCGCCGGGCAGCAAACACAGGACCATAACAGAGAACCAGGACGGAACCACGCGGCAATAAAGCCTGTACTGTGGCCTTTGTCATCTCATGAACGGTCGTGATACGGGAAGCCGTTCGGCCAATCAGCACCTTCATCCCGGCTCGCACATCGGGGGCATGAGCGGTCGAGACGGTCTCAAACTCTACCGTCCAGTTCCCTTCCGTTTTCACACTTTTGACCGCCCCAATCAGCTTCCGACCAGGCTTCCAATGAATAGAAATGGGGGGCAAGGCCTGCTCCTCTCCCAACCACTGTACCAGCTCTTCATCATTGGGGAGAAAGGGCGAGAGCAAGAGAAAACGCGCCCGCGCTCGATCGCGCTTAATGGTACTGAGTAAGAGCTCTAGCCTCACACCGCGCCCCTCTTCGCTGATATTATGCGCCTCATCAGCAACGACCAGGGAGAGGTTTTGTGTGACTGGATGACCACTACGAATCAGCAGATCAAGCTTCTCTGGCGTGGTCACCAGCACATCAATACGGCTCTTTAAGAGGTGCTCTTCGGTTGGATCAAGCTCAAAGACTGGTACCGTCTGCTCAACACGCAAGAGATGGCGAAAGTCGGCTCGAAAATCCAGTGCGACCTGATTGACCAGTGCGCGCGTCGGAACGACATAGGCGATCGTCCCATGAGGGTTGAGCGCCTTTGTCTGAATAACGGCGAATTTGGCCAGCAAGGTCTTGCCTGCACTGGTTGGCATCTCGACAAGAATGGCGCGATGATAGGAATCCAGAAGATGACGACGCAACGCTTCCTGCTGGCTGGGCCAGAGCTCAATCACAGGCTGATTGCGCGCGGCTGAGGTCAGAGCCTCGACATATTTCTGCACATTCTCACCCAGAAGCCCGACATGGGTCCAGATGGCATTCTGGACCAGCTCGCGACAACCAACCCAGAGCAGATCCGCAATATGGGCCAGAAAGTTCATCTGCCCCTGCTCAAATGCATCCAGCGCTTGCTCATGATGGCGATCCAGCCGTAGATTGATCTTATCCCGTCCCATCTGCCCACTCAGAAGATAATTTCCAGCCAGCACCACAAGCTGAGCAAGATGATAGAAGCCCATCAGCTCAAATGCCGCTGGTGCCTGCTGCTCTTCTGCCAGACCATCCAGATACAGCTCCTCATCTTTGCCCTGCATCTGCTTTAAAGTATCCAGACTGGCAAGTGCATGATGAATATCGTCCCAACCGTTATCTTTGCGCACAAGCCGGATAAAGGCACTCAAGACGTGCGCCGCCACAACCTTACGCCAGTCCTGTTGCCCGGTTGAAAGATCTAATTGATACTGCCGTAGCTCTAATCGTGTCTCAGCCGTTCGCTCGGAGAGCAGACCTGCCACACTTAAGCTAAAAGCGAGCATCAGTTCAGGCAGAATGAGCTCTTGCCCAAACTCAGCTTCCATCAGGTGCAGACCCGATCCTGAAAGATGCCCTGGATCATTCCCCTGCTTCTGCACCGACAGGGAGACCAGCGCTCTCCAACAGGTAAAAGCCAGCAGGAAGTATTCACACAGTTCCCCTTTCTGGCCCTCGTGTTGATTGGTCACATAGTGTTTAAAGGCCCTCAGGCCCTGCTTCTCATAGAGAAAACCATAGCGTGGCAATTTCTCTGGGGTAGGTTGATACGTATCTTCCGTTGGTAAAGCGGCGATCATGCGGGCCAGCGTAGCATGATCGGCTCGTTGTATAAAAAGAGGAACATTCAGCTCCTGTAGCGCGGTTTGTAGGGTCGTACTCAACCGGACACCCCCGTCTTCTCGACAATACTGTACCAGTCCTTAATAAGAGTATTTAAATCATCTGGAACGCAGGCGATTAAGAAACGAATGTCGGCTGGCAGATAGTCGGCTGGCGTCTGACGAAAACTTCCAAAATCGGCCTCAGTATATTTTGTCTTTGGCCGAATCAAGACGTTACAGCTGACAATCCGTAGTTTCTCAATCTGCTGCTCTTCAATATATGTGGCCGCTTCTGCAAGTAGGTCCCCGATGCGCTCATCTTTCGTGAAGCGATAGGCCCGCCAGATCTTCTCTTTTGTGGCATGGCTCATCGCATCGAGATGATGGCGATGCTGCTTACTCAAACAATCATCACTATCATCAACTACACGCGGGGGCGATTTCTGGTCATCAGATACTTTTACTTCACACAATACAATCGTTAAGGGGTCACCACGCTCAATGCCAATGGCATCTATACCACGCCCTGGCAGGTCTTTTAGTTCCCGATAGCTGATGCTCTTGGCGCCAAAGAGCGTATTATACCAGCACTCTAATAATACATAACATAATAACTCGCCAAAATCGCTACGTACGACATTAAAATTTCCAGGCTTATATTTGGGGATACTGGCTTTCGCAATATATCTTTCTAAACGAGTCATATCCATATGAAAGTCACTCTCGGGAGCTTGAATAGGACGACGTGGAAGAATAGATTGTGAGAGTGTTTTCACATACTCTTTTGCCAGTGGAAAAAGCCAATCTACAGTTGAACTACTTCCTGGTTCATAGACCCGATACTGGTGTTTTCCGCTATCGAACTCACCAGCCAGCGCGAAAAGTGTGCTCATGCTGTATGATCCTTGTCCTGTGATCGAGGTGGTATATATTGGTATATATAATGATACAAGGACATCATCATGTCAGCATTATAACGCCTGGTTATGAATTTCGCAACAAATAACTACCTAAAATAGAGGATAAATACGACGGGCAAGACTGGTATTTTATCCACTATTTTAGGTATGGTAGCTTTGAAAATATGAGCTTTTCCCTGTCCATCCACATCTACTCTATCCTAAAATATTCTGTTCCTCAATAATACACCCAATTCCAGAAAAATGTAATCCCTTCGTCGCTCATTTCTGAGATCTCGTGACACAAAAAAGAAGACACCCTGGTCAAACGGTGTCTCCATTTCGGCCAGGGTGTCTATCAATGTGAAATGCGCATGGTCTCAGGAATATTTTTTGACGAAACGATCTATACGCACCAGTGCCTCTTCTAATTTTTCGTAGGCGGTACAATAGGCAACGCGTACATAGCCTTTACCGGCATCTCCAAAGGAGCTTCCAGGCACAACGGCAACTTCTTCTTCGACTAATAAACGCTCTGCAAACTCTTCATCGCTCATGCCGCCTACACCGCTCACATAGGGGAAGGCATAGAAGGCTCCATGAGGCTTACAGGTGGGAAGCCCAATCCGATTCAGGCCTGCGACCAGCATTTTCCCACGGCGTGCATAATCTGCCTGCATGTGCAGGACATCGTCTTCTCCGTGGCGGAGCGCCTCCAGGGCCGCTTCCTGAGCAGCCGTTCCAGCGCACATAATGGTATATTGATGAATCTTACACATCGCTTCTAAGAGATAGGAGGGGGCGGCAACATATCCTACACGCCAGCCCGTCATGGCATAGGCCTTGGAGAAACCATCCAGCAAGATGGTTCGCTCTTGCATTCCGGGAAAAGAGGCAATGCTAAAGTGCTCAATATCATAGACTAGACGGCTATAGACCTCATCAACAGCGACGATGAGATCATATTTGATCGCGATTCTGGCTATTCCTTCCAGCTCTTCACGTGGGATGACGGCTCCTGTTGGATTATTGGGGGTGCCTAACAGGATCAATTTGGTGCGAGGAGTGATAGCAGCTTCGATATCTGCTGCGCGGACGGCAAAATTGTATTCGGCATAGGTCGTAACGGGGACGGCAACACCACCAGAGAAAATAATATCGGCCTCATATGCAACGTAACCAGGGTCAGAAGAGATCACTTCATCGCCAGGATCGATCAGTGTACGCATCACAAGGTCCACACCCTCGCTGACACCCACTGTCACAAGAAGCTGCCTGGCAGGATCATAGGTGAGGCCAGTCCGTCGCTGGAGCATTCGTGCAATCTCTTCACGCAAGGCCAATGTCCCATAATTTGAGGTATATTGGGTCCGTCCAGCCTGAATTGAGGCGATACCTGCCTGACGAATATGCTCTGGCGTGACAAAATCAGGCTCTCCAACGCCCAACGAGATGACATTTGGCATCGTGTTGATAATGTCGAAGAACTTCCGAATCCCTGAGGGTTTGACCTGCTGTACCCGCTGCGACAGCGTACTCCGTTTAATTACGTCCATTCCGTCTACCTCTTTTTCTCTATCCCAGAGCTGATGCCACTCAGAAGACAAGGATTGCCCTGTTCCGGGCACATCCACGATCATCAGATCGTCTGTGCTGATAGTGCGAATATCGTAGATAGTGGCATCTTTGCACACGTACACATTAACCGCTGTCCACACACTTTAACATAAAAACTGGGAAGAGACAATCAATTAAAGTCCTAACCCTCGGAGACGTTTGATCACATCTGGCAACACGGCGAGAACTTTCTCGATATCCTCATCCGTATTCTCTTTTCCTACGGTGAGACGCAGACTTCCATGCGACCACTCAGGCGGGAGTCCCATGGCGACCAGAACATGCGACGGTTCAACGGAACCGGAGGTACAGGCTGAACCAGAGGAGGCGGCGATTCCCAGCAGGTCGAGGTTCAGCAGGATCGATTCGCCCTCAACGCCTTCAAAACAGAAACTGGCGTTATTGGGGAGACGTAAGGTGGGATGGCCTGTCAGGCGGCTGCGGGGAATCTGCAAGATCCCTTCAATCAGACGATCTCGCAGACCTTCGATTCGCGGTGTTGCCTGCTCTAATTCGGCATAGGCCAGTTGGAGTGCCGTGGCAGTCCCTACAATGCCAGCGATATTCTCTGTCCCGGCGCGGCGTCCCCGCTCCTGCGATCCCCCCTGCAATTGTGGAAGAAGACGCATTCCCTGGCGTACGTACAAAATGCCCATACCCTTAGGGCCATAAAACTTATGGGCCGAGAGCGAGAGGAGATCAACGTGGAGATCAGCCACATCAATAGGCAGGGCACCGCCAGCCTGCACTGCATCGACATGAAAGGGGATCTTACGCGCACGACAGATACGCCCAATCTCAGCAATCGGCTGAATAGTTCCCACCTCATTATTGGCATACATCACCGAGACCAGAATCGTCTCATCCGTCAGAGCATTGACAACGTCTTCAGGTCGCACCATCCCATACTCGTCAACTGGCAGGTAGGTCGTATGAAAGCCAAAACGCTCAAGATACTGACACGTATGCAAGACGGCATGGTGTTCCACAGCGGACGTGATGATATGTTTCCCTTTTTTCTGTGAAGCAAAGGCCATACCTTTGATTGCCAGGTTATCGCTCTCCGAGCCACAACCGACAAAGGCAATCTCCGTTGCCCGACAATGCAATAGTTCGGCAACCTGTTCACGCGAACGATCAATTGCCTGCATTGCATGACGTCCCAGCGTATAGATACTGCTGGCATTGCCATATTCTGTCGTAAAGTAGGGAAGCATCACCTCGAGGACGCGTGGATCTAACGCGGTCGTGGCGGCATGGTCAAGGTAGATAGTGCGCTCTGACATGATGTGTTATTCCTGTTTTTCAGCTAATGGGATGAGAGCACAGCGTCGTTGCAAACGTCCATCTCTGTCTGATTTCCGTCTTACTTTTCCTTCAAATTATAGCACAGTGGGGCCGCCTATTCATTTAATAGGCCCCAGTTAAAGGTTGTCTCTGGCTGAACAGTGGGCGAATTATACGCCAGGGTCACCATTGTATGCGATTTTAACTCAATCTGCTTGAAATCCCCTGTATAGGCCTTCCCATTGACATAGACCTGCCAACCAGTCGTACTGGCCAGCTGACTGGGAAATTGTAATTGAGAGAAGTGATCATGCCAGACCTGCAAAAATGTTCCCAGTTTAAATGTATCTGTCTGAGGAGCCTCCATATGAATGATGCCGCTGGTATCATGGGTATGCATCCAATAGATACAGCTCTGATCTGGCGCTATGCCAATATTCTCAGCAACTGGTACCGCTTTGCCATTGATAAAAATAGACAGGTGAGCATGAATGTGATAGGTGAGCTGCTCGCTGCTGGAACAGGCAATGTTATCAATCACTCCGTAAGCAGGGTTGTCGGAGACAGGAGTAATAGCTACCTGTGGAGTTGGCGTCGTCGGAGATTGAGCCGCCGGAGTTGCCACGAAGAAAAAACGGATGTAGAGTACGACAACAAGCACTATTGCAGCCACAATGGCTGTGATAATGGTGGTCAACAGCCGTTTCTGGCGTCGTATGGCTCGTTGACGCTCGGCCTCACGACGACGCAGTTCTTCGCGCCGCCGCTCTTTCTTCGTAGACTGATTGGTCGTCATAAGATAAAGCCCTTACTTTTTATCGAGGTCTTTCTTCTTCTTGAAGAAGCCTTCGTTCATGCTCCCGGAACGATATCCGAGAAGATCCACGGTAACATAGGCATAGCCGATCTTGCGCAAACCATCGGTGACCACACGGCTCATCTCTTCCTCGACCAGGCGCACAATATCCGCTCGTTCGACTTCAATGCGGGCAATTTTATCGTGATGACGCACCCGCAACTGACGAAAACCCAGATCGCGCAGAAACTTTTCTGCCTTATAGACCATCTGAAGCGAGGCTACATCCACCTTGCTGCCATAGGGAATGCGTGAGGAGAAGCAGGCCAGCGCTGGTTTGTCCCAGACGGACATCTGGAGCAGTTTGGCGACGGCACGAATCTCGCGCTTGCCCATACCGGCCTCTTTCAGCGGGCCGCGCACTGCAAACTCTCGCGCCGCGCGCTGGCCCGGGCGAAAATCGCCATCGTCATCTGTGTTGACCCCATAAGCGATATATTCCAGCCCTCGCTCTTTCGCTAATGGTTCGAGATGGGTAAATAGCTCGGTCTTACAAAAATAACAGCGGTTGAGGTCATTTTTGACATACTGCTCATTCTCCAGCTCGTGTGTCTCCAGGGTTACCAGGGGAAGTCCGAGCTGTTGCGCAACGTCCAGGGCCTCTTGCGTCTCCTCTGGAGCATACGCCGGTGAAGAGGCAATGGCTCCCAATGCGCGTTCACCCAGGACATCGTAAGCTACTTTCAGCAAGAGTGCACTATCTACACCACCTGAATAAGCTACGAGAACTGAGCCCATCTCGCGCAAAATCTGTTGGAGATGCTCATATTTTGCCTGAGTCTCGGCATCAAGGGCTGTGTCGCCAACTATAGGCATAGCCGAAGCATTGGTATCTATCATTATGCTCTCCTGAATCTTTCCCTGGTGCATGACAGATCGTGGGAATAATCTTGGTCGACACACACATCACCAGGCCCATGGGGCTCAAACATCATCAACCGACATTATACCATTTTATACAATGCCCGCTCGCTTCTCCCCAGTATGATGGTCCTCAACAATTGAGAACAGATCATCGCATTCTTTTATTTCCATCCAGGTCACTTGCAGCTTTGTGATAATCAATTATAATGAAACTGGTTATCAACGCTACAATCTGTCTATGTATCAAACGAGATCTTACCTGTAGATGACTACCTGGACTGGCGAAACGCTCGTGTGAGAAGTGAAGGAGCCTATGACGATCGCTGCCATTATTTTAGCCGCTGGAAGCTCGAGCCGCATGGGCGAGGGTCGCCATAAACTTTTGCTTCCTCTGGGAGAACGCCCGATCCTTGCTCATGTCCTGGAGAGCACCTGTGTCTCACAGGCAGATCCGATCCTGGTGGTGCTTGGTCATCAAGCACCGCAAATTCGTCAGAGTCTCACCAGTCTCCCAGACCAGAGGAGCATTCACTATCTCGAAAATACGGCCTATCAGCAAGGAATGAGTAGCTCGCTACGCCTGGGAGTGCAGGCCTTATCACAACTGATACAATCAGGCCAGAAGATTGATGGCTGCCTGGTTATCCTGGGCGATCAACCCCTGCTGACGTCGACAATTATTGATACGCTTATTCAATATCATAACGAAACCAAAAAAGCAATTATTGCTCCGCTTTACGCAGGGAAACGGGGGCACCCGGTCCTATTTGCCAGCAGGCTCTTTGCAGAGCTGCAACAGGTCAGTGGCGATGAAGGTGGACGAAGCATTATTGCTCGCCATCAGGACGAGTTGCGTACCATCGAGGTTGGTCCAGGCCCGGCTAATGACGATATCGATACCTGGGAGGCCTATCAAGCCCTCCTCCAACGCTGGCAAAAGCCTGATGCACACGACATTGGAGATCGGAGATGAGTATCTTGGAAGAGAAGACCAAACAGCAGGCACAGTTCTGGCTCGAATATTGCCAGCAACTCTCCGCAACAATTCGCTACGTTGAGGCCTTAAAGGCCGCAGAACGCGCCGTCGCTCTGGATCAGACGAATGCTGAAGCCTGGTATATGAAAGGGACCTGTCTGGCTATGCTCGCACGCTATCCAGAGGCGCTCGCAGATTTTGAGCTCTCTATTCAGCACGATGGACACTATGCTCCTGCCTGGGATGGCAAAGCCTGGGTACTTGGCATTCTTGGACGCAGAGAGGAAGCATTAGCCGCCGTTGAACGCGCTCTTGTCCTTGATCCTACCTCCTATGAGGCCCATAAACGCAAAAAACGTCTCGAAGGCTTTGAGTAGTCCTCGCTTTTCAGGTATCTCCCATTGGAATGCTTGAGATCGTTTGCGTCTTATCTTCTAGCAGACCATTTTTTTCCCTCTCAAGAGCCGTAACATTCTCTGTTCAGAAAGGATATCTATGCCAGATTCCTCTCCTACTCTCAAAAAACCACTTTCAGTAGATAAGACCGATAAAAAAATGTCTGGTACGCTTCGCCTTCGTCGCCTCCTGAGCCTGGCGCAACCCTATGGCTGGAAATTGCTCATCACGATGATTCTGACCGCAATCACCAGCACGCTCTCGCTCGCCTATCCAGCTTTAACTGGTCAGGTGATTGATAGCATTATTCTTGATAAAAATGCCAATGCACTGCACAACATGATCTTTATTCTGCTTGGCCTGGTTGTGATACAGAGCATCCTGAGTTTCTGGCAGAGCTACTGGCTCTCGATGATTGGAGAGCGCGTCGTGATCGATCTCCGGCTCCGCCTCTATACCCATCTGCAGAAGCTCCCATTGGCTTTCTTTCAGAAGAATCGCACTGGTGAACTGCTCAGTCGGCTTACAAACGATGTCACGACCGTTCGCAATGCTGCGACAAATAATCTGACGAGCTTTATACAGAATCTCATTACGCTCCTCCTTGGAATCGCCATTCTTATCACAGGGCCAGATACCTTACTTGCGAAAGCCAATCAACTAAATGGAGCGATCCCTGCTGGTCATCCCTCCTCTGGAGGTGGTGGCGATACTATTTTCTGGATTCTTCTGACCTTGCCGCTCTTCTCTCTGCCTTTTCTTATTGCCGGTCGCTCAATTCGCCGCATCTATAAACAGGAATACGCTGTCTTAGGAGAAGCGACGGCAGCTTCAGAGGAGAGCCTGAGTAATGCAAAGATCGTCAAATCCTTCACACGCGAACAGTATGAGACTGAGCGCTATAGCAAGTTAACCTGGCAACAGTTTGGAGTGGCCAGAAAACGCATCCAATTAATGAGCTTTGTTCGCGCAATCTCGTCTCTCCTTGGGATTGGGGGGATTGCCTTCTTCCTCTGGTTTGCGGGAACCGCTGTGATGGAAGGACATCTCACGATTGGCACTCTCACCACAACGATGCTCTATGTCTTCTTCCTCTCGCGCCCCATTACCAGTGCCAGTGATCTCTTTAGCCAGTATCAGATGGCTCTCGGCTCAACTGAACGCCTCTTTGAGCTCCTGGATACTCCCATTACGCTGACCGATGCGCCTGACGCTGTGCCACTTCCTCCTGTACAAGGGGAGCTTCGCTTTGATAAGGTCTCATTTAGCTATGAGGATGAGCGACCAATCTTAAAAGAGGTCTCGTTTACAGCTCAGGCAGGACAGGTCGTTGCCCTGGTTGGACCGAGTGGAGCCGGGAAGACAACGATTGCGAATCTCATACCACGTTTCTTTGATCTCCAGAGCGGGCAGATTACGATCGATGGCTACGATATTCGGCATGTGCAGATTCAGAGTCTGCGCGAACAGATCGGCATTGTCTTACAGGAACCTGTTCTCTTTGGGGCAACCATCCGTGAGAATATTGCCTATGGTCGCTTAGATGCCACTCTGGAGGAGATTGAAGCAGTTGCACATGCGGCCAATGCCTCTGAATTTATTCGCCAGTTGCCAGAGGGCTATGAAACCCTGGTTGGGGAGCGAGGAGTCAAGCTCTCGGTGGGCCAGCGCCAACGCATTGCCATCGCTCGTGCTCTACTGCGCAATCCACGCATTCTGATCCTCGACGAAGCCACAAGCTCACTCGATAATGAGAGCGAGAGTCTGGTCCAGGAAGCGCTCGATCGCTTAATGCGCGAACGCACAACCATCGTGATCGCCCATCGGCTAAGCACGATCGAAAAAGCCGACCGCATTGTGGTTATTGAGCAAGGCCGCGTCGTCGAACAGGGAACACATGAGGAGCTCTTAGCCTCTCACGGCACCTATTATCGACTCTCAACACGCATTTTTGAAAGTGAAGAGATTGCTCCCTAAGAAGAGATTGTGGAGGGAAGAGGCTCGACGTAGTCCGCCATGGTCCATCATGAATGATAACCGACGTGGTCCGCAGCCATCATAAATGATGAGCCCGCCATCATTCATACAATAAAGCGCTTATGAAATGCAATTTATCGTATGAGAAGGGTCCATCATTTATGGTGAGCGTGACTATACGATTTTGGAATCTTTCATCAAGAGTTGTTCTACCAGAAGGATAATCTCTTGTTGGACCTCTGTAATTGAGCGTGTGGCCTGCACAATCTTTATTCGTTCGGGATGCGTCTGGGCCAGGCATAAAAAGGTCTCACGCAATCGCTGATGAAATACCACGGATTCACGGTCGAAGCGGCTCACCTCGTCCCGCTTCCCACTCTGATCCTGTGCCAGATCGGTCCGTTGCTGCACCTGCTGAGGATCAAGATCCAGAAAGATGGTGAGATCGGGCACATGACCCTGAGTAGCAATCAGGGAGAGCTGTTCAACTCGTGCCGTTCCAACGCCCCGAGCTGCACCCTGATAGGCAATGCTTGAATCAAAACAGCGATCGGTGACCACGAGCTTCCCTTCCGCAAGCGCTGGCAGGATCAGGGTCTCGAAGTGTTGAGCCCGATCAGCCTGAAATAAAAAGGCTTCGGCCAATGGCGTCAATGCCAATTCAGGCTGCTGGAAGAGCAAACGGCGAATCTCAATTCCTAGAGGTGTTCCCCCTGGCTCGCGCGTCCGGATATACGAGAGTTGCCGGGCTCGTAACCACCGTTCAAGCAGATCCATCTGCGTCGTTTTACCAGCTCCATCCAGGCCTTCAAAAGAGATGAGGCGACCTTTACTCATCACCGTTATCTCTCGCGATCCGAACGATAGATCTCATAATCCCAGTCAAAGTGGGGTTTGGGCAACATATCCTCTGGCGACCAGTGCTGATCCTGACCATATTTCCCATGATACTCTTTGATCGTCTCGCCTACATATTCAAAGGTGAGCTGACAGATGCGAAAACCAACGGGGACGATGATCGAGGTCTGCGTATGATTGCTGATCTCCATTGTCCAACGATTGATATACCCAACATCACCGACACCGGCGCAGCGACAGACCGAGAGTCCAGAGCGAGCGACCGTACTGCGTGAATACATTTTCGCCAGATACCCATTATGCCCCCCGATAATCTCCTGTGTATGAGCCAGAATCGTGGTTCCTGGGCGGATAGCAATCTTCCCACCTTCTGCCTTGCGAGGCTCGCCCCAATAGCGCCGAATCTCATCTGGCTGGTCCAGATGCATGACCTCAATATTGGCATCTCCCTGAAAATACCACTCACCCAACCGGCAATCATACGAATTGGGGCCCAGATGGCGCTCGTTGAAGGGCTCAATCACAATATTGCCCTGCTTTAACTCTTCTACAATACGTTTATCGGATAACAGCATAATTCAACAACTCCTCGCGACAGTCTTCCAGTCTTGCTCTTTTAGAAGGGTGTAGCGCCCGAAGACAATAGAATAGAGAGTCGGTCTGATCAGGCATGAGGCTCGGCTATGCAACTGACAGCATCCCGCTTCCACCAGGGCCCACTTCTCCATTATGTGATGATAAATAAGTACCGCCTATTATAGCGCATTTTATTCCTGAGCGATAATTCTCTGGTACTCTCCTGAGAGGACAGCTACATATCGATGGGATCGGTCTCTTCCAGCAAGGCTTCGAGCGGAAGAGTCCGCGCCTCTTCAACCGCTGACCACATCTGCTCGCTTAATTGCTGAATACTACTCTCAGCGCCAAGCACATGCTGAAAAGGGAAAAAGGCTCGATCATCGCTATGGCGGTGAATCCAACGGCTGATGATGTTAATCTGATCTACTTCAGCCTTGCCCACAATAGTGGGCGGTGCTCCCAACTGCGCTGCAACGTCTAAAAAGTTCTTAACCGCTTGCTCCATCACTGTCCGCTCATGTAAAACGCTCGCCTGCTGGACAAGGCGACCATGCCGAATCAAGAAGAGCTCATTATGCCCTTCATTGGCTGAGGGATACACGATAAAGAGGTTGTTGGCTTCTACTGCTCCTGTGATCAGACGCTGACCAATGAGGATCTCGTCGGCGCTATGGATGGCATCTCGCAGCCAGGCCGCCCGCTCAAAATTCAGGTTCTGGGCGGCATCAAACATCTGCCGACGCAGACGTTCAAGCAGATCTTCACTCTCACCACCTAGAAAGGAACAGACCTGCTCAATTACTTTGCGGTAGTCTTCAACGTCTGCTCCGCCGCGACAAGGAGCAGAACAGCGACCAAGGTGGAGTCGTAAGCAGGGATCGGTCGCTTTCGCCTGGGGAGGAAGGCTACGTGTGCAGGTCCGAATGGGGAAGATCTTCTGCACCAGTTCGATCGTGACATCCACCATGCGACGGCTCCGAAAAGGTCCAAAATAGCGGGCCCCATCTGCGGTAACCTCACGTGTCGCGTAGACGCGGGGAAACGGATGTTGAACATCGATCTTGATAAAAGGATAGAGCTCATAGTTGCGTAGCTGTACATTATAGGCTGGCTGCAACTCTTTAATCAGGCGTGACTCTACAAGAAGCGCCTCGAGTTCAGAACCCAGGACGCGCGTCTCGATCTCACGTACGCTCTGCAAGAGCCCATCCATTTTCTTAGTATAGCCCAATGGCTGGCTATAATAAGAAGAGAGACGATCCTTGAGTGACTTTGCTTTACCAACATAGATGACCTGCTTAAACTCATCTTTCATCAGATAGACGCCAGGCCGATTAGGAAAATCTCGTTTCCAGGCCGGATTGAGCAGGAGCGTCCCCGTTGGGCGCGTCATCCCCGAGGCTCCATTCGTCAGTTTGCCATCAGCATCCCAGAGCTTCCCTTTCCCCACGGGCTCCACTTGCTCAATCTCACCACTCCACGCGACGGGCAACTGCACGCGTCGGCGCAGGTGTCCATGGGTGTAAATACCCTGCTTCTGCGCTTCCTCTAAAATTCGCAGAAAGACAGCCGCGGTGACCTCAGCATCCCCCAAAGCACGATGCCGATCATGCACAGGAATATTCAGATGGGTCGCGACCATATCCAGCTTAAAACGCTTTAAGCCTGGCAGAAAGCGGCGCGCCAGCGGAATGGTGTCAAAGCCATCAAGGGGTAAGGATTTGCGCAGAAGTTTTGCTTCATAGCTCAAAAAATTCAGATCGAAGCTCAGGTTATGGCCTACAAGGGTACCGTCGCCCAGAAATTCTAAAAAATTGGCAAAGATCTGTCTGGCAGTGGGAGCCTCATCAACCATATCCTGGGTGATGCCTGTGAATTTGGCAATAAACGGAGGGATACGGCGCTCGGGATTGACCAGGGTCTGAAAGGTATCCACGATCCGTCCACCCTGAACACGAACGGCTGCAATCTCGATCACACGATCGGGCCCTGGCCGCAAGCCCGTTGTCTCAGTATCGACGACAATAAACTCAACATCCTCCAGACGCAGCTTGAGACTTCGCCAGGCCGCCAGTGACCAGAGGATCTGCTCCTCCCCTTCAGGCTCAATAACCGACTCAAACAGGGATGAGCCACGCAAGGTTTTGCGGAGTAAAGTGGTCCAGAGCTGTTTATTGCCATTGGCACCAAACAAATATTCAATCAGTGCCTCTTCAGGAACTGGCTGTCCCTGACTCTCTAACAATTCATATGCACGCCGCACTAATGTTCCCCGCGCTGGTACGGGGCTCCCATCCTCCTGCGCCATTCCACCAATCCTCCTACAATGACCGGATAGAAAACAGAAATATAGGTCACCTGTACGAGAATAGCACGCGCAGGCCCGTTTGACAAGAATACAACCATTTTCTCCACTTACACAGAAAGCCAGATCAGATCTCATAAATTTCAAACTGGTAGATCCGAGCTGCTTTATGCTCAGGACTGCGCTGGGGATTAGTGATGAGCAATGTGAGATAGCGCACCTCTTGTGGCTCAAACTGATGGGTAGTTACGCTGGCAGTATTTCCTGTGACGGAGACTATCGTCTGCCACGAAGTCCCATCCAGGCTGACCTGTATCCCAAAATCACAGGTATTATACATGGGATCTTCACCACCCGCGCCCGCATGATTAAGCACAATTCGCCCAATCATAACTGGCCTTGTCAGATCCAATTGGAGCCAGTAGCGTCCACTGGTGCCCGGAGAACACCATTTGCTATTGTAGAGGACAGTACCATCCACAGCCTTCTCTGGCCCTTCCAGCGGCGAACAGGACGCATCAGCCTGAGTAGGAACAGAGAGAGCCAGATTGGTGAGAAGTGGGCCATCTGCACTAAACGGAATAGCAGCCACCAGTGCATCCAGCGCTGAACTCTGGCGTGCTGCATCAATTCTATCGACAGGTCCACCCCAGTAGAGCCCATACTGATGAGAGGTCGTCTTATTATAGGTTATGATCGCTTCAACATTTTTGACAATAAATTGGCGATAGATGCTCCTGCGATCGACCAGATAGAGCTTGAGCAGATTGCGCAGAAAGACGCCCTTAAATTGGGGTCCATCTGCTCCACAATCTGTACGTTCACACGGTTCCGTCAAAATCCCGTTCTCATTGACAAGATAGTGCAGTGTCGCATTCGCCAGTGCCTCTGCCATCTGGAGATAGCTCTCTTGCTCAGTCATTTTATAGAGATCTACTAATCCGCCCAGTAAGACGCCCTGGTTGTATGTCCAGTTAACGCCACGATTACTTGTACAGCGCTTCGTCAAGCCATCGCTCACCAGATAATCTGGAGTAATCAGGCCACTTTTGGCGAACCAGTTCCAGGTTGCCAGCGCCCAATCTCCATACTGCTGACGCACTGGCGAGCCTGCTGTACGCTCATACAGTCGAGCACCCAGGGCCAGAAAAAGCTCATTTGCAATCGCATTTTTATAGGTGCGCTCCTTTGACCACCAGACTCCGCCACGACATCTGGAGTCCCACCCTTGCTTGATATCCTCAAAGATCGTCTGCGCCATCTGAAGATACCGGACCTCACCGGTCAGATCAAAAGCATTTGTCCAGGTTAACGCCCACCAGCCCTCATCATCATAATAATTATTGAGAAATGAGCCATCTGCATGTTGATTAAAGAAATGTTCAATCACTGAGCGGTATTGCGTACTCCCGGTCAATAATGAGTAATCAATCAAAGTATGCACTGCATTGGCAGCATTCCACCAGCCTGTCGTCTCGAACAGAGCCTTCACGGGATTGTACCAGGCTAACAGAGCCTCAGCTCCAGCCGAAGCGTAGAGGCGATAATTCTTGTTTGGTAACAGCACTTGCGCAGCCATTTCTTCACTACCTTTATTTCATGGATCAGAATAGGGTGAATGCCAACAGGTAGGGACCTCTATCTACACGCTCTCAGTCCCTGCTTCTGCGACACAGCCTTACATATCTTTATCCGCTCTCTCTAGCTATCCACATGACGTACAAAATATGCTACAATTTACAGAAAGTAGGACATATTTTCTAATGAAGAAAGGTTATGAATAATGGCAAGCCAGCATCGTCTGAAAACGACTCCTCGTGTTGTCTATACGCTTCCAGAAATGCAGAACAGTACAGTCCGCAAAAACGTGACCTATAAAACAGTCGAAGACACTGAGCTTCAGCTAGATGTTTACTATCCCGCCTCTCATAGAAAGGGGCAGCGGCTACCAGCTGTGATCCTGATTCATGGCGATGGATCAGTTGAGGATCTGAGGGCTATCAAAGACGGAGGACAGTATGAAGCATGGGGCCAGTTAATCTCTGCTTCTGGCATTATCGCTATTACGGCCAATCATCGCTCAACCGAGGCACTCACAAATGTCGCTGGAGTTGCCAATGATATCGATGACCTCATTACCTATGTACGTGATCATAATGAGAGCCTGCAAATTCATGAAGAGGCGCTGGGTATCTGGATCTGCTCAGCTGGCGGCCCGATGGGGTTACGCGCCGCACTCTATGATACGCCACCATATGTGCGCTGTATCGTCTGCTATTATACGCTCGCCGATCTCAAAACGTATTATGACGGCCTCTATAGCACTACCCGAAATGGATCTGAACAGATTACGCCCCTCTTCACTGAAGACGATTTTGAAGAATTCTCGGCTGTGAGTCTTCTACAACGACGATCTGGGAATGTGCCACCAATCTTTATCGCTCGAGCTGGTCTGGATAACCCTCTCCTCAATGAGAGCCTGGAAGCCTTTGTAAGTGAAGCGATCGCTCAGAATGTCGAAGTTGATTTTATGAACCACCCAACCGGCCAACACGGCTTTGATATCCTCAACGATGATCCCCGCTCTCACGAGATCATTCGCCGCTCGCTAGAATTTATGCAGACCCATCTGCTCTAAGCCAGAGCAAGAGAAGATCTCTCGTCGAGAGAGACCTTCTCTCTTCCACTATCAGGTAAGTAAAGGATATTTATCAGGTAGGTAAGGAGTATTTTCTATCTCACAAAGGTCACTTCGCAATGAATGAGCTTTTGAAACGTATAATTTATGATTGGTCGGCTCGATACGTATGAATAGCCCTACTATTTTAAATAGCGATCATTGAAATAAAAAAGCAAAGTAAAAACACCGCATATTATGAGAGATACTCCCATCATACCAATAATATTTCTCACTATTGAAGGTAAAGGAACGTATCCCCCACTAAGAAAGAAGACTGTACTCAATCCTGTAACAATGTATAGTGTACTTACCAAAAAAGGATGTTTACTATTTCTCATTGATAGGCTCCATGTTGGAAGATCTTGGCTGAAACTCTGATCTCTCAACATCTCTCTTACCCTAAGACAGACGCTGTGATTTAAAGAACGCTTTTTTTCTTTTTTCGTAATCCCGAGCCAGGTTTCGAGCCTGCTCCCATTGCGAAAAATAGCGATCACTTTGAACTTTAAACCACGTATCGTAGCCTCTCGTACCTACGTCTTCAAAGCTTCCACCCAGGATATAGATATATCTCTCCCACTCTACAATCATGAATGCCAGTTCTTGATCTAATTCAAAATAAGGGACATCAATATGTCCATACGGAACGAGAAAATCTGGCCGACTGAGAACTTCTGATGTGTAGCGAGTTGACTTCTCGTAATACTCCAATCCTCCTAATGATCCAAGAGATGGACTAAAAAAGCTGGCTTCAAACTCTAGCTCCTCTTCCTTTTGCAGTTCATAATAAATAGCAGCACTCATTATAACCTCAAAATCATCGATAACTGGAAAAATTTCAGGACGCAGTTGATCTAAATCGACCCGATTCTCTTTAAACGCTCTATATCGTTCCAGACTCACTGGTGATGTAGGGGTATAGGCAAGATGCAGATAATGGTATGGCAATGGTCTTTCGTTCTTCCATATCCCTTGAAATTCTGAGAAGGGATAAGCAGGACCACCTAAAATCTTTTCTCCCCACAATCCATTGGTATAGTTCATCAAAATACCTCCTCTGTTGCTCAAAATGAAGCGATTTTTAGAAAGATACACCCTTGAAACAAGGGAACCTATAGGAGATCCATGTTTAAATCACGACTATCAAAAGATATACCCGCTCTTTGGAGGCGAAGAAGTTGCTCGAGCGTAAAAGATGCGAAGAAATTATTTGTTACTATTCAAAAAGCCATTTCCTAGCGTGGGGAATATGTACTATACGTCCAATAAAATATAATACACACCATGATAAAACCTAGACGTGTTATAGAGAGAGAAGGAGGAAATAATAATTTATACAAGCAGATGATGATTAATAATATGAATAATGTTACCATCGAATAGTATCCGAATCCTGAAAATTTAGCAGGAGATAAGCGATATTGAATCCCATAATTGCAAAAAGCAATTATATAAATAAAATACTCATAAAAAAGCACTGGCCTGTTCTTCGGCTCAAATCTTTCGTCCTTATCCAATGAACCCATCGGGAAATAAATAATTTTCATTACGACCTTAAGAATATTTTTTATGTTCATCGATATCTCTCTCATTTCTAAATATGAAGACTAACTTTCTCGCTTTCAGATAGAAACGCATGAATTTACATTTCTCTTCAAAAAAGGTCTCTAGAGTCATTCTTTGTGCGCTTCTTGTAAGGTTTATGCCCTGTAATGAACATAAACCTTCGTCTAAACCACCATTCCTAATCTCTTTGCTAGCTGGCTATCAAGGATGGGATATATTTTTTCCTGGGGCACAAGCAAATGTTGATAAGGGTATTCTCTGGCAAATTGCGACTGTTGCTTCACAAATGGAGTAATATCCTCTATATCGATGATCCAATCCCTGGCATACTGCTTGAGAACTTCATCTCGTAGCCCTAATTGAAGGGCGCGTCGTTCACATTTTTGCCCTGATGGATCATGATCTGGGTCCCACTGCAAGCGAACAGAAGAGCTTTTTAGAGCTTGCTTCCAGTTCTCCATTGATCCATAGAGAGTCTCAACATAGGTTGAAAGAACAGCTTGCGCGAGAATAGTATCGAAGGCTGAACGCTTGAGGTGAATGGCAAGGACGACTTCCTGTCCCTCTTTGCTGGCCCAGCCGCATCGATACATCATCCATAAAAAGCCTGGCTTGATCCAGCTCATTCTCGACAAGGAAAACTCCCCACCAAAATAATGGTGTCTGGCAGCAAAATGTCCAATGCCTGGACGATACGCTTGATACACGATCACTGAGCTATCAGTATAGTGAGCAAGAATCTGCGAACCCGATTGAGGCCAGCGGTTCGCCTGTACAAGATATGGTTCAGTAATGATATTCATAGGTTTTCAATACGCCTACCTTTGGAATAAATCGCGACCATTCGCTATCCAATAACGTTCCTCTTCTGGTATCTCTGCGACAAAATCATGACGACGACCAATCCAACCATCGGGAACATACATCTCAAAGCTGAATGGTTCAGGAAAAATAGAAGAAAACTGTTTCTTATCGAAGTTTATCAAAAAGCAAGGGATAAAATCCAACATATCATCATATGATTCTTTCAACTCATCCCATTCTAGCATCATTTCTATTAGTTTACTGGTTGGCACGCGCATATCTTCTATGCAAGAGAGAAATTGTGCTGCTGTTTTTTCATTTAAGACGGCAATATCGAAACGTTCTTTATACGGTTCTGGATTAACGTATCTGTTCTTAAGAGGTATACCAATGGATGATAGTTCCGTATACTTTACATAATCCAAAAACCAATATTCTCGATCTGTTATATACCAGGAGAATACATCACGAAAAATGACGCCAACAACAATAATTTGGGCGTATTCTGGGTAAGAATAACCCATCAGCTGATCCTTTCATACTAGTGAGTAGTATATCTCGCACTTTTGGCTTTCAAGACGCGCAACAAGAGGCGGGCGATGATTCCGTAGAAACTTTTTATCTGGTTGCATGAACATTTCTGCCTCCTCATTGGTCTAGAAACGACCGGACGGCCTCAGGCGAAAACCCGGCAGAGGCCTGCCAGATAGATCGTCTCAATGGGCCTCTTCTCAGGAGTCGCTAGCCGTATCCGCAAGAAAAAGTAGAGATCTAGATGTTTCTTAATGAGGCACAAATGCCGCTTCTTTTGCTTCTATAGCAACAAGATCGTTATCACAAAAAAGAAACTCGATAGTTTTATAGATGACGACATGATTTATTTTTCTATCCCTTTCTACATAAATGATAAACCCATTTTCTGTTTCTTGAACATAATTAATATAACTTGTAGGAATCATTTCTAGCACAGGCAGACCCTCTTCTTTTTGAACTTGACTATCGAAAGAGCACAAAGGCTCTTTTCCTACTTTTGGATACATACTCTCAATTTCGCTAAATATCCCATCTAAACTCAACCACAATATGGATCGAAGTCCGAAATAATAGTATTTTTCGGTTTCTGCAATAGGATTACACTTAATATAGTAAACAAAAGAGTCTTTGACAAATTTTGCTTCTATTAACACGTCACTCTCTTGAATCCCTATAAGTTTTGTCATAGATTCTCTCCCTCCTCAATGGAAAAAGACGTATGTTTTATGCAACCGAAATGACAACACTCGTCCTTTCGACCCTCTCTATGGGAGTCCAGTCTTGAATAAACGAGAAAAGCTGGGACCCTGGAATCTTTTGACGGACAGCTTCAGAAGCAATCACATTATCACCAAGTATCCCAATCACCGTATCTTGTACCAGCGGTATCTGAACAACGCGAATATCTTCTATCGTACATCCTTTTTCACCACCTAACACATGCGTTGTAGTAAATCTATGGAACCGAATTGCTTTTTGCCTTTCATCATTTATTATTCCATCCTGCTTGATAGCTTCATCGATAGAATGTCGAACCAAAACTTCTTGCATGCCATTGGCATCACCGACAAGAACCGTGTTGGTTCCCACAGAACAGATTTCAATAGAGTCAGGGAAGCATTGCCAGGTGGTACAGATAAATCCTCCCTGTGGTTCCACATTGGTTGCTCTTGCGGTATCGATAAGGATACGCGGGGTCTGACCTCTCTCATGGCTCTCCAACCAACTGACTTCTTGCAGAACGCGACTGGCAAATGCCAGGCCTGCATGCCTTCCTGTCCACATATTTCCATAGATGGCTCGAACAACAATTCCATGCTCTGCCATATTCACCACAATCCACCTACGAATTGTTTTCTCTACAATAGAGTGTGTGACAATTCTCTGTTTACGTTGCTCTTTGTCCATTTTTACTCAACTCCTGTCCTTTATTAATAGGTCTGGTTAAAGCTATTCGTGAATGAGATTCACCACCGGCATGACAATTGATTATTAAGAAATAATGTTTATACACAAAATAAAAATTTAATAATATATGATCAAACCTTCAATACCTGTGCATATAGCAGAAAAACTTATAGTTGAAAGCATGAACACGACTAATAAAACTGTATCATTTTTTAGTCTTCTTGAAAAAATTACCGATAAACTCATTGCGAACACAATACTTCCCACAATCAGGAGTGTACGAGAAATGATGTGTCTCATCTCTGGTAAAAGGAAGGGAAACCCAATAAAACCAGGAAGAAATAAAGCAAGATACATAAAAGCATTAATAATCCTTTCAATTATACGTTTTATTATTTTGCTTTTTCCATGCATTTTTATTCGCAAGATCAAGGTAAAGACTCCGAGTAAAAAAAAGAGCAGGCTATATAAAAGTAGTGTTACATACATCCGTTATTCCTTTCTGTCAGGCTCTCAGGTGAACAAATGAAAATACGATTATTCTTGAGACTGGTGCTCTTCGCCATCTGTAAAAAGCTACCTATCACACTGCCCAGACCAGACGATTCAGCTCGTCATAACAGAAATTCTGGGTTTCACTTCCTCCTGAGTTACTCTGGTCTGGAACCACTCCATAGGTGCTGTTCACACTCTTGACAGTGCCAACGGGATCATAGCTTCTTAAGGAGCTGAACAGCGTTTCTGTCGCGTTACTTCCACTTTGCCAGGTGGCCGTCGTTCCCGAAGGACGGCGATTCCCATCATAACTAAACTGATCATCCACCAGCGCATTGCCAGTCGTGTCGTCATTTGAAAATGGAGATCGCTTGTCAGACCATGAACGGGCTCAAACGAGAGGGTAGCGAGATTGGCGACACCAGTCGCGTTATTGCTTCATCCTTTTTACCTGGCCTGTTGTACTATCATAGGCCTGCGTAAAGATATAACTACCAGTTCCATTGGCTCTCGTCTGAGTCGTAGTGACCTGATTGGCATCGTTATCGGCTTACTCCTCATTGCCAGTTGAGGAAACGCGTTATTGTTTCTTTCGCTGCTCTTCATACGCTCGTGAGAGCTGCCGGGCATGCTCCCATTGGGAAAAATAGCGATTCTTCTCCACTTTGAACCAATTTTTATATCCTTTCGTGCCAGCTTCCTCATAGGTACCATTCAGGACATAGATATATCCATCTGCCTCCATCACCATAAAAGCATATGATTGCCCAAAATCATAGTAGGGGAATGTGAGTGTTCCCCAAGGAATGACGGTCTCTGCCTGACTCATAATAGCTGTAGTATAGTCCTCATGTGTATAATAGCAGAAACCAGCCAGGTACCCACGAGATGGGCTAAAAAAACAAGCCGTATAGTCGAAATCGTTTTCCTGGTTTTCAGATTCAAAGAGAGGTGCCCGCATCACAACCTCAAAGTCATCAATACAGGGAAAACGCTCGAGCTGCAGTTGAGTAACATCGAACTCATTCTTTTTCAGGATCTGTTCACGCTTTTCTGGGGTAAGAAAGGGAGTCTGTGAATAAATCATGTGATAGTGACGATAAGGGAGCGGAGTTTCGTTATGCCAACGCGGCGGGTACTCCCCCTCAGAATAGGTTGGACCACCTAAAAAAGTGACACCCACAATTTTTCCATGATATTTCATCTGATCTGGTCCTTTCCACATTAAAGAGTGGCTCCTGTTCAGGGGCAGGTGAGAGATTTCCCTCTATCCACTCAATGGTCCTTCTTTCACCAGAGCAAGGATGTTCCTCAAGATCAACGTCGTCTCTGAGAGAGCATGTGCCGGTTCCTCCTGAGCCCCTTTCTTCGATGAAGATCAGGGTTAGCCAGCTGCTGCCTGATGAGATCAACCAGGGCTTCACTATCCTCATAAGCATCATGAAAGGTGAGGGGTTTACGGTTGATACGCTGAAGTTTATACCTCTTTCTCTTTCCTGTCTCTATTTGTAGTGTTCCTATTACTTCATCCCAAAGCGTAACATCTACCGCTTTTAGGGAGATCGCTAACAGACCTTTTGTACAGACAAGGAGAGATGTTGGGATGCTCTGAGCAATCATATTTCTCTTAAGCAGCCAGTTCACACAACCGATCAGACCGGAAATAATACCAGCGAGTCCCAGCAGGAGCCTGAATTGTAGATCTCCGATCTGACCTTGAAATAACGGAGCAAGAAAAAGAAGAACGATTGCAAGGGCGATTAGGATCGAAAAAATGATAAAGTCGAGCAACAGACGCCTATACACCTGCCAGAAACGTATCCATTGTGGAAACATGGTATAGCGTGCAAGCGGTTGACCAACTTGATATTGCTCTGCCAAATCATGGGTTGTCATAGAAAGATCATTTTGCTGTCCAGGCTCCATACGTATCCTCCTGCTTACCTTAGGCATATTGTCCATTTTATTTGTTAGAGCTAGCTATTAAAAAAGTGTGAGAGAAGCCGAGCGCAGTATCTGCCAACCCTCGTCGACCACGACAACACCAGCTACGACGGCTCCTACAGATGAATTGGCAAGAGATAGCATAGCGCATTTGCCATCTCTGATGAAACGCCAGGCCTATACGTTCAAGCTCCTATTGCCGAGTGGCAGATACATTTTTATATGCTTTTATGAATGCGTAACCATCTTTTACTACCAATAACAGCCCTCCTACAATGAGCAAGATCGCTACTGCATATATCGCCACGGTCAGATTATTCTGTCTTGCAGCATTGTTGGCCTGCGTATGATCAACGTTAGCGACACAGTGGTTTCCGCTCAAATGTGTCCCGCTACCACACTGAGATATATCAGCGACACATTGGTTTCCGCTCAAATGTGTCCCATTACCACACGGGAATTCTTGTGTCGAAGTTGGATCAGTAACCATGTAGCGATCGAGGGAACTTTGTGGTGATAGAGAATGACGCTCACTCGTCCAACTTACGGCTCTTCCTACCAGACGCAGATTGCCATCGTAGGTCAACCGATCATCTGGCCAGTTGCTAAAAATACTGCCCATAAGAAGAAAACTTATGATCAATAGGAAAACGAGAGCGAGATGATGTCGACGCGAGAAGAAACGCAAAAAAGCGTGAATGAAAGGACGCACTTTGAGCGATCCACAATCCTTGTGAGCAAACAGCATAAGAAGCCTCCACTTCGGCCAAACGTAGTATCTCCTTACCTGAATAAAACGCCAGGTCAGGAGAAAACTAGAGGTATCCACCCATTTAAAAATCAAGGAAATGCTTTCTTTTTCGGGTTGATTCATCAATAATCAGGAATATACGTATTACCCAGACCCCAATTTGGTGAGCTTTTCTCAGTATTTCTTTTCCAGGGGGTCGCTCAAAAATCAGGGATGACTCATCTCTCTTCTTTTTTCTCTACCTCCTCTAAACCTATAGGAGATCCATGTTTAAATCACAACTATCAAAAGATATACCCGCTCTTTGGAGGCGAAGAAGTTGCTCGAGCGTAAAAAAAGAGGGGGGATCTGTGGGATTCCATCCGATACATGGCCACTTTTGAGCACAAAGGATGGCAAAATCCACGGCAAGGAGATTGCTTGAGGGATTGCTGAGCGGTTCTATGATAAAACAGTGTTGGGGTTTTGCTCCTAACATGGTGGCTATGTGTTCCAGTGTCTCCGGTTCATCCTCTGCTAAACTCCTTAACGCAGTGGGATCGAAAAAGATAATGAGCTGTTGCCCTGTTTTCTCATCATTGAAATAGCCTTCACAAAAACCCTCAAAATCTATTTTTCCTCCAACTGACTGACTTATTGTTCCTCCAACTGACTGAATGAATAGCATAAAGTCTTTTTTGGAGAGCTTTTCTTCACTTGTCACGACAGCTAAATCCGATCCCATAGCTCGTTCCTTTCTTTATTCACCTGCACGTTGACGAAGTAAGTCCATTAGATTATCTGACCCAGTGACGGCGAAAAACCTGCTATTTTGTTCGGGGGTCAATGGTGCTCGAATGGCCCTGAGAACTGGGATTGCTCAAGGCACCTATTGGCCGTTGAGAACGCCATGAGTCTCTGTCAGCGCCCTGGTGCTTTTTCCCTCATGCCTTCCAGTTTTAGTTTGTATCATAGAGCTTCTCATAATCCAGATGATCATTATAGATCTCGTTTCTCCTCAAATTGTCTGAAGCAACGTTGTCTACCAGCGTCTGGCTTTCCTCT
The DNA here is from genome assembly GCF_003967535.1 of Tengunoibacter tsumagoiensis. Classification (GTDB taxonomy): domain Bacteria; phylum Chloroflexota; class Ktedonobacteria; order Ktedonobacterales; family Ktedonobacteraceae; genus Tengunoibacter; species Tengunoibacter tsumagoiensis. The sequence goes on along the minus strand of NZ_BIFR01000001.1, from coordinate 2,367,647 downwards.
TCAGACAATCCATACACCGTCTGCAATACCCCCCTGACTTCTTGTTCCAATTGCTTATTGACGAATACCTCATGAGAGATATCAGCAAATCGTTCGTCCGCTTTGAGAGCCCCCAGAGCCAGATACACCATGGCCAGTCTTCGATACAAACCTGGGAGCGGCATCCCATGGCAGACCCCCATCGCTCCTCTTCTCCCTAAGGTATACATCAGGACATCTTGTATTTCATTATCAGGACCATAGCGTGGATGCTTTTCCCACAGATGAAAGAGGTAACGGCGAAGAATTGGGACTACTTCTGGCGATCCCCAGGTGGCAAAGAACCTCGTCAGGTAGACTTTCTGGTGATCATACCAGTAGAGAACTTCTCTAGGAGGCAAGCCCATCTCATCGACAGGGCACTCAGTGCGGAAATACTCTTCCAGCACGGGTAACGCCCGTTCATTTTTTCGCAAGGCTAAGCAGTTGGCCGAGGCGCAACGCTCAAAGAGATCTGGACTCTCTAAGAATGGCAGTAACACCTCGTCGGCTTCAGGCAGATGGCTATGACCAATGGCAAAGAGAGCAACAAGGCGATCAGCCCCCTGAGCTTCGCGCAGGACCCGGAGAAAGGTCGCGTCCGACAGCCCTCCCCAACGGAGTGCAAAAGCATCCATGGCCTCAAAAATCAACTCATGATAGGGCCGCCAGTGGTTCTCTTTCTCTTCATCCGTCCGATCATCATAGCTGACCCAGATAAAGGCACGAGCAACGTTGCGAGGATAGATGTGACTGAAGTACCCTTCATCATCAGTAAAGGCTTCATCCTTCCATATATCAATGGTGTTACTCCAGATACTCACGGGATGGCTTCTTTCTTTTATGGAGAAGATCTCTCGTTGAGAGAATCTTCTCTATCTGAGCATTTTTCTTCAGCAAGGGTTCAATGAAGGCAGATCGTCTCTCTAATAATTCAGAAGGGCGGAGAAAACAATGCATTTTCTGTCCACACAATCAAACGAACTGTAATTCAAGTTTCGAAAGACGTAGATAGTCCTGGTCTTTTTGGGTCTGGGTCCTGTACCACGACTCTGAGGTAACATCTAATGTTGTTTGTTGCCACGCTCCAAATATTGCTTTTTGCCAACCATCTGAAGACAAGAAGCTATAATGGCTTTCAATACGAGAGACCTCACGTGCGAAAAAATATACATTTTATTCTATATACTAATCATTTTATATCTACATTCTTTTTCTCACTACAATCTGGATCACTTTTATACTGATAACAAAGTGAAAAAAAAGCAGAAGAAAAAGCCCTGAAGACTCTACAATAGTAAGGAATGTGTCAACTACGAATACGCCCTTGGGTTGCAAAAAATGGCGCTCCAATAGAGAGTTAACGGGACTTAATACTTGGAAAGCTACACCCAATCCCATAAGAATGAATAAGTTTTTATACCAGGGAAGAGGCTTGCCTTCCAGATGCTCCTCTCGTTGCACTCGTATTCCAATATATATAAAAAGTACACATCCTATAAGACCCTCTAATGTTGAGAAAAGAATAGCAATAATAAAAAAAAGTCGAATCTGATGAAGATCATAAAGTACGCCTACTATCACTGCACTAAAGAGGACAATAATAAAGTTCCACATCCTCTTTTTTAAAAACATGAGAAAGAATCCTTCCACTTCACTTGTCGCATGATTATCCACCACATCCACCAGCGCATTGCCAGTCGTGTCGTCATTTGAAAATGGAGATCGCTGGTCAGACCATGAACGGGCTCAAACGAGAGGGTAGCGAGATTAGCGACACCAGTCGCGTTATCGCTTCACCCTTTTAACTGGCCTGTTGTACTATCATAGACCTGCGTAAAGATCAATGTCGTCTCTGAGAGAGCATGTACCGGTTCCTCCTGAGCCCCTTTCTTCGATGAAGACCAGGGGGAGGGGCGGCACTCATCCATGTCTTTCTCAAAGCAGAAAAAAGAGGAGGTACTGAATTTAGCAATACAACAATCACGAGAATGAACGCAGTATTTAATAAACCAATTGCACTCGTAAATAGAACCATAAAAATGATATGTATTGGCAAGCCCCAGGGATTCCAGCCTAAAATATAATAGAAAATTAAGAATGAAATATGATAAAATGAAACTAGAAAAAATATTTCGCTCTTATTATTCACAATATCCCTCGGAACAAAATTTTCATTCCTTCGAGAGAAATATTTAACAAACCATATAAATAGACTGCAGACCCCTATGAACATACCATATATGCACATAAACATCAGCATGTTATCACTAACTCTATTGTTTATATTTTTTATTAAAAAAATCCACGGAAAAGTAATTCCTAATAAAAAAGCAACTAAAAACAACAGGAAATGTTTATATTTCTGCAATCTCTGAATGATCATCCTGTATCCCTCCACGGATAGAACCATATGAAGTGGCGAAGAGCTCAAAGAAAGGGGTTCTCCACCAGCTAATGGGATGCGACCAGACCGGTCTTTCCTCTTCTTCTTAAAAATTGAACTGTTTTGAATGAGTAAAGAACGCAATAGGCAATTAAAATCATCAACCAGGCTAAACCGACAAAGTCTGTGAAAAGCTGCCCCCTCGAACTATAAACTTCCCGTAAGGCAACTAAAAACGTAAGTAAAGCACTTATACTTTTTGACACTTTTTCTAGTCTTTGTCCTTTATCAGCCATACTAATTCCCCTTATCATACGATAAATATTATATTAATTTATTTCCTTTAAGAATTGATCAAATCTTTCTAAAAGCTTACTCCTCTCAAATAGAGAGAATGCTTCAAACATCCAGCAAGACATGGCCATGAGATGAGAATAAGAGCAGTTCAGCGATTAGATACAATGCCAGGAGTCGATAGGATGTGATTATAGATGCACGTGCTTCTTTCCTCCAAAGCCTGCTACTGTCCTGTTTTGATTGGCTCTGAGATCAGGCATCGATGGTGCTTTACTTGTTCCCACTCAGTCATCTTGAAGAGATCAAGAAACAACAGGTATACGTACAATCAATGAAGAAAAGAAAAGAGAGAGAGGTGATTGGGATGACTATCTAAAATACGCTTCGTTGCCAGATTTGAGACATCAAAGAACATAAAAGCAGGCTCTTTCTTTTCTCGCAAGGACGTCAGCGATGAATGTCACAAGCGACCTTCAAGCGGTCTGTCTGGATAACCCTATTAATAAGTATAAACTGAAGTATACTTACTATACAAGATAGAAACGCATGAATCTACATTTCTCTTCAAAAAAGGTCTCTAGATTCATTCTTTGTGCGCTTCTTGTAAGGTTTATGCCCTGTAATGAACATAAACCTGAGTCTAAACTACCATTCCTAATCTCTTTGCTAGCTGGCTATCAAGAATGGAATAAATTTTTTCCTGGGGCACAAGCAAATGTTGATGATTGTATTCTCTAATCAGCTGCTTCTGTGCTCTGTTCTATTTTGTCAAAAAAAATTATAAGAAGTAATACAAGCAAAAACACGTGCTTGCCTCTGTTATTCAAAAAAATGCCACTCTGAACTGCGGAATGTGAGAAATAAAGGTATCTTTCACCAAAAGTGAGACAGAACCACGTTGCAGAATTCTGGGATTTACACCGCTGGGAGCGGGCTGGACCTCTCTATCATCAAAGCCCTCGGTGGCACCTATCGGGGCCGAGAGCACCTTCAACAAGGGGACTCGTATCACGTTTGGCCTGCCCCTCGCCAGCGCCAATCCCACACCGCCTACGTTGGCGCATACCCAGCCACAGCTCAGCTCAAAATAGAACTGACCCCATTGCCCGGTGAAAAAATGATCTCACTTACATCTCGACCTTCCATAGTTTGACAGTATAATCGTATTTTTCGAGATCCGACTCAAAAGCACTGGCTCCGCCCGTCGCTAGATAGCCGGTGCTTGACCAGGCTAATCCACCGATAGGATCGGACCAATATGTTACCAGCCCGGGGTGAGCTTCTATTGAAGTGACTTGTTTAAACGTAGTAAGCGACCAGAGATCAACCAATCCATCATTACGACTCACTGCAAGAAATTCCCCGTCTGGAGACAAGGCGATTAACCCATAGCTGGCTTCCTGAGGCTGGGGGCATTTCCCCAGAAGTTGGAAGGTCTGGAGATCATAAAGAACAACTCCATAGCCATCAAAAACGGCCAACTTTTTCCCATCCCTCGACATTTCAATCTCAAGTGCGATAGTCGGCAGAATTTTTTGTAACACCATCATTTGCTGAAGGGGATCAATCTGACAGACATGGGGGGTTCCGATCTCATTGGAGGCCCGAAAAACCAACTGCTTACCATCTGGAGACAAACGAAAATGGCTCACAGTCTCCTCATAGAGATCCGTACGAGTGGAATATGGATTATCATCAAAAGGCTGAGATGGAACAGGGAGAGAAAAACTTTGGCGACTTTTTACGTTCCAGAAAACAATATTTCTTCTAGCCTCGCCTGTAACTAACCAGTTTTGGTCAGCAGAGATAGCACAGTCAGTAGGTGCTGACGAAGGAAAAGTTGTAAGCAATCTTCCATCTTTTGAGGATATAAGCTGCAAAAGATAACTTTCATCACGGAATGCAATAATATTCCCATCTGATGCCAAGTGAAGTAAAAAAGCCTTAAAAAAGAGGGTATTCTCTAATTTCCAATGCCCATGCTTATTATATTGCCATATATAAATAGCATAGCTATCTGATGAAATCAGTATTTTTCCATCTTGAGAAAAACACAAACTTCGCGTTTCATCTTGTTGTTGATTAAATTGTTGAGCTAATATCACCTTCATTATTTTATCTCCTTGGATGCAGTTCAAACCAACGTGATACGAGAGAATAGGTTGACTCTTCAATGACTTATAACATTAATATAATTATGAGTCATCCTGAACTTTTTCAAAAATCCGGGATGACTCATATACAAGATAGAAACGCATGACTTTATATTTCTCTGCAAAAATATCTCTAGATTCATAACCTCCTTTCCACTCTTTACTCTTCGTAAGAGGATTCTCCGTAGCACCTTCTTTTATCTTAATACAGGCTTGCGCATCGCTATCTCTCAGTCTGTTGCGCAAGCCTTTTTGGGGTATGTTCTCCTCTAAAAGGGACGGTTTAGTATTCAATTTTCCAAAGATGAATACTAAAATCCTTGATCTCATATAATGATCCAGCAATCGCAATGATATCGCCACGGGGTGACCATGCGATACACACCACAGACGGCATTTGCTCCATTGAAGGGCCTGGGTGAGAGAGAAAGGTGCACATTAACTGACCTGTTGACACGTCCCAAATGAAGACCTTACTTTCATCATCAACACAGGCAAGCAATCTTCCATCCGGAGAAAATGCCAGGCGGAATGGCGATTCAACAGGAAACGATGCCAACTTCTGTAATGAAGAAATTTCATACAACTCAATTGCAGATTCACTTGAATGAGCAACCGCAATCACTGTTCCTAACGGGGAAATTTGACAATCCTCTGCATCAAAACGAAAGGTTGGGCGTTGAAACACATACCCCTCTGGAACAACCCTTAACAAATCGCTATCAAAACGACAGCGGTAAATAAGTCCATAATAATAAAAAAAGAGAAAATGCTCGTCGGGGGTTAAGCGCATAAGAGCGATATTCTCATATGGACGATCAGTATCTGGAAGGTAATAGCAGCGTGTTTCTAATTGGAATGTTTTCCCATCCCAGATAGACAACCAGCCCTCCTGATCATAGGTCAGGAACTTTTTTTGATCGTGAAAATAGCCATAATAACGGGTCTTCTTGTCGAAAAATGACAGGGTTTGGAGACATGCTCCTGTTGTATCTTGAAGCTCAATGCGATTCAGCGTGGTATTTTCCTTAAGGACCATAAGGTAACGCTGATCCGACTGCATCGCTACAAAGGCACCAGGTAAGGTTCGCGTAAGATGCCAATGACCCTCCTGATCCTCATGCCAAAAACGGCTCGGCCATCCTGTAGCGATAAGGACAGTTCCATCCTGCGAAAAGGTCAAAGCAGAGACATCGTCCTCCTGGTTTTCAAGACGTGCCACCTGATGGGCAACAAGAGGCTTGCGATGATTCCGTAGAAACTTTTCATGTGGTTGCATGGATATTTCTCCCTCTGTTTTAAGAACGATCGACCTCTTTCTCTTTCAGGCATTGTTCATGCTTTTCAGGGATAATACAGGGAATGTGTGAAGAAATCATGTGATAGTGACGATAAGGGAGCGGAGTTTCGTGATACCCCTGCGACAGGCTCTCCCCTCTCAGAAGAGCTTGGACCACCTGAAAGCGTGCCATCCAGATATTTTCTATGATAATTCGTTAAAATCTCAGGAGTATTTTCCAGTTCACAAAAGGACGTATGTTTTATGCAACCGAAATGACAACACTCGTCCTTTCGACCCTCTCTATGGGAGTCCAGTCTTGAATAAACGAGAAAAGCTGGGACCCTGGAATCTTTTGACGGACAGCTTCAGAAGCAATCTCATGATCACTAAGTATTCCAATCACCGTATCTTGTACCAGCGGTATCTGAACAACGCGAATGTCTTCTATCTTACATCCTTTTTCACTTCCTAACACATGTGTTACAGTAAATCTATGGAAGAGATTTGCATATTGTAGTCGCTCTCCTCGTTTTATGGCATCCTGCTTGATAACTTCATCACCAGAATGTCGAACCAAAGCTTCTTGCATGCCATTGGCATCACCAACAAGAACCGCATTGGTTCCTACAGAACAGATTTCAATAGAGTCAGGGAAGCATTGCCAGGTGGTACAGATAAATCCTCCCTGTGGTTCCACATTGGTTGCTCTTGCGGTATCGATAAGGATACGCGGGGTCTGACCTCTCTCATGGCTCTCCAACCAACTGACTTCTTGCAGAACGCGACTGGCAAATGCCAGGCCTGCATGCCTTTCTCTCCACATATTTCCATAGATGGCTCGAACAAAAATTCCATGCTCTGCCATATTCACCACAATCCACCTACGAATTGTTTTCTCCACAATAGATTGTGTGAAAATTCTCTGTTTACGTTGCTCTTTGTCCATTTTTACTCAACTCCTGTCCTTTATTAATAGGTCTGGTTGAAACTATTCACGAATGAGGTTCGCCATCCGGCATGATAATGGAGTGTTCAGAAACGGTACTTCTGAACAGAACTTAATTCAAAAAAAACATCAGACCGACAATACCCAGGCATATAGCAAGCAAACTTATGTTTAAAAATATGAACAGTACTAATGCACTTGTATTACTTTTGAGTTTTCTTGAAAAAGTGACCAATAAAATAATTGCTAACAGAAAAATACCCACAATCAGGAGCGTACGAGAAATGATCTCTCTCCTCTCGGGTGAAAGAACAGACAACCCAATATAACCAGGAAGCAATAAAGCAATAGATATAAAATTATAGCCACACCCTTCAATCCGATCTTTTATTCTTTTGCTTTTTACGTGCTGCATTTTTATGCGCAAGATCAAGGTACAGACTCCGAGGGAAAAAAAGAGCAGGCTATATAAAAGTAGCGTTACATACATCCATCATTCCTTTCTGTCAGGCTCTCAGGTGAACAAATGAAGGCCTGATTATTCTTGAGGCTGGTGCTCTCCGCCATCTGTAAAAAGCCACCAATCACACTGCCCAGACCAGGCGGTTCAGCTCGTCATAACAGAAATTCTGGGTTTCACTTCCTCCTGAGTTACTCTGGTCTGGAACCACTCCATAGGTGCTGTTCACACTCTTCACAATGCCAACGGGATCATAGCTTCGCAAGGAATATAATGCTCAACAAGAAAGAAACAAAAGAGCCCATTCATTTTGGGCAGCAAATAAAATTCTTCGCAAAAGACGATTCCGTAACTCAAGAAAAGCATCCTCCTGTTGCTTTAAACAAAGACTCATTCGCTCTGGGTATTGTCGGAGAAGCTCTGAATGGATAATCATCGTATTTTCTTCTTTAAAAGTGGTTAACTGATCATACAGAAAATAATCCAGGAGGTTTGAGGTGGTATCAATATCCTCCTGACAGGTAACAAGCTGGAAATTAAAAGGAAGCCCACCCTTCAAGGCATCTCTTATACATAACTCAAACACCCCGTGTAAAAAAAGAAGAGGCGCGGAGAGATCACTCTTTGAGAAGACGTTTATTTTTTCGAAAGGATAAAACCAATTCACTCCATTCTCTTGTAACAAAGTGGTAGAATGTTCTAACGTTTTCATTAAATGAGAAGGAAGCACGTTTGCCAGATCATGGGGAAAAGCCTGCATTGATGAATAGAATAGCTCCCAATGACCTGGTATTCTATCAGGATGCTTGATATATTCATACCATGGAGATATTTCGTCATCTCCTATGAGTACAAAATGATGCCTACGAACAATATGTACGTTATCTCTGAGCCTCAGGAAAACGTCTTCCCCTGGACCTAAGGCACAACACAGTGTATAAAAGAGACTGTGATGAAGGATATCGAGTCCAGGAAGGCTCGCTACATCTTCTGTTGTCTCAATGAGTGAAAAGAGGGGATCAAAGAGGCCCCATAAATCGGCTATCTCTGATGTGGGAGGCAGAAAAGGATAGTGATGAAGGAAGGATTGAAACCTTCTGTCATAGAAAGAATGAAAATCTATAAAATAATGAAAATCAAAGGTAGACATCAGTCGTGGGTATCCGATATAGGGCCATCGAGAAAAGTGGGATGTTTGGCTCAAGAGCTTTTTTACTGGGCGAATATTGCCATTCAAAATGTCATTCCATAGCGGAAGAAACTGTTTTGTATAAAAAGTGAGGTTAAAAGGAAGGTAATCTCTTTTTTGAGTGGACATTCATTTCTCCCTATCTATTTACCTTTATCGAGAGTTAATTATATTAAGAGAGTGAGCATTGATAGGCTATTTTAATACTATTATTATACCATATCTTAAAAGAAAACTAGTAGCATCACGCCAGGATAATGTTAACGAATTTGCCAAATCCTGAACCTCCCTTTGGAGAAGCAATTGATAGACTAGAAGTACGTCATTAGAATGATGCCGATAAGTAGATATCCCTATTTTAGGGAGAAGAAAAAATATGAACAATCTTGATACGAACCACATTATTGAAGATATGATCAACACCTTAAACGATCGTACATGGAGAACGCGGCGTCAAGCATCTGATAAGCTCATCAAGATCGGAAAACCCGCTATTTTACCTCTGATGACGGCAATTAGACAACATGCTTTCACAACCTTCACCTTGCCAGAAGCAGTGCGAGCGCTGGGAGGCATTGGAGATGTGCAGGCCGTTGATCTACTTATTGAAGAGTTAGAAAATCAGAATGTCCAGGTTGTTCAAGAGGCAATTAAAGGTCTTGGACTCATTGGTAGTCCGCAGGCAATCCAACCACTGATCAACGTATTTCGGCGCAATTGGGATGATATAGAAACGATCACTGCCCGGCAAGAAGCTGAATCTGCCCTGGCGGCAATTGGGCAACCTGCGTTTCCATCACTCCTGGCTATGCTCACAGATGAAGATGACAATGTACGCGAAGGAGGAGCGTCAGCATTAGCAGAGCTATATGATCCACAAGCAATCGATCCTCTCATCAATGCTTTACAAGATAAAAAGCACCTTGTTCGAGCGCATGCCGCAGATGCTCTAGCAAAGTTAGGAAACAAGCGTGCAATTAAGCCACTGATCGTTCTGCTTGCTGATGATAGTTGGTATGTTCGAACACGAGCCATCTTTGCCTTAGGTCAATTAGGGGGCTCATCCGTGTTCGCTTCACTTACCAACACCCTTGAAGATCAAGATCCCAGAATTCGCAGTGCTGCTGTGTCTGTCTTGGGTCAACTCCAAGATACCCGTATTCATGACGTGCTGCTTAAAGTATTGAGTGATCCAGATGGAAATGTGCGTAGCGATGCAGTTCTGGCATTCGCCAGGAGCGGCGATACACGAGCTCTATCTGCTTTAAGTTGGATACAGCAAAATGATCCTGGCTACTCTGGAGTAAACAGGATCAAAGACACTGCGACTTATGCCATCCAATGTATTCAAGAACGTCATCTGAAAAACTGAGAAATTGGTAGAGCAACATTAAGAGATGGTTGGCGAATTGTTTTCCGAAGCTCAAATCAGATGGGCTCGTTTTTGTATAATTATTTGAGCTTATCCGCTGGATGGTGTGGCTGTACCTTTGTCAATGATACAAGGAGTATTTATTTCCGCCCACAACTACTTCTTTTCCTGTCATAATTAATTTTCCAGTCCATCCACCAGGCAATAGATCTATATCTTTCCCGTAGATGAATATATGGCTAACGACGAACGCTTTCGCCTCATTTGGAAGCTGTTTTCCCTCTTCAAGAAGGTATACCTGGCTCCCAATTTCTATATCATCCAAACATCTTCCAATAACAGTAAGCTCATTTTCGCTTACGCTTGTAATCTTTTCTATTTGGAAGGCCTGCATCATTTTATTTTCCATCTCCTATTTCTTTTCGGTATGTTAACTCTTCTACAAATATTTATTGTTTTTCTGGATTTTTTGAATATCCTCGATGCTAAGAGCACATGGTTTTAGAACATCTTTAGGAGATGAATAAATAGATTCACCTATTATGGAGCCCTATCTATGCATTTTCATCTCTCTTTGTAACTATTCAGACACTGCCATAAAACCTGCTAGCAAGAGGCTCCACTTTTGGGAAGGCTTCACTGGAGAAGTTTGCGCCAGAGTACTTCTGAAGCAGCACAGGTGATGCCAGGGTACATGAAGAGGGACGGTGCCCGCATCACAACCTCAAAGTCATCAATACAGGGAAAACGCTCGAGCTGAAGTTGAGCAACATCGACCTCATTCTCTTTCAGGAATTGATGTCTACTCTCAAAACACAATTGTTTGACCTTTTTCCCTTTCCACCTGCAACAATCATTTTCCCATCCGGAGACCAATTAAGAGCCAACAATGAAGAGGAAATGACAGAAGGATAGTTGAAAATAATTTTCTTCTCAAAAATACTCCATATATCCACCCCATTCCAATACCCGGCTGCAAGATATTGACTATCAGGGGACCAGGCAACTACCTCATCTGTACGGTCCTGCGCTATTGCGATTAAATCCTCTCCCGTTTTCGCATTCCAAACCCGAAACGTGAATTTATAACCAACTGATGCGATCCATTGACCATCAGGAGACCAGACAATGCTTCTTAAACTATCAGGTCTTCTTGCTTCTTGCTCATCATAAAACATCTCCGGAAAAAACGGACGCACCCCTGCTGTATCTTCCATATACGTTTTATAAACAATTGTACATTCCCCAGTAAATGCATTCCAGACATGAACAGAACACTCAGGAGATCCACCACCAGAAACAATCTGTGTTCCATCTGGGGACCAGGCAACGCTCGTGATGATTCCCTGATGCCCTCTATAACACATCCTTAGAGCACCTGTCATAGCATTCCAAACGTGGACTGTCCCATCCCATGATGCCGATGTAACCCATTGACTATCAGGAGACCAAGCAAGGCCGCGGCAAATCCACCCACGATGCTCCCTGTATACTGTTTTCACCTCTCCAGATTGAGTGGACCAAATAAATACTGTGTTGTCACTGCCTCCTGAGGCAATCCATTTCCCATCTGGGGACCAGGCAACAGCAGTAACGCATTCAGTGTGTTCATGAAAGCGCACAAGCGACTGGCCTGTTTTCCAGCTCCAAATCTGTGCTGTCTTATCCGCACCGCTAGAAACAATCTGATCTCCGCTGGGTGACCAGGCGAGGCTCCAGATGGCAGATGTATGTCCTTCATAGCGAACAACACATTCTAAGTCTCTTTGAGCAATTTTTTCTTCCTCTTCCTCTTCCTCTTCCTCTTCCTCTTCCTCTTCCTCTTCCTCTTCCTCTTCCTCTTCCTCTTCCTCTTCCTCTTCCTCTTCCTCTTCCTCTTCCTCTTCCTCTTCCTCTTCCTCTTCCTCTTCCTCTTCCTCTTCCTCTTCCTCTTCCTCTTCCTCTTCCTCTTCCTCTTCCTCTTCCTCTTCCTCACTAATGGTATGAACTAGATTAAGTTCATGTTCCATAATAAAATGTTTGTCAACTAGCCTGGCAATTTGCTCATCAGTTAAGGATGCTTTATATGCACTTCTTACACTAGACTCGTTATTAAAATAGTCCAGACATGCCTGAGCTTCATCGTTGTTTTGTCCAAATTCTGCAATAAGAAAACGTTGTATACGTTCAGAAAGTATTTTATCAGTGACTTTTATTTTCCATTCATCCCTTGGTTTTACCTGGAAAAAACCAAGTGCCATATAAACAAGAGCGATAGCACGGTATGAAGGGATAAAATCAATATGGTCAAGGGCATGAAAAGCCCCCCTTTGCCCAAGGGCATAGCACAACACATCCGTTGCTTCGCCTTCGATGTGCAATCTGGATGACGTTTTTTCTAATTGCCAAAGTTTCTCAACCGCCTGAGTCATTGTCTCAATCAGTGTTGGAGAAGACCACGGTTCGAGAAGTTCGATAACGAGAGGGCGATAAAGATCACAATACAACCATTCATCGATAGCATCATAATCGTTGCGCTCCAAGGTTTTTGTACGCTCGTTGAGAGATAAACCTTCAAGCAGGAGCTTTTCTAAAACGGGATAAGCACGTTCGTCTTGCTTCCTCCCTAAAACTATTGTACTGACCAGGCGCTCAGACACTTTCTTGCTCTGCAAAAAAGGAATAAGCTGTTTGGTAGCATCGATCTTTTCATATGCGCCTAAAGCAACCATAGCACACAGACGATCATCACCAGAGCCCAATTCAAGCGCTCTGGTGAAATGTTCGTAATCCAACCCGCCCCATCTACTCACAAATTTTTCATATTCCTCATCTTTTACTGCATAAGTATATAATAACTCAAATGCAGATTCTACATAATCCTTTACGCAATAAGTATATTTGTCTATCATGATTATTCTCCTAAGCAAATTTATCATTCTTGATTAAATTGCTTGCAAATCACTAAATTAAACTTGAATCGGAAGGCCTTCTCTAGAAAGTGTACGGAAAGTCCTCAGGAACAGGGCCTCCGCCAAAAGCCAAGCCATGAGACGGGTCATGTATGCATAAATCCAGCTTTCACTACTTTGAAGATGAAGCTCATGACCTTTTGTAAACTTGACGATAAAAAATTGAAAAAGACAAAGATACGTTCAAATATCCAAATTTCTGGAACAAATCTATAAAATATTACAATGAGTAAAAAAAGCGTTTCCACTCAAAACACAGATTTGCAAAATTATTAAGACCCCCAATAGATATTCATTCCCACGTGCATGAGGGGCATGTTTTATGCAACCGAAATGACAACACTCGTCCTTTCGACCCTCTCTATGGGAGTCCAATCTTGAATAAACGAGAACAGCTGGAACCCTGGAATCTTTTGACGGACAGCTTCAGAAGCAATCTCATGATCACTAAGTATTCCAATCACCGTATCTTGTACCAGCGGTATCTGAACAACGCGAATGTCTTCTATCATACATCCTTTTTTATCCCCTAACACATGTGTTGCGAAAAACCTATAGAAGTGATAGGCGTCTTTCGGTAGCTCCCCTCGTTTTATGGCATCCTGCTTGATAACTTCATCGATAGAATGTCGAACCAAAACTTCTTGCATGCCATTGGCATCACCGACAAGAACCGTGTTGGTTCCCACAGAACAGATTTCAATAGAGTCAGGGAAGCATTGCCAGGTGGTACAGATAAATCCTCCCTGTGGTTCCACATTGGTTGCTCTTGCGGTATCGATAAGGATACGCGGGGTCTGACCTCTCTCATGGCTCTCCAACCAACTGACTTCTTGCAGAACACGACTGGCAAATGCGAGGCCTGCATGCCTTCCTGTCCACATATTTCCATAGATGGCTCGAACAACAATCCCATGCTCTGCCATATCCACCACAATCCATCCACTAATTGTTTTCTCCACAATAGATTGTGTGATAATTCTCTGTTTACGTTGCTCTTTGTCCATTTTTACTCGACTCCTGTCCTTTATTAATAGGTCTGGTTGAAACTATTCATGAATAAGGTTCCCCACCCGGCATGACAATGGAGTGTTCATAATTAACGTTTATGCAAGAAAAACGAGTTAAGAAAATAATATCATATCTGCAATACCTATGACTATAGCAGTAAAACCTATGTTTAAAAGCTTGAGCATTACGAATAAAATTGTATCACTTTTGAGTTTTCTTGAAAAAATTACTAATAAACTCATTGCAAACAGAAAACTTCCCACAATCAGGAGCGTACGAGAAATGATATGTCTCATCTCTGGCAAAAGGAAGAACAGCCCAGTATAACAAGGAAGAAATAAAGCAAAATACATAAAAGCATAAAGAAATTTCTCAATCAGATCTTTTATTCTTTTGCTTTTTACGTGCTGCATTTTTATGCGCAAGATCAAGGTACAGACTCCGAGTAAAAAAAGAGCAGGCTATATAAAAGTAGTGTTACATACATTCATCATTCCTTTCTGTCAGGCTCTCAGGTGAACAAATGAAGGCCTGATTATTCTTGAGGCTGGTGCTCTCCGCCATCTGTAAAAAGCCACCAATCACACTGCCCAGACCAGACGGTTCAGCTCGTCATAACAGAAATTCTGAGTTTCACTTCCTCCTGAGTTACGCTGGTCTGGAACCACTCCATAGGTGCTGTTCACACTCTTTATATTGCCAACGGGATCATAGCTTCGCAAGGAGCTGAACAACGTTCCTGTCGCGTTGCTTCCACTTTTCTTAGTGGGGTGCTAGCATGCATATTTGAAACGCTTATTCATAAAGAAAGGAGCACACTCGTCCTATTTTTCCGCCCCGGCGGGCAACTCCAGTTATCAATAAAAGAGGAGAGATTTTGTGGTGAAATTTTTTGCTTGATAATATCATAGGCAAGCCTACGCTCAACGATAATGGCTATCTTTGTATCTTGCAATAAAGGTGTGCGAAAAACACGAATATCTTCGATATGACAACCATTTTCATTTCCTAAGATATGTGTTATCGTATTTCTCCATCGCAAATCCCTCTGTGGCTCATCGTAATTCAAAAGGTGATCGACTGAATGCCGAGTAATGGCTTCTTGCATGATACTTGAGTTGCTCATAAGAATAGAGTTGGTCCCTACTGAACAGATCTCAATAAAGTCAGGGAAACATTGCCAGGTAGTGCAGATAAATCCACTCTCTGGTAGAACATTAACGGCTAGCGCAGTATTTATCAGAATACGAGGAGTCTGACCCCTTTCATCTTTCTCCAACGAACTTATTTCTTGGAGGACACGACTAGCAAAAGATATACCTGCACTTCTTTCTGTCCACTTATTTCCGTAGACAGCTCGAGCAATAATCCCACATTCTCCTACATTCATCACAATCCACGTGTCATAATTCATCTCTACAAAGAATTTCCCAATACTATTTGTTCTCTCTAGTTTGTTATGCAACTCCGTAGGACTCCTTATACCAACGCGGCGAGTAGCCACCCATTTAAAAATAAAGGAAACACTTTCTGTTTCGGGTTGACTCATCAATAATCAGGAATATATGTAGAATTCAAGAACGGCGATATAATAACAGTGAGATCATTACAGGGATGCCTCATCTCTCTTCTTTTTTCTCTACCTCCTCTGAACCTATAGGAGATCCATGTTTAAATCACAACTATCAAAAGATATACCCGCTCTTTGGAGACGAAGAAGTTGCTCGAGCGTAAAAAAAGAGGGGGGATCTGTGGGATTCCATCCGATACATGGCCACTTTTGAGCACAAAGGATGGCAAAATCCACGGCAAGGAGATTGCTTGAGGGATTGCTGAGCGGTTCTATGATAAAACAGTGTTGGGGTTTTGCTCCTAACATGGTGGCTATGTGTTCCAGTGTCTCCGGTTCATCCACTGCTAAATCCCGTAACGCAGTGGTATTGAAAAAGATAATGAGCTGTTGCCCTGTTTTCTCGTCATTGAAATAGCCTTCACAAAAAGGATCAAAATCTATTTTTCCTCCAACTGACTGAATGAATAGCATAAAGTCTTTTTTGGAGAGCTTTTCTTCACTTGTCACGACAGCAAAATCCGATCCCATAGCTCGTTCCTTTCTTTATTCACCTGCACGTTGACGAAGCAAGTCCATTCGATTATCTGGCGCAGCGGCGGTAAAAAACCTGCTCTTTCCGCAGCTCAGAGTGGCATTTTTTTTGACTAACAGGGTTCACCAGGTATTTTTGCTAGTAGTACTTCTTTAATCTTTCTGCCAAAATTGCACAGAACGCAGAAATAGCTGGATGAGACCAAAATTTCTTAAATACTGCCTCTCCGTTTTCACGCAAAAGATGCGAGGGAATTATTTTTTACTATTCAAAAATATGTTTATATAACGATTAATGTGCAGTATACATCCAATAAAGCATGATACAGAATAAAATAAAGCATAAACGTGTTATAGAAAAAGATGGAGGAAATAATAATTTATACAAGCAAACAATGATCACTAATATGAATAATATTACCATCGAATAGTATCCGAATCCCACAAATTTAGCAGGAAAGAAGAAAGATTGAATACCACAATTGTAGAAAGCAAGAATGTAAATGAAATACTCATAAAAAAGAACTGGCCTGTTCTTCGGCTCAAATCTTTCGTCCTTATCCAATGAACCCATAGGGAAATACATGATTTTCATTACGATCTTAAGAGTATTTTTTATGTTCATCAGTATCTCTCTCATTTCTAAATATGAAGACTAACACTCTGTCAAGCAGAGATTAATAGGTAAAGATGTTTGAGTTTGATCGATGTACCTTCAGCTGTGAAGCGTCAGTTCATAGTCACCGAAGTTCGATTGCGTCGCGTCGTCCATACGGTGACTGGTTGATGAGCCATGTTGAGCCAACTGCCATGTTTGGGCGTGTAATGAACCTCAAAGCGCTGGCAAAGGCAGCGTACTTCAGCGGTTGGAAAGACCTCGTAGGGCGTTGCCAGCCCGACATTCCGCACCCGTTTTTGATACCCCAGGCTAGAGGCCGATTGATAATGCAGAGCATACAGAAACTCTACAATGTAAATGAGCCTGCCAGTCCGGCAAAAACTTTGACTGCGGAATGTGGGTCACAATACTAAAATTCCCGCTTAAATTTTCACATCTGCTCTCCCCTTTCTTTTTTTGGTGAGATTTCTGTATCTCATTTTAAATTTGCTATCAACAGCTTTGTGGAATATAATTTTACAAATTTTGGACCTTAATAACTTCCCGCAGCTACTTCATCTAACTGAAGCTGATGCCAATCCGCTATAAGATACCCAATACCAAACGCAGCATTTCCAAAATTGATGGAAGCTTGCTTAAAACCGTTAGATAATAAGCTACTTCCTCGTCCTCCTGCTGAGACAATCTGTTCATTTTTTGCCATACTTGCTAAGTTTCCGAAGAAGCTTTTACTTCCATTGATAAGATTTAAAGCTCCCTTTACGGATTGAACTGTAAGAATAAGGTTTGAAACAATATTGATACCATCTAAGATAAGACCAACAATATCTACAAAAATCCTCATCTTAGGATCACCTCCGTCAGAATAGGAAGCTAGAATATTTGACATTCCAGCCTTTATCAAACCTACGACAGTTGTAAACAGATTGAAAACCCACACCTTCATCATTCTAAAGGCAATAATTAAAAATGGATTTGTTAGTTCCTGTGTGGCACCAAGGATACCACCGATAATGATACCTATACCTGCAATAACCTGTCCCCAGCCAATCGCATTGAGTTTAGGGTCTCTAATTTGACCTGGTGTCGGTGCTGTCGGCGGCGGTGGCGGTGTTGACGGTGGCGGTGGCGGTGGCAATGGCGGTGTTGACGGTGGCGGTGTTGACGGTGGCGGTGGCGGTGGCAATGGGCGATCAGGAGTAATCTGTTGCGACTGAGAAGGATTGCTCATCTGGGAAGAATTATAAGCATACCCTCCATCTTCGCTACCACAATCAGCACATGCACGTTTCCCCGTCGGATCAGTGCGGGTTTCGGGATTTGCTCCTACATAGGAATAAGGGTCCATCCCCTGCCCATTTCCCTGAACCGTATCCGCCTCTAAGAACACCCCTACCACTGGATCATAATACCTCGCATTGTAGTAATCTAATCCGGTACTATCATCCCCATACTGTCCCGTGAAGCCCTTCTTGGTCCCTAACGATCCTTTCTGATAGCGGTTGTTCCCATACGGGCCATAAGCCTGATTTCCTAATAGACTCGCACTACTCGCTGTCTGCAAGAAACTGCTGACGACACTGCCCAGACCATCGGTGAGATAGAAGGTGGTATTGGTTCCTTCCAACTTGCCAATCAATCGGCCACCCAGGCTGTAGTAATAGTTGTCATCAAAGCCTTGCCCATTGGCGTGATAGGCATGATCTTCCAGACCAAAGGCGTAGACATACAGAGTGGTGCCACTGCTGGTGGTGCTTCGCCGTAGGACCCGCTGACCACCTGCCCCGTAGGCATACTGCTCGATGCTCGTACTGCCTGCATTCCATTGGGTTAGTTCATCCAAAACATTGTAGGTCAACGTCGAAGTCTGTCCTCCAGTGGTACGGGTAGTGACATTGCCCCAGGCGTCATACTGCGATCCATAGACGCTGCCTGTCAGATTGGAGCAGGTTGTTCCAACTGGATACAGCCCGGTTAATTGATGGGGATGGCTCGCGTCACAGTACAGGTACTGATAATGCCCAGATCCTTTCAATGACCCTTGCCAGAGTTGCCCCAGGTGTGTATAAGCATAAGGTGTACTATAGCTAGCACCACTGATTCCACTGGCAAGAGTTCCTGTGCCACAGGTTCCATTTCCTGCCGCGGGCTGGCTCCCACTATTGCCTGCCCAGACCAGGCGATTGAGCTCGTCATAACAAAAATTCTGAGTCTCTGATCCTCCCGAGTTCGACTGACCTGAAATGGTTGCATAATTGCTAATGACACTACTGACAGTGCCAACAGGATCATAGCTTCTCAAGGAGCTAAACAGCGTTCCTGTCGAGTTGCTCCCACTCTGCCAGGTGGCCGTCGTTCCTGACGGTCTCAGATTGCCATCATAGGTAAATTGATCGTCCACCAACACATTGCCAGTCGTCGTCTGGAAAGTGAGATCGCTGGTAAGACTGTGGACGGGCTCAAACGAGAGGGTGGCGAGATTAGCGACACCAGTCGCGTTATTGCTTAACCCTTTTACCTGGCCTGTTGTACTATCATAGGCCTGCGTAAAGGTATAACCACCAGTTCCATTAGCTCTCGTCTGGGTCGTAGTGACCTGATTGGCATCGTTATAAGCTTGCGTCTCACTATAGGTTGGTAAGGCAGTGGTGACATTCCAGGAGCCAGGAACGCCGATCTGTAACGTGGCCTGAATGGCCCGACCTCGCAGATCATGTTGTACCTTATTGGTCGTCGTGACCACTGAACCATCTGGATACGAGGTCGTATTCACCGTACTGGTGAGTTGACCAATAGGAAAGTCTGTGGTTCCACTCGTTCCCAGAGTACTCACATCATAGGTATTCTGTGCGAGAGGATGGCTTCCTGCACTACAGGTCCCAGTTGCATCCGTCGTTGGAGCCGCATCCTGCACACAGCCCACGCGTCCTAACAGATCATAACTGGCGCCAATTGTGCGTGTCCCTGAAACATCGGTGAGGACACGTCCATCAGCATCATAAGTGTAGGTGTGCGTGCCACGATCCGGATCATTGAGCTGTGTCAATCTGCCCAGATCATCATAGCTGGCGGTCGTGGTGACCTGTGTGATCGTCTGGCCACTCTGGGGAGCCAGGTCGGTCGCGATCACCGCTGTTGGTTGATTGAGCACATTGAACTGGGTCTCGTGTTTGGTTGTGATGTTCTTTGTGATGTCACCTGCCACACTATAGGCCTGCGAGTAGCGACCACGTCCCAGTGCATCACTAAAGGTAACTGTCATGTGGTTGTTGGCATCGGTCGTAGCAACATAGCTATAGGCCTGGCTATCGCCTGATGGGCTGCCCAATCCATACGTTGTGCAGGAGGTCCAGGTGCCAGAAAGATTCGGACAACTGATGCCTG
Source organism: Tengunoibacter tsumagoiensis (assembly GCF_003967535.1). GTDB lineage: Bacteria > Chloroflexota > Ktedonobacteria > Ktedonobacterales > Ktedonobacteraceae > Tengunoibacter > Tengunoibacter tsumagoiensis. The sequence goes on along the minus strand of NZ_BIFR01000001.1, from coordinate 2,347,475 downwards.
GTTCGGCGCTTGAGCCCTGGATAGGATCACGGACTGCAATCACTCGACCGAGGGGATCATAGGTGGTGATGGTTCCTGCGACTGAGTGACCCTGACTATCGGTTGCCCCATTGGGATCAATCCATCCACTTCCATGCGCGACGAGATACGGCTGACTCTGGAACACCGTATTGTTACTGGGATTATGGACGGTGAATGCGATAATATCATGCGTAGCATCGGGTCCTGGAGAGCGTGTTTCAACGGCCTGTCCTGCGTTGTCATAGAACGTGCGAGTGACAGCTCCACTATACAACGAGGAGTTGGCATCAACCTCATAACAGGGAAGAGTGCTACTCGACGTACACTGTGAATTGGAGTTGGATTGACTGGTATAACTCCCTGTTTCGCCAGGAGATTTGACCTGCACCGTCGTATTCCCATTACTATCGTAGGAATAGCTGGTGCTGGTGGTCTGCCCATTGGCATCGGTGACGCTAACAGGGATCTCGCCCTGTGTATAATCATATGTTTTGCTGGCTGATTGGTTCAGGGCATTTGTTGTACTTGTTGGTAAGGCTGCATAATGATTAGTATCATACGCAACACAAGAGGTATACTTCCCCGACGTCCAACTGCTGGGCAGAATTACAGGTGTCGTTGTGGCTGTACATCCTTTTGTACTGTAGATACTGCTATTAGCAACACCGAATGGATCAACGTTTGCGATACTATTGCCATATTGATCATAGGCGGTATAACTCTTTAAGGCGGTGTTATTTTTGTTGCTCGTATTGCAGTCACTATACTGGGTCTGAGTCGTCGGCCAACCAGCAACGGCATAAGGGCCACCTGATTGCCCTTGATACTGGCTTCCTTCATCATATGTGTTGTCCTGGCATTTCCAGATATGCCCGTTTCCATCGGTTATCTGAGTTTGAGCGACTTTATTCGCATCATAATACGTGACATTATCAGGCGTAACTCGATCACCTGGCATGTATGTCCATGTCTGCGTAATGGAAGGAGCATTGGAGCTTGTGGTCACTTCTTTTTGCAGATTGTGGTAAGAAGATTGACCAAAGGCAAATCCAGAACCAGTATTGCCATTATTGGTTCCCGTATAATCATCATAGGTATAATCATGCTGAACCCAGGGGGCATTGGCATTATTCGTTCCCGTCCCCTCATACCAGGTGGTTCGGCTACTATACATATCAACAACACAGGGTGGATAGACCCCTTGAAGATTTCCAGCACAGGAGTTCCATGTTCCAGACCCGGCATATTTATTGACAGTCTCCTGTAAGATCTGGTTGTTGCGGCTGGCGAGCGTATAAAGGTTGAGAGCTCCTGGAATGCTGGGACCATTCCCCCAATAAAGATCTTCCTGGCGCAGATGCCCCGCATTGTAATTATTTCCATCAAGCTCAGGAGTATACCATCCCTCGGTACTAAAATAGTAATCCGCTGTGAGATGGCCCGCTGGACTCGTTATATACACCGCATCGAAGCCACGAAATTCTGCGTGATAGTAATCAACCCAGTCACCATCAGGAGTTGTGGATGTGCCATTGTATCCTGGAATCCAGGTATACCCAACACATTTCCCCTCTTGCGTGGCTATAGTATTGTTCGGCGGAAGTCCTAATGGATTACACCCATTCTGTTGTGCTGGTAACCAATAGAAGTATCCTGTTGTCGCCAGTGGAATGTCGCTTCCTGAACTATCTTTACCCAGAGATTGCACTTGCGTTACCACCTGTGTACTCCAGGCCAATTGATCTGGGTGGGCAAAGACATTTCCAGCACAACGCGTCGTCCCCAGTGGATCGGTGTCATGATGCGGACAATAAAAAGGATCAAGCCGATCATCAAGAATATCACCCGCTGCATTGGCAGTGTAAGGTGTACCATTCGTATTGCTATAGGCTCGAGAATAAGAGATCGCCTGGCCTATCCCTGTATCATTATCGATATACTTATTGAGATAAGGCCAATTTACATCTGTCTGAAACTGCTGCGAGTTATCATAATAGGTGTTCTGCAAAGGTGATGTATAGCTTAACGCCAGCCCCTTGTGATTGTGTGCAGTCCCATTCTGATAGATCGTTGGCACTACACTCTGTAACAGATGCATCCCAGCACAATATTGTGTTAATTGTGTCATAGGATCGTAGCAGGTTACTGAATTAGAGGAATCTGCATACGTAAGGTTATAACGATAGGCAATATTATGAGAATCTGTGTCTGTTCCTACATAACTAGTGACACGATCAAGTGTCAATGTACTCATGACCGTTGCTGGCTGAACACTTTGATAAGCTAACGGATCATCACAACGAAGTGTCGTCGATTGATTGTTTGAGGCACAATTACGGCTTCCATACGCTTCTGCCCAATCTTCTGGTGCATTCGTTGCGGTATCGGAAATCTGATTAGGAGCATGGTAATGAAAATCAACGGTTCCAGCAGTCAAAGAAAGTGATGTTGCACTTGTTGAGGTTGCATAACCATAGACTACTTGTTTGAGCGCAGCATCGCGAACATTGTTATTATTTACATCCTGAATGTAGGAAATAAACATGGTTTTGACTTGACTGGTATTCTCATATGGTGCCAAAACCTTATTGAGATCCCAACGATATTGGTGGTGGGTCGAATCATTCGTATATTGCAATGAATCATTGGTACACCCAAGGTCGTAGTATGTTCCAGAGGTGTCCCAGATATGAAAACAATTAAGGTTAAACAGGATACGCAAATGGGAAAAGTGTTCAGTCTGATAAAAGCCATCACCTGAATTGCCTAGAATATTTGGAATGAGACGATCACTTACTCCATCAATCCCGCTGAGGAAATACCAGGTTCCTGCACCAGAGGCACTACTGGCAGGATAGTCTTCGGCACTAATAGAGCCAAGGCCTATTGACCAACCATCACCAACTGCATTTGCAGGTGCACGAGCATTATGGCGCTCATTTACACTCTCACTAGAATAATTTAATGCTAACTTAGGAGCAAAGCCGCCTGGACCAGCAGCAACAGAGAGAGGATAGGTATAATTGAGCTGCCCAGAGTTTCCTCCAACAGACGCAAGATGCGGGATAGGAGCCAACGCCTTGGAATCTGATCCACTAGCAACCAGAGGACCATACCCAAGAACGGTTGTCTGAGCTGTGAGAACATGATTCTTTGTATCATTGGTCATTGGTACTATGTATGCATCAGTTTTCTGCTTCGCAGCAGTCGCATCTTTGATCATATCAGGCCAACTGAGCACGACACTATCGGGCGCAATATTGAGGCCTGCTAATTCTGAAGGTTTATAGTGATAACGGATAGTAACAGGATACTTTAAATGCACTCCCTTGAGAGCATGCCCCTGAGAATCTACGACTTGAATCTGATACGTTCCCAGCAAGCTTCGATTCCCAAAGGAATGGCCACTTTGCTGGTTGATCTGGAACATGAGGTTTCCAGAAGGGGTTGTCCCATCGCTTATCTTTGCCTGTGCTACATCCACTGCTCCTCGAGGGAGTTCCACCTCCAGGCGGCCATCACTCCCTTTGACCGTAAGAGGATTGATACCAGCGGTAATTGCTTTTGCTGTAATCCCACTGTTAGCTTGAGAAGTAGTTTTGGCAGTAATTGGTCGATTGATAACAAAAGAATTATCAAGAATATAATCTTGTTCTTTCATCTGAGCAGGTTCTGCACTGGGTGGCTGCTGTACAGATGATGAGGTTGTTAGGGGGGTGTTATTGACATAGGCAACTTTAGTATCTTCAGGCTGCTGCTGCGTAGCAACTGTCCCCGTCTTTAAAAACTGTTGGATCGTCGTATTAGCCTGTGCGACTGTCGGTAGCGGCGCGGCAGCAACACTGGGAAGCATCAACGGCCACTGACCAAAAAGATTGCTGAAGAGAAAGAAGCCCATTGTGAGCGAAAAGGCCCAGGCGAATGGACGAAGGCGAGACGAAGAGCCAGAGGGACGTGAAATAAATGGTCGATCTCTCAGAGATCTGCAATCCTTGCCAAATGAAGACATGTATACTGCTCCAATTTTTCCATAGAGAGATTCTCCTTGCCCGGAGGCAGGAGGAAACAAGAACTACTTTTTGTAGTTCTCTCGTTCCCACTCAGTCATCTTGAAGAGAGCAAGAAACAACAGGTACACGTACAATCAGAGAAGAAAAGAGAGAGGGGTGATTGGGATGACTATCAAAAATACACTTCATTGTCAGATTTAAGACGTCAAAGAAAATAAAAGCAGGCTCTTTCTTTTCTAGCAAGGACGTCAGCGATGAACGTCACAAGCTACCTTCAAGCGGTCTGTCTGGATAACCTTATCAATAAGTATAAACTGAAGTATACTGATTATACAAGATAGAAACGTATGAATTTATATTTCTCTGCAAAAATATCTCTAGATTCATAACCTCCTTTCCACTCTTTACTCTCCGTAAGAGGAATCTTCGTAGCACCTTCTTTTATCTTAGTACAGGCTAGCGCATCGCTATCTATTAAAAACAACGACACCGGTACGCCAAAAGAGGGTAGGCCCAGAATTGGCATGCCCTGGACAAAGGGGCTGTTCGTTGCTTCACTCTATACATTCAGTTATAATGGGACGAACATTTGTCAGTTTTGTAAAAACTCCTAAGATTACCGAAATTATCAGGATTAAGAAGAAATCTTACATCTCTATTTCTACTGAGAGGATACGATCTGCTATTATGGAGAAAGCCACACAGGTTGCCACTCCTGAGCAACTGAACGGCGTTAATGATGCTGTAAACGACCATTTCATCGTGCCTCAAGAGAGTCAGAGGGAGCTTGTTGATCTACCAGTTCTACCCATACGCAACACTGTCTTACTCCCCAACATGGTCGCGCCTCTCCTGGTTGGGCGGGACCCTTCCATCAAAGCGATTGAAGAGGCTGCGAATCTTAATCATCTTATCTTTGCCGTGACACAACGGGAAGAAGAGATGGAAGATCCAGGCATGGAGGATGTCTATGTCATCGGGGTCGAAGGCTTGATCGAACGTGTCCTCAAGCTACCAGATGGAACCGTGAGCATTCTCATTCGAGGTCAACGTCGTCTGCGCCGCGTTGCTTACACGCAACAGACTCCCTACATGCGCGTTCAAGCCGAGGTTATCGCAGAGGAGACGGTCTCAACAACTACGTTAGAAGCCCTGCGCCGGGCGGTTCTGGCACTCTTTGAAAAATGTGTCAAACTGAATACAACGCTCACTGATGAGGTCTTTATCACCGCCATGAACCTCGATCCCATCGGGGCCATGACGGACTATATTATCTCGACCCTCGATGTTTCGATTAGCATTCGACAGAAGTTGCTCGAAACGCTGGATGTTGAAGAGCGTCTGGAACAGCTCAGTATCCTCCTGTCCCAGGAACTGGATATTCTGCAACTCGAGAATCAGATTCACGAACAGGTACAGCAAGAGGTCGATAAATCTCAGCGCGAATATTTCTTACGCGAACAATTAAAGGCCATTCAACGTGAGTTAAGCGAACATGATCCCGCTATGCGCGAAAGCCAGGATCTCCGCGAGAAGATTGCAAAAAGTGGCATGCCCGACACTGTTAAGGTTCGCGCCAATAAAGAGCTGGATCGCCTCAATAGTCTCCCATCGATTGCACCTGATGGAGGGATCATTCGTAGCTATTTGGATTGGCTGGTGACGCTTCCGTGGACGGAAAAGAGCAAGGATCGTCTCAATCTCAAAGAGGCTGCCGCTCTCCTCGACAAACAACATTATGGGCTCGATAAGGTCAAAGAGCGCATTCTTGAATATATCGCTGTCCGCAAATTGGCAAAGAATATGCGTAGCCCTATTCTGTGTTTTGTGGGCCCTCCAGGTGTTGGGAAGACCTCTCTTGGACGCTCGATCGCTCAGGCTTTGAATCGCCGCTTTGTCCGTCTCTCGCTGGGCGGAGTTCACGATGAAGCCGAGATTCGTGGACATCGACGCACCTATGTTGGGGCACTCCCAGGGCGGATTCTCCAGACAATGAAACAGGCGGGAACGATCAATCCGCTCTTTGTGCTGGATGAGATCGATAAGATTGGGTCAGACCTGCGTGGCGATCCCGCCTCTGCTCTCCTTGAGGTCCTGGACCCCGAACAGAATACGGAGTTTTCCGATCACTATCTGGAAGTTCCCTATGACCTGTCTCAGGTGATCTTTGTTACGACCGCCAACGCGCTTCACCCCATCCCCGATGCTCTACGCGATCGCCTGGAGATTATTGAGCTGCCCGGCTATACAGAAGAAGAGAAGATGCAGATCGCTCGCCACTTCTTGATCGCCAGACAGATTGAACAACATGGGCTCAAACCCAGACAGGTTGAACTCACAGACGATGCTGTACGGAAGATTATCCGCGACTATACGGCTGAAGCAGGCGTGCGAAATCTGGAACGCGAGATCGCAACTATTTTGCGCAAAGTGGCCCGCAGGGTAGCCGAAGGCCAGCATGGCAGAACACTCATCGATGCAGAGAATATTGCCACCTATCTGGGCCCCCAACGTCACTACTATGGTCTGGGCGAGGAGCAGGATGAGATTGGTGTTGCCACAGGGGTCGCCTGGACGAGCGCAGGTGGCGATCTGATTACGGTAGAGGCTTCGCTTCTTGAGGGTCGTGGACAGCTCTCTCTTACGGGTCAACTGGGTGAGGTGATGAAAGAGTCAGCTCAAGCGGCACTCTCGTATGCTCGCTCGCGTTCACACCACTTTGCGGTGGAGAAACATTTCTACGAAAAACACGATATTCATCTCCATCTCCCCTCTGGTGGAATTCCTAAAGATGGCCCTTCAGCAGGCGTGACCATGGCTACGGCCCTGATCTCTGCTCTGATACAACATCCAGTCGATCGGACGGTAGCCATGACGGGTGAGATTACCCTGCGGGGACGTGTCCTCCCTGTTGGTGGCATTAAAGAGAAGGTGCTGGCCGCGCATCGTGCACAGATTGCGACGTTTATCCTGCCAAAGAGAAACCTTCAGGACCTGGAGGATATTCCTCAGGAGATTCGGACGTCCCTTCGGTTTATCCCTGTCGAACATATGGATGAAGTGATCGCCGTCGCACTCCACCAATCTATGACAGAGGATGATACAATACAACAGGTAAAAAAGCTTGAAAAAAGAAGACAAGCAAGGCAAATAACACGATAACAATCTCTTTTGATGGTGCTCTGATCTTCATCATCTGCACCATCAAACATACTCCCAATCCCTGGTAACCTACTACCAGGATTTGAAAGGAGAGATATATGATTTTTTGCGGTCAATGTGGCCTTCAATTAGCACCTGGTAGTACACGCTGTCCACGGTGTGGGGCGGTGGTGGATGCGACAAGTAGCACTGCCAATGCGCCCTATGAAGATATCCATACCGATGATGCAACGGTTGCTTCTCCAGCATTTCAACTGCAAAATCCCCCAGGCCGTCCCGGTAATCCACCCCAGCCCTTGATCTTGCGCTCGGGCACCGATAATACCAATACGTATGGCAATCAGGAGGCAACCAGTCGGGTAGAGATGTCCCAGAATTTTGGTCCATCACAGACGGCTTATCCTGGCTATGCTCAGAGTGGAGGAGCCTATCCACCACAGAATGCATACCCTGAGTATGGAGTTGGAGCTGGTGGTAACTATCCTCAACAACAGGGGATGTCGTATCCAGGTATCGCACCAGGCTATGGTCAGCATCCAGGACAATACCAACAACCTTCAGCAGTAAACAATACCCATCACAAAGGGCGCGTGGCTGCTATGAGTATCATCCTGATCGGGCTTTTGCTCGTACTCGGCGCTGTCATCCTCTTTACCTTGCAACAAACGGGAAAACTGGCCTCCACAGGCCCGCAGAACCTCCTTACCCAGACAAGATTAGTTGATACAGTCCAATCATCCACCACTATTCAGGCTCAACAGGCAGAAATACCCGGCAATCGCTATTATCCATATATTCATAATAGTCATACCAAACAGTCCCCTGACACTTCCTCTGTTCAGGGCGTTATCGTTCTCGCAACAGAGGCCATGCATTAGGAAGAGGAAAAGAGAGGGGTCAGCACGCTCAGCGGACGCGACTGCGGTCTGGCCCCTGTCGGGACCACAATCAATTGAGCCCATTCAATTCATTGTGGCTGATGACATGGACCAGACCGCAGTCGCGTCCGAAAACGCGCCCAATACAGCATTTTCCTCTTCCTGACCCTACTTCCTCATGCTGAAAACCCATCTGCATTTCCATTCTGAACATTTTTCTCGTCCAGTACAATAAATTCAAGAAGAATATCTCTTCCTGAATTGATAGATAGAGGAAAAAGAGAGGAATGCAGCAGCCAGAGCGCCGAAGACCCATCGTCACACGCATCTCGCATGAGCCAGCTCGACAAAAATACCGAGACTGGCGCACACGCGGCATCACTCTGCTCCTCGCTCTCTTAACGCTCCTTGCACTCGCTCACTATATTGCGGTTGTTCACTCAGCATTCCCCACTCCCCCAAACGCAACCTGTACCAATCTTATTCGCCACACAGACTATACGAAGTATATTGCATGGCAACCTCTCACCCAGACAATGGGCGCTGTCCAATTTGTTGATGATCTCCTCGATGGCCTCCCTGCTGCACTGATCCCTGTGACCGACAATAGTCCTCAACATCTCCTGGATATCTACATCTATGGCTGCGTTCTACAGCATCAAACGCCCACACTCACGCTGATCTTTAAGCAACAGGGCCTCATTCAAGGTACGGCCACAATTACTCAGACCCATACGCTCAGCATCAGCCACCTCGACGTTACGCTGGCACCTGAGGCGGCGGCCCTCTTGCTCCCACTACAACAAAATGTCTTTCAGGAATATCGCTGGTCCGCAGGCATGTTTCAACAGATCAGCTTTCCTGGACTCTATCCTGTCACAAGCCGTAGCGAGGCCGAAGCACTCCAGGATCAATCAAACAATGGTCAGATTCAGCCCTATACCGATCCTGTCACGACCACCGAACAGATGACTGAAGACATACTCGGCTGGTCTGCTAATCAGGTACAGGGAAGCCTGCAAGATAGCGATGAAAAGACTGCCCATGTTCGGGTTCAACAGGGGAATACCTCACTTATCGTTACGCTCGAACGGCTCATTCAGCAGAATGATCGAGGACTCTGGTTTGTCACGACGGCTCAATCGTCAGGCATAACTCTCAATCTCAACAGCCTGGAGAAGATGCCCCTGACCTCTCCAGGTTCGCTCTCGGGACAGCTAACGCTCCCAGCAGATAGTGATCCCTCAACACTCACAGTAACAACGACCGTGTTTAGCCATACCCTCTCTCATCTCCCGATGCTCACCAGTGCATTTCAGGTTCATACCGATGGAAGCTTGAATGGAACCTTTACCTATACAAACACAGTCCCTAATCAACCAGGCCTGTTGCTTCTCACCATACCATCCACAGATAAGACACCTGCGTGGATTTTCTTATGTGGAGTTATCCTCGGCTAGCGCTAAGAGATGTACAACAACTGGAAAAACATGGTAAAATAGGCGCCATGAATGAAATAATTAATCGCATCGAACGCCTTCAGAGACACGTCCAGAAAACCATGGTGCGTCTTTGACCTGGCGAGTAAAGCCGAACAAATCATAAAACTTGAGGCCGAAAGTATGGCCCCCGACTTCTGGTCGGATAATCGCAAAGCACAGTCTCAAATGCAGCAGCTCAATGCTTTGCGCGAAGAGATCTCAACCTGGGAGGGACTTGCTACACAGCTCTCCGACCTGCATGGTTTAGCCGAATTACTGGATGAGGAGCCAGACGAAGAGATGCAGGCAGAGGTAGCTCAATCGCTTCCCCCCATCGAAGAGCAGATCGAGAAGCTCCAGTTTGCGCTCATGCTCAGTGGCGAGCACGATGAACGCGACGCTATCGTCAGTATTCATGCTGGTAGCGGAGGTGTCGATGCTCAGGACTGGGCAGAGATGCTCCTTCGCATGTATCTTCGCTGGGCCGAACAACATCGCTTTCGTACAGAGATCTACGATTATAGCGAAGGTGAAGAGGCTGGCTTGAAAAGCACAACTGTCGAGATCCGTGGCCGCTATGCCTTTGGCTATCTTCGCTCTGAGGCTGGCACTCATCGCCTCATCCGTCTCTCGCCCTTCGATGCCGCTCATCGTCGGCAGACCTCTTTTGCAAAGGTTGAGGTTATCCCCGATGTCGAGAGTAGCATTGAGATTACTATTCGCCCAGAAGATATTGAGGTGGATACCTATCGCTCAACAGGAGCTGGCGGCCAGCACGTGAATAAAACCGACTCAGCCGTCCGTATGCGCCATATTCCCAGTGGCATCGTCGTTACCTGCCAGAATGAACGCTCACAGATCCAGAATCGTGAGGTGGCGATGAAACTACTCAAAGCTCGCCTCTATGAGATAGAGCTCAAAAAACGCGAGGAGGAGACGGCGCGACTCAAAGGCGAACATGTCCAGGCCGACTTTGGGACGCAGATCCGTTCTGTGACGGTCCATCCCTATAGTATTGTCAAGGATCATCGCACAAACTTTGAAATGGGCGATACCGAACGCTACCTTTCAGGCGATGTCGATCCCTTTATCTATGCCTACCTACAGGATAAGGCGGGAGGAGTCGCCTCCTTAGAAGAATAGGCACCATCGTTCTGTGTGCCACAAACAAGATCTTGTTTGTGGCACACAGAACGATGGTGACGCTCAACCTTAGACGCGAGCCAGTTCGCGCACGCCTTCATAACGATCGGGATAGCGCAATTTCCGGAGGGCCTTTACTTCAATCTGGCGAATACGTTCGCGGGTAAGATGAAAAAGCGTACTGACTTCATCCAATGAGAGCGAATGACCATCCTTTAGCCCATAACGCATCTCAATAATAGTGCGCTCACGTGGATTTAAGACATTCAGTGCCTGATCAATATGCTCCCGCAACAACTGATGGGCTGCCTGGTCAACCTGAATAGGGGTATTCTGGTCTTCAATCGTATCGGCGAGATGGTATTCTTCATCATCTGCCATCGGCGCATCGAGCGAGATAGGCTGTTCCGCAGCACTCAGCAGTTCCACAATGCGCTCGCGAGGCAGCCCAACTTCGGCGGCAATCTGCTCGGGCAATGGCTCAATTCCCTGATCTTGATACAAACGACGAGCAATCCGTTTAATCTTATAGATAAGCTCAACCACATGCACAGGAATATGAATGCTCCGCGAATGCTCAGCAATTGCTCGGCTAATCGCCTGCCGCACCCACCAGGTAGCATATGTACTAAAACGGAACCCCCGGCGATAATCAAATTTCTGCGTCGCCCTCATCAACCCGATATTGCCTTCTTGAATAAGATCCAACAGGGGCAGACCTTGATTAGAATACCGTTTAGCAATGCTCACGACCAGGCGTAAATTCGCCTCGATCAAACGCTGGCGCGCACGCAGATCTCCCCGCGAGACCCGTTCGGCCAGGAGCAGCTCTTGTTCAGCCGTGAGGAGAGGGTACATACCAATCTCTTTTAAATATTGCTTGACCGAATCATCAACGGCCATCCGCTGATCTTCTTCTTCCTCTTCATACTCATCTTCATATTCATAGCAGAAATCTTTGGCCTCTCCACTACTATCCAAATCACAGGACTCAACCTTCGCTGCACGATGTTTCTTCTCCGTTACAGACTTTCCCGCTCCCTCACCACGCACAGCTCTGATTGTTTTTGCGACCATTCTTTCATACTCCTTCATCTCACAGTGTGCATATCTTACAGGTATTCTCCAGGCCTCTATCTCTCTGGAGTCAACATGCACATCCCTCATATCTTCAAAAAATCGATCCCATATTCTTTTTTGCAATTCTCGTGCCAATACATTGCCAGGGGACCCTCTGCGAGCCATTTTCTATAATCAATCTGAAAAATTGCCTCATCAGGAGCACAACTGCATGGAGAATAAGAGGAAGGAAATAAGAGAATAGGACAAAAGTCATGGACAAATAGTGGTGAAAGAAAGTTAAAAAAAGTGAAGATATTTCCAGAGCTGTGGAAAATTCCTCAGGGCCATCACAGCATATTATTTGCATATCTGCATACTTGACGATAGTTGTTTCACCTGTTATGCTGAAGGTACGATGCCAGACTATTCCTTCTCCTCCTTTTCAGCTCGTGATCGCAGCAGCATAGTTGAGCTTTTTCTCGCTCGGATAGATGAAGAATTCTTCACTTACCTGCTGACAGGGAAAAGAAGTTATGGTATGATAGGTAGGGCATGGATTATACCTGCTGTGGGGACGCGGATGCAGCGGCGGAGGCTCCCCCTCGGCTTACTCACAAGCTAAGCCTCGCTTGTTCACCTGAAACAAGCGCATATTACCTCCAGAGAGAAGGAAGGAGGCGATTTCGTGGAAAATGCATTTCCCCGGTGTCGCAAATGTAGTGAAGGTGATCTGGTTCCGCTTTCGGATTTCGGTAGCCAGGGAGCTTCCATCGAGTACAAAGCATGGGTTTGCACCAACCCTTCGTGCCTGTACAATATAAAAATCCGTAACGGTGACATTATAATTAATGAACCGATCAGTGATGGCTCTCTCCATACGTACCGCAGCGGTCGCCAATAGGGAGTGGGGCTTCACACAACATCCGTACAGACTGGAACGGCCAGTCCCGTCCCCCAAACTGTACAAAGGAGGCAAAAGGTAGTGCACACATTTCTCCTTTTGCCTCTCTTACGTAGAGGGGTAATCACTTTCTCTTCCTTGAAAGGGTGGTTATTTGCCCTCTATTTCTTGTTGTAGACATGCTCATCCCTCTCGCTCTTCTGAAGCGACTGTGGAACGATAAAGACTAAAAGGAGTCAAAGCTGACGTGCTCAATCGATTCTTTGGGCAAAAACCGAAAGAAGATCCGGATGAAAAACTAAGACGCGAGTCGCAGTCCCAGGCAGCTCCTGAGCCCGTCTCTGAGCCCGCCGCGGAGCCACCCGCCGTCGTAGAACAACGTTCGAACTTCTTAAGCCGCACACGCCAACTCTTCAGCCGGTTGGGCAATACGGTCCAGGACACTGATCTTATTACTGATGAGTTATGGGATGATCTCACTGAGGCGCTGCTCACTGCCGATGTAGGTCCCAGTACCTCTTTAGGGCTGATCGAACGCTTGCAACAACGAGCTGCCAATGAGCAGATGCGCACTGGCGCTCAGGTTCAGATGGCTCTCCGCGAAGAGCTCAGCGATCTCCTCGGCGAGACTTCACCCCTACGCCTGTCGAAAAAATCTCCTCTGACCGTTTTTCTTGTGATTGGCGTCAATGGATCTGGCAAGACAACCAGTATCGCAAAGATGGCGAATCTTCTCAAATTACAGGGTCACAAGGTGATGCTGGCCGCCGCCGATACGTTTCGTGCCGCTGCCATCGATCAAATTCAGGAATGGGGACGCCGTATCGATGTTCCTGTCATCAGTCAAAATCAGGGCTCTGATCCCGCTGCGGTGGTCTATGATGCACTTCAAGCTGCTACCAGCCGTGGCTATGATATCCTTATTGTCGATACTGCTGGCCGTCTACAAACCAAGTTCAACCTGATGGAAGAGTTAAAGAAGATTAATCGTATTATTCAGAAATTCGTTCCTGATGGTCCCCACGAGTTGTTAATGGTCATCGATGCTCCTACGGGACAGAATGCATTGCTGCAGGCACGCCAATTTGCCGCCGATATCGGGTTAACTGGTGTCATTATTACCAAAATGGATGGCACTGCCAAGGGCGGCTTTGCTTTCGCTGTCACCGATGACCTGGGAGTGCCCATCAAATTTATCGGGATTGGTGAAAAGGTCGGAGATCTGATCCCTTTTGAGCCACAACAATTTGTAGCTGCACTCTTCGCTCATGATTAATCGAGAGGTTCTTTATGGTTAAAGAAGCGTCTGTTCCTTTGACCGGGCAGGCAAGCTCCACGAAAGAGACGCAGCCCGCTCTGCCCGCAATCGGAAATGTTGCCGAGAAATGCCCGAAGTGTAAGGAGATCCTCTATCGGCGGGATCTGGAGAAAAATTTAAAGGTCTGTTCACGCTGCAATTATCATTTTAAATTAACCGCTCATGAGCGCATCGCCCTTCTGGTCGATCAGGGGAGCTTTAGCGAGCAGGATGCAGATATTATCTCTGTCGATCCACTTCAATTTCGTGTACAGCCTCCTTCTCATCCAGATCAACGTACCTATGCCGAAAAACTTCAGGCTGAACGTCAAAAAGCCGGTCTGAATGAGGGGGTGGTGATCGGACATGCCACTATCGAAACACACCCTCTGGCTCTGGCTGTGATGGATTTTCATTTTATGGGCGGTAGTATGGGCTCAGGAGTCGGCGAGAAGATTACGCGTGCCATTGAGATCGGAATCGAACGCAAGATTCCTGTCTTGATCGCCTCTACTTCCGGCGGCGCTCGCATGCAAGAGGGGCTATACTCACTTATGCAAATGGCTAAAACCTCCGCCGCTCTGGCAAAGCTCGGCGAAGCTGGATTGCCTTATTTTAGTCTCTTAACCGATCCCACGACTGGTGGGGTCTCCGCTAGCTTTGCTATGCTTGGCGATGTGATCCTGGCTGAGCCAGGTGCCCTCATCTGCTTTACCGGGCCGCGCGTGATCGAGCAGTTTATGCATATTAAGCTTCCCGAAGGGACCGTCAATTCTGAGTTCGCTCTCCAGCATGGCATGATCGATGCAGTGGTCCATCGGCGCGATTTGCGACAAACGCTCGCTCAACTTCTCCATTTATATTCTAAATAACGCTTGCTCGCAGTTGAAGACGCTCGCGTTTCACTGCTCTTGCATAGCTCTAATAGAAGGATTTGCGATGGCCTACGATCTGGAATTTGAAAAACCATTGGCTGAGCTCGATAAGAAAATCTCAGCCTTGCAGCGCAAAGGGGACCGCTTAAAACCTGATGAGGTCTCACAGCTCCAGGAGCTCGAACGCGAACTCCGCCAACGCACCGAAGAGATTTATAAGAATCTCTCGAGTTGGCAAACGGTCGCTGTGGCTCGCCATAAGGATCGACCCTATTCCGCTGATTATATCCGTCTACTGTTTGACGATTTCTTTGAATTGCATGGCGATCGCTCGTTTGGCGATGACCACGCGATTATGGCCGGTCCGGCAAAATTGGGCGATGAGACTGTGATGTTGCTCTGCCACCAGAAGGGCCGGGATATGAAGGAGAAGCAGTTCCGCAATCTGGGAATGTCTCATCCCGAGGGATATCGGAAAGCCTGCCGCTTGATGCAACAGGCTGAAAAATTTCATATCCCCATTATTAGTCTGATCGATGCCTCGGGCGCTTCGGTCGCTCTGGTGGATGAGGAGCGCGGTCAGGCTGAGGCGATTGCTTCTAGCCTCTATATTATGTCTCGCATCAATGTGCCCATTATTGCGGTGGTAATTGGAGAAGGCGGTAGTGGTGGCGCTCTCGCTATCAGCGTTGCCGATCGCATTCTTATGCTCGAACATAGCATCTATACGGTGGCCGCTCCTGAAGCCGCTGCTTCTATTCTCTGGCGCGATTCCGCTTACGCTGCTCAAGCGGCTGAGGGGATGCGCATTCGAGCCAGCGATCTCAAAGAGCTGGGCCTGATTGATGAGATTGTCCCCGAACCTCTCGGTGCCGCTCATCGCAATTATGCGCAGATGTGCCAGACGCTAAAACAAGCGCTCCAGGCAAATCTGGCTGAGATTAAGCAGCTCTCTCCTGAGGTTCGTCTAGAACAGCGCTATCAGAAGTTCCGCTCGATCGGCCAGTTTGGCCGCCTGGAACCAGCTCAAGATGCTCTTCCCTCTGAGAATAGTCTTAATACAATTCAATAATTCTTTTCTATATGAAAAAATCCTCCTCTGATCGAAAGTTTCTCGATCAGAGGAGGATTGCTTCTGGCAACCTTAGCGTCTCTGAACGCTTCTGTTCATGCTGACTGGACTAGACTTCGCGGAACTCTCCTTCTACTGTCCCCTCCTCGGTTGGACCTCGACCGCTTGCAGGCTCTTGCGTATGGCCCCCTTCGGTACTTTGTCCCTGACCCTGGCTATAGACTTCTTGCCCGATCCTCTGCATACTGTTTTCTAATTCACTGCTGGCACGACTGAGCCGGAAGGCATCGTTAGCGGTGATTGCCTCTCGCACTGCCTTGATCTTCTCTTCGATCTCGGTTCGCAGGGCTGGTGAGATCTTCTCGCCAACATCTTTGAGGGTTCTCTCTGACTGATAGGCCAGGCTATCCGCCTTGTTGCGCTGCTCAATCTCTTCTTTACGTCGTCGATCTTCTTGAGCATGAATTTCTCCTTCACGCACCAGTCGCTCAACCTCGTCTTTCGAGAGGCCACTGGAGGCTGTAATGGTGATCTTCTGCTCTCGTCCACTGGCTTTATCTCTGGCGGTAACACTCAGAATACCATTGGCATCGATATCAAAGGTAACTTCAATCTGTGGCAGTCCACGAGGAGCCGGTGGAATCCCATCAAGATGGAAATGCCCAAGGCTCTTATTGTCACGCGCCAGCTCTCGCTCTCCCTGCAAGACGTGAATCTCTACTGAAGGCTGATTATCTTCGGCTGTACTGAACAGCTCGCTCTTACGGGCTGGAATGGTCGTGTTTCGCTCAATCAGTCGCGTCATGACTCCACCCAGCGTCTCAACGCCCAGCGAGAGCGGCGTTACGTCCAGCAGCAAGACATCTTTGACATCTCCCTGTAAGACGCCAGCCTGAATCGCTGCTCCAATGGCTACGACCTCATCAGGGTTCACGCCTTTATGCGGTTCCTTATTAAAGAGGTTCTTGACCATTTCGACGACCGCTGGCATACGCGTCTGACCACCAACCAGAACCACTTCATTGACCTCCGATGCCTTCAGACCTGCATCCTGTAAGGCTTTAAGCACTGGTTCTTTGGTGCGCTCAATGAGATCTCCTACCAGTTGCTCTAGTCTGGCACGCGTCAAAGACATGACCAGATGCTTTGGACCATTTGAGTCCGCAGTGATAAAGGGCAGATTGATCTCGGTCTGCATCGAGGACGAAAGTTCAATCTTTGCTCGCTCCGCCGCCTCTTTTAAACGTTGAACCGCCATGCGATCGTTGCGCAGGTCGATGCCTTGCTCTCGCTTGAACTCTTCGGCAATCCAGTCAATCACACGCTGGTCAAAGTCATCGCCACCCAGGTGCGTATCCCCATTGGTCGAGCGCACTTCAAAGACACCTTCTCCAAGCTGTAAGATGGAGATATCAAAGGTTCCACCACCCAGGTCATAGACGGCAATCGTCTCGTCATGCTTTTTATCTAGACCATAGGCAAGCGAGGCTGCGGTTGGCTCGTTGATGATGCGCAAAACTTCAAGCCCTGCAATCTTTCCTGCGTCTTTTGTAGCCTGTCGCTGGGTATCGTTAAAGTAGGCAGGAACGGTAATCACAGCCTGTGTAATCGTCTCGCCCAGACGCGCCTCAGCATCAGCCTTCAATTTCTGCAAAATCATCGCTGAGACTTCTGGTGGGCTGTATTCACGACCAGCAATCGTTACACGCACATCGCCGTTGGTGGCCTGGGATATCTTGTAGGGGACGGATTTCAATGTGCGCTGAACTTCACTATCACTATATTTACGCCCCATTAAACGCTTAATGGAGAAAATGGTGTTCTCTGGATTGGTGACGGCCTGTCGCTTTGCTACCTGACCCACCAGCCTCTCGCCACTTTTGGTAATCGCTACCACGGATGGGGTCAGACGCGAACCCTCGTTGTTCTCTAAAACTGTTGGCTCACCTGCTTCAATCACTGCTACCACAGAGTTCGTGGTACCAAGATCTATCCCAATTACTTTTGCCATCTATTTCATTCTCCTTCTTACAAACCGTAAGGCAGAAGGCAGTCTTGTCTTTCTACCATGCCAACATACCGACGTTACAATAGAGAGAGCGGGCACTCCATTTGTGGCTCTGTCTCAGTGCCCAGTCACCTTACATCGATATTATGCATGACTTTACAAAAATTGTCAAGTCATTTGCAGCAAAAAACCTGTTCCTCTAACACAATTCTAACTATTGATCTATCGTTCAGCTTAGAAGTGAATGGCGGATAGAGAGCAGGGAGGCAAAACAGGCACAAAAAAAGAGAAGGGTGTCTTACAAACATCCTTCTCCCCTTTTATACAGTACAGGCTACTTCCTGGCTGAATTATCCTCTCTATTTATGCGCACATACTCGCGTTCCAGGCTCATGCGTATCTCGAGCATCTCTTGCTGGAGGCTAAATACTTGTTGACGCATCTGGAGAATATAGCGAATACCAACAACGTTTATTCCTTGCTCAGCCAGTTCGGCAATCTCTTGCAGAATGGTCAGGTTTTCATCAGAATAGAGCCGATTCTTGCCATCATGGCGGGCAGGGTCCAGGAGTCCAGCTTCTTCATAACGGCGCAACGTCTGAGGAGGGATCCCGATCAGACGCGAGACCACTCCAATTGAGTATTTTGGTATCCTTCGATGTTCCTCGCTCTCAAATGCGTTCCCAGTTCGTGAGACGTTCCCCATCCTTTTTAACCTCCTTCCTTATCCTTGATTATTCTCTCGCTTACACTTCACGTCTGGCTCATCCCTACCACGCCTTTTTGCCACTGCAAGCTCACTGGTCTCATTTTAGAGTACATTTTCTTACATTTTTTGTCAAGTTACTTGAAGCCAGACGTAAGGAGAAAGCCAGAATCTCTGCTCTTCCGCTTTTCCCTTTGCGCTCTCTTTAATCACCAGTGAATAGGCCGTAATTACCAGCGCTCAACCGCCATTCTCTGCATAACGTAGTAATGGTATGTGCTTATTGAGAAAGGTAAGACTGTGCAGATCACCTGCCTTCTCAATAAAGGAAGCATTATCAGTCGAGCAACGGTAAGAGTGCCCCCTGATTGCGAGCTATCTGTGACTGGTTAGCCATTTTCTAAACAGAGCAGAACATGGTATACTAGCAGCAACTTATTGGGCCATTTCGCTATTATTCTCCCAACACATCAGACCCTTCTCTCTGTATTGCTCTTTCCAGGTATACAAAGAGGAAGGAGAAAGAACTTTTATCTGGCCAAGAAAAAGATGATCGTAACCATGAAAAATCAGATGCTTATTTCTCCACAACAACAGAAACAACGTCTCATTGAACAACTGAAAAGACGTCTTATTCGCACTATTAGCCTTCTTATGTTCTGTTTTGTCTTGACGTCCGTCATTGGGATCTTTGCTATTGTCACTCAAAGGCAGCTTGGAGAACAGAAGGTTGCAATACATAGTGATGTGAATGTCCTTCTTCAGGCTATGATTGATCAAGAAACCGGGTTACGCGGTTATATTACGACCAATAACGAGATTTTTCTTGAGCCGCTCACGAATGGACGCTCACAATATGCCTCAACGCTCCAGCATATTAAAGAAGAAACAGCAGGTTCTAACTTTCAGTCTACAAGCACAGTCTTAACTGAGGTTGATGATAAAGCCTTACAATGGACCAACCGCTTTGCTAACCCTCAAATCGATACAATGCACAGTGGAAATCTTGCCGCAGCTCGCGATGCTCAGCTCAATACTGAAGGGAAAATGCTGTTTGATGATTTCCGCCGCTCAGTTGCTCGTCTTCAGACTGTAACCGATAATGATCTTACAAATCTTCAGACACAGATCAATCTTGTCGATTTTGGCTGTCTGGTTGGGGCAATTGTGCTTACAGTTGTCGCTATCCTCTGGCTCTGGCGCACGTTTAACTTCTTTGTTATGGCACAAAAACAACAACTGGGAGAACTACGCGATGCCGCAGCAGCCTTCGGAGCCGGTGATTTCTCTACCCGCGTCCAAAATATTACCGATACCGATCTCTACGAAGTAGGCCATACCTTCAATACGATGGCTGATCAGCTCAACGAACAGCACATCGCCCTTCAGGATCGCGATATCTTAGAACAGGTTACTCAGCTTAATACTATCCTGACGGATAGTCTCGACCTCAACGAATTAATGGCGGCCTTTTTAAAACATGCGCTCCCTCTGCTGGATCTTCAAGTAGGTGCTTTTTATCTCTATAATCAAGAGAAGCAGCTTCTACAGCTCTCTTCATCTCAAGGATTAGATAGAGCGCAACTACAGCAGAACTTTACTTTGGGAGAAGGGCTGGTTGGACGCTCTGCACAGGAACGCAAACCACTCTTCATTAGCCAATCCAAAACAACACAGACTGGCTCCTTCCAGTTAAAAACGCTCCTTGGTCAGGTCGTTCCAGCTAGTATGTATCATCTCCCTCTTATCCAGGGGAATGAGCTCCTGGGAGTGCTGGTAATTGGTTCGCTCTATCCCATGAGGGAACAGACACGCAATGTCTTTGCTGTACTGGGCAGTAATATCAGTTCGTCCATCAGTAATGCCCAATCCTATGCGCATATCCGCACACAAGCTCAACAATTAGCCGAACAGTCTCAAGCACAGGCTCGCGCCAATTACTCACTCCGGCAGCAACGAGATGAGCTCACGGCACTGAATGCTGCACTTGAAGAGGCGAATCGGGCGCGGAGCCGTTTCCTCTCAACGATGTCTCACGAACTTCGCACTCCCCTGACCTCGATCATTGGTTTTAGTCAGATGCTGCTACGCTCATCGGCAAAATCTCCATTGAATGACCGTCAGACAAGTAATGTCGATCGTATTCTCAAAAATGCGCAACATCTTCTCACTTTAATTAACGATGTGCTTGATCTGGCAAAGGTTGAGGCTGGTCGCATGGATGTCAATGCGACGGAGACCAATCTCCAGGAACTCCTGACATCGCTGGTTGAAGAGACACGTTCCATGGCTCTTGAGCGCCGCACACGTGTGCATATTGAGGTCTCCGATGAGGTACGTACCATCGAGACCGATCCCATGAAGTTACGACAGATCGTGCTGAATCTGCTCTCTAATGCGCTCAAGTTTACAGAAAAAGGCCTGGTAACCATTGGGGCTACACTCCGCACTACAAGTGCCACTGGCGGTCGTTCCGAAGCTCAACAGGTTGCAATCTCTGTGAAAGATACGGGCATTGGCATTCCACCAGATCAACAATCAAAGATTTTTGAAGCCTTCTACCAGATAGATAATAGCAATACACGTAGCTATAGCGGCACTGGACTGGGGCTCTCGATCGTGCGCGAATTTACGACTCTGCTGGGAGGACGGGTTGAGATTGAGAGTGAGCCTGGCGTAGGCACAACATTTACGATCCTGCTCCCACTTCACGCTCGCGACCGTCAATCTCTTCAAGAAGTGCGCTTAAATACGCTCCATCCAGCCTCACAACGCCAGACAAGCGAGCCGCGCACAACGCTGTCGGATGAGGAGGATGGCCGTCTGGTGGTTGCCATCGACGATAATCCCGATGTGCTTCAGTTGATCTCGGCTTCGCTTGAACAATCCCCCTATCGGGTCGTAGGTGTTCAAGATTCGACACAGGCTTTGAAGGTTATCGAAGAGTTACATCCTCATGCCATTACGCTCGATATTATGATGCCAAAAGTGAATGGCTGGCAGATTCTTCATCAGCTCAAATCAAATCCCGCTACAGCTGCGATTCCTGTGATCCTCTTAACGGTCCTTGAGGATCGCTCCGCTGGCTATGTACTTGGGGCTGATGAGTATCTCGTGAAACCGGTTGCACGCGATGCTCTCCTGTCAACGTTACAACAGTTGACCACTGCAACTTTGCTGCCACAGGTAGAGGCCATCGAACAAACAATCGGGTCAACCTCTGTAGCACCTGAAGAGCAGGAGCTACCTCATCCATTCAAACATATTATGCTCGTTCATAACGAACAGAATATACAGGAACTGGTCGATCGCCTCGTACAAGAGACTGGATACCATGTATCAACTATCAACAACGGACAGGATGTTATAATGATGATTGAGAAAGCTTCTCCCGATCTTCTAATGCTCTTTGTTCAATTAGAACAACAACATAACAATACATCCACCCTTGTTGTCGAAAGTCAGTCTCACCTGGACCAGACAATGGCTGAGAAAGGAGAAGAGAACGCTGAGACGAATACTATCAGCTCAGAGGGGCCTTCTTCTCAAGATACCGCTAATCAGCCTTATCAAGAACAATAAACAGCCCCATAGATACGAGAGGTCTCTGTTTTTTTTCCCTCTCTATTCTCTACAAACCCTATACGGCATAGCGAAGGAGCTTCACATTCTATGAGCAATGATTCTCAAGCAGGAAGAAAGCGCATCTTAATTGTAGATGATAGCGAAGATATGCGCGATCTCCTGGCACAGATCCTCGAAGAGGCCGAGGAGTATGAACTACTCTTTGCGGAAAATGGAGCTCAAGCCCTCCATGTCTCAACAAGCAATCAGCCAGACCTTATTTTGATGGATATGTCTCTCCCTGGAATGAGTGGCTGGGATGTTGTGGCTCAGATGCGAAAAATGCCTGAATTTCTCTTCACACCAATTATTGCTGTAACCGCTCATGTTTCGCCAGAGGATCAGGACCGCGCTCTGGCGATTGGTTGTAATACCCATCTGGGGAAACCTTTTGATGTGGTTGTCGTACTCGATACCATTGCGGAGCTTCTAGAGGCAAACACTCGTTAATTAATGCTTCTCATCCAAAGAGTACAGCAGTGGTTCTCAAGATAGCCTGCTATCATGGAGAACCACTGCTGTACTCTTTTCTTATCCTTCTTTCTCGCTCACACCAGCTTCGCCAAAGGTGGACATTCCGTTATGAGTTGCCAGTGCCGCATCGAGGAGATGAAAGGCCAGTACAGCTCCCGTTCCTTCTCCCAGACGCAGATGAAGATCTAACAGAGGCTCAAGCGCTAATGCCTCTACAATCAGGCGATGACCACGCTCAACTGAGATATGACCCGCAAATAGATAGTCCCGACTGGTTGGACAGTACGTAACCGCAACAAGTGCAGCCGCCCCCGAGATAAAACCATCAATAACAACGGCCATCTTTCGCTCTGCCGCACCCAGAATGACGCCAACCAGGCCTGCAATCTCTAAGCCTCCAACCTTTGCTAACACGTCTAGCGGGTCGCTTCTATCAGGTTGATTTGTTGCCAGAGCCTGCTCGATGATCCGAATCTTCTGTGCAAGCTGTTGATCGTTAATGCCTGTACCTCGCCCCGTTACTTCGGCAACGTCCCTGCCCAGCAGTGCTGCCGTGAGTGCGCTGGCTGCCGTGGTGTTGCCAATCCCCATCTCTCCCGTTGCAACGACATTTGTGCCGCTTTCGGCCAGGCGCGTTACTATTTCATAACCAACGGCAATTGCCTGCAAAGCTTCCTCATGGGTCATTGCAGCCCCACGGGCCATGTTCGCTGTTCCCCAACGAATCTTTCGAGAGATTAACCGCTGATCAGAGAGTTCAGATGCTACACCTATATCTACAACAACGACTTCTGCCTGTGCCTGCTTACTTAAGGCATTGATGGCAGCCCCTCCCGCCAGAAAATTCAGGACCATTTGTGGTGTGACTTCAGCAGGATAGGCGCTCACTCCTTCGGCTGTTACTCCATGATCGGCTGCCATGACGACAACGGCCTTCTGTAAGCGCGGTGGCTTGACCTGACCGGTAATACCTGCCAGTTGTAGGGCGATCTCCTCTAACCTGCCCAGACTGCCCGCTGGCTTCGTTAGCTGTAATTGTCGCTGGCGGGCCTCTTCGACTACCTGTGCATTTATTGGCTGGATGGCCTCACGTATACTTTGTAAATCGAGCATATTGCTATCTCTTTCTTCTCTATTCCTGCCATGGAGAATATTGTCCACAAGAGCTAAAAATCAATCCCTTTCTGGGCCATAATTCCTTCTTTGTAGGGGTGTTTAATTTCGCGCATCTCGGTGACAAGGTCAGCGAAGTCGATCAATGCCTGAGGTGCATCCCGTCCCGTTAATACAACATGGAGTTCCGGGCTCCGATGACGCAAGACAGTAAGGATCTCGTCGAGATTTAACCAGCCATAATTAATTGCATAGGTGATCTCATCCATAATGACAACATCATACTTGCCGCTCTCGATCTTTTCACGGCAAAGCTGCCAGCATGTCTGGGCCAGGGCTCGATCGTGTTCAAGATCCTGGCTCAGCCACGTAAAGCCATCACCCAGTGGAATAATCTCTATCCCCATTCGTTGAGCAGCTTTAATCTCGCCCCAATTGCCTGTCTGTGATTTCAAAAATTGCAGCATGACACCACTCATATTCTGACCCCAGGAGCGCATCAATACGCCCAGGGCTGCGCTGGTTTTGCCTTTCCCATTGCCCGTGTTGACAATGACTAATCCCTTTCGACCTGGTTTGCGATGGGCACGTGCTTCTGCCAGCCCTTCTCGAATCTTTGCTCTCCCCTCCTCGGTCAATTCATAGACTTCATGCTCAGCAGAGACCTCTTCCACATTTCTTTGCTCTTCCATAGGTATGGCTCCTTGTATTTCTTTTTTACCGCTAGAAACTTGACGATCTTTCCCCTGACTGGAAAAAATATTATGCGACTTAAGAGCTATCTTGACGATCTTTCCCACGACTGAAAAATATTATAGGGCTCTAAGCTAAATTGTAAGACCTTCCGCATCCCTGGATGCGGTACTGGAAAAGAGCCAGGAGAGGCACTACTACCGTTCTCTTTAAGCCTCTTCAGGACTGACACAGTCTGAATGGAGTTGTCAGTAGACAGCCCCATTCAGATCCGACAAACAGCTAGACAGTTGCAGTACAATAATCTGGCAATTTCTCAGTGAACTTATCGGGATGAATCGTCTGAGCCAGACAGCGTAGCCCCTCTACCAGACGAGGGCCAGGGCGCTGCATAATATTGGCATTTATGCGATAGACGTGCAGATCTTTGACGGCTGCAATCCCCCCCCAGTTGGGACGTTTTAAAACACCCTGTGGATCTCCACCATACATGGGATCTTCCGTCAACACAATATATTGAGGATTCGCTCCAATAATCGCTTCTTCACTCACTTGTGGATAGCCTGCATCCGCATGGAAAATGTTCGTGCCGTTGGCATCTTGCAGCATTTCATCTCCAAATGAATCGCCTCCAAAGACATAAGGCTTCCCCGGCGTACTATCATCAATCTCTAATAATACTCTGGGAGTACTGGCCCCTTTGACCGCAGCCTTAATCTTCTGCACCTGCTGCTCCAGATCTTTCACCAGAGCCATTGCCTTACTTTCTGTATGAGTCAACTGGCCCACAAGATGAATCTGTTCGATTGATTTTGCAAAGTTTGCTGATGGCAACGAGATAACGTGTAGACCAACCTGGCCAAGCTTTGTATCATACTCTTTGGTAATCTTTCCCGCGCTCAGGATAAGATCAGGGTGCAAAGCTACAATAGCCTCTACATTATAGCTTCCATTGATATCGGAGATCTTCTGAATCTTCGCCATCTCAGCGGGATAATCGGTATTATAATCTACGCCAACAACGCGATCTTGCAGGCCCAATGCTGCCAGCGTCTCGCTTACACTGGGAGCTAAAGCGATAATGCGCTGAGGGGCCGCTTGCGGAATAACTATTGGCGTGCCATAGGCATCAACGCCAGGATCTGCCGTCACCTGCGGCGTTGTAGTGGTGGAAGATGGAGTCTCTGTTCCACAGGCCACCAGCGTGAAGAGACAACACATCAGGAAGATAAGAGCTAAACGAGAGGAGATGACATGGGTGCGCATCTGGTAATCCTTCCGTAATAAACGCCCGCCGTCACCCCGCGAAAATGGAGATCAACCAGAGAGACACACAGAGATAGTGAGTACCAACCTCGGGTGCTCGCTCCTTTTACGCGAAGGATCATGAGCTATGAGTATCAGGCAGGTCTCCTGGCTTCTGGCTTCTTTCCCATCTTGCCTTCCCATTCCTCTTCCGGAACAGTGGCTTTTACACTCAGTTTGAGGAGATGGCAACACTCCAGTTACAGTAGCGCGACTGCGTCGGATTTCCACCGACTTCCCTATTCTGTTGAGAGAGGTCCCTCAACCACCTGATAGATAGAAAAAACTTGAGAATATTCTCAACGGTAGTATACAGAGAATTTCCAGAGACTGTCAATTGCATCCCTTTTATCATGTAGGCTCTTACACTCACTTCTGCAAAGTTCCAGAAAGGTTCTAGAACCTTTCTCTAGCCTGAAATATTTCTAAATGAAAAATAAGCTCGCCTCTTCATGCAAACGCTTAATATCTACGCCTAATCCAGCTATCATGAAGTAGACCTGGGTCGCCTCTGTTGCCAGACGCTGGTTGATTCGTCCCAGTATATCTCGATAGAGACGCCCGAGTGCATAGGCGGGCACAATTCCCAGGCCAACCTCATTACTAATGGCAATAAGT
The DNA here is from genome assembly GCF_003967535.1 of Tengunoibacter tsumagoiensis. Lineage (GTDB taxonomy): Bacteria > Chloroflexota > Ktedonobacteria > Ktedonobacterales > Ktedonobacteraceae > Tengunoibacter > Tengunoibacter tsumagoiensis. The sequence goes on along the minus strand of NZ_BIFR01000001.1, from coordinate 2,321,032 downwards.
GTCTTCCCATCTTCGAGTGTGGATAACGTCTGTAGCAAGGCTTCGATCTCTCTTCCTCCACGCTCACTATACTCTGCACTGTCTATAAACGCTTCTTCATCCTGCGGTAGATCAGGCTGGGCAAAAAGCCAGTTGGAGAGCCAGACCGTCACACAATCAAGCAGGATAATATCGGCTGAGGCAGCCGCCTGACGTACTGCCGTAGAGAGATCTAGAGGCTCTTCAATGGTCAACCAATGGGGCGGACGCTCAGCTTGATGACGCTGGATACGTTGCTGCATCTCTTCATCACCAGCGGTCGCGGTGGCAATAAAAGCCACCGTACCTTCACTGCTCTCCGCTAGCCGTTCGGCAAATGCACTTTTCCCGCTCCGAGCTCCACCCAGAATAAGAATCAGGCGAGCATTTGCACCGGTCTGCTGCTTCTCTGAAGCAGTCTGTTGAGTATGACGACGTATCGACGGGTTAGACATCTCAAAAAAACTTTCTACAACTGAATCGCAAGACAGAATAACGCTCTTAGCATACCATGCTCACAGCTAGAAATGGAGGAGAACCAGCAGGAGGAGAAGCCCAACTTCGGTGACTTCTGCAATCGCTCCATAGCTATCACCAGTTAAACCACCCAATTTCCTCGTCATCCAGAGTGCCAGTAACACCGCCAATAAACAGCCACCAAGCCAGAGATACAGACCAATCAATTTGCCAATCAGCAGCACAAGGAAGAGAGCACTGACACCTGCGATTATCAGATGGGTTCGCGTCACGGTCTGTTTTGTCGCTGCCCCCAATCCCGTCGTGCGGGCGCTTGGAGCGAGATAGATCGCCAGGACCATTGACCAGCGAGAGATGGGAAGAACTAGCACAAAGGCCAGTGGCAAAAGCGTATGGCTCAGACTGGCCACCAACGAAAATTTCAGGAGGAGCAGTGAGACACCGCCCAGGACACCAAAACTTCCCACCCGGCTATCGCGCATGATCTCCAGCTTGCGCTCCCTCGTCGTCCCCCCAAAGATTCCATCGCAGGAGTCCATCAATCCATCAAGATGCAGGCCACCCGTTAAGAGAATAAGCGCAACCACAAGCAGCGCTGATAGAGCTAACGATGGCAACCACGGCTCCAACAGCAAGGTCGCCAGGTACAGGATGCCCCCCAGCAGCAATCCCACCCACGGAAAGTAGGCACTTCCAATGATCAGCCGTGGCTCGGGCAGATCCACTTCAAACAACTGAGCACTACCGGGAATAGGGATCGTCGAGAGAAAACGGATGGCGGCTACTAATTCTCTACACTGATCGATCACATGATCCATTATCTGGCCTTTAGACACAACACCTCGCCCGGTAGCATAGTCCTCATCTTCATCTTCATATTCGTACTCGTACTCATAATCATGATAGTCGTCGTCTTCATCATCGATAGCTGAAATATAGTTTTGTTGATCTGGCATTAGCATGCAATCTTTCTACAATAATTTTCACTCAAATTCTGTTTAGGATTGATCACTCTTATCTAATAGACCACTATGATAATTACTAACAATAAGCGAGGCGCTTGCAATGGGATCAACTCCATCTGGATAAAAATCAATGGCGGTAAGCGAGGCGTTATCGACACGAAACTGCCATTGTCGCTCAAATGGGATCTTCAGCACGAGACAGACCAGAACGCGCACGACGCCTCCATGACAGACAAGAGCCAGGTCTCCCTGCTGCTCCTTTCGAGAATGAAGCAGTTCGCGAAAAACGGTTTGAATACGTTGTGCGAAGTCAGCAAACGCCTCTCCATTTGGCGGGACAGCATTCAATCGATCGGTGAAGAAGGCTCGCGGCTCGCCATAACGCTCGGTAATCTGATCATACGTCATCCCTTCCCAATCGCCAAAGGAGATCTCGCGCCAGGCTGGGAGCGTCTGCACTACTAACGGTTCTGGCTGATGCTGCGCAATAAGCTCAGCCGTTCTCCGGGCCCGCACAAGGTCACTGGCATAAAGGGCTGTTAATGACTGATCTTTGAGCTGCTCGGCTGCCCATAAAGCCTGTTTTTGTCCTTTCAAAGACAGATCAATATCCGAGGAACCGCAAAAACGCTGTTCAGCATTCCAGAAGGTCTCTCCATGGCGTACAACCCACAAGCGCTGCTTTCTCAACGCTCCCTGCCGCACTATTGATGTCTGCTGAGCTTCTTTCTCTTCCATGTCCAATCCTTTTTTCGCATCACAAATAAGTTCATCAAAAAATTATCATGTCTGACTCCATTCTGCCAACATACAGCCAAATATTGATCATTGGTACTAGCAGCTACGCAGGTGAGAGCTCTTAATAGCAAACAAGCTTTAATCTCTGGACACAAAAGTGAAGAGTATTGCATAGCTCTGATCGTCGGATCAGCCTGAAGCATTGCCATGGAGAGCACAGAACCCACAACCTGGCCACTCGTGAGAATTATCAGAAGAGATATAAGACACAAAGAGGAGAACTCATCGCCTTGTACTAGCACACAAAAGAGGGTTTCGCCTTCTTTTTATCACCATTTTATGGAAATGGACCGCTCAATTGAGGTTACAAACAAACTAGCAAACACTGCTTGCTCTTATCATGATGGCGCAGTCCTACGCTCGAGAAGAGCGCTAATGCCTGTATCAATCCGCTCATTCCACCTGTTCTTCTGAAGAGTATGACTCCGACCGAACCTGGCAGCTTCGCCTAAAAACGCTCTTCCCTCCCCAACCTCTTGACAATCTCTCATTTTCCCTTTTATACTTGTACTAGCACACAGACATAAGATAGCCTCACCGATAGGGTAAAAACAGACGATTCACCAAGGTCGTGGATTCTTTGTGGCCCTCTAAACAGTCGTCCTGTTGTCATTTAGTGCTGATGACAACACATCACGGAAGATGCTGCTCCCATACACAACTGGAATCTACTGAACGGACTGGCAAGCAACGTATCGAGAAAGGAGTATTTTTTTATTCGCGTGCAGGCATCTTCATCAACAAATGGAAACATTTTCAACATCTTTTCACTGTAGAAGAGACGGCTTTTTTTTCTTGCTAAGGAGCAAAACATGTTTTTCCACAAGAGCACTGCCAACCGATCTGAGAAGCTCATTCTTCAGCATAACATGCAGGTTATCTCAGTGATGACCATGATTGGGTTACTGACGATCTCGCTTGTGGGTATCTTGCATAGCAGCGGAGTCGCTCATGCGGATGCCCCAACGATTACGGTCAATAAAAATGTTCAGTTTCAGACCATCGAAGGTATGGGAACATTTGGCAACAAGTATCCTGACTACTTCGGTACTCCTGAGTCTGGTAGGTGGGATGATGCTTTCTTAACCTACTACGTTGGCACACTTGGTGCCTCGATGAACCGTGAAGCGATGGAACCAGGCTATGAAGTCACGCAAGGAACCTATGATGCAAGCGTGATGACAACCGAGACAGATTACGTCAAAGCCTTAGAAGCTAAAGCCAGTGCCCTGGGCCTCCCTCCTGTGAAGATCATTCTCTCGTTGTGGACTCCACCTGCCTGGATGAAACAAAATGGCAGTTTGAGTAATAGCAACAGCCAGCCTAATCAGTTAATCGATAGCGACGCAACACGGCAGGCATACGCTGATTTTGTCATCCATTATATCAACGACTTCCACCGTTTAAGCGGCGTCTATCCTTATGCCTTCAGCCTCCAAAACGAGCCTGAGCTCTCGTTAAGCTATGTCTCCTGCTACTATACAGCCCCCAATCTGGCAAAATTGCTGGCTGTGGTCGGACCAGCTCTCAAACAGGCCAATATTCCAACCAGACTTTTCTATCCCGAGGATGTCTCCAATCCTGGTATGCTTGGCAATTACTTAAGCAGTGCCGAGCAAAATTCTGCCGCTCAGCCGTATCTCACAACATTTGCGGTCCATGGCTATTCTTCCAATGGCGTAAATCCAGCCGCAGATGCAAATACATTCTGGCAGGGCATCTACAATTCGACGGCTCCTTATAACCTGCCCGTCTGGATGACTGAAACGTCAGGCTACGATCCCACTGCCTGGAGTGCCGCTCTCCAGCTCGGGACTGATATGTATAGTGCCTTAAAGTATGGACATCTGAGCGCCTGGACGTGGTGGCTCAATAGCGATAGTGATGATTCGAAACAGGGCCTGCTTGATAACAGCCTGAATCCTACGTCGCGCTCCGCAGTCTCGGAACAGTACTTCCACTATATTCGCCCTGGCGCAGTCATGGTCGATTCAACCTCTACAGATGCAAATATCCAGACGGTCGCCTTTAATGATTCAAGCAACCATACTATGACGGTTGTGCTCATTAATAGCGGCACTTCGGACAAGACTATGTCGCTCAGTTTTCAGGGTCAGAATATTCCTTCTTCATTTACTGCGTATCGCACTTCTGCAAATGAGCAGGTAGTGAATGCAGGAACGGTCTCTGGGAGTGTGATGCTTCCAGCCAGTAGTATCACCACGCTGACTGGCTCCTTCAGCGGTAATGATGCCCAGCAGGCAGCCTCTATTCTCACGCAGCCACAGAGCCAGACTGTGAGTGCTGGACAGGTGGTCACGTTGAGTGTTCAGGCTGGTGGAACACCCCCTTTTACCTATCAATGGCAACGCAATGGGATCGATATCCCTAATGCGGTTGGGCCACAATATACGTTCAGTTCGACCTCGGCTGATAATGGAGCTCAATTTACGGTGACCGTCAAGAATGGCCTGGGGCAGGCTACGAGTCAGGCGGCGACTATTACCATTGGTGCGTTTAATGGTGCGACGATTGCCCATGCCTCGAATACTGTGACTGGCTCCTCAGATGCTATCTGGAATACGGCTCCAAGCTATACACTCAGTCAGTCTGAGGGATCACCACAATATGGTTTCTCTGGGAGTTTCCAATCAGCCTGGGATGCGACAAATCTCTATCTCCTGGTAAAGCTCAACGATGCAAATTATACCAGTGATAGTGATGCCATCGAGGTCTATGTTGATGGCAACAATGATAAGAGCACTTCTTACGATTCAACTGATTATCAGATTGCTCTTGATCAAAGTACCTATTCAATGAAGATCTATCAGAATGGCACGCAGACAAATCCTCCTGTATTCCCAAGCTATGGACAGGCCGATGGAACCGGAACGTATTCGCAATTTATTGCAATTCCCTGGTCCGATCTGGGACAGACACCGGCTGCTAATGGTCTGGTAGGCTTTGATGTGGCGATCATTCAGGGATCAACCAGTAGCAAAACGTTCTGGCACGCCTCTAGCAATGACGATTGGCACAATCCCAGTCTCTTTGGCACAGGTCAGTTGAGCAGTGATAACGGCGGCGGAACAGGTTCAACGCCAACACCTGGACCGACTCCCACACCACCCCCCACTGCAACGCCAACGCCAGGCACCACTCCCACACCGACCCCTACTCCTGGAGGTGGCGGAACATTACCATCCCCCTGGCAGAATCAGGATATTGGTTCAGTTGGGAGCACCGGTTCCTCGTCATACGCCAATAGCACCTTTGCGGTCAATGGATCTGGCAGTGATATTGGCGGCACTACTGATGCTTTCCAGTATGCCTATCAGAGTCTGAATGGAGATGGCACGATCGTTGCACGTGTCGCAAGCATGAGCTATCCAAATGGCTATGCACGTGCAGGGGTAATGATCCGTGAATCCCTTCAGGCAGATTCAGCCTTCGCGTATGTAGCTCTGACTGCCTGTTGTGGCTCTGTGACCGAAGCCCGCACCAGCACAGGCGGTTCTAGCTCCTGGAATCCGCTCAATACTGGTAGCGTTCCAGGCTGGGTAAAACTGGTTCGCTCAGGCAATACATTTACGAGCTATACCTCAACGAATGGAACAGGCTGGACATTGGTTGATACCCAGACTATCTCTATGGCGAACACTGTCGATATCGGTCTAGCAGTGGTCTCCTACAACAATACGCTTCTGGAAAACAGTACATTTGACAATGTCAGCGTGACCCATCCTTAAGTGTTGATCGCTATCGTTTTCACTACCAACTGTGATCGTAGAGGGTTCGTGCCCCCTACGATCACCACGAAGCTTCATCAAAACCTTGACAGAAAAATAGGGGCTTACTATACTTGTGCTAGTACACAAAAAGATGAGGCGAAACATCTGCATCAGGAGCAGGGGAAGGATAGCCGTGGCAACGATAAGACCCTCGCGCGAAGATACGAAACTCGAAGAGCTGAGTAAACGTTTGCGTGATCTGGCCTATGAAAAAGGGCCTGGAGCACAGTTACCAACTGTACGCAGCCTCTGTGAAATGTTGGGCACCACTCGCGTGACAATTGGAGAGGTACTCAATATGCTCGAGGCAGAAAATATCCTCTATCGTAAAGATCGCCAGGGTATCTTTGTTTCGCCAACAATTCATCACAAATCCATCTGTATCCTGTTTGACTCAACCAACTTACGAGGCCCCTCAATCCCACCTTTCTGGCCTCTTCTCTGGGTCCGTCTTGAAGAAGAGGCTCAACGACGCGCTTCTCTGCGTGAAGAAACCTATACGTTTCATGTCATAACTCCGCTACAGAATGAACAAGATTCTGTTCGAGAAGATATTATGAAACTGCTTCAACATGGTATGGCCCATGGCATCCTGGGAGTTGGCCTGCGTTCAGTGACGCGTGAATGGCTTGAAACGCTGCCCGTACCTTACGTAGCTTTTGCAGGTCCCTCCTGCTGGATCGTGCAGCTCGATGGGACAGAGCTTGGACGGCAAGCTACAACGACGCTCGTTCAGCAGGGCTGCAAACAGATCGGCTTCTGGATGTATCAGACTGATCTCCAGTACTTAAATGAGTTCCAGAGTTTTCGCCGCACACTGACGAAACTAAAAGCTCCTTTTTATCCGGAGCTCATTCAACAGCCACATCTCTTTTTATCACACACTCCCAGTCTACAAGAACAGGGCTATATGCTTGCACGAGAGGTCTTTGGACCACTCAATCGTATGAAACCCGATGGTCTCTTTATCGGCAACGATATGCTGACTGATGGGGCTATGGCGGCCTTTGAAGAGATGAATATTCGTGTTGGCGAAGATGTCAAAATAGTAACCCATGGCAATGTTGGCTCACCTGTCCTCTTTGGACGTACAAAAAAAATGACCATCTTTGATTATGATGTTGATGATATTGTCCACACACTATTCTATATGCTGGATAGCCTCATGGCAGGTCAAAAACCCTCTGAAGAGGTCGCCTGGATCAAGCCAAAACTCCGAAGCAGATGATGGGATCTTCTCTTCAATACCTCTTCATTCCCAGGGCTCACATGCTACTTATTTTTAAGATTTAGTTGATCAATTTTGTCAAATATAGTATGATATGTATGTGAAGTGGGTCCAAAGAGGGAAACAAAAGAGGCGACGGTTATAGAGGAGCTGCTCAATAGAGTTATTGTATATCACCACTTCTCAGTCCATATTTTGAAAGCATTGTGCTCCACACGAGCGAGCGTTCTCATCTCCAGAAAGGGGGAGCGTGCTTCCGTTCGCCTGATCGCGACGTCCCTTATGACACAGGCCAGAGGTATCCGCACGCAAACAATGAATATGTCATCACCAGCTACCCAGTTGAATCTGCCCCGCGTCGATACGAATCTGGGCAAGTTTACTCAAGGAAGCACTGTACTGCTAACGGCATTAGCCTTTTTACTCAATCTACCTATCCTTGTTCCTATCACAGCCTTTATCATGGCATGGGCAGTGCTCTTTCCAGCAGCAAATCCCTATCGCTGGCTCTACAAGGGTCTTATCATACCTTCAGGTCTCTTAAAACCACGAATTGTTGAGGACGATCCCAATCCGCACCGCTTCGCGCAAGGGGTTGGAGTTGTCTTCCTCCTGGCTGCCAGCATTGTCCTTTTTTTCACGCCCCTCATAGCACTTGGCTGGGCGCTTGATATCATTGTCTTTGTATTGGCAAGCATCAATCTAACGATAGGCTTCTGCGCCGGATGTTTTGTCTATTATCATCTAGGGCGTGCGGGATTACTTCCCAAAGTGCGTTACGAGGGCAGTTTTCACTGGCGAGGGGTATAAAAGGATATGCAAGACATCGGGATACGTCTGGGAATACTCGTTCTGATATGTGTGGTTGTCTGGCTCCTTATCCAGGTCAGTCGGCGTTTCATCGAAGCCCAACGCCAGCAGGCGCTGGCGGCAACTCCCTATCTCCACCCTGGCCTTGAGCGCATTGGAGATCACCAGCAATCAGAGGCGTCACAGGTGCGCATACTGGCCTTTAGTAGTGAGGATTGTCGCCAGTGCCACCAGTTACAAGCGCCCGCATTGCAACGCGTCCTGGAGGCACGTGGGTCTACAGTGAGTGTGATCGACGTGGATGCAACGACTGAGCACGATCTCGTTCAGACCTATCATGTGATGACGGTCCCCAGTACTGTTATCCTGGACGCAGCAGGCCATGCGCAGGCAATCAACTACGGCTTTGCTCACACACAACGTCTCCTCACGCAGATTGACAAGGTGCTCACACAGAAATAATCTCTTGACCAGAAGGGCGGGCTTGCATCAAAGCTCGTCCTTCTGTGATCTGGTTGACACTCTAATCGATGACCCCTCATCTGGTAAACTTTTCCTTAACAACAAAGGCAGAAAACCTAGACGGTCTAATTGGCTGGAGACAATTGTAAGAAGACCAGAGTATTGCCATACAGATCTTTCCCATGCGCCTCAATTCCATAGCTCATCCTGGTAGGCGGCAGAGATAGCTCAACCCCCTGGATGCGTAGTTGCTCAAAGGTGGCCTGGCAATCATCAACCTGAAACACAATGGTTGGGTCTTTCCCTACCAATTCATTATGGCGTTGGCGCTCTTCTCCTTCAAACCAGTCGGATGGTTGCAAGACAAATTCCAGCACTGGATCGTCTTTAGGAGCAACAGTGACCCAACGACGGTCTGCTCCCATGGATCGATCGTCACGTTTTTCAAAACCGAGCCGTTGAGTATAGAAATGAAGCGCTTCCTCCTGATTCTGGACGCGAATAGTGACACGTAAAGTTCTGATCATGGCCTCTTATTCTCCCTCTTTTTCAGTCAGCTCTTCGTAAACAGCTTCTATATATGCTTTCTTTTTATCATCATCAGCTTTCAGAACGCCTCTCATGGAGCCTTCCGGAAGATAGGGAATGTAATGATTCATATCACGATGTGATTGTAGCCATATCCTTCCACAATTTTCACATTCGTACAAAGTATGACTACGAGTTGCAAATAAGCCTCCAAACATTGTAGCTACGCTGTCTTCGAGGGAAAAAGGTTCTATTCTATTTTCTTCCCCATGAACTACCTTAAAAAATTCCTGGTGCTTGCCTTGATCAAGGGCTATTTGCAAATCATGCAGATACGTGTAAAATCTTTCGAACGACTGATTTGTATCTGCATCTAAGAAAAAATATGCTTTATACGGCAAATAATCCGTTTGGTCCCTAATAATGTAACCACAATGACAGAGAAACTTGGACACAGCATTACACTCCTCCGAAATGCTACTCTATAGCGAAAGAAGCTATAAAGTTACACGAAGTAGTAGAGAGCTCAAATTGAGGTACATTCAGTCACCCTCAAAATTCCCTGGCTAAGGGGTATAAATAATAAAACCCCAATCTAAGATTATGTATAATACAATAATACTATATATCCCTATACAACAAGAGTGAGGAATGTTAAAAGCATGCCAGAACGCCCAATTGCTCCATCTCATGAGATCCTCGCCCACCTCCTCGGGGATCTTCAATTAACCGGCAACCTCTCACAAGATGTGCCCGCTTTCTTGCACCAGCATCACCACCCTGCTACTGCACTCCATTGCCAACAAGTCGCTGCCATGGCCCGCCATGTTGCTACGTCAGCTTCAGTGGATCTTGTCCAGGCGGAAATAGCTGGCTGGCTCCACGATGTGAGCGCTATCATTCCTCCTAAAGAACGTGTTCACATCGCACGTAGCCTCGGACTTGAGGTCTTTGCAGAAGAAGATCGTTGTCCAATGATTGTTCACCAGAAGCTCTCACGGCTGATGGCTCAAGAGATCTTTGGGGTCAGGAATGTTCTGATCCTGGATGCCATCGGCTGCCATACCACCCTGCGTCCTAAACCTACCGCGCTCGATAAAGTACTCTTTGTTGCAGATAAACTGGCCTGGGACCAGCCTGGCATTCCGCCCTATGCACACGATCTTCAAGCGGCCCTGACCCAGTCGCTCGATCAAGCGACGAGCTTCTTTCTCTCCTATCTCTGGTCGCGCCGCGACACACTTCTTGTGATTCATCCCTGGCTTCAAGCTGCCGTATACGATCTATGTGGAAGCGACTCCAAATAAGGCGATTTTTGATCCGGAAGAAAGCCTGATACCCAATGGGCAACAAGAGGTCAAAGGTCGTACATAGTATAAGAAGAGGAATGATATTCGGAATAGTCTGCGTACTTTTAGGTTATCAACTGGGATAGCAGGTCCATTTAGTAAGAAGGTAACGAGATTGATGAAAGTAACGGCAAAACGTTATTGGCAGTTTCTACGTATCTATGTAATTGCTCCTCAATGGCCCAGAGTGCTTCTTCTCGCGGTACTTCTTATTTGCTTAATCTCATTACGCATTCTTAATCCACTGGTTCTGGGTGCATTTATAAACATGGTTGGACATACTTCTCTCCGTACTCTTATGAACCAGGGTATTCTCTTTCTTTGCATTGCCTTTGCACAACAAATTGTCGGGCTTATAGAGGCGTATGTCGCAGAAAACACCGCCTGGATTGCGACGAACAAGCTACGGTCGGCATTAACGTATCACTGTCTCAACCTCGATTTCACTTTCCATCATCAACATACCCCAGGGGAGCTGATAGAACGCATTGATGGCGATGTGAATATGCTTCGTAACTTTTTCTCCCGTTTTGTTGTCTCTTTACTTGGCAATATCCTCCTTGTCTGTGGAGTCCTTCTCTATTTACTCACGATCGACTGGCGATTAGGATTGTTTTTAACTATCTGCACAATAGGTGTTTTATATGCTCTTATGCGTGTGAGAAATATCGGTGTTCCATTTTGGAGAAACGTAAGACAGGCCACATCTGACTTCTTTGGGTTTCTGGAGGAACATCTCGTCGGAACGGAAGAGTTAAAAGCAAATGGGGCAGTTTCTTATGCTCTGCAGCGCTTTTATTTCTATGCCCGCACGATACGGCGTGCCACCTGGCGTGCCGAAGCGATTACGACAGTGACAAATTCAACATCACGCTTTCTCTTTGTCATAAGCACTGGTTTATCCTTTGCTATGATCCTCTACTTATTTAGTCATCACCTCATTGATGTTGGAACTGCCTATATTATTTATCGTTTAACCGATATGGTTATTCGCCCAAAAGAGGAGATTAACCGTCAATTGCTTGATTTCCAACAGGCAACTGTGGGGTTAGAGCGTATTGTGCTGTTACTTGATCGAAGCAACACAATTGCTGATGGAGATATGCCCCTCCATCTTTCCACAGCACCTTCTCTCGCATTTGAGCACGTGAATTTCTCCTACGCTGAAACAGTCCCCGTCCTCCAAGATGTGACGTTTCAGTTGCCTGCTGGCAAAGCCCTCGGTATAGTAGGGAGAACAGGAAGTGGAAAAACAACAGTCACACGCCTTTTATTTCGTCTCTATGTTCCCATCTCAGGGACAATTCGCATTGGAGATCATGATCTTCGCACTATAAAGCAAGCAGATATCTGTCAGGCGATAGGGCTGGTGACGCAAGAAGTGCAATTGTTTCATGCAACTGTTCGCGATAATCTGACGTTGTTCAATCCAACTATTCCCGATCAACACCTCATACAGGCAATCACTGAAGTAGGGCTTGGTCCCTGGCTTTTGTCTTTACCCCAAGGACTTGATACACTCCTTACCCCTCAAGGAGATGGTTTGTCAGCCGGGGAGGCACAATTATTGGCGTTAGTCCGTGTCTTCGTGAAGAATGTACAGGTAGTTATTCTTGATGAGGCTTCATCTCGCCTTGATCCTGCTACCGAACACTCTCTAGATCAAGCATTTGCCCATTTACTTGCTGGCCGAACAACGATCGTTATTGCTCATCATTTAAAAACTCTCGAACAGGTAGATTTTGTTTTGATCTTAGAGAAAGGGATGATTCGTGAATTTGGAGCACGAGAGACATTGGCCAAAGAGCCAACATCCTATTTTAACTCTTTAAGGCGAACTGGTCTTGAAGAGGTGCTTGCATGAACGTATGGCGAAGCCTCTGGCGTTTAATTACCTTCCGTCGTGGTTTGTATCTGCTTGATATGCTGCTGTTTGGCGGATTATTTTACGTGCTTCCCCTCGTGCCCGGGTTGATTATGAAGCAGCTTTTTGATGTGCTGGATGGCCATGCGACCGTTGGTCTTAATGTATGGAGCCTTATTGCGTTGCTCGTCGGCGCTGAACTGGGACGTATTTCGGTGCTCTTTGCAGGAACGCTTATCGATGCGCTCTTTACATTCTATGCGACAACCTTGCTTCGTCTTAATCTTTTCACCCGTCTTCTGCAAAAACCTGGGGCCGATGCACTGCCTGCATCTGCCGGTGAGGCATTGAGCCGTTTCCGTGATGATGTTGGTGCCATTGTAGGAGTGCTTCCTAGTACGATTGATCTTGTTGGACAGATCGTCGTCACAATAACGGCGTTCATTGTGCTCGGTTCTATTCATTTCTTCTTGACGCTCGTTATCTTTTTACCCATGGTTTTTGTCCTTATCCTTGTGAATTTCCTGGGTGATTTCATTCGCAAGTATCGTCGTGCAAACCAGAAAGCTATTGGTGACATTACAGGTCTATTGGGCGAGGTATTTGGCGCTGTGCTGGCAATCAAGGTTGCGAACACTGCCCAGTATGTGACGGCCCATTTTGATACGTTAAACAATAAGCGGAGGAAAGCAGCATTAAATGACCTGTTCATCTCTCGTGGTATCAGTTCTATCAATGCAAATGCCGCCAATATTGGAGTTGGTTGTCTTTTGCTCCTCGCAGCCCAGGCTATGAATGCCGGGACATTTTCGGTTGGATCATTTACTCTTTTTGTTTCCTATCTTACATGGATATCCCAGGTCACAACGATTTCCGGCGATTTTATTGCTCAGTACAAGCAAACGCAAGTCTCTCTCGAACGATTACATGAACTCCTTCCACAAGATTCTGCTGATGTACTGGTTAAACACCGATCATTGTATCTTCGGGGTTCGCTCCCCATACTAGCGCTTCCTGTCTGTACAGAAAGTGATGCTTTGTCCACGTTACACATTCGTCACGTATCGTATACCTATTCTTCATCACAAAAGGGGATTGAAGATATTAACCTTACGCTTCAGCGAGGAACGTTTACTGTTATTACAGGACGCCTCGGAGCTGGGAAAACAACGTTGCTCCGTGTCCTACAAGGTCTTCTTCCTTATGATAGCGGACAAATGTATTGGAATGGCCAGCAAGTAAAAGATCCAGCGAGTTTTTTTATCCCCCCACATAGCGGCTATACATCGCAGGTTCCACGTCTCTTCAGTTTAACGCTGAAAGAGAATCTCCTGCTGGGATTACCAGAAGATCAGGTCGACCTTGCATCAGCTCTTCGTCTTGCGGTACTTGCAGAAGATGTCCAACATTTTGAGAAGGGTCTTGATACCTTTGTTGGACCACGAGGGGTAAAACTTTCGGGGGGACAGGTTCAACGCGCAGCCCTGGCTCGCATGTTTGTCCGAAATGGATCGCTTCTGATTATTGATGATGTCTCGAGTGCCTTAGATGTCGAAACTGAGCAGCATCTGTGGAAACAGCTTCGTACACAGGAACAGGTCACTTGTTTGACCGTCTCCCATCGACGACAAATTTTGTCACAAGCCGATCACATCATTGTGCTCAAAGATGGAAAGATAGAGGCAGAAGGCACATTAGACTATTTACTTGAGCACAGTGAGGAGATGAACAAGCTGTGGCATGGAAGACTTCATCAAGAAGTGTCTCAAGATCTTCAGGATTAATTCCTCAGGTCTTCTACGGCATTGCAGCGAACAACAGTCTCCTGGACATCGTTCCCAAACAGCAGCTCGGGCTCACAGTCTCATCTCTCAGTTGACCCTTTTATTCTATGGTATAATTTCTTAACACATCTTTTCAGCATGAACGGAGCAAGCTCTTTGTACTTGCTTCTCTAGCATTGCATAGCGTAGGCCCGAGGAGGAAGACAGTTGACAACTCGACCCTTAAAATATCCCCCTTCCGCCGTTGGTCAAGTTATCCGGGCACATCGCAAAGCACGTGGACTGACACAGAAACAGCTCGCAAGCGAATTGGGAGTAGAAGCCCGCACACTGCGCATGTATGAGAATGGCGAACGCACGCTTGAAAATATATCGGACCTGCGCCGTATCGCGAACCTGTTAGAAATCGATCCTGTAGAGCTCGGACTTGCAGCCTCAAGACACCATATTTCTACCGTTGCACAGGTACAGGAAGGTATTGAACGGGCCGCAATGCTGATTTCACAGGCCTGCTTTATAGAAGCACAGTCCACCATCGATACATTTTTTCGCAATGTCATCCATCATACAAACAATAATGATATCGCTTTTCTGAGTGCGCTTGCTCAGGCACACTGTGTAGCTGGTCAAACTCATGCGATCACACGCAGGACACGCGAAGCAGAGTACATCCTTATTCACTTTCAGAAGATGGCACAGATCGCTGAGGCTATTAATGATCTGGGTCTGCTCTCGGTTGCCTATGCTTATCAAGCTGATATAAAACGCCGTCGTGGTGAAAAGGCACAGGCAATTCATCTACTGGAGCAGCTAGCTGAGTCCATTCCGCCTGCCAACATACCAGCACGTGGCCTGAATGCCCTCCTGTTAAGCAGAGCATATGCCAGTAATGAGGACTACACCAGTTTTGAGCGCGAAATTGGCCGGGCCGAGGAGCTTGCGCATACTCATCTTACTCCCAATCCCCCTTTTCTCTTTTTTAGCCTGGGTTTCGTCTATGAAGAATGTGTGGCTATCTATGCCAGGATGGGAAAGCATGAAAAGAGCCAGAAGTATCTTCAACTCGCGCAACAATTTTTACCATCCAACAACCTGTGCAATATGCTATTAACGATCGATCGTGCCGAAATGATGATCTGTTGTGGTGATATTCTTCAGGCCATGCCCCTACTCATCGAAGTTGCACATCTCGCGCAGATGTACAGCCACCAGCATCTCATTGAACGCCTTTACCGTTTACAATACTATCTTGATGACCAATCATTACTCATGCGCCAGGCCAGTCGTAACCTGGGCGAACTATTACATGGATCTGGCGAATACTAATTCTCTCCATTTTTTCCACTGATTCTCTCTCCATTTTTTCCAAAAGAGGAAAAAAACTATCCCCTTCACAGTCTCTCAACCTCAAAGCCTGTTGTGCATTTTGACGAATACCTTAGATGCTCGATACTAAAAAACTTCTGACCAGAACCAAAAAACACTGTATCAGGCTCAATTTTCCTCTATTTTTGTGCATAGTGCACAAATTCCAGTACATAAGAGCGCCAATTAGAGAAAATCGACCAGGAGGAATCAAATTTTCCCCTCTATTCCAGAATGTTTATGTGCATAGTATACTATGAACAAGGCGATAGAACATGTATCCCTGAGCAGTGTTGCTAATGGTATTCCTCTGACGAAACGGGCTTCATCAAGTAACGATGCTGTGACTCCTGATGGCTTTCCTGGATGGCAAAGATGCCTTATGTGGTACATAACCTCCATAAAAGATACAGAGTGGGAAATAGCTTTTCCCCTCTATCAGGAAGGAAACGGCGATGCACAGTACTGCTTCACAACACACGCACAGCTCGTCCGCATCAAGCGGAGTAGCTACTCATTGCCCATATTGTGCCTTCCAGTGTGGTATGTATGTGCAGGGGACACGTGCAAAAGCCACGGTAACTGGCAATGCCACATTTCCAGTGAATAAAGGCGGCCTCTGTGTTAAGGGATGGACATCCACCGCTACCCTTGCCCATCCCGATCGCCTGCTTGCCCCCCTTATTCGCAACACTGCGGGTGAGTTCGTGGAGGCAACATGGGATGAGGCATTAGAGCGGTGTGCAGCAGCATTTCAAGAGGTACAGGAACGCCATGGCATCAATGCAGTGGGCGTGTTTGGAGGGGGATCACTCACGAATGAAAAAGCCTATCTGCTGGGGAAATTTGCACGAGTCGCACTGAGAACCTCACATATTGATTACAACGGACGCTTTTGTATGTCTTCCGCCGCAGCAGCTGCCCAGAAAGCCTTTGGCCTGGATCGTGGGCTGCCCTTCCCGGTAGCAGATATTGCCAGGACTGACGTACTCTTACTACTTGGTAGCAATATTGCCGAGACCATGCCTCCCATGATGCAATACATTGAGGCGCAACGGGCCAATGGTGGAAAGCTGATTGTTACTGACCCACGTTACACACCAACCGCACGAGCTGCCTCGCTGCATCTTGCACTTACCCCTGGCTCGGATGCGGTGTTGGCAAATGGGCTCTTGCATATCTTGATCCGAGATGGCCTGCTTGACCATTCCTATATTTTAGAGCGGACCGAAGGCTTTGAACGCGTAAGAGCGATGGCTGCGGCTTACTGGCCAGGACGTGTGGAACAACTGACAGGGGTACCAGAGTCTCAACTGAGTGAGGCTGCTCATCTGCTCGGTACGGCCACATCAGCCATGATCTTATCTGCACGTGGCGTCGAGCAGCAGAGTCAGGGTGTGAACAATACACTGGCTTATATCAATCTGGCACTTGCTCTGGGCTTAGTTGGCCGTCCCTACAGCGGATATGGTTCGCTGACCGGTCAGGGCAATGGTCAGGGAGGCCGTGAACATGGTCAGAAGGCCGATCAGCTTCCCGGTTATCGCAGTATCAATGATTTTGCAGCACGTAGCCATATTGCACAGGTATGGAATATTGCTGAAAGCGATCTACCCGGTCCCGGCAAGTCCGCCTACGAAATGCTTGACCAGATTGGTACCAACGATGGCATCCACGCATTGTTTGTGATGGGATCGAACATTGTAGTATCGGCTCCTCGTGCACAGCATATACAGCAACGTCTCCAATCGCTGGAGACGCTGGTGGTCGCTGATTTCTTTCTCTCAGAGACGGCTCAGATGGCCGACATTGTCTTGCCCATAACGCAATGGGCCGAGGAAGAGGGCACTATGACCAACCTGGAAGGTCGTGTGCTTCTACGCCAACGTGCCTTTGATCCACCTCCAGGAGTACGAAGCGATATGCATTTATTATGTGACCTGGCTAGCCGATTGGGCAAAGGACAATTCTTCAACTATCGCCAGGAGGGTATGGCTGAAGAGGTCTTTGCGGAATTGTGCCGCGCCAGTGCCGGGGGGATCGCCGACTATAGCGGCATGACCTATGAAAAAATTCGAGCCGGGGTCTTCTGGCCCTGTCCCTCATTGGATCACCCGGGTACACCACGCCTGTTTCAGCAGAGTTTCCCTACACCAACAGGGAAGGCTCGCTTTCACGCTATTCGTCATCAGCAGCCAGCTGAGACAATTGATAGTGAGTATCCCCTGTATTTGACCACCGGGCGCGTCCTTTCCCAGTATCAATCGGGGACGCAGACGCGGCGGATTGAACAGTTATGTGCGAATATGCCCGCTGCACAAGTGGAAATGCATCCAGGTGTTGCTCAACGCTATAACCTCACTACAGGTGATCAGGTAATCCTGGCAACACGACGAGGGAGTGCCACCTTCGCTGTAAAGGTGACTCCCGATATTCGCGAAGATACTATCTTTGCACCTTTCCATTGGAGTGGTAAGCAATCCATCAATCGTCTCACTCATCCCGCACTAGATCCTATCAGTCGTATGCCCGAGTTCAAGATCTGTGCGGTTCGTATCGTTCTACCAGGAGCATTGCAGGAGGAAGAAGAAGTATGACGCACAAGCAGAGGCTCGTAATCATTGGAAATGGTATGGCTGGCGCTCGTCTGGTCGAAGAGGTATTAGCGCGTCAGGGGAGCAACCTTTTTGAGATTATCATGTTTGGCGCTGAACCTTATGGGAACTACAATCGTATTCTGCTTTCTGGTGTGCTGGCAGGGACGCACGATCCCAAAGATATCTTTATCAATCCTCTCTCCTGGTATGAAGAAAACAATATCACTCTCCATGCAGGTAAGCATGTAAGTGCAATTGATCCTGTGTCTAAAGTTGTGCTTGCTGGAGATGATCTGGTTGAACCCTATGATAAGTTAGTTATTGCCACAGGCAGTAAACCGTTCGTGCCTGCCTTAGAGAATCTCTCTGGCGAGCAAAGCGGATTGAAGGATGGCATCTTTGTCTTTCGCACGATGGACGATTGTCAGGAGATGGTTGAATATGCCTCACACGCACGCAAAGCGGTCATTGTTGGTGGCGGATTACTGGGACTCGAAGCAGCGCGTGGGTTACTTAATCGCGGCCTTGAAGTGCATGTAGCGCATGTCACGACGCATCTTATGAATGTCCAGCTTGATCCTTCCGCGGGCAAAATCTTGCAGAAATCATTGGAAAGCATGGGGGTTCATCTCCATTTAAAAAAGCGGGCCAGTTCTGTACTCGGGAACGGCCATGTCACAGGCCTCGCATTTCAAGATGGCTCTCTACTAGACTGCGATATGCTTGTTATCTCAACAGGCATTCGTCCGAACATCGAGCTGGCCTGCCAGAGTGGACTGGCCGTCGACCAGGGCATTCTCGTGGAAGATGATCTCTCCTGTAAAGGCATGAGGAATATCTACGCCCTTGGGGAATGTATCCAGCATCGCGGACAGACCTATGGCCTCGTCTCCCCCATCTGGGAACAGGCCCAGGTACTTGCTGAACGTCTCGTTGACGAAGCCTCACAAGCACTGTACCAGGGTTCTCAGGTCTCGACAAAATTAAAAGTAATGGGCGTAGAACTGGCGATTATGGGTGAGAAAGACCCCTATAGTGAGGACGACGAAGTCGTAACCTACGCCGAACCAGGCAAAGGTATCTACAAGAAGCTCATTATCCATGACAACCGCCTGGTAGGAGCTACTCTCATGGGTGATGGCCAGGCCGCTCCTAGAGTTTTACAACTTTTTGATCGCAAGGCCCCTCTACCTGAGAATCGTGCAGAGCTACTCTTCTCGCTCGCAGGAGAGAGCAAAGCGACCAGCGTAGCGGATTTACCTGATAGTGCACAGATCTGTAACTGCAATGGCGTCACAAAAGGAAAAATTATCGCAGGAGTAAAGGCCGGGAAGCGCAGCTTAAAAGTGCTTTGTGACTTTACACGCGCTGGTACCGGATGTGGTGCCTGCAAATCCCAGGTGCAGGAAATTCTCGAGCAGGCTGCTGGAGATCAACTGGTCGAAGATCCCTCGATCCACTACTACGTACCAGGAGTAGCGCTGACCAAGCCAGAACTGATCAAAGCGATCAGAGAACAGAACCTGCGAAGTGTCTCTGCCGTATTTATGGCGCTTGCTCATGGCAAAGAGGATCCTGCCAGCAAACTCGGTCTGGCTTCACTGCTCAAGATTATCTGGGGCAAAGATTATGAAGACGAGCGCGATGCTCGCTTCATTAATGATCGTGTACACGCCAATATTCAGCATGATGGCACATTCAGTGTTGTGCCGCGTATCTACGGCGGAGTAACATCCGCAGAGGAATTGCGGCGAATTGCGGACGTGGCTGAAAAATATCGTGTACCGATGGTAAAGATTACTGGTGGGCAGCGTATCGATCTGCTTGGTATCGAAAAAGAACAATTGCCGCAGGTCTGGCAGGATCTGGGTATGCCTTCAGGGCATGCCTATACCAAATCGTTTCGTACCTGCAAGACCTGCGTAGGCACTGATTTTTGTCGCTTCGGTGTCGGTGACAGTACTGCTCTGGGTATTAAGATAGAAAAGCGCTTCCAGGGCATCGAATCCCCCCATAAAATGAAGCTGGCGGTCTCTGGCTGTCCCCGCAATTGTGCTGAAGCAACGATAAAAGATCTGGGAGCCGTCGCCATCGAGGGCGGGAAGTGGGAGATCTTTATTGGGGGTGCTGCAGGAGCCTCAGTACGCAAGGGAGACGTGTTGTGTATAGTAGACTCACAGGAAAAAGTATTGCAGTACATGGGAAGATTTATGCAATATTACCGCGAGAATGCCAGATACCTGGAACGTACCTATGGCCTTGTCCAGCGCATGGGCATTGAACGGCTGCGCCAGATTCTCATTGATGATGTTGACGGTATATGTGAGCGGCTGGACAGGGATATGCAGGCAGCGGTAGAGGCCTATAAAGATCCCTGGCAGGAGGCTATTATGCCACATACACCAGGGCAGTTCACAAGTGTGGTGGAGACTATCAGCAGCGTGACGAAAGTAGAGGCACTGTAATCATGAGTACGCTCGAAAAGGAGAAACAGTCTCCTGAAACCGTGGCTCCAACTGTTCGCGCGATCTACAATCTTGGTCCGGTTGAATGTATTCCTCCTGGAGAGGGGCGGGCATTTCAGGTCGGGAATAGAAAAGTCGTCGTCTTTCGCTCACGTGATGGCAATATCTATGCGACCCAACCGGACTGCCCGCACCGGGGAGGGCCGCTCGCGGATGGGCTTGTTGGTCCAGCTAAAGTGATCTGCCCACTACACAGTTTTGCCTTTAACCTGGCAACAGGGCAACCTATCGAAAACACCTGTAACCCTTTGCAGACATATCCTGCCTCTTTAAGCGATACTGGTGATATTCTACTGACAATTGATAGATAAACAGGGGCCAGATTCAGGCATGCTACTCATCTGTCGCGTACCTGAATGAGGAAAGGATGAGAGAGAATGAGCAGTTTCAATGGAACACGGATTGCCCTATTAGAGGCCCGCATGAGTGGCGAGATTGCCAACATGATACGCCGCTCTGGCGGAGAGCCAGTGTGTGCACCAGCTCTCCGTGAGTCTGCATTGGAAAACACAGAAGAGATAGTGACCTTTATCGACCACATGGCACATGCGGAGTTGCAAGTGGTGGTTTTTTTCACGGGCGTCGGCGTCGATACGCTCTTCCGTGTTGCGCGGGAACTGGGTCGCGCAGAGGAACTGCTCACAGCATTGCAGAACGTCACTGTTGTCTGTCGCGGCCCCAAGCCAGGTGCGGCGCTCAAACGTTTACAGATACCGATAACCGCGAGTGCGAGCGAACCCTACACAACGCATGAGCTATTGGAGGCAATGAAAGCGCTCCCACTGCAAAACACCAGAGTGGCGGTCGTGCACTATGGAGAGCGCAATACACAGGTCATACACTATTTACAGGCAAGAGGCGCGAGCATCAAAGAGCTGATGCTCTATGAATGGCTCTTGCCCGACGATATTGTGCCATTACGTGCACTGGTCGCGGACATTCTAGCGCTGCATATAGATGCCGTTGTCTTTACCAGCCAGGTGCAGATACGCCACCTGTTTCTCGTGGCGAAGGAGAGCCTCTCACAGGAAGAACTGGCTCAAGCGTTGAATACACGGACAGTCGTGGCGTCAATAGGACCAACCTGTACAGCTACCCTGCGCGAATTTGGGGTGATACCGCGTGTAGAGCCACAGCATCCCAAAATTGGTCATCTTATCAAAGCCTTGACAGATTATTTAGAGGGACTCAACAGCAATTAACGCTTAGTATTTTTCTACGTTAAACGCTGAAGAGATAGATATCATACTACACGTTTTTTAGTGCTTATTCAGGTAGAACAGAGTAGACGTTCATGAAAGGGTTTCACCACCCTGTCTAAAACCTTTATGTTCAGAGTAGACATCATCGTCAGGAGATATGAAAGTGCAGACATCTACACGTACGAACAAGGGCTCAGCCTTAACTGTATTTGCATCGTTCCTTCATTTTGACCTGTGCTTCACACTATGGGTATTGCTTGGCTCTCTAAGCATCTTTATCACAAAAGATCTCAGACTCAATAGTGCACAACAAGGTTTGATGGTTGCCATTCCTACGCTGAGTGGCTCATTGATGCGTATCGTCATGGGTATTTTAAGCGACCGTTTCGGTGGCAAGCGTAGTGGCACAGCTATGCTCTTTTTCCTCTTCATTCCCCTGTTTCTGGCCTGGCTGTTGCCAATAAACTTTGCTGGTATTATTGCTATCGGATTGATGTTGGGGGTTGCAGGCTCATCATTTGCTGTTGCTCTCCCTCTTGCCAGCCACTGGTATCCACCTTCTCGTCAGGGTCTCATCATGGGAATTACCGCTGCTGGCAATATCGGCACCGTAGTGGCAAATCTCGCGGCGCCATCGCTAGCAAAGTCTTATGGCTGGCATGCGGTTATGGGACTGTCGATACTCCCACTTGCCATTGTGCTGGTAATCTTCGTACTTCTGGCAAAAGATAGCCCTGATCGTCCTGTTGGCGTAGACTTGAGCCGCTATATAAGCGTACTGCGTAGTGGAGATATATGGTGGTTCTGTCTGTTCTATAGCGTCACATTTGGTGGCTTCGTCGGTCTCAGCACCTTCCTCCCTCTCTTCCTCAAGAATCAGTACACAACATTCAATCCCATCACCGCTGGTCTGTTTACCGCTCTGGCTGCCTTCCTTGGCAGCACGTTCCGACCGCTGGGGGGCTTCCTTGCGGATAAAATTGGGGGTGGGCGTATACTTACTGCATTGCTGATTGGGATTGGCATCATCTATCTCGCAATCTCGCTTTTGCCTGCTATTGGGGTAATGATCTGGCTCTTCCTCCTGATAATGATCTGCCTCGGTATGGGGAATGGAGCAGTCTTTCAACTGGTACCACTACGTTTCCGGCGTGAGATTGGTATTGCCACCGGACTGGTGGGGGCGTTTGGGGGAGTTGGTGGTTTCTTCCTGCCAACCTTGCTAGGGAGCATCAAGCAGATCAGTGGATCATACGGCTCTGGTCTGGTCATACTGGCCATCATTGCCTTTATCGCCCTTGTCGCTTTGCGGATCTTCCTGGCTGCCCAGCGGGAATGGTCAGTAGCTCCTTCTGTGATAGTTGAAGGTGAGACAGCGTAGTAATAAAGTATGTACAGGTGGTCTCAGAAACGACATCCTACGCGTCGTCTCACGATGCTCTATATCACGGCTCTCAGTACCATTGCTTTGTTAGCTGTGTTTGGTCAGGTGATGATTCAAGCTGCGCTACAACAGCAGTCGAGTGACGCACTGGTTATTAATATCGCTGGTCGTCAGCGCATGCTGAGCCAGCGTTTAACAAAAGCCGCCCTGGCACTTGCAGTATTTACGGACACGCAAGATAGTCAGCAAAACTCGAATGAACTACAGGTGGTTGCGTTACTCTGGCAGCATAGTCAACAAGGTTTACAGTATGGTGATGAGTCATTGGGCTTGCCCGGCCATAATAGCCCGGCGGTACAACACTTATTCGCTACAATTGAACCTGCCTATCAGGCTATACTCCGAGCATCCAACACACTGCTCACTCTTGTCAAAACAGGAGGTGCCAATTCACAGGCGGCACCTCCTTCTACCCTGTTGCCTGAGATCCGTATCATTCTCGCTAACCAGGCTCCATTCCTGATTGGCATGGACGAAATTGTCACACAGTATCAACGAGAGGCTGAAAATCATGTCGCTGAACTTAAGGAGATTGAGTTCATCTTATTTGGCCTCACCCTGCTTGTTCTCCTTCTGGAAGGCCTCTTCATCTTCCGTCCTGCCGTTGCCCAGCTACGACAGACCCTCATCGATCTCATACAGGCCAATGAACGTGCAACCAGAGAAGAAGTGACACGCAAACGGGCTGAACGCATTCTGGCGCTGAATAACGCACTTGCGGCGCGGCAGCAGGATGCACCGCATGCTCGTATTGTTGCTATGGGCCATTATCAGGTACGTGACAAAGATGGCAACTATTATAATGTCCATCAACAAGAGATTCATGGTCAGCAGGTCTTTGTCTGTGAATGCCACCAATATCAACAGCAAAAGATCTGTGCACACTCGCTGGGGGCTTCCGCTCTGCACTATATCTCTAACTAATTGAGGGAAGGCTTCAGGAGGGAAGCCGGGCCAATTCTTCCGCAATCTGGCTACATACGTGCTGTTGGGCCTCTAAATAACTGATGATACGATTGGTGCTGAAAACTGTCTTTAATGTTGCTGCGATGCGCTGTGGGAAGGCTGCAAGATATGGTTGTTGTTCCTGGAATGCTGGCATTGTTTGGAGCATAATCTGTGCAGGTTCATAAAAAGTATCGGGGGAAAAGGCTAAGGTGAGCATAGCTCGATAATTTTCTATAAGCTCAATCCGTACCTGAGAAGAAAAATAGTCAGCCTGTGTGCTCGCCAGGAGAAAACAACCAGCAACACGGTTACTGTAGGTAATCGGAAGTGCGGCTGCGCTTACTGCATACTCTGGTAAGTTTACCGCCAGTTGTTGCTCTTGAGTACTGTTCGTCACCACCTGCATCGAGCCAGAAGATACCACAGCTCCTGCCAGGGATTCTGCACCGAGAAATCTTGTTTTCACCTGTACTTGCTCACACCAGGGTGTGCTTCCCAGGCTGATAGACTCACGTAAGCAGAAGATCGTTCCTGCCTGTGAGGGCATACATTGTACGATGCTTAGAGAGATACCAAGATGATCAGGATCGAGCTGCTGTAATGCTTCGGATAGTACAGCGACACATATAGACCAGAAGCGTGATTGTTCTGGAACGGTTGCTGACAATTCAAGCAGATGGGCGGAAAAAGCCATCAAAGAGGCTTGTGTTGGCGCATCATCGCGTTCCTCGTCAAAATCCTCAAACTCTTCAGCAATTAATGTGCGCAGCAACATCTGCCGCTGAGGCAGGGCCTTCAGTAAAGCATGCAGTTGTCCCACATCAGGAGACTGGGTATTTCTACTCCATGCGAGAAGCGTTTCACTATCAACCATTGTTATGCGGGCGATCCGTCTCTGTTCTCGCGGCTTCTTAAGCAAAACTGCGAGCAGCTCGCGCCATGTCTGATATTCTTGCATGCCCTGCTTCCTGCGATCCATCTCAGGGAGACATCGCTCTGTGTCTATCGCGTTGTATATTTTCTATTACTTACTATTATATACTATTTTGGGTTCCTGTCCACTTTAAATATCATGAGAACCTCGGGGTTATTGCAAGCAGCGCGGGATTTCCAACAAAGGCAATTTGAAGAAAAAAAGTTGTGTGTTGTCATTCATCTTTCACCACTCTGATGCTCCCTCTTACTTTATATCAAAATATCGTCTATCAAGATATCACCGCAAATGAATTCATAGTGATAGAGGAGAATTTCTGCTGTATTCCACTGTCTTGGAATGAGAACACTCGTCTTTCCGCCCCTCTTTAAGGATTTTCAGGATTGAATAAGCAAGCAAAGAGTGGGCGGGCAGAAACGCAACTGGACCGAAGAATAAACAAAAATCGATACAAGGGCTGATCAAATAGACCACTTATACAAGTTAAAAAAGCACTTTCTATTCAGAATCACAGAAGAATCTGCTATAATATTTGTATGAATAAAATTTACTATAGAATATTAGTAACTACTCAGGTAGAAGCTAGAAAGTAGGAGAGATGGGATGATCAACCAGAGCCATCTCCAGAAGAGGAAGAAGTGCATAGCCTTGTTTGGTCATGGTCGAAACGTACGAGCGGATGCGGCAAAACACGCTGGCACCTTCCTGGCTGCGAAAACAGCCAGACACCTTTTGCTGCACTTTCATCATTCGAATATCGCGCTCGGCCAAACTGTTATCAAAGGGAACATCAAAGTCTGTCATGAAGGCAAGAACCCACGTTTGCTGATCCCGCAGTCGGGTCAACAATCGGCGCACCACGCTTTGCTTTTTTCTCCCTCGTTTGACTGGACCAGTGTGGGGTTGCTGAGGATTGAGCAGATCAGCTTGCCGAAGCCAGGCACGATAGAGGGCTTCAAACTCGGCACGCACCGGAGGCGACAAGGCGCTGTGCCCACGCGATTGAGCATCGTGCACGGCGTCTTTGATGTGCAGCAGCAGATCGATCATCTCAGCCGCCCATGCCTGCTGGTGTTCTTCTGCCAGAAACGTCAATTCCCGCAGATGATGAACATTGCACAGGGCATGTTGGCACAGGTAGCCCTGGTAAGAAGCCCAGCCATCGTGAACACTGATCCCACGAAAATGAGGCACAATTCCAATGGAATCCATGGCTTCTCGGCCTCGTTTTTCATGCACGCCAAAGTGGGTCAATGTCTTGGTACAAGCCACATGCATCCACTGTCTTGTTCCAGCCACATACAAACCGGTTTCGTCTTGATGCATGACCTTTGCTCGTCGCAACGCCGTTTTGATCTGCTCTTCGATTGGTTCAATCGCCTGAGCACAGCGTGCCATCCAGTTGTGCAACGATCCACACGAGATCGTAACGCCCAAGAGGTCCTTCATCACTTGACAGACCCGCTCATTGGGCAGCAACTGGACCTGCGAGAGATAGACAGCGATGGCCTGGATGGTGGAGCCGTATTGCACCGCAGCACTGACCTGCTCAGGAAAGGGAGCGGTCGTCTGAGAATGGCAACGGGGACAGCATTTGGTCTGAGCTTGATGCTCCCAAATCTGCACGGCGCTTGTGGGAAGATCAATGACCTGCCGACGCGTGATGGCGAGGATGGGTTGGGTGGTCAAATCCTGCTGGCAGTCCCAGCAGAGATCAGGTGGATGGACAATGATGTGATCAGGAGTGGCACTCATCATCAGATGCTTGCCAGGATGCCCTTTTTGTCCTCCTGAAGGTTTCTCGCTTTTGGGGCGCAAACTTTTGGGTTGGCGAACAAAACGGTCAGAAGAGGGCGGCAAATGACTATTGTGGCTGTCTTTTGCCAACCGCTGCTCCAGTTCTTGGATGCGTTGTTGCAGTTGCTCAATCGTTTGGACCGCTTGCTGCAGTGCCGCTTCCAACTGCGCAATCTGCTGATCTTTCTGCTGTATCTGTTGATCTTTGTCCATACCTACACTGTACCTGATGGGCCAAGCAAATGCAATTCTTTAGTCCACCTGAGTAGTTACGAATATTATATGCAAGCTCGGTGAATGCAGGTGTAATTCAATATAATACGCTACAATACAAGAAATTAATTTCTCCCAATGTTATATGTAGAGTTCAGTAGACAGAATATTGATTCAGGTTTTATTCTCATGGCATGAAAAGGAAAGGAGGAAGACAGGTAAACAAGAAAAATGTCATTCTCTATTTCAAAGCTAGCTACAAGAGGGGAAGCCTGGGGAGGGTGAGAAATACTCCTACATCGCTGTCTAATAGATGAATTTCTATATATTCACCATCAACTATTAGAGGCTTAGGAAACTTAAATAGATCATTAGAAGGCTAACGCTTATGTGTCTTTTTCTTATTTTAAGACGATTTTGTCAGTTTCTAAAGAAAGGATTTCTTCATGAAGACAACAAACGCTAAGCTAGTAGATCGGATCTTAAAATCAGAGCTGTTAATTAATCGTAATTATGCCTTTCTCTTTACAGGCCAAATTATCTCACAGATTGGTGATCAGATATCAACGTATACTCTTGTTTTATGGATTGTCACAATTATAGCTGATGGACAATCCTGGGCCCCCTTGGCTATGAGTGGAGTTCTCGTGATATCTATGGTCCCAAGTCTCTTAGTAGGGCCACTTGCAGGAGTATTTGTTGATCGTTGGGACAATCGCTTAACCATGATACGTATGGATGTCATACGCGCATTGCTTTCATTCTCCCTGGTGTTTTTCACTGGAATTATTCCCTGGCCTTTTTTTACATCTGGACACCCTCCTCTGCTTGTCCAACTTGGAGCAATCTATGTTGTAACTTTTTTGAATAGCATCTGTTCTCAATTTTTTAGCCCGGCAAATATGGGCTTATTGGCCAAAATCGTCCCTCAAGAAAGTCGACCTAAAGCGGCTGGTCTGTCCCAAACAATGCAGGCCTTCGCTGCGATTGTTGGACCACCTTTAGCTGCACCACTATTATTTACCATGGGCCTTCAATGGGCGTTACTTTTTGATGCATTTACCTTTTGCATTTCGTTCTTCACTATCTGGGTTATCAACACCCCAATTGTGACACAAGAGAAAGTAGTCAATAGCACTTTGTGGAATGAGTTTACAGAGGGACTCCGTTTTTCTTTTGGAAATCATCTTATTCGGACAATCATTATTGCTTCTTTTATAGCTACATTTGGTGCAGGCGCTTTCGATGCACTCTACATTTTCTTCCTTCCCAACAATCTATACACTCCTGTTTCGTTCGCAGGATTTGTTGGAGCAGCGCTAGGAGGAGGTATGATTGGAGGAGCTTTCGTTGGAGGAAAATTTGCATCGAAAATTGGTCTAAAACGGCTTTTATATCTGTCTCTGGCAGGATTGGGTTTGTGTGTCATTATAATGTCACGTATGACCTCTTTTATTCCTGCCTTGCCATTATTTTTTATATTTGGCGCATTACTAGCAGCGATGCGGGTAGCTGCTAGCCCATTGTTGCTCAATGAAACACCACCAAAACTGATTGGTCGGGTTATATCAGTTCTTACCCCTCTCTCCCTCTTTGCTTCATTGTTTTCAGCAATTTCAGCTGGTTATGTTGCGAGCGTGCTCTTAGCAAAAGTGCATTTTCAGATAGCAGGAATATACTTTCGATCTTTAGACAGTATATTCATAGTAATAGGCTTACTATTTTTATCAGCCTCTTTGTATGCTTACTATGCATTGCATCAAAGGCGAAGCATGGTTTCTAAAGTTAGAAAACCCATTGAAACAGTTACAATAGAAGATAGCTTATAAAAAATATTTTTATTAAAGAAGGCAGACTCTTTTCCATAAGGCAACCATCTTTGTCATGTCCCTTGACTTAAAGCGCTTTAAGTTGTCTATACTAACACCATGAGAAATGCATCAACCATATCAAAGTCAGACTCATTCACAATTCAAGAATTGTCTCAACAGAGTGGTCTGCCCGAACCTACACTTCGATACTACGAGAAGATCGGCCTCATACAACCTGTTCCGAGGGATCCGAGCAGTGGTCACAGGCGGTATCCTGCCACTACCGTAAGCGTGGTCAATGCACTCGCCTGTCTTCGCGCCAGTGGCCTCTCTATAGAGGATATGCGAACATATCTGCACTTGCTCGAACAAGGAACGCAGAGCGCTGCACAACAAAAGGAACTCTTTCAGACGCATGCAAGAGAACTCGAACGTGAAATCGAACAATTGCAGATCAGAAAACAGTACCTTGAGGAGAAAGTTGCCTATTGGGATGCTTTGGAGCGTGGAGACACCGAGGCGGCCCAACACATAACTGAAGAAATTCATCGTATCGCTGCAAAGCTTCTATAACAATCAAAAGGAACGATTATGGAACGAATTACAACCCCCTTTGAATTTTCCTCTACTGCTGATGAAGTGGCTGAAGGCATTGATTTGTTGGGCAAACAGGTGGTGATTACCGGAGGCGCATCGGGGATCGGCCTGGAAACGGCACGAACGCTAGCCCACATTGGAGCCGAGGTGACGCTTGCCGTACGAAATACCGATACAGGCAAGCAGGCAGTAGCAGACATCATCGCCACTACAGGAAACCAGAATGTGCATGTCGCCCAACTCGACATAGCTGATCGGGCATCAATCTCCGAGTTTGTTGCCAAGTGGACCAGACCACTGGATGTCCTCATCAATAACGCCGGAGTTATGGCAATACCAGAACAGCGTACACCTGAAGGCTGGGAAATGCAGTTCACCACCAATTACCTGGGACACTTTGCCCTGACTCTTGGTCTTCACAACGCACTGGCTGCGACAGGGAACGCACGCATTGTCATGGTCAGTTCCTCTGGACATCTGATCTCGCCTGTGGTTTTCGACGATATTCACTTTGCCTACCGTCCCTATGATCCACTCCTTGCGTATGGGCAGTCCAAAACTGCGACTATCCTCTTCGCAGTCGGAGCCACAGCCCACTGGAAAAGCGATGGCATCACGACCAATGCATTGATGCCAGGGGCGATTTCTACCAATCTCCAACGTCACGTTGGAGGTCTTCGGACCCCACCAGAGAGACGGAAAACGCCACAGCAGGGAGCTGCAACTTCTGTCTTATTGGCCACATCGCCGCTCCTTCAGGGCATGAGTGGACGATACTTCGAGGACTGTAATGAGGCTCTCATGGTAACGAATGGTAATGGCTATGTGAGTGGCGTGGCGCCCTATGCTCTCAACTCCGAGAATGCTCATCGCCTCTGGGAAACATCATTACACCTCCTTGCCTGATAGGTCTGTTCTCTCTACAATATACTTCAGCCTGGCAACCTGACTATCCAATACTCTCCATCACACAGGAACTTGTGACACATGGCGAACAAAAAACCTCGTTCAGTGCCGATAGAGTGTCTGGTTGTTTGTCTAGCTCTCCCTGCTGGTTGCTTCTTGTTTGATGGGTTCTCCAGAGAGTGGTGTGGATAAGACAATTGATGTGGTGACGGGTCCATACTTCATCAGAGAATTCAAGACCCTCTCCAGATGGGAAATCGAGGAGACGGCAAGCTTGAACAGAAAGCTCTCATTTCCCGTCACCTTATGGCATTCAAGCAATTCAGGGATCCCTGCAATGAGTTCATGTATGGCTGTTTCTGTCATTGGTGGGGTCGTGATGCGGCTAAAGGCCAGAATAGGTAAACCAACCAGCGCAGAATTGATCCGAGCTCCATATCCGGTAATCACTCCTGCTTCTTCAAGCTTGCGCACCCGTTCGGCCACGGCTGGAGCGGAGAGCCCAACACGTCGTCCAAGCTCGGGAAAGGACAGCCGCGCATCCTTTTGGAGTTCGGAGAGAATGTGCCATCCAGTCTCATCGAGCAGATATTCATCTTTTAAAGCCATCGGAAATTGCTCCTTGTTTTTTGAAAGCATTTTACCATATCACTTTTGAAAAATGATGTACGTATCCCTTTTCTCCTGATACACTATTTCCAGTTACAGGACCGTTACGTTTTGAGAGGAACCTATGCACAACCAACTCGATCCCCAGGCCAGAGCGCTGCTAAGCCAATGGGCAGCAGATGCAGCAAACAGACCACTGCCAGATCGTCCACTTATCATACCTGAGCAAATTGCGGCCAGCCGTATCAGCTTTCATCGGCTCGATCCTCTGGCAGGAGAGCCGGAGCCAGTCTTCCACATTGGGCAACACCTCCTATCTGGTCCAGGCGGCCCTCTTCCTGTTCGCATCTATCAACCCTGTGACGCAACGGATTTACCCGTTCTCATCTATTTGCATGGAGGTGGCTGTACCATCGGCGATCTGGATACCGTTGATCGGCCATTGCGTGCGCTCGCAAATCGTTCTGGTTGGTTGATTGTCTCTGTAGACTATCGCCTTGCTCCTGAACATCCTTTTCCTGCGGCCTGGGAGGATGCCTACGCCGTTACTCAATGGGTTGCGACCCATGCGTCATCTATCAATGCTGATGCCCGTTTGCTTGCCATTGGTGGAGATAGCGCTGGTGGCTTACTTGCGACTGCGGTCACCATCATGGCCCGCGAACGGGGTGGGCCCGCTATCGCTTTGCAGATCCTGATCAATCCCAGTACTTGCGGATGTACGGACTTTGATACATATTCCTGGCAGAAGTACGATGGCATTGTGCTCCATCGATCAGAGGTGAAACGTGATTTTGATCTCACCTATGGCGACCAGGACCGCAATCATCCCTGGATCTCTCCCCTGAATGTAAGGGATTTGACGCACCTTCCTTCGGCACTCATCCTCACTGCAGAATGTGATCCATTACGCGACGAAGGTGAAGCATACGCCAACCGTCTCAAGCAGGACGGAGTGAGTGTCACTTTGACGAGATATCCCGGCATGATCCATGGCTTCTTCGGCTTTGCAGGAGTGCTCGATGCTGGAAGAGCAGCGATTGACCAGATATCCCAGACGCTGCAAGTTGTTGTGAAGAACACGAATCTCCCATACATATAAGAAGAATACATTGGGTCATAGAAATGAATACTTGACTGGCCTCTACAAATGCTTTCTTGTTACGATAGGAATATACAACGCATCAGGCCCTCTCAACAATTAGAGTTTTGTCATCTGTAAAGAAGGCTAATGTGTTTTTAGTGGAATAGGCTTGCCAGATCATTGATTGAGTGTATGATGATGCAGCTCCAAAGTGATCCCAAACGTCTTAGGACAAAACGAGGAACGCTGGCAATAGCCAAAAGAGCAGTTTGCAGAAGAGATGGTCATGACTCCCGAGTATAATGGACGCATCGTACCGCTCTTCATGCGCATGCCACTTTCATGGGTAGTATACACGTTTTCCTCCTATCCATGAAAGTGGCTCTTCCACACTTTCCGCGCTAAGCTGTACCATAATGGGAAGATCATTTTCACAAGAAGGCCTCGGAAGTGGCTTCGCCCTCAAACTGTATACCTGATACTTCTCGATAGCACGGAAAGTACGGAAGAACCATAAAAGCGAGGCAGGCCGAGTTTCGAGACAGTCCAGGCTTCAGGCTATCAGGGACAGGTTGTGCGTACCCGCACTGTCATTCTCCAGGCGCATACGAATCAGTTTCTCGGCACATTTGGTAGAGGGATTACCCATGAGAAATTTCTAGCCTGACTCGCTTCCAGACTACTGAGCTTTTGCCAGCTCCCGCAGATGGTGCGCCGTGTGCAAGGCGAGTTCTTGCAAAACATCGCCTACTGTACCTAAACCACCACGCGATTGAGTGTCCTGTGCCAGCAATTCCGGAATGAGTCGAGCAACAAGCGTACGAGGTTTTTGCTTCAACCTGGAGTAAACCCCAAAACCGGACAGGGATTGAAGTCAACTTTTCCTGTTGAACTTTATTGAATATGGTATATTTATTCAGTATAATACAATATTAGCCTTATTTTAATTATTTGAAAGGCACATAACTATGAACATAGCTCTTCTCATTTTAGAAGGCATCACAGGTATTGCTTTTGGGCTAAACGGCCTCCTAAAGATTTTACGCAAAGGGCCTTCGGTCGCTCATTTTGAAGGATTTCGCTATCCTCGCTGGTTTTTAGTCACCGTTGGTTTTATGGAATTGCTTGTCGGAGTGGGAATGCTTGCTGGTTTTTGGGTTCCATTCCTTCTTCTACTCGGTTCTATCTTGCTTATTATCGTAATGGTAGGCGCTATCTTTACTCACCTTGTGCGTAAAAGAGATACGTTCATTCCCGATGTTTTTCCTGCAACTATCGGCCTGATCATCGCTATCGTCCTCACAACATTTACAGCACTCTCTATTTAAGAGTGTGATCTTGACCCGCTCCTGGAGAGGATAAGAAGAGATGTGGCTTCTCATCCTCCACAATTGCCAGTAGGACTTCAAAGTCCTTGCCCCGAATCAGTCTGCCTTTTCCTCCTGGTCGCACGTCTATTTCTGCCTGACTCCCAAACCACTGGTCGCTATATTCAGGCTTTGTGATGACGTTCCATACTCTTGGTTTCCACTTTTGCGCTCTGCATTGAGAAATTATATGCAACTAAAAGTTGCACATAATGCCTATTTAAATGATATCAATGCTCGGAAAAAAGGGAACAACGACATGCAGCAACCTCTCACCAATCACACGTCATGGACATCTCGGTCTCAAGCGTTACGAACCCGCCTACTGCCACTTTATATCGCTGCTTTTTCGCAGGGGCTGGTGCTCTGGGCACCCATAGAGAAAGTGTTTCTCCGGAGTCTTGGGTTTAATCAGGCCACCATTGGCCTGATGGTCGCTTGCTACGGCAGTCTGATCCCTCTCTTTGATCTCGCCTCAGGACTTCTTGCTGATCGTTGGAGCCGCAAGGGCATCCTCATGCTATCCTCGCTCGCTACCATGATCAATGCCCTGCTCGGGGGGCTCAGCTACAATATCCCGACCTACCTGGTCAGCACCCTCTTCTTCGGGGTCTCGGTCGCCCTGGCGTCGGGCACCTACGAGTCCATACTGTACGACATACTGCTGGAAGAGACGGGGCATGGGCTCGCCTTTGCCCAACGTCTGAGCCATGTCAAGCAACTCAATAGCCTGGCCTTACTCCTCAGTGCGCTCGCTGGTGGGCTGGTGGCCGTGCTGCTTTCACCTCGGCTGGCGTATTTTGCCACGATTCCGCTGGGGATTATTTCCCTGGTCGCACTACTCACCTTCCAGGAACCTCATCTGCATCACACCGAGAAACGCACCTCATTCGTCAGTCATGTGCGAGCTATTTCGCAGATCCTCTTCCAGCGAGGAAAATTTCTGCGCACCATCTCTATCTTACTTGCCACCTCACTCCTTCTCTCGGCAGTCTTCGAGTTTGGGCCGCTCTGGCAGTTAGCCCTGGCTGCTCCGGTCGGGCTTTACGGGATAGCCAATGCGGCGGTGCTCTCAGCAGGAGGAGCAGGCTCCTGGCTTGCAGCTCGACTGACATTCACGAAGTCGACCAATGTCGTGGGGATGGCCGGGTTACTGGTAGCGTCGAGCCTGGCGCTGGTCGTCGTGAGAAACGCTATGATTGTTATTCTGGCCCAGGGGATATTGGTTGCAGGAGGAGTCGCGGTCAATACGATTTTTACCCGCATGCTGCACGACTCTCTCCCCTCAGAAGTACGCACAGGAGCAGCCTCGGGGGTCAGTGCCCTCTCCTCGCTCGCCTTTGTGCTCTTCGCACTCCTCTTTGGGGAAATAATCCAGCACGCTGGTATCTTTCACGCCGGGTGGATGGTGGTTGGGGTAACGCTCCTCGCAGGTGCACTGTTAGTCAAAGGTGCTCACCAGTGAGTGTAGTAAACACCTTCTCTTCTCACCTCAAGAGACTGGAGAAGCCCTGGTCAAACTTGAATGCGTTGAAGCCGACGAGTATGCGAGAGCACTTGGGCAAAGACCGCCACTTCTCCCAAAAAGGCAGGAATGGAGGGAACAGATTCCGGCGTGATCTAGATCGTGACCAGGGAATGCAGCATACAGGTTCCAGGTCCTTCTTGCCTGCCGACAGATGCTTGAGAGTACAAGCTGGCGATTACATGATGAAATTGCCTCCATCCACGGTTAGATACGCACCTACCCACATCGGTCGATGAATGGCACTGCTCAACGAGACAGATACCCGAAAACGCAACCTGCGTATGCTCCACACCTAACTGCTCACCAGCCAACCAGCCATAAGCGGAGAGAGAAGACTTTGAGTCAGTCAGACCAGAAGTAATCGAGTCACCCACAAATTCAATAATAGTAGGAGAAACAGTCGGAGCAACTGTTGTAGCTCCGGCATCTAAGACCAGTCCCTGAAACTGAATCTGATCCCACTCGGACTTCGCGGCAACCCTTAAGGAGTGAGTTCCTGCTGACAAAGGAGTTGGGGTCAGATTAACCGTGCCATTGGCACCTCCATAATAGACATCGCCACCATTATCAATACTGGCATAGATATTTGCCGAACCAGCGAGCTTCATACTCACTGTAGTTCCCGTAAAACTGGTTTTAAGATAAGCACCACCCCAGTAACTGGTAGCCAGATCAGCGGAACTGGTGTCCCAGCGACCAATATACGTAATATCCGGGTCAGTAGGTGAACCATCACCGATAGCGGCATGTGCATGCGGCAAAACAAAAGTAATGCCCGTCAATGTTAAAGACAGGAGTAATCCTGTCACCACCGTCGAACACAAAAAGAACCGCCTGAAAAGCTTCTTGTGCATTGTCATTCCTTTGACTTCTTCCTAGAATACAAATAAAACAAATTTTACGTGTATTCTAAACTCACAACCATTGAGAGTTGTAAGGGAACATCCCTGTAATTTGCTGGTAGCCCTTACGATTTTTCTCATACAAAGAGAAGTGAGAGAGCAAATATCAATTTACTCTCCCTTTCTAAAAGGATACATCAAATGAAAGGTATTTGTCGAGTAGCGTAGTGGTGATCATTTTCTTCTAAAAATGCACATCTTAATCGGGGGTTCATGACAAATGTATCTGCACAGTCCTATTTTCTTAGACCGGTTTCCTCCTTGAGGCGTTTGAGCAACTGGGCTTCACCATTGCCAACAGACCAATCTGCAGGGGAGTTCTCGACAAGCGTGATAAACACATCCTCAGCACGGAGCCCAGGATTTCTCGTGAGATTTTCTGCGATCCGGTGATAGAGATCTTGCTTCATTTCGGAAGTTCGTCCCTGCACAAACGTAATCTGGATGAACACAATCCCTTCGGTGCGAGCATTGTCCACCAGGTAATGCTCGTCATAGATCAGATTAGCAAGGTCATGTTCAGTGATCACCTGGAAGCGGTCAGCATTGGGAATGCCAATGGCGTCAACCAGTGCTTTGTGAACACCATCAGCGATAGCATGGCGGTAAGCAATGGATGTCCCTTGACGAAGTGAGATGTGAACAAATGGCATATATTCTTCCTTTCATAGCTTTATATACTTTGCATAGATACTCTAAATCACTATCAGCCTCATCTTTAGACAATCGAAAGCGGGCAGAATGCTTAGCCAATCGAAAGCGGGCAGAATGCCTTAGACGATAATTCTTTTTACTCTCACTGAGCACTGCTTCCCCAAGATTCCCAGTGGATCCGTTCTCTCTCTGGCATCCTCCGGCTTTTGAGACGGGGAGAAGGAGGATATGGTCCAGGATGACCAATTGGAATAACCCCTACTGGCGTCACCTCTTCTGGAATCTGGAGCAGATCCCAAAGAACCTGCCTGTTTTTGACAGATACCTCAACGAAGGCCGCTGCCAATCCCTCATTGACAACCGCAAGCAGCAACAACATGATTGCACATCCTATGTCCATGTGCCAGAAGGGATAGGGCCATTCTTCCTCAGAACCATCCTCAAGCACCTTGTCTGGTTCCTGATAGCGGCGGTGGTACGCAGCCTCGCTGATGCAGGGAATAACTAGAGCAGGAGCTGTTGAGAGAAATGCATATTGTCCGTTTGAATAGGCCTCTTCGTCTAGCAGCGCGCTGATTTGTTTTCTCATATCTGGCTGGGTGATGACGACAAAAGACTGTCCCTGGGTGAAACCAGCACTAGGAGCTTTGAGGGCTGCACTGAGCACCCGCTGAAGGGCAGAAGGATCAATAGGATCAGCCGTCAAATGCCGTACCATGCGACGTTTGGAAAGAATTTCGGAAAAATCCACCTGTGTTCCCTTTCTCTATCATTCATAGTAACTCAAGTTTTTTGAGCGATACTTCAGCTGCGATCAGATCCTGGACTCCGATTCCTATATATTTGGCAATGGTGATATCGCTACAGGAAATGCGTCCAGGCTTCTGATTTGCTAGTACCTCACCAACTTCACCACATATCTCTGTTAGCATGTACTCGCCAGTTTGCAGTGCTGCATATACATCACCATTGGCTGCCGTGGTTTCGCGAGAGTCGACAAATACCCGCGCACGCTTCAATGCAGTTGCGTCGAGCTCGCACTTGGTAGCATCGTCCGCGCCTACAGCGGTAATGTGCTGTCCTGCATGCAGCCATTCCCCACGCACAAGGGGAGTTCGTGCTGCAGTTGCAGTAATGAGCACATCGGCACAGCGCACGGTGCTTTCAAGATCATGCGAAACGACGATCTTCACGTCCGGCAGAAGAGGCTGTAAGTCAGCTTTGAGTCTGGCTGCACTCTCGGCATTTCTCGCCCAGATCGTCAGGGTCGTGTAGCGACGTTCATGGTATAGCGCTTGTGCCTGCCAGAAGGCCTGCACTCCAGCCCCCAGTATGGCAGCAGACTGGATAGAGGCAGGCGCAAGCATTCGGGCCGCAAGTGCGCCCGCTGCGGCAGTGCGAATGTCGGAGAGATAGTGCTCCTCATTGAGAAGCGCCAGTGTATGACCAGTCCGGCTGTCAAATACACCAATGAACCCTCCCTGTGCCTGTCCTCGCTCACTATTGACTGCGAACCAGGGCGAGATCTTGACCACAAAGACGGCATGCCCACGGAGCGTACCCGTCTTGACATAGACATCGCCCAACTCAGGACGCTCGGCGGGAAATAGCACTGTCAACCTGTTGTCAGCAAGTCCAGCACTCGATTCCTGGAAAGCCTGCGAGATTGGTTCGATCAGATCATCAAAGCGCACAGCAGCGCGTA
The DNA here is from genome assembly GCF_003967535.1 of Tengunoibacter tsumagoiensis. GTDB lineage: Bacteria > Chloroflexota > Ktedonobacteria > Ktedonobacterales > Ktedonobacteraceae > Tengunoibacter > Tengunoibacter tsumagoiensis. Next base: position 2,282,770 of record NZ_BIFR01000001.1, on the reverse strand, counting down.
ATTCACTGGCACTTACGATACGAACGTCGTTCATTGTTCCCTCGCAGTCGTTTCTTGCTCCTGCAACGCTCCTGTAGGCAGTACCTCCAGGGCGCCATGCCCTAATAGCACAACATCTCCCCCAACCTTGACCGTCTGGATCGCTTCAGATGTACCCTCAGGTTGCACACAAAGCGTACTCGGGCGGCCAATGAAGCGCCCCTGGTTGAGAATGAAGCGTTCACCAGCACGCGTCAGCCTATGGCGTAGGCGATAGGCTCCAATAGTACCTGCCGCGCTCCCAGTTGCGACATCTTCTACAGTACCGTCATTGCTCCAGTGCCGTATCTCAAGTGCAGCTTCATCGAACAGGACCGCGAACTGGGCTCTCACTCTGCGCAGCATTTCGGTGATGTCACTGAGAATACGGGCATGCTGAAGCACTCCTGGTCTGACTGGTATGATCAGGTAACGCAATCCTGTGCTGACTACTTCAAGCGGAAGAGTAGGATGGAGATCGCCTGATGTGAGACCAAACGCACGAGCGAATAGGTCACGTTCTGTCACCATACCCAGGAATTCAGGCACTCCTTGATTGAGCAGACCAGTATATCCATATTCAGTTTGCTCTGTGGCGATACTTACGACCTTTTCAGTCAGTTTGAACTGCCAGGTCTGGGGAGAGGTACGCCCTGATAGATGATGCAGTATGGCCGCAGCACCAATAATGGGATGTCCCGCGAATGGCAACTCCTCGAACAGGTCGAAGACGCGAGCGTGGACTGTGTTCGCGTCTTTCCCCGGCTCAAGAAAAATCGCTTCCAAATGGCGCAACTCCTGAGTGATTGAGAGCATCTGGCTGGTATGCAAGCCAGATGCAGTAGGGAATACGGGCAAACCGTTGCCACGATATGGAACGCGACTGAACACATTCACGTGAAAGTATTCAAGACTCATGGGATCTCCTTCAAGAGGTGCGATTGTAACTGCTGGAGGTAGCGCTGGAACGCTTGCTCGTCACGCCGATAGAATGTCCATCCTTTCTTGCGCCTGGCGTTTAACAGTCCAGCCTCAGTTAAAAGAGTGAGATGACGTGAAGCTGTGGCGGCAGTGATACCCAACTTCTCCCGGATGAAATCTGCGCACACGCCGTCTCTGATGAGATCACCATCGACCTGCGGTGGGAAATTTGCGACGGGATCTTTGAGCAACTCAAGGATCGTAAGCCGCGTCTCGCTGGCGAGTGCCTTGAGTATACTCAGATCTTCTTTATTCAGTATTATGTTATTTAGCATATTAGCTAAATAACATAATCTGCCGAGTTTGTCAAGGTGTTCCTCATCCATACCAGGGATGGTAGGGGTCTCAAAAAGAATGCTTCCCTTTCTTTATACAGAAGAATAGAGAAGCCATTTCACAGTTATGGCGCGTTCTTCGTTTGTCTGTAGTTTTGCAGTGACCGCGCACGATTTGAACAAGCAATGCTACACCAATGGCGAGTAGCACTTTTGGTCGTATCGTAAAAAAGCACCATACACCTCTTGTTCTGACAGGCATGCAATCGGCCCAGTTCTTGCTTCGTCAATAAATCCATCGCGGCCCATGCAATGGAAAAGAGCACTTCACTTCCCTGGAGGTCCCGCATGCGGTAGTGTGCCGAAAAATTCCCTTCTGGCCCAATTTCGAGCATGTAAGATCCCAGGCGCAGCAAGCTATTCAGTTCTTCTATCTGGTTCTCATGTGCCTGATGGTGTACTACAATGGTTTCAAACAGGTCACGGAGCATCTGTCGCAGCCTGCGGAGAGCCGAGACCTGTTGCTCACTCCATGCCCTGCTTTCCTGGTGTTGAATGGTTTGTGAATACATTTGTTGTGCCATCTCCCACCACTGAGTGGCATCGACAGGGGTTAGTAATCTATCCGCTCTTTTCCCTCGCACTATGTATTCCGTATTAACCAGATCCAGTGCGAGGTTGCCACCCAGAAAGATGAACGGGTTGCGTTCATCAGACGTCTCCTTCTGATTACTAGCGTTCTGGTGCCTTTTGCTTTCCTTCACTCGCCCTCCTTTCTCTGCTTCGGCACACTTCTGAAGCCCTCTTCAATTTCTATGATTAAAGCTAATCAGGCCCCGTTGCTCCTATGAAAAAAACGTGCAAGCCGAAAAAATCGCCATTCTGTCTGGCTACTGCTTGAAGCCATATCCTAGATAGGTCACCGCTGGTTTCTCACCTCGTTTTCCTACCTTCATCTGGACGCGCTTGCCTGCTTCATCAGCATTGAGCATCCCTTGTTTGTATGCTCTCACTGCGCCAAGAAGCTGTGAGAGGCTTTCTGGTTTGAATTCAACACACTCCTGGTTGTCAAGCTCATACTTGTGCATAAGGTGCTTCAGCTTTCGAGGTGGGACCAGGCGATGGGGGGAGTAGCGGTGTGGTGGCATAATAGCGCTCCAGGACCATCGCTGAAAAAGAAACAGATACACCAATCTGCTCAAGATCGTTCTGTTGACAGTATCATACAGGAATATTCCCCCTGGTTTTAAGACTCGCGACGCTTCTGCTATTATCCCCTCCATGTTATTTGTCACTTCGAGCAGATCAGAACAGTAGATGATATCAAAAGAAGCATCGGCATAAGGAAGGTGTTCAGCATTTCCTATCAGGGCGTCAATGGTCACGTTTTCCAACTTTGCCTGGTCCCTGGCGAAAGCAATTGCAGCCTCAGAACTATCCATGACTGTCACATGAAACCCTTGCTGTGCCAGTTCTTGCGCAAAGAGCCCTCGTCGTCCACCAAGATGGAGCACTTTCTGCTCATTTGGATTGAGATGAAGTGTGTTCGTGATGATTGACTGAAAATATTTCGTGCGAACAGAAAAGAGAGATTGTTCTCTCATTGCTAATCCTTCCCATTCAGAAGGGCTTTTTTTACCCAAAACATCCTGTTTTTTGCCCATTCTATTTTCCTTTCACAAACAGTGGCTTTCATAGGGGAAGATAAAACACCTTCCTCACTGTGACCTGGGGGTGTCAGGGAAGCATTCCCTTAATCTGCAAGTCGAAGGCTGCCCGTAGCTGATCAAGAACATCCAGATCTGAAAGAAGGATATTCCCTAACCAGGCAGTCACCGCTGCAAAATAGAGGGCATAAAAGCTATGAGCAGCCAGATGTGGATTGATATTCTGATTAATTGCTCCGCGTTCCTGTGCTTGTTGTATCAGATGTGCTAATTGAGTGACGAAATGCTCGTTCAGAGGGTCAAACGATCGATGATCATTCTGCTCACTCACGTAAAAAAGAAGCTCCTTCAAGAAGAAACGAGCGTTCGCCAGGTCTCGTTCGTAAAAGCGGAAGAAGGAACTAAAGATATGCATAAGCCCATCCAACAAAAGCCCATCTTCAGGCAGCGTGGCAAACACACTGGCGATGATCTCTTTGAGAGCATCAGTGTAGATAAGAATCAGAAGTTCTGCTTTATCCTTGACATACAGGAAAAGAGTGCCCGTACCGATCTGAGCCAATTCAGCAATTTCACGAGTAGTCGTTGCCTCATACCCTTTCTGTTCAAATAAGGATTTTGCCGCCTGCTTAATAGACGCAAAGGTGCGTTGTTTGTTCTGCTCTCGCAAACGTCGTACGGCCATACCTGTGACGATACCATCCTCTCCTACTAAAATGACTGTGATCATTTATTGACTATGATCATAATATAACACGGATAGTGGGGAAGTCAAAGGCTCTACAAGACGATGGATAGTTTTTGCTATAAATTGATGTGCTTTTCATTGAACTCTCGATGGAAGAGATTGGGAGCGACTGGATGGCGACTTCCCGCATGTCTATATGAATACTGATAGGTATGTTGACAAGTCCATTTTACTCTACTATACTAACCCCGCTTTATATACGCATCAAAATGATAAAAGATACGTATATTTTTAGGAACCATTCGACTTTCACTCATCCCTACGAAGGAGAGAGATCATGATTCAAGCACCCACTATTCCTGTCCGTATCACGCATATTGGCGGGCCTACAGTCCTTATTGAGATAGGGCCACTTCGCATCCTCACTGATCCTACATTCGACCCGGCTGGCACGAGGTATGTTGATGGCCCATATGAATTAGTGAAAAAGACCGATCCGGCACGTTTCCCCTCCGAGATTGGAGAAGTTCACACTGTCCTACTGAGCCACGATCAACATATCGATAATCTTGACTCGGCGGGACGTGCCTTTCTATCACAGGTCAAACAGGTCTTGACCACTCCCGTTGGAGCACAGCGTTTGGAAAAGAATGCTCAAGGCGTGCCTACCTGGGAGACGGTCACTCTTTCGGGAATTAATCATCTGCATGTTCGTGTGACGAGCACGCCAGCCCGACATGGTCCACCAGAACTGGAAGACGCCATGGGCGATGTGACTGGATGGATACTGGAATGGGAAGGACAGCAACATGGTGCGCTCTACGTGTCAGGAGATACGGTTCTCTTCGAGGCACTACACGAGATTCCTCAGCGTTTCCAGGTGGGAACAGTACTGCTTCACTTCGGCGCAGCTGCTGATCCCGAAGTGTTGGGACCAGTTCACCTCACCTTCAGCGCAGGTGAAGGATCACTGTTCGCAAAAGCTCTTGGAAAGGCGATGGTCATTCCGATTCATTACGAGGGGTGGGCACATTTGAGTGAGGGTCGTGCCGAGATTGAAGAAGCGTTCGCAAAAGCTGGGCTAGAAGATCAATTGTGCTTCCTTCCCTTTGGCCAATCTGTCCGCATTGACGTATGATCCATTGACATAGTTGAGGCGCTGGCGAAAGAGAAGGTTCCGTTTGCTCAATGAGCACGAGGACAGCTCCATACGACACTCTCGTATGCTGGATCAACCTGCTTTAGAGCAACCGAGTATCATTGAGGATATTGTCAACTTGTTCGGAGAAATGAACTATATTGTCTCCGATCAGAGGAACAGATTGCGACTTTTTGTCATCATTCTGTCATCTTGACATGCCATAATGAGGGTACAATGGAACGGCTCATCATGGAAGATAAGGCGTGCATATAAAACGCAGCCCATATGCACGCTCTACAAACCCTTTTCGAGGAGCAAACTTTTACAATGCGTATTCTTGTGGTAGAAGACAATTACAGACTTAGCGAATCGTTGAAAACAAACCTCGTCAATGAGAGGTATAGTGTTGACACAGCCTATGATGGTCAGGAGGGACAGGATCTTGCTGAACTCACTCCGTATGACCTGATTATTCTGGATATCCTTCTGCCCAAAAAGGATGGACTGGAGGTCTGTCGCGAACTGCGCCGCCGCCGTGTTCAGACACCAATCCTGCTCCTGACGGCACGCGATACGATCGATGATCGAGTACGAGGATTAGATTGTGGAGCCGATGATTACCTGGTCAAACCCTTTGCTATGAGCGAACTGCTGGCTCGCCTGCGTGCCCTGCTGAGACGCCAGCAACCCTATAAAAGCTCACGCCTGGAGATAGGCAGCTTATTTGTTGATCCGGCTACGCATACAGTAGAGCGAGAAGGACGCTCTATAGATCTGACACCCAAAGAATATGCTCTCCTCGAATACTTTATGTATCATCCTGGACAGGTAGTAACACGGAATATGATTGAACAGCACATCTGGAACTATGACTTTGAATGCAATTCCAACGTTATTGATGTCTATGTACGCCGCCTGCGTCGCAAGATTGATCATCCTTTTGCCACCAACCTCCTGACAACTATCCGTGGTATTGGCTACTGCCTTTCGGCTCCGAACACGAGACAGGAGGCGCAATGAAATATCAAACGACTCGCGTGCCCTTTTTCTCCAGTGTACGGGTACGCCTGACCCTGTGGTATTTAGCCATTATCAGCTTTATTCTCTTTCTCTTCGGGGGTAGCCTGTATGCCACACAGACGTTTCTTAGCCCCAGCACCGCTGAAAGCCGGGTGGAAACGCAACTCTATCAGGATACTCAATACCTGCGTGAGACCTATAAACCGCTCCTCTTACAGCACATCTCACCTCTTTCACAGCAACTAAAAATCTCCCAAAATGAAGTCGTACTCCTGTTACGCCCAGATCACACAATTCTGGATAAACGTGGGACTCCCCTTCCCACAGATACCATAAAACTGCTTCAGGAGCGTGTAGATAGCAACCAGGCTCTATTTGACCTTAGCCTATCTCAACTATCACATACAGGGAATTGGCAAGGCAACACCTCTACGTATCGCTTCCTGGTGACGCCTCTTCTAGAACATGACGCTCGGATTGCTACTCTGGTGCTTGGGCAAGCGAAAGAACACCCCATACAGTTAATGTCTATCTGGCTCTTCCATGCTACCATGGGCCTACTGGTCGCAGCGATAGGAGGCTACTGGCTAGCTGGCAAGGCCCTTCAACCAGTGAAGATGATCACACGTACGGCCAATGAAATTAATGCGACGGACCTACGTCGTCGCCTGCATTTGCCACGCAGAGACGAGTTTGGTGAGCTGGCAGCAACCTTTGACCAGATGCTAGCTCGCCTGGAGGCCGCATTCAAACGACAAAACCAGTTTGCCGCTGACGCTAGCCACGAACTGCGTACACCTCTCACCATTATTAACCTGGAGATTAATCAGGCTCTGACACAATCCCAGACCCCTGAGGTGTATCGCAACACCCTGGAACGTATCCAGGCCGAGAATGAGCAGATGACAAGCATCGTCAATAGCTTGCTCCTCCTCGCACGGGCCGACACAGGTGAGTTTACCTTCTATAAAGAAGAGGTAGATTTAAGCGATATCGCCCTTGCAAGCGTTGAACGCCTGTTACCATTGGCACAACAGCATAAGATCAACCTCGCTACAGGTGACTTACCAGAACTCCTGGTAGAGGGAGATAGCGAGCACTTAAGCCGGATGCTCATGAATATTGTAGAAAACGCCATTAAATATACCAGTGGGGTGGGGACACACGTCTATGTAGAACTGACCGTTGAAAAAGCCTGGGGGATTATTCGTGTTCAGGATGATGGACCTGGCATTGATAACGATCATCTCCCCTACCTGTTTGATCGCTTCTACCGGGTAGATAAAGCGCGTACACGCAGTCAGGAAGAGAGGCAGACACATGTTATCCAGCCAGGTGGGACCGGTCTGGGGCTCTCTATCGCTCAGTGGATAGCTCATAGCCATGGAGGCGAAGTTTACATCCAGAGCACACCTGGAGAGGGCTCACTCTTCGAAGTTCGTCTACCACTCATTGCTCAGGTCGTATAGGTCACCAGGATGCGTCCTTCCCCGCTATGCATGATACTTTCCTCATGAATGTTCAATGTGCATTGTGTTTTTCTGTATCTGCAACAACAGTATAGTGGGTAGAGATGACGACACTATGAACATTCTTGCCCTTTTTTGTCATCTCACTGCTCATCCTGAGAATCACATCAAACACATAGGCAAGATTATAAAGGACTCAGGGGAAGTCCTGCTAGTATGGGCCCGGTACTCCTCGACGAAAGCCAGTTCACGCAGGTAGAACGCACGCGCCGCTAAGTGAGTACCGGGTTAATGAGGAACAAAGCGGCGACGCACATCTACATATGGGGCATGCGAGCAATAAGGGGGGGTTCACCCAGACATCCTGGAACATCTTAACCAGGAACAAGCTCGATGCTCAACCTAAACCTGTCCTTTTGGCGTATTAAGGCAGATCAGGAAATTGGTCGTTCCTGCGCTGTGATGAATTTACGGGACGTTTGGGGAATCCACTGCAACGCGACACAGGACAGTACCATCAGGGTCATGAGAATCTGGACAAAAACGGCATAGATTCGTTGATTGGGAGCCAGGACTGCCGGGACATCCGTCGGCGAGAGCCATTCGTAACATATTTCCAGAACCGCCAGGCCAGCTACAACGCTACTTGCTATGCGTACCCAGTTTTTGCCTGTGCGAATCAGGAAAGCAAGGCAGGCAGCACAGGTGCCAAAGAAGATATGTGCCCCTACGACGATCACCTGGATCGAGAACACTGACCCATCAATCTCACGCTGCGAAAAATCAGGGTTTAGCGCTTTGACCGCATTGACAACATCATTGCGGTTGAGGAAAAAGAGCGTGAGGACACTCACGCTGATAAACGTATACAGGAGGTAGCCTCCGGTTGCTAGATTGATCTCCAGCGGCACCCGATGACGTGTTCTCCTGTTATGAAGTGCTTGTGCTGTCAGTGCTTGTTCCATTTCGGGACTCTTCTTCTCCATCATTTGCCATCCTTGAATGATCAGGATCACGTTCAGACCAAACAGCAGCATGGCATTAGACGGATGCAATGCGGCCAGAAACGGAACGCTTCTGGAGAAACCAGCCAGTATCACCTGGATCAGAGTCAGCACGAAAAGCCCAGCACTCCAGATGGTTATTTTGCCAGGCAATCGTGCCAACAAGGCCGCTAATGGTAACAGCAGCGTGAGTAGCAACAATAGCAGTCCCAGTACGCTGTGTATTGCTCTTCCCCAGGCTGTGCTTATTAATTTCCTCTTTCCTGATGCTTCCGTATAAATTTCGTGATATGTTTGATGGCTAATTGTGCCTCAGGTAACGCATTGTTTGGAGATAACCTGGTAGTATCAGTTGTAAAAAGGGGCCAGGCATGCCACATTCCAGGCCAAATCTCCTGTTTGACCTCGACTCCAGCCCGGCGTAACCGATCTGCCATGAGCACCGTATCTCGCTTCGCGAACTCCTCAGTCCCTGCCAATAGAAAGGTTGGAGGCAAGCCATGGACATCCGCATAGAGCGGCGAGACTAGTGGATGATGGGGATCTACCGCGCCATGATTGGTATAGGACGCATATGCTTTTGAAACATTGTCTCCTAGCAGAGGATCAGGCTCGGCTCTGGTCAGATCGCATGCTGGCGAGATGGCGACCAGAGCCGCTGGTAGCTCCTCATGGCTCTCGCGTAATGCCAGGGCTGTGGTGAGCGTCAGATTTCCACCGGCCGATTCTCCAGCGATAATGATCTGTGAGGCGGCGAATCCCTGCTTGCGCAGCCACTTGTATGCTGTCATACAATCCTGCAGGCCAGCAGGGAAAGGATGTTCAGGTGCCAGACGATATTGAGGCATGAGAACATATGCTCCGGTCTGTTGAGAGAGTTGCGCAGTAAAGAAAAAATGCACCCCACGTGCAACATCCATGAAACGGCCCCCAGGCAGGTAGAGGATGACTTTGTTCTTTGTGGCTCCTCTGGCGGAGACGAACTGCGCCGGGACTCCGTCTGCATTAACGCGTTCAAAAGAGATGGCAAATGGGAAGGAGAGCCGCTGAGTGTTGACAGTTGTTCTCAATGGGGCCGAGTTTCCTGGAAAGAGTCGCACAAAGATGACTGAGAGCAGAAAGTAGAAGGACGCGATCAGGCTTGGTTCCCCAGGAACACCGTCACTTTCACTCTGGGGTGCGTTGCCAATCGTCAAGCCGGTGCGTGCCAGCACAAAAGCGCTCCCAGCAGTTCCCACACCTACGCGGGCGAAGGATCGTAAAACGTTGCGGCGCTTGATATGCGTTTCGTTGATCTGCAGATGTTTCCTGGCAAATTTTGGAGCTTTTATCAACTTATGCACGTTTTTATCCTGGCGAAAGCACCAGACACCGAACAGCCAGAGCCAGAGCAGCCAGAAGGAACTTCCTGGGACTGCCAGCATGTTCAGTATCCCTGCAACTCCATAGAGCCCTGATGGGACCGGTATGAGTGCGTTGAGTCCCCAGAGCAGCGAACGCAAGCAGGTCAACAAAAGACCAATGGCTCCGAGGTACCCAATTGCTTGATACGCTCGCAATTGCCTGACCAGGATCACTGTCCAGGACAGCAGGAGGAGTGGCGCACCGATCTCGGTCAATAGAAAGAGAGCGAAGGCAAGGATGAAGACTACAGATGAGACCGTTGTACTCCAGAGCAGCACAAGCAATAATCCGAGTCCACTGCCTGTGGCCCAGGATATCCCTGCGAGACGTCCGACAATGTTCACACGTCTGCTCCCATTTTCCTCCAGAAATGCTGCCAATAACCGTGAAACAGCGATGAGAAGCATGGAACATACAGCAAACGCGAGAGAGGCCAGGCATACAGTAAGGACCTCTTGTAAACCAGCCGGTTTTGCCAGTGGGGCTTGCATCAGAAGAAGAGCCGGGTAATTCAGCGTTGTCTGAACGGTAAAACTGGTGAGCGTGAGGAGAAAAGCCAGGAGCAATACGATGCTCCCTACCCTTCGTGTCGTGGTCAGACGTGTCCATTGAGCAATCATTTTATGTCACCTGTTATAGACTATTAACAATAATATTAGTCCTTATATGTTCTGATTTTTATACTCTTTCTCTCGTATCTGCAAAGTATCGTTCCAGCAGAAAAACAGACCAGATCTGTTAGTGCACGGACTGCGGTTCAGTAACAGGACTGGTACGGCGCTGTTTAAGCACCGCGTAACGAGCACTCATCGTTCCGGCCAGAGCCATGGCACCAATGCCAACCAGCATATGTGCAGTACGTATCAGCCAGTGGAGATCACCAATGAGCAGAGTGAATTGTGTGACGCCAAAGATTGGTACAAACAGGGCATATACAACACCTGCAATCCCCCAGACCCTCATGCCTCTGGTCATAAGCGCGAGAATACTCATAACCAGTAACGTCAGAGCGACGGCCAGGCCGAACAGCATATGAATGCCAATTACATTCATCTGAGCAATCCAGGATAGTAGGCCAAGGAGTAGCGCGCCTAAACCAGCGATACCAATAATGATCTGAATAATTCGTGTTGTGCGCATGACAAAAAACCTCCTGATAATCATAGTGGGTGAAGAGTAAGACGTTTTTTTCTTTTGCTCGCAGTGTGCTTTACTTACCGTTTAAGCGCGCTACGACAGGGGCAAAATTCTCTAGTTGGCCATCAAAAATATGAATATAAGAAAATCCATAACGCTCCCGATGAGCGAGAAGGTGCTCAATCGCCTGATCTGTAGTCATCGTCCTCATAGGCATACGCATGCCAGAAGGGGAGAAAACAGGAGCGGAATTGTCACTAAGAGAGATCTCATAAGCAGGTTGAGCCAATTCAATGTGAGAAAAACGCTCTCCGGCGGCCTCACGTATCCAGTCTATTTTTTCCTCCATCGGCACATCTGTGGGATCAACACCCTGTAGCCCCATTCTCATGGCTGGAGCGATAATATCAGCTTCGCGAGCGGCGATCGTGAGCATACGTTTGCCAGCGGTGCCCATAAGAATGGGAGGATGTGGCTGCCGGACCGCCATTGGTAGTGCCTTGATGCCAGTAACGGTGTAGTACTTGCCGGAAAAGTTTACTTCTTCAGCAGTAAAGTATTGTTTGATAAGAGCAAGAGCTTCTTCCAGGCGGCTCACACGTGTACCAGCGTTCTCGAAGGTCAGGCCCATCTGCTCATATTCGCCCCCACCGACTCCTGCACCAAGGCCGAGTTCAAAACGTCCACCTGAGAAAGCGTCCAGGGTAGCGACGGCCTTCGCCAGAAGCAGTGGGTGATGATAATCGTTAGAGAAGACATAACTGCCAACATGTAATGTGGTTGTTACTGCAACGGCCATAGTCAGGGCCGGAAAGAGAGCAAAACCACCCATGGAGGGACGATCAGGCATCAACAAAGTGGCATAGCCAAGCTCCTCAATTCGTCGAGCCTGAGCCATCCACGATCGTTCAGACATCAGGCCGCTGCTCTGCACGCCAAAGCGAAATGGTTTATGCATGGTACTTTCCTTATGAATGTTCAATATAAATGTTCAATGGGCATTGTGTTTTTCTGTATCTGCAACAACAGTGTAGCGGATAGAGATGACTGAACTATGAACATTCTTGCCTTTTTTTGTCATCAAATTGTCATCTTACTCCTTTCGCGATCTGTAGGCCTACAGATCGTCGCCCAGGGACCAGTCTTTGGCCCAGCGCTGGTCGATCTCATCGTCGACGCACTGAAAACGAATATCCGTCGAGAGTCTGGTCCTGAGCAGCGGATCGTTGTTCAAGGTCGCAGCGTGGATCATGTAAGGGCTGTGGATCACCATATCGCCAGCTTCATAGTCCGCGACCAACCAGCGCGTGTTGAAGCGCTCGGCCATCTCGGCAAGGTTTGTGCTGACCCAGCCATTGGCGCGCATATTGCGGTTATAGGCGCTGATGCGCTCTTCAGAAGGCAGTTCGGCGTTCTTTGCGCGAAATTCAGCCTCCAACTGGCGTCCCGCCGCGTCGGAATGTTCAAGGTAGATCAGCCCGCCCATCTCGACCGGGATATCGTCCAATGGAATCCAGCTCGTGCAGAGCCTATCAGTGCCGGAGCGCAGGTAGATCAGATCGTAATGTCCGCCGGTGCAGTGATCCTCTCCAGGAATGTTAAAGCGGAGCATCTTGCGTCGGTGCAGGTAGGGTGGGCCCTGGAGAAACTCCTTGTAGAAGTTCCAGAGATGCGGCATAGTACAGAACTCTTCATACTCGCGCGAGGTAATGATCTCGAAATACGCCTGGAGTCCGCGCTCGGCAATGGTTTCAAAAAAGAAGTCGCGGAATTTCAGCACCATGTCTCGCTTGAAAAAGCCTTTCAGCCAGAGGTAGCCCTGCTGATGGTAGGTTTCGCGCAATTGCTCCATCGGGAGATTCGCCGTTCTCGGTTCGAGCCACCCCAATCTCTCCGACGTCATGGCTAACGTATAGCCGTTGCTGACCAGTGGCTCGTTGAGGCTTCTCATCGTAGCTTGTTCCTTTCAACATACCTATTCTGCCTGGAGGCGCTGTTCGGAAAATGTCTGTACAACAATGAATCGCGCCCTCTCTGTCCTTTCCCTGAGTATAGGGCTGCCAGATGACAGCAGCATGAATATGCCCGGCTTCTTTTGTCATTAATCTGTCATCGGTGCTTCTGCCTCGCTCCTGCTCAAGAGCGGCAGGCGTCCTCATCCTGGCAACGCTCTACCTTCAGCAATGGTGGCTCTTTCGGTTAACGTTTGCCCTGGGTCGCCTTCCATCGTTTCCCGAAGCTCCGTTTGTTGCTCTGTGGGAGGATCGTCACCTCCCCCCACCCCGCTCTGGCTACGGACGCGACGGACTTCTGGCATTACAAGACTATCAACAGCAACACTACGGCCTCCCCCTCAACGTGCTTGATGACTGGCAGAATCACATCAATCATCTGCTGCTCCAGGAGGAAACCGCTCATCGAGAACTCTCTGATGATGTCGGGGAGGCATTGCTCCAACGAAGCGCCTAAGGAGGAAAAACGGGGATGAGTATGCGACAACGCGTCGGGGAGTATTGTTCCAAAAACACATTCATCCCCTTGCTGACCTGATGAGGGGGTGCTTCGTGTGAAGCGGCCTCTCAAGGGCCTGCAAGGGGATGATAGACACAAAAAAAGCGGGAGACGAGATTCGAACTCGCGACAGCCTGCTTGGAAGGCAGGAACTCTACCACTGAGTTACTCCCGCAGAGTCGGGGTGCGCGGACTCGAACCGCGGACCTCCTGGTCCCAAACCAGGCGCGCTACCAACTGCGCCACACCCCGTCGCTTAACGTATCTGAACTATATCATGGATCCTTTTCTTTGTCAACACCTTTTTGATGAATTCTGCAAAAACCCGGGAAACTGTTCACCCAGACTGGCTTCCATCCTTGCTCTACCTCCCCGGGTTCTTGCGTCGATACTGTAATTTGAGTTTGAATAGATTCCATTGCGTCCGAAACCAGCTGGCCGGATCTCGACGAATCGGAGTGATGGTGACATTGCCATAACGAACCGATCGGGGGCGTCGCGGCTGAAGCACATAATGCGAAAGAGCAACCACTGTTATGCAGATAAGAGAGGCTATACCAAGTACTAGTGAAAATATATCTGCCCTCACTGCGTATTCATAGCCACCTGCTATCAGAGCCAGAATGATGCCCACACCCAGAAATTTTTCTGAGGGGGTCAGGTTCGTCACCCAGGTTAAGAATGTGTGAGGAGGACGTACGCCTGGATTTGGCTTTCTCGTCGCTCGCTCCGTATACTTCTGACCTGGGGCAGGCCGGGAATTCGGCTCCTCCAGGTTGCGCAGAATCTCTTCGATCTCACGTTCATATCTGTTTGGCATAGCCGCTCTGCTTCCTTGTTCTCGTCAAGACGACTAGAGAAGAGGGGGTCCATTCTTCATGATACCTGACATCTCCTCAAAATACCTTCCTCAGAGTACTCCTAGCATTATTTTAAGACCTGGATCAATATTAGTCTAGTATTTTCTGTGCCAATTTGAAAGGTCAAGCACTCTCTTTTCTTTTATCAATCTTGTGGTACTTTTCTAGTCCATTAATGTCTGCACTTTTTCCACCAGTTCAAGTGGATGAAATGGTTTCGTCAGATGATAAGCGGCTCCGAGGTCTGCGCTAATGCGTTCATAAATATCTTCGACATGTCCTGTAATAATCATTACAGGAATATGGCTTGTCGATGGATGATTACGTACCTTCCTCAGGAGCGCATAGCCATCCGTCCCCGGCATCGTCACGTCAAGAATGATGAGATCTGGTAACTGCATAGCCAGGTGCTGCTGCAACTGCTGACCGTTTGCTGCTCCCTCAACCATATATCCATGACGTACGAGCACAAAGGCTACAATATCACGAATCTCTTTATCGTCATCTACTACCAGTATCCGTTTGGCCATAGCTTCCTTCTGCTCACCCTTCTCACATTCTAGGCCCTCTCTTATGATACAGATTTTATGTCAGAAGTACAACTGGCTCGATCCATATTTTCTCACTCTTTTTCCCTTCAATTGCAATTGTTAACTGTTGACTGCTGACTTTCCCTCTGCTATCATATGCGGCAGAGATTGACAATCAATACTTTAGTTATAAAGAGGTGGAAAGACATGGTCACCCCTCAGCCCTCCTGGCCCGGTATCTTACAGGGTATCATCAAATCACCCAATGAACGTCAACGCCTGGCTACTGCCCTTGGTGTCACCAATATGACACTCAGTCGTTGGGCCAGCGGTGAATCAAAACCGCAACGTCTCCATTTGATTCATCTCCTTCAGGTGGTCCATCCCAATCACCGCCAGGAGCTCCTGGATGCTCTTGAGCAGCTTTATCCTGAGATTCAAACCTGGCTCACTGAGGATACGTCCTCACAGATTCCATCCGATTTCTTCGCTCAGGTGCTCAATATTCGTACAACTACAACCGAAAGTCTGCGCTTCTGGCGGATCAGCGAGATGGTGCTGAAACAAGCCCTGCTTCTCCTTGATCCTAATCGCCTGGGGATGGCCGTCAAATTAGTTCAATGTATGCCACCCTCACCCATTGATGACAAGATCCGTAGTCTCCGCGAACGCGCTGGGAAGGGCACCCCTCCCTGGACTGCCGATCTGGAACACGATGTGCTCTTTCTCGGTCTAGAATCTCTCTCCGGGTATGCTGTCGAAGTTCGCCATATTGTGAGTGATGATGATCTACGCCAGGGAAAGACGTTTCCTGCTGTTCAAGATGAATATGAGGTCAGTGCCGCTGCCCATCCCATCCGCTTTGAAGGACGCGTTGCTGGCTGCCTCTTAGCTTCGAGTACTCAGCCTGGTTATTTCTCTCAACAGCGGTTGAATCTGCTCGCGACTTTCAGTGATCTTATCTCTCTGGCCTTTGAAAAATCCGATTTCTATCCTACGGAACAGATTGAACTACGTGTCATGCCAAAACCTGAGGTTCAACGCCCTATCCTGACCGATTTCCGTCAACGCGTTACGGCCAAATTTCTTCAAGTTCAACAAAAACAGCTACAATTCACCAATGCAGAGATCGAGCTACAGGCCTGGCAGGATCTCGAAAATGAGCTCCTCGCCTTCCAGAACGCTTCGTTCGAACAGGAGAAACCTTTCTCACCTGCATAATTCATTCAATACTATGCTTACGCATAAGGTAGCGCAACTGATCGTACTTTCCAAAGCCCAGAAGCTCCGCTGCGCGGGTTCGGTTATGTTGCGCTGTCTCCAATGCCCAACGAAGCAGATGCTGCTCAAAACGAGCTGTTACCTCTTCAAATGAAACTGGCTCAATTGGACGCTGATTTAACCACTGCTCCCAGGGATCAAGAGACTGAATGTCTCGCACCTCCACTGATCCTACTATCTCACGAGGTAGATGCACCGGCAGAATCTCATCACTTGTGCTCAGAATCATCGCCCGCTCAATTACGTTTTTTAATTCGCGAATATTTCCTGGCCAGCTATATCTTAATAAAAATTGCTGGGCTTCAGGGACGATGCGACGCACATTTCTCCCCATTGTACGATTAAAATCATCAATAAACCGTGTGGCAAATAAGAGGATATCGCCTGGTCGTTCACGCAATGGTGGAAGATGAATGGTTAAGACGGCAAGACGAAAAAAAAGGTCTGAACGAAAGGAACCTGCCCCTTTGGCCTGTTCAAGGTCACGATTGGTCGCTGCTAAAACGCGCACATTGATATGGACTTCCTTACTTCCTCCCAGACGAAAAAATTTTCGCGTCTCTAAAACTCGTAAGAGCTTGGCCTGCATATCTAATGGCATCTCGCCAACTTCGTCTAAGAATAATGTTCCTCCTTCTGCCAATTCTAGCAGCCCTCTCTTCTGCTTTTTGGCGTCGGTAAATGCGTAGGGCTCATATCCAAAGAGCTCACTCTCTAGAAGGTTCTGAGCAATCGCTGCGCAGTTTAACGCATGAAAAGGTCCTGATGCGCGACCACTCTGCTCATGGATGGCATGAGCAATCACTTCTTTGCCTGTTCCACTTTCACCCGTAATCAAGACGGAGACGTCGCGGGGTGCTACTCGTGCTACGATGTCAAACACATCACGCATACGCTCACTCTGTCCTACGACGTAGTGAAAATGATACTTATTGCTCAATTCCTGCCGCAAAACTCGTAGTTCACGCGCCATTGCGCTGGTCTCCAGCGCCCTCTGAACAACCAGGAGCAGCTCTGCGAGATCAAAACCTTTGAGAAGATAATCTGCCGCTCCCAGTTTCATAGCCGCAACGGCAGTCTGAACGTCCCCATATGCCGTAAGCATTACGACGGGTACATCCGGGTCAAGCTTACGAATCTGAGCAAGTACCTCTAATCCACCCTGCCTGGGAAGCCGTAGATCCAACAGGACAAGGTCAATGGTGTTTTTTTGTAGCTCCATCAGGCCTGTCTCACCATCTGCTGCCGTAAAGACCTCATAATTATTCTTTTTGAGAAAACGCGCAAATTGATGGGGCAGATACGGCTCGTCATCAATAATGAGAATTGTCAGACTCATTGTGCCTCTCTCCTTCCTTCTCGCCTCCTTCGGCCCTCTGTAACGCCTGCATATATGCATCTGTGAGAAGGGGGAGCCGCATCACTACGGTAGCTCCATATCCCAGATGACTTTCAATTAATAGGTACCCACCATGATCTTCGACAAGACGACGTGAGATGGCCAGTCCCAGACCAATACCATGAGCTTTAGTTGTATAAAAAGGCTGAAAGATATGTTGAAGCTGGTCCGGTGTCATCCCAACTCCAGTATCACTGATGACACACTCTAACCACTGCTGAACAGAAGCCTCTTTCGATACATGCGAACCGGGAGCATTGATAGCGTAGGCCCGCCCTTGCAGATCGCTCCGTTGACGAATAGCATAGGTGGCTGCTATGCTTCGACAGGAAAGCGTTAAAATTCCACCATCGGACATGGCCTGGAGCGCATTCAGACAGAGATTGAGTAAGACCTGCTCGATCTGCCCTCGATCAATCCAGGCTGGCACAAGTTCGTCATAGACCTGATGCACGGCAATGCCTGCCGCATGAAAACGAGGCTGTAACATACTTAAGACCAGTTGACAGATATCCGGAAAGGAACAGCGCGTTCGATGCAGTTGTCCGTTTTTGGCGAAGAGAAGCAGGTCTCTGACGATAGTATCAAGACGCTCAACTTCCTTTAAAATCACAGCTATCGATTGCTGTACCCAGGCTGCTCCTTCATCTCCACTCTCAATGGGTCCACCCGCTTTGCTGGGTTCACTATCTTCACCTGGGAGCTCTTCGGCCAGAAGATCAACTTGTAACATCTGGATAGAGGTCTTAATTGAGGCCAATGGGTTGCGAACTTCATGCGCAACTCCAGCTGCCATCTCGCCCAGTGAGGCAAGGCGATCTAAACGGCGCTTCTCTTCCTCCAATCGATGCATCGAGGTCATATCTGTAAAGGCGACAAGCATCCCAATTCGCTCACCAAGGTCATTACATAATGGATTGATTGTTACTTCAAGCACCAGTTCTCGATCATAACGATCTTCTATCGTTACAGTCCCTTGCTGTACTTCGCCTGTGTATGTTGATGTATACAGAAGTTCCTGGGGCTGACCAGGCGTTTTAGGTGGCTGTGCATAGGGTAATGAAGAGAAAGTTGAGCGCAGGTCCAGAAATTTATGCAACGATTGCCCCAAAACTTCAAAGGATGAATATCCAAGCACCGCTTCAGCCGCATGGTTAAAGGTTTGAATACGCCCCTCCAGGTCTGTAGTGATTAATCCACTTGGAATGCTCTCTAAGATCAGTTCTTTGAGGCGCTGATCATCCAAAACCTGCCGCAAAAGCTTGCGAGCCTCATTACGCGCTTCGACAACCTCATCCATTAAGTGCATATTCTCTAAGGCGGCTCCCGCTTGACTGGCAAGTACCTGCAGTAGCGTCAGTTCGGTCTGCCTCAACTTCCAGGGTCTGTACATTCCGCCAACAATAATTCCTAATATCTTTGACTCGTTCGCTTCTTCGCTCAATCGGCCACTCCCATGCGGGAACGACGCTGATCCAGAACGCCCAAAACTTCGTGCACTGAGCAGAGGAATCGCAAAAAAGGTCTTGATCTCGATTGGTAATTCAAGCAGATAGCCATTCTCATATCCATCGTTCTCTTGCCCCATCCGCTCAAGAATCAAAGGGGAGCTCTGATCTTGAAAACGCTGAAAGAGTCTCTCGCATAAGATGGGTGTTAACCAATCTCCTTTTCCCTCCAATGGTGTAGGACCCAATAATTCGCAGAGATCCGCCGAGGCGATCTCTCTCACACGCTGTGTAACGATGCTGCGAATACGCTCAACTTCATACAGCGAACAATGAATCTGGCTACTAATGCTGTTAAGTAACGATAACTCGTGAATCCGCATCCTATCATGCTCCAATAGACGAGTGTTCTCTAATAGGAGGGCGACAATCCCTGCCGCAGCTTCTAACAGAGGAAGATCGTCGGCGCTCCAGATCCCTGGCACTGGATCTTCTCTTCCTTCCTCTTCAGAGCCTTCTAACGATCCACGCAGGGCACTCAATACGCCTATGCACTGTTGACGATAAAGCAAGGGGACCATGATGCTCTTGACTTGATTCACGGGCTGGCAGACTGGACGTCGTTCACGCCAGGCACGTGCTTCAGGAATATCACTACTCAGACGCACTGGATTAATATGAGCCACTGCAAGGAGAGCCGCTGACCAGCCTGGTTTCTCTCCAAACGATGCGGATGCCAGCTGTAATGTCTCGTCTACGCGCTGGTAGAGCAAGACACACTGACAGTTGAGTAAAAGCGTCAATCTTCGGGGAATACTGTCGCGCAAGGTACGATAATCTGTGATCGCACTCAATTCATTGAGTAAAGCTGTCAGTATTTCTGGTGTACTACGTTGTTCATGTCTTTGCCCCACATCCATCATCACATGTACCTCTCATACCTCCCTCTCCACACATTCACCACAACCGCTGACCAACAAGGAGGCAGTATTGATCGGATCATATCCACTATACCAGATATGACTAGAATTTGCATCATTTCATCCTTTTTCTGAATACTTTGTCATTTTACTACGAGACAACAAAAGAAGGAACTCTTCTGCTATCTCTTATATAGGATGTATTTTTAAATACACAAGAAGAAAAAGAGAGGTCGATGAATAAAAAGGATGGCATCTCTCTGCAGACCCAACCCACCCGATCAATACACCAGGGATCACACAAACGTGTTGATGAATAGGGATGCCATTTGGAGGATCAATTCGTTAAGATTATCAGGAAATGTATCATTTCTAGTTTAAAAGGATAGTTACAAACACATGAATCAAACCCAACAGCCATCCGATGCTGATGTTTCTCATATGCAGCAGAAGAAACTTCCATTTACGGCACGCTTGATCGCTATTGGCGGCACGTTGTTGATCGGGGTGGTCTTCCTGTTCTTACCTGCCAGGCTCACTCTGGGGCCCAATTGGCTCCCGCTCGCCTTTGAAATTGTTCTTGTCCTGCCCGTTATTCTGAGCCACCTCTTTCAAAGGCCGCTCTCTGCAAAAGTAAATCGGTCTCTATCTTTTATTCTGTTAGGAGGTGTAACCCTGGCGCTGGTGATTGGGGTCACGTTACTGATCTCAACGCTGCCTCATAGGAGCGAGGCACAGGCTATCTCTTTGTTGCGCACCGGGGCTCTCCTCTGGATTGCAAATATCCTTGTCTTTGCGTTGTGGTATTGGGAGATAGATGGGGGAGGTCCCATTGCTCGCCATCATGCTGGACATCGAGCAGCCGATTTTCTTTTTCCACAGCAGGCCAGTGGCAATAGTGTTGAGAACTGGGCACCAAACTTTGTCGATTATGTTTTTCTTGCGTTTACCGGCGCAACGGCTCTTAGCCCCGCTGATACGTTTCCACTTACCAGGCCAGCCAAGGTGTTGATGATGATTGAGGCTTTGCTTGCTATGACTATCCTGGCAGTGCTGATTGGGCGAGCGGTCAATATTCTTTAGACTCGCCCAATCCTCATACTCACTCCTAGTATGGACGATAGGTAACCGCTGTACCTTCGTTCTCTCCCACTCGACGAACGATGCTCTGTGCTGGCGCGGTACTGGCAACTTCATGCCCTGCCTTGAAGACATGTAAACGTGCGGGCAAGAGACGCAATGCCTCAAACGCTGACGGAGCATCCAGGAGCAAGAAATCCGCAGGTTTCCCTTCGTCAATCCCATAGCGATCCTGCACGCGAAGGGTACGGGCAGCTCTATTGGTGATAAGCTCAAAGATCTCTTGAATCTCTTCATAGCCGCTCATATGACATAAGAATAACGCTTGCTGGGCTGCTGCCAACATATCGCCACGCCCGAGAGGAAACCAGGGGTCCATGATTGAATCATGACCTAGCGAGACGTTTACTCCCCCGGCCAGGAGCTCCTTCACACGTGTCACACCACGACGTTTGGGATAACTATCAAAACGGCCCTGCAATACGATATTATCAAATGGATTGGCAATGACGTTCATCTGAGCCTGTGCCAGTAGACGGATGAGTTTAAAGCTATATGCATTATCATAGGAGCCCATCGCTGTACAATGACTGGCAGTCACACGCCCTTGCCAGCCCTGCATCAGGGTGTCTGCCGCCATCACTTCTGTAAAGCGAGAGTGAGGATCATCAGTCTCATCACAATGACAATCAATGTCTCGCTGAAACTCTTTGGCCAGCTCAAAGACATAATGGACATCCTCTACTCCCATGTCCCGTGTCCATTCATAGTGCGGAATCCCTCCCACAATATCACAGCCCAGCTCCATCGCTTTGCGCATAAGCTCTCTCCCACCCGGAAATGAGAGGATACCATCCTGCGGAAATGCGACAAGTTGAAGCTCACAGATATCGCGCACCTCTTCCCGTACTTCGAGTAACGCTCGCAAAGCGGTCAGCTTCGGATCACAGACATCTACATGGCTCCGAATATAGCCTGTTCCTTGTGCAACTTCCCAACGGATCGCTTCTAACGCACGTCGCTTGACATCCTCATGGGTTAGATCCGGCTTGCGCTCACTCCAGATCTGAATTCCCTCTAAGAGCGTTCCTGTCTCGTTATAGCGCGGCTGACCCACCGTCAATACTGCATCCAGATGGACATGTGCATCAATAAAAGGAGGGGAGAGCAGATGTCCAGCAGCATCTATCTCTCTTCGGGCTGACCCATTCAGCAACTCTGGCGCAATACGGACAAAACGACCATCCTGAATAGCAATGTCTACCAGACCCTGCCGGTTGGGCAATTGGGCATGGCGAATGAGTAGATCATATGGCATGACAGACCTCAGTTTCACTTCACTACTACGTTCTTTTCCTTAGAGAAAAACGCATTCCTCCCAAAAAAGGACGGGGAGTATTACCAATAATCGGTAATACTCCCTATCATTGTCACTCGAGACAGATCGCAGACTAGCGGCCAGCTGTACGTCGCTCAACCGAACGTAAAATCACGTAGACAACCGCTGCAAAAACAACACCTAGCTCGAAGCCAATATCAATTCCATACTTACCACCCAACCAGTAAGCAATCGGCCCAACAAACAGTAATTGAGCAGCTCCCAGATAGACACCAACTAATCCAGCAGCCATCGCAATGAGTGCAGCCCAACCTTGAGGTAACTTGCTCGCTGTATTCCAGTCATCAACGTTGTAGCTACCACGACGGAAGAAGAAGTGCTCAATCACCAGAATAATGGCCCAGGGACCCAACCAATAGGCAATGAGCAACAAGAAGTTCTCTAACGTGCCATTGTAGTTGGCGGAAGCAGGAATAGCGATGGCAATATAGATCACAGCTCCAATCAACGTCCAGACAGCACGATTGACATACTGGAAGGAACGCCCAAGAACCTGCATGGTCAGACCCAGGCTGTAGTCGTTAGGAATGTTATTTGCGATAACGCTCAATGCCAGCAGAACCAGCAGAAGCTTTCCAGCAACACCCCAGGGCTGCAATACTGCTGACAACAGATCGCCAGCGCCATTGCCTTTGTAGCCAGTGGTCAGAGCCATTCCCATAATCTCTAACAAAATACAAGGAATCGTTACGCCCAGGAACGTTAGCCAGAACACGCGTGCCGCAGAGGTCTCTTCAGGCTGGTTCACGGTATAGTCAGATGCATATGAGCTCCAACCAGTTGCAAACCCGTATACCGCTCCACCAAAGGAGACAAACGAAGCAATCGTGGCAAAGCTATAAGCAGGAGGTGGTACAATCGTAACATGCGGTCCTGCAATCACCATCAGAATGACAAAAATTAATGCCATGGGAATCCAGGCATAGCGCTCATACGCATGAACAAACTTGTATCCATAAATGCTGACAATGGTTGTGACAATAGCAATAACAATAATACCGACCCAGGATGGTATCGCTCCGTTACTGAGAGCAGAGACAAGCTGCCCGCCTACAATCACATTGACTGCTGACCAACCAATACAGGCTGCAATATTGAAGAGAGCCATAACAATGGCCCCAACCCAACCAAAGGAGAAGCGCGAGATAGTCATCTGACGCAGACCGAGCTTTGGTCCTAATGTAGAGAAAAATGCCACAGGCAAAACGCCCAAAATATTGAAAAGAAGAATTGCTAAAATACTCTGCCAGAAGCCCAGGCCAAAGACTGGAACCGCTAGAGCCCCTACAGCAACGGTGGAAATAACAAGATTTGCGGAAAGCCAGGTGGTGAAATTATCAAAAATACGAACATGAGTACGCGATTTGGGCGACACTCGCTCGATACCACGTGTCTCAATACCCAATTCTTGTTCGGCCGTCACGACGGTCTCTGTTGCCATTGACGATACCCCCTTTAAGGAGACGAAAAATAAGAGAAAACTAAAATGATGTACCAAAGAATAAGTACACAAAAAAACGCTGCACGAAAAAACGTACAGCGGTGTACGGTGAAAATAAACAGGTTATACTCTTGTATAATACCCAAAAAAATAAACTTGTCAAGATTCCGCAGAAACTGAAGAGGAAACTCTAGACGTAGCGACAGAAAATGGGTACAATGGCTGGTAATAGTTATGGATGTTGTATCCATACCCATTGAACCCACTCAGGGCGACCAACGTTGTACCGCTCAGGCATAATGTTGGTCGCTCGTCTCACATTGTAGCGAACTTGTACACACAGGGATGGTTGAATCTCTTTGTACCACCGTTCCAACGACTGCAACAGTGGTGTCCAGGTACTCAAACCTGTGCTATCTGATGTTAGATCAGGAGGTTGCATGTCTTACAAGGCCAGTACCAATCATCAGCTTTCCTCTTATTCCCCGCAGGATGCAGGTAAGCAATCATTCGAAGATCTACAAACAGAACTTTCTACACTACACCGTGAGATCGAAATGCGTACACAGGAGAACGCTTTACTCAATGAAGTGATCTCAACAGTTGGTTCTACACTCCGGCTTGAGGAAGTGTTACGCCATCTGGTGGACACTGTCGTCCGCGCAACTTCTTGTCAAATGGCTTTTATTTATTTGTATGACAAAGACAAAGAACGCCTGATTCTCGCCAGTACCAATGAGAAGTATCAACATCTTGTGGGTAAAATCACGCTTTCGCTGGGTGAAGGCATTGCTGGCTGGGTCGCGCTCCATCGCAAACCCGTCTTTCTCAAGGAAGAGGCTCTGGAAGATCCCCGCTTCTGCTATTTTCCTGAACTGGAAGAGGAAAAGTTTCAGTCGATTATGACGGTGCCTATCATTGCGAAAAATCGACACCTCATTGGGGTCATTACTGTGCAAGCAGTTGCTCCACACGAATTTACTGAACAACACCATAGCTTTATCAGTAATACCGCTGCGCTCGTTGCCAGCGCGATCGAAAATGCTCAACTCTACGAAAACACGCAGCGCAAACTGAGTATTTTAACCTCTCTCTCTGTCCTCAGCCAGACAATTAGTTCTGGTCTCTATCTCGATGATATGCTCCGCTCACTGGCAACATTGACTGTGCAGATTATGGAGGTTGATCTCTGCGTTATTATGCTCATGGATCAGGCACGCGAACGGGATCTGGAGGCACCAAGGCAGAATGGTAGAAGGCTCACTGTACGTGCGACGGCCCCTAGCATGAACAATGAACGCGCCCATTTTCACCCTATTGAGGTCGATCGTCAGACGCTCGAACGCCTGCGCGAGCTCAATGAGTCTGCGGTTCAGGGTATTGAGGATCAGAATGCCGAACATGAGGCCGATACACTCGCAATTGAACGTTTAAATCCTCTCAAAGATACGCAGTATCGCACGCTCATCTCTGCGCCATTGATTGCGGGAACAGAACAATTAGGACTGATCAACTGTTATTCGAATAAGCATCGCCGCTTCTCCTCTGAAGATCAGACCCTCTTAACCACGATTGCGAACCAGGCCGCTATCGCTATTAAAAATAGTTACCTCGTCAATCAGTTAGCTCAAAAGAATCTCGTTAAGGGCTTCTTCGATGATCTGATGCTTGGGACAGGTGATTCTGAGGATTCACTGCGCCAACGCGCACATTTTCTGGGCTGCGATCTGACACGCCCACATGCAGCAGTGATGATTGAGATCGCCCATGTTGATACCCGCTGGGATGAAAGCGCTCAGTCACCCAAAGGTCAGAAGGCTCGTTCATCTGGTCCTCTGCCTTCTCATGAGAACAGTAGCCTTGCCCAGGGTATCTCACTGCAATCTGCATACAAACGTATGAGTGGCATTGTGCGTCGGCGCATTCAGGATAATTTTTCTGGTTCGGTTTTCTACGAACACGAAAATCTCTTAACCTGCATTATTCCGCTCTCTAAAGATCCCACTGGCACACGACTGAAGAGCTGGCTAGATGATCTGGCTCATCAGATGCACAATGAGTACGATGTCTATCTCTCGATTGGCATCGGCAATACCTGCCAGCATATTATTGACTATCGACGCGGCTTTGCTGAAGCGAATGAGGCTCTTCAAATGGGGCAGAATCTGCATGAGCCAAAGGCCAATGAGAGCAAACGTCAGCCCATTGTGACTCATTTTAACGATCTAGGGGTTTATCGTTATCTCTACAAGATTGCGCACATGGATGATCTGCGCGATGTCTATCAGGATCAGATTGCACGCATCGATAGCTACGATCGGCGCAAGAATACTGATCTTCTTGATACGCTGGAGACCTATCTGGAATGCGCAGGAAATCTCACGAAAACGTCCGATCGTCTCTTTGTACATCGTAATACCTTAATCCAGCGTCTCGAACGCTTGCAATCTCTCTGCGATATCGACCTGCAAGAACGCAGCAACTGGCTCACCTTACAGGTTGCAATCAAGGTCTATAAGCTACGCAGCAGCGGTGCCTGATGCTCAACTATGCCACATTGTGTTGGTAACTATCATTATGCGAACGCACCTGGATGATAGTTATCTCCACAATGTGGCACACCGTGACGCGGCCTTACTTGATGACAATGCCTTTGAAAAATATACGGCTAATATAATACACAAGAACATCTGGAGGTAGCTGTTCTACAGTAATCAAGCGCTCAAATTTCTGAGGAGAGAGGAGGCTGACAAAGGAGCTGACCATAATCCCTGTGGGAATACTTGCATCGAATTCACCAGAAGCTTTGCCCTCTTCGAGAATGACGCTAATTTTCTCCGCCAGGGCCTGCCAGATCGAACGCAAGCATTCGCCTTTTTCAGCAAAAATACGGCGCATATCAACGCTATTTAAGATAGATGATAAGAGTTGTGTGCGATTACTAAAGATACCAGTGTAGGCAAAAGAGAGCAATGCTGTTAGTTTCTCGCTGGCGCTGGTCTGGGAAGCAATTGCGGTATCAAACCCTTGCAAAAAGGTCTGCATATCGCGGGCAAAAATGGCGATCACCAGATCTTCTTTGCTGGGAAAGTGCAGGTAGACGGTTCCTTTTGCTATCCCAACCCGTGTTGCAATCTCTTCCATCGATGTCTCATAATATCCTTTTTCCAGCAAGACCTCTTCAGCAACCTTTAAAATAAGGTCTTCACGCTGCTGACGCTGCTTCTCCTTGAGAGTCTGCTGAAGATGCGTCGTTGCCATCGCTCCTCCTATATAACGCTCTTTCCTGATGTTTGTGGTAGCCAGACTATTCTAAGGGACACTTTTAGCAAAGTCAAGTAAAGATGACACAATATGCCTTCATACGCACCTTCACCATTTAAATGACCTGGCTGGCATGCTCATGCTCTTCATCACAAACATGCACATGTTTTGCCTGTACGCTACCTTTAAAGCTACAATAGAGGCTTTCAACCGTACAGCAAGGTCCTTCTGAGGGGCACTCAAACTGAATGGTGGCATGGTGAATATGATATTTCTCAGTTAACATGCTTCTTAATGCATTCAAAATTGAGGAACTTGCACTAAAGGGAAGGTTAGCTATCTGAACATGGCTGGAAAGAGCTGGCATGCCACTAGTAATACTCCAGACGTGAAGATCATGGACATCTTCAACTCCTTCCACGGCTTTCATGTCGGCCACTAAATCGGTCAGTGAGATGCCACGAGGAGTCGCTTCCAGGAGAATATCAATTGTTTCACGCAGAATATGCCAGGCTCCGAAGGCGACGACTAAAGCAATTGCGACAGAAAGAATGGGGTCAATGATACTCCAGCCAGTCAACACTATAAGTCCGCCTGCAACGATAACCCCTACAGAGGCAGCAACGTCCCCAAAGACATGCAGGCTAGCAGCGCGAACATTCAGATTATGGTTCTCTTTGCGTAGCCCAAAACCAATAAAGAGATTGATTACGATCGCGACGAGAGCAGAACCAAACATAATGAATGGATTGACTGGCTCAGGATGCTGAAAACGCTGAATAGCTTCCCAGATGATAAAGAGCGCAATAACGATCAGCGAAAAGGCGTTTAATAGGGCTGCAAGAATACCAACGCGATGATAACCGAATGTTTTTCCTTCGTTGGATGGCCGCTCCGCCTGAACAGCGGCAAACCAGGCCAGTCCTAGCGCGAAAAGATCGGTCAATGTATGACTGGCATCAGAAAGCAAGGCCAGTGAGTGGGCAAAAAAACCACCAATACATCCAGCCAGCAGAATAATCATCGTCAAGAAGAAGGCCAGACGCAGACTTTTCTTTGCCATCCCCGATGTATGATCGTGATGGGAATGTCCAGCATGTGTATGGGTCACGCTGACACCTCGACTTCCTGTTTAAAACACGTTGCTGAGCCCTCACATGTATGTTCAATGCTCATCTTAAGCAGTTGGCGAATATGCTCATCAACCAGCCGATAATAGACAATACGGCCAGCTTTGCGCATTGTCACAATATGCTGGTTCCGTAATACCCGAAGTTGGTGAGAGATGGTAGTGTCGTCTCGCCCCAATCCAGTAGCCAGATCACAGACACAGAGCTCTCCTTCAGGGGCATTCAATAAGGCATGAACAACTTGCAAACGTGTGGGATCACTGAGGACAGAGAACAACGCGGCTATACGCTCCACATCCTGAGCGGGAAGCAATGATCGGCGCACTGCTTGCATATGTTCAATATGGACGACGCGCTCGGCACATACTTCCTGCTGCACTACGACAATCTCTTCCATCTGTGTAGCCATAGGATGTCTTTCCCTTTCCTGTATACCTGCACACACATGCAACTATTTCCTATTACTATACCACGGCACTTCCTCCTTTTCAAGGTGCTCGCCTCTCTTATTCAGGAGGACTATCCTCTATAACAGGTCGGCTATTCTTGCCAGAGGAGGATGAAAAATGTTAGACTGGTGTGTGCCTACTGGATCTCTTTTGACGAAACAAACGACTGAAGCCTGGTGGCAGCGCATGCGCCCACCTTTTATGGCTGGCTATCTTGTAGTGACCCTTCTCCTAATCTGCATCAGTGGATTGGGGCATCTGCGCTTGCTATCTGAAGTTGGCTCTCTCTTTGGTGGCTTTACCTGGGTGCTAGACCCTGATACAAATGGTGAGATTGTCATTATTTCGACTCCTCCCCAGCTCCCCCCTTTTGCTCTCTCTGCCCAATCGTTGACCAATACGACCCATATCGTGGCCGTTAATCGTATCCCTGGCCGGGAGGGTATCCAACGAGCATATGCACATGGAAAACCACAGGAGCTTATTACATATACAGCTACCTCGGACAATGGACGATCTATGATCATTATTCGCCCTGCAGTCATCTTTACAGCGGACATGTGGTGGCAGACATATGGCCTGACGTTTCTGGCCGGTCTAAGCTGGCTGGTAGTGGGCGCTTTTCTCCTGATGACTTCAACCGAATGGTCCGGTGCGGTGGAAGGAATTACGCTGTTGCCTCCGGCTATGCTCCTTCTTCTCTATAGCCACTGGGGCAATATTCAGCAAGCGAACACGCCCGATCTCGTGATTCAACTCCTCTGGATTCCCGCCTTTGCGCTCCTCGGCTCAACCTTTATTCACCTGAGCCTTACCTATCGGCCTGAGGCGCTCGGGCAGGTGCGTACACCGCATATAGCTCTGGATGGTCTTCCGTATCTCCCTTTGATTGCCCTGTTTCTGTATGAATGGCTCTCACTATTGTTGCTTGGCCATGTTCCCATGCGCCCAAACATTATTATCAGTCTGGGCTATGGGGCTCTTGGTGGTCTGATCAGTCTGACTATTGGCGCTCGCTCTCTCCTGCGGATCCTCTTTCACAATTCGCCATGGCGACGCTCTACAGCCGTTCACCCGATTCCAGATCATATCCGCCATCGCCTGGGGGATCTCCTGACGCTCTGGATTGGAGGGGTCGGCCTCGGTTTCTGCCTGGGCGTCTTACCCATTTTATTGACGGGTCAGACACTGCTGCCGCTCCCAATCTTCTATATTCTGGCAACCGTCTATCCACTTATCCTTCTCTATGCGATCCGCTCATTACGCCTGATGGAACAGCTCCATCTCACGCTCGAACAACGTGAACAGGCACTATTAGAGCAACAACGTACGGCTGAAGAGCTGCTGAATACCAATAAAGAGCTCAGTCAGGCGACGTCGTTGCTCCTCCATGCCGATACCCATCTCCGCTCACTTCTATCGCAACGCATCCATGATCAGCCAAAACAACAGGCTCTGCGTATTCGCTCTCTGCTGGGCTACTGGCAACATAAATTAGCATTGGAGGCCGAACGCGATCCCAGCAAACAGACCACTATGACGCCCATTATTAAGGCTCTTGGCACTATTCGGCATATCAGCGAGGAGTTAGAAGGAGATCTCCGTGGACTCCAACTTCTTGTGGAGGATGTCTATCAGCGACGCAGTATGGGGCTTAAGTTTCACCTGGATAAGCTTATTCAGGAGGATCTTCCTGCACTCCATCCAGAATCTCCTCTGAAAATACAAACCGATCTCTGGTCCCTCGATGTGCTAAGTCCGGACCTGGAACAGAGCGTTGAAGGTATGCAGATAGCAGAGGCAATCTCCTATACGATCACTCAATCCCTGCTCAATATTTACAATCACGCTGGCTGCGACTTTGCTACAGTCTCTACAAGTTACGCGCATAATGTTCTAGAGGTTGAGATTCGCGATACAGGCAAAGGCTTCTCTCCAGAGGCTGTTTCACCAGAAAAAACGACTCTTTTCAAGGCACAATTGAAAGCACGTGAGGCTGGGGGAGAGCTGATCATCTCCTCACATCCTCGCCCTGAACCAGAGCATGGGACAACCGTTACCCTCAGAATCCCATTGCCACCTCATGTGCAGAAGTAGTTGAGATCATATGCCCTCAAGTCTGAAGCGTTGGATCCTGCCGCAGACCCGCATAAGCCTCATAGGCATGAGCCAGTAGAACACGCCGCCCTGGATCACTCGGGGCTCCCTCAATCACAAAGAATGTATACAGCTCGCTCACAAGATTCTCAACAGGGCCGATGTTAGGCTTACCGCTCGTACTTAAAAACCCCATTCTCAGCGCAATATCGTCATTGCTTAAACCAATAGCGATCAAAGAGGCACACTCTTCTTGTCTGGGAGTCAGTCGCTGCCCCCGTAAACGCTTCAGTAGATAGTTTAAAACTTCAGGGTCAATAAAAGATTCATTGCGCATCACCACAGACGTCGCAATATTGTTGATGTAATCGGGGTCCATATTA
This sequence comes from Tengunoibacter tsumagoiensis, assembly GCF_003967535.1. Classification (GTDB taxonomy): domain Bacteria; phylum Chloroflexota; class Ktedonobacteria; order Ktedonobacterales; family Ktedonobacteraceae; genus Tengunoibacter; species Tengunoibacter tsumagoiensis. Next base: position 2,251,774 of record NZ_BIFR01000001.1, on the reverse strand, counting down.
TTGAATAGCGCATAACCATGCAGGCCGCTTGAATGCCCAGTCCGACGGTTACTCGCCCGTGGTGTGCCTCGACGAGTATATTCGTGCCGAAATACTTCCGCAGCAAGCGTCCAGCTAGGATCTTGCGTGTAAATGACGACCCGCAATCCTGGCGCAATCTCTAACATTGCACGCCCCAGCTCGACCCCATTGCTATTCCCCAGACGTAGATCAGAGAAGACCAGCCACCCTGCCAGAGCCGTATTCCCACTTTGACTGGCGCTTAACGCTTCGATTAATCGCAGAGCAGTTGTGCTATCACCAGCCTGGGCATGCAAACGGAGAGAGGGTGTCTCCTCAATAAATTCACAAACACCCCGTCTTTTTACTGGCGTATCATCAACTACAATCACAGGAATTGGCATAGTTATCATATATTTATTATACCGCTCAGCTGCTCAACTCTTCAATTAGTAGAACAATGGTGTCACCGCACCAATAAGAGCGACATCACTCCCTAAATGAGAGGACATCACCTTGAGCCGCTCTCTCACGGGCGATAAGACAGAAGTAGCACCAGCAGACACAGCTCCCACTGGCTCAAGAGGCTGTAGTGCGATGAGACATGGATCAATATGCTGCATCCCTCCACCTAAAACCAGCACGTCTGGTTCATATAAGGTGCTATACCTGGTCACCGCTGCGCTCAGCCAGCGCCCTATCTCCAGAAACACTTGTAAGGCGACTCCATCACCACGCCTGGCTTCCTCTGCTAACAATTGCGGACTAAAACATTCATTATTGAGCATACGCTGAAGCAGGCTCGTCTCTTCACCACGGTTAAGGGCACGCTTAAACATTTTCTGAATGGCATCAAGTGAGAGGAGAGTATTAATACACCCTCGCTTACCACAGCTACAACGTGGACCCGTGGGAGATAGAGGAAGGTGGCAGACATGCCCAACGTGCTGTTGCCTGGAGCTGACAAGTTCTCCATCGACAATAAAAGCTGCCCCAATAACGGCGTTTAAGGTTAAATAGAGGAGCCTTTGCGCTCCCTGGCCAGCCCCAAAACGATATTCACCAAGAACTGCGGCATCTACGTCGGCATGAATCTGCACTGGGAGGCGATAACGCTTCTCTAATAACTCAAATAGGGGGAAATCATTCAATGATGGAAGGAGAGAGATCTGCTGGGGGCGACGAGTTGAGCTCTCCAGTGCTCCTGGAACGCTTACTCCAATTCCACATACAGCCAGACCCTCCATGCGAGCACATGAGAGCTGGGTTTCGATGGCTCGAAGGGCTGGTTCAAGGGTTGCCATGGCCGGACGCCCGCGCAAGGTCTTTGCTTGACTCCGCTGGCGTACACGCCCGTGACGATCAATCAGGGCGACTGTTGTTTTCCCACTGCCGATCTCAACACCCACCCCCACACACCGGTCTATACTCATTGGCCAGTGTCCTGCGTTCCTCTATTCTATTCTAGTATTTAGCTAGAACATACGTTCCTACTATAACAACCTTACAGCAATAGAGATGAGAACGATAACACATCTTATATAATTGAGTATAGCTGGTCTTGCGAACATTTGTCAAGGAGAGACGATTAATCTGCATACATGAAATTGAATTTCTTTCTCCCTTTCTGACTATAAAAGATGTGATTACGGACGTTTCTCCGCAATACCATCACTACAAGGCACTTTTTTTCGCTTACAATCGCCAGGCTCCTGCCTGATGCAAGGAGCATTTTCAGAGCTTGCCCCTTGTAGCTCCTTTACAGAAAAGTGTAAGCTATAGGGATAGCGGTACTGTTTTTGTGTTCACCAGCTTTCAACTGAACAAAGAAGATACAATCTGTAGTCTGTCAGATATATTCAGATATACAAGGAGTGATTATCATGCCCTGGATGCGACGATCAGATAAAGAGCCACAACAACCACCTGCCCCACCACGGCCAGTTAAGGCTCCAATCATTGGGCAAGGCCATGGTTTGAGCGAGCTTGAGGGGCAACATGTGCAACAACTTATTCGTGAGGAGCAGCATTCTGCTCGTGCGCTCTCCATTCCTGCGGAGGATCTGTCCCAGGAAGCCACAACGAAAATGTCGCCAGAGACGGCTCGTGTCATTGCCGTGAGCCATGTCCGCGATATCCTGAACCTCTTTAATCGTGACTTCCTCTATGGTCAGGGACGCTTTGATGAGTACAATAGTGGCATGCTGCTCAAATGGGGAGATGGCTATTCTCGACGCCATATCTGGATCACTGTTGAGAATGGAAACCTGATTTTTGAGACAAGCCACGCCAAGAAATGCGATAAGCCCTATTGCAATGGCACGCATCATGTGCTCACTCCAGACCTGTATACAAATGTAGAGCTCATTAATCAGGAATTAGGCGATCGTTTTCGCCGTCCTGTCTATGAAAGCACCGAAGATTAACCTGAGAAGCGATCACGAATAACGACGAGAGTGATCGCTTCTCTTTGTCCTTAAAATCCTCTGAAAGGCACAGACAATGCCAACAGCTATTTTAGCGTTAGAGCGCGATCTCTTCTTTTCCGTGAAGATCCGCGATACGCTCCGTCACCACGATATGCTGGTCACAACGGTGCGCACCCTCCCTGGCTTTGAACAGGCTCTCAGTGTCGCATCTGGCGAACTACCAGCCTTAGTAATCATCAATATTGCATCCAAAGGAGTAGATTGGGAGGCTGCCATTCGTGAGGCACGAGCCAGACAAGTACCAGTACTGACCTTTGGCTCCCATATGGATCTGGAGGCGCGCCAGAAAGCACTGGATGCTGGAGCTCAGAAAGTGGTTGCTAATTCTAAATTTACCCGCGATATGCCCGCTCTGATCCAACGCCTGCTCGCCAATCCAACCCCTCCGCTTAACGTAGCCGCTGATGATGAAGATTTTCATGAGGATTGAGGCATCGTCTATTTCACACGAACATCTCCTTTTCATCTTCGTCTCTGTCTGTAGAGACATGATGCTTCGGGACTAGATAGAAAGATGGATAGAAAGATGGCGACATTCTATAACCATCATGATGGCCATAGAACGTCGCCATTCACCTCTGTCACCCTCGAAAGAGAGGGCGGCGCCAATAATCTTGTAGAGAAACGCCATCACGATGGCTGTAATGGCTCCTGCGAATCTCTTAACTGGCCTGATATAGAACAATATAGTGAGCCAGGCGATGTTGAACAGGGATCAGCGCAAGACTATAACCGGGGACATGGAGCTCCAGGGCAGGCTGTTGACGTCGATAAGACCAATGGGCAGGTAAAAAACGATGGTGAGCACGCAGGCTGGGAGGAGTATAAGGGCGAGAGTGATGATTTGGTCGATGGGCAATCCGTCCGCTCATGCAATCTCCTTTTGAATAGAGGAAGCACAACAACGAAAGATAAAAAAAATCTTCTGACCATGTCGAAAAGGTTCTCCACTCCATGAAAAACGGTCCCGCCCACAGGCCAGAAGAAGTATATATTTGGATAAGCCGCTACAGATAAGCACCCTTGAGAGGGTAGCTCATCCTTAGTGACCGCAACCGCAACCGCGAGCCTCGCCACCGCCATCGGCAGTTTTGAAGGAATGCCCACAACCGCAGCTTGAGACAGCATTAGGATTGTTGACGGTAAAGCCAGCACCCATCAGGCTATCAACATAGTCGACTTCGCTGCCATTGATATAGGTGACGCTCATATCATCGACAAGAAGATTGAAATCACCCATCGAAATGACGGTGTCACCTTCCTGTTCCTCATCAAGGGTCATACCATACTGGAGACCAGAGCAACCACCACCAGCAACAAAGACGCGCAGGCCAAGGCTGGGATCATTCTCCTGCTTGAGCAGCTCACGAACTTTTTCTGAGGCAGCGGGAGTCATACTAATAATCTGGGTCTCAATCGCAGCCTGCTGGTTCTGCTCAATCATAATTTTTCACCTCTCCAAAAAGGGGTTGACTGCTCAGCCCCCTTGATTGTCCATTAGATTTGACGGTGTTTCAATGGTGTTTCTATAACTAACACTTGCAATTATTATAAACTACAAAAAGTGAAGCGTCAAGAAATACTGCTCTTTCTACAGTCCGAACCGTTGTTGAACTCGTATAATATTCGCCAGCAGGTTCGGTGCATCGGGGGGCGCACCAAACAGATTCTCGCTCCGCCTCTCTTGTCCCAGCGCAAAACGGGCAATAATGTTGGACGCAGACCAGCCCTGTGACAGGAGATGTGCCCCCAGAGCACTGATAATCGGAGTGGCAAATGAGGTTCCAGACCAATCAGCCCAACCAGTAGTATTGGCCTCGCCCATGGGAAATGTAGGTGAGATAAAGATGCCTCGTACTGCATCCGGAAGCGCATCACTTCCGGTTGCCCCATACCCATCTCCTCCAAATGTGGCCACCCCTGCATCGTTTGGGGGCATACTGGCAGCATTGGCGAAGTTAGCTGGCGCATAGCTGCTATTGACGGCTGTGACGCTCAAAACGCTCTCGTAACGGGCCGGGGCACGTGGAGGCCGAGGAGCTTGACCCTGTTGATTGGCCAGCATTGAGTCATTTCCTGCTGCTGCAACAATCAGAACGCCATGAGCGGCCAGACTCTCAAACAGGAGCCGCAAGCCCTCTTCTATATGTGTTAAAACTCTCATCGCCCCCATAAGTTGATTGGTCGGCCACTGGCGATGATCAAACCAGATATAGGGGAGACGCCTGATATCTGGCAGGGTAATCAGGCTGAGATTGATCACCAATCGACGAATAGAACCTGCGACGATCTCTCGCTCGAGATCCGTTAAGGCCGCGTATAAAGCATAGAGATCACCACCGCCAAAGTCGTTGAGAATACGGATCAGCCGTATCTGGGCACGAGGGGCTACATCGCGTACCAGACCTGCCACGGTGAGGCCATGATCAGGGACGACATAATAGCGCGCATCTCCAGCCTGATCACGCCCACTACAGACATCGTTGGTAAGAGGATAGCGATCATACTCAATCTGAAATGAGCCATCTTCATTCCGCAATTCATTGGCGATACGCTGCAATAACCAGTTACGCCGCAACTCTGGTCGCGTCGCGGCTCCCCGGATTCGATCAGGATGCTGGCCCGTATCCAGAACGGCTACCAGTACATCTTCCGCTCCCTTTGAGTCAAGTGAAATATGTTGATCTACAAATTTTATGCGCCAACCATGCAAAATATGTGCCGGGGTAGCCGATTCCAGTTGCGGCGCCGGGCGCGGTGGCAGAGCCGGTCCGCCTTGCGCATAATACTGCGGCGCAGCGGTTACCAGCCAGTTGGGCATTGCAGAGACAACATGCAGGCCAGTCTGGGCAAGGTGCTCCAGGTGCCCCTGTAGATAGGAAAGAGCCATCGGAACAGCATCCTGCACCTCGTTATCAAGATGCCTGGTATGAAAAAATAAGGCCATCAATGGCTGTTTACGCTGCAAGCCAAAGAGGAACGAGCGTCGGCGTACCGGGGGCATAGATGGAGTAACACGCCAACGACCTGCCTTGCCATACGACTCAAGGGTCAGACGATAAGGAGCTAGAAAGAGGTTTAATTGCGTTCGAATCTGCTCTCCTAATAACTCCTGAGTATCCTCAAGCGGCAGTCGAGGCAAACGAACGACTACAACCATCTCGCCTGGCAACCAATGATAGAGCTCATCGGGCACGCCCATGAACTCTGCCGAACTACGTGACATGCACAAAAATCCCCCTCCACGCAGAGTGGTGTGTATTAGAAACGTTCTTTGAAAGCATTGCGAATCAATGACATTCCTTGAATATCCTGCGATTACCCTGCGATCTTTGCTAGCGTATGGCGATGCCACGTTCCAGCAACACGCAATCCCCGAGACGAGCTTTAGCAGGCTTCCCTTTCTTACGGGAAAAGGCGAGATATAATAAACAATTCTTGACGGCGTTTCTGTCCCCACAGGCATTTTTAGAGAGTAGGTCTACTAACCAGACATTATAACATGCCTCTCTTTTCCTGTAACACGAGCCTGACTTTAGGTTAGGAGCATACTCAGGAGTTGTCTAGTATTGCTCAGGAATGATAGCTATCGTTAAGCACTTCTGCTGTCATATGTGCTGTATTCTTCTACAGAGATCTTCGCAATGCAGTAACGATGCCCCAACAGATCCCATTTCCTGCACACCACAGTCCCCTACTCGCCAATAACAGTCCTCTTCGTCTCGCGATACCTCTGCATCGAGCGGGCGCGATCCATACAACCCAGGCTACACCAGCGACGTGTAGCGCTTTTGGTGCTGTCATAAAAGAACAGAATACAGCGCTCATTATCACACTGGTGCAGGCGTTTATGCTCACCCTGCACAATTAAACGTATAGCCGAAAGGGCAATCGGTAAGAGTACGAGGCCATGCCGCGCATCTGTGGTATACGCTCCCAGGAACAGGTCGCCCTCCTTGCTCACCTCCAACACAGAATAGTTAGTACGCAAAATACGATTTAACTGGTTTACATCTATCTGTTGTGGTATCTCGCCGTCGATTAAAGCACGAAAGATGCCACGCAATGAGGCACGTAATGTCTTGACGCTTGTCAATAACTCATTATCATAGATGGTCGTGTCCGCACTCCCCCTGCGCACCTCATCGAAGGCTGGATGACGCTGACAGGTCTCGTTCCACCACCGGGCAACATCCTGAGGTGTCTGTAAAAGGTCCAGGGGGTTGCCACGCTTCATAATCTCGGTATTCACCAGGTTCAGGGCCAGATTTTCTCCATCCAGCAGAAAGGGTGGATCACTCAACACTTTGCTCATACTCAATTTCCTCCTTACCATATTATCCAATACTATAGCGCTATTGACAAGGATAATTTCCTGGGGTATGCTGCAATTATCCAATTCAAAACAAATTTAGATATGGATATTTCACAAAGCAGCGTGTTCTGGTAGGAGGAACCACACAATGTCAGCAGTAAACACCCCCGCATTTCAGACCGGTCATATCGGCATCAACGTCACCAATATCGAGAAATCCAAACAGTTTTATCAGAGCGTATTTGGCTTTACGGTAAGCTGGGAGGCCGATGAGCCGGGACATTGTGCGTTTCTCTCCGATGGTCAGAAGCTGATTCTGACGCTATGGGAGCAAAGTGAAGGCACTTTTGCAAAAGATCGCCCGGGCCTGCACCACCTGTCATTCAGAGTGAATAGCATTGAGGATGTCCGTTTCTTTGAGAATAAACTGAAGCTCCTGGACGCCAATCTGTTATATCAGGGGATCGTACCTCATGGTGAAGGTCAGGATTCTGGCGGTATCTTCTTTACTGATCCCGATGGCATACGTCTGGAGATCTATAGCCCTGTCAGAGCCAGTGAGTATCCCGCGCCGGTCGCTTCTGCACCTACATGCGGCTTCTTTTAGTCTTCAATCCGCTTCATAGTAAGAAAGCAGAGGTTTCCAGATGCTGGATTATCACAATGGAGAACTTGAGGTACAGGCCCTGGCTGGCTTGCCACCCAGAAGTTCACGCCAGAATAAAAGCATCCATCCGACATTGCCATCCGTTGCTCAGACCTTTTTACAAGATCAACGCATGATTATTCTCGCAGCAGCGGATCAGGCAGGGTACATCTGGGCCTCGATCCTGGCTGGCAAGCGCGGTTTTTTACAGGCACCCGATGAGCAGACGGTGGTCATTCAAGCAGTTCCGGCTCCGTGCGATCCACTCTTCGGGCAACTGCACGTTGGAGATCCCTTAGGAACGATCACGCTCGATTTTGCCACACGTCGCCGGATGCGGGTCAATGGACAGATCACGCAGATACAGAGGGAGATCGTCATGCGTACAGAACAGGTCTATTCTAACTGTCCTAAATATATTCAAATGCGTACGTTGCCTGCTATAAATGATGCACAGCCTGAACATCACTCAGCAATACCCGAACACATACGCGGTACAGTACTCACCAATGCTCAGCACGCCTGGATCGAGGCGGCTGATACATTCTTTATCGCAACGAGCCATCCGGAAGGGGGAGCCGATGCTTCACATCGTGGCGGAGCTCCTGGCTTTGTCCGGGTTGAAAACGCCAACCGACTGGTCTTTCCAGACTACTCTGGGAACCGTATGTATCAGACCCTGGGCAATATCAAGAAGGAGCCTCACACTGGCCTCCTCTTCATTGACTTCGAACGGGGAAATACACTCCAACTTACTGGCGAGGCCCGCATCATCTGGGATAAAGCACGAATCGCAACCTTTGCGGGCGCTGAACGCCTGATAGAGTTCGTAATCACTGACAGCATCGAGACCCGAAACGCGATTCAACTACACTGGCAATTTGTAGAATATTCACCAACCTTACCACGCGCTCGCGCCTGAACAGAATATCCCATGCACTCTCTCTCATTTTTATTTCAGGAGAACTATCATGCACTTGCAACGTCTAACCTGGGCTGGCCTCAAACTCGAGGTTGGCAAGACGACACTCTTTATCGACGCGATTGAGGATGCCCCTGATTGGAATAGCGGCGGCCAACCAGTTATCCCACTCTCAGCCCAGACCAGTGAGCGCCACGCGGTGATTACACATGCACATACCGATCATTTTGATCCTACGGCCGTATATAAAGCACTAGGTGATCGGGGCAGTGTGCTCTGCCATAGCTCTGTAGCTCATACACTGCCCCAACATAAACTGCGTATTCAGGAGGCCACGTTATATGAGCCAATCCTTCTGAACTGGCTCACTGCTGATATCATGGCGCTTGCTGTACCAGCAGCCGATGGCTGGGGCGATCCTCAGGTCTCATGGATTATCGATGGTGGCGGCAAACGCATTATTCACTGCGGCGATACGATCTGGCATGGGCACTGGTGGAATATCAAACGTCAATATGGCCCCTTTGATCTGGCCTTTATGCCTATTAATGGTGTGACCTACCAGCGGGGCCGTTTCAGCGGGAGCACGATTCCAGCAACAATGACTCCAGAACAGGCAGTTACCGCAGCAAAAATTTTGGGAGCCAGGCGTGTCTGCCCCATCCACTATGGGATGTATGATGATCCTGGCCACTATGTCTCAATTCCCAATGCTCTGGAGCTCTTTCTGGAGATCGCCCGGAAACAACAGATCGAAACCCTTGTCCTGGAACCTGGTGAATGGGTTGACTGGCAACATGCTCTCTAAAGCATCGTATGGTTTCAGACTGGTCCTTTGTTGAAAGTGTGGACCAGCCTGAAACTTCTCTTATCCTCTTGGTCCCGGTGGGAGACATGTCCCTGTTTCAATCCAGGATGTTAAATCTTTCAGATGACTATCCCACGCAGGGCTAATCGTGGCATACATCTCCCAGTGTTCTCCTTCACCAATACCACTGTGAGTAAGCAGCACCAATGTACCATCTTTTTCTTTTGTTAACTCAAAGGTAAGGGTTGTCGGAGTAGGAGAACATGCTTCCCAGGTAAAACTGAATAATTGAGATGGCTTTACTGCTACTACTTTCCCGTGCTCTCCCATACCGGGAGCCCATTCGGTATGCACCTCCCCCCCAGGTTTCAATTCGATATCAGCTTTGTATACAAACCAGCGTTCTAATTCTTGCTTTTCGGTAATGGCTTTAAAGACTCTTTCTATAGATGCATGAATAAATTGCTCTTTTTTAATTGTTTTTGTCTTCATTTTTACTCTTTCCTTCTCGATGAAGTGTTTCAGCAATCTGTTTGATCTTTTGTAACCGTTCATCCCAGAGCGTTGCAGTCCGCGATAGTTCCTGGGCTGCAACACTGAGTCCTTCTGATGAGAGACTAAAACGTACCTCTTTGCTCAATTTGCGCTCATTGACAAGGCCTGCCTTTTTTAGAACAGCAATATGTTTACTTACCGCCTGGCGGCTAAATGGTACTTCATCTGCCAGCTTGCTTGCGGTAGCTTCGCCTTTAAGAAGCAGAATCTCGATGAGCTTCCGTCGGCTCGGTTCAGCAATAGCAAACCAGAGCTCTTCATTAAAAGGTTCAGGTGACGACATATCTATGCCTTTGTTGAGATATTCTGGGCACAACGCTGTAAGTTGGACAGAAACTCACCCCAGCCCGAGGTATGATTGACAATGAGTGTCGCTTTCTGTTCAGCAGTAATCTCAAGCTTCTCAAAACCGCTTTCTGTTAAGCATACCTTTGTCTCATCGTTATTTTCTATAAGCTTGAACTCAACCAGAGTTTGCTGGTGGGTTGCCCTGGTTTCCTCATCTGGTGCGACCCACAAAAATGAGAAACGATACGGTTTCTCTACCGCTACAATTTCCAGAGAAGCTTCAACGTTCTCTCCCCAGACCAGTCTGCCCTTTCCTCCCTGTCGCACATCTATCTCTACCTGACTACCAAACCATTGGCTAATGTATTCAGGCTTTGTGATAACCTCCCAGACTGTTGCTATCGGTGCCTGAATGCTGATTTCTCGCTCAATCTTATCCGCAATCTTATCCATTATAGAAACACTCCTGACACTATATAACGACACCAATTATTTTCTAGTAGAGCTTAGATGTGCAACATTTTGTTGCACATCTAAGTATATTGTAATGAAAAAGAAGAAGATTGTCAAGAGAAAAACAGGCTATTTAGCGCATTCTGATTCTTAAACAAAGAGATGATTCTTAAACAAAGAGATGATACATGAAGAAAGAGCGAGGGATGGACAACAAGATGAGGAGCAAGATAAAGGGCTGGCCAGATCTGCTATATGAGCGGCTTGTAACCGAAAAGATCGTCTACTACGTTTTACAATTGAGTATTTTTGAAAGGGATATGTTCTGATGTTTATTTATTCTGATCGCTTATGCCAGACCCTGATCGATCTTGTGCGGATTCCCAGCACTTCTGGACATGAAGAGTATGTCCGCAGCTATATCGAGCGTCACCTGACCAGTCTGGGCCTCACATCGCGCGTTGATGTGAGCGGGAATCTCATCGCCACGCTCGACGGTGAAGGGCCTGCACTCCTCTTAAACGCTCATATGGATCGTGTTTCTCCTGGCCTGGGCCATGAGCCTATTCTTCGCAATGGGGTCCTCTATAGTGATGGCACGACGAATCTGGGTGCAGATGATGCCGCAGGGATCGCTATTATCCTCGAAGTGCTTCGTCGCACGGTTGAACAATCGCTTCCACATCCTCCTCTCGTCGTCGTTTTTACGGTACAAGAAGAGGTAGGGCTCTGTGGCGCACGTAGCTTTGATGCAGAGATGCTCCAGGTGACCGATGGGATCGTCTTTGACAATGCCTTTGAGGCTGGCGTTGTGGTCTCTAAAGCAGCCGCCCACGAAGCCTTTGATATCAAAATCACTGGCCGCACAGGCCATCCTGGCAAAGAGATTACTGGAACGGTTGACGCTCTGGAGATCTTCCGTCAGACTCCTTACCCTCACGGCTCACTCGCTAGCGATCTGACACGCATCAACATTGGCCGCATTGTCGCGGGCCATGCCCGTAATGCTATCCCCGGGACGGTTACAATCGAGGGCGAGCTTCGCAGCTTTGAACCTCTCTCCGTCTATCAACACTACAAACAGGCTCTGATCAATGCCTTTGATGAGACTGCAGAACGGTTGGGAGGTCGGGCTGAGATCACCTTTACAACCTACTCAACTGGCTATGCCCTCAATCCCGATGAACCCTTACTCAATATCTATCAAGCTGCCCTTGCTCAACGTGGCGCAGTCCTGGAGATGAAACCAACCTTTATTGGCAGCGATACCAGCGGCTTCCGCCCGGCCATTCGCACCTTTACCGTCTCGACTGGTGTCGTTGACGAGCATACCACCGATGAACATATCGCCCTGGCTCCTCTGGAACAATTAGTTATGGATACCCTCTTTGTTCTCCATCTCTGGCGCAACCAACAGTTCTAAACGACCACTTTATGGTAAAAGAAGAGGGGCATCCATTGCAGGAATGCCCCTCTTCTTTTACAATAGAGGCACCCAATAGACCAATCAAGATGCACTACCAGTAAAGGGAAAAAGCTCTATGTCAGGACTTACCGATGATTGTACGACGACAATCGTGGAGACATACACATTTATAGCGAAAGCACTTCAGCGCTCAGTTGCACCACACTGGCTCCAGCTCGAGGTAAGCATGGCACAGGTGAAAGTGCTCTTTGTCCTGTATCATAAAGGAGCCAGTACGATTAGCGCCATTGCGGAAAATCTTGAGATCGGGCTCCCTACTGCCAGTCATCTTGTTGAACGTCTCGTACGTGCCAATCTTGTACAGCGATCAGAGGGCCCCACCGATCGGCGCCAGATCCTGGCCAGTCTCACTCCCCAGGGTGAGCTTCTGATTGGCCAGCTTCAATATGAGCGACAAGAACAGCTACGCCAATGGGTGGCACAGCTCACCGGCGAAGAACGTCAGGCTTTAGCTACCGGCCTTCAGGCCCTCTCGCATGTGGTCAATTGGTAAAACTGACCAGTACTCAGTGCTCAATCGCTCTATTTCCTGGATTGCAGATACCACAACCTTTGCGCACGAACGTACTCATTCAAGACCGCTGCCAGGATGGCATAAAATAACCCTGCTTTGTGTTATCAATTGCAAAGAGAAAAAACAAACGCGCACGTATCTTTAAGCGAGGAACGATATAATGGAAAAAGTCTATGGTGTGATTATTATTGGTTCAGGTCCAGCAGGCTATACCGCAGCTATCTATGCTGGCCGCTCCAATCTGTCCGTCCTGGTTCTGCAGGGCTATGAGACAGGTGGGCAGTTGATGCAGACAAGCGAGGTCGAGAACTTCCCTGGCTTTGAAGAGGGCATTATGGGCCCGGAGATGATGGAGAAATTCGAGAAACAGGCGCTCCGCTTTGGGGCAGAGCTGATCCCAGAAGATGTTACCTCGGTTGATTTTACACAACGTCCTTTTGTGGTCCGCACCGACTCAGCAGAATATCGCTCACAGGCTGTTATTATCGCGACTGGGGCCAGTGCACAATGGCTGGGACTGCCCAATGAGACACGTCTGAAAGGCCGTGGCGTGACGGCTTGCGCAACCTGCGATGGCTTCTTCTTTAAAGGAAAAGATGTAGTGGTCATTGGTGGTGGCGATACCGCAATGGAAGAGGCAACGTTCCTGACACGCTATGTCAATCATGTAACCTTGATTCATCGCCGCGATACCTTCCGCGCCAGCAAAATCATGCAGGATCGCGCTCTGAATAATCCCAAGATTGATGCGCTGATGGAGAGTGAGGTCGTTGATGTAGTTGGGGATGCGGCTATCACCGCTGTCCGTGTGCGTAATACACGGACCGGCGAGGAGAGTACGCTGGAAACACAGGGACTGTTCCTGGCAATTGGCCATCGCCCTAATACCGAGCTGTTCAAAGGCATTATTGATATGGATGAGACGGGATATATCATCCCTAAAGAACATACGATGACCAATATCCCTGGCGTCTTTGTCGCTGGCGATGTCAGTGATCATCGCTATCGCCAGGCCATTACTGCCGCAGGCGAGGGCTGTCGCGCAGCTATCGATCTGGAGCGCTGGCTGGAATCTCAAGGCGAAGAGGTTGGCATCGAAAACTGGAACTAATACCTTAAAATAAAGCATTTTCATTTAAGAGATCCACAGGGATGTGGATCTCTTTTTCTCTCTACACACTTTGCAGACCTCTATCTTGCGCTCCAGGTGAACTCTTCTCTATAATAAGACCATCAAATAAGGCTATCGAATAAAGCTATCAATATACGTTCGTACATACGCATATGCTGGCATGTGTTATCAACAGAGAGGAAATGTAAGTCAATGGAGATTTCAGAAGCACCTGGGGTGGCTTCCCCCCCTACATCCCAGCCCCTGCAACCTGTCTCAATCTGGCGCCAGATCAATCTCAATGTGTTCTGGATGGCAAATCAGTTTCACTGGCAGGCGCTCTCTTCAATTGTACTCCCAAGTATGGTGGCAAAACTCCTGGATCCTCAGCAACAGAATATCAATCTCGCGCTGGTCATTGCATGGGGCACGCTGGCCGCCGTCTTCGTCAATCCACTCGCAGGAGCTCTCTCCGACTATCTTCCCTTTCGGCTGGGACGTCGACGCCCTTTTATGCTCATTGGCACGATCCTCAATCTCATTGTCTTAGTAGTTTTCGCCTTCACTCCCAATCTAGACCGCTCCATTCTTCTCTTTATGCTGGCAATTCTCTACTTTTTATTACAATGTAGCAACAATTTTGCCAATTCACCCTGGAGTGCCATTATCGCTGATCAAGTCCCTGTCCAACAACGCGGCTTCACCGCTGGTTTAAATGGGCTCGCTCTCCTGCTAGGCACTGCCCTGGGCTCGATTGTGGCTGGCAGTATTGTAAATAAGCATGATGCTCTGCCTGTCTATAAGAATGAGATTACGCTGATTTTTCTGATTGTGGCGGTTGTTCAGATGCTCTTTGTTGCCTATACGATCCTGACTGTCAAGGAAACTCCCCTTCCTCCCGAACAATACAGCCCTATTCGCTTTGGTCCTTTTTTTCGCAAGTTTTTCTTTAAGCCATCCCAATATCCTGATCTCTCCTGGGTTCTGTTAGCTCGGCTTCTGGTTATGCTGGGGATCTGGGCCATCTTTTACTTCCTGCAATATTATGCCGATGAGGTACTCAATGTCTCTGGAGAGAAATTTATTGGTCAGATTTTTCTCCCTCTCCTTCTCGTCGTGGCACTTCCCACTTCGGTGCTGGCTGGCTGGCTCTCCGATCGTTGGAGCCGCAAAAAACTGGTCTACATCTCAGGCATTACGATGACACTGGTCTGCCTGCTCTTTATCTTCTGGCAAAATACAACGGGGGCACTCATTGCAGCGGCCTTCTTTGGGATCGGGTATGGAGCATATACCAGTGTTGACTGGGCCCTGGTCACTGATACTCTTCCCCCAACCGATGAGGCCGGGAAATTTCTAGGGCTCTGGTCTGCTATGGGAATCCTCCCTCAGGTGGTTGGCATTAGCCTTGGTGGCATCCTGCTTCAACTTCTCCAGGGCTTTCCCAATCATCTCGGCTATACCATTCTCTTCTCGGTAACGGTCTTCTACTTTATTCTCGGCACAATCGTGATTAGCCGTGTGAAAAGTGTTCGCTAGCGGATACAACTAGCGGCAATTTTCAACAAGCTTCTCACATCCAGACAGCACAAAGAGAGGCATTTCTTCGCAGGTCCGCTGCCAGGAAATGCCTCTCTTTGTAAAAATTTAGCCTCTTCTATGCTAAGAGCGCTACGCTTATTTCACTGAACCTTCATAGATGCCCATAATTGTCCCCAGGAACTTTTCAGCATCCTCTTTTTTACGCTGGAAGGAGTTTCGTCCCATGATTGAGCCAAAACCACCACCATCGCGGATCGCACGAGCTTCTGTGAAGACTTGCTCGTCAGCTGAGGTTGCACCACCTGAGAAGATGACAATACGACGACCATTGAATGAACTCTGGACAACGTGCTTGACGCGATCTGCCAGTGTTGAGATGGGAATCTCGTATTTCTGATAGACCTTCTGCGCCTCTGGCAATTCAACTTTCTCGCTTGGTAACTTCACTTTGATAATATCTGCACCTAACTGGGCGGCAATCTGAGCTGCATAGGCAACAACATCAACTGCTGTCTCACCCTCTTTGCTCAAAGCACTACCGCGAGGATAGGACCAGACAACAACAGCCAGACCTGCAGTCTTGGCCTCAAGGATCAGGTCTCGTAGCTGCTGGTACATCTCTGTGCGCTCGCTTGATCCCGGGTAGATAGTGAAACCTACTGCGACACAACCCAGGCGGAGCGCATCGTCCACACCGGCTGTGACTGCCGAAATTGGATCGCGCTCGTCGTTCAAGATATCATGATTGTTGCACTTGAGAATTAAGGGAATCTCGCCAGCAAAATCCGCTGCACCAGCCTCTAAGAAGCCCAAAGGGGCAGCATAGGCGTTGCACCCTGCATCAATCGCCAGTTGAAAATGGTAACGAGGATCATAGCCAGCTGGATTAGGAGCAAAACTTCGCGCTGGACCATGTTCGAAACCCTGGTCTACTGGCAAGATAACTAGCTTCCCTGTACCAGCCAATCGACCATGATTAAGCATACGTGCAAGGTTTGTTCGAACCCCTGGATTCTCGCTGCCGTACCAGCTTAGAATTTCACGAATACGATCGTTCATTTTATGTGTTCCTTTTCATTCATCATCTCTTGATGTGACCGCACTTTATGCGGTGATCTTCTTCTTTATTGTATCACGAGCGAGACTCCACGGCCATGGACAGCGCGACGGCAGGGTTTTTTATGTATATTTATACCAGCAAAATCTAACTACTATACTGGCAAAATATAGCTACCTGAAAGTAGCTATCAGGCCCTTCAACGAAGAGCATACCCTTCCATAGATCCGGGTTAAAAAGCCTTTCTCCTCTCCTTTTGCTATGCAAATGATCATTTTACAATCGTTCTCTTTGTTAAAGAGAAGAAAGAAAGAAATAGGCTATGGCGGCTCAGCCATTGTTACCTGGTATCCTCTGAAACGTCTTTATTTATACCCATGGTAGAGCATGTCTCAAGCTAGATAGCAATGTGCTACCAATATAGTTATTTCAAGGAGATTAATGGGATAAGATGAGCAATTTTGAGCTACTTATGCAAGAAATCAGTAAGCAGCAGAGCTTGATGAATGCTTTACAGGCTGAAAATACTGCCTTGCGTGAACAGATTGATGATCTACGTAGCGGTCGAGGGATCTTTCTTGAGCTTCAAGGCCAACGCTTCCCGCTGTACGTTCCTGCAGATCAGACACAACAAACACCGATGACAAGTACTACTGCAAGTACTCCTCAGGATGCGTTGTCACAAGAGCTTTCTTCTTCTTTCCCTGTGGTAGAGAGCAATGGAGAGGGTGAAAACTATGCCCAGGTTGAGGCTCTTGAGCATGTAGAGGAAGCACCAACTGCACCGCTGGTACTTCCTCTAAGAGAAGAAATCCCTCATGTCCCTACCTCACCACTTCCGGTGATCACTGAAACTACTCCCGCACCAGCTCCTTCTACGTTCCTGGAAGAGATGCTGATTAGTGAATTTGAACAGGCACTGACTTCACCTCCTCCTCCTCACAATAGCTCCGAGGAGAAAAAGGAAGCAGTCAGCAATGAAGAACAGATGGCCAGCCTCCGCCGAGAATTAATGGGCAGCTACATCTTAGAGTAGAAGATAGCCCGTATCCTCTTCTTTGAGTTACGAGCTATCTTCTCTTCCTGCTCACCTCATCTGCCGCTCTTCCTTTTTCTGGCCTCAAGTAGGCTTGAGCCAGAGCGTGTGGTCCAGACTGCTTGCGCCATCTCTCTTATGATGCCGCAGCATAGAGGACCCACGAGTAAGGAGGAACTCTAACTACCTTCTATATCCCTTTGGCTGAGGCAAGCACGAACTTTAAGGCTGGCGTACCCTTATAGAGACCAAGGGCAAACACGCTGTTGACCGTTCCTTGCTTCAATGTCGCAGCAACTGGTACCGTGGCATTTACGCTTGTGGCTGTCACGTCAAAGGTATAAGAGCCGGCTGGAACGGGCAGATAGGCACTTGCCTTAGGATAGGTCAATCCGGTAATGACTGTTTTTCCACCCACAGCAACGTTCACCGGGCCCGCATTTGGCGATAAGTGGTAAACACGGACCTTTGGCTCTCCACCGGTCAGGCGATTATCATCTACAAAGGCTGACAATGAGAAACCACTTGATCTGGTTCCCAGGGCTGCAACGGTATAGTACATACCTGGATCCACTGAGACAGATTGTGTAATGGCAGCTCCCCCGACTCCTTTTCCAGTTGGAGCAACCTGAAGCTTGTGGGCACCTGCCGCTAATGGCACATAATCAGTGACGGTGCTGAAGACGAAATTTGTCAAAATTGATTTTCCGTCAACAAACACATCAACATTTCCTGCATCCGGCGATGCGTGCACTACACGTACAAATGCATTCGCTTGAGGCGCGGCAGATGTGTGGCTCATTCCTCCAGGCCATAACAGCCACACCCCTAGCAGGAATGCAAACACAGATACAACCCACGATAGTCGACCTTGTAAAGGGAGTTTCATATGGTATTTCGCTCCTTTGTACTCCTGTACAGTCAGGATTACTCCTACTCTCGGTCCTTGCTTCTTACAGCCACCAGTAATCAGGCGTGCTGTACAGACAACACGAAGACATACCATCATGCCTGGATGCTGTATAAAGCGACAATCTTATTTATTCCAGCCCCGACAATTTTGTATGTTAGCTCTCTGATGAGAATGCTCAGCTTCTCCAGGCTGTAGAAGAAAAAGTTGAGCTTTTCGCTTTTCTAGCTACATACTACAGACGTCTCACATCCTCATATTGGTCTCAATAGTTAACCATTCCACAATCTATTTCATTCCTTTGCCCATGGGTTCTCTCACATAAAGTAGGACCGTAAGCTCTCGTAAGCTTTCTATAAACTCAACAAAAAGATACCCTCTTTGGACCTTTTCCACGTCCTCTCTAAGAGGAGAAGAGCGGGGAAGCGGGGAAATGACTCGCTGAAAGGAAGAGGTATTCAGCCCTCTTGCTTTTGTATACTGTCACAGATTTCATACTGAACATTGAATTCTTGTCTCTTCCTGCCTCTAAAACTGGTCCGATAAAATCATTTCAATAGGGGAGTAGAATGATGAATTCATACGACAAGGATCGTCAGTCACAACTTTCTACACACAAATCGCCAGCTCAGTGTTCTGAGAGGGAGACTTATCATCCGATTTTGGAGAAAAGACTCTCCCATTTTTTTCAACAACAGACTGAACAAATTCATTTTACTCCTGAGTTACGCTCCCAGATCTTGCGCAAAATTCATGCACCTGGCTTCCCGCAGTCGAGATGGCTCACCACTTGCAGTCTCGCTCTAGCGGCTTCTCTCATACTCTGTGCTCTCTTCACCTTTCGCCCTGTTCCTATCTCTGCTCCTTCGTCGGTAGTCTATCAGGTTGGACCAGTGGAGGCTGTATCGCCAGAGCTTCATAATGGTGGCAAACTTATCTCGCTTGATCCAACTGAACACCATCTGCTTTATCAAGCAGCACATCAACCAGGTGTGATGTACACCACTGATCTAGCAGATCCTATTGCACATAATACGCTGGTCATGCACGATGCCATCACTGCTGCCTGGGCCCCCAATGGTTCTGCGCTGGTGGCGACCGTCGCCACTGATACAACTGCGCTCCCTTTACTGGCAATGATTCCAACTGGACAGTATATGTCTCCACTCAAGCCTGAGGCTCTGGCAGCAACCTGGGCTCCCTCACAGACCCAACCTATCACCTATATGCTTCAGCAGGCAGGCAAAATTCAGTTATGGCGCACCAATCCAGATGGTCAGCAGACTCAAATGCAGGCCTTCTGGCCCCTCTCGCTTACTCCACGACTGCTGCTATGGTCCCCTGATGGGACGCAACTGGCTATCGTTGTAAGTGCTGCCGGATCAGTAAGTCCGACGACACTGACCCAACCTTGCCTTGAGATCTATCTTTTACAAATGCACAATCTGCACTTGCAAAAACTTGTTCAAGCTGGTGACTTTAGCATTGGGGCATTGGCCTGGTCACCCAATAGCCAGTCCCTCACATATGAAAAGATTTCAGCGACGAAACAGACTACATTACAAACGCTAAATATCCATACCAAACACATTGAGTTTGAGGTACCGATTAAGGCAACGCTACAAGGCTGGAGCTGGTCACCAGATGGTCGAGCTCTTATCTACAGCGATGGGGGGATCTTACGAATATATGAGGCCCAAACGGCTCATATTACATTGCCGAAGCTTACAGGTATTCAAGACACGCCTTTCTGGCTAAAAGATGGGCGTATTCTCTTTCTCCAGATTATCGGGTCCTCCTCCCAGTTAGCATATCTGACTCCTGATCACTAGCTCATCAGGCAGCTATGCAACAGTTAAAATCAATTTCTACTGTATGAAATCCGTCGATCTGAGGAGTGCTAGACGCAAAATGGAGTCTATAGGAAGCATTCCCTTGAGAAACAAGAAAGGTCATTGTCCCTCTGGTGGTGGTCGCTGGTTCAAAGCTCACTGGTATTGTGCTGTTCTGAAGATTAAACGTTGATGCTCCACTCTGCAAATGGGCATAATTAAAAGCTGAGCCAGGGATAACTACTTGTGTAAGAGAGTTTCTGACCGTTAACACGACAGTAAGTTCCCATGAAGTGGATGTCTTCGGGTGCAGACTGACTGTGGTCAGGATCCAATCCAGGCCAGCATAGCTAAAGGGTCTTTGCAGTGTGATAGTTTTTGTATCTGTGACTGTAGGTTGCGTTTGCGATGGCTGTTCTTTTACTTGCATATTTGATTGTACAGATACATCGGAAACCTTTTGCAGGGTAAGCCATAGAGTCCATCCTAACGAGGTTGTGAGGGCAAAAATAATACCTATCAGGCAGAGTAAGAGGAAGAACTGTTTTCTCTTGAGATGGGGGAGAGGGGACCGCAAACGTCGGGAGAGGGGATGGCCGGTGCCAGAAGGCAAAGGCTGGTCTTCTGGAATAATCTCTGTTTCCAATTGCTGTTCTGGTGGGGATGAATTGAGCACTGTTTGAGAAGGATGGATTGGGAGAGAAAGAGAGATAAACGACTCGGAGAGAGCGATAGGCTGCCCACAATTACGACAAAATCGTTTGCCACGCCTGATCATTGCCCCACAGTAAGTGCAGGAGGGAAAGGGCTCCTGAACCATGCTCTACACTCCTCTTTACTATGCACAGATTGCGATATACCACAGAGCAGTTCTTCAAAAAACACTTCTATAGATGCTCTCTGTCGTCGCTCCATTATAGCGCCTTCTGCCCTCCAATGAGAATGTATCGCGCCAGAAACCCTATCCCTTCAGACTGCTACAGATCAGCACTACGTGAGCTTTCCCACTGTATCTGCAAAATCAGGGAGATTCAATGTTCCCAGACCAGTTGCATAATCCCAGCCCGAAGTTGCTTTATAGTACAGGTTATCGCCCTGGGTCACATCATAGTAGGGATGCTTGCCATTGTTTTGCGTTGCCGCTTTATAAAAGAGATCGGGTGTCGAACTTACTTTATGGCTACGCTGAGCAAGCTGCTGATTCACCAGAGCCAGTCCGGTTGCCCAGATCGGCGCAGATGCACTTGTGCCTCCCACGGCACCCCACTGCCCCTGGAAGTAGACTGCCAATCCATAGGCCACCGCTGAGACATCTGGAACCTGACGTCGTCCTTGCGAATAACGATTATCGACGCCAGGGGCTTTCTGCCAATTTGATCGCTGGTACAGCTTGCTGTTACCACCACCACTTCCCCAGTTATTTTGACATTGTGACCCCGCCTGTTCCGACCAGGCCCCTTCGGAGACGCGATTCGCATTCTGGTCAATGCGCAGAATGGTTCCACCAACAGAAATTGACCAGGGATCGCTAGCAGGAAAACTGACTGAAAGATCACCATAACGTCGGCTGGTAAAAGCTCCACAGTCCCCACTCGCCACAAACACCGCAAGGTGTTCTACCTGTGACAACTGACGCAGACTGCTATCAATCGCTTTTACATCACTCGTGGTCATCTCTCCTTCTGCCGCTCCCAGACTAATACTTACAACATTCCCAGAATTTGCGTTATTTACGTTGTCATTCAAGAGCTGCTGGAGCTCATCATTAACATTCACCCAGACATCACTATTCTGATCGCTAGCATCAGTCTGATAGACTTTAATATTGCTAGAACGAGCCAGTCCCGCAACCATCTGAATATCTAATGTTGACTCACCCAACGCTTCCTTTGGAGAACCATCCACATTGACTGTAGTTAGCTTCCCTTTAAATTGGATACAATCAAAGTAATTTTGAATATCGTCTCTATATGACCCATCAATCTCTACAAGGTTAATGGTCATGTTCTCTCCATGCAGGCCACGATTCCAGAGCTGATCAAAACCATAGGTATGAGCAATCTCTTTGGGAAGCAGGGTCTGATCCTGAGGCGAACAATCGGCTGCTGGCTGCGCGGGCTGCTGAACATTGAAATGAAGATCTTGCTTTGGCACAGCACTGTAATTATCCAACCCTGTAATTGCATCAATAGAATTCGCTAAAAACTGTGGCACTTTCGCAGGTTTGTTTGTATCTGGAGCGTAAAAACTTTTTCCATTATAGTTATGGACGACAAAATCTGTCTGTAACAATCTGGCAAGAGTACTGGCTTTTGCTTCGATCGCCAGATGGGTGCGTAATTGACTTAAATTGATATCGATTCCCTGGGTATGAAAAAAGGCTTTGATCTTCTGATATTTGGCATCATCAATACCAATTTTATTGGCAAATTGTTCTAGATGAGAGCTCTGTCCCGGCTGCATTGTCTGCTGCTGAGACTGATTGAGAAGGTTTGGATCAATTTTAAAGGTAATGCGTACATGTAATTTTGTATCGCCAGCCAGGGGTCCTGTAACTGGTGATTTTAACGACTCGGCTGGAATACCCAGATCCAGGGGCGTTGGCTGTAACGAGGTATCCGGACCTTGTGGCGTGTTACAACTAGCAAGAGGCACTAACAACAGGCAGCAACATATGACGCCAGTCAGCCAGCTTCCTATGGCCCGACCTGTACGTGCAACTTTACTCATAGATGGGTCTCCCTCCAATCAACATCAGCAAAAAATGATCGATTCGAACTGATATTTGCTTCTATCAATGAAATGGCATAAGAGCATTATGGTTATTCGCTCTCTTCTATCACGAATCATCAACTCAAATCAATTCAACATCATCGTGGGCACCACCTCCACGCTCTTTTCGCCTCAACTTCTAGAGGTTTTCAAGATATACTTGCATCCAGCCCTGATGAGGACCTCTCTCTTCAATACAGAGAGGTCGCTGCCGACACAGAAGGTTAGCTATATGACGTCCCACAGTGAGCACAGAACAATGCACCCTCCAGCGTCGGACGTGGTGTCCCACAATGGGAGCAGACCCTTGCCTGTGAAGCTCCACAATACATGCAATAGGACCATCCACTCTGTAACTCTCTTCGGCAGGTTGCGCAAAAATGCTGCAACTCAGATCCAGAGGCCAGGGATACGTTGGTGATCTGCTGTTCAAATCGCCCTATCTTTAAGAGGACGGGATCAACCAGATGTGGGTGCTCGGTTGATGCAATCACGACCATGCGATAGTGTTTATCTATGCTCTCCAGTTCAACTCCCAGTTGACTGATCAATTCTGCTCGCCCTTCTCCATGTTCCAATCGTGTAAGAGCATCCAGACCTTCTAATGCAACAATCACGGGAGATAACGTCTTCGCCTCCTGAAAAATATGTTGCAGATAGCGCTGCCCTCTCTCAGCACTTCCTCCTTTGCGTAGAAGCACATATTCGCGGCCAGGCAACTCCAGGTCATCAAGCTGAAGCACTTGCGCCTGGAGATCAACCAATAATTCGACCAGAGCAGTCAATGAGAGGGTAAGCAATGGCACCACGGCCTCTCCTGCGGTTGCACGTACCAGAAGACGGCTCTCATTTATTGATGTCGTCGCTAAGAGGATACCACGAGGAAAACGTCCAGCACTCGCCTGAAAAGATGGATACCCTTTAAGAAAGCCAACCACATCCATTAACGCTCGCTTCTCTGCTTCCATTCCCTCGATATCAACGAAAAGCTCGGTTGGCCGCTCTAGCTTGCGTAACACTCTGCGACCGGGCCCACGCTGATAATAGACCAGGCTCTGCTCGCGTGCGCGGCTCTGGATTAACTGATCCATATAACTGCTGTAGGCCGGTCCTACAGCCTCAGAGATTCGCGTCTGAAGCGTTGCAACTTCTGGTACGAGAAAAGAGAGTAATGGTTGTGTGCGCGGGTGACGTAACACTCCTAACAAGAGGTGTTCAGGCTGAATAGTAGAGGTATGCATCTGTGAAATAAAGCAGAGCGTCCATTCAATACATTCACGGGTTTCTCGCGATAGTGGCAATGCAAAGAGAGGATCATCCACTTCAACACTTTTCTCCATATGTGGCTGGATCAGAGCCTCACTCTGTGCTCGCAAAGATGAGAACTCCATGCCAAGTTGATTCAGCGCTTTTAGCACTCGCTCATCCGATTGGAGAACAAGGGCCAACAACATATGCTCTGGTGCAATACTACTTGCTGCCATCTGCATTGCTTGCTGTTGCGCTAATCTGATAACTTGCTGAGTGGTAGGGGCAAAGCGGTCCAGCTCCTGGGGTTTGCTAATTGTGCTCATAGCATTAACCGTTCCTTTCCATCCTATTGAAGCAAGAGAAGAGGCCTCTCACATTCAGCACCACGACCTGACAACACCAAGTGTTTCAACTTGTACTCGATAGTCAGAGAGTGCCGTTATCCATTCAGGATGCCTTCAGGACGCTGACCACAGGAACTACAAAATTGTTTCATTCCCTCTAAGATGAGCTCAGAACCACAGACGCTACAGACCCTCTTTAAGAGGTGACGACAATAAACACAGTAGCGCCAGTCCCTTTCAATATCAGATCCACAATCTGGACATTGTATATCTTGCGCTCTCTCACATGGGCTGTTCGATGATGTCATGAAAAGGTGCTGCTCAAAATGGGGTCCGCTGGAGGATGTGCGTGAAGGAAGATTCACGTCCCTTTCCTGCGAAGTAGTGGCCAGGAGAATACTCCGCCGACCCAGGCGGGACTGTTCAATCTCTCCAAAAAGGCTATCCAACAATTGATCGCGGACGCTATGAATGCGTACACGGTCAATATATTCTCCACCATCCAGCTCTTCCCACAATACAACGCAGGGGGAGATCTGCCGAAGACGAACAAAGAACCGCTGGATGATGCACCGGGCCAGGAAGAGACCATGAGGAGAAAACTGGCGCTCACGACCACTCAAACGCTTATCGTTATAATAATTCAGGGTCGGGTAGGTTGTAAAAGGGAGGCACATGGCAACAAGTCCAGCGAATGAAAAGATGCAGAGCCGCCGTCCCAGTGCAAATGCAACCCCTTCAGCCAATTCTCGACCAAGGGTACGCTCAGCTCCAATGAAGAGCAACTCCTGAGGCCGCCGACGATCGGGAGAAGCCTCCGCAATCTGGACGACGTCGCAGAGCTCTCTCTTCACCTCTTCATAGCCTGCGATATGATTAAGGGCAATGGACGGCTCCCGTACACTGCTCAGAGAGTGCACCAGATTCTGTATATATAACAACATTCTGAGCTCCTGTTGAGCCAGTTCTGCGCAAAATTGCTGGAGATCAGACCACTCACGACTCGTGCCGAGCTGCTCAACGACCTTATCCAGGGTCATCTGCCAATGATGATTCAATATGCACAACAGGAGGTGCTCAGGAGTAACAAACATTTTCCCGGTACTGTGCACACCTGCTACTGATAGTTCTACACATGCTTGTAGCTCCAATGAGAAAGGAAGCTGAATACGCTCAGGCATCTCATCCCTGGAAAGGCCTGGTCCAAGCCGCATCTGAAGCCGCTCTTCTAATATAAATGGCTCTATTTTGAGAAACAACAAAAGCTCTATCACACGGTCGTTATTCTGCACCAGCGCTGCCAGCAGGCAATGCTCTAACAAGACTTCAGTACACCCACGTCCAGCCGCTTCACGCTGCGCCAACAATAAAAGGGCATGCACCGAATCCTCTAACCAACCATGTTGAGGCCCCCTCATACCAAACACAAATGGATTCATACTCCCCTCCCACAAAACAGCAATCCCATTTCCCGCTCTTAAAGTCTCGCTCTACAAACATAACAGAAGCAAGCCAGTTCTCTATCTGTCCTGCTAGAGTCGCGCTCTACAAACATAACAGAAGCAAGCGAGTTCTCTATCTGTCCTGCTAGAGTCGCGCTCCACAAACATAACAGAAGCGAGCCAGTTCTCTATCTGTACTGCAAAATTCGCCACATTGACTACAGGCTTTACGCAATTCATACCCACAATACCTACAGTAATTCCAGATCGCTTGAATCGAGCACTGACAGATGGGACAGCCCTGTTCCACCGGCCAGAGCTGTAATGGTTGATAGGGAACACGTGTTTCCGCAACAACATTCCCCACATGCTTCTCCGATTGTAAAAAAGTCTGTGAGGCCTCATTCTCTGGTTGTGATCTCCCTCCCTCCTGTTGCTGCCCATGCTGGAAGGCTGCAAGGATTAAGTCCTCAATCACCTGGCTCTGCCTTCGCCCTTTCCCTGGATAACGCTGAGACGTAAGCTCTTCTAACATCTGCTTCGCGCTCTCACTTAACTGGATATGCTGCCGATGATGCTGTGTCATGTCATACAATGCCTTTCGCTTTTTTTAGTAGTATAGCCCATATTGTGGGCTTTTCATAGGCCTTAAAATAAAGATCGCATTAAAAATAAAAATAGCTCCACAGAATGCTTGTAGTTATACTCTGCATTCTTTGGAGCCTCTCCGGTTCTCTTCAACCTACATCTTCACGGCTAGCCTTCTCGCGATACGCTATTTAAAGATGAGACAGGGCTGGCCTATCGAACTCCGGAGGCGATGAAAAGGCCACTCTCTTTTGTGATATGGATGACGCCATGGGCAGACAGTTCTGCGTCGATAATGGCACGTAGGGCTGCTAATTGGGCCTCGCTGATGCTTTCAGCAGCTCGAATTGACAGTATGAACGCAACAAGTGGTTCAGCCTCTGTAACGGCCAGACCTCCTTCAAATCGTCTGCACTCGATCTCTGAGAACCAGGGGGCCAGTTGGGCAGCACCATTTTGCAGGCTAAAGGCAGAGCTGGTAGCCACTCCCAGGATGCCACTCTCATCCAGACCAGCTTGTTGGCGGAGAAGATCCATTTCGCGCAGATGCGCTTCGCCATTCGTTGCTGCATAGAAACGGCCCTGCGGTCGGAGAACGCGACGAATCTCCGCCAGAGCCTGTGCGCGATCAGGTACATGGTAGAGCATATGGTTCGCAATCACATAATCGAAGGTGTTGTCAGAGGCAGGAATGGACTGAACGTCAATGACCGCAAACTGAAATTGCGAGGCATGCTCTCCCAGATTCGCACGTGCGGCCTGAAGCATACCCGCCGAGAAATCCGATAGCGTAATCTCGCAGCCAGCGGGAATGTGTTCTAGATTATGCACCCAGAGTTGGGCAGAACCGCTCCCTATTTCAAGAATGCGACTCCCAGGAGAAAGCTCAAGCTGATCAAAGACCCAATGCTGCCAATTTAGAGGATTCGTACTAAAAAGTTCATGAAGACGTATGCGGGCATCAAGATTTTTTGATGTATTGTATTGCTTGTCCAGAAGATATTGCTGATGAGAAATCTGTGTCATGATGAGATACATATCCTTTCTCATACAAAGAGGAGAAAATGCTTATTCCACTTTTCTACAAAAGATTTCCAAAGATAATTATACCATATTAAAAGCTTTATCAACAGAATAAGCATGACCTCTGCAGGGCGTTTCAGTTCTTGCAGAAGAGGCCATGAGCCAGGAAGAGCAGCATACTACTCGGGTCATTGAAAAATATATTCTCTCTCATGAGGATATAAGGAAGCAGCACATGCCAGAATTTGTGGTATAATACTCAGGTCATTGGAAAAAATATTCTACCTCATGAGGATATAGGGAAGCAGCGCATGCCAGAATTTAAAGTAGAAGCCCCCTTTGAGCCAACTGGCGATCAGCCAGATGCGATTACTCGCCTTGCCGAAGGCATCAAAAATGGATACAAGTATCAGACATTACTCGGTGTAACTGGAAGTGGTAAGACGTATTCAGTGGCCAAAATTGTGGAGCAGGTGCAGAAACCGACTCTCGTCCTGGCCCCCAATAAAACGCTCGCCGCTCAGCTCTATAGCGAATACAAAGAGTTCTTCCCTAATAACGCCGTCGAATACTTTGTCTCTTACTACGATTACTATCAGCCAGAGGCCTACATTCCCCGCAGCGATACCTACGTCGAAAAAGAGAGTATGCTCAACGAGGAGATCGAGAAGCTCCGCCTCTCAGCCACCCGTAGTCTCTTTGAGCGCAAAGATGTTCTGATCGTTGCTTCAGTCTCTTGCATCTACGGTCTGGGAAGTCCAGAGGAATATGGCGAGGTCGTTCTTACGCTCAAAGTTGGCGAGGAGCGCCGCCGTGATCGTATTTTACGCCACCTGACCGAGATCCTCTATGAGCGTAACGACGCCAATTTTATTCGTGGCCGCTTCCGCGTTCGTGGCGATGTCCTCGAGATCTTTCCAGCCTATGAGGATGTTGCAGTCCGCATCGAGTTCTTTGGAGATGAGATCGAGCGCATGACCGAGATTGACCCCCTCACCGGTGAGGTCCTGGGCAAACGGCAACGACTGGATATCTATCCTGCAAAGCACTGGGTAACTACCAAAGAACGCTTAAATACCTCCATTAAATTAATTGAAGAAGAATTGGAACAACGTCTCGCCGAGTTGGAGACGGAAGGCAAACTTCTAGAGGCTGCTCGCCTCAAACAACGCACAAACTTTGATATTGAGATGTTGCGTGAGACTGGTATCTGCTCAGGAGTCGAAAACTACTCTCGCCACCTTGCAGGTAGAGGTCCAGGCGAACAGCCGTGGACGCTGCTCGATTATCTTCCTGAGGATTTTCTGCTGGTGGTCGATGAGTCACACGTTGCCTTACCGCAGGTCCGTGGAATGTTTGCTGGCGACCGTTCTCGTAAGCAGGTGCTGGTCGACTATGGTTTCCGGCTCCCTTCGGCACTGGATAATCGACCTCTGATGTTCCCAGAGTTTGAAAAGGAGCTCAATCAGGCTCTTTTTGTCTCGGCAACGCCTGGCCCCTTTGAATTCGAACATAGCGATGCAATCGTTGAACAGTTGATTCGTCCCACAGGGCTGATCGATCCAGAGATCAGCATCCGCCAGACACAAGGGCAGATCGATGATCTCCTGGCAGAGATTCGCATACGTATAAGCAAAGGTCATCGCGTTCTAGTCACAACCCTGACAAAAAAGATGGCCGAAGATCTTGCAGACTATATGCAAGAGCTCAATATTAAGGTCCATTATCTCCACTCAGAGATCGATACCATTGAACGTGTTGAGATTCTTCGTGACCTCCGCCTGGGTGTCTATGATGTCGTTGTTGGTATCAATCTCCTGCGTGAAGGTCTGGATCTGCCAGAAGTCTCGCTTGTAGCGATCCTGGATGCTGATAAGGAAGGCTTCTTACGTTCTGAAGGGTCGCTCATTCAGATCATTGGCCGCGCCGCGCGCCACGTTGAGGGAAGCGTCATTATGTATGCCGATAAAATTACACGCTCGATGCAGAAGGCCATCGATGAGACCAATCGTCGCCGCGTTCTGCAGGTTGCGTATAATGAAAAACATGCTATTACCCCTCGTGGCATTAAAAAGGAGATCAAGACGCTCTCTGAGCGCTTGAAATCCATGGCCGGCCAACAAGAGTCTACTGCTGCTGATGTCACTACGCTATCAGGGATTCCAAAAGATGAAGCATTACGGCTGATCAAGGACCTTGAGTCACAGATGCGAGCAGCAGCCAAACAGCTTGAATTTGAAAAAGCTGGTCAATTACGTGATCAGATCATCGAAATTCGTCGTATGATGATCGAATAGAAGCTCTCTCTCAATAGATCCGCTCAATAAGGGCAAGACTCCTCATCTGTCTTGCCCTGATTTGTTATACTTGGAACAGTTGAACTCTATTGCTTGCTCAAATGGTTAACTCATATGTTAGCTACGAGGATCAAAAGACGTTAGCTAGCTACGGTGTCTTTCCTGCGCAAACATTTTATACTGCAAGTAGACCTTATTTTTCAGCACAAGCGAGGAAACTGTGATTCAACAGAATAACAGAGAAACAGAGATTGTTCAAAAGGTTATCAAACCCCTTCTCCGTGGTTGGTTCCATGCTTTTGCAGCCGGAGGGGCGGTCGTCCTTACGATCATTCTCTGCTGGTTAAGCAGAAATGATATGCCACGACTCTGGTCAATGCTCATCTTTGGCTTGAGTATGGTTGAACTTTACACGGTGAGTGCTGTCTATCATATCGGTAACTGGCGCCCTGGCCTGAAAAAGACATTACGTGCGTTTGATCATTCAAATATTTTTATCCTGATCGCTGGCACCTATACGCCGCTCTGCTTTAATCTTCTTACTGGCTGGGTGCGGATCGCATTGCTCATTACGATCTGGATACTGGCAATCCTTGGCGTCAGTCTGACGGCTATTCCTCTGACGCTACGCTTACCTCGTTGGGTCAATGCCATTCTTTATATTGCAATGGGCTGGGTAGCGGTTCTTGCCTTTCCAGCTTTCCTGGCGGTTCTCCCCTGGACGTTTGTAGCAACGATGGTTCTAGGTGGGGTCCTCTATACCATTGGTGGCATTATTTATGCACTCCGCAAACCAGATCCTATTCCACATATCTTCGGCTTTCATGAGATCTTTCATCTCTTTGTGATTGCTGGAAGTATTGCCTTTGCAGCCAGCGTCTGGATCTGGGCCCTTCCTTTTCCGCGCGCCTGAACAACGCTGAAGACAAACATTTGGCCTGTTGAGGATTTACACAAGACAGATTCTTCTCGAGGATCTGTCTTTTTGTTTGTCCACGAGATTACCTATGAGCTCAAGCCTCTTGACTGCTAGTGCGAATATAAGAGTGCGTCATCTGACGCTGTTAGAGAAAGGACGACCATCTGAATGTTTCATCATCACGACTCAGAAGCCAATGACAACCAGGAACCAACACAGCATGAGCTGTTGAGTGGTCCTCAGATTATCCCTCACCGTGTCCGTCCCAATATGACGGTAGCAGAGCTTGTCGATGAGCAGTTTCAAGCCTACAATTCAGCACGCTTGAACGAAGCCGCTCGACTTTTTGTTGAGAAAATGCTTGTTCCTGAGCAAGATGTAACGATTGGCATGACCGTCGCGGGTGCCCTTACTCCTGCTGGCCTGGGTGGGTGCCTGCTTACATTGATGGAGTATGGCTTTGTGGATTTCCTCATTAGTACGGGAGCCAATCTCTACCATGATATCCACTATGCTCTTTCTATGTCACTCCATCGAGGCGATTTTCGCTTAGACGACATCAAATTACAGGATGAAGGTGTCATTCGTATCTATGACATTCTCTTCGAAGACAAAGTCCTCCTCGATACCGATGCTTTTGTCCGCGAAAGCCTGAAGAGCCTGCCTGAACGCCCTATCTCAACCTCTGAACTCCATCACCATCTGGGAACACTCCTGCTCAAGCTAGGTGTGAAGCCTGAATATTCCGTCCTGGCTCAGGCTGCGGCCTGGAATGTACCGATCTACACGTCATCCCCTGGTGACTCTTCCATTGGAATGAACGTTGCACGCAATGCTCTGGATGGAAGCAAGCTTACGCTCGATCCGCTCGCCGATGTTAACGAAACAACCGCAATTGTTCACCATGCCACCCGCAATGGCGTGATTATTCTGGGCGGAGGAAGTCCAAAGAACTTTTATCTCCAGACCCAGCCTCAATTATGGGAGGTGCTGGGTATTCAAAAAGGTGGTCATGACTACTTTGTGCAGATTACCGCAGATGCTCCCCATTGGGGCGGCCTCTCGGGGGCAACCCCCTCAGAAGCTGTCTCCTGGGGAAAAATCAAGCCAGATCAACTCAAAGATGCGGTCGTGGTCTATGGAGATTCGACGATAGCTCTTCCCCTATTAACAGCATATGCCGTGAGTAAGGCACAACCACGACCACGCAAAGAACTGTTTGCCAAAAGAACAGCTTTGCTTCAGGAACTGCAAGAAGCCTACGAAACGGGAAAAATGGTCCGTCCATAAGGTTCGACTCGATCTAATCCAAAGTCACCTTTCCCATTAGATAGACAGCTATCTGCCAATTAGGTTGATAGCTGTCTTGCGTTTAGGTTGATTGGCAGGTGGGTATTAGATAGAAAAGAGCTTGCTATTAGATACAAATTCAGGCAAAAGATTGGCATTAGCTTGACAACCTAATGTATAATATCAAACAGTGTGCAGGATTGAGAGCACAGAAAAAACATTGCAGGACATAGCCTTTTTACGGGGCAGCAAACTGCACAATTGACACCTTAGGAGGAAGAAGCATGCTTGTCCACTTGATGTTAGAGCTTTACAATATCGATCGTGAGATTCTGAGCAACGAGCCACTCTTACGTCAGGTCCTGGACCAGTACCCAGAGCGCGTCGCAATGGAGAAGGTCAGCCCCGTTCACCTCTACGATATCGAAACATCGAACCCGCTGGACGCTGGTATGTCTGGTTTTGTTGTTATTGCACAGAGCCACATTAGCCTTCATGCCTGGCCTGAGTACGGCGAAGTTGATATCGATATCTGCTCCTGCAAAGAGTTTAGCCAGGAAGATGCCATCAATTTTGCCAAAGAGATCTTTAAGACAGACGATGTAGAAGCACACTTTGTCGTACGTGCAACCCGTTCTCTTCGCCCAGAAGAGCCCGATCCCGTTCGTTTTGCTCAGGCAATGGAAGAGCGTCGCCTGGCCAAATCGGGGGTGCGATAAGGGCAATAAGCGCAAGGCGAAAAGTACAGGCGCCATAGATTCAATTAATAGTGGAATTTGACAGCAAAAATCACCCATGTGAGAAGCCTGTCATCTTCCACTATAATTTTAATTAGTCCGCGAGATGGCATTCTTCTTTTTGTATAATTATTGTTAAATAGAGACTGGTTACACACTGCTATTTTTGTGATTCTTCGAAAAATACATGTACTTCATTCCGCTATACGCGTAGTCCAGACTGGTCTTCTTTCTGCCGGATTCATGGCTGGCTTCGACCACTCAAAGGGCTCTCCTCTCTATGTGATACAGTACACAAAGATTGGCCTGAACAGACCAATCCTCTTTGCCTTCTTACTCTCCGGACTGGCACATCTCCTGGTGAGGGGCTTTTTCTTGTAGGATTTTCTTGTATAAAAGGAACAAGGACTCAATGGAGCAGATACATACGACTGAAACTACTCAGTTTGGGGCGCCAGATGCCCCGTTTTGCAATCGCGAGACCGCTCGCTTCACGATTATTCCCGCTCCTCTTGAATATAGCGTCTGCTATATGGAAGGGACCCGTCATGGACCACAGGCAATTCTCAATGCTTCCAGCCAGATGGAACTCTACGATGAGGAACTTGATTGCTGTCCCATCGAGGTTGGAGTCTATACACATCCGGTTCTTAATTATCAAGGGATGGATCATGCTGCCGCTCTTCACCATACAGGAGAAGCTGTACGCGAGGTTCTCGAGCGTCATCAGATTCCTCTGACTCTGGGTGGCGAACATTCTCTGTCCGCTCCTATCATTGCTGAAGTGTACAAAAAATATCCCGATCTGACGGTGGTGCATATCGATGCTCATGGCGATCTGCGCGATGAGTATGAGGGCACGCCACTCTCTCACGCTTCGATTGAGCGTCGCGTGGTCGATATGGGGATTCCATTGCTCGAGATTGGTATCCGCAGCTTTAGCCCGGAAGAGGCTGCATTTTTAAAGACTGGCCCCAATGTGGCTGTGGTCT
This sequence comes from Tengunoibacter tsumagoiensis, assembly GCF_003967535.1. Classification (GTDB taxonomy): domain Bacteria; phylum Chloroflexota; class Ktedonobacteria; order Ktedonobacterales; family Ktedonobacteraceae; genus Tengunoibacter; species Tengunoibacter tsumagoiensis. Next base: position 2,218,155 of record NZ_BIFR01000001.1, on the reverse strand, counting down.
GGGCGTATAAGATTGCGCGTGGGCTCGCCAGCATTCCCTGGGAGCGGCTCAGCCAGCATACGTATGTCACGATCGATCTCGATGCCATTGATCCCAGCGAGATGCCCGCAGTCGGAACACCCGAACCCGGTGGCCTCTCCTGGTACCAGGTGCTCGATCTATTCAAAGAGATCTGTCAACGTACAACTGTTGTTGGAATGGATGTCGTCGAATTATGCCCCATGGAAGGCCAGACACGCGCCGATTTCCTGGCCGCGAAACTGGTCTATAAGCTCATCGGCTACCATTCGTCAATCAAATAATAATGCAATAGTCCTGAATGACTCTTCTCTTCTGTACAAATAAACAATAACTGGTTACACTCATTGAGAGAATTTGCGACAGAATGCGCTTTCTAAAGCAGAGCTAGAATGCGATTGTCACGTGTACCAGGAGAGGTTATATGCAACAGAAGAGAAGTATCATTCACTATTCCTGGAGAGGGCTCCTCTCAGCTGGCTTGAGCTTTCTCTTATATGCTTGTCTTGTTAGTAGCTGTACAACGGCAACGGACAGCACTCCCCTTCCACCAACTTCATCTCATCAATCGCTTACGGTGAGCTATCGCCATGATTCCCATGCCCTTATCATGCGTACATTTGTCGCAGGTGGAGTCTATGGGACGCTTAATCTCGCTCCTCAGATAAGCCTCTATGGCGATGGAACCTTTATCTTCGGCACGCAACAGCAGGGACAATTAACCGGGGCACAGCTCCAATCAGTCCTGACGACAATGCTTCAGACTGACGGCCTTTTAACCTTCAAGCGTCACCAATTTTCAGACCTTCCTGATCAAAACGCAACCTTTTTAGAGCTCAACGTGAATGATAAGCCGCTGGAGCTCATGTATGGGTCCTTTGGCAATCAGAGTGAAAGCGATCAGGACCTCACAGAATATCATCAACTTGCTCATGCACTGACAACTCTGACAGAGAGCCTTACCGCTCCTGTTCATCCTTATACAAGTAACCAGGAGGCACTTTTCGTGCGCCGCTCTTTTAGTCCAGACCCCGCTCATACCCGGCACTATGCTGATACAAGCTTATCTCTTGCTCAGCTCGCTGACTTTGAATGTGGTCCACTGCCCAAAGACGAGGATCTCAATCCCGAGGGAAACTGTCTCAAATACACCATCCCCGAGCACGCATTTATCCCAGATACACAACAGCTTGCGTCCATAAAGAACACATTACAGAACGAACTGCATGGTGAGTTGAATGAAGATGAGCTCTTCTATGAAGTCACGCTCAGGCCTCTTCTCCCTGATGAAACAGATCAAAAACAGGTCGCTATGTTTGGGAGCGCCCAGAATACCTATCGTGCAGTTCCATTGCAGATTGGTGAGCTCCCACGAAGTTGATGGCTCTGTAGATCATGAGCCAGAGTATTGAAATCTATTGGACACCTACCTTTTTGGGAGTGAATTGAAAGGCCTGGCTGGCACCCTCCTCTATAAAAGATACAGACAAGGTCGGGCAAAATATGGTATACTACAAGAGACGCGTCCCCATGAAACAACGCATTATGCAGAATGCAGCGCGTCATCATTTGAGAGTAGGGCGGACTGACCGACGGGAGGAAGTCACAAAAGATCTTATCGATCTGACCACTACTTAGAAGTACCATCCCCATACTGCTTAATTGTGAAAGGAAACATGACCAGAGAATTCAATAATCAAGGCAGAGATGACGCGCGTCCGTCATTTCGCAATCAATCCTCCAATCGATACGGAGAAGAGCGATCACCACGTCCAGCTCGTCCTCGCCTCAATCGAGAGACAGTAGATCGCGCCTGGGAGAACGGTGCCCCACGGGTACATGGGGATTACCACCCACGCAATACACATTCAAATGGGCCAGCCCCCAGAAACAACTGGCGCAATAATCAAAACAATGAGTATTCTTCGCAGAATGGTCCGCAGGGCAACCGCTCCTATAGTTACCGTCAGGGACCACCACGACAGAACGCGCCACAACGCCCATTTACTGGTAATCCAGGCACTCGACCTTATGACGCAAATAATCGAACCTTTAACAACTCTTCACGCTTCGATAATCAACGTGGCGGCAATGGCAGCTATGGATATAATGGAGATCGGGGTGAGCGCCCATCGTTTCGCTCGCCTTCATCCAATACACCGCCTTACGAACAGCGTGATCGTGGCTATTCACAGCGTAACTCAGGACCATCCCGCCCTGAGGGCCGAAGCTTTCCACCACGTGGCAACAACGGCCCGGCACGTCCCGAAGGGCGTGGCCCACGCCCTTCTCGGCCTGAGAATACCTATGGCAGCGAACGACCTCAGAATCGTAGCAACACCACCCGTGACCAGGCCAATGGTTTTGCCCGCCGTGGCGCTGAACGTCATGAACGCAATAATCCACCAAAACCATACTTTGACCGCAACCGCTATAATCGCAACCATAACGATGAGCGTCCCGCCCGCCCATTAAATGCACGCGCCCAGAGCCGTATGTGGATCAAACAGAATCAGAATGAAGAGCCCGTCGATGAACAGTTCGAAGGAGATTATGAGGCGCTCGGCAACGATCGTGGACCACGCAACTACGATCGAGATGCATCTCCTCGCAACTATGAAGATCAACGCCGCAGCCCTCGACGTCCTGAACGCTCGGCCCCTGAAGAGCTCCACGTTACCCGTCTACCCGACGGTCGCGTTCTCAAGGGCTCGCGTCCAGAACAACGCAAAAAAGCTGAGTTCTGGAATGGTGTGACGGAGAGTACCGATACGCTTATCGGTGGCATTCACCCCCCTCAGGAGACTGAGGCCGAGGATTCACAAACGCCCTCTCCTTCACGTCGACCAGTGAAGCGAACCGCCAGCGCTGTCCGCAGAAATAAGGCCGACAAAGGAGCTGTCAAAAAACCCTATCATGCTGGCGGCCCTAAACCATCACAACGTGGTTTCAAATGGCCCACTGGCGCTGAATAAGCTGTTCGCTTATGATCACTTGTGTGTCCAGTTTTTGCGAACTGGACACATTTTGTGAGTGGTCCCATCTGTAACCACCACTTTGCTTTCCGGAGTAGCTCGTTATGTCTTATCCCAGCTATCTCAATCTGTATGCAACGGGCGAGCTCGCAGCGCGCGCAGAAGCGGCCTGGGAGGTCCTACGCAGTTGCACTATCTGTCCTCAAAATTGCCGCTGTGATCGTGTCGCTGGCAAAACCGGTGTGTGCCATTCAGGAACTGAGGCTATCGTAGCCTCCTGGAATGTCCATCGTCGTGAGGAACCTCCTATCAGCGGGACCCGTGGCGCTGGCACGATCTTCTTTGGATATTGTCAGGCTCGCTGCACCTATTGCCAGAACTTCTCTCTGAGTCAGGGTGGCCTGGGCCATCGCGTTGGACCCGAACGTCTGGCCGACATGATGCTCTACCTTCAGAAGAAACGCTGTCATAATCTGGATCTTGTTACGCCAACTCACTTTGTCCCCCAGATTCTGGCGGCGCTGGTCATTGCCTGTGACAAAGGACTACAGCTGCCTCTCGTCTATAATTGTGCTGGCTATGAGAATCTTGAGACGCTGAAATTATTAGATGGCGTGGTGGATATCTATCTTCCCGATGCCAAATATTCAGATAACAAACATGCTCTACGCACGTCCAAGATGCCACGCTACGTTGACTATAATCAGAGTACGCTGCGTGAGATGTACCGGCAGGTCGGGCCCTTACAGATGGATGATGAGGGCATTGCCCGTCGTGGTCTGCTGATTCGCCATCTGGTTATGCCCGAGGATATCTCTGGTACACGCGAGGTCTTACGCTGGATCGCTGATGAACTTGGACCCGATACTCCTATTAGTCTGATGGATCAGTATTTTCCAGCCTGGAAGGCTGTTAATGATCCTGTCCTCAACCGCCGCTTAACCTGGAGTGAATATCGTGGCGCTCTGGATGCTCTGGATGAGTTTAATCTCACTGCCGGCTATGTCCAGGAGGACCTGATCGAGGTAGACACAACGGCTGATCTTTGATCAGCCCACTCGAACAACGTCCATCAATGGTAGATAGTGCATTCTCCTTTCTCCTGCAAAGGAGATACTCTACCAGGACATGGACATGGCACGGTATAATCTGTAAAGGATGATGACACGTCACACTTGCAGTCGGCGTGTGTTCTTGCTCTTGCGCTCTTTTTAATGATGCGAGCAAAGATGTGACCTAGCGACGTGCCAGAAGATATGCGAAATGGAGAATCCTATGAACACTACGGCCACGTTGAGCCGACTTTTTGCAGGAATCCAATCTGATATGGATCAGGTTGATTCCCTTTTCCAGGAGCGTGCAACTTCTGGACTGCCAATTCTTAACTCTGCATCAATGCATGCACAGGGCTCTCCTGGGAAGCGGCTACGTACAGCTATTACGCTTCTCTCCGGAAAGCTCAAACACTATCGCTTCGATAAATTGTTGTTACTCAGTGTCGCATATGAAATGCTGCATCTGGCTACACTGGTTCATGACGATATCGTTGATGAGGCCACGACACGGCGTGGTAATCCAACCGTCAATGCTCTCTGGGGCGATAAGATCGCTATCTTACTCGGCGATTACTTCTTTGCAAAAACCGCTGGCTTGATTGCTGATATTGAAGACCCCCGCATCGATCACCTCTTCTCCGATACGGTCGCTACCGTTTGCGAAGGCACGATTCTCGAGATTATGACCGCTGGACGCATCGATCTGACCATTGAGACCTATTATGAGAAAGTGAAAAATAAGACTGCTTGCCTCTTTGCCGCTTGCTCTAAAGGCGGTGCGATCGTGAGCCAATCCTCACCAGAAGAGATTGAGCTCCTGTATACCTATGGTATGAATCTTGGCATTGCCTTCCAGATCATTGACGATATTCTCGATTATACTGAAGATCAATCAACTATTGGCAAACCTGCTGGCAATGATCTGCGTCAAGGAATGGTTACATTGCCACTTATCTATGCATTGCAAGAACCAAATACCTACCAGGAGCAGATTCAGCATCTCTTAAACGGCAGCGCCCGCACAGAAGAGGAGATCCTGGCCATCGTCGATTGGGTCAGTACTGGCTCTGGTGTGAAACGCTCACTGATGGATGCCCATACCTATGCCAATAAAGCACGCGAAGCTCTGTATCATTTTCCCGCTTCTCCCGATCGCGATGTCCTTGATGAACTCATCGATTTCGTGGTGAGACGCAATCGCTAAGTTACACGCAGAAGAAAATATAAACGAGAAACGTTCATGAAAATATCTTTAGAAGAAAAGTTCCGTGAGATGGGCGGCAAACGCCCGTATGTTCAACGCTTGTTTGGACGCATCGCTGGTATCTATGATCTGATGAACCGCTTAATGAGTCTGGGTCTGGATCGCTCATGGCGCAAACAAGCTGCTCGCTATCTTGCTCTGAATACGGGTGAGACAGGACTGGATCTGGGGACTGGAACGGCTGACCTCTGCATTGAGGTCCTCCGTCAGAGTGGCCCTGGCACACGCATGATTGGGATGGATATTACGCCCGAGATGCTTGATGAGGGTCGTAAAAAACTGACGCGGATGGGCCTTCAGAAAAGTATTGAGCTACGCATTGGAGATGCCGAGCATATTGATCTCCCAGATAATAGCGTCGATGGTTGCTGCTCTGCTTTCATGGTCCGTAATCTGTCGGATATCCGACAGGGCTTCCGTGAGATGCTCCGCGTTGTCCGCCCGGGCAGCCGTGTGGTCTGCCTCGAGATCAGTCATCCTCCCGGCAAGATCTTTGGTGCACTGTTCTACTTCTACTTTTATCGGCTGGCTCCTCTCTTTGGCACCATTATTGGAAAAGCGTTTGAAGAGTATAACTACCTACCAAATTCTTTAACGACCTTTCCTAAGGCCCCTGCCGTAAAGGCTATTATGGAAGAGGCAGGCTGGATGGACGTACGCTATTACTATCTCAATGGTGGTATCGTTGCGCTCCACGTTGGCACCAAACCTGATCCTAACGCAGCATAGAGCTCATCAAGGCCAGCACAAGAATAAAGACGACAATTGCAATGATCCAGGCCAGCAAAAAACTTAGCTTCTGTGGCCTGGGCAGATCCTCATTCTTCAAGAGCATCGCGCGCTCTTTGTCTCGACCTTTTATATTTGAGGTCAGGAGATCAGAGGGGGCAGATGCTGAAGAGGAGGTCGGAGCCTGGCTTGTGACGATAGGACTCTGCTCTCCCCACTCTATGGCTCCCTGCTGGCCAGATCCAAGTTCTATCTGTAAACGCTTGATAGCTAAATGCACCTGCACCAATGCTTGAAAACGCTTCTCCGGCATGACGTGTAAGCCCCGACCTAACAGTGCCGAAAACGAGGCTGAGAGTGCAGGATTACTCTGCTGGGCTGCTGCGATAAAGCCACTTCCACTATCAGGAACGGGAAGGTGTCCCGTTGTCAGGTGGTAGATCGTCGCCAATAAGCTATAGATATCAATGCGCTCATCGATAGCGGTCCGACCCAACTCTGGCACGCTGTATGGAGTAAGCAGACCCGGTTCAATTCCGCGCCACAAGGCTGGCACTTCACCAGCAAAGACGAGCGAAGGATGATGAAGAAAATAGTTTTGTCCTTCTACATCAACGCGAATATGTTCCGGTCGAATCAGGCCATGCACCAGTGGTGGAAACTCTTGAGCTAGCAACTGAAGCTGTTCAATGATCTGCACCATACACTGCAGAGCATCTTGTTCAGATAACAGGTTCCCCATTCGTCTGCAACGATTAGCAACTGTTTCAATTCCTGATCCATCAAACACAAAAAAATTCCGACCTGCCTCAGCAAAAACATCTATGAGCGTGGGCATCTGTGCATGACGACCTGCCGATAAGAATGACCGCGTGGCTTTCCGCAGAAGTGATGGTTCAATCTCGCGTGCCACCTCTGGCATCAATAATTCGGTCAGAAACAATGGTCTCGCCAGGTTATTGCGGAGATCCTGGACCGTCCACACAATCTCTGTCACTCCCACACGCCACTCCTGAGCACTTATCACCTTGATCAATTTATACTGTTGCTCATGTAATAAGATCCCTGGCGGGATCTGCGATGTTATGCTCCTCTTGTAAGGCACGAAAAGAGATGAAAGGGTGGGGCGCGCAAAAGGTTGAGATGGATATTTCGTGGTGAGTGGGGCTGTCACAAGCCTCTTCGGGCGCAAGGTCGCTACTGCAGGCACTGGCATAGAAGGGGCTCGCTGCGATTCTGACCACTGGGGCGAAAATCCACAACGAGAACAAAGCATCTGGTCAGTATTCCCATCCTGACCACAATGTGGGCATGTCATAGAACATTCCTCTCACTTTGCTTAAATAGGTGCTGTCCCACTCCCCAAAATGTTGGATGCACTACCTGATTGTGAATCCAGTATGCATAGATTCTATAAAAAGAGAATGCTTTTTCAGATTAACAGAACGCTTTTTCTAGCTATACACATCACGATTCAGAGACTGATGACTCCATACACATTCTCTCTATTTACTCTGTTTATTGACCATTGGGACAAATGATTCTACAAAAATGATGACAGCACAGAAGAAGCAATTTTACCAGGATAGTATAATCGAATGCTCGCTTTATGTCAATATTCTTAAAGGAAAGCTATTCTTCGATAAAACTACTTCTTCTGCCCATACTAAGCAAATTCTAGAAGATTTGCCTCAACTTTTCTTACGACCAAACAATGCAAGATCCCCCAGAAAACCTTCAATGGTTCTGGCCAGATCTTGTAGTTGGGCTGCTTCGCTGGCCGAAACTTCGTGTCCAATATGCCCAATACGATATAAAAGCTGCACAACTCCTGGCTTCCCTGCTGAGGCCGGGGCGTCTGGATTTGCTGTGCCGAAAAGGGAGGCTCGCATCGCATCGACATTGGCGTTGACTTGCTCTAGTTGGGCGATATCAATAAAACTAGGGGGTCTGCCTGCACTCTTTCCCTGCGTCGCTTCCCATTGCCTGCGTCCGCTCTTTCCAGCAGCACAAAAACAAAACTTTGGATCATTGGCATCTGTTGATAAGATACCTGTGTCATCACAAAGAGGACAGATTGGCATCGGATTGCTCCTTCGTATGTCTCTATTCAGTGATCTCTTCTGAAAATGACGTTTTTATTCTGGATGGTGAAGCCCTTTCATGAAAGTCTCCTCTCCTGAAAATGACGTTTTCATTCCAGGTGCTGAAGCCCTTTCATGAAAGTCTCCTTCCCTTTGTCGTTGACTTTACCTTGCTCCTACTGTTAAGACAGACATTGTTGCCCACTCAGATAATCTTTGAGCATCTTCTCACAGTCAAAAGCCATCTGGCCAAAGACTGCCTCTGGCTCACGCCAGCAGGTCTCTCCTTCGCTCGAACCTCTTTCCATGCCCGCCAGGATGCTGCCACGATAGGCAATGGAGACTGCACGAAAACGAGGATCTCGCTCGATTGCTGAATAAATACCAACCAGACCGTTGATCTGGATGCGGTAGCCAGTCTCCTCTTCGGCCTCGCGTATAACACACTCTTCGACGGTCTCTTTATAACGCACTATCCCTCCTGGTATGGTGTAGCCCAGACCATCTGAACGTTTAATAAGCAAGATCTTTCCTTCATGCTCAACAATTATACAGGCACTCAAAATTGGAGAGATCTGGCCTAATGTACAAAGAGCGATGAAGCGAAAGATCAGTCCCGCCAGCAGGCCTTTTATCTTCTCTTTCATCTCTGTGGAATCCTTCCTGTTATGAGCATATACCATCTTCAACTTTCACAATCTAGTATAGAAAGATTGTACATGCCTGACAAGGCTTCGATAGATAAAGCCGTAGATTTTTTCTACCAATCGATCAATCACTGCAAAAAAACTTGTCAGAATGGAGCCTCTCCCCTATACTAAAAGGACTTCTTTCTCACCAATGTCTATCGAGCGAGAACTTTTATGCATCTACTCAATCAATCAGCGAGGTGGTTGCGAGACGCGATGCAACTCTAACTGAATTCTTTATTTCATAGGAGATCCCCACACACCAGCTCTCTATTCTTTACTTTGCCAACGAGAGGATATATCTATGACGACACAAGAACCCTGGGATATTGAAACTATCCTGGTCCATGGTGGCCGCAGCTCCTCTACAGGACCTGCCAGCGGAAAACCCACTGTCCAGCCCATTTATGCCAGCACAACGTACCTGCATGACAGTGTTGAAGCGCTCGATCAGGCCTTTAGCGGCAAGACCCCTGAGGGGGAGCCTGCTTTTGTATACGCTCGCCAGGCCAATCCCAATGCCAATGCCTTTGAGGAAACGATGGCGCTGGCCGAAAAAGGGGTTGGAGCCGTCGCTTGCGCTTCCGGCATGGCCGCTATCCATGTTGCTCTTTTAGCGGCTGGTCTGACGACTGGTACAAAAATTGTGGCCTCGCAGGATCTTTATGGGCCGACCATTGGTATTATCCGTAAGCTCTTCCTTCCTATCGGGGCCGAGCTGGTTCTGGCTGATCTCTGTACACCTGAAGGCATTGCCGTCATTCAGGAGGAACAGCCTGATGTCGTCTATGTGGAAACGGTCTCTAATCCGCTCACCAAAATGGCTGATCTGGCAGCTATCAGCGCGGCTGCTCAGGAAGTTGGCGCTATAACGATTGTCGATAGTACATTCAGTACACCGTATCTGGTACGACCAATCGAATATGGCTTCGATCTGGTTCTTCATAGTGCAACGAAGTATATTAGTGGACATGGCGATAGTACTGGTGGCGTGGTGATCAGCGCCAAAAATACGCTGCTCGATCAGTTACGCAGCTATAGCATCCTCCTGGGCGCAATGCTCAGTCCCTTTGAATCTCACTTGCTCCTTCGTGGTCTCCGTACGCTCTCGTTACGCATGGAGCGACATTGTAGCAATGCTTTACACGTTGCTCGTTTCCTTAAAGATCATCCAGCTATTGCACGCGTCCATTATCCTGGGCTGGAGGATCATCCTCAACATGAGCTCGCTAAACAACTTATGGGCTCATTTGGTGGTCTGCTGGCATTTGAGTTGAAGGAACAGACACGCGAGGCAGCATTTCATTTTATGAATGCGCTTCAGTTGTGCTTACCTGTAACTTCGTTGGGCGATGTGTTCTCTCTTGTCAGCTATCCAGCTATCTCTTCACATCGCACGCTAAGCCCTGCTGAACTTCAACATATGGGGATTACTGAAGGTTGTATCCGTATGTCGGTTGGAGTAGAACATCTGGAAGATATCCTTCAGGATCTCGATCAGGCCCTGAACCATTAAAACAGCCGTTTTGCCAAACGATAGGATTGCAGAATAGAGAAGATAGTGGAGGCTTTATACAGAGGACAAGAGGGGTACAGATACGTCCTCTCTCTTGCCCCTGTATAAACCCTCCACTATGACAACGGCGATAGCAGAAGCCGCAGACTACGGTTTTTTTCCAAAGAACCCTGCACGCTTGCGCACTGAGGGAGGAAGGAAGCGATCTGTCTGTGTGGCCAGCGCACGACCATTCAGGATAATCTCATGGGCCCAGAGCAGATCATCGCGCTGAATCTCATCGCGATCTTGATCGAGCGCACGCATTGCCCCGGCAATACAGACTTCGCGGAAATGACTGCCTGGCTGCCCTACCAGCAGAGGGGCCACCGAGGCATGCTCTTCTTCTTGATAGGTCGAGCCCAGAAAATGTTGTAAGAACCTCACTGCCAGTTCAACATCCTCAACTGGTCCAATCTCAATCAGGACGTCAACGCGTCCTGGCCGATCACGAATGCGATGATCGATCTTTTCAGGATCATTGCTGGTCGCCAGTAATAACGTGCCTGCCGGATTATCAGGGGTCGCCACTCCATCAAGGGTATTCAATACCATCTGAAGCTCATGGGGATCGGAGACAAACATCTCGAAATCTTCTACTAAGACCAGTGTTGGTAGATTACTTTCGGCTGAGCTGCGAAGTGCGTACGAGAGTTGCTGCCACGACGTTGCACTCTGATTCTTTGGTGGCGCACACACGTAAAACACCAGGCCGCCCTGTTTCACATGATGAGCCCCCTCAGCCTTTAAGAGCGTCGTCTTCCCCGTCCCAGGCGGGCCGATCAGCAAGACTTTCCGCAGACGTGGCACACGCAATGATGCATACCGGCTTAACATTTTAGGATCAAAGATGCGGCGCTGAGCTACCACCTGAGCCAGTGTGGCCTCTGGCAAGACAACATCATCAAAGGTGGTTCGTTCAATCACCTCTATCAGGTCATCGCTTCCGCCGATAATCTCGATGCGACCATGGCGCTCACGGCTGGCAATCTCTGTATGCAGATTGTCCAGAAGCTCAATAAAGGCCAGCCAGTCATCTTGACGTCCTGGAGGAAGTGCCACCAGACGCCGCGACTGATCGCTTTCATTAGGATCATAAAAGTAGACCGAAAGAGCGCTCCAACCAGCGACAAAGTCCTGTTTAAGCCAGCCCATCGCTGTAGCGGGCACCGTTCCACGATCTCCTGGCTCTGCTTCCCGCAGGAAATTGGCTTTATAGAGAAAATTGGCCTCTTCCGTCGCTCCAATACCATGAGCAGCCGCTGGCGCCTCCAACCGTTCCCAGGCAGCCAATTGACCAGAACGCTCGCGTTGCCCTTTCTGACCTTCCTCGATCAAGAGATGTAACAAGGTAGGATGATGCTCTGTGTACATACGGCCATGGACGGGCGGAATAAAGATGAGGGGCTCACCCTCCAGCTCTAGCTCATGCCAGAGACTTCTCAAAGCGGCCGATACCACCTCTACACGCAAAATCGGCATAGCTATCGAAAGATCTTGAAACACAGCGTCTCCATGAGAGCCTGCCAGTCTACCATTCAAAGAGGGAATATGCTCAAATTTTTCCATTATGCTGCTTTGCCCTGGCTTCAGTCCAGCCAGCAGGACACTAGAGGTAGATCTTAGAGATTTCCAATGTAAACGATTCTTCTACAAATAGATCGTTTTTTACGGGATGATGGCATGATTACTGTTCAGGTAGGAGGTCCTTTTAATACTATATCACTTCTTTTGCTTTATGCAAAAAAAGGTAAAATGGCCTCCAAAGAGGTGATCTGTGGGACTCTTCTCAAAATACAGGTTTCATACAGGGTGGTGAAACCCTTTCAGGAACGTCTACTTTGAAACCACTTTGAAACCACTCTGAAACCACTTTGAAAGAAACATGAGCCCTGCATCCTTGAATGATACAGGGCTCATGTTTCTTTCAAAGTTTATTTTGTATGACGTGTATAGGTACCAGGAATGATATCTTCTGAGTCGCCTCCAGCAGGAGCGGACATGACTCCCAAAAGGTCGGTCTTCGCATTGATAACCAGATCATTGTTCACGCTACGAACATTGGGGAAGTTCTCAGCAATCTCAGTTGCCGCAGCTTTCTGCTGGGCATTATGAACTGCTCCACTCAAACGAACGTTTCCCAGACGTGGATAGACACCAATTGGCAGGTCTCGGGTGCGCTCATCACGTCCTAACGCCTCTGCCAGATCAGCCGCAAGCATATCATCGCCCACGAGATTATTCTTGACCTCCAATAATCCCTGAACCCCCATCACCTGACTTTGCACCATATCGCCGCGCAACGAGCTCGAAATGTTGCCATCCAGGTATAGTACACCATCCAATACGCGCGTAGTCATACCAGGGAAATCGATATGAAGGGGAGCCAGGTCAAACAAAATATCTTCAATCTCGCGCTGTAATTCTTCATCCGAGCGGTAAGGAGGTAACGTCTGCAAAGTTGCCTCTGGCACATTAATAGTAATCTGGTCAGCACTCACACCTGTGACAAATTCCTCAGAAATGAGGAGATCCATAGTAGGACGCAGATTCCGTACGATAAGATAGGCCAGTTCGCCCGTCTTTGGATGGATCGCAATCACTTTGACTGTTCCCTTCGCCGCCGTAGCTGTGTTCTGTACGGTGCTGCGTTGATCAATAATTGCCGCCGCTGGAACGTCTGTACTGCTAGCAACCAGTTGATCATGGGTCAAACTAAGATGAACACCGCTCGCAGCAGCATCCACCAGGATAGTTAAGGGAACAAAGACCGTCTTGCCCCAGAAACGACCAGTTTTAACTCCGATATAGGTCACGCGACGAGATGCAGAATTAAATCCTACATGCGTTACTATCGCTTCCTCACCATCGGCACAAAAAACTTTACTGCCAAAATGAAATTTTTGCATTTCTGCAATTGATGTTGCTTTTTCCATCTCTCAAACCAACCTTATAAGACATAATGAATCAAGAGAGCATGCCAATTGGCCTACTTTCTACTAGCAAGAGTGTAGCACTTTCTGCTTACGCCTGACAAGACGCCTTATCACCACCTCTGTGGATAACCTCCCAATGAGGTGGGCGGCTGCTGATTTACAGCCAGCTTACGCTGCTTGCGCCGCTTAAAAATTCGAATGAAGCGTGGCAGCAGCAAGGCAAAGGTGAGGACGAATAGTATGACGACACCAACCATAATATAGGGGGCCAACAAGGCCAGGAAGACACCAATCACCGCCACAATATCTTCAATAATACTTAACACAATATTTCCACAACCCGCCGTGGTGACAGTGGAGGTCACACGCGTCGCGGATTTCGTGATATGGGTCGTTGTCGCCAGACCAGCCCCTACGGCTAACAGGACGGGCATCCAGGCGCCTGTCGCATGCGGATCAGCGGCAGCCGAAACAATTGCACCTGCGGCTGGACGCAATACGGTATGAATGAGATCCCAGACATGATCAACACCTGGAATCTTGTCTGCCAGGAGATCGGCCAGCGTGAGAATAGCTAAAATGGCAATCACCCATGGCGAACCCAGAATGGAAAAGTCCGGATTGAGTTTAAAGCGATCCGGCCAGAGATCTGCGGCCAGAGCCAACGAAAGCAATGGCAGATACGCGTTTATCCCTGAGATAAATGCCAGGCCAGAGGAGGTACCAAAATCCATTCAACAACTCCAAATCCGCATTCCTTGTCGTCTCTCGTTGACGCGAATGCACATAGCTGAAAAGAACTGAAAAAAGCCCCATAAGTTCCTACTGCTATAAACGAATAAGGAGCGGATTTTCACAATCTATCGGGGCTTCCTGTGGCCTCTATCATCTCGCCTTCGCTATGCACGAGCACATATACCTAAGACCAGATGATAGAGGCGAGTGGATACGTTGCTTTTACGTCGTAGTAGACACGTTCTACTTCTTCCTTACGTTTCAGAATGCAAGGAAGGGACAGAGCAGAGAGGCATTGATTGCCCACAATTTTGTACCAATGTTGTAGGAGTACGTTCTACACGAGAGAGGAGATGCTCATGCAGCTTCAACTCGCCAATCAGAGGCAGAAGCTAAAGAGGGCCCCGCTTGCATGAAACAAAGCGGGGCCCCCTACCTACTTGAACGAACAGAATTAGTCGCGGATACTGCGAGCTGGCAGCGGGCGAACCAGCGGGCTCATGACCGGAAGGTCCTTCTTGCCGCGTGGCAGGCGCTGACGCACCAGGTAATCTGGAGCATTAGCCAGATCGTTCTTCTCCAGCGTCACATCATCGCCAAAGCGATTGAAGAAGGAGAGCTCAAAGTTTGGCGTCTCGCCCAGAGCACCGTGAGGGCAGACCTCGACACAGTCGCCGCAGAAGATACAACGATCCAGTGCGAAGGCGTAACGGGCCAGTTTGCGCTCAGCCATCATCAGTGATCCAGTCGGGCAGACCTGAACACAGGCACCGCAGGAGACACAGTCCGTATCATGCAGGCTGACGTTGAAAGGAGTCGATACAATCGTATCAAAGCCCTTACCAAACATACCATAGCAGTCAGGACCAATCACATCATGACAGACGCGGACACACTGTGTACAGTTAATACACTTGTTGGGATCGCGCAGAATAAAGCTGTGCGACAGATCCGTATCATAGTCATGATAGTCACGAGCCTCTCCATCATGGAAGCGGTTGTCGGCCAGACCATGCTCAATACTATACTTCTGGAGATCGCATTGACCAGCCGCAGGACAGGCGCACTGTAAGCAGCGAGAAGCCTCGCGCTCAGCCTGCTCTTTGAGATAGCCCATCTCGATGATGCTGAAATTACGATGGCGCTCTTCATACGGCAGCATCGGCATCTTTACTTTAGGCTCGACCGGCTTATACGGCACGATATCAAAGAGGTCGGGACGACGCTCTTCCAGTTCCAGACGGCGAGCCACCTCGTTCATATCCTCGCCCATCAGGTAGGAGTGAATCGAGCGAGAGCCGAGCTTACCTTGAGCCACACACTCAATGATCGTCTTCGCGCCCATCTGACAGTCACCACCAGAGAAGACACCCTTGCGATCAGTCATAAAGTTGTGAGGATTGGTCTGAACTGTCTTCCACTTCGACCACTTCACGCCAGAGGTCTCATCCAGGACGCTGGTATCAACCGCCTGACCAATGGCTGGAATAACCGTATCGCACTTGATAATAAACTCAGAACCAGGGATCGGCACCGGACGACGACGACCGCTGGCATCTGGCTCACCCTGCTTGGTGCGCTGATACTCAACACCGACAACCTTGCCATTCTCAACCACAACACGTTGCTGAGCAATGCGCAATTGGAGATCGGTTCCTTCGGCCTCACCATCCTCAACCTCTTCCATCGTAGCACCCATATCGCTACGAGTACGATAGTAAGAAGTATGAACTTTCGCACCCAGGCGGAGCGAAGTACGTGTACAGTCGAATGCAGTGAAACCACCGCCAACGACAATGACTTCCTTCGTATCATCCACCGGCACTGGCTTGCCTTCAACCTTTTCGCCGAGGAACTTAATCGCGTTCACTACGCCTTCAGCATCCTCGCCGGGGATTCGCATCTTATTACTGGTCCAACAACCAATCGAAAGGTAGACGGCATCGAAGCCACTGGCAAAGAGATCATCAATCGTAAAGTCTTCGCCCAGCTTGACATTGGTATGAATATCAACACCCAGTTGGGTCAACTGATTGATCTCACGATCCATCATATCCTTCTGCAAGCGATATTCAGGAATGCCATAGCGCAACATGCCACCAATCTGAGGCTGCATGTCAAAAATTTTACAGTAATGTCCACGCAGTGACAGGTAGAACGCACAGGTCATACCAGCAGGGCCGCCACCAACAATCGCGACGCGCTTACCTGTTGGAGCATCCTTCACATAGGGAACCGGAGGATCGAGCAGCGAATACTCAGCAGCATGACCATGCATACGGCAGATGGCGATCTCTTCGTCCACCAGCGTACGACGGCAGGCCTTCTGACAGGGGGCTGGACAGGTCAGACCCAGAATAAATGGGAAAGGCAGCACCTCTTTAACTAAGCGGGCAGCCTCAGTCATCTCGCCCTGCGCAATTAATTCTAGATAGCCAGGGATATCGATATGCGTTGGGCAATCGACCTGACAGGGAGGCTGACAATAGGCATTGTGATCGGAGAGCATCATCTCCAGATTGGTACGACGAATATGGAAAAGCTCATCAGAGTTCGTCGTCACCACCATGCCTGGCTCAGCCGGTGTATTACAGGAAGGCAGAGGACGCTCGGCACCTTCGATATGCACCAGGCACATACGACAGGCCGAGGTTGGCTCTAGCTTTTCATCATTACACAGATTGGGGATATCGCTAATCCCGTTATCAATCGCCACGCTCAAGATCGTCTGGCCCTCATAGGCCTGCATGACCTTGCCATCGATGGTGACAGTAAAGCTGGGATGACCAACTTCATTGCGAACCAGAGGGCTACGTGGCTCCTGAATAGAGGGAGAGAAATTATCTCGGATTGATATTGCCATGTACTTCCTCTTCCGAAGCTCCTAGTTTTGTCTGTATTCTATCCGTAGATGATACGATCTATGGCAGAACATGTTTCGTAACGAAACGATGTGAGCGGACAGGAACGCAGGTGCCTGTTGGACACTGCAACTCCTGAATGTGCATCGTAAAATGCTCAGGCCAGTAGCGTTTAGCAGTCTTAAGCGAATTGGGAGCCTGGACGCCAAAACCGCAGATTGAGCCATTTGAGACATATCCGGCAAACTCATCGAGCACATCCAGATCTCCGTTCACACCGAGATCACTGACAATACCCTCAAGCAGACCCGTGATACGCTTGACGCCCAGACGGCAGGGGACACACTTTCCACACGATTCTTTGCTTAAATAACGACTACGCTCCATAGCCCACGAAACCATACAGGTAGTAATAGGAAGCAACTCAATAATACCAGAGCCAATAATGGCCCCCGCTTCCTCAATTGGATCAAAGTCAAAGGGGGTATCGAGCAGCGTTGGCGGCAAAGCACCACCCTCAGCACCACCAACCACAATCGCACGAATATCTTGTGGAGACCGGGTCAGACCAGCCTGCTCCAGGATTGCGCGGAGTGGGGTTCCGAATGGGACTTCAATTACCTTTGGCTCAGTAGATTCCGGGCTGGAATAGACCGTGACAATCTTTGTGCCGCCCGTGGTCGCAGAACCAACCCGCGCAAAGGCCTCAGGACCCTCACGCACCAGCGTTGGCACATTGGCCAGTGTCTCCACTGAATTGATAGCCGTCGGTTTATCCCACAGGCCATATTGAGCAGGGAAAGGGGGGCGCTGCTCAGGCATACCACGACGCCCTTTGATCAGTGCCATCTGAACGGTCTCTTCACCACCCATAAAGCCCGCATCAACACCCAGCACATTAATCGTGCAGCTAAAATCTGTGCCGAGAATATCTCGACCCACAATCGTAGCATCAAGCGCTTCTTGCAAAGCCTTCTGGACAGCCGCAATACCTGCGGTATAGAAACTCCTCGTAAACAGGTACGCCTCAGACGCACCAACCGCATAGGCAGCTAACAGAATACCTTCGATTACCTGATGCGGATTCTGCTCTAACAATGTTCGAGCAGCAAACGAACGATTATCGGCATCGTAGGCATTGCAGATGACGTATTTCTGGTCATCTTCGCTCTGACGCACAATACGCCATTTCTCACCAGTCAAGCGGCCAGCACCACCCAGGCCGCGCAATCTGGCGGCGGTGACCTGCTGAATCACCTGTTCTGGTGTCTGCTCGCGCAACACTTTTTCTAGCGCGGCGTACCCATGAGCACCACGATAGGCGCTTAGAGCGCTGACATTTGCAGCATTAGGCTGTCGCAATACGCGATACGTCTCTTCAAAATTAGGCATCGGGCTGCCTCACATGATTAATATTACCCCATACTCCGCGCTGGCTGGCGGCACGACCACGTACAGGTTGATCGTCGCGCATAATACCTCTGGCGGCGGGAGCAGGTTTAAATTTTGGACTCATAGTAGCAATACCATAGATATCGCTCAGATCAACGCCACGAGCCTGCACGATTCGCTTGGCCACTGGCAGGGAGAGATAACCATAATGGTCCATCACTGCATCCAGCAGGCCAGGAAGAGCGCCAGCTTCATGCGACCAGGTCCCCAACAGGGTATCGACATAACTGAGGTCAATCGCCGGCTCCAGGTAATCCTTCACAGGAGTTGCCACACAGGGTGCAACTGGACGATTGACATAGTCGACCGCATATTCGGAGATACGGGTCTTGTAAAAACCAGCCTTGGGTGAGCCTGTGGCGGGTGCAAGCTTACGGGGAGTAAACTTCTCAGAGCCCTCACGGATGTACGATTTGTACCAGGGGCGCTCTTTCCACTCGTTCAGTGGCTCATATTCGATTGTGATCGCACGAGGAGGACAGGCCTTCTCACAAAGAAGACAGGATTCACACTTTAAGTTGAACTCTGTCTTCAGACCTTCCTGGGCGATCAGTTGAATCAAACCTCGGCTCCGTGGCGGCAGTTTTGGCTTCTCATAAGGATAGAGGCGAGTTACCTTTGGCCGAAACATATGGCTAAAGGTCAGGCCCAATCCTTCCAGAATTCCTCGCATAGACTATACCTCGATCTCCTTCTCGCCGCGCACTTTCAGTCCTTGTTTGGCAATCTTTTCGCGTAATTTCAGAATACCTTCAATAAGTGCTTCTGGACGTGGCGGGCAACCAGGGACATACACATCAACGGGGACAATGGTGTCTACACCCTGGACGGTATAATAGCTATCATAAAATTCACCGCCAGAATTGGCGCATTGTCCCATACTGATAACCCACTTGGGTTCAGGCATCTGCTCCCACAGAAGGCGAAGGCGCGGCCCCATCTTCACAGAAACAGTACCAGCCACGATCATCAGATCAGCCTGACGAGGGCTAGAACGGAACACTTCGGAACCGAAACGCGACAGATCATAATGCGACTGCGCGGATGCCATCATTTCGATGGCGCAACAGGCCAGGCCATATCCCAGCGGCCAGACCGATTTGGAACGTGCCCAGTTCTGTGCCCATTGCAACATATCGGCCAGGCTTGTTAGCTGGACAGGAAGCTCCTGATCTCCTGGAACATACTCATGAGGACCAGCGGCCATTACAATGGGAACTGGCTTACGACGTGTCCCAGCATCTTTTATTTCGCTGCTCATATAAAATTCTTACTCCTGTGCAAAGGTTCAGCAGCACCTCTTGCTCGGTTTTGGATTGTTGTAGGGTTCTCTGGTGACGGGGGGCGATGTATCTACACTCCATCATCTTGGACCTATTATAGCACGTTTCCCTCGAGCGTGCTATAAAGACAGGAGCCAGTCCAGCCGCTTCTCTCTTCCTATCAAAACAGCCAGACTACGAAAAATTATCGCTCCACCCGCCACAATTTCAGTCAGAATGATCTTGAACGAACCATTATGAGACGCGCTGCGCCGCCACAATGGGCCCTAGAAATGCTCTCTCAATTCTCTGAAGCTCTGAATGGTCAGTAACTGGCCCGATCCCTGAGGCTGAAGCTCTTCATGCTCTAACTGCCACGTATGAGGATGAGGGATATAGATGGCATGCAGACCCGCCGCCTGCGCTGGATTGATATCAGAACGCGGTGAGTTACCAATCATCCAGGTAATGGCAGGATCGAGGCTGAGCTCCTCAATCAGATGCAGATAGGTGGAGACGTTTTTCTCAGGCACGACTCTCACATGTTCAAAATAGTCTTTGAGGCCCGAACGCTCTATCTTTAGCTCTTGCTCCTGGGTGTTTCCTTTGGTTAAGAGCAAGAGATGCTGTCGCGGCTGAAGGATTGCAAGTGTCTCTTCAACACCAGGCAGCAGTTCCATTGGTGCATGGAGGATCAGATCGGCAAAGGCTGCAATCTGTTGAAGATCTTTATCGCTGATCTCACGCTCGCTGAGTCGATGATAGGTTGCCTGAAGGCTACGAATATAGCTAGCTGTTCCATAGCCATAGGCCACCATCTCTCGCTCAACTTCACTTAGAACCGCACGTATCTGCACTGGTGTCAATGTAGAATGGTTCAGGAATTCAATAAAATTATGGGTTACCTGCTCAAAATAGATATTGTTCTCCCACAAGGTATCGTCGGCATCGATGATGAGGTATTGCTGTTGCATAGATGTACCTTTTTCATGATAGGCTGCTTGCTTCTGCTCCGTCTGTTCAGAAGCAAGCCTGGTCCATTCATAGGATGATGGTTGGTTATACGATGATAGATAAGCTAGTGCTGTTCAGCCAGCCTGGCCTCAAAGCGTTGCCGAAGCTCCTGCTTCTCTGGCTCTGCTAAGAAGGCCGCGTTGATGGCATTGAGATTGGTCTGCACAAACTGTTCATACCCCCAATCAAATGTATGAGCCAGCCGACTATATTCTTCGCTCAGGGTGATTGGGGTCACGGTACGAGCATCAGTATTGACATTGAGCAAGACTCCCTGGGTGTAGAGGGAGTGAATTGGATGGTCAGCATAGGTATCACAGATATCAGTCTGGACGTTAGAGGTTGGACAGATCTCTAGATGAATAGCATGTGCTTTGAGATATTCTACGAGCTCTGGATCTTCGCTACTACGAGCCCCATGCCCAATACGTGAGGGTGCAAGATGCTGTAAGGTCTCCCAGACGCTATGAGGACCACTGGCCTCGCCAGCATGCGCAGTGCAGAAAAGGTTATGCGCATGTGCATATTGAAAGGCTGGAATATGCGGAGCCAGGGGCTGACCTGCTTCGTCACCAGCAATATCTAATGCCGCGACCAGGGTCCCGCGAAATTGCTCGACTAAACGAGCCGTTTCTAAGCTCTGCTCCTCTGAATAATGACGAAGGGTGCAAAGAATGAGCCGCGCCATTACTCCTGTTCGCTGGCTTGCCTGAGCCGCCGCCTCTTCTACGATCCGGACCACCTCGTAGGGCGATAATCCCTGCTCCGTATGGAGGATGGGAGCAAAACGCAATTCTGCATACAGATGATGATCCCGTCTGAGCTGCTCAAACACATCCTCAACAGCCAGTCGCAATTGGTCCTCAGTCTGCATCAATGCCACTTCACGTGGTGCTCGCGTCAGATAATCGACCAGATTGGTGCACTTGCCGGGGGCCACAAAGTCTCGCTGATAGATCTCTTCTGTCACTGACGGATCAAGCTGATGAATCGCTTGATAGCTCAGCGAGCAGTCGAGATGAAGGTGCAATTCGATCTTGGGAAAGGTCTGAAAATTCATTGTTCTCTCTCTTATTGTTTCCTGGTAACCTGTGCAGTAGATGCGCGGATGATAAGCTGAAGTGGAACTGGCGGAGGGACCTCACACGCTCTCCCCTCTAGAAGTGCCAACAGCATGGCAAAGGCCAGTTCACTCATCTGTGCAACGGGAATTGCTACAGTCGTTAAGGCCGGTGTTAAGATTTGTGCAATTAAACTATCGTCAAAACCAATGATGGAGAGCTCCTCAGGAATGCGTAGCCCACGCTCTTGCGCAGCCTGATAGGCACCAATGGCCAGGAAATCGCTATCACAGAGAATAGCGGTTGGCGTTTCTGCTGCTGCTAAGAGCTGTCGAGCTGCCTCAAGGGCTGATGGGACGGTAAAAAGCGCCGCACGCTGCGAGGTTTCATCCAGAGGAAGACCAGCTTCTCGCAGTACTCGCTGGTAGACTTGCTGACGCACGCGAAAGGTCTCTTCCTCTACGGCTGCCGCTAAATGAACAATCCGCCTATGCCCTAGCTGAATAAGATGGACCAGCGCAGCATGCATGCCACCCGTGATATCCAATTGAAGGATAGATGGCTGGCGATGCAAACCGTCTGGAGCATCCATTAAAACGGTCCTCTTCTTGATGGCTGGCGCAAGCTCATCAAATGAGAAATTCAGGCCACAGAAGAGAAAGCCCGAGAGCAGGTCGGCTGCAAAATCCTTGACCAATAATTGTTGCCAATCAGGCACATTCTTTGTGTTAAGCAGCACGACTGTATAGCCATGACGGCGAGCAATCTGCTCAACTTCTGCCAGTAAGGCTGCAAAAAATGGGTTGGTGATATCTGGCACCACTAACGCAATGACCTGCGAATAGCCCAGACGCAATGTACGCGCAGCTATATTAGGACGATAGCCAAGATCCTGCGCAATCTCAAAGATCTTTTCTTGCAGATCAGGTGAGACGCGGCCCGCAGCCTTTCCAGCCAGTACAAGCGAGACCGTCGATTGCGAAACTCCTGCTCGTCTGGCTACATCAATACTGGTTGACCGGCGGTCTGATTGATACGACATTGCTTTAAGCTTCCTTCTTAAGATCTTCGCGTCATACGTATGACTCTTTACTAAGAATACCACGCTGAAGAGCTACACACAAGAGGAAATTATGTCGTTTTTTCCTACTCTTTTCCCTTGCCGATAGTTCAAATCCTCTGTTACACTAAAACACAGAGGCTAAAGGGAACTATTGTGAACGCTCATTCAGACAGTAGCTATTCTGCATGTCATAAAGTGCTCTCTACTAAAGACAGAGCGTTCATCAAGTATGAAGGAAGGTTGGCGTAGGTTATGATACAAAAGCTGCCTGATAATCGTCCTCTTATTTCTTTTATGAGTGCTAATTTTGTCGCCCGCCAGATCAATTTTCAGATGCACAACTGGAACGAGGGTGATAACGCAACCAATGCGTATTTTCAACCGCTTGAAACCTTTCGCGAGCGCTTTGCTCACCTCCTCCAGGAGATTCATACGATGGGGTTTCGGGCCATGGATCTCTGGCTTGCTCACCTTCATTGGTCATGGGCAACACCACAGCATATTGCCATCGCGCAGGAGCTCCTGGCTGAATTTGAGATCTCTATTACTAGCCTGGCTGGTTCCTTTGGCAGTAGCCCCGACGAGTTTGAAGCCACATGTCGTATCGCTCAAGCTCTTGGAACTCGCATCCTGGGTGGTTCAACGGCACTGCTTGCATCTAATCGTAAGGAATTAGTCCGCTTACTGCATAAATACAATGTTCTCCTTGCCATCGAAAATCATCCAGAAAAGAACGCAGCAGATATGCTTGCACTCATCGGAGATGGTGGTCAGGGCACCATTGGAACGGCGGTCGATACGGGCTGGTATGGAACAAATGGGTATGATGCAGCTCGCGCCATCGAAGAATTGGGAGAGAAGGTCTTCCATGTGCACTTGAAAGATGTGCTTGCTGCAGGTGCTCATGATACCTGCCGGTATGGGCGAGGCATTGTCAATATCCCAGCTTGCCTTACAGCGCTACAACAGATCGGCTATCAGGGAGATTATAGCGTCGAGCACGAGCCTGAGACTTTCGATCCCACTGAAGATTGCATTGCTATGCGCACTATGCTGACCGATTGGTTAACTGCACAATAATCCCTCTTGTTAGAGATAATCTTTTATTTTAATTATGAAAAGAGAAAAAAAGCATGGCAACAGAGAAAAAAACACTGAACATTGTCATCGTAGGCTGTGGAAATATTGCGGGAGCCTATGCCAAAACCTTACAGCCCCATACGCATATCAAATTGCTTGGAGCAACTGATATCGATTACACACGCGCCCAGGCCTATGTTGAGACCTATGGCGGCTACGCCTATGAATCGCTCGATGCAGTGCTCGCTGATGAGAACGTGGATCTGATTGTGAATCTGACCATTCATCACGCTCATGCTGAAGTGATTACCAGATGTTTAAATGCTGGGAAACATGTCTATAGCGAAAAACCACTGGCTCTGACCTCAGAGGAATCCTGGGCGCTGGTCAGGCTGGCTGAAGAGAAAGGCCTGCGTTTAGCCTGCGCTCCCATCACAATTCTTGGAGAGGCCCAACAGACGGCCTGGAAGCTTATTCGTGATGGAGAATTAGGGACTGTTCGCCTTGCCTATGCAGAGTGCAACTGGGGCCGCATCGAGTCCTGGCATCCTGCTCCTGGTCCTTTCTACGCAGTTGGACCACTCTTCGATGTTGGCGTCTATCCACTGACCATCTTGACCACCA
The DNA here is from genome assembly GCF_003967535.1 of Tengunoibacter tsumagoiensis. Lineage (GTDB taxonomy): Bacteria > Chloroflexota > Ktedonobacteria > Ktedonobacterales > Ktedonobacteraceae > Tengunoibacter > Tengunoibacter tsumagoiensis. The sequence goes on along the minus strand of NZ_BIFR01000001.1, from coordinate 2,193,698 downwards.
TTTTTGGCCCTGCCAGACGCGTTACTGGCTTTGGCAAAGTTCTCTTCCCTGATCGGGTGACAAAAGAGGGCATACCCTTCCATATCGAGACCCCCGATTTCCTGACAGCAGCCATTGAATTTGCCAATGGGTCCGTTGTACGGCTCACTACCAACTTCTATGTGGGACATCATAATAAACAAAAAGGGATCGAGTTCCACGGCGATCGCGGCTCGCTCTATCTCAATGATTGGCAGAACTTCAATGGCACCGTCTCCTTCACTGAATTTGGCAAGGAGTATCAGCCAGTCCCGCTGGTCAAAGAGGGCTATCCTGGCACTGAATGGAGCCGGGGAGTACTTGACATGGCCGATGCAATTAACGACAATCAACCACAACGCATTACTGGCGCTCAGGCCGCTCATGTCGTGGATATTATCTGTGCCATCAATTCCTCCTGGCAGGAGGGCCATCCTGTAACAATCACATCAGAGTTTGCACCACCAGCACCCATGAGCTGGGCCCAGTAAGGCAATACAGAACCATGTCAGCAGAAGAGCCTTCTTCTGCTGACAGACAGAAAGGCTTAGAAACATCGTGGGAAATTATACGCTTACAGTCTTGCCCGGTGATGGAATTGGGCCGGAGATTGTCAAACAAGCGGTCCAGGTCTTACAGATCATTGGTGAACGCTATCATCATACCTTCACCTTTCAACATGGATTAGTTGGTGTAGCCGCCATCGAAGCTGAGGGTGAAGCAATTTCAGAAGCTACTCTTGCGCTCTGTCAACAGAGCCACGCCATTCTGTTCGGCGCAGTTGGAGCTCTTCCTACCTACTATGGACAACAGCCGAAAGTAAAACCAGAGCAGGCGCTATTTAAGCTCCGCAAAGGCTTACAATTCTTTGCCAACCTGCGTCCTGTTCAGACGTATGCTGAACTTCTCAATGCCTCAACCATTAAACCTGAAGTCTTAGATGGGACTGATCTGGTGGTTGTACGCGAGCTTACTGGCGGGCTTTATTATGGACATCTAGAGCCTCCAGTGCCGGGCAAACCAAGTGAAATTCGCCAGACTGAGCATGGCTTAGAGGCAATTGATACCCTTCTCTATACCGAAGCAGAGATTGAGCGCATCATTCGGATGGCATTTGAGATTGCACGTGGTCGCCGCAAAAAGGTGACGTCGGTTGACAAAGCCAATGTTTTAAGCTCTTCTGTTCTCTGGCGCCGTGTTGCAGAACGTGTGGCAGCGGACTATCCTGATATTACCTTTGAGCATCTGCTCGTCGATGCCTGTGCGATGCATCTCATTCGCCGTCCCACAGCCTTCGATGTCATTGTGACGGAGAATCTCTTTGGCGATATTCTCACCGATGAGGCCTCCATGCTGGCGGGATCAATGGGCATGCTTCCATCTGCCAGCCTGGGAACGCGCCGCACGGAACATGGACAATTTGGCCTCTATGAGCCTATTCATGGGTCAGCCCCTGATATTGCTGGTCAGGATAAAGCCAATCCAATTGCAACTATTCTCTCAGCCGCTCTACTACTGCGCTACTCGTTAGGTCTGGAGAAGGAAGCCTATGCCATAGAGACGGCTGTCAGTCATGTTATTAAAGCTGGCTACCGAACGGAAGATCTGAAAGAAGAGGGGAAAACCTTAGTAGGAACGCAGGAGATGGGTCAAAGAATTGTTGATGCCCTGGTGCAGCTCTCACTTTAGCCCATCATGGGCTTAGGGCAGGGTCCTAAAGCTCGTAATTTTGCCATTGCTTTTAGCAATTGTGCATGCAACTCTCCATCAGCCTGACTCGCATTCCCGGTTGATGGAGCGATCAAACTATCTTGCTGTGCCTGTAAGAGTGCAATCTCTTCCAGTATAAATTGCCGTTGAATATACCAGAGCGTTACCGCGCGTTCGACACCCATAGATAAAAGACTCCTTGGAAAATCTGCATCCAGACTCCAGTAGAACCTCTGTAGTATAAACATATGTTTTGTATGTTTATACTACAGAGGTTCTATGTTAGCGTGCACATAACACAGAGATTCTATGTTAGCGTGCAGTACCGTAGACGAGCGCTTTAATGGTATTCAGCAATTCCTCATCCTGATAAGGCTTCACTACATAGGCACTCGCACCCAACGCGATAGCGCGTTGCTGGTGCTTTGCAGCCGCTCGAGAGGTCAAAACAATCAAAGGCAAGGTTCGATACTGCTCCTGCGCACGCACCGTAGAAGTCAGCTCGTAGCCATCCATACGTGGCATCTCAATATCCAGCAAGACAGCGGCTGGCGTCTCAGCAGAGATCATCTCAAGAGCCTCGACACCATCACGAGCCATCTGCACTTCCCAACCATGCTGCTTCAGCATACTGCTGACGACACGGCGAACGCTCGGGCTATCATCCACAACCAGGATATGTTTCCCACGTGGTGGAGTAGCTGCGGCCTGAACAGGAGGCTTGGAGATTGCAGATGCCTTACGGTTAGCTGAAACGTCCACACGCTGCCGAACTGTGGCGGCATTCACAGGGACATTGGCAGCATCCCGTCGAGCCGAAAGGGCATTGGCGATCTCTACGCTTTTTGCGCGCTCCGAGAGCAAGCCATTCAACTCCAGGATCAGCACGACACGTCCATTACCAAGAACCGTTGCTCCGGCAATACCATGAACTTCTCGCAGATGTGGTCCAAGGTTCTTCATCACAATATCGGACTTACCAATGATTTCATCAATCACCAGTGCGACACGATACCCGCCAGCATTCACGAGCAACATCTGAGCTTTATCATCCAATACCTCATTCGCTGGTAACGAGAGGTAGGGAGCCAACAGATGCAATGGATAGAGATCGTTACGCACCACCACTGCTGGTTGCCCACCAATAGTGCTCCGTTTAAAGTTATCCAGACGCCCAATAGATTCTACGTGTACCGTTGGAATACCAAACTGTTGGCCACCAACTTTAACCATCATTACGCTCTGGATAGCCAGGCTGGTGGGGAAGGTCATTGTAAAGGCGGTTCCATGACCCGGGCTTGACTCTACAGCCAGGATGCCACGCAGTCGTGAGACACTATCCCGTACCACATCCAGTCCTACGCCGCGCCCACTCTCCTCACTCAGAGACTCTGCGGTCGAGAAACCAGGATGGAAGATCAACGAAACCAGATCACCCTCAGATAACTGTTGATCAGCTCGGATCAAGCCACGCGCAATAGCAGACTGACGAATCTTCTCATGATTCAGACCAGTTCCATCGTCACGCACCGTGATCACAATCTGGTTCCCTTCATACGCAGCTGACAGCTTGATCTGTCCGCGAGGATTTTTGCCCCTTTGGATACGAACCTCTGGCCTCTCTAGCGCATGATTGACTGCGTTACGAATAAGATGCAGCAGAGGCCCTGCGATCTCTTCATAAACCGTCCGATCAACCTCGGTTGTCTCGCCTTCTAATAGGAACTCGAAATCTTTCCCCTGCTTCAAAGCTACTGCGCGACCAGTACGATAGAGGCGCGGTGCCATTGTAGAGAGAGGAACCAGACGAGCTTTCATCAAACGATCCTGGAAGGTTGTGCTGAGCCGGTTTTCACGCGCAAACACACTTTCACATTCACGAATAATGGTATCCATCTCAGTGCTCAGGGTCGCCATGTCCGAAATACCTTCGCTTAGACCACGAGCCAGCTGGTGGAACTCGGTATAACGATCCAGCTCGAGTTCATCGAATTCGGAGAAGTGAGCGGGAGTGTTTTTCCCATTTAAAGCGACATGGTTGGGAGAGCTTGTCAGAGCCATACTCTGATTTCCTTCTCCAGGCATAACCTGTACCGAACGTCCGCTGGGTAGAGTGGCCGCTTCAAACCTGCTCTCTAGCTTCTGACCCACATCGCCTAAGCGATCACTACTGACACCTACATCAGCGACCAGACGAACAAGACGTTGAATGCGTTCTTCGAGAACACTACGATTAACTAATAGCTCACCAAAGAGGTTAACCAATTCATCCAACCGTTGCAGACGCACCCGGACACTCAAGTCTGGTTGTGCTGTACGAGCTGTCCCACCTTCGGCCCCACCTGAGACCACGCTGGCGACCGGAGCCGCCTCTTCGTCGTCGTTATCCTCAACCGACTCAACCTCAAGATCGCTATCAATCGCATGAAGAGCAATCCCCTGCTCTCCTAACAGATCAGCATACCGATGTTGAAGCACGCGTACACGAGCCATCTCATCAGCAGGATCGTTGCCACGACCAGTAATCAAAATATCCAGTGTCTCGGCAGTATCAAGAATAATACTCAGGATGGCAGGCGTGATCAACATCGTGCCTTCCATAATCGTATCAAGCAGATCTTCAGAGATATGGCACAGATCAGCAATCGCTCGGAAATTCATCATCGCAGCCGCACCCTTAAGGGTATGTGTAGCGCGACGAATCCCCTGAATCAGTTCTCGATTATTGGGGTCCTTCTCCAGAGCCGCGACCCTCATGCTAATGGTCTGGAGATGCTCTTCAGCCTCTAGACGAAAAATCTCAGCAGCCTCTTCACCAATATCACCACTATAGGTGGTAACAGTCGAGGGAGCCGCCGTCGATTTCTTCGAAGAAGGAGTAGGAAGAGGTGTTCTGGCTGCCGGTATCTGTTGTGATGGAACAACCGATGGAGTGGCAGGAATCGCATCATGAGAGCGATCAATCACATTCGTCGTCGTCTGATTCACAGCACGATGCTGAGAAGCCCCATCAGCCTCATTCGTCATAATCTGCTTTAAAAATTCTTGACGGACCTGAATCTCAACCTCGCTACGGATGCGCGCCTCTAACTCACGCAAGACATCCTGGCTTACAACCCCTGAAGTATGGGGAGGTGGAGTCTGTAAAATCTGTTGTTCTCGGAACTCCTGCCGCACCTCTTCACGGATCTGTGCTTCCAGTTCAGCCCGCGAAATAGAAGCATTTCGCTCGTGACGCAGCTCCTCGCGCACATTTGCTTCAATCTCAGCACGAATAGCAGCCAGATCCCCTTGCCGCTCAAACGTCACCCTCTCACGAATCGACTCATTATCTCGGGCAACGCGCATCTCCCAGGGGCCCCAACCTGCATCTTGCCGCAAGGCTGGTACTTCCTGTAACTGCTGGAACGTCTCCCCACATGCTTGAATTGACTGCTGCAATTGCTGCAACGTTGAGCTCATCTGCTCATCATTTACCCCCACCCCAGCAGTAATCTGGTTAAGCTGATCAAGAACCTTCTTTAACTTGCTATTAGAAACCCACATTACTGAAAGAGGAAGATAACGCCGCACCTGTTCAGGGCTATTGCGAAGATTCAATCCCATAGCCTGTCCAGCCCAGGTCTCCATTCGATCAAGAGCATCCTTAGAGCCATTTAAGAAACCCTTAAATTCTCCACGCTGTTCCTCAATAATCGACATCGTATCGCGTAATTGAGTAACTACACTGCGTAATGAAGAGAGTTGAGCATCAAGCGTCTGAGCGTCTCTCTGCAAATCTTGATAGAGAGGAGAAAGGTTCTGCACAAGAGCCTGCGAAGGCCTGAGCTCTGCAAGCTCTTGCTGAGCATACTCTGGCTCCTCATAAGAGTAGTAGCTTTGCTCGCTCTGAGCATTCGGATGATAGCTTTGCTCATTCTGGGCATTTGGATAGTAGCTTTGCTCGTTCTGAGCATTTGGATAGTAGCTTTGCTCGCTCTGGGTATTTGGATAGTAGCTTTGCTCGCTCTGGGTATTTGGATAGTAGCTTTGCTCATTCTGAGCATTTGGATAGTAACTTTGCTCGTTCTGGGCATTTGGATAGTAACTTTGCTCGCTCTGGGCATTCTGGACAAGAGGAAGTTCATACTCATCTTCCTGAACTGGCTGAGGAGCAGAGAATGAAGAGAGATCCCAGGCTGGAGAGGGAGCAACTTCGGGCTGTCGCTGTGTCGATGCCACTAAAGCATCTAAGGCACTTGATGAAAACGCATTCCAGATCGTTGAGTTTTCATTGAATCCGCCTGAAAAAGGAGGTTCAGACGAAGGCGAAACAAACGGGGTTACAGGCTCTGGTGCTAATGACACAGGGTCTTCAGGCCAGGCTACGTCTTCCCCAGGCTGAACAACTGGAGTCCGGAAGGAAGCCAAGACTTCATCAAACGATGGCATCGCAGAGGGCATAACACCTGGCTGCTCAAGGAATGGCGGTGGTGAAGCGGATGCAAATGGTGCAGTTGGCATCTCATGCGCGGTGGGCTGCCTCTCCTCCATAACAGGAGCCGATGCGGCCTCTATTAACGCACGATAACTTGTATAATCTGCATCATCTTCCGCAATCACAGACTCTTCGTCTATGCCATTGCGAACACCCTCCAAAAGTTGATGCAAGCGACCAAGAGAACGCTGCAAAAGGCCATGGGCAGGTCCATCAAGAGTGACTAACCCATCCAATGCATCAGCTAGAATGTCTTCCATACCGTGGGCAACGTGGGCCAGGCCAGGAAAATCCATCATGGAAGCAGCGCCGCCAATAGTGTGAGTGCGGCGGTAGGTTCCTTCGAGGGCATCCATGTCGCCAGGTGACTGCGCCAGACGTTCGAGATTCGCCTCGATTTCTGGCAAATAGCTATTCACCTCTTCGATAAACGAATCGAGGACGGATAGTTTATCAAATGTATTCGACATGCTGCGCGTACTCACTTAACTTAATGGAGGCAAGCGTAGCCAGGAACAGCTCTTCACAGCTCTTCAAAGAGAGAATACGCTCACCTCGAACATTTACGAATCAGTAAGATCTGGCATCTACAATACTATTGCATCAACCCGATCTTACTGATAAAGGACTTTAACTCACTCTACTGATTCTGATCCTGCCACCGTGGGCGAGAAGGCTGTCCGCCCTGCTGGGAGACAGGACCGCCATTGGGTATAGGATGTTGGAAGTCTGATGGTGTATTAGCTGGATAAAAAGGCTGCTGACCACCAAAAGGCTGCTGACCGCCAAAAGGCTGCTGGCCGCCAAAAGGCTGCTGACCACCATAGTTTGGATTTGATCCAAACTGTTGACCACTGCCAAATCCGTTGCCATACGATTGTCCAACCTCGAACGAGCCCAGATCACTGCTCTCTGCCGGATTACCAAAGAACTGCTGGCCCATTAAAGACTGAGGGCCACCGAAATTTCCCTGACCTGGATAGGGCTGATTCGAAAAGGGTTGACCAGAAAATGGCTGATTCGAGAACTGCTGGCCACCTTTGCCCGCATCCTGAGGCAATGCATTTGAAAACTGTCCCGGGCGAGAGGCCATAACAGGAGCCGATGTCGCCCCTGGCTCTGGCAATGGGGGAAAGCCATTAAATCCCTGACCCCAACCATTATCCGAACCAACACCAATTGCTGCTGGGAAGAGCTGACTATTACGCCCATCTCCAACCTCAGAAATCGATGTCATTGGAGAGAACGAACCAAGCATGTCATTTGTACGATCTGGAAGGCGGAAAGTTGACACCGAAGCACGTAGCTGCTCCGAAAGTTCTGCCAGATAACTTACACTCACTGCAGCTTCCTGCGTACCTGCATCCGTCTGTCGTGTAATCTCAGAGATACGGCCCATCGCAATAGCCACACCTTCTGAAACTGGAGTCTGCTCATTAGCAGCGCGTGCGATACTTTCAATCATCTGAGCCTGACGCTCTACCGCAGTATAGATAGAGTTCAACGAACGACCGGCTTCATCAGCAAGTTGAGATCCCTTCACCACCTCTTGTGTGCTATCTTCCATAGCCACAACTGCTTCATAGGTATCGCCCTGAATACTCTTAACCAGCGTAGCGATACGTTTGGTCGACTCTGTCGAACGTTCTGCCAGCAACCGGATCTCATCGGCAACGACCGCAAAACCGCGTCCATGCTCACCAGCCATCGCCGACTGAATAGCAGCGTTAAGAGCCAGCAAGTTCGTCTGATCAGCGATATCTTCGATGATACGAACGATCTCACCAATTTCGTTTGAGCGCTCACCCAGGCGCTTAATTTTCTTTGAGGTTTCCTGCACGTTTTCGCGAATCAGCATCATCCCATCGATCGTCTGACGCACCGCCTGCTGACCATTCGCAGCATTACGCAACGCATCCTGAGCTGCTTCCACGCTCATCTGAGCATTACGGGCCACGCTCTGAATAAAGACAGCCAGAGCTTCAACCGACTCAGTCGTTTGCGCAATCTGTTTCACCTGCGTCTCAGTTGCTTGTGCCAACTCTGCTGAACGATCCAGAATACGACGGGTCGCATTCGTTACCTGCACAGCCGTTGATTGAACACGACCCACAACCTTCGCCAACTCTTCAATCATATAGTTGAAGGAATCAGCCAGCACACCGAGCGTATCAGGCGTCACCTCAGCCTGTACCCGCAGATCTCCATCACCAACTGCACTGACCTCCTGGAGAAGCTTCTCAATCTGCGCCTGTAGAGCCGCAGCGTCACTACCAATCGACCCGATTGGCGATGCCCCACCAGACGATCCCTGCCCCTCCAGTAACAAGTTCAGTGACAGCGCGAGCTTGGAAAACTCATCGTCTCCATTTACCACAGCGCGTACCGAACGATCGCCACTGAGAAACTCCTGACAGACATCATTTACCGAATTAAAACGCTCAACAATCTGCCTCTGAAGCACGTAATTGGTCACAATAATAATTAATAATACAACGATAGCTGCAATAATTGCACTAAAGACAAATGTTGTTGGGTTTGAGAGCAGAGAAGAAGAGAGCGCTGCCAGAATACCAATCGCTGCAACGGGCACCCCTGCTGAGATCAGAAGGCTCGTCCACAGCAGCGAGTGGACAGTCATACCACTTCTAGTTTGATCAGGATTCATCCGCCAGACCTCCGTTGATAAAAATAAATCTATGTCAAGCTATGATGGCGAAGAGCCACCACTTAATTATCATAGGACCTTAAAGCATAGTTCTGCATTTTTTCGGAGAAAAGTAACCGCGCCACATCGAGAATCACCAACATCCGATTGGCCAGGGTGCAGCTCCCAGTCATATAGGGGAGGGCCCAAGAGGGGATAGCCGCTTGGCGTGCATTATCCTGGGTGATGGCTGTAGCGGGGATGGGAAGCATTTCACTCACCCCATCCACCACCAGACAGATCACGAGCTCATTATATTGAAGAGAAAGTAAGCGTGTGCGAGGAGTAGTTGGGAGGGACTCTAGATCCAAAAATTGTCGCAGATCTACCACCGAAACGATTGACCCACGGAGATTAATGACTCCTTTGACCCAGGGAGCAACATTTGGCACCAGTGTGCATTCTGTCAAACGTTCAACGCCTTGCACCAGTTCAGCCTTTACTGCCAGATCTCGATCAGCCAACGAAAACACAAGATACTGTTCACCAGCCAGAGCTGGCGGCACGTCAGCCGTCCCCTCAGTCCGAAATTGCCCTTGCATCAATTGCATCTGCATTGCAGCCATCGAAGGAGACTGTTGCAACGACGACATCGAGGGAGACTGAGCAATCAGCTGTTGAATAGCAGCAAAGGTATCCTGCTGCAACGTTTTTAAATCATCACTGGACACGACGTTTACTCCCCATTTGCGGGCCAGAGAATCCTGTAGACACCTACCATGTGCTGGTGCTACTCCAGAATCCTGCTCGAGACCTGTACACTACGACGCCTCATACGAGGCGTCGAACACTAGCAACCAATTCCTCAGCATTAAAGGGCTTTGTAATAAAGAGGTCAGCCCCCTGGCGCATCCCCCAGGCCTTATCCATGGGAGTATTTTTACTCGTCAACAAAATGATCGGAATATGTCGACTCATATCTAAATTTTTCAGCTTCCGGCATACCTGAAACCCATTTTGCTTTGGCAAGACCACATCGAGAACGATACACTGGGGATGCTCACGGAACACCTTCTCCACAGCCTCATCGCCATCCACCGCGGTTACCACCTCAAATCCACTATTACGCAAAGGAGCGACGATCATCGTCAACTCAGTCCAACTATCGTCCACAACTAGAATTTTTTGCCCAGGCATACGATTATAACCTTTCCTAACAAGCCACGCCAAGCGAAGTGGGAATGACAGGCTAAGCCAGTAAGCGGAGCACTTGCAAGGTGTCAGGCGGCGGAGAATTCTTTGTTAGCCTAGCCTCGATACCTCAGGCGATGGCGGGCTCCCTCTTGTTGTGAAGGGACTCTCTCCTGCCAATTCGCCAGATGCTTCTTCACCGTTTGCACCAGTTCTACGGAATCAAAAGGCTTGGTGAGATACTCAGTAGAACCAGCCAATCGGCCACGCATCTTATCAAACAAGCCATCCTTCCCACTCAGCATAATAATGGGAATTTGTCGAAACTGCAAGTTTTTACGTATTATCTGGCAAATTTGGTACCCATCCATCCGTGGCAATTGGATATCAAGCAGAATGACCGCCGGCATCTCATCGGCCACGGAAGTCAAGGCGCTCAGCCCATCACCGACGGTGATCACCCGAATATGTTCCCGCTGCAACGTCATCTGAACAATTTTGCGTACGGTAGGACTATCGTCTACTACTAACACCGTTGGTTCTGCCATTACATTGACCTCCTTCGCTCATGAGACCAGAAATCCCCGTTCGGTGGCTCGGATGATCCATTCCAATTCTGGACGATCCCAATTGAGGGCGAGGCGGATTGATCATGGCCGCGAGCCATCTGTGCATTTCGATGAGCGCGATAGACCTGATACTGTTGAACCTCATGATCGATTTCAGACAGAAAAATCTTCCAGGCAACCGTTAATTGACGACCAGTATGCGAATTGCCCACTTCATCACGCAGCAATTCGGTAAATATCATTCGTAAAAAAGCTACCAGACCCTGGACGGCTTCCCAGTAAAACTCCTCGAGCTGCTCACCCTTGACAAGTTTATGAAGTGTAAGTATATCATTACAATCCAGTTGCCCATAATGAAATGTCGCTGTCTCCAGGATCGGAAACTGCTGCTTCGCTAACATCTGCAAATGAGGAAGAAAGCGACGCTCAAGATACCGAACAATCTCCATTGACGGGATATGCCCCCTCCCACGCAGATGACGAGCATAGGACCCATGATGGATCAGGAGATTATTGATACACTCTGCAAGGGTGGTGATCAGCCCCAGGAGATGCTGATCTGGTTGTGAGGTCTGTCGCTGCTGAGCCAGAGTATATTGACATTTGATAATAATATTGGAAAGATCCTGCTGGAGCTCTGTCTCTAAAGCCGTATCCACTACTTCAATCAGATGGAGCTCCAACAAACGCGCCAGTAATGCTGCAACACGCGCTTCTGGCATCATTAAGACTAACGATACCGCCTGCAAGGTAAGCTCACCGTTCGCCAGGCATAAAACCTCAATACTCTCTTGATTTAGCCCCAGCCTCCGTACGTCGTCGCTTACCTCTGGCTGCCAGCGGGCTACCGTCGTTCTCGTCAGATGCGTCACTCCCTCCCTGGCAATCTCTTCCCATTCATCTGCCTGCCGTAAAGCCTCTAACAACATTGAGTCGACATCCAATGGCTGAAGCTTGCTCTCCATCGGCAGAAGCTGACGATGAAAAGCAAAACGCCCATTTACCCAGCGTAATGCATGGCTGATCGACTGCGTGACCGCAAACTCGAGGCGGCGCTGCATCTCTGCCGCACTCATCCATCCACGCTCAACCAGCATCGCCAACGCCATCTGCATATCACCCTGCGAAAGCTCTCGGACCATCTGGGCACGCGGCGGATCAAGCTTGTTAATCAGGCAAAGCATTCCCAGAATATCCGGTTGTGGGACACCGTCCTCATGTAACCCCACGATCTGCCCTTTGCGCAAACTAATCGATAGCGTCTCTGGCCCCGATGACACAAAGAGCTTCCCGGTCTTTCCACTCAAGGCAAGCATTTTTAGAATGGATTGAAGACCTAACGTTTGCAGGTCCCCATCCATGATGCGGTCTTGCTGCTCCATTTTTTTTCTAGTTCCTTTACCAGACTAGCTTGCCTTACGAAGAGCCAGAAAAGCAAGCGGTCTTGTAATCATTGTGTGCAGAGTGGCACCCTCTGACTCTGCACAGGTGTGCGGGTTTACAGAGAGCAGATACTCAATTAAAACATCTTATTGTATAAAATGAGGCGAGAAAACGAGCTTCGTGCATGAATCGCCAGGCCTATCTTTCCCTAAAAAGCATACAACAGACCCATTGACTCAACAAACGCTGCTTGCACAGGTGGTACGTATCGCTCCGCTGCAACCACACAGAGAGTCCAGCCTCATCTCGACAAGGTCCAAAAGGCTTGTTGGGCCTCGATCCCCGAATCTTTCCTCAGTCCTTCTGAAACCCAGACGACAGAACTACGGTCTGATGCGTCAACCGCAGGTATTATGACCAATCGAACGGAGCTCCCACTTCTGGGGCTGAGCCCGGTGAACGCACCCTCGCTGCGCGAAGTGATTGAACGAAAATGCAACTGCCCCCAACGAAGCCCCTGCGTCTTCAGTTCAGTGGTAGTTCACCTCTATTCCATTTCGTGACCCCTACCAGTCATATAGCTAACACAGCATTGCCCCCCGGCTTTTCGCTATGGGGGTCCATATGACTTTCCCTATCATAGCAGATCTGGCACATTGAAGAAAAGCTTTTGTCCTTTTGTGTAAGAAAGCCCTCATTGGAATTGTACGTCTAAATGGGTTAGATAGCGATAAAAAAATCCTCATAACCCATTAAGAAGTTATTAAAATTCCCCCTGAGAACGAAACACATATCCGATCCCTGGTTCCGTCAAAATATATTTAGGATGTGAGGGCTCCGCCTCGACTTTTAGCCGCAGTTGCCGCACATAGACGCGCAAATAATCCGCTTCTTCTCCATATTCTGGACCCCAGACCGCTCGCAGCAAGGAACGATGCGTTAATACTTTCCCTGCGTGCAACATGAGTTGACGCAAAAGCTCAAATTCGGTTGGGGTTAAACGCACCTCGTTTGCTCCTGCTCGCACGAGTCTACGCGCAACATCCATGTGCAGATACTGATCTTCGCTATTTAAAATCTCGGGTTCGCGTTCATTTAAGACCTCTTTGGTGCCTGCACGCCGTAAGCAGGCTCGCACACGCGCCTGTAACTCATCATTGTTAAAGGGTTTCGTCAAATAATCATCTGCACCCAGATCTAATGCTTTGACTTTCTGTTTCTCTTCGGTGACCGCTGAGAGAACAATGATCGGTGTATGCGTAAATTGGCGCACCTGCACACAGACATCAACTCCATCCAACTCTCCTGGCAGACACAGATCGAGTAAGATAAGGTCTGGTTGATGCATCTGGACCATCTCTACCGCTTGCTTTCCTGTATCTGCGACAAAGACCTCATAGCCTCCAACAGACAGATTCCTCCGTAAAATACGCTGAATAGGTGCTTCATCATCAACAACCAGAATACGTTTGCCCTTCACTCTCATAGCAGTTCCTCCGACGTAGATGCATGAACATACTAAGATATAGCCCCCTGATCAATCTGGCGACCAGATCGATCCTCGCTTCCCTGCTCAATCTTACTGCGACTCCCTACGCGCCTTCTCTGATCCACTCAGGAGTGTCTGCGCATGAAGAGGGAGGGTAAATACAAAACATGATCCGATATTCTGCTCGGGTGCCTCTGCCCAGATCGCCCCTTGATGAGCCTCGACTATCCCACGGCAGATCGCTAATCCCATGGCATTACCATAACTACGAGCGCAATAAAACGATTGAAAGACCTGCTCACGCTCTTCTTCTGGAATAGAAATTCCCTGATCACTGATCTGAACACGTAGCTGATTTGGCCCATCGCCCGTTGTGATAAAGGAAAGAAAGATCTCACCCTGCTCAGGGCTATGACGTGCAGCATTCTCTAGCAAGTTGTAAAATACGTGTTCCATCTGCACAAAATCGGCATAGACAAGGGGGAGGGTGGCATCAGCCTGGACTCTCACTGGGCGGCCTGCTAAGACGCGGGTCAACTTTCCTAACGCACGATAGCCTACCTCAACCAGATCACACCACTCTTTCTCTAAGATTAAGGCTCCCATCTCGATCCGCGACAGGTCAACAAGCGCGTTAACTAGAACGGTCAGGTGGTCCGCTTCTATATCTATATCCACGAGCATGGCCCGCCGATCTCTCTCGTCCCATTCTACCTCTGTCTCTAATAATCCTGTGACTGCCGCCTTGATGGTGGTTAAAGGCGTCCGTAGATCATGGGAGACGGATGACAGTAAGGCGGAACGATTCTTTTCATCGCGCACCTGACTGGTGATGTCCTGCATCTGGAGTGCGATAGCCTCCAGTTGTCCTTGCGGATTATACAGCGGATACCGTGTCAATTGATAGTAGAGATCGGTAGACACGTTGCCGCTCTCTTTTAATGTGCGCTTCTCTTGCTGTTCCTCATTGGCGATATTCTCAGGTGCCAGAATACAACGCAGCTCAGGTCTGCTAAGATTCCCCTGGGTACTTTCCCTGAAGTAGCGCTCAACCTCTTTCCGGTTACGCATACGCTGCCATAGTTGAGCAAAGGTCTCTTCAATCTTCAATTGTCTTCTTACCCCATAGGGAGAGGCTAAGGGGGCAAGACGTAGATCACAGAAAATTTCTGCTGCGTGATTCATATACAAGCAATATCCCTGCAAATCAACAATAAACCATGGGTCTCTCCCCCAGTTCGTAGTCTGTTGCAGTTGCACTAATAGTCGGCTCAGTTCTCCAAGCATTCCCGTTCGGGTCAGCGCCGTCTCTGTATTCTGTTCAAAAAGCGCAAGCGTTCTGGCAAAGGTGATAGGGCTTTCACGAATGATTCCACCCATCTCTTCTGGCTCTATCATCTCTCCATCCCCTTTGTATCCACCCGCGAGCCTGGTCTCTCGGCTTGCAATGATGTTCTGCTCCAATGCCTCATTATGCTGCATCATGGCGTTTAATGCTTGCAAGTCTTGTTCGCTCTGTGTTAATAGATAATTACTAATAAAACGAAGCAAGCTACTAAAATTTACACCGAGCGTATGCTCTGTCTCCAGTCTCACATGTTCTAATAGCTCTAAATCTTCTTGATCGCTCTGCAAAGGGTCTGTACGTACTTTCTCAAGTTGTTCTATCACCTGCTGAAACTGGCTCCTCCGTTGAGCCGTTTTGAATAAGAGCTCATTATGAATTGCGACAGTTGCTTGATTGGCAAAGAGGGTCAGAATATCCACCTTTAAAGGGGTAAAACCACCTGGCTCCGATGAACAGAGCAGAATAACGCCATAGACTCGCGTGTCTGTCTCTAGAGGGGCGCAACAGACTGAGTGCACACCGACCTCTGCAAAAAAAGGGCGGCTCGCTGAAAAATGTTCGTCGCTCTGGATATCGTGGGAAAAGATCGGTTGGCGGCGATGAACTGTCTGACCAATAATGGAGCGCTCGGAGAGCAGGATAGGGTAGTTCTGGCAGGCTCTCTCTAATGCAGCCTGATCCAATCCTGCCTGTGCCTCAAATC
Organism: Tengunoibacter tsumagoiensis; assembly: GCF_003967535.1. Taxonomy (GTDB): domain Bacteria; phylum Chloroflexota; class Ktedonobacteria; order Ktedonobacterales; family Ktedonobacteraceae; genus Tengunoibacter; species Tengunoibacter tsumagoiensis. The sequence goes on along the minus strand of NZ_BIFR01000001.1, from coordinate 2,178,163 downwards.
GAAAGCGACCCTCCAGAGGATCAAGGAGCGCAATACAGGAGGCTGCATTCAAGGCGGTTGCAATGCCCTGAACAATCCGCTGCAAAATAGTGATCAGGTCCGCTTCTGAAGTCAGGGCGCTGGTGACATCTTTTAATACCTGGCGCTGCCGATCCTGCATCGCGGCGTTCCCACCCAATTGAACGCTCTCGATGGCGGTTGCGACGACGTCTACGACGGCACTAATCAGACGCTGGAGCGTCTCATCTCGATAGGTTCCAGGCTCGACGCTGCCCAGTTCTAGTGTTCCCAGGACACGTTCTTCTACGATTAATGGTGCAATAATCGTGGAGCGGAGTTGATGATAGCCACTTAATGCATCGCCGCTCGTAGCTGGCAGACCATCAAGGCCGTGTGGATAGTCCTGAACAATAATCTCTGGATGTGTCAGCATCTGCTCCAGTTTGGAGTCTGCTAATGGATGCTGATGATGATATGGAACCCAGCCATTGGCCTCTTGACGACAGACGGTGACTCTGACTGCCTGGCGATCATGCCGCAAGAGCACGATTCCAAACAGATCAAAAGGTACTGCTGGCCGCAGTTCGCTGGCAAGACGTGTATAGTCTGGCTTTGAGCCACGTACGCTAAAAACGATGCGTGCAACACGCTCGATAATTGCGGATTCTGCAAGCGTAGAAGTGTGTGTGTTCGCTTCCATAATGCGGCGACGCGGGTACTCCCTCCTTCAGGTGGGAGAGGATACGTCGTTCTCCTTTCTGGTGTGCTCCAGGTCAGGCAGTCGCACCCTCATCCAGCCCTGGCCAAAAAGCGCGTTGCCATTCCCCCCACTGAACACGTTGACAGGAACATGCTCTCGCTTCTCCAAAAAGCACTGTATGATAAGTAGAGTGGAAAGAAGGCAACAGGTGGTATGCTTCAACTTCTCCCTGACCATCATCCCTACTCTGCTAGTAGATTGTGCTTTATGCAGAACATGCTTTTTACATGTTGAACAAGATGTACCTGATACATGCAAAATATTCACTTAATATTGCAATAAATTATACCATATTAACGCATCATAACGCCAATGGCTGAGTACTTTCTTGTCCTGCTCGCTGGCTCGGGCAAAAAAGGGCTGCCATGCCGGGTGATGCGCAAAACTTGCAGGATACACTCAAAAACAGTACACTTTTCATACGGTACATGAAGGTCGTTCTTTTTTCTTATACAATTTCATCAGACAAATTTCATCTTATAAAAAGGATCTGCCATATGCTATCACTTCGTGTTGGTCCACTGGTACGGGCAGTCAGCGAATCCAGTGTAGTGATCTGGGCTGAACTAACAGAATATTGTCTGGTTACTTGTAGTGCACTCTCATTGACGGATGCATCTACTGATGAGTGCCTGTTCCGCGCCCCAACGACTCAGGTTGGAGAACGCTTCTATGTTGCTATTCAACTTACCAATCTCCATCCCTCTACCTGGTACAGCTATACGTTGAGTTGCGCGGCCAGCGAAAGTGAACCGGCTCTTCTTTTTACACCTGAATGTCAACAGTGCTTCCGCACTCTGGATCACAGTCTTCTGCCCGATCAACGCCATCCTCTACGTATCGCTTATGGCTCTTGCCGCAAGGCAAATCTTCCTGCTTCCGATACCTTCAATGCTCTTGGAGAATGGTTGATTGACCACTATGAGCAACGTGACACAATCTGGCCTCATCTCCTGCTGCTGATTGGCGATCAGATCTACGCCGATCAGGTTCCAGATCAGATACTACTGGAGTATCCCCATTTACAGCAGGGAGCCAGTACTTTTCATGATTTTGCGCTTCTCTATACGTATGCCTGGAGCTATCATTCTGGAGCACGCCAGGCTCTGGCCTGCCTCCCGACCTATATGATGTTCGATGATCATGAGATTACAAACAATTGGAATACTGAGCCCAATTGGCGTGATCATGCTCTGCACAATGGTTTAGAACAGACACTGGTGGATGGCGAGGTGGCTTACTGGGTCTATCAGGGCTGGGGCAATCTTGATCAACAGACAACGCGACAGTCTCCACTCTTCACTATTATGCAAGAGGCTGCGCTCCGACAGGAGGATGCTCTACCAGCTTTACGAGATTGCATCAAAGCAGATGTCTATCGCAAACAACTTCTCCGCTGGCACTATGAGATTCCCACACAGCCTCCTCTCTTTGTGGCCAATGCTCGCACCGAACGCACTGCGCTCTTTCCTGAAACAGATGGGGAACAGACACGGACGATCTACGATCCAACCCGTATTATGAGCCCTGAACAACAGGATGAGATTGCTCATTGGCTGGCTGCCCATGATGACGGTCCCGCCATTCTTGTCTCTTCGGTTCCTGTTCTGATGCCACCTGCCATTGGTATGGCGGAATACCTTATGGGCAAACGGCTCTGGCTCCAGGCTCCCCAACCATTCCAATGGTTAGGCAAGCAGCTCGCTCTCTTTCAACAAAAGGTCTCATCACGGATGAGCTTCGATCACTGGCCTTTATATTCGGAGAGTTGGGCGGAGATGGTCTCGCTGCTAACCAGACATCATGGTGATATTCTTCTGCTCTCTGGCGATGTGCATTTCTCATATGCGATCGAGGCTCAACAGGCATTGAAACGGCGTCAGAACAGACGGATCTTGCAGTTTGTCTCAACACCCATGCAAAATCAGCTTGATGCCGATAGTCAGCAGAAAATTCGCTTGCAATCACGGCTCTCTCAAACCATCTATGGTGGCTTATGGACGCATACGCTTCCTTTGCAGTCAGTCCGAGAAGAGGCTCAGATCTATGCCAATCTGCTCTTCCAGAATACGCTGGCTCTTCTGACGATTCAGCCAGATACACACAAAGGGTATACATTCTCTCATGAGTATCTGGGTATTGTTGAAGAAAAATTAGAGATCATTGCTCGCACACAGTTGCCCGCACAGCAAGCATCACCTTCCACCATGCGATCAGAAGATCGTAGCGACCATAGAGAGCTCTGATCACTCTCTCAGAAGCAACTGACCAGCGTCTGCTTGTGCTGGTCATGGTCAGTTGCTCTACAGTTTATACAAGTGCGGCGAGAAAACCGCGAAGTCTTCAGCTTCGTGGATGAATTGCCGCTTCTCACCCTTGACTCTCAATGTAGTGGCGAATTGCCTCCTCACTAGCATTCCCAATAGCGCAGCAAAAATATCCATCACTCCAAAATGTTCGTTCTTTCCAAAAATGTCTGCTCAATTCACGTTCATGCCTGAGCCAAAGCTGAACCGTCGATTCTTGTTTTAACCTGCGCACAATCGCCAGTGGAGATATTCTTGGCCCGCTTTTCACCAGAGAGTGAATATGGTCCTGATCAACCTCCATCGTCTCAAAAGAAAAATCTGAGTGTGTAGCAATGCTCTCGAATATCCCTTTTGCCTCATCCCCATAGAGTGTCAAAAGCTTTTTCCTGTATTTGCAAACGAAAATCAGGTGGTAGAGGATGAGAAACTTGCCATGGTTTTGTGTGTCATAATCCATGAGGAACGAGCACTCACTCTCTTCATCTTGTCAAACTTCGGAATGGGTTTTAAATCTACTTTGTTGCCAGAAACATCCATCAAGATGGCATAACCGGTGGACATTCTTCCCTTAATAAAGTAGTCCTGACCTTCGTAATGCACTTTGTCGAACTTCCGAAATCCTCTGATCTTGCCGGTATTGATTCGCTGCTCACTGCGAACTCCCTTCGTTTGCTGATAATCACCATCAGCCACACAACGCTTGGAAAGCACCATGCTCGTGCGAAAGATGGGGGTGATCCCTCGTGTCGCAATCATTGTTGCATCAAAGACATGTTCTTTGGGCAGTCCTGCGAGCAGACGATGTTCCTTCGTGACGAATCCAAACGTTTCTTCTGCCTCTATACACTTGAACAATTGCACGCGAATGCTATTCATCTGAGTCGCATGAAGCAAATTCCCTTTGCGCTTGCCGGTGCGCCTGAGCGTGATGGTTCCGGCATGGAGTCCATCATGGCAAGTTTTGCACAAGGTTAACAAATTGGTTTCCTCATCGCTTCCCTGTTCACGCCGGAAAATGATATGATGCACCTCCAATCGGTTGTCCTTTGATTTGCCTTGACAGTGCTGGCAGGCGTAGCCATCTCGCGTGAGTACATAGGCTTTTGTATTCGCATACCCGTAGTTAATCCCTTTTTGGTACAGTTTTTTGTTTTGAAGCACGTCAGGATTTTTGAGGGCATGTGGATCGAAAGTCCCTGTTTCCACCACAACGGAGGTAATAGGTAGCAATGACTTCACAAAGCGTATTTCTCGCAGATGTGCCTCGATCTTGCTTCTCATGGTCGGCGAGAAACGCCCCGTTTTGATCGAGTTCTTTCGGTTCAACCAGCGAGCAAGACGATATCTCGTTTTTCGATTGCGACGATTTCGACGAGAGGTCGCTCGTTCCTTCATCGTTTTGGCAATATCATTGCGGATTTCTACTTCTGAGAGATACAGAACATTTCCACACTCATCAGAAACGGCTGAGCCTATCGTCGCACTACCGGTATCGACGCCAAGCGTTAACGGTTGCATGTGGGCATCCTCTGGTTGTGCGTAGAGTTTGATGGTAAAAGGAGTCCGACGCACCACCTTTGCTTTTCCATCCTTGAGTAGTAAACGAGCAATCGCACAGCTACAGGGCATGAGCGGTTCCCTATCTGGTGAAAGCACATAGACAACGTTCATAAAGAATTCCTTTCGGAAAAATGCTCCGGCAAGCGCCGGGTGGTGCGTATCTCTTCGCTGTGACCACGAAAAGAATCCGACGTCATCTCGACAAAGTTCAAAAGGCTTGTTGAGCCTGGATCACCGGACCTTTCCTCAGTCCTACTTAAACCCAGGCGACAGAGCAGCGGTCTGATGCGTCAACCGCAGGTGTCCTGGCCTCTCGAACGCTGTTCCCATTTCTGAAACCAGTCTGGTGAACTCAGGCTTCCAAAGAAGCCACGAGGTCTTCAGCCTCGTGGTAGTTCACTTGCTGTATCCCGTTAATTCAATATAGCCCTGGCCTGAGACGGCCTGGGCGTTCAACTGGCCCTGGATATCAACGGCTCCCTCCCAATAGACGTTTCCGGTGGATGCCAGAGCAACGAGCTCCTGATCTTTGAGTAATGGTTGGATCAGGAGGCTCCCTTTGACGTGGCTATCATTGAGCTCTAATCGCCATCCCGATGGATAGGTAATACCAGTTTTGGGGCTCGTCCAATGATCGAGAGCTGTTGAATGAAGAGCTTCTTCTGGTAGCACAATGCCTTGAGAGGCTGGATCAATATATTCAGCATAGGTTGAAATGACTTTTCCAGTGGCATCGTGAATAAAGTATAACATGAGCTCAACATTATTCGTCAACTGGAGGCTATACCAATCCCAACCACCAATTCCGGTCGCCAGAAAATCTCCCCACTGATGATCCATCCAGGCTATTCCACCTGTAATCTGTAATGTCTGCTGATGATCTTGCAGGGTTCCGGCAATGGCCATCCGCGAGCGGGAATAATAATAGGAGAAGCCGCCAGTGCCATAGGTTATCAGACCATTTCCATTATGTTGCACGACCGGTTTCTGACCCGTAAGCGTCAGGTTGATGGCATAATCCTGCATGGTGGCTTTAAGCTGATCTTGACCATTCAACCCATGGATCTGCCAATCGCCCACCTGTTCGTCGATCCCATTGACGGATCTTCCATCAGGCAGCGCCTTTGAGAGTGCGGCTATACGGCGCTGATCATAGTGGAACTCATTTCGATTCAGATCACTGATCGCAAAGTGGGAGGCGTAGTAGGGTGGAAGATCGCCACGCAATGCTTGAAAGATGACGAACTCAAAACCATAATGAGCTGTCTTCCCTGTCGCATCTACGGCATCCAGATGTCCAGTATAGTACCACCATTCGGTCAGGTTTCCATGCCCTCCTTCATCCTGCGGAAAATGGATTGGTGGAAGCTGTGCCGGGGTGGTTGTTGCTTTGACCTCAGGGAGCTGCTCAGAGGTTGATACAATACCAGGAAAACTGCACGATGAGAGCCCTAAAGTGAGAAACAGGCACAGACTTATCAGCCAGGCATGAGCGCGATGGAAAGTTCTCATCGTTTTCCTCCCATCTGCACATCTGATGCATCCTGTGTAGAAACCTCCGAACGTTCTGGAGCTGCGGAAAATTCTGCAAGTCCATGAGGATGTCGCTGAATACCTGAAAAGGGGAGCCACCAGTTCCAATCCCCCAATAAACGCATTGTCGCAGGCACCAGCAGGCCGCGCACAAGGGTTGCATCAATAATCACAGCCAGGGCCATGCCTAACCCCAATGCCTTTACAATCAACATATCCGCAGTCGCAAAACAGGCACAGACGACAATCACAATGACAGCCGCGCTGGTGATAATACCACCACTACGCTGAAGGCCAATCGCAACTGATCGCGTATTATCTCCTGTCTGCCAGAAGGCTTCTTGAATACGCGACAAGAGAAAGACTTCATAATCCATGGAGAGACCAAACAGGGAACAAAAGAGCAGGATAGGGCTCGAGGCTTCAACAAATCCTAGTGGAGTAAAGCCCAGCAATTGATGCAGGAAACCTTGCTGGAAGATGACGACCAGCGCTCCATAGCTTGCCAGAATTGAGAGCGTATTCATAATAATGGCCTTTAAGGGGAGGACCAGAGAACGGAAGAGGAGGAAGAGCACAATATACGTTGTCAGGGATACGATCAGGAGCGCCAGAGGAAAATCTGTGTAGAGAGAGTTCACATAATCGATATTTCCGGCTGTGCCACCATCAACGAGAACAGAGATGCCATGGCCTGGATCAGTATTGCGAATGGCCTGGACTAAGGTCTGTGAGTGGGGGTCAACCATTCCATATTTACTGACTACTTCCACAAACAGTGTATTGCCAGCCACAGATGACTTCAAGAAGGCGCTGAGATAGGGATCACTGATAAATTGTGGATGACTATACAAGGACTGATACTGCTCCAGGGTAAAGCGTGGATCTGCACTGACGATGCTATCGACACGCTCAACATAGGGATGAGCCTTAATGCGCTGGACATAGTCATAGAGATATTTGATATTCTCTGCGCTAAGAGCATCTCCTTTTGTCTGCACTGCCATGATAATAGGTGTCGTCTCACGCTGGTTAAAGCGCTCTTGTAAGACGGTATAGGCCTGCCGTGAGGGGACATTCGCAGGCAGAATCGAGGCGTCAGGGGCTGAGAAACGTACCCAGAGAAAAGGGAGCCCGAAGCCAATTAAGAGCAGTAAGACGGGAAAGAAGACGCGCAATGGGTAACGCATCACTACGTGAGAGAGCCGGTACCAGAAACCATGATGCAATTCATCCTCATTGACAACGCTAAGCCCATTCACGGACTTGTTTTTACTGAAACGAGGGAACCGGACCGGAAGGGCATTGACTTTCAGACCGATCATTGCCAGCAATGCCGGTAACAGTGTCAAGGCTGCGATAACAGCCAGCAGCACGACCATTATTCCCCCTATGCCCACTGAGTGGAGCATATTAATGTGAAAAAAGGTCAGACCAAAGAGGCCTATTGAGACGGTTAAGCCTGAAAAAGCCACAGCCCGTCCAGCGGTCGCTACCGTGACGGCTACGGCCTCATCAATACTCCGCCCATGTGCAACCTCTTCACGAAAACGACTGACCATAAAGAGCGAGTAATCCACTCCTAATCCTAATCCAAACAGGGTTGTAATATTCAGGACGAAGATGGATAGCTCGGTAACGTGCCCCAGGGCAAAAACTAAGGCCAGCGCCACGACGACCGCACACCCTCCTACGACTGCTGGTAGAATGGCCGCAATCACTGAACGAAAGACGAAGAGCAGCGCAAAAATTGCAAAGGGGAAGGCCAGGAACTCTGCTCGGCGCAGATCACTTTCGCTGACTGCCTGGATATCTTCATAAAAGACGGGACCACCGCCCACCATGCTCTGTACATCGGGCATCTTATGCAGACGACGTTGAAATTCGGGCAGCACCAGGGACGACGAATTCGGATCTGAGGTCAGAGCAACATTTACATAGGCTGCGTGAAGATCTGTTGAGATCTGGCGTGGGTTATCGGTAAACGAGGTGATCTGCCCTACCTCTTTCCAACCACGCAGACCTGCGAGTGCCGCCTGGGTCTGCTGCAAAAATTGTGGATCTTCAACGGTATATTTCTTGCTCTCAAAAATAATCTGTACAATATTGGTATTGACATGCAATTTCTCGGATAAGACATTAATTGCCTGTTGCGACTCAGCATCGGGACTCACAAAACCGCCCGAACGTAGGACCTGACTGGCCTGAGGAGCAAAAGGCAGGGCAATCACCGCCGCCACCATCCACAACCCCACAATCAACCAGCGATGGCGGGTGGCAAATCTGCCAAGATGGTAAAACATAACACAGAAGACCTTTCTTTAAATACTGTAGACAGCACACAACCAGAAAGCATAGGTCAGACTCTCAACTTCTTTCTTCTCAATCTTCATGTCTAGGACGACAGCCTCTACCTCAAGGGGTCATTCTCTCCCAGGATCTGGAAGTAGAGCCAGTAAGTGCTTCTGAATAGTTCGCTGGAGTTTCAGTGAACGTTTTCAATACAACGAACGCGCACAAAAATTCACCTATAAAAACACAAAAATCTCTCTATAATACATAGGAGTATTTTTCACTTGATGCAACCTTTGATTGGACTCCGGTCAAAGACGATACCAGGGCTTTGCAGATGAAAGCTATAGAGTCGACGCATCACGACAGTTGTTGTATGATAAAGCCAACCGTCAGGCGTATACTTTTTAGCATGCCCTGTACCATCTCACCACACCTGCTTTGCAGTGTTCCTGCTGCCCCTGGTTGGCACTTATCCTGCTGGATATGAGGCTTTTACGCAGCAGATCTACGTCCTTTCATCAAACGAAGGAGTTTTCTCATGGCTAAACAAACAGCCAGAACAACGACAAAAAAAGAGCAACCCATCACTCAGGTGCCGATTAAAGTCATCAGTGTGAATCGCCAGGCTTATCATGATTATGAGGTTGAGCGCACCATTGAAGCGGGCATCTCGCTTGTGGGAACGGAGATTAAATCAATTCGTGAAGGCCGAGTACAGTTGCGCGGAGCCTATGCTCTCGCTCGCAAAGGCGAGATCTGGCTCGAAAATGCCCATATCTCTCCCTATGAGCATGGCAATCGCTTCAACCACGAGCCGATGCGCAATCGAAAATTGCTTTTGCATAAGAAAGAGATCGATCAATTGCTCACGAAGGTTGCTACGAAGGGCCTTACCTTAATTCCTCTGAAGCTCTATCTCAAAGGCGGGAAAGCTAAGATCGAGCTCGGGCTCTGCCGTGGTAAGAAGCTCTATGATAAGCGTGCCTCGATCGCCGAACGAGATGTCAAACGCGATATTGAGCGGATCGTTCGCGGCAGATAAATACCCATGCCCCATCAACCATGAACAGATGATGGTTTTCAGAAGAATCAGTACGAAACAGGCAGGTCAGGAGTACGATGAGCACGATTAGAGGAATACATCACGTTCAGATTACCATTCCACGCGGAAGTGAGGAGCTCGCTCGCACCTTCTATTGTGAGCTCCTTGGTCTGCAAGAGGTTGAAAAGCCAGTATCACTGCAAGGGCGCGGTGGCTTCTGGCTGCAAAGCGGGAGCCAGCAGATTCATGTAGGAACAGAGGATGGAGTCGAAAGACTTGCAACAAAGGCGCATATTGCCTATGCAGTTGACGATATCGAAACATGGAAACAGAGACTGGCTGAGCAGGGTTTTGCGATTCTGGATGGCATTCCGATTCCTGGTTATACACGCTTTGAGACTCGTGATCCCTTCGGCAATCGGATGGAATTCATTCAGGCTCTTTAAAGCTAAAGATCAAGCTTCGTTCCTTATATTCCTGGTCGCTACATTCCTGGTCGCTCTTGATCTCAGCTATTCTTCTTCAAGAAGATGTTCAGGATGTTGACTCTCTGCACTATCCAGAGCGTATAGAGTCAACAAGGCGATAGCTGCCCCCACAAGTATGAGCAGGACAGCGACCAGTAAAAGGATAATTAACACGATGTGCAAACAAATATCTCCCCAACATGAAAGATGAAACCCATAAAGCGATCCTTCTCATTCTCAATTCTTAGAGCATAACTATGTTATAGGACCGTATCTCCATAAAAATGGTAACAGAATAGGCCTCTTTTCTAACTATTTGTCTGCATATTTGCATACGCTAACTTCAGAGCCACAGGAGTAGAGAGAGCAGCTATTGAGGAAATAAATGATGGCTATTGACTAATTCATTCGCTTGATTATAAAGATAGACATGAAAGGGCAAAACAACTTTCTGCTCTGTCAGAAACAAAACCAACCCATCTTTGACCCTATCTTCCATCACTACACCATTGGCAGAGACCAGGCGAAGACGCTGAACGGTCTGCTGGCTATCATCTAAGACATACCCCCCAGCGAAAAACTGATTGGGCCATCCACTACCAGTCAGATTTGCCCATGGCTGCTTTCTTTCAATCGTTCTTTGTGGTTGAGAGAGTCCTAGACTGTCTTGAATGTGCCACTTACCGTTCACATCTTTTGTGAGGTCACAAAGAAAGCATGCCTCATAGAATTCATTTTCTTGCATGGTGACAGCAAAAACTTGACGCTTAGCTTGATGTTGATCTTTGAGAAAATGAAACGTTTTTCGAGCTTTACTTGCAGTAGAATCTACAGACCTGCTGCCATCTGATCCATTTGGGGCGATTCGAACAGCGCTCAGATGCGCAATAATCTCTTCCTTCGGATCGGTATGTGCCATATTTTCCTTTCATTGTCATCACTATTTTCGTGACTGATCTTACATACATATACGTTTGCCATCAGGCAAATACGTAAAAGGAACTACTCATTAGTATACATTATACTAGCAGTAGTTCCTTTGTGAAATGTTACTAATATTTAGAAAGTGACTACTTTATATTCTTCGGTACATTCTGTGCCAGTTGTAAAAACAACACAAATTTCTGATCGAAACCGCCAAACCTGATTTTTCCCTGTAGTTTTGTAAAATGTACCACAGAATAAATCAGTAGTATAATCCATACTACATTGAGAATATGAGGCTTTGTTATCCCAACTTCCCCAACACACTCCCCATGCCCAAGCAGTACAATAATCTGCATAACTATTTACCGTTACTTCTAGAGGTTCGCTACAAATAACTTCAGTATTTCCCTCTAGCATGGTAGGATTATTTTGATCTGCATTAAGGCTAGCTGAACATACTGCAATGAGATCATTAGGAGAATATTTACCTGTGGTATATTTTTCTAGTGGTGAAATTTTTGCATATGTTTTATTGGGTTGCGAAACATCTGGAGAAGTAACTGATTGAGCGAAAGTGGAAATTGAAAAAGTAAAAAAAAGAACGATAGCCAACACAGAAGCGACAAATAATTTCTTACTTAGCATGGAATTTTTCTCCTAATCCGTTATTCTCTACATTAACACTGTAGGACCCCAACTAAGATGGTATTGGTTAATCCTAAAGATGAAAACATTACAATGTGTCTAGTACCTTGTTCCTTTCTTTTGAAATGCCTATATAGGCAGATGACCAAGATACAAGGGGTATTTATAACCCACTTAGCCTTTTCATATGGCCAGTAACAGAGTACTAGTTACATAATTTAATTTTGTTCTTCCATTTTTGAGCTCTTCGCTACTTCATGGAGCTCTACTATTGACATAGAATTTACATTTTTCGCTTATTTTAAGTATACATGAATGTATACACAAAAATGAATATCATTTTTATCATTTTTAATATCATTTCTTTATGCACCTAGTAAGTAAATTATTTAAAAAATCATTTTTACAAACTCAAAGATTCAAACATAAAAAAAAGAGTAAAAGCTTATAAATCTATAATAGGCCTTTACTCTTATCGTTAGGGAGACACTATCAAACAAATAGGCAACTTCTTATGCTAACAGCTCTTCACATTCGAAGTGCTTCTTCATCTGAGCCACCGGCTCACGAATGATTTTTTCATACAGACCATATTGACGAGCCGAATAGATGCCAGTCTGCCGGCGTACAACGGAATCACCTTGAAGATTTGTTGTCTCAATGACCAGATCGACCATCTGTCTATTCGATGATGAAAAACGTTCTTGCTGCTGTGCATTATGCTCAAAGAGCAGTCTCCAGAAAGTATGGGTCAGCAGATACCCCTGATGCTCAAAGAGGTCAATAATCGACTGATCCTGTACAGGAAGCGCGATACTTAAAACTACACGGAGCCGATCCGAAAACTCTTCCAGAATCTGACGGGCTCGCTCCTCAATTAACCAGATCAACAATGTTTCAATACCACGGTGTCTATAGGCGGGGTGTACACGTAAAAAAATTTCAAATTCCAGTGTCTGTCCATCAAGTTTGCTATGAATATCCGCATAGCTAATAATGTCATTGGTATGAGTGATGATTGTCCAGGCATCTGTCGCCAATTGAAAACCCGGAGCAAACCAACGTCGATTTATATCTTCCTCTACCACCTCTGCCAGACCAGTCAGAGGGAGATCACAGCGAGCCACCAGAGCAGTGACGGATGAAAGATCGTCCAGTACCGGAGGGCGGGTCGATAGATTACTCAGGCGTATAATCATCACAATGTGCTCCATTCTTGCAAGAGAGATCCCTCTCCCTTTGAATTTATAGCAGAATGAGCCGGGCAGTCTTAAAGCTGACTTTAGACGTTGAGGGTCAGAATTCGTAACTCTTTCCCCGCGCGCAGCTCCTTCTCGTAACGATGTATTTGTCGGTCAACATGCATTCCAGCACGAGTATACAAATGGGTCGCATCCGTCAGACTTAAGGCATCCACGCTCAGATACACCTGCTTGATGCCACGTCGATAAAATTCTTCGAAGGCATGGTGGAGCAAGGAGAGGCCAACCTTGTTGCGCCGCCAGGGCCTGCGAACACCCAGAACACGGACCCAACCACCATTCTCTTTCCCATCTTTACAGAGCGCGATGCCAGCAATCTCATCCCCGGCCATTGCTAAAAACCAGAATGAGGAATCAACTCCTGGTTGTGGAAGGGAGTGGTTAGACCACTCTTCATATGTAGCTGGCAGGTGGCCCCAGTGATCCCGGAAGATCTCTTCATCAGCCTCATAGACGGCACGCTCCATTCCAGGCTGCATACGCTGGACATGAAGACCTTCGGCCCACTGCGCCTGCGGAGGTGCTTCATGAAGCTCAATGTTCATCCGCCAGAAGCTGCGTACATGTAAGAATCCCTGGTGCTCGAAAAAGGCCATTGAGTCATGATCGTGATCACTACATCCAGCTATCAGGCTCACACGCACCTCTGGATCAGCCTCTCGAATATATGCCTGTGCTCTCTGTTCACTATGCTCTAACAGATGCTCCTCTATACCCTGCCAGCGATAGGATGGTGACACATAACAATGAAAGAAGAGAATCGCATGCTTGCGATGTTCTATACGAGCATAAGCAACCAGTTTACCGGTGGACTCAGAGACAGCCCAGGTCTCAGTCTCGGGATCAAAATCAGACCTGCTCCAGAGCGCCTGCATACTTTCCAGGGTTGTCTCTGCTTGCCCATCAAACTCAGCCTCGCAGAAACGAACCAGCTCAACAATGGCTGGTAGATCGGCAACGCCGGCAGGGCGCACCATCAAATCTTGTGGATAAGTGACTCTTTGCATTGTGCACATATCTTTCTAGCTATCGAGATAGCACATTCTTTTCATACAGCATAAAAAAAAGGTGGCCAATAACTGTCTAATGATGACAAAGATCTATACTTCAAGCATCTCGGTACTGAGCTCTATGCCAGCCCGAAGCTCTTTGATATAACGATTGGTGACTCGGAAGACATGCATACCGGCCTTCTCGTACAGCCTCGTGGCACCCGTTAGACTCTCCGCATCAACGTATAGATACACGTCTTTGATGCCACGACGATAGAATTCGCCAAACGCATGGTGAAGGAGAGCCAGAGCCAGACCATGACGACGCCACGGACGCCGAATTGCCAGTTCATTCACCCAACCATTGCCCTCATCAAGACTACACAGGGCAAGACCAGCGATCTCCTCACCAGATGTCGGCAGATACCATAACGTTGGATCAAACGTTGGATTCTTCGTCAGCCAATGCTGCCATTGCTCAAAAGACTGAGGCAGATGCCCCCAGTGGTCTTGAAAAGCCTCTTCAGCAACATCAAAAACGATCCGCTCCATCTCCCAGGTAAAAGGCCGCAGCTCCATATTGGGAGGCCATTGTGGGGCTGGTGGGGCCTCATTAAGCTCGATCTTCATGCGCCAGAAATGTCGCGTGAGATTATATCCGTGACGTATCAACAATTGCTGCTTCGCAACATGGTTCTCGTTAGCTCCGATCCGAAGGGTAACCCTTGCTTCAGGAGGCGCCAGAGCGACCATCTGTTGAGCCCGCTCTTCGATCAGACTCATTAAATAGCTCCCCAGACCTCGCCGCTCATATTCTGGATGCACAAAACCGACCGCAAAAAGTTGCACATAAGCTTCTTGCTCCAGACTGGCAACTGCAATGACCTTTCCCTCTGGAGCCAGGATCACCCAACAATCATGAGTAAGATCAAAGTCAGGACTACTCCATTCACGCTCCATAACTTGAACGGTAACCTCTGAGCGTCCAAACAACTGGTGATCACAGGCACGCATTACTTCACAAACCTCTTCCAGATCACTCCAACGAGCCGCTCGTGTCGTAAAACCATCTGGCAAGACAGGCTGTGTCATCATAAAACCTCTCCTCTTTCTGGCAGACACTGTGTTCATGATCTATCTACATCGTAATGACTATACGACCTTTCGGATATGCTCACAGTGTCCACCGAAACGTTTAGCAGTTAACCGTTTCTCTTGAGCTTCCCGGTACGTTTCGCATAGCGCTCAGCTACACCAAAGATGTAGATGCCCAGAGGCAGGCTCACAATACCTGCAATAATCAAAGGCCAGATATCGTTCCAGATGGTTATCGACCAGATCGGTGCCCCATCCATCAGACCAGCACGCAGACCATTTAAGACATAGGTCGCAGGTGAGAAGATCGATAGGACCTGCATCCAACCAGGCAAGACAGTGACGCTGTAGTAGACACCGGAGACGACCAGTAAGATCGCTCGCACGATATAGGACATCTGCGTGCCACGCTCGGTAAACAGAAGCGGTAACACTGATGCACCGATGCCCAATCCAATAAATGAGAGGCTTCCCAGAATCAGCATAAAGGCCGCAGTCAGATAGTTCGCATTACTCAGATCAAGATGAAAGAACAGGCTCACAACAAAGAGCTGAATACAGGTAAAGAGCAGTCCATGGACGATTGCAAACCAGCAGCTTCCCACCAGATGGGTAAAGCGTGAGATCGGTGCCATAAACGTGTGCTCAATCGTGCCTTCCCAGCGCTCCATCGTGATCATATCCGTCACCCCTTCAAAGGTGACGCTAAGATACGACCAGACTGATGTGCCGATCAGCAGCGTGAGAATAAGACGATTGGTCGACTCTGGACTGAGTTTGACATTAGCGATGCCGCCTGCACCTTCGCCGATAAAGGTAACAGACATCGAGTTCACAATATTATAGAAAAGCCAGACAATCTCCCAGGCCCAGTAGCGCTTGGTAAGATTCCAGTTGCGCTCAAAAAACGCATAGGCAGCCCGACCCTGATGAATCATTGATGACATAAGTGCTTCTTCCCCTTTTACTCTTCTTCACGTTGCGCTTCAAGCGCCTCAAATGCTTTTTCCCACGAGCCATAGAGCTTGATATCTTCCTCTGTAATCGTATGGGCAGCGGTATAGTGCATAAAGACTTCGTTCAATGAGACCAGCTCGCGGCGTCCCATCAGATTGGTCACAGTCCGGCGCAGCTCTTCGGTCGTGCCCAATGCAACCATGCGCCCCTTGTCGATAATCGCAACCCGATCACAGAGCGCCTCAGCCTCTTCCATATCATGGGTCGTAATCAAGATGGTGGCGTCATGCTTATCGCGCAGATCATGAACAAAGGTCTGTACATCTAGCTTGGAACGTGGATCCAGTCCTGTAGTAGGCTCATCCAGCAGGAGTACGATAGGAGAAGTGAGAAACGCCCGCGCAATCGCAACTTTCTGCTGCATACCACGCGACATATCTTCCAGAGGCGCATTAATGCGATTGGCCTTAATCCCCAGACGCGTCAACAGATCTTTAATCATTGTGCGCGCCTCTGAGCCAGACATATTGTAGAGCCGGGCCGCATACAGCAGGTTCTCCATCGGAGAGAGCTTCTTGAAAAATGAGGCTTCTACGCTCACACGATTGATTAGACGCTGGACAACGCGCTCGTCTTTGACGACATCGTAGCCAAAGATGCTAATTCGACCACGATCAGGAATAAGCAAAGTTGAAAGCATGCGAATTAACGTTGATTTGCCCGAACCGTTCGCACCTAAGATTCCCACAATCTCTCGGTGCTTGATCGTTAGACTAATATCGTCAACTGCTCGTACCTCGCGCACGACCTCCAGTTCGGCGGACTTTGTCTTAGCGCGCCGAAATAATGGCTGTGATTTCTTAAAAATCTTTGAGACCCCATCGATCACCACCGCATCTTTTGATGTATCTATCACCACGTTCTTTAACAAACGAGAATGGATTGTCTGCTCTTGAATAGCCAAGGGATTTCTCCTTTATCATCTTCAAACGGCTACTACTGCTTTTTCATAATTCACAGTGTACAAATCGCCTTTAAATTACCAGTCACTCACAATACACGAAATACATTTTTAATTCTTCAATTTCCGCCCTCTCAGGAAAGAGCAACCTCAGACCTGACCCTCATTACCACCTTGCTTTTCACAGATCATCACTTTTACCAGAACATCAAAGCCTCCCGATACCATAACAACAGCACAGTTACACAAAGCCAGCATAAAAAAGTGCAATAAAAAACCGTGGAACTGGATTTTCTATGCCCAGTGCCCACGGTCGGAGGGTTGTTACTTACCGCTTTTTCTCATTTTAATGGCGGTCTCCCCCTGGAAATGGGCACACTGCTCCCCTGGGCCACAGTCTTGGGACGAGCTGTGAGGATAACATAAGAGCCAGGATCTTTATAGGTGATGGGCATGACAAAACGAGCGCAATCAGCAAAAAACGCATGATCGCCCAGGCAATACAGGCTTGCAGTAGCTGTATGATCTGTCATAGTCGCCATCTCCTTTCAAGAAGTGTGTGCTAATAAATGTTTTTTCTTAGAGGCAACACAGTTCTGATGACAAGTTCATCGAGAGGATTGTGTCGTCAATCCCTAACATTTCCAAGTATACGGAATACATTAGTGGTCTGTCAAGGGCATTATAACTATAAATGCCCCAGTTTTTCTGTACAAAGAAAGTTCTACTGCTGTTGCGACTTTAAGAAGGCTCTAAACTTTCCTTGCTGAATAATTTCGACCAGCTCTATGTGGCGCTGAACTGCTTCTTCAGGGCGATCAAAGCTAAACTCGCAATAGGGTAGGCGTACAAGAGTTAGATAGCCATTCTGTTGTGGAAAGACAGCAGAGACAAAACCGCGCCCCATATGATTGTCATCAAACGAAGCAACGATATAACGTTTCCCTTTAGGATCAATGGCCACATGACGAGCCAGGTCCAGGGTCTGCAAAACCACCGCAGGAGCTCCAGGGATCTCAACGGTGTTACGAATCTGAGTTGTCGCAACGGACAATTGCTCCATCTCGGCGACATCATTTACGGACATAACATTCTCCTACCTTACCATACCATGAAAAAACAGCACAATTGACTGCACAACCGCAGTGCGCTAAATGGCACAGATATGAACTTTAAAGTTTGCAGACCACAGTTGCAAAACACAGCAGGCTGCAAACTATAGTGTACGAGAGTCGACCGGATTGGTCAAGAAGTCCAGCTAAAGTTCCACCTGTGAAAATTCCTTTTAAAGTTCCTTTTAAAGCTCTTTACGCAGCCATTTTCGCACGCGATGGCGACGCCGATACTGTTTCCAATAACGCTGTATCCGGGCTGGCACCCATCCCAGGAAAGAGGGGTGTCGCAGAACTGAGACAACGAGTTTCAGGCGTAAACGACGCCAGATGCTCTGTAACTCTGCCAGTTCACCGCTGCGAAGTGGATGCTCTGGACTCTGTGGATCGGCCCAGCGCTCTCGCACATAGATGTCTCCCAGACGCTCTAACGCAGTAATATCAGCCGTACGTGCAAACGATGGTCTGATGCGCTCCACATATTCGTAGGGTGTCAGAGAGGGCTGCAATTGTATACCAGCCCAACTTGCCAGTAGACAGATGCGACCATAAATCTGAGTCGACAGGCTATAGCGGCGGAAGAGCCGTCTCCACCAGATGCCAAAAGCAATACAGAGGAATAAGGTCAATAGAATCAGGCTTCCTAAGGTAATGCTTATGCTCGGTCCCTGGAAAAAAAGGGGCTGGGAAGAGCTGCTCGTAGAACCTCCTGGATCAGTCTGATCTGGATCTTTCTTATGCTTTGTGCGCTGGTCAGGCGGCACCACGCCCGTTGGAAGGGTCTGGTTTGATGAGGTCCCATTCGCTCCAGGTGTGTTCAGGCCAGTAGGGCGTACAAATGAGTTGAAGCTTGCCGATGGCTCAAAATTTATCCATCCATAGCCTGCAAAGTCGATCTGTACCCAGGAATGTGCCTGTTTACCACGCACTGTATACTGGCCAGTACTCTCATTGTATTCCCCCGGCGCATACCCCGCAACCACGCGTGCTGGCATTCCTAATGAACGAGCCATAAGCACCATCGCCGATGAAAAATAGTTACAGAAGCCATCTTTTTGACTATTGTCAAACAAAAACCAGGCCACCGGGTCGCCCTGTCTGGGTGGATGAATATCCACACTATAGCTATAATTCTTTTTGAGATACGACTCTAAGGCCTGCGCCTGATCATACATGCTGGTAGCGTTGGCATCTGTTACAATCTGATGAGCCAGTGCACTGATACGCTTCATATCGTCATTGCTGGGCATCTGAGTAAAATCACGCACCAGACCATCTTCATAGGCGTTTACAGCGATCAAATCGTCAGGACGGTTAGGATTAGGGGTATAATTTGGTGCATTCTTAGGAAATGGGACGCCCTCCAATGTTGTATCATTGACGTCGGAGATAGCTGAATTGACAGTGTAGCTCACGCCAGCGCGAATCGTCCCATTTTTCCCTACCCAGGCCACAATACCATGATCACCATTGTAGACCGAGGCCGGAATGCTTACTGAGGTCATCTCAGAGGGGCCAAGAATGTAGGGATTCTGTTCAGCTGGTGGATTCACCATGGTGATTCGTTCTTTCACCGATTGAGTCGAGAAGGAGCTGGGCGGCAAAAAGGCATTGGCTTCCAGGGGAAATGGATTCGTTGCCCCCAGAACCCAGCCATTTGTTGTATAGGTCTCATAGCTCACAAGCTCAAGATAGAGAGCTGCACTATCCTTACTGTTAGTCTGCATGGTCAGCACTACTTCATCATTGAGGTTGGGATTGCCACCCAGTGACAATTGAGCCCGAAAGCTGCCATGGTTTGAAGTTGCGACTCCACCACCACTCGGAGAGAACGCTCGATTCCAGGTATTCTGCAACTGTAAGAAGGGATTCTGCGGCACATTCCAGATCTGGCTCGCAA
Organism: Tengunoibacter tsumagoiensis; assembly: GCF_003967535.1. GTDB lineage: Bacteria > Chloroflexota > Ktedonobacteria > Ktedonobacterales > Ktedonobacteraceae > Tengunoibacter > Tengunoibacter tsumagoiensis. Next base: position 2,158,346 of record NZ_BIFR01000001.1, on the reverse strand, counting down.
CTGGATTGGCATAGCTTCCAGGCAGAACCCAGGAAAAGATGAGAATACCAACCGAGACCAGAGCCCCTGCCTGCATAATATCCCACTTGAGATCATCGTCAAAGCGGAGCCCCTGCCTTTTCCAGCGCGCAATCGATTCATAGAGGTTAAACCGCAACAATAACAACAGCGATGAGATCAGGAAGAGGATAAGAAAGAAGATCCCTCCAGCATCGGTCATATTATTCAGGTTGATCAGGAGCACAACTGCATTGGCTGCAACCATAAGCAAGGGGCTTCTCATACAATAGACCAGCCAGACACTTATGACCGCCAGGGCAAAGCCAAGAGATAAGATAAAAAAGAGGAACATGGTATCATCATTCCCCGTTCCACCCGAGCGAATTGTGTTGAGCCAATCCTGAAAGCGTGCAAAAAACTCAGTGAAGTTCCCTTGATCGTAAAGCAAGACCGTTTGCCAAAACGCCAGAAGCAGACCAACGATAATCACTACACTAAAAACAAGCAGCCGTGGAAACCGCTGCTGCTTTGCTGCGACAAAACTAGCAATCAGACCAAGAGCAGTCGTCTGGGAGAGCACATCTAAATTACTAATCCAGCCAGCCGCCTGTACTGACCACGTTGTGCTATAAAGAACGGCAGCCAGTAAGAAAAAGAGCAGCCACCCCTCTGCCGGGTTTAAGAGCAATTCAACTGTCCGTGGAGAACGTCCCTTCTTCTTTGGATCGGGAGGCGTCTCCGAAATGAGATGGGAGAGCCGTTCAAACGTCGTATCGCTCATCGCGTCTACCTTCCTTTGACAAAACGCGTGTCGGATCCACTTTCTAGTATCTGAGCAATTGGATCGTTACAATGGATGCGCATCACCGGAATACCTGCGCCTTCCAGTAAAGCCAGAGTATCCTCATCCGAAGACTCCCCTTCAAATGAGGCGGCATCCAGGCCCACCACAGCAACCTGTACTCCTCGCCGTTGAAGATGACGAATACTCTCATGCCAATCGCTCGTCTGTGAGGCCGTAATCACAATCGCCACCGTATTGCGGCGAAAATGGAGGGCATCCACAGCCAGAGCCTCTTTTAACGCTGGTCCCTGCCCTGCTGTCACCACAGCAAGAAGCTCAAGCATACGCTCGATCTGTCGATCACCACGATCGAGGGCGAGAATCTCGCGCTTCTCTCCGTTGACAATCATGCCTAGTGAAAGATCATGACGTAGCAGATAGTTTGCAATCGTTGCAGCAATCGTTACTGCATATTCTTCAGTCGAATCCTCTCCTTCTCCCACTTGCACCTCACCCTGAAGATCCAAAAAGAGCCAGGCATCAACTGCGGGATCAAGATCAAATTCTTTGACCATCAACTTGTTGTAATGAGCACTGCTACGCCAATGAATACGGCTTAAGGCATCGCCATTGACATAGTCACGAATCGTAGTTGCATTGGTCGTCGTCTGAAGCGCTCGCTGCGCGCTACGGCCTCGTCCAGGCAACCCACCTGTGAAAAGTGCAAAATCCGTAATCGGGTGGACGCGTGGCAGAACCAGGAGATCGCCCGCTGGTGCCAGAAAACGATGCTTGCGGAAGAGTCCAAAGGGATCTCCACTCGTGGCAATGACAGGGCCCATTTGAAAACGTCCACGCTGTCGACAGGTGCTACGCGCCCGCCACATCGCTCGTTTCCGCCCGCCCATACTGGCAACATAGCCCGCTCGATGTCCTGGTAGCGTCGAACCATCGGCAATCTGCACCCATAGTTTTGGCAAGCGGCTCAGATTGTCTAACGTGAGCCGCTCATCAAAGACCTCGCCAACCTGCACACGTTCCCCATTGAAGGTGCGTTGGAATACCATTTTACGCAGGCTATATTGCGCCCACAGCCAGGAGAGGACAAAGAGAATGAGTAGTACATAGGTCAGAATATAGAGAACCTTCCATGCACTACTAATGGCAAAAAAAGCCAGGATGCAAATCAGAAGAATAGCTTGCCAGGGACGCATAGCTAGCGCCCCCTTCCGCCACCAACCCATGCATTGGGAACAGGAACTGACTGTAGAATCTCATCAAGAATGGCGGTTGAGGTAATTGAGCGCACACGAGCCGCTGGTGTAACGATGATACGATGAGCCAGCGTTGGTTTGGCCAGCAATTTGATATCATCTGGAATCACATACCCACGTCCGCGCATAGCCGCCAGAGCCTGTGACGCACGAAAGAGCGCCAACGAGCCACGTGGACTTGCGCCAAGGTAAATATTTTGATGGCTACGCGTTGCATTGGCAATGCCAACGATATATTCACGAATCGAGGGGTCAACATGAACGTTACGCACCTGTTGCTGAATGGTGATCAGCTCCTCAGCGGTCATAATCTGGGCCAGATCTTCGAGAGGGTGATGATGTTGATGGCTATCGAGAATATTCATCTCGTCCCTGGGTTGGGGATAACCCAGGCGAATATTCATCATAAAGCGATCAAGCTGAGCCTCAGGCAGCGGAAAGGTTCCTTCATACTCAATGGGGTTCTGAGTCGCCATAACCATAAAGGGAGAAGGCAATTGATAGGTGATGCCATCAACAGTCACCTGCGCCTCTTCCATCGCTTCCAACAATGCCGACTGAGTCTTTGGAGTCGCTCGGTTCACTTCGTCTGCTAACACAATCTGCGACATAATCGGACCAGACCGAAACTCAAAATTGCCCGATTTCTGGTTATAAATAGAGACGCCTGTAACATCACTCGGTAGAAGGTCTGGAGTAAACTGAATACGCTTAAACGAACATCCGATGGAGCGGGCAATAGCTTTTGTTAAAACGGTTTTCCCGACACCCGGTACATCTTCGATCAGCACATGTCCATTACAAATAACGGCGATCAGACTGAAGGCAACGGGCTCCGCTTTGCCTACTATGACACGCTCCACATTCTCTACCACGCGCTGAACAGCTGTAGCTAAGTCTTGTATTGATTGCATGTATCATCTCCCCAATGAGGTTCAATCGAGGCGTATGTCTCGATAAAATCAGAGCAACCAGCCTCTCCTCAAATACAACTCCACTACGCAACGTTTACTCTCAGGGCGTTCAAGGAGCACAGGTATAGATGGGAGAGCAAATGGTAATTTTCTCTGAAAAGAAATACGCTACGTGTGTTGGTTTTGTTGCATTCGTTACCCTAATAGTACCACTTTTCAAGTAAATAAGCCATCTACAAAGTCCTGTTTGAAGCCTTTGCTACACAACCACGTCCTCCCATCTCTCACAGAGGGGCTATTCCGAATGGCCCGATATATGCTATCATGAGGAGCATGAGTCAGAGCGACCACACACCCACTCAAGAATTGTTAGCTCTCGTTACTGGCTACGTCCAGGGCGTTGGCTTCCGTTATTTTGCAGTCCAGAGTGCTTTGAGCCTGGGGCTGCACGGATTCGCACGCAATGAGAGCAACGGCGACGTTACCATAGTCGCTCAAGGGGCACGACCTGCCCTCGAACATCTGCTTGTCCTGCTGCGGCAGGGTCCACCAGCGGCAGAGGTCGAGGAAGTACACACGACATGGCGAGAACCAACCGAACATTTCAGTGGCTTTCACGTCCGCTGGTAGCTGGGTAAGTTAGAGAAGAGGACCATACATGATTGATCGCGAGACGGTAACAAACGTAGCCAGGCTCGCCAGATTGGGTCTGAGCGAAGAAGAGATTGATACCTTTGGCAGCCAACTTTCCGCCATTCTGGGGCATATCCACATTTTACAAGAGGCCGATGTGAGCGGAGTCTCCCCCACTGCCCATGCCTCACGACAGACCAATGTTATGCGTGAGGATATTGCCAAACCTTCTTATACACCTGAAGAGTTGCTGGCCAATGCTCCAGACCAGGAAGACAACTGCTTGCGGGTCAATGCGGTACTGGAGGACGCATAAATACACATGACTGAACTCTATCATTTAAGTATTACTGAGGCCGGCGAGCTCTTACGCCAGAAGAAGATCTCTTCCGTTGAGCTCACACAGGCCCATTTAGAGCGCATTCGCGCCGTTGAGCCCAAAGTGAAAGCTTTTACGCTGGTAACCGATGAGCTGGCTCTGGAACAGGCTCGAGAGGCCGATAAACGCTTTGCTCGCGGCGAGAATCTCCATCCGCTGACTGGCATCCCTCTTGCCATTAAAGATGTTATTGCGACGAAGGGGATTGCCACAACCTGCGGCTCACGCATGCTGGAGAATTTTAAGCCCCCTTTCGATGCCACGGTGATGGAGAAGTTGCATGACGCTGGCATTGTGATGGTTGGAAAGACAAATATGGATGAGTTTGCAATGGGCTCTTCCACCGAACATTCAGCCTTCTTTCCTACCAAAAATCCCTGGGATCTCGATCGAGCTCCTGGTGGCAGTAGTGGTGGCTCAGCTGCTGCCGTGGCCGCTGGGATGGCCATGGGCTCTTATGGCAGTGATACAGGTGGCTCGATTCGCCAGCCTGCCTCGCTCTGTAATCTCGTTGGACTCAAACCAACCTATGGCCGTGTCTCACGCTTTGGCCTGGTAGCCTTTGCCTCTTCGCTGGATCAGATTGGACCCTTTGCACGCAATGCCCGCGATGCTGCTCTCCTGCTACAGGCTATTGCCGGGCATGATGAGCGCGATGCTACGAGCTCTCCACAGTCCGTTCAGGATTACACTGGCGCGCTCACTGGAGATCTGAAAGGGATGCGCATCGGTGTGCCAGAGGAGTATTGGGTCGAGGGCACACAGCCTGGAGTCGTTAGCGCAGTGAAGGCCAATATTGAGCGCCTGCGCGAACTTGGTGCTGAGATCAGTCCTGTCTCACTTCCACATACCAAATATGGCGTTGCAGCCTACTATATCATTGCTCCTGCTGAGGCCAGCGCAAATCTCTCTCGCTATGATGGCGTAAAATATGGTTTCTCGTATCGCGATACCAGCGAGATGTGGGAGGCAATGGAGAAAACACGGGAATACGGCTTTGGACCTGAGGTGAAACGCCGCATTATGCTGGGGACCTATGCCCTCTCCGCTGGCTACTACGATGCCTACTATAAACAGGCTGAGAAGGTCAGGACGCTGATCACGCAGGACTTTTCCAGGGCCTTTGAGCAATTTGATGCCCTTGTAAGCCCGGCCTCTCCTACGGTCGCCTTCAAATTGGGTGAGATCTCCGATCCTTATCAGATGTATCTTCAGGACGTTTTCACTATCCCAGCCAACCTGGCAGGTATCTGTGGCGTCTCGATCCCAGGCGGCTTTAGCGAAGGTCTGCCCGTTGGCCTGCAATTGCTCGGCAATGTCTTCAAGGAAGACACCCTTCTAAAGATTGCCAGTGCCTTCGAGGCTGTCACCGATTATCATAAGCAATGGCCCGCAGAGCTCTAAATGGACGTTCATACAAAGGGTTCATCACCCGGCATGAAAACTCCGTTTTCGGAAGAAACATCTGCTGTTGTAATGGGGAGTAGCGTCTCTCGAACGTCTCTGGCCTGCACATATTAAAGTATCCTGGTAGCCCCTAGCAGCGTTCGCGGTCGGATCTGAAATGGTTCTTTCATTTGATCAAGATTCGATCGCGAAGCCTGGGGGCGTCGAAGAGGTAGTGCTACTTCTTGCCCATTTTCTCATTTTTCGCTTACCTCATGCTTAGATTTCTCCCCAATTGATGGGATATTTCTCTTATCACACAACAATAATTCGCCTTTTGACGATAGAATATTTATACTAATCTTAGACTCTTACACAGTATAGTCTTTTTGCTCCATACTTCTCATACAAAAATTACTATTCTCTTCAAAAATACGGAAGAAAAAAAATATGAAACGTCGGATCATAGGGATCATCTGCCTGCTTTGTGCTCTTAGCCTGCTCATCCTGATTCCCTTACTGGCTTTTACCTCATCAGGGGAAGGGTTTTTAACGTCTGCGGGCATCCTTGATCCGACCCCCACGCCAACACCGATCCCTTATCCAACGTTACCGCCTGCAACCCCTATTCCTCCCATCACTCCCCAGCCCATCTTAACGGTGCAAGGAGCTCCACCACCTCTCGCTGCCAGAATGAGCTATCTCATTGATGCCGATACAGGCCACGTATTGGCGGATACAAATGGAGAGAGGCCAGTCCCCATGGCCAGCACGACCAAGATCATCACTGCCCTGATTGCAATTCAGAGCGGCAAGCTTGATCAGATGATTACTGTCAAACAGGATGCGATTGATCGCGTTGGTTATCATAGTGATGGTAGCACCGATGGTAGCAGCGCCTATCTGAAAGTTGGTGAGCAGATCAAACTGAAAGATCTCCTCTATGGCTTGATGCTCCCCTCAGGAGACGATGCGGCAGTCGCAATCGCAGATGCCCTGGGGGGCTCTACAGAGACCTTTGTCCAGCGCATGAATCTTTTTACTTTTCGTCTCGGCCTCTTCCAGACGCATTATGTCAATCCTGATGGACTTACCCAGGATGAACTAAATGGACAGCACTACACAACAGCAGCCGATCTCACCCGGCTCGCCACGTATGCCATGAAGATTCCGTTCTTTGCTCAGATCGTACAGACTCCCAGCTATAGTACAGCCAATCATGTCTGGACAAATACCAATCTGCTCCTCAGTACATACCCTGGCATGAATGGCATCAAGACCGGCCATACCGATGCTGCTGGCTGGTGCCTGGTCTTCTCCGCCACCCGCAATGGACACCATCTTATTGGAGCCATTCTGGATAGCTCCAGTCAGGTAACGCGTGACTCCGATACGAAAGCCCTGCTCGATTGGGGTTTTAATCTCCCTGTGCGTCCCCCCAATTAGCACAACTTCCTACCTTCTTATGAGCTAGATGCCTATAGGGGCATGATACACCCCATTTCCTCGCCTGGATACTTGCTAAATATAAATTGTTGAGCTATAATCACTGCTACATTGATGAATCTAGATTTGCCAGAAAAGTCCCTAAACATCTGGATTCTGTTCCCAATAGAAACTTTTTTTCTTCAACAAAGGCGTTGGAGGGTAGGAAAACAGGCGTTCAACTCCGATCGAGCAAAGGCCTGTTTTGAGGACTGCGAGGTTCTTACTTTGGCACGAAACAATGTTGCACTCACTCAGCGCTCAACACTGAGTATCGCGCTCTGGCATCCAACAGTAGTGATTGCCGTCAGTTATTTTGCTCTTCTGATCGCGATGATGGGCATACGTGGCTATAGTGTTCTAGACTTTGTTCATCTCGGCACAGTCTGGTCGCAACACAAGCCTGATGGAACATGGGGCTATGATGGCCAATTCTACTATCAATTAGCACATGATCCCCTCAACGCCTGGCAATTTATGGACAATGCTCCCTATCGTTATCAGCGCATTCTCTATCCACTGCTGGTCTCTCTACTCAGTCTGAAGTTCGATCCTCTGATCCCTTATGTACTCCTCACCGTTAACTGGCTCGCCATCGTGCTAAGCGTCGATCTTCTGGCTCGCCTCCTGGTGAAACGAGGTCTCTCTCAGTGGTACAGTCTTGCAGCAGGCCTTTATTTCGGACAAGCGGCTGGCCTGACATTTGATACAGCAGAGCCACTGGTCTATTTTTTTATCTGTGCAGGTGTCTGGCTACTTGATGAAGAACGGTTCATGTGGGCTGCTGTAATGATGGGACTGGCGGCGCTCACACGTGAGACGGCAATCCTCTTTCCTGCCGGATATCTCTTTGGTTTTGTGCTTCAACGACAGTGGCGTAAAGCTCTGCTGTTTTGTGCGGCTGGTATCCTGCCTTTGTGTGTCTGGTTAGGGCTACTTTATCTCTTTTTTGGCCGCACCGGGCTCACGTTCTCTCCACCTTTTGAGCATCTTCCTTTTGCTGGTCTGTTTGCCTTTGTACAATCTCCACATAAGTTCTGGTTCCTTTTTCTCCTCTTATTTCTGCCTGGCGTATTAAGCGGCTGTATGATTGTACGTGAGCTCTTCCATCGGGGTTGGTGGCAAGCCGGACCATTGAGCATCTGGATCATGAATCTGCTGATGATGGTCTTTCTGTCACGCTACTCCTATATGGAACTTATCTCTGCGGGACGAATCGGCACCAGTCTTGTCTTTGCAGGATTGCTTTATGCCTTGCAGGTGAAAGATCAACGCATCTTATTCGGTCTGCAAAGCTATGCGTTGACGTTCCTTGTCTTTGTAGTTGGCATCATGCTTCCCTTAAGCTCTTTTATTGGGTGAAGGTTTTACAAAGACCAGCAGCATCAATCACTGCCGCTGATGAGTACTGCTTTTTGCATACAATGCAGCTTTATCTCTGATTAGAATCGCTGTCGTGCACTATTTAGTGCTCAGATTAGTGCTCAGAGAGCAACAAAAAATGAGACCTTCTCACGAGAAGAAGGTCTCATCAGATTCAGCAAATTGAGGCATTATTTTTTGCTGAACGCTGCATCAAAGGCAATTGTGGAGGGGCGGAAATCAGTACGACGCACAAAAGCTGCTGCATCAGTCGCACCCCACTCGCGATCCATGCCAGAATCTTCCCATTCGACCGAGAGCGGTCCCTGATAGCCAATGTGATTAAGAGCTCGAATGATGGACTCAAAATCGACATCGCCATGACCTGGCGAGACAAAATCCCAACCACGACGATTATCACCAAAATTGAGGTGGGAAGCCAGGATACTGGTCCGGCCATTCAGCTTCCGCTTAGAATCCTTCACATGAACATGATAGATACGGTCGCTAAAATCCTCAATAAAGGTCGCAGGATCAAGGAATTGAGGAATCAGATGGCTGGGATCAAAATTAATGCCAAATCCTGGTCGATTGCCAATGGCATCCAATGTCTTACGCGTTGTCACGAAATCATAGGCCAGTTCAGTTGGATGGACCTCAAGTGCAAACTTGACCCCCTCCTGCTCAAACACATCAATGATTGGATTCCAGCGCTCGGCAAATTCAACATACGCCTGATCAATCACTGCAAAGTCGTTAGGTGGAAAAGAGTAGAGCAAGTGCCAGATATTCGATCCCACAAAACCAGTTACGGTCTGCACACCAAACTTAGCCGCCGCTCGAGCGGTATCCTTCATCTCTTCGGCTGCACGTTTGCGAACGCCTTCTGGCTCACCATCGCCCCAGATCGAAGCCGGGAGGATGTTCTTATGACGAGCGTCAATATTATCGCAGACTGCCTGACCAACCAGATGAGCACCAATGGCATAGCTTTTCAGACCATTTTTCTCAAGAAGTGCATGCTTAGCCTCTAAATATCCGGGCTCATGAAGAGCCTTTTGCACATCAAAATGATCGCCACCAACGCCAAGTTCAAGGCCATCAAAGCCCATCTTCTTCGCCAGAGGAGCGAGTTCTACCAGTGGTAGGTCTCCCCATTGACCAGTGAAAAGTGTGATAGGTCGTGCCATTACGTCCTCCTTACAGTTTTTCAAACGTACACATCTTTAGCATGCCTCCAGGAGAGTATACGATGGCAGACCCCCTCTTCAGGAACAGGTCAAACACAATCCAGGCCATAGTATCCACATTGCTGCCAGGAACCACCGTCTCCACTCAGTTGTAGGATCACTGCATGCGCTTCAGTATATCACAGAAAAGTAGCACAAGATCTCGCAGCATTGGCATACCCTGACTACCAATAAATACGTACTGGTAAGGAGACCATAAACATGATAAAATAACCACACCTGCTTGTACCATAGAATTTGAATAGAGTATGCTAAATGCGTTACGCAATTTTTACCGATATCCACGCTAATCTAGAGGCATTGGAAGCTGTGCTGGCCAAAATTGACGAGCTATCGCAGCAAGAGCCAGTCGATCAGATCTGGTTTCTCGGCGACCTCGTTGGTTACGGACCCAACCCCAATGAATGTATCGAGAAGCTACGAGAACGTACGGATGTTATTATCGCAGGCAATCATGACTGGGCAGCAGTCGGCAAGATTGATCTCGAAGATTTCAGTGAAGCTGCCCGCATCTCAGCCCTCTGGACCAGAGAGCAGCTTACGGAGGAACATCGTACCTTTCTTGCAAATCTCCCTGAACGGTTGGAGAAAGATGAATGCCTGCTGGTCCATGGAAGCCCCTATGGGCCTCTCTGGGAATACCTGACATCCGAAGTACTTGCGGAACGAAGTTTTCAATACTTTTCCAGCCGCTTCTGCTTCGTTGGGCATACCCATGTCCCGGTCATCTTCCAGCAGCCCGATTCATTTGCCAATACACCAACCCAACCGTTGGATGTTGAGGCTATCGATGTCATTGCAACTCATGGTACAGAAGAGGCAAACAGAACAGCGGCTCTCGAGCAAGGCGCATCCGTGAAGAGTGTCCCGGACGAGCAGGAGACCCAGACAGCCCCTGCGGATGAGACCGTTGAACAAAGCACAAGTCAGACCAGTATCAATGATACAGAGAGCGTTCATACCGCTCCAGAAGCGCTGCAAGAGATTGCAGATCGCGTTGATGTCGAAAACGCTCGTCAACAACATCTGGCCGATGACGCGCCCGAGCTCGTTGTCCCTGAACTCGCTGAAGCAATCGCTCAGGCAGAAAATGAAGAGGATGAGACAGCAGAGGTTATTGCCGTTCACCCCATCCCTGCTGCTGCCGATGTTGAAAGGTCAGACCAGGAGACGCCAGTTCCAGCAGATGAGCTTTCTGCCGAAGAAAAATCCGCTGAAGAGCTCCTTAATGAAGAGATTGAAGAGCTATTGGCGCTGTTGGGTCTTAGCCAGAGTATGGTAGAAGTCACAAATGAGATGCTTGTTCCACCTGAAGGAGCATGGAAGGCTCCTGAAGGCTATCGTGCCATTATCAATCCGGGCGGCGTTGGGCAGCCACGCGATGGAGATGCACGTGCAGCATTCATGATCTATGATACAGAAAAAGGCTTTACCTTCTATCGCGTCTCTTATTCTTTTGAGAAGACTCAGGAGAAGATTATCGAGGCCAAGTTACCCAATTATCTTGCCACACGTCTGGCTTATGGCCGCTAGCAGTCTGGCCTACGGCTTCTAGCAAGATAGCACAACACCTGAGTACCAAACAATAAGCAACAAAGAGCGCAGAGGAGAACTGCGCTCTTAAGATAGTTCCTAAAATCTAGCGAATCCTTGATTTGTTCGGTTATGGAGCTACCAGCGGGCTTCACTTCGGTGGAACAGGAGTTCGAGAGGTGTATCACACCCTGGGGTGTTTGTTCCAGCTCCAGGCTCTGTGGTGCTGCATTAAGGAGAAGCGAAAGCAGACGTGTGCTGCACGTGACAACCCTCTTGAACGCCGCGAGGAGCATTTACTCCGAAAGGAGCGCTTACAGCATGACCCAGTTGGTGTATGTCATCAATCAAAATGGACACCCCTTGATGCCTTGCAAGCCATCAAAGGCACGCAAGCTGTTGCGGGATGGTCGAGCCAACGTGAAGCACCGTGCGCCCTTTACCATTCAACTGCGCTGGGACTGCGAAGAGCAGGTCCAGGACGTGGTGGTTGGCATTGATAAGGGCAGTTCAACGACGGGCTTTGCCTGTGTGGGCCGAGGAGAAATCCTGCTGTCAGGAGAGATCCTGCATCGCAAGGATGTCAAAGAAAAGCTCGACGCACGGCGTGCGCATCGGCGCAGTCGCCGGAACCGCCGCTGGTATCGTCCCTGTCGAATATTGAACCGGGCATCCAGCAAGCGCAGTGGCAGGCTGCCGCCTTCCATCAAGACCAACGTGGAAGAGGTGATCCGGGTGGTACGACGGCTGCCCTTGCCCATCACTCGGATCGTCATTGAGGATGTCCAGGTGGATATTGCCCGGCTCAATGATCCGACGGTACAAGGCAGTCGCTATCAAGATTCCAAACGCCTGGATGAGAACCTGCGCATCGCGTGCTTGCTGCGAGATCGCTACCAGTGCCAACACTGCGGCAAACGGGAGGTGCGTCTGGAAGCCCATCATGTGCAGTATCGTCAGCATGGGGGAAAAGACACACTGAGCAATCTGTTGACCCTGTGCGAGTCGTGTCATCATGGGGTGCATGCGGGGAAAATCACGCTCGAAGTTTCAGGTGTGAGCGGCCATCTTGATCACATCGCGCAACGGTCCATGCAAGGCAAAACGTATCTGTACACCACACTTGGAAGCGCGCTTCCGCTCTCAACGCTCTTTGGGTATCAAACGGCCACCTGGAGAAAGCAGCAGGAATTGCCGAAGGAACACGACAGTGACGCCCTGTGCATCGCGACCTACGACACCGGAGAACTGGTTCCCTGGCAACGAGAGCGATTTTATCGCATTGGGTTCCGCCCTCGTCAAACACGACGGCAGTACCACGATTTGCCGCGCAAGGGGCAAGGGCGTGTGCGCTATCAACTCAACACGGAACTGGAGGGCTTTCGCAAAGGGGATGTCGTCCGAGTCAAAGGAACATGGATCAAACAGATCAACTCGATTTATTCGACGGGATATCTCGCCTTTTCCCGTAAGAAGGGGGAGCCTGCGAACGCTCGTCCCAAGGATTGCGTGTTGCTGGAACGTGGCACCACGATACTCTGGCAAAGACCGCAAAGATAATCAAACACTGTCATTGATTCACAATGGTTTCAAAGAACGTTTCGAATACCTGAAGAAGATAGCTGGAAAAGAACATGAAATTGATTATTGGTCTGGGCAATCCAGGCTCTGAATATGAGCGAACGCGCCACAATGCCGGTTTTCGCATCGTTGATGAACTTGCTAAGAGGCATGGCTGGCGCTGGGAACGCAACGGGCGAGCCATGATAGCCAATGGTCATCTGGGCACCGAAAAGGTCGTTCTGGTAAAACCTATTACATTTATGAATAAAAGTGGAGAGGCGGTTGGGGAATTGCTGCGCTGGTACAAAGTGCAGCCCGAAGATGCGCTTGTGATCTATGATGATTTAGATCTACCAGTTGGAAAGATTCGCGTACGGCGCAGTGGCAGTGCAGGTGGCCACAATGGTATTAAAAGTATTATCAGCCATCTTCATACCAATACCTTTCCACATCTACGCGTTGGTATTGGACGGCCTGCGAACCCTAAATTTCAGACCGTAGATTATGTCCTGGGTGCTCCAGGAGGCGATGAGCAGATACAACTAGAGCTTGGTGAGAGCGCCGCTGTTGATGCCATTCCTCTCATACTTGAGCAAGGCATCGACGCAGCTATGAATATTCTCAATGTTGATCCCGAGGCGAAAAAGAAGGCCGAGGAGAGACGACGCCAGCAACAAGAGCGCCGCGAACAAGAAAAGTTGCGGAAAGCTGCTGAAAATGAAAAAAGTGCCGAAGTTGACAGCACACCTGCGTAACTCATTCAGGTCTCAGTCACACGCTCAGGTCCCAAAGAGAAAGAGCTCAACTTCGCCAGCAAACCAGGAAGAGAAATCTTTGTAGTAATCACTGGCCTGACGCGTCTCATGATTCCAAAAAATAACGGGATACTCGCCACTGACTTTGCGACGGGATCGATCAAAGCACCACTCGTCATAGGTCTGAGCAAAAGGAACCAGAACCGTCTCATCAGATAAAAACGTGTTCTCACCATTCTCCCAATCACGAATCCGTTCATAGTCATAGATACCCTGGAAGGCACGCCATAATGACGCTATCTCGTGATAACCTTCACAATCCGACCACTTATTGAAAAGCACAGACTTCCAATTCGCCAGACCTGGCCCTGCCCCACAGATCCATGGAATTCGATGTACTCCTGTTGCAAAACCATTCGTTACCAGCAGAAAACGTCGATAACTGGGGGGAAGGGTCAGGCGAAGGGCTGCCTCGGCCTGTGCAATATCCTGTAAAGAGGCTGGCGTATGAAGAACAATCTGCTTAGGGGCTTTCTCTGCCTGGAGCGCTTTGACCTGAAAGAGATAGCCCCAACGTTGAGAGGGATACCAGGGAGTAGGCGGCCAGCAGAGAATAGCCACATCCACCACTCGCTGAATAAGGGCGCGCAATGGCTCCAACAGAGAGCCAGATCCAAGCTCTTTCTTGACGCCTGCATGGACCACCGAGGCACTTTGAATAAGGATCTGCCATGGCTCACCTGATCCTTTCAGCCAGAGCCGTATAAAGCTGGCCACAGCAGGAGGCAGAGGCTCGCCAACGACAAGAGCTCTCACAAGCTTTTCGGCCTCTGGCTCCGCCAGTGAGACTGCCTGGACACCTTGTGCACGATAAGATTGGAGAATCTTTCGCCACTGATCGTTTTCATCCATGAATGTGCCTCTATTCGCATACAATTGTCTGTTCGCAAAAAATAGGGAATGAGAGCAAGGAGGTCCTTCGCTTCCCATCTGAAAGAACACTGGCAGCAATTTTTGCTATAAAAAAATTATACCCTTATTTGCTCCAAAAACCAGCTTATTGCAGGGCTTTTTAAGGACATCATCCAGGACAAATACACACTATGCACAGCAAATACAGGTTAAATATTTTGGTAAAGGCTTAGATAGGCATTGCACAGACTGAAATGGTAAGGTATGATAACAGGGTATGGAAAAAGGACAATGCACTACACCCCTCTCCACCAGGAATAGGATAGAGGGTGTGTAGTTCACTGTGTCTGTTGGAGGATGTTGTGATTTTACAGGGATTACTTTCATTACTAGCCCAGCGGCCCGAATATCGCCGCCTCATCGATAAATTACAAAAATCTGAGGGCATCCCCGCCTTGACTGGTATTACCGAAGCGGCGCGCCCTTTTGTGATTTCAACCCTTGCCGCAACCTTGAAACAGCCCATTCTGCTGGTAGTCAACGACGAAAATGAGGCTCAGCAGATCGCAGAGACGCTCAAAGCGTTTACTGCCAGTCCCAGTGATATTTTCTGCCTCCCAGATCGCGATGCTATGCCCTATGAACGGCTCATCGCAGATGGTCAGACAACCCAACAACGGATGCAGGCGTTAATCGCAATGGTTGAACGTGAGCGCACTGTCCTCGTCGTCTGCTCTGCTCTTGCACTTACACAGTTTGTTATCCCGCCGCAAGAACTGGCAGCCAGTCTCTTCCGCCTCCAGACGGGTCAGGAAGTGGACCTGACCAGCATGTTAGAGCACCTCTATAACCTTGGCTACGAGCCTGTGACAGAGGTCGAAGAGCCTGGACAATTCAGTCATCGCGGAGGTATTGTCGATCTCTTTCCACCTACTCTGCCCCGGCCAGTTCGCGTCGAGTTCTTTGGTGATGAGATTGAGTCTATCCGTACATTTGATCAGGAGACACAGCGCTCGCTTAATACGATTGAGGTCTGCATCTTAGGTCCTGCCCGTGAGGCACTCCCCGCTCGCGGACCAGAGGCTGAAAAAGAACTTGCTCGATTGGAGAGCAAGATTCTCCATCGCGATGCAGAGGAGCGTTGGAAACAAGACCTCGAACTGCTACGCCAGCGCCGTTCTTTTACAGATATTGCCTTCTATCTCCCCTATCTCCATGAGCAAGCGACTATCCTTGACTATCTTCCTAAACACGGCCTCCTGATCATTGATAATCCAGCCAGTGTCCAGCATCATATTCAGGAGATCAATGCCCAGGCGTTGGAGATCAAAGAGCGCCTTGAACGAGAGCGTGAAAATCCTGCCCATCTACGCCAGGCCTTTTATACCTGGGAACAGATTGAACCGCAGCTACAGCAGCGTCGTCAGGTGCGCTTTGCAGATATCCTCTCGACCGCCGAAGGCGATTTCGAAGCCCACCAGCACGGGGGCACAGAGAATCTCATTCCCGTCTGTAGCAGCGCCAATTCGTATGGCGGTCGGCTCCGCGCATTTGTACAGGATTGCCGTAAGACTCTTGATAAACGCGATCGTGTGATCATTGTGACAATGCAGGCCAGGCGCATGGCCGAAGTATTAAGCGATGAGAGTATCTTACAGGATGCGACTATTCATGTCAGCCCTGGCACCAATATCAATCAGATACCTGAAGCAGGCACTCTGACCTTGATCCAGGGTCAGATGTCGGAAGGCTGGCAATCGCGTTCACTGGCTTTATATGTCTATACCGATACAGAGATCTTTGGCTGGTCAAAACGGCGTGGTGTTCAGCGTCGCAAACCAGTTACCCCGGCCTCGTTTCTCGCCGAAGTCAATCCTGGAGATTATGTAGTTCACCAGGAACATGGTATTGGCCGTTTTGAAGGGCTCGTCAAAATGAACCTGACCGGCGTTGAGCGCGAATACCTGCTCATCCATTATGCTGGTACCGATAAATTGTATATTCCAACCGATCAGCTTGATCGCGTCACGCGCTTTATCGGCATGGGTGATGCCGTTCCTGGATTAAGTAAGCTAGGTACGACTGAATGGACAAGAGCCAAGTCGAAGGTTAAGGAGAATGTGCAAGAGATCGCACAGGAGCTCCTCAAACTCTATAGCCAGCGAGAAGCGGCACCGGGCCACGCCTTCCCACCTGATTCAGAGCAGCCCTGGCTCCAGGAGTTAGAGGATGCCTTCCCTTACCAGGAGACTCCCGATCAAGAGCGCGCCATCGAAGAGGTCAAAGCAGACATGGAGCGACCACGACCAATGGATCGCTTAGTCTGTGGCGATGTCGGCTATGGCAAGACCGAGGTAGCTCTACGAGCAGCGTTCAAATCGGTCCTGGATCAACGGCAGGTAGCCATCCTTGTCCCGACAACAGTCCTGGCCCTCCAGCATTACAACAATTTTAAAGAGCGTCTCAAAGCCTATCCAGTGCGCGTAGAACTACTCAGCCGTTTTCGCTCCGAAAAAGAACAGAAAAAAGTCTTAGAGGATCTTGCTCTGGGCAAGGTCGATATTATTATTGGGACACACAGACTACTCCAGAAAGATGTGGTCTTCCTCAATCTTGGTCTTCTGATTGTAGACGAAGAACAGCGCTTTGGTGTCGTTCATAAAGAGCGGCTCAAACAGATGCGAGCCGAGATTGATGTGCTCACGATGACCGCCACACCTATTCCTCGTACCTTGCATATGTCGCTGGTCAACCTGCGCGATATGAGCATTATTGAGACCCCGCCACAAGAACGGCTTCCCATTCGTACCACTATTCGTGAATACGACGATCATTTGATACGTGAAGCCATCTTGCGCGAGATGGATCGCGGAGGCCAGGTCTTCTTCGTGCACAATCGCGTACAAGGCATTCAGATCATAGCCCAAAAACTTCAGAAGCTCATCCCAGAGGCGCGCATCATCGTTGGACATGGACAGATGAATGAAGATCAACTTGAACGCGTGATGGTGGGTTTCTCCAATGGCGACTATGATGTCCTCATCTCGACGACCATTATTGAGAATGGGCTGGATATCCCCAACGCCAATACGATTATCGTGAACAATGCCGCCTATTTTGGCCTGTCACAGCTCTATCAGTTGCGCGGTCGCGTAGGCCGGGCAACCCATCAAGCCTACGCCTACTTCTTCTATGGCAAAGACGCAAAGCTCACGCCCATCCAAGAAAAGCGCTTACGTGCGATCTTCGAGGCCACTGAACTGGGAGCTGGCTTCCGCATTGCGATGAAAGATCTGGAGATTCGCGGAGCAGGCAGTCTGCTGGGAGCTGAACAATCAGGCTTCATGAACTCGGTCGGCTTTGACCTGTACTGTAAGCTTCTCTCGGATGCGGTACAGGAACTTCAGGGCAAACAGACGGAGGTCAGCGCCGCAACGGCTACTGTCGATCTGCCAATTGATGCCTACCTGCCTGATGAATATATTGGAGACCGCACACTCAAGGTCAACTTCTATCAGCGGTTAGCAACCCTTTCACAAGTAGAGCAGGTGGAAGCCATGACAGCCGAAATGAGCGATCGCTTTGGACCATTACCTCAACCTGCACAGAACCTTTTAACGCTCATCCGTATGAAGGTCGAAGCTGCTCAGCTTGGCTTTGAGTCAATTGCATTAAAAGATAATGAGCTGATCTTAATTGCCAAACGGAGCGTAGTCCCCAATCGCATCGTGCTTTATCGTCGCTTCAAAAACGAGGCTCGTGTTCAACAAGGAACGATTCGGATTCCTAAGCGTCTGCTTGGCACCAATTGGCTTCCCCAACTGCGGGAGCTCCTTCCCAGTATTACTGCCCCAGCTTCCTCTACCGCATCGTAACAGCTTGCGGGAACAGGCTCGCCTTTTAAACTGTCAAAAATGGGGCTCCAGCATCCAGTAGCGATACATTGCTACTGGATGCTGGAGCCTCCTTTCTGACAATCGCTTAGCCTCTATCTTTTGGTATGCATCAGGTGGAACATTAAAGCCTGCTTATAATCCAGTACACTCACAACGCCAGTCTTCATCACTTGATTGGAGAGATTAAGCAGAGTGGAGACAACCTGTAAACGAGTCTCGTCGAGCCGGGACTGCTGGCGCAACAGATCGAGTAATTGCGCGGGCGCCTGATTCGTCGTTTCCAGCCCTGCCGTCAAAGCCTCAACCCGCAGCCAGAGCACTAATTGATGTCGAAGCTGCTCAAAGATCGCCATATCATCTTCACCTACCGTCAGCATTTCGCGCTGCCCGGCAGCCGTGGTCGCTGTCGTCACATTCGCGGTAGCCGCCTGCACATTGGATATATTGGGAGAAGTGCCATGACTTACCGATGGAGAAGGCGACTCTGGTGTGGATGGCCTTACAGAAGGTCGCTGTGGCAACACCCCTGAGGGGGCTTGAGTTGGTGAGACGATTGGCTGAGGTGCAGATTCTGTGCGTCGTGCCGTTAGAGCAGGGTCAGCCAGACGCGCCGATGGCTGCTCAGCAGGCCGTGGTGGTACAGAATCAGTGCGACGAGCCAATGGTTCAACCGGTTGCACTGGCTGTAGCGGCACCTCGTATCTGCGCGCTGGCTCACTGGGCTGAGCCGCAGGAGCAGTCTGAGGTGCGCCCGAGGCTGCACTACGTCCATTAACTGTAGCTGGTGCGACGCCAGGGCGCGGATTCACTGGTGCAGTTGGCAAAGTTGGTTGCTGAACAAGTTTCTCATAGCTTTGCTGTGCAGGTGTAGGCTGTGGCCGTGTTGGACGTCGTGGCACTCCATTGCCCAGAGGACCCGTCGGGCTGGCTGTACGGGTATCATTTGCAGCTCCCGTCCGGATCTCACCGCGCCACTCCTGTAACTGCTGCTGCAAAGCCATCGTTGATGCAGAGATCTGCTCCCAGCTGGGTTCTGGCCGATTGCTGATACTCGTAGTGGACCAGGTAACTACTGGTCGCGGGCTCCCAAAGGGAGGAGCCATCTGCTTCTGGCCCGACAAATGATTACGCAGTCGTTGCGAAACAGAGGTGGCACAAGAGCCAATCTGTGTTCGAATATCAGACATACGTCTCCGGCCCTGGTTCCCGAAGAAACTGCGGTTGCGCTGCACAAATTGAATAAAGAGAAGCTCTATCTGATTCTGCAAATCGGCAGACATCAGATCCACACGATTCCAGGCCGTAAAATCAAACGAACTCAGATACAGCCAGACTTCTTGTCGTTTAACACGATCCACCGGGCGCATCTGCAACGAATCAGTGCGATAATCAAAAAAGCGTGGATAACAAAAATGGGTAATCAGCGTCTCAGCTAACTCCGCTTTTAAGCGTGCAATTTCAGCGGGCGGAAGTTGACCTAAATAAATGCCCATCCTACATCTCTCTTTCGTTCTACTGCTAACATGCCATTTTGAGCGGGCAGTACTTCCACTCACTATGTTTCTCTTTACTGGCATCAGTTGCAGCGCTTATGTACGATGACTCGAAGCAAATGTACCAGGTGCATTCACCAGCGGTAAAGGAAGCCAAGCCAGTACATCCTTTATTGTACTCGATGATTATACCAGAGGTAAAAGGGCCGTGGACATATGTCCTAGCCCTTTTGGAGATGTACTGGTGTACAGAAGAAAATCAGACCAATCTGCCTGTACAAAAGGATCAGTTGTAAAGGCCTCGGGAGCCGCTTGAGCATGGTGCCGCCCCTGGGATTGAGAGGGGACAGAGACCGATCCAATATGCAAGGTTGGCAACAAATCGGGCTCAAAAGCTACCGTTGGAGGAGCCAGGCCATGTTGAAGCAAAAGATATCCATCATCAGCATCCAATATCCCATACTGACCACTCTCCCACACTTGTTTAATCTCTGCCATATACTGATCCTGCTGAAAGTAAGGATAAATGTCTCCTGAGATATCCAGCAAAATATACTCAGCCTCTGTATCTCCATACGGAAAAAGATAGATCTGCTCACGCTGACTCAAATGAGGGACAAGATGAGTCTGAGCCGAGATAGAAGCGTTCGGTGGAACAAGATCAATAAAAGTCTGAGCCTTCTGAATATGAGCTGAAGAGACCGGCCACTGAAAATCCAACGTATAGGGCATCTGCCCATGAAAATAATAGTCAGCACGCAAAACGCTGATGGTCATCCCCACTAAGAGCACCAGCAGCAGACCCGTTCGAGCTACTGAAGAAGGGAGAGGTTTTACGCTCCGGTGAAAAGAGAAGAGCTGGTAACGCTTCCCTGCATGATATCCCCACTGCACCAGATAACGCCCTATAAATAGAAGAAGAACCAGCCCTTCTATACTTGCAAACAGAATAATAGGAACCAGTTCTGCACTATACTGAAAAAGCCCACTATACATTAATGGATCAGAGCTCAACATATTCAATGCTAACGTAGGCAAAGCCAGGACTAACACCCATGGAGCACAGAACGGAAGAGCAAACCACCAGCGTCCAAACGAGAGATGTCCGATCGGAGCAAACAGAATCATCAGATATTTAAAGTGCTCTGGCTCAAAGACATATTGGTGCAAAAAAGAGCGGGGATGGAGAATGATAGTCCCCAAAAAATGCTTAGGGCTCCCTAATTGCGCATACCTAGAAATGAGGAGATGATGTCCGGTTGGACTGAAGTGAGGTATGATCACGAAAAATGCGAGGAGAAACCAGAGCAGACCCACTCCCGACAGGCAGAGACCAACCTTTAGCCGTTGCTGAAAGACGCAGATCCAGAGTCCCAACATGCCGACAACCAGAGGCATCTCTTCTTTACAACCCATCGCCAGCACAGCAAAGACAATCATCCAGGACGTTTGTCGTGTATACATAAAATAGAGCAAGAACAGCAAGAAGGAAGCCGTAAAAGTCACGGCGTGGAAATCAAAGACTGTCGCTTGCTGTTGCGCTGGATAGAGCAGATAAAGGAGAGCAAAGCCGACACCAGCCAGTTCGCTACGCAAGCGTAACCGCGCCAACCAGAAGGCTGCGAATGCCCCACTCCCGACAATCAATGTTTGAAGCACCAGCAGCGTTCGTGGATCAGGCAGAAGGACATAGATAAGCGCCACTGGAAAAAGAATGGGCTCAAAATGGATGGCAAACCGCGAAACACCCTGGGTAGAGACACAGTTCGTATCAAACACAATATTGCAGATTGTTTGATGGAGGAGCTGGCCATGACCCAGACTCCAGATCGCCTGATTCATAATTCCAAAATCTTCAGCATTGGTCTGAAAGGTCTGATGTTTAGCGACGAGATAGCTAATAAAGTAGAGACAAAACGATAGGACTGCAATTGTTACACATCCCATCGCCAGCCAGAACTTTCGCGTATGTGGCAATGGCTCTGGGAGAGCATACCAGTTCCGAAACCACCCTGGTATGCCCTTGCATACCTGCTCCAAAATACGTTTCACTTAGACCCCACTTTCCTCACTTACCACCAACGAAACGTTTTCATGCTCTGGTGTAGTCTGTAGAGATTGCATCATCTCTTCACGCTGAATTGCCCGCACCTGCTGACCTCCACTCGCATACGCGACGCCCACACAAAGGAGCTCAGCCAATGTTGAGACAATGCGGGAGAGGATTGCTATAATACCAGCGATCGCGACAGGCAACGGGAGTGATAGGGCAAGCAGCCCACCCATTGCGAACTCCCGTGCGCCCAATCCACTTGGAGTAATGATACTGAGAAAACCCACATCCCAGGCCAGAGCATTAATGCCAATACAGATCGGCAATGCAGCCAGAGGAGCCTCCGGCCAGAGAGCCACTAACAAGAAATAGAAGGCCACACCAGCAATGCACCAGCTCACACACCAGTACGCTGTAAAGACCAGAATATCTCGATAACGCACATTCAGCACAACTGGTGAACGCCTGAGAAGGCGAAGCGCCTGATTCAACAGCCAGCTAAGAATGCGCGGATGCAAGACTATAAGCAGACCAAAGAAGATGATCCCACCCAGACCCGCCAGAACAGGCGTATTCTGGTTATGCAGTAGCTGCTTCAACGCTTCGACATTGCCCCAAAAGAACAGGCTTACGGCAAAGATAAAGGCTGCTGCTGCCAGCTTCGTAATCAGCTCAATCGTCATACTTGCCAAGGCCACTGGCCTTGGCACTCCATATTTGCCAACCCATAAAATGCGGGTCAACACATGCCAGACATTACCTGGAATATAACGCACAAACTCAGATGCTAGATAGACCCGTAAACACGGTCGCAGATCCAATTGATACCCCAGCCGTCCCAATACCTGTCGCCAGATCAACCCAAACGAGAGCTCCTGCAACATAAAGCCCAGAAATGCCAGCACTACATACCAGGGCTGAAGATGGAATTCATATGAAACCAATTTCTGCCATTGCGACTGAATCGAATAGATAATGAACGCCAGTACAATCAGCGGAATACCTACACGGAGCAGAAGCTTCCCATACTTTTTCAGATGACTCTTCTGCATTAATCCAATTCCTGCTTAATACTATACTCTTCGCTGCGCTGAAATGCATAATAGTGAATCATCTCACTCTGCAAACCAGTCAAGAAAAACTGCAAGCCAAAGATCATCAACAAAATACCGAAAAATAATAACGGCTGATTATGAATTGGCTCTTTAATAACATGCAACAGATGTGTGCGAACCACCACCCAGGCATCCACAAGAATACCAATGAGAAGTGTCCAGAAGCCCAGCGGCCCAAAGAGGCGCAAAGGGCGGCGCAAAAATGTCGTCAGGAACAGCACATTCAAGAGATCGATCAGCCCCTGCGCAAAGCGTCGTGCTCCAAATTTGGAGACCCCAAACTGCCGTGGATGATGGCGTACCTTGATCTCAGTAACTTTAAAGCCACGCCACTGAGCCATGACCGGAATAAAGCGATGGAAATCACCATACAATTTGAGATGAGGATCTTCAATAACCTCACGCCGATAGGCTTTGAAGCCATTGTTGATATCGTGAAGATTTACGCCCGTCGCACGGCTTACCAATCGATTAAACACGCGAGAGGGAAAGGTCTTGCCAATGGGATCAAGGCGAGGAAATTTCCATCCAGAGACCAGATCATACCCTTCATCCAACTTCTCCAGAAAGCGCGGAATCTCCTGTGGATCATCCTGCAAATCGCCGTCCATCGTAAAAATAATCTCGCCGCGACAGCGACTAAAACCAGCAACCAGAGCAGGAGTCTTCCCAAAATTACGTCGAAAACGAATCACTCGTACGGTGCCGCGATGGGCCTCATAGAGCGCCTTCAACTCTCGAAAGGTCTGATCTGTGCTTCCATCATCGATAAAAATAATCTCGTAGGTCTTACCTATTTGCATAAGCTGCTGCGACAACCGTTCAAAAAGGAGGGGGACGTTCTGCTCCTCGTTCATGACTGGAATCACAAGCGAGATCGCAACAGCCTGCTCAGATGGCTCTAGCTCGACTGCCTCCAGATCTTTAACTTGTAACGGTATGTTTGAATGTTGCATGCCTTCTGTTCTCCACTGATGAGATGGTACCATCCACACTCTGGCACTGACAGGCGTTAATGTGAGCATAGCCAAACAAGGACCGACCTAGATGGGATACCATTGATAATTTCTTGTATTTAGAACGGATAAATAGTTGGATGGGACACAAACTAGTAAACTCGATGGATACAACTATGATGTGATCACCTGAAAGTCCCAGTCGAGTCGTTTTTTACGAAAGATAAGAGAAAAGATCAGGCCGATCGGTAGTCAGCGAATCAACTCCTGCACGAGCCAGGCGCTCAAGATCAGCGGCTTTATTCACGGTCCAGAGAGCCAATTTCAGTCCGCGCTGATGAATCAGATTGACCATGGGGTCTGCGAACAGTCGTTGATCCAGACTCACCCACTGGCACCCTCGTGAGAGAACCTCGTCACACAGCTCGCGCACAGATTGCTCATTCTTTGGGGTCCAGAGGTCATGCGAGACCAAAGCCCCCACCTGTAAATCAGACTCGATGGAGCGCAATTCCGTCAAAACGGGCCAGTCAAAGGAGATAAAGAGGACCTGGGATAGCATTTTTGCCGCCCACACCTCACGCACCACCGCCTCAGCAATCTTAGGATAGCGGCCATACACGCCATCGCGCTTGCTTAGTTTAATCTCGATATAGACGCGTAAGCGACCTTTAACGAGGGCTAATACCTCAGCCAGAGTTGGAATCTGTTCAGGCTGCGGCCACCCCCCTGGAAAAGAGGCAGCAGCATTCAAAGAGCGCAGATCGGCAAAATCAACATCCAGAATATTCCCCGTACCGTTCGTCAGACGATCCAGGGTATTGTCATGGAAGACCACCAGTTGTCCATCGCGGCTCAACTGCACATCCAATTCAATCGCATCGACGGGCAGGGTTAACGCATTACGAAAGGCTGCCAGCGTATTCTCCGGAGCCAGTTGAGCGCCCCCACGATGCGCCACGCGCTGCACTTGATTCATTCATCACCCGCCTACTTCAAGAAAGATCGTAACATAAATTTACCTCTAAAACATTATACAAAGGCAACCCCTTCATTGCAACAAACGACAGAGTCCGCCGCTGGACTGATAGGGATCGAGGGACGAAAAACCTTGCGTTTTGTCAAGATTCATGGTACAATTTGCTGGTATCATCGAAGTTGTGGGTGGAACCACTCAACTCAACTGATATATCCAATCTGGGGATGTCGGGTTTCGACAGACGATCAGATTGTTGAATTGCAGGTCGAGGTGTCGGTACGCACTCTCGTTAAACAACCGACAAAACATAGTTGCCAAAACAAGCAACAACAACTTCGCTCTCGCTGCCTAATAACCAGTGACGCGACATCCGCCCAACTTTTTCTCGTGGGGTTGGGGTACGGGTGCCATAAAACGCGAGATGCTCTTACACTGAACGCCCTCTAGGTGTAAGCTAAGACCAGCGGGCCAGCGCACCAGGAATTTTGTCGATGGGAGTCCGGGGCGTAATGAAACACATCGACTAAACCTGTAGTACATTCTCCAGTGGGATCGCCTGGACAGGGAGTTCAACTCTCCCTCATCTCCACCACAGAACAAGGCTAGAAGTCGGGACGTCAGCCCGCTTCTAGCCTTGTTTTATGCCTACTGCAAAGTCAGTCCAATAACAGGGAACCAACCCGTTTGACAGTTTATTGACAGTTTATCGCCAATTTGACAGTTAAAGTCTGTCCTTATCTTGGATAGTTGCTCTCCAGCTATTTTCAACAGGTTATTCTTAATATTAATCAAAGAATAGTATTGTGAGGAGAAGAAACTTGGACATATTTTCCGTCGCACAAGAAGAAAATGTCAAAGTTCGGAGCTTGAAAGCCGTACGAGTTGAAGGAAACATACAAATAGAAAAAAGCATCTCTGACATTGTTCGAGATTTAAGAAAAGTAGAAGAATCAATTAATATGATATTTACGGAAGAATCTAGCGAGTTAAATAAGCATAGCCAATCAACTGGATTAGAAAATGTATTAAATGAAGATATAGAATGGAAGTTTCTTTTTCTCAAAGATATTGTTAAAAGATTAGAATATAGTAGGAGCATTAAAGCAAATAAAATCCCCGCCGCAGAGGGGAACTGGGGAATACTAAAAACAAGTGCAATTTCAAAAGGAATTTTTAATCCAAAAGAAAATAAAGAGATCATTAATCATGAACCAATTAACAACCATTACGAAGTCAGGAATGAGGATCTTTTGTTCAACAGAGCAAATAGTGAAGAGATAATAGGGGCTTCGGTTCTTGTAAGAAATACGCCACCCCACTTGATTATAAGTGACAAAATATGGCGCGTTATCTTTAAAGCTGAATATACTAACGCGTGCTACTTGTATCTAGTACTTAACACTCCGACAATTAGAGCACAACTACGCTCACATGCTCATGGTATTTTAAGCATGCGTAATATTACTCAGCATAACTTTTTAAATCTATATATCCCATTGCCATTAATTACCACACAAGAGGCATTAAAAGAAAAATTTAATAAATTTTGGGATGTTGCATTTAAGTATCAACAAGCCCTTCCTCCAAGTAATAACTTTCTTTTCCTACTTCTAGAAAATCTTTTTGAGGGTAAGATTACGATGCAATGGTGGAATGAAAATTCAAAAGGGGAAGTATAACACTCAAGGTCATACTTCCTCTTCATTTATAACTTAGCTAATTCATAAACAATTCTTCTAATTTTTTAAAAACCTGCTTGAAATAATCAGGTATACCGAGTCTTTCATCTCGGATGTATTTAACTGCAGTTTCAGCTAAAGTCCGTTTACTGAACCACTCTTTTTTCTTCTTGCTAGAGGAAACTGCCGTTCCCTGCTCAATTAAAGAGTTGACAGTTGCAACCCAACCAAAGGCTTTTGCGCTTCCTAAAAGACGATTCTGCTCTTTTTCGAACATTTCGAACGTTATAGGTAGAAAATCAAATCCATCTTTTCCTATATAAGCTTCATTGAAAGCGTGCAAAAGCACTTTTGAATTCAAAAGATCTTCAAATTCATATTCCTTAAGCCCATTCAGAGGAGGTTTCAAATTCTTAATATTAGGCATAAATATTTCTTCGACTCTATTTTCTTCCCCCTCCAACTTTTTTTTCATCTGAAGGCCTTCACTGTCATTATCAAGCATAACGACAGTTGGATTGCCTGTTTTTTGCAAAATGGATGCAATATGAGGAAGATTTCCACCGTTGCCATGACAAACAAAAACTCTATCTATATCAAACGTTATTTCTTGCCGATTTAACAATACCTCGCCAATAGCAGGTAGCATTATGGCTTCAGTCGGCCCCTCTACCAGTAAGTTTACTTCACCCATCATTAATGCATCGCTTAATCTCACATCTAAAGTATCTGTAACTTCTCGCCAATTCGTTCTGTAATCACAAAAAATTGCGGCAGTAGCACCAGCTTTTTTTAAGGTCTTGTTCTTATCATCTTTTTCCTCGGCCATAGACGTTCGACGTAAAACGACAACATTTTCTGGCTCCGCTCGATCAACCAACACAGGAGAATGAGTTGTAATGAGCATTTGATGCTTTGAACTCATCCACTTTAAGTAGTTCAAAAATGCTCGTTGAGCACCAGGATGTAAATGTACTTCTGGTTCTTCAATGGCAATTATCATTGGCTTACTACCAAATTTTTGCTTATGATATTCTTGTAAAACTGCTATAGACAACACCATAGCAGTAATAGAGATCAAAGCCGAGCCATGGCTCTCTAGTGGAAGTCTAAAGCGAGCTTGAGTTGCTTCTAGATGAGTCAACTCACGTACAATCAATAAATTCTTTTCTTCGTTACCGCGAAATTTTATGTCAAAACGTATTAAAGGAAAATCTGAAGGAAACGCTATGCTGAGTGGTGCGTAAACTTGCTCATCAAAGAACTTCACATATGCAGTCATAGCATTCGGGGTCGATGCATACTTTCTCATTAATCCATCTAGATCATACTCTTTACTCAAAGACGAAGGCATCCAATCTTTAATCAAGGTGAAAATATTATGTTCGTCCTCCCCACTCAATGCCTCCTGTAATACACCAGTACGAGGGCGCAGATAGTAAAAAGAGGGAACACTTTGCTTCTCGTCAAGCGTTATAGGCCTCCAATCAGATCCATCCAAAAAAAGTAATTCGGAAATAGCATCTGCATCTTTCATAATTTGAACGCGGCGACATATATTAAAACCAACATCTCCATAAATAGATATTTCTCTAGGATAGCGTGTCGATTTTGTCTGTTTATTTACTGTACTCCAATCGTATTTGGAAGCCGCTAAAGTAGCTCTATCTTCTAGAAGTAAATGCATTGCCCTGAGAACATTGGACTTTCCAGCGTCATTTCTTCCAATAAGAATGGTAAAACTTTGCAATGGCAGCTCAAAATCATACAAAGATCGATAATTTGGAACTCTAAAATGTTTGAGAGACAAAGCAGACTCCTTTGCATAAGAAAAACTAAAAACCTTTTATGCAAATAGTATAATGCAAAATAACACTTATCACACCATTTTATGACAAAAATACTAATGCCACTTTTATATTTTATTTCAGCACAGCACCCTGGCAGTCACCTATCTAAAAGAGTACAACTGCTCACTGTTACTTTGTCTTTATTCGGCTCTCACTCAACTCCAACACGCAACAGGGCAAGAAGCTGGTTTATGAACGTACTTCTTGCCCTGTTTTATACCTTCTACACAGTCAGTCTAATAACAAAGAACTAACCAATTTGACAATTAAAGTCTAGCCTTAGTTTGGAGCGTCGCTCTGCCTATCTGGTTTAAAATTTTCATCCCATTTATTCGCCTTTGCAGACGATATACACAACACCTGTTCTCTCTGACACCGTTTGAACCGTGAGCAATACCACAATGGTCGCACTTCCAGCCCGCCAGCTCCAACTCCTTGTACTGCCAGACTATCTCCTCCCATTGAGCTGGATACATCCAACGATTTTTCATGCACTATCGAACAGTTGGAACCATATAATAAAGAGCAGGAGGTGGAGAATGCCAAGAATACAAGCACCCAAAGGATACTACACAGCAACCGAAGTCAAACAGATCCTGAACATCAGTGATTCAATGATCAGGCGGCACGTAGAGAAAGGTCTCATCACCTATACGACGCCCCCGAATAGGAAGCAAGGCTTTTACCTCAAGAAGGACGTAGATAAACTACGCAATGACCTGGAGACTTTCCTTAACCTGGAAGACGAGATAGAAACAACCGTCTTCACAACAGCCACACAGGCAGACATACCTGCCTGTGTCGCCCTGAACAGAGAGCTGTTCACAGCGAGCGTGGATACAGACGACAACACACTCATTCAGAAATGGACCAGTTGGATACGTAAAAACCCCGAAGTTGTTCATGTGCTAAAGGCGAACAATGAAGTACTCGGTATCGCCACTATCATACCGTTCCGACCGGGTTCGACAAAGTATGAGAAAGTTATGCATAGCGATACTTCAATTCTTTTAGGTGATGTAGACATTGAAGAGGAAGACATCGAAGAATACAGAGCAGGCCACAAAGTACAGCTCTACATAGCAGAAATCGGGATCAAGCCCAGCCTGGACAAAGAGCTACGCCGCCGCTATGGAGCAAAGCTTATCTCTAGCTTTATGAATACCATTGTCGACCTTGGAACAAGAGGAGTGATCATTGACAGTATGACTTCAGTTGGAGCCACCAAGAGCGGCATCAAATTACTACAACACTTTGGCTTCAGTGAAGTCCTGTTTCCACGAACAGACACCCAAATGTTTAGCATCGACATGAAGCAATCAGGAGCCCCAATCATCCAGGCTTATAGAGAAGCACTTCACAACTTCAACCATGAACAAAACTAATCGCAAACCATAAAAAAACGTCCACCTGCATCAACCTAAGAGCAATGGACGTTTTCTATTTGTCTTCATTCTTCCGTAGTCAGATACACTCTATAATAGATGTCTGCAACTGTAATAGAAAGATCAATCACTTCCAGCGCCACTACATCATCCTTACTCGTATAGATAATATAGTTCCAGCTTGAAGCATCTACTCTATGATAATGACCAATGCGCATACGCTTCGAGTCAATTAAAAGGATATCTTGAATAGTTGGATAAAGTTGGTAAGCATCCAGTTTCTCTAGCTTATCACGACTCTGCGTACCTGGCGAAAGTACTTCTATCACAATTGTCGGTGATTCAATGGACTTTGTGCGTGACCAATCGGCTGGATCACATGTCACAGTCAAATCAGGATAATACACACGACTTTCCGACAAAGACACAGCAGCGTCAGAACCAAATGCGAGGCATTCGCGATCAAGCAAAGCAGTACTAATAATACGCGACAGATTCATAGCAATATGAGAATGCGGCAGTGTACCACCAGTCATCATGCGAACGAAACCATCAACATACTCATACTTATGATCTGGAAAGGTTTCAACAAGCTTCCAGTACTCTTCTAATGTATAAGGCTGCTCAGGATTCTGCATCTTCCACCTTCTTTTTAGTATGAGCCAGCACTCACAAAAAACAAAACTTCAATCTTATAAACCATACACGAAATAAACAGAATAATCAATAAAAGAAAGCAAACTTCATCAGATTCATGCAAGCAAAAACACTAAAAAATCCAATTAAACTACCACAAACTTTTTTTGGGTACAGCTACACTATCTGGTGGATAAGCTCAAATAACTATGCAAAAATGAGCTCAAACGAGGGATATTCCACCACTTAATGTTGCTGTATCTTTTTTTGGTAAAACCACATTATCTGGTGAAGGTTCCCCCTATTTGAGCTCAATTGTGAGTGTTTGATTGAACACTTCACCAGATAATGTGGCTCTACCCATTTTTTGAAAAATACCACAAATTATTATAAAATTAAATAAGCTCTTTTTAATGTTTTTCACTATCACATCAGGAGTCCAGCATGAATGAAATTTTAAAAGCTGTTCCATACAAAATGGAAACACCCTCTCATTCCATCAACAATAGTCATTCTTTCTGGTCATGATGGAAAAGATGCAAAACCTTATCAAGAAAAAGATGTGTGCGCATTTATTCAGCTGATTAAAGAAGCAGGTGGAGACTAGAGCCATGAAAAAGCCACAGATTCAGTACTCGATGCTTATTGAATGGTCAGAAGAGGACAAAGCGTATCTTGTAATCCTACCAGAATGGGCACCACAAGTTATAATGCCAGTAACACATGGAGATACGTATATTGAAGCCGTCAAAAATGGACAAGAAGTTCTTGAATTGCTAATAAACGACGCCGTCAAATGTGGAGAAACGCTCCCACAACCAAAAATACATGCTGCATAATGGGGGCATATCCCATTTAGGCCTCTTTTTATGGCAAAAAGTGACATCCACTTTGACATCTTCGAACATCACCACATATGGTTGCAGGCCGCCAGGAATAGACAAAAATGAGATGATAGATTGAGCTCAAAAAGTCAACAAATGGCCTGAGAATACACCTCAGAAAGACAATAATAGAGGGTTCAACTCCCCTTCATCTCCACCACAGAAGAAGGCTAGAAGTCGGGACGTCAACCCGCTTCTAGCCGCGTTTTATGCCTCTTAATATCTACGCAATTACATTATAAATGATAGTGGTAAGAGCAAAATCAAATTTCCCAACCATCCTCTCTCACAAAAGTAGTTTCAGGATTGAATAGTTATAATGAAAGAGCTTGAAACATTTATTCAGGTCTTGCCGGGCTTTTTAGATGCGCTGAACCGGTAGACGCCTCTCGCTTTTACCAGCTTCCCACTCTTCTCTCATTCTTGCAAGGACACTTGTTTCGTTGGTTACAAATCAGGGGCCTCTTTCTGGTCCTGGCTGCTCAATGTCAGATGATTTACTTTGTGGCAAACGTCGATTGCAGGTGCTTACCGTTGACGATCACAACGACACCGAGCAGGAGCAGTCCGCAGACGCCCTGTTCGATCTTCATCCACAGAGGGAAAAGGCCGGGAAGCGCGATGATGACCACAATGGCAACGAACATGATGGCTGAAACCAGCCGCAGCCGGAAGTAACCTTGCTTAGAGCCGCGAACCATCTGGGTAACGAAAAAGGTCGTGAGCAAGGCGCTGGCAGCGACAATGGTTCCACGAATCCAGACCGCCGGAATCACAATTGCAGTGTTGTTGCGCAGCAAGATAATGGCCACAAGGGTGAGGATGCTAAGGCCGAGATAGCAACCAACAAGGAGCTTGACACGGCGGAACGCTGTCTGAGTCTGTGGATGATTCAGGCGTTCTTCGGCAATGATACGGGTTGTCATAATATGATCCTTTCTTGAGCAAGAAAATGGTTCTTATGCTTTTGTCTTCGGCTCGCTCATGTGGCGAACTTGATAAGCCAAGTATAGCTAAAAGAAGCTGGCTCCCACCTGGCCCATCAGTCATGCATTGGAGGCCTATTTTCTGGCTCTTTCTGCTATGACCAGCGTCATATATCTCCCTGGAAGACCCATGACCGGAGACACTGGTGAGGAGAGCATATATGAGGTATAGTACAGAAAAACATCTCTTTCACGAGAAGCAAGGTACAAGCATGACAGGGAAGCAAGCAGATAGCGTCGATACATACCTTACCCCAGCAACGAGCTGGTTTCTTCGTTGGTCCGCCTACTGTGTTGCAGGTGTAGCCTATCTTTTTGGCCTCTTTCTAGTGCAGCGCACGCTGCTCAGCTTGCTGCTGCTGACAGGGATCTATGGTGTCTGGCTCGTGATCTATCATCTTGGAAGACTACGAGCCCATCCCGGCTGGTTTCTAGCATTGTTCTGCGTGGCTTGTCTCTCTCTCTTCATTCCCTTGCCAGGTACGAACGCCTCCTGGCTTCCGATCCTGCCAACGATAACGGCTTGCCTGATGATGGCAACCAGACCGCGTATATTCGGTCTCCTGCTGGCTGCCCTCCTCTGGCTGAGTACCAGCCTCATGCTCGGTCTCCTCACCCAGCAGTGGGATGCTGGGGGTCAGATGATCCTGCTGATCTCGTTTAGCGCCACCTGTGGATGCACCGCGACAATCATTAGACTGGCACTGGTCCAGCGGCAACTCCAGGAATATATCGCCCAGGTGGAAGAACTCTCCGTCATCCGCGAGCGCAATCGCATTGCCCGCGAGATCCATGACACTCTGGGCCACTCGCTGACCTTACTTGCGGTCCAGCTAGAAACGGCCACACAGTTTGAAGCGCGCGGTGACCCCCATCTGCGTGAGGAGATCCTGGAAGCGCGCCAGGTGGCTAAAGCCTGCCTGGCAGATGTGCGTCATTCCGTCGAGGCACTCCAGCCTGACGAAGCCTCCAGCGAGTCATTGCAGGAGCAGTTGCGCAGGCTGGCAGTGGCCTGCGAAGCCATCAACAGAGAGCCCCAGATCACGCTCGATCTGGAAAAGGTGCTCCCCCCGTTGCATCCAGATGTGAGTCTGACACTCTACCGCTGTGCGCAGGAGGCGTTGACCAATATTCGGAAACATGCGCATGCGACAAAAGTGCTGCTACGCCTCTCCAGGACCGATGAGCAGGTAGAATTGACGGTGCTGGACAACGGTCAGGGGAAGCTTCCGGATGACGAGCACAGTAAGTCTGGCTTTGGGCTGCGAGGCATGCGTGAGCGTGTTGCGCTTCGAGGTGGAACGCTGCGAGCTGGCCCAGAACCCCAGAGCGGATGGCGCGTAGAAGTGATGATTCCGCTCACACAGCAGGGACACTCGAAGCGGAACGCTATGTATGTCCGCAAAATGTGGGAGAACGTCAAGCGATGACAGAACAGATACGTGTGATGATTGTCGATGATCAGCGCCTGTTGTGCGAGGGCTTTCGGAAGCTGATTGAGTTGGAACCAGACCTGACAGTGGTTGGCACGGCTGGTGATGGCGAGGAGGCGCTGGGAATGGTCGAACGCCTCCAGACCGAGCGTATGGCCCCCGATGTGGTGCTGATGGATATATCCATGCCACGTCTGGATGGCATTGCTGCAACGAGGGCCCTCAAAGAGCGATGGCCAGAGATCCGCGTCATCATCCTGACAACGTTCGATGATCGAGCGCTGATTCAAGCTGGTCTGCAAGCGGGCGCTCTGGGCTATATCCTCAAAGACATCACCGCCGAGCAACTCGCTGCAACTATCCGCGTCGTAGCGCAGGGTCAAGTCCTCTTGCATCCAGAGGTTGCTCAAAAAGTCCTGGCCTCTTTCTCTTCTGCACCAGATTTGCCCGCTGTGGCCGCTCCAGTCTCCCCTCCGTTCGATAGCAAGCGAGAGATGGAGCAGTTAACCGAGCGAGAGCGGGAGATCCTGACCTTACTGGCGCGCGGGGCTTCTAATCGCGAGATCAGCGAGGAGCTCTACATCGCGAGTGGCACCGTCAAGAATCACCTCAGCAACATCCTGAGTAAGCTGGGGGTACGCGACCGGACGCAGGCAGCCCTCAAAGCCAGAGAGTTTGGCTTGCTATAAAAAGCACGAGGGCCAGAACAGCATCACGCTCTAACAGAACTGCGGCAAAGCTCTACTATTCAAGCACAGATTCCATAATCTCCAGATGAATCCAATGAGTAGCATAAGAACGGAAGGATACCTGCGTCTTTATGCCAAACTTGTGGATAGCATACATGAGACCTTTATTGCCTGCATCAAGCAGCTTCCTCACGTCTTTTCCAGGTGCGAAGTACTCCTTTGCTGCAGAGAGGACCAGGTGCTGGCTCGCTATGAAGAGTCGAAAATAGGCGATTTTACCCTCCTCAACAACGTCGCTATCGGGATGTTCACGCAAAGACTGGGCACGTTTCTTTTCCTT
Organism: Tengunoibacter tsumagoiensis; assembly: GCF_003967535.1. Lineage (GTDB taxonomy): Bacteria > Chloroflexota > Ktedonobacteria > Ktedonobacterales > Ktedonobacteraceae > Tengunoibacter > Tengunoibacter tsumagoiensis. The sequence goes on along the minus strand of NZ_BIFR01000001.1, from coordinate 2,123,742 downwards.
CTCACCACGCCTTACCATCGAAGCGAGTTGGCGTTCTTCCTCAAGGCTGAGCTCGAGGTACAGTGTGATGAGATCTTCCTCCAGACGTAAGGCACTCTCATTTGCGTCCTCATCAATAGGCTGCATCTGCCCCAAACGTCGTTCAACTCCTAATGATTGAAGCATCCCAAAGGTAATCCCATACTCGTTTTCTGCGCTCTGTAAAGCATGCAGAATATGCTGTGGAGAGATTGCCATTTTTTTGCTCTCTCTTGCAATCTCTCCTGCTTGCTCAAGAATGTGTCGTGCCTGGGGAGTCAGGGGGGTCCCAGATTCAGGGTCACCCTGATCTGTTCCAATAAGGAAAATCAATCCCGCTCGCACGTGTTCATATGTTGTTCCCTGCTCAATTAATGAGGCGGCGGCACTGCCTTGAGCAAGAATGCCTAGCAAAAGATGCTCAGTGCCAATATAATGGTGCTTCAAAGAGATCGCTTCCTCTTTTGCCAGATCAAGCACGCGTTGACTTTGTTCAGTATAAGTAAGAACTTTTTCATCCATGTGTGAAAGCTTCCTTTCCTCTGTTTCAATGAGAGCTGCCTGACGTAAGGCACGCAGTTGCACGACCCGCACATGCCCTGCACGTAAGCCGAGTTCTTGCCCAACCTCTTCTGTAGTGTAGCCCTGTAAGTACCGTAAGCGAAGGACCTCGCGCTCACGCGCCGGCAAGAATGAAAGCAAGCGCTGCACTTGTTTCTGTGCTTGTTCATTCTCCAACGACGCAAAAGGAAGAGCGGCATCGCTTTCGATCATCTCTAAAGGAAGAGAGGGGCGTTTGCGTTGTTCTTGCCAGTAATCCGCAAGCGTGGTGCGAGCGGTGGCGTAAAGCCAACTACGAACTTGCCGTACGCCTCGATTTACCAATAACCAGCGAAATGCCTTGAGAAAGACGGTACTGGTCAGATCATCAGCAACATCAGATTGTCTCACCTTATTGAAGAGAAAGGAATGAATCTCGGTATAGTGCTCGCGAAAAATGGTTTCTATGAGAACACGTCTCTGTTCATCCTGTTCTGAGAATGATCGTCCCATTGCTACTTTGCCATCCCTCCCTATGAGAACTATTATTCATTACATAACAGAGAACGGTCTCGCGTTACAAATGCTTTTTCCCCGCTTTCACTGACGCCCTCCATCTGCTTTCCCTGCTTCTAAGCAACCCGTTATTAAACATATTTTTCTACTTATGATCTTTTACTTATGATCCTTATTAAGGGAACTATCAATACCCGTTCTTTTTGCAATACGGTCTGCCTCTATCTTTAAAAACTTCAGCATCGCTTGTATCTGAACAGGTGAGAGTGATGTAATGGCGTTAACCGCTGGCTCCAACCATTGCTTTTCTCTCGATCCCGGCATCTCGTAACGTTTTCTAAACTCAAGATAGGTGCTTGTCCTAAACACTTCACCTTCACGCTCAATGATTGATTCAGCTAATGCTATACGATCGTATTGGTACAGGTCGATATATTGTACATTTCTATCCAATCTATGTACTCTCAGAAAGGTGCCTAGCTCAGGATAAAGACCATCAAGTTGCGTATAAACAGCATCCAACAAAAAGATTCTTTCAAGCGCTAAAACCTTCCCAAATGCGTAGAGCGTGGTAACTTCAAAATATTCATCAGACATAACGCGCCCACCAGCACTAAATGCGACATTATTCAGACGATAATAGAACATCTCTATTGCATCTTGAAGTTGAAAAAGATAGCGTTGCAAGATAATTTCACGTTTAGCGAGCTTCTCTTTTCTTTGTGTCAGCCAATAATCAGCGAACACTGCGCCAACTGATCCAATAACTGAACCAATTAAAGCTGCAATAATTGTTGTTACGAAATCAGGCATAGTTTCTTCCTATGGATGTCATAAAAGCAAATTTACATAAATCTATACTTTTAGTATACACTATTGTACGCTAAAAGGAGATCTCACTAGTCTGAGCTTACTTCCTCTGGTTCTTGAGGGACATGTTCAGGAAAAAATTCGAGGAGGCGTTGATCCAGGTTATGTATGATCTCCTTGTTCTCTCTTTACATATTCCTATAGAGGGATGACGGGATCCGTGAAGAACGAATATCAGGCTGAGAAAAGGTGTCAGAACAACTGCGAATACCAGGCCAGGATCGAAACAACCTTCATGATACTGGGCAAGAACGGCAAGATGTGCAAAGAATAGTTGATGGTGCCCCCACAAGGCATGGTTGCTTATCGTGAAAGGTGCCAGCGGATATACTGCCAGACAGCCAGAATAGCACAGAAGCCAAGAACGATTAAGAGGATCAGGCTGGCCAGACCCTGCACTGCCGTAGCTTTATGGATGACCATCCCGCTATCCGCTCCAAAGAAGCCAGCCAGCATAAAGGCTCCGAATGGCGTCAGGATGGTGTTGCTCAAGGTGGGAATGCCTTTTCCAGGCTCAAGTGCATTCCCCCAGAACCAGTAGCAGACAAACAGCAACTGATAGAGCGGAACCCAGACGACAAAGGGTACTGCAATGGAAAAACCAGCAACAAAGAGTGCACCAGGCACCACAACCGCTAGAAACATAGCCAGGGCAACTGGCCATTGCGTCAATGCCTGTGCAAATCCCTCTATTGGTGCCCAGTGATACGTGATAAATGCCATACCTCCCAGATAGACCAGGAAGAACGGAATTAATGTAGCCAGTATACTGCCCAGGTATTTCCCCACTAAGCGTCCCCCCAGTGAGCCCTCTACTGTATACAGAAGCTCATCGACGCGAGTGCTCTTATCGCGCCGCAGTCGATCAGCCAGGAGCACACCTACAGCGATTGGCAGCAAGAGATTTACCACTACGGTCCAGTCGGCAAAGCTATCGGTTGCGGACCGGTTGCCCTGCCAGTGCGACCAGTTTCCCTGACCAGCCAGCGCATACACGAAGATCGCAAAAAAGAAAAAGGTGACCCACATGACACGGCGGCGAATCTGCATCGCGAACTCGAACTGCAATGCGCCCACAAAAGTTGATGCGAGAGTATCCACGATCTCTTTCCTTCTATTAATGCTCTGTTTAACACAAAAAATGCTTCTTTATATCAGACATATGGCGAATATAGCCACCTTGATCGGTTAAAAAACAGATTTTGCACTGGCACCGTTTGGGGCATGCATTAACCAGACATAGCCATCCTCCAGGTTCGGTTGTACCGCTTCAATCCTGAGCTTGGAGTCGCGCCGCAGATCAGACACATCCCCAACCACGCGATACTGCATGGTTCCACCCAGGTTCAATGTTGACACGACAGTAAAGTCCCCCTGTGGCTTCACACCCTGGGTCGTAATCAGCCATACACGATTAATGGTCTCCTTTAGCATCTCAGCAATTGATCCCTGGAAAATGGTCTGACCACTTTTAATTACTGCCAGGTTCTGGCAGGTCTGGGCAATATCTTCCACAATATGGGTCGAAAGCAGCACGGTGCGATTACCACCAGCAAGATCAGAGAGCAGGTTACGAAAACGGATGCGCTCCTCAGGATCCAGTCCAGCTGTTGGCTCATCGACGATAAGTAGCTGCGGATCATTGAGTAAAGCCTGAGCAATGCCAACGCGGCGCTTCATACCGCCAGAGAAGGTCTTGATTTTACGTCTGGCGACATCAGCCAGGGCAACCATTTCCAGTAGTTCTGTGACGCGCTTATGGCGTTGAGTGCGCTGATTCAGCCCTTTAAGGATACCGATATAATCGAGGAACTCATAGGCGCTGAGATCTGGGTACATACCCAGATCCTGTGGCAGGTAGCCCAGGATCTTCTTCACCTCATTACGTCCACGCTCGGTGGTCGCATCAAAGGGGCCGATCTGTAGCGTGCCGTTCGTAGGACGTAAAATACCAGCCATGATACGCATCGTCGTCGTTTTTCCAGCTCCATTAGGCCCGAGCAGACCAAACATGCCGTCTGGGATCGTTAAACTGATATCATTTAGAGCATGCACGTTGCCTCGGTAGACCTTATTCATATGGTCGATAATGATCTTCATCTTGTTCTCCTTCACAATCATTTATGCAGTACGCTGCATGTCAGCGCCTGAAATTGAGAATATTCCTACCACCAGTTCTTCGTGTTTAGCGCAACTTTGGCTGCCAGCGCGCATACACGATAAGTATGCACATCACAACGACAGGACAAACGAGCAGCACAACAAGGCTTGCATGCCCTTCAACTACACTCGCCTGATTGACTGCAAATGCTGGAACACCAAACAATCCTGCGCTGATATAACTGCCAATGGGGGTCAGTATGGTCCCACTTAAGGTGGGAATAGGGAAAGGCGTATGTGGATATGGCGGGAAAATGTTGCCCCAGAACCAGTATCCAACGAACAGAAATTGATACACTGGGAGAGGAATGCAAACAGGAATGGCCATGGAGAATGCACCAACAAACAAGACTTCTGGTACGACCAGGGCGACGAACATCTCTAAGGCCAGGCCAGGCACCTGCACCTGGCGTGCATGCAGCAAAATCAGCGCAATGCCCAGACTATAAAACAGGAAAATTGGCACCAGCGTAGCCAGACAACATCCCAGGTATTTTCCAAACAGGCGTGCTCCATACGCTGGTACAACTGTCTCAAACAGTTCAGTCACCTTGATACGTTGATCCCGAATGAAGCGGTCCGCGAGAAAAAAACTAAACACAATCGGGAAAAAGGTATTCAACAACATGAGCCAATGACTTATTACTACCGTTAATGGAGTCTCCAATGAGAATGTCAGCAGATCATGCATGGTTAGAGTGAGTACTAATGAGCAGAGCAAAAAGGTTAACCATAAAGCTGGCCGACGCACTTGCATGCGAAACTCATACAGGAACGTTCCTAGAAAAACTGAGAACCCATTCATACCTTTATTCTTCTCCACTACCTGAGGCAGGCAGCAACCTTTCAACGCTATATAAGCGCCACCAGGCAATTATAAGCAAGAGTAACGCTATACCAAGCAACCACAGGCGATTTGAAAGCCAGAAATTCAGGGTCAGAAGCGTAAGCGGTGTCAATGTCGTCGCAAAAATGAAGATGGGACGCAACCAATTTGTACTAAGAAAGAGCCCGTAGACAATGTTTTCACCCACCCAGAGTGCACCCAGAACGGAGACGCTGGCTACACGGCTCCTGAACACGAGAGACAACACCAGGCTCAGCGCTATCATCCAGACTAGAGGCGCCAGCCAGGTCAGTTGCCCCAGAATAATGCGAGCGCCCACCGACCAGGACTGCACTTCCTGCGGTTGCCGGAGTGGATTCAAACTATACACAACAATACTTAAGAGACAGGAGATGATAGCAGTCCAGAATGTAACCAGTCCAATACGACGCCAGATCGTACGCCGATAGAGTGTTGGCAAGGTCAATTGTAATTCAATCGCTGAATCATGCATACAGATGGTAGCTACGATAATACCAGCCAGTAAAGGTAAAAACATTTCTAGACTGGCAATGAGCAGCGTCATCGTCTTGACATTCGTCATTCGCAACACAAATGGGCTCATAGACATGAAAATCACCAGCACAATGGGTGTCACTATCACCCACTTACCCATCAATTGCAGCTCATAACGCAAACGATCATTCAATACACAATCCTCAACTTTCCAGATAGTCATCCTACTCGCCTCCCTGTTCAGACAGGCGTAGTAACCCCTCAGCAGATTGCAGCTGGCATGCACCAATTCCAAACATCAGCACAGCCGTCCCTATCATGGTCAGACGATTGACAAACCATAAAGGTGTTTGTAATAACAGTGTTGTCATGAAGAGAAACAATGGGCACAGCCAGGCATTGCCTGCCAAAAAACCAGAGGCAAATACATCCAGTAACCAGATACCGCTTAACAGGACGCTACCCGAAGCCCGACTCCTCATCAACAAGGCCAGCACCTGTCCACCCGCCATAAACCAGAGCAAAGGGGCGATCCAGGTTAACTGCCAGAGCCACAGGCGCAATGCGAGGGGGTAGACCTGGAAAGGTGCCAGAAAAGCGTTTTGCCAGAAGGCAGTGATAACGCTGGTAAGCAGGGCAGCGTAGCCAATACAGGCAAAGACCAGTATGAATCGATGCATCATCGTCCTGCGATAACTGGTTGGTAAGGTGAGTTGCAGTTCCATCAGTCCATCAAAACTGCTCATACTGATCACCTGCAATCCTGCTAGTAGTGGTAAAAACATCTCTAGTGCTGCCGTGATACCAATGATGATAAAGTGTGTGTCAGCGTGCAAGAACAATAATCCCACTCCGAGACAACACAGGGCAGTACCGGGAAAACCCGCGACGCTCCAACCAATAAGGCGCATTTCGTAATACATTCGCTCAAAAAACATAAGGCTCTCTTCGAACTTTCCTCTATACTATCTCGGGACCAGACCTGGGGTGGCGCGACACATAAAAAAGTGCAAATAGAAAACAGGCACACGCAAGCAACAGAGTAATTGTATTGGTTTGCCAGAGATAGTTATGCTCTACTAAGACTGTCGAAGCAGAAAAACGTATTTGCAGCATTTGCCCAACTTCTATCAGCAGTACTGCACATAATGCGTAGAGCGATCCAAGTATGACGGTAACGGCCATAGCAAGGGCTGAGAGTAATAAGATTGGCCCTAACCAGATCTGCGTCATCTCGATCAGACTGATCCCATAGGTCACTGACAAAATGAACGACAGGATAAAAGCCAGCAAGATATTGTATCCCACTACCAGTACGGTACGACAACAGACGATCAAGGCTGGAGATGTCGGAGTTGAGAGCACTATTTCCTGCCCCACATCTTGCTCACCCCCGCAGAGATAGGCAATGCCAGACGCAGTAGTCACGGATAACAGCAAGGCCAGTTCTATCTCGGCCCCTGAAATAAGTTGGGATGAAAGCCCCATCAGATACCAGGCAATCGCGCCACTGATCCCGAGCGCAAGGAGACAAACAATCCAGATGCTCTTGTGAATCAGACGCCATTGACTCACCAGTATCAGCCAGCAATGCTGCCAGAATGTACGCATTCGTGACGCTGAGAAGAGAGACTCGTGCTCAGTCGGGGCTACAGTGCTGACCACCTGCTGCTGGACCAGATTCTGAATCTGGACAATCTCATGCAACTGCACAGCCTGCCTATGCTCTTGCAGATATGGCTCATTCGCTTCTAGTAGCAGAGTTTGCAGATCATCATCATATTCAGCCTCTTGCAATATGGCTGCTAGCTCATCAATATCGCCCGCCTCCAGTGCGGCATAGTAGCGCATCAACACCCTGGCACGTTGTCGTCCCTGTAATGTAAGATGATCACTCATTCATTATTCCCCTCTGCTTGCTCATGCCAGGCCAAACGCAGTCGAGAGAGTGCGCGATGCAGTTTCACACGCACAGAACCAGATGTCAATCCTAATTGTTGAGCCAGAGCATCCCGGCTAAATCCATGAATAAAGGCTAATCGTAGAACCTGCCGATCTTCAGCAGAAACCAGCGCAAGCAATTGTTCAACCCTCTCATCCTCTTCAACCTTTGCTTCCGGTCCCGCAACAGAGATTGACTGCACATAAGCCAGTGCTTCACCACTATCGACAGTGTCCTCCTGGTGATACGAGAAATGCTCAATCGAGCACTCACGCTTCCCAGTTCGCATCATCTCATCTTTTTTGCGTCGAATAACATTGACCCCAATACCTAACAGCCAGGCCACAGGTTGTCTGCCAGTGTCAAAACGATCAGCATGTTCAAGGGCCTCAACAACCGTTTCCTGCAACACATCCAATGCGACGGCCTGTACTTCCATGCCCTGAGCCAATCCCATCCGCTGCGTATACATGCGCAAAATTCGAAGCAACGCTTCCGTATTTTGTTGAATACAATCTGCCAGTTCTTTTCTCTTCCGAAACTGCTCCTGCTGACTCGATTCATATCGCTGAATCCTTTTTATCATCAACAGCTCTTTCGCACCCTTCCTTAGAGACCTTACGTATGACTGCTCCTACTATACTTTCAAATCAGCGTTGTAAAATGTTAACAGCTTATCAGGGAATCTTTCTATTTTCTGGTATTCCTTATGTATCTGTCTTGAAATTTCTCTCACAGAAATAGACATTATCAAATAGTTGTGCTAGTATTCCTGTTAAAGCCTGATCAAAGGTGTCTATTTTAGCGAAGATGAAACTGATTTTATCTTCTCTCAGAAGGAAGACCTTCTCCTCCCCCGCTTAAAAGATGAGGGTTTCCAAAGGTCGAGGTTCTATGAATAAGAACATCTTACTTTCAGAACAGACTCCAGACATACAAGAGACACAGATCAACGAGACTGGTTTCGATGAAATCCTCTTTTTCTCGATCTTTATGGCTCTGGGCTCATTGGTTGTGTATGGTCTGCTGGCCCTGATAGAAGCTCTGAGCCTTCTCTGGAGCCCGCTGAGTATTCCAGGCTATCTGCTCCTTCTGGTGCTCTCCGCCTTTATTATGTATGTCTATCTGGCAGAGGGCGATTTTACAAAGCATGAGAACTCGTCGTTCCATCTTTCCATGAGTCTGCTCTGTATTATTGTGACAGTTGTCTCGTTCTCACAACTGAGCCGTCAACTGGCATTGACATTGGGAGGCTTTGCAGCAGCTCAGAATGGCTACTGGCACTGGTTGCGCTTCGGAATCTCTCATCTTCTGGACTCGGCTCTCTTCAATCTCCCCAGTGATTACAATTGGAATCTGTCGGAGATCGAACCCACAAACTTCTGGACACGCACGTATGTTTTTCTCTATGATCTCTCCGTTCAGATCTTTGTCGTCGCTGTGGTTCTACAGAGGCTCCAATTCACACGCCAGCATTGGAGTATGCGCAAAACTGCTCGCTATCGTACGTATTTTCACTATCTGCTGGCGCGAGCCAGGACCTGGATTCTACTCTTTGTCTGGGGTCTCCCCATCCTGTTCTTTCTGGGAGTCACTGCCAATGATGGTATCTCTTTACATGGGGTACTTACAACGCTGAAGGTTGGTACGCCAGTAGTCTTCACTCTCTGGCTGCTCTGGTATAGTCTGCTGGCTCTCTCACTGCGTGGACGCTGGAATCGTCTGCTCGCATTGGGAGTGAGTCTTGCCTGTATTGGCAGCCTCACGTTCACATTCCCTGCGTTCGTCGCCTTCCTGACCTCTCATTAAGCAGGCGTGTAGATCGTTAAAGACAGAAGTATCTCTTCTGAAAATAAAGGATTCATACAGAGTGGTGAAACCCTTTCATGAACGTCTAACTCTACAAAAAGCTCTCGAAAAGGCTTATGGAGGCTTCATTCAATACGCTCTGTTCAATATCCACAAGAAAAGAGACTTCAACAGAGCAGCGCAGATGAGAACCATAGAAAAAAGACAGGTCATGCATAAGACCTGTCTTTTTTCTATGGTTCTCAGTTGAGAAACGTTAGCGCTGAGGAGGCTGCTGTGGATAGGGGGGCTGCTGACCCCACTGCTGGGCCTGAGCCTGGTTCCACTGCTGGGCAGAAGACTGAGGTTGAGCTTGATTCCACGGGGCTTGATTAATACCCTGTGCGATGGCTTGTTGAGCACTGGCAGATTGTTGCAGAGCCTCAGCGGCTGCATGTGCTTCACGTGCCTCACGATCATGGCGCAGGTGACGGCGTACATACCAGACAACCAGGATAACCAGCGCGATGGCAATAAATACATCAGCAACGTGGAAGATCGGGCTCAAAACATCCATATGGTCCCCAAGTACAGTACCAGCATAGGCTAGCAGAAAGCACCAGGGCAAAGATCCCAGAAAAGAATACACACAGAATTTCAAGAAAGGCATCTTTGCAATACCAGCAGGCAGAGAAATATAGGTACGCACCACTGGCAACAGGCGAGAGAAAAATGCTGTTGGTGTTCCCCAGCGAGCAAAGAAAGCATCTGCTTTATCGGCATCGTGCTGAGAGATCAACACATAGCGACCATACTTCAACATCAAAGGTCGTCCGCCTTTGTAGCCAATATAATAGGCCACTATCGAACCAAGCAGACAGCCAAAAGCTCCTGATAGAGCCACAAGAAAGATGGCCAGAAAAGGATTCATACCGGGCAAAAGCTTTCCCTGTGCGATCAAAATACCAGCGATTGGCATCACAACCTCGCTCGGTAAAGGGATACAGCAGCTTTCAATGGCCATCGCTAATATGATGCCAAACAATCCTGTCGCGACATACAGGTTTGTGATTATATCTGTCAATGCTGTCGTTAATTGAGTAAGCAAGAACAAGCCTCCTTCGCAAAACCTACGCTTTTAAGCCCATACTAGCATACTTTCTGCAAAGAGGATAGGACCAGTAGTACAAAAATATAGGGAGATCTGACTATTGATCTTTCCGGTACTTCGCCAGATTGCGAGAAGAACGACGTGTAATCGGCTCATCGACGTGCTGTGACATCTCCTGCCGCAAAGGATCATCATCGTACATATAGGGTGCTTTACGTAGATGCGGCCTGTTCAATTGCTCCAATGAGGCATCTGGATCGAGATCTGTCGTGCGTGGCTCTCCATATTCATACTGTGGATGAGTCATACTTTCGCCTTCTACCAGGGATGGTGGCAACGAGTATCCAAAGGCTGGATCGGTCTGATGCCTCTGTTTACTCTCAGGCCGCTTTAGAGAACCTTCAAGACGTGATCGATCCTGGTAGCCTGAGCGTTCAGCGGCTCGTTTCTGGCGCAGAGCACGCATACGCTCATGTCTGGTGGTCATACTCCGTTTAGCCGGGGGCCTTTGTATGATTGTACGATCTTCGTCCTGCTCAATCTTGCGAACCGCCTCTAAACGAGCAGTTCGCAAGGCCTGTGATTGAAACTGGCTACGCGAAGATTCTACTTGATAGCCAGGAAAAGCTGCACTCTGTAGGCGTCCTGTCGTCTCTCGGCCACGTTGCGAACCAGTACGCGAACGTACCTGTTTTGTCGAACTGCCTTGCTGAGAGATCTGCTTTAATTGGCGCGTGGGCTCTTCGACCTGTCGAGGCGGAGGCAACTGCCGTAGCTGCTCTCTGCGAAGCTCCTGAGGTGGCTGCGAAACATACCAATCATCTTCGTCCTCATACCAGGACGCGCTCTCCGCATCGACATACTCTGGTTCATCATCTTCATAGCTCAACACACGCGGAAAGTCCAGGGACGCATACTGCTCGCCAGATTGAAGATACGTAGGGTAAGCACGATACTGTTGGGCGCGCGCAAGAAACAGCTCCTCTTCCTCGCGAGCTTCAGTACGCAAGCGTTCATCATGACGACGAGAGAGATAGGAGAAAAGCGTCAAAGTGATCGGGATACTGAGGAGAAGGGCAGCCAATCCACCAATTAATCCACCAAGCACCCAGGAGTTTAAGGTATTTGCAAACCAGAGGACGACGGCGGCACCCGCAATCAAAACCAGCGCCACAGCCACAGCCTTCATCAAAGCCGTGATTCCTTTCCGAGCTTTCACAACAGACCTTTTCCGCACAAAAAGGTGAAGATTCTCTATCCCTAGTATACCAAAATTGGGGGAAGAGTACAAGGTGAACAGTAATGCAAAAGCGGCAGATCAGAAAAAAAGCGTAAAAGATAGAAAAAGAGGCCAGGCAGCAGTGCCTCTAGAAATGATCAACGCAGATAATGCAGGAGCGCTTCGCATCCTGCACACCTTCCTATGGCTAACTGCCTGACGAACGTGCATATGTCAATCTATGTCGCCGGCCACGCAGAGAAGAGGGAAAAAGGAGATTACGCAGCCGTCCCACACTGGCGGAAGATGGCCACTACCTTGCCCTGAATCTGCCATTCGCGATCCCATACGCTTTTAGGAATCAAAATGGGATCAAGCTCTGAATTAGCAGGCTGTAAACGGACCCGATCGTGCTCTTTCTCCTGAAAGAAGCGTTTGAGGGTCGCGCTGCCTGTCACGCCTTCCTGCATATGGACGGCGACAACAATATCTCCATTCTGGCATGTCGGCTGTGGCTTAATCACCACATAATCACCATCACAGATATGATCTTCGATCATTGAGCGCCCGCGCACAATCAGCGCATACGTATTCTCGGCCTCAGGAATCTGACAACCAGTATCTACAGACTCAGCTGCATCGGTATAGATGTCCAGTGGCTGACCAGCAGCAATGGCCCCCATAACAGGAATCCCCTGGGTCTGCTTGGTGAGTTTGATACCGCGGCTCTTTTTTGGCTGCCGGGAGATCAGACCCTTTTTCTCTAACATCGTAAGATGATAATCCACATGGCCTGTACTGGCAATATTCATCTCGCGACCAATTTCTCGATTTGTTGGCGGCATTCCTTCTGATCTCATATACGTTACAATGAAATCATACATGCGCCGCTGTATATCGCTGGCTTGTTCCAGTGACATGGTATGCTCTCCTGCCTTTCTAAGCACATCTGCGTGACAGCCCCACAACCCAAAAATAGAACGACTATTCGAGAAAATAATACCACAACCACATAGGCAATACAAGCCTTTTTTGGAACGTATTTTCCGAAAATAGAAGCTCATGAGCAAAATGTCATGAGGGGACACCCTTGCATAGCACTAACAAGATACGATAAGCTATCAAAGGAAACGCTGGCGATTTGCGCCTGACACTTTGATAGGTGTACAATAGGAACAGCATCTATTCGACGGATCTACGCACGAAAGAGAGAGTCAAAAGAACTATGGTAGAGATGACAGTTGAGAGCGTGCGCATCAATCTAGCTACGCAACAGCATGTGGTCATCTTGAAAGCCACAAAACAGGATCGTTACCTCATCATCTGGATCGCACACCCGGAGGCATATGCTATTGCCGTCGAACTTCAAGGCACGACCTCTCCAAGGCCGCTCACTCATGATCTCCTGAAAAATGTGATCAGTGAACTGGGCAGCAAGATGGTGAGTATTGTGATCTCTGATCTCATCGACGATATCTATTATGCTCGCCTGGTGCTCGATATGGGGGGACGACATGTGGAGATCGATTCACGCCCTAGCGATGCTATTGCGCTCGCCGTTCGCTCTAAAACGCCCATCTATGTTGAGGAGAGTGTTCTAGAACGAGCTGGTGTCGCCCTCGAACAGCAGAATGAGGAGTCCCGCCGCTCGCTCTCAAAAAATGACTCAAAGATCGAAGACGCTGAAGGTGCCGATAATCTGGATGCCTACCGCGACTTCATCAATAGTCTGGATGCCCTCGACGAGTTCGGTAAGGATTAATTCAGTCAGGTCCACATAACCACTGCATTCCGCTTGTGGGCTACATCTCTATACTCTCTGGATGCTCAGCACAAACTTCAAAAAACGCACGATCAAACGAGAGACGAAACTATACAGGATGACGGCACAGAGGGTATCTAGTTCAAGATTGGTTGGCAGACCTTTTGCTACCTGAGGCAACAGGTAGAGGAAAATGGTGTGCGCTGGCCAGACGAATACATCACTCACGATATAGAGCGTCTCAATCCAGGATTGCCCTTCAAACAACGCCCCAAGCTTCAAGCTAAAACGCAACAATAATATCATTTCAATACAGACAAAGATCATTCCAATGAGCCAGGGGAAAAAGGCCCAACTCATGAGGTTCAGTGCGCTTTTTCCAATTGGTCTGGGTTGTACCATACTGCGTTTGCCCGGCGCAGGTGTTGGTGGGCGATAAGATGGTCCCGCTGGCAGATAAGGGTATTGAGCTACGACAGGTTGAGGCGTCTGGGCTGCCTGTGCTGAATGCTGAGGAAGTGGCCTCGGCAGAACAAGCCTCTGCTGTACAGGTGGCACAGGCTCCGTTGGCTCTCCATGCAGATCATCATACTGAGAGGCAGGCGGGGACGGCATTGGCACAAAGGGTGCTAAAGGCTCTGTTGGCACTTCATGGTTGTCTTGTGGCTGTACTGGTTTCTTCATCCAACTCTCTCTGACTGCTAGAATATTTTTCAACGACAGACCTGGTATGCTTCAGATGGCACGCAACTTTCTCACAATTCCTCTACATAATACGATAAGAATGGGCATGAGGTTAGATCTATTTCTATAAACGCACTATTGTTCTGCCAATCCAACGTCTGGTATACTTTTTAGGAACCTTGATCACCTACTTTTTTGTCCAGTGCAGACATACAAAGGGCTTTATGATTAATAGAGATTATATTCTCCGCCTGGCCGAGGCGATTGGTCGCGAGCTGTCGTTTATTCTTAAGCTCCGCAGAAGAGATAACGATGAAGAGGTCCTCATCTATATTGATGATGTGCTTCTTCGCACTGTTGGAATGACCTCTCGTTTCCTTAATTCTCTCTCTGATGAGATGCTGGTTAAGGCCCTCTCTCCTATCGATCGTTTGAATGTAGAGGCGGCACTGTGGATTGCCAGTCTCCTCCAGGAGGAGGCTGCGATCTATACTGCTCGCGGCAACAGTTCGGAGGGGTACTATCGTTCGGTGAAGGCTCTGGCTCTCTACCTCGCTGCTTCTCAACAAGAACCGCTTGAAGAGGCTCCTTTTTTTCAGGAGCGGATCTTAAATCTCTTGCAGACTCTGGCTGATTATGAGCTGCCAGATAGTGTAAAGCAGCAGCTTTTCGCTTATTATGAACGCATCGGTCATTATGGGAAAGCTGAGGATATCTTCTTTGAGCTCTTAGAACATGGGAAAACGATAGCGCTTCTTGAGCAAGGTCGGGCTTTTTACCAGCGCTTGCAAGCAAAAAATCCGGCCGATCTGGCAGCAGGCAATCTGAATGAGATGGAGGTTGCAGAGGGGCTCGCTCAAGTAGAGAAGCTTCTTTAAGGTGGTTGTAAGGTGGTTGTATTCGCCGACAAAACGGTAGTACTTCTGGTGATCTGTAACAGGCGCTTTCGAGCAGATAAGCTGTGCTACCCTCGTTGCTTTTACCCTCAATTAAGCAGAAGATCACGCCAAATACAGTGGTAACAGTGGTTCCACCTACGTTTATAGACCAGTAGACATTTTCTCTCTAATTCTATACACTTACGCAACGAGAATTTAACATTCTCTTAACACAAGATCAAGAGAAAGTAAGTGGATAGAATGGCAACAACCCAGGCAAAGAATGTCTTTTTACCAAGGAGAGGCCCACACGTGTCTTCCAGTAGATCAACACATATTGTACGTACGCATATAGCCGATTCCTGGCGCTGGATGTGGCCTGATATTCTGATGCGGATCATTCCAATGGGGCTGGTCCCTTTTCTCTACCTTGGTGTCTTCCACCTGCCTCTCTCGTTTCTAGGACTAACACTCCATGATGTTCCTCTGGCTCTCATGGTAGGCTTTGGCGTAGGGATCGCCTTGACAGCTTTTGCTGCCCTCTACCGCATGTTTATTGTAGGGCCCTGGTTTCGTCGCCCTACGCTACAAGATCAAATCTTTCAAAGCATCTTCTATCTTTTTCTCAATGCTCCAGTTGAAGAGCTTTTCTTTCGCGGCTTTCTTCTCGCTGCCGTTACACAATGGACAGGTTGGTTGGGCTGGGGCTGGTTGGTCAGTACAGCTGTGTATACACTCTACCATCGCTTAGGTAAATGGAGCTGGCGTAGTGTCGCCGGGGTGGGCTTTGCAGGCATCGTCTTTAGTCTGGTCTATCTGCTCTTTCCAGGTCCACATTCACTACTGGCTGTCATTATTGTTCACGGTATGACGACAAGCGGATTTCTCAGTTGGGGCGATGAAGTGCTCTACCAACGCTGGCGCTATCGCCAGACCCGCATACAGTAGGATGCTCTTCCTTATTAGAAAACACGTATAGGAAGCTCTTCCTTATAAAACACGTAACAAAACACAGAATAAAATACATAGAGAGCACTTTACTTTGTGACAAATCCAGCGCCCCAAGCGTCTCTGTGAATAGATCTTACACAGGATCATAAGATCTTCTATCAGCTATGAAGGAGCTCTAGCAGATAGAACAAGCCGCCCTGTACCGTAGAAAAAGTCCAAAAAGTCCTGTTAGCAGCATGCTTGATCATAGAAAAACTGTGCTCATCAGGCAGGTCATGCTATAATCTTAACAAAATACAAATAAGCAAGGATGTTTGTTTGTCTCAAGGGCTGACAGGTTCTCTTCAAGCCCCTCCGCTTGTAGACCCATCAAGGTATAATGAAAAAGGATATCTAGCCCAAAGATTTTACTGCTGGAGGTTTATTTCATTGAAAACAGTTGTTACTGGAGGAGCAGGGTTTATTGGCTCCAATCTCTGTACACGATTACTAGCAGAAGGGCATAGTGTCCTTTGCGTAGATAATTTCATTACTGGCTCGCACGACAATATTGCCCCCCTTCTCAGTCACCCAAATTTCACTTTCTTACAACACGATGTTACTATTCCATTTGAATTTGAGGCTGAAGCAATCTTCCACTTAGCCAGCCCCGCCAGCCCTGTGGGCTACATGGAGCACCCAATCGAGACGATTCTGGTCAACAGTCAGGGCACTTATCAGATGCTTGAACAGGCACGTAAACAGAACGCCTCCTTTCTGATTTCATCAACCTCAGAAATCTACGGCGATCCATTGATCCATCCCCAGCGTGAGGATTATTGGGGGAATGTAAATCCTATTGGACCACGGGCCTGCTACGATGAAAGCAAGCGCCTTGGTGAGACGCTAACAATGGAATATTATCGCCAGTATCAGACTGATGTCCGTATCGTTCGCATTTTCAATACCTACGGCCCAAATAGCCAGATTGAAGATGGACGCATGATTCCCAATTTTATTACACGAGCTCTCAAGAATGAGCCCATCACTATCTATGGTGATGGCAATAAAACACGCAGCATTACCTATGTAAGCGATCTCGTAGATGGGCTCTTACGAGCTATGTTTAAGCCAGGTACGATTGGCGAGGTCTTTAATCTGGGTAGCACCGAGGAACATACTGTTCTGGAATATGCCCACATGATCATTCGACTCTGCAATGCTTCTTCGACGATTGTTTTTGAGCCCAGCCGCGTTGATGATCCCGAACGCCGCCGCCCCAATCCAACCAAGGCTCAACAGATTCTTGGCTGGCAGCGTCAGGTCAGTATGGAAGATGGGCTACGCCAGACCATTGAGTGGTTCGGTAAACGCATTGCTCATCTCTCAACGGTTTAGTTCGTTGAAATAAACGCCTGCTCTCTATTAAGAGCAGGCTAGTAAGAAGTGATCGTATGTTCAATCTACGGATAGAGAATGGCCAATCCACAACCTCGTCGGGTCTTCGTCTGTGGGCTGGACTTCAACGATGGTGTACAGCAGCAAATCTGATCGGGCTTGTTGCAGCGTTCTTCGCTCTCGGTTGTCTGATTGGTCTTCCCAAAGAGGATTACTCGAATCTCCGTCTTCCACTCTATCTCATTGTCGTTGTCTGGGTGCTCATTCAGCCACGCGTTGCTCTCTATCTGTTGCCATTTGCGATTCCCTGGGGCTCACTTGATACTGGTAGTGGACTGACGCTCAAAGGCTATGATGCGGATCTCCTGGTTGGTCTGCTGACGGTAAGCTGGCTCCTCAGCTTTCCACTCCGCCCATTTCTTCCGTCCGGTCAGACCACACGTGGTCCATTGGATCGTGAGCGCTTCAATCTTCCTATACCAATCGCGCTGACGCTTGGCCTTCTGATCTTGCTGATGCTTCTGTCGGCAACGGTGACTTCGAGCCTGGCTACAAGCTTAAAAGAGATTGTGAAATGGTTGGAATGCGCCGTAATTCTGCTGCTTGGAACACAATATATTCGCACACGCCGGCAGATCTGGACGCTGGTGCTGCTCATTACACTTGCAGCTCTCTCGCAGTCTCTTCTCGGCTATACCCAGGCTCTGTTTAATCTGGGGCCAGCCTCGTTTATTCGTGATGCGACGCTGCGCGTATATGGGACATTCGGACAACCCAATCCACTCGCGGGCTATATTAATGTCAGCCTGGTCATGATGATTGCACTGGTGCTACTGGCAAACAATCTTCGGCTTCAGGTGCTGGCTGGTATAGCCATTGTTGTGCTGGGAGGTGTAGAATACTATACGCTCTCTAAGGGCGGATGGCTGGCACTGGTTGTCGCGCTCATTGCGATCTTACTGCTGGGCTATCCACGCTTACGACCCTGGATTTATACCGGGCTGATTTGCATGGTCGCACTGATTAGCGCCTTCCTGATTGGTGCTCTCCCCGAAAAATATCTTGATCCCATACTGCTTAAGGCTGGCATTATTGATATCTCCTTTGTTCAACCAACCCATGCTAGCTATGCCAACTCTGAACGTGTTGCCCACTGGGTGGCTGGCGTCCAGATGTTTCTGGAGCATCCTTTTCTTGGGGTAGGTATAGGCAACTATGGAGTTGTCTATGCGCCAACATATACCGTTGGCATCTTCGTCATTCCACTTGGCCATGCCCATAATTACTATATCAACATGGCTGCTGAGGCAGGCATCTTTGCTCTGCTGGCTCTTCTCGCATTCTTAACGACCTCATTTCGCGCTGGAGCTCGCTCTTTTCGTCGGATCAATCAAGCCTATCATCACAGAAGAACGCAGTTGAAAGGTCTCCAACATGGCCTTGCCTGTTCGATTCCAACGCTCTCGGTTCCTGCCCTGAAAAGAATTACACCGGATCGTGCTCTAGCAATCGGATTGCTAGCTGCTCTCATTTCCGTGTGCGTTCATAATCTTGTGGATAATTTATATGTGCATGGGATGACTATTCTCTTTGCGCTCCTGCTCGTGCTGCTGATTCGCCTGGGAGGAATAACGCTACCAACAGATTAGTCGTTCAGAGGAGGATGTTGTGCTGCACAACAATGATGAGGTCCAGTTTGAAAAGCCGATAACCATCGAGGGGCGAAGCAAGCGGCAAAAAAAACGAAGCCTGCCTCCCGCCTCTCCCTCTGACGATGCACGCGGTGCTGCTGCATCAATGCCAGAGATCTCGCCCGAACAACTCTCCTTGCGTAAAAAACTCCTGAACTGGCGGACGTTACTTCCATTAGTTATTGTGGTCATTGCTCTTGTCTTCCTGGCTCGTAAAACAGATATCAATCCTCAAAAAACACTGGCGGCTCTCAGTAGTGCCAATATTGCATTTTTCTGTGCCGCCTTTGTCATCTATTACCTCTCCTTCGGTCTTCGAGCCATTCGCTGGCGGCTGCTCCTGGAAAATGTTGGCTTTACACCTGCCAATGGCATCAACTTGCCTCGCGTACCAAAGCTTGTTGAGATGATCTATATCTCTTTCTTTGCGAATACTGTGGTTCCTGCAAAATTAGGCGATCTTTATCGAGCTTACTTACTTCGGCAGGAGATTAAAGTCTCAACAACACGTAGCTTTGGGACAGTGCTAGCTGAACGCCTACTTGATCTGATTGTTCTCCTTTTACTGTTCATCCCTGCGCTTCTTGTGAGTCTGCGCCAGAATCTCCCTTCTCAGCTTCGAATTGGATTGGAGATTCTACTTGGGGCCGTTGTGGCCGGGATTGGAGGGCTCTTTCTTCTTCGGCTAGGTCGCGAATATATCGCACAATTCCTTCCCCAGCGTTTTCGCGAGCAATACTATCATTTTCAAGAGGGAACGCTAGGTTCTTTCCGTCGCATTCCACTTTTGAGCCTCCTCACGTTAGGGGTCTGGGGCTGTGAAGCGCTTCGTTTCTTCTTTATTGCCTTAGCACTCCATCTGCTTCCTGGCGATCTGCTCCATATTCTGTCGGCCTCAATCTTTATTGGCCTTGGTGAAGCATTACTCACCGCTATTCCGGCAACTGGTGGGGGCCTGGGCCTGGTTGAGGGTGGAATGGTGGCGATGCTGGCTCTGTTTACGCAGGGATCGGATGCGGTCAATCGTGCCGCCGCCGCCATCCTTCTGGATCGTGTGATTACATTCTTTAGTATTCTCGTCTTTGGCTTTATCGTCTTTCTGTTGGCTTTTGGCAAAAAGGCCCGTCGGCGGGCCAGTTGAACGTCCCCTGGCTTCTTTTTACAACCGTTTATTCCTACTGATAAGGAGATTTGGGAAACGCTTCAGAGCAGAGAAAGATCTTGACACGATGGGAGAGCTACACTATAATTTTTGCGCAGGTCCACGAAGTATGTATGATGTTACATGACGAAGCATTTTACCTACCTCGAAAACTTGGCCATGAGAGGGGGGGATTCTAGTGTCGGAAGTCAAGATCAACGACAATGAATCATTTGAGACAGCTTTAAAACGCTTCAATCGTAAGATTCAACAGGATGGTGTCCTTGCAGAGGCCCGCCGTCGTGAACATTACGAAAAGCCCAGCATGAAACGCAAAAGAAAAGAAGCGGCAAAACGGCGTAAAACCGCGCGGAGAGTCTAATCCTCTTTAACCGGTTCTTCGCGCAAACGTAGGGAGTACTTTAAGCCATACATGGCAGAAGTGCTCTCTCATATTTTGTGGGCCCCCCATCCAGGGTATGCTTGAAAATTTCTAGCAGTGCAGGAGAGTAGCATTATGCAAGAGCATCCGCTTATTGAGCTCTATATTACGATTGAAGATGAGCAGCAGAGCGCGCTCATTGAACAACAGTTGTCTGCCGTCGATCTAGATGCAATTGTTCTGCGTAGCCTGGAAAGCGCTGGCATTACAAAAGAAGTTATGCTCACGCTCATGATTACTGATGATGCAGGAATTCGTGAGATGAACAAACAATATCGAGAACAAGATAAAGCCACAGATGTCCTTTCTTTCCCACTTCTAGAGTCCCCTCTCGCTGAGGCTCCTGCGGATCAGCTCTGGCAACCGCAAGAGAATGTGGAAGGTGAGGCAGAAATAGAAATTGATAATCCAGCTTTTGTGAATCCACCAGGAATGGTGACGAACCTTGGCGATATTGTGATCTCCTGGCCCCGTATTGTGCAGCAGGCAGGTGAGAATGGACATGATGCTTTAACCGAGTTGCTCTATCTGCTCTCTCATGGTGTCCTTCATCTTGTCGGCTACGATGATCAGACTGAGGTGGGCTATGAAACAATGGTCCAGAAACAAAACGCTGTTCTTCAAGCATGTGGGTATAAGGCATAAAACGTATGAGCAACACGCCAATGCTTCCCCCATCCTCGTTCGAGCCCCTACCACAGCACGAACAAAAAAGCGAATGGCGGAAATTTATTGCTGGATTTAGTTATGCTTTTAGTGGCTTCTGGTACACCGTACGAACACAGCGGAATATGCGCGTCCATGTGCTGGCAGCCATCGTGGCAGTTGGTGCAGGCATCTATCTTCATATCTCGGCCATCGAATTTGCACTGATCTTTATCGCTATTACAGGCGTTTTTATTACTGAGATGATTAATACCGTCCTGGAGGTCTGCGTCGATCTCGCATCCCCAACCTATCATCCTCTAGCTAAAATTGCGAAGGATGTGGCTGCTGGAGCTGTTCTGGTCAATGCTATTCTTTCTGTTATTATCGGCCTCTTTATCTTTCTTCCACACTTGCTTGCCCTTTTTTAGTAAAAGAGTGAAAAACCGACTCCAACTGCCCCTACCTTTCCAGGGGAGCAGTTGGAGTCGGTTTTTCCAGATCCAATACAAGGTTAAAGCTATTTTACGCGCTCAACGTACTGGCCTGTACGTGTATCGATGCGGACGCGGTCGCCCGGGTTGACGAACAATGGAACGTTAATGACTGCACCAGTCTCTAGAGTTGCTGGCTTGGTAACGTTGTTGGCTGTATCGCCACGAACGCCTGGTTCTGCACTCTCAACTTTCAATTCCAGGAAATTGGGCAGTTCAACGGCAATAATGTTCTCATTATCGACCAGCATGACGACTTCATCCTGCTCTTTTAAAAACTTGATTGTGTCGCCTAGCATCTCTTTAGCGATTGGCTGCTGATCATAGGTCTCTGTATTCATAAACACATAATCGTCACCATCGACATACAGAAATTGCCAGGTCTGATGCTCTACGCGAACCTCATCGACATCTTCACCGGCGCGGAAGCGCTGCTCGATCACACGACCATTCTTCAGATTCTTCAGGCGTGTACGCACAAATGCGCGCCAGTTACCAGGACTGACGTGGTGGAACTCAGTAATCGTCCACAGATCGTTGTTATAACGAATGACCATGCCGTTACGAAAATCGGCGGTTGTTGCATTAGCCAAGGGAGTAACTCCTCTCATACATACAGTTGCATTGCTACAAATATCATTGCTCTTCACTCTCCTCTTGTCTATTTATAGAACAAAAGGAGTCAGCACACTCCTTCGAGCGCCTGGAGGTTATCTGGATGCAGTTTCTACGACCTGGTCAGCTCGCTCTGCAACAAAAATGCTCGCAGGTTGACCAAGCACAACTAAGACTACTTTTTTAAGAAGACGCCAACCATGCTTCTGTAAGAGCGTGCTCCAGAGCCGATCTTCGCTGGTTAGCGCCACAAGCAGCCCATCCGGGGTCAAGACACGCTCGAATTCTTTGATCAATGCGCTATAGAGATCAATATTGCTCTGATGGGAACCAAGCTGCTTTCCAAATGGGAGATTGGTGATAATGCGGGTCACGCTGGCCGGCTCTAGCGGGAGCTCTTGTGCATCCCACACACGCCAGCTCACTCCCACATCAGCCGAGCGGGCGTTCCGACGCGCCATAGCCACAGCTTCATCCCGAATATCGCCCCCTATCAAGCGATCAAAGGGAGCCATCAGGCCGCGTTCAACAAGAATGGTTCCAGCTCCACACAACGGATCAAGCACAACATCCTGGGCTGTCGGGCGCGCCAACCAGTTCATAGCGGCTGCAACAGTTGGACGCAATGATGCTGGTAGATGTTCTCTCTTATATGAACGATGACGCATAGTTGCATCGCTAAGCCGAACTCCAATGAGCACATCATTATTGCCAAGCCAGAGCCAGATCTCCATATCCGCATCATCGTCCACCTGGCGCATGCCTCGTGGTAGAACACGCTTCAGAGCATTGGCTAATGAAAGTCCTGCATCATTACGACGAAAATCATAGGAGCCAACCATCTGGCTTACCACACGCCACGTTCGTGGCTGCCGTCCATGATGAGCTCGCCTCCAACTGGTAATAGCCGGGGTAAGATCGGTATGCATGGTGGCGCTATGAAGTACCCGCAGGCCGTCTGGGTCCCGTCGCATATGCGGTATATGCACCGCACTGGCAAAGACATCCTCGACAGTGCGCAATTCAAGCAGGGCAGCCGGAGAATGCGCGGTTTTAAATACTGCTATACCACGCGCAAATTTAACCTGTTCGGCATCCGGCAGATGCTCTCGAATCTCACTAAATGCCAGCGTCTCCAGACCTGGCATCGTCATACAATAGAATAGCTGCGACATTCAAATTTCTATTTCAAATTTCTACTTCATCTGGTGAACAGGAGTAAGCCCTCACAACCTCATTTACTCAGGGAGGAGAGAACTCAAAGAGGAAGCTACAGATGACACAAACTGACTCACAGATTAAGGTCTTCCATCCATGACTACAAGATAGCCAGCAGATGGCAAGCAAAATCAGCCTTAGTGTATCACGTTCAACTCCCTTTGGCGAGGTCTGCTGCTCATCTTCAGTCTTCCAATTCGTGCCTTTAACAGCGCATGCAATAGTACCATAAGATAGATGTATCCGCAAGGGACCTTAGATGCAAATTCAGGGCATCCTCATTCACACGAATGAAGATGCCCTGTACAAGACAAAGGAATCATTCTTCAAGCAAGCAGTTTAAAAATATCTTCAGTATTCTCAATAAATTTTGCAAGTCGCTTCTTTTTTAAGTTCTCCCGCAAAATCCAGACAATATCTGGATCATTCCAGGTTGCCCACTGGCGCATCAGGGTGAACCCCTCATCTGGAGCAGCGGCGGTCACAACACTGATGGTATAGCCTAATCCACGACGCAAGACCCGAAAATCTTCGTTCTTCCTGTCTTCTGAGGGAACTTGATGTACCTTTTCAAGCACAATGCGATGAAGTTCTAACGCAAGCTTCAGACTATCTGCATCAAACAGGAGGCGCGGCTCGGATAAAGTCGCAACCGCAGCACGTTGCTGGAGATACTTCTCACTTTCTGCAAGCTTCGTGAGCTCTACACCAGTCCCCTGTAGATCTGCTTGTACCAGATGTTGATAAGCTGTTGCCACACACTCACGAACGCGCCAGTAAGGGCTACAGGAATAATGAGAGAGCAATTGAAATGTCTCAACGCGCCACTCCGGCTGGACGGCGGCACAGGCTCCGTAAGCCACTACACCACACAACATGACAAACTCACCAGGTGTATTGCTCACCACAACCTTCCGCTCACCATTCGCAAAATAATTGATTAAAGAGCGCACCCCATCGGGATATTTAGGGATGGCAGCAGCCAGAAGATGGCTTACATCATTCATCAGCTCTAGATTAGCACGTGGTCCTGGCAAACGGCTATGTTCACGAAGATAAAATTCCAACGGACGATAGTTATCAATCAAAGCGCGTTCAACTAAAGCGGATAGTGTATCATGCATAGCAATAGATCCTTGCCTAAAAGAACATTTGTGTATGCTCAAAAGGGTCTAGACAATATTTTTGAGAATACTTCCCTCATCTTACCACATTCTTCGGCGAAATACGTCTGGTAAAAGTTCTTCCGCTGTGGTACCATCAACAACCAGGCGGCGAATAAACTGGTATAAGGGCACATGAGACATCTCTCATGCCTGCTCAGTCGTTATGGCACTCTTCATGACCACAATGACAGGTCTCACCAGTTTGTGCCTCATGCAATGCTTCACGACCTTCCTGGATCAGAAAGTAGACCAATCCAAGAGCCGCCAGCGGATCAGCCCACCACCAGCCAAAGAAACGATTGAGCAAGAGGCCCGCAAGTAAGGTCAGAGACATATAAGCACAGGTCACACTACAGGCTGCATCCGCTTTCAGAGCTGCACTCCCTATTCGTCTGGCAATCCGAAGCTTGCCTTGCCATAACAGTGGCATGATGAGAGCAGCCGCGATAGCAAGACCTACTCCCCACCAGGATGCTTCTGGTCTCGTATGCGTAAAGAAGCTCCAGGCACTGTCACCAACAATATAGACAGCAAGGGCAAAGAGGCTAAAAGCCGTCACCCAGGAGGCTCGCTTTTCTGCCTGCTCAATTCGTTCGACCGAGCCACCTTGCTGTTCAATAAGCAATCGCCAGAGCAAGATGCCCCCTGCAATCAGTTCGACGATACTATCAATGCCAAAGCCTTGCAGCGACACACTCCGTGTGGCAAAGCCAACGCTGATAGCAACACTTGCCTCGATCACCATCCACACAATGGTGACTGACTCGATCCAGATTCCCTGTCGAACATCCCTTTTTCGTGTTGTTGCGGGCTGCGCTATCAGCGCAGAGCCCAGGACCGGAAGATCTCGTGTCATACGATGTTATCCTTGCCAGAACACGTCTGGCTGCTAGTCAACCATGTTCTTGCCACCAGAGAGCTCTATTGAACAGACGACATCTGTTTGTCCGAGCACAATTGTAAGTATGAGAGGATTATAGCAAATTTTCAAGGAAAAATGGATGCATTTTTGAGCCACCACGCTTTGAAACGCCTGGAGGTCGCATATCTATCATCTGCCCTCCCTCTGGAGAGCTAAGCGGACAGGAAGCGGCTCGATCTTTGTCAATTGTTTCATGAGGCTGATGTCTAACGACGTGTCTTTGGGGTGCGCAAAATCTGTAGGCATCTGTACTGCGCTAAGGTGTTCTGAAGCAATCCCCAAACTGCTCATAGCTTCTCGGTGGAAGTCGTACACACTCATGGCTTCACCTGCAACGTGAACAAGCCCAATGTACTCCGAGTATGTGAGGCTGGTGATGGCTGCGGCAACTTGATTGACTTCCATCGGGCTTTTGATCATGTCCGTAAAGAAGGAAAGCCGCTCCCCTGCAAGCAGTCGCTCTTGTACGAGAGAGAGACGAGCGTCAAGCTGCGAGAGTGAATATCCATAGAGATAACTGGGCCGGATGATGCAGTAATTTGAGCAAAGACTCTGAACTCTTTCCTCAAGATATTGAAGATTCTGACCATAGAGGGTTATTGGGGTAGGAATATCGCTTTCTTTGTAGAGGCCCCTCTTTCCGTCGAATATTCCATCACTAGAAATGTAGATGACCCGACACTGCTGGCAGCCACGAACGAGTCGCTCTCCTTGTTGCTCGAAAAGAGTACGTTCACTGGACGGATGAGTGGCTTCATAGGCCATACTGGCTGCTATGATGACTGTATCAATCTGCTGATGCTTCACGAGAGAGGAAATATCATCTGTCCAAAAGTTGTAGTGGTACGAGCCAGCAAAACGAGCCTGGCTTCGATGGGTAGGAACCACATCTCCTCGTGATTGCAGATACGCCGTGAGTGTTCTCCCAAGGTATCCCGCCGAACCAAGAAGGAGAACGCGCTGCTTCGGTTTCATCTCTTTTGGCCCTCTCATTCGCTTGAGTATGAGGGGAGCGTATCACATTTTTGGGAACATGAGCAACTTTTTAGGGAAAATACCACAGATCCATTAGCAACTAGGTTGCAAACTCGCATCGTTAACATTGACGTTAACGTCAATGTGTTGTATAGTATAGCTGTTCCCACAGACTCTCTTACCTGGCCAATGAGGAGGCACACAACAATGCCCACAACCGATCAGGATCCGCCGACAACACCTGAACCAGTTCTGTACTATACTATCGAGCAAGTTGCCAATCGAACGGGCCTTACGAAGCGAACACTGCGCTACTATGAGGAGATGGAGCTACTCCTGCCTACCGATCGGACTGAAGGCAACTATCGTCGCTATACAGAGGCTGAGATTATACGTATCGAACGCATCAAAGCCCTGCGCGATCTCCTTGGCTTTACGTTGACTGAGATTCGCGAGATCCTGGAGGCCGATGATGAACGCAATCAGATTAAAGCCGCCTTTCAGCAAGAGACGAATGCTCAGGCAAAAATTGCTCAACTCGATCGAGCCGATGAGCTGATTCAAAAGCAGATTGCTCTGATCGAGCAGAAGATCTCTGGCCTGACACAGATGCAAACAGAGTTACAGGCACGCCTGGAAAAACATCAGAGACGTAAAGAAGAGTTAAACAATACTCCTCTGTAATACACAAATATTCAACATATCTTCTATCTCTTCATTATCACTTCAATGGATAGCATATCTCGCTTCCAGCCATAATCACTAGATGGGATCACCAATGGATACAATGAAACATCCTTCAACTGTAGGAGAGGCTGAACAAACAGTTGTGCAGGCCACTCGAGGCTTAAGTAGCACCTTTTCGGCCCTCCATCATCGTAATTTTCGCCTCTTCTGGAGTGGACAGCTCATCTCTTTAATTGGCACATGGATGCAGACGACTGGGCAGTCCTGGCTGGTGCTGCAATTGACACATAGCGCATGGTGGCTCGGAATCGTTGGAGCACTTCAATTTCTCCCTATTCTAATTTTTAGCCTCTTTGGCGGCGTACTGGCAGATCGTCTACCGAAACGAAAGGTATTACTCGCAACACAGGCTGTGGCCGCTCTGATCGCCACGGTGCTCTGGCTACTGGTCTTTACACAGACCATTCAGCTCTGGGAGGTGCTCGTACTGGCACTTCTATTGGGCACAACAAACTCATTGGATATGCCAACGCGCCAGTCTTTTGTGGTGGAGATGGTAGGGCGAGAGGATCTTTCCAATGCAGTGGCGCTGAATTCGTCTATCTTTAATCTGGCTCGTATTGTAGGACCTGGCCTCGCTGGTCTGATTATCGCCTGGGTTGGTGAGGCACCTCTCTTTCTCTTCAATGCCTTGAGCTTTATTCCTGTCATTATTGGTCTGGCAATGATTGATCTGACTAAACTGCATGCTCCAACGAGGCGCGTCCAGGAGAATGACAAATCAGGCGGGACCTTTAAGAGTCTGACTGAAGGCTTAAGCTATACACGCCAGACCCCTTCGATCTTTCTGATCATTATGACGGTGGGGCTGGTCTCGCTGTTTGGCATCAACTTTAATGTCGTTCTGCCCCTGTTTGCCGATACGGTCCTGAACGTTGGGCCCCAGGGCTTTGGCTTTATCTCCTCAGCCTTTGGCATCGGCTCGCTGCTCTCGGCTCTCTGGATGGCCTGGAATCATACACAACCGAGTATTCGACAGATTATACTGGGTGGGCTCTTTTTCAGCGTCTTCGAACTGCTCTTTGCTTTCTCGCATCTCTATGTCTTCTCGCTCTTGCTGATTGCTGCCGTTGGCTTTACACAGATTCTGTTTAGTGCAATGGCAAATACAACTCTACAAACAGTGACGCCACATCATCTTCGTGGTAGAATCATGGGCATCTACCTGCTCGTCTTTGCAGGCACCAATCCGATTGGCAATCTTCTCACTGGTCTCGCCGCCTCTACATGGGGTGCATCCGTTGCGCTAGGAATTGGTGCAGTGCTCAGCCTGCTGGCCGCAATAACTGCCTGGCTCTACAAGAAGCCAGCAGAAAAGAGTTTTAAAGAGTTTACCCATCGTGATAACTAATTGGTGCATCTATCCTTTGACCGTGGCTGATCAGCAACAGCATATTGCTCGTAGCGAAGCGTTCTTACAACAGGTTACAGCGGGTGATCCGCCGATTCTCTACTGGTCTATGGCCGACCGTGCTGGTCTGGTCCTGGGCTTCTCGCAGAAGTCCAGTATCGTGAATCCCGAGAGTGCCTCCCACTTTCCTATCTACCATCGCCGCGCAGGTGGGACGGCGGTTCTGGTCGGTCCAACGCTCTTAAGTCTGGATGTTGTACTACCTGCCGACCATCCCTTTGTGCTGGCAGATATTGTCGAGTCCTATCGCTGGTTTGGCGAGACCTGGGTAGCCGCTCTTCGCCTGCTTGGAGTGGAGACACGTACCGTAACGCCAGCGGAGGCTCATGCCCAACGGGCACGCCGAAAAGATCCTGCCACAAGCGCTTACGAGCTTTTAATGCAACGAGCTTGCTATGGCTCCATCTCACCCTATGAGGTGGTAGCTGGGCAGCAAAAAGTGGTAGGCTTAGATATGATTCGCCGGAAGGCTGGCACGCTTCTACAAGCGGGCGTACTCCTTCGCTGGGAGACAGATCAGCTTGCTCAAATCCTTGGACACGATCAGCAAGAACAACACCTGCTACAGAGTGGACTATTGGAGCGAGCGGTGGGATTAGAATCCCTGGTTGGTCGTGTTATACACATTGACAAACTTATCATCGCTTTTGAACAGGCACTGACTGAACGTCTGATTGCGACCGATCATCGTCATTGCTAAAAGCACGATCAGACTACGATACATCTTAAAAAACATGCGAAAGGTTTTGGTTCTATATAATGGGAGATCGAACGTTACCAGGTGCCGTAGAGATGCTTACGACACACGATTATGAGGCTATGGTCATTGGTGCTCATCCTGATGACAATGACTTTGGTACAGGCGCTACTACAGCTCTGTGGGCCCGACAGGGGAAGAAGATTGTCTGGGTGGTCATGACCGATGGAACTGAGGGGGGCGAGGTCCCAACTCAGGATGACAAAGAGCTGATGCTGCTACGCGAACGCGAGCAGACGAATGCAAGCAAAGTGCTTGGCGTTGAGAAAGTGGAGTTTCTTCGCTTCCCCGATGGTCATTTAACCAATACGGAAGAGACGCGCAAAGCCGTTGTACGCTTGATCCGCCAGTATCGTCCGCGCGTTGTCTTTACTCATGATCCCACTCAGCATATCATGGCTCCTGATCCAGATGAGAATCCTACAGGGACTGGCTATCTCAACCATCCCGATCACCGGGCAACTGGCAATATTGTGCTGGATGCTATTTTCCCTTTTGCTGGCAATCCACGCTCGTTCCGCGATCTTCTCCTCGAAGAGGGTCTCCAGCCCTATCGCGTGAATGAGGTGTATCTCTATGGAACTGGTCAGGCGAATACGTATATTGACGTCACTGAGACCATCGAGATCAAAGGGAAAGGGCTGCAAGAGCATCTGTCACAATTTAATCCCGATGATAATCAGAAAATGATTGAGCGCCTGAAAGAGCGGGCTGCATGGGTCGCGAAAGAGGGCAACAAGGCCAAAGGACTGGATCTCCAGTACGCTGAGGCTTTCCGCCGCATCAAGCTGCATGTTCCCCCCGATCCAACCATCGCTGATCCTACCGTAGAAGAAGAGGCCTAGTGGCCCAATTAAGAAGGCGCTGTTTCCCACGCGGAAAACAGCGCCTTCTTATTGCTGATTTTTGAGAATGTTGGTTACATATCTTTTGGAACTGGCACGACGGCAAAACCACCCCAATAACTCAAAAACTTATCACGAGCCATCACGGTCATGTTTAATTTTGACGAATCGGCCAGATAGACGCTGCTATCGTTTCCACCTCGCACAACCAGCAGGTGGCCACCCGACCAGAGCTGCGGTGGGAAGCTTACAATCACCGGATGCCCTTGATTGGCAATGTCAATGATTCCATTGAGATCATGCTGTGGCGGGGTCAAGGTTTTAAAACCAAACTGAGCTACTGTATGGTCAATGCCTGTGGGACGGAGAAGCCCAAGCTCAGGAGTGATCTCTCCAATCTGAGACTCGACTTTCAGAATATCTGTGACACGATAATCATGACCATATGCGTTGATGACCTCGGTCATTGAAGCTGCAGAACAGGCAGACATCCCCCAGGTATCAAATTCATCGTTGGAATTGTACTGGGCCGGGTCCATTTGTGGCAAACGAATAAGCGCCTTAGAAGCTCCAGAAGTGTGAGCAGCTAGCTCTTGTCCAACGGTCAAGGTTGGCACAGCCGTTGGCACAACAGTTGGAACATCAGGCGGTGGATTCCAGGCCGCAGAGACCAGCAGACCACTATTGGGCAAAAAGGCCCGCATCGAGATCAGGCCAATACAAAACAATGCCACCAGGACGACAAGGATTCCACCCCAGGGCGTTGGCTGGCCAGCACGTGGCTCCCAGATGCTTCTTACATTAAAAAGGCTCACAAATGAGCTATTGAGCTGCCATCTCTGCTTTGGACGAACAAATGGTCCAGATCGACGCGGCTGAAGGGCATTATATTTTACGTAGCTTTGCTGAGTATACGCAGATGTACGCGATGTGCGCCGGGCATAATCCTTACGTATGGGAGAGGAATAAGAGATCGTCTCTGGTTCCTCGAGTTGATTCTGCTTGGGGGAAAGAAAAAAACCTGCAACCGTAATTATTACGGCGATCACGAAGAGCACAAGCAGAAGAATGAACATTCAATACTCCTAATTAAATCTCTATCTCATAGATGGATAGAAATTTAGATTCAATGATGCTAATTTCCCCTGGTTTAACTTCCACCCGCCTCGCCACCTTATCTACCGAGGAGCAATATTTTTTGGATAAAACGTATCTGTATGAAAATATACCATGTTATTCCTATAACTTCAATGTTTTTTCCCCAAAAAGAGGACCTTTTTGGCAAAAAATACGAAAATTTGTCCTAATTTCCGTATTTTTATGGATGCATATCCTCATTTTAACTGATCTTTTCTTTGAAAACCCATATTTTTTGCTATACTATGAAGGATGGTAATAGTATCTGTATGGTAAGCGCCTCTGGCTCTGTGAATAGGATAAGATTATGCCAATACTTGCTGGCTGGCTAACAGGTGAACAGGTTCCAAACGAGATTATTGAGCAGACAATACAGGCCATGGGGACGGTGCTGGCTCGCCACGGTGGAGAGGCGACGCGCCTTATTCAACCAGGAATGGGGCTTATTACGTTCTCGGATTCCGCCTATGCTCTCTCTGAGGCACATGAACCTCCTGCGCTCGATTGGGTTCCGGAGCGTCGCACGCTGGTCTATCGGCGGCCTCTCTCTGGCAGCCACGCTCTCTACTTTATCGAAGATTGGCCTGCTACCGGCAATCTCCTGTTTGCCAGCGAGATTCAGGCGCTCTTAAACATTGGAGTTCCGCGCCGTCTTCATGTAAAGGCGCTTGAAGCTCTCCAGCGATATGGCTTTATCCCTGCTCCCTGGACTGCCTTTCAGGATATTCAGATTGTTCCTGCTGGCTCGATCCTACGCTGGCAACGAGCCAAAACAGTGCTCAATCAGGCGCTCGATTATCCTTCTGAGGAGCTTCACCAGCCACAGGATCAGCTCCAGTTGGCCTTACAGAAGGCCTGGCGCTCATATCTATCGCCCTCGACCAGAAGTGCTGCCCTGGTAAGTGGCGGTGAGGCCAGTAGTCTTGCGGCTCTCTGGGCTCTCCAACAGGGACAGGATGCTTTGACTATCGCCACCTTAGGCGAACCTTCGTCATCTGATCGACAGTGGCTACGCGCTGAACAGGTTGCTCAACGAGGTGCTGAAGAGTTTCTTGCGATTACGCCAGACCACGATCTCTCCTTCTGGCTTGCCACTATCGCTGCTCTGGAGTCCCCCGCGCTATCGACCCATTCATTAGCTCTGCATCAGCTCCTTCACACGGTTGCTGTGGAGGCAGGGGCTCGCATTGCAATCAGTGGCCTGGGCGCTCGCACGCTCTTTGGACAACCATTTCAACACCTCAGTGGACCGATGGATCGAGAACCTGTGCATCTCTGGCAAAACTATCAACATTTTGTCAATGATCAGTCTTCTATGCCACAGATCTGGTCGCCAGAGGCGCTCGCACATCTTCGGACAGCACAACCATGGGAAGAGACGCTTCACGCCCGCAAGCTAGAGCGGCGAGCCGTCCAATTCACTGATCGCCAGCAGGGCTTTACCTATCTCGATCTGCATCTACGCCTGCCCGATGGACTCGTTCACCCAGCACAAAAGCTAGCGACTGAAGAGCAGATGGTTCTCCGTTCCCCTTTTCTAACTCAGCAGGTGCTTCCATTATTGGCCTGTTTGCCCGATACATCAGGTGATGGAGCTCACAAGTCCGATCTATTAAAAGGATTTCTTCGCTCATTCGCTTTCGAGCAAGATACTCTGGTGGAGGATTTTACTCTGGCTGTCCCCAGTATTGTCTCCAATCTTGCGACACCAGACCTTCTTCATGAGATGCTCTCCGAGACGTCATTGCAGAAGACGGGGCTATTTGATACAAAGAGCGTACAGCAACTGCTACAAGGATCGATAGGCATGGAGTTCTCTTCCCCTCTCTACTTTATCTTCACTACTCAGCTCTTAGCTCATCTCTTTGGTGCACAGGGCCTCTAGATCTGAACTGTAATGCTATTATGAGATAACCAATCTCTGTATCAGAAAATAGTCCTGGAAACGATTACCCCTCTCATTACTGGTTTGCTCTCTCAATCTCTGAAGCCGCTCGCACACTCCCATGATCGGCAGCCCAGCGCAGGGCCTCGCCAGCCAGATAGAGCGAACCAGTGGCGCAGATCAGGTCGTTATCAGCATGAGCAAGCTGACGTGCCAGATCCAGTGCCTGATGGCTTAATTCGGCCTGATAGAGGGGGATAGATGGAATATGCTCCAGACAGAAGGCTCTTAGCTCCTCCACACTCATCGATCGCGCATTGTTCATCCGTGTCAGCACTATAGCATCGACTGAGGCCAGGGCCCGAATATTCCCTGACACATCTTTGTCTTTATTCATCCCTATCACCATTATCAGCCTGCGACCGGGGAAGATCTGCCGTAACGAGCTCACAAGCTTTGTCAACG
The DNA here is from genome assembly GCF_003967535.1 of Tengunoibacter tsumagoiensis. Taxonomy (GTDB): domain Bacteria; phylum Chloroflexota; class Ktedonobacteria; order Ktedonobacterales; family Ktedonobacteraceae; genus Tengunoibacter; species Tengunoibacter tsumagoiensis. Next base: position 2,090,028 of record NZ_BIFR01000001.1, on the reverse strand, counting down.
AGTCTGCATTGTGTGCGCCGTCCACAACAATTGGAGGATTCTGGGCCACAATCTCCAGGCGAGCGGGCCATTGCACCTCTCGAAAACCCTGCCGGAGGTCTGGCTCGTTCCATTGGATTCCTTGCATGCGCAATTGCTCTAATGTGGCGAGAGCTGCGGTTGCATTCTCTAACTGATGTTCGCCGAGCAGAGAAAGCTCCAGGTTCTCATATATTCTATCAGGAGTCCAGATAGTAAAATGCTGCCGCTGCTGATCCTGCGTATGAGCAGCATAGCGGTAGCTCAAGGGGTGAAGTAGTCCCTGATCAACCTCTGACTGTGCAGGATCACCATGAGCTGATCCCACGCGCACTACTCTGGCATGACGTTCGTGCGCAACTGCCTCAATCGCCAGCAGAGCCTCTGGCGCTTGCGCAGAAGTGACAACGAGGCCATTGGGTCTGATAATTCCCGCTTTCTCGGTTGCTATCTGACGCAAAGTATTGCCCAGAATGCTCATATGATCATAACTAATCGAGGTAATAACCGAGACCAGCGGATGAACAATGTTCGTGGCATCGAGCCGTCCACCTAGCCCTACCTCCAACACGGCATGCTGAATTCGCTGGCGTGAAAAATACAGAAAGGCCAGCGCTGTGCCAATATGATAGGTGATGAAGGGGCCAAAATCACCGCTAGCTTGAATTGACTCAACGGCCTGTTGAATCTCAGGGACCAGATCTGCCACCTCTTGCTCGCGAATAAGCCGACCTGACACCTGAGAACGTTCCCGAAACGTATGCAGATCAGGCTGGGTATACAGACCGGTTCTTATACCTGCGTGACGTAGGACACTTTCAATTAATGCAGCTGTAGAGCCCTTTCCTTTGGTTCCTGCAATTAAGGTGCTGCTATAATCGTTCTGAGGATCTCCTAGCTGCTTCATCAGCATCTTCTCTAGCTGAAGATCTTCGCCCAATCGCTGGACGAACTTCCCACCACGCTCATAATCGGTAAAACTATAAATATATGCCAGGGCTTCTTGATACTTCAAATCAGGCTTCCCCTTTGTAACAGATTCCAGATCCTATATTTCAGATCCTACATTCCAGATTCCAGATCACGGATTGACAGACAGCTCAAACGTGCCTCGAACAATCGCATCACTCATTTTTACCACGCGCATCATCGCTTTGACATCATGAACACGCACGATATCAGCCCCCTGCGCAATCCCCAGCGCCACGGTGGCCGCCGTTCCTTCCAGGCGCTCCGAGGCTGGCAATCCGCCCAGGATGCGACCAATATGAGATTTGCGAGAGGTCCCCAGTAGCACAGGACGTCCCAGGGCGCGTAGCTCACCCAATCGGCGCTGGATAATGAGATCCTCTTCGGGCGTTGTCCCAAACCCAATGCCAGGATCAACGATAAGATGGTCCCAGGGAATGCCTGCCGCCAGAGCCTGCTCGATACTCTGCGAGAGAAAACGCAATAGATCGCTGACAATATCACGTCTGGCAAAACCACGCATATTGGCCATCAATACAACGGGAACAGCATGGTGGCGGGCCACCTCGACCATCTGCGGGTCATAGCGTAGCGACCAGATATCGTTGATCAGGCTCGCTCCAGCCACCAGAGCCTGGTCGGCTACCTCAGCTTTATAGGTATCAATTGAAAGAATAATCTCGGGTGGCAATTGCTGCTGCAAGGCCTGTATGACAGGTAGCACACGGTCTAACTCCTGTTGGACCGAGACAGCCGGGGCATGAGGACGTGTGGACTCTCCTCCCACATCAATAAAGGTCGCTCCCTCAGCGACAAAAGCTTTCGCTTGCCGAACAGCACGTTGTACAAGTTCGACCTCTGTCAGATCTGGGATTGAGATGCCATCGCCAGAGAATGAATCAGGCGTCACATTGACAATTCCCATTACATAAGTACGCTCTCCCCATACAAGATGATGAGTACCCCAACTGGTCGATGTAGATAGAGACATGGCAATTATCCTCTTCTGAGTGATCCTTTCCACGGGGGAAAGTACTCCCTCATCATATCTTTTTACCTTATGCGATATCAAATCGGAAGACTATTTGATATACTACCTAAAGGTACGATGTTGAGCATCATTAAAGTGCTGAGGTCTGCCAACTAGCTGACCTCTAGAAAACGACAAGGGATTGAGAACTTATGCAAGATACTCCTGAAAAGAAGAGCTACACACGGAATGTGAACTCGACGCGCCGCTGCCATGAATGCAGCGAAGAGGCACTTGGGCGTTGCCCCGATTGCCATCAAGTGCTCTGTCAAGAACACTTTCCCAAAAATCAACATTCACCCTGCGCTGAGAAACAGATGAAGATTGCTCAGACTCAGGTGTGTTATGTCTGTGGCACCCAGGCGTATCCCGATCAGTGGTCGATTTCAAAAACTTCTCATTACGTTGACCAGGCAAAGTGTAAGGGCTGCGGGCGCTATGTCTGCGATGATCTCCATACACAGCGCAAGGTCGAGGATGTCGTTATCGAACGTGAAGGACTCCGTGGTCACCGCTATCAGTACATTCACCGCTACTGTGATCTCTGCTCGCCTCTCTATCGGGTGGGAGGCATCAAAGGACTCACACGTATTATTGTGGGCATTGGCACTGTTGCTGCGGGGGCGTTCTTTTACTTTCACCACTAATCTATACATTCAATATACATTCAAGGAGAGAAAGGGGGGCGAGGAGAATAGCGGACCACGCGCTATACTATCTCACATCGCTGAATTCATGGTTTCATCATCAACAATCCAAACGACCCTGGTGCGCCATCAACAGACGATTGATACGGCTTTACGCACACTATTCCAGGAGACAGTCTCTTCTGCACAGTTGCCTGCTCTGGCGGCTTATTATGGGCAGATGCAGTATCATCTCGGCTGGCTCGATGCTGATCTCAAACCAACACAGAGCAATCCAGGAAAATTACTCCGCCCAACGCTTGTGCTTCTCGCTTATGAAGCCGCTGGTGCATGGGGGTCGGCTAATGAGCTCTCGCCTGACTCAACCTATCTACACCGAGCCCTCCCCGCTGCCGTCGCAGTTGAACTCACCCATAACTTCACATTGATTCATGATGATATAGAGGATGGAGATATTGAGCGCCGCCATCGTCCAACGTTGTGGACGATCTGGGGGGTTCCTCAGTCCATTAATAGTGGCGATGGAATGTATGCTCTCTCTCGCCTGGCACTCTGGAAGGTGCTAGAACATAGGGTCTCTGGCGATATTGCCGCCCGCCTGGCTACTATTCTGGATCGTACAGTCCTGGTGGTTGCTGAGGGTCAGTATCTAGATATTAGCTTTGAGGAACGTCAGGATATCTCAGTCTCAATGTATATCGATATGATCAGCCGCAAGACTGCCGCTCTGATGGGGTGCGCGGTCGAGATGGGGGCTCTTCTGGGGACTCAAGATGAGGAGACCATACGCCTCCTACGCACCTTTGGAGATGCCATTGGTGTGGCCTTCCAGGTTCGTGATGATATCCTGGGTATCTGGGCAACTGAAGCTGAACTCGGTAAGACATCCGCCGGTGATGTGTACAGGCGCAAGAAAAGTCTTCCTATTCTCCATGCGCTTGAACATGCCTCCCCTGAGGATCAACGTCGCCTACAGGCAATATATGGGCAGAAGAGTGCTCTGACGCCAGAACAAGTTGCCGAGGTGATGACAATTTTTGAGCACACGGGAACACAGGCCTACTGCCACCAGTTTCTACGCCACCACTGTCAGCTCGCTCATGAGGCGCTTTCACGTGTACCTCATCATACCAGCCCTCTCTCTCGTCGTGCTCTCAATGATATGGAGATTCTGATCCAATTTACAGAGGATATTGCCAGCTAACGCTTACTCCCATAGAGATCCGTACCCGGACGCTCGTTGTGCTTGTGTACGGATCTTATTGAAGCTGCCAGAGCATGACTGTTTTGCCCACTGCTGTCGCAAACTGTTTTCCCATGGGCGACCACGCAATACTTACTACTGGTGCTGGCAGCTTCAATGTAAAGAGAGCCATCTGACCCTGACCTATCTGCCAGAGTGCAAACTGACCGTCATTTGAGCCTATCGCTAAAAATCGCCCATCCGGTGACCAGGCCAGGGAACGAATGGTGTTTTGAGCCACACGCAGATGCTGCGGCATATCCATACACCGTGGACCTCCATTGCCACAGGTCAATGCGTTCCAGATTCTCACAACGCCATCATCTCCACCTACCGCAAGAATCGCTCCCACCGGAGCAAATGCCACCGCTTGCAATGGCTGTTGCCCATCTTGATAATAGCCATGAAGATCCTGTAAGTTCTGGGCGTTCCAGATCCGCACAAAACCTCCCTGTGACGCTGTCGCTACTGTCTGACCATCCGCTGACCAGCTAGCTCCATCAATTGCCGCAGTGTGTTGCGTATATGTTGCCTGTGGTCGGTATGTCCGACTATTCCAGATCACAGCTCGCTTATCACGTCCAGCCGATACGACCTGCATCTGATTCTGTCCCGTCCAACTCAGTGAGGTAATCGTCTGCTGATGAGCTGTTACTGGACGAGCCAGCGGCGTTCCCTTCTGCGTATCAAAAAAGGTTACCTGCGTATTGGCTGCGGTGACAAAGCTCTGTCCATTCGGCGACCAGGCCAGGCTGGTGATTGCAGCAGGATGTTTGACTGACTGCTGCACCTTTCCTTGCAGATCCCAGATCAAAGCTTGCCGATCATCTCCTCCACTCAGGAGAGAGGCCCCTCCAGGTGACCAGGCCACCTTCTGGACCGTCTGCTGATGCTGAGCAAAAGTTAAGAGCACGCTGGCGCTCGTTGGCAATTTGACTTGAGCCTGAGGTGGGGTGACCCCAGGTTTATTCGCTACGGCACCAACCTGAAATGGCATACGTACAGGATTTCCACCATTCTGTGCCAGAAGGCGAGCGGCTGCATAACTGGCCCCTGCACCACTAAGACCAAGGATTGCGACTGCTCCAAATAGAACAGCCCTCCGGCCCACCTTGCCCCTGCCAGTCTGGGGCTGACTCTCAGCTACCCCAGAAGAGAGCACTTGCCAACCCTCGCTATCGGCAATTGTCACTGAAGAATGCAGATCAACATCCGCTGAGAGAAAACGTGAACGAACTGGACGTTCTGACTCGACAATGGCCCCTACCAGCTCAGGAACAGGCTCATGAATAACCTCTAGCACAACCCTATCACCTCGTCGAACAGCACATTCCAGCAACGTTAGCTCTTCTGCTAAAATTTCTCTGTTCTCAGCCCTTTGCAGAACATAGAAAAGCCCTTTCCCAAAAAGATCTGTAGCAGGCAAACTCAACATCTTCACAAAAGCTGGAATCAGGGCCTTAATCGGCACATCTGCGGCAACCTCGACGGGAAACTCCATCCCCTCATGAACACCTTGTATATAAATTTCGAGCTTTTGCATGCATTTACCCCTTTCAGACCATTTATTAAGCAGAGTGTATCATAATAAATGAGATAGTATCATAAAAATAGACAATATTGGCTATGTCGTTCCCATAAATGTGAGGTTTTCTTTCCTGATGGGGTAATTGAAACAGATCTATACAAATGAATAACCTATGATATGATAGTTAGATAATTATGGCATTGAGAGCAAGGAGCTTTACCATGCGATCCAGGCTAACTCAACTATGTGTTATCCTTTTATTGGCTATTAGCATCAACCTTACTGCCCTAAATCTTCCTCATAGTAGTGCCAGTAGTGCCAGACCTTTACACAATGCATTACCGATACGTTCTTCCCAACATATGCAAACACAACTTGAGGATTTTCCTGCCGTTGACCCGCAGTATATCTATGATCAGTTATCTTATATGGCGACTCATTTCCTCAAGCGTGAGGCGGGCTATGATACTAATCTGCCTCCCGAACAGAACGGTCATGATGAGTTTGCAGCCTACTGGGCTCAAGAGATGATGACTCAACTGAAAGATTTTGGAGCGCAGACGAGGAAAGAGGCATTTCCAATTCAAGGCTGGATAAATCGTTCTCCTGCCACACAGGCATTTAATGAAGAGGTGACCATTCCTGGTGCCAGCCACCCCGAGCAGGTCGTCGTCATTGGCTGCCATTATGATGGCATGGCGTTCTCTACCCAATCAGCCAATGATGATGCCAGTGGGTGCGCAATTGAGCTAGGTGTAGCGAAAGCCTTGAATAGCTATTGGCAGACTCATCACGTCTATCCTGCACGCACTTTACGCTTTGTCATTTTTGACTGCGAAGAGCAGGGACTCTACGGCTCATATAATTATGTCAATACGACCGTCAATGGTGATCTCAGCAATATTGTAGCTATGTTTAATGAGGAGCAGAGTGGAATCGCTTATCCTCTCCGCTATCTCGGGCAACTAAAAAATGATCAGTTACCACTGTATCTTGATATCTCACCCACGACAAATACAGATATCTATCCCCAACAGAGTGCACTAACCGCTCAGCAAAAAACAAATATGACTCATTTCCATGATCTGATGAAGCAGGCTATTCTCCCAGTCTTCCAACAATTCCGCGCTCTTGGTTATGCTCAATTAACCTATCACGACACAACGCAGCATAAAGACGTCAAGCAACAGATTTTCACGCCAGAACAGGCCAACAAACTGATTGTCGAGGACGACACACTCGGCTCTAGCGATCAGGTCCCGTTCACTCAGGCAGGAATTCCCAGTGCGACGTTTGCAGGCAATAGCACTTACTATGATAAGAATGCCCCGACCGCCTCTTATCCCTATGACCAGCCTGGCGACACAATCGAACTCATGAACACCTTCGCTGATGGCAGCAGCAAAAAATCGAATGCGCTTCTCCTTGCGCTTGGCCTCCCAGGAATGCTGACTACCTGGATGCTTCATCAACCAGATATTCTAGGGCAGGTACAAAGTGCAACTATTCCACAGGGGACGCCATTAATCAGTATGAGCGATATTGGGCAGACTCAGGTCAATCAAGCGCTTAATCTGAATGCTCATGCAGCCTTTGTTCCTGGTAACACTGCGGCAACGCCTTCTTTTAGTTGGGACTTTGGCGATGGCACAAAAGCGACCGGTGCAGAGGTCACCCATACTTATACACAGACTGGAACATATACTATTACAGTACAGGCAACAACGCCCGAAGGAGCGGCCCATACAAGTAAAACAATCTCCATCACGACACAAAGCCAAACATATGATAATATGTATGCAAACTATCGATCGAGTGGCAAGCCACGGGCAAATCCTATTGTCACGCTTCCATCCCCCGATGATACGTTAACCGATGCCGTCTTCGCGGAGCCAGATTCACAGCAGACTGTAACACATTCACACTTGCCAGCAGCCCAAAAAGACTCTATGATACCAACGCTACCTCTGCTGGTCGCGCTAACTGCGGTGATTGTGTTAGGGCTAATCGGAGTAGGGGCACTCGCCTGGCGCAAGAGGCGAGTAAAGGCAAAATAGTCGGGCCTTCCTGGATGTGCCCACTTGATACCATAGAGATAGAAAACAAACAGAACGAAGGCAAAAGCCAGAGAGAAATATCTCTGGCTTACCTTCAGTACCTGGAACCGGAGATCGCAATTATGGCACGACCTATTTATGTACTGGGACACAAGAATTCCGATATGGATTCTGTCGCGTCCGCCTACGCCTATGCACGACTGTTGCAACTACAAGGCGAAGAGAGCGCCATTCCAGCCCGCCATGGCGAATTAAAGCCAGAAGTGCAGTTTGTCCTGGAGCGCTACAGCGTTGAAGCCCCTGAAGCCCTCGAAGATGTCTATCTACAAGTTCGAGATGTTATGCGCCGGGGAGTTATTTCTGCCTATCTAGATCAACCATTATTAGAGGCCGGTCAACTCTTACAAGAGCATGATCGTGGATCTATGCCTGTCATCGATATCGATAATCGCGTTCACGGCATGATTGCCCACGATGACTTTGCCAAACTTTTCTTTATGGATCTCGATCCTCAATCTGTCAATCGTATTCCTCTGCATCGCGACAATATCGTACGTGTCCTGAAGGGGCGGGTCCTCGTTGAAGGTCGCCGGGCCCTGGGCGAGCGCGTACTCGTTGCTGCTATGCAATCTGAGACAATGGCCGATTATGTCGAACCTGGCTGTCTCGTCATCATCGGTGATCGCGAAGAGGCTCAGCTTACAGCTATCGAACGTGGTGCGGCTGCACTGATCGTTACTGGCGATCTCCTCATCTCGGAACGCACATTAACAGCGGCCCGCAAAAATGGTGTGATGGTGATCAGCACCGGGCATCATACGTTTACAGCTATCCGCCTGATTAATCTCAGCATGCAGACACAGGAGATTATGAACCGCGAGTTCTCCTTCTGCCATCCTGAAGATCATATGAGCGAGGTCCAGGCCGCTCTGGCCCGTCTTCATTCTATGCCAGTGGTAGATAATGATGGCAAATTAATGGGCTCTATCTCGCGTACCGATCTGATTAAAGCTCGTCCCAAACGTGTTATCCTCGTTGACCATAATGAGCAATCTCAGGCTGTCGATGGCATCGAGGAGGCTGAGCTACTCGCGATTCTCGATCATCATCGCATTGCCGATGTTCACACGACCAAGCCCATTACGTTCCGCGCTGAGCCAGTAGGCTGTACAGGCACGATCATTGTAGGGCTCTATCATGAGGCCGATATTGAGATTCCTAAAGATGTCGCTGGCCTCCTGCTGGCAGGATTGCTTTACGATACACTCATCCTTCGCTCTCCCACCTGCACACCACGCGATGAGCGCGTTGCCGCTGAACTGGCAAAAATTACTGGCGAAGATATTGAGGTCTATGGACAAGAGATCTTTAATGCCGCTGCCGCTGATCTGGCCGAAAAACCTGCTGAAGCACTGATCACGTCCGATTTCAAGGAGTTTACAGCTGGTAGCTTGAAATTTGCAGTTGGAACCGTTGAGACTGCCAGCCCTGGCATGATAGAGAAACGCAGTAAAGAATTGCGCTCGATGATGCAGAGCATTACCCACGAGCGCGGCTATGCTTCCTTCCTGTTTATGATCGTGGATATTATCAATATGCGCTGCCATCTCCTTATCTACGGTGGCGAAGATGCAGTTGCAGAAGCATTTGGGGCTCGCCTGGAGCCTGATGGACATGCTATCGTTGTAGAAGGCCTGGTCTCCCGTAAAAAGCAGGTTGTCCCCCTTCTGCCACGTATTCAGTCTATCCTGGCAGAAACCGCCAAATCCCGCTAGCCCTTTTGCCAATAATGCACTCCAACATGAGTGGAACGTCATAACGAAACGTTGCTCTCTTTAGAACATTCAAACGTTACAGGCGGAGGCAGCCAAACAGCTTCCGCCCTGTCATCCACTTTCTCTTATGGTCAGGGCATTCCTCCTTTTATGGTCAGGGCATTCCTCCTTTTATGGTCAGGGCATTCCTCCTTTTATGGTCAGGGCATTCCTCCTTTTATGGTCAGGGCATTCCTCCTTTTATGGTCAGGGCATTCCTCCTTTTATGGTCAGGGCATTCCTCCTTCTGGTTGGTCCTCTCATGACCGGTGGGTTTCCAACAGGAAAAAGGCAATTCCTGCATCAGGTCGCTCTTCCGAACTTATAGCCTCTTCTGCAAAAACGAAAAAGCCCTGTCTTATGGTAACAATACTGTAAATTCCAACATGAAACTGATATAATCTGTGCAATTCTGGTAATATGATATGCATGAGATATAGAGGAACAGCTATTTTATGACTATTCCACCCCAAGGAGTGCTTCTACTTGCTGTTCAGGCAGGAGATCAACATGCTTTTGAATGCCTTGTAGAACCCTATCAGCGTGAATTGCTCACCCATTGCTATCGCATGCTTGGCTCCTACCACGATGCTGAAGATCTGGTACAAGAGACTCTGCTACGAGCATGGGAGAAACGTGCCAGTTTCACCGATCAGGGATCATATCGAGCCTGGTTATATCGCATTGCGACTAACCTCTGCCTCAATATGCTTACCAGAAGTCCCAGGCGTTCTTTACCTCCAAATAGCTCTCATAAGAGCGATCCTACACGCCCATTGCCCAGGCGGGCGTCTGAACCAATCTGGCTGGAACCTTTTCCAGATGAACTGGAAGCTTCTTATGAGAGTGACCCTGAAGAAAAGGCCATGCAGAGCGAATACATAAGATTAGCTTTCCTGACAGCAATCCAACAGTTAACACCTACGCAACGCGCTATACTGCTCTTACGTGGTGTGCTCGATTGGGAGGCCCGTGAGGTAGCTGAGTGGCTCAATCTCTCCGTTGTAGCAGTCAATTCAGGCTTGCAGCGGGCTCGACACACTTTGCGGCAGCATCAGGTCCTTCCAGAAGCAAGAGCGACCCTTCCACCCTCTCAACTCCAACCACTGCTTCAGCGCTATGTAACACTCTGGGAGCAAGGAGATATTTCTGGATTAGTGGGGCTGATGCGAGAAGATGCATGGTTTACCATGCCACCGATTCCTGCCTGGTTCCAGGGAAGGAAGGCGATTGAGACGCTGTTTCGGACAAGCATCTTCTCTATGGCCCAACAATGGCGTCTGCTTCCCACTCATGCTAATGCCAGCCCTGCCTTTGGACTCTATAAGCACAATACCGAAACAGCTACCTATCAGCTCTTTGGCCTGCTAGTTCTCGACTTCGATGGCGAACTGATTGCCAACACGGTCACTTTTCTGGAACTGCACAGTCTATTGCCCTTCGCACTCCCTGACACGTTCCCTGCTTTCTAACACATGGCCCATCCTTCCCCAACTCATAGGGAGGATGGGCCATGGAGAAGAATATGTGCTAGTTGAGATTACTTTCGCTTACGATTCTTGAGTCCTCTTAAGCAGCTCTCTTGACCTGAGAAATGCACCATACTCCATGGCTTCTCTAGAAAGAGAGAGACAGTTTTCTTTGGAGAGAGGGAATTTGAGATGCTTTTCTAGCTTTTTGTACTCTTTACCTTACAAAGGGATGAGAAGCACTACTAACTCCTTATCTGGTAGTCTCTTCAATGGATGAAACTGGTGTCGCTTCGACGATGCGGAAGATAGGATGACGATCCGCAATAGCAGTGTAAGCTTCCAGTGGCTCATCTGGCCCAACCGTGAAGGCAAAGTGCCCACTGGGGCCAGATGAGTCACCACCTAAATGCTCCATCTGCCGAATAAAGGTTTGCAGGATCGGCCCACGCTCTGGTACGGCAACCTCGACTATCGTCACCCGAAGCAAATGCTGGCCCTTGGTCAAGATGCCCCAACCCGATAGGCGAAGATTCTTTACCCAATCCGCCTCAGCAAAAGCTGCTACCAGATAGCGCTGACCATCGCTATCTAACGGTGCGACGGGCGTTGCACGCATTTGACCACTATTTCGTCCTGGCACGCTGAATAGATGAAGAGGTCCCATGTGTTCTGTCAAGTGGGGCTGGCGTTTGAGCGTCTCATTCAACTGAAGTACTTCTTCTGGCAATTTTGGTCTGATCATAGCTCTCTCTACCTTTCATCAAATGGTGATAAGATAATATGTCTTCGCAGGTGTTTGCGAGAGGTGGCAATCACCTTTCATTGATAGAACACAAGAGGCAACCCAAACTCATCGCAAACTCCCTGTCAAATTGCCACAGCGCACCAGATCTTTGTCATCCCTCTTTACTATCGCATAACTGCTCGCTAAATAAGTCTTGAAATTGTCCGTTTCAGGATCGACCTTTGTGGTGTAGAAATCGGATCGCGTGTCTCCCAATACTCATAAATAAGAGTAATTTTGTGTAATTAGAAAGAAGATCACTCAAAGAGAGGTACTTCTTCGTTATGTTTAATGGATACTGATGCAGGTATGCATCTTATTAAGCAGTACAATGCGTACTGGATACAGAGAGTTTTAAAAAACTCTTCGATCTAAAGATACAAAGGATAACACATGCAATTACCTTTGACGCGATTGCGGTATCAGTTGCTGCTGGGGATTCTCTGCCTCTGCCTGTCCAGTTGTTCAGGACCCACACAGTCTGGAACACCTACCTCAGGCCAGAGCAATGGACCAGTGACGCCAGTATCTGGCCCTGGCACTGGTGTTCAGAACGTACAGGTATTTGTAGAGCCTGACGCAGGCGATGCCCCGATAGTTGACGCGATTCAACACGCAAAAAAATCAATCTGGCTGGAGATATATCTGTTAACGGAGCGCAATATCATAAATGCACTTGAGGATGCCGCCCACGCTGGCATTGATGTGCGCGTGATGCTGGAAGCCCATCCCTATGGAAGTGGGAGTATTTCACCGAAAGAAACGCTCGATAAGCTCAAAGCAACGGGTGTCAAGGCTCAGTCTGCCAGCACACTCTTCTCCCTCACTCACGAGAAGGGTATGATTATTGATGGGCAGGCTGCCTATATCATGACTTGCAATTTTACTCTTTCAGCCCTGGGTGGCTCCAGTTCTACCACAAACCGTGAATATGGTATTATTGATACCAATCAACCAGATATACAGGCTATGAGTTCGATCTTTACGGCTGACTGGAACCGCACTAATGCTCAGTTTAATGATGCAAATCTGGTGGTCAGTCCTGAAAACTCACGCACTGATTTTGTGGCACTCATCAATAGTGCCCACCAATCGTTGGCGGTAGAGGCAGAAGAGATGCAGGATACTGAGGTCGAACAGGCTCTGATCAATGCGGCCAGACGTGGTATCCAGGTTCAGGTCATTCTCCCAGGCGCTGATTCATCTGGCAATGACAGCAATAGTACGGGTATCGCAACCCTTAAGCAGGGGAATGTCCAGGTCAAAGAAGATCCTCACCTCTATATGCATGCCAAGCTCATCGTGGTAGATGGGAAAGAGGCCTTTGTGGGCTCTGAGAACATCTCAACGGCCTCGCTTAATCGCAATCGTGAAGTCGGTCTGCTCGTTGCCGATGCGACCGTACTTACAACGTTACAACAGACTTTTGGGCAGGATTGGTCTGACTCCCAGACAGTTTAGGTATGCATACTTACCGATCAATCTGCCCTCCAGAATACGTCCAGTGTTTTTCACTGTTGTCTCTATAGTAGCTTGCTTGCATATCATGGTAGGATACACCTGGAGTTACTAGAGGTGACAAGTCATTCTACACATAGAGGAGTTAAGATTTTTATGGTTACAGAGATTGCCATTTTCACAGCGCTTCCAGAGAAAGAGGAAGAACTCGGGGCAGGGATTATTCAGGGGCTGGAAGTGATTCGCCAACATCCCCAATGCGTCTCGGCTCATGCCACACGCTGTGTCGAGCGTCCTGGCCGCTATATGCTGACCGTTGGCTGGACGTCCCTTGAAGCCCATATCGAAGATTTCCGCAATGGACCACTTTTTGCACAATGGCGCAGCAATATCAATGGGTTATATGAAAGCAATCCTGAAGTCTTCCACTATCAAGCATTCTAAGAAGAATGGAAAAGTAGCCAGGAATTTTTTTTCTTTTCGAAGTGGAAACAGGAGTAGCTACCATGTCCGATGTGCAAGGTGAGGTTCAATCATCGCCCTCAACCGAGAGTGTACACACCCATGTCGAAAAACCCGAGAGCAGCGAGGAAGAACTCGCTGCTCACGTTGCGCAACTTCGTCATCAGATCGAAGAGGCCAACTATCAATATCATGTGCAGGACAATCCAACCTTAACCGATATTGAGTATGACCTATTGCTAAGCGAGCTTCAACAGATTGAGCGTGAGCATCCCGAACTTCAGACGCCTGACTCGCCGACTCAACGGGTAGGAGCCAGCCCCATCCAGGATGTTCCTCAACATCGCCATCCACGCCCGATGCTCAGTCTCGCCAACGCACGAAGCGAACAGGATCTGCTCGATTGGCATCGACGAGCACAAAATATTTTACCAGATACGACCTTCAGCTATGTCTGTGAGTTGAAAATCGATGGCCTGGCTATCGCTCTCACTTATGATGAAGGCCGCTTGAGCATTGGAGCCACGCGGGGTGATGGCATGATCGGCGAGGATTGGACCCCCAATCTTCGTACGGTGCGGACTGTCCCGCAACGCCTTAGAGGTGAGAAGATCCCTCCTCGGACAGAGGTCCGAGGCGAGATCTATATGCCCATCAAGAACTTTGAACAGTTAAATGAGGAGATGAGCGACTCACGACTATTTGCAAATCCACGTAATGCGGCGGCTGGCTCGCTGCGTCAGAAAGATGCTCGCGTTACCTCCAATCGTCATCTCCATTTCTTTGCCTATCAGCTTGGGTATGTTGATGGCATGGATGTCAGAAGCCACTGGGAGGCGCTGGAGCTTCTTCGTGAGTGGGGCTTCCCCATTAATCCTCATATCCAACAGGCAAAAGATCTCGATGAGGTGATGGCCTATTGCAATAAATGGGAAAAAGAGCGCTTCAATCTCCCTTATGAGATCGATGGCGTTGTGATTAAAATTAACGATTTTCATCAGCAAGAGGAGCTGGGCTCAGTGGCACGAGATCCTCGCTGGGCGATTGCTTTTAAGTATCCACCAACGCAGGTTGCCACACAACTACACGATATTCGCGTGAATATTGGACGGACTGGCTCGGTAAACCCCTGGGCGGTTCTGGAACCTATTACTATTCGTGGTGTTACGGTCTCACGGGCCTCTCTCCATAATGAGGGTGATATTCAACGCAAAGATCTGCGTATTGGCGATTGGGTCCTGGTCCAACGCGCTGGTGAGGTCATTCCTCAGGTGGTCAAACCTGTGGTGGAGCGACGCACTGGTCAGGAAGAGGTCTATTCCCTGCCGGCTCATTGCCCACTGTGCGGGACCGAGATTATGCGCATTCCCGATCAGGCGATGGCTTACTGTCCCAATACGAACTGTCCCGCACGCAATCTGGAGAGCATTATCCACTTTGTCTCAAAAGGGGCGATGGATATCAATACGATTGGCGAAAAGATGTGTGAACAGTTAGCAGATGCTGGCTATGTGAAAAATGTCGCCGACTTCTACGATCTCACTCACGATCAACTCTTAGCTCTGGAAGGGGTAAAAGAGAAGAGCGCCGATAATATGCTGAAAGCCATTCAAGAGAGCAAAAAACAGCCGCTCTCCCGCCTCCTCTTCGGGCTAAATATACGCTATCTGGGCGAGAAAGCGGCTCAGCTTATCGCGCAGGCATTTGGAAATATTGATCGCCTGTTAGAGGCTCAGGAGGCCGATATTATCAGCGTAGGAGGGATCGGTCCCAAGATTGGTCAAAGCCTCTATGCCTGGCTGCAAGATGCCAACAATATCGCACTTCTCGATCGATTACGTGCGGCTGGCATTACTATGACTGAGGAACAGAAGTCCATCAGTGGCCCCCTGAATGGTCAAACATTCCTCCTGACGGGGCGACTGGAGACGATGAGCCGCTCAAATGCAGAAGAGGCAATCAAAAAGCTTGGTGGTACGATTGCTTCAGGGGTCAGCAAATCGCTCTCTCACCTGATTGTTGGTGAAGACGCTGGTTCGAAATTGGCCAAAGCGCAGAAAGCTGGCGTGCCCATTCATGATGAGCAATGGCTCAGCGATCTCCTGCAACACTATACGGCATGATCTATGACCGTCGTTATCGTGGTTGAGGCATGAAGCAACCATGATAACGATGGCTGGTACACCAAAAAAAGCTTTAACAAATCACAATCTCATCACTCTCCTGAAATATTTTTGAAACTCCGTTGTACAAATTGCTCCTGACTGCTATACTACACCTACGAAACTGGAAAGGTGAAGAGCATCGCCAGTTTTTCTCTGGACCGAACAAACCAACCATTCGTATGGCAATTCGCAAAGGAGGTCTACGGCAGACCACCAGGATGTATAGCCAGACAGCCTCTGCGTAGTGTATCAGGAGGAATTGGGTTTATGAAGGTTTATAGGGCGGAACAGATTCGCAATGTGGCATTGATCTCTCATGTTGGTGCAGGCAAAACATCTCTTATCGATGCAGCCCTCTATAACAGCGGAGCTGTAACCCGCCAGGGCAAAGTTGATGAGGGAACCTCGGTCGTTGATTATGATCCCGATGAGATCAGACGACGCATGTCCCTCAATGTAAAAGTCCTGCCAGTGGAATGGAAAGACCACAAGATTAACTTTATCGATACTCCCGGCTATGCCGATTTTAGTGGTGAGGTTATCGCGGGCCTACGGGTGGCCGATGCTGCGCTGGTGGTTGTCACTGCTGAAAAAGGCGTTGAAGTTGGGACAGAATTAACCTGGAAATATGCAGACGAACGCAATCTTCCCCGCATCGTGCTCGTCAATAAACTTGATCGAGAAAATACTGAATTCGTGCAAGCCCTGGAATCCCTCCGCGCTCACTTTGGCCTCAAAGTTGTCCCTCTCCAGCTTCCTATCGGTGAACAATCCGGCTTTAAAGGCGTTATTGATCTGATCAAACAAAAAGGTTATACCTTCGAGAATGGTACGAAAATACAAGAGGTGGCGATCCCACCAGAACTTCAAGAGAGCCTTACCAGCTATCGTGAACAATTAATTGAATCTGCGGTTGAGGCCGATGATGCAATAATGGAAAAGTTTCTCGATGGGCAGGAGCTCAGCGAGGAAGAGCTCCTCATGGTGGTCAAAAAAGGGACACGGAGTGGCGAGCTGATTCCCGTCCTCTGTGGTTCAACGAGCAAGAATATTGGCATCCAGACGCTGCTTGATGCCTTGATAGACTACCTGCCCAGCGCAGCTGAGAGCACTCCTACAGAGGTGAAGGCCTTTGGGAACGCCGCTTCGGCCTTTGTCTTCAAAACTGCTGCTGCACAGGTCGGTACGATCTCGTCCTTCCGGGTCTATAGTGGCAGTCTGAAGCCCGATAGCCATCTGACAAATCTCCAGACAAAAGCCGATGAGCGCATAGGCCAGTTAATCACTCAGCATGGCAAAACGCAAGAGAATGCGATTGAGATCCCCGCTGGCGACTTTGGGGCCGTCGCTAAATTGACTAATACGCATACGGGGGAGACGCTTACTACGAGCAAGGATGTGGCGCAACCTCTGCCCTCTATTACGTTCCCCGCTCCCTGCTATACTGTTGCGGTCGTTCCCAAAAGCCAGACCGATCTGGACAAGATGGGGAATGCACTCGCGCGAATTGTTGAAGAGGATCATACACTTCGCGTAGGCCGCGATCCCGCAACTGCTGAGACGCTGCTCTCTGGTATGGGTGAGGCCCACCTTCAGATTGCTCTGGAGACAATTAAACGCAAATACGGGGTGGAGCTCGAGTCGCACGATCCACATATCTCCTATCGCGAGACGATTCGCAAGAAGGCTCGTGCCAATGGTCGCCATAAACGACAGAGTGGAGGGCATGGTCAGTTTGGCGATGTCTGGCTTGAGATCGAACCCCTGCCACGCGATAGCGAACAGACGTTTGTCTTTGAGGATAAAATTGTGGGCGGCGTGGTGCCGAATCAGTTTATTCCAGGCGTTGAGAAAGGGGTACGTGAATCTTTAAAGCGCGGCTTCATCTCGGGCAATCCGATGCTCTACGTCAAAGTCTCTCTGGTAGATGGCAAATATCATCCTGTCGACTCCTCCGCCCAATCCTTTGAGGTTGCGGCTTCACTGGGCATGCAAGAGGCCGTTCCACAGGCCAATCCGGTGCTGCTGGAGCCTCTGATGAATGTGGTCGTCACAATCCCTGAATATAATATGGGTGAGGTGATGAGCGATATCAATACCAAACGCGGACATGTGCTCGGTATGGAATCGCTCGAGAATGGTATGCAGCAGATCAGCGCTCTGGTTCCTCAGGCTGAGATGTTACACTATGCCACCGATCTGCGCTCGATCACCCAGGGACGAGGCTTCTTCACGTCCGAGTTCGCCAGATATGAAGAGGTACCAGCAGCGATCCAACAAGAGATTACTGCCCACCATACAGCCCTCCACAAAGAGAAGGCTGCACAACACGGCAATTAAAGTATCATTCGTCTGACTATGTGAAGAAGAACGTACATTGGAGCACACAGAAGATGCTCTCCAGTCATTGGCCCGACAAGGTCTGCACTTTATCAACAGATCCTGTCGGGCCAGTGCTTATGCTGTATCAATCTGACTGCTCATCCTCTTGCGTTAAAGATGCATCAAGCTACTACTGCCACTACTAGCAGACTGGCTATACTAGAGGCTTACCTTCAGAAATTTTCCTGGATGTTTTTTACCGAAATATCTGCACTGGTTGTAAGTGATAGTGGGATAGCAGCCTCCCAAAGTAGCTCTTTATCTGAAGCGCGAAGAGCATATACGGACCCACTGTCATCTCCAATATACACAACTTCATGCATGCCAACGGGCGATGATTGGAAATGTCCTTTTGTTTGATAGTACCAGAGAGGGCTGCCATCATCAGGCTGGTAAGCAGAAAATAGCCCTTGATTCGTACTCACATAAAGAATCTCATTTATTATACACAGCTCTGTTGGGCGGCTTTCTGACGGAGCATCTTCTAGAGACTGTTGCCAAAGCAAAGCTCCATCACTTACATGAAGTGCACACAGAAAAGCCTGCCACCAATATGTTACTTCTCCCGATGATGCCATTCTTAATTCAGCACCAGCCAGATAGACTCTATTATTATGAATAATAGGAGCGGAGCACACTTGACCTGTTTCTTCAGGCTCCCATCTCCAGAGAACCGCCCCATTTTCCAGCCGTACAGCTGAGCAACTGTGAGCATTACTAAAATAAAGGATACCATTGTGAATAGTGAATGAAAAAGCGCTTGTATCTGGGAGAGGTATCTTCTGTAAAAGCCTCCCATCTTTTGATCCAAAAGCATAGAGAAAGGGCTCTAATGGATGATTGACCCCTGGAGCTAAATATACTATCTTATCAATGACAAGAGGAGCAGTAGTCACTATTGGTCCTAGATATGTAGGAATATCTGGGCCAGGATCTATGCTAGAATACCATAGTAGAACTCCATTGTTTGCTTGAAGCGCGTAAATACTCCCTTCTACAATACTTACATACACTACATTATCAATAATAACTGGACATTGAGAAAGACGGCCCTTTGCATGATAACTCCACAAAAGAGTACCATCATGACTATCAATAGCCTGGACAAGTGAAGTATGAATATCCGTCGTGTTTACATACATGATGCCATGGAGAAGAGAGAAATGGCTTGTTCCAGATCGGTGATGCTGATATTGCAAGCTACCATTTTTACTATCGAGCACATAAATGTCCTTCTGCATGATATAAATTGCAGAATCATCAACTCTTAGACTGGGGGGAAGGCCAGTTCCCATGGTATTGCTCCTTGCGAATAGTACATAACTGCTTCTTATATGCTCATAGTATACTATCTCCAGCGATCTTTTAGCTATTGAAGATGGTGTACTATAAGTTTCTAAGAGTATTCTAAAGAGTTACTCATAAGATGGAAAATTTGCAGAAGAATTGTTTGACAACAGAGCAGCACTAGTAGGCTCCCAAAGAAAAAAGTGATTATTCACTATTGAAGGAGAAATATATGGGGTATTACCCATACGAAGCTCATCATCCGCAGTTTTCTTATTCTGGCACCTCTCTTCTCTATCACTTGAAGGATGAGATATGGGTCGTGTCTCTTGATGGAGAGGACATTCAAAAGCACATTGGTACAGGAGATAGTGCTTGCTGGCTTCCTGGAAGCCCTGAAGTATCTTTTCTCTGTTCAGCCGAAGATGGATCTCGCTCACTCTGGCTAAGATCGGTCGATCCTATGAGTGATGCTATTCAGATTTCACCACAGGGGATTTTTATTTCACAGTATGCCTGGTCGCCAGATGCTCAAATGGTGGCAATCATGAGTATGGAAAAGTTTTGGGAGCCCGGTCGTTTACTATTGATTGAAGCATCTAGTAGGACTGTATGCAATCAATGGGAATTACCAGCATACGAGTATCCTCTTTCACTTTCCTGGTCGCACGATGGCCAGATAATTGCCTGGGATGTAACTCTCTATCCAGATGATAGAAGTAATAATGCTAATGAGGTTCGCATCCTGGATGTGCAGCAGAATCATATCAAGCACGTTGTTCCAGTTGGAAGTTGTCAGACAAAAAGGCCCGTATGGCATCCTCATCGACAAGAGCTCGCTCTATTAGCAACTCCTCATCCTTATGGGATGCAGGCGCTCTTTCAAATGGCCATCTGGAACGTACAGGGAGGCATAGCACGTTATCAAACGAAGGATCCGATGCTTGTCGAAGATATGGTCTGGGCACCAGATGGCCAGACCATGTACTTTTCAGCTCATAATGGACACATTCCAACTCATCTCTTTGCTCTCTCTCTCATTGATGGCTCTTTGCGGCAATTGACCGATGATCTGGCTGACTATTTTCATCTGGTTCTATCTTCTGATGGAAAATGGTTGGCAGCTGTCAGAGGGGCTCCCGATCGCGTATCGGAAATTTATCTTCTCCGTACAGATCTCTCTCAACATCGTGTTCTTTCGAAACCACATGCTGATTGTAAGAGCGAGCGTCCTCTGAAGAAAGGAATTGTCAGACGTTTTCAGTGGCAATCAGTCGATGGTTTGCAACTGGATGGCATTCTGCTATTTCCGCCTGATGTTGATCCTGATCAAAAACCTTTTGCGCCATTACCAACTATTATAGATATTCATGGAGGGCCGCTGCATGTGCCCTTACTAAGGATGGAAGATCACCCGCTCCGCCTCGGTGGCCTCCACGAACTTGCAGCGCAAGGATATCTCTGCTTTGTTGCCGATTATCGAAGAAGCGGCACCTATGGCTGGCATCATATCCAAAAGGCTATTGATCAAGGCGATCCGATTGGATTTGATGCTGTCGATATCTTATCTGGCATTGATACGCTTATCAGTCGAGGATTTGCCGACCCTGCACGTCTCGGTCTGAGAGGACATAGTCATGGGGCCTTTATCACAAACTGGTTACTGACACAGACAGGGCGTTTTCGAGCAGTCGTAAGTAATGAAGGTCGAACTGATTATACCCAAAGCATCGATGTGGATACCATACGTGATATCTGGTTTGGCGGAACTCCGCAGGAAATACCGGAGAGATACAGCCAATTTTCGCCGAGTACATATACAGCTCAAGTGAAGACGCCAACGCTCTTAATCTATGGTGAGCAAGGATTTTTCGCTCAAGAAAAGCAGGGTGAAATTTTTAAAACAGCCCTCCAACATGCCGGAGTAGAAGTAGAGCTCCTTCTCCTTCCTGGAGAAGGACATTGGATGGTGCAACCAGACAATATAAAGTTATACAACCAGAAAACTCTAGCCTGGTTTGATAAATATCTCAAAGGCCTCGACTTGCTTCCTTCATAAAGCGTGTTGGACATTATCTGCAACAAATTGCAGATAATGTCCAACCCTCTTTAGCGAATTTTTAGCTATCTACTCATTCGCTTGCTGTTAAAGATGTACAGAGCCAACGCTAACAACAGCATCATACAGGCCACACCACAGACCCCATTCCAGCCAGCAAGGCTCCAGCCCCATGTTCCCAACAATGAGCCAAGCGAGCCGCCAACAAAATAGAGGGTCATATAAACGGTATTTAAGCGATTACGAGCTTCTGGAATAAGACTATAAACGCGAGACTGCGACGCAACCTGATTGGCCTGAGTGCCCAGATCCAGCAAGAGCACACCTACGATCAAGCCCGCCAACCATTGACCAGTCAGCCACATCAACACAAAGGAGAAAAGGGTAATACTAATCGCAATCCCATTCGCATGCCGAGCCTCGCCTCTATCCGCAAAACGTCCTACCACCGAGGCAGCCAGAGCCCCTGCAACACCCACTAGTCCAAACAGGCCAGCAACCTCACTCCCAAAATGATAGGGTGGAGTCTCAAGGACAAACGATAAGATAACCCAGAAGGCACTAAAAGAGCCAAAGACTAACGCGCCAAAGACCCCCGTCTCGCGCAAAACAGGTTGGCTCCTCCAGAGTCCCCATAAAGACTGCAAGAGCCGTGGATAACTCGTACTCCCTTTCGGAGCTCGATCATCTGGCAGCAAGAAACGGAGGACGACCGCAAGAAGAATCATCATAATGGCCGCAATCCAATACATTGAGCGCCAGCCTAGATAGGTTCCTACGAAGCCACTCACCGTTCGAGCCAGTAAGATTCCAATCAATAGCCCGCTCATGACAGTCCCAACCACACGGCCACGCATCGGCGCTGGAGCCAGACTGGCTGCATAGGGGATAATCAATTGAGGAACCACAGTCGTTAAACCAAGAGCGTAACAGGCAAAGGCTAGAAAAATCACACCCGGCGCGAACGATACTGCGGCAAGAGCAACAGTCACCGCCACCAACATTCCCACAATCAATTTACGCTGATTATAATTATCTCCCAGAGGAACTATCAATAAGAGGCCCGAAGCATACCCTAATTGGCTCAACGTGGCAATAAACCCGATCTGGCCCACTGAGACGGAAAAACTACGACCAATATCGGCCAGTAAAGGCTGAATATAATATAAATTAGCGACCGCCAGACCACAAGCAATTGCCATCGTCAAGATCAGACGATTACTCATCGCCCGCGGCGCATCGACTTCCATAGATACTGGAGCTATTTGTGTTTGACTCATGCTACCTCTTCCCAGATCATATGATAAATTTTAAAAAAGCAGACCTATAGGCATGTAACAACCAGACAGTCAAATTTATTCTCCTACAAGGACCCGGGCTTTTCTTTGTAGAGGTCTGGATAGCGAAACGCCCCCTGGAGGACGATAGCACATCCTCCAGGGGGCGTTTCGTAAGACGCACAGGCTTCTCAATCTTTACAGAGTATCAAGCTCCAGATTAAGCCAGCGGACCTCATCTGGCGTGAGCTCAATATCCAGACCGGGTAATGAGGTACGTGTCTCCGATAACTGGCGAGGCCCAATCAACGGAAAGGTGGGGAAGGGTTGGTTGAGCACATAGGCTAGAGCAATAGAGATTGGCAAGACGCCGCGCTCACGTGCCAGCTGGTTCACGCGCTCAAGACGTTGGAAATTATCATCGCTATACCAGCAGCGAACCAGTTCAGGATCAGAATGATCATCGGGCCGGGCACGACCAGTAAAGAAGCCTCGAGCCTGACTTGACCAGGGCATAATTGGCATCTGAGTCTCCTTCAGCCAGGCTCGCGATTGTGGATCGGAAGCGGCAATGCAGCCACTCCAGACGGGATCAACCATGCGTGCCAGGCTAAAATTATTGCTCATCGCACCAAAGCCAGTCAGTCCACGCTCAGCCGCCCAGGCATTTGCCTCCTGCACCCGCTCAATCGACCAGTTAGAAGCCCCAAAGGCACGAATCCGGCCCGCATTCTTATGCTCATTTAAGACCGTAATAAACTCGCCCACGGGAATCTCGACATTGTCGCGATGAAGCATATAGATATCGATATAATCCATCTGCAAACGGTCAAGGCTGATCAATAGCTGCCGATTAATCGAATCTGGATCACAGTGAGGCGTATGTGCGCCTTTATCCAGGATCACTACCTGCTCGCGAATGCCACGATTCTTCACCCAATACCCAATGTTTTTCTCACATATCCCATCCCCATAGATGTAGGCAGAATCGATACAGTTTCCACCTTGCTCAAAAAAGTCATCAAACATGACTGAAGCATGTGGCCAGGTCACCTGATTGTCAGCTCCCATGACAAGACGAGAGACTGGTTTTTCAACTCCAGCAATCTGACCATACTTCATATGATGACCAGAACGTGCCGCCAATGGTCGCTTGTGAAGAGGGAGCTTGCTGGTTGGACCATGTGGATCTTCAGCAACATAGCTCACACCAATCGCCGAGCGCCACTGATCCAGTGTACGCAGATTGCCCAGGGTATCTTCCCAGCTCATAGTTGGGGATTGTTTCTCAGCCAGATAACGGGCAACAGTGTCAGCCTCCAGTCCATAGAGATCTCCGGCATCAGGAATGATAATCTCTTCTGCCTGCGCTACTCCCTTATGACGCACAATTATCTTTGTCTCACCCGATGGTACCCAGGGATTTGGTAGGAAGATTGAGCCCTCTGAACCATAAATACAAACTGTGTTATCCGCATTGACGCTGACGCCTGTCAACAATTGAGCCACAATATTGCCCGGGAAGGACAAAGATGCCGTTGTGTATTCATCGACATTGCTTTTTCCAACATAACCCGTCGCTCGGACTTTTGTTGGTTCGGCAAAAGGCTTGCCCGTGGCTGCACCTGCAACAAGCCGGGCCAGCGAGGTGCAGTAACAACCAACGTCAAGGATGCCACCACCACCCAGTTCATTGGAGAAGAGCCGGCTCTCAGGATTAAAGCCCGCCTGAAAAGCAAAGCTGGCTTCGATCACACGCACTTCGCCAATCGCTCCTGCCTGCACAAGTTCAACCAACCTGGCTATCTGCGGATGACAGCGATACATGAAGGCTTCCATCAAAAAGACATTGTTGCGCTGCGCAGCCTCGACAATTGCCATTCCATAATAGGCATTGAGAGAGAGGGGCTTTTCACATAAAATATGTTTCCCGGCTTCCGCGGCTTTGATTGCCCATTCCGCATGTTCGGGGTGAGGAGTAGAGATATAGACAGCCTGTACCTCATTATCTGCCAATAACTGTTCGTAGCTCCCATAGCGACGAGGCACCTGCCAGGATTCGCCAAAACTCTCTGCTGACTCCTGACTACGACTTCCTATGGCAATCAACTGGCCCGTCTTTGAGTTTGCCAGACCTTTCGCAAACGCTCTGGCAATGCCACCAGTTCCAATAATGCCCCAGGAGAGTTTCTGACTCATTGTGTTCCTCCAGATCAGTCTTCCTACAGATAAAAAAAGCGAGCAAGTATTTTCTCAATAGCTATACTGAAAAACCTACTCGTAGCGAGCAAAGAAGCGAGAAATTTCAATTCCTCTACTCATCAACTGGCTATATATTGACTCAATTTATAATGCTGAAATACGTATAAAAAAAAGCCATTGATGTTTTATACCACCAATGGCAATGTTGAGTCAATGCATAAAAATGGCCTGGAGGTCTCATGTATTGAGGACAGAGATCTGGAGTTACGGCTGTCTGTTGCGAGCTCCTGGCCCTTTATTTCCGGCCTGCATGGGCTTACCAGCGCCAGATCGCTGTCTACTATCCTGTCTACCCGCCTGCTTACCAGAACGACCTTTCTGGGGTTGTGCGTTCTTCTTTTTGCGCTGAAAACCTTCTGCTTCAGCCTCATGCCCGTTCGCCATGAGCCAGCGGTGAGCCTGGGGAGCCAGATCCTCCAGAGCAGGGCTGGTCAAAATCATTAGCCACATGGCAAACGCTGGATCAGCAGGTGTCCCCTCATCCCATTGACCTTCAGCGATCATAAATTCACTTACTTGCTTGACATCACAGGTACGCAAAACTGCATCCAGACGCTGGCGAAACGATGCATAATCTGGCATAACAACTCTTCTCTTTTCATAAATCAATACTGAGTACTGCAATTCTTGCGGTACGTCCGTAGATAATTGTATGCTCTGTTCTGCCTGCGGTCAATGAACGCCCTGAACATTCAACTCATCAATTGAGTCGCGAACGGTCGACAGGCAACTGCTTATAAAGGATCTGACGCATAAAGGGGATCTCGCGGCGCAGAACGTCGATCTCTTCACGCATACGCTGGCTGGTAGAGGTCAGTTCGAGATAATGCTGCTTGACGACATCTTCTACCTCAAGAAAGTACGCAATAAAGTGTGAGAGCTCCTCGGCATCGGTAGGCAGACTGGCTTCCACCTCTTGCTCTTCAGAGGCCTCTAATAACATATTCAGATAGGTCTCAAACAGGCTCCGAAGCTGATGAATGGGTGCAATAAGATCATCTGGCGCCTCATCGATGTCGTTATACAGTTCGACCAGACCAGAGAGGTAGGGCCGCTCATGGTGTTGACTGATGATATGAAAGCGCTGTGTGCCTACGGCAATTAAACCGTAGCAGCCATCTTCTAGCTCATTGAGATTATGAATGGTGGCCATAGTCCCAATGGAGTAGGGTTCTTCTTTCAGTGGCTCGCTCTCCTCACGGGCCAGAACGATGCCAAATGGCTTCCCTTCCTCCTGACAATCTTTAATCATCTGGCGATAACGGGGCTCAAAGATGTACAGAGGGAGTACAGTCCCTGGAAAAAGCACGACATTTAATGGGAAGAGCGGAAGCTCAATTGCCGCTGTTGACATCGCTAGAATCCTCCTCGGGTAAAAACCCGCCACCGCCAGGAGTACAGATGGTTAAGGTTGCACCAGGCTGCACATCCATGGTCAGTTTACCAGGCAGTTGTGTGACAATGCCTTTCTCTTCAAGTGTATTCTGACCCCTTGCCCCGGGCTGACCACCATGCAAGCCATAAGGGGCATATTGACGACGATCCGTTAATAACGTTACGCTCGCTGGTGCGAGAAAGGTAATGGCTCGACAGAGCCCATCTCCTCCACGATAGCGGCCTCTCCCTCCCGATCCTTCACGTATACTGTAGCTCTTTATTCTGACAGGTAGCTCCATCTCTAAAGCTTCAACCGGTGTGTTGCGCGTATTGCTCATATGCACATGGACGCCTGAAAGGCCATCCTGACCCGGGCGCGCTCCCATCCCTCCCCCCATCGTCTCATAATAGGCAAAAAGCTTCGCTGTCTCTAACTGCTGACCACCCATGGTAAGATTATTCATGGTACCTTGAGACGCCGCAGGGATCCTTTCTGGAGCAAGTTGCGCCAGGGCTCCAAACAGGACGTCTACTGTGCGCTGTGACGTCTCGACATTCCCCGCCGCTACTGCTGCCGGTGGATGCGGATGCAGAATCGATCCCATCGGAATCTTTATCGTTACTGCCTCTAAACAGCCCTGATTGGCTGGGATATGCTCACCGGCCAGACAGCGCAAGACATAGAGTACGCTAGAATGGGTCACTGCCTGGACAGCATTCAAACAGCCCTGGCTTTGCGAAGCACTCCCCGAAAAATCCACTGTCATCGTACCATGTTGTACCACAATACGTATAGTGAGCGGTATGGATTCATTTCCCCAGCCATCGTCGTCCAGATAATCAGTATAGGTGACCTCGCGCTCAGGCAGTTGAGAAAGCATTTGTCGCATCAGGTGCGCAGAATAGGAGAGAAGCGCTTCTGCGTTCTGCTGCACAACAGACGAGCCATAACGAGCAATGATCTGTTGCAATCGCTGCTCACCGACCCTTGAGGCTGCCATCTGCGCGTCAATATCACCTCTTCGCTCATCTGGTGTACGTACATTGCGATAAAATAGTTGTAACAACTCAATGTTCAAGATGCCTCTCCGCATTAACTTTAAAGGGGGAATAATTATTCCTTCTTGATAAAGTTCTCGCGACATGGGCATTGAGCCAGGGGATATCCCTCCAATATCGGCATGATGAGCCCGGCTAGCCACAAACCCAAATAGTTCACCTGTTCTGCCATCGGGATCATCCTCAATAAACACTGGCGAGACCATGGTGATATCTGGCAGATGGGTACCACCACGATAGGGATCGTTCAGAATAATGAGATCTCCTGGCTCAAAGCTTGTAAACTCTGCCAGAACGGTCCTCACTGAAGCAGGCATGGCTCCTAAATGGACTGGTATATGGGCAGCCTGGGCAATTAATCTCCCCTGAGCATCAAAACAGGCACAGGAATAATCTTTGCGCTCTTTAATATTAGGAGAATAGCCGCTCCGGCCCAGGGTAACCCCCATCTCTTCAGCAGCTGAGGCAAAGAGATGCTTGAAGATCTCTAAGGTCACGGCATCAAATTCTCCGCTCTTTTGACCGGCCTTCTCATCTGATCTGACCGCAAGCGTTGCGGAACGATGGGCAACGATATTCCCCCAGGCATCAACCTCTGCCTGCCAATCAGGTGGCAGCACAAAGGTGCTATCCTCCTGGACGATAAGAGCTGGCCCCATCAGACTATGACCATGCTGCAATCGCTCTCGCTGATAGACTGGCGCTTGATAGGCTCCCCGGGCAAAAACAAGGGTACAGGTGCCACTAAGAGCCCGCTCACGCGGATCTGTGCTTAACGGCTCGCGTGCCAGCTCGGGCTGCGCAGGTTGCATGCTCGCTTTAATGCGAATGGCGACGAGCTGTACTGGCTGCTCAGGATGGCTATGTCCAAAGCGCTGCTGATGCAATGAATGAAATGATGTAAGCGTTGCAGCCAGATCGCCAGCATCAGGTGTCGTAATCTCATAGGATTGGCCTGGATAGCGTAGATCCCAGAAGCGCTCTAAAGTCACGGGGGTCGCGCTTGAGAATATCTGTTGCTCCTGCTCCATATCCGCGCAGGCTCGCTCCTCGAGGGGCGCGAAGAGATCTTCGATCTGCTCTGGCTCCAGGTTAGCGATCGTAAGCATGACGGTCTGTACATAGTCTTTGACGATAGGTGCCAGAATCATTCCAAGTGCAGAGAGGACGCCTGGATAACGGGGGACAAACACGGCTGGGATCTGTAGCTCTTCGGCCAGCTCGCAGGCATGCAGAGGCCCTGCGCCTCCAAATGGCAGGAGTGTAAACAGGCGTGGATCATACCCCTGCTCAAGCGAGACCGCTCGTAATGTCCGCTCCATGCTGGCATTCGCCACACGAACAATCCCCAGGGCTGCCTCCTCTCGGCTGACTCCCAGGCGTCTGGCGAGAAGATCCATCTTCTCCTCGGCCCGCTCTGGATAGAGCGTAAAGCGGCCACCTAAAAAGTGCTCTGGCGAGATACGCCCAAGGATGAGGTTGGCATCGGTCACTGTGAGCTCCTCACCTCGTCCATAGCAGACTGGTCCTGGATCAGCGCCGGCTGACTCTGGTCCAACTGTCAGTGAGTTACCGGCATCCAGGCGGACCAGTGACCCTCCGCCAGCTCCTACCGTCTGAATCGCGATGGTCTGAATACCCACCGGACACCCTCCAACAACGGCCTCAGTAGAGAGTGGAATCCTCCCTGGACAGAGGGCAACATCAGTCGAGGTTCCGCCCATATCTAATGTCAGCAGTTGGTCGTAGCCAGCATGATGTGCGACATGAAAAGCTCCAATGACTCCGCCTGCCGGGCCACTAAGAACGGTCCTGACGGGCTCTTTAGCAGCCGTTGCCGCTGAAATGCTCCCTCCAGAAGACTGCATAATGCGGAGAGGTGGAAGGAGGCTCTCTTGCAGTCTCTGTAAATAGCTGCTCATCACTGGCTGTACATAGGCGTTTACAGCAACCGTACTTGTCCGCTCATATTCGCGAAATTGCGGGAGGATCTCACTGGAAAGCGAGAGGGGCAGGCCAGGAAAACATTCTTTTAGCAATACTGCCAGTGTCTGTTCATGCTCTGGATTCCGAAAACTATAGAGCAGGCAGATGGCAAGACTTTCAGGCTTACAGGCTGCAATCTGTACCAGTAACTGCTCAAAATCCGCCGCATCCGGAGCTTTCAGGACGTTACCATGATAATCCAGTCGTTCTGCCAGTTCAAGGCGCAGTCCACGTGGTATCAATGTGGGAGGGCGCTGCTGCTGAATATCATAGAGGGCCGGTCGATCCTGGCGAGCGATCTCAAGCACATCGGCAAAACCCTCCGTCGTTACCAGGACTGCTCGTGCCCCTTTTCGCTCCAATAACACATTGGTCGCAACCGTCGAGCCGTGGATAAGCGCACTACTCTCTTCTGCCCCCAGAGCCTGAAGGCCGTTCAATAGACCTTGAGCTGGATTCTGAGGCGTGCCCGGGACTTTATAGATCCGCAACTGGGCCAGCTGCTCACCAACAGGAGGAAGATAGTGAACCAGATCAGTAAACGTCCCCCCAATATCAACTCCAACAATCCCCTGTTTCATCCGTAATAATTCAAAACCATCCTGCATAAAGCCTCCGTCAAATAGCCAGTTAACTGCATACTACTAGAGTAATGGAAATACTTTACGCTGACAAGTGAGGGTTTTGCTGGAAATGATGTTGGCAAAAAGCGATTACAATATGGCCATGTTTATTTTCTTCTACAAAAAAGCTTGCGTACATTAATAACTAGCCATTCACCTCCTGTCCAGTGCTATCAGTCATGCCGACTACAGAATCCAGACCATCGAAGAGGTAGTCATACTTCTTGCCGTCTGGCGTTCGCTCATTGTTGAGCAGGCCGCAGCTACAACGGACATATTCGGTTGTGCCTGTGGCGGTCTTCGCCGTGGTGAGACCTAACCCACCATAGACGAAGGTATCTCTATTGACCGCTCTGGGTGGTTCCGCTATAGGTGTAGGTGTACTCTCTCTTCGATTCATTGGAGATCTTTTCTTATCCTGTTTTACGCTTACGGATAAACCAGGCAATTCCAAACATGAAAACGCTTGCCCCATCTAAAACATAGGAAAAACGAGGAATAGGGCCAGTAGAATCTAAAGGACCGTAACCAGCATACAGAAATCCAGCTATCCCTAAAATGATAGCGATACATACGCAGATCACAAAAGGCGAAATTTTCATTATTGCTCCTTCAACTTACAAGATATGAAGAGTGAAAATAGGAGTGAACCAGGTTTTGTAGTCAAAACCTGGTCATTTATGACACGAAACGTTACCTTGTTTTTACTACCACATTCTGTACACAAAAATCCACTGATTTGATCAAAGTGTTGTTTAACATACTCAATGAATAAGTGGAGCTGGATAGAAAACTGTTGCATCCACGTAAACCCCTGCTCCACTGCATTTAGTATCATCGAAAGCAAGAAGGTATAAGGAAGCACCTACTATAAAACCAGCTGGAGGAGAAAAAAGCGCAGTACCACCTCCTAGTACAACACTTCCACCATTTCCAAGGGCTTGAGCTAAAGTAGAATTGAGCCAATACTCTGTACCCCACCAATAATTGGTCACAGACCATCGAAAACGTCCATCACCAAAGTAGTATGTAGTTCCCCAGTTAGCTCCACTTGGATCAACAAAATTCACAGGATTATTCCCCGCATACACATACGGATTCCCCTTCAGCGTCTCCTGTAAACTCCCACCCACTGGCGTCCTCTGCGTCCAACGTCCGACGGTCGGATCGTAATACCTGATACCGAATTTGGTCAGGCCGGTGCTGCTATCATAGTAGCCGCCCGCATACTTCCAGGGATTGTTGAGGCCGCTCTGTTCTTGCTGGCTGATGATGTTGCCGTAGGGATCATATTTGTAGGCATTGACTTCCTGGCCGGTGCTGTTGGTCATGCCGACGACGGAGCCCAGACCATCGAAGAGGTAGTAATACTTCTTGCCGTCGGGCGTTCGTTCGTTGTTGAGCAGGCCGCAGCTACAGCGGACATATTCGGTTGTGCCTGCGGCGGTGTTAGTTCGTGTGAGTCCCAGGCCACCATAGACAAAGGGATTGTTGTTCACTGTTACTCGCTCGCTCTGGTCGAGGCCTACCTCTATTCAATAAGTGCACCTACATTCCTCACACGAGCACATGCGCAGCCTTCCCCGATGCCTCCTTGCCTCGTCGATAGACCAGTTTGAGCACACCAACCGTCAGAAGCAGCAACACAAAGGCTCCCGCATAAAAAATCTTCCCCATCACCTTCTCGCCGCAGAGAATAATGATCCCTACAAAGAGCGCCATCAGTGACAAAATCAGAGTGATCAGCTCAAAAGGTCGCGTGGGAAACAGATCAGCCAGCATCATCGGATGATCGATAGTCACTTCCAGAATAAGGGCAACGATCAGCAGACCCAAACAAATTTCAAGGGTCAGCAGCCAGAGCTGCTTGATAGAGAGAAACTGTACATCCATGTGTGCTTACTTTCTTCCATTACAAATAACTGTACCAGAAGCTGCTTTGCTAGTAGTCCTTCTAGCATTTTCCCAAAAAGTATTTTTAATTATCTAAATCATCTCTTTTTATCTTTTGCCTTTTTCCAATTAATTAACGTAGATACTACAATGTACATAATAGTCATACCCAAGCCCCAAGTAATAGAACTTGAAAAAGATTGCCGAGAAAGAAAAGAAAAGAAAAGAAATATCAAAAAAATAAAACTGTATCCAACAAGATAAACTAACAATTTCTTCATGCTAACCTCCCATGATGGCAAAAACATTAATTCACTTTGTAAGTAAAGTCACAAGAATTGAAAAAATACGAAAAACACAATGAAAATGAGCATATCATGCCAATTTCCACTGAATATTTTTCTCCTACTAATATTGCTATTTTCATGAACAGTATAAAATAGTAAAAAATTTCATGCTATTCTGTACATTTCATGAAAATAGCATCAAAAAATGCTAAAAAAGCCTCTATGGCTTAATCAAATGCTTGTTTGGCAAAGAGGGTACAAGCTGTACCTGCAAAACCTCCATTTGCTGCTGGCAGAAACTCTTTAAAAGCGAAACCTGCTAACTCAGCCCCCGCTCCTCCTCCTAATGTATCAGTAAGGGCTGTGGCTGATGGTCCAAGTAAAGGTCCTAATGTTGCTGCAAGCGCACCAGTAACAGCTCCTGTTAATGCTCCACAAGCAACATCTATTGCAAGATCTTTCGGCGTATCCCTATTTTGAATCCCAGACCATACTCCTGCAAAAGCTCCCAATGCAGCTCCCCCCACAACACCCAAAAGTAACGCTGGCGATTGGCCACTTGGATCAACCTCATTCACAGGATTATTCCCCGCATACACATACGGATTCCCCTTCAGCGTCTCCTGCAAACTCCCTCCAACGGGCGTCCTCTGAGTCCAACGTCCGACGGTCGGATCGTAGTAGCCGCCCGCATACTTCCAGGGGTTGTTGAGGCCGCTCTGTTCCTGCTGGCTGACGATGTTGCCGTAGGGATCATATTTGTAGGCGTTGACCTCCTGGCCAGCGCTGTTGGTCATGCCAACGACGGAGCCCAGGCCATCGAACAAGTAGTAATATTTCTTGCCGTCTGGCGTTCGCTCATTGTTGAGCAGGCCGCAGCTACAGCGGACATATTCGGTTGTGCCTGCGGCGGTCTTCGCAGTGGTGAGTCCCAGGCCACCATAGACGAAGGTGTCGCTATTGACTTGAACCCGCTCGCTCTGAGTAGTTCCGCTATAGGTGTAGGTGGTGGACCCATTCTTCGTGGTCTGGTTCAGGGCGTTGTAGCTCAGGGTACCTCCTGCGGTTGAACCGGTCAGGTTGCCGATACCGTCGTAGCTATAGGTGGTGCTTCCACTTCCGTTGGTTCTGGTGATCAGTTCGCTGGCGGCATTGTAGCTGTAGCTCTCGTTGAGGCCAGTGCTCTGTACCTGCTTGCTGGTGATGTTGCCGTTATTGTCATAGCCATATTTGTTGTCTTCTACCACGCTGTTACTGGCGTTCTTTGTGGATGCCTCCAGCAGGAAGTTGAGCCCATTGCCGCTATAGCTATAGCTGGTTGTAAAGGTGCCACTGTGTGTGATCGGGTCCAGATACTGCACGCTCTGAAGCAGAGAGGTCGGATTGGGCCCGCTCTGATAGGTGTACTGATAATTGGTATACGCGGTACTGAAGGTGTTGGATGGAGATGAGGTGAAAATCCCGCTCTGGCTTGCGGTCTCCTGACCAGATGTGTTGAAGGCCATCAGCATACCAGTGCCGTTGGGATAGCGGATGCTGGTCTTATGGTTGGCATGGTCGTAGCCATACGTGGTCTGTGCCCCATCAGGCTCCTGAACGGTCGTGACGCGATTGATCGTGTCATAGCTGTAGGTAATATCACCAGTGCTATCGTCATAGATAGTCAGGTTGCCGACGTTGTCATACGTGGTCTTGATCAGGGTTCCACCTGGCAGTTTCTTCTGCGTGAGACGGTTGAGGACATCATATTGAAAGGTGGTGGTGCCTGTGCTATCCTGCTCGGTCAGGACATTACCGGCATCATCATAGGTATATTTCACGTCACTTTGACTATTGTAATTGATGTCCGTTACCCGATCCTGATTATCGTAGGTATAGGTTGTTTTGTGGTTGTTGCCATCGGTCAGGGTGCTGACACGGCTGAGGGCATCAACGGTAAGGCTTGTCTGCCCCAATGGGCTGGGCTGGGTGATCGTCTTCAGGTTGCCCAGCGCGTCATAGCCATAGGTGGTGGTATTCCCATTGGCATCTTGCTGGGTGGCAACGGTGCCATTGCCGTTATAGGTGTAGGTCAGCCCTTTGTTGGTCTGCTGATCGATGGCCGAGAGCAGGTTGCCATTGGTGTCATACGCATAGTTCGTGCTATGGCCCTGTGGATCGGTCTGGGTGAACGGGTTGTAGGTGTTGTTGCCCGTTCCGCCATAGCCAAAGTGCGTCGTGGGACCAACGGTGGGATTGGAGCCGCCCGTGTTGGTATCACCGACAGAGACCTGGGTGAGATTATTCTTGCCATCGGTTGAGAATTGGAAATCGGTTCATCTATAGTATGTTTGATGTGCTTTTTCTAGCGTTTGTCTAAGTACTAGATTACTAGACAAAGAAGAGGGCTTACAGTTTTCTGTAAGTCCTCTTCTGTGAAAAGTTTTCGATCGGTTGCTCGTTACTGCGTCAGCTCTTTCACCAGACGTTGCACGCGAGCACCTTCAGCCTTGCCTTTCGTGGCTTTGGCGGCCAGTGGCATAACGCGCTTAAACTCTTTGCCATGCTCTTCAATCAGCTGGCTAATTAATGCCTTGAGTTCATCATCGCTCATCATGGCGGATTGCAGATAGGACTGTAAGATATCTAACTCCCGCTGCTCTTTCTCGGCCATATCCAGGCGTCCACCCTGCTTGTAGAGAGGAATAGCCTGATTGCGCTTCTTCACCTCTTGCTCCAACACTTTAAAGCAATCGGCCTCAGTGAGGGGCTGACCATATTCAGCGTTTTTACGGTCGGTACGAGCCACCTCTAAATTGTGGATAGAGCCCAATGCCATGCGCAAGGTATCCAGCTTCGACTGATCACGATTGCGCTGAGCCTCCTGAATATCCTTGCGTAATTGCTGCTCAATCGGAAATTCTTGTCGTGCTTCTGCCATATCGTCTACACTCCTACTTCTTTTGTGCTCATAGTTTTTGCGTCAATAGTATACTACTTTGCACCCAAAAAAGCACTGGAATTCATAGTATAATTATTCAGACGTTGATTCCATTCGGCAAAGAGTTGAGCAAAATGTTTCTCAGGATTGGTATACCAGTGATCAGGATCAAGCGTTAGCGGACCAAAGACGCGCCTGGGAAGTTCACCAGCTTCGATGCGCTCCGCAAAGGCACGCATTGCTAGCCCCGAAGGCTTGACTGTTCCATCATAGCGAGTCAGACCAAAGAAGCGCTCATGTTCATAGAGATCAAGCGGTGGTAAGCCCCACAGAGAGGGATCATAATCCGAGAAATCCCACCCAAAGGCTCCCAATGAGCCACAAAGAGCTAATTTTTCTAATACTTCTTGATAATAACGCCCCCCATCCACATCACTCGCGACAAAGACCTTTCCTCCATTTGAAAAAGGCTTAGGTTTAAAAACTGAGACATCTCCGTGTTCAGAACTACTATAGCCAAATTCTTCAAAGAGCACTGGCTTGCCACCCAGTGCCTCAGTAACCAGATTGGTAAATGGAATGAGATTGCTATTGAGCGGATCGCTTATGGCTGTGCCAGGGTAAAAGATGCTATATCCATGCATGGAGAGATAATCGTTCGCAGGAGCAAGATAATCAGGACGAAAGCCTGTGTACTCTGCTACCGCTGGCTGATGAATCCCTGCGCTCGTTGGACGAGTTGAATACTTACGCACTTCTTTCGTCAACAAAGCATTCCAGCGTGCTGAATCCTGAAAGGACTTTGGTTGATAAAAAATGTCCGGCTCGTTAGAAAAGTTCCAGGAATAGATGGCTGGATGCTCTCCATAACGACCACAGACTGCTTTCACCAGCCGGAGCTCAGCATCAAGCATCAAGGGATCGGTATAAGGGTCGCGCCCGGCTCGCGTTGTCTCTTTTCCATCAGAGATGCAGCGCCGTACAAACACCTCTTGCTCGCGATCCAGCAGCGCCCAGCTCGGCCACCAATTGGCTCCCGACATATGCCCGGTGAAAAAAGTGGGCATGACCTTGATCCCAATCGCTTGAGCGGTATCAAGAACTACCCCTAAGTCTATGAGAGCCTGAGGATTAATCTTCTCAGGCGAAGGCTGAAAGTCTTCCCAGAACAGAAAGATGCGCGCAACCTGCAATTTCAGCGCAGCAATCTCTGCAAACTCAGAGGCTACTTCCGCTCGATCAAAAGCCTTCCACCAGTACATGGCCTTCTTGCGCGGCCAATAATTTACACCCAGGGTAAACGTCATCAGAGAACGACCTTTCTAGCTACCGCCTGAGCCTATGCTCCAGCTAGCGGCAGGTACGACAATGTAGTCTCACCATTGTACAGAAGGAACACAATCTCTGCTGACTTCTCACCTAAAATAAACCATCTCTCCTAGCCCGTTAGAATGGCCGGCTCATCCCCGAGCAACAAACTTGCCTCACGGGGATGAGTCGGCCATTCTAACCTATGAACTCTTGCTTGATGGGCTCACCATCAAAACAACTGATGCTCTTTATTTACCTGTGGTCCGCTTTCCAGAAAAGTAGCTTCCAGCACTCATCAGAAGGCCAAAGATCACCATTCCAAGGCCCCACCAGAGATTAAAATTAATCCCTTCGCTCATACTGTAACTGGCCCCACCAAACAGACCATACAACAGAATAATCACACCAATCAGCGCAATTGTCCCCCCAATAATCAGTGCAATGGACATCTGATGCCCCTCACTCGAAGGCTGCATATCTTGTTGACTCATATCTCTCTCCCTCTCATTAGAAGAACATCAGGTTGAAGATGATGAAGATGACCAGGGCGATACTCGCAAGGACGATTGGCCGTTTGTACCAGACCGTTTCCACAGCCGTTCGTTTCGGGGTCAGGCTATAGACCAGACCTTTCAGCTCTTCATCAGGTTTGGGTTTGGTAAACAATGAGATGATGATTGTGACGACAAAACAGACTCCCCAACCAATCAATGCACGCCACATGCTCGATCCTTCGGAGCTCCCAAAGGAGAACAGATGATAGACGGTCTCGCCAATCCAGAGGAAGAGTGCAACCAGTGTACCAATAACCACGCCAAAGAAACCACCCCAGGCTGTTGTACGCTTCCAGAACATTCCCAATAAGAAAGTTGCTAACAACGGTGCATTGACAACAGAGAAGAGCGCCTGAACATAATCCATAATGCTCGTAAAGCTGGCCGCAATATACGCAGTTCCTACACTCAGGATAATGCCTACTACGGTGACGATACGTCCCATGTTCAGGTAGTGACGATCTGAGGCATCGCGTTTGATATATGCTCGGTAGATGTCATACGTCCAGACCGTATTAAAGGCCGTTACATTACCAGCCATCCCAGACATAAAGGCGGCCAGCAAAGCAGTCAGACCAAGGCCAAGCAGACCATTGGGCAGGTAACGAACCATCGCATAAGGGATCGCCATGTTGAATGAGTTCTCAAAGCCCGGCGTCTTTCCTAACTGTGGGAAGACGGTTAAGACTACCAGGCCTGGGATAATTGCCAGGAACGGGAAGAACAGTTTTGGGAAGGCTGCAATCAAAGGCGTTCGCTCAGCCGCCGCCTCATCTTCAGCCGCCAGTGCACGCTGTACAACCAGGAAGTCTGTACACCAGTACCCAAAGCTCAAGACAAAACCTAGCCCCAACGCGATACCGATAAAGTTCACGCCAAACGGATTGTTATTTCCTGCCGTGTTAATCCAGAGATGGAAGAAGGCCGGATTGTTTACACGCTCTTGTAGCCCTGACCAGCCGCCAACATTCAGTAGACCAATAATGGTTAAAGGCAAGAGACCAGCGACGATCAAAAAGAATTGTAGTGTTTCATTGTATATTGATGAGGTTAGACCACCCAGCAGAATATACGCCATGATAAAGACTGCCGCCAGCCAGATGCTTGCATCCAGCGACCAGCCCAGCAGTACATTAAAGACCAGGGCCGCAGCGTACATGTTTATTCCACTTGTGAGCAGCGTGAGAATTCCAAAGGTGATGGCATTAAAACCACGGGTTGCCTCATTGTAACGTAATTTCAGAAAGCCCGGAACCGAATGAGCTTTGCTTCCATAGTAAAAAGGCATCATAAAGATGGCGACAAACAACATGGCAGGAATAGCGCCAATCCAATAAAAGTGCGCCTGCATCATACCATACTGGGCTGCCGCAGCCCCCATACCCAGAATCTCTAACGCTCCCAGGTTAGCACCAACAAAAGCCAGGCCAGTTACCCAACTGGGTAACGAACGGCCCGAGAGAAAGAAATCTTCAGAGGATTTCATTTTGCGGCGCAGAATCAGTCCAATGCCAAGTGTGACAAGGAAATAGACTCCAATGATTAAGTAATCCACCCACTGAACATGAGCGGTAACGGGGGCTGTTGCTACAGCACCTAATGTAAACATACTCAGTCTCCTTCGACCATTCCTGCCTATCTTTTGA
The DNA here is from genome assembly GCF_003967535.1 of Tengunoibacter tsumagoiensis. Taxonomy (GTDB): domain Bacteria; phylum Chloroflexota; class Ktedonobacteria; order Ktedonobacterales; family Ktedonobacteraceae; genus Tengunoibacter; species Tengunoibacter tsumagoiensis. The sequence continues at coordinate 2,051,458 of NZ_BIFR01000001.1, read as the reverse complement.
ATACATAAAAAATCTTATCTATTCAATAAATGATAGACGAGCACAGATCTAAGAATAATAGCCTTAATTTCAGCAATAAAAATTCCAGTCAATATAGAGACACCGTAGTCTAAAAATTGACTGTTCCACTAGTTAGTACGGATGAACACAAGCAATAGCTTCAAGATTTCGCTGACTCTGGGGGTTTGTGAGCGATCTGTGAGCGCTATCGGATACAATAGAGTATCAAACAACCCGGGAAGGGGGAGAGAATAATGACAACATCGCGTTTTCGCGGAGAGGTACGAGCTCCACAATTTCAAAAGGGGCTGGATTGGATTAATAGCGATCATCCTATTCAGCTCCAGGAGCTACGAGGAAGGATTACGATCCTCCATTTCTGGACGTTCTGCTGCATCAATTGTATGCATGCTCTGGCCCAATTGCACGAGATTGCTGAGGCTTTTCCACTTGAAGTGACTGTTATTAGCGTTCATTCACCAAAGTTTCCCAACGAGAAGTTTACTGATAGTGTGCGCGATGCCGTATTGCGCTATGGAATCGATCATCCTGTCGTCAATGATCGCTCGATGTATCTCTGGAAACAATATGCTGTCCGCGCATGGCCAACGTTGATCTTTCTTGATCCAGAAAATCGCGTCATTGGTCGGCATGAGGGAGAGATCTCTCCGGAGGGAGGCAAGCTGCTGATCCAGGAGATGGTGGATGATTTTCGCGAGCATCAGCTCTTAGAGCCTCGCCGTCTGACCTTTACACGTCAACCTGCTCCCCAGACCTTGCTGGCTTTTCCAGGAAAACTGGCCGTAGATGAAGCCGCCGATCGTCTCATCGTCAGCGATTCCAGTCATCATCGTCTCCTGGAATGTTCTCTTACTGGTAAGATTCGGCAGGTGATTGGAAATGGAGAAGCTGGCTTCCAGGATGGGAAGCTCTCAGAAGCCCAATTTCGGCGTCCTCAAGGAGTCGTCCTTCATGGTGAGATCCTCTATGTCGCCGATACTGAGAATCATGCGATCCGTCGCGTCGATCTCCAGCGACAACAGGTTGAGACCATCGCAGGGACTGGCGAGCAATATGGTCTTATACGCAATGCCCCTAAGTCAGGCTCTGCTCTGACAACTGCTTTAAGCTCACCCTGGGATCTTGCTTTGAATGGGCAGACGCTCTATATTGCAATGGCCGGCATGCATCTGGTGTCCGCATTAGATCTCACGCGTGGCGAGATTGCGCCCTTTGCTGGAGCTGGTCCCGAGGGTATCGGAGACGGTCCAGCCTTAGAGGCCTTTTTTGCACAACCCAACGGTCTGGCGCTTACGTCGGAAGATCTCTTTGTAGCAGATAGCGAGACAAGTGCTGTGCGCCAGATCACTTTAAAGGAACCTTCGCTGGTCAAGACACTGATCGGCTCAGGACTCTTTGATTTTGGCGATCAGGATGGCATAGGTGAAGACGTGCGACTTCAACATGTTCAGGGTCTCTGCTTCACCAATGGGCAACTCTATCTCAGCGATACCTATAATAATCGCATCAAACACTTGAATCCAACAACCAGGGCAGTACAGAGCTATGCGGGAACAGGTGAAGGTGGTCTGCGCGATGGTTCATTATCAGAAGCCCAATTCAACGAGCCCGGTGGGATAGCCGCTGGCCAGAACAGGCTCTACATTGCAGATACCAACAATCATGCGATTCGTATCGTTGATCTCATGACAAAACTTGTCAGCACACTTGCACTTCATTCCTGAGCTAGCATTTCCCATCTCCCATCTTATGAGATACAATGGAGGAAGTATTCGTGTCCCCACACGCTGGCGTGTATCCAAGGGTGTATCCCAGGAGTAATTTTAATGACAACAACAACAAACAATATATTCACTCGTGCCCAACAGCCTTTTATAAATGCAGCGTTCACCGATTTCTCACAGGAAGCGGCCCAACGTGCTCAGATCGAGGCGCTTGAGCAGGTGAAAAGCGAACTTGGTCAGACCTATCCCCTTATTATCAATGGGAAGAAGATTAAGACCGCCGAAACCTTTGCATCCGTCAACCCTAGCAACCCCTCACAGGTCATTGGATACTTCTCCAAAGCCAGCGTAGAACAGGCTAACGAGGCAGTACAGGTAGCTGCCAGAACCTTCGAGACATGGAAACATGTTCCTGCCGAAGAGCGCGCTGGCTATCTGTTTGCGGCGGCTGACCTTATGAAAGAGCGCCGTTTTTATATCAACGCCTGGATGATCTATGAGGTTGGTAAAAGCTGGGTAGAGGCGGATGCAGATACCGCTGAAGCTATTGACTTCCTAGAATTTTATGCCCGCGAAGCGCTGCGTCTTTCTGGCGAACAGCCTGTTGTACAGGTTGAGGGCGAGAAAAATGCGCTCGTTTACATTCCTCTTGGAGTGGCTGCCGTTATTCCACCCTGGAATTTCCCTTGCGCAATTATGGTCGGCATGACCAGTGCGGCATTTGTCACTGGCAATACCGCCATTCTTAAACCAGCCAGCACCGCACCAGCTATCGCTTATCAGTTTATGCGTATCCTCGAAGAGGTTGGCCTTCCAGCAGGCGTGGTAAACTTTCTTCCTGGTTCAGGATCGGTCATTGGCGATACTCTGGTTGATAATCCACTGGTCCGGTTTATCGCTTTTACGGGCTCACGCGATGTTGGCCTGCGCATCTTCGAGCGTGCCTCCAAACATCAGAAAGGTCAGCGCTGGCTCAAACGCACCATCTTAGAGATGGGCGGAAAAGACGCTGTTGTGGTTGATGAGACCGCCGATCTCGAGGCAGCTGCCACGGCCATTGTCGCCTCGGCCTTTGGTTTCCAGGGACAAAAATGCTCTGCTGGCTCGCGTGCAATCATTGTCGAACAGGTCTATGATGAGGTGCTGGCAAAGGTTGTGGAGAAGACCAAAAAGCTCACGCTTGGCGATCCTACTCAGCCCACTACCTATATGGGGCCAGTGGTTGATGAGAATGCCATGAAAAAGATCCTCGATTATATCGAGATTGGCAAAGGTGAGGGCCAGTTACTGGTTGGTGGTAATCACCGAGGCTCAGGCTACTTTATTGAGCCAACCGTTATCGCTAACGTCGATTCACACGCTCGCATTGCGCAAGAAGAGATCTTTGGACCAGTCCTTGCAGTCATTAAAGCGAAAGATTTTGATGATGCGCTTCACATCGCCAATGATACCGAATATGGCCTGACAGGTGCCTTCTTTACTCAGAATGCACAGCGTCTCGAACGTGTCAAAGCAGAGTATCATGTGGGTAATCTTTATCTGAACCGCAAATGTACGGGAGCCCTAGTCGGCGTCCAGCCATTTGGCGGCTTCAATATGTCTGGCACTGACTCAAAGGCTGGTGGCAACGACTACCTTCTGCTCTTCACACAGGCCAAAGCCATCTCGGTCAAAAAGTAGCCCATCCATCGGCAAGCTTTTTCGGCTATGCACACCGTTTTACCCTCTCCATTGTGAGAGGACAGAACGTACAAACAGCGGACCTGCCCATCGTATGGGCGGTCCGCAGCACTAAGGAACAACTGAAACACACTGGTGCAAAGGAGATACCGTCCTTGACAGCTGTACAAAAACTCAGTGCCGATCTCTGGCAATGTAATCTGCCATTCCAAGGTGAAGATGAGATCATTGGTCCTTACCTGCTAGCTGGCAATAAAGAGCTGGCTATTATCGATCCAGGGCCCACCACAACCGTGCCCGCGCTCCTGGATGCTCTTCGGGAAGCTGGCTTCCAACCTGAAGAGGTGACTCATATCCTGGGCACACACATCCATCTCGACCATATGGGCGGAACCGGTACCCTGTTGGAGTCGATGCCAAAGGCTCAGATCTACGTCCATCGTAAAGGTGCACCACATCTCGTTGATCCCACAAAATTTATCGCCAGTGCCACCCGTATCTATCAAGATCAGATGCAAGAGCTCTGGGGAGAGATTAAACCCGTCCCTCAAGAACGCATTCATACATTAGACGATGGCGAGATCCTTACAGTGGCCGGGCGGCGATTGGAGGTTCACTATACCCCTGGACATGCTATCCACCATGTTGTTTTCTTTGATGTCCATTCTGGCGCTCTATTTGCTGGCGATATTGCAGGGGTGCATCTGCCAAATGTCAATTATGTTCGCCCTCCCACTCCCCCACCCGATCTTGATCTGGACGATTGGTTCAATAGCCTGGATAAGATGAAGCGGCTCTATCCAGATCTTCTCTATCTGGCTCATTTCGGTGCTGTACGCAATCCCACACAGCATATTGAAAGGCTCCGTGAGAAGCTCATTACCTGGGGGAATTTCATTCTAGGGGCTGTGCGTGATGGAAAAAGTGAGGCCGAGATTACGCAGATGCTCAAAGCGCATACTGAACCCGAAGTGGTACGCCTTGCAGGCTCTAAAGATATTCTTAAAAAATTAGAGTTAGCGACAAATTATTCTATGACAGTGCAGGGCTATCTGCGCTACTGGAAGAAAAAACAGCCTGACAGCGTCCTGAGCTAAGTGAGAAGATCCCTTCCCTCTTCTCTTGCTCCGGGTCCGCTGTACCTGCTCTCTCTTACCTCGATGAGATAGAGAGAGCAGAGCACACATTTTACGCGAGCGAGATCAGGAAGGGGCTCCCTGGTGGTCGGATCTATCCTTTCCCTTCCAACAATCTATTTTGTTGCATCTTTTAAGGCCGCTAATTTTGTGGCGAGAATCAACCAGGGCTCATCCGCAGATGACTCAATACGCTTCAACTGGAAAGGGTCACTCTCGGGCGTATTCACTCCAGATGTAGATGTCAGAGCCCAACGATATCCCGCCTGTTTGACCGCCTTAAGGACCTTCTCTGCGATAAGAGTATCCGGCTCCACAGGATAGGCAAAGCTCTGCACTGGATGTCCCAACCGGGCTTCCAGCATAAGACGGCATTCAGCCACCTCACGCTGCAATTCTGAGGTTTCCGTCAAACGCTCCAACTGGGGATGATGCTGAGAATGAGCTCCAAACGAGATTAACCCACTTTTAGCCATCTCTTCTACCTGCTCCCACAACAGTGGAAACATTGGTAGATCCTCTTCCTGTACCGTTGAAGGGACAGCTAAGGCCCGGCGCACAAACCACAGAAAAGCATCTCTCTCAGTTACAGAAGGTGCCAGGCGCAATTTATCGGCAATGTATGTCTTCAACGCAGCTCGTTCAGCAGGCTCCTGTAAGCGATAGCTCTTCTGATCCAACGTTACAACCTCAACCTGTGCACGAGAGATCAGACGCTCATCCTCAAACCACCAGAAAAAATCGCCCCGCTCAATATAGCCAGGAATCAAATAAACCGTCAAAGGGATATTGAGCTCCTTCGCCAATGGAAACGCCTCTGTGTAAAAGTCACGATAACCATCATCAAAGCTAATCACCAGGGGCGGGCGACGATCTCTACTTACCTGGGGCTGGGCCGCAAATAGCTCTTGCAACGCCTCCTCGATGGATAATAAACGATAATAACGCCGCAAAAATTGAAATTGCTGCCGGAGCTCATGACCAGTGGCGCGATGATATTTCAAAATAAGGAGCTGTGGCTTCGTCTCCCTGTTTAACATACGATAGAGACGCAAAGCACCAGTATAATACAGACCAGCAGCGAGATACATACGCAAACGACTGAGCATACAGTATCCTTCTCTAAAAAATAAAGTGAGAGCCGCGCAGGCTATCCATCTCTCTGGCTCTCAGAAATTACCTGCCATCACGATAACTTACCACTGCACAAAAAGCTCACTGGTGGGTAGAGTCCATCACAAGTACCTGATAGGGCGTCAGGGTTGTCGCGGTTCCATTAACGGTCAGAGCAAGAGTCTTATCGGTCTTATTAATGATAATAATCTTCTGATCGGTCGCTAGAGCAGCTACTTGATGTGCATCCGATACACTCACAGCATAGAGCACCTTCCCAACCCCAAAGTCTGTACTCAATGCCTTCACCGTATCATACCAGGGGTGAGCTACTCCCCCTCCAGCATAGTTTGTTGGAGACCAGTAGCCCTGATCCGAGGAACCATCCCCCGATCCACCCCAGGAGAGAGCCACAGATCCCCCAGCAGCAATAAACTTTACCATCGCATAGCTTTTCACAGCATTATCATAGACATCATTGAAATTATCAATATATGGTGAGGTAAACCATTCTGCTAGCCAGATAGGCAGAGTCGTCGAGCCTGGATAGAACGTAGGGTTAAGTCCACGTATCCATTTGACAATCTCGCCATAGATCTCAGAGCCCGTAAAAGGATCAGCAAGCAACTTGTGAGTATCACGATTCTCAATGGAGCCATCGATAGTAATGAAGCCAGCTCCAGTCTTATGTTGAAGCCAATATTGAATCACATCAAAGGGACGCTGATCAAAGACACCAAACTTTTTTATCACATTCGATGGATCACTCTGTTGAGTCGAAGACCAGGTATCCATAAAGACATACGGGCCACCAACTTTGATCATCGTTTGATCAATCTGCTTTGACTGTGCAACCTGCATCAAAGCAGCATAGACACGATTATACATGTACGTATATCCATGACTGGCATTCGGTCCATCGGGCCTCCCCGGACTAATCGTGAAGTCATAATTATCTAGCTTTGGATCAAAATATCCTTTGAGCTCATTCCAGACTTGAAAGATACGCACATTATAAGGGGGAGCCATATAACGCTCAGCTGTACGCTGTACCAGATGTACCCAGGCATCCATTTTATTATCAAGGATTCTTGTACCATAGGTGATCTTCGGGTCCCACTCATCTTTTGCGGTCATCACGCGTGTTGAGCCGTCTCCCTGTAATTGCCCTTTCATCCACCAGGGAGCCTCTGCCAGGGTGATAACTGGCGTCAATCCAAGGTTCACTGCATGCATCACACGTTGATCTAAACTCGACCAGTCCGATGGCTCTGGCATACCTGGATCGGGCCAGGGATCTACTCCTCCCCAGGCCATAAGGGGAATATTCTCATACGCCAGAGTCCCCTTCATAAGATTGTTAGCTCGACTCATAGCGCCAGCATCGCCATACAACAGCGTATTATCAATCTGGCTCAATCCCGCCTGATACTGACTGATCCCCGGCGAACATTGTTGATTCACCTGGACTTGAATTGGCTCGTTCGGCTGGTTCGCGGGAAGATCAGGTGCATCTAAACATTTGACCACTGTCGTCGGTGTTGGAGTACCATTCATAGCCTGTGCCGTTGGGCTCGCAGTTCCATGCTTCTGGCCCGATGCTACTCCCGCCCCTATAGTAGAACACGAGACACTTAGTATAAGAACATATACATATAGCAACAAAGCTATGATCTTCCTCAGCGTTCTATTCCGTTGCCTCCAACAATCCATTGTTCTTTCCTTTGTATCACAAATAGTCCATAGTCCTCGTACGGGGCTGATAACAGAAGACAATGGCCGCCTTTTCTAGCAGGATGATCAACATCAATTACCTTGATAGAGGGTTGATCAGATCAATCTTATTAAACTAGAAATATTGAATTATGTCACTTTTCTCTGTTCTCATATAGGAAATTTGGCACCTTTTGATGCGATAATCACCGCCACACGTTATGATTGATAAGCGTTGTGGAGATCTCCGTCGCTCTCTACCAAAAATATGCCACCTTTTGCTCATGGATGCTCATTGGATCGTGAACTATCTGGTTGGGAGGTAGAGAGGGGAATAACTCCTGCAATCAAGTACTCCAATCTGGCCTGGAAATAAGCTACAACTTGCAAATTAGCTCAATCTCATATAAACTCATCCATAGATACCGATAAAACAGAAAAAAATTAGTATCTAGTATTTTTCCAACGTAACGATGTCCAATTTTCAAACCCACATTCCATCGGCTGACTTTGATCTGGCTTTACAGAAGGATCTACAAAGCAGAACAGCAGAGTGTTACAGAGCTTTATAAGGTAGATCAGCTGGTAGCTTTCGTCAAAAAATCAGGTGCGGAATGTGGGTTCAAATACATCCCAAATATCTTTTTTCTACCAATTTCGATGCTCAAATACATGAGAGTTTGTAACATCGGTATGCCCTGGTCAGTCTGGTTAGAGTGTATATACGTAAATTTTTATGCATAAAAAGTTTTATGCTCATTGAGCACGTAACGTAGTGAGAGTAAGGTAGGGAACCATGTACAGAAGGAAAGATCAACCCACCGTTAGTGTTATCATTCCAGCTCGCAATGAGGAGAAAAATTTAAGCCATATCTTACCTTATCTTCCTCCCGAAGTGACAGAGGTTATTCTTGTCGATGGTCACTCAACGGATAATACCATCGCGGTAGCTAGATCGCTCCGACCCACTATTCGCATTATCCAGCAACAGGGCCGTGGAAAAGGCGATGCGATGCGTCTGGGCTTTACGGCAAGTACACAAGATATTGTTGTCATGCTCGATGGGGATGGCTCAGCCGATCCATTGGAGATTCCGCGTTTTGTCGAAGCTCTTGTGCAAGGGGCCGATTTTGTCAAAGGTTCACGCTTCCTGGGTCAAGGGAAAAGTCATGATCTCACGATCGTTCGCAGTATCGGCAATTGGGGCTTGTGTGCGCTCGTTAATCTTCTCTTTCACCAGAAGTTTAGTGACCTCTGCTATGGCTATAATGCCTTCTGGCGCGACTGCTTAGAGCATATCACTCTTGACTGTACAGGCTTTGAGATCGAGGCTCAACTCTGCCTGCGAACGTATAAAGCCGGTCTTAAAATCAGAGAAGTTGCAAGTGTTGAACATTCAAGAATTCATGGTATGAGTAATCTCCATGCCTTTCGCGATGGCTGGCGTATCCTGAAGATTATTCTCAGTGAATGGTATACCCGGCCTGGGATATCGACTAAGCCGATAGAGCAAAATTACACATACCCAAAGGTACCGATAAACACCAGTTCGTCGCAACATTTTGTGAACGACCTCTGAGTTGAAGACTTCGTGGTTTTCACGCCGACCGCCTACAAAATAAGACCATTTGTGAAGCAATATTTAGTTTATTTTTCTAAATGTATTGTTCCATAGAGAGCTAAAGAAACGAGTGCTCTGTGATACCAGCCAGACAATGTATTTCTGTAATTATCTGCGCGTATAGTCTAGACCGCTGGGAGCTTCTCCTGGCTGCGGTTAGAGCGTTGCAAGCTCAAACGCTGCCAGCGAAAGAGATTATTGTAGTCATTGATCATCATCCAGCACTATTCACACAAGCAAAGACCCTGCTACCAGGGGTCATCGTGCTTGAAAATAATGCCAAACAGGGGCTCTCAAATGCTCGGAATACAGGGATTGCTGCGGCCCAGGGTGAGCTCATTGCGTTCTTAGATGATGATGCCTGCCCTCCTCCTCTCTGGTTGGAAGAATTTGATCGTGCCCTACAACCTGCGACCATTCTTGGAGCGGGAAGTGCAGTTGTGCCAGCCTGGCAGCAACAGAGACCCGGGTGGTTTCCGGCTGAGTTCTATTGGGTGGTTGGCTGTAGCTATCTGGGCATGCCGACTGTCCCGGCAGAGATTCGCAATCCTATTGGGGCAAGTATGTGCATCAGGCGCAAAGTTTTTGAGGAGGTCGGGGGCTTTCGTAGTGAAATTGGCCGTATCGGAACAAGACCCATCGGCTGTGAAGAGACGGAGCTTTGTATTCGAGCTCGCCAGCAATGGCCGCTTCAATCGTTTCGCTTCCTGCCATCTGTCTCAGTCTCTCATGTGGTTCCTGCACATCGAGCGACATGGAGCTATTTTTTTGCTCGTTGCTATGCTGAAGGTCTCTCTAAAGCAGGGATTTCGCGCCTTGTTGGAAGCAAAGCCTCGCTCTCAACTGAGAATAACTATACTTTTCGGACACTTCCACAAGGGTTTCTGCGCAATCTCCACCAGGCACTCTTTAAAAGGGATCGCTGGGGGCTGGCTCGAGCCGCCGCAATTGTGCTTGGTCTGACGATAACAACTCTAGGTTACGTCATTGGTATCTGCTCTCCCACAACAATACATCCCAATCGTAGAGCACCTGCAATCGCAGATAGCAACCTCCTGTGGCAAAATCATTCCACAGGGAACCCAGGAATTCCCTCGTGAATATCGATAGATGATAAAATATTGATCAGTCTTTCTTTTTAGTGAGCAAGACGGTAAACTTTAGAGGTTGACTAGTAGAGACACGCCGGAGGCAAAGAACAACATATGCACATCATGAGCTGGATAAAGAAAAATAGTGTTATGCTCTTTAACACTGGCTCTTTGATTGGAACAATGTTTGTCACCTCTGGCCTTGGTTTTGCTTACTGGCTGGTTGCAGCACGTTATTATCCAGCTGATGCTGTAGGCCTGGCATCGGCTGCCACATCAGCTATGATGTTGCTCTCTTCGCTCTTTCTCTTAGGGCAGGGGACACTTCTTATCAGTGAGATCCCACGCCATCGTAAGGAAGCTGGTGCGCTGATCAGTGCTTCAGTTATCCTGGTAGCTGGCTGTAGCCTTCTTGGGGGGATTATCTCGGCTTTTCTTGCGCCTCTCCTTTCTCCAGAGCTCCGCTTATTGGGCAATACTCCTCTTCACGCCCTTCTCTATGCTCTTGGCGTGATGCTGGCAGCAGTTACTGTTATTCTGGATCAAGCGGTGATTGGGCTACTTGAGGGGAATATCCAGCTCTGGCGCAATACGCTTTTTGCCGTTGCAAAGCTGGTGCTTCTCTTTGTTGCAGCAGAATATCTCTCATTGAAAAGTGGGATTGGCATCTATACCCTCTGGACGCTTGGAAATGCGATCTCTTTTCTACCGATTATCATTTTTATGATTCGTAAGAAAAAATGGTCTCTGCATTATTATCGTCCACAGTGGAAGCTTATGCGCAAGTTTGGCATTCCTGCTCTACAACACCATGTCTTAAATCTTATCCTTCAGGCCCCTACTCAGCTTCTTCCCATTCTTGTGACGATCATTATTTCAGCAAAGGCAAATGCATGGTTCTACTCTGCGTCCATGATCGCAAACTTTGTCTTTTCGCTCTCGCTTTCATTGACGACGGTCCTTCATGCAGCTAATGCAGCTCAAACGAGTACGCTAACACAGAAGACGCGCATGACGGTTGGGCTCTCACTTCTAGCAAGTCTGACAGTTGGGACGGTTCTAGCGCTAGCAGCCTATCCCATCCTTCATGTCTTTGGCACCATCTATGCACAGGAGGCAAGCTGGAGTCTACGAATCCTGATTCTGGCCTCACTTCCATTGATTGTCAAAAATCACTATATTGCTATCTGTCGTATTAAAGACCATATTGCCCATGCGATTGTTCCCATCGTACTGAGCAGTGTATTGGAGCTTGTCGGTGCAGCCATCGGAGCCAGGCTGTGGGGGCTCACAGGGCTCAGCCTCGGCTGGGTCCTGGCCATGACGGTAGAGGCTCTCTATATGCTCCCTGTAGTCGTACAGACCCTGATTGGCCGCACGAATATCGATCAGTATCTGGATGCTATTGCTGCTCAGGATACGCTTCAGATGCCTGCCCTTAACCAATTCGTACCCAGTGGCGTGATTCAGTTGACGATGTATGGCAACACAATGGCTCTGGCTGAGCTCGATACAATGCAGTTGCCAGCCTTGCGCCGCTCATCTTCAACGCCATCTCATGCCGCGACTCCCTATCCCACAGTCAACTCTATCCAATCTAGAAATGAAACAGCTATGAAACACCGACCCGCACGACGCATCCGTTTTCAAAGCGAGGAACTCACGGACTCTGCAATAAAAAATCCTATTGCCGACGATATCGTTCGCACAAATACTGCGCAGATACCGTTGGATGAAGTTAAGAAAGCACGTGCTTCCTCTTCGCCCGCCAATGCTTTTGTGGATATTTCTGAAGCACAAACGATGCAAATGCCACTGACGCAGATTACGACCGGTCAACCTCACCCAACTGAAGCTGAAAAAAAAAAGAACCTTTTGAGATAGAAGAGCGCTCTGCTCCACCATTCGTTCCTGAAGCAGGAAATGAGCAGGAGCCTGAGCAGCAAAATAATGTGGAAGATGTTGAGGAGGATTCTCAAATGGAAAACGAACCACCAGCAGTTCCCTCACAGGAGCATGCAGCTACCAAAACGGAAGGCTCAGGTATATCACCTTCTTCCGCTAAACACAATAAATTTAAACGCAGTCGCATGGTTAAAGAGCTTCCAAATTCGAAAGATGAGGTTGCTGCACTGGAGACAAATCACATCCAGGCCTTGACGTCTGAACCATCTACGACCCAAAACAGGACCATACCTGACAAAGCATTTCCAGCTACTACAACGGAGATTGCCAACCTCGAGACAAGGCAGATGCCGTCATTCATCGCTGAATCGCCGACACAGCATATAGAAACAGTTGTAGAGCAGGAGACACGGGTAGAAAAAGCTATCTCATCACCACCCGACGTTGTGGATCTCTTTACACATGCAGCCACAACGATTATGCAGACCCCTCGTGTTGCGCTTGAGCAGGTAACGCCGCTTGTCGCACAAAAACCTGAAGAAGAGAGCAAACAGAATAAACGCTGGCTTGAGATCGTTCTTTATCTGCTTCCTCTGGTGGCATTGGCGCTCTGGTACCTCGCGCTAAAAGATGTTCATATTCGCCAGATGAATGACCTGGGACTGATCTCGGTCTTTCCCCCAACGCTCATTGCGGCAATGTTTCTTGTGACAGTCAGTTTTTGCTTTGTCCTGTATCAACCAAAAATTCGTCCAGCACAGTTGATTCTGTACTTTAGCATACTCATCTTTATGCTCTATGCAGTCAGCATTGTGGTTGAGGAGATGCCTCGCTTTTCGATTGTCTATCGTCACGAAGGCTATACCGAATTCATTATGCGTACGGGAACAACCGACCCCAACCTCGATGCCTATTTTAGCTGGCCTGGCTTCTTCTCTCTGACAGCTTTTCTCACAAAACTGGCTGGCTATCCCGACATTTTAAACTTCGCTGGCTGGTCCCCCGTTTTTTATAATGCAATCTACTTTGGGCCACTCTATATGATTTTCAGGGCCTTTACAGAGAAAAAGCGCGTCGTCTGGCTCGCTATCTGGATCTTCTATCTCACCAACTGGATCGGGCAGGACTACTTCTCTCCTCAGGGCTTTAACTTTTTCTTGTATCTCGCCATTCTAGCTATCAGTCTCACCTGGCTCAAGAGCGATCCGGAGGCGCCTGTTCGTCCATTATCCCCTCGCCTGGCAAAAATTCCTTTTATGACCCCACTTTATCAGTGGTTACGCACACCAGATAGACTGATCATGCCCAGTCAGCCGCGGCAACGCATTGCACTGGTAGCCTGTATATTGATTATCTTTGGCTTTAGTACCTTTAGCCATCAGCTATCACCGTTTTTTATTATCGCCAGTGTTGGTATACTGGTTATCACACGGCGGATACGCTTCTGGTGGCTTCCAGTCGCCATGATTGTGATAGAAGCGGCCTGGATCTTATTAATGACGCAGACGTTTCTGGCCGGACACTCAGATGCGCTTCTGGGGGGTCTGACACATATTCTTTCATCCTTTACACAAAATGTCTCTGATCGCGTCACTGGAAATCCTCAACACAATTTTATTGCTCGTATACGGCTCATTATGTCTGGAGTTGTCTGGTTAACGGCTGGCATAGCAGCCTGGCTTCGCTGGCGTCAGGGGCATAAGGATGCAACAATCCTCTTGCTTGCGCTCACCCCGTTTCCGCTTTTCATTATCCAACCATATGGTGGCGAGATGCTCTTGCGCTGCTACCTCTTTGCTTTGCCGCCCATGACTTTTCTCATGGCAACACTTCTCTATAACATTCCCTGGCTCGAGAAACGTTTTCTTCTGGTGATCGGTAATGGCCTGCTCTGCGCCTTGCTCATGGGAGGCTTCTTCTTTACGCGCTATGGCAATGAGAGTATGGATTATATGACCTACGATGAAGTAAACGGCTTAATTGCGCTCTATGATATGGCTCCTGATCAATCGTTCTTTCTGGATGCCTGGCAAGGCGTCCCCTGGCAGATCAAAGGATTTGAGAAATACTCTTTAGATACAGTAAGTGCGGAACCTGCGCTCATTGAAGCGGTGGGGCATGGTGATGTGAATACAGTAGCACGCTTTATGCAGCAAAAGAAAGTGCATGGCTCAGCCGCTTACATTATCTTTAGCCGTAGTTCGAAACAGACCTATAATGTCCTCTCGGGCTATCCAGCAGGGAGTTTAGACACGTTTGAACAGAAAGTACAGTCTTCTGGTGAGTTCAACCTTGTCTTTCGTAACCAGGATGTTCAGATTTATCAGTTTGTCGCTCTTACATAGGATTAACACCGATGAAAACATTTGCCTGGCTCTTCTGGCCTCTTCTCATTCTGTGCTCGGCTGTAGCAGTCGTTGCAATCCTCTTTACAGCACCTGGCACTCCGCTGAGGGGAGCTGTTGTGATGTGGTTTCTTTTTCTGTGCCCTGGAATGGCGCTTATTCGTCTTTTAGGATTACAGAACCTGATTATGGAATTGACAATGGCAATCGCAGTAGGGATTGCCATTGATGGCATTGTGGTGGGGATCTTCCTTTACTCTGGTCATTGGTCAATCCGAGGAATCCTGCTGGTCCTGCTGATCTGGAGTTGCACAGGTGCGTTCCTTCAGTTACTTACGCCAAAAATACCGTTTCTCCAACACATGAGCACTCGTGCATAACGGCCTCTCAAACCCATGAGGGCATAGGTTTGATGCTCTCTACGGTAAAGCTCCTCGCCTATCCATATTAAAAAGGTTTATGGATAGGCTGGCCATCGTTTACCATACCTGGCTGTACTTTAAACCGCTTCTGTCGCTCCCACAAGCTCTCGAACTGCACTCTCAATCGACAAAACACTGGAGAAAACTCCACGTTTCAGCAAACGTGGAGGAAATTCAATGTCAAACTCATCTTCTAAGGCCAGCATAACGTTGACCGTTGAATGGGAAGACATCCCAGAATCATAGAGGTTGGCATCATCACTTAATGTGGCGATCGCAACGGGAAGATGAGCGTTTTCCTGCAAAATAGTACGAATCTGTTCCCTCATATGAACACAACCTTTCGTCAATAGATAGCAAAGAATTGAGGCGAGTAAATAATTATATATATGAAAGGCAACCTCTGTGTATTCTTAGAAAGAAAGAGCTCTTATGAAAGACCATTAGAAGAAGTCCGCAATAACAATCGCGGTTGCATACTCTGCTTCGTGACTTAAGCTAAGCGAGAGTGTACAGATTCCTCGCTCTTGAGCCAACAAAGCAGCTTCGCCTGATAACACAAGATCGCAATACCCCTCGGGCCAGCGTCGAACCTCAATCTGCCGCCAATCAATCCCTCGCTCTATACGTAGAACCTTCATCGTCGCCTCTTTGGCTGCAAATCGAGCCGACAGGCTGGCGATTTGTGCCTGTGCAGTAGCTAAACTCAGACAATAGCTTTGCTCATCATCAGTAAAGATTCGCTGTAGATAGCGCTGCCCATAACGCTCCAGCGACTCTCGTACTTGCTGCACAGCCACCAGGTCAATCCCCACACGAAAAGGTGATGCCTTCATAGTTTTCCTCGAGGAGGCTTAGAGAGACGAAAAAAGAGAACAACTAGAAAGCATGAAGAAGCGTGAGAAGAAGAAAATTTTAGCAGTGTTTTCAAAATTGGTTCTAATCGCTTGTTTCTACATAAATACATACCAGGTCACTGAAATCTTTGCTTATTATAATAGGCCCTTCAGAACCCTGTCAATCCTTTTCCAACTATGGCTATAAGTTATCCCACGTCTGTTATCTCGAAAGAAGCTCGATTTTTTCCTATTTTCTTGATATCATTTCTCTCAAATCATTTGGACCATTAAATCATACTATAAGTAACATCATCAAAATGATGGTTTTGATGATTGTACCAGTCTATGGACAGGAAAGGAACAAACAATAATGGCTACGGCATCCGACAGAGCTCTCAAAGCACAAGTTCGTATTCATACAATTCAAGCAGGCAGATCATCATTTCAGAAGAAGCCACTATTCTTTTTCCATGGCGATAGAAGCGACTCCCCTCCATTCTACTGTTATACCCTCTCACGTACTCTGGGCTCTCATCAACCATTCTATCTGGTCGATGCTTACGATTATGCTGGAGAGGTCAAACCTCTCACGCTTGAAGAGTTAGCAGCTATCTATATCCAGGCAATTCGAGCTATTCAACCGGAAGGGCCGTACCAACTGGCTGGCTTTTGTGGTGGATCTTATATTGTGTATGAGATGGCTCGTCAGTTACAGGTACAAGGTGAGCAGATTGCATCCCTGATTATGATTGCGCCTTCAGAGATTAACCGCAAGCAGCTCTTTGTACGGAAATCAATACAGGTCTTGGGAAATCTTTTTCGCATACAACAACAGCGGCAGCAGCTACTTTTTCTACAACTTCGCCAGATCATTGCCTATATGAACCGCAGGCTCTATCCAGCGGACCATCGACACAATAAATACTATCCTATTCTTTTTGCCCGTGATGAAAAAATACGCCTGCTATTCCCACCTGCTCAGACACTCTATCATGATTATTCAGGCGTGTTTATCTCACTCGCCACTCTCTATAGACCACTCTTTCAACCTGCACATTGTGCCTTTATCTGGACTGACCAGGGCACAAAGTATCGTTATCGCTGGAAACAGAGCGAAGACCGAGAAAGATCTACGATTCTGCCTGGATATTATATGGACCTCCTTGAGGAGAATATCCAACTACTTGCTAAAACAATCAAGTTTTATACGGAGCTACTCCCGAATATCCATGAGAGCAGTGATCAAACTCTGTCTGGTTCGCCTTATCATTCCACTTTGTATCCTCATTCCTCTATCGCACCAACATGATGATCCTTCCATAGCGCATCCTTACCCAGTAGAAACCAGATCATCGTGTATAAAAGGTCACGTTCCTCTTTTACCCTAAAAAATGGCTACAAAAATTTACTATGAATTACGTATATGCAAATGTTTTCCTTTCTGATATATTGCTAGAAGCTCTAAATATCTGATAAAGCCCGATTTATTGTGTAAGTAGAGGAAGGGGGTAACACATGTTCGCGTTTTGGAGAGATCTACGACGAGAACGTTGTGTTGAAAGATGTATAAAAATTCTGCACGCTATCTCATCACTGGGGGAGCTGGCTTCATTGGCTCCCATATCGCAGAAGCTCTGCTAAGTCAAGGGGAATCCGTCCGCATCTTTGATAATTTTTCCACCGGCAAACGCCAGACAATTGAATTGTTGGAACGATTACCTGGCCATCTAGAGGTTCAGCATGGTGATATTCGCAATTCTGAAGCCCTTGAAGCTGCAGTGGCAGGGGTAGAGGTAGTCTGGCATCAAGCTGCTATCGCCTCAGTCCCTTTTTCAATCACAGAGCCAAAGCTGACACTTGACGTTAATGTGAATGGCACCCAGAATGTGCTACTTGCAGCACGCGATGCCGGGGTAAGGCGCGTTGTCTTTGCAAGCTCTTCAGCTATCTATGGCAATTCACCACTTCTCCCCAAGCATGAAGAACTTTCACCAGAGCCACTCTCGCCTTATGCTCTGCATAAGCTGAGTAGCGAACAACTCTGTCGTATCTTTACTCAACTCTATAAGCTAGAGACGGTCGCACTGCGCTATTTCAATGTCTTTGGGCCTCGACAAGATCCTAAATCCGAATACGCTGCTGTAATCCCACGTTTCCTCACCGCAATCCTTCAAGGCGAGCAACCCGTTATCTTTGGAGATGGTGAACAGACACGAGATTTTATCTTCATCGATAATATCGTACAGGCCAATCTTCTGGCCTCTACGTCAGAGAGCGCCGTTGGAAAAACGATGAATATTGGTAGCGGCACACGCACCTCGCTCAATGAGGTTCTTCGCTGTGCAGGTGAGCTGCTCAATACACCGGTTAAAGCTATCTATACACATGTTCGTCCTGGCGATGTGCGCGAGAGCGTAGCTGATATCACCCGTTCCGAACAATTATTAGGCTTCCATCCAACAATCTCTTTCCGCCAGGGGCTGGCTCGCACACTGGAATCGATCAAGATACAACGAAAGCAGTAATCCTTAAGAAGAAGATAAGCATCTCGAGTAGTTTCTGAAGAGCGTCAAACCTATGTAACGATCAACAAAGATTCAGCCGTAGAGGCCGTTATCCCAACAGCAGTTACTATTCATACCATCTCTACTCTACGGCTGAACCTCTTCTTTCATTCGCCCATAAGCCCATGATCTCGGCGGATGCGGCTGGAGCTGGCTCAAAATCCTGAAGTTAGCTCGAAAGAGCATGCAAAGAACGAACAGGCTCTTCCTGTTCCACAGTGGTATCAGTTGAACGTCGAATAAGGGTATAACCAACCCCTGGCACTGTCAGGATATAGTGGGGATTACTCGGATCGGGCTCTATTTTTTGACGCAAATGACGAATATGAGCCTTAATTAAGCAGGCATCACCATCTCCATCGTATCCCCAGACATGCGTAACGATCTGATTGGCTGTACAAACATCATTGGCATTAAGAGCCAGTAAGTGCAACAATTTGCTCTCGGTTGGAGTAAGGCGAGCACTTTTATTGTCTACAGTTACTTCATTATGCAACGAATCCAGGCTAATCGGGCCCACGACCACAAGCGAGGAAGGACTACGCTCCAGAGTCAAACGAGCGCGACGGCTCACTGCACGAATATGCGCCAGAAGTTGTGAGGGGAAAAAAGGCTTCTTAATATAATCATCCGCTCCAGATTCCAAACAACGTACTTCGTCCTGGATATCATGGCCCTCCGTCACAACCAGCACCAATGCATCGTGCTTCATTCTTAGATCGCGACAGACCGCCAACATGTCAGCATCTCTCAACGCAGTATCCATAATCACTAGATCCGGCCTGTGCTCCATCCACTCATGTTTGGCTCGCTCGGCTGTATATGCGCGATACACTTCGTAGCCGACTGTCTTGAGCCAGCTGGCCAACATCTCGACCAGATCCCGATCTTGATCAATAACCAGCAACTTCATACTTCCACCTTCCTACCTCTCTACTACAACCAAACATGGCGAGAATAATCAGCAAAATAGACCTGATGAGGGCCTTTCGTTCTGGCACAGAGCAATTAAAACTGGACAATTCTCCCTATTCCACGTTAAATACTATACCCTATAGGGAGATTAATTTCAATGTACTATCGATTAATAACCTCTCTCTCTACAAACACAGCTATAGAATTAAAATTGTCCGATTCTTTTTGAAGCTACCTCTACAATTACTAAAAAAGACCTTCGTTATACGAAGGTCCTGCACATATTGAGTGGAATCAATCAAAAATAGCTGTTTAGCGTGTGATAACGAGGCCAACGACGATGCCGAGCAGAGCTCCTACAAAAACTTGAATCGGCGTATGCCCGATCAGTTCACGTAAGCGTTTCTCTGCCAGTGGACGGCCAGTAAAAACTTCATCGATCATCTGATTCAGGATACGAGCCTGAATGCTTACAGCACGCCGTACTCCAGCTGCATCATACATGACGATACTGGCTAATACGACAGTAATTGCAAAAGCGGTCGAACCTACTCCAGCCACACGCCCGGTTGCCGTTGCCAGAGCCGTAACCAGTGCAGAGTGAGAACTTGGCATTCCGCCTGAAGAGACTAGACGACTCACCACCAATTTGCGTTGCTTAAATAGCTCGTAGACCGTCTTACTTACCTGAGCAATAGCCCAGGCAATAAAGGAGGCCCATAACACATGATTATCCAGTAAAGAATTATCCATCATACGTGTAAAGCGTCTCCCCTATAGATCTACTGGTTGCGCGGTGATCGTTCCGATCGCATCTACGCTCAATTGTTGCACAGACAATTCTGCCTGTTGCAATAGTTCATTGCAATGCCGCAACAATTGCATCCCCTCTTGATAGTGCTGCAATGACTCTTCCAGGGGCAATTTCCCGTCCTGTAGGGCTGCAATAGAGGCCTCTAGCCGTTCAAAGGCCTCCTCAAAAGATATCTGTTCCATTCTCTGCTTCTTTTCCTTCACCTCTAGGGCTCGACTCTGACCGCCAACTGCCCGTCCTGCACCTGCACGATAAGCTTCTCACCAGTCTGTACTTGCTGCACACTGGTGATGATCTGCTGATCTTCTTCCCTTCGGACGACTGCATAACCACGGGCAATGGTGAGCAATGGACTGAGAGAGTGCAGTTGTAAGGCGATGCCACGCAGACGCTCCTTCCGCAAGTTCTGAAGATGGCTCATCTGTGTGTGTAGACGTTCACTTGCTTCGTCCAGTTGCTGACGTCGACGTTCAATGAGGCTCTGTGGGCTGAGCCGCTGAAGATCGCGCTGAGCATAAGCCATTTGCCCATGGAGATCAAGCAGGCGCTCTTGCATGAGGTCGACCAGTTGCTCTTGCTTCTCGATAAGATCAGCACGCCAGGCAGCCAGATCAGGAACCGCCGCGGTGGCTGCAGCAGTTGGCGTAGAGGCTCGATGATCAGCGACAAAGTCCGCAATGGTAAAGTCTGTCTCGTGCCCGACTCCGCTAATGATGGGGATTCGCGAACGAGCAATCGCACGCGCCACTACCTCTTCATTAAAAGCCCAGAGCTCCTCGATTGAACCACCACCACGACCTACGATGATCACTTCTGCCTCTCCCTGTTCATTCAGCAGGTCAATGGCCGCTGCAATTGAATCAGGGGCATCCGCCCCCTGCACAAGGGCTGGCGCGAGCAAGACACGAACCAGCGGATAACGCAGGCGAAGCACTCGCAGCATATCCCGCAAGGCTGCCGCCTGGAGTGAGGTCACAATTCCCAGGACCGCTGGCTGTGCTGGAAGGGGGCGTTTGCGCTCTGTATCAAATAGACCCTCTGCTATAAGGCGAGCCTTTAGCTGCTCAAACCGCTGAAATAAAGCACCTTCACCTAACGGCTCGACTGCATCGACGTAAAACTGCAATTTTCCATCACGCTCATAGAATGAGACACGCCCATTCACTGCCAGCGCCATTCCATCACGCAATGATGGTGCTCCTGTCCGCTGACGAGCCGACTTAAAGAAGACACAGAGAAGCTGTGCATCCCCTTCTTTCAACGTAAAATAGCAGTGACCCGAAGGATATGTCTTACAGTTGGAGACTTCTCCATGAATCCAGACATTCTGTAGGATATCATTGCTCTCTAAAAATTCACGTACGTAGAGTGCAAAGATTGAGACGCTCAGTGGTGCCGAACCACTCAGAGGATCAAACAGCTGCATACACGCTTACGCCCCCTCGGCTGTATCGATAACAAGCAATGGCTGCCCGTATTCAACAGCGTGTCCGTTCTGAACCAGAAACTCTACAACATGGCCAGCAACGGGGGATTCCACTTCACTAAGGACGTTTAAGGATTGGATCGATCCTAATACCTGGCCTATCTTGACGGGATCACCAACAGTGACCATGTCTTTTCCTTTAGGCTTGGCCCAGGTATGGAAGATACCTACCAGTGAAGCCTTAACTGTATATTTGCTCTCAAGAGGGGCCTCTTCTGTCAGCTCTTCTTCGTCGGCCACTACAGGAGCAAGATAGCTCACTCCCTCACCGGCATGACTGGCCCTGGCCTTACGCAGGACCAGACGCATACCCTCTTCAACACGCTTCACCTCAATCTCAGAGACATCGCTCCCATCCAGTAGATGCACCAGGCGCTGAAGCTGCTCAACGCCTACATGCTCAACTGCGGGCCGCTCTTCAGTGGTGAAGGCATCTACCTCATAGGAATACTGGCTCTTATTATCCATTGTGCAACTCCCATGCGTATCAGTTACTAATGCGCATCTGCTAAGCGGACTATGCGCGCTCGACATAAGCTCCTGTGGTAGTATTGATGCGGATCTGATCATCGATCGATAAGAACAGGGGCACCTGAACTACAAGTCCTGTCTCTGTTGTGGCAGGCTTGGTTCCACCAGTTGCTGTATCACCTTTATAGCCGGGCTCCGTATAGGTGATGCGTAGCACAACTTTTTCGGGCAGATCGACAGATAATGGAGACCCATCCAGGCTGACGATATCTAGCTCGATATTATCAATGAGATAGTTTTTAGCATTGCCCAACTGCTGCTCGGTTAATACAATATCATCATAGGTATTGGTATCCATAAAATGATACTGATCCCCATCCTGATATTGATAGGTCACGGTTGCTCGATCCAGGGTCAGGCGACGGAACTTATCACCTGCATCGCAGGTACGATCAATCGTTGAGCCGGTCCGCAGGTTGCGCAGCTTCATACGCACAATCGCTCCACCACGCCCAATTTTTACATGCTGCCAATCAAGAATGGTACAGGGCATGCCTTCAAATTCAATGGCCACGCCTTTTTTTAAATCACCAGTAGAAATCATGACTATACTCTCCTTTAGCGCTGAATCACCAGTTCGGTCGGTGATTGCGTTAATACTTCAACACCATCTTCTTTAATCAACACACAGTCCTCGACACGCGTTCCCGTCCAACCAGGAATATAGACGCCTGGCTCAACGGTCACAACGCTGCCAACTAGTAAGGTCATCTCTTCTGGGGCACGCGAGGCGAGAGAAGGGGTCTCGTGTATCTCTAAACCAACTCCATGGCCGGTGCTGTGAATATAATAGTCAGCCAGTCCGACTTCAGCCAGAACATTACGTGCTAATGCGTCAGCCGCTCGACCACTTATACCGGGTTTTAAGTTCTGCTCACAGGTTTTCATTGCCCGTAAGGCAGCCTCATAGATCTCTCTCATGCGAGGCTCAGCTGGCTCACCAAGGCAGATGGTCCGCGTCATATCTGCACAATACCCATGATAGCGAGCCCCCATATCGATGGTGATGAGCTCACCTTTCTGAATTCTACGTTCGCTGGGGATCGCATGGGGCTTCGAGCCGTTGGGGCCGGATGCCACAATTGAGTCAAAGGAGGGACTTTCAGCACCGAGCTCGCTCATCTTGCGCGAGATCTCCCATGCCACTTCTTTCTCAGTCATGCCCGGCTGAATCCAACGGCATAGATGGGCAAAGGTCTCATCAGTAATCGCGATGGCTTTGCGCAGAAGCTCTAGCTCATGCGGCTGCTTGACCTGACGCAGTTTTTCCAGCGCACCATCGCCAGAGGGGATCAGTGTAAAGAGATCTTTGCCTGCCTCTACATACTCTTGATAGGTTGCGTAACGGACAGCGTGGGATTCAAACCCGATCTTTTGCCAACCATGCTCTTGAGCCAATGAGGCGATCGCGCTGGCATATTCGCGGGCAGGTGGTACAATAACCTGCCACCCTACCGCCTCTTGCTCAGCGACTTCTTTATAGAGAGGATTGGTGAGCACAATCTGTTGCTCCTGACCAATTACTAACAGACAGGCTCCTTCCTCATCATTCGCCCAGCCGCTTAAATAGGTCGCGTTCTGTGGCTGGGAGACTAAAAATGCATCGAACCCTTGTTCCGCCACCCACGAACGAAAGGCTTGTACGCTCTCTTGACTCATATGCTTCTCTCTTCCTTTTACAATTGCACCAGTTCAGATAATGCCTCTAAAGCGAGCAGATAGCCTCGCCATCCCAGACCGGTAATCTGACCACGGCAGACCGGAGCCGTTACGGAATGATGGCGGAACTCTTCACGCGCATAGATGTTGCTTAAATGAATCTCAATGGTGGGGAGTTGTGAGGAGGCTATCGCATCGCGCAGGGCAATTGAATAATGGGTGAGTGCCCCAGGATTCACGACCAGGCCTGCTGCTTTCTCACTGTACTGCTGAATATAATCAATCAAGGCTCCCTCATGATTCGACTGGAAGCACTGGACCGCTACACCCAGCGATTTTGCCAACTTTTGGAGCATGTCATGAATCTCATCAAGCGTCACGGTACCATAAATAGAGGGCTCGCGGGTGCCTAATGTATTTAAATTGGGGCCGCTCAAAATGAGGAAAGTGGGCATAGACTTACTGTACCTCTCCAGCAAAAAAAGCTTTGATGACCCGAGTTACCAGATCATCTGGCATGGGTGTAATAACAACTTCTCCGATCCGTGTGGGCATGATCCAACGAATACGCTTCCCAACTACTTTCTTATCCAGCAGCATGGTTGAGAGGATCTCTTGTGCTTGAACCGAACCTGTATAGCTGATTGGCAGACCTAAGGCTGCCAGCAGGTGATTCTGCCGCTGTACATCGCTTGCAGCCAACATTCCTGCTTCCTGCGCCATTGTTGCTGCCGCCACCATTCCCAGAGAGACTGCTTCCCCATGAAGCCATTCTCCATACCCTGAGGCGTTCTCTAACGCATGCCCGACTGTATGACCATAATTTAAGATAGCCCGACGCCCCTGCTCTCGCTCGTCCTCTTCGATCATTGCAACTTTGAGATCAATACTACGCGCAATAATCTGACAGAGCAAGGCTACCGGGGGATGGCTAAAATCTCGCAAGGTCTCTGCATGCGCCTCAAGCAAGGCGAATAACTCAGTGTCGAGTATGATACCATATTTGACAATCTCTGCCCATCCCTCTGTTCGTGAACGCTCCGGCAACGTGAGAAGCGTCGAAGGGTCGGCCAGGACCAGGCGCGGATGATAGAACGCACCAATGAGGTTTTTCCCCTTTGGATGATTAATCCCTGTCTTACCACCAATCGCAGAATCAACCTGCGCCAGCAATGAGGTGGGGATCTGGATCAGGGGAACACCCCGCAGATAGCTGGCCGCGGCAAAACCTACCATATCGCCAATCACTCCACCACCCAGAGCAATTAAGGCCTCACGGCGCTCTGCTCTCTGCTCTAACAGCCAGTCGTAGATTTTATTCAGTTGCGTCTGGGATTTACTGGCCTCGCCAGCAGGAATGGTCAGTACCTGAGGCTCAAAACCAGCGGCTAGCAGGTTCTGAGTGACCTTTTCCGCATAGAAAGGGCCAATATTACTGTCTGTAATGACAAAGACACGAGGGGGAAGCTGAAGGTGTGAAAGGTAGGACCCCAGGCGCTCGAGTCCCCCCCACTCAACAATCACATCATATCCATCGCCAATCTGGACCCGCCGCACAATCGGGGCTGGCCGATCCTGTGCTCCTGTTACCATGGTTGTTATCTCCTGCACGACCTCTTCTACACTCTTGTCACTGGTTGAACAGGTGAGCTCTGCCTCCTGATACCAGGATAGACGCATAGCAAGCTGCTGCTGTAGCGCTGCAAGGGGATTGGGGCCTGCCAATAGAGGACGAATCTCCAGCGTTTGTCCGCTCGCCTGTTCACGAGCATGTTGTGCTTGCAAACGCTGAAGCGCGACCACCGGATCGACATGGGTGAAGATACGGATGCCACGTTCAGCCATGAGTGCTCGATTCTCTGCTCGCGTGACGATACCACCACCAGTTATAATGACGGCCCCAGTACTCTCTTGAGCCACTTCCAAAAGAATGCTGCTCTCTAAAGCGCGGAAGTAGTCCTCGCCATGTCGGGAGAAGATAAGAGGGATGCGCTCGCCATATTTTTCTTCGATGAGTGCATCAATATCATAGACAGGAAGACCCAACCGTTGGGCGAGGAGACGCCCAACGGTGCTTTTTCCACTGCCAGAGAGCCCAATTAAAAATACATGTCGCATAACCGCTATTGTACCACGTTCAGCCCTTACGTGATCAGTACAGTTCCTCATTTCTGATACTGGTCGTTTGAACGCTGATCATGTTGAATGTGGTGGTATCTATTGAGCTCACCACTTGCTCTGCCGAATAGCCGCGACGTGTAAAGGCCTGGGTGCGATTATCATAAATCTGGAACTTACGGCCAAAGGTGAACATATACTGGGCAATCTGACCAGTATGACGATTGAGGACGAGGATATCGTCATTCTTTGCACATTGTGCATCACCTACACAGCGAGAGCGGTCCAGAAAAGCCCCCACAAGAATCTGCCAGTGCTGATCCCAGGATTTGACAATATACTGATGCACGATATTCAATGACTGGTCAAAAGAGACAAATGTACTCTGAGCATTCTGAATATCGTACAGCATGATACTTAATGCCTGTGTGCCAAAGTGGCCTACATACAAAACCTGGTTGGTATCAAACTTATCAAGCTGCTTCTGGCTCACGAGCTTAAGGTCTGAATCAAAGGAAAGAATCTGAGCGTCACCACTACTGGGATCGTAAAACAGGGTCTGAGCACGCCCACTATTGGTAAAATCGCCGCTATAAACTTCCCAGTTGCCACTGAGATTATGCTGCTCTTCGTAGTGATTGACCAGGAGATTGCTGTCAAAGTCCATCATACGCCCTTCTCCAGCAATACGATCATACAGGAAGATACCATCCTGCTGAGCATTGACAAAGCGTCCGACGTAAACCTCCCAGTTGGCGTGCCAGAGCGTGTAAGACTGCTGATGACGAATACTCAGATCATCATTGAAATCCAGCAGTTGCACATTGGCCGTTCGACCATGTCTCTCCCAGGAAGCAAGAGCAGTGCCACTGAGGTCCCCGCTTCCTGGTGCTGTCGTCGAGGTCGGCTCAGGATCGACTAATCCCATTCCCATATCTCCCTGAGCAAGGAGAGCAACACTCTGCTTGCTTGCCGTGGTTGTCTGGGTGGCAACAGATGATGCAGTTGCGGTTGGCGTTGGCACAACAACTGGTGTGGGAGTTGCCGTTGGGCTCGGCGTCACCGTCGGACTTGGTGTTGCCGTTGGACTTGGCGTCACCGTCGGGCTTGATGTTGCCGTTGGACTTGGTGTTGCCGTTGGACTTGGCGTCGCTGTTGGGCTTGGCGTCGCTGTTGGGCTTGGCGTCGCTGTTGGGCTTGGCGTCGCTGTTGGACTTGGCGTCGCTGTCGGGCTTGGCGTTGCCGTCGGACTTGGCGTTGCCGTTGGGCTTGGCGTCGCTGTCGGGCTTGGCGTTGCCGTTGGACTTGGCGTCTCAGTGGCAGTATCTATATTTCCGGGATCATCTGGATTCGTCCATGGGTCTGTCCACTGCGAATTATCGGTTGGCGTTGGAGATGGCTGATCAGCAGGAACTTGATCAGCATAGGCAAAGCGGCGATACATAAACAGACCACTCCGATTATCGTTGAGGCGTGCAACGTAAAATTCCCAACCAGTTCCCACATTTGCATGCGTGACGTGCTTTTTAATGCTCAGATCGGCATTCAAGCTTAATAACTGGATGGTTCCTGCTACGCGATCATAAAGGAGGATCTCGGACTTCCCTCCACCCGAAAAATCGCCAATGTGAATATCGAGATTTGGGCCCCATTTACCAGCTCCAGTGATCGCATCGCCCAGGCTGATTCGTTGTGGGTTCTGGGGAAAGTTTGTTTTTTGCACTTTGCCATTTGGATCGTCGGGGATATCTTTCCCCTGACTAACAGGCGGAACCTGTAGACGAAAGATATCGATATTCCCCTGGGCACGGTTATATAACAGGAGATCACTCACACCAGTTCCAGTAAAATCAGCATTATACTCTTGATCAGTTGAGACTGCAGAGAGTCCTAGAGCAACACGATCATCGGTAAAGGTTGTAGCAGTTGTTGCTGTGGAGGCTCCATTTGCGCTTGAACTGGTTGAACCTTCAAAACCAGTTGTGGCCAGCTGTATATTTGCTTTAGCAATGGCGGCCCCGATATTGTCGGTACTAATGCCAGGCAACTGGGCAAAACGCTTGAGATCTAACGAACGAGGAAAATAAATAAAGCGCATCTCTCCATTCTGGAAGCGAGGCTGGTTAATTAAAGAGACGTTATAGCTCGTCCCAACATACATTGGATGAGGATCGCCATAGTTTTGATAGGTTACATCAAAAGTTGAGCCATCGCTGCTGACTGCCGTTACAAATGCCACATGTCCCTCGGGCCCAAAGGCCCAGACGCCATCCCCACGCGGAAAGACTGCGATCGAACCCACGCGAGGCGTCTTCCCCAAAGGCAGACCCGAACGGATCGCATCCACCTCCCAATCAGCGGCATTGCCCCAGTTAAGTGGTAGATCATACCCTAAGAGATGCCATTGCTCCCAGGCCCACCAGACACAATTTCCACCAGTCAATGCTCCATTGGGGTTCCCAGGACAGAGGGGGAAAGGATTACCATCCTGCGAGAACGAGACATGACCACAATTCATATTGACGGTTGGCAGTGTGTGCTGGGCGCTCACAGAGGATGTATTAAAAGGCGAGAACTCTATTATAATCAGTACAGCTAAAAGTACTAATCCAAATATCTTCGATTTTTGACGGCTTTTAAAACAGGTAAATAAGAGACGCCTACTAGTCAATAAACAGCTCTGGGCCGAAGAAAGCATACAGACCACACCTTCCTAAGAAAGCAAGCAAATAAAGATGAAGCATCTGGCGAATAGCATCGATCTATAGAGGTGTATTCCTCGAAACATGTCAAAGTATACCATTCGGCGTATAGATAATCAATACGCCTGAGCTGATAATTTAGTACTTTTGCGCATTTTACAGAATCTTTACTTTTCTCTATCATATGAAAAAGGCCCGGAAAGAGGTAGACAGGCCAGACAAAAAAAACTAATCAGAAAAATGCTTGACAATGGTGGGTGTCGATGCTATCATAGTCCGTGTTCAAGGGCAATTAGCTCAGTTGGTTAGAGCGCCACGTTGACATCGTGGAGGTCACAGATTCGAGTTCTGTATTGCCCATTCAGTCCATCTTATGAGGTTGAATAACAAGACCTTTACGGGCGATTAGCTCAGTTGGTTAGAGCGCTACCTTGACATGGTAGAGGTCACAGATTCGAGTTCTGTATCGCCCATTCTTAAGCCATCAGTCTACTTCTTGCAGACTGATGGCTTTTTTATAGTATCTTCACTCCAGCGATGCAACAAACAATCCCATAGAGAGTGGGTTTATCCACAATCAGCTTGCTTTTGCACGTAATTTGCCAGCATGCGCAATCCAATCACCCTCCTTCTGTCTTTTTAGAATCACTATCACCCCCTAAACGCCTTGAAATTACTCCCACAGGAATATATTATAGTGAATGGAGGCTATGATAAGTCATCTATAATTATAGAAAGCGTGGATTACAGCAATCATGACTGAAAAAATCTCTTACCCATTTGACGATATGTCTACTACATCCAAAGATCTGCGTACATTTATCCATGAACAATGGACGCAACACGACGCTCTCTTCATGCAGAATCCCGACTCATATGCCACCATTACCCAATCGATCGCCAATCTAATTCCTGACGGAAAAGGCAAGTCCCACGAGCTTAAGACAGCCCTCGCTAGCTATCACCAACAGTTCCATAGCTGCTATGATGCCCTGCACACCCTGGCCGAACAGATCGATAAGGCCAGTCAACAAATGGGCCAGACCGATACCGATGTCAAAAAAAGTTTTGAGCAGTCACCAAAAGGCTTTGAATAGCTGGAATAAAGCGGCAATTCTCTTTACTCCGAAGCGCTACGTTTGCGCACAAAAAGCTCATCAATAGACCCCATTATATAGGACAAGAAAGGATTCTTTATGTCTGGGACTGCGGGCGACACAGGAAACGCCTTTAGTGCAATGATCAATGGCGTCGAACACTTCGCCGACGATATGAGCCATCTGGTGAGCCATGCCACCGATGAGCTTTCATCTCTGGGTATCTCAAGTTTTAGTGGTGTAGAGGCCTTCGTTAAATTTCTGATCGATATGCAGCAAGATCCTGTCAATGTTATCTCTACGCTCTCTATTCACATCGCTCAATTTGGCGGCGATGTCTCGCTTATCCTTGAAGAGCTGGCAGATGGGGTCATAACACACGGAGCACCACGCTTCTTTGAGATGAAGGCCACCCAGGCCCTCACCCCCATTAAAGATGCTCTCTCTCAACAAACGACCCACGGCAATACCATTGCAGATGTTCATACCACCACGCTGAGCACGATGAAAACAAAGCTTGACGCTTTGAAGACCAGCAATACGGTCTCAAATGTCGCCTGGCAGGGAGCCAGCGTGGAAGAGATGAGCAGCTCATTCGACGATATCTCAAAAACGCTCAACGAGCTCTCCGATCAGATTCAACACGATAGCCATCAGGCGATCCTCAACCGCACCTTTATGCTTGTGCTTGAAGGGATAGGCATTCTGGCAATTGGCATGGCCCTGTTGGACATTCTGCTGTTGATTGTAGGAGCTATCGGCATTACAGCTGTTGGCGTCGGGACGGCTGGCATCGGCTTTGCAGTTGGTGTACCCGTTGGAGCTATCGCCTGGGGAGCTCTGATCGCTTCCGAAGTCGAATTGCTGCTGGCCCTCGTCGCCGCTGACGCCTTACTCTGGCTGATCGGCACGCTGGCCATCTATAGCTATCATCACCTGACACACAAAGCCACAGCTATACCAGTGAGCACAACCCACACACCTCTGGTAAGTTCTGGCAAAACATTACCCAATCCTAACGATAAAGGCATCCCAGAAACACCAACAGAGACATCGCTTATTGATCAATTAGCAAACGAGTTTGGAGGAAATATTCCAAGAGATCTTCTTCAATATCTTGTTAGATGGTTAGGGGCAAGTGCTTTGACGGCAGCAATGATCCGTTGTCTATACCAGAATGGCTATCTCAACACAGCTAGTTTGACTGCCAACCGTTCTACAAGAGTGAATACATCTTATAAGAAAGCTTGGGAGGCTATTTACAAACACTTTACGCCTAATGATTTAGAGGGGGCTTGGAAAGAAAATAATTCTGATCAGGTTGATACAGATCAATATAATCGAACAGGCCATTATTCTGGATCAGCTCATGACCAGGAAGTAGAAGAGGCTTTAAATTCGCTTGATAAGCTTGATGGGCAAATACAAAAACAAATAGACAATCTTAATAATTATATTACCCGTGCTCCTAACCCCAATTCTCCAGATATTCTTACCAAAATTGCCGAAGTGCAGAGTCTCACAGATGTACAAAATGCCTTTCAAGATCTGAAAAAATTTGTAAAGTCAAAAATAGCTCCTGGATCTCCTCCCCCAAACACTTGGCCTGATCAAGGACAAGTTCCTATAATTGAAGACCTACTTCAAATATCGACTTGCAAAGTTCCAGGAGCTCAATATTATAGGTAAAACCACTATTTACGGGTGAAAATCAAAAATTAAGAAAAGGACAACATTAATGGTTGATAACAGGCGTGAGTATGCATTTCAACAGCTCACCAAGTACCGTGCTGGCCAGATAGAAACTTCCCAATATGCATGGATGATTGATGATTGGGGAAAATATAACATTGTGGAAGCGCTGCCAGAAATCGAAGCGTTTTTACAAAGTTCAGATGTAGATGTTCGTATCGCTGCACTGCATACATTGACGAGTTATTTTCGTCTCCAAAAATACTGGCCAACTGCACGAGATTTTTTTCTGTATGGCTCTGACATGTCTGAGCGTTCCGCAGGAGCATTAGCTTTAGGACGACTCCAACAAAACACACAAGACAGAAAAACCCTGGGGCTTCTCGCCAGTGTCGTCGCTGATATCTATGAAAACGATGAAATCCGCAAAGATGCCTATCAAGCTATGCTTCTCGTTGGATCTGGAAAGTGGGAAATGGTCCATTCTCGATTTTATATTGATCAGGATGCCAATTGGGAATATATTAACACCCAACATAATCCGGATCTTGCCAGAGAGTTCATCACAGAAGCGCAACAGGCGTTTACACAATTCCAATCTGGACAACTGCTAACCGAACTTGATCAATATACATTCCTCATGAAATGCGGACGAGCTCGCCTCCACGAGGCCAGTGAGACAATCGAAACGTTTCTCAAAAACAAGTCACTGCTCTTACAAAAAACAGCTTTGCGTGTTTTGTTGCTCTACTTACAGATCCCTAACAGTTGGCAGTTCGCTGTTGACGCACTTCAACAAGGAGCATGGGTTGAAGGCAGCGACAAGTCACAACACGATCCTCACTCGGAGTATCGCCAGGAAGCTGCGTTTATCCTCGGAAAGTTGATGCGTGGAACACGTGATAAAAAAACACTACAGATCTTAGATGCTTTTTTTAATGATGATAACTATGATCTGAGCAGTGACGCGCAGATTGCAAGTATTGAAATTTACTTCGGCGATTATAATCGGGAGCACTCCTCTGTCGCTGCCTATGGAGAAATTGTTGCTTACATACGTTCTCCACATGAGGACAAAAACGAATAGGTCAAAGGATGATCTTTTTGTTGGTGTGAACGGAGAGTTATTCAAGCCCTCTTTACCGGTTTACTTCTGCAAAATGGGGATATTGCGACCCTCATCACGGGTATGATGGGTTCCAACAATCTCTTTTTTGCCAACTGGTGAAAAAGAGATTGTCGCCTTTTTACCTTTCGTATTTCCAATGGGATACAGCAACATTAAGTGGTGGAATATCCCTCGTTTGAGCTCATTTTTGCATAGTTATTTGAGCTTATCCACCAGATAGTGTAGCTGTACCTCCAATGGATTTATCGAGAAAAAAAACAATCGAACAAAAATGTTCATGCGTCAAGGCTATCGTAATCATCATCACTTACGGCTTCGCATTCTCATAGGAGATTTGGCATGAACCCATCCTACCCCTGGATGTATACTCTCCGTCCTGATACCTGATCAAACCAGGGAAAAATAATAGCATTCTGCCCCTGCAACATTTTGCTATTTTCATTAGAAAGAAATATAAAAATGCAAGAAAGCCACCAGCAAAAAAGTCAAACTATTTATCAACTCTTAACTTCATTGAAAAACAAAGAAGTTCCAGTAATAGATTTACCAAGTGCTATAAATAAAATTGGGAAATATGGACTGGAAGAGGCGCGTTCCGATCTTGAGTCTTATCTTTCACACTCAGATCCTCTTGTACGCGCAGCCTCCCTTCAAAATCTCTGCTTTTATTACAATCGTGAGAATGAATATGTCCCTACTGCTATCTCCTTTCTGCTCCATGATCCTGATGCTGATTGTCGTAGCAAAGGCGCACGTATGCTTAGCTATCTTAAGAAAAATATGCATGATAACGCAATTCTTAGGCTTTTAGCACCTATAGTACGTAATCCCGAAGAGAGTTTTTTTGTTCGTAAGGATGCGTATGGAGCAATGAGAAGTATTGAAAGCTATAGCGAGGACGAGCTAACAGACATCTCCACTGATAACGATCTTGAAAAAAAGATAGATTGGAATTTTGTTGATAACAATCTTCCGGTCAAAAAAGCGCAAGAACTACTTGACCAAGTTCAATCTGGTACCATTTTACAATCAGATTTACCAACAATTCTAGAAGAAATGAGCCGTAGCATTATTCCACAAGCGCGACTCGTTCTAGAAAGTTATCTCTCTTCAGCATCTCCAGAAGTTCGCTCTACAGCACTAAAGATGCTTTGCCTGTACTATAATCAGCAAAATAATTATCTCTTAAGTGCCGAACAGTTTCTTTTACACGACCCTGCAGTCATCTGCCGTGTTCAGGGAGCTAACATGTTGGGATATCTCAAGAGAAACACCGAAGATCCTGCCATATATAAAATTTTGGCACCGATAGTACGCGATATCAATGAAAACGAACAAGTGCGCAAAGCAGCCTATCTTGCCTTCTGCTCAATTGCTTTTTATTATGAGGATGAACAAATACAAATGCAACGGGCTGATTTTTCGCTTCAAAAAGATGTAAATTGGGATTTTATAGACGCCTACCTACCCTTTTCCGATTGAAAATGGAAGGGACTAAAAAAGATATGCCTGATCGCAGACGCGTCCCCGATGAATACTCGCTGCAGCTGTTCGCCAACTATACAGCTGGCAAGGTTCCTGCATCTTCTTACGAATCAATGATCTTTCATTGGGGAAAATATGGATTCATAGACGCTCAGCCAGAAATCGAAGCGTTTCTACAAAGTTCAGATGTAGATGTTCGTATCGCTGCACTGCATGCATTGACGAGTTATTTTCGTCTCCAAAAATACTGGCCAACTGCACGAGATTTTTTTCTGTATGGCTCTGACATATTTGAACGTTTTGCAGGAGCATTGGCTTTAGGCCGACTCCAACAAAACACACAAGACAGAAAAACCCTGGGGCTTCTCGCCAGTGTCGTCGCTGATATCTATGAAGACGAAGAAATCCAAAGAGCTGCGTATCAAGGCATGCTTCTGGTTGCACTCGGGAAGTGGGAAATATTCGAGTCTGGCTTCTATATTGACCAGGATGTCGATTGGGAATTTATCAACACCTCTCGTGACTCTGACCTTACCACTGAGTTAAGAAGAGAATCACAACAAGCATTTGCAGAATTCAATGCTGGGAAACTGCCTAAACAAGACGAGTATGCATTTCTACTCAAATGCGGACGCGCTCGCCTCCAAGAGGCCAGTGAGACAATCGAAACATTTCTCAAAAACAAGTCACTGCTCTTACAAAAAACAGCTTTGCGTGTTTTGTTGCTCTACTTACAGATCCCTAACAGCTGGCAGTTCGCTGTTGACGCACTTCAACAAGGGGCATGGGTTGAAGACGGTGATCAGCTACAACACGATCCCTACTCAGAGTATCGCCAGGAAGCTGCGTTTATCCTCGGAAAATTGATGCGTGGAACGCGCGATAAGAATACTTTACGCATTCTTGATATTTTTTTCGTGGATAATAATGTAAGCGGCGAAGTACAAAGAGCAAGCATCGATATCTACTTTGGGGATCACAGCAAAGAGCACTCCTCTGTCGCTGCCTATGGAGAAATTGTTGCTTACATACGTTCTCCACATGAGGACAAAAACGAATAGGTCAAAGGATGATCTTTTTTGTTGTAAACGGAGAGTTATGCGCAGCATTCAAGCCCTCGTAAATGCGGATACTCCCTCATGTGACGACATATTGCCACAGGAGGGAGCATCCGCATTTACGAGGGATATGATTTCTGTACACCCTCTTTATCGGTTTACTTCTGCAAAATGGGGATATTGCGACCCTCATCGCGGGTACGATGGGTCCCGGCAATCTCTTTAATTCCACCCTCAGGATAGACCAGCCTCGCCTCATGTTCTGGGAGCAGACTGGCAACCTCTTTCAGCACAGCATCAAGAAACTGATCCTCTGGAACGGTGCGGACAGGCTCACCTTTACGGAAGATCACTCCTTTGCCCTTACCTCCAGCCAGACCCACATCTGCATCGCGAGACTCGCCAGGGCCGTTAACAACGCAGCCCATCACAGCAACCTGAATCGGAGTCTGGACCTTCGTCAGACGCTTCTCAACTTCATTAGCGACGCCTACAACATCGATCTCAACGCGACCACAGGAGGGGCAGGAGACAAAGGTCACGCCGCGATTGCGCAGCTCCAAAGAACGCAGAATCTCATATGCCACTGGAATCTCTTCCTCAGGCTCAGCGCTCAAGCTCACACGCAACGTATCACCAATACCATCAGCCAGCAACAGGCCCATCCCCAGCGCTGATTTGACCGAGCCAGCAACCAACGTACCAGCTTCAGTAATACCCAGATGCAAAGGATAATCCGATCGCTCAGAGAAGCGACGATACGCCTCAACTGCCGTCAACACCGTCGAAGATTTCAGAGATACATCCAGATTGTGATAATCCAGCTCTTCACACCAGCTAATATATTCCAGCGCCTTTGTCACCATTCGTTCGGCCAGGTGATCGCGCTCTTTCCGGCGCGCCTCTGCGGGATCGGAACGTTCCAACGTTCCATCATCGCGTAGACGAACCTGCACACGCTGCATCTGTGCCACTTTATCGATAGCATCAATTGAACCAGAGTTCACACCAATACGCATGGCAACATCGCGCTCTTTTGCTGCCAGCACAATCTGTTCCAGAGATTTTCGTCCCTGCAACAGGTTTCCTGGGTTGATACGGACCTTATCAATGCCTTGTTTGATCGCTTCTAACGCCAGAAGTGGATTGTAATGGATATCTGCAATCAAGGGAATATGAATCTGCCGTTTAATCTCACTGAGGACAACGGCATCTTCCATCTCCGGCACAGCCACACGAACAAGTTCACAGCCTACTTCTTCGAGACGATGAATCTGTGCTACAGTACTAGCTACGTCACGCGTATAGGTCGTTGTCATGGATTGGACCGCAATGGGAGCATCGCCACCAATCGCTACATTACCTACATGAATCTGTCGAGTTTTTTTGCGCATAATTCTAAGCACACTCCAATTAACTTCCCCAATGGGCTACATCACTGATCGTGACGACAACCAAGAGTAGAAGTAAGACTGCAAAACCAATAAAATTAATAAGACCTTCGCGCTCGGGCTTCAGACGTTTGCCGCCTCGCAAGAGCTCTACTAATACTAATACGACGCGTCCCCCATCAAGAGCGGGGAATGGCAATATATTGAAGATTGCTAAGTTCACACTCAGCAGGCCCGTCAGGCTTAAAATCGGAAACCAGCCGTAATTTGGCACGGCTTCCGCCACGCTACCAGTCACCTGTGCAATACCCACTGGCCCAGATAGCTGAACGGGAATCGTCCGCGTAATCATTTGCCCCAGAGCGCTCAGAATCAATCTGGTGGTTTCATACGTATAGGAGAGCCCTTTCAGAGGTGCCTGCCAGAGAGGAGCTTTCACCATCACAATTGCACCAGAGACGCCCATCGCTCCCTGTTGGGCAGTGGCATGGGTACGAGCATTCACCAGGAGCGTCTGAGTCGTTCCATCACGATGGCGAACATCCAGCGTCACAGGGACACTGGCACTTTTCCCTTTATCATCAGAGATAGCCTTCGTCACAATCGCTCGCATATCATCAAACATGCTCACAGGCTTGCCATTGACCTTCAAAATGGTATCACCAGAACGCACGCCTGCGATCTGGGCGGGCGAACCAGCCGAGACCGTCTCAATAATCGCCGGGCGCGTCGGCTCACCTAGACTATAGGCAATCGTAAAGAGAACAATGGCCAGGAGCATATTCATCACAACGCCTGCACAGAGCACCACAATGCGCTTCCCTGCCGACTTCGCAGCAAAGCTATCCTCATCGTAGTTGCCATTCTCATCCGTCACATCCCCGCTTTCACCAGGCATCCGCACAAAACCACCAATTGGCAGCAAGTTGAGCGAGTAAATGGTGTTGCCTCTCGTCTTTCCCTGGGTCACTCCACCAGCAGTCCCGGTAAACGGATTCTGCGTACTGCTGGTATCAATCTCGCGACTCCTGCCAAACCACATGACCTCCCAGCTCCCATTATCGCGTTTGCGTATACTGACAACATTGGGAGGAAAACCCAATCCAAATTCCTCAACGCGAATACCTGCCCATTTGGCGGCTAGAAAATGTCCTAGCTCATGCACAATTACAAGCAGGCCAAACACTGGAATGACAGCAAGGTAAGACCAGTTCATCATCCTGTTATTTTCCTTTACTCTCTACAACAACTGCCATGCCTTCTCCACCACTCTGACAGATATCTTGCTATCAGGCTCGTTTCTTCCACAGTTCACGCACCATCCGTCGCGCCCACGCACAGGTCTCCAGCGTTGTTGTTACATCAGGCTGCTCAATCGCAGTATGGCGCTCAAGCGCCTCCTCAATGAATTCAGCAATCTGGACAAAACGAATCTTGCCCGCCAGGAAAAGCTCTACAGCCTCTTCATCGGCTCCAACCAGCACGCTGGGATAGGTCCCACCACGTCGGCCAGCCTCCAATGCCAGACGGAAACAAGGAAAACGTGGGAGGTCCAGAGCTTCAAAATGAAGATTGGCAACCGTGGGCCAGCTCAACTCACGAATAAACTCTGCCCCCGTTCGATCAAGTCGTTGCGGATAGGCCAGTGCATTCATAATGGGAATATGCATACTTGGAAGGCTGGCTTGAAGCTTAATCGAGCCATCCACGAACTCAACCATTGAGTGAATAATGCTTTCAGGATGCACAACTACTTCCATGCGCTCATATGGTACACCAAAGAGCCAGCGCGACTCAATTACTTCCAGACCCTTATTCATTAACGTTGCACTATCAATGGTAATCTTTGGTCCCATATGCCAGGTTGGATGAGCCAGGGCCTGCGCAATTGTGACCCCCTGTATCTCCTCAAGCGTGGCAGAGCGGAAAGGGCCGCCAGATGCGGTTAAGAAGAGGCGAGCAATATCACGCTGCTCTTCACCGCGCAAACATTGCCAGATAGCACTATGCTCACTATCAATAGGGAGAATCGGAACGCCAGCACGTTGAGCAGCCTGCATCACGAGGTGACCAGCCATCACGAGCGTCTCTTTATTGGCAAGAGCAATCGCCTTGCGGGCTCCAATCGCAGCCAATGTTGGCTTTAGACCAACCAGGCCCGAAGTCGCAGCCACCACAATGTCAGCCTCTGGATGGGTCGCAACCTCCAACAAGCCCTGCTCACCCAGGACAGCCTGAGGCAACAGCTCTCGCGCTCGGGCTTCTACTTCGGGGGTATCGGCAAAACAGGTCACTAACTGGGGTTGAAACTCAGCTACCTGTTGCGCAAGGAGGGAGACATTACTACGTGCCGCAAGGGCAACAACCTGAAATTGCTCGGGAAACTGCCGTACAACGTCTAGCGTCTGCCGACCAATCGAACCGGTACTTCCAAGTAAAGCAATACGTTTAGGAAAAGTGGTCATATCTTTCAACCTGTGGACATATATACTATACGCTGACTGACTTCATCATCAGGATCACCTTGTCGCGTTCCCATCCATCCAGATTATAGCACGCCCAGACGAATAGACACGACAAATTCACCCTTCCTCTCAAAGATGAGAGCACTGTCTCGTCTCCTAACGGCCAATCAGTTGCGCAAACAGATAGACAACAATGACAGCAAACAGCAGGCTATCAATCCGATCCAGCATGCCTCCATGCCCCGGCATGATCTGTCCACTATCCTTTACATGCGTCTGGCGCTTAATCAAGGACTCCGAGAGATCTCCAATGACAGCAGCTACCCCAATGAATAGACCAAGCAAGATAGCCAGATACCAGGGAACGCCCAGAGGAAGCACTGTAAACAGGAATGCAGCGATAATCGGGACAATGAAGCCGCCAAACACACCTTCCCAGGATTTAGCAGGGCTGATCCGAGGAGCCAGCTTGTGCCGACCAAGATAGCGGCCAGCGAAGAAAGCAGCTCCATCAAAGCCCCAGACCCCCAATAAGGTCAACAGGAGCCACCAGGCCCCAGATGGCAACGTCACCCAGGCACCGCTACCGATATGTAGCACACCTGGTTCATAGCCACGCAAGAGCAGGAAAAAGCTCATTGGCCAGCCCAGGTAGATAGAAGAAGAGAGCGTTAAAGCCCAATCAACCATCGCCCCATCTAATTTACGACGCACAAACAACCAGGGAAAAGAGATCAAAAGGGTTGCGCTCAGGCCAATCTCAATGAGCAGGGAACGCTGCTGGGGAAGCATAGCAGCGAGCAAGAAGAGGACACTCAGCCCAAAACTAATCCAGATGAGAGGCCGATAGCCTGCATTGACGAGCATCGAATGCCACTCCAATGTCCCCAGGATAACGACCAGCAGGGTCGCTGCAAAGGCGGCCCATCCACCAAACCAGACAAATAAAAGAACAACAGGGATCAGCACCAGCGCTGTTAACCAGCGCTGACCCACTGATGAGCCTTGCTTTTTTATCTTTGAGGATTCAGAAGAACTCATTTCTATTTTCTGTTCACTTGCGCCTTGCAAACGATTCACTTCCTCTTCACAAACAGCCCGAGGCAGGGTGATTCTGCAGCGGGATCAAACAGGCCGCCTGCTACCGAGAGCAGCAGTCAGCCTGTCTCTCTATGCTGTCAGGTTGTGGGAACCGAGACGCGCCCAAAGCGCCTCTGCCTCTGCTGAAAACTCTCTAATGCGGCCAGGAGATCTTCATGCCCAAAATCGGGCCAGAGGGTTGACGTCGCATAATATTCGCTATAAGCCGACTGCCAGAGCAAGAAATTGCTCACCCGCATCTCGCCAGCGGTGCGAATAACCAGATCGGGATCGGGCAGATCGCGAGTATACAAATAGGAGCTAATGAGCTCTTCAGTAATCGTATTAGGATCGCGTCCGTCAGCAATAATCTGCCGCACAGCATCAACTAATTCGGCCCGCCCACCATAATTAAAGCATACATTTAAACCAATACGAGTGTTATCTTTGGTGAGATCCACCGAGTCCTGTACGGCCTTTTGCAGATCTGGAGGCAGATCGTAGAGTCGGCCAAGATGGCGCAGACGCACCCCGTCGCGGTGCAGCTTCTCCAAATCCGAGCGAATGGTCTCCCAGAAGAGGCGCATCAAGCCATCAACTTCGCTTCGTGGCCGCCCCCAGTTCTCGGTTGAAAAGGCATAAACACTAAGCATCTCAATATGTTCGTCAGCGGCACATTCTACCACACGGCGGAGAGCACTCACCCCTGCCTTATGTCCGGCCAATCGGGGAAGATGCCTCTTAGTGGCCCAGCGCCCATTGCCATCCATAATGATGGCAATATGGCGCACAGCCTGTTCGGGTTGCTGCTGCACTGATTGTTCGAGACGCGTCTGAGAATCTTTCTCTTTCCCTTTAAGCGAAAAGAGATTCTGCATCTTGGTCAAAGCTAGACCTCCATGATCTCCTGTTCCTTAGCTTTTCCGACCTTGTCCATATCATCAATATAGCGATCGGTGAGCTTCTGTAGCCGCTCTGTGCTACGCTTCAGCTCGTCCTCGGAAACTTCTTTCTTCTTTTCACGGTCGCGTAATTTATCTTGCACGTCACGGCGCACATTGCGAACGGCGACCTTATGCTCATCCAACTTTTTGTGCAACGACTTGACCAGATCGCGTCGGCGCTCCTCGCTCATTGGCGGGATGCTCAGGCGAATGACCTGCCCGTCGTTGGTCGGGTTAATCCCCAGGTCGGATTTCTGGATCGCTTTCTCAATGTCGACTAACAATTTGCGGTCCCAGGGCTGGATAACAAGCATCCGAGCATCTGGAACAGAGATTGAGGCAACCT
The DNA here is from genome assembly GCF_003967535.1 of Tengunoibacter tsumagoiensis. Lineage (GTDB taxonomy): Bacteria > Chloroflexota > Ktedonobacteria > Ktedonobacterales > Ktedonobacteraceae > Tengunoibacter > Tengunoibacter tsumagoiensis. Next base: position 2,010,372 of record NZ_BIFR01000001.1, on the reverse strand, counting down.
GATTAATTGGAGTAGGAGTCCCATAATATTCAACAGAGATACGGTCGATCAGAGCAGAACTGGCGCGGCCTGCCCGTATAGCATTAAGATCCTGTTTCAAGGCTTCAATTGCCTTTTTCATGCGTCGTTCCGCATCCTCAAATAGTTCTGTAGTCATAGCATTCTTCCTTTTTCTACCAGTACGACGTGTACCTTGAAAACGGGACGTGAGAATACCAGGCTACGCCGGCTCCTTCACGTCAGCTCTTACGAGTGTACCACACTGCTCGCCCCGCATAATGGCTTCTAATGCGCCCGGTTGGCGCAGGTTGAAGACAATGATCGGCATATTATTATCCTTGCAGAGCGAAAGTGCGGTACTATCCATGACCTTAAGGCCCATATTTAATGCCTGCATATAACTCAGTTCATCAAATTTTTGAGCATGTGGGTTCCGCATGGGATCGTCATCATAGATGCCATCGACCTTTGTTGCTTTCAGTAAGACCTGGGTGTTCAACTCGACAGAGCGCAAGGCTGCTGCAGTGTCGGTAGTGAAAAACGGATTTCCACTGCCTGCCGCCAGAATCACCACACGCCCTTTTTCCAGATGACGGACAGCGCGGCGGCGAATAAACGGCTCTGCCACAGGAGGCATTTCAATGGCAGTCTGTACCCGCGTTGAGATTCCCTGTTTCTCCATGGCGTCTTGCATCACTAATGAGTTCATGACGGTGGCCAACATTCCAACATAGTCGGCGGTACCACGATCGATACCAGTGGCGGCAGCATCTGCTCCACGCCACATGTTCCCTCCACCAATCACCATAGCAACCTCGACTCCCAGCTCATGAATCCGCCTGACCTCACCGGCTATGCGCCGAACGGTTTCGGCATCAATACCATAACCCTGGGGTCCTAGAGCCTCCCCACTGAGCTTCAGCAGGATACGCCGGTACTTGAGTTCGACTGACATCTTTTTTCTCTTCTCCCTTGTGCGCAACCAGATGAAATCCCCCTACGCACTTACTTTCTCTAACATCCACATGCTGGCTTCAGGCCATTTCCCAGAGGGGAAGTAGCTCGAAAGCTACTCACCCAGGGCAAAGCGGCTAAAACGGCGCACGACGATGTTCTCACCCGTCTCAGAGATGACTTTACGCACAAGGTCACCAACCAGAACTGACTCGTCTTTGACCCATGGCTGCAAGAGCAACACCTGCTCGCCCAGCGTCTTTTTCAGTTTATTAGCTACGACCTCTTCTTTGCGAGCCTCAGGAACGCGCTCCATCGAAGGATCTTCAGCAATTGCTTGCTTGGCCGCATCAATAACGTCAGCGGGCACATCTTCGTAGTTCACATATTTGGGAGAAGCACCCACGATCTGCAAAGCCAGTTCGCTCGACAGATTGCGGAAGCTCTCGCTGCGGGCAACGAAGTCGGTGCTACAGTTGAGCTCGATTAGCACACCAACGCGATGGTTGTGATGGACATACGAGAAGACGCCGCCTTCTTTGGTCTCACGGCCAGCTGTGATCATTTTTTCGGCCTTCTTGTCGCTTCTCTCTTCGAGAAACTTCACAGCACTATCCCAGCTAGCAGATTCGGTCAGAGCCTTCTTACAATCCGCAAAGGTTGCGCCAGTCTCATCGCGCAACTTTTTGACGTCCGCGGCAGTGTAGTTCATTCTTGGGTTCTCCTCAATCTTTTTGTATGATACTCAGACGCCCAGAACAGAACAATTCCCTCTGTCCATTCTTTCTGGTCCCTGAGTGCTTGACAAATATGTATAGATAAACGCTTGCGCCTGAGAAGCGCGTGCAATGAGAAGGTGGATACAGCAAAAGGCGGGAGGCAGGAGGCAAACTGCCCCATATCTCCCACCATGTCGCTTGTTTTTTTACTTAGAGAGCCTCTTTGCTGACCAGTTCTGGCTCAGCAGCTTCTGGTGTCTCGCTAGCTGGAGCCTCGGCAGCTGGAGCTGCTTCAACGGCTGGGGCTGCTTCGGCAACCGGGGCTGCAGGCTCAGTTGGAGCCTCACTGGCCACTGGCTCGGCGGCTGGGGCTGCGGGCTCGAACTCGATGGCCTCGATCCCAGTTCCATCGCTGTCTTTCTGCTGAGCCTCAAGCTCGCGACGCCCCTCAACGGCAGCATCGGCAATCTTGGCACACAGCAGGCGAACGGCACGAATGGCGTCATCGTTAGCAGGAATAGGATAATCCATCTCATCAGGATCGCAGTTGGTGTCAGCCAGGGCGATGATAGGAATCTCCAGGCGACGAGCCTCCATTACAGCGGTGCGCTCTTTACGTGTGTCGATGATGAAGATGGCGCTGGGTAGACGGCGCATGTCTTTGATGCCACCCAGAATGCGCTCCAGACGAACGATATCGTCCTGCAAGCGCTGGACTTCTTTCTTAGGGAGACGCTCGAAGTCCCCACGGTCACGGCGAGCTTCAAGATCGCGCAGGTAGCTGATACGAGACTGAATCGTTTTGAAGTTGGTCAGCATACCACCAAGCCAGCGATGGTTGACATAGAACATGCCACAACGCTTGGCCTCTTCAGCTACAGCCTCCTGAGCCTGCTTCTTGGTACCAACGAAGAGCAGTGTCCCTCCATCAGCCGCAACCTGCTGCACAAACTTGTAGGCTTCATTCAGGCGGGTAACGGTCTGCTGTAGATCAATGATATGAATGCCGTTACGATCCATGAAGATGAACTGCTGCATCTTCGGATTCCAACGACGCGTCTGATGTCCAAAATGGACGCCAGCTTCTAAGAGCTGTTTCATGGAAATGATATTAGCCAAAAGAACGGACCTCCCTTGATCCTCCGCTCTCACATATGGCGTCAGGGTCACCCAAGGTGTAACCGTTTTCACAAACTTTTCACAGAATTGACTGGACCCTCAGGGTTGGCGCTGAATTAGAGAGCGTGTGTACTTAAATTGTATCATGGTGTTCATCACACAAAGGCGGGGCTATTCCCCCCGCTTCGACAGTGAAGTATAGCACAGAGCTACTCAGGACGCAAGAAAAAAGACCTATCAACCTGACCTATCAGTTCTCCACAGAACCGCAGAGCTCAGGTAGGCTTAAGCAGATATGCACATACGTATAAGAGGGTGGAAAGGGGCCGCAGATACGCTTTTTTTGGGCCTACCTCCTTGCTTATGACTCCCTCTCTTCTCCGCCCATCCTCTTCCCTCTGCTTATTCCTGGTCCCAATCTCTCTCTCATGCTCATTTCTTCGTTCACCGAAAACGTCTGCACTGCTCGGTTTTGCTTGTAAAAACAGAGGATTGCCGTCCGCTTCTTGAATACAGGAGTATAGTATAAAGTGTACCCATTTATAGCTAAATAAGATATATCATTCCATACCATTTTCAGGGGTTGATGAAGTAGAAAGGGTTTGAAATACATATGGTAAACATTTTAGTGGTGGATGATCATTCATTGATGCGGCGGGCTGTGCGCGAGGTGGTGGAGAAGGAGAGCGATCTCTCTGTGGTGGCGGAGGCTTCCAATGGACAGGAGGCCGAGCTACAGGCCGCCGAGACACAACCAGATGTGATCCTTATGGATGTCGATATGCCTGATTGCAATGGGTTTGAGGCGACTGAACGCGTCCTCGCGTGCTCTCCCAATTCACGTGTGGTCATTTTTACGGCCAATCATCAAGAACAACATCTGTTTCAGGCCATCCAAAAGGGGGCAATGGGCTATATTACGAAGGATATTGAGCCGGAAGCGCTCGTCCATGCCCTACGCTGCGCTGCGCGCAATGATCTCTGTATTCCTGGAGCATTTGCTTCTCAGGTCCTTACTCACTTACGGTCATTGTGGAAGTCACCTGCGACATACGCAAATCTGCTTGGATCAACGGCTGCTGTCTCCTATCGTACACCACGCCGCCCTACCAGCACCCATGAGCCATCTGAGCCTTCTCTAGATCCGCAGACGGCACCTTCGACTGCGACCCCTCGTCCGCTGACCGATCGCGAACGCCAGATCCTCGATCTTATGCGCAAAGGACGCAAAAATCGCGAGATCGCCGGGGAGCTCTGTATTGCGGAATCAACTGTCCACAAACATGTACAAAACATCTTTGAAAAACTTCATGCACGCAATCGCACTGAGGCCATCTACCTGACTAGCGTCGAAAGTTAATACTCAGCCTGGTTGAGAGAGCCTGGAGCGGATTTCAATATGATACAATATCAGGTGTTGGCAAATGAACCAACCATACAGGAAAAGAAGCGTGCAAGAAAAACATTTTCAGAGCCACAAAATGGCTCCTCTACCCAATACGCTGGACGAAAAAACAACCTTTCTGGCTCACCATGAACTGTTTCAGCAGCTTAATCCAACCGAGCTCTCACATCTGGCTTCACTTACAACGACTGTTAGCTACCCGCCTGGACGCATCTTGCTCCGTCCAGGCGATCCTGGTCTGACATTTTTTCTTCTCTCTTCGGGCTCGATACAACTTTATGCTCTCTCTACTGATGGCCGGAAGTTGATTCTAGCGACGCTGACCACTGGTGCATGTCTTGGGGAGCTCGCTTTTACGACTGCTCAAACTCAGCAGTGTTTTGCCGAGACTATTGCTGAGACGGTTCTCTATACGCTGACACGTGCCGATATGGCTGCTTTATTGCAACGCAATTCAACGATCTCTCAGGCGCTGCTCCAGATTATCAGCCAACGCCTGGCACAACGCGAATCTCAACTGATCAATACGACGTTTAAAAGTACTACCGCCCGCCTCTCTATTCTGTTGCTCGAGCTCGCTCACCAACAATCCGCGTCCGCTATTCACGGCCTGAGCCATGAAGAGCTGGCTGATCGGCTGGGCGTCTATCGAGAAACAGTCTCAACTGCCCTGCGAGAGCTAAAAGAGGCTGGTGCCATCGCTCTTGGCCGCAAACATATTACGATCTGTGCACCAGAGCTCTTACAGCAACTGGCTGGCCAGACAAAATAGTGCAGAACAAGTAAACTATGGAACAATCAGGCATGATGATTACAGCTCACAATGTAAAAAAGATGTATCGCAGCGGCCAATTACGGGTTGAGGCTCTTCAATGTATCAATCTGGAGATCGCAGAAGCAGAGATTGTCGCTATTATGGGTCCCAGTGGTTGTGGCAAAACGACGCTCTTAAATTGTCTCTCGGGGCTGGATACCATTGATGAGGGCGATGTCTTTTTACGTGGATGGAATCTCCGCGACCTGAGCGATCGAGAGCGAACGGAGTATCGCGCTCGCCATATGGGCTTTATCTTTCAGGACTTTAATCTTTTACCTGTACTTACCGCTGTGGAAAATGTTGAGCTCCCTCTCCTGCTGGCGAAAGTTCCCAGTCGTCAGGCGCGCAAACGAGCTCTAGAGATGCTGGATCTCGTTGGACTCGCAGCCCGCGCCAGTCACCGCCCTGCCGAGCTCTCCGGTGGACAGCGTCAGCGGGTCACGATTGCCCGTGCGCTCACAAATAATCCCGCCATTGTCTGGGGAGATGAACCAACAGGGAATCTTGATAGCGAGACTGCGCTGGAGATTATGCAGCTTCTCCAACAACTCAATCGTGAGCAGGGTCAGACGTTTGTTATTGTCACCCATGCCCTCGAAGTTGGACGCATGTCTCACCGTATCATACGTATGCGCGATGGCCGCATTATCTCCGATGAACCGAATACCCCCACATGACCATCAGGTACGCGTTGAGAGGGGGCCGCGTGCCTGATGGTGCATGACTGGCTGCACTCTCTTCTTGTTGATAGCAACCACAATACGCACAGCCGATAGTTAGCCTACACAACACCTTGCTTCTTTGTCGTTGTGAGCTGCTCCCGCACGACCTCTTTAATATGGGCCGAGGAAAGGCCATAGAGCTCCTTCAAAATGGTTGGTGCCCCATGCTCAACAAATGTATCTGGCAGGCCAATCAAACGAATAGCAATATCAGTCAGGCCCTTGCTCTCAAGCAGCTCAAGGACGGCGCTTCCAAAGCCACCAGAGACAACATGATCCTCTATCGTTATCAGATGCTTCGTGCTCTGTCCCAGGCGCAGAATCAGCTCCTGATCCAGAGGCTTGGCCCAACGAGCATTAACGACAGCCACATGAATACCTTCCTCAGCCAGCTCTTTCGCCGCCAGTTCTGCTTGCGAGACGGTTGAACCATATGCGAATAGCGCAACGTCGCATTTCTCCGCAGCCTCGATGGTTGCCGGGCTCAATAGCTCTGCCTTTCCAACTTCGAGCTTATGAAGCCCTGTTGTAAGCTCGACACCCAGACCCTTGCCGCGTGGATAGCGCAGCCCTACGGGACCATCTAGCTCCACAGCCGTGTAGAGCATATGTCGCAGCTCCTCTTCATCTTTGGGAGCCATAATCTTCATATGAGGGATCATCCGCATAAAGGCGATATCAAAGACTCCATGCTGCGTCTGTCCATCTTCACCAACGATTCCAGCGCGATCCATGGCAAAGACGACATGCAGATTCTGCACACAGATATCGTGAATGATCTGATCAAAGGCACGCTGCATAAAGGTCGAATAGATTGCCACGACCGGAAGCATCCCCCCTACAGCAAGTCCCCCCGCAAATGTCACCGCATGCTGCTCAGCAATGCCAACGTCAAAATAGCGCTCAGGAAAGCGCTTCTGCAACTTCTTCAGGCCAGTGCCTTCAGACATGGCAGCAGTGATACCAACTACGGCTGGATTCTGCTCTGCAATGGAGACGAGAGTATTGGCAAATACCTCTGTATACGTCAAAGGATCATTCGCATTTTTCTTGATAACACCTGTGGTGTAATCATACGCTCCAGGCCCATGCCATTTGGTCGAATCCCCCTCGGCAACGTCCCACCCCTTGCCTTTCTTCGTCACCACTTGCACGATCACTGGCCCTTCAATTTTCTTCACATTCTCAAATACATCAAGTAAGAGAGGAATGTTATGTCCATCAAATGGACCAAAAAACTTAAAACCAAGCTCCTCGAAGACAGCCCCACTTTTGCTATGCATCATGAACTGCTTGAAACTTGTTTCTGCACGGCCAGCCGCTTCACGCGCTTTATCACCAACAACCGGAAGACGCTCAATCGAATCCTTGGCCATCTCACGCAGGCGCTGATAGCTCGGAGAGGTCTGCATCCTCCGCACCTGCCCTAAATGCTGAGACATCGCCCCCACATTCTCAGAGATAGACTTATCATTATCATTTAAGACGATAATAAGATTCTTCTTCAGACTCCCCGCGCTATTCATTGCCTCAAGGGCCATACCACCTGTCAACGAGGCATCGCCAATAATAGCGACAACTTTATAATCTTTTCCCTGGAGATCACGAGCAGCTGCAATGCCCAGTGCAGCTGAGATTGACGTGCTTGCATGGCTCGCACCAAACACATCATAGGGGCTCTCTTCACGACGCAAGTATCCAGACAGGCCACCAAATTGACGAATAGTGTGGAAACGCTCACGACGCCCGGTCAACAATTTATGCACATATGCCTGGTGACCAATATCCCAGACAAGCTGGTCTTCCGGCGTTTGAAAGACATGATGCAACGCCATTGTTAACTCTACTACACCCAGATTCGGTGCCAGATGCCCTCCTCGCACCGAAACTTTCTCGATGATCTCGCGCCGAATTTCCCTGGCTAATTGCTCCATTTGCGGAACGGTCAGAGCTCGTAATTGCTCTGGGCTATCCACACTATCAAGAATCCTCGTCAATGGTTTCCTCCAAATTACTAGGCACCAACATCCCCAATAGATTATAAAAACAAAGTATGTATTCCTACACGACAGATGCGACGTGTCTAAGCCTGCTAGAATGAAGATGCAGAGAAGGGCAAGAAAGGGTGTATTCCTGACTATCTTCTTCCTTATTATAGAGTTGTTCTTCCGCCCTGGCAAACACTACAGCTCTAGAAATTCATGCACTTAGGGTCTTGACAATAGCTAAACCCTCTCTACAAGCCCCTTTATCCATTGTTCATGGTCCCTTGACAGTCCGACACTTTCTTCTTATCATGATCAACACATGGTACCACTAGCAGTTTACGCTCATGCCTGTGCGATAGGAGAATGCAGAACTTTCTAGGAGAATAGAAGTTCTCCCCTGACGCATGGTCAAGGTGATGTATGAGACTGCGGGTCAGGCACCCTATCTTTTTCTCTTTTTCTGTGTACCAGCGCATATCAACTCAAGTTTCTGACGTTCTCAGGAGAAAACCGATATGGGAGGGGCCCACAAAAAGATGCCAGGGGCATCCATTCACTTATTCGCCAACGTGATCGTCCATGTTTTGAAACACAAAGGAAGGTAGGAGCAGCCCTCTCAAGCGAACGGCTGCAGACACATCTTATGTCAAGAAAAGATAGCGAAAAAGATTCAGAACGACCACATTATTATTCTCAGTTCTGGCTCGATATAGCAGCTGGACGCCGCGTCATTGGCGGCCCTAAACCTAATGAAGAGGGAGAGATCGCTGAGACCGAGCCTGTAGAGCCCGCTACTGCAAGCCCTCGCCGCCCTGGACGCTCTTCTGAAGGGTCCTTTGGCGAGAGCCGTGTCAGTGATCGTCAGGCCAGCAATATCGTTCATCCTGTGGCCGAACCCATCTCCTCGCCCAAAGACTTTATTGAGCCCGAAGTGGCTGATTTTGCTTCGGAAAGCGAAGATGAAGACTTTCAGGACCTTCCAGTTGAAGAGGCCGATATCCCTGACATGGATCTTGGCTTTGATGATGACGAAGAACCATTTGAGGATGAGGACGAGGATGAGGATGAGGATGCAGAATGGGGCCGTGGCCGCAAAAAAGCCAAAGCTCCGCGTCCAACAAAATTACCTGCCAAAAAGCCCGCCAAACGCGAACCTCGCCGCGGCTATTAATTAAACCTTCAAGCGCATCAGCAGGCGACCACAAAGAAGATTGTGGCCGCCTGCTGATGCGCTAAACTGTCTCAGACCTAGGGATAGATCCCACGAATCTGCGTTGCCTCAGCGACCCGCGAGATCGCAAGCATATTCGCGGCCAGCCGAAGGTCACAATGATGCTGTTCTGCCAGTTCTACCACCGCATCAAATGAACGGTTGATGATGACTTCCAGACGTTGAAGGATCTCCTCTGGCCCCCAAAAAAAGCTCTGAAGATCCTGTACCCATTCAAAGTAGCTCACTGTCACTCCTCCAGCATTCGCTAGAATGTCCGGGATAACCTGACAGCCTCGCTCAAAGAGGATACGGTCCGCTTCAGGAGTGGTTGGCCCATTGGCAGCTTCGGCAATAATGCGCGCCTGAATACGCTCGGCATTCTCAACCGTAATCATTCCCTCGGTCGCCGCTGGAATGAGGATCTCACACGGAACCTCCAGGATATCCTTGACACCGATGCTCTGCGCCCCCGGAAAACCAACGACACTCCCATGCGCTTGCTTATACCGCATAACGGTTGCCGGGTCAAGTCCAATCTCACTATAGATGCCACCCTGTGTATCGCTAACCCCAACGATCTTGCAGCCATCAGCAGCAAAAAGCCTGGCCGCAATGCTTCCAGCATTCCCAAATCCCTGGATACTTACACGCTTCCCCTGTAATGTCGTCCCCATCCGCTGTACCGCTCGCCTGGTGGCAAATAGCACGCCTGTGGCGGTGGCCTCGTTCCGACATTCACTCCCTCCAATGGAGAGAGGCTTTCCCGTTACGACAGCAGGAATTGAATAGCCTGCATGCATGGAGTAAGTGTCCATCATCCAGGCCATCACCTGCGAATTGGTGTTGATGTCAGGGGCGGGGATGTCGCTATGTGGGCCAATAATAATGGAGATCTCTGTGGTATACCGGCGCGTCAACCGCTCGAGCTCCGCTGAGGACATGCGTTTTGGATCACAGATTACACCGCCTTTTGCTCCACCATAAGGGATGCCAACGACGGCACACTTCCAGGTCATCCACATCGCTAACGCTTTAACCTCTTCCAGGGAGACATCCTCACTAAAGCGGATGCCTCCTTTGGCTGGACCCCGATTAACGTTGTGCTGGACACGATACCCGGTAAAGGTCTTGATGCGCCCATCGTCCAGACGAACGGGAAAATTTACTGTTAATTCTCGCTTGGGTTTGCGGAGAATCTCACGCAGATCTTCCGAAAGCGCCAGACGCTTTGCCGCCAGCTCAAATTGTTGGACTGCCATCTGATACGGATTGAACGATGTAACCTCTCGCGACATGATTGGTACCTCTATCCAAACTCCTCCACATGGGCCGACACCAGTCGCCAGCACGCATTGTCACCGGAGCTCACTACACGTTCATTGTGTAACAAGCCAGGATACCTTTCCTAGCTTTGCAGCTCATCAAGTTTCTTGCGTAACAGGGTCTGGACAATATCTGCCTTCGCCTGTCCACGCGTCTGCTTCATCACCTGGCCCACCAACGCCTGCAATGCATTGGTCTTCCCACTACGATAATCACTGGTCGCTTTAGGATTCTTCTCGAGCACCTCGCTGATAATCTGTTCCAGAGCACCCTGATCGCTGATTGGCGGTTTAATCCCCTTGCGGACTACGATCTCTTCTGGTAGCTCGCCTGTAGCAAAAGCTTCGTCCAGAATATCTTTTGCCTGCTTGCCAGTAACCCGTTCTTTGTCCAGGAGATCCAGCAGGTTGGCCACGGCAGCCGGTGTAATGGGCGACTCCTGAATTGAGAGCGAGCTGGCCTTAAGCAACCGTACGACTTCACTGAGGAGCCAATTGCTGGCCGATTTGGCGCGAGCAAGGCGATCTTTTGCCTCTGAGAGGGTCATGATCTGCTCATAGTAGTCACCAAGCGCTTTGTCCTCAGTCATGACATTGGCATCTTGTTCAGATAGACCAAACTCTGACTGATAGCGGGCACGACGCTCATCTGGAAGCTCGGGAAGGTTCGACCGAATCTCCTCTACTGAACTGCGGCTAATAATAAGTGGTGGCAGATCAGGCTCGGGGAAATAGCGGTAATCGTCGGCATGCTCTTTCACACGCTGTAGGACGGTGATCCCTTTATTCTCAACCCAACCACGCGTCTCCTGACGGACTCTCCCTCCATCACGAATCAGCGCAATCTGCCGTTTCGCCTCAAACTCAAGCGCACGTTCAACGGAGCGGAAACTGTTCATATTTTTAATCTCGGTCTTCGTTCCCAGCCTGGTCTCACCACGCGGTCGCACCGAGACATTGGCATCACAACGCAGGCTTCCTTCCTCCATACGGCCAGAGGAGACCCCCAGATAGATCAGGATCTCACGAAGCTTCTGCATATAGAGCCGGGCTTCTTCCGGTGAACGCATATCCGGCTCGCTCACAATCTCCATCAATGGAGTGCCAGCGCGATTGACATCGATCAGGCTATAGCCCTCATGGTGGCGGGAACGTGCAGTATCTTCTTCTAAGTGGACGCGCGTGACTCCGATCCGGCGCTCTTGTCCATGAAGCTCAATAGTGACATAGCCATCACTGCTCAAAGGAATATCGTACTGAGAGATCTGATACCCTTTCATCAGATCCGGATAGTGGTAGCTCTTACGATCGAATTTAGAGTATTCAGGGATAGAGCAATGAAGGGCCAGAGCTGTCATAATTGTATAATGCACAGCTTCACGGTTGATCACCGGCAAAACACCAGGCATGCCCATGCACACTGGACAAACGTGCGTGTTGGGTGCATCATTCGCATAGTTTGTGCTACACGAACAAAACATCTTACTTTTGGTTAGAAGTTGTGAATGCACCTCAAGACCGATGACGATCTCAAAATCCGTATCAATCGGAGTGGAAGTGGTTGTAGTCATCTTTTCTTTTTCTCACTTCAATTCTTTTTGTACCTGGTATGCAGAGTAGAGCATCCTCGTTTGAGGGTAAGTCTAGCCCTTTCTGGCTCATTCGTCAATGGGGAGCTCATCCCCCAATTTCCTCTCTCGATTCAGTTTATTCTATTAAAGAATGCCAATGCAAATGCTCACAACAGTTCGATTGGCTCAATAGCATAAACAGGCATAGTATAGATGGGCTATGATGAAAGGGGACAAAAGTATCTCTTCTTCTTTATCGCAAGAATGGGCTCTGCCTGAAAAAACAGCTACGTTCAGGATAATTCCTCACCTACATGCCTCAAGCTGCGAGAAGCTCTGAGCATGCTTATTCGCAAAAATAAGAGATATAGGGTATATTTTTTGCTGAGTAGATGTAAGAAGCAAACGGCGAGTCCTGTTGTTGCAGCGCTTCATGGAATAAGGTATACTGTCCCAGACAGAAGTAGCATTCGTTCGTCAACTTCCTTCCTCCTCACACGGAATGTGAGGATTTCTTCAGAAAAATGACGTGCACACCTGGTAGCGGCGTGCACAAGCGGGCAGGAGATCAATACACATGTCTCTAATTAATATGGCAAAACGAGAGATCAACTGTAAAATCGTCTATTATGGCATCGGTCTGTGTGGCAAAACAACAAACCTTCACTATATTCACCAGGCGGTGAATCCACAAGATGTGGGAGATATGGTCTCGATCGATACAGAGACTGAACGTACCTTGTATTTCGATCTCCTCCCCCTCGAACTGGGAACGGTCCATGGCTTCCATATTCGTTTCCAACTCTATACCGTCCCTGGTCAGATTCTCTATCAGCAGACCCGCATCTCGGTTCTTAAGGGTGCCGACTGCGTGATCTTTGTAGCAGACTCACAGGCCAGCAAATTACAAGAGAATATCGAGTGCTGGAACGAGCTCCAGGATCAGTTACGCCGTATGAATAAAGATGCCAGTCAGTTCCCTCTCGTTATGCAATGGAACAAACGCGATCTACAGGACACTCTTCCAGTGTCAGTCCTTGAAAAATATCTCAACCCCTATCACGTTCCTAGTTTTGAGGCTGTTGCCGTGACTGGACGTGGGGTTATCGATAGCCTGAAAGTTGGCATCAATTCAACTCTACGCAAATTAGAGCGCTTTTAACGTATGGTGAACGAAGCTCTCTGTCTACGTTAACGAGAATACATCACGAACGGGCTACCCAATCACTCGATCACCACGTTCATGATGTATTCTTTTGTGTTCTATTGTGTTCTATGCTCAGTGCCTCCTCTTATCATCTCGTGCTACAAGGCAAGCATCAATACCAGGTCAGGTACCATTCTCAGTCCAATTACCCTCTTGCAACCATCTATCCTGATTCTTAAAAGAGAGGTTGTATAAACACCTGATATAGGGTTTTAAGCAGGGCCAGACGGTTCATTTCAGGAGAAGAAGCATGATCTTTCTCTCGTTCATGCCTGTCTTTGGCAGAGTTTATGGAGGTAATTCAGGAATTTCCTCTTGCTAACGATTGTTCACTGGAGATTTTCTGTGTATAATAATGCAACAACATAAGGTCTACAGGTTCCCTGATACACCACCCTAAGGGGCTCGGTGGTCAGTTTATACAAACATGAGGGTAGGCAGTGCGCCCAGGTGTCTTCTGGCTGTCTGCTCTTCTATGAAGGGTTAACATGGAAACGATACGTGTCATCATTATTGATGAACAGCCCCTATTCCGCGAAGGTGTCCGCGCTACCCTGGAACGAATGGGAGACTGCACAATTGTTGGTGAGTCGACTGATGCTGCTGACGTTCTGGAGATCGCCCGAACAGGCAACCCCGATGTAGCCCTCATCGACGCAGGACTCACTTCCTCTGATCCATTGGAGATCGCCCGTCAGGCCCGCCATATTGCTCCACGGATGGCGATTATTATTCTCACACCCTCAGAGGACGAAGAACGCTTATTTCAATCAATTAAAGTTGGGGCAGCCGCTTATTGCTCACGCAATATTACAGCGGACGAACTGATGGATGCTGTGCGCCGTGTAAGCCATGGTGAATATCTCATTCGCGATGATGTGCTTTCTAAACCACAATTGGCAAGTCGGGTCCTTAAGTCGTTCCGCGAGATGACTGTCGAAGAGGAAGAGGGCGAAACAAAGGATCCTTATTCTCCGCTTTCCAGTCGAGAAGTGGAGATTCTCGACTATATTGCACGCGGAAATAGCAATAAGGAGATTGCTAAATCGCTCAAAATTAGTGATCAAACGGTCAAAAATCATATTACATCTATCTTGAAAAAGCTTTCTGTGAATGATCGTACGGCAGCTGTGGTTCATGCTCTCCGCCACGGCTGGATCAAAATGCACGAAGAAGAGCGCGAGCAACGCTAAAGCGGCTATGGGCCCCCAGCATCTGGTGGAGGGCCCAGAACCGCTTTAAATCCAGACAGAGAGTATTTCATGGCCGGTGCTGGCATCAAGAAAGAGATACAGGTCATGGGTCGATTGCGGAAAAGGCGTCGGATCAACTTCAGCATCGGTCGGCTGCAATGGAATCTTTTGATAAATAATTAACCAGGATGGCTGGTCTTTGATATCTGCATGATTACCATCTTTCGCCGGGTAGTTCACAAGCACATATTGCGCCTGGGTATTTTGCGCTTGACTGGCTGCATCAGGCTCTTGCTGGCCCGCCAGGAGAAGCGCTTGTGCTTGACTCAATACTGGCTTCTGCTCGGCACGACCCAATGTAATACCAGCGGCCAGCAATGGAGCTTGCTGAACGACTGGTGAGGCTGAGGTTCCCACGCGGAAGAACTTCCAGGCCGACCCTGTTGAAGCGGTTGGCGATAAGAAAAGGCTCCAACCCAGCCAGAGAATGATCAGCCCTAATAAGACCCCCCCCAGGATTGCTCCTATCATCTGTATACGTCCAGGCCCTGGCTTCTGCTCCATCGGGCAGCTCCTCCTCTAAACAAGATGTCTTATCGGTTCTCTCTTCTGCACATCTGTAGACAATACATCCGTACGTACGTAATGAAGACAGTATAGAGGAATAAGGAGAGAAAGGCAATTTTAACTCTCCCGGTCCCATCTCTTTACTTCCATTGAAGACAAAGCAGGCGCGGCTCCATATACACTGCTAGTTTAGCAATGATATACTGAGAGTAGACGTTCATGAAGGGGTTTCACCACCCTGCATGAAACCTTTCTTTTCAGAAGATGCTACGACAGCGGCAAGGTTCCAGGATGGAGCAATGCGTTTCATTGTTGCAAGAAATGATAAATCGATTATCCTTGTATCTACAATAACAGAAAGGACCTGTTTTCTGTGAAAGTTTATGGTCGCATAACGGTCTTTCCGATTATGCCTGCACGCATTAACCGTCTCTATGAGCTTGCTTACAATCTCTGGTGGAGCTGGCACCCGGAAGCTCGCGCGCTCTATAGTACGTTAGACCCTCAACTCTGGGAACGCGTCGGGCATAATCCAGTCCGCTTCTTAAGCGAGGTTCGTCCGCAGCTCCTGGAAGAGGCTGCCACACAGCCTGAGTATCTTGAACAGTATGATAGCGTCATCAAAAATTTTGATTTCTATATTCACCCTCAACCCGATGAAACCTGGTTCTCTCGTACTTATCCAGAGCTTACGGGGAAGACGATTGCTTATTTTTCGGCGGAATTTGGCCTTCACGAGTCCCTACCAATCTACTCTGGCGGCCTGGGTATTCTCTCAGGTGATCATTGCAAAGAGGCAAGTGATCTGGGGCTCCCTTTTGTGGGGGTCGGTTTCCTGTATCCCCAGGGCTATTTTCATCAGCGGATCAATCGCGATGGGGTTCAGGAAGCATCCTACGATAAGCTCCACTTTTCAGAGGTTCCCGCTGTGCCCGCTATTGGCCCCGATGGCAATGAGGTGGTCATCAGTGTTGATCTGCCAGGTCGCCGCATCTATGCCAAGATCTGGAAACTGCTGGTGGGCCGTGTGCCGCTCTATCTGATGGATACGGATATTCCCCCCAATGCTCCCTCTGATCGTGAGCTCTCAGCTCGTCTGTATGGCGGAGATCATGAGATGCGCATCTCACAGGAGATTGTGCTCGGCATTGGTGGAGTCCGGGCGTTACGCGCTCTGGGAATCTCTCCCGATGCCTGGCATCTCAATGAGGGCCATGCAGCCTTCTTGAGCCTGGAGCGCTGCCGTGAACTGGTTGTCAAAGGATTGACCTTCAACGAGGCCCGCGAGGTGGTGATCTCCAATTCGCTCTTTACGACACATACACCGGTTCCAGCTGGCAACGATACGTTTAGCTATGAATTAATTGATAAATACTTCGCTAGCTATTGGGGCCAATTAGGATTAAATAGAGATCAGTTTATTGAATTAGCTGAAGAGATGCAGAGCTGGGGCCCCATGTATGGCATGACCAATCTGGCACTCAAATTAACAGGACAACACAATGGGGTCAGTGCCCTGCATGGCGAGGTCTCGCGCAAGATGTGGCAGCATCTCTGGAGTGGGCTGGATTCCGATGAGGTCCCCATTGGCTCGATTACCAATGGCGTTCACACATTCTCCTGGATCGCTCCCGAAATCAATGAGCTCTTTGGCCGCTATCTTGATCCCGATTGGGGCCGCTATGTCGATGATCCCGAGTTCTGGAATGAGCGCATTGCCCAGATCCCCGATGCAGAGCTCTGGAAAACGCATAATCTGCGCAAGAAAATCTTTGTTGACTATGCGCGTAAAAAGCTCAAGCAGCAGCATCTCCGCGTCGGTGAAGGCAGTCTTCAGATCGCCGAATTTGACCAGATGTTGAACCCAGATGCGCTCATCTTTGGCTTTGCCCGCCGCTTCGCTACGTACAAGCGCGCCACGCTGCTCTTCCGAGATCTTAATCGCTTACGCAAGATTTTAAACAATCCTGAGAAGCCTGTTCAGTTTGTGTTTGCAGGCAAGGCCCATCCAGCCGATGAGCCTGGCAAGTCTCTGATCAAATACATCTATACGCTCTCACGTTCTGAAGAGTTTCGCGGGAAGATTGTCTTGCTGGAGAATTACGATATCGATATGGCCCGTTACCTCGTCTCTGGCACCGATGTCTGGCTCAATAATCCTATTCGACCCTATGAGGCAAGCGGTACCAGCGGTCAGAAGGCGGCTCTGAATGGGCTTCCCAACTGTAGCATCCTGGATGGCTGGTGGGACGAAGGCTATAATGGCAAAAATGGCTGGGCCATTGGCGAAGAGCGCGAATATCATGATCAGGAAGCTCAGGCCGAGGCCGATAGCCTCTCTCTCTACCACTTGCTGGAGACTGAGATCATCCCCAGTTTCTTCCAGCGCGATGCAAACGGAATTCCTCATCAATGGCTGGCGACGATGAAAGAGGCTATCCGCACATGTGCACCTCAATTTAGTATGCGCCGCATGGTTAAAGAGTATACGACACGCTACTATGTGCCTGAGATTCGACAAAGCCTGCTGGTCGAGCAGAATCGTTATGAGCGTGAACGCAAATTGGCGACCTGGAAAGAGCGCATCCGCAGCAATTGGAGATCGCTGGAGCTCTATGTTGACGGTCAGCGCAATGGCCAGTTGAGTCTGGGCGAGACCATCGACGTTCATGCGTGGGTGCGGCTCCAGGGAATTACGACCGATGATATCAGTGTCGAACTGGTTTATGGCGAAACAACTGATGAACTGGCCCACGCCCAATATGCCCTTCCAATGACCTTTAGCAAGCGCGAGCAGGATGGCTCCTACCGCTATGATATTCAGCTCAAACCAAATGAGAGCGGAAGCATCGCCTACAATGTGCGCGTTATCCCCTCTCATCCCCATCTCACTGAGAAGTATGAGCTCGGTCTCATTCGCTGGGCGTAACACCCCATGCTGAAAAACCTATCCTAATGAACGAAAATCCTCCCTGTTCTAGTCAGGGAGGATTTTCGTTGGTCTTGCTTCACGCAAGGTTTGGAAACATCATATGTTTCCGATAGGGCATAGGGCTATAAGGCTGTATGCACAGAATCGACTACGGGCATCTCGCCGGTGACGGCCTCTTTAACCGTTTCGATCAGAGCTTCTTCAACCGAGACAGCCTTCTTATGACGATAGGTGAACAGGTGATGGAAAGCAAAGTTATAGAACAACACCAGGATCAAGGCTATCGCCTGTGCAATAATGGCTGGCACACCCAAGAAAGATTTGAAAGCGTATGACAAGACAAATGTCAAAACACCACCGGTAATTGAGCCAGCATGGAAACGCGCATTACGAACGATCCAGGGGCGATCTCCACTCGAACGAAGCTGCTTAAAGGTGAAATAGTCGTTGGGAATGAAGTTTGCCAGCACCGAAAGCTCGTAAGCAAAGAGATAGGCAACAACGTAGTGGACCGTGGATCCATCTGATGGCAATACAACATAATAGCCAATATAAAATACAATCAGATTAACGACGGCGGCCATCCCACCAAAGAAGGCGAAGGAGAAGAACCGCTGTACCCATCCCGCACGTCCACCACTTACTTTGTCGACAATATCCAGAATGCTATTCACAATTGCCCAGGGAGTTGGGCTATAACTTGGAATACGACTCGCAGGCCCCATGAGTTCTTCGACTGAAATAGCTGGCTCAAGGATACCGTGAGATTCGCTTGGTACAGTTGATTGCTCCATAATGTTTTCGATTCTCCATAATGTTGTTTTATTTATTCTATACCAGCCACCTATACATGCCAGACGATCTATGATCTCGCAATGTAACAAACATTGCTGATAGAGGAGAAGAGTACTACCTATCTGAACAGTATTGCAGTACTTCTTGCATTTCTGTGCTTCTCATTGACTCTATTGTATCTGCTTTGCCGCCCTTAATGCTAATTGCAGCAAAAAAGTACTGCCTGACAACAAGATGACTGGCATATTCTGCGTAATAACCTCATCAGGGAGAGACGTTCACCAGAAAAGGAAGATGCTCAGTGGAAACAGGCTGGAGAGACAGGGTCAGGCCGCCGATCCAAAATACAGTGGAGCAAACTGGACGCCTGGGGCCACCTCTAATAATGTAAAGGTATTGCCGTCTGGATCACAGAAGATGGCCTCGACTCCATACCGTTGTTGCCTTGGAGACTGGAGAAACGTGATGCCACGCTCAAGGAGCTGCTTATAATCCTGCCAACAATGAGTGGTGATGAAGATTGAACTCAGCATCTGTGCATGCTGCTCCTGTACTTTGCTTTTGTGCTCAACCGGATAGAATGTCTGATCCGAACAACCTAAGGCGATCTCCGGTCTGCTCTGCCCGGGAGGGGCGACGGTCACTAACCGCAATCCAGGTGCAAATGACTGATCAGTGCGAATCTCTAAGCCTAGCTGCTCAAGATAAAAACGCAAGGCTCGCTCCTGGTCTGAAACAAGGATGGAGATGATGGAATGTTGGGAAATGAGTTTCATAAGCGCACCTACTAGCTAGAGGGTATTTCAACCTTCGATGATCTTTCAACAACACAACTTCGCTACAGACTCATTCTTTTTCTCACCCGTTCATTATATCGAATTTTTGTTCTAATTGCAAGCAATTTTGACCTCATTCGCTTCCATTCATCCTTCTCTGCATATGGTATGATAGGGAAAATGTTGAGTTCTTTCTCTGTCTTTAACCCACCTATTGGAGCACCAATGAGCCTTAAAAGTATTATTTTTGATCTTGATGGAACGTTAGCCAATACTCTTCCTCTCTGTATTAAGGTCTATCAACAGACACTCGAACGGTATGCTGGACGCCCTTATAGCGAGCAGGAGATTACTGCACACTTTGGGCTGACTGAGGGGGGGATCTTTCAGCGTCTTCTGCCTGCTCAGTGGGAGAGTGCTCTCGACTATTATCATCAGCGCTATATGGAACAACATGCCGACTGTGCAGAAACGTTTCCCGGCATCCTACAGGCTCTCTCACTCTTGCAAGAGCGAGGGGTCAAAATGGCTCTGGTGACGGGAAAAGGTTCCTATACAGCTACCTATACCCTGCAATATCTTGGTCTCACACAGTATTTTTCGCTCGTTGAAGCCGGAAGTGAGACTGCTATTGTGAAAGCCGAAGCAATCCGCCGTATCCTTACTACCTGGCAGATAGAGCCCTCAGAGTCCGCTTATCTTGGTGATACTGATACGGATATGCAACAGGCTGCAAGCGCAGGAGTCCTTCCATTGGCCGCTGACTGGGCAGCGACCTCGACTATTCATCTCCTACCCACACCGGTTCAAACATTTCATAGTGTGGATGAGTTCATTGCCTGGATTCAAAAGACCTGGGAGAACTAACGCTTTCTTTATACTCTGAAAATAGTCTGAAATCATAAAAAAACGTAGTTTTCGCTTCATTTTCGCTAAGATCATTGCTAAAGCTCTAAAAAGTATATTTATAAAGGATCTCTCGACCATGCAACATACGCACTCGATACAGAACAAGATTATTCTGGCCGTCCTCTGTATCGCTTATGGTATTACTGGCATTATGGCACTCCTGCCTGGAACAACCCTGCTCTTACTCGCTGATCATACACATGCAACACTGGAAATGATCTCTTTTGTGATCACAAGCAGTTCAATCGGTATGGCCTGCGGTGTCTTTCTCGCTGGACAATTGAGCAGAAAAATTCCACCCAAATATCTTCTGATGTTCGCGCTTACCATGGGAGCTTTTATCCTACAGGGTATCTTCTGGACACGTTCCTATTGGATCTTACTATTTGCTGAATTTTTCTTCGGTATTACATTTGCGTTTTCCGATCTATCCCTGAACGTTTTGATGTCGCGCCTCTTTCCACGAACGCTGGGGCGCGAATTAAATCTCCTGCATAGCTCGTTTGGCGTTGGAGCACTACTCGGACCACTGCTGATTACGCTCAGCTTTGCGCTCCTTCACGATGTAAGTTGGGCTTATGCTCTGGCCTCTGTTTTAACGCTTGGAGCCGCCCTGCTAGTAGCCGTCCAACCTGTTCCGATCCGATCCTCGCAATCAACAGCTGAGGTACAGGCTGTAAAAAACACCAGAAAGCCCCACCTATTTGGGCAGCTTGCCTTCTGGCTGCTGGTTGTCCAGGTCTTCCTGTATGCTGGCGCAGAGGGAGGCTTTGGCAACTGGATCGTCACAGTGTTGAGTCAGAGCGCACACGTTCAGATGGCGGTCGCAGCCCCTGCGGCCTCTCTTCTCTGGTTAGGACTTACACTTGGACGTTTACTAAGTACCCAGTTGATGAGAAAGATGTGGGTAACTGAACAAAAACTACTGGTGCTGATGCTGCTTGGAGCTGGAGCCAGTGGTCTGGGGCTCGCCTTCTCGATGCGCTCGCTCTGGCTGGGCTTTATAACGACTCTTTTGACGGGGATCTTTCTTGGCCCCATCTACCCCATTATTATGGCGACTGCATTGCGCCGCTTTACGCATGCGCTGAGTACAGCTTCAAGCTCGATGCTCTTTAGTGCACGAGCCTCAGGGCTGGTCTTTCCCATTCTGATTGGCACATTAATTACCAATGTTGGTGTGACATGGGCGATGATTTTTCCTGCCGCCACATTACTAGTAACGTTATTACCGGTTTTCATTGCTCAACGTGAGCAAACATTGCAATCAAACGTTGTAGGGCATACAATACAAGAACCGGAAGCTACCCACACCCTTATCTCATAGTATCCAACACAAGGAAAATACAGAGGAAGGATTTTCATGAAAGCTGTCCAATTTTCACAGTATGGCGAACCCAATGTGCTCCAGATGCACGAGGTGCCCGATCCCACGCCAGGCCCTGAGGAGGTTCT
The DNA here is from genome assembly GCF_003967535.1 of Tengunoibacter tsumagoiensis. Taxonomy (GTDB): domain Bacteria; phylum Chloroflexota; class Ktedonobacteria; order Ktedonobacterales; family Ktedonobacteraceae; genus Tengunoibacter; species Tengunoibacter tsumagoiensis. Next base: position 1,988,708 of record NZ_BIFR01000001.1, on the reverse strand, counting down.
GATAGAGGTAAAAGCTACCACGGTGAATCGCCTGGATCTCTTTCAGCGGGCAGGAAAACGACCAGTCCCTCACCTTCCCTTTACTCCTGGGCTGGAAGCGGCTGGCACTATTATTCAGACCGGCCATGGCTTTCAGGCCGGGCAACGTGTGCTGACAACACGAGCTCAGAGTGTCAGTGGTGGTGGCTACGCCAGCAAGATTGCCGTTCCCACAAGCGCACTCGCTCGTATCCCCGCTGAAGTCTCCTTTGAAGAGGCCGTCGCAGTAGGACTGGCAGGCTCTACCGCATGGGGAAGTCTTTTTGATCTGGGTCACCTCCAGCCTGGCGAACGGGTGCTGATCTGGGCGGGCTCCAGTGGAGTGGGTTCGATTGCGATCCAGCTTGCAAAACAGGCCGGAGCCTGGGTCGCTACGACTGCCAGTTCAGCCGAACGCGCTGCTGAACTTACAAAGCTTGGAGCTGATCTGGTTATCAATCCTCGTCAACAGAAGGTGGGTCAGATCCTCTCTGAAGCAGGCGGCGTCAATCTTGTCATTGAACTGGTAAGCTCTACTCTACAAGAAAGCCTTCAGGCCTGCGCATTGGAGGCACGCATCATTCTGATTGGCAACCTTGGAGGGCAGGAGGCTACCATCGATACTCAGGCCTGGCGACTCAAACGAGTCACGGTCGTTGGTGGTGGACAGCTCCGCACTTCTGTAACCAATGAGGAACACATGCTTGCACTGGTTGCAGACAAAAAAGTGACGCCTCTGATTGGACAGCGCCTCCCAATCACTCAAGCCGCCGAGGCTCATCGCTTACTAGAGGCAGGCACAGTACAGGGTAAGGTCGTTCTCACTCATGCTTAGCTATGTCTTCTAATACCAGACAGATATCTATAAGGAGTACATCTTTATGCAACAGGTTAGTAGCGAACAGATTCTTTTTACACGAGGCGTCCCTGCCGCTGAAGCATTACCAGGCAGATTGCTCAGCGAATGCTTCCAGGCTGTGCTGGAGGGTCCTGATGCCAAAGTAGTCCTACAATACGGCCATAATGGAGGCTACCTTCCTCTGCGCCGTCTGATCGCTGAACAATACAATGTAGCAGCCGATCAAGTTCTGGTAGGGAATGGTTCTTTGCACCTGCAAGATCTTCTGGCGGGGCTGCTTGTAAAAAATGGAGATGTGGTCTTTGTTGAGCAGCCCAGCTATGATCGGGCCATTAAGACGTTCCGCCGCAGGGGTGCGAAGGTGCTGGGCATACCTTTGAAGGGTGATGGCATTGATCTGGCTGCACTCGAACAGGCTATTGCGAAACAGAGACCTGTCTTTCTCTATATCATCCCTGATTTCCAGAACCCTGCTGGTGTCACAACCTCTGCTGCGAAAAGACAGGCTCTTGTAGATCTGGCACAGCGCTATGGCTTCTGGCTGATTGAGGATGTCCCCTATCGCACTCTTCGCTATACAGGAAAATCGCTTCCTCTTTTGCGCGATCTCAATGCAGAGAGGGTTATTACGGTTAGCTCGTATAGCAAATTGATCAGTCCGGCTCTGCGCGTGGGATATCTGGTCGGGCCACTCGATCTGGTCAAAAAGTTAACGAAGCTGGCAGAAGAGACGATCCTGGCTCCGGTCCTTCCCACACAGGCTACGGTAGTAGAATTCCATAAACGGGGCTATTTCGATTCCAATCTTGAGAGCTTAAAACAGTTATATGCTCCACGCTTGCAAGCGATCATTACGGCTTTAAAACTGCATCTCCCCTCTATTCCTTTTGCAGAGCCTGAGGGTGGGTTCTTTGTGAGTATTACGCTCCCCGAACAAAGCAGAGTGAGCAATCTGCTAAACCGGGCTAAGGAACATGGCCTTGTTCTGACGGATGGCCGGGATTTCTTTGCTGATCCGCTGGATGGAAGTGTAGAAGATCGTACTGGCGAACGCTTTATTCGCCTTCCTTTCTGTGCTCTCACTCCAGCCCAGATTCAAGAAGGCGTTAAGCGTCTGGCTGGCATTATCAACGAGTAAAACAGTGGCCCCCCTGTCTCTCCTCATGACCAACAGGGGGGTCAATGTACTACAAGAGAGATTATATTAAACAATAACACGTGTTACACCTATCAAAAAAGATATACTCTCTAAAAATGGGTGAAAAACGCTTGACAAATGTTTTGCTGTTGAGTATCCTCAGAATAGGTGGACTAGCACAAAAAAAAGAAGAATGGCTACTTCTTTTTTGCTCAAAGTTGACCATCATTGGCATAGAGACGATGCCTTCTCTGCGGCAGTAGCAGCCCGGCTCCCGCTAGCAGTTGAACCAATGCAATAACCTCCGCCTGACAGACCAGATGGCATAAACAGTACAAGATAGCCCCAGCATGGATGCACCCGGGACTCATTTTTTATGGCCATTCTCCTAAACGTATTCTGGTGTAAACCTTCTTATCATGCATACTCTATAATCATACAAAAAGGATACTATTTGTTATGGATGAACTTGAAATACAAGGGTTGGTTAAACAATTTGGTTCTGAACTCATTATCGATGGTATCAGTTTTTATGTTCGGGATGGTGAATTTCTTGTTATTCTGGGCCCTTCGGGAGGCGGAAAGAGTACGTTGTTGCGTATGATCTGCGGCATTGAGAGTCCAGATAAGGGCCGCATCTTTCTCAAAAAGCGCGATATTACGACTCTGACGCCCCAACAACGGAATGTAGGGATGGTCTTTCAAGATCATGGCCTCTACCCTCATATGAATGTTTATGACAATATTGCCTATGGTCTGCAAAAGAAAGGTCTGACGCGCTCCGAAATTAAGCAGCGTATCCAGACTGCCACGGACAAACTGGGCATTACATCCCTGATCCGACAGCCTGCCACGACTCTCTCTGGTGGCGAACAACAGCGGGTTGCTCTTGCCAAGGTGCTTGTACGAGATGCCGATATCTATCTCTATGATGAGCCTTTCTCAAATTTAGATGTTCGCCTGCGCACCCAGCTCAGACATGAGGTGCTCAATGTGCATCGTGCGAAACAGCGACCCAGCATCTTTGTCACCCACGATCAGAACGAGGCTTTTACGATGGCTGATCGAATCGCAGTTGTCGCACAGCGCCGTCTCCAGCAGATTGGAACAGCTGAAGAGCTCTTACAGGCTCCTGCAAATACGTTTGTGGCTCAGTTCATCGGCACACCTCCCACCAATCTGCTCCGAGCACAACTTTCACAGATCGATGGTCAACTGGTTGCCGAACACAATGGCATCGTACTTCCTCTTCCACGCTATTGGAGGCGCGTGCTGAAGCAAACAGTCTATGATACTTTAATTCTGGGAATCAGACCAACGTCTATCATTCCTGAATGGCTCTTCCCACAATTAGAGAAGGTTCCTTCTCTCATCCTACCAGCAACGGTACGCTCGGTTGAATCGCTCTATGCTGAAGTTAATCTGACCCTTACGCTCGGTAAGGATACGGTCGTTACTGCAACGTATCAGCAAGGAGGAGATCCTTTACCCACTCCTGGCAAAAATATCCGGGTGGCGATAGAGACTGCTCACCTCCAACTGTTTGATCCCACCACTGGCAAATCGCTCAATCGTCTCTTCACCTAGAGATCCTGCCAGGCCTGGAATTTCCACCTTCAGCAATCATCATGAGAATGGTTGCTGAAGAAGGTATTTCCGTTCTGGGTTGGTCCTCTGGCGACCAACGAGGTTCTCGCATCGGGAAGAGCTTGAAGAAGAGGAACAGACTGCATCAGGCCATTTCTCGGGCGCGACTGCGGTCTGGCCCCTGTCATCAGCCACAATGAATTGATCCCTGACCCCTTCTCAATTCATTGTCCCCCAGACACGGACCAGACCGCAGTCGCGTCCGCTGAGCTTACCCACTCGCCTCACTCCCTCTTCCTGGCTCATGGCCTCTTCTGCAAGAACTGAAACGCCCTGGACGTATCCATTACTGCTTGCCTTCTGAAAAAAAATATGTTACTCTAACTGCTGTGTCTCCAGATTTAAAAATAAGAATAAAGACAGTTTCATCTTTTCACTCTTTATACGTAATTTGAACGCTGGAAGAGGTTCGTCTTCCATAGAAATGATGAGATACTTCAGATGGAATCATCTATCCAACAGCCTACTCAGGACGCCCCCATTCTCAATATCGTAGGCGAGAAAGTTGCGCTTGGCCCTATTCATCGTGGATGGATTCCCCTTATCCACAAATGGCAGAATGATTTTCAAGTTGCACTGTTCTCTGGTGACCCACTCCGACCAGTCTCTCTGGAAGCAATACAGGCTGAGTATGAAGAACATACCAAAAAGCAGCAGCGCTATCGCGAAGAAACATTTGGCATTTATGCGCGTACGACGCTGCAACCTCTTGGTGTCGTCGAATTACGCCATATTAATCTTCATGGCCGTACAGCTACTATGGGTATTGGTATTGGAGAGAAGGACTACTGGAGCAAAGGGTATGGGACAGAAGCCATCCTCTTGATTCTGGATTATGGCTTTACAGTTCTGGGCCTTCACAACATTGACCTTACGACCTACGCCTACAACGACCGAGCTACAGGTGCCTACTTAAAGGCAGGCTTTAAACTGATTGGACGCAGACGAGAGGCTCACCGCTGGGGAGGAAAAATCTACGACGAGCTCCATATGGATTGCCTGGCAACCGAATTCCAGCTCCCAGGCCATCTGAAATCTGCTATTGAGCTTCCTTAACAGGACTTCCTATGATGCTCGTACATTCTTGCTTTATACCAGAGAGCCCGTCATTTCACAACCATGAAATGACGGGCTCTTCCTCATTACTGCTCAATTAAGGAGCGGCATTCAGGTCGCGGCGGATAAACAGACCCATTCCATAATAGCCATCCACGCTACCAAAAGGTTTGCGATACCACCACCATTGCCAGACATTGTTTACGGCGAGTGGAAGATTAAAGCTGACATTCTTAGGGGGCGTATCGCCATATTTATCCCCATAGCTTAACCAGAGCAGAGGGCCCGAGCCTGTATACTGCTGCAATTCACACGTCTGCTTTGGGGCTGGAACACAGCGCGTCGGCATATAGCCCTGATCCCACTGTGCTCTCATCCGATAGGCTTTATATGCATAGCTCTTCCCATAGCTTTGTATAGTACCAGGATAGCTATCCCCACCACTAATAATGACTGCAACCCCATTTGCATTGGATGCACACCCGCTGGGAAACTTAAAACAGACGTTGGTGTAATCCCTTACATACCAGGCAAAGGGCCAGGTTGCATCATCCGTCACGCCAATCGGAAGCAGATGCTTGCCACCATAGAGCTTCTGATCCAGTGCATCAATCTTCGCCATGACGGTATTTACATCTTTGGTCGATTGCACATAGATCATCATCTCGTAGGGGGCATCGGCATAATGGACATAATTGACCTGAAACATATTCTGGAGCGTTGGTAACAGGAGCAGGAGGGCGCAGATAGCGCCAAAGACGCTCCAACCCAGCGACCACCAGCCTTCGCGACGAGCGCTAACGGGTGGCGTTTCAGGGACAAAAGAAGGGGCCAGCACAGCTTGACGAGACGCGCGTCCTGTAAAAAAGGCTACGATTCTGACCACAATGGGCTCTAAAGCAATAGCCGCTAACACCATCATTGGCATGGTCATATGAATCATTAGCCAGGGCATCTTCTCGCCGGCCCACGAATAGATGAAGACGTTCCCTACAAACCAGTAGACGAGAAAGAGTCGGAAACGCGAGGGCTGGATAAGACAGCGAACAACACCAGCCAGACCAAAGACCAGGCCAATCTGCTCATAGAGGGGGATCAGCAAGAGATAGTAGTACCAGGGCTGTCCACCACGCGCCACTTGCTGTTGCTGCACCCAGTAATAGAGTCCCTGCCAGATACCATCACCAATACCACCTGAGATATTGGTGAAAATCACGGTAAAGAGTACCAGATAGATCGTGATCGCAGCCATGAAGGCGAAGAACCAATGCGTCCAGGGCATGGTTACAATTGTCTCCAAGAGTGGCTGTTTGCGTGCATCTAGCCTGGCAACCCACCGATTTTTCCTCACATCAGGCATCTTCCCATACTGCTCAAGCACTAAAAAGGTAAGGACAATACCTGCCAGCAGAATCCCAACCCATGGGAATATCTGCACAGTCCAATATTTAAGATTATGAACATAGAGATCGGCACTGGCTGTATTCTTTGGGTTCGCCGTAATGAATAGTGACAGATCCTTCAGCCAGCCAAAGAACCACTTAGCAAGCAAACCCAGAAGCACAAAATAGGCCAGCAGGATAAATGGAGCCGTGGTCCGTGGTACGAGATGACGCTGGAGCCAGGATGCTTCACGCCCTTCCAGTGGCCGTTGCGGCACACGCCATATCACTCCTATCTCCCAGAGGAGAACCGCTACAAAGAAGCTCCCAAAGACTGCAATACTGAGAAATGTCGCCTCTTTCGTGGCATAGGAGAGGATAAAACCAACCGCAGCCAGCGTGAGCCAATAGCTACGCCGTGTATGAACATAGCGCCCCACACTCACAATGAGAAGCAGAGTAAAACAGGCCATGTAGATATCTTCACGCGCAAAACGCGAAAAATAGACCATGCTTGGCGAGATCGCCAGCAGGAAACAGGCCAGCCAGGCTCCAATCTTCCCCAGGTAATCACGCAGAAAATAGGGCAGGCCCACAATGACGGTGCCCAGTGTCGCCGCAGCTATCCGCACCGTCGTCGTGTTGACGCCATTATCTGGTGCTCCCAGCAACTGGCTCAGCTTATAGACGAATGCAATCGCATGGAATTGAAAGGGACCATGCAACAATGGATCGTAGCGATAGCAGGTTCCGACAGGGGCATTCAGGCAGGCGCTCCAACTTTCCAGGTTATGCATCAACTGCAAAGAGAAATAGGCATGCAAGCTTTCATCGTGATGCAGAGGTTTATCACCCAGACCCCAGAAACGTAAAATAGCGCCAAGCAGAATGACACCCCAGAATGCTAGCAGTGGCCAGAGCTCTTCCTGTGCAGGCCAATGCCAGCCACGCCGGGCCTGTTGCCATGGCTGTGTAAACTCTGTATACGCGACATGAACCTCCTCATCTCCGCTCCCAGATGCTTCCAGATTATCGATAGTCGCTGCTGATGTAGCTTCACTCGGGTTCGTCTGCACATGTGGTTCGGACTCCGAGGTAGTAGAAGTGGAAGTGGCACGAGTGCCACTTCCAGCTTCTGGATCTCCATTGAGTACACCAGACGAGTTCTCCGATTCGCCTGGCTTATTCTCATAGCTATTCAAAACAGGTCTTCTCCTAAGGTTTCAAACCAAGATCTTTGCGAATAAACAGGCCCATATCTGTTGAGCCGCCAGCGCCTCCAATGGGGGTACGATACCACCACCACTGCCAGATATGATTCATGGCTTTGCCCAGATCAACCGCCCCTGTACTGGGGGGCGTATCTCCATAGCTCAACCAGGTAAGCGCACCAACACCTCCCCACGCAGGCTGGCCAATACACTTCTCAGTCGCCGTTACCACACAGGGCAGAGGTTTATATCCCTCATCCCACCAGGAGCGCAGATGATACTGGTGGAAAAGATAATCGGGCGCTTTTCCGTTCACCACGGTTGAATATTGCGCCTGCGATGTGGTCAGATTATCCCCTCCCGTCAAAATGACGGCTGGATTCATTGTGCCACACCCATTGGGATAGTTATAGCAGACGTTGGTGTAATCCCGCAGGTACCAGTAGAATGGCCATTCTGCATCCGCCATCACGCCAATGGCGATCTTATGCTGCCCACCAAATTTCGTCTGGTCCAGCGTGTCAATCTTATCCATCACGGTATTGACGTCTCGTGTCGTCTGCACATAGATCATCATCTCATGCGGTCCGTCCGCCGCATGGACGTACGTTACTTGAAACATATTGTGTATTGTTAACACGAGCAGGAAGATGGCTAAAACGCCACTCAGAGCAGTCGCCACTCCATTGATCCGGACCCAGACTGGACGGGCTGGAGCAACCGGCAGCTTACGCTTCACCGTCGCTTTAGTGCTGACAAGATCATTTTGCTTATTCTGTTCCTCAGCCAGCCAATCAGAGATCTTTACCACCAATGGCTCAAGCCCAATCGCGGCCAGAAGCATCAGTGGCATCGTGATATGAATCATCAGCCAGGGCATCTTTTCGCCTGCCCAGGAATAAATGAAGAAGTTGCCCGCAAACCAGTAGACCAGAAAGAGCCGGAAATAGGAAGGGTGTCGGAGACAACGCACAATTCCTACGATGCCAAAGACAACGCCAATCTGCTCGTAGAGCGGGATGAGCATCACATAATAATACCAGGGCTGACCACCACGGGCAATGTTCTGCTGCTGTAACCAATAGTATAATCCCTGCCAGACGCCGTCACCAATTCCAGCGGGCATATAGGTAAAAAGAGCGGTATACAATACCAGAAAGATCACAATAATGCTCATCAGAGCAAAGAACCAGTGCGTCCAGGGCATGGTTACAATCGTATCTAACAGCGGCTGACGTTTGGGGTCAACTCTCTTAGCCAGCCAACGCTCTCTCCCCATTGGGAGCTTATTAAGCATCTCGCGGATCAGAATACTCAGTACATAGGCCCCCAGGAGAATCCCTAACCAGGGTGAGAGCGCAATCGTATTGCTTTTAAGGTTTTGTACAAACTTCGTCGCAGTATCAGCATTCTTTGGATCGTTGACGAAGGTAGAGAGGTCCTTCATCCAGCCAAAAAACCATTTGGCGATCAATCCCAGGACAATCAGAAAGGCCGCAAGAGCAAGTGGCGCCGCTGTTACTGGCGCATAGCGTCCCAGAGTCGATTCAGTATTCACATGTTTCCGCACCGACCAGCGCAGCCCGATCTCCCAGACAAGAACCATGGCAAGAAAGCTCCCAAAGATGGCAATGCTCAGATAGGTTGCTTCTTTGGTTGCATAGGAGAGGATAAAACCAATTGCTGCAAGCAGCAGCCAGAGTCCACGCCGTGTCCGCACATAATTGCCTGCTGCCACGACCAGAAGCATGGTAAAGCAGGCCATATAGATATCTTCGCGCGCAAAACGTGAGAAATAGACCAGACTGGGAGAGATCGCCAATAAGAAACAGGCCAGCCAGGCTCCCAGTCGGCCAAGATAACTGCGCAAGAAGTAGGGCAGAGCGACGATAACTGAGCCCAATGTTGCTGCGCCCAACCTTACTGTCGTGGTATTAACGCCAAAATCGGGGACATGGAGCCACTGACAGATCTGATAGACGATTGCAATCAGATGAAATTGAAACGGACCATGCAATAGGGGATCGTAATGGTAGCACGAGATCTTGCCTGTGGCGCAGGCGCTCCAATTCTCCAGATTATTATGCATCAATTGCAGCGCAAAATAGGCATGGAGACTTTCATCGTGGTGCAGGGGCTTATCTCCCACATTCCAGAAACGGAGCAACGCCCCCAACAGGATCACACCTACATAGGGTGCCCAACTCAACCACTGTTCACGCGAAAAAAACTGACCAGGTCGGCGGAGCGAAAGCTTCTCCCCTGCCGATTCGGCTGGCTCACGATCCACCACCATCACAGACCGATACTCCTCATTCACAGGCTCCTGGCTCTCTCCAACTGATCTTTGCCGCTTTGTTTTACTCACTGCATCACCTCCCACAACACCATCCTCATAGGCTGCTGACGCCTCCTCACTGGAAGCCTCCAACTGCATCACCGTCTCTTGAGAAGTTGCTGCGCTCGCTTTCTTCCGCGAGCGAGCATCACGTTTTGCACTCACGGCACTGCTCCTTCCTGCCTTAGATCTGATGCTACGCTGCTATCTAACTTGATAGATGGTCACTCCATTAGCATTGTAAACAACGTTCATGAACGTTCTAAATCGCTGGAGATCCGCTCCAGTATATTTCTCCCGCTCTAATAACCCTACATAGAGATATTGAGCATGATAATGAGCCATGGTCGTGAGGACTTGTGCATTATTGGGGTTGGTATAGATTAAGCTGACATCTCCTCCGCGACGATTAAACTCACCACCATTGGTGGGATTATTCAACCAGTTGAGCCGCCACTGAATCTCATGCCCAACCCAGCCCATTGGTGTGGGCAGGCCTGTAAAGGCTGAGATACGAGCGTACGAAGAATAATCATCGCCAACGGCTTCAACAATCACGGGATCGCCTTGAATATGCTCGTTCAACCAGCGGATCGCTTGATAATCGCCTACACCGGCGGGATCTTTGCCTAGATAGGTCAGGCCATCCAGACTATTGGTGCTCAGTAGAGCCAATTTCTGTGTCTTTGGGTCAGACTGGCCATAACGCCAGTAAGGGGCCACTAACGGATAGGTCGCACTGGCAAGAAACAAGACCAGCAGGAATAGAGACCAGATCCCTAAAGCACCTCTTTGCATCCAGCGAAATTGGAGGCCATGGAATGGTTCTGGGCGAAAACTATCAAGAATAAAGAAGAGTCCGCCCCCACAGGCAATGGAGAGAAGCGCCCAGGCCTGGAAATAGAACTTGAAGACGGTATTCATGCGCTGGAAATCGCCACCCGCAAAAGCATCTCGCAGAAAGACAATCTCACAGAAAGCCACCAGCGCAAAGGCCAGTGAACCCAGCAATAGCACAAAAGCAAGGGTACGATCACGTAGATTATAGAACAGGGCCACCGTCCCTATCAGTGCAATACTACTGCCAACCACCAGCGTGAGGCTATTTGGAAGAAAGCGCAAGAGTGCAAGACAGAGCACCAGATATGTCACGACGCCCAATAGCCAGATCATCCAACTGGCTGGATACGTTTCGGGCACGACTTCCTGTTCCGCAACCAGAACCGCCACCTGAGCCTGACCTGGCAACATGTTGTCTTGCGCCTGCTCCAATGCCATCGGCTCTCCAACCATCTCAGCCTGCATCTGTAGCGAGCCTGGAAAGGTGTCTACAGGCTCTTCCGACGCTATGCTCTCTGGCAACGTAGCTGAAGCTATCACCGCTGGAGCATCCTGCCCCGCTACGCCAAACAGCTCAAACAATGGGCGCTTAAAAATACTGGCCAGCAGCAAGGAGAGGAAGATAAAGGCAAACAGCCCATAAATTTGTAGCTCATTGCCAAGCAAGGAGCGCTGCGTCGCAGGCAGAAGGCCCAGACCCTGTGCAGGTGAACTAAAATGAAGGTAGAAGGGAGTATACAGCAGAAATGAGAGTATGCCCAAACAGACTACAGGAAAAAAGATATCAAAGACCAGGCTCCACTGAAAACGGCACTCATACGCCAGCCATTGCTGTAGCCCGATGCAGGTTACCGCCAGAGCGAGATAGACGGGATAATCCCACCCATTCATGGTAAAGAGTCCACCCAGCACTAAAGCGGTCAGCAATAGATTGATTGGGAGATGCCAGCCTCGACCAAATAGAGCCAGCCCTTTGCCATCTTTCTCTAACAACAGATTGCAGGCCAATCCAATCGCGAGAATAGTAAAGGCCAGAGCCAGAACATGTGCATGAAAACAGGAGAGCAGAAAACTAAAGGCTGGAAACTCATTAATCGTGCTGGGGATCACACGCGAAGGGGCAAACCAGTCAAAATGGGCCATGGCATCCCCATGCTGTTGCCACCATTGTTGCGTTGCCGCCAGATTGCCAAAGATAAGCCCCATGACCATCGTCAGCAAGCCAAACGGGATCGCCAGGGAGAGAGATGGCAGAACATAGTCCGCTCGCTCAGGCTCGACGCCTCCCCGTTTGCAGCGACGCAGATACCGTCCCCATCCGACAATATTCGCAGTCACCCCAAAAAGGTTCACTGCCGTCAGGCCAAAGAAGAGGCTAATACCTGTATTGAAGGCCACTGAAGGCGATTGTCCCAGCAGTTTTGCCAGCATGGCCACAATAAAATGAGCATAGTAATAATAATTAATACTATAGCCCGCGAACCAGACATCGTTAGGAGGAAGATGGGGGCTACGCATAATACCAGCAATAAAGCCCTCATCCATAAACATCTCATATGACCGAATCTCAGGGCCACAGGAGCGCAGCCAGCCCAGAAGAAAGACCATCCCCAGAAAGATCAGTTCCGTGACAACAACATAGGGAAGATGGCTCCTGACGACCTTCAATACGGTAAAGCGTACCCTCAACAGGCTCATCAGACTTGCAGCCAGCAGGAGCAGCCCCACTCCTAAAATAAAAAACTGGCTAAAGGGCAGGGCTGGAATAAGCATCAGCGGAAACCAGATGCAGAAGCCAAAGACGGCTACACCTAATGACTTACTAAAAGCCCAACCACGGTCCGGCAAATTATGACACACGGCAAGGGTGAGCGGGAAACAGACCAGACCCAGTAACTCAACCAATGCCCACATCTGAAAAAGTTCAAACATACCATCTCTCTAACAACAACTAATGATGACGTTGCTCTGGATTGCATGAAACAACAGCCAGACAACTCTTTCGTAGAGACGAATCTACCGCTGAACTAGTTCCCCATCCCTCTTGAGAGGAGGAACAGAGAAGCGCAGCTACCAGATCGAAGAGTCACGGCAAGAGAGCGGGTGACCTCTTCAAATGCAGTGTTCTCAAATACTATCATACATGATGGAGACAAACAGCACCTGTTTTTCTTCCATCTACCGCTTCACTCCCTTTACTCATAGTCAGTATTGCTCTCCAAATAAGCAATCAGATAACAACTTCATAGATCGTGACACCATGGGCCTGATAGGCAATTCGCAACGAATCTCCTACCATCAATGAAAATTTCTGGAGACCCGGCGATTGCGCACCGTAGATCTGTTGCTCCAGGGGCCCCACATAAATATAACGTACATGATAATAATGTAAAACCACAAGGGCCTCGGCCTGATTATCAATAGTATAAAGCATATTCACATCAGACAACCGGTTCTCCGGCTGATTTGCGTAGCGCTGCTCGCTCACATGGTCTGGCCATCCCAATAAGGACGGCAGGCCTGTATAGACTGAGACGCGTCCAATCCACTGATAGGAAACGGACTGTTCTGTCTCCAAAATAACGGGAGATCCGCTCACATGGTCATTTAACCAGTCAATGGCCTGAGCATCCCCAGGATACCAGGCGTGCGCAAAGGCAAAGCCATCTAAGCTCGGTGCGTAGTCCGCAGAAGCAGCTTTCCCTGGTGGGGCCTGGAGATGAACCCAGACCTCATGATCATTGATGCGCGATATGGTCCCCTGCACAAGAAAGATCGAGCTACTCAACAGGAGAAGCACAAAGGCTGTGCGCCAGATCGTTCCCACAACACCCCGCAATTGCTGCCAGAGCCTCTGTACAATCAACGCACTGACCAGTCCCAACAAGATCCAGGCCTGAATAGAGAATTTAAAGACGGTGTTCATACGTGCATACCCGCCACCATCCAAAAAATCCCGAATATAGATCACTTCGATCCCCAAACAGATCGCCAGACCCGCAAGGATCAACAGATAGAGAAAGGCAGTACTGGCCTGTCCCCGCCACAAATCATCAGGAACAATAAGCTTATGCGGGCTCGAAGCTTCTCCATCTCCTGATCGCGCCCCGGTCCAGAGCCAGCGTAAACAGAGGATCAGGCCAAGGAGCAACAAGGCCGCTATCCAGAGTCTGATCCCCACCCATAATCCCCCAACCAGCAGAACCAGGCTCATCCCACAGCACACCAGCACAGACCAGCGAGAACGACACACACTGAAGAGCTCAACCAGAAGAAAACTCACGACAACAAATAGCCAGAGGCCAAAAACGGTCAGATACTGGGTTGGATCAGAGCCCTGTTGCACCAGGCCAGTTCCATTGACATAGAGCTGCTGGTAGGAAGCATAAAAAGGCACAAAGAAAAGATAGCTCCCTCCATACACCAGCCCGGCCAGAATTGCGCGACCTAGAAGAGCCTGAATAATCTGTCTGGGACGTTGCCTGCGTACCTGCAAGTAACGCTGCCCCACAAGGGCAATCACCAGCAAGCAGCTATAGGCTGGCATATCCCATGGATTGACGCACGCCAATGTTCCAAGCAGAAAAGCAGCACAGAGATACCGTAAAATAACCTCAGGCGCGAACCATCGTGGCTCATCTGGACCGCCAGTAAGCAAGAGCGCAGCTAGAATACTCAGCAATCCAACGGTAATGGGCATATTCATCACATGGGGATGCAGATCAGCAAAGAGAAAGCTCCAGAAAGGAAATTCATTAATGGTTCGATCAATAATTCTGCTGCTCTGCCAATAATTAAATGGAGCAAGCGGTAAATGAGTGACGAGATCAACGAACTGCTCTTTCAGTTGAAGTATTCCATTTAAATTGCCACTTACAGCGACAAAATAGCCGCCCAGCAAAGCGGTTAGCACACTGCCCGAAAAGCTGTAGACAATGATGACCGCTCCACTCAAAGTCAGGGCAAAGAGCGTTGGGATGACCAGATTATAGGCAGTCAGAGGAACAATACCAGTCAATTTAATGAATGAGGCAAAGAGAGCATAACCATAATAGTAATAATTGATATACCCTCCGGAGAACCAGGGGTCAAGCGGGGGCATAAAGCGGCTCCGAAGCACCGCATTGAGAAAAGCCACCTCCATGGGCTTCTCTCCACCCAGCAAGGGCTGCCAGAGGTCCGGATTCTGTGCACGTATTCCGACAAGTGCGAGAAAAGCCAGACTAAATAAGATCTCACCACCTAGTAATAAACGCCACTTCCCGCGCACAAAAGACAGAATGCTACGCTTTAATCCATAATAAGCAGCAATTCCACTGAGTAGAAAAGCAAAAAAAAGAGCATACAGGCTGGTCTGAGTAAAAGGCACAAGGCGCAAAGAGGCCAGTAGCCAGGCCAGATAGCCAAAGAGCACGATACCAAAGAGCTTACTAAAGAGATATCCACGATCCGCCAGGGGTCGCAAGGCGACAAAAGCCAGTGGAAAGACCAGCCAGCCCAACAGGGTTATGGCCAGCCACCAGGCCAGCACAGGAAGCGCATTCGCCAGGCTTCCACGTGGAAACTGCTCACCAAAAGAGGGTTCGGATTGATTATCGTCAATCTGCTGGGGAGTTAAAAGCAGCGAGGCCTGGGTGCCCGAAAGACGAGCACCCAGAGGAGGGAGTTGAATTCCTTCCAATAATTTATGGACAAGCTGATCCTCAGTATAGGGATAGGGCGTGTCGCGCACAAAAATCTTCGCTGTTGGATGGTCAAAGACCGAATAGCTTTCATCTGCACTGCTATCATCAAGCGTGATGCCAAACAGACTGGGCCGATTCGAGACCTCTTCAGCCAGATGAAAACCAAGCTGTCCACTAAAGAGCAACTGATAGTAGTGGATGGTTAAAGGATAGCGAGCAGGCAGCCGTGGAATTGATTTGTCCAGTCGATCCGTCGGCATGGTGATAGCGGTCAGCGTTGGCAATAACCGCGCTAACTGCTCGGCTTTCTGCGTGGTATCATCACCATACAGGTCCAGGCCATTCACTGTCTGGCCATTGACAATATAGCTTGCCTGTACAAACTGGGCAGGATCATAACCTGGGATAGCAACGGGGAGGGCATCATCCCACTGCTCATAGGTCAGGACGCTCCCTTTTGGCAGATGGGTATACATCCATTGCGAGGCCTGGACCCGTGTGTTGGGCACACTATAGACATGCAACAGGGCCAGACCCTGAAACATTGTGCCGCCAAGCACCAGCACAATGGCTGCTATCTGCACAAAACGAAACCCTTTCTTCCAGGAGGCTGCTCGCTCGACAAGGGCAGACCAGTTAAAAAAGAAGAAGGCCATTACTGCGCCCGCAGCTAACAGCGCCAATGCTGGATAAATTGGCAGCATATAGCGCATAAACTTTACGTAGAAATTCCCGGTGATTGCACTATAAATCACAATCCAGGCCAACAATACGAGCCATGCATCCAATGTATGACGCCAGAGACGCCAGCAGAGCCAGAGGACTCCACCCACTGCGGCGCTGCTCAGGGTCACCCCCATACCCCACCAGAACATATTCTGTGCTTCATAAAGATAAGGAATGGTGCCTGCAAACTGGCGCACATACGGAAGATCCCACATACCTCGCGCCATATTGCTTTGATCGCCTACCTGCTGTACAAAATTATGCATATCGAGCAGCATATAGGGTTGAGCCAGCAGCATGACAGCCAGCGTAACGACTGCTGCAATCAGCAAACTACTCAATGCTACTAGAAAGTGGCGCTGACGAAACCAGTAGAGCAGAACGGCAACGAAGATGGGAACAGCCAGAGGTGTCGCGCTAAACTTTGTTGCAATCGCCAGACCATAGCCCACTCCAGCTACCAGTGCCCAGAGCCAGGGACGAGGAGCATCCACCAGCCGCACCGAGGCCCACAACGTTAGCATGACAAAGAAAAGCAATATCGTATCAACTGCATAAAAATGAGAGAGCTGAAGCTCTAAAGGAGTAAAGGCGACCAGGGCAGCAGCAAGAAGCGCCACTCCCCAGGCACATGGTCGGCCAGGCCGCTCATCCGGGGTCAGGGCCAGACCAAGCAACCCCGTCAAAAGCACTGTCCCGGTATCAAAAAGGGCTGAGACAATACGACCAAGGATAGTCATCTGAAAAAAAAAGTTTGGGGTCGCAGGTCCATATCCTACTACATGGCCTAGAAATGCTAGCAAGTAGAGAGGAAAGGAACCATACGCAAAAAAGTGGGGATTGAGTGGCGATTGAACAGGGTCCAGGAACTGCGCCCAACTTGTTGGCCAGGATAAAGCCACAACATGAAAGAGGATCTGCCGCTCATCGGGGTGGAAATTATTGCCCTGATCCCAATTGAGCCCATACAGGCGTAATAGCAAGGCAAGAATCACCAGCCCAACCAGAGCAAGAGGTCTCCAACGGATGATAATCTTCACAGACATCCTTTCCTCACTCTAAAGAGCCTATCTCTCAGGAGATCTTTGGATACGTTCACTACCCAGGACGAAAGCGCTCCTTCTCGAAAGAGAAAAACGTACTTTTTGTAGAAAACATCGAAAATGAACGCAACGTTTCTGCTCTAGTATAGGTAAAGGATGAAAGATGGTCAAGTGGAGCTGATCTATCTTTCTTTCAAGCAGGTGACTGGTCGCCTACAACCATAGGATCAGGAAAGAGATAAACCCCTAAGCTGCGGCAGGATCATCACAAGTTGGTAGCACAACCGCAGCTATCGTAGCGTGAATACTGATGGCAATTTTGCCCTCCTGGGCCTCGATACAGACGCGCTGGCCTGCACTGAGCCTTCCCTCCAGGATCAGTTCAGCCAATGGATCTTCGATCAGGCTCTGGATGGTCCTGCGCAAGGGGCGAGCCCCATAATCTCGATCATAACCCCGCTCGACCAGAAGCATTCGTGCAGACTCGCTAATATCAACATGCATGGTGCGTGCACTTAATCGTTGTTGGGTCTGAATCAGAAACTGATCGGCAATCTTGCGCACGTCGTCGCGTTGCAGAGGATGGAAAAGGATCGTCTCGTCGATGCGATTGAGTAGCTCTGGTTTAAAGAGCTGCTGGAGGGCCTGGCCAATCTGTTCATTCTGATACAGATGCTGCTGCTTGAGAAACTCCTGTTCGCCCTTCTGAGAGACAAAAGACATCTGTCCCTGCGCTCGATGTACGGTACCTGCATTTGAGGTCAGGATGATAATGGTATGTTTAAAATCAATGGTCTGACCATGGGCATCGGTGAGGATGCCATCTTCCATGATCTGCAAGAGCAGGTCAAACACTTTCGGATGGGCCTTCTCAATCTCATCAAAGAGCACGACGCTATAGGGACGACGGCGTACGCCTTCGGTGAGCTGACCTGCCTGATCATACCCAACATAGCCCGGAGGGGCCCCGGTCAGACGCGAGGCATGATGGCTCTCCATAAATTCTGACATATCGAGCTTAAAGAGAGCCTTCTCATCGCCAAATAAGGCTTCAGCCAGGGCACGCGCCAGTTCGGTCTTGCCAACTCCTGTGGGACCAACAAAGAGGAATGAGCCAATTGGACGATGGCTATCCCGAATATTGGTCCTGGCCCGGCGAACGGCTCGCGCGACCGCATGGACCGCCTCATGCTGTCCCACCACACGTTGATGCAATCTCTCTTCTAGCTGGAGCAGTTGCAGACCCTCATCACCTGCAATCTCGACAACGGGTATCCCCGTCCACATGGCAACAATAGTCGCAATATCCTGACATTCAACGGCAGGACACTGCTGACGATAGCGGAGCGACCATTCTTGTTCTGCCAGCCAGATGCTCTGACGGAGCTGGCGCTCCTGCTGCAAAAACCGGGCCGCCTCCGCGAAATCTCTCCGACCAATCGCGCTATCTTTCTCCCGCTGGATACTCAGAAGCTCATCACGCCGTTGTTGAATAGTATCTGGCAGGACGGCGCTCTGAACGCAGACGCGGGCAGCCGCCTCATCCATCAGATCGATGGCTTTATCTGGCTGATAACGATTGCTCAGATAGCGATTGGACATTCTGATGGCGGCCTCCAGGGCATTATCGCTGATCTTGACGCGATGAAAAAGCTCATAACGGCCCCGCAGTCCCTCAAGGATCGCCATGGTCTCCTGGGGGGTTGTCTCACCAACCATGACGGGCTGAAAACGGCGCTCCAGGGCGGCGTCCGTCTCAATAGACTTGCGATACTCATCCAGGGTCGTGGAACCAATACAGCGAAATTCGCCACGCGCGAGCATTGGTTTAAACAGATTGGCGACATCGACCGAACCATCGGCTACTCCAGTCTGGGCCAGAGTGTGGAGCTCATCAATTAAGAGGATAATCCCTGGATTGTGGAGGATCTCTTGCAAGATGCGCTTGAGCCGCTCTTCAAGATCACCACGAAACTTGGTGCCAACGGAGAGCAGTCCCGCTTCAAGAGAGACGACACGACAATGAGCTAGATGTTCTGGGACCTGCCCCTGGACAATGCGCACTGCCAGCCCTTCTGCAATGGCCGTTTTGCCCACGCCAGCCGGACCCAGCAAGACGGGATTATTTTTCGTTCGGCGGGCAAGAATCTGCATGGTCCGCTCTAACTCATTCTCACGGCCAATTAAGGGATCGAGGTTATCATTCAGGGCAGCCAGCGTCAGATCTCGACTAACTTGATTGAGGATAGGGGTCGCCTCATAACGTGTATAATATTGAGCAGAGGCAGCTATCCGTTCATATCCCCCTTCTTTGAGAGAGATCAGCTGATGCTGGGCCAGCATCCGAGAGATACCAAAACTCTCCAAAACGCCCATGGCGATGCTATTCTCTTCCTCAAGAATGGCGAGGAAGAGATGTTCAACCTCGACATTCTCAGTCTCGCCCTCCTGAGCAGCCTCTTCCGCTCGTGCCAGCGTGGATCGCGCCGAGACACTAAAGAGCGTCTCGCTCAAAATAGCTTTGTGTCCTCGCCCAATCACAAAATCTAGTGCTTGACAGATATTTGTAGGGTTAACGCGCAAGGAGGCAAACACTCCCTCAATTAAAGGGATCTGTAAACGTAGAATGCCAAGCAAGAGATGTTCTGGTCCCACAAGGCGGTGACGCAGGCGCTGTGCCTCCTCTCGTGCATAGGCCAGCACCAGACGAACTTCCTGACTATATTTATGAATCTTCCCCATGCTCTCTCTCCTTCTTGTGTCGCAAAGTCTCTATAGAAGAGTTATCGGGCGATCGAGCATTTCAATAAGGAGCCAGGACAAATGGTCCGCCAAAATCGCGAGAATGGTCCTTTGTTAATGCAGAATGCGCTCAGGCGGGGTCTGCAAGAGGGCCAGTGCTCCAATCAAAGGAGCATTTTCGCCCAGAAGCGCTGACGTCAGGGTTAATCTCGCATTTAACAGGCGTTCGTCGATCTTTCGCTGGAGAAGAGGCAGGAGAAACTCGTTCTTCAAGGCAATGGAGCCACTGACGGCCACCAGTTCGACCCGTGTGAGATGAGCTAGATTAACCAGCCCGATGGCAAGTTTCTCACAATACTGCTCCCAGAAGCCATGATCCACGATCCGGGTCAGCTCATAGCCCAGGCGCTGCTCTAGCTGTCGCCCGCCAGTACACGTCTCCAAACAACCGATCTGACCACAGAGGCAGATCAGTGGATTACTATCCAGTACCTGATGCCCGATCTCAATCGAGATTGCCAGACCCGGCGATCCTAAGAAGATTGCTGCCCCTGTTCCGGTCGAAAGGGTCAGGTAGGCACAGCGTTCACTGGTCTGAAGAGCTCCAAAGTTTTTTTCGGCCAGCAGACCACAGACGGTATCATGCCCCAGCCGCACAGGACAGTGCCAGCGCTGCTCCAGGGTCTCCACCAGAGGCTGCCCAACATAGTCAGGTAGATTAGGAGCGACGGCGACAGAGCGTCCATCACGAGCCATCTGTCCCCCCAATGAAAGGCCTATCCCCGCTGGCTGACCAATCTGGACAAGAATAGAGTGAAGCGCCTCAAGCTGTAGCTCATACTTCGCCTGAGTGGGAAAACGTTCAACTATCGTAATCTCAGCCCGTTCAGAACTCTCAGCCGTAGCAATGCGCGTGGTTGTTCCTCCAACATCAATACAGATATAGTTCGTCATCATTTCCTCCATCAAAAAGATGTACAAAAAAAGAATGGTCAAAGTATCTACCTCTAGATAGAAGTCAGCACTGGATCAGCATGTTATACTAACTTAAAAATCAATGACGCATAATCCCCTGGTCTTTACCACTAAAAAAGGAGTATCCTTCAGATGGATGAGAGAGTACCACGTATTTCTAGCATGCAAAAAGGACGTATTACCAAATACCAGCCCTGCCCACAGATTCATCTCCCTGATCGCCAGTGGCCCTCACGAACGATCACCACTGCGCCTACCTGGTGTAGCGTTGATCTACGTGATGGCAATCAGGCGCTAGCCATTCCAATGGGAATAGATGAAAAACTAGCAATGTTTCAACTCCTTGTCCAACTGGGCTTTAAAGAGATTGAGGTGGGCTTCCCTTCGGCTTCACAGATCGAATTTGACTTTATCCGCCGCCTGATTGAAGAAAACCATATTCCTGAGGATGTTACGATCCAGGTTCTGGTTCAGGCTCGCGAGGAACTGATTCGTCGCACATTTGAGTCACTTCACGGAGCCCACAGAGCCATTGTCCATCTCTATAACTCGACCTCTCCGCTTCAACGACGCGTTGTATTTGGCCTGGATAAACCTGAGATTATAGCGATCGCCACGCGCGGTACCCAACTCGTCAAAGAGCTGCTTCCAACGCTCCCAGGCACAGAGGTCACCTTTGAATACTCGCCCGAGAGCTTCTCATTGACAGAGATTGAGTTTTCCCTGGAGATCTGCGAGGCCGTCGTGGATGTATGGCAACCAACACCAGAGCATAAAATTATCTTAAATCTGCCTGCTACCGTCGAGATCTCAACTCCTAACGTTCATGCCGACCAGATTGAATGGTTCTGTCGCCACTTGCGCAATCGTGAAACGGCCATTATTAGCCTCCATACTCATAACGATCGTGGAACCGGGGTAGCGGCCACAGAACTTGGCCTGCTGGCCGGGGCAGATCGCGTTGAAGGGACGCTGTTTGGCAATGGTGAACGCACAGGCAATGTTGATATCGTTACGCTCGCACTGAATATGTATACTCAAGGTGTAGATCCCTTCCTCGATTTTAGCGAGATCGATGCAGTTCGTGCCGTCTATGAAAAGTGTACACGGTTGGAAGTCCCCATTCGTCAGCCCTATGCTGGCGAGCTGGTCTTCACTGCCTTCTCTGGCTCCCATCAGGATGCAATCAACAAGGGGATGGCCGCTCAAGATCCTGAGCCGGGTGCGCTCTGGCAGATCCCTTATCTACCCATTGATCCCAAGGATCTGGGGCGTTCTTATGAAGCGATTATTCGTATCAATTCCCAATCTGGCAAAGGCGGTGTGGCATATGTTCTGGAGAGCGAATATGGCTATCAGCTCCCCAAAGCTATGCGCATAGAGTTCGGTAAAATCATCAACCGGCTGGCCGATGAAACAGGCGAAGAGATTCTTAACCGTCAGATTCTCGAGACCTTCGAGCACGAATATCTCAAGCCACGGGGCCCGTTCCAGATCCTGAGTTTCCGCACTGTTCAGGAAGTCGATCTCCTCAATCATGAGACCGTCGAATGTGTAGCCCGCGTAAGCCACGAGGGTCAGATTCATGAGCTCAGAGCCCGGGGGAATGGACCTATTGATGCCTTTACACGTGCACTCAATCAGACGAAGCTCGTGCAGTTTACTGTTCGCTCATACTCCGAACACGCTCTTAGTCAGGGAGCAGAGGCCAGAGCAGCAGCCTACATCGAGATTCAGAATGACAAAGGTGAGAGCTACTTTGGGGCCGCCACTGAGACGAATATTGAACTGACCTCGATTAAAGCCCTCGTCAGCGCCGTCAACCGCTCAGTCCGCGCAACCCGTAAAGAGACAGACAGTACCTATGACAAAATAAGCGTGTAAGGGTGGAAAGATTATTCCCCAGCGGTGACTGTCGTCCTGATCTGTGCCTCATGAGGCACAGATCAGGACGACAGTCACCGCTGGGGGCTCTCCCTCAACATCCATGACCAGCCTCACCAGTACAAGAAGAGATAATCGCAAAAAAAGAGAACAGGCTAACTTTCATTAACCTGTTCTTATGGCGTACCCGAGAGGGGTCGAACCTCCGGCCTACAGATCCGCAATCTGTCGCTCTATCCACTGAGCTACGGGTACTTACGCTACCGAACATGCTTTTACCCCCGACCTTCCAAGAAACCTCAGTCGGTATACTGGAATATGTTGCTTTGTTCGATGGATGTATCATACCAGAGAAAGCACTTTACGTCAAGCATATTCATGACCAATATTCTCTGCCGCCAGAAATCTGTCTCACTTTTGTCCTGGCTTTGTGATTGTCCACCAGGAGCAAAAATCATAACAAAAGAGGCACCTACTCGTTATGAGCAGGTGCCTCAACTGGCGTACCCGAGAGGGGTCGAACCTCCGGCCTACAGATCCGCAATCTGTCGCTCTATCCACTGAGCTACGGGTACTTACTTGTCGCCAGATAGTGGCGTCGTTTACGTGTTGTAAGATACCGTATTTTAGCGACTTTGTCAAGAGGTTTTACCACGCCACCCGTAAACTCGTGATTCTATGGGCTTACCAGTTCCAAATACAGGATCATCTTTTGCTAGAAAAACGTTACTGCTTTATGGTTTTCAAACACGATATCCACGAGTGGCAAATAATACCTTAAGAAAAAAACCTCCACGCCCTACAACTGTCTACTGTACAACTATACAGTATCAAAGAGAGTGGTCCGCACACCTTCGCTCTGATCAGGCCAGCCCTTCAATAATATCGCGAGCCCGATTCAAGGCCTCACGGCGCACATAATAGTAGGCCCACAATCCCTTCTTACGACAATCAACCAGGCCTGCATCGCGTAAAATACGCAGGTGGTGTGAGATTGTTGGCTGTTCAAGGGTAAAGCTCTCAACAATCTCAAAGACACACACCTCTCCCTCATGCCGGCTCAATAGACTCAGGATGCGCAAACGAGTAGGGTCAGCAAGCGCTTTAAGCAGACGAGCCTGGGAGACCGCATCCTCTTCGCTCAGGGTTGGAACAAACTTTGGCGCTATTCCCACCGCTGGCGCATTGAGTGCGGCGCTCTGACGATTGAGCATTCCCACTGAATTGGCTGGATTTGGCACTGGCGCTGCCCCTCGATTGACATTCCCCTGATTCATTGACGTCATTTTCTTCTCCTTCCATCCTCCCAACCGGATGTAAAACCTACAATAGATTCGTGACATATGGTATGTGTATACCTACAATTATTATAGAACTCAATCCAAATTATTCCACACAAACATATTACATCTACTTTTTTGAGCTCACATAGCACTCATCTTCCACTTTCCCTCTCCTTGTGTATTTGACAAAAAAAACAAGCTACCATCTCTTTTTGAGACGGTAGCCTGCTCTCCTGATAGAATGAGCTTTTAACGCTTCTCTTCATGACGTACAAGCAGATGTAACTCCTGTAGCTGCTTCTCTTCAACGGGTGAAGGAGCTCCCATTAGTAGATCTATTGCACTCTGTGTTTTGGGGAACGCAATGACTTCGCGAATGCTATCGGCATCGGCAAACAGCATTACCAGACGATCAACCCCCAAAGCAATACCACCGTGGGGAGGTGCACCATATTCGAAGGCCTCAAGCATATGACCAAACTGCTCTTGAATCTGCTCATTGTCCATTTTCATCAATGAGAAGACTTTATGCTGAAGGGCCGCTGTATTGATACGGACGCTACCACCGCCAATCTCAAAGCCGTTACAGATGATATCGTACTGCCTGGCGCGAATATGCAGTGGATCGCTATCCAGACGCTCAATATGGGCCTCATCCATACCTGAGAACGGATTGTGTTCGGCATCATAACGCTGCCCCTCTTCGTCATAGTGGAAGAGAGGGAAGTCAACGACCCAACACAGAGCCATCTCGTCTGGATCAATGAGCTTCAAACGCTCTCCCAACTTTGTACGGAGACGGAAGAGCACATCATTACAGACTTTGGCACTATCAGCAACAAAGAGCAACAGATCGCCAGCCTGACCTTCCAGGCGCTCAATAATCGCCTGCACCTCTTCAGCGCTCATAAACTTGGTCAAAGGCGATTTAATCTCGCCGCTGGCATTGATCGCCAATGAGACTAACCCTTTTGCTCCTAGCGTACGAGCAAATTCAGTCAGTTCATCAATCTCTTTACGGGTATAGCTCCCACCACCGGGGACACGAATCCCTTTGACCATCCCCTGAGCCGCCAGCGCGCTCTTAAAGACCCCAAAGGTACCTGCGGCGGCCAGATCTGTAATCTCGACAAGGGGAAGCCCAAAACGCAGATCAGGGTGATCTGTGCCGTAACGGCTCATGACATCATCAAAACTTAAACGTGGAAATGGGCGCTGCTTAATGCGCTTTTTCGTTGTTTTCTCGATCAAGGTGATTAACAGATCCTCAATCAGAGACATGACATCCTCTTCAGAGACAAAGGACATCTCTACGTCCAACTGAGTAAACTCTGGCTGGCGATCTGCTCGCTGATCTTCATCACGGAAGCAGCGGGCAATCTGAAAATAACGATCCAGACCTGCAACCATCAGCAACTGCTTTAACTGCTGAGGCGATTGCGGCAAAGCATAAAACTCACCTTCATAGAGACGACTGGGGACAAGATAGTCGCGCGCTCCCTCCGGTGTGCTCTTCATCAAGACAGGGGTCTCAACCTCTACAAATGCTCGCTCGTCTAGATAATCGCGCATGATCTTCACAATACGATGACGCAAGAGAATATTATTGCGCATACTCGGACGGCGCAGATCAAGATAACGATATTTCAAGCGCAGCGACTCATCAGCCTGCACATTATCGGTAATTGGGAAGGGAGTAGTGCGGGCGGCATTTAAGATCTCGATAGCCTCTGCCTGCAACTCAATCTTCCCTGTGCTCAGGTTGGGGTTCTCGTTCTCAACCGCACGACGAACGACACTGCCTTTGATCTGGACCACATACTCCGAACGGAGCTCTGTTGCCACTTTATGCGCCTCAGGCGAACGCTCAGGATCACAGACTACCTGTGTTAGACCATAACGATCGCGCAGATCCAAAAAAATCAGACCACCATGGTCGCGTCTACGATTAATCCAACCAGCCAGCACAACCTGCTTGCCAACCGCATCTGTATTTAATTCACCACACGTATGTGTACGATACTGCACCTCAAAACCCACGTGATTATCACTCCTTTAACAGTGTGCCCAGATACCAGTCTATTCCAGATACTGGTGCACCCAGGTACCCAGAATACGCCCTCTCTGGTCTGCGCCTTCTCTGGCAGATAGAATCTATGCACACGAGAACAATTTCTTCTCTCCTTCTCAGCGACCAGTAAAACGACAGGATAGGGAAACGGGATTGCATCTCAGCCAGAGGTGCAATCCCGTACATCTCTTGCTGAGAACAACAGAAGCCGGAATATCTTTCTCTTATTGTGGCACGTGCCGTCAATCCTTATGAACTACAGCTCTGGGTTGGATTTGTCTCCAACGAGCTCTGCATTGGCTTCTTTCCACCTGCCTGTGATAGCAGGATAAGATGTGTTCCACTTGCATCTATAAGCATGCTATTAACCTGCGTAATCGTCTGGGGTGAAGCATACTGTCGAACCAACCTGGCCCCTGGAATAGTCTCCGGAGTTTTGGTACTGGATGCCGTCGCCTGAGGAGTAACGGTGGCAGTCTGTGATGTTGGAGCTGCAATCGACACATTCGAGCCCTTTGGAAAGGTAAGGTCTATGACGCGATGATTGGTATTATCGACAACGTAAAGATGAGACTCGCCCCCGATAGATCCTCCAACGAGAAACGCCGAACCAGGGACCGTTGCTCCTGGTATCGTTAAAAATTGCGTTGACTGTGGAATAGGTGTCGCGATTGAAGTATTCCAGCTCAAGTTCTTCCCATCTACTCCAATCGGCACATTGATCGGGCTGCTCACAGGCACATTGACTGGTGCCGCACCCGGGTTCAACTGCAAGCTCTGCACGCTCCCATTGCTATACAACAAAAAGAGTTGTCTGTCCGGCTCAGCTGCTACACTCAACAGGTCTACAGAGGTTGAGATATTCATACGCTGAAGGGCATCGCCTGGCTTATCTGCCGCGTAGGTGAGTATCCAGGCCTGATTAGCAGTCGTTTTCGATGTGAGGATAAGATAGACATCGTTCTGTGAAACCGTCAAAAAGGCAGGTGACCACCCATTCTGTACCAGATCATTGGGAACCGACCATGTTCCTTGATCGTTTAATTTGCCGCCATCGCCTGCGCTATACATCTTCAACGTATAGTTAGAAGGCGCAGTGCCGGTCTGAGATAAACTAAAGAGGTGCTGGTTATCGCTGGCCGTCAGGACAATGTTGGTTATGGCAGCATTCATCAGTTTCTGCTGATCATCAACTCTGTACAGGATATGATCTGAACCAACCATATATGAGATGGCTTTATCTCCCTGCTGCAATTGCGCCAGCCCGCTTACAGTGGTGGCTGCGGTATTCGCATTCTCGATCTGGGTCGTTTGTGGTGAATTTCCACAGGGCAATGCAGAGATCAAACCCTGTGTATTGTAATCGCTTATGGTCTTTTTGAATGCACTTGTGAGATCATTCTGTCTCTGTGCAAGCAGATCGGATTGACCGCCGCTCAATGCATTGATCTGCACCGACCGCAACTCTTTTTGAGCATTCACCAGTTTTTGTAGTGCCTCTGTGGGGTTCTGCGTTGATTCTTGTTTGGCCTGCTCTATCTGCTTACCAGCATCACTCAAAAGTTGATCTGCCTGCGCCGGTAATCCTAGAAAATAAGAGATCCCACTCCCCACCAGGGCAACAATCAATACGATAAAGAGGGCCAGTGTTGGATAGAGAAGCCGTGAGCGCTTTCGACGCATTGGCAGGGCAGATTTTGACAGGGGAGCAGTAGTATTGGGATAGGAAGGTAATGGCCCTGTTCCGGGTATCTGAAAGAGCGCGCCTGGCACACGGGTATCAGCCCCTCGTGGTAGGCCAAGCGTCGAGGTGGGGACTTTTCCCAGGGGAGCGGTAGCTTCATCCACGCCGCCTCGTCCACCCGCCGTTACAGGATAGCGAGCATTCGTAAACTCGTTCCAGCCGATCTCCTGAACACGAACGACAATGGCAGTGATATTATCAGATCCGCCATTTTCATTGGCCCGCTCAACAAGATAATAGACGCTCTCCTGGGGAAGATATTGATTTACAATCGCTTGTAGATCATCTTCATTCACTAAACCAGAGAGTCCATCAGTACAGAGGATCAGGGAGTCACCTTCCTCAAGCATCTCTGTAAAAATATCGACGTCTACCTCGGATTGGGTCCCCAATGAACGGGTGATGACGTTGCGTTGCGCATGAGAGCGCGCCTGCTCTTTGGTCAACAAGCCAGCGCGGACCTGCTCTTCCACCCACGAATGATCTTGCGTAATCTGATGCACCTGCCCATTACGAATCATGTAGGCGCGGCTATCTCCTACATTGGCAATATAGGCCATATTGCCACGAAGGACTGCGGCCACACAGGTCGTTCCCATTCCACTACGTAGCACATTTTCAGCCGCACGTTGGTGAATGAGTGCATTTGCACGTCTGATCGCATTAATGAGAGAGGGAGGGACCTCTTGACTATCATCCTGATAGTAGACGTTGGTGACGGTGTCTACTGCGATCTCGCTCGCTACTTCCCCGGCTGCATGCCCCCCCATGCCATCAGCCACAATAAAGAGCGCCCCCTTTCGGGCCATAACCTGGCCATCCTTTGGGATGACATAGGCCATATTGTCTTCATTATGGGGACGTTTGCGGCCAACATCTGTTAGCTGTGCGACATCAAGCCGAAGTTGTTTGGACAACGCGCTTCTCTCCCGTATTCAGTAGCTGTTGATTTGTGCATACTGCCTCTAGGCAGGCACTAAAACTTTCGGCTATAATACACCGATGCAGAAAAAAACGCAACGCAATGCACATTTCCGTTGTTGCGATCTTCTCGCTCGCCTACGTACTTATGCCATTCACTGCACTTGAGTATACTCTTTCACATCTAGGCACGCAAGGGATTGCCTACGGTACTAGCACAGTTGGTTTAAGCCAGACGGAGGTAGCCCTATGATTCCATCAGCCTATCAGATGCTTTTGTCGGCAGTGGAGAGGCAGTGTCAATCTCCACCAACCATTTTCCAGCAGTTCCTTACTCACTATAATACTTTCCCACGGCAGAACTTACAAGAGGGGCTCCTGGCTTTAGCGTACCAATGTGGACTGAAGGCCCATCCCCAGGGGGTACGTTTTTCCAGATATTGCACGCTTCTCTCAACTACTGATGATCCTTTTCTTTCCAATACGCTTCTACTCGGTCTGACCTATCAAAACGAGCAGCCGGAATCTTTGCTTCCTCTCTTTGCTTCTCTTCTCACCATTTTATCCTATCAAGAGGTGGGAGAGGCACTCCCCTTTCCATTGACGTGGCTACTGTATGAGGCATCTTCAGATATGGTCGCTGCTCAGGCCATGCTTGATCCAGTAGAGCAGTTTGCTCAAGCCCTGGAGACATTCGGGGGGCTCTGTCCTAATGCTCAATCCTGCCTGTGGTTCACGCAAGATGTTGGTCTGCCACAGCCCGGTCCAACTCCCCTCCTGGCCCTTGGCTGTAAGGGCTCTCTTTCGCTGGAGGTACAGCTACAAACAGCGCAGCATGACCTGCCATTATCGTATGGGAATGTCCTACCCAATGCAGCCTGGCGTCTCCTCTGGGCTCTGAGTAGTCTGAAAGATGCACGTGAGGATATCCTGCTCGAAAATTTCTATGATGCTATCTCCATGCCCGCTGATGAGTTGATTGCGGAGCTGGCTCAGCTTCCACCTGCTATGGAGACGCTTCCGGCCTCATGGCAGATTCGCCATTGGTTGCTTGGTCTGCAAGCTTCCCGCCTGCATTATACGCACTTTCTTACTCCTGCTTGCACCATTACCAGCCTGCTCACTGATACTCCCTCCAATGGCAGCGAACAGATTCCGGCTCTGGCCAGGGCCCGGCTCCATTTTTGTCTGCTACCAGATCAAGATCCACTGACCGTTCTTCAGCAGACACAGCAACACTGGCAGGAACACGGTTTTACAGATCTCCAGATCAGTCGGCACTTCTCTTATGCGCCAGTACAGACGCCTCTACAGGCCTCTTTTGTCCAATCAGCGATCCAGGCGACGACTCAGGCCTATGGACAACGTCCCGCGCTTCTCCCATGGACGGCTGGACCATTTCCTCTCAGCAGGCTCAAAATGCCCGTTATTGTAGCGTTAATAGAAGAGAACGTTGTTGATGATGATCTTCCAGGGAGTAAACAGATCAGCGCACTTGCCAAACAGCTTGCCATTCTCATCTGGCAACTCGGGCATCCAAAAACAGTCTCATAACTCAATCTTATCTTCATTCATTGTTCAGGCGATATTGATAGCAGTCAATCAAGCCAATAGGGCCATCTACAGGTCATCTACTATGCCATACCAGGCGATAGAGAGTATACTGGATGGTGTGCACATACCTGGGCACTAATGGTAAAGAGGAAACGACATCTATCTTCAGTACGTTATACATGTGGACAGACACTTTCTCATCAATAAAGAAGTGAAGTCTGTTACCAGACAAAAATCAAAGACGTTATATAGCAATAGCGACCTGGGAAGACCAGTAACGTTATAGAATCGTCAGTACCAGTGAAGGTATTCGTACTGGAAGTCTCACGAGGAGAAGACGACTAGTATGCACATAGGCATCAATGCTCAGTTGTTATCCTACGAACAGAATTATCGCAATGGCGGTGTCAGCCGCTATATCCGCTATCTGCTGACGGCACTGCCAGAACAATTGAGTGCTCATCCAGATAAACATCACTATACAGTCTTTGTGAATGGGCAAGAGGTTATCGAACGCCTGCCCACTCATCCTCAGATTGTGTATGTCTCTGCTGCGTGGCCGCAAGAAAAACCGGCTCTGCGGGTGGCCTGGGAGCAGTTTACGCTCCCTTCACTGCTCAAACAGAGGCAGATCGATGTACTCCATTCGCCTGTCAATGTGCGACCAGAATTTTTACCTGCCGACTGTGCATCGGTTATTACCTTACATGATCTTGCATTCTTACGTTTTCCTCATGTGCTCACACGAGCAAAACGTTTCTATCATAAAACGTTTACTGTTCGTAGTCTTCGGCAAGCTACGCTGCTGATCACGGTCTCAGAGAGCACCCGACAGGATGCACACGATCTGGTGGGTATTCCTCTGGAGCAGATGCAGACTATTTATCCTTGCATTGATACCCGTTTCTCTCCATCCACTTCTGAGCAAGAGCTTCAGGAGTTCCGCGCTCGCCATAATCTGACTGATGGATTTATTTTATATCTTGGAACCTTAGAACCGCGCAAAAATATTCCTGCTCTGCTTGATGCCTACGCTCAATTGCGACGAAACTATACGCTTAAAACAAAATTGGTGCTGGCTGGTGGCAAAGGCTGGCTCTATGATGAAATCTTTGCCAGGGTTCAGGCGCTGGGCCTGACATCTGAAGTACTTTTTCCCGGCTTTGTGCAAGATGATGAGCAGGCCCTCTGGTATCAGGCTGCCGGGGCTTTTGTGTTCCCTTCTCTGTATGAAGGCTTTGGTATTCCTGTAGCAGAAGCCCTGGCCTGTGGCACTCCTGTTGTGACATCGAATAGCTCTAGTTTACCAGAGGCGGGAGCAGGGCTGGCCCTCTGCGTCGATCCAGACCAGCCAGCCGCTCTTACTGAAGCGCTGTATCAGGCTCTCACAGATACAGTGCTCCGCCAGCGATGTCAGGAGCAGGCTATGGAGGTAGCACAAAAATTCTCGGCTCAAAGGATGGCTGCTCAGACTATCACCGCTTATGAACATGCCGCTCATCTCCATACATCCAGGGGAGGGGCTCACTATCGTATATCGTCTGTTCAATAATGAAGAGATAGTATAAAAATGGCTCGAATTGTAAATCAGACTGAAGGATCTCCTTCACCGCATGTAAATCCCGGGACAGGAGCATACGAGATGATCAGCGGGGCAACCGGACCTATTACGAAAGCGATCTCCCGCCGACGCTCAAATCGACGACAGTGGCGTATCTTTGAATGCATCTTTATGCTCATCCTGGATGCTATCTTGATTAGTGCCGCCGTCTCTTTGGCGTATTGGGTACGCTTTTATCTTTTGTTGAATAGCCCGGTTGTAAGGGCGCTTCAACATCATTTGTTGGGAAATACCCCTAAGCCACTCCCACCGCCAGACCCTCAGCAACTCTACCCTATGGCGGTCAGTATGGTGATTGGACTGATTGTTATTTTCGCAACACGAAAGCTCTACTATATCCGCCTGACGGGGAGCTGGTTTCATCAGGCCTGGATCATTTTGAACTCAACGACGATTGGAATCGCTCTTCTCATCGCCTACTACTTTGCATTCCAGAATTCAAATCAGTTAGATCAGAGCACAACGTTTCCTAATTCTCGTCTGCTGGTGCCTTTTGTGTGGGTCTCGGTGATTGTTATTCTTTGCCTGGGTCGCTTGATCATTTCAGGGGTCATGGGCATGCTCTATCGCCTTGGATTGGGCGAGACCCGTGTGCTGGTTGTCGGTTCTGGCCGCCTGGGCAAGATGATTATGCAGCATATTGCAGCCAATCCCAACCTGGGCTTTTCTATCGTTGGTTTCCTGCATGATATGAATGAGCCACCTAGCGATTTTGGCCGCTTTAAAATGTTGGGAACGATCGATGATCTTGGCCTTGCCATCCGTTCAATGCAGGTTGATGAGGTGATTATTGCCTTACCATCCAATATGAATCAGCATGCGGTGCGAAGTGTAAAGATGTGCGAACGCCTTGGCACGACCTTTAAGTTGATTCCTGATCTGTATGAGCTTAGCCTCTCACGCATTGATATGGAGACGATCGAGGGCATTCCTCTGATCGGTATCCGTCAGGTCTCCCTCAATACTGCTCAAAGGATCGTGACCCGCGTGGTAGATATCACTGTGGCCACGGCTGCCCTGGTGCTTGGCTCTCCACTCTGGTTACTGATTGCGCTGATCATTAAGGTTACATCGCCTGGCCCGATTGTGTTCAAACAGACGCGCGTTGGACTCAATGGCCAGCATTTTGGGATCTATAAGTTCCGCTCAATGTATCAAGATGCTGAGCAGCGCAAAATGCAATTGCAAACACAGAATGAGGCTCAGGGACCACTGTTCAAGATGAAATCCGATCCTCGCCGCACGCCATTCGGGGCATTTATTCGTCGCACCAGCCTGGATGAGATCCCACAGATCATCAATATCATCAAGGGTGAGATGAGTCTGGTTGGACCCCGCCCCCCTGTTCCTCGTGAGGTTGCACAATATGAAGAATGGCAGAAAGGTCGCCTGGCCATTAAACCCGGCCTGACCGGCCTCTGGCAGGTTCGTGGTCGTAGCGATATCAGTTTTGATGAAGGAGTCCTGATGGATCTCTACTATATCGAGAACTGGTCGTTACGGCTCTACTTCCAGATTCTTCTACGCACCATTCCAGCTGTTCTCTTTAGCCGTGGAGCCTATTAGGTAGAGCTTACTTCGTGGAGGGCAGAGGCGAGGATATGAGGAGATAGATAGGAGATCGAGCGATGAAAGTAGCCTTAGTTCATGATTACTTAAACCAGATGGGAGGGGCCGAGCGGGTGGTGCTGGCCCTCCATGAGCTGTTTCCAGATGCACCGCTGTATACATCAATCTATGATCCACAACGGGTTGACCCAGCGTTTCGGAAGATTGATATCAGAACATCCTTTATGCAGAAGCTCCCTATGGTTACAAAACACCATCAGCCCTATCTGCCTTTCTATCCGTTTGCCATGGAAAACCTTGATCTGCGGGGCTATGATCTGGTCCTGAGTAGTTCCAGTGCCTTTGGCAAAGGTGTTATCACCCGCCCTGGCACGATGCATATCTGCTATTGCCATACCCCCATGCGCTGGTGCTGGAACTATGAGGAGTATGTAGAACGCGAACAACTGGGCAAGCTCTCACGCTCGATCCTCCCATTTTTGATCTCTGGTCTACGCGTCTGGGATCAGACAAGCGCGATGCGGGTCGATCATTTTATTGCCAATTCACCAATTGTC
Organism: Tengunoibacter tsumagoiensis; assembly: GCF_003967535.1. Classification (GTDB taxonomy): domain Bacteria; phylum Chloroflexota; class Ktedonobacteria; order Ktedonobacterales; family Ktedonobacteraceae; genus Tengunoibacter; species Tengunoibacter tsumagoiensis. The sequence continues at coordinate 1,954,844 of NZ_BIFR01000001.1, read as the reverse complement.
GCTGAGCGCATTCAAAAATATTATCGGCGCGAGGCAGTCTATATTCCACCACCCGTCGAGGCCAATCGTTTCCCATTTGATCCAACGGTTGTGCCAGGCGATTATTTCTTGATTCTGAGCCGACTTGTCCCCTATAAACGTGTCGATCTGGCAATCCAGGCCTGCAATCAACTTCAGTTGCCTCTCGTGATCATTGGCGGTGGACGCGATCTCGAACGTCTACAAAAATTAGCCGGGCCAACTATTCGCTTTCTGGGAAAATTATCCGATGCTGAGGTGGTACAATACCTGACCCATTGCCGGGCCTTTCTCTTTCCAGGGGAGGAAGATTTTGGGATTACGCCGCTGGAGGCTCAAGCATGTGGCCGCCCTGTGATTGCCTATGGGCAGGGGGGAGCCCTGGCCTCGGTTGTGGAGGGAAGCACCGGAACCTTTTTTCATCAACAGACAGCAGAGAGCCTGGCCGAGGTCCTGGCACGCTTTGACGAACGAGCCTTTGATCCACAGGCTATTCGCAATCATGCTCTGGAGTTCGATACTCCTCGCTTCCAGCGCCGCATGCTCCAATTTATTGAGGCCAGGATGAATGGATCTCATGAGGAGATGGCTGAGACCCAGAAACGGACCGCCATCCCACGCCATTAGTACGAGATGATTATTTTGTTGATGATTATGTTGTTATAGCACGATAGCGATTATTTTTTCTTCATGACAACAAGCTATCCCTGCAAGAAAGGGTTTTACACGTGGAACTACGCGCCTATGGGCAGATTCTCAGGCGGCGACTCTGGGTTATTCTCCTGGTCGTTGCAGTGGTAAGCATCTATGCTGGCTACCTTTATTATTCCTCACATAAGCTCCTCGGCGAATTCAAAACGTATCGCTCCAGCATTGTCTTACGCGTTGGCCTTCAGGCTGCTCCAGCCACTACTACTGCCACTTATGCAGACTATATAACCGTCAATGAGGCACTGGCTGAGGAGTTTGCGACAGGCCCTATTCTCAACTCTGAGGATTTTGGAAAGTTGATTGTCCAACAATTAAGGGATGATCATACGCAAATTACCGCCCTCTATGGCTCACAGGCAGACCTGGGAGATTGGCAGAACGCCAGGGCAATTGCAGGAGCGCTCTCAGCCTCTCGAACACATGGGCTGGTGACGATTCAGGTCAATTGGAATGCACAGGTCGGTGCATGGGCAATTGCTCATGCAGTTGGAGAGGTCAGCCACGATCAGATCTCTCATTATCTCGACTATGAGGTGCGCTCTAACAGTGATCAGTCCACCTCTCCTCTCGCAGCAGCTCAGGTCGTTACTGATGCCAGCGAGCCCACAGCAACTCTGGGAGCTCAGACAAAGACGCTCCTTCCATTACTCTTGCTTGTCGTTGGCCTGATCGTTGGGATTGCACTGGCCTTCCTGGTTGAATATCTGGACGATCGTATCTATCAGGCTGAAGAAGTGGCTCAACTGCTAGAGCTACCCATCTATGGTCGCATCCCACCAGCCCCAAAGACGACAGGTAAGACATCACTATCTCGCAGCTAAACCGTATGGACTTCAGGGAGAGACCCCACAGAGATCAGCCCTTCCAGTTGGGAAGGCTGGTCTCTTTGAGAACCTTCCTCTTCTGGTCGTTCCATTCGCACCCCTGGCATCAACCCCACCAGAAAATCAGACCGGTTGACAGCCAAAAGACAAGCCATTGCTGACAGCCAAAAGATAAGCTATTGTTGACAGCCAAAAGATAAGCTATTGTTGACAGCCAAAAGATAAGCTATTGTTGACAGCCAAAAAATAAGCCATTGCTGACAGCCAAAAGATAAGCTATTGTTGACAGCCAAAAAATAAGCCATTATAGTAGAAAGAGTCCTGCGACGAGATGTTAGCAGCAAAGGTTTTACTGAGTTAAAAAAGGAAAACACCTCCTCTTTTCTCACCTTTCTGCTCATTTGTTGCGGACAAGCAATAAGGAGCTTTTCCGTGAGGAAACAGACACCAGAGCCTGTCGCTTTATTAACTGATTATGCTGCCACCACAGCCTATAGCACAGCCTTTGCGACAGCCTTCGCCAATATTCGTTTCAATTGGGATCAAGAGCAGCATCAACAACTCAGTCTCTTGCTCACCACTCCAACCGATTATACTCAACGTGCAACTGCCGTAGCCAATATTGCCATTGCCGCAGCGCAGACTGGCACGCCTACCTTGCTAGTTGATGCTGATTTCACAACGGCCTGTTTGCCGCAGAGCTTTGGTCTGGCTACTACTGCCGGCTTAAGCGACCTCTTACAGATAGATGATCTCACTGCAAACCAGACGCAGATACAGATAAGTCAGGCTATTACGAAGACTTCTATACCTCACCTTTTTCTGCTGGGCGCAGGCTCAGGAACGCAGCCACTTTATGAGACGAGTCGCCTTCTCACTGCCACGTTTTCTCAACTGCTGCCGGGCCTTCGTCACTTTCTGGCGACAACAACGACACAACCTGGACTAATTATTTTTAATAGCGCACCAGTGCTTACTCAGATCGATGCAGCAACTATTAGTGCTTGCGTTGATCAAACATTCCTGCTATTAGCCTCTGGTCAGACAACGCGCAAACAGTCCCGGCTCGCTCGGGAACAGCTCGAACGTGCTCATGCTCATCTTACAGGCGTGATCCTGCTCGATGCCTGATGACATTGTTTGCTGAACATATGCTGATCAAAAAATGGAAGCGTGCAGAGAGCAGCAGCCCTGAGATGCTACGACATATTGTTGCTCTATTCTGCCTCTATAGATATGTTGTAATTAAGTGGAGGAGATACAATGCAAGGACGACCTGATCAAAATGGTGGCCCCTGGGAGCGAGAGAGGCCCTCAGAACACCTGGCGGCCCTCAATGGAACAAGCAAGCAAAGAGCCATCCCCAAACGGCCTCCAGGCATGACTCGCCTGGATACGGCGCCAGAGATTGCACGTGTCCCACGGCCAAAGCGTCAGGCGGCACCACAAAAAAATGTTCGTCGCCGTTTTGTTATTCTCGGGAGCATTTTTATTGTTGCTGCTTTATTCGCCTGTACCGCTGGCTATTTTCTAGCCAATGGGTTGATCGCTGGCTCTGGTCCCAGTACGACAGCAACAGATTTTCTCGCTGCCTTAACAAATAAAAATTACGATCAAGCTTATAGTGACCTTGGCCCTGGCATTCGTATCCACCTCTCACAAGAACAATTTAAACAGCAGGCCCTGGCGATTGAAAATTGTTACGGGCCAGTCAGTAATTATGCTGAGGTGAATGGAAGCGCTGTCAATCAGGGCTCCAGCCAGAGCTTTACTTATACCATTACGCGCAGCAAGCTCTCAAAAACATATCCATTAAAATTAACATTACAGCAGGATCTCAACGATAATAACAACTGGAAAATCGATGATTATGGCAATGATATCGGCCCTGGTCCTGGCGCTCCCAGTTGTCGTTAAGAAACAGGATCAACAGGAATAGATGCGAGCCGTTCATAGACATTCATACTACTCTGACGATAGAGTGTCATCTTATGAACGGCCCGTCTCCCTTTCAAAGGTGCGGATCACGAGCTAAGCGAAGGCATTCTCTCCTGTAATTGCCTGGCCGATAATTAAGGTATGAATATCGTCGGTCCCCTCATAGGTGAAGACCGATTCAAGATTATTCATATGCCGACTGATCGGATACTCCAGGGTAATCCCATTGGCACCCAGAATATTTCGCGCCTCTCTGGCTGTCTGTAGAGCTTCACGAACGTTATTGCGCTTTGCCAACGAGATCTGCACTGGATGGAGCCTCCCTGAATCTTTCAGACGCCCCAATTGGAGTGCCAGTAGCTCTGCCTTGACGAGTTCAGTGACCATGACAACCAGCTTTTGTTGCACTAATTGAAAGCTGGCAATAGGGCGCTGAAATTGAAGGCGCTCTCGCGCATACGTTAACGCCGTCTCATAACAGGTACGAGCAGCTCCATTGACGCCCCAGGCAATTCCATAACGCGCCTCATTTAAACAAGAGAGTGGGCCACGCATCCCTCGTACATTGGGCAGCAGATTGGCTACAGGAACGCGACAATCCGCAAAATGTAGCTCCGATGTGACAGAGGCCCGCAACGAGAGTTTATGTGAGATCGTGCTGGTGGTAAAACCAGGCGTATCTCGCTCAACGAGAAAGCCACGTACGCCATCTTCAGCTCGCGCCCAGACAATGGCAACATGAGCAATGCTGCCATTCGTAATCCACAGCTTGGTCCCATTCAGTATATAAACATCACCATCGCGTCGCGCACTGGTAGTCAGATGGGCTGCATCACTTCCATAATCCGGTTCTGTCAACCCAAAACATCCGATAATTTCACCGCGCGCCATCCCTGGAAGCCAGCGCTGCTTCTGCTCTTCAGAACCAAAGGCAGAGATGGGATACATGGCTAACGAGCCCTGGACAGAGACAAATGAACGTAGGCCGCTATCACCTGCCTCCAACTCCTGACATGCCAACCCATAACAGACGGCACTCATGCCAGCACAGCCATACCCCTCGAGATGCATACCCAGGAGCCCCAATTCTGCCATTTCGGGAACTAATTCTTGCGGAAAGGTTCCAGCCTCAAAATGCTCTGCAATCTGGGGCTTGACCCGCTCAGCAACAAAACGTCGCACTGTATCACGCACAAGAAGCTCTTCTTCGCTGAGCAATGAATCGATCTGATAGAGGTCCGTTGCGGCTGGCATCTTAGCCAGACGCTCATTCTCTGCCTGAGACATACCTCACCCTTCCTTATTACGCTCTTGCTATTCTGCTTCATTATTGCTACACTCGTTAGGTCAGCACTATTATTATAGCGCACAAAGAGTAGCTGAAAGCATCGTTTCAAACCCTCTCAAAAGGCTGAAACATCACTTCGTGATAGAATCGATGGACATACCCATCTAAAAATAAGATTATGGCTTCACAAAAAAATATGTTTGCTTTAAACTATGAGACATACCCGTATTGTTTAAATAATAGGAAGATCGATCATGCCAAAAGTCTATCGGCGTCGTACCTATCGTAGTCCGCTCACAACAAGGCGCAAACGGGTCTATCGGCGCAGACGTAGAAGCTCCTCTTTCCCATCATGGCTGGTAATGCTCTTTGGCTTCGTACTTTTAGCCTCTATTGTCATTCTTCTGGAGAAAAAATCTCTGTCTGGAACATCGTCTCAGCCCCCGGCTCATTCCATCACGACGCAAGATCCTGCCTATCTCATTACTGGCAAACCAACACTCTCCGTTGACTTTATGAATCAGGTCCTGGCCTATCATCACTCGCCCGCAGCTGGAAAAGGGCAGGTTCTGTATGATGAGGGCCTTAAATATGGGATTGATCCTGCCTATGCACTCGCCTTTTTTATGGAGGAGAGCCATATGGGGACGCAAGGAGTAGCCCGTACGACGCACTCGCTGGGAAATATTCGCGCGACAAAAGGGTATGCTAATGTATCAGGGTATCGCGCTTATTCCTCCTGGGATGCAGGAATCGCTGATTGGTACAAACTTCTCTATGATCTGTATATTCATCAGTTGGGACTGACAACAGTAGATCAGATTATCCCTGTGTATGCACCGGCAGGAGATAATAATAATGAGGGCCAGTATATTCAAACAGTGAAATCTCTGGTTGACTTATGGCGCAGTGGCTATGTTGATTTCCCTAAGTGACATCTTCTATGGCTACGGAACAGTTTGATCAAACGCTTGACTGCCCGCTAATTGAGTTATCCACCTGAATACACAACGTTGTCTGATGATTGATGAGGACGGATATCTTCATACCAGACATACATAAAAAAACGAGAGCTTCTCCATCGCAAAACACGACTTCAAGCTCTCGTACCAGAACACTGACCCTATAACTTGCTTATGTTAGCGATTAGGAGTGATATCGCCACAGCCAATAGGATCAAAATCACTTTGTGCGCTCAGATTATCGTCTCCACGATGAATGTTCACATACCATCCACTAGGAGGAATCTCGCTCACATTGGAGATAACCGTCGTTGAATTGACCTCGCCCGCCGCATTAGCCTGCAACGGCTTCAGAGGATAGACAACCGCCCCCTGGCTCGCACAACTCCCCGTATGAATATGCGCCATATGCTTGGAGTTCGGTGCCAGACCCTTTACATTGAGGACGACGGTCAATTGCTTGTTATTCAGATTAAGCTGAACAGTGCCGCTCACCGATTGATCAGGCACAAAGGCATCGGATAGGGTCGCCTGAGCTGCCTGATTAACACTCTTGTCTGACTTAGCGTTCACCAGATCTGCACAACTGATCGGCTCAGATTGAGTTGCACTGCTGAGATCAGGACCATTGAACACAGTAACCGACCAACCAGTGGCTGGAATACCATCAGCGACATCTTTAATCTTAGTCACCGCATCGGCAAAACCAATCGGTTGGGCCTTAATCGTTGTCAGTTGATAGACGGTCTTCCCTGGTTTTCGACAGGTCCCCTCTAGAATAGCGACAGGATGGCTACTACTTGGGGCCAGTCCGGTCAGTGCAGCATGAACGTTGAGCAGATGGGTGGTATGATCCCATGTTGCCGTGACAGTCCCCGATGGGGCATGTTTAATCACCGCATTCGCTGCTGTCACCGGAGCAGTCGTAGGTGTTGCAGTTGTGTTGGCCGAATTTCCTGTATCACAACCACTAAGGAATAGGGTGGTCATCCCCGCAAGTAAAGCGAATTTCATACATCTTTGCTTAACAAAATATCTCTTAAGCATAGTAACTCCTTTTCTATAATTGCGTCGCCGCGCCCATATTATAATTACTAATTCTTCTAATGGCAAATTGAGATACATAAAAATTATTCTCTTATGCTTTTACTTCCAAAAACATTGATACTTTTTTAATACACATTTACCAAAAAACATCTGTGGGGCTACAGAAAACAACAAGGCTTGCTCTCAAACGAGACATTGACCTGACAAGGCAAAAACGTGTATCATAAGGGTTGCGTAGACCATAGACATTCCTGGCACCTGTGCTCTCTGTTCGCAAAGAACAGGCTAGCTCAACAAGCGCTGAAAGAGTAGAGATTTTCAATGAAACTTGCATCATTCTGGAAAACCCTGACACAACCAATTATTGGCCTGGCCCCGATGGATGGCGTGACCGATGCCCCTTGCCGTACCATGCATGGTCTTCATGGCCGCCCCGACGTGGTGCTTACCGAATTTACAAATGTTGAGGGTCTCTGGCGTGGTAGCGATCGTATCTTCCGCGATTTCCTCTATACACCAGTGGAACGACCAGCAGTAGCTCAGATCTTTGGTTGTAAGCCCGAATACTTTTATAAGGCTGCACATGTCGTCTGCGAACTTGGCTTCGATGGCGTCGATATCAATATGGGCTGCCCCGCAAGCAAAATCGCCAATCGTGGCGGTGGTGCGGCACTGATTCGGGTTCCCGATACGGCTAAGGAGATTATTCGTGCCACTCAGCAGGGGGTGCGGGATTGGGCCAACGGTCAGACACTTGAAGAACTCGAGATGGACCCTCAGCGCATTCAACGTATTCGCCAGATGAACGAGGAACGCGTCCGCATCTGGGGCGATTCTGCTCAGATTGAACGCCGCTTGCTTCCAGTCTCGGTGAAAACACGCCTGGGCTACGACAAGATTACCATTACCGACTGGGTTCAGGAGCTCTTAGAGTTGGAGCCCGCCGTCATTACCTTACATGGGCGTACACTGGTCCAACATTATAAAGGGGAAGCTAACTGGGAAGCCATCGCCGAGGCAGCGGAAATTGTCCGCAAGACGGAGACGCTGATCCTGGGCAATGGAGATATTCTCACCCTGGCACAGGCCGGGCAGCGTATTCAAGAGGCTGGGGTTCACGGCGTCTTGATTGGACGAGCAACTTTTGGGAATCCCTGGATCTTCCAGCGCAAAGAAGAGCTTCGCCATTTACTGCGTGAAGGACAGCGACCCACTGAAGAGAACCTGCCCACCATCCAGCCCACCCGTGAAGAGCGCTTGCATATGGCACTCGAACATGCTCGTGTTCATGCGGCCTTGAAGGGTGAGGATCATTTTGTTGAACTCCGTAAACATATGGGCTGGTATCTCGGACGGTTTCCAGGGGCGAAACAGGTGCGCAATGAACTGGTTCAGATTCACAGTCTGGCAGATGTTGAGCGCATCATTTTAAAAGCCCTCGAAGAGACTGAGAGTACAGACGATACTGTTGAAGAGCTGTTGATACCGGAGCCACAGGATACAGAGCTCGATCTAAGCTGCGCTATCTAACACTCCCGACAAGCTCCAGAGCACAAAAACAGAACAGAGCGGGCCTTCCCATTCAAAAAAGGCCAGCTCTGTTCTGTTACATCGCAGAAATATACTGGTAGATTGCGGTGTGTTTGAAATAAGCGCCCTCATCCCCACACATCCCGAGCCAGGCTAAACCATCACCTCTTCAATCTCACCAAAAAGCTTCTGAATCTCACGGAGACGTTGTTCTGCAATCTCCACATTTTCTAAAGCCTGCGCCAAAATACGAGCCTCAATTGATGAGTACGTCTCGGCAATATCTGGGTCAATCGAACCACCCAATAACTCTAGAGCGCGGTTCAGTGTCTTTTCAGCAGTACCGGTCGACATGGTTGCATTACCTCTCAGAATCTTAGAATCTTAGAAAGTTGGATGTTACCAAGAAAACAATCTATGAACACGGTGTCTCACCTTGGTCAACGCGCCCTGTAATAATACCTTCTACTGCTCATTACGTAAGCAAATACAAATTGGTTACATCCAAAAAGAACAGCTTCCTGTTGGTTGCCAGTTTCTATGTTTATCGTACACTGGACGCAAACATAGACCCAAAAGAGGAAGCTCTTATCATTCTTCATCGAAGATATCTGATCGCACAGGTCTCTGCTCTATAGCTCTTCCTCTTGTGCTCACATTCGTTAGACGCACACAGATCTGCTTACTCCTCCTCTGCCACCTCTTCCTACCGCACTTACTATACCACACAAATGTGAAATCGAGAACTGATCCTCGAAAAAGTACTTATTCATTCCACCTGCTCGGGGCCTTCCAACACATTTTTTTACCATCTGAAAAAAAATGGATGATGCCACAACCCAGGGGCACAATCGACGCCAGCGATGCCGATTAAAGAGCCTTTTCTCAACACTGAGAAACCTTTTTATTCACAAAATTTTCACAGCCTAAACGTTTATATACGTCATTCTATGAATAAACTTCACACTAATGGGAGTATCCGATCTTGACAAGTCCCAGGAGATATGTTAGTATCAAAGTGTTCCTACAAAGGGACACCACCAGGGAGCAAACAGACCCTGGCACTAGCAACGGCCTAGCAGAGCAATTTCCGAAAGGAGCCGCTTATGAGACCGACGAAGAAACCAATACGAATCCTTGGGATGGTTTATCAGATTGACTAGCAGGGCCCGTGGATGCGGGCAATGGGCTCCCCCTGAAAACGTCTAGTCATCGTCTTGTATCTCAACCACAACTCGTTATAGAGAGTGTATATAGCTAGACGCCTACTATGCGTTACGAGATGGCTTGAAGTATTATGGGGATGATCGCTGAAGAATAGATGCCAGCGATGTCTCGAGTAAAGCGATTCTCATCGGTTGACGTGATATGGGAGTTGTGAAGAAGAAAAAACCGACAGGGCTGGATAGCCGTGACTATCCAGCCCTCGTTTTATGTCTTGCGCTAGTTATTATCTCCAAGAGACAGGATGGCCATGAAGGCCTCTTGAGGGATCTCAACACTTCCTACCATCTTCATGCGCTTCTTCCCTTCCTTCTGTTTCTCGAGAAGTTTACGCTTACGGCTAATATCACCACCATAACATTTGGCCAGAACGTCCTTACGCATCGCTCGCACGGTCTCGCGAGCCACAACACGTGAACCAATGGCAGCCTGAATCGGGACCTCAAACATCTGACGTGGAATCAGCTTCTGCAATTTCTCTACCAGCGCTCTTCCTTGATAATAGGCGTTATCCTTGTGCATAATCAACGAGAGAGCATCCACTGGAAAGGCATTGACCAGAATATCCAGTTTGACCAGATCAGCCTCCAGATAGCCCGCAAAACTATAATCCAGCGAGGCATAACCCTGAGTACGCGACTTTAACTGATCATAAAAATCAATGATCAGTTCAGCAAGTGGCATGGTATAGGTGAGAAGAACGCGCTCGGCTTCAATGTACTTCAGATCTTTATAAATGCCGCGCCGAGTGGTAACAAGATCCATAATGGTTCCAATATAGCGACTTGGTGTGAAGATGGAGATATCCATGGTCGGCTCTTCGATCTTCTCAATTTCGCCAAAGGATGGCATCTCGGACGGATTATCCACCTCAATGACCTCTCCACCCATTTTCGTCACATGGTACGCCACACTGGGCGCAGTCGCCAGAATGTCCAGATTGTATTCCCGCTCCAGGCGCTCCTGAATAATCTCCATGTGTAAAAGCCCCAGGAAACCACAGCGAAAACCAAAACCGAGCGCATTAGAGGTCTCGGGCTCGTAAAACAGGGCCGCATCATTGAGCTTCAGACGATCCAGTGCCTCTCGCAACTCAGGATAGTCATTGCTATCTACAGGGTAGATTCCTGCAAAGACCATGGGTTTAGCAGGTTCATAACCAGCAAGCGGCTGAATAGTGCCAAGGGCTGAAGGGACGGTTACGGTATCGCCAACACGACAATCCTTGACATTTTTAAAGCCAGTCGCAATATACCCAACCTCACCGGTCGTCAGTTCACCAACAGAGGTCATCTTAGGATGAAAGTAGCCCGCTTCCAGAATTTCAGCGCTGCTCTCAGAGGCAATCAAAGCGATCCGCTCATTGACCTTTAATGAGCCATCCATCACACGTAGATACGCAATCACGCCTTTATACGCATCATAGTGTGAGTCAAATACCAGGGCTCTCAGAGGAGCGTTGAGATCCCCTTTCGGCGGTGGAATATTTTTAATGATTGCTTCCAGAATATCCTGCGTCCCGATGCCTTCTTTGGCCGAGGCGAGAATACAATCTTCTTTAGGAATACCAATCACATCCTCGACCTCCTGGCGAACACGCTCTGGCTCAGCGCTGGGGAGATCGATCTTGTTGATGACTGGAATCAAGTCCAGATTCGCCTCTAACGCCAGATATAAGTTCGCCAGGGTCTGGGCTTCGATCCCCTGTGTCGAATCAACCACCAGCAGGGCCCCTTCACAGGCCGCCAGACTGCGAGATACCTCGTAGGTAAAGTCCACATGTCCCGGGGTATCGATCAGATTGAGCTCATATTCTTCTCCGTTTAATGCCTTGTAGCGCATCCGGACAGCCTGAGCCTTGATCGTGATCCCTTTCTCGCGTTCCAGTTCCATCTGGTCGAGCGTCTGCTGCATAAGCTCACGCTTGGAGACCGTCCCGGTAAATTCAAGCAAGCGATCTGCGAGAGTAGACTTGCCGTGATCAATGTGAGCAATAATGCAAAAATTGCGAATGTGTGCCAGATCAGTCATTCAATAATTCCTCCGCACAACACCTCATCTCCATCCTCACCACCATAAAAGACGGCGGCCTGGCCGGGTGTGATGGCCCGTTGTGGGTGTAGCAGTGTGACGTGAGCACGACCTCCCTCTAAAGGAGTAACTCGTGCCGGCTGTTCAGGAGCCTTATAGCGAACGCGCACCTGCGCATCAAAGGGCTCAGCAGGCGTCTCGCCGCTGAGATAGTGCATCTTTCCGACCACAAACTCCTGCTGGTCCAATGCAGTCGCTGGCCCAACGACAAGAGCGTTGTTGGTCGCATCGATCTTTAAGACATGGAGAGGCTCAGATGAGGTAATCCCCAGGCCTTTCCGCTGCCCGATGGTATAGTACGCCAGCCCACGATGCCGTCCCAGGGTCTTCCCCTCTTGATTATAGATGGGACCTGGACGAGGAATCGTGATCAGTGATGAAGACGATCTGGTGGCCCCAACGGCGACCAGCTCACGCTCCTCTTGTTCCTCACGCCTGGACTCTGCATAGCGATCAATAAAGCCACGGTAATCGTTCTGAGCCACAAAGCAGATCTCCTGGCTCTCTGCCTTTTGGGCAACGGTCATACCACGCTCAGCGGCCATTGCTCGTACCTGTGGCTTAGTAAAGCCACCCAGCGGAAAACAGGCATGGGCCAATTGATGCTGATTAAGGACGTGCAGGACATAGGATTGATCTTTATCTGGATCAACCCCTCGACGGAGACGGCGCTTCCCGCTTTTGACTGGATGATCGTCAACCTGAACATAATGACCCGTGGCAAGGTAATCAGCATCCAGAGCCAGTGCCCGGTTAAGCAGAGTGGTAAAGCGAATCTGCCGATTACAATTCAGGCAGGGATTGGGAGTACGACCAGCCACGTAATCTTCATAAAACGTATCAACGATCTTATCTTTAAATTCTTGCTCTACATTGACCAGATAAAAGGGGATATCGAGCATACGCGCAACACGCCGGGCGTCATCGACGGCTTCCAGCGAGCAACATTTATTCTGTACCACGCGCTCAACATCGCCATATTCAATCACGCCTGGTTCTGACCAGAGGCGTAGCATAATGCCAATCACCTCGTGCCCCTGCTCTTTTAGAAGCGCCGCGGCGACCGAACTATCTACGCCGCCGCTCATTGCGACGACAATTCGTGCCATGATTCACGTCCTGCTTGTTGTGACTAGAGTGTATCGTAATAGTAGATGATGGAAAAGCTTCTCCACTTCGTTCATACAAAATTCGTTCATACAAAAGAAGATGCAGAGAAGTGCGTAGAAAAAAGGACTAGCCATCTATCGGGGCTAGCCTTCCTCACGGTTCCATACATTCTGGTGATAGATTTGTTCTGCCCTTTATGTCCAACGTAAAGAGTAGCACAGCTCGACCCATTTGTCAAAGACACTTCTAGCCCAGGCGGATGGAGAGTCTCGACTACAGCATATGTTTCATGTATAATGAATGCAATCGTCTCGTAAACGCTCGATAGTACAGGTGCAGTAACGCCTTACGCTGCGTCTCACCCAGAAGGCAGGCGTTTCAAAAGAATCAATTCGCTCGTCCAGCTTGCACTATGGTGTGCCTGACGAGTAGGGAGCAAGCAAAATTATGCCAAAGAAATCTGCAAATTCACGCGCGACTGCGCAACGTCAAAAAGCCAAAGCTCAAAAGGGTTTTGAGCTGGTACGTCCCGCTACCGCGGAGGCAGAAGAGGAGATCGCACCTCTACCAACCAGAGCTCCAGCCGCTACCGCTACGCTTCCTGAGACGGAAGAGTACTCGGCTGAGCCCATCGTCCCTGCTACACCAAAAGGAGGGAGCGCCGCTGCACGTATGGCTGCCCGCCGTCAGGCTGGCGCTCGCGTTCAACAACAGCGCAATTCCGCTTCGCTCATTACAGCTGAACACTTTGCCTATGTGCGCAAAGATCTGATCTTTATCGCTATACTGGCTGTACTTATGATTGCCATTATTATTGGCGGATATGTCATCCTTGGCCGAAACTTCTAAGCATACGCAGACGCCCGCTTAGCTGCTCTGCACAGGATGGAAACAATCACTCATGCTTCTTAAGCCCCTCTCAATCAGGGCTTTAAGACGATGCCATGAGGAGATCTGCCCTATTTTGAAGCGCCTACAACCAGACCATATCACAGGCCAAAAAACAAGAGGCTCTGCCTTTGTTCACTTCTCAAATGAGCAGAGCCTCTTTGTTTTTCTTTACGTGACCCTCAACCTTCTTCTCCACACTACAAGCCAGCGGTCTTCTTCTGCACACACATAAGATAGCAGCAAGGTCAGTGTGTGAGAGGACCGGTCCCCAGACCTGTTAAGACACCGTGGCGATGGGCCGCTGGAATAGTAACGCCCAGGACACGCTGCATCGCCATTGTATGGCAGCAATCACCCCAATCATGGAAAAAGCGACAGGTGCACTGCCATTCGCCACTACTATATGTTGTGGTATGGACGTCGTTTTCGCCCTGAAAATTGGCTTCGAAACGCGTAAATTGAATGCGCTCAGGCTCCTCGGCGTACCGTTTGGCTTTCGCAATTTTGTTAATCATACTTGAGTTCATGTTCCTACTCTCCTTTTTAATCTGACAACCACTTCGTACCACATACCATCCAGCATACACTGCCCGGATGGCTTCGCTTAAACTCGCTCTCGTCGATCAATAAAAAGAAGTCTGGGTCCTCTCTTTCTCCTATGACTATCAGGGGCTGCACTACCAGTTGCCAATCAATAAAGCCTGTACAAGAAAATGCTTGAGTCTGTCCGGTGGATATGTGTGAGGGGAATAAAAAAAGCACCAGGGAAAATGTCCCTGGTGCACCCTTTATCTGTCAGCAACAGCCTCAGTCGCAGAGATCGTGTAAAATTCGATGATTGGACGCCCCTGCATTTCAATTGAGACTGTACACATAAGCAGCTCCACCTTCAACCCAGTATTCTTCTGAGTGGTCAAAACCTGTGTAGGCAGCACTCTCTCCTTAAGAGCAGTGGCCCTCAGGTTGAACGTCTTTAAACGTGAATGTCTCTTGCTGTTGGTGTGAGTATACCATAGAGATAGGTGAAAGTCCACCCTAAACGCTATGAATTTGCATCTCAACAACATTGTCAGCGTATTGTTTCTTATTCCACTCTACATCAATGCAGATCATTACAACCAATTGTTGAGATGTGCTCAACATTTAAGCAAACATTGATGGATCGCCACTGAACACGGAGTTTTCATGTCGCGTAGTGACCCCTTTTATGACCATCTCCTCTGCATCGGTGCACAATGTGACTTCTGGCCTGATATGGATACGGAACAGATGACAGTTCAGTCTCACAATTCTGATAGCTGAGTTCTGTTTCCTCTCTTCTTTATCGGCTCCAGGCCAGAAGACCCTAGTCTTGGTAGGCATGAGGCCAGGATAAGCTCGCAATTGCAACTAATCATGGTTAGTCGCAATTCTCTTCTCTTTTCTAAAGCGCCACCAGACAGCGACCCTCTTCTACTCTATCTCCTAAAGCGCCACCAGACAGCGACCCTCTTCCACCATATCCTCATACAGCTCACGCATCTGACTGGCGACGCTCTCCCAGCCAAATTTTAGAATCGATGAGCGGGCCGCTGCACTCATACGAGCGGCTAGCTCTGGATCGCTCAACAGAAGGTCCAGCCGTTCGGCAAAGAAGCCTGGATTACGTGGCACGAGAAAGCCGGTCTGACTATGCTGAATGACGGTGGTCAGGCCACCCGCACGAGTAGCCACCACTGGCGTTCCACAGGCCAGCGATTCAACCGCCGCCAGCCCAAAGCTTTCATGATATGAGGGAACGACGGTCACATCTACAGCACTATAGAGAAGCGGCATCTCGGCACGCGGACGCGCCCCCAGAAAATGGACGCGAGATGAAAGCTGGAGCTCCTCTGCTAAGTGGCGCAGTTGCTCAAGATCTCTATCGCCCTCCAGCTGCCCACCAACAATAACGACATGCGTTTTCTTCTGCATCAATCTGGCCGCATGCAGCAAAACATCTGGCCCTTTGAAAGGATCCAGTCTGCCTGCAAACAATAAGAGAGGCTGCTCTTCCGGCAGCCCAAGTTGCTCACGTGCCCATTTTTTCGATTGAGGGGTGAAGAGCTGTAAATCGACTCCGCAGGGAATGACTTCGACCTGCTGATCTGTACCTCCACAGCTACGCATTAATTGGGTTCGCTCATCAGCGGTGGCCGCAATGATCCGATCAACATGGTGGATCAGCCGCTGCTCCATCTCCAGGCGCAACGGAGGCTCAGTAGCAGCAGGATTTGCCTGCTGTTTCAAACGTGCCAGCGTGTGGAACATCGTGATATGAGGAATACCCCACGTACAGGCCAGGCGCATAGCCGCAACTCCAGACAACCAGTAATGACTGTGGATGACGTCATAGCGATTACCCTCGCGACGTCGAAACTCATCGATATGACGCGCAAATGTGGGGGTATATTGATATAATTCATCTTTATGGATCGGTGCTAGCGGGCCCGCTTTGATATGAATAACACGGGCATTGGGGGCAAGCTGGACGATCTGGGGAACCTGTTCGTCGGTCCAACGAGTAAATATATCGATAAGTATATTTTGTTTGGCAAGCTCGCGAGCTAATTCTCGTATATAAACATTCATGCCTCCTGCATCCTTCGTCTGCCCCGGATTTGCCAGCGGCGACGTGTGGATACTGAGCATGGCGATACGCAATAACATGTCAGATCTACTCCTCATTATTTTGTAATATTAATTAGCACAGATGCGAGGCCAATGCCCCTCGCTTGCATATTGTTTCTGTATGACCATGAGACGTCCTCCTTTCTTGTCCTATACGATATAACACTGCACACCGCTCCATCTATTTCCATCTGGCTGCCTACTGCGACGAAAAAGCCCTCTGCAGGCTGTTATTCCAGGCTACGCAGTTCTGCAATGGCTTCATACATCTCTTCAAGATCTGCGCCCGATCCCTGAGAGAGCTCTTGAAGGCACTCTACCCGGCGCTTCAATGCCTGTTGAAACTGCGTAAATTCCAGGCCAATCCACGATGCCAGGTCTTCCATGACTGGCTGCTCAGCGTGTTCAAAGCTATCTTCAGATTGATTCCAATGCGATAATTCGATTGGTAAGACTGCCTCTGGCCTGGCCGCATCTTCAAAAGGCTGCACAAAATGACTGGTAAACCAGCGCCGTCGAGCTGGATGGCTTTTCCCGACCAGGCCAATATTGATGATCAGGCCCAGACGACGAATCTCATGAACGCCCAGACGAAGATCATACTGGTACATGGAGAGGACATCGGCAATGGTATCCGCATGAACGCTGGTCGCGACATGATATCCCTGTCCCGGCAATGAGAGATAGCGACGGGCAATCCGGCCCCACATATAAATTGGCAGATGGTCGCTGACCTCATTACACAGTGCGTAGGTCCTGGCTGGTTCGATATCGGGCAGGCGCGTAAAGGCAAAGTTCTCATACATTCCAGACATATAGGCAATCGATGCCCCTTCAGGAAGAAATTGTAAAAGCGCATTCAAGGTGGTCGTCTTGCCAACGCCAGGCTGAGGATCAGTGGGGCCTGCGACGGTCAAAGAGGCACCATGCTCGAGCAAGAGCCAAATCAACGCTACAGTCTCAGGGTCCACACTCTGTAGAGAGATGATCTGGGCCATGGAGAGTGGACGTCGGGATTCATAATGCCAATAATACCGTTCGTAGGGGTCTCGAGGATCAAACATGGTCTGTTTCCCTTCTCTTTGCACTGAGGTTGGACATGATCTCTAACGCCATCTGGAATCTCTATTTTAACCTACTTTTTTAACTTACTTTGCTTCATTCGCCAACTTCCTGCGATTGCTCGGCGTCCTCCTTCTGTTCAATGGATGGGGCCGGCTCTTCATCCTTTTTTTTCTCCGCTTCAGGAGCCTTTAGCCAGCCTGGTTGCGGATTCCAACCTATCGAAACAACATGCGGGGGATGCTCTTGCGTGAGTTCGATCATACTTACAGACGCATTATCAATCATAATGGAGCTAGCTCGATTGATTGGTAGACCACTATAGTGAGCGACTAAAAGCTTGATAACATCTGCATGGGCCACAAAGGCCAGACGATCTCCAATTCCTTCTCGAGCACACCATCGTTCAACTGCGGCAACGACCCGTTGCTGAACCTGTGGAAAGGTCTCCACTCCTTCGGGCGCAACGGTTGGGTCCCTCACATAAGCGGACCAGGCCGGGTCTTGCTTGTTCAGTTCGCTAATAGTCTTTCCTGCCCAGGGCCCAATATTTGTATCCATGAGATCGGGCTCAAGCAGGATCTCCAGCTCGCGCCCCTGGGCCACAAATTCGGCTGTGGCATAGGCTCGCTCTAATGGGCTGCTGATAATCGCACTGATTGAAAGAACCTTTAAGGCCTCGGCCAGACGCTCGGCCTGCTTTTTTCCGGTCTCGTTGAGGGCCACTCCAGGGACCTGACCGGGAAGACGATGCTCTACATTCCAGGTCGTCTGCCCATGGCGGATGATCAACAAGGTCTGTTTCATAAATAGTTGTGAACTTTCTCTTTGAGAACGCTTGCTCTGGATCTGATTAGTGTTCTCGTGTATATGCAGCCATAACTGAGCGCGCCAGAGCCAGAAGCGTACTCCCACTCTGATCACGATCCAGCCCAACTGGAGCCAGCTTCCTGCTGCAAACAGCCAACGGCGCAAAAAATTCGTATGGACGGCGGTCAATATCCTTCTCTCTATCGACGTTCTGCATCTTATACTTGAGTACTCGCGAATGCCAATAGCCGAACAAATGGATTGTCTTTTATTGTACCAGCGTGAACCGCGTGGTTGCAACTCTACTATCTCGCAATCTCGTAACCGGTAAGAAGAGGGGGTCCCCGTCTTTTAGCACCCCTCACCTCCTGCCCAGTCCGCGCTCCCATACCCACCGTCGGGCCTGTAAACAGCCCTTCCTGAAGCAAGCGTTATGACGCGGTCTGCCGACCCTTTAATCCTGGCGGCGGAAGGCTGCAACTGGCTCAAAGCTGGCCGCCAGTTGCGAAGAACCTGTCGATGCGGTTGCGTTGGGCAATTTCTGTTGTATGCCCTTAATCAGATCGCTATTACAGACCTCACCGGGCTGGTTCCCCGTCATCTTACAGATGGAAGCGGTCAGATAATTGGCTGAGCCCAACATTCCCTGTGAGATGGGTGTATCAGACTTCTTCATCTCGTTGACAATGGTCTGATGATCGTTGCCAATCAGGACATCGGGCGCATAGAAAGAGCCTGTCGCCACATACTGATTGCCAATACTGATAAATGGGAAGGTATTCGCACTCTGGGCAGCGACATAAGGGGGGGCATCGTATGTCTGAATCAGCTTCTGCTGATCGCTGCTTAGCTGCTCCAGTGTCTCATGCTGTTGACCACTGACCTCAACCGGCACAAAATCAAGATATTGACTGTGGTAGGAGCCACCATGGAATGTATAGGTGGGAATACTCGCTTCGCTCGAAATGATCGCATCCAGGGGCTTGTCAAAAGAGCCAAATCGACTTAAGGCGATAATCATAGACCAGCGCTGAGCCCCGCAATAGGGGCAGAACTCGCCTCCCATGTAAAAGACCTCAGGCTTGCCATTGGGCCCCTGCAAAATAGGCGGATGACCATTGGCTGCTTTCATCAGACCATTGCTGCCAGTCTGGACGCTTCCAATCCCTACCTGTGCAAGCAGGTCAGGGGAGACATGCTGTAATTCATTGAAGACTGCTGGCTTAACCGGAACTGCTGTCGTCTGGTTGCGACTCGCAAGAAACACGAATAAACCAATCACAGCCGCCACTAACACAACCAGGCTCCCGATAAATATCCAGGGATTGACACCAGATTTTTTCTTGCCACGCTTTCCACTACCACGTGGAGCACGTCCGTTGACAGTATTTTGTGAGCGTTGCCTCTGCCGCCGCTCCAGTTCGCGCCGCTGAGCCGCCGAGGTCGTATGCTGTTTTGTCTTCGCCATCGCTGATGGATAACCTCTCTATGTGTAAAGTGTCTCAAAATGTATGCTTATTGTAGCATAATGACTTACGACTGCCTACAATCGAACCTCCCAGCCAGGGCTTTCCAATTCTCACAGAAGAGGCCAGAAGCCAGGAAAGGAGAGGAAGGCGGCTAGGGACGCTCAGCGGGCGCGACTGTGGCCCCTGTCTGGGGGGACAATGAATTGAGAAGGGGTCACAGATCAATTCATTGAGGCTGATGACAGGGGCCAGACCGCAGTCGCGCCCGAGAAATAACCTGATGCATTATTTTCCTCTTGTTCGCGCTCTTCCCGATGCGAGGGCCTCTGTGACCGTCAGAGGACCAACACAGAATGGGAAAGCCCAGCCTCCCAGCACCAGAGCACTCCCGAATGGTGTGGTACACTAGAGCTATACTTTTCCTATTTCCGATATAGACTATATGATAAACATGGAAGGTTGCTTGAACAATGTCTTCTCTTCACCAGCAGCGTGGCTTAACGCTTCCCCGCTTACAACATGTCTCTCTTCCCATTCCAACTGATGGTCAGGAACAGGTGCGTGCTTTCTATGGCCGCGTCCTGGGGTTTGTCGAAAAGCCTGTCCCACAGAGTCTGACAGATCGCGGCCTGGTCTGGTTTGCGGTTGGCGATGGAGAGATGGAGCTCCACTTTATTCCTGATCCCAATCATCCCGCCAATCCTGAGGAGTCGCGCCATATCTGCTTCGAAGTCCCGGATCTCGAAACCTATCGGCAGGCTCTGGCTGCGGCTGGCTATGAGATCAACGAAGCCGGACCTATCTTTAATCGGCCTCGCTTCTTCACACTCGATCCCTTTGGCAATAAGCTAGAGCTGACAACGATCCTCGGTTCGTATCTGGCTACTGAATAAGCACATTCAATACCACGGAAAAACACGTCCAGATTATGCTTGACAAAGAGAGCTGAATAAGGTACAATCCTAACCGTTGAAGCTTAAAGCCGAAAACGCGATGCCTCGTTCGTCTAGTGGCCTTGGACGCCGCCCTTTCAAGGCGGAGATCACGGGTTCGAATCCCGTACGAGGTATTATTTTTGCAGAGAAGCCTGACATCACTTTTATTTTGAGATGTCAGGCTTCTCTGTTATTAACGTCATTTCTCTATTTGAGGCAAACAAACTATGCTTAGTGTCGAAGATGCCCTTAGCCAGATGCTGGCTAAGATTACTGCACTCCCCACAGTACAGGTCTCTCTCTCTGAAGCACAGGGTCTCCTGCTTGCTACCGATGTGATTGCGCAAGAAGAGATGCCCCCTTTCGCCAATTCCGCTATGGATGGCTTTGCGCTACGCAGCTCCGATGTTCAGATACAGGATGGGCAATCCTCTCCCCTACGCATTATCGGCGAGGTGCCCGCTGGTTCTGTCTCCACAAAAACTATTCAGCCCGGCACGACAATGCGCATTATGACAGGTGCCCCTATCCCACCCGGAGCCGATACTGTCCTCCAGGTAGAGCTCACACGTCTGATTGATGACCAGCATGTTACCTTGCTTCGGGAATCCGCTCCCGGCAATAATATTCGCCCCGCTGGTGAGGATATGCAGCGCGGCCAGTTGATTCTCTCTCAAGGCACAGAGATTGGTCCCTGGGAGATTGGTATTCTGGCGGCCCTGGGTTGGGCAAAGGTTCCAGTCATCCGCCGCGCTCGCGTTGCGATTTTAGGCACTGGTGACGAACTGATTGAGATCGATCAACCCTTACAACCCGGCAAGATCCGCAATAGCAATAGTTATCTGCTGGAGGCCGCTGTCCGCCGAGCAGGAGCAATCCCATTTCGTATCGGTGTGGCGCTCGATACAAAGGAGAGCCTCCGCGCAAAATTGCTGGAAGCTGCCCGCTATGATCTCATCCTTACCTCTGGCGGCGTCTCTGTGGGAGAGTTTGATCTCGTCAAACAGATGATGGAAGAGCAGGGAGAGATAAACTTCTGGCGCATCAATATGCGGCCCGGCAAACCAGTTGCCTTTGGGCATATTGGTCAGGTTCCACTCCTTGGATTGCCTGGAAATCCAGTCTCAACGGCAGTCACGTTTGAACTTTTCGGTGGCCCTGTCATTCGCAAATTGCAAGGCCACACGCGCCTTTATAAGCCACAGGTTGAAGTCATCTTACAGGACAGCTTTACGGAGACTGCCTCACGCCGCCACTTTGTGCGCGCACATGTAGATTGGCAGGATGGTCAGCTGGTCGCTCAAGTCACTGGAGCACAGGGCTCTCATATCCTGACCTCTCTCCGCAATGCCAATGCCTTGCTGGTCATTCCAGAAAATAGCGGAGCGCTCCCCGCTGGTTCTCGCGTACGTGCGCTGATGCTTACCTGGCCTGAGGTCGCATCCGTTCTGGCACATGGGTGAGCACATTTACGGCGCTCATGCTGGTCTAACCTGAAATCCGATCAATACATTGAGAGCCGATAGCGCAGTTGGTCTCGCGAAAGCCCCAACCTTGCTGCAGCACGTACCTGATTACCATGACACTCTTTTAAAGCCTGTGCGATCAGCCTGCGTTCAATCTCTTGAATAAACGCAGGCAGGTTGATTCCTTCTGGCGGGAGCCGCAACTGCTGCGGAAATTCATTGAGACGCTGGCTATCAGCTACGGACAATTGGCGAATCTCGTCGGGAAGATCGCGCGCGCGAAGCACCTGACCATTACAAAGGATCTGCCCTCGCTCCAATGCATGACGTAGCTCACGAATATTGCCTGGCCAGCTATACTGCATCAGCAGCTCCATAGCCTCATCACTTATCTGAATGGTAGGAGCCCCATCAGTCTGCGCTAAATGCAAGAAATGATCGATGAGAAGTGGAATATCCTCTGTTCTTTCGCGTAATGCTGGGAGATAGATAGAAAAGACATTGAGCCGATAGAGAAGATCTTGTCGAAAAGCATTCTGTTTAACCGCCACAGCGAGATCCTCATTCGTCGCCGAGATCACCCGCAGATGTACTGTATGCTCATCTACACCGCCCACTGGACGAAAAGTCATCTCCTCCAGAAAGCGCAATAATTTGGGTTGCAACGGCAGGGGCATCGAGCTCACCTCATCCAGAAAAAAGGTTCCTCCATTTGCACGCATAAGATACCCCTCACGGCTCACATGAGCATCAGTGAAGGCACCGGCTTCCACTCCGAACAGCTCAGTCTCCAGTAGACTTTCAGGAATTGCAGCGCAATTAATGGGGACAAACTCATGCAACGCGGTCAGACTGGCTTCATGGATGGCATGAGCCACCACCTCCTTGCCTGTCCCACTCTCACCGAATAGCAGCACTGGCGTCCAGGGAGAGATTGCTACCTGGCAGACCAGTTCAATGACCTTTTGAATCGCAGGGCTCTTCCCAATCATCACCTGTTGAAGAAATGCTCTTCGTGCAGCTTCATCCTCATACAGATGGAGCGTTGATAGCGGTTTTGTCCACATACCCCGGCTTCCTCACCCCTCACAGAAATAGACAACGCTTTCGTTCAAGCTCTCTTAATACCCGTTATTCCCATTGCCTCCCATAGGAGCATATATACCATTTTGTGGAGCTAAGGGACCGCTTGGAAGAGGTTGCATTGGTTGAGGAGTGGTAATCCAGCCACGACCCGGAATAAAGGTAGCACCATTTCCGCCATTCCCCCATTGAGATTGCGTCTCAAAGGGCAGCGATGAAGGAAATTGAGGGGCAGCATCTGGCGCTGGCAACGGTGGGACAGATGCGGACCATGGAGACGCAGCGGCAGCAGCATAGCCAGGTGCCACATAGTTCGCGCTTAAGCCCAGGCCTGAAACATCACGCACGAGAGGGGTCGGCTCATTCATTGGCAACTGATCCGGCAACGATACATAAATCAGACCTTCAGCCATTAATTCCCCTGCCACCTGACAGACTAATTCCGGGAGCATAGAAAGCTCCTGACAGGCCATCTGTAACGTTGTCTTTCCATCGACGCGCGTTAAAATCCGCCATTGATCAGGGGTAACCTGGATCTGCGGATTCTGCTCTCGGAATGCCGAGAGATCAATGGGGATCAAGACCATATCCGGGCGCATAAACGAAGTATCGATCCGCCGGGGGGGCACAGGATTCATCACAGGCATTGGCTGCAATGAAGGGGCTGAAGGCCCGGTACCCAGACCACTCTCACCGCCAAGAAAAGAGGGAAAACCGCTCTCCCCACTCTGTTCCTCAAAGGGGGTGATAAATGGCTCATCATTCAACAAAGACTCATAAATAGGCTCGGTCGTAGGCAGAGAAGTTGCCATAATGGGAGGAACGAAGGCCGACTCATCCAAAAATTGCGAGGCCCCCATCAGCGTAGGAACGCGTGACACATGGGTGGCGGGCTTCACAGGCTGTGGCGTTATGGGTGGCTCTTGAATAATCTGAGACGTCAATGTGCTATACGTAGCAGGTGCAGGAAGAGGGGATGTTGGAGGGATAGGGCGTGCTATTTCTGCTTGCATCTTTAGCTGGGCCATGAGCTGTTCAGCCGAGGCAATGAGCACAGAGACTTCCATGGAGGCTAATAAACGATCCGTCGGAGCTGGCAGCCCCTCATCAAAATAAATATCCCCGCTTGACCAGGGCAACAGAGCTTGCAACACATCAACAGCTTTACTGATCGCCCAGTTGCGGAGTTCATCGCGGCTCACATAACCTAACTCCATCAGAGTCAGAGCGAAGCGCGTCTCGCTGAGATCGGCATTACCAATAACCAGAAGCGTTTCCTGAAACACCGTAGGTGAGATCACACCATCATGCATTAAGCGCTCACCAAGGGTGGCACTTGTTCGAACCGGGCCAATACACAGGAGCCGACCATCACGAAGATAAAATTCGACCCATTGAGCCCCTTGTCTGACAACAAGCAGACCTGTCTTTTGATGTGCCTCAATTCGCTGTAACACATTCGATAAACTGAATTGATCTAATGTCCCAATCAGCGACACAATACTTCACCGTCCGTCCAGAAAACGGCTCCCTGCATAGTATATGGCCTCTACGTTGTGGATACATATACCTGCGCAAGAGTCACTTACGACTTTTCGCAATACATATGCCAGTGCATCCCGTGTAGATGAGCGCAAAACATCTCGCACTTGAGAACCACTGCTAGAAGTGGGTGATACAGGGTCTCCTCTGGCACCCAAGAGGGTCAAAAATAATGCGGTAAAGACAAGTTCAGGGCAGATCATCCTGCCCTGATACGGAGGGAGAGGGATTCGAACCCCCGGGGCTGTTAACCCAGCTGTTTTCAAGACAGCCGCGATAGACCACTCCGCCATCCCTCCGCAAATAATATACCACACTCCTCTGAGAATTGGAAGGGGTTTCTCGACTTTCTTTTTTTTTACCAATCAGGTCCTATTCTACAGGTGCAGCGAGCTCAGATACTCCCATATATGGCCGTAGTACTTTCGGAATGATCACCGATCCATCCGCTTGCTGATAGGTCTCAAGGATTGCTGCCATGGTGCGACCCACTGCCAGACCTGAGGCATTCAGTGTATGAGGATACATGGCTGCTCCCTGTTGTGGCCGATATTTAATCTCGGCGCGACGAGTCTGGAAGGCCTCACAGTTGCTTATCGACGAGATCTCAATGTATTCATCCATTCCTGGCATCCAGACCTCTATATCAAAGGCACGAGCCGCCGAAAATGGCAACTGGGCCGCATCAAGAGCCACTACCCGATAGGGCAGCTCCAAAAGCTGCAAGATTCTCTCGGCATGTTCTACCATCTGCCGCAGAGCATTGGCGGATTCCGTCGGGAAGACATATTGAAATAGCTCGACTTTATTGAATTGATGGAGGCGCAGAAGTCCACGATTCTGTCGCGATGACGCACCTGCCTCACGACGAAATGCCGTCGTCCAGGCAACATAACGCAGTGGTAGCTCATCAAAAGAGAATGTTGTGTGGCTATGCAGACCAATTAACGGTACTTCGGCAGTGGGATTTAAATAAAGCTCGTCTTCTTCACACACATAGGCTTGCTCTTCAAATTTTGGAAGCTGACCGGATCCAACCATAACGGAACGCTTGACTAGCTGCGGCGGTAGTATCTCTGTGTAGCCATGAAGAGTGGTATGGGTATCAAGCATAAATGAGATCAGGGCCCGCTCTAATTTTGCGCCTGCGCCCCGCAAGGCAACGAAACGACTTCCTGCAATTCGCACGCCCCCTTCACTATCTATCAGTCCTAATCTGGCACCTACCTCCCAATGGGGCAGGGGCTTAAATTGGAAGGCGCTCTGATGCCCCCAACGGCGCAGTTCATTGTCGCCTTCCTGCTCGCTATTCTCTTTGACGCTCGCCTGTGGAAGGTTGGGAAGACTTAACAGTTGCAGGTTCAATCGCGTTTTAAGGTCTGAGCCCTGCAACTCTAGCTGCTGGAGCTCTTCCGATAAAAGCTTGGTCTGCGCATTCAAAACTGCACGCTTGCCAACAGGCAACGTTTTGATCTGCTCTCTTTGACTTTTGATAGTTGCATGTAAGCCATCGCAGCGTGTGATTAAGGCTCGCCTCTGCTCCGCCAGCCGTAAAATCTCGTCCAGATTGATGGAAAGACGGCGCTTACGCAGGCCTTCTCGCACGATGTCGGGATGCTGACAGATAAAATCTAGACTTAACATATGCTTCAGTATACCATATTTTTATCTTTTTCATGCTGCTCTGGTTCAACTTGTCTGTGCTCTGGGCTGGAATTGTCAATACCAAACAATATACAATAGATAGACAGAATTACATATAAAGTGAGGAGACATTTGAGGCATGGATACAACAATGCAATTACTCTGTTCCACAGGAGCATTTAGCCGCTTCCCTGACCTCACTGGCTATCAAGCAGTCCTGAAATATGGTCCACAATTACAGGTGGATGGCTTTGAATTGATGTTCTTTCCTGGCTGGTATGGCAATATTAAATGGGTTGGACAGGATCTCCAGCATTCTCAGCTCCGCTTTCCTGCTATGCATACAGAGAAATCTATCGGCTCTGCGCTCGGCCATGCCGATCCTGCTGAACGTGAACGTGGAGTCCAGTTGCTCGCTGAAAATTGCTTACTCGGCAGTATGCTCGGCACGAAGATTCTCATTCTGCATCTCTGGAATTGGCCGGACCTGGATAATAATCTGGAGAATAATCTCTCTGTTCTCAGTCAATGTCTGGATCTGGTTGACCGTTATGACCAGAAGCTGGCGATTGAGACGATTCCTGGCCGTCATTTTGATCCGCTGGTCAATGTTCATCGTGCTCTGACCTGTGATGCTCGCTGCTCAATCGCTCTCGATACGGAATTTTTAGCGATGTATAACCATACTGAGGATGTCTTCTCACATTCCTGGATCTGGCAAAAAAATTTAATGCAACATATTCATATTAAAGATTATGATGGGCAGGCTTTTCTCAATGGACAGCGCCGCTATCTCCATCCAGGCGAAGGCAAGATCAACTTTGATCAGTTTTTTGCCCAATTAAAAACTTCTCATTATATGGGCAATATTAGTCTGGAGTCCCCGGCTCTATTGAAGGATGGTGAGGTTGATATTCCCAGAATTCAGGAGAGTCTGGATTTCCTTCGTCACTATGTCTCATAACCATCGATATCAAACCTGTGTTTGTCTTACTTATATGCTGGCTCTTCTATCGATATTGCTCAGGCATTGACTTCTCTGTACGCTCATGGTACGATCTTTGTATGTTTAATGAGGTTATCTGCCGAACCGAGCAAGATAAGATCGCTCAGTTTCTGGCCTATCACAATCCATACAAAAACCTCTCGCATGTTTCCGCCGCATAAGCCTGGCACGATTGCTTATGCGGCGGAAAGCGGTGCCGATGCCTGACCTTGCCTTTCCTTTGTAGGCAGGGATCTTTCGCATTGTTTGTACTTCTCTCCTGCCCTCTCTCTTTTTCTTTCCTGCATAACGCTTCTTTCCTCTGCATAGGAGGCCAGGCTTTCCCTCTGCCTTTTCTTTCATTGTTTGTCTATGCCTGTGCCAGGCGCTCAACGTTCTATGCACAGAAAAGAAGGAAGAAAGTCTATGCTTTTCGCCACTTTTTCGAAGGTCAGCAAAGAATATGCTGGCAATATGGTCTTTGATCAGCTTGATCTTGAAATTCAATCCGGGCAGCGCATTGGTCTGGTTGGAGAAAACGGCTGTGGCAAATCCACTCTTCTCAAACTCCTGGCAGGAGTAGAAGAGCCAACAGAAGGCACGATTTCCTATAAACGCAAGCTGACGATTGGCTATCTCTCACAGGAGATGGACCCACAATCACTCCAAAAAACGGTGTTTGAGGTTGTTGAACAGGTCTCAGATGCGTTTAAAGCAATCCTCACTCAGCTCCGTCGCTTAGAACAACAGATGGCTGATCCCTCTATCTATCAGGATGCGGATGCGATGGAGGCGGTGCTAGATGCCTATGGACGAGCTCAGGAACTCTTTGAGGCTCAGGGGGGCTATCTGGTCGAGCACAAAGCCAGATCTGTTCTCACTGGACTGGGGATAACACCAGATCAATATACGCAAAAGGTCGGCACGCTTAGCGGTGGTGAGAAGAAAATGGTGAATCTTGCTCGTATCCTTGTGCAGACGCCTGATCTTCTCTTACTTGATGAGCCCGATAATCATCTGGATATCGAGGCGAAAGCCTGGCTTGAGCACTATATCCAGGATTATCCTGGGACGGTCTTTCTTATCTCTCATGATCGCTATCTTCTCGATCAAACGGTTCAACATATCTTTCAATTGGAAGATGGGACGATTGATAGCTATCATGGCAATTATAGTTATTATGTTGAGGAGCGTCAGAAACGCTTGCAGCAACGCTATGAAGATTATCAAAATCAACAGGGAGAGATGAAACGGCTGGAAGTGATGCTCCATCAGTATCGCGAATGGGTAAGGTTTAACGATAAGTTTGCTGGACGCTTACATAGTACAGAAAAGCGGATAGCTCGTATCAAAGAAGAGATGGCTCTCCGCCCAATCATGCAACGGAAGAAAATGAAGGTTCGACTGGACCCTGAACAGAGTAGTAAGAAGGTTCTGGAGATTAAAGGCCTGAGTCAATCTATTCAGACGCGGCAGCTCTTTCGGCCCTTTGATCTTACAATCCTGGCTGGCGAACGCATTGGGATTGTGGGCGCAAATGGCAGCGGGAAAAGTACCCTCCTGAAGATCTTGTTGGGACTCGTTTCACCAACTCAGGGGACCACACGCCTGGGCGTTAGTATTCTTCCTGGTTACTATGCTCAGGAGCAGGAGACCCTCCCGATGCAGAGTACGCCACTGGAATTTGTCTGCCGCCTGAAAGAGATGAGTGAGTCAAAGGCTGTCGCATTGTTAAGTCGTCTGCTCTTCTCTTATCGTACGATGCATACGACCATCAACAATCTCAGCGGCGGTGAGAAAAGTCGGCTCCAGATCGCCCGTCTGATGGTGACCGAAGCCAATTTTCTTCTCTTAGATGAGCCAACCAATAATCTCGATATTCCTTCTGTCGAGGTCTTAGAGGATGCTCTATTACAATTTGAGGGGACGCTATTGATGGTCTCTCATGATCGCTATTTTCTCGAGAAGATTGCGACCAGAATCCTGGCAATCGATAGCGCTGGCAATGTCAGGCTCTATCCAGGCAGCTATTCTTATTATCAAGAAAAGACCTCCCAGGAAAAGACCTTCCAAGAAAAGATCTCTATCAAATAGATTGAATAGCCATTGGCAGAAGGCACTCTAATGTAGTCCAGGGATGAAGAGCACTTATCCCTGGACTATCTGCTCAGCCCCTGGCTGGCTGGCCACTTTTTGTGAGAGGGCATGTATGGCATCTCGCCCTTCGCGGAACCCCACATGGTGCTCCTCGCTATAGGCGTACACGGCATTCTCTGTATTTCCTTGTGCAAGATATGAGGCCACACGTGGTGAAGCGCCAGCATTGATAAAGGCAGAGGCAGGAATGTAGGTCTGCTTGATCTTCATCCGTAGAGCCATCGCGCAACCAGCCGCAAGAACGAGCACAAGCACCACAATGAGTAAGATGTAGATGGGATCCATTTTGCTTCCTCCTAACAACATTGTTGCTATCAGCGTATCATCCATTTTAGCTCTTTGCAAGGCCATTTGCCAGTTAATCTATTTCACTCTTCAGGTGCGGATTTACGCTTTTCTTTTTAACCTTTACTATACTAAGAGAGAGAATGAATAAAAGCTATTAGTATTAAGGGGGACTTTTTTATGCAGAAACCACTTCAACGCTCTCTTATTCGTCGCTGTCTGATTCCTTGTAGTGCACTTCTCCTCTCGTTCGGGGTCAGCCTGCCGCTGCTGGCCAGACCAGTGGATCAGACGCTTATTCCACGCAACGTTGCGCTCATTGCCAATTCAGGTTCAGTCAATACTATCGGCTATAGAATTATTGTCTCT
Source organism: Tengunoibacter tsumagoiensis (assembly GCF_003967535.1). Taxonomy (GTDB): domain Bacteria; phylum Chloroflexota; class Ktedonobacteria; order Ktedonobacterales; family Ktedonobacteraceae; genus Tengunoibacter; species Tengunoibacter tsumagoiensis. The sequence continues at coordinate 1,924,754 of NZ_BIFR01000001.1, read as the reverse complement.
CCTGAAGGAAACGTCTCGTTTGTCGATGGGAAAGGATCAGGTCATGGCACGTTACCAAAAAAGTTTACCCGCCACTTTTTCCATGATCTTGCACAGGCTCATCCTCTCGATCAGTTGCCTGAAAAGACTCCATGTCTTAAGTCTTATACAACAGGGACAATTACTGAGATTCAATTCAATGGAGAGCATAGTCCAGATATCTCCTGTCCTGGCAATGATAAGGCCTCTGATCTCGAGGAAGATGTCCGTACCATCACCCGTTTCTTCCACATTAAAAATGTTTTGAATGATAAAGGCACTCCTATCCCACCGCAGAATTTTATTGCACGATAAGCTTCATTTTGGAGTTCTCGTTCGATTTAAGCAATGGGAAAGTGCAGTCTCATTTCACGTTGTAAATATGTGTAATTGAACGAAAAGTAGGGAAGGTCGCTTGTCTCCTTCCTGATCGTGAAGCTCCGCTATGCCCGCCCCTCCATAGCATTATTTCCCATTGGCTATGGAGGGCCCACATTGTGGAGCAGGAACAGAGGAAAGAGACAAGCTACTTTCCCTACTTTTCATTGTATGATATGTTTTTTATGCTTTATCCGACAAGGCAAGTAGGGCAGGTCGCTTGTCTCCTGCCTAAACGTTCCATTCCCCAATGCCAGCCCCTCCATAGCTTCTGTTCCCCATTTCCAGTTTCTCATTAAACCATAGAGGGGCTCACATCTCAGAGTAGGAACAGCGGAAAGAGACAAGCTTTCTCTACTTTTCATCGTATGATATGTTTTTTATGCTTTATCCGACAAGGCAAGTAGGGCAGGTCGCTTGTCTCCTGCCTCAACGTCCCATTCCCCAATGCCAGCCCCTCCATAGCTTCTGTTCCCCATTTCCAGTTTCTCATTAAACCATGGAGGGGCTCACATCTCAGAGTAGGAACAGCGGAAAGAGACAAGCGGCTTTCCCTACTTTACATTGCATGATATGTTCTTTCGTTTATAATAAGACAAGTAGGGCGTCTCCTTCCTGCTCTTCAAGCTCCACTATGCCAGCCCCTCCATAACTCAGTTTCCAGTTGAGCTATGGCGAATATTCAGGTTGTATATTAGATGGATTTGAGTTACACTATACAATGTTTATAAGGCATCAAACGTATAGGCACAGGCGTGGAGAGTCGATGATTACGGTAAGCAAGCTCACTCTCGATGGGGCGGTCAAGGTCCGTTATACAGGTGAGATCTGCCAGCAGAAGGCCACTGAGAGGGTTATTCGAGCTTACTGGACTCAGCCCACACTCGATCTGGGCTATACATCCTTTGAACCCAATGACTGTTTCATCGAGTATTATTATACAGAACGATGGTTCAATGTATTTACCATTTGTAGTGCTAATGGTCAACTCAAAGGCTGGTATTGTAACATTACCGAACCAGCAATCTTCTCAGATACCGGGATTCAACAGGTTGATCTCTTCCTGGATCTCTGGGTTGCACCGGATGGTCACTATCTCCTTCTCGATGAGGATGAGTTTGCCGCAGCCTCTCCTATGCTCAGCCAGCGACAGCAGCTTGGAGCACAACAGGGGCTAAACGAACTTCTTCGCTTAATTGAGCAACACGAGGAGATGTTTTGCACTCTCGATGCATGATAAGAATATCTGACGTTTCGGTCTATCTTGTGTGGAGTCACAACACTACTCCAGAAGGATAAATCTTGATGGTGGACACCAGGCCATTCGAGGCAATCGCCCCGAACGTTGTAGAGCTTGAGTCTCGGAAAAATCTTCGTAGTAAGATCCATGAATTAATTGATTTGACGTTGTCCAGTTCCCTCTCCACCAATGCGATACGTGAGCACCTTGACTTCTCTATGAATCAGTTTGGCCCCCGGTTTGCTGCTCACCTGGTACGAGCCCTCCAGCGCGACAACGCAGAAGAACGCGAAGCTATCGTCTGGCTACTGACCCTATTGCATGAGCCAACTACGATCCCATTGTTACAGCAACTCTCCTCTCAAGAGCAACAAAAACATCCCATCCGTCTCTCGGCCTCCCTGGCCCTGGCTGGTATGGGGGCCACGAAAGAGATGCTCTCCCCCAATAAACCAGCTCGCTTATATGCCATTAGCTAATCAAACTGTTCATGCGTGGATTGCAGAATAGTCTCCGCAATCCACCCCTTCGATCTCCCCACCGTTTGAATGCAGCTCCCACAGATCACTTTTCCTGAGAGAGTAGCTCTGTCAGAACAACAGCTATAGTCTGACATCTCCACAGTATCTAGATTGATAATCGTCATTAGACTATTTCAAATAAAATACTATACTTTATATGGCATGTCATGTTTTTCTGTAGCCAAAGCTAGAAATTGCTCTTTCTTTGGGAAAGGAACGTTCCTATGCGACATCTCCGCTATATAGGTAAGCCACTTCTCCTTCTTACACTCTTCTTTTCTTTCACTGCCAACACTTATGCTGACACTCCAAACTATCAACTTAGCGCAACTATGCAGGGGCCCAATATTCCGGCCTTTGGCTTCTGGGTCTTTGATACTAGCTGGGTCGATGCCAGTGCCCACCGCTACTACTTCTCGGACTCCAGCAATGCTCGTGTGGACATCTTTGATACTGATACCCATCAGTATCTCAATTCTCTCTCCGGCTTTACTGGCTACCACAACAATAGTGGAACTAAAGGTCCAGATGGCTTACTCGTTGATGACCAGCACCGCATCTGGGCTGGTGATGGCGATAGTACAGTGAAGGTATTCAATCAGGATTCATTGGAGCCCATTACTACCATCTCAACGGGGGGGAAAGCCCGGGCCGATGAACTCACGTATGATGCACAGGATCACTTGCTGGCCGTGACGAACGGCTCTGAAGTCCCTCCCTTCGTCTCGTTTATTGATACTCAGACCTACCAGGTAGTGAGCCGCTTGAGCATTCCTGGTGCCAATGGCATTGAGCAGCCTCATTGGGACCCCATCTCGCAGCATTTTCTGATCGCGATACCTACGACCAATGATCATCCTGGAGGGGAGATTGCTGTTGTTGATCCTCTTACGCGTTCTCTGCTCACGACCTATCCGCTGCCAGATGCCTGTCAACCAAGCGGGCTGGCCAGTGGTCCTGGCCGTCATCTGCTGGTTGGCTGCGATGGGAACCCTGTTGTGCTGGATACACGCAATGGCAATGTGGTTGCGACGATCTCGCAAGTGAGCAGCATTGATCAGGTCTGGTACAATTCCGGCGATAGACGCTATTACCTGGCGGCTGGACGTGATCCTGCTAGCCCCTCAATCGGCGTGATCGATGCGGAAAGTTTGCAATGGCTCACAAACATTCCAGTTGCGCCTAATTCCCACTCGGTTGCCGTCGATGCGCGCACAAATCAGGTCTATGTTCCTGAAATAGGTCAGGGCATTGATGTCTACTGTGCCCAATAGATAGGAGAGAGGCGATGGGCTCCTCTGTACTCCCAACAAGGGTACCTGGAAGTACCATCGCTTTTCTTTCCATTTCATGGCTCTTACTCCTCTTCTTTTCTCCGTTTATTCGCTTGTTAACCCAATTAAAAGGTTCCAATACGCTCTTTCTGCTTCTTCTTCTCAGTAATCTTAAAGGTATCCCTCACGTACCTTGCACAAGAGCCAGAAGTTACGATATGCTTATGAAGAAAAATATTTCGATGAAGGAGCGTGTACGCACTTGTCCATTAAACTTGCGATTCCACAACGCGAAAGCATAGAGCTTCAGCATGCCGTCTTTGACATCAACGGAACTCTAGCCATCGATGGTGTGGCGATTCCTGGTGTGTCTGAACGTTTAAAAACGCTTTCTGAGCAGCTTTCAATTCACCTGATTAGCTCTGGCACCCACGGGAATCTAAAAGAATTAGAGCAGGCACTGGGTTTTCCCATTCAGAATATTGTCAAGGGCGATGAGAAGATGCGCTATGTGCAGCAGCTTGGTGCCAGCAAGGTGATCGCCTTTGGTAATGGGGTCAATGATAATGGCATGTTGCGCCTGGCTGTTATTGGCATTGCTGTGCTGGATTCAGAAGGAACAGCTATGCGTGCCATTCAGGCTGCGGATGTCTTTGTCAATGGTCCAATCAATGCCATAGACCTCTTACTCAAACCGAAACGATTGATTGCTACGCTGCGCGATTAGGGTGGGCGAAGAAGAATATGAAGCCAGACCTGGCAGGAAGATCGGATCAACTGTCCGCCGATGATGGAGCCTCTAAAGGTTCATCATCGCGGATAGGGTTGCTCTATGTGGTTGTAGCAGTTTTGTTCTTCTCAACCAGTCCGATCTTTGTGCGCTGGGCCCAGCCTTTTAATCCAGTTGAGATTGCCTTCTGGCGTCTGACGATTGCAGCACTGCTGGTCTGTTGCCTGGGACTGCTCACCCATCAACGTTTGCTCTTGCGCCGTCAGGAGTTCCCTCGCTTTCTCTTCTACGGATTGATTACAGCCCTTCATTTCCTCTTCTATATCGCCGCCTTGAGCTATACGACGATTGCTCATGCCCTCGCCCTGACCTATACATCACCAATCTTTGTGACTCTTTTCGCGACCTTTTTTCTGAAGGAGCCGTTGCCGCTCCGTAAATGGCTGGGCATTGGAGTAGCGGTCATCGGAATTGCCATTATGGCTGGCTTCGAACCTCATTACAACAGTTGCTCGCTTCATGGGCAGTGCATGGTGCTGGGCGATGGGCTTGGCCTCCTTGCTGGTATCTGCTATGCCATCTACTCGATTGCCGGACGAGGCGAACGCACGCGCCATCCCATTTTTCGCTATACCACCAATGTGTATGGATTAGCTGCCCTCTGGCTCCTCCCTCTCACCCTTATCCTGGCCTTCACCCATACCTATCCTCCAACAGCAATCGCTGCACTGGTCGCACTCGGTATCTTCCCATTGGGATTAGGACATACCCTTTACAATGCCTCCATCCGCAAGATCCATGCTACCTATGCCAACCTCATTGCCTCCCAGGAGGTCACCTTTGGCATTCTCTTAGGGATCTTCTTTGTTCATGATATTCCTTCAACGACAACCTTTATTGGGGTGGGGATTACACTGGTCGGCATTATTGGAGTACTGATCTAACGCTCAGAGAGCCTCACGCTTCAACAGGGCTGGATCAACAATCCACCCTTCACTTGCATGGCCCTCTGGAATTCCATAGCCAGGCTGCTGAGAGGCCCAGGCCGCCTGAATGGCACACAACAGAGCATCCAATTGATCGCCCGTGGCATCTGCCTCAAGCTCTTGCCTGATCTCTGATGCAAGGGACAGCTCTATTCCATATTCTTTCTGTAAAAGAGGTGAGCAGAGGAGGGTCAACAGCTCCACTCGTGCCAGCCTCTGGTCGTTGGACTGCTTTTTCCGTTCGTCACTCTTATAGCTCCGTCTACCCAGCCACCTGCGTACCATGAGCGAGGGATAACCTTCAAACACAATCCTGGTATCGTTTCGTGGAAAACAGGGCCAGATGCTCACGCCAGAGGCAAGCAGGCGAGGTGCGCCCTGAAAGAACATTTTGGCAACAGGCACGCGGTAGAGCATCATTGGACTACAGGCTCCGGCCAGTTTATCTGTCAATCGCACATGATGCTTATCGCCAGCGGGGCGACCCGCACAATAATCCAGCAAGATCTTCTCAAACTGTTCTTTGGGAAGATTCGCAATAGATTGGATATATGCTTGCCAGATGGGAGACCAGCCAAGATCTGCCAGGAGACGAGGGGGAAGGCCAAAGGGAAAATCACAGGCCGCAAACCAGGGACCAGGGGTAGAAAGGAGATCCTCAAAATCTGGAAAGTTTATCAAGTGAATGCAGCGCTCAACCGTGAGCAGTCCAGCGCTCAGACGTGCCTGAACACAGGTAATTGGTTTGCGTCGGCCTGGAGCACTCGTAAAGTCCAGACCAAAACAGACACTAGCTGCGTTCCGCTCAGGTTGAGGGAAAGCAGCTAGCGTCAAAATAGCGTTCATGCAGGGTATCCCTAAGTACAACAGGAAGAATAGTCATCATCAAAATAAAAAATAATTAGAGCTGAGCCATGACGTTCTTACTGATTGCACGCAACGTTGCAAATACGCCCCGGCCATCTGAGGCCACCGCTTCAAAGCTGGGGATTCGGCGGCGGTTGAGATACCGTTCGAGTACAGGAACTGGGAGAGCATTGGGCATGTCACGTTTGTTCCATTGCATCACCAATGGGAAAGTGGACAGATCCTTGCCAATACGACGCATATTCATCTCGAGCTCAGCAATGCTCTGAACATTCTCCTCAAACTTCTCTGCCTGTGAATCTACCACAAAGACGATCCCATCGGCCCCATTGAGTACAGCCAATCGAGTCCGCTCATAGAGAATCTGTCCCGGCACCGTATACAGATGGAAGCGTGTACGAAAGCCGTGAACTGTCCCGAGATCCAATGGCAAAAAATCAAAGAACAGAGTCCGTTCAGTCTCCGTCGCAATGGAAAGCATCTCTCCACGAGCCTGAGGATTGATGCTACGATGAACATGCTGCAAATTCGTTGTTTTCCCACAATATCCAATGCCATAATACACAATTTTGCAATGGATTTCGTGGGTAGCTATGTTGATGAGAGCCATAAATGCCAGGTTCCCCTAATCGCGGAAGAGCAGATCAATGGTATCCTCGACGGATGAACGGAACTGTAAGTTGAGCACTGACGATTTCGTGCGCGTGGTATCGCTACGCACCCGCTCCAGTATCCTTCCCAGTTCATCTGAAGCCTTCTTCGAGAGCACTTTGACCAGGCCGATATGCGTGAGTTTATCAAATATAATCACAAGAAGCCATTGCTCCTCTACCATCGACGTATAGATATTCTCCTGGACACCTTGTTGAAAGATGTTTCGGAAGTCTTTCTCGTCAAGGAGCTTTGCGACTTCTCGAGAAGATGAAAAAACACCAGCGAGTAAAGCACCCAGGGCTGTCGCGTTTCGTCTTGTACCTGTTCCCTGTACAGCAACAACCTGACCGCTTTTGTCGATGAGCATTGCCGAGGTGGCATTGGTATCGTTCATCAACTTCACCAACACTGCTGAAATAGTCGTCAGTTCGCGATCGGAAATAATTAAGTTTGTCAGTTGTTCCATGGACGCGCCGCCCTCCGTGTACACGTCTGGCTTACGGTAAGATACACCATCACCATGTTTTTTTTGCGCTATGCTATATCTAGAGCCTCTAGTATCTCGTTACGGCTCGCTTTGACCAGATGGCGTACGCGACCAATATTCGAGGCATTCTCTGAGAGAGTGACAATTAAAGCAAAGTCTCCCAATGGGTCTACACTCACAAGCCCATGCTCATATTCTATCAACAGGCCCACAACGCTGCCGCGTGCGATATCCTGCCCCAATGCCTCGGCGGTGCCAAAACTTGTGGTCATAAGCGCACCTACCGCTTCCATATCCTCTTTGCCATCTCGCGACATGCCATCTATTAACAGGCCATCTCGACCGACGAGAAGTGCCTGGCGCACGCCTGGGATCGCTAAGAAACGGCCTAGCATTTGTTTGAGATCAACCATTCATTCCTCCGCATTGGCTGGCTGCCACTTTGTTCGGTGTCAAGTGGGTATGCGAACCTTGTTATTCTAGCTTATGCATTGAAGAGGTGCAATCATATGGGACATCTTGGCTAATCAGTAAATGTTCCCTAAGCACGATTCTATACTTTTGCTCGTCTTCAATCCAGAATAATGTGAGGATCGTTACAGAACCTGGCTCCTCTGAGGAGACTGACACAAGTTGGGCAGCCCGACCTGATTTTTACGACATTTCTTTTTTCTAAAAAGCTCTTTGCCTGCTCTACTCTCTTCGGATATGAAGTCTCTCTTACTATAATATATATGTATGCACATAACAACTATCTGGCCTATGATATCTAGCGAGTGTACTGTTCGTGTACTCACAATACTGTGAGGAAGTTTAAGCGAAGATTCCCATCTCTACAGAAATTTCTGTTGTGTGAGTGATAAAAATGTCGGGCATGGTAGAATATATAAGTATGAAAGATGCAATCTCTAGTCGACAACAAGGAGTGAGGCTCGATGGATGAACCCAATGCCCTGTGGATGCCTTCGCCTAATTTCTTTCCTGGTCGCTCTGGACAGGTTCCGCGCTGGCTGATTGTCCATGGAACGGCTGGCTTTGAGAGCGCTCAAGCGGTGGGCGTGTTTTTTCAAACGATGGAGGTCGCTACCCACTATACAATTGGTCGGGATGGCGTGATTGTACAGTCTGTTCGTGAGTCCGATGCAGCCTGGGGCAATGGTGGCGTGACTGAGGGACATGATCCCTGGTGGTCACGAGATCTCAATCCCAATCTGCTGACGATCTCGATTGAACATGTGAAGCCTTCGCGCGATAATTCAGATGATCTGACAGAGATACAGCGCGCGATAAGTTTTCAATTGATCAAACGCATCTGCACACGCCACGCCATTCCTCAACGGAGAGCCGATGCCGATGGCGGTATTACCGGACACTTCTCAATGGACCCGGTCAATCGCCACTTCTGCCCAGGACCCTATCCCTGGGAGGATCTCTTTCGCTATCTCAATCAAAGCAGACATACCTGAACGCTCAGGTTCTGTGCCCAGAAGGCTTTCAAATCACCCGCTCAATGAGCACGCGATCAATCAGACGCTCACAATGCGAAAGCTATCAACCTGAACCTCTATTTTTATAGAATATAAATGAATAGGTCCGACCGATAATTGACTGGTATCCGCGCTCGAACCATAGCTTACTAACTGATTGTTTATATAGAGGCCAACCCAGGACTTTTTTACCTCGACACGATAGGTGATCCAGTTATAACCCGGCTCAAAATCATGATACTGAGATGCCGTATTGGCCTCTGATGACGAGGATGGCACAAACAGGACTAAGGCTTCAGGATGAACGGCAAAAGTGTGCAGTGCATCGGGTGCGAGGAGGTTGATCAGACCAGCTTGATAGCCACTCTTCTGCTTTGCTGGATCAGCAATGACCTCAATCCCTCCACCAGACTGGGGGATCTTGAGGATCTTCAAATGGACTTCAACTACGTAGTTTTCAAGCTGTGGGGTATAGGGCGATGTAATTGTATACATCCCATTAGCGTCAGTCTTCAATGATGCATCACTTACCTGCCAGCCACTATCCCCCTGCCAATCGCCTAAACCTTTCGACCAATCAGATTGATAGAGGACTGTCCCGGCGGGCACTTCGGTTGGCGTAGGCTTGCTCGGATGGAGGGTCACTTTTTGCGGTGCTGATCCTGCACAACCGGTCAATAGAATGACAACCATAGTTATTAGTAAGCATACAGGCGTTAAAGAACAAACTCCATACGGAGCTTTGCGGTGTGTTATGCTAAAAGCAGCCAGAACACCATTCAACGGCGAAGGTCTATTACTCATTCGTACCCTTCTTTCGAAACAAAGGTCTGTCTCATTCACCTTTCTATAAAGAATTACGCTCAAAATTCAGTTTTTCTCTCAGTGCATAGCTATCAACTCTTCCGAAAAGAAAGGTTTCATACAGGGTGGCGAAACCCTTTCATAAACGTATACTTAGAGGAGAGAAGGAGGAATGGTCAATTCACATCTCTCTTTTACAGATAATAGGAGAATGTTAGCAATGGATGATACAGAAGAAGGTAAGGCTCTTCTTAAGGATACGCCAGAAATTGTTGATCTTGATCCCATCTCTCCCTATCACAGATCAGCAAGCAAACAACGCATCTCGCTTCGTCTGCTTATGCGTTTTATGATGGCAGCAGGTCTTCTCCTGGGAATTGGCGTACTTACTTTGATGAGCTGGCCTTATTTAACCCATTCACAGCAAGATCCTGCTCCAACGCCTCAATCTTTCACAGGATCGAGTCCACAGCTTCTCACTGCAGATAATACACTGTATCTTTATACAGGGAAAAACATTCAAGCATTAAAGCTCACGACAGGAGCTCAACTCTGGAGCTATCAGTCACCAGAAGAGATACACTTCGTCCAGACCAGTGCTGACAGTAATGTTGTCTTACTAGAAGGAAAAACAGGCAATCTTATTGCTCTCGACATGAAAACGGGAGAGTTTCGCTGGCAATTACATTTAACGTCAACAGGATGGAACATTTTAACTAGCTATAACAATACTATACTTCTATTTACAGCACCACAAGGAATCGTAGCTATACGCATGACTGACGGTTCAGAACTCTGGCAATATGGTAGTACAAATACCTTAAATATTGATAGTACACAAAATGATCTTACTCTGCTCGATACCTCCAATCAGATGGTGATACGACTGGATATTCAGACAGGGCAATCGATCATGAGCTATCATCTAGATGGTACGCTTAATGGGGTCATGCAAGGAAAGATCTATATCATCGAGTCTGATCAAAGCATGAGCGCAATTCAGCTGAGTGATGGCAAGAAACTCTGGAACTATAAAAATCCCAATCTAACGATAGGGTATCTCTTTTCAGTAGGAACCAATAATCAAGCGTATCTAACTTCTCAAGATGGTCAAATCTATGCAATTGGAACGGATGATGGACAGGAGCGATGGCATACCCGAATTGATAGCGGAGATCTGCCAGTGGTACTTGAGCAGGGAGATCTAGCGAATGAAAATGTTTTTCTGAATGGGAACGCGGGGATGCTGGCTATTATCAGCTCAGTTGATGGCAAGGTTCTATGGAAAACAACAAAAGCTGTTTACAATACACTATCCTGTGCACCAACCATTATCTGCTTCCAAACAGACAATGGCGTATTAAGTGCAGTTGATAGAGAAAGTGGAAGTGAGCTCTGGAATGTCCAAAAGCGAATCGCCTGGGTACAGTATGATGACACACATCTCTATATTTTTGATCTCTCTAATACAGCCAGTAAACCAAATGCCCTCTCTGCACTGCACATGACTGATGGGAAACTGCTCTGGTCGCTTCCGATGAAGAGTCCTTTGACGGATTATCACCTTATTGCACAAAATTATTACCTTCTTCAGAGCCTGGGCACACTTGAACTCGTACGTTTAAGTGATGGTAAGATCCTGTGGAAAAAACCTTCCAGGCCACTTCTTTGACCTTTGCTTGCAGATCTATGATGATGATTGCAGCACAGATGAGAACAGGCCCTCCACCATATTGTGCTCCAGCGCAGATATCTGCGCTGGAGTACAACATGGTGGAGGGCCCATTCGTCGCTAATGGACCTTAGCGGTTCTTGGTTCCGTAGTTTGGTGCCTCTTTGGTGATCATTACGTCATGGGGATGGCTCTCGCGCAATCCAGCGTTGGTGATGCGGGTGAAGCGTGTCTTCTCCTGCATATCCTGGATTGTAGCGGCTCCCGCATAGCCCATGGCCTGACGCAGGCCACCTACCATCTGATAGACCAGCGGACCTACCATACCTTTATAAGGAACGCGGGCTTCGATCCCTTCCGCAATCAACTGAGACTCGTCCATCTCGCCCTGGAAGTAACGATGCTTACTATACTGGCGCTGTTTCATAGCACCGATCGAACCCATACCACGATAGTCTTTAAAGCGCTCACCATGTGAGATAATCAGATCACCAGGGCTCTCATCGACACCAGCCAGCAGACTTCCCAGCATTACCGTGTCAGAACCAGCGGCAATGGCCTTGGCAATATCACCTGAATACTGAATACCACCATCGCCAATGATCGGTATACCATACTTGCGAGCAATCCGGGCGCAGTCATAAATGGCTGTGATCTGCGGCATACCAATACCAGCAATGATACGGGTCGTACAGATTGAGCCAGCACCGATACCAACCTTTACAGCATCCGCTCCAGCCTGGATGAGCGCTTCCGTTGCCTCGACTGAAATGACGTTGCCAGCAACGATCTGCACACGCTTACCAAAGTTTTCGCTGATGCGAGCAACGGCCTCAATGACCATGTGTGAATGTCCATGCGAGGTATCAACTACCAGAGCATCAACACCCTCTTCGACGAGAGCGCCGCAACGCTTCAGCGAATCAGGTCCGACCCCCACAGCAGCAGCTACGCGCAGACGACCAAATTCGTCTTTAGATGCGTTTGGATAGAGAATTTTTTTCTGAATATCCTTCATCGTGATGAGACCTTTGAGCATACCATGCTCATCAACGACGGGGAGCTTCTCAATTTTATAGCGATGCAGGCTCTCACGAGCTTGCTCAAGGGTCGTACCCACGGGAACGGTGATCAGGTTTTCGCGCGTCATGAGCTGCGCAATAGGCTGTTCCAGATCAGTCTCAAAGCGAATATCGCGATTGGTCAGAATGCCAACCAGCTTGCCATGTTCAGTAATAGGAATACCAGAGATGTGGAAACGTTTCATAGCGGCAAGCGCGTCGCTCAAAGAGGCTTCAGGGTCCAGGGTAATGGGATCAGTGATCATCCCAGACTCAGAACGTTTCACCTTGTCTACTTCCTGAGCCTGATCATCCACTGACATATTACTATGGACAACACCAATGCCACCTTCACGAGCCAGCGCAATCGCCAGGCGGCCCTCGGTCACGGTATCCATAGCTGCGCTAACTATCGGAATATTTAACGAAATGGTACGGGTGAAGCGCGTCTGGGTCGACACATCACGAGGTAGAACAGACGAGGCAGCAGGAATGATCAGGACGTCGTCAAAGGTCAGACCCTCTTTGGCAAACTTCTGATCAAAATCATCTGATGAATGTACCGGAGACATAGGTTGGGGTGTCCTCCTTAAAAAAACACAGCACACTTTATGAGCGTGCTGATACCTGTAGCAATGAAAGCATCTGGTCGCTGACAGATTGACAGTGAGTAAAAAAGAAGTCCTACAAAATATTTCCTGTTAGTGTAACACCTCGCCCTGTCAGCGTCAAATTTTTTCCTTACAGACACCTCACATTATGAACTCTGCTTACAAACTGTTTTATCTACCGCAGAGAGTCTCAACACAAAAATGGTTCTCTGCTCGTAAAACGATTTTTTACAGGCAGAGAACCCTTTTTATCTTGAATGGAAAGAACTTTTGTTAGAGTGCGCGCGAACGGCTTCCAACGATCAAGTTGTAGATCAAGACGATGACTGCAATGACCAGCAGGATGTGGATCAAACCACCTGCGATGTGGAAAATGAAGCCCAGCAGCCAGAAAACGAAGAGAATGACGATAATACCCCAAAGAATGTTCGCTAACATATGATGACTCCTTTTCTACTTTATGTTTATGGAACTACCCATACCATCTCAAACCATCTACATGATTATCAATCATAACAACTACTATCTATACGTAACACAGTCCTAAATGGATGTAGGTGCAGACAATGATGGCCTCTCAAAATAGCTCTCGTCTCTGCCTCTCGTTTCTGAGGTTTCCCAGGCACGAAGCGCTCGCGGGTGCCTGGAATGATGAGCATGACCAAACCTTGTCATTCATGAAAAACTACTGTACTGTATGATCAAGAATTGTGTAGGAATTTCTAACAACGATGCAGCTCAACCTTTAGCTATTCTTTCCCTGGAAAGTGAGATACATTCGTTAAGGAGTCTTGTTATGTCTGCAAACACGCAGACAACGGCATACACTGATGAGTCGAGCCAGGCTCTTTCATCAGATGCAGCCATTGTCGTGAATACTATGAGCAAAAGTTATGGTTCTAATTGCGTCGTCGATCAGCTCTCTTTTAAGGTTCAGCCAGGCGAGGTCTTTGCTCTGCTTGGTCCCAATGGAGCTGGTAAGACTACTACAGTAGAGACGCTCGAGGGGTATCGAGCTCCAGATACAGGCAGTGTACGGGTCCTTGGCCTCGATCCAATCCGCGAGGGTCATGCTTTAAAGCCTCGCATTGGTGTGATGTTACAGCAGGATGGCCTCTATCCTGCCCTGACGGCAAGAGAGGTGCTACAGCTCTTTGCAGGATACTATGCGCAGCCTTTATCTGTTGATACGCTTCTAGAGCGTGTGGGACTGACGTCGGCAGCTAAAACACGTTGTCGCCGACTCTCTGGTGGTCAGAAGCGCCGTCTGGCTCTGGCTCTGGCTCTCGTTGGAAATCCAGAACTGGTCTTTATGGATGAACCAACTGCTGGTATGGACCCTCAAGCACGCCAGGTAACGTGGGAGATTATACGCGAGTTGAAACGCAAAGGCGTTACTATTCTCCTCACAACTCATCTGATGGATGAGGCTGAACGCTTAGCCGATCATGTGGCGATCATTGATCACGGTCAACTCATTGCTCTGGATACACCCGCTAATCTCACCGGGACGCAAAATGCCAATATTGTCCGCTTTGTTGCGCCAGAAGGCCTGGATTGTCAACAGTTGGCCGCGCTTCCCTCAGCAAGAAAAGCTGAAGAGGTCAGAGCTGGCAGCTATCTTATTGAGTCAGAGGCTATCCCCTCTCTTCTGGTTGAGCTGACGACCTGGCTGCGCGAACGCAATATAACGCTCTCAGAGCTACGGGTGGGGCATGGCTCACTGGAAGATCTCTTCTTACGTCTGACCGGATCGGAGGTTCGCGATTAATATGGCTACTCAATTGCCCTCTCTTACCACTACCAATCAGCCCGCCTCTCCATTCAAACAGGTCCTCAATCAGGTTCGCTATGAGCTCTTGTTGACGGCACGACGTGGAGAAAATCTGGCGATTACGTTTATCGTGCCGATCGTGCTGCTTGTCTTCTTCACTTCGTTAAACTTTATCCCTAATCCCGCTGGCACAACGACGGTTGAACGGCTCCTACCCGGGATTCTGGCGATGGCTATTATCGCCGCTGGCATGGTCAATCTAGGCATTGCGACAGCCTACGAACGCTATTATGGGGTCCTTAAACGGTTGGGAAGCTCTCCACTCTCGCGCAGTGGCCTGATCAGTGCAAAGATTATTACCATCTTACTGATTGAGGTCGTACAGTTCCTGGTCCTGGTTGGAGTAGCAGCTCTCTATGGCTGGCGACCGGTTGGCTCTCCCTTCCTGACTCTGCTGGCTCTCGTATTGGGGACCATTACTTTTTCGGCCCTGGGCCTGGCGATGGCTGGTGGTCTACGTGCCGAGGCAACACTGGCTGGAGCGAATATCCTGTATCTCATCTTTCTCTTTATTGGTGGCGTCATCGCTCCCCTGGATCTCTTGCCTGCACCTTTAAAGGCCTTTTCACATATTCTTCCTTCGACTGCCCTGATCCAGACCTTACAGACTACGATGAGCAGAAACTCATCTTTCCCAGGGTCTGACTTGGGGTCTAACTTGCTGGTGCTTGGCATCTGGGCTATTCTCGCCCTGGTCATTGCTATCCGCACGTTTAAGTGGGAGTAAAAACGATATCTCTGGTGAGATCAGATGGCGGCTATGCTTTGTTCGAACAAAGCGTAGCCGCCGTCTTATGTGTCTGGTAGATCACGGCTCACACAATTTCTTTCTAAAATTTCTTCCTAAAAGGAATAAGCCCGCCCTTCTTTAAAAAAATCGATCGATATCGCAATGCACATTTAGTACTACTACGCACCAAAGGGTATCACATTATCTTTTCTCTATGTTATAATCATTTGCAAAAAATAGATAATCTGCCCAATTTGCAGTAGAAAAAAGAGTAGTTATATGATTCATTCACAACAGACACCACAAGAACTTTTCTGGTCTGCATGGCAGCAGCAACAGATGCCGCGCCTTTATCCCTCTTTCTCTCTTGGCAACTACTGTGCAGATTTCGCTCATCCAGACACCAGAACGATCCTTGAGATCACGCGCCTGGCTCCAGATACGCTCCGCGATCAAGTGAAACGAGCTGGCTGGCAGATTGTTTCACTACCCGAACGAGAGATCATCACCAATGTACAGGGAGCCGTCAAACGGATCGCCAATCTCCTCGCCAATAAAGCTGTCTATCTACAAAAAAAGAGCGAGACGGCTCCTCGACTCCAGGCAGTCTCGGTTCCATCTCCTCTTCCTCCTTCCCTCTCACAACCACTGGCAGATCCTCTCCTTGCTCCAATGACGGCAACAAAGTCACCAAGTGCTCAGGTTCCACCACCTCCCCTGCCAATCTTACGCCCAACCACAAAGCAGACGGTGTCACCCTTCATGACGACAAAGCAGACCGTATCGCCCCTCATGACCACAAAGCAGGCCAGTAGCATCCGCCCCTGCCCACGCTGTGGAGCCCCTTTGCGCAAGCCTGAGCTCCCCTGCCCCTCCTGTCAGGATCAGCCTTCATCCACCACAAAGTCGGTATCGGCTATTGCATGGGCTCGAACGCTGATGCAGCGCGACGATTGGGTGGTGATTGATACGGAGACAACTGGCCTGACAAGAGATGATGAGATCGTTGAGATTGCGATTGTAGGGAGCAAAGGCCAGATCCTCGTTGATACGCTAATCAGGCCTTTACAACGTATTCCGTTAGAAGCATCCGCAGTCCATCACATTTATGATGCCGATGTGAAAGGTGCTCCTACATTTGCTCAACTCTGGCCTCAGATCGCTCCTCATTTTGAGGGGCTTGTGCTGGCCTACAATGCACAATTCGATATACGGCTCCTACGCCAGACGCTGGGCCAGTCAGCTCTCGCTTTACCTTCTCTGATGACACATGATTGTATTATGAAGCGCTATGCATCCTATCAGAAAGATTGCTATGGATCAGGGCAGCCGCGCCAGAGCCTTAAACATGCCTGCACCCACTTTGGGATTAAGCCTGGCGTCCATCGAGCTCTCGGCGATACCATTGCGGCCTGGGAGGTCGTCAAAAAGCTAAGTGAGCTTGCTTGACTGGATCAGACCTGCCTGACACATTCTCATCCAAAAGTGAGCGCCAGACGGTCTTTCTCCTATACCCTTGAACGCAGACTGCTCCACTCATGCTGTAATAATCCAAAATAGTGCTCATCCTCCAGATGATCACCTATCGGATATCTCTCTCGCAATACGCCCTCGTAAGTAAAGCCAGACTTGAGCAAAAGCCTTTTGGAACGTTCATTGGCAATATCGATAATAGCTTCAATGCGATGCAGGTTCAGTTCACTAAATGCATAAGTAAGAACGGCGGCTATGGCTTCTGACATTACGCCCATCCCCCAGGATGAGCGCTCAAGAATATAGCCAATCTCAGCCCGCCGATAATTGGCCCCGAAATTAAAGAGGCTAACGTTCCCGATCACGCGATCCGCATCTTTAAACGTGAGGATCCATTGGAGAAGCTGCCGCTCTGCATAACGCCTCTGGTTCTGCTTGATCTGTTCCTCTGTTTCATCCAGGGAGCGATGAGGATCATGACCGTAAAATTGGGTCGTCTCTGGATCTGAGAAGATCGGAAAAAGGTCCCTGGCATCAGCTATCTGAACCTGACGCAAGCGTAAGCGCTCTGTAGTCAAAATTGGAAACGTAGTGAAAGCTCTATCAATAGACATATGATAGTTCCTTTGATGCTCGATTGGCTGCTTGCTTATTTCTCTACTAATGGGCGGCCAGTGGCTCTTCCTCTTCTTCCAGGTCGTACTCTTCTTCATCTTGCTCGGGCCCTTGCAGCAGCAGGATGCTTGAGAGGAACATGATAAAGATGATGACGTGCAATCCGGTACACCAGGCACAGATAGCATGTAAGCGCACCAGTTCAGCATAGACGAGATAGAAGACGGTGAGCATGCCCAGACCAGTCCAGGCTACTTCCGCAATTCTCACCCACTTCCGAGCAGGGCCGAGAACGAGGGCCGCAACAGCCAGACCAGCCCCCACCAGCGTCCAGAGCAGGCCTGGGATGGATATAGGAATAGTTGTACCAGGAACTGAGGAATAGGTGCTCGAGAGGACAAGCTCACAATTCACAACGCCGCTGGCCGAACAGACAACGGGTGCATGGTTGTAGTGAATAACAGTTAAATAGATCGAGATGCCCACTCCGATCAGTGAGAGCACTAATAAGAGAATCTGCCCACCCTTGCGTTGAAAATATTCCATACGGCCTCTTCTTACTTTCAGAGCTACGAACCTTTGACACGTCACAAACGTCGTATGTCAATCACTAGCATAGCCCATCCTTTTCTTTATTGTCAATGGACGAAGGCTCTCAAAAAGCTCACTCCTTTGCGATCTGCTCCGAGAAATGGCAGGCTGCATAGTGCTCTCGCCCCTGTTTAGGCTCAAAGGCTGGCTCCTTTTCATGACAGATGCTCTGTGCCATGGGACAGCGCGTATGAAAGCGACACCCGGCAGGAATGTTGATCGGGCTCGGCAGATCTCCTGTCAGGATGATACGCCGCCTCTTGCGCTCAATCTGGGGATCGGGAATAGGAACCGCTGAGAGCAGCGCCCGGGTGTAGGGGTGCTGTGGAGCAGCATAGAGCTCATCCCGATCTGCCAGTTCAACGATTTTCCCGAGATACATGACGGCGATCCGATCCGCGACATGACGAACAACGCTCAGGTCGTGTGAAATAAAGAGATAGGTGAGGTGGAGCTCCTGCTGCAAATGCTGAAGAAGATTCAGGACCTGAGCTCGCACTGAGACATCTAATGCCGAGACGGGCTCGTCTGCAATGATCAATTCAGGGCTGATCGAAAGGGCACGCGCAATGGCGATACGCTGGCGCTGCCCTCCACTAAATTCATGGGGATAGCGATCGCTGTATTCAGGCCTGAGCCCGACTACACGCAACAGTTCAGCCACGCGCTCGCGGATCTCTTTCCCTGTCCCCTGTCGATAGATCTGCATGGGTTCGGCTATTAATGTCCCAATCGTAAAGCGGGGGTTAAGCGAGGCAAAGGGGTCCTGAAAGATCATCTGGATCCGTTGCCGCAGTTGACGGAGCTCTTCCCCCTGCACCTGTGCAAGATCATGCTGATCAAAGAGGATCTGCCCGCTGGTTGGCTGATACAGACGCGTAATAGTGCGGCCAATGGTGGTCTTGCCAGAGCCACTCTCTCCTACTAAGCCCAGTGTCTGGCCCTGCTCGATCTGAAAGCTGACAGTATCGACAGCTTTCACATGCCCAACGGTTCGCTGAAAAAGCAGCCCCTGTGTGAGGGGAAAATACATTTTGAGATCCCGCACGTCTAGCAGTGTCTTTTTCCCAATCTCAACCACGCTTGTTTCTTCCATCATTTCAATGCCTTTTGATCATACTCATGTTCTGTTCTACGATTGAATGACGTTCTGAATACTCTGCTGTTCATAGGCTCGCCTGGCCTCTCGCCGACGCTGGGCATAGGTCTGCTCCTGTGGATCGTTGAGATCGATCCAGCAGGCTTTCCGATGCTCACCCATACCATTAACAGGATCAAAGGGTGGCATTGTCTCGCAGATCTTATGCGCATAAAAACAGCGGGGCATAAATGGGCAGCCAGCTGGTGGGTTCATAAGATCAGGCGGCGAGCCCTCAATGGTTGAGAGTTCACTGCTCCGTTCAGCATCCAGACGTGGTACTGAGGCAAGTAGCCCGACAGTGTAGGGATGACGTGGGTTCGCAAATAGCTCGGCGGTTGGAGCCTCCTCTATGACCTTGCCTGCATACATGACGACGACACGATCAGCAACTCCTGCGACGACACCGAGATCATGGGTGATCAGGATCAGGGCCGTCCCCAAATCTTCACAGACGCCATTGATGACATCCAGGATCTGGGCCTGAACGGTAACATCCAGCGCAGTGGTGGGCTCGTCTGCAATCAATAGTTGTGGCTTACAGGCCAGAGCCATCGCAATCATTACTCTCTGTCTCATCCCCCCACTGAATTGATGAGGATAGGCCTTCATCCGCTCTGCGGCTGCCGGGATGCCAACTTCCTCCAACAATGCACGCGCCCGCTGACGCGCCTGAGAGGCTGCTAATTTAAGATGCATGCGCAGCCCTTCTGCAATCTGATCTCCAATGGTCATGGTAGGGTTCAAACAGGACATGGGGTCCTGGAAGATCATGCCAATCTGCCCCCCTCGCACGCTCCTCATCTCCCGCTCGGATAGTTTGAGCAGGTCCTGATCATGAAACAAGATCTTGCCACCAACATACTCTCCCGGGGGCTGGGCAATCAGTCGAAGAATAGAGAGCGCCGTTACGCTCTTGCCACATCCGCTCTCGCCAACAATCGCCACTTTCTCACCCGGTTTCAACGCAAAACTGACCCCATCCACCGCATGAACATAGCCTGCTTTCGTCTTAAAATAGGTCTTGAGATCCTGAATCTCCAGCAGATTCTCCTCTGTACTCGCCACAGTGATCTCCCTTTCTCAGCGCTCCGTCATATAAGGGTCCAATGCATCGCGCAGACCGTCTCCAACCAGATTACAGCTTAACACCGTAAAAAAGATCAGCAATGTGGGCGTAAAGACGAGCCAGGGTGCACTATCATAGAGCCCCTGCCCATCGCTGACCAGGTTCCCCCAGCTGGCGGTTGGCGGATGCAGGCCAAAACTGAAGTAGCTCAGAATCGATTCCAGAATAATATTGGAGCCAATTAAGAGGGTGGCATTGACGATAATAGGGCCAGCCGCATTGGGCAGGATATGGCGGAACATCAGGCGTAGATTTTTTGCTCCAATCGTACGAGCCGCCAGTACATATTCGCGCTCTTTGAGGGCCAGGAACTCTCCACGCACTACACGCGCCGCTGTCGCCCAACTAAAAATCGCAATAAACAGGACCACACGCAACGGGGACCCATCAGAGAACGAGAGGGCCAGGACAAAGAGCAGAAGATAGGTTGGAATAGCCAGCATGACATCAGTCAGTCGCATCAGAATGTTCTCAATGATCCCACCATAAAATCCTGCAACCGCACCAATGCAGACCCCAAAGACCAGGGCGACAAACATTGAGCTTAAACCTACGAGCAATGAGACCTGACCTCCATACATCGCCCGCGCAAATTGATCCCGCCCAACATTATCTGTCCCCAACGGATAGGTGAGGTTCGGCGGCTGCAATGCTTGATCAGGATGTGGTATGTCTGGCAGCGTATGGCCAGTGACAACAGGCCCAAGAAAGCAAAAGAGAAATAAGAATACCAGAAAGGTAGATCCCGCCAGAGCCACTTTGTTGCGCGTAAAACGATCAAAGATAATTCGTATCTGGCTTCGACGCTTTGGTAGCAGGACTGGCGCAAGGTCTAAGGCTGGCTCAAGCTCTTCTTCGTCAATGGCAAAGGTCCGTTTGCTATCATCAGGATGCTCCATATACATCGACCTTTCTACAGAACGGCTACGAGTAGCGAATACGAGGGTCCATGATGCCATACAACACATCCGCAACAAGGTTAAAAAAGATCACGAATGTTCCACTGAGAACTAACATCGCCAGCAGAACAGGATAATCGCGCACTTCTAATGAGTAGAAAAAGAGCGATCCCATCCCCGGCCACGCATAGATACGCTCTGTAATCGTCGCCCCACCTGCAATAGAACCAAATTCGATCGCGACCACAGTAATCAAAGGGATCACAGCATTGCGCAACGCATGCCGAAAGAGCATCGCCACAGGCGACGCGCCCTTAGCTCTCGCCGTACGCATATAATCCTGCTTCAAGACCTCGATTGTGCTCGAACGCATGTAGCGGCTCCAACTGGCGACAAACAAGAGAGAGAGCGTTAATGTGGGCAGGATCAGGTGTAAGAAATGATCATAGAAGGCATTGAAGGGATCAAAATCAACCCCCAATGTCGTTGTGCCTGAGACTGGCAGAAGATGGAGCTGCACTGCAAAGATATCTTGGAGAAAGAGTCCCAGGATAAACGCTGGTAGAGCAATACCAAAGTAGGAGATGACGGTCAAAATATAATCGACACTTGTATTCTGTCGGACCGCCGAGAGCACACCAAGCAGGATGGCCAGCCCGAGCGCAACGACCAGTGCCACCCCAAATAACTGTAACGTCGCTGGCAACCGCTGTGCCAGGATCTCAGAGACGCGCTGATGCGTTGAGAATGAGAAGCCAAAATTACCCACCAGGCTATTTCCCAACCACTTGAAATACTGGATATAGAGTGGCTGATCCAGGCCAAATTCAGCTCGTAGCGCCTGCTGGCCCGCATTATCCAGGTTCGGATTGTTCAGAACCTCATCCGGACCTCCTGGCATAGCATGAATTAAGAGGAACATCGCAATCGACAATAGGAAGAGTAACGGGATCGCTTGCAACAAGCGACGAATAATATATCGCCCCATAAATTCCTCCGCACAAAGTCTGGAAGCTCCCACATCCTTCCATTGTAGCGGACAGCTTCCAGACCAGGCTCAATCAATCAAACAGGCTTAACATTTCCCCCCTGAGCACCACCACTCCCACACATTCACGGTCTCAAGCGCTCCCATTGGGCCGGGCAGATAATTATGCACCGTATTCTTCGCCATCGAGAGATCGACTGGACTATACAGGATAATAAAAGGAAAATCGGTCAGGTAGATCTGATGCTCTTTATTAAAGGCATCCTGGCGTACGGCTGGATCAGCGGAGGTCTCCTCCTGCACCAGCAGATTCTGCACTTCGGGATCACAGTGGAAGGTACGATTCTGGCCCTTTCCTCCATTGTTGGTGGGAATCTGGCTACAGCTTACCAATGGGGCATCATCAGGGTCATAGGTCCAGGAGTTCTCATACTCCGCCAGATCGTGGTGCCCACCATTCATATAGGGACCAAAGAAGACGCTCGAAGGCTGATTATCGATATTCAGTTTAATACCAATCTTCAGAAAATTCGCCTGAATGAGGTCTTCATCGGCCTGTCGCCAGGGTTTGCCCGAGGTCGTGGCATAGCGGAATTCGAGCCGCTGACCATCCTTACTACGAATACCATCGCTTCCTTTAACCCAACCATTATCATCCAGCAGCTTATTGGCTGCATTCAGATCATACTTTGGACAGGGAGCATCCTTTTGATACCCTGGATTATAGGACTGACCATGGTCTGTACACAATGGAACTGCCTGGCCCTGACGCGCATCCTTGATCAATGCATCATGATCAATGGCCATGGCCATCGCTTTACGCACCTCCACATGGTTGCCCAGGATAGGATTGTTGAAGTTGATGGCGATAAATTCGTAGTTGGAAGCATTTGGATTCGTTACCAGATGATAATTGGAAACCGCTTTATACGTCGAGGTCTTACTTACATCCAGAAAATAGGATGAGGTAATACTTCCAGCCTTGAAATCATTGAGAATGGTCTCCTGTGAGGCAATGGGACGGAAGATAAGCGTATTGAGGTAGGGTAATCCCTCTGAGGCGCGGAAATATTTCGGGTTGCGCACCAGCGTATAGTGATCACCATGAACGCTCTCGCTAATGGTAAAGGGGCCGCTGACGACGGTTGGCTTGAGATTATCAGGCGACTTCAGGATCTCGGAGGGGTCCATACTCTCAAAATGATGCTTTGGTAACGGTGATGTACGTCCATCCGTCCAGACTGCGAGGAAAGGCGCATAGGCCTGCTTTAAATGAAAGGTGATCTGGAGTTTATTGGCGGAGACATCGGTAGAGGTAATCAGATTATAGCCATTGGTGTTGGCAGCCCCGAATTTTGGATTTGTCCATAATTTCCAGGTATAATCTACATCCTCGGCAGTCAGAGGTTGGCCATCAGACCAGAGAAGGCCCGGCTTTAATTTAAAAATCCAGGTCTTGAGATCCTTACTAATATCCCCGTTAGTATAGTCAGGTACCTCAGTTACCAGGTTGGCCGTAATCTTACCCTGGGCATTTCCTACAAAGAGGGGCGAATAGAGGGCCTGATCGACCAGAGTATTAAAATCCTGGGTTCCTCCATTAGGAATCAATGAATCGGGCTCATTCGTCAGATCATCAATCCAGGTCCCTCCCTGGACAGGCTTGTCGCTGGTCGAGGTCGATTGTGACGTCCCGGATGCAGTACAGGCACTCAAGATTAACGTCAGTAGGGCTAGCAGAGAGAACAGGGTCCGTGTCAGATAACCATTCGTTCGACTACGCATCTTGCCTCCTTAGAAAAATAAAGGACAATTGCACATCTTTCTATTCTGTTCCTGGAAACTAGCAAGAATGATACATCATTCCACTTATACCTACTTATGACGTCATAAGTAATAAGAATGTTAATACATTTTCATATTTCCTTTTCAAATTGATCGCTTTATCATTCTACCTGACTATGCTAAACACTGCTGGTAGTCTGGCCTATAGAGGGCGAACGGTCTGTTCGCCCCTATTATACCCTGGCCTCTCTGTGCTAGATTCACAGATCTCAATATTCTGGCCGATAAACTATTCGACGAGCGTCAACAAGGCGCGTGAGACAACGACTTCGATCGCCAGCGTTTTGTACCCTACTTCATCGAAGAGCACGACCATCTTATCGCCTTCATAACGCAGCACCAGTCCCTCACCCCAGACTTTATGCTGAACACGCGAATTCAGCGGAAACGGAAGCGGCTCGCCATTCTCGCTTACAACAATACCTGCATCACAGTTATCGCAATAGTCGCAAGAAGAGACGGATTCCTGCCCGAAATAATTGAGTAAAAATTCACGACGACACGCATGTAGCTCAGCGTAGCTACGCATCATTTCTATACGCGAGCGATCGAATTCACGTCGCGATTGATGGGCATCGATGGCATCTTGCAGAGCTTCATCTAAGTCAAAGTGGTGTTCACTCGCCACAACCTCACCGCTGGGCAAAGATTTGACGACACCAACCTCCTCAAGGCGCGACAGGGCTTCAGCCAATTTTGAGCGCGAGAGATGCGTTCTTTCACTTAACTCTTGCAGGACCACTGGCCCCTGATAAAAACCAATAATTTTGGCAACCTGGCCCACCTGGTCGATATCTACCCGTCCCACGCCGGCAAAAAAACGATGAATACGAAGATCTTCCTCACGGTAAAAGAGGATAGCCTCGGCCTCCTGGCCATCGCGTCCCGCTCGCCCAATCTCTTGGTAATAGGAATCCAGCGAATCGCTGATATCATAGTGGTAGACAAAGCGCACATTTGGCTTATCAATCCCCATTCCAAAGGCCACTGTCGCTACGATGACCTCCACTTCATCATCCATAAATTGCTCTTGCACCTGTTCGCGCTCAATCGCTCGCATGCCCGCGTGATAATAGGCTGCACTGATCCCTTTGTCTGTCAGTGCCTGTGCAATCTCTTCGGCATGTTTACGCGTGGCGGTATAGACAATACCTGGCTTATCCGCCTCTAGCACGCGCTCCAACAAGGCGTTGCGCTTATCGGCCTCTTTATAAAACTTCTCTACCCCCAACCAGATATTGGGACGATCAAAACCACGAACAATGACCTCAGGCTCACGCATACTTAAGCTTTCAATGATCTCTTCTCGAACCCGTGGGCCAGCCGTTGCCGTCAATGCGACGACCGTTGGATGTCCAAGCGCCTCAATAACGGAGTTTAAGCGCAGGTACTCAGGCCGGAAATCATGTCCCCACTCACTTACGCAATGGGCCTCATCAACCACAAATAAAGCCGGTGGCTGCTCTTTTAAATGTTCAAGAATATCATCGCAGTTAAATTGCTCAGGGGCAAGAAAGAGAAACTTTAGCTTGCCTTCTTTCAACTTTTGAAAGACGGCACGCCGTTCCGCTTCACGCATTGTAGAATTAATAAACGCTGCCTCACCTACCTCCATCTCTCCAATCGCTTCAACTTGATCCCGCTGGAGAGCAATTAAGGGGGAGATAATAATGGCAGCGCCTGATAACAGAAGTGTTGTAAACTGATAGATCATCGATTTTCCCAGACCTGTGGGAAGAATAACCAGCGTATCATGACCAGCTAAAATAGCTTTAATGGCCGCTTCCTGCCCTGGACGCAGTTCATCATAGCCAAATTTTTCACGCGCAAGACGCCGTAGACCTCGCGTATTTCTTCGCATATAGTTTCTATTATCCATCTAGAGACCGTCACCGGCCACATATTTTTCCGCTTTAGCAGCACAGAGAAACAGATCTGCCTCTCACATATCATCACGGATAAGTCAGAGGTCTAGATGTAGATATAAACCACTCTATTCTTCGCCCAAAAATTTTTCCACGTCATAGTATGGAGTACGTCAGATACGTAAAAAAAGAGAGAAGAGTTGGACTCTTCTCTTCAGGCCTGGCAGAAAAACATTTTGCGATTACTTGAGCGATAGACTGGTGAGAGTGCATTTTAGAGAGAAACCTTGCATCACATCCAGCTATCGCTTATCTTCTCAAAGAGGATCGCCACAGCCATCGCCCCTGCATCAGGTGCATGCTGGCTCTCTTCGCCTGTATAAGATGCTCGTCCACGTTTGGCGACAAGGTCTCTGGTGGCCTCTGCGCTCGCTCGTGCAACTCTGGCCGCCTCTGCCAGTACTTCTTTGTCTGTTTTTGACGAACTCAACCCTTTCGTTAAGCTCTCAACTGCTGGAATAAGTGCATCGAGCAGGGTCTTATCGCCTAGTTTAGCTCGTCCACGCTCTTCAATTCCCTGGACGGCTGCCTGGAACATTTCGCTCACATCAGCCCGATGTAATTCTTGTTTATCCCCAGCCGCTGTGCCAGCTCGAAGAAAAGCAGTCCCCCAGATAGGTCCAGAGGTGCCTCCCATATAGCGAATGAGAATAAGTGTGACGTCCTTCAAGAACTCACCTGTTCGAGTGTCTTTCTCTAATCTCTTCCACTCGGCCAATAACGAACGAAAACCCCGCGCCAATGTGGTACCAAAATCGCCATCCCCTGCTGCGGAGTCTAACTCGTTAAACTCTTTCTCTTTCTCAATCGCGGTCTCCGCAATGGTCTTGACCACAAACCTCACTGTCTCTAGACTTGAACCTGCCATATATTTTCTCCACGAGAGTTCTTTGCCTGCTCTCTCAATCAATATAACGCACATGGGTCCATCATTGATCCATTGCGTCTCTTTCTGTGTGGGCACGCACACTGTAACATGGAGAGAAGCCGCCTATCAATGCATGCTAAAATCTGGCTGGCTCATCGCAATCGATTACTATTACTATTCCCATATCTTTGGGGTATGATACAGACATCGACGAAGATCAAGACACCCTGTAGCCAGAGGCAGCTTCCTATGCAGATAGAATTGGATGACTGCTGCACGAAGCCCGGTGCCAGGTGAAGACTGGAAACGATGCCGCTCTCCACAGATGGGCAGAAAGCTGCGCCTTACCGTTGTCAGCATTTCCATTGACCATTTGGATCAGATCATGGTCTACTGCTGACAGAAGGAGGACGACCATGATGCAATGGTGCTTAAATGTACTCTCCTGGAATGACACACATGTACAGAATCAGTACATGCGCAGACACCTGCACTATCTACACATCTACTACGTACTAATAGCTCTCCTTGCGGCAACAATTCCAGGTATCATGCAACTGCCACAGAGGTCGAGGGCCGCTGGTGGCATTACCGATGCTGGCCTCATAGGTTGGGAAGGCGATGGACGAGGGCCAACAACACATATGAATGGCTCATTCGATATCGGTAATGACAAAAACTTCACGGTACACTTTGGCATCTATGATTCAGGAAACTATCCTCTCAACTGGACAAACTGCGAAGGCTATCTTCCTTGCGATATAACGGAATTTGAACGCAACAACAGCATTATCAAGATCACTAACTTTGGTGATAAAGTGCTTATCAATGGCCATGATTTTGTTCTGGTCTATTCACGTGTCTCGGTCTATAACCATGGGCATGACGCTGTGACGCTTGATCCAGCTCCCTCTCCCCATGCTTTACTGGCACTTAATGCGGTCAGCTCTACCGTTCATCCTGATCAGACAATCAATCATGACTATGTGATCGCCGTTGATAAATTTAATCAATCGTATAGCTGGCCTACTGATCGTCTCGTTGTCGCACAAGGAGGATATGATCAACATTACCTCCATATGAAGAACTACTGGAATAAGCGCTTATCCGCCCTGGCACAGATCAATCAATTGCCCGATCAACGCATGGCGGATGCTTATAAAGCTGGCTATATCTATAGTAAGATCATCGAAGACGATGATGCCAGCTTTAGTGCCGACAGTATCCATCCAGGCGAGAATGGCTATGACAAGTATTATGATCATGATGCCCTGGGCATTGTGCTCTACTACATCGCGATTGGAGATTATCTGCACGCGCAGTCTTTTTTGAAGACGCTGCACTGTGCATGCTATGCTGACTTCAATTATAAGTATGCATGGCCCTGGGCCGAGTATCTCATGAAGACTGGCGATGCCGAGTTTGTGCGTCAAAATTTTGCACTTATTCAGAACGCGACACATAGTATTGAGTCGAGCCGGACTGGTCCTGGCAAGACGATGCATAGCTCAAACACCATTGATGCTCTGGGCAATTGGACGGCGGACGACGAAGCGGCATTGCTGGGACTCTCCAGTTATCTGTATATTACAGAAAAACTAGGAAAGAGCAGTGAGCTCAACTGGGCCAGATATCAGTATACTGATCTGCTCAACTCTATCAACACCGAGCTGAACACAACGCTACAAAAGAATAGCCTGAGCTCTATCACCTGTGCAGTCGATGTGCCCAACTCGCGAAATCGCTGCTCCCAGCCGCAAGATTCCAATAACCTGAGCTTCTGGGCCATCGCTCCCTGGGGCTGGGAGGGCTACCTGCTGAATGCCCCCGATCAGACCGGTCCATTAATTGATCTGATTGATGCCACCTACCATCACAACTACAATCGCTTACGCGGGATTCTAGCAGCACATGATATTGGTGGTTTCCCTGGCTTTTCAGAGGCATACCAGGTTGGTGCAGCCTCTGAGGGCTTGCGTGGCAACGGGCTATACAGACCAGAGGCCATTCGCGTCTACAAGTTTATGATTGATGAGAATATGGATGGCCCGTACTCCTGGTGGGAATCAAATGGTGTTGGCATCACCTCAAGCCCCTGGAAAGGCAATCATCCTAGCGATGGACAGGGATCGGCTCCGCATGCCTGGGGCATTGCCCAGATGAACAAGGCTTTGCTTGACTCATTCATTGCTCAACGAACTGATGGAACCGTCCTGGTTGGACGGGGTGTGCCCGAGGAGTGGATGAAACGAGGGCAGGTCATTGATATTAGTAATTATCCGATCTTGGATAATCACCGTATGGGCATGCACATAACCATGGGGAACGATGGGAAGACAGTGACACTCACGCTCTCGGGCGATACTCCAACCAATAATGTGATCTTCAATCTCCCCGGCTTCAGAAGCAATCTTGCGTCAACCACCAGTGGCTCCATGGACAACAACGAAGGCGCTGTTACCATTCCACCTTCTACGGCTACTGTCACTGTAACGCTCAACCATCAACCAGATAATAGAGACTGAGTGAGTCCATTAAGAGTGCATTGAGATACGGTGCCGATAATAAAATAGTGATGGATATGTGATATCAATCACTTCTTTGTGCACAGTTAGTGATTTCGCTCTTCTATACTTCGGATGTCTGAAAAATGGTCATGCTGAACATGCCCAGGCTTCCTGAGGCGTAGAAAGGAATGATCTCTATGGTATTCGATACTCATCGTGCCTATGAGGTACTGTCTCACCATTTTCATAAACGAGTTCATTGTCAGGAACCACTGGCCCAACACAGTTCCTTCAGTGTTGGAGGTGAAGCCGACCTGTGGATTACACTCGAAACGCCCAGAGAGCTGGCAGATCTGATCGGTCTCTGTTCGCAAGAGCATTGGCCTCTGCTGGTCGTTGGATCTGGTTCAAATACGCTCTATGCAGATAATGGAGTGCGCGGGATTGTGGCTCGCATGGATGCCCATAATTATCAGGTCGAAACACAACCCGATGGGTCCGCTATTGTGACTGCTACGGCTGGAGTAACCTGGAGTGAACTGTTACATGCGGTTGTCCCGCTTGGCTGGGGCGGCCTGGAATTTGGCATTGGTATTCCAGGAACCCTGGGAGCCGGGGTGGTTAGCAATGCAGGCGCACATAATCAGGATCTTGGGCAGGCCCTTTTATGGATCGAGGTTCTGGACGCTCGCGGCTGTAATGTCGCCATGGAAGATGAGTATGCTCATCCTCTGCTCCGACGATACGTTCATGCCGATCTAGAGTTGGGCTATCTCCATAGCCGTTTTCGCAAACAACCTGCGGCACAGATTGATCCAGATGGCAATCTGCTACTCGCTGCCCACCATCTTATCAGTCCAGCCGAATTCATTGTAACGCTCGCACTACGTCTTCATCGACAAGATCCTACAGAGTTGCTTGCTCTATTGGATCAACACAGAGAGTATCGCAAACAGACTGAACCTTCCCAGTTGCATCTTGGCTCTATTTTTAAAAATCCGCCCGATACAACTGCACATGACCTCATTGATAAGGCTGGCCTGCGAGGAAAGACGTGCGGCAATGCACAGATCTCTCTGCAAAATGCAAATTATATCGTGAACCTGGGGGGAGCTCGGGCACAGGATATTGTGGATCTGATGATCGAGGCACACCAGCGGGTCCTGAAGCAATCCCATGTGTCTCTGGAATTAAATGTTGAACTCCTTGGAGCATGGCCCTATCGCGAAACTGAGTGATCGAGAAGCCAGGCCAACATAGATAGTGAGATAATATCAATGGACAAACAGAAAACACACGTTTTAATGATGGAAGCCAACGAGAAAGAGGCTTCTTATGTTCGACATCGGCTAGATGTCGAAGATTTTCTGGAGACACGCTCAAATACTTTATTCAATGGTACGATGAATTTGAGTGAGGTCGAGGTCGTGCTTCCATTTGTTCATTCCCATATCGGAGCCGAAGAGATTGCGGCTATGCCTAATCTTAAGTTAATTGCAACGCGTTCAACCGGATATGATCACATTGATCTCCATGCAGCCTCGGCTAGAGGGATTAAAGTGGCCAATGTCCCTGCTTATGGCGAGACTGCGGTCGCCGAATATACATTTGCTCTCCTGCTGGCACTTTCACGCAAGATTCATCAGGCCTGGGTCCATATGCGAGATGGCGAGTATAGTATAGAGGAGCTACGCGGCTTTGATCTGTATGGCAAGACGCTTGGAGTTATCGGTGCGGGCGCTATTGGCCTGCATGTCATACGGATCGCTAAGGGGTTCGGTATGAATGTGCTGGCTTATGATGTTGTACACAACCAGCTCCTCTCTGAAGTGTTGGGGTTCCAGTACGCCGAACTGGATGAGGTCCTCAAACAATCCGATGTGGTGACGCTCCACGCTCCCGCACTGCCAAGCACCCATCATATGATCAATCGCGAGAAGCTCGAACTAATGAAGCGTGGCTCTCTCATCATCAATACAGCTCGCGGGTCGCTTATCGATACACGAGCGCTCGCCTGGGCCCTTGACACTCGGATCCTGGCTGGCGCTGGCCTGGATACGCTCGAAGGCGAAGAATTTCTGGAACATGAAGAGGAACTGTTGAATGCGGCAGATACCGAAGCCGAACTTAAATTGCTGGTCAATAACAATATGCTGCTACGCCGCCAGAATGTGATCATTACACCACATATTGCTTTCAACTCTGACGAGGCGCTGCTCCGCATTCTCGATACAACTATTAGCAATGTACAGGCATTTCTCGCCGATCGTCCACAAAATATTGTGAAAGTACAATAATCCAAAGGACAATAATCCATAACGCAAAGAGACAGACCTGGGATGAAGAGGCTCTTCATTCCAGGTCTGTCTGTTTAAAACAGGCTTTCTTCTCAGAGGCCTCTGAGAAGAAAGCCTGGCATCTGCCCCGTCTCTAAAAGACGACCACATCAGCCTTTTTCTGCTTGTTCGTCTCTTTTTGTTTGCTTGATTGAGAACCATGATCCGTTTTTGCTGCATGCACAACAAGTATGGGCTGTGGCGCAGCATCAAACACAGCTTCTGTAAAGCTGCTGAACAGAAAATGCTGAAAACCGTGGCGGCCATGGGTCGTCATGGCAATAATATCACACCCCGTGAAACCAGGCTCATCGCCAATACAAGAGCTCTCTTCGATGATCCTTCTGGTAATATCTTCTATATCCGAGTAGGTCACCACAGAACCAGTCACCGTTAAACCAAAGGATGCAAGCTCGCCAGAGGAAAAACGCTCTTTAATCTGGTGAAGATACGCCTCAGCCTCAGCTCTACAGGCTTTGTTTTGCTGTTCGACGATATCTTTCTCCTTCTGCCGATGCGTAATGAGACGCTCAACAACTCTTGTGAGATGGATAGAGCCCTGCCCTACCTGAGCGAGAGCGGCACTGAGCTGCGCGGCTGGACGGATTGCTTCCTCTGAGAGAGATGAGCCATCCAGTGCGACCAGAATGCGTGGCGCATGAACAAGAGGCAGAAGCTGGCTTTGTGTCCCTCTGATTACCAGAACCGGAACTGGACAATAGCGTACAAGCTGCTGTGCAGTACTCCCCATCACCCAGCGCGTAAACCCGGTCTCGCCATGGCTACGCATGACAATGAGATCTATTCCATACACACGCGCAGTGTCGATAATCGTTGCCGCTGACCCCCCCATCTGTACGTCGATATGCACTTTCAGCGCATCAAGATGAGCAGAGGTAACGACCTGCTTCAAGTAATCACGAGCTTTTGTGAAGGCTGCTTCTCGCATGGGCTCTGCCAGTTCTAGCGGGGCGTATGGGTAAAGCGGCACACAACTGGAGGGTGGAACCACACGGAGGAGATAGACTTCTGCGTTACATGCACGCGCAATATGAACTGCAAGCGGGATCGCCTCTTCTGCCAGAGAGGAGCCGTCCAGCGGCACGAGGATCTTCTGGAACTGCATCATATTTGTCTGCTCTTTCATACTGTCTCCCTTCCTGCAACCAGGAATTCTTCTCTTTCTGCTGAGCGGAGTAGAGGCTAAACCCTCATCAGCTTCTTACTGATATTCTCTTCCTCGTAGAATACTCCCAATCTCAACATTCTCTTGGTGATTAATCTTCTCTGCTTTATAACTTTTACTCTATGAGAGATAGTAAAAGATGTATGTCTCGGAAAAGTCACTGCAAGAGAACCGGTATCACAAAGAAATCACAGGCAAACTCTTTGATTTGTGTCTTAATTGCCAGGCCTGCCTGCGTAGTATCAATGCAGCTAGACTACGCAGGCAGGCGAACAAAAATTGTTGGAGGAAAGGGAAAGACAGGTGCTCAGCGCATATTGTGAACCATCCCATCCACTGGAATCGCCCTGTTGAGCTGGCTCTACCTGGAACGCTGCTATCTTTCCGGAGCGACAGATTCCAGTTTATCTTGAGGGTGCGCCATAATGGGGTTTCCCATATCGGCAGGGCGTATGATCAACATCGGAAGCTGCGTTGCTGCACGTACCCTCTCAGTTACGCTTCCCATTGTCCAGAAAGGCAGACCAGTCAGACCATGCGTAGTGATTGCAACGAGGTCACAGCCGCCAAACACGCCACTGTTTTCCGCATCTTCCCCGTTTTCTGCAACACGCACGATGGCATCCGCCGGGTCTGCATTGATAGCTACCGACCATGTAACCGCTATCTGCTGACGGGCAATAATTGGCACCATCTGTCCTGACTCGATTCTCGCAGTGATGGCTTGCAGGTAATCTCTGGCTGCTGGCAGCTTCTCGCGGGTGTCAACCGCTCGAATCAGATGTAGTGCATTGTTCGTTGCCGAACTTAACATCGTAAGCAATTCTGCTGCAGGTTCTAATGCTGTGGTTGCAAGCTCTGAGCCATCTAAAGGCACAAGGACACGCAATGGCTCACTGGGATCGGGGTGGGGGCCCAATGGGAGGGCACTCCTATCACGGAAGAGTAACACTGGCATCTCAGCATATCTGGTGACCTTATCAGCGACACTCCCCATAACCCAACGCGACATCCCTGTATCGCCATGCGAGTTAATGATCACAATGTCAGCATGATGCAGCATCGCCGCAGTCAGGATCGTTGCTCCGGCAGAGCCAAAGGGAAGGACTATCTCTGTCCGAACGCCCTGAAATGGCTCGCTCCTGGAGAGTGCCTCCAGATAGTCTTTTGCTTCGGCCCTGGCCTCATCTAATAATTCCTGGGAGGGCATTGTCTGAGAGAACAAAGGTTGGTTAGGATTAATTACGCGTAGGAGAATTATCGTTCCACCATTGGAACGAGCCAGACGTAGAGCAACTGGAACAATACGCTCCGCGCGTTCTGAACCATCTAGTGGCACAAGGATACGTTGAAACATGAGGGTATCCTTCTTTCTTTCTGCTCGATATGCTTGCAAATCAATGGATCAGGCTACTCTCCCAGCAGGAAAGATGCCCTTTCTCTTCCATTCACTTACAACGGAAGCCATTACTTCTACACAAAAACAACTCATCATCCCATCATATACATGATATGGCTTCTATGCGACGTCCAGGCAGAGTAACCACTCAAAGCACGTTTGGAAAAAGCTGTTTCTGCTGTACATTTTTCTCGCCAGGAATACCACCTGGGGGAAGCTTGCCCAGGCAGTGAATAATGCACAAGGGTATAGTTGTTGATAAATGAGGTAGGTAGATGGCACAGGCCCCATGGTCTATAATCATCTCCGCAGGAGCCTCTAATAGATGTGGTGTAGTCATGGCCAGCATCTTCACCACTTCGGCAGCTCTCCTTCCTGCTAATGCAGCCCCTTTTGTCTGAATGATTCCAGGATTGATATCTACAAGGTGGTTAGGGTACCGGCTTTCCAGTGCATACAAGCAAACTTGTAGATTATCGTGGAGATACATAAGAGCCTCCTTTGGCCTACAGGTCGTTTAATACGTCCCCTGAAAGAGAGGGGATAGTGCTCTCACTCATTACGATAAGATACCTCTCTCTCAAAATGCTCTCATGATATTGCTCCATCTCTCATAGAGATCACAATTTAAGGCTGAGTTGAGGAGCATTGAGAGAGGCGCGAAGGTATCCCAGGAAGAAGATTGATCAATCGAGTATATGGAGGGGCGTAGATAGTTCAGGAGATGATCTGTGCTTCGTTGCTATCATCAGCCTCTTCGTCAAAGGCATGCGCAATGAGAGGAAGGGCAACAAAAAAGGTCGTACCTTTATTCTCACTGGATTGAAACCAGATGCTGCCTCCATGCCGCTCAATAAACTCTCGGCTGAGATAAAGGCCCAGCCCTGTTCCATAGATACCATTGGCTTGAGCATTATCCGCACGTGTGAAACGGCTAAAAATACGTCCCTGCTGTGAGACTGGAATGCCAATGCCCTGATCTTGAATACTCAGAAGAGCCTGCTTTGTTGTACTTACTTCTTCTAGAGAGATACAGATCTGCCCGCCATCCGGACTGTACTTTATGGCGTTGCTTATTAGATTAGTGAGAACTTGCTCGATACGCATAACATCCATGAAAACAATTAAGAAGGGCGCCTGATTCAGAAGCACAAGCTCATGTCGACCTTCAATCATCTGATACCGTCTCACGACACGTTTCACCAATGAAACCAGATCCATCGCTTCCTGACGCAATTCCAATCGACCTGCCTGTAACCGGGTCACATCCAGAAGGTCATTGGTAAGGTCGACGAGCCGGCGCGTGGCCTGATCAACATTCTGCAACGATTCTTGCTGCCCTGCGGTCAAGATCACATTCTGTTGCTCTGTCAGTTGGAGCTGAAAAAGTTCGATAAATCCCTGGAGAGCGGCCAGGGGGGTACGCAATTCATGAGCAGCGATTCCAATAAAGTCATCTTTCAGATACTCAGCTTCTTTTAATGCTGAGACGTCCTGATGCACAACCAGGGCAACTGGATCACGCTCGCCGTGAGAAGCCGCCGGTAGATTAAGGGGCGTTTTCCGGGCATCCAGCGCAATGGCATTCACAAGGACAGGTAACGAGGAACCATCTGCATGACGAATAATCTCCTGATGCTGATAAATACTCTTGCTCTGTCGAACAGCCTGTAAGGTTGCCAGTTGTTCCTGTGGCAATAGACGTCCATCTGTGCGAAAGATCTGAATGCGATTCTCTTGTAAAAAGCTCTCCATGGATTGCCCCTGAGACCAGCTTGCACCCCACAGGGTCTTAGCAGCATGGTTGGAAAGCACAAGACGGGCGTCATAACCATGAACCAGATAGACGCTGGTTGGTAATTCGTCCAGAATATGTTGCAACAACGAACGGCGCGCTTCCGTTTCGGCGTACACATGCCTCTCGCGCAGCATACGGCGTGTCTCGGTCTCATCATGCCAGATGATAACAGCGCCCATAATAGATTGCTTCTTGCTTGTAGGATCGCCTGGAGATAATTGTTGATACAACGTAGAGGAGGTGACCCGATACTCTAAAGGTTCGTGATTTTCATTGACCAGAGAGACTAGTCTATCCTGTTGTGCTTGCCCCAGCAACGCTTGTCGAGCGGGACCATAGAGCAACACATCTAAGGAGCTGGTGCCCTGTGGAGATGCTTCTAGTTGATGACGAAGACGTTGTGCTTGCGTATTCTCACGTACAATGCGGCAGTGAGGATCAACTAACGTCACCCCATCCGTAATACTATGAAAGATAGCATCGAGTTCCTGCACCCGCGCATGCATAGCTTGATACAGCCGTACATTATCAAGCGCAACCGCAGCATGTGAGGCCAGACCAACCAGAAGCGCTTCATCTTCTGCCTGAAAACGATTCGGGTCCGGATGACCTAATAATAATCCGCCGCGTACCTGCTTCGCATGATCCAACAAGGGAGCACCCAGGAAGCTTCGAATACCTGGATGCCCGGGTGGCACACCAAGAGACTGCAAATCCTCGGATGATATTTTTCCATGTGCATACGCAAAGGCCGAGCTTTGAGCACTGCCTTTGAGTTGTTCAAACTCTAGACTACTCTCTGCCGTCGCCCGCTGCACGATCAGGCTGGATACATCAGCCACCCGAACTGGAACCCCATACCGAAAAATAGGTGCGAGCAATCCTTCCCCTCCCAGGGGCATACGGCTGAACAATTCCCTTTGCTCGTCAGTCACACCAATGACCTCTGCCAGATGAAACATATTCCCTTCAGATGGGACAAGAAGTTCTCCTTGCTCGTTTATTGGCCGCAATGAGAACGCAGCGAAGCGAGCACCTATCAGATCAACAGCAGTCTGCGCAATCATGTGCAGTAGCTGCTGTTCATTGTGTTCACTCAATAGCGCTGCACCTATATGGTTTAATGCCGCAATACGCTCATCCTTGAGAAGGG
This sequence comes from Tengunoibacter tsumagoiensis, assembly GCF_003967535.1. Lineage (GTDB taxonomy): Bacteria > Chloroflexota > Ktedonobacteria > Ktedonobacterales > Ktedonobacteraceae > Tengunoibacter > Tengunoibacter tsumagoiensis. The sequence goes on along the minus strand of NZ_BIFR01000001.1, from coordinate 1,887,550 downwards.
ATTTTCGCTTCTTTCGTGGTTGCATAGCTTCACACCGATTTCTAAAGGGATTACTTTATGATGTTTACTCTCTCGATTTGAAATATTGTTAACTATCCTTTATCATAAAAGCAAACAGATAATCTGGCAATAGCCCATTCTAGCTCAAAGGATAACCGTGCTAATGGATGACACATCCAAAACAAATAGCTTCTTTGGATCTGCCACCTCTCCTGATCAAGCTCTCATGATGAATGCTGAATGGCTAGCAACTGTCAGTCATGAATTGCAGAGCCCTTTGATGGTCATTCAAGGGTATGTACAGCTTCTGTTACGACATGAAGATCACCTTTCGGATGAAGAACGTCACGAGTTTCTTCAGGAGATTGATAAAAAAAGTACTCATATGATCTCCCTACTCGATCGCTTACTGATGTTAGCGCGTTTTGAAGCGGGCGATATATACGCTCATCTCGAACCAATAGATCTAGTACAATTAATACAGCAGACCATACTCAAGTTTTCTGAAGGAATCAATCGCAACGTCAGTACAGTGCACCGCTCAATCAATCTCCTCCCCAGGCCTGATGAAGGGAAAGATCAATCTGACACGATACTGCTTATGGCAGATAAGAGGCTTTTGCAGGAGATGTTCATGCAGCTGCTAGATAATGCACATAAGTATTCTTCTATAACAGTACCAATCGAGATAGGGATTGATATCAAGCCAGCTGCACAATGGAAAACGCTCGTACCGGATCAAATATCAACATCTATCGAAGCAACACCACAGATGATGGTAGAGATACGTATTCGAGATTATGGCATTGGCATTCCGGCTCGCCATCACGATGCTATTTTTCAGAGGTTTTATCGTGTAGATATGAAGCTTACACGAAAAGTTGCAGGCCTTGGCCTGGGCCTCACTCTCTGTCAACATATTGTGACGCTCCTTGGGGGTATAATCTGGATCGAAAGCCTTCCTGATACGGGAAATACAGGCAGCACTATTCATGTTCTTTTGCCTGTTCAATAAAGATTGATAAAGGATATTTATATGGGAGTTAAAAAGCAAACCATCCTTGTCGCCGATGATGATCCTCAATTGTTGCGCCTTGTAACGCGTAGTCTTGAACTTGTTAAATTTCATGTGCTTAATGCAAAAGATGGTGAAGAAGCTCTGGCAATGATTGAAGCAGATCCGCCAGATCTCGTCCTTTTAGATGTTATGATGCCACATATGGATGGTTTTACAACGTGTCAACACGTACGAGAATTTTCTCAGGTCCCAATCATTATTATTACAGCCCGCGGTCGCGATGATGATAAGGTTAAGGGCTTAAATCTCGGTGCAGATGACTATCTTACTAAACCATTTAGTATTGAGGAATTAGAGGCACGCGTACGAGCTGTACTCCGGCGCTCACAATGGGTGGCCTCTGGACAGCCTCAGAAGGATCAAAAAAAGAAAGTCATTGGAGACATCTGTATTGATTTTGAACAGTGTGTGGTGACTATACGCAATGAGGAGATATCTCTCACAGCGACTGAATATCGCATCCTGGCGTATCTAATGCAGAATGCCGGTCGCGTGCTGACGCAAGACCTCTTGCTTGAACATATCTGGGGACAGGAGTATACGGGAGAGAGCCATATGCTACAGGTGAGTGTTAACCGCCTGCGCCGAAAAATTGAACCCGATCCAGCTCACCCTACCTATATACACACCAAAATTGGTATTGGGTATCAGTTCTCAACTACTCCAAAACTTGCTTGATTGGTATCTTCTTATTTCTATCCGCGTTCAAAACACACTTGAAAGCATACTTGCCAGGAGAGGTTGACTCTCTCCTGGCAAGCTCATCTGCTATTTCGCTTCTAATCTCTCTCCCACCGGAATAGAGGAGGCAAGTTGATTTTCTATCAATGCCTGCTCAATACGTTGTTGCAAACGAGCAGGTTGTGGTCCAACAATATGGGCAATTGGCTGACCCGCGTTAAAGAGGATCAATGTGGGTAGACCTTGAACCCCAAATTGGGCGGCTATCTGAGGGTTCTCGTCAGCATTGATAGTGGCAAAACGCACCTTGCCTGCATAGAGTGTGCTCAATTGAGCATATCTGGGAGCAAGCGTATGGCAGTGATGGCACCATTCGGCCCAGAAGTCGACAATAACGGGCAGTGTTGACTGCAAAACCTGCAATGAGAAATCCTGATCTTTGACGGCTAATAGATTACTATGTACATTCATACTGTTCCTCGTCCTTCCCTTTTCAAAACAATTGGCCAATCCCATCTTTATCGGCTACACAATCCCATCTTTATCGGCTACAATGAAGTGTACTTCTTAAAGTTCACTTTAAGTCAAGAGGATGCTATCTGATCAATGGCTTTCTTCTGATGGAGCATATTTTTATAGTGTAGAAGATTTCAGGACCAGAACACATTGTGAGAAAGGGACGTTATCTTATGATCACAGTTTATTTTCTTGTTCTTGATTCGATAATCGATGTCTCTCTCCTCCAGCCACCCATAGAAAAGGCTGGAGCGAGCATTATTCTTGTACCATTAGAAACCATCGCAAACCAAAAATTTTACCTGTCTTCTCATGACGTGCTAGTGATTCTCTTACACGATGATAATCAGGCTTCTACACAATTAGACCGAGAAATGCTCTTGAACAACATACAAAATGCTGCCTCCCATTTCTCGTTAAAAGGTACGCTGGTGCTCAACCTCTCAAATATAGGGGGAGGGCCAGGGCTTGCAACATTGTTTCTTGAGCAAGGGGCGCTCTACTATACGTGGCCTGTCGATAAGTACGATTATCCTGGCTTTCTCCAATACGCCTTCGAGTTCTTTTCTTTTTATTTCATGGCACATCAAAATGTTCAGCAAGCACATCAGCAGGCAAATAAAGGAAAGATCCGTTTCTTCCTGGATTCATCTTCAATCGATGCACACTCACGATTTGGGCAATTCCATCCAGCCACTTCCGAAGAGCAAAAATCCCGCAAAAAAAATTCTTGAATGAGCGATAGGTGTGTATCGTCGAGACAGATGAGGTAGCATTTTTATGTCTTTCTTCCTTTCTTTCTGCTTTGCTCAACATGTCTCAGTGCCCGAATATTTTGATTTTATCCGTTAAATTCCACTTTAAGTTATAAGAGTGTGTCCTAAAACCAGTAAGTAGCCGATAGAAAAAAGAAAGGAGTCAAACAAGCGATCAGAAAGGATCACAGCCAATGGAAAGAAGCATCACGCGAAAGCCGTACGCCACCGATCTGACGGATGCCCAATGGGAGTTGCTGGCTCCCTTCATCCCAGATGTCTCGCCCAATGCTACCCAAGAGACCATTCCCAGGCGCGAGATCGTCAACGGCATCCTCTACGTGTTGCGAACAGGCTGTTCGTGGAGACTGACACCCCACGATTTGCCCAACGGCAAGACGCTGCACCATTATTTGCGTCAGTGGAAACACAGCGGGGTTTGGGAGACTGCCATGACCAGCTTACGCAAACAAACCCGTCAGGCCATTGGCCGAGAAGAGGAACCCAGTGCGGTCATCATCGACAGCCAATCGATCAAAACCAGTCCCGTCCGAGGCATCGAGCGTGGGTTCGATGCGGGAAAAAAAAATCTGGGGTCGTAAACGACATCTTCTCGTTGACACGCAAGGCTTCGTTCTGGCGGTCAAAGTGCATACCGCGGGCTTGACCGACCGCAAGAGCGCTCCTCTGCTGTTGGCCGGGCAAAAAGAATACTTCCCACGAGTTTCGCATCTGTTCGCTGATCGGGGATACACTGGGCCGCTTCTTGATTGGATCAAAGAGCACCTTGGCTGGGAACCGGAGATTGTCCCTCATGAACACAACGACTCCCAGAGCGATTGGGTGCTCGTCAATGGGGAACCGGTCAAGATTGCCAAACCAAAAGGCGGTTTTCAGGTTCAACGAAAACGATGGGTTGTTGAACGCACCTTTGCCTGGCTCACGCGGTTTCGTCGCTTGGCGCGCGATTATGAGGGTCTCCCTTCGAGCAGTGAGGCTCTTATCCAGATCGCTGCGATCCGTCTCTTTTTGACGCGTTTGGCTCCTTTCTAGGCCTTTGCGTTTATCTTAAGACATACTCTAAGAAAAAAGGGGCTATTAGATGACAGAACTAACCATCAGTGAAGTAGCCAGGCAAGCTGGCGTGCGAGCTTCAGCCATTCGTTACTATGAGAGTGTAGGACTGTTGCCAGCGCCACGACGCGTTAGTGGGCAACGGCGTTACCAGGCGGACATTCTGCGAAGATTGGCATTTATCCAGACCGCTCAGGCAGTTGGATTTAGTATCACTGAAATGCAAACGTTGCTCCGTGAACTCGACGGCGATATACCACTTTCGACACGCTGGCAAAGCCTGGCACAACAGAAATTAGCCGAAGTAGAGTCGCTGATTCATCAAGCCCAAACAATGAAACAGATGCTCGAAAATGGCTTACACTGCCACTGCTCAGATCTTGAACAATGTATCAATTGTGTGATCAAGCTCCATTGCAAAGAACGTATCGCGAATCGAAAAGAGCTGCTCCGCGTATTCAACGAGTAATTCAGCAAGGTTGAGCGATCATCCTCGTATCCTGACTTTGAGACTACCAGGGTGCTCTTCTGTCATTCCGCAAGTGAAAGGGTGAAAAAGAAGGTTGCCCCTTGATTGGGAGCACTTTCTACCCAGATCTTGCCCCCTTGCTGCCTCACAATCTGCGCAGCAATATAGAGTCCCAACCCCATGCCTTTCACAGCATGATGTTCTGGCGCATCAATCCGCACGAAGCGCTCAAAAATTCTGGCTTGCTGATCCTGTGGAATCCCTTTTCCCTGATTCTGGACACTGAACTGAATTATTGCATCGATGACCTGAACGCTGACCCACACTGGCTCCTGGATAGGAGAATATTTCAATGCATTGCTGAGCAGGTTACGTAAGACTTGTCCCGTACGTTCACGATCAGCATAGGCTCGTATCGAAGTCAGAGTCTCTAGTCGAATCCGATCAGGCCAGATGCTTTGCTGCTCCTTGATAACTTCTTGTACGAGATCATTGACAACAAAGGTGTCCGGGTGGATAGAGAACATGCCTGCTTCCAGTGCACTCTCATCGAGTAAACCTCTGATTAAATCTGATAATCGATCCAGGCTTCCATCGATCTGCACAAGTTCGGATACCATTTGCTGATCTTCAGCTTTCTTCATCCGACGTTGGAGCAGTTGAACAAACCCTTTCGCACTGGTGAGAGGCGTGTTCAATTCATGACTGACCATACTAAGTAAGGTTTCTTTCTGTCGCTCCAGTTCCTTTCGTGCGGTGATATCTTCTATGGCCAATAAGATTAAATGATCCCTGGTTCCCTTTCGCTCGCTGATAATGGAACGGCCACTCAATAGCACCACTCTGTGTCCAATAGTGGGAAAATCGTGTTCGACCTCGATATCATGGAATGTGTGGTGGATATCCTGTGCCTCCTGGATCAATCTATGGACATCGGGCCGATCCCATTGTCCATTCCCCAGTTCCCATAACGTTCGTTGTATCACTTGTGGAGGCACCACATGAAAGAAGGTGTAGAAAGAGGTATTTGCACTCTGAACTCGCATATCGGCATTAAGAACTACCAGTGGTTCGCGAACCGTCTCAACAATCGATTCCGCATAGTCCTGGGCAATACGCAGCTGCTCATTCCGTGTTTGCAGTTCTTGATTGGTGCTCGTCAATTCTTCATTAATGGCCTGTACTTCGGCCTGAGAGGTTTCTAATTCTTCGTTGATACTCTGTAGCTCTTCATTGCTTGAATGAACCTCCTCATTGGCTTCCTGTAAAGACACATTGGCTTTCTCATCGGCATCTAGTGTTAACTGCACCTCGGCCCAGGTCTTTGCCAGCTCCTGTTCCAGGACGGCGATGCGGGCAGCCCCATCACGTCTGGCTCCTCTACCCAGAAAGTTGCTCAGCAATGTTGGTGTTATGACTGGTCCATCATCTTCAAATATGACGAGAAAGCCATTGACCAGGGAAGAGGCTTTAAGAGGCACGACAGTAATTCGCACCAGATTATTCATGTTGCTCAAGCGCAATTGGTCCCTGCTTACAGGACGATCCTCTTTCTGGGCCGCCAGAATGGTCGCACGCAAACCTAATTTCAACCCTTCACGAGCCCATTTCAGCACATGAAAGGTGGCTTTCCCTGCAACTGGTTCCAGGTAAAGGTTCGTATTCCCACGAAGATGGAGAATCTGCAAGTCTGCATCGAGAACAACACAGGCTGGTGCATATGTGGTTAACAGGAGGCGTTCAGCTTCTTGTTGAAGTGTAGGCATATGAAGCATTTTCTGTACCTCCTTTTTGACACCTTCTGGCCTGGCAACACGGTCATCTCCAGGTCCAATCACAGGTGGCAAAAAGTTTTGTTTCCAACTTTTTTTTGTAAATATTTTTTGGTGCGGTTCCACACGTGTAAAGAGGCCGGAATCCGGTCCTACACTTTCTGAAGCTCCAAGCACCAGGAACCCATGTGGTTTCAGGGCATAATGGAGCGTTTGCAGGACTTTCTCTTGTGCAGAGGGCATCAGATAAATGAGAACATTTCTGCAACTGAGCAAGTCCAGACGCGAAAAGGGGGGATCATATGCCAGATTGTGTCGCGCAAAGACGCACTGTTCGCGAATGGATGCGTTAACCTGATAGCGCTCCCCGCTTCGATCGAGGGGAAGGAAGAAACGCTGTAAACGCTCAGATGAAACATCCTGCAACGCCTTTCTCTGATAGATACCCGCCCTGGCCTGTTTGAGAACTCCTGTATCAATATCAGTTGCAAAGATCTGAAAAGGAAGGGCAAGGCCGTGAGTCTCTCGAAACTCTAGTAATAAGATAGCGAGAGAATACACTTCCTCACCAGTAGAACATCCTGCAATCCAGATTCTGATAGGGTTTCCAGGCAAGAGATGGGGGACAATCCCAGGAAAAACCACACGAGTGATTGCTTCGAAGGCTGATTGATTGCGAAAAAAACGTGTTACATGGATCAGAACTTCCTGACTCAACGCCTCCATCTCAGATGGATGATCTTTCAGGTAGAGGGAATATGCAAGAAACTGATCAACCTGTACAACTGCCATACGACGCAAGATTCGCCGCTGTAATGTAGTCATTCGATATGCAAGAAAGTCCACACCAGTTGCCTCACAGAGCAACTGGCGAATCACTGTAAATGCCTGCAACTCATCAACTGATAACCTGTCTGGTTCCAATGGAAAGAGCGTCTCAAAGTATGGATGCTCGATAAGATCCTGTAGCTCCAGAGCTATCCCCTCTGGCGACAGAATCTGATCGACACAATTAGAGGCAATCGCGTGCTGGGGCATCTGTGGATATGCAGATGATTCTATCGTCTGGGCAAACGTCATGCCTCCTTGCTCATGAATGGCTTGCAAACCCGCAGTACCATCACTAGCAGTTCCAGAAAGCACAACACCAATAGCCTGCTGCTTCTGATCAGTTGCCAGCGAACGGAAAAAGCGATCAATCGTCAGGTGCTGACCACCTTGCTGCGTTCGTGGCAGAAGACGAAGCGTTCTTTGTTCTATGATAAGATCGACGTTTGGAGGGATAACATACACATGATCGGGCTCTACCCGCATCAGGTCCTGGATAACATACACAGGTATCCTGGTCACACGTGCAAGGAGATCTGGTAAAATACTTTGATGGTTAGGGTCCAGATGCTGCACAAATATATAGGCCATCCCTGTTACAGATGGTAAGTGAGATAAGAGCTGTGTAAAAGCTTCCAATCCACCAGCCGAGGCACCAATTCCCACAATACGAAAGGATTCCTTAGCAGGCTGGTCGCGAGCAGGCTGATCGTGCAGTGCAGGCCCATCAAGATCTTTTCCTCTATCCAACATCGTTTCCCTTCTTCTCTCAATATACTAATACATGAGTACAATGAAACATAAAATGGGTAGCAAAAGCAGAAAAGAAGGACATCGAGGGATAATTTCTGCCTCATTGAAGCCTTACGCATATCGTCTCATCAATCGCCTTTTCACTACTTCAACAAGCAGCAGGTAGCTAATAATCATCGCTGCAAGAAAGAGAAAGTAAAGAGGTGGCAATGGCATAAAACCAAGAGGTCCAGCCATTGGCGTATAGGGAAGGACAAAACCAAGTACAACAATAAAGAGCGTCGTCATCGTGAGTGAGAGGCTTGGACGGCTGCGCAGCGGATTGCCTGCTGTACGAATAACAAACAGCACCAATGTCTGAGTTGCGAGTGATTCCACAAACCAGCCAGTATGGAAAAGCGTCTCCCCCGCATTGAAGACTCGTAGCATGATAAAGAAAGTCAGGAAGTCAAAGATTGAGCTAACTGGCCCGATGAAGAGCATGAAGTTGCGAATCAGTCCGATGTTCCACTGTTGTGGCTTTCTCAGATAGCTTGCATCCACGTTATCACTGGGAATAGTTACTTGAGAAATATTGTAGAGAAAAGTATTCAGCAGAATCTGTGATGGGAGCATTGGAAGGAAAGGAAGAAAGACATATGCCCCCGCCATACTAAACATATTCCCAAAATTTGAGCTGGTACCCATCAGAAGATACTTGACGACGTTGCCAAAGGCCTTGCGCCCCTCTAAAATGCCGTCGTGCAGGACCTGCAAACTCTGTTCAAGCAGGATAATGTCGGCTGCATCCTTAGCCACATCAACGCCAGTAGAGACTGAGATGCCAACATCGGCAGCATGGAGCGATGGAGCATCATTGATCCCATCCCCTATATAACCAACCACATGCTTCCGGCTCTTGAGAGCCAGAATAATGCGGTTTTTCTGAGACGGGGAGACACGTGCAAACACATTCGCTTCCTCAACCACTTGCGCCAATGCAGGATCGGTCATATGATCCAGTTCACTACCCAGTACGATCCTTGTACTCTCTATCCCAACCTGATTACACACATGTCGAGTAACCAGTTCATTATCGCCCGTCAGGATCTTTACCTGTACCCCATCACTTTTGAATGTCTGCAATACCCGAGCAGCATCCTCCTTAGGGGGATCGGCAAAGTTCAGAAAGCCAAGCAATACCAGAGATTGCTCGTCGTTTTTCTGATACTTTTCTTGTCGCGAGATGACGCGATAAGCAACTGCAAGCACACGGTATCCTTGCGAATTAAGATCACAATACATTTTTACAAAAGCCGTTTGCTCATCGCTCGCATCAGCGAATAGCTTCTGTTCACCGTTGATCTCATACGCGGTGCAACGTGCCAGGACGCTCTCAGGAGCACCTTTAGTAATAATGAGATACTCATCCCCCGATTGAACAACGACGGAAAGACAGCGCCGTTCAAAATCGAAGGGGATCTCGCCTACTTTTGTATACCCATTCATATCGATGGGGCCATGACTGAGAATAGCTTCATCAAGCGGGCTTTTCATCCCCATCTGATAGGCACTATTCAAAGAGCCAAATAATAGAACTTGTTTGGATTCTTTCGCCAGGAGATCCACAAAACCTTCAAGCCTCGTCTCGCCGCTGGTCAGTGTCCCTGTCTTATCGCTACACAATGTGTCAATGCTCCCGAAGTTTTGGATAGACTCCAGGTGCTTGACGATGACCTTACGCTTTGCCATCCGCAAAGCCCCCTGCCCCAGTGTAACCGTTGTAATCATGGGCAAAAATTCAGGCGTCAGACCAACTGCAAGGGAGATCGCAAAGAGCACTGTCTCAAATGGCTGATGATGGCCAATGATGCCAACCAGAACGATAAAGATCACGAGAAAAAACACGGTCTGTGTAATCAATACACCAAAGCTCTTGATGCCACGCTCAAACTCAGTCTCAGGCGCGTGGCTGGCCAGCCGTACCGCAATATCGCCAAAGGCTGTCTGTTGGCCCGTTGCCGTCACAAGGGCGATGCCCAGGCCACTCACTACAGAAGTCCCAAGGAAAACACAGTTGGGTGCATTGGCAAAATTTTCCGTAGTATCACTCACGTCAACAGCCCTTTTATCCACAGGGAACGACTCACCTGTCAGCGCAGCCTGCTGCACATGAAGATCCGTTGCCTGGATCAGACGAGCATCAGCAGGGACCATATCTCCTGCGGTAAGACGAACAATATCTCCAGGCACAACCTCACGGCGCGCCAATTCAAGCCATTTGCCATCGCGTAGCACACTGGCAGTGGGAGCTACATCTGCACGTAGCTTCTCTACAGCATTCTGTGATCGGGACGTCTGGATAAAATTGAGCACATTGCTAAGGAGCACAATAATAATGATGATGCCAGCATCAACGGCATCACCCAGGATAGCCGAGACGATGCTCGCAATAAGCAGAATAGCAATCAGTGGGTTCAAAAACAGGTGCAGAAAGTGAAGCAACGGTGCTGTATGCTTCAATCCTGACATATCATTTAGACCATATTTTTTTAGATGCTTGCTTGCCTGTATACCTGTCAGTCCTTGCTCGCTGCTCTCGAGTTGAGCGAACAATTTCTGTAACGGAACCGTCGATATATCTGCTTTTTCCTCGTCAGGCCGGGTCCGGGTTACCTGAGGAGAAGGTGACTGTTGCATATGCTGCTCCTAAATATGTACCCTATCTATGCCTGCAAACAGCGCTGGCTGCATCTATAAGACCTGGAATAAGCCTGGATGGGACCTGGAAGTTGATCAGCACCGTACTCAAAGCTCGATCCTCTTCCATTCATGTTTCGACCACTGAGATGAGAAACCCGAACTGGCCAACGGTGGTTTGCTTCATGAAAAGCTTCAGTGCTTCATGCCTGGGATGGTTGGTGCTACAGATAAAACGTGAAAATTGCTTGAGGAGGATTGTTGGTCGTTTGCATTAATGGTTTTTTGATCGGCTCTGATTAAGCCTTTAAGTGGTGAAGCCTCTGTTACAAACCTGCATTCAATGGAGAAGTGTTCTGGTAGAAGTATAACACGCGATAATGAAAGATGCTATTTCGTCTCTCTCCTCCCCTACATTTCGTAGCTTTCTGGCTCTCTCTAAAAAATGTATGTAATGCAGTTCAAGTTACTCTATTATACACTTTTCATGAAACATTACAATGAATTTGACCAGCATATGATTTTTGCCACAGGATAGCGAATCTGCCTTTATCTTATCTAATGAAAGCATAGAAGAGCAAAAGAGAGTGGCGACAGGCCTGACAATCACTTTTACATGACTGCACGATGTCAAAAAACCCTTCTCGCCTCTCTTATTGCTGAGTTATTCCTGGCTCAATTGGGCACCTGACTGGAATATCTTAAAGGATTACGCTTCACCCCACAACATTTTCATCTCTTCTGATATTGTGAGCAGTTCCTGCAAAGGACCAACTGCTTCTATCTGCCCATCTTTCAAGACAATGATCTGATCGGCACGACGCAACACGGATCGACGATGAGAGACGACCAGACAAGTATTTACACGTGGATGATCGCCAGCCAGAGAGGAAGCTGATTCTTGACCCTTTTCAAAAATGTTTTGCCAGAGTTCCCTCTCCGTTTCAACGTCGAGTGCACTGGAAAGATCATCGAACACCAGCAACTCTGGTGTTCGCACGAACATGCGTGCGGCTGCAACACGATGCATCTGGCCCCCAGATAGCCTGATACCACGAGGACCAATCACCGTTTCTACATCCTCAATGAATGTCGCCAGATCCCTTTCAAGCGCAACTGTTTTCACTGCAGTATTCACCACTGTCTGGTCAAAATCTACCCCTAAAGAGATATTTTCTGCTATCGTGGTGCTGAACAGATGGGGAGTTTGGGGAGTGTAGGCACAACGTGGTGGAAGAAAAAAGCGCGCTGGATCGGTAATTAACCTGCCATTCCAATACATTTCCCCACCCTCACGGTCCAACAAACCAAGCAGCGCACGAAGTAGCGTTGTTTTTCCTGCGCCAATCCGTCCAGTGATAACGACAAGTTGCCCTTGACAAATACTAAATGAGATATTGGCAATACCACACGTTCCATCTTTATAGGTACAGGAGAGGTTACGCACTTCTAACTGCTGCAAAACATCCTCTCTTGTTTTCACCGGAAGCTCTATAGTTGGTAGCGAGCCCCGTAGATAGATAGGCCCATAAGCGACCAATGCTTGACCCGATGGGTCATCCAATAAGGTTGTTAAACGCTCATGAGCCACCTTTACCTGGCGATAATGCGTAACCAATCCCATACACTGACTGATAAGAGAGGCAATGAATGGCAAGTATGTCACAAATAAGGTAAAGTTCCCCACGGTAAATTGGCCAGATTTTAAGTAGCTTCCCGCTAACAATAGAATACATCCAGTGCTCAGGGACGACATACCAGTATCAAAGACACCCAGGACCGTATTGAGAAAAAGGTCTTCACTTAAAGAGGTCTGTCGTCTTCGATCATTTAAGTCTTTGAAATGCTTTATAATATGCCGAGTCGACCCTGTTACCTGGATAACCTGTGCAGACTTAAAAATCTCCATGAGAAAACTGCTTACCCTATCGGACGCCTCATTATTTGCGCGTCGGAAGTGCTCTGTTTTCTTTCCAAATATATAGACGACGACATTGCCCAGAACGATTGGTCCTAACGCAATCACGGTTAAGAGGATACTGGCACGAGCCATAATAATCACTGCCGCCGCAAATTGGAACAGGCCAACACAAAAAAACAAAAAGATTGTCAAGAAAAATGGAATGCGGAACGTATCCCATTGCAAGCGGTTCATAATCTCTCCGGTATCATGTGAGAGCGCTTTTGCCGCTGGCTGATCCAAGATATACTTCACAATGTTTTTACGCATCAATGTACATCCCTCGTACATTGTGGAGCGCTCGCTCACAATAGCGACCGGAACCGTTAGCGCACGACCAAGGGATGCGCCAAGGACGATAGCGATTAAACTCCAGAAGTTTGGTCCAATCTTCATGCCATGTGACAGGCCATCTACTATCTGCTGTACGAGCAATCCTGGTATCAGGACGAGCAGACAGCGTGGAAACTGCAACAAAAAGCTTACCGTATAGCTTCGAGGAGCGAATCTCAGGATCTTCCATAACAGTACCCAGGTTTTCATAGCAACACCTCCTCTGAGTCTGAATCCATCATGTGCAAAAGCTGAGCGTAGCGCGATGTTGAACTGGCAGCTAATTCACTCCGTGGCCCAAATTCTACGATCTGTCCCGCGTGCAGGACCATGATATGATGGACGTGTGCGATAGTAGCAAGGCGGTGCGCTATTACAATACCTGTACGATTATCGAACAGACGCAGCATAGCATGCGTAACCAATTCTTCTGTTGCTGGATCGAGCCGAGACGTGGCCTCATCAAAGATCAAGAGTTGTGGGTCACGGAGAAAGACACGCACACATGCCAATAATTGAGCCTCTCCTGCTGATACACCCATACCATCGCTAGAAAGTTTTGTGTCAAGCCCTGCGGGTAGGGCGTCAAGCCAGGTCTCCAATCCGAGCGCATAAATGGCTTCAAGAATACGGGTGTCATCGATTGACGGATCAAAGAGCGTAATATTATCGCGCAAGCTGGCCTGGAGCAGCTGCACATCTTGCGTCACAATCCCAATCCGCTCACGCAAATCGTCGATGTGAGCATCACATACATTCTGGGCACCGAGTTTGATGACGCCACTTGTTGGATCATAAAATCGTAAGAGCAAACGTGCAATGGTGGTTTTGCCACTCCCCGTTCGGCCAATGACCCCAATCAATTCACCGGGTTTCGCTGAAAAAGAGAGATGCTGAAGCACTGGCTGATCAGGCTCGTACTCAAATGAAACATCTTCAAAGGTGATAGCGAGCGGGCCAGCAGGAAAATCCACTCCAGGCCCATCCTGTACTTTGCTTTTCGTATGATAGAGTTCGTTGATCCGCTCAATACTGGCAGTTGCCCGCTGTAAAGTATCTAGCTGATCAGTAATATCAAAAGTGTTCGTCAGCAACTGCGTGGCATAGCTCAGGAGTAGAACGATTGCTCCGATGCTTAAGACACCTTGCGTAAAAAGGTAGGCGGCCATCACCAGCACCAGCACAGTGCAGGAAGTAAAAAAGAGTTCACAGATTCCTTCGTAAGAGGACCAGTAGACCTCACTGCGCACATCTGCCTTGCGCTCCTGGCGCTGAAGTGTAAAATAGCGATGTAAAATGTAATTCGCGCCGCCATTGACTGCCATATCTTCTAGACTTCCCAGTGCTTCTCCCCAGAAACCACTCATGTTAGCTTTGGCTTGTCTGGAATTTTTATATGCTGATTTGCCTACTTTCTGGAGGCGCGTGAAGAGGGTCAACCCAAGCAGCATATAGACGATCAATACCATGCCGATCCAGGGGTATTGCCATGTGACCAGCACAAGTATACCGACGATAAACAGTCCGCTCCCTAGAATGCGCACAACAAACTGAGAGAAAAAACTGCTAAGACCATTAATATCACCATCAACCCGCTCAATGAGTTCACCTGGACTATATTTCATGTAAAATGAGCGGTCAAGCCTCAAACAATGTTCAGCAAGATCTGCGCGTAAGAGGTTCGTTGCATATAAACTGACATTCTGACTCCAGTAATTGGCAAAGGCAGCGACTATCCGTCCACCAATCGCTACAGCCAGAAAAATACACCCGATACGTGTCAGTACCCAGATATCGGTATTTCTCTGAGCGGTGTCGATAAATACACGAAGTATTTGCGGATTTAACAATTGCAGACCAATGCTCGTAAATAAAAAAAGAATCATTATGGCGACTCTTTTCCATTGGGGTTGTAAATAGGTTATCAGTAATGATGTATACTGTCGCATAGTGATCCGAGATTGTGCTACAGAGCGAGAATGAGAGTCAAGTGCTGTCATTGATATCTCCTTCATCAAAAGTAGGCTGTTTTTGAGATGTATATCAGAAGATCGGCTTCTTCCTTCGTGCTCGTTGCTTTCTACACAGAAATGACCCTGAATACCTATTCACATGTACTACCATTGCTACAAAAAGAGGCGATAAATCTGCTCAATACACTGCAGTCCAGGACTGTCTGGCGACGTTACTGTCAACCGAGCATCTCGGGGAGCGGGGCAAAAAATAACCCGCCTGCGAGGCGGGCTTGTGGAGTGTTCCCGACTGGAATCGAACCAGCGCCACCGGTTCCGGAGACCGGTGCTCTATCCACTGAGCTACGGGAACTTCATAAGCGATTATACCATATTCGTCAAGCTTTCTCAAGTCGCATCTCAAGCCAGATTACACCACAGCAAAACAACATCCCTTAGAGCTAGTTTTTAAGGAATACACCACGCACTTCAAATAGAAGAGAAAAGCCCTGTAACCTTGTAACGGTTGCAGGGCCTCTCCATCCCTCTTCTCTCTCTCGTGAAGAGAAAGAAAATGAAGGTTGTACGGTTCGACATGCCTTGTACTCTCTATCTACGGCAGAAGACACACAGGAATACATGAATGGACACCATGAAACATAGATCACCAGACAGGTTAGAAACGGTTCCCCTCATCCTCAATTGAGGATGTTATGACTTGTAACGTTCCAGCATTCTTATCACCAACAGCATAGACATTGATGTTCACACCCTCAGTGACGGTCACAATTGTACTCAGTAGAGGCTTTTTTGAACAATCCGTAGCACCAAAGTCAAAGAGCCGCACTTCATATTGTCCAGCGCGGAAATATTGACCCAGGCTACCTACTGTTGGGAAGAAGCTCGATGTTGTACCAACTGGATTGACACACCCTTGCAGATAGGTGAAACCACCATTGGATGCATCACGAACGGCAACCATTCCCTCGCCCGGAAAGATAACGAAATCATTACTCTCCTGGATCGCTTGCAACGTTGGTTTGCCTCGGCCATCCAGCCGGGCCACAATCGAGGTTGGGTTAAGCGAGGACAGAATTCCTACTGGCGTGTTTACAATAGCAGCGGTCGTTGCGGGATTAGCTCCTACAGGGTAGAGCGCAATGACATAGAAACCGGTCGGCAGGTTAAAGGGACCAGCCGTCGTTCCAGGCTGAAAATTAGACAACATCAACTTTTTATTGACATAGACATCGACTGGCACACCAGGAATCCCATGCACGACATAGGTAGGATACACCTTGTCCGAGAATGAAAGAGGGGCCGCCTTACCAGCAGCTCGGGCTGGCTGGACACCAATATTCGCAAAAAATGCGAGAAACACGAATGTCAATACACCAAGTGAGAGAAGAGTCTTTTTAATCATCTGTTTTTCCCCAACTTCCTTGTTTTTTACGACTTTTTTTGAGCGATACAAGCTCCGTACCCAGATAAAGAAAAGAGGCAAGTTCACTTTGTTCGTGAAATCATATTGTAGACGAGTCACAAGAGCCAGAACTGGAAAATTATGTAACCTTTTTTTCCATATCTGCTTTTTGCAGACCACTCTAGCGGAGCACCATACTTATTTATGCGAATCTATTCGAAATCATAAATTTTAAGTATTGATATCTATGATTCATTACAGTACTCTTTGAGTGTCGAAGTATTTAGTGGAGGAGGGAGCTATGGCTACAGTGCCGACAGAACAGCGTAAAAGCTTTAATTTGCGCCAGTTCCATCTCTCACAACAACAAACGGCACCTTTTCCTGCTGTCTCATTGACGCCCATTACACCACCTGTTGTTGATCCTCCACCTCTTGCTGCTCACGAAACTCTTGAGCCGTCTCCACGCAAACAGGTACCTTTGCGACGACGGCTCCTGATTAGTGGTATCATCCTGGCTCTGGCTGTGGTGCTCTATATCATATGGCATCCCACAACAGCTACAACGCCCAGTTCTCTCTCAGCCCAGAATAATCCATCGACAATGTTCAACACAACGCCTTCGGTAGAGACACCACATACCACAACAGGTGATATCCAGGCGTATGTGGCTGGAGCAGTCCTGCATCCAGGCGTTTACACTCTGATGACCAATGCTCGTGTCTATCAATTGCTTCAAGCGGCTGGAGGACCTCTTTCGTCGGCTAATCTGGCAATGATTAATCTGGCAGCTCGCCTAATCGATGGGCAGGAGGTCTATGTTCCCCACATCGGTGAGACCCCTCCTGTCAGTCTTATGAGTGGTACAGCGACTGTCCCAACCACTACGTCGGATGGCTCTCCTGGCCAACTGGTCAATATCAATAGCGCCAGTTCCGATGAATTACGTCAGCGGCTCCACCTTAGCAGCCGCACAGCACAGACCATTATTAATTATCGTGTGCAACATGGACCTTTTACATCCGTAGATCAATTGTTGCAAGTTGTAAGTAAAACCATTTATACAAAAATACAAGGGATGGTGACTGTTACATGACTATCTCAGGGGGTCTGCTCTCAATTCTCGATATTGTGATCTGGGTAATCTGTATTCTCCTCGGATTGGCTGTTGGTGTCCTGGCCGGTCGGCTCATCGGGATACTGCTGGGATGGCTGGTCGCTAATTCGCTGGATGAAAGCCTTACAAAAGGTGGACGCATTGGTCGCCAGTTGGGGACTCTTTCAGGGATGATCCTGGGAATAGGGATCGGCATCTATAGCGCTATGCATTTTACAGGTCTGGTCATTCAATCCGTCCCTCATTAGTACCCAATCAGATTATTCATACAGACAATTTGTAATAGTATCTACTCTCTATTCGCTTTTCTCTCGCCTAAAAATCGAAATGACTCGATCATACAGCCATGTCTGGAGTTCATTCTATCGTACAATCGTGTCTTAGAAGTGCCTGGGAGGATGGGGATGAAAGTGTGGTGGCAACAGCAGCTGGCAACTGAACACCCTTTTCAGGGGCTGTTGCTGGTTGTTCTGGGTAGTATGTGGTTGGTTGGCATGATGATCGCTTCCTGGCTGGCTCTCTCTGCGCTCTTTCTTCTGGCTGGAATGGGGATACTACTGATCACTTTCTTGATCGTGTATCCCTCTCGAGCGTGCCGCTGGCTACTGCTGATGCTGTTCTGTCTACTCTCTGGCTCCTGGCGCTATACCATTGCTCTCCCCTCCAATGATCCACAACAGATCGCTTCGTTCATTGGATCAACGAAGGTGACTATTCGAGGTGTTGTTCTTGAGGAACCAAAATTGCAGGGGCGCAGCCGAAGTTTTGTTGTTGAGGCCCATACTCTTTCTAGAGGCACTCAGGCTCCCTGGCTGGATGTCCATGGTTCTCTTACGGTTCAAACGCTCGGAACTTCGCTTGAAGATCCGTATGGGGCAAGCTATGGTGATGAGGTTGAGCTCCAGGGAAAGCTCCAATCACCTATGATGCCAGATACGCCTGGCATCTTTGCTAGCATGAGCTTTCCACGTGTGAAAGTCACTGGCAATAGTGGAAACCCTCTCTTGCTCTGGCTCTATCATCTGCGCGTTCTCCTGGCAACTGCAATGACCCAATCACTTCTACAACCGGAAGCTGCATTGCTCATCGCCATTGTGTTAGGGCTTCGCACGCCCGCGCTCCAACCACTTGCCTCTGATTTTGGCGTGACTGGGACTGCTCACATGATTGTTCCTTCAGGCTTCAAAATAACTATCTTGAGTGGCCTGGTGGCCAGCAGTACCCGCTGGCTCTTCCCGACACACAACACAAGACAGCTTCCAAGCACAACGTTGCGCGATTGGCATGGCTGGCTCTCAACGCTCCTCCAACTCCTCTGTATCGGGGGCTATACGGTTCTTAGTGGCAGTGGATCAGCAGCACTACGCTCCGGAATGATGGGGGCCGTCTTAGTCCTTGCTCCTCGCCTGGGACGCTCTTACAATGTCTATACGGCTCTGACTTTCAGCGCTTTCCTGCTCACTTGCTTTAATCCCTTTGTACTCTGGGAGACTGGCTTTCAGCTCTCTTTTTTGGGGACTTTAGGCATTGTTCTCTTTACACCAACGTTGCAACGTTTCTTGCATCCTCTAGAACGTTTGCCTGCCGGCCATTTGATCGTGGAGAATAGTGCGGTAACGCTGGCCGCTCAGTTAGCTACGCTGCCTATTTTTGCTCTAACTTTTCATCAGTTCTCACTCATTGCTCCACTCGCAAATGTGCTGACGGTTCCGCTCTTAAGTCCTCTGATCTTATTGGGTCTGTGGATCAGCCTCGCAGGTTTAGTGACTCCGCTTTTTGCGCTACCTGCTGCCTGGATCGCATGGCCCCTCCTCTGGTATGTCCAGATGATCGTTCATTTCAGTTCGAAGGTACCAGGGGCTTATTTCATTGTCCAGACGCTAGACCTGACGTTCTCATGGCTCTACTATCTTGCTTTGATTCCCTTTGCACTCTCTCTCCGTCAATCTGTAATCACTCTTCCTTCAAAGCAATCGACAAAGCTTCTATGGCCGCCTCGCATATGGAAGAGGCTACAGATTGGTCTGGCACTTCTCATTTTACTCCTCACATTCTTGAGCATACAGTTCCAACCAGCTCACTATGCCATGACGCTGCAGTTTTTTGCCGTTGGCCCCGCCAATCAGCCAGCTCAAGGTGAGGCGATTTTTCTCCGCACAGCCGAGAATAAAACTGTTTTGATTGATGGCGGTCTGGATAGCAGTTCTCTGGCTGCGGCTCTCGATCCTCAATTCTTCCCCTGGCAACATACTCTTGATGCGGTTATTCTGACATCACCTCGCCTGGATCAGATCACCGGATTGATGGATATTATTACACGCTATCAGATTGGAACGGTGATAGATGCCAGAATGCTCCATCCAACTACAACCTATGCCCACTGGCGACGTACAATAGATGAACGCAATCTTCATTATCTTCCAGTTACTCAGGGAATGACCATTTCACTGGATCATGAAACTCTGGTACAGGTTCTCTGGCCACAGGCTCAAGGACCTGCTGGAAGCGATGAGGTCCGTGATAGAAGTCTCGTGCTCCGCTTGCTTCTGCCAGGGCTCCATATTCTACTGTTAGGGACAGGGGCTCAGAGCAAACAAACCTTGATGGCGCTCTCTAACCCATCATTCGCTCCTCTGTGGCAAGCTGATATTGTACAGATGGTCGGCGATCAAGAGACAACGGTCTCACCTGAGTTGGTGGAGCTCTTACAAAAAGCTCACCCAACCTGTCTGATGCTGACGCCACCACAGCACACACAAAAATTGCCAGCACAGACGTTCCCTGGAACAATGACCATTAAGGATTGGCAGAGAACCTTCACTGGCCAGATTATTGCTGTTGCTCAATCTGGCACAGCCGAATGGAGGCTACAAGGGAATAGCTGGAGACTTCAATTTACAGCCTGACAATCTTTATGATTTAAAGCAGAAGAACGTCGTCTACCGATGATGAACCTTCCATGACGAGACTGGTTTATCATTATTGAGGATTATAAGTAACTATGGTTTGTGAACGCTGCCACGCCACCATTGACGAATATGTAGCTATCTGCCCCTCTTGTGGTCAAGCTAATCCAAAAGCTCGGTCCAGGCCTCAACCATCAACTGTTTATGGCCGCTCTGGCTATACGTATCAACAGGGCTATGAAGGTTCACCTTTCGATTATTCTCTGCCCAATCACAAACAGTCATCTTCACAGGATTATCACTATTCACAGACTCCTCCACACTCCTCAAACCCCTATTCGTCTTCATACTCCAATACATTTACTCCCCCTCAGATGGTTACAGTGAGCAATAAAAATGATACAGCTCTTATTGCTGAGATCGTTCTCTCACTTGTTGGTATCTTCGGTGTCGGCTGGCTGATGGCGGGAGAAACGACGGTGGGGGTGCTGTTGTTGCTGGGAAGTTTCTTACTCTACTGGCCGCTTGTGATTCTCGCTCTGATTTTTACATTGGGATTGGGTATCTTCTGCCTTGTGCCAATGGCTGTTGGTGCGATTATTCTCAATGCACTTTTGCTTAATGGGGTCCTGAATCGTAAAGCTATGCGCTTTCTGATTCTCCATGGCCCTCCTCCCTCTCAATAAGATGCAGGCAATGACAAAAATGATTTTTCATTGCCTGCCGCATTTCTGCGCTCTTATTTAGGGAAGGCCAGACGACGATATTTCTCACGCGTCTCCAACCAGGCTTCGTCGGAAAGCCCCAGCTTTTCACGCAAGGTATCAAATGATTCTTCGCTCTGTAAAAGACGAACTGCAAACGTGTCTCGTAAAAGCTGTAATGTGACACGCCTGGTAATGCCAGCGCGTTTAACTGCGCGAGCCAGGATATAATTCAAATTGCGGTCGGTGCAGGCAAATACGGTATCAGTAAGACCATAGCTCTCTTTATAGCTCTGAAAAATTCCACTAAACTCCGACGGTAACGCCAGACGGCGCTCGCGATGTTGCTTTCCCGCCGATGCAGCAAAATGGACAGTGACCATTGGGACCTGCGGATCTGCCAGATCAATATAATGAACTTTTAAGGCCATGACCTCTTCTTTTTTTAAGCCTGCATAGAGAACCAGATAGACTAGCGATTGGCAACGTACATCTTCTGCTGCTGCCTCCAGCAAACGATTCACTTCTTCTTCTTCTAGTAGCTCTGGCAATGGGGGAAGTGGGCGCTCCAGGGTCAGGCTGGCCGATGGGTCCTCTCGAATAATACCTTCCCGCGCCAGCCAGGAAAAGAAATTCTTGAGAAAGGTTACGCGCCTCGCCATGGTTTTTGGAGCAGGCACTTGCCCCTGGTTGCCAAATTTTAACTTCATAAGCCAATCCGTCAGCGTCTCTTTGGTGAGACGTCCTACAGGGGTATCATGGCCCATAAAATCGCTAAACATTTTCAGGTCAGAGAGGAAACAGGTTACCGTATAGTTTGATTTACCCTTGAGCATTAATTCTTGCCGATAGGGGCCCACGCAGTCCAATAAGCTAGACTGGTCCGTGAGAGCCGGGACAGACTCTTTTTCTTCTTGCTCTTCTGACTCTGAAAGTGCCGTGGACAGACCAAACAGGCTCGCCTCAACAGGACCCTCTTCTTCTGTCAGGATCGACGAGGAGTGTCTTATCTGTTCGCTATCCTTCTCAGCATCCTTCTGCATGAACCTACTCCTTGACTCTCTATAGTGTACTTCAATGTCATGTACGTCAAATGCAACTTTTCTTAAACGTCCCTATGCTTTTCATTATAGCAGAATTTAGTGGCCTGGTATAGGCAACAGAGCACGCAAACAGAATTTCCGTCACCTGACCATCTATCATCGCTATTTCTCAAAACTCAACAACATTGTAAAAAGGACGAAAGCTGCGTTAACATAGTGTATGCTTCATGAGGAAGGGAAGGTTTTGCTCACAAAAGCTACACACCATCATCAGCGAGGTCAAAAGGCTTTACTTTTTTTTTCATAGCTACTATACTATGGATAGTTACATCTAATAAGTTAAAAGCAAGCCAGACGATGTATCGGAATGGTCAAGTAGTACACGCAGCAATGAAGCTACCAATTTATATTTGATGCAAGAAATGGCTCTCCCAGTGTTGGGTTAGAAAAATGCTTTTTGACGATCTCTATAGCTTGCTCAGTTTTGACACAGAGGAAATTGAAAAAGATGAGTACCGAGATTTTAACTGGTGAGAATGCTCTACAGGTCGATCAGGCTGGACTGGATAGTTACCTCAATCATGTATTGAAACGCCGCTCGATTCGCAAATTAACTGCTGGCCCTGTCTCGGATGAGACGATCCGCGCCATTGCGGAAGCTGGACGCTGGTCAGCTTCTTCAGGCAATTCACAACCCGCACGTATTGTTATTCTGAAAGAACGAAATACAGACTTCTGGAACTTTGTTGAGCAGACCCTTAGCACAAAACTACAGGGCGAACAGTTGGAACGTGCTATAGCTCGACTGGCTGGCTATCGCAGCGGCGTGTTCACTATTGTTGTGTATGAAGATACCACCATCTCCCACAATCCTCCTGCTGGCTTTAATCCTGAGCTCTGGAAAAACTTTGCAGCTCAGGCTCTGGGTATCTTTCAGGCTAATCTCTGGAATGCTATCTCCGCTGCTGGATTGGGTGCCTCCAATCAGCATATCAACTTCCAGATCGAGGAAGAGCTTCGCAGCTTTTTACATGTGCCCGAAACATGGCAGAGCTACTGCATCTTGCCGGTTGGCTTCCCCGCCGAAACCCCTGCTGAGGGCAGCCGCCATCCTCATGAAAAGGTCGTGTTCTACGAAAATGGTCCTGCCGAATAAGTTTCATGCAGCACTGTTGATACGTTGAAGAGAGTCGCCCTGTTCTGGCAGTATATCGCTAGAGTAGAGAGGCTCTCTTTTTTCTCCCGCTTATATGCATGACAGGTAGCATTCAGAGAATGGCTGCTGGTAGGGCGCATCTGGCTTTCTCTAGCATATCTAAAGATGCAATCTACGGAATCTCCAGACTTTTGTATCGCTCCTCTATGTTACTGCACAAAGATCAATTCGTTCTTTATTGCAATAGAGAAGATTTTATGTGGCTGGCGAGGGGAAGGCGAAACGATGGTTGCTACAAAAAAATGGTTTGTTCACTACTCTTTTCTCTGCGTGGCAGTAGTTGCTCTCGTAGTACGGCTCGCTTATAATCTTACCGTTGCTCATGGCTATTTCCCTCTTCACGATTCTCTTACCTACCAGACGATCGCTGATCATCTACGCCTGGATGGCTGTTATTGTTTTAGCCCACATGTGCCTACGGTTGAGCGTGCTCCGCTCTGGCCTTTTGTGATTGCAGGTCTGGAGATGCTCATTGGTCCTTCCAATCAAGGGGTGAGACTTTTTCTCTGCTTTGTTGGTACTGGCACATGCCTGTTATTGTTCTGCTTTGCTCGTGATCTCTTTGGGCTGTGGTTTGGCTTCCTCTCTGGTCTGATCGGGGCCCTCTATCCATTCCTCTTTATGTATGATGGCTGGCTCTATGCGGAATCGCTCTATACGTTTCTCCTGCTGGCCTTTTGCTATAGCCTCTTTTGCTTTCATCGTTCGCCTGAGAAAATTTCACCCTGGCTTCCTGGTCTGCTACTGGCGCTGCTGGCACTCACCCGTCCCAATGGACTTTCGCTACTGGCCCTGTTCTGGCTCTGGTGTGGTCTGGTGGGTTGGGCACAGGTCCTTTCATGGGTGCAGGTAAAGAGATGCTGGTTATGTGTATCGCTAGTGACGCTCTTGTTTGTTGCCCCCTGGACGATACGCAATGTTATGGTAAGTGGTGCCTTTATCCCAGTTGCGGTTGGGGATGGTAAGGTATTAGTTGGAGCATACAATGATAGTGTCTTGCATCTTCCCTATTATCTAGGCATCTGGGTCAGACCAGAAGAGTCGGTCCCTCAGATGAATCAGAGCTTTCCTGCTGTATGTACTGCTAGCTGTGAGGTCAAACGCGATGCCGCCTATCGTAGTACAGCCTGGCAGTGGATGCTCTCTCATCCCTCGCAACTACCCTACCTTCTCAGTCTCCATTTTCTCAATACCTGGCAAAATACGACTCAAGAGGCCGATCTTCCCAGTAATCGCTTTCTCGAACGGCGCTCCTCCCACAAGCTTATGACGGCAACGAAACTGCTTACTCCTCCGCTTCTTCTTTGTGCAGCGCTCGGGTTTGTGCTCAGCTGGCAACGCTGGCGTGATTGGATCTTTGCCTATCTCTTCTTGCTTTTTACGATCGTACAGAATATTGTTCTCTATGGCATTCCCCGCTTTCGAGCTCCTCTGGAACCATTGCTGATCCTCTGGGCCGTGGGCGTGCTCTGGTGGTGCATGCTCCATCTCCGGCGATTGCGCAAAAAATAAGCAGCATGCCCATCGACTCCTGGTCGCCAGGAGTCGATGGGCATGCTGCTTAAGGATCTATCGAAAAGATCGAGAGGGATCTAGTAGAGATCAGCCTCTAAATCTTCAGGTTCCAGTTCATCCTCCTCCTCATCTTCCTCTTCGTCTTCAATCTCCTCAAAAGCGTAGTCATCCCAATAAGAATATTTGGGCGACTCTTTGCGGATCTGAATCGTTGGGTGAAGAGTCGGGAAGGCCTTTAAGCCTTTCTCTGCATTTGGACCTTCTAGTTGTGGTTCGTAGGCAGGAGAGCCCTCGCGCACCAGCACTTCTTCTCCCATTGCCGTAGCTTCAAACCCAAGACGGCGAAGATCCATAACAATGCCAGGCCAGATATCCTCGGTGTCAATAGCCCACCATTCGCGCGCCAGATAGCGCACAGGTCGGACACGTAAAGGCCGATGGAGATCGCCCAGGTTTGCCACTAATGCTGCTCGTTTGTGTTCGACCTTTTTCACGATATATACCATCCCTTCTTCAAGTTGAGACTACTCTGTTTTGCTTCACCTAGCAAGAAAATATTTGTTAATACACACTTCTTTTTCCAGTCAAACTAAATGGAAAATCCTTTGTGTTGTCATACGATACCACATCAACGCCGCTCTTTGCCAATGCCAGATCTATCAATTTGCTCGCAGTTTTTCTTTCTGTCCTCTAGAACAAAACAAACGATCAGTATCATCCCCTTTCATTGACAAACTCAGCGGAAAACAGGCATACTTTTCAGAGCAAACCCTTTCATTGAAGCTATTTTTGCAGAGAGGCTATGACGAATAGAGTATGGTACAGCGGTTAAAGTCTTTTTTACCGGCGAGCGGTACCCTTGATACGACTCAACGCCGACTGCGGGCAGTTCCAGGTTCGTTCTTTCTCATCTGGCGCTGGAGTATGTGGCTCTATGCGCTGATCGTTATTGTAAGCTTTGAGCCCAAATATAAACCTGCATCTGGCATGGCTATCTCTTATCAACAGATTGCGACAATCCTGTTGACTGTTACATTTATTCAGACGCTCGTGGTTACTTTTTATGCGCCACTCTTCCGACGATATCGATCTCGCTTGCACTATTTTACGCTCCGCGTCACGCAAGCCACGAGTGGTCAGCAGAAACGGCGAGGTATCCTTCGTCTCCTGGATGAGAAAGAACAGGATATTATGCCAGCTCTAGCCAGAACACGAAATATCTACTGGGATACTGCTATCTATAGCCTGGATCTGCTTGTCTGTGGCCTGGTGATGTATTATAGTGGTCCCTTTGCGGCCCCTCCCTTTGGCAATGGCTCGCCTTTTTATCGCTATGGGATGTCGACGGCCTTTGCTGCGGCCCTGGCCTATCGCTATCGCGGTGGTCTCCTGGTCGCGTTGGGGTATGATTGCTTTGCGATTCTGGGGATGCTTGTACCCGCCCCTGGCTCAAGTACCACTCATTATCCAGCAACGGTTATTGATATTATCGGATCATTGATTGATACGCCCATTGCCGCACTCTTAGCTGCCTATCTCACCACTCTCATCGAGAGCTATGCTCAGAGTAAGCGCCGCGAACAACATAACGCTCGAACACAGCGTGCTCTGGTCCATGTCGGTGAAAGTCTACTCAAATATAATGGCGATCCAGAAGGACTCCTCCAACAGAGCGCTCAACAGATACGCCAGGGCGGACATTTCCAACGGACAATTATTGCACTCCTCATTCAACAAGAACAGGACGCTGGACCTCCCAATCCTATTATCTCAACTATTATCGAATCCAATCTTACCGATGAAACGTCCTTCGGCGCTCCAACCATCTATCTGCAACAAGCTCTTCTCTCAAAACAGAAGGTTGCTGCCTTTGAGCCTCAGACCGAGGATAATGGCATTGCTCGCTGTTATCTTCCTCTTTTTAAAGAGGGTCAATTACAACTGATTCTAGGTGCTGAAAGCTGGCGTATGACTCCTTTTGATCAACGCCAGGAAGAATTTCTAACTATTGCTGGCTCACAGCTTTTGATCGCGCTCGAAAATATGCGTCTAACAGTGCAAATGATTGAGCTAGCAGCCAGCGCCGAACGAGGCCGCATCGCCCGCGAGATCCATGATGGTCTGGCTCAACTCATCTATATGCTCTGCCTGACTGCCGAAACCTGTGAGGCTCAGGCTCAACGCATCAGCGAAAGGACAACAGATGATCCTGCATTGCTCGATCCTCTAACTGAACGACTGAGCAGACTGGTCCTTCTCTCCAAGCAAGCTCTCTGGGAGACACGCCATTATATGTTTTCACTCAAACCTTTGATGAGCGGTGCTACCACGCTTACACAGATGCTCAGTAATCAGGTGCAGGAGTTTGAGACGATTAGCGATCTACCAGTTCACCTCATTGTGTTGGGTGATGAAGAACAGCAGAAAGTTGAGCAGCGACAGACCAGACACTATGCCCAGGTAGGAGCTGCTATCTTTCGAATTGTGCAAGAGGCTTTAACAAACGCCTATAAGCATGCAAACGCCACTGAGCTCACACTCCAGATTCATTTTCAAACCCATGAGATTGCAGTCAATATTGATGATAATGGACAGGGGCTACCCGTTCGCCCCCAGGGGGGAGCCATCTATTCCGGTCGCGGTCTGGATGGTATGCGCGAACGGACCAGTGAGTTGGGAGGAAGTTTTGCCATCCAACCCAGTCCCTCTGGAGGGGTAAGAATCTCTGCTTCTATCCCTCTCTAAAGCGAAAGGATTGCGCTTATTATGAAAAAAATACGTCTAATGCTAGTGGATGATCATGAAGTAGTGCGTCTGGGCATGCGAGCAGCGTTTGAGTTGGAGCCCGATATCCTTGTGGTGGGTGAGGCCAGCAATGGAGCAGAGGCTCTGGCAAAGGTTCCTGTGCTGGACCCGGATGTCATCTTGATGGATGTGCGCATGGAGAAACTGGGTGGAATTGAGGCCTGCCGGGAGATTAAAAATCTTTCTCCCACTCTCCAGGTGCTGCTTATTACATCGTATCCTGATGATGAGGCGATGGCAGCCTCAATCCTTGCTGGCGCAAGCGGCTATCTAATCAAAAATGTCAGCCGCGCCGAGCTACTCAAAAGTGTACGCACCGTGGCAGCAGGAGAACCCTTACTCCTTCCAGCCGCGACAAAACAGTCTCTTCAACGCATAACTTCGACAGTCACACAAGGACCAGAAGATGAGCTGACCCGTCAGGAACGGAATGTTCTGGCTTTCATTGCCCGTGGCTATACTAATAAACAGATTGCAGAAGCACTTACTATCACTGAAAAGACTGCTCGCAATCATGTCAGCAACATACTCGAGAAGCTGGATCTCTCCCGGCGCAGTGAGGCAGCGGTCTTTGCTGTTCAACATAAGCTAGTACCGCCACCTCAGTAGTGTGCCTTCTGATAGATTGTTCTATCGCAGGAAACTAAGAGACTGGATAGATGTTGAGGTTGCTGTAAACCACCTCAGCGCTCTGGTCATTCCCATCAAAACTGGCCAGAAAACCAATGTCTCCGCTTTTATACTTTGTATCATTTGCCGGTGCAGCTACAAACGTCCCATTAATATAAAATAACAATGTTCCATCCTTCGCAATAAGTTGCAGCGTATTTGTCGCATTTCCAGTTTTTAGGGCTGAAGTCTGGGTCCAATCTTGCAAAGGGGTATTATTACTGCTGAAATTGTCTGAACGCGAGATCTTATATTTACCGGCATTATCTACCTCAAAGAGATAGCCAGCATAGCCTCCCAGAGCCAGTGGATTAGGGGAGACGCGAAAAAAGATGCCACCGGAATGTCCACTTTTGATACTCAGATTAACAGTCGCTGAAAAGTTTGTATATGCCTGACCTTTCTCACGGCAACCATTAAGCATGCTGCCTGAGAGCAGGTTACTCTTCGCCAGGACATGATAGCCATCGCCATGAAACGCGCAATTATCGTTCTGGTCCCACTGTTCATTCTGAGTCACCGTTGCATCCTTGTTCGTTAATGGATCGGTGTAGATGGCCTGGCCCGCAATGGCAGTTTGCAGCACACCCGGGGTTGCTGTAGCATTGGCCACAGACGTAGCGGTTGCCCCTGCAACTGCTGTGGTGGTCGCCTGCGCCTGAGATTGCTGCGTTGCCGTCGCCTGAACCTGAGCAGTTGCGGTCGCCCCTCCAGCTTTTGCGGTCGCGGTCGTCTGAGCCTGTTGAGTAGCGATCGCACCAGATGCCTGGGCGGTACCAGTGAGATCAGGTCCGACAGTAGCAGTAATACCAGGGGTTGATGGCGCGTTTGGTGTAAAGGGGTGGGCAATGACGATATAGGCGACCGGCCCCAGGATCACAAGGAGTGTCACCAGTGCCAGCACCGTGACAATTCGAGCCTGCGTGCGAGCTGGCGCATTTGTACGTTGTGGAGGGTAGGGAGCCGCATAACCTTGCTGGGCATAGCCTTGCTGGGCATAACCTGGATAGGAGTTCTGTACCTGCGTTGGATAATGACCTGTTGTATAGACCGGGGCAGCGGCAGTCTTACGCGTTGAAGGAGGCAAAACAAGTTGCTGCTGAATATCCTGTCGACCTTCAACTGGATAAGCACCATCATTGCTCTGTGCCCACAATGGATTGGTCGTGAGTGAGACCGCTGATGGACGGGCAGTGGTGGCTCGACAGAAGGCCTGGGCTAATTCAGTGGCACTACTATAACGCAATTCAGGACGCTTCTCCAAAGAACGAAAGATTACTTGCTCAACTGCTGGTGAAATAGTCGGCACCAGGGTGTGAGGGGCAGGAGGCCTCTTATTGACATGCATCGCCACAACAGCAATCTGGCTCTCCGCCATAAAAGGAAGGGCTCCAGTCACCATTTCAAAGAGTAAGACGCCTAACGAATAAAAGTCGCTGCGCTGATCAGCCTTTTGATTGGTCTCAAATAGTTCTGGGGCCATATAGTCTACTGTCCCCAGCACATTGCCAGTACTGGTCATCTGCGAGGAATCGGCGAGGGCGCGGGCAATGCCAAAATCTGAAAGATAGCAGTTGCCATCTTCGTCCAGCAAGACATTTGAGGATTTGATATCGCGATGGATAATACCCTGACGATGAATATAATCAAGCGCACTACCAATGTCAGTAATGTAGCGGCAGGCCTCCTGAAGCGAAAGTGGCGATTGACGAATAAGTCCGCGTAATGACCCACCACTCATCACAGGCATGACTATGTAATAGAGGTTCATTCCATCCAACTGGCTCATGCCCGTATCGTAGACTGGAATGAGATGAGGGTGACGGAGAGACGCCATCATATGTGCTTCACGCACAAAACGCCGTAGGAGATCCTCGTCTTCTCGCTTGAACACCTTGATTGCAACATCTCGCTCGAAATGAGCATCATAGGCGAGATAGACATCTGCCATACCACCACGACCGATGATTTGTTGTAGCTCATAACGATCAAGGGTCCGTCCTTCAAGACCGGCCATACAATTCTCCAAACACAGAATGGGGAAACAGAACAATACTGCTTCTATTTGTTATAGTATACATGTTTTAAGACGATTCAGTTTACTATTCGTTACAAAAGACTGGAAAAGTACCAAGCTGTGAGCGTAAGTAGGCCGTTGCCCTTCTCTTGTAGCAACGTATTTTACGCCTCTTCATCCAATCTTTTTGTCCCAACAAAAAAAGAGGAGTGCTCTTCATTGCCACTCCTCTCATGGTACTCTGCTTCGTCAAGCCCACTCAACGACATGCTTATGCCTATATTTTAACATAGACATGAGTTGCATCGTCATAACGATAGGCAGGGTCGCCCTTCTGATAGCTTAGACCATTCTTCCCTTTCGATAACCAGAGCAAGACCCGCGTTCCCTGGGGAACGTTGATCGGGTAATGCCAGTGGTCCAGTCCCGCCGGACCAGTCACTGCAAAGAGCCAGGAACCTCCATCCGCATTCACAGTATTGGGCTTCATCTGCGAACAGGATAAAGCATCGTCATCATGGACATCGTCAACCTGGAGATCACAGGCTGAAAGCTTCATGGTGTTCAAAGCAGCCTTCGGATCAGCATATGGATACGTATCAAAACCATGAACAGGCTTACGAGCCAGCTGTGCCAGCGCCCAGACCCAGGAATTAGGATAGATGGATAACGAGCTCTTGACAATCAGATGGATCTGTATCTCAGGTGTAATGCGCACTGTAAGCAGACATCCATCTTCACAGTTGGGGGCATATTGCTTCTGATCTGGTATGGTAATCAGCGGAGTTGGTATCACCTGCTGAGGTGAGGTTGGATCGATCCGCAAGACAATCCCACCAATCGCGACCAGGGGATAGTGTGGAGCAAGTGGAAGCACTAATCCTGGCTGCAAACGCCCACAATTCTGCCCAAGCTGGGCATTAAGCGCGGCAACAGTCTCTGGCTTCACGTCGCTGAAGATCTGCCCTGAGGTATTCATATGCATCTCGTAGGCCAGAATGCTGTCGCAGGAGTCACCATCCTGAACGGTATACAGTACAGATCCTATCTGTGGTAATAACGTGGGAAACGTGGGGTAGGGAGTTGGAGTGGTCAGGGGCACAGGAGCTGACAGCTTATAAAACATCTGTGCCATGCCTGGGACTACGTTCCCTCCCAATAAGGCTGCTATCACATACGTAGGAATCGCTACAATAATCAGAACTGGCAGCACCAGGAGTAGCCGCCAGGGAAGTGAGCGCACCATGATCTGCGCATTCTCACCAGGCGTACTTCGAGGTCGAAAGCGACGCACCATCACCAACTCTCCAATCCACACTCATCTGATTTCTCATGCAGTATACCAGAAAAGATTCATGAGCACCAGTCATAAAAATGACTAAAAACGCTGCTGTTCCATGCTTTCTTATCAGGTTCAATCATCTGGCATGGGCTTTTTTTTTCTCATCAAACCCAGCCGTAGGGACTGATCCTCTTATTTTCTATAACGCTAGCATAGCGCAAAAAAACGCTCGCCACTTATGACAAAAGTTTTCTTTAGACTGACTTCTTCCCATCTTTATGCGCTTCACTGTCAGGGAAAATTCGCGTCATTCATGAGTTAATAGCAAAAAGAAGCGCACCCTGAACGGATGCGCTTCCTTTTAGACATGAAAGAAATGAAAGGGGTCGATCAAAAGGCCAATTGGCTAGGCCGTAAGATCGTCGTTACATTTCTGTGCCATGATTGTTAAACCAGCATCAGGGGTCTGCTGTCCTTTGAGGACTCCTGTGAAGACACTGCCAATGTCCGTTCGGCAGGTCTGCCAGCCTGGCTCAAAGGAGGCAACAAAGGCATGATCGATCACCTGTGGTCCAACTTTCCGCGCTGGCACTTCTGCATAATAGGTCTGAAGGTCTTTGCTGTTGAATGCCGATTTGCGGATAGGCATATATCCTGTGCCTTTCACAAAATCTATATTCGCTTTGGCGCTGATCAGGAACTTCAGATAATCCCAGGCTGCCGCACGCGTGCCTGCATCCACGCCACTAAAGAGGGAGAGGTTCGTTCCGAAGAGAACCGTATACTGCCCGCCAGGACCGGCAGGAATCGGAGCTTCGTTGAATTTAAAGGTGCTGCCAATCGGTTTGGCCAGGAAGGGATAGCTGGCAATGGTGCTGATGACAAAGACAGATTTCTGAGCAATGAAATCATTCTGCCAGGCATATCCATTCGTGATATGAACGGCGCCTGCTTTCACCAATGGAGCCAATCCACCCAGTGAGCTCAGTGATGCTGTTTTGTTGGCACCCTGATCAAAGGTCTCACTCTTACCATCTTTGGAGACAAAATCTTTTCCACCAAAAGATTTGTAGAGAATCGACCAGAGGTCAACATCAGGTGTGACTGACAGACCCCACTGAGAGCCATCAGCTTTGGTTACTTTCGTGACATCGGTCAACAGTTCATCAACCGATTTCGGAGCCGACAAATTGTATTGCTGTAAAGCATCCGCATTATAATAGATGACCATGTCGCTCTTATTAAATGGGAGCATATACTGCGTGCCGTTGATCTTGCCATCGTTCACCAACGAAGGGTAGAAGTCCGACAGGTCGCTCAGGCCGTTCTGCTGACCAGAAATATAGGGCTGCAAGGAGACGATATTATTGTGCTGCTGATACTGCACTGCCCAGTTCTCATAGACCTGTGCAATGGCAGGTGGGGTCTTGGCGGCAATGGCTGCATTCAACTTGGTCTGCAATGTCCCATAGGAATCAAAGGCATTGAGGTTGATTTTGATTTTTGGATGCGCATCCATATACTGCTTAGTCAATGCCTCTAACGCAGATTTATTGGGATCGGTTGCAAAGGCTTCATAAAAATCAAAAGAGTAACTCTTGGTGGTATCAAATTTGGTCGGATCATTGGCGGTGTCAGTAGAAGTACTTGCAGGACCACAAGCACTCATAAGGACCATGGCAATGATGGCGAACAACAGAACCATGTATGACCGGGTACGAAGCATAATCGACCTTTCCTTTTTCGCGCTTTCACGAATGAAGAACAATCAACAACAATACTATGTATAAAAACTCTCAGATGGTCTGTAACAACCATCTGCCAGTGAAGGCTGGCTTTATAAAAAAAGGCCGCTACCCTTTGGTGCTGCCTGCTGAAATTCCTTCGATAAATTGGCGCTGGGCGATGAGAAAGACAATTAAGACGGGAAGGGTGGTAAATGCCGCCGCTGCCGCCAGCCCCGTTGGATCGGTTCCACCCTCGCCACCCACAAAAGCCTGCAATCCAACCTCGACGGTACGGAACTGATCCGATCTCGTGACTAGATAAGGCCACAGAAAGGCATTCCAGCTCCCAATAAAGACCTGCAATGCGATGACTGAGAGCGCTGGCCGCGCCAGGGGAGCCGCCACACGCCATAAAAAGCCTGAACGTGTACAACCATCTAGCTGGGCCGCCTCCCACAATGAGGTCGGCAGTGAGAGAAAAAATTGCCTCAATAAGAAGATTCCTGAGATACTTACGGCAAATGGGATAATCTGCGCTTGATAACTATCGATCCATCCTAATGTAGAGATGACCAGATAGCTGGGAATAAGGGTGGCCTCTCCTGGGATCATAATCAAGGCCAGGATGAGGAGAAAGAGAAGATTACGTCCAGGGAATTTCATGGTTCCAAAGGCATAACCTGCCAGGAGCGAGGTCATGGTTGCCAGGACCACTGTACTCAGCGCCACGATCAGGCTGTTGGTGAAATAGTGAAGCCAGGGGGCCTTGCTCCAGGCATCGCTATAGTTCGACCAGGACCAATCAGGCCAGAAGTGCGGATTGAAATCCAGGGCACTATGGCTGGTGAGCAGTGAGGTGACTGTAACCCAGTAGAGTGGGAAGAGCGAGATGATTGCCGCCAGAACAACAAACAGGTAGACCCAGCCTCGCTGGAGCACTCTAAAACCCCGAGACTTATGTGACAAACGTCGTGGCTTTCCTTGAGAAATACTGGCCATAAAACTGAAGCGCTCCTTTACTCCATTGAGTGATTCTGGCGACGCGTGAGACCAAATTGTCCTACTGCGATCGTAAAAACAATCAGAAAGAGAATGACTGAGATGGCTGCTCCACGCCCATCATGGGGATTATCGGAGAAGCCCTGTGCGTAGAGATATAGCCCCAGGGTGCGCGCTGCGTTTGCCTGACCTCCACTGGCTCCAACAAAGAGAAAGACTGGCTGGAACATTTTAAACGCATCAATGGTTCCCAATAGCAGCACGACTAATGTGATCGGTAGGAGTAACGGCCAGGTGATATGGCGCAACACCTGGGCAGAATTGGCTCCATCCACACGCGCCGCCTCTCCCAGACTGGGCGAGATATTGGCCAGACCTGCCATAAAAATAACGACGCTAAAACCAACGGACTTCCAGGTCGTGTAGAAAATAATGCTAAGCAAGATCCAATGCGGATCTCCCAGCCAATCAATGGTCTGGAGGTGCAGGAGGCGCAAGATTCCATCAAATAGTCCATGATAAGGATCAAACATCCAATACCAGATGGTTGTGGTTGCTACCATAGGCAAAATAAAGGGTGAAAAGATGGCCAGACGCCAGAAGGCTTTCGCTCGAATCCCTGTCATGAGACAGAGCCCTAACAGCAAGGAGAGGATCAGATGGATAGGGACCGAAAGCAGGACATACAGAAGTGTTACTTGCAGCGATTGCCAGAAGGCTACATGCTGAAAAATATAGGTATAATTGCTCAACCCTACATAGGGCTGGTCTCCCTGATTGAGAAAGCTCCAATCAAACAGGCTCATGTAAAAGACAAATGCTGAGGGTAGGTAGGAAAATACGCCGAGGACCAGGATGGCTGGCAAAACATATAAATACGCTTGCCCGATAAACCAGCCACGCTTCATACGCTGGATTGGAGAGTGGCTCTGTGCCTTTACTGTCGCTTCTTGATAAGTGCTGTGTTCTACTTCCATACAGCCTCCAGTCAGGATTGCAATACTCGTCTATAGTATCTATACCCCGTTAAGCCTGTGTAATGCGAGGGCAAACTTATTGTTAAATAAACAATTTCTGTTTACACCCCAGCCCTTCATTGTATCATGGTTGACAACTATGCCTTTTTCGTTAGTAGCTGTTGGGCAGGGGTCTGGCACAAAGCTCTCTCTGATTTCACGTCAGGTTATGGGTGGGCTCACAGAGCGGAGGGGGAGCTGAGGAAAGAGACAAGCGGCTTTCCCTACTTGATAGTGCAATAAATCTAATTAGCTATGGTGGGGCTCACAGAGCGGAGGGGGAAGAGAGGAAAGAGACAAGCGGCTTTCCCTACTTGACATTGCATGGTGTGTTTTTTTGTGTATTTTTAATGAGAAGAAGCTTCTCTTCGAAATGAAGGGAAGCTTCTTCTCATTATTTTCTTAGACAGCTCTCCGGCTATTCTGGATATGGATTGCTCGCAGAATACGTTCGGGAGTTAACGGGAGCTGGTAAATAGAGGTCCCAATAGCATGCGCAACGGCATTAACAATAGCGGGCGCAACACCATAGACACCAATCTCGGCACTGGACTTGGCTCCAAGTGGACCCGTTGGATCCGTTGTCTCAACAAGATAGGTCTCTAGCTTTGGCATCTCTGCCGCAGTATAGAGATGATAATCACGCAGGCTGGTATTCAACAAACGGCCCTGAGATTCATAGAAGAGTTCGTCACTGGTCGCTAATCCCAGACCCTGCACTACGCCACCTTCAACCTGAGCCTCGATCAAAAGTGGATTAAGCACACGGCCAGCGTCAATGGCAGTAATAATTCTTAAGATCTTGATACAACCATTCTCTGTATCAACCTCAACTTCAGCCCCCTGAACGGCAAAGGTAGTTGGAGTCTGCCCGCCTTTCCACGAGGCTGTGGCCATAAGATGGCGACCCTCATTAGCCAGTGCATAGGCTGCGACATCAGAGAGCGCCACTTTTGTCACTTGCTGTTCACCTGTACCAACAATCAGGCCTTTCTGAATGGCGAGAGATTCAGGCACAACATTGAGCATGCGACCAGCTACGGTCAGAATCTGGCGACGCAGTTGCTCAGCCGCTTTAAGAATTGCACCTCCACTGCTGTAGAGAACAGTGGCCGGGCTTACACCTACCTCAGTTGGAGCGATA
This sequence comes from Tengunoibacter tsumagoiensis, assembly GCF_003967535.1. Taxonomy (GTDB): domain Bacteria; phylum Chloroflexota; class Ktedonobacteria; order Ktedonobacterales; family Ktedonobacteraceae; genus Tengunoibacter; species Tengunoibacter tsumagoiensis. The sequence goes on along the minus strand of NZ_BIFR01000001.1, from coordinate 1,851,117 downwards.
TCTGTATCACGATTGTGCACGACAACTTCTTCCAATGACACTCCCAACGCCTCCGCAGCCAATTGAGCAAGCTGCGTGGTGCTTCCATTGCCACCATCATTGATCGCGCCAAACACATCAAATGAACCATCTTCGCTCAGCTTGATAATCGCACCACTGGTCATAGCAACCTGACCGCTCTGACCGTGTAATACCAGTGCAATGCCGATACCACGACGGAAACGCCCCCCTTCAGAGACGCCCCGTCTGGCCGCCCATTGCAGCTTTTCCTCAACAATCTGCAGGCAGGTGGGCAAACCACAACTCTCAACACGCTGCCCTTGCTCTCGACCTCCGCGTAGTTCCTTGAGTAGACGATAGGTTGCTCCAGTCTTGATCCAATTCTGCTGGCGCAAGGAGATGGCATCGAGATGGAGACGGCGAGCAATCTCATCGATATGAACTTCCAGCGCAAAGCTCTCTACGGTTAAGGCCAGGCCCGCATCAGCCGCCGCTGGCTGATGATTCGAATACAATACTTCGGCCACAAAGCGCATATTTGGGCAGGGATAAAGTGAAAGGGCCGATGCAGCCGTCGTCTGTAAGACTAATGGATGGGTGGCATACGCACCTGTATCAGCAAGGATCATGAGCTGATTGGCAACAATCGTCCCGTCATTCATGACTCCAGTCTTCAAACGGACAATATGTTGAGGTGAGATCCGATTGCTTAAAAACTCTTCGGTCCGCGTCGAGACAAGTCTGACTGGTCTATGCGTTGCCAGCGTCAATAGAGCACAAAGATCCTCCAGCACAATCTCTTGTCTGGCACCTAGATTCCCCCCTATTTCCGGCTTCTCAACGCGGATGCGCCTGAGTGGAAGATCCAGAAGTTGCGCTAAAGTTCGTCTGATATAGTGAGGAACCTGTGTGCTGGTACGGACGACAAGCGTATCATCTTCGTCAAAATAGGTTAGAACACTATGCGGCTCTAGCGAGACAGGCTGAGTCGGGGGCAGCAGATATTCACCTTCTACAATCACATCGGCACCGGCAAAACCTTGTTCGACATCCCCATAATCTGCTCGTACTCTCATGGCGATATTGCGCGATGCATCATAAATATGACGCGAATCAGATTCCGGATGGATTCGTATCGTAGAAGATTCCAGGGCCTGCCTTGGATCAAAAATACCTGACTGAATATCGTACTCAACTTGAATCAGATCCAATGCCTGCTCTGCTATCTCTGGCGTATCCGCTGCGACAACGGCCACACGGTCGCCAACATAGCGCACAATGTAGTCCAGGCTGTAATGATCCTGCACAACTGGCTCAGAGGTCAATCCTTCGGCAGTGGCAAAGGGATGACGAGGAACATCTTTATAGGTTAAGACTGCATGGACGCCAGGAAGGGCTCGTGCGACAGAGGCATCAATGGTCCGAATGATAGCATGCGCATAAGGACTTGTCAGTACACGTGCATAGAGCGTTCCCCGGGGCTCGTAATCTGCGGCGAAGCTGGCTCGGCCAGTCACCATCTTGGGAGCATTCAGTAATGGCAGCGGCCTCCCAACAACTTGAGCACCGAGATGCTTACTCATACTCATCTGGATAGGGCCAGAGGGCCGATTCGTTCCATTGGGCGAGGGAGCTGAACGCAATTTCCCATTGGCTCCGACCAGTGCGGTGAGATGTCCGGTTACCGAGGTATTTTCTTCTGCTACGCTGGTGATAGCATAGTCGATAAAGGGCGTCTTCTCGCCCCGCAAGACTGTAGCGGCACGCAAGACGGCCTGCACTGGTTTCTCATATCCAGAACAGCGGCAAAGGTTCCCCGACAACGCAGCCCGCACCTCATCTTCGGTGGGAGATGCGTTCTGTTGCAGGAGCGCATAGGCCGAGAGAAGCATACCGGATGAACAGAAACCACAACTGGCAGCCCCTACCTCTATAAATGCCTCCTGCAAAGGATGCAACTTTTTCGTTGATCCCAATTTCTCTACTGTAGTAATCGAACAGCCACCAGCCTGAGCTGCAAGCATGACGCAACTGACTCGTGGCACACCATCGATCAGAACCGTACACGCTCCACATTCCCCCGTCTCACAGCCCTGCTTCACACTATGATGACCTTCGCGGCGTAACAGTGTGAGCAAAGATTCATTGGGAGCAACGTCCTGAGATTCAATAACACCATCAATACTTAGTTCAAGTTCCATCGCCTATACCCCTTTTTCCGATGCCAACATGCTGCGCCAGGAGGCGATTGTCATGGCTTCTTCCAGAGCCCGATAGCCCACACTCATCGCACTTACCCGTCGATAACTACCACTCACAAGCAGGTCAGAAGCAGGTCGAAAATTGACCATTCCCGCCTGCAATGCCGCTATCAAAGCAGTGTTATTAAATGGTTGAATGACAGGCTGACCCTCCAGTTGCCGTTCAACTACAGGCATTCTGACAGGCTCCATACCCCGTCCTCCAAAGGCCAGGCGCACGCGAGAATAGAGACCATTCTGCGTCTCTACTATCGCAGCAGCATTCAAGAGCGCAACATCGTTGGGAGTCCGAGCTACACGTTGAAAAGAGGCACCCGATGCCACGGAGGGATGTGGAATGATGACTTCAATTATGAGCTCACTGGGCCTGCGTTCAAGCTGCAAAGAAGTTGAAGCAATGCGGCGCTCCTGTTTCCCTTTAAAAATAACACCAGCCAGTGGCAGGCCAGGACGCTGCAAGGTTCCTCCGCTGAGGTCCAGCTGTGTTTTTGAGCCGGAACGCACCACAACTTCTGCATCTAAGGCCGCCAGTACGGTCAGTAGATCCGCCTGGGCAGCGATACCAGCCCCCAGGGTACCACCCAGTGTGGCTCCATTCCGAATTAAATGCGAGGATGAGGAGAGGAGAGCAGACCTGGCCAGCAGGCCAGAAGCAAATTCCTTCAAAAGTGGCTCATCGGCAAGCTGTTGCAATGTAGTCATGGCTCCAATATGAAGCCCCTGACGATCCTCTGAAATATAAGCAAGCCCTAAATCTCGGAGATCGACAACGGCTTCAATAGTCTCATCCTGTAAACTGAGCAGATGAGTGCCACCAGCTAGCGGCACCGTTTTTACATCAAGTCGCCCCAATAAGAGAAGCACATCATCGATGTCTTCAGCCCAATGATATTCAACGAGCTTCAGTAGCATACGCCTTACCTTTGTAGCGGGCTAAGTGTGAATGTCTCCACATCTATCAGACCTTGATCCGTCAGTTTCAGCGACGGAATGACCGAGAGAGAGAGGAAACTCAGCGTCATACCAGGATGCTCTAAACGACATCCTAGCTCGGCTGCGACGGCATCTAATGTATGCAGTTGCTGCACCAGTTCAGTAACGGGCAATGGCGAGACCAGGCCTGCAATTGGCAATGGTACGCGAGCACGCACCAGACCATCTACAACACAGGCAAAGCCTCCTCCCATCTCTTCTAGAGCATATGCTGCACGCAGAATATCGTCATCACATGCGCCCGCAATGACTATATTATGAGCATCATGAGCAACACTGGAAGCAATCGCTCCCTTGTGCAGCCCGAAACCTTTTACAAGGCCCAGACCAACACGCTGGCTGGCGTGGTGTCGCTCTATCACTACCAGCTTCAGTAGATCACGAGCAGGATCAGCAACCACCGCTCCTTCAAACAAGGGAGCCTCTTCCCGCAAGTGCCGAGTAATAATCTGCCCCGGCTCAATGCCAATCACTTCCACCAGTCCAGGGCGACCGGGAATACGCAGATGGTCTTTGGTGATCGTGCCAATATGAATGGTCCCTGTCGCAGCCTCAACAGTTGGCAAGGTCTCTGGCACCTGGCCAGGGAGAAGCGTTCCATCCTTCGCTACCAGTTGACCCGCTTTATACACTGCTGCAACCTGAAAGCTCCTGAGATCATCCAATACAACGAGATCTGCAATAGAGCCAGGGGCAATCGCACCCCGATCATACAAGCGAAAATATTGAGCAGTATTATAGGAAGCCAGCCGAATCGCTTCAACTGGATCGAGCCCTAACTCGATTGCTCGACGCACCATGGAATCGATATGGCCACGGCTGGTGAGATCCTGTGGATCGCGATCATCTGTGACAAAGAAGGCTCGTGGTGGATGAAGCTCTTGAATCAGTGGCAATAAGGCCTCAAGATTACGAGCAGCCGAGCCTTCACGGATCATCAGCCACATACCCAGGCGAAGGCGTTGCCGCCCCTCTTCCGCTGTAACGCATTCATGATCAGACATAATCCCTGCGACTGCGTAGGCGCTTAAGTCAAATGAATTCACCCCTGGCGCATGTCCATCCACGACCAATCCATGCTGCAAGGTTGCCGCTATCTTGGCAAGAACCTGCTCATCCCCTCCCAATACGCCTGGAATATTCATCATCTCCGCCAGACCAAGCACCTGAGGATCATCAAGCAAAGGCAGCAGATCTTCAGCCAGCAGAACCTGATAGGGGCTCTCAAATGAAGATGCAGGAACACAGGAAGATAGCATCACATACGCAGAGAGAGGAAGATTACGCCCAGACTCCAGAACATAACGAATTCCCGCAACGCCCATGACGTTCGCGAATTCATGTGGGTCCAACATAACGGTCGTTACACCTCGAGGTACAACCAGACGAGCAAACTCAGGCAAGACCAACATAGTACTTTCAATATGCATATGCCCGTCCATCAGCCCGGGAGCAAGCCACCGCCCTGTTAGATCAACCTCTGTAACGCCTCTATAGCCAGCTCCCGGTTCGCTTATCCCTACCACTCTCCCATCTGCCACTGCTACATCGGCAGGATAACACTCGCCACTACAGACATTTACCAGCATCGCGTTACGCAGCACGAGGTCTGCATAGTGCTGTCCCCTTGCTATCTGGATACGCCGTTGCACATTCTTCATCTCAGACCCCTCCTCAATCGCTGTAAGCAATCACTAAACCACTTCCCCACAAAAGAAAACTTTGATGCTGATTCTAACACATACAGCATAGTTTCCCGTAATTATTTCTCTTCTCATCCCCCTTATGGGTAAACTAAAATGAGAATGTTCATCCAAATTTCATAAGAGAGAGAATACTATCTCCAATGTTTCCATCCTAAAGGGGGGGTATGGTCGTATACTATAATAACAAACTAAGGATGGCTAGAGTGCGTCATCTTGCTGCATGGAATCCATATAAGGCCATGAACCCGTAGGCTACGCCAGTACGTGCTAAGAACGTAGCAAAAGACCATGTAACACCTTGTCTTTAAACAGTGCAGATGAAAGGGATGAACTATGAGCAATAATGTAGGGACGGCAGTCATTAAGGTCGTAGCCCTGGCCAGTGGCGCAGTATTGGGAACGTTAATTGCCCGCTGGTGCGATGAGTTGCTGACACAGCGCGCTCAGACGCAGTTCGATTACGATAAGACGCGCTATGAACAGGGGCTCACTCCTATTACACTTCCACCTCAACAACAACCGCCAGTTCTAGAGGAGCAGGAACAGGAACAGTATTAAAGTCGTTGTAGTAGAAAAAAAGGAGATCGCCTATGGCTATCAGTATGACTCCTCGCCAGCGTGTGGCGGCTGCCCTACAGGGTCTGGCAGTGGATCGCGTTCCATTCTGCTTCTGGCATCATTTTCACCCAGAGGGTTCCGGTGAGCGTCTGGCTGCAGCGACGCTGGAGTTTTTCCACCAGAAGTTTGATCTGGATATCATTAAAATTATGCCCGATCTCCCCTATCCTGAACCAGCTGCACAACTGGTTGAAGCCGATCAGGTCCGCATGCTCCCAAGGCTGGATCTAGAGACGCCGAGTTTCCGCGAGCAGTTGCACTGTATTCGTCTATTACGTAGCCAGCTTGGCGAAGAGTATCCCATCATTTTAACGTTATTTAGTCCTCTTACCTATCTGCTACAGTTTATGGGCAAGCAGAAGGCTCTAGCGGAGATCCGCCGCAATCCCCAACCCATTGAAGAGGGTCTGGGCACAATTGCAGCCAATCTCCGCCAGCTGATGGATGCAGCTATCTCATCTGGAGCCAGTGGCATCTTCTTCTCTTGCATGGGCGCAACCAGCGCTGATCTAACTCCCGATGAGTATCTTCAGTTTGGCCGACCCTATGATCTTGAGGCGCTGGATGGCGCTCAAACGGGATGGCTGAATATCGTCCATATTCATGCTGAGCCCAATCAGGTGAACGATGAGATTCACTTCGATATCTTTGCTGATTATCCAGTCTCTGCAATTAGTTGGAGCGATCGTTTGACTGGCCCTGGTCTGAGCGAGGCTCACGAGTTAACGGATAAGTGTCTGATGGGAGGGCTGGCAGAGCGAGGCCCTTTAACACATGGAAGTGCTGTGGAGTTGGAGAACGAGATCCTAAGCGCCATTGCCCAGACGAAAGGTCATCATCTTATTCTTGCCAATGGCTGCTCCATTCCAGATGACACTCCTGAGGAATGGCTCTCTACTGCACGTACACTGGTTGAGAAGCTTAGCTAAGCTGTTTTTACTACCTACAACAAGAGGAGGAGTTTCATGGGATATACAAGCGCATCAGCTCAAGTCTACGATCTATCCCAACTGGCAAAATATGATGACGCAAAACCTCATCCGCAGATTCTCTCGGATAATGGAAGTGCCCGGTTGCTTCTATTTAGCTTTAAAGCGGGGCAGACCTTGCCCGCTCACACCAATCCCAGCAATTTGCTGGTCCAGGTTATCCAGGGCGAGATCACCTTTACGGCTTCGGGTCAGCCACATGATTTGAAGGTTGGTACAATTCTAGAGGTCCGTGGTCATGCTTTACATGAGGTTACAGCTAAAACGGATGCGCTTGTGTTAATAACCATGACACCCAGCCCCAGCGAGATCCATAAGGATCATCCAAAAGCCTGAACAGAGTCGAATGGTTCTCCTCGGCCATCATGAATGATGGGCCCTACCTTCTTTATGCGATAAATCGCTTATACAGCGCGATTTATCGCATAAGAGAGAGAAGATGGGGACACAGGGCGGAGGGTCGCAACGGCCATCATAAATGACGGCCGAGGAATGTCACCTTTCTCCCCCTGCCCAACCAAAGACCGAAGGATCGGGCCACTGCGACCATCATGAATGATGGCCGGAGAATGTCACCTTTCTCCCCTATCCCACCATAGGATCGTCGCAACCATCATGAATGATGGCCGAGCACTCGCCATCTTTCCCTCTTGCGCCGAGGGAGAGCGCGTCACAAACGGCCATCAGGTTGGGCACTGGTATTTATGCCACCACAATATTGGTCTCACCGCCTCCAACAATTGGAGCCGAGACGCTGGTATGAAGCCCTTGAATGGTATCCTCCAGACGATTTAAGATGGTATCGATCTCTTCACGAGTGATGACGAGAGGGGGCTCAATTCTGATGACTCGCGAATTGTTGAGCGTACCGGAGATCAGTACGCCCCTCTTGAAGAGGCCAGAGGCGATCTCATATCCAATATCGTCGTTTACAAAGTGCTGTCCAATCAGCAGACCTTTGCCCGTAATATCTGTGTAGATATCGCTATGGCGGCTCGCAATCTCGCGCAACTTTGTGATAAAGTAGTCACCCTTCTCTGCTGCCTGCTCAGATAAGCCTTCTTCAAGCGTGACGTTGATAGCAGCTATGGCGGCTGCACAGGCCAGCGGATTCCCGCCAGTGGTGGAGGTATGAATAAACGGATTACTATTAAAGACGCTCCAGATCTTCGGGGTCGCCATAAAGGCTCCAATTGGCATGACGCCACCACCCAGTGCCTTCGCTGAGGTAATGATATCTGGCGCAACATCCCAATGGTTCACTCCCCACAGCTTTCCAGTGCGACCCATTCCTGTCTGCACTTCATCAGCTATGAGCAGTACTTCATATTCGTCGCAGAGCTGGCGTAGTCGCGGCCAGAAATCATCTGGTGGCACAATCGCGCCCGCTTCTCCTTGTATGGGCTCCATTACAACGGCTGCGATATCATTCCCAACTTCGCGTGCAATCTTCAGTTGTTGCTCAACCGCATCGGCGTCACCGTAGGGGACATGATAGATGTTGTTATGCAGTGGCATCGCTGGTCGGCGGAAAACGGCTTTGCCAGTCAAGGCTAACGAACCTGTCGTCTTGCCATGAAAGCCGCGAACAGCCGCAATAAAACCACTCTTCCGTGTATAGAGTTTCGCCAGCTTCATCGCACCTTCAACCGCCTCGGTTCCACTCCCCACAAAGAAGCTATACTGAATATCACCTGGAGTAATCTCTGCTAACAGATGAGCTAGCATACCTCGCAGTGGATCTAAGAGCTCCTGAGTAGGAAGAGGGCTCTTCTGTAACTGCGCTTGAACGGCCCCGACGACTTTAGGATGCGACCAGCCCAGGTTGAAAATACCAAATCCTCCCAGGCAGTCGATGAACTCTCGTCCCTGTACATCGCGAAATGTTGCGCCACTCCCAGTCCACTCGACTGAGGCAAAATCGCCAGCCTCTGCGACAGACTTACGATATTCGATGAAGCCACTATTATAATACTTTGCAAAGTTACTGACGGTTGTCTCAATTAACCACTCGGCCTCGCTCTTGCCAAGATGTGGCTTGTGGACAACATCTAGATAGCGCTGTGAATCGTTCAGGGCCTTTAGTAATCCATCGGTACTCATAAAAAACCTTTCTGGTCATGCGGACAAATGCGTTCCACACTCTTCCCCAACCCGCATTGTTGGGTACACAGGTACAGTGAAACATGGTCCACTTTCAGGCACCTGCATAAGAGATGGTAAGGGTCCCTTTCACAAAAAAGGGTATAATGATTGAAGACTGGTAGCTAAACAAGCATCACCTTAAAAAAGGGCGCAAGAAGCTCCAGATGCAGTATAAAATTGGGAAGTTCTCATCCTCTTCTCTTTGAAGAAGATTATTGAGGGGGAGGAGGGAAGCTCAGGGATAGCACGTGGACAGATGGAAGCCACGAAATACATAGAATTTCGGAATGTACCCACCACGACGTTTGCCAGGAAGCTCTGTTGCCTTCATAAGGATACCCATCTTTGTGTTAAGCGCAGAAAACATAGCTGTTTCTTCTATCCAGTATACCCGAGCCCCCTTCAGAATGCAAGCGACAAAATTTGTCAACGTATGAAGTTAGATAGAGGTTTCGTTCCTCTCTTCCTACTTCACTCTATCAGTCCTTCCATTGTTCAATGGGAAATAATGTTATGGAGAGGCTACCATGGCGGAGCTTCACGTTTTGGAAGGAGACAAGCAACCTTCCCTACTGCTTTTGCCATCTCAAACTTATATAATCATATCATACACTTTCAAGTAGGGAAAGTCGCTTGTCTCTTTCCTCTCGTCCCCCTCCGCTGTGTGAGCCCCACCATGGCTTCATTGGAAACGATACCTATGGGGGTGCTACCATGGCGGAGCTTCCCGATTCAGGAAAGAGACGAGCGACCTTTCCTAATTTTTTACTCTAATTATGTAATAATATACATTTATACATTTATTGCTTTAACTTGTATACTCTCCGTTGATACGAACATATTCATAGGTGAGATCACAACCCCAGACGGTTGCCTGCTCGTGCCCTAATCCCAGGGAGACGTGAATCTCAATCTCCGAATGGTGGAGATAACTCTTGAGCTGATCCAGGCTGACATGCTCAACTGGCTCGCCCCGATAAACAACGATATCGCCAAAAGCAATCGTAACTTTCTCGGGGTCGATCTCTTCTTGCTCGCTACACTTGCCGATGGCCATAGCGATTCGGCCCCAGTTGGGATCAGCCCCGAAGACGGCGGTCTTCACCAGCGGCGAATTGACAATGGATTTTGCAATCCTCTTTGCCTGCCCAAAGGATGATGCCTCATCTACTGTAACCTCTATCAGCTTGGTCGCACCCTCTCCATCGCTGGCCAGATCTTTGGTTAGCTCGACTGCCATTTTGCAGAGAGCCTGCCGAAATTCAATCATGTTTACATCGCCAGCCAGACCGTTCGCCATGATCGCCACAGTATCGCTCGTACTGGTATCCGTATCGACGCTAAGCATATTAAAGGAGAGGTCGACCGCTTCTTTTAAACAGGCTTGTAGCTGATCGGGCTCGATACGGGCATCAGTCATAAAATAACTTAACATCGTGGCCATGTTGGGCTCTATCATGCCTACCCCCTTGGCAATGCCCACCAGGACCGCATTCCCGATCTTACGAGCGCGCATCTTGGGACGCGTATCTGTGGTCATAATTGCTCTCGCTGAGACATGCAGGCAGCCTGGTTGCATCTCAGCACTGAACCCCCGAATGCTAGCTCGTAGCTTCTCCATTGGGAGCTGCCAACCAATCACACCTGTAGAGGAGGGAAGAATATCTTCAGGGGCAATACCCAGCTCTTCTCCCACCAGACGCACAACCTCACGAATATTGCGGATGCCTTGTTCACCAGTGGCGACGTTGGCATTTTTGCTATTAATCACAAAAGCTTGCAAACGACCATTTGCCACATGTTCGCGCCCAACAGGAATGGCTGCTCCACAGAAGCGATTCTGTGTAAACATTGCAGCGGCTGAGGCGGGAACATCGGAGGCAATGACGGTAAAGTCAAGGCTCTCATCGCGAATGCCCACATTTTTGGCGCAAGATCGAAAGCCCCGTGGATGAAAAGGCAAGGTCTGCATACCCTTACTCCTTTGAATTTTTGTTAGTACTTAATGATGGAAAGAGAGAGAAAAGATATATCCAAAGACGTCTGAAGATAACAGTAAGATACAATAAAATGTCTCAAAAGTGGAGCATCCTTACAAACAAAATGGTCAATTTCTGCTCAAACAAGCGAGAGTGAGAAAAATGCTCCATCTGGAAGCTCTTTCCAGCCACGCTTGAGGTAGAAGCCGCGCTGATACGATTCACGAATTCTTCTATTCATCAGAAGCAGACGATTACAGTGACGCTGGCGTGCAACTGTCGTGATCTCATCTAATAAACGGCTTCCGATCCCCTGCCCGGTGGTGCCCGGCAATAAAAAGAGCTCTGAAAGATAGCCATCATTGCCCAATGCTAGATGGGGAAACCAGTGAGCCGACACGTAGCCAACAATCTGGTGCTCCAGCCCCCAATCTCGGCGTTCAGCCACCAGAATGGTATGCGTCCGTTCCTGCTGTGCCTGTTCAATGCGTGAGACAATCTGTTGCTCTGTCAATTCAATGCTCTGCTCATTGATGGCTGCAAACCAGCCCAGCACATGTAGAATAGCCGCGATACCGGCTCCATCTTCAACATTCGCCTGACGTATAATGATCTCCATTGCACCTCCCAAAAACAAGCGTGCCAGGCTGCTCTCCTTGAAGGAAAACAGCCTGGCACAAATGGTTAGATAGCCTTGATTGTTCGTAGCCAGGATTGGGCCATGAGGGCATGTCCAGCTTCTGAAGGATGGACACCATCATAAGCCCAGAAGGCCGGTTCACGCTGCGTAGAGGCCTGGGCAAAGATGCCATCAAATGGGACGAGCAGAGCATTATACTCACATGCCAGCTGTCTGACGAGATGAATCCTTGGGTCCAGATCTTCGCGCCAGGCCACCCGATCCTCTGGTACAGGCAGGACAAAGGGCTCGCAGAGAATCAGTCGTGCCTGGAGTTCTCTGGTTGTGCGCTCTAATATGGCTCGATAGGCCTCTTCATATACAGATAGCTCGGTAATAGTCTGACTATCGTAGCGCCGCCAGGTATCATTAATGCCAATCAAAATAGAGACCCAGGTTGGTTTTAAGTCAATACAATCTTCCTGCCAGCGAGCTCGCAGGTCGACGGCACGATTCCCACTAATGCCACGATTGAAAAATTGGACCTTCTTCTCAGGATAGAGTGCCTGGAACCATGCCGCTGCCTGCAAAGCATAGCCAGTTCCTAGATCTGTCGCGCTCTCACGATTGCGGCCTGCATCGGTGATGCTATCGCCCTGGAAGAGCACAACGGCGTTATCTTCAATCAACAGGGACATACAAGACTTCCTTTCAATTTCACATCAAAAGATGACTACCTCATCTATAAAATATATACCATATTTTCGATAATGTATTTTTAGGTGAACATTCGATCATCGCGATGTTGAAAAGAGCACGTTTTCCGGGGTATCATATCACTACTGTAGCTAGATAAGAAAAAAAGCAGAAAAGCTCCATTCAATTCCAGTGTAAAGGCAGGAGGTATTTCCCCCGTGATTAGTTACGATGAGTTCGAAAAGGTTGACATCCGTGTGGGCAGAATTATTCGAGTAGAGGAGTTCCCTCAAGCTCGCAAACCTGCCTATAAACTTTTGATCGATTTTGGGCCAGAGATTGGGATAAAAAGTTCATCCGCGCAGCTTACCAAAAACTATGCGCGCGAAAATCTGGTAGGTCGTCAGGTCTTAGGTGTTGTTAATTTTGCACCTCGCCAGATTGGTCCTTTTCTGTCAGAAGTCTTAACGCTGGGTCTGGCCGACGAAAATGGCCATGTTGTGCTTGTCACCCCTTCCAAAGAAGTCCCCCTGGGCGGTAAATTATTTTAGCCAGTCCGATACCTTCCCTATTGGGAAGAGTGTAAAGCTCGCTTCTTTAAAAAGAAGATCCATCAATAAAAGGAAGATGCTCTCCAGGAGGGAATATCGTTTGCCTTCCATCCTGTCTTGCCGCTTACGCATCTCAACTTCTTCAGCGCAATCATCTGAACGGTTGCGCTGAAGAGGCTCGCATGGTCAAAGCTTCAGAAAGAGAGCTGCCACGCTTGATCGATACTTAGTACGAACGTGCGAAGATGGCTTCACAGGTGGCTGGCTTGCCAGTGTAGATACACTTGCCCTGCACTCCACCCTCTGGCTGATCAAAGGGGATGACACGTACGGTTGCTCTGGTCTCTTCTTTGATCGCCTGTTCGGCTTTGCTATCTTCAGCCCATTTGACACGGACGAAACCACGTTTCTCGGCAATGATCTGCTTGAATTCGTCATAGCTCTCAGTGGTATGCGTATTCTGTTCGCGGAACTCAAGGGCGCGCTGGAAGAGTGCTTTCTGAATCTCGTCCAGCAGTTGTGGGAGACGAATCTCCAGACCATCTACTGAGACAGGCTCTTTGACACGATTATCACGGCGCACCAGCATCACATTGTTGTTCTGGACGTCGCGTGGGCCAATCTCCATGCGCAGAGGCACGCCACGCAGCTCCCATTCGTTATACTTCCAACCTGGAGTATTTTCGCTGCGATCAACCTTGACACGCACTTTCCCTTTAAGCATCTTCTCAACGCGATCAACCAGTTCGTTTACAGCCGCCTTCTCATGATCTTTACGCCAGATCGGCACAATCACAACCTGATAAGGTGCCAGGCGTGGTGGCAGGATTAACCCTGATTTGTCGCCGTGTACCATAATCAGACCACCAATCATACGGGTGCTCATACCCCAACTGGTGGTGGCACAGTATTTCCGCTGGCCGTCTGCATCGAGAAACTGAATATCAAAGCTTTTAGCAAAGTTATGGGCCAGATTATGGCTGGTGGCCGATTGTAGAGCCTTTCCATCGCCCATCATGGCCTCAATTGAATAGGTGCGTAAGGCTCCGGCAAACTTCTCGTTTTCGCTTTTGCGACCAGCAATCACCGGAATGGCGGCCTCTTCTTCAGCAAACGAACGATAGACCTCAAGCATCTGGCGCGTGCGCTCCTCGGCTTCTTCCAGGGTACGATGGGCGGTATGGCCCTCCTGCCAGAGAAATTCAGAGGTGCGTAAAAAGAGAGCTGTTCGTTTCTCCCAGCGCATGACGTTGTTCCACTGATTAATTAAGACTGGGAGATCGCGATAGCTCTGAATCCATCGGGCATAGGTATGGCCGATAATCGTCTCACTGGTTGGCCGGATTGCCAGTGGCTCCTCTAGCTCCTCGCCTCCGCCTCGTGTGACCCATGCAAGTTCCGGGGCAAAGCCCTCAACATGCTCGGCCTCTTTCTCCAGAAAGCTCTTCGGAATAAGTAGTGGAAAGTAGGCGTTGACCACATCCGTCTCTTTGAAGCGTGCGTCTAATAAGCGCTGCAAGTTCTCCCAGATGGCATAGCCATAAGGACGAATGATCATACAACCGCGCACTGGAGCATAGTCCGCCAGTTCGGCTTTTCGTACGACCTGGTTATACCACTTGGAAAAATCGTCGTCCTGATCGACAATATCCTCAACAAACTTCTCTTCGTTAGCCATAAAGCCTTCACACCCTTTCTGCCTATCAAAAACAGGCACAAAAAAACTCGTCCAGCCTAAGGACGAGTCGATGCACCCGTGGTACCACCTCTTTTGAACGCATACCCTCTCTATAAGGGGCAACACGTTCCACTTTCGCAATCACGTATGTTGATTGCCTCTTCCCATAACGGCGAAGAACACCGGTCAATTTCTCACTGACACTCTCAGGGGGGATTCGACGAGGAAGGATTCTACCGCCTTACACTCTCGCGGCTCGCTGTTGGCCATCCAGACGTCTACTAGTCCTGATCAGCGCGTTATCACTATTTATTTCCTGTTTTTTTTAGCATACACGAAAGGTATACAGGTGTCAAGCATAGAACGATCAAAAATGGGAGCCAGCCCCATAAAGCGACCAGTTCAACGCACCAATACACACCTCTCAACACTTCCAACGTGCCTTGACGCGCATCACCATCTGCAAATTTTAATCCATCAGAAAAAAAAGCCGGGGATCTGCAAACATGATTTGCAGATCCCCGGCCAGAAGCCAGTTCGTTAGTTCGTTAGTTCGTTAGTTCGTGGGAGTCACGGCACTATACGAGGTTCCGAAGCGAATTTCGTCGATGGAGCTCAGGCCAGAGCCATTGCCACCATAGTACGCGACACTCTGGAACGCAATGTTCGTCGTGGTCGTCGTTTGAGCACTGGCGCTGCTCGGAGCATTCCCGCCCAATGAGCTGGGATTGACATAGAGGTTCAACGCGTTGGTCGACGCGAAATCAATCCGCAACACGAGGAGCGCTGTCTGCCCGATCTGTACGGGGGTGGTCGTTTGATAGACGGTTCCACCCACTTTCAGGCTCCAATAACGCGTCCCACCAGAGTTTGAACTTCCTCCAAAGTAGCCAATGGCTACATCAGAGCTCGCCTGTCCAGAATTCCAGTTGATCGAGTTATTGTGCAGGTTAAGGGAGGCCTCATCATCGGAATTGGCATCCTTGCGGAGCAAGGCGCTGACCCAGAGCGTCTGTCCCGACTGGCCAATCTTGCCATTGGTCAGGTAAGAGCTAAATGGGCTACTGCTACTGACATCCAAACTCCGTCCAGATGACAGATAGGATGAGCCACCAGTCGCATAATTGCCTGAGGTCTGAAGGGTGCTATAGGTCAGGGCAGAGGAGGTACTGACAGCGTAGCCAGGAACAGAGGTATTTGCATTCTGAACCGACCATGCGCCAGCCCAGCCCGTTCCAGAGGTCTGACCATTAAGTGCACCAGCTGATCCGCTAAAGGAATCAGAAGCGATCAATGAGCCTGACGGGATTGGCGTTGGAGTTGGAGTTGGCGTGCTACCTGGTGTTGGGGTTGGTGTGCTCGTTGGTGTGCCTTGAACAACTGTGCCATTGAGGCTGACGTTGTCAAAGTCGCCAGTGAGCAATGTACCATTATCATGAGCATCGACAGCCAGACCAACATAAACGGTTGATGGGAAACTATAGGTATCTGAGCCAACCTGTGTCCAGTTGGTTCCATCAGCAGAGATGAAGCTGGTGACGGTATTTCCCGAACGAACCAGTTTGATCCAGTCAGGCAGAGCTCGCTGCGGAGGTGTCCCATGAGTTGTACCGCCGTTATCGGTCAGTCGTTCCTGGAAGGTCGTATCCCCACTGGGGCTGTAGTAGGTGATGGCATTGGCAGCCCCACCATCCAGAGAGCTTCGGATCATCACACCAGCCTTAGCGTAGGAATTAGAGTCGCCAAGCCAGGTAACGCGTGCCACAATGGTGGTATCTCCAGTGACCTGCTGATACACAAAGTGGAACTGGTCTGATGTGTTGGAGATGTCTCCACCAGAACCCGTGACACTGAAGGTCCCATTATTAAATGTAGCAGAGCCAACCTGACCCACGCTTCCAATATCCTGACTGAGCCAGCCGTTGGGCAGTGCTCCAGGAGCTGGAATGCTGGGAGGTGTGCCCGTTCCAGGCTGGATAATCACTTCATTAAGCGTACCCGCATTGCCGCCCGACGGTTGTCCGGAAGCGCGAAGCGTAATGCTGTGCAATCCTGGCGAGAACGAGGTTGAGCCTGCGACCACTGTCTGATAGCTTGTGGTGCTCCCAGTATTTGGAACTGAGATCGTCGAGAGTAACGCCCCATCTTCATAGACGCCGATCTGGCCGCCCGCCGCTGTATTACCAGCACTAACAGAGACCTGATAGGTATTGGTTGTACCAATATTGAGCAGATAGCTTGTCTCGTTGCCTAGATTGGTGCGAGCTCCGTTGAGCCCGGTGCGATTCATGCTATAGTGAGCAGCACCGATAAAGGTGGGATTATTGGCATCTACAACCTGTCCCAGATTGAGTGGTGCAGGTGTAAAGTCTGAAGCGTTAATGGTTGCGGCAGCCTGGACTAAGGGATAGCTGCTGGCCTGTTTGAAATCATTCCACTGGCCAAAAGTGCCTGCGGTATACATTTCGCCACCAGCTCGACTCCAATCATTGAATGAATCGATGAGAGCCTGCTTGGCACGTGGGTCGACGCGCCCCTGATCACCTACGGTCCCTTCGATGCCCCAACTGCCTTCATAAGCAGCAGCATGAAGTCCAAAGTAGCGAGCCCAGCTCGTTTGATTATTGAGGCGGCCCTGATACGAGGCTTCAGGAATGCCAGAGGCGAACAGATCATCAACTGTTGCGGCACTATCATTGTTGCTGTTGAAGTACGCAGCACCACCACCACCCCAGAAGAAGTAAGACAGAGGATGAGGAGTACTCACATGCTGAATGCCATCAGCATTGTTATAGTAGTCATTCAGGAATAAGAGCTCATCTTCTGCACTGCTGTTCAGGTTATTATACTGCCAGAAGATCAATGGGCGAACCCGAGAGATCATCGCGCTATCGCCAAAGACACTGCGGAAGACCTGGCTAACATTGAGCGCGCGATTGGCATAGTTGCGATACCAGACCACGTTCCCATTGGTATTCCCATCATAGATCAGCGGCGAATTTGGATTGTTGGCAATCTCTTGCTGAGCGCCAATCGGACCATCATAGAGGTCATGAGCCTGATCGAACTGGAAGTTCCAGGCCTCGTTGGTATACTCAACGTAGAGCTTCAAGTTGGACTTCAGAGGAGCCCAGACGGGATTTGCTTGTGGGCTCGTATAGGGATTGACACCATCACTTCCGTACAACAGCAATTGAGCAAGTTTGGTGATGTAGTCATTATTGGCACGATCTGGAACCACTACATAGAGGTCCTTGTTGTTATCGTTGGCAATCTTGACCATGTACTCGAAGGCCATCTGGTTGCCTTCAAAACCATTATCACCAGGAAGAAGCTTGTGCTGGGTCGCGTAATCGACCGTCGTACGATCAGACCAGTTGACCGACTTGTTCCAGTTGGTCCCAAACATAAAACGAATGTAGGTGTAAGGGGCAACTGCCTGCGCCACATAGGGTGTGAAGATCGATGATGAATCGTAGCTTGTGGTCGATCCCTCACTCACTGGCTTGAACAGCTTCACATTGGTAATGCCCGTATCGACGGCGCTGGTCGCTGTCCTCTGGGTATTCTTAAAGGTCATGTAGAAGTTTGTAGAGCCAGTATCGGTGAAAAGAATCGTCGCAGTGGTTGTATTAGTAGATGAATTGTACTGCTGATTATTGATCTGAGCACTGGTTCCAGGGGTGGTGATGGTGGCCTGGCCATTAAAACTGAAACTATACGTTCCATCAGCCTTACTGGCACCTTGCCAGATATAGAGACCTGCATCGGTCGTAGGCCAGCCATTCGCATCCACGGGAGCTGGACCGGTTGTCCCATCCTGACGATCCCATGACCCACTGGTCTTCATGGCATCCGTAAACGAGTCAAAATCCGGTTCGCCCAGGTTAATGCCGAGCATTGATTTCTGATTGGCTGTCTCTGCATGGGTCCGCTGGGTGGCCGTAAACACAAACACGGTCGCAACCATTGAAAGCAGGCAGACAAAAGGAAGAATGAGCCTCAGAGCTTTTTCGCGTGTACTCCGCACTGGGGAGAGCGTTCTCTGGCCCTTCACTGGTTGTCCATCGGTCGTTTGATGGTACTGAGAGAACATGGTTTGCTCCTTCAAATGAAAGAAAAAAAGTAACCGTCGTCCTTAAAGGTATTTTTGCAGGCGAGTGCATGCAGCTTTCCTCCTCAAGCGCATACTCCTCATAACCCATCAGTATGAGCTGATAGGCTGACGATAGGACAAGTATAACCATACACAAGCGAGTACAAAAAATGACTCGTTGAGAGATGGATCATATGGAGATAAGGCGATAAAGTGCGGATGCGATCGTCTTACTGAAAGGAAGAACCTCAAGCAGGCTGAGGTTTTTCACCTAGGGTGGAGGAATAGTCGTATGCATCAGTTTGACCTCTTTGTCTGTTCCGTCAATGGAACTATTCAACGTCAGATTGTGGGATCATCAAATACTCAACGTCTGTTGGTAGCAGCATCGACTATTCAACGAATTTTTGGGTGAATATCTATATAAGCGTGTTGAGGGATCTCGCCAGCTAACAATCGATCTAAACAGGTAAACATAGTTTGAACAAGTTCAGCCGGGTCGATCTCAACCAGGGTAATATATTCTGTTTCGCGAAAGAGCATCGGCGAGCCTGCATTGGCGTGCGTGGCAATTTTTAGCTCGTTCCCAATTGAGATACCAAGCTTTCGCAAGCCAAATAAGACGCCGGATGTTAACATATCGTCAGTGATAAAAATCCCGTCAGGCTTAGGTTGAGCAGGATCGCCAAAGACCTTTAGCGCCATCTGGTAGCCTCGTTCTTGCCTGCTTCCATGTGAGTACGCATCCGGATTATTCCACTCATTATTAGTAAGCTCTTGCAGGCTATGCGTCCCAATCTGGACCAGAGTTGGATGAAATTCAAGTCCATACTCGACCAGAGACTCTCTGAAACCTTGAAAAGTGACGTTCTTTGTCCAATCAAACAGATTGCTATCCAGGCTCCAAAAGCCAATCGAGCGGCAGCCCTGTTCGTAAAGAGAAGAGACAGCTAGGCGAGCCTGTTCCTTATACGCAGCCTCCACCATATAGGTGCCCAGTCCAGCATAGGCAACAGAGGGGATGTTCTGTTGTGTAATCCAATCAAATGTGATGGATTCCATCCCCACTGATAAGACGCCATGAACTTTTTTGTCAAGAATGAGGGTGATGACATCCTCAGGTAATGACATGTGTTTGGATGTCCTTTCACCGTCAATCGGGTCCAGTACCAGATGAAAACTATAGTATTCTTTGCCCACAGCTGAACGTTTCTCCATCTCCCGAGCAAAGAGGGTCCAGAAGATGCCCCAGAAAGGAGAGTCGTCCTTTCCCATAAACAGACGTGAGTAAAAGAGCACACAGATCGCTTTGCGATGGACCTTGGGCGAGACAAAAATGCCACTTCCCTGTTTACGATAAATGATATTCTGATTCTCTAGTTCTCTGAGCGCACTACTCAATGTGGCCAGGCTGGTATTTAATTGGACACAGAGTTCACGAGTAGTTGGCAATTTCGCTTCAGGCCCCTCTCGAAAGGCCAGCTCACGTAGATGAATACAGATCTCCTGCACTTTTACATCCAGTCTGGATCGAGAGAGATGAGCCACAAGCGTAATTCCTTACTATTTCCTAATTGCTTTTGTTTCGAATTTGCCTGAATTGATCTAAATCAATAGTAACTGAGAAGCAAAAGCTTTGTCAAGTCCTTATAGGACGAAAAGCGTAGACATCACAAAAATCAAAGCGGAGAGTATGAGCTGGTCGTCCGATGGATGGGAGCACCCTGCAAATGGCCCCTTACTGCGCCTACCTGAGGCAGAAATCAGGTAGCTTTTTACACATTTCAGCCGCTATAATATGAATGGAAAGCTCAGGAATAGGCCACAGTGTACGACACGGCCACATACTCATCCAGACAATCTCTGACGATAACAAGAGGAGCTGCATTCATCAATGAAAACATATAAGTCTACAATCATACTCATTGGTTTACTCACCCTTTTCAGTCTGTTCTTTGCCGCCTGCGGGAGCACGCCCAGTGGTCCCAATCAGGTTCATATGAACGATTCTAACTTTACACAGGACAGTATAACTATTAAAAAAGGCGAGACCATCACACTTGTTAACGATACTATGACAGCCCATATTATTGAAAATGGAACCTGGGATACAAATGGGAACGCAAAATCAGGGCAAGAAGCCGGTGCCCCCAAAGTTGACTATAATGTAGGTGGCTATGCGAATCAGTCGGTTGGCCCTTTCAATACTGCTGGCACCTTTGAGATCTATTGCACTATTCATCCAAGCATGAAATTCACAATTATTGTGCAATAATTCCATGAGTTGGAAAGGGCATGCACTTCTGCAGACTGCTCTTTCCAGCTCTTTCCTCTTCCTTCCAGATAACAACCTCATCTTGCTCTTCGTTCCAGATAACAACCTCATCTTGCTCTTCCTTCGCTCGTTTCTCAATTTCTTACTTCAGATGGCCGTATTTACTCTGCTCCAGGAATAAAAAGGGGATGGCGTAACGTTCTATAAGCAGGAGAGCTCTATTGTATACTCCACACATGGTCAAAATTTAACAATTGTTCTATACTTAGAATATGTAACATCAGTTACATATCATTGCCACCTACTAACTGCTTGACAGATCGCTATCAGAGACGATTTGCTCGGTTGATACGTATTATAGTGGTATAAATTGGTGGTATCTACTGATGACCTGTCTCTGCAAGCATGGCAAGCAGCTACTTTGCATCTGGCAGGCGTATCGCATACAATAGAACAGATGCCTATTTTTTGTGAGCGAGAGGAATAACGACAGGATGGCAACCATTGTATTTCAGCAGATCACGAAACACTATGCCGGAACAAATACACCTGCGGTGGATGCTGTGAGCTTTGAAGTGCCTGAGGGGAGCACCTGCATGCTTGTGGGAACCTCTGGCTCAGGCAAAACGACGCTCCTGCGGATGGTGAACCGCTTGATCGAGCCTACATCAGGAGAGATCTTGATTGATGGCAAAAATGTGCTGTCTGAGAATCCTATTCAGTTACGCCGCCGTATTGGGTATGTCATTCAGCAGGTAGGACTCTTTCCGCATCTTACGATTGCCGAAAATGTGCGCGTTACCGCTGAGATTACTGGTGGTTGGGATAAAAGGAAGTTAGCCAGCCGCGTAGATGAGCTTCTCGATCTGGTTGGCCTTCCGCCTCATGAGTTCCGTAAACGGTATCCACGTCAGCTCTCTGGTGGACAGCAGCAACGCGTTGGACTGGCGCGGGCCCTGACAACTGATCCCAGTATCTTATTGATGGATGAACCCTTCGGGGCACTCGATGCGATTACCCGCGCTCGTATGCAGGATGAGCTCTTGCGTATTCAACGCGATGTCCATAAAACTATCCTATTTGTTTCGCATGATATTGAAGAGGCCTTTAAATTAGGGAATCAGATTGCTGTTCTCTCAGAGGGACGGCTGGTACAAATGGGTTCGCCTGTGGAGTTATTGGCGAGGCCCGCGAACAGTTTTGTGAGCCAGTTAGTTGGGGCTGATAATCGTATGCGCCAGCTCCAGTTCTTATCTGTGCTCGATGCTATCGATGGACGTCCCGAAGCCGTTTCGTCGGCTCACTGGGGAGACTTGCCAGGAATTGCAGCCGATACATCTCTCTTCGATGCTCTCTTGCAACTCCTCTCCACGAATGCTCCCGCCCTGGTAATTACGAATCCTTCGTCCGATACTCCCTATGGTGCTGTAACACTCGCCAGTCTCACGCAACAGATTAACCGCTCTCGGCAAGAGACGCCGGTTGAGACGACAAGATAGATTCACTTATGGATAGACGGAGGATTTATGCGCTATCTTTTTAGCTCGTACAACTATGATTTAAGCGACAGCTCGAGCATTCCAAATCTTTTTCTTGTCCATCTCAATCTGGTTGTAACTAGCATGCTCATTGCGATTGTGATTGCTATTCCACTGGGAGTTCTGCTGGCACGCTATCGCTGGCTCTATCTGCCAGTGATTGGCCTCGCAGACATTCTCTATACCATTCCAGGCCTGGCTTTGATTGGTATTCTGATTGCATTTATCCATACGGGACCAGCTACAATCATTATCCCGCTGGTGCTCTATGCTCAGCTGGTTCTGATCCGCAATACAGTGACGGCTATCGATAGCGTCGATCCACTTTTACTCGAAGTGGGACGGGCGATGGGCATGAATAGCTGGCAGTTGCTCTGGCATGTAACGCTGCCTCTTGCACTCCCTGTTGTAGTGGCCGGTATTCGTATCGCAACTGTCACCTCGATTGGTATTGCGACACTGGCTTCGCTGGCAGGACAGGGTGGATTGGGCGATGCGATCTTTAATAGCCTGAATACATTTGACTACGATTCGATCATTGGGGGGGCGATCTTAATTGCTCTCTTCGCTATCGTTGCGGATCTCCTCTTGTTAGGAGTACAGAGATTGCTCAACCGCGGACGCGGCAGTGTCTCGCTATCTTAGAAAGGGGAGTGCGATGTTCAATGCTGTCTGGAGCTTTATTACGAATCCACATAGCGATTTTTTAGGCCACACGCTTGACTATCTACGGCTATCGGCGATTCCGATTGTGCTCTCGCTGCTGATTGGTGTGACGCTGGCGGTGCTGGTCTCGCGCAGTGCGATTGCAGCCTTTATTGCGGTCAATCTCAGTGGTCTGATGCGCGCAATTCCAGTCATTGTCTTTATTATTTTGATGCTTCCTATCTTGAAGACTGGTGAGCGCCCGGGCTTGATTGCATTAACAATTCTGGGTATCCCTCCCATTCTCTTGAATACATATACAGGTATCCGCACAATTGATCCTGCTATTATTGATGCAGCTCGTGGCATCGGTATGACGAACTGGCAGATCCTGCTTCGCATTCAGGCTCCGCTAGTTCTCCCGGTCCTTGCCGCAGGCACGCGCACAGCAGCCGTTCAGATTGTGGCTACCGCAACGCTGGCAGCCTTTACGGGCGGCGGCGGCTATGGTGCCTACATCTTTGATGGCATCAGTACGTTTAAAAATGCTGAGATTCTCGCAGGGGCTATCCCTGTAACGATCTTGGCACTCTCGGTTGAGGTGCTCACAAGCGGGCTACAATGGCTTGTGACTCCGGCTGGTTTACGAGTTAAAGCTCTTGCAGAGTAGCAATGGCTTCTCACTATAAATGGTCTGTCTTTTTGTCTATTTTATTGTAGTACACTCTTGTAGTACAATCTTAAGGAGCATTTTATGTCATCACTGACTTCCCATGTATGGAAGGCACGCAAGCTCTCTCTTGCCTCGTTATTATTGTTGATTCCTATGCTGATCCTCTCTGCCTGTGGCGCTGACTCCGGTTCAACAACAACCCAGGATAAGGGGTCCATCACGATCGGTGGAAAGAAAGATGCTGAAGCTGAGCTATTTACCGAGCTGTATACTCTAATTCTGGAGCACAAAGGCTTTAAGGTGAACTCTAAGCTGGCGTTCGGTAATACTCCTCAGAACTTCGCCGCTATCAAAAGTGGGGATATTGATCTGTATGCCGAATTCACCGGGACGGCTTTGAATATTCTCAATCTGAACTCTACCTATGATCCTCAGAAGGATTATGATGCCATTAAGCAGCAATACAAAGATCAGTATAAAATTACCTGGCTGGATCGCGCCGCTGATCTGAACGATGGCTATGCTCTGTGCATCAATAAAAATGATCCTCAGACTCAGGGTATTACGACCATCTCTGAGCTGGCTTCCAAGGTCTCTCAGTTCCAATTGGAGACGGCCAGCGATGGCACTTCATTTGTGGATGGCCTGAAGAAGACCTACAACTTCGATAGCAATAGCTTCAAGAAGACTGAGACTGTAGACTATTCGGTCGCTCTGACCTCTGTTGGCAGCAAACAGGCTCAGGTTGCTGTCTGCTATGGGACCGATACTGGTGTGGATGCTCAGGGTCTGAAGTTCTTACAGGATGATAAGAATGGCTTCCCTGCCTTCAATCCTTCCCCTATCATTCGTGATGAGGTGTTGAAGAAATATCCTGAGATTGCAGACGATCTGAATCCGTTGGCCAAGGTGCTGACGACCGATGTCAGTATCTCACTCCAGAAACAGCTGGTTGAGAAGCAGAAGAGCGAGTCACAGCGTCAGGCGCTCAAAGATGTCGCTACCGACTTCCTGAAGAGCAAAGGCCTGCTGTAAACGTTCTTTCAACGTTCCCGGCACGAAGCAGCCCTCCCTCATTTGCACCACAGGAAAAATGAGAGAGGGCTGCTTCATGCCGGGAACGGCCTTTGCCGCTGAAAATAAGATATAATGTAGTGCTATCACTCTTGTCGATTGGATCTCTCGATAGCTATGAGAGCTTCCGATGTTCAGTAGGAGAGAAAATATGCGTCTGGGAATACAAATCCCTAACTTCACTTATACAAATGGTCAGGCACAGCTTGGCGATACATTTGCACAGATTGCCGAACGTGCAGAGCGCGCTGGCTTCTATAGCCTCTGGGTCATGGACCACTTCTTCCAAATTCATATGGTAGGACCTGCTGAGAATGAGATGCTGGAAGGCTGGAGCGCTCTCGCCTTTGCTGCGGCTCGCACCAACCGGATTAAATTGGGAACAATGGTAACTGGAGTTACTTATCGTCATCCCGGCCTGCTGGTCAAAACCGCGACCACGCTCGATGTGCTCTCGCATGGCCGAGCCTATTTTGGTGTGGGGGCAGCATGGAATGAGCAGGAGCATGCCGGATTAGGAGTGCCATTTCCCCCACTGGGCGAACGCTTCGAGCGCCTGGAGGAGACGCTCCAGATCGCTCACCAGATGTGGAAAGGCGATGAAAAACCCTTTGAAGGCAAACACTATCAGCTCACTCGTCCCCTCAATTCCCCTCAATCTGTCCAACGTCCCCATCCTCCCATCCTTATCGGTGGCACAGGAGAACGGAAGACCCTCCGTATGGTGGCACAATATGGGGATGGCTGCAATCTCTTTGCTCGCCTGGGTAAAGAGGGACTACAACAGAAGCTGGATGTTCTCCGTGGACACTGTGAGGCCCTGGGCCGACCCTACGAGGAGATTGAGAAGACGACGCTCGATAGCCTGAAGATTACACGCGATGGCCGCAATGGCTCTCTTTCAG
Organism: Tengunoibacter tsumagoiensis; assembly: GCF_003967535.1. Lineage (GTDB taxonomy): Bacteria > Chloroflexota > Ktedonobacteria > Ktedonobacterales > Ktedonobacteraceae > Tengunoibacter > Tengunoibacter tsumagoiensis. Next base: position 1,825,676 of record NZ_BIFR01000001.1, on the reverse strand, counting down.
CCAGCGCCGCGATTGACCTCTTTGGCTCATTGGCCGAACAGGGGATTGATCAGGCTATCTTTAGCCTACAAAACGTTGAGGATATCGAGGCCTTTGATATACTGGCCACTGAGATCGTTCCCGTCGTCGAGAAGATCGCTGTGGCTGGTCGTTAAACACGACTTTTAAAAAGGGGATAGTCAGCATGGCACAACGCACGCTGCTCACAGCACCTGAAGAGGCCTTTGTACAGCGGCAGCGTGTCGCCAGGCTGGCTACCGTAGATGAGCATGGGACGCCTTATCTTGTCCCCATCTGCTATGCATACCAGAGACCTGACTTCGCGATTGCCCTCGATGAGAAGCCCAAAACCGTTGCCGTCACTCAGTTGAAACGCGTCCGCAATATTCTTCTCCGCCATGAAGCGACGCTCTTAATTGATCAGTATTCAGACGATTGGTCACAACTGGGCTATCTGCAACTTTTCTGCCATGCAGACCTGATCAATCCCTCTGATGAGCGTCATAACAAGATGCTACCACTCTTGCGAGCACGCTACAGGCAGTATGAAGCTATGAATATTGAGCAGTCACCTATGATCCTATTGACACCACATCATATTACCCCCTGGGGACCCGCCATTTCGCTTCCAACTTAATCCTCGTCAGACAGCTCTTCCTCGCTGGGGATCTTCTGCAAAATAGTCTTCAACAAGGCGGCTGTATTCCAGGCATCATCATCTCCACGATGGTGCGTACCCTCGGGAGTTAGTTGAGCCATCTTTAGTGCCGCCATCATACCGATCTCTCGCGGGAGCGCATGCAAGAGGGCAAAGACGGTTTTCAGGTTCAGATGGCGAGAATTGAAAGGGTACTCAATCTTTCTTGCAAGACATTGCTGCTCAATAATGATCCGATCATAATCACCCCAGCTCGCCCAGACACGTTCTTTGGAGGCATACTCTGTACGCAATATGTTGCAAGCTTCAGCAAAAGAGATCCCCCCATCCACCTGCTCTTGCGTTAATGTCGTTAACTTTGTACAGAAAGGACTGACGACCGAGCGCTCAGGTCGAATTAAGAGGCTCCGTTTTTCGCCCCTGGTGTGCGTTGAGACCTCAAAAGGGCAGATGCCGATCTCAATAATCTCGTTCTCCTGTCCCTCTGGCACAGCACCATCCCAACAGGTTGCCTCGATATCAATTACTAGAACAACATCCAATAACTTTTTCATTGAAAATAGTGCCTTTCTTCCTCAAACTATACAAAACCATCAGGAATATGGTGTAATATGATCGGGTAATACTATGCACTGACGACAATGAGGAATTTCATAGTATTCCATTGCAATCATCTTTTTGGCCATGTACATTCTCAACCATACATGTATTCCCTGTTTATAAGGAGCTTCACATTTATGAATTGTCGCGTCTGCAATGCACTGTTACCACAGGGGGCAGCCGTCTGCCCACAGTGCGGAACCCGGATCAATGCCTATGGATTCCCAGCAGGCCAGCCACAACAACAATCTCCTCAGGTCGCAACGAACTATGGCTCAGATCCCTATAATGTCTTGCAACCTCCTCCTCCTCCTCCATACTATCCTAACGTACCACCAACTACTCCTCCAGTACAGCCAAAGAAAAAGAAGAGATCGTTGTGGCTCTACATTGGTATTCCGCTGATAGTCATCATGGCAATCTGTGGTCTGGGTGCCTATGGTCTGACAAAACTTGTTCAATATGGTACAGATATCTCTATTCATGAGACCGCTACAGCACAGGCAAACCAGCTAACTCCGACCCCTGGTTCATCACAGACCCCTACTCCCACGAATACCAATGCATTTACCCAGGCACTCCCCGCCGGAGCTACGCTACTCACACATGACACCATGGAGAATACGACGTCTGGCAATCTCTGGAGCAACTCAAGCACAACCAGCAAAACGAATGCGAATGATACTTATGCCTGCGGCTATAAGGATGGTAGCTATCATATTACACGCACAATCAAAGGAAGTTTATCTTGCCGGGCCGATGCAACAAATCTTACATTGAGTAATCTTGCGATCGCTGCCAAATTGTCTGTTGTCAAAGGAGAACGCATGGGGATCCTTGTCAGACTCTCACCTGTTCCAGGAAAAGGGTATCTCTTTTTTACAGATATTGAGGGCAACTACAATCTTGATCTGATCAACTATGCTTCGACCACCAATAACTTCACTGTCCTGACAACAGGTCAAAGCGCTGCCATTCATACTGGCCTCAATACAGAAAACGAACTGGGCTTGATCGCTAATGGAAGCACGTTAAGTCTCTATGCCAACGGACAGTTTCTGAAAAGTTTTACTGATACGACCTATACGACCGGTCAGGTCGCTGTCTATGGTGATAGCGGCATCGGCGATTTCGATATTCAGGTCACCGATGTGAAGGTCTGGCAGATCTAGACGAGATTTCACTCTAAGAGCGGTGCACGATCCAATTCGATATCAGCAAAGGTCAATGGATCTTCTTTTGGCTCCAGGTGCGTAAACACAGTACATTCAGGCAGGGCCGTCCGTATTGCTATCTCGATCTCTTCGCAGATCGTATGACCTTTAAGGACGGTCCAGCTCCCTGGCACAATCACATGGAAAGAGACAAAACGGCGCGAACCAGCCGCTCGACTGCGCAGTGCATGAAAACTAATCCCCTGCTGCCGATAACGCTCTAAAATGGTCTGGATCTGCGCCTGATCTTCCGCTGGCAAGGCGGTATCGAGCAGGCCCAATCCTGTCTGCCTTAAGAGCTTGACGCCGGTCCAGATGATATTCACTGCTACCAGCAGACCAATAATAGGGTCGAGGATATCCCAGCCCGTTATGACAACCAGGGTTACTCCAATCAACACACCAACGGTTGTATAGACATCAGCAAACAGATGGTGAGCGTCGGCCTCTAATGTGATTGAGCGCTGACGTTTTCCTTCACGAAGCATAAACCAGGCGAGAATACCATTGATGAAAGCTCCAGCCACAGAGAAGGCCAGACCAGGTCCAACCTGCTCCAATTTGACGGGATGGAAGAGATGCGGCACCGATTCAACGATGATGACCAGGGCCGCCACGAGGATGAGAGCTCCTTCAACCCCGCTCGAAAAATATTCAGACTTCGTATGTCCATAGGTATGGTCTTCATCTGCTGGACGAGCCGCCAGGGTCAGGGCCCATAATCCAACCAGGGCCGCCACCAGATTGACCACCGATTCGGCTGCATCCGAAAAGAGCCCCACTGAGCCCGTTAAGTAATACCCAATAAACTTTAAAGCCATTGTTACCAGGGCAGCCCCTACCGACAGAAGCATATAAAATCTTGGCGAGCGTTGCGTCATGACCACGTCCTTATCTATAGATATAAGCTTCGCTACATAGCGACTATTTATCTTACCACGCACAACAATACGTAGACCGATGTTCTTTACCCTTCTCAACCACGTGCGACTGTATCAAACGAAGATCAAACGATCAAGCGAGGTCTGGAATTTGTCTAAAAAATATGCTATAGTATTATGCGTAAACTATACAGTTTTACTTACTACTTACCCGAGAAAAAGGATTCACAGGCTACCTATATGTAGTTGCACATATCCTCTTATTCCGGCATACTAGCCGGCTCATACGCATCTTCCACTACCTGGAGTCTCCCTATCTCCAGAAATGATGGCTATGGGTCAGGCGAACAAGACGGCCTCCCAACCCGCTCTGTCTGCCGCATAATTTCTCCTTCTAAGAAATTTTGAGAGTCTCTTGCTGATCTCTGTTTGAAGGTATGCAGGGATGAGCTTCTGTGCAAACAATGAGGATAGCTCTATGGTATCGATCTATAAATATCCCCGCACGCCCCATATCGAAGGCTCTGGCCTCCAGTACGGCGATGATGAACAGACAATTTTGCCCATGGCAGCATTGCTCAATCGCCATCTGGTCATTGAGGAGAAGATGGATGGGGCCAATTGTGCCATTAGCTTCAGTGATGATGGCACTTTACTCTTACAGAGTCGTGGACATTATCTCTCCGGTGGCCCACGCGAGGCGCAGTTTAGCCTCTTCAAGACCTGGGCTTATAGCTACATGCTGCCACTCTATGAAGTGCTCGGCGAGCGCTATATTCTCTACGGTGAATGGCTCTATGCCAAACATACTATCTTTTATACTGAGTTGCCGCACTACTTTATGGAGTTCGACCTCTATGATAAAGAGCACGATCGCTTTCTAAGCACCGTTCGCCGACGCGAGCTTCTGGCTCTCCTTCCCTTTATCGTCTCTGTTAAAGTGCTTTACGAAGGTCAGATCGAGTCTTGCGAAGCCCTGTTAAAGTTGGTTGGACCCTCTCATTTTATCGGATCAGATCACCTTGAGATCCTGGAACAGATCTGCCAGCAGAAAGGTCTGGCTATCCAGCAGATCCTCAACGAGACAAATACCAGCCTTCTTATGGAGGGGCTCTATCTCAAAATTGAAGATGATGATGCCGTTCAGGAGCGCTATAAATATGTCCGAAAAAGCTTTCTTCAGAGTATCCTGAGCTCCGAAAGCCATTGGATGGAACGCCCAATTATCCCCAATCAATTGAGCCGTGACGCATCTCTGTTCTAAATTAGTAGTCTTTGTTTAGCAACCTTTGTTAGGAGACTATATGAATATCCATACTATTCATCACGCTTTTTTTTGCCCTTCAGGTCCTCTCTGGTCACTGGATTGGGATAGTCTGGTCCAGACCTTTCCCTGGTTACAGCGAATGGCCGGTGTGCCACAAAATCCAATCTATCACGCGGAAGGAGATGTTCAGATCCATACCCGGATGGTGGCTGAGTCCTTAATCTCACAAGATGAATGGCGTCAGCTGTCACTGGTCGATCAAACGTTGCTCTTTGCGGCTGCCTTATGGCACGATGTGGGAAAACCACTCTGCACAAAGATCGAAGAGGATGGAAAAATCACGTCGAGAGGACATGCTCGCAAAGGTGAACAGATTGCCAGGCAGTTACTCTGGACTGGTGAGGAGTCCACTCCTATCCTGCCTTTTGCTCAACGCGAATATATCGCGGCTCTGGTACGCTTTCACGGTCTCCCTTTACAATTTCTCGATAAGTATCAGCCAGAACGTATGCTTCTGGCTGCCAGCCTGCACATTCGTCTGGATCATCTGGCTTTGCTGGCTGAGGCCGATGTATATGGACGCATCTGTGCCGATCAGCAGGAGCTGCTCACACGCGTTGAGCTCTTTCGCTCCTATGCCCAAGAGCTTGGCTGCTATACTCAGCCTTATCCCTTTGCCAATCGCCAGGGCCGCTTTGTCTACTTTCAGAAGGAGCAAGGCGATCCCACTTATGAGGCATACGAACAAGCAAAATTTGAGGTGGTGCTGCTCTCAGGCTTGCCAGGAGCGGGCAAGGATACCTGGATTCGTAGCCATCTGGCTGAGTGGCCGATGGTAAGTCTTGATTCCATTCGACAGGAACTCAAGATCGATGCAGAAGGTCCACAGGGGCTGGTGATACAGACTGCAAAAGAGCGAGCGCGGACCTACCTGCGTCGGAAGCAGAGCTTTGTCTGGAATGCGACCAATATCAGCAAACAGTTGCGCCAACCGTTGATTGAGCTCTTTACAAGCTATGGAGCTTCTACCCGTATTGTCTATCTCGAGGCTCCCTTTACAACTATTCTGCAACGCAATCGCGAGCGAGCAGCCAGTGTGCCTGAAGCGATCATCTACAAATTATTGCATAAGCTGGAGGTCCCTGACTTAACAGAAGCTCAACAGGTCGATTATTATACAGAAAGTTGATCTTCCCCAAAGCCTATCCAGATGGCAGGGGAGAAAGATGAAACAGAACCATCAGGTGCCTCGTTCTTCAACGAGCCACCATCCAGGGTGTGCTCTCTCCATCTCATCGCGACAAAAGCATACAAGTACGAGGGGATGAGAGAGAGCTGGTTACATTTTCTTTGTTGTTTGCAGATTTGAGAGGAAACGCGCAAACCCCTCTCGATCCGCAATAGCTTTCACGCGCCGAAATCCGTCTCCATAGACAGGATCGCGATTCTGCTCAATATTCTTCGCAAAGTAGGCGCTCTCAGCACCTGACTGGCCTCCATAGTAGCGGTAAGCAAGCAGTTCGCAAAAACCTTCCTCTGCCCAGGAAGGAAGTCCACGTACCTCATGGACAATCAGCCAGACATGGCCCAGTTCATGAGCGGTTACACCCTGAAAAAGGACGGAGGGCATCCCATGCAGCACAGAGACGCCATCGATATCAGTCTTGAGATACTGTCCATTCCGGGTATAGGTTGTGCTCATCGTTACGCCCAATGAGTGGGGATCATGGCGCTCTTTTAAACGCTCGGATAATTTCACACGATCACATAACTCAAGACTGATCGGTTGATTATGATAGAGCAGGCCCTGCCCGTTCATCCAGCGTACAACCTGACCAAACAGGGGTCTGGCAATACTAATCTCCTCAATTGCGGTCGAGCGACAGATCTGGCAGCGTTGCAGGTCTGAACCATGTTCCTGCTGTGCTGGTGGAATCAAACGTCCACAGAACTGGCAGGCTGGAAATTGTTGCTTGTGCTCTTGACAAAACTTGTTGCCCCACTGATCGACCAGAAACTCTCCCATCAAAGGCTTATTGCAATAGGTGCAGCGAGGAACGACCGTATTCTGATAGCAGGACTCATGATAAGAGGAGTTTGTCCTGGGATCAATCACATATTTTCCACTTAATGGCTGACCACAGGCGGCGCAGCGAGGGAGAATTGTATTCTGATAGCAGGTCTGGTGATATGGCGCATCATTGTGCACCATAAAGCTCTCACCCTCAAAGGGACGCTGGCAAGCCGCGCAGACAAAATGCTGTGGATGCCAGGTCGCATTTAAAGCGGTAATATACCGACCCTGAATAGGCTGACCACACTGTTTACAGATAGGTGTCGTAGCTTGCATACACACATCCTTTAAGCAGATGGAAGATCAATCGCGTAATAATCAAAACGACTGGTTACGGCAAAACCACAGGAGGTATAGAGCCCAAGCGCATGCTCGTTCTCTACGGCCACTTCAAGGGCAAACGAACGATAGCCTTCGGTTAGATAGTGCTGGATCACCCAGGCCAATAACTGTCGTCCGTAGCCACGCCCACGATACTCTGGTAGCACTCCAAAGCCATAAATGAAGATTGTTTGATTGGAAATGGACACATCCAATTTGCCAACCACGATATTATCTAGCTCAACCACAAAGTACTGGCGCTGTTTGTCTTCTAAAATCGCCTCGGTATACCACTTGACCTCGCTCTCAAGCATATTGAAAGCAAGAGCTGTTATGCGGCTCAAGATTGGGAGGTCGCTTCTGTTAATAGCACGAAAGTGCAGTTGTGGGCTAAAGCTTTCAGGAATACGAGGCTCTCCCATCACCATCTTATACTCAGAATGATCAGATCGTGGCTGTAGCTTCTCCGCAAAGCCTTGACCAGATTTCGAAATATGCTCAACAATTAAGAGCAATACTTTGAGCTGGCGGCGCTCACACTCTACAAAAGCTGCCTGGTAAAGCTGAGTAAAGATGCCTTTTCTGCGATGGTCGGGGTGCACCATCCCACTTAGCTCAGCCTCTTTAGCATTAAAACTAAAGATAGCAAGAAAGCCAACGAGAGCTCCCTGATCATAATACAGAAAGTCATTTGTTAATTTGGTTGGACGGCTTTTGAGTGTCTCCCAATTCAGTTTAAGATCCAGATGCTCATATGCATTGCAGACCTGCGCTAACTGCTCAATCTCAGATAATTCACGTGTGGTCAATCCCTGAGCGGGATAAAGCCCATGGCGGTCAGAGCTTCTCATCAAAGTCCTTTTCTACCTCTATCGCTATTCGTTGAGAAATCCATCTCAATATGACATAGTTGAGAAATCTATCTCAATACGACATAGTTGAGAAATCTCTATCAATAAGTATATCTCACTTTCCAGTAGGATTGAACCTTTTTGGCGGGCGTAAACGTGTCATAACTACCATCAGTTCTTAAGCTCCAATGTCAAAGGAGGAAACTTTTATGCCAGAGAAAAAACCTCTCAAAGGTGTAGGAGAAAAGGAAGAGCGACAATACGAACACATTAAAGAGTCCGCGCAAAAAAGTGGTCGTTATGGGGATAGGGCAGAGGAAGTGGCCGCTCGCACTGTGCTGAAACATCATAAAGAAGAGCACCACAAAAAAGGTCAGTAAAAAACAGGGGCGTTTTCGAACCCGCCCCTGCTTTTTTGTCCTTGCTCACCATCAACATCTCAGCTTCACAAACTACTTACCAACAATTCCCATACGGGGATCAGTAAGCGGGCCATGGTCATCAAGAGCCTGTGCCGTCAGACGGTGAGTTGAAACAAGCTTTCCATATTGAGAGATAGCGATACCAACCAGCGTAATCAGTGCTCCCACCCACTGTAACGGTGTCATCCCTTCATTCAGCAGAAAGCTGGCAAGTAACATGCCTAGCAGTGGTGCAAGATAACTATAAATGGTCATACGGACGACACCGATATGAGCAATACCATAGTTCCAGAGAAGATTAGCCCCCGCAGTACCACCCAGAGCAGAGAAGAGAATCGCGATCCAGGCCTGCCAGGGCAGGTGCATCAGTAGACTCCCGTTTCCACTCGCTGCTCCTAACGGAAAGAAGAAGCAAGAGCCAAAGATGATGGTCCAGGTTGTTACACGGGAAGAGGAATAGCTCATCAGCGTTCTTCTATTTATCAGGGGTGCTGTGCCAGCTAGAATGCCAGATCCAATCACCAGCGCAAAACCCAGCAGGCTCTGTGAACTGAGCATCAATGCACTCTTTTTGCCCAGCACCACCCCTAAAACACCGAGACAGGCAACGCCAACTCCAAACAACATCAAAAAATTCAAGCGCTCTCTTGAAGCAATTGAGGTAAGAATCACCATAAAGGCGGTGGTAAACGCCGTCAGCAGCGCAACCATTGAGGCATCAATAAAATGCGATCCATACAGAAAACAGATCTGCTGTGCGCCAAAACCAACCAGACTTGCGACAATCATCCGTCTGACAGCAGGCCAGGTGACCCGAATCGAGCCTTCCATTGATCTTAACAGACAGACCATCGCAATTGAAGCAATCGCAAAGCGCAATAAGCCCAGCATAAAAGGAGTAAGATAAAATAACGCAATTTTTACAGATGTATAATTGAAACCCCATAAAAGACTGGCACCCAAAACGGCAAGATCGGTACGTTGTACTTTCATAAACCCAACCCCTCTTTGGTTGGAGACGGAAGATAATTGAACCTTCTGCTACCCTACTGCTTATTGGCGGTTTATAAAGACATATGGAAGAAAATGAAACAAAAAAACGGGCGTCCACCGCCAAGAAGAGACAAAAAGAAATAGTCCAGTATTCTGGATACTTATTCAGACGAATGATAGAGATAACTGGCTACAAAATTTTAGCGTGTTTCTCAGCAAATTCTAAGATTCCAGAAGATTCGTGATATACTGTTGCATAGTCAACGGGCACTCTTTTTCAGCGAATATCTCATTGCTTTAGGAAGCAGGATTGTATATGCTCAATTCGACATCAATCAAGGTGGTCAACCAGGCAAAGTTTTCACAGCGCTTTGTACGGCCATGCTATGCTTCATATTGCTTCTCGAGTATTCCCGCAACCATTGATTTTCTTCTGACTGGCACCCCCCAGCAGACTCTGCCGCTCGATGTCTTTGGCAAACTACCAACGAGATACAAAAAAGTGGTCCTGCTCTTCATTGATTCCTTTGGCTGGCGCTTTTTTGAGCGTTATTCAAAGCGCTATCCTTTTCTCAAGGCCTTTCTTCAGGATGGTGTGGTCTCGAAGATGACTTCACAGTTTCCTTCAACGACGGCTGCACATGTCACTTGTATCCATACTGGGCTCAATGTTGGGCAGAGTGGCATCTATGAGTGGAGTTATTACGAACCGCTTGTGGATGATATGATCTCCCCCCTCCTGTTTTCGTATGTAAACGATAAGTTCTCACACGAGACGTTAAAACGCTCTCCACAGCCAGCCGCCGCCTTTTTCCCCAGACAGACTTTCTATCAGATGCTCCAGAGCAAAGGGATTGAGAGTCATGTCTTTCAAAATGAGAATTATACAACTTCAACCTATTCAGAAATTGTGTTCCGTGGCTCTCAGGTTCATCCCTACCGTACTCTACAGGAGGCTCTCCGTTCTCTTAGCCAGGTGCTTCTCTCCCCAACAGAGAAACCTGGCTATTATTTTCTGTACTTTGATAAGATCGATACCACCTGCCATAACTTTGGCCCTTATTCAAAACAGCTCGATGACGCAGTCGATGTCTGCCTACGCCACCTCAATGATATTCTCTATCAAACGGTCGCTGGCAAGTGCACTGATACGCTATTACTGATGACTGCTGATCATGGTCAGGTAGAGGTCAATCCACAACAGACGTACTATCTCAATAAACAAATTCCCAATATCTCACGTCTGTTCAAAACGAATAAGCGCGGCAGTGTGATGGTCCCGGCTGGCTCAGCTCGCGATATGTTTCTCCATGTAAAAGAAGAGCATCTCACAGCCCTGGTTCCAGAATTGCGCCAGCGCCTGGATGGGCGAGCCGAGGTCTATCTGACACAAGATCTGATTGCACAGCAGTTCTTTGGTATGCAGCCCCCCAGCTCCACTTTTCTTGATCGCGTAGGAAATGTGGTCATCCTTCCCTATAAACATGAAACGGTCTGGTGGTACGAGGAGGGCAAGTTTGCTATGCATTTTCAGGGTCATCATGGCGGCCTGACGCCTGAAGAGATGGAGATCCCCTTTATGGCCCTCTCACTCTAAAAGCTCCCTTACGTCTCACAATGTAGAGAAGAAAGGCGGATCATTCATCGGCAATTGTGAATGATCCGCCTTTCTTCTCTATTTAGAACATGAGTCTGGAAGATGAGTCTCTGCTATTCGTAGCGTAACACCTCCAATGGTCGTACGCGAACAGCACCCCAGGCTACGAGCGCTGCCGTCAGCATAGCCAGGGCTGCCGAACCCAGAATCAATCCCAATGAGACAAGACTGCTGACTGTAAACGTGGATTTAAAGACATAAACACTTAGCAGCCAGGTAACGATAGCGACAATGAGCATCGCCAGTAGCGCACCAACGCCTCCGACAAGACCGTTCTCCAGCAGCACCTCACTTAAAATGGTGCGACTGGTATAGCCTACTGATTTGAGAATACCAAGTTCTCGCCGCCTCTCAAGCATGGCTAATGCGACAGCATTGGCAATAATGATAATGCCCGCAATCAGTGAGAGTGAGGCGATTGTGGTCAGGGTCAGCAGGATATCGTTCAACAACTGATCAATGAAGTCGCTGATACTGGCAAGATTGAGCACAAAGGCGTTAGGAACGGTATTGCCAATGATGTCAGTAGCACTATTGAGCTTATCGGGATTAACCTTGAGATAAAAGATGGACTGACTAAAACCTGCTGGCAAGAGCTTATTGACGCTATCGGTTGTGCCCAGAACAGGATAGAGCCCCCCTCCAAAGGTCGTGACATTCTTATAGATGCCAACAACGGTTACTGTATCGGTCGTCACGCGGTCGACACTGGCAAGCGTAATCTTATCTCCAACTTTCAGGTGGAGTGAATCACTCTTCGCCAGTTCCGCTGAGATCAAGACATTGCTGGTCCCCGCATCAGCCAGGGCAAGGTTGCGCCCCTGCACAATCTTGACGGTAGATTTATTAGGAATCTGGTTATTCCCAACATCATAGCCCTCGATCCCGCTCAAGAAGTAAAGAGCAGCCATCCGTTGCACTGAGCTTGATGAGTTATCCCCACCAGTTTTCTTCGGCAACACATCTTTGATTGGCCTCCCATTTACTGAAATGGGCGAAGACGAGACCAGTGAGTGCTGCTGATAGGTGCTCAGACCAGGCAGCCCTGGGAGCTTATTCTGGAGCTTTGTCGTATCGGCATTGGAGGTAATGGCAAAGACGTTATAGTTGAGTGAGTTGGTCAGAAGCTTGTTCACTTGATCGCGCAGATTCTGGCCAAGGACGAGAATCAGGCCGATGGTGAAGATGCCAACGAACAGGGCCAACATGGTCGTTGTGGTACGCGCCCGCTGTCGCCCTAGATTGCGGAACGCCATCTTAATCGTCGCTTTCCAGGTTCGTGGCAAGAAGACGACCACCAGTCCGAGCAGTGAGACCGCCAGAAACAGGACGCCAAAACTGGGCAATAGCCAGTAGATAACTCCTGAAATGACCAGAGCCCCCAGAATCAGTCCCAGATAGCCAGCATTGAGATTCTCCGGGACAGGCAACTTGCTAATGAGCAGAATAATCAGCCCAAAGAAGATACTTAGCAGAGCCAGGAAGAGGAAGGTCCCATAGACTGAGACGAGGCCCAGCACAATATCATTATTCAGAATGACGATAGCTAGCCCACAGAAGAGGATCGAGAGCACGAGCAAGAGCACACCAGTCAGGACAAAACTGCTGGCACCTCGCCCCTCAGGCATCTCACGAATCACATTCAATGGACGGATATTAGCTGCCTGGACAATTGGTAACAGACCAAAGATGAGGGCTGTTACCAATCCAATCACCACACCACCGCCAATCGTTACACCATCCAATAAAAACGGGATGGTAAGCTGAAAGGTCTGCTGAACAAGGTTACGCACCAGATAACTGACCAGAGTTGCAGCCCCGGCTCCAATAATTCCTCCGATCAGACCCAGCATACCCGCCTCCAGCCCAAAAAGCAGATACAGATCAAAGCGACGATATCCTGTCGTCTTGAGCATCGCAATCTCTGTCTTGCGGCGCGATAAGAGGACCTGCATCGTATTGACGATACCAACTCCACCAATCAGCAAAGCCAGAAGACCAGCAATCTCCAGGAACTTACGAATATTATCAATGGTATCCTGCTGCTGTTTGAGGGCATCATTGGCCGTCTGGGTATTGGCAATCGGAAATTGGTTCTGAATTTTCTTAGCGGCCCCATCAATCTGAGCAGCAGGGGCAACGATATCAATCGTGTCATAGACAAGCTCGCTCCTGGCCCCCGTTCCGGTCTGAGGAGAGGATGGCGTAGCATCAGACGGGGCAGTTCCCTGCGTGCCTTGCGCGGAAGGTGCTCCCCCCTGAGTTGCTCCCGCAGGCTGAGCTCCAGGGGTGGGTGAAGAGCTCGGCGCAACTGGCTGTACTGCTGCGTTTTTATAATCATTGATCGAGAGCAGCATAGCGCTTCCGGACTGAGCAAAGACGCCCGAAGCCGTGACAATACCAGCGATCTGGGCCTTGATAACCCTCCGATCGCCAGTCCTTCCCCCCATATGAATCTCAACCGTATCGCCGATCTTCTTTTTATACTGATCGATAAAGGGCTGAGTGACAATAATATGCTTATCTTTAAGAAGATCAGCCACATTTCCATTCGCCGGACTGGTAAAACTGGGCTGATTGACGACTGGATAGTTCTGAGGATCAACGACACGAACGCTAAATGAGGCTCGTAACGAGAGCTGAGCACCAGTTGAAGCCTGAGTAGTAATCAACGCTGTATAGTTATTGATCGAGCCGTCTTTTTTGAGCTGGTCAAAGTAGGCCAGATCGCTCTGCGTAAAGGGCTGATTCTGCGAGGTAACAGCGATATCGCCTCCATTGGCGTCTCGTACATTACTATTAAAAGCATTATTGATCATCAGACCAACAAGCTGCAAGGAGACAATGGCCATCACGCCCACGGCAACGCAGAAAATGGCCAGCACCGTCCGCTGTCCCCCACGCACAAGGGAACGCGAGGTGTAGTTAAAATAGATGGAGGCTTTCATTATTGGGTGATTCTCCCCCCAGTTGTATCGATTGTCGCAACCAGTCCATCAACGATACGAATAGCACGATCGGCATGCGAGGCTACAGCCGGATCATGGGTTGCAATGATAAACGTCTTCCCCGTCTGCTGTCGCAGGTCGGCAATGAGCTTCAGCACATTCTCGCCGTTGCGCGCATCCAGGTTGCCAGTGGGCTCGTCGGCAATCACAATGGCTGGATCAGTTGAGAGCGCACGAGCAATGGCCACACGCTGCTGCTCACCACCTGAGAGCTGACTGGGCCGATGATCCAGACGATGGGAAAGCCCAACCAGTGCCAGAAGCTCTCTGGCTCGGCTAGAAGGTGAGCCAGGATGTTTGCCTACATAGAGAGGAACTTCCACGTTCTCTTGCGCCGTAAGGGTAGGGATCAAGTTAAAAGCCTGGAAGACCATACCTATCTTCTGATTACGGACGGTAGCCAGCCTCCCCTCTGAAAGATGCGCAATATCGACGCCATCAATGATCACTTGACCAGCCGTCGGATTATCCAGACCGGCGATAATCCCTAGCAAGGTACTTTTTCCTGAGCCAGATGGACCAACGATAGAGACAAAATCCCCCTTCACAATCTGAAAGCTGATTCCTTTCAGAATATTGATCTGTTCTCTTCCCAGTGGAAGCGTTTTTGTAATGTTCCGCACATCCATAACAATGTCTTTAAGCCCATTATCCGCCACCTCTACCCCTGTATTCGATACAACAGTCGTCTCATCCATGGAAGCTAAAGCTCCTTCACCTGATACAGCTACACAATCATGCGATATATCGTTATATAAAAATGACGCAACTCCCCTCCTAAACAGGTACTTAAAAACAGATACTTAAAAGGTAGGAGAGATATGATGTGGACGCACCTTTTCTCTGTTGAAAGGCGAGAAAACGGCGAAGTCTTCCGCTCAGCGGTAGTCCACCATATGGACCTGCAAGTGATATGCTTGATAATCTCTCAATCGAAAGCAATCCTTTGCATGGTACATCAGAATAAACCGGCTTGCAAATTGAACTTTCCTCTCTCCCATCTTTGTAATGTGCCTTCACTCACAATAGAGCACCATCGCTTATATCTCATCAAAATACTGCCTCACAGCCCGCTCACAATAGTATCTTCAAAATTACGCGTAACGCTCCATATATCTACTATCTATCCACTATGCGAATGATCACAGAGTGGTTTGTAGATAGCTGTCATGAAAAAAGCATGGCGAGCAACATGAAAGGGCCAACCAGTGATCCATTATTACCAGGCCTCATACAGGAAAAACGGGCCCTTAAGTAAAAGGCATGAGATACAAAATATATTTTAAAAGCACAGAGGGAAATAGTACTGCCTACAAAAGGTTTGCCCGCTACCAGTAATGTATGTTATCCTTACGCTAAGCACAGTTATTCCTTTCTCTTTCTGTACACCGGTGTGCAAACAGTAAAGGAACATCGCAAACATTCTATCTATTGGACCCTCACAGTCCTCTTACCAGCAACATAGATGGGAATGCATTTAGAGAGGCGGCACACAGGACTCATCCTCAAAGAGAAAGGTCGGACGGGGTTGCAACTTTGTTGTTTCCCAACAAGGCCAATACGCAGCCAAGTATAACGACAGAGGCCCACCTGGCTGTATACTGATAAAGTAAGCATAGAGTAGAGAGGCCTGTTTACGCCGCGCGTAAAAAAATGCCTGGATCACTTTACCTGTCCTGTATGCTAATGCCTTCTTCTACAAGGAGGAGAAGACAGGATAGGCAACAGCAACCAACTATGCTATACTGCACAGAAAATAGTGTGGCGCATTCTGCGTTCTAGTCAGGGAATGCACTTTGTTGCGCCCTGAGGAAGATCATGGGAGCGTCTCGGTGCGCTTCCCAGAATACGACAGCCGAGTGAGAGGAAATTTATCTATGCGGCGAGGAACACTCACACTCCTCATCATCATTATTTTGTTAGCCGCGGGCGCAGCATTCGTCAACTTCTGGCCTAATGACAAGCCCCTCTATGGAGTAAAAAATCCGTTTACGCTAACATTAGGACTGGATCTGCAAGGTGGAACGCGTGTCACGCTCCAGCCTAAGCCCGGCACTTCTCCCACATTAGATGAGATGAATAATGCTCGCAATGTTATTGAGAACCGAATCAATGGTGGCCTGGGCGTCAAAGAGCCCAGCATCCGTGTGCAGAACGGAGCCACTCCCAGTATTGTAGTTGAGCTGCCACAATTTAGTGGTAACCAGCAGGACTTGATCTCAAATCTGCTGAAATCGGGGCATCTTGAGTTCTGGGATACAGGCCCTCAGGGATATGTTGCCAACAAAACACCCTTTGACCCCACCCAGTATACTCAGTACAATCCCGGCAACAAGCCACTCTTCGAAGGCAAAGACCTCGATCCCAATCAGCTTGCGATTGGACAGGATCAGACCGGAAAGGTTGCCATTGAATTTGGGATGCAGGGCAGCGCCTTTGGACGGCTCAGTAGTTTTACCGCAGCCAACATTGGCCATAATATGACAATCACTCTGGATCGTAGTGTTGTCTCTTCAGCCGTCATCCAGGGTCAGCTCCCCGGCCATGGTGAGATTAGCGGCACGTATACAACACAAGAAGCCAATGAGCTCCTGAATGTTCTCAAGTATGGTGCTCTGCCGGTTGATCTACAACAGGTGAGCGAAGAGAATATCGGTGGCACACTGGGCACCCAGGCTATCGATGAAAGTAAGGTCGCTGGCTTACTGGGCATTGGCGTAGTTATGCTCTTTATGCTACTCTACTATCGCTTGCCGGGCCTGCTGGCCGACCTCGCTCTGATCATGTATTCTCTGGTCACTTTCGCTATCTTTAAGATGATTGGCGTGACTATGACCCTCGCGGGTATCGCCGGTTTCATTCTCTCAATTGGTATGGCTGTTGACGCAAACGTGCTGATCTTTGAGCGTGTCAAAGAGGAGCTGCGCGATGGGCGTATCCTCTCATCAGCAATCGACATTGGTTGGAAGCGCGCCTGGTCGTCCATTCGCGACTCAAACTTCTCAACGATGATCACCTGTGCGATTCTTTACACCTTCGGTCAGAACTTTAACGCAACGCTCATTACCGGTTTTGCGACAACCCTGTTCCTTGGTGTTGTTATCAGTATGTTCACCGCCATTATTGTGACCCGTACTCTGTTGAACCTGCTGATCCCCACTGGCGTTATCAATCACCCCGCTCTCTTCGGGCTGCCAGCAAATTCAATCCCTGCTGCAACCCTGGCGCGGCGGAACAGTTCGGTATAGGAGGCTGCCGTGTTCAACCTGGTTAAACATCGTTACTGGTTTCTCGCAGTCTCGCTGATTGTGATTATCCCTGGCCTGATCTCACTGATCGTCTTTGGCCTCAATGTCGGTACCGACTTCCGTGGAGGAAGTAGCATCAATCTGCGACCACAGACCACTCTGACCGATAAGCAGATCCACGATATGATTGTAGCTCCACTGGGACTGAAAGATGCGCAGGTCGTTCGAGGCACTGATGCCAAGATCGCTGCTGGCACAACGGCCTGGATCAAGCTCAATACTCAGATTGATAACAACGTCAATACAGCTCTGCAAAATGCGCTGGATAAGAAGTACAGCGATACGAAATTGACGTACGATGTCAGAAATCTGACTGACTCTGGTGAAAAACCTTATACGCTGATCACTATCAGTGGCTTTAAGTCGCCTCCCAATGAGTCCGATATTAAAGATGCGCTGAAGAATCTGCCCAAAACAACGGGGGCAACCGTTACCGCCAGCGCTACTCCAACGGCTGCTGCAACTCCTGGTACTACTCCTACTGCTCAGGCCACACCTGCTGCAACAGGTACTCCGACTGCAACAGGCACGCCCGCTGCGACTCCAACAGCTACACCTGCTCCTACGCAGGGCACGATCGATGTCAATGTTGATGAGGTGAAGATTGGGACAACAGCTCAGTCTATTAATATCATTACGCTGACAAGCATCAAGGCCACGAAGTCTGACGACAAGAGTGCAATCACGACAGATACGTTGCAGGAGACGATTCTGCAACATGGTGGTCCATATGTACAGATCCTTGATAGCACCGAGATTGGTGGCACCATCGCTCAGCAGACTGAGGTCTATGCGGTCCTGGCCGTTCTGGCGTCTTCAGTCCTGATTCTGCTCTACGTCTGGTTTGCTTTCCGTAAGATTCCCAAAGCCTGGCGCTATGGAGCCTGCGCCATCATCGCTCTGCTGCACGACGTTCTCGTCGTCCTGGGTGTCTTCTCGATCCTTGGACACTTCTTCGCCATTCAGATCGATGCTCTGTTCATTACGGCTCTGCTGACCGTGGTCGGTTTCTCAGTGCACGATACCATTGTGGTGTTCGACCGCATCCGTGAGAATATGCGCCGCCGCTCAACGGAGTCCTTTGATGAGGTTGTGAACGCCAGCCTGATTCAGACGATGGCTCGTTCTCTGAATACTTCGCTGACAGTGCTCTTTACTCTGCTGGCCCTGACGCTCTTTACGTCGACCAGTCCCACCGTCCATACCTTTACGCTCACGTTGCTGATCGGTATCTTCAGTGGAACCTACTCGTCGATCTTCAATGCCAGTATGCTCCTGGTCATCTGGGAGAATGGCGAACTGCGATTCAATCGCAAACGCAATGCTGTCGCAACCGCCGACGGTCGCCGCGAGAAGCGCGAATTAGCCAGCACACGTAGCTAAAGGACTTTTTGAGAGCGAAACTCTCAGATCAATGTAAGGACCGATTGACAGACTGTCTCCCATGAGGCGACAATACCAGTCAATCGGTCCTTTGTTTGTGCAAATATATGCGTTACAAATATTCACAGGACAGGAGGGGCTCTATGATAACGGGCTTTGACCATGTGATTATCGGCGTGAATGATCTTGAGCAAGCAACTGAGGTGTTTCAGAAACGGCTCGGGCTCGCAGTGAGTGGAGGTGGAACCCATCCCTTTGGCGGGACTGCCAATCGGATCATCGTCATTGGAGAGACGTATCTTGAGCTGATTACCGTACAGAAGCCTGCTGAGGCCCAACAAAGCATGCTGGATCTCCTGGCACAAGGGGATGGCTATTTCAATTGCGTGTTTGCTTCAGATGCCATTGAGGCTGATAGCGAGGCCATTCGCACTCGTGGCTATCAGATCATCGGGCCCAATCCCGGCGAGCTTCGCAGTGGATCCGGGCGTACACGTGGCTGGATTCGCACCGATGTCGAGCGGCCCGATCTGGCGCAGCGCTACCCTTTTCTCATTCAACACGATAGCAGCGGCGAAGAGCGACGTTCGCGATTAGCTGGCTGGCAGGCCCCACCCTCTCACCCATTGGGAGCCCGGAGCGTCTTCAGCACCACCCTTGCAGTACAGCATTTAGCCGATGCATCTCACCGCTTTCAGCAGATCTATGCCTTTCCTGCACCCGCACACACATCTTCTGAACCTATCTGGCCAGATGTGACGCTCCACTCTTTTCCTTTGGGAACAGGTGAGCAATTTTTTGAGCTGGCTTCCCCCCATTCCGCACTATCGCAAGGCAGAGAAGATGTCGCCGAGGAGCAGATAATCCAACAGAGGATAGAGCACCAGGTGCAGCGTTGTGTCGAAGAACGAGGAGAGTATCTCTGTCGAATGACGCTCACAGTAGAAGATCTGACGCAGGCGCGCCATTATCTCGAGCGTCAGAATGTTCACTATCTTTATGAAACGTCCAGTAGACCTGCGATCTGGATCGATCCGCAGGACTCATGCGGGGCTCTTATTGTACTCATCCAGCATTGATAGAGCGTCCTGTACGCTCTACCATAGTGGCAAATTGATCAGGATTGGCTCATGAGACGCAGTTTGCAATGAAACATCTTCTCGAACAGATCAGCCTTTTCATAAGCATGCTGCATCTCAACCTCTAGATCTGCCAGAGGACGGACCCAGAGCTGAATGGTCCAGATATCTTTATCACAGGCTGGAAGGAAGGATGCCAGGCGTAAGACGCGGCCATCGTGATTATAGTCCAGAGCATCGGCTACACGCAAAAGAGCTGCCAGAGTTGAGACACGCTTCCGAGCTGCACCAGAGAGTACAGCATACTCTTCATGCTCTTTACTTGGCAGAGCACGCCGATGATAACGCGCAATACACGCGATCTCATAACGCTCGCTCTCACTAAAATCGGGCAACGGAGCCTCTTTGATCAGACGAAAGGAATGCTTATGATGACGTCTTGCCTCTACTAGCATCCCTGTATTATGCAGAAAGGCGGCTCTCTCGAGCATCTGGCGCTCTCGCTGTTTCCCTTTGTGCAATGGCTGCGTAGCATCAAAGAGCTGGCTTGCCAGTTGCATCACATGCCGGGCGTGCGGCCAATCTTCTACAAGCAGTCCACCACTCAGGCGCATCTCTTCATCTGTTGGCTGATCATAGTGTTGCCAGGAGATCTCTCCTAGTGATTCTTGCATCATCATGTGCGGTTTCCTTCTCAAAATAAACACAGTTCTTCTTTCGACTCAAACATTCGCTTCAAAAAGTGCTTCTGTGTTACGTCGCAGTCTGGCTACCATGGCTCTCTCAGCTTCTTTTCAGACGAACGCACAAAAGTGCACGTCACATTCGTGAGCTTTCGAAAAGAGAGCATAACTGCAACGGATCTACGACTTACTACTCCATTCTTTCAGAGTGCTCTTACTTCTCCTTATTTATCCTTATCCACTCTCAATCTCTCTACCACCCGCTCTTTCCAAAAAATTGATAAAAATGAATATAGTATCTATAGAGCTCTTTTTTATAAGCGTCCCAGGTCACCCATTCAATTGGAGAACTTGATGGTAAAAATCATGCCCTTTCAGCTGATACCAATGCTCTCTAAAGGTAAGGTAGAATGCTTTCCGCTTCTGCTGCAATTTCTGTAAAAGGATCTCCAGACCCTGCCGCTCCACAGCTGTTGGGGCCGCATGGGGAGCTAATAACTGTGAGACCAGGGCTGGACTAATGCTAAACATGCTTTTTCCCGGCTTGCGCGTTGAAGAGAGAAGGGCTTCTTCATAGCCTGTGCCTCCATCCAGACTCCCCAGCCGTAGACGTAACAGCGCAATCAAGACATCTGTATCGTGCAGATTGCCCAGTTCCTCTTGTATCTGCTCAACTTCTGTCAGGAGAAGAGCGGCATCTTCTGGCAATGCTTCTGCAAAGATCTCCAGCGTATAGCGCAAACGCTTGGCTGCAATGCGCAGATTATGCAGATTGGCGACCTCATAGGGCTCGTCGACATACTGCTCCCACTGGTAAAACTCTTTCAGGCGCACATGCAGAATCTTTTCTGCATTCTCAGCCACTGAAGCAGAAAGAACAAGATCTGCGACTGGTTTCGCTTTAGCCATGTTGATCCTCCTTCAGAAAAAGCTTCTCTTCAATCTGTCTTCGTAGCTCATGGTGATCCAGTGCCGATAAAAAGCAGGACAGCTTCTTCTGATACCGCTGGCGCTCAGCCTTTAAGTGCTCGATGAACCAGTCCAGACCAGCCTGTTCGACAGGATCGGCCTCTGCCAGACGGCTCTGCATGTTCAGAATCATCACATCTGTATCACGGGCCAGACCCAGATTACCGGCCAGAATTTTCACCTGTCGATAGACTTTTTTGAATTCTTTTGGCTTACAAATAGCTTCGTAAGCATCCAGTGCTGCTCGCAGACGGCGTGAAGCCACGCGCATCTTATGAACTGCCTCAATCTCTTCAGACTCTATCACTGCATCACGCCATTCGAGCATCTTCTCTGTACGGTCCAGAATGACTCTCCGCCCGGCTTCTGCAAAGGTTTCTCCTTCTCGCCCACCTTCTTCAGTCTGCTTCTCTAGCTGTTGAGAAACCTGTTCTGCTCGCTGCTGAACCTGTGCCAGCCACTGCTCTCCATAACGCGCGTACGCGAGAAGCACACCCTCGCGAATTCCATAGGAGCTCACTTCAATCTGCTCAAGTTGGAAGCGCTCCAGGACTGCAACCATGATCAGCACACCTGCTAAAAGAATACGGGCTCGCTTCGGCTCAATCTGATAACGCTTTGCAATCTCCTCAGCTGGCAATGCACAGAGCAATCCCTCACAGCGTACAAGATCTTCATGCGTTAACGCGAGCTGATCCTCAGGATGTCCAAATGCCCGTTGTGCTAACAAATGAACAACATTGGCACTCCCACCAGTAGCCAGTAGGATGGGGGGAGCATCTTTCTGCTTTATATCCTGAAAGAAATTGGCAAGAAACGTACGAGCAGCCGTCAGATCTTCTGATGTAGGAGGATCGTTCGTTAAATAACGATCATGAATCACCCCTGATCCTACAGGCAATGAGGTATGCCAGATAATCTGCAGCTCTCTGGCAAGAACAAGCTCTGTACTTCCACCACCCAGATCCATCACACCTATGCGCTCTGGCTGCTCCTCGCGCTGCGGTAGCGCATAGGTAGCACCGTAAAAGGTAATTGTGGCCTCAACCTCACCCTCAATGAGCTGCACTTCAATGCCCGTTTCTTGCTGAATAGCTGCCAGGAAAGCCTCGCGATTGCTCGCTTTCCGAATTGCTTCGGTCGCGACAGCAAAGATTCTGGTAGCTCCATACTTTTCACCCAATGCTCGAAACTGCTGCAACGTAGCGATCGTGAGCTCTTGTTTCTCTCCTGAGATCGCTCCTGTAGCATTCACACTCTCACCAATGCGCACTAATCGTTCGTCCACAGCCAGAATCTCTATCTGTTCTGAGCAACAACGGGCTACTACGACTCGTAACGTATTGCTACCGATATCTATTCCTGCAGCAACCTCATTCACAGGTTGAGAGAGAGCAGGTTGCTCCTGCACCTCCCCAGGTGGCACATTGTTTATGTGCATGCCAATAAACCCTTCTACTCCAGCCTATTCTGTGAGCACAATGGTACAAGCAACAAACGATCATTGGAACTTAACATTATTATAACATTTGTGACACATCCTTGCTGCTTGCTCGCTCTCTCCCTTCACAGCGTGCTCGGCGCCACAAAATTATTACCAATCCTCTTCAAACGCTCTTTGTACCTTCAGTACCAACAAGCTCATCCATAAAAAGGAGAGAAGAGAGGCTCAAAAAAGCGTCGGCATCAGGAGAGGAGGGAGTACTTTTTTCCCGGTTACTAGGACTCTTCTCCCGGTTCGTACAGCTCTTAGGAGAGAAGAGAACGAAAAAATCAGGCCACGCTCTCAGCGAGAAAATTTTGTTGAAATAAACTCTTGACATGATACAAAACTTACGTTAAGATAACCCTATCGCACGAACGATCAAACAAGATCAATGAACTGGCCGAAGTGGTGAAATTGGTAGACACGCAACGTTCAGGGCGTTGTGCCTTAACTGGCATGGGGGTTCGAGTCCCCCCTTCGGCACTTCTCTTAACTAGAAAGCACTCAAGTATTTTGCTTGAGTGCTTTCTTTTCTTCAGCTAATGACAAGCCCTTCTTGCAAAGATCGAAAAAAGTGCTTGACAACCCACAATACTTGCTGTATGATAAGCCCATCGAATGACAGACGAGATACAAAAACTCGCACTGGCAACTGGCCGAAGTGGTGAAATTGGTAGACACGCAACGTTCAGGGCGTTGTGCCTTAACTGGCATGGGGGTTCGAGTCCCCCCTTCGGCACCCCATATTATATATGAAGAGAAAGAACCCGCTTCAGAACAAGCTTGAAGCGGGTTCTTTCTTTTTGCTTTCTACTTGCTTTTCCACCCTAGAACACTGATCAAGTAATGGAGTGCAGAAAGCCGTCTGTTGGATGTAGGAGTAGCTGACGAATTAAAAGAGGCGGGATTCACTTGCAATCCAATGTTCCCAGGCACGTTTCCCCTTTCGCGAGAACAATGGGGGCCACAAGAGGAGCGCGAACGTCGCTCCTGGTGTGTGTTACATCAGCAGCAGACAGAGGATCTAGGGACACTGGTCACATCCTTTTTTCATGACCATACCAGGTTTCGTATTCCTCGGCAACCAGTCATACTGGCATCTACATTAACAGACCACACAATCATTGCTCAAATGATCGAAAAATCCGCAATATAACTGATTTTCAAAGATACAAGAAAAGAAGTTGAGAACGACGCTAGAGTAACATACCTTCTATTGTCTCAGAAGACAAAACCCATCATTCCAAAAGGTGAGTGGAGTGACAACTTCTCTGTAGCCACTCCACTCTTTCAATAAAAGCTCACTTTCAAGCCAGGGTCAAACGACACCATCAGGCCTAAGGCTCAAAACAAGCAACTCTTACCTGCAATATAACACTACCCAGACTAGAGATAAGCTAAAATGTTTATCTCTTGATCAGGGTCGCTACCCGTAAATGGCAACCCTGGAGAACTATTGTTGCTGTTGTTGTTATTGTTGTTATTGTTGTTATTGTTGTTGTTCTGGTTGTTCTGATGGTTGTTGTTCTGGTGGTTGTTGTTCTGGTTGTTCTGGTTATGATCATTGCTATTGCTGTGATTGTTGTTGTTATTTTCAACAAAAACGGTATCAATAGCAATATTATTCGTATCAAGATTGCCCGGAGTACTCACTACTGCTACATCTGTAACACTAGGCACAGCATCATTGGTCAAGGTCGCTGTGATTATGATTGGAGGTAAGGCCTCACCAGCATTTACTGGATATGTCCCCACATATGTGGCAGTAATCACTGCCGGGCTTACAGTTGAACTAAAGTGAATATCCCAGTCGGACCCGTAAGCATTCAAATCTTTTTCACCCACAGGAATAACATCTGACACAGTGATAGAATTAAACTGCACTACAGCAGCCGCATCTTGTGAGTTAGCAACACGAAGAACATAGGTAACCTGCTGTCCTATCTGGAAATTTTCACCACCCTGATTTACCTTAGAAATCGTTAGATCAGGGTCTGTCGGTGTGCTATACGGCGTCGCTGTTGGTGTACTATACGGTGTTGCTGTCGGCGTACCATACGGTGTTGGCGTTGGCGTACCATACGGTGTTGCTGTCGGCGTACCATACGGTGTTGGTGTTGGCGTACCATACGGTGTTGCTGTCGGCGTACCATACGGTGTTGGCGTTGGCGTACCATACGGTGTTGGTGACGGCGTTGGCGTACCATACGGCGTTGGTGTTGGGGACGGTGTCGGTGTCGGCGTCGGCGTCGGTGTCGGTGTCGGCGTCGGTGTCGGTGTCGGCGTCGGCGTTGGGGACGGCGTCGGTGTTGGCGTCGGTGTTGGCGTTGGGGACGGCGTCGGTGTTGGCGTCGGTGTTGGCGTTGGTGTTGGCGACGGCGTTGGCGTCGGTGTTGGTGTTGGCGACGGCGTCGGTGTTGGTGTTGGTGTTGGCGTCGGGGACGGCGTCGGCGTTGGCGTTGGTGTTGGCGACGGCGTCGGTGTTGGCGTTGGCGTCGGGGACGGCGTCGGCGTTGGCGTTGGTGTTGGCGACGGCGTTGGTGTTGGCGTTGGCGACGGCGTCGGTGTTGGCGTTGGCGACGGCGTTGGCGACGGCGTCGGTGTTGGCGTTGGCGACGGCGTCGGTGACGGCGTTGGTGTTGGGTATGGCGTTGGTGTTGGGTATGGCGTCGGTGTCGGCGTTGAAGGACATGATGTTTGATCAACAGCCTGATGGATTGTTCCGGGCGTATTGGATTGCAAAAGCACAATCTGATTTACGATCGGCGGAATATTCAGCGGAATATTCAATGTCAGGTTCGCCAGAGCGGTATCCGAAACGCTACTGGGACAATCAAGAATAGTGCCATCCACCAGGAAAGTTGGAAAATTAATTGTTACCGGGCTCTCGGCTGAAGGAATCCGTCCATCCAATAATGAGAGAAGGCTCGTTGTATAGGTGAACGTGGCCGTCCCATTGCCGTTTTGGTCGGGAGTTGTGGAACCCGTCAGCGCCCAGCCAGACGATGACGAGGCAGCATCCAGATGTACATTCGTATATCCTGTGGTCGCATCGATAACATTAAACGTCAGCAGTGACGGCAAGCTCAGTAATGCTGCCGGAAGAATGCCCACAATGGAGCCGCTCAAGGCAATTTGCTGTTGTACTTGCGCATTCACATTAGCTGGCGTGGTTGCGCTCGCTGGCGAAACCGGTGACTTAGTAACTGAAAGTCGAATAAGATTATCCAGCGTCGGTAAAAGCGGAGGCTCCGTGGCAGTGGCTGTTGCCGTTGCCGTGGCTGTCGCTGTTGGCGTGGCTGTCGCTGTTGGCGTGGCTGTCGCCGTTGCCGTGGCTGTCGCCGTTGCCGTGGCTGTTGCTGTTGCCGTTGCCGTTGCCGTGGCCGTGGCCGTGGCTGTTGCTGTGGCCGTTGCCGTTGCCGTGGCTGTCGCTGTTGCTGTCGCTGTCGCTGTGGCCGTCGCTGTTGGCGTTGAGGGACATGATGTTTGATCAACAGTCTGAGTAATAGTTCCGGGCGTATTGGATTGTAAGAGCACAATCTGATTCACGATCGGTGGAATATTCAGCGGAATATTCAATGTCAGGTTCGCCAGAGCAGTATCCGAAGCACTGGCAGAACACCCAAGAATTGTGCTATCTACCAGGAAGGTTGGAAAACTTAGCGTTACTGGGGTGAGAAGGGAAGGGACATGCCCATTTAGCAGTGCGAGAAGGCTCGTTGTATAGGTGAATGTGGCTGTCCCATTCCCATTTTGATCAGGGGTTGTCGAACCCGTCAGCGCCCAGCCCGATGCTGATGAGGCCGCATCCAGATGCACATTTGTATATCCTGTGGTCGCATCGACAACATTGAACGTCAGCAGTGACGGCACGCTCAGTAATGCAACTGGAAGAGTGCCCACAATGGAGCCGCTTAATGCAATTTGCTGTTGTACTTGCGCATTCACATTAGCTGGCGTGGTTGCGCTCGCTGGCGAAACCGGTGATTTTGCAATTGACAGTCGAACGAGATTATCCAACGTTGGTAAAAGCGGAGGTTCCGTGGCTGTTGCCGTGGCCGTGGCTGTTGGACTTGGCAGCTCCGTTGCTGTGGCCGTCACAATCTCCGTTGCCGTTGCTGTTGGCGTCGCTGAACATGATGTTTGATCAACAGTCTGAGTAATAGTTCCGGGCTTATTGGATTGCAAGAGCACAATCTGATTCACGATCGGCGGAATATTCAGAGGAATATTCAATGTCAGGTTCGCCAGAGCAGTATCCGAAGCACTGGCAGGACAACCAAGAATAGTGCTATCCACCAGGAAGGTTGGAAAACTTAGGGTTACTGGAGTGAGAAGTGAAGGAACATGTCCATTTAACAGTGCGAGAAGGCTCGTTGTATAGGTGAATGTGGCTGTCCCATTCCCATTTTGATCAGGGGTTGTCGAACCAGACAATATCCAGCCAGACGATGACGAGGCAGCATCCAGATGCACATTTGTATATCCTGTCGTCGAATCGACAACGTTGAACGTCAGTAATGATGGCACGCTCAGTAATGCCGTCGGAAGTAAACCCACAATAGAGCCGCTCAGGGCAACCCTCTGCTGTACCTGCGCGTTCACATTGGCTGGGGTGGATGCACTCGCCGGTGAAACCGGTGACTTGGCAACCGTAAGGCTAATGAAATTATCAAGAACAGTTGAGAGTACCTGTGAGCTTTTCTTCGTTCCCTTCTCTTTCGTACTCGCTGCTTTTACAGATGGGCTTAAGCCTTTTGTAGAGATAGTCATCTCGGGTGAAGACTGAACCTTTTTCACCATTGATGCTGCATGGGTAAATGGAGGATTCGTTACTCCACGAGCAGCAATAGCCGCCTTACCAGCAAAAAGTGTTAGCGCACTTCCAAAAAGGATCAAACAGATTAAGATCACTCTAAGCACTGGACCAGATCGAGATGCCTTGCTCCGGCTATCTTTAATCTTCCACATCTTCATTCTTTCTCCAAACTTTCTACATACTGGTATTTTAGAGAGCCTGGCACAGGCAAAAAATAGAGTATCATATTTTGCCATTTATGCGGCTACACTCAAAATTATATACATGCCATGAATAAGTAGATATAGAAAATTATTTAAAAATAATCATCTATATTACGCATTAAGAATTAGTAGATACAAGAAAATCACTTGAAAAGATTGGCTGCAGCTCTATTGGACGTGGGACGCAATGCATAGCAGACTACAAATGATAGCCATGGCTTTGAATAAAGCCAGATGCTCAACTTTTTGTCCTGGCATCGCGTGATATAAACAGAAGGAAAGTGTGTTCTGCAAAAAATGTAGGACGGGATGGAGAGGCTCACCTGAATGCTCTCTATTGTGGAAAAAACATACGACGCTTCTACGGCCACTACAACAAAAGACAGGCCAAAGCAGAAAGGTGAAAGAATTTATGACTGCTCTCTACAGAGATATGACAAATACTACGTTAAGCGAGACTGTTGATCGTCTGCTGAACCCACAGAATGAGGCAGGGCTCGATGTGTATCGCAAAGCATCTCTTCTTGGTCTGACCACAGGTCTGCGATCAATGCTGCCTCTGGCATTGCTGGCTCGCTCTGAAGAGAAACTCCCAAATCCCAGATTGAAAACATTGACGATGGTCCTGGCCATCGGTGAAGTGATTGGCGATAAACTCCCCACTACTCCCAGCAGACTCAAAACCGGGCCACTGGTTGGCCGATTGATAATAGGGGCAATCGCTGGCGCTTTTCTCTGCCAGCGGGCACATCAATCACCAGTCATTGGAGCGGTCCGGGGTGCTCTGGGCGCAGCTATTGGCTCGATCGCAGGGAGCGCCTATCGCTCGTTTATGCCATCTTTCACCGAGATTCCAGATATCTTCTGGGCAGCTATTGAAGATGCAGCTGCATACTCACTTGGAACGTGTGCTGTAACAAATAGTGAGAATGCTGCCAACGCACTCTAGCGATGACAGCATTCTCACAAAAATGATGTATAAGCGTCGGCTGGATGGTTCATTCTACCGGCGCTATAGCCTCTGGTTTCTCTTGACGTAACGTGCCCAGGCGGCGCATCTCTGGCCAGAGCAATGCGACAGCAAGGACAACGATGATCGTACCAATTCCTCCACCAACCACTGAAAACATCGGACCTAAGAGCTGAGCTGTCAGACCCGATTCAAAGCCACCCAGTTCATTGGAGGCTCCAATAAAGAGTGAATTGACAGCTGAGACGCGGCCACGCATCTCATCTGGTGTTCTCATGAGCAATAAGGTTCCACGAATGACTACGCTGATGTTATCCAGACCACCAAGACAGAACAGCATCGCGATTGAGAGCCAGAACCATTGCGAGAAACCAAAGATAATGGTTGCAATGCCAAAACCTGCCACCGACAGCAACAAAGTACGTCCAGCATGCTTAAATGGTGGTCGATGCGCCAGTAACAAAGCCACGCAGACCGCTCCTACCGAAGGCGCAGCTCGTAGCAACCCCAGCCCGGTCGGCCCCACATGCAGAATATCTTTAGCATAGATTGGCAACAATGTAGTCGCCCCACCTAGCAGAACGGCAAACATATCCAGTGTAATGGCCGCAAGAATCACCCGGGTCTTGCGCAAAAAGCTTAGACCTTCGACGATTGACTGCCAGGTCGTCCCCTCGCTCTTCGGCACTACCTTATGTTGATATCTCATCTGCAAGAGGCTGATCAAAATCAGAAAGAATAAGGCCGCTATTGTGTCTATAATATAGACCAGACCCGCACTATGAAAAAGAGCGATAATAATTCCACCTAGACCAGGACCCATCACTGAGGCCAATTGCCAGGAACTACTACTCCAGGTAGATGCATTCTCAAATGCCTCTTCTGGAATGATCTGTGATGTCAACGCTGAGCTAGCTGGACCATCAAAGGCATTTGCAACTCCCATTAAGAAGAGACAACCATACATTAAAAAGATCGAACCATGACCATATGCGAGCAAGGCCAGGCCCAGAATAGCAAGAACTGATAGTAATTGACCACATTGAATAATTCGTTTACGATTATATCGATCAGCTACATGACCAGCAGGGAGCGAAAAGAGAAATACTGGAATAACTAAGACAAGGCCAATGCCTCCTAGCACAAGAGCTGACCCCGTACGCTCGTAGAGGTCCCACCCCAATGCTACCTCCAACATCCTTGTACCTATCGAAGAGATAAAGTTTCCACTAATTAACAGACGAAAATCACGAAAACGTAATGCAAAATAGGGGTCATGAGTGGCTACTACCGGCTCCGTCACAGGAGGTGATACCGCCGAAGCACTGACCTCAGTCTCCAGCGTATCTTTGTCGAAAAGACTCACGTTGTTTACCTCGTTGAACTATTTCTCCGCTCTTCTTCCTGTTCATTCCATCCACAGCAGAGGAAGAAGATCTCCACTTCGGAGAACTGTTGACCTTACAAAACTATACCATATCAGCCAGAACTCTCCTATACAAAGATCTCATACAAAGATCTTGCATGCTTCCTAATGTCTACAAG
Source organism: Tengunoibacter tsumagoiensis (assembly GCF_003967535.1). GTDB lineage: Bacteria > Chloroflexota > Ktedonobacteria > Ktedonobacterales > Ktedonobacteraceae > Tengunoibacter > Tengunoibacter tsumagoiensis. The sequence continues at coordinate 1,795,285 of NZ_BIFR01000001.1, read as the reverse complement.
AAAATACTCACAAATTTGAGAGAGCTCATAGATACACTCGACAATTTTCAAATAATGTATTAGTATGAGGTGGATATATACTGCTGCGATTACATTACCAGAACATACTATTTTTCAAATAGAGCAATCAGCAGAGAGGGGAATGTAAAAGTAGTGGTAGTAGACAGTTCAAACACGTTGTGCGCCTTCACTGGAATGTGGGAGTGAATTAGATGAATAAGTTTTCCTTTGGGCCTACTGACGAAGATGGCGGTAAACACGATCCCTGGCCACCACAAGCTCTCCAGCATCTATCGACCAATAAACAAAAAAATCTTCGTGAACGATGGTATGCCTTGACCACTCCTGCTATCTCATTACCCGATCCAGATCGCGCCCAACAAGAGCGCTTGCGCCAGAGCCGCCACACAAGCGTTGTGATTCTGCTGCTGGCCATTCTGACTATCGTGCTTGGAGCAAGCTGTGCCCTCTTACAACAATATTACCTGCTACCATTATTCAGCCTGCAATTGGCCAGCCTTTGTATCGGCCTGATCTTTAATCAGCGCGGCAACACAACAACGGCTGGTATTCTTGTGGTGACTGGAATTGAGTTACTCATTGCTGGAAGCCTCCTCTTGTCTGGAGATCTGACAGGCTCCGCATTGGGGATCTATGATCTTCTGATCTTAAGCGAGCTGGCTGCTCTTGTACTATTGCCGCTCTCCAGTATTTTCACTATCGCTGCGCTCAATAGTGCCTTTATTGCCGCAGATCTGACGCTACAACATTCGGCCGCCAATCTGACTATGATCCCACTTCTGTCACGGGTGGAGATTTATGCTCGCCCGATTCTGCTCCAGATCGTGGTGGCTTGCGTTGGCTATTTCTGGGTCCAGAGTCTGAAACGTGCCCGGGCTCGCGCCAGGCACGCGGAGGATGTTGCTTCGCTTCAACAGGAATTGGTAAAGCAGTACCATGTTATCAATGAAGAGAAACGGCAACTTGAAGGGGGTCTACAACAACTGGTAGATCTCTTTCATCGAGCAGTTACAAGTGATCTCTCGGTTCGAGCTCCACTCTCTTATAATGCTCAACTTCGCAGCCTTGCAGTCTCGTTTAATACGCTGTTAGTACGCTTTCAACAGGCACAACAGGCGGAGATAGAGTGGCAGAAAATGGGCCCACGCCTTCAACGAGCCAATCAATTGGAATATGCTTTGAGCGTTACGCATCACGAGGTGCTCCGTTTAACCTCCCTTGCTCGCAAAGCGAAAGCACAACAACAGCCATTCCTGATTGGCAAAAGTAATAGTCCGCTTCTTGATCCTCTCATTATTGAGCTCGTGGGTAATTATATCCAACCTCGCTCAACACAAGAGGCGTTGCCTCGCACCGATAAGGTTGAGAGCGTTCATCAAGCCACAAATCAACGTCTTGAAGAGATGGTCCAGCAGCTCCGTCAACCCACCAGTGGGCCTCTTTCATCTCCTGGCACCACTGGCCCTTTAACTGGGGGACAGCAGGCATATTCATCCAATCATGGCTATACCACATCTCAGCAGATACCAGCCTATCAGTATCCTGCTTCAGGAACGCGCATACCGACTCAGGGCTCCCCTTCCGCACATGGACAGCCTGGTCAGCCCACAAGCCATTCACATGCCCAGATCTCGGGACATGGGTATTCAACGGCACATCTGGCCGCTTATGGTCAACAGCCCGTTCAGTCACCTTATATAACAACGCCTCTTCCATATCCTGGCCGGTCCGAGGAACAGAGAGCACGATCCCATTCAACTATCTCTTCACCAGACTGGTTGACGATGCCACTACCCATACCAGAAAATCAGGACTGATCATTTCGCATACTCACCTCTCATAAGGGTGTTTCTGGACCAGATCCCCCTATTATCTCTGCACAGCAGCCTGCCTCTTTACGACGCACCAATAGCTGCCGGGCAAAGATAGTAGGGGAATCTACTGTGCTCAATCACAGATGACCTTTTCAAACAGAAACATTGCCCTGGTAGATGGTTGCTTTAGCAATATAACATATTGCAAATTAGCGATCTCTGTGTTATATTCAAAGTAGAACAAAGAGGCTGGAAGAAAGGATCATCAATGCTCTTACTGATCGAAATGGATAGCGCAAAACCGCTCTACCAACAGATTCGCGATCAGATTGTCCGAGGAATTGCCTCTGGTCAATTGCAGGCTGGAAGTAATTTACCTCCAATTCGACAATTGGCCGCCGATTTCGGCATTAATCTTCATACAGTGAATAAAGCCTATGAGCTCTTACAACAAGAGGGCTTGATCGAACTAAAACCAAAGATAGGGGCTGTGATTAAGATTCAGCCCACCCTGCCCGAAGCTTGGGACGACAATCTGAGCAACTTGCTGGCTGAGGCTGTTGCACACCAGATTCCGTCCGCAGACATCATGGAGCGATGCCGCACACTTCTCGCAGAGCTAGTTAAGCAACGTGCATACGGGACGCACGTCTTTGAGAAGGATGAGTAATACGATGGTTATCGAATATGTTCTACCTATTCTGTTGTTCTGTCTCATTCTCGTTCTGTTCTGGCTTATGCCATCCTGGATGCCTACCGATCTTCCTTTCGGTGTACGGGTTCCACCAGAACGAGAACAAGATCCAGCCATTTATGCCACACACAGCATGTATCGGCGCGGTCTCCTCATCAGCGCCGTGCTGCTTGCACTCTTGAGCACTTTAGTTGGAATCTTTACATCATTCTTCTGGATTGGCACTGGTAGCATTCTGGTGCTGGTAGCTTTATCGAGCTTCAATTATTATCGGGCTCATCGCCGTCTGGCACTGGTAAAAGCGCAGGAGAATTGGTATGCGGGCCTCCGTCAAGCAGTGGTAGCAGATACTGAGCCACATGTTCAGCGGCCATACTTCTGGCTCTGGCTACTCCCTTCTCTGGTGCTTTTATTGCTCATGTTTAGCATAGGCATAGCACGCTATCCTGAGCTACCCGCAACTATTCCAACGCATTTTAACGCTGCTGGAGAGGCTAATGCCTGGACACCGAAATGGCCCGGAGCCTTCTATCTTCCGCTCCTCGCAACGGTGTTAACAAGCTTTTTTGCCCTGGTTGCCTGGTTCATTCCAGGTTCGCGTCAGGCGCTTAATCCTATCAACCCTGTGGCCGATAAGGCTCGCCAACAGGATCAAGGCCAGCTCTGGAGCGCAGTTCTCCTCCTGACTGGTGGCTTTGTTAATGCTGGCCTCCTGATTGCTGCATTCATGACCTGGCAGTTGCTGCCCGCCAATACGCTGATAACCCTGCTGATATTCCTTATAACGCTCTGCCCTATCTTGCTCATTGCCATTGCGGCAACGGTTGCAGCACAGCGTACACGCAATCTGCCCCATGTCGCCAATAATGGCTATGTCTTGCGCGATGATGATCGCTATTGGCAGGCCGGGCTCTTCTATGTTAATCCAGATGACCCTTCACTTATGGTTCCCAAACGCTTTGGCATCGGCTGGACTCTCAACTTTGGACATCCACAGGCCAGACTACTGATCTTTCTCTTTGTTGTGTTTATGCTTGTGATCACTTTCCTGCCACTCATCCTTCGATAATTTCATACGGGGCATTATCAGATTAAATATAACAAATTGCAAATCTTTCACCACAGGAATATGCAGAGCTTTATGCTCTGCATCCCTTTCAGAGACTTCGACCTGTATCCGAGAGGAATGGGAGAGAGGCTCCAATTGACATCCCTCTTATCCCTATGGTAAGACTTCAGTGCATACGCAACGAAAAGCTTCGCTTATCTTGCGGCTGAACTGCCGGCGTTCAGTAAACAAGCTAGAGCATTCTAAAGATGTGGTCTTGTCGAGCTTGCTATTCAGGTAGCAAGAAAGGAACGCTTATGCGCCACCATTTCTATCTCAAAGTACTGGGTCTTGCTCTCTGGTGTGCCCTCACTGTTGTGACTGTGACTACGACTGCTCATGCCAGTGCAACCACACATAGCTCATCAGCGACAACGCACTCTCTCGCAATCCAACAGACGCATTCAATTGCCAACAACGAGGATGAGGAGAAATATCGGGAAGGCTATCGGGATGGGTACCGGGAAGGCTACCACGATGGATGGGAATATTGTCATATGAAGAAGGGCGAAGAGGGCCATAAGCATAAGCACTTTAAAGAAAGCAAGTACGAACGTGGCTATGGCGATGGCTACGATAAAGGCTTCCGCAGAAGCTATCATGAGTGCAAAGAACATGAACACGATCATGACCATGATCACGAGCATCAACACTCTCATAGTTAATGCCCGGGCCAGCATGTGGGGAATCCTGACTCTGTATCAGGATCCCCATCACGCAAAGACCCCTCCTATACAGTAGAGAAGGTTGCTTGTCTTCTTCCTAAATTTCCCGTTCCGCCATGCCAGCCCCTCCATAACATCCTTCCCCATTGTCCATTGTCCACTCGAGCTATGGAGGCGCTCACACAGCGGAGGGGGAACACAGGAAAGAGACAAGCTACTTTCCCTACTTGACAGCTTTTTACGTGTGAAATAGAGCAAGATACAACAATACAAGTAGGGAAGGTCGCTTGTCTCCTTCCTAAATTTCCCGTTCCGCCATGCCAGCCCCTCCATAACATCCTTTCCCATTGTCCATTGTCCACTCGAGCTATGGAGGAGCTCACAGAGCGGAGGGGGAACAGTGGAAAGAGACAAGCGACTTTCCCTACTTGAAAGCTTTTTACGCGCGAAATAGAGTAAGATACAACAATACAAGTAGGGAAGGTCGCTTGTCTCCTTCCAAATCGTGCAGCTCCACCATGCCAGCCCCCCCATAACATCCTTCCCCATTTCCAGTTTCCCGTTGAGCTATGGAGGGGCTCACACAGCGAAGGGGGAACAGTGGAAAGAGACAAGCAACTTTCCCTACTTAACAGCTTTTTACGTGTGAAATAGAGTAAGATACAACAATACAAGTAGGGAAGGTCGCTTGTCTCCTTCCAAATCGTGCAGCTCCACCATGCCAGCCCCCCCATAACATCCTTCCCCATTTCCAGTTTCCCGTTGAGCTATGGAGGGGCTCACAGAGCGGATCCCGAACACAGGAAAGAAACAAGCGACTTTCCCTACTTGGAAGTGCATGATGTGTATTTTCTTACATCAGTGAGTGTGAGAGAGGGCACACACGTTGATCAGAGCAGCTATTCAAAGGGATATTGAACACCTTCCGGTGCGTACCATTTGTACTGTACGTGCTCCCCATCAATGCTCCAATAGGCAGGTGTAGTGTTCTCTTGCCAGTCCAGAGGCTCGATCGGAGGCCGCTGCTGAGAGGCGATCAGAAAAGCATTGCGCAAAGCCTTCTCTTGCATTGGACCGATAGCATCCGGGGCTGCTGAGACAAATAATGGTGTCCCACTTCGCGCCAGAAGATCGAGCCACTGCTCATTCAAGGACCAGGGAACCTGTTGTGTCAGCCCAACACAGTCGGCATCGACGGCAAAAAAGGTTCCTTGCTGCGGCATACGGAAGGCCAGCGTGTTGATGCCCATCTTACGCGTCCGCTCCCAATCACGTCCACTGGTATCATCGCCTGTACGTTGAATAGCAAAGATGCCTGCGGCCAGATGTCCAACCGTATTACAACCAATCACCAGAGCATCACCTGCCGCCCGAGCAATGGTTCGATAAAACTCCAGGATAATTTCGGCGGTGGTCTTACTTGTATCAGCAAAGGACCACCCTGGCACAGTGAGCCGCGTTTTCATTTCAAAGCCCCACCGACCAAAAATATCGTAGGTACTAAAATCATGTTTGATCAGTTCATACCCCCAATCGACCAGACCCTGGATATCCTGTCTCACCTGCTCAAGAACCGCTGGTTGACTGGGATCAAGCATGACTCCAGGGGTGGTATAGGCATAACGACCTGCCTCTGGGAGATACCAGGACTCTGGTAGTTTCTCCGAGGTCAGCAACGGTCGCATCCAGATACCTGGCCGCGTCCCCAGGTCCTTCATCTCTTGCGCTAAACGGCCCATATCAGGGAAGTGAGCATTCCCAAAGCGCCAGGGGCCACCATTAAACTGACCGAAATTACTTATCTGCCAGCCATCATCAATGACCATAAAGGGGCGATTCTCGCTCTCAGGGGCCAGTGCTGCAATCAATTTAGAGTCATCCAGAATCTCTTGATGAGAACTGTTTCCGTATGCATAATACCAATTGTTCCCGCCATAGACTGGCTGTTTGGGCACAATGGGATTCGGGCAGAGCAGGCGACAAAAAGCCTGTGCCACCTGAAAAGCTCTCTCGCCCTGCTCTCCTGCGTGGGTAACAATCTGTGCCGCCAATAGCTCGCGCCCACCTAGCCGTACTCCGTTTCCACCATTCCGAACGTCGATCCACAGACTAATCCCCTGCGCATCGATCTGCCAGAAACAAAAAGCATTCGCTCCCGTTTTGACACCATATCCGTATGTATGATCATCCCTGGAGGCTAAAAAGTACCAGGGCATAATACGCTCATCAGCCATTGAACGCCAGCTCATATCTCCATAACCACGCTCCCAATGATCACCTAAATAGGTAAAGCCAGATGGGATCGCCATCTGCCAGCGTAGTCCGATTCTCTTAATGGCTTTATCTGGTGCCTGGAGATAGATATGCCGCTCATTCCCCTGCGGCACGATTCTCACCTCCAGACCACTGGCCTGCCAACTCTCATTGGGCGCTTGAGTAAGAGCAGACCAGCCATCCTCTCTCTGGACGTTGACAAGATCAGGGGCGCGCAAAATATCGAAATAGCTCATGTTTCGTTTTACCTCTTCGTTGTTCGATAAAATAGGGCTTCTTTGCTTTTAGCGAAAAAACTTCTTTCTAATCACAACGATGGACAGGCAAAATATTCACTGCTATGAATAGATCGTGTTGAAGCTATCATAGCGAGCCAACACCCACGACCGTTATCAAGAGAGCCAGCACAAAACAATCAAGACTCCATCAGCAGGGATGAAGTCTTGATTATTGGCAACCACCAACGATGAAGTCACAAAAACTAATGACGTTCGGCCAGTTCCTGACCATGAACGACGGCAAGATAGCTCTGCGCCTGAGCATTCTGCTCTGATGGCGACCAACCATGTTCTTTCGCCATCAAAGCCACAACGTCATCAACAAATGTCGTCCCTTGATGCCAATCTTCCAGAATAATCGAAGTGCGACGAGCCATAAAGTCGTAGGGAGTCATCGCCATCTCATACTGGCAGGCATAGGGGACCTCTGCCCGGATATAGGGCAGATCATCCACAAATGGCTGAGCAAGCGATGGATCTTGCTCGATCAGCTTGAGGATAACAGCGGCTTCTGTACCATAGCTATGACCCAGATGCTTGATGATGGATGGTTTAAGACCAGCCTGGGCACCACGACGATTGATATCATGCTGAAGACGATTCCAGCCTGCGCTCCCCTGCAAAGGCAGGTTAAGAGTAGGATGCACAGGTTTGGCACCATCGCGCTGACTAATCACATCAATCGCATCCTGCGCCATACGGCGATACGTGGTGAGCTTCCCACCTGTCACAGTCACCAGACCAGAAGACCCCTGTAAGACGACATGAGTGCGAGAAAGCTTGGCCGTCGAACCACCACCCTTGCCAAGCTTGACCAATGGGCGATAGCCTGCATAAGCACTGATGATATTCTTCTCCGTAAGGTTGACAGAGAGATAACGATTCAAGTACTTCAGCAAATAGGCAATATCTTCTGCCGAGGTGGTCGGATGATCAAGATCGCCAGTGCCGGTATCTGTAGTTCCAAAGACTACGCGCGACTCCCAGGGCACAATAAACAGAATACGCTTATCATCAGTCTCGGGTAGAACGACCGCCGAGTCTCCAATTGCGAGATCTTCACGCGAAAAGACCAGATGCACCCCTTTACTGGGCTCAATCTTGACCATTGCCTCCTCGCCCGTCAACTCTTCCACTTTGTCGGAATAGACTCCCGTGGCGTTAATGATATGACGAGCATAAACAGCATACGTCTGACCAGTCAGGGCATCGCGAACATGAGCACCGCGAGCAAGAGGCCCTTCCATGATAAATGAGGTAACCTCTGCATAATTGGCAATGGTCGCCCCATACTGTGCTGCCGTACGCAGAATAGCCATTGTCAAACGAGCATCATGCGTCTGTGCATCGTAATAGGTGAAACCTTCTTTGAGCCCTTGTGTCAATAACATCGGAGCAAGTCGCTCTACATCCGCAACCTTCAGGCGGCGATGGCGACCAATAGCACGCTTACCAGCCATAAGATCATACATCCAGAGCCCTATATCAAGCATAAACCCCAGACCAACTCCACCTGGAGTCGTAAAAGGCATGCCAACGGGATGCCGATCCCCTTCATAGAACGGAAGCACAAACTCCAATGGCTCAACCAGGAAGTTAGCATTCTGGACCAGGAGCCCACGCTCCACCAGAGCTTCATGGACCAGCGAGAAATCAAAGTTCGGAAGGTAACGAATGCCGCCATGAACGAGCTTGGTGGATTTGCTACTTGTTCCACTCGCAAAGTCTGCCTTCTCAACCAGGGCTACTTTGTAGCCGCGCACTACTGCATCCAGCGCCACTCCAGCCCCTGTAATTCCACCACCAATAACAAGAACGTCGTAACGCTTGCTCTCTAACTCTGAGAGATTACGTACACGCACCACAGATGATAGTGTTTCCATAGCAGCATCTATGAATGTGCGGATAGCTCTTCCCTCTTTCATTGAAAGAGAGCTCGTCCGCACATTCATCCTTTCTCATTGAATGCTTAGTAAGCCCAACTATTCCATAGATTCCCTTACAGATCTTCTACGTGTATCAGACGATCCAGGTTCTCGAACAGATTCACCGTGGGTAATGGTATCCCCAGACTGCGTTGCTCTACGAGCATCCAGGACTTTTCCAATAGTGTAGTCATAGATGAAGCCACCCGCTACTCCTCCTAAGAGAGGCGCAACAATCGGCACCCAGGTATAGGATGTGAGGCTTGCTCCACCAGTGACCAGTGCAATCCACAGGCGTGGGCCAAAATCACGAGCAGGATTGATCGCATACCCGGTATTCAAACCAAACGAGAGGCCAATGGCCGCAATTAAAAAGCCAATAATCAAGGGATTAAGGTTGGCCTGCACCGGCTGGTTTCGACCATCGGTAATGGCAAAGATCAGACCAACTAATAAAGCGGTTGCGATAAATTCTGTACAGAAGGCTCCAAAGAGACCAACAAAGGGTCTGGGGGCCGTATAAAAAACACCACCTACAGACTGGGCAATATTTGGCAGAGGCTCTCCTCGTACAGCCTTAGTAATAATATAGTGCTGAATCGCTCCCTGGTACACTGCGTAAAGGATAGCTGCCGCCACAAACGCTCCCAGTAACTGCGCTCCCATATAGGGCAGAATCTTATTGGTAGGCAATTTTCCACGTGCAGCCAGAGCCAGCGTTACCGCAGGATTAAGATGCGCTCCACTGACGGCTCCCGCCACATAAATGCCCAGCATGACGGCAAATCCCCACCCAAAAATGATGACGGTCCATATATTCGCAAAGGGCGTAGAAGCTCCACCAGTCCCCGTAGTGGTAAACAAAACAAATGTGGCTACACACCCATCACCAAACAGGATCAGAATGAGGGTTCCCATAAACTCGGCCAGGGCTTCACCTAACGTACCTGATAATGCAGGGGAGGCGGACCTCGTTGTGTTTTCCACGAGCTACACTCCTTTTCAAGTAAACACATCCGAACAAGATGACGTATCGTTGACTTTATTTATGATTGAGTGTAAAAGGACGATGCTACAAAAAGGTGAGAGAAGGAAGGAGCCAGCGCAAGAAAAAGCTGGCTCCTCAGCCGAGTTCAGGACTCCTGTACCCAATCCAATGAACGTTCTACAGCTCGCTTCCAGCCAGCATACAGGCTCTCACGTTCATCTTCGCTAATCTTTGGTTCAAAGGTGCGATCCAAAGCCCAGTAACTGGAGATCTCTTTCTCACTCTTCCAGAAGTTAACGGCAAGGCCAGCAAGATAGGCTGCACCCAGGGCGGTCGTCTCGGCAATCTTTGGTCGCTGTACAGGAATACCCAACACATCGGCCTGGAATTGCATTAAGAGATTATTGACCGATGCGCCGCCGTCCACGCGTAAGGTTGTCGCTTCAACTTTACTATCATTCGCCATCGCTGTCGCAACATCTCTGGTCTGGTAGCACATGGCTTCCAGGGTCGCTCGAGCGATATGGCCCATGGTGGTGCCACGGGTAATGCCCAGAATGGCACCGCGAGCTCGTGGATTCCAATGGGGTGCACCCAGCCCCACAAAAGCTGGTACCATATAGATGCCTCCGTTGTCTGGCACCGATAAAGCCAGCGACTCGACCTCAATGCTACTCGTTATTGCCTGAAGACCATCGCGCAACCACTGTACAGCCGCTCCTGTGACAAAGATACTTCCTTCCAGTGCATAGGTGATCTCTGGTTTCTTAGGATCGCCAAGGCCCCAGGCTATTGTGGTTAGAAGACCATGCTCCGATTGGATGCCCTTCTCTCCTGTATTCATCAAGAGAAAGCTTCCAGTTCCATAGGTATTCTTGGCCATACCAGTCTCATAGCAGGCCTGCCCAAAGGTCGCGGCCTGCTGATCACCTGCAACACCAGCAATCGGTAGAGCAGCTCCAAAAAACTCAGGATCGCTCTCGCCGAAGATTGAGCTCGATGGCATAACGGTCGGCAGCATTGAGCGGGGGATATTCAATTCCTTCAGGATGACATCATCCCAATCTTTAGTATAGATGTTGAAGAGTAAGGTACGAGAGGCATTTGAATAATCTGTCACATGTGAACGACCTTTGGTGAGTCGCCAGATCAAAAAGGTGTCAACGGTCCCAAAGAGGAGCTCGCCACGTTCGGCCTTCTCCCGCGCCCCTTTGACGTTATCGAGAATCCACTTGACTTTGGTGCCTGAAAAATACGCATCTGTTACCAATCCTGTGCGCTCACGGATCTCTTTATCAAAACCTTTGGCAGTCAGGGCATCACAGATTGGCACCGTCAGGCGGCTCTGCCAGACAATAGCATTAAAAATGGGCTTTCCGGTGGTCTTGTCCCAGACGATGGCCGTCTCACGCTGGTTGGTAATGCCAATGGCAGCAATATCATAAGCCTTTGCCTCCACCATGCTGACCGCACGTTGAGCGACACTCAGTTGAGTGGACCAGATAGCTTCGGGATCATGCTCGACCAGACCAGGGGCAGGATAGATCTGCGGGAATTCCTTTTGGGCAACACTGACAATTTTTCCATCATGATCAAATAAGATTGCACGCGAACTGGTCGTTCCTTGATCTAGACTGAGAACATACCTTGCCATGGCCAACCTTCTTTCTATCAGGCACCCTGCTCTGGTGCACGCTACAACTGCTCTGTTCTCCTGGCAATAGGCGGGGCCAACCTTCTCCCTACACTCCTATTTTAACGTGTATGGTCCATTCTCTTCTGATGACTCATTTGATGGGTTTTGAGGACATAGTTGCTGCCAAAAGGCATAGTCAGATCATACTCAGAAATGTTGGACGTTGTCAAGAAATGCTTTCAGTATTACTGAACTTTTCATTGATTTTTAGTTGAGGGCCATCGCCTGCACCACTTCAATGCCCCTGGATAAAGCGCAGGCTGCCAAAAAGCTACACGATTGGCTCTCCTTTGTGGGAAGAGGGGGTGGGAGCGGAAAGTGCTCCCCTCTTGCCCCATTCCCCTTATTCCCTATATAATGAACTCCAATGGGAATGAACGCCAAAAACCGCACCGGGCTGAAATAAAAATGTGATGGTACTGCAAAGCGTTGATCCTGAAGACGCAAGCAACTGACGAGGAGCCCCCGCGCATGTATGCCGGGGAGTCTCCATCACTAAAACTGTTCCAGGTAGAAGAGAGGGAGCATTTGGAGAATACCGATCCTCTAATCGGGCAGCGCATCGACAATTATCGCATTATCGCGCCAATCGCTGCCGGTGCTGCTGGTATTGTCTATCGCGCCCAGCACCATTATTTACACGAACGAGTTGTGGCCATTAAGCTCCTTCATCTCTTTCTTTCAACACCCGATGAGCATGAGCAGTTCTTGCGTGAGGCTCAGATGCTTGAAAAGCTCAAGCATCCCCATATCCTCCCACTGCTAGACTTTGGCTTCTTTAAAACGCAGCCCTATCTTATTACGCCTTACGCCGTTGGTGGGTCACTTCGTCAACGGCTGAAGCAACAACACCTTCCTGCCTGGCAGTGGTGCTTGAAACTGCTCACTCAGGTGAGTGAAGCACTCCACTATGTTCATCAACAACAGATTATTCACCGCGATCTCAAACCAGAGAATATTCTCCTGTCTGAGAGCAGTGAGGCTCTGCTGGCTGATTTCGGGATTGCGTCGATGCTATCGACAAAGAGTATCAAGTTCACTCAGATTAGTGGGACACCCACGTATATGGCCCCCGAACAGTTTCGGGGCAAGATCAGTATCCAGAGCGATCAGTATGCGCTGGCCTGCATTGCCTATGAACTGCTCACTGGACGCCCACCTTTTGAGAGCGATAATTTTATTTCGATGGGCTTCCTCCATACATCCGAACAGCCTGTTCCGCCCAGTCAGTTGAATCCTGAGGTTCCTTCCTCCGTTGAGCAGGCGCTTCTAAAAGCATTAGCGAAAGATCGCAATGATCGCTTTGAGGATGTGCTGCTCTTTCTTGAGGCACTCCAGACTGATGCGTTTGTTGAAACGACCGTCAAGAATAATCATACCGATCCTCCAAAGGCTACCTCCCACGCAACTGCTCAAAGCGAACAGCAAGCAACCGATACGTCAACTGTCCGTCATGAGGAGTTTTTGACGCAGGCGATCGTCTCTACGGAGTCTTTGCAAGAATGGCTGAATCAAGCGACTCTCTGGCTGACTGAGGATGACTATTCGGCTGCTCTGGAGGCTTATGAACATGCACTTCAGCAAGATCCTACCAATGCCGAAGCTCTGGATGGAAAGGCTCAGACGCTCTATCTTCTCGGACGTTTTCCTGAAGCTCTTGAATCCTGCCAACTCCATGCCTATTATCATCCCAATAGTGCGCTGGCTCATTATAGCCTTGGAATCCTCCTTTTTCGCCAGGGCCGCTATCAAGAGGCGCAACAAGCTCTGGAGCGAAGCATTCAATTAGATTCTCAGGATGAGGATACCTATCTCTGGCAGGGTCAGACGCTGCATGCGCTGAAACGCTATGAAGAGGCCGTCTGGGCCTTTAAGCAATCTATTCAGCTCGATCCTACCAATGCCGCCGCCTTACTCGGGCTGGGCTTTAGTCTTCTGCAATTGGATCGTCTGGAGGAAGCCCTGGCGATCTTTAACGATGCGCTCAAGATTGAAAGCTCCCACAGTGATGCCTTACTCACAAAGGCTCAGATCTTGCAACGTCTCCAGCGCGGGGCCGAAGCCCTTGCTATCTACGATCAACTCTTAGAGATCGAGCCTGATCATGAAGGGGCTCTCCTTGGAAAAGCTAATCTGCTCGCTAATCAGCAGGACTATGCTCAGGCGCTGGAGCTCTACAATCAGGTCTTGGAGAAGAATGATCAACAATGGGAGGCTCTTCGAGGCAAAGGTTGTATCCTCTACATGCTCCAACGTCCAGAGGAATCTGTGACCTATCTCTCCCAGGGTTTAACCGTCAATAGAAGCGATCATGGTGCTCTTACCGTCAAAGGGCTGGCTCTCCACCAGTTGCAACGCTATCAGGAGGCCAGTGATGCTTTTCAATCCGCTCTGGCGCTTAACCCTCATGATGAAAAAGCTCAACAAGGTCTGAATAAGGCAAAAGCCGCCTTAAAAGCTCAGCAGCAACAGACCAAACGTCGACAGAATCGGATTACCGAGCTGCGCCGCAAAGGACAGGAACAGGAGTTGCTTGGCCGCTCGCGTGAGGCGCTCAAATTTTATGAGCAGGCACTCAAACAAGATCCTCAGAATGTCCTTCTGCTCATCGATCAGGGGAATGCTCTCTACAGCCTGAAACGCTATCGCGAAGCCCTGGAATGTTATGACAAGGCTCTAACCCTTGAGCCGGAAGCTCATCGCGCCTATTATGAAAAAGCGATCGTCTGTGAAGAGCTTGGTCGTTCAGATGAGGCTTTAACTGCTTACGAACACGCTATCAGATACAATCCCAAGGATACCCTCTATCTGGTCCGGCAAGGTCTGCTCTTGAATAAACTGCAACGTTTTCAGGAAGCTCTCCCTATCTTTGTCAGGGCTCTGCAGATTAAACCTGATTTTTCTTATGCCCTTCAGGGGAAGGCTGAGGCACAGCTCAGCTTAAAACGGTATCGCGAGGCTTTATCTACTTATGATCAGATTCTACGGCATGATGGACAGAATGTGGCCGCCCACAATGGGCGCGGCGATGCTCTCTTCTTCCTGCAACGCTATGTAGAGGCATTACATTCACATGAACGCGCCGCTCATCTCGATGCCAGGAATATGGCCGCCTGGTACGGCATGGGGATCAATCTCTATCAACTGGAGCGTTACACAGAAGCACTGGCCGCCTACAATCAAGCCCTCAGTCTCTATCCGTATAACGCCGTTGTTCTTACAAGCAAGGGTCGGACTTTTGCTGCAATGGGCCGTTACCAGGAGGCCATCGCACTTTATGATCAGGCCCTGACGTTCGAACCCGATAATCAACATCTGCTGCACCTCAAACAGGAGGCCAACCAACAAAACCAGCCCTGAAGAGCTCTAGTAACTTTAGATACTAACCTCTTTATCTGGATAGCTCTGACACACAAGATTATGTCATGACCAGCAGCGCTTGAAAAAGTACCTGACAGCAAACGTTCAAAGTCAATCGAACATCTTCTGAGCTTCCATGGAATTTTTGACCACCAGGACTCTTTACCTCTACTATAAGAATAGCAGATGGACTTTTGGAGTCAATGCGTGACAGAAACTACCGAACCATTTATACTCTCTATACGATTTGATTATTTATTAAGGAGGGATACCATGGGCAAGCTTATTCTCGTGGTGGATGACGATCCTGATATTCGCGAGATACTCCAGAGCCTGTTAGAAGATGAAGATTATCTTGTTGAAGTGGCATCGGATGGAGAGGCCGCCTTACAAAAAATGGAGTCTGGACTTCGACCTCATCTCATCTTGCTCGATCTGCTTATGCCTCGTATGGATGGTATGACATTCGTGCAGGAAATTCAAAATCGCAATCTGCGCCACTCCCTTCCAATTATTTTGCTGAGTGCTCATGCTCGCTCCAAAGAACATCTGGGAAAGATTCATCTGGATGGCTTTATGAATAAACCATTTGACATCAATGCACTTTTAGCTCTTATAAGCACTCTCATTAACCGATCTTGATTCACGATCAGACCACAAAATAGAGAAGTAGACCCTCCCCATCCTGGATGCCTCTACTTGTTATGCATACAATCTCTCTCTACCCCTCAAATTCGCCCCAAAATCCCAGTAATCGCACCCTCCTTTAACGTTTTCTCAGTAGCAACATGTTCTTTGCCTGTATAGATAATCCCTGGCTACTGAAAGTCTGACTCTTATTACGTGTTCTGCAATCTTTCCAGGTTCTCCCCGACCTGGATTACAATGCAGCATACCGTCAACTTTTGGTTAACAAGAGAGAGATCTTTATCTGGGGGGATGCATTAACTGGCAAGAGAAAACTTTGGCCGAAGGGAGTAGGGATCTTGGATTCAGATGATTTCTCTAAGGGCAATATGGATGAGAAAAATCTCTCACCACACTTTCAGGATTTATTGCTCAACGATATTCATATGAAAGAGATCACTGATTTCTATGAAGAATATCACCAACGTGCATATATTGTGGCGCTTGCAAAATGCCATGATAAAGAACTTGCAAAAGATGCTATGCAGGAAGCTTTTACCTATTTCGTGAGGCATTGGTCTAAATATGGTCAGATGGATAAATCCACGCGTGTTAGCCATTTTTTTCGCTGCGTTAGAAGCCGGCTTATTGATATGGTACGCAAAAAGGATTTCAAGTGCTCTTCATTGCAAGAGTGCAATGAATATGATGATGCCTTAATCCAGCTAGATGGCATTGAAGAGCTGTATGATGATACGTCCATCGATCAGGAAAGACCAGTACCACCCAGAGATATGGTGAAAAAGGGCATGTTCAACCCATATATTGAAGAGGCATTAGCCAGACTCGCTCCAAAGGAATTTGAATGCCTTCTCTATGCAGTTCAGGGGTTCTCCACTGAGGAGATTGGAGAACTCTTGCAGTTAAAAAAAAATAGCGTCAGCAGTTATATCTCTGAAGCTAAACGAAAATTAAAAAAGTTTTACCAGCCTCCTAAAAAGGCTTCTCAGCCGAGGAAAGGACCTCAACCATGAAATTTTCATCTTCTTGTGAAGATTGGAGCGAGAAGTTGGCATTTCGGATGGAAGATCTTTCTCCTGAAGAGCTTGCTGGTCTTCAGGTTCATATCACTACTTGCCTGGCCTGCCGAGAACAATTTGAAGAATATCAGGATATGGAACAAGACCTACGGGAGTACGCTCAAACGCTACAGGCTCCCGATATTCTAGATATACTATTGGCTACACGTTACGAACAGATCCAATATGAACAACGCCGCCGAACAGGGGTCTCAAGGCTATTAAGACCCCTGTATCAACGATGGCAGCCGCACAGATCAGCAACGCGCGATCGCCCTTCCAGTCTGTGGGAACAAAAAAAGGTGATCTGGGCTACAATGGGGATTGCATGTCTCTTGCTGACGATTAGTATCCCTTTTGTGACAACGTACTATACAAGAAAATTTGATAATGCCTGGGCTCATCCTATGGCAAATAAACAGTTTTCCCTGAAATTACCATTGATCCATCATGGCTGGGCTCATGCTATCGCCTGGTCACCTGATAACAATTATATCGCTTCCCTCTGGGACGATGATAAACTACTGGTGCTCGATGCCCACAATGGTAATACCGTTATGGAGGAGCCTTCAGGCTGGGGCTCTGCTCTGGCCTGGTCTCCTGACGGCACAAAGATTGCGGCCATTGGTAGCAACGATCTGGTACAGATCTGGGATTTTTCCCATCGGCTCAATACGGCTCTACTCTCTTATAAACAGCACTCACTCCCTGTCAATGCTGTTAGCTGGTCACCCGATGGCACAAAGATCGCTTCTGCTAGCGATGATGGCACCGTCCATATCTGGAATGCACAGACGGGCGCTGATATCGCGGTCTATCAAGAACATGCGTCACGGGTTCGCTCAGTTGCCTGGTCCCATGATGGAAAATATCTTGCATCTGGTGATGAATTGGGCAAAGTATTTGTATGGGATGCAACGACGATCAAGACACTGGTCGTTTATACTGGCCATCGAGGGGCGATTACTACCGTTCTCTGGTCCCCAGCCTCAGCGGGCAGAGCGGCTGATACGTCAATTGCTTCCGCAAGCTATGATGGTACTGTACAGATCTGGAACTCCTTGACGGGCCAACTCATGCAGCCAATTTATACCAGTCATAAAACGGCACAGGACCCCAACGGGCCCATCTTCTCTATCTCCTGGTCGCCTGATGGAACAAAGATGGCTTCTGCCAATTACGATGGGACGGTTCGCGTCTGGATGATCCAGAATGATAAAGATCTCTCGATCTATCCTGATATTGCGGATATCGCCCGAAATCGTTCGAACTGGGTCTTCGCCATTGATTGGTCCCATAATGACAATCGCATTGTTTCGGCTGGGGCTGAGAACATTTTTATCTTCCAGCCTTAAGTACCAGGAGTTTAAGAGGATGGAGATTGCTAAACGAGATGCACTCACTGAGTTGGTAACATTAGTGAGAAAAGGGCGGCTCTCACGCCGTTCTTTTCTCGTCCGCACAGCTCTGCTTGGTCTCTCAACGACGACTGCTACATCGTTGCTAGCCAGTTGTGGAGATAGCCCTACCGCCCCTATATATCTCGTCTGGCAGAGCGAATATGATATCTCCGGGGTGTATCAGCGAATTGTAGACGACTTTAATGACTCTCAAACGGCCATCCATGTGATCTTTCAACTCGGACCTGGTGGCTCCAGCGACCAAACAGCAATTGAGCGTAATATGCTGCGCTCACATAGCACTGCGGTGGATATCTTCTCAATTGATGTGACAACGCCGCCGGAATTTGCTCAACAGAAGTGGTTGGTGCCAATTACCGAAGCACAATGGCCTCTTTCCGAGCGTCAAAAGTATCTTTCATCGCCATTAGAGGCCTGTATGTATCAGGAAAAGCTCTGGGCGGTACCCTTTAGAATGGACGTTGGGCTTATCTACTATCGTACTGATATTATCAACACGCCTCCTAATTCCTGGGAAGAGCTTACTGCTCAGGCCAGAGAACATATGGATGCTCAGCATAAAGGCTACGTCTGGGAGGCTGCTCAGTACGAGGGTCTGGTCTGTAATTTCGATGAGGTTCTCCATGGCTTCGGTGGGTCGGTCTTAGATCCCGAGCATGATCAGATTGTTACAGTCAATAGCCCTGAAGCTGAGGCAGCCTTAAATCTCATGGTAAGCTGGATTGGGACGATCTCTCCATCCGATATCTCCACCTATACAGAAGAGGTAGCACGCAAAACCTGGGAGATGGGAGAGGCAATCTTTATGCGCAACTGGCCCTACGCCTATCCCAGTACACAAAAAACTGACTATGCCCACAAATTTGCGATTCATCCCATGCTCTATGGTGGCTCCAATCGCACTGGTCATTCCTGTATCGGCGGCTGGCAGCTTGCAATCAATGCCGCAATTAGCAGAGCACAGCAGGAGGCAGCCTGGCAGTTTATCCACTATATGATTAGTGAACCAGTGCAAAAGCTGGCCGCTCTCCAGGCAGGCTGGATTGTGACGCATCAGGATGTCTATCGGGATAAAGAACTGTTGACAAAATATCCTTATTTTAAAGAGTTAACTCCTATTCTCAAAACGGCATTGCCACGCCCCAGGACACCTAAGTATGATGCGCTATCTACTGCTCTTCGTATCCACATACGTCAAGCCCTTACAACAGATCGCAAACCAGTCCCTCAGGTATTGAAAGAACTGGCCAGCGATCTGACGACGATCCTTACTTCCTGATGGGCGCTGGAACAAAGGAACGGCAAACGCTTGTCCGATCCGATAACTACACCATCCATCATGACGTCATTTGCATTTTTACCAGGGCGCGTTGTTGGCCCTCTCTCCTTCGGAAGTGACAGAGCATAAGTGGCAACTTTTTTCGGCCATCATAAATGATGGGCCCTCCTCTCTCAGGCAATAAATTGCATCTTATACGCGATTTATCACCTGAGGATGTAGGAGGTCACAGAGCATAAGTGGCGACTTTTTTCGGCCATCATGAATGATGGGCCCTCCTCTCTCAGGCAATAAATTGCATCTTATACGCGATTTATCGCATAAATAATGTAGGGCCCATCATTCATGATGGCTATCGTGACCCACTACACCCTGTTCCACCCTTCTCACCTCTACGGCTTGCTCCCTTCTTGACGCGCCCATCATGAATGATGGCCGCCGTGACCCACTCCACCTTATTCTACCCTTCTACGGCTTGCTCCCTTCTTGATGCACACGTCTTCATGATGGCCGATCCTGCTGCATGTCGTTGGAGAATGGGGGCGGTGTCTGCTGCATCTGATACTGGTTCGTCATATGGCCTGAACGGGGATAGCCGCTCTCTTGATTTGTCTGAAGCGGTGTAGTATAGCTCTCAGAGCTACCACCACTCAACGCTGCCTCTGAACGGTCCAGATAGCGTTTAGCTGAATCGCGTCCTCCCAGGCCAAAGGCCAGTCCAAAGGCCAATGCAGCCCCACCTAAAATGGCTGTGAAGAGTGTCTGGATCATTGCTGGAGCAATCTGTAGCTGGTAGAGGGCCAGGAGGGCGATAAAACCAAGGATGACGTAGCGTGTAATGTTGGCAAAAAGGTTGGGGTTTCCAAATCGACCACTCGCTGCTGCTCCTCTTACAATGTCTGCTGCCAGTTTAGCCAGTAGCCCTCCCACAAAGAGGATGATGATGGCTATAAACAGGTTAGGAATATAGCTAATCACCTTGTCCAAAAGCGAGCTGACGCTGGTCAGGCCCAATGCATCAACTGCTGGCACAAGAAAAACCAGGAAGACAAACCAGTAGACGATCTTGCCTAACAGATCCGGTGCATCCATCCGCAATCCCATCTGTTGCTCAAAACGCGTCAATCCTATTCTGCTAGAGATCCGATCAAAACCAACTTTACGCAGTAAGAATGTAACGGCTTTCGCTAGAGCACTCGCGACAAGCCAGCCAATGAGTAAGATGACGAGGAAGCCTAATAATTTCGGCACAAATGCAAACAGCAGGGCCAGGGCCGCTGCAAAAGAGGAGACAATGGCGCTCCCCCAATCAGTAACGGTACTCATAAGCGAACTCCTTTCCCAACACCACAAAACCAGACTGTACAATGAAAACAAGGTAACACTTTCTTCACTACTAAAAAGAGCAAAGAGACTCAATCTGTAACTTTTTTGTGTTTGCTTCTGTCTTATACATGATCTTATATACAGATGACTCATGCAGTTAAAAACTCTTTTATTCAGGTCAATGCAGTCCGGTTAGCACCAAAAACGGGCTCCTCTTATCCCTATAAGTGAGCATGCATACTTGTCTTGTCCAGGTCAATCTGGTACGTTCTGAATAAGATTTGTTGTTGGCTCAGGCTTGTAAACGATGGAGGAGATACCTTTTGTGAATGATAGCCGCTCAACCTTAGAAGCTTCTCTTCACTTGAACGAACATCCCCAGGGTTCGTTTCTGGAGGTCCTGGGGACGTTTACCAGGCTAGGCCTGACCTCCTTTGGCGGACCTGTCGCCCATTTAGGCTACTTCCGACAGGAAATTGTCGTCAGGCGTAAATGGTTGGATGAGGCTTCATATGCTGATCTCCTGGGTCTGTGCCAATTTCTGCCCGGTCCTTCCAGCAGTCAGATGGGGATCGCCCTGGGTATGACGCGAGCTGGAGTCTGGGGAGGCCTGGCTGCATGGCTGGGCTTTACGCTCCCGTCGGCTCTGCTATTAACTCTCTTTGCCTATGCCTCAACTTTTCTCACTGGTGCAACTCAATCTGGCTGGCTGCATGGTCTGCTGGTGGCTGCTGTGGCCGTGGTAGCACAGGCTGTCTGGGGCATGGCAACGAGCCTGTGTCCCGATCGACCTCGAGTTACCATAGCGATTCTCTCGGCTGCATGCATTCTCCTCTGGCCATCGGCTCTGATTCAGGTTGTTGTGATAGTAGTTGCCGGTCTGCTCGGTTGGCGGCTCTTTCAGGGAGCACATGCAACAAATCCAATACGACTTCCTCTTATGCTCTCACGTCGGTTAGCTCTCTGCTGCTTAGGGCTCCTATTTGGACTCTTAATTGGGCTTCCTCTCCTTCGGCACTTTACACATTCGCAAGCTCTGGATCTTTTTGATACGTTCTTTCGCACAGGCTCTCTGGTCTTTGGTGGTGGTCATGTGGTCTTGCCTCTTCTACAACGAGAAGTGGTACCGTCAGGATGGGTGAGCAATGAACAATTTATTACTGGCTATGCCGCAGCTCAGGCCATTCCAGGGCCCTTATTTACGTTTTCTGCATACCTGGGGGCCGTGAGCAAGCCCGCTCCCAATGGCTGGGCTGGAGCACTGATCGCTCTTATCGCGATCTTCTTGCCTTCATTTCTGATGGTTATGGGGATTCTCCCATTCTGGAATCATTTGCGCGAGATTGAGGGTTTTCAAGCTGCTCTCCGTGGCATCAATGCTGCGGTGGTGGGTATTTTATTGGCGGCTCTCTATCAGCCAATCTGGACAAGCGCGATCCACGCTCCCATTGATGTGGCTCTGGCACTTGTTTTCTTTGGGCTTCTGGTCTTCTGGAAGGTCCCATCATGGGTGGTGGTGATCGTGGCTGCTATCGCTGGAGCAGGTACAAGTTTTCTTGTGTAAAAAGAAAACAAAACGAGGTTGGAAGCGTGGGTACGACGCTCCAACCTCGTTTTGTTAACAGAGGGTAGGGGTAGGTAGGGACAAAAGGGTCGCAGTAGGTTTTCTGTTCGCAACACTCTTTTGAACACTGGATGGCTAGCGGCTCATAGCCTCTTCACGGATCGATTGTCCGCTCACGAGCAAGATATAGCCGGTGGCCAGAATCGATGAGATGTCTATGCCAAAGGCGCGAATCTTGAGCCGGGTACGAGAGAGGGCACAACGGATTGGCCGCAGCTCTTGATCCCAGGTTCCTTCAATTTCGGCCTGCTCCAGACGCTCACGACCGCGAGCCGTATTGGCTTCGCTGATCTTGCCATCACCGTAGAAGCTTCCATAAAGGACTTCATACGGGCAGTAATAAGGAAACATCTCCAGCAGTGGCATTAAGACGCTCATCTCTGTATTGGTGAATTGCTCTTGACGCACCAGGCGCGGCATCCCATTCTCACAGGAGAGATAGGAGAGCGTCCCAAACGTGGTATTCAGAACCAGCGTATGGCCTGCGGGTAAGGAATCCTGCAATGAGAAATGAAGGATCTTTTCATTGGCCAGGCTCGGATATTCCGCCACCTGTTTGGGCTTGTTACGCAAGTAAACTTTCTGCATTGTAGTATCCCTTCCTGCTAGTCTGTGGATGGATTAATTTTAAACGCATCTTTGCTGGGACTCGACCCACGCTACCACTCATCGCTACCTGAGGGTGATGGTTCGAAGTCACTGCTGGAGTCAGCTCTGTCTCCAGAGAGGTGCTTGCAACTTTTTTTGTTAAGATAAAACGTAATGAGACCATTAGTTTTGCTGGTGCTTGTGCTACTCTTTTCACGGGAATGCGCATCGTATAGATTGCCATCAATAAAACCTCCTTGTGCAACAAGGGTAACTTCCTTGCTCAGTACCTGCTTAATGACTTTCTGATCTAACGCAATCCTGCACGGCACTCTTTCTTGTCGGTCGAGGTCTTGCGCCCCGCGATCCCTGCGGAGCACAAGACCTCGACCGACAAGATGTGGCTAGGCATTCATGACAAGATAAGAGAAAACAACGGGCGTCACATGACCAGCTTCAGCAACGGTCATCAGATACCCAAACCCAATTCCACCGAGAATCCCTAAGGCCAATAGAGCTATCAGGAACCAGAGCAAGCGACTTTGTCTACGTTCATGTTCCTTCTGCTCACGCAACTGCGCCGACAGATCTCCGCTCCTTCGCCTGGCCGTCGTATTTTTCGTGAGCTCCACCCGATGTTTAAGCGAACCAGAAGCCAGTTTCATTGATGGAATCAGCTCGTGCTGTGTATATGCCAGAGGCTCAGTGTCACGCTGAGTGGCTCGCGAGCAGGCTTCCAATGAAGAGAAGACATTAAAGCCCTGACGACGTGCCCACTGTCGAAGGCGCTCGTTGCTGCTAATCACCAGATTGAGCGTATTCTGTTGCTGAGCGCTGATGCGACGAAGTTCTAGAAGATCGCCTGGGCGCCGAATGGTATCCTGCTCTGGCAAGATCATGACGACTGGTTTTCTCTGTCGAGCCAGCCAGCGTACAATATCGCCTTTCTCATCGCCAGGTTCCACCAGAACGGCGGCTCGGGTCTGATTTACTTCATATTGCATTTTGCACCTACTTCTGTTCTGAACCTGGTTGACTCTTGCAACACTGTATTATCCTAAAAGCTCGTTCACTCCATCGACAAGCTTCACTACAATGCTCTGAATAACAAAGCTATGATTTTTGATTAACTACTAGAATCTAGCATGTTTTCTATGCTAATTATGCCAGTAAATGGGGTATACTTTTAAGGACATTCGTTATCATTCACTTTATCAGTCTTACTTATCATCTTTATCATCTTATGCCACGGAAGGTTTGGTGACTGTGGATGCGTAATACAGAACTACCATCTCAACCTCGACTTCGCCTCGCCCAGGCGCGAATTGTCCGCAATTTATCTCAACAGGCCCTGGCTGACGCGATTGGGACCAATTATGTGAATGTGAGTCGTTGGGAACGTGGCATTACCAAGCCAAGCCCTTATTTTCGCACTCAGCTCTGTAAGTTCTTTGAGAAGAGTGAGGTTGAGCTGGATCTTGTTCCTGCATCTGCCGCTACGACTCCAGCCAGAGCAAATACCACAACCAGTCCAGATCACACTGAAAAAGCCGTTCCATCAGTTCCAACGCAGCCATCAGCCCTGTATGATCCTGCAATCCCACTCAAACCGGGCATCGATCTGGTGGGGCGCGAGCAGGATCTGTATCAGGTAAAGCAGCAGTTATGCGCTCCACAGCAAGTGGCAATGACAGCCCTCAATGGCTTACCCGGTGTTGGTAAGACCACACTGGCCATTACGCTGGCTCATGATCCACAGGTGCGTGATCACTTTCAAGATGGTATCCTCTGGGCTGGTCTGGGACCTCAACCCAATATTCTCGGTCTGCTGAGTCGTTGGGGCCACCTGCTAGGTATCTCGTCCAGTCAGATGGAGAAATTGAGTAGTACCGAGGCCTGGGCCAAGGCCATTCGCAATGCTATTGGGACACGCAAGATGCTCCTGGTCATCGATGATGCCTGGCAACTGGAAGAGGCTCTCACCTTTAAGGTTGGTGGACCGAACTGTGCTCATCTTGTCACCACACGCTTTCCATACATTGCTTCGCATATGTCGATCAATGGGACGATTCTTTTGCAAGAGCTTACAAAAGAGGCCAGTTTCAGATTGTTAGAGATGCTGGCACCTCAGGTCGTGACGCGCGAGATTCAGAAGGCCGAGACTCTCGTTCAGGCCGTAGGCGGACTCCCATTGGCTCTTACACTCATCGGTAACTATCTCCGCAAACAGGCCTATAGCGGGCAGTCCAGACGCATCAGTGCCGCCTTAGAGAAGCTTAATGATGCCGAAGTTCGGTTAGGCATTGAAGAGCCACACGTTCCCGCCGAGAGCCATCCCAGCCTGCCCATCGAGACCTCACTCTCTCTGCAATCTGTGATCAATGTCACTGATCAGCTACTCACTCCGGCCACCAGGACAACGCTCTATGCGCTCTCGATCTTCCCCTCCAAGCCAAAAACTTTCTCTGAAGAGGCGGCTCTGGTCATAGCTGCCTGCACCATTGATGAGCTTGATGCTCTTTCGGATGCGGGCCTGTTAGAATGCACTGGCGGAGATCGCTATACCCTCCACCAGGTCATTGCCGACTATGCCCGGGTCCACCTCAGCGATCCACATCCCATGCAAAGGCTGATCGATTATGTCGCCTCCCATGTCGAAGCACACAAAAAAGACTATGAGATCCTTGAACAGGATAACCATCTCATCGAAACCGCCCTCGAAGCTGCCCTCGTACAAGACAAACAGACTGAGCTAATTCAGATCACCAGCGCCTTTGCACCGTTTCTTATACTAAGAGGTTTTTATAGACAGGCCGAATACTATCTACAGAAAGCTCATGAGGCTGCCCTCCAGCAACAAGAGCCCAATGGCATCGCTGGTACCTTTCTTTACCTGGGCGAGGTCTCTCAAAAACAAGGTAACCTCGCCCAGGCCGAAAATTACTTCCAACAAGGCCTGGTCCTCGCTCGCCAGACTCAAAGTCAGGAACGTATCTGCACGCTCCTGAATGATCTAGGTTGGGTCAATTTAAAAAAAGGGGGCTTCGCACAAGCTGAGGCCTATCTACAAGAAGGGCTCGCTCTGGCGCGGCAAATTCAAGACCAAGAACAGATCTGTAGTCTCTTAAAAATATTAGGGTCTGTTGCAGCTGGACAGGGTATTTATGAGCAGTCAGAGAATTTCTTACGAGAAGGTTTAACAATTGCTAAACGAATTAACGATCGCGAACAAACCTGCGTTCTACTTATTAATTTAGGTGCAACCGTTGGAGGCCAGGGCAGGCATATAGAAGCAAAAGCCTATTACGAAGAAGGTCTAGAATTGGCTCGCCAACTTGGCTTAAGAGAACAAATCTGTGTCCTACTGATCAATCTAGGAGATATTGAGGCAGAAGAAAATCATTATAAGCAAGCGGAAGCGTATTTTAGAGAAGGTTTACGCTTGGCAGAACAGATAGAACATCGTGAATGGACAAGCGTTTTATTAATGAATTTAGGAATGATTTCACAAAAATCAAATGACTATGAACAAGCTGCTAATTACTTGCAACAGAGTCTTTCTTTAGCTCAAACAATTGGCAGGCCTCGTATAATTTGCATGGCTTTATATGAATTTGGACAACTTAATTTAGTGCAAAGGAAGCTTAATAATGCTAAGCACAATTTTGAGGAAATGCTAGAAAAGGTTCCATCTGGAGACCAAGAATCATTGGCATTGGCATATTACGGTCTATCAAGGACACTTGCCAAACTTGGAAACATCTTAGACGCGAAAAAATTTGGAGAAGAGAGCTATCGGACTTTTAAGGCAATGGGATATAATAAAGCTAAAGAACTGGAAAATTGGTTAGAAAACATAGAAAAGATTTAAAATTTTAGCCGAGTGGCTTATCGTCAATAGATAAAGCCACTCAATCTGAATAACTAGAAGTGCCACTGCACATCTGGAGTAACATGTGGTGTAGAAGTTGGAGTCACGCTGGGGCTAGTTGTGCCGGCGGCGTGGCTATTCACCAGGGGTGAGAGAACGATGACGGTTGCAATGACTAACAGGGCGATGATGGGAAGCAGCCAACGCAAGTACTGTTTACGCATGAGTTCGATTCCTTTCCTTCAAAAGTGGGAGGCGAGACCGCTTCCTGACGATAGTAAAGATCGTCTGGCCCGCTCTTCCCATACATTAACGGTGTAAGTTCAGTCAGGACGCCTTATTCTGCCTGGTAGTAACCTTTTCCTGATTGGGACTCGCTACAGCCCTGATCAGGGGGCTCTACCGCGCTCTGGTGAGGGGAAACGAGTCGGTTCTGGCCTCGGAGCCCTCTGTTACTCCGCGCCTGGTAGAGTCTCGGCTCTACCTCCTCGTGTCCGCGCTCGCTATGATCGGTCTCTCTGCGCACACATCCAACATTAAAATGGCGCGTACCGATCTATCGATCAAATAGTTACTGGAAGACAAGGCCGAACCCATGCATTCGTTCGTGCTCCTCTGTCCCCCCCTACCAATGAGACTTCTACCTGTACGTCGCTGTACCGCTTCTACTCATCCTTCTCATATTCTCTAAAACACTAAGTCAGCGAAATAAAGAAAGAATTGAAGGCTAGTAGTACTAATCACCAGTTGCGATCATTGCCACTAGAAGTCTTATACCACAATTAGTAGATATCATCAGTAGCTACAAACCGTATAGTATAAGATTTTTTTCAGATCATCATCTTTGCCTCAACTCTTCAAAAAAAAGTACTATCTCTCCATGCTCTCTTTTATCAATCTGTATAGAATGGCTCTACAGGCCGATGTAAGCACTATACCAGACAGCTAAACAGACCAGAAAGGAGGCGTTTTCTCCAAAAAGTTGACGATTGAAAAATATTAAAATTTTATTAAGATGACAAAACATCGCAAAAATTTGGGACGTCATGCCATGCGTAACCCTATCCACTCCCATTGTACAGGTCTCTCCTCGTGCCAGAAAAGATATTTCAGAATTAAAATTTATGTGATTAAGAAAAATTCTTATACACACAATTGATGATAACAAGCAGGGCGTCTCCTTTCTCCATCGTGAAGCTCCGCTATGCCAGTCTCACCATTGTGTCCTTTCCCGTTGAGCTATGGAGGTGGGACCATGGTGGAGGGGGAACGGAGGAAAGAGACAAGCTACTTTCCCTACTTTACAGTGTTTTATGTTTGTAAAGGTGCACTATGCCACAATACAAGTAGGGAAGGTCGCTTGTCTCCTTCCACATCTCGAAGCTCCACCATGGTAGCACCCCCATAACATCCTTCCCCATTGTCCATTGTCCACTCGAGCTATGGAGGGGCTCGCATGGTGGAGGGGGAACAGAGGAAAGAGACAAGCGACTTTCCCTACTTTACAGTGTTTTATGTTTGTAAAGGTGCACTATGCCACAATACAAGTAGGGAAGGTCGCTTGTCTCCTTCCACATCTCGAAGCTCCACCATGCCAGCACCCCCATAACATTGTTTCCAATTGAGCTATGGAGGGGCTCACAGAGCGGAGGGGGAACGGAGGAAAGAGACAAGCGACTTTCCCTACTTGGCATTGCATGATATGTTTTTTCTCTCATAAGATAACAAAAAAAGGAGGAGAGAGCTGCTCGTCTCCTTCTTCATGGTCTCTCGCTATGGTCTCTCGCTGAGGAGAAAATGTGGGAAGAAAAGAAGTGCATCATTCGTTGAACGTTAGCAGAACAAAGAGAGTTGAAGAAGACTGGCCATCATGAATGGACATTCACCATCTGGAGTGAAAAATGGCCCTTTTTTAGAAGAGCTAATGTTGCATATATATATCTGCATACCGATTCAATTTCTTTATATTCTTCATAAAAGAGAAGGACTAATTTCCTTTATATTCAAACGAATTATAGTGATGATATTGTATTTAATATTTTATTGTGGTAAAAATAGAGCAAGTGAACTTTTATTTATACACATTCGGCTGTGTTTTATGGAAGAGGGCTGTGCGCTACTAGCGGTTTAGCATTTTTTTCGATTACGCATTATACATCGGCTGCTTGATGGCAGCATTTTTGTATATGTCATCTGGTTACACTATAGAGTTACCATGTAGAGTTACCATATAGAAAGGATTCTTGTAGAAACGTTATGGATTATCATTCGTCATCTTCCACGACGCTCCCGTCTTCTCATGATGAGCTCTCTTCTGCTACCGCTCTGGTGGCTCGCCTTGAACGCCTCCCTTTCTTTGCTTTTCATCGGCGCTTGCTGATCTGGCTGGGACTGGGGCTCTTCTTTGTGGCCTTTAATACGCTGGTCGTCTCCTTTACGATTACGGCTACTGGATCAGCCTTCCAATTTGATCCTAATAAGAATGCTCCTGCCGCTGGCACGTTGATTGCCCTGGGCTTCCTGGCGCAGGGGGCAGGTGCAGTGGCCGCCGGGGTACTGGCTGAGTACTATGGTCGCAAACGGCTGGCGGTGGCGGCGTTGCTGCTCTCAGGCATAGGAATTATTGCGGCCTTCTCATGGTCGCTACCATCCTTAATTATTTTTCATACACTACAAGATCTAGGAATTGGTGCTTTCCTTCCGCTAGCACTAACCTGGTTTGTAGAGTATGTTCCTGCGCAGTCACGAGGCAAGACAGCTATCCTGCTAGCTACTTTCTATATCTGGGGCGACTTCCTTCTCCCTGTGCTCTCAACACGTGCTACGGCTCTCTTCGGAGCCGATGGCTGGCGAGCACTCTTTGTCTTTGGGGGGGCTGCACCCGTTCTCTGCGCACTTGCGATCTGGTTCTTGCTGCCGGAATCGGTTCGCTGGCTGGTTAACAAGGGAGACGAGGGGCAGGCTCAGCAGCTTATTACAAAGCTTGAAGCAGAGGCCGAAAAACGCAAGATCACGCTTGCCGATCCTGCGACAACTCGCTATTCGGCTGATACTCATCCCACACGACTGGGTGAGCTCTTCTCATCAACATATCGACGCTCAACAATCGTGAGTTGGACGCAGTGGTTTGTATGCTATTTTATTGCAACGGCCTTCTCAAACGGGCTTCCAACTCTCTTCGTTGCGATTGGCTATCAAAAAATATCGCTTCTGCTGATTATTGCCTATGGAACAGCCTCGCTGTTGATGACCTATGGGCTGGCCTTTATCTGGAAGCGCAGTGGTGCGCGCAGATTCTTTTTGAGTGGCAATTATCTCTCTTTCATCAGCGCTGTGATCGGGGCTATTCTGGTGGGTATCTTCCATCTACACAATGGTCTGCTCTTTATTGCCGATACGTTCACTGCGCTTGGTGCTTTTGTCTCAGTTGCTGGCCTCTATCTCTATACGGCCGAGCTCTTTCCCACGCGTATACGCGCCTGGGCACTCTCAACTAGCCGTGGTATGCAGTGTTTAGCTACTCTCATTGCACCATTCTTGACAGCTTACCTAATCGCTACGTTCGGTCTGATCAGCATTTTCGTGCTCTTTGGCACTCTGACTTGCGTTGGATTGCTGGTTTTCTGGCGCTATGGACGTGAGACGCGCCAGGAGATACTGGAAGAGCTGGCCAGCTAGGAAATCCATAAAGAAGAGTAAAGGGTGTGGGAGATTTCTATGTATGAGATCGAGATAGAGACGCTTCTCTATATACTGGGTGGAAGAAGCGGTCTGCTGACTGCAAATATTCACTCTCTGCCAGGCTGCAAGGGACGCTGCCAGGCTACTATCCAGCTATTAAGAGGGAAAATTACCGCTTGCACCGTTGTCGATAGCCGTGGGCAAATGATAAGCGGACAACCAGCATTTGGGCTCTTACAGCAAAAGGTCTTTACATGGACATACACAGAACAGGCTATACCCAGTCAACCTATCCCCCCACTCTCCGATTTCTCGGGCCAATCATCTTCAGCCGGGCCCTCGCCTCAGTACGAGCAGGCAAAGCAGAACTATTCGCCATATGCTACCGATAGAGCTGGCTCACAACAACCATTTCCAGACGAGCAATTGGGCGGGGCAGCTCCATCTCCCAACAAACCTGGGCCATCTCTCCCCGCCAGACCACGACAAACATTTCCAGGTGAGCGATCAGGAGGGCCATCTCAGGCAGATAAACCTGGATCATCTCCACGCCCATCGCAGCCGTTGAATCCAGAGAGGCCTTTACCACCTCTTCCGTTGCCCTTTCAGGAGATGATCAAGGCTGTTCCTAAACGGGCAATACAGCCTACTGCGCAGTTTGTCCAATCCTGGACACATGCACAGCGCTCGATCTTTCGTCTGGTAGATGGCAAGCGCTCTCTAGAGACGATCGCTCAGATTCTTAATCAAGATCTAGAAAAAGTTCTTCCAGTTGTTGTGGATATGTTGAAAATTGGATGGTTGACGTTGTAACGATATCTGTTACAACCCGTAGGGCGTATCCTACAACTGGTGTATGAAACAGACCTCTGTTGTAGAGAAGGGATTGCTATATTTCATGCAAAATTTTGAACAATCAATCACACCCAGAGAACAGGATGTCTGGTCCGAAAAAGTCTTGCCGCGCCGACAGGAGGTAGAGGCTGAACATCCAGGTTGGCTCAACTGGTGGTTTCGCTTCACTATGCCTAAAACGCCAACTGCTCATGCCTCTCTAGAGAAGCGTGAGGCCTATCGTCGGGCGCGGCTTGTAAGCTGGATGCTTCTATTACTTGTTGCTTTTTCTGCCCCTTCCATTGTCGTTTCGCTCCTTCATCCCTCGACATTCGCACTGGTACTGTTTGGAAGCATTGCCTTTTTCGTTGGCCTGACTTTGATCCTTAATCGGCTGGGGCTCTTAGCCGTTGCAGGGTGTATTATAGTGGGCCTCTATACTGTTGGCATGGCGATCTCTTATCTGGCACTTCCACACGGTGTCGATATTTCTAATGTCATTGGCTATGATATGCTTCTCATTGGACTCCTGCTGGCCGTTGCCTTCTTTCCACCCTGGAGCGTCTTTCCAATTGCTCTCTTCAATAGTGCTTTTATCTATCTGGACTATAGCTATGAACGCCATACACCACAGGTCGATCAGTTTATTGCTCAACATGGCTTTTCTATTGGTATTGAACGATCAATCGGGCTCCAGATTATCGCGGCCATCGTTCTCTATTTATGGTCTTCCAGCGCCAATCGGGCGCTCCGACGAGCAGATCGAGCCGAGGTGATTGCACGCTTACAGCATGATCTGGCTGAGAAAGATCGTGATGCTGCGCTCCAAAAAGAACGCCTTGATTACAGTATTCAGACCATTGTGGAGGTGCTCACTCACTATTCCAATGGTGATTCCAATGCTCGCATCCCACTTACACAGGATAATACGCTCTGGCATATTGGTGGCGCAATCAATAATCTCTTGGGAAGAGTGCAACGACTCCGAACGCTTGAGGCTGAGGTAGAAAAAGCTCGTCAGCTTCAACACTATGCTCGCCAACTTGAACGAGACAATGCGGCTCTGCGTGCGAATCAAGCCAATCCATCAAGTGGACCACTCTCAAGATAAGCTACGTACAAGCCATTTACCAGACACGCGGCCAGTCTCCAAATTGCTGGAGACTGGCCGCGCTGTAGAACAATCTAAGTTCATAGAGAGGGGCGATGTATTTGATACGATAGACACCAACAATTACGATGATGAGGGTGGCCGCAACTTGTTTAATTCGCGGCGCAGAAGTTTACCGGAGGCGTTACGTGGTAGCGGTCCAACAATATACAGAGCACGTGGGACTTTATAGCGAGCCAGGCGCTGTTCTGTATAGGCCAGAAGCTGCTCGGCTGTAGCAACACTTTGAGCCTGCAAATGCACAAAGGCGATAGGGATCTGCCCCCATCGGGTATCCGCTTGCCCACAGACTCCCGCCTCCTGGACGTCTGGATGTGCAAGGAGCGCTGCCTCGATCTCTGCTGGATAAATATTCTCTCCCCCTGAGATGATAAGATCACTCCGACGATCCAACACATACAGATACCCCTCTTCATCGAGATAGCCAATATCACCTGTCGAAAGCCAGCCATCGACAATGGCTTGAGCGGTAGCCTCGGGACGATGATCGTAGCCAGGGGTAATACCTGGTCCCTTAAGACAGATAATGCCTGGCTCATTAGGGGCAGCCACTTGTCCTTCATTGCGAATACTGAGCTGTACTGGCAGTAAGGGACGGCCCGCCGACCCAAGCTTACGGAGAGCATCGCCGGGCGCAAGCGTGACCGCCTGAGAAGCGGATTCAGTGAGCCCATAGGTCTGTACAACAGGTATCTTTCGGGATGCACAATCCTCTAATAAGGGGCGTGGAGCCGGTCCACCACCCAGTAATACGCAGCGAAGAGCTTCTGGATAGCGCCCTCCAGGCTCTCGTGTATCCAGTTCAGCGAGCATCCGCTGCAACATAATTGCAACCACCGAGATAATCGTGACCTTTTCATCGATAAGGGTCTGATTGACTACTGCAGGCTCAAATTTCTCCTGAAGAATCACACTGATACCATTGATCACACTACGCATCAGGATTGACAGACCCCCAACGTGAAAGAGCGGCATACAGGCCAGCCAGATATCATCCAGTTGATGGCCAAGATTAAGGGCGGAGCCAACGGCATTCCACCAGTGCATCCCATAGGTCAGTACAACTCCCTTGGGCGTTCCCGTTGTACCAGAGGTATACATGATGGCCTGGGTGTCCGCCAGGTTGATAGTCCAGTTTAGCGGTGCAACTGACTGGACCGGTCTCACAGAGAATGGTAATTGCTGATCAACAAGGGGGGTGAGTCCAACTTCTGGTGATGGATGATGAAGAAGGCCCAACGGGAGGTCAGGCAGCAGTTGCGCAAGCTGACGGGCCAGATCTTGATGGGCCAGATCGCTAAGAAGAGCTATGGCCTGCACATCTCGTAACTGCCAGCTAAGTTCTTGTGCCGTCAGCCTTAGATTAAGAGGCACAAGGATAGCCTTCAGGCGCATCAGGGCATGCACACAGGCGACATAAGGGAGGCCACTGCCCGTGAGGACAGCAATACGGCTCTGAGCGCCAATTCCGGCCAGCGCAAACTTTTCTGCCAGAAGGGTTGCCTGACGATCCAGTTCGCTAAAGGTCCAGCGCAGTCCATTGCAAGCAATAGCCAGATGTTGCGGTCGATTTTCAGCACTACGAGCCAGCCAATTTGATAAGATGGTCGATGAATCGGTTGTATTCATGGCATCTCTCATCTGTAATACTTCTGTAGAGCAACGCGATCCAGGGTAACCCCCAGGCCCGCTGCATCTGGAACGAAAAAGTTGCCGCCTGAAATAACTGGTGTCTCAACGATAAGATCATCAGCCAGAAGATTGAGCGTTGCGAGACCACATTCCAGCGTTATCTGCGGCGTGGCGGCTGCAAGATGGAGGGCGGCCATAATTCCAATCCCACTCTCAATACTGCTGGTAATCACACATTGTACGCCGCGAGCACTGGCCTCTTGAATGATCTGTTGACTACTGCGAATTCCACCCGCCAGTTGTGGCTTAATGATCAGGATATCAGCCGCCTGCATCGACAGGACACGATGGGCACTGGCAAGATCTGAGACCGCTTCATCAGCAGCGATCGGGATAGGAACAGAGAGCCGCAGCGCTCTCATTCCTGCAAGATCCTCGGCTTTGATTGGCTGCTCGATATACTGAATATCATAGCGGGCGCAGGCCATAAGAAAGGATTGTGTATGAGCGATATCCCAGGCTTCATTTGCATCTAACCGAAGTTTAATTTCAGATCCAATCGCTGCCCTTACCGCAGCAATACGCTTAAGATCTATCTTTGGCTCATGACCAACCTTTAATTTTAGGCACTGAAAGCCTGCCTCAACGGCCATCTGCGCTTGCTGAACCGTCTCTTCAAGGCTCTGAGCTCCAATGACGGTGTTAACCGCAACAGAGGATCGTGGCTCCGCGCCTAATAGACTACTGAGCGAACGCTGTTGCACATGCGCTGATGCGTCCAGAAGCGCCACTTCCAGCCCGAACAGGGTCGAACCAGATAATGGCGTCTGATACAGCAGATGTAATGCCTCCTGTAGCGAGCATCCTTTCATCTGTTCGAGAAACTGAGGCAAGGGCTGAAGAGCCTCATCCAGGTTCTCACCACGAAAACCCGGCAGAGGCGCAATCTCACCAAGTCCCGTCTGCCCTGCAGCAGTCTGTAGCTCAATAATAGCCCCTGTACGTCCAAACAAGGAGCCATGCGCTGTACGAAAACCGGTTGGAACAGGTATCTGATAGGGCCAGCATTGAAGCTGGGAGATCCTAGTAGCTGCATCACCAGACGATGTCTCTCTATTCAATCGCGCATCCTCCACAGCAAGTTCCAATATGCCTGAATAAATGAACCAGGATAGCTTGCTTGACTCAAAATGGTCTCTTTGTTCTGATACCTATCAACAGCTATCCTGGCAACCCTGGCTGGGCTCTTCTGCCACAGCGCTTAGGGGAGGCGAGGGAATTTTGAGAAATCTGGTTTGCGCTTCTCGAGGAAGGCGTTCTTGCCCTCTTTCCCCTCTTCGGTCATGTAATAGAGCATAGTGGCGTCGCCAGCCAGTGCCTGAATACCAGCCAGACCATCGGTATCGGCATTAAAGGCGGCCTTGAGAAAACGAAGGGCAATGGGGCTTTTCTCCAGGATCTCTTGTGCCCATTGAATGGTCTCTTCTTCCAACTGTGCCAGCGGCACAACTTTATTGACCAGCCCCATATCTAAGGCTTCCTGAGCATCATACTGGCGGCAGAGATACCAGATCTCGCGGGCTTTCTTATGACCAACAACGCGAGCAAGATAGGTTGCACCCCAGCCTGCATCAAAGCTTCCAACGCGTGGGCCTGTCTGACCAAAGCGTGCATTGTCTGCGGCAATCGAGAGATCACAGAGCAGGTGAAGCACATGCCCACCACCGATAGCATAACCAGCGACCATCGCAATCACAGGTTTCGGAATATATTTAATGATCTTCTGTAGCTCAAGTACGTTAAGACGCGGCACCCCATCAGTACCAACGTAGCCACCTTCTCCACGCACCCGCTGATCTCCTCCAGAACAGAAGGCCAGCTCTCCCTGACCAGTGAGAATAATCACACCAACCTCTTGATCATCGCGACAGAGGTTAAAGGCCTCAATAAGCTCGTCCACTGTCTGCGGGCGAAAAGCATTACGTACCTCTGGCCGATTGATCGTAATCTTGGCCATGCCTTCGTACTTCTCAAAAATAATATCGGTATACTCTTTTACTTGTTGCCATGCTACTGACATTAGCTGTGCTCCTTATACAATAGCGCTCATTTGGTATGAAGCGCAAATATCACAAGACAAGACAAGACATGTATCTGCATTTCATCTCTGCCGTCGGCAGACATGTGCTGGTTCTATCATAGCACTGATTGACAGAACGCCTGCACATGGATAAGAAACGCTGCTGGCTGCTCGAGATGAATCGTATGACCAGCCTCTGGGATGATCTGTAACTGTGCATGCGGCAGGCTTTGTGCCATCTGACGAGCAATGCCGCAGAACTTCTGATCCAGAGCTCCTGCTAACAGGAGTACTGGAAGATCGAGCGTTGCTAGCTCCATATGGAGGGCTGGTTGTGCTCCTGTGCCAATGCCGCGCAGACTATTGGCAAGCCCGACAGCACGATTTTGCATCCGCTGCGCATGAAGCCTCTCTCTAATAGCTGGTGAAAGGTGCTGCTGCGTGGCAAAGAGAGGAAGCCGCTCCCAATCCTCAACAAAGCGAGCAACTCCATCTTTTTCTATCCGTCCGGCAAGCGCTTCATCGCTCGCTCGACGCTCCTCTCGCTCGACTGCGGTGGACAAGCCAGGGGAGGCGCTTTCAAGAATCAGAGCGCGAAAGTATCCCGACAATGCACATCCCAATGCGATACGCCCTCCCATCGAATAGCCCAGCAGGATTGCTGTTCCCGCCTGAACACCGAGCTGTTGCAAAGCCAGGAGCACGTCCGTCCGCACATGATGCATTTGATAGCGCTCAGGATCGTCCGGGGCAGAAGATCGGCCATGTCCCAACATATCCAGAGCAATAACCCGCAGACCAGACTGCATCAGTGGCGAGAAAAAAGGCAGCCAGTTGTTGGCGCTACCTGTAAAGCCATGGAGCAGGACGATTGTTCCTCGCTCTGTCCCTATGCTCGCTTGCTGAAGAACGCTCAGCTCAGTTCCATTTATTGATAGCAATTCGTGCTGTGGTTCAGTTAGCTTCACGTTTTTAGCTCTCCTGTTGCAGCTCCGATTCTAGTGCTCGCCAGAGCTGACGATGCAAACTCACATTGCTGGCACGATCGGTCTGTAGCTCCAAAACTTGCAGCCCCTGCTCCTGAAGCGCAGTACGAAAGCTGTGGCGGAAAGAGCTCCAATCGGTAATGCGTTGAAAACGGCCACCATACATCTGTACAACAGGTGCAAAATCGAGGCCAGTGGGTGTGCCAAACAATTGCTCAAAATGTTCGGGATGCTCTGCTTGCGGCAAGAAGGAAAAGATTCCGCCACCATCATTATTGATCAGGACGATAATCAGATGAAGCTGATGCAGGCGAGCGGCTAAGAGTCCGTTGAGATCGTGGAAGAAAGAGAGATCACCAATCACCAGGACTGTTGGCTCTTTTTGAGCAGAACTGACTCCAAGAGCACTCGAGACAACTCCATCAATACCATTGGCACCACGATTGCCCAGAACGCGTACAGGATGAGCCACATTCCAGAAAAATGTATCGAGATCGCGCACAGGCATACTATTACCAGCAAAAAGCGTTGCGCCCTCTGGTAAGAGCGAGGCCAGTTCACGAAAGACGCGGCCCTCAAAGAGCGGGGTAAAATCCTCAATCACCCGATGGAGCGTCTGACGCGTCACCTGCTCAATCTTCAGCCAGCTCTGGAGCCAGCGATTGACCACTGGTTGATCGCCAAGCGTTTGCAGGAGCTCCCGACAGAAACTGGCGGGATCAGTATGCAGCATCTCTTCAGCCAGTTGCGTTGGTTCTTCCCAGCCAGATTGCCCATCCACCACAATCTGTGGACAATGAGCATACTTTTTCAGATAGAGCAGTAAGGGCTTGGCAACGGGCATTGCTCCAAAGCGGAGAACCAGCTCAGGCTCATGGGTATCTGTAAAAGAATCCAGACGTAGAAAAGCATCATAGCTTGCGATAATGGGGCTCTGCTCAGGTGTCCCTGAGCGTAGCTGCGACAATGGATCGGCCAGAAGCGGATAGCCGAGGCGAGCCGCAAGCTGAAGCAAGGGCTGCGTAAGCTCGGGTTGCACAATCGGGCCAACAACAATCAAACCTCTTTGAGAGCTTTGCATCTGGTCTGCTAACCGCGCAATAGTCTCAGCCGAAACTGAGCCTAGGGGAGCATCAGAGACAGCAATATAGGGAGCATTCTCTGAACGGCCCCCCCAGGCGAGTGGATCGCGCAGTGAAGAAGCTAGCAGAGGTTGATCAGCCTGAGGATTGGGCGTGAGGGGCTCACGAAAAGGGAAATTAAGATGCACAGGACCTGCAGGTACAGCCGTCGTCAATGCAACCGAACGATTTGCAAGCGTCCGAATATAGCGAAGTGCCGGATTGGAAGCTTCCGGAAGAGCCACCTCAGCAAACCATTTCACATGGGTGCCATAAAGCCGGTTCTGGTCAATCGCCTGTGGAGCACCACAATCACGTAGCTCATGTGGTCGATCAGCAGTCAGCACCAGCAAAGGGATATGTGTCAGATGTGCTTCTGCGATGGCAGGAAAGAAATTTGCAGCGGCAGTCCCCGACGTACAGAGCAGCGCAACAGGCTGTTGGAGCCGTTTAGCCATCCCTAGCGCAAAAAAAGCTGCGGAGCGTTCATCGACATGCATCCAGACGCGAATAGCAGGCTGTTCAGCCAGCACAAGCGCCAGCGGCGTTGAACGAGAGCCTGGACAGATCACAACATGATGCAGACCGGCTCGCTGCAACTCATCCACAAATGCAGCAACATACACATAGGTAGGATTGGCGGGATTGCCGTCGGTAATTGCCATCTGGGACATCTTCTCTTTATTCCTCTCCGCTCAGACCACGCAGCATCACTTGTAGTTTTAGACAGGACTCAGCATATTCGCTCTCAGGATCAGAATCAGCCACAATACCACAACCAGCAAAGAGGGTGGCCTGATGACCATGAAGGAGTCCTGAACGCAGGGCAACCGCAAACTCACCATTGCCCGTATGCCCGATCCAACCAATCGGCGCAGCATACCAGCCACGGTCCAACTGTTCCAGTTCACGAATAGCCTCTAAGGCTGGCTGGCGAGGCGAGCCACCAACAGCTGGGGTTGGATGAAGATCCTCGATCGCTTCCAGAATACTATGTCCTGGCAGCATATCGCCAGTGATCGGTGTTTGTAAATGTTGAATGTTCTTCAATTTTAACAGATGTGGCGCATCTCCAACCCAGACACGCGAACAGAGAGCTGCCAGCGCATTCTGAATCGTTGAGACGACCACATGATGCTCGCCTTGATTCTTCTGGCTATGCAGAAGCTCCTCGCCCAACTGACGATCTTCCTCTTCTGTCTTGCCACGCGGAGCAGATCCAGCCAGGGCCATCGTCTGAATCTGCCCATCAGCCCCACAGACCAGCCGTTCTGGGGTTGCCCCTACAAAGTACTGCTCTTGTCGCTGAATAGCAAACACATAGGCAACGGGATAGCTCTCGCGCAACCGCTTCAGCGTCTGTATCACATCAAAATCCTGCCTGGGATTGGTCACACGAACAGCACGAGCCAGCACCGCTTTTGCAAATGCCCCCTGCTTGATCCGCTTCACAGTAGCAGCGACCTGTTCCATCCACAGGTCAGCAGATAAGAGATCCTCGATCTGAAGCGAGGGAGCAGGCAAGCGATCAGTCTCTTGCGGTAACGTCCTGGCAAGAGCCTGTTCCAAAGTATGCAGGTGAGCGCTGATCTCGGCGGTGAGAGAAGCGATATCAGCGTCGGGGGCTACCTGCAAGTTGATCGTCAGAGCTGCGCAGGTCTCATCACAATGGAACAGCAGATAGGGCAGAAGTAAGAGACCATCGGGAAAGGCCTGCCAGAGCTCAGTGGTTGGAGTGAGTGGGTCAAATGTGAAACCACCAAAGAGCAATGGCCCACTGGTCCGATCTGGGATAGCTGCGCTTCCCTGACCCAGAATAGCCTGGGCCTGGAGTTGACGCCAGATTTCAGCCGCTTCCTGCACACAGGATTGGCCAGTCGTCTGAATGGTTGCCGTTGCGCCCACACCGACCAGTGCTCGTTGCTCAGAAGGCCGTTCCCAATAGAAACATTCACCCAGGTGTAAAGTATGAAAGGCCTGAAAATACTGGAGCGGATCACAGGGGCACACTGCATGGGTGAAGCTAGCAAGCACTGGCTGATGAATGGTATTGGCCCGTTCGCTGGCCTGTTGCAATATCTGTTGTAAGCGTAATTGCTCCCACGCGTCAGCAGGCCAGATAGGCGCTGGCGACTGCGGAAGAGCAGCATTAGTAAAGGTTATATCCATTTCTCACCATGAAGACATTTGAATAAGATTTTTAAGATGAGAGACCATGCAAGCCAATCTGAACTATAAGAATGAAAATCATCTTCTTTCCGCAATGACAGGGCCGTATGTTTGATAGATATCTTCATATGGCCTGCCCGTATCATATGCGAAACTGGTCTTTGACCCGTCAAAGAAGTATTTGTAGCATGGTTGCATCTTCAGACACAG
Source organism: Tengunoibacter tsumagoiensis (assembly GCF_003967535.1). GTDB lineage: Bacteria > Chloroflexota > Ktedonobacteria > Ktedonobacterales > Ktedonobacteraceae > Tengunoibacter > Tengunoibacter tsumagoiensis. The sequence goes on along the minus strand of NZ_BIFR01000001.1, from coordinate 1,754,763 downwards.
AGCAGCAATCTCTAAGAGTTGGAGCTAGACTGACGGGGCGATTGCAATGGTGATGAACGAGCCGGTAGCCAAAAGCAATGCCTGTAGTATTATAGCACGGCCTGTGCAAATGGATCAAAAAGCTTTGAGGTGAGAAGGATGTAGCGGCTAGAGGTCCTGCGAACAACGAATCCAGCGCGGCTGAATATTCTCAATCGGTTCGTCAAAGAGCCCTGGTTGCGCATCAATGCGGAAGAGCTGCTCAAAATCCGCTGGCTCAAACGCTTTACGCAAACGAGCTGCATAAGAGGTCACCAGCACATGCAGATAATGCTCGACATCATAATCACGGCGTTTCGCTACTTCAGCATGCTGTGGCAGATTGGTAGGAGTTTGAGATGAGCGTCCAGTACGCACCCGCTCACGCCAATCATCGCTCACCGGAGCCTCTTCTGTCTCATCAGGCAGCCAGACGACTGTTTTGTTACGTGCTTTATAAAAGCGGATGCGCTCCCCCGGATACCAGTGAGTTCGGCCAGCATTCAGAAGAGCCTCGTAAGCCTGTTCCTGATGGGTTGCTCGTGTCAGCCGATAGGCCTCTGGCGTTTTTGAGAGCCGAACACGGGTGGCGAGATCGGAGGCCGTAAATTGACGCTGACGCAACATCTGTACTGTCTCCTGATAGGCATCTGCAACCCCCTGGATATCCCCCAGAAGAGCACACTTCAAGGCCTTGCGCAAGAAGCGTTCGCCAAAGGGCTCGGCTCGACTGGAGCGTAGCGCCACGCCATGAACAATCAGCCCTCCATCGTAGGTGAGTAAGGCATAGTTTTTAACTTCGTGGCTGAGCATGGCGCGATAACGCCCCTCATATTCTAATCGTATGCCCACCGGCAGCTGCGCTCCAATCTCACTGACCAGCTTGCGCTCCTGTTCAACCGTCCAATCTGGTGGAACGGCAAAGTAGACGCCATCAGTATCGGCCTCAATTAAGGCCATACCGCGCTGGCGTAACGAATCGAGCACCTGAGTGAGGATAGTACGCCCCCGGCGCGTGACTTCACCTGCGGCCTGCCCATCTGCGAAGAGCGCCATGGAACCTGCACCCATGTAGCCATAGGCTGCGTTGATTAAGATCTTCATGGCGGCCTGGGTTGCAATATGAGGATTGGCCTCGCCTGAAAGGTCAGATATAGTCTGAGCCGCTGCTTTATGCGTCAGGCGAAGATCGGTTAAACGCCCTAAAATACTGAGCAGAACACCCAGGCGATCACAGGCAGGTCCAATCTGGAATGTACGCATCAATGATGGATACAGCGAGGCAACATCGGCCTTAACTACGTGTTCAGCGACTCCCTCTGCAAAGAGATGAACCGCTCCGCCCTCGTGCAGACCATCTTCTGCGCTCTGTTTTGCGGCCTGGTACGGCAGGGCAGCACCAGCCCGCAGGTAGCTCCGCACCAGAATTGGCTCAAGAATCCCCATCGCAGGACCAGCCGAGGCCAGCCGTTCGTAGCGGCGAGGCGCCATGCCAGCTAATGCAAAGGGGGCACCCAATAGACGACGAGAGAGTCCATCCACCTCGGTCACATCATCCAGAGCATACTGACGAACCAGCGCTGGCTGACTACGGTAGGTCTCAAAGATCTCTGCGCCTTCAATATAGACACGTTCAGGAGAGGCAATGCCAAAATAGCGAGCAACATCTTTGAGACCATAGCTGGGCATATCACGAACGACATAATCATGACGGCGGACAGCGTCCAGTGTATCGATCAGCTCTCGTCCAGCTACGCTATAGCGCGTCCGCTTACGAGCATCGGGCCCTACTGCAAGGGTCTCGGGGTAGCTCTCCAGCACCATTGAGCCGCCACGGCGACCAATCTCCAGCGAGATCCCATGGGCCATGGCACGATGTTCTAGAAAAGGAAGATCAAAACCAAATAAATTGTGATTTTCGATGATATCAGGATCTCGCTCCTGAATGATCGAGCAGAGTCGGCTAATGAGAACTGCCTCGTCGTCGGGCTCAGGAGCATCCAACACCAGCTCAAAGCCCTGATTATCGCGAATGGCCACCATAAAGATGCGCCCACGGTGAGGGTCGAGGGCAGTCGTCTCAAGATCAAACTGGAGACGATGGAGATCTTGATAGTTCATACCTCGAAAATAGACTCTCCCTGTCCCCATCAGATACTGCTCAACAACTCCCACGCGATAATAGTCATCGCCAATCTCCATCAGACTGTTCAATGGCTTTTTCAGGCGCGTGATGGCCCCGTTGAGGATCGCTTGCTCAAGCGTTGGCAGATCGCGCGCGAATACAAGATAGCTATAAGACTTCTCAGGGCCCTTCAACTTATGATAACGGACCAGGACTTTGCCCGGCTTCCGTTCATTCACTGGCTGGAGTGCATCGCCAAGGTGAGCCAGATCTCGCAATGACGTTGCTAATACCCAGGGACGATACTGTTCAGTATGATTGACGATCCGCCCATTGATACGCTGCCAGATAACGGCCTGCCCATCACGCTGCGCCCAGACCGAGACAATGCCAGGCATTGGGTCCCAACCAAACAGATATTCATCCTCTCTCTGCAAAGCAGAGGCTACCTGCACCTTTGAACGTGCCAAACGAACACTCCTCACACTTCAAACAAACGTATGTTCTAAGCATACCATGCAGTTGAGATCCAAAGCAAGCCTTTCCAGAGCATAGCTTCCCATTGAGCCATGGAGGGGCTCACACAGCGGAGCCCAGAGAGTGGAAAGAGACAAGCGGCTTTCCCTACTTTACATTGTTTTATACGCAAAATATATCATGATATGATAAGACAAGTAGGGAAGGTCGCTTGTCTCCTTCCTGATCGTGCCACTCCACCATGTGAGCACCACCATAACATTATTTCCCTTTCTCATTGAGCCATGGAGGGGCTCACACAGCGACAGGGGACGAGAGGAAAGAGACAAGCAACTTTCCCTACTTTACAGTGTTTTATATGCAAAATAGATTATGATATAATAAGACAAGTAGGGCGTCTCCTTCCTGATCGTGCCATTCCACCATGCCCGCCCCTCCATAACATCCTTTCCCTTTCCCATTGAGCCATGGAGGGGCTCACCGAGCGGAGCAGGAGCAGTGGAAAGAGACAAGCAACTTTCCCTACTTTACAGCATTTTATACACAAAATAGATTATTATGTAATAATACAAGTAGGGAAGGTCGCTTGTCTCCTTCCTGATCGTGCCACTCCACCATGCCCGCCCCTCCATAACATCCTTTCCCATTGACCATAGAGGGGCTCACACAGCGACAGGGGACGAGAGGAAAGAGACAAGCGGCTTTACCTACTTTACAGTTTTTTATATGCAAAATAGATCATGATGTGATAAGAAAAGTGGGGAGTCTCCTTCCTGATCGTGCAACTCCACCATGTGAGCCCAACCATCACATCATATCCCGTTTTCCGTTTCACGTTGAGCTATAGAGGGGCTCACACAGCGGAGTGGCAACAGTGGAAAGAGACAAGCGACTTTCCCTACTTTACAGTGTTTTATACGCAAAATTGATTATGATGTGATAATAACGTCTCCTTCCTCAAACGTGAACTCGCTATTTGAGCTTCTTTGCCAGAATAATCCCTGTATTGAGCCCGATCGTATTGAGTCCACCAAAGAAGCGAGCATGTTCAATCTTGACACAACGATTCTGCACAAAGGTCAGACCAGCCTCGTGGGCAATACGCCCCGTCTCATCGTTCTCAACACCTAATTGGAGCCAGAGCACGCGGGCCCCAATGCGGATTGCTTCTTCAGCCAGAGCTGGAGTCTCCTCGGCCTTACGAAAAACATCAACGATCTCAATCTCTTTCCCCGCTGCCTGAGCCTCCGTCAACGAGCGAAAGACGCGCTGCCCCAGAATCTCTTTCCCTGCATAGCGTGGATTAATAGGGATGATCTCATAACCTGCAGCTTGCATATAGATAGCCACAAAATGGCTTGGCCGATAGGGATCAGCCGAGAGACCAACAATCGCGATTCGTCGATAGGTCTGTAGAAGCTTGAAACGCTCATACATATCTGGATTTGTGGTCATAGCATCTCCTTGTTCCTGATAAACCAGCCATTCTACTAACCAATGGATTCAGAGGACTTTTTAAGCGCCAGATCAAGATCCCACAGAAGATCGGCGATATCCTCCAGACCAACCGAGATGCGGATAAGATCTGGCGTCACGCCACCTGCCAGTTGATCCTCCATTGAAAGCTGTTGATGAGTCGTGCTGGCTGGATGGATAATGAGGCTACGTGCATCGCCCACATTGGCAAGATGCGAGAACAGGCGGACAGTATTAATCACCGTTTTTCCAGCCTCATAGCCACCCTTCACTCCAAAGGTAAAGACCGCTCCCTTGCCAGAGGGAAGATATTTCTGAGCCAGCGGATAAGCAGGATCGTCTGGAAGCCCAGGATAACGGACCCAGCTTACCGCCGGATGTTCAGCCAGAAAATGCGCAACCTTAAGCGCATTCTGACAATGACGCTCCATGCGCAATGAAAGCGTCTCCAGACCCTGTAACAACAGGAAAGAATTAAACGGACTCAGACTCGGGCCAGTATCGCGCAACGTCTCTACACGAGCTTTCATAGCAAAACAGAAATCGCCAAACGTCTCATAGAAGCGCACGCCATGGTACCCTGGAGAGGGGTCCACAAAATGTGGAAAGTTACCGTTATCCCAGGGAAATTTCCCACTATCGACCAGAACGCCAGCAATCGAGGTGCCATGGCCCCCAATAAATTTGGTGGCGGAATGGACGATAATATCGGCACCATGCTCAAATGGGCGGCACAGATAAGGAGTGGCAAACGTATTATCTACAATCAGGGGCACACCTGCCTCATGGGCGATCTGCGCGATAGCCTCAATGTCAAGGATATCGCCGCGTGGGTTGCCAATGGTCTCACCATAGAAGGCGCGCGTGCGAGGAGTCAGGGCTCGCCGATAATTCTCTGGATCGGTACTATCGACAAAGATGGTATGAATCCCCCAGGTCCGCAGCGTTAGATCAAACTGCGTATGGGTTCCACCATAGAGGCTGCTCGATGAAATAAGCTCATCACCTGGTCGGAGCAGCGTCATCATAACGGCCATCTGTGCAGCCATGCCCGAGGCAGTCGCTACTGAGCCAACGCCTCGCTCTAGAGCCGCAACGCGCTCCTCAAAGGCCGCCGTCGTTGGATTCATAATCCTTGTATAAATATTGCCGAAGCGTTGAAGCGCAAAGAGATGGGCAGCGTGATCGGTATCATCAAATACAAATGAGGAGGTCTGATAAATGGGGACGGCGCGGGCCCCGGTCGCAGGATCAGGTCGCTGGCCCGCATGCAGAGCCAACGTATCAAATCCAAATTGATGATCGCCATCAATTTCAGGCATACCGTATTCTTCCTTTCTGGACTACACAATGCTCGTTCACCTTTATCATATCACCCCAGAACTGAGGCGCTCCTCTCCTTCCATTGAAAGATGTTTCCCAATTTTGTTGGAGACCTTCATAAAAGGGCTTCACCACTGGAGATGAAAAGCGTCCCATTGCCAGAAGAAGCCTCCAGTACTCATCTCCTGGTATCCTATCATCTTAAAACTTAGCAATCTGTAAGCTTAGTATTCTATAATCATAAGAATACACATCCTGAGGCGTTACAGTTATTACTATACATAGCACTGGAGCACGAGATATCATGAAATTCACTTCACAGATCGAAACATATCTTCAACGTGTGCCCAAGGCAGAGCTCCATGTCCATCTGGAGGGTGCCATTGCGCCAGCGACGCTTCTTCAATTGGCCGAACGCAATCGAGTCGATCTACCAGTCAAAAGTGTGGCCGAGATGCAAGACTGGTTTCGTTATCGCGATTTTGATCATTTTATAGAGATCTTTGTGGCAGCAACATCCTGTCTGCGCACAGCTGAAGATTATGAACTGATTGCCTATGAATTCGGGGCCACGATGGCGCGTCAGAATGTTCGTTATGCGGAGATCACTTTCTCGCCCAGCACGCACTACTTTTTATTAGGGCTCTCACATGAGATCTATTTTACCGGTTTACAGCGAGGCAGAGCGCGAGCACAGAAGGATTTTGGGGTCGAGATGCGCTGGGTCTTTGATCTGGTACGTGTGAACGAGGATGAGCACCGAAGAAGATGCGCTGATTATACGACGGCTGTGGCAATTGAACTGCAACATGAAGGGGTCGTTGCGATTGGCCTGGGAGGGGCCGAAGTTGGAAATCCACCCGAATGGTTTGCACCATGGGTCGATAAAGCGCGAGCCGCTGGCCTCCATAGCGTTCCACATGCAGGCGAGACGGTCGGGCCCGAGAGCGTCTGGGGAGCTCTACGCACCCTGGGAGCCGAACGATTGGGACATGGAGTCCGGGCCAGCGAAGATCCCGAACTCGTTGCCTATCTCGCCGAAAAGAAGATCCCTATTGAGGTCTGCCCTACCAGTAATATCTGCCTGGGCGTCTATCAAAGCTATCAGCATCATCCCCTGCCAGCTCTGTATGCAGCCGGGGTCCCTGTCACGATCAATACCGATGATCCGCCGCTCTTTAACACCAACATGAATCATGAAGTAGCCGTTCTGGCCCGTGAATTCCAATTGGATCTGCCAACCATCAACGAGATCCTCCTCAATGGTGTCCGTTATAGCTTTCTGCCTCCAGCCGAAAAGCAGCACCTTGAAACACGTTTCAAACAAGAGATGGAGCAGCTTTCCCCCATACCTATCAACGAATAGCATCTGCAAAGATGTTTCACCACAGCCATCATGAATGGTGATTGCCTCACAAAGAAGACAGATGGAACCCAAAAACGGAGATCTCCTTCTTTCCAGGTGACCCACTCCGCCTCGTCACACCCTTAAGCGATAAATTGCCTATCATCAGCGATTTATCGCTTAAGTCGGTAAGGCCCATCATTCATGATGGCCGTCGGAACCCACTCCGCCTCGTCACCCTTTCATCTCATCATGGCCGTCGGAACCCACTCCACCTTGTTCCACCCTCATCTCCTGACCATCACACGCAGGTGCTTCTTTAAGCAATTGAACTTTTCATCAATACATGTGCCTTGCGTTCGGCCAGACCAATGCGCGCGATCGTCCCCGTATTAAAAGGGAGATAATCGGCCTCAATACCATCACTAAAGATGATACCTTCATTGGGCATCTGAGATGTAATAATAAGCTCCTGTCCAGCGGCAATCTGACCAAAAATGATCCCGGCGCGGCTCGTTTTAGAGATGAATGGCTCGCGCACCGTAAACCAGAGCTGCTCTGACTCCCAACCTAGAGCAATCTGCTGAGAAGATGGAGGCTCAGACGGTGCTCCCCCATAGTATTGCATCACTCCCCATGCTCCCTGCACAATCGAACTCAACCAGCCCGTACAGCCCGCACCGGTTGAGATAATCATGCCACTTGAGCTCTGTTGCTCAGTACGTCTGGCATAGGTCAATTGATAACGGGCCGAGCTATGACTGCGCGACCCCATGAACAGATCGTTCACTCCATAAAGAACCTGCCCATCGTTGAGCGTCGCCTTCACCATTGAGATCTTTTTATGTGGCGTCTGTCCACGCAAAATGGTGCTCAGATAGGCAGCGATATCAGCGACAACAAAGGGAAGCAGAACCCCATCGATGCGCTCTGGATCAGGGTTGATAGCCATGATCATCTGCTGATCCAGATATTTGGCTGTATTGATCACCAGCCCATCAGGCCCTACAGTCATCACCAGATCATGCTCAGAGAACTGATAGAGAGGAAGAAAATCACGATCAATAAACTGACTCTTTATCGATCGTGGCAGGCTCTGGCGAATGCTCTGTACAGCTGCCTGATAGCGCCGATCAGCCTGCTCATAATCGACAAAAGAGACGCCATTCTGCTCAATATAAAAGCGAGCCTGCTCGCGCGTATTTAGACGGTAGACCAGCTCTTCCAGGGCCGTCTTTTTTGTCACAACCACAATACGTTCAATCGCCATAGAGATCCTCTCTGCATTATCACAACACGCTCTCTCAGTGAAAGAGAAGATTAGCGCGACCCGGGTTTTAAGAGCTGCTCAAGGATCTCAGAGCTAATCGTCAGATTGCCAATTTTCTGAGCGTTCTCGGCAAAGTCGCGGAAAGCCAGGCCCAACAACTGCTGAGAAGTTAACTGCTGAAAAGGTACAAGGCGAATCTGCTCAGCCGCAGCCTCAAACTCAGCCTCCTGACGCGTATTCTCACCCTGCAACTTAATCAGCGTCTGACGCCTCTCCTCTAGAGCAATCGAGGTAGCTAACTCATTCTGTTTAATTTTGCGCTCTTGCTCCACAGCTTCAGCCCGACGAGAATAGATAGCCTGATCGGCCCGCCTTTGCAGGGCTTCGCGATGCTCAGCCTCCAATGCCTTTGTGGTCTCAGGTGTGGCTTTGACGGATGAGAAGAACAGGCTATCGCATGTAATACCACGCTCACTAAGCTCGTTGGCCGAACGCAGCTGGTCAAAAACCGAACTGGCGATCCGCTCAGAGCTACGGAGGGCATCCTCCAGCGTCAATTGGCGCAATTGCTGTCGAGTATGGGTATGTACAATCTCTATTAAACGCTCATTTAGCTTGGCCTGCCCCTCAGCTTTGTAGACACGCGTCTGCGGCTGAATTGTAAAGTTAAATTGTTCAGCCACTGTCTCAGGAGCAACAACATGATAGGTGATAAGCCCCTGCACAGTCACTGGTTGAAAATCAATGGTAGTTTCATTAAAGACAAAGCGAGCATCAATAATTGAAGTCGGAAGAAGCGCAATCGAGGTGTTTGGAACCCAATACCAGAAAGCCTGGCCCGCACCCTGACGCACAACCTTTCCATTTGTATAGGCTAAGACATATTCAGTAGGTTCAGCTTTAAAGTATGCATAGAGTTTCATAAATGTTTCGCTCCCTTATCTGCCTGGACCTTATTTTGACTTAGTGTACATATCACACTAACTAATATACCTGAGTTGGGGAGGAAAAGTCAAGCTTTCTGCATATGAAAAAGTGGCTGCTTTACCTCTATAAATCCAGGGATGGTTGAAGTGTGAACGATGTCAGGATAGAATAAGAAAAAATACGTATAGATCGGCCTGTCATAGAGCAGGAAGGCTCTATACAATTGGAGAGTTACGATAGATGAACGAACTGGTTGAAGCAACTGAACTATCCAGCAGACGGGAAGGGCCCGAGAAAGCCCCACCATATCGCTCCTTTTTGACCCTCAGCACTCGTTCGCTGGCCATTCTTGCCCTGCTGGCGGGGGTCATTCTCCTGGGATATGATCTATCTTTTGCGACGTCCGCTCATGCCCTCATCTCAGCTACTCCGTTGCTATTGATTGGAGTAGCCTCATTGGCCTTTCTACTTATCCTGCGCCCCAGACCGTTGGATCTGCTAAAAGCTCTGATCGTTAGCGTAGCCTTTATACTGTGGGGAGTAGACCAGTTATTGCCAGCAGGGTGGTGGGCCACGACCCTGGGCGATATCGTGATTGTACTCTATGTGATCGATCTGGGGTGGATGCTGCTTTCACAACGAAATGCTTAAAGCGATTACCACTCATAACAGATCGGAAATGAATAGATTGAGATCATGAGATGGCAGTCCAGGGATGCCAGGCTCCATCAAACCAGACGTGACCCAGGACATTATCTGTCCGACGCAGAGAGACTTCGATCTGATTGGTGGACCAGGCAACAGCACTGGGTGAGACGGTCGCAAAAGTACCACCAAGGTCTTCCCAGGGAAGCCAGGCAGAGCCGTTGAAGCTAAGATGCTGCAAGGTATTCGATGGGCTCAGGACAAAGACGTCCAGCAGATTCGGTCCTCGTGAAGTCGCAGACGGCGTGCCAACAAAGCTCCCCCCCAACGATTCCCAGGGATGCCAGTTTCCATCAAACCATGTATGTCCCAGCGTATTATCCATTGCACGCACAAAAACATCCATCCGACCCGGTGCCCAGGATGTTACAGTAGGACCAGAGGCCAGTTGCCCTCCCAAAGGAGCCCAATCGTGCCAGGTAGCTCCGTCAAAGCTGCGCTGCCAGAGTTGATTATCGAGGCCGCGAGCAAATGCATCCAGCAAACCAGGAGATTGCGCGACCGCCGCCGGGTCCGACGTAATGACGCCCGAAAGGTCATCCCAGTTGCGTGGCGTACCATCTATAAGTTTATGCTGCAATGAACTGCTGGCACTACGCACAAAGAGATCAAACACCCCTGCGCTGGAAGAAGTTCCCACTGGATCATAGGTCAGCGATTCCCCTAATGTCTCCCAGGGATGCCAGCTCCCATCGTAGCTGCGATGCCAGAGCGTGTTGTCAGCGCCACGAATCAATGTATCAATAAAGCCAGGACTCCGTGAGATAAGAGTGGGACGTGAATTGGTTGCGTTAATAATCGTCTGAATAGTCGCGGCCTGCGCGGTCGCTGTAGCATCGGGTGTACTGGTAGCGGTGGGCGTTGGGGCTGTCGTTGCCGTAGGCCGCACACTGGTTGGCGAAGGATCTGTATTGGCCTGACTTGAAGATTGCGTCACTCCATTCCAGATGGCTTCAGCACTGGCGGCAGCGACAAGCGAGACAGCAATAGCAGCAGCTCCCAGCCCTATCACCATTTGACGACGAGAAAGTCGAGCTCCTCCTGTCTGAAGAGGGGGAGGAGAGATAAAAGATGGGGGCGGTGGAGATTGCAGATTGCGCGTAATAGCTGGTCGTATGGGCGCTTGAAATTGTGGCGCACCAGTAATGCGCGGATTCGTGGTAACTGGTTGTGGACCCGGAAAAGGCGAACCCGCAATAGTTGCCGAGGCATACTCTCCTGAGAGAAGGCCGCTATTGCTGCGTGGCTGTGAGGGCATATTTGATGTTGCAGGTAAAAAGAGCTGGCGCGAAGGGGTCTGAAAAGAAGAACGTGAAACTGGCTGAGCCGCCGCTAACTCCAGAGCCTCTGCAAAGTTCTGGATACGTGGATAACGTGCCTGTGGCTCTTTCGCCAATGCACGCATAATGACAGACTCAACCAGTGGGGAGAGCGAAGGAATCTTCTCGCGCAATGAAGGAGGAGGCGTCTGCATATGCTGGACCGCGATCTCCATCGTCGAGCCATTGAAAGGGGGAACCCCACTCAACCATTCATAGATAATAATCCCTAGAGCATACTGGTCACTGGCCGCAGACGCCTTCCCGCTAAATTGTTCGGGCGACATATAGATGGTCGTTCCAATCATCTGAGCCGTTTCATGCTGAGCGGTTGCCGAACTGGTAGTGGTTGCTATACCAAAATCGCTCAACAATAACATATTATTTTGACCAATCAGCATATTTCCCGGCTTCACATCGCGATGGATGATCAGTTTCTCATGCGCATATTGGAGAGCCGATGCCATCTGATTGACATAGGGCAAAAGAGTCGGAAGAGGAATCTGTGTCCCTAGTGGATGCCGCTGGCGCAGAGTCCCATGTGGCGCATATGCCATGACAAGATAAGGAGTTGTCCCTTCAATCCCAAATTCAAGCACTGGAATAATATTTGGATGCGAGAGACGAGCAATAATGCGAGCCTCCTGCAAAAACTTTTCCAGCGTCTCATTTGCCAGATGCATATGTAAGATCTTGATCGCAGCGGGGGTCTGGAGGTAGATATGCTCGCCAAGATATACATCGGCAAAGCCTCCCTGCCCAATGAGTTGAGTTAATTGATAATTACCTAATTTTTGCCCAATCCAGTCAACCATGTCTGAATATGCCTCCAAAGACCGATCGCCAATCAATACGAATCTATCTTGCTCCTTATAACACAACTACAGTTCAATTGGCAAAATAATCCCTACCTAATAGGAAAAAAAACTTCTCGTTCGGCATCTCTCCAGAAAAAAACTTCTCACTCAGAGGCTTATAGACAATTCATCTCACAAAATATGAGCTTGCTGATAAATCATGCTTCAGAATCATTGAAACTTTTCCACCTTATTCTTCGTCATAATAAGCTATAGGCAAGCACTGTCTGCTTGAGCTTATAAAAGAGGAGGGATTCATGGTCAGCCAGCGCTCTTCAATGGAAATGAAGACTATTCTTGTTGTCGAAGATGACCCTTTCGCCGGTGAAGTAATGCAGCTTACGCTCTCAATTGAGCTACCGCATCACACAAAGCTGGTAACAAGTTCCCGTGAGGCCCTGGAAGTAGTCAGTCATCAGCAGGTGACCCTCTTTATTATCGATTATCATCTGGCCGATATGAATGGGATTGATCTGTCAGACGTACTTCATCGGAATCCCACCCATGAACATGTACCAACCATCATTACCACTGATGATCTTACCCATCATCAACAGGCTCTGGCTGAACGATGTTTAATCGGCATACCTAAACCGTTCGATCTCGATCGGCTCATCGAGACTATTGAGCATGTCGTTGGTTAATGTATGATGCCTGAACCGTTCATCCAAACAGTAAGAAAGAGTCCTTGCGATAATGCAGGGCCTCTTTTTCGTTGGCCTAAAAAATTTGCTTGTAAAAGGTGTTGACAGAGCGGTAGCGGTATGGTATATTCTCTGTGCGCACATCTGTTTAAGGACTGACGCGCAGCGGGGAGAGGTCGCATAGTGGCCTAGTGCGGCGGTTTGCTAAACCGCTGAAGGAGCAATCCTTCCGAGAGTTCGAATCTCTCCCTCTCCGCTCATAGGGGAGTAGCTCAATGGTAGAGTCCACGTCTCCAAAACGTGTTGTTGCAGGTTCGAGTCCTGTCTCCCCTGCCCCTGAAGAAAGCCCTTCCTCTCTTAAAGGGAGGAAGGGCTTTCTTCTTTTTTCCTCCAAGGTCAAAGAGTGTTATGCTTCAATACAACCATAATAACCATTATGCAGATCTCCTTCTAAGCCAGATCCCTGCTCATTGTCGCAATGCTCTGGATATTGGATGTGGTGATGGCGGTTTTACCAGGCGTCTGGCAGAGCGATTCGGGATCGATGTAATGGGGATTGACCCGGATCGTATGATGATCGAACAGGCACAGATGAAAACATGCAACCCGAGTGTTCATTTTGTCGAAGCCGACTTTATGCATTACGACGTGAATAATCAGTTTGACTTCATCACAGCAACGGCCTCGCTGCATCACATGCCGTTCGAGCCAGCACTTGAAAAGATGATCTCGTTGTTGCGACCAGGTGGTGTCTTAGCGGTGCTTGGGGTGTTTCGTGAATCAGGCCTGACGGACATGGTCATTGCACTTGCTGCCATTCCAGTGAATACCTTCTTTGCTCTCAATTATGGCTGGTCTTACAGCGGAGCACCAACGAAGCCAGCAGAGATGTCTCTGCAGGAGATTCGCAATACTGTTTCTATTCATCTACCTGAAGCACGTATCCAGCGGCTGTTGCTTTGGCGCTATCTCCTGACCTGGCAGAAGCCACAGGCGTAAACGCGTTCCTGCCTCTCAGGCCTTATAGGGAAGCTTTACATAGAAGGTGCTACCCTCCCCAGGTTCAGATTCGCACCAGATAGATCCTTCATGCCGCTCTACGATATCTTTAGCGATGGCAAGTCCGAGTCCCAGGCCATGTTTTTTAGAAGCTTCTGCATCAGGAGTGCGATAAAAAGATTCAAAAATATGCTCTAAATGGTCACTGGCGATACCCTGCCCTTTATCGCTTACCATAAGCAGCACATGATCTTTCTCCGCTCGCACGACAACAAGCACCGGCGAGCCATCGGGCGAATACTTTAAGGCATTGCTAACAAGATTAATAATGACTTGTGAGATCCTATCTACGTCAATCTCTATTTTAACTGGCCCGGCAGGTACATCTAACTGAATCTGCCGGATTGTCAGCAGCCGCTGATCATCGACGACATCCCGACAGAGATGGCGGAGATCACAGCTCCTCTTGTGTAAAACAGTCTTACCTGCTCGAATACTGCTTACATCCAATAACTCATCTATCAGACTGGTCAAACGGCCCGTCTGCTCATTGATGCGCTCAAGAGCCAGTTCAACGCCTTCAACATCTGAAGTACTTTTTGCCTGCTTCGAGATACGCCGTAGCATCATCTGCGCCTGCCCACGAATCGTCGTAATAGGAGTCTTCAACTCATGTGAAGCAACCGACAGAAAATGATCCTTACTTTGATCAGCAGCTTCGAGCCGTTTATTGATCAGCTCTAACTCGCGTGCATACTCTTGCAGATCCTGTTCAGTAGCCAGAGCTTGCAGGCGAGCTCGCTCACGCTGCGATGTAATGAGGGCAATGGTGAGGCCAGAAAAGACAAATGGCAAGAGTTGAACAGTCGTATGCCAATCATCAAATAAGTTGGAGATGGCCGTAACTCTCTCCGGCCAGGTATGATCAAAGAAGGCAAATGAATCCGTTAAAAAACAATAGCCCAGGCCGATCGTGCTTAAGATGAGGGTAAACAGCGCTGGCCCGGTCCCCCACAGGAGCGCGGAGAAGAGCACAGCTAGCATAAAAAGCGTGGCGGGAAACTGAAAATGCCCGAGGAAATGTTGTAAGAGGAGAGAGCTCAGTAAGAAGAGGCCAACCAGAAACACGGCAGTGAGATACCCAACCATTGGATGACGCCAACGTGGGATTTTGGCAACATACCTCCTCCGCAATTCCACCCGCTGCTCCAGACTCATCTTTTTTACACTATGCCTCTTTTTGGCAGTAAGTTTCGTTTCCACTACGTTCATCTCTCCGCTCGTGGATGCCCATACTTTCAGGCATGGGAAAGGGGGCCAATACGAAAGGCTAACCCACTTTAATACAGCTCTTACTATTTCTTGTTGCTCATCCATTCGTCAATGGTTGTAGTTTAACATATATGGCGGAGGTGGGCAACCTTGAGAGAGGGAAATAGCATACATTTATATAATTTTATACACAAAAATTAATTTTATCACTAACATGCTATTCATTGATTAATCAACTAAGCAAAGATGAAGATAAAAATAATCTATGCATAAAGCGCAAGGTATTACAACTGGACCAGTGCAAAAGCTTCCTGCATACGGGCATCATGGTGAGGAATAATCGGAACCTCTGGATGACGAAGGGAGAAATGATGCACGTCAACTAATGTCTGACGAGCCAATTTAGGATCGATCGTCACTTGAGACCACAAAAAAGGATGAGAGGTGGCGGGAAGGAGATAATTCTCCGCAACAAAGGCTGCATCTGCAACCAGAAAGAGACGAGATCCATTGGAACGATTCACAAAGAGACCTACCTGACCGAGCGTATGCCCTGGCAGGGGAACCACAATCAATGAGCCATCCCCCAACAGATCAAAGCTAGAGCGAAAACCTTCGTACGCTGGTCCTGCACAATCAAAGAGATCAACTGGATTCTTGCCCATCAGACGGCTAACCAGACCATCGTTCTGCGCAAATAATCCCTGCCAGGCTGCCGTATACTCCAGGCGGTTAATCCGCAATGGCACGCCAGGGAGATCTGGAAGACCTGCAACATGATCCCAGTGCAAATGGGAGAGCAAGACAAAATCAAGCTGATTGGCTGGAAGACCACGCTGTTGAAGGTGCTGGTAGAGCGGACGCTCTAGTTTAAACTTCCCCAGGGTCTGCTTAAAATACCAGGACTGGTCCAGCAGAAAGAGAGGAATATCCGTTGACAGACCCGTATCAAATAAGAACGTAGCCTGTGGATGGCGGATCAAGACTGCACTATAGGTAATGACACGCGGCATGCAGGAGAATGAGCCGCGCACAGCCAGACATTCTGGTAAAGTTACGCTCCCACAACGCAAAAACGAGACCTCAATCTCAGGATATGTCGCAGTTTTCAGAAGTTTTCCACTCGGCTGTACATAGTGATCAGCGACCAACTGCTGTGGTAAAAAACTTTGAACAGCATAAGCCACTCCAACCGTACCTACCGCCATTCCACCCCAGACCAGAGACCGACGAAACTTCATAAAATACAGAGCCCCCTCTCTTACTGGTTCTACCGCTTAGAGTATTCTGTGTACAGAATACTCTCTTTCATTGGTAATGTAAACCAGAATGTAGAACCTTGACCAGGAGTACTATCCACACCTACCTGCCCATGATGACGCTCAATAATTGTCTGACTAATATGCAAACCAAGCCCTAACCCGACTCCTGAACCACTCTGTACACTGATCCGCTGCGATTGGTAAAAGATGTCCCAGACTTTCTCAATCTCCTCCGGTAACAGGCCAGGCCCATAATCCTGCACCAGCACACGAGCAAACCGCCCATCTTCATGTTCCTCTATCTGTAAAGAGACATGGACGGGTTGATCCACACGCGAATATTTCAAAGCATTACTCAAATAGTTTGTCACAACCTGAGCAATGCGATCACGATCGGCAAGGACGGCAATCTGCTCTACCTCTGGCAGATGCAGATCAATCCGGCGACCACGCGTGGCTTTATGTTGCTCTGGAATGGTCTCTTGCAGGATGGCTATAAGATCACATGGTTCCTGGCGCAGGTGGAGTTGTAAACGTCCAGTCTGAATACGTGAGATATCAATGAGATCCCCAACCAGGCGGTTGAGCACATCGATCTGTCGCTCTGCTTTCATGAGCATACCTCTCATATTTTCGACTTTCTCAACGTTCTCATCGGACATCTCATCGGTTCGACGCAACATCGCCTGTATACGGCGCAATGAGAGCTGTACGTTCGCTTTAATCGTTGTAAGAGGCGTGCGCAACTCGTGACTGGCCACACCCAGAAACTCTTCCATACGCAGATTGGCTTCGCGCAATGCAACTTCTCTCCCCTGCGCCTCTGCTCGTTCATTTAAGAGGCGTTGGCGCTGAAATACCAGGGCAGAAAGCTGTGCCACTGCGCTCGCCAGAGCTCGTTCGCTGTCGGAATAGTGATGACGTCCCTGCCCATCAGGGCTCACAGGCCCGTAATCTAGATTTAAGATGCCAATCAAACGCTCTCCAATACACATCGGAGCCACCAGTATCTTATCAATCTGATAGGGATTAGGGAAGCTATTATACGGAGGCTGTTGAAAATCAAGGAGAAAGACTTCGTTATGCCGCAAGCGATCGACAATTGCTGCATCCATCTGATGTACATAGGTGACATTTCTTCGTTGTGCTCGCCACCACTCTTCCAGTTGTTCAGGCGGGAGCCCTAAGACTGCCAGAGGACGCAACTCTTCACTTTCTTCATTCACAGAGAAGATGCTCACACGTGGACAATCCAGAACACTACAGGTCAACGCAGCCAATTTTAAGGCAACTTTGTCCTCTTGCTCAGCGCTCTCAGGAAGCGCTACCAATGCTTCCGCCATCGCAATAAGCCCTTCTAAGGCCTGCTGAGTGCGACGCTCAAGTGCTCGACGGCGTGTTACATCATGCGCAATAAGGACGGCTCCTGTAATCTGACCATACGCATTGCGCATCGGCGAACCACTAATACTTACTGATACTTCATGATTCAAGCGATCATTCATCATCACATCGAGGGCGGTTGGTCCCTTAAGAACTTCCCCATTCAAGAGGCGATGGACGGGTGACCGGTCAGGTTCCAGTGGCTGGCCATATTCATCCCGTAATGCATAGTGCATGGCTCGCTCTGTGGGATCAAGAGACAGATGCTCGGGCCAGGTCTCCAGAGGAAACAGTTCATAGGCCGCTGAGCTCGCATAGACTACCGATCCAGTCTGATCATAGACCATGATCGCATCAGCCATGGCCGACAGGATCGCTTCTAACTGACTGGCATGGGCCATCGATTCTGCCTCAACACGTTTGCGCTCAGAAATATCCTCAACAACAGAGATAAAATAAAGTGGTCTGTTCATCTCATCTCGCACCAGCGAGACTGTCAGGTTAATCCAAATAATTGAGCCATCTTTGCGAATATAGCGTTTCTCCAGCGCATACGTTTCACTATGACCATCCAGCAGACTCTGGACAAAATTCAGATCAGTTTCAAGATCATCAGGGTGAGTTATCTCTTGAAAAGAATGAGACAACAGCTCTTCATGGCTATAGCCAATAATGGAACATAATTTTTGATTGACCTGGAGCCATTGGCCTTGAATGCCCACAAAAGCCATACCTACAGCAACATGCTCAAATAGCATCTGAAACCGCGCTTCACTCTCTTTTAATTGCTGCAGTAACGCACTTTTAGCATCTTCTGGTGGCTCTGGTCTGAATGTATTATGTGATGAAACCATATTTGCTCATCTGGCATGTTCTACTTGTACTTGATCATGCCAGTGCTCTCCCCCCTTCTGATTTAGAGAAAACGGATTGTAGAGATGCGTAATGCGCATTCAGATGCTCGAAAAGAAACAAACAGTTGATAGAATTCTTTTAGAAGATTAACAGGCTTTCCTTTATGCAAACTCAGTGTAACAAGATCATTGATACAAGTCAACACGGCCACTATCTGCACAATATGAAGAGGTTCAGGGTAGAATGCATCCGTTAGCTTGTAAATAGTTTCCTCGCTTGATGAAGCATTGTCGATGCTAAACCACCATTACTGTATACGATTAACGCTAGAGAACAGATGCAAATGCTCTTCCGTTGGATTCCATCCAGGAGCCCATGGAGACCATCCAGAGAACAAATTATTGCTCGTTGCTTATGAAGGTCCTCAGACACTATAATCTACAACCTCATAAGCAATGTATCGCCTGAACACGTCGTGCCCATCATTCATGATGGCCGTTGTGGCCCACTCCGCTCTGTTCCACTCTTCTGAACACCATACGAAACATCATCATAAACGAATAGCCCTGCACGATTTAGCGTATAATCGTGCAGGGCTATTCGTTTATGATGGCTGCGGTGAAGCCGCTCCGCTCTGTTGCACCCCATAATCATCATACAGGATGCTCTACGGCAACGGCCTCGCTTCTTTATGCACACACCATCAAGCTAACCTTCTGGCTTTATGCAAGTTCGATACCTTCTTCTGGTCGATTGTTATCTCTGGCCTCAACGACAATCTTGTCGTCCTGTACACGAAGGAGTGCACTTTGACCACTGGCAATTTCACCTGCCAGTAGGGCATCGGCTAGAGCATCATCAACGTAGGTCTGAATGGCTCGGCGTAATGGACGAGCACCATACTCTTCATCGAAACCCTCTTTCAGGAGGAAGTCACGAGCCTCTTCAGTCACCTCTAATTCAATGCCCTGATCGGCCAGTCGTGAGCGGACTTGATTGAGCAGCAGCTCGACGATCTTGTTCAGCTCATCTTTCGCCAGCGAGTGGAAGACCACGATCTGATCGATACGATTGATAAACTCCGGTCGGAAAAACTCTTTCAGACCATTGATGGCTTTCGCACGCATCGCTTCATGTCTGGCATCGCTTACCTCACCCTTACGAGCAGAGAAGCCAATGCTGGCAGCGCGCTTGAGATCAGCGCTCCCGGCGTTGCTGGTCATGATGACGACAGTGTTCTTAAAATCAACTGTTCGTCCCTGACCATCGGTCAAACGTCCATCATCCATAATCTGCAACAGCGAATTAAAGACTTCTGGATGGGCTTTCTCCACTTCATCGAGCAGGATCACGCTATACGGACGGCGGCGAACTTGCTCGGTGAGCTGCCCACCATCGTCATGGCCAACATATCCCGGAGGGCTACCAAACAGGCGCGAGACCGTGTGGGGCTCCATATACTCCGACATATCCAGACGAATCAGGTTCTCCTCGCCACCAAAGAGCTCCGCAGCTAACGAACGTGCAAGTTCAGTCTTACCAACGCCAGTTGGGCCAAGGAAGAGGAACGATCCAATGGGACGACGAGGATCTTTCAGTCCGGCACGAGAACGGCGAATGGCACGAGCTACAGCGCTAAGGGCCTCATCCTGACCGATGACACGCTTGCGCAGATCATCTTCCAGATTCCGCAGATTCTGGCGCTCGCTCTCCAACATCTGGCTGACAGGGACCCCGGTCCAGTTCTCCACTACGTGAGCAACGTGTTCAGGAGTAACCATCAATGCCACCATATTGGCGCTCTGCTCGCGAGCAGTCTCCAGCTGGGCCATTACCCGCAGCTCTTGCTGGCGCATTCTGGCCGCATTCTCATAATCTTCTGCATTGGCCGCAGCCTCTTTTTTCGCCTGGATCTCAGCAAGCTCTTGCTCAAGTTCAGAGATTAAGAGTGGGCTGGCTATCCCTTTCTCCATGGCCTCTAAACGTAAGGCAGAACTGGCCTCGTCCATCACATCGATAGCTTTGTCCGGCAAGAAACGATCATTAATATAGCGATCAGAAAGTTTAACGGAAGCCTCAATGGCCTCGTCGGTGATGCTGATCCCATGATGAGACTCATAGTTAGGCCGCACGATGTGCAACATAGCGATAGCCTCTTCAACCGATGGCTCTCCAACCATTACAGGCTGGAAACGACGCTCAAGAGCCGAATCTTTCTCAATATGCTTACGATACTCATTGAGGGTCGTTGCTCCTATACAGCGCAGTTCGCCACGGGCCAGGGCTGGCTTGATCATATCACCAGCACCAACCGCCCCCTCAGCCGCACCTGCACCCACCACCGTATGCAACTCGTCAATAAAGACGATGACTTCTGGAGCCTGCCGCAGTTCCTCCAGGATCGATTTGATTCTCTGCTCAAACTGTCCACGGAACATTGCACCAGCAACCATTCCACCAATATTGAGCGAAACAATACGCTTACCACGTAAGGTCGAAGGGATATTCCCCTCCTGAATACGACGGGCCAGGCCCTCTACAATAGCGGTCTTACCTACACCGGGCTCACCAATCAGGACTGGATTATTTTTCTGACGACGTCCGAGAATCGTAATTAAGCGACGAAGCTCACGCTCACGGCCAGCAGCCGGATCAAGCTTCCCCTCCGAGGCTTCGCTCGTCAGGTCACGTCCATATTGATCTAAGGTTGGGGTTTTACTATGTTTAGCCTGCCGTTCAGCAGTCGCAGTATTCACACTACTCGCGCCACCAGAGGCAGCTGCTTTGTCAGCATTGGCAGAGAAACCAAAGGGAGCACCCGAGAGACCCTGACCATCAAAGCCACCCAATTGTCCCATCGTACTCATCAGCTCATCAACACAGGACTGACAGAGTAAATGCGACTCACGTCTGCCATCTACCATCTGATCGACACGAACGCGAGCGGGATTTTTTTGACAACGTTCACATTTCATATTTTTTTATATGCTCCTCACTGTCATGCAGAGAAGTCAGGGATGATTTCTCACATGTCTTTTAGCAAAAGATTCAGGTGACTGCTAATATTCTAGCACAGATATTCTCTGTTGTCTAGCACTCTATCCACTTGATTGCTAATTCATCATCTATAACGTCGATGATAGCTGGTTTATTCCCCCAAATCCCAGGTTGTCAAAATTTCTGGTGTTTTCTCTAGTACGCATCACAAAGGGAACTGGTTACGCTCATTCACACCTTTTACAACAGGAAAAAGAACTTTTTTCTGCTTGCATTTTGTGAAGAGTTCTTGCTATCTTCATCTCTCTTCATGATGGGCGATGAGTGCTGCCTGCTGTGAAAACACCATTGCTGATTGCTTTCATCGGACGCAAAAAAGTGCTATACTAGCTAGCATGAGGCAATCTATGTTTAGTATCTTCAATGCGCATATTTTATCGGGAAGCGAACGCGACTTGTTGAGTCCCCGCCTGACCGCAATGACAGAGAGCTACCTTTTAACCGCCGGGTAGCGAGGCCTCACTATGCCCCTTCTTCACAACCACTCTGGTGCTGGCTCTGTTTTTTATAGAGTTTTTTATATAAGAGTTTTTTTATATAAAGGAAGGCTTCGCCTCTTGCTCTTCTCTGCGCTTACGATCTCTATTGGTTCAGGGCACTGATCCACTACATAGGCCAGGGCACAGGCAGATGAAACAGATCGGCTCAAGGCATCAAGGTGAGAGAAGAGAACAGAATGAACCTGATACACAATGGACTTTACAATACGACAGACAACCCCATTCGTTCTAACCTTGCATTATGCTGCTTCCTGATCCAGTGGCAGCCAGGCGAATGGTGAGATACCGGGAGGCAAATCATGGATTTCATGGGTAAACTGGCCAGTCTGGCCCGCCGCTATGAGGAACTAAATACTCTGATGGCTCAGCCAGAGGTACTTGAAGATATTCAGCAGCTCCAGCGCTATGGACGCGAACATTCAGAGCTCGAAGAGGTGGTCCATAAGTACAATGAGCTACAAACAACTGATGCTCAGATCGCCGATGCTCAAGAGATGTACGATAGCGAAGATGGCGAGATGCGCGAGATGGCCTTTGAAGAGATGGAGCAGCTAAAACAACACAAAGAGCAGCTTCTGGAAGAGGTGAAAGTAGCTCTGCTCCCCAAAGATATTATGGACGAGAAGAATGCTATTGTGACGATCCAGGGCGGAGCTGGTGGCGATGAAGCAGCTCTCTTTGCTGGTGAACTCTACCGCATGTATGCTCGCTATGCCGATACGCGCCGCTGGAAGATCGAGATTCTCGATGCCAACGATACTGAACAGGGTGGCATTAAAGATATCACGTTTGTGATTAAGGGCAAGGGGGCCTACAGCCGTATGAAATACGAGGGTGGCACCCATCGTGTTCAACGCGTCCCTCTGACAGAGGCGAATGGCCGCATCCATACCTCTACAGCCAAGGTGATCGTCCTACCAGAAGCCGATAATGACATCAATATTGAGATCAAAGAGAATGATATTCGCGTCGATGTCTATCGTTCGACCGGGCATGGTGGACAGAGCGTGAATACGACGGACTCCGCTGTACGTATTACGCATCTCCCCACTGGTCTGGTGGTTACCTGTCAGGATGAGAAGTCGCAGCTGAAGAATAAGACCAAAGCTCTGGGCGTGTTAAAAGCTCGGTTATGGGATCTGGAAGAGGCCAAACGTCAGGAAGAGTTGAGCAAGAATCGCCGCTCTCAGGTTCAGACCGGTGATCGTAGCGAGAAGATCCGTACATACAACTTCCCCCAGGATCGCGTTACCGATCATCGCATCGGTCTGACACGCCACAATCTCCCAGGGGTGATGAATGGCGATATCGACGAGTTTATCAATAACCTCGTGGCCGTCGATCAGGCCGATAAACTCCAGAATATGTTTGTCTAATCTAGACGGTTGGCTTCACTATCCACCAGACAGAAGAGGCTTGCTCCCCTTGGTGAAGGAGAGCAAGCTTTTTTTATCTGGCAAGCTCCTCCAAAATCAGGGATTTCCCTGAGCATATTTATCACTTGATAACCTAAACTACTAGTGATGGCACAAACTCACACGTTTGTGATATCTATTAACGTAGACACAACTATATTATGTACAAAATCGATTGGGAAAGCAGGCTGCACCCCTGGCGCAGGGAAGACCTGCCCGCGCTGTTGACAATGATGATCTCCAGCACACAAAAAATGGCCTGGCGGCGATAAAGAGGTCAAAAGCCAGAGCCCTATTCCACATCTTGCACTCAATCTTCTGAACTGCTGTGACAAGATATATCTGGATTTTTTTATCTCAGGAGTAGCACATGTCGTTTTTATCACGATTGAGTATGGCCAATCGCAGCCTCGTCGCTCTTGCAGCGATTGCAATTCTGCTGATTGGTGCATACATTATTCCTTCACTGAAACAGGAATTGTATCCATCCTTACAATTTCCAGCAGTTACGGTTGTCAGCGTCTATCAAGGTGCCTCACCTTCGATTGTTGAACAGGCCGTAACAAATCCCGTTGAACAGAGCATTCAAGGGCTACAGGGAATTCAACAGACGACCTCTTATTCTAATGAAAGTACGTCTGTTATTATTGTTGAATTCAACTATGGCACTGATCTCAGCAAAGCGCAGCAGGATCTCTCTGGCCGCTTGAGCAATATCCAGAGCACGCTGCCAACCAATGTAACGCCGAAGGTTCAGGCGTTCAATCTCTCTGATCTGCCCATTATCTCTATGGCGGTCAATGCCGATGAGAATCAGCAACAGCTGGCTCTCGATCTTAAAAAGCTGGCTGTCCCTGAGCTGGAAGGTATCAATGGTGTTGCGACGGTAAAAGTGAATGGTGTTCGCGATCAGATTGTGAATATCACGCTCGATCCTGCCAAACTAAAAGCAACTGGTGTCAGTGCCAGCCAGGTAACCGGGGCACTTCAGGCGAATAATATTACATTGCCTGCGGGTGAGCTGACCGCCAATGGCCAGACGCTCTCGATTCGTGTTGGCAATACGTTCAAAACTATCGACGATCTGGCTAATCTTATTGTTGGCAGCAGTTCTTCAGCGAGTGCTGGGGCTGGCGCGGGTCTCCCCGGCGCGGGCGCGGGAGCGGGAGCCGGTTTCCCTGGAGCCGGCGCTGGCACTGGTACAACGACTGCTCCTCCTACGGCAGTAGCCCCAACGTTTATTAAGCTGGGTGATGTTGCTACTGTGAAAGAGGATCTGGCTCCCTCTTCAACCATTACGCGTACAAATGGAAAAGAGAGCCTTGGTATCTCTATTACAAAGACTACTGACGGCAATACTGTTGCTATCTCAAAGGATCTGCACGATAAACTTTCGGATATTGAGCAGAAGCTGGGCCATGGTGCAAAGTTTACGGTGATCTCTGATCAGGCTCCTCAGGTTCAACAATCGGTTGATGGTCTGGTTAATGAAGGTCTAATCGGTGCTGGCTTTGCGATCCTGATTATCCTGCTCTTCCTCTTCTCGATCCGCTCGACATTGGTAACAGCTATCTCGATTCCGCTCTCGATTATGATTGCGTTGATTGGTCTCTGGATCGGCAATTACTCTCTTAACCTCTTCACTCTGGGTGGTCTGACGATTGCCGTTGGACGCGTCATCGACGATTCGATTGTGGTACTGGAGAATATCTATCGCCACCTGAATCTTGGTGATGATAAGAAGAAAGCTGTCTATGAGGGTGTACGCGAGGTAGCCGGAGCGATTACAGCCTCGACACTGACAACGGTAGCAGTCTTCCTGCCGATTGCCTTTACCTCGGGAATTGTGGGTGAGCTGTTTAAACCCTTCTCGGTGACGGTCACTATCGCGCTCCTGGCCTCTCTCTTTGTGGCTCTCACGATTATTCCAGTTCTGGCTTACTGGTTCTTAAAGGCTCCTAAAAACGTCCAGGCCCATAATCATGAGGAACACGAGAAGCCCAGTGTGCTGGAGCGCATCTATGTCAGCATTCTTGGCTGGGTACTTAAACATCGCGCAATTACGCTGGTCGTGGCGGTGATCTTCTTTGTGGCTTCGATGAGTCTGGCCGGACTACTGGGCACCAATCTGTTCGATTCCTCTAGCTCCAGTTCCTTTACCATTACGCAGACGTTGCCCGATAATAGTAGCATTGATACGACAAATGCCGCCGCCGCTAAGGTTGAGGCTGTTCTACATGATGTCTCTGGTATTAAGTTCTATCAGGTCAATGTTGGTTCAAGCGGCTCGTTCCTTTCGACGGGAAGCACAACCAACAAGGCCAGCTATACGGTCACAACAGACGATAATGTCAATACAAAGAGCGTTCAGGATACGGTGACCAATCGTCTGAAGGATCTGACTGATGCTGGCAAGCTGGTGGTCGCTGCCAGCAGCGGTGGCTTTAGCAGTTCTAATCTAAGCATCAATGTGCATGCAGGCGATGATGCCACTCTGGCGGCAGCTTCACAGCAGGTTCTGGATGAGGTTGCAAAAGTACCAGATACGACGAATGTTGCGAGCAATCTCTCCAATGCTGCTCCGTTGATCGATGTCCATGTGGACCCCGCCAAAGCAGCAAAATTTGGTCTGACTGCGGCCCAGGTTGGTCAGTCGCTGCGCCAGATCTACAGTGGTAGCACCAGTACGACTATTACGCTCAATGGCAATCAGCAGCAGGTTGACGTCTATCTGGGAGCTCCTGCCAATACGGTCGAGGCCATGAAGGCTATTCCGTTGACTACGGTGGCCGGGACGATTCCGCTGTCCACGGTTGCTGATGTCACACAAACGCTGGGACCAACTCAGATTACGCATATCGCCGGTGCTCGTACAGCTACGATCACAGCCGATACAACTAGCTCGAATACTGGTGCCATTACAGCGGATGTGACACAGCGTCTGCAAAAATTACATCTGCCCGCTGGTGCTTCCTATGACCTGGGAGGTATCTCTTCCAGCCAGGCTGAAACCTTCCGGAATCTGGGACTGGCTATCCTGTTTGCGATTCTTCTGGTCTACCTGATTATGGTTGCAACCTTCCGTAGTCTGGTCCAACCATTAATCCTGTTGATCTCGATTCCGTTTGCCGCCACTGGCTCGTTGATTCTGATGGCGATCACACATACCGCCATCGGAGCTCCAGCTCTGATCGGCCTCCTAATGCTGGTTGGTATTGTCGTAACCAACGCGATTGTGCTGATCGATCTGGTCCATCAGTATCGTGATAAGGGTCTGGATGCCTCTCAGGCAGTGCTTGAAGGTGGTCGCCGACGTCTGCGTCCGATTCTAATGACGGCTCTGGCGACGATTCTCGCGCTGGCTCCAATGGCTCTCGGCTTTGATAAGTCGAGCGGCTTTATCGCTGGCCCTCTGGCTATTGTTGTCATCGGCGGTCTGACTACTTCAACGGCATTGACGTTGATCCTGGTCCCGACACTATATACACTGGTCGCTGGTGGTCGGAAGAAGAACGTGGCTGTCCCACCAACTCCTCCGGTCGCCGAGCCCCTGCCGATCGCAGCAGGTCAGGCTGACTGATCACTCTCATTCCGCAACAAACACCGGCACCGATGGTAGAAACCATCGGTGCCATTTATCTATGAGAGAGGTTGTCTCATCATATTTTGTCACATATACAAATTTTACATTTAATATAATTCAAAGTAGGGAAAGCCGCTTGTCTCTTTCCTCTGCTCCCACTCCGCTCAGTGAGCCCCTCCATGGCCCAATGGGAACATAGGTCATGGGAAGGGATACTTTGGTAGATCTGCGTATTGAAGTTGCGACAATGTGAACCACACTCGTGGGAAGATATTACATTGACACTACCATGGCAACATGCTAGACTTCAAGTTGACACCCATAAACATGAGGCAGTGATAATAGCAGAGAGGGGGGTGGGTGCTCATTGATGTGCTAGCGGGCACGTTCTGTACAGGATGTGTTCTAGACAGGTAGCGCGGTTTCATGAAATTTGAACAACCACAATCTATCCGCACAATTTTTCTGGATGCAGGCTTTACCCTCTTACGCCCTTTTCCTTCTATTCCCGAAATCTGTCAGCAGGTCTGCCGACAGCTTGATCTCCATCTTCATCTCGATCAAGTAAAAGCAGGGGCCGAGGCCGCTGAAGACTTCTATTTCCGCCAGAATAAGATGGCCAAACATATCTGGGCCGACGAGCGTGCGATTAACGATTTCTGGACTAGCTATTATACGATGCTCCTGCGCCCCTTTGTGGAAGAACAGGATGAGGCCCGCCTCTATCAACTGGCATCTGCAGTCAATCAGGAGTTTACCAAACATACAAGCTGGGAGCTTTATCCCGATGTCCTGCCCACCCTGGAGGCATTGCAAGCCCATGGCTATCAATTAGGGGTTATCTCTGACTGGGGGATCGCGCTAAGCTCTATCCTGCACCATCATAAATTGAACCGCTTTTTTGATTGCCTGCTCATCTCAGCAGCTTCCCGACATGCCAAGCCATCACCTCAGCTCTACGAGATGGCTCTCCAACGCGCCAATGCCATTGCAGATTATACGATCCATATCGGAGACTCTTATATTTATGATGTTCTGGGCGCTCGCTCCGTCGGGATTACTCCTATCCTGCTCGATCGCTCAGGCACTCTTCATGCACAACAGGTCGACTGTTTGCTTGTTCATTCACTGACTGGACTCCTTGATCTACTGGAGGTAGCACAACCTTGAAAGAGACGACACCAACCCGCAGCACCTTGCTCTTGACTGGTCTGGCATTAGGTACAGGAATGGCCTTATTGACCGCGCTGGTCACTACTATTCGCCAGGAGATTCGTCATCGTGGCTATCCGTCATGGGAGGAATGCCAGTGCGATTTTAAAGTAAGTAAGACTATTTTTCAGGTCTGGCAGAGTAGCAATGAGCAACGTGGAGAGACGATTGTCTCTGAGGAATGGGGCGTCTATCTCGTTAAACCCGCCCAATGGCTGAGACGTTTGATGCATTATAGCGCTCAGGTCATTGCAACGCTCAATCCACGCCAGCGCTATCTTGAACGCGTTACTCTCAGTCCTCAGGAGGCCTATCTTCTGGCAGCTATGCTTCATGCTAATGTCTCAAATGAGGATCTGAGCGACGAATATACGTCTGAACCATCTTATGTGATCTGGCGGCGCGAGGTTCTCCATTTTCCAAAACACCTTTTTGATTCGTGCATTCGCCGCCTCTATCCAGTACAGATCTCACCAGAACGGCTCCATCAGGCTCAAGGGCTCCCTGTTCTCTGGGACCCTCAGACAAGCCTGCCCTTAGCCACTGAGAGTAATCTGCTGAATGCCCCTCTGGGCACGCGTATTGATTGCGTCGGCTGGTCCCCTGCACAGATTACGTATTGCACTGCTCGCCTGAATGGCTAAGGGGTAGTCTGCAGCCATCATGAATGATGAGCCCTACCTTTTTGTGCGATGAATTGCATCTCATTTACGATTTATCGTATAAACCCATCATTTTCGATGATTAACGTGGTACGCGTTCATCATGAATGATGGGACCTAAATTTTTGTGCGATGAATTGCATCTCATTAGCGATTTATCGTATAAGCCCATCATTTGCGATGATTGACGTGGTACGCGGCCATCATAAATGATGGGCCTTACCTTTTTGTGCAATAAATTGCACCTTTATAAGCAATTTATTGCTCAATATCGCAGGGCCCATCATTCATGATGGCCGTCGTGACCCACTCCACCCCTTTTCCACCCTCATACAATGTATTACATTCCATCGTCGATTTATCGTATAAACCCATCATTTGCGATGATTGGCGTGGTACGCGGCCATCATAAATGATGGGCCCTACCTTCTCGTGCAATAAATTGCACCTTTATAAGCGATTTATCGCTCAATATCGTAGGGCCCATCATTCATGATGGCCGTCGTTACCCGTTCACCTTGCGCACGACTTCGATCCCATTCAGGTACATATGATATAAAAAGATCAGGTTCAGGACATCCCCATCGTGGGCCAGGGCACCGATCTCTTGCGCAACCTCGACCGGCGTGTCATAGGTCTGGACGGCATTGGCTGGTACGATGACACGCAAAGGCAGATTATAAGCATTGGCATGCAGCTTTAAGTGCATCGCGGTCTGATAGACGCAGAGGTCGGTGCAATCGCCAACTACTATGACGGTACTCAGATCCTTATGCTCATCTAACCAGGCCGCTAGCTCAGTACCATGGAAGGCATTTAATGAGTTCTTGGCAATGGTTGTATATAAATGGGCAAAGGGCAGGTTCGCTAACTCTGGAATGTTCTCGGCCTCGCTGGTATTGACCTGACAATGAGGCGGGAAATCGGCAAATTCAATGGACTCTGGTGTGTGGCTATCCTGCGCCATGACAAACTGTCGGACGCCAATACGATAGGCCTGCTCAAAGACGTTGACAACTTCTGGAATAATTCCTTTGACCCGCGAACTTGAAAGTGGTCCCTCATGACAGAAACCATTGACCATATCAATGCTAAAGACGGCCACTTTCCCCTGCTCGGCCTCGGTTTGCAGACTCTGCCAGCTCAGATCACTCAACTGCTGCTCCCAGCTAGCAACGGCAGTGAGAAAGGGCGCTGAACGCTGCAAAAACTGCTCAACTGATCGGGTATTCTGCTCCAATTGTTCCATCAGTCTCCACTCCTTATGTGATGCAATTTCTCGATCTCTTCACGAAGAATACAGGCTACTTCAGAAAAAATGTGGCATTACCTGGATAGATTACAAATTGGCTATACGATGTTCTAGGAGAGTTTAGAGCTTGCTTTCGGCCTCGGGATTAAAGCGATAGAGCCGCGCAGGCCGATGGGTCCCTTCCATCTTTTTGGCTCCCGTGTCCTCTAGAATGTTGGTCGAAAGAATCTTTTTACGGAAATTACGCTTGTCCAGCTTCTTATGCAGGATAATCTCATACACCCACTGGAGCTCCCGTAGGGTGAATTGTTCGGGCAGAAGGTTAAAGGCAATTGTTGTGTATTCTAGCTTGCCACGCAGACGGTTCAATGCGTATTCAACGATCATCTGGTGATCAAAGGCAAGCGGAGGGAGATCATAGACGGAGAACCAGCCCACATCTGTGGCGTCGCTGGCAGCGGAGACCTGTAATAATTCTGAGTCTAATAACGCAAAATAGACAACGGTGATGACACGTGTACGAGGATCACGACCAGGATTGCCGAAAGTATAAAGTTGCTCCAGATAGACGTCTTCAACACCCGTCTCTTCCTGCAATTCCCGTTTCGCTGCGGTCTCTAACGATTCGTCCATGTTGATAAAGCCACCAGGGATAGCCCACATTCCTTCGTAAGGCCAGGAACGACGCTTGATCAACAACATCTGAAGGTCGCGCTGCCTGAGGCTCATCATTAAGACATCGACTGTTACCGATGGCCGCTCATACTTCGCCGCATCATAATTATGCGGGCCCTCTTCGGACTGCTCTTCCTCTTTCTGCTCGTTCATTGCCTCTTTCCCATTGCTTGACTCTTCCATTCGCTTGCTCTGCCCTTCTCTCTAAACCCTGCCCCAATGACAGGGTTCCTATTAGTGTATTCTTTACACTAATATACTCCAGCCGGGAAGAACTGTCAAGTAGAGAGGCAATCCTGGTACGGCTATCCTCTCTGGATCTGCTGCCTGACGAGTTCAATCAGGGATTCGCTATCCTCATATGCATCATTAAAGACGAGTGGCTCACCTTTGATACGACGAAGTTTATAACTCTTCCTCTTTTTCTTTCTCTCTTCTACTATGAGAGGTCCTTTTACCTCATCCCAATGAAGCACATCTACGACTTTCGGGTAAATCACAATAAGACCTTTTGTGCAAACAAGAAGGGATGCTGGGATTTCCCGAGCGACCATATGTTTCATAATCAACCATTCAACACCACTGAAAAAACATGGAATAATACCAACAAGCCCGACTGAGAGCCTGAGTTGTGGATCTTGAATCTGACCTTGAAATACTTCGGAGAGAAAAATAAGAATCGCAGCAAGCGCGAAAAGGAGGACACAAATTACCACTCTGAGCAACATATCCCTATACGCTTGCCAGATACGTATCCACTGTGGGCGCATGTCATAGCATGCGAGCGGTTGACCAACTTGATGGAGCTCTGCCAGCTGATAGGCTGTTACCGGAAGCTCCGTTTTCTGTTCAGGCTCAGGGGAGTTCTCCTCTTTTCCTACTGAAGCATAAAAATCTTTGTATGCTTTTATAAGTGCGTAAATACTTTTTGAAAGCAATATCACCCCTACTAAAACCAGTAAAGTCACTGCTATGTATGTTGCTACGTATATTGCCGGGTTCAGCTTTGTCTGGCTCGCATTAAGATTGTCCTGCGTATGATAAATTACAGCTATACATTGATTTCCACTCGAAATTGTACCAGGTCCGCATTCATGATCAGTATCACTTTCACGTCCATCTCCACTACTACTGCTATTGCCGCCACCTGGAGGTGAGAGAGGACACAATCCATGATCATTGACAGAACATTGTCCGATTGGGTCCGTCTGGGTCTCAAGCTTTCCCTTGAGGTAGGCATCAAGACGCATGCTCTGAGGCTTGCCCTCGACGCTGTCAGGTAAAATGAACTGGCTGACGCCTGGGACAGAAGAGCTCTCATGGTCGTACTCTACTCCAGTACGATCATCACTATACGGTCTCGTAACGCCTCTCTCAATCCTCAAATATCCTTTCTGGTAGCTATTGCGCTCATAAGATCCAAAAAACTGAGTATCTATCAAGCTGGCACTACGCTCCGTCTGCAAGAAGCTCCTGGCCACACTACCCTGACCATGAGTCTGCAAGAGCCTCGCTTGTGAAGCTTCGCTCTGACCTTGCAGGGCGGAAAAAGGAATAACCGTAGCAAGAACGAAAAACGTCACACAAAGTATCAGGCCGGACAACACATGCCTGATCGCTTGCCAGCCGTGTAGCCACTGCGGGCGTATGTTGGAGCAGGCGAGCGGTTGACCATCTTGATGGTGCTCCGCCAGATAATAGGCTCCAGGCTCCATGAATAACCTCCTTGGATAATTATGATGAAATATGAAAATGCATCATGTTTGTATCACAATGCTCTCGAAGTGGCGCAGTTGGTAACAAAATAATTGTTCGTTTCCAACTATCCCCTATTTGGCAACTAACAGCTTAATGAATAGAGATAGCACATAATTAAAAGATAATATTATTATCATTATTGTTAACAATATTGTAATATTAAAAAATGGTATATCAGAGTATATATCGGTTGAAAGATTAAAAAGCTCGAATCCAGCTATAAAAGAAAGAGGCACAGAAAATATGCCCCGAAAAAGATCGAATAAACCTGGTTTTTTATACCAGGTTTCTACATGCTTGTCTGCTCTCACTCTTATAACAAGGGTGATAAAGAGAAATAAAAGAACAAAGCTTAGTGCCCATACACAGAAAGAAATAAAGTTATCGTAGCCATAAATATAAAGAGAAACAATTAATGGTATCGATAAGGGCAGCGTTCTTTGATATTCAAACCAGGATAACGGGTAACTTGAGGTTATCCCTCTTACATATCTGACTTGAGTCTCTTGTCTTTTCATCGTGTTCACACCTTCTGTAGCAACCACTTGCTCACGATGTACCTTGAACAAGTGGTACCGTTCACTTTACTCCTTAAGAAAGGAGCTTAACTTTGCTATCTACACTGGTCCAAACCAATTGCATTCACACATGTCTGATACTCATCTTTTTTACTCATCATATTGTGATATGTTCTGCAAAGCTCTTTACTATCGTTTTGATACCATCGACAAAACGTTCGCGCCAAATCGTCGTCCACTCAGGCCAGAACAGGTCGCGTCTGCATCGACGGGCCCGTGGTTTGTTGCACCTCCGCACTGTTGCCGATATACGTGGTCGTGGTCGTGTTGCTACCTGAGGTGGTCTGAGCGACTACGCGGTTCCCCTCACCATCATAGAGATATTTGGCCGTCGAACTGGGCGAATTGGGTTTGTCCTGCCAGGTTGAAAGGCGTCCTTCAGGATCATAACCCAGTTGCTGACCAGTCTGCGTGCCAGTACAGGTAGTGGCACTGGTCGGTGCGCGACAGATCATATTGCCAGCCAGGTCATAGGAGGCCGTGTAGCCATTGGCCGCAGCAGTGACGGCATGTGGATGCTTACTGTCATCATAGGTATAGCCGCCTGCAGGACTATGATTGACTGGTCTAATGATCGCCACGATATAATGATATCGTTTGTCCGGTACCATTATAGGAAATTACTATAGAATAGCGGTAATTAATGCCAAAAGTAAAAAATCAGTCCTACTATATCCACTATACTGTGGAGCAAACAAAGAAATAAAAGAATATGGTGATCCATTTTTTCATTAAAAATGATATCCCTAGAAAATAGTGCGAAGATAATAGTTGTAATAAGTAATCCCAAAAAAGGAAATGCAAAGACAGGATAATACTGAAAATGCTTTAAACTCATGAAAACGCTAATTAAAGTAAAGATATTAAAAATGGGGTAAACATATCTTTCAATCTTTTTCCATTCTGCTTTTTTCATCACTTCGTTAGATCCTTTTCTGCTAAGTATTTCGCTCTTTTTCTCAAAATTCTATTATATATTCAACAACACAGCCTATTTTATTCAGAGGAACAGCATTTTTGTGCTGTTCCTCTGAATAAAAATTCACTTGGTGAAATGTATTCTTACATGCAGATACCTCTTCAGCCGTAAAGCACCAGTTCATAGTCACCGCAGTTCGATTACATCGCGTCGTCCATACAGTGACCGGTTGATGAGCCATCTTCAAGGAAGCTTTCTTTCCTATCGAGCTCGGTTTTTGATTTCGCCAACACTATTTTAGTGGAGAGCTACCCGTTCGATATCATCTGATTATCTCTTAGTCGAAATGAGGCATGTCAACTTCATCGAAAATGAAAACGCCTTCATGCCCATGAGTCCCTCCACCTGTCAAAAACCAATATTGAAATGTAGTCTTGCTAGACATATCGATAAGCAGTAAGAATGATTCCTGAATGAGGCTCATCATGTGACCAACAATAATACTGATATCCGACCGGCATTGGACATCTTTTCGTAGGAGACGGACCATCACTTTCGTAAAGCCAGGCTCTTGCTCAATATGAAGGATTTCAAGGTCCGGAACAAGACCGTCGATATTCCATATGTCGATCCTAAAACCGGTATCATCACCGGGTTCATACTTCCAATCCGGAAAAGTGGCTCTTACTCCTTCTTTGAGATGATTTCTCAATTTCACTTGCTAGCTATCTTTGTCAAAAGGACTTTGTATCTTCTTTCATTCTCCTAAAAAGCATCAGTATCAAACTCCTCAAAGGTCTCGTTAAATGGATTCGTATAAGAAGGAACTGGCAATCTTTTATGCAGTGCTCCCGATGAAAGATCGTACAGGCTCCTGGTGCTGAGGCCAACGCTGGTTTGTCTATCACTTACCTTATGGAATGTGAGTCCATCTCATCTTTCTGTTTCTTTAAAAAAAACAAATCAATGGTACTTGCTGTGATGAATATAAAGGATTTAAAAATAGAAAAAATGCAAAGAATATACAATATTATTTTTAGATACAAATAATGCGTATCTGAAGAAGAGCTACTTACCGAACTCAAAGAAATTATTAAAGGTATAATCATGAAATAAGTCATATATACTGTTATCGGATAACGCTGATACCAAATTTTTTCACTACTTTTTTGAGTTCTTTCTTTCAAAACATCTCCTATAATTAAAAGAGGAAGATCTATTAATGACAAGATGAGTGTTGTATATAACACTACATTGAATATGATGGAAGCTATAGTTAGTATCAAAAAAAAGAGTATAAAAGAGTTTCTGATCAGTACTCTGGTGCGTTCCATAATCGTCTATCCTCACTTGATGATGACTTCTCTCACTGAAAATAGGATACCTATCCCGACTTTGAGTGGGGGCAATTGGTTCTATTTATTTTGCTTGCCAGATCACTTGATTTTAGCCATATCACCTGCACAATCAGAAATAAAGACAAAACTCAGCTATAACTATCCCATACAAGCAAGCTTACTGTCAAGAACGTTTGCAGGGTCTCATCGCGCTTCCCGTTCCTGGTCGGTCCTCTGGCGGCTGAAAAGGTTCTTGCATCGAAAAGCAGCGCCAAAAAGAGGAAAAGTTACGAGCAGAGGGACAACCGGGTTTGTCCCTGACATCCCGCTGTGTTATACTGCTCATACAAAGAAAACACCTGTTCAAATAGAGAACGTGCATCTTTTATTTCTTGAGGCTCGTAATCACCACTTTTTAGGTTTAAGGGAGAGGCACATGCCAGATGTAGGGCAGCAGCAGATTGGACAGTATCTGGTGACGGATCTGCTGCGGGCGAGTTCTACCAGCACATTTTTTATTGGGACTCAGCGCAAAAAAAAGATTATTCTAAAAAAACTTTCTCTTCCACTCCCAACAAATGAGAGCAAAGAGGCTTTTTTGGCTCGCGCTCATCAGCTCAAGAAGTTGAAGGATCGCATGATTGTCAATATTCTTGATGCCAATTTTATTAGCGATTTTGCGTATCTGGTGATGGACTACGTGGATTGGAGGAGTCTGGGTGAGCAGTTTCCCGCTGGCGAACAGCTTGCCCCTGATCAGGTGAAACAGATTCTCTCTCCTATTGCCGGGGCTCTCCATTATGCTCATGCACGCAATATTTTTCATGGGAATCTTCATCCTGGCAATCTGCTCGTTGGAGAGCGCAACACAACATTGCTTGCTGAGTTTGCGCTGACGCCTCCAGGCTTTTCTCCTGTCCTTGATGAGGTTGATCTGGCTCTTCCTTATATGGCTCCTGAACAATTGGAGGGTGAGGTCAGTGCCGCTAGCGATCAATATGCGCTGGCTGTGATGGTCTATGAATGGCTCTGCGGACGACGCCCTTATTCGGCCAGTGAACGTGCTGGTCTGTTGCAGGCTCAACTGGGCCAAAAGATTACGCCACCAACAAGTTTGAATCCTGCTGTCTCCCCTGCTGTAGAAAAAGTCTTGCTCCAGGCTCTAGCGCTCGAACCTGAACAGCGCTTTCCACATATTCAAGCTTTCTCTGATCACTACCTGAGCGCTCTGATGGGCTTTGCGTTCAAAACTCCTCAGCCAGCAGCCCGTCCAGCTAAACGCGTGCTCCCGAAAGTATCAGAGGCTCCAGAAACTCCAGAGGCTCCAGCAGAGCCCGAGCCCCTCAATACTGCTCCACCTCGCCTGGTCATACCGGACAGAGGAGAAAAAGCTACAATTCCTTCCCTGAAAGCCCTTCCCAATACTCCACGTCTGAGCACTCTTGTCCATGAGTCTGAAGCTAACTATGTGGAGCAAACACCTATTCCCGATGAGCCGGTAGAGAAGGTGAAGGAGCCACGCAAACGAAGAACGCTCTTAGAAGATGATGATGACGATAGGCTCTTTCCAGAATCTATGCGCGATGGGTTTGGGGAGTCGCGACTTCTGTCTAAGGTCGTCTCCGATCTACGCCAGGGTGGTGTTCTGTCGGAAAGCCTGCCTGGCTATGAAGAGCGGCCCGCTCAGGTGGAGATGGCCTCGCTTATCTCACGAGCCATTACCGAAAGCACGCCAGCGATTATCGAAGCCGGTACAGGCACAGGCAAATCGCTGGCCTATCTGGTACCTATCGTGCGCTCAGGCGAGGTTGCGATTGTCAGTACCGCCAATAAGGCGCTGCAAGAACAGCTCTTCTATAAGGATATTCCTTTCGTCCAGCGCTATATCAAACCATTCGAGGCCGCTCTGGTCAAGGGAGTCAATAACTACGTCTGTCTGGATCGCGTAGAGTCCGAACGGACAGGGATGCAGTTTTTTACGAAGAATCGCGATTTCAATCGCTTGCTTGAAATGACGCTCGATCCAGACTCCAAATTTAATGGTGATTTTGAGACGCTGGGCTTTCAGCTTCCCAATGATATTCGCAGCCGCGTTGCTACTGATAGCGATCAGTGCGCCTGGAATAAATGCGCTTATTTTGAAGATTGCTATGTCCATAAGATGCGAGAGCGAGCCGAGCGAGCACAGGTCATTGTAGTCAATCATACGCTGCTCTTGCTGGATGCGGCCCTGGGCGGTTTCTTGCTTCCCGAACGAGATCTTATCGTCCTCGATGAGGCCCATCATCTGGAGGAAGAGGCTACGCGATCGTTTACGATCAGTGTGGCACCTGCACAGATTCAGACGCTCCTGGCGCAACGTATGCTGAAGGATCACACTCTTCTCCATCTGCAAGACGAGACCATGCGTACAGCTATGCTTATGTGGTCGCGCTTAGAGCAGATCACAAACTTTGGCTTCAAAGGTCGCGCCAATCTAGAGGCTCCCATGGAAGAGGGGTTGCGCCTGGCGACCGTGATCTCCGATCTGGCGGATTCGCTGCGCAAGCAACGCCCCAAAACCCTGGACGAGAAAGAGGCTCCACTCTACGATAAGCTGCTCAAACGGACACAGAATCTGGCTGAGAATATCCGTACCATCTTCTCTGTATCAGCGCCAGATAAATTTGTCTACTATATAGAACGAATCGAAGGTTCAGCGTCCAAAGGTTTTGTCTTGCAGGCATCGGCAGCCCCCCTGGATGTGACCTCCTGGCTCAAAGAGAAACTGTTTGATAAGTGCAACGTCATCAGCACCTCTGCAACCCTGGCAACCATTGGACCCAATCCCGTCAAGCCGCATGAGAAAGGTCCAAACTTTGCCTATTTCCGCAAACGGATCGGACTGGACCCACAAGAGCGACCAGACGTGCTGGAACATATCCTTCCACTGGCCTTTGACTATGAACAGAACTCGTTGCTCTACCTGCCACGGCACCTTCCGCCACCCACATTCGGCGAGGGAGCCGATGACTATATGCTAGATATCGCTCGCGAGATGTACAAACTGGTCAAGATCTCACGTGGACGAGCCTTCTTGCTCTTCTCCAGCAAGCGTATGATGGATCGAGCCTATGAGCTTATGTCTCCCCATCTCCCCTACCCACTCCTCAAACAGGGCGATATGACCCGCCTGGAGCTGACAAAGCGCTTCCGTCAGGAAGAGGGGGCGGTGCTGTTTGGATTAAAAAGCTTCTGGGAGGGCGTGGATATCGCTGGCGATGCTCTTTCCCTCGTGGTCATTGATAAACTGCCCTTTGATCCGCCCGATGATCCCGTCCATGAGGCCCGCGTGGCGCAGATGAAGGCCGCAGGCGAGAACTGGTTCGGAACCTATGTCCTTCCCCAGGCCGTGCTCCGCCTGAAACAAGGTATTGGACGCCTGCTCAGAACGCGCGAGGA
Source organism: Tengunoibacter tsumagoiensis (assembly GCF_003967535.1). Lineage (GTDB taxonomy): Bacteria > Chloroflexota > Ktedonobacteria > Ktedonobacterales > Ktedonobacteraceae > Tengunoibacter > Tengunoibacter tsumagoiensis. Next base: position 1,716,117 of record NZ_BIFR01000001.1, on the reverse strand, counting down.
TCGTGGAGTCATGGCCATTTTAGATACACGCCTCCATACCAAAGGTTATGGACGTCAGGTGCTGGATGCCATGCCACCAGCCCGCCGTACATCAAACATACGCGATGTCGATCGCTTCTTTGCAGAAGACAGGCCCGCATTCTAGTATAAGGGCCTGGCACTGCATACTGAGGGGCCATCTCTATGCCAATCCTCCATCCCAAGAACATTCTCTCACAGAGAACGGCATCAGAAAAGAAGAGATTGGCTAAAGATGGCCTCGACAAAGTTATGGCAAACTTAGCTTATCAGGAACCTAGAAGTTTGCACTATACACATAGGCAGCTACGCCTTCATAGGTGTAGGAAGGCAGATAAGCTCTGATATTCTGATACTCGCTATAGGAAGCGGTATAGAAGTGCTCGCCAATCGTGCCATTGTAGAAGCGGAACAACGGCACTGTGTATGGAGGATGGTACTCGATATCAAAGACAAATCCAAGATCGTTCTGTGAGAAACGACCATAATTGGCACCCTCCGCGCTATCATTGGTCGTAAACAGGTAATCTACCTTCGAGCGATCAGGGGCATTGAATGGATCACCATAAGGTGCATTGGTGAAACAATAGAACTGCTCAGCCGTATACTTGGTCTTCTTTTTCTTCTTCTTGCTTGAAGAAGTAAAAGGTGTATTGAAGGCGGACTCAGGCACAGAGGATGAAGTCAATACATAGAAGGCCGACGAATCTTCTAGCGAATAGCCATCGAGCAGATTCCCAAACCGTGATGGATTGAGCGTGAAAAAGTGCTTTCCGGTAGAAGTATTATAATAACGTTTTACCGGCGCAATACTACCAGAAGTTGAGGAAAACAGATCAGCAGGAGCAGCGCCAACCAGAGAAGCTGTGGCTACCGTCGCAGCAACACTGGCCATACCAGCTACAGAAGCCTTCAAAAACCCGCGACGGTTGAAGCTCTGAGTCGTCAAATCTTCGTTAAGCATACCAATATGTCCCTTTCAAAACGTATAACGCAGAATGAGTTACAGGCAATTTAATACGTAGGATTGTTTCTCCTAGATGACTCGATGGAAAAACTTACTACCTCTTATATATTAACCAGTCCGTCAAATCGCACATCTATATATTTTAAATGGAAGATGACATATTATTATTTAAAGAGCCTTTTCTTTATTATAACCACAGCCAATAAAGCCTGCAAATCCCCTCCACATCTGCGATGAATGGACATGTCCATTTCTCACCTTTCTCCAAATTCGCTGCTCATCCTCCACTAAATTTGGTGACAGACGTGGTACAACCTGATATACTATTAACGCATTCCGACGCTGATAATAGATCAGATGAATAGATGATACAGGGGAGTTCGCGCATGAGTAAGATCAAGATGCGCTGCGTTACCTGCGGCAAGTGGTTTCAGTCGGCAAATGCTAAAGAAGTCACTTGTCCCGATTGTACGCAGAAAGCCAGAAAAGAAAAACAAGCGGCAAAGAATACGCCACCGGTTGCTACTCGACCTGCTCCAGTAGCAAGCCCTGTTCAACCGAAGCCTGCTGCTGCGCCCAGGCCTAAGGCTACCCAACAGGGTGGCACGAATTCCTGGTTAGATCAACTAAATGATGTGAAGATCGCTGAGCCAGAGCCACCACCTCGACCAAAAGTCTCGACACCACCTCGGGCACGGGAGCAGCGGAGAGACTCTCAAAACGATGGTATGCGCGGACCACAAGTTGCACCACCTGCGGCTCGAGGGCCCAGCCGGGGTCCGGGAGCTTACCAGATTACTGGTGATGCACGCCTATCACCCAATCTGGGACAACGTCCCCAGCAGCCTCGTCCACCAATGCAGGGCACTCCTGGACAGGGTCCACGGCCTGCAAAACCATGGCAGAAAGAGGGGGCTCGCGGGGGGTTCAAAGGGAAACCCAGACCAAAGGGGCCAAGGCCAGCTCCTGCTCCCAAACCCAAACGCGAGAAAATACTCCCTCCTCCTCCATTTGTACCCACACCAGAGCAGATCCATCAGGTTGAGGAACGGTATCAAATCTTAGCTCAACCAACTGAGTTCGATGGTATCCGTACTCAGATCGCTCAAGAGGTCGGCATTCCCAAAAAGGCCGTCAAAAAAATTATTAAGGATCTGCGAGATCGTGAACAGATTCCTAGCTGGTGGGAGCTTCAGACATATAAAGGAAGTAGCGAAGAACTGGACAGGATTAAGGCAACCTATCTTCCTTATCTCCCAATCCCTCCTGTAGGAGTCCATAAATTGCTTGCTGATGCCCTTGAATTAAAGCCCGGAACCGTCTATCAAGCAATTAAGACGATTCGCACTGAAATGAATCTTCCTCAATACAATGACCCAACCGTCCATGGCGAAGAGATGGTGAAAAAATTCAAACCTGCAGAGCACTCTGACTCACATTCGCAGCCTGCTCAGGAGTCGCTTCCTTTCTCTGAAAGCCAGTTGTCTCCTGCATCTCCCACAGAGAGTCAGGGCACTCTGGTTCCTTCAACCCTTGAAGAAAGGACGCGTACGGCTGATTAAAGTAAGACATTAGTCATCTTCCATCGTCAATAACTAGCCAAACGAGGTGAATTGATAGATAATTCACCTCGTTATAGAGGGATTTTTTTTATGGACAATTGTATCTTTTGCCAGATTGCAGCGGGCAAGATTCCTGGCACTATCGTCTATCAGGATGATGAGGTGATGGCCTTTCGCGATATCAACAAACAGGCCAGAGAACACATCGTTTTTATTCCTAAACGGCATCTCTCGGCTTCTCTCGCTGATCTTAAGCCAGAAGATAGTGAGATCCTGGTGTGGATCTTGACCGCCGCTCAACAGGTTGCTCGCGACCTCGGTCTTGAACATGGCTATCGCCTGGTGACCAATTCGGGTCCCGATGCCACTCAATCGGTCTTCCATCTACACTTTCATCTCCTCGGTGGCGAACAGCTCACTGGCTGGTTAGGAAGTGCACATCAACCTGGAAGAGAAGAAGCATAAAGGGACTTTCATGCGTATCGCGATTGACTACACAGCAGCTATTCGTCAGGGGGCAGGCATCGGTGCCTATGTACGCAGTCTGGTTGCTGCTACGCTGGCGCTGGATACTACAAATCAATATACGCTTCTGGCCAGTGGACGCCCGTCTGGGGATCGTCCTTTTCCTCAGGGGGAGCATATACGGAGCCGGAACATGTTGATTCCAGACCGCTATCTCAATATTTTGTGGTATCGATGGCGCACGCCTTTGCCTGCTACGCTCTTCTCGGGGGCAACAGATATCTATCATGGACCCGACTTTACTCTTCCTCCTCTTCCCAAACATGTGCGCAAGGTCGTGACGATCCATGATCTGGCCTTCTTAGAACATCCTGAATATGCTGTTCCGTCTCTCGCTGCCTATCTACGTAAGGTGGTCCCACAGGCCGTAGCACAGGCCGATGTGGTGACCACTGTCTCTCATGAGGTGGGGCGCACGCTGATTAAACACTTTCAAACTCCTCCGGAAAAGCTGGTGGTCATCCCCAATGGGGTCAATCTACGGACGTTTCGCCGTATTACTGATCCTTTGATTCTCAATGCTACACGACACAAGTTTGGTCTGCAGTCGCCTCTCGTGCTGGCTGTTGGGACCCAGGAACCACGCAAAAATCATGTCGGTCTGATCAATGCTTTCTATCAGGCTCAAAAACAAAAACATGGCCCTGCTATGCTGGCAATCGCCGGGGGAGAGGGCTGGCTCTATGAAGAGACGCGCCAATTGGTGGCAAAGCTCCAGTTAGAAGAAAAGGTGCGCTTTCTCGGCCGTGTGAGTGAGCTTGAACTGGTAACGCTGTATAGTATGGCTGATCTCTTTGTCTTCCCTTCTTTCTTTGAGGGGTTTGGGATTCCTCCTCTTGAGGCAATGGCCTGTGGGGCACCGGTTATCACCTCCAATCTCTCTTCTTTACCTGAAGTGGTGGGGGATGCCGCTCTCCTGGTCAATCCTTATGATACTGATGCCATTGCGTCATCTATGCTCCAGGTCCTCGGTGATGAAATACTACACGCAGATCTGCAACAGAAGGGCTATTCCCATGTCCAGAAGTATACCTGGGAGAAGTCCGCTGAACGGCTGCTGAAAACGTATCAGCAGCTCTATCAGGGGCAGACTGATTTTTCTAACGAGGGGGCATTTCTGTGAAAATTGGGATCAACGCGCAATTTCTACAATTTCCAACCAATGGTAGCGGCCAATATATGCTTCATCTCCTGGATGCGTTCAGACAGATTGATCAGCAGAACGACTATGTGCTGCTGGGCTCGCGACCAGTTCCACTGGCAACGACCCTGCCATTTCCCTACTATGTGAGTTCGTTGCCTGGTCTGATGAGCCGGAATGAGAATGTTGAGAAGGTGGTGTGGGAACAGTTTACTGCTCCCGCAGCGGCACGCAAGGCGGAAGTGGATCTCTACCATGTTCCTTATTTTGCTCCCCCCTTGCTTCCACGTACTCCAACGGTGGCGACAATTCATGACGCTATCCCTCTGCGATTGGAGGCGTATCGACCCAATCGCAAGATTAAGACCTATATGAGTCTGGTGGCACAGGCCGCCCACCGCATCGACCGCATTATTACTGTCTCTGAACATGCTAAAAAGGATCTGGTAGAATCGCTCTCGATCAATCCTGAACGCATTCGCGTGATTTATGAGGCGGCTGGCGACGAGTATACTCCAGTCACTGATGCAGAACAACTGGCCGCAGCCCGCGCTCGCTATGGCCTGGGTGAACGCTATATCTTTTATTTAGGTGGCCTGGATCAGCGCAAAAATGTTCCACAGCTTGTGCGCGCCTTCGCTCACTTACATGCTCAGATTGGCGATCCACAGCTTCAACTCCTGATCTCTGGCAATCCTGACAAACAACAAGGTCTCCTGTTTCCTGATCCACGACCGGTTGCGGCAGATCTCGGTATGAGCGGCCAGATTATGTATCGTTTTGTAGAGGATGCCGATAAGCCTGCTATCTATAGTGGTGCCAGCCTCTTTGTCTTCCCTTCGCTCTATGAGGGCTTTGGTCTGACGCCTCTGGAGGCCATGAGTTGTGGCGCACCTGTGGTCTGTTCGAATCGTACTTCGCTACCAGAAGTGGTGGGAGATGCTGCTTTAATGGTTGATCCTGAGAATACACGGGCCCTTTCCGAAGCTATGGCACGTGTGCTCACTGATCCACTGCTAGCTGCTGATCTGAAAGAACGTTCGCTGGCACGTGCCAGACAGTTTAGCTGGCGCAAGGCTGCTCAAGAGACTCTGGCCGTCTATGAAGAGGTTCTGGCAAAAAGGAAACCATAAGAACAGGTTCTAGCAAAAAGGAAACTATACGATGCGCGTCTTGATGCTTTCAAAAGCCCTGGTGGCTGGTACTTCACAACGTAAATTGGAAGAGATTGCGAAATGTCCAGGTGTTGAGCTGACGCTTGTCACTCCCCCATACTGGCTCAGCGATGATGGAAGTCAACAGAAGCTGGAACGCCTCTATACAACAGGCTATCAGATGATTGAAACTTCGATGAAGCGTAATGGCAATTTTCATCTACACTCGTATCCCGAATTGGGCAAGATTATGCGTGAAGTTCGGCCTGAGATCGTTCATATCGATGAGGAGCCTTATAATCTCGCGACCTGGCAGGCGATGCGCCTGAGTAAACAGCTTAAGGCCAAAGCTCTGTTCTTTACATGGCAGAATCTCTACCGTAAATATCCTCCTCCGTTCCGCCAGTTCGAGCTCTATAATTATCACAATGCCAGTATGGCTCTCGCGGGCAATCGGGACGCCGTCGATGTGCTCAAAAAGAAGGGCTATCAGGGCCCTATCCGCGTTATCCCTCAATTTGGTTTTGATACAGAGATCTATAAGCGCGCCACCCCACGTCCTCTACGACAGCCTTCTGATCCGTTTACCGTGGGCTTTATCGGTCGCTTAAAAGAGGAGAAGGGTCTGACGCTGATCGTTGAGGCTCTCAGTCTGCTACCAGCGAATTGTCGTGCGGTCTTTGTTGGGCATGGCCCGATGCGCAGTATCCTTGAGGAACAGGCTCAGCGCCTGGGTGTGACTGAGCGCGTGACCTTTAAAGAGAATGTGCCAAGCTATGAGGTGGTCAACGAGATTCAGCAGTTGGATGCCCATATTCTTCCCTCACTCAGTCGCCCCAACTGGATTGAGCAATTTGGCCGCATTCTGGCCGAATGTATGTCGTGTGAGACGCCCGTTATTGGCTCCAATAGCGGCGAGATTCCCTATGTGATTGGGGATGCAGGCCTGATCTTTCCTGAAGGGAATGCTCAACAATTGAGTGTTGCCATTAAGAAACTAATGGATGATCCAGAGCTCGCCGCTGAACTGGCTCGCAAAGGTCGCCAGCGAGTGATTGAGAATTATACTCAGACTCAGATCGCCCGTCAGACCTATGATGCCTATTGCGAGATGCTCAAAGCATAAGTGTGTTCTTCACAGGCATACTCAGAGCCCCCGCACCATCTGGTGCAGGGGCTCTGAGTATGCTTGCTTTGACTACACTCTGAATATACGATTATGCTTCCATGCTTCCATAATAGGATGCCTACACGCTTACCGACAATGCCTGCACATCCTGAGCTTCACTGTCTCCACGTCCTTCCTGTGTGGGCATGTACTCATCCCACGCAAGAATTGGCAATGTTGAAAGGCTCTTGTGGGCAAGGGCGCTCAGAAAGAGTCGCATCTGCTTCACTTTCATGATTAAAGGAACATTGCTATCAATTGCCAGTCGGCGCAGTTGATAATTCTGATCCAGATCGCGCTGCATCTTGCCACTGACAATCACGATTGCCAGATCACACAGGTGCTCACGGAAGATCTGCTGCACCGTTCGCTCTCCCTCACGCTCTTCTCCAAACAGAACGGGGACGACTTCCAGACCATGCCTCTGTAAGAACGTAGCTGTCTCGTCAGTCGCATAGAGAGGCAGCTTCAATGCTTGCAGGTGCTGGAGGCTCCCTTCCAGAGTGCTCAATTTATCCTCTCCACTCAGACTGAGGAAGATCCCTTTCTGAGGAATATGTCCGCCTGTGGCCAGTTGCGCTTTGAGATAGGCCTCTTCTAGATCTGCTCCAAAGCAAGCTACTTCACCCGTTGAACCCATCTCCACACCTGGCATGGGATCTGCCTGAGGCAGGCGAGCATAGGAGAACTGAGGTGCCTTGATCGCAATGAATTCCCCCTGCCGCACGTGAAGTTCGAGCAGTTCTTCTGTATAAAGAACCTCAACAAATAGCTCCATCAGATTCACTCCCGTTCCCTTAGAGATAAAGGGAAAGGTCCGCGAGGCACGCAGATTCATCTCGATGACGTAGACCTGCTCGTCTTTGACCAGGAACTGAATATTCACCGGCCCCGTTATATTGAGCTGCTCGGCAAGTTGACGACCGGTCTGAACGATCCGCTGCTGAATGGCCTGCGAGATGCTCTGCGGAGGTAAGACAATGGTGGCATCGCCTGAATGTACGCCGGCATTCTCAATATGTTCCGAGATGACAAAGGCTTTGATCTGACCATGCTGCGCGATGGCATCAAATTCAACCTCACGCGCATATTCAAAGAACTTCGAGACGGTGACTGGATGCTCCGGTGAGAGAGCTGCGGCCTGCCGGGTATAGAGCAACAGCTCGTCCCGGGTATCACAGACTTTCATGGCGCTTCCCGATAAGACATACGAGGGCCTCACCAGCACTGGATAACCAACCCGCTCAGCAAATTCACTGAGCTCTTGCTGAGAAGTAAACGAGTTCCATTCTGGCTGCTGAATACCCAATGTATCAAGCAAGGCAGAGAAGAGGCTGCGGTTCTCGGCCCGATCGATATCTTTAGCCTTCGTTCCCAGCAGCAGACAACCATACTCCTCTAAGGCCCGCGCCCGATTATTCGGCGTCTGCCCACCAACCGAGACGATCACTCCCTGGGGCTGCTCAAAATCATAGATATCGGCAATCCGCTCAAACGATAGCTCCTCAAAATAGAGCCGATCCGAAACATCATAGTCGGTTGAGACGGTCTCCGGATTGCTATTAATAATAATGGCTCGCTTCTGCCACCGCTTGAGCGCCTCAACTGTGCTGACGCTGGTCCAGTCAAACTCTACCGATGAGCCAATATGATAGGGCCCTGATCCCAACACGATGACACCAGCCTGATTGGTTGGTTGCAGATCATTGTGCTGCGCATTGTAGGTCACATAGAGGTAGTTGGTCTCCGAAGGGAATTCCGCGCTAAGCGTGTCGATCTGGAGAATGGCAGGCACTACGCCCAGGGCCTTTCGCTGTGCTCTAATAGCCTGCTCGCTCTGATTGGTCAGGGCGGCAATTCTGCTATCAGAGACACCTAGCTGTTTGCTCTGCCAGAGAAGTTCTTCCGTGAGCGTCTGAGCACTTTTTAGCTCACGCTCGACGGATAGAATGGTCTGAATACGTGAGAGAAACCAGGGATTGATGCCAGTCAGATGATAGATCTCTTCAATCGATGTGCCCTTTTGCAGAGCATGGGCAATGGCAAAAGGACGCTTAGGAGTAGGGGTGGTGAGATAGTGGTACGCCTCGGACTCTGAGGAGAAATAGTCATCTGGTGCTACAGCCCCCTCACAACTCTGCTCAAGCATACGAATGGCTTTTTGATAGGCTTCTTCAAAGGTGCGCCCAATCCCCATCACTTCACCCACTGACTTCATGCCAGTGCCGATAGTCTCTTCGACCCCTTTAAATTTAGCCAGATCCCAGCGTGGAATCTTCACGGCCAGATAGTCCAGGCTCGGCTCAAAGCATGCCTGTGTCACACCTGTGACTTTATTGGCAATCTCTGGGAGACCATAGCCCAGGGCAATTTTGGCAGCTACATACGCCAATGGATACCCGGTAACCTTACTTGCAAGTGCTGAGCTGCGCGAGAGCCGCGCATTCACTTCAATCACATAATATTCCTGGGAGAGAGGATTCAGCGCATATTGAACATTACATTCACCAACAATCCCCAGGCTCCGCACAATGGCAATCGCCGCACTGCGCAAGAGATGATACTCTTCATTGCTCAACGTCTGGCTGGGAGCAACCACGATTGATTCACCCGTATGGATTCCTAAAGGGTCCATATTCTCCATATTACAGACAGTGATGCAGTTATCATAACGATCTCGTACAACTTCGTATTCAATCTCTTTATAATGATGAAGATACTGCTCAATTAAAACCTGGGGAGCAAACGAAAGGGCATTATTCACAATCTGGCGAAGCTCTTGCTCGTTATGGGCAATTCCTGAACCCTGACCACCAAGCGCAAAACCAGCCCGAATCATCACTGGAAAGCCAATACCAAGCCCAATCTGAAGCGCATCGGACAGCGTTGTTGCGCTCTGGCTACGCGGCGTTGGAATGGCTATGGCATGCAGATGCTCCGCAAACTTCTGACGATCTTCTGTCAGCAGAATCGCCGAGATAGGTGTGCCAAGGATCTGGACGTGATGCTTCGCCAGAATCCCCTGTTCATGCAGTTCAATGCCACAATTCAGAGCCGTCTGACCACCAAATGCTAACAGAAGACCATCGGGCTGCTCGCGCTCAATCACTTGCTCGACAAAGTAGGGGGTCACAGGCAGAAAATAGACGCGATCCGCCAGGAGTTGTGAGGTCTGAATCGTTGCAATATTGGGATTGATCAGAACCGTCTGAACACCCTCCTCTTTCAAAGCTTTTAACGCCTGCGATCCAGAGTAGTCAAACTCTCCAGCCTGCCCAATCTTCAGAGCTCCTGAGCCCAGGAGCAAGACTTTCCGTGGCTGTGTCATTTCGATGTCTCCAATTTTTCCAGGAAGTAGTCAAAGACCCATTCCGTATCGGTCGGTCCTGGAGCCGCTTCAGGATGAAATTGAACGGACATAAACGGCCTGGACGAATGGATAATCCCCTCATTAGTTCCATCATTGGCGTTAACAAACCAGGGGGTAAAGCCCTCTGGCACCTCACCAACGGCAAAACCATGATTCTGGGTTGTAATAAAACAGCGCTGGGTTCCTACCATCTGGCAGGGCTGATTCTGACTGCGATGCCCAAATTTCATTTTATAGGTATCGCCACCAGCCGCCAGGGTCAACAATTGATTGCCCATACAGATGCCAAAGGTGGGAATAGTATTCTCAAGCGCGGTCTGAATCGTCTTGATGGTTGGAGTGGCAAACTTTGGATTGCCAGGCCCATTAGAGATCAACAGGCCATCAAAAGACCACTCGTTTCCTGACTCAAAGAGCGGATAATCCCAGGGTAGGACGGTCAGCTCAACATCGCGCTTTAAGAGACATCGAAGGATATTCTGCTTCGCTCCACAATCAAGCAATGCCAACTTTTTTCGACCTGTCCCCAATTTCAATACGCTCGTGGTCGAGACATGAGCAATCTGATTCTCTTCATTTGGATCATAGAATGGGATATCCGACTCAAAAACGATCTTGCCCAGCAAAGCACCTGAGTCGCGAATATGCTGGGTCAACAGGCGTGTATCTTTAATCTCCAGGGCTGGAATCTTTTCTTGCTTCAACCAGGCACTTAAGGTCATAGTGCTCTGTGCATGAGAAGGCGTATCAATATAGTTGGAGACAATCAGGCCGGAAATGTGAATACGATTATGTTCCCAAAACTCTGGTAGTGGGACCCCATAATTGCCAGTTAACGGATACGTTAAGATCAGTAGCTGTCCGGCAAACGAGGCATCGGTCAGGGTCTCAGGATAGCCAACCATGCCTGTGCTAAACACTACCTCACCAGCCTGAGCCTGCTCATACCCAAACGAACGTCCCTCGAACACACTCCCATCCTCTAGCACAAGGCGACCATGAGTGACCGAATGGTGAGAATGATCAGTGAGAGAGATTATTGGAGTTGTCATACCTTCCCCCCTTTTTCCAGTTGAACACACTTTTACAGTAATGTTGCAAGCAATGCCATCTGCGCCCACATGCGGTTCTCCGCCTCATCGATAACGATCGACTGTGGACCATCCAGTACGCCTTCACTGATCTCTACATTTCGTCTCACGGGGAGGCAATGCATAACATGCGCCTGATCAGTCAACTGAAGTTTGGACTCATCGATAATCCAATCCTGATGTTGAACGCGCAGTTCTTTCTCTTTCTCCCATTGCCCATAATATTTTAACGCCCCCCAACTTTTAGCGCAGACGATCTGCGCTCCCTCGAGAGCTTCATCTTGATCATGAGAGATCGAGAAACGACCACCACTCTGTTCCGCCCGTCGTTGAGCAACGGCCAGGATCTCTGGATCAAGCTCCCATCCCTCTGGATGGGCCACCACGACGTCCATCCCGAGATCACAGGCCGCCAGCATCTGAGAATTGGGGGTCGCCATGGGCAGTGCTTTGGGATGATAGGCCCAGCTCAACACATACTTCTTGCCCTGGGTCTGACCCAGCTTCTCTTTTATTGTGACCGCATCGCCCAGTCCCTGACAGGGATGATAGACGTTGGATTCCATATTAATCACGGGCACCGTGGCATATTTCGCAAAGCTCTTAAGAACGATATCCTGCTTAGCTGTCTCCCAGGCTCCAACCTTTGCGCTCTCGGCTGACTTCGTGACTAGCTCACTGCAACGGATTGCGATTCCATCACAATAGCGTGAGAGGACCGGAGCGACCTCTTTCACGTGCTCAATGGTCGCTCCGTTCATCACAATATTATCGCGATACTCAAAGGCCCAGGCCCCCTCGCTACTGATATCCAGTGCCTGACCGCCCAGCTTAAACATAGCGGTGGCAAACGAGACACGCGTACGCACCGAAGGATTAAAGAAGAGGGTTGCCAGTGTCTTGCCAGCCAGACTGGCCTGGCTCTGGCCCTGCTTTAACTTCAGGGCCAGTTCGATCAACTGTTGAATCTCTTGCAGAGTCAGATCAGCCGTATTCAGGAAATTGCGCTGTGATAGCGCCTGCAATTGCACCATTGATTCACTCCTGATTGGCTAGGCAACTGACTCAGATGGCTCAGGCTGAGTTTGTTTGAGGGCGGCTAAGTTCTTCTCAATCAAATGGATCGTCTTTGGCATCGCATGCTGATTGCTCTCAGCAGGAACATGCATATGCTGCTCAACATAGAGAACGCCAGTATCATTGTTGACCGCAGGACCGGTAATCACGGTGACCTCAACGCCATACTGTTGCATAATCTGGGTTGCTCCCCAGGCTCCAACCAGGTCGCCCGCACCCACAATAAAGGCGCAGATATGCTGCTGAATCTCTTTTGATTTAATAATCTTATCCACATGATATTCGCCGAGGATGCCATCGCCAAATTCGGCAATGATCAGATCAGGCTGACTCTGATTGACTTCATGCAGGACGCCCAAAGCGACCTCTACGACTTCGGTCGCATCATTACAGGTTGAGGGCAGACCTCCATCCATAAAGCCACGCACAGGATAAGCGCCGGCATCTTGAATCTTGTCTAGATCCTGGGTTGAGGCAACACCCGATAGCTTGACGCCAGCAACGTTCAGGCCCTGCGCTTTGAAATGCTTGATGAGCTTGCAGATAGCGGTCGTCTTGCCAATATTCATGCAAGTGCCCACTACACCAATAATCGGTGCACTCTGAGGAAGTTGCTGCTTGCGGGCAATCGACTTCTCTTTAATATTGAGCTGCTTACCATCCTGTATCAGAGCTCCCAGAACGCGCACCTGAAGCGGGCGGCCCCATTCTTCGTTCAGACCTTTAATATGACCGACAACGCCGCTCTCACAGAGATAGTAAAGAATATCGCCTACGGCCAGATGGGAAGGGATATCGCCGCTATATTCGCGTAGGGCCCGGCGTTTTCCCAGCACTGCGGGGATAATATCCCCCTCTACCAGAAAGCCAATTCGACCACTGGTATACTCAAACAGATTGTTTTTACCGGTATCGGAGAGAACCTCAACCACAATTACCGCCCCTTCCTCAAGGAGCATCTGATGGCTGACCTCAACGCTGGAGGGAAGATCAAAACTGCGGACAACGGAGGGAATTTTGGACAATTGAATCTGTTGCATCTCACTGCACCTCTTCTTCCTGACTATTTTTGTTCCTTGTCGCTTTCGCTATCTCAACTGGAGCGTGTCCGACAGTACGAGAAAGAACAAACAAAAGACTGGGAATTTTGGAAGGCGCGAGGCATAAAAAAATCTCGCCCCCTCCAATCAATGTTGAAGGGACGAGAATAGCGAGCTGGAAGCAGAAACGTCTGCTCATGCGCGGCTACACCCGTGGTGCCACCCCGATTGTCACTATTATGTGCGCTGTCCACCACTCTGTGTCCTGGAAATAGTGACCACTTTTTCCTGGTTATAATCGTACGTGGGAACCACCCACCTGTCCTACTTGTCCCCACCCCCTATTCTAGGAGAATCTAGAAAAGAGAGAGAAACTTTCTTCGGTCAGCCGCTCACGAATGCGTTCTGATAAGCACTAGCCCTTCCGAACTTCCACTCTGCTTCGGATCGCTGTTGGCCGTGACTCACATACTATTTTCGATCAACACGGGTCTAGTATTTTCTTCTTACTTCGATCAATGATACCAGCAAGAGTAAGGAAAGTCAACGAAAAAAGGCACAAATAGAATGTGAGTCATGCACACTCTCCACTTCCATCGTATAGCATTTTCCTACAACCATCCTCTCGCGAATGCTTATCCTGGTAAAACTCTACAATGAGACGAAGCAGATCTAAATTTTTTATCAGAATCTGCTCGCTCACCTGCATTTTTCTTGACAAAACAAATAGCTATATGTTATATTTTATTATAACAGAATGTTATTGCTGTGCAATATACCCAGATATGCGAACGTTAGAGGAGCATTCTCTGTATGATTATCTTCCTGCTGGCTCTTATTGGCGCTCTGATTGTGATGGCGATTCTCAGTATTGGTCGCCTGAGCTTTGGGCGACAGGATCGCTTTGATTCCCGTAAATTTGGCTCATGGTTTTTAGCCTACTTCATTTTTAACTACGTGTTCTGTCTGGCTATCCTCTACTTTGGTCTGCCAGCGTTAACTGGACCCTTCTGGGGCTGGCAATGGGTTGCCTGGCCTCTGTTTATTAGTAGTATCGTGAATCTCTTTACCTCTGGAGTGACAGGCGTCAATGCACTGGCGACTGGGATTGGGACGCTCTCAAACGCCAGGCGGTCTCTCTCTGCGACTGGTTCACGTCGAGGCATTGCAGCTGGACTGTTTGGGCTTCTGATGGTAGCACTGTTGGGGGTTGTAGCCACAGTGTTCATCACGATCTTTACCACCTGGTTTGATGTTAATGCCAAAGCTCTGGCCGCTATCCCTAACGTAAGAACAGAAACGACTGCTTCACTCCCTCAGACTGATCCCAATCATATTGTGCTGGTAAGTGAGAGTGTTGCATCCTATAAAGGGCAGCAGGTGCTGGGCTCAACGGGCCAGAATCTTGGTTCCGCTTATAATATTGATCCCGCCAGCTATTCTTTGCAGTCTATCAATCATCATCTCTATTATGTGGCTCAATTAAGCTATAACAATTTTTTTGTCAACCTATCGCATCCAACCACCCCGGGCTTTGTGATGGTGGATGCAGAAGACCCTCAGCAGCCTCCACAGCTTCACACTGAACCTCAGGCGGCTATCAAGTATCTGCCGGGGGCGATCTTTAATCAGGATCTCCTGCGGTATGTCTACCTGAGTGGCTATACCTATGGCAATCTAGTCGATCCTACGTTGGAGTTGGATGATAGCCTTCATCCTTATTGGACCATTTCGCTGATGCAACCATCACGAGGATATACCGGCAACACGCTCAGTGAGGTGCTTCTGGTCAATGCGAATACAGGTGAGATCAAAAAATATGCTCCTCAGAATGTGCCTGCCTGGGTTGATCGTGTGATGCCATCTGAGACGGTCTCACAATATCTCCAGTGGTGGGGACTCTACTCCAATGCTCCCTGGTTTAATCCTTCCGGCGCAGGCCAACAATCGCCATCTGGAAGCCCTGAGCTACTCTACAATAACGCCGATCAACCAGTCTGGCTCTTGCCCATGACCTCAGCCTCTGCCAACGACAATTCCAGTACTGGTATCTTCCTCTTTGATACCCATAAGAATCAGGCAACGTTTTATGCAAAGACGGCTGGACTGGGTATTGGGGATAATGTACAGAGTACGTTTCAATCCACGCGCGCCAATATTCGCAACTATAAAGTTGCTTCGGTTCAGCTCTACCAGATCTATAATACGCCAACCTGGGTAGCGATCTACGTTCAGACCACGAGTAGTGGCGACATTTTTCAAGCCGTTGGATTAGTCAATGCTCGCGAGCTCAATGGTGGCAATGTCCAATTTGAATCCTCGCTCTCGGCGGCTTTAGCGGATTACCAACAGTGGCTCTTACAGCCGGGAAATACTGACAATGGTGGCAATATCAGTGGGAGCACGAAAGGCCCCCAGACTGTCACTGGTAAGGTTCAGCGTATCTCTTCTATAACACAGGGAAGCAACACAGTCTACTACCTGAAATTAGATGATCAGGGGACGATCTTTACCGCTAACCTGAATCTCTCGCCCAAACTGCCCCTGGTACAACCCGGCGATACGGTTACGGTTACCTTTAGCAATAATGGTGGTTCGGTCATCAATGTCAGTGCCATCGATGACACAGATATTACTATTGGCGCAGTCGGCACTCCAGGTGCCACACCAACAAGAACGGCGCTTCCTGGACGCTAGACGCTAGTTCGTTCACTATTAAGGGGGGGCGCATAGAATGTTATTGCGCCCCCCTCTTCTCATCAGTCAGGCATGACAATAATCGAGCTGGCAGGAACCCAGGCCTGGCGATGGTTGTAGTTAATCTCATACCAGAGATTCGTTGTCCCATCTTCAACAGAGGTCTGGCCCGAAACAAAGATCGCTCCAGTGGTCGCAGTTCCAATCACATCACTGCCACTCAGAGGCCGACCATAGACCGAGATTGTTCCCTGACCTGCGCCAGTAAAGTTCACCAGCGCCACAGGTACTCCCAACCCTGCAGTTGCAGCCCCTGGCGGAACAGCAAGCCAGGCAAGATGTGCTGTCTGCTGCAAGCTCGCTGGGAACTGATCCGACTCGCCATACCAGATAGCATACATCGTATCACCAGTACCGGCTGGATCTTTACATCTGGCCAGATAATAGTAACTCATATTGGTCTCGATAGTGCTGGTCTCATCGGTAATGTCACCTGGTTCAAGCTGAGGGATCAGCGGAGTGGCCGTACTGGGTCCAGTATGCAGGAAAAAAAATGCAAAGTTATCAGGTGTCTCACTTCCATTCCCACCCAGGGGTCTCTCGTCAGAATGTGGTTTTAACGTGATCACATGTTCAGCGGCATGTCCAGTTGGATACTCGACGCCCCGCCGATGAATCAGCTCAAAGTAATACGTCCAGAGCCAGTATGGGCCTGGATCGACATGATTTGTCGTCTGATGAGGCGAGGGAACGGTCCCATGTCCCACAATATGCTCATGATCCAGAGGTATCTGGTATTTTTTCAACAGATAGGCGGTCAATTTAGCTGAGCTCAGATATTGCGCAGCGTTATACCAGAGAAAACCAGTGGCATCATATCCGATATGCTCAATACCAATTGAACGCTGATTGTACCAGTAATTGCCTACATGATAACCAACATCCTTATCATGAAGGAGCTCATAGACGGTGCCATCGGTATCTATTACATAATGAATGCTCACCCCACTATAACGATTCTGAAACACTTGTAAGGTCTCTTGAAGACTCCCCTCAGTATCATGAATCGCAACATAACGCACTGGCAGATCGTGAGGGCGATTAGAGCTCTCATAGGTGCAACCAGGATAGACAGCCGCCGCAGGCGTACAGTCAAAGATTGCAGGATTAAGAATACAGTCAATTGCATCAGAATAATCGACCGCAGCATCGCGCTTACAACCTGCTGGCAAGGTGCCTGTTGTTACAGCATGAATAGTCATGGCTGTGCCTGTGTTGGGAGTCACATGCTGCGGAGCCAGCACCACGACTTCCCCACTCTCAGTTTCGACACGAAAACCTGTCTCAAGCACCCCGTACAGAGCATCGGCATACTGAAGCGCAGCTGTACGCGTTCCAGAGTGACTATATTCAGCTACAACTCCATACCAATCAGCCAGTGTGGAGGGAAGGGTGTGAGTAGGGGAAAGTTGAAGAGCCTCGTCATGCAGAACAGCTGCACCACCACGGATATTCGTTGGGAGATCTTTCTTCAAGCGATCAACCACAACCCCCAGGTCCTGGGCAGCTTCATCCAACGTATCACCATGTTTATTTTTTATGAGATGCATACTACCATAGCCGCCATCAACGCTGGGCTGGCCATGATGATTACTAAACTGCCCCTCAAGATAGGCCAGAGCTTTCAATAGTTCAATTGGCACGCCTGAAGCTTTTGTCGCCTGCACCAGAGCCTCATTAACAGATGATGAAAGACTGGAAGGAGAGGCCTGCACAGGAGTGGAGAAGCTACCAAAACACCAGGAAGACAGAAGAGCAAGCAACAATAACCTGCTTGCCCGCCGCAAAACAAGGGTGCTCATCATGCTGCGAATTCCCCCAAAGATAGAACCCGACACACAGAAACGCCAGAATACTATAAATATATAAAAACTATTTTTTAGAAACTCTCACTCATTTTGCTCAAAATGGCATGAGAGCAATAGTTCCATCCTACCATAGTACGCAGCAGACTGCCGCTCATTTTAGGGTTCTGGATGGGAAAAAGAAAGAAAATAGTTATTTTTTATACCAGCATCTAAGAAATGAGGACGATCCTGTGATCCAATCAGCTCTCAAAAGTGTGAGCCTCAATCATTGAATATGTAACCTTCCCTACGTTAAGATTATCATAGTGAATAGATAGTGTTACTATCACACTACCAGTCAAGGCGTAAGGTTGAGTTGAGAGGATAAAGAATTAATGAGCATCAATAAACAGCAGAATGCTGATTCTTTTGCACGTAAATATGGAAATGTAATTACTATCGGCCTTTGGATTGTAGCTCTGTCTTCACACGCTATCCTCTTGCCAAAATTTTTTCACGACATCTCTGAGAAGAAGCACGCAGCCTAGCCTCCCCAACGCCGGGCATTTTGAACGCTGAAACTGGTCTCCCACTTCCGAGGGACGCCCAGAGAATATAAAGCAGAATACAAAGAAATGAGCGGTAGTCTTGCCTTGTTGGCAACCACCGCTCATTTCTTTTTCGTTAATGGATACTCCTGAGATACTCTGACGGCAACAACAATGCTAGCGCATTAGCCTGTATTGCGCACGCCTGCTGCAATGCCATTGATCGTCAACAGGACAGCATATGTAAGTCGGGCTCGTTCACGCTCTTCTGCGCTTGCCTGTTCTTCTTGCTCAGGGTCAAGGGTGAGAGGGCCACCCAGTGCTCGCAGACGGCGTAGCAGACTCACCTGGAAATAGCTCAACGGATCAACATAGGGATTACGGCGTCGAATCGATTCTTGCAGCACCGGAGCGTTATCAAGCAGATCGCGCTCTTGCAGAATCAGAATGACCATCTTTTGCGTACGCTCATACTCATCATGAATCAGAGTCCAGATGCGCTCGCGCAGTTCAGCATCTTCAACAAGCTGCGTATAATATTGAGCAATCTGCATATCTGCCTTAGCCAGTGTCATCTGCAAATTATCCAGAAAGGCACGTAAGAAAGGCCATTGACGATACATCTGCTGAAGGGTCGTAAGATGTGCAGGATCGGCCAGAATATAGTCCTCCAGAGCGCTACCAACACCGTACCAACTGGGGAGAACGATTCTGCTCTGCATCCACGAGAAGACCCAGGGGATAGCTCGCAGATCCTCAATCGCTTTACTCGCCGAACGACGCGCAGGCCGTGAGCCAATATTGAGCCACCCTAACTCTAAAATGGGCGTCGCCTGCTCAAAAAATTTGATGAATGTCGGGTCTTCATAGATCAGTTGACGATAACGCCGATAGGCATGCTGAGAGAGCTGGCTCATAATCTGCTCCCACTCAGGTGTGGGACGGGGGTGAACCTGCGTCTCCAGAATCTTTTCATCGGAGACACTGGCCTGAGCAACGCCTGCAACCACCAGCTCCATATTGCGTAGAGCGATCTCATGCAGACCATATTTGAAAGAGAGCATCTCACCCTGTTCGGTAATGCGAATACGCCCATTGACGCTTTCAGGTGGCTGCCCAAGAATTGCTTCATAGATCGGACCACCACCACGACCAATTGCACCACCACGGCCATGGAAGACCGTAATCCCCACAGCATACTCTTTCCCCAATACAGCTAAACGGCGCTGCGTCTGATAGAGCTCCCAACTGGAAGTCAGAATGCCTCCGTCTTTGCTGCTGTCCGAATACCCCAGCATCACCTGCTGCTGTCTCTGGCAGGTATCTAAATACTGCTTATAATCAGGATGAGTAAAGGCAGTAGCCAGGATCTCAGTGCAATCATTCAGGTCCTTGACTGTTTCAAAAAGTGGGACAATGGGAAGATTGGTCAGGCCAACCTCTTTACAGAAAAACTGAACCTCCAGCAGATCGCTCAATGTATGCGTCATACTGATGATATAACAGGTAATGGCACGCTCACCAAAACTTTCACGAGCCAGCCTGATCGTGCGGAACGTCTCAACGATATGTCGCGTCTCAGCGCTTACAGCAAGGTCAGAACGAATTAAGAGACGAGGATCGCGCAACAACTGCTCTAAAACAGCGATCTTCTCTTCTTCTTCTAGAGAACGATAGCCTTCTGCACGCCAGCCCGACGCTCGCAGAAGATCATCCAGGGCAGCCGCATGCCGCTCACTATGTTGACGTACATCCAGCGCAGCAAAATGAAAACCAAAGACTTCCACTTGACGAATAATCTTAATGAGTACTCCCTGAGCCAGATCATACTCTCCATCGGCCAGCAGGCTCTCATGGATGAGATGCAGATCCGCCAGGAGCTCCTGTGCATTACGGTAATTGTTATGTTTCCCACTGAGCTCTTCCTCAGTTGGACGAGGCGCAGCAATCCAACCTGGCCCATGAGGCGCATCATCGATCACAATCGTATTCAACAGGCGCTTCCACATAAAGGACAGCTTTGCGCGATAGGGCTCCAACTTTAACTGCGGACCAAGCTCCTGCGTATATGCAGGCAGGCAGGACATATCGTAGGCCAGAGACTGCTGGAGATCTGACGAGACATGTGTATGGACGCTTGATTGCGAAAACTCTTCGGCCAGCGATCGAATTGCAAAACGATAATGGCGCAGAAGATGGCTATGCTGAAGATTCAGGGCATCCAGCATTGTGGTTGGGCCAACAAAAGGGTTGCCATCCTGATCGCCACCAATCCATGATCCGATGCGCAATAATGGAGGAACCTGAACGCCTGGATAGTCCTCGTGCAAGAGCTCCTCAAATTCGGCGTAGAGCTCAGGCAGCGCTTCAAACAACACCTCATCCAGATAATAGATCCCCATCTTTACTTCATCGATGGGCTGAGGTCGTACATGGCGAATCGCATCAGTGCGCCAGAGCAGATCTACCGTTGCATCAAGCTGGCGCTGCCACTTCTGCTGCTCGCGTCCAGAAAGTTGTTCATCATGTTGCTCCAGGAGCTCGGCAACGCGCCGGGACTTCGTAATGAGACTTCTTCGCGTAGCCTCGGTGGGGTGAGCCGTAAAAACGAGATCAATCGACATCTGCTGTAAGAGCTCTTGTAGCTGCTCGGGAGCAACATGGTTCTGCTTAAAAAATTCAATGAGTGCTGCCAGCGAACCATGCTGCGGCCTGGTAGCCTGCTCCTCTGAGATACGGCGGCGGCGAATGCGTTGATATTGTTCGGCTGTATTGACAAGATGAAAATAGACTGTAAAAGCTCGAATCACATCAATCGCAGTACCGAGCTCACAGCGCTCGACAGTCTCTTCAATTTTGTGCGAAAGCTCCACGATTTCAAGCTGCAACAGCTGAAGCTCCTCCGGATTGGCCTGTATTACCTGATCAGTACAATCACGCAAGCGCTTACAAGCTCGGCGCAAAAGCTCAACCATTTCAAA
Source organism: Tengunoibacter tsumagoiensis (assembly GCF_003967535.1). GTDB lineage: Bacteria > Chloroflexota > Ktedonobacteria > Ktedonobacterales > Ktedonobacteraceae > Tengunoibacter > Tengunoibacter tsumagoiensis. Next base: position 1,694,931 of record NZ_BIFR01000001.1, on the reverse strand, counting down.
AACACTGGAGTTGCCATCGCGCTGGATCGCTCGCCCAAGAGCAGTGGCAAGGATACGGATATCCTGGCGCAGCGGAGCATCTTTTTCTCGAAGGTAATCTTGTTCTGGCATTCTTTATCCTTACAGAGTGAGAGACAGGCATTGTCTGAGAAGCTGAATAGATAGAATAGAATGAGTATAGGAAAAACTCGGCTGGCTCGGCGGTGCGCCACCTATTCATCCCTCATTCTAACACATTCTTTCGCACTCACATGAGGACGTTCTCGCCATAAAAGGATAGATAAAATATACAAATCTTTGCTTGAGCTAAATTCACCAAAACGACAGGGTGATTAAAGCCTTTTATAATTTCTTGAACGATTTCAGGGGGTTTTTTGATGGCATTTTGACTTCTATTTGTGCACATTGTACAAATAGAAGTTCATTAGCTTCAGCTATTTTGTCTCTTATTTTCTTTCTCAAAGATTCTTATACTCTGCTTATTAGTAGTTTTGACCATATTGATGCGGGTCTGTCGTGCAGATCCTCTCTCTGTTTTGCTGACAGATCTTCTCCAGTAGAAAGAGATCTGAAGAAGTCGCAACGAATGCGACTCTGACTCTTTATATCCAGCCACGAGTGCTATGTCGTTTGGTAATGATGCCAAAAATGTTTTGATTTGAGAGACATCGACAAAAAGGAGCACTACTACATGGCAGCTCAAGCCTCCAATGACACAGGAATGAAGCCCACGCTTGGATTGACAGGGGTCACAATCAATGCAATGGCATTAATTGCTCCAGGCGCATTCCTATGGACGACATTCGCCTCCCAATCCGTCACTGGTGCCACAAGCATGTGGGCCTCGGTTTTCGTTGCGACGGTCATTGCCTTATTGACAGCAATTGCCTACGCTTCGCTTGCCAGACGGTATCCTGAAGCGGGAACAGGTAGCTCGTATTACTTTGCTGAGGCCTCAGTTCTCCACAAGGAAGAGCACAAACATTTCAGATTTGCTCGTCTGAGTAAGTTTATCGTAGGTTGGGCTTCACACATTTATTACTGGGTCTATCCTGGCGTAATGGTAGCCTTTATGGGCAATGTCATTGCCTATATGATCCAATTTTTCGATCCGAGCTTTGGTACACCACTACAACTTATTATTATCTGCGTTGTGTTTGCTGCTATCGTCGGAGCCATTGCCTTTATCGGTGTAAACGGATCGACTATGGCAAATATTGTCATCAATGTCATCCAGATCCTGGCCCTTCTCGTCTTTGGCGTGATTGCCATTATCTTCCGTCTTCAGCATCCAGAGCTCAATTATGTTCATCCCAATGCTGGTAGCGTTCTGATCCCTCATAATTTTAACGATCTGCTCTTCCAATCCACGATTGCAATCCTGCTGGTGGTAGGTTTTGAATCAGCTACAGCCCTTGCCGCAGAGTCAAAAAATCCCCAGCGCGATATCCCTCGTGGCGTCATTCTCTCTCTGATTATTCAAGCTGTTATCTTCTACTTCTTCGAGTACTTTGCAGCCAACTTTGTGGTTGGCGATTACTATACTGCTAAGGATGCCACTGGCCACACGATCACCGGGTTTGCGGCTGCTGGTGGTGCGACTGCCCCAATCGGTGATATTGCCCGCTTTATCGGCGATAAGATGTTCGGTGGTGGAACTGCCTTTGCAGCAATCCTTGCTCTGACAGTCGTCATTGCTCTGGTTGGAACGGCTCTTTCCTGCTTGAATACGGGTGTTCGCGTAACGTATGCGATGGGAAAAGATTCTGAACTGCCCTTTGTCTTTGGCTTCCTCCATGGCAAGTACCGTACCCCTCACGTGGGCGTCATTGTGCTGACCGTTATCTCTGCCATTATTGGTGCATACGGCGTTTTGAACGTCAATAATCTCACTCAGGTGGCTCTGATCTCGAATATCGGGACGTTTATTCTCTATGGCATGACCTGTATCATCTGCATCATTGCTTTTGCAAGCGTTCCCAAGCGCGGCCTCTTCTCTACTCTTATCGCGCCACTACTGGGTGCGATTCTGAATATTGGTATGCTCCTGGGTGTCATCTACTATGCCATCACTCAGGGTGGATCTGCTCAGACCAATATTATCATTGCCGCAGTCTTCTCCGTTATCTGGCTTGTGTTTGGCTTTGCCTTCCTCTTTGGACGTAAGCTCATCTCCGGAGTTCCCATCTTGCATCCAGAGGACTACAAAGCAAAACAGGTCTCTGATGAGACAAACGTTTCCATCAGTGCCGAGTAAAAAACCTCTCCATCTCGCTTCCTTCTGAATGATCTTCAGGTACCTGCTGGCAGTGTCAGCAGGTACCCCTTCTACGCTATTGACAATCACAAAAACTCTGGGCACTTTTACCCTTGGTTCCTCTGCCCTTCTTATGCTATACTTGACGCGGCAGGTAACGCTTGGCTTGAATAAGAAGAAGATTGTGCAAAATATATGACGTCAGTACTTGCGCCAGATACACAGATCGATCACTATAAAATTATTCGTCAGTTAGGCCATGGCGGAATGAGCCGTGTCTATCTGGCTAACGATGTCAATAATCAGCAGCTGGTGGTTTTAAAGTTCCCCAATGATGATCTGATTGGGAATATTGGCGTCTTCGAACGCTACAAACGTGAAGCAGCCATCGGCCACCATATCTCCCATCCCTATGTGCAACGTTTCTTCAATATCGATGAACCTCGTAGCGAAGAGTATCTCGTGATGGAGTATATTAAGGGCCAGACGCTGCGCGAGATCATTGAACATGCCAGTTCCAATCCGCTCCCAACAACTGAGGCGCTTCGCATTACCCGGCAGATCTGTGAAGCACTGGACTATTGTCACGAGCATGGTGTCTTTCATCGCGATATTAAACCCGAAAATATTATGGTTGAAGAGGATGGCACCATCAAGATTATTGATTTTGGGATCGCTCTCCTCGAAGGGGCCAGGCGCGTAACCTGGCGCGGCCTCACAAATACCGTTGGCACTCCCGATTATATGGCCCCCGAACAGATCCGGGGTGAGCGCGGCAGCGCAAGCTCCGATATCTATGCTACCGGGGTGATCCTCTATGAGCTACTCTGCGGCCACGTGCCTTTTGAGGGGGAGAATGTCTTTGCCATTATGAATCAACATGTGACACAAGATCCACCTTCTATCCTCGATTGTCAACCCACTCTCTCGCCCGAATTGGCAACTGTGGTCATGAAAGCAATTCGTCGCGATCCTGACAAGCGCTACAAAACAATGAAGGAGATGCTCCACGCTCTTCAGAACCTTGACGAGATCACGCCAGTTGCCTACGAACCCGAAAAAGCTCAGATGAGTAGCTGGAAACAACAGGCCATTCTCGCAACGTTGATTATCATTGCAATCTGTCTGGTCGTCATTGCCTTTGGCGTACTGGCACAGCTCGCTCAATCAAACCATTAAGCCTCTACAATCTGATAACGGGTAGCTCTTAAGACGTTCGGAAGCTCTTCGCATGAGCCAGGGCCAGGATGACACGTCTTGCAAGTGATCATTGCCTCATGCTGTATAAAAAGGCAGTCACCCGATCATGGACCACACAATAACGGCTGGCTTCAATCAGGTCATAGTCACTCCATCTGCACCATCAATTCATATGAGATTGCCTCCTATCAATGAAACAATCATCACTTGCCGCCTGCACCTCTTTCAAAACTATTCAACTGGCTATTTCCAACAGATATGATAGAACATATCTGGCTGAAAGTGTATTTTTTATACAACTAAAAATTCAATTGCTGTCATGCAGGCTGGTGACTTTTTTTAGCCTTTTGCTTGCTTATTGAAGCGACAGTTACGCCTGACGCAGCTCTTTATAAGAAAAATCAGCAAAGCCGGTCTTGAACAGACGGAGCCTCAGCCCCTATTTCCTCGTGCCAGTTATAGTAGGGCCTGAAAAAAATGGTTGAAAGTATACTATCCCAAAAGGACCAGTATAGGCACTTTCACTATACGGAAAGCTTGTTGATACGCTCTGGTGTATGCTATACTTTTTCCACAAATGGTAGTGTCACCTGATCCACAGAGCTATGATGCTCTACCCTTCTCAACGATAAGAGAAAAGGCGTGCTCCCTGTGTCTTAGTTCGTTGAGCTTTGCTCCTCTTGTGAGTACCCAAGTACGCAATCAACCCAGACCTACTGTACTCGACGATCACTGTCCGCTCGTCGTAACTCTCCGGCTCCGGAGCAGGCGCCCCTAAGCATTGACCAGATAGTCTTTTTTGGGAGAGCAATGCATGACGCACACGCATGATGTTATCAATCCGGCGGACGCAATGTATCCACTTTATGATAGCCGATGGGAACACGATGCCTGTGGCACGGGTTTTCTCGCGCACGTTTCTGGCTTAGCCAGCCACTCCATCGTTCAACATTCCCTTGAAGCATTGGCCCGTCTGACGCACCGGGGGGCTCAGGATGCAGATGCAGAGACCAATGATGGTGCTGGCATTCTGACTCAGATCCCACACGCATTGTTCCTGGCTGAGCTTCAAGAGCAGCAGATCTCTTTGCCTGATGCAGATGATCTGGCTGTTGGCATGTTCTTTCTACCCCCTGTTCGTAGTGCTGCATTGCCTCAAAGCCGTCTGGTGATTGAAGAGACGCTAAAAGAGAGCGGCCTGATTTTCTTAGGGTGGCGTACTCCGCCTATCGATTATAGTGTGTTGGGAAACCGCGCCCGTGAACTGGCTCCGACTATTGAGCAAGTCTTACTGGCACGCCCCACGTCCCTCTCTCCTGAGCTCTATGCCAAAACTCTCTATCACGCTCGCCGCGTGATCGAACAGAAGCTCAATGAAGCTCAGATCACCGATTGCTATGTTGTCTCACTTTCTCATACGACGCTGATCTACAAAGGTCTCCTGGCTCCCAATGAGTTAGCTGCCTTCTATCGAGACCTCGATGATCCCCGCTATGAAAGCGCTATGGCTATCTTCCATCAGCGCTATAGTACTAATACTATGCCCGCATGGCCGCTAGCTCAGCCCATGCGCTTGATCGCTCATAATGGTGAGATCAATACGGTACAGGGCAACCACAATTGGATGCAGGCTCGTGAGGGGACAATGGCCTCTCCACTCTGGGGTGAGCAGGTCTCTGATCTCTTGCCAGTCATTCCCCCACGTTTAAGCAGCGATTCTGCTCAGCTCGATGCCGCTCTCGATCTTCTGACAGCCTCTGGTCGCTCGGTACTCCATAGTATGCAGATGCTGGTTCCGCCAGCATGGGAGAATGACGAGTCTCTGGATGCAGCTCAACGCGCATGGTGTGAGTTCCATGCCGGCCAGATTGAGCCCTGGGATGGCCCTGCCGCTCTGATGTTTAGCGATGGCCGCTTTGTGGCTGCTGCTCTGGATCGCAATGGTCTCCGCCCTGCTCGCTATGTGCTCACAAAAGACGGTCTGCTGATCGTTGCTTCTGAGACTGGCGTCGTTACGCTTGATCCGGAAAATATTCTGGAGAAGGGGCGGCTTGGGCCTGGTGAATTGCTGGCCGTCGATCTCGAGCGTGGCCTCTTCCTGCGCGATCAGGAGATTAAAGAAGAGTTGGCTCAGAGCCAGCCTTATCAAGAGTGGCTCTCTCGTGGTCTGACACGCCTGGCCGATCTACCGGTCAGCTCTGAAGAGGCCGATCAGGGTGATCTCTTTGCACGTCAACAGCTCTTTGGCTATACCCATGAGGATGTTGAGATGGTGCTTCGCCCGATCCTAGCCGAGAATAAAGAACCTACGTGGAGCATGGGTGACGATGCGCCAATGGCTGCACTATCACAGCAAAATCGCTCGTTTTCGGATTATTTCCGCCAGCGCTTTGCTCAGGTAACCAATCCACCCATTGATCCTCTCCGCGAACATATTGTTCTCTCTCTTGACTGCTATCTGGGTGCTCGGCAGAGCCTGCTTACAGAGACAGCCGAGCACGCACAGCTCCTGCATCTTGAGACTCCTCTGCTCACCCCTGCTCAGTTAAAGACGATCCGCCAATCCGCTCATCTTCGCTCACGTACCCTGGATACGACCTTTGCACTCTCTTCCGGTCCCTCGGCTCTAGAGGCAACGCTCGAGCGCCTGGAACACGAGGCCGTAGCTGCAACTGAAGAGGGCATTACCTTGCTCATCCTCAGTGATCAGGATGCTTCGCTCGACTGTGTAGCGATTCCAATGGTGATTGCGGTCGGTGCGGTCCATCGTGCTCTGGTTCAGCGCCGTCTGCGTAGTCATGTCTCGCTGATTGCTGAGACCAGTACGATCTGCGATACCCATCAGACTGCTCTGGTCCTGGGCTATGGGGCGGAGGCTGTTGTTCCTGTGCTGGCACTCCAGAGCGTTCAGGCTCTGGCTGGCGAGCGCAAGCTGGAACATATTACACGTGAACTGGCGGTTGAACGCTACCTTCATGTGGTACAAGAGGGCCTGTGCAAGATCATGGCACGCATGGGCATCTCAACCATCCGCAATATCATTGGCGCAGGGCAATTCGAGGTGGTAGGTCTGGCCCCCGAATTTGTTCAGCGCTGCTTTGCTGGCTCAGCGATGGTGGCTGGCACTGTGACGCTAAACGAGATCGCTCAGCGCTTAATCAAGCATGTAGAAGGTCTGAAGCAGGAGCAGGTTCCAGCTGATACGGCTGCTCGTAGCAAACGCAAGCTGGTCGATGCGGGCCGTTATCGCTTCCGCCGCGATGCCGAATATCATGCTTACAATCCGCTGATTATTCGTGCTCTGCAAAAAGCTTCGCAGACTGGAGCGACTGAAGACTATGCCCAATATACCTCTCTGGTCTATAGTCGACCATCCACGGCTCTGCGCGATCTGCTCACCTTTAAAGGCCGCAATCCCATTGCTCTTGACGCAGTCGAGTCAATGGAGTCGATCCGCGCTCGCTTTGTGGTCTCAGCTATGTCGGTAGGTGCGCTCAGTCCAGAGACACATAAGACGATCGCTGCTGCTATGAACAGTATTGGCGGTCGCAACAATACTGGTGAGGGTGGCGAAGATCCGGAATGGTATTCCGAGACCCTTGATGGCTATCCCGTCAGCAGTAAGATCAAACAGGTGGCCTCGGCTCGCTTCGGCGTGACCACTGAATACCTGGTGCGGGCTCAGGAGCTTGAAATTAAGATGGCTCAGGGCTCAAAACCTGGTGAGGGTGGTCAGTTGCCTCCGGCTAAGGTGACCCCTTTTATTGCCCATCTGCGGCATACTGCTCCAGGCGTCTCTCTGATCTCGCCCCCACCGCATCATGACATCTATAGTATCGAAGATATTGCGCAGCTCATCTATGATCTGCACCAGGTGAACCCGACCGCACGCGTTGGCGTGAAACTGGTCTCCACTCTGGGAGTTGGCACGATTGCTGCCGGTGTCGCCAAAGGGCATGCCAATTATGTGTTGATCAGCGGCCATGATGGTGGAACAGGGGCCTCCCCAATCCAATCCATCAAACATGCTGGACTCCCCTGGGAGCGTGGACTGGCTGAGGCTCAGCAAGTGCTGGTCAAAAACGGTCTGCGTCAGCGCGTCAAGGTCCGTGTTGATGGTGGCTTCAAGACTGGTCGCGATGTTATCGTTGGTGCAATGCTTGGAGCTGAAGAGTTCGGCTTTGGTACGGCTGCCCTGGTTTCACTGGGCTGTGATATGGCTCGACAGTGTCACCTCAATACCTGTCCCGCTGGTATCGCTACCCAGCGCGAAGATCTCCGAGCCAAGTTCACTGGACGACCACAATTCTTGATCAATTACCTGACGCTGGTGGCCGAAGAGGTTCGCCAATGGCTGGCTGATCTCGGCTTCCAGAGCCTGGAAGAAATTATCGGACGCGGTGATCTGTTGGAGAGCAAAGAAGAGAATAGTGTGGATCTCCGTGATCTGCTTGTCTCGCTTCCAGTCATCTCTTCTCCAGAGATCCATTCTTCCCTACCACAATCGCCCGTTGCTGAACGCTTGCTGAACGAAGCAGAGCCAGCTCTGGAAGGGAAGAGCAGCGTGATTACCCAACACGTCATTCACAATTATGACCGCAGTATTGGGGCCAGTCTGGCTGGCGAGATCGCACGACGCTATGGCAATCAGGGCCTGCCAGGAGTGAGCATCACCTGCAACTTCCAGGGCTCTGCTGGCCAGAGCTTTGGTGCCTTCAATGTTCCTGGCATGCGCTTAATCCTCAGTGGGGATGCCAACGACTATGTTGGAAAGAGTATGACAGGCGGTCAGATTGTCATTGCTCCGCCAGCTGAGTCAACCTTTGCCTCACAGGAGAATACAATTCTGGGCAATACGGTGCTCTATGGAGCTACTGGTGGACAACTTTTTGCCGCTGGCCGCGCAGGCGAGCGCTTTGCTGTCCGCAATAGTGGAGCCCTGGCTGTCGTTGAGGGTGTAGGCGATCATTGCTGCGAATATATGACGGGTGGGATGGTCGTTGTCCTGGGTGAGACTGGACGCAACTTTGCTGCTGGCATGTCTGCTGGCGTTGCTTATGTGCTCGATCTGAATCATTCGTTCTCTGAGCGCTGTAACACTGAGATGGTGGATCTCCAACGCATCGATTCACATCAGGAGCTCTCGGCTCTGCATACCGCACTCGTCTGGCACGCTCGCAAGACGCACAGCAAATATGCACAGGACCTGCTCAATCAGTGGGATCAGATCAGTAGCAGCTTCTGGCGCGTACAGCCACGCGGCACGACCACCTCTGCCACTGATTTTATCACAACCAGCGAGCATGATGACTCAATGGTCAGTGCCTCCCACTAAGAGTGGAATAGGCAAATAAGACTACTTCGTTCCTTTTCATCTTCATCTTCATTGAAGGAGTGGCAATGCTGCCACTCCTTCTTTTTTTCTATTTCCAACCCACAAGATCCAATCGTTTCCTTGAAATTGCCCCCTGCTGGACTTGAGGGACAACTAAAATTCCTGTGCTTTGACCACTAAAGATTGATCTTTTGTTCTACCTATGTTATCATTCTAAACAGGCGGATGTGGTTTTGTAGAGGAGGTATCACCATTAAGCAGATTAAGAGCGAAAAAACAAACGGCGGTCAGATTCATCACCCATACGACAAGAGCTTTAAACATCTTGTTGGTAGAAATCCCCAACATTTTCTCGCCTGGCTCATTCCCGGAGCCACTCTCAAAGAGGTCCTTCCTATCGAATTTCAGAGTCGAACGTTCTCAGTTGATTTCCTCGGGAGAATGGAAACTGATGGCGATGAAGAACTGCTTCATATCGAGTTTCAATACTGTAAGGTTGAGGGCATGGGTGAACGCTTAATGCGTTATAATAATCTTATTAGGGAGCGGCACAAATGCTCCGTTCGAAGCTGGGTCATCTATTTCATTGATAAAGGCGAGCCCGAGGAACCACCATTAGTGCTTCGTTACAAAAATGGTCAGGTCGCTCACGTCTTTCATTATGAATGTATCTGCCTTTGGAAGCTAGATCCAGCCGAATTGCGGCAAGTTGGGCGTGAAGGATTGCTACCACTGTTGCTATTAACCAGAGGTAATGCCAGGCAGGAAGTTGTTGATGAGATCATCCACACACTGACAAAAACAGGACAGGAAGAGCTATTAGCAACAACCAAAGTACTCGCATCTTTGGTTCTACCAAAGTCCAACGAATCTAGAAATTGGCTGAACTGGAGGTTTACCATGATTGGTGATATTCTTCGCCAGACAGAGGCTTATCAGGATTTCCTTGAAGAGGGTCGTCAGGAAGGTCGTCAGGAAGGTCGGCAGGAGGGTCGGCAGGAAGGTCGGCAGGAAGGTCGGCAGGAAGGTGAGCTGATGGCATTCAAGAGTATCTTGATTCAGCAAACACAGCTTAAGTTTCCCATTGAAGCACCACAATTGAAAGAAATCATCGAAAAAATGCAAGATCACGATCTGCTTAAGCATGCCGCCCAGCAGATGGTGATTATCAAGACCGCAGCTGAGCTCTGGAACATGCTTACCGGCGAAGATAGAACACGATAAAGCTCTTGCTCTCCAACGATCAACAGCTGTAGCAGGTCTATACGCCCCCTGCAGCTGTTGATCGTTACATGCTCATCACCACGTCTCTTCCTCTGGCTTAAAGCCTTAAACTAGCTGCTTGCTATGCTGCCTCAGGGCGTTGGATTTTTTCGCCTGGTCGGTTTATAATAAGCGCGTAAGCTGGATTGTAATCAAAGAATGGAAGATACTGTGGATCTGAACGCATTGTTGGGATTGGGAGCAGTTGTGCTGTTGGTGGCTGCGAATGGCTTTTTTGTTGCCTCCGAATTTGCATTGGTGAAGATTCGTTCGACACGGATCGATCAATTAGTGGCGGAAGGCAATCAACGAGCCAAAACCGTCCAGATGCAGATTCATCATCTGGATACCTACATCGCTGCCACTCAGCTCGGTATTACGCTTGCTAGCCTGGCCCTGGGTTGGGTTGGTGAACCCGCCTTAGCCCACTTGATCGAGCCCCTCTTCGCCTGGATTGGTGGCCCAACAGCTGCAACACTCTCGCATACCCTTGCTGTGATTATAAGCTTCAGTCTGATTACGGCCTTCCACATTATTATGGGTGAGCTGGTTCCCAAATCGATTGCTCTCCAGTTAAGCGAAGAGACCGCTCTCTTTGTTGCTCGACCGCTCCTCATTTTTGCACGCGTGTTTCGGCCCTTTATTCATTTAATGAATAGCATCGGCAATGGTGTCGTTCGTCTCCTTGGTTTGCATGTCAATAGCGAGCATACAGCGGTCCATTCTGTTGAAGAGCTCGAAATGCTGGTGGCACAGAGCCGACAGGGGGGCATCCTGGATGCAGGTGAAGAGGCTCTTCTCTATCATGTGTTTGACTTTGGTGATAAGACAGTACAACAGGTAATGCTGCCACGCACAGAGATCGTTGGCGTCCCTGTGACCATACAGTCTCAAGAGCTCCAGGCACTCTTCGCTCGTGAACAATATACCCGTCTGCCTGTCTATGAAAAGACGTTGGATAGTATCATTGGGATGGTCCATCTGAAGGACGTTTTTTCGTGGTTGCAGAATCATAGCCCCTCTGATCTTTTTGATCTGCGCTCACTTCTTCGCCCATTGCTTTATGTCACTGAGGTCACGACGATCGAAGCCACTCTTACACAGATGCGCAACAAACGTATTCATCTCGCTATCATTATTGATGAGTATGGAGCTACAGCTGGTATGGTCACAATGGAAGATATTGTTGAAGAACTGGTGGGTGAGGTTCAGGATGAATTTGATACTCAGGAGCGTGGAGTACGACCAGAAGTTGAACATTCTCCCGATGGTAGCTGCTCAGTAGATGGTTTGATGTCGCTCGACGCCTTCCGTGAACAGTTTGGCTTACAATCCGATCATTCCCATGCCAACACATTAGGCGGCTACATTTTTGAACAACTGGATCGGCTGCCTCAGGTTGGCGATACTATTCAGGCCAATAGCTACGTCCTGCGTGTGGAAGAGATGGATATCCGCCGCATTGCTCGCGTTCATGTCTCACATCTCCCACAAGCTTCTACTCAGGATGATCCCTTATCATCCACACCATTCAGCGAATAATCTAGTTTTGTCATCACTACAACCTTTGTGTGCTTGATTCGTTTATCTTTTAGAAGAGACTATTTGTGCTGACTACTACTTAGTTTGAAATAAGACGTTTATCAAAATCGTGCTAGAAATGAACTCTTTTACTGATTACTATGAGCTTCTTGGGGTCCCTGACTGGGCTGCTCCCTCAGAGATCAAATCTGCGTTTAAGAAGCTCGCATTACAATATCATCCCGATGTCTATAAAGGTGAGGATGCCCATGAGCGCATGCGCATCCTTTTATTAGCGTATAAGACACTTAATGACCCTGCCAGTCGTGAGCAGTATGACATTGAACGGCGGGGTCACCTGCGCAAAAAACCTCTCCAGCAACAGGCGTTCCAGGCTCATTCTGTTCACACTCCCTATCCTGGCAATCGGCAACCCGATAGTACAGATATTACACCTGGTGCTCGTCGCGACCGTCAGCGCTACTATGCTTTCCCAGATTTTCAGACCGGTCAGGTGACACATTTCGATCTCAGCACGATAGATTATACTTTATCGCCTCTTGATGGTCGCACATTGGTACAGCATGGTCTCTTACGAGGGATGAAGCCCCAGGTGGATAAGGCCACGTACTATTGTCATCGTTGTACTTATCGCTGGCCGCTTCCAGCCCGAGCTATCCCTGACCTCTTGCCCGCCTGTTGTCCACGCTGCTCGGCTCCCGATTGGGCTGAGCTGCTCTTATTGCGTTGTGTTCACTGTCATGCGGTCTTCGAGAGCGAACAGATTCATTATGCTATCGGGGGCTATAATTATGGAAATAGTCATTCTGATCTTTGTCCACCTTATGAACTCTTTCCGCTCTGTCCCTATTGTGGCAAAGCTCATTGGGCACCAGCTGAAGAGATTCGTGTCAGCGAACTGCGTCTCAAAGCAGAGCGCCGCTCAAATCTCGTGCGTCTCCTTATCTATAGTAGTATTTTCGTTGCTATTATCGTCTTCGGCGGTCTTCTATTTGGACTCTTACGTTAAACATCCATAGCAAGGATAATGATTATGCCAACTGCCTTAGGAAAAGGAATCTATCCACCAGTCCTAACTTTTTTTACCTCACAAGAAGAGCTTGATCTTGGCACCCTACGACACCATATCCACCGTTTAGCTGAGAGCGGTATTGCAGGCTATGTCGTGATGGGCTCAAACGGCGAGGCTGTCCATCTTACAGATGATGAACGAGCTCAGGTTATTGCAGCAGCCCGTGCAGAAGTTGCCCTCCAATCTCGCACGCTCCCACTTATCGCTGGCTGTGGAGCACAATCTACACGCCTGACAGGTGCCCTCTGTCAACAAGCAGCTGACGCTGGAGCCGACTTTGCTCTGATCTTACCCCCCTTCTACTATCGCGGACAGATGACACAGACGGCGCTCTACGAACATTATCAAACAGTAGCCGAGCAGAGCCCTTTGCCAATCTTGATCTATAATATGCCTGCCTGCGCAGGTGGGCTTGATCTGGATGCTGAGTTCATTATTCAACTGGCAGCTCATCCAAATATTGTTGGAGTCAAAGATACCTCGGGAAACATTGTTAAGCTTGCTCGCATAGCAGCAGCTGTCCCCGCAGATTTTCAGGTCTTTGCCGGCAATGCCGATATTCTCCTACCATCCCTTGCCTCTGGTGCCGTTGGATGTGTAGCAGCCTTCGCGAATATTTTCCCAGAACTCGTCTGTAAGGTTCAGCTTTTATTTGAGCAAGAGAAGCTCACAGAAGCGAGCAAACTTCAGGCCAGCCTGATAGAGCCTAATGCTGCCGTCACGAGCCGCTATGGCGTTCCTGGACTGAAATTTGCCCTTCAGCAGCTCGCTGGCTATGGAGGTATCCCTCGCAGGCCTCTCCTACCATTAAATGAACTTGAGCAGCAAAAGGTTTTAGATAGTATTGCGCCAATTCGCTCAAGTTCAGACTAAAAATATTGTGAGGCTGAGAGCTAGCCAACGGTAGGATTGGGAGTTGGATCAGCCTCAGCACTCACTGTGAAGGTCACAATCTGCGCCAATTGGGCATCTGTACAGTTGGAGGTTGCACACCAGTAGAGCTCAACTGCTCCTTGACCTGGGGTGGTATACACTGTCGAAAAATAGCCGATGGTATTCTCTGGTGCATGGGCAAAAAGAGCTGTATTGATCGGGCTACGATCCAGATACCAGATGGCCTTAATCGTTCCTGGTAGACCCTGTGATTCAATCCCAAAGACTATGTAAATCTCTTGCTGCGTAGTAAAGGTTGTCGCTGGTTGGGTCGGGTTATAATTATTATCGATCTGGGTGCTCAGCTGCGGATCAACCAGGGTGTTTCCAGCGCTCTCTTTCACCAGCTGACCCGAAGGACCATACTGGGCTGTCGATACTGGCACTACGGTTGGGCCACTGGCAACTCCATTGGTAAAGGGATTTTTGAGCGAGAGGAAAAAGATAATCAGCCCGATCAGGCTTACTACCAATAACGATAACCCTATATTTCCAAGAATAAGCAGAACCCTCTTACTATTACTGCGAGGGAGATCCTCCAGCATCTCGTCCTCAAGATCAGATTTCTGCGGTGGATGCATTACTTCAGCTGAATGAATAGATGGAAGCGCCAGTGTGGGCAGCTCCCTCAGGTCTCTTTCTTCTCTTCCAGAAACCTGTGCAGGACTGGACTGACCAATGGCTGGAGTTGCAAGCGTTGGTAGGTCCTCCAGCTCCACTTCTTCGCTATCTGGAATCTGGGAAGGGCTCACTACTTGAGTCGCAATAGTACTGTAGGCAGCAATATCAGCCTCTCCCGATCGTGCAACAGTACCTTCATTAGAGGAGACATTTGGGAGTGCTAACGTTGGCGCATCACTCACTGCTTCATCTTCAACCTGATCTGTAGCTATTCGATCGTCCTCAGGGGTTGGATAAATGATGTAAGGACGATAGGAAATCTGGCGCATACCGCAGCTTGTACAGATGAGTGTCTCTGGTTTTAAGGGTGTATCACAAGAATAGCAGTTCATCACAGAAGGACCTCCAGTAAAGTCCAGAATAGCTATTTGATAAGAGATAAGTATGCCTATGCTATAAATCTATATCAGGTTCATAGAGATAACCACAATAAAGAGCTCTAAGCTCTACTATAGCATGGACTTATATTCTTGTGTAGTGCGAAAAAGGATAAAAGCCTGCCATGACGATTGCTGTCATTATGGCAGGCTTCATCTCCGTTCACTCTCTTTCTTGACCTAACTACCCTGGCAATGGCCATGAGAGATGTCAATTATGAGAACTGCATTCTGAGAACTGCAACGGTTATTCACTAACCGTAAAATCAAGTTTTTGAGCGAGAACCTGATCAGTACAGTCGGTGGTACTTGCCCAATAGAGCTCAACTGAGGCAGGACCAGCTATACCAGGATAGAAATAGGAATAGGAATACGGATAAGATGCCTTCATTGCGACTTGAACATCCGTATCTTTGTCATGTTGTCCATTGAAGGTCCATTGAAGACAGACGGCACCAGCCTTTCCATGAGGGTCTGCCTGCCAGGCGACAAACACTTGCTCATTGACCTTAAATGTGGTTTCAGGCTGGCTGATCTTGCCCGTTTTTTCATCGACGGCACTGGCCATCTGAGCCGTAACGATATAATCTTTGCCAGGTAAATTTGTGCTAGCAGTAGGCGTCGCGATGGCAGTCTTTGCGGGTGTGGGGGTTGCAGGGGCTGTGGTTGGTTGAGTCTGTGCTACTGGTGTGGTGCCGGAGTTCGTTGAGCCTTGCGTTACGTCTGAGTGTGAGGATAGACCTTGCGCAAGAAAATAGATCACGAAAAGAAGGATGCCACCCAGAACCACACAGGCTCCTGCAATAAGAAAGCCCCTCGGCATCTTTTTTTGTTGCCCTCGAGAAGATTGTGGAACGCTTACAAATGGCAGTGGCTGTTGGGGATACGGACCTGGATAGCCTGGCGCTCCTTGATAAGGTCCCTGCTGTGCAGCAAATGGCTGCTGGCCTGGATAATTACCCTGTTGCGGCGGCCAGTTCTGCTGCTGCACTGGTTGGGCACCCTGTTGCGGCGGCCAGTTCTGTTGCTGCACTGGTGCTCCCCCCCACGCCTGTGGTCCCCCCATTGGTGCCTGTTGATTAGGTGGATACACACCTGGTTGTGCAAAAGGTGCATCTAGCTGTGAAGACGTGTTTGATCTTTTTTCACCACCACTGATGGCTACACCACAGCGGGGACAATGGGTCCGTGATGGTGAGAGCGGCAATCCGCATTGTGAACATCGCATACTACGATTATTCTCCCTTTTTGAACGATGGCCCCATGCTGGGCTGTATCATTCACTCTACCATGCTACGCCGATTTATTGTCAATATATTTTGCAAATTCTTCCATTTATAGGAAGAATGTCAGTTAACCTTGAAACACATTCTCAGCCATGGTTATGATTAAACGATTACCTATGCATAGGGCGATGGGGTTGTACTTGACACTATCAGATCCCACCACTACAATACAGTTAATAACGAAGATGATAAATATCAATAAGCTCATCATACGGCTCGTATGATGAGTTGTACTACTTTTTAGACCACCACAAAGGCCACATATTTAGGAAGGTGTACCGTAACAGTGGGCAATGATCAAGAGTCTTTACAATTACAATTGCCTCGCTTACAAGCCTGCTTACAGCACGTTTCAGGCGAGAGCCACGGGCCAGAAGAAGGCAGCGATGCCTGGCTCCTGTTAAATGGGCTAAGCGCGGCAGACGAGCTTCATGAAGAGACATGGATAGCCCACTTTGAGCAATCTGGTCGCTGGTTGGCAGAGCAGGGTGGAAGGTTGGATAGCCGCATCAGTAGCTTACAGCTTTACGTAGATGCTCTCTCAACTGAATTACAGGCAATCTATGCAGAACCGGGGCAGGCGGCTCAGCTCATCAAAGCCGTAGGGCTGCTCCATCACTTACAATCTCAAGCTGCTATTGCCTTAATTCAGGGCTATCAGAGCGTCACTGATCAGTATCGGCTGGAGAGCAATCTCACGACGCAACACCTTGAGCAGCGACTGATGGCCCTCCAGCGCGTCAATGGGGTCAGTAATTCGGCTATCGATCTGGATCAGACGCTCGAGATCACGGCACAGGTCATTGCAGAGGAGCTTCATGTCGAACTCTGCTCGATCTTTTTTTACGATGATCTCCAACGGGTGCTGACGCTTCGCGCGACAAATGGTCCTCGTCCTCTCGGTGGTATGCATTTTACACTCCGCCTTGGAGAGGGATACAGTGGCTGGGTTGCCGATAAGGGTCGCCCGCTTATTGTCAATGATGCGCTTACCGATGCAAATTTTTCATCAGAGGCTCACGCCTATCATACTGATTTTCGTGGCTTGATGGCTCTCCCTATTATCTTTTTTGGCAGTGCCGAACGCTTGATCGGGGTCATTAGTGTTCAATCCAGCGAGGCGCGAGATTTTACACGCGACGAGATCAGTTTTGTTGAGGTTGTTGCGGGCATCATTGCGATCAATATTGAGAATGGACGGCTCTATGAACAGACGGATGAGCAGTTACGGCGCAAAGTTCATGAGCTGGCCACGATTCACCGCGTCTCATATATTATTGCCTCAACCCTCAATCTCAGCGAGGTCTTGCAGATTATTACGACGCAGGCCGTTCACCTCTCAGGTGCCGAACGCTCCTGTATTTTTGAGCTCGATCCTGATCGACAACGGCTAGAGGTGCTGGCCCACTATGGGCTTGATAGCAATCTGGTCGCTCAGATGCAGATTGGCGTTGGCCAGTGTTGCGCCGGACGCTCTGTGCAGACGGGTCGCCCGAGTATGGCTGTCGATTGCTTCCAAACGGATGAGACCTGCTTTCTCCATAACGATCCTTTTGTATCACCTGAGATTCATTCGGTTCTCTGTGTTCCTCTGAAGGTCAAGGATAAGATCCTGGGCTGTATCTGCATTTATAGCAGCCATCGCCACCTCTTGAGCTCTGAACAGATGCAGCTAGTCATTACCTTTGCTAATGAAGCCGCTATTGCTATTGAAAATGCCCGGCTCTACGAAGAGACACGCCATGCCTCTGAGCTAAAATCAGTCCTGCTCCGAGAGCTCAATCACCGCGTGAAGAATAACCTTGCAACCGTTGCTGGTATTCTTTCGTTACAACGACGGCGCAGCAAATCACCCGATATTCGTAGCACTCTGGCTGAAAGCGTCAATCGTGTCCAGGGTCTGGCTGCTACTCATGATCTCCTTGCCCATGAGGATGTAAGCGAGGCTCGTATGGACGATATTGCACGCAAAATTGTCGGAGTGGCCAACGCAAATCTCTGCCCTCCCGATAAATACCTCACGTTCCGCGTGGATACCAGCCCGACTATTATCCCCTCACGCTCCGTTACGGTTCTGGCTCTCGTCATCAACGAGATGATCTCTAACGCTATCAAACATGGCCTGGCAAAAAAGTCGACCGGGACAATTACGGTTAAAGGCTGGGAGGAGGAGGGCATGGTCATTATGCAGGTCTGGGATACAGGGAGTGGACCAGATTTTGAGTCGATCGTTGATGAGCAAGGAGAGACCAGCGGTGAGGGATTGGGGCTTTCACTCATTAAACATCTTATTAGTGACCTTGGTGGAAAATTTGCTCTGCGCCGCGAAGCACTTCCCCTTGGAGATGAGGCGGATGCTCCCCTCGTCGAACAGACGGTAGCCGAGGTCCGTTTTCCACTTGTCAGACGCAATCGTATCTCCGCTTAAGAGAGCAGAGTATCACGGCGAATAGATCGGAGAAGCGCCAGATATGAACGAAGCAGAACAGGCAAGAAGAATTCTTCTGGTTGAAGATGAAGCAGCTCTTCGACAGGTGTTATGCTTCTTTCTTACTCAGCAGGGCTTTGAGGTACAGACGGTCTCGAATGATCTGGAAGCAATACAGACCATTCCCAGATTTCAGCCCCATCTCATTATCCTGGACCTTATTATGAAGCCAGGTTCGGGCTGGGAGGTTCTCCAATGGCTACGGCGGCAGCAGTTAACACCACAGCTTCCAGTTCTGGTCATCAGTGCTCTTGTGCATCTCTCAGAACAGCTACAGGGCTTTGAAGAAGGGGCCATTGAGTACCTCACCAAACCAACTCAACCCAGCATCATTGTTGAACGTGTACAAACGCTCCTGGCGTTAAACGTTGAACAGCGAATCGCCTTACAACACCAGCGTCTGGTTGAACAACGGCAAACGGTCAAACGTCTTCACGCCGCTCAGCCCGACGAATTTGTGTATTGAAAACCTATTAAACATATTGAACAGCCAGACCAGAATCAGGTTGGATTTGAAGAGTCAGGCCACCCGGTGACAGAACAAAAAAATCGACCCTCATCGGGTCGATTTTTGCTATGTTACCAGAGGTTGACCACATTTAGTACAGAAACGATTCCCCACTGGATTCGGCTCACCACAGATGGTGCACTGATTAAGCAGATAGCCGCAGCGGGTACAATAGCGCATTTGAGCACGATTGAGATTATGACAATTAAAACAGGTATAGAGCAACGGTGGTTGCCGATTCTCCCCCTGGGAAGAGGTCCGGGGTAAAGAGCCATAAGCATTGCCTGCTGGCCCCATAGGAGGTGGCTGCTGGCGTGGCGGATAATACGCAGGTCCAGGAGTTGGCGGGAGAGGAGGCGTACTGATAGCCAGAGCCTGTTTCAGCGCATTCCCCATCTCGCGAGCAGTCTGATAGCGTTGTTGAGGATTCTTCAACAGAGCCGTCATAATAATCTGTTCTAAAGCTGGCGAAAGAGTTGGATTAATAGACCGTGGCTGTGGGGGCTGTTCATAGATATGGCTATGAGCCAGAGCGGGGTAATTATCAGCCACAAAAGGAGTTCGCCCCGTCTGGGTCTCAAACAACATTACTCCAAGGGCATAAATATCAGCACGTCCATCTACCGGGCCACCCTGACACTGTTCAGGAGACATATACTCAGGTGTCCCCACACCAGCTCCTGGACGGGTCAGAGAATGATCTTGCGTACTGGCCAGAACCTTTGCAATACCAAAATCTGAGAGAATTGGTCGTCCAGACCGATCCATCAATACGTTGACTGGCTTAATATCACGGTGGATAATGCCCTGCTCATGGGCATACGTGAGCGCATCAGCCAGTTGGGTAAAAATCGTCACAACCTCTGCCGTGTCCATGGCCCGACCCAGCCGAAGCAACTGATCCATCCGTTGCTTTAGCGTACCACCATCCACCAATTGCATCACAATATAAAGATGACCATCCTGCTCATTGGCATCATGAACGGTCACAATATTGGGATGAGAGAGTCCGGCAACTAATCTGGCCTCAAGGTTAAAACGCTCAACGAAGTTCCGATCCGCGGCATACCAGGGCGGAAGAACCTTCACCGCGACATCTCGTCCCAGATTCTCCTGATGCGCTTTATATACCCTGGCCATACCACCCTGTCCAATAGTTGTCAGAATGCGATAGTTGCCGAGCATTTTTCCTATCAGATCATCTTGCTGCATGATAATATGATGCCACGCATGCGTGGTCTGCCTCTCCTCTGCTGGATTTCAGAGGCGGAGCTGCAGGTAAGCACCCGTGGCACCGTTTCCTCTCTAATTGACACTGTTGGAAAATCTCTGGCAGTCCTTGCTCTAAGCATACAAGCCCTGCCTCTACCTGTGCTTATTTACGGCCAAAGACAAGGACGGTCTGACCAAGTTGAACACGATCGCCCTCTTGCAACTGATAGGTCTGAAATTTATTTACCAGTTGTCCATTGACCTTTGTGCCGTTGGCGCTCCCTTCGTCTTTTAGCATGTAGTTGCCATTCCCCATATTTACAATGGTGGCATGCAAGCGTGAAACCGCCAGATCTTCTAAGAAGATATCGCTCTCACGGCTGCGCCCAATGCTTAAAGATTCTTTGCGCACCTCAAAGATACGTCCGGGCTCTTTGCCCTCTTCTACACGTACATATCCTAATGCTCCACCCAGACCTGGCTGTATTCCAGGCTGAGAGACGCCACGTAAGACGGTCTTATCGCTATCAGCTGGCACACCAAAGCCCCCAGGCTGTGGCCAGGCTGCATTGGCCGCTGGCTGAGCCTGCTGAAAAGGTGCTGCTGGCTGGTTCCAGGATTGGCCCGAACCGCCTCCAAAAGAGGCTGGCCCTTGCTGAGCTGGCTGACCCCACGACTGGCCCTGGTTCGCCTGAGGCTGAGCCCATGCATCCTGGGCGGCTGGTGCAGGGGTCTGTTCCCATGGCTGGGCCTGAGGATTGGCTGCACCCCAGGGATTACTCTGCTGGGCTTGCTGCTGAGCAGGCACATTCGCTGGCTGGCCCCAGGGATTGCTCTGCTGCTGGGCCTGAGCCTGCTGGCCCCAGGAATTATTCTGCTGCTGAGCTTGCTGCTGGCCCCACGGATTGCTCTGCTGCTGGGCGGCTGAGGCAGGGGCGGCTGCTCCCCACTCATTTCCAGGCTGAGACTGCGCCTGAGCCTGCTGACCCCAGGGATTACTCTGTTGCTGCTGGCCCCATGGCTGCTGAGCCTGAGGCTGGGCCTGCTGGCCCCAGGGATTATTCTGCTGCTGCTGAGCATCAACATTGGCCGCACCCCAGGGATTACTCTGCTGCTGCTGAGCCCCTACATTGGCTGCCCCCCAGGGATTAGCTGGCTGACCCCCTGTACTGGGAGCCCCCCAACCCGCAGGTTGTTGTGCCTGCTGCTGTCCCCAGGCAGCATTTGAGCCAGCCTGTTGCTGCCAGGCAGCGGCAGCATCAGGTTGGCGCTGCCAGTCCGCAGGCCTGCCTGCTGGATCAGAATCTTTCTTTTTACCACTGCGAAAGAGAAAGATACCAGCGATTAAAAGAATAAGGGCCAGAACAACTGCTGCGCCAGCAATAATCGTTGTCTGCAAAGCAAGAACGAAAGCTAGTGCCCCTTGCGCTATCATAACAGTTCACCTCTTAAAGCGTAGGGGCGGCATCCCCTCTCGCCATCCAATCAGGCCGGAAAGCAGGCCAGGCTGGGACGAGCTTGTTGCCACCCGATCTCATCGGGTACCTCATAGCGGCACCCCTACAACTGCGACTCAGTCGTTGTACACCACATTCTATCGCGCTTCGAAACGAACCTCAACACTTCCAAAACGGAGCAGGTCTCCATCTTTAAGTGTACGCTCCTCATGTGGTGTCAAAGTTACTCCATTTAAGCGAGTCTTGTTGAGAGCATTCAGGTCTTCAACGGTATAGGTGCCGTTCTGATTGCGCAGATAGGCATGCCGCCGTCCGACCGTTTTATCTGCCAGGCTAATTTCTGGGAAGATCCCCAGAGTTGGGTCCTGACGACCCACGACCATCAGTTCATTCTTTAAGGGGATAATTTGCCCATTAGAGAGAACGATAATACGAGCTTCTTTAGGCGGCGCTGGCCGCGATGGCCGCACGCCTCCTCCATCCGTGATTGGTCTCCCAGGCCCCCGCTCTACAATAGCCTGAATCTGCTCAAGAGCGGTAATAAACTCCTGAGGAGTTGCAAAGCGCTCGGCAGGCGACTTCGCCAGAGCCTTTTGCATGAAGGGGTCCATCTCCATGGGCAGATCTGGCCGTAGACGGCAAACAGATGGGATCTTATCATTGATATGCTTTAACACAATGTCAACGGCGGTCTCCCCTTTATACGGTGGGTAGCCGGTCAACATTTCAAACAGGACTGTAGCAACCGAATAAAGATCAGAACGCGTGTCGGCGGAACGCCCACTCTCGGCCTGTTCGGGCGAAATATAATAGGCCGTCCCCATAAATACATTAGATTGTGTTAATGTCACGGTATCCCGACCACGGGCTAGCCCAAAGTCGGTAATTTTTACCATATCCTTACTATTGATAAGAATATTTTGAGGTTTGATATCCCTATGCACTACCCCCTGTTTATAGGCCGCCTCTAACCCCTCCGCGATCTGTCGCGCATAGTGAAAGGCTCGCAATGCGTCCATTGGGCCCTGATTGACCATAAAGTACTTGAGACTCTGCCCATCAATATAGTCCATTACAATATAGTGCATATTGTCATCGTTTCCATAATCAAAGATCCGCACAATATGCGGATCACTGAGATTTAAGAGGATATGAGCCTCTCGCTGGAAACGCGCTAGCAGTTCGCCGTCATTGGAAAGTTCGAGATGCATGACTTTGATGGCATAAATACGATTATCATTCAGGTCGCGCGCAACATAGACTGTGGCAAAGCTTCCTCGTCCACGTTCATCGATGAGCTTATAACGACCCCTTATGACACGCTCAATCATGTCACCGTTCATAAAATCCCTTTCTGGATACCCATTCCCTCAATAAAGAATGGCAGGAAAGAAAGGCACGCCCTGAGGCGGAACATTTTTGCGTGGGAATACTCAAAACCCTTCATGCAAGCACACCAGGACACGTCTGGTCAGACACTCATTAACCAATAAGCAGCCCGGCCTCCTCTGTGCAACCATCGCTGGCTACAGGCCCCTAAAAAGACCTGACTGGCTTGAACTCCTTTAATAATAGGCTACTGCTCGCGGCTACATTATACACTATCCTTTCGGTTGTGTCATGATGCTATATATAATGGCTAGCAGATCTCTATCTGTCAGAGACTTTAACCAATACTGTAGAACATTTCACTAATACTCTCTCTGTTATGGATGCGCTTAATCGCTTCGCCAAACATCGAGGCGGCTGAAACGACCTCGATCTTGTGATTAAAGGTGACAGGCTGGTTCTCAACACTATCCGTAATCAACAGTTTTTTTAATGGGCTACGCTCCAGACGCTCTAATGAGCCTTCGGCAAAGACTCCATGCGTAATGGCCGCATAGACTTCACGCGCTCCATAGTTAATCAGTTTCTGAGAGACGTCGGCTAATGTTCCGCCTGAAAGGGTAAAATCATCAACAACGATGGCTGTTCTCCCTTTGACTTCGCCAATGATCTGGAGGATCTGGGCATTCTCATTATGAGCGACTCGCTCTTTGTAGGCGATTGCGATGGGCATTTCTAGATAGGCGGCAAAGCGTCTGGCCTGATGGGCAAAACCAACGTCGGGCGAGACAATCACACTCTCTCCCAATTGAAGCGCCTTGATTCTCTCACCCAATAATGGAAGCGCATAGAGATTATCGACAGGGATATGAAAGAAGCCCTGAATCTGTGGCGCATGCAGGTCCATCGTGACAACCCGGTCCGCTCCCGCTACCTCGATCGCATCCGCACAGACACGCGCTCGAATCGAGACGCGTGGCTCGTCTTTCTTGTCTCCTTTCGCATAACTAAAATAGGGTATGACGACTGTGACGGTCTCAGCACCAGCTCGCTTAAACGCGTCTATCCAGAAGAGGAGCTCCATAAAGGTGTCGTTAGCCGGAAAGACGGTCGATTGGATGATATAGATTCGACGCCCACGTACGTTCTCTTGAATACGCACAAAAATATTGCCATCCGAGAAACGTAACGTCTCACTCTTCCCTTGCGCAATCTGCAAATAGTTACAGATGCGCTCGGTTAGACGAAGGCTCCCACTGCCTGCAAAGACCTTGATAAGATCATCTGTCATAGCTTGCCTCCCCCACTACTTGTGACCCGAACTCAGTCTTCGTACCGCCCACCCAGATGGGTCGCCAGAAATTTTTCGGCTGCTGCGTAAAACTTTAAGCGATTGGCAGGTTTGGCAAAACCATGCCCTTCATCGGGGAAAAGAAGATATTCGTAGCTAATGCCTTTGTTCTTCATGGCGGCTACTATCTGTTCAGATTCCTCCTGCTTGACACGTGGATCGTTTGCTCCCTGAGCAATTAAGATGGGGATCTTGATCTTATCAACAAAGAACAATGGGGAACGCGAATGTAAAAATTCTTCGTCCGTGTCAGGATTGCCCACACGTTTATACATATCAGCGAGATAGGTCGACCAGTAAGCTGGAAATGACCGAATGAGCGTGACAAGGTTGCTCGGGCCTACAATATCTACTGCACAACAGAAGAGATCTGGGGTAAATGTTGCTCCGACAAGGGCTGCATATCCCCCATAAGAACCACCATAGATTGCAACACGTCCGGCATCTGCAATGCCCTGCTCCACTGCCCAGTTGACAGCATCAACCAGATCATTGTGCATATTACGGCCCCACTCTTTATTGCCTGCATTCAGAAAGGCTTTCCCATATCCAGTCGAGCCACGGTAATTTATTTGCAGACAGGCGTAGCCGCGATTTGCTAGCCATTGGGCTTCAGGGTGATATCCCCAGGCGTCACGATGCCAGGGACCACCATGCACGTTAAGCACTAATGGCAACTGGCTCTTCCTCTCACCAGCCGGGACCGTCAAGTAGCCATGGACAATTAAGCCATCTCGAGCAGTAAAGGTGATCGGCTCCATCTGGGCCAATGTATACTTACTTAATGCAGGCTGGTTATCAAACAGAAAGACTGCGCTCTGCTTTTTACGATCATAGACATAGTATGGCACAGGTCCATTATCTACGACAAATGCTATCAGCCACGTTGTGTCGGCATTGTCACGGCTGACCAGCGAGAAATCACCCTCATGAATATCATGAATACGGTCAATATCCAGTCTGATACTCTCATCCAGGACAGTCCATTCCATACGGTCTTTATTAAAAGCTACAGCCTGAATCTCGTGGGTGTCTGGATGGATAATTGCCCCTCCCACATCATATTGTGGGTCTTCGGCCATCACCGTTATCTCTTCCGTCTGAAGATCCATTTTTAGCAACCGACCAGCATTAACGCCTCGTGAGTCAATCAGGTACAGCATCTGACCATCCAGACTGAAACCAACAGGCCCGCTCGTCAGGACATCATCGGTATTCCATGTCAGCAGGCTCCGCCAGGGAGCGCTCTCTTCGTCGCGGATGAGGAGCTCCATACTCCCGTCGGGCTGGGCTGCCAGGGCCCCTCGGACGCGAAATTGTGCATCAATGACCCATTGAGCAATGGTACCTGGGTTCTCAGCGATGCGCCGCAGCCCACCTGTTGTCAGATCTAGATGATAGACATCGTGCACTTGAGGATTCTCTTTATTCATGGCAATAAGCAGTTCATTCGGAAAATGCTTATCTTGATCCAGAATCTGTACCTGTACATCCTCAAACGGCGTCAGATCGCGTGTCTCTTCCGTCTGAATGTTGGTTGCATACAGACGCCAGTTCTCGTTGCCACCAACGTCCTGAATGTAGAGAATATGCCGATTATCAAAAGCCCAAAAATAAAACCGTACTCCACGATCCGTATCTCTGGTCACTGCATGAAAATCATCACTCCCAATTGTGCCGACCCAGACGTTGAGTACACCCTCCACTGGAGCAAGATATGCCAGATGCTTCCCATCAGGCGAAATACGCGGACTCGTTTTCTCAGGATTCCCAAATAGTACGGTCCTGGGAATCAATTCAGTCTGTGAAAGTGTCGCCATTTCTGCTATCCTTCTAAATGTAAACTGCCTTCCGCATAGAAATGTAGTACTAAATGACTGTCTCCCCAAAGAGCCTCATCGTCAGCTTGTGAGCACAACTTCTGAGCGCAAACTGCCACTAACAACACGATTGAACCTCTGAATGTTTTCGCTCTCTTTTTGCCTGGAAAGCATAGCTGACCTTCTCCTCTCCATGAGATGACCCTTGAAACGAGAGAAATTTTCTCCTCTCCTTCTTAGGATACTGCAATGGATACTGCAATGAAGTGAAAGAATGGGCACTATCTCTATTACGTTCTACAGGCAAACATAGTTAGGCGGACGCCTGTCGAAATTCATAAAACCTTAACCACCTTGTAGTACCTCTCTACTACCTCATCCTCAGAAATGGCAAATGATCAAAAATACCATGTAACATACTTCATTGAAGCACTTTGACATATTTCTCAACAAACAAGTGTCCTATTAATCGTTACATTCGAATATATAACACACAGGAGATGGTAAAGAGAGTATGGATCTGTTAACGAGACCACCAGCGCATGGCAAGCCAAATGCCATCAAGTATGGGGCAAGACGCCGTGGACCCTTCTCTCCACTGGCACTGGTGAGCATTGTAGTGACCTTGTTGATCGTAGTTGGAGCAAGTATTTTTTTCTTTGTGCGTCCGCTCTTCGGCTCTCACGCTGCCGCTGTCAATGCAGATTGCACATTGCTTGTTCCCCCCAATCCACTTTCAGCAGAGGGTCTGGCCACTCCCTATCAATTGGCTCCCCTCGATCCAGCCAATGGTCCCTGCAATGAAGCCAATGCCACGCAGGCAGCCTTTGTGCAGGGAGCAGTGATCGATCCCGCAACCGGACAGATTAGTATCTATAATCCACTCGTCGTTGATCAGGGCAAAGAACCTGCTATCAAACCGGTTGTTCCACAGCTACCGGCCAATGGCATCGTTGGACTCTGGTTCGGTTTTAATGGCGGGACGCTCACTCTAAAAGATTCCAATGGTAGTCTCCAACAAGGGACATGCGTCAATGGCACCGATGGTACCATCTTTGGTCAGTTCGCCTATTGTAACGCCCCCGCTTTTTTCCAAGCTGCACGTCAGGCGATTAAAGCTGGCAAGCTCACACCGCCTGCTTTAGGAACGGCTAAAGATGGACAGCCCTGTCCAACTGTTCGCGATTTTAGTGTTGTCGATCAGGATCAAAGCGATAATGTGACCACAACCTATCTGATTAATGGCGATGGGCAGACTGCTCAGATGAACGCTGCCAATAGCATGGCGCTACAGAATGCTCAGACTCAGGTGAATGGCAGTGATAATCGTCTGGTCTCTATTGCGTTGGATGGAGTGCTGGGCTGTACTCCCTGGAAAGCTCCTGATCTCGCTGATCCAGGGCAGATGATCACGGCACTCCCTCTTAATGAACTGATGGCGGCAACGCATCAGGCCGCACCAGTTGCGCTCGTACCATTGATTGATCCCATGACGCTGAATAATGGCAACGCTGATCTCAATAAAACCAATGCCTATCGCATTGGCGTCGATCAGAAGCCCGCTGGAAATCAGAATGCTGCCAGTGGCAAGGCTTATTGTCAGCAATTGCTTGATATTGCGGTTCCTCGACTGGTGCTCGATGCTCCTCTTACCGTCAAAGGAAATGCTCCCGATCCAGCCGTCGGCAACACGCTCTTTACATTCTTAATTCAGCGCTTTGTAAATGCGTTTGGCGCCGATAACCTCAATTGTGTCCAATTATTGGGCAAAGCCGACCCACTAGCCACAACTCAGGATGGCAATGGCGTCGCTATCAGTGCAACGCTCAATGGTCAGCCCATCAATACAACACCTGCAACAGGGACTGGCACTGGCACTGGCACTGGGACCGGGACTGGCACTGGCACTGGGACCGGGACTGGCACTGGCACTGGCACTGGGACCGGCACTGGTACGATGGCTCCAAACTGTAATATCAATGGAACCGCAGTCGCTGGTTGTATGGGGACAACAACCATCAATGGTCAGAATTGTACAGTGGCATTTGCTAACGGAACGGTAAATCTCCAATGTGCCGCTACTGGCAAAGGGACCGGGACAGGTGCTGGCACTGGCAATACTGGGACTGGCACCGGCACTGGCAATACTGGCACTGGCACTGGTAATACTGGCACTGGTAATACTGGCACTGGCACTGGCACTGGCACTGGTAATACTGGCACTGGCACTGGCACCGGCACTGGCACTGGCACTGGCACCGACACTGGCACTGGCACTGGCACTGGCACTGGTAATACTGGCACTGGCACCGGCACTGGCAATACTGGTGGAGGACAGACTGCTATCTCGTTACCGTTCAACAATACAGCCATTAGCAATGATGGTGATCAGCAAGGGGCCAATTTTGATAGCCTGGGCATTAGCTATTCAGCTCAAGCACTTCAAAACGCTGGACTGACCCCTGGTGGTATGGTGACCTTCAACGGTGCGAATTTTGTCTGGCCAAATGTTGCTGCGGGACAGCCTGATAATGTTGTCGCACAGGGCCAGAAGATTGCGATTACTCCTGTCCAGGGTGCGACGACGCTCTCGTTTCTGGGTGCTTCAGGACTTGGACCTGCCACTGGTGAGGCAACCATTACCTATACCGATGGCAGTACTCAGGATTTTCAACTGGCTTTTAGCGATTGGACCTTGAATCACAATGGTTCGGCGCCTCTGGCCAATAATCAAGTCGTCGCCGTTACACCTTATCGCAATGTCCCTCATGGTGGAATGCAGGATCATATGCCCAATATCTTTTATACAGATGTTGCGCTTCAGGCCGGAAAAACAATTCAGAGCGTCACACTACCAGGCCATGTCGATCGAGGCAATCTACATGTCTTTGCTATCACTACAAAATAGGATAGCAAAGTGGAGTGAAACAAACAAGCAAATAAGAAGCTCTCAGGTCTCTTGAGCTTACGGATGCTAAAAGGAGTCAGGAGCTTTGCTATCCAGACATGATTCAGAGGATCGTGGATAGCAAAGATCCTGACTCCTTCGCTACCAATACGTGTTGCCTGAGATCTCTCTATCTGCAAAATTGCTCGAAAATGCAGTTCTATTAGATATGGCTGTGTCTAGAATAGGGCTCATGCAAGCTTCAACTGGATCACTATTTAACGCCTTATTCTAGAGCGATGCTGGCTGGCTTTGTATGGCCCGGACTGGATCTTAAACTCTTTCATCTGGTCCCTTTGAGCGTTTCTTTATTTCGTTTATTTTATCGTTTAAGGAAGGATTCCTTATTATGCCACTATCTGCCTGGCGCAAAGGATTTTCGACGTCAAAGCTCTTCTTTCTGGCCCTATTGTCCAGTGGGCTGCTTCTCATTCTGTTTCCGACCCAGACTCTGGCTGCCTCTTCTTCAGCCCCTCTTCTCAGAAAACCTGGAGTACGCTCACTGGTAGCGCCGCGTGCAACAAATATTCATGAGAGCATTGTGGCTGTTCATGGCTTGAACGGTGGTGATGGTCCCTTTGGCAGCGCAACCTATGGTAGCCAGACGATGCCAGGCTGCGACACATACTGGGCCGATGCACGCACTTTTATGGCCAGCCAGTGGCCTGGCGACTTCCGCCAATTGAGCTACTATAACGAGGAGGTGAAAACAGATGGCTCGGGCTGCGCGGATAATGGAGCAGAGAAAACCTATTCCGCAAATCTTCAGGTGCAGACCTACCGCAGCCATTGCACAAATTTCTTTGGCGGCAATGAAGGCACAAACAATGAGGATATTAACCATCTTAGTTGCCTGCTAGCCTGGTATCTCTACTATAATTTTGGGCAACACGGCTGGCAGGTTATTCTGGTGGGGCACAGTATGGGAGGCTTGATTATCCAGCGTACGCTTGAGTTAGAGCAACAACGGAATGCAAACTTCCCACCATCAATTGGCAATGTCACCGATGCGATTACGTTCAATACGCCGCATGCTGGTGTCCTGCTAGCGGTATTTTCCTGCTTTGCCTGTCGTCAAGGACAACAGATGTATAGCAATAGCAATCTAATTCAGGATCTTACGGCTAATGGCAGACATCCTGATGCCGGAGGTACCGATTGGACAGTCATTGGTAGCGATTGTGATGGGCTGGTGCATTCAGATACTGCGGTTGGAATGGGGGCCAATCACAAGGTCATCTATGTCAATGACTCAGGCAACACTGCCTGCTACGACCATGGGAGCGCTCTGCACGATTTCTCGCTCCAATTGGATGGCCATGCACTCTATTGCGATACAACCTCTCCTTTGAGTAGCGATTGTGATGGAACCTCAGGAAATCATTGGACCAGTGAGCAAACAAATTATCCTCACGGCCTCTATGAGCTGTATCAAGCAACTGCCAGTTACTACTGGTGATAAAACAGGGCAGATTGGTGCTGCCCTTCTTTCTACAACTGTTGTTCGCTAAGCAATCCTGAACTATCGGGAGATCACTAGACAGAAAGAAACCTCTTGAGATTGACTGTGAGTAACCAGGCCTCACAGCTTCTCAGGAGGTTTCCAGTTCCAGGTCGCTCCTACACAAACATTTTTTCGATGGAGGAGACGAGAATCCCCTGCGCCCCGCGCCGCTTAAGCTCTTCAATCGCTTCCCAGAAGACATCCTCACGAATAGCGGTATGAACGGCCATCCACTCCGGATCAGCAGTCGGCAAAACGGTAGGTGACTTCAGGCCGGGCATGAGATTTGAGACGTAGTCAAGCTCATGGCTGGGCACATTCATCATGACATATTTGTACTCGGCAGCCGATAAGACGCCGCGAAATCTTGTAAGCAGACGTTCGATAATCGATGACTTATGGGTATTGGAGAGAGAATTTGGGTTGGCAATAATGATCGATTGTGACTCTAACACGGTATCAATAGCAACCAGATCGTTCAGCTTCAGACTGCTTCCAGTACTGACCAGATCGACGATCGCAGCCGCGACACCAAGCGCCGGTGTAATCTCCACGCTCCCGCTAATGGGGATAACGTTAACGGGAATATCCCGCTCGGCAAAAAAGCGTTGCGTACTATTGGGATACGAGGTCGCAACTTTACAGCCAGCCAGCTGTTTCACATCACTGATGCCACTATCGGCAGGGACCGCAACCATGAGGGTGCACTGACCATAGTTGAGCGGCATGAGCTCCTGAACATTTTTCTCGGCCTCAACCATCAGATTACGGCCAACGATGCCAAGATCAACCACGCCCTCGGCAACATACTCTGGAATATCGTCATCGCGCACAAAGAGGATATCCATCGGAAAATTCCGACAATTACTAAACAATCTCTGCTTGTAGGCATCAAATTGTAGGCCAACTGTGCGTAAGAGATTCCGTGTATCTTCTGTTAAACGGCCATCCTTCTGAATGGCTAGTTTAAGGTGATCTCCATTTAATTTCACCATGGCTAGAGCACTCTCCTGTCTTGATAGTTCCAACTCGAATCTTTTAGTCCATCCACTTTATGGCAATAAAAAACACCTTCCATTCCCTCAACAACTGAGGAACGAAGGTGTATCCGCGGTCCCATCCTCTTTTCTGCCCGGCAGGAGCAGACTCTCATTCTAACACTTACCCGTTAATGGTAAGGATTAGCAGCTCTGTATAACGGATGAGCCGATCCGCTGTGCTTCTGCTACCAGCTTTTCGCACAAGGCTCTCGTGGTGTGTTCGGTCGCCGACAACCCTGGACTTGCACCATCCTCCAGGTCGCTGCTGCTGTCAGTTCAGCCTACTGCTCCTCGATCCAGACGCCTCTTATCTTTTCAGTCTAAGTATATAAATCATAACGGCTCAAAGTCAAGAGACCATTATGTGTAAGGTATCTCTCATTCGGCTCTCAATTATAGTCAGTGCTGATTTGACTTTTCATAGAGCTGCTGTTATGCTAATAGGCAATATCAAAAGATAGTATAACCCGTGTTGATCGAAATTAGTACGAAAGCAGCAGCCAACAGCGATCCGAAGCAGAGTGAAAGTTCGGAATGGTCGGGCGCTTTCAGAACGCATTCGTGAACGGCTGGCCGAAGAAAGTCTGTGTTGTGTCCCCATTAGAGTTGTTCACAACCAACAAGTAGGGCAGGTGGGTGGTTCCCACGTCAAAGCAAACCAGGGAAAAAGTGGTCTTCCAGGGTTCTCGCTCTCATCAGAGCCACTCTTGATGGCAAGGTCAGACGAGAAAACGTGTAAGACAATTAGGGTGGCACCACGGGTGTGTTTGGGAGATTGTTCCCTCGCTCTCGTCCCTTCAATGTTTTAGAAGGGGACGAGATTTTTTTTATCCTCTGCGTCTCCTTCCATGACCATTGACTTTGAAGGAGTCTCCATCTCATGGTACGATCTGCTACTCATTGCACTTCTTTTCAATCGCTGGAGGGAGGGGCTCTATGAGCAAATTATGGCAAAAGGGCTATAGCGTTCATCAACTGGTCGAGCGCTATGAGGCGGCCCAGAATAGCCTGCTGGATACGCGGCTCATTCGACATGATGTCTGGGGTTCGCTCGCTCATGTGACGATGCTCCATCATATTGGTGCTCTGAACAATGAAGAGCTACAGGAGCTTCAGAATGCTTTCCGTGAGGTTTTAGCACAGGAGAGCACGCACGAGTTTACCGTCCAACCTTCCGATGAAGATGTTCATACCAGCATCGAGAATTATCTGGCCACCCGGACAGGAGCCAGCGGGAAGAAGATTCATCTGGCTCGCTCCCGCAACGATCAGGTTCTCGTCGATCTTCGCCTGTATGGGAAAGAGCAGCTCCATCTCATCGCTCGGCGCCTGCTGGATCTGAGTGCGGCCTTTCTCGCCTTTGCCCGGGCTACCATTGAGGTTCCTCTCCCTGGCTATACCCATATGCAGCGCGGGATGCTCTCCTCAGTTGGCTTGTGGGCGACCAGTTTCGCCGAGGCCCTCTTAGACGATGAGCAGCTCCTGGCGGCAGCATATCAGCTCAATGATCAATCTCCGCTGGGCTCTGCCGCAGGCTATGGCGTCCCCTTACCCATCGATCGCCAACTGGTCGCAGATCTCCTGGGCTTTGCGCGTGTGCAGAATAATGTGATCTATGTGCAGAATGCCCGTGGCAAGATCGAGGGGGCCATCGTTCAGGCCTTGATGCAGATCATGTTGGATCTCAGCAAATTTGCTCAGGATGCGCTCCTCTTCACTACCAGTGAATACAGCTTTCTGCAAGTTCCTCAAGAGCTCTGCGATGGCAGCAGTATCATGCCTCAGAAGCGCAATCTCAGCATTATGGAGCTCGTCCGCGCTCGCACTCAGACGATGCTCGCACTACAACAGCAGATCCTGGGGATCGTCTCCGGGCTCCCCTCTGGCTACAATATGGACTATCAAGAGACCAAGCGACCATTTATGGAGGCGCTCGATCTGGTCCAGGAGAATCTCGAGATCTGTACGTTACTTGTCAATAATCTTCAGGTGAATGAAGAGAAGGCTATTGCCGCCTGCACCTTTGAACTCTTTGCCGCCGACCGGGCCTATGAGATGGCCTTGCAAGAAAACATCCCGTTCCGCGATGCGTATCGCATCGTAGGAAAAGAGGTCACAGCACAACTTGATCAGCAGCTTCCCTTCCCCGTAGAGAGTAAAGAGCAGCTCGTTACACGCCTGCGAGCTCGCAATCATCTGGGTGGGGCTGGCAATCCTGGTCTGTCCCAGGCGGAGCAGCGCCTCTCCACAGCTCAAGCTAGCTGGGATGCTCGCAGCACAACTTTTACACAGGCTATTCAAGCGCTGGTTGGAACCACAACGATACACTTCGCAGAAACTGAGGAGGAGTAACATCTATGGGCACTGTTGTACTCGCTTATTCTGGTGGACTTGATACGTCCGTTGCGATCCGCTGGATCAAAGAGAAGTATGATCTGGATGTCATTGCCGTCACGATTGATGTTGGGAATGATCGCGATCTGGAATCGATCGCCGAACGCGCTCGCAAGACGGGTGCCGTCAAAGCCATGATTATCGATGGCAAGACCGATTTTGTACGCTATTTTGTCTGGCCCGCTCTCCAGGCTGGTGCAATCTATGAAGGCCAGTATCCTCTGGCTACTGCACTTGCTCGCCCGCTCATTGCTCGTCTGCTGGTTGAGGTGGCGCGGCAGGAAGGGGCTGTGGCAGTGGCTCATGGCTGTACTGGCAAAGGCAATGATCAGGTCCGCTTCGATGTCTCCATTAACACACTGGCCCCCGATCTCAAGATCATCGCCCCTGTACGCGAATGGAGCATGACCCGCGATAATGAGATCGCCTATGCGGCTGAGCACAATATTCCCATTACCGTGACCAATGCCAGCCCTTATTCTTTTGATCAGAATCTCTGGGGACGCAGCGCCGAATGCGGCGTCCTGGAAGATCCCTGGGCCGAGCCACCCGAAGAGGTCTATGGCTGGACCGCCAATCCCGATAGCGTCGGGCATCTAGAGCCCACGTATGTGGAGATTACCTTTAAACATGGTATCCCGGTAGCGCTCAATGGCGAGGAGATTGAAGGGCACACCCTCATCGAGACGCTTAACCACGAGGCTGGCAAATATGGTATTGGCCGCATCGACCATGTTGAGAATCGTCTGGTTGGTATTAAATCACGCGAGATCTATGAAGCGCCCGCCGCTACCGTCCTGCATGCTGCCCATAATGCACTGGAGACGCTTACACTGAGCCGCGATCAGGTCCGCTTCAAAGAGAGTGTTGCGGGCGAATATGCGCGCTTGATCTACAATGGGCAGTGGTATAGTGCTCTGCATCAGGATCTGGCAGCCTATGTTCAGAGCACACAGCGCTTTGTCAGCGGCACGATCCGCGTCAAGCTCTCCCAGGGCCGCTGCGCTATTGTTGGACGCAAATCTGAGCATTCGCTCTATAGCCATGGCCTGGCGACTTATGATAGCGGCGATCAGTTCGATCATAACGCTGCTCTCGGCTTTATCAAGCTCTGGGCCCTGCCTCTGAGCACCCAGGCTCAGGCTCAACTGCTCCCATCTGTTGGCTTCGAGGGGAATCTACTCGATAGTGGGAAGACAAAGATCCAGGTTCCAGCAGAGAAAGAGTAACGTGCTATTGCACTCACTGGCACGTTACGTTCATCCCGTTCGCTAGTTATAGTTGATAGTGGTCCTTCATCGTTGACCTTATTCTAAATACACTGTTCTGCGGTGGAAGAGATGTGGCATCTGCTTTGGGCTGGCCCACACCATTTTCTACCACAGAACTTTTTTTTACTGATCCCTGGCAATGTACTGGTAATGTACTGGTCCCTAGCAAACAGAAAGGACGTATCTAGATGCGCCTGGCACTAATCTCTGATATTCATGGCAACCTTACTGCGCTCGAAGCGGTCCTTGCTGATATTGCTCAGCGGCAGATTAAAGAGATTATCTGCCTGGGTGATGTCAGTACTGGTGGACCACATCCTCGCGAAGTCTTGCGGCGCATCCAGGCCCTGGACTGTCCTGTGGTCATGGGAAATAATGATGATTGGGTCCTCTCGCCTCGCCTGCGCGACTGCACCACTCAGACCGCTCAAAACAATCAGGATATTAATCTCTGGTGCACGCAACAGCATACTAAAGCCGATAAAGATTTTATTCGCACTTTTCATCCGAATATCAGCTGGCCCCTTCCAAATGGGAAGATTCTGCTCTTCTATCATGGTTCGCCCCGCTCATTTAGCGAATTTATTGTTCCGACCACCCCCAATGAGATCTTTGAAGAGGCTTTTGCTGGCTTCGAGGCCGATATTTTTATTGGCGGCCATAGCCATATGCAGATGTTCAGGCGCTATCGCAAAAAGATTGTGATCAATCCTGGGAGTATTGGGCGAGCGATGGATCGCGTCTTCCCACTGGAAGAGGTACGCCATTCTCCGTGGGCTGAATATGCGATCCTGACCATTGAAGATGGGGGGCTCAGCGTCGAACACCGCCATGTCCAATTTGATATCCATGCCTTTATTCGCGACATCCACACCAGTGGCATGCCGCATGCTCAATGGCTCGTCGATAAATGGAATCTTCACTAGCTCTTTTCTTCTCACAATAGACCATCTATAACTCTTTTTCCCTTGAATCGTAAACAGAGAGGAATGTGCTTATCAAGAAAGGATGTAAGGATGCGTCTGGCACTTATCGCTGATATTCATGGCAATATGACTGCTCTAGAGACCGTCCTCTCAGATCTCCACAAACGGTCAGTAGATCAGATTATCTGTTTGGGAGATGTGACGGCTGGCGGAGCTCAGCCACGTGAGGTCTTGCGCAGTATCCAGAAACTTGGTTGTCCCGTCATTATGGGCAATAACGATGCCTGGCAGATCAATCCTCGCTTGACAATCAAAGATAATCTCATTGATGCACATAATCAGGATATTAATCTCTGGTGCTCCCAACAATATACTGAGAGTGAGAAAGATTTTCTTCGTACCTTTCAGGCTACCGTCAATTATCCCTTGCCAGGTGGCAAGAACCTGCTCTGTTATCATGGTTCGCCCCGCTCATTTCGCCAATTTCTGAATCCAATCACTCCAAATGAAACGTTAGACGAGGCCTTTGCTGGCTATACGGCTGATATATTTGCAGGCGGCCATACGCACTTTCAGATGTTTCGCCGCTATCGTGATAAATTAGTAATCAACCCTGGCAGCGTTGGTATGGCCCTGAATCGCGCATTTCCACTGGATGAGACCCGCTATACCCCCTGGGCCGAATATGCGATCCTTACGCTGGAACAGGATGAGGAGGGCGTTGAGCTCCGTCGCATCCCTTTCAATCTACAGGCTTACCATCAAGCTATCCTGGCCAGCGGACTCCCACATGCCGAATGGCTCATTGATGAATGGACTCCACGTTAACGCCCAGCCAAAACCTTGACAATCCTCTCTTTTTCAGTTACTATATCGTCAATGGATATATCCGTTGACGATATAGTAGATAGCTGCTGGAGGCTACGAAAAAGCTAACCTGAACCCCAGGCCATACGTACAGAAGAGGGGCTCTGTCTCATCGACACGAGAGAGTGGGCTCTTGCTCTGATTAGTGGTAAGGAAAGGTAGCGTAAAACGTATGGCATCTACACATTGGGCACTGGTCTATTCTGAACGGCTCTACGCAGTTCTTCTGGCTATCTATCCGCCTGATTTCCGGCGTGATTATCAACAAGAGATGCTCCAGACGTTTCGAGATTGCTGCCGAGACGCACTCAGTCAGGGAGGATTACAGCAGATCCTTTCTCTCTGGGGTATCACATTCTTTGATCTCTGTCGAAGTGCATCAATTGAACATATGATACAGCTAAAAAAAGCTTTTCTTCCCACAGAGGAGTATGCAATGGCTCAAACCTCTTTCTCTCTTACGATAGCCCAACGAAGCGATATTGGTCTCAAACGTAGCGCCAATGAAGATAATCTTATCACTGTGCTCCCAGAAGATCCCCATCTAGCTGCACAAAAGGGGGCTCTGTTTGTCGTGGCCGATGGCATGGGCGGCCAGGCAAAGGGGGATATTGCCAGCGAAAAGGCAGTCACGACGATTCGCGATAGCTATTATCAAGAGGCTGACCTGGATATTCCAGCCGCGCTCAATACAGCCATCCAACGCGCTAATCGCCTGCTCTATAAACTGAATCTTCAGCAGGAAGCCACGCTCAAAGAGGTTCATGACAAAGGGATGGGCACCACTTGCGTGGCAGCGGTAGTACACGAGAAGACGCTCTACATTGCTAATGTTGGCGATAGCCTGGCCTATCTTGTTCGCGATGGCAAGCTGCAACAACTGGCTGAAAATCATAGCTGGACGGCTGAAGCTGTGCGCCATGGTATCCTCAATCAGCAAGAGGCCGATGCGTATGGAGCAAGCAATGTCATTACACGCAGCCTCGGGCACTCAATTGTCACAAACATCTATCAGACTTCCTATGAAGTTGTAGCCGGTGATATTCTTGTTCTGTGTACCGATGGCCTATATTCACAGGTGAGCGAGTCAGAGATAGTTGAAACAGTCAAGCGCTATAGCCCCGAGGAGAGTGCTCAGCGCCTGATCGATCGCGCCAATGCCAACGGTGGACCGGACAATGTCACGGCGGTAGTCGTAAAATTGGCTTAGGCTCCTATAAGCCTCTAACGATTGTCTAACTTCAGGGCTCTACCACTACGGGTGTCCCCAGAGGAGCCCATTGGTAGAGCCTGGCAGCGGCATCTAGAGGCATGCCTATACAGCCATGAGAACCCGTCTGGAGCCCAAATTCGGGATCAGTATGCCAGGTATTCGTGCCAGGTCCATAGATGCTATGCCAGGTGGTATCATGCAGGAAGAAGCCGCCTGGACGAAATTCCATGGCATAGTTGATATAGGTGGGTGGGTACCAATTGGGTGAACCCTCGGGCCAGGGAGATGTAAAGGTGGTCGGATGCTGCTTCAAGAGAATATGATACAGCCCCAGTGGAGTCGGCAGCTCGGGCCGCCCCGTCATGACCGCCGTAGTAAAAACCTCTTTCTCTCCTTGATACGCATATAACCACTGCTTCGATAGGCTGACTACAATCTTCTGTCCCTCCCCCTGTCCCTCCGGCCCGGACTGCGGCTGAATCTCGGCTGCTTTTACACTCATTGAGGCAACTGGAAGGCTATAGGCAATGATCTGGATGGCAAGTAGCAACATACATGCGGCAAGCAAGCTGGTTTTCATGCAGAAACAACGCATCACACCACTCCTTACTGACGGACATTTCTCGACCTATAGTATAAGCAAGCAAGTTGTGAGACTGCAAACACGACAACAATGCTGGTCAATCTCTTCTTGCTGAGTATCGATATATCGCTTATACTGATGTCTGAAAATGGTTCACACTATCCAGCAGAGTAGACGCTCTCGCCGCTAAGAAAAGGGCGAGGGAAGTTCTGGATAGAGAAGAAGAGAGAAACGCATGACGATATTTGAGACGATCCGCCAGCGCCGCAGTATTGGGAAGATGACTGAGCAGAGCCCCACACGAGCCCAGATTGAGCAGATTCTGGAGGCGGCCACCCATGCCCCCAATCATCATAAGACGGAGCCATGGCGCTTTGTAGTGCTGGCTGGCCATGCACGCGAGGAACTGGGCACAGTAATGGCCAGTATCCTTGATAAGCAATTGAGTCAGCAGCAATTTGAGAAAAGAGATGCCCTACTGGATAAAGAGCGTCAGAAGTTGCTGCGCTCACCGGTGGTGATTGTTGTTGCTTCAGTTCATGCGGAACAGGATTCCCGCATAACGGAGATTGAGGATTTCGCGTCGGTCGCAGCTGCGGTACAGAATATGCTCCTGACAGCTGAAGAGTTGGGGCTGGCTGCTGTCTGGCGTACGGGGGAAGCAGCCTATAGTTCGACCGTTAAAGAATGGCTCGGCTTCTCGGGGCGAGATCATCTGGTGGCCTTCCTCTACCTGGGCTATCCTGCCATCCCCAGAACCGAGCGACAACCAGTCCCCGCCACCAACAAGACACGCTGGCTGGGCTGGATCGACTAGATCTTTCTCTATACCTCACGCTTATAAGATGCCTGAGCTTGAGAGCAGATATGATGGCGATTACAGGGTACGAGAGGGCCGCATCCATTGTAAATAGACGCCGCCCTCTCTGCTCTCTTAATATTTGATGAGAGCAAAGACATCACGACCTTCCAGGCGCTCCCGACCTTTCAGAAAGCCCAGTTCAACCAGGAAAGAGATGCCCGCAATATGACCACCCAGCCGCTCCACTAGTTCGATAGCAGCCAATACGGTTCCGCCAGTCGCCAGCAGATCATCTACAACCAGGACGCGCTGGCCCGGCTTGATGGCATCTGTATGGACCTCAACCACGTTGGTGCCATACTCTAACGCATATTCAACGCTCGAGGTCTCAGCGGGCAGCTTTCCAAATTTGCGCACAGGCACAAAGCCACAATTGAGCAGATAGGCAAGAGGAGCCCCAATAATAAAACCTCGGGACTCAACGCCAACGACGGCCTCAATGCCCGCCCCCGCATAATGGGCAGCAATGCGATCCAGGGCCGCATGAAATGCCTTAGCATCCTGCAATAAAGGGGTAATATCCTTAAAAAGGACACCTTTTTGCGGAAAATCAGGAATATCGCGAATGTGATCTTCCAGGCGAATCGGCTCAGATGTTGACGTCATAAACACTCTTCT
Organism: Tengunoibacter tsumagoiensis; assembly: GCF_003967535.1. Classification (GTDB taxonomy): domain Bacteria; phylum Chloroflexota; class Ktedonobacteria; order Ktedonobacterales; family Ktedonobacteraceae; genus Tengunoibacter; species Tengunoibacter tsumagoiensis. The sequence continues at coordinate 1,654,595 of NZ_BIFR01000001.1, read as the reverse complement.
CCTCTGTATAAAACTGACCACCAGGTCAAACAGGTGCCTTGCCTTTGCACTCACTATCAGGTCAAAAAAAATAAGCACTTTTATTTATCGCGCGAAGAAGAATCTTCACACCTTTTGCAGTATACTCTAGTCCAACCAGCACTCGCAAGGAACGGCATACACTCTTTGTAAGCCCTGCAACATGGTTTGAGGTGGGGAAAACCCCACCTCGATCTTCTTCCGGGCTCTCATTTGTCTCAGATGCGCTGGCTCTGTTTATCAATACATGCCACAAAATCAGATTCTGAATGGCTATCTTATTCGGACTCTATCCGGACTATGCACGCTGACCGCGCACAGCCTGGCTTGAAGGAACTTCCACTGGTGGCAGTTGCGCCGTACAATACGCACAGCGGGTAGCCTTTAACGGGACAGTACTCAAGCAGAAAGGACATTCGCGTGTCGTAGGTGCCTCGGGCTTTTTCGGACGCAAGCGATTATAGCGATCCTGAAGTGTGTTGATTGGTTTAATTACTAAAAAGTACACCACTGCTGCGGTTAAGAGAAAACTAATACATACACCCAGGAAATGCCCTATCATAAAAGAGCCACGATGAAATGTATCAAGGTTACCAATGTGGGTAGCAGACCCAATTAATGGTTGCAGCAAATCTGTGACAGCTGCTTGCACTAAACCATTAAATGCTGCACCAATCACGACGCCAACTGCAAGATCAACGACGTTTCCACGAAGCAGGAATTTTTTAAAGTCACCCAGAGTGTCAAAACCTGCATGTAATCCGCGACCACCATACTCTTTTACCGAACCTAGTAATTTATCGCGATCAAAAAAATTCGGATTTTTCTCGCCGTCCATGGACTCTCCCTCTACTATCTCTTACTTATGCTCTTACTATCGAACTATGACGATTGGATGCTCTCCACTATCTCTTACTTATGCTCTTACTATCAAACTATGACGATTGGATGCTCTCCACATTGGGTAGACACAAACAAGCATTGGCGCGTGTGTATGTTAGAGCTTGCCCTGATTTTATCACGCTTTCGCCGCTATTTCCGTTGCACCATGCACATACGGCCAGCAGAATACAACGCATCGATATTTTTCTCTCTAAGAGCTTAGCATATGGTCCCGCTCTCTGGATAGTGTTGTGGTCCATTTGTGTCACGACGAAAGAAGGCTTGAGAAGCGTCAAAGAGAGCTTCATAACCTTGCTTTCACTGTTTTCTTATGTTAAACTTTTCATGGTAGAAAAATACTACCAGAGGAATAGTACATATGTCTCAAAACAAGCATAATTGCGGCACACCCGCCCTCTAAGAGCTCGCCCGTCTTAGTGTTGCCTCGTTAAGAGCCACGATCTCAATGAGAGATCGTTGGACTATATTGTATCGCCTTCTACCCGCAAGCCTGGCCATACATAGCATCCCTCTTATCCTGCTCACATTACCACTGGCACGCTTCTGCCTGTGGTCTCTTCATGTCTTTATCTCCAGCTTCTCAGGTACCACAGGCCTTACTCTGCCTGTTTCTCTTCTTTTATGGTGATACACATTTTCACATCAGAGAAAGGATGAAATTCGTGAAGAGCTCAAACCTCAATGGACGAGATCTACTGTTCGTCTATCTGCGCCCTCAATGGTGGCGCGTTCCTGGTCTGATCTTCCTTATCTTCGCTGGCATTGGCATTCAACTTATCAATCCACAGATCCTGCGCTATTTTATCGATAGCGCTCTTGGCGGGATCTCTGTTCAGAATCTGATCAGAGCTGGTTCGCTCTTCGTTGGTCTGGCCCTGATCCAACAACTGGTCTCGATTGCCTCAACCTATGTCAGCGAGAATGTTGCCTGGACGGCAACGAACCAGTTGCGAAGCGATCTCATTGCACACTGCCTTCGGCTCGACCTGGCCTTCCATAAGGAGAAAACCTCCGGAGAAATGCTGGAACGCGTCGATGGGGATGTGAATACGCTGGCCAATTTTTTCTCACAGGCTGTCATCCAGCTACTGGGGAATACGCTGCTCGTGTCAGGTATTCTTGTCCTCTTCTTTTTAGAGGATTGGCGCATCGGACTTACTATGAGCCTGTTTACACTGGTCTCATTCGCCGTTCTGATCAGCATACGTAACGTTGCGACCAGATATTGGGTGCACTATATGCAAGCCAGTGCCAATTTTATGGGCTTTCTTGGGGAGCACCTGGCGGGAACAGAGGATCTGCGCGCCAATGGTGCAACTGGCTATGTGATGCAGCGCTTTTATCAACTGCTTCGGCCTCTCTTTGAGAGTAGACGCAAGTCCAGTCTGGCAGGCTATAGCATGTGGATGGTGACGTTATTCCTCTTTGGGCTTGGCAATGCTCTGGCACTCCTCATTGGGGTCTATCTCTGGAATGCCAGGATTATTTCGCTGGGTACGGTCTATATTACCTTTTATTATGTCAATCTTCTAAATGATCCCTTTGAACAGATTCGGACTCAACTGCAACAATTACAGCAGGCGGCTGCTGCGGTTGAGCGCGTAAAGCAGCTCTTTCAAGCCCAGCCTACGATTATAGAGCAGAATATAGCCTCGCTCCCCGCTGGTGCACTCTCCGTCTCTTTTGAAGAGGTGGAGTTTGGCTATCAACCAGAGACACCCATTCTTCAGCAGATGACCTTCTCGCTTCCCGCCGGGCAGGTCATGGGCATACTGGGACGGACTGGTAGTGGCAAGACAACACTCGCTCGCTTGCTCTTACGGCTCTATGATATTCAGAGCGGCAGCATCAGACTGGCAGGAGTGCCCATTCAGTCTGTCAGTCAACGCGAGCTACGCCAGCATATCGGGATGGTGACACAGGATGTGCAGCTTTTCCATGCTACGGTACGAGCCAATCTCACATTCTTTGATCACACGATAAGCGACGAACATATCCTCTCGGTCCTGGAAGAGATCGGGCTAAAGCCCTGGCTCAACGCGCTTCCTGAAGGGCTTGATACGCTGCTAGGCTCGGATGGCGAGGGGCTCTCCGCTGGCGAGGCGCAACTCCTGGCCTTTACCCGCGTCTTTCTACATAACCCCGGACTGGTGATTCTAGATGAGGCCTCCTCGCGCCTCGACCCTGCAACTGAACAATTGATTGAACGGGCAGTTAGCAAACTGTTTCAAGGGCGTACTGGCATTATTATTGCCCATCATCTGGCGACGCTTCAACGAGTTGATCGCATCCTGTATCTCTCAGATGGGCATATTCTTGAACAAGGTGAACGGGCGGAACTGGTTGCAGATCCCACTTCACATTTCTCATTGATCCTTCAGACTGGTGGAGAGGAGGTCATGGCATGAAAACCTATCAACATATGTGGCGCTTGATACGCTATCGTCCCAGGCTCTATATCGTCAATGCAGTGCTCTGGATTCTCATCCATCTCGCGCCGATTGTCCCCGGTCTGATTGCTCAGCAGTTTTTTAATACGTTACAGAAAACACAACATCTTGACCCTACGCTCTGGACATTGATTGCACTACTCATCACAACAGCTCTCGCTCGTATCTGCCTCATCTTTTTTGGTGGTCTTGTTGATACAACCCATCGCTTCTCGATGAGTGCATTACTACGCAGAAATCTCCTCGCTCGCATTCTTGAGCGGCCTGGAGCACGTGCAGTCCCTCATTCCACTGGCGAAGCTCTTAATCGCTTTCGCGACGATGTAGGGCAGGCTGAAGACGCAATTAGCTGGACACTTGATAGTATTGGAACAACATTGTTTGCAGGGATTGCGATTGTTATGTTGCTGCGCTTGAATGCGCTTGTGACGCTTCTGGTCTTTGTTCCGCTGGTTGGAGTGATTGCGTTGGCACAGGCTATGCATACACGTCTGGAGAGGTATCGTAGGGCCAGTCGTCAAGCCACTGGTCAGGTTGCCAGCGCCATTGGAGAGATCTTTTCAACGGTACAGGCCATTAAAGTTGCGGCGGCAGAGCCCTCAGTCCTCGCACATTTTCAGTCTCTCAGCGAAGATCGTCGCAAAACAATGCTGCGAGATCGCGTACTGGAGACCAGTATCGAATCAACAATTGGGAATACCGTAGGATTGGGAACAGGGCTGATTCTTATCCTGGCGGCTCAGGCTCTTCACAACATGCAGTTAGGAATTGGAGATCTGGCTATCTTTATCTACTATCTGGCCTTTGTCAGCGACTTCACACAATTCTTTGGGCTCTTCCTTGCACATTATGCTCAGACGGGTGTTTCATTTCAGCGCATGGAAGAGCTCTTGCAAGGAGCCCCTGCGCAGCGTTTGGACGAGGCTCACCCTCTCCATTTGAAAGGAGCTCTTTCACTCGCCAGTCAGAATAGAGAGCTCCCCACAGAGCCATTAGAACGCTTAGAGGTCAGAAATGTAAGTTATCATTACCCGGACACCGGGCGTGGTATCAGTAACATTAGCTTTGCCCTCTCAGTTGGGTCCTTGACGGTCATTACCGGGCGTATCGCTTCAGGCAAGACAACGCTCCTACAAGCATTGCTCGGCCTACTCCCTAAAGATACTGGTGAGATCCTCTGGAATGGCCAGATCATTGACGATCCAGCCACATTTTTGACTCCGCCGCACAGTGCTTATACCGCCCAGATTCCGCGCCTGTTTAGTGCTTCATTAAAAGAAAATATTCTACTGGATCAACCAGAAGAGCCCATTAGGCTTCAGCAAGCCCTGCATACAGCCGTTATGGAGCACGATCTGGAGCAGCTCGAGCATGGCCTTGAGACGATGATTGGCACCCGAGGCGTCAAATTATCCGGTGGACAGACACAGCGCAGTGCAGCTGCCCGTATGTTTGTCCGAGCAGCCGAATTACTGGTCTTTGATGATCTCTCTAGCGCTCTCGACGTCAAGACTGAACAGCTTCTCTGGCAAAGGCTTTTTACACAGCGCCAACAGACGTGTCTCGTTGTCTCCCATCGTCGCACAGTGCTCCAGCAGGCCGATCAGATTCTGGTCCTGAAGGATGGCAAAGTTGAAGCCTGTGGAAAACTTGCCACACTCCTCCAGACCTCAGTCGAGATGCAAGCACTCTGGCATGGTGAGTTAATAGATTGATAAAAATTCTTTGACAGCTTCAGAAGTTATATGTTACTGTTTAGGCAGAAGATCTTTTCAGATCTCGTTATGTAGATAAAAGCGCAAAGTTATACATGGGTTTTAAAAGGAGCAGACATCTATGTGGCCATTTGATCAATTCAAACAGCACATCTACCGGCAGTATGCTCAGGCTTACGATACAGGTGACTATAGCGCATGCGATCCTAATGAGGCAATGGGGCACCTTCAACAATTTATGCAAGGGGCACCCGTCGATCTCCAACATAGAGTGTATCAACAGCACTTCGAGCAGATGCCCTATGAGCATCGGGCTATTCTGGCGCAACAGATGCCGCCTCAGTATGCAATGGACCCCAATGATCCATCATCAATGAGTCAGAGTTTTGCTCGCATGGGCCGTGAGCAGCCACAGCTACTCCAACGTCTCTTCAGTCATCCCATCCTGTTGGGTAGCGGGATCGCCTTAACAGCCCTGGTCGCGAAACATGTCCTGGCACACCACTACCAGCATGGCGATGGACAATCCTATCCTCAGTCCCAGTATGCCCAGGAACAGCCTATCTACAATCAAGCTGGCTATAATCAGGGGTACCAACAGGACAACGAACTACGCCGCGAATTAGCTAACGAGCGCCGCCAGGAACAGGAGCTCCGCCGCGAATTACGCGAAGAACGTGAGTGGGAGCGAGAAGAGCGGCCCCGGCATCATCATCGCGAAGAGTTTTAGGTAGATAAGCATAGTCAGGTTCAATTCCTGTCCGTCTGACGAGAAGATGGTCTCTCTCCATCCAGATGCCCTAAAAGGCTGAGGAAAAGCGCTTCATCCGTTGACTATCAACAGAACAATGCGTGGGTGAGATGGCCATCGTCAGGAGGCGACAGGGCGGGGCAGACCATCATGAGGAGAGCAACAGGGCGAATGGGTCGCCACGGCCATCATGAATGATGGGCCCTCCCCTCTTATGCAATAAATCGCTTAGGGGGTGCAATTTATTGCATGAGAGGGGAGGGGCAGGGTTTAGGGTTAAAGAGATAATGGTTTTGCGCTATGCTGGCTTTAGATGAAAGACACAATGGCCTGTGTGGGTCTGAGCGCTGCATTCAATCTCTTGTACCTGCCAATGTTGCCTGACTTTGCCAAGCTCCAACACCTTCTCAAATGTGGTTTGCCAGACAAAGCAAGAGGGTCCAGAAGCGCCCATGAGTCCATAAGAAAAGAGTGTGCTGTAAAAAACTACGACAAACGATCCATCTTCCAGACGCTTCCACTCCACCATTTTTTCATCGCGCAACGCATTAATCTCATTCGCCAATGTTGTTAACAACGTTCGCAGCGTAAGATCCTGCCCGATCATCTTTGGAACCCGCTGCATCAGAAAAATGAGCGTTGCTCGCTGCAAGATCTCTGCATCAATATTCTCTATCCATTTATTAATTTGCTCAACTGGTTGGATGGGATCAGCAAACATCACAGCACGGCAGAGACAGGTTGTATACTCGGGTGGAATTGTAAATTTTTCAGCGATCAAGGACTCGTCAGTACGAAATTGAGCCAGCCCTACATCTGGTAGCAGAAGCTCCCACTGCTCAGCAGACAGAGTGCGTCTCGCTGCCTTAAGCTGCTGCTGAAAATGCTGTGAACTTGAACGTCGCTTACGAGCTATACGTGGAGCCAGACCCCATTCGGGCAATTTATCTAGTACGAGAGCATGCTCTGGCGGAATAAGCGAGAACTGCGCATCTGGCAGATACTCCCAGAGCACATGCAAAAACCGACTGGCCGCTTTAGAGACACGGTGCGTTACAGAAGACATCGTCTCATCAGCCATGAGCAGATTCCCATCGGGAAGGTGCAGATTAGCCAGTGGCATAATAGGAGTCTCGCGCCGCAGATCCTGGATAAGCCGCTGATAAAAACGAGGAAATAGAGGATTAGCAGCCTCTTCCTGCTGCCCCAATAGAATTATATGTGGCTGAAAGTGTTCTTGTAGATAACGCTCAAAAGCTTGATAGATATTATTAGCAACAAATGCACGCATACCCGCCAATGTCACCAGGCTGGCCAGACGCTGCTGTCGGATCTCATCCGCATCAATAATGAGAATAACATGCTCTCTGGCACGAGCTAGTGGATCAAAAGAGAGGGCAAGCGGGGTTTGTTGAGCCGGAAACTTCATTGTAAGAGCCTCGTTGAGAAATGATTGATGCTGTAAAACTAAAAAACCAGATCATCAATCAATCTAAATAGAATAGTACTGCCTGATAGTATAAATGAGTGTAGCCATTTATCTATAAAAAGTCAATCTTCACTTTAACAGAGGGGGCGATTTACATTGTGGCGCTGCCTCTTTTTATCGAAATAGCCAATCAAAGAAGGTGTGTCTCTTCCCTACTCTGCTATGTGAGCCCCTCCATGGCCAATGGGAAAGGATGTTATGGAGGGGCTGGCATTGCGGAGCTTCGCGATTGTGGAAGGAGACAAGCAACCTTCCCTACTCGTATTATCATCTTAAACACATAACGCAGCATTATACTATGTAAAGTAGGGAAAGTCGCTTGTCTCTTTCCTCTGGTCCCCCTCCGCTCTGTAAGCCCCTCCATAGCTCAATGGGAACAGAGGTGATGGGAAGGAATGTTATGGTGGGGCTCACACAGCGGAGCTTCACGATCTGGAAGGAGACAAGCAACCTTCCCTACTTGTATTATTATATCTTGGTCTATTATGAATATAAAACATTTTAAGTAGGGAAAGTCGCTTGTCTCTTTCCTCAGTTCCCCACTCCGCTCTGGTCACCCCTCCATAGCTCAAGTGGAAAACGGAAAATGGGGAAATAAAGCTATGGAGGGGCTGGCATGGTGGAACTTCGCGATTGTGGAAGGAGACAAGCGACCCTCCCTACTCGTATTATCATCTTGAGCACATAATGCATTATTATGCTATGTAAAGTAGGGAAAGTCGCTTGTCTCTTTCCTCTCTTCCCCACTCTACCATGTGAGCCCCTCCATAGCTCATCTGAAAAAGATGCGATGGAGGGGCTCACAGAGCAGAACTTCACTATCTGGAAGGAGACGTGAGGTCATCGAGGCGTAAGGGGGTTAAAAACATGCAACATCGCGCTAGACCGGGCGAATATGAAAAATGCAGTGCCCTGTATGAGTCTGGCAGCTACACTCAATCTCACGAATTTTCCAATGTCCCTGCACATTCGTCAATTCTAACAGCCGCTCCAATGCCACACGCCATCCATAACAGATCGGCTGGTCGCCACCAATAGAACCATAAACATAGAGATTACTATAAAAGGCTAGCAAAAATGACCCATCATCCAGCTGTTTCCAATCGGCCAGTTTCTCGCCACGAATCTTTATATTATCATTCATTGTATTTTTCAGGAGCGACTTCATCCAGCCATCATGACCAAAGAGTTTGGGGATCTGCTTCATAATAAAAACGGTCATACCACGTTGCGCAATATCATCAGTCATGGCATATGACCAGGCGCGTATCTGTTGAAGAGGATCTTCAGGCTTAGAAAACATGACAGCCCGCGTCAGACAAGTCGTCTGCTCAGGAGGAATCGTATATTGATCCACCATCGGAGGCCAATTCTCTTCAGAGCGATACTGGCTTAATCCAACATCGGTCATCAAAGTGGCCCATTGATCGGCTGGAATCAGAGGTTTCGCCGTTTTCAGTTGTTGGTGAAAATAATTAGAGCTCATTCGTCGCTTACGTGACACCACAGGCTGCATACCAAACTTCTCAGGCAATACTTCGAGAGCCAGTGTATGTTCGGTCTGAATCAGCGGAACTTGTGCAGTAGGCACCACTTGCCAGATCATATGCAAGAGCCTGCTCGCAGCTTTGGAAAACTGATGCACAGTTGGAGAGATTGTCTCATCAGCAACCAATAAGTTACCATCGGGCAGATGGACCTGCCCCATAGGGAGAATCGGCGTTTCCCGCTGGAGATCCATCCGCAAACGCTGATAAAAACGGTTAAATAAAGGGGTCGTCATCTCCTCCTGTTGACCAAGCAGAATAGCTCGTGGGGAAAAACGCTGCTGTAAATACCGCTCAAAAGCCTGGTATGTACTCGAAGAGACCATTGCACGCATCCCTGCTAGTGTCACAATGCTTGCCAAACGTTGCGCCCGCACCTCATCTGCATCAATAATCACAAGCACATGTTCACGTGCACGAGCCAACATATTTGTAGGGAGACCTGATGATTCCTGTCCTGGTGTAACTATCATCTTACGTTCCTTGTGGAGGAAAAATAACAACCACAGCGTTTAAGGCCAACCACAGCCACCTCGTAGTTTGTTGCCTCGAAGATAGCTGTCCTCAAATGCGGGCAAAAAATAAGTTATAAAACAATTAAAGTTTAACTAGTTGTTTATAAAAAGTCAATTTTACCTGAACAATCTTCCCCAAAAGCGCTACTTTTGATGTGAGGGCGGAAAATAGCCCTGGTCCGACAGGAGGAAACGCTGAAATATGATATACTTCCTCAGATGAAAACCATCTTCTTTTCGTGGTTGATGGTGCGCTCCAACGGGGCATGGTTATTTAAAAGATAAGAATACTAAGTAAGAGGTTGTATGCCTGAATATATCTGGGGCCGTAACCCCATTCTGGAAACGTTGCATGCAGGGCGGCGGGTCAAAAAAATTTTACTCGCAGAAGGTATACGCGAGGCTGGTGCGATTACCTCGATTGTTCAAGAGGCTGAACGTCAGAAGGTTCTCCTTGAGATTGTACCTCGTCATCGTCTAGATCAGTTGAGCCGCAATGCTGTGCATCAGGGCTGCCTGGCTCTGGTAGAAGAGCGTCGTTATGCGACTGTTGATGAGATTCTTGCCTATGCCGACAGTCGGAATGAGCCTCCATTTCTCCTTATTTTAGATGCCATCCAGGATGTCAATAATCTCGGATCACTTATGCGCACCGCCGAGGCCGCAGGGCTCCATGGAGTCGTGATTCCAGAACATCGCGCCGCTGAAGTCAATGCAACGGTGGTGAAAAGCGCAGCTGGAGCTACTGAACATCTGCTCATCGCCCAGGAGACCAATCTTACCCGTACGATTGAAGAGCTGAAACGCCAGAATATCTGGGTCGCTGGTCTGGCAGGTGAGGCCAAAACGCTCTATACTCAAGCCAATCTTACGGGCCCCCTGGCTCTTGTCGTTGGCAATGAAGGCAAAGGGATTAGCCGGCTCGTCCGAGAACATTGTGATCTCTTAATCAAACTTCCTATGTATGGTCATATCAATTCACTTAACGCTGCGGTCGCAGGAAGTATCGCTCTTTACGAAGCTATTCGCCAACGCGATGCCCTGGCCGCTAAACAGAAATAACAGGGCGCAAAGGTCAGTCTCTGTTACGAGCTCTCGACCGATAACGTTTATGTTTATAATTGATGTTGTGTTCTCAGGGAGTTGAGTACTGTGTTCAAAACTTTCTTCAAACGTATTGCGTTGCTCTTGTTTGCTGTAGCCAGCGTCTCTCTTCTTATTTTACTCTCGACGCCTGCTACTTTGCTCCATGCTGCCAGTAGGGTAAGCGCTGATACGACGCCGACGCCTTCTGCAACGGCGACTACGACTGTAACGCCTACTGCAACGGCAACTACAAGCACTCAGACAGTATCACTGAGTATGCCAAATACACAAAGTCTACTGGGCCATCCAGGCACGAAAATCACTGTGACTGGCACAGGATTTACACCTGGTAGCACAGTCAATCTGTATACAACCCTTAATTCCTCAACCTGCGGCGCGAATCAGGGTCTCTCACCTTTAGGAACAAATAATACCGCTTCTGTTCAGGCCGATAAAACGTTCTCGCTGTCAACCGTCTGGCCACAAAATGCGGGGCTTGCGGCTACCTCGTATTATATCTGTGCGGTCTCAGCTAATGCGCCCGATGAAAAGGCGGTCTCGACTCAACAGTTCACTGTAGCTCAAGATGTCACGGTGACGATTGCACAATCTGCGGTGAATCCTGGCGATACGATTATTATTTCTGGGCAGAACTGGGTCCCAGCTCAAAAGCTCTCGGTGGGCCTTGTCTCCAATGGCAGTACTGATATCACTCAGGCTATTGCCAGTGGAAACGTTAAACCTTCCACTAATGGTGATTTTCAAACGACGTTGATCTTGCCTAAGGATATTCCTAATGGGGCCTATACAATTATTGTCGTTGCCACAAACGAGCCCACACTCAAACTGGTGAAGGACAATTTTATTACGATTGGCTCTTCGGTAACTCCTACTCCTACGACTGGTGTTACACCAACTGCTCAGGCCACACCTACACCCACGCCTGCGGCTGATACTACTTCCAGTGGCGGTACCTCCGGCACGACCATTCTGATCTTTGCAATGGGCGGGCTCGGCATTATCCTGGTCATTATCGGCATTATTATGCTCTCCGTCTACTCACGCCATAATTAATCGCTTCATTGTTACCATTCATGATGGCACGTGGGGATTGATCTTTCCACAACCATCATGAATGATAAGCCAGCACCCAGATGCCATGACCTAGAGAGATAGCTTCTTAAAGATGCTCTCTGGAATGCTTTTGATGATCAGCATAATGGGCCGCCAATAGCCGGGGAGATACACAATATCTTTCCCTTTGAGCATAGCCTGATAGATTCCCTGTCCCACCGCATCCGGCCTGGCAAAGAGGAGACCTTTTTTCATACCAGCTGTCATAGGGGTATCGACAGTCCCCGGTTTGATGGTGACAACCGCAACATTCGCCTTCGCCAGACGATTGCGCAGACCCTGTAGGAAGGCGCTGACTGCCGCTTTCCCAGTTCCATACACATAGTTACTCTGACGCCCACGCTCGCCTGCTACAGATGAAATCACAGCGATACAGCCATGGCGCTGCTGCTCAAAATAGTTGGCACTAATGGTCAAGAGTGAGACAACACTGATAAAGTTTGTGTTGAGCTCTTGTAAGGTCTCGGCTACGCTGAGCTCACACTTCCTCTGATCTCCCAATGTGCCATGTGCAATCAAAAGCATATCCAGCCCTCCCAGGGCTGCGATGGCTTCATTCAACAGCGCTTCATGACGATCCAGTTCGTTCAGATCAAAGAGGCCAGTCTCTACCCTTCTGGCACCACGAGCCTTGAGATCATTAGCTACTACTGCCAGCTTACTTTCTGTACGTGCAACCAGGAAGAGCTCAGCTCCGTCTTTTGCAAAACACCTTGCTGCCTCATGGGCCAGAGCAGAGGTTGCTCCAAGAATTAAGACTTTCATGATTTCTTGTCTTTCCACTAGAAAATGTTGTTGCTTCTACTGGCTACAGGAATGGGCTCCTCAATTGAAGAGGAGGTGACACGACGCCAGAAGCTTGATGAAAATTTAGGATCGATGTACTGGGCAAAGTTCTGCCACTGGGGGTAGTAGGTCTGAAAGCTCTCCGGACTCATACGAGCGTCCTTCGCTGGATAGACGACTCCTCCACTCTGGATAATACAATGGTCCAGGTCATCCAGCAGGCGTAAGGTCTTGCGCCCGTGATACGAAAAGTCGAGGGCCAGGGTCAGCCCTGGACGGGGAAATGAGAGCATGCCAGGTGATTTCACTGCTCCAAAGGTCTTGAGAACAGTCAGGAACGAGCCCTCGCCAGATGAGCGGATGCGACCAAGTACTTCCCGCATAGCCTCCCGCGCCGTCTCAAATGGCACCACAAACTGATATTGGAGGAAGCCGCGTTTCCCATACATCCGATACCATTCATAGATCGAGTCTAGCGGATAAAAGAAAGGATTATAGGGCACTACTTTATGCATCTCTTTGCTCAGTTGTACATTGTGATACAGCTGATTAAAGGCTTTAATGGTCAGAGAGTTCAGCACAATTGATGGGAAATCAATTGGAATAGCGAGAGGCAACGGCTGTCCTGGAACCTTCTCATTTAAAGCTGGATCTTGATTATTGTTGCCACGCATAAAACGACCTCGACATAAACGATCTCCACCTACCAGGAGATCGACCCAGGACATCGAGTACTCATACTTCTGGTCGGATTCTTCCGAAAGCGCAAAAAATTCATCTAGTGATTCAAATCGAATTGATTCCATATCAATATATGGGTTGACGATACGCTTTAACTGGAATTCAGCCCAGAGAATCAATCCTGTTAAACCCAGCCCACCAATGGTCGCACAAAAAAGCTCGCTATTCTGTGTCGGTGAGCAGATCAGTTGTTCGCCGCTGGAGCGTAAAAGAGCAAACTGCGTGACATGGCAGCCAAAGGTTCCGGCTTTATGATGATTTTTTCCATGCACATCATTGGCGATTGCTCCTCCCACCGACACAAATTTTGTGCCCGGTGAGACTGGTAGAAACCAGCCATGCGGTACAACGACGTCCAGAATCTGCGCAAAGGAGACGCCTGCCTCGCAACGAATCAATCCTGTTGCAGGGTCAAACGATTGCAGCCGATTAAGATGATGCATATCCAGCAGGATACCACCATCGTTTAAGCAGCTATCTCCATAACTACGACCATAGCCATAGGGAAGAATGGACAGCTCACATTGCGATAGATCAGGAAGCTCATCCCGCCAGTAGGGGGTAATGACGTTTGCTGGTCGGGAGATTGGATAACGCCCCCAGGAATGTGGGGCAGGTTGTGTCTGGTCCATACACTATCTATTCCTTAACGGTTGGTTTCTTCGATCAAAAAGTCATGGTTTTCTTTCAGTATAGCATGCTCACTTGAGTTTGAGCCAACAAGAAGGCCGTCTTCCCATATGCAGGAAGGCGGCCTTCTTGTTGGCTCAAACTCAAGCGATTATTTCTTCTTTGCCAGCTTATTGATCTCATGCAGATCTTTGGCTGCCGCATGGAGATCTTTATGAATGGTGGTCTCAGCCTGATCCAGCGTCTTTAGATTGGTCTCGTAGACATCGCGATGATTGTTATAGTTATCTACAGTCAACTGAGCAATCGCAGTCTGAGCAACATCGATCTGGGCCTCAGCCTCGGTCAGGTTGCTCTTATAATCGGTAAAGTCCTGCTTGGCCTGATCCTGCTTATCGGCTGGTACCTTATCCAGAGTTGACTCAAGCTTGGACTTCAAATCCTCCAGAGTGTCGCGCAACTGAAGCTCAACATCCAGATGCAGACGTTTGGTATCACGAGGAATCACTACAGCAAAAATACGGAACTGGGTATAAATGGTTTTGGCCTCTTCACGAGCCGTTTTCGCATCGGTCGTGGCATCAATCTTTGTCTTTAGATCGTTTAAACCATCTTTATCCGCTTTGATATTGCCCTGGAGATTATCAGCCTCGGTGTCCGAGATATGATGCTTCTGCTGGAGATCGGTCACCTTTGTAGAAAGCTTCACCAGAGCGTCCTGGCGCTCCTGAATACGCTGATCAGCAAAGGTAATCACACATTGTACATCCTTAGCACCACAGCTCTGATTGGGCTTTGTGTCCTGCGGAGCGGCCAGAGCAGCGCCTGAAAGAACAGCGGTTAAGGAGACAGCAGTTAACATACTGGCTAAAGGTAAACGGCCCGGCAATTGACGAACCAGTTGAGAAATCTTCTGCATTGAATCAGCCTCTTTCGTAATAAATGTCGTATTGTATCGATCCATTGGAAACTATACATTCATAGATGAACCGAAGATTCGATCTGTCAGGGAACCTGATTTTCGTCTTCGCTATTTTTTGTGCTGGTTGCTGTGGCGACATCATTTTTGGTCCCATCCAGCGAACCCAGAATATCCTGTACCTTCTGATCCCCATCGTTAACCTGGGTCGCAGGGTCGCTAGAGGTAGCCGTTGGGGTAACCTGGGTACTGCCTGTATTCTGGCTGGTAGTATTGGTAGAACCGGTTGGTGTGCTCGATGCGGCCCCGCCACAAGCGGTCAGGACACAGAGCAGCAGCGCCAGCAGGCCGATCACAA
Organism: Tengunoibacter tsumagoiensis; assembly: GCF_003967535.1. Taxonomy (GTDB): domain Bacteria; phylum Chloroflexota; class Ktedonobacteria; order Ktedonobacterales; family Ktedonobacteraceae; genus Tengunoibacter; species Tengunoibacter tsumagoiensis. The sequence goes on along the minus strand of NZ_BIFR01000001.1, from coordinate 1,639,553 downwards.
GCAATGCCTGCATACGACGTGAAAATCCACGCATGAATATTCCTCTCCTCGCTTCAAACCATTTTCAAAAGTATCATTGTCATAATTGTCATTGTTATCAATATGAAGGTCTCATCTCACCCTTCTGTCCTGCTCGCCTTCACAGCTCTTATTCTAGCGTAGAGATTTCAAGACTTTCTCAAGACAGTCTAAAGGTTTGCTCTATCTTTTCTCTCCAACACGCAAAAAAACCAGGAACGTCAGGCGTTCCTGGTTTTTTTGCGTGTTGGAGAGTTCTATTTGAGCAAGAAGAGCAGGCTCTGAGCCGCTGGCGTCGCGATATTCAGAACAAACTGAACTGCAACCGTTAAGACAAGCAGAGCTGCCGTCGCCAGCACCATAGAGGTGCTCAAACCCCAGGTTGGCGTGATGCGCTCGGTTTTGCCTGGCTCGTCAAAGAACATGGTCTTGATCAGACGACCATAGTAGACCAGTGAGACGATGCTATTGAGCAGCGCAACTACGACCAGCCACTGCTGGCCCAGATTCCAGGCCGCTGTGAAAAGCACAACTTTGCTCAAGAAGCCCGCCAGCGGTGGAATACCAGCCAGCGAAAGCAGACAGAAAGCGGTACAGACGCTCAACAGAGGCGAGCGCTTCCACATCCCACGGAAATCATCGACTGTCTCGCCACCAGTAAGATTGGCCAGAGCAATAATGCCGCCAAAGGCACCCAGGTTCGTGATCACATAGATCAAGATGAAGAACAACAGAGCGGCATTACCGGCAGCATTATTACTCGCCAGACTGGCAACAAACCCGACGAGCAGATAACCAGCCTGCGCAATGCTCGAATACGCCATCATACGACGGACATTCTTCTGCACTGCCGCCACCAGATTCCCCAGCGTCATGGTCATGACGGCAATAATGGCAATGACCAGCACCAGTGAAGTCAGATTCACCTGACCCAGGCCGCCATAGATGAAGACGCGGATCAACGCGGCAAAACCAGCAGCCTTGGAACCTACGGAGAAGAAGGCCGTTGCAGGAGCAGGCGCACCCTCGTAGATATCAGGAGCCCACATATGGAAAGGCACCGCTGAGATCTTAAAGCCAAAACCGGCCATAATCAGAACGTCCGCAACGATCACCAGCAGGTTACCATCATGCAGGCTGGTCTTGAAGGTCTGTGCAATACCAACCAGATCAGTTGTACCGGTCAGACCATACAGCAGGGCAAAGCCATACAGCAGGATCGCTGAAGACATACCGCCCAGCAGGACGTACTTCACCGCAGCCTCAGAGGACTTGGCACTTCCACGCAGCATACCCGCCATCACATAGAGCGGAATACTGGTCAGTTCCAGTGCAATGTAGATCGTGATCAGCTCGCCTGTACTGGCCATAAACATCATGCCAGCAACCGAGAAGAGCATCAGCGAAAAAAATTCGCCATCAGCCTTCACATACTTGCCCACATAATCGTACGAGGCCAGAATCATCACGGCAGCTATGAGAATAAAGATAATATTAAAGAAGATCGCATACTGGTCAATCACCAGCATACCAAAGAAAGCCGTTTGTGGCTTTGTATAGGTTACTGCCTGCGCAATCAAGAAGGCCGCAGGTACAATCAAGCCAATCAACGCGGTTCCAGCAATGATTACACGGCGTTTCACAAACAGATCTACCGTCATCACCACCAGAGCCAGCAGCGTGACCGTCAGCGCCGGCGCTAGCAGGTAGAGATCAGACACTCTAAACATAGTTACTCCTTACCCCTGGACACCCGTATGATCCGAAACAAGGCAGGCCTCGCTCGGATCATTTTCACCAGGGGCATATACCTACTTAATACTCGCCACAGCCTGAACGATCGGATGCAGGCTGCTAGTAATCACGTCAATCAGCGGAGTAGGATAGACACCTACAAAGACGATCAGACCCGCTAGCGCAAACAACGGAATCAGCTCACGAGGCGAGGCGTCGGGCAGCCAGTTCCACTTGGCATTGAAGGGACCAAAGAAGACACGCTTGATCATCCACAACAGGTAGGCAGCAGTCAGGATCATCGTAAAGACTGCAACAGCTGTTGGAATCGTCCAGATGCGGAAGCTGCTGGTGAAGACCATATACTCAGCGACAAAACCAGCCAGTCCAGGCAGTCCGAGAGAAGCCATGGCGGCAAAGGTAAAGAGCGTCCCAAGCATTGGCATCCGCTTGGCCACACCACCAAAGACCTCAATCTCACGGGTATGAGCCTTATCATAGATCACACCAACGCAGAAGAAGAGCAGTCCGGTAATAATGCCATGGCTGAACATCTGTAGGGTCGCTCCAATCAGAGCCGCATCGCGGAACGTCTGATCACCAGCCCCCTGGAAGATTCCGTTGCCAGCTCCAACAGCAGCCGCAACCCCCAGGAGAATGATCCCCATATGGCTGACGCTCGAATAGGCAATCAGCTTCTTCATATCCTTCTGCACCAGACAGATCGCCGCGCCATAGATGATATTAATGACGGCAATGACTGCCAGCCAGCCAGCAAAATCATGTGCACCGCTGGGGAAAAGGGTCAGGCAGAAGCGGATCAGGCCATAGGCACCCATCTTTAGCAGCACGCCAGCCAGCAATACGCTGACCTCGGTAGGAGCATCTGTGTGTGCATCTGGCAGCCAGGTATGGAATGGGAACATTGGAATCTTCACTGCAAAGGCCATAAAGACCAGCAGGAAGGCCAGCAGTTGCGCGCTAACCGTAATTCCCAGGACGGTCGCATTGCCAGTCAACAGATTTCCAGTCTGAGAGAGCATCGTCATGTCGCCAGTATGGCGGGTAAAGTACACGAACAGGAAGCCAGCCAGCATAAACACACTGCCAAAGAATGTGTACAGCAGGAACTTCCAGGCTGAGTAGATACGGCCTGGGACGCCATGTTTGATGGCATCGCTGCCCCAGATACCGATCAGCAGGAACATCGGAGCCAGCTCAACCTCCCAGAAGAGGAAGAAGAACAGGATATCCAGCGCCATAAAGACGCCCATCACGCCAGCTTCCAGGAAGAGCAGCAGGGCGAGATAGTTCTTGACATCCTTCTTTTCCCAGCCACCGATGACGGCCAGCATGGTCAGCAGGCCATTTAAAACGACCATCGGCAGGCTCAGACCATCGACTCCCAGAAAGTAGTCAATCTTCAGGTTCGTGGAACCGATATTGAAATTGATCCAATTGGCCTGCACTGCATAAGGGAGGTGTTGCAGATCACCGAAACCAGTTCCCTTTGCCTGGATGATAAAAAACACCACAAGGGTGAATGCAAACGTTAATGCTGACGCCCCGAGGGCAGCCCAGCGCGCCCACTTCGTAGGCAGAACATAGACTACCAATGCACCGATCACCGGCAGCAGGATAATCCATGTCAGCAGATTCTGAAAGATCATCAGTTTATCCTTACTTTACGACGGTTGTGACCAGCACAATGACGAGCACAGCTAAGATAGCCACACCACCAAAGAAACCAATCATATAGGACTGTACTCTACCAGTCTCCAGGTGGCGCATACCGCGACCCAGACCAGTAACTCCCTGCGCAACCCCGTTTACAACACCATCAACGATATAGGTATCAAACAACTGCGCCGCTCGGGAGATGCCACCCAGCACCAGACCCTGTGCAATCCAGTTGTAGAGATCATCGATGTAGTAACGGTTAAAAAGAATGCGATGCGCGGTCCGCAAAACTGCATTTGACTCGACAAAAGAGCCAATCTTTGCAAACTCAATCCGACCATAAATGCCCAGTGCGATGCCCAGACCCACAAAAGAGACCAGCACACCAACCCAGGTATCCGGGCTAGACAGCAAACGGACAAAATCCAGATTGTGGATCTCTTCACTACCAGGAGTGGCATAGGTGAAGAAATTAAACCAGTAGCCAGCCAGAACCGAAGGAATAGTCAGCAGCAGCAGAGGAATGGTCATCGTCCGAGGAGACTCATGGACCTCACCTGTTCCACGATAGGTGCCACCCCATAGACCAAAGAACTTCCCCTGAGGTCCACCAAAGGCCAGGATAAAGGCACGCAGCATGTAGAAGGCCGTCATACCAGCGGTCAGCAGCGTCAGAACGTAGATACCCCAGTTCTGATGCTCAAATGCCAGCCCGATAATCTCTTCTTTACTATAGAAACCGGAGAAAAATGGGAAGCCAGAGATTGCCATCGTTGCGACCAGCCAGGTGAAAGCCGTAATTGGCATTCGTGTCGCCAGACCGCCCATCAGACGCACATCCTGAACCTCTTTGTGCATCGCATGGTGGAGACCATGCAGCACACTACCAGCGCCCAGGAAGAGCAGCGCTTTGAAGAAGGCATGAGTGAACAGGTGGAACATACCAGGACCAGCACCATACTCCGGACCCGCAATACCCAGACCAGCAAACATATAGCCCAGCTGACTGATCGTCGAGAAGGCCAGCACACGCTTGAAGTCCGACTGCACCAGAGCAATAGTCGCCGCAAAGAAAGCCGTCAGTGTTCCAACCCAGGCCACCACCTGGAAGGCAATTGGATCAGCCGAAGCAAAGAGAGGATAGGTACGAGCAACCATATAGACGCCAGCAGCAACCATGGTCGCAGCATGGATCAGCGCACTGACCGGTGTCGGACCTTCCATAGCGGAGGGCAGCCAGGTATGCAGAGGCAACTGAGCGGATTTACCAATAGCGCCACAGAAGACCAGCAGCATAGCAACAGCCAGCAGGCCTTTATCCATATGCTGAACGCCTGGCAGAATCTTGCTAAACTCGAAGGAGCCCGTATTCACAAACAGGATCATGATACCGAGAATAAAACCGACATCACCGATACGGTTCATCACAAACGCTTGCAATGAAGCACCGGCGGGGGCAGGACGCTGCTCCTCTGGTCTGGCTCGCTTATTGATCCAGAAGCCAATCAGCAGATATGAGCTCAGACCTACCAGTTCCCAGCCACAGAAGATCACCAGGAAGTTCTGTGCAAAGACAATCACCAGCATTGAGAAGGCGAACAACGACAGGTAGGCATAAAAACGCGCATACCCTGCGGAGTTCTCCATATAGCCCTGAGAATAAAACTGGACGAGCAGAGCAATTGTCGTCACCACCACCAGCATCGTAATAGCCAGATGATCAAGTTGGAAGGTGATAGTGTAATTCAATGTACCGAGGTTCAGCCAAGTATAGCTCAGAACCTGAATTGCATACTGCTTGCCATCTGGTGACAGTTGACGCAGAGCATCGGGGAACACAAGAGAATGGATAAGTAAGGTCCAGGAATACAAACAAGCCAGGGCCATAATCGCAATTGCTGCGTAGGCGCTAACTTTAGCACCAGTCGACAGAGCCGGGACCTTCGGGTCCTCATCGTCATCCAGACCGTGTGCATCGTGACCGTGATCTGCTACAGCATGATCGTCATGACCATGGGAAGAGCCCGGAAGCTCGTGAGCATCATGCGAATGATGATCATCATGCGTCGTTGTCGGAGTCGCTACGCGTGGGCGGCTAAGCAAGTCCCAGACGCGTGTGCCAAAGATGATGACAGCGAAAGCGAGCAGCGGTGCGAGCAGAATTGTCCAGGAAAGTTGATACAACATCGATTCACCACTTCATCATATCGATCTCGCCAACATCCACTGTATCACGTTTGCGATAGATCGCGATAATCATCGCCAGGGCGACCGCCGCCTCTGCCGCAGCAACAGTGATAATAAAGATAGCGAAGATCTGTCCAGTCAAATGTCCGGCATAGTTGCCAAAATCTCCGGCAACCGTGGCGCTTTTTGACTGATTAAAGAACGAAAAACCTACCATGGTGATATTGACGGCATTCAACATAATCTCAATGCCCATCAATACGGCGATTGCATTGCGTTTAGAGATCGCCCCATACAGTCCAATGCAAAACAGCACAGCACCGAGGATTAAAAAGTGATCGAGCGTCAGTCCCATATCGTTTAATCCTCTCTACCAATCACAATGGCACCCACAATCGCCACCAGCAATACAAATGACGCTATCTCAAAAGGGAGCACAAAGCTGTAGGTTGTTGGGCTATAGAGCAGTTGACCAATACGTACGACATTGTTGACTGTGGACTGCACTCCGTTGCCAGTTCGCGCAATAGCGATCGAACTGTTCAGCAGGGCATAGACGATGGTACCACCAACCAGCGCACAGATGACCACAGCGGTGGGCCACAATCGATTGGTCGGATTCGTGCTGGTCCGGCCAGTAATACGTGTTAGCATCAGCGCAAACAAGATCAGGATGCTCACCGCGCCTGCGTAGACGAGAATCTGCACAATGGCGATGAACTCAGCATTGAGCAGCACGTAGATACCGGCTGCCATTGCAAAGAACGCAACAAGTGCCAGAGCACTATGCACAATGTTGCGAAACGCTACCACCGACAAAGCCAGGCCCACCAGGAGCGCGGCAAAGATCCAAAACAGGACGGTGGTTAAATCCCAGTTCATAAAAATACATACCTCCGGTATATCGGATCGTAAATTCAGGCTCATGCCAGAGGAAGAATGTACATCCAAATTTGTTGGTTATCTGCTACTCGTTATTGTATCATCCTCTACCCCATGACGTAACATCAGCATAGAAGGGGGGTGATAGAAAGCGTGCATTGTCCCTTTGGGATTCTAACAAAATGCGCCCTTTATGACAAGGGTTAGTCCGACTAAGATGATGGTACTATTCATTTCACTCTCCCCCTTTGCCTTCCCTTATAGTACGGTGCATCTCCTTGCTTATGGCATATTTGGCCCTGGTACCTATGACCTCCTGCCTACTGGCAGGCCCAACCCCACAGACGGCGCTTCCCTTATGCTATAATTTCCAGAGAAGTAAATTTTACACAAAAGGCGTATTTTTGGCATGAGCGCAACACACTCAACATCTGAACAGGGCCATTTCGATAGTCTTCTTTGCAAACGTTGTTCCACAACGTTACCACCTAATGCCCTTTTTTGTGGCAAATGTGGCGAGCGCGTAGAAATACAGAATGGGAGCAATCCCAGGCTTCAGCAGACAATCGCTACTCGTTATCGCATTATGTCGTTGGTACGCAGGCGCTCATCTTCTCAGTTGCTCCGCGCCTTTGATACTCAACATCAACGCTCCGTGATTATTCAGGATATCGATTGCAAAAGTCTGGCCCCTCTATCCCGCACCCAGGTAATAGCGGCACTCCAGAAAGAGTATGATCTTTTCCAACAGCAGAATATAGCACACATTATCCCTTTTATAGATATACAGTCTACACCCGATCATGTCTATTTGATCTCACGATGGAATCTCAATCAGAAAGATGACCGTACGGCGACGGCCAGTAAAGCCAATCAATTGTTAACATTAGAGGAACTGTTGCAGAGTGGGATCGGCTTGCCCGATGAACAGGTGGCAATCTCCTGGGTCCAGCTCTTTAGCAAGACGCTGGCTCAACTTCATCGTCAACAGATCTTTGTGGTTGAACTCGATCCTCAGTCGATCTTTGTAAGCGAGCCAGGCTACGCTGCACAACCAGCACTGGCCGTCTCCTGGCTCCCGACGGAGCTTCGTCAGCAACTCTCTCCTCTTGCAGCTGAGGGAGGTCCTTATCTGGCCCCTGAGGTGCTCCAGGGTCAGGTAGATGCTCGCTCAGATATCTATAGCCTGGGGGCAGTTCTCTATCTCCTGCTCACCGGCACACCACCACCAGATGCAGCAACCCGAGCCCGGCTGCCTTTACCTTCCCTCCATGAGCTCAATCCACGGATCAGTCACCCTCTTGAGACCATTATTACTCAGGCACTCTCGCTTGAACCTTCAGATCGCTATCAAAGCGCCGATGAACTATCTGAGATCCTTTTTCGCTTAGGCTTAAATATGTTGGCTCAGCAGCAAAGTCGCCAGAACACTGCCCGTATGAGCAAAGGTTCGGCACGCACCAGAACGACAAAAGAAGAGATACTGATCACTTCTACTGAGGCCGATCATAAAAGCAACAAGGAGCTCACAGACGTTAGTACATCTGAAGAGGCTACGATCTCGGTTATCCCCCTCCAGGTTCAGTTGGCGCGGCGCTATCTGTCTAAACTGAAAACCGGCGCGTTGGGGACGGGCGAGATCCCTAAGAGGGAGGCTTTCGTGGAAGAAGGGCAGGGCACACCCATTCCCATTGAAAAACAGACACCTACTGGCACGACTGTTGATGATCTTCAGCAGGATTTATCACCATCCGAAAAAGGTCTGAGTAAGAAGAAAGTAGCGAAGGTCTCACCTTCTCCATCTGACGCAAAGAGTGGTCATCACTCAGCTACTGATACTGTTCATCCTTCAACGACTCCTTCTGCTGAGGAGAGGGCCGCCAGAGCCGCCGAGGAGATCGCTGCTCTGGACACCGTTATTGTGCCCGATGGACAACGCGCTCTTGCAGCCGCACATCTTCAGTCTGTTGCTGAGGATGTGTCCACAGGTGCGCAGGAGACTGAGGATGTGTCTACAGTGACGCAGGAGACTGAATCGTCGGTTCCATCAACCGAAAGTTCTGCTGCTCTACAGACCGAACAGAGCTCTAAAGAAGATGCAGTGACACGGCTGAAAAATTTCTTTACTGGACCTTTACCCGCCATTCCACGCACCAGCCTCCCCAAATTGCCCATTCCTAAGCTCGCTGGCGAACAGAGACAGGGAGATACAGCGCTCAAACGTTTGCAGCGCTTTCTGGTGGGAGAGCAGGTTCAGCAGACGAGCTCAGCGGCGCTAATCGAGACGCCTTTGCGTATTCAGCCGAATCAGGGCTATTCTATTCGCATCCACATTATGGGGCGCAATTCTCCAAAAGGTGAGGGTAGCAATGCGTCTGGACTCGGTAATCTGGTTGAAGGGGAGATAGCTCATATTGAGGTGCGTTCAGCTCTCTATCAGAACTATGCCTACATTGTACAGCAGGCCGATGTGCGGATTCCAGCTGAAGGCTTTGTTGCTGAAGTCACGATGCCTATGCAGGCCTGGACCAATGGCCCCAATGGACGCCGCGAACGCCTGCATGTCTTCTTTATGGATGCGGCCCGCAATCCTCTCTATGAGAAACCATTTGTGATCGAGCTCTTTATCTCACACCTTGTACAGTCCGGACGCGAAGGCCATAATGTGCTCTCAATCCCGCTGTAATGTGAGAGCACCAGGATTGTACTGTGCTAGATATGGGTGGGGGTCAATTTATGCAGAGATACAGAGGTGATGCTCGTTATCCTACAACCGTCGTTCATGGTATCTGCTCTGTGCAGAAGACAGGTTTGATGTAAAACCTTCCCTTACTTTGCTCTATACAGATATCATGAACGACGACCAGGGGCAGCTCTAAAAACGGGCGCTTCCAAACATAAAGACGGTTCCACCCATCATTGCATAGAGCAATATCAGCAAAAATCCTTCCAGCCAGACCAGTTCACCATCCTTGGTAATCTCGCTAAAGAGGAAGGTTGCCAGGGCCAGCACACCCAGTTCCAGAATACTAAAGACCAGATCCAACCGTACTGGCATAAACAGACTCACCAGTACAAGGATCGGGGCCATTAATAATGCAATCTGAATCGATGAACCCGCTGAGGCCGCAAGCACCATGCCCATCCGCTTATCCAGTGCCATCGAGATAGTATTAAAGTACTCTGGTAGGCCGCCAATTAATGGTAGGAAGATCAATCCTACAAAAGCCGAATTCCAATGCAGTACCTCAGCCATGGGTTCGATCGAACCCACGAGAATCTCAGACAGAATCCCAACCCCAATCGTTGCACCTATCAGCAGGAACAATCCTTTCCAGAGAGAGGGGCGCGCTTGCTCATGTTCTTTCCCTGCTGCCGTTACTTGCTGACCAGAGATAGCTGCAACAACTTTCTCTGGACTACTTGTGGCGACCGCAACCGCCTCCGGCGCAACCTTTCCGTTGGCCTCATGAGTGACAATAGCATTTAAGGTTTTATCGATGCTCTTCAACACACCAGTCTTCCCTTTTTTGCCATTTGCCAGTACATGCTGTCGATAGGATAAAAGCCGTAAAATCGCTACTTCAGAGCGCGGTCCCAGCAGTGGCTCAAACTCCTCCTCCTCTGATCCACCTTTATCCCCTACCCGAAAGACGCTATAGAGAATCGAGGCCACATATCCAACCAGCAATAGAATCGCAATAAAATCCGAGAGCAACACTCCTCGCTCGATGATCTGAGCCTGATGGGTATGGCTGGCCAGCAGTTCAGCAACCGTGGGAAGCAGTAGACCACCAATACAGAGAGCGAAGAGAGAGGAATATTGATTGGCAGATCGGGCATCAAACTCTTGCCGGCCATGCTTAAAACCGCCCACACAGACAGCTATACCCAGAACCAGCAGGGCGTTGCCCAGAATAGACCCGATAATTGAGGCACTGACGACCTCCACCAGCCCCTTGCTTAGAGCCAGAATACCAATAATCAGCTCAGTAGCATTCCCAAAAGTGGCAAAGAGAAGTCCACCGATCTTCTCTCCTGTATGCTCGGCCACATCCTCAACTCCCTGACCAATTAATGCGGCCAGTGGAATGATCCCCAACGCAGCTATTACAAAGAGGAGTAATGGCGGTATGGTAAAAAAAGATAACACAAAGGCGAGTACAGAAAAGAATAATAAGAAATACAACCAGCGTGGCATGCAATCCTCCAAAAACATAGTGTGATGGGGTCATACCCTCCCAATCCCATCGTCTTCATCATTAGCATCTACCTGCTATCTATACTCTACACTCTAGACAGCGGCATTCAGTTGCAGAAAACCACCTCACAACGGTTCTTATCCCCTCTTTAAAAACGCATACGAGAACGCTCTATCCAATTACGGGGTTCATTGTAGGACTGATTGATGTTCATTAACCACAAGAAGTTCAAAGGTTCCTTAGAACAGGTTATAGGTAGGCTTCCAGTTCCGAATTGGTCTTGTTGTGACAGGTGGAGTTCCGGCAATAAGAAACGTGGCTCGGGAAAAGCAATGTCATTTTAATAAAAAAGAGCGTCTACAAATTTTTTAGGATCAAGTGAAACTCGATACTGAACATCTTCTCCTGGCTCTATCGATTAGTTACGCTTGATTGACAAAAAAAATGAAATTAAGTAAAATAACTCTGAAACATAGAATGATAAAAAAAACGCAATTGTCTGAAGATTACTATAACAAGCGACTGGTTTACTTGTACACTATAGTTGGAATCTGCAAAGAGCATCTAATCAAGGAGATGGCTTTATGGTTCAGTCTTTTATGAGAAAATTCTGCGTTCTGTGTGCTCTCACGATCCTTTTAGTAGCTTGTACTCAGCAGCCATTATCTTCTCAACATCCTTCAGCAATAGCCACTTCTGCACCAACGCTAGCGACACTGCGTCAGAGACCACTTCAGCTTCCCAGGATTTCCACTGATCAATCTTGTCCAGTATCATCTGCCAGACAAATTGATGCTGATTCTCCGATTACTATAGGAAATGGCCCCGCGTATGCAGCTATTGGGCTATCTCAGCCTTCCCAACAACCTGTCCTACTATTTACAGATGCACAACATTATGCAAATGGACAGAGTCAGGGCTGGGGTGGAGCTAAAGTCCGCTGGATAGTCCGTTCCAGTTACTATGGCCCTCTCCTCATTAGAGGTTCCCAACTCGATAATTCGCATCAAATCCGTTTTGATGAAGGGCTACTTTCAGAAATTGCCTTAACAATTCCACAGGGGAACTCTCAACAGTGGTATGATCGACCTTCAGATACACGTCTACAGGTGCCTGGATGTTATGCTTACCAGGTAGATGGAGTAGGCTTTAGTCAGATCATTGTCTTCCAGGCCGTTGTTGAAAAGCAGCAGCCTCCTTTCTAAGCCTTAAGTTGTACAATGCCAGCCCCTCCATTGCATCGTTTCCCATTGAGCTATGGAGGGGTGACCAGAGTGGAGCAGGAGCAGAGGAAAGAGACAAGCGACTTTCCCTACTTTACAGTGTTTTACGCGCGAAAAGGAACAAGATATGACAAGACAAGTAGGGAATGTCGCTTGTCTCCTTCCAAAATTTCCCATTCCGCCATGCCACCCCCTCCATAACATCCTTTCCCGTTTTCCCATTGAGCTATGGATGGGCTCACAGAGCGGAGTGGGAACTGAGGAAAGAGACAAGCGACTTTCCCTACTTTACAGTGTTTTACGCGTGAAAATGAACAAGATACAACAAGACAAGTAGGGAAGGTCGCTTGTCTCCTTCCTAAATTTCCCGTTCCGCCATGCCAGCCCCTCCATAACCTCCTTTCCCATTTCCCGTTTTCCCATTGAGCAATGAAGGGGCTCACACAGCGGAGCAGGAACTGAGGAAAGAGACAAGCGACTTTCCCTACTTGACATGTGATAATGTATTTATTCATGCACGAGGTACGAAAAAAGTTATGTGTTTAAGAATATATGTCACTGCTATGCCTGCAAAGACGCCTGCAATTTCTGGTAACGGCCAAGATACCAGCGGATAGTTAGCACAAATTCGGCATGGCTCCAGGTCAGAGGCGAGACACTTAATGGTTCGCTCGTAAATGGATTGACCTGTTCTGCCATGACTCCACTTAGAAGAGCATGGCTACGTACCCATTCTAATAGGGGCAGGGCCTGCTGTAACTCATCCAATGTTGTGGCATGAGCAATACGATATTGAGCCAGCCAGAGAGTACAGATAAACCACGGGTTTCCCTGTGCCTGCGTCAGATCATGGGTCACTTGATAGTAATAATCGTTCTCATAACGGGCCATCCCACCCACTCCCGTTTTGGCCCAGAGCGTCTGCTCTAGCTGCTGCATCGTGCGCTCTATATGTGGATCGCTGGCGGGCAACATACCAAATTGGAAGACGGCTGCAACGCTGCTATCTAACGTCGTATCTCTACTAATAGAACCATCTTTCGCAACATTGATCATACGTAGAAAGTGGCCGCGCTCTTCATCCCAGAGATAGACTAACACCGCCGCTTTAATCTCCTCTGCCGCCTGACGATAGCTGTTTGCCAGTGCCTCTTCACCAAACAGGGCTGAGAAACGAGCAGCGGCATCCAGACCAGCATAGACTGCTGCCGTAGTATAGGTCAGAATACCACGCCGCTCCTCCCACAGATCATAAGATGAGGCTGGGAGATGCGTATGAGGCTCTCGATAGCTGATCAGAAAATCTGCGGCTGGTGTAATGAGGGTTCGGTAATGTGGCGCGACGAATTCAATATCATGAAAATGATCATAATGCTGCCAGAGGCTATAGAGAACCAGCGCAGTCTCATCTTCTTGAATGGGGAGCTGCGGCTGCCCTTCTTTATCAATCCAGGGATGCCAGCTACTCCCCCAGGAGCGATCCGGGTTATATTTGTGGAGCAGGTAGCCATCCGGAGTGAGAACAGCATTACAGAAATCGTAGAAATTACGGGTAATCTCAGAATAGCCTGCATGGCTCAGTGCATTAGCGACCAGAGCCCCATCGCGGGGCCACATATAGGAATAGCTATCGCGCGAGAAATGCTCAACATCGGCATCGTTGGCGGCGATGATAGCTCCCCCCGCATCAATCTGCGTTCGCAAGATGAGAAGGCTCTGCTTATAAAGCAGAACAAGTTCAGGCGCGAGATTGGCAAAGCGCTGCTGATCTTTGTTTACCCAGCTGCGCCAGTAGTTAGCCGTACGCTGAAGAAATGTCTGCGCACCTCGCTCGATTAATGAATTATTGAGCTCCACAACCTCCGTCAGGCTTCTTCCCACCGCCAGCCAGTGGTACGCTTCAACCATAGCCTGCTCCCCAACAGTACCCAGGTACAGAGCCGATGTACCATCTACCGATCCTTGAGCAATGGGGTTTCGACCCAGCTCTCCATCCTCTGCATCACGCCATGTCCCCTCGGCACCATTGAACTCTTTGATGCCCGTCGCCCAGCTACTAATGCCTGCCTGCGATCCAAATTGCCCATTTTGCAGAAAATAAGCGCTCTCTTTATACGCTACCAGCGATTGGGCCGCCGGGTAATAAAAGACCGTATTTCCGCCGACATCATTATTGATATACCAATCATAGTGAAAAAAGATCCGCACTTCACGAGGCCGATTAGCGAGATTCGTTACCCGTATATGACGCACAAAGATTGGTCGGTAGAAATCAACGGCATCACGAAACTGAACCTGTACTTGTAGACCTGAATGGATAAGTGTTACCTGAGTTGCCAGCGTCTCGGGCTCGTAACGCAGTTCACGCTGCCATTCAAGAGCACCAAGCCACGCAAAAGCCCCATCAACCCAGATGCCCGTCTGCGAAACATTGCCAGCTGTATGGAGCTCTTGACCCACATGCGGCCAATAAATATCGCGCAGGTTATAATTTTTATCAAAATTGATCAATAACTGACCATTCCCCAATGGTAAATCTCTCGGCATCGCCTTCTATTCTCCTTAGCACTTCTCGAGCACTTCTCGCTGACCGCTTCTCTACAAAAAACATGTTCTGAAGAAGCATGTTCCACATCTTCTCTATCATAACTCATACTCAATAAGATGACGTTTATCGGACAAAGAAATAGGGCTTAAAACGGCCCCATGATTCCAAGAATCCTATCACTATGAAACCATGAAAGAGACACCTTGCACAATTCACATTTCTCTGGAATACTCTTACAGAGAAGTTTGTTCTTTTGAAGAACCATTTGGATCACAATTTCGATCACCATTTTATTCACAAAGGTACACCGATGAAACGTAGTCTACTAGCGCGGCTCCGCTTAAATGGTGCTGGCTATCTGCTTAGTGCTTTTTTATTCATTATCTGTATCCCACTCTATCAGATACTTGTGCTTGCGCCAACCGGGTTCAGCGATGCACTGAATGCAGCAGGCAATGGCCAATTTACTGGCTATCTGAGCTGGCTGCATACACATAATCTCTTGTTTATAGGCTATCGCCTGCTCTTATTGATCGCCTTTGCACTTCTGTTTAGCCTCCCATTCTCACTCTTCCGCATTATTGTGGCTCAAGAGCTCCTGGGACAACAGGAACGAGCGGCTGAACTGGAGAATGCTGAGACCGCTGAGAGCACTGAGAGCACTGAGACAGCACCTGAAGAGGAACTATCACAAGCAGAAGACCTGCCTGAAGATGCCTGGCGAGGCAAAGGTTTTATCGTTCTTGCAGCCTGGTCGGGGATGATTGGCCTGGGCCTCTATCTCTTAGTCACACTGATCAGCACCATCTATTTTGTCAGCCTCGGGACTGGCTATACGCAGGGCTCTACTCAACCATCTGCTATCGCAACCTTTGCCAGCCTGTTTGCAATTCTGAGCAATACCGTCGCCATTGGCCTGATCGCGCTCTCCACCTTTTTCTTTGGCGTCATGATTGTTCGCGCACGAGATCTCTGGCCAAAAATGTGGACTGCCTTTGGTTATCTCGCCCTCGTCGTAACAGCACTATTGAGTGGAAGCGCCGTTGCCATTGCCAGCGCACCTGTCACAGGCCAGAGCCTTCTTACAACACCAGCCACGCTTCTCTTTGCCGCCTGGACACTCTGGTTAGGAAGCATGCTAGTCCGTCTACAGCCCGAAGCTTGAGATTAAAAAACTATGTTTGACGCTATTTGAACCATAGTACTTCAAGATGATAAAATTGACAGCAGGAAGGGGAATAATGAGCCACCCCTCCCTGTTTGTAGAAGTAGTATGACATCACATAGCGAATTGTATGCTTCTGTGAGAAACGGTTTCTTCGAGCAACAATGGTTTGGACGATGTCATGACAGGAGCATACATATGAGACTCTACGTTGGTGGCCTTCCTTATCAAACAACTGAACAGGAATTAATCAGCCTGTTTGAACAGGCCGGACAGGTCAGTTCAGCGACCGTCATTATGGATCGAGAGACGGGCCGCAGTAAGGGATTTGGCTTTGTGGAGATGGACAATCCACAGGATGCCCAGTACGCGATGGAGCGCTTGAATGGTTCAACACTGGGCAATCGCACTATTACGGTAAATGAAGCCCGCGAGCGCCCCGCTGGTGGCGGCGGCGGCGGCAACCGTGGTGGTGGCTATCAGAACGGTGGTGGCGGACGTCGCTATGGCGGCAATCGCGGCGGCGATCGCGATCGCTACTAAAAAATCCTCATCTATCTGGCGGTACTCTCACAATCGTCACGAAGAAATTTTAAGGCCAATAACAAAAGCAGATGGTGCAAGAAAGAACTCTTGCACCATCTGCTTTTTCTGCTACCACGTTACTTTACCCACTTTTCAGCGGCTTTGGCAATCTCTGCCTGTTCCTCTGAACTCAAACGCCAGCCCAGTGCCTCTGCATTCTGCTGTGCCTGTTTCTGCGTCTTTGCACCTGGAATGGGAATTATCAGGCTATCTTTATTCAGTAACCAGTTCAAGGCTACCTGCCCCACTGTCTTATCGTGAGCCTGCGCTGCACGCTCCAATACTTGAAAGAGTGGCTCCATTTTCTCAAGCTCATTTGAACGATAGGCTTTCTGTAGACTGCGTGGAAAGGCTGGTCTGAGCTGCTCTACCCCGGGGCGGAATTTTCCTGTCAGCAGACCCTGCTCAAGAGGAGAGTAAGCAATCAGAGTAACCTGGAGCTCTCGACAGACATCCAGTACTCCATTGGCCTCAGGCTTACGATGTAACAGGCTATAATGTACCTGATTAGATGCCAGCGGAATCCCATAGCGCGCCAGACGAGCATGAGCCTGACGCATCTGCTGAGCATTATAGTTGCTTACACCAACTGCCCGCACTTTTTTTGCTCTCACAGCCTCTGCCAGAGCATCCATCAAAGCATCAATACTCAGGAATGTATAGGGCCAGTGAATCTGATACAGATCAATTGTAGAGACGCCCAGGCGCTCTAAGGTCTTATCTAGAGCCGTCAGAAGAGCCTTAGCAGACAAACGGGTTGGCAATGGCGCAAATTTACTGGCAATCAGAATCGGCTGCCCATCCTGTCGCAAACATTCACCTAAGATACGCTCAGACTCTCCATTGCCATAAACCTCGGCTGTATCAAAAAAATTCAGGCCAGCAGCCAGACAAGCTTGATAGGCTTGCGTGACATCCTCTCGCGTATAACTTTTTCCATAGCCCCAGAAGCCTTTCTCTCCCCAACTCCAGATCCCCACTCCGAGCGCTGGAACTCTTATCCCAGTATTACCAAGCTGGCGTTGATCTACTTGCAGCATTCTTAACCTCTTATAACGATACCGATAATCAAGCAAAAAATAAAGACAAGCTATTCTGTATCTCAGAAGGCTTTCTACTAGACTATACAACGAGACGCAGGGTAACTGCGTCTCAGGTATCATTGTGACTGGAGAGCATCTTCATAAAAGCAAACACAAAACACACGCAAAAAAAACGGCCCACCTATAGCCTCTACCACCGCGCCCACAGAGTGGCAGAGAGATGGTCCGCTATGAACAGTATATATCAATTAAAGCATTTACACAAGAACAAAGCTTGAATGGAAAAGCACCAGTTAGCAAGCGAGTACAGTAATAAATTCAAGAAAAGGTTACGTCTATCTTTTCCGGTTACATATTATAAGAACAAGCAGGCTATAAAAAAGAGAAAACCAGGGAACGTGAGATAGTTTGTAAAAAGTGAAGAGAGAAGGAACAGAAAATAGCTTCTTGCATGAGTTATTCAGTCGTGGTAGACTGTTCTGTGAAAGGCTAAAGAAGTCAATGCATGAAAAATCAGATAATCTATTTTGATATTTCTGTGAAGGCTTTTAAACTTTTCACAATCTGCTATGATTAAAAACATATCCTCTCTTTGTCTGCTAATGAAAAGCGACCACAAAGAGTTAACGTACTGTACGTCTAATTGTAATAGAGGAACGCGTCGTGAGTGAGGAACGTACGATCAATCTCAGACCTGAAGTCAACCAGAGGAGTTACACCATGGAGCGAAATAATCGCGGGGGAGACAAATTTGCAGGACGGCGAATTGTGACTATTGGTGGAGGCTCAGGGACCTTTTCACTCCTTTCACATCTAAAAAAATACCCTTTTAATATCACTGCAATTGTCACAATGTCTGATAGTGGTGGTAGTTCGCGAAAATTGATGGATGAATTTCGTCGCCAGTTACCTCTAGGAGACCTGCGAATGTCGTTGGTCGCGCTGGCCCGGAATGGAGCTCTCTGGCGTGAAGTCTTCATGCATCGTTTTGAACGTACTGATACAAGCTCTAGTGAACAGGGCGGTGGTGGAGTTGGTGGCCATAGTCTGGGTAATCTGATCTTAAAAGGGCTACAAGATATTAACAACGATGATCTCTTGCTCGCAATTGAAGATGCACAGGAATTGTTGGGGACCGCAGGAAATGTCCTGCCCGTCACACTTGCGCAGACGACCATCTGTGCTGATCTGGAGGATGGGACGTCAATCTGCGGGGAGACCGACATAGATACTCGTGGTAAAAAACATCCTGAAGCGCTTTCACCTATCAAACGCTTACGGCTCATGCCTGAAGACGCACCTGCCTGTGCGCAGGCCATTCGAGCTATTCGTCGTGCAGACACTATTGTGATTGGACCTGGCGACCTCTTTACCAGTCTGATCCCAAATCTTCTTGTTCCCGAAATTGCACGTGCCGTACGAGAATCAGATGCGGAAAAGGTCTATATTTGTAATTTAATGACAAAACATGGCGAGACAGATGGCTATAAGGCTTCGGACTTTGTCAATGAGATCCATCATTATCTTGGGGCACGTGTTGATCGTGTCCTGGTCAATGACAGCTCCTTCCCAGTTGATGTGCTCAAAACATATCATAATGAACAGAGCGAGCCAGTTGAGATCGATACAGCACGTTTAGCACGCCTTGTTCCCAATCTTGTGGTTGAACAGTTGCGCCTGGAGGGCGATTCGCTTGCTCGCCATGATCCTGAGCGTGTTGTTCGCGCTCTGTTCCATACCGAAGACTTCTAACGCATGCGATCATAGAGATCACAACAGAGCATAGATAAGAGGCTGCTGCCAGATTGACTT
This sequence comes from Tengunoibacter tsumagoiensis, assembly GCF_003967535.1. GTDB lineage: Bacteria > Chloroflexota > Ktedonobacteria > Ktedonobacterales > Ktedonobacteraceae > Tengunoibacter > Tengunoibacter tsumagoiensis. Next base: position 1,620,474 of record NZ_BIFR01000001.1, on the reverse strand, counting down.
TGACACCAGCCTCTACCATTCAAGCAATTTCTCCTGACGTTACCGCGCAAAGATCCATCCTTCACAATACCCTGCAAAGGCCGCAACCAGCAAAAAGAAAGGCATATGCTGCTGAGCACTATCCCCCATGACAAAAAAACCACTGGTCAGTAATAAATGAGCAAAAATAGCAAGCAAAGCGCCAATAAAAGGGCGCGTAAACCAGGTGATAATAACAAAGAGTGGTGGGCTCTCAAAATGCACCGAGCGAAGGCTTACAATACAGCTAATACAGCCTCCTAACAATCCATATAACATAATTAACCAGGGAACGTCCAGGAGCATGAAATGATTATTTAAGACTCCATTGCCCATCCCCATGCCCTGAAAAACAGAGAAGGTCAGGACGACCAGCAACAGCAGCGCGAGATAGAGTGCGAAGAAGATAAGCCAGCGCTGCATAGGTACGACCGAGATAGGCACGAGCAGTTTTGGTGTTGGACTGATCCTTGAAAGCATTGACTCTTGCTCGCCAAAGGTCGGCAATGGTTCAGTATCTGCCTCCATGCTCCTATGAAGATCAGCATGAAGATCTGTATCGGTCATGGTATGGAAAGAGCTTCTCTCGCTCCGCCCTTGCTCCTCTGGTAAAGCCTCTGGTAAAACAGAAGGTGGAACCATGGTAGGAATCTGCGCTGACAGGCTCGTCAGTCCATATTGTCTGATATACCGCTCAGGTAGACGCTGTTTACGAGCAATTGCTGTCAGGCGTTGAATAAATTGTGTATCGCCGCTCCATTGATCAACGGAGACGAGATGCAGTTGTTTGCAAGCAATATCAGTGGCAACGTAAGCAACGCATTCGATCTCTCGGTCACTCTGTTTTTCATGCACTACAACCTGTTCTCCTTTAAAAAATTTTTGTGGCTCAATAGCCGCATGGATGGTATCTAGCAACGATGGTTCGTTATCCTTGCTCTCTCTAAGCTGTTGGGGAACACGATAAAGCACTCCCCAGACCTCATCACCCACTTGAGCGCTAGGTACAATCGCAGCCAGAGTGGGCCCCATGCCTCCATGCATCTGTTGCGCCCCCAGCATCAGGCTATAGCCACGCAAGACTGCTGGCCCTGCTGGAAGCGCCTGGCCACTCAGCCGCTCCGGGCTGTTCAAGATGGCTGCATCCATCTCCAATCCATACTCAAATATTAGTAACTCTTCTGGCCTCTTCTCTTCCGCACTGGACGGAGAAATATGCTCAATTGAGCCAGCCTCCGGCATAGGCTCCGCAGTACCTGGGAGGGGGGAGGCCAGCTCTTCTGGAAGGGGAGGAGCTGAAGGGGCTATCGTGGGAAAACTGGTTCCGGCTTCACCTTGCTGTGAACGCTGTGCGAGACCACTGGATGAGATCATCGCTTCAAATGAGAGTGGCCGTGGCGTGTTGCTACGCACGATGGGCACTCCTGGAGCAACCTCTTCTATCTCAGGCTCTTCGTCTGCCTTGGCGGAGAACGAAGGCTCTTGGTAGCGTTTCGGTTCTGATTGCCTGGGCGGTACTTGATTCTTTTTCAACACCACACATCCTCTTCTTTGATACAGACCCGCCGATATCAAAATAACAGCTTCTATTACTTAGGATAACGAAAAGTCGCTGTTTTCCCAAATGAATAGGACAAGTGGGATATCTAGATCAATTTCTTATCTACTATGCGCAGATTGGCTGAGGACAAAGGGAGCCAATTGGCGCTTGTCTTTCCTTTGTAAGATGGGTACACTAGAAAGATATGCAGCCAATTGAGGAGAAGATTATGCGCCAATCTCGTTCAATTCCATCATCCTTACCGCCCATTACGGCCTCTATCCATTCTCTTGTGCAGCTTGAACGCTCAAGTAGTACGCCTCTCTATCGCCAGATTAGCCAGGGTCTACGGGAAGCGATTCTTACTGGCACACTGGCTGAAGGAACCCGACTACCAACTGAGCGGGCTCTGGCTCAGGAACTGGCAGTCAATCGCACGACAATTATGAATGCTTATAATGAATTGGCCAGCGAAGGCCTGATTGAGGGTCATGTGGGACGTGGCACGCTGGTCAAACGGACGTATTTTCATGCTCATGATGATGAATATATGAATGATGAGATGCCCTCCTGGCTCTTTGGCCTGGCTTCTGGTGAAGAGGTGCTGCCCGATCCTGATGCGCGTCTCTTAAGCGATCTCTCAGAATTAGGGGGACAACGCGAGATTATCTCTCTGGCTCAGGCTACTCCCTCCAGTACGATGCTGCCAGCCGAGCTCATACATACGCTCATGAATGATGATCTGCTGGCTGATCGACAAAGCGCTCTGGGCTATTGTCCGGTTGAGGGCTCGCTCCCTCTGCGCCATCATATTGCAGCCCAGATGAGACAACGTGGAGTCTCTGTCGATGTGCAGAATATTCTTATCCTCTCTGGCTCAACTCAGGGTATTGGACTGATTGGACGCTTTCTCTTGCAGCCGGGCGATGAGGTAGTGGTTGAGGTTCCAACGTATCTGGGGGCCATTCAGACCTTTCGTGCACTCGGAGCTCGCGTGATTGGTGTCCCAACTGATCATGAAGGGATGCGCGTTGATCTGCTCGAGTCTATCCTGGCACGCCGACAACCACGCCTGATCTATACGTTACCCACATTCCAGAATCCAACCGGGACGGTTCTCTCGCCTGAAAGGAGGCGCAGATTATTGCTGCTCTCCAAACGCTATCAGATTCCAATCCTTGAAGATGATCCCTACAGTGAGCTCTACTTTGGTTCAGAAAGACCACAGCCTCTCAAGGCTCTGGATAAACACGGTCATGTGCTCTACCTTAGCACGTTCTCTAAGATTTTAGCACCTGGACTCCGTGTAGCATGGCTAGCTGCTCCTGAGCCGGTCATTGAACGGCTCTCTCTCCACAAACAGGTCTTTGACCTTAACACGAATGCACTGGGCCAGTGGATCGTTAATAAGCTCTATGAACACGATCTCCTCTCGACTCATCTGAGCCATGTTCGTCAGAACTATCAGCAAAAGCTTCTGCTTATGCTTCAAACGATTGAGAGATCCTGGCCAACAGGGTATCGTATCTCTATTCCTGCGGGGGGAATGCATCTCTGGTGCCGTTTGCCCGGTGAGATGCGGGCGCGGACTCTGTTGCGTGAAGCGGCTCAGGAACAGGTCGTCTTTATCATCGGCGAACCTTTTCATGTAGATGGGGGAGGCCATCAGTATCTGCGCCTGAGCTTTGCCTCGCCAACCGAAGAGCAACTCGTTACAGGGATTGAACGTATCGGAAAAGCTATGCATCGTCTTCAGAGTAGACGAAGTGCCTCAACGGAACAGAGCCATAGCGATCGGCTCCCACTGGTCTGATCCATCTCATACGCTCGCAGAAGGAGTTACTCTTTCTCTTGTGATAACAAAGATGAGCGTATAATCACAAAGACAATAGCAAGAGCCAGGGTCACTTTTTTGTGAGGGAGACGCCAATGCCGCTCTAGAGCTTGTGCCAGCTGGCCTATTCTCTTTTTCACAGCTCACTGGTATGCAAAATACCATGTCAAACATCTTGTCGCGAGTGGTCTTTTTCAGCTACAATACCCAACAATATATTTCGATCTCCACCATAGAGTGGAAAATGAATGGGACACGTTGAAAATCTTCACAGGGCAAGAAAGAGTGTGCAATGTTAATTATGCGGAATGAAAACGACTGGGAGGTTAGTAGCGATGGTCTCTTTGTGGCAACTCGCGGTTTCCTTTCCCGCCGTGGCTATTGCTGCGCCAATAAGTGCCGCAATTGTCCCTATATTAATTGGCGTCAACGCTCCGATTGGCAACCCATTCCAGCAGAACAGGTCAAACGAGCCCGCGTCTCAATGAAAGCATTAATCGGAGCACAGGAACAACTGCACTATCACGAACAACAGCTTCAGAGCTGTTGTTCAGATGAGCAAAAAGAGCACTCGCAGATGATTGAACACTATCAAACTCTTCTGGCACACTGGCTTCCTACTAGATAAGTGCTCTCTCGACTCAATCTCATCGTTTAAATAAAGCTGAGCTACTATTTCCAGATAAAGCTAACCCCTGGCCCTGGCTTAAAAGTCCAATACGTTGTGATACCCCAATTGTTTTGCCAGTTCCAATTACTTGTGTAAACACTGCCATCGGCATTGATACGCTCGACAACGGCAACATGCCCGACCCCACCAGCTCCCTGCACACCTGGCTGTAACACGATAATTGAAAGGCCATTGGGATTGGGCTGCGAGGAGACCGTCCAATGAGCAGCCGAAGCACCAGCCGCCCAGTCCCCAGCATTCCCCAGCCACGATACCCAGACGCCAGTTGCATCATGATAGCGCCAGCTTGCCCAGGCCGTACATTGGCCACCATAAAAATGATTCCCATCATTATTTGTCAACACTACAGTGGGCACACCTGCGTAGCTGCCTGGACCGGCATCATAGCCATCCTGCATGACAACAGTTGCTGTTGCCTGCTGAGACGAGATCTGAGAGAGATTATTGGTCCTCGCCTGGACGCTTTGTATCCGACCCGAAAAAAGTGGGAAGAGCAAAGGATGTCCACCTTCCCCAACTGGTAGAACTGATAGCAGCACGCCAAGGGAGGTCACAGCTACTGTGCAACAGATGCCAACATTCAGCCACAGACGCGGGCCCACCGGTTTTGGGGGCCGCAGGGGAAATGAGCTTTTCTTGCCTCGTCCACGAATACGCACTGGCTTACGGAGTTTATTCACACCAACTTGCTCACTCAACGGCTCTACTGATTGAGGAACAACAGGTAATAGAACAGTCTCTACAGATGGCTGATCCTGAGGATGAAGTTCCTCTTCCTGAATAGTTGATGACATGCCTCACACCTTTATTCAATTTCTTTTATGAATACAATATACTTACTTACGCTCTCAATTCCTAAATTCTAGAGAATACAGATAAAATGTACCTGGTATACCCTTAAAAAGTCAAAGAATAGCTCCATCAATAGTATGATGGAGCTATTCTTTGAGATGGAAAAGTAAGAAGGTGCCTCTTCTATTGACGCCAATTCGATCTTACGCGCCAGGGTACCAGACGAATGAGACGCCACTGCCAACGCTAAAGTCGACCCATGACTCTCTCCCCCAGTAACCGGCCCAGTTCCAGTTACTCGTACTTACTGTTGTTGCGGTTGTGCCAGACTCTACGACGGCCACATGCCCATAGTAGCCTGCTCCCTGTATATAAGGCTGCAAGACGATGATGGAAGGGCCATTAGGATTGGGCGTATTTGATACGACCCATCCATTATTGATCGCTCCCCACTTCCATTCGGCTGCATTCCCGAGCCAGGGGACCCAGTGGCCAGTTAATTGATGATAGCGCATATTGGCCCAATAGGTGCATTGTCCATAAAAAAAGCGATTCAAACTACCAATGTCTGAGGCAGAAAGACTGCCCTGAGAGGTTGTTGGGGCAGAGTTCACTCCTGCATATGTAAGACCGCCTCCTGGATCATACCCATCCTGTGTGACGGCTGTGGCTGTGGCAATCTGGGCTCCGATCAGGGCATTATTGGTATTTTTGGCAGGCACCATACTGATTGGCAGGTTAAGTAAGCTTAAGCCACTGGCGTGGCCCGGTCCAATCGGCAGAACAGCAAATAAGGCTCCCACAACCAGCAAGACCAGCAAAATAGTTACTGTCGAATGCAAAAATAAACGCTTCCCCTGTGGTCTGGGTGGAAGCATAGTGCCTGAGCTCTTTTTACTACTTCCTCGAATGACAACCGGCGTACGCAACGAGGTTGTTGTAGGAGTAGCTGGAAGCGCTGGCACTGGCCCTGTCTGAATCTCCATCAACTGGCGATTCTCCCTACCATTGCCCGGCACTACCCCGTAAACTTCTGGAAGGGCTCGGCCATCATTGATAGGATTGGTTGCAGGAAAATTGTACTGAGGAAACTGCTGCGACGCTGACAGGGCCCCATCTGGTATCGCAGATGCATCAGGAAAAGACCGCTGCTCAACTGGCGAGTACTGGGCTATTCCAGGCATGGGAAGTGGAGAGGTGCCGCTCTGTTCCTCAATAGCAGTACGATTTTGACGACGCTTCACAGACAACATACGTAATACCTTCACTTTTTAGTAGTAGTACACCACAATGAGACTACCTGACACACAACTCACTCAGTACATATCCAGACTTTACCTAATTGCAGTCTTATCGGTCAAATTCTTACTCCTACTGTAGGCCTATAGTCCTACATTCTCACTACATTTCCTGCACTATGCACTTATTTCGTCCAATTTAATTACTCTCTGCCCTCTCTCAAAGGAGGGTGGAGGTGAGATTGTTATGATCATTAATGATGACTTTCTGCTTCATTTTTATGAAGAAAACGTCTTCTATCTGCTTGAAAGAAGCGGACTCGGGAATATGTTCTTGCGATGTATGAAGAGAGCACACTATGTAGATGGCAAAGTGCTCCATAGATTTGTGTTAAGATAGGAGAGAAATGCAAGGTAGAAACTCGAGGGGACTCAATATTCTGTTACTACCATTGAGCAGATATTGCTGTGCTCTGGGGATATTTTGAGCTATTCTGAAATTTAGGAGTGTAGAATGGATTGTCAAGCTCGGCGCCTCTGTCTGGTCCTCTTGTTCGGCTTGCTTCTGGCCTCCTGTGCAACCGCACCAGGGAATGCAAATGGTCAATCAACGCCTTCTGCGAAAACGATTACCTATCCACAGAAAATGGTCTGCCCCTCTCAACTTGCTGGGGTAAGCTATTATAGAGCGTGCTTAACACCTCAGGATATGCGCACGCTCTATGGACTCGATCCTTTGTATCAGCAGGGCTTTACGGGGAAGGGTCAGACGGTGATTGATATTGTCTCGTTCGGCAGCCCGAATCTTCAGCACGATATGCAGGTCTTTGATCAGACATTTGGTCTGCCACCGATTGATCTCCAGGTTATTTCACCCCTCAATGTGCCCGAATCTGACCCTCAACACGATAAAGGCGGCTGGGGACTGGAAACCGAGCTTGATGTAGAGATTATCCATGCGTTAGCCCCCGAGGCAAAGGTTGTGGTTTTGACAAGTCCTGTCTCTGAGACTGAGGGGACGATAGGATTGCCAGAGTTCCGCCAATTAATCCAATATGCCATTGACCATAAATTGGGCACTATTATCTCGCAAAGCTGGGGCGCTTCAGAATTGACACTGACTGATGAGGCGGGTAAACAAGAGATGTCGAAGTGGAATACACTCTTGCAGGATGCTACGACGAAACAGCATCTGACGATCTTCTCTTCCTCTGGCGATAATGGAGCAACTGATTACGCTGATGTTAATCATTCACAGATCGCAACAATTCCGACAACGAGCTTTTCCGCAGATTCTCCATGGGTAACGAGCGTTGGTGGTACACGCGTCCAACATAGTACCAGTGGACTGAGCGAGGTAGCCTGGGAATCCAGTGGTGGCGGCTTCAGCCGCTTCTATCAAACACCCTCTTATCAACAGAGCCTTGCCGGATCTCAACAGAATCTGTTTCAGAATCGTCGCGGGGTGCCAGATGTTTCGGCAGCTGGAGATCCATCCACTGGCATGGCCATCTATATCAATGGACAGTGGAGTCTGGCCGGAGGTACCAGCGCCAGCACGCCTGTCTGGGCAGCTTTGATGGCTGTCGCCAATCAGAAAGCTGGCCACCCACTGGGCTTTATTAATCCTGCCCTTTATCAACTGGGGGCCTCTTCTACCTATGCTCAAGATTTCCACGATGTGACTGAGGGGAATAATTCAAGCGTACATGGCAATACGGTTGTACAGGGCTATTCAGCCAGCACTGGCTGGGATGCGGTCACTGGCCTGGGTACGCCCAATGCCGCTAAGCTGATCCCGGATCTGATTGCTGCCGTCCAAACAACAAAATAGGAGCAGTCATGGTGAATGGGTCCTCCATCATTTATTGTTACAGTCGTAAATGATGGAGGACCCATTTATGCTGGTCACACAGGGCGCTATTGGGCTACCGCGTGGAATATCTGCACAGATTAAACCTTAAGGTTAGATAAGGCCTTTGCTGACACAGAGCTCTGCATTAAGAACAGAACCTCCTGCTGCTCCACGAATAGTGTTGTGACCGAGCATAACAAATTTGTAGCTGAGCAGAGGGCACCTGCGCAGTCGGCCCAGGGTCACAGTCATCCCATTCCCGGCATCCCGGTCACGAAGCGTCTGTGGACGATCTGGCTCCTGTCGATAGAGCAAGACTTTCTCAGGTGCACTGGGAAGCCCCAGCGTCTGTGACTCAGGCCGATAGCTCTCCCAGGCCTCGATAATCTCCTCAGGACTGACTTCATGTCCCAATTCAATGCTTGCACATTCCAGATGGCCTTCTCGCGTAGGAACACGATTACAGTGCGCGCTTACAACCAGCGGTGCATTCTGAAAGCCCTGCCCCTCCTGCCATGACCCCAACATCTTTAAGGTCTCGCTCTCCACCTTCTCTTCCTCACCACCGATATAAGGAATCGCATTATCGAGGATATCATAAGAGGGGAGGCCCGGATAACCCGCACCCGAGATCGATTGCAGCGTCGTAACAAAGGCTTTGCGCAAACCAAATGCCTCTTGCAAGGGCTTAAATGCCATGACAACTGGAGTAGAGGCACAATTGGCATTGGTCACAATAAAACCTGACCAGCCCCGCTCTCGACGCTGCTGCGCAATTACTGCCAGGTGATCAGCGTTGACCTCGGGGATCAGCAAAGGCACATCTGCGGCCATTCGGTGGCTCTTTGCATTGCTAAAAACAGCAGCCCCGGCCCGGGCAAAGGACTGCTCAATCTCGCCTGCGACTTCATTTGGAAGAGCAGAGAAGACAATCTTGACGGGAGGCAAGGCCTCGGGGCGACTTGGAAACACTGGCATGGCTGCAACAGCAGCAGGCATCTCGCTATTTGGAAAGCGCCAACGTGCTACCTCGTCATAACGACGCCCATTATGTCTATCTGAGGCCGCCAGACCAACAAGCTCAAACCAGGGATGATCCTGAAGCAGCTCGATAAAACGCTGGCCCACCATGCCCGTCGCACCCAATATAGCTACGGGGATCTTTTGTGCTGGTACTCTTCCCATCTTGTTTTCTCTTATTTTCTAGCCCATAATGCTTCTATTTGTTGACAATGTCCTTCTTCATGAGCAATAAATCCCTGGAGCATCATCCGTAATGTCTGTGGTCCATTGATCTCATGGATTCCGATCCGTTCCCAGGCCCCTGGAGCAATACCTTTCAGGGTGCGCACCAGTTCTGCCCTTCGGAGGGTAAAGGTCTGAAGAGACAGGTTTATATCCGCTTCAATATATCCTGCAAGCTCTGCCCAACGCCTCTCATCAAAGTCCATAAATGCTGGCCTCTCGCGTGTCAAAATCATTAATACACGAGGAGCAATAATATCGTCACTGGCTCGTATATGGGCAAAAATTTCTACGAGCGACCATTCACTGGCGAATGGATGACGTTCATAATCACTCTGATTACGTCCCTGTACAACTTGCTGAATGCGTTCAGGAATAGCCGCTAAACGATTGAGAAGATCAGTATAAAGAGTCTCCATATCTGACACCTTCAACCTCTCGAAATCATTTACCTCATATGTCGAAACCAGTTCGCAGATCTATGCCTTTAACAACGTCTCGTTCTTAACTGTCACGACGGCCTCTGGTCTGCGAACCAGTGGGATCACCGGCGCAACAAGATCACGATGTAGACAGCGTAACGCACGCTCGCTATCCCGATCTTCGACAATAAGGGTGATACCCTGCTCCGAAGCTCCGTTTGTTAACACTGGAATACGTTCACGAGCCAGAGCTGTAATCGCTCGTGCCGAACTTTTGGGATCTGCCGTAAAACCTGAACCAATACAGGCACAGGCCGCCAGGCCAGTCCGTGAACTTACCTTCCAGACTGCTTTATCCATGTCATGTTGCAAAAGAGCTACAACCGACTGAGCAGCCTCCTCATCAATCACAAATGAAAGATGATGACCAGACGACGAACAGATAGCCACTGGCGCTGCACCAGCCCGAGCGGCCAGCACAAAGACCTGACCGGCATTCTCAGGGGCTCCAAAGAGATCCGTACTCTCAACCGTAATTAAAGCCAGTTTACGTCGAATAGAGATCGCACCAGCTCCACTGGGACGACCGTCTTCCGGTCCAATAACTGTCCCACGCAGATGAGGACGAAATGAGTTGCGTACACGCACAGGAATATTGCGAGGGGCAATGGGAATCAAGGTGCGCGGATGCAGAACCTTTGCACCAAACCAGGAGAGTCGTGCCGCCTCAGCATAAGATAATCGAGGCAGAAGCTGAGCATTCGCCACCAGACGTGGATCGGCTGTCAGGACACCATCAACATCAGTATAAATAGAGACCTCAGCACAATCCAGGGCTGCTCCAATGACTGTCGCTGAATAATCTGAACCATTGCGTCCAAGGGTTGTCACAAACCCGGTAATGGTTCGTCCCATAAAACCTGCTGCAATCGGCACAATCCCTTGCTCCACCAGCGGCCTTACGACAGCCTGTGCATTTGCACGCGTCTCTTCTCCCAGAGGATCAGCTCCTACTACAACGCCAAACGGCTGTGAAGGATCGTGAGCGGGATGGCTGGTGATAATAATCTCTTTCCGAACTGGCTCGGCCTCCACTCCCAACTCACGCACAGCCGCAGCCACCAGCAGGACCGACAGTCTCTCACCCCAGGAGGCCACCGCAGCTGTCCGTAGATGTACCGCTTGCTTCTCTTCAGCCGCCTGTCGTAAGCGCTCAACATCCTGTGCGAGAGCCACAAAACCAGCCTCTAGCTCAATCTCTAATTGTGCTCGCCCTCGCTCCGAAGCGGTAACTTTCTCAGCAGCCTCTAGATGCTTCTGGCGCAATGTCGTGAGCTCTTGCTCATACTGCTCGCGCTCCTGGGAACAGGCAGCTCGAGCAATCCTTAAAAGCTGATCGGTAATACCTGACATTGCAGAGACAACGACTACAGGAAATGGCGTGGAGGGGTCCTTGAAAATGTCTGCGATAATTGCAGCCACACGTCGAATACGCTCTCCACTTCCTACAGATGTACCACCAAATTTTAATACACTGACTGTCTGTTCCATTCCAAACACCAACATTCTGACATGCTTGTCTTGCAAGTTGGAGGCTGGCCCCCACGCTACAAAACTTGTATGACTAGACTGAAAGCTTGTTTCTTTGTTCAGTATAAAAAGAACAGAAACAAGCTTTCAGCAAGAGCACGACGTTACGCGTTAACGGTTTCTCCTACATCAGCGACGGCAGCCTTCAGAGCCTGATCCAGATCCTCGAGCAGGTCCTCTACTGTCTCCAGGCCAATCGAGAGGCGGATAAAATCAGGGGTTACGCCTGACTCAACCTGTTCCTCTGGCGTCAACTGCGAATGAGTTGTGCTGGCTGGATGAATGATCAACGATTTAGCATCGCCGATATTGGCAAGGTGCGAGAAGAGCTCAATATGGCGGATCAACTGCTTACCAGCCTCCAGGCCACCCTTAATACCAAAGCCAACAATAGCTCCATACAGGCCATGCTCAAAGTACTTGGTCGCAAGCTCATGCTGCTTATGGCTGGCAAGACCTGGATAGTTCACCCAACTGACGGCAGGATGGCTCTCCAGGAACTGTGCCACACGAAGGGCATTCTGGCTATGACGCTCCAGGCGCAGAGGGAGCGTCTCCAATCCCTGAAGGAAGAGCCAGGAGTTGAAAGGAGTAATCGCAGGCCCGAAGTCGCGCAACAACTGTACACGCGCTTTAATAATATAGGCCAACGGGCCTACAGCGTCAGCATAACGGATACCATGATAGGCTGGATCAGGCTCGGTGAATCCAGGGAAACGTCCACTGGCTGCCCAATCAAACTTACCACCATCGACAATGACACCGCCAATAGAGGTGCCATGACCGCCAATAAACTTGGTTGCCGAATGGACGACGATATCAGCTCCATGCTTCAAAGGTTGAACCAGATATGGTGAAGGAATGGTGTTGTCAATGATCAATGGAAGACCATTCTCATGGGCCACAGCAGCCACAGCACTGATATCCAGCGTGTCCAGACGAGGATTTCCCAACGTCTCAGCATAGATAGCCTTGGTACGCTCGTTAATCGCTGCCCGGAAGCTCTCAGGATCGGTTCCATCAACAAACCGTACGGTAATCCCTAACTTCTCAAAGCTATAGCGGAAGAGCGTGTAGGTGCCACCATACAGGCTGGATGAAGCCACAATCTCATCGCCAGTACCCGCCAGGTTCAGGATCGCCAGCGATTCAGCAGCCTGGCCCGAAGCTACTGCCAATGCGCCAATGCCTCCCTCAAGAGCGGCGATACGTCGCTCAAAGGCATCCTGCGTTGGATTCATAATACGTGTATAAATATTGCCTGGCTGAGCCAGAGCAAATAAGTTGGCAGCATGCTCGGGGCTATCGAACACATAGGAGCTTGTCTGATAAATGGGAACGGCACGAGCTCCGGTTGCGCTATCTGCCGTCTCCTGTCCGGCATGAAGAGAAAGGGTCTCAAAACCATAACTCCGTTTGCTGTTGAGCGCCATGAGTAGTACTCCTTTAATTAACCTGCTACAAAAATAATACCTACTACAATCAGAATGAGATCGATCACATTCCAATTAAAACTGTTGTAATGCAATGGTCAGTTGATCCCAATCTTTTAAAAAGGCATCATGACCATGAGGAGAATCTAATTCAATATAGGTTGCATCACCACCAAGCGAGCGAACCTTCTCGGCCAGCCAGCGCACATGGGCCGCGGGAAACAGAAAATCTGAGCGAATACCAATCAAAAGAAGTTTGCTCTGCAAGCGTCGCAAGGCAAATTCGAGCGAGGGATAGCCTTCGCTGACATCATAGAGATCCATTGCCCGGCTGAGATAGAGATAGCTATTAGCATCAAAACGCTCAACCAGACGATTCCCTTGATGGTAGAGATAATTTTCGACATCAAAGCGGCCACCAAGTTCGGGGGTATTGGCGGGCGAAGGGGCCATAGCCTGCTGGACGGGCTTGCGTGCAAAACGCTGCTCCATCACCTCTTCGCTTTGATAGGTAATCATAGCCAGCATACGCGCAATCGCCAGGCCAGTACTGGGGCCGCTCCCAGGCCAATAATCGCCACAGTACCAATTGGGATCAGCCATAATCGCCTGCCGTCCTACCTCGTTAAAGGCGATGGCCTGCGCTGTGAGAGCGGCGGTCGCAGCTATCACAACAACCTTATCCATCAGATCCGGATAGAGGACTCCCCACTCCAATGCCTGCTGGCCTCCAATCGAGCCACCAGCAACCATTGCCAGATGACGAACACCAAGATGCTCAATCAATCGATGTTGAGCTCTGACCATGTCCCGAATTGTGATCACTGGAAAACGCATACCATAGGGACGACCAGTGCGAGGATCGGGTGAGGTTGGGCCAGTACTGCCATAACAGCTCCCAATCACATTGGAGCAGATGACAAAATAGCGATCCGTATCAAAAACACGACCAGGACCAATGAGGGGGTTCCACCAGGCCATTTTACAATTGCCTGGATGGGCCGGATCATGAGCATGGGAATCACCAGTTAACGCATGGGTAATCAGAATAACGTTGTCCCCTGTGTCATTCAGAGTTCCCCAGGTCTCATATGCAATGGTTACGGGACTGAGCGACCCGCCTTGCTGCAACGGCAAATGATCAAACGTAAATGTGCTTCCATGTGTCTTCGCCATATCCTTCATCAAAGGCTCCACCCGCTTAACATACTCTAATTGTGCTACCATTGCATGCTCCTTCCTGGAAAAATGGGAACAAAAAAACCCTCTCCCCACAGGGGCGAGGGGTAAACGTTATCGCGGTACCACCCTGGTTTGTTGAGACCTCACGGTATCAACCTTACTAAGTGTTGTTATGCTCTCGCTGGCAGTGAACAACACTCTGGCTGTAACGAAGCCCACGGCTCAGCCTACTAACTCTCTCTATCAATGGTCTTTTCATTTTCATAGGAAAGTGTTCAACTTGCAACTCAGAGGCCATCTTCAACCCTGGTACGGCGCTGACCTCTCATCTTCGTCAACTCTCTGTAGCCGCCCGTTGTGATCTACTCTTCCTCTTCAACGCATTCTTTGTCAATTTGTAATGTACGCACAAACTTCCTTGCACAGATCCTTCTTACTCAAAGAGGTAACAAAAAAGCCCTCCAACTGGGGGGCTCTGCGTCTTCGCGTCTTCCCCTCATCTTGTGAAACAGTTCTCACATATTTCACCGGAATTGGCACCCTGCTTAACAACATTGGAAAGCGGGTTGCCGGGCTTCATAGGGCCGTATCCCTCCACCTCTCTGGATGAGTATTACTGGATGTATATTTGGTTGTTTGTGTTCTATCTGTCTATTCTCTGGCTACGGGCCAGTCGTTTGTGTTTGATGTTACTAGGCAGTATACCCAAGAAACACACAAGAGTCAAGGATAGAACCATCATTTTCTAGTAGACAAATTGTCTATAATGACTCAGCCAAGCCGTTCAATAATCATCGCATTGGCCATGCCACCTCCCTCACACATGGTCTGTAGCCCATAGCGACCGCCCGTACGCTCCAATTCATTCAGCAGGACTGTGGTGAGACGCGCTCCCGAAGCGCCCAGCGGATGACCAACGGCAATCGCTCCACCATTCACGTTGACTTTCTGTAAGTCAAAGGCAATCTCATGCTGCCAGGCAAGCACAACACTGGCAAAGGCTTCGTTAATCTCGACGAGATCGATCTGATCAATGGTCATCTCAGCCTTGTCCAGTACCTTCCCTGTTGCTGCAATGGGGGCTGTCAACATGTAAATGGGATTATCCCCTGCCAGTGCGAAGGAGACAAAACGAGCTCGCGAAACGAGCCCCAGTTGCTCGGCTGTCCCACGTTCCATAATTAAGACGGCAGCGGCTCCATCGCTAATCTGCGAGGCATTACCGGCTGTAATGACGCCATCCGAGCGAAATGCGGGCTCAAGACTGGCGAGTTTCTCCAGACTGGTATCAAAACGAATCCCCTCATCGCGCTCAAACATGCTTATGCTCCCATCATCATGTCTGACCGGAATAGGGATAATCTGGGAGGCGAAACGACCCTCAGCGCTGGCCCAGGCGGCTCGCTTATGACTCTCAAGACTATACTCGTCCAGTTCGGCCCGGCTCAGTTCCCATTTCTGTGCAATGAGTTCAGCACTAATCCCCTGATGAACCAGCTTCTGATCATAGCGATCCAGCATTAAGGGTCCAAAGGGTTCACCAGGTCCCTGGGCAGAAGAGCCCATTGGAACGCGTGTCATTGATTCAACGCCACCGGCAATGACGATATCGTATGCACCACTCAGAACGCCTTGAGCGGCAAAATGGATGGCTTGTTGACTTGATCCACACTGACGATCAACGGTGGTGCCAGGGACAGATTCAGGAAAGCCTGCGGCCAGCACTGCACTCCGCGCGACATTCTGGCTCTGCTCTCCCACCTGGCTTACACAACCGATAATCACATCATCAATCAGTTCTGCATCAAGTCCTGTACGCTCTACCAGAGCAGAAAGCACTTGAGCCAGGAGATCGACTGGATGCCAATCCTTTAACTTCCCACCTCGCCGACCAATTGGCGTACGAACTGCCTCAATAATTACGGCCTCGCGGTCATTCCTTTGCATTGCCATCGTATCTGCCTGCTTTCTTCTTACACGATGAGAAAGGGGTCTTATTGCCCGCTCATCGCGTCCATCACTCAACAACAGTCTCAGTTCAACTGGCAAAACGTCAGCTTTAACGGATCTATTGATACACCATTATCCATAGTAAACCACAAGGAATTATCGACTACAAGAGCAAAAAAGAGCGTCAGTGCCCTCCATCCTCTCCTTCATGAAGACTTTATAAGCACAATCGCAGGTTTTTTTCAGAGACATCTAACCAAAATAAAGCCTCCAGCCTTTTCACGTACTTGCTAAAGGCTGGAGGCCTGTTTTGTCCGGATGGATAACGCTATTTCGTAGCCACTGCAAAGATATGCAACTGACCACCTGTCGTCGTCGAAGGCAGGGTTACACTCTGAACCGTCTTACCAGGGAAAGCGAGAGCAACATCAACATATAAGACTACGGGCTTATGCGCAGTCTCCATCCCACTCGTTGTGTTCCGATAGGCCGTTGTTGCTACAACCTTATTTCCATAAGCCGGGGGAGCCGTTCCATCCCAACCCAGGGTCCAATCCGACAGCCCTAAGACAAACGTCTGGGTGGTTCCATCAGTATACGTAATGGTTGCAGTTCCAGAAGTATTGCCTTCCGATGCAGAACCAAGGAAGGCCAATGTTGTTGCTCCCGTGACAGGCGTCACTGGCAAGACCTGACCTTGAGCAACATAATTGTTTGCCTGACCCGAAGCAGACGAAGGCCAGACGAAGCTCACACCATTAAAGGCCACCGTTCCTCCTGCTGTAATATTCACAGCAGCCAGAGCCTGAGCAGAATAACTATTGGAACCATCAAAGTGTCCTGCATAAGCGCTACTGTCATCGCTGGTACCACTGTTATTATAGACAGCCGGGGCCGGAGTTGGTGTCGCTGTTGGTGTCGCCGTCGCTGTTGGCGTTGGTGTCGCCGCTGGTGTTGGGGTTGGCGTCGCTGTTGACGTTCCACCAGCCTTCGTAGAGATAGCAAAGATATGAATCTGACCGCCAGTTGGGAGAGTCACACTCAAAATCGTCTTACCAGGATAGGCCAGTGCCACTTCAGCATACAAGATGGTCGGATTTTCGGTCGTATCCGCACCAGAAGGAGTATTGCGATAAGCAGTGGTCGCTACCACCTGATTACCAAAAGCAGTACCAGAAGACCCATGCCAGCCCAGCGTCCAGTCACTCATCCCTAATGTGAAAACCTGCGTCGTTCCGTCAATATACGTAATAGTAGCAAATCCACTATTATTTCCATTCATCGAAGAACCCAGGAACGCCAGCGTCGTGGCTCCTGTGACGGGATTAACGGGAACAACCTGACCATTGGCAACGTAATTGTTGGGGCTACCAGCTGGTGCATTCGGCCAGGTAAAATTGACTCCATTATAGGTAATGGTTGCGCCAGGTGTCACCTTCACAGCCGCCAGGGCTTGAGCAGAGTAACTGTTTGATCCATCAAAATGACCCGCAGTTGGATCACTGTCATTACTGACTCCAACATTGTTCAATGGTGGTGGAAGCAGCGTCGCTTTTGTCGAAACGGCAAACACATGAAGCTGGCCACCAGTCATTGTTGCAGGTAACGTAAGGCTCTGAACCGTCTTGCCGGGATAATTCAAAGTGACATCAGCATACAGAATGGTTGGCTTGTCAGTGCTCTGTTGACCACTGGGCGTATTCCGATAGGCTGTTGTCGCTACAACTTTATTCCCATACGCAGGAGTACTATAGCCTCCACCAAGAGTCCAATCACTTAAGCCAAGAGGGAAGCTCTGAGTGGTGCCATCGGTATAGGTAATAACAGCCGTTCCTGTACTATTACCATCAGTAGATGATCCGAGCACAGCCAGGGTGGTTGCATTGGGAACCGGATTAACTGGAATCATCTGACCTTTCGCTGCGTAATTATTGGGAGTACCAACCATTACATTGGGCCAGATAAAGTTAACGCCATTGTAGCTTACAGTCGCACCTGGCGTGATATTTACTGCGGCCAGAGCCTGAGCGGAATAGCTGTTGGTTCCATCAAAGATACCAGTTGCAGGAGCGCTATCGTCACTCGTCCCGATATTGTTATAGACAGCAGCCTGTGGCACATATTTTGTTGAGACGGCAAAAATATGCATGGTGCCAGGACCTGCTGTTGCTGGCAAAGTAACACTCTGCACCACACGTCCAGCCGCTAATACCACATCAGTATAGAAGGTAGACGTTGTCTGTGTCTGTTTACCTGCCTCATTATTATAGTATGTTGAGATCGTCTCAATACTATTATTGAAAGGGAGCGTCCCCGTCTGATGCCAGTCGGCAAAACCTAGCGTGAACGTCTGATGCGTACCATCAACATAATTGATTGTAGCCAGTCCCGAAGCTGCCCCATTGGCAGAAGCACCCAGGAAGCCCAGCAGATTGGCATTAGTAACTGGATTCACGATTGGAATCGTCTGGCCATTGGGCACATAATTATTAGGGGTGCCAGGGATCGCATTGGGCCAGGTAAAGACCATCCCATCATGAAAAGCGTTGTCACCAGGATTAAGACCTGCCACAACAAGCGATTGATACGAATAGCTATCCTTATTGCCATCGAAATCGCCTGTACCAGGAGTAGTATCGTCGCTGACAGCAACGTTGTTATAGGCTGCTGGGGGCGGTCCGGAAGGGGTTGGCGTAGGCGTTGGAATCGTCGTGGTCACATGAAGGCTATAAATTACTAATGAGTTTGCAGTTCCCACAAAAACTTCGCCATTCGCAACCGTTGGCGTACTAAACTTGACATAGCTCCCTAAACCGTCGCGAGCAGCATTCTGTCCACTATTATATAGCTCGGTCGCCAGATTACTGGCATCGTAGGCTCGCAGAACTGCATGAGGGTCAATTAACCAGAGAATGCCAGTTCCTGCCGCTGTCCCATTACTAGAGATAATGGGATTACTGCCTGTAAAGCTAAAACTCTCCGGCGTTTGGGAGGTTGCAGCAGAAGAAAGCAGTCCATTGGCATCCAGGCGAAAAGCACGCGTATTGCTACCAGAGCCCGAGAAATAGACATACTGGCCGTTTGGTCCATTCCAATACACTGGCGAGCTATAGATTCCTCCCATTGTGCCTGGAGGAAACTCCTGCAAAACACTATCAATTGCTGTGGTATTCGGTTCAGTCGACCCCTGTGTACAATCTAAATTAGGGTCAAAGGTGAATTTCCCTAGATTGTTGCTATCCAGCGTATAGATACGCCCTTCTTTTCCTCCACCATAAACCTTATTACCAATAAGTAAAGGTCCACCTGAGCCGAGATCAGTATCACGCTGCTTTAAACATTTATCATTAAAAGGCGTAAAATAATCTTGCAGTTGCAACTGGGGATTGAGTTTTAAAAAGGAATCGCCTCCGTCAGGGCCGGGTTTCGCCAGATCAGCATCGCCATTGCCAGACATAACATAGATGTTACCGCTGGCATCAGCCGATAAGCCTCCGCCTGATCCCCACAATCCAGCCCCTGAAGCATTCGGTGTATCGTTATACTGGTTAGACTGCTGAAAATTTGTGCCGTTAAAGGTGTAGCTGAGAATCCAACCATGGTAGGGATCAATGTCACAAAACGAACCAAAGGCAATATAAATCTGCCCATTTGCCATTACTAAGGCTGCACGCTGGCGCTCATGGATAGCCTGAAATGCCACAACCCCGTTGACCTGCCCAGGACCTGTGCCTGAAACCGCACCTTGCAGCACAATTGGCGTCCCTTTATCCAGACCAGTTGTCAGGTCAATAGCATGCAAGCGATAGACTACATTGCTGACTCCATCATCATTGGTAAAAGCTACCACGTACATGGTGTTGGTACTACTATCAATCACAGGAGTGCCAGTAATGCCAACTTCAGGGCTGGTATCACCACATCCTAGAAGCACTGCGGTCGAGACTGAAGTAGCTCCGTTACCCAGAAAGCTCCGCTGCCAGAGCGGGGCCATCGTCGTTGTCTGATCAGCATCAAATGCATAGATACTATCGTGTTCTGTGGCCACAAAGACTACGTTGTGGAGGTTGCCATTAATCGTCAGATTGGGAACGTATAACGGTTGTGCATACACCTGGCCATCCACAGGATAGGATACCTGTTTACCAAATTGGTTCACATTGACGTTATTTGTATTTAGAAGAGTTTCATTGGCATTTAAACCACTATGAGCATTGTCATTCTTAAAGCTGAGCACCGCGGTGTTGGCAGGGGCAGCTGCATATGCACTATGCACAGAGAAAAATGTCTGTACAAGCAATGACCCTCCCACAACAAACACTAACAGACAGATACTTATCAGTGAAAAGAAAAGGTTCCTTCTCCTCCAATGACGAACATGGATACGTGCGCCGAGTTTCTCAAAACCCTTCACCACCAATGGCTTTTGAGCCTGCATCCTGTGTCTCCTTACAATACTGATATATAGTACATTTCATATTCATTAAAATGAGGCAAAAAAGATACGATTAATGATATTTTAGCCCTCTGACGGCGAAAACAGATATTCCTCCTTTTACCAATTTTATCTTAAAAATTATAAAATTTGTATATTCTATAGTATTATGGGGAATTTCCATGCACGATAAAAAGCTCACTATACAAAAAAAAAGCATCAGTTCCAGGCGTGAAAGAGAGAAATACCTGCTACCATTGAACATTGTCAATCTTACGGCTGACTTAGATTGACCTTCCCGTAGTACGGTAAAAAACCAGATCAGGCTAAAGAAGTCTAGAATACTACTTACCATAAATGTGCTATCTGGTCAATTAGATAGGAATATTTCTTGCGGAAAACAATGGAAGATCAGTACAGATGAAGCCGCGAGCTCCGTTCCTCCACAGACAATGGAAGAACGGAGAGCTTAAAGATCCTCATGATGGTTCTGGCCCTTCTCATGCCTGGTCCTTCTCATACAATGAGGAAATACCGTCTAGTGGGACGGACATAATGGTCTCTTGACTCCTGATGAGGACGATTGACCTGGTTGATAGTGCTCAATCAGTGCTTGCGTCGCTGTCAATTGAGGATACGCTCTGGCCGTCGCAGTATCTAACTCATCCAATGATCCATAGCCTGCATTACTTGCCAGATCAAATTGATTGGCTAGAACAATGCCCCCTGCCCGCATTGCTTCAAGTGACTCGGTTGTAAACTGGCGCATATAGGGATCTTTGTTAGGAGTCTGGTGAGGCTTCCAGCTGTAATTCCATTCAGTGAGCGCTAAAGGCAGGGCCCGCCCCAACACTCCCAGGCTAGCAGTACGAACGAGAGCGGCGCTCTGCGTAAACTGCTCTATATGAGATGGACAGGCTTCGGGTGTCAGGTCGGTACATGGATACAGATGGTAGCTGATTGCGTCGGGCAAGCTTCCGCTCGCCTTCGCCACGGTGAGAAAACGCGTAATATAATCGATATTGGCAAAGGCAACCACAGGCCCAATAAAAATTGCCTGTGGATTGATCTTCCGCAATTGTGGAATATAGCGATTCCAGGATTGCCCGTACTCTTCAGGAGAAATGCCCGCATTATCTGGCTCATTCTCCCATTCATAGAGCCTGCAACGTGCCCCCAGGCTCTGTACAACTTGCAGAGCGTCCTGAGGTCGTAAGATGCCAAGACAGGCCGCTCCAACATCTTCTATAGCTGCAACACGTTTATCAGCATCGCCACTCGTCAATGGTGTGCGGATGACGGTAATTCCAGCCCCTCTCACCGTGGCTCGAATAGCCGAACTATTCCCCAATGTCTGTGGTGACCACTCCCAGGAGGCGTCATTGGCACCAAAGAGAAAAGAGGAGGTCCCATCTTTCCATTGTTGGGCTCCCGGTAGATGCACTCCTGCTAACGGCGGAACCTGCAGGCAGGGCACAATCCCTGTCTGCAGATCAGCCGTTAAGGCAAATAAAAGAAAAAATAAGAGAAATGCACCCACAATACCCATACGAAACAAAATAAACTTTTTCATGAAAAGTCTCTATCCTCGTACATACAAATCTACAGAATTCTTCCAAAATAGGGCCTTTTTCCTTTTTGAAAGCAAAATATACCTATATTCCATATATATATAAAATAGGGCCTGATAGCCACTGCAAGGCAGAGTAGATCACTCTGATCTCTTCTCCTGAGCGACCTTCAAGCAGATGAGTTTAGATCGCCAATATATAATACACTAATAGTCTGGATGTTAGCTAGCAAGCAAGTAATTAAATTTCCATAAAAAGAGGAGGAGGCTTCATAAAATGAGCCTCCTCCTTTTTTTATGGAAGATGGAAGTTTGACTGCGGGCAGAGATGTTAGTAGCTTGCTTGCCCAAACATGACACGGCCACGACGGGCCGATTTCTGTCCAAAAAGCAGGTACAGAAGTGGTCCAATAATGACTGGAATGGGCATGAGCCAGATAACTGCCAGCCAGAGAATCTTGCCCGCCAACGAATGGTCATCCTCAAACACCATGACGGTCTCAATAATATGTCCCACCAATGGCAAGAAGATAATCACCAGAAACAGAAGTGAGTTTGCCAGACAACCACGATTTCCAGACATAGAGATACCTCCTCTGATACCTTATCTATATATGATATCTGCTCTCTTTTGTAGAATATATCAAGTAGTAACCTTATTGTTGAGCGAGCAGATATGCAACATTTTTTATTGTTCTATATATATTACGGTCGAGACTAAAAAGAGTTGCACAGTGTTGTTCTTCTCTTACAAGTAACGGTGCGCAAATTTCATCAGGAAAGGGTTGTACACATATTCATAGCCGCCAACAAACTGGACGACACGCCCACCCCAACCACGCTTAAAACGATAGACGCCTGCCATTGCCTCTTCTTCTCCCTCAGTCTCGGGAATGCCCCAGAAGTCATATTCGTGCGCGCCTTGCTCTCGAGCCCAGCGAATGGCCTCCCACTGCAAGAGGTAGTTGGGCATCAGTTGACGTTGCTCATTGCTCGATGCTCCATACATATAGATCGCTTGCCGGGCAAACAGGCTCACAAAGATCCCTGCCAGCAACTGACCCTCTCGCTCAGCCAGTAGCAGACGGAGCGCGCCCTGAGGAGCGAACAGTTGCCACGCACGCTGATAATATTCCAGTGTGTGAATGCCAAATTGATCTCGCTCGCCTGTGGTCTGCATCAAGGTATACCAGGACTGAATATCTTCTAACGACGTTGCTACGCGGATCGTCACTCCTTTTCGGCCAGCCAGACGCACATTATAGCGCCATTTCTCTTTCATCTGTGCCAGAAGCGTCTCTTCAGACGGCGTGATATTCAGGAGAATCGTTCGCAATGGCTGAACCGAACGGGTAGGGTGAAAAGAGAGCTCGGTAAGGCGTCTGATAACCAGTTCTCCCTGCTCGCTCTCGTGGTCAATTTCTGGCTCCATCCGCAGGGCAAGGGCACCTTGCTTGCGTAGATAGCGATGCATCTGCGCAAAAAAGATGGAACAGAGCTCTGGCTGCTCCCAGGCAAGTACTGGCCCCTTCGGTAGATACGCCAGATGCCCTAACCGCAGAGGAACCCGTGGGGCAGATTTGCGTAAGATCTGTGCACCAGCAATGAGACGGTGACCATCCCACAGACCTAAGCGCAGGGGAAACCAGCCAGCCGTAGCTTTTAGCTCGCCCCAATACCAACTTTGTAAGAGATGCCCACCTGGCTGGCTGGCAACAAATTGATCCCACTGCCCCTGCTCCCTCACCTCTTGTAAGCGATAGCCCGTTGTTTTCGCCGTCATTATCGACATAAAGTGCCATTTCTTTCCATACTAACAAACACATTGTTGGGCTCTACCCATTGACAGCTATGATACTCTCATGTCCGGTGAGAGATCTCACTACATGCTATAATGTCTTGGTTACATTTACAATCCTATCTCTTTGACCAACAGGAGGCTATCAGTGAAAGTTATCATTATTGGCTGTGGACGCGTCGGGGCAACACTAGCCACGCAATTAGACCGCGCCGGACATACCGTCTCCGTGGTCGATAACAACAGCGATGCATTTCAACGCCTTGACCCAAAGTTTCGAGGGGACAAGATCATAGGTAGCGGTGTTGATGAGGAGATTCTGCGACGCGCTGGTGCAGAGGGTGCCGATGCTTTTGCAGCGGTAACCAATGGCGATAATCGGAATATTATGGCCAGCCAGATCGCAAAAGAGATCTTCCATATCCAGAAGGTCGTCTGCCGCATTTATGATCCTCTACGTGAGAGCACGTTTAATGAGCTTGGGTTGGAGACAATCTGCCCGACTACTATTGTCTCTGATATGCTGCTGGATGTCCTCAATGGACGTGGTACAAAAGCTTTGCCTCGCAGCGGCTCCTAAATCCTTCTCCACTCCATGATGCCTGGAAAAGTATCCCCTCAACTATGACCATTCGTTTCTATTCAACTGGAAGAGAGTAGAGGAACCTATATGTATATTATTGTTGGTGGCGGCGGAGACGTTGGCTACTACCTGACGCGCAACCTGCTCAATCAAGGCCATGAAGTACTATTGCTCGAGAAACATACCTCTCGCTATCAATCTCTTAGCGAAGAGCTTGGGCAGTCGGTTCTTAAGGGTGATGCATGTGAAGCTCGAACAATGGAAGAGGCAGGCGCTCGACGAGCTGACGCAGTGATTGCTGTTACTGGCGAGGATGAGGATAATCTAGTCATCTGCCAGGTTGCCAAAAAACGCTTTAATGTTGCACGCACTATCGCTCGGTTAAATAACCCAAAACATGAGGAGCTCTTTAAGAAGTTAGGCATTGATGTCAGTGTGAGCCCAACGAAGGCTATCCTTTCATTGATTGAGTCGGAGCTCCCTGGTCAGCGCTTTGTACTGTTGATGACGCTTAAACGAGCCGGGCTGGAGATTCTGGAGATCACGATTCCACCGCTTTCTCCTGTTATTGGCAAACAGCTCAGTCAGATTAACCTTCCCCGCCGCTGTAACCTCACTCTGATTATTCGTGGCAGCGAACCCATCTTTCCTTCTGGTGAAACGGTTCTAGAGGCCAATGACGAGGTCTATGCCGTGGTCAACCATGATGCAGAAGAGGAGATTCGCAAGACCTTTGGTGCTGTCTAATTCCCCACTGACTCCCGTTTCTATTCTATAAGGCCATTGTTACTGGTGGTCTTTCTTGTGTGATAAGGAGTCCATGGAAGGAGGATTTCGGTGCTTCGGGTGAACCTTCCACCCGATTCCCCGAGGAATTCTCATAGCTATTCTTGCATATTTTCAGGTAAGAGCTCCCCATTGTGGCCATATGGGCACAATGGGCTCTCAGCTATCATAACAGCGGACCCTCCACCATTTGCGCTATAGCATAAATAGTGAAGGGCCCGCTGTTATGACGATCGCTCTATGCCGGGCATCATCTCTATGACATCTCATGCGAATAATCTGTTTTAGAAGCGTTCGAGGCGTCTTCTGTGGAGGGTTCGGATTCAGACGGCTCGGAGCTCGGATCAATGTTACTGCTTTCGCCTTCCTCATCTGATAGCTGCCCACGCCCACGCCCAAAGCGCTCGACGGGCCTGCGGATCTGCCAGGGAGCTCGTTTGCGTGCTAACATCTGATCGGCTGACTCTCCACGAGCCGAACGATAGATACTGGCAACGACGACCCAGGCCGCAGCAACAATTGGAGTTGCCAGCAGGGCTCCAAAGACGCCAAAGAGCTGTGCGCCCACCAGCAACGACAGAATGGCTGCAACTGGATGTAACCCAACGGCATGACCAACAATACGCGGACCCAAAACATTGCTTTCAACCATCTGTAACGCGACAAATAGACCGATCAGGATTAATGTTCGCGGATAAGGGTCTTTGAGCAGAAGTGAGAGTAAGATTGGCGTAATCGATGCCAGGCCAGGACCGACCATCGGAATAGTCTCAAACATAAAAGCTAACGCACCACAAATCAGTGCATAGTTCCCTAAACCGGTAAAGACACAGAAAAGGCCTGTACAGACTCCCACGATGACGGCTAAAGTAAGTTGACCGCGAATATAATTGCCCACAACCCGATTCAATGCATCCTCAAAAAGTAAGACATTGGGCAATGATCGCTTCGGCGCAATACTCACAAGGCTATCGCGAATACGCTTTCCATCCAGCGTAAAGTAGAAGCTCAACACCGCAACCAGCAGGATCTGAACAAACACATTGGTTATCAACAAAATGATGTTCGGAGCATTTGTAGCCATACTCGTCGCAAAATCAAGGAGTGGACTCTGAACGCGCTGAATCGTTGTATCCACTGTCGTAGCTGGAATATGGGCATTGTTCTCTAAAAAGTCGATAAAACTCTTTAAACGATCTGGGACGCTTCCCGCGAAACTGGTAATGGTTGATGAAAAGGCCCCAACCTGCTGTACCAGCGAAGCGATCAATGCATATGCCACCCAGCCCAACAAGCTAAAAACTGCTAGATAGACCAGCAACGCTGCCAATAGGCGCGGAGCCCCAAATCTCACCAGGAAGTTGACGGCAGGAGTGATGAGAAAAGCAACTGCCATTGATAATAATAAGATTACAATTGCTTCAACAAATTGACCTAAAATGGACCAGGAGGCCCAGAAGATAATTCCAACACAGATGACACAGATCAGAATATCACGCGTGCGCGGCCAGTTAATACGATCCATGTTCTCCTCATCCTTTGATGTGTATAGATTAGATATCTAGTACACGCTTTTTTGCCTATTGTGACAGGTTTCAATAAAAAGAACAAGCCTTCCTTGTTCTCTATCTGGAAAGGACAAACACTATCTAGCAGTTATCAAGTACTCTCTTCTTATTTTTCTGGCTTTTACTGGCACTTTTTTCGCCTTGCTGATACCCTGCATATAGTATACGTTTGGTATACGTTTTGCTTGACCTTTCGGATTAGCTCTACTTTTAACGCATACATCCGAGTATTTATACGTTCTAAGCACAGCTTACGAAGCTATACATGCTGAAACGTTATTGGTCTCTATGACGTCTACTCTGTAGGGTCTCCGTACGGTAAGACCCGACAGTTAGTACTACAAGTTCTGTTAATTTACGATATTTTCTCCGTCTGTTACAATACAGTAATGTAATGCTGCTGCTAAAGTGGCCTGAGAGAGGACGTACCTGTGGAAATACCAACTGCGCTCTCACAAGCGATTGTTGTTAGCACTCTTAGTGTTTTTCTTCTTGCCTGGATGATTACATTTACATGGTTAGCTGTTCGCAAAGAACCAGAGTCCCGCCGACAAAGAGACGATGCATTTGCAGCTCCGTTAGCGCTGGCACCAATTACAGCTAAACGACCAGCAGTGGTGATCGTTCAGTCTCATCGCACCAAATCGCCTGCACCAGAAATGGTTCTGGAACAGTCTATAAGATAGAAAGCTGATGCTCTTAAAAAGAAAAGAAGACCAGACCATTCTCTCTACGGGAAGGTCTGGTCTTCTTTGTGATAAGGCGGTAGGGCTGGACTGGAAGCTAGAGTTGGAGATGTTCATCCACTCTGGGAGCGCGAAACTGTCCATTATCATTCAGAAATGGGAAACGGCTATCCTGAATACAGACAACCATATCGAGTTTTCCATCCCCATTGAGATCTTTGAATAGCAATGTGGCGGGCGCAAGATCCTGACCCTGACCCGTTAGTACTGGTAGGGTGTAAAGTTTTACTTTGCTCGAGTCGCCACCGGGAAACTCAATTACCTGTACATGCCGGTTTAAGTTGACGACAATGAAATGACTGGGATTATTGGCTGAATCGTTATGTCCTACGATCTGATCTGTCTGATAAGTGCGTGGTCGCCCATAATGCCAATCATCTACCGTTATCTGCCACCAGTTAGCAACTGTGCTCAGTAACCCCCAACCAACAATCATGAGCAGGAGAAACAATCCCAGATAGGTTAGCCAGTGCAGGTTTCTCCCCTGGACCGGACGAGATGAAGCCTGGATCAGGGCTTTATCAGGCCGCCAGACAATCTCATCGGTATCAATCGGACCCGTCAATTGTAAGATTGGCTGTTCAACTGGACGATGTGGCCGGGAGGTTGACGGCGCAGCTGTGCGTCGAGCCGGGATTTTGTTGGCGCGGCTATAGACGCTCTGGGTCTCTGGTTGTACATCAGCTATTGCTCGCCCCACTTCCATCTTTACATCGCTCTGGTAACGCCGCACACTACTTGGCATTCGCGCTGGCCACACCTCATCCGCAATATCATCCCTCTGCGCTTTCCTGATAACCTGTCGCTCTGCTGTCTTACGAGCGCGTTGCAAAGAAGTTTGTTCCACTATTCCTACCGTCCTCTCTACTGTTTTTAGCTATATCAGAACCTTTGTTCTAATACACAGCAATAGTACACGAAGTACCATTGGCATGTCAACAGTTCCTGGAACATATTTACTAGATTTTAAGGCGATTCTATAAATTCATGCATACTTATAAGCTGTTTCAGCAATGTATGGATACCAGACTTACACTAGAACATACTTTCATCATACACTCAGGCCGATAGCATTCAATTTCACGTTGCACTATGCCAGCCCCTCCATGATCCAACCCTCAATTGAGCAATGGAGGGGCTCACACAGCTGAGGGGAACCGAGGAAAGAGACAAGCGACTTTCCCTACTTGACATTCATAATGTGTTTTTACGTTCACAAAATAACAAAAGCAGTAGGGAAGGTCGCTTGTCTCCTTCCAAATCGTGAAGCTCCGCTCTGCCAGCCCCTCCATAACATCCTTTCCCATTAGCTATGGAGGGGCTCACACAGCGAAGGGGGAACCGAGGAAAGAGACAAGCTACTTTCCCTACTTAACATTCATAATGTGTTTTTACATTCATAGCACAACAAAAGTAGTAGGGAAGGTCGCTTGTCTCCTTCCAAATCGTGAAGCTCCGCTCTGCCAGCCCCTCCATAACATCCTTTCCCATTGAGCAATGGAGGGGCTCACACAGCGGAGGGGGACGAGAGGAAAGAGACAAGCTACTTTCCCTACTTAACATTCATAATGTGTTTTTACGTTCACAACATAACAAAAGCAGTAGGGAAGGTCGCTTGTCTCCTTCCAAAATGTGAAGCTCCGCTCTGCCAGCCCCTCCATAACATCCTTTCCCATTGAGCTATGGAGGGGCTCACACAGCGAAGGGGGACGAGAGGAAAGAGACAAGCGACTTTCCCTACTTGACATGGTATTATATATTTTTCGATATTTATATAACAAAATTTTATTTTAAGGTATTTTATGATTTAAAACAGGTAGATCAGACGGCGCTCATGTTGGCTACCAGAGATTCTCCTGGATGGTCTCAGGCTCTGCTCTGGGCCGCTTTTTACTGGGAGCGCGTTTCTGACGGGTACTTTTTTTCATATCGCCAGCAATCGGAGCCTCTTCTGTTGTGAGAGCATCCTGCTCAGCTGTCTCCTGGAGAGGTTTAGCGAGATGAACCAGTTCAACGCGGGCTTCAAAGATAGAGTCACGTTGGATGCGTATCTCCGACCAGAGTCCAATCAGGGTCTCAATACTTGTCTCTTCACTGCTCTGTAAGCCGGGTTGTTGGATCTGTAGCTCGCGGATGGCGTCGGCTAAGCTACAGGATTGTATCTGCTGCATCCAGTCCGTAAAGCTCTGGAGGGCCTGATGCATCCAGGTCTGGGTAAAGAGCCCTAGACCGCTGACAAACAGGATCTCGCCACCAGTATTATCACAGACGCGCTCAACCGCTTTCAATAGCTCTGACCGCCGATAACACTGCAATAGCTCCATACTGGTCCGCTCTGAACAGAGACCCATCTCCCAGACCTGAGCCTGCACAGCCTCAAGATCAACTTGCGCAAGCCTCTCAGCAAAATCATCATAATGGCTACGAAGCACCTGCAATACCTCTGCTAGGGAGAGCTGATTGGTGTAATAAACAATGGGAAAATCGTTCGCGATGGGCGTAAAGACCTCTTTTGCCTCCTCAGGAATTGCCAGCAACAGATCCTGACGGCCTCGCAACTGTTGCAGCTTCTGAATCTTGCGCTCACGATAGGCTGGCGTCCAGAAGCCTAGAATCTCTCCATAAATACGCCTTGTGCCACGGCTAAAGGCAAAATCAGGGATAAAGATACTTCGATCCAACAGCAAGGGCTCAGGTTCTCGCTCCAGATGCCAGCCATCAACACCCTGGCTGGCAGATGCGCCCAGAAAAGCTTCAGCAAAAGCCTGCTCAATGCTGCTATCAAAGAGGACATTGCTCTCTTCGCCTTCACGTTCGGTGCCTGGAGGAACAGATGGAAGAAGCTGCAAGAGATTGGCGTCCATGGCAAACATATACGTTCGCTGAAGAAAATGCACACGCGCACTGGCGGCCACAACTGCCTTGCCCAAAGAGGCTCGCCCCTGTCCTCCATGAGTTCGATATCCCAACAGGAAGCGGCAGAGACGCGCCAGCCGCAGACCATATTGTTGTGGAAGCCCCGTGACTTCCTGGGGACCATAAAGAGTCAGATTGAGCAGAAGAGGCTTGTTCTGCTGTAAAGGTCTATCAAGTGCAAGATCCGTTTCATTGCCTTCATAGGCCAGATCATAATAGACCCCCATCCGGCGTGCCAGATAGCAAAGCCGCTTAATAGCAGCCCCGGCACCCAGTCCAACGCTCCCCTGACCTTTCAACCAGGAGCTCTCAGCACCTGAAGTTGCAACACTGGCATCTGAGAGGACAAAGGCGTTACAGTCAATTACGAGCCTCACCTCAGAAGCAGTGAAAAGGGCAGCCTCAAAAGCCCATTGATTGTAGAGGATAGCGACTTCAGAGGCGGTAGGAGCTCGCTCGCCCGTACGGATCAGCCGCGCCTCCTCCTCGCTATCGTTATGCAGCAATACCTCAAGCGAAGCGCTACTTATTCCCAGCTCCTGGGCAAACGTTTGCAGTGCCTGCGGACGCTGCTGCTCACTTAGAAAGCCATTGTAATGGGCATTTACATACATATACAGTGCAAGGCGCAACTGAATGGGTGAGCTAAGAGCTGGCTGCTGAGCATCTGCACCAAGCTCCTTCACAACGGAGACCCAATCCCGCGTCTGCCAGCTATACCAGGCGCTAAGCGTCGCTATCAAGCAATGGGCCAGACGATAATCACCTATATAGGCCCGAGCCTCATCAACAGAGAACTGGCTCTGTGGCTGACCAAGCAGGCCCTCAAAATAAGCGATCAGACGCTCAATCTCTACCTGTAAGATTCCAGGGCGCAGAAAATATAAGGAAACTGCAAGCACTCCACCCCGTCTTTGAATCGATTTCCGAACATCTTGTAAACTGAAACGCACATGATACCTCTTTCTCTTTTTTCTGCTCCAGCCCTGATTGCCTTGCCTCTTAAGTATAGCAAATATCTATTCCAGATAGGGTTGAGATTTCCGACATGGGCGCATCCAGAGAGAATAAGAGAATAGCAGGCAACTAGGATATCTGTCCTAAATATTTGATCGTTTGCCATACCTCTGCTATGGTAACAAGGGATACTGTGACAGGTTAAACAGCTCGCTTTATTTCTTGACTCAATTTTTTTCATTTTCCACAATTTATGGCAATCCGGACTGGACCATTTGAGGTCTATCGGCATGCAGGAGGATGCAATGAGCACAGCTCCACGCCGCCTGGGTAAATACGAGTTACAGCAATCATTGGGACGAGGCCAAGTAGGTGAGGTATGGAAAGCTCGTGATGTCTCCATTCACCAAGAGGTCGCTCTCAAAATAATTCATAGCGATTTACAATCTGATCCACACTTTATGAAGCGCTTTACTGATGAGGGTCAGGTCATTTCGCTTATACGGCATACGAATCTTGTTCCAGTGCGGGAATATTTGATTACACGCACCCCTCAGACAAACGAGACGATCGCTTGTATTGTGATGGAGTATGTTGAGGGTCAGACGCTTGCCCACTATCTTCAAGGAACCTCACACCGCGGCTATATTCCTGCCCCAGCAGCGATTGTCTACCTTACTTCGGCTCTCGCGTCTGGGATAGATATGCTCCACGGTCGCGGAATTATTCATGGCAATATTAAACCCGCGAATGTTCTGCTCAATCTGCTTCAGGTCGCCCATTTTGACGCTGGCGAACCCCAGCTCACCGATGCTGGTATCTCACAGATTGTCAATAATACCAGCATGACCACCACGCCTGCCTATGTTTCGCCTGAACAGGCCGCCGGTGATCCGGTCAACCAGCGCAGCGATATCTATGCACTGGGCGTAATGCTGTATGAGATCTGTACAGGCATGGTTCCCTTCCGTGGGGATAGCTCTGTTGCCATTATGATGCAGCACATCAACGCGTTACCAACTCCGCCTATTCTCATTAATTCAAGCATTCCTGCCGCCCTCTCCGAGGTGATCTTACGAGCACTGGCAAAAAATCCTGCAACGCGCTTTTCATCGGCTGCTCACCTCGCCGCAGCAGTGGCTGAGGCTTGCTCTCTACAGACGACGTTCCATATCAATCGACCACAAACCTTTGAGAATGAGCCGCATACACAGAACTCTACGGTTCCAAACTCGATTCTTGGTGTCTCACAGCCATTGCCTCCTCTCTATCCAATGAGACCAATAGTCCCTCAGAATCCATTGTCGCAGATCTCTCGACCACTGCCTGCAGTCTCTAAACAGCTCTCACAGCCCCTGCCCGCGGTCAATTACCAGGCATCTCAACCTGTATCTGATCCTCAAGCACCCGCATCAATACCAGCACCAGCACTACCAGCGCCAGCGCCGCAAACGCCTCCTGTTGAAAAGGCTGAAGCAAAACCAGTCAACGAACGAGAAAAAGAACAGTCTGCCAACAAGGATCAGTGGCTGACCGGCCAGCTAGGTACTTCAGGCTTTTCATCTTCAACAAAGCCATCATCCAATCGCTTCAATCTGCCATCCCAGCATGGCCTCACTGGTGGTCGCTCACAGCAACCTTCCATTCCACCTGTGCCGCCACAACGGCAGGCGCCCGAGCAACAGCCGCAGCAATCTTCCAGCCCTTATTATCCCGCTGTACCACCAATGCAGCCTGCACCACAAAATGCTCAGCAGTATCCTCCAAATCCTGCTGGTCCATCCTATGGGAGTATGCCGTCGCTGGCCCCTATTCCAACGCTCCCACCAGCTCAACCAGCGCAAGGCATGCCGCATCGGCCTGCTCCTCCGCGGAAGAAGAGTGGCTTTTTGCGGTTTGCTGATTCACCAATCTATCTTGTGATTGGTGTACTTGTCATTGTGCTGCTTGTACTCTTCAGTGCCCTGGGCGCTAATCTCTTACTCGACAAACAGACGGCCAACCAACAACCAACGCCAGTGCCACCACTACGCCAGGTCTTTTTTCAGGATAGCGCCTTAGGTCACAGTGATCAACTACACATCAGTATAAATACTGTGGCCGCACCACCAGATGGCAAGACGTATTTTGCCTGGCTACAAGAATCAAGCGATCAGGTAATACCACTGGGGGCGATGGATGTGCAGAAGGGTAGCATCGACTATACGTATGCAGGCGATGATAAACACACAAATCTCCTGGCAATTACGAAAGGGATCTTTATTACGCTGGAAGAGGGCCAGGGCACGCCCACAAAGCCTGCCAATCAAAAAGTCTTTCAGGCGCTCCTCAATCCAGCATCTCTGCCTATTCTGAAAAAACTGCTCTATGCAGATGGCGATCTGCCCACAAATCCTGCTGTTATCAATGGCCTGTTTGATTCTATTAAAAATATGAATGATAAAGCAGTGAGTATTGTGGATTCGCTACAGAACTCTCACGATACGGGTCTGGCACGTCGACAGGCCACCCGCATTATTGAAGCAGTCGATGGCTCTGCCTATGCTCGCAGTAGTGGAGATCTACCTGCTAGCTTTCCCAGTCAGATTTCAGTACCTATCGGCTTGCTCTCTTCAACAACTCAGGCTGGCTATATTGATACACTGGATAAAGAGCTGGATAATCTTAAACAGGTTCCCGGCAATAGCGCTGCCACGCTCCAACATATTCAGAATATCAAAAATGCTATCACGGATCTACGGACCTGGATACAAAAAATTCGAGATTATGATGTTAAAATTTTGAAAGCTACCGATCTGACTGATCCAGACATTATTCAAACAGCTCTCCAGCAGAAGCAGACAGTAGCTGACTCTTATACAGGCCATACGATTCCACCCAATGAGGGACCACTCCCCATTCTGGGTTCTGCTGGCGCCAATCAAGCCTATACTGAAGGACATTATCTGGCGACAATCGACCTGCAAGCGGTATCCTGATGATAGCCTTTAGTCTCTGGTGAGGAAAGTACTATCATCTGGTTGCTACACATCAGGGCGTGCCCCCTGCGGAACTGACCGCAGGGGGCACGCCCTTTATCTATGGTATGGCGCTATCGCTGTCAGTAGCTTTTAGCTCTGTACAGGTGGTGGCACAACAAAGAGAGGAACTGTGGCATCGTGCAGAATACGCTCCGCCACGCTTCCTAAAATATGCCGATCCAGCCCCTGACGCCCTACTGTTGTCAAAGCAATCAGATCATAGGCTTCAGCATAAACGCCTGGCTCGCTGGTCTCTTCACCCAACATTGCCAATTTTATGAGGTCTTTCGCTACGCTAATGCTCTCTTGCACTGCCCAGGTTACCTGCAACTCTGGATGGTTTTCCGCTACACGTTTGCTGACCGCTCTAAGATACTCCTCTGCTTCCGACCAGGCTTGCCGACGCACGCTAATTCCTATCTGTAAATTGGCGGCCTCTTCACGCTCAGTGGGCTTGAGTACCATGCGGATGAGATGAAACTCTTTTTGTGTAGAAAGTGCGAGATTACGTAATAGATAGGCTGCTGGCTCAAGGACCGTCTCAGCCAGTTCAGAACCATCCAGACAGACCAATGCGCGTGGCGGCTTTGCATCGGGCTCAAGCTCTTTCCCTTTTTCACGCAAAATCAGCATGGGAATAGTACTATTACGCACCAGTTCCTGAGCCACACTGCCAAAAATCCAGCGCTTCAGCTCTGGTTCCTCAAAAGCGATCAGGACGACAAGAGCACTCTGCTGCTCATTGATGTATTTCAACAGGGTACTACCTGGCTGCCCAAACAGAACCTTATGCTCAACCTCAACAGCGGTCAAAGGATGACGCTCAATAACTCCGGTTAGATAGTCATTGGCTTTCTGTAACTCTTCTTCGTGCCGCTGCTGTTGTTTTTTTGCCCCCAACAGCAGTTTCTGTTCGGGGGATACGGTGACTACATGCACAAGTTTAAGCCGCCCCAATGAGGCCAGAGCGATCCTTGCAGCCAGCGGAACTGCCTGCTCAGCCGCTAATGAACCATCCAACGGAACAATGATCTGCTTGAACATTCTAGCCCCCTTTATCTGTCTGCCTCTAACCCGACCACATACTGGACAGTACCCTGTTCAGATAACGTCGTGGAAGCTGGCTAAGTAGACAAGGGGTATGCCACTAGACTGGCTAGATTTTGATGGTGTCATCTTCTTCAGCAACTGGCTCAGGAATGACCTTCACCCCATATTCAGCGGTCAATGGAAAATGATCGCTAGCGAGGAAGCCTGGCAGGTCGCCATCACCTCTGGTGAGCACGTCACAGGAGCTCAAACGGTCGATAAGTGTAGGGCTGGAGAAGATGTAGTCGATTCTGCCTGCTGGTGCTGCGGCGGGACAGGTAAATCCCCGCTCATGTGGATGGGTTCTGCGGTAGCTATCGATATAACCGGCCTCCAGTAAGAGTTTGATACAGCCACGAGGTACATAAAAGGTTGCTACCAGGTCAAACAGGGCTCCTAACGTTGGATGAACTGCAATGAGCTGAAGTACGGGATTCAGGAAACGCAGGCGAGGTGGCACAACGGCATTGAGATTCGGATTGCCATCGCTCAGGTCTGCCTGCTGCTTTGTTGTATCGATGCCAACAACATAGCGTATCAGGTTGCTTCCTTTGAATGGCTCTCGGGGCGCTAATGAGTTAAAATCTCCCATTAATAGATGTGGTTGACCAGAGGCACGTGCCTCTGCCATGATATCAAGTACTTCGCGGACCTCGCGCATCCGTACTCCACCACCACCACGTCCTCGATTAAAGGCCGCTGCAAGATGCGTGACAAAGACTGTCAGAGGTTGACCATTCTCATCTTCAACGCAGACTTCAATCACCGGGCGCAAAATTCTCCCCGGGCGCTCATGGATCTTTGTCGACAGGATCGGAAGACGCGTCAGGAGTGCTAAACGATAATCTCTTACCCTTGGAGCTGGCCCACCTTCAACCAGTTGCATCCCTAATCCCTCGGCAAGCTCATCTATAACCCGTGGACCATCCTTCATTGCTGGATGAATCGCTTCCAAAAGGCCCACAATATCTGGTTGGACAGGACGAATCATCTGGAGAAGCTGTTCTGTCCGCTTGATGTTATTATTTAAAAGGTCGTATCCGCCAGCTAAAATGTTATATGAAACAATACGTGTCATTCTGCTATCCTTTTTTCTACCACCCCGCCAGATCCACTTCACCTGACGGCACTCTCAGCAATGATCATTCCCAACAAAAAGGACTCTCTTTATCTCATGAACGAAGTTCCCGTCCATGTTCAGAGAGCCCTCTTTGGCTTCCTTCTTCTATGTTTATCGTCATGAGATAGTTGTGCTTTTAGTTCTACTATATCAGACGAAAAAGGAAGAAGAAAAGGTACAGCCTGTGACTTGCTGGTATATGCCTACTTCCAGGTGACGCGCTCCAGCAGGTACATTGTTAGTTCGCTGATAGCGATGCGCTGCTGGGTCATGCCATCGCGCTCACGAATGGTGACGGTCTGATCTTCTAAGGTCTGGAAGTCAACGGTGACGCAGAAAGGAGTTCCAATCTCGTCCTGACGACGATAGCGACGACCGATCGCGGCTACGTCATCATACTGTGAGACCATATACCGTTGCAGATCCTTGTGAATCGCTTTGGCGGTCGAGACCAGTTCCTCTTTGTTTTTCTGCAATGGGAAGACGGCTACTTTGACAGGAGCCAGCCAGGGATGCAGGCGCAAAACTGTTCGAGGATCTTTTCCGGTTGGATCTGGCTCTTCCTCGTAGGCATCCAGCAGCAGATTTAAGAAGGTGCGATCGACGCCTCCCGAGGTCTCAACAATCCAGGGAATATATTTCTCTTTGGTAAGTGGATCCACATAACTGAGATCCTGACCGCTATACTGTGAGTGGCGAGAGAGATCCCAGTCCTGCCGCCAGTGGATGCCTTCCCACTCCTGCCAGCCGAGAATGGTGCGATATTCAATATCAAATGCCTGTTTAGCGTAGTGAGCCAGTTCATCCTTTCCATGTGCATGGAAACGCAGGCGATCCTTATGGTTGAGAATGGTCTGATACCACTTGAAGCGATACTCTTTCCAGTACTCAAACCACTTCTCCATCTCGGTGGGATGAACAAAGAATTGGAGATCCCACTGCTCAAATTCTCGCTGTCGGAACAGGAAGTTGCCGGGGGTGACTTCGTTTCGATAGGCTTTCCCAATCTGACAGATGCCAAAGGGGATCTGCATGCGCGAAGATTTCAGCACGTTATCGTAGTCAAGGTAGATGTTCTGGCAGGCCTCACCACGCAGGTAGGTCTTCATGCGATCGCCCTCAACGACGCCCAGATAGGTCTCCATCAGCAGGTTGAAGACGCGGGGCTCGCTGGTCAGTTCACCACCACAGACGGGACATTTGTGCTGCTCTAAATTCACGGGATCTAGATGGTCAGTGCGGAAGCGACGTTTGCACTTCTTACAATCTACCAGCTTATCAACAAAGTTCTCGACGTGACCGCTGGCCTCCCAGACGCGTGGATGAGTGATGGTCGCCCCTTCGATCCCAACGACATTATCGTGGGTCTGGACCATTGACCACCACCAGAAACGACGGATATTGTTGCGCAGTTCCACACCCAATGGCCCGAAATCATAGATACCAGCGACACCGCCATAGATCTCAGAGTTGGGATAGACAAAACCACGGCGTTTACACAGGGATACAATCTTCTCGATCGGCACCAGAGGCGTGCCTGTAATCTCTTCTTTTTCTTCGGTCTGAGTCATGAGTGGTCTTCTCCTTGGCAAAAAAATCCCCCAGGCGCACGAATACGCCCAGGGACGAATGCTCCTGCGTAGGCCTGGGGCAGCTACGTCTTACGGCTTATGCATCCGCGGTCCCACCCTGTTTCTCCACTTTCAGCAGTGAAGCCACTCATTCTTGTCTCGTCCAGCTCCGAAGCGCCCTTCACCTATCTTTAATAACTGATCTCGCACCATCTATCAGCTCGCTGCTATCATCAACAGGCTACTCTTCTTCATCACTGCTGGCATAGCATATCTGCTTGTCCAACGCTTTTCAGTATAACGAAGAACCCCTCAACTTGCAAGAGGGAACATCCGTTATTCACAAGGTCGCATCTATAGTTTTATGGCTATATGTTATGGAAAACCTCAGCTCAGCGTCACCACCATGACCATCGCGCGAAATCCTCCACGGCAACGGTCTCGGCGGCCTTCACTCCCTGTATTCTTCCCGCATGCAACACATGATAGGCTTTTCACCCGGAGGAAGAGAGGCCGCTTATTTCTAGCCGGTTACTGTTTAATTGCGGCTAAATTTCTGTTCTTGCTGCTGCTGTTGCTCGTTAATAACGCTGGCAGCACAATGAGCCAGATAGGCTCCAGCCACGGCAGCCATTTTGACGGCGGGATCAGGGATAGATTGGGCCGCCACAATAGCTGCATCTCGTGCTCGTAGCAGGGCCAGAGCAGAGGGCGATGACTGTGGTATAAGTGAACTCAACTGGCTTTGATCCAATGTCTGTCCATTCTGTAACCTCGGCTGATTCAACTTCTCTCCATCTCTAGCATGTATGCCAGAATGCTGACCTTCATGGGAGTGCAAAACATAGCCATGCTGACCCATCGCTACTTCGACCGCGTGCAGAATCTCCTGTCGTTGCGCCGACGGAAACTGTATTCTCAGCCGCTCTTCCAGATGTTCTCGAACCTCAAGCTGCGATTGCATATGCGTTGACATATTTCCTCTTCCTCTCTCCTTCACTTCACTTCACAAACCACGAATAGACAATAATTGATGAAGTGCCACCACACTATTCATGGTAACCTCTCTACATCTCTGTATCGACCGCTTGAGGTGAGGCAAGAGAGAAATACTTCTCAAAAGAGACAGAAAGAAAACAGGATTGGTCGTTGAGCTCCTTTCTCTCTGTAAATAACGGGCTGTTCCCATGCAACGTTTTCGCTCATGAGAACGATTACTGTACAGAACATAATCAACTTCTAAGACTAATCACTGAATTACCTGCCAATCATTGATTGAATTTATTCTATACGTCCGCTTTTTATTGAGGAAGTAGTTTGCTAGCAATGAGTGATGCTTTTCTTGAGGACCCGGCTCATCTATATGCTCGCTATGCGAGCATAACCTTCGCCTATCTTCGTCAGCATACTGCCAGCCCAGAAGATGCCGAAGATATTCTGTATGACATTTTTCTTAATGTTCTCGAACGAGGAGGACTCCCAGAGCTCGATGAACATCGCCAACGAGCCTGGTTCCTCCGCGTCGCCCACAATAAGGTTGTGGATCGCTATCGCCGAGCTCAACGTCGCCAGCTTATTGCGCTCGATCTTATGACTGAACGGCTCTTTGCCGATGAAGGGCTGGCACCAGAGCAACAGGCGCTTCAACGAGAAGAATACCTTCAGTTGCAAACAGCAATCCGGCTCTTACCAGAAGTTCAACAGGAGGTGCTGACACTCCATTTCTCACATGGGCTACGCTGTACCGAGATCGCCGCCTTACTGGGAAAACGAGCCGGTACGATCCGCTCACAACTGGCCCGAGCCTTAAATACCTTACGAGCTTATTATCAGGAGGAAGCACACGTATGAAGGACGCCGAATTTCAGCCTGAGAGCGTTGAAGATGCTCTGGACCAGCAACTCTCAGAGCAGTCTACGTCGGCCTCTCCAGCCCCTACACAACGGATGGTCCAGCAGCTCAGTCATCTCTATTCCGCAAGCGCAGCCAGAGAACAGGCCTCGCTCGACCGCGTCCGCCAGCGGCTGCAACAATCTGGCCACTTTCAGCCTATCCAATCACCCAATCAACCATTTCAAGCCAACACATCTAGCACTAAAATAACACACATGATGGATTATCCAGGTAGGAGGCCTCAATCTATGACATCTCTATCCAGAAGACGGCTCTTGGAGACCCTCGTTGCACTGCTTATGGTCGGTATCCTGGTTGGAAGCTTTATCACCGTTTTCACT
Source organism: Tengunoibacter tsumagoiensis (assembly GCF_003967535.1). Taxonomy (GTDB): domain Bacteria; phylum Chloroflexota; class Ktedonobacteria; order Ktedonobacterales; family Ktedonobacteraceae; genus Tengunoibacter; species Tengunoibacter tsumagoiensis. The sequence goes on along the minus strand of NZ_BIFR01000001.1, from coordinate 1,580,291 downwards.
GTGCTGCACAACTCATCTCTAGCAGGTAAGCCTACGCCTACTACGCATGCAACACCTGGACAAACAGCAACTCAGACGACACCAGGGGCCACCCAGACAACAACCAATCAGACCTTCGAGACGACCTGCCCGGCGGCTTCGACCTCTCGTGCAGCAATCATGCCAGCCATCACTGCCAGCGCACAGAATAAGTTGATCTATCTGACGGTTGGGAGCGCCCAATCGACGACTGTCTCTCTCAATGCCTACAATACAGCAACCAGACAATCAACAACACTGTTTAGTGATCCCCGGAACTCGGTGATCAATGCTCATCTCTCGCCCGATGGAAAATGGATTCTGATGGTTGTGCATGCCGTCTCTGCAACGGATACGCAAGACGCTATTGAGCTCATTAGCTCCAATGGACAGGATCGGCAGACGCTCTATTGTAACACTGATACCATCCTTGATGCCTGGATGTCACCAGACCAGCAAACGGTCGTATTCTCTTTACCACCCTCTAATGACGGCGGACTACAAGCATTCTCGCTGAACGCGGCTGGACAAGTCCATAGAATTACGGCGATGGGACGTGTGACCTTTAATGCCTGGCTGGACAATACACACTTTGTGGTGAGCGCACATCCCCAGACCATTTCAGGCAGCTCGCCAACCTTTCTGATAGATGCGACAAAGCAATATACGGCTGCTTCTGACATGACGATCATCCATCAGACGCAAAATTCATGCACTAAGATGACAGGTTCAGCCAATCCAAACGTTCTCTATATCAGCGAATGTTCGATCTCACCTACCTTGACCTTTCAGGGTCCAACTGTGATTCGCAGTATCCCTGTGACAGGAGATCTTCCCGCTAACTGGCCTGCATCTCTCTGGGTTGATCAATCGGGAGGCTGGGTGACCTCGCTCCAGCAGGTTGATGACAAGACGCTCATCTTCACGATGGATGGCAATCACGGGGGCATCTGGTCTGTCTCAACGGATGGTAAACGTACGGCAAAGCAGTTGTATACGATTGCTGCGGGCTCAAAGGAGCTGGCACTACTAGGTGATACTCCCTATTCCTCTGGCAACGTCTCATACGATGGGAGCCTCTATAGTGTTCTGCTGAATAATGGAGATGCGCAAAGCTTGAATATTGGCTCTCTCCAGGGAGGGGATCTTACGCAGATCATCCAGAGCGATAATAGCCAGCACATTTCATTTGCCATTGTGGGCTGGAGCAGATAAAGGATTGCTTATAACAGCGATCAATCATCAGGTGGACATTCAAGCGAAGCCAGAGATCCCATACCTCACCAATTGGTATGGGATCTTTGCGTAGCATTGGCTGTTGACATGCCTGCTCTATAACAGGTAAGACTATAGGTATAAACAGGTATTTGAAGATCGCTCTAGGACCGAGAGAAGGAGACGCAGACCATGTCACAATCTATGCATGTCCCCACATTGTTCGATATCTTACAGGCCCAGCGCCGTATCAGACCGTACCTTGCCCCAACCCCTCTTTATAGCTATCCAGCACTCAACAATCTCCTGGGAACGAGTATCTATCTCAAACACGAGAATCATCTCCCCGTTGGGGCCTTCAAAGTCCGTGGAGGCGTTAATCTCATTGCACAGCTCTCCCCCGAAGAGCGCACACTGGGCGTTATTGCAGCTTCAACGGGAAATCATGGGCAATCAGTCTCTTATGCCGCTCGCCTCTTTGGGGTAAGCTCGCGGATTGTGGTTCCACTTCAGGCCAATCCAGGAAAAGTCGCAGCCATGCAGGGAATGGGGTCTGAGGTGATCTTTCATGGCGAAAAATTTGATGATGCAAAACACTATTGTGAAGAGTTAGCACAGGAGCATGGCTATCGCTATATCCATTCAGGCAATGAACCTGATCTGATTGCTGGCGTGGCTACAGCATATCTAGAGATGCTGGCGGACGAGCCTGAGCTCAAGACGATAATTGTACCAATTGGCGGAGGGAGTGGAGCTGCTGCCGCCTGCATCGCTGCCAAAGCTCTCAATCCGACTATCAAGGTTATCGGTGTGCAATCGGAGGCCTCGCCAGCCGCTTATGAGAGCTGGCGACAACATCGTCTGATACATGCCCCCAATCAGACTATCGCCGAAGGATTGGCAACTGGAACAGCATTCGAGCTGCCTCAACGTATTCTCTGGGAGACGTTAGACGACTTTCTGCTCGTCTCCGATCAAGAGATCCTGCAAGCGATGGTCTGGCTACTGGAGCATGCCCATACTCTGGCTGAGGCCGCAGGTGCCTCCGCACTGGCCGCTGCCTATCGTCTACGTACAGAACTGGCTGGTCAGAAGGTAGGCGTGATCTGCTCTGGCGGCAATACCTCTCTCGTACAGTTAAAGCAGGCGCTTGCACTCACGAATGAAAGCAAACAATAAGTCCGCTTCAGTCGGATGAGGCAGGAAAAAAAGAAGAGTTTCCCTGGTGGAGGTACTCTCACTCCACCAACGTTACTTGTGATCTTTACCAGCCCAGAATTTACGGATGAGAAGAGACACCAACATGTAAAAGGCGATAATTGGAAAGGCAATAAGGATAAAAACCACTAAAAGTATCATAAGTTCGGGAGTATGTGGGATCATTTTTCACCTTCTCTTTCGTATCTGCTTCTATTTAATAGAAGCATGAAATTGATAATTATAGGGTTCATTACTGTATATACGGTATAATCTCACATTTTTAGGAGGCCAGTACGATGACACTCCTGGCCTCCTGAAACACCTTGCTCGTCCATGGAATAGGTGCTACAATATTCCGGAAACATTGAGTGATATTAAAGTAGAGAAAACGGACGAACACGTGGTAACTGGTCCCAATATGAATGCTCAACAGCACCAACCAGAGATAGCGGATTTTGCTGCCCGCTACTCTTTCCCTCTTGATGGCTTTCAGGTCGAAGCCATGCAACATCTGGCCGCCGGGCAATCTGTAATGGTGGCCGCGCCAACAGGCACCGGGAAAACAATGGTGGCCGAATACGCCGTCTGGCTGGCCCAACAGCGCAATCAACGCGTCATTTATACTACACCCTTAAAGGCTCTCTCTAACCAGAAATACCGCGATATGCGTGCCCTATACGGTAACGAAGCAGTTGGATTGGTTACTGGCGATATCGTTGAACATAGCCGCGCCTCGATCGTGATTATGACCACTGAGGTCTATCGCAATATGCTGCTGGAAGATGGCGGCGAGTATATTACCCCCGAAGAGAACTTAACGCCTTCCTCGCTTCAGGATGTCGGCTTTGTCGTTTTTGATGAGCTCCATTATCTCAGCGATATTGGACGTGGCCCAGTCTGGGAAGAAGCGATTATCTGCTCTCCTCCTCATGTGCAGTTGGTGGGCCTCTCGGCTACAGTCAGCAATGCTGAGGATCTGGCAAGCTGGATTACCCGCGTCCATCGTCCGATCGAGCTGGTCTTTCACGAAGAACGAGCCGTCCCACTGGAGCACTATTACTTCCTGGATGGAAAGCTTCATCTGGTGCAGGATGCCAATGGCAATCGCGTGGAGCGCTTTCCAGGCATCGGTGGCGAGGCAAAACTGGCTCGAGCCGGTGGACGTGGTCGCTCATTTCGCTTTGAGGATGAGCTAACTGAGGAGGAGGAGGAAGAGGAGGTACAGGCAATCGAACCTCCTAGAGGAAAGCTCCCTCGTCCTCGCGATTTCAGGCTACCGAAAAATCAGCGCCATGCTCAGTCTCGTCGCCCGCAAAAGGCATCCGAGATTATTACCGAAACGGCAACCAGTTCTGCACCTGAGGCTCGCCCGGATGCACCAGCCCAGGAGAACACGAAGCCCCGACGAGCCCCTTTGCGCAAAGCTCCTGAGCCCGGCGAGATGCTGACCGCTCTGCGCGAGGCTGATAAACTGCCCTGCCTCTATTTCTTACCTGGTCGTCGCGCCGTTGAAGAGGCCGCTATGAGCGCCTCGCTTCACAACTTCACCAGTCCAGAAGAGGAAGAGCTGATTCGCCAGGAGGTGACGATCTGGCTGGAGAATCTGCCGAAAGAAGATCGTAATCTCCAGCAGGTGCATTCACTCCTAAAACTGTTGCCACGAGGCCTGGCCTTCCACCATGCGGGCCTGTTGCCTGGACTCAAAGTGCTGGTAGAGACGCTCTTTGCTCGTGGACACCTGCGGGCCGTCTTTGCCACTGATACGCTTGCCCTTGGCGTCAATATGCCCGCTCGTAGCGTGGTTGTCGGCAGCCTGAGCAAGTTTGATGGTCAGGAGATGCGCCTCCAGACACCCAATGAGTATCGCCAGTTAACTGGACGAGCTGGACGCCGTGGCATGGATACACGGGGAGCTGCGATCATCCCTTATTCCCCCTGGGAGCCCTTTGAGCCCTCATTCCAACGCATCACGGGCGAACTGCTGCCAGTCACCAGTTCGTTTGTTATTCGCTATAATTCTGTGCTCAATCTCTGGCGCCCCGGCGATATCCAGCATCTGCGCCGCATCTGTGCCTCCAGCCTGCGCGAATTCCAGCGCTATCTGCTCTGGGAGATTAGCGAGCTCCAACGTCTGGAGAAGCGCTATGAGAAGGCCAAAAAGTCTGGCAAAAAGAAGAAAGGGGCAGCCTCTGTAGAGGCGGAAAAGGCACTGGAGAAGCGCCGCGAACGCATTGGGGCCTTTCCGCTCAGTCGTGCCGGGGCCGCAGAGCTCGATGGGACCATCTTTTCTCTCCGCGCCCTGGGCTATATTGGTCAGGACGATCAATTAACGCTCAAAGGACGGCTGTTGAGAAACATCTTCCATCCCGCAGGCGTCATGATTATCGAACTGATGACGCAGGGGATGCTCGATGAGATCTCCCCCAACGAACTGGCCGAGATCTGTAGCTGGTTTACCTATGATAATGATCGACGGCTCAATAATCGCCACGTCTTACCACAGAAGCTGCTTGAGGTCCGCCGCGATCTCTGGCGTATCACCCAACACGTTCGAGGCATTGAAGAACGTGCAGGCGTCAATTTTACTCCGGGTATCATCCCCGAGTTCCATGGCCTGGCCCTCTCATGGTCTCGCAATACCTCACTGAGCGGACTGCTCCGGCGGATCGATCTGGCTGAGGGCGATATCTTAATGCATCTAAACCAGACTATCGATCTCATTCAACAGGTGCAGGCTGCGGTGGGACAACTGCTGGATACTCCAGCTGCCTGGGTAGATGATGCCCCCACAATGTTTGAGGCCACAAACAATGAGCGCAACATCTCAGTAAATCAACAGCAACGCTCACAACGTCTCCAGACTCAGCGCGATCGCCTGGAACGCCTTCGTCCCCTGCTCTCACAGGCGGCAGCCTCCCTCTTACATGGCATTATCATTCAAAGCCGAACCGTTCCATCGATGGTTGCCCGGGTCAAAGAAGAAGACGTCCCTCTCGATGCTGAAGAAGATCGCGACGCACTGGAGCCATCCGATCAAGAGACCTTTATCGGCGACGTATAATAATCTAAGACCAGCATCCAATCGACAGAAAGACCTTTGCCAGAAGTGTATAAGGAAGAGATCCAGACCAGTACAGAGATCGAATGCTGGTCTGAATCTCTAACAACTCCACTAGCGCTCCTGCGCCTTCTTCAGTCAGAACTACCGATTTTCAGCCAGAGTGGCAGGAAAATATACCCTGAAACATTACTTTGGTCATACCAAAGGGTCTATTTTATTGTCAGAAGCGTGCAAATTGACTACTATGTACAAAGTACAAGTATGTCTCCACGAGACGGGCGCGTTGTATTGTTCTGTGATTGTAGTGCCTGGCGAAGCAAACCGTCAGCAGTAAAAGAGGGGTAGAGTTTTTGATGAATGCAGAAGCTTTGATCGGCACCGTATTGGGAAGCTGTACACTGCAAAAGTTGGTGGGTCAGGGCGGCATGGGTGCAGTGTATCTCGCCCAACAGTCCCGGCCTCGACGCCAGGTCGCAGTCAAAGTGCTCTTGCCCATGACGCCGCTTAGCCCTCATCAATTGGCTGCGTTTCTGGAGCGCTTCCGCCGCGAGACTGATGCGGCTGCATCGCTTGAGCATCCCCATATTATGCCAGTCTATGAATACGGCGAGAACGATGGTCTGGCTTATCTGGTGATGCCCTATATTAGCGGCGGGACGCTGCGTGATGAGCTTGAACGCGAGGGGCAGTTGCCCCTTCAGAAAACGGTCAATTACCTTGAACAGATTGCAGCAGCCCTCGATTTCGCCCATGAGCATGGGGTTATCCACCGCGATATTAAGCCCGCCAATATTATGGTCACACCTGATGGCCGCCTGCTCTTAACTGACTTCGGCCTGGTTAAAATCGTGGCTGAAGGACAGGTTCCACAAGCACGCTTAACCGGCGCGGGGGCTCCCGTAGGCACTCCCGATTATATGTCACCAGAACAGGTAATTGGTGAAGAGGTTGATACACGCGCCGATCTCTATTCCCTGGGTGTTATCCTCTATCAGATGGTAACAGGGACGACGCCTTTCCAGGGCGAGACGCCGATGCAGATTGCAGCGCAACACCTACAGATTCCACCTCCATCTCCTCAGATGATGCGCCGGGACCTTCCAATTGCGGCGGAACAGGTGATCTTACGCGCTCTCGCCAAACGGCCCACTGACCGCTATATGCGTGCAGATGATCTGGCTCATGCCTTTCGACAGGCTCTGGTACATGCAGGTATACGCCTGGAAGATAATTATACGCGGACCGGGATGCTGATGACCGCCTCTCGTATACCAGTTCCAACACCACCCCGGCCTCAATTTGGCTTACTCAGGCCGACAGGGGCCATGCCCAAAGTCCCAACAACTGAACAGCCAGGCAACCTCGGGCTCTTACAGCAGGATGGGATGCCAACGGCCACACGGCCCTATCCGGCAGCCTCGGCCAATATGCCTGCTACAGGTGAGATACCCCGCACCGGGGGGCTCCTCTCGCGCACAGGTAAATTCCCGATGACCGGGACAGGTGCCACAGGGACACTCTCGCCCCTGCAATCTTCTGCACCATCACCCGCCGAGATGGAGATACCTCGCACCGGGGGGCTCCTCTCGCGCACAGGTAAATTCCCGATGATGGGCACTGGTGCAACTGGAACTCTACCTATCACCAATACAACTGCCATGCCATCCGCTGAATCAAATACAGCCACGATCCCATCACCCTGGACATCACGCCAGGCGACGGGGACATTAGGCTTTGATGGCACTCAGAATAGTAATCAAAACACCAATAATCTGGTGAAACTGACAGGACCGGTCAAAGTCTTGAAGGTACCAGTGGCAGGCCAACCAGGACAATTTGTGACAGGCCTGTTACCAGTTTCACAAGAGGCTTCTTCGTCCGCTCCAGCCACAAAAACGCTATTGAGCAGACCTTTTATGAAGCTGCTTCTTGTCGCAGCCACAATTTTAATCCTGCTTGGAGGTGTCGGAGGGCTCTTCTTTACCTTAAACCATAAGAACACTCCGCCAGCACCACAACCCAGGAAGACGCTGACAAAACAACAGGCTACTCAGGCTACAGCCACAGCCGTCGTTCAGGCCAACACACTGCTAGCAGATGCGCTGGATCAAAATAGGAATAATTGGCCCGTAGCCCCCGGCGATATCTACAGCTTTAAAGCTGGAGCCTATCATATTGCCAATAATCAGGATAAAGCACAGGCTGCTCTCTTAGGTACAAAGTCGTTTCCCAATCAGATGAGCTATCAAATGACTATGCAGGAGGTAAATGGTGATGATGCATCACCAGAAAATGCCTTTGGGATGATCTTTCGCTGCAATCAGCGGAAGGTAGGGAATAAGACTATTACCACTTTTTATACGTTTGAGGTGCTCAATACCAGGCAGGGTGGGGAATACGAGTTCTGGAAATTTGATGAGGCCAATACGGATACCCCCTGGTCCATGATCAACGATGGCAAATTAGCCTTTGGCAATGAGTTTCATCAGGGCAAGGATCAAGGGAATACGATCAAAATAGCGATGAATGGCGATAAATTCACTATTATAGTCAATGGTACCACTCTCTCGAAAACATTCCAGGACGGCTCGTATACTGGAGGAACAATTGGGATGATCGTTCATCACAAAGGAACTGAAGTGGCCTTTAAGGATTTACTTTTAAGTAAAAGTTAATTGCGGTATAAGGGAGAGGTTTATGCAAGCAGAACAGCTGGTTGGAAAAACTCTAGGCACCTGTACCCTCCAGTCATTGATTGGCCGTGGAGGGATGGGAGCTGTCTTTCTTGCCCAGCAATCGCGCCCACGTCGTCAAGTAGCCGTAAAAGTACTGCTACCAATGACCACACTTCTCCCACACCAGAAGGCTGCCTTTCTGGAGCGCTTCCGACGTGAAAGTGATGCCGCAGCGTCGCTTGAACATCCCCATATTGTTCATGTACATGAATACGGCGAACAAAATGGTCTGGCCTACCTGGTGATGCCTTATATTAGCGGTGGGACACTACGCGATGAATTAGAAACGTTAGGGCAGCTCCCTTTTGAAAACTGCTGCGATTATCTAGAGCAGATGGCTTCAGCCCTCGATTGTGCTCATGAGCGCGGCGTAGTCCATCGCGATATTAAACCCGCCAATATCTTAATGACTCCTGATAAACGGTTACTGTTAACAGACTTCGGTCTGGTTAAGGTGCTTATTGAGGGGCAATCACAACAACAACTGTCAGAGGCTGGCATGCCAATGGGAACGCCAGATTATATGGCTCCTGAACAGGTGATTGGCGGCGAGATCACTCATCGCGCCGATATCTATGCCCTGGGGGTTATTCTCTATCACATGCTGACGGGGACGGTCCCTTTTAAGGGCGAGATGCCGATGCGCGTGGCTATGGATCATGTACACACACCACCACCATCTCCACGCAGCTATCGCTCAGATCTCCCCGCTGCTGCTGAACAGGTGCTACTACGCGCACTCTCAAAACAAGCTGCCGATCGTTATCCCACTGCTGGTGACTTCTCCCGAGCCTTTCGCTCTGCTTTAACGGCTACTTCCATATCACGAAAGGCTGCTGTAGATGTTCCAACAACCCCTGCACCTGCTCGACGGGGTATCTTCGATCCAGCCTGGCTCAAAAAGCCAGAGGTGGCACAGCCCGCTGCACCCAGGAAGGATATTATTGGCAAAAATAGTATCACTTTGCCATCATTCTCAGGTATTCTGACCCAGGCACATCTGCCCGCGGTCGTGAAACCTGCTCATAATCATAAAGAACCAGATCTTATTATCACCAGGGCATCAACGCCTGATAAGTTTACGCCACTGCCACCAACGCCTGCTTTGAGCAATGAACCTCTGATGGCTACTCAGTCTAAGAATACTCCATTGCCTCCTACAAGCTTACGTTTGGGACACCGAACCAGCCTACGCGGCCTTCAACAGGGACCAGCTCTCTCTGCTCAACCTGTCGCAAATAATAAACAAGCAACAGATGAAGCAGAATCTGACTCGTCAGTGGCATCATCACCTAATGAACAATCTGGAGGAACCATGAACCAGCGTGACCCATCCTCACAGTCCCCACAGGCACAGGAGACAACCACTCAGGGGCCTCGGCCACTGTTTGGTCCAAAACCAGCCTTTCAGAAGATGCCACAATCAGCTCCCTTGCCTTCGGCACCATTACCTGCTGAAGGTCCCGCAACACGCCCCTTTGCTCCACCCCTGCCTTTTGCAGCAAATACACGAAAATTAGAACCTTTTTCCCAGGAAGCAACTGGTACGTTTCCCAATCAGAACTTCCAGCCCAACTCTACTGGTACGTTTCCCAATCAGAACTTCCAGCCCAACTCTACTGGTACATTCCCTAATCAGAACTTTCAGCCCAGTTCTACTGGTACATTCCCTAATCAGAACTTTCAGCCCAATTCTACTGGTACATTCCCTAATCAGAACTTCCAGCCCAATTCTACTGGTACGCTTCCTAATCAGAATTTTCAGCCCGGCTCTACTGGTACGTTCCAGCAGGCTGGATTTCAAAGGACACCTACGGGCGCGCTACCCTATCCTGGTACAGGTGTAACTGGTAGCTTACCAGGACCTGGCTCAACGGGACTCTTACCAGCTCCGGCACCTGGAACAACTGGTGCTTTACGCATGGCACAGGGCGATTACAATGGTGAGACAGGCATGTTGAAACTGGCTCAACCGGTACGGGTAGTGAAAGTTCCAGTAGCTGGACAACCAGGGCAATATATGACAGGCATCTTACCAATGTTGCCCCCTGAGCCTGAACCAGCTTCTCTCCCTTTGAAGGAGCGCGTGGCTGCTCTACCTGGCACTGTCAAACGAAATCCTAAAAAATCCTTGCTGCTTATAGCTGCCCTGATAATTCTGGTAGGTTCATTTGGTTTCTTGTTGACTCGCATTCCTTCAGGAAGTTCCCAGGCCAGCACTTCCGGCAGCAGCAAGAGTAACAACAAAATGAATGCGGCGTCCACTGCTACTATTGGAGCTCAAGCTACAGCAGATGCCAGCCTGATTATGGCTGATGCCATGTCCTCAAATATTCATAGCTGGAATATAACATCGAAAAATAACCATACCTATGAATTTAAGGATGGGACATATCATATTGGTGACTTTGATAAAGAAAATATCGCCTTCTCCACGCTACCAGATGATGATATTCCTGCCAATCTGACATACAAAATCTCTATGTATGAGGTCAAAGGCGATGATACCAACACATTTAATTCCTTTGGCTTGATGATTCGCTTCAATGAGCAGCAGCAAGATGGCAAGAGTCATGTGACCTTTTACGCATTTAAGGTCTTCAACACCACCAGCAAAACAAAGGGGACCAAAGTCTATAAGTTCCTGAAATTTGATAGCAATGGCAAAACTGTCGATGATCAATGGAACGAGCTCTGGAAGGGCGATATCGGCGACGAATATCATATGGGCCAGGGAACAGATAATACGAATACACTCAAAATCGTGGCCAATGCCGATAAGTTCACGTTCTTTGTGAACGATAAAAATGTAGGCTCTGCCCAGGATGGCGCTTATCCCAATGGTCGTATTGGGATGGAGGTCGATAATAATGGTACTGAGGTGGCCTTTAAGGATCTACTTCTAACCAGGAACTAAGATGAGAGCCAGATGAGCTGGGAGATCTCTCAGCTCATCTGGCTCATTTCGCATCAGGAACTAGTTGTTGAGTTACCTCTCAGTGTGTCGCTACATGATCTGAGATGTGGTAGTACTATCAACCCTGGAGCATGCTTTTGGAGGGAATCATGAAACCGCGAGACTCATCTTCGCAATTTCAGCAAGATGAACCAGTTCAAGAGCCACAATCCATTTTTTGGCCCTTTGGACCTGCTGCTCAACAACCAGCCCGAACGCCTGCCGGGCCCGCCACACACCCCTTTGCTCCCCCTCTCCCTTTCACCCAGGGAGGGCGCTCGCCACAACAAAATCATGTTCAGACTACAACCCCTCCATTCTCAACGCACCAGACTGTCCCTACTATACCTGGTTCTTTCCAGCAGCCTGGCTTCGCTCCTGCATCCCAACCGCAGGCGAAGCAGATACAACCTATGCCCGGTACTCAACCACGCTCTACTCAGAATCTGCCTACCCCTCAGTTCCCAGCTCGCTCCACTCAGAATCTACCTACTCCTCAGTTCCCAGCTCGCTCCACTCAGAATCTACCTACTCCTCAGTTCCCAGCTCGCTCCACTCAGAATTTACCTACCCCTCAGTTTCAACCACGCTCTACTCAGAGTCTACCTGTAGCTATGCCTATGCCTGGTACTCAGCCGCGCATTACTCAGACTCTTTCCGCGCCTCAGTTCCCAGCTCGCTCCACTCAGAATCTGCCTATACCTATGCCTGGCACTCAACCGCGCATTACTCAGAATCTACCCAGTATAACCGGATCATTACAGACACCTCAAGGTACATATAATGATGAGACTGGAAAGCTCAAGCTAACACAATCGGTACGTGTGGTAAAGGTTGCGGTTCCAGGCCAACCAGGTCGCTATATGACAGGGCTCTTACCTGCTTTCACACCCGACGTTTCTCCTGCCAACGCTGCTACCAGTACAGTAAATAAGAAGGCTCCTCTATCTAAGGGTCAAAAGTTCACCCGTATCGCACTCATTACTATCTCTCTTCTACTTCTCCTGAGTACGGGCGGCTTTGCCCTGACACATATACCTGCAGGATCGAAACAAATTGCGGTAACTCCACCCAGACCAGTAAATCATCTGCTCGATAGTACGGCAACAGCGGCCAGTATGGCTCAAGCAACGATCTTCGCTAACCATCTCCTTACCGACGATCTATCCAGTAACATTCATAACTGGAACACGCGCTCGCAAAATGGTCTTACTTATGAATTTAAAGATAACGCCTATCATATTAGCAATGCCAGTAGCAATCAGTATATCGCTTATTCGACGCTTCCTGATGATACCGTTCCAGCCAATAGCGCCTATTCCCTTTCTATGTATGAGGTCAAGGGACAGGACGACAGCTATAATAATTCCTTTGGCTTGATGCTTCGCTTCAAAGAGACCGTTCAAAATAACCAACCCATTGCGACTTTTTATTGCTTTAAGGTCTTTCATACGACGATAAAGGGCTCAAAACGCTACATATTCGGGAAATTTGATGGCAACCAACCAGAAAATAAACGCTGGAATGAGCTCTGGAAGCAGGATGTTGGCGATGAGTATCATTTTGGGCAGGGACCAGATAATACCAATACGCTGAAAGTAAGCACCAATGGTGATAAATTTACCTTTTTTGTAAATGGGAAAGAGGTTGGTTCTGCTCAGGATGGATCTTATGCTGATGGACGAATTGGCATGGAAGTCGATAATAATGGTACAGAAGTAGCCTTTAAAAATCTCCTATTGACGGCCAATTAAAAAGACAGTATCGTTATTTATAGTCTCCTGCCCGAAGACAATTTGCAGGAAGACTTAGAACGGGTGGAGGTCTCGGTTGACTACTTTCTCAACAGTTATGGGTTCCTTTTCAGTTGTCCTGGTTCAGGCCCTGACCAGCTCACAGCAGACAATGGTCGCGCTGATGCTCTGGATCACTGGCTTTCTGTGCTTACTCAATATTTTTCTAGCCTTTTTGTATCGAGGTCGCAAACGGGGCGAAGTAGTCTCTTACTATGCTGCGTTCGCCGTCGAATTGGTCATCTTTGTCTTAGCACTTCTCTTACAACTTCATATTACATCAATCCTCTTTCATCTTCCTCCTGGCTTACCTATCAGCCAGGCAGAAATTGGTGCGGCTCTGGCTATCGGTATCGGCCTCTTTCCTGCCGCTTACTGGCATCGCGTCAATCTCTCCGAGCTCCCCAGGCGCATTGCTGAGGATGGTCAAAATCTGAAGAAGGGCGAAGGGGCTGTAAAGGTTCGCAATACTACACCAGGAGAGTGGATGAACTAATTCACAGGTACTCCCTCACGGAAAAAGTTTCCATTCAATAATCGAAAAGCGCTAATACTCTGGGATAATACCAGCGTGTTGGTGCTTTTTCTTCAACTGCAATTCTTTTGTCTTGTATATCTTCGGCGAAACCCTCTTGCTATTGAAGATTTTCTATTCTTTTGCGTCTTTCTAAATAGGCTCTCAATTGCTCCAGGCGAAAACTCACCTCTGCCAGGCTTTTAGCCTGAGGAATTTATCGCTGGCTGAAAGCTTGACAATAAAATAACGTAGTGTTATATTTTTTATAACTAATCGCAATAGATATTACAATCAGACAGAGTGCGTAAAGGATTGAAGGAAAGATGAGCACGTTCCCTGAATATAATCCAGATGCCCAATCATTATCCATACCAACAGCTTCTTCTGTACAGCCTGAACACCAGGCGGTAGTTACACGCGATCTCGTACGTACGTTTGGTCAGAAGTTGGCAGTTAATCATCTCAATCTCAGTGTACGCTCGGGCGAGTTCTTTGGCTTTCTGGGACCCAATGGGGCTGGCAAATCGACAACTATCAAAATGCTGGTTGGCTTGCTTCGACCCAGTGGGGGTGAGGTATGGGTCGATGGCATCAATGTCTGGCAGGAGCCCCTACGCGCACGAGCAATTATGGGAGTCTTACCCGAATATCTCAATCTCTACGAGCGCTTAAGCGGACGCGAATTTATCACGTTCTCCGGCCATATGTATGGAGTCAGCCCCGCCGATATCGAACGTCGCCGCGAAGAGCTTCTACAAGTCCTCGATCTCTCAAATGATGCCGATAAAATGATCGTAGACTACTCGGTTGGTATGCGTAAAAAGGTGGCTCTGGCTGCGGCTATTATTCATCGGCCTCGCGTGCTCTTTCTAGATGAGCCTTTCGAAGGGATTGATCCCGTGAGCTCGCGGACCGTTCGCGATATTCTCCAGGATCTCACGCATCGTGGCACTACTATCTTCTTCTCTTCCCATATCATGGAAGTGGTGGAGCGGCTCTGCACGCGCGTTGGCATCATTAATCAAGGCACTCTGGTAGCTGAGGGCTCGCTTCAGGAGTTACGAGATCGTGCTCAAGGCAATCATGAAGGAAAAGATGCTACGCTTGAGGATATCTTCCTGAACGTTGTTGGAGCTCGTAACGAGAATCATAATCTCAGTTGGCTTGAGTAAAAAAGGGAGACGATGATGGTTATCAATGGCGATAAGCTTCGCTGGCTGCTCTGGTTGCGCTGGCGGATGCTTATTCGGAATTTTACCCACGGTGGCGTGGCACAGATTATTGGCGGTGTGTTGCAGATTCTTTTTAGTGTTCTGTTTATGGGAGGAATCGCCGCAGTAACGTTATTTCTCTTTCGCTTTTTCGACGCTACCGCACGAACCGAACTACTTTTTCTGGAGCTCACGGGTCTGTTTGTGATGTGGGTGATCCTCCCGCTCTTTGATATGACGCGCAACGAAGGGCTCGATCTTTCTAAGTTAGTTCAATTCCCTCTCACAAAGTGGGAGTTGATTCTTAGCCTGCTTCTCTCAACTCTGCTGGATATTCCTATGTTCGGGCTCTTTCTGATTCTATTAGGGGCTGTGATTGGCTGGGCTTTCTCGCTCCCTCTGGCCCTTTTTACGCTGGTGACTCTATTCTTCTTCGCGATCCAATTGGTAGGGGTTGGACAATTCATTGTCTCTCTCTTTCAAGGGGTATTGCACAATCGACGCTTTCGCGATCTCAGTATCATTCTGACTGTCTTCCTTTTTGCTCTGATCTACCTGGCTCAATTTGGTTTTCGCGCCCTCGCAACCAGTGGCATTAGCAATGGCTTTCAATCGGGCTCGTTCTCTACATATCTCCAGTGGACACCACCTGGTGTGGCGGCCCGCGCTATTCAATTGGCCTCGATCAATAACTGGGGAGGGGCTCTCCTCTGGCTGGTTGCCCTTATTGTGATTGATGCTGCCTTTCTCTTTCTCTGGCTGGTCTTTACACAACGCAGTCTACTTGCTGCTGAAGAAGGTGATTCTGCACCAGTGGGGGGGACAGTAAAGAAGGTACGCTCACGCTCAACGAGCATTGGAGTACAGGCCCAGGTGGGCACTCAGAGGCGCGGCTTCCTGCCAGTGCAGGTCAGAGAAATTATGCTGAAGGATCTCAAGTATATTCGTCGTGATCCTCAGATTACACGTATGTTTCTCCAATCATTGATTATCGTTGTCTTCTATGTCTTCTACTTTGGCTTTACCAATTTTACTGGCGGAAGTCGTGGAGATACGATGAAGACCATTGGTCCCTGGGCGGTTCTGGTCTCACCTGCGCTGATTCTTCTCTCTCTCTTTATTCTGACCTACAATATTCTGGGCTTTGAGCGCCAGAGTCTGACGACGCTCTTTCTCTTTCCAATCCATCCAAAATATATCCTCTGGGGCAAGAATCTCCTGGCCTTCCTGATTGGATTGGCAGAGATGCTGATTATCATCCTGGTCGCAGCGGCCTTTACGGGTGGCTGGAACTTCTTCATACCGGCTCTTACTATGGGGATCGCTGGGATGGGTGTCATGATTGGAATTGGTAATTTCACCTCATCCTTTCTACCACAACGCATGAAATTTGGGGCTCGTGGCATACGTGCAATGGCTAATATGACTGCCGAGGGAGGCTGTCTACGCGGTGCACTATCTGGCCTCTCGGTCTATGGGACGATGATCCTGCTGATCCCCGTGGCACTTGCTGTGATTCTGCCTCTGGCCTTCTCTATGCAATGGATCTGGGTGATCTCGATCCCCCTATCGCTGCTATACGGCGCTGGCTTTTATTATGGCCTGACGCGGCTCTCATGGCCACGCCTCCTCAATAAAGCCCCTGAGATTCTCAATATTGTTGCGAAAGAATAGTAGACACAGACAGAAGCCTGGGCTCGAAACTTCGGGTCCAGGCTTCTGTCTATGTCTACTATTCTTTTATTCCTTCGTTTTTACTTCGTCCCGCCTGACATTTCCTGGCCGCGCTTTCGCATAACGCCTGAACAAGATAAAAGGCACAATAAAGAGCGCTGCTACCAGCACATAGGCTGCAATAGTGCGTGCATTATCCAGTAAAGAGGCCTGACTGGGATTTACTACGATTGATGGAGGATACAGACCTGTGATGATAAAACGAGGGTCGCCCCCTACTTTATAGCTGGCAGCTACCTGCTCGTGATTCGGGATATCTAACATGTCCACCTGGCCATCCGCCAGGGCCACAAAACCAAGCTGACCATCGCTGGTAATTGCTACTGAAGCAGGCCTGGCCGGTAGCGTCACGGTGCGGCTAGGCTCTTTGGGCGGCTGAAATCCACTATTGACTGGAGCCAGGACTGCTAACTGTTTGTTCTTCTGATCCGGCACATAGATCTCTCCTGTCCCCTCATTAAAATCCATTGGCCCATATTCACCACCAGTAATTAAGGTAGTGATGGTATGTGAATTTAAATCTACAGCTACGACGCTCCCCTGGTTCGTGGTCGCATAGACGGTCGCCCCTGGTGGAATCGAGAGATAACGCGGCCCCTCCGCCAGATGCACCTGGCTCAGCTGCTTCCCAGAGACATCATCAAAGATCGTTAGCGAATCGCTATCTGAGACCCACAACTGATCACCACCCGCTCCATTACTGGAGAGGGCTGAGCCGACCATAGCAACCGCCAATCCATACACAGGGCCGCCCACATGGAGCGTTCGCTTAATACTACAGTTTGTAGAGTCGATAATGGTTACACTGGAATCGCCCTGACCCGCAGCATAGATTGAGCTATTGTTAGGATCAATAACGAGCCGATTTGGATGCCCCGGCACCCTGGCAGTGCAGAAAATCTCTCCGGTCTTGGCAATGATAAGGGCAACACGATCCTGGTCTTCCTGGGCAGCATAAAGAAAACGGCCATCCAGGCTCAATGAGATCACTGAAGGCTTGCCCGCTGCGGAGATTGTTCCACTTACTTTCTGCTGCATGACATCGATCCGGCTAATCCCTCCATCACTTCCGGCCACATAGGCCAGATTAGGAGCCCCTCCATCAGCCTTTGCTACTGATGGAATGCCACATAATAGCAACCAGCTGCACAGAAAAATGAGAAGGAGCCAGCGATAGCTTTGTTTGCTCATGACAATCCTTTTCAAGGCTTTGGTGTAAGTGAAGTCCAGGCTGAACTCTGGGCATTGTAATGATAGACTTCAGTAGGATAATTAGCCGCTAGATAGACCTGATCTGCATTACCAGGATCGGCAACCACGCTCTCGAGGCTTTTTTTCAATTGTGGTAAAGGCTGCCAGCTCTGACCACCATCGGTACTTCGATAGACGCCCGATCCCAGTTTTCCATAGATCGTCTGTGGCTGGGTTGCCGGTACGCTGAGTGAATTATAGGAAGATTGGCTATACACCTGGTTAAAGGTCTTGCCTCCATCGGTCGAGCGGGTAATCCCTGCATCGCCTGAGGCATAGATCGGCTGACCAGGACCGGCTGAGGCTACGCTAAAGACAGCACCACTTACACCCGCAACGGTCTCCCAATGCTGGCCTCCATCACTACTGCGTGCAATACCATCATTTCCATAAATCAAGAGCTGCCCTGGCGCTCCGGGCAAGGCATACAGCCCCTGAAGATTCCCCAATGGTAACGTCCCCACAGTGCTAAAATGCTGCCCTCCATCCTTGCTAACCTTGAGCGCATCAGGGCCACGATGCGTTAAATAAACATAGACTTCATCTGGCGACTCATTCCCTGCTGCGGCAAAATACATATCGCCTAGCTCACTGGTTGTAAGAGCCAGTCTCCAACTCTGGCCCTGATCAGTGCTGGTATACAGGCCCAATGTCCCCTTTGGATTGTTATACACGCGCTGCGTAAGCACATAGATCCGTTGGGGATTCAGTGTACTGGCCGTTAAGGAGAAGGTCATCAGGTCTTCCATCGGCTGATGAGGACCGGCTGCTACCATCTGCCAGCTCTTTCCCTCATTTGTTGAGTGGAACAGACCAAAGTGGGTTGCTAATACCAGGCTTCCGCTTGAGAATGCCAATAACGCATGACTGTGATTAGCAGCAGTGCCAAACCCATTAACGCGCTCAGGCGTTGGAGTGGCATCAGGTGCATTGGCTGAGCTATCGCAGGCCGACAAGAATAGAAGAGCACAACAAATCAGCCCACAGAGACCTGACCACCGAAATAAGTACGACTTCTTCATCTAGCTTCCTCCCCTTTCAGGGACTTTTCTCTTCACAACGAGCGTGAGTACTTTTACCTATTTTTCTTTGATCATATCATGGCTTTCAAATGACAACTGCCATCTCTGACGGCACATGCTCTGGCTTAGAGTGGAGTAACCATATGAACCTGGACCTCATGCAACGTATTCTCAGGGGTCCGAATCTGCACACGTAGCTCCCAATTTCCACCCATATTGAGATCCCCCGGCGCACTAAAGTATCCCTTGCCATCTGGTTGCAGGTTAATCGTATCTGTTCCCATATCCATATCCAGCATAATGGTATAGATCGAAACACCCACATTGGTATCTGGCTTCCCATTACTGTCAAATACGCTCACTGTAAAGACATTGGTGCCAAAATGATTGGGGGAGACCGTTAGCTTAATGGAGAAGGCTTTATCCGTCGTGATAGCATTCGTCGCAAAAGCCGTTGCCTTAGGGACTGTCGTTGTAGTTGCAGGCTGCAAAGTGCCAGCAAACACACTCATCAGACCAACACAGATGAGGACGGCAACGCCAAGCACTGGCTCCCAGATCAACATACGTGTCAATCGATGAGTTTTCTGCGTGATCTGCTGCTCTAAAAGCTTGCTCTCTGGTGTCTCCAGCGGGCGAACAGCGTTCTCTTGAGGATCAGTAGCTTCTACAGATGCATCGCCCTCTCTCAGGCCATTGTACTCTGCAATAGCTTTAGACAGTGCTGGCCTCCAGAGAAAAACGTGAATAGCACTCGTAACCAGCATCGCTACGACAAGCACTATCTTGACAGATAACGCTCGCCCATAGGCGGTATTGATTAACTGCTCAAAAGAGCTCATATGGAATGTCGCATTCAGCGGTCCAGACAGAGCCATCAGTACCACGCCGCTGATCGCCAGAGGAGAGAAACGCTGGAGCGTCGTTAATAAGAGCTGAGGGGAGGCATGACTATTCTTCCAGGCGGGCAGATATATACGCGCTAGATAGAGCATGCCACCCACCCAGAGCGCCGCAGCCAGAAGATGGAGCCAATCTCCAAGCACAGCATAGACAACATTATTGCTGACCGCTGCTGCATGGCTCGAGAAGGTAACTGCAATTAACAGAGCCAGACCCAGAAGCAGGTTGAGCCAGGAGAGAAGCGCCACCACACGGGGCCCAGGCGCGCGTAGCCGGAAGCGATACAGAGCAATGCCCAGTGCCACCAATAGCACGATCTCACGCATGCTCCAGTAGAGACCAAAGTGACCACTTGAGATAAGGTTCCACAGCAAAGAGGGGGCCAGTGCCTGACCCAGATTCCCTCCTGTAAGTTGTAAGCCCTGTCCAATTAAGACCCCAAGATTCGTCAACAGGGTAAGTACCAGCGCTGGGATCGCAAACCGGCGGGCAAAACGCTGCTGTGCTTGCCGCTCTAATGCGGATTGCTCCTCATTCGCCGTATCCTCAGTTGAGGGCGAGACAAAACTCTGCCAGAGCTGGGCCCCCACCCAGAAAACGGTTCCCAATTCGACCAGCGTAATCATCAAAAAACTGAAAAAGGTCTGGTTATCAAGCTGACCACTATTGGCATTATCAACTGTCCCACCCAGTTCATCCAGACCAGGTTGAGCGCCATTCAAGCTAGGGATCGAACCATCTGCCCCCTCTATGCTAAAACGAAATGAGCCACGCAAGACATGTCCATCGCTGGCTGACTGCGTGCGCCAGACCACCACATACACAGCAGATGGAAGATCAGAAGGAAGCGACAGATCGATCTCCCTTGGATCAGAGGTGCTTACACGAGCATCATTCTTATCAATACGCTGATTTGCTCGATTGACTACCACCGCAGAGCTAAAGGTCGGATTGAGATCCTCGCTAAACCACATCTGAACCTGTGTTGGAGCCGTTGTGAGGACAGCATCTTTAGCTGGTGTGGAGCGTAACAAAATAGCATGCGCCTGCACAGCCGTTGGAAATAAAAAAAGTGCAGCCCACGTCAATGAGAGCGCAAGCAGGCATAAACGCACAGGGCGTTTAGAAATAAGCAACTGCATCAGATCTAACCTTACTTTGTCTAGTGAGCAAGAGTAAAAAACATCCCTTTACTTATGTATTATAAAACCCAATAACCATAGTATAACGCACCTGAGGGCACGCGCGACCTCTCATTTTGCACAAAGTTTTTTTCCAATGCTCCCGCTTTCAAATTGGCAATCACACCAATCTCTATAGCAAGGAGCTTGCCATTCTCAACAAATCCAGACGTGCTACGTGCTATAATAAACGATATGGAAGAAACGGAACCATTTGACAACCTGACAGCGCTAGAAGAGCTTCTACAGATTCACTTTCACGACCGCGCACTGTTGCAACGGGCGGTGACCCACCATTCTTGCTGCCCAGAGACGGCTGTGCAGGATTCTTATGACACCCTGGAGTTTCTAGGTGATGCTATCATCAGTGCTCATGTGGTTGAACATATCTACCGTTCCTTTCCCGAAGCCTCCGAGGGGGAGATGACAGCCCTCAAATCAGAGGTTGTCAGCCGCCGCATTCTGGCTAGAGTCGGCCAGCAACTCGGACTTTTTCCGTTTATTCGCATCAATCTCTCTATTCTACGCACGTTCAATGAACGCTCACGCGATTCTCTCTGTACCGATGTCCTTGAGGCATTGGTTGGCGCAATTCATATCGATCAGGGCACAGCAGCGGCTCAGGAGTTTGTGACACGTACGATCCTTCCAATGGTAGAACACATCAATAGTCAGACTTTAGAGACCAATCCAAAAGGACATTTGCAGAAGATCGTTTTACAACGCTCCAGGAGCCTACCACGCTATCGTGTGCTCGAACAGAGCGGCAGCCAGAACGACCGCATCTTTCTGGTTGGAGTGTTTGAGCACGAGACCCTTTTAGGGCTAGGGAAGGCATCAAGTATCAAAGAAGCTGGACGGATCGCTGCTCGACAGGCTCTCGAACAGCTTCCCAAAAAAAAGGATCTATCGTAACCGGTTCATGCGACCAGATGAGCTCTTATGTTGGTATGAAGCACATCTGCCTGCGAGAGAACGTAAGCTGCGCGGTCATTTCTCGACTCCGCAGTTGCTGATTGAACAGATATTGGATGCCTGTGGCTATACGCCCGATCAGGATCTCTCTCGTCTTCGAGTGCTCGATCCCGCCTGTGGCAGCGGCAATTTCCTCAGCGGTGCTTTGCATCGCTTACTCGCATTTGGACAAAAACAACACTTGAGCTCTCTTGCACTGAAACGGCTCATCCAACGCTCTCTCTGGGGCTTCGATCCCGATCCCATAGCCTGCTTCCTGGCTGAAATACAGCTACAAACGACTCTGGATGAGAGGCTCAAAAAACCTTTGTCTTCTGACGCACAAACAATCCGTCCCATGCCTGGAAAGGCCCACAAAGGGATACATCTCCACATTCATCAGGCCGATGGCCTGGCTTTCCCCTGGGATCAGACGCACAATGTGGATCTCTTTTTGGCCAATCCACCGTACCTTGCATCGAAGAATACCGATTTAAGTGGTTATCGATCGGCGCATGGACAATCCGATAGCTATCTCCTCTTTCTCGATCTGGCCCTGCGCATTGTGCGGCCCGGTGGATGGATCTGTCTGGTTCTCCCGGATGCCTTTTTAGCGCGCACAAATGCGGCCTCTGAACGACAACGCCTTCTCAGTGAGACAACCATCCACCATCTCTGGCACCTTGCAGACGTCTTTGAGGCCCATGTTGGAGCGGTAGTGGTTATCGCTCAGAAGGTGCCTCCCTGTCCGCTTCATCAGATCCACTGGCGCCGCGAACGCTGGCTTGATTATTCTCTGCTGCGCTCTACCGAACAGACTCTCACCTTACAAGGTGGCTCCCTGTCTTCCTCTCTAGCTCACCAGACGATCCCACAAAGTCTGCTGCGACAACAGCCACATTCAGAACTTCGCTACCTGCTCGGACAACTCCAGGGGACCGTCGTTGAACGCCTCCATACTCACCTGACGACGCGGCCCATCACACCGACATCTTCGATCACGTATCTCAAGCACCTGGTAATAATCCGGCGGGGTGAGGAGATTGGCAAAGATAGCGCTCTTCTGAGCTCGATCCCTCCAGCCATCAATGAGAAGTGCTCTCCCGTCCTGCGCGGCGGGATCGACATTCACCCCTATGCTCTCCCCAGAGCAGCGCGGTGGATCTCACATCATCACATCAATAAACAGCTTGACCGCTATCTTGCTCCCAAGCTGCTCGTTGTGAAAAGCATGAGCCGTCTACAAGCCACTCTTGATCTCCAGGGACATGTGATCCTTCAGACTCTCTATCTGCTGCAACTTCACCAGAGCCTGGTCTCTGACCATCTCCTGATGGCAGGGCAAGAGGAAGACGAGCTCTTTTTTCTGCTTGCTCTTCTTAACTCAAGACTCTTACAGGACTACATCTACTATCTTCATACTGCCTATAAATGGGTCCAACCTCAGATTGAACAATATGTGCTGGCTCACCTCCCTATCCCTCTGGCCGTCTCCTCTCCTGAAAAAAAGGCCATTATTCAACGCGCCAGAACATTGCTCTCTACTTGCAGTCAGACCTCTACCGATGTAGAATTACAACTATCAGACAGGATGATCTATGAAGAACAAGAACGGGCCATCGCCCACATGTATGAACTGGCCCTGACCAGCAGATATCTGTCACTAACGTCGTCGCAAGCAGATCTGGACAAGGGAGCTCCACTTTATGGCTGATCTACCTACCAATCTATTAACACAACGTCCAATCCGCGTCCTGGTAGCCAAACCTGGCCTTGATGGCCACGATCGCGGTGCCAAGGTCATTGCCCGCGCCCTCCGTGACGCTGGAATGGAAGTGATCTATACTGGCATCCGCCAGACTCCTGAGATGATTGTTGAGGCGGCTATCCAGGAAGATGTCGATGCTATTCTCCTCAGTATTCTCTCTGGTGCTCACATGGCCCTCTTCCCAAAAGTTATGGAGCTGCTGCAACAGAATGCAGTTGATGATATCCTTGTTGCCGCTGGCGGCATCCTCCCTGATGAGGACATTCCTGCCATTCAAGCTCTTGGCATCAAAGGCTGCTTTGGACCTGGCACCTCTACAGAAGAGATCATCCGCTTTGTACGCGAGCATGTCTATCCCCAGCGTCTGGCCTCTGAAGTATCGTGAACAATAAGTAACTGTTTATCACAGGTAGAGATACTACTAGAAAGTCTGGTTCGTGCGTGCAAAACATTGTTGAACGCCTTCTCCAGGGAGATCGGCGGGCACTGGCTCGCATGGTTACATTGATCGAGAGTGAGTCGCCGCAGGCCAAACACTATCTATCAGCGCTCCATGCCCATTCAGGACAGGCTCATATCATTGGGGTCACCGGGGCACCAGGGGCAGGCAAAAGTACGCTTGTAACCAGAATTGTCCGTGAGTTTCGCCAGCGTGAGCATAAAGTTGGCGTTGTGGCCGTTGATCCCAGTAGCCCCTTTACTGGAGGTGCTATCCTGGGTGATCGTATCCGCATGATGGAGCTGGCAGGCGATCCACAGATTTTTATCCGCAGCATGGCCAGTCGCGGTCATCTCGGTGGACTGGCGAGTTCCACGCGTGATGTCGTCCGCGCTATGGATGCGGCTGGCTATAATCCCATCATCATTGAGACGGTGGGGACCGGTCAGGCCGAAGTGGAGATCATGCGTACCGCCCAGAGTGTCCTGGTCGTTCTGGCTCCAGGTATGGGCGATGAGATTCAGGCAATCAAGGCTGGAATTCTAGAGATCGCTGACCTCTTTGTTGTCAGCAAGGCCGATAAAGCCGGGGCAGACCAGACGGCAGCCGAGCTTTCTATGCTTCTCAGCCTGAATTCCCAACAACGCAAGGCCGCCTGGCGCATCCCGATCCTCAAGACCTCTTCGCTTAAAGAGCAGGGCATCTCTGCTCTGGTGGATGCGATTGAGCAACACTACCACTATCTTGTTCAGAGCGAGACACTTCAACAACGCACTCAACGTCAGGTACGCAGCGAGATCCAGACCCTTATCCTCCAGGCGATCCTCTCGACCCTTCAACATGCTGTGAGTGAAACCGAATGGCAACAGCTCAGTAACGAGATCGCCACCCATACCCGCGACCCCTATAGTGTCGCTCAAGAGCTCCAACAACGCCTCTTCTCTCATCAGGAGAGACTCTCAGAAGAACATCAGTAAGTCAACGCGTCATGAGCATGGGAACGTCAGTTGCGTTCCCATGCTCATGCTCTCTAGCTATCCAGCTATCTATAATATAATGCCCAATAATGCTCAATCAATGAGCACCCCCGAACCACCTTCTTCTCTACAGGCTTCTTCTCTTACCTGGAAGGCGTGTGGCCCAATATATACACCATACTACTCATTTTTAACTAAATTACCGCTTACCATCCCGTAAAGATTGACAAATATCAAAATCTCAATTAAGCTCTTACTACAACATAAGCAACAATCGATTTTAGGCTCTGATTCGACAATTCACATGGTATGGGCTGGGAGGGTTTGCAGGATGTCCACACTCATTACATGGCAGAGTTACACGGTTGAACAATTGCTTGTAGAGCGCTTCCATATTCAAACTGGCTTTCATCCAACCCAAAGAATGATTATTGAGCAGATCGTCCATGGTCGGCGCGTCCTGGCGATTCAACGGACTGGCTGGGGCAAATCCCTCTGTTACCAGATAGCCAGCCTGTATTTTCCTCATCTTACGCTGGTCTTCTCTCCACTTAAGGCGTTGATGCGTGATCAATGGCGAGCTTGCGTTGAGCGTTACCAGATCCCTGCCGCAATGATCTGCTCTGATTTTACAGAAGAGGCCAATCAGGAGATTTTTGAGCGCTCCTGTCAGGGAGAATTTAAGTTGCTTTATATTACGCCTGAGCGTCTCAGCAATCGGCTCTGGCAACAGTACCTCCCTCATCTGCGCATTAGCCTGCTGGTCATCGACGAGGCCCATTGTATCTCAACCTGGGGCCATGACTTCCGACCAGACTATCGGCGCATTGCGCAGCTCTTTAAAGTGGTCCCCGTACAGACTCCTGTCCTGGCCCTGACGGCCAGTGCTAATCTGCAAGTTGAACGCGATATCCTCCAACAGATGGGAGGAAAGGTTCAGGTCGTTCGCGGCACGATGCAGCGTCAGAATCTGGCGCTGGCTGTTATTCCACTCAAGGGAGATTATGAGAAGCTCTGCTATTTAGGTGAGACGCTTCGCCATAATCCTGGCACTGGCTTAATCTATACAGCCACACAAAAAGATGCAGAGATGGTGGCCTCTTTTCTTCAGTTACAGGGAATGCAGGCGGAATATTACCATGCCGGAAGGGATAGCGATATACGGCAGGATGTTGAACAAAAACTGATGTCGAACCAGTATAAAGTGGTCTGCTCTACCAATGCCCTGGGCATGGGGATTGATAAAAACGATCTCCGCTTTATTATCCACTATCAGATCCCGGCCTCTCCTATTCACTATTACCAGGAGATGGGCCGCGCTGGTCGCGATGAGCAGCTCGCCTGGTGTATCCTTCTCTATGATTCCAGCGATCTTTCGATTCAAGAGCATTTTATCCGCGATGCTCGCCCAGCCGGGAACTGTTATAAAATGGTGTTTACGCTCCTGCTCTCTCATCCACGCGGCCTGAATCAGGAAGAGATCAGGCACCAGACTGGCCTCTCCAAACAGTCTGTCCGCATTATCCTCAGCGATCTGGAGGACCAGCACATCATTACCCGGCAGATGCACACAAGAAACTATCGTGCCCTCCCGGGCATGAAACAATTCGATCCCTCTCCCTACGATGATTTTCAAAGGGTAAAACTACGCTCTTTACATCATATGCGCAATTACGCTCAATCTACCGGGTGCTATATGCAGTATCTCACCTATTATCTGGGTGAGCAACGGGAGTACCAGTGCGGCATCTGCGGACGCTGCCAACCTGATCAGTTTCCGGCTATCAAACCCTCTGAAAGAATGCAAAAGATGGTGACGCTCTTCCTGGAAGAGGAGAACCTGCCTCGAATCGAGCGCCGCAGTGAGAAGCAAGTTGTGCTGCATGAGGCTGGCTGGGCGCTCTCCTTTCATGGCACGAGCTCCATTGGCAGGCTGGTACGAGCTAGCAAATATGAGGGGGCTGGCCCTTTTGCACTTTCGCTGGTTAAACGCTCGGTCGAGGTGCTCAGTACGCGCTATCGGCTGGAGAAGATCCAGGGGATTACAAGTGTTCCATCCACTGTCAGCGGGCTGCTGGTTGAAGATTTCGCTCGTCAGGTGGCTGAACAGCTTCAGCTCCCATTTTTAGCAGTGCTGGAGAAGGCTCGTACGACGCAGCAACAGAAGACACTTCGCAACGCTCTACAGAAAGCCGAGAATGTGAAGGGCTCAATTAAACTGCTCCACTCTCACCTGGTTCGTGATAAGACTCTTTTGCTGATTGATGATATCTATGATTCCGGCCAGATGCTGCGTGAGGTGAGCCGCTGTCTGATCCAGGCCGGGGCAATGGCAATCTACCCCTTTACAATTACACGTACAATGCATTCAGACGATCATTAAGGAGAGAGCATTTATGCAGACAGATCCACAAGAACAAGCTGCCTGGCTGCTTCTAACTTTTGAAAGCGGGCTTACGACAAGAGCGGTCAACGATATCCTGGTCATCTGGTGCAAACAGCTTGGGCGAACAGTTTGCTCTTTTTGGGCTGCCAGCGCAGCCGAATGGGAGGAGACATGCCAACTCTCTCCAGTTATTATTCATCGTCTGGAGGAGGCCCGCGCCAGATCGAGGACGCAAAGTCAGTTGCTCGCACAATTACAACAACAGGGCATTCAGCAGCTCACAGTGCTGGATGAGGACTACCCCAAACAACTAAAAACGTCGCTGACACGCAGCCATACTCCACCTATGCTCTTCTATCTAGGCGATCTCTCCATTCTACAGCAGCAAACGATTGCTATTATCGGCTCGCGCAATGCATGTGAAGAGAGCATTACCTTTACCCACCTGGTCTCTCAATATCTCTCAACGCATGGTGTCAATGTCATCAGCGGCTATGCTCGCGGAGTGGATCGAGCCGCCTTTGATGGGGCATCACAGGTCCATGGTAGAACGACTCTTATTCTGCCTCATGGTCTATGCAAGCTGAGCAAAGCTCAGGTGCAACATCTGCAAGAAGGGATTAAGGCTGGCGAGATCCTGGTCATCAGTCAGTTTGCGCCCGCTGCCCCCTGGGTGGTCAGCCGGGCTATGGAACGCAACTATCTTGTCTCTGCCCTCGCGCAAACGATGATTGTGGCAGAGGCTGAGACGAAAGGAGGTACCTGGGATGGTGCAAATACGGCGCTACGCCTGAAACGACCACTCTATGTCCGAGAATTGGCTGAGTCGGGCAATGCCATCCTGATCAACAAAGGCGGCATTCCGCTCGCCTGGCCTACAGATGATCTGGCTACGTTGCTCTCGCCTGTTCTTACAGAAAGTCTGCAAATCCAATCTCAACAGAATGAGCAAGTGATTCGCCCCAATCAACTTTCGCTCTTAGCCACCCCCCACGAGTAATAAATATATGACAAACACTATCACTACTATCAACCTGCGCGGTCGCGATCTCATTATTACGCCACCCTCAGAGTGGCAGCATCTCTCACAGCGAGAGCTTATGCAAATGCTCTTTGGTCAGTATCTGCCCGGACCTATGCAAGATCAACTGAAATATGATCACCGCTCGAACAATCCCTTTCTGCGCAGTAAACCAGTACACTTTACATCGCTCAAGCAGGCGTTACGCCAGCAACAGGTCCCTTTTACAGTCACCTTTGAGGAGCTCCCAACCTTACCAGTCCGTCCTCAGCTGACAATGCAGCCACGTCCTTATCAGGCAGAAGCCATCGCAGCCTGGCTAAAACACAAACAGGCTGGAGTTGTGGTCCTGCCAACAGGCGCAGGAAAGACCTTTGTGGCTGCCATGGCGATTGCAGAGACGCAGCTCTGGACCCTGGCCGTCGTTCCAACCATCGACCTTCTTCAACAATGGCAGACGGCTCTGGCCTCAGCCCTTTCGCTACCAATTGATGAGATCGGGACTTTCGGCGGGGGCGAAAAAGAGCTCAAACCAATTACAATCATTACGTATGATTCGGCTGCTCTCTATCCACGCGAGCTGGCACGCTTTGGCCTGCTGATCTTTGATGAGTGCCACCATCTCCCGGCTCCAACCTACAGACTCATCGCTGAAAGCTCGTTTACTCCCTATCGGCTTGGCTTAAGCGCTACGCCAGAGCGCGGAGATATGGCTCATCTTGCCCTGGATGAATTGATTGGTCCAGAGCTCTACCGACGTTCGCCCGCTGAACTCATGGCTGGAAATTTTCTAGCGGATTACCAGGAGCATCAGGTTGATATTGCACTCTCACCCGCTGATGAAAAACGCTACGCCGAGCAGCGCCGTATCTATCGTTCGTTCTTACAGCGCAACAACATTGTAATTCGCAGCCCGGAAGATTTTCAGCAGAAACTGATCTATCTCACTGCACGCAATCCCGAGGCACGCGCAGCTATGCTGGCCTGGCGCGAGGCACGCAATATTGCCATGAATGCACCCGCCAAATACCATGAGATCGAACGCTTACTTCAATTGCATGCTAACGATCAGGTAATCCTGTTCTCCGAATACAATCAGGTTGTTGACGAGATCAGCCGCCGCTTCTGCCTGCCCAGCATCACCTATAAAACGCCTGCAGAAGAACGACGTACCATTCTCGATCGTTTCCGTAGCGGAACCTATACAAAACTGGTCACCGGACGCGTCCTCAATGAAGGCGTTGACGTGCCCGATTGCCGCGTCGCCATTATTGTCAGCGGCAATAGCACTAAACGTGAGTATATTCAACGCCTGGGCCGTATCCTGCGCCCCAAAGTCGGGCAGGCCCAGCTCTATGAACTGATCACCAGCAAAACGACGGAAGAGGAGATCGCTAAACGCCGCCGCTAATAACACTGGAGCAAGACTTTTTGACGGCCTTTTCAACCTGCTACCCCTGGCAAACATTATGGGTGCCAGCAGGAACACTCGTAGGGCAGCGTAGAATCTGATACGTATGTGGTCCGTTTACAGTAATCGATGCGTAATACAGGCGAGCACTCAGATCAAGATCGGGAATCACTGGTGGTAACTGCCCATCTTGCTCTTTCGTAATCAAAAAAAGGCTCTGCATCATCACTAACATCGAAAGTTGGGGGGATGTAAGCTTCCCTGTATGATAGGCTCCTTGCTTCCCTGGTAAAAGCCAGTGAGGCGGCTCGTCTTCAATACTCACTGATTCTACCCAGGCGTAATAGTGCATGCCTGCTGGAAGCGCGGGCAATTGTGGAATGTCTATCTGTATTGCTGCCTGATTACTCTGCCCTACGAGATCGGTGACTGTAAGCTGCCCAACGGGCCCGGTCTTTGTGGCCGAACGTGTCACATATTGATAGCCAATCAGGCCAATTCCGCCGCCTATGAGAAATACAAACAGGGTCAGCAGGAGAACCAGTCCTCTCCTCGCAAGGCCAGATCCTGATATGGATAGCATAGAAGGAACGAGCGGCATTCTTTTAGTTGGTGAAATAGTGGGTGGAAATATTTCGTGCGGCTTGAACGTATGTGGCGTGCGCTCAATGATCGTTGGTGTCTCCCTCTCATCCTGTTTTTTAGTTTTGATCTCATCCTGTTTTTTTGAAGGAGGGGCAAGGACTTCAATCTGTCCACTTTTCTGCGTCATAAGGAGTGGAGAAACCTGTAGCTGGGTTTCATCTGGCAGTATAGGTGACCAGGTAGCGGGAAGTGAGGGGCGCCGCAAACCTTCTGGTGCTGGAACCTGTAATGCTTCTGCGGCTGCCAGCACCAGTTCAGCAGCGCTATTAAACCGCGCATCGGGCTCTTTCGCGATACTTTTAAGTATGACAGCGGAAAGCGCCGCTGGAATATTAGGATTAATGAGTGCAGGTGGTAAAGGCATATTCTGCACATGTTGAACGACAATCGCAATCGCGCTCTCACCACGAAAAGGAACAACGCCTGTCGTCATCTCATAGAGAATAATACCCAGCGAATAGAGATCACTGCGCTTGTCGTCATATCTCCCCATCGCCTGCTCTGGCGATATATACAGTGGCGTTCCGGTAATGCCACCAGCGGCTGTCCCTGCACTGATTCCTTGTTGACGAGCAATCCCAAAATCGGTAAGGATCGGTTCTCCCATTGGGCGACCAGTACTTCGACGCTGATCAAGCAGAATATTGGCTGGCTTAATATCTCTGTGAATAACATAATATTTGTGCGCATAATCCAGAGCAAGAGCCACTTTAGTGAAGATATAGATAAGATCAGCAGGCTCTGGAAAGAGACCTTTCCGCGAGGTCTGACGAATATACTTCGCAAGCGTCTGACCCTCAACATAATCCATCACCATATACGCGGTTGGGCTCGGCGATTCAGGTGGATAAGAGACCTGAAAATCATGAATCTGCACAATGTTCGGATGGCGCAATGCAGCAATGAGCTGAGCTTCTCGTCGAAAACGAACCCCAAAATCCCGATCGTTCTGATATTCAGGATGCAGGAGCTTAATCGCAACTTCACGCTGCAACTCTGGATCTCGAGCTCGCCAGACGGAGCCCATTCCACCTTGATCCAGATGTTCAAGCAAAAGATATTTTCCCAGGTATTGTGGCTGTTGAGTCATGAGCTCTCCTCCTTGCACACTTAGAGACTGGCTGGCATGCTTGTACTTATCTCCAGAGTGGCCAGTTGCTGGATAGCATAAAAGGCCTGCATTACGCCTGGCTGCACCTGATTTGTGGCCGGGTCAAGTTTTCCAATATAAGCATAGGTTGCTTTCGTAACCAGATCATCAAGGAGCAATCTAGCTGTAGTGGGCTCAAATCTGGCTGGCTCAACGGCCATCCGGAACAATTGATTCACATCTGCCCGCACGTCGGTTAGCCAGCTCTCAGAGGCCGTCAAGGCTTGCTGACTGAGCCTAGCCTGCTTCACCATATCAGAGGTAACATCGGGCGATTTCAGAATCTGATTGAGATGCGCGAGCACATGGTTAACATAACCTGAAGGTGATTGATGATTCGGGTTAATCGTCAACAATGGAATACGCGTAGACGTCGGATCAGTCAACAGCGGCGTCCCATCCGGTAGATCCAGATACACATTCGCGCTCCCATCCACATAATCCAGGATACGGATAAATTGATTTTTCATGAGATCCGTTAAGGCTGGTTGATCATTTTTCCAGTCGTCACGAGCACTTACCGACCACTCTAAGATTTTTTCGGTATTGCGAAAGAGCCAGATATTCAGCCCTCCCTGCAAACCCAGCTCATTGATATTAGCTTCACTATAGAGCAGATGGCGCAGATGTAGCAGAATATTCGTTGAGCTACCTGCCACCGAGAAATTGGTCTGAGGGAGAGCGGCAAAATAGCGCCAACGACTTCGATCATTCGTAGGTACCTCAGGCGTCTTGCCAGCATCTTCTTCGGTAATCAGCAAACGGCTCACCTGCGCTAAAAGGTTATGGTGCGCTCCGTCCCCCTGATAGAGGAGATGAGCCTGCCCATTTGTAATCGTCAGAGTATCAGGCAGCAGAAGTGGAAGATGGAAGAAATTCGCACCTACAAGATCGCCGGTTCCCAAAGAATGAGCGTCACCAAGGAGCCAGACATAATAACGCTTTCCAGCATGAGGAGAGGGAACATTCTGTAACTCAATCTGTAGCTCATCTGCAATACCCTGAGCACTATCCATACTAATCTGCCCACTACTCAGATAAAAAACCCTGCCACTAAATGGTAGCGAAGAGGCCGGGTGAAATACAAACAGCCCGATTCCTCCTCCTCCCAGCAGGAGCACCAGTACAATAGAAATCAGAACCGGCCAGACCCTGGCGGGGCGAGAGCGAACTACAGGCGATGATGGCGGTTGTGGCTGCATAAGTTGCGTGGGAATTCGCGAGGCTGGAGTCTTAGAAACATGTGCGACCATTGTATCGGGCATGACAACTTTTTCTGTCTTCACCCTAACAAGATCTGGAGGTGAGACCAGCACAGTTTCCGCTTCTAGCTGAGAGCGTGCAGCATTGAGCGTTGGCCTCTCATCATTGTTCAGGGGATAAGGAACTGGCCCCAGAACGTCAGGAGCTGGCAACTGAAGAGCTTCCGCAATCGCGCTGGTCAGTGCTGCTGCGCTCGAAAAACGAGCTCCAGGATCGCGGGACAGACTTTTCAGAATCACTACAGACAGAGCTGGAGATATCTGCGCATTATGGGTAATGGGCGAAACCGGATCAGCATGAAACTGCTGAAGGCCCATCTCAAGTGGAGTCTCACCACGAAAAGGAAGTGAGCCCGTGACCATCTCATACAGGATAACTCCCAGTGCATAGAGATCACTTTGCTCATTGCCTGGATATCCCTGCAATTGTTCGGGAGCCAGATAAAAAGGAGTCCCGATCTGAGAGTTCGTCTGTGTACTCGTCGTAGAATTCATCATCCGGGCGATCCCAAAATCGGTTAAGATTGGCTCACCCATCAGATTCCGTTCAGTATAATGACTGTCCAGCATAATATTGGCAGGTTTGATATCCCGATGAATAACGCCATGACTATGTGCATAATCAATTGCAAGGCCTAACGAGGTAAATAGATTTACAAGCTCAATTGGAGTTGGGAGCTGCCCACTGGCAATTGAAGCTTGCATATATGTCCCCAATGATTGCCCTTCAATATAATCCATCACCATATAGGCAAATGTACGTGGAGATAACGTGTCTTCTCCAGACCGGGTGATGCGAAACTCATGAACCGAAACAATATTGGGGTGCCGTAAAGCCGCCACCAGACGCGCCTCTCGCTGAAAACGCTCAATAAAATGTTCGTCTTCCTGGAGATCTGGATGCAGAATTTTGATCGCCACAAAACGCTCTAGCTGCGTATCCAGTGCCTTCCAGACCTCGGCAGCTCCCCCACGTCCCAACCGCTCCAGTAGCTGATATTTATCCAGATATGGCGGCAATACGCTCATGCATTTCCCCTCTTTTCACACCGGGATTAACGACAATGAACTGATACAAGCAGAACAATAGCACTGATTACTATTTCAGCAAGATCTTAGAGACAGCTCCCAGTCCCTCTGCAAGCCTGTACAGACATTGTAGCCAGACTCTGCACGAGATAGTGAATCTGCGCGACACCACCAGTCGCTTGATTTGTAGTAGGATCTATATTCCCCACCAATGCAGCATTGGCCTCTGTAAAAATGGTATTGAGGAGTGCACTGGTTCCTGCATCGGCCAGCTGCTCTGGTGCAAGATGCAAAATAGTATGAATCTTCTCGTACACTGCCAGAAAATGCTCTCGTGCTGTCTTGACAGCTGTCTGGATCTCTTTTGCCAGTTGTCTTTGCTGATCAGTGGCGCTAGGAGAACTGGTGAGCTCCAATAAATGATTTAAGATATGATCAAGGTAGGCGGGAGGCGAGGCATTCGGCTGGACAGACAGGATACCAACGCGCGATCCGGGCGCATTAGCCAGTAATGAACTAAGTGTCGCGGAAAGGTTTTCCTCGGGCAGAAATTTCTGCCCCATCAGATACGCCTGAATACGGGCTAATTGCCGTTGCATCAGCCCGACATCATGCCCCTGATAGGCATCACGAGCACTGCCAGACCACTCTAAGATCTTCAGTGTATTACGGTATAACCAGATATCCAGACCACCAGTCAATCCCAAATTCTGCAGCTTGGGATCTTGCGCCAGTAGATGCCGCAGATGAGCCAGCAGGCTATAGTGATTGATGGTATCTGCCGGGTTAGGAACGGCTGAGAGCTCACTGGCATAACGCCAGACGGTTTTGTCAGTGGACAGATGAGTTGGAACTGGCGAGACCACATCTTCAGTAATCACCAGTTTACTATAGATTGCCAGGAGATCCTGATGCTGAGCATTCCCTTTATACGTCAGACTGGCCCGCCCATCGCTCGTCTGTAAAGCATCTAATAGAAGAGCATTACTACCTTTATCATCCAGCAGCCAGGCATAATAACGATGGCCCGTAGCAGGTGGGGGAATCTGTTGCAAACGTATCTGTAGCTGATCCATAATTCCCTGATCACTACCTGTATCCAACAAGCCACTACTGATAAAAAAAGCATTCCCCACAATTTCTGGCTGATGATCTCCGCTCAAGGATGTGGGCCAGAGCAGGATTAGCAAACTTGCAGCCACCAGCAAGATTGCCAATGTCCATAAAAGGGCTGCAAACAATGAACGGAGTGAAGGCTTGCCCTTCAAGGACCACTGAAATATATCGTATCCAGACCAGGGCTGTTCTCTAGTCATAATCTTTCCATCTTTGATCGCAAAGACCACCAGTAAAAGGGAAAAGCTTCAATTGATCATCTTTCTTCTTGTATCGGGTGCATCTCAGGTCATGTGAATGTGGATCTCGTCAACTATCAATACACCTCTTCACACCGTGAATAAGCACCATCTACACTGAGATCACAGAACACAATTCGTCACTATAAGTAACGTTGGAAGAGATCTTTTTTTGAGTAGTCTTAAAAAGAGCACAAAAAACGACCCTCTCGCTAAAGAGGGTCATTTTTTATGCTGTAAGCCTCTATCATCTATTGAGAGGCTATCGTGGTACCAGACTTATTGAAAGACATCCTTGATCTTCTCAAAAGAATCGCGGAACGGGTTTTTGCCATTGTGCTCATTCTGTTCATTCTCGAGACGGGCAAACTCTTCCAGTAAGCGCTTCTGCTCAGCAGACAGGCTGGTGGGGGTCACCACTTTAACCACAACGTGCTGATCGCCACGAGCGCTACTATGGACGACAGGCACACCCATGCCTTTGAGGCGGAATGAACGGCTGCTCTGAGTACCAGCAGGAATCTTCAACATCGTAGACTTGCCATCTACCGTTGGAACTTCTACCTCATCACCTAAAGCTGCTTGTGTAAAGCTAATGGGCAGTTCATAGAGGATATCATTGCCCTGACGTTTAAAGTACTGATGAGGCTTCACAGTCAGAACAACATAGAGGTTACCTGGAGTGCCACCACGGGCGCTCACCTCGCCCTCACCGGTCACACGTACGTTAATTCCATCGTCAACGCCAGCTGGAATATTCACCACCACGCGACGGTTGTTACGTACCCGACCCTGACCACGACACTTTTCGCAAGGCGTGGTAATGACACGGCCTTCGCCGCGACAGCGCTCACACATCGTCACATTGACAAACTGACCAAAGATGGACTGCTGCACCTTGCGAATCTCGCCTGTTCCCTGACAGGAGGTACAGCGAGCAGTAGAAGTACCGGGCTGTGCACCATTACCTCGACAGTTTGCACAGGTCTCCCAGCGTGGCAGCTCAATCTCTTTCTGGCACCCAAAAACGGCTTCCTCAAAGGTAATCGTCAGCTCATAACGCAGATCGGCACCTCGCTGAGGACCAGAGCGACGCTGAGTTCCAGACGAGCCTGCAAAAAAGGTCTCAAAGAGGTCATTGATACTGCTAAAATTTCCAAAGTCGGTCCCAAAGCCAGCACCACCTCCGGCACCAGCCCCAACCCCGGCATGCCCATAACGGTCATAAGCCGCGCGCTTCTGCGGATCGCTTAAGACCTCATACGCTTCATTAATTTCGATAAAGCGGGCTTCCGCTCCCTGCTCTTTATTTGTATCTGGATGAAATTTTTTCGCAAGCTGACGGAAGGTCTTTTTTACTTCATCATCGGTAGCATTGCGGGAGACACCCAGCACTTCATAATAATCTCTTTTGTTTGCGGCCATTCGCTGGTCCTTTACCATCAGAAACAGGGCGCGAACTAATCCGCGCTACTGGACAAAAAACAGTGTATGCGTGATCTTTGCCACGCCCCCCTCAGACCCAATGTAAGCATTTTCCAACATTAAGCAATTCCAACCGGGGGATAAAGCATTTTACGCCATTATGAGTTAAGATTACATCAAAATACTTGAGATACGCAATATGCATAGCCCACTCGGGGGCCTGGCAGAAAGCGTTAACAAAACGGATGCCAGGATCGTTTGTTTCTGGCACCCGTATCTGGGAGAGGCCTCCCGAGCAGCGCGCTGCCATTGGAAAGCCTCTCTCAGCAACTACATCTCTTTATACTCGCCCTCAATGGGATCATCACCAGTTGGAGCCTGCTGGCCGCCTTCTGGCTGTCCACCAAAGTCAGCGCCAGCAGCACCAGGATTCTGGCGATACATAGCTTCGCTGATCTTGTAGAAGGACTGCTCCAGAGCCTCGCGAGCCGATTTGATGCGTGGCACATCGTCCGTCGACAGAGCAGTGCGTACATCAGCAATCTTGCTTTCAAGCTCGCTCTTCTGCTCAGGCGAGATCTTATCACCAATCTCGGCCAGACTCTTCTCTGAACGATAGGCGGCGCTATCAGCCAGATTGCGCTCCTCGACCTCTTCTTTACGGCGCTTGTCGTCGGAAGCATGGGCCTCTGCATCATGTACCATCTTGTCGATCTGATCTTTCGACAGACCGCTGGCAGGCACGATGGAGATCTTCTGCTCACGACCAGTCCCCTTGTCACGGGCCGAGACGTTCACCAGACCATTGGCATCGATATCGAAGGTAACTTCGATCTGCGGAATACCGCGTGGGGCAGGTGGAATACCATCCAGAATAAAGCTACCCAGCGAACGGTTGTCCTTAGCAAACTCGCGCTCACCCTGCAGGACATTAATCTCTACGCTTGGCTGATTATCGCTGGCAGTAGAGAAGACCTGGCTCTTCTGGGTTGGGATCGTCGTGTTGCGCTCAATCAAGCGGGTAAAGATACCACCCATGGTCTCAATACCAAGGGACAATGGAGTCACGTCCAGCAGCAGAACATCTTTCACATCGCCCGTTAAGACACCAGCCTGAATCGCAGCACCGATAGCGACCACTTCGTCAGGGTTCACACCACGGTTTGGCTCGCGATCGAAGATACGGCGAACAAGCGTCTGCACAGCAGGCATGCGGGTCTGTCCACCAACCATCACTACTTCCTGGATATCACCAGGGCGTACGCCAGCATCTGAGAGAGCTTTGGTCACAGGAATGCGCGACTTCTCGACCAGATCCTCAACTAGCTGCTCCAACTTCGAGCGGGTCAGATTCATCGCCAGGTGCTTTGGACCACTGGCATCAGCCGTGATGAAGGGGAGATTAATCTCAGTCTGCATCGAGCTCGAGAGCTCTTTTTTCGCTTTCTCAGCAGCCTCTTTCAGACGCTGAACCGCCATGCGGTCCTGGCGCAGATCAATGCCCTGCTCCTTCTTGAACTCGTCGGCCAGCCATGTGATGATGCGCTGGTCAAAGTCATCTCCACCCAGATGGGTATCACCATTGGTGCTCTTTACCTCAAAAACGCCATCGCCCAGTTCCAGGATCGAGATATCGAAGGTACCACCACCAAGGTCATACACGGCAATACGCTCGTCCTTTTTACGATCCAGACCATACGCCAGCGAAGCCGCAGTTGGCTCGTTGATGATACGCAGTACTTCCAGACCAGCAATCCGACCAGCATCGCGGGTCGCCTGACGCTGAGCATCATTGAAGTACGCTGGTACGGTGATCACAGCCTGGGTCACACGCTCACCCAGATAGGCCTCTGCATCAGCCTTCAACTTCTGCAAAATCATTGCTGATACTTCTGGTGGGCTATAGGTCTTACCCTGCACCTCAACCCAGGCGTCGCCAATATTCGAGCGAACCACTTTGTAGGGCACCAGGCGCTTGTCGCGGTCAACTTCAGGATCATCAAATTTACGACCCATGAAGCGCTTGATCGAATAGACTGTGTTCTCTGGATTTGTAATGGCCTGACGCTTGGCAACCTCACCAACCAGACGCTCACCATTTTTGTTGATTGCCACAATGGATGGTGTTGTACGCGCACCTTCAGCATTTGGAATAACGACAGGTTCTCCACCTTCCATCACAGCAACA
Source organism: Tengunoibacter tsumagoiensis (assembly GCF_003967535.1). Taxonomy (GTDB): domain Bacteria; phylum Chloroflexota; class Ktedonobacteria; order Ktedonobacterales; family Ktedonobacteraceae; genus Tengunoibacter; species Tengunoibacter tsumagoiensis. The sequence continues at coordinate 1,541,484 of NZ_BIFR01000001.1, read as the reverse complement.
CATGAGTTTGTAGTTCCTAGATCAATACCGATAACTTTTGGCACAGTTGCCTCCTACTATATTTATAGTGTTACTACTCACTTTATAGCACTACTACTCGCTTTTTTTGAGAGCAGTAGCGCCTGATTTATAGTGTTACTACTCACTTTATAGCTCTACTACTCGCTTTTTTTGAGAGTAGTAGCGCCTGATTTATAGTGTTACTACTCACTTTATAGCACTACTACTCGCTTTTTTTGAGAGTAGTAGCGCCTGATTTACCGTATTACTACTCACTTTATAGCTCTACTACCCGCTTTTTTTGAGAGTAGTAGTGCCTGTTTCTACTACCCTATCTATGTGTACTACTCAGTTATTCTGACTTATCGCTGGCTTGTCTTTGACTTGCCGGGATCTGCTCAATGGAGGTCTCCCTCCAGGGAATTATTCATATCCATACACATCTGCAAGAAGTTCGTTCATGACTTGCGCCATATAACGGACGACAGCCACAGCTCGGCCATATTGCATCCGCGTTGGGCCAACTACTCCCAGCATGCCACCCACTTTGCCTTGTTGTCCATAACGCGCTAGAACCAGACTGACATCTTTCATTTCATCCCACTGGTTCTCACCACCAATGATGACCTGCACACCATCGGTTGCTGCGAGCTGTGTGGCCAGGGCTGGTAAGATGCGTTTCTGCTCCAGATCGTCCATGACCCTTACCACCCGTTTATGCTCTAACTCTTCAATGACCTTTCGGATACGCTCGCCTCGCTCATCCTCATCAATGGGACGGAACGAAGATTGATAACCCGTCTTGTCTAAGAAATTAAAGACATCCTCACTGTAAAAGCTGTCTCCAGACATCTCTGCATGTTGTTCCAGTAAGCGAATCAGGGAGTTGGCCACAATCCTCTCGACTGGACCAGGATCATACGAGATCAGGACATCGTTCATTTCTAGCGCACTTTTTCCCTGAAACAGGGGGTTGAGCCGCGCGGTAACTGCACTAAGCTCTTCTTGCTGTGTTGGATTGTCTAACAGCAGTCTTTGTTGTTGAATCGTGCCATCCATCAATACAACGACCATATGGGCCGAAAGATCGGTGACGGCAAGAACTTCGACATGCTTAAACCTTCCCTCGCTTGAACGCGGAGGGGTCATCAACGCCGCACTATTCAGAAGCCTTGCCATCACTGAGGCCGTCAGCCGTACCCACTGGTCCAGTTGATCCTGAACCTGATAGAACATATGACGGATCAGCCGCTGCTCATCAAGCGCTAACGCCGATTCCTGCATAAGATGCTCAACAAAAAACCGGTACCCAAGGTCCGTAGGAACACGACCGGCAGATGTGTGGGGCTGATGGATCAGGTTGGCTTCCTCCAGTCCGGCCAGTTCGTTACGCACTGTAGCTGAGCTGAACGGTAATGCATATTTACGCACAAGCGTCTCAGAGGCAACTGGGGTCGCGTTGTGGATATATTCCTCCACCAGCGCACGCAGTATCTGCTGTTTGCGTGGGCTTAAAGCTGTCATGTCCTGGCTTTCCTCGCTGGTCCTGTGTATCTCCTGGACGGGCTCTGGTTAACCTGCTAGGATGATACAACATCTGTCAACAATGATTGCTAGCAGTCTCACCCGGAGACTGCAAACAAAGCATAGCACTCTCAACAGGGGATTGTCAAGTCCTTCCGCTCGCTTGGAAGCGATTTGTGAGCGCCATTAGATCTTTGCCCCAAAAGTAAAAGAAGGAGGGCCAGGCTGTTTCAGTCTGGCTCGCTCCTTCTTCAGTATGGTCGCTCTGGATCTCTTTACGCCTTAGTTCCTGGCTGGTGGCGTTCCAGCCTGCTGTGGCTGCTGGCCCGCCAGCATCCAATCACATGTTCCTGCTGAGCCCTGAAGGCCGTTATAGCCCGATGATGGGGCACAGACCAGTCCATCTGGCTGGGCAAATTGGGTCGCCGATCCTAGATTCCAGCCCGCTCGATTCACATTCTGCGGGCACGGGATCTGGTCAGTATCCGTATTACACCATCCATTGGCAGCAAACTCCATGACGCTATGCCAGATGGGGGCGGCACCAGTGATACCAACTACGCCCTGATTCATGGGCTCTGCATTAGTATTGCCAGCCCAGACTCCTACGACCAGATTCGGCGTATATCCAATGGTCCAGTTGTCAACAAAGCCATCGGTGGTTCCCGTTTTCGCAGCCACTTGATAGGTGCACCCCTGGTAGTTATTGGGAGAGTGCTGATAGCCGCAGGCTCTGTCATGATCGGTAAATGAGAGATCGCTATCTCCCGCAAATTCATAATGTCGCGCATATTCATCTGAGAGTACCGACGTCATCATGTATGAGACCTGTGGAGACATAACCTGGTCCCCTTTCGCCCCTGGCGCATCATAATGATAGAGATGATGGCCATAGTTATCATAGATGTCCAGCACTCCCTGAGGCGGAATACGGCTCCCCTGATTGGCAAAGACCTGATAAGCACCGGTCATATCCAGCAAAGGCACGCCAGCGGTTCCTAAAACGAAAGGCATGCTAAAGCATTCGCTCAGTGTCGGGCTGGCACAGTTATGCGCGAGTGCATCCTTCTTTAAAGCAGTTTCCAGGCCCATTCGCTCTGCCGTATTGACGGCATTATCCAGGCCCACAAATTGCAGGGCTTTGACGGCCGGGACGTTAAATGAGTTGGCAGTCGCTGTTCTGATGGTCATTGGATTAATATAGGAATGGTACGACTGCATATAATCCGGCGGTGCCCAGGCATAATCTGGATCTTGCTTGTCTTTCTGGGCCTGTGTTAGGGGCACAGGCGCACCTGGACCCAGTTTATTTGGGAAGTAGGTCTCAATATCGGGTAAGACGATACCTGGATACCAGCCCATCTCAAACGAGGTGGAATAGACAATTGGTTTAAAGGTTGAACCCGGCTGACGCGGCGATGTGGCCATGTTGATCAAACCGCCAACTCTCACATCGGTACTGTTGCGGTCCAGGCTCCCATCCATCGCAAGTATCTCACCTGTCTTTGAGTTCATGACAACAACAGCTGCGTTATTCACATTATCGTCTGTGTTCAGAGTAAGATAACGCCCTCCCTGGAATTGTTGATACTCAGGCTGCGTCAGATGACGTTTGACGGCATCTTCGACGTATTTCTCAAGGTTGATATCAATGGTGGTCCGAACGTTAAAACCACCATTGGTGAAGATCGTGGCCCCATCTGGGCCCAACGACTGCTCGATCTGGCTGATAACCCAGTCCACAAAGTACGGCGCAAGGCCCAGCTTCTGATAGGGCACAAAGGTCATCTGGGCGGTCAGATCTTCGGCCTGTTTGGCGATGGCTGGCGTGATAAGTTTGCCAGGTTTGTATTCAACGCCATTGACCATCATCAAATTCAAGACATCTTTTTGACGGGCCAGGGCTCGCTCTTTCGCATCCTTATTGACAGTAGGATCATTATAACCTGGTTTCTGCGGCATACCAGCCAGCAGAGAGGCTCGTGCGAGGGCAAGAACAGGGTTGTGCGGATTGGCATCGCTCTCATAGTCTAAACGCGCCACACCTGGCACACAGTTAAAAGCGGCATCGCACTGTGGCATGAGATGAAAGTATTCTTCAACGGCTGACTCAACCCCAAGATCATGATTGCCAAAGGGGACGACATTAAAGTACATCTCCATGATCTTGGCCTTACTAAATTGTTGGGTTAAGCCGATGGCCATGGCTGCCTCTGTGATTTTGCGCTGATAGGTAGGGGCGTCGTTATGCGATAGCTGCTTAATCAACTGCTGAGCAAGACCGCTACCACCGCCGCTATTATCAGCGTAGGCTCTGATCGTTCCCAATGGATCAAGACCATAGTTGCTCCAGAAGGTCTTATCTTCGGTACTGGTCATGGCATCCTGAAGGACCCGGGGGAGATCTTTATAGGCAACTGGGGTTCGCCGACCATAGAGATCATCATAAGAGTCATAAAGCAAGACGCCATTGCGATCATAGATATGGGTCGTCTGCGAGATCTGGGAATTAGCTAACCGCTCCATTTGAGGAAGCTGACTTTGATAATAATTATAGCCATAAGCGCCCGCTCCACCACCACTGAAGGAGAAGAGTACGATCACGGCGATGCCAAGGGCCAGCCAGACCCGAGCTGTGACGCTCTGTCTACGGCCCTGCCAACGATGACGCCGATGGCGCATCTGATGCACAATCCGGGTCGTACGCGAACGACGCCACCTTCGTCGCGCCAGATGACCCGCAGGCTGGCTATTCTGCACCGAAGAAGGACGAGGCGCTGGTGGATGATAGCGCTCCCTGGGAGGCTCAACAGCATCAGGCTGATAACCTGCCACCGCAGCCATCTTGCCCGACCAGCGCCTCATCAAATCCAGGGTATTTGTGACAAGCTTTGCAGGATCTTGAGGATGTAGCCCTCCCTGACCTCGTGGACGGGCCGGAATGGGAGACGGTACAGATGACCCCTGAGGACCCGTTTGCACTGGATTTACCGCCTGTGACCCCTGAGGAATAGGCGCAATCTCTCCCTTGTATGGATTGTTCTCAAAAGGCAACTGCTTCTCTTCATAGGGCGGCTGAGGTGGCTCGGACCAATTACTCATAATTCTTCCTTTTATCTACACAGAAGATGCTGCCCTTATCTGGCTCATACACATCCCTGTGCCTATCACGTTCGGCTTACTCTCTTCCTGCGCCAACGACATCCAGCCCGAACTCCTATTTAAATCATACGATTTACAAATTATTATTTTTTGTAACAAAAGAGAGGGAACACACAAAACAATACCCTGCCCAACTTCCTCACGACAATGTATATTTGACGCTATCTGTAAGATAGCTCTCTCTTACGCGAGAGTTGACGCTCTATGTTAGATAGCTCTCTCTTACGCAGAGTTGCAACTATAATGCTCACCATCATAGCTGCAACCCTGGTAATCGTCAATGTGCCGAATATTACCCCTGCTTGGCGGGATCTTTTGCAGGATCGGGCGGCATTCCGCTCTGCAACGGTGTCTGGCCATTAATGACCCAGTCACACGGTGCGCCTGATCCCTGAAGACCGTTGTAACTATTCAGACCACAGGATAAGGAAATGCCATCAGGAACTGGGAATTGAGCGGTAGCCCCCAGATTCAGTTTCGCTCGATCGACCTCTGGACAGGGAACCCCATCGCGATCCTGACCACACCAGCCGTTTGAGGCATATTCCATCACACTATGCCAGATAGGGGCGGCTCCTGTGATACCAACCACGCCTTTTTTCATAGGCTCCTGGTTGGTATTACCAGCCCAGACCCCTACAACTACATTCGGCGTGTACCCAATCGTCCAGTTATCTTTAAAGCTATCTGTCGTTCCAGTTTTAGCTGCCACCTGGTAAGGACACGTGCGAGCCAGGTAGTCGCTGGCACAGACGGGATAACGATCCGTGAACGAGAGGTCATGGTCATCCAAGAATTCGCGGGCACGATCCACTTCATCCATCAGGACCGAGGTCATCATATAAGAGACCTGAGGCGAGAAGACCTGTTGTCCTTTCACTGCCGCTGGATCAAAATGATAGAGGTTGTGACCATAATTGTCCCAGATATCCAGCACACCCTGTGCAGGAACCTTCTGGCCCTGATTGGCAAAAGACTGATAGGCATTGACCATATTGACGAGAGGAACTTCGGCTGTACCCAGTACAAGCGACATACCATAACAATTGATTGGGCTGGTCGCAATCACATTCGTAGCACAGGGAGGATCTAGCTTCGCTGCATCAGTCTTCACATCATCTAAGAGACCCAGACGCGCTACAGTATTGGTGATATTATCGAGTCCCACTATTTGAAGAGCTTTTACCGCAGGAACGTTAAAAGAATTGGCAGTTGCCATACGAATGGTGGTTGGCAGGTTATTAAAACCACCGCCATAATCGCTTGGTCGGTAAGCTTGATTTGGCCTTGGATTATTGAGCTCGTCTGGAGTCAGTGGAATGCCCGCTCCTGCTCCCAGACCGTTCGGGAAATAGGTGGGGAAGTCTGGCAAAACAGTTCCTGGATTCAATCCCATCTGGAAGGCGGTTGCATAGACAAAGGGCTTGAATGTTGAACCTGGCTGGCGAGGCTCGGTCGCCATATTATAGTTACCAGCGACCTGAAGACTGGGATCATTGTAGTCTACCGCGCCATCCATCGCCAGGACTTCTCCTGTTTTGGAGTTCATGACCACCACTGCTGCATTATGCAGATTATCATCTTTATTCAGCGTTAAATAGCGATGCCCCTGGAACTGCTGGATTTCAGGCTGAGTGATATGCCGCGTTACCTCAGCCTCAGCATAGTTCTCCAGATTAATATCTAATGTGGTGCGAATATTAAATCCGCCAGTGAGAAAGGCCCCTGTTCCGGCATTTGTATCACCATTCCCCAGCGCTGCCTCGACTTGTCCACTAATCCATTTTGCAAAGTGCTGCGCTTTTCTCGTAGGCTGATAGCGATTGAACGTCATGTGGGTGGTAATATCTTCAACCTTACTCACAATTGCTGGTGTAATCTTGCCAATGCCCGGCTCAGTCATCCCTAGCATCTGATTTAAGACGTAATCCTGACGCGCAAAGGCCGCTTTCTGCTGCTTCGCCCCTTGAGAAACGTCAAATGCCACTGGCTGCTGTGGAATACCCGCCAGGAGCGAGGCTCGTGCCAGACCCAGAAGAGGATCATGCTTATTGGTCTTTGTATCAAGATCAAGCTGGGCAACAGCTGGTACACATTTGAAGTTCTGATCACATTGTGGCTGCAAACCAAAATAATCTTGAATTGCCGACTCAACACCCAGGTTCAAAGAACCATAGGGAGCCACGTTAAAATACATCTCCAGCACTTTCCATTTGGGATATTCCTGGGTTAATCCAATCGCCATGGCGGCCTCAGGGATCTTTCGCTGGATACTCGCATCTTCGTTATGAGATAAGTTTTTGACTACCTGCTGAGTAATCGTACTACCACCACCATAATGGGTCAGAGCAGAACGCACAATAGCCTGTGGGTTAATGCCCACTGGATTGGTCCAAAACGAACCATCTTCGGCTGCCACCTGAGCATCTTGAAGCGCCTGCGGGATGTCTTGATAGCTGACTGGCGTTCGACGCCCTGTGTCGTCAGATACATCATAGATCAAGACACCATTGCGATCATAAATACGCGTGGTCTGTGAGATCTGCGAAGCTGCAAGGCGCTGTAATTGGGGCAGTTGATTCTGATAATAGGTATACCCATAGGCTGTACTGGAGAAGCTGGTGACAACGAGCAACAGAAAGAGAGCGATGGCAATTCCGCTCCAGATCTTCGTTGCTGGCCCATTTTTGCTCCAGCGCTCGCGGCGATTGCGCATCTGTCGAATAATACGCGTGGTGCGCGAACGCTTCCAGGGCTTTCTTGTGCTTTTATACTGCGGCTGAGCCCCCTGGGCAGCCCCAAAACTTCCAGCCATGGGCATCGATGAGTGATAGCGCTCCATCTCAGGAGCGGGTGGTTCAGGCTTATAACCAGCCACCGCAGCTAATTTACCCGACCAGCTACGTACGGTCTGCATCGTATTGGAGACAAAGCTGTTTGCTGGACGGTGGCCGGATAATAATCCTCCATTCCGTGGCGCTCCCTGGCTAACAGGCGGAACCATGGGCGGCACAGGCGCTGGCGACTGGAACGAGGATTTGCCTGGAGCCGGGTTTATGGGGCTGGCTCCTCCATGATTTGTCACAGGTGGGGGGGTGGCGTTCTGCTGAGCATATCCGCTTAAAAGCCCTGTCTTGCGTGGCTGCTCGCTCTTTTCGCTAGCCGCTGGCTGTGGCGTAGAGCCAGGCTGCATAGTGGGCTGCTTTGCACTCTGTTGCGCATAGTTACTTAATAGACCTGTCCGTCGTGGCGGCGGGCCTGCTTGCTCTTGATCTGGCTTATTATTGTCATTAGGAGGCTGTTGATTTGTGTTATTCATAGAAACATCATCCTTTATTTACCACTGAGAAGACCCTTTGCCTGTCTGGGCCGCACTCTGTGATGCATAGGTATTTTGTGCTTGCTCCTTACATATGTTACTGTCTGAAATATTCTTCCTCATACTCCAATTCTCCATTGGAAAGAATATCTATTGTGAGTTCTTCTATCTCATATCCATCCCCGCCCGCCTCTTCGCCCCACTAAGTTATACAGGAGAGCAAATCCTACTAAACAGAACGGATAAAATGACACACGTTAACGTAACTACCCATTTAGGTGATTGCTAGCAAACCCAAATGGATAGGTCTCTTAGCCCCTATCCAAGGTACTAAAAACCTCAGCAAAATGCTCAAAAATCAGGTACAATAAGAATTGATATTCATAAATCGTGATGAGGAGATTTTTCCATGTTCTTATGGCGCGCTCACGTCTTACGGCTCTGGCTACTCTTTCTCTGCATCGGTCTGCTTCTCTCTTTCCTCTCAACCACTTCTGCTAAGGCTGCAGATTCACCAATAACTATTACTTCTCAAACAACAACGGTCGATTTTCCCAAAGCGATTGATTTCTTGTTGAGCGCACAGGATGCACATGGATCAATCACTCAAGCAACGCTGTTCATTAAATATGATGGTGGGAGTTTTGCAGAACAGCACGTTGTTAAACCAGATACCACTGCCTCAACGGTTCATCTCTCCTGGCACGATGATCTGATAACCAATCACTTTACGCCAGCCGATACACAAGTAACATACTATTGGATCGTCTGGGATGCTGCCGGGCAGACGCTTACGGGAAGTATGCAGAACGTTAAGGTGATTGATTCCCGCTTTAACTGGCTGCATCTCACTCAAGATCAGGTACAAGTGAATTGGTATAATCGTCCAGGTGAGTTTGGGCAGACACTTCTCTCACAGGTCATGGCGACGGTCAAGCAGATTCACACGACACTTAGAGTTGGGCTAACCTCTCCTATCGATGTCTGGGTCTATGCTTCTACTGACGACTTTCATGGCTCTTTGCCTCCGGATGCTCATGAGTGGGCTGGTGGGATCGCGTTTCCTCGCTTGAATCAGACCAGTATTGTCGTAGAGGATACCAGTTCCAATCACCTGATCCGCGATATGCCCCATGAATTGACCCATCTGATCTTCCATCAAAATCTCTCAGCCTCGCTCGTCCCCCTCTGGTTCGACGAAGGGCTAGCCGTCTATAATCAGACCTACCATGAGTCCGAGATGGAGCTACGCTATAAAGATGCGGTGGCCCACAATCAGCTCCTCAAACTCAATACCATTACCGACGATTTTCCAAACGATAGCGATCAGGCCTATCTCGCCTATGCCCAGAGTTGGCAGCTACTGAACCATATGTACACGACCTTTGGTCAGACCAGAATGCAGTCTTTTATGCAGGCCATGCATACAGCATCCAAAACGACAACGTTCCAGGATGCGTTCAAAGCTTCGCTGGGCACGACGGTTCAACGAATGGAGAATGATTGGCATCTGAGCCTAGGGCTTCCTCCAACGCTCACGCCCGCCGAACTCCAGGCTCTCGATCAGCCAGTTACACAGCCAATCCCGCTCTCTTCGGTCAGTATCACCGATAGTAACGCACCAATGATGACGCTCCTCTCGCTTATGCTCATTTTTCTTCCTTTAATGGGCTATCTTACGCTGTTCTTTCAACAGCGTCTGGCGCTGCGGCAGGCCCAACAGGCCGAGCAGATGCTCAGGAATGCCTTTTTAGCAACGAAGCTTCCTGCAACACCGCAGTACTATACAGCACCTGGTTGGAAAAGTTTCGATTATCAATCTCCTACCAGTTATGCGCAGTCTTCAGATCCTTTTTCTGATGCACCTTATCACGATAGAACCGTTCCACCACCAGAGATACAGGAGTAAAACCAGATCTATGGGCAAACGACAGCAGAAGATGGTAGTGTATGATGCGGCAGCCCACTATTATCCATCACAGACATTATCGCTTGAGCAACTCGCTCACTGGATTGCATTTAGCCGGGTCCTGGGAATTGGCTCGGTCCGCTTTAAACGCTTACTCGACTACTTTGCAGATGATGCTCAACTTGCCTGGCGCGCTGATAGCAAAACCCTGGCACAGATTGAGGGGCTGGATCAGAAGACGATCGATAGCTTTCTCCAGCAGCGGACAAAGATCAATCCAGAACAAGAATTAGAGCGTCTCACGGCTCGTTGTATCCAGATACTCACCTGGAAGGATGATGCCTATCCACCACTGCTGAAAAAGATGGAGAATCCTCCTCCAATCCTCTATCTCTGTGGAAACCTGACGGATGATGATCGGCGCTATAGTATTGCCGTCGTTGGAACACGCAAAATGTCAGCATACGGTCGTCAGGTGACACAGGAGATGTGCCAGGGGCTGGTCAAAAGCCATGTGACGGTGGTAAGTGGTCTGGCTCTTGGAGTGGATACGGTGGCCCATACGACGGCCTTGTCAGAAGGAGGGCGTACCCTGGCTGTTCTGGCCTGTGGACTGGATACTATTTATCCACAGGAAAATTATCATCTGGCCAGACGTATCGTAGAGTCCGGCCAGGGTGCTCTGATTACCACCTTTCCGCTCGGGGTCAAACCAGATGGCAAGAATTTTCCAGCTCGCAATCATATTATCTCTGGCCTCTCGCTTGGTGTATTGGTGACAGAGGCCCCTCTAAAAAGTGGGGCGATTATTACCGCTAATCTGGCCCTCTCCCAGGGGCGTGAGGTCTATGCTATCCCTCACCAGATCCATGCCGCCTCAGGCAGTGGCACCAATCATCTGTTGCAAAATGGTGCCCACCTTGTGACTCAGATCGATGATGTTCTGGGCAATCTCAACCTCTATATGCTTCCACAACAGAGTGAGATGCAGGCTCTCATCCCTGAAAATGATGCAGAGCGCATCCTGCTCAATCTCCTTGCTCGGGAGAGCTTCCATATCGATGACCTGATCAGAGAATCACAGTTGGAGCCTCAAGTGGTCTCCGCCACCTTAACTATCATGGAGCTTAAAGGCATGGTACGCATGGTCGGTACTATGCAGTATGCCTCGGGGTGAACCTCTTCCTGGCTCATTGTCTCTTCTCATTGTCTCTTCTATAAGAACTATAAAGCCCTGGGTCAATTGTTCTGACAATTGACAAGGTTACTGTTCAGCAGGTATGGTGAATGGTAGCACATTTTTATTGTCTGCTCGCTTGAATTAGTCAGCAGTAGATGCGGTACCATATGCTATCATCCAGTGTTTTTAGCCTGTTTTAAACCGGGGAGAGTTCCACAACGATGCCAACAGAATATATGAAATTAGTACGCGATCGTATTCCAGCCATCATTCAACAGAATGGTTCGACCTGTGAGACAGTTGTCATAGCTGACGATAATGAATATCAACAAGCCCTGCGCGAAAAATTAATTGAAGAGGCCTGTGAACTGGCGGTGGCTACATCTGAACAGATGCTAATTGAGATGGCCGATATCTATGAAGTGCTCGATGCACTGATCAGCAGCTATGGGCTCTCCCCCGAGACAATCAGACGCGTTCAGGCTCAGCGCCGCAGCGAGCGCGGAAGCTTTAATCAGCGCATCCGACTGCTACGCACGAATCCATAAGCTGCGACTCTATAACTATCCATTATCCAGAACAGAGAGAATAATAGTCGATAGACTGTCATGGTCTATATTTATATGAGAGAATTTGTTAGCTCATATGTCAGGGGAGTTTTATGATCTATCTTGATCATCTCTTACAAGCAACACGGGGAGCCCTACAGAACGCTGGCACCGCAACTCAATTCACAGGGTTTAGCCATGATTCCCGCCAATTAGAGCCGGGCGAGCTCTTTGTTGCTGTACGGGGCGAACGTGGCAATGGTCATGACTACCTGCTCGATGCTCTTCGTAAGGGGGCCGGTGGTCTGCTACTGGAGGCTCGCACCTTTTCTCAGCTCTCTGAACAGATGCTCACGACTCTCCAGACCTCCGATTGTGCTCTGGTGGTGGTTGAAGATACCCGCCTGGCCCTCCAGGCGTATGCACAGTTTATTCTGGCACGCTGGAAACCTACGGTGATTGCTGTCACTGGAAGCGTGGGGAAGACCAGTACGAAAGAGGCTATTGCCAGCGTGCTTTCCACCCGTTATCCAACTTTTCGGAGCTGGCAAAACTATAACGACCTGCTGGGGATTCCACTCTCTCTCGGTCGTCTGGAAGAGCAGCATCGCTATGCAGTGCTAGAACTGGGCTGTGATCATCCGGGGGAGATTACTGAGCTCTGCCATCTGGTACAGCCTCAGATGGGGGTGCTCACCAATATCCAGCCTGTTCAGCTTCAGTACTTTGGTTCACTGGATCAGTTAGCCAATGAACTGGGGACGCTCCTGACCGCTTTGCCTAAAGATGGATACTGTTTCTATAATCATCAAGATCTGCTGCTCCAGAGTATGGTCAATACCTATCCCCCCCAACAACAGACTCATCTGCAACCCTTTGTCTCGCTGCCTTCTCATCCTGAAGTTCCCGTTCAGATACGTCTTCGACAACTTGATTGGGATGGTCTGAAGTTCCAGGTTGCGGAGGACGATCAAGAGCTCTCTCTTGAGACGATTGAGCTCAGTTCTCATCTCCTTGGACGGCATGCTAGTGCAACAATGCTTGCAGCCTATCAAGTCGCGATCCGCTGTGGCTTTACCCCTGAAGAGGCGAGCCTGGCTATCCAACTGCTACAACCTCTTGTGGGACGGCTCTCTCCGCTGCCAGGTCTACAAGGTGCCAGACTCCTCGATGATACCCATAATGCATCACCAGCTTCGTTGATTGCCGGTCTGGAGACGTTGAAGGCGCTTACACCTGCACAGGGAGGTGGCCGCATTGCGGTTCTGGGCGATATGCTTAATCTGGGCGCATATGAAGAGGAGGCACACCGTGTGGTAGGAACGGTTGCGGCTGAATGTGTGGATTATCTCATTGTGCGAGGAGAACTTGCCGATATTCTGGCCACCTCCGCCCTCCAGGCCGGTTTAGACAGTGAACGTATTATCTTCACATCAAGCCATGAAGACGCGGCTCAGGCAGTTCGCAACCTCCTTGATAACCTGCCCACAGGGGTTGAGGCCGTTGTGCTCATCAAAGGCTCAGAGGAGACGCGAATGGAACGGGTGACGGAGATGTTACTGGCACGTCCCTGGGAGGCATCTGAATGTCTGGTCCGTCAGACTCCTGGGTGGAAAAAGACGATCTTCCGCCATGCCGATCGTCCAACCTGGGTTGAGATTGATCTCAATGCGATTGGCAATAATACGCACCATCTTCAAGCGCTTGTTGGCCCTCATGTACAGATTCTTATTAGCCTTAAGGCCGATGCCTACGGTCATGGTGCGGTGAAGGTGGCTCGAACGGCGCTCCACAATGGAGCCCGTATGCTTGGCGTGGCAACGGTTACAGAGGCGATTCCCTTACGGGAGGCAAATATTACAGCTCCCATTCTGGTCTTTGGCTATGTGCCACTCTGGCAGATGCGCGAGGCGATCCGGCTGGGCGTGACGATCACGCTGTATTCAAGCGAGGCCGCTCAAGCGTTATCTCATGCCGCTCAGGAACTGGATAAGACGGTCAGGGTCCATGTAAAAGTTGATACTGGTATGGGACGGCTTGGCATACGTTGGGAGCAGTCTGAAGAGATTATTGCGCTTGTCCGCGAGATTACTGCTCTCCCCGGGCTGGAGTTAGAGGGGCTCTATACGCACTTCGCACAGGCCGATGCCAGCGATCAGAGCTATTCCCTGATGCAATTGGCCCGTTTTCAGCAGATTCTCGCTCTATTAGAAGAGCAGAGCCTACGCCCTCCCATTGTCCATGCCGCCAATAGTGCGGCCACGCTGAGTCTAACAGCCGCCCATTTTGATCTTGTTCGTCCAGGCATTGCGATCTATGGTCTGGACCCATCCCCTGAAGTACGGGTTCCCAGTGAGTTTCGTCCGGCCCTTTCGTTTCGTACGCAAGTCTCGCAGGTCAAATGGATTCCGGCTGGCGAGGGCATCAGCTATGGAAGTACCTATTGGACCACGCGACCCACAAAAATTGCGGTCCTCCCCGTTGGATACGCCGATGGCTTTCGGCGCGGCCCCCAGAACTGGGGCTATGTCCTGATCCATGGTCAAGAAGCGCCCATTTTGGGTCGTGTCTGCATGGATCAATGTATGATAGATGTCACAGATATTCCACATGTCCGCGTTGGCGATGAGGTCGTTCTCATCGGAAGACAGGGTGAGGCAACCCTTACTGCTGAAAAAGTCGCTGAACGTCTGGGAACTATCAACTATGAAGTTGTTGCAGAGCTGCTTGCGCGGGTGCCAAGAGTGGATTAAATCGCTCATTCCAATCATACACCTCATTTTCTTGACCTGATGACGTCCAGGCTCGTATAAAGGATAGGGAATGCATGGACCATCGTTTTTCTTGTCGGTGTTAATGAGGAATGTTATGCAAGAAGGCACATCCGAAGAGATCTCAGTCCTATCAACACGCCCAATCAGGGCGCTTCTCATTGCAAATCCCACAGCCGGTGGCAGCTATCTACACCATGAGCAGCAGATAGCTGACACACTGAGCTACCTCCGCACAAATGGCTGGCAGGCTGAACTTCAACTGACGCAAGAGGCTGGCAATGCAGGAACATTTGCGCGCGCCGCTGTGCAGGAACAGATAGATGCTGTCATTGCTATTGGTGGGGACGGAACTATCAATGAAGTGATTCAAGAGCTTGCTGGCAGCTCTACTGCCCTGGGGGTCATTCCCAGTGGAACAGTGAATGTCTGGGCTCGCGAGGTCGGCATCCCGTTAGATTTTGCTGGTGCCCGCGAGGTGCTTGTACATGGCCAGACGCGCACCATCGATCTGTGCCAGCTCAATGAGCACTACTTCTTACTCATGGCTGGCATTGGTATTGATGGCGCTGTGGCTCATGCGGTTGAGCAGACTCCGCTGAAACGGCTTGGCGTTCTGGGGTACTTACTGATCGCCACCTGGTATGGTTTTGGACATTCTCCTTTTCAGGTTATGCTTGAGCTCGATGGGAAAACAATAAAGGTGCATGCCCTGCAAATAATTATTGGCAACACTCAACTCTACGGTGGTGCCCTGAAATATACCTGGCTGGCAAAATGCGACGATGGACTCCTGGATATTTGTGTCGTTCTCAAACGCAACATCTTTGGACGGATTGTGGTTCTACTCGATTTTCTCCTGCGCCGCGAACAGCGCCGTCAATGGATTCGCTATGAACGAGGACAGGTTGTTAAAATCTATACCCGCTATCCCGAACCAATTCAGGTCGATGGAGATTACAAAGGGTTCACAACCTCTCAGCAGGATGAGGCAACGGTCTTTAAGGTCATTCCCGGGGCTTTAAAGGTGATCGTCCCACAACAACTGCCATCAGAACTTTTCACTCTTCGGTAAAATACCTGCTCACATCGGAAGACGCTTCGCTTCCAGGCAATAGATCTGACCTCAGCTTAGATCTATTGCTTCAATGAGAGCCCCTGTAACGTATCATAGAGTAGACCTTCATAAAAGGGTTTCGCCATCCGGTATACAACCTTTATTTTCAGAGAAGAGTCCCATAGATAGAATGAATCATTCAAGAGATCAGGAAGAGAGAAATGTGCGATGGCAAAAGCAGTTCTTCAGGAACAACAACGGCTCCTTTTACAGCAAGAGCGACAGCTAGCCTCTGTCCTCCAGGGTAGCCTGGCTGGTTTCGAGGGCTCTGATGCTCATGCAACAACCCTGCGACAGGTCCTTGATACGCTGGATGATCTTTTTCTTCTCGTTGTCGTGGGTGAGTTCAACGCTGGTAAATCGGCCAGTATCAATGCTCTCTTGCGCAGTGAGGTTCTGGCTGAAGGTGTCATCCCCACGACTGACCAGGTGACCGTCCTGCGCTATGGGGAGAGTCAACAGCAACGCCAGACTGAAAAAGGTCTGCTTGAGATCAGCTATCCAGCCGATTTCTTGCACGATATTAGCATTGTCGATACGCCTGGCGTCAATGCAGTCCTGCTTGAACATCAGCGTCTTACGGAAGAGTTTGTCCCTCGCAGCGATCTCATCCTGTTTGTGACCTCGGTTGATCGTCCTTTTACGCAGAGTGAACGGGTCTTTCTTGAACATATCCGTACATGGGGCAAAAAGATCATCATAATTCTGAATAAGATCGATCTCCTGCGGGATGATGATGCTCTTCAGCAGGTTATCGCCTTTATTCGCGAAAAGTGCAAACAGCTACTGGGCTTTGAACCCGATATCTTCCCTGTCTCGGCCTATCAGGCCGAACAGGTCCATTCGGCAGTAGGCAATCAAGCACTCAAATTATGGGAGAGCAGTCAATTTGGAGTGCTTGAGGAGTATCTCTTCAAAACGCTGGATGCAACTGAACGTGTCCGTCTCAAATTGCTCAACCCGCTCGGTGTGATGAACCGTATCCTGGGCGAGACACGCAATGCCATTGAAGAACGTGCAAAGCTCCTGGCCGAAGATGCTCGCACTGTCCAGACAATTGATGAGCAGCTTCAACTCTATCACACCGATATGCAAGAGGATTTTAAGCATCGTCTGGGCGAGATTGAGAATATTATTTTGGAGATGCGCACACGCGGCGATCGCTTCTTCGATGATACAATGCGCCTGCGCCGCGTGTTAGACCTTGTCCGTGGAGAGAAAATCAAACAAGAGTTTGAGAGTGAGGTCTTAAGTGATAGTGCTGCCCGCATCGATCTGGCCGTTCAAGAGCTCATTGATTGGATGGTCGAGCAGGAACATCGCTTCTGGCAGAATGTGATGGAATACCTGGATCGACGACGTCAGGTCAGTCTTCAACGAGAGGATCGAATGCTTGGTTCGGTCGGAAAACAGTTTGATTTTAATCGTCGAACGCTGCTCCAATCGGTCTCACGCACCGTTACGATAGTTATTCAAGGCTATGATCAGCAAGCAGAGGCCTTACAGCTCTCAATGGATATGCGCAACGCAGTCGCTCAAGCTGCCCTCACAAGCGCTGGAGGTCTAGGATTGGGGGCTCTCATCGTGGCCGTTATGGGGACTCTGGCAGCCGATGTGACCGGTATTATCGCTGGCCTTGGTCTGGTGCTCCTGGGCTATGGCATTATTCCACTCAAACGGCGACAGGCCAAACATACCTTTGATGATAAAATGACGGAATTACAGACAAAACTCTCTTCCGCCATGCAGGAACAATTTCAGAAAGAGCTCAATCATTCTGTCCAACGCGTCCAGGATGCCATCGCTCCCTATACGCGCTTTGTACGCGCTGAACAGCAGAAAACCACTACGGCTCAGGAGAGTCTGGCTCAACTGAACAAAGATCTCCTGGATCTGAAAACTCAGATTGAGGCCCTGTAAACACGGTGGGGTATCTTTATGGTTGAAACAAGGAGCACGCTTGCGCTCCTCTGGTAGCGAGGTTCTCCTTCATTTATAGTTCACATATAGTTCACACGCATCTCTTTGTGGCGCGATGTACATACGGATACGGAAGCTATTCAACTCCCTCCGTATGTACATTGCTTCACTCAATGGATTATGCCCATATAAATCAATCGAGGTCAGGCTGAGACTGATGGGAGCAGGCTCCACATTAGTCAAAGGTCCCATTGAACACGCCATTGATGAGAAAAATCGCCAGACATGCCATGCCAAAAGCAATCAATGAACCAATCCCACCAGCTTCATGAAAACCGGCCAGAATAATCGCAGACAAAGGTACAAGCATTACAACGGAGACAATTCCCAGGGCAAGACGCTGCCCGGGCTCCGGTGAGCTCTTTCTGCGTGGCTCCGCAAAAATCTTCCCGCCGCTCGATTGCGAAGTTCGCTGAGCAATACGGGCTGCGAGATCATCCATAAAAGCGTCATCATAACCCGCCTTCTGACGCCCATAAGTAGGATCTTGATATGGCTGTGCATACTCTGGTGCACCAGTATACCCACTATAGTGCACCTGGGATGGCCCATCAGTCTCCCCCATAGAATATTCCTCCTCAAAGAACCGAGTGCATACAATATTCTCTGCATTCCTCCTCTTGTACGTTTCGCACTCTAAAAAGTTTGATTCCCGGGCTCGCATGGCCTATCTCTCCCTGATCTTTTCCGCTGGAAAGGGGGCATCGCGCTCATCTTCATAGCGTGTCGAAGACGTGTAACGGTTTGCAACGAACAGACGTCTTTTCAACAGTGGCAGACATTCTCATCGTACAGTTTTTTTCAGCATGACATGAGGGTACCAGCATGGATCAAAACCAGCGTCACAGTCCCTGGCGTATCAAACCTATTAATCTGATCCTCAAACATGAAGAGGAGCCAGACAAAAGTCTTAAACGGACGTTGGGCCCTTTGAGTATTACGGCGATGGGCATTGGGGCAATTGTTGGAACAGGTATTTTTGTCTTGACAGGAGTCGCCGCCGCTCGTTACGCTGGCCCAGGCCTGATTCTCTCGTTTGTGATAGCCGGTATCGTCAGTGGTCTAGCCGCCATCTGTTATGCTGAATTTGCCAGTACGGTTCCTGTAGCAGGGAGCGCCTATACCTACTCTTACGCGACATTGGGTGAGCTCATTGCCTGGATTATTGGCTGGGATCTTATCCTGGAATATGCTGTTGGAGCTGCGGCAGTCAGTATTGGCTGGTCTGGCTATGTCACTGATTTCTTGCAGAGCGCCCTGGGCATTACCCTCCCTAAAGCGCTGACGGCCTCGCCCTTCTCAGGGGGTATTGTGAATCTTCCTGCGGTCCTCATTATCATCTTCTTGACCATTCTTTTAATCCGTGGCACATCAGAGAGCAGTACCTTTAATAATATTATGGTTGGCTTAAAGCTCGTGGTAATTATTTTCTTCCTGATTGTGGGCTTTGGACATATCAACCCGGCTCACTGGACTCCCTTTCTGCCCTTTGGAGCCGGAGGGATCTTCCGTGGGGCCAGTGTGATCTTCTTTGCTTACATTGGTTTTGATCAAGTTTCCACTTCAGCCGAGGAGGCTCGCAATCCCTCACGAGATATTCCCATCGGAATTCTGATTAGCCTGTTTGTCTGTACGGTCCTGTATATTCTGGTTACACTTGTGCTCACCGGGATGGTCTCCTACACTCAGTTGGATGTCTCGTCACCAGTCTCACATGCGTTAATCTTGCTGGGCCTGAATGCCGCCGGCTCGATCATCTCAGTCGGTGCTATCTGTGGCCTGACAACCGTTCTCATCGTCCTCCTCTATGGGCAGAGCCGTATCTTCTTCGCCATGTCTCGCGACAGACTGCTCCCTCCCATCTTCTCTCATGTTCATCATCGCTTCCACACACCTTATCTCTCCAGTATCGTTGTAGGCATTGTTGTGGCCCTGGTAGCTGGCCTGACACCAATCGATGTTGTGGCCGAACTGACGAATATCGGTACCCTGGCGGCCTTTGTGATGGTCTCAGCCGGAGTGCTTATTCTTCGTAAAACCCAACCGGATCTCAGGCGCGTCTTCCGTGTCCCTCTGGTCCCCTGGCTTCCCATCCTCTCAATCATATCATCGCTGATATTGATCGTTAGCCTCCCCCTCATCACCATTATCCGCTTTATCATCTGGCTTGCGCTCGGGCTGATCATCTACTTTGTCTATAGCCGCAAGCATAGCTCACTCGAGATGCTTACAGAATGAGAGAGTGAACACGCTCCAGGGACAGGCACAGCTCGCATATCTCCATATGGAGACTTGAAAGATCACTCTATCTATGAGATTATGACAGGCAAGTATACCTATTTTGCCTTCCTTCTCCTTTGCGCATTCAGCAATGTAAACGCTGCATACGGGCTATGGAAAAGTCCACGTCTCCCTTCCTCCCAGGTGACGAAACAGTGAAGCGAGCGCAAGAGAGCAGCAATAAGCAGTAACACACGACATCTTTGGAAAATGGAGAAGAGACTTATGCCGAAGAAGACGATGTTTGAAAAGATCTGGGATGCCCATGTTGTGCGAGATGTACCTGGGGAATCGACCATCCTCTACATTGATCGCCACCTCGTCCATGAGGCCACTTCACCACAGGCCTTCGCTGGATTGAAAGCTGCCGGAAGAACTGTCCGCCGTCCCGATGCCACTGTAGCCGTCCTTGACCATAATGTTCCCACAGTTACTGGTCGGCGCATGCTTGATGTCGTTGATCAAGAGAGTACCCTCTGTATTACGACGATGGAGCAGAATGCCCGTGAGTTCGGTGTGACCCTCTTCGATATGCAGGATGCCAAACAGGGCATTGTCCATATTATTGGACCAGAACTGGGCCTGACGCTGCCCGGTATGACCCTGGTCTGTGGCGATTCCCACACCTCTACCCATGGGGCATTAGGGGTCTTCGCCATTGGCATTGGCACCAGTGAGGTTGAACATGTGCTGGCAACGCAGTGTCTCTTGCAGAAGAAGCCCAAAACAATGAATATCCGCATTGAGGGGACGCTTGCTCCTGGTGTGACGGCAAAGGATGTTGCACTGGCCGTGATTGGGAAATTTGGAACGGGCGTTGGCACTGGCCATGTGATTGAGTTTAGTGGTTCAACGGTGCGCAATCTCTCAATGGAGGGACGGATGACCCTCTGCAATATGGCAATTGAGGCCGGGGCTCGAGCCGGGATGATCGCGCCCGATGAGATTACGTTCGCGTATATCCAGGGCCGCCCCTATGCTCCTCAAGGTGAGCAATTTGCACAGGCCGTGGCCGCCTGGAAGGAGCTGGCGAGCGATCCCGATGCAGAGTTCGATGCCGTCTATGAGCTCCATGTCGATAATCTGGGACCTCAGGTAACCTGGGGCACCAATCCTGGGATGGTTGCTGACGTCAAAGCTACGATCCCTGATCCCGAAGCTTTGAGCGATCCTCTTGCTCGCAAAAGTTATGAGCAGGCGCTCAAATATATGGGCCTGCAAGCCGGCCAAAAGATTGAAGATGTTAAGATTGATACGGTCTTTATTGGCTCCTGCACAAATTCTCGCTTAGAGGATCTTCGTCTGGCTGCCCCCTATGTTAAAGGGAAGCGCGTGGCATCTGGAGTGCGAGCCATTGTGGTACCAGGGTCGATGGGCGTGAGCCGACAAGCTGAGGAAGAGGGTCTGGCCGATCTCTTCCGCGAGGCTGGCTTTGAATGGCGTGAGGCTGGCTGTAGCATGTGCATTGCCATGAATGGAGATCGTCTCAGTGAGGGTGAGCGCTGTGCCTCGACCAGCAATCGTAACTTCGAGGGTCGCCAGGGGCGTGGAGGTCGCACGCATCTCGTCAGTCCGGCCATGGCCGCTGCCGCCGCAATTGCTGGGCATTTCGTTGATATTCGTGAACTCTAACATACGAGAGGAGATCGTATCGTGGAAGCTTTTACTACTCACCGTGGATTGGTCGCTCCCCTGGACCGCACCAACGTCAATACCGATGATATTATCCCCGCTCGTTTCTTGAAAACGATCAAACGCACTGGATTTGCCGATGCGCTCTTTGCAAACTGGCGCTTCCAGGTGGATGGGAAGACTCCCAACACAGATTTTGTGCTGAATCAGCCTCGTTATGCAGGGGCCAGTATCCTGGTCAGTGGCGATAATTTTGGTTGTGGCTCATCTCGTGAGCACGCTCCCTGGGCCATTCGCGAATATGGTTTTCGCTGCGTTATCGCTCCAAGCTTTGCTGATATCTTCTACAATAACTGCTTCAATAATGGTATCCTGCCAGTAACATTGGCAGAGGCAACAGTACAGGAGCTACTCTATCAGATTGTCTCTCACGAGGGCTATACGCTGGATGTCGATCTTCAGGCTCAGACTGTCACAACGCCAGATGGCCGTGTCCTGCGTTTTGAGATCGATCAATTCCGTAAACAGGCTCTCTTACAGGGGCTCGACAACATCGGCTGGACACTCTCTCACCATGATGAGATCTCTACATATGAAGCCGTTCGTAAACAGAGCGCTCCCTGGCTCTTCAAGAGCGAAGGAGAGACAGCAGCGCGCGCTCATTAATCATCACACATAATAGCCCCTTATATGTTCAGGCGATAAATCGCGGTTAGAAGCGATTTATCGCCTGAACATGTAATGGCCCATCATTCATGATGGCCGTTGTCACCCACTCCGCCCTGTCCCACTCTCATACAACAAACTACACCTTACGGGCGATTATGATCGTAAGCCAAGTGAACGTTCAAAGAGGCGAGCCAATCGACCAGGACCTGAATCGCTATCGCGGTGACGTGGGCTGCAATAGATCCGTCCTCGATCAACCGTACGGCAGCGGACACAGATCGGCTCATGACAATAAGAACAGTGCTGCATCGTCGAACGATGACAAAGAATACAGTGTTGGCGGAATAAGCGCATCATACTCCTTCGCCCTCCTCTCTTTCGCATTTTCTCTTCTTCTGCTACAGGTACGAAACAGCCTTCCAAAAGGTTGCGTCTTCAAGGTCATCCGTATCGTATCCAGGAACCCATCTCCAGACCTGCCTGCAATAGGACTATAGTCGCATCAGTAAAGTGTGCTTCTCTAGTATTCTTACTTCTGTAAAGATCAGTCCCCACTCTTCTGGCAGATAAAGCTAAAGAGGGAGACGAAATGAAGATCAGTCAACGAAAAATTAGAATGGAGCATCTATGGATCGTTTACGATATGAACTACGCTTGATGGGTCGGCGCGTTGTGCTCACACCCTTAATCATTATCCTGGCCTTTAGCCTGATTGGGATAGCGATGCATATTAATCAGCAAAATCCCGCGCGCTTACTATCCAGCATACTAGACATGTTTTTACCCCTGGCCGCTGGCGTCATTGTCGCTACAATAGCAAGCAAGGATGCTGCCTTAGAGCTGCAATTGACTATGCCACGTCTCTACTCTCGAACAACCATACTGCGTCTGAGCCTGATTGTCCTCTGGACCCTTCTCCTCTCATTCTTGCTCAGCCTTATGCTAAAGGTCTTGCAGCTTAGCTATCTACCGACACAGCTCCAGACCTGGCCTGCCATCACGGCCTTCCTGCTGGGACAATTAGGCTGGCTGGCCTCGTTGTGCTGGCTCGTAGCGATGGGGCTCTGCCTGGCTCTCGTGTTTCGTAGTGCAACCGCAGCTGGTGGTCTGCTTGCAGTCATCTGGATTGCCGAGGCCTTTTTTAAGGAGATCCTGATCACTACAGACTGGCTGAGGCCCATCTTTCTCTTCCCAACGACCTTAGAACCAGACATTACCTTCTGGCTCACTAATCGACTTGAAGTATTCGGCACCGGACTTGTCCTTCTGGTAGTTAGCTGGTTCATTCTCCACAATACCGAAGGCCTGTTAAAGAGTGCAAGTGAGGAATAAAACATGAAACAGATCTCTGTCCTGTTCGGGGCCACCCGCTATGAATTTTGGATGCAGATACGCCGACGCTCGATGTGGGTCACCCTCATTATTATGTCTCTGTTTATGACTGGTATTATCGCTCTTGTCTTCTCGAAGATGGGAGGAATCGCAAAGGTCCTCTCCTCTTTCTCTTCAGCGAATGTCGAACAGATTGTGGTGGACTGGGCCTGTATTGTGAATGTCCTTCTTCCAATCGGAGTTGGCTGTCTGCTCACCGATCGCTTCATTCGCGAACGCCGGCAGCATACTGATGAGATTTTAACCACGCTGCCCGCAGCATTGAGTGCTCGTCTCGCTGGTAAGTACCTTGGCTCGACGCTGGCAACCATTATACCAGTGATCCTCTTCTACTGTCTGGGGCTGGTACTACTCGGTGGATATCTGCACACCTGGCTGGTCATTCCCTGGGGGATTGCAGCCTTCGCAACCATCACGCTACCAGGACTCTGCTTTGTGGCTTCTTTTTCGATTGCCTGCCCGGCAGCGATATGGGCACCGCTGTATCAGTTTCTCTTCACCGGCTACTGGTTCTGGGGCAATCTGCTCAATCCACATCGTGGCATTCCATCGATTAGCGGGACAATCTTAACACCAATTGGTGGCTATGCGGCGCGCGGCATCTTTAATCCAACATATGGACTGATCGACTATGCTACCGACCCGACTCTGGCGAAGGGCATTGAAAGTATTCTCTTACTGCTTGGATTAGCAGTAGTAGCACAGATTGCTTTGTGGGGACTCTTAAAGTGGCGTCAGGCTCATGCCTGATCGTGAAGCTGACAATCCTGTTTACGAACGACTGTAAAACTGTTTCCTTATCGACAATAATAGCAAATGAAAAGAGAGACAATCATGAAAATTGAGATCAACAACCTGAATAAAGTCTACCGTGGTAACGTCCATGCTTTACGTGATTTGAATCTTACCATTGGTGGTGGCATGTTTGGTCTGTTGGGACCGAATGGAGCCGGAAAGACGACCCTGATGCGCATTCTCGCTGGTATCCTGCACTCTACGAACGGTTCGCTACAGATCGGACCCTATGATGGCACAACAGAGAAGGGTCGTACAGGTCTCAAACAGGTATTGGGCTATCTACCGCAGGATCTTGGTGTCTACCCCGATCTCAGTGCCCGCGAATTTCTGGATTACGTGGCGATCTTAAAGGGGCTTGATGACCGTACATTTCGTCGACGTCGTGTGGAAGAGCTCTTAGAGACCGTCGCACTGAGTGACGTAGCCAATCGTAAATTAAAAACATATTCGGGTGGTATGAAACGCCGGGCAGGTATTGCCCAGGCTCTGCTCAATGATCCACAATTTCTGATTGTAGATGAGCCAACGGCAGGGCTGGACCCTGAAGAGCGCATCCGTTTCCGCAATCTGCTCTCGGATCTGGCCGGTGAGAGAACGGTACTCCTCTCTACCCATATTGTTGAAGATATTGCACAGACCTGCCAGAATATCGCTGTGATGAAGAGTGGTCAGGTCATCTTCTCGGGCACCATTGCTCAGATGCTTGAGGAGACCCGTGAAAAGACATGGATTGTGACAACAAGTGGCAGCAAGCCGCAGGGAGAATTCTCCGTCATCTCGACACTAAACATGGGCCATTCAATACAATATCGCATTGTGGGAGACGCTCATGAGGTGCATCGTCTCAGTCCGACTATTCCATCCGCTAATATCGTTGCGACCGAACCAGGGCTGGAAGATGGCTACGTCTGGTTCATGAGCACGCACCGCAACAATTCTTATGCCACATCAAGCACCTTGTAGAATACCGTCTTACAGATAGTCTTGCGCCTGCTACCTCCTGGCCAGCAACAGGTAGCAGGCGCAAGAGTACAGTCTCTCGTATGGTATAATCCATTATAACTGCTTTAATTGTTATCGTTGCTTTCTCCCCTCATACCGAGGTTTCGTTATGCATCACTGGTTCCATTTCTTTAACCACTTTCGACGCTTACAGTGGAAACTCACCTTATCTTATACGTTCATCACTTTGCTCGCTTTATTGTTCGTTGAAGGGGGCCTGGGAATCAGCACGTTTGCGACAGCGAACGCCAACGCCCCCCAATCTTTAGCCTATCTTCTGGCACAAAAAGGCAGAACACTTGGCTCCTCATTTGAGACACTTGATCAGCATCAACTTACACAGTCACTTACTGATCTACAGCCGACCAGCCATAACATGCCAATTAGCTATGAGGGTTATGTACTGGCCGTCAATGCTCAGGCACAGATTGTAGCCTCGGTCGGTGCTCAGAAACCAGACTCTCTAGAGGCAATTCTCCCCAGTGCAACTCAGCAGAAGCTTCGGAGTCTGTTAGCAGGGCGCGTCATCCCGTCAGGCGAGGTAGATCCCGCAGGCGAACATACCTATATCCTGGCAGCCATTCAGAGCGATGCAGGACAACCGGTCAAAGGAGCCCTGCTCATCGACGCTCGTCATATTCAACTTCCCGTGAGCTTTTTATTTGATCGTTTCCCACTTGTTGTCTATGCAGTCCTGATTAGCTTTATCTTCTTGCTCTTTGCGACAGGAGTCATTGGAACGGTCTTTGGTTTTTTTACTGCCCGCGGCTTTGTTCGTCGTTTTAAACGCCTCTTTGTCGCAGTAGACAAATGGAGCCAGGGAGACTTCTCTGTGTTCGTGCAAGACGTTTCTGGAGATGAGCTGGGACAATTAGCACGGCAGCTCAATCTCATGGCAGGTCAGTTGCAAAATCTGTTACAGGCCAGACAGGAGATTGCCATGTTAGAGGAGCGCAATCGCCTGGCGCGGGACCTTCATGATAGCGTCAAGCAACAGGTCTTTGCCATCTCTATGCAAGTAAGCACAGCCAGGGCGCTGCTACCCCATAGCAGCAAATCAGCCGAACAGCATCTGGATGAGGCTGAAACATTGGTAAGACAGGCACAACAGGAGCTCAGTACACTTATACGCGAGCTCCGACCAGTCGCACTGGAAGAGAAAGGGCTTCCAAGAGCGTTACAGGATCTTGCCTCCGCATGGAGCTCGCAGAACGGTATTGGGGTAGAAGTCACAGTTGAGGGGCGGCAGGTGATCCCTCAACCACTGGAAGAGGCCTATTTTCGCATCACACAGGAGGCACTCTCAAATATTGCTCGCCATAGCCAGGCGTCGCTGGTCCAGATCCGCCTGCTCTGTGAGGAACAGATCGAACTTTTTATTTGCGATAATGGTCGGGGCTTTGATCTCACATCTCATCACGGACGAGGGGTCGGATTATTGTCCATGCAAGAACGGATGCATTCTCTCGGTGGAGAGATCGTCATCGAGAGCGCAATTGGCAAAGGAACCAGCATTCATATCCAGAATCAGCCCATTAAGGATACCATTCATGTATACGGGAAATAATGCTCTGATGAAACATCAGAAGAAGATGAAAGAAGATACTCATGCCAGAGAACATTACAGTGCTCATCGTGGATGATCATGCCATTGTGCGACAGGGAGTACGAGCCTTCCTGGAAATTCAGCCCGATATTACAGTAGTAGCCGAGGCCGATAATGGAGAAGTTGCCGTCAAGTTAGCAGCAGAATATGTGCCCGATGTCATCCTCATGGATCTTGTCATGCCAGGCATCGATGGAGTAGAAACAACGCGCCGCGCAAAACTCGCCAGCCCTCATTCTCAGATTATTGTCTTAACTTCTTACCATGAGGATGAATATATCTTTCCAGCCCTGCGAGCTGGCGCCCTCTCCTATGTTCTCAAAGAGATCAGCCCGAGCGAACTGGCAGAGACAGTGCGTAAAGCAGCAGCAGGTGAATCATTTTTGCATCCCCGTGTAGCGGCTCGTGTTGTTCAGGAGATTCGAGGAGTACGAAAAGATGCCCCCAACCCCTTTCTAGAGCTCAGCGAACGAGAGATAGAGGTCTTGCGGCTGATTGCCGATGGCCTGGCAAATGCAGCCATAGCGGAGAAGCTAATCATCAGTGAGAAGACCGTCAAAGGACATGTCAGCAATATTTTAGGCAAGCTACATATGCTCGATCGAACGCAGGCCGCCGTCTACGCCTGGCAACAAGGGCTTGTCAGAAGAGACTAGCTTGCAGAGAAAAAATATGGTACAACTCATCTATGAAGTCATCTATGTCGATGAACTATGTCTCCATCATAGGTAAGGAGTACCTTTCTCAATGAATAGTGCATTAAACCAGGAAAAAATCCGGGTAGGGATTATCGGGGTAGGTTTTGCAGGCGAGGCCTCTCTAAAAGGATTTAAAAAGAATCCCAACGTTGAAGTTGTTGCTCTAGCGGGCCTGGAAGAGGATCGCCTGGAGTATCTTAGCAAGACATATGCAATCGCCAATAGCTATCTTTCCTATAAAGATCTGCTGCAGCGTGACGATCTGGATGCCGTCAGTATTGGTGTACCAAATCATTTGCATGCTCCAATTGCACTGGCAGCTTTTGAGCGTGGCTTACATGTTCTCTGTGAGAAACCACTGGCTCGTACCAGCGCTGAGGCCGAAACAATGGTTGAGGCAGCTACCAGAGCCAATCGTGTCCTACAGGTCATTTTTAATCACCGCGAGCGTACAGATGTCCAGACCTTAAAACGCTATATTGATGAAGGCAAACTGGGGAATATTTATTATGCGAAAGCATACTGGATGCGCCGGCGTGGTATTCCAGGAGCAGGAACCTGGTTTGTTAACAAAAATACTGCTGGTGGCGGCCCACTGATTGACCTTGGCGTTCATGTGCTGGACATGGCCCTCTTCTTACTGGGCGAACCCTCGATTCTGACGGTAAGCGCATCCACTTATAATGAATTGGGGACGCGAGGCGTTGGCATCAATATCAGCGAGCGTAAGTCTGGTGTCGGCAGCGCGTATGAAGTTGAGGATCTGGCCTCCGCTTTCATCCGCCTCTCAACTGGTGGGACATTGCTGCTAGAGACCAGCTGGGCCACCCACAGCAGTGCTCAAGACGACTATGGAGTCGTGCTTTATGGCACTGAGGGTGGCGCTGAGATCCGCGTCAAGAACTATACCACCGAGAATGCCCTCCATATTTACACCGATATCGCAGGAGTGCCTGCCGATATCTCCCCACGCACCAGCGGCGGAAATTTCCACGTTGCGGTCGTTGATAAATTTGTGGAGAATATCCTCAGTGGCAACTGGTCGCGCTTTAATGGCAGCGAAGGCCTGCGACGGGCACGCGTCATAGACGCCTGTTATACTTCAGCTCTACAGGGTCGAGAGGTTGTCGTCGAGGCTTAACCACTCAATTCTATCAGTATCTTTTATATTTTTGTGTATGGAGAAACCCAACTAATGGAAGAGACAACGTATTCAAAGGTGGCTCTGGTAACAGGTGGATCACGCGGTATTGGTGCAGCTACAGCTCTGGCACTTGCCGAACAAGGCTATGACTGTATCATTACGTATCGCAATAAAGGGGCGCGTGCGAACGACGTTGTCTCCCAACTTACCCAACGTGGTGTTCGTGGGCTGGCCGTTGCCAGCGATATTACCAGTGCAAGCGATCGAGCTAAACTGGCAGAGACGGTGCACCAATGGGCCGGTCACCTGAACGCTCTGGTGCTCAATGCCTCAGGCGGTATGGAGCGCGAAGCCCTGGCTCAGAATCCTGATTATCCTATGCAGATCAATCATGAAGCTCAGATTGGCCTGTTAGAGCTTCTCCTGCCCTCCATGGTTGCTGGTAGCAGCCTTGTCTTTGTCACGAGCCATTGGGCTCATCTCTATGGCCGCATCTCGCAGATCCCCAACTATGAGCAGGTTGCCGCCTCCAAGTATGCAGGTGAACAGGCTATCCGCGCCCGACTCCCGGAGCTCACACAGCGTGGCATTCGCCTGGCCGTTGTGACAGGCGACTTGATTGAAGGAACGATTACCCCCAAACTATTAGAGCGAGCTGCACCGGGCCTGGCTCAGAGCCGCACCGCTTCAATTGGCAATCTACCTACAGCAACTGACATGGGGACAGCAATCGCTGTGGCCGCCTACGATCATACCCTGCCAACGGGGCAGACGATTGTCATTGGAGGCACGCTAGAATCTCTTCTCGCACACAACTAGAAGGGCCTGATCCTATACAAATGCTAGAGTAGGCAATACAGACATGATGGCAGAGGATCAAAAAATAGCTGAGCCTGGTTGGATTAGCCAGAGTAAGGATTTTACGTATGTGTATACACAAAAAGCATCTTCATATAAGAATTCTTTTTGACATGTTTGTGTGTATCTCATATAATTTTGTATAGGTATTACTTATTCATGTTGTCGCTATGCATATTCTGTCTTTTGACAGTGCAATTTGACGGTGCATTTGAAAAACATGAAAGGCCCAAGGTGTTTGTGTGTAGAGGTGTAAAGGGCCAGCCAGTAATGATGAAAGGATCCTTATGAGTAATCAGGAAGAGAATAAACAGGAACAGCCAATTCTGACAACCCGCCAGGGGCATCCAGTGTATGATAATCAGAATCTTCGTTCAGTTGGCGATCGTGGACCAGCAACCCTGGAAAACTATCAGTTCCTTGAGAAGATCGCACATTTTGATCGCGAACGAGTGCCTGAGCGTGTTGTCCATGCCCGTGGTACAGGAGCCCATGGCTATTTCGAGGCCTATGGAACAGTTGGTGATCAACCCATCAGCAAGTTCACTCGCGCCAAATTATTTCAAGAAAAAGGCAAACGCACACCAGTCTTCATTCGTTTCTCAACCGTCATTCACGGTGGGCATTCGCCTGAAACTCTTCGCGATCCACGTGGCTTTGCCGTCAAGTTCTACACCGAAGACGGGAACTGGGATCTGGTTGGCAACAACTTGAAGGTCTTCTTCATTCGCGATGCGATTAAGTTCCCTGATTTTATTCATTCCTTTAAGCCAGATCCAGTGACAAATCGTCAAGATCCTAATCGACAGTTTGATTTTGTTAGCCTGACGCCAGAGGCTATGCATATGGTTACCTGGCTCTTCAGCCCCTGGGGTATCCCCGCTGACTACCGCCATATGGAAGGTGCAGGCGTCAATACCTATAAATGGGTGAATGCCAATGGCGAAGCTGTCTTGATCAAATATCACTGGATTCCCGATCAGGGCGTGAAGAATCTCACTCAGGAGCAGGCCAACGCAATCCAGGCCACAAACTTCAACCATGCGACCCAGGATCTGTATGATGCCATCGAGCGGGGCGAATATCCCTCCTGGGAGTTGCGCGTCCAGATAATGTCTGACGATGAGCATCCCGAGCTCGACTTTGATCCACTGGATGACACCAAGCTCTGGCCTGAGGATCAGTTCCCGATGCTCCCCGTTGGCAAAATGACGCTCAATAAGAATCCTGAGAACTTCTTTGCTGAAGTTGAGCAGTCAGCTTTCGGAACAGGTGTGCTGGTTGATGGTCTTGAGTTCTCGGACGACAAGATGCTTCAGGGCCGCACGTTCTCCTACTCAGATACACAGCGCTATCGTGTTGGGACCAACTATCTACAGTTGCCTGTCAACCATCCTAAACATCATGTCGCAACCAATCAACGCGACGGCAATATGGCCTACTACGTTGATGGTGTTGCCGAGGGCGAAAATCCTCATATCAACTATGAGCCTAGCTCACGTCATGGCCTACAAGAGGCTCCACGCGCCGGTAAGGACTATACACCTGAGGTCAGTGGCAAAGTAGGACGTCAGGCCATTGATCGCAAAAATCCTTATAAACAGGCTGGTGAGCGCTATCGTAGCTTCCAGGATTGGGAGCGCGATGAGCTGATCAACAATCTGGTCACAAATCTGAAAAAATGCAATCCTGACATTCAGGAGCGTATGGTCAACCACCTGAGCCAGTGCGATACCGAATATGGGGCTCGCGTTGCCCAGGGAATCGGCATCTCCGTAAAGACAGCCGTTACCAGCAGAGACTAGCAACCTTTCAAACTAACCATTGAGTTGTTCATAGGGAACGACAACTTGCTGGTCTATCATTAAGGGTGCAAGATGGGCCTTATCTGTAAGGGTCTATCTTGCATCGTTTATCAACAACGAGGGTCAGAGAGCATCTGTCAATGCACTATCAGATGCTCTCTGACCCTCGTTGTTGGCTATCAATGCTATCCCATCCACATATAACACCAACTTGCTTAAAGCCACACTTGACAAACCAATTCCATTTAGATACAATTCTAATTAGACAACAATCTAATTAGAATTGAGAAGGGTAAAAAGGAATGACCCAGGAAGCATTTCAAGAGCTGTTACACTTTTTTAAAGTGCTGGCGGATGAGAATCGGCTCAAATTGTTGGGCATTCTAGCCACTGGAGAGCGGAGTGTCGAAGAGCTGGCTGCACTTCTACAACTTCGTGCTCCGACTGTCTCGCATCATCTTGCCAGATTAAAAGAGCTCGAACTGGTTGGTATGCGTTCAGATAAAAACACTCACTACTACTGGCTCAACACCGAAACATTGCGACAGACAAACAGATATATACTGACGCCCGAGAGCGTTTCCGCACTGGTTGATGATGTCAATGGTGATGCCTGGGAGCGCAAGGTCCTCAAAGACTTTTTTGATGGCATGCAATTAAAAGAGATTCCATCCAGCCGAAAAAAACGGATAGTGATTCTTAAGTGGCTGGCCAATCAGTTCGACTATGGAGTGATCTACACTGAAGCCGAAGTGAACGCCATTCTTAAGCGATATCATCCCGATAGCGCCTTGCTGCGACGTGAACTCATCAGTGAAAAAGAAAACTTCTTGCAGCGCGAAAATGGACAATACTGGCGGCGCGCCGTAGAAGAAAGTTCAACTCCATCCTCCCCATCTTCATAGGAGTAGCTAGAGAAATCAGGTCATGAAAACTGTTGTGAACATACAGTAGAAACTGGTGCATGATGCAAATACAACCTCCACCACTTCTAACGGCTACCGCCGAACAGCTCTTGTGTGAAACCTTTAATGTCCCGCTCAAATTGATTCAGGGAGAAGATCTGGGTGGCAGCAAGCGTTCACAGGTCTATCGCTTTCAAGTAGCATCCACTGTACAGACACTTCCAACCAGTGTCATTGTTAAGCAGGCCAATGTCTCACAGGAGACCCTACAGGGCCAGGTACCGAATGATGAATGGCTCTCATGCTTTTTCAATGATTGGGCCAGCCTGGAGTTTCTGCACAAGATTGGCTTACAGATCAGCCCTCGTGTCTATACTGGTGACCCCCTACAGAGACTCATGGTGATGGAAGATCTAGGCAATGGTCTTATTATCCTACTAAAAAAGGAGAATTGTGGCTCCTCAAATCGTACTGCTTTATAATGAGATGTTGTGTGTTGAAATAATTTTCTCACAATAAACTTTTTATTTGTTGTGAGAGAGCCCCTGACGATGCTCGTCATGCTCTAGATTTGTACAGTTGTATTGACTATTGGAGAGGATATACTCCTTTGAGGAAAGATACACTAGTTTCCTTACCATCAGATCACTCTATGACTAATGATGAAGAACAAGAGAAACTTCCACATAAGCAGAAAACGACACTTATCTTAAGCTGTATTTTGTGTCTGTTCGCTGGAGCTTATCTTTATAGCTTAATCTTAAATATCACGCCTATTGCAGCTCTTGCTCAGAGTTTATCGCTTGGCGGAGGTCCGGCATCACGGATTCAGAGAAAGCTCCTACAGTCTGGAAAATGGATGGGGACAGACTGGCACTTGATGCCATCCACTTATCTATCCCAATATCATACGGCCTATTTTCAATTACTTCTTCTTATGGCAACAGCCTTTCTCTTCTATGGTTTGTGCGCACTTTGTATTCATTTTTCACCCTCGTCAAAACGCTATGCGGCTGGCCTTATCGCAGCCATCTGGGTACTGGTTATATGTTCTGCACTCATCGCTTTTTACACACCAGGAATGCTATCAGGCGATATTTATTCCTATACTATTTATGGAAGATTGTTAGGCATTCACCATGCCAATCCTTACTTTGTAACGCCTACGGCATTCCCCAATGACCCTGCCTATGTCTATGTTTACTGGAAGAATACAACCACCATTTATGGTCCGGTCTGGACTATTATTTCGGCTGCCTTAGCTCGTCTGGCAGGAAATACTGGCCCGGGATTTGTCCATATCTTTCGCTTATTTGCGATTGCGATGTATTTTTTAAATACACTTCTGGTCATGCTCATTATGCGGGCGCTAGGGCGTTCTTTGCGTACTATTGCCCTGAGTGCATTCCTCTATGCTTGCAATCCATTGACTGTGCTAGAAGGCTGCATAGGAGCACATAACGACATTCTTATGCTCACTTTTGTGTTGCTAGGAGTACTCTTCTCTATCCACACATTGAAGGCTGATACGGATGCCAGGAGATTTCGTGCGTATGCTCTCCCAATAGTAGCCTTTAGCCTGGCAGTTCTCGTTAAGTTCACCGCCCTGGCCCTGCTTGCATTTTTCATCATTGCCCTCTTTTATAAAGTGCTGCGTGCGAAAATTTCAGTGACGAACAGACGTTATCAGTGGGGGCATGCTATTCTTACGCTATGTTGCGCCAGTCTATTAGCAGGGGCGACGATTATTGCATGCTACCTCCCATTCTGGATTGGGCACAGCCTGGCAGAGATCGCCTACAGTTTTACATCCTCTCCTTTTGCCAATCAGGTCCTTAACTGCCTACTGTACGTGCTCTATGGCTGGAATGGAGAGTATCCATTATCTCCTACGCTTCACTTTCTGGTTGAACAGAAATTTTGGAGCACTGATATGATGATAGGGATGGGGGTCGTAGGCCTTCTAGGGGTCTTTATTCTCTGGCGATCACAGAACATAAGAGCGATTCTGCTCATCGTTGTAGCCCTTTTTGCAGTCTTTCAACTTTTCACAACCTGGTTCTTTGCCTGGTATCCAACCATCCTTGTTGGATTGATTGTTCTCTGTTTACCAGTAAGGGCGAGTCGTATTGCACGAGCTTTATTTGTGTTTGTGATACTGTTTTCGCTTGGGGTTATCTCTCTCTATTATACACCGATTCTTACTGAGCTCCATGGTCAGAAAGCTCCATTTTTTAATTGGCTGTTCTTTTGTGGCCTGGCTGCATTTATTGCTCCGGTGCTCATTAGTCTCCTGAGCCTCTGTTTTCCTGTGGCAAAGCTCCATCTACAGGAAGAGCAAAGCTAACAAAACATTCAACCTTACACTGATCTGACAGAACTCTGATCTTAGATGATGCGAGATTCAAGTCCTCACAAAAAGACATGCATCATACCGAATTTTAAAGAGACAGAAGAGGCCATCTTCAACAATGGAAGATGGCCTCTTCTGTCTGGACTCACTAAGCGCTTATTAAACACCAATAGCTTCGGGAGCAGGCACCTCTTCCTGAAGCGGCAAGCTCTTTCTAAAAAGAGGCCTGACCTGTTGAAGTGGTTTACGGAAGCTATAGGCGACTAAGCAAGCTAAAGTAAAGCCAGCAAACAAAAAGTTACGCGCAATCGTTACTGGAAAGAACAATGGCCCCAACGGAACCCATTCAAAATGAGGCTCCATCCAATAGATATAAGGGAAGATCCAGGTCGTTAGATACCCAATCACCGTCCAGGTGCCCAACCACCAGGAGTTTGACGCGCCAACATAGGCGACCAATGGAAGAATCCAGATTAAGTATTGAGGGCTGAAAACCTTACCAGTGACAATAATAACTAACAAGATTAAGAGCGTAGAGGTCGCAAGGTCGATCTTATAACGCCATTGCAGCCACAACGTATAGAGAATACCAGCCACCATTGCATAGGTATCAAGGCGTGAGACAAGCGTGGTATGTGGGCCATACATATTGAGTGAACCAAAGGTCAGAGCAAAGTAGACCTGCCCCGTCGAATGATGATACACATTCTGTAACCAGGCCACCGAGGCGGCCAATGATTCAACCTGGATCGGTCGATTCCCAAAATAAGTGAAGGGCGCAATTGTTCCTTCCGCATAGAGCAAGAAGGAGACAGCCATAACACATGCACAGATGACACAATAGATAGCCAGAGGTTGCCAACGCTTCCAGGCAGACCATTTTACCTGGACTTCCCGCTGCTGACTCAATAAAAATGGGAGTAAGAGGAGAACTGGATAGAATTTCAACAATGTAGCAAAAGCAAGGAGCACAAAGGCCCAATTCCACTTTTTATAGGCAGCCAGCATAACCGCAAATAATGTTAAAGCCGCAGGGTAGATGTCAAAGCGTGCTCCTACAACCCATTCGGTACCGATACTCATGAGAAGCGCAAAGGCAATAGCTGATGATCGGGATCTCCAACGTACAAGCGCAAGATAAATCAGAATACAGATCGCAATCTCAAAATAGGAAAAGGTTACCTGATAGTTATTAGCTGTACCCAGGAGACCAAAGGTCAGTGGAATAAGCACAAGCATGGGATATTCATGAGGAAGATCATGAAAACGGCGGCTGGTAGATTGAGCAGAAAAGTACGCAACGATAGCGGAAGGCACATGAACTTTTTGCATGATACGAATAATTCGCGCCTGCGGATAGGTCAACTGTTGGGGATCAACATTCACAAGAAACGCACATTGATTGCCAAGATCCGTCGCAGCTTTCTCACCATGCACAAAAGCGAGAGCGTAACATTGATAGCGAGACGCGTCATTGCCCCAATCCTGATATTTATTACTATCTCCAAATAAGACACGGACCATTAAAACAATGATCAAAAGATCAAGGGCAATGAAGAGAAAACGAAGATACCGTTTTGGGGGAGCAATTCTCATATTGAATG
This sequence comes from Tengunoibacter tsumagoiensis, assembly GCF_003967535.1. Lineage (GTDB taxonomy): Bacteria > Chloroflexota > Ktedonobacteria > Ktedonobacterales > Ktedonobacteraceae > Tengunoibacter > Tengunoibacter tsumagoiensis. The sequence continues at coordinate 1,505,228 of NZ_BIFR01000001.1, read as the reverse complement.
ATCCTTTCAAAAGCCATGCTCTATTCCTTTTGTGCACACATAATGACGTTTACTGTGTTCGGAAAATTAAAAGAGGTTAAGCATAGTGTTTATGTATATATGGCAGTAAGACAAAAAAAATTTTGTACCAGAACACGTCATCAACAAGCTGTATATTTATATACATCATTTAAGTTTTCCGGGGCAACCTTTTTATCCTTTTGGCTAGTGTTATGCCTGGAAAACAAAAAACCGCAAAAAGAAAGGACTGTATCACAATGATACAGCCCTTCAAATGCTTTCTGTATTCTGCGAATACACCACTTTAAGAGACAACCAGTTCAGTTGAAGCTGTTATTTGAGGTTCAACTTTCAGAAGGTCCTTTACATTCTGAGAAGTGGTGAGGACAGCCAACTTTTCAGGGCGCTGTACCGCATAATACCCAAGACTGGTCGCCACAAAAACTATCAGCAACATATTCCGTGCAATTGTCACTGGGAAGAAGAGCGGCATCAATGGAACCGCCTCCAATCCAGGGGCCGAAGCATAAATGTAGGGAAAGATCCAGGTAGTGAGGAAACCAATCGCAAGCCATGTGCCAATCCACCAGCGATTGGTGCCACCTACATAAGCGACCAATGGAAAAATCCAGATCAGGTATTGGGGACTAAACACCTTGCCAGTAACTATGATCACGAGGAGCAGAAACAGAGTGGCCTTCGCCAGATCGATCTTTCGTCTCCATTGCAACCAGGTAACAAAAGCAATTCCACCAACCATGACATAGGTATCTAATTTCGATACAATGCTTGTGTGTGGCCCAAATATGTTGAGCGATCCAAAGGTATTTCTATAAGCAAGTACATTGGTATGATGCTGAACTGCATTCCAGAGCCAGACGACTGATGAAGCGCAAGACTCTACCTGAATTGGACGATTGCTAAAGAAGCCAAACGGAGCCAGAGTCCCTGTGATATAGAGTACGAGGGAGACCCCCATCACAAAAGCGCAGATGCCACAATACACAATCATTGGTTGCCAACGTTTCCACGTCAACCACTTTTTGCTAGATAGCTCTCTCTGCTGCGCAAGCAGAAAAGGGATTAAGAGCAACACTGGATAGAACTTTAACAATGTTGCGACTGCAAGAAGCGCAAAAGACCAGTTCCAGCGCTTATAACTTGCTAAAACGACGGCTAAAAAAGTACAGAAAGCGGGATAAATATCAAATCTTATCCCCAACAGCCATTCTGTACCTACAATCATATAGAGCGCAAAGGCCAGGGCGCTGGCACGTGAACGCCAATGAACCAGCAGAAAGTAGATAACGATTGTTAAGGCAATCACAAAATAGGCAAATGTTTGTTCATAACTACTAGAATCACCAAGAAGTCCAAGGGATAGAGGAACGACAACCAGCAATGGGTATTCCTGTGGCAGATCATGGAAAGCTTGTGTTGGTGATTGTGATGAAAAATACGTAACGACGGAAGCAGGAAAATGTGCCGCCTTCATAAAAGAGATAAGACGGAGCTGTGTATTCATGGGCTTATGTTGACCAAAGGTCGTAATCCATGAACACTGATCACCGATCTGCGTGGCTGCCGTTTCACCATGCCAGAAAGCCGCCATATAACAGCGATAACGCCCAGCATCATTCCAGGGATCCTGATACTTATTTGTATCTCCTAAAAGGAGCCGCCCCATCAATACTACAACAAGGAGATCAAACACAAGGAACAAATAAGGAAGATACTGTTTCTTTTTCTTAAGACCCATTTTCAATTGTTTCCTCTCAGATGCTATGATCCAATCATGTCAATATGCATCTGCTTTATCATATGAAATACACCTGATAGTTACACTCCGTATGGAGAGATTACAGAGATTTTCTCTAGCTGAGACTGTATAGGTTTGAGCAGTTATGTAAAATAGCCTAAACAATATACATTTATATATACCACATCTAAACGCATAGGCAAACCTAATGAGACTTTTGGCAGGGGTTTTCAATTCAGGATAATTCTTCATCGAAGAGTCTAATAAGAGGGGGCAAACGAGCCACTGGTATAGTGGAGATTTCAGATGAAAATACGCTATACTATAGAGAGCTATGCAAACGTTCACATATGGTATTCAAGCTTTTTCTTTATTGCTTTGTTTTTATAGAAAGCATTTTGTATCGATCTTTTTCAATAGGAGATGTGTATGTCACAAGATCCACAGCTGCCCAATTCTGAGGATAAAGTACAAAATCCTTATGAGACGCCACAAAATCCTTACCAGCAAGCACCCACTCCGGGTGGAACTGGTGCTTCCTATGCTTCACCTCAAAGTAACTATGGCTATAACATTCCGCCTCAATCCACAGCTGGAAGGGTGTTCAATGGGAATGAATATGATCCTAATGCACAGATCCCATTGACGCCTCTCCCCCTGGGTGTCGCTCTGAAGCAACTGCCAAAACAGTATGCTCGCATCCTCTTTCATCCTTCAGCCCGCACATTCGATGGCGAGCTACGCAAAGCCAGTTGGGATATTGTCTGGGTGCAATTACTCATCTACGCGCTTGTTTCCAGTGTCTTATATGGCATCACCTATTCAATTAGAACGACATTTGATACACTCTTTATCACACACTCTGTCAGTTCCCCAGCGTCTCTGTTTGGAATGGGTGCATTCTTTGGCATTATCGAAGCCATTGCATTCATTTTTCTCATTCCACTCGGTTTCTTTGCCTCCGTTGGCATTTATTACTTAATTGCTAAGGCGTTTAAAGGACAGGGGACATTCCTGGTACAGAGTTATGCAACCTTGCTCTATACGGTGCCAACAAGCCTGGTTGTAGCAATCGCTTCATTGCTGTTTGCTTTTATCCCTATTGCCGGTACGCTGCTGGTCTCGGCCATTTCGTTCCCCATTAGCATTTATACCATTGTTTTGAATGTCTTCCAGATTCAATCAACCCATCGTCTAAGTGGTGGTAAGGCGACGGCGGTTGTCTTAATTCCCGTTGGCATCGGCATTCTGCTTGCAATTGTTCTTGTTGTGATCCTCTTTGTCTTCTTGTTTGCGTTGATGTCACATTTACCGCATTCGACCACCTACTAATCCCTACAAGGGCGAAGGCATCACACATTTTCAAAAATGTATGATGCCCCCTCACTAGTACTTAAATACTCATCCATTGAGTTGAACCCACATTGTCCCCTATACTATCGGCATAAGAAGGATACATTTCTTCTTATTAACTGCGATTTTTTGCTCGTCTTCTATGAGAAAGGCCTCCTTCCTGATAGATAAAGTACGAACATATAATTGATAATTCGACCGCAGAAGGGATTAGAGACAATGGAAATTACTGGTAGCCAGAAAATTAAAGCTTCTCGGGAGCAAGTATTTCAGGGTTTACTCAATCAAGATGTGTTAAAGAACAGTATTCCTGGTTGTGAAGGTGCTGAGACATTTGAGGATGCCAATGGCAAACACACCAGCTTTACGGTAACCACTGGCGTCCCTGGTTTCAAAGGCCCATACCGCATTGATCTACAGACTACTGAAGTAACTCCACCCAGCCACCTGGTGTTGACGGCATCCCCCTCCAGCTCCGTTGGCTCTGTCGTTGCTCGCTGTCCCATCGATCTAACCCAAGAGGCTGATGGTAGCACTCTGCTCAGCTATAGCGCACATGCCGAACTGTCTGGCAAAATTGCTGCTACCCCAGAGTTCATCCTCAAAGGTGCTGTTAAAGGCGCTCTCGATCACTTCTTCAAAAGCTTTGAGAAACAGGTTCTTGCTCTGGCCTAGATCTTGTTCTCTCCTCCCAATTCGCAACAAGCCCACTCTATCGCTCGCGACAGAGTGGGCTTGTTCGCTCCTCCAATTTCTCTACACTGGATGCTGAGCTAGATCTTCTCCTGTCTTGTTACAACAGCGCTCAAGAAGATCATCAATAACGCAAAAAGACAGAGAGCTCCTAGCTGATTACCTATCTCGCTAAAACTATACCCTTTGAGCATGACGCTTCTCAGCGCATCATTGGCATATGTCAATGGTAGCAGATAGGAGATCAAGCGCAGAACCTGAGGTAGCTGGCCAACAGGCCAGAGAATACCTGACAAAAGCACCTGGATTCCAAAGACGAGTGGCACAAACTGAATGATCTGAAATTCGTTACGCGCAAATGTTGATAAGAAAATGCCCAGGTTGACGCTTCCAATGGTTAAGAGGAGCGAAACTAAGAAGACCAGGGCAAGGTTACCACTATAATGAATGCGCAAAGCAAAGACAACAAACAGAAGTATAAGCAGCGATTGGATAAGCGCAAAGAGGAGGAAACCTGCCACATATCCCAATACGAGTTCCGTCCGTTTGAGCGGTGAGACCAGGACACGCTCCAATGTCCCCTGCGTTCGTTCACGTAAAAAAGCTACCGAGGTCAACAGAAAGACAAAGAAGAAAGAGAAGAGCCCAATAAATGCCGGTGCCAATGAATCGTTGAATGTATATTCGGCTCCTCCATAGAGATACTGCGGCTCCTGAATATGAAAGACTGAGATACTACTCGGTGAGATGGGCTGCACCGGGCCATTGGCTGGTGGCTGCTGACCAGGACCAGCATGTGCAGAAGTGCTGGTGAATGTGCTGATTGCAAGAGCAATATTGAGCTGATGAGCCAGCGCTTCTGTGATATCCCGCAATCCACTGGCTACTGTTGGATCTGAACCTTCTAAGGTAATCTGCACAGTTGGCTGCTTACCATTAGCAATCTGCTGCCCAAAATCGTCTGGAAAGATCAGGGCTGCATCAGCATCACCTTTTTTTAAGGTACTCTCAACCTGATCCGCCTGGATAGAGATAACGTGAAGTTTGTCTTTAGCTGGTAAGAACGAATCTAATAAGGTGTTTGTCTGTTCGCTTCCACTCCCGGTAGGGCGGACCAGAGCCAATGTATGAACACTATTCGTGTTAGTAAGCACCAGATAAAGAATGGTCATAATAAGAATTGGCACAAAGAGAATTAACGCTAACGTCCGCTTGTCACGTAAAATCTGGCGAATAATTCGTAGGGAAAGAGCTGCAATCCTTCTACCGTTCATGCCTGCACCTCCTGTTGACGACTGGCAAAATAGAGAAACGCATCTTCCATGGTGGCTTTTCCTGACAGACGCAGCAATGTCTCTGGCTCATCTTGCGCTAACAAGCGCCCAAATCGTAGCAACCCTAATCGTGTACAGCGAGCAGCCTCATCAAGGTGGTGGGTTGAGACAATAATAGTAACTCCCTCTTGATTTAGCTGAGCAAAATAATCCCAGAATGAACGCCGCAATTCCGGGTCTACGCCGACTGTAGGCTCATCCAGTAGAACCAGACGCGGCTTGTGAACCAGCGCACAGGCAAGAGAGAGTCTCTGCTTCATACCCCCGCTAAATGTTCCGACAATCGAAGCGGCACGATCGGCCAAATCGACCCGCTCTAACATCTCATGAATACGCAAACGTTGCTCTCTGCCACGCAGGCCATAAATGTCACAAAAAAACTGCATGTTCTCCTGTGCAGTCAGGTCGGTGTACAGAGCACTGGACTGTGTCATATACCCCATCGTAGCTGCAATCCTCGCATCCGACTGGCGCAGGCCCATAATTGTGATGCTCCCACTATCTGGCCGGGTTAATCCCACAAGCATCCGAATGAGCGTTGTCTTCCCCGATCCATTCGGACCGATCAGACCAAACGTCTCACCCTCTCTAATCGTCATTGTCAGATCATCGACAACCCGCAACTTGCCAAACTGCTTTCCCAGGTGCTCAATCACAACCATTGGCTTCTCTGCCTCCCTCTCAATCCGCTCTTGAGGGCTCTCATGGATCTCGCTCATAGACTAAACCTCCTTGTCTTCTAACAGGTATTAACTAATCAATCAATTAATAAATGGCCTAAAAAAAAGCGACCTGCCTGATCATGGTAGAGGAAACATACTCTGGCAGGCCGTCGATACAATAGCTTCAACCAGTTGCTCTTGACTATAGGACAGCATAACGGGATCGCGTAAGATCTGGCGTCGCAGGACCATCCCCACAATACAGCTAATCAGTATCTGTGCACTGATCGTTGGATCAACCTGACGTAGTTCTCCAGTCGCAACCCTGGCTGCAATATATTTCTCTGGAAAGGCTGTGGCTTGCAGAAAGGTGCTGGCGACCAGTGAGGCAAGTTCTGTGCTGTAAATAAGCTCTGGCAAAAAGATGCGAATAATCTGTGTAAATTGTTCGCTTTCCACAAATGCCAGGATCTGTGTAATTAATAAGCGAAAGAAGCGTTCTGGCGGTAAGCTAAAAAACTCGGTTGGTAAAGACCGCAGGAGGCCTAGAGGAGAGCGCTCCTCTACCAGGGATGTAAGGACAGCCTCCTTATTGTCAAAATAGTGGTAGATCAGCCCCGCTGTAATCCCGGCCTCCCGCGCAATATCCTTATTGGTCGCGCGATGAAATCCCTTATGGGCGAAGACACGCAGGGCAGCATCCAGAATCTGCTCTCTACGATCCTCGACTATTTTAGGGGTTCTCGCCATCTCGCTTCCTCTCATTCTATAGATGCTATCTAATTAATTGTTTGATTAATTAAATTGTAGTGAAATAAGCGGAGCCTGTCAAGTCTCAGGCGCGTACAACAAAGTAAAGACGTTGCACCAATTGCATATTCCAATAAAGCTCAACATAGCCTTCGGCTGGAGTAAGATAAAGCATTGGGATGGCCAGATTTCGAGCTACGGGAACGTTGATCAATTCCGAGCTTTTAAAGAAATGACCATTGATATACCATTTAGCCATCACTATGCCGCCGCCCGCTGGTGGCTGAACATTACAGGTAAGGTAGAGCTCTTGATCTGGTTTAAAGACCGTATCAACTTTAATTGGAAGATTCAATCTATCTACACGAGCAGAGATCGCAACGGAAGGAATGATCGCTCTCACCTCAGGAGCGCCAAAATCCCCCGTTGAGGGAGTTGGCGGGTCCGGCAGTTGGGGTGCAACGGCATTCACGCTCTGAAGTTTCTGTCCCCAGAGAAACTGTCCAGCGCGGTCCAGAAGCCCACTTGTCTTTACATAATAGCTGGTCCCGGCACAGAGAAAAATACTTACAATCAGTATGCTAAGTAGCCCGCTGATAATCCGATAGCGCGGAATCAATGGTCGCAACGCTGGATAATCAGGACGAATATAGACAATCTCCGGCTGCTCAACAGGCTGTAACTGTTCTAAAATATGCTCTGGAACAAGTTGGAGGGCAAGTGTATTCTGGTGTTCAGTCTGCTCAGGTGGCAAAGGGATCGACTGATAGAGGGCAGGGATTTGAGATGAGAGGGAAGAGGCCAATGGCCCTAGAGAGACCTGACCCGTTTCTGGGCGCGTCAGTGAATTTGTCTGATCCAGGAGATGTTCATCAAATGAGAGTTGCGGGATAGCGTCTATCTGTCCTTCCTCACTATGATCACTTTTGTCTTCCTGCTTCAGCTTCTCGAAAAAAGGCAGCCCGCAAAATGGACAGATCTCGCCCTGTTCAACAGATCCTCTTTGACAATACTGACAAGCCATCATGACCCTCTCTCTATTACTCCTAAGCTATTTTCTTACTCTTATAACCCGAATTATTCTCTTACAGCTTACGCTAAAGAGAAGAGCATTACCAATAAATAGGAGAAATGGGGTCTTATGAAATGCGACGATCCAGAGCAGGTCTATCTCTACACACAAAAACACAGGGCATCTTTGCAGATGCCCTGATAAAAAACAGTCCCGTTATGATACGAGATCAAAGGTTGCTACGCCAAGTACGCGTGCAAGAATACGCAAGTGATAAGGTTGCGGTTCTTCACGTCCAGCTTCAAAGTGGGTAATGGTATCACGTCGCAGACCTGACAGATCGGCCAGTTGACCCAGGCTTAACCCTCTCCGTTGCCGTAAAACACGCAGCTTTGGAATGCCATGAGGTCTAGTAGACCTGGCCTTAGCATTCATCATTTTCATAATCCCTCTCCTTCGAGGTAGTCCTTACCAACTATTCTCAAGCCACGCTGCTGGAGAAATATAGCACTAAGTTATGTTAACACAACTATCCACAGAGACAGGATACCAGATGATACATACTGTTGTCTAGTGAAACAGGTGCCAATTTTTGTCTCAAATATATCTTGTATCTATCAATGAACCCGCTCCTCACCAGCAGCCATATTCAATACGGAGCATCGTATTTTTTCGTTTCAAAACAAGAAAATGGCCCATTGCTTTTTGCACAGTGGGCCATTCTTGTCGGAACTGGATAGATCGCCTTTTATGAATCGGAATCAAGATCGCCATGAAGACCATGATTATGTATGGTCGTTGAAGGGGCCTGTGGAGCTCCCACTAATTTAAAGATGGGGCCATTTGGATTGTCAGGATTATCCATATAAATAACGTCGTTTGCTAAAAATGAAGGCTCATTATCTACGCCCTTCACGACACGAACCGGGTGTCCATTGATCAATGTCGTCCGCGTAGTATCAAGGAGCGAGAGAGAGGTGGCAATCGACTGTAACTCTTCTTTATCAATGCCATCACGCTCATCACCAACGATCCAGAAGACCACACCACGATCGTTCTCATAGATCAACTGGCTTCGCTCGCTATAGACCCATGTTGGTGTGGATGCATTGTTCTGATTCCACTGACCCTGAACATAGACCGCCGCCGCTGAACCATCACGGCCAATCTTTAACTGTTGAGCCGCACCATCCTGGACCACCTGCAATACTTTTCCCTGCGGCTTAAATTCACAGATTAAGATCTGGCGTGGCGACAGGCCAGGACGAGCATTGTAAAAGGTAGAGACAACAATTGGCCCATCAGACCAGGCAGGATCACCCTTATAAATAAAGATATCTCCTGAAGCGTGCGAATATTTTTCCGGTATATATTGCGGCCAGAAGATCGGAAAATGGAGCCGCTGCTGTGCCTGCATGACCGTCATCTGCTCTGGAATGTCGGGCAATGCGTTTATAACAGTTTTCGCGGGGCGTGCGTTATTTAGTGCGGTTGGATAGTGTTTGACTTGTAACACACCACTGTGGGCACCTGCCCAGAGGTATTGAAAGCCAGAAGCGAAGGATGGACTGATATAGACCGCAGTCAAAACCATAAAGAGGAGACAGGCCAATCCAATGGCCATAAAAGGACGTGACATTCCCACTCTGTGCGCAGAATGGGAAGAGCGAAAAAGGCGACGTTTAAGTTTTAAGCGGCGAAATACACGAGCATAGGTCTTCTTTTCAAAACCTACTTCCACCGCTTGAAAGCGAGGGTCAGCCGATTCTAAAAGCGTTTGCACAAAAAGTGGCGGCACTTCTTCTTCTTCTAAAGCAAAGAAGTGCTCTAACTCTTGCGCAAATTCTAGATCACACTCGGAAAAATCAGCAGGAAAATCTTCTAAACCCTCTAGAAAATCTTCAGCGCCAGTCAGGCCAAAGAGCTCGAATTCTGATCTCTGTTCCTGGCCATCAAATTCGCTCGTACTCATGTGAGTGCTCCTTGAGCGCTTCGCGTAAATTCTTTCGCGCTCGCCAGAGTCGTGTGTCAACGGCATGGCGGGTGAGGCCCGTCTTCTTCGCAAGTTCTTCCGTGCTAGCAAATTTAAAATAACGTTGATATATCAAAAAGCGATCAAGCTCGGGCAACGTTGCCAAGGCCAGGCGCAGCTCCTCACGCCTCTCACTCTGCTCTAGCAAATGTTCCATACTGGTCTCGGGATGTGGTGGCAAAGCAGCTCGCTTGTCATTCTCTCCCCAACCAGAAAAACTCCGACTGTTGTTGCCATCCGATGAACTCCATTGCCGGATCTCATCAGCTGATTGTATATTGTGTGTCTGACGGCGACACAACTGGCGTCTGCGATCCAGCGCAATATACTTTGCACGCATGGTAAGCCATGTGCGCAACGCCCCACGAGTAATGTCAAACGTATCAATCTCTTGCCATACAGCTACAAAGAGATCATTGACGCACTCTTCTGCGTCCTGTGCTACGCCGACTCCATCAAGTACCAGACGAATAAAATAAAATACTTCACGAGAATACCGGGAGATGAGCGTTTCCAATGCCTCGGGATCTTTCTCATGCAACCGTTGGGCTAAGTCCTCATCAGACCAGTCATGTCGCACCATCATCGCTCCTTGCAGACCAGAGGACACCTCTCTTCAAATTTCAGTCGCTGGCACCCGCTTTCTTTGGCTCGAAAAGCTTGGCGACTTTATGGGGGGAAGAGAGCGACCTTATCGGTGGTACACTCGCCATCGTCCTGTTAGATATATACGTCCTTGGCTACGTATATCTCTCACCGACCTGGCTTTTTTCTAATTTTGCGGAAAAACCAGAGAAAAGTCAAGTAGCTACGTTAAGAAAACGTTAAAGTACTACCCAGAAATGGGGCCTCTACCCACTTCCAACGCACATAAATCACACCAGGATAGGGGTATTCATAGATGTTTTGTCTATACGTCATTATAAAAAAAGAAGTTTTAACAAACATTAGTCAAAGTGCAGAAAGTCTACGGAAATGGGCTCGGCAAGCCAGATATCATCGTTCCCTGAATAAAAGGCGATACCTTGCCGATAGGCTTGCTGAGCCTCAACACGAATTATAACTGGCTTATGCGTCCGCCTGAGCGCAACCTGACGGGCCGTCTCTATATCTGTTGCCAGATGCACATACTGACGCTGCATGGGTTTAAGGCCCTGACGACGAATGGAAGGTGCAGCCTCAGGAGTGGTCCCATGATAAAGGATCACTGGAGGCTCTACCGGTTCATGCTGCATTTTCTGCTCGATCGAATGCCCATAATAGGCGCGAATTCTCCCCTCACGTATCTCATAACGCTTTTTATCGGACTCTGCAATGACGCGCTCTAGATCGGTCGTCTGGAGCAATCTCCATGCGCTCCGCTGTTTTCGCAGAGCCTCCAATAAGGTAGAAACCTCCACCCAGCCCTCTTCATCCAGCGTTAAACCGAATTGTACTGGCTGATGACGCAACGCATAGGCCATGGTCTTGCTCAAACTTTTCAGGTCAATTGCCATTCCTTACCTCCTGGATGTTTCTCAATGCGAGATCAGTCATCTCTAGTGTATACTAGTGGCAGGAGTTTTACCAGCAATTCACTTGATAAAAGCGCCTCAATCTGCTACCCGCTCTCCGTTTCTGGTGGCTATCTACCTCTCTCCTGTACAAAATAACCACATTTTATTTTTGCACACCAATGTTCTGCATGTATGTTTGAGAGCCCGGACTTGAGACCAATTGATCATAAAGAGTATACATAAACTCTACCGTAAATCCTGACATAAACTCTACAATGTAGAGAGGCAAAAGCTTCTCAGGTCAGTCGCAATTGTGACTGCGGAATAAGGGGATGGATGCCAGGGGACAACATAGTGTTGAACATGTTGATAAAAGTGAAGAGATTATAAGATACGTGTGGGCGGAGGTCAGTTTTGGGTGGAGGTTGCAAACAGCTCACCTGTAGAACGGGGGGATAGCCCCGTTCTACAAGAACATCTACTTCAAGTTGAGAACGGGGATCTTTGAAACGGACCAGCGAGCATTAGGACTCGAGACCTCAAACTGGACCATCGAGATCGCATCCGTAGGACAGCGCACAATGCACAATCCACAGCGAATACACTTCTCCTCATCAATGATCATATCCGCGCCACCTTCCCAATTGCTGGTACCAGTGTGCATAGGATCACCCTTAACGACACGGGATAACCCTTCCATGCTGATGCAGTCATAAGGACAGATATCAACACAGCCAGAACACAGGATACAGATGGATGGATCAATCATGATGTTCAATTGACACTGTAGACAGCGACGCGCCTGAATAACCGCCTGCTCGGGAGTATAACCAGTCTCTGTCTCACGCGTGTGACTATAACGATCGGCAAGAGGCAACGCTGGAATGAGCTGATGCGGAATAGATTCGTAGTTGTCCACCATACCACGACGATAATCGGGAAGCTCGATCTCTTCAGCAGCCTCGGCAGCTTTATCCTCACCACCAAGGTAACGGTTAATCGCAGCAGCAGCATCGCGACCATCACCGATGGCCGAGATCAGGTTACGGGCACCCTGCGTGAAGTCGCCACCAGCAAACAGGCCGGGATGGCTTGTCATCCAGTTATCAAAATCGATCAGCGGCACACCCCATTTATTCACCTCGAGCTTTAACTCATCGGCTGGCAGCCAGGAGACATCGCTATACTGACCAAAGGCTGGAATGACTGTATCCAGTTCGACTTCAAACTCGGTACCAGGAATAGGAACTGGACGGCGGCGGCCACTGGCATCAGGATCACCCAGTTTATTGCGGATGAAACGCATACCACTAACATGTACACCATCCTCGCTTAATACGGCAAGCTGCGTGACAAGATAGTTGAACTCAACATTCTCAAATACAGCCTCATCGACTTCGTACTCATCCGAGCCCGCCTCTTCCTTCGAACGACGATAGAAGATATATACTTTCTCGGCGCCAAAACGAATCGCTGTACGGCAGCAGTCCATAGCGGTAAAACCTGAACCCAGAACCGCAACCTTTTTCCCAATATAGACTGGCTCACCATAGTTAGACTTTGCCAACAGGCGAATACCATCTTCAACACCCTGTAGATCAGCACCAGGAATGACTTTATTATCGGGACCGGCCACAGGATTTGGAATATAACAACCAGCCGCCAGGAAGACAGCATCATACTGCTCGAGCAGTTCGGTCACCTGAACGTCACGCCCAACGCGGGTATTATATTTCACCTCAACACCCAGATCGGCCATGTATTCGTCACACTCTTCGGTGGTCACATAACGTGGCAGACGCCAGATGGGGATACCATTAACCATGACACCACCAGCGGTGGGGAACTGCTCGTAGATTGTGACGGGATAGCCCATCTCTCGTAGCTCACGTGCACAGGCCAGACCAGCGGAACCAGCACCGACCACTGCTACTTTCTTCTCCTTGGTGATTGGAGGGCGTACCGCATGATGGCGATACTCGCGGTGATCGGCTGCGGCTCGCTTCAGCCAGCAGATGGTGATTGGTTTCCCATCAATTTTGTTACGACGGCAGACAGGCTCACATGGGCGAGCACAGGTGCGCCCCAACACGCCAGGCACAACGTTCGCCTGACGGTTTAAGAGGTAGGCCTCGTCAAAACGAGCCTGTGAGATAAGACCAATGTAGGTTGACACATCTGTGTGCGCAGGGCAGCCAACCTGACAGGGAATGTTTGTTTGATACCAGTCTGGCGTTACCCCAATCGAATGGTATCGAGCTTCCAATTCGCTATCGGGATCAATCATCGCACAAGGTCCTTTCCTGAGTACCGGATATGCTTACTCCAAGCAGGAGGTACATGAATTGTGGAACAGGGAAGATAAAATGCATAGCGCTAATCGTAGGCAGACAGCCTATTCCTTCTATACAGCGTCTTATTTGCTAGCTGTATGGGCAGACATGTTTTTCTCTGCAAAGCATGAGACCGATGCTGACAGGAAAACATAATTGCTCTATTAATAAATGCAAAACTCGCTTATTTTTATCGAGAGAGATCGCGGGATACGTCCCCATTTGAGATTATAGCATAATGCCAGGATCCCGAACAAGATGAATGCAGCTTGATCCCTTGCTTTACAAGGCCCAACAGAAGAGGCCCTAAAAGCTGGGGGTATCGCTCATCTGGATATCGCTAATCTTCCAGCTCCCATCGCTCTCTTTGATCAAGGTCATAGGAAGACTCAAAGGGGCTGACTGCGTCGGTGAAGTAAGGATAACTGTCGCGGTCGCCTTGTTGCCATTTTCTACTGGTGTGCCATGTGTGCAGCTATTGATAGGCTGCTTCGTAAAGAATTGTGTAAACAGCGGTTCTGGCACACGGCTCTGTAGCGCTGGATCAAGCTCCCCATAAGCTGCATGGGCATCAGGTTTTTGGAGATCTGTACAGAATGCATTAAGCGTATTATCAGGAGAGGCTCCCCCTTTGCTCAGGCTCACGACCACAAAGAGAAGGCCACAGAGCACGACCACGCCCAATAGAACACTCCCCAGAATAATCCAGAGCCGACGACCCGAGCGTTGCGGTCGCCCCTGGTTTAGTGGTGCACCCGCGTAATTGTTGGGTAATTGAGGATACTGGGGGTACTGAGGATACTGAGGCGGAGCTGCCGCATACAGCGGAGGAGTCGCCACGGGAGGAGTAAATGCCTGATCAGCAAAAGGTTGAGGAGCTAGAGCTGTAGGTGGTAATCCACCAGCCGGAGGGGCTGCATATACGGTGGCTTCAACCGGTCTGGCTTCTGGATAACTATATGAAAAGGTCGTGTCGCCAATCCGGATAACATCTCCATTCACTAATGGGCGAACCTGCTGCGGAAGAAGCCGTTGCTCATTTACATAGGTACCATTAGTGCTCCCTTGATCTACAATGCCAAATCCCTGTCCCCATGGCTTTAGCTCAGCATGATGACCCGAAGCCTTTACATCTTGCAAAACAAGCTGATTATCCTGTGCACGACCAATCTTAAGCCCATTGGGGGTAAGAAGCATCTGACCAAAGGGACCAGTAAGCTTCGCATCCATGTATCTATCTCCTCAATCTTTTTCTTTTGTAATATCTCTTCTGAAAATAAAGGTTTCATACTGGGTGGTGAAACCCTTTTCATGAACGTCTACTCTATAATTGACAAAAGTCTAACATAGTTGCTTAAAACTTGTCTATGGTCTTACTGGATAGGACTATTTTCAGCCTGGATCTGCTGGGCATAAAGCAAGCCTGCGGCCTGAGTGCCTTGCTCTAACGATGAAACAGTCGCTGTAACCGAAAGAGGAAAATAACGTATAGTATGGGGATACAATGGTAATTTATACGCAAAATTTATAAAAAAAAGGAGCCGGTAATGAACAAGACATTACCCCCTCACGATGAGAAGACGATCATCAGCACATCCAGGCTCACGAAAGCTTTCGGGAATCTGGTTGCCGTCAATGACCTCAATCTAGAGGTGCAACGTGGGGACGTCTTCGGTTTTCTGGGCCCCAATGGTTCTGGTAAAACGACTACTATTCGTATGTTATTAGGATTGATTCGACCTTCAGCTGGTCGAGCTCTCCTCTTTGGCATGGATACAGCGTATCAACTCCCTGAGATTCTCCAGCGCATTGGTGCAATTGTCGAGATGCCTATTTTCTATCCTTATCTCTCAGGCCGTGATAATCTACGCGTCATTGCGGCCAATTCTGGTATGGTACTGGGCAAAGCCAATGAGGCCAGAATCTCTGAGATCCTGGATATTGTCGAGCTACGCACCTATGAGAAGCTGGCATATCGCAAATACTCATTAGGTATGAAGCAGCGCCTGGGCATTGCGGCTGCGTTGTTAAATGATCCTGAGCTGGTGATGCTCGATGAACCAACAAATGGTCTCGATCCTGCCGGCGTCATTGAGATCCGCCGACTGATCCAGCGACTGGCTTCGCTTGGTAAAACAGTCTTTCTCTCTAGCCATATCCTTTCTGAAGTACAGCAGGTCTGCAATCGTGTCGCCATCTTACGCAAAGGCAATCTGGTGAAGCTGGGCGCAGTGGAGGATCTCTTGCGCACTGATGAGGAGATTGAAGTGAGAATGAACGATACAATCCAGACTGAGCAGGCGCTTGCTCTGTTACAAGAGTTGCGAGGAGGCGCTATCAACTGGCTTACTGACGTGCGTATCGATCAAAATAAACGTAATCAGTCAATTATCAAGCTAGCAGCCCCTAATGATCGCTCTGCCGAAGTTAATCAGTTGCTGGCCCAGCATCAGTTGTATGCTGCTGAAATCCATCCGCGTGAGGGCAGCCTGGAAGAGGTGTTCTTACAGCTGGTGGCTCCTTCATCGGCTGCTGGCCCTTATATTGGAGGGACAATGGCTGGCTCCAATGAAACATCCACTGCCGCAACAGCTCTGAAAGGGGATCAAAAATGAGTAGCCAATCGCAATTCGAACCGATGATTGCAACTCCCGTTCGCAGCAAGAATGTGATTATGGGGAGCCAGAATTATCTTAATGTGCTCTTTCGCTCGATTGGCGGGGAGCTCTATAAGCTCCGTCGCCGACTGATGCCAAAGATTGTGCTGCTGGTCGCCTCGCTGGTGGTGATTGCTGCCTTCGCCCTGATCTCTACTACTGCCATTTATCAGGCTTCGCGCTCGCCTGAAAGCTTTGGTGGCTTTACCTGTAATAACAGTGAAGAATGTTCACAGGCTGCGGTCAGTCACGATCAGGGGGTACAACTTAAGCATCAGGCCGTTGAGGCTGCGGCTTCGCCTCTCCATCTCCCTGGCTCGCTCAATCAAGCAGTTGGAATTGTTAATTTCATTGGGGTGATTGTTCTCGTCATACTCACGGCTACTATTGTAGGAGGCGAGTATAGCGTGGGGACTATTCGCATTATGCTCTCTCGCGGCCCCACACGAACTCAGTTCTTCCTGGCAAAGTTGGGAACGGTCCTTATTGCGATCTTTGGGACGCTATTGTTTCTGGTCGTTGTTGGCATCATTACCGGGGCTCTCTTCAATCTCATCCCTGGTGGTACGATAGATTTTAGCTTCTTAACCGGTACATGGCTCCTCCATGCCTTTCTCTTGCTACTGATCGCAACTCTTGGCATCTTTACCTATTGTTCAATCGCTTTCTGTCTTTCTACGCTTGGGAAGGCAACTGCTGCCGGGCTGGCAGGGGGCTTGATCTGGTGGTTCCTGGAGAGTATCATTGCTCCTATCTTAACCTTTATTGGATCATCTATTGGAGGCGGCTTCGGCGATTTTCTGAAGGCTGTACCAGATTACTTCATTGGGCCCAATATTTCAGCTCTGCTGATCAATCAAAATGTGTATCTAGAGAATGATGTGAAAGCTTCTCCTATCTCAGATCTCCATGCTTTGCTGGTCATTCTGGCCTATCTCATCGTTCTTCTGGGTGGCAGCTGGTGGGTCCAGCAGAATCGTGATGTCACCAATTAATGAATTAACGCTAACCCTGGATTGCACAGACTATGCTTGAGACACAGACAATTAAAGACTATGCCTACTCACTTGGCTTTGATCTGGTTCGCGTGACTACAGCCTTGCCTTTCCGTGAGGCCAATCAGGCGATTAAAGATCGTGTGTCTCGTGGATACTTTGCGGGCCTCCCCTGGTTCAGTGCGGAACGGGCGGATGTCTCTTGTGATCCTACTGCTCTTTTGCCTGAGGCACAGTCGATCATCGCGCTCGGTATGTGCTATCTGACTGAACAGCCAGATGAGGGTGGTCCATTGCAAGGCCGTATCTCGCGCTATGCCTGGGGCGAAGACTATCATGATCTCATTAAGCCTAAACTTCAGCAGTTCACGACCTGGATCAATGAAGCTGTCCAGGAGCGTCCAGGAGAGTTACCTGGAGAACGGCTCGAGACGCGGCTCTTTGTCGATACCGGGCGTATGGTCGATCGAGCGGTGGCTCAACGCGCTGGCCTCGGCTGGTATGGCAAAAATACAAATATTCTGACCAAAGGCTGGGGATCATGGGTCTTTTTGGCTGAGATTGTGACCAATCTTCCCCTTATTCCTGATGAACCTCTCAAGTCCAATTGCGGCAATTGTGAGATCTGCCTTCACGCCTGCCCTACTGGAGCCCTCCCTCATCCCTATGAGCTGGACAGTACGCGCTGCATCTCTTTTCTCACGATTGAACTTAAAGGAAGTATTCCTATTGAGCTTCGTCCGCTCATGGGGAATCTAATCTTCGGCTGCGATATCTGTCAGGAGGTCTGTCCTGTCAATCAGGTAGCTGAACGACGGCTGGGGCTGCGCGATGAGCAAGGTGCTCCGCTCATTGGTCTTACGACGATTAAACGTCGCTCAACAGATAAGCCAGCCTTTCAGGGTCGCACAGAGTTTCAGACCCGCCCTCCTATCGGGACAACACCTGAGCTGATCCCTCTTCTTGCTTTAACCGAAGAGGAGTTTCGGCTTCGTTTCCGCCATAGCCCCATTAAGCGTACCAAGCGCCGTGGCTTCTTGCGCAATGTCTGCGTTGCTCTGGGCAATAGTGGCGACCGCAGCGCTGTTCCAGCTCTTCGTCTGGCATTACAAGACGAGGAGCCACTTATCCGTGGTCATGCAGCCTGGGCGCTTGGCCGTTTAGGGGGGGACGAGGCGTTGCAAGCGCTTCAGGCGGCCATGGCACAGGAAGCTGATCAAGAGGTACGGCAAGAGGTACGCTACGCGCTCAGTCTGCTCAATGCGCTCTAATGTTCAAGGAAGCAGGATCTTTCATTCTAAGACAGAGATAGTATCAGGCTGCCTTGAGAGATCAAGTCCTCGATGAAGCTTCCATACCTGGATGGTGACACTGTTTTTCTCCCAAAAAACTGCTCCAAAACGTTTATCTTTCATAATGGTAAGTTAGAACATAGAGGAATAACTGCTGATGAATGTCTCATCAATCTTTTGTCCCAATTGTGGACAGCAAAATCAGCGTACCGATGCTTTTTGTGCTCATTGTGGCCATGCCCTTCGTACCACTGAAGGTGCGCAGCATACATCTAGAGCAACGGAGCGTGCAAGCGGACCTCAGGCGGGGCAATCGGCATTGCCACCAACACAATATGCCTCGCTCCCACCTTCCTCTCAACCACCGACACAATACGCTGCACCGATCACAGAGCCCCCACCCCCACCACCATATTCAACGACGACGAATCAAGCACCGCTCTATCCTCTCTATCCTCCCGTTGAAAGCTATCCCTCAAATCCTGCCCCTTTGCCCATGATCACAACACCCCGAATGGTCGATCGGCGCTACCCTCAATGGCCTGTTACGACGAGTATTGTTATCACTATTATTAGTGCTCTTATATTGGTGATCTTCGCTAACTGGATCGATCAACAGCAGAGTTACTCTTCAACATGCATCAACTATACCAGTTCTCAGAGCTGTGCTACGTCGTTCAGAACGGTTGATATAGTGCATCTACCAGTCTCTCTGGTCCTGGTTGTGACTTTTATCGTTTTATTTCTGGGATTGTTCCTGGTGATCATGGCTGGACTCATTGTGAATCGCACGTATGGCGGCTTTATTATTCGACTGGTTACTCATGCTGATCCAGAGAAAGCACCTGGTTTCTTTGCTCGCGCTCTGGCAATTCTCTACTATAATAGCTTTTTTGTGGTCGTGTTAACGCTGGTCGGGCTCGGGATTGGGGAGTTGGTGGCTTTAATTCCAGGTGTCCATACCAATTTTCATTTTCTAACCAGTTCCTGGCTTCTGCATGCGGGTATCCTGGTGCTTCTCGGTATTTTAGGAACGTTTACTTATACCTCGATGACCCTCTTCTTCTCTACCTGGACGCGTTCAGGAGTGTTTGGGATCTTCCTGACCTATCTCTGGTTCTGCGTTGAGTTGACTATCAATATTATTACGCTGTTTACCCCCCATGGGCCGCTGGAAGTGCTCCAGAAATGGCTGATCAGCAATAATATCTTTTCTCTCCTGGTTAATCAGAATCACTACCTTACCAGTACTACTACCAATACCACAACTCAGTTCTTCTCAGATCAACAGGCTCTTTCTGTGCTGGTAGTCTATCTGGCGATCTGGCTGATAGGAAGTTTGCTACTACATATCACAAAGAAAGCTCCTCGCTAGATCTTTTTACATCTTGTGGCCGTCGTTATCGTGGTTCCACAACAAAACAAAGGACCATCAACTTCATCGTTGACGGTCCTTTGTTATAGAATCTGTATCATTTCCTCAATTTTGCCGAGCGCGCCGTATGCAACCACGCGTTCAAGCCGATTTCCGCTCGCTCACCCATTCAAGACCTGAATGACAAGCCGTACGATCATTAGGGCGACTTCGCTCCACCTGTTACCAGGCGTCCACGTGTCGTCTATCGACCAGGTCTTCTTCCTGGGATCTTGATCACACAAAGTGATGGGAAGACTCATCTTGGGTGCGGCTTCGCGCTTAGATGCCTTCAGCGCTTATCCCTTCTGAACATAGCTATCCAGCTGTGGCCCGGGCAGGCCAACTGGCACACCAGCGGTTCAGCCATCTCGGTCCTCTCGTACTGGAGATGACGCCCCTCAATCTTCCTACGCCCACGACGGATAGAGACCGAACTGTCTCGCGACGTTCTGAACCCAGCTCGCGTGCCGCTTTCATGGGCGAACAGCCCAACCCTTGGGACCTACTCCAGCCCCAGGATGCGACGAGCCGACATCGAGGTGCCAAACCTTGCCGTCGATGTGAACTCTTGGGCAAGATAAGCCTGTTATCCCCGGGGTAGCTTTTATCCGTTGAGCCACACTCCTTCCACTCGGGAATGTGGGATCACTAAGTCCGACTTTCGTCCCTGCTCGGCGCGTCTGCCTTGCAGTCAAGCTCTCTTCTGCCTTTACACTCTATAAGGGTGATGTCCATCCACCCGGAGAGAACCTTTGAGCGCCTCCGTTACTCTTTGGGAGGCGACCGCCCCAGTCAAACTACCCACCTGGTCCTGTCTGCCAACCGGTTCACGGTCTGGCGTGAGACACAAAACACAACGAGAGTGGTATTTCACTGCTGCCTCCTCCACCCCCACAAGGATGGATTCTCCGGCTCCCACCTATGCTACGCACGCTGTCCCTCGTATCCAGGCCAAGCTGTAGTAAAGCTCCACGGGGTCTTTTTGTCCTGTCGTGGGTAACCCGTATCTTCACGGGTACTTCAATTTCGCCGAGTCCTCTGTCGAGACAGTGCTCAACTCGTTACTCCTTTCGTGCGGGTCGGAACTTACCCGACAAGGAATTTCGCTACCTTAGGACCGTTATAGTTACGGCCGCCGTTCACCGGGGCTTCACCTCGTGGCTACGAACACCACTTAGCTTAACCTTCCGGCACTGGGCAGGAGTCAGCCCCTATACTTCCGCTTTCGCGTTCGCAGAGACCTGTGTTTTTGGTAAACAGTCGGTTGAGCCAATTTCTTGCAGCCCCCTCGCGCATCGAAACACGCTACTGGGGCACCCCTTCTACCGAAGGTACGGGGTCAATTTGCCGAGTTCCTTAACAGAGGGTCGCTCGATCACCTTGGGGGAGTTCCCCCTGCCTACCAGTGTCGGTTTGCGGTACGGGTAGCGTCAGCTCTCACGAGAGGCTTTTCTTGGCAGCCTGGGGTCCGATGACTTCCGCACGATTGCTCGCGCTCGGTGCCGCTGTCATGCACAGGAGACCGGGATTTGCCTCGGTCTCGCACTTCAAACGACACGCCGATCCTGTCCATTCGATCGGTTCACCTTCCCTACTGCGTCCCCCCATTGTTGATCACGATCTGACGCTAGTGCAGGAATCTCTGACCTGCTTTCCATCGCCTACGACTATGACGTCCTCGGCTTAGGGCCCGACTCACCCTGGGACGATTGACGGTGCCCAGGAACCCTCAGGCATTCGGTGTCTCTGGTTTTCACAGAGATTACGCTACTCATTCCGGCATTCTCACTTCTCGTCGCTCCACCAGTCCTTCCGGTCTGGCTTCTCTGCTTGAGAACGCTCCCCTACCATTGCACCTCAAGGATGCAATTCACGGCTTCGGTACACTGCTTAAGCCTCGCTACGTTGTCGGTGCCACTACACTCGACCAGTGAGCTATTACGCACTCTTTCAATGATGGCTGCTTCTAAGCCAACATCCTGGCTGTTATTGCGTACTGACTCCCTTTGACACTGAGCAGTGATTTGGAGACCTTAGCCGGTGATCTGGGCTGTTTCCCTTTTGACAATGAAGCTTAGCCCCCACTGTCTCACTTGCATGCTCCACTCTGCTGGCATTCGCAGTTTGAGAAGGGTTGGTAACCCGCACAGGGCCCCGAGCCTTTCCAGCGCTCTACCTCCAACAGACAACACATGCAGCTGTACCTCAATACATTTCGGGGAGAACCAGCTATCTCCACGTTCGATTGGAATTTCTCCCCTATCCACAAGTCATCCCCCAGTTTTGCAACACTGGTGGGTTCGAGCCTCGACGGACTGTCACATCCGCTTCACTCTGCTCATGGATAGCTCACGTGGTTTCGGGTCGCATCGCCGCAACGCGCGCCTGCTTCAGACTCGGTTGCCCTCTGGCTCCCCAGCTTTACCGCTGGTTAACCTGCTACGACGATGCACTCGCCGGATCATTCTACAAAAGGCACGCCATCAGCCCTTGGTTCCTCCTGGAACAGTGGCCTCTGACTGCTGGTGAGTACGTGGTTTCAGGGTCTCTTTCATCCCCCTCTCGGGGTGCTTTTCACCTTTCCCTCACGGTACTTGTTCGCTATCGGTCACGAAAGATGTTGAGCCTTGGAGGGTGGTCCCCCCAGCTTCCCACAAGGTTTCACGTGCCTCGTGGTACTCAGGATCCTCGCCCACGCCGGTTGATCGTCTTCTACAGGACTCTCACCTGCTCTGGTTGCGCTTTCCAACGCATTCGAATGATCGGCCATTGTTTGTTGCGAGTCCTACAACCCCGCCCGTTCCGAAGAACGGATGGTTTGGGCTCCTCCCGGTTCGCTCGCCACTACTACGGGAATCTCGGTTGATTTCTTTTCGTCGAGCTACTGAGATGTTTCAGTTCGCCCGCTGCCCTCTCCCCTGTCTATGTGTTCAACAGGGAGTATCCAGACATCACTCTGGATGGGTTGCCCCATTCGGAATCTCGAGGTTCATGGCTTGTATGCAGCTCCCCTCGAACGTTTCGCCGGTCTCCGCGTCCTTCATCGGTCTTTCGTGCCAAGGCATCCACCTCGTACTCTGTGTAGCTTGTTCGTTTCTTTGGTCTTGATGGTGTCTTGCTTGTCTCTGCTTCAACTCGTGCTTGCAATCTTCATCGCTCAGCAAAATTGAAGAAATGATACATATTCTATTGTGAATGTGCGTTGCGTTTTTCAACTCCGCGTCGCTCTCAGCGGCGCTCAGATAATATGCCACACTTTGCAAAAGCTGTCAACACTTTTTAAGGGCAATTTTCTTCATCTGGACAAAACTCATCTTTATTTCCTCACTATTTGCCACCAGGTTGGCATGGTCTCTCCTGGCAGATAGTGAGAGCAGGAGCAGACCCGTTACGAGGACAAGGCGGCTCACGGCAGTTTGATCACATTATTGGAAGCAATCAGCCGCTTCCTCACCTCTTCCGGCAACAATAAGCAGAGGCGGACCCTACTAGAGATCAACTCATCGACATAGATCAGATATAATACATTTCAATGGGAATACGTACTTTTCAAAGGAGAACTAAGCTATGTCTCACGATCGTTCATCATTGGTGGCACCTCGTCTCTCTGTCTCAACCTGGAGCCTGCATCGAACACTGGGAGATCCTGAAATCTATGGACCAGACAGCGCACAGCCATGGCAACCCAGGACGGCACTTAAGGGCTCATTATCCTTATTAGAGCTGCCTGCGCGCCTGGCAAACTTCGGCATTCATACGCTAGAGATCTGTCATTTTCATCTTCCGACGCTCGACGCGGGTTATCTGGCAGAGCTTCGCGCGACTCTGGAGCAAGAGAAGATTGAGCTCTTCTCGCTTCTGGTCGATGAGGGAGATCTCACCCATCCCACTCAGGCTACCCATCACCAACGCTGGATTGCAGGCTGGATTGAGATTGCCGGCCAGCTTGGTGCAAAGCGCACTCGTGTTATTGCAGGCAAAGCGCAACCAGGCGAGGAGACATTGAAACGAAGTGCACAGGCACTAGCAGAATTGGCAAGCCAGGCGGAGACAGTTGGCATACGCCTGATGACAGAAAACTGGTTCTCCTTACTTTCACAGCCTGAGACCGTCCACGCGCTATTTGAACAATTAGAGGGACGCGTCGGACTCTGTCTGGACTTTGGCAACTGGTCTGGACCAGATAAATATGAGCGCTTAAACCAGATCGCCCACTACGCAGAATCCTGTCATACAAAGGGACATTTCTCTAAAGAGACAGGGCTGGACACAGTAGATTATGAACGCTGCCTCAACATAACTCACACTACCCATTTCTCTGGTCCCTACACTCTCATCTATGATGGGCCCGATTCGAATGAATGGGCAGGCCTGGCAAGAGAACGTCAAGTCGTTCAAGCTTATCTGCACCCCTGAGCAGACGTTCATGAAGGGGTTTCACCACCCTGCATGAAACCTTTATTTGCAGGAGAGAAAAAGCAAACCCTGCTACTATTATTGCTTATAAAGGGCATATTTGCATTTTTCAATTTTATAACCCGGGGGAAGTTATAAACGCATTTGTTGCTAGTGCGAAGTGGAAACAATAACTTGACGTTTAATGACGGGTATGATAAACTTGACTGAGTGTAGTATGCAGGCTGCTTATCCACATATCATTGTGGTGCATCGTAGCCTGAACGAGTAGTCCCACAACAAGTATATTGAAGAAAAGAAGATATCTCCGAATTATTTAGGGAGGGAGCAATGCCGGCCACGTTTAGTTATGCGAGCATCTTGCGCGCAGTCGGTCAAGTGTTGGATCAGATTGGTGCTAGAAGTATCGCGATCCATGAAGAAGAGGATGGGCTCTTCGTAGAAGGGTTTAATAGTGACGGCCAGTTGCAAGTACAGCTACGCTATGATATTGCTAGTCTGTATGACTTGGTAAATAAGTCAGAAAATCAGGTGGATGAAGCAACCCCAATAGAAACAACCGGCGTGCTCCACCGCTTTCTGAGCAATCATGACCGGGAGTTAGCTGGGACTCTCCTTTAAAACGTTTAAAAGGGCAAAACCTTGAGGGCGTTTTGAAGGTATTAAAGCGTTTTTAAACGACTTAAGACGTTTTTCTTCTCATTATTGTGCCAGGGGTTGGGGGCTCCACCTCCGATTCTACTCCCTGGCCTTTCTTTTTCTATAGGTTGCTGTTGGGAGGGGATCAATACTTACTAAAGGTGATATGATATCTATCAGTTGGGATGATGCGAACTATTTATCCTGTTCTTTATCTGCACAATGACATAACCACTGCGTACCGTAGCTTCGCATACTCTCTATCACCCCCACAAGGTCTCTCCCTTTTTCACTGAGTTCATACTCAACACGAGGAGGTACTTCGGCAAAAGTAGTTCGGATGATAATGCCCTCTTCTTCCAGGGTACGCAATCGTTCCGATAACGTTTTGGGGCTTATTCCTTGTAACGATCGCTCTAATTGATTAAATCTTTTGATCCCGGTTGTTAGATCACGAATAATAAGAATCGTCCATTTACCACTGAGGATCTGGGCCGTACGGGCCACAGGACAGATGATCTCATTTATCGGGTTCGTTGGTAGTAGCTCCATAATTTTTTGCTCTTTGTCTCTGAGTTCTTTCTCAACTACAGAATATACCATAGTAGCTACACAAAGTAAAGCGCAGACCTCTCGACTTTACCAATAAAGTATGATATGCTCATAGCTATGAGGATATACTGCTAGGTAATCCGAGCACCTGAACAATTCAAATCTTGGCCTGCGCGGTTTCTCCCCATGAGAGGAGAAGGTTGTGCCCGAAGATATTGCTTTATTCATTGATTTTGAGAACATACGGTACAGTATGCTGAATATACAACGGCGGGAGCCTGACCCACAGGAACTTATTGCTGTTGCCCGCCGCTATGGCACCGTGATGGTGGCACGTGCTTATGCCGATTGGTCTCGTCAACCTGAACCGTTTAAAGGCAGCTTAACTGCCGCTATGATCGACCGCGTTGATTGTCCCGCGAAGCAGCGAGACCGTATCCGTATGGGCACGATCCACCATGCTTCCGGGAATCCACCAACTGGTTCTCTTGGCTCACAGAATTATGTCGCTGAACAAGGAACTGGCTCTTTCCCCAGGCAGTGGCCTTCCAGTGTCACCGGGAACTCAGGTTCTCTTCCCGCTATCCAGTCTCAAGGCTCCAGCTGGGGGGTCGACCCTGATCTTACTCTTCATAATGACCTGGATGATCATCTCCTTGATGATGACCAACCTACGGAGGAGTCGTTCTCAGTCTCCGAGTTTCAGCAACGTGAACCCTATCGTCAACCGTTCCACTATCAAAATTCCTATGGCCAGTCTAGTCCATCCGGTTCTCTTGGTCAAAGTAACACTGGTCCTTTAGGATATCCCTCTTCACCATCTCAGCAGCATACTGGGTCTACAGGTCATATGCCTGCGGTCACACCTGGCAGTAATACAATCGTTCAAAGTACGGTTGTACAAAGCACGGTTGACCTGAATATGTTGATGGATATTATTGAAACTGTTTTTGATCGCCCTACCATCTCAACCTTCGTTCTGATGACTGGCGATAAAGATTTTACTCGTATTAGTGCTCGCTTAAAGTTACGTTTGAACAAAACTGTTATTGTTGTAGGTATTCCAGGAACCGTTAGCCGAGATTTAATTAGCAGTGCCAGCCAGTTTGTTCCTCTTGTTCCCGGTGGGGTGAGTGGTAATACCGGTGCGTTACCAGCCATCTCTGGGCTCGTTCAAATGTCTCCTAGTAGTGCGCTGAATACAAATACCGGTTCGATGCCCGCTATCAATTTTGCCAATACTGCGGCTCAATTTCAGTCTCCCTATGGGGCGGCTCAGATGGATGTGCTCGATCCTCAGTTCTTACAATTTTTAGATTATATCGACCGCAATTGGTCCTGGCGCACTATTATTGGTGTCTCCAATTTTATTGGTGATCCGGTCAATCCAAAAAATCGCTTCCGCGGTCGGTTGACCCGCGAGTCCGCTCGCGAATTGTTGAATACGTGCATCCAGCAGAATATTCTTCTGGTTCAGACCGATTCAACGGGCGCTGAAGACTTGCGCTTGAATCGTTCTCATCCCGGTGTGGACGAAGTGCTCAAGCAGTTTGTACGCTAAGCTCAATGGCGCCGCCATTGTATTGCTCTATGGTCTCGCTGGCTCTTTTCTCATTAGCCAGTCGACAACTTCCATTTGCTCTACGGGGCCTGGTGAAAGTTTACATTCTCTCGCAGGAATGAGGTTTTCACCAGGCCTCCGTTTTTTGGCCTCCACGTCTGGAAAGGATCTTTCTCATGAATGAAACTCGTCTCGATTTTCTTCGTCATCTCATCGCCACTCCCAGTCCCTCGGGGTTTGAACAACCTGCGCAACAACTGATCCGTGAAGATCTGGCTCCTATTTGTGATGATGTTCGCACTGATGTTCATGGCAATGTGATTGCTGCTCTCAATCCCTCTGGCACGCCTCGCGTGATGCTAACCGCTCACTGCGATGAACTGGGCTTTATTATTCGCCATATTAATGAAGAGGGCTTTCTATATTTCTCTCCCATCGGTGGCTTCGATCCCTCAACTCTGGCCGGTAGCCGTGTGCTTGTCCATGCCCCTTCCGGTCCTCTCCTGGGCGTCATCGGCAGGCCCGCTGTCCATACAATCAGCAAGGATGATCGTGGCAAGGCCCCCGATCTCGCTGAATTGTGGATCGATATCGGGGTTGCTGATAAAGCTGAAGCCCAGAAGCTGGTCCCTCTGGGGACGGTCGCAACACGTGCTGCCGAGCTGGAGCGGCTACGCAATGATCTGGTGGTCTCACGGGCTCTCGATAATAAATCAGGGATCTTTACGTTGATTGAGACAATGCATGCTCTCCACGCTCGACGCAATGAGCTTAAAGCTGGCGTCTTTTTTGCCTCCGCTGTTCAAGAAGAGGTCGGTCTCCGTGGAGCTCGTACGGCTGCCTTTAGTATCGATCCGCTGATCGCTGTGGCTGTGGATGTGACCTTTACTGCCGATCATCCTGGGACGTCTAAGCGCGATCTCGGCGATATTAAGCTGAATGGTGGCCCTGTGCTGACTATTGGCGGTCATGTGAATCCTCGCGTCTATCAGTTGCTGGTCCAGACTGCTGAAGCCGCTGGTCTCGCCTGGCAGATCGATGTTCAGGCCTCTCATACGGGGACCGATGCAGATATGATTCAGGTGACACGCGCTGGCGTCGCAACGGCTGTGGTGAGCATTCCCTGTCGCTATATGCACACTGGCTCAGAAACGGTCTCACTTAAAGATATGGCTGAGATCTCGGATCTGCTGACACGCTTTGTGCTGGCACTCGATGCTCATACGAATGTGATTCCTTAAAAAGTTCTTTACCTGCCGCAACTGTCATCAATGGTGGCTGTTTCCATAAGAGCTTCTGCCGTCGAGAGGCCCTCGATAATCATCGGAGGGCCTACCTTAAGAGCTTCTGCCGTCGAGAGGCCCTCGATGATCATCGGAGGGCACATTATGGCCATTGTAAACGCAGCTCTATCTCTGCGCTCCCCTCAGGAAACAACCACTATGACGACGGAGACTATGATGTGGGGAAGAGGCTGTTTTCGATTAATCCTTCTTCATCGTAGACTTGAATTGGATCTGTTGTCGCGTTACTGAGAATAATAACGCTTACCTTCTGATCTGGATAATAGATGTTTGCTGATGAGAAACCTTCATAATCTCCATCGTTAAAGTAGACCTCCCTCTCTGAACCATTATCCCCTCTCTCTTTACCGATAAACCAGCCATACCCCAGGCCAGCTTCAACATATCTTCCACCACACGATGACTCGGCGCCACAATAGGCGTATTTTGTGGTAAAGAGGTTTTTCCATAGCGCTTGAGTGCCAATTTTGTGCTGGATAAGCGCCTGATCAAAGGTATAAAGGTCGTCAACGGTCGAGTAGATACCACCAGATGCATACAGGACCGATGCATCAATAGGGTCGCTCACAACTCTTGGTTGAGAATAGCCGGTGGCATAATCTGGCAATGGTTCGTTGTTTTTGACATAGCTTGTATGAGTTAAATGCAATGGACCAAAGATAGCGCTCTGTAAGTAGTCTCCATAGCTCTGACCAGAGACTTTTTCCATAATATAGCCTTCCAGGATCTGGTTCGAGGCGCTAAACACTGGCCGCCCCTTGTAGGCTTCGGTCAAAGGCTGGTCTTTAAACAGAGCAATGAGCTGCTCAGGGGTGATTGTTCTGGCTTTAATATCACTGTATGTTCCTCGTGAGACATAATCTGGAATCTCCGATGTATGCAGAATGAGCTGTTCAATGATGATACTTTGCCAGTTCGCCGGGCAGTCTGCAATATATTTACAGATCTGATCGGTCAACGATAGCTTCCCCTGATCCTGTAAGAGAAGAAGGCCTAACGCATTAAATTGCTCTGAGAGGGTGGAAATTCGAAATCGTGTCTCTGGCTTGTTGCTAATATCCTGACCCCAATCAGCCTTACCATAGCCCTCGCGCAGCAGTATTTTGCCATTCTGTACGATTAAGACTGCCCCGGTGAATTGTTCACTACGGCCCTCATTTCTCAGTGTACTCTTCATTTTGCTAATACTATCAGTACTGATTGTTGGAGTTGACTTTGCTGCCTGATTATTTCCTCCGTCCATACAGCCTGTTAGCGCGAGTATACAAACAAGAGTCATGATGATGAAGCAAGGATGAAAACATATTTTTCGCTGCATAAGCCATCTCCTTTATAAAAAATTTGTGTATTACCACTGTAGCCTATTGATGCGTCTACAGGCAATAACACAAATTTTTCACAAAGGGTTATATATTCTCGTTTCATCCACCCCTTCCCGTTCTATATTCCACTACATCGGTGGCAACTGCTGCGGGTACTCTGCTCGCGGCTGATCATAGTCCTGGTAGGGGGACTCGGCGGGATAGTGTGCTTCAGGCTCTTGTGGCGCCCTTTCGCTCTGAACTGGAGCCTGGTAGCCCTGCTCATATGACTGATATGGTGGGGTAGCAGGCTGGCTCGGCTGGTAATAGGGTTCACTGGATGGTGGCTGATAATATGTCTGTTGCTGCCCAGGCTGATAATAGGGCTGTTGGGGAGGCTGGCTATTGCGCATTACGTTGTTTAAGATAGCGCTAACGACGATGCTAATGACAATCGCTGGTATGATGAAGTTCCAGTTTTGTGTAATCACAATAAAGAGGAAAAAAATTCCCCACGGAAAACCCTGTATACCTCTACGAAATGAGCGATTACGCATGTTTTGGTTCCTCCTTAAGGAACATAAGGACTGTCTGTCGCACATGGAAAGTTCTTTAGGAAGAGGTTACTGAAAAGGTAAGTGCGACCCATGAAGTAGCCTCTGATCTGATTCCGGCAATGGGCTATAAGCAAACGAACAGGTAAATAACCTGGAGATATTTATCTTTTGGACCACAATGTATCCATATTACTATCAACTAGTATACGCTAAAAGGTATCTACGAGTTACCTTTTACTTTTCTTTTATCTAAACGCAAGAGGCGCGTTGGTACCAAATTACATTTCTCGTACTTCCGGCACAAACAAGATAGCACTTCTATCAAAAAAGGCACGGTCAGATGACGTCAGAAGCCAAAAAAGGGCAAAAAAAGGCACTTTCTGATTGTTACAGAAAGTGCCCGAACCGGCTCTACAAGCCGGTTGAGTGGCTGGGGTACAGGGATTCGAACCCCGATCACCTGATCCAAAGTCAGATGTCCTACCGTTGGACGATACCCCATTGGCTTAACCAAGAAGTATCTTACACTCTTCTATGTTGGTTGTCAAGCTATTTCTGCTCAGTTTTCCAAACTGGTCCGATTCTCTCTCCTTCTCTGACTTACGATCCTTTACGAGTCTTATCTGAAAATGATGGGGTTGTGGCTTCACTATTCTATAATGCCAGTCTATACGATATAGTGTACTTAAAAATAGGGATTTATCATTGTACGCTTGTTGATAATCTCTTATTTTTACTTGCATTTTAACTGCTAAAATGTTAGATAAATGGAGAGAGATTCATGGAAAAATGCTGATGTTTAAATATTAATTCTGTCGATGAAGATCGAAGTGAAGGATAGTTGTATGATCGTTGGACCGTTTTCTTTTCCGGCTCTTCCTCCGGCTTACCGTCAACTTGATGTTGTGTGTCTCTATGCTCAAGAGGATGGGAAGTTCTTTGCGGGCATCGAACGCCATCTGCTCAGTATGCACAAACGAGGTCTCTTCCGCACCTGGTTCGCTTGCTCTATTCAGGAATGTCTGGGGTCCGAGGAATTGCTGCCATCGCAGATCTCCTCAAATTCTTTGTTGCTCTTGATGCTTAGCCCGGCTTTCGTGGCGGCTGTACCTCACGCTCTCTCTACTTTAACCAGACTCCTGGACTGCCAAACACAGGTACCAATGCTGCCATTTCAAATGCGAACGGTCAGACTTGAAGGGACCGCTCTTGCTCCTCTAGCTCAAACTATGATCTATCCACCTGCCTTGAATAGCCGGATCAGAACGCGAGAAGAGTCTTATTTTGCACTTAGCGTAGAGTTACGGCGCGTTATTGAAGCTCAATCCTTGCTTCGGTGCACCACTGAAGCCTACGAGCCATCTGACGCGCAACTCTCTTTGCCAATACATACGCTCCCTGCTCAACGCAATCCACTCTTTACTGGTCGCGAAGAGCTCTTGCTTGATCTCCACTGCCGCTTAACAGCTTCTCAGTCTACGCCCCATCGAGAACGGCTTGCAGCATTGGGTGGGCCAACTGGCTATGGGAAATCTCAGATCGCGCTGGAATATGCTTATCGCTTCTCGCCACACTATCGGGCCATTCTCTGGGTTGATGCCTCCTCTACCACTGCTCTGATACGCAGCTATGAGATCATTGCGGCGGCACTCCGTCTACCAGAGCGCGAGGCTCCCAATCAAGTAGAACTGATTACTGCTGTTAGAACCTGGCTGACCACTCACTATGGCTGGCTCCTGATCCTCGATGGAGTTGAACCTCATACATTGACACAGGAGTATCTACCAGTGCAGCATCGAGGCTCTGTTCTGCTTACAACAACGCATTATGATCTGGTTGAGGTGGCATACTATCTCCCAGTCTATGAGTTTACAGATAGCGAGGGCACCCTATTCTTCTTGCATCAGACTGGCCTTCTGGCACGAGATCAACCACTATCAGCCTTAGAAGGGCACAAAACTGATCTTGTGGCTCAAGCGAAAGAACTGGTCGCTTTCTTGAAAGGTCATCCAACTGCCCTGGCGCTGGCTGGAGCCTATATTGCTGAACAGGAACTTGAGATCAATAAATATTATCGACGCTATCGGCAGCAGCATAAGAAGTTGCTCAAAGAACATTTTGAGGAGGCTCGTTATACACCTGATCCATTGGAGGTTGTCGGCTGTCTGAATCTGGCTCAGATCCCCTCGCCAGCCTTGGAACTGTTACGTATCTGTGCCTCTCTACCAGCCAGAGAGGTTCCGCGTGAGCTGTTTGAACATAAACATTATCAGCTCAGTTATGGGCTCTATCTGCTCGCTCATGATACGCTCGCTCTCGATGAAGCATTAGAGGTCCTTCACAGCTATGCTCTCATCCAATTACAGACTGACCAGACCTTCTCGCTCTCACCTGCGATAAGCTCCTGCGTGCTGGCCGAGCTTTCACCACAAGAACGCCACAATTGGGCAGAGCAAGCGCTTCACGCTGTCAATATTCTCTTCCCTACGCTCTTTGATCATGAGACGCATCGGCTCTGTATCCGCATATTGCCGTTTGTACAGGCCTGCCTGCAGAATATTGAACACTTGAAGCTGCATTCGTTTGAGGCCTTCTCTCTTCTCAGTCGAGGCGGCTATTATCTGTATGCTCGCTCACAATTTATGGCTGCCCAGCGGCTCTATCAAAACGCTTTTGCACTCCTGGCTTATAGCGAGAATGCCGATTTTTTCCAGACATTAAACTACACCTGCCACAATGCAGATTATCAACAGGAGATCTGGGATGCCCTTCAGCGTGCACTGCTCATCTATGAGCACTATCTTGGCTGCGAACAAGATTTTTCGTCAACACAGTTCTCGCTCCCATGGCTGCTTTAACTGGCTATCAGAATAGTGTATTATTGATCTAGCATCAATCATGATACGATCCTGTATTCTCTTTGTTCCAAAGAAAAACATATTTCATATACTTTTGCAGTCAAAAAGGGGGTCCAATATGCTCCAGGAGGCACGCCTTCAATCAATCCAGGTGGGACATCCACAGCGATATGGGGCGGATCAGGCGAAAGATCCAATGGAGCGGAGCTGGTCTACGTCCTTCTTTCGGACGCCTGTAACACAACCACTCTGGCTCTACAGTACGCATTTAGAAGGAAACGAGCAGGCGGATAAAAAGAATCATGGACGCCCCTCGCAGGCTGTGTTGCTCTACTCTGCGGCTCACTATCCTCTCTGGCAACAAGAGCTCCAGCGACCAGAGATGAGTAATGGGGGCTTTGGCGAGAATTTTACAATTGCAGGTCTTTCCGAGGAGACGGTCTGTCTGGGTGATGTCTATAGCTTAGGCAAGGCCTGTATCGAGGTTTCGGGTCCGCGCTACCCTTGCTGGAAAATTGAACGTCGCTGGCAACAGCCTGGCCTGACAAAGCGCGTCGCAGCGACAGGCCGCACTGGCTGGTATTGCTCTGTGCGTCATGAAGGTCTGGTCCAGCCAGGTGAAGCCCTTGAATTGCTCGAACGGCCCTATCCTCGCTGGACTATTGCTTTGATTAACGATTTTGCTCATGGTCGCCGACAGGATGAGCCAGATCTGGCTCGCGAACTGGCCCAATGCCCGCTTCTCGATGAGTTCTGGCAACGTTTGATTATCCCTTGACTCACTTTGATCGGCTCAGTGCATATTGAGCCGATCTCTTCCAGTGCCTTTTCCATAGATATTTAAAGTGAAGCATATGATACTATTAGTATCGTCTTGCCTGTTATGCTACTATTGAGGAGTCTCTATTCTGGAATAGAAGGTGCTTGATGTATTCTAATAATTACCACGATGAGGACGATTTTTCAGTTGAGATCGTCGATCTAGAGCCAGAGTCGCAAAAAGTTCCTGCTTTTCTACCCGTTTCGCTCCAACAAAAACGAGAGCATAATCAATCTTCCTCCCCCTGGCACCAGCGACGATGGCAGGCAATGATTTCGGGGGGGACTGCGCTCCTTATTCTGCTCTTCCTCTTCTGGGTCTCGCCTCTTCCATCGCTATTAAGCCCTTATTTCATTCACCCCACTCCGCCCACTATCACGCCTGCCTCGGATAATCAGTTTTATTTTACCAATCTATCCAGAGGCACATTGCTTATCGATGGCACAGCAACTCAAACGAGCAAGGACCATCCCTTAACGTTGCCTTCGGGCAGACATACACTGGTCTGGCATGCGAGCCCATTAATAGATAAGCCATGTATCTTAGTGGTTCCTCTCAATCCACAGCAGACAACGTGTGAGATCTCACCAACTCCGATCCTG
Source organism: Tengunoibacter tsumagoiensis (assembly GCF_003967535.1). Taxonomy (GTDB): domain Bacteria; phylum Chloroflexota; class Ktedonobacteria; order Ktedonobacterales; family Ktedonobacteraceae; genus Tengunoibacter; species Tengunoibacter tsumagoiensis. The sequence continues at coordinate 1,470,833 of NZ_BIFR01000001.1, read as the reverse complement.
AATACTGCAACTGGAATCATGGCCTGGTCAATTACTGTGCCAGATAGCTTCCCTCCCCTCACTCAGCTCCCTCCTTCCCAGAGAGCGACTCTGATACAATCAGTCCAGGCAGAGCTTGACACACATACCCTGTCTACAACCATCCAGTCAGGTGAGCCATATGCAACCACTTCTTTAACCAATCCAATCGCTATAGCGCAGGAACCGCTACAGGCGCGGATGCATCTGGTCCTGGATACGGAGGTGAACACACAACTCAGGTGTATTGGACTACTTCAGGTCAATGGCGGAGAATGTCAGACTGGAACCCAGGATTGTCATCAGTTCTGTGATACGACCAACTTTCAGCTTACCTATACAAATATGGGCCTGGACGCTGGTAACGCGATGGTTGTGGTGCGTGCGGTCTGGGACTATCTAGATCAAGAAGGCAACCCTATTGCTTTGAATCAGCCCGATTCGGTGCTGTCTACGACCCATAACGCAAAGGTAAGCGAAGGATATGAATCGCTCGTCTTGATGCAGATCGCCTGGAATGGTGCACATTGGCAGAGCAAGGCGATCCTGAATGCCATGTATGGAACGTCTGATCTCGTTCCGCTTCAACCTGCCTACGCCACTTCATGGGAAGAACAGAGGCTGTTGTCTCTCACTCCTCAAGTGTCAGAGACAACAATGCTCCATCCCGCTCTTGCTGCACATTCAGGTGTGGGCTCTACAGCCCAATTCTGGAGTGGACAGAATCTTGCCGATGGGGTACTCATCTCCCAACAAAACCTTACAAAGACAGGTCAGGGCACTGGACCTTTGCTGCTCTATCATCGTTTTGGCATCCTTTATGCCGTCAATCCCTTCGCCCACCAGACCTATCCGTCGTTGCCATTGATCACCAATCAGGATACCCAGGGACTTCTACAACATCTGAACATATCAGCATCACCTGCCCATTGAATATTTGTTATGTTCGTACGTTCTATAACATAGGTTGAATTTTCTTCATTATCTCTTCTCTTTATAGAATCAAATATCATTTTTATTGTTGCTTCGAGGGGGCTATAAGATGGAATGTCCTTACTGTAATGCTGAAAACAGGGATGGAGTACGCTATTGTAGCAGTTGTGGCCGTCTGCTTCAGGCAAGCTCGGCAGCGCTACCAAAAGCTGGTCGGACCCTTCTGCCTGGTGCAAAATTGCAGGGGGGGCGCTATGTTATTCAGCGGGTGCTCGGACAGGGTGGGATGGGAGCTGCGCTCCTGGCTGTAGATATGCGCGTTGATAGCAAGTTGGTTGTCATTAAAGAGCTCCTCTCGGATGCGGTGGATCAAGCAGCACGTGAAGACGATGTGCGCAATTTTAAACGTGAGATGGCGACGCTGGCCCATATCGATCATCCGCTTGTCCCTAATGTCACAGATCATTTTCAAGAGGATACGCGCTACTTTCTTGTTCAGGAGTATGTTGAGGGCGAGAATCTTGAGGAACGGCTCGAAAGAACGGCTCAGCCAATGGGAGAACGCGAGGCATTGATCGCTATCTCTGAAATCCTGGATGTGCTCGATTATCTCTCGCATCAGACGCCGCCTATTGTTCATCGCGATATTAAGCCTGCCAATATTATTATTGGCACTCGCGATCGACGAGCCCATCTGGTCGATTTTGGGATTGCCCGAGCGGATGAGACACGCAATGCTCGCCGTAAACAGACGACTGCTCTGGGGACGCCAGGGTATGCCCCTCCTGAGCAATATCAGGGCAATGCTGATCCTCGCTCTGATCTCTATGCTCTGGCCGCAACGCTGCATCATCTTCTAACAAACCGCGATCCACGCAATAGTGCTCCCTTTGCCTATCCTGCTGTGCGGCTCCTTAACCCTCAATTATCTCCAGAGATTGAACAATTCTTGCAGAAAGCGCTGCAAAACGATGTCAATAAGCGCTTTCAGAGTGCGTCTGCCATGAAACAAGAGATTGATCTTATCCTGCGTCAGCGCTTTGGCCTGGCAGGAAATATTGATAGTTATCTCCTTGGCACCTCTGGAGCAATGCAGGCCATTCAAAGTCAGCCCAGCCCTTCCCAATCGGGCGGCTATAATACATACAATACATATAATCAACAGGCAACGCTTCCAGTATATAATCAGTCTCAACCTGTTCCAGCGATGGCAGCCCCACCACCACCTCCAACGTTCACACCGAAGAAGAAACGACGAATCTGGCCACTGCTGATCTTCCTGGCAATCGTGGTAGTGGCCGTAAGCGTCGGAGCCTCTGTCCTTCATCTGGGTGCCAATGGGTCCAATAAGCCGAACAGCACTCCTACCGCTACGATACCAGCAACAGGACTGGGTATCACGCGCCTTCAGGGGGAGCCGATAGGAATCAGTGATGGCAGTTTTGCCTTTGATACGACGCTACCAGATGGTTCACTTAAAGCTCAAGCGGCGCAGGCATTTAAACAGAATAGCGGCGATAGTAATCGGGTTATCTCGCTTCTCAATGCTGGCGTTGAACAGAGCGCTAACGATGCTGAGTCTCTCATCTATCTGGAAGATATTCGCGTGGCTAATTCTGGCAGCCCTTATCTGACACTGGTGATAGCTACTATGCTGACGGGAGATAATGGCACTATTACGATTGGCCGTGATGATCTGCAGGGTGCCTATGTCGCTCAGAAAGAGTATAACTCTCATTCTAAACTCCATAATGGCACTCAGGTTCGCCTGCTTATCGCGAATACTGGAAGCACGCAGGAAGGCGTGGCACCAGTGGCGCAGCAGATTGTACAGCTGTCCCATGCTGATGCAACGTTTGTGGGTGTGATGGGATGGCCTTACAGTTCACGTACATTGGCGGCACTGAAGACGCTGGCGGATGCTCATATTCCGCTGGTCTCGCAGACTGCATCTAGCGATCTCTTGACTCAGGCCTCGCCCTACTTTTTCCGTGTTGTTCCTTCCAATAAAGTGCAGGGGATTGCCGGAGCCAATTATGCAGAGCAGACGCTCCACGCCAGCCGGGTAGCAATGTTCTCGGATGATGGCGATGCCTACAGCCAGAGTCTTGCACAAGATTTTGCCCGCAAGTTTACCGATGATGGGAAAAGCATTGTTGTACAAGAAAAGTATACTGTTGGTAAGCCACAGATGTTGCCAGGTCTGCTCAAAGATGCATTAAGTAAGGAGCCTGATCTTATCTACTTCTCTGGTTACTCTAGCGACTTAAGTATTCTTCTGGAGAACCTACCGGCTGGAAGCACCCTACCCATCCTGGGTGGTGATGCGCTCTATGAGTTAGGAGGCTATCCACCAGAGGCCAGATCAGGTTTTAAGCATCTCCATTTTACCGCGTTTGCCTATCCTGATGAGTGGAGCATTCTGGGCTATGGGGGGCAGCAGCCTGATTTCTTTGGAGCATATGCCGCAAATTTTAATGCCAATGGCAAGCAAAGTGGTGGAGCTTATGGCTTTACGCGGTCCGATAATGATGCGATGCTCTCATACGATGCAACGGTTGTATTGCTGAATGCTGCTAATTTGGCGTACAATTTAGGTAAGCAGAAAATTACACCCCAGGATCTTCAGCAGGGCTTAAGCCAGATCAAAGGGGATAATACAGTGCAGGGGGTCAGTGGACAGATTGCTTTTGGGAGTGATGGAGATCCAGTAGATAAAGCAATTGTGGTACTATATGTGGATGATAACGGGCATATTCACATGGAGTCCGCGCTCGGGCGCTTTCTAAAATAAGAGATAGTAAAAGGCAGACTATGAAATGTCCCTATTGCGGTACGGTAAATCCGGCTGGTGAAAATTTCTGTATCGATTGTGGAGGCTCCCTCGACCCTACAACTATGGCAGTGCAGGGAGCACCATCTCAGTCTGAACTGCACGAGCCTGTAACCAGTGGCACTGGCAATACAACGACCAGTACACTGGTCCCAAGTTCACGCTTGCAGGGTGGGCGCTATGTGGTCAAAAAGATTCTTGGGCAAGGAGGGATGGGGGCAGCTGTTCTTGCACAGGATACACGTATCGCCAATAAAGAAGTCGTTATTAAAGAGCTGATCTCTGATAAGGATGATCCTGAACAGAGACAGGAAGATGTACGGAACTTTAAACGCGAAGTCGATACATTAGCTCATCTCGACCATCCACTCATCCCTACGGTAACCGATCTCTTTGAAGAGAGCGGTCGCTACTATATGGTGCAGGAGTATGCGGCGGGGCAGAATCTTGAGGATTATCTCGAAAAAAATAAGAAGCCAATGAGCGAGCCAGAGGCATTAACGTATGCCTCTCAGGTACTCGACATTCTAGATTACCTGAGCCGCCAGCATCCACCAATTGTCCATCGTGATATTAAGCCAGCCAATATTATTGTGAGTTCGCGAGATCGACGTGCACGCCTGGTTGATTTTGGCATTGCACGTGCCGATGCTCTTGATACGAAACGTAAGCAGACCACTGCACTGGGGACGCCGGGGTATGCCCCTCCTGAACAATATCAAGGACGGGCAGATGCTCGCTCCGATCTCTATGCTCTGGCCGCGACTTTGCATCATATCTTAACCAATCGTGACCCTGCCGATTATCCTCCCTTTAACTATCCTCCTGCCCGCACGCTCAATTCTGCTATCTCTCCGGAGACTGAACGCCTTCTGGAACGAGCTTTGCAGATGGAGATTAGCAAACGCTATCAGAATGCCGCTGCAATGAAGCATGATGTTGACGAGATTCTTCAGCAGCGCTTTGGAGCGAAAGAGAATGATAGTACTTATCTCTTAAGTGGCGGTCTAACCGGCAAACGCCCAATGCCCAGACCATCGGGTGCCTCTCAGCCAGGAAGTCCAGCGTCTCCCTATGAGCAAGGATATCGTCCAGAGCCTCTGCCGAGGGCACAACAGCCCGGACGACAGTGGGCCGAACCCGATCCATCCGGCTGGAGGGATGGTGGACAGGGACAACGACAAAGACAACGGGAATGGGAGAGTCGCCAACGTCAGATGTATGCTCCCCCTCCACCTCAGTACGAGCAAAGGCCAGTAGGAAATAGTGGCAATTATATGCAGACCAGTTTCCTGTTATTGGTGATTGTGCTGGCTATCATTGGCTTTATTTTGTATGTGTTACCGTACTTTGGGTAGGGTAGGACAGTATAGGAACATGGTGCACTATGGTCATCGTCGGGAGGAGACAGAGTGGTGGGGCTCACAACGGGCATCATGATGGACTTTAACAAATTGATTTGTGTTATCCCTGGCTCTATTTCAGCTCTAGTCGGACCTGGTGACAATTGGATAACCAGGATTTATTGTGTTAAAATCCATCATTGATCAAAACAGGCGTGCAAAGTGTAAGGCACTCATTTTCTTCAGTCCTCGCCTATGGGGGCCTCGCTCAATTTCCCTCCCTGCCAAAGTTGGCAAAAAGATGAGAACTTGAAAGCCCTGGATCAACGTGCCCCCTGCTAGAAAGATAGATGGCGAATGCTGGCGGCTAACTCCAATGGTGAGCTCCAATGACTAGCTCCAGTGGAAAGCGGCAGTAAGCAGGCTGCTATCAGGTGTTTTAAGTTCAGAGTAGGTAGTGGCCGCCTGTTCCGGATCTCTCACAGCACTGATCAGATCTCGCACGTGCAACTTCTCTCTAGCCAGTAGCTCTATGATTATACGAATATCACGCGGTTGTTGATCGCGTGGGAGCAGGAACGACAGCTCTTTATAGAAAGCCTGGACATATGGGATACTAAAGGTGTTGTCGTAGCTGCCCTGTATAAGATAGCGAGGAGCCGGAGTAAGCGTGTCATCCCAGGGTAAGTCGCTGGCCAGCGCGATGGCCTGTGGGAGCACCGCTGGATGGCCGGTAGCATCTACGACGATATCAGCCCCCTGTGGCAGAACCTGATGCAGCGTTTCGAACAGGCTCCCCTGCAACTGATACGCCTCCAGACCTGCCGACCGTGCAAGCTCAACACGAGAGGCTGACAGATCAGTGCAGACAACGCGGGCACCCGTCATGGCGTGTAGACGAGCCGAGAGCTGCCCAATCAAGCCCAGCCCGACGACTGCAACCGTCTCCGATGGCTGTGGGCGACTGAGCCGAAGACCATGGTAGGCAATGGCAGCCTGCTTCGCCAGTGAGCTATCGAGCAAGCTCAGGTTGAATGGTAGCGGATAGACGTTGGACTCCTCGAGAATGGCATGACTGACATGACCGCCCCAACCTCTCGCGGCACCGCTCACCTGCTCGGTACCACCACAGAAAACCGGGGTGCCGACCGCCAGAGAGGTTTCAGGGCCGACCGTGCTGATCAGTCCACTGGCGGCATAACCAGGAATAAAGGGCCAGTCATCAAGCCCATTCTGCTTGCCACTCAAGCAGCGCAGCTCGGTCCCCGGGCTGATACAGGAATACTGGATCTCTACCAGTACCTCGCCGGGTCCCGGCTCGGGAATGGTTACACTGTCAAGTGCTACCTCGTCTGGCCGCCGAAAAAGAATCGCCTGTGCTTGCATAATAATGAAAATCCATTCAGCTTGTAAAATACAAAAAAGATGTCATGCTTGTATTTTACAGGCTGAGGCTGTCGTAAGACAAGCCGGGAGCTGCTATTTTACTCTAAACGGGATCAATTTGTTAAAGTCCATTATGACGACCACTCCGTGGTGTAGGCGTAGGTAGCAAGGTTGGCGCAATCGTGGGGGTTGGAGCACTCATGGGTGTGCTGGTCGGAGTGCTTACTGACCCTGAGGGCGTTACCGTCACTGTCGGGGTGGCTTGAGGTAAAACTGTACTGGTATCATTACTAACTCCCACAACTTCCTGGGTCAGGCAGGTGCCTTGGATATCGAACATCTGGGAGATCTTTGGCGTAATCTGTGAGCAATCGGGAAGATAGTTGGTATTGATCTCATTAGGGTTCGAGTAGGGTGGGCTTAAGGTCAGGCGATCAATCTTGTTGGAATCGATGCCACGAGCTAGATTAGCCAGGTAAATGATGTCATTTGGCTGCATATCCGTCAAGACGGAGCCACTGAGCTCACTCAAAAGCTCCGATGCTCTGGCAATAATCTCGGGTTGGGCCAGCTTCATCTTGAGCTGATTTAAAACCTGCTGCTGTCGCGCAGAGCGACCAAAATCACCCTGGAGATCAGAGTGCCGGGTGCGTACATATTCGAGCGCTTCAGTCCCATTAAGATGTTGTGGACCCGGCGCAAAATACAATCTTTTATAATCAATATTATGCCCGGTCGGATTATTCACATCATCGGGATAGTTATCTTCCACGATGGGATGCAGTATATCCACATCGACTCCTCCAGCCGTATCAATAACCTTCACAAAGCCCTGAAGACCTACCCAGGCATAATGATCAATATGAATACCAAAGTTATAAGCCAGTGTATCCTCCGCCAGACCAGCCGCACTCTCCGCATGACCAGCGAAATCTCCGCTACCCGCTTGCCAACCATAACGAAAGGCAAAATCCATCTTATTCTCGCCCTGACCCGGGATTGTCACCTGGAGATCACGCGGAACCGAAAGCATTCCTACGTAACCGCTCTGCTTATCAATTGTGACGACAATATCCGTCTGCGCCAGTGGGCTTCCGCTAACGCCATCGTTCTGCTTACCATCAGTGTCACTGCCCAGGAGCAGAATATTAATACGATTCTTGCCACTCAGCGTGCTATCATTCCCGGTCGGCACTGTCATCTGCGGCGTACCTCCACCTTGTGTGTCCACACGACCATCCGATAGAAAATGTTGATGGATCGCTTGATGACCAATAATCGCGGAGAGCTTCGGAGCAATGATAAGTTGATAGTAGCCCCAGACTCCTCCTATAAGCAGTACCAACAATACCAGGAAAACAGCGATTACTCGTGACCAGACAGGAAAACGCCTGCTCTTTCCTGCTGGCAAAGGTCTACCGGGCAGGGTAGAGACCGGCACTGGCATCCGCATCGTCGGAAACACAGAGATCTCCCGATCCGGTTGCGGTCCTTGAGGCAGAGGAAAAGGCTGCCGAGGAACAAATTGTCGCCGTAGAGAAGGTGAGACGCTTTTATGCTGAGAGATGTGTGTAGAAGATACTTTTTTGTTCATTCTATTCCTCTACCATTGGATATATCATTAGATATATCATTGGATAAAAAAAGAGATTGTATACTCATTGTGTGCCATGTAGATAGAATTCCCCCATATTCATACTTTACTCGGATACAAAAATAGAGGGTGCAACAGGGAGGTGTGGGTCACCACGGCCATCATTCATGATGGGCCCTACGAGATTTTGCGATAAATCGCTCTTAGATTATATAACATATGTTTACTATAAATTATATGTTATACACATTTATGCAATAAATAGATCATTACATATGACTGCACTTCATTGCCAAAGGCCACCACCCACCATTGTACAAAGCTCCCTGACGAGAGAGAACACTTGCAAAGAGAATGTCCATAGGAGTGGGCATGCTTTCCGTAGACTAACTGGCAAGAGGTTCGCGATCCAGAGGAAAAAGTAGTAGCAGAAACGAAAAGAAATACAACAGTCACGGTTACCCATTTTTAATGAAATATTAATACCGATCTGTAGAATGTACCTGGAGATTCATGGTATTCTGAAGTGGTTACAGCGCAATGAAAAAAACGGTTCGACATGCCCGATGTGTTCATGTGCTGCCACTTTGTTCGCTCACGCGATCATCTTTTTACCGCAAAAGATGACAAAAGGATATGGAGGAACCGCGCCTCCATATCCTTTTTTTATCCTGGTAGTCTGATCTATGAACTCTCCTCTAGGCCAGCAGTTCTTTCTCAATCACTGCACCTGCAATCGAACCATCAGCCTGACTGTTTGTGAAAAGGGCTACCAGACCTTCCTCAGTCCCACCTTTAAAGGTCTTTGTGTAGGTAACGCTGGCCGAAAAAGGTGTATTCGCTCCATTACCACCACCCTTTGCCTGAACACTTCCAACCTCATCATACAAATGGTTGAGCACCTTCACCGTCCCCACTACCCCCTCAAATGCATTCCCTTTACCCGCCACCGAGACTGGACTGCTGATCCGATCCTGGTTGTTGGGAGCCGTCAACGCTAAACCATCCGTCGCCACCGCCGTCACAATCCAGATCCCACCATTCGCATTCCCCTCCAATCGGCTCATTGAAACCTTGACAATTCCCCCACCAATCTTAGGGCTTTTTACAGTTGTCTCAGCAGACACATCGGTCTGGCCACCGCCACTTGTAATTGTTACTTGAGCATTCTGCCAATTAAGTAACTTATCCGCAAAGTGACTGACAGTCTGTGTAGCATCGCGCTCCCAGAAGTTCTGTCCTTTGTTGACGTTAAGCTGTTCGGCTTCGGCTTCATAACGCGTTAGTACTGGATAGATGCCAGGAAAGCTTACTGGCACCAGTGTGGCTGAGCTATCAGACCACTTGAATTCTCTGTAAAGATCTTGTTTTACACCTGCATTTGGCTGATTCTTATTCACACTCGAATCCAGATCTACCTCAGCAGTCACTACGGTATTATAGTTACTAATTTTTGCATCACCTTTATAGAGCCCCATCAATTGAAAATCTTTTTTAGGCTTTGGATTGGTAATGTTGCTATAAACGTAAACATCTAAAATTGAGCCAGTCCCTTGATTACGTACTAACACAAGTGCTTGTAGTGTTGTATTGCCTTCAAGGTTACCACATGCAACGCTTTCAACTTTATTAATATTCGCTTGAGTTGCAATAATAGCATCCCAATAGGTTGGAACGCTGACTGCACTGGGACATGTTTGTGCCCCTAAACGTATACCCGCTGGCGTGGCTGTAGCAGATGTGGAAGGAGTGCTTTTGCTAGCACTTGTAGTCGCTGTAGGGGATTTTGCAGGGCTACTTTGTCCTCCGCCCATATCACAAGCTGAAAGCATAAAAGTGAACAAAATAATAAAACACACCATTATTAACTGCTGTGGACGTGATCTGTAATGTTTCATAGGAACAGTGCCTCCAAATTTATATTTACGTTCTTAAATATAAACGTTAGTAAACGAATTTATATGCTCTCTATATTGCTTGCCAGATTTGTACAGTTCGGTCAGCACTTCCAGATGCGATATGATTTTCACTCCACTTCACACAATGTACAAATCCTTCATGCCCACGGTAGATATATAATTTATTACCATTTAGGGCTTCCCAAATATGAACTGTCCCATCGTAACTTGCAGATGCAATATATTTTCCATCAGGCGACCATGCAACAGAAAATACTGCCGCTTGATGACCTGTATAAATAAAGGCATTTCCTGCACTAGAAGGACTCCAGACATGAACACTATGATCATTGCTACCAGATGCAAGAAAGTTTCCATTAGGAGACCATGCAACTGTATATACAAAATCTTTATGAGCTTGATAAGTAAATATATTATTTCCTAATTTAGCATCCCATAGATGTACGGTATTATCCCTACTTGCTGATGCAACCATGTATCCATTAGGAGACCAATCAACAGACATAACGTCGTTTTTATGCTTATCATATTTAATGAGAGTTATACCATCGCTGACTCTCCATAATTGCGCGGATAAATCAGCTCCTCCAGAAACAATACATTGAGAATTAGGAGACCATGCAACACAATTAACTGCATCTGTATGTTTGGAATAAGTTGAAATTATTGCAGCTGTATTAGCATTCCAGATTTGGACCGTATGATCAACACTTCCCGATGCAATTAAATGAGATCCAACAGTTGTCGAATCAGAATTGGGAGACCATGCAACACAATTTACAAAATCCTGGTGCAATCCATAGATTTTTTGATTCTGTCCACTATATGCATCCCAAATTTGTACTGTATGATCAGCACTTCCAGATGCAATACGCTTTTTATCTGGTGACCATGCAACTGAATAGATATAATTCGTATGCCCTGTGTATTTGTATAGTAATGTGCCCTGTTGGATTGGCTGAGACGTATTAAGTTGACTCATATGAGAAGAATTTATCTCTTCTCCATTCTTCCTCTTCTCATATTGCCATAAAGCCACTCCGCCCAGGCCTGTTCCGGCGAGAAGGATGCCGCCGCCGATGCCCATCAGGAGGTTGCGGCGTGTATGGGTATCTGCGGCCTGTTCGTTATCTTCTGCTTCTACGGGCTGGTCAGCGTCGCGATAGTCTGATGGGCGTCTGGTTATTTGCCTGGGGCGAGATTGCTGGCTGGCAATAAGATCGCTCACAAAGTCGCTGACGGTGGGAAAGCGCTGGGCTGGATTTTTGGAGAGGGCGATGAGGACGGTCTCTTCCAGCTCTGGTGAGAGCCGGGGATTATGACGGCGGAGCGGTTGTGGTGCAGTATGAAGATGCTGGGCGGCGACTTCGGCAAAGCTGCCACGAAATGGACGGACTCCACAGAGCCATTCATAGGCTACGACGGCCAGCGCATATTGATCGCTGGCGGGTTGAGGTTTACCTCGTAGCTGTTCAGGGGCCATATAGGCAGCCGTTCCTGCTACGTCTGGTGTGGCCGTGTTAATTGAGTCAAAGATGACGGTTGCGATGCCAAAGTCGCTGAGGAGAAGCTGCCCACTATCGGAGAGGAGCATATTTTCAGGCTTGACATCGCGGTGCACGATACGGGCCTGATGGGCAAAGTCCAGGGCTGCTGCCATCTGCTCTAGATACGCCAGGGCTCTGGTGGGGGCCAGACGAGTGCCGGATGGAATCTGCTGACGAAGCGTCCCTTTCTGTGCATACTCCATGATCAGATAGGGAATCGCTTCGTCGGCCACACCAAAGTCGAGCACCTGGACAATATTAGGATGCCTGAGCCCCGCAACCAGCTGAGCTTCGCGCCGAAACTTTTTGACCGCCGATGATTGCAGAGAGGTATGAAGCACTTTGACGGCAACCAGGGTCTGGAGATGAATATGTCGACCCAGATAGACCTCCGCAAACCCTCCCTTTCCTATCTGACGAATTAATTGATAATGACCAATGCGGCGTCCCGCGCGCGTCACACGCTCAACCATCTTTTATGACACTCCTTGTCAAGTAGAGCCTTTTTATAACTATAACATCTTAAGTTATTGTAACTAACAAAATGCTAAATGTAAATTGTAGAATATATCTGGCAGATGATGACAGAGATAGTTCTGCTGTACCAGGTCCACCCCTCCATGTTGGAAATGATGGTATGAAGGGGCTGGCATGGCGGAGCTTCACGATTTTGCGCGCCACGTATTTGACTAATTAAATGTTAGCTACTTGACAAAAGAAAGTATTGATGGTATGATCACTACAGTTGAAGAAGATACTAATCTTTCGATGGTAGCTAGTACAAAGTCAGTATGACGATGTACCAGGAAGTCAAGTTTTATATTTGGAGGATTCTAAAAATGGCCTGGGAAATTGATGCGACACACTCACAGGTAGTGTTTGCTGTTAAACATATGGTTGTTAGCACAGCCAAAGGTAGTTTCAACGTATTCCGTGGTTCTTTGAACATCGATACCGAGACCCCATCCAACTCCTGGGTTGAGGCCGAGGCCGATGTTGCGAGCCTCGATACTCGTGACAAAAATCGCGATGGTCACCTGCTCTCCCCTGATTTCTTTGATGTTGAGAAATATCCAACGATCACTTTCAAGAGCACCAATGTTGAGTCAGTTGGCGGTAACGATTACAAAGTAACTGGCGATCTGACCATTCACGGTGTGACGAAGTCGGTGGTGTTTGATGCTGAGTACGGCGGTCAGGTAAAAGATCCCTATGGTCTGCAGCGCGCTGGCGTCAATGCTCACACGAAGATCAGCCGCAAAGATTTCGGTCTGACCTGGAGCGCCACGCTCGAGACCGGCGGTCTGGTTTTAGCTGACGATGTGAAGATTGAGATTGAGCTCGAGGCCATCGTAAAATAAGGTCGACGCCCCTTTTGTCTAAAGCGACACGTCTATACAGGCGTGTCGCTTTTTGTATGTCCTCCACCCAATCACAGAATTGTAAGCCCGGCTGAATGAATGGGTCAGGTTGGTAGATAGGATGCCAGTTCAGGCTGGTAAGATGCTCTGTTATGCCTGTGTGCCTGAAAATCTGGGGATTGAAATGTTCTAAAGTTGGATGGCATACAATGTGATTGAGGCTATTGAAAAGAAGAGGCCTACCTACCCATACAGATTTGATACAGGAAATAGGAGTGAAACATATGAGTACAACAGAGACAATGCGTGCGGTTATCATTACAAAGCCAGGTGGCCCTGAGGTCTTACAGGTGCAGACCGTGGCGCGACCTGTGCCAGTGGGCGATCAAGTCCGTGTGCGCGTACGAGCTGCTGGACTGAATCGAGCGGATCTGGCGCAGCGGATGGGCTTTTATCCGGCACCAGCCGGTGTACCAGCGGATATTCCAGGTTTAGAATTTGCAGGTGAAGTTGATGCCGTTGGCCCTCTGGTAAGCGCATGGAAGCCTGGTCAACGTGTGATGGGGCTGGTTAGCGGAGGTGCACAGGCCGACTATCTTCTGGCGCAAGAGGGGATGCTGGTGAAGATTCCGGAGAACCTCGATTTTGTGCAGGCAGCCGCTATTCCTGAAGTGTTTATGACTGCTCATGATGCACTTTTTACGCAGGGTGGTCTCCAGATGGGGGAGCGCGTGCTTATTCATGCCGCCGGGAGTGGCGTGGGAACGGCGGCGATTCAGCTGGCCCATGCTGCAGGTGCAACGGTCTATGGAACCTCACGTACACCGCAGAAGCTTGAGCGGGCCAAAGAACTTGGTCTGGAGGTTGGCCTCTCGGATCAACACTTTGCAGATGAGATTAAGGAGCTGACCCGGGGCGAAGGGGTGCAGATGGTGCTGGATTTCGTGGGGGCAAGCTATATGGAGCAGAACTTACAGGCACTGGGGACGTGGGGTCGCCTGGTCTTTCTAGCTACTATGGGTGGAACCAATGCGCAGGTCAATCTAAGCCTGGTGATGGCCAAACGGATTCAGATTCGTGGCTGTACCCTGCGCTCTCGGACCCTGGAAGAAAAGTTGGGTGTGACGCGCCGTTTTGCCACGCATGTAGTGCCTTTGCTGGCAAGCTCACAGATTGTGCCCATTGTGGAAGAGGTCTTCCCATTACACGAAATAGCTCGCGCCCATCAGGTAATGGGTGAAAATCGCAACTTTGGAAAATTAATTGTACAGCTTGACTGATGCAGTACTCCAGAGTCACCGCGCTCAATAACGTTCAAGATTTGCTCAAGATTGAGTGGAGCCTGCAAAAAGCTGTGTAATTTTGGAGCAACTATGCTACTATAAAAAAAAAAGCCCATCGCTAAAAAAAACCAAGCCCATCGCTGTACATGGCGACCTGATCGCACGTATCGTATGTCGTCTGAAAATGGTCAGGAAAGACTGAGGAGCATAAACTATGGCGCAGAAGATTCTAGTCATTGAAGATGAGGAAGGGATTATTCATCTCCTCAATCTCTATTTGAAGGATGCTGGTTTTCTGGTCGTTGTAGCGAAGGATGGGGCAGATGGGCTGGCTTTACATGCTCGTGAACTGCCTGATCTGGTCATCCTCGATATTATGCTCCCTGCGATTGATGGCTTTGAGGTTTGTCGGCGTATTCGGGCCTGGTCTCAGACCCCCATTTTGATGCTGACGGCACGGGGAGATGAAGAAGATCGCATTGCCGGATTGGATCAAGGGGCCGATGATTATCTTGTGAAGCCTTTTAGCCCACGTGAGTTGGTGAGTCGGATCCGGGCGATCCTGCGGCGAGTCAATACAACGGCTGAAGTGGCGGAGAAAGGCGAAACGATTTCGTCCTCACCACTCCCTCCACCGGCAAGCGAAGAGCTACTCCGTTTTCCTGGTCTGAGTATTGACCTCCTTGCCCGTCGTGTAGAGGTCAAGGGCCAGGAAGTGGCTTTGACCCCAACTGAATTTGATCTCCTGACCCTGATGGCAAAATCGCCCGATCGTGTTTTCACCCGTGAAGTATTGATGAATAAAGTCTGGGGCTACGACTATCTGGGTGATGGGCATACGATTGATGTGCATATTAGCGCATTGCGCAAAAAGATCGAAGGCGACTCAGAGCTACGCTATATTAAGACCGTCTGGCGTGTTGGCTATCGTTTTGAGGCTAAATCGCGTTCAAAAGTTACCTCGTAGGAGAGCACGATGGCGAACAGACGTGAACGGACAATGCGTATACAGTGGTGGCAAAGCATTCGCTGGCGTTTCGCCCTGGCTTCGGCCCTGATTGCTCTGATTGCAACCAGCCTCCTTGCCCTGGTCGCTATTTTAATGATCAGCCATTATTATGGAGAAGATCAGAGGGGCCGTCTGGGCGCAGTGGTGGGAGGGATTGCGGATGATAAGGCACATGGGATAGTCAAACGTTTTCAGGATGATCCCAGGCATAATCTGGAACTGGCAGTGAACCAGGAGCTCGATGGCTGGCTCACTCAACAGGATCAACAGCCTCTTGTGATCGTGTTTCGTCCCAATGGGGTCCCTATTTATCCTTTTCGTGCAGAGACAAACCCACTGGCCACCCAGGTTCCGACTCATGCCACTGCCACCGCAGACGCATTGTCTATTGAGCAGGCTACGGCAATCGCACGAGCAACGGCTACGGCTCTGCCCACCGATCCAAACAAGAGGATCGCACCCGATGTACAGGAGACAGCAACAGCAAAACGTCTCTCCAATGCCCGCTCGACGCTTGATAAAGTTGTTGCCTATTCGCTGGGCCTCCAGAATCGCACGCTAGAGGCAAAGGATCTGGCGCTGCTTGAACAGGCCATTGAGCGGGCCTGGGGCCGGAAGCATCAATCAACGGATGGTGAGTTTGGTCGTAACAACCCCATTGATAATGTGCAGCCATTCTCGGTGCGACCACTGATGGATGATAAGCGTCTCCTGGGCGTTATTGTCGTCACAAATCGAGAACAGAAACTCCCCCCCTTTATCTTTTCGGTTGGCGAGGCTGTGCTGTTAGCTTCGTTAGCTGTGGCAATGCTGGCGGCATTGGCTGCCATTCTCTTCTCACAGACGATTACGAACCCCCTGAGCCGTCTGACGCAAGCCACACGCGTGCTGGCACAGGGCAATTATGACGCTCAGGTGACGATGAAGGCTCCTGGTGAACTGGGTGAGCTCGCAGACAATTTTAACCATATGGCTACCCAGCTGAAGCAAGATGTAGAGGAGCTCAGGCGACAGGAGGTCTGGCGTCGTGAACTGATTATGAACATCACTCATGATCTGGCTACTCCATTGACTGCGATTGCCGGTCTGGGAGAGTCTTTGATGGATGGCGTCAATCAGAGTCGAGAAGATTATGAGATTACAGGTCGCATTATTATGAATGAGACCCTGCGCCTGCGCCGGCTGGTACAGGATCTGCATATGATGGCCAAAGTAGAGGGGGGGGCTTTGCAGCCAAAGCCAAAGCCTGTACGGCTGGCCGCTCTTATCGATGAGGTTCTGGCGGTGCAGATTGCTGAATTTGAGCGCCATCAGATCGAGCCAAGCAACCTTGTTCCGTTCCAGCTGCCACTGGTGCTGGCTGATCCCGATATGCTCACGCGGGTCTTTGCAAATCTCTTCAGTAATGCGCTACGACATACTCAGGAGGGTGGGGGACTGACGATCTCTGCCATTGCGGAGCCACAACGTGTGATTATCTCCTGTACCGATACAGGAGAAGGTATCCCTGAAGATGCTCTGGATCGCATCTTTGAGCGCTTTTATCGTGTGGATGGTGCCCGCCAATCCTCAACAGGTGGCAGTGGTCTGGGATTAGCAATCGTCCGAGCCATTATTGAAGCGCATGGCGGAACTATCTGGGCCAGTAATGCCCCTGGTGGTGGTGCAAGCATCTCTTTTTCCCTGCCCTTGCCTGCCGCTCCTGATAATGAGGTGACGCAACCCATGGTACGCTTACCTGCGTCGGCCCGAAAAAAAGCTCGTTAATTACTGGTTACTCGGCTAGCCCTTCCTTCGCTTGTATATTGGAGTATGTATCTCTATTCTCAGCTGGAGTATGTATCTCTATTCTCAGCTGGAGTATCTATCTCTATTCTACGTTGGAAGGATTGTGCTAGTATTTATGCAACGGAATGCTTGGAGAGAAGCAGCGTGGGTCTTTGGGTTGAGCCGCCTGGCTCTACTATTAATTACCTTTGCGGGCATCAGTAATTTTCCACCTCTGGGACAGGCAGCTCCCCGTCATTGTACACCCGATCTGACCCCATGCCTGCAAGCCTGGTGGCGTTGGGATGTGGTCCATTATGTCGATATTGCAAGTAAAGGATATATACACCTTTACGATACCGCTTTTTTTCCTTTCTGGCCCCTGCTCATGCACGTTGTTGGAGCTCTTTTTGGTGGAAGCCCCACGGCTGATTATGCGGCGGGGCTATTACTGGCAAATCTCTGGTATTATCTGGCTCTGGTATTCTTCTATGAGCTGGTGAGTACAGAGTTTGAGCCAGCAGTTGCGAAGATTGCCCTCTTCTATTTGAGCTTCTCGCCCTTCTCGCTCTATTTTTTTGCGGGTTATACAGAGTCGCTCTTTTTATTTCTGTCGCTGCTCATCTTCTGGCTCTTGCGACGTGGGCGACCATTGGACTGGTGGCTGGCGGGATTGTGTGGGTTTGTTGCGACTCTGACGAGGTCAACGGGCATTGCTCTGGCGGTCCCTTTTCTGGTACTGGCAGGTCAGCGCTTCTGGCTTGAGCAGCCAGACAGAAGGATTCGCTGGCGGGAATTGGTGAATGCTCTTCTACCAATCTGTTTATTAGGTCTGGCCCTTTTGACCTATATGGCGTATCTCTGGCAGACCAGAGGTGATCCCTTTCTCTTTAGTAAGCAAGAAGAGATTGGCTGGCAGAGGCATCTCACCTTCCCCTGGACCGGAATTGTGAGCGCAGTACTCATTATCTTCACCTCGCCCGGGGGAGCCTTTAATGTTCAGGACATTATTTTTACCATCATACCATTGATCGTGCTATGCGTGGGTTGGAAACGTCTGCCCTGGCACTATAGCCTGTTTGCATTAACCATGATCCTGTTCTTTCTCAGCCATCCGGCGGCCAACAAGCTGCCTCTGGCCTCAGCTCCCCGCTATATGCAGGCAGTCTTTCCGATCACCATTATCTTTGCGCTTTGGGCCAGGCGGTATCCGCGCTTTGATCGGCTCTATCTCGCAATCTGTCTACCATTCTTTGTCATCAATACGATTTTATTTATCAGCTATGTCTGGATAGCATAAAGCGAATCAAGATCATATACCGGGGTAAGATGCAATGTCCTGCCTTTATCACTTCATCTTTGCTTGTTTTTGTTTTTAGTGTTATGCTGTTTGTAAATCATAACTGGGTGGCCTGATGATCTGGTGTGTGGAGAGCGTTGGCTCCAGACTGGTCAAGATGTGCTATTGAAAAAAGAGAGTGTAGTGGCATGACCTCCAGGATATATTTTGTTCGTGATGCAAACAGGTTGCAGATGAAGTCAACATATGATGTAAAGATGCCAAATGTACTTGAGGCGATGCAGAAGACGGTGCAGAATGCGGCGGCACTGGTGGGTGCCCACTATTGCGAGATAGCATTGGTGGATGAGAGTGGGCAATTACTGGTAACGCAGGCCAGCTGGTCCGCACAAGATAGAAAGAGAGCACCAGGACAATTTCGGTGGGGAGAGGGTCTGATCGGACAGGTTGTGGCCCGGCGAACAAGTCTGTGCGTTGAAGCAGTAAAGTCATGGCAGCAGGAAATTTCTTACGCTGATGGAATACATTTCTTGCGACAGACACATCCATATGGTGATGCCATTCAGTCAGTGCAGCCAGATCCTGTCACCGAGGAATGGCTGGGAGGCTCATTGCTGTGTGTGCCTATTCAGCACGGAGAGATCGTCTTAGGAGTGTTGATAGGAGAGAACCTGGAAGAAGGTGCTTTTGGGGCAGCCCAACTTCAGCAGATGGAGATCATGGCTGATCAAGCAGCCATGATCCTTATGCAGGCGCAGCGTACAGAGCCTCCGCTCAAGCAGTTACCACAGGCCAATTTTCTCTCAATGATCACACATGAGTTGCGCTCGCCTCTCAACTCAATCAATGGTTATTTAGATTTATTGTTGGATAAGAGCACTGGTGAGCTCACCGATGCGCAGCGCGAATATGCCCTGCGTGCCCGTTCAGGGAGCGAGCAACTGTATGCTCTGCTTGAGGATCTCTTCCTCATCTCGCGAGCGGATGCCGGTCAATTGCGTTTGACACGTGAGATTGTGCGCCTGCCAGATATTATTAGTCAGGCGACAGAAGAGTTAGAGCTGACAGCCGCAGACTATGATATTACCCTTCAGATTGAGGTAAGCAACACCCTTCCTCCTCTCTATGCAGATGCGATCCGATTACAGCAGGTGCTTCGTAATCTGTTAAGCAATGCCCTGCGTTTTACACCTGCTGGCGGGCATGTACAGATCTCCGCAACGATCGAGGAGAGCCAGGATGAAACATTCGCCGTTACCGAGGATCTGCCGCGCGTCGTTGCCCTGCGTGTGAAAGACAATGGCATTGGGATTGCCCCTGAATATCAGGAGCAGATCTTTCAGCGTTTCTTTCAGGTCTCGGCAGCAGGCCGATCCGGCGGACAGGGGCTTGGACTGGCTATTGTGAAGATGATCGTTGAGCTGCATGGGGGTCAGGTCTTAGTAGAAAGCCAGATTGGTAAAGGCTGTACCTTCACCTGTTTATTACCTTGCTTATTGACATAACAGGTCTATTTTCTGCCTTCATCTTTGTCTGGCCTCAAAAGGTTAAATACTAGCCCTTGACGTACAAAAATATGCGTGCTATGCTCAAAATATCTCAAGATGTTCCTTGCTGATGAGCAGCAAGAAGGGGGCTCGGTACTGGAAGCTTGTACAGGAGAAGGAGACTGACTGTGGGTATGCTACGGGTCATGTCCCGCCGCGGCGACGATCGAATCACCTGGGATTCTCAGGGAATCGAGACGAATGAGCTTGATGCAGTGGCGGCAGTCCGCGAGGCTGAGCGGATCTTTAACGACGAGCGCAAAAAGGGAGCCACAGCCTTCAGGGTTGAGGCCGGAAAAACTGTAGGACGGATCGACACATTTGATCGTACAGCCGAACAGATTGTCCTTGTTCCGCGAGTGGTGGGCGGGTGAGGAGTTGAGTGCAGCTATGTTGGAAACGCTGAGTTTATTCCTGGGTATCTGGCTGCTCTTTCTTCTCCTGGCGATCTACTACCTCTCGCAATCGCCTGATGGCGGAGTTGGTCGTCTGCGTGAATCAGTAAGCGAGCATCTTTCAGCCGAGAGCAGAGCCAAAGCGCTTCTGCGAGAGATGCTCTCCGAGAATCAGTATCAGCAGCTTATCAAGTTTGGATACCTGGAAGTCATCAGTCCATCGATAGATAATCGTGTCTATCGCATTCCAGGCTCAGGGGGTCTGGTAAAGGTCTACGAGCGTGGATGTGCGGTAATGGAATTGTGCTTACAACCAGCCGAACCTCTTCCGGATGGAGATGTTGTAGTGATGCACAAACTGATGATTGAGGCGAATGAGCAGGAATATTTGCAGAAGGCAAATCACTTTGCTCCAGGCATCATCTCTTTGCGTTGCCAGCATCTCTAACATCAGAATAGGCAGAAGAGGTATTATCTGGAGGTCGAGACGCCAGCCGATGTTCTTTTGGCAAGCATCTCGGCCTCCAGATGATACCTCTTCTTCTCATCCCATTAGAGCATAAAACTCCAGAGATACTTTGTATTGGTATATGGTTGCCAGATAAATTGATCTGGCAAAACTTGCTGCTTAGAGAAGCTGAAAATGACATCCCCCTCCAGACTAGCTCCGCCATCAATGGTGAACGATGAATTGGCAGCAAAGAGATTATGGCCTTGATATCCAGAAATATCCGCGTCAGAATAGCCCCCACAACAGCAGCCCCACCACTGGTAATAACCCGAGTAAGCATCCCCCTATTAAAGATCGTTGAGGTGTTGATTGAGCTCTTAGCTGTTTGCCCATTTTTTAGTCCTCTAGCCCACTATATCCATAGATAATGTCTTTGAGGGCTTGAAGCCCAGATAAATTGATATGCAAACTCTTATTCTCAGTTATTGCTACACTTCTGCTCTGGCCTGCCTCACTGTTGAGCGCTCATCTGCCAGATAAAGTGTTTCTGTGGACCCTCCGACCAGATAAACTGATCCGGCAATGGTGTCCCGGGTGCACTACTATAGCTAAAGATGAGATCTCCCTCGAGCGTTGACCAACCCTTTAATGAAATCTCCCCATTGTGGCCAAACAGGTTGTTACCCCGATAGTCAAAACCATCAGCAGTCAACTCTGCCGAATTATCGCTATCGTCGAGATTGTGTGTGACCGTATGAAATTTCAGTGGGAGCAAGTTCAAGTCATCAGCGAAAAGATTCTGGAGACGAACATGAATAATGAGATCTACCCGTTCTCCTTCCGGCAGCTTATCATAGGAGAGATAGGTCACTGCGATCAGATCTGCGGTCGCAATCTGTCCTGGTTGCAATGTGATGGTATCGGAGACTGGATCCACCCAGGGCTGCAACAAGGTGACATTGAGCAGTGGCGCTGCCAGCTGATTGAGCACAACAAACAGCGAGAACACGGTAAAGAGGGATGCGGGAAGCCAGCCCAGAAGGAAGGACAGACTATTCCTGCCCGCAAGCGTATTCAGAAAAAGGGCAAGCAGAGCGGTAAACAGACAGAACCAGAAGATCCAGAAATGCAGCAAGAAGAGCTGCGCATTCACCGACTCCGGCCACTGTGCCACAAAAGGCAGAATCCAGAGCCAGATACCCAGAGCCGGGAACAGGCCAACAATCAGACCTCTCCAGAAGGCTTTTGCACCCCAGACTCTCCAGAACCAGGGCTGACCGGATACCACCGTTCTCTCAATTGCCATCGACGCAACTTTCTCTCCATCAACACTGTCAGTTGATGGGTTGGCCTCAACTGGAGGTCCATCGCCAATAGACATCTCGAAGTATCCTCTCGTCATTAAGTAGAGGGCTTTCCATCCTCGTAAGAAACCTTGAGGGCTGACCATTTATCAAGCCTCCAACACGAGCCAGAAGCGCTCATAGAACCCCCTCTGACCTGCCTCACTGTTGAGCGTTCATCTGCCAGATAAAGTGTTTCTGTGGACCCTCCGACCAGATAAACTGATCCGGCAGTGGTGTCCCGGGTGCACTGCTATAGCTAAAGAGGAGATCTCCCTCGAGCGTTGACCAGCCCTCTAATGAAATAGACTCATCATGCCCAAACAGGTTGTTTCCTTGGTAGTCAAAGCCATCAGCAGTCAACCTTGGAGAATTATCACTATCATCGAGATTGCGCGTTAACGCATGAAATTTCAACGGGAGCAAGGTCAAGCCATCACCGGAAAGATTCTGGAGGCGAACATGAATAATGAGATCCATTCGTTCTCCTTCCGGCAGCTTATCATAGGAGAGATAGGTGACCGCAATCAGATCTGCGGTCGCAATCTGTCCTGGTTGCAATGTGATGTCATCGGAGACCGGATCCACCCAGGGCTGCAACAAGGTGACATTGAGCAGTGGCGCTGCCAGCTGATTGAGCACAACAAACAGCGAGAACACGGTGAACAGGGATGCGGGAAGCCAGCCCAGAAGGAAGGACAGACTATTCCTGCCCGCAAGCGTATTCAGGAAAAGGGCAAATAGAGCAGTAAACAGACAGAACCAGAAGATCCAGAAATGCAGCAAGAAGAGCAGCGCATTCACCGACTCCGGCCACTGTGCCACAAAAGGCAGAATCCAGAGCCAGATACCCAGAGCCGGGAACAAGCCAATAATCAGGCCTCTCCAGAAGGATTTTGCATGCCAAATACTACTAAATAGTAATTTGACACTCCTCACTTTTTCTTTATCCTTGTTCTTGATAGTATTCATGCCACCTCCTTATTTTATAAACACAAAAATAGCATTAAATACTTACAGCATCCTACTTGATTTATATAAATTGATATGCTATTCTCTTAAGAAACTAAATCTAAATTCATATATGCCATTATAGCAGAAAGCATGAACTTTGAGCAAGGTCAATAGTAATATCTGTAGAGTATTTTTACCATAAAGGAGGCTAATCTTCTATGAGCTTCGTTAAAGATACAGATACCTTACAAGTAGAATACACACCTATTCAACTTGCTGGACAAGCAATAGAAAAAGATTCTACCCACCTTGCAGGTGAGCTAAAAACAATGTGGGAGGATTTTCAGTCTGAATATACTGGGCAAGCGTATGGTTGCAGTACTCTTCCTGGCTGTTTACAGATCGCTTTTTACAACTATGACACCACACACAAACCTCAGCTAGATACAATCATTAGCAACCGACAAAATATTGGCAAAATCTTGGAAGGATCCGCAGATTTATTTGACTTTCATGACAAAATAGTTTCAAAAAGCTTTAATATCTACACTGACCAATATGAAAACGGCAGTAAAGATGGTGATAGACCTTTAGATAATTTACAGATTCCTAATGACTTCCAAATACAGTAACAGCAGTAAAGATGGTGGTAGACCTTTAGATAATTTTTAAATTCCTACTAATTTTCAAAATTAGCAGCATCATCACGCAAAAATGTAGGGAGACTTTATGAGCAATTGGTTACAGAATCACACTTCACCAGTAAAAAACACCTTAAATACGATTTGGAATAAATTGAAAGACTTGCAAAATGAATTTTTTAAATACAATGATGACTATTACGTCAAATCACAAGACGTCGCAAATCATTATCAGGGTGCAAGTGCGGTAGCTTTTTTAGATGCAGTTGGAACTGATATCAATAAGGCTAAGTCTCATCTTGAACATCTTGGACATGTCTCCAGTGCCTCGTCTGTTCTCTCCAGTGCTATCACCAATACCAGCCAATCTTATGATGGAAAGTTAGATGGAATTATAAATGAAAGCAAATATGAAGTACCTCAGAATGTCTTTGACAGCTGGAGAGATGCCTTGATTAACGGAGTTTTACAGGCAGATGGTACGCAGCAGACTTTCCTCAATGATGTTTTAACGACTGGTAGTACAATTATTACTCAGAAGTGGAGTGCAGTCTACAATGATAGTGCTGCATGGATAACGCTCGCTGCGGATTCAATAGTCCTCGATGCCGTTACCTACGATAATCCCTGGGCAGATACTAATTCTAAAGATACTCAGAAGCTGGAAAAAGATTTAGAAGGCAAGTTTACCAATTCATTCGACAATCTGGCACAAGAAATAGAGAAGCATCTCAAAGACTGGGCGGATGAGATCCATTCAGCTTATACAACTTTTCAGGGCGTCATGAACAACCCGGATTACTTGAGTGCACGCGATCTCTTCTATTATATTGGTTCGCCAAGAGATCACACTCAAAATACCAATAAACCTATTACCATCACTCCTTATACCAATAAAGAAGGTCAAAAGGGGCTATTAATCACTATTGCTGGAACAGATATCTCTCATTGGTGGGATACGAGCCTCTTTACTGCACTCCAGACAGGAGTTGGTGCTCCCGATAATCCTTATCTGACCGAGATTGGCAATGCCATAAATACTTATATGTCGCAGCATCCTGAAATGAATGGGGCTGATGTGACTTTTGCTGGCTATAGCCTCGGTGGTATGGCAGCCCAGGATTGGGCCAGCGAAATTATGGACACGAGCAAGACAAATCAATTAAGTCAGTATCATCTCCATGTCGCTAATGTAGTTACTTATGGTGCTCCTGTCATGCACTCTCCAGATGCTCATGTAAACTATCAAATGTATGATGCAAATCATGATCCAATCCCACTTCTTTCAAGCTACGAAAATCCACAATTAAGTGATAAGCATCTCGTAGACATCGTGAATCAATTAGTAAAAAACCCTCTTGGTGTTAATGTTTGGGATATTCTCAATAATAGTGATCGCATTGAGACAGCCTACCAATCATTGCAAAAAGCAGATACATTGCCATGGGACAAAAAATTAAGCAGTTACATTGATACTAAACATGAATATCAAGATAATCTTCATGCGATTCATGATCTTACCGATATCGGTAATATTGATGATGGAAATAAAGAGACATTCCATGTCGACTATGTATGGGAAATGACTCAAAATGGGTTTCAACAAGTCCCTGTATTTATCCCCGGTCATTCACTTAATTTCGAGAATCACACTAAATATACAATAAGCAATCAATTGAATATGTCTTCTACTGATACCACAGGGATCGATCCTCAAACCTTTGGTCCCACTGAGTATTTTGGTCTTTATACCCATCAATAATTCTAGCAGGAAAATCAATGAATAAGACGCCTTTACGCTTTACTCGCGAAGAACTGGCTCTGCTTCAGCAGGCACTACACCTCTCTTCGCTGCCCGGCCTGCCTGATAATCTCCTGGCTTCCCTGCCTGAGGAGCAGCAGGCTCAGATCATCCAGGCTGCCGATCATTCTCTGCGAGCTCGGACGCTCGTTGGGTGGAATTCGGCTGGGGAGCGCGTGATTGATGATCGTTTGCAAGCGCTCTTCCACGATTATGCCAGGCCCGATGCTACCCTTTTCGTCGATACGCTGGTCGCAGGCAAACGCCAACTGCCGTTCCTCTATGTCTTTGCACGAGCACTCTATGAGCAGTGTCAGCCGGAGCCAGCTGTCTATCAACTCCGCCTATTCTCTTATTATCATGAGCTTCTGCAACGTCTGACACCGGTGATCTCTCTCCGATCCGCTCAGCGATTTGAGGAGCTATCGGGTGAGATCACACAGTCCCTCCTGACGGAAGGTGTAAAGATTGCGCAGCAGAACAGGGAGAAGGCTTCCGCGCTCTTCGCTACCTCACTCCCCGACAAGCTTGCAGAGACGCTGGCCCGGGCCTATGCTGAGCCAGCGGAGGTGATTCAGTATCTGGCACGCTGGCGTCCCCTGCCTTCGGCTGAACAGACGAAGCCTGAGGCTGCTCTGACGATTATTCTGTTTCACCAGCAGATCTTTCTACTTGAGGTAGATAATCCCGATCAAGGCACAAACGCTCACGTGACGGTGAAGGCTGCGACTCCACGTATGCTTGAGCAAGCGATCACTCAGATCCTCCCTCAGGTGACTGATCGTTACCTGTAGGAAGAGGCTGAGTGATACTCAATGACCTCCATGTCGGCATGAGATAGCCTGAGGAGACGCTCCACCTGGGAAAAAGCCTGGAAGGAATGAGCTGGTCTGAGTAGCGCGAGAACTTCCCACGGTATGCAGGGTATGAGCCGGATTCCGGAGATATCTCGCGCTTGCAAGGCTCCTCTGGAAAGCAGTTTCTCCAGGCCCATCCTGCCTTGAGCCTGGATCTTTCCCATTCCTCTGACCTGCCTCACTGTTGGGTGTTTATCTGCCAGATAAAGTGTTTCTGTGGACCCTCCGACCAGATAAACTGATCCGGCAATGGCGTCCCGGGTGCACTGCTATAGCTAAAGAGGAGATCGCCCTCGAGCGTTGACCAGCCCTCTAAGTCAAAATAACTATCATGCCCAAACAGGTTGTTTCCTTGGTAGTCAAAGCCATCGGCAGTCAACCCTGGGAGATTCAGACTGTAGTCGAGATTGTGTGTGACCGTATGAAATTTCAGTGGGAGAAAGGTCAAGCCATCACCGGAAAGATTCTGGAGGCGAACATGAATAATGAGATCCATTCGTTCTCCTTCCGGCAGCTTATCAAAGGAGAGATAGGTGACTGCGATCAGATCCGCGGTCGCAATCTGTCCTGGTTGCAATATGATAGTATCGGAGACCGGATCCACCCAGGGCTGCAACAAGGTGACATTGAGCAGTGGCGCTGCCAGCTGATTGAGCACAACAAACAGCGAGAACACGGTAAAGAGGGATGCGGGAAGCCAGCCCAGAAGGAAGGACAGACTATTCCTGCCCACAAGCGTATTCAGGAAAAGGGCAAATAGAGCAGTAAACAGACAGAACCAGAAGATCCAGAAATGCAGCAAGAAGAGCAGCGCATTCACCGACTCCGGCCACTGTGCCACAAAAGGCAGAATCCAGAGCCAGATACCCAGAGCCGGGAACAGGCCAATAATCAGACCTCTCCAGAAGGCTTTTGCACCCCAGATCTTACGTAACATGGAATTTAGCATATATTTCTCCTTCTGCCACTTCTTAACAGATGGCATCGTAAACATCAGGGAGCCCAATCTCTCTGAAAGCTATTTTTGAGCATCTGGAACCAGATAGCGAGGAAGAGAATAAGTACAAAGATCGCAATAATCGTTGGAACAAGCATAATTGAGGTATAACTCAGGAGATTTCCACTAAAATTATAGGAGCGATCTAGCAAGGCCTGGGTGGGATCAGCTGGATCATACCAGCATTTACGCTGCTGTCCAATCACAACGTTGTACTGTTGGAGGAGCCCGGTGTCAGGTTGTCGGGCAGTTGTATGGATATCCTCTGATTCCCATGCAAAGCGTGTAGCCTCATACGCCTTTGCAGCCTGGACAGTATAGTGTACGTGCAGATTGACGACTGGTGCTCCATGATCGGCTGTTTGCAACAACTGATCAACCTTTGTGATGACACAGGTTCCTTCAGTATAGTGATTAATCGTGTTGAGGGTCCAGAATTGTGAACCAAAAAAGCTTATATCTACAAGGATGATCAATACAGCAATCCCTACCATAATGAGAATAAAGCGGAGCAATTTCCACTCACGCATAGAGGTAATCCTTCCTGCTCGTCTCTCTTGCTGCACTACCCAGCCCGTCTTTCATAAGACGCTTACTCTATCCAGCTCATCTTTTAATAATACGCTCAATATGGTAGAATTTATAGGGATCAATGATATATTTCAGCTTATCTTGCAATTGCCATACTTTTGACACATTTTTTTCCTATACTAATGCTGTAAACTAACGCTGAGTGGAAGACTTCGCGGTTTTCTCGCCTTCCAAAAGATACATATGGAACTGGTTGAAAGGACTCATCTGTATGCAAGAACAACAGCGCTCTGACTGGCCTTATACGCCAGGTGAAAAGTTGCAGCCTCGCAGGCCCAGACGCCGTTCGCGGCGTACGATTATGACGGGGATTACAGTCGTTGTCGTGTTCTTTATTTTTGCTCTTTTCACCCTAAACTGGCTTCAGGGAGACACTGTTTCTGAGAATCTATCCTCGAAGACCTTTGCAGTTGATGCTCAAGCCCATCTCATTGTTCATCAGGCCTCAGGTCTGCTTCGTATTCAGAGTGGTGGCTCCGGGTCAGAGATTATTGTTCATCCTGTCCTCAAAAAGCGTGGACTCTGGATGGGAAGTCATCCTACAGTCAGCTATAGTACGCCTTCATCCAACACTGTTCAGGTAGATGTGAGTGGCTCTACAGGAATGGGTCTGAACATAGATACGGCGGAACTGGATATTACTGTTCCCAATACCCTGGCGCTGGATCTTCATCTGGATAGTGGAGATCTAGAGATTAAAGGTGTCACATTGAGCGATCATGGTACGATCTCTAGCAATATGGGAAAAATCTCCTTTGAGGGCAAGCTCGCTCCTCAAGCCCATTATTCAATCACGAATAACGCCGGAGAATTATCGGTGACCCTGCCAGCCGATAGCGCTCTCCACGTAAGCGCTCAAGTCAATACCGGAAATGTCTCATCAGATTTCTCAGAGCTCAAGGTTGAGCGCAAAAATTTTACTGGTGCCTCTACCGATGGGGATCTTAATGGAGGCGGCTCCGATACAAAGCTCATTCTGACCGATAATAGTGGCTCGCTTGAGATCAAAAAAGCTTCCTGAATATAATCTAGAGATCCCTACCTGTGCCAATGGGAAACGGCGCTATCGAGGGGCTGGCATTGAGGAGTGTCGCGAGGAGGAGGGAGACAAGCTACTTGTATTATCATTTTTATATCGAAAATACACATAATGAACCTTTAAGTAGGGAAAGTCGCTTGTCTCTTTCCTCTCGTCCGGTTCCGCTGTGTGAGCCCCTTCATAGGACAGTTTCCAATTGAGCCATGGTAGGGCTGGCATTGCGGAGCGTCACGATTCGGAGGGAGACAAGCTACCCTCCCTACTTGCATTATCTTTTTTATGGAAAAAGCATTTTCCACACTTAAATCATTCCAGGTAGGATGTCTCTTTCCTCTGTTGCCCCTCCCACATGGTCACCCTTCCATAGCTCCGTTGGAAATGAACTGCCCCGAGACCCTATTCCTGATCATAATTGAGCCGAAAGAGAAAAGTAAAACGCAGACGGGGAAGAGCTAACCATGATATAATCCACTCGAAGTATGCTAACAGAAAAGGATACAACGGCATGTTTACCCTCAATGATATCCTGCAAGCCACGGTTGATAAAGCCACTGTGCTAAGCAGTCTTCCGCCCGACCCCCATTTGATCTTCCGCTCCGCACACCATGATAGTCGGCAGATTGCAGCGGGTGACCTATTTATTGCTATTAAAGGGGCGAAAGTGGATGGACACCGTTTTATTTCGGCTGTCGCTCAGGCGGGAGCGCTGGGAGCACTCTGTACAGAAGCTGCGACGGATGTCCCCCCCACATTTATCCAGATTGTAGTGCCCGATGTGGTTGAAGCTCTCCATGCCATCGCACGTGTACGCACACAGCGTCAGCGCGACGAACAGGGGACCACCCTCATCGGCATCACCGGGAGCAATGGCAAGACCAGTACTAAAGAGGCCATTGCAGCCGTACTGAGCCGTCATGCCCCAACGTTAAAGACCCATGCCTCCTACAATACAGAGATTGGCTACCCTCTGACGCTCTTACGTCTGGAGCCTCAGCATCGCTATGCCGTCCTGGAAATGGGGGCTCAATGGGTAGGAGAATTGGCCTGGCTCTGTACAATTGCGGCCCCCGATTGGTCGGTCATCACCAATGTTGGCACCTCTCACCTTGAGTTTTTTGGCTCACAGGAGCGTATTGCCATTGCTAAAAGCGAGCTCGTTCAGGCATTGCAACCAGAAGGAATCGCAATTCTGAATTATGATGATTTTAGAGTACAGGCGATGAAAGCCAAAACACAGGCTCGCGTCCTCTTCTATGGCACAGCACCAGAAGCCCATGTGCGAGCAACTGCAATCGGTGGCGATACGCTCCGTGGCCATAGTTTTACCCTTCACTATGGCGAAGAGCAGCAGCCCGTCCAGCTGCATATCCCGGGCGAACACGGCATTACGATTGCCCTGGCCGCAGCGGCTGTTGGTTTTGCAGCCGGACTTCCCATCGGAGAGATCGTTGCAGCATTGGAAGAACTGGCACCCGCCAAACGACGCGGCGAGATCAAAGCAGGCCCCAATGGGAGCACACTGATCGATGATAGCTATAATGCTAACCGTCAATCAATCGTGGCCATTGCACAGGCTATGCACTCAGCACAGATTACAGAAGGAGGCAAACGCTGGGCAGTTCTGGGTGATATCCTGGAACTGGGGAGCTACTCAAGAGACGAGCATCTCGCCACTGGCGCTGCTCTAGCCCACCTGGTTGACTATCTTGTCGCCATTGGCGAGCAGGCACGCTTCTTTGTCGAAGGAGCGCTCGAAGCCGGTATGCCTTCTGAAAACGCTTACTTCTTCTCAGCCAATCTTGAGCAACCACGCGAACTAGAAGCCGCTAAGAGCGCGGCAGCCGATCTCTTGCGGGAGCAGGTCCAGCCCGTTGATCTGGTTCTGCTCAAAGCCTCGCTCGGCCTGGGGATGGATACCCTTCTGACGATGCTACAGACCAACCATACACACAGCGCCCATTAAGCGAAAGGATAGAGCACAGTGTCAAAGAAAAAAGTGCGCATCGGGATCGTCTTTGGAGGCCGTTCAGGCGAACATGAGGTCTCCATCGCCTCTGCCAGAGCCGTTATGGAGAACCTTGATCGCTCAAAATATGAGGTCGTTCCCATTGGGATCACAAAGGCAGGAACATGGCTCCTTGGGAGCGAACCTGAGCTCTTGCAGGCTGCAAGCCAGAACGTCCATGCCAGTGAAGACCCTGCCATTCAAGCAGTAACGTTAACTGGCGATCCAACCGTTAAACGTCTTATCCCTCTCCACGCCAATGAGGAGCTTCAAGAGAATGGTGCATTAGATGTCATTTTCCCTGTCTTGCATGGCACCTATGGCGAGGATGGCACCCTGCAAGGCCTGTTGGAGATGGCGAATCTTCCCTATATTGGTTGTGGAGTCCTGGGCTCAGCACTCGGTATGGACAAAGAGAAGATGAAGATGGTCTTCGACTCCGTTGGACTCCCCAATGTAAAGTATCTCGTCTACCGCCGCAATCAATGGGAGCGCAATCCAGAAGCGATTCTTAACGCCATCGAACAACAGATTGGCTATCCAAACTTTGTCAAACCTGTGAACCTTGGCTCGAGCGTTGGCATCAATAAGGCCCATGATCGTACAGAGCTTGAACATGCCATCAATGTTGCAGCCGAATACGATCGCAAGATTATCATTGAGCAGGGCATCAATTGTCGAGAGCTCGAATGTGCCATCCTCGGCAACGATGAACCCCTGGCCTCCGTGGTTGGCGAAGTCATTCCCAGCAACGAGTTTTACGATTACAACGCCAAATATATCGATAACAAATCGCAAGTCCTGATTCCAGCCCACATTCCACAAGAACAGGCAGAAGAGGTACGCCGCCTGGCAATACAGGCCTTTCTGGCTCTGGACCTCAGTGGGCTGGCTCGTATTGACTTCTTCATCGAAAAAGAGACTGGCAAGGTCTATATTAATGAGGTCAATACACTCCCTGGCTTTACTCAGATTAGCATGTATGCCAAACTGTGGAACGCAAGCGGCATCTCTTATCCAGAATTACTTGATCGCCTGATTGAACTGGGCATTGAACGCCATGAGGATCGACAACGCAATCGTACCAGCCTCTAAAGGCGAAAGTACCAGTCCTTAACAACCTCTTCATTTTCTGTTGACTGGCTGCTTTTCATAGCTATTTTTTAAAGCTATTATGAACAGCCAGCCAGCGATCGCTGATCCATCAACGAACATCCAGGCCAGGGAAACAGAAAGGCGCGTCTATGTCACATACCACCATTCGTTCTGTCGCTGTTGAACCCTTAACAATTCCACTTCGAGAACCCTTCACCATTGCTACAGGAAGCGTCACAGCCGCACGAAATGTCTTGATCACAATCACGCTCGAGGATGGAAGCATTGGTTATGGAGAATGTGCTCCTTTTCCTCCAAGCACTGGCGAATCACAGGAGACAGCTCTCGTCGCAGCCTCTGCTTGCGCGACACTGATCAAAGGCAAAGATGCCGCTCACTGGCGTACCCTCTCAGCTCTGATCCAGAGCGTCTATTTTGCTCAAGCAACCGTCTGCACCGGCATGGAGATGGCGATTCTCGATGCCCTGACCCGCTCCTACAATATCCCTTTGTATTTATTTTTAGGAGGAGCCAGTAGCAGCGTTGAGACAGATCTCAGCATCCCAATGGTTAAACCAGATCGAGGCTATGAGATAGCACGTGAAGCAATGCAAATGGGCATTAAAAGCCTTAAAGTGAAGGTAGGTGGCGAGCTGAGAGAAGATGTAGACCGTGTCGAAGCCATTCGTAGCGGCGCTCCTCATCTTAGCATAACGCTTGACGCCAACCAGGGTTATACACCAAATGAGGCACTCCTCTGTCTGGAAGCACTCGACAATCGTGATATCCGGCCACTGATGATGGAACAACCGGTCCACAAGGATGATTTTGCGGGACTACGCTATGTCTCCCAGCATACAGCGGTCCCTATTGCTGCCGATGAGAGTGCATCCAGCCCGGCAACCATTGCTCGTCTCCTGACCGATACTTGTGTCAATATCATCAACCTCAAAATCATGAAGTATGGCATCGTCAAAACCCTCGATAGTGCCGCCCTCTGTCGCAGTCTGCATACTCAATTAATGATTGGAGCAATGATGGAGTCACGACTCGCCATTAGCGCCTCAGCCCATATTGCCGCAGGTCTGGGTGGCTTCAAATTTATCGATCTTGATACCCCTATGCTGCTTACGGAAGATCCCTTCATTGGAGGCTATGAACAACAGGGCTGCCACTATGATCTTTCCCAGGTCCAGAGCGGCCTTGGCATCTATCGCAAATAGGGCACACCCATCTTCATACTATCAACCTTCAGAAGAAAACCAGCCAGGCGAAAGGACAAAATGAGCCACAAACGATAATCCCCATCCTGGCACAACCGTCGTCATGGGGTCTGTTTTCTTTATGAAGAGAGCTATGAAGAAAGCAAATACCATGACGACGGTCATAAAGAGCAATAATTTCTTATTTTCCCGGCAGAAATCGACATTTTTGTGTTTCTATGCTAGAATAGAAATACAGAAATTTTGTGCTCGTTGATGTGATAGAGAGGGATGAAAAGAGGAAAGCACAGGAAAGCAAGCATCTTGCTACTTAAACTAAACCACAATCATCATCAGCAATACCATCTCAAGTAAGCAGTGAGAGCAGACCTCTTTCGCCAAACGCTATACTACAAGCAAGGTAGTCATTTTGTATCACACAACAATAGGGATAGGTGGGTCTGGAGTAGGATGGGGTTGGATAAAATACACGAAATATTACGCGATATGCCACTATATCAAGAAATTCTCCGCGCTGGCCGCGAGGAAGGGTTAGCTCGTGGGCGCGACGAAGGACAGCAAGCCGGACAGGTCACAGGCCGCAAGATCGGCATACGCGAAGGACAGCTCTTCGCTCAACGCCGCGCCATTATGAGCATTGTTCACGAACGCTTTCCCAAATTAGAGCTACTCGCTAAAAAACATATGGCCCTCGACAGCAATGCCGATCGCCTCAATAACTTGATTGTACAACTCAGCATTGTCCGCAATGAACGCGAAGCTACACGGCTCCTTTACCTTGAAAGCAAAAGCTTGACCGAGTGAACGACCAGAATCTACCCGAAGTCAAGGCCTGATAGCATCTCGTATCGCATACAAGGCTATGACCTCACAGCTCATCCATGTAGTCAAGAAAACCATATTTCGCTTGAACCTATGGATAAAACATGTTGGGACAGCGTTTGACCCTTGACAGTCACCCGCCCAACCTTTTATACTACAGAAGATAGTTTTGAATGTTGATCGACTAAGTCAACTTTCAATGGTGAGATATAAGGAGGCCTGTTTCATGTCCGAGTATGCACATCCAGAAGCCCTTGTTGAGACCAGTTGGGTAGCGGACCATCTTAATGATTCTTCCATCCGCTTAATCGAAGCCGATGAAGATGTTTTGCTCTATGAAGTGGGGCATATCCCAGGAGCCGTAAAGCTCGACTGGCACGTCGATGTTCAGAATCCTCTGAGCCGCGACTTCATCGACCAGGAAGGCGTTGATAAGCTGCTGGGTGGCTGGGGCATCAGCAACGATACGACAATCGTGCTCTATGGCGACCGCAACAACTGGTACGCCGCTTATGCCTACTGGCTCTTCACTCAGTACGGACACAAGAACCTGAAGATCCTCAACGGTGGTCGCGCCAAATGGGAAGCTGAAGGCCGCCAGTATACCAAAGAGGTTCCTCACTTCTCTCCCGTGACCTATCATGCACAACCTGCTGATGAGAGCCTTCGCGCCTTCCGCGATCAGGTCCTGGCTGGTTTAGGTGATTCTAACCGCCGCCTGATTGACGTTCGCTCCCCACAGGAGTACAGCGGTGAGCTGCTACACATGGTCAACTATCCTCAGGAAGGTGCTCAGCGCGCCGGCCATATCCCAGGCGCAAAAAATATTCCCTGGGCAACGGCTGCTAATCCTGATGGTACATTCAAATCAGCTGAAGAGCTCCGCTCGATCTATGAGGGGAAGGATATCACCCCCGATAAAGAGATTATCTCTTACTGCCGTATTGGCGAGCGTTCGGCTCATACCTGGTTCGTTCTAACCCGCTTGCTGGGCTATGAGAATGTCCGCAACTACGATGGTTCCTGGACCGAGTGGGGCAGCCTGGTCCGCTCTCCCATCGAAAGATAGAAGTCGTTCGGGCTTCGTTATTTTTCGCATCTAATCAACTCAAAGGCCTTCCAGGAGGATGCTCAGTGGAGCATCCTCACTTTGGAGGCTTTTTTTGTGGCTTCTTGTTGGTAATCTCCTCAAAACTCTTTCAAACAATTAGACACTCTCCCTTTTGCCGTGTTATACTGCCAACATGTTCCGCGTAGGTTATAGAGATCAACGGAGATATCACACATGACTACAAGCAAACAAAAATCGGAAGAGCAGGAGAAAATTGCTACGCTGCACGCCCTCCAGGCTGAAGCACTTCTTGGGGGCGGCGAAAAACGCATTGCAGCTCAACATAAAAAAGGAAAATTGACGGCTCGCGAGCGGCTTGATCTCTTGCTCGATCCCGATAGTTTCAATGAGCTCGATATGCTGGTCACTCATCGCGCCAGCGACTTTGGCCTGGATGAGCAGAAGATCCTTGGCGATGGCGTGGTGACTGGCTATGGGCAGATCGATGGTCGGCTCGTCTATGTGTTCTCACAGGATTTTACGGTCTTCGGTGGCTCTCTATCAGAGACACATGCCGAAAAGATCTGTAAGGTGATGGATCTTGCGCTCAAGAATGGGGCTCCTGTGATCGGACTCAACGATTCTGGCGGGGCTCGTATCCAGGAAGGTGTGGTCAGCCTCGGGGCCTATGCCGATATCTTCCTACGCAATACCCTGGCCTCCGGCGTTGTCCCACAGCTCTCCGCTATTATGGGGCCCTGTGCTGGTGGCGCTGTCTACTCGCCTGCCATTACTGATTTTATCTTGATGGTGGAGGAGAGTAGCTACATGTTTGTGACTGGCCCCAATGTGTTGAAGGCGGTAACCCATGAGGATGTGACGTTTGAGGAGCTTGGTGGAGCTCAGGTTCATAATAGTACCAGTGGAGTAGCGCACTTTTCCTGCCCCAGCGAACAGGATTGCCTCCGCCTGCTGCGCCAGTTGATGGGCTATCTCCCTTCCAATAACCTTGATGACCCTCCCTATCTCACCCCAAAGGATTCTCCACGCCGCCTCGTTGAAGAACTCGATACGATCATCCCTGATAATCCCAATAAACCCTACGATATGAAGACTGTTCTGCAATCATTGGTTGATGATCATGATTTCTTTGAGGTACAGGCACACTTTGCTCCCAATATTTTAATTGGTTTTGCTCGTCTCAATGGTCGCTCGGTCGGTATTGTGGCTCAACAGCCCAAAGCGCTGGCCGGTGTGTTGGATATCAATGCCTCGGATAAGGCGGCTCGTTTTGTACGCTTCTGCGATTGCTTTAATATTCCGCTGCTCACGTTTGTAGATGTGCCTGGCTTCTTACCTGGCGTGGGGCAGGAACATAGTGGCATTATTCGCCATGGTGCCAAGCTCCTCTATGCCTATTGTGAGGCGACGGTCCCCAAAATTACGGTGATTACGCGCAAGGCCTATGGGGGGGCCTATGATGTGATGAGTAGCAAACATATCAGGGGCGATATCAACTATGCATGGCCCACGGCAGAGATTGCTGTTATGGGGGCTGAGGGGGCTGTGAATATTCTCTTTAAAGATGAGATTGAGCACTCAGCCAATCCTGAGCAGCGCCGTAAAGAGCTGATTGCCGAGTATAATGAGAAGTTTGCCAATCCCTATATTGCCGCGAGCCGTGGCTATATCGATGAGGTCATTGAGCCTAGATATACCCGTGTCAAGCTCATCAACGCTCTGGAGATGCTCAAAAATAAACGCGATACCAATCCTCCAAAGAAACACGGCAATATTCCGCTTTAACGCTCAACTCTCCGAGTGGCCTGGGGTCTTTTCTCTATCAATTCTAAGAGCACACCATGCGTTGCTTTCGGATGAAGGAAGATCGCTCGCCCCTCGGCTGCCAGGCGTGGCTGAGTATCGAGAACAGCAACCTCTCGCTCGTTCATCTCTTGCAGGGCTGCATCGATATCATCTACCTCCAGACAGAGATGATGCATACCTTCACCGCGCTTCTCGAGGAAACGGCTCAGGCTCGAGTCGGGAGTAGTTGGTTCAATCAGTTCAATCTCACTACCCTGAGGGCCACCCATCGGCAAAAAGGCTATACGCACCTGCTCCGAAGGTACATCCTGAATCGCTCGGGGCTCCAATCCCAGGGTATCGCGGTAAAAGATCAATGCCTGCTCGAGATTGCGGACAATAATTGCAACATGATCGATACGCCGTGGCATAGCACTATGCTCCTTCATCAAAGCTGCGACAGAATAGAGGGTAACGAGGACGGCCTGATTTGCGTCTGTTGATCAGTTATCGCCACAGCGGACGGAAGGGATATTTGTCAGGTTGATACGATATGGGACAGCAGAAAATACGCCAATGCTGCGCTGAAGTGAACTGGTTAGAGCGCGCAAAGCCGTTAAAGCGCTCTGGCTTGTCTCTTCGCTATATCCCAGGGTCTCAGCCATATGTTCAAATTCGGCCTGGGTCAGAACTTCATAGCTCAGGTCGGGCTTAACAAGTATACTCAGATCAAGATCAATGTAGGAGAGCTGATTAAACAGAAGCTGTACAGGCTGAATAATCGTAGCATAGGTATGAATAAGGCGATCTTCATTATAGAAGGCACTTAGCATATACCAGCGTTCGGGCCAGAAGATCTGTAAGCAGTTGGAGCGCAATGGACGTGTACCAGAGGCCCAATACATAAGATTACCAGCGGGCAACCAGAAGCGCATCGCTCCTTCCAGTGCTAGCATCTGTTCATCACCAAGTTGTCTGATTGGTTCTAAAAACTGAGCTTGCCACGAGCCTCGCAATAGCTGATCGTAACTTCGAGACTCGATCCGAAACTCCTGTGACATGATAGTTCTCCCTTCTATTAAGACATAGTACGTAATTAAAAGGAAATCGTCAAGCGAAAAGAAATTCTCCAGGGCTTTCCAGTTCTGGCAGAAGAGGCTATCTTCTGCATTTAAAAGAGCAAAGATGGCAGAGAGGCAAGCTCAGCGGACGCGACTGTGGTCTTGCTATTTTCCGCCAGCCTGATAGATATTGTAAAATAAAGAAGAACAATTGAATGCTAACAAACCGCAATAAGGAAATTGCAAGACAGGATGACTATGCTTTGCCCTCAATGCCACACAATCAATCCCGCTCATGCAAAATTTTGTCTCGAATGTGGCACGCGCCTGATGGTCTGCCCACACTGTGGGACAATCAATCCACCAGCCGCAAAATTCTGTATTGAATGCGGAAATGCCCTGCAATTCAAAAGCGAGGGGGCTGGTGCTACGATAAAACACGAGACTGCATCCATTATTGAGGCAAGCAGTCAAAAAGAAGAGTTTGCGCCTCTTCAGCCGCCGGAAGAGCGACGAGTAGTTACTGTCATGTTTGCTGACATTACAGGCTCCACTCCTCTAGCCGATCGCCTGGATCCCGAAGAGATGCGTAGTCTACTTACCAGCTATTTTAATCTGATGGCCGAACAGATTCGCAAACATGGTGGAACTATCGAAAAATATATTGGCGACGCTATTATGGCCGTCTTTGGTGCGCCAATCGCTCATGAAGATGATCCTGACCGCGCCATTAGAGCCGCTCTCGATATGCAGACTGCACTCACAAACTTTAATCAACAGCGCCTTCTTTATGACACAGAGAATGCTCAGTTGCAGATGAGGATCGGCATCAATACTGGAGAAGTGGCCGCCCCCAATAATGCTGGTCGGCAGCGCCAGGATTTTCTTATCACTGGCGATGCAGTCAATATCGCTGCTCGTCTCCAACAAGTCGCCACTCCTGATACTATTCTGGTAGGCGAACGAACCTATCTTTCAGCCCGTCAATTGTTCGCGTTCCGCGCCATCTCCCCGCTGCAACTCAAAGGCAAACCAGAGCCGATTGCAGCTCATGTTGTGATTGGGCTACAACAGCAGAGTTCGATCATTTTACAGCCGCCTCGCGGTATCGGAGGCCGCTCTGTTCCACTCATCGGGCGTACGCTGGAGCTGACCTTACTCCATGCTAATTATGCTCGCGTCCTGGCCGAACATCATCCTCATCTCATTACCATTCTAGGGGCACCTGGCATTGGTAAATCGCGCATGGTGCAAGAGTTTATTACGCGTGAAAAAAAACTTGCACAGCGCAAGACGAATCAGGAAGAGCACATTCCTCCACTGGTGCTCAAAGGCCGTTGCCCGCCCTATGGTGAAGGAATTACCTACTGGCCTTTTATTGAGATCGTTCGCACCTTGATCAATGTGCAGACATCCGATAATAACGAGATGATACAGCAGCGCTTTCTAACCTTTGTCAATGAGACACTGTCTAGAGCCAGGAGCACAGAGTCGGCGGAAGAGATTGCCTCAGCTATCTTACCCCAGATTGATCGTGATCCCACGCCTAAGGACTTCGGATCAGAAAGCCTCAAGCCCGAACGTCAGGGCCTTTCAACGCCAACGTCTCCGCTCAAACAGGGCGGAACACAGGGAACATTATTGCGCGCCTGGCGCGTCCTATTGGAGGCGCTGGGAGAACAGCAACCATTAATCATTGTTCTGGACGATCTACAATGGGCTGATGAAGCCTTTCTTGATCTTCTCGAATATCTCACCGATAGAATTACAGCTACCCCTGTGCTCTTTCTCTGTCCAGCACGACCAGAATTTCTTGAGCATCGGCGCGATTGGGGAGGCGGCCATCGCAATTTTACCGCCATTGAACTGGAGACGCTCACATGGCAGGAGAGCAGCGATCTGGTAGATGCGCTGCTTAATCCCAATGACCTCCCTGAGACCTTACGCTACACCATTCTTACCCGCGCTGAAGGCAATCCGTTCTTTGTCGAAGAGATTGTACGTATGTTTATTGATCAGGGTATTCTTGTTCGTGAACAAAGCGATGAGCATGAGACACCAACCTGGCGCATTGGCTATCGGAATGATGTGCTCCTGGGCGAGCTCAGCACACCGGGAGAACCACCTGAAGATGCACTGATTGAGCAGCATTACCTCCTGCCGCTCTCGCATGTCCCCGATACTATTCAGGGTGTTCTAGCCGCTCGTGTCGATCTACTGGATCCTACTGAGAAGTTGATTCTTCAGCATGCAGCCATTATCGGACGAACTTTCTGGCTCTCCAGTCTGCTTGAAATGGCCTCTGACCTTTATCCAGAGTTGGTGATGGAAGCATTGGTCTCGCTACTCAAACGGGACTTTGTAACGGAGATTGGCAAGCAGCGCAATAGTCCAGATGAGAATGATCGCACTTTTAATTTTAAACATATTCTGATTCGGGATGTGGT
Source organism: Tengunoibacter tsumagoiensis (assembly GCF_003967535.1). Lineage (GTDB taxonomy): Bacteria > Chloroflexota > Ktedonobacteria > Ktedonobacterales > Ktedonobacteraceae > Tengunoibacter > Tengunoibacter tsumagoiensis. The sequence continues at coordinate 1,430,414 of NZ_BIFR01000001.1, read as the reverse complement.
CTATAACACTATTCCCCGCCAACGTCGCACACGCGAACATGCTCATCTTGCCCTCTGGCTAGAAGGCAAAACCCAGACCAGGCAGGAAGCTTTTATCGAACTGCTGGCGTACCACTATCAGCAGGCTCTGGCGAGCTGGTCCGCAAATCTGGCTCTTGAATGGCTTGATATCGGCAATCTTCCGCTTCACCATCTCACCCGAAAAGAGCTACGTCAACGCACGCTGCACTTTCTGATCCTCACTGGCGATCAAGCTCTACACAATTACTATACTCTGCGTGCGCTCAAAGCCTATAACGATGCGCTCGAATTGCTCGTGGAGGAGCAAGCAGACGCTCCATCGCGGAGCTCTATGCATGAGAAACTGGGAGATGCCTATTCCCAACGAGGAAACCTGGATGAAGCCTGGCAACATTATCGCCAGGCGCTTCAGTTACTGAATGCACAGGGAACATCCGAGGATACGGCCAGCCTGCTTTTCCTCTATGAGCGGCTCGCTCTGTTAGCCACACGCTGGCTGGCCCGTTTTGATATCCAGCCAGACGTGCAGGAGACATGGACCTATATTGATGCCGGGCTACAGCTACTAGAAGGACAACCAATTAGCCGTGAATCGATTGCCTTCCTCACCTACCGGGCCTTCTGGTATATCCGTCAGTTGGAGACAGCTCCAACCGAGCGCAAACAGGAACTGGCGGAGCAGGCTTTTGAAAGCGGAAAAGCCGCGCTTCGACTGGCAGAAGAGCTCGATAATCCACGGACGCTCTCATTGACGCTGGATGCAATGGGCTTTATCTACGATGAATATCACAAATATCGGGAGGCACTGGAGCTACAGCAGCGCCGCCTCAAGTTAGAAGGTCTGCTAACTGATCGAGAAGAGCTCTATGATCTCTATTTCTCCCTGGGCGCAGCCTATGAAAAGGTGGCCGACTATCCCTCTGCCCTCATGTGGTATGGGCGAGCATGGAGCGATGCACAGACGATGGAGAGCCCATCGATGCTCTTAACCAGTATTGTAGGCCGCATGCGGGCCTGGCGACAATGGAATCGCTGGGAGAATGCTCATCAGGTTGCGTTGGAGATACTGCAACTGATTGAGAAATATCAACAGGATGAAAAGCGCCAGCTCTGGGCACTGGAGACCCTCTCGGTTATTGCCTACCATCAAGGAAAGCTCGAAGAAGGTGACCAGTATGCAAGGCAATATAAACGTTTGATTGATCAGCAGTCTACCCGCTCGGGAGTGGACGAAAAGACCAGATTCCATGCCATCCATCTGGCTCGTGGCGATTATGAGCGAGCCTTGCTCGACTATAAAGAGAAGATTAGCCATAGTGAGCCATATCCTCAACCAGAAACTCTGGCTACGCTGGCTGAGCTCGTCGTAAGAACTCCAGAACAGGGCGAGGAACAGCTACAGATCTGCCAGCGCGCCATTCAAGTTGGTGAACAATCGGGGGCTCGAAAAAGTCTGGCCGTAGCTCTACGTGCGCGCGGAAACCTCTGGTTACAAAGACACGATTGGACGGCTGCTGAAGAAGATCTGCGTCGGGCCCTCCAACTCTGCGAGGAGCTGGATCTCCCCTGGGAGCGAGGACATACGCTCTATGCACTTGCACTCCTTTATCAGCAGAGAGCAAGCGAACTGACCACGACCGACCAGAAAGAAGCACACAGCTATGCCAGTCGCGCCCGCTATCATCTTGAACAGGCCCATGGCTTCTATAAATCACTGGGAGCTACACCTGCTGCCGCACAAGTAGAGGTAGCGCTCAAACAAGAACGCCAGTCTCCATCTCCAGCCGAAGATCGAGTAGATAGCAAAGAAGTGAGCCATTGAGCTAACGCGACATCTCCCAGAGCGAGGAAGCATGCCATAACTGGGTGGAGTCCCAGACTCCACCCAGCGTTGGCGGGAGCACCGAGAGATGCACCTGTGCCAGATGAGCTCCTGCCTTCTGTAAGGATGTGCGCATATGCTCCAGAGCCAGGGTTGGCGTATTATTGGTGCGGCTCAAATGGGAGAGCCAGAGCCAGCGGATGCCATGAGGCTGCCACGTCTGTAGCACCGCTTCAGCGGCCTGATCATTCGATAGGTGCCCTGTAGAACTTAAAATACGCTGCTTTAAACGATAGGGGTAAGGTCCACGTAGCAGACGAGCACGATCATGATTGGATTCTAAAATTAACAGATCGGCGTTCTTCATGGCCTCCAGCATGGGCGGAGTTACCTCTCCACTATCGCTCACAATACAGAGGCGGCAGCCACCAGCCTGTAAAAGATAGCCACAGGGGGAGACGGCATCATGAGGAATGGGAAAAGAAGTGATCGTTATATCACCTATGCGGCCCTGTCCTCCAACCGCCAGCGGACGAAACACCGTCTCCTCGGCCCTCTCCACGACTTCCAATTCTCGCGCCAACTCCTCCGCTGGAACCAACCGTCCAGAATCTGAGCGCCACCCCCCAGTCCGGAGTCCATCTTCAAAAGCGGCATAAGTTCGTGGGTCAGTCATGATAGGAAGAGCAAACCGCTTGAGCAGCATCGGAAGACCCATCACATGATCGCTATGCTCATGCGTAATCAAGACTCCGCTCAGTTGAGCCGGTGTCACTCCAATCGACAGGAGCCGTGTGGTCAGCGTACGAGCACTCAGCCCAGCATCGACAAGCAACTTTGTGCGTCCTCCTGGACCAGCCTCTACAAATAAAGCATTTCCGCTACTGCCACTCCCTAATGAAACAACACGCATAGCATCTCTACCCTTAACTATTCGCCCTCATAGGGGAAGATAGCCTGTCAAATAATTCCCAATAAAGATCGCGCATTCTGACCGAGGATCATAGCAAGTGACTGAGTATCCAGGTCAGCCTGTTGCAGGTGCTTAATAATCCTCTGCTGTCGAAGCAATCCATAATCGCTGGCAAAGAGAATACGCTCTGCCCCTACTAATCTAGCAACTGTAGGCACAATAAGATCGCGGTAAAGATAGACAGTTGCAGCAGTATCATACCATACATGGGCAGTAATGCGTTGAATCTCTGGCATCAGACTATAGAAAGGAAGCCCTCCACCCCAGTGAGCCGCAATAAAACGCACCTCGGGAAAGGCCGTCAGAAATGCGACGACATCCTGTACTGAGACATCACCTTTTCCCGGGTAAAGATGACCAACAGGTTCACTACAATGCGAAAGCACCAGCAACTGATAATGTCGGACAATATCCATCAAAGGTGTCAGCAGGTGGGTATCACATAACCGATACCCCTGCCCATGCGGCATTAATTCTCCAAGCCCAATCATACCAGCCTCAGCGCAGCGCTGAAGCTCGCGCTCTGCTCGCGCCCCGGCCAGAGGCTGTAGAACAGCCATACCATAGAGGCGACCCGGATAACGACGTACGGCATCAAGCACATAGCTATTGCACTCTTCAATCAGCCCCGGATCGCTCCAACCAAACGAAAACGTGACAGAAGCATCCACACCTGAGATTGCCATCTCAGCAATGAGATCCTCAGCCGTTGCCAGTGAGGCCCGAGGATTGGCATACAGTTCGCCAAACCAGGGATCACGCTCGCAGTAACGGGCGCGATGCTGGATAATCTCAGGTGGAAAGATATGAGTATGAAAGTCAATTATCATTCTACTTGCAATTTTCTCATGACTTCAGCCTGTAGCAGTTCAATATAGCTCTCTCTACTAGCGTACCTCATCAGCCAGGAGATATGCAAGAACATCCTGCATAGTCTGGACTAGTTCAGTTCAAGGGTTCTTTTTACCCTGGACATTTGCACAGAGCCGCTTGCTACTGGCTGGCATTGGTATTGCTCTACTCTTCCTGACATGCCTGCTGGTCAGGTATCGCAGAATGCGGTTACAGTGAAATCAGTTTGATGAGGCTGGTCAAAACACAAAAAAAGCCAGGATCTCACAATCCTGACTTCTCTCTTTGTTCCATTGCACCTGATGGTACCAACTGTTGAGGATATTCTCTCAATTTTGCCGAGCGCGCCGCTTGCAACCACGCGTTCAAGCCGATTTCCACTCGCTCACCCATTCAAGACCTGAATGACAAGCCGTACGATCATTAGGGCGACTTCGCTCCACCTGTTACCAGGCGTCCACGTGTCGTCTATCGACCAGGTCTTCTTCCTGGGATCTTGATCACACAAAGTGATGGGAAGACTCATCTTGGGTGCGGCTTCGCGCTTAGATGCCTTCAGCGCTTATCCCTTCTGAACATAGCTATCCAGCTGTGGCCCAGGCAGGCCAACTGGCACACCAGCGGTTCAGCCATCTCGGTCCTCTCGTACTGGAGATGACGCCCCTCAATCTTCCTACGCCCACGACGGATAGAGACCGAACTGTCTCGCGACGTTCTGAACCCAGCTCGCGTGCCGCTTTCATGGGCGAACAGCCCAACCCTTGGGACCTACTCCAGCCCCAGGATGCGACGAGCCGACATCGAGGTGCCAAACCTTGCCGTCGATGTGAACTCTTGGGCAAGATAAGCCTGTTATCCCCGGGGTAGCTTTTATCCGTTGAGCCACACTCCTTCCACTCGGGAATGTGGGATCACTAAGTCCGACTTTCGTCCCTGCTCGGCGCGTCTGCCTTGCAGTCAAGCTCTCTTCTGCCTTTACACTCGAAAAGGGTGATGTCCATCCACCCGGAGAGAACCTTTGAGCGCCTCCGTTACTCTTTGGGAGGCGACCGCCCCAGTCAAACTACCCACCTGGTCCTGTCTGCCAACCGGTTCACGGTCTGGCGTGAGACACAAAACACAACGAGAGTGGTATTTCACTGCTGCCTCCTCCACCCCCACAAGGATGGATTCTCCGGCTCCCACCTATGCTACGCACGCTGTCCCTCGTATCCAGGCCAAGCTGTAGTAAAGCTCCACGGGGTCTTTTTGTCCTGTCGTGGGTAACCCGTATCTTCACGGGTACTTCAATTTCGCCGAGTCCTCTGTCGAGACAGTGCTCAACTCGTTACTCCTTTCGTGCGGGTCGGAACTTACCCGACAAGGAATTTCGCTACCTTAGGACCGTTATAGTTACGGCCGCCGTTCACCGGGGCTTCACCTCGTGGCTACGAACACCACTTAGCTTAACCTTCCGGCACTGGGCAGGAGTCAGCCCCTATACTTCCGCTTTCGCGTTCGCAGAGACCTGTGTTTTTGGTAAACAGTCGGTTGAGCCAATTTCTTGCAGCCCCCTCACGCATCGAAACACGCTACTGGGGCACCCCTTCTACCGAAGGTACGGGGTCAATTTGCCGAGTTCCTTAACAGAGGGTCGCTCGATCACCTTGGGGGAGTTCCCCCTGCCTACCAGTGTCGGTTTGCGGTACGGGTAGCGTCAGCTCTCACGAGAGGCTTTTCTTGGCAGCCTGGGGTCCGATGACTTCC
>NZ_BIFR01000001.1:0-1420000 GCF_003967535.1 Tengunoibacter tsumagoiensis | reverse complement strand
GCCGCATGTTGGATAGCCCATACGCAACCAGGAGATACCGTTATAGACCATCGTTCCATCGACACCCTGAATCTGAGCTGGGTCCTGGGTTGGTAAGATGATTGGAGTTGGCGTAGGAACCTGCGTTGCCGTGGGCACCAGTGTGGGAGTCGGCGTAGGAGTTGGTTTTCTAACCACCTTTGGCGTTGGTGCAGGGGCATGTCCTGATGATTGAATAACAAATTTATACGATAGGCTCGTAGCTACCAGCACTACTATGATTACTACAGCAGTGATAATCCCAGCTGGCCGCTTTAAAAAATTTAACGCATTCTGTAGTGTATTCACTTCTTCGATTACCTCTAATAGCTTCCTCAGCTTTTCTGTTGAGAAAGATTTCAATCAACGTACATTCTACCACGAACGAGAAATGCATAAAAAATGTTTTTCTCATAGATCTCTCTTGAGAAGGTCTCCCTACACTAATACGATGAGAAGAAAAAAATGAGAGACAACTGCGGAAATGAAGGGGAGTGTCTTATGCAGGCCCTTCTCATACGGCGACATTTGTGCATACATAGACCTGCATAAAACGGAAACTATTTTCCAATACAAAATTCGTGAAATATTTTATCTAGCAGATCATCACTTGCTGTCTCGCCGGTGACTTCACCCAACACGTCGTATCCAGCCCTTAAGTCGATGGACACAAAATCAAGCGGAAGGTTCTTCTGCAATGAAGCGATGGCGGCATCTATATGCTCTGCTGCTCGTCTCAGTGCATCTTGATGACGAGCGCTGGTCACCAGAACGTTCTCATTACTCTGTAACTTTCCTGACAGTGCCAGTTCGACAATAGCTTCTTCTAGATCTGCTAGTCCTTGCCCCGAGAGTGTTGAAGTAGCAACTAGCGGTGCATCAGGCCAGATTTCTTGCAGTTCACCAGTCTCGACTCTCTGCTGACAATCGGCTTTGTTAAGCACAAGCACGACCGAACGCGACGAGGACTTTTCACGGGCGCCAAATCCTAACGCTTGTAGCTCGTCCATAATCTGACGATCCTGAACAGTCAGGGGAGTAGCGCCATCAAAGACCAGCAGAATGACATCCGCGCTTTCAGCTGCCGCACGACTTCTTTGAATCCCAATCTGTTCGACAGGATCATCGGTTGGTGTGATTCCTGCGGTGTCAATAAGATGAAGGGGGATGCCACGCAGGTTGGCAACTTCTTCAACTGTATCGCGCGTGGTACCTGCTACTGAGGTGACGATGGCACGTTCGGTACGAAGCAACGCATTGAGCAGGCTAGATTTGCCAACATTGGGACGGCCAATAATCGCTGTACGTAGCCCCTGGCGATAGAGCCGGCCCTGTTCCGATCCCGCTAATAGCTGAGCAATCTGTCTCTGGGCCAGAGAAACGATGGGCACCAGTTCGGCAACTGTTGGAGTAGGAACATCATCTTCAGGGAAATCAATACTCGCTTCAATGCGGGCAACCACGCCCAAAATGGTGTGTCGCGCCTCTTGCAATTGCGATGACAGTTGACCCTGCAACTGTTGCACTGCCAGGCGCCGCCCTACCTCTGTCTGCGATTCGATGAGGTCCATGACTGACTCAGCCTGGGCTAAATCAAGACGCCCGTTTAAAAAAGCACGTAAGGTAAACTCTCCTGGATTAGCCATCCGGGCTCCCTGAGCCAATACTGCTCGAAGGAGGCGCTTTAAGACAAGAGGTCCTCCATGCCCCTGAATCTCAACGACATCTTCTCGGGTGTATGTATGAGGCGCACGCATAAAGGCAACCAGGACTTCATCCAGCAATTCCTGGCTCTGTGGATCTATGATATGCCCATATGTGAGTTGGTGAGAAGGTGGAATCTGGTCATTGGCCCTGCGGCGAAAGAGTGGGCTGACCAACGCAAAAGCGTCAGACCCACTGACACGGATGACTCCAATCCCTCCAACACCTTGAGGCGTGGCAATGGCGGCAATAGTATCGTTTTGCATGGCTAAATTATAGCGTATCCCTCTATAAGTCACAAGAATAGCTCAATTAAATCAGGCGTTCAGGATGGGTATAAACGTTGAGTGAGCGCTCACGTAAAAAGCCAAGCAGGGTAATACCGCTCTTCTCTGCCAGCTCGATTGCGAGGCTAGAGGGGGCAGAGATCGCTACCACACAGGGGATGCGAGCCAGCAAGGCTTTCTGGAGAATCTCAAAAGAGGTGCGTCCACTAACCAGCAGAATGTGCTCTCGATAAGGTTGAATGTGCTGCAATAGGCCATAGCCTACCAGCTTATCGACTGCATTATGACGGCCAATATCCTCACGCACAAGCTGCAGCTCTCCATTCAATCCAAAGAGACCAGCTGCATGAAGCCCGCCTGTTGCTGTAAAGACCGTCTGTTGCTCTCGTAAGCGATCTGCAAGAGTATAAAAAAGGGCAATTGGAAGCTGCAATGCATCTGGCTCTAAAGGCGAGGTAGCAAGGAGAAGATCGCTAATACTCTGCTTCCCACAAAGTCCACAACTTGAAGAGACTGCAAAATGGCGCTCAAAGCCTGGATGACCATTAGATGATAGCTGTGACAATTGTATGTTCAGTACATTTACCAGTGGTAACCCATCTTCATCCAGAGCATTCTCAATGCGTAAAACTTGAGCAGCATCGTGAATGACACCTTCTGAGAAGAGAAAACCCATCGCCAATTCTGCATCATGCCCGGGAGTGCGCATCACAATAGCCAGACTCTGACCATTGATCCTGATCTCTAAAGGCTCTTCTACGGTTACCAGCTCTGTCCGATGGTGCTGGTCATTGCCTTGCCAATGGCTGATATCGATCTGCATGACCCGTTCAGGGTCCTGTGCTGCACGCCAGAAGTGAGAGAGAGTCATCCTCTTCCTTTCTCTTTGGTAGAACCAATTTACTCTGCATAAGCAATGATCTGCCAATCTCACTATATCATACATCTTAAAGGGCAGTGCCTGGCCGATCTTCCTTACAGCCAGGCACTGCCCTCTTAATTACCTCTCGCTAGAGAATGCCGTGTCTATTAACTAGCAACCAATCTGTAGAAGCTTTGCACTACAACAATAGGTTGGAGCCGCTGGCCCTGGAGCTTTCAGGCCTTTATAGGTATCGATCTTTGTAAAGATATCGTTATACATTGCCGTTAGCATTGGGCCATTCTGAGCACCACCCTCACCACCATTCTCTTTCATGGCGACAATCGTTAAAGCAGGCAACTGTGAGGGATTATTCACCGAATAGGGAGCCTGCGTAATTAACCAGCTTTGAGCCGGAATACTCTCATTATCACTTACCTGAGCGGTTCCTGTTTTGCTGATGATGCCCCAGGGTGAGCCATTAATTCTGACACGCTCAATCGAGCCAGAGCCACAGTAGGTTACTCCATACATAGCTTTCCGTGTATCGGTGGCAGCCTTCTCACTCAATGGGGCACTTAATTGCTCGGGGGTAAAGGTCTGGAGTGCGCTTCCATCATGATTGGTGATCTTTGCAACCAGCATCGGGTGCATGAGCTTTCCATTGGCCGCCGCTGCATTATCAAAAAGAGACATCTGAAAAGGCGTGATGCTATTGTATCCCTGACCAAAGGCATTCGCAGCCAGCTGATTATCTGCCAACGTCTGAGTTCCTGCTGGCAAAACCGTACTGGGTGTCACTGGTAGGTCAAAGGGAATCTGCTCGCCAATATAAAACTTCTTATTGAACGCCAGCCACTTATCACTGCCAGTATTCACACCAATCTGTGCAAAAATGACGTTATCTGAATGAGTAAAACCATATTCGGTAGTAACGGGGAATTTGGATGTATAGCCACCGATGTTATTACCAACAGGCCCGATCTGCTGCCCATTGTAGAAAATTGGCCCCAGTGCATGCTGCTGATCAAACGACTGATCTAATGTTGTCTTTCCTTCGTTTAAGCCAGCCATCAACGTGACGGTTTTATACACAGAACCAGGAGCATACGTCTCTTGCGTAGGCCTCCAGCGCAATGGCTTCCCAATTGGATCATTCGCCAGTTGATTATAGTAAGACAGGTTGCCTTTAACTAGCGTCTGAACCATTCGATTAGGATCATAGCCGGGTCGGCTCAGCATCGCCAGGATCTCGCCGGTCTGAGGATTTGTGACAATTACGGAGCCTCGATCAGTCTTAAATGTTGAATTGTCCACAATCTGCACAGGATCATCAAAATGCTGATTCACAATTCGTTGAATACGCACGTCAATCGTTAAGTAGAGATCATTGCCAACTGGAGATTGATGAAGGAGATGGTTCATCTGATTCTCTAACTCTGTGGCTCCGACCTGACCCGTCAGATAGGCATCGAACTGGTGCTCAAGCCCGGTACTGGGATAGTTTGGACCAGCATAATAGCCAATCAGACCAGCCAACGAAGGCTCATAATAGTGACGCATATACCCACAGCGCGCATCTTGATTGGGCTGCGAATCCGCTAACAGGACTCCATTTCGATCAAATATGCGTCCCCGCAAAGGCGCGTTCTCATATAAACAGGCGCGATTATTATGTGGATTACTGGCTACCTGCTTTGAAACAATAACTTGCCAGTAGACCAGCCCTCCACTCAAAGCCAGAAACAACACAATGAAGAGCAAAGTGAGCTTCCTTATATTTGCACCAATATTCATAATACACCTTTTATTACATTAAAATAGAATATCTTCTGTATATAATACTCTATAAAGTGTACCATTGAGATATAATCATTGCAAGAGTGAGTAGATCAGGTGGCAAGATCTACCCCAAAGAGGAGCCCGAGCACCTGAGAGGAAAGCTTCTTTGCTCAAGAGAGCCCATAAGCAAAAAAAGAGGTCCAGCCACCTTTCGGTAGCGCCAGACCTCTTGAAAGAATTGAAACGGAGAGAGTTAGCAGCCAGGACCTCTTTGGAGAAGCTGGGCCTTACAGCAGTACGTAGGTGCCGCCACACCTGGTGCCTTCAAATTTTTATAGGTATCCACGTTCGTGAAGATATCGTTATACATCGCGGTAATCATTGGGCCATCCTGGCTACCACCTTCACCACCATTCTCTTTCATGGCGACAATCGTCAGAGCTGGCAATGCAGATGGATTATTCACTGAATAGGGAGCCTGGGTAAAGAGCCATGAATGAGCCGGTGTTTTCAGGTCATTGCTCACCTGAGCGGTTCCTGTTTTTGCAATAATGCCCCAGGGCGAAGCGCCAAATTGAGCGCCCTCAACCAGACCCGAACCACAAAATGTAACCCCATACATAGCCTGTCGTACATCAGTCGCTGTTTGTGCGCTGACTGGCGAGCTTAGAGATGTAGGAGAATTGGTCTGTAAGGCATTCTTATCATGATCTGTGATTGCCATCACCAGAGTGGGGCGCATCAGGTTACCATTATTGGCTACAGCATTATCAAACAACGTCATCTGAAACGGCGTTACAAGGTCTAATCCCTGACCAAAGGCATCATTCGCCAGATCATAATCGCTCAATGGCTGATCGCCAGTCTGTACCTTACTCTTCTCTACTGGTAGATCAAAAGGAATCGTCTGATCGACATAAAACTGCTTATTTAAGTCCAACCACTTCTGTGCTCCTGTTTTTACTCCGATCGTGCCATAAATGACATTGTCCGAGTGAGCAAATCCATACGCAGTTGAGACAGGAAGATGTAACGTATACGCATTTTGTGTAAAGTCTCGATTTTGATCACCAACCCACTGAAGGTTATTACCCGAGGGGCCGACATTACTGGGGACGCCATCACTCTTTTTAAAAGCCACTGGCCCAATCGCATGCGTCTGATCAAATTGCTCATTCAGGGTAGTGCTCCCAGAGTTCAAACCTGCCAACAATGTTACCGTTTTATAGATCGAACCAGGAGGGTAGACAGACTGTAATGGACGCTCAAGGAGGTTCTGATTTACAGGATCAGACATCTGATTATAATAATCCAGATGATCTGCCTTTCCTGAGGAGAGGGTCTGCACCATCTTATTTGGATCATAGCCAGGACGGCTCACCATCGCCAGAACTTCTCCTGTATGAGGATCTGAGACAATCACTGAACCGCGATCAGTCTTATACACAGCATGATTATCAACATTAACGGGATCATCAAAGTGCTGATCTACAATCTTCTGAATACGATCATCGATCGTAAGATAGAGATCATTGCCCACAGGCGATTGATGGAGCACTTTATTCACGGTATTAGAGAGGACGGTCGAACCTACACGGCCACTGAGATAATCATCATATTGTTTCTCAATACCACGTACCTCATAGCCAGGTACATAATAACCAATCAAACCAGCTAGTGAGGGATCATAGTAATGGCGTGTATAGCCACAACCAGAGGTGCTATCAGGCTTGGAATCAGCCAGTAAGATGCCGTTCCGATCAAAAATGCGGCCACGAATAGCGGCGTTCTGAAAGAGACATTTTCGGTTGTTATGAGGGTTGGAGCTTACTGAATCAGCTACAACAACTTGCCAGTAGACTAATCCTCCACTGAGCGCAAGGAAAAGCACAATAAAGAGTTGAGTCAGCTTGCGTATGCTTACACTAATATCCATCAAAAAGCATCCTTTGCTTTAAACCTGCTACTTGACCTGGACGACACCGTTAGGAAGAGTCCCTGGGAGGGAGTGTATCATTAAAGCTCAATAATGGCAACTTCTCCCCCTTGCTCTACCCAGGTTGTCTCATCTTGTCTGGCATACAGAAGAGATCTACTTAAGAGATCTATTTACGACCACTATGATAGTTACGCATAGTCTCTGTCAGACTATCGCCTGCGTATTTATCCAGGAGCGCCTCTGTTAGCACAATCGCCATCATGGCCTCACCAACAACGCCAGCAGCAGGAACGACGCAGACATCACTACGCTCATAGCGGCTCTGATCAATGTTTTCGCCCGTAGAAAGATCAACAGAAGGCAGAGGATGGGCTAATGATGGGATTGGCTTCACACCAACACGCGCAACAATTGGCTCTCCATTTGTGATTCCGCCTTCAATACCACCCGCATTATTGCTAAGATGGTACCAGCTCCCATCTTCGGCATGGCGCAGAACATCATGAACATGCGAGCCAGTCACACGCGTTGCGCCAAATCCAGCCCCAATCTCCATTGCCTTCACGGAGGGAATACTCATTAAGGCCTGACCCAGGCGAGCACTCAAACGACGATCCCATTGACTGAAGCTTCCCAATCCAATTGGAACGCCAAAGGCAACCACTTCAAACACGCCACCACAGGTATCGCCATTGCGTTTGGCCTCCAGGATGCGAGCAATCATCTTTTCGGTTAGCTCAGCATCTGCACACCGCATAGGCGATTCCTCAACCGCATTCCACAAGGAATCGTTATACGCATCCTGTGTCATACCTCGCTCGGTTGTATATCCAATATCAGCAACCGAAAGCACATGACTACGAACAGTAATCCCAAATTGTGACAGGAATTGACGACAGAGGCCACCCACCGCCACACGAGATGCCGTCTCACGTGAGCTTGAACGCTCAATAACGTTGCGCACATCATCATGCCCATATTTAATTGATCCGGTAAAGTCTGCATGTCCAGGCCGAACACGTGTTACCTCCTCAACCTCTGCCTCAATCGGGGCCGCACTCATGCGCTCTTCCCAGTTAGGCCAGTCAAGATTCTCAATCTGCATGGTAATGGGTGAACCCAACGTTTTTCCGTGACGAACCCCAGCCAGAAAACGGATTGCGTCCTTCTCAATCTTCATGCGCCCGCCACGTCCATAGCCACCCTGTCTCCTGCGTAGATCAACATCAACAATTGTCTTCTCCACTGGTAGACCAGCTGGCAAACCCTCTACGATCATTGTGAGGCAAGGGCCATGCGATTCCCCTGCAGTCAGAAAACGAAACATACTATGAGCTCCTCAAAATATTTCAAACTCTAAGCTATGCAAAGAGAGGTCTCTGGCCATGAAACAACGTTTGTCTCACCTTATTTACACATTCGCTCTATCTCACAAAGTATACTAAGGATAGAGCCTGAACAGAATAGACAGAGTATACAGAGTCTCAATTATAGTCTTTCATAATCCTCTAAATTATACAACAGATTGTCTCCCCTTTATGGCTCCCACCGGCTTCACACCACAAATTCACTCCTCCTCTTCGTTTAAAAGAGAAAAGGAGCGGTGCAAGCAGAAATAGTCCTTATACAAGGTGGGTTATCAAGTGGATTATAAGGTGGATGAAAACCCCTCTCTTCCAGGGTCTATCCTTTCTCCAGCAGGTGAGCTTCTATACAATCGATCGAAAGTCAAACAAGATCGTTAACGAGAGCGCAACAAACATAGAAGGGATGAACTATTTATTATACAAGCCACCTATATGAGAGAAGTACCATAACTCAAACGTATAGTTACACAACAGTAGACCTTTCCATCTGAACAATACTTGCCTGGCTGATAGCTTTAATTGAGAGAACTCTCTTTTTTCTGTTGCTATCAATTTCCGGATCAATCGAGCATACTCTATTTTTTGGTATTTGGAGTTAGTACTTCTACGACTGAATTTCTACACAAGAAAGATTTATCAAGCACCAATTCAATAGATTATTGAATTGTCTATTGACATTGAACAGAAGCGTACTTTACAATACATTTGACCAATATATTGTGTATTTATCAACTTCCTAACGTAAAATAGATGACAAACAGGAGGTACAAATGTCCCCCGAACAACCATCTAGCAAGATTGGAAAATCAGTTGGGGAAAAATTACGGGCAGCACGTGTAGCACAACATTATACGCAGAGCCAACTTGCTGCCCCTGACTTCTCCGTAAGCTATATCTCTGCCATTGAACGCGGTCAGATCCATCCTTCTTTACGTGCTCTTGAAATCCTTGCCGGGCGTTTAGGGCTCACGTCAACGCAGCTCTTACCTGCACGCACGCAAGCAGACGAACGGTTTGGTACAACGACCAATCTTGCAGAGCGCGATGATGATGAGATTCAACTGGCACTTCTAGAGCTCTCTCTCCTCATTCAACAAGGAGAGCCTCAACAGGCCATTCATCAATTAGAAGGGATCTCTGTCAAACGCCTGAAGCATCCTTACCTCTTACAGCATCATTATCTTCTAGGATGCGCTTACTATAAGGTCCAACGCCATCAAGAAAGCGAAAACTTGCTCACAGCCGGACTCCAGCAGATCAAAGAAGGCGAAGATGTCTATCTATCCAGGCGCTTTCTTTATCAGCTCGCTCTCACTTATACAGCTATGCGTAACTATGCTCAAGCGTTACAAGCCTATCAGCGCACATTAGATCTGCTTGAAAAGAGCGAGCCCCATGATCCTTTTTTTATTATTCAGCTCTACATTCAACTTGGTCAACATTACACTCGCACTGAAAACTTTGATCAGGCCATTGCCATGTTTCATCAAGCCCTATCGCTAACTGAAGGCCTGGGGAGCACGCACGATATCCAGGCCATTTATGCACAGATCAGCTCTTATTATGCTGAAAGCAAACAATCAGTTCTGGCAACGCTGTATGCATATAAATGTGAACAGATTCACCATCAGCAGACCATTAAAAATTTGCGCAGTGAATTGCATCATTTTCTTGGTCATGCCATCCTCCAAGGTGATCCAGCCAGAGCGCGCGAATACCTGGATGAGGCTTTACAGTCGCCTACTGTCCTGCAAGATGCTTTGACGCTGGCCAGCATTTATACGCGCAATGCCGAATGGTATTTTGATCAGAAGGATTGGGCAGTGAGCAAACAAAACGCTCAACATGCCAATGCACTGGCACAAACCTTTGGAGACTGTGTCATTGGGGCGGAAGCATTGATTATGCTAGGGCGAATCAATTATGCACAACAATTGCCAGAGGCAGGCTCTCAATACTTTGTTGAGGGGCTCGATATGCTGGAACGCATAGGAGCACATCAGGAACTGGCCGATGAGTCAGTACGCTATGCAGAACTACTAGAAAGCCTCGGTCAGGAGCGCGAAGCCTTTACCCATTTTCGCCGCGCTTTCCAGAGCAAACAGAAGCTCGGCCAATAAGGTTCTATCATGTATCTCATCAAACTCTTTGCATTCTTTATAAGAGAGACAGAATAAGAGAGGCTGACTAAAAGAGAGACGGAAACAGACAGCCCGATGAGAAGAGAGGCTGAACATTGACAACCAGGCAGGCACCCGAAGGTGGTAAGATGAGGAAACGCCGACGAGCGCCGTGTACAGAGACAAAAGATGCATATCGATCTCGACACAGTTTTGAGAAGAGCTATTTGATGTTTACCTGGTTGTCAGTGTTTAACCCAGTGTACCCCCTATATACATGTGCTATCTATTTAATATAAAGCCATGCCAGAGGAACATACCATTTTTTGCTTGATAGGCGGCAATAGAATGCCAGGTCGCGTCCACATTTTGAGCCCGCGTAATCCAGAAAGTTCTTCCTGTCACATTGCAGGCTGAGGGCTGATGAAGATCAGGCTATTACCCTTCTCAGCCGCAAATCTTTGTCATTCTACAAATTAGAAACATCTCTCGATCATCCTCACTACCATTAACGATTAAGAACAAAAAGGCAGAACTTTCCTTCTTCATTTTGAATACATAGTACTATAGTGATATAGTGATCTAGAAATACATGAAAAATGAGTTGATATCCAGGGTCGCGTAACAGTCGTACGCTGATTCAAAAACAGCCATCAAAAAGGATGCAAAATAATTACTATCTCTATTAGATCATTCTGATAATTGAAGCCAACGATTAATGATCTACTGAGGACAGGAAAGGCAGGAACATAGGCAATGACGAACCAGAACGAGGAAGCTCTCCCAGGAGAAAACAATCTACAATTAACCCATCTTGATGAGAGTGGCTCTATCCATATGGTTGATGTTACGGAGCGCCCTGAAACTTCACGTGGAGCTATTGCTAAAGCTCGCGTGCGCATGGCCCCCTCGACACTTCATCTCATTGAAACAAATCAGGTTGCTAAAGGGAGCGTGCTGGAGGTGGCCAAGATTGCCGGGATTATGGCGGCTAAACAGACCCCCCAACTTATACCACTCTGCCACCCTCTGCCTATGACCCATATCGATCTGCGCTTTACACTAGAAAGTGAGCAGGGTCTCCTCTGGATTGAAGGACAGACCCGCACCCATTACAAGACTGGTGTAGATGTCGAGGCTCTTACTGCTGTGACGGTGGCTGCACTTACTATCTATGATATGTGCAAAGGAATTGATACCACGATTACAATCGAACAGGCCTATATTGCACAGAAAAGTGGCGGCAAAAGTGGTACCGTTACGTTTGAACCGGCTGAACGCTCGCATTAGGCGATAGCTCTTACCTCTACTTGGGAGAAAAGTCCTTCCAGGAGATTACGCTCTTCAGGCCTGGATAATTGTAGCGTGGTCGTCCCCAATGGCATAACAAGCGCACCAGTTGCATCAACTGAGCTTGCGCTCCGAATCGCTCGGGGATCTCCCCCCTGCCAATGCACAAGCTCGGTTATTCCACCCAGAGGCAGGCTAATCTCCAGCCTCTGCCCATGTACCTCTTCAGCCAGACCCTGGATATGGAGCTCTAATTGCTCACCCTGCTGTTGAATGGTCGCTTCTAACTGGCGGGCCTGTAAATGAATCACAGGTTGCTCATTTTGGGAAGATCGGGAAAGTGTCTCATTCAAACGCGTTCCTGTTCCGCGCCGTACACCAGTTCCAACCAGGCCAGGTGTATACGTTTGAATAGCTGGAGGTATGCTACCTGGCGCATCCGGACCCTTAAAGAGGTTGGCCACGGGGACAAGATTCTGTAAGGCCTGCCGACGTACTGTGCTTTGTGTAATATGAGCGCTTACTTGCAAGGCAAGCTGTAATAACGAACGTGCAGCTTCATCTTGATCCCGATGCTCATGACGCGCCTGCTTCAGAAGTGCTTCGGCCTGGGTAATGAGAGATTGACAGAGATGGGCCAGCATCCGAGAAGGGGTAGCGGCTAATGTACGAGTACCCTGACCAAGCTGTTGACGGGCCGGAACAGAACCCAATGCATACCGAAGTGCATCATACAGCTCTACATAGGCAGTATGGCACGAACGACAACCAGCCAGATGATAAAGAAGAGGGGCATACAGAACGGTCGCTTCCGTTCCACGAGTCAGCAGTTCTTTAATAAAGTCTGGAAGCTGCTGATAAAAATGGGGATGGTACTCGTTAGAAAGCAACAAAGCGACTTCATGCTCTGTCTCTTGTAGCTCGTCGGTGCTCGCTACCTGGGAAGTGGGTGATTGCATAACGTGGGAGATCCATTGAGCAAGCCTGCCAGAGGAATCCTGGCTCTGGCCCTGTAAAAATGAGGAACGATCCATACTTAACTCCTTCAGAATAACAAACCTTATTCATCTTTATAGAAGCGCAGTAAGCGCTTTAACTGTGCTGAAGTGAGCCGTACGATAGACTCGCCTTGCCAGTCCAACAGCCCTTCCGCAACCAGGCCCCTCAATCCTTGCCTGACATTCTCCTCGCTCAAATCCTGCTGAGCAAGGGTCTGTAACTCCACTACATACTCAGAAGGTGTAGCAGAAACCTTCGTATACATAGTCAAACGTAAGGCAATAAGAACCGTCAAATTGGAGCTCTGTTGTTGGAGGCAGTTGCGGAGCTTTTTATGGGCATGATCTTTATGCTGGCTCACGTGAGGGTTGGTCTCAGTTGGCAGGTTGAGCTTTAGTTCCTCAAGTACATTTTGGAAGAGATCGTCAGCGCCAAATTCTTGTAACTCTTGAAGAACAGCCTGAAGCTGATTAGGGGCTGCACTAAGATGGAGGATACAATGTTTAAGGAGTGAACGTAGCTGATACTGCGAGGCCAGTTGTAATGTTAATTCTTCGGGTGTCGCAAATGGTGCAGTTCCCCAGAGCGAAAGGGTGGCCTCATTGAGCGGATTGTTCTCACCATCATCTTCATTGAAGAGATCATGATCTGAGATAATAGTTGTCTGTGCACTACGCTTTCGCAACCGATCAATGGCCTTATTGCGAACGCTTCGACTTAAAAAAGCATAAAACTGAGCATCATTAAGAGAATCAAGCGCCGTCAGTGGTGTGCGATCGCCTCCACCAAGAAGGCCCAGACGCACGAGCTGCTCTACAACATGTCCAATCACTGTATCGACTTCAAAAGCATCGTATTTTAATGCTCCTAAAAAACGTTGGGCAGTACGATGTAAATAAGCATATAGCAAAGGATAGCTCTGTTCAGTTTTATACCGTAAGTCTTGAGCAGTGAATGGCATGCAGGAAAGCCCTCCAAAGTTCCCCTACCATTCGCACTGCACATCTCTCATTGCTCTGTTAACCAGGATAAGCGTCATAGCGATGCCCACAGTAGGGTAAAGTCATCATATTCAACTACATTGTATATTGAAGCAGCTTTGGGCGCAATAAAAAAAGCTTCGGACCTGGTTTTCTCTTCACAATAACCACCCTCTAAAATCCTATGACGCTTTCCTGTGACTCTTTATAAAGCGAATAGATAGAGCGACGCATTGAGGGATCCCCTCTGGTCAGAGAAGTGGAACAGGACGGAGAGGGCTCCAGTGGCCCGCGTTTCTCGACCGCCACCGGAGCCCTCTCCGTCCTGTTGCTCCCACACGACCACTATGGGACATTTGAACGCTTTCAGAGATGTAAGAGGCGCTTCCTTATATACTGGAATTGACACTGGAATTGACGACACACTATCCGTTCGGTCTATTCGATGTCGCCGCGCTTTCCAAGGCGCTGATGCTCATATGCTTTTTTAATAGTTGTGAGGCTACGCTGAACCTCTCCCCTCTCTTCAAGCAGGTTGGCGAAACGGAAGTAGGCACTTGCAGCAATCTCATGGGAGTTGGCTTCCTCCAGAAGCTCAAGAGCTTGAGTAAAGTAGCTATCAGCTGAGGTGAAATCACCTGCCTGATGACGAATCTGTGCCAGAGCCATCAAAGCCTGTCCCTGCGTCTGTGCATCATTTCCTGCGCGGGCGTACTTTAACGCCTCCTCCGCTTCTCTCTCCGCTTCTTCGGTCTGACCTCGCTTCAACAGCAGCTCTGCCAGACCTGTATGGCAGATAGAGGCTGAAACTTCATCATTGAGATCACGCTCGATAATAATCGCCTGACGATACTCTTGTTCGGCACCATCGAGATTGTTCTGCTTCTCCAGCGCTTTCCCCAGACGCTGATGGGTAAGCCCTACCAGGCGCTGCTCATCGCGCATCTCATATACGGCAAGGCTTTGAGCCGCATATTCACGGGCCATGTTTAATTTACCAACTGATTTATAATGCTGGCTGATCTCCATATACTTCTGGGCAAAGCTCTTGCTATCACGATTCATCTCGTTCAGCATTGAAAGCGCTTTATGATAAAAAGAGATGGATTTCTCTAAATCCCCCAGCCGGAAATAATCATTCGCGAGATTACTAAAGACTTCCAACGCAAACACAGGATCGGTAATCTGGCCACTTTCAATGGCAACATGACAACGTTGATGGTGTTCTACTGCCAGAGTATAGTTATAAAGGAGGAAATATGCCCTGCCCAACAAGTTGCGTGCACGCTCGATAAACTCACTATCGTTTAATGCCTCACCCTGCGAGACCGCCGAACGCAGGTCCACCACCGCCTCTTGATACTCGTTCGACCCTAAATGGATCTGGCCATGTAACAGATATAATCGATAAACTTGATCAGTAGTAATACGATCTGGGAGAATTGGCTCTAGCAAAACTTCCGCTTCAAGATATGCTCCCTGCTGCACGAGCACGCTAGCCTGCAAGAGGTCGATATCAACTCGCTGATCTGGACCAGAGTCTGCAGGTGAATAACCAACTGCACGAGCTTCTGCGGCCCCAGAGGGAGAACCTTCCAGCAAAAAGGTCAGAGGAACATCCAGACGACGAGCTAAAATGGAGAGGGCCTTTAATGAGGGGCGAATCTTGCCTCGCTCAATGGCTGAGATATAGGAGATAGAAAATTCAGGGGCCGCCAGTTGCGCTTGAGTCATGCCTAACTTTGTACGGACTTCACGAATATTCGTACCAACTCTCGCTGCAACCGCCTTCCCAACATTGGCAGTCTCAAGGGATGGCATAATAACAATTTCCTTTCAGAAAATATATAATCAACGTCCTGTTCTGCAGCTTCAGGATACTCAATGGAAACTAGCGAACTTTTTTTTACAGAACCCGCATTCATCCTAGCTAGCGTCCTACTTACATATCTACAGAGCAGCTCAGAGTATCATCGATAGTACAAAGAAGAAGAATAGCAAGATATTACTTGATATTTCGTAGTCTAGCATAGACTACGATTCTAGTCAACCCATATTGTACTTTTCTCCTCGTCTCTTTGTGTAATCTCGCTCATCAATGTATTCGGTAGGAATACAATATTGTTTGAATACAAAACATCGAAGTTTTACATTCATATTCTTTTTTCTCTCCGGTTGGCTGTAAGTTCTCTAGCACTACATGAAAAAATTTCGATCTAGATTGCAATTGTATAAGCGAAATCATTCAGTACAATGCTTTATATATAAGCGTATATATATATACTATTACCACTGGTCTCTGTTGCACCGGGGTCGAATTGGTTTACACCGTAACGGATTTAACGGGATTCTTCGGATAAAAGGCAAGATCTCCTGCTTTTTATCTGGGAAAATGGTGAGCTCACCAGGCAGGGCTCTAGCAAATTCTCTCTCTCTCTACTATAATGCAAGCATTATTGGGTCTTTTTTTTGAAGTTCTGCAACAATCTATTGCTTGACGCGAAAGGCCGCACGCCCTCTTTCTCAGTAGAACTTCTCTTCCTTCAGTCTCTTTTAACGCAGAAAGGGCCAGGACCATGAGTAGCATACCAGGGATGTTTGCACAGGTTTCACAGCGGTTTGGCACACGTCCAGCAGTCATCGAACCAGTCGCCAATCAACAGCTTTCGACTCTTACTTATTCCGGGTTACAGACACGGATCGAACAGTTCGCTGGCTATCTCCAACAGCTCTCTGTGCCCAAAGGCGAGCGGATTATGATCTGGTCCCCCAGTTCTAGCGATTGGTTAGTGGCTTATTTTGGGGCCTTACTTGTTGGATTAGTAGTCGTACCACTAGATGTGAATACGAAGGAGGATTTCCTTGCCCGCTTAGTTGATTCAACTGAGGCTCACTATCTCATTGCAACCCAGAAACTTTTTCATTCGCTCAAGCATTCTTCTTTAACATGGATCGATATTGAATCGCTTCCAGGTGGAAATCTTAATCGATTAACGCTTCCAGTCATCCATGAGGATGATCTGGCTGAGCTTGTTTTTACCTCGGGTACGACTGGACAACCCAAGGGGGTTATGCTCAGCCATAAAAATATTTTGTCTAATGCTCATGCTTCGGTTGAGGCTGTACAGATTAATGAGCATGATCGCGCGCTCTCGATTCTTCCTCTATCGCATATGTTTGAGATGACTATCGATATGGCTCTGCTGAGTACGGGCGCCAGTATTGTCTATGCACGCTCTCTCAATCCTGATGTTCTTTTCAATCTCCTTGAAACTCAACACATCACCTGTATGGTTCTGGTTCCACAGGCTCTCCAATTATTTATGAATGGGATTGAGCGCGAGATCCGTCGCAAAAATATGCAGAAACAGTGGGAGCTCCTACATCGCGTTGCTCGCTATACGCCTTTCTCTCTCCGCCGCTATATCTTTCGCGCCATTCATAAACGCTTTGGCGGCCATTTCCGTCTCTTTGTCAGTGGGGGCGCATATCTTCCTCCAAAATTAGGGCTCTGGTGGGAAAATATGGGGTTCCGCGTCCTCCAGGGCTATGGGGCAACTGAATGCTCGCCCGTTATTTCTGTCAATCCTCCCCATGACCATAATCTGGCTTCGGTTGGGAAACCGATCCCTGGGGTTGAGATCCGCCTGGATGCAGATCAAGAAGTCCTGGTAAAGGGGCCCAATGTCGCTCTTGGCTACTGGCAGAATCCAGAGGCCACTGCTGCGGCTTTTCAAAATGGCTGGTATCGTACTGGCGATCTTGGCTATCTTGACGAGCAGCATACGCTATACCTCAAGGGACGTAAGAAAAATCTGATTGTGCTGGGCAATGGCATGAATGTCTATCCCGAAGATCTGGAGAATATCTTACAGATACAGGAAGGGGTGAAAGATGCGATCGTGCTGGGCAAATTGGATGAAGAGAAAGGGCCTGAGGTTCATGCTGTCCTCTTGATGGAGGATACAGCTAAAGCTAAGCAGGCTATTCAAAGTACGAATAAACTGGTCGCTTCCCATCAACAGATCCGTGGCTTCACAATCTGGCCCAATGAAGATTTTCCACGCACAAATACGCTCAAGGTGAAACGCCAGGATGTCTATGCAGTCCTACAAACGATGCCTCAGGGCATTAACTAAGCGGAACAAAAAAGAAAGGTCTCCATGCTCTATTTAGTTGCTACTCCCATCGGCAATCTGGGAGATATGACGCTGCGCGCTCTGGAAATTCTTCGCTCGGTAGATCTTATCGCCAGCGAAGATACACGCAAAACTGGCTTGATGCTCAAACACTTTGAGATTCAGAAGCCATTGATGGCTTTCCATGAACACAATGAGCAGCGAGCAGGACAGCGCATTGAGGAGCTGTTACGACAGGGTCAGTCGGTGGCTGTGGTAACCGATGCAGGCACACCCGGGATCTCTGATCCTGGCTTTACGCTTGTCAGACGCGCTATCAATGCGGATCTTCCTGTGACGATGATTCCTGGTGCTACGGCTTTTGTGATGGCTCTGGTTCTCTCGGGCCTGCCTGTCCATAGCTTTACCTTCCGCGGTTTCCCTCCTCGCAAGACGGTTGGACGCCAGAAATTCATTGCTCAAGATAAAGAGGCTCCTCACACTTTGATCTTTTATGAAAGTCCCTATCGCCTCGTAGATTTCTTACGCGATGCACGCGAGGTGCTCGGAGATCGACAGGCAGCGGTTGCGAATGATCTGACAAAGATGTTCGAAAAGATTGAACGTGGCAGTCTCTCTCAGTTGATTGCAACCTTTGAACCAATAAGCAAACTCAAAGGCGAGTATATTGTGGTCATTGCAGGGGCCAGCAAAGATGAGAAAGAGCACCGCACTTTCTCTCTTGAAGATATGGATGAGGAAGTAGATACCGACGAACAGGAATAAGAGAGGAGAAGATCCCACAGTGGCTGTTGGGATCTTCTCTTCTTTCAGATGTCTGTTCTAGTTATGAATTCCAAGTACGTCTACCAGTTCCTGAACTGCGGACGCCGATTTTTGGAGAGCTGCACGCTCACTGTCGGTGAGCTCAATCTCAATAATCTTTTCAATGCCCTTTGAACCTAATTGCGCTGGCACTCCAACAAACAGATGATTGAGGCCATATTCGCCCTCAAGGTGCACTGCACAGGGTACGATCTGTTTCTTATCAAGCAGGATAGAGTCAATCATTTGGAGAACTGAAGCGGAAGGAGCAAAATAAGCGCTACCATTCCCCAGAAGTTTCACAATCTCTGCTCCACCATCTCTCGTTCTCTGCACAATCTCTTCAATACGTTCGGCTGCTATCAATTGTGAGATTGGAAGGCCTGCCACGGTACAGAGGCGAGACAATGGCACCATGGTATCTCCATGCCCACCCAGCACATACGCCTGAACATCACGGACGGAGGCTCCCACTTCTTGCGCAATAAAGGTGCGGAAACGAGCTGTGTCCAGCACACCGGCCATTCCAATCACACGCTCACGTGGAAAACCACTGACATGCAATGCCACATGGGCCATCGCATCAAGTGGATTGGTGACGACGATAATGATGGTGTTGGGCGAATAGCGTACAATCTGCTCGGTAACTTGAGAGACAATCTCTTGATTCTTTTTGAGCAGGTCGTCTCGGCTCATCCCGGGTTTGCGTGGAAAACCTGAGGTGATGACGACGATATCAGAGTCAGCAGTATCGGCATAATCGTTCGTACCTGTAACCAGGCTATCATAGCCTAGCACAGGACCAGCCTGTAACAGATCTAATGCTTTTCCCTGAGGCATATTCGGCACAATATCATACATGACGATATCAGCATAATCGCGTTCCGCCAGGCGCTGCACAAGGGTACTGCCGACAAAACCAGCTCCGACTACGGTGATCTTACTCCGCATTACGGTATCCCTTTCATAAAAAGCCTGCGGACATCCCTTCTTAACAATAAAAAAAGATGTGAGCAGGAGATGATCGACCAGTGTTCTACAGCTATTGTATGACCTGCAAAGCGATATTGGCAATTCAAGATCATCGAAGCTTTGTTCTAATCCTTCCGTTATATGGATCTCGCCCATCCTGACTTCTATTCTGAACATGGAGGTTTCAAGGCTGGATGGTGGATCCTCAGGGCCGTCTGGACCACAAGCAGATCTCTCCCATAATTTTTGACCAACCGAAAATTTGTCGTAAGAAGTGCTTGACAATCCGTCGAAGCTGATGTAATATACACACACGAACAAGACAGTTCGGACGGTTACATGCTATTGGGGTATCGTTCAACGGTAGGACGGCTGACTCTGGATCAGTTAATTGGGGTTCGAATCCCTGTACCCCAGCCGCTCAAGAGAGGTAGCAATACCTCTCTTTTTGCTGAGAACGGGCATGTTTAACTCTGCACATTGCTCCTGGTTTCTTTCATATTGGGGTATCGTTCAACGGTAGGACGGCTGATTCTGGATCAGTTAATTGGGGTTCGAATCCCTGTACCCCAGCCACTTACAACGATCTCATTCGTTGATACGCTCTCACAAAGAGCTACAAGGCAGCTGCCTCACAATCACTCTCTGGTGGTCAAAAGGTACGCTGCCTTTTATTCTGTCACTTTGTAGCTGCCCACTGCACTATGTGCATCATCTATGGATGCAAGATAGGATGCTACGGATCATGACATCTTCTTCAATCGAAAGAGACCCTTGCGCCAACTGCGGCAAAGTACCTCCAGAGGGTGAACAATACTATTGGGTCGTGGCTCCATTTCCCAGGCTAGATTATTATTTTGTCTGTAAGGAATGTTCACCACATTTCGAAAAAATTACATTCATCGATGAAATATTAGGCGGTCCCACATCTATACGCGAATCCCAACCTATCGGTACATACATCCGGTGGAATCATGACCAACCAGTCATATACTACTCTAAGTTCCCCATTACCTTTGGTGAACGTACCTTTATCCAGAAGCCAGAGAATAGTGAGCGCGCTAGCCTGGATTTTGTCCAACAACGAATTGCTGATAGCGTTATCGATCTCCAACAGCTCCCCCCTTTAGCAGACTTCCCTTTCATTGAAGATTTTGAGATTATCCTCATACGAAGCAAAGTAAGCAACTTACCTGATAGCCAATTTGGTCAGTACAAGCTGAGATTTCGTAGCCGTTCGCATGGCACACTTGCTTGCTTGCTATACTCGCCGATCAAATCAAGTTATAGTAGCCATTTTGAAGGAGCATATGGGACATTAGAGCTCCCTTACTTTGATTTTGATCAAGGCTATAAGTTCTTGCTCTTTGAAGATGATACGTTTGTCTATGTGCTACAAGGTGGCGATTATAATAATGATGAATTTGATATATGGTTTAAAGTGGACAGGCAACATTATTATGCATGCTGGAAACACATTTTAGCCCTGGCAAAAGATGTACCAATCGACTATTGATCATCTCGCCAGACCAATCAGATTACGTCGATAAGGGGGAGTGCCTGTCCTGCCGCTGTGACCCACTCCACCCCACCCTCCTCTGACCATCATAGAGCCCCTACATGGCTGAGGTCTCTCCACCGATCAAAATAGCTGAGGTCTCGTTTTGCCTCTTTTCTTTGTCCCCCGGAGAACAAACTATAAACAAACTATGCACATGATAAAATTCATGTGCAGACTCACCTTGCCCCTTTGCATATCCTATGTTATATTTCTGTATAGAGTTTGCATAACAAACAGAGGCAGGAGGATATCTCATGGTCACATGTTCAGCCCAGGAGACCATTGCTATTTCCCATCCGGAAGGTGAGATGCCTATTAATGAGCTTTCACAGGAACAACCGGAACTTGAAGATAATCAGGATCGACCTGAACAGATAGAACAAGAGCTCCTTGTAATGAGAGCATTACAAGGCGACCAGAAAGCGTTTAGCGAGATTGTTGATCTCTACAGTACGCTGATGCTACGTACCGCTTCGATGATTGTTGGTGATCGCGATATCGCCGAAGATGTGGTGCAGGATGCATTAATTCAGGCCTGGCACCATCTTGGCGATCTGCGGAAAGCCGGGGCTCTCCGCCCATGGCTGATGAGAATTGTGGTCAATCAATGCATTAGCTTTAAACGTCGGCTCGCCCGCACCACAGCATTTATGCGCCAGGCACTTTCAGAACAGGAGACTGACCTGATCGCTCAGGCTGCCGATGACCACAAAGGTCGCATGGAGCGCGATTGGGATCTGGCACGAGCTATTGAAAGCCTGCCAATTAAACAGAGGGTTGTCATTGTTCTTCACTATTACAACAGTATGACGCTTCCAGAGATGGCTCAGGCACTCAATACATCTGAGAATACCCTCAAGAAACGTATCCAGGCTGCCCTGACCAATCTGCGAAGGATGCTCCGCACATCTTCAGAAGAGGAAGGGATGATGAATACAAGCTTTGCAACACTCCTCCCCTCAGTTGCATATTAGCTCTCTGTTCAACATAGCCTCCAGTACGCCCCACAGATTTTCACAAGAATTCTGTGGGGCTCTTCTGTCACCACTGAATCGTATACATCTTCATCGATGCCATAACTTCTTTTCTTATTTTAGATCCCTTTTCGTGCTTGGTGCCGCTTGAAATATTTCTTTAGCAGGAGCATACTATACAACAGTCAAGAGAAATTTGTTCTTTTAATGTCTATGTGGAAGTGGAACGAAGGGTGGAATAGACAATGCCATATACAGCACAAGATACCAGCCAGTATGCCATGCAATGGGCTCCATATCTCGCTTCTGATCCTCTCATGGTGCCTGATGCCGAGATATTTCTGCACATAACATTCTCTTCTCCTCTCTACTCTTTGCTGGCAAACCTCACGACAACACAGGGCCTCCTCTTACAGTATCCAGACTCAAACTTCGAACGGCTAATGATACCCCCTCAGATAACTGGCTCTTCCCAATCATTGAATAGAGTCGGCTCTCACCTGCGATCATGTCACGCCAAAAAACGAAGCATTCGACGAAGCAAAGTTGCGCGTCGGGACTAAGGTTAAGTATCAGGACACAATAATCCTCAGGTAAAGTGGTAGGGGTGGAAGGGATACATGTATATACGACAATCCTGGCAAGGACTCAAAAAACTTTCTTTCTCCAGGCTCAATCTGCCTGGCTTCTGGTCGAAAGGTCTGAACGGTTGCGCGTTGCTGGTCAATCTAGCAACGTTTCTCTTTCTCGCTCACGTGTTGGGCAGCGTCTCATTTGCCATGTACCTTTTTCTACAATGGTTGGCCGGCGTAAGTATTCCCATTCTTGGCCTGGGAATGTCTGCACTCAATAGTCGAGCAGTTGCAGAGATGCAGAGCCGTGAATCGCCTCCAATGATTGCAGGGATCTTTTATTTTCTCTGGTCGCGTCAACATCGCCACATTCTGCTCTATAGTCTGATCTATCTTATAGGTGCCTTTCCGTTAAGCTGGCTCTGGCAGGCTTTCTCTTCTGAACAGATCCTCTTAGCAAGCCTGGGCACGCTGCCATTACTTTTAAGCAATGTCGCGGGCACTACACTTCGCAGCCTGCGACGGGCCGATCTACTCGCTCTCTTACAACTCTTTGGAGCGCTGGTGACGTTGCTATTGATGATCTTTGCCTCACAGATCAATGGTCAGCCATTAGAAGGTTTTTTACTGGCGTTCGCACTTGCTCAGACGCTCACTCTCATGCTGGCCGTCTTCTGCGTGATCCGTCTCTTGCCCTTAAAACAGGCTCTTCAACCTGGCCTTTTCTTAAAAGAGCGTCTGATGCTCACGCTTAAACAAAAGTGGTCTCCTTTTATGTTAGATGCCATTATCTGGCAACGTGGCGAACTATTACTCCTTGCTAGCTTCTGCCCACCTGTTGAGGTGGGCCTCTATGCGCTTAGTGCACAGTGCTGTACGCTTTTGATTACCTGGATTCCGGCGCTCTTTGTGCACTGGCTACAACCTCTGCTCTTCCGCTATGAGGTCTATCGCTATCGCAGCCACTATGATGCTTTTGTCAAAATCTCTTGCATGATTATTTTTATGTCTGTCTTTCTCTGTGTTCTCTTGAGCCTGTTCTGTCCTGCTCTGATCGCTTATTGCCTGGGAGCAGACTACCTCCCGATGGTTAAGATGCTTCGTATTCTCTTGCTGGCTAGCGTCTTTGGAAGCCTGGGCACTGTAAGCCTGACGTACCTGGCCCAACGCCAACCGCTCCCTTTGCTTCATCAAGCTACTCTGGTCATTGCTATCGGGAAGGTCGTGTTAACGCTCCCACTTATTCTGCTCTGGGGCGCAACCGGAGCCGCTTTCGCCAGTATGCTGGCCCAATGCATCTCAGCACTTTTTGCCACAATACTCTGTCATCAGGTTCTGCGACAGAGCGAGCAGACAAAGGGGGTGCTACGATGATACGAACTCGCTCTCAGCCGCTCTCTTCCCATACCGCCGCGCTTCCCCCTGCTTCTCCCTATTTTAGTGTGATTCTCTGCACTTATAATCGCAGAGCCCTTGTTTTAGCCACTCTCGCCTGCCTGCGCAGACAGACGCTTCCTTATGAGCTCTTCGAAGTTGTAGTGGTTGATAATGCGTCATCTGATGGAACTTTTCATGCACTTCAAGCCTATCTGGCTGCTGATGCATTCCCACGTCGACAGCCTGGGACCTTCTGGCGGGTACGATGTCTACAAGAAACCAGAAATGGATTAAGCTATGCACGCCGGGCAGGGCTTCAGGCTGCGACAGGTCAGATTGCGGTCTTTCTTGATGACGATACCTTTGTTGACCCCACATTTTTAGAGAAGCTTATGGAGACCTATCAAAGAACTGGGGCGGATGCGGTAAGTGGTCGCGTCGATCTCCGCTGGGAAGCACCTCGCCCCTACTGGCTTAGCGACGATATGCTTGATCTACTTGGATTCTTTCGTCCATTTGCAACGGCCTGTCTATTACCTGAGGAGATAAGTCTTAGTAGTAGTAGTTTCTCTGTGAGCATTGCAGCCTTACAACATGCGGGTGGCTTCACACCTTTTTTAGGAAAACGCTCAAAGGCACCTATGAATATGGAGGTCAGTGATCTCAGTCAACGTCTGAGGCGTGCGGGCTATACGCTCTGGTATAATCCTGCGGTCGTTACGATCCACCGCGTTTCTGCTCCCAGGCTGACACAGGCCTTTCTTCTGGGCCGAGCCTATTGGCGGGGGCGATCTGAAATACTCGCCAGCTATACTGATCTTGAGGCGTATCCTCAGAGCGCTCAACGCTCCCCGGCGACAATGCTCTCGACTCTCTGGCCCGAATTAACGACGTTTCTTAAGCTCGCATTGCTTCATCGCACGCTCATCTGGCTGGCACGCCGCTCTCGCAACGAACATGTTCAGGTTGCCTTAGCCCTGGCTTATAGCTGGGGGCGCTTTCAACAACAGTTTCAACTTCTTCAGCATGTTCCTGCTCTACCAGATATTCCAACCATTCTCCTGGTTCATGGGCGCGATAAGGAGGCTTTATTTCTCTACAAGGCGCTCTTAAGGCAGGGGTTACACTGCTCCAGCGCTGGCACTACGATCCCCCTCCACTGGCTCTGGCGGCACCGTTCGTCTCATGGTCAACCAATTGGGATCATCCATTGTTATCAACCAGGGGCTTTTCAGTTAACAGCCAGTCAGCGCCGCGATCTCCGTTTTAAACTCTGGCTGGCGCATCGATTGGGGCTCTGTATTGTCTCTACTGATGGGGGCGGCTGGTGGCATAACGTGCGTAACCATCGCTTTACGCCGCAACGCGTCTTTGAGCGAAAGGTGCTACTCAATAGTCATCTAGTGCTGGCCTATGCTCAACAACCCGAGCAACTTTATCAAGAGGGAAAGCTGCGCAGTCGAGTGCATCCTCTCCCCCACCCTGCCCTGCGAGGGGCGCTGGCCCAGCCCATCGAACGAGCCGAAGCCTATCAACAACTGGGGCTTTCTTCTACACAGGGCTTTATTTATCTCTGTCTTGCTTACTTGCATTCTGAACAAGAACTGCTCCATCTTATCGAAGCGTTTACCGAGATGCAGTCCAGCCTATGGGAAGAAACGCAACAGACACAGTTATTGTTAATTGGCCGTCCACGCGACAAGCATGAGAGCCTGGCTATTCTCAAACGGGCAGCACTTAATCCTTCGCTGCATCTCTGCATGGATCTGGCAGAAGACGATCTTCCATTGGCACTTGAGGCCTCTCATGCTCTGGTCATGCCTCACTTTGATCTCCAGAATGCAGGAATCTCTGTCATTGCCATGCTCTTCTACTCGTACGAACGGCTCGTCATCGCGCCCAGGCTGCCACGTCTGGTTGGCTTACTACCTGACCATGCCAGTATTCTCTATGCTCCTGGCAATAAAACTGCTCTGGCACGAGCCTTGCATAGTGCTCAACATCAATGCTATCACCATAGCGATCAGGAACATCTCTCTTTAGATGTAGATCAGAGCTGGCAAGAGTCAGTCCAGCGGCTCCTTCAACTGTATCGGGCCGTCCTGAAGCAGTGGCAAAAACAGCCAGCACGCTAGCCCTATCGCCTATAGGTAATCAAAAGATGAAAAGCGCAGGCTTGATCAGTTATAATGTGGCAGGACGCCACCGTCCTGCTCTCGAATCTAGATGCTTGATCAACACATATTCATACATAGACGCTACAAAGCATCAAGACACTGAAATAAGCGAGGTTTGAATTGAAACGTTCCCATTTGATACGTGATATCATTGAGATAGTGGCAATCACTGTACTTGTCTTCATCGTGCTTCACTTTACTATTCAAAGCTATAATGGCGATGGCATCACGATGCAACCCGGGCTTGCAAAAAATGAATATGTAATGGTAAACAAAGTTGCGTATAAGTTTAAGGCCCCCGAGCGTGGCGATGTGATTGTTTTTAATAATCCACATGACACGACAAAGGTCTTTATTAAGCGCATCATTGGACTCCCTGGCGATACGGTCACGTTGGATAATACACATGTCTCGGTCAATGGTACGCAGTTAACCGAATCATATGTGAAGACTCCGTTCAATCCCGAAGGCAAGTCGGTTAAGGTTCCTGCTAATCAGTATTTTGTGGTGGACGATAATCGGCAGACCACTGATGATTCGCGCATTTATAATTGGGGCTATGTGCCGAAGGACTTTATTATTGGGAAAGCAGTCCTCTCGTTCTGGCCTCTCAATCATGTGCATTTCATCAATACATACCCGGACGTCTACGCACATATTAAAACAAAGTAGTTGCAAAGGGAATAAACTTTATGCAAGATTCGGAGCAACGCTATCCACGCCGCGATTCCGCGCACAACAGTGACCAACAGAACCTCAATGATGGTACTTTCGTCGAGACTGACATTCCTGCCTCTGGCTGGCCCATGACTCTTATTATCGCCATCGGTGGAGGTTTATTGGCCGTTGTTATCTCTATCATTTTGACCTATGCTAATGCCTCTACGTATCAAGAGGCTGCACGCCTGGGCGGAAACATGCCATATAACACAGCAGTGGTGCTGCTATGGCTGGCTGTAATCGGCTATGTGCTGGAGCTGCTGTTCAGTTTCTTTGCAGGTTTCTTTGTTGGCAAGATGGTGGTTCGCCGCCGCTTTGGCTTCTATGCTGGTCTTATTGTGGGAGCAATCTCTTATCTTGGCTATATCCTGGCCCATCAGATTCCTGGCTATCCAGATTCTCTAGGTTTTACAGCACCCGCAGGCAGTAGCAGTGCGATTACGGGCGCATTACTGTATCTTCTCGTGGTCTTTCTGATTCGAGCCCTTATTGCGGGCCTCGTTGGCCTCTGGGGCTCCTGGTCCGCCACACGAAAACATCCCTATTATCGCCGCCGCACGATTATTGAGGAAGAAGTCTAATTCTTTTCTCGTATCATTAGAAAGGCCAGCACTGCATATGTCAGCGCTGGCCTTTTTTGATCGAATGCTGCTCTATTCAAGCGGTCATTATACAGCAGAAGAATGCTTATAATGACCGTGTGATCCAGATTCCTGGACAACGAAACGAGCAGATCATTCCACCATCGTTTGTATCCGGATCTTACCTATTTCTAGGAATTATCTTCTTCAAACTATATACTACACAAGAGAAACAATCCATGGTATACTAGTCCAGAGAACTCATCATTTTACCGTATTTATACAACCATCTTCTCCGTTCTTGTGTTCTATTTACGAAGAAGTTAACAGAAACATCCGAAAGGGCAGTCATGGAGCCGGGTGACAAAAACCTTCCGCTTCTCCTGGCAACCGATCTGGACGAGAACTTCTCATTACTCGTTGCAGAGTATGGACCGCAGTTGTATGCATTTGCGTTACGTATGACTATGTGTGTTTCCGACGCCGAAGACATTGTGCAGATTGCCCTGGAAAGGGCATATTTAGCCTTGCAGGATTACCCAGAACAACGCATTCATACCTTAAAACTCCGGCCCTGGTTGTACAAAATCACTTTAAATGTCGCACGAAACTATATCAGTAGATCGAAATTACAAGCTTTATCGCTTGATCTCTCGCTAGAAGAGGGCGTTCTCGATATAGAAGATGAAAGTGCCAGTCCCTATAAACAGCCAGAAATTGCTGTTGAATATGCTGAACGCCGCCGCGAATTAGAGATTCTGGTGGGTGCCCTCGCTCCCTGCTATCGTGAGGCCATTAATCTCTGTTTTTTTGGCGAGCTCAGTTATCAGGAGACGGCGCTAAAACTAAATAAATCTGTTGGCACGGTCAAGTTCTATGTTCATCGTGGGATCGCACTTTTACGTTCTAAAGTTGAACATCAGGAACATCAACTCCACGAGGTTTGATAACACATGCAAGCGCCAGGCAACGCAGAGGATAATCTTCCACAGGGAGATGCTCAGCAGCCGTTACCACCGCCCAGACATGAGCGTGTGGAGATTGAGCTACTTCCAATCATCGAGACACCAGATCTCCTCTATGTGCCACCCGATACCGGTACAATGCCTCCTGGCTTGCTAAAACGCCTTCAGAGCAGACGTTTTACCCAACCGCAAGAGCTCACCGAAGAAGCGCTGGTTGCTTCTCTGGCTAGCTCCGATTGGCAAGAACGCTCTGCCGCTATCCAACAATTGGGCAAATTGGGCGAACAAGCACCCATCAGTGTTCTTGTTCGCGCACTTCAGGATGACCATGAGTCTGTTCGCGCTATGGCTGCTCGTACACTTGGTAAGCTGCCAGATCAGGCTCCTCTGGGACAATTATTACAAACCCTTCACGATGAACATTGGAAGGTTCGAGCAGCCACCGCGCAGGTTCTAGGTAAGCTCGGGAAACGCGTCCCCCTGGCTCCGTTGATTGAGGCTTTACAAGATCCCGATGAGTCGGTCAGGGCTGCGGTTGTTGGGGCGCTCGGCCGTCTTCACAATACTTTGGCGATTGATCCACTCCTGGGTATGCTCAAAGATCCAGACTGGCATGTGCGTGAGATGGCGGTCTTCTCACTCGTCTCTTTTGATGATGCTCGTATCGTCACACCACTTGCACATGCGCTTCATGATTCAGATCCACATGTTCGCGAGGCTGTAGAAAGTTTACAGGAACATAATACTGCCCTGTTTTCGGCTGTCATTGCTGCCCGCAATGAGTTTGCCAGCATTGAAGATGATGTTGGTCGCCTGTTAGCACCAGCGGTCCAGAATGAGACGTTCTGGTCGCCAGAACGGATCGAGCAGCAGAAAGGTCGCTGGATTACGCCAGTCGCTCGGAAAATACGATCATCTTCTCTTCCTCTCCAGCCTGATAAGCCATTTCGTCGTCCTAATCCTAAGCTTACGCGCCGCGTAGCGCTGGGGGGTCTGGCAGCGGCAGTCATTGTCGGCAATGGTCTAATCTGGGCCAATCTTCTTAAACAACAGGGCAAACATCCAGAGAGTGCAGCCTCCAATACGCTGGATATTCTTCCTTTGGGGACGACTCTACGCAGCTATCATGCTCATAATGGCGGAGCCCTGACAATTGGTTGGTCTCCTGATAGTAGCCAGCTGGTCTCTGGTGGAACGGACACGACCGTACAGATTCATGATGTGTCATCGGGCCAATTACTACGTACTTATACGGGGCATTCTAAAGTGGTCTTCTGCGTCGCCTGGTCACCTGATGGTCGCACTATTGCCTCTGCTGGTAGTGATGCCAGTGTCCATATCTGGCAGGCCGATACCGGCAAAACAATCATGGTCTATCATGGGCATACCTTGAGCGTCCTTGACCTCTCATGGTCGCCAGATAGCAAGTATATCGTTTCAAGTAGCGAAGATGGGACAGTAGACACATGGGAGACGGCAACAGGAAGACTGATCCAGCGCTATACAGGACGACTTAAGGATGTTGCAAGCGTTGCCTGGTCCCCCGATGGGCAGAAGATTCTGGCCGTTGGTCAGAATAATCAGCTCTGGATACGCGATGCCTTCAGCGGGATGTTGGAACATCAAGAGAGCGCTGCCCTTAATTCTAATATGCTTTACAATATTCTAGGCAATAGCGTCTGCTGGTCTCCCAATGGACAGCAATATGCCTTTAGCAATCGTGCAGGAAAAGTAAAGGTCTTTAATACGGCCACGGGCTATCCTGGCGCAACCTATGATTACATCTATAATGAGAATCCTAATGCAGCGATTCCAGGTGCACTCTATGCCGCAGCAGGTAGTGTTGTCTATTCTCCCGATGGAAAATATCTGGCAACTACGAATGAGAATAAAACTGTTCAGGTATGGGATTCTACTTCTGGACGCCAGCTCTTTACTTGCCATGGTACGTCTTACTATATTTTTAGTATCGCCTGGTCACCGGATGGAAAATATCTTGCCTCCGCCTGCTGGGATGATCCCGCTCTGGTCCTCTGGAAGGCAGGCTAAACGAAGGCATGACGACAACGAAATCTATCATCCGCTTCTTACGCTCTCTTATTCCTGACTTTACGCTGATATACTGGCAATTGCGGCAGAGTTGGCAACTTCTGATACTCACTGGCCTGGGGACGTTGGCCGCTCTCATTGTTGTCTGCACAATTCCTCTCTATTCTCGTATCACTCTAACGGCAGGACTTCATTCGATTCTTGAAGCTACGCCCAATAATACGGTGCTCGCGATCCATGGCCCCAATCTACAATTTCAACCAGATCATCCAACCTCACAATTTATTATTTCAACAACACGCAGTTATAATCAAACGTTGCAGCGGGAAGTTCCGGGATATCTTCATTATCCTCTACAGCCAGATGTTATCTTACAAACACCACCTTACGTTATTATGCAACAGGATCAATATTATGATCCTCCTCCTGTCAGCAATCAATTGTCGCTCCAGGGCTACGATTTACAGCAGGTGAAGCAACATATTCATCTTGTGGCAGGCTCTTGGCCGGAAGAGGAACAGGGCCAGGTGTTGGAGATTCTGGTTCCACGTGAAACAGCCGATGGACTTGGCTTGCATCCAGGTTCTCACATGAAGATCGAGCTAGCCGCCAATCCCAGTGGAGTACAAGAGCCTACTGATAATCTTTCAATGGTGGTTGCTGGCGTTTTTGCCTCTAATTCCAGCACTGATCTGTTCTGGCATGACAATGATTTCCGGCCCTCTCAACTCAATGGCCCCAATACTGCTCAGCGTTATGCATTTCAAGCACTTGCAGCGCGCGATACAATGCTGCGTATCGTTTCTACACACTCGTCACAGACCTCCAGTACGACCCTGGCGGCCCTCTCACTCTGGACGTTTAACTGGTATTATCAGTTGGATACTCGGCAAATGAATGCTCAGCAGATTGATTCGTTGATGCAGGGTCTGAGCAGGGTGGATGATCAGATCCAGCTCACATACAGTCCCTTTGATCTTCTAAAGACATATAAAAATCGAACTCTGGTTGTACAGCTACCAACTGAGGTGCTACTGGCCTTAATCACAGGTATGGTACTGCTGTTTGTGGGACTGACAAGTAGTCTTCTCGTCTATAGTCAACTGCCGCATATTGCTCTGTTAACAAGCCGTGGAGCGGAACGGCGTCAGATTATGAGTATCTTTCTTCTTCAACAAGCAGGCATGATTCTAGCAACAGCTTGCCTGGGGCCAGTCTTAGCAGTGCAGACAACCCGGATTCTGGCCCATTTCCTTCTCTCTGCCAGCGATCAGGGCATTGCTACCCAGTTTCTGAGCGAGCCACTTCAGCTCCTACCAGAGATACTGGGGTTTGTACTCATTACGGCTGCGACCGCCATCGCGACGACGGTTCTTGCCATTTATCAAGCGACGAGAATCGATGTGTTGCTGCTCCGTCGTCGTCAGGCACGTCAACTCTGGCAACCATTCTGGCAGCGCTACTATCTTGATCTCTTTGCTGCTCTAGGCGCGCTTAGCAGTTATAGTCTGGCTCTCTATGAGATGAATACAGGTGCCTTGAGTGAGGAAAATCAGGCACAGCTGCTTGCGCCACTAATACTGGTGGCAGCAATTCTGACTATTTTTGCGTTGCTTCTCTTACTTTTAAGAACATTCCCATTTCTGCTGACACGACTGTCAATCTTAGCTGCTCGTAGCCGTAGCGCCACTCCAACATTGGCAATTACTCAGTTGGCACGTGCACCACAACAGGCGTTGAGCACGACTATTCTGCTCTCCCTTACGACGGCTTTTGCTCTGTTTACCCTCGTCTTTATGGCTACGCAGACGCAGCGGGCAGCTGATATCGCGACCTATATTGTAGGGGCAGACTTCAGTGGGACGATTATTAATACTCAGGATACACCTGCTCAACAGACTACTGCTTATCGCAATCTGCATGGGGTTATCTCTGCAACGGTTGGTTATTCGAATATCATTTATTCTGCACAAAATACGGTTGTCGGCCTGAAGGCTGTGGATACGACAACATTTGCGAGATCAGTCATCTGGTCCCCACAAAACTCTACA
The DNA here is from genome assembly GCF_003967535.1 of Tengunoibacter tsumagoiensis. Classification (GTDB taxonomy): domain Bacteria; phylum Chloroflexota; class Ktedonobacteria; order Ktedonobacterales; family Ktedonobacteraceae; genus Tengunoibacter; species Tengunoibacter tsumagoiensis. Next base: position 1,387,710 of record NZ_BIFR01000001.1, on the reverse strand, counting down.
CAATCTCTCGATACGCTGATGGATGAATTATCATCTCACAGAACGGTGGGGATTGCTAATCTAGCAGTTCCTGCCATTATTGATGCTCAGACCTGGAATATGTTGGGGCTCCATACGGGAGACTCTTTTACGCTCTTCCAACCAACTGGTCAGGGCAGGCTTCCCATTACCTATATTGCACTGGTAAAGATTCAACATATTCCTACTTTTAGCTATGGGCTGGACAATGGGGCTGCTGGCAGCGAAGGTTTGATGGTGGATTATCAGACGTATAGCCAGGTAACTGCTATTGCGGCAACTCAGGCTCAAGCATTTCTACGAGATCCCATCTTACCAAATTATTTCTGGCTCCATACCCGCAGTGATCCGACTTCATTGAAAGCTATTCGAGGGGCCCTGAATAAACAACAGAAACTCACGGGCGCAATCTTTTATGATCGCTATCTATTGCTGAATAATCTTTATCATGATCCACTCTATCTGAATCTGATGGGAATTCTGCTGCTCGGGGCCTGTGTGCCATTGGCCCTGAGTCTCCCTTGCTGTCTGATTGCGACCTGGAGTCTTCTGCGGATCCGGCTCGCCCAATTAGTTGTGCTGCGGGCAATGGGGGCACCCCCCTTACAGATCCTGGCTGTCCTGGGGTGGGAGCAGATCCCTCTCTATCTTGTCTTGATTATCATGGGGGTGGTTGCTGGCTGGATGCTATCGGCGATGACGCTTCCTGCTCTGGTTGTCTCCAGTCTGACGACGAAAACTCTCTTTATGCTCAGTAATGTCAGTACGACGAATTTTACATCTGAGGTTCAGCTTCCTTCTGTTCAGATGGCGATTCCAAATTACGTTGGCTTGCTGCTGGGGGCTCTGATTCTCATCTGCCTTCTGGCTCTGGGCCTGCTTATGCGAATGGTCCTACGAATCTCTTTCCATAAATCCCTACGCCTCGACAATGATTAGTCTGGTGCCAATCTTCATGTCCACTATGGCATGCTCCTGTTCAGTCAATGATGGACATATTCTTCCTTCTCCTCATTGCGACCGCAGGGAGATCAAGGCAACTTTTTCAATGACGTAATGATGGCGCTTCAACTGTAGCGTTATGGTTCATGACCTATACGAGGAAGCTCAGAACCGATCTGTTGCAGCAGACCCGAGATACCTCCGCCTGCAATGGCATCAACAACCATCTCGACAACTTGTTCGTCATGGACACGATAAGAGACAGAGGTCTGCGGCAAGGTAACGACTATATCCGTGGCACGAATGGTTGGTAGACCAAACATTGGCAATGAGAGCTCACCAGTATGGGTTCCTGTAATGCCTACAAAGGCGCCAACACCTTCTCCATCTGCCCGAATCTCACGAATATTATACGCAAAATCTGGCATTGCCCGCAAAAGTTCACTCTGCAAGGCCAGCGCTTCGCCTCTGTTTAATGGGCGGGGCGCAAAACCACTCAATGTAAATGTATCACTCAAATGTTTAGCCGCTAGCTCAAGGTCTCCAGATTGTAAGGAGACCATGAGCGTCTTAACGGTCTCTATCGCTCTCATTCGCATCTTCTCCTTCTGTAGAGCACACATATCATCTCGGGGCTGATTGATATTCTCTACCCTTTTACACGTTTGGCAGTGCTGGAAGGATATAGATGGATTCCAATGAAAGCGACTTCTGATCTAGCTATACAACAGATGGCCATCTTGAATGGTAATGACACGATCAGCCTGATTGTAGACTGCTGCGTCATGGGTTGCGATCAATAGAGCTATGTTGGTCTGCTGGACGACCATTCGAAAGAGTTGCATGATCTTCAGGGAGGTCTGGGAGTCAAGATTGCCTGTTGGCTCATCAGCTAATAAGATGCGAGGACGATGAACCAGGGCACGAGCCAGCGCCACACGCTGCTGCTCTCCACCTGATAGCTCTAAGCTTCGATGCTCGGCTCGCTCTGACAGACCAACAAGGTGCAACACTTCCTTGCTTCTTTCTTCGCGCTCTTTACTATTCAGGTGCTGCAGACGCAACGGAATCTCAATATTCTCACGTGCCGTGAGACTGGGAAAGAGATGCGCATTCTGAAAGAGCAGGCCGATCTGCTCACGCCGCAGAGCAGCTCTGGCCCGATCGCCCAGGCTCTCCAATGGCTGGCCCACAACACTCACCCGTCCCTCAGTAGGATCATCCAATCCTCCTAATATATTTAAGAGCGTCGTTTTCCCTGAACCCGATCGACCACGCAAGGCGACAAATTCACCGGGACGGAGGCTCAGGTTCACTTGATGTAGAATCGGAAGCGGTCCTCGAGGTGTCCGAAAGATTCGACTCACATTGAGAGCCTCTAAGATGGCGGTTGCGGTTGCGAGTTGATTACTCATGAAGTGGCTCCTTTCTCTCCAGACTGACCCCAGCATTGGCAATCGAAAGGGGCCAGAGATCAACGTGATAATTTGAAACGCGCACCTCCGCACGTCCAGCAAAGGGGATCCGTTCAATAGCTTCTTTAGGCAGTTGGAGCCGTCCAACGCGATCAATCAAGATAGTCTCGCGATGAGTACGTGCCGAGAGTCCAATCACAGCGCTTGATCCCTGCGCTACTGAGCCCATGAGATCGCTCAGCAGCCCCGCCGGCCAGAGCTCCAGATGATCATCCATAATGCAGACCTCGGTCCGGCCTCGCAAAGGAACCTGCTCCATCGCATAAGCTGGAAGCTGTAACAGGCCAACCCGATCAATATAAATGGTCTCCTGGTGCGTCTCCGCTGGCAGACCTATGATTGCACTGCCTGGATTATTCGGCTGATTCTGCGGCAGCTGGCGACGGATGGTCTCAGTACTGGTGCGGCCATCGCGAATAGCTATTGTCCGATCAACGACGGAAGCTACGGCGACGTCGTGGGTAACGAGAATAATGGTGGTACCAAACGCGCGATTGATCTGACGCAGGAAGGCGATGATCTCCTGTGAAGTGACCGAATCCAGTTCGCCCGTCGGTTCATCGGCCAATAAGAGCGTTGGCTGGTTCGCCAGCGCAACCGCAATGGCGACGCGCTGCTGCTCGCCACCTGAAAGTTGCTCAGGCCGCTTCTGTGCCATAGAGGAGAGCCCAACGATCTCTAATAACTCACGGGTTCTCTTCCGATATCTGGCCCGGCTGACACTATTAAACATCTGTGGCAGGTTGATATTATCGGCTGCTGTCAGATCTGGCAACAGGTTGCGCCCACTCTGCTGCCAGATATGTCCAATCATGAGATTGCGATAACGCGTCCGCTTCTCGTCGTTGAGGCGAGCCAGATCATAGCCCGCAACCAGAGATTTTCCTGCACTGGGCTCATCCAGTCCGCCGAGAATGTTCAGGAGGGTTGATTTTCCTGAACCAGAGGCTCCCACAATGGCGATCATCTCTCCACGAGCAACCTCAAGGTCCAGTCCCTGTAAAGCTACAACTTCGAGATCAGCCTGCTTGTAGATCTTGATGAGATTATGACAATTCACCAGAAGTTCTTGTTGCATATCCTTCTCCTTTCTCCAGACTAATCTTCGTTTAGACGCAGGGCCTGCGCTAATTTAGGATGTGAGACAATTCGCGCCATCAAGAGTAAGGCGACGATTGAGAGGAGGATCACGATCCCTAACAGCATTCCGAGCTGCTGCCATGGCATCACAGGTAACACTGCCAGGCTTCTCGCTGGCCAGCCTGAGTCTATGAAGAGGAATCTATTCATCAGTCCAACAATCGGTGAGGCAAAGATGGTCATAAGGTAGCCTAGCCCTGTACCGGCGATAAGAGCAAAGCAGTAGATCAAGCTCTGCTCACAGAAGAGCACCATGCTCACCTGCCGCTTATCCATGCCCAATGCTCGCATAATTGAAAAACTGGCCAGACGATTGCGTGCACTTAACCAGGACGAGAAGATGGTTCCCAGGAGCGCCAGCAAGACCGAAAGAACTATCCCTACGAAGAAGACTACCTGTATATCCGCTTGCAGAGGTCCATTCTGATGGAGACGGACCTGATCTTGTCGATCAAGCAGATCTGGAAATTGTGTGTGAAGCCGTTCACGAGTGGTCTCAGAACCGTCTGTGCGCAACCAGAGATGATCGGGCTGGATTGTCTGACCCCTGTTAACAAGCCAGGAGGCATAGCTCTGATAATCCACCAGCACTTGCTGACAGAATTCATCCGTTCCTCCATCCAGGGTGCTACACCCCGGGAGATGATCTGCAATGGCCAGCACTGATACAGTGATATCTTCATTCATTCCAGGTAAACCAACTTTAAATGTAGAGCCTGGCGACACTCCCCAGCTATCTGCAATGCTCCTGTTCACCACTCCATAAAGCCTATCTTTATTCGAGCGATGCACGACCATCTGTTGAGTGAGATCAGCCAGCGACTGCTTCGAGTATTGGGGTAGCCAGTAGGCTGTCTGTGCATAGGTATCAGCATCGACGGCATTAATCTGGAAACTTGTGGTAGGACCACCAATTGGATTGGCCTTCGTTTCTATATATCCCAGTGTTGCAGAAGTGACTCCTGGTATATGACTATAGGTCTTCTGAAGGCTACTCAAGGTCTGATCGTGGTCTGGTGTAATCGATCCACCAAAATCTCCTATGGCCAGAAAGGTACCAGTATCTTTCGCATTCTGCTGCTCAGTGGCTATCATGGTCAAAAAGAAGCTGGATAACGAGATGGACAATGTTAATAACAGAATCATGCGCGATGCCACCCTGGGAGCTCGCTCCATCTGAGCCAGTGAGAGCAGACCCGTAGCGCCTCGGCGACGTGCCACCAATTTTGTACTCAGACGTAATAGCCACGGGAAGATCCGCAAGAAGAGCAGTAAGACAGCAAAGACAAGCACGAAGAGCGTTATCATGGCAAATGCTTCAGCAGATGTGCCCGGAGGCTCATTCAGATTGGCATAGATGTGCAGGACATAAAGATAGGCACCGAAGATCAAGAGGAGGAGCAATGCCAGAATCAGATCCAGGTAGAACTTTTTCCAGAAGGGAACGTGCTGCGAACGGGCCGACTCCCGACGCATGGTCAATATATTCAGATTGGTAGCTCGATAAACTGCGATAAGCATGACAAACAGCGTAACAAAGACCATGACCAGGGCAAACCAGCCCACGTTCTGAATCGCATACACTGGACGATCAGTAATCACGTTCAGAGCATTTCGATATTCAGGGGCAAGCAGAAACTGTGCGAACCAGGTCACCAGGCCAATCGTCAAGAAAGCCCCCACAATCAGCGCCAACAACCAGCTTCCTATAAGCTGCGGCACAAAGATTCCAAAGACATGGCGGCGCGTTGCACCCCTGCTTCTCATGACTGCGATTGAAGCAGCCTGTTGCTCAACTAAAAGGTGCGAGAACATATTCACCAGGAAGAGGGCCAGTCCAAAGAGCAAGAAGAGCAGAAAATGCTGTGTAATCTCTAACGCAATAACAGTACTATCAGTGAAGCTTTCAATCGCCAAAAAACCGCCATAAACGCTTGCATATTGAATATCGCTGATCTCCTGTGGAAGATCAGTATAAATGCCACTGGAAAACTTTTGAATATTTTTCTCTAAAGCACCTACTGTATCAACATCAATCTGTGAATAGTTAACAGCATAATGATACTGTATCTGAAAGGCTTCTATTCCACCTGAATATTTTTGTACTGGAATACGCTGACTTAAGGCACTTTGAGTTCGAGTGGTTGCTACTGTAGAGTGTAGAGGAGCGACAGTCGTCCCCCTGACGCTGGCATGCGCTAAAGAGGCAGTTGTTTCTTGATGGGGACTATCTGCAAGAGACAGTACCTGCTGAGTGGGAGAGATCGCTCCCACCTGCTTCTGCACGGAGGTAAAGGTCATTGTGTTTGCTTTGGCAATGAGGGCTGGCAAGGAGACTAGCCCTATATTATTACCTGAACCTGACAAGATGGAGGAAGATCCCTGGACAGTCTGAGGCTTTGGATCAGCAATACCAACGACCGAGAGCCGCCAATTTTTAAAACTTGCATTCTCTGGCAGACTCACTTCAAACACCGAACCGGGCCTGAGATTGAATGCTCTGGCCGCACTAGAGGTAAAAGCTACCTCTAGCTCTGTTGCACTCGCAGAGGGAAAACGTCCCTGTACAACATGCCACTGGCTGGCAGCAGTTGTAGAATCTAACGCCTGTAGGTTCACAACCTGCCTGTTTATTGCTGGATCATCTGAGACAGGCTGCAGTCCTGGTGAACTTATCTGTACCGTTGGCCCGGGCTTGATATATGAAGAGAGCGTTGTACCCATATGCTGGGCAATAAACTGCTCGGCATTCTGAATCTGGCGATCCGAGATATGCGTACTACCCAATGATATTTGTAGATCGCTATCCTGTCGCACTGTCTGAGCATATGAACGTATACTTGCGGTAATCGCAACGCGGGAGAATAATGGAATGGCACAGACCAGCATGACACTGACCAGAAGGCTGAGCCAGACCATCACTAAGAGAAACCAGGTTCGCTTGAAGCGCCAGCCTGTCAATCTCACAATCGAAGGGATCATACGCCAGAGTCCCTGACGACGTAACCGGGGAATGCCAGCAGACATAAGGTAACTCCATTCTATTCAACTGTCATCTTATACATACATATGGAAGCGACAAGCCTGGCTCTATTTCGTGCGCTTCTGCCTGTCTTATCAGAAGTATAGAAGGAGAATGGTAGAGAATAAACACCCGAGCAGGCGATTAGAGCTCCCCCAGATGGGGGAGCTTACTACTGCACCATATCCCACTTTCCATGATGATAATGGCCCACAAACGCCCCTCCATAGGAAACACCAACGGCCCAGCCCTCATCTCCCGATGATAAACTCATACTATAAAAGCGCGCTAGCGAGATCCAGGGGAGTTTACTGGCAAAGTCTGTCCAGACCTCGTTTTGATAGGTAAGAAGCGTCTGTTCCTCACCGATGATCCATCCCTGGCGAATGTCTGGCATAGCAATCGTTAATAGGTTGACATAGGATGAGTGAAACGTTATCTCACTTTTCACCAATTGCCAGCTCCCATCACGATAGTGGAGAATCGTCCCTTGCTCGCCTACTGCCCAACCTTCGTTCGCTGATGAGAGGGTGACTGCATTCAAGGTTGCGGATGAAGAATTCACTACTTCTTGCCAGCTCCCTGACTGATAGTGCAAGATCATTCCCTCTTCTCCAACCGCCCAACCTTCGTCATCTGACCACATCGCAATACTATGGAGCACCTTTGTCGTCCCACTCGCTACTTGCTGCCAGTTCTGCCCATCATAATGCAGCAAGACTCCATCTGTACCAGCCGCCCAACCTGATCCATCTGGCAACATCGCAACGCTATAGAGGGTCGCAGTGGTTGGACTCTGTATGCTCTGCCACTTCTGATTGCTATAGTGCATCAACGTACCATGACAGCCGACGGCCCAACCATCCTGTGGTGAAGAGAACGAGAGAGCAAAGAGAGGCAGGGGGGCGCTATCGCTATCGTGCCAACTATTATTGCTGTATTGAAGAATATTTCCACTCTCTGGATCAAGATGGACGAGATCCTTATCACCAGGATCATCCCTTCGCGCAAAGATCCCGCCGACCGCCCACCCATTATCAGCCGAAAACATCTTTACGCCATAGAGGCTGGAGAGTGGCGGAGAGACATTGCCATATGGGGGATTAGAAAGAAGCGATGACGGCAAGAGGACACATTGACTGGGGCTGTAATGCTTGTTAGATTGCTGATTAAAGACATACCCTGAATGAACATTTACGGTTACTAAAAAGAAGCGCGTCCAGAGAATAGTACAGGCCAGCAGAGCAAAGCAGAGATATTTAAACAACCCTGAAGTAAAGAAAGTTTTCATCAACTTCTATCCTTGCTCAGTAGCTATAATTCAATCTCATCCATAGAGATGATGCCATGTTTAAGCGCATAGACAACTGCCTGAGTGCGATGAGAGAGGTGCAGTTTGGCCAGAATATTACCCACGTGGGTTTTGATGGTCTCAGGGCTCACGACCATCTTTTCAGCAATCTGCTTGTTCGTATGGCCCAGCGCTAGCTCACGCAGGACTGCCTGCTCACGTACGGACAGGCTGGCTTCATGCTTCTCTCCTCGGCCAAGCTCCTGCATGACGGCTCCAGCAATCGCAGGATCAAGCAGTGACTGACCACGAGCAGCGGCTCGCACTGCCGCCAGCAGCACATCAGGAGCTGCATCTTTTCGCACATACCCGATCGCGCCCGCCCTCAGGACTGCAATCACACGGGCATCATCCGTATAGCTGGTGAGGGCAATGATCTGCGTGTGAGGGGTAAGCTGTCGGACGCGTCGAATAGCCTCAACACCATCGATTCCACCTGGCATTAACAGATCCATGACCACGACATCTGGTAGCCAGAGCTCAATACGACGCAGCACCTCTTCCCCACTGGAAGCTTCACCCACAATCTTGAGATCTGGATAGGATTCCAGATAGGTGCGCAGTCCCTGTCGAACTACGCGATGATCATCCACCAGCACTACACGTGTTGGCTCACTCATATTCCAGATCCTCCTTTTGTTCTAGAATGCGCTCTCCCCGAACCAGATGCACACCTCGATTAATCAAGCCAATCAGCCAGAGACAGACAAGGCCCAGGCTTAACCAGCGCCCTCCTTCTTCACCAGGCAAAAAGAACAGCTCACTCCTCACCCAGAACACAATCGTAAGGCCTGCCATACAGAGCCAGGCCAATCCATCTATGCTCAGTCGATGACGAACTCCCTGCAATCGCTCTTCCAGAACCTCTATCTTCAAACCTCTATAGTACAGCTCTTGTTGTCGATAGGCACGCCAATAGAGCCAGAGCAGCAGCCCAATAAGAAAGATAGTGACTACGACCCAACCAGTCATCAACCACTGCAAATTGTAACCGAGCTTCGAATAATTATGATCTGCTATCCAGGCTTCAATCCAGAGCAATGTGAGCAGCACGCAGCCAGCCCACAGCCGCGTCTCGGTAAAACGTGGGATTAATCGATATAACTGTCTGGCTCGATACTGTAAATCGAGCGGCAGGCGTAAAGCATGAGCTCTTAAGGCCACGAGCAATGCCAGGATCAGCGCTCCGACCAGAAAGATAACCGTCACATTGGGAGTCAAACACAAGAGAATCAGGGCCGACCCAGCCTCAACTATCCATTGTCCAACGCTTAGCCAGCGCTCCCTCGCCTTAACAAGGCGCTGCATCTTATCATCTGCCACTATATCTTCCAGATCAGAGACCTCGACAGACTTACTCAAAGGGAGGGAGAGATGTACCGTTGTTCCTTGCTGTGGCTGACTCCAGAATGAGACGCTGCCACCCAGAAAGAGCGTTCGATCTCTTATATTTGAGAGACCCATACCCCCATGCTTCTCACCCTCTTGCTGTTCAGCCAGGGAGAAGCCCTGCCCATCGTCCCCGATCTCAAGAAGAAGGTGCTGATCCTGTTGCAACAAGCTCAGCCAGACATGTTCAGCGCGGGCATGGCGTGCAATATTCGCAAAGCACTCTTGCACAATACGAAAAATCATCTCTTGAGCTCCCAGGGGCAAAAGATCACCTGCTGGTAATATGCCCAGTTCATAGCTGACCTCAGCACCTGTTCGATAACCAAGCGCCTGACACTGGATCCGGAGCGATTCGATCAGGCCAACATTCTCCAATGCAGCCGGGCGGAGCTGCTGTAAGAGCGCCTGCATCTCCACCTGAGCTTCAAGAGCGGTCCGTTCAATATCCTCTACCGTCCGACGAGCCCCTACTGGATCATGTTCCCAGCGAGCTCTGATCGCCGCTGCACTCACAACAATGCTAAAGATCTGTTGCTTGATTGTATCGTGGAGATCACGAGCGAGCCGGTTCCGCTCTTCCTGTGCCGCCGTCTTGCCTACCTGTTCGATAAGTTGATCTCGATATTGCGTCGTCTGACGCGCAACAGGAGTTGGGAGATTACTCTGCTGAACCAGACTATTCAGCAGCACAAATAATCGGTGTAGCGGCCAGCGATAGCGCGTTGATAACGGCTCCAGTGGAAGATTCTGGCTTAAGCGCTCAAGACCCAGTTCGAGAATCGAAACCTGATACGGGAGCGTAAAAGTAATAAGAAGACCAGCAGCATAGGCGAGTGCCACCCCGGTATAAAAATGACTACGACCAATAAAGATCGCAATTAGATAGATGACTCCAAAACTCAGCAGAAGTTGAAGCAGAATCTGTACCTGAGTCGTAATCCCTCTCAATCTGCGTCTCTGCACCATACTGGCTTCCTTTACTTATCTCATCAAAATGGCAATGACGCCTGCCTATCACAGAGCGCCCATTAAGGATAAGTATAAAGGTTCAGCAAGCCCTGACAACACCCATTGAGACGAATGGATATCCCCCAGATGGGGGATATTGTAAACACACGCCCATTTGATGATAACTTAAGAAGCCGAGGTTTTGCTGATTTAGTACATTTTTGCTAATACATTGCCATAATAACAGGCAATTATGTATTATTGTTGTGGGTGGTTACATTGATGAAGAGGAGAGGAACAGAACGCATGTCCAAACAGAACCAGCATACAGACCCATCGAAGAACCCATTACCTTATGATAGCTCGCTTAAAGCCTTATTCAAAGAAGACGCAGCCGAGATTATCCCTCACCTTCTGCCAGGTGCAGAACTTGTTGCAGTTCTCGATACAGAAGTCCTCCGCCCTCCTATGCGAGGAGATCGCGCCTACCAGATTCTCCGCCACGGCGAAGCACAGATTCTCCATCTCGAGTTTCAAAGCATTGAAGATCCTGAGATTGCCTATCGAACCCTCATCTATCACGTTAGCCTTTTTGTGGAGTATAAACTTCCAGTCCACTCGATGATTCTCTACCTATTCACCGCAAACGTTGTTGAAACCCCTCTCATCGAACGTAATCGAGATCAGACCTTCTTATTGTTTGATTTTGAAGTCTTACCACTTCCCAGATTGGATGCACAGGCCTATGTCCAGCATCATATAATAAGCATGTACCCATTGTTACCAGCAATGCAAAATGCCACCGCAGAGGTGCTCTTACAAGCAATCGATGAGCTGGCAATACATTACCAGGGACGAGACAACGATCTTTCTCAGCGTCTCCTCTGGCTCAAAATTATACTGAACCGCACGACCACTGTAGAGATTAGCATTAAAAGAAAAGTAGGTGCCAGAATGGACGTTTTTGAACAACTACTTGAAGAAGACGAATATATTCAACAATTACGTTCACAGGCCATCTCCAAAGGCATGGCTGAAGGTATGGCTCAGGGTATGGCTCAGGGCATGGCTCAAGGGGAACTGGAAGAAGCCAGGAAAGGGATCATTCTCGTCGTCAAAATGCGCTTTCCTGAGCTTGTTACGCTGGCCCAATACAGAGTTGCTCAACTGACAGAGATCGAAACAATCCATCATTTAATGGAACAGATTGTTTCAGTTCCCGATCAGCAAGAAGCTCGACGTTGTTTAACAGAGTCTGAACCCGCCTCTTAGAGCCTGGAAGTCCCAAAAAGCGTCCGAGAGGCATCAACCCTGGAGGGCTCAAGCTTCATCCCAGGCCAACAAAGCAAACAGAAGGGGTTTCACTGGAGAGCAGAAGACCCCAACTGGGGGCCTTCCCTAAGAGGAGCTGTCTTCTCGGCGTTTTATTCTATCGCTCACCTTCTTAGGAGAATTTACCTGATTGCGCAGATCATACAATGGAAGGTGTGTTCTGGCCGCTATAATCTGTAAGAGCTGCTGCATATTCTCGTTATATTCCAGGTGCGAACCTTTGATACGAGCGAAAAAAAAGCTTTTCTTGTTTGGTTGCCAATCCCAATGAACAATCTTATGAGAAGATGACAATTCATAGATCACATGAGGCACCGTGAATAGAGGCCCATAAGGCTTAGCATAGCCACTATGAACGGCAAATAAATGAGCTTCGTTCCAGAGCACCGTCCTCTCGCCATACCATGTACGGAGCGTCAGCCCCTGTTCATCTGCTTCAATCCATTGCGTTGACGCATAATATCTGACTATTAACCAGATAACAACACCAAGAAAACATAAGAAGAAAGCAATCAGCACGAAATCTACCCCAAAGTCTTTTCTCTGCCATAAGACCAGCCCCAATAGTAAGAAAATAAAACATATTATGCCATCCAGAATAAGAAGAGGAGCAAGGATCACCAGCGAGCCATGCAACAGTGCTCGATACCGAAACTTGAGCGGAAGCATAGCCTCAGCATCGACAGGTAAAAGTTCTATCACTGGAGGCTGTAGCTCTTTTCGCACAATTGCCTCACGCTGCTGATCAAGCCCAAAACGATAAAATGTCTCAAAAACACCAATTCCTAATACTACAATCATCTCACCTAACCGCAACAGAAAATTATGCCAATCCCTGGCTACACTAGTGGAGATACATGAATAGAGTAATACCATAGACCAGACATACCACCAGCTCCATTTAGACTCCTTCTTTATCATGGCTTCCTTTCCTTTTTCAATTGTTCTTTCGAGAGCAGCAGCTCTCTCAATGAACACATATAAAAAATGGTCAATAGATATCTATTTTTTGTATGTATAAACAGAATAAAAAGATTCAGAGGGCAGACATGCAAAGGATACATAGCAGAACAGCATAAAGAAAGAAGGCGCCCCTTCCATGTATTGGAGGGAACACCTTCTCGCTTGTAAGAGACAGAGAGTTAGCTCTCGACAATCTCGATGAAGTGAATGGTATCGCCAGGATTGCGATCGCGACCGGGATCGCGCTCGCGGATGCTCTTCAAGACATCTAATCCCTGAGAGACTTTCCCAAACACGCCATGTTTGCCATTCAAGTGAGGGGTAGGACCATACGTAATGAAGAACTGGCTTCCATTCGTATTGGGGCCAGCATTCGCCATCGACAAGATACCTGCACCATCATGCTTCAGATTCAACGCACCGCGCTCGTCGTTGAATTTATACCCTGGACCACCCATACCTGTCCCGGTAGGATCGCCACCCTGAGCCATAAAGCCACCAATGACACGATGGAATGTCGTGTTATTGTAGAAACCTTCGCGAGCCAGGAAGACAAAGTTATTGACCGTGATTGGTGCCTCAGCGGCAAACAGGTCAACCGTGATATCACCCTTATCGGTGTGGAAGATCGCCTTGTACTTCTTCGCTGGATCAAGCTGCAATGCAGGTGCTGAGCTATATTGTTTTGCCATAAAAGGTTCTCCTTCTCAATATGAGAGGGCGACCAGTAACGGTCGCCCCTGTTGATTAAGAGCGTCTAGATGTCTTACGACCTTCAGATATGACGCGCTTCAATAATTGCATGCATTCTCTGTTCGCGCCTCCGCTGAAGATGCTGACACTCTATTGTAGCATATCAACAGAACCTGAGGGCCTATTAAGAGGCAGGAACGACCACAACATGTCCAATAGTTGTGTTGGCCTTCGTGTTTTTATCGTTTTCGTTCGGCCCTTCAACCTTCTTTACCACATCCATTCCCTGCACAACACGACCAAAGAGATTGTAGCTCTTCGGCAATGTCTTGTTGTCTGTGACGTTGATAAAGAACTGGCTCCCGTTGGTATTCGCCCCAGAGTTCGCCATTGCTAGCGAGCCTGCAACATACTCGCCCTTCACTGGCTCATCGTTAAACTTGTAGCCTGGACCCCCCTGACCAAGTTTGTCTGGCTGATTCACATACTGAGCATCACCCCCCTGGATGATGTGCAGTTGTCCAGCATTTGCAGGAGTATCCTGGATCACACGATGGAAGATGGTACCATCATAATACTGATGATTTGCCAGGAAGACAAAATTATTGACTGTCTCAGGAGCGATCTTTGGATCAAGCTCCACCACAATGAGTCCCTGGTTGGTATTCAGACCCGCACAGTACAGCTTGTTTTTATCAATGCTCATCGCTGGTGCCTGAGGATAAGAATGGGTCGTCTTATTGAACTCATCTGTCGTAGGTGCATTCCCACTGGCTGTGATCTTGCTTAAAATAGCTGAGTCCGTACAGGGCGAAGCACCAGTGCGCAGCGTAGCACTGTTTGTGGTCGCAGGCTTCGTGCTTGTCACCGTCGAATGGTTAAGATAGGTAAAAGGCCAGAGGTGATTGAGGAACAAGAGCAGTACCCCCAATGCAATCAGAGCCACGATAATCCCGGTGGCCCAGGGGTAGCGTGCTATCCCACGAGCAGGGGGCTTGTAGCCCGGTGAGCGCCGACGTGCAGTAGGATCTTTGACCTCCGGTCTTTGATAATCGCTGGCATGCGCTCTGGCAACGCGTGCTGCACGCTTCGTTGCTGCGCGTTTTGTTGTCTTTGGCATTATCTTTTAATCGATGCTCCTTTTTCTTACACGATTGACTCAAGCTCGTGTAGTTATTGGTTTATAATAAACCTCTTACCTCTTATGGTCAAGTCCTAAATCTAACAGCCAGGCAACTCAGCCATAAGAGCCTGTCTTCCCGCCAAAAGACCCTGAATAGCCCATGATTCCCCCCCTCTTTTCCTGATTATGAGCAATTTTTGGCTTGATACATTTAAGTACAGTGGATAAGTCTGGGGATAACTTTGTGGATAAATGGGGATAACTCAGCATATACGGTGGATAAGTCTCCCATATTTGGGGATAAGTCGCTTTTTTCCTCCCTTCTCCCCCCCTGATAGCTCTCTCTATCCACAAAGCAAGCGGCGAAAAGGATTTGCGTTCGAGCCCCCTCTTCGTGTACACTTTGTAAACACGAGATCGTACCAGACCATCTTTAATCATCCCAAGAGACGCATGCCCTGACCATCTGGCCCAGACAGGTGCCTCCAATTTCTATTTTACAGGAACCTGTTGCGCATTTTTGGGACTGAGTAGGATATCATCAGGAGTATTGGCGCAGAAAAAAAGTAGTTCACGATGCTTCTATGCAGGCTTGCGAAGGGCTAGATTATCGAACGTATGTGCAAGTTTATGCTATAATGCTTCTTGTTAGCATACAAATCCAGAGCCGGTGGAACAGTTCGCTCTGTTCTCCCTTGCTTTCTTATTTTCTTCTACCGGCTGCCTTTGACAAGCTCTTTACTGATTTGTGATGCTCTCTTTTTTTGCTTGACCAGAAGTCATTTTTTCTTGATTGCGCTCGGAAACCAGGAAGACTAGCAAGGCCTTTTAGAGGCATGAGGCACGAGGCACACAGCTACCAAGCGTGTAGGTGCTGGAGTAGAAGACGTGGAAAAACTATTACCGCAAAATATAGAGGCCGAATGTGGGGTGTTGGGTAGCATCATTATTGATCCAGAAGCAATTATGCAGGTGGCTGACTTTTTGGTGCCCGAGGACTTCTATCGTGATGCCCATCGCAGTATCTATGAAACGATCCTCTTGCTCTATGAACAGCATGAGCCTGCTGACTTTATTACGATCTGCGATGAATTAGAGCAGAAAAACAAGCTGGAAGAGGTGGGGGGCGCTAGCTATATCACGTCTCTGATCAATCAGGTACCGACCAGTGGCAACGTGGAATATTATGGGCGTATCGTTGAACGGACAGCGATTCTACGCCGTTTGATTCACGCAGCCGGTCAGATTGCAGCAGTGGCCTATGAAGAGGGGGATGCTGAGGTGGCTCTGGATAAGGCAGAGAAGCTCATCTTCAATATCACGCAGCGCCATGCTCGAGCCGATTTCTCGAACCTTGGTGAGCTTCTGGGTGACTATATGGCCAAGCTGGACCAGCTTCATGAGAAACGCGGGGCCATCGTTGGCGTTCCAACCGGCTTCACTGATCTCGATCGCATGACAGGTGGCCTCCAGCGCTCCGATCTTATTATTCTGGCCGCCAGACCCGCCGTTGGTAAAACGTCGTTTGCTCTGAGCCTGGCCCATAATTCAGCTATCAAGCATAAACAGTCAATCGCGGTCTTTAGTCTGGAAATGAGTAAAGAGCAGCTGGTTCAACGTTTACTCTCTATGGATGCAGGGATAGATCAGCAGCGGCTCCGTACAGGCTGGATTGAGGATGAGGAGTGGGAACGTATTGTCTATGCTATGGGCACGCTCTCCGAAGCCAATATCTGGATCGATGATACGGCTGGCATCTCAACGATGGAGATGCGCAGTAAAGCCCGTCGTCTGCAAACCGAACACGGAGTCGATCTTATTATCGTTGACTACCTTCAGCTTATGCAGTCGTCAGCCGGCGGCAAACGCAATGAGAACCGCGTCCAGGAGATCTCAGAGATCAGCCGTAACCTGAAAGGGCTGGCCCGTGAGCTCAATGTCCCGGTCATTGCTCTGGCACAGCTTTCTCGCGCTGTAGAGAGCCGTACATCTAAAGTTCCACAGCTCTCAGATCTTCGTGAAAGCGGTTCTATCGAGCAGGATGCCGATATCGTCATGTTTATTTATCGCGACGAAGTCTATAATCCCGATACTGAGCGCAAAGGTATCGCCGATATCATTGTTGCTAAGCACCGCAATGGTCCCGTTGGCGAGGTCAGTCTCTTTTTCCAGGCCAGTCAGACACGCTTCTGCGATCTGGAGGTCTCGCCACCTGCAGAAGAAGAATAGAGGTGTACCTGTATGACAGCCTTTACCGGATTTCCAACCGGCAAAAATCCATTTGTCCCGATTCCTGAGGTCTTTTTTACGCAAGTTTTACCTGATATTGAAGATTATGCCGAACTAAAAGTCACTCTTCATATCTTCTGGGCCCTGGCGAATAAACAGGGGAACCCCCGCTGCATCAGTGATCGAGAGCTGATCAGTGACCAGATTCTCTTGCGAAGCCTCAAACGTCGCGGCGATCCTAGCCCAATTGCTGAACGCTTGCGCCAGGGATTGGAACAGGCCGTGGTGCGGGGGACGCTCCTTCGCATCCATCTCAAACATTTTCAAGAACCAGATAGCGATCCTTCAGTGGTCTATTGGTACTTCTTTAATACCGCTCGCAGTCGCAAAGTCGTTACAGAACTAGAAGGCGGAGAGATGATTCCAGTTCGCTTACTGACACCCGAGCCCGCAACAGTAGCTGTAGAGAGCGAGCAGGCCGTTGTAGCAGGGGTGTATGCTAAATCTATACCTTATGAGCCTGCACCAACTGTCCAGGTTGAACGAGAACGACCCAATATCTTTGTGCTATACGAACAGAATATCGGTTTATTATCACCACTTATTGCAGATGATCTTCGCGATGCCGCTGATCATTATCCAGCGGATTGGATTGAGGCGGCCTTTCGAGAGGCCATCCAGCAGAATAAACGCAAATGGAGTTATATTAGCGCTATTTTACGGCGCTGGGAAACGGAAGGTCGGCAATCATGGAACGCCTGAATGATATTATGGGGAGGCAGCCCCAACGTCGCCCACCTGAGCAGCGACCATCCCAGAGCACGTCGAATCTGGGTCCACGGGCTCCTCAATCCCAACAACCTATTACCCGCAGAATGCTGAATGAGCAGCGAGCACATCTGGATCAGCCCGGCTATACCCCTATGCGCAAATATCCAACTCAGCCTCTCTCTCCTGCACAGAATCAGCCTGGACGCCAGACAGATCCACGTCCAACCTATGGCCCAACCGCTCGCACTACTGAGAGTGGAGCCAATCACACAACGTATAGACCAACCGCTCGCACTACTGAGAGTGGAGCCAATCACACAACGTATAGACCAACCGCTCGCACTACTGAGAGTGGAGCCAATCACCCTACCTACCCACGTCACCAGCAGGCCTATCGCTCGCCTTCTGCCGATCCCTACCAGCATTCACGTTTACCACAGGATGCTATAGTACCACTTCAACCTCGCACAGCTCCTGAGCGTCAGAATGATTATCCTACGCCTGATTATCAGACAAATTATGCGAATACTTCATACTATACAACGAATAATTCCACTCATACTTCTGCCGACGATTATACTATTGCAATTTCGAGTGCCAACAGGGCCTCTCATGCGCCTCATGCTGATGCGATTGAAGAATGGGATGAGGAGGAGGATGACAATATTGGCATGGGCTATGGCGACTGGGAGCAAGAAGATAAAGATGTGATTGTCTATAAGCGTGCCGAGGTTCGTTTGGATATGAATGTCGTTGCCGAGGCTCGTTCATCTTATCAAGTTCCTGCTGAAGTGGAACGTCCAATGATCCGTCCCACTCATAATCCGCGCGATCTGAGTGCCTATCGGGTGACGACGACTTCACCTCATATGACACCACCATCGCTACTCCCACCAGTGCAACCACAAACGCCGGATCTCCAGCGCTATTCCCAGCGCGTAACCCAACCGCTGAATCCACGAGCCCTGACTGAGGCAGCTCGCGAGCGCCATATGGATCAGCCTGTGCTGGAGCCTCCGCTGGCCGCTCCAGCCGCACGCCCGGGCTGCCCCCAATGTCGGGGAGCTGGCTATCTGCGCGTCAATGTTGCATATGGTCATCCCAACTTTGGCAAACCCATCCCTTGCGTCTGTAAAGAGACGGAGCGCAAAGAGAAGCGCCGCCAACAGTTGCGCGATATGTCGAATCTGGATGCCTTCCATCATCAGAGCTTTGAGACGTTCAATGCCTCTATCCCAGGGGTGCGGGAAGCATTTCATGCAGCCATCGATTTTGCAGAAAATCCCGATGGCTGGCTCATGCTGGTCGGACCCAATGGCTGTGGCAAGACGCATCTTGCAGCTGCAATCGCTAATCAAAGCCTGGACGATGGGGCCGTCGTGCTCTTTGAAGCCGTCCCCGATCTCCTGGATCACTTACGAGCCGCTTTTGCTCCCACTGCCAATGAGGTCTATGATCAGCTCTTCGCTAAGATGCGTGAGGCCGAGCTTCTGGTGCTTGATGATCTCGGCGCACAACAGAGCTCTCCCTGGGCCAACGAGAAGCTCTTCCAGCTCCTCAACTATCGCTATAATATGAGTATGCCAACTGTCATTACTGCTAATCCACGCGGTATACAAGGAGTGGACGAACGGATTCGCTCCCGCTTAAGCGATACCAGCCTGGTTGTAAGCATTGCAATGAATCAGGCTCATGATTTTCGCCCAAGGCAGCCGCGCCGCCGGTAATCTCAGGCCACAGGCGCACAACTATCTACTATATCCGTTACAAAACAATACATGAAAACCGATCATTCCAGATGGGTATCAGCGCATCTGAAATGATCGGTCTCATCTTCAACAACGCAATAACTGGCGCTTTCTTGCACTCGCATCTTCCAAGTGCTATCATGTCTATAAACGTCCCCCATTTGTGGGTTTCTTCTGCACATTCATTTTTTGCTGACGGTTTATCTCCTTAGACAAGGATTAGGAGTAGATCACGATAGATAAGAAGGAGCAAACATGAGCATTTACAATCCGCGCGATCCAAAATGGATTAAGGAATCCCGCGAGTTTCTGGAGCCACGCGGAATTATTCCGAATGTCGTCGAGACCACACCTCGCGGTACCGTCGGTTGGGACCTCTTCTCGCGCCTGTTAAAAGATCGCATCATTTTCATTGGGACTCCCATTGATGATATGGTTGCGAATAGTGTTGTTGGTCAGTTGCTTTATCTGCAAAGTGAAGACGCAACCAAAGATATCAGCATGTACATTAATAGCCCCGGCGGTGTTATCTACTCTGGTCTGGCTATCTACGACACAATGCAGTATCTCCGTCCAGATGTTTCAACCGTTTGTATGGGTATGGCGATGAGTATGGGGGCTGTCATTCTGGCCGCTGGTCAGGCTGGCAAACGCTATGCACTTCCCAATGCGACTGTTCTGATTCACCAGCCTCTGGGTGGCGCTGAGGGCCAGGCCGCCGATATCGAGATTACCGCTCGTGAGATTCTGCGCTTGCGCCGTAGCCTCTATGAGATTCTCTCGAAACATACCGGTCAGACGACTGAGCGCATCCTCCAGGATTCGGACCGCAATTACTACTTGACCGCCCAACAGGCCGTTGAGTATGGTCTGGTCGATGAGGTCTTGACCTCAGGCGATGAGAAATAACTACGGGCATGTCGCCTGGATGACAGGGAGTATCTCGCGCGCTACAGCCAGCCTTGCTCGTTCTACGTCGTTCAGCCGTTCAGGTCTGGCTGTCAGATTTTCTTGTTACACCAGGGAGAAGGTCGTGTTCATTCTTTGTGAAGAAAGATGAACGCGGCCCTCTCCCTGGTCTCTTTGTCTCTCTCTTACGAGAGTACGAGATCAGTAAAAGGAGAAAATTCCTTTGCCAGCACATATTCTCCGGGCCCCTACGGGCCGCAAGCTTCGTTGTCTCCTGTTCGACTGCGGCGAAACGCTCTGGAGCTCGACAACGCAGGAGATGCTGTTACCCTTAGAGCAGATAGCCCACCAGCGCGCCCTGGCTCTGTTGCGCGAACGGGTTCCGCCTGCACAGCTTGAGCAAGTGGATCAGGTCAAGCTAAGTCTTCATCTACGCACGATGATTTTGAAACATGTTCGTATTCTGGCACAGACTGCTCAGGAACGTGAGCCTGATCTTGCCTATGGCACAAATCTCGCCTTACAAGAACTGGGCCTTCCTGAACAGCCCCGCCCGCTGGCAGAGGAGCTGTTTGAGGCTTTTCGCATTCCTATCGCTGCCTCTCGTGTCCTCTTTGAGGATGTTCACTCTACGCTTACAGTTCTACAGGAGCGCAACTTTCTCCTTGGAATCGTGACAAATCGCCACTGGGGAGGGCAACCCTTTATCGATGGAATGAAACAGATGGGGCTCCTCACCTATTTTGCGCCAGAGAAGATGGCTATCTCCGCCGATCTCTGTCTACGCAAACCACATCCTGGGATCTTTGAGTATGCCCTACAAGCGCTTGAGGTCGCCCCCGAAGAGGCTGTCATGATTGGAGATTCGCTAAGAGCCGATATTGCTGGTGCACAACGCCTGAATATCTATAGTGTCTGGAAGCCATCTCCCAGACTTTATGCAGAGCTACGCGCTGACTCTGGTCAACAAGCCATTCCACCTGAACAACTACTTGCAAGCAACAAACAGGTGGAAGAGCACAAATATGGCCTGCCCCATCCTCATCCACTTCAGCCTGATGTGATTATTGAGCATTTGAGCGAGCTGCTTGAGCTCTTTCCAAAGGTAGAGATATGATGACTCCCCATCTTCGCAAGCTCTTATTTGAGACACTCTACAGAAATCGTTACCTCTATCGCTTTGCCAGCACTGTCCCTTTCGCCGGACAATGGCGCGTCTGGCAACGATTAGTGCTCAGCCGACTCGCTGGACAGGATATTCTGGAGTTGGGATGTGGTCTGGGCGATCTGCTGGCCGATATGCTTGCAGCGGGCTATCATTGTCAGGCCGTAGAACGCTCGCCACAGATGGTTGAGGCAGCCCGTTTAACGCTAAAAAAACGCCATCTGATCGGACCCGAATGCATTATTCAGGGGTCAGCCCAGCAGCTTCCTTTCTCCGACCAAACATTCGATACCGTTGTCAGCACATTTCCCTCTGAATACATCTATGATCCAGCAACAATTGCTGAGATCGAACGAGTGCTTCGGCCCGGTGGGCGCGTAATTATTATTGAGGGTGCAAATCTTTTACCTGTTGGCTATCTCCAACCTTTTCTGGTCCTGATTCAGCTTGTTGTTTATGGCTCACGCGCACTTTATGGTCCTCGCAAAGAACAATCTCTCCGTGAAGAGGTTCAACGCAGCCGTCAGGGGCCCGCCGCAGAAGAACAGATCTTAACCAGCAGGCAGGAAGAGAAAGAAGGAATTATCGTGGAAGAGTTACCCGCTGCATGGTTTGGACGCCTCATACCAATAGAGCAGAATGGTCTGGTCCGCCGCTCGGAACGGGTGCGCAGCCGGCGCTGGGAGGTCTATCTCACTATTGGCGAAAAATCTCGCTGATAACCATATCTGTATCTCAATCATGATACTATTTGTCAAAGAATTGAAAGATTTATCGCATATGCAGACAGATATTGAGCAGGTTGCCGAACAGTATCCTCACCTGGCCCATGCCTTTGACCTCATTCCTCAAGGTGAGCTTCATCTTCAACGTTTGCAAGATCTCAACCGCAGTTGGCAGAATATGCCAGGGGCACAGCGCCAGTATGCAGAGGTGGTTGTCAATGAGGAGCGACCGGCTGTGGATACCTCCAGAACCTTTGATATTATTTATGCTGGTGGAGGCCTTAATCTCCTCAATGCTGCTGTAATGACGCTTCGTTATGGTCTCCGCGTGCTGGTCTTTGATCGCTTTACCGTTGGAGCCGTTCATCGAGAGTGGAATATCTCACGCGAAGAGCTACAAGAATTGCTCGATGTTGGACTGTTAACAGAACAAGAGTTGGAAAGCATTATTCAGCGCGAATATAGTTCTGGATTAGTGCGCTTTGCTCCTCAAAATATTCGCGTTCCTGCTGCTGAACTCTATCTTACCGATGTACTGAATATCGCCGTCGATGCAGAGAAGCTTACTGCACTCTGCCTCCAAAAAATCCAGTCTCATGCTCCAGAGAATGGACAGCCTAATCTGATCCTGCATCAAACAACGTTTATGCGCTGTGCCGTGGAACCCAGAATGAGGGTAACGGTTGATGTTCAGGACAATGGTGGCGAAGTTCAAAGCTATCAAGCTCGCCTCCTCATCGATGGGATGGGCGCGACTTCCCCCATTGCCTGCCAGCTTAATTGTGGACGCCCATTTTCTCTTGTCTGCCCAACGGTTGGAACAGTTGCCCGCGGTTATCGTCAAGGAACTGGATCATTAGAGATTGATCCAACGCTGGGTGAGGTGCTGGTCTCCACTGAGGATGCCAATAAAGGTCGCCAATTAATCTGGGAGGCCTTTCCAGGGCGTGAAGATCAGGTCGCAATCTATCTCTTTTATTATGCTGAAGCAGGTCAACGTGTAGATCTTCTTGAGCTTTTTGATGATTTCTTTGCCCTGCTCCCAACATATAAAGATACCAGCGACGTTGAGGTTCTTAAACCAGTCTATGGCTTCATTCCTGCGGGCTACAACATAAAGCTTCCCTGGGAGCCTGAACAAAAGGTGCTGGCGTATGATCGCGTTCTCTCACTGGGAGATGCTGCGGCCTTCCAATCTCCGCTTACCTTCTGCGGCTTTGGCTCATATGTGCGCAACCTTCGGCGCATTACGACGCTGCTTCAGATTGCCCTTCAGAGCAACTGCCTCAGCGCTCAGGAGCTTAATCGTATTCGCGCCTCCGAGGCCGTTCCTGCTGTTGCTCGCGCTTTCAGCAAATTCATGATCGCGAAACCAGCCTCACAAGAACCAGCCTGGCAGGTAAACGAGACACTCAATGTTTTTTGTCGCGTCTTGAACGATCTTGGAGAGCCTATCACCAATGCGTTCTTTAAAGATCGTGTTGGCTGGTTGAATTATAGTCGGATTGTCCTGGCAACTCCTGGCTATTACCGCAAAATCTATACGCTGGCCCTTCAGACGCTCTCATTTGCTGAGATTCTGGGCTGGATCACTGCCTGGCTCCAATTGGGCAGACAATCCTTCATGTATCACTTTTATCTGTTTGCACGCCCCGGCCTGCGCTCCTCGGTAGGGAAAAGAATCATGAGATCGCTCAAACCCTCTTTGGGTCTGCACCTCGTTGGCTGGATAGAGGGTATGGAACAGATTAGACGAGGCTCCAGCAAGCAGTGATGGTGTTTGCTTCTTGAAGAAGACTGACGGAGAGATGAAGATAAGAGAAGATCACAATACTATCACAGTGATGGCGATTGCCAGGACTTTGCAAGTAAATCATGCTACTATAAAACTAGCATACACTGAATTTGTAGTTTTCACTCTCAAGAGGTACATAATATGTCATCAATACTACTTACTGGAGCAAGCGGCAATGTTGGACGCGAAGTTGCTGCTTATTTACAAGAACACAATGTCGCATTTCGTGTCACAACTCATCGGCCTGCCGACGCAGGAGCACACAAGGTCTACTTCGATTTTGAAAAACCGGAAACCTTTCTTCCAGCCTTTACAGGCATCACCAAACTCTTTCTGATTCGTCCACCGCAGATAGCCGATGCAAAAAAGGTTTTCCTGCCATTGCTCGAGGCAGCCAAAGAGGCTGGCATTCAACATATTGTCTTTCTATCATTGATGGGAGTCGAGAAGAATAAAGTCGTTCCACATGCCAAAATTGAAGAATATATCATCGCCTCGGGCATCCCTTATACAATGCTGCGTCCCAGTTTCTTTATGCAAAATCTTTTTACTCAACATGCAAAAGAGCTCTATCAAGAACATTGCATTTACGTACCTGCTGGCAAAGGCAAGACAAGCTTCATTGATGTCCGCGATATTGGAGCCGTTGGTGCCATCAGCCTTATGGATGATCGTCATCAGAATAAAGCCTATACACTGACCGGTAGCGAGGCCCTCGATTACTATCAAGTTGCCAGAATCTTTACCGAAGAGCTTGGCTACCCCATAGCCTATGCCCATCCCTCAACCATCCAGTTCTTTCTCCATGAGCGAAAGAAAGGGACACCATTGCCCTTTATTCTTGTCATGTCAGGCATCTACTTAACCGCCATGTTGGGTCTGGCCGCTGGCATCACGCCAACTGTCGCAGAACTCCTGGGCCGACCTCCCCTGACAGTCAAAGATTTTGCCCATCATTATCGCGCTCAACTTATGGGAACAACCGGCGCTACACTATAAGTACATTCTTACAAAGACATTCTTGACAACTATGAGCTGTGAGGGGCCTGGATATTTGTCTGAGAAAGAAACCCAACCCTACCATTTAACGTATAGTGAACAAAGCGGTTCCACATTCATTGAAATTGAATCCAGATCCAGGACCATCACATGATCGGAAAACAACATGCAGCGGCAATTCACACGGCTAGAGCCCGCCAGCAGAGAGTGATGAAGTGCGTCTCATTCCCCCTGCAAAAAAAGGGCAAAAGCTATACCTGTGTGGTGCATTTCAGCCATCTGTGATATATAATATGGGATGTTACCATAAGATGGCCCATGTACTCCCCTTTGCATTCGTGTTTGACTGCTGATGCATGTTGGAGGCCGAGAAAGCAGGTAGTTAACAATGGACAGACAGCCGGGTAATCAGTACTGGCTACAAAATAACAACGATAGGCAGCCAACGCGCCCAGGACCTACAGGTCGGCCCAATGGGCAAGCGCCTCAACAACGGCCATCGAATAATCTCAATAAGATCTTACTACTGATCGTTGGGATTATGGTCGTCGTCTACATCTATCAATACGTCAATTCGAGCATCACCAATAACACAGCGTCACCAAAGAAAGAGCTTTACTATAACCAGCTCTACGATCAGATCAACGCCAAAAACATTCAGTCTGCAACAATCATTGGGACCACTGATATTGAAGGCCAGTTGGTGAACCCGATCGATGGAAAAAAACAATTCCATACCTACCAACTACCGGCTGGGGATGATAAATTAGCCTCTGCATTGGTGAGTGGTGGCGCCAAGGTCAATTATCAGACACCGCCAGATAACACCATCTGGTGGACGCTCCTCATCAACATTGTGCCCATCCTCCTTCTGGTTGGTCTCTTTATCTTCTTTAGCCGTCGGGCAACCCAGGGACAACAGGGCATCTTTAGCTTTGGTAAAAGTCGTGCCAAGCTGATTCTTGAGGATCGCCCAAGCACAACTTTTGCCGATGTTGCCGGTGTGGATGAGTCCAAATACGAGCTTCAGGAGGTTGTTGAATTCCTGAAGACTCCACAGAAGTTCCAGCGCCTGGGCGGCAAAATCCCTCGCGGTGTGCTGCTGGTGGGCCCTCCAGGAACTGGTAAGACGCTGCTGGCACGCGCGGTTGCTGGTGAGGCAGGAGTCCCGTTCTTCTCAATGTCTGGTTCAGAGTTTGTTGAAGTTCTGGTGGGCGTCGGCGCGAGCCGTGTGCGTGACCTCTTCGAACAGGCAAAAAAGGCTTCCCCTAGCATCATCTTTATCGATGAGATTGATGCTGTAGGCCGCCAGCGTGGCTCAAGTATCAATACGAATGATGAGCGAGAGCAGACCCTCAATCAGTTGCTGGTTGAGATGGATGGCTTCGATGCTCGTCAGGCAGTGGTTGTGATCGCTGCGACAAACCGTCCAGATGGATTAGATCAGGCTCTCTTACGACCAGGCCGCTTCGACCGTCGTGTGACTGTTGATCGCCCTGACTGGAATGGTCGCCTGGCGATTCTGAAGATCCATTCAGCCAAAGTCCCTCTTGATCCCGATGTCAATATGACCGCTGTTGCTCGTGCAACCACTGGTATGGTTGGCGCAGATCTTGCTAATCTAGTCAATGAAGCAGCCCTTCTGGCGGCACGACGCAATCTAGATGCAGTTAATCAGCGCTGCTTTGAAGAGGCCCTGGATAAGATTATTCTCGGTGCTGAGCGGCCTCTGGTCTTGAGCGATGAAGATCTTGATGTAACTGCTTATCATGAAGGCGGCCATGCACTCACAGGTCTGCTCCTGGAGGATAGTGATCCCGTCACTAAGGTGACGATCGTTCCTCGTGGACAGGCACTGGGCGTCACTATGTACACGCCCATCGATGATCGCTATAACTACTCGAAAGAGTATCTGTTGACCCGTCTGGTTACAGCGCTTGGTGGTCGCGCGGCAGAAAAAGTGGTCTTTAATCAGATCACGACGGGGGCAGAGAACGATCTCCAACGCGTCACTCAGATCGCACGTCAGATGGTGATGCGCTGGGGCATGAGCGAGCGCCTGGGCACAATCTCCTTCAGCAATCGTGAAAATCCTTTTGCTGGCGGCGGTGATACAGGAACTCCAACCGATTATAGTGAAGAGACTGCTCAGCTCATTGATGAAGAGGTAGATCGCATCGTCCGCTCTTGCTATGATAATGCAGTCAATCTGCTCACGACCTATCGCCCAACGCTAGATCGTATTGCGCAAGAACTCCGTCGTCATGAGACGATCGATATCCGCCAGCTCCATGCTATCATGGAATCGACTGGTGCTCCTCTGGCCGAGTCACAACAGGCGGTTGCTCAGGTAGGCGTGGCTATTGCACCACCACCACCATCCGAGCCACCAGTTCCACCTACCATACAATAGTTAGCTCCAACGAGCACTGGAGAGCCCAGAGAAGAGCCGCAGCGTTTATATATGTATAGATTGCTGCGGCTCTTCTCTGGGCTCAACGTATTATTGTGCGTAGCGTGGCAGGAGATTTATCACGCGTGTTGTTGGCTTCTGTCCACTCATCAACATATCTAAGAGCGAGAACATTGTCTGTACCAACTCTAATGGGTCAAACTCAAAGACCAGCATCCTGGCCGTATGCCCAAATAGAATAGGAGAGTACATATTAGCATGGGTCGCAATCTTTATATCTCTCTCTGGCTCAATCCCCATCTGCTGCATTGCAACAAGCGCCCCATCCGTCAACATTTCATCACAAATGATCAAGCCATCCGGTCGCTCTTCTGGAGGACGACTAAAAACGTCCTTAGCAAGCTGGTATCCCTGCTCCTGAAAGGTCATCGCTTTATGAGGATTATTGGTTGCAAGAGGAAGCTGGAGAATACGTGCAAATTGCGGATAAAGATGCATATTTTTCTCTTCTAATACCTCTTTCATTCCTTGAAATGTCTCATAGGTAGTAATATCTTCATAAATTATTCGCTGGAGATTTTGTTGCCAGATGCCGATACGACGACAACCTTGCTCTACGAGAGCTTGTGTGGCCTGCCTTGTCAACGCGGCCATGTCCAACTTTACAATCCAATGTCCGCCTGCGGCAAAGGAGATACACGGCAGGGCTTGCTTCAATAACCACTCACTCGATGGGGTTCCCAGACCAACAGCAAGAACTCCATGCACACGCTGCTCTAAAAACATTTGAATGATTGGCTCAGGCAAAGAATGAAAAAAGTCAGCCGTAGGCATGATATGATGAAAACTACAGGTCTCTTCCTTAAATTGCTGACGACGCAATGCCTCTTGTGTAAATAAAACCCACAAACTACTCCAGAAAGGCGAAAGACCTCGCATTGTAAAAATAGAGGCATCGAATAAAACCGCAATTGATTTATGACGAATGCGTGGTGAGACGAAGATACCTTCACGCGCCTTACTATATAGAATCTGTTCAGTGAAGAGGAGCGCTAATGCCTCACGCAATGTCACACGCGAAGTGGAAAAAAGCTCACACATCTCACGT
Organism: Tengunoibacter tsumagoiensis; assembly: GCF_003967535.1. Lineage (GTDB taxonomy): Bacteria > Chloroflexota > Ktedonobacteria > Ktedonobacterales > Ktedonobacteraceae > Tengunoibacter > Tengunoibacter tsumagoiensis. The sequence continues at coordinate 1,359,449 of NZ_BIFR01000001.1, read as the reverse complement.
ACAGGGGGTAAACGTGCCTCCGGCCCCAACTCCTGTGCCATCTGGCGGAGACTTCTCCGCAACTCTTCAATCTTTGTCGAAGGGGGTTTTTGATTTCTATCTATCACATCAGTCCTTCTGTTCTGAAAAATACTATCTGGGATATCCCAGTCATTTAGGAACACAATGGATTCATCAAGTATAAAAAGGCTTTTCTATTTTGTCAAATCGACCATTTCCACTATCCTCTCGCTCTATTATAGCGCATGTGAAACGAAATCCGGAGCCAGCCAGATCTTAATTGGAGCACATTGGGAACTATGCAAGTAAAAATATTCTGAACCTCCACTATATCCTGGTCGTTTTTAGCTCCCCAATCAAAATATCTCGTTTATACAAGGCAGCGAAAACTTTTTCACACCATTTGGCATAGGTAGAACAGGTGTGATTGACAAAAGCAATCCAATGATTCTATACTTTCATTGGGATATCCCAGAAGATACTCCTCTAGCCGACCATACAGTGTTGTATAGAAAAGGTCAGTCAAGGCTTCTCCTCTCCTATACTACACCAACAGTCTCTAGCTTTTCTGTCTTCATCTGACCGTTGTAAGCAGTGGGAGACCCTTTTACCTGTTAGCAGGACAACATTATGAACATACAAGGAGGTTAATGCCCACGCACGTTAACAGTGAAGTTATAGAGTGGTACCAGACTTTTCATCCTAACAGAATAAGCACAAGAGTGATTTAGCAACAATGATGTTTATCTAGAAAAGGAGTTCACAATGCATGCTGGTTGTATGCCCTGGAAACGCTATGGTGCGTTTTCGCTTAGCATTATTAGCCTTCTTGTCTTAGGTACTCTAGCCTTTGTTAGCCCGGCACAAAAGGCAAAGGCAGATGATCTATCAAGTACTTATACATGGAAACAGCTCAAGACCGGTGGTGGTGGCTTTATTACAGGTCTGGTCGAGCATCCTACAACCGCCAATCTGATCTATGCTCGAGCTGATGTCGGTGGTGCCTATCGTTGGAACGCTTCAACCCAACAATGGACCCAACTCCTGATCGCCAATAATGTTCCTGATCCCAGCCCGAGCGATTACAATGTAGAAAGTATTGCAGTTAGCAAGACCAATGATCAGGTTGTCTACATTGCCGTTGGTTCGGACTACAGTGGAAGCACCGCTGAGACTGGACGCATTCTCAAGAGCACCAACCAGGGAGCAACCTGGAGTGATCTCAGCGGACAGCGCTGGTTCATCTCTGGCAATGAGAATGACCGTACTGGCACCGAGCGGCTGGAAGTCGATCCTAACAACGATAATATTGTCTACTTCGGTTCACGCAGAGATGGACTCTGGGTGAGCACCAACGGAGGAAGCAACTGGAGTCAGGTCTCAACCAGTCAGGTTCCCACTGGTAGCAATAGTGGCGATCCAATTGGTGTAAAATTTGTGGCCTTTGATCCAAATAGTGGCACGACGAATGGCAAGACCAGCCGCATCTATGCTGGTGTCACTGGCAGTGGCATCTATTCCTCCAGTGATGGTGGTCAGAGTTGGAGCAATATCCTTTCAACTGGTGGTACACCCTATAGTGGGAGTGTTGCCAGCGATAATACCTTCTATACGGTCATCGCTGGCGGTAACAATACCCTTCAGAAGTATAATCCCGGCTCAAATAGCTGGGCTAATGTCACGCCTAATGGAGGAGCGCTCTATGTCGCGACCGATCCCTTTAATTCTCAGCGGCTCTTTGTAACTCCAGGCGGGGTTGGCAATGGCAACATCTGGCGTTCAACGGATGGTGGATCACACTGGGATAGCCTTAACATCTCTATCTCCTCTGCGGATATCCCCTGGATTACGAATACAGATGAAACCAACTATATGAGCAGTGGTCAGATCTCGTTCGATCCCCAAAACCAGAATAAGCTCTGGTTCCCCGAAGGGACGGGCGTCTGGAACGCCACAAACCTGAGCGATGCAACTATTAACTGGAACTTTGTCAGCGACGGCATTGAAGAGTTTGTCGCAACCAACGTTATTGCGCCTGCGGGTGGGAAACCAGTCACAGGTGTTGAGGACCGCAATGGTTTCTACCACAACAATGTCGATGCCTATCCTACTCAGACGATCCTCACCAATAAGTTTTCGGCAGGTATGAGTCTGGATTATAGTGGTGGACATCCTAACTTTATTGTGGCCGAGTCGACCGATACCCGTGGCATTAATCCAGATCAGAGTGGTTACTCAAACGATGGTGGACAGAACTGGACGCAATTTAGTGGGAGCCACAACTATAGCGATCTCTACGGCGGCAATATTGCGGTCTCAGCCACTGATACTAACAATATCGTCTGGCTACCCACAAATAATAAGAAACCATACTATACCAATGATCAAGGCGCATCCTGGACTCAAGGTGCTTCTGGCTTAGATAACGCAGGGAATCTCCATCAACAGATCTGGTGGCCAGCCAAACGAGCCCTGGATGGTGATAAGGTATCAGGAGGAACGTTCTACCTCTACAGCACCTCTAACAATGGCTTGTTCTATCGCTCAACCGATGGGGGGCAGACCTGGAGCCAGATGGGGGGCAGCAATGTTCCGAGCAGTTCCGGGAACGATTCACATGTGTATGGACAGGTCCATGCCGTTCCTGGTTACGCAGGCCATGTCTGGGTCAGTACAGCACAGGGCGGACTTGCCTATACGACCAATGGTGGTAGCGACTGGACGAAACTAAGCGCAGTCCAATATGCCTCGGCCTTTGGCTTTGGGCAGACCATCAATGGCTCTTCCTATCCCACAGTTTATATGTATGGCGAAGTCAACAATCAGTATGGCATCTGGCGCTCGACCGATCAAGGAGTTAATTGGGATCTCGCTTCACAATACCCATTGGGGATCTATGACCATGTGAATGCCGTCAGTGGCGATATGAATATCGCTGGCCGCGTCTATGTGGGCTTTACAGGCAATGGTTTTGTGTATGGCGATTCCAATGCCTCTGGCACTGGCGGGAATGGCGGGAATGGGGGAAATGGGGGTACAGGGACTACGACAACGCTTAATCCCAGTGCCGACCGTGATAGCTGGTCCGCCAATTCTGGTTCGTCTGCCTACCTCGATGCCAGTCAGTGGACCACTCCCTACATGAAGTTTGACCTCTCTTCCATTACTGGGTCCATCTCGTCCGCCAAACTACGCGTCTATCGCACAGACGTCAATCAAGGGAATCTCAACATTACAGCATATCAGGTCAATAGTGATTCCTGGTCGGAGTCCGATGCCAGTACCTTGCCAGCTATCGGGAGCTCGATCAGCACTGTTCCCTCAAATGCCGTTGGCTATGTTGAATTCGATGTCACCAGCTTTGTCAAAAATAGATTCTCTAATGGGCAGGTAAGCCTGGCCTTTCAGACCTCAGTTGGAGCCTGGAGCGTCTTTACCTCGCGCGAGAATAGCGCGAACAAGCCTCAACTGGTCATAACTACTGCAAGTACCAGTAACACGGCCTCTCTTTCTGCTATTGCCGATCGAGATAGCTGGTCGTCCGCTTCTGGTTCTGATCTCCATCTCAATGCCAGCCAATGGAATACGGCATATGTCAAGTTTGATCTGTCTTCACTGTCTGGCTCAGTGTCGGCTGCTAAATTCCGGATTTATCGCTCTGACGTTGGTCAGGGAAATCTGAACATCACGACGTTTCAGGTCAATAGTGATTCCTGGTCGGAGTCCGATGCCAGTACCTTGCCAGCTATCGGGAGCTCGATCAGCACTGTCCCTTCAAATGCAATTGGCTATGTCGAGTTTGATGTGACCAACTTTGTCAAAAGCAGGCTCTCTGGTGGAAAGGTCACTCTTGCCTTCCAGACCTCCGTTGGAGCCTGGAGCGGCTTCCTCTCTCGAGAGAATAGCTCAAACCAGCCTCAACTTGTTGTAACAACCAGCTAGAGCACCTCGCATTGAGGATCTTTGATGAGCACTTCATCAAAGATCCTTTTCCTATCCAGTACCTGGTAAACTAGACAGGCAAAGAAGCACAACAAGCAGTTGCCCAGGTAAGAGTGGCTATTGCACCATCACGACCATCCGAGCCACCAGCCCCACCTGTTATACATATGAGCATCCACCAACACATCACCTCTTAGCTCGTTTTTGGATACAATACAACACCTTTCGTTTAATATTGTAGTGGTTACAAAAATAATCGATTGATCCAGCGCGACCAGGATAAGGGCGGGCTGGAAAGGTGTAAAGCGCATGTATTCTCATCAAACGGATAGTTCGGAAGAGGTTTACACAGGCTGGCCCGTGCAGCCTCGCACCAGGCATTTGCTGAAGCTGGCCGAAATGCTGGTTTTACTCATTGCAGTACTCATCCCATCCTGCGGTGGCTTTTATCGAGCTAATTATTATAGCCGCTTTGTTCAGGGGACCTGTACCATCACAGATGGATATACAAAGAGCGAGCTGCACTTTGTTAAAAATGGCCTGGATTATACGACCTATGCTCCCTACCTGCACTATACCGTCTCGATACCTGGAACTTCTGAAATAGCTAGTTCGGGCTATGATGGGCCTGACCATGTTTCCTTTCACGAGGAGGATGAGGCACAAGCTATTGTGAACCAGTATGCTGTTGGTACAACAACAACGTGCTCGTATAATCCTGTCAATCCCCAGGAGGCCTTCCTCGTCTTTCAAGGCTATTCGCAGGAACGCGCCTGGAACGTCTTCTGGGGATCGTTCATCTTATCCGGGCTGGCTCAGCTAATCACGTTGCTGGTCTGGCATCTCTGGGTGCGCAAGTTCATGATCTTACACGAGCGCGGAAAGTTGACACGTGGGCGTGTGGTCAGGAACGAGAGCCGTCGCAACCAAAACGGTCCTTATACCGTCTCGATCATTGCGTATACTGGGATCTCTATCTCGAACAGCCCGATCCGAGGAGAACTGACAATAAGCGGGCATAACGCTCTCAACAGTCGGTTCCCAGTCTGCTATGATCCCTATCGTCCAACCCGAGCCAGATGTGGCAACCGTCCCACACGGACAGAGATCATTGGCGCGGTCATTGCAACGCTCCTCTTGCTGATTGCAATAAGCGGTTTTTCCTGTATGCTCACATTTTTGTTGACGTAATCATCGATCCTGCTGTATAGATTCTTTCTTTATAGCATCTTTAATCAAGGTCTTTTTTTTCAGCAAAGGGAAAATAGGTATAATTAAACCATACGTAAGCTTTTTTTGATTCGTCATGCTCAACCGGAGGTCACGGCAGGCATCCCTGCACGGTTGTGGCCTCTTGCACCAGAGGGCCGAGAAGGTGCCCAACGACTGGCCAGCGCATATCTGCCGATCTCCAGTCCACGCGGCTGTTTGCAAGTCCAGAACCCGGAAAGGTGTAAAGCGCATGTATTCTCATAAAACGAATAGTTCGGAAGAAGCTTACACAGGCTGGCCCCTACGGCCTCGCGCCAGACCTTTGCTGACGCTGGCCGAAATGCTGATTTTGCTCATTGCAGTACTCATCCCGTCCTGCCGCGGCTTTTATCGAGCTCACTATTATAGTCGCTTTGTTCGGGGGACCTGTACCATCACAGATGGATATACGATGAGCAATAAGCACTTTGATCAAAATGGCTTGGATTATATCACCTATGTTCCCGACCTGCACTATACCATCTCTACATCTGGAACTTCTAAAATAGCTAGTTCGGGCTATGAGGGGCCTGACCAGGCTTCCTTTTATGAAGCGGTTGACGCACAAGCTATCGTGAACCGGTATCCTGTTGGGACGACAACAACGTGCTCGTATAATCCAGTCAATCCCCAGGAGGCCTTCCTTGTCTTTCATGGTTATTCGCAGGAGCGCGCCTGGAAGGTCTTCTGGGCATCGTTCATCGTATACGGGCTGGCTCAGATAATCACGTTGCTGGTCTGGTATCTCTGGATGCGCAAGTTCATAATCTTATACGAGCGTGGACAGTTGACACGTGGGCGTGTGGTCAGGCACGAGAACCGTCGCGACATAGTCGGTCATTATGACATATCGATCATTGAGTATACTGGGATCTCTATCTCGAACAACCCGATCCGAGGAGAATTTATAGTATACGGGCATCGCTCTCTCAACAGTTCGTTCCCAGTCTGTTATGATCCCTATCGCCCAACCAGAGCCAGACAAGGCAACCGTCCCACACGGACAGATATCATTGCCGCGATCATTACAACGCTCCTATTACTGATTGCAATAAGCGGTTTTATCTATATATTCAATTTTCCTTTGACGTAATCATCGATCCTGCTGTCATGATGAGCAGCGATAGCTCCTGCCCATCATGGGATGACTATCACAACGCGATCAATAACAAGTTCTCGAGAGAATATCCTCACCTGGTTGTAACAACCAGCTAGAGTACCTTTCATTGAGGATCTTTGATGAGCACTTTCATCAAAGATCCTTTCCTCTTCAGCTCCGATCAAGACTCGAGTGCTGCACGCATGCCAGGAAATTCTTTCATGACCTGATCTATGGTCTCCTGAGAGAGCGTCATAAAGGTTCCAGAAGCCTCTGCAAAGACGACGCTCTCGTCTTCGGCCAGAGTCAATTTCCCCGTTGCAGTAACCATGCGCCCTCGACTGCTTCCCAGCACAGCCCGGACGCGCAATAAGGGTCCATAGGGGACGTAACGTCGATAACGAACCTCTAAGCGCCCTGTCATCGACCAGGCTGGGCGTTCAGTCAACATAGAGGTGCGATTCAGGGCCTCATCCATCACAGTAGCAATAATTCCACCATGAACAACCCCAGGAAAACCCTGATGCTCCTCTCGCGGACGAAAATCAGAGACCACAGTCCCTGCTTCTAACTGAAAGACCATCTGCAAACCATACGGATTCTTTGTACCACAGGCAAAACATAATTGATAATCTGTCGTATCATTTAATTCCATAATGCTAATCCATCGCTCCTCGGCAAACTTTTTACTAAAGTCTATCATATTGCTTATAGAACCGGCGCGGGAAAACCCCTGCATTTATTCGGGGGAGGATGTCAAAAGCAACCAATCCCAATCCCTGACCAGCGCCTTACGCTCTACTACACCTATCCTATACACAGCTCACTTAAATTATGATATAGTAAAAACAACTCCGTATATATCTCAGCACTATAATCACACCGATTTCACCTACCATATTAGATATGTTGAGGCCCACATTCTTCTTATGACGTGTCACTAGTATATATTTTCTTCACTCATTGACGGGTAGACCGCAAAGATGGGGAAACAGAGGGGGTACCTGATGGCTAAGACAAAACAGAATAAAGCCGCTGCATCTATACAGAATGTAGATAAAAAGAAACAAAAAAAGTTAACACGGATTGAAACAAAATTACAGAGCCGCATTGCAGAGACCCGCAAAAAGGTTAAAAAAGCTCAGAAGAGATTAGCTCGTACTCAGGCTGATCTGCTCAGTGGTCAAGAACGTCTAAACCAGCTCGAACAGAAGCTTCATAAGATCCATCCTGTTTCAGCTACAGAGAATGACGCCAATCAACCAGCATACTCTCCAGATCCAGAACAACCAACCTTTGGTGATGACGAAGAGGTAGAGCATATTATCAGTGCCGATACACTTATCTCGATTGAAATATCTGAGGACTATCCAGGGTCCAGCGATGAGGGCGCCGATCTCGCTTCGACCAGCCCTGAGAACGTAAGCCAGGAAGTCAGTCCAACTCAGGAAGAGCTCGTATCAGAATTTGATCTCGCCTCCCCCCCGCCCGCTGAGGGAACAGACGAGCTGCCACACGAACCATTTACCGGGACCCCTTCTCATACAGACTTTCAGCCAACGATAGCTGGTGCGGAGATCCCCTCAGAAGAGGCTCCTAGCATTCCACACGAGGATGATGCAATCGCAGAAGCCGATCATACATCCCTGGCACCTGCCGAAGGCAATGGGGCCAGCGAGAATCCAGGTGCAGACAGAGTGTCCACACCAGAAAATGAGCCACTCTCATCCTCAGACCAGAGCTCCTCTACGCCCAAACGCCCAACCACACGGCGACGCACACGCAATACCACGCCCAAATTATAAATTGGTTGGGGACGCTATCATACAATCACGCAGCTTTTCTATTCATAGCTGCGTGATTGTGTTTTGATCGAAATTTATCTATGCATAATTAGTGCGTTGTATGAACTGGATGAGGTTCTACGAGATGTTCGCCAGGCTTCTGAATCCTGGGAGTAAGAATGCCACGCTCTTTAAGAAGTAAGTAAAGCCAGAGTGCCAACCCTAATAACAATCCTCCAAAGAGATATCCTCCAATCACATCGCTAGCCCAATGATCTCCCAAATAGATACGGGATGGCCCAACGAGAACCACAAAAAGTGCAGGAATAACAAGCAACGCATAGTGCCACCAGCGATTCCGCCTAAAAAGAATCAGCCCGAACGAGAAGAGTAATCCAAAGAATGACACATAGCTCATCACATGCCCACTGGGAAAACTTTGCCCCGTTGCATGTTGAAAGATCTCAACAAGATTTGCCGTTGGCCGAGGCCGATTAACAATGAGCTTCAATAGACCATTCAGCAATGAACTAATAATGGAGAGTCCGACAATGAATAGAGCCTCAAGTCGCAAGCGAACAAACCAGAAGACAAGGGCTGTGAGAAGAATAAGCGGAACATAAACATAGATAGCGTTTCCCAGATAGCTTACCCAGACCATAAAGGTATGAAGCCAGGGCATCTGACTCTCCTGAAATTCCTGGGTAATAAGAATATCTACAGGAATAATCGGGTGTATCCGTACAAAGACTGCCAATAAAGTAAACAAAACAAACTCTACCAGATATACAATACTTAATATACGACCACGTCGAGAGACACGATACCAGGGTTCGCGGCTCTGTACCACTTCCTGCTGCGCCTGCTCAACGACATTCTGTACATTCGCTTCAACCTTTTTGACAGGTTCCTCCATCTTTTTGATGGGTTCTTGTTGCTTCACAACCATCACCTCGAATATTTCATACTAATTTCATCAAACATTTGTTGTGTTTCGTAGGGATATTATCAATACGTCTTTCTGTAAAAAATCGTTTCTTATCCTATGGAGGTCTCCCTATCCGAACGACATGATTGACGAGTGGATAGCTTTCTCGCTATAGTGGAGTCAGAGATCGAGGAGGTTTTATCATTACTATGTCAGACATCAACATTCGTACGGCGCAGATTGAAGATCGGGAGGCGGTCCTGGCCTTCTGTGCCAACACCTGGGAGTGGGGCGATTATATCGAAAACGTATGGGATGAGTGGTTTACCAATCCTCATGGGCAACTCTTTACTGCAACTGCTGCTGGCGTGCCAGTTGGCATTCTTCATATTGAAATGCTTACCCCTACTGATGGCTGGCTGCAAGGGCTGGGTGTGAATGCAGACTATCGGAGACGCGGCATAGCCCGAGCTCTCTATGATGCAGCTCTAACAGAAGCAATGAGACGAGGAGCCAGTCATGCTCGTCTGGTTGTTCATCATGAGAATGTGGCTTCGATCAAGTTATCTGAAGCTATCCATATGCGCAAAGTCGGGGCCTTCTCCAATTATCTGGCCGGGCCAGTTCCAACTAATGTTCGCCATGCGCCCAATGAACGTACACAATTGGCAACAAGTGCAGATATCGATGAGATTATTGATTATCTCAATGTCTCTAATATTCTCCCTATTACGGGAGGATTATATTATGCAGGCTTTAAAGCAGTTCCCATCAGTGGCGAGATGCTCGAAAGACATCTTGAGAAGCATCAGATCTATCTGTTGCGCCGCTGGGATCGACTGGATGGGCTCGCCATTGCTCAGATTCGAGAGGAAAATAAGGAGAAGCGTCTCTCGGTTGGCTATATCGATGGGACGGCGATCGAGGCCATCAGTCTCATTGCCTATGATCTACGCCGCCGACTGAACGAGCTTCAGGTCGAGCGCGTCCGCATCTATGGTCCTGATACTATTCTGATTCGAGATGCTTTCGATGGCGCTGAATATGAGACCAGTGGCGATATCTTCTATACCTATGAGCGTGGCCTCTATTAAGTTTTACTTCGGTCATAGACAAGCTGTTCAACTATAGCCAGTAGCAGGCTACATCATCATTTCTTTTTATCAGAAATGATGATGTAGCCTGCTACTATTGCTAGCAGCCTATGTTCTATTGTTGGTCACGTATTACTTCGATGTTCTTAAATTGATGATAGCGCACTAACCAGCAGCCATAATTCAAGCCACCACCCACAGCGGCCAGGGCCAGCCATTGACCATCTTTTAGCTTATCCTGGCGAATGAGCTCGACAATGGCAGTCGCAACGCTCGCATTGGAGAGGTTTCCATAATAGCGGAAATTATCGGCAAGCTTGTCCATCGTTGATTCTGGCCAGCCATAGTCATGTATCAATAGATCGCCCAGCCGATGAGTAATGCGTGAATTTGCCTGATGGGGCACAATATGCGCAATATTATCATAGCTAAGACCAGAATGACGTAGCAGCGCATCGATACTTTCAGCCATTGCGCGGGGAGCCTCGCGGTACACGTCTTTACCGTTCATCTTGGTATACCCAACCATGTACTGCGCGAGCAACTTATTCAATGCCTCACCCTGACCTGCCTGGTAGAGACGCTGAATCTGAGTGTCAACCTCGGCCATCTCAATACTATCTTTACGCAATGGGGTCTGATACAGCAGCGATGCCGCCTGACGGGCATCTGAGCCATTGATCACAAAAGAATCATCTTCACCCCGTTCAAGCAGAAAGGCAGCCGCCCCTTCGCCAAAGAGCGAGCTAGACTTCCAGTCCAGTACATTTAAAATATTTGGAAGTAGGCCTTCAGTGATCACCAGTAAGACCAATTTTGCAGAACCTGCTGCAAGGATCTCTGCGCAGACCTGGAAACCTTCAGTCTGGCAAGCACAGGCTCCCTTTAACATGGTTGCACGAACCCGCTCTAAGCCAAGCCTCAGGCCAACCCAACCAGCCACTGTTGGAAACCCATCATTATCGGAAGAAGAGGCACCAATAATCGTATCAATCTCTGAGGCATCCCGTCCTGCGCTGGCCAGAGCACGCTGGGCAGCAATCACAGCCATATCCACCAGAGATTCCTCACGAGGAGCAGTTGGGTCATCGATCAGACCTGGGGCGTCAGAACCTGCCATCCGGCGACAGAGCTCAAGCGTACTGGCGCGTACGTGGCGCGTCTCAAGTCCAGTTACTCGCTCCAGATCCTCTGCCTTACGAGGGCTCCCCAGACGCGTTGAAATATAAGCGAAGAAATCATTGGTAATCACGCCTTTGGGAGCATAATTGCCAAGTCCGAGGATACGCACCTTAGATCTCGTATAAATATCAGGCAGAACATACGTGTACTGTGGCCATTGGCCTTCTTCGGAGAGTGTCATCGAATGAAAAACCTCCAATATTGAGGATAATAGTGCCGCGAATCGCCACTCCAGTATAACATAGAGTTGCTAACCATGCCCCCCCTCACAACACAAAATAGGGGTGCTCTCCAATGGCAACCATCATCTCAATTGCGGCTCCAACGAAGTCCATCATCATGGCACCTGCTTCTTAAAGATAATTACCAGTAAGAAAGCACCTACCATGACGACGGCCACGATAGGTGCCTTGTTTAATGCAATCCCTTACCAGCGGTCACTGCGCCCAGAATCACGGCCACCTCGGCGCCCACCGCCGTTACCATAGCTGTTACCATAGCCACTACCTGAATGACTGCTATAGCTACGCGTGTCGTCTCGACGAGGCCGCGATGAACGCTGAGATTGAAAACAATCACTACAATAGACAGGACGATCTTCACGAGGGACAAAAGGCACCGTTGTGCGCCGCCCGCATGAGGCACAGACCGCCTCATGTTGTTCGCGTGGTGCACGATTCATAGATTGGCCACCTCGCCGAGCAGAGCGACAGCTCGGACATCGACCGGGAGTATTCGTTAAGCCTCTTGAGGCATAAAACTCTTGCTCACCAGTAGTAAATGTAAACTCATTTCCACAATCACGACAAACAAGAATACGGTCCCGATTGGCCTCATTAAACATCATGGGCGAAATTTCCCCTCTTCAAAAATACTCTCGCTCCGCTTACAAAGCACTATACTCGCTCAAATTCCCATTTTGCGCTAGATTGGTTAGCTTCAATGTAAAATAGACACTATGGCTCTTTTTTGTTACCACGATTCTATTGTAACATATCGGGCAGCAAAAATGCAGTCTTTGCTTGACTTCAATGCTAGGATAAAAGAGCATCTCTGTACTGATTGCTGGAGGTTGAAGTTGAATAGTACGCCATCAAACCAATCACCGCAGAAGCAGCAGGCGGCCTCACCCCGCCACTCGCCGCGCAGCGTTCATACGATTACCGATCGCTTCTCAATGGATAATACGTATCTTATTGAGGATGAGAGGCTCATTGTTGTTGATCCAGGTTCCGAACGCAATGTGCGGATGTTGCAAGATTATCTTCTCCATTTTCTCCATCGACCTGTGAGTGATATCGATCTCATTGTTCTGACGCATCTACACTCCGACCATACAGCTGGTGTGGCGTATCTCCAAACGTTTTGCTCTGCTCCTGTGGCCGCTTCAGCCATTGTTCGTCAGCTAGCCGAGCGAGGAAAGTATGCGGATACAGCGCTTTTACCTGGCATGGCACATATCACTGAGCATCTCTTTGGAGGCACTATGCATCACCTCGATCTCTTTCGACCAGATTATGCACAACGCGTGAAAATGGTTGGGCTCTGGTTGGAAGATGTTATGGGGTTACCTGGCCATCCCGACTGGCGCGTTATCGCCAGCCCTGGGCACACGCCTGATAGCCTCTGTCTCTATAATCCATTTAGCCGTGAATTACTTTGTGGGGATACGGTCATTACCATTGAGGGAGGAGCTCCTCTTCTCCATGGAGGAACCAATCGGCGACAATTACATGAGACACTTCAGACGCTCCGCCATCTCCCAATTCACTATCTTTATCCTGGACATGGAAGAGCGATTATTGCGCAATCACCTCTTACAACGGTGAAGGTGGAGTGGTAAGAACAGAACTTCAAGGTCTGATCAGACTATCTTCACGAAGGTGGCGCGATCAGACCTCTGTTCTTTAAGAGTGATTCCCTAAGAGTGATTCTCTTTTTGTCGACTGGGCAGTCTGAGCAACATTGGACCGCTGGTTGTGGGGAGACGCTGAGAGGTTGATAGACCGGGCAATGGTGTGATAGATGCAATTGGCTCATACGTATAGCGCAAATGATAGGGGCCCAATTGTATGACATCACCCGTCTTAAGCCAGCGCGCTCCAACTAAAGGCTGCTCATTAACGAATATACGCCCGTTTCCTGACAGATCTTCTACGACATCTCCACCTTCGCGACGCAAAAATTGCAGATGCTGTCGCGCAACTGCCTGATCTTGCAGCATAAGGTCGCATTCAGGAGCACTGCCAACGGTCATAAATGGTCCCTGTAAGGGGAAACTGCGACCGGCAAGCTCTCCATCATACAAGAAGATTTTCCCACAGTATGGAACCTGTTGCTGTGGTTGGATAGTGGCATAGTCCCAGGCAGGCGTGATGGGCCCACTATGCTGGGACGCAATGGGAGCGCTTAAAGGTCTGGCTGCTGGCAAAACATTGCTTTGCAAGTCCAGCGTTGAGCGCCAGGTATGTTTCAGAAGCGGATCATACTGCTCAGAAAGCTCTTCCTTTGGTTCGGCCAGCAGAAACTGAAAATGATACGCTCCAATCTGAATAGAATCATTTGTGTTGACTAGAGAGCGCTCATGTACCCGTTTGCCATTCAACAGAACGCCATTTAAGCTATTACAATCGATCAGTGAGACCGTCCCTTCTTCCCAGATCAGTTCGGCGTGGAAGCGCGAGGCCATGTCATCGTCTAGCCAGATATCGCACTCCTCATCCCGCCCCATCGTGGCGACTTTGCGTTTCAATGCCAGACGCTGACCCTGAAAATTGCCGCTTTTATACTCAAGCCATCCCCAGGGGGTCTCATTATTAAACACAAATGGCGGCTGCACTCCAGGCTGATAATGGGAGACATGCCCCAGGCTAATCGGGCCTGACCCTTTGCTGCGTGGCCGCGCCATAAGCATAAAGAAAAGTGTTGCCGCAATTGGCAGCAGCCAACCACACAAAAGAATATAACCAAAGACCGCGATCTGTTCTCCAATTAAAAGGACATGCTGTTTGGGGAGAAAACGAAATGAATACCAGATAATAGCAGGCAGCATTAACACCGCCGAGAGAAGACAGACCACAAGTGTCAGCACGAGATTACGCGTCGTTCCTCGACGGCGTAAAAAGGCATAGCAGGTATTCGCCACCATCATCAACAGACAGCAGGCGAGCCCACCATAGCACCCTGGAGGGAACCAGGTCAGGAAATGAAAAGTGCTCGTTGTCGTTACCCTGCTTTCTTATAACTTATCAGACAGTATCTAGAACCCTGATGGACATGCGATGATACAGCTACCATCTATAACAATTCTACGGACGAGAACGTTAGTACCGATGAGTAAATCAAGCTCACCCAGGCTTTGTCCACCCTGATATACAAAATCTCCATTAAAAAGGGATTATTTTGCTCTTATGATATCATTTTGTGTCAAAACGAGCAAATATTCAGGACTTGTGGTGGAAACACCACTCACTCTCTCTTTCTTACTCGCTCTATAAATTCAGGTACATTGAAAAAAATGGGGGGGACTACGTCATTAATAGAAGAGGTTGAATCTTATCAACTCATTCATTTCAACTAAGGAGAGGATACTTATGTCAACTATTGGTATTGGTATTCACTTTACCCCCCTTTTGTTTGCATGCGTCTTTTTTCTCATTGTTATCGGCGGAACTGTTTTCTGGATCTGGGCGATGGTAGATTGTGTTACCAATGAGTCAAGCAATTCAAATGATAAGATTGTCTGGCTGCTCATCATCATCTTCACGCACCTTATCGGGGCATTTATCTACCTGCTGATACGCCGACCCGAGCGTATACGCCAATTCGGTCGCTAATTCCTTTCCCTATACGTATACTACTATAGGGAACATAAAAAAAAAGAAGCACAAAGGGAATAGCTGACGATGACAACACCAGAACAAGCAGTCGTAATCGGAGTGTTTGAGGATCGCAAAGCGGTCGTGAGAGCCATTGATGCCCTGATTAAAGCTGGCTTTCACGAAGAACAGCTTGGCTTTGCAGCGCTTGATCATAACGCCCAACAGGATAATGAAGTAATTTCACAGTATGGGCCCATTCGAAGAGGGATCTTAGGCGGGCTCCTGGGAGCTGCTGATATGCTCCTGGTGCCCATTACGGGACCGACAGATGCAGCCACACTACTACGAACGGCTCTTCCAGTGACAGAAGAAGCACTGGATAATCTCCCTTATCCCGGTTCACCTGCTCAAGAAGAGATGGTTCATCCTGATGATGCTATGCGTCAACCACTACCTCCAGACGATGAAGCGCCCATAGTTATGCCACCGCAGAAAAAAGCGCCTCCGACAAGCATGAAAGATAGCTCTGAAACCGCCAGCGTCATTACTGGTGGTGTGGTTGGAGGGGTAATCGGAGCCGCTGCTGCCCTCCTTATTCCAGGCGTTGGGCCAGCTATCGCAGGCGGCATTCTGGTAGGGGCATTGGGTGGAGGAGCAATCGGCAGTGTTGCAGGGGGCTTTCTGGGGGCATTTACCAATATGGGCGTCCCTAAGGCAAAGGCACAATACTATGAGCACGAGGTAAAAAAAGGTCGAACCCTTCTTACCGTCCATACAAGCGATCGGCAGGAAGAAATTATTGCGCTCCTTCGCCATTATGGAGCCCACGACGTTGAGGCACATTAAACCGTCTGTCAGCCCTGTTTATACTTCTCATGGAAGGCTCATTTCTCTCCTATCCTCAATGTTCTGGCAAGCTTATGAGCATTGCAGAGGATGATATAATGATAGGCAACTATCCAGGGTCATCCATATGAGAGAAATGAGCCTATGCAGAAACATATTGAACCACTTACAGACAGTGATGATAGCGCAGAACTTGCCTCACGCAATACGCTACGCTATCTTATTTTAGGCCTCTTGTGGACGCGCCCCATGAGTGGCTATGATATTAAACAGACTTTTGATCGCGCAATCGCTAGTTATTGGAATGCTGGAAACAGCCAGATCTATACGACCCTCAAAAATCTAAATAAGGCTGGCCTTGTCGATGCCGAAATCATCGTTCAGACGACCCGACCAAACCGCAAGGTCTATCAGCTTACTGAAACGGGTCAGGCCGAACTCGAACACTGGCTACAAGAGGGGGTTCCTGAGCGCTTTACGAAAGACGAATTTCTTACCAAGCTCTTCTTTTGTGGCGTCACTTCTGACCAGACAGCCTTAGAGCATCTCTATGCCCACCGCGAAAGTCTTGAAAAACAACTGGCTCATATGGAATGGGCTCGACAAGAATATGCAAATCGTCAGACGCGCCGTCCGCGCCTGCTGGAATATCAAATGCTGGTACGGGAATTTAAAGAGGCAGAATTAAGCGCTGGCCTTGAGGTAACCAGACGTGCCATTGCACGCCTGGAAGAGCGCCTCCAGACTGAACATCCTGAACCTGAAGCGACGCAGCCGTCATCATAAACGGCTGCTTGATTCTAACCGTTTGGTTGCCAACCATGTTGCCGATAAATTGCCAGGGTCTGCTGATCTCCAGGCACATAAGTAACCATTGAATAGCTCGATAGTCCGGTGAAAACGGTCGTAGCGGTGCGTAAAGTCAAACGGCCCAGATGACTATTCTGCACTTGAAAGACAAATGATGGCTCTGGCTTTCCACGCGGATAAACAGTAGAGGAGATGCGCCGAAATTCAGGCAGTTCACGCAGACTCCGCCACAATATTTTAAACTCTGGTAGATGGGTCATTGTACGCGTATTGTACTGGAAATCACTCACCAATCTGCGAGCAAGGTTCTCCCAGCCGTGAAAACGCCGACGCAACTGCGGGTCAAAGACCAGTTCAAGCAAATGCAGCCGCTCTCCCTTATCGATAGCTTCCTTTACTTCAAATAAACTGATCGAAGCCTCGTTCCACGAGTGCAAATACCATAGTTTATCGAGCGAGTGCGCTGGGTAGGATGTATTACTCACAAGCAAACTTGCTAACTCTCCCATATCTAAGAGCGTCCCCTCAACCAGTTCATAATCAACCATCTGGCCTGTCAGAGCACTATAGGCCTCATATAATTGCTGGCGCTCTTCGCCTGGAAGGTCCAACGCACGTACAATATTCTGTACCACATGTAAAGAAGGATTCGTACGCTGACCTGTCTCTAGATGATAGACGTATGTGCGCGAAAGCCGCGTCGCATGAGCAAGCTGGCCCTGGGAGAGCCCTCGCTTCTGGCGCAACTGGCTCACAAGTTGTGCAAAATCCGTTGATATATCTGGCATTCTCTAGCCCCTCTACAAACGTTGTGTTAGCTACACTCCAATTATGACGCAAAAGTTGTTAGCTGGCAACATGTTCTTCTTCTATTTGAGAGCATATACTTAGAACAGTGGTTATAGTTGCTTGTAGTGGCGACGTTGTTGTCGTCAGGTTTCCTGTTAGGGACGCCCCCTATGGAGAGGAGCTATTACCGAATGTCAGACCAATCACAATCGCTCATACATCACCAGCACATCGATGAGTCTCAAGCAACCACACCAGAAGTTGTTAGCCCTCCCTATCCATGGATTCGCCATTATCAAGAGGGGGTTCCTGCACACCTGCTTATTCCTGATCGTCCACTAACCTGGTTGCTCGACTCTGCTGCACGCCGTTTTCCCAATCGGCCAGCATTCATCTATTATGGGACGCAGATCTCCTATGCCCAATTCTCACATCTCGCCAATCGCTTTGCGATTGCATTGCAACGCCTGGGAATACAGAAGGGCGATCGCGTAGCGATTGCCTTGCCTAATATTCCGCAATTTGGCATAGCTTTCTATGGTGCGTTACGCGCTGGCGCTGTGGTAGTGCCAACCAATCCACTCTATACTGAGCGCGAGATGCAGCACCAACTTACGGATTCCGGCGCCAAAGTCCTGGTACTACTTGATATGTACTATCCGGTGGTACGCACAATCCGCTCACAGACTCACCTGAAACACGTTATTGTGACCAGCGTCACCGACTTTTTTCCGGTTCTACAACGCACACTCTATCCACTAACCCAGCTTCATGCCAAAAAGCTGGAACCGGTTCTGACAACCAGAGAGATCAATGCTGATCCTTCGCTTTCTACGATGCAATCCTTGCTCAAATCTGGTACACGTGGCGGCGTTGAGCTGTTTCATCTTCCCGTTCCACAGGATACCAATGATCTGGCTGTGCTTCAGTATACAGGAGGCACTACTGGTCTCTCCAAAGGTGCGATGCTAACCCATCGTAATCTGCTGGCAAATGCCATGCAAACTTTCTACTGGATGCCTCATGCACGACCTGGCCAGGAGATTGCTCTGTGTATTGCACCATTCTTTCATGCCTATGGCTTAACAGTAGGGATGAATCTCTCTATCTTAGGTGGGGCTGCAATGGTTCTTTTACCTCGTTTTCAGGGCAAAGAGGCTCTAGCAGCCATTCATCATTATCAACCGACGCTCTTTCCAGGTATTCCAACGCTCTATGTTGCAATCTTGCGTGAAGCAGCCCATCATCCTGAATACCTGGGCTCAATTAAATATTGCATCAGTGGGGCCTCGCCTCTCCCAAGTAAAGTCCAGCAGGACTTTGAAGGGGTCACCCATGGGAAATTAGTGGAGGGCTATGGCCTCAGCGAAGCATCGCCCGTCACTCATTGTAATCCTCTCTCCGATGAGAACCGACCTGGCAGTATTGGTCTTCCTCTCCCCAACATTGAAGCGAAAGTGCTCAATCGCGAGACAGGCGAAGAACAACCTGTCGGCGAATTGGGTGAGCTGGTCGTTAAGGGGCCCAATATCATGCTGGGCTATTGGGAGCGGGAGCAAGAAACACAGGCAATCTTCCAGGATGGCTGGATGCGCACTGGCGATATCGCTCGTGTAGACGAAGATGGCTACTTCTACATTGTAGAACGCGTCAAAGATATGATTATCGCCAGCGGCTTTAATGTCTATCCACGCGAGGTTGAGGACGTTCTGTTCCACCATCCAGCCGTTCAGGATATAGCTGTCGTTGGGGTTCCTGATGCCTACCGGGGCGAGACCGTAGCGGCTTTTGTCGTACTCAAACCAGAGTATACTGCTGGTGAGGAGATCAAACAGGAGCTCATTACCTATTGTAAACAGAATATGGCTGCCTATAAGGTCCCCAAAGTCCTGCACTTCCTTCCCAAATTGCCACGTTCGACTGTTGGCAAGGTCCTTCGACGCGAATTACGTATCCAGAATATCTAACTATTGTTCAAAGTATGCTACATTCATTGCTTCTGTCTATCGCTCCAATGACGGTGGATGGGCACTACTCTCTCTCTAGCTCTCACACAAATAGCTAGAGAGAGTACTTAGAGAGTACTTAAGGAGAAAGCAAAGTTATGGCAACGACGATCGAACCAACCGAAAAAGGCACTGCATTTCTCACCACGTCCGTTGGCGAGAACGCAGCAAAGATATTCACATTGGAGGAACGGGATGAAGAGCAACGCTGGATTCAGGAGTCCAGCGCAACCTTTGTCACACGAGAGGTCTTGCCCAGGGCTGAGGCCATTGATCGACAGGAGCCCGGTGTTCTATCTGGATTGCTAAAACAGGCGGGTGAGCAAGGTCTCCTCATGATTGATGTTCCCGAGCAGTATGGCGGCGCTGAACTGGGGCTCTTAACCAGCGCCCTGGTGGCATCTGAACTACGGGAAGCTTCGTTTAGCGTAGCCTTTGGGGCCCATACAACTATCGGAACCTTGCCTATTGTGTACTATGGCACAGAAGAACAGAAACAGAGCTATCTACCCAGGCTCGCCACAGGTGAATGGATCTCTGCCTACGCGCTCACAGAGCCAGGAGTGGGCTCCGATGCCATGGGAATTACGACACGAGCAGAGCTTTCCGAGGATGGACAGCACTATATCATTAACGGCACCAAGCAATGGATCTCCAATGCAGGCTTTGCCGATCTATTCATTGTCTTTGCACGAATTGGCAACGAACGCCCTTCTGCCTTTATCGTAGAAGCAACCTGGGAGGGCGTCTCAACGGGCCCAGAAGAGCATAAGATGGGTATTAAAGGCTCCTCTACCCGCCAGGTCTACTTTGAAGATGTGAAGGTTCCCGTCGCTAATCTCCTGGGCGAGCTGAACAAAGGCTACAAGATTGCTTTTAATATCCTCAATATTGGCCGCTTGAAGCTGGGAGCAGGCTCAGTGGGAGGCGCTCGCTCAGCTCTGGGTCTGGCCGCAACCTACACGACTGAGCGCAAGGCCTTTGGCAAGTTCCTTCACGAATTTGGCATGATCAAAAAGAAACTTGCCCGGATGGCCGCCGAGACCTATGCTGCTGAAAGTGAGGTCTTCCGCACTGCTGGCAATATCGCTCAGGCCCAGAAAAGTGCAGGAGCCAATACCGAAGCCGTCTTTAAGTCCATCGAGGAGTATGCTATCGAGGCCTCTTTAGCCAAGGTTCATGGCAGCGAAGTCCTGGCCCAGGTCGTCGATGAAGGCGTTCAGATCTTTGGTGGGTATGGCTTTATGCAAGAGTATCCCATCGAAAAAGCCTATCGCGACGCTCGCATTCAGCGCATCTTTGAAGGAACGAATGAGATTAACCGCATGGTTGCAACAGGCACGCTCTTCAAACGAGCTCTGGCTGGAAAAGTCGAATTGATGACAAAGTATCCGGCAATTGAGGCCAGATTAAAATCTGGCGAGCCAACAAGTGATCTGGTAGATGAAAACATTCCTGAAGAACTGCGCAGCGCCGTTGCTGTATTAGAGCGTGCCAAGGAGGCTACTATCTATGCCTCAATGCAGATTGCACTGAAACATATGCAGGCACTGGAAAACGAGCAGGAATTTATTGAATATCAGGCCAATCTGCTCATCGATCTCTATGCTATTGATAGCGCTCTGGCACGAGCCATTAAAGCTGTACGAAGTGGCGTTGAGAATAGTGCTATACATATCAAACTGGCACAGCTCGCTAGCTGGCTCGCTTTTACCCGTATACGAAGCAATCTGGACCAGATGATCATTGCCTACACTGACCCTGAGCGGGTGGAAAAAGTGCTCAGCCGTACACGCAGCTATGTTGGTGATTATCTGCTCAATGGTGTCGCTCTCCAGCGCGAAATTGCCCAACTGGTCGTTGAAAAACAGGGGTATCCGCTTTAAAGTTAAAAATAAGGGTAACCAGTCTACTACACGGACATACAGATAGTGTCAGATAGAGCCTGAAGGAGAGAAATGTCATGACAGAGGTTGTCATTGTCAGTGCCGTACGTACACCGATTGGACGAGCCAACAAGGGCACACTCAAAGATGTGCGTGCCGATGATCTAGCCGCCCTGGCCGTCAAGGCCGCGGTCGAACGCGTGCCTCAACTTGATCGCTCCCTGATTGAGGATGTTATTCTAGGCTGTGCCTTCCCTGAAGGGGAACAGGGGATGAATCTGGCCCGTATCGTCGGTGCGCTGGCTGGTCTACCCGAGACGGCTGGCGGCGTAACGGTCAATCGCTTCTGCGCCTCCAGTCTTCAAGCTGTGAATATGGCGGCACAGAGTATTATGCTCGGACTGGGCGAGGTGATCATCGCTGGTGGCGTTGAAAGCATGTCACGCGTCCCAATGGGAGGCTTTAACCCTAGCTATAATCCTCGCCTGATCAAGGGGCAACAAGATAGCTCAGTCTATCCTCCCTGTGAGCTCGAATACGGCTACTCCAGTTATCTGCCAATGGGCATGACGGCTGAGAATCTCGCTCGCGATTATTCCATTAGCCGCGAAGAGCAGGATGCCTTTGCCCTCCGTAGCCATCAGCGCGCACTGGCAGCCATCGATAATGGAATCTTCAAACGTGAGATCGTCCCTGTTCCTCTCCCCAATGGGAACCTGTTAGAGACTGATGAGGGTCCTCGCCGTGATACTTCGCTGGCAAGATTAGCACAGCTTGAGCCAGCCTTTCTCAAAGGTGGCTCGGTTACGGCAGGAAACTCCAGCCCGCTTAATGATGGTGCCGCTGCTGTTGTGTTGATGTCGTCCGAACGTGCACAGGAATTGGGGATTCAGCCACTGGCTCGAATTCGCACAATGGCCGTGTCCGGAGTCAACCCATCGATAATGGGGATCGGCCCAGTGCCCGCAATCCGCAAATTGCTCCAACGCGCAAATCTACAGCTTAACGATATCGACATTATCGAGCTGAATGAGGCATTCGCCGCTCAATCGCTCTCGGTCGTGAAAGCATTGGAGATTGATCAAACAAAACTGAACCCCCATGGTGGCGCGATTGCTCTTGGCCATCCCCTCGGCTGTAGCGGTGCTCGTCTGATTACAACGCTGCTCAATGATCTCCAGACACTGGATAAGACGCTAGGAATTGCTACTCTCTGCGTGGGTGGAGGCCAGGGCGTTGCAACATTGATTGAGAGGTTGGTCTGATTATGACATACGCTATCCGTAAAGTTGGAGTTGTGGGGGCTGGCGTGATGGGGGCAGCAATTGCTGCTCATCTCGCCAATGTTGGCATTCCTAGCCTGCTGGTAGATATTGTGCCTTCTGGTGAGACGACCGACCGCAATCGAATCGCACGCACTGGTCTGGAGAAGACACTGAAGGCCAGGCCCGCCTCATTCTATAGCCAGCGCTCAGCTCAATTAATTACCATCGGAAATATCGAAGATGATCTGGATAAGCTCGCCGATGTCGATTGGATCATCGAGGCCGTAGTTGAACGCCTGGACATTAAGCACGCTCTCTATGAGAAGATTGAGAGCGTACTCTCGCCCACAACTATTATCAGCTCGAACACATCTGGCCTTCCTGCCCATCAGTTAACCGAGGGCCGATCAGAGCGCTTCCGTAACCACTTCTTAATCACGCACTTCTTTAATCCAGTCCGCTATATGCGGCTCCTCGAATTAGTGCCTACCGCCCAGACAGATCCGGAATTACTCCACTTCATGCAACAATTTGGGAGTGAAGTCCTTGGCAAAGGGGTTGTCATCTGTAAGGATACCCCCAATTTTATTGCCAATCGCCTGGGTGTCTATGGCTTTATGTCCACGATGCACCATGCGCTGGCGGAGGGGTATACTGTCAGCGAAGTAGATATGATTCTGGGCCCGAATATGGGCCGCCCTAAATCGGCGGTCTTTCGCACCTCAGATCTGTCAGGACTGGATACCCTTCAGCACGTTGGCGATAATCTCTATCAGAACGCCCCTGACGACGAACAACGCGCAACCTTTCTGATGCCAGAGATAGTCCGTGAGATCATTAAAAAGGGCTGGCTCGGCGAGAAGAGCGGGCAGGGCTTCTATAAACGCATCAAAGGCCCAACTGGCGAATCAATTATTCTTGAGCTCAATCTTCAATCGCTGGAGTATGAACCACAGCCCAAACATCGCTTTGACTCCATTGGAGCTGCTCGCAAACAAGATAGTATCGAACAGCGCATTGTGACGCTCCTGAATGGTAATGATCGTGCCAGTCAGCTAGCTCGCGAAACAACGGCTGATGCTCTCATCTATGCCGCTAAACGTGTACCAGAGATCGCCGACGATATCGTCTCAATCGATAACGCCATGCGCTGGGGCTTTAACTTTGAGCTGGGGAGCTTTGAGCTCTGGGATATTCTGCTCACTCACCCTGAAACGCTTCAGAAAGTGTTGGCAGGCCGTGAGCTTCCTCCATTAGTAAAAGAGGTGCAGACACAGGGTCAGGGCACTTTCTATCGCGAGATCGAGGGAAAAAAGCACTACTTTGATCTCAGCAGCAAGAGCTATCAACCTCTATCTGGCATGAAACAAACTATCTCGCTTACCACAGTAAAAAAGAAGGCAACCAATGTTGTACGAGATAATGGTTCAGCGGCTCTGGTTGATCTAGGTGATGGGATCGGCTGTCTGGAGTTCCATACAAAGATGAACTCGATTGATGAAGGCATTATCGAGCTTCTCCATTACGCTGTTCAGGAAGGTTCCAGGCAATTCCGAGCACTCGTCATCGGCAATGAAGCACCAGACTATTCAGCAGGAGCGAATCTCCTCCTTGTACTCATGGGAGCACGTCAGGGAGCCTGGGAGATGCTAAACGGAGCAATCAACGGGCTCCAACAGGCCCACCAGCTCCTCAAATATAGTCCAATTCCTGTCGTAGCAGCCCCGGCTGGCCGCGCTCTGGGTGGTGGCTGCGAACTGATTATGCACTGCAATCACACACGTGCTCTGGCCGAATCCTATATTGGGCTGGTTGAGACTGGTGTAGGGCTGGTCCCGGCTGGTGGAGGCTGTAAGGAGCTTCTGCTGCGCCAGGGAGCCAGCGCTGAGAAAGCAGCGAAGAAGGGTGGACCGTTCACACCTGCTCGTAAAGCTTTCGAGATTATCGCTGTAGCCACAGTCTCCAGCAGCGCAGTTGAAGCTCAAGAGCTACGCTTCCTGCGTAAGACAGATGCGATAACGCTTAATCGCGACCTGCTCTTATACGATGCAAAGGACGACGCACTCAAGCTGGCTGAAGCCAGGGAGGCCGGAAAATGGCAGCCTCCTCAACCAGAGCTCCTCCTGCTACCAGGCAGTGGCGCGCGGCTCGTCCTGGAGCAACAGGTCGAAGGGATGCTCTTAACCGGTAAGGTGAGCGAACATGATGCAGTGATCGGCAAGCATCTGGCCCATGTGCTCACTGGAGGCAATTGCTCACCTATTACTCCAGTGAGCGAACAATACGTTCTTGACCTGGAACGCGAAGCCTTCCTGAGCCTTTGCGGCATGGAGAAGACACAGCAGCGCATCGAAGCCCTCCTGAACACTGGTAAACCGTTACGCAATTAGCACACTCTGTATCGTAAAAGGGGAAAAGGAAATTTTTCCCCTTTTACCTGTTAGTACATTTTTACTAATCCATTGCCATCGCTTCCGGTATTCTGGTATTCTTTGATCGGGATAGATATGTAGAAGAGGAGGAGGAAAGCAAAGAATGCCCAAAAAAAACCATCATAGAGATCCCTCACAGAATCCACAGCCTTATGACAGCTCGCTCAAAGCTCTTTTCAAAGAAGATGCTGCTGAGATTATTCCTACTTTATTGCCAGGGGCCGAACTTGTCGCCGTACTGGATACAGAAGTCCTGCGAGCCCCCATGCATGGGGACCGAGCCTACAAAATTATGCGTTATGACGAGCCTCAGATTCTCCATCTGGAATTTCAAAGCATCGAAGACCCTGATATGGCTTATCGGACGCTCATCTACCATGTCAACCTTTTTGCCGAGCACAAACTCCCCGTTCATTCAATGATTCTCTATCTTTTCACTGAGAAGGTTGTTGAATCACCCCTGATTGAACGGGATAGAAAACAGACTTTTCTACAGTTTGATTTTGAAGTATTGTCGCTGCCAAAACTGGATGCACAATACTATGTCCAGCATCATATAATAAGTATGTACCCTTTGCTGCCAGCGATGCAACATGCCACTGCAGAGGTGCTTTTGCAAGCCATTGACGAGCTTGCAATGCATTATCAATGGCGAGAGGATGATCTCTCTCAAAGACTACTCTGGCTCAAAATAATGTTAAACCGAACCACCACAGTAGAGCTTAACGAAAAAAAGAAAGTGAGAGCGCGAATGGACGTTTTTGAACAACTGCTCGAAGAAGATGAATATATTCAACAATTACGTTCACAAGCTATTGCTAAAGGCCTGGCTCAGGGCATCGCTGAAGGCAAGGCCGAGGGCAAAGCTGAGGGTAAAGCCGAGGGCAAGGCCGAAGGTAAAGCTGAGGGCAAAGCTGAGGGCAAAGCCGAGGGTAAAGCTGAGGGTAAAGCTGAAGGCAAATTAAATGAAGCCAAAAGCGCTTTTTGCCTCGTCACCCGAACGCGTTTTCCTCATCTAGCCTCACTGGCTCAACAGAAAGCAGCTCAAGTAGCTGATGTTGAGACGCTTCATCATCTCATGGAAAAGATGATTATAGCAGGCAACGAACAAGAAGCGCTTCTGACGTTAAGCCTGGAAGAGCCTGAACTGGCCAATTAAAGTCTCCGTACATCTAAGAGAAAGACTTCCTGGTTCTCTTACCTCATTGTATACAAAAAGGACAGGCACCTTCACTTCTGGTAAAAGTTGCCTGTCCCTTAGCAAGAAGTAATGATTGCTCATTACCACTCATTTCCGGGTTTTTTGTGTTTAGAAGATAGCTTCGCCGCTATCGGTATCGAAGAGGTGAATCTGATCGCTATCGACATACAGGCGAACTTTATCGCCTGAGGAGACACGAGAGCGAGGATCGAGGGTAGCTATCATGTTATGGCCACCAGCAGTCAGATAGACCTGCAACTCGTTACCCAGGTTCTCGACCACATCCACAGCTGCATCGATAGAAGATTGTTCGATGCCATCTTTACCAATAATATTCGCATCTTCCAGATGAGTAGGGCGTACACCAAAGGTCAGATTCTTACCAGCAGCGGCTTTTGCACGTTCAACATAGAGTTGTGGCACACGGATGCGACCCAGACCCTCCAGGATAATCGTTGCAGAATTGCTCTCACTAACAACCTTAGCGTTAGGCACAAAGTTCATCGAAGGAGAACCAATAAAACCGGCCACAAAGAGGTTAGCTGGATGATCATAAAGCTCTTGAGGAGCGCCCAGCTGCTGAATAATACCACCATTCAGAACCGCAATACGATCACCCATCGTCATCGCCTCAACCTGATCATGGGTGACATAGATCACAGTCTTCTGAATATTCTGATGCAATTTGATGATATTGGCGCGCGTCTCAACACGAAGCTTGGCGTCCAGATTCGAGAGAGGCTCGTCCATCAAGAAGACCTGAGCTTCACGAACAATGGCGCGGCCCAGTGCCACACGCTGTCTCTGACCACCAGAAAGCTCTTTGGGCTTACGCTTCAGCAGGTTCTCCAGACCAAGGGTAGCTGCGGTATCTTCAACCCGCTTTTTAATATCTGCTTTGGGGAAGTGACGCAGTTTGAGACCAAAGGCCATGTTGTCGAATACTGTCATGTGGGGGTAGAGAGCGTAGTTCTGGAAAACCATCGCGATATCGCGGTCTTTAGGATCAACACCATTGACAATACGATCGCCAATATAGATATCACCTTCGGTTGGCTCTTCCAGGCCTGCAACCATACGCAAGCAAGTACTTTTACCACAACCTGAAGGCCCAACCAGAACCAGGAACTCTTTGTCCTGGATATCCAGGCTGATATCATGAACGACTTCGGTTTTGTTAAAACGTTTGTAAACGTGATCAAATTGGACACGTGCCATGACGGACGACTCCTTTTCGCTTCTCGTAGCAGGTCCATTCCTGCTACTTCTCAACATTCAATGAAGCTTTCGCTTAGTGCTAACGTTGCCACTGATAACGTATCAATGGGGAGTCAACGTAGCTTCTTAACGCATTCTGATCTGTCATCCTTCATATGTATGAAGTGATCAGTACCAAGGAAGCGTTAATCAGAAGTATACCATATGTCTTTCGTAAAAAGGAAGAGGCTAAATTTCATTATAGCTCTCTCTTGTCTCGCATGATCTTGTGCAGCAAGAATATTTAGCTATTCTCTTGAACAAAAGTGCTCATTATTTGTAGTGGATGCTAAATATCATTCCATTTGTTTATTAAAATCATATACATATATCACATGATGTAATAGTAATGTAAAGATTTTGTAAAAATATTTATTTCATAAGATTTTATAGTACAGGACCACTAGACAAGCAACTACATCTTCGTGCATACTAAGGTCATAGTTTGTAAAGGTTGTTATAACAAATGATAAACATTGTTTTAACATCGCTTCATCTGGTCGCTATTATCAAACATTTCTTAGGGGTAGGAAGGAAGAGGAGATCATGCTTGGAGCCCATGAACAACGCAGTGAGGTTGCTAGACTATTGGCACAGATCAGCGCAGAGTATGAAGCAGCCCAACGTGGCCTGACTGGCTTATCCTATGGAACATCGCAACATGATTTTATTACAGCCAGGATGGAGAAAATGGGTCAGCTTCATAACCAGCTGCAATCGCTGGTTGGAGATGTCGCGATAGCGATGATTGCAGGTGAACTACCACTGAACTGAAGACACAGCGGCTTCTTCGGAGGCTAACGTGTCCTGGGTTGAGTGCTTCTTCGGAAGCTTGAGTTCACCAGACTGGTTTCCCGAAATGGAAACACCATTCGATTGGTCATGACACCTGCGGTTAGGGAGGCTTGAGGAAAGGGCCGGTGCTCTCAGCACAACAAGCCTTTTGAACACTGTCGAGGTGAAGTCGAATTCTCTGTGTGGTTACAGCGCGGAGATACGCACCATCCGGCGCTTGCCGGAGTTTTTTGAGTCCATGGGGATGCTGGTTTCTTTTGAGGGACCTGCACTCCCGGCGATTCATCCACGAAGCCGATGACTTCGCGGTTTTCTCGCCTTTCCAGAACAAGAATAGAGGCACCATCATCTGGTGCCTCTATTCTTGTTCTGGAAAGGCTACTGTCCTCTTGACCTTAGCTATCAAGGTGATTTAACCGAGCATTGTCGATATGCATATCACTATAATAACGAGGACGCGATACATCCCAATGCCCAATCACTACATACTCTGTCTCCTCGCTCATAAAGTCTTCCTGATCCATAACATTGCATGTTCCAGACTGGAAACAGTGGAGCCAGGCATTCATGTCTTCGCGAGAAAGATAGGGCGCACCCTCACAGACAAACCACTCCGCTATTCCTTGCAAGTAAAAACGGAAGTTTGGCACAAGAGGGAAGCGGCGCTCTATACGGTACGTCTTCTCCTCCACATCTTTAAAACCAGCTGCACGCAGATAACCAGCTAACTTTGAACCCACCCAACTATCTTCATAAGCATAGCCTTGCTGAATACGATCCCATTCCCAGCGCTCACGGGCCTGAAAGACGCGAGCCTGCAATCCAGCATCAATACCATGAAAATGCATTTCTCCAAAATCAATATCTTTAATAGCTATACGCCCACCCTGTTTTAAATAGGGGGCCATACTAGCAAACGTTGCAACTGGATCAGGGAGATACTGGCTTACATTAGCACTAAAAATCAGATCCGCTTCTCCATAGTCAATTGGCAGACGTTCAAGCGCAGCTCGCTTATATTGAACATAGTGGCTATACCAGGTGTCAGAACTACGCCTTTGTGCAGTTACCAGCGCTTCCGTGGAGATATCAATACCTAAAATATTTCCATTAGCACCAATCGCCTGTGCCAATAAAGGCGTCCACAAACCAGGTCCACACCCCGCATCCACCACAAAGCTTCCTTGCTTCAACTGCAAATCTCGAATCATTTGCCCGCGTTCCTGAGCTTTACTCTGATGATGTTTTACAAGCCATTCTATTGCATTGAGTGGTAAACCACATTCATTCACATGTACCACATTATTTACTGCCATATTTCCGCCTTATCCTTCCAGCCATCCTTTATTAAAGAGAACTTTGTGTGCTCTTTATATTAGTAATTAATATACATGCGAAAAAATTAAAAAGCAATAGATGTTTTACATTGTGGGACTATAGTTTAAACATTGTAATCAGCATCTTCATACTTGATTAGTTTCTAAAACCAGATTTTCTTAATAAATGGTTGTGTAACATACGTACCAGTTTCTTGTACATAACTGGTATAAGCTGAAGCAGGACAACCTTAGTGACATAGTGATAAAAAAGGCTGTGAGCCTTCTTCAACTAGAAAATAATTATCAGATACCATATTTAC
The DNA here is from genome assembly GCF_003967535.1 of Tengunoibacter tsumagoiensis. Lineage (GTDB taxonomy): Bacteria > Chloroflexota > Ktedonobacteria > Ktedonobacterales > Ktedonobacteraceae > Tengunoibacter > Tengunoibacter tsumagoiensis. The sequence continues at coordinate 1,329,422 of NZ_BIFR01000001.1, read as the reverse complement.
AAAGCAAATCAAAAAACACACTCCCTGTTAACAATTGCCCCGTAGATATGTAACCTTCTGGGGATATTCTGTGTTATAATAGCGATACTGTGTCTTGTAGATGTTGCATAATCTTCAATAGATGTTAAGGAAGTGCAAAATGAGCGAAGGATTTGCTGCAGATACACAATCTCAATCAAAAAGAAAACGCCCGGCTGGTACCTCATCGATACGGACAAAACGTGTACGCACTTCTTCCACAATCTCAAAAATATCTCCCTATCCCACACCTTCTATGGAGAATGAAGATTGTCGCACACTAGCACGACAAGAAGAGGGCCTACAAGGAGAAGAAGGGCAATCGAGCAGAAAGAACAGGCGTGATGCCACTCCCTTTAGTAATACGCTCAATACTATTTTGCATCGCGATCGAGCAGAATTAAAACGCGTTGCTCGCGCCTTAGAAGTGACAGAGAACACTATCTACCGTTGGATGAATGGGAGCTCCGATCATCCGCGCCAGATCCATCTTAAACGCTTACCAGAGGTACTTCAGGATCATAGCCAACAGCTCATCCTGGCTATTCAACAAACCTTTGGCAATGTGGTTGAGGAATCTCAACCACAACCAGGCGAAGTTCACCGTGAGCTCTATCAAGAGATTCTTAAACTTTTTATAGCCAATGATGATCAGCATAATCGTTTCTGGCAGATCGCTCAGACGCTCTGTGGACAGGCTCTGGATCTCCTTGATCCCGAACAGAAAGGGCTGGCCATCACCTATGCGCGGCTCTCACCTCCGCATGAAGATGGCATTCATTCTTTACGTGAGGTCGTCACCTATGGTCGCCATCCCTGGCAAGATAAGCAAGAGAGTAAGGCATATCTTGGTAGTACTAGTCTGGCTGGAACAGCCGCTTCCTTGCAACGTTTACAAACCTGGAATAGTATAGAGAGTAATCAACGAGTTCTGGTAGAAGTCGATACCTATGAGAAGAGTGCATGTGCTGTTCCACTCTGCCGAGGGAATACGATTGCGGGAGTGTTCATTGTTTCAAGTACTCAACCAGACTTCTTTCATCAACCACTGATTTGTAATACAGTGGCTGAACTCGCAATCTTGCTCAATGTAGCCTTGAGCAGCAGCGATTTCTATGCTTTCTCACTGTTGAATCTCAGACCGATGCCAGGATTACATTGGCAAAGGAGGCAACTTGCTCAATCCTACAATGAGCGTATCGTTGCATATGCAAGTAAATATGCAACTTCGCGCCGGCAGGCTGAGCTCTGTGTGCAAAAAGAGATTGAGCTATCATTTGAGCAAGAGGCATCTCGGATGAGCTAACCAATCTGGATAACGATACACCTGTTTGAGCTTTGCTCACCAGATCAGCGCTAGATATCGTTAAGAACAATAGTAACAAAACGTTCTCATTTATTCATACCTGGATAGAGTTGAAGATTATGCATACGCCCGATTCATCATCAGAGGAAGAGCAGTCTCAAACACAGGCTATTAACGCCCATCCTGAACTGCCAACCAGCGCAAATCCAACCGACGATACGGATCTGCCTGCACAACCTGCTTCCACATCTGCCCTCACCTCTTCAGAAGAAGTGGGTGAAGCTGATCAACAAGAGGAGCCAATCAATTCCACGGCAATTCTCCAGGGATTGGTCTACCCACCACCACCTGATTTTTATCTTCAAACACAACAGGTGACTCAAGAGACACCTGTTGACCACCCATCAAGACCACCTCAAGCAGAACTTCCACCGGCACCATATAGACCCAATCCGTCTGATCCACAGCCAGGACTGCGGCAGACCCAACCGATCAATCCACGCCCACAGCAGTCCATAGCGACAAAAAAAATGCCCCGAGGCTGGATCCCCATCATCATCCTGGCATTTGTCATTGGCCTCTGTGCCAGTGGCAGTCTCTGTGGCTGGGCACTGAATGCAGCAGTAGGCAATCCAATTGGCCTGGCACTAAATGTTGTAACAGATGGACTTCCAACTGTTACAAACTACTATGATGCGCTACAAAATAAAAACTATGCTCAAGCCTATTCATGGCTAGCAAAACCTGCACTTACACAAGACCAGTTTATAGAGCAGGAGAAAGCTCAGGATGATCAGTTTGGTCCCGTTTACCGTTATACCATCGGCCAGCCCACGCCGGTTACACCAGATACAGCAGATGGCTCTACTCCAGTAATCAAAGAATTCCGTTTAAAGGTTGATGTCTCGCGCGGACATAAAAACTATTCTGAAACTGTAACGATCAGTAAAATAAGTGGTCAATGGAAAATCATTTCTATAAGTGAGGGCTAAGAGTCTTTATCCAATGAAAAAAGAGAGGAACGGTCCAATTGGTGACCGTTCCTCTCTTTTCATTAATTGAGCATCCCTGCCAAAGGTTGCGCCAGAAGCTCAAAATAGACGTATAGACAATGTAATGATGTCCAGCACTAAAGATGAAAACGGAGAGAAAGATAATTAATTGACAGCAGAACCAGTAGCAGCCATGGGAATCTCACGCCCAACACAGGCTCGCAGATCCTCACGGTAGAAACGCCAGGTGCTTCCTACTTTATGACCAGTCAGTTGGCCGGACCACATCAAGCGATACAGGGTCGAACGGCTGACACGCAGATAGCTCATTGCTTCTTTAAAAGTTAGCAGGACATCCTCCTGAAGCATCTGTACGACCATAGAAATTCTCTCCTTAAAAACTAGTAGAAATAAGTACAATTGACACTAACAATGTAGTGATAAAGACAATTAGAAAATGAAAATGATTGTCTCATTGCATGTTATAGTAACCAATGTTGATGCGCTTTCGTGTTAAGGAATAGTTGCGATCTGGTTAATTTTAATGATAGGCTACTTCGATATTCACTACCAACTTGAGCAGAGAGCAAAAAAGAATCGCTTTTTTCCATAGAGAGTAGTCTGGACCCATCTCGATCCATACTAGTTCATCTTGCATATACACTCTAGCGTCTCCATAAATGGTCTCTCTGCGATTCATTAAAGGCTGCTGGAATCTTTACCAACCAGTAGATAATAACACGTTAAGATCCTCTTCGTCACAGGAAACAGGAAAGATAGCCATTCCGGTGATTTTTTGCAAATAATGTACTTTCTCCTGATCCATAGGATCTGCCATTGCGACGGTCAGGCGCTGCTGATCTCTCCCTACGGGCGCACACCGCAGTTTACAGGCAATTCGATGAGGAATCAGGCTCATCAGACGGCGTGGGCACTGTTTAGGCAACTGCATAAAAGGAACACGCTTGATCGCTCTATGCTCAGAATAGGCTGAAGATGGTTCGTGGAGAGGGCAACAGAAAGTGCAAGATTCGTCTATTGGTGCCCAGGACGCGCTACTGATGGCTGGCTGAAGCGTCAGCTGCTTCTTAGCGGCAGCTTCAACATGCCGAAAAAGGTCCTCTATCCGCAAAGGCGCTGCATAGGTCTGAATCCCCAATTCGATAGTTGTTTCCTTACTCAACGGGGGCAGCATTGTCTGAGCCTGTAATAGATTAACACTACTATAGACACGTTCGAGAATAGCATGAGCTCCTCTATACGTCACCTCTGGAAAGAGAAGAATAGCACCAGCCGAACCATACACAGCCATCTGGTCATTCCTTCGCAGAACATGATTGACCCTGGCTATCACCTGCTGAAAATGTTTCTCTGAAGCATGCTGGAAAGGTGGGGGGAAAGTGGCTGCAATTGCCGATACCTCTCGCTGTATCATATGTATCACAAGCAAGGTCAGGGCATGGGTCACCGACCCTATCTGCTCTATCTCTTGTAACAAGCAGGGAACAAGTTCAGGCGCGATAGGAATAGATCTCTCATCAAGCTCTTCCATTATATCAGTACGCGGATATGGAAGTGCTACACACTCACAACGCTCCCCTCCCCCTTTTTTAGACACGAACAGCGCGCGCTCCACATTTCTCTTCCGATCGATCATGCGCTTGTCTCTCCTTGAAACCACTCTCTGGCTTATCGGCTGGCTGGCTCATCGCCACTCTCTGGACCCCTACAGAGGCTACACATACGTATTTATAATAGTACTCATAAGTATAGGCGAACAGGGCAGAGGCTGGACCTGATACTTTGTGATGATCTGGTTGAGATGCACAATTATTGGTAAAGATTTTTAGGGGTGGTCCACAATACATGAGGTTAATTTTGCAAACGCTACTATAAATAAGATTATTGCTCTTTTCATAAGCATAACCGCAAAAAGATGCTTCTTAACCAGAACGTGTCCAAGCTATCGCTGCCAGGGATAGTTTGAGCACGCTCTGCCAGTTTTGATCGACAGAATTGCCTTAGAGGTCGTTGGAAAAGGGAGCCGTGAAGGTATAGCCTACTCCAGGAACAGTCATGATATACTGGGGACTGTTGGGATCTGGCTCGACCTTCTGCCGTAGATGGCGAATATGCGTTTTTACCAGTCCTGAATCGCCTGCTTCATCATAGCCCCAGACGCGTTCAATGATCATATCTGTTGTCAGCACCTGGCCCGTATGGGTGATCAAGAGATGAAGCAAACGGCTCTCTGTTGGCGTGAGACGTACTTTGATACCATCTCGTACGACTTCATGGCGCATCGCATCAAGTGTGACTGGTCCAACCGTTACCGCTGAAGTACCACTTGCTCCTCGAACGTTTGAGGAACGCCTCATGACAGCTTTGATCCGGGCAAGCAATTGCCGTGGACTAAATGGCTTGCGTAGATAGTCATCCGCTCCCATCTCTAAACCACGCACCTCATCATCCTCGCGATCCCGTGCCGTCAGGATCATAACCATGGAGTTGGTCTCCATTCTCATCTGTCGGCAGACCTCAAAACCATCCAGTTTTGGCATCTGAATATCTAGAATTACCAGATCTGGCAATGTTTCACGCCAACGCTTAATCGCCTGCTCACCATCGAATGCCCGTATTACATCGTAGCCATGTCCCTTAAGCCAATAGCTCAACAGGTCTACCATGTCGCGGTCGTCATCCGCCACCATGATTTTCACTTATGGTCCTCCTACCTGGCCTACATTACAATACAAGGATGTACCGATATGCAAAAAATAATTGCTTGTTCTCTCTAGTAAACGGCAGGGCATTGGAGCAGTAACACCATGGCATAAAATGGGCTATAACAAGGCAATACGCTCCGCTCTGAATCTTCCTTCTATGATCTTTTCGCTCCTTAGCCTTTTGTTCAATGGTGATCTTTGCTCTTTCAGGCTGCTTGACAGTTTTCAGATTACCGGGCATACTGCGCTGTACAGAAAGGTAGCTATTCTGACAATCATTATCCTCAAGCAGATAGACAGGAGAGGGTGATTATGGAACGAGAGCAGTTGCTCATGCTGGCACGAGAGGCCGCTAAAGGGGCTCACTGTCCCTATTCTCATTTTCATGTTGGGGCTGCGCTCCTGGCCGGTGGACAGGTCTTTACGGGCGTTAATATTGAGATTTCTACGTATGGCCTTACGCTCTGTGCAGAACGATCTGCGATGGCTGCGGCTCTTTCTGCTCAAGCAGGGCCAATTACGCAGATCGCTGTGGCATGCATCGATGCTCCTCTCGATGCTCCTCTCGAACAACGTACTCCTTGTGGTGCCTGCCGTCAGTGGCTCATTGATCTCGCTCCAGATGCAGATGTCTTTCTCGATGGCTGCGAACGGACGTTTACTGTCCGCGAACTTCTCCCCTACGCTTTTACACTTACGCAATAAACTATTTTCATAGAATTACCCTTGACTTCTGTGGTGTACTTGTGTACGCTATAAGTCCAAGAAAGATTAATACTGTAGCGTCTCACCCCTAGTGCTATTCTTTGTCACTATATAGAGGTGCTTGCATGCTGGTCTTACGCTGGCATACCCATCACGGTCAGCCAGGGAGTCCGGTGGGTCTTTCCACCGGCCATACTGCTCATTCTTTCCTCATTCATCGCTCTGTTCGTGCTCGTACTCCTTTAGCATCCTCCCAGATAGAGAGTTATCTCATTATGCAGATCTATCCATAACGAGAAAGGGGAATGCTATGCTTTCACGCTTTACTCTTGGTATTGAAGAAGAATTTCAGATGGTCGATAAGCAGACTGGTCAACTTGCGTCTCAAGTCCATACGATTATTGAGCAGGGGCTCCCTTTCTTTGGTGAGCAGATTAAGCCTGAGATGCTTCAATCTATGGTTGAGATTATTACGAATGTCTGCCCAAATATAACTGCACTCCGGCTCGATCTTCAGCAAAAAACACAGAAATTAGCACAATTAGTGGATGCTCAGGGCCTGGCTCTGATTAGCGCCGGAACACACCCACTCGCTCACTGGCGCGATCAGAAACGTTCGCGTCATATTCGCTATGAGGAGTTGGATGAGGAGTTTCAGGATGTTGGACGCTCGATTCTTATCTGCGGCTTACATGTCCATGTCGGTATCGATCGCCATGAACTGGCCGTTCCACTTATGAATCAACTCCGTACCTGGCTCCCACATCTTCTGGCTCTCTCCAGCAATTCTCCCTTTTGGATTGGACATCATACTGGCATTAAATCCTATCGAGCAGTTGTCTGGAAGCGCTTTCCACGCTCGGGCATTCCTAATCCTTTCTCCTCTACACTTGAATATGATCGCTATGTGCAGAATCTGGTACAGACTGGCTGTATCGATAATGCTAAGAAGATCTGGTGGGATATTCGGCCTCATCCCTTCTACAATACCATTGAGTTTCGTGTCTGCGATATGCCCGCTACTATTGAAGATGCTATCGCGATTGCTGCTCTCTGCCAGGCTCTCGTGGCCAAATTAACCTGGTTATATGAGAAAAACATAACGACCTACGTTCTCTCCGATCATTACATCGAAGAAAATAAATGGAGAGCCGCTCGCTATGGCCTGGATGCAGAGGTGGTCGATTTTATCCAGGGCCGCCGCTTAAGTATGCGTGATGCGATCCATGAGGTGCTAGATTTTGTGGAGGATGTTGTAGATGAGCTCAATATTCGACGCGAGATGAGTTATCTTCGTGCGCTGCTCGTGAGTTCACAGGGGACTGGTGCAGATCGGCAATTGGCAATTTATCAGGAGACGCAAGATCTCTCGGCAGTGATTACCTATCTTACACATCGTACGATGGAGGGGCTTCTCTTCGAGCAAGCCAGCTAAACAGCTCTGTGCCAGCTTCTTTTAGCCATCCCCATTCTTTTCACATGAAAAGAATGGGGATTCCTGTTATTTATGAGCGGTGCGAGCAGCCATTTTTCCATTGTTACCCACTATGTGATATATTTAACCTGTCATGCCTAATGCATAAAAGGAGTGTTTGATGGACATCGAGTTATCGCGTTTAGCCTATGACTATCTGCAAAATTTTCCAGTAGATGATGAGGTACGCGAAGAGGCTTTACAACAAACTGTTGAATATTGTGTTGATCGTTTTCCAACTCTTCCACGCGATGAGATCACTATGATGGTGGTTCGAGCATGGAATTGGCATGTGGATCGCCATAATGCACAGAAAGATGTCGATTTAAGCCGCCGCGCTCTGCTCCGCAAACTTCTCAGTCACCTGACTCAACGCGAACGGCAGGTCATTGAGCTTCGTTATGGTCTGGTCAGCAATCAGATTCAAACGCTGGAAGAGATCAGTAAGGTCTTGAATGTTTCCCGTGAGTATGTACGTATGATTGAAGAACGCGCTCTGCGCAAACTGAAACCGTTCCTTGATGAATAAGCTGAATAATTGATCGAAAACGAGCATTGAGCTCGCAAAAAAAAGCTACATACGCTATTCGTCCATTTGACGCCAGCATCAATCCTGATGCTCAGGAAACTATTGAGTTCAGGATTGGAAGCCCCAGGGCGTCTTCTTTCTGTTCTACAGGCGCTTAAGGCTCCTGATGATCTCTCACTGATGCCATAATCTGACTGTCATGTCATGCTATACTAACATACACCCACTGCTATCGGGTAACTGCAGGTGAGGAAACTATAGAAATTGCGAGGTTGTATGCGTAAAGAGGACCATTCACTTAGACGTTTTGATCTGTCGGGCGTGATTCCTGGTAGTATCTTACAGAGCTGTGTGCTCTACGCTGCCTGCCCTTATATGCTCTATCAAATACTCAGTAGCCGCATCTCACCTCTAGTGGCCTTACTTCTGGCCGCTCTCTTTCCTCTCGCTGGTCTGGGAGCGGCTCTGGCTCGCCGCCGCCTGTTGGATCTCATTGCCCTTGCATCGCTGCTGACGATCCTCTTCACCTTTGCTGGCTTCTGGTTGGATCGTATGCCACAGGCTCTCTTGCTTCAGTTGCTGCTTCCCGTTGGTCTGGTAAGCCTGCTTATCCTGGTCTCACAGTCACTGTCAAAACCTTTCTTCTTCTACGTTGATCGCTACTTTGTCACAAGGCATCAGTTATCTGAGCTAGAGAGCTATCGCGAACAATGGGAGACTTTGCCCACTTATCGGGCTATGATCTATCGTCTGAACCTTGTCTGGGGAATCGCACTTTTGATTGCGACCCTGCTTCTACCAGGACTGTATTTTTTTATTGGCTCCGAGCAGACGGCCCCTCTACTCCCCTATGGACTTTATGCCCTCGTTCTCTTGCTTACAGTCTGGACAATACATAAGAAAAGCCCAGCTCCAGATGAAGAACCCCTATAAGGATTATTTAACGACTTGAATAAATCCTGTAATCATTTTTAAGCTACCATTCTCCATACCTACGGTATACGTTCCTCGATAGGTGGTTACGACTGTTCCATTATCTTTCTGCTCAGTAGCTTGAATGGTAACATTGACGATATATTGCCCGTTGGCCTGCGGCGTTACATTGCCAAAAGAGATATCGTCATGCTGGGTCTGGGCATATCCCTGAGCAAAGGTCGCATAGGGATTTTTGCTCTGATAATCTGCTCCCCACAATTGATAGGCGCTCTTGTAATCTGAATGGTTCACATCATCGTAAAAGGCTTGAATGACGTCGATGGCCTGCTGAGATGGATCAGCAGTTGGCGATGGCGATGGTGTCGCGGTGGCCATCTCATGACCATGATTGGCATTGGTCTGCTGCGTCTGCACGATCTGGCGAATTGTTGGCCACCCGGTCCAGACACCTATCCCGATCACGAGAAGAAGTATCAAGCAGCCAATAAACCAGAAAGACCCCTGCTTGCGCCCTTCTCGCTGAACGTGCGGGATGAGAGGTGAAGGGATCTGGCCTGGCTGCGTGCTCTCCAACTGAGGATGGAGAGGAGATGCAGAGGTTGCTTCATGGTTAGCTGGACTGCTACTGAGAACGGAAACCTCTGTCTGAAAAGGGGTATAGAGCGATCCATTTAACTCTCTTGATGGGGGCACGTTTCGTGGTGGATTTTGCGAAGGTGGATTCAACGAAAGGAGAACGGCTGTCCGGAAGGCCTGAGCAAAATCTTTTACTGAGCTGTAGCGATCTTCTGGACGTTTTGCAAGCGCTTTCTGTACAACGGCATTCATTGGTTGAGTGATAAGTGCGTTCACTGATAGCAGCGAAGGGGGGAAGGCATCTACTTGCTGCGCAGCTACGACCAGAGGCGTCTGGCCCTGAAATGGAACCTTACCACTGAGCATCTGGTACAGAACAATGCCTAGCTCATAGATGTCTGCTCGCGCATCGATGCGACCTCCACGCACCATCTCAGGGGCCATATATTCAACCGATCCAAGCAGGTGCTCTGGTCCCGTTAATGTGGGCTCACCTGGTTGACCAGGATCATGCACAATCCGTGCAATGCCAAAATCAACCAGCACCAGTCGACCATCGGAGTGAAAGAGCATATTGGCTGGCTTGATGTCGCGATGCACAATCTTATGCTCATGGGCATATTGCAGACCAGCAGCGGCTTGCTCAAGGTAGCTGAGCGCCTCCTGGGGAGAGAGCGAACCTTTCCTGGCTAACAGATCCTTTAAGCTCCCCCCTGAAAGATAAGGCATGACTAAGTAGGCTGATCCGTCCTGCTCACCATATTCATAGACTGGAAGAATATTGATCTGATCCAACTGAGCAACCACGTTGGCTTCGCGACGAAAACGGGTGAGAAATTCTGCGTATTGCTCCGAATGTATGCTCACCGGTGGACGCAAAACTTTGACCGCGACATCACGAACTGGCAAGGATTGACGGGCCAGAAAGACCATGCCCATACCTCCAGAACCAATAAGTTGCTTAAGAATACAGGTCCCCAATTGGGTTCCAATGAGACTCTGCCCCTTCTTATCCATACAGATACTCATTTCTGCGTATATCAGTACATTTTTTTATCAGGAACTACCAAAGGAAACGTTCTTTGAAACCATTTCTTGAGCCTTGATGACACTTTTTTTGCCCTGTCGTATCCCTCTTACACGAAAAGAAAACTTGACTCCATGTCTCGACCATTCTACAATACAGAGGATTGTAAAAACAACCAACGACTCTACGTGTGTCTATAGATAGAGGAGAAAAGCACCAATGTTTATTGCGATGAATAAAGTTGCCGTCCCTGCTGAACAGCATGAGCGGGTAATTGCAGGTTTTGAGCATGCAGCTCCCCACATGAAGATGTTCAAGGGCTTCCTTGGCCTTGAGCTCTGGACCGATGAGAAGCAGGTGATCTGGGCAATCTCACGCTGGGAGTCCCAGGAAGATCTGAAAGAATACACCAATCATCCAATGTTTAAGCAGCACCACGCCGGTACAGATAGCAGCAATCAGAGCGGTGAGAATCTCGTCACCTATTTCTCTGGCAAAGTCATCAGTTAGACGCTTCTCTTTCCAACCCGGAACAAACAGCGCCAGATCTCTTCTTGTAAGCAAGATGTAAAAAGAGATCTGGCGCTGTTTGTTCCGACTTTTCTTTGTTATACTGATTGAGAGAATGAAGGCAGGTCATGCAGGAGACCCATCTTCGGACTGACCTGCTGAAAACAGTACAAGAAGCTGAGCATGGAAGCGTTCTCACTGTTCATATGATACTTTTCTGCACTATACAACATGTCAAAAAGCCAGAAAGCATCTAAGGAGACTATTTATGTCTACACGACAACCTCATCGACGTTTAGCCACTATTCTCGTCTTCAATCAGCACCATGAATTATTAATGCAGCATCGTGATGATAAAGCGCCAGTCGCTCCTAATAAGTGGTGTATCCCAGGAGGCAGTCTGGAAGGAGATGAATCACCTGAGGAAGGAGCACGCCGCGAACTATGGGAGGAGTCAGGATTGGAGTTTGCTCATCCTATTACCCTGGTCTGGCAAGGACTGCTCCCTTCGGAATCAACTCCTGGACGGCACAGCGAATGGCATGTCTACAGTACAACAACGGTGGCACAACAGGAAGATGTCATCCTGGGCGAAGGACAGGCCATGATCTTTCTGCCATTAGAGAAGGTCCATTCCCTGGACCTGACAGAAAGCACCAGATTCATGCTCAAATTCTGGCAAGAACAACAGACACAAAAGTAACTGTCTCCTTGAGACAATTCACTGAGGAAAGACTGAGATGATCTATCGTCTCCACTCCCTCTCAGCCTTCCTTCAGTGAATTACTACTAATGCACATTAGTTGAAATCTATCCACGCCTCGTGTTCTTCCATTGCATCTGGGCTTGCTGAAGACCGAGCAGTTGTTGTTCCAGGGATATAATCTCCTGTTGCAGGCGCTGCTTCTGCTGCTGAGGGCCTAAGAGGCGAATATCCTCAATCCATTTATAGCCACGACGCAACAACCCATGTGGTACAAACGCCGATGTCTGATAATATTGTGAACGCGTCGTAGACATGCCCGTGTTAATCTGTTTAAGATCCAGTTTTAGCTGTTTGATCTGGAGACGGAGTTGGGCAATCTGATCTTTATAAGGATCGGCAATTTCATTGCGCTGACGCGTCCCTCGGGTCGCTTTATAGTCATAAGGCGTTACAGCTCCTGGTACTTGCAGTTGTGCACCACAACTTTCGCAGAACTGAGCACCATCTCGAATCGGTTGTCCACAAGTTGCACAATACATAAATCAGGGCTCCTCCTTTAGTAACAGTATGCATGTGGTAATACGAATTATATCAAACAGTGGATGCAACCCACTATCTGTTGCTGAAACTGACATCACTCTCTCTATACCATTAAACGTAGCAGAGAGCCTGATTGCAAAATTTCTGTCGTTCAGGCACTGCCACTAGCACAGCCTCAAGAAACAACTCCACATAATAAGGGGGAAGAAGTTCACCCGGCACTGTTGTTTTTGTTACACAAATCACTTATTTTCATAATTTAGCATATTCCTATCACTTGAAAATGTTAATACAAATTTAATGATGAAAAACTGATTTATCCTGCTTGAGCATGTTATAATCTCAGAGGGACAGGGGAAGGCGCAATTGCCACTTTTCACTACTTGTTCGAACCATCGTCTCCATTGCGCTATACCTCCCTCCCAATTATCTCTTTGGATAGAACGGTGTTGTAAGGAGAGGCAAGAGGTGAGATTCTGGTGCACCAGAGGAACGGAATGTTCAATTCATCCTCATAGCTTCTCTTATTCAGTTGCTCATCTGGATTCCATAGTTCACCTTGCTAATCGCTTCCTTTCAATCGCTCAATCGCATTGAAAATGCTTTGGGATCAAGCATTCGTGGCGATGACACAGGGTCCGGTACTATCAGAACGAACAACCGGTCACTACTACAGCTCACTTCTGCTTTTTGGAAGCTGAAGAATAGTGAGATGACCACACCGCCTGTAGATAGCTGGACACATCGAGCAATCAGTACGCTCGATGGAGTCCAGCAGCTAACCCCTCCCTCTCACTAGTATCTTCTCCCTTCTCTCTCCTATAAAACGAGACTCCTATGACCAATGGCTAAAAGCTCTTGACACCAGGGTGACTTCGTGGTAAATTCATGACTACAAAGTCAAACATAATTCGAGTGGTCATAAAATAATAGTTTTGGTCACACAGTAACTTCGTGGTCAGAACCATCTTTTGAAGAATACCAGTCAAATTCGAATAGAGGCGTTTTTGTGCCCAACAGGGCAGGAAAATGACGACTATAGAGCTCCTAAAAAATGTTGCCACCCGTTGCTGACTTTCTATCTGTTCTCTATCTGTTATTGTGAAGGAGTTTTTCTATTATGCAAATTCCTGCACCTGCTACACGGCAAAGGGAAGGAGTTTCGTACAAGTGGATTGTCGCCATTGTGGTCGTCTTTGGACTGTTTATGACAGTGCTCGATGGCACAATTGTCAATGTGGCAATTCCCCGCTTGCAAAACGCCTTTGGTGCCGATCTTAATAGTGTCCAATGGGTGCTCACTGGCTACACGCTGGCACAGGGGGTGGCAACTCCGCTAACGGCCTTTCTTGCAAATCGCTTTGGCAATAAACGCTTTTACCTGCTGGCTCTGGCTGGCTTTACCCTGGGATCAGCGCTCTGTGGTCTGGCATGGAACCTCCAGATCTTAATTATCTTTCGTATTCTGCAGGGTCTTACAGGTGCTTTCCTCTCTCCTCTTTCAATTACCATGCTCTATCAAGAGTTTCCTCCTGAGGAACGGGGAACGGCAATGGGCTTTCTGGGTATCCCTATTCTGCTGGCTCCTGCCTTCGGTCCTACGCTTGGTGGCTATATTGTGACCTTTGCGAGCTGGCCTTTGATCTTCTTTATTAATGTTCCCATTGGCATTGCCGGGGTGTTGATGGGCTTCTTCTTTCTACGCAATAACCATGATGAGGCTCGCGTCAATTTCGATCTACCTGGCTTTCTGCTCTCATCAAGTGGCCTTGCGCTCTTACTGTATGGGCTCTCCAGCGCCAGTAGCGATGGCTGGGGCTCGAGTACGGTGATGGGCTGCATGATCAGTGGAATAATTTTACTGGCGATCTTTATTGCTGTGGAGCTGATGATTGCAAAACAGGGCAAACAGCCACTGCTGGATCTGCGCGTCTTTGCAACCCGTTCTTTTACGACCAGTAATATTGCAAGTGTCCTGGTGACGTTTGCGATGTATGGTGGTCTGTTTCTGGTCCCCGTCTATCTGCAAAATCTCCGTGGCTTGAGTGCCTATCAGTCTGGCTTACTTCTTTTGCCTCAGGCTTTTGCTTCGATGGTGGCTGTTCTGATTGGCGGTCGCCTGGTGGATAAACTGGGGGTAAGGGCGGTGGTCATTCCTGGTTTAGCGCTACTTGGCCTTACGCTCTGGCTGCTGACCTCTGTCAATCTTTCGACACCTTATAACTATTTCCAGATCCTGCTGGTGATTCGCGGCTTTGCCATCGGTCTCTGTATGCAGCCTCTCACTGTCTCGTCTCTGGGTGATATCAAACCTCGGATGCTCTCTCAGGCATCTTCGGTGAATACAACGCTACGCTTTGTGATGAGCTCGCTGGCGGTCTCGATCATTGCTACGCTGGTACAGAGTCAGACAAAACAACACTATGGACATCTGGCTGAGCAGGTGACGCCAGCTTCTAGCTTTGGACATCTGGCTATGGGTATGCAGCAGCTCCTGATCTCTCGTGGCCTCTCGCCTGTGGCAGCTACGGCTGGAGCAATGAAGATGATTGCTGGAAAGCTACAGGTTCAATCATATATGCTGGCCATCCAGGATGCTTTCTGGCTGAGCGTGATCCTGACGGTAGTTGCCATTCTTGCAGCGTTCTTTGTCGGCTCTGGCAAAAAATCATCGAAAGAGCCTATGAGCGCTCATGAACAGGAAGAGGCGGCAAAGGCTCGTGAGGAAGCTTTATTAGGGGGGTAAGCACTCCACATTTTCTTATTCTATTTCTGCATCCGTTTTCATTTTTTCTAAGGGAGATACGTGCTATGCGTCGCATGATTCTTATTACAGTCCTGGTTGTGGTGGCTTTTCTCGCTATTCTTGGGGGAGCTGGCTACTGGTTCTATAACTCTTATTCTTTCTATACAACCGATGATGCCAAAATCGATGGTCAGATCGTCAGTGTTACCAGTCCTCAGAATGGGCAACTGAAAACGCTGGCCGTCAAATTAGGCGATACAGTGACTGCTGGTCAGGTGATTGGAACGATTGTGGGTGCCACTCCAGCTCCAGTCGAAGTTACCAGTCCTATTGCAGGAACGATCGTTCAGGTCTCTGGTATCGTTGGTACCAGTGTGAGTCCCGCTGCCTCCATTGTTCAGATTGCTAATCTGGATAATATTCATGTCATGGCCTATATTGATGAGAATAAGATTAATGACATTAAGACTGGCCAGGATGTCGATATCCACGTGGATGCTTATAGTGGGACAACCTATAGCGGTCATGTACAGCAGATCGTTCAAGTTACGGCTGGCTCGTTTGCTCTGCTTCCTTCTTCTGATAATGCTAGCGGCAACTTTACAAAAGTCGGGCAGCGTATTCCAGTCGTGATTACGCTGGATGGCGGACGCGGCGGCAATGCGGTTATGCCTGGCATGAGCGCCGAAGTGACCATTCACCTCCACTAAGTCAGATTATGCTGGACTCTAGAGATCTCTTTGCCCGCAAGAGATCTTGATCCCGGATGAGCATTTTCATTGTGAAAGTACCATCTCAACTGAAGAGGGGGCAGGGTCTATTGATACTCCTTCTCTTCAGGGGGTCCGCTGAAAGGAAAAGAGCTATGCTGTTATCAGGTGGATTGATTGTAGTGGGGATTCTCGCTCTGCTAGGAGCCTTTTTCGTCCTGCGCACTGGCAAAAAATCACAGACTTCTCCTTCTGCACAGGTAGAGAATCTCTCTACTCAGACGCTCATCACTCAACAACCGGCACGTCCTCCAGAAGAGGTCCCTCAACTGGAGTTTGCTCGACCTCTCCATGAGGACGTCCCTCAACTGGAGTTCGCTGGCGCTGACCATGCTTCGGCTGTGACTGAAGCAACTCATCAGGATCAAGAGCAGGAGACGTTCTTAGAGCAGATTCCTCAGACTTCTCCCGTTATCTCTGATGATTATGCCAATCATCAGAACCTGACGTACGTTGCTGATGAACAGGTGCATGAGCTTGTTGAACAGCTCTATCATCTGAAGCAACAGGCCAATGAGATTGAAGGGCGACTACAACGCGTTTCTCATCTTATTGAACTGATTGAGGCGAGCGATATGACGCAGGCTCTGCCTGTTGTTCTCCGCACTCCTCATCCCTCCAATGAAATTGGCGCAATACACTAAGTCTATCTCGCGCATATCTGCACAATGGTCAGATCAAGAGAGTTTCTCAAGTGAATCTCTCTTGATCTGACCATTCTCTATCTCTACAAAAAGAACCTGCATTCTCGATATCCTTCTTCTTTCTATATCATTCTGTATCTTCCTGCCATGCGGACTCCTAAAGACCGAAATAGTCCCGAGCCTATTTAGTACTATTTGCATCTTGAATGAAGAATTTGCTTGACTTTCATGTGACCTTCTGGTAATCTAATGACTATAAAGTCATTAATCAACTGGGCAAGTCAAAAGACAGCAGAAAAGTCATACGTCAACTGTTTAGTCACTTGCTTTTGGGGAGGGAATCCATGCATGAGACGAGTGCTCCTCGCTCGCTCAAAGAGAAACAGCGCTTAGAGCGAGAAGGCTTAATCCTACAGACGGCAGAGGAAGTCCTGCTGGAAAAGGGCTACCATGAGATGTCAATGGATGAGATTGCTGCACGTGTGGGCATTGCCAAAGGAACGCTCTATCTGCATTTTGCCAAAAAAGAAGATCTGGTGCTGGCCCTCTTAGAGAGGGAACTGGCCACGATCCTCCGTCTGCTTGAACAGGCTCAACGCACCGATTCCGCCAACCATTCTGCCACTCAACGCCTTGAATCGGTCTTGGAGACAATTCATCGCGGCCTGCTTATCAAACGGGGACGGTTGCTCTATCTGATCTTTAATACCGTTGATCTCCGCCCCGTCATGCGCGAGAAACAGGGCGCTCTGATGCATAATCTGGAGCAGTTATTACAAAGCTTACTTGAAGAAGGAAAAGCCACGGGTGAGTTCGATCCGTCTCTCCCAACGGCTTTAATGCAAAGCATGTTCTTTGGGACGCTCTTTGCCGTGAAGAACTACCGTCGCCTCATTGAGCAGGGAGAATCTGAGCCCGAACAGCTCATAGATTGTGTTAAACGTATGTATTTTCGCAGCATTCTAGCTCCTTCCACAGGAGTTCATAAGACAGAGGAATCATAACCACCAATACATCTTCCTTTCTTTCATATATGAATACTATAGAACATCTCATGGTAGAGAGAATAACGCTGCTCTCTTCTGGGGAGTCTGGATTGTCGCCTGTACCATGGGGTTTTACTGGCTATGCCTTCAACGTTTCTGGTTCTGCATTTATAAAAGGAGTTGCATTCTATGCAAATATCCGCACCTGCCGAACGGTCTGGAGGAGGATTCGCTTATAAGTGGGTTGTCGCTACGGTCGTTATCTTTGGAATCTTTATGAGTATTCTGGATAGTACGATTGTGAATGTGGCTATTCCTCGCTTACAAAGCGCCTTTGGATCGGACCTCAATAGTGTGCAATGGGTTCTGACAGCCTATACGCTGGCACAAGGGGTGGCGACGCCATTAACTGCCTTCTTATCCAATCGGCTTGGCATTAAACGTTTTTATCTTCTTTCGCTTATCTGCTTTACGGCAGGATCGGCTCTCTGTGGTCTGGCCTGGAGCCTGCCCTCGCTGATCGTCTTCCGCATTATGCAGGGTGCTTCGGGAGCTTTTCTAACGCCTGTGGCCATTACTCTGCTTTACCGCGAGTTTCCTCCTGAGGAACGTGGTACGGCGATGGGCTTTCTGGGTATCCCTATTCTGCTGGCTCCAGCCTTTGGGCCTACGCTCGGTGGCTATATTGTGACCTATGCGAGCTGGCAGCTCATCTTCTACATCAATCTTCCTATTGGAATCATTGGTGTGCTTATGGGGTTCTTCTTCCTGAAGCAGAGCCTGGATGAGCATCGTGTGAGCTTTGACCTGCCAGGGTTCTTGCTCTCTGCATTTGGCCTGGGTACTCTTCTCTATGGCTTGTCTGATGCCAGTACCGATGGCTGGAGCTCTGTTAAGGTGCTTGGCTTCTTGCTCATTGGTTTCCTGCTCTTAATCGCATTTGTATGGGTCGAACTGGATCTGATCCGCAGAGAGAAACAACCTCTTCTGGATCTACGGGTCTTCTCAAATTTTCTTTTCTCTATTAGTAATGCGGCCAGCGTGCTGGTCACGTTTGCTCTCTATGGTGGTCTCTTCCTTGTTCCTGTCTATCTCCAGAGCCTTCGTGGCTTAAGTGCTTACCAATCGGGTTTGACGCTTCTACCACAGGCCTTTGCGTCGATGGCTGCGGTTCTGATTGGTGGTCGACTGGTAGATAAACTGGGGGTACGTGCGGTGGTAGTTCCTGGTCTGGTGATTCTGGGAATTGCTCTCTGGTTGCTCTCGTCGCTCAATCTGTATATCCCTTATACTAATTTCCAATTTATTCTGATTCTTCGCGGCTTTGGTATTGGCCTTTGTATGCAGCCGTTGATGGTCTCATCACTGGCTGAGATCAGTCCTCGCCGTTTAAGTGAGGCGTCGGCTGTTAATACAACGCTGCGCTTTGTGATGAGCTCGTTGGCTGTGGCCGTGATTGCCACGCTGGTTCAATCGCAAACGAAATTGCACTATGCGCATCTGGCCGAGCGTGTAACGGCTAGCTCACCAATGGGGCATCTTGTCAGTATCATTCAGGCCGGGCTGATGGGTAAGGGCTATCCAGTTAATTCTGCCTATGCTATCGCTCTAAAGCAGGTAGGGGGGCTCTTACAGCGTCAATCCTATATGCTGGCAATGCAGGATGCCTTCTGGGTTAGCACGATCCTGACGGTAGTTGCGATTGTGGCTTCTCTGTTCGTCACAAGCCGCAAAAAGAAAGTGGATGAGACTCAGATGACTGCCGAAGAGCGCGAGGAGCTGCAAAAGGCTCGTGAAGAAGCGATGATCGGCGGCTAACATTTTTCTTACCTGTTTCATGGTTTTGCTTGTTATAAATGGACATTTTCACCAGACCTGGTGCATTTTTTCTCGCCGTGTTGGGGTTTATATTCTCACACGCTATCGCCGGGTTTACTTATACATTAGCTCTTATTCATGAAAGGAGCGCATCATGCGCCGTTTAATTCTTATTCCTACGCTTGTCGTAGTGGCTTTATTCGCAATTGCTGCGGGTGTCTTCTATTGGATCTATAATAGTTATACATTCTATAGCACCGATGATGCTCAGGTTACAGGTCAGATTCTTTCGGTGAGCAGTCCACAGGCTGGAACGTTGTCTGCTGTTGATGTGAAGTTGGGCGATACTGTAACCGCTGGTCAGGCTATTGCTTCTATCAGCACCGTTGCAGCGAATGGCGAGAAGACCACGCTGACTATTACGTCTCCAATCGCTGGAACCATTATTCAAGAAAATGGTATCCAGGGTCAGAGCGTTACTCCAGGTCTGGCACTGGCTCAAGTGACTGATCTCAACAATCTGTATGTCACGGCCTACGTTGATGAGAACCAGATTGCGAATGTGAAACAGAATCAGGATGTCGATGTGAATGTCGATGCTTTCAGCGGCACAACCTATAAAGGTCACATCAAGCAGATCGTTCAGGCTACGGCTGGCTCATTCTCTCTGCTCCCTTCTTCAGATATGACCAGCGGTAACTATACGAAGGTTGGTCAGCGCGTGCCTGTGATCATTAGTGTTGATGGCTTCGGCGGCAATGATATTGTCCCTGGCATGAGCACGAAGGTCACTATCCATCTGCACTAAGTTGTCTATGAGCCACGCACGATTGATGGCGTGACCAGTTCCGCTGAGGAAGCTCTCTCATCAGGTGAGGGCTTCCTCATGATTGTACGACATGATTGTACGAAAGGAATGTGCAATGCTGATTACTGGAGGTTTGCTTGTCGTGGCTTTGCTGGCGATAGTAGGGGTGTTCTTGCTGGCCCGCGATGGCTCAGATGCTCCTCAGCCTCAATCACCCTCTATCGCACAGACAATTGAGGAGGTGAGTGAGGTCCCTACTTCGCTTGAAACGCTCCAACAGGCTCTTTTACCATCTGCGGAAGAGTCCGACAGCTCACTTGCAGAGCTTACGCATGTACAGAAGGTGCAAGAGCAGATCACGGCTCTTACTATGGAGATGCAGTCTCTCCAGATGCAGTCCCGTCAACTCGAGGAGAGCCTGAATCGTATTGAGGTCACGCTCAAACAGCTCCGTTCCCAGGAGGCTTTTGATCTCTCTCTTCCGCAATTCTCTCCACATAGCTAGCGGAAAAAGTCGTCCGTACCTAAAAAGGGAAGAGAGGGCCCACATTCACAGTTGTGCTTCATGATGTGGCCCTCTCTCTTTCAAAGGTGACAGATTTTCACCATGCCTTTGACCAGTCAGGACACCGAATTAGCCAGATTGAGCGCATGGTGCAAAAAGGCATTATGCCGCGCTTTAATCTCTTCTAGCCAGCCGAGCTGCTCTTGATACCAGCAGATGGTCTGGCGAATTCCTTCGCTAAATGTTACCGTTGGTTGCCAGTTAAGGGTCTGTTGCAATTTACTGGCATTGACGGCATGACGCCGTACATGCCCCGAACGATCAGGTACATAGCGCAAGAGTGACAGGGGCTTCTGTGTCAGCTCCAGAATGGTGCAGGCATTCTGGACCGTTGTTCTCTCTTCTGTTGCCCCAATATTGAAGATCGCTCCATTAACGTCTTCATGCTGCAAAATACACAGTAAAGCTGCGATATGATCCTGCACATAGATCCAATCACGTGAGTGCTGACCATCTCCATAAATTGGGAGCGGTCGATCTTCAAGCGCGTTGAGGATAAAGAGAGGGAGCTGTTTTTCTGGGTATTGGTAGGGGCCATAGTTGTTGCTACAGCGTGTAATCGTGACCGGGAGACCATAGGTGGCCCAATATGAGTACGCCAGATTATCAGCTCCGGCCTTACTGGCTGCATAGGGCGAGAGGGGCAAAAAAGGATCGCTCTCTACCGAAGGACGGCTTACTCCGGCGGGTGAAAGCGCATTCCCATAGACCTCATCGGTTGAGATCTGGAGAAAACGCTGTACTTTCTGCTTCCGCGCGGCCTCCAATAACGTGTATGTTCCATAAATATTGGTGGTCAAAAAATCCTGTGCATCCAATAACGAACGATCCACATGCGTCTCTGCAGCAAAATGCACAACAGCATCACAGCCTGCCATTGCGTCAGCTACTATCTGCGGATCGCAAATATCACCCTGGATAAAGGTAAGTCTGGACGAGACTGGGGCCAGATTAGCCAGGTTCCCTGCATAGGTCAATTTATCCAGGACGACTATATCATGATGAGGGGAGTCCATCATGATCGTTCGTACAAATGCACTGCCAATAAAACCCGCTCCACCCGTCACCAGGATACGCATAAGCACCAGCTCCTTATAGCATCTCTCTTAAATGATCTCTACAAGAGAATATGATCTATGGTATCACAAAAGTTTCTCAAGCCAGGCAAGATTCTCTTTCTTTACCACTTTCTGCCTATCGTATTGGAATACGTTGATAACCCACGTTACAGGGAACGACTATTCACCGAACGCTGTATTGTGTGGCAGGCATGAACGGGCCAGTTCTCATGAAGAACTGAGCCCGTCTGTGTTAGAATGCATGTTCTGCCCATTCGGAAGCGAGGATGGCATAGAGCTGGCTATCGCGCCAGGTCCCATCTTCATGAGGAGCGTTCTCTTTTAAGAGTCCCTCCAGCCGCAATCCTACCTTCTCTAGTACACGCCTGGCAGCCTGGTTCTCTGGCGCACACTGCGCGTAAATGCGATGCAGATAAAGGGTCTGAAAACTAAAGGCGATTAAGGCTTGAACAGCCTCAGTCATATATCCTTGCTTCCAATAGAAACGGCTAAGCCGATACCAGAGCTCAGCCTCTCCCAGGTCAGGATTGACGATGCTGAGGCCAACGACTCCGATCATCTGATCATCTTCTTTACGAATTAAGGCCAGCGCATAGACTGGCCGTGGATCGGATGCCTGCCATATAAGCGCATGGTGTAAGAAGGCGCGAGTGTCATTTTCGCTCGCTACTCCCCCTCCACAGTAACGCCTTAGCTCAGGGTCTGCATCAAAAGCATGGATTGCAGTAAAATCGTTGTCAGTAAAATCGCGCAATAATAGCTTTGCTGTATGAATATACATTTACTTTGCCCTACCATTTAGAATACATACCAGAGGCTTGATTCCATTTTACCTGATTTTTTAGCTCTGAGCAAATTTCATTCTATTTGGGGGATGATTGAAAGTTTACAGATGGTAAAGAAAAAGAATCATCGATAACGTCTGAGATAATACAACAGAGAAGACCTTTCTTCTAGAAAAGTTGCCTGGCCCTTCTCAGAGCACTGACGGCAAGACATGGCTATTCTCAAAGAGGATTGAGACTATCAGCAACAAAGCAGTTCGCTGAGCTCACCCGACTCTCTACCAGGGACTGGATGTCAAAAAGGCCAACGATGATCGCCGGGTGAGCTATTAATCAATGTTTAGCCCGTAGGATCAGGAGACGCTCCAGATGGGACCTTCAGACCAGGCTTGGCCCTGTTCCTGTGTAATCTGACGATAGCGATGATAATCGGCCAGGAGTTGTAACGATGATTTATCCATCCGTCGCTGGAGTTCTTCTTCCTTCAGCCACAATGGCTGGCCCTCTACACTCTTGCGGAGTCTCCCTCCAACTATACGCGCATGGTACACAAAACTGATTGTACTCATATTAAAAAGACTTGTATTCGCCCGTGAGTAACAGCCAATAAGATGATCAGCCTGCAACTGAAGGCCAGTCTCCTCAAGGCCCTCACGCATCGCTGCTTCTCGTGGGTGTTCGCGCCAATTCATAAATCCACCTGGAAAGACTATGCGCCCTCTGGGCAAAAGTATGACGAGATACTGCTCATCTTGCTCAACAATGACTGCTGCGGTCCCAAAGGGTGGCAGACGTCCACCGAGCAGCAGGTTGATACAATTAAAAAAAAGACTGACACAGTACTTTAAAAGATCATAAAGCATATACTCTCCCTCTCTTCAACCATATCCTCACTACCAACAGCTTCTGATACGAGCTTTCTACCAATTATACGCTTGAACATCCATCCGCATAGACCTCCCTCAGAATTTGTTCGCTCTTATCTCCTTCTCAAGGGCTATCTCTATCGCGTATGGGACTGTTCAATCATGACCCTCTATCTCAGGTAAGGTAAAAGTCCTATTGTTGATTTAATGGGTCAATTTAGTCAAGAAAAACCTTGACAGCACTCATAGCTATCAGTTATGCTCTCTATAAGAGAAAAAGGTGCGTGCATTAGTAAAGAATTTTCTTCTTTTCTTCTTTTCTAACAAACGCAAGAGGGAACCACCTGCACGCATCTTTTCGACATATCTCACTATTTCTTGCATCCATAAATGGATCTTCAATAAAGAAGATAGATAACAAAAAATCAAATAAAACAGATATTTGCTCGCGGGCTATGAGCTCAAAGAAGAGCTATCTGGTCCATTCGCAAAGCTTGCTTATTAATGATGGGAACCCATTAATAAGCAAGCTTTTTTTTGGCAAACTTTTTGGTAGAGAATGGCCTATCAATTTGACCTGAACATCGCATTAGTAAGGATAATGACTGCTGTCTTTCATCAGTGCTCTGGATCTTCATTTGTTTTTGTTGCCTAACAGATCATACGATGCTATACTTGTTGGGTTACATCTGTTAGGCAACATCCTATTATGCCTATTCTTATCCTCAGATAAGGAACACGTATGCCCAGGTATACCCCCGCTCAGCTTCGGTGGTCCGAGCAAGCACAGAACTATGTCTTCTCTATGGATGACCAGACCAGTACCCAGACACTCACCAATGATTGGCTTGAGCACATTACCTCTTTTTCTTTTCACAGTCGTTGGGGCATGCACTATACGGTACGGAAGCAACGGGTGCAACGCGGGAGTAGCTATTGGTATGCATATCGACGCCTGCATGGGCGCGTTGCCAAGCGCTATCTCGGCAAATCGACAGATCTCACGCTTGTTCGCTTAGAGGAGATTGCTCGCCTGCTGGAAAACGTGCCCGACTCGTATCCACTTGCTTTCCAGTCAATGCAAGAAACTGGCCTGCCTCAACCTGCGCGTGAGATAGTCTATGCGCAGGATGCCCGACAGCACCTTTCTTCTGTTGAAGCACTCCCGCTCCTCGTTACCAAACTGTCTCCTCCACGGCTACCGAGCTTTCTCCTGGACCGCTCACGCTTATTCACGCTGCTCGATGCCGGACGAGAGGGCCCTCTCACGCTCCTCTCAGCACCTGCCGGATTCGGCAAGACAACTCTGGTCCGCCAGTGGATGGCTACTCGATGTGCAAGCCCCAATTTTCCGCCCGTTGCCTGGGTCTCCCTGGAAACAGAGGACAATGATCCACTGCGTTTCTGGCGTTATCTTATTGCAGCTTGTCAGACATTTCAGGTTGATCTTACGCAGGTTCATAGTACGTTGACAGCCACGACTCCACAACCGCCTTTTCTGCCCTCAGATCTGTCAACTGTGCTAACCACGTTGCTCAATGCCCTGGCCCAGAGTCCAATAGGAGGCATCCTGGTTCTGGAAGATTGCCATGTCATTACTGAGCATGCGATCTATGAAACGATCTCTTTTTTTCTCAATCATCTCCCAGCTCCGTTTCATCTGATAATGATCACCCGCAGTGATCCTCCCTTTTCCCTGGCACGATTTCGCACGCGTTCTGCTCTCTGCGAAGTACGTGCTGCTGACCTTCGTTTCTCGCAAGAAGAAACCACCATCCTTCTTCATCACTCGCTCCCTTTCCTATTGGAAACTGCGACTATTCAGCGCCTCCATGATCAGCTAGAAGGCTGGGGAACTGGTCTGCACCTGGTAAAGCTCGCCCTACAAAGAACCACAACGCCCGCAGAGGAAGAGCAGACATTGGCGCTCTTCTCACGAAACAATGCCTCCTTGCAGGAATATTTTGTCGCAGAAGTGCTTCATCTACAACCAGAGCCGGTGCAACGATTTTTACTCCAGACCAGTATTCTCACTCGCCTGACAGCTTCCCTCTGTGATGCAGTGACCGAGCAACAAAACAGCCAGGATATGCTCACACTCCTGGAACATCTCCAGATATTCCTCGAAGCGCTTGACGCGGACGTGCTTCATCTCCCCGAAGCCTCACAGCAATGGTATCGGTATCATGCGCTCTTTTCCGAAGCCATGCGTAACGAAGCTCGTCGTCGCTTCAGTGAAGACGACTTGCATCGCCTCTTTACGCGCGCCTCATCCTGGTATGAAGTGCATGGATCACTCGAAGAAGCGATAGCTACAGCTCTGGCCGCCCAGGACCACACGCGAGCAGCGATCTTGATCGAACGGTCAATCGAGAAGCAGACCTTTCCCGGTGAACTACATGAGCCGCACACATTGCAGCGCTGGTTAGAGCACATTCCAGAAACTCTGCTGGAGCAGAGGCCAGTCCTCTGCCTGAGCTATGCAACTGCGCTGTTGTTTCAAAACACTTCCTGGCAACCTGATGCACCAACCCTGCCTTTGTTGGAGAAGCTCTTGCAGAGGGCAGAAGATAGCTTCCGGGTTGAGGATAATCTGCCAAAGCTTGGAGAGCTGTTTGCCTTTCGCTCATTACTTGCCCTCAGGCAGGGCAATATGCAGACTGTAAACAGGTATGCAACACAGGCGCTGGACTGGCTTGAACAGACACAATATATCTGGCGTGGTATCGCGCTATCTATTGTGGCAGAAGAATTGATACAAAAGGGCGACTTCCAACAGGCTCGCGCAGCTTTACTTGAGGCCCGAACTCTTTGTGAAATTGCAAAGAATCACTATTTCCAGCAGGTTGCCAGGACCAAACTGGCACAGGTCTTCTTCGAGTTGGGGGAGATCCAGCAAGCCACCGCTTTGTATCGCCAGGTACTCGTGGGAGCAAACGAAGGAGGGCCCCTTTACGTACGCTGTTATGCTCTGGTTGGTCTGGCTGAACTCTGCTATGAAGCCAACGACCTGGAAAGTGCATCTCGACATGCGCAGGAGGCTATACACGTCAGCCAGACTCATCACCTCGTGTACTATGAGGTGCGCGCGATGCTTATCCTCGCTCGTGTGCAACAGGCGCAGGGCCAGGCTGTTGTTGCCCAACGACAACTCACAGCCCTCCTTGACAGGATTCCTGCCTCCTTGCCTTACCTCGCTCAGGAGATCCAGACGGCTCTGGCATGCTTAGCGCTCTCCGTCGGCAATCAGATGATCATACAGCGTTGGGCAACTGGCCGTTCGCCTCATCCCAATTTCTCACGGAAAATCGAGGAAGAACTGCTTGTAAGCCGCTGGTTCCGAAGCCAGGATAAACTGGAGGAAGCATTGAGCCTGCTTGAGCCTTTACTGATTGCCACCCGGGAGGTGGGACATACCCGTCTCATGCTGGAAGTTCTGGTGGAGATGATTCTGGTCAAAGCCTCCATAAAACGCAAGACAGAGGCGCTGCAATTGTTACGGGATATGCTCGCGCAGGCTTTTGACAGGAACGCTACGCGCCTGTTCCTCGATGCTGGAGAACAGATGGAGATCCTTTTGCGCTCCCTTCTTCCTCAACTGCACGACCAACCATTGTTGGCCTATCTCCGCACCCTGCTGAGTGCCTTTCCTGTTCAGCAACACAATGGCGCACATGCTCAGGCTACTTCTCTGATCGAACCGCTCACTCCTCAGGAAATGCGCGTCCTCCGCCTGCTTGTCGAGCATCGTTCAAATGCAGAAATTGCGAAGGCTCTGGTTGTCTCGATCAATACGGTCCGGACACAGGTGCAGAGCATCTATAGCAAACTGGGCGTCCATAAACGCAGTGCCGCTAGCGAAGTTGCACGTGAGCTCCATCTGCTCTGATCAGCCTCTCTTTGTGACTGGAACAAAATCATGCGTGCAATCACCACAACGGATGAAGTCCATTCGGCCACATACACGCTATACTTCTGACATTGAACAAACAACATATGCGTTGCAGAGCGGAAAGATCCGCTGGCTCTAAAAAACGCACAATACATTATCGAATGGTTTCAGAGAGAAAGAAAGAGCACACAGTATGATAAGCACAATATTTCCCTATCAAAAAAAGCGGAAGTCAGTTCTCGGATTAGAGATGGCGTATGTAGACGAGGGCCATGGCGATCCGATTGTCTTTCTGCATGGCAATCCAACCTCTTCTTATGCCTGGCGCAATATTCTGCCCTATGTACAAGATTTTGGCCGCATTATTGCCCCCGATCTCATCGGTATGGGCGATTCGCAGAAACTTCCTGAGAGCGGTCCCGGCTCCTATACCTTCGTCGAGCATCGCCGTTACCTCGATGCGCTACTCGAAACACTAGGGGTACGTGAACGGGTCATTCTCGTGGGACATGATTGGGGAGCGGCCCTGGCTTTTGATTGGGCACGTCGCCATCCAGAGGCCATACGAGGCATTACCTATATGGAAGCAGTCATGGGAACCTCCTCATGGAGCGAGATGTCAGAGATAGCCCGCTCGCGCTTTCAAGCCCTGCGTTCCGCACAAGGGGAGCAGTTGGTGCTGGAACAAAACTCCTTCATTGAGTTCAACCTGCCCAATACGATTCTGCGCACGTTGACGGAGGAAGAGATGAACGAATATCGACGTCCATTTGCGGTGCCGGGTGAAGCGCGACGCCCTAATCTCTCCTGGGCTCGTCAATTGCCGATTGAGGGTGAACCAGCTGATGTCACTGAGATTGTCACCGCCTCTGGCCAGTGGCTTTCCCAGAGTCTCGTTCCCAAATTGTTCATCCAGGCCGTTCCAGGCACACAGGATCCGCAGAAGGTCGCGTTCAATCGCACGTGGCCAATGCAGACCGAGGTGAGCGTGCGCGGTCACCATACACCCCAGGAGGACTCTCCCGATGAGATAGGGCAGGCCATTGCACACTGGGTGCAACAGCTGCCAGAGACGACGCAAAAGCGCTGAAGACATATTTGAAGATAGAGAAAGAGTATGATCCGGGGCCATGATTGACCCTGGATCATGCTCTTCTAAAGGCCCTATTTTATCTGAGCCAGTTCATCGTGACGAGCTTTGAGCTTACTGCTGCGCTCTTCCTGGGCGGCCAGCTTCTCGCGCTCTTTCTCAACAACGTCAGGTTTAGCACGAGCTACGAAGTTCTCATTAGACAGCTTGCTCTGTAAACGTTCAAGCTCTTGAGCAGATTGGAGAATCTCTTTGTCCAGGCGTTCAAGTTCTTTACCAATATCAAGCAGGCCAGCTAACGGCAGGTACACTTCAACAGATTCGGCCAGCAGACTCATCGCCTGCTCGGGCTTCTGCTCCAGGGTTGTGTGAAGCTGGGGCTTCTCAGTACGGGCTAAGAATTCGATCAAAGGTGTCTGAGCCTCAAACATCGTCAGACCTTCACCTACAACCATGATAGCTGAGATGCGGCGCGAAGGCTCAACGTTCATCTGATTACGAGCATCACGGATGCGTGTAATGACCTGCTGAACCAGACTGAACTGCTGTTCAGCCTCTTCATCGATGAAGGCTTCATTATACTGTGGCCAGGACGCAATGATGAGCGCTGACGCAGGCCACTGCTCAGGATCAGGAACGCTGGTGCGATAGAGATGCTGCCAGACCTCTTCTGTCACAAAAGGCATGAAAGGATGCAACAGTCTCATGCTCTGATCAAGCACTGCACGAAGAATGCCCACTGTACTGCGCTGTGCGGCCTCGTCCCCCTGCATCTGAACTTTCGCAATCTCAACGTACCAGTCACAATAATCCGACCAGAAAAACTCATTGATCTGGCGACCTGCTTCACCAAACTGGAACTCTTCAATCAATCGTGTGACCGATTTTGTCAGGAGTTCAAACCGATGCAGTAGCCAGCGATCAGCCAACGTCTGCGGCGTAAGTTCGTCGATGGCAGGGACTCCACCATCGAACTCAGCGGTGGTCATTAACACAAAGCGCGAGGCATTCCAGATCTTGTTGGCAAAATTACGATTGCCAATAATGCGCTCTTCGACTAACTTGCTATCATTGCCTGGTGTGCTGCTGGTCGTCAGGGTGAAGCGCAGAGCATCCGTCCCATATTTGTCCATAATGATCAGTGGATCGACCACATTATTCTTAGACTTGCTCATCTTCTCACCTTTTGCATCTCGCACCAGTCCATGCAGGTAGACCGTTGAGAAGGGCACAGTTCCCAGAAAATGAATGCCTGTCATAACCATGCGCGAGACCCAGAAAAAGATGATATCATAGCCGGTCTCCATCACGGAGTTCGGATAGTAGCGCAAAACATCCGGAGTAACTTCCGGCCAGCCCAGGGTGCTAAAAGGCCAGAGCGCCGAGCTAAACCAGGTGTCGAGCACATCTTCATCCTGATGAATCTGCTCGCTGCCACAATGCGAGCAGGCTGTTGCATCTTCCCGGCTTACGGTCATAGAGCCACAGGTATCGCAATACCAGACGGGAATCCGATGGCCCCACCAGAGCTGACGCGAGATACACCAGTCGTGAATATTCTCCAACCACTCGGTATAGGTCTTATTAAAGCGCTCAGGCACGATCTTGAGCTGTCCATATTTCACAGCGGCCAGTGCGGGCGTAGCCAGCGGCGTCATCTTCACAAACCACTGCTTGGAGATAAGCGGCTCAATCGGAGTATTCGAGCGATCGCAGATTCCCAGCGGAACGACATAATCCTCGCTTTTGATAATCAGGCCAAGCTTCTCAAGATCGGCAATAAGGTTCTTACGCGCCTCATAGCGATCCTGGCCTGCATAAGGGCCAGCCTGGTCAGTCATTTTAGCATCAAAGCCAATCACCTGAATCTGTGGCAATTGATGGCGCTGACCAATCTCAAAGTCAACTGGATCATGGAAAGGCGTGACCTTTACCGCACCTGTCCCAAAGGAGGCATCAACAGCCTCATCACCAATAATGGGGATCTCACGACCAACCATTGGCAGAATTGCATGGCGTCCAATAATGTTGGCATAACGTGGATCATGAGGATTGACGGCCACACCTGTATCGCCCAGAATCGTTTCAGGCCGTGTCGTCGCAACGCTAATATATTCGGTCTCGCCCTCAGACTGACCTGGCAGCGGCTTCAACGGATAGCGCACATAGGTGAGTTTTCCAGGGGTGTCAATATGATTTACCTCAAGATCCGAGAGCGCGCTCATACAGAAGGGACACCAGTTGATGATGCGTTCACCACGATAGAGCAGACCTTCGTCATACAAGCGCACAAAGACCTCGCGCACTGCTTTGGAGAGCCCCTCGTCGAGGGTGAAACGCTCACGCGACCAGTCGCAAGATGCGCCAATCCGCCGATGCTGATTCTGGATCCGATCTTTATATTCATGAACCCACTGCCAGATGCGCTCCACAAAGGCTTCGCGCCCAAGCTGATGCCGATCAGTCCCCTCTTTAGCCAGGGTACGCTCAACCACTGTCTGCGTGGCGATACCAGCATGATCAGAGCCTGGAATCCAGAGCGTCTCATCGCCCTGCATGCGATGATAGCGAACCATAATATCCTCAGTTGTCGCAGTCACCACATGCCCCAGGTGCAAGACACCAGTTACATTAGGAGGAGGCATGCTGATCACAAAAGGTTTGCGGGAAAGATTGGGGCGCGGCTTAAAGTAGCCTCCCTCCTCCCAGAAACGATACCATTTCGCCTCAACCGCCTGCGGCTCATAGGCCTTAGGCAGTGCAGCCGCAGCCTCAGCCGCTGTTGTACCCTGCTTATCCTGTTCAATCATAGAACCACTCCTAATCCGTCTTAACCACACTCTACGAACACTCTCTCCTCAGTCCGTGACCAGATGAATGCCAGAGCATTTGCAGTGTTTTTTCAGCCCATAAAAAAAACCCTTCTCGCCAAGGACGAGAAAGGATATCACGTGGTACCACCTTGTTTTGAGCAACCTATCTTTACTTCGCATGCAATGCCATAGTAGAGAGAGAAGGACTGCTCCTCATAACGTGCGCTATCGGGCACGATCCGTGGACATTACTCACAACAACCAGCCAGTTGCTTGCGTTCACGTCCAGACTCCCAGGCGACCTTCAGCGCGTTCCTACCGAGGAAGACTTGCAGCCGGTGATCTTCCATCTCTCGCGGAGTGTACGCACTTACTCCTCCTGATCCGCATCAGTATAAGTTTGTGTTAGTTTTAGTCTATCGAATCAACACCCAAATGTCAAGGTATAGAGAATGGAAGGGCTCTCTTTCTTTTGTTCCCACTCCGCTCTATGAGCCACTCCATGGCTCAATGGGAACAGAAGCTATGGAGGGGCTGGCATAGCGGAACGAGAAATTTAGGAAGGAGACAAGCAACCTTCCCTACTGCTTTTGCTGGCTCGCACATGAAAAAACATATTATGAATGTAAAGTAGGGAAAGTCGCTTGTCTCTTTCCTCAGTTCCCCCTCCGCTCTGTGAGCCCCTCCATGGTTCAATGGGAACAGAAGCTATGGAGGGGCTGGCATCGTGGAGTTGCACGTTTTGGAAGGAGACAAGCTACCTTCCCTACTGCTTTTGCTGTCTTTCACATGAAAACGCATATTATGCAATGTAAAGTAGGGAAAGTCGCTTGTCTCTTTCCCCTGCTCCCACTCCGCTGTGTGAGCCCCTCCATGGTTCAATAGGAAACGACGCAATGCATGGTTATCTACTAAAGAGCAAGATATTCATCCATAAGGGAAGAAAATCAACAAGATATTATTCTCTTGACAAAGAAATCTCAATAACATACATTTTTAACATAGAATGTAACTACTCAGGTCCGCTAGAACCCTTGTCAAAAAACAAGAAAACCGTTACAGTAGAACGATGACGATAGAAGAAGAACTTCTCCATCTTCGCCAAGAAAACCGCCTTCTTCGAGCTATGATCGCACCTGTGAACTGTTGCAAGATCTCTTTGGTCACTCCATGAGTTCTGGTACGCTCAGCACCCTTCTTCTGCGATGTGCGACCAATCTGGAACCCGTCGATTTCCTGCTTCAAGAAGCCCTGTGTACTCAAGATGTCATTCATCAAGACGAAACGGGATGCCATGCCAACAAAACCGTGCCCAAAGTGAGACGCCCAAAACAACATGTGGCGCTCAATCTGTTAGATCGGCTCTGCCAACAAGAAGAAGCGGTTCTCGCCTTCTTGTCTGATTTTGCCGTGCCTTTTGATAACAGTCAGGCCGAGCGAGATGTTCGTATGATCAAGGTTCAGCAAAAAGTGTCTGGGTGTTTTCGCTCGATTGCTGGAGCGCACGCGTTTTTCCGTGTTCGAAGCTATCTTTCGACCATGCGCAAGCAAGGCCAGTCACTTTTTGCTGCCTTAGAATCCACTTTTCATGGTGAACTCCTTCTTCCTCTTTTCTCGTCGACCTGAGTAGTTACCATAGAATTATATTTCAGCTCAAATTTTAAAGAACAATGCTGTACAAGCGATATAGCAAGAAGATTTTTCATGCCTTTTTGGTAAGCTGGAAAAGATGGGAAAGACCTATACAGCAGCAGTTCTTAGCAATATAGAAGTAGAGAATGTGGAGATAATTATATAAAATACTAATTATCTTAGTCTGGTCTTATTAGAAAAGAAGAAAGTGATTACAGCAATGCAGATACATGCACGATTTGGCTCGTATTTTTTACAAGTACCTGCTATGGGAGCAGCCCTGTACTTTTTCCGCGATCAACTAGGCTTAAAATTACGGCACGAGTTGTGCAATTGTGGCAAGACAGATCCAACTGATGAAGAGTTAGCTTCCCACCTCTGGCTAGAACTAGATGCAGGTATCACTATTTTTCTGCAAAAAGTTGACCAGATAGAACCACGCGATCTGGGAATTGGCCTGGAAGTAGAGAATGCACAAATTGCCTATGAACAGTTACAAAAGGCTGGGGTTTATGTTTTAGAACAACCAAAACAGATTACACCTGAAGTAAAAGGATTTGAAATACATGATCCATTTAAAAATAGTATTTTCATCTATGGCTCGTAACAAAAATAAATCAACTGTCCTGGAAGAGATAATAGAGAATGCTCATAGAAATCCCAGAATTTCAGCCGCTAGATGCTGAAAATTTCGGATTGTGGTTAACTCCACAATTTTTGCAGATATCTATTCTATGGAAAGAAGAACTCAAGCAAAGTAGGGTTCAGCAAGAAGAGCTGCTCATCCTCTTGCATTCACCTGGATATTTACCAGAATCAAACATTCTATCTTATCCCGAATTTTACACAAGACTACACATATCAAAAAGAACCATACAATTTATTAAAACTTTATCTCCTACAGCTCATAAATGGTTTTTTTCCTATGTCGTACTTTATATTTGGTATAGTTATACAGATAACAGTAAAAAAGTCTATGCTCGCTCTCAATTAAAGACACTACTATGTAGTTCCTGTTACATTGGATATCCTAAAAAACGAGGTCGAAGGTATAGCTGACGCACCACTTACTATTGGGCCACTCCGTGGATAGAAACGAGAATAAAGAGTATTCGCTAATCCATGAGGCACTAAGACTGGTCCTATGCAACAAATACACATACTAATATATAAAAGAAAGATGTTTCCCTATCTCCTTCATAACGAAAGGAGATAGGGAAACATCTTTCTTTTGTTCTACGCTTTATGAAAAGTGCAGACGATCTTCCCAAACTGCAAAGTATCTCCATCAGTGATGGGAGTAGCCTTCTCAGGCTCCAGACGCTTCCCATTGAGGCGCGTTGCGTTGGTGCTATTGAGATCTGTGAGCGTATAGCTACTGCCATTGCGCTCAAGGACTGCATGCATACGCGAGATGGTATCTGATCCCTGCGTATTGCTGAAATCTACCTGCGGCTTCACATCCGGTACATCATGATCATAACGCCCCACAAGTACGGCATCCTCATCTAGCTTGATCTCTTGCCCATCACTCAGGGTTAGTTTACCCCATGTGCCCACCGCTGGTACAGATTGCGTCGTTGGACGTACAGCCTGTGCCTGCGGGAGCGTCGGAGCTGAGCTATCTTCGGTCGCCTGCTGAGGGAGGGTCTGATCATTCGCAGCCGGATTAGACGGAATATAGTATTGCTTCTGTGGGCGCGGCTTCGGCGGAGCTGGCGGCTCTTGCTTTGGTGCCTGAGGCACAATCGTAACCTTTGGCTGCGGCTGGCTCGGAGGAGTCTGCGTCGCTGGCGGCGTATAATAGGTCTCTGCTGGCTTCTGAGGAGCAGACGAGACCGTTGGAGCCGAAGCATCAGCGCTGGACTGCTGAGTCGAAGGCACATAATAGACCGTTGGCTGAGGCTGAACCGGTGGATTCTGCGTTACCGGTGGCGTATATGTTGGCTGCACAGGTGGAGCTGGTGGCGGCGTATAGGCTGGCGTCACCAGCTTTGGTGGAGCTGGTGGCGGTGTATATGTTGGCTGCGCAGGTTGATACGTCGGCTGCGGAGCCGGAGCTGGTCCAGGCTTAGGAAGATTGGCCGCCCCTGCCTGCGACTGAAAGGTCGAAGCTCCACACTTGGGACAGAAAGCCACGCCTTGCTTCACCTCAGTATTACAATTTGAGCAATACAGCTTAGCAGCAGTCAAAGGTCGTCCACAACCAGAGCAGAAGGTATCGCCCGCCTCATAGGGGGTATTACAATGCTGACAACGCAACTGATTGGACACAGGAGTAGACGATGCATTCACAACCTGTGCCGAAGGAACGTAGGCTGGCGATTGTGGCACTGGTGGCACATATGGGGCCTGTTGATTGGATGGCACATAATATGGTGTCTGTGGACCTGGAGGCAACGCCTGTTGTGGTGCCCACTGCTGCTGAATCTGCGGCACAATCTGCACTGGCACCGGTCCAATCTGCACTCCTGGACGCTGCTGACGCACAAGTCCATCCACCATATTGAGGGCTTGATTCCCCAGACTCGCCTGACGCCAGGCCCCCACACCAGCAGTCACCGTTAAAGGCCACAGGACCGCAAAAGCAACAATACCTACCGCCCCAACAGCCGCTTTATCGACCCAGCGCTGCTTTCCAATCATCGCCAGGACGCCGCCCGCGGTCCGTTGCAGCGTCAGTGAGAGCGCCGCCTGCATGCCAATCATGGCCTCAAAATCGCCGCCCTTCTTAATCTGAACAAGCTGCTGGTCCTTATCTCCAATCTGTTGCGCTTGATACCCTTGCGCAAGATAGACATTGACCAGATCTGCACCCAAACGCTCAAGATCTATATCATCTGAATTATAAAAGCGGGCATCCATCCGTTATCCTCCAACGTCGCTTTTTCATCTATTGTTCCGGTCAGGTTCGCGGAAAAGGTTCTCATCCACGCAACTCTGAGCTTCCATCTATCGTGCTGTTGGCAGTCTCACTGCCTCCTCCCTTATCTACGTATGGAGAGGATGAGAGTTGGAAGGTTATATTGCCTATTCTCAATTGAGTATAACATATTATCGGCAGAGAATTTCTTATGGTAAAGCACTTTTAGCGGCTATTTGCTTCTTTTCTCGTGATTGGTCAGAGTGCATGAGGTTACTATTCTGGAGTTGCAGCATCCATGTTTTCCCAGCTTTAGCACATGGATGCCAACTTTCCTGGAAGAGCACATCCTTAGAAATGAGGAACGGCATTGGGGTTGATCTGCACATCAGGGTACTGTTGTCGCACAAAAGTATCAAGCAACGCAAAGATCTGTTTCGCTAACCCCGACTGACGGATAGCACCAAGACCAGCTGTAATTGCTAACGGCCAGAGAGCTGGAATAATAAAACTGACCGCTCCCACAGCTGCCTTGTCGATCCATTTCTGCTGCCCAACCGTCACCAGCACGCCACGACCGTTGCGCTGCATAGTCAACGACAGAGCTGCCTGTAATCCAATCAATGCTTCAAGATCGCTTCCCTTTTTAAACTGGATCAGCAACTGGTCACCATTGCCAAGAAATTGCGCTTGATAGCCCTGGGAGTAATAAGCATCCACAAGATCTTTCGCCAGGCGCTCAATGTCAATGGTAGTCTCAGCCGTTTGATAGAAACGAGCATCCATACAAAGTCCTCCTCTATCGCTACAATGAAATGTTTGGCTTCTCCTTGTTATGCAGGACCCGTGAACAATTTCACATGAAAATAAGACAGGCATAATATCTATTCACACTGCTAACAATGCAACTTCTTTAGTATGTACGCGATTGAAGGAAGAAAGTTGTACTACACGCATGAACAAAAAAGAGCTTCGTTAATCTTGCAAGCGTAAACGAGCTGGAAGCTGAATAACCTGATCCGTCGGTTTATATCCTCCTGACATA
Organism: Tengunoibacter tsumagoiensis; assembly: GCF_003967535.1. Lineage (GTDB taxonomy): Bacteria > Chloroflexota > Ktedonobacteria > Ktedonobacterales > Ktedonobacteraceae > Tengunoibacter > Tengunoibacter tsumagoiensis. The sequence goes on along the minus strand of NZ_BIFR01000001.1, from coordinate 1,292,975 downwards.
GCTTGATCTAAAAATGAGAAGAGCGCACGCACCCAATCAGAGGTATCGTCTTCAATTAAGGATATCTGCTTCGTACGACCAAATAAGATAGGTGAGCCAACATTCGCCTGCGAAACAACTTTAAAATCAGAACCAACCGCTAAGCCTAACTCTTCCCAAGCAATTAAGGCACCAGAGGTCAACATGTCATCAAGAATATAAATACCATCTGGCCATCTGGATCTCTCTGCACCAAAGACTTCTTTGACCAGTAAATAACCCTGCTCTTGCTTAGAAATACCCTGTTTCTGCATATAAATAGGAGTGGTCGCTTGCTTAAAACTAAAAGTATGGAGAGGAATCTTCATTTCTTGCAGTTTTTCGAGCATCACTCGCCCTTCTACGGTCTCTTCTAAGTCAACTTTCTGGTCGGTTGGGAAACCTAAAGGGAACCAGCAGGCTAGCTTCTGACAGCCCTGCTGCTGTAAAGCCTGGATAGCTATCTGAAATGCTTCACCAAAATTTCCTTGTATAACAATATCACCTCCACCTGCAATCGCGACATGAGGAATTTCGAGAAGCCGCTTGTGGTTAGCTGTTCGTGCATTCATTCCTATCAGTATGCAGCCCCTGACATTGGGTGCATGCAGTAATGGCAAGTAGGCATCTGGTATCGGCCGACCAAAAGGCTGAAAAAGAAAGTGGAATTGATACTGTTCCTGCTTGAAGCTTGCACGCCGCTCAAATTCTTGTAAGATCTGACTCCATAGCATGGTCCAGAAGGGCGAGGCGTTTGTATCAGCCAGGGCATTAATGTTAAAGAGAACATGAATCGTGCCTTCATGAATCTTTTCTGAGACAAAGATCCCTTGCCGCTCTTTCCGATACAGGACACGCTCAGTCTCAAGCAGATCAAGCGCTGCCGTAAGGGTTACACTTGAGGTATTCAAAAGTGTACATAGTTCTCGAATGGTTGGAAGCTGGCTCCCCGGCCCCTTCTCGACCGCCAGGGCATGAAGACGATCACGAATCTCCTCAAATTTTGCATTTGTGCGCCTGGTCGCAGCCTGACGCCGCTGTTTGGGGGTCACAAGATAATTAGTGTCTGCACTCTGTCCAAGATCTTTCATGATTCCACTCCTCTTATTGAGAGCGTTCTCTGTATTAAAACAATGATAATGGGCTCTTCTTTTCCTGTCAAGGGATCAAGCTGTTATAAGCGCCATTTCCGTATTTTATGGATGAATTTGGCTTATAAGGGGGCCTGCAAAGGGATCAATTAAAATTTCTTACAAAAAGACTTGACAAAATTACTGTCTATAGATTATCCTCTGTTTTAGGACAACACTAAGGATGTGTCGTGAAACGACTAGCAAAAAGATGTTTCCTGACACGATGCGATCTCCTTGTTGTCCTTCTTCTCTTGTATATAGTGCAGTGATCACCTGATAGAGGGTCTGATCAGCCCAATTTATACGCTTCTATGGGTATAAACATAACATACTTTTCACAAGGAGGTCGAAAAGTCTTGAGCACATCAGGTCCACATACGGTTCTTCCGCTCTACACGACATATCCCTGACGCTTTTCCGACAAATGAATAAGCCGAGCATTCTCCCTATTAACCATATCATAACTGGTAACTCTTTTTTAAGGTTACCCGAGATGGCTTTGTCTAAAAACAGGGGCGTTAAGACGCATATTCCTGTATAGACAAACGTTCATGTGGTCATTCTTTTCACTGATTACGCTTATGCCTATTTCCATCTGGGCGATAAAGCTGGCGATAATGCTCAAAGCCATGGCATGGATTGGATTCCTTACTATCTTCAACAGATGCAAGCCTATCAGCAGAGCCATGGTACGCGGCTACTTGATTACCTGGATGTCCATGCCTATGGAGCTCAGAGCAATAGCAATGATGATCCCAGCAGCAATGCGAGCCGATTGGATTCGACACGGGCTCTGTGGGACCCCACCTACAACGGCTCAACGGCTATTGGTCAATACTTTAACCCTCCTCAGCAGATCGGGCTCATTCCTGCACTGAAGGCCTGGACAAACAAATATTATCCTGGCACCAAAACCTCTATCAGTGAGTACAGTTATGGGGATGAAACAAATAATGGCGCTCTGACTCAGGCCGATGTACTGGGTATCTATGGTCGCGAGGGCCTGGATATGGCCGAGTACTGGGGCAACATCAATCCAACTGATCCGATCGCTTCTGCCTTCCGAGCCTATCTGAACTTTGATGGTCATGGGGCACAATATGGCGATACCTCTGTTCATGGTACGAGCGCTGATCAGGGCAAGCTCTCCATTTACAGCGCTCAGCGCAGTCGCGACAATGCGTTAACCTTACAGGTGATTAATAAGACTGGCGGCGACCTCACAAGTACTCTGGCCCTCTCCCATTTCGCTGCCGATAGCACCGCTCATGTCTACTCTTATAGCAGCAGTAATCTGGCTGGTATTGTACAACAACCGGATCTGGCTATGATTGCAAGCGGCTTTACTGCTACCTATCCAGCCAATTCAATCACGACCATTGTTATTCCTCAGCAAGGTTCTCCCTATGTGGGTGGTGCAGCCGCTAATGCCGCTCCTTCTACGCTTAATACGCTGCAAGCGGATGCAAGCTCTTACGCTCTGTTCGCTGGTCAGACCTATCAGACGGTCGCAACCACTATTGATAGCAACGGAGTTGGCACGATTGTGACGAACTCAGTTGCCTATACATCCGATAACACGGCTGTAGCTACGGTCAATAGCAGTGGACTGGTCACGGCGACTGGTGCAGGAACGGTGCATATTACAGGCAGCTATCAAGGAAAATCGTTTACGGTGACTGTAACTGGTGTGGCGCTTCAATCTATTAAGCTTGATGCAGCCTATACGTTGCCACAGGGTGCACAGCATCAGACAATTGTAACGGCTGTAAACTCCGATGGCAGTACAGTGCCTGTGCCAATAACGAGTGCCACCTATACTTCCAGTAATAGCTCTATAGCGACAATAAGTAGTACAGGCGTGGTTACGGCATTGGCCGCAGGGACTGTGAAGATAACTGCTGTTTATCAGGGGCACTCTAACTCAACTACGGTTACGGTTCCCAAATCTCAGCCGCTTCCCTCTAGCTGGTTACATCTGGATATTGGCGCAGTTGCGGCCAGCGGAACTGTGTCCTACAACAGTGGCACATTTAATGTAAGCGGTTCGGGTGCAGATGTGTGGCAGGCTCAGGATCAAGAGCAGTTTGTCTATCAGCCTCTCTCAAGCAATGGAACGATCATTGCGCGCATGACTTCAACCAGCCCTGTCAATACGTATGCAAAGGGTGGCTTGATGTTACGCGATGGCCTTACAGCCGGGAGCAATCTGGTTTATCTGGCGATGTTCCCCACTGGTGGTGTGCAGTTGGGAGCTGGGAGTGGAGCCAATGCGAGTATCCAGGGCTATTGGAGCCAGGATGCGGGAACCGCTACTTTCCCCTACTGGCTCAGACTTGATCGCAATAATGATGTGGTAACGGCTTCGGTCTCTACTGATGGCACGACCTGGACCCAGTCACCTCAACAGATTGCATTCCCAACCGGACAGGCATATGTTGGTCTGTTCTCAACGGATCATGGCGCTCCGTTGCTCAATACGAGTATCTTCGATCACGTCACGGTGAAAAAAGGCTCTTCCGCTGTTCCACTTCCTACTGGCGCATTACCCTCTGGCTGGAAGGCTGTCGATCTTGGGCCTGTGGGCGGACCCGGTCACGTGGGCTATCAGAATAAGACCTTTACGCTGCTGGCAACGGGTCAGAATATCATTGGTGGCTCTGATTCCGGCTACTTTGTCTATCATACGCTGTCTGGCGATGGCTCAATTACTGCTCGCGTAGCAACTCAAGCCAATGCTTCAAATCCCTATGCAGAGGCGGGCGTTATGCTGCGCGATGGCTTACAGTATGGAGCCAATGTGGCCTTCCTTGGTATCTCTCCCGGTGCCTATACCCGCATGAATGTTGGTAGCGCGACAGCGACGAATGGTATTGCCAATGTCTGGCAGTGCGGTTGTGCTTATACTGCTCCGTACTGGCTGCGGATTGTTCGTGCAGGGACTACTCTGACGGCCTTTACTTCGCCCGATGGCCTGACCTGGACGCAACAGACACAGCAGACCTTCGTTGCTGGTCCTATCCTGATCGGGCTGGCGGAGGATGCTGCGAGTAATGTCGTCTTTAATCCCGCTACGTTCGATAATGTTACGTTGACTGCGACGATCTTTGGTGCACGACCGCAACATTAGGATCGTCTAAAAGTTCTGTACTAAAAGGCTCCCAGAGAGAGATTCTCTGGGAGCTCTTGTCTGTCTGGATATTATGCTGCCTGGGGATCAAGCTTTGTCCAGGATTTACCACCATCGCTGGTCTGGAAGAGAGAACTGGTATCTGCACCAGTAGTTGCAATGGCCCAGCCAGCAGTGGCTGTGACAAAATCAAGCTGTGTAATACCCGATACTGATGGGTCCAGCTGTGCTGCGAGCTGGCTCCAATTCTGACCACCATCGCTGGTCGTCCACAGGCTGCTCCCGTTATACATATACGTCCAGCCCTGGGTGGCCGAAACAAAGGAGACATCTACGGCCAGATCAGAGATTGGAGTAGTCCCCTGCCAGGTCTTGCCACTATCGCTCGATCGATAGATCTCTAATTGACTTCCGCCTGGACGATGAAGCTGCACTGGTAGAATGGCGTTCTTCTCTCCAAAGAAGATTGCTGGCTGAATCGCAACTTTAGCATCTCCATATGGCAGGGTTAATGACTGCCTGGACCAATCAGAACCACCATCTGAACTGGTATAGAACCATGCCTCGTTAGTATTGGCAGAAGCTCCCGAGAGCCAGCCAGCGCTCGCATCGCTAAATGTTAGACCGCTCTTTATGCCATCCTGCGGCAAGGGTCCCTGTAACTTTCCAGCATCAGTACTGGTCGTAGATACTTTGAGCCAGCTATCCCCACCATCTAAAGATTGAAAAACATCAATATCATCTTTGTTATCTTTGGCACCTTTGCTAAAGATCAGCCAGCCATTTTTGTGATCAATAAACGAGATCTGCCGAACTGTGCCACCATCGTCCAGCACAGGGGTCTCAGACCAGATGGCTCCTCCATTGAATGTATGGAAGACTGAAGAGAAGGTTTTGTCTTGCACAACAACCCACCCTTCTTGAGCATCAAGAAAGTCGGCTGTGCCCAGTTTGAATTGATTATAGCCAGTTGCCGGTGTGACGTCGCGCCAATGTGCCGCTCCATCAGTGGTATGTAACACATGCTGGCTATCACTGGTCATAGACCAGCCATTCTTCGCATCAATCATATGGATGGACTGTATAGTGACGGGATGCTCAGGGCCAACCGTTGGAGTTGCAATAGGGGCCGTTGACAGATCATCATTCTGACTTGCGGGAAGACCTGGCAGAGTGCAGCCAGACAATAATAGGAGGCAACTCATAATCACGAGAGCCAGAGTGAGCGTTATCCTGGCTCGCCGCTGAGAGGGCAGCATATGCATAAAAACTCAATTCCTTTTAAAGCAGTTCACATAGTTTTAAACGTTGGGAGATTTGGTTTATTCACCTATTTTAAGGGACTTTCGACAGAATTACAACGCAGAAGCCCTCCTGAACGCTCTCTATCATTTTTTAAGGGACTTTCGACAGAATTACAACGCAGAAGCCCTCATGAACTTCTGCGTTACGCTGCTTGTTCGCCAGGGTCTACATCACCTCACCAGAACTTATCGAGATGACTTACCAGTATCCATACATGATTGGCTGTTACAGATCGCGATAAGGACAAACCAATGTGCATCTGCATTCGCTGTAATTCTCGCCGCGCTAAGTTTATAAGGCCCACCCGAATTGTCCATATGTACCACATGGGTCACACCCGCTTGCCCATCTTCGCATGATGGTGAGGGTAAGGTCATGCCTACAAATGGCTTGCTGGTGTCTCCATTCACACCAGTTGTATCAAACACCTGGACGCTAAAGGCTCCAGGACCATAGCATTTATATTGCAGCTCCCAGGTACTTCCCTGAGGGAGTTCTCCGCCAGCCAGAGCTTCATATGCACTGCCAACGCCTGAAAAGTTAGAACTCGCATCAGCCAGCTTCCAACCAGGCTCAACTACTAAAGGTTGGTAATATGTCCCTTTCAGTAGATAGATATTCCAGGAGGTGGTGCTCGATGCAGTAATTGTAAGGTATGTAATATATTGTATTACATCTTCTTTCTGCGCTGATTGGCTGGATTGTGGCTCGAGAGTACCAGCCTGCAATGTGGGACATGGTCCAACAGCGCTAATGATATCGCTATGTACATCTATAGCGCTATTTTTATTACAACTTACATACATGCCAATAACTGGGCCAAAATCAAGGGCTAAATCTGTAAACTTTGCGTTCCCATGGCCACTGAACGTTTTGACCGGCGTCCAACCATATCTCCAATGAGGGGTTGGAGGGTGTGACTCGCTATTCCGCTGCAGGTGTGTAAAAACCAGCGCAAGCGATCCAACCAGGACGGCAACGATCAGGATAACAGCTACCATACTGAGACGGCGCTGCCAGGGGCGCTGCTGTGAGATAAGGTGCAGCATCTGTGGGACTCCTTTCCCCGAACTCTGTATGTATGCTCCATCTGTACTCATTAACGTGGCAACAGGTAAGGCATTGGCGCTTCTTGCCAGTAGACGTTCGCGAATACGCGCCTGAGATTCCCTGTCTTTCTCTTCACTATCCAGTCCACTATAAACGTGTGTTGTATACAGATGGCAGAGATCTTCAATCAATTGGGGCTCAGACTGTTCCAGAGGTAGCAGATCTTCAGGCTCAAACATGGTCTACCTCCTTTCCTGCATGGATAGATCGGACTGCTGATATAATTGACGTAGCGTTATTAAGGTGCGCGAAAGGAGTTTACGCAGCGCCTCCTCGCGCTTATTGAGGAGTATCGCTATTTCGGCGAAGCGTAGCCCATCACCATAGCGCAAACGCAAAAGCTGTTGCTGTAATTCTGAAAGCTGCTGAACTTTCTGATGCAGTTGAATGTAACTTTCACGACGAACAGCAGATTGCTCCGGCGATTCTTTATCATCAACAAGCATCTTCTCAATAATCTCATCAAGCACTATGGTGGGACGACGTGTGGCCCGCCGATACGCATCAATCAAGCGATTATGGGCGACCCTTCTGAGCCAGGCTAAACGTTCCTCGGGTCGAAAGGCTGCAAGGTTATCCTGTTCCAGTGCACTGGTAAAGACATCCAATGTGAGATCTTCAGCATCTTCACGTGAAGGAGTATGCAGGCGGATATAGGCGAAGATGACCGCCCCGTACTGATCATAAAGGGCTGCATCTTCAAAACTTTCTATTGGAGCTTCAGTACCAAAAGATTGTGGCTGCATACAACTCCTTTCCGGTTTTTTACCCTGTTTTGTGGGAGCATCTTGCACTCCACAAACAATAACGCTAATGAACAAAAAATGTGACAAAGATTGCAATTGAGGTGACACTCCAGCTGTGGCACTGGCGTGCACATAAAGAAAGAGGCTCTCTGTCACTCCGAAGGACAGAGAGCCTCAAACGTGCCTTGATCTATAGTCTGTTTATACGCTTGGCTCTAGAAGAGGAGTATGACTAAACTGCTCGTTATAGAGGCGAGAATAGAGGCCGCCCAGAGCTATTAGCTCGGTATGGGTCCCTCTTTCAACAATCCTGCCTTTGTCAACGACAAGAATAATGTCGGCTGCCAGGATGGTTGAGAGACGGTGCGCAATCGCCAGGGTGGTGCGATCCTTCATCAGGGGCTCCAATGCAGCCTGAATCAGGCGCTCAGAATGGGTGTCCAGGGCGCTTGTAGCCTCGTCTAGAATGAGGATGCGCGGGTTCTTCAGAATGACGCGAGCAATGGCGATACGCTGCTTCTCTCCACCTGAAAGCTTGTAGCCGCGCTCACCTACGATGGTATCATAGCCCTGATCCAGTGCCATGATCCGTTCATGAATGGCTGCTGCTTTGGCCGCCTCGATCATCTCTTCCTCAGTGGCATTTTCACGGGCATACAGCAGATTCTCGCGGACAGAAGCATGAAAGAGATAGGTCTCCTGGGTGACGACACCAACTAGCTCACCCAGCGATTCCAGTTTGAGATCTTTCACATTATGTCCATCAATCTCAACTGATCCACTGTCAACATCGTACAGACGTGGCACCATATAGGTCATGGTGGTCTTACCGGCTCCACTGGGGCCGACCAGGGCCGCCAGTTGGCCCGGCTGAATCTCAAATGAGACATGATCGAGCGTTGGTCCGATTATTTTCTCATCATTAGCAGCAGATGCAGACTCTTCTATAACTGCTGAACTCGCTCCATTCTTCTTAAAGGGCCACTTAATGCCCTTGCGCTCCTCTTTTATGGCCTCGAGGGATTGTGGGGTAGAAGGGGTAAAGAGTCCGTAATCGTCACGACGATAGGTGAAGGAGACATCTTTAAAGGCGACCTGCCCCTGAACTTCATGGGGATTTAAACGTTGAGCATGGGGTGCATCTTGAATATCAATGGGGAGGTCCAGATACTCGAAGATTCGATCAAAAAGGGCCAGAGCCCCCTGAATCTCTACCTGTAGCGACATAAGCTGGCCGACAGGGAAGAAGAGCCGGCTCTGCAACGTAGTAAAGGCCACAATCTTACCAACGGTCATAAAGGGATCCGAATGATTGATGACCTGTAAACCAGCCACCAGATACACGATGGGAGGGGTGATAGAAAAGAAAACGTTAATAAACATAAAGAACCAGCGGCCAATAAGCTGTTGATGTACCTCTAGATTGGTCAGGTTCTGATTCTCTTTTTCGAATAGCTCCTGAGCATATTGCTGACGACCAAAAGTCTTCATGAGCAAAATGCCACTTACAGAAAGGGTCTCCTGCATCATGGCGGTCAGAGAGGCCAGGCTCTTCTGAGTCTCTTTGCTGGTTGAGCGCCGCACATTACCGACCTTTGTGGTAATCCAGACAAAGATGGGGAGCAGCCCGAGCGAGATGACCGTCAGCAAGGGGCTGATGATAGCCATAGCGATAATGGTGCTCACAACTGTTGAGATATTAGAGACAATACTGGTGGCCGTATTTGTGACAACACCTTGAACGCCATTCACATCATTGGAGAGACGCGACTGAATCTCTCCTGTCCGCGTGCCTGTAAAGAAACGCAGCGACATGGCTTGTAGATGGGTATAGAGCTTATTGCGGAAGTCGCGCATGACGTTCTGGCCAATGACATTATTCAGGTAGGATTGACCCACACCAATAAAGCCGGTAACAACAGGTGTGACGATCATAATGGAGACGTAGATGACTAAAAGTTTGAGGTTGCGGCCCGTTATCCCATCGTCGAGAACACGAACGATCAATAGGGGATTGATTAAACCTAACACTGTGGTAAGAAGAATGGCGAATAGTACCAATAAAACTTGCAGACGATAGGGACGGAATGATTCCATGACGCGTCCCAGGGTGCGGGCATCTGTTTTGCGGCCCCGCTTCTTCTGCTCTTCTAAATAGGCGGACATCCCTCCTCCGCCGTGACCGTGAAATCCCATTCTGTTCGGCTCCTACTTCCTCGGTATCGACATACAGCGCTCAACTTTTTGTATGGGCGAGGATTATAACGATATATCTTTATCTCTTTTCCAAAGTATACCAGAAAAACTCAGACGATGTACAGGCGATTCTGTCGGATTTTTCCCTGTCAATATCAACAGGTTCACTTAGATTGACGAAATACTGCCTGATGATGGGGAAGTCTCCCATTCAAACGTTCTTTTGACTGGGAAGATGGGAGAAATGTGGAAGCAAGAATATGGAGCGCATCGCGTCCCAGAGGAGTGAACTTTCTCTCACGAGGAAGAATAAGTAACCAATCTTTCCTATTCCTGGGGATATTCGCAGGCGTGCAACAGAATCTTCAGAAACGGCGTGTTATAATCAAGACAGCGAAATATGGTCCAAAAAAATCGTCTTTCGTCGACTATCGTTGAATTGAGTAGCGCATGGGCCGGGCAGTCGGAGGGTGCCACGGTTGACGAGGTGGAGGCCGTTCGGAGCGGTGTTGGCAATAAAGATCTTATTCGCCAGCATTAGCAGGTCAGCGGGGAGCCTCCAGGGGTGATCACGCTCCTGAGAAGGATATGTCCAATGCCTATCGGTAACGAGCAGGACAAAGCATATTCGGTGATGACGTGGGCGTAGTGTGTCTTCTTTTAACCACACCATCCACACTATAAGAAAGGTACCCGACCACATGTGCGGTATCATCGGCTACGTCGGTTCTACAGGGACCGATGTTACTTCCATCTTGCTTGAAGGCCTCTCCCGACTTGAGTATCGCGGCTACGATTCGGCTGGCATCGCGGTTCTCACGACAACTGGCGTGATGGCTCTCCATCGACGCGCAGGTAAGATCTCCAATCTGGCAAATGCAGTCTCCAATGGATCACGTCCTGATGCTGGCACTGTTGGCATCGGTCATACGCGCTGGGCCACTCATGGCCGCCCAAACGATATCAATGCCCATCCCCATCCCGATTGTACTGGTACGCTAACCGTTGTTCATAATGGGATTATCGAAAACTATGTGGAGCTACGTCAGGAGCTCAAAGCCGCCGGGCACATCTTCAAATCCGAGACCGATTCCGAGGTTCTGGCGCATCTCATTGAACAGACCTACTTTGGTGAGGCTGCTCATGATCTTACTGCTGCGGTTCAACTGGCCATTCAACGTGTGAAAGGGTCATATTCCATTGCCGTCATCAGTCAGGAGCATCCAGACGTTCTGGTTGGAGCTCGCTGCGCTGGCCCATTGATCGTTGGCCTGGGTGAACATGAACAGTACCTGGCCTCCGATATTCCTGCCATTCTCAAACATACCCGCAATATCATTATTCTTGAGGAAGGCGATATCGTCACGCTACGACCAGAAGGTATCTCAATTACTGATCTGCAAGGTCATCCACTCGATCGTCAGCCCCATCTGATTGAATGGGATGCCGAGGCCGCTGAGAAGGGTGGCTATCCACACTTCGTGATTAAAGAGATCAATGAGCAGCCCGATGCACTACGCCGCGCTCTGCTGGGCCGTATCCACAATGGACAGCTCAATCTCAGTGAGATGGAGCATATGCAGAAGGCTGGTCTCCTGGAGAATATTCAGCGCATCATCGTTGTGGCCTGTGGCACTTCTTTTCATGCAGGATTGATCGCGAAATATGTCATCGAGCGCTGGGCTCGCATTCCCGTTGAGACTATTACCGCCGCCGAATTCCGTTACTGCGATCCCATTGTTGGACCCGAGACCCTCTGCATAGCTGTCACTCAATCAGGCGAGACAGCAGATACACTGGTAGGAATCCGCCAGGCGCGCGAACACGGGGCTCCAGTCATTGCCGTCACCAACGTTGTCTCAAGCGCCATTACCCGGCTTGCAGATGCCGTTCTCTACCTGCAAGCCGGGCCAGAGATCGGAGTGGTCGCGACAAAAACCTTTGTCAGCTCGGTTTCTGCTCTCTACCTGCTGGGACTCTACCTGGGTCAACAGCGCGGCCATCTGACAGCCGAACAGATCAGCACCTACACTCAGGCACTGGATATGCTCCCAGAGCAGATTCAACGCATTCTAGATCAGGCATCGAGCGCTAACGACAGCATCGAACCTCTGGCGAAAAAGATGTCTCAGCTTTCCAGCATTATGTTCATTGGTCGTGGCGTCGGCTATCCTACGGCTCTGGAGGGAGCGCTCAAGCTCAAAGAGATCTCCTACATCCATGCCGAGGGCTTTCCCGCAGGCGAGCTCAAACACGGTTCGATTGCCCTATTGGACAATCTCACGCCGCTGGTCGCCATCGCCACACAATCTCATGTCTATGAGAAAGTTGTCAGCAACATGCAAGAGGTCCGCGCCCGAGACGCCCACATCATCGCCGTCGCAACCGAAGGCGATGAGGGCATCAAAGAGCACGCCGACGACATCATGTATGTTCCCGCCACCCTGGAAGAGCTCAGTCCTCTACTGGCAAGCGTCCCCTTACAGTTGTTCGCCTACCATGTAGCCGTAGCCCGAGGATGTAACGTAGATCAACCACGAAACCTGGCAAAATCGGTGACAGTGGAATAAGAAGTAGAGTAGAAACAGCAGAGCCTGTAGAGCTAAAATAAAGTCTTACACTGAAAACAAAGTTGTACACCGGTGGAGTAAGCTTACAGGCAGTTACTGATAAAATAAATCAGTGGCTGCCTGTGCTATTTGCTGAAAGCAATTATTTGATCAATGGCTTCGTTGAAGTGTTATGCAGACTTAATCCGTACGCCATGCAATCAATACCCACCTATACTTTCACTGATAAACGCTCCTGACTATTTCTACCACCAAATACAGTAATTGATAAACAAATGATTCCTTGTTTCTAATATCATCGATAGTTTTCATTTGTCCTTTGCCAGGGATTAGTATTGAATTCATTTTGCATGCCCCTTTCTAGAGCTTGTTCCTCATGCCTTTTGAACGGGCTCCGGCACATACACCTTCTTCAATGGCAATAGTCCCTGATAGCGTGGATCAAACTGCTCATAATGAACAAGGATTAAGTCAACTAATTCTTCTCCGTCAATCAAATGCAAATTGCTCTTCCCTTTTTCAAAATTACGAGCAGCCTTTGTATAGGAGCCAAGAGTAACAAAAAGTCCAGACTCTCCATTTCCCACGTTCCCATAAAGCTGAGCAACAAGATCGTTTCCGATATTATCGCTGGTACTTTTCACCTGCACTTTTATAAATGGAGGTTCAAAACCCAACTCATCCTTATGCGCAATAATGTCGATTCCTCCATCAGGTCCTTCTGGAGATACATGAGTGCGATATCCCATAGTGCTCAACAAATGAGCTACAAAATCGGCAAAAGGGTGCCCTTTCAACTTCTGAGCAAGCGTTTTGAGAATAAAATCATGGGTTGTCTGTTCTATATCCGCTGCAAGAGAAGCAACAGTTTCGTCGCTGTCAGCAGGCAACTCTGGGATCTGGCCCTCGAGAGCCACACGAAACTCCTCAGCATAGTTTTTGACTTGAAAAAAACTCATAGCAGAGCCTATCTCATACAATGCGCCTTGCGAAAACTGCGTTCGTGGCAAAGCTTTTAGCCATTGAACAGGGCGGCGTTGAAAATAATGGCCAAACCCATCCTTTTGGTAAACGTACTTACCTGTTATTTTACCGATATGGATTAACTTATCGCGCTTAGATGGGTAAATAATAAAATCATCAATCTGCATTTCATGCACAAAACGGAAAAGCTGGCCTGCGCTGTTTCGAATAGCACCAGGCTTATCGCCAGGATATTGTTTTGCTACTTCAGCTTTGAAGGCATCCCGATCAGGAGGAAGCTTAGTAAGATCGCCTATGCTGAGATCCCATCCCAGACCTATCATATTTTGTTTGAGAAACAGGATATCAGCATCGCCAGTCTGGCCTCCATGAATTCCCCACATGGTTTGCTCTTTTGAGTTTGGCATTACAAGCTCCTAAAATAATGAGTAGATAAATGCACATAAATCATTTTTGTCAAGCTTTACAGTATAGTATCTAAAATCTTTTTCTGAGTCAAGCAGACTTAATTGCCTCTGGAAAAATCTCCGTTGGGGAACGCGTTTTTACGCGCAAACATCCTGATCAGTTCGCAACTATCGTTGATGGGGAGACTATGGAAAGCCCTTCTTCAAGAACTATCCACTCGTCTTTCTGCATCCAACCTGCTATAATAGCACAACCGACCAGTGCACGATTGCACTTTACCTTTCTTTGTGGGAGCTTATGTATGACGCAGAGGCCAGCAGACTCGCCCCATCTCTTATTTTATTCTTATTCGCATAAGGATGAGTTGCTCCGTGAGCAGTTGGAGACTCATCTGCGCTTACTGAGTCGACAGGGACTGATTGCGGAATGGCATGATCGCAAGCTTCTTCCTGGTACCTCCCGCGCTTATGAGATTAATTCCTATCTGGAGGCGGCCTCTCTAGTGCTGGTACTGGTCAGTCCTGATTTTCTGGCCTCCGACTATTGCTATGAAGTCGAGATGCAACGTGCTCTCGAGCGCCATCAGCGTGGTGAGACGCATGTGATTCCGATTATTCTACGTCCCTGCGATTGGAAAGAGTCCCCTCTGGCTGCCCTGGAATGCCTTCCTCGCAATGGCAAGCCCATTACACAATGGGATGATCAGGATGAGGCCTTTCTAGCAATTGCGAAAGGGCTCCGTCAAGTTATCGAACATGTCCCTCTTACCGCTCATCCGCTCCCACCACTGCAACAGGAGAATCGAACACGCTTGATGAAACGCGTGCGCGCAACCTGGATTGATGGTCTGCTCAATCAATCGCTTCAGCAGGCGACATGGCTCGAGCTGGGATTGCAGGAACAGCCCGATGCGGTCGAAAATCCCTGGGATCTACTCGTGCAAGAACTGGATGAGGGCACACGTTCTCTTCCAGCCGGGACTTCAATCAGTCAGGTCTATGATCAGGCTGAGGGGCGCTTACTGATCCTGGGAGCACCGGGAGCCGGTAAGACAACCCTGCTCTTACAGCTCGCCAAAACATTGCTGGAACGCGCCGAACGTGATGCCCTCCATCCTGTTCCTGTGGTCTTTGTACTTTCATCATGGGCACAGAAACGACTTCCTCTACAAGAATGGTTGATAGAAGAGCTCAAGGTTCGCTATCAGATCCCTCAGAAGATCGCACAGCACTGGCTTCGTGAGCAGCGCATTCTTCCCTTATTGGATGGATTGGATGAAGTATCTTCAACGGTCCGTCTGACCTGTATCAAAGCTATCAATAGTTATCTAGAACAATTGACGGATCATAGTCCTCTGATTCTGACGAGCCGCAGCGCAGAATATGGGCAACTCTCAACGCTGGTAAATCTACGGAAGGCCGTGAGTGTGCAGCCACTCTCACAAGAGCAGATTGAGTACTATCTTCGGCCCGGAGGAGAACGTGTGGCAGGGATTCGCCATGCCTTTCGCGAAGATTCTACACTGGCCGAGATGGCGAAAACCCCGCTCCTCCTGAGTATCTTTGTTCTGGCATATCTTGATGCTCCCAGAGAGGCTCTTCCAGTTGGACATTCACATGAAGAGACCTTACATTTGCTCTTTGCTGCCTATACCAGACGAATGCTGCGCCGTCGCGGAAAACTCCGCTCTGGTTCAATCCATCTGATTCTCGAATGGCTGACATTCATTGCCAGGCAGATGCATTATTATCAACAGACCATTTTCTCTCTCGAGACGCTCCAGGCTGAAGGCCTGCCTCAACGCAATCAGTTTCTGTACCGGCTCACCTATCCCCTCAAAGGTGCGCTCATTTTTGGGCTCATCATAGCTGGCTTCGATAGCCTGGGACTCTGGCTGATTCAATGGCAAGAGTATCAGACAGAGCATATGCCCGATCCTTTAGGGTTCAGCTTTCATCATGCTCTTAACGATTTTATTGGTATTGGCATGGTCGCAAGCTTGATCGGTGCAATCATTATCTTGCCACTCAAGCCGCATCAAACATCGAAAAATATCATGGCCATGATTACCCATGGCACATCAGCAAGTTCCAATCGCAAAACTCCATCGCTTGATATCCAACCATCAGAGATTGTGCATTGGAACTGGTCATGGAAAGATCTCCTGATCGGGATGGGATGGGGTCTGGGAATTGGAGGCTTTATCGGCCTCCTGATAGCACCTGGTGGTTTTCTCATCTACCTCGCTGCTATCCTCCTCTTCAGTACGTTGATCAAGATCCTCAATCTGAACCTGACCGGTCGTCTATGGCAACGCCCACTCAAACGCCAATCATTTAAGGTGCAGCTATTCATAAGTCTGCTCGCTCTCAGCGGTGTGATCTGTCTGCTTCGCCTGGTCACTTCACTAACTAGCCTCGGCGTTGCCCTCATCATTGGACTCCCCATCTGGTTGATTGTCAGCATCTATCGCATGGCCTCAGGGCAACAGGTATTACAGAGAGCGCAGTTTCGCCCCAACGAAGGCATCCGACGATCCGGCAAAAACGGTCTTCTTCTGGGCATTAGCTTAACTATCGGCCTGAATCTTATTCTGGACCTGGTGAGCTGGCTCTTTATGCCTATCTGGTTTGGGTATAGAACAAATACTGGCATGTTTCTCTGGGGTAGTCTATTAGGTACCTGCGTTGGACTTGCGCTCAGCCTCTATTTTGGTCTCAACGCTTTTACTCAGCACTATATCTTACGTCTCTGGCTCTGGCTGTTTGATTATCTTCCGCTAAAGCTAGCCTCTTTTCTGGATGAGATGTCTGAGCGTATTCTCCTCCGGCGCATCGGTGGTAGCTATATCTTTATCCATCGCTTCCTCCTGGACTATTTCGCGACGATGACTCCCGATGAACAGAAGCAACTGGCTGCTACGTCACAGACACAACACAAGCAGGTAGCACTGCACTCCTCATTGACGCTCAAGCGCAGTATAGCTCTGCTTATCCTGGTATTTGTGATTATTATCAGCCTGATAGGCACAGTTAATCTCTACCAGATTGGAACTCAGACCAGGATCGCTGGCACAGCCACTGCGATTGCTCTCTTTAAAGGTCCTCTGGCCTGGCACTATCCTAAAACATATCCCGGGTCCGGTTCTATTGCTCTCTTTAGCAGCCTGAAACAGCGTGATCTTATGCTTCCTGATGTAGAAGACACAGGCTGTCAGAGTCAGGCAGAAGGCTATCATGTCTCTCAAGAGGAGACAAAAAAAATGACGCTGTGTGGCTACAGCACCAATTTTCAGAATCTTGCGGTCCAGGTTCAGATGACCATTGTACATGGCAATTGTGGCGGTCTTCTCGCTGGTCAACATGGTCCCAACACAGGATATGTTTTCTCTGTCTGTCAGGATGGCACGTATCGACTCTCAAAGATTCTGCCTCAAGGAGACCCGATTGATCTTATCCCCACTACAAAATTGCCACCAGATCTGAGCTTACCACGCCAGATAACGCTGGCAGTAGTAGCGCGAGATAAGATCATTCTACTCTATGTCCAGGGGAAGCAGATTGATCATTTTCAAGATAGTGACTATATGCAGGGAACGCTCGCGCTGATAGCGTTAGCGCAAAAGGATTCCACCGAGATTCAGTATAACAATCTGCGTGTCTGGACCATTACATCTTAACCATTCTGCACCACTGAGCCAGAGGAGGGCAGCATAAACAATTCTCTCCCCACTGTCTTCAGGGAGCTACTTCTTTTTGATAAACCAGGTTAGCATGCAGAAACCTGCGAACAGGGCAGCAATAACCCCATAGGCCAGCGTCGTCTCTTTCTGTGCCGGGCTTCTCTGTCGCGGATGCTCACCCTGTACTGGTAGCTCTGGCGGAGACACATAGGTCTGCTTTAAAAAGATCAGTCCCATAAACAGGACGACCACCACAAAAAAGACAAGAACCAGTCCATAGACAATTATGGCTTCCATGCAAACGCCTCCTTTCCTTCATAGGGCCTCTTTTCACCCGTCCAGAGGGCCCCACAGAAGATCATCTTTGCCGCTATTCGGGTGCTTTCTCCAATAATCCCATGCTATTCTTCAGCTTGAGGATATAAAAGAGAAAGTAGATCGAAGGCAAGACAATGGCCATCCCAATAATAATGCCAATGAGCATTAAGAGCAGATTATCCGATGATGAGGCCCCGGCATCGACGGTAATGTCAGGTGGGATGAGATACGGAATCTGCGAGACACCCCAGGAGCCCAGCAGGAAGGCCGTCTCGCCCACAATAAAGATGCGAGCCAGACGATAATAGCGGAGATAGAGTGTCACCGCAGTGATGACACCAATAATCATCGTAGCGATGACAAGAGGGAGCGTATGATCCAGCATCCCATGCCAGAGAAGAGGGGCATAGATACTGGAGAGCCCCAGTCCAATCGCACCCAGAACGGCTGTGATCGCTCCGGCAACTAAGCCACGCCATCGATACAGTTCGGCCAGTTCGGTCTGCTTCTCATTTGTCGCTTCCACTGTCAGGTAGATGGCTGCCAGGGTCGCGCACAATCCCAACGCCATACATCCAATTGCCAGTGCAAAGGGCGTCAACCAGAGCGGGCCCAGATCCGTCATAGGCTCACCTTTGACATGAATCTGCCCACCTGCAACCGCTGCCGCACATAATCCAAGGAAGAATGGCGTCAAGACGCTGGAGATGCTAAAGATACGGGTCCACGTATTCATCACTGGCCTGGACTTCAGGCCGTGGGTGCGAAAAACAAACGCCGAACCACGTAACACAGTTCCCAACAACGCCAGCGTCAGTGGAATAAACAGCACCACTGCAATAATCGAAAAAGGAACAGGAAAGCAGGAGAAGAGTCCCACCACCAGAAAGACCAGCCAGACATGGTTGGTCTCCCAGACCGGTCCCAGCGCATGATCAATCAGGTCATGCTGTTCCCTGGCCAGAGGACCTGTAGCCAGCAGATTCCAGATGCCAGCCCCAAAATCTGCTCCTCCAAAGGCTGCATAAGCGATCAAAGCAAACCAGATCACCGCCAGCAGGATATATGGCAAGGTTGGTAGATGCATGTGCTCACCTCCCTATAAGCTCAGTTTAAGCTCTTCTTCTTCTGATCTCGGCGTTGCCTGCCGACCAGCAGCCACATTGGACCAGACCATCTCAGGAAACGGCTTCCGACCCAGACGCAATAAAAGCGTCGTCATTGTGATTGCCAGCACGACATAGATGCAGGAGAAGATCAGAAAACTAATATTTAAAAATGGAGCAGTTGTGACCGCCTGACTGGTACGAAGATAGTTATAAATGGTCCACGGCTGCCGACCCCATTCAGTTACCATCCAGCCCAGTTCTACAGCAACAAAGCTTAAGAAGCCAGCCAGCGCAATGCCCACCAGCATCCATTTCTGCTCCGGGATGACTCGTTTGCGCCGATAATAGAGGAACCAGAATAAGATGGCGATAAACAGAGCAAAGAAGCCACTCCCAACCATACCATCAAACGAGAGATGCACCGGCAATGGATTGGGCCGATCCTCAGGGGGAAACGAATCCAGTCCACGAATCTCACCATCTGGATTATAATCCACCATTAAGCTCAGACCATCAGGAATAGGGATCGAGTAATAGACTTTCTCAGTCTTCGGATCAGCCAGACCACCAATATTCAACGGCACATGGCGACCAGTGAGAAATACCCCTTCCATCGCAGCTAACTTTGCAGGCTGCGCAGTCGAGAGGTAGCGGGCGTTAAAATCGCCACTGATAATCTGCAAAGGAATGGCAACCGAGGCCATGACCAGACCCAGAAGCAGCGCTTTGCGGTGATAGTCATCGCGCTTCCCCCGCAAGAGAGCTATCGCATACACGGCTGCCACACCAAAGCCACAGGCAGCATAACAGGCCAGGGCCATATGCACTGTCTGATACGGTGTGCTCGGATTGGCAATTGCAGCCAGCGAATCAATCCCGGTAAGTTTACCATTGGTATACTCAAAACCAGTTGGCGTGTTCATCCAGGCATTCGCCGTCACAATGAACCAGGTCGAGGCCAGGCCACCAATCCAGATCGGAAATGAACAGAGCCAGTGCGTTCGAGGGGAGAGATAATCCCAGGCATAAAGATAGATGCCAAAGAAAATTGCTTCCAGGAAAAAGGCAAAGCCTTCAAAAGCAAACAGTGGACCAATCACAGCTCCAATGAATTGAATATAGGTTGGCCAGAGCAGACCCAATTCAAATTCAACGATAGTCCCCGAAACCGCGCCAATCGCAAAGATAATCACCGCAGCCTTGGCCCAGCGCCTCGCCAGAGTCATCAAGACGGCATCTTTCCGATATAACGCTAACCCTTCAGCGATACAAAGCAACAATGGCAGACCAACACCCAGGACAGAGAAGACGATGTGAAACGCCAGCGACGTCCCCATCTGCGCACGGGCGGCAAGTAGGGTAGGCATGAAAAACGTACTCCTTGTACTACGCTTGAATACTCTCTTGAATTATCTCATCATTGACGCCTTTCTTGTATTGATGAGATTGATAAAGTTCTCTCCATCATATAGTAGCACTCTATTGCTACGAAATTTTAGAGCGAAAAGTGTCAGGATTCCCTCATTTCACCCGGAGAGCCCGATAGTAATCAATACACCTACCTTTCTTGCTTTCCGTTATTTGTCAAGTCATCTAGACCACTAGACCAATACATGGTATAGTATGGAGAGAAGTTCTCGCTTTTGCTTACTACCATGCTGGAGGGATAGATGCATTCATTATTGGAACAAGAGATCATGAGTCAACCTGAGGTTCTGGCTCGCCTGCTGGAACGAGAGGCTGGACATATTCAACAGATTGTGGCCCGGTTGCCTGCATTTGATTATGTCTTGATGGCGGCGCGTGGCTCCTCGGATCATGCCGCTACCTACGCCAAATATGCCTGGGCCACAATGGGTGGCTATCCTGTCGCGCTAGCAGCTCCATCGCTTCAGACGCTGTATCAGACTCCGCCACGTATGAACAATGCCCTTGTCGTTGGGGTCTCACAGTCTGGTCAATCGCCCGATATTGTGACTGTGCTTGAAGAGGGACGACGGCAGGGCCGACCAACGCTGGCTATTACGAATGATGGCAATTCGCCGCTGGCCAATGCAGCAGATTATGTGGTTGAACTACACGCGGGTCAGGAGAAAAGTGTGGCAGCCACCAAGACCTATACCGCTCAACTGGCCGTTATGATGCTCTTTGCCGCCGTTCTGAGCGGAGATTCAGCCCGGCTCACGGAGCTCCAGCAGATGCCTCAGATCATGGCGACAACACTTCAACAGGCCCCGGAGATTGCACGTCTGGCTGAGCGCTATCGCTATATGAGCTCGTGTGTCGTAGTAGGTCGCGGCTACAACTATGCGACCTCCTTTGAGCTCGCCCTCAAACTTAAAGAGCTGACCTATATGATGGCAACAGCGTATTCTTCCGCCGATTTTCGCCATGGTCCTATCGCAACCATCGAGGAAGGGCTTCCAACCATCTTAATTATGCCCGGCGGGGCCACCATGAACGATATGCTCAATCTCACAACGGAGCTCAAACAGCGTCAGGCTGAGCTGCTCATTATTTCAGATTCGCAACAGGCCCTCACACAGGCAAAAACACCACTTGTGCTCCCAACGGGGATTCCTGAATGGCTCAGCCCACTCGTCGCCATCCTCCCAGGCCAGCTCCTCGGTCTTTCGCTCACCCTTGCCAAAGGGCTCAATCCAGATGTGCCACGCGGGCTCAACAAGGTCACACTGACTCTTTAAAGGTTACGACACAGTCTGGGCCTGGCAGGCCCAGACTGACGGCTCAGGATTTATCCTGAAGCTCTTTATCTCTACGCATTCTTTCTTCGGCAATACCGGCCTCCCAGGATTTCCTCATCATCGTACGTGAAAAAAAGATGAACGTTAAAATCAGGGTAATAATCAGAAGCTCAACACCAACTTCAATATAAAAAAGTTGTCGATCTCTATCATTCTCCTGGCGCTGAATAATAGAGACAACTGAGTTCATTGCGATAATAAAGGGCCGATCATGAACCAGAATAATTCCTAACTGCAATTGAAAGACGGAGGGAATAGGCTGTTTCAAGATGGCTTTGATGGCAGCATCTAAGGCGAGGTAATCACCTCTCATTTGTTGAACCTGCAACATCATCTGTGAATCACTATTGCCTTCCAGTATCACTTCCTCATTTTCAAACAGAGGAAGTATTGATTGCAGATCACTGATTGCCCCCGACCATTCGCTCTGGGGACGATAGACCAGGATCAACGCATCTCTTGCAAACAATTCGGCGCGGGTTCGCTGCCGATCCGCTAGAATCAAGTCATCCGTATTATGGCTAGAAAAAACAGGGATGCATTCAAAAGCAATAACCATAATAAACAATAATATTGCAGCAACTCGTAGAGTATCGGCAATTGCAAGTGTACTTTTCATACCATATTGTGGCATTATCCTTACCCCCACTCCCACTCAGTGAAAAAAATGTGTCACATATCCAACGAGGACGCTGGTTAGAATGCCAATAATAAGTGAGAGCGCTCCCCACAAGACTCTTATCTGTAGTGCGGCCTGATTCTCTCGCAGCTCTGCCTCTCGCTTCTGCGCTTCAGACTCCTGGAGTGACAGCTTATTATTGAGCTCACTTAATTGCCCTCTAGCATCGTTCACATCTTTCCCGATTCTATCGACGATATCACGGATGTTTTTAATCTGTAACTCGTTCTCGCGCGTGGGGACATAAAAGCTAAGCTGTTTTTTTAGTTCGGTTACATCCTGTTCCAGGGTAGCCAATCTAAAAACAAATGTCGTTGCTGGATCTGGTGTCTGCGCCCCCATCGTTTTCCCCTTAGATCATGTCTATGCATTGTTCGCTCATCCATAAATTCTGTATATCCACAAAATTCGTATAAAAAATACATCTACAATATCATCGACGGAACACCTTCACGCTACCAGCATGTGTATTATCTTTCACTACAATATCATTATGAGTAATCTTTTTCTTTTTATAGATCACTAAAATGGAAAACATCCTGTATTGTAGTATAGAATCAAATTATATTAAAATCAATCGAGTCATATAATTGACAATTGTGTATACATCTCTATTAGCAACCATTGTTCATGATGAGCTCTGTTCCCTCATACAATACATTACACCTCATAAGCGATTTATCGCATAATCTTGTAAGGCCCATCATTCATGATGGCCGTGGTGACACCCTTCGCCTGGTTCCACCCTCATGTACGCCAAAGCCGAAATGGTCCGCGGCCATCATGAATGATGGGCCCTCCCTTCTCGTGCAATAAATTGCATCTTTTAATGAGCGATTTATCGCATAATCGTGTGGGGCCCATCATTCATGATGGCCGTGGTGACACGCTCCCCTTGTTCTACCCTCATGATGGCCATGGTGACACGCTCCACCTTGCTTTCCATCATGTGCGCCAAAGCCGAAATGGTCCGCGGCCATCATGAATGATGGGCCCTCCCTTCTCGTGCAATAAATTGCATCTTATAATAAGCGATTTATCGCATAAACGCGTAAGGCCCATCATTCATGATGGCCGTGGTGACACGCTCCCCTTGTTCCACCCTCATGATGAGCCCCTCTCATGTTACTTGGAGACCCATCACGCTTATGCTAAACAGACATCCCTAACAGCTTCATCTCATAGGCCAGAGTTTCGCTCAGACCTGCTTCCAATGAACGCGGCTGATAGCCTAACTCACGCTCGGCTTTGGCGTAGCTGCCAATATATGTGGTCCCTGCGGTTATACGTAGGTACTCAGAGCTATAGTCCTGTGGAACAGGTGCAATTTTTTCAAGCAGTCCCATCGCTACCGATAAGCCTTTCATAACTCCTGGGGCTACATGGGTACGTGGGGCCGGTATACCGGTAATTTTTTCGGCGATCTGCATGGCTTCAACAATAGTATGGGTCGGTCCGGTTAAAAGATAGCTCTCGCCGATCCGTCCCTTTTGCATCGCGGCTATATGTCCACGCGCGACATCCTCGACATGAGCCCAGGATTGAGCTGAGCGGTCCGGTACCATGGGCAGTTTTCTCTGCAAGTATTTTATAAAGGTTGGTCGTACACTACTCGTATCTCCAGGACCATAGATCAGGCCTGGCTGGACGATGATCAGTGGCAATCCCTGCGCAATCATGGCTACCGCAATCTCGTTATGTGCGATTCCTTTGGTGCGATCATATTCACTTAAAGGTTTACCAGTAAAATGATAGCTCTCGTCCACTAATTTTCCATGGGTATCTGAGTTCAGTGCAATGGTGCTGGTGTAGACCCCTCTGGGAATCTCTAACTCTTTCATAAGCTCAAGGACATTGCGCGTGCCCTGAATATTGACGAGTTCGCCCAGGCTTTTGTCGCGCGTCCCCACTTTATACCAGCCAGCAATATGAAAGACTCCATCAACTCCTTGCATTGGAGCTCGCATGCTCTCTTTCTCAGTGACATCTCCCGGTACCAGGGTTACTCCCAGGGCGGCCAGGGCTCCGGCCTGCTCGGGCTTTCTGACAACGGCAATAACCTGATGCCCCTCTTCAATTAAGAGACGAACGACATGGCTGCCCACAAATCCGGTCGCACCGGTCACGAAATATTTCATTCTATACCTCCTTTTTAAGATGAGCCTCGTGCTCTAATCCATACAATAAGCTTTGCATTGCCAAAGGAAATTCTCTCGCAAAGTCCAATGCAAACATCTGAAATTCTTCTTCTTGCAGTACCCGTCTTACAATCGGGGCTGCATCGGTCAGATGCCAGAAACCAATGACAAGGGCATAACATTGCAAGAGGCAATGCGCTCCCTGCCCGAGCCCTAGAAAAGGCAGGCTTTTCTCTAACCAGTTCCCAGTCTGAAGAAAATGTTCTTTGAGCATGCGCTTGAATTGCCGCGCAGCGCTCTCATCAATGTTCTGCTCTAATAAGGTGTGCAGAATGGCAAGTAAACGTGTTAAAGCTGGACGTTTCCCCAATGAGTCGTTAAAGAGGGCTGCAATCTGTGGGATCGTTGCTCGACCAGCCAGACTCTCTAATACTCCATTGACTTCAAAAAACCAGGACTCCAATTGCTGCTCTACGACCACAAGGAACAGAGCCTCTTTGGTCTTGAAATAGAGAAAGATGGTTCCTTTTGCCAACCCGGTTGCCTGGGCGACATCAGCTATGGTTAAGGTCTCATAAGAGTGTTGCTGATAAAGCTGCCAGGCTGTATCTAAGATCGTTTGTCGCCGCACCTCTTTCTGCTCATCATCAATCGCTCGCCTCCCTTTTTCCATGCAATCCTCCTCGACTCTCCTATTACTTACTCATTTTCAATTAACTGACCATGGGTCAATTATAATTGACCCATGGTCAGTTGTCAAGGGTGGGGGAAGTGGAAGGTTTCAGACCAGGATCTGCAAGCTACCTATGCTGCTAGCATAGTATAAGGCTAGCCTTTTCTGTCTCTACCAGATACGATGAATGCAGAAGATTATTAGCAGTAAGAGGGGATAACGATATGAAATTTTTAGTACTTGGTGGCACAAAATTTTTGGGACGCCATCTGGTTGAGGCTGCGCTCGCTCGTGGGCATGAGGTGACGCTCTTTCATCGTGGGAAGACGAATCCACAGCTGTTTCCTCAGGTTGAGAGTATTTATGGGGATCGTACAACTGATCTCGATCGATTGGCTGGCCGAAGCTGGGATGCTGTCCTGGATACAAGCGGCTATGTCCCTCGCATCGTTGCTGCGACTGCTCATGCACTCGCCAATGCAGCACAACACTACACGTTTATCTCTAGCGTGAATGCCTTTGCGGAGGATGGGCTACACAATTTTGATGAGAGTTTCCCTCCTGCTACAATGGAGGACCCCACCATTGAAGAGGTCAATGGGGCTACATATGGGCCGCTCAAGGCTCTATGCGAACAGGCTGTCGAACGGGCTTTTCCGGGTCGCGCATTGATTATTCGACCTGGCTTAATTGTGGGACCAGCCGATCCAACGAACCGTTTTTCTTACTGGCCCCGGCGTATGGCTCGAGGCGGACAGGTTCTGGTTCCCAATTATAAGGAGCAGCCAATCCAGTTTATTGATGTGCGCGATCTCGCTGAATGGAATATTCGCCTCGTTGAAAAGCAGGTGACTGGACTCTTTATCGGTGTGGGCCCCGACTATCCTCTGACACTTGGTTCTGTCCTTGAACAGTGCCAGCAAGTGGTCAATCCACAGGCTGAGCTGATCTGGGTGGAAGAGAGCTTTCTTGAGGACGAAAAGGTCGAGCCCTGGTCTGAACTTCCGCTCTGGCTCCCTCGCTCCCTTGGGCTGGATCTCAGTAGCGCTCGCATCGATAAAGCTCTCGCGTCGGGCCTGACGTTCCGCCCTCTGGCCGCTACGTTGCGCGATACGCTGGCCTGGGAACAGTTGTATCCTTCCGATCAGGGTGAGCACGCAAGCCTCAAACCTGCTCGTGAGGCCGAGCTGCTCGCCAGATGGCAGGCCTGACGCCTGATATCATCTGAAGGCTTATTGACACGTGGGCTCGCCACTATTTGACAATACTGGATCAAATAGTGGCGAGCCCACGTGTCCCACGATCGCGAGATACTCTATGTTGTTGGACTTAATCGCTCAGCCAGATACTTAAGACTGAGAGGATAGCGATATTCGATCCCTGAATGGGTGCCGTCAAAGAGTTCAAAGAACAGGTCGGTAACGCCAATCTTTTCCAGGGCAGCCCGGAAAGCGTTGGCTCCCACATCCAGGAAATACTGATCTCGCCGTCCGGCGTCAATATAAATGGCCTTCATATTTCTCAGGATCTCAGCATGCTGAGGCACCATACGTACAGGGTCCCAGGCCAGCCAGCGCTCCCACACTTCGGGAATAAGGACGCCTGTACGTGGATCATAGGGGAGCCGTACAGTCCCATCAGGATCAGCTGAGTAGCAGGCGGCCATACACCAATCGTTGAGAAGGGTCTCATCACCACTTTTGGTGAAGGCTGGCCGCGTCTTAAACTCCTGCCAGAAGTTTTCAAATGAACCGCTATAGCGATCTCTGAGTGTGCGAATTGAACTGGGAAAATCCAGCAGATAACACATCTCAAACAGGGCATCCCCTGCATGAGTTGCCAGCCCTCCCCACAGATCCGGGCGCAGCATGGGCGTGATCATCGCCCCATAGCCGCCACTCGATTTGCCAGCGATGCCACGATGAGCAGCCGCTGGTACAGTCCGATAATGGGCATCAATCCATGGCACAATCTCATCACAGAGATAGGTATGGTAGCGACCAGTTCCAGGCGAGTCTACAAACTGGCTCCCCCCATAACTTGTCCAGCAGTCAACCCAGACCATAATACAGGGCGGGGCTTCTTTTCTGGCAAAGAGCTCATCGGCCAGTTCTGGGAAATTTCTGCGGAAGGCCGAACGATTGCGCCACATATCTAACTGACCTGTCAGGCCCTGAATCATATAGATGCTTGCATAACGACGCTCTGGCTCATCATCATAGCCGGGTGGCAGATAGACCCAGAGCGGACGCTGATAGGGATCACTGAGCGCATTCCCTTTCAAGACTTCGCTTTCAAATACATGTTCTTCAAAGCGCCCCTGCAACGGACTTGACCATGGCAACATACACGAGATCTCCTCAAGCACAAACTTTCAACAGCCAACAGGCATTAGCAGTAATCAGGCCATATGTTCCAGTGTAACACGTAGCGTAGCATCTTTGAAAAGCTCTTACGAGCATTAGCCTGAAAACCCCATGATGAAGAAGGTGCCTGCTCTTACACTGGCAAAGCCTTCAAGAGATAAGGTACCATAACCGGGCCTTCTGGCAGTACTGCAATACGCGCATGAGGTCCATATTTCTGGAATAATTGCTCAAGTGTGGCTGAGAGGTCCGTAGCTGGCAATAATTGTGCCGCTCTTACTACGTCATCAGTGAGGCTTGAGTGAAGGTATACATCGGCTTGCAGCTGGACCAGAGCCTGCTTCTGCACCTGCCATTGATCGTTCATCCGAAAAGCTGGAGCTGTAATCATCTCAAGGAGTGCGGCTGGTGTCGGACGCATCTGAAGGAGGGCCTTAAAATTACCATGTTCGGGCAGACCATCTCGACATTCAGCGACTGCCACAATCGCTCCACCCGGGCGAACAATCTGAGCCGCCGCCGTCATTCCCTTCACCGTCTGATAGAGGTTCTGATCCAGTGGATAGCCGTTGTTGCTTGTAATCACAATATCAAAGGGAGCTTCAACTGCCCGGGTGGACAATTTTGCCACTGCTTCACATCCTCGCGCATGCGCCGCCAGATAGTCGCCTGCAAAAATATTCGTGATATGGCGCTCCTGATCCAGAGTGACATTGACCAAAAAATCTGGCGGACAAAGGCTAACTGCCTCCCGGATATTCTGCTGCACTGGATTATTCTCCAGAAGCGCCCAGGTAGCATGACTATCTCCGATCAGGGCCGCACTATGCAATGCCTGAATGGTCTCAATCCCAGCCAACCCCGGTAAGATCCCTTTGGGGCCACCTGAAAAGCCTGCAAAGAAATGCGGCTCAATAAAACCAGTTACGATCGTAAAATCAGACTCAACATAACGACGATTCACCCATACAGGTACACCCGCCGGTGTCTGGCCCTGATAGCTAAGCGTCTGTCTGGCAAAGGCATCATGATTGACAATCTCAACTGTATCAACAATCTCTTCACCCAACATCTGGATCAGTTCTGCCCGTGTATTGGCTCGATGGGAACCCGTTCCATTGAGAATAACGATCTGTGAACGTGGTACATGAGCAAGCTCCTCCAATAGCCAGGGCACGATACGCTCGTTTGGGGTTGGGCGTGTAATATCTGAAATAACGATGGCAACTCGATCCTGTGCTCGCACACGTGAAGCCAGCGCCGCACTCGCAATCGGTTCACGCAATGCCAGCTGAAATGCATGCCGCTCATCTGCCAGTGGAGGCACTGGCTGCGAATGGAAAACGACTGCATCCTCAGGGACAGAAATCACTCGTGTTGTGCTTCCATAAGGAATAGATACCAGCATTGTCAGGCTCCTTCCATGCTCATTGAGAGGAATCAAGAGTAGACGTTCATGAAAGGGTTTCACCACCCAGTATGAAACCTGTATTTTCAGAAGAGTTCGCTACATAGAACACTATACCCTGAATGTACGTCCCCATTAAGCTCCAAATTTATATGCAGGCAGGCCGCGAATACCAGTTTTAAGACGGAAAAGATCTCCAGAGAGAGGAAAATTACGACGATCCTGATCCTCAGTCTGCGCTGAAGTAATATAAAGCTCATCCAGGTTGCGCCCGCCAAATACACAACTGGTCGGACGGAGAACAGGCATGGTAATCACCCGCTCAATCCCTCCGTTGGGAGCATAACGAGTAATACGAGAGCCATCCCAGCGAGCGCTCCAGATATATCCCTGGCTATCAACAGCTAAGCCATCAGGGACCCCATCCTCAGATGTGGAGTCGACAAAGACACGTTGATGCGAGATAGACCCGGTCTCAGCATCAAAATCAAAGGCAAAAATCTTTTTTAAAGGTGTATCCGTAAAATACATGATTGTATTATCCGGGCTCCAGCCAATGCCATTGGCAATCGAAACACCATGCAGCATCTCGTGTAGCGAGCCATCAGGATCGAGGCGATAGAGAATCCCTACAGGCCCATTCCCCATCGAACCAGCCCAGAAGCGGCCCTTACAATCAACAGCACCATCATTGAAGCGCATGGTTGGATCATCACCCAGTGGCCGCGCCAGGTAATCCAACTTCTTCTGGGCCTTATCCCAATACGCAAAGCCCTCTTTCGTTGCCATAATCAGACCACCCGCTTGACGAAAAGCCATCACTCCAATCGCAATCCCAACCTTAGTAGTGTCTTGCTTATCCGAAATAGGATCAAAACGGCTGTAGGTGTGATTAAGGATGTCAACCCAATAGAGGGCCTGCTCATCTTCACTCCAGATCGGGCCTTCTCCTAATTTATTGCGGCATGGCAACACATGTTCAACCTCGCTCACAATCGTCTCCTTCGCAATGCACAATCGCAACGCCATTCCTGGCAACACCTCAGCCTGGATACCAACCAGCCTGATAGTGAAAACCAGCATCAACCAGGGCCTGACAGCAAGAGCTACCCGTAAAAAAAGAGGACCGCCTTTGCTGGTGGTCCTCTAAGGGCTCCTCGAACAGGATTCGAACCTGTAACCAATCGGTTAACAGCCGATTGCTCTACCGTTGAGCTATCGAGGAAGGTTTTTGCTCATCATTGAATAAACTATACCTGATTCAAGCCAAAAAGTCAATCCTTTTTTCGTCTTGTCTTGTGCCACATACCTGGAGCCACCTCTCTCAACAACCAGACTTCCCATTTTTAAGCAACCAAAAAGAATAGAAGTATGTACCTGCCTTGACAGTTGAGAGCACTCGTTCTATAATACGAGAACAGATTTAGAACAAATTTTCGAAGGAGCAGACGATGGTCGAACAGAATACTGCACAGGATCGTGAGGAGTCATACACTCGTTCATTCAATCCTAATGAGCACCTTGTCCAATTGAAGAGTCGTGAGGGTTCCAAAGATTATCTGCCAGTTCAGTGGCGACTCGTTTGGTTCCGCGAACAATGTCCCGAGGGGACAATCGATACAGAGGAAGTGGTCGTCGATCTAGACCGAGAGGTAGAAGAAGAGACCTTTGTCTGGAATGCTGAGAAGCGCCGCAGCGAGAAGGTTATTAAACACGCCAGAGGGTACGCTCGCTTCCGCGCTATCGTTACCGATGGCAAGGGTGGCCGCGCAACAGGCACAAAATCAGAGAATGCTGCCAGCTTCGGCGACTATGTTGAAAAAGCTGAGACTGGAGCTATTGGGCGCGCCCTGGCAGCACTTGGCTATGGCACACAGTTTGCACCAGAGATGAACGAGGCCCATCGCATCGTTGATGCCCCTGTGGAACGTCAGTCAGCTATGAACAATCGAAATAGCCAGAGCCATGAAACCTTTGTGGCAGCGCGTCCAACTGCATCGGTCCAGGACAATACACATAGTTCCGCGCCTCATTCATCGAAGCAACCTTCATCCGCGGATAGCGAGGCCGAAGGGAGTATTCTTGAGCAGCAGCTCTCGAGTATTCGTAAATTATCCGACTATCTGAACAAACCTGAGCCTGAAAATCTGCCAAAGCTCAGCTTTGTGGCAGCCAAGAAGGTCATCCAGCAGTTAACAGCTGAGTATAAGGAAGCCAAACAGAACAGTAAAGCTTCTTAGATCAGTCTAAGGATGAAGAATGCTATGACTACCAATGAGCTTGCATCCGCTGCACAGCGGATGCAGCAGAAATGGTCCGATCTGATCAAAGCAGAGCAACAGGGGGCAACTCTCCTCCAATTAGAGCGCTTGTACTCCTCATATATGCTTGCCGTTGAGGAGTATAATCGCTGCTCCGCTCATAAACATACCGATCAGGATCTCCCAGAAGAGACCAATGTACCAGCCGCGTTTGGTAAAACGTCTTCGATCAGACGAAAGAAAAAAGCCTCGTAGCGCCTCGCTGTATGCCGTGTAACCTCTCACTCCATAGCTGATCTGAGCTGTCTGATCTCTATGCTCTCCTAATAATCTTCCCAGCCCGAACGGCGTGTAGGCCGCGCTGGAGCCTTTCCCGTTGTATGGGCTATACTTTGACCTGGTGTACCAGGTGTATCCTGACCTGGAAGCGTGACCGACCTCACGGTCTCCATGAGATGCCTCATCAACTGTGGCAACCATGTAGTCAGGTAATGCTGGCGCTCATTGTCCAGGTACTTTCCGCCATAGCGCTCTCGAGCATAGGCTTCGGTTAGCTCACTCAAGATCTCTGCATCAGAAGGAGATGTTCCGTCCTTTGCTCTTGAAGAGCTATGGGCTAGCGTCAGGATACGTTTCTGGTATTCGGTCGGGGTTTCATGCTCTTGTCGCACAAGGTCACTCCCTTTGCTCGCCATTGAAAGCAGAAAATCTCTGTATCTCGCACGAGCTGAACCAGGCGTTAGAGCCACTAACTCCAGACTATCATTATTTCCTTGCTTCTGTTCCTGACGGCGCTGACGTAGAATTGCCGCTCGATCTAATTGCTCACGTACTTCCTCTTCCTCAGACTCCACAACGACCGAGTCCTTGCGTAAACGCTTCTTGAGAGTCATTGCGATGAGTACAACCGCGAGCACAATCAGAATAGCAACGATAATCTGCCAGAGGAGAAGTGGTTGATGACCATTTGAGGACTGCGCTAATTTGGTAAGATCCAGCTTTGTCTCTACCACTCCCTCTTGTTTTGTCTGTGTACTGGACGAGCCAGGAAAGAAAAAGGTATAGATGGTCGATCCTAGCAGAAGGAAGATACCAATTCCATACAATGCACCATTAATCAAAAAACCAAGCACATAGAGCAGGCCAATTGCCAGTTGCCCCAGAGCCCACCAGACGGGTTGCAACAGAGCCGCTGTTGAATCTAAGGGAATCGCCTCCAACCCTATTGCAGCCAGCACAACCGCAACCCACACCAGGGTCATACCAGTAACCCAGCTTCCAGTAACGTCCTGACGCTTCCCTCCTTCAACCATATGCTGCGCCTGCTCTTTCTGGATCTTACCGATTGTAGTAAATGAAAGAGCAATCAAACCAGACAGGAAGAAGAGAGGGAGGGCCCTCGCCAGAGCTATCTCGAGGGCATTATCCCAGATCTGCAATAGCGCAAACCCCATTACCAGCAAGAGCACACAGAAGCCGATCTTAAAGACCATAATCAGTGGTTCCGAAGATAACCCTTCACGCACCCGATCCTCGCTACGCTTCCAGGACCAGATGAGCAGACCGATAAAGAGAAACAGTAACGGGGTATTGTCTAAATGCCATACATGGGTCAAAGCTATGATCACAGCTGCGAGAAATAGACCAGACAGCGATGAAACTAATCCATTGCGCTTTAAAGGGCCTCTCCGCTGGCGCAGGGCCTGTACTCCCATCTGCCACCAATGGAGCCCAAGCAGCAGGAGAATAACACTGCCTGCATCTGGCACAAGACTGTCAGGGCCAAACAGATGAGGAACCAGCAACTGCATTGCCAGGAGAATGGGCTGAGCCTCCATAATAGCGGAGGCCACAGGGACTGCCAGGATCTCAATCCAATTGGAGGCGAGTAGAGCTCGTACCGATGTTCTCTCCTTTTCCTGCCCCAACGGTGTTGACGAGTTCATGCCATTTCTCCTTTCCGCCAACGTGATAAAGGCGTATAGTCTGCGTCTCTGGCTCTTGATAGTCTTCAGGGAGATCACCAACAGTGACAATGGCAATCGTATTTCCCCGTATCCGTCGCTCCCAGAGACGAGCTAAGGTCGCTTCATTTAGCGTCTCAACAGGGCTAACTACAACAACCGTCGTCCCGGATGGGAACATCTCATCCTCTAATTCAATCATGCGTTCAATCGGAGTGATATGAGAAGGGATCAAACGAGCTAATGTAGTGAGAATATGCTCATACTGACCATGGTCTAACGAAAAAGGGATGGTAATACCTGCTGGTGAGATAGTGAGGCCATTTGACTTCAAGATCTGTTCCTGGTTCTGTAAGATATCTGTTGTTGCCTCACTAGAAAGTTCGTGAGTGGTTGTCACCATTCCACTATTAGCAAGCATTCCAACCGCATACCCCTCCTCAAGCCCCCATACTGCCAATGAGGCCGCCACCGAGATGCAAAACTCCTGAACCTCTAGATCGACTCCTTTCTGGAGCCCCGTATATGCCCAGGTATCTAACACAACCAGGAGCCGACGCATCGTCGTTGATTCAAAGATCTTACTGCGTAGCTCACCAGTACGGGCGGTCGCCTTCCAATCGATTCGCCGTGGATCATCGCCCAATTGATAATCTCGTATGCCAGCAAACCAGAGTGGGTCCTCTAATAACTGGCGCTGCCCCACACGCTCTCCAATCGTGCGTACAGGAGGAAGGTTTAATGCCTCCAGAGGAGCAATCAAAGGATAGACCAGTAGCGTCTCATTGGCTGCAAGATAACGTTCGCTCTCGATCCAACCAAACGGATCGCTACAATTGAGTCTCGTCGGCCCAAAGACATGAAAACCCCGATCCTGACAGGTCATCCGATAACGTCGCGTTACCCGCTGATATGGCCACAATAACCAGGTGCTAATTAATGTATCTCGTTGAGAGAGGGTTTTCCGCTGGCCAACGACAGTAAGAGGAGGAGTGATTGGATTCTCAATTTGTAACCAGGGCAACGGCAACATTTTACGATTCTCTACCACGACTGAGAGAACCACTTCCTCACCAAAGAAAAGATGCTGATGATTCACCCGCTGGCGCACCAATAAATGCTTCAGGGCCAGCCGCAGCCAGAGTTCTGGAATCAGGGCCACGAGCAACGTCAGAATAGCCGCTAAGAGCATCAGAGGCATCTTGAAGACAATACTCAGAATAAAGAGGAGCAGCGCCAGGTAATACCAGGGGCGACGCTTTTTGAGAAGCGCACGCTCTTCAAGCGTCGATAGCGAGCCTCTTTTTTCAACAGCGCTCATGCGTTCATCACCTTTTTGTAGGAGGTGACGCTAACGTCTCAACAGGCACAGGAATACCCTGGATGATCTCCTGGATAATCTCTACCGTCTGTTTCCCACGCATACGATTACGGCTGGTTGTCTGCAAACGATGGGCAAGCACTGCTGGAGCCAGCAATTTAATGTCATCAGGCTGCACAAAATCGCGGCCCTGGATAGCCGCATAGGCCTCACAAGCTCGATAAAGAGCCAATGCGCCACGAGGGCTGACGCCCAGCTGAATAGCAGAATGGGTGCGTGTGGAGCGAATAATCGCTAACAGATACTGCTCTACCTCTGGCTGCCATTGCACCTGACGCACGAGACGCTGCAAAGCCACAATCTCTTCTGCCGTAATCACCGGCTGCAACTCTTCGAGAGGCTCATTATTTTTAAAACGGCGCAGAATAGCCTGCTCTTCCTCCTCAGAGGGATAACCTATCTGTAAACGCATCAAAAAACGATCCAACTGGGCTTCTGGAAGAGGGAAGGTTCCTTCTAGCTCAATCGGATTCTGGGTCGCAATCACGAGAAATGGGCGTGGCAACTGTTTGCTCTCACGCTCAACTGTTACCTGGCCCTCAGCCATTGCCTCTAACAGAGCAGACTGCGTGCGAGGTGTGGTACGGTTCACTTCATCCACTAGCAGTAATTGTGAAAAGAGTGGTCCCTGGCGAAATACAAATTCATTCTGCTTCTGGTCGAAATAGCTCACACCAATAATATCGGTAGGCAGGAGGTCAGGCGTGCCTTGAACACGCTGAAACTCGGCTCCTAGCGAGCGCGCCAATGCCTTCGCTAACACAGTCTTCCCCATACCGGGAACATCTTCGATGAGTACATGTCCATCACTCAACAAGGCTACCAGCAGAAGGTCGATAATATCAAGTTTACCGATAATTACGCGAGCAACATTACTGCGTATCGCTTCTGCTATATGTTGAACCGTGCTGAGAGAAGGAGCCACCGCTTCATTTGCCATCAGTGTGAATCTCCAATCTTTCATGTTACGCTAAAAAAGCTTCTCGTACCCAGGGGGAGGAGACGGAAGCCTTGGCCAAAAATGGGATGTGAAAGGTATGCATCATTGATGAAACACGAGATATCACGTAATGGTTTGAGTATAACACGCTCATAGTACTATTGTCCAGTTACAATCTCAAATTATTAGCAAATACGATAAAACATCGAATGAACCTCTTTCTATTCATCGCAATATTTTCGACAATAAAAAGACCTACGATCTGACAGTCTTGTAATTAAAACTACTATCAGATCGTAGGGCCACACAAAAAATAGTTAGAGCCCTTTAACGAAGGTGGTTAAAGCATTGGCGACGGCGTCGGCGGCATCAAACAGAACCAGATGGCCAGCATCTGGCACAATGACCAGTTCGGAACCAGGGATCTCGCGATGCAGACGCTGAGCAAATTTAACTGGCACCTGCTCGTCCTTCTCACCCCAGACAAGCAAGACAGGCTTATTGAGAACAGCCAGATCAGAGGAGACGGAATTGGTATAAAAAGGCACAAGGAGACGTACATGCTGGAAGAGAACCTCTTTCCCCAGTTCGCTCTCCCAGGGCTGCACATACGTATCGAGGACGTCGTTGAAACCTTGAGTATTGACGACCGCATGCGGGAGGGTAGCTCGCAGCTCTTTGATCAGATCTTCTAACGTGATCTGCTTCGGAGCATCAAAATCAGCCTTCTTCTCCATCTCGGGCAACGGCCAATTTTCTGCAAACGAATGCGAATAGGCAATAGAGTCTACCAGCACAAGGGCAGCTGTCTGCTCACGATACAGACGCGTGGCAAGGATCTGGGCCACACCACCACCAAGACCATGTCCAACCAGGACAATATTCGTTAGATTGAGCTCTTTAAAGAGATAAGATAATACATCTGCATGGCCCCAGACAGAGGTGTCGGCGGGCCAGGGATGATCCGAGTGACCATAACCCAGCATATCAAAGGCATAGACTGCTCGATTGAGTCCTGCCAGTTGCGGAAGCAGGCCCTCCCAGGCAAAAGCACCGGCGACGATATCATGCAGCAGGACAATGGCACCATCGGTTCCATATTCCGCACCCTGTACGGTATAGCTAATTGTATAATGAACAGAACGTGCCGTACGCCGCTCAAGAGCGCCAGCAACGTTTGGGGTTTTACTTGCCATATTCCCTCTCTTCTTCCTTTTTTTAGACAGTTATAACGACCACTAACAGCCACAAACGGGCGAGGACAGGCTCTGGTCTATCTTATGAGTGCCGTCTGAGTGCCGCCAGCTTAAAGCGCCCTTTCCCAACGTGCCCTCGTCCACCTGTGATCGTCAACACTCCCATTTGTACTATTCTCATCGTATACTATAACGCGTAGGAAGCGGCTTGCACAAGGAGATTTCCTAAGGGTACTACTTTATAGCAACCAAACAGCAACCAAACAGCAACCAGGAGTAACCCGACGTAAATGGTTGCTGTTTGGTTGCTGTTGAAGACTCCTTTTGATCGTCTGAACTGCACCATATCACGAGAGCCACCAGGAGATATGACATGGGGAAGGTTCGTATGCATTATCTCCTGATGTGTTCACATTCTGCAGCAACTCACTGTCTAGTGGCGTTTTGATCCCACCAACTAGAGCTCAGCTTTAGCGTAGAGCCCGGGCACATTATAGAAGGCGCTAAAACCAGCATAGCGAGCAGTCTCAGCTCCGAGCTCATCCTCGATGACAAGCAAGCGATTGTACTTAGCCACACGCTCACTACGTGAGGGGGCCCCGGTCTTAATCTGTCCAGCATTGGTTGCAACCGCCAGATCAGCAATGGTAGTATCCTCTGTCTCACCCGAGCGATGAGAGATCACCGCAGTGAATTGTGCGCGTTTGGCCATCTCAATGGCATCCATTGTCTCGGTCAGCGACCCGATCTGATTAAGTTTCACGAGAATGGAATTGGCCGACTGCTCTTTGATGCCACGGATTAAGCGCTGTGTATTGGTCACAAATAAATCATCGCCGACCAGTTGGATGCGACTGCCAACGCGCTGGCGGAACAGAGACCAGCCCTCCCAGTCATCCTCAGCCAGGCCATCTTCGATCGAGATCAAGGGATAGTCATTAATCCACCCCTCATACAGATCGATCATCTCTTTGGAGGTCAGTGTACGCCCCTCGCGAGCCAGGCTATACTTGCCATTCTCAAACAGCTCAGTTGCAGCGGCATCCATACCCAGGAAAATATCAACCCCGGGTCTGTATCCAGCAGTCTCAATCGCGGCCACCAGTACATCCAGAGCCTCACGATTCGTCTTCAGCGAAGGGGCAAAACCGCCTTCGTCGCCAACATTCGTATTCAGCTTCTTATCATGGAGCACCTTCTTCAGAGCCTGATAGACCTCAGCTCCCATCCGTAGAGCCTCACGGAATGATGAAGCCCCCGCAGGCAGGACCATATATTCCTGAAAATCGGTTGAATTATCTGCGTGTTTTCCGCCATTCAGAATATTCATCATCGGCACAGGCAGGGTACGTGCCGAGACCCCACCCAGATAGCGATAAAGTGGCTGATACTGAGCCGCCGCCGCCGCCTTTGCGACAGCTAGAGAGACGCCCAAAATAGCATTTGCGCCAAGCTTCCCCTTATTAGGAGTACCATCCAGAGCAATCATCACCTCATCCAGAGTTGCCTGATCAGTTGCATCAAGCCCAACAATGGCGTCGCTAATAATATCCTGTACATTAGCCACGGCCTTGAGCACACCCTTGCCACCATAGCGCTTCTTATCTCCATCGCGCAGTTCAACGGCTTCATGAGCACCAGTTGAAGCACCCGAAGGAACCGCGGCGCTCCCATGAGCACCTCCCATTAACAGGACTTCTACCTCTACCGTAGGATTACCACGAGAATCGAGGATCTCACGAGCAGTAACAGCCTCGATAGTTGTGATATCGTTTGTATTTATTGCCATCTCTTTTGTTCGCGTAATGCGGGTACCCCCAGGTGAACCAGGGGAAGGAGCATCACGCATTCCTTTCTCTGCCGTAATCGTACCCGTCTGCTCGGTGGAGACGGTGCATGTACTTCGGGTGAACATCCTTCTTGCCAGGGACGCAAACCGGGGCGATGCCGGATCGCAATTCGCCCATGAAGGGTTCCTGACGCATAAGCATGATGCATAACTGCCCAACAGTTACTACAGTCTGGATTGGATTGCCCGCGCGAGACTTCCTTGCGCGGCTATTGTACATCCTGAAGTGGGACTTGGGCAAGGGTTGCGTTTCTCCATAGAGATCGGTCAGCACGACACAGTTTTTTTTGCGAAAGTGTGTCGTGCTGACCGGATGCGCAGCTCGTATTACATGCCCTTATTTATATTCTTCTAACTGCAATAATGCCTGATGAATCAGATCAGTATGTTCAGGCAGACCAACTGTTAGACGAACATAATTGCTCAAGTAGGGATGATGGAAATAGCGCAGCAAAATACCCGACCGTTCGACAGCCTGCTTCACATGCTCAATCTTCATTTCATCCTCATCAACACGGGTCAGAATAAAGTTGCCTTGTGAGGGGAGGGGGTCCAGATAGCGATGGCTCTGGAGAATTGAGAAGAGGCGCTCACGCTCCTCGACGATACGCTGAACCTTATCTAGCGTATAATCCAGATGATTGAGCGTCTCGATAGCTGCAATGTGACCTGCGAGATTTACCTCAAATGGACACTGAGCCCGACGCATATAGGAGACAATCCAGTCGGGAAAAATGCCATAACCAATGCGCAAACCAGCCAGGCCAGCCCACTTACTAAAGGTTCGCATCACAATCAGATTGCGATACTGAGGCACCAGATGAGCAAAGCCTTTGGGGTTATGCGAAAACTCCACATAGGCCTCATCAACCATCACAATCCTGCCTGTATCCAACAACGTCAATACATCCTCTTCGCTGACAGGATTTCCGGTGGGATTATTGGGGGAGCAGAGCACAATAATCTTTGTTTCAGGAGTGAGAGCCTTAATAATGGCCTCGACATCAATCTCATAATCATCTGCGCGTGGCACTTCCAACACATAAGCGCCACAAAACGTTGTAATAAACGTATAGAGCGTAAACGTTGGTGGACACGAGAGAATGTTATCTCCCACAGTCAGAAAGATATGATACAACAGATTAATTAACTCATTACTGCCATGGCTAATAACAATGTGTCGGCTATCAACCCCTGTATAAGCAGAGAGAGCCTGTTTTAGTGCTCGTGATTCCGTATCAGGGTAGTTATTATAGGAGAGATGATTCCCTAAAGCTTCAATCACCTGGGGTGCAGGTCCATAGGGGCTCTCATTGCCATTTAACTTAATGAGCTTCTCAACGGGAATACCTGTTCGTGCGCTAAAGGATTCCAGTGACTCTCCGGGTATATATTCAGCCATTCGGTCCAATTCAGGGCGCACATGAACGGGACGTGGGGAATAACTATACATGGTCTGTCCTATTTTTCAGAGTCGGCGTCCACAAAAATTTGTGCAGGGCGACGAATGAGCGAACTGCGTGGAGCCGCGCCAGGTGTTCCATTGAAGAGATTGCCACTCGTATTCCCTCCAAAACGCTTCGTCAATGATGGTTGCACGACTGGTTGTGAGTGTGGTGTCTCAGTTCCATTATCGGCAGGTTGCTGGATCATATCCAGTCCTCGACGCAACGTCATCATATCGCGCATAAAGCAAGCCACTGCTGAAGCGGCGGAGCCTTTATCTTTAGAGGTATCAAAGCGACGAGCAGTGGCTTCTCCAGCTGATTGGGCTGCCTGTGCCATTGGATCGGAGGTTTTCGCGGCGTAGACATCCTGGAAGATATCATCCCACCCACCCCAACGACCACGCAGAGGTTTCCAACCTAATTGACTATCGCTGACGGCACGCCATTTCTCTTCAGTGAACTGAATCCAGTCATCCATCAGGCGAGTAATCGCCTCAACCTGCTGGTAGAGCCGCTCCTCCTCCTGGGAAGGACGCTGATTAAAGCCCTGTTGGGGGAAGCCATCGGTGCTCTGTTGACTCACATATTCGTTGCCGCCTACCTGGGAATAGTTCATGGTAGACTGACCTGCAAAACCGTTCGCAGAGAAAGCTGTAGAGCCGGGGAAGAAGCCATTCCCATTGATGGCCCCCTGGCCGCCCGGAAGCCCCAGAACTGGAAGCTCGGTCCCCGCCGGGAGCTCACCGATAATGTGAATACCGCTCGCACCCAACATAGGCGTCATGATCGTTGTTCCATCCTGCAACATGATGCTCTCATTAATAGAGGGCATCCCACCAATCACTATCTCTTCATGGCCGACTGCATCCAGGATGCGCCAGGCCAGATTGGGGTGTTTCATTGCCCACCAGAGCCGTCTTCCCAAAAAGGTCGCTGCAAAGGCAAAATTTACAATCAACCAGACAACACCGCGAACAGCCAACCAGTTGACGAGCGCAATGACAATAATCCAATACCACGTGTCATGCTGTCCAGCCTCTTCTATAAAGGTCAGAACGGCGGCCACCGTCAGGCTTGGATCGCGAAGTGGATTGATAAAATCCAGAATGCGCCAGAGCCATTTCCTGCCAGTTCTCTCTTCCAATGTGCGCTCCTTCTTGAAGTTGTGCTGCCGCTGGGTCGGCAAAACATATGCATCTCTGCTTCTAGCAGGGCAATTCTAGCATGTGCCCTGCATATCCGCAAGTTTCGTTCTTAGATAGTAGTTATGGGTTATCTCTACTGCCCCTATCACAGGACTATAGGCCTCAATAGATGAGAAAAAATATCTTCTCTCACTCTAATCTGAACGAGTTTACCTCACAAATACAAAAAAAGCGGTACTATAGTACCGATTTGTGCTATGATACATCAAGGTGTTGCACTTCGAACGCTTCTTAAAGAGGATGATGGCTCGCGCTAAGCCCTATCCATCAAGCAGGCTATTTTGAGTCTTTCCATACCCAGCTATACGTGTCATCAAATGAGCAGTCTCTGACGTATTGTCAGAGAACCTTGTGCTGTTTCAGAACTGGAGAACGAACAGGGGGGTACTGGCGATGCTCAGAAAAGTCTAGGAATTATGTTTCCTTATATGGTAACATTATGCTTGGGGACTTGCATAGCTTCGTCATGCATGCATTGGTTCGTTTGTAGGTCAAACTGTTTCGGGCCCTCTCTCTTCCGCTTTTGGGGGGATTGGTTAGAGGATCAGGCCACAAACAAGAACAGTACGCACCTGTTAGAAAGGATATGCCCATGCCAACGCGGAAAACGACAAAGGTCCCTCCTCCGCAGTTAAAGCATGCTCGCCGTCTGATTATTGCTTCTAATCGCGGTCCGGTTGAGTTTCAACTTAGCCAGGATAAGTCTTTAAAAGCAAGACGAGGAGCTGGCGGTATGGTTACCGCTCTGATCGATGCGGGGAACCGAATGGAGGTCACCTGG
Organism: Tengunoibacter tsumagoiensis; assembly: GCF_003967535.1. Taxonomy (GTDB): domain Bacteria; phylum Chloroflexota; class Ktedonobacteria; order Ktedonobacterales; family Ktedonobacteraceae; genus Tengunoibacter; species Tengunoibacter tsumagoiensis. The sequence continues at coordinate 1,251,212 of NZ_BIFR01000001.1, read as the reverse complement.
GTCGCAATGACTATGACTGAGGGCGACCGACTGGCTGCAAAACAGGCTCAGGAACGAGGGGAGGCCCTTCAATCTCCACTCCCAGGCCAGAATATGCACCTTCACTATGTTTCCGTGACAAAGGATGCATATCGCAAATACTATGAGAAGATCAGCAATGAGTTGCTCTGGTTTTTGCAACATTATATGTATGATCCTACCCAGGATTCTGCATCAGCTAGCCAATTACAAGATGCCTGGACTAATGGCTACACCATCGCCAATCAAGCACTCGCAGATGCGGTAAACGCTGAGATCGAACGCGAGGAGGGCGTTCCAGTTGTGATGTTGCAAGACTATCATCTCTATCTGGTCCCCGCTATGATTCGCAAAAAACATCCCACGATTATTATGCAGCAGTTTATCCATATTCCCTGGCCGGATGTACGCTGCTGGCATTTCTTGCCAAGCAATATCGCTCAGGCAATCTATAGTGGCCTGGTTGGCAACGATATCATTGGCTTCCAGACTGAGCGCGATGCTCGCAATTTCTTAGAGGGGGCACGCACGCTGCTCGATGGGGCTGTGGTCGACTTCGAGGAAGGGGCCGTCTGGTGGCAGGGCCACCGTACGCAGGCACGAGCGTATCCTATCTCCATCTCTGTCATTGAGGAGCGTAAGGCGATCAATAGTGCTGCCGGTAAGCGCTCTGCCGCTCTGTTGAAACCTCTGTTTCGCGAACATACTATCGTTCGCGTCGATCGGGTAGAGCCTACGAAGAATATTATTCGTGGTTTTCAGGCCTATGAGATGGTGCTCGAGGAGCATCCTGATCTCCATGGCAAGGTTGTGTTTCTTGCGTTTCTTGTTCCTTCTCGTCAGACGCTTCCTATGTATCGCCGCTTTGATATGGATGTACGTGCCATCATTGAGGATATTAACAATAAGTATGGGACCGATGATTGGGTCCCCATTCAGGCTTTCTTTGGCAATGATCGCTTACGCGCGCTCGCTGCTATGCAGTCCTGTGATGTGTTGTTGGTAAATCCTATCATCGATGGGATGAATCTGGTCGCGAAAGAAGGGCCAGTTGTAAATCAGAAGGATGGCGTGCTGGTTCTATCTCGTACGGCTGGCGCTTTCCAACAATTAGCGAAGGGCTCGATCCCTACGTCTCCTACGGACGTTGTGGAGACCTCTCAGGCATTGTATACGGCTCTGACTCTTTCTCCTGAAGAGCGCAAACAGAAGGCTACCTTTGCTCGCCAGGCTGTCGAGCGCAGCGATCTTAACACATGGATGGTGAAACAGATTCAGGATATTAATGAGTTGTTAGAGCGATCGTTTGCCGCTTCTAGTTCAACGGCTGGCTCTGCTACGCCCCCTCAATCTGAGAATAATCGGGTTACCCCTGACTCTGATTCCGGTATCGCTATCGCGGCTAAACCAGCTTAACACAAGGATGTTTTGAAGGCTCTTAAGGCAATTTCCTGTTTTATTTCTCTGGATGAGATGCGTTTTTATGCCGTGTAACACAAGAGTAGAGGTACCTATCGGTACCCCTACATGTGTACAAACAGCTAAGCTTTTTCCTGCTGGTGCAGGCCAGCAACGATTCTCTCGAATAGCTGGACCATTCCTTCTACTTCTTGCACAATGATGTCACCATGTTCTAAAAGGGCCGGTAACGTGTCTTGATGCTGCACAACAATCGAGAGGGCAGTGTAGCCCTCCTGACGCAGTGTTTCAATTTCGAGAATGGCGTCAAGATCGGTCCGATCATCACCGGCAAAGAGGACGCTTCGTAAGCCAAAATGATTGACATACCGACGTAATGCATGCCCTTTATTGATCTTCAGTGGCGCAAGTACCTCTACTACCCGCTTCCCTTCTCCCAATCGCATCTGAAGCCTCTGCGCTGGCTCTCTGAGAAGTGCCAGCAGTCTCTCTCTGGTCTGCTCGGGCTCGGGCGCGAGACGATAGTGGATCGATCCTCCAACGTTTTTCCGCTGCACAATCACACCTGGAAATTCGGTGAGATGGCTCTCGACCAGGTCCAGTAGTTCCTTGCCCGGCTCTACATAGGGCAACGCTTCTGGTAGTAATTGGATCGGATGTGTCTCCGGAAGGCCATCACTCCACTCCAGGCCGTGAGTCCCAATATAGGTTAGTCCGTCGACATCAACCAGGCGAGCTCCATCTTTGACGGCTCTCCCCGTAATAATGCCTACATGAGCGTACGCGCTCGCCTGGCGTAACAGTTTCTCCACGCCTGTATATAATCGCGCTTCGTCTGGAGTAGGAGCTATGGGGCTGAGTGTCCCATCAATATCGAACAACAGACCCAGTGGTGATTGCATCAGAAGTGGCTGAATTTTCTCGGTCATCATAACAAATATTTCTCCAGGCTTTCCTTCAGGTTGAAATTAAGGATAGCTACCATATGTAGAATGTCTGATTACCGTCGAGGTCGTCAACCTGAACCTTTTTTGACTCTCGGTCCTTCGCATCAACAAAGAATGATAGCAACATTTTACGCCATCATAAATAATGGACCCTCCACTCTCATACAATGATCACCCATTATGAGCGATTTATCACATAAACACGTAGGGCCCATCATTCATGATGGCCGTGGTAACCCACTCCTCCCTGTCCCACCCTCATGATCGCCTCGCGAACACACTCCCCATCTCCCACCCTTTATACCAACCACCACTCTTCCTTACAGGACGCGAATATCTACTTCATTCTCTTTACCCAGAACGACCTCTGTATGTTCCCCCATCCGAATAAAGCGGAGGTGAACGCGGCGGCCACCCACAAACAGACCATTAATCTCTAATGTATGTAACCACTCTGGTAGCGTTGGCTGATGGAGCGTTAAGCGGTGAGCCTCTGCATTGGGATGCAGCCCTAGTAAGGCGCTAATCAGGATAAACGGTGCCCCGGCAGCCCAGGCCTGTGGCGAACAGGAGACAGGATAGCGCGTTGGCCCATAGCCTGGACGACGCACAAAACCACAATAGAGCTCTGGAAGACGGCTATCTTCATAATACTGACTGGCCGCATAGAGACTTTTCAAAACCTTACCAGCCTCATCCTTGCCACCTTGTAGCGCAAATCCAGCCCCAATCAGCGCCGTATCATGAGGCCAGATCGAACCATTGTGATAGCTCATCGGATTGTAACGCTTCTCACGAGTAGACAGGGTGCGAATCCCCCAACCGCTGAACATATCTTCCTGCATCAGGCGTTTGATAAGCAAGCGTGCTTTCTCGTTGGGAACAATCCCGGTCCAGAGGCATTGACCAGCATTGGATGAGACGACATCACAAAGTTCTTTATTCTCGGCCAGTGCTTGATAAAAAACATGCTCGTCTTCCCACCAGAATGTCTGTAAGAAACGCTCTTGCAAGGCCTCGGCCCGCTCTTCCCACTGCTGAACTGCCTGCATCTTACCAAGCTTACGAGCAAGTGTTGCCATACTCTGATAGGCGGCATAGACATAGCCCTGCACCTCACAGAGAGCCTTAGGAGCGCGTGCAACACGTCCATCGCCATGGACAATCGCATCCCAGGCATCTTTCCAGCCTTGATTGCTCAGGCCCTTTTCAGAGGCGGTATGGTACTCAATAAAACCATCTCCATCGCGATCCCCATACTCAACGATCCATTGTGCAGCCGCCTCAGCATTGGGCCATATTTTGTCCAGAAAGGCGAAATCATTGGTCCAACGTATATACGCCTCAAGCACAATCAGGAAAAGTGGAGTAGCATCTACTGTTCCATAATAGGGGATATAGGGAATTTCACGAAGATTAGCCATCTCGCCGGTGCGGAACTCATGTAAGATTCTCCCCGGCTCTTCGTCGGTAAAGGGCTCAACTTTCGTGCCTTGATAAGCAGCGAGAAATGCCAGGGTCCCCTGAGCAACCTGAGGAAACCAGGGCAAAAATTCAAGCGCTGTCAGCAGTCCATCTCGTCCAAATGGGCAGCTAAACCAGGGAATACCCGCAAATGGATAGAAGCCATGAGGTGTCATGGTGCTAAGCATCATCAGGTCGTTCATGCCTCGCTGCAACAGTTGATTAAAGAGGGGATCATTTGTGCTGATCGTTGGAAGTTGCTGTTCACGCCAAAGGGTGGTCGCGGGCGTGGTCAATATCGTCTCTGCATTCCCATCATGCGTATTGATGGTTAAACGAATGGTAACAGGCTCGCTTCTCGGCAAAGACAGCACCCAATCAATCCGCTCAGCACTCACCAGAGAAGTTGCTGGCTCAAAGGCAATATGGGTGCTCCGCTCAACAGTATCAAGACCACAATAGCTGAGGACGATCCGATCACGCTGGACTTTAGGGGCCTGGAGCGTTCCTCGTAGAGGACGTTGCATCCCTCTGACTTCAAAGAGATCACAGAAATCAGCACCAATTTTAAGACTAAGACGAAGTTGCAGCGGCTCGGTTGCAAAATTGGTCACGGTAAAGGTCTGCGTCTGATAGTCCTGTTCCAACTCAATGTAACGGTTGACATGAACAACTCCGGCTTCGACTAACTCCCCACCAGAACTGGTAAAAGCTGTGTTGGTCAGGTCAATGTGAGCGCTATCACCAATATCTGCTACCTGATGAGAGAGCATCGTTAAAGGCAGTCCCTCTAAAAACAGGTTACATGTACGCAAAAATCGCGTCCCATGCCGAAAGAGCCCCATCTCCTGACGAGCTGCTAATAGATCTCCGCAGGCGTCCGCAAGCAGAAAGGTATCGCCACATTTCAATGTGAGTGTAGAGGTACTGACTTGTTCTCTACCTTCTATCAGTGCAAAGCTGTTGATAATTTCTTCCTGCTCTAATGCAGGTAACAGCTTCATTTCAATCTGATCTGTCATGACATCCTCATAATTATGAATAGTTTGTGACCAATTCTAGCACTTTGATGGGTTTGTTTCTGATCAATCCTGACATAAAATTGGTGGTGACTTTATGAGTACTAGTTATGAGGACTGGAAACGTAGCAGGGAGTAATGTAGAAAACATGCCAGAGGATGGTTGATTATGCTGCTAGCTATTTCTCTATCGCCTATAGCGACTCTCTAGATAATAGTTAGATACTAGCTGTCCCCTCAGGCGGCTTTGCCTACCAGCGCTCCACCGCCCAGATGGACGGGGTGGCGTGTACCTCTACTACTATGTTTCAGTACTCTCTGAGTTATAAAGCGTATAGATCTTTTGAGCTGCAATGCCTTGTTAAGATCCAGCACGAGTCAGTGTCATTGGATCAGGAGGCGCGCCAGACGCTGCTCTCGTATGAATCGATCACCGCCTATGACACTATTCTACTGAGAAGGCCCTCAGATAGTCCATTGACGATGACGTTTGTCTCTCTGCTCTCTAACAAAATGTACTACCAGGTCTTGCTTTACAGATCTTCATCGACCAATATTCCCTCCTCCTTATCAATGAGCAACCAATCTCCACCGCACCTATTGATGAATAGTATAGCATTTGCGATCTTCATCGGCCATATAGAAACCCTAACAATCTCATCACATATAACGGTCAGGCTGCATTCATATGCTTCTGCTTCTTAATAGTAGCATAAAAAATTTATACTTGTGTATCCGTATAATTACGTATTTTCAATCAAGTATTTCCGCTCGCGTATTGTTAGTGATCTGCAAATAATGAAATGTTCCAGCAGAAAAAAATCAGGTGATAGGACAACAGGAAGCATAATAGCCATACCTATGCTTTTATGGCCAGTGGCCTCTTTTATTGATAGCACCCCATAGCCTCTGGTCGCTATGCGATGCCATCAGGTCGCTATGCGATGCCATCAAGTCGCTATGCGATGCCATCAATGAGTGGAGGTTAAGCTGCCTTACCAGCGCTGATGAACCTGTGCTTTGATTCGCGTCTCATAGAGCTCTTGAATGCGATGCATGGTCTGGTCACTAAGAGCTGCCAGAGCACTTGCCTGGACATTATCACTCGCTTGTTGCTCATTCTTAGCCCCAGCAATCACTGTTGTGACTTCGGGGAACATGAGAATCCAACGCAAAGCCAGTTGTGTCATGGTTGCGCCCTCAGGCACCAGGTCACGCAGTTCTTCAACGGCTGCCAGGCCAGTTGCATAATCAACGCCTGAGAAGGTCTCTCCTTGATCAAAAGCCTCTCCATGTCGATTATAGTTGCGATGATCGTTGGAGGCGAACTGTGATTGGGCCGTGAATTTTCCAGTTAAGAGGCCGCTCGCTAATGGCACGCGAACAATGATGCCTACCTGATGCTGACGGGCGGCTGCAAAAAATGCTTCGGCTGGTTTCAAACGGAACATGTTAAAGATAATCTGTACACTCTGGACATTTGGATAAGTAATGGCTTGCAAAGCTTCTTCGACTTTCTCGACGCTCACCCCATAGGATCTGATTTTCCCCTGTTTGATGAGGTCATCCAGAATGCCAAATACTTCTGGCATCGCATATGCCTCGCTCGGCGGACAATGAAGCTGGACAAGATCCAGGGCTTCAACCTCTAGATTTCTCAGGCTACGCTCAATAAAGCTGGTCATTTTCTGCCTGTCCGCATAACCAGCCGCAGTATGGGGATCAAGGCGACGACCAGCTTTCGTGGCAATGATAAGGCGCTCTTGATGCTCTTTACGCACCTGAGCAATCAACTGCTCCGAATGTCCATCGCCATAGACATCGGCTGTGTCAATAAAATTAACCCCCAGCTCAATCTCTTTATGGAGCGCGGCTAAGGCCGCTGTATCGTCTTTCTGGCCCCAGGCATCTCCTCCAATTCCCCAGGCACCAAAGCCAATCTCAGAAACATCCCAGCCAGTTCGTCCTAATGTTCGATATTTCATACACATCTCTTTCTTTCAACTTTGCGCTGGAGCTATTCTCCTGCTCTCTGTACTCACTATCCTATCACTCAACTTCAGACTCTGGCAGGCTCAATGCCTTGCATGACTTCTTTCCCTCTTTTCTGCTATAGATTGACATGCTTCACCTCAACCCGATAAAATTTAAATGCGATAAACTATAACTGTTTAGTGAATGGTAGTTTTTTAAATTTTGCTTTCTATGGCTTTATTTTATATACGCTCTATTCCTGGTACCCAGACGATGCCTGGACTGTCTGTATGCTAAGCTGAATAATCTCTTTCTCTAAATCCTGGCACTATTTTGGCTGTCTGTATTCTAAGATTAGCAATCTGTTGAACGTTGACTATTCTATTTACATAGTATTAAGGGGTAGCTTCATGCCACGATTTCCCTCTCTACGGTCATTCAAACATATGGAGACCGAGATATCGGGAGGACCGGCGTTTGGCAGCGATCCAGATCACTCATCTCTTGCTGGCCTTCAAGAACTGGCTGGGACTCCTGAGCCAGTTCTTCAATCTTCGATCCAGCCGATGCAGGATGTGGCTGGTGCTCATCAGCTTTCTTTCGCACAAGAACTTTCTGCTTCATCCTCGGTACAAACTCTGGTCCAGCCGGCTCTAGAGACGAACCAGGAGCAGAAGGCTGCGGCTCCTCTACGTGCACGAGTAGTGATTCATGGCAACCGGCATGCCCTTCGTCCTGCCAGGATTGTCGTCCCACAACCACCTCTGCCACGCCGGTTGCGCTCTGGCTTAATCCTGGGCTCTACATTCATCGTCGCAGGTCTGATTCTCTTTTCATTGACTCCATTAGGTGCTGGATCAGCTGGCTTCTCTTTCTTCCAGGGGAGCATTAAGTTGGCTGAGGCTGCACATAATCTGACGGGGATAGATGTTCAGGGACAGCATGCCATCACACCAACTCCATCGGATCCTATGGTCAATGCCCCCATTGGCCCCAGCCCTATGACGCTCTCAAAAAGTCAATATGTCGATGTTGCGCGTCAGGCTGCAGCGGCGGCAGGCATTCCAGCCGACGCATTTGTCCGCCAGATTCAAGCGGAGAGTGGCTTCAATCCCAATGCGGTCTCTCCCGGCGGTGCAGTTGGGATCGCGCAGTTTATGCCCAGTACAGCCGCCGGATTGGGGATCAATCCCTACGATCCTGTCTCCGCTCTCAATGGGGCTGCTCGCTATATGGCCAATCTCTCTGCATCCTTTGGAGGGGATTATGCCAAAGGGTTAGCTGCTTATAATGCCGGAAGTGGTGCGGTCCAGCGTGCTATTAATGCTGGAGGAGCCGATTGGCTGGCCTATATGAATGGCACGACTCAGAACTATGTTCATACCATTATGGGATACTAAATGATCAGGCTCTTGCAGAATGGAGGCCTGGTACTCTGCTCTCTGGCTCTGTTCAGAGGGAGGTTCAAAACCCCGTTCATCAACGGAATAGGTATGTTACAATAAGGATATGCTGAGAAAACTTACTGCAACACGCTATGTGATACCTTTGCGTGAGGGCGGATCGCTCCCTGCTATCGTAGAGGCCGATGACGATGGGCTCTATGTGCTCAAATTTCGTGGCGCGGGCCAGGGCCCCAGGGCGCTGATTGCGGAACTGGTGGCTGGGGAGATTGGACGCGCATTAGAATTGCCTGTACCAGAGATTGTCTTTGTTGAGCTCGATGCCAATCTCGGTCGCTCCGAGCCCGATTTTGAGATTCAAGCCCTCATTAAGGCCAGCGTGGGCTTGAATCTGGCGCTGGACTATCTGCCTGGATCAACAACTTTTGATGCTCTGGATGTCCGCTCGATGGACCCTCTGCTGGCTTCTTCGATTGTCTGGTTCGATGCCTACATTACTAACGTCGATCGCACACCACGCAATACCAATCTGCTCTTCTGGCACCGCCGCTTGATGCTCATTGACCATGGCGCGGCTCTCTATTTTCATCATATCGATTCCAATTATTTAGAGCGCAGCCGCAGTCCCTTTACATCGATTAAGGGTCATGTGCTTCTGCCAGCCGCCAGCAAGTTGTTAGAGGCAGACCGCCTTCTCAAAGCACGACTTACACCCGCTCTGATCCAGGATATCGTTAATCTTATTCCTGCCGCCTGGCTGGAGAATCCAGATTTTACCGATGTAGAGGCACATCGCTCTGCCTATGTCGCTTATCTGTTGGATCGCCTGGCATGTTCAGAAGTTTTTGTAGAGGAGGCGTTACGTGCCCGCGACCAGCTATGATTACGCGATTGTTCGCGTTGTACCTCGCGTCGAACGAGGCGAGTGCATTAATATTGGTGTGCTTCTTTTCTGTCGCACACGTCGCTTTCTAGGTATGCGCGTTCATCTAGATATGAAGCGGCTCCAGGCGCTGGCTCCTGATTTAGAGCTCACGCTGTTTCAACAGCAGGTTGCACATCTGGAATGTGTCTGCCAGGGCAATGCCGATAGTGGTCCTATTGGGCAGCTTTCGCAATCCGAGCGCTTCCATTGGCTTGTCTCTCCGCGCAGCACCATTGTCCAATGCTCACCCGTACACTCTGGTCTCTGTACCGATCCTGAAGCGGCCCTGGACAATCTGCTCAAGAAGCTCGTTCTGCCTTTACAGGGTGCTTATGATCTCTAGCAGGACGTCTCCTTTCCTCTCGTCCCACTCCGCTCTGTGAGCCCATCCATAGCTTATTTGAAACTTTTAAACTTTGAAATGATGCTATGGAGGGGCTACCATGGTGGAGCTTCGAGATGCGGAAGGAGACGCCCTACTTGTCTTATCATGTATTGCTCTATTCTGGAGATAAAATACTGTAAAGTAGGGAAAGTTGCTTGTCTCTTTCCACTTGTCCCACTCCGCTCTGTGAGCTCCTCCATAGCTCAATTGGGGAACGGGAAATGAGGAAAGGGAGCTATGGAGGGGCTACCATAGTGGAGCTTCGAGATGCGGAAGGAGACAAGCAACCTTCCCTACTGCTCTTGCTATCTTACACATGATATACACATTATGCAATTTCAAGTAGGGAAAGCGCTTGTCTCTTTCCACTGTTCCCACTCCGCTCTGTGAGCCCATCCATAGTTCAATTGGGGAACGGGAAAGTGGGAACGGATGCTATGGTGGGGCTACCATGGTGGAGCTTCGAGATGCGGAAGGAGACGCCCTACTTGTCTTATCATGTATTGCTCTATTCTGGAGATAAAATACTGTAAAGTAGGGAAAGTTGCTTGTCTCTTTCCACTTGTCCCACTCCGCTCTGTGAGCCCCTCCATAGCTTTATTTGAAACTTTTAAACTTTGAAATGATGCTATGGAGGGGCTACCATAGTGGAGCTTCACGATTGCGGAAGGAGACGCCCTACTTGTCTTATCATATATTGCTCTATTCTGGAGATAAAATACTGTCAAGTAGGGAAAGTTGCTTGTCTCTTTCCACTGCTCCCACTCCGCTCTGTGAGCCCCTCCATGGCTTATTCGAAACTTCAAAACTTTGAAATAATGCTATGGAGGGGCTGGCATGGTGCAATCCCAGGAATAGAATGACACTTTCTTACCGTTCTAGTATCTAGAATACAAATTGCTTATGCTTAGAGTAATCAAGATTGGTACTGTTATGCATACTATCTATTCCGACATTCAGGCCGCTCTGCAAAAAGGTGAGCGCGTGGCAATCGCAACCGTAGTTAAGACGGCGGGAGCTGCTCCCTGTGGAGTAGGAAGCAAGCTGCTTATTCGGGCAGATAGCTCGCTGGTAGGAAGTCTGGCCGGACCAGTCACCGATGCGAGAATCGCTACCGAAGGTCTCAATGCTCTCACGGAAGGACGTAGTTATCTCTGGCAGATTCATCTTGACGCCGACCAGGGTGAGGCGGTTGGAAGCTGTGGCGCAACCCTCCAGATCTTTTTTGAGATCCTACGGCCAGAGCCACGCCTTATCATCGCTGGTGCAGGCTATGTAGCCCAATCCTTAGCTCGCCTGGCGACTCAATTGGGCTTTCGCGTCATTGTTGTGGATGAACGCCGTGATCTGGCCGATCCAAAATCCTTTACGAGCAATGTTCAACTGCTCTTTGGCTCCATTCCAGAGACAATTCATAATCTTAAGGCCGATGAATCGAGCTGGATTGTGATTGTAACACGGGGTCATCAGCTTGATAAAGAGAGTCTGCAAGCCGCTCTCGCATCTCATGCCACGTATATTGGGATGATTGGCAGCCCCGGCAAGGTCAAACGTATTTTCAAAGAGCTCTCAGAGGCTGGCATCCCCACCGAAAGATTAGCTCAGGTGCATGCTCCAATTGGTCTGGATCTTGGTGCAGAGACTCCCGATGAGATCGCGTTAAGTATTGCAGCCGAGATTGTGATGCTACGCCATCAGGCAAGTGGAGCCCCACTATATACTCGCCACGCTCTTCTGGCAGATAAGTAGCAGGGCCTTCTTCTAGCGCACGCTATTGCCACGAATATAACGCACTGTAATTGTCCCGATCAGACAATAGACAACTGACATACCAAAAAGAATCTGGTAGCCCAGAATAGTCTGACCACTATGGGTAAAAGAATCAATCAAAGGCCCACCAAGAACGGGAGCGATGATCTGTGGGAGAGCCAGAGAGATACTCCAGACGCCCATATCTCGCGCATAGTTTTGTTGCGATGGCAAGACATCGGCCACCAGCGCCCAGTCAACGCTCTGATAGGCTCCATAGCTAAAACCAAAGAGCGCACCAGCAATCAGGATAAAAATCAGCGAATGCGTGATCACAAAGGTCAGACCAACCAGCCCCATGACAAAGCCTGAAATATAGACCATGATCTTGCGACCATAACGATCCGATAACCAGCCGACAACAAAGACACTGAGAATGCTGCTGAGTGAGACAACAATGGAAAAGTTTCGCGTGTCTATTTCAGGATGCGCCGATCCAACAACATCACGCACATAATACTGGAAAAATGCTTGAATGGTATAGATTCCTAGCATCATTACCAGTCGCGTTGCAAACACCCAGCCAAAAGCTGGATTACGCCGCGGGTTAAAGCCAAACAGCCTCAATAAGCCAACCGAGGCCAATAATTCAAGGACAACCTGCTGCACATCTCCACTCACATGAACGCTTGTAAAGTTCAGGTAATTCCAGAGAGCAAGCAGGCTCCACGCCAGTACGATAGCCAGCAGTGTTCCCCCAATGGTAAACAGACGGGAACGTGTCAACCATGAAGGTCGCACCGAATGCTCCTCTACCGAACTTTCAGGCAGGACAGGACGCTCTCGCACACTGAGAATGGTCACAAGCATAAAGACAAGCATAACGCCAATAATCACGCCATAGATCAGCCAGAGCCCATGCTGATAGGCTGGTGAGGGAAGCGAGGCATCCACAAACATGCCCGCCAGAAGAACCCCACCAATATTGCCACCAATCGTCAGCAGACCCATAACTCCTGAGGCCATTCCTCTCTGCTCGGGCGGCACAATATCTGGCAACAGAGCATGAAAGGGGGCCTGGGCTGCATTGCTCGAGAGCTGCACAAAAATGTATGCTACCATCAAAGAGACGATATTCGGAGCCAGCGCCATCCAGACCAGGGCAGCAACATTTACCAACGTTCCAATAAGAATATATGGCCTCCGCCGCCCCCACTTTGCAAAACGACCCCTCATCTGATCGCTTAAGAGCCCAAACAGAGGATTTACCAGTAGAGCTACAAAAGCTCCCGGGACCAGCACAAAGGCCAATGCCTCGCCCTCATGCAGCTTCCCTACTAGCTTAAACACCTGACTGGGCAGAATAATCACTCCCAATGCCGTCCAGTGAAAATTTAATGCAAACCAGAAAAGACTAATTGCTAATAATTGCGTCCAATGAAGCCTGGGAAGTTTACTGACAGATGTGGAGGAAGAGAGTACTTCTGCACCTCCCTGTTCGGCAGCCGCCATTCCGTCCCTGTCCTTTCTACACTCGTATAAGACATACAAGCATGCATATGTACATACGCCTCAAATTATAAAAAATAAAGGAAGCATTTCCATGAATACATCTATACACAACTATAGACAAACGCCGCATCATTTGTATCATGTTTCTCTTGACTTGTATAGGCTTCCATCCTATTGTGACACTACCTTCTCAAACAACACAGACGGATTACCAGGCAAAAAGCGGTAAACACTCTCATATACGTAGAAAGAAGGTCAGGCGCCTCGCTTTCCGGTTTAGCTTTCCCTTAGTAAACGCTGCCACGGCTAAAAACTTCCAGCAGGCACCAGATCATCCTCTTGCGTAGAAAGGCAATGCATACTATCATACAGGATAGGTACGAGAGAAGAAGTGCTTACTCGAAAATACTCTGCCCTCTGGCAGAGGTATGCATAATTGGAGCGATTGATGAATCTCCCGCTTGCTTATTTGATTGATTGGGGCTTCCTGAAGATTGGTCCCCCCTACATTTATCTTAATATAGACCCGGTACTCCTGCCTCTGGGTCCGCTGGCAATACGCTGGTATGGCTTGATGTATGTCGTTGCCATTGTCATTGGCTTATTTGTGATTAGAGGATATACCGCTCGTAAAGGCATCAACGAGGAGAAGGTCTATCGCATTGTCTGGTGGTGTATCGCCGCAGGCTTGATTGGCGGACGGCTCTATTTCGTGGTGCAACAGCCTGACCTGGTTGAACATTATCTTCAGCAACCCCAACGTATTCTCGCCACCTGGGAGGGCGGTATGGCCTTCTTTGGCGCGATCTTCCTGGTTATTCCAACGTTGATCTGGCGAGCCAGAGTTGAACGCCTCAACGCATTAGTGCTGATCGATGCTGCGGTTCTCTTTGGAGCCGCCGGGCAGATCTTTGGTCGCATTGGTAATATCATCAACGGCGACATTATTGGCTATCCCAGTACTCTTCCCTGGTCAACTGTCTACCAGAATCCTCACAGTTGGGCCTGCTTTAATCCTGATACGTGCAATGTTCCAGTTCAGCCAGCCGCCGGTTATGAGTTGCTCTGTAATCTGGTCCTGCTGGGCATTATGCTCTATCTGGCACGACGCGTGACACATCCCGGTATCCTGATGCTCGTCTATCTCTTCAGCTATTGTATCTCACAGTTCTTCCTGTTCTTTACCCGCGATAATCTCATTGTCGATTTTCTAGGACTCCATTGGGGCCTGAAGCAGGCACAATGGACCTCTCTAATCCTCTTTATTGTTCTGCTACCAGTTACGTACTGGGTCATTCGTCATTCCAAACCGATCCCTGAAGGGGAGGTGGCTGCAACCTATGGCATTCCTCAACAAGAGGTGGCTGCCCCTGAAGCCGATGTGGATGATGTTGAGACGAGTGACGAGGATGTGGAGGCCATTCCGACCAAACATTCGCCTGCATAATGTGCGCATAGCACCATTGTGATGGTGCCGATAATGGAGCCTGCGTACCGACCCTTTGGTACGCAGGCTCCATTATTTTTACGCTCAATTGCCCATATGCAGCCCGGTGACTGGAGAGAGCACTAATTTGATGTTATCCAGATTCTGTGGAATGGCGGTGGTTAAACCTCCACCCGTGGTGATTGAGACTCCTTTAATCTCTTTGCGACCTTTGAGCAGATCAACAGCCTGATCATGCGATCTTCCAGCAATCAGACTTTTCAGATCATTCTGCTCCTTCTTAGTGAGATAAAGGGCCGCTAAAACGCCTTTGGCATGAATCGTGAATGAGGTTGGATCAGAGCTGCTCTGGGTCGCCGGGTCGGTCACAACATCACCGACGACATTATAAAGCTTGCCCCATTTCTGCTTCCCATCGTTCTGGAAATCGCGGACTGCCACATCCCGTATGGCCTTATCGGTATAGACCAATCCATTACAGCTCACTTTAGCTGAGACGGTCACATTCCCAGCCTCATCATTGGCCTGATGATCAGCTGTGGCCTGAGGTTTGGCACAATCAGGATCTTTGATAAAATGCTCTTCAGGCTGGGCCTGTTTCTTTACCATATCGGTCGCTTCAGCCGTTCCCTGGCCGATGACGGTATTGGTGGCCTGATCAATGTCTGACTGTTGCACAAATGTGTAGTCTCGGGGCTCAGCTCCACCAGTAAAAGAATCTGGATTGGTGATATGACCAGTTCCGACATGGACCTGCGTTAAATTATCGATGATCTCAATATCTTCATTAATGGTGTTTGCGCCAATATTTCCGCCGCTCCCCGCATCCGTTGCATGAGCAGGGATGGTAATTGTCGCTCCTTCTGAAAGGGGGACTGTGTTATCAGTCGTCACAGAGACTCCATTATAGTTGGTCACAGAGGATGGCTCTAGCACTTGATTCGGAGCAGTGCTGTCCAGATGGACCTGCGATAAGATAATATTCCCTTTGGCACGCGTTGCCGGGTGCGTGGCATGGCCGGTCGCATTTACGGTCACTGTATGCTGCTGCGAATCAGCATCTAAGGCCCTTCCAGCTACGGATAACGGATCAGCTGTAGAAAATGCAGGTGCTACGGTCAGGGTATAGTCCCGCTCCCAATTAATCTGGACGGAGGTCAGGTTTACTGTCGCATTTCCCGCTGGTATAAATGTGTAGGCAGCCCAGCCACTACCAAGCAGAATCAGGAGCAGCAGGACGATCAGTACCGCTTTCTGCCATGATGTCGGTTTCCAGCCTCGTTTGACAGGAGGCGTTACAAATCCTGTCCCACTCGCACGATTGCTCTGCGGCTCAAATGGAGCTCTGACATTTGAGCCTTCAGAAGAGGGAGATGCAAACGGAGCTGGCACAAACGGAGCCTGCCAGGCAGCAACCGTTGGCTCGCTCGCCTGTGCCTCTGCTGGCCGTACAATCTGAGTTGGTGCATCAAATCCCTGCGAGGTTGACTCATCTGCCAACGCTGGTGCTACTCTTGTTGGCTCGTCTGCCAACGCTGGCGCTACCCTTGTTGGCTCGTCCGCCAATGCTGGTGCTACTCTTGTTGGCTCGTCCGTTCCATTGGGAACGATCGACTGCAACCAGACAGGAAAAAGGGCTGCATGCTCTGCCAGTTCTGGCCGTTGCGTCTGAGCATTAAACGTTTGAAGATAACCCAGGAGAAATTTTTGCCCGCTTTCGCTACAATCGAATACTAAGTAAGGGATGTTCCCTTGTAGATGAGCATCTCGAATCAGTAGTGACTGCCCATTATGAATAAGCAAGCCACCACGAGCTCTTTGGAGATAGCTGGCTCGCTCTTCATCGCTGGAGAGAGAAAGATCAGATAAGAACAGCAAGAATGAGTATTGGGAACTATCTTCCAGATAATCAACAAGATAGAGAGCCCCGGCAGGAAGAGATGAAATTACATTAAGTACGCGGTATTTTCCGAAATTTTCGCCATTTAACACCATGACGCCTCCATACGTTTTAAAAGATGATGGCTAATAAAATGAATTAAAGACAATTATGAATCCTGATAAACGAGCCGACGATGCATAATAGAGATAAGAGTATCCTGTGTATTATAAAAACGAATGGTGCGGCTGGGCACGTTTGCTAAATATGCAAGGTCATCGATCCGCAATGATTGTGGTTGAACATCACTTTGCACCACAGTAACAGTATTCCTCGTACCAATAGATCGCTCTTTGCGTGAAAGAGGTCTGTACAGCGCTTCATGCAGTCCCATCCTCTCTACCTTACACCGGCGTGAAAACATTCTATCGTCTATTATACTATCTGTAAATAGAAATTTATAGATAAAAAACAGGAAAAGGAGAGGTAGCTTGTTTTCACATGCCTCTCCCCTCACTGATTGATCCTGACACTGGCTGTTCGGGCTATTTTCGGGCTACTTAGGAGTTGTTTTTGTAGGTGCCGTTGGTGTCGCTGCGGGCGTTGGAGTAGGATTATTTAATTTTGCCTTCTCATCCTCAATTTTATGTTGGAGAGCTCGCAGATAAGCCTGTGCACCATCCAGGTCAGTCTGGGTAATAGCATCCAGCTGCTTGGGCATCTTTGTCACCTGATCAACCCAGGAGCTCAATACTTTTTCAATTGCTTCTAAGGTTGCATTATCCTGGCCAATATTGACCAGCCAATGGCGTCCTGTCTGGAAAGCTTTGAGCAGTCCTGTAAGCACATCGCCTGTTACTGTCGCTCCAAAATTAATGACTGGAGAGACAAAGACATCATAGGCGACGCGAGTCAGCCGGGCAGCATCCTGAGCTGCCGTCAAACTAAAGCCCTCTAGATTATCCAACGAGGTGATAAACTCTCGGCGAGCCTGATCAGCTCCTTGCGACAGCCCCTTTTTAAAGGCTTCATCCACCTGATGCCCAATAGTAGACCCCACATTGCTCAGGGTCTGTGGCAGTCTGGGGGCCAGCTCATATGCAGCAATCCCTACGCCACCAACTGCAACGGCCCCTGCCCCCAATAACAGCCCACGCCGTGAGATCTTCTTCTTGCGACGCTTCAAACGGCCAACTGGTTGATCAGAACTATATTTAAATTCACCAGCTAGCTCACTATCGTCAAGGTACCCATCATCAATCTGACGCGCTGGCTGCACACGCGCACTCTTGAAAGCAGGTGGCTCAGGAGCATAACCTAAACGGAGATCCAGCGGGTCCGGGTCGGAGAAATCGCTCTCTCCAGGGTCGAGCTCGCTACTTTGCAGATCAGACCAGGCATGCAGATTCTCCTCTTCACCGATCTCTATCAATCTACGAGACCCCACTGGACGGGAAACATAGCGTCGCGCTGGCTGATGCGCACGCTCAAAAGCATCTTCAGAAGAGAGTGGCTGATAACGCGTGCGCGGCTCCTCTGGATATTCTTCAAAGCCCTCGCCAGCCTCAAGCTCTTCTTCAAGGGTGCGGGTCTTACTCGCAATGATACTTTTGCGCAATAACTGTCGCGTCCTCCTGGGGTCCGGTCGAGGAGCAGATAGCGTCCCCGAATGACCTGGAGACACCTCGTACTCAGAACCTTGGGCAGCATTGCTACTCAGATTCTGCCCATTCTGGCTGCGCAAGGGGTCATAGTCATAGCCATATTGACGACCAGGGCTTTTGCGATATGTTTTTCGTTCGATATGATCCTTTGGCATGCTCTCCTCTGCTCCTCCTGGGCTTGCATTCTGTCAACCGATCTCCGATCAACAGGATATAGGAAAATACGGCAAGTCACTTATTGTACTCATTTTACACCACTTTGGTCATTTTCGTCCACCAGAAAGGCACATTTCTCTGCCCATCAAGTCGATTCACATAGGAAATAACTCCTAAATGAAAATTTTGCTCATCTCACTACTTTTCTTTTTTTTGGCAAGTAGAGAAACTATCTACACGAAATAACATCTGCTTGAAAGATAGCCACAAACGCAAGCAACTCATCGTTCTGCATTTCCTTAAAGTATGGTTCAAGCTCGTCTATCATTTCTATTACCGGTGAAGATAGGAATTTCAGATACTACAAATAGGGTGCACGCTCTTTCTGTACTGGCCTTGTTTAGAGCTTGCAGGGCCTGGATCTCGGCTCTTCCAACGAAGAGATTATGCTATAATAGGTAACAGTTATCATTTCGCCTCTGGGCAAGAAGGAGCATTCAGTATGGTTGATGAAATAGCAGATGCAGGCGCTATGCCGATTGTCGCCTGTGTGACAGTGGGGGATTTTGAAGAGAATTGTTATCTCTATGCCTGCCCCCATACACGTGAAGCAGCCATTATTGACCCGGGCGATGAACCAGAACGTATACTAGCGACCATTCAGGAATTACAGCTCATCCCAAAATATATTATCAATACCCACGGACACATCGATCATATCTGTGCTATAGATGCCGTGAGCGCAGTCTATCCCGTTCCTCTTGCAATCCATCCTGCCGATGTCCCTCTCTATAATGATGAGGAGACCGCACAAGCATATGGTCACGCTCTACCATTCGTTAAACGTTCGCCAGATATTCTTTTAAACGCTGGAGATACGATTACATTCGGGACAATTACCCTCGCTGTTCTTCATACGCCCGGTCATACTCCAGGTGGCATCTGTCTGGTCCATGAACCCTATTGTGTGTTTAGTGGCGATACCCTCTTCTATCGGAGCATTGGTCGCACCGATTTTCCAGGAGGGGACTATAAACAGATTGAGCATTCCATCCGACATACATTGTATACGCTCGATGATGAACTTGTCGTCTTTCCAGGTCACGGACAGCCGACGACTATTATAGAAGAAAAGTATGAAAATCCATTTGTGAGTGCAGAGGAGTAAAGCTGTGTCAGTTATCTGTGTAATTGGAACAGGCTATGTTGGTCTGGTCACAGGAACCTGCCTGGCAGATATGGGCAATACTGTTACCTGTATTGATATCGTTCAGGAAAAAATTGATCGTCTAAAACAAGGTATCCTTCCCATCTATGAACCTGGCCTCGAGGAAATGGTTGAACGCAATGTTCATGCCGGTCGCTTAAACTTTACGACAAGTTATTCAGAGGCACTCAAAGATTGCGAGTTCATCTTTATTGCGGTGAATACCCCTACCGGCGATAAACAGGGTGGGGCCGATATGCGCTTTGTGGAGAGCGCTGCCCGCAGTATCGCTCAGGAGCTCGATCACTATGCAATTGTGATTAATAAAAGTACTGTTCCTGTTGGCAGTGGCGACCTGGTGACGCGCGTGATTCGCGAGAATCTGGCGAACCGCAAGGTCTCTTTCTCGGTGGTCTCTAATCCTGAGTTTTTACGCGAGGGCTCGGCTCTGCTCGATTTCCAGAATCCTGATCGCATCGTTCTTGGTTCTTCAGAGCCCGAAGCCGCTCACAAGGTGGCTCGCCTCTACCTGTCTCTCCGCGCTCCCATTGTGGCGACTGATCTCTATACGGCTGAGATGATTAAATATGCCTCGAATGCTTTCCTGGCGACGAAGATCTCTTTTATCAATGAGATTGCTCAGATCTGCGAACGCCTGGGAGCCGATGTGAAAGAGGTCGCGGTTGGGATGGGCTACGATAAACGTATCGGGCGCGCTTTCTTAGATGCTGGTCTGGGTTATGGCGGAAGCTGCTTCCCAAAAGATGTACGCGCTCTGGCTCATATGGCCGATGAGGCCGGTCTCCATCCTCAGTTGCTCCACGCTGTGATGGATATCAATCATGATCAACGCCGCCTGGTGATTACGAAGCTGACCTCTATTCTGGAGACACTGCAAGGCAAGACGATTGGGGTCCTCGGTCTGGCCTTTAAGCCCAATACCGATGATATGCGCGAGGCTCCTGCTATCGATATTATTCGCTGGGCGACTCAGCAGGGGGCTACGGTCCGCAGCTACGATCCTATCGCTCGCGAGACTGGACGTGTGGCCCTTGAGCGCGAGGGGGTCGATATGACGAAGGTGACGTTCTGTGACGATGCCTATGCAGTGGCTGAACAGGCCGATGCTCTGGTTGTGGTGACAGAATGGAACGAGTTCAAGTCGCTGAATATGAAACGCATCCGTGAGGTGATGCGCGAGCCCGTTCTGATCGATGGCCGCAATCTCTATGAACAGTCGGAGATCCGCCGCCATGGCTTTGTCTATCGTGGCATTGGCCGGGGCGCAACCCCTTCTCCTTCCATCTTACCACCCGAAGAGGCTGAGATGACTCTGGAGGAGACGCTCATTATCGGAGGCGAAAAATAATGCAGAATGATCAGCCACTCTTGTTTACTCCTCTCGTCGGTCAGGTGGGCAAGACTCCTCCCGACTGGCTCTTTGGATCTGGGGGAGTGACTGGTCTTCCTACTCCTCTCCATCTTCCACAGGGGACCAATGTTGCGGTCGGCATCGATATTATCGAGGTCGATCGCGTCCGTAAGGTCTTTGAGAAACATGGCGATCGCTTCCTTCAACGCGTCTTTACTCCCCTGGAGATTCAACAGTGTCGGGGTAAGGTGACGCGCCTGGCCGGACGCTTCGCGGCTAAGGAGGCCATTAGTAAGGCTCTTGGCACTGGTCTTCATGGTGTGGCCTGGCGCGAGATGGAAGTGGTGAACCTTCGTAGCGGTCGGCCATCTGTCCGCCTCCATGGCCGCGCCAGACAGCGCGCTCTGGATCTAGGATTGACTGCATTCGATGTAAGTACCTCCGATCTGGCACAGATGGCGATTGCGATTGCTGTGGCTATTCAGACCGACTATCCCAATAACGATATTCCTCTTCTTTCTGATCGAGAAGTGTAAATGAGAGCTCTTCTTCAACGCGTCAGTTCGGCTCGCGTAACAGTCGATGAGCAGGTCGTTGGTCAGATTGGACCAGGGCTGCTGGTCTTTCTTGGCGTCAGTCACGAGGATGGCGCAGAACAGGTCCAACAGCTGGTTGCTAAGATTGTTCATCTCAGGATCTTTGAAGATACTGAAGGGAAGATGAATCGCTCTCTGCTCGATCTAAATGGTGAGCTTCTCGCTGTCTCTCAGTTTACGCTTTACGCTAATATGCGCCGGGGCCGTCGTCCCAGCTTCACTGAGGCCGCTCCTCCTTCGTTGGCCGAACCTTTATTTGAGCTCTTCAAGCAGCTCACCGCTGGCTATGGTCTCTCCGTTGCCAGCGGTATCTTTGGGGCCACGATGCAGATCGATCTCTGCAATGAAGGGCCTGTGACGATCTGGCTCGATACGGATGATCTCTCGTAAGATGTTCTCGAGGTTCTCATACCCCCTCCAGCTATCATGATGGCTGCCGATGATCTCTGCCTTCATCACTCATCATTGCATGTCTAAGTATTTCAATATCTGGTCATAAAATGGATCAATACCTTTATATGTTATGACTTCTGCGGGTAGAGTCTGTAAAACTCCGCGCAACAGGTGCATCCGTTCAGGATTAGCTATAAGCTCTTGCACTTTTGTCTGATAGGTATGAATAAGAAAGAGGATCTGGCCTGTCCTGGGAAGCCGGACCAGCACCTGACGCTCAACGCGGAAGAAGATCCGCTCTCCAGCATTCTCGCTCGTGAGCCCTTCGTAGGATGCTGGTAGCTCATAATAAAATTGCGGCAGCAAATTCAGGCGCGGTAGCGATTTCAAGGCCCAGTTGAGACGCCAGACGGGCCGTTCTGGCTTGAGTCGTTCTAAGAGTAACTGTGAGGAACGCCCAAGCTTCTCGGCAAAAAGAGGAACGGTCTCATGAATGGTGAGAAATGGTTGCCCCACCTTCTCGGCTAAAGACCAGCCATTCGGAAAACAGAGCTGTCCTCCTAACAGAGGAAGCCCATTCTCTACTATGCCACTTACAAGCAAGAGATCCTCTTGCACCTGCCGCCCCAACCAATCTAACGGAGCTAACTCCAGGTCCCTTCCAGCTCCCAGACAAAAGCTCCATTCTTGCTGCTGAAGATGATTCCTCCAATGCCAGTCCGTACCCGCTCGCTCCAACTGGAAGTGCTGGGGATAGCGCTCCGCCAGGATCGGCAAGAGGATCTCTACTACTTCCCACTGGCTCTCTTCCATCTCTGGCTGCTCGTAAAAATAGTGAGCTGGCTCCTCTGTGAGTAGAAGATTTTTTAGGGCTAGCTCCGACTGATACTGCTCCTCATCGATCTCAATGAGCAGACGCGGATCTAATGCCTGAACGCCCATCGTCATCTGATAGCTCTTGTGCTGAAATGGAAAATACGGCAGCATTCCAGTGATCTCCTCACATTTTCTCTCTATCTTACCATAGCTGAGATTTCTCGTAATACTTCACTTTTACAGATAGGGATTCAACTGTATATACTGGCGAGACAATCTATTATCTCTGTAGGCAAGCCCATCGATAGTGGAAGTTGTGATCGTTGTCATTGCTTTTAGCATGGAGTGATGCAGAAGGGAACACGTGATGAGCTCTAATTCAGAACAATTACGGTCAGGAAAGATCCATTCGCCTCATACCCCTCATGATCGGGATCATCTGGGGCGACTGCCAGCATTCTATGCTGAAGCTATCTTTCGACCAACCGCTCGCACCTTTGCGCATATAGCAGAGTATGCCCGCTGGCGGCCAATCTGGATTCAATTAGCGATCCTGGTAGCTGTGCCGGTCTTGCTGGGATTATTCCGAGGCATTTTTCACGATACCTCGCGCGGTGTTGATACCAATACCAATGTCTTTTTTGGTTTTCTCAGTATTCTTACAGTTGGAGCAACCATTGGGGCATTTGTACTAAAGATTGTGATTGTCCCCATTCTTTTCTTCCTGGGAGTCTCGCTGCAATTCGCCTTCGCCCGACTCTTTAAGGGTCAGGGGAGCTATCGCCAGCAGGCTTTTTCTCAGCTCACCTATCAGGTTCCACTGGCGATTATAGGTGGTGTGATTATCACTGTTATCTCATTTCTCCACATCTCAACGCTCTACTTCTCTCCGCTCATTAGCCTGGCCTTCTTCGTATATGGCGTCTTCTTGAATGTTACGATGCTGATGGGTGTCCATCACCTTGCCCGTGACAAGGCGTTTGCGTCTGTCGTGCTTCCTTATGCGATTGGCATCCTTGCTATCTGTGGCCTGCTGGTGGCTCTGTCGCGCTTTATGGCCGAGGCTGCTCATCTGATCTAATGGGGATGATGGCGTGTGTGTAAAGAAGGCCGTTGAGAGCTCCCATGATGGGCAAAAGGGGAAAACAAAGCCGAGGGGCTCGCTACGGCCATCATGATGATGGCCGTGGGAACCCACTCCTCCCCTGTTCCACCCTCATGACCAGACCGGAGCTACCCTCTCTGATCTTGCCTCGTTTTCGCGGAAAGGGAGAAAGGTGGAACAGGCATGGATCATTCTATATGATCCTATAAATTAATATGGTCTCTGGGGAGGATAGGGCGGTGGTACTTGCTGTGAATAAGGCTGCTGCGGAGGATACTGCGGATTACTGGGGTTACTATAACCTGGTCCACGCATGGCTTGCTGCTGACGAAGGAGATTAAGCTCACGCTGGACAGGCCATTCGCTAAAAGCCAGCACAAGCAATAAAATAAACGCACCAAAAGGGATGAATAAGAAGACCAGGCTCAATGCGCCACTATAACCAGTCTTGGAAAAAATACGCCACCAGATAATAATTCCAAGCACAATACTGGCAAGCACTACCAGGGCAATAATAAGTACGACTGCACTCGAAAGCGCAGGAAAGGTCGAGCTCCCTGAAGAATAGGTATCATTCGGCATGCTTCTCTCCTCTATGACAACACATGAATAGTCTTTATCTATAAGAAATGTACCCTATCATAGAGTTAAATACAATGCTTTAATTCATCCCTTTTCTGTGATGGCCCTCACAAATTTTTATAAAAAAAGAACTGACTATCTATAAGTCAGCTCTTTTTTTATTTATATGGATCAATACGCTGGTTAGACAGCGCGGCGACCACCAGTTACAGCGCGGAACAGAGCAATAAAGATGCAGGCTCCGATAAAGGCAACTACGATCGTCCAGATCCAACCAAGGCTAGCATCAGGGAGAAGCAGATTGGTCAAGAAACCACCAACCAATGCACCCACCAGACCCACAATGATATCACCCAGAATGCCGTAGCCACTACCCTTCATGAACTGACCAGCCAGGAAACCTGCAATCAGACCAACTACGATCCAACCAATCAGACCACCGGGGGCAAAAGCAGCGCCAAGAACAAATGGTGAAGCAATCATGTCTTTTTCTCCTCTAGAATGTAGTATTTTATTAATAGCTGGCAGCTGGTTTAGTGCACTTCTATAATAATTTCAGTGCTTTTAATCCGTTGTTTCTATCTGCCACCTATTACACGATTCACTTTTGCAAATAGATGCAAGAAGACTCCGATTTTAGACAGGGGCTCTCTGTTCATAAATGATGATCTTGTTAGGACTCAACAAATGCAGTATCATCTCAACAGGCTGATTCTTTTTGCTAGGTTTATATAACTATATGAAAGCTGAGAATAAAGTGCGTACACATAATCTTCCAGAGGAAGCTCCTCTTGTGATAGGTATTGACCTCGGTGGCACACAGATCAGGACTGCGGTCCTCCGAGGCGCTACTCTGCTATCCCGCGTCAATCTACTTACTGGCGAAAATCCATCGCCAGAGCGGGTGATTCCACGTATGTTTGAATCTGTTGAGGAGGCTCTGCTCAAGGCCAATATTTCACTGTCTCAGATTGCAGGTATAGGTATTGGAGCTCCAGGTCCTTTAAATGGTCGCACAGGGATCGTGTATTCTCCTCCTAATCTCCCAGGCTGGACCAATTTTCCTTTGCGCAATGCCTTTGCTGAACGCTTCCAGATCCCAATCTTTGTTGAGAATGATGCCAATGCCGCTGCTCTGGGGGAACATATGTTTGGAGCAGGTAAAGGCAGTAATGAGATGGTCTATGTGACTGTAAGCACAGGCGTTGGTGGAGGCGTGATTAGCCAGGGGCAGCTGCTTCAGGGCATCACTGGCTCAGCCGCCGAACTGGGACATATGACGATTGATTGGCATGGTCCACGCTGCAATTGTGGCAACTATGGCTGCCTTGAAAGCTTCTCTTCTGGCACAGCTATTGCTCGTCAGGCCAATGAGCTGATCTCGCTAGGAAAGGCCGATGACCTCCTCTCGTATGCTCTGGCCCACCAACCTGCTCATGCCAGCGCAAATACGCCAGCCGATAATAGCACTCTGGCTGTGACTACACCTCTGCATGTCAATGCTCGCATGGTGGCTGAGGCTGCACTGGCAGGGATACCTGTGGCGCAACAGATTATTACCCTCGCGGGAGAAGCGCTCGGGGTTGGCTTAGTCAATATTCTGCATATTTTTAATCCGGAACTGATCATTCTCGGTGGCGGCGTCTCCCAGATTGGCGCTCCCCTTCTGGACCCCGCCCGACGTATAATGAGAGAGCGAGCTATGACAGTACCTTGCCAATCAGCCACTATCGTGATGGCTCAGTTGGGCTCAGATGTGGGTCTGGTCGGGGCAGGCTCGCTTGTGTATTATCATCAGTAATAGTATCAGTCAACGACACGATCGAAGGGAAACATGGCAACCAATAAAGAGCGGTTAGATGTGGCTCTGGTAAGGCTGGGCTTAGCACCCAGTCGCGAACGAGCTCGGGCAATTATTATGTCTGGTCAAGTTTTTGTGGGTGATCGGAGGGTGGATAAACCCGGAACACTGGTCCCGCTCGATGCGCCCTGTCGTGTCGCTGAAACTTCACCTGAACTGAAGTATGTGAGTCGCGGGGGCCTGAAGCTGGAGAAGGCTCTGGATACGTTTCAGCTTGATCCTGCTGGCCTCGTGGCCATCGATGTTGGCTCTTCAACTGGTGGCTTTACGGAATGCCTGCTCACACGCGGCGCCAGTCAGGTCTATGCGATTGATGTCGGCCATGGTCAGTTAGATTGGAAGTTGCGCAACGATCCACGGGTGGTGGTGATGGAACGGACGAATATCCGCCATCTCACAAGCCTTCCAGTCCCGATGCAGTGCGCTGTGATTGATGTCTCGTTTATCTCTCTCCGTCTGGTTCTACCTGCACTTGAACCTCTACTGGTAAAGAGTCCTGAGACCTGGATCGTTTCGTTGGTAAAACCTCAGTTTGAGGCGGGGAAGGCTGATGTAGACCGTGGCGCGGGGGTGATTAGTGATCCGCTGGTTCATGAGCGTGTTTTGCAAGAGCTCAGAACCTGGATTCCTGCTCATACGGCTCTTGCGGTAATGGGTGAGATCGCTTCTCCTATTCTGGGCCGCGATGGCAATCGAGAGTTCCTATTTTTACTGAAATTTCGATCCGCTGCGAGCTCAACTACGCTTCAATCTGAACCGACTGACTCAACTATCGTTCAATCTGAAACCGCAGAAGGATAGAGATCTATGGCACAAGAACGCCCATGGGAGGTCCTCGCTACACGTCAGGTGCTGGATACCCCTTATTTGAAGATTCGTAGTGAACATCTCTCTCTTCCCGATGGATCAGTGCTCTCGGACTACTATATTATTGAGAATCGCGGCTGGGTGGGCGTTGTCCCGATTACAGAGGATGGCCGCTTCCTCATCAATCGACAATATAAACATGGGATCGGCCTGGAGGTGGTAGAGTTTCCCGCTGGCGGCATCGATGAGCATGAGGCCGATCCGCTACTGGCTGCCAATCGTGAACTGATGGAGGAGACTGGATATAGCGCTGAACCAACAAAGATTGAGTTTCTCGCTCACATGCTGGCCAATCCGACCAGCGCGGAGACACGCATCTGGTGGTATCTGGCCCGCGATGTACGCAAAACGGGCGAGAAGAAGATTGATCCCGCTGAAGTGATTGATAATATGCTGGTCACTCCTGCTGAACTGCTCCAACTCATTCATAGCGGAGAGTTCTCTGTTCAGGGGCAGATTGCCGCAGCCTATATGGCCCTGGAAAAATTAGGCTACCTGAAAGCTCATCTCTCGTAATCAGTAGCTCTGTATCTTCATCTTCAAAGACCCTGTGGTTCCCGGTAGAGCTGAGTGATATGAGAAAAACTTTACAATTTCCTCGTATATTTTTGATAACAGAGAGGTAGACTGATAGGTATGAAGATCCTCATTATCGAAGATGAAGCTAATATCACTCAGATTCTCCGCCTCTATCTAGAGCAGGCGAGCTTTACAGTAGTGAGTGCCAGCGATGGTATCGCTGGCCTTGAGCTCCATGCCCGTGAACACCCCGATCTGGTGATCCTGGATCTGATGCTACCACTTCTAGATGGGATGGAGGTCTGCCGCCGGATTCGGAATTGGGCCAATACACCTATTCTCATGCTCACTGCTCGCCAGGGAGAAGAGGATCGTATCAGCGGCCTCGAATCAGGGGCCGATGACTATCTGGTCAAACCATTTAGCCCTCGCGAACTGGTCAGCCGCGTCAAAGCTATCCTGCGCCGCTCAGGACAGAATAATGAGAAGACTGAGAGCACAACCTCCGATGGCCAACCTTCCAGCCCTTCAACCAGGAAAGGTGAAGAGATCATCTTTGGCGGCCTGGTTATCAATATTCCCTCCCGCCGCGTCAATGCCCATGGTGTCCCAATTGCTCTCACCGTGAAAGAATTTGATCTTCTGGTCACGCTGGCCTCAGCTCCCGATCGCGTCTTTACACGTGAAGCTCTGCTTAATCAGATCTGGGGCTATAGCTATCTGGGCGATGGCCGTACGGTCGATGTCCATATCGGCACCTTGCGCAAGAAGATTGAAGCAGTGCCAGAAGCGCCACACTATATCCAGACCGTCTGGGGTGTTGGCTATAAGTTTGTCCCAGTCCCAACCACCTCACGCACCTGATGAAGCACAGGAAAGAGAGCCCGTCATGAAACAGTTTACTAAAACTACAGCTTATAGCTTGAGAACCCGTCTGGCCTTTAGCTACCTGCTGGTCATCCTGGGAACGATCCTCGTGCTCAGTATCACAATCTCAGTTGTTGTGCAAAACTACTATGCTCAGCTCCAGAGCGAACGTCTCACCGCTCTAGCAGAAGATGTACAGCAGTACGCACATTCCCTCTATAGTCAGGGTGAGCCCCTGAATGCAAGCATCTTACGCGCCTTCCCCAACGACTTGCTGCTGATGACTGATACTACAAATACGCCATTCTGCTCGTATCGCTACATATCACCCGATAACTGCAATAATCCAACCGTCCTCCAGGTCCTTCATCAGGCGCTTGGCGGCAATTTCTCACAGCAAAATACGATCAATATTACTACGAGGAAAGATCAGGTTATACCTTCTCAATATATCTGTCAGAGCATTGAGGTCAATGGAAAAGTTATTGGGGCATTCTTTCTCTCAGAGCCACAGATTAGCCCCGATACGAATATCATGAGCCTGATCAATCGCTCAATCCTGATCACTGGTCTGATCGTGGCGGCCGTTGCAGCTATTATTAGCTACCTGGTCGCTCGCGGGCTTACACGTCCTCTCGACCGCTTGATTACCGCAGCCACAAAAATGAAGCAGGGGGAATATGCACAGCGCGTGGAGCTTCCCACTTCTCTGGATGAGATAGGTCGCCTGGGCCAGACGTTTAATGAGATGGCGGGAACGATTGAGGCCGATATTAACGAGCTCCGGCGACAGGATCAGATGCGCCGCGAATTGATCGCCAATATCGCCCATGATCTGGCTACGCCGCTGACAGCCATTCAGGGCTATAGCGAGGCTATTGCCGATGATGTTATTACCGAACCAACAGCGCGGCATGAGACGGCTCAACTCATCGGACGTGAGGTTCAGCGCCTGCGCCGTCTGGTTGGTGATGTGCGGCAGATGACCTCAATGGAGGCTGGTCAGACCAAGCTCGATCTGGCCCCTCTCGACATGCACGCACTTGTAGATGAGACTGCTGCTGTGATCGAGCCTGAATGTGCAGAGTCTGAGATATCGCTGTATAACGAGATCAGTCCAAAGATTGCTCCTATTCTCGCTGATAGCGATCGCATCACCCAGGTCTTGCTCAATCTGCTGGATAATGCTCGCCGTCATACTCCTCGCGGCGGCAAGATTACAGTGGGAGCACAGGCAGAGAAAACGATGCTCCATCTCTGGATCAGCGATACTGGCAGTGGCATCGATCCCGCTGACCTGCCCCATATCTTTGAACGCTTCTATCGCGCCGATCGCTCGCGTACGACTACGACTGGGGGGAGCGGCCTGGGTCTCTCAATTGTTAAGGCCATCATTACTGCTCACGGTGGCAAAGTCTGGGCCGAAAGCACCATTGGCAAAGGGACCCGCATCCACTTCACTCTTCCGCTGGTCAATCAGCCAGCCACGCTTACACCCGCGCCGATCGCGACACCGCGCTAAGAATGGTGTGATAGGTAAAGAGATTTAGAGTGCTGCAAAAATTGGGGGGCAAGACTACTTGACGAGATTGGCATGCTATGGTATTATCATTTTGCCCAACGGGTGACTAGCTCAATGGTAGAGCAAACGACTCTTAATCGTTAGGTTCAGGGTTCGAGTCCCTGGTCACCCACTCTCAAAGAGCATCCTCTCGTGGAAGAGGATGCTCTTCTGTTTTTATAGCTGGCGACAAACTACCAGATAGTCTGGTGTAAAAAATCATTTTATTCATATAGGGCAACAATCTGCTGAGCCTGCGTACGAATGGCTCCACGGAGCTCCAATGGCTCTACCACTTCCAGAAGATTACCAACACCCATAGCAACTGTACGCGCATGGAGAAGAGAGCTAAAGGTCATCGAAACGAGACTCCATCCCTGATCATCGCTAAGCGGTTCTTCTCTCAGCGAGCTTCTCGCGGTTTCATCTGCTATCTCGAAGAGTCTCTGCATTCCCCCTGGTGCAAGGCGAAGACGGACAATATAAGGCGTATAGTTCGTTGCAAAGGTGCGATTCCACGTTTCCCAGTACACTCGCACGTCAAAATCTTGCGGGCGCTGGCTGGTTTCTGCCAGGAGCCGGGCCGCACCCACGCGCGAAACACGGAACATGCGAATCTGGCCATCAACCGCTCCAATCAAGTACCAGACTGTAGATTTTGCCACAAACCCATATGGATCAACCACACGCTGGCGAATCTGACCATCGTGGCGATGATAGTCGATTGCCACTTTCTGGCCCAGCCAGAGCGCCTCATGTAACAGTGGCAGAAACGGCACCGGCTCTTTTGCCCACAGCCAGCCTGTGGAATCCAGGTAAATTGACCGTTTAACCGTGTCTATATCTCCATGCCAATGGGGCGAGAGGACGACCTCAAGTTTGAGGAATGCTGCCTCCAAAGCCGGTCCCAGGCCCAGATCGTGAAGCGGCCCGAATGATTGCGATGGGGCCAGTGCACGCACTTCGGACTTCGTAAATCCTGTCAAACGTGTTTGATACTGTTCAATGAGTGAGTATCCTCCTCCTATCCCCGATTCAGCATAGACTGGAATACCTGCCAGGCTAAGCGCTTGAAGATCTCGATAGATAGTCCGCTCCGAAACCTCCAGATGCCCGGCCAGTTCCTGGGCTGTCATACGTCCTCGCGCCTGCAATAGCAACAAAATGGTCAGTAAACGATCAGCTCTCATCTCTATTTCGCCTCTGGTCCATCCGAATTTTCTACTCAGTTTACCATCTTCCACACTCCCTGACAAAAGATGTCAGGGAGCAGCAGGTATTCTATGAGACAGGGACAATGTGTTGAGCTAGCAGGATTTCAAGCCCTGACAGATCAGTACATCCACCAGAGCTTTTTTTAAACAAAAAGGGCATACAGAAAGTAGGACTCTATGAGTAGAAGCATTGAACCAACCAGACTGAATCTCAAAACAGATTTGAAGCATTTCTATACCCCTCCTGTTGGAAAAGTTGTGGTCGTAGATATTCCCGCACTAAATTTTCTGATGCTAGACGGAAAAGGTGATCCCAATACAGCGCAGGAATATAAAGATGCAATTGAAGCAATCTACGCGACTGCCTATACCACAAAGTTTCTGCTCAAGAAAGAACTGGGCATCGACTATCCTGTGATGCCTCTTGAGGGGCTCTGGTGGGCTGATGGCAACCGAGACGCTCCACGAGAGAACTGGCAATGGACGATGATGATTATGCAGCCAGAGTGTGTGACTGATGTATGGTTTGCTGAGGCATGCAGACAGGCACAGCGGAAGAAACATCGGCCCGCGCTGGAGAACATACGCCTGGAGCGTTTCTACGAAGGGAAGGTTGCCCAGACCATGCATGTTGGCCCATTTGCAGACGAAGGGCCAACGCTTGAGAAGCTGGGCTGTTTTCTGGAAGAACATAACTATACATTTCGCGGAAAACATCATGAAATCTATCTAAACGATATGCGGAGAACCGCCCCAGAAAAAATGCATACGGTACTCCGCCATCCTTTTGCATAAGACAGACATCGGTAGCGCTCCATTATCTGGTGAATTGCACAGATAAGTGCTCAACATTGAGCTCAAACAATGGGTCTTTCACCATTTAATGGAGCCCTGCCATTGTGACCCTGATTGATTATGCCAAAAATATTGGCTCATTCGCTACTGCGTCTCCTCACTGTGCTTCTGACATAGTTCCGGAATAGTTCCTTTTTACATCCCGACATTTTATAAGGGAAAACAGTATCTATTCCTTGTGAAGATGAAGCAAATACGATCTATACAAGAGCAAGGAAGCTAAACAAAATGTGGCTAACATTATTATCGATAAAAATATTTTCAGAAAAGTATTATCTTGATGGGGGAAAATATACCATGAGATAAAGAACAATATCGCACATAGCAAGCTCAGAGCGGTGCACGAATAAACGTTCTTAAGCAGTTCCGCTATCTTTATAATTCTTGAACCATGGATGGCTGCCAATTCTTTGATGCCGCGCCACATAAAATATATCGCTACCATCAAAGCAAATAGACAAGCAAAGAAAAAAGCACCATCAAATAGGGAATTAAAGCTAAAAAACAACATAGAAATTATGACTTCCTTTCTTCTTGCTCTTGTAACCTCTTTAGAGTCATAAAATCATAAAAAAACATAAAAATTCTTTTGAATGTTTACTAATTTTTCTCATTTTTATATCACCTTTTGACTAATTTTTCATTTATGCATTGGTATCCAATGCATAAATGAAAAGTATTTCAGACTACACTACAAGGTCGCTATGAAAAATGACATCTATCCTTAAGTTAAATCAAAGCTACCACTTCTAGATTAGAAACGTTTACGAAGTAAGTCAACATCTTTGTATATCTCTAATCAATCAACATTTTTAGCTGCCAGGATAAACAAGAATGTATAGAAGCCGCTTCCTAGAAGGGCAAAACACCCAACACTGAGTACAAAAAAATAAAGAAAAGTGTTCGGCGGAAAACGAAAAAATGTAAAAAAACAGAGAATACTAATGCACAAATTAGTCAAGGCTAGCAAGAAAAAGTCTCGTTTACCCTGATTTCTCTTATTCATAAATTTATTTTCTCTCCTCTTACTACTCATGCTAGTTTATGGAGAAAGATTACGTAACCTCTTTAGCTGTAGAGACCTTAAAAAATAATTAGCACTTAGAGATTTTAATTTTACAACATCTCTTTTTGCATCTATAACCTCAGGTAGTATAACTGGAAACTTTCCATAATTTCAAGCACTTGCAACTGTTATTAGAATATTCTAATCTTCTTATCGTTCTCCAAGGTTTAGATAAGTAAGCACAACCTTATTCTCTTTCTGCATCATCCGGTGCTCTGTTTTACTATATTCGTCGGCAAATGGCTTTCTTTTAGGAGAAAGGTCCTGATCTAATCAGGAACAGATTGACGCTTACTGAAGTATTCATGTATTATGAAGCATAATGATAGACAATTTTGCTGGCTCGTATAAGCACTGGCACTCCTCTCTCAGGCTGGCCTATCGTTTGTTCAGCTCCTATTGCCTCTGACCTCCCTTGCTCTTTCGACGCTGGCTGATATCGCTATACATTGTTTTAACACTACTTTACATAGCGTTAATTCTGATTTTTAACCAGACTATGGTAGTGTTAGAAGGAACGATATATCCCAATCTGACCATATAACACGGATTGGGAACGATTGAAATCTGGCCGCTGGAAGGAGACAAGCGACCTTCCTGATAAGACAAAGGCAGAAAAGGAACTCGATACGCATGAGCAAAGACTATACCGCAACCAGAGGAATGGCATCTATTGGCACCGCTATGCTGAAGAAGCGCAGTAAGATGACTGTGAAACAGGCCCATGCGCTGGGAAAGCAGGGCAAGGCTGATCTGCATATGCATAGCACCTATAGTGATGGTTGCGCGACAATCGATGAACTGCTCGCACATGTCCAAGTAAATACTGATCTGGATGTTATTGCGTTAACCGATCATGATGTCATTGATGGTGCACTACGAGCCCGCGATCTATGGGCTAAGGGCAACTATCGGTTCGATTTTATTGTTGGTGAAGAGGTTACAACTACCGAGGGCCATCTGCTAGGTCTGTTCATTGAAAAACGTATTCAGCCTGGACTGAGCATGGAGCGCAGCATCGATCTGATCCACGAGCAGGGCGGGCTGGCTGTGGTAGCTCATCCTCTGCATCGCTTCTTTCGCCATAGCTGCCAGCTCGCGGTCATGGATCGCATCCATGCAGCCAGAGATGTCTGGTTCGATGGAGTAGAGACCTGGAACGCCAGCTTCTGTGGGCTCTATGCCAACTATATCGCTATGGGCACAACGCGTGAGCGCTATGGGCTCCCTGAATTAGGAAATAGCGATGCTCATACCCTGAGCGGCATCGGGAGCGCCTATAGCTGGTTCCCCGGCAAGACCGCTCAAGAGATGCGTGCGGCTATCGAAGGTGGCCTCAGCGCTCCCGGCGGCACCTTCTGGGAGATCAGCTCCTACTACGACTGGGTCCGCTATGTTCTCAATAAAGAAGAGCGCGAGGCCCGCCGACCCGCACTGGCCTAGTCTGTTTTTATACCAATAGACACATCCCTTTACGGAGCTCCTCAACCTTCATCAGGTTAGAGAGCTCCATAATACTATTTGAACCAATCAGAAATGAAGAAGAGAAAAATACTGTCTCAGGTCATTTATCTGAGCTTGCTTACCTCACTCCCCCTTCCTGGCTTATGGCCTCTTCTGTGAGAAATGGAAAGCCCTGATCTTTAACAGGAAAGAGCTAGTCCTGTAAGGTGAAAGTATGGTACAATAGGATTATGTTTAGCAGACGTATACAGCAGCAAGCCAGATACCTGGTTACCTTGCTTATCAAACCAGTAGCACGACTGGGGATCACTCCCAATATGTTGACATGTGTTGGACTGCTCTTAAGCGTAGTTACAGCCATCGTCATCGCCCAGGGATACTTGTTTTTGGGAGGCTTGTTGGTACTGTTTGCAGGCATCTTTGATATGTTTGACGGGGCGATGGCTCGCGCTACAAACGCTGCCACAACCTTTGGCGCTTTTCTAGATTCAACGCTTGACCGCTTTTCTGAAAGTATCATCCTGTTTGGGCTGCTCTTTTATACGTTGCAGCATCCAGGCCCACAAGACTCACTCTGGCCTGCTCTTAGCGAGCAAACGTGGATGGTCCTCTTCATCTTTGTGGCTATGTCTGGCTCATTGATGGTCAGCTATACCAAAGCTCGCGCTGAAGGCTTAGGGATTGAGTGCAAAACTGGTCTCCTGGCCCGCCCGGAACGTGTCATTTTACTGGCCATTGGACTCTTATTAAACGCTGGTATCTGGGTCCTGGCTTTGTTGGCTGTCTTCACATATGTGACCGCCTTGGAGCGTATACTCGCGGTGTGGCGTTCTTCCAATCGCCAATCAGCTGAGATGACGAACTCCTCCTATCGCCAACAACAAGATACCAGAGATCGAACTTTGCCTACGGTAGGGATTAACGAGTCAATCGAACCCGACGTTCGCCCAGTACCCACCAGTATACCGCCGTTGGGTGGTGGCGTACATCCAGAGTAATCACAACGGCACAAACAAACAAACAATCAATCTAGACAATCAAGACAGAACCGGGATGTGTAGAAGTGCGCAGCGTGAAGACAGCCGAGGATAATGGTGGGGCGGATCTGCCAATTTACTTAAAGCAAGCACATAGGCTTGTTTTCCGCCCATCAGCAGCGCAATGCAGTAGACAGATGGAAAAGGATATAACGCATGTTCGCCCCAACTATCTTCAGTCGCACATTCCCTACGGTAGTTGACTGCGCCCCGGTTCGTAGCGACTGAAACTGGAGATCTTAGTGACAACGCATAATACTCATTCCGAGCATAACGACGTCGATACCTCCGTCGTGAGGCATCCGTCTGCCCCCGATTCAGTGGCTGACTCCTCTACTCCTTCAACAGAGGCTTCTTCTGCTTCTTCTGAAGGGTCGACAATTCCCTCCACTAATGAGGGTCTGGAGACAGCTCAGGCTGAGGTCCAACAATCTACTCCTTCTTCTGATGAGGCCGACTCACAACATACTGCTGAGGAGACAACTCAGGAAACGCATATACATCCAGTGGCATCAACTACGGAAACTTCCGATCAGTCAGAAAGTAAGGTTCAGGAAGATGACACTGCCAATCCTGAGGTGCTGCCAACTAATGAGGTAGAAACCCCTCTTGCTCTGCTGACAGCTGAGTCTACAAACTCTTCGCCAGCAACGACTACTGAAGAGGTTCCAGCCGGACAGACGCCCACTACTGCTGACGAGCTACCAACCAGTACATCTGAGAGCTCACCCGAAAGTGCTCAACCTGCAACACCTGTGGCTCAGGAGAGCGCTCCTGAGGTGGTGACTCCAGAACTGCTTGCTCACGCTGAAGAGGCTGCCAGCACCGAAACACCGGAAAAGGCCGCCGAAGATGCTCCTCTGATCACAAATAAAGCAGAGGAGATTCGCCCCTTTACCGATTTCATTGAGGAATTTCGACAGGCCGAAGCAGCTCGTCTCCAGGCAACGCTGCAAGATACTGCGGTCGAAGCCTTTACATTGCTTACTCCTACCGGCACAGATGAAAGTAGTGTCGAACTGGAAGTAGCAGCAAGTTCTGTTGAGGAGAATATACTGAATATCCAGGCGAGCGAAACTGTACAGACTGACGATACGCAGGATGTAGCTGCTCCTTCGCAGGCAGAGGAGGCCGTCTTGAAAGCAACCACTGAGAATCAGCAAGCTGACAATGCTCAAGAGCAGGCCCCACTGGAGATGCCACGCCCTGCGCCTGTTGAGCGTGCAGTTTCACCACTGTTACGTCCAGCTTCACGTTTGCGTATTCCACGTCATGGAGTCCGCCATATCCGAGAGGATGCGATTGCTGAGACCGCCCAGACTTCACAGCCCGAGCAGCCGACCATTCCAACGCCAACCGAAACTGCTGCCCAGGAGACTCCACGTCCTGCGCGTCGTTATCGCTTTGATCGTCCAAGCAAAACGACGCTCCATACGCCAGCGTCTCCAGTGGCACCAACGCCTGCTCCGTCTGTAGTCGCTCCAACACCACAGCGTGAACGTACTGAAGAGGTACGCCAGGTCCGTAACGAGAACATTGCGAATCCACCTGTAGCAGCAGCTTCAACAACAAGCACAACACCACCAGTCGAAGTTGTTAGCCCGGTCAACCGCAAGCAAGCCAACACAACTGAACAGGCGGAAGCCCATCCTACGCCCGCTCCTACGGAGACCGGACGTAAACGCCACAGCCATAAAGAACAGTCTGCCGCACCTGCTCCTCAGACGGCCCCAACTCCTGAACCAGTTGTTGAGCCCGTTAAAGCTGAGGAGATTGCACCCGAGGATCTGCCACCATTGGAATACTCTGAATTACAAAAAGCAAGCACACGCCGACGCAGACGGCATCGCACAAGCACCAGTTCTGCCGCCGCTGCTCTCGTTGGGAATGCAGCCAATCATGCACGTCCTGCTGCGCCTGCTGCCAGCACTACGCCAGCCATCCCAACACCACCATTGATAGCACCACTGTTAGCGGCTCCTGCACCAGTTCCAACACCACCAATGGTGCCACAGCAAGTTCCAAATGGAAGTAGTGCCTATACGATTGTATCTGGCTATACCGTAAACCAGATGAACCAGGGCAATGATATGACGGGACCTTTTATGGGGCCTGAGCCTTCACCGGCACGTGGCAGCGTCTTCACACGCGATGGGCGTACCAGCGTTCGTGCCGAGGCCCAACGCTCAACCAGTACGACTGGCTCACACTATGCAGCACGTTCGAACGAGAACGGGCTCTCTACCGCCTCTATGACACAGTTTGCAAATATCGTTTCACAGTCGATCCAGACGCAGACTGATCGTATGGTAGCTGAACTACGTCGCGCCAATCAGTCACCAACAAATGTATCGGTGACGTTACCGCCTTTCCCTTCAACTGAGCGCGTCGGCGTCTTCGTTGATGTTGCCAATCTGCTCTATTCGGCTCGTACTCTCCGTATGACGGTAGACTTTGGCAAGCTGCTCGATTTCTTACGCGGCAACCGTCGCCTGATTCGCGCCCATGCCTATTGTCCCACCAGCCCACAGGCTGGCGATGAGCAGATGTTCCTGCAAGCGGTTAAAGGTCTGGGGTATCGCATCACTACGAAGAACTATAAAACTTTCTCCAGTGGTGCCAAAAAGGCCGATCTGGATCTGGATCTCTGTATGGATGTTGTTCGCCTGGTTGATGGTGGCGCTGTAGACTGCATCGTGCTGGTCAGTGGCGATAGCGATTTTATGCCTATGCTCGACTATTGTTCAGACCACGGTGTGCGCGTTGAGGTGGCCGCTTTCGATGAAGCGATGTCTGCTACCCTCCGCCAGAGCTGCGATCTCTTTGTTAATCTCTCACTTCTGGAAGAGATTCGCGGCTAGCATCTTTGCTACGAAACGGCCCCCTGCCAGCCTGGCAGGGGGCCGTTTCGTGGCAGAAACCTCTTCCTTATCTTATAGATCTGGTGATGGAATAATCTCCAGCTCTGGTTCGATCGAACAGAGGAGACCAGCTAATAGGGCCGTTCGCGGTGCAATACTATTTAATTCGATATATTCATTGGGGCTATGATCCAATCCTCCAACAGGTCCCAGACCATCCAGGGTTGGACAACCATAACCAGAAGCATAGTTGGCATCTGAGATACCACCTGTAGCTGCATGATTCACTTCAAAACCAATATGGCGAGCAATCTCCTGAGCCGTCTGAGCCAGACGCAAACTTTGAGGCGTACAGACCATCGCCTCGCGATTATCTGGATCTGTCTCTAATTCAAGGGTCACTCCAGCAACCTGCGTCTGCTCCATCATCTCTTTCCAGCGCCTCTCGACCTCAGCGCGATCATCGTTTGTCTGAAAACGGAGATCAATGGTGACTTCGGCACTATCGGGCACAACATTGGTGGCGATACCACCTGCAATGCGCCCAACATTAATCGTCACACCCTCTCGAAGACCATGCAAGCTCTGGAATTTGACAATCTGATGCGCTAATTCTAGAATCGCATTGCTTCCCTTCTCAGGCTCAACTCCTGCATGAGCGGCATGCCCGCTGGCTTTTAGCTTATACCAGGCCCCCCCCTTACGTGCACTCACCAGATCGCCGTTGGCGCGTGCCCCCTCTAAGACCAATACACGATTGGCCCCCTGACAGAGCTGCCAGATGAGTTCTTTGCTATGCCGATCACCAATCTCTTCATCTGAGACGCACAGAAAACGAATCTCGCCAAAAGGCCTCTCCCCATTTGTCACCAGTGCCTCAATTGCATAGATAGCCGCAAGCACGCAGCCCTTCATATCGTAGACACCTGGACCATACACCATGTCACCCTCAACCCGCACCGGTCGACTTGCCGCTGTCCCAACGGGATAGACAGTATCCATATGCCCCAATAACAATACCTTCTCTTGCCCACTTCCCTTAATAACCCCTAAAACATCGCTTCCCCATTGCTCATATTCAAACACAGTCACATCCATCCCTAACCCACGCATACGTCCAGCTAGATAAAGGGCAACCTCATTTACACCCGATCGATGATATGTTCCTGAATCGATGGCACAAAGATCAGTGAGTTCTTGTAAATATTTTTGGAGATTGGCTTGCACATAGGCTTCAACTTCTTGCTCTCGATAGATTTTTTGCGTCTGCTGTGATATGGATATCCGTGTGCTCATTTCAACACCTACATTCCTTCTGCTGGGCCAGAGCGGCTCATGTATTTGTCTGGCTATTCTCTCGTGCGATCCATCGCAATTCGTTTCCCTTTTGAAGCTGCCAAACACTTACCAGTCTCACCAGTTCTCTCTATGACGAGAGAAAGTTGTGCTCCGGTTGAAGTTTTGGTAGCTTCTGACGATGCTCTATTTAGTACATACATACGGCATGTTTCCTGCATCCAGCAGGTTCTCTTTTTGACTGGCGCATCTGGATCAACGTTGAACCAACAGAAGAAATGTATTCAACCAGGCATAAGAATGGAGACACCGATGAGAGATGATGATAATGAGTCCTGGGTCCAACATT
This sequence comes from Tengunoibacter tsumagoiensis, assembly GCF_003967535.1. GTDB lineage: Bacteria > Chloroflexota > Ktedonobacteria > Ktedonobacterales > Ktedonobacteraceae > Tengunoibacter > Tengunoibacter tsumagoiensis. The sequence goes on along the minus strand of NZ_BIFR01000001.1, from coordinate 1,211,363 downwards.
CTTTTACTATAGACCATTTACAACGACTTGTTTAAAAATGCTAGCATGCCTGCATGTACGCAAGTCCGCTTGTTCCCATTTGCCTTGCGCTTTCCTCTGTACTGTGTCTATCTGTCATTTGTATACTGGCTTCATTGCTCAAATTGACCCTTTGTATTCCTTCTCTTCCTTTCTAAAAAAAGTACCTATCTTAAAAAGTACCTATCTAAAAAAAAGTACATACGCGAAAATAAGAAAACAGCGGAACGCTGGATCTGCGTTCCGCTGTAGGTAAAAACCAGCTACCTTACGAAACGCGTCTGTCGAAGGAAATACTCAGCTAGCCCCAGCCAATGCTGGAGCTGCATAATGAGCATGGATCGCACATTTTCGACGCGTTGTGTATACATTTAATATTCCCGTGCAATAATCAGGTATGAACTGTCTATAAACTTTATACTTTTATGATACCTGTGCTGTCAAGAAAACTGTCCTATGGCTGACTTTCTTCCCCCTCTTCTGGCTCTACAGGATCAATGTCCAAAGAAGAGTTGCCACCAGTCTGCCCAATACCCCTGCTTATGCTGATCCGCAGACACAGGGGATTTAGCAGCCGTTTGTGGGGCCTCTGCTGGCACGATGATGACGGCTTTCTCTCCTGGTCTGACGTAGCCTAATCGCTGTCGCGCCTCACTCTCAATCACCTGTGGATCTTTATAGTGTTCGGTTCCGGTCTGGAGCTGGCTGTGTTGACTCTGCTTCTGCTGCAAATCGCTCTGCGCATCTTGCACTTTTTGGAGTAGTGCACTGTTTGACCAGGCCTGCACAAACGTTGCCAATAATAGGGCAAGACAGACAAGGGCTGTGAGACCCAATACTGTGCGGGTGAACAAAAAATGGCTCCGCGCTTTTCGACGCCCTATTGTCTCTTCCATTCCAATGGCTGCTGTTACATTGGCATTTGCACGCGCTGGTCGTAAAGGTTTCCTTCGATGTTCGGGATTATTCTGCACATAAACTCCTTCCTCTTAATTATACGAATGAGACGAACAATATGAAACAATTACTAGAATATAGCTAGAAAATAAGATGCAACGATGTTCACACATGACGATATGTTCAGAGCATATCTTCTATTTTATGCTCAAGCAAACTATCTCCATGCATATGTCTCTCTCCACTAGGACAAATGGTATACACAAGATTCTATCTCCTTCCGAATCCCAAAGCTCCACCATGCCAGCACCCCCATAGCATCCTTTCCCATTGTCCATTGTCCACTCGAGCTATGGAGAGGCTCACACAGCGGAACAGGAACACAGGAAAGAGACAAGCTACTTTCCCTACTTTACAATGCATGATATATGTTTTCGTTCCAAATATGATAAGACAAGTAGGGAAGGTCGCTTGTCTCCTTCCACATCTCGAAGCTCCACCATGCCAGCCCCTCCATAACCTCTGTTCCCATTGTCCATTGGCCACTCGAGCTATGGAGGGCTCACAGAGCGGAGTGGGAACAGAGGAAAGAGACAAGCTACTTTCCCTACTTTACATTATATGATATGTTTTTTTATTCCTGATATGACAAAACAAGTAGGGAAGGTCGCTTGTCTCCTTCCAAAATTTCCCATTCCACCATGCCAGCACCCCCATAACCTCTGTTCCCATTGGCCATGGAGGGGCTCACATAGTAGAACCGGAACAGAGGAAAGAGACAAGCGACTTTCCCTACTTAAAATTATTTTATATGTGAAATAGAATGTAATACGACAAAAAAAGCAGGGAAGGTCGCTTGTCTCCTTCCACATCTCGAAGCTCTACCATGCCAACACCCCCATAACCTCTGTTCCCATTGGCCATGGAAGGGCTCACAGAGCGGAGGAGAAACAGAGGAAAGAGACAAGCTACTTTCCTTACTTGAGAGTGGTTTATATCTGAGAGAGGCATGAGGCCCCTACCTGGTAGCTTATCAGGAGAGTATCCTTGTTGAGGTAAGAGGATGCCCAGAAGAAATCATCATTTAGAACAAAATAAGGGGCAGACTTTTCTAGTGCATGTGTAAGATCAACAGGCCCATCAGGTCAAAACCAAAGAAGGTACAGCTCATTGCCAGGCAGCCATACATGAGGGTCTGCTGTGCCTTGCCCGTCAAAAAGGTTCGTGGCCTGTGCGAGGGAAGAGAGGCATGAACATCAATCGTCTGGATAAGAGGTTCAGTCCGATGCTGACGTTCAATTGCTAACACTTCAGGATCGCTCAAACGGCTCAAACGTCCATGTAAGGCCAGCGTGCGCTCACTAATAGCCTCTTCAAATGACGTATGGAGCTCTTCTTCATTGGAGGTCTGAAATAACGGAGCAACCACGGCCATTGGGGCGGTTGCAAACTGATCCTCAGCCTGAGTTGCACTATAGGCCTCCAGAGCTAGATCAGTTGTATTCCTTGTTCGACAAAGAGTTGCATTCATGACTTTTACCTCCTTTACTCATCTCTCTGTACTCTATACGGTCCAGGATACCAGATTTAGGACAGAATAAGATGGGGCATATGCCCCACTTTGAGCTCAATATGGCTGAGATTAAGAAAACTCTAATCTTTTTACAAGCATGATCTAATGCGATCACCTTCTATGAGCTCGTACTCATTGTGAAAACACAGCATTCTCTCAGCTTTATTCCTCCCACTTTGCTCACTAACCTCTTAAGAGGAGGCAGGGAGACGCGTTGCCGTTCACAAATCTGTTCCTGGATCTATGACTCGCTCGATAGTTAACTCCTACGTTGTATCATCGGCCTACCCCTGACGAACTTGAGCTTTTAGCTGGATGTTCATTCTTTTTTGCAATGGCATATGCGCACAAAAGCATGCTAGAGGCACTGGTATACTGGATTCACAAGGCTCTTTTGATCCATCCAATACAGGCTGATTGCACTCAATGAAAGAGAGCGCTCGCGAAAGCCTGGACAAAATATATCTGTTAAACTAAGGAGTACCCAGCATGCTCTCATCGCTGACTGAGCTCACTCTAACTGCACCGCCAGCGGTGAGCCGAACGAATCTTACCTGGTATCTCAATCAGATCTGGCAACTCTATTTCTCTGATGTCCCACGTGTCAATGAGGTCTACATCGATTATTGCTACCCATGGAAAAGCCGGCTGGGTCTGATTCGACTGTCGGTTGATAATTCGTTGACGTTTATTGGCATCAATACACTGCTCCAATTACCGCAGGTTCCTGACTATGTGCTCACTACGACCATTGCACATGAACTGGTTCACTACACACATGGTTTTGGCTCCCCTCTCCCACGTCGCTGGAAACATCCTCACGCCAATCATGTCGTTGATCGAGAGCTTGAACACCGCTCATTAGGAGAGTCGCTCGCCTGGTGTAATGAGTGGATCGATCAGTGCTGGTACCCATTCTATGATCTACAGCGGGCATCAGGCTGGTCTACTATTAACAATCTGAGCGGGGCACGTGCTGTATCGCATCCTCAAACTCAGCCATAAACAGAGATACGCTCTTGACATCTTACTGTGCCTGTGGTATAGTCTTGCTAGCTCCAAAGAAATGTACTACACCACCCATGAGGTTCTTACTTTCCCACTTGGATTAGTCGTGCTGTACACGCTCTTTGGTTTATTGGCTGGCACCTCTTAATACTTTCATCCAGAAAGCCACTTGTTACTCACAGTCTTTCAAAACCAGGTCTTTTTCAGACCCCGGATGTCAGATTTTCCCACCTTTACTTTCAGGCTCAACGCAGAAAGGAGAAAGGGCGTATCCCTCAAGTATCTGCATCGCCCTTACACAACGTGAACATAGCAGAGTTAGAAACCAAAACAATTACGGAGCTCCGCGAAATCGCTCGCGACCTCGAACTCTCCGGTTACAGCACCCTCAAGAAACAAGACCTCGTCTTCCGACTTCTTCAAGCCAATACCGAACAGCAAGGCAATATCTTTAGTGCTGGCGTGTTGGAGATCGTCGAGGACGGCTTTGGCTTCCTCCGTCAGGAGCGCTTCTTACCTGGTAATATGGATGTCTATGTCTCTCAGTCACAGATTCGCCGCTTTGGCTTGCGCACTGGTGATATGGTCTCTGGTCAGGTCCGCCCTCCCAAAGATAATGAGAAATATTATGGCCTTCTGCGTGTAGAAGCTATTAATGGTATCGATCCGGAAATTGCGAAACGTCGGCCCCATTTCGATATGTTGACACCAATTTTTCCTCGCGAAATGTTCAATCTCGAAACTGGCCCCTCGAACATTTCGGGACGCTTAATTAATCTGGTCTCCCCTATCGGTCGCGGTCAACGTGGTCTCATCGTCTCTCCTCCTAAAGCTGGTAAAACCCTCCTCCTGAAGTCTATCGCAAACTCTATCACCGAGAATTATAACGACGTGCACCTGATGATTGCCTTGATCGGTGAGCGCCCTGAAGAGGTGACGGATATGAAGCGATCGGTAAAGGCTGAGGTGATTAGCTCGACCTTCGATGAGCTCACTGAGGCCCATACACGCGTGGCCGAAATGGTGCTGGAGCGCGCTAAACGCCTCGTGGAGAGTGGTCGCGATGTGGTGATCCTGCTAGATAGCATTACCCGTCTGAGCCGCGCCTATAATCTGGCCGTTCAGCCCAGCGGTCGCACGCTCTCTGGTGGTCTTGATCCCAGCGCTCTGATTCCACCCAAGCGCTTCTTCGGCGCTGCCCGTAAGATTGAAGAGGGTGGAAGCCTGACGATTATTGCTACTGCTCTGGTCGATACAGGTAGCCGCATGGATGATGTCATCTATGAGGAGTTCAAAGGCACCGGCAATATGGAGCTCGTGCTCGATCGCAAGCTGGCAGAACGCCGCACGTTCCCTGCCATCGATATCGCTCGCTCCAGTACGCGCCGTGAGGAGCTGCTCCTCGACGATAAGACGCTCCGCGCTGTGGTGGTTATGCGCCGTATGTTCTCAACGCTGGCCGATCAGCAAAGTGGGAAAGGAAGCCAGGAAGCGACCGAGGCTCTCTTACAGCATATGGCTAAGACGAGCAACAACCTGGAGTTTATGGCTACCCTCAATAAGAATATTATGTAGTAGCTCTGTAGCGCTTGCGTTCCATCGATACAGCAGGGGTTTCTTTGCTGCTTCTATGGAGCGCAAGCGCTACTATTTGTCTTCGGGATGTTCTAGTTCTGCATCGGTCCTCTAGAGGCAGGTGGATTTCTGACAGCAGGAAGCGATGTCTGGAACAGAATGGGTATTCCTGCATGGTCCTTATCTTCATTGCACTCTCAGCCGCCTCTTGTTACAATAGGCAGGTGAATAACGAGTTCATTTTTTACGGAGTAGATTACGTATGGCATCATCAGTCGCCCCTGAACAGGTCTTTATTGGACCTGGTCTGAGCCCCTTTAAACGCATTATGACAGTCATTGGAGTGATCGCGGTCACTGCTCTCGTCTTCTGGATTGCTCTTCACCAGGGGGCTTCGGCGGTGGGTAGCACGATCGTTGCTGTGCTTTTTATTGCTGGCTTTGTATACTATTTAACCCTGGTGGCTCCTGTCCCTTTTACAATTACGCTCTCTCCCATAGCGTTGGTCAAGCGCAGCAAAAAAGGTGAGTCCATTGAACTTCCCTGGCAGTCGCTTACCCGCGTCAAAGAAGAGTTCTTTCCCAATGGCAAGCGCATTAGCATTACGGTCTATCGTCAAGTCAGCGAACCGGGTCAGAAGCCAAAAGCCTGGGCCGTCTATCGCGATGATGTAACCGACCTCGATGGTCTCGCCAATGCCCTCAAACTAAGCATCCCCGAGACCTGCCAATGGCAAAGCGAGACCGTCCACGAATAATTGATACCCCCTACACTCTATGCAACAAATCACACCTCATAAGCGATTTATCGCATAAACGTGTAGGGCCCATCATTCATGATGGCCGTGGTGACACATTCCACCCTCTTACCACCACGGTCCGATGCCAAATGTCCGTCGTGACCCAATCCATCCCTGTTGCACTCTCTGACTATTTAGACATACGCACTCGCTTCGGTGGCCTTAAAGGTTGCGTAGATCCTCTGACCCTCTTGCAGACCCAGTCTCTGAGCGGAGGCTTCGGTAATCTCTGCGGTCAGAGGAATCTTACTCTGCTCCAGGGCTAATCCAACACGAACACTCCCATTCTCCAGAGATCCTCCTCCGAGATGGAGGAGCTGCACAATCTCACCGGCAAAGATATTGCGAGCTGAGCTCTCAGGAGCTTGCCGATAGAGCGTGATACTGCGCGGATCAATCACAATGTACATCACAATAGACATCTCGGCCCCAGGATGAAGGCGTTGCACACCCTCTCTGAGCGTGGCAATGATCTCTAAAGATTGCATACCTGCTAGCTGAACACGACAGAGGGTGGAACCTTCGTAGCTTAAAAGTCTCCCCATAAACAGGTTGACACCCACTAACTCAGCCACATAGCTTGAACGCGGAGACTCACGCAGCTTTTGCTGATCCCCCTGCTGCAAGATACGGCCCTGCTCTAAGACGAGGATCTGTTGCCCGAAGAGCAGTGCCTCAATATATTGATGAGTGACCATGACAGTAGTAATGTGAGCCTGCTGAAGGATCTGTCGTAGCTCCTGTCTTACTTCCCGCCGTGTCTGCACATCTAGCGCCGCGAGCGGCTCATCCAGGAGCAAGAGCTGTGGTTGTAGGACAAGGGCTCGGGCAATAGCGACACGCTGCTGCTGACCGCCTGAGAGCTGTCCAGGGCGTCTGGTCTCATAATTGGAAAGATGGACTTGCTCTAACGCTTCCCTCACACGCCGTCGGATCTCTACCTGCGGAATATGCTGTGCCCGCAAACCAAACGCCACATTTTCAAAGACAGTAAGATGCGGGAAAAGCACGTACTCTTGAAATACATAGCCAAAGGGACGCTCTTGTGGAGGTACATAGACTCTACGCTGGCTATCCAGATAGATCCGGCCATTATAGACGATCCGCCCCTGCTCAGGCTGTAATAGGCCCACCAGCGCACGTAGCACAGTACTCTTTCCGGCCCCACTCTCCCCCAATAGAACCAGTGTCTCACCCTCTCTGACAGAGAAATCTACCGCCAGATGAAATGATTTCAACCGTGTATCAAGCATCACTTCAAGCATTTTCCCCTGCTCTCTCACCTTCCAGACGTATGATGGGCACCATTGCATTCGAAAACATGCTTACTTTTTATGCGTACCCTTACTTGCCTTAGAACAAAGTTACATGGTATACTAGCTCATACTAGTTAACTGTATTCCCGTATAGTCGCCTCCTCCACATGCATCAAGGCACTGTTGGAGAACAAGAAATGGTAGGCATTACATCATGGCGACGAAGCCAAGCGAACACATCATATCATCTAATCCTCTCGCCCAGAATTGTCCTCGCTATGAACATGCTATTCAGGTGCTTGGAAAACGCTGGACGGGCCTGCTCCTGAATGCGCTGCTACAAGGACCATGCCGCTTCTGCGAGCTTACAGCACTGGTAGAGGGGCTATCTGACCGCGTCTTAAGCGATCGCTTACGCGAGTTGGAGATTGAAGGCGTTATCAAACGGGTGGTCTATCCACAGATCCCTGTCCGTGTCGAATATCAATTAACTGAGAAGGGGCATGCCCTGCGACCGGTGATTGAAGCAATCCATACGTGGGCCGAACAATGGGTCGAGCTCCCCGCATCGGATGAGGCCGCACTCTAATCCCCCACCACTCAGCAAAAGGTTCTAATTTCTATGGAAAATCTTTGGGCTCCCTGGCGCATGGCTTTTATTGAACCAAAGACACCCACTGCACCAGGCTGCATTTTTTGTACTCAGCCAGCCGCCAATGAGGACGAGAAGTACCATATTCTCTATCGCGGCGAACGCTGCTTTATGATGCTCAATCTGTACCCTTACAACAATGGGCATCTCATGATTGCACCCTACGAACATTGTGGTGCCCTCCAGGAGCTTCCTCTGGAGACGCTTACAGAGTTGATGGCACAGTCTCAGTGGGCTATCAAGGCCATCAAACACGCAATGAACCCCGATGGCTTCAATATGGGTTTTAATCAGGGGAAGGTGGCTGGAGCAGGCTTTGCAGAACATATTCACTTCCATATTGTGCCACGCTGGAACGGCGATACCAATTTTATGCCTGTTCTGGCTGATATAAAAGTGATGCCAGAGCATCTGGATACGGTCTATCAGAAGCTCCTGGCCGCACTGGAAGCAACAAAGACAGCGCCAGGTCACTAAAGTTGACTCACCAGCGAAAGACATACCCGACGCCGCGGACGGTCTGAATGAGCTTGGGGTTAGCGGGATCTTCTTCAAGCTTCTCGCGAAGCCAGCGTACATGCACATCGACCGTTCGTGTATCACCTGCATAATCATAGCCCCAGACGTTATGCAGAAGCTGATCACGTGTCAGCACTGTTCCTCGATTGCGTACAAGATATGTCAACAGATCGAACTGCTTGGGCTGTAATTCCAGCGTCTGTCCACGCAGGATAACCCGCCGACCCGCCAGGTCAATGCGCAGTGGACCCGCCAGGATATCCCGATTGACTGGTCGCACCTCTTGATACCCATTATCCACGGGCTGCACGTTCTCATCGGCGGTTGGATTGTTGGTGCGGCGCAGCAGGGCTCGCACACGTGCGAGCAGCTCGCGCCGCCCAAATGGTTTGGTCACATAATCGTCGGCTCCAACCTCCAGGCCCACCACTTTGTCGATCTCATCGCCCTTAGCAGTCAGCATGATGATTGGGACCGTGGCCGTGTTTCCCTCTCGCCTCAGTTGACGACAGATCTCCAGACCATCCATACCCGGTAACATAATATCTAGAATGATCAGCTCAGGAGTTTCTCTGCGCGCAATCTCCAAAGCACTTACTCCATCCCCCGCTGTGATGACCTGATACCCCGCCTGCTCAAGATTATATGCAATCATCTCTACCAGGACGACTTCGTCATCAACCACTAATATTTTGCGTGCCACAGTAGCCTCCTGCTTCGCTAACGATCAACCGAAACGTCCGCTGATATAGTCTTCCGTCTCTTTTCGACGTGGACGCTCAAACAGGTCGACCGTTGGCGAGACTTCGATCAGTTTCCCGCTCAGGAAGAAGCCTGTGAAGTGGGAGACGCGCGAGGCCTGCTGCATATTGTGAGTGACGATGACGATGGTGTAGTCCTTCACCAGATCAGTGATGAGCTCCTCAATCTTGAGCGTGGCAATGGGGTCAAGCGCCGAACAGGGCTCGTCCATGAGCAGAACCTCTGGCTGGACGGCCAGGGCGCGAGCAATACAGAGTCTCTGCTGCTGTCCACCCGAGAGGCCAAGAGCCGAGGCGTTCAAACGATCCTTGACTTCATCCCAGAGTGCCGCTCCGCGCAGGCTATATTCAACACGCTCTTTGATCTCTTTCGCTGGACGTCCCTGTACTTTGAGTCCATACGCTACATTCTCAAAGATAGATTTTGGAAATGGATTGGGACGCTGGAAAACCATGCCAATACGCTGGCGCAGCAGAACAACGTCTGTCTTTTTATCATAGATGTTGATCCCATCGAATAAAGCCTCGCCCTCGATGCGCGTTCCAGGGATTAGATCATTCATTCGGTTCAGGGTGCGCAAGAAGGTTGATTTACCACAACCAGATGGTCCAATCAGCGCCGTGACCTGCCGCTCACGAACCGGGAGCGAGACATCATACAACGCCTGCTTTGCACCATAAAAGAAATTGGCATTGCGCACATCGATAATCGAACCTGCACGTGCATTTAATGTTTTTGTGGGGTCGAACTCCCCCATATGAGCTGCTTCCGCCGACACATTCTGGCTCGACGACGACTCTGGCTGAGTGGTCGGAACCTTCGTCTGCGACTGAGAAGTAACCTGTGGATTCTTAATCCGTGGCTCCATTAGGCCTCCTTATACGATCGCCTTACTACTTCCTGTCACCATTTTATACAAGTGTATACTCTTTATGCAATGGAATCGACGCATCGACGATCAAGCGATCTGCCAGGACAATCAGGCGGATATAGCGCCCGGCGAGGGCCTTACTAATAAAGTAGGGACGTCCCTCGTAAGAGATGTGGCCACTACGGGCGACTTTGCGAGAGTAAATGTTGGCACCCTCAGGCACAGTCATTGTCTCAATTGAGCCATTCAATGCAACATTCATAACAGTACCAACCTCGTTTCTTCAGGTCTCATCATACTATTTGCGAAGAACACCGCTACAATTCTTTAATTACTATGCAGACGTCACACGACGTTGAATAATACGACCCACCAGACGGGCAAGAAGGTTAATCACCAGTAACAGAACAATCAATAGTGCTGAAGAACCAGCTGAGATAGCGTTTTGTACATTGTATGGCAGGCCGCCGCCAGATGTTTTCAGGTACCAGATATGCACAGTTAAGGTGTCGCTGGAGATCAAGGGATTCAGCGTAAACGAATTTAAGGGGTTGGTAGAACCCATGGTGAAGACCAGTGCCGCTGACTCGCCAATGATCTTACCAGCCGTCAATACGATGCCGGTGACGATCCCAGGAAGAGCCGATGGCAGGACAACTGTGCGAATCGTATGCCATTTTGTGGAACCAAGGGCCAGTCCACCCTCGCGCATCTCGCGTGAGACGGAGGTTAGGGCGTCCTCAAACAGACGCAGGGCAATCGGAAAGTTTAGACAGAGCAGGGTCAAAGCACCTGCAAGGCGGCTAATGTTAAAGCCAAATGTATGTCCTAAGTAGACGGCAAAGAAGGCAAAGCCAAACAGACCCAGCACAATGGATGGCACACCATTCAATGTATCCGCTGCAAAATGGATCGCTTGCACAAGCTTTCCCTGAGGAGCATACTCAATCAGGTAGATCGCCGCTGCAAGTGAGATGGGGATCAGGAGGATCTCCGCGAAGACAAGAATGTAGAGGGTGTTAAAGATCTGCGCTCCAACAGCACCTACACCCTGACCAACGAGAAAGTCCGGGTTGATCAGATAAGGCAGACCATCCAACAGCAGTTTCACGATGATAGAGATAAAACCCAGCACGACCAGGCCTGTAACGATCGATAGGATGGTCACAGCTATACTGTTACTTGTATGTAAACGCTTGACAAGCCTCTCAAGTCCAGCTATTCGTTGCTGCTTATCAGCTGCTTGTGATTGTGTAGCCTGCTGCATCATTTGTATACACTCCTACTGGCCAGATAGCGGCTGATACATACGAAGAGGAACGAAATGACCAGCAACAGGAAACCCACCATAAAGTAGGCATCGCGCTCTGCACCAGATGCATCTGGAAAGTTCAGCACAATCGGAAGGGTCATGTTAATGTTGGGCTGAAAGAAGGCAGAGAGGCTAAACAGGTTCTTTGGTAAATCCGCGTTCCCTTTCAGGACCATGCTCACCGCCAGCGCCTCACCAATCGCACGCGTCATCCCCAGCACCACAGCTGTGGCCAGGCCCGTCGAGGCCGCAGGAAGCACTGCATTGCGCATCATCTGCCAGCGGCTTGAGCCTAGAGCCAGACTGGCTTCTCGTACACTGCTCGGGACCGCTCGTAGCGCGTCAATGGAGACGCTAATGATGGTTGGTAAGATCATGATGATAAGAACAATAACTGCGGCTGCCCAGCCATAGCCACCAATCGCAGGAATGGGTGAGTTCTTACCAAAGGCATCCCTGAGAATCGGGGTTATGGAGACCAGCGCCAGAAAACCAATGATAACCGAGGGCATACCTGTAAAAATCTCTAACAATGGGCGGAGAATATTCTCCAACCATTTGGGCGTTACCTCTGTCATAAACAGGGCCATGCCAAAGGCCAGTGGAGTAGAGATGATGACGGCTAAGGCTGTTGTCACGACCGAGCCCAGAATAAAGCCAAGCATACCATAGCTGGTAGGGCCCTTATTCCCTTGTGGATCCCAGACTGCACTGGTTAAGAAATTTTTGGAATGTGGGTCCAGATTAAACATCTGAAAACCATTGATGCCGACAAAAATAAAAACGGCCAGAATGATAACAACGATCAAAATGGCACAGATTAAGAAGATATTATTCGCAATTCGATCAGCCAGACGTGTCCGTCTGACATAACTCGATTGTTTGGAGAGCCCTGCTCCCCATCGCTGTCTCTCTTCCTGGAGATCCGCACGCGTTGTGCTATCTGCCATGGAACACTCCTTCCTACCCTGGTCTCTACCTCTTCTCACATACAGTCCTCGATGGACCCCTTAAGAGGGTCGCATCGAGGCCCGTATGCAGTTTCATGCGAAGTCTATATAGTAATCTCTGTCTGCTAATCTCTGTCTGCCTGAATGACTGGACTAGGCAGCAGGGGTCTTTGCAGTTACAGCAGCAGGGGTCAGATCCGCAACGTTCACAAAGTGGCGGGTTTTGCGGAAGCTGTCTGCACCGGTGCTTGAGATATAGTCGATGTAGCTCTTAACCAGACCAGTGGCCTCGCCTTTGGTGTACATGTGCTCGAAGCCCCAGAACTTGTATTTGTCGGTTTTAACGTTCGCATCGCTGTTCTCTGCACCGTCGATTTTAATCGTGGTCAGACTGTTGTTGATGGCGAAGTCAGTGGTGTCGTAAGCAATTGCGCCGTCTGTCTGTTTTACAGCGTTAGCAACATCACCAGAGCTGGCAGCAGTAATACCAGCAGTATTGTTCTCTTTGGTCTGAATGATGAACTTCTCAAATGTCTGACGGGTGCCAGAGCTGGCAGAGCGGCTGACAGCAACGATCTTCAGATCAGGTCCGCCAACCTCTTTCCAGTTGGTGATGGTTCCGGTGTAGATGCCCTTCAACTGATCAGAGGTCAGGTTGGTTACGCCGGTAACTTTGTCGTTGATCAGAATAGCGAAGACCACAACGGCGACTTTATGATCGACCAGGCCAGGATATTTGGTTGCATCAGCAAAGACGTCTGAGTCACCAATCTGGGCGCTACCATTAGAGGCATTTGCCAGACCGGTGCTGCTACCACCACCGTTGACGGTGATGCTGGTGCCAGCGCACTGCTTCTGATACTCGGTGGCAACATCCTGAGCCAGTGGCTGCAGAGCAGTTGAACCAGCGGCCAGAACCGGGGCGCCAGTTGTACAAACAGCCTTAGCAGGGGCTGGGGTTGGGGTTGGGGTTGCGGTCGTGTCAGCACCAGTGCTCGCACCACAAGCAGTTGCAAATACGCTGAGCGCAGCGAAGGCAGCACAAACGAAGCCAATGCGCCATTTGTTTAACATATGGTCTCCTAACTCTCCTGTATATGGATCTCAAAAATATTATTTCGATAGATGCCAGAAGTGATATTGGTCTATTTGTTCTCCGCATCTATTTGCGTCGCACTCATAAGATAGCACTGCCAAATTAACTATGCTTTATGGATATGTTAACTGGACGTTAAACTTTCCCTGGGGATAGGTGCCCTCTGTTAAATGTTGTTAATCTGAACTTAACAAGCCCGCTTGTGAAGCCGCTCACTTCTCTCCTTTTATCCCAATTGCTGGTACACAATGTGTTTAGACAGATCAGAAAGACATATGCTGATAATGGTACGCTCTTGTTAAACAAGAATGGGATCTTTAATAATATCAGAACATCTTCCAGGAGATGCTCTTTTACATGCTCTTAGAAGATGTTCTGGTGTTCTCTCTATGATTGTTCGACTTAGCTTTCCTGTTGAGATAAAGCTGCCGGATCTTGCTGCTGTGCCTGCATGTCTGCCGCCGAATCTTGCTGCTGTGTCTGCATAGCTGCCGGCATTGAGGGCTGAGACTGGATGTTGCTTCCCTCAAGCTCTGCTGCCCCCTGGCTATCCAGGATCTCGCGTGCTTCGCGCTCACGACCATCGGGTCGGACGGAGACGACGACGTGACCAGCTTTATACTCTTCATCAAAGTGATCGGCACGATCTTCAGCGACACCCAGGTTCACCAGGTCCTGCTGCAAATTATGCAGTTCCTGATTCTCTGTTCGCATTGCAACACCCACCTGATCATATTTAAAGCCTGCACTACGCAAGGCATCTACTGCATTCTTAGCGGTTTGCGTATCGGGAAAGACACCGACTACGAGAGGTATCTGATATGTTGTCATATGTTTCTCCTTTCGAGTTCGCTCTCGATATTCATGCTATTTCTCTATCTTCCGCCTCTTTCCACCAGCCCTCTCCACATGTTCCACCTGGTATTCATCGACACCACCTATCCCACTGGCTAACACTCCCTTTACACGATTCGCTTCCCCAAATAGATGCAATCGATAAGCGTCCTTCGCTATTGCAAGAAGGATAAAACATATGGTCGTAAAGGTTACCTGTCTGTTTATGCTACTGAGAGGGATTGGGCCAGATATGTACGACTTTGTCGCTGGCGGAGGCGATCCATTTTCCATCGGGGGACCAGGCTACTGCTCTGACCCAGGTATGGTGATCTCGATAGGTTGCCACAAGCTGACCCGTCTGAGCTGACCAGATCTGGATGGTCCGATCATTTCCGGCGGAGGCTATCGACGCTCCATCTGGGGAGCAGGCCAGAGTTTTAATCACATCGCTATGGCCATGGTAGATGAAGTGGGTCTCGCCGATCTCAGCGGACCAGATATGGACGGTCTTATCATGTCCGGCTGAGACGAGCAAACGACTCTGAGGAAGCCAGGCAACAGCATATACCGGGCCACTATGCCCTCGATAGGTGGTATAGAGCTCTCCACTCAAGGGGTTCCAGATCTGAACGGTGGTATCAAAGCTACCAGATGCTATGAGGTTACTGGTTGGCGACCAGGGGGCGGCAAAGATACGGTATTGGCTACGATGTATTGTCTGCATTTCACCAGTGGTGCTCTGCCAGATCTGGACGGTACTATCTCCATATTCACCACCGGATGCCACATAATCTCCCATTGGAGACCAGCTAACGCTGCGAATAAAACGGACATGATGGGGAAAGGTGAGGAGCTTATGGCCTGTCATAGGCTGCCAGATATGAACGATACCACCTGTACAACCTGAGGCGATCCGCTGACCATCGGGAGACCAGGCCAGAGAGAGGAGATAGCGGGGATGTTCCGCAAATACTATGAGGGTCTCGCCGCTGCTGGGGTCCCAGATCCGTACGGTCCGATCACGGCTCCCCGAAGCAACGGTTCGCCCATCTGGCGACCAGGCCAGGGCAAAAATATGATCGCTATGGCCGTGATACCGAGTAATGACCATGTAACATCATCCTGCACTCGCTAATGCTCTCTGGGGCCCTCGATCAATAAATTAATGCCATGGGGCAGAACCTCTAGCAGGTACTCCAGATATTCACGCACAGCTTTCGGGCTACCAGGCATGTTGATAATCAGGGTGCGCCCTCGCACGCCAGCCACTCCTCGTGAGAGCATCGCCATCTTTGTGTAGTGCAGGCTCATCGAGCGCAGCGCCTCTGCAATACCAGGAGCCTCACGCTCCAGAACGGACTTCGTAGCCTCAGGGGTGACATCTCGCGGAGCCAGTCCTGTACCGCCAGTGGTAAGAATGAGATGTAATTTCTGCTGATCGCTCCACTGACGTAGCACTGCGGCTATCTCCTCTTGCTCGTCGGGCACGATCTTGCTGATCGTAATCTCTGCATCGGGCAACTGAATGGCCAGCTCTCGCATGACCTGACCACTCAGGTCCTCTCGCTGGCCCCAGAAAGCTCCATCGCTGATTGTCAGGATGCCGACTCTTATCATTTTTTTACCCTTTAGGGGCCAGCTCTCGCATAAAGGCACTGATCTGGCGGCGCGATCCATACAACCAGACAGTATATTCGTCTGGCAGATCCTCGACTTCGATACAACAGTCCATCTCACTGGCAAGTTTACGCAGGATATCGTGGAACTGGCCCCGTTCGGCCTCATTACGGCTCTGAGTGTTCAGAGCGATCCGTCCCAATTTCTCATCCTGGGTGAGGATGCCGTTGATCAGTTCATTGAGCTGATCCAATCCAAACACAACCTGTAAGGGAGGAAGCTCGCGTGCCTGGGCTGGCGTGATATCTACCTGCCTGCCCCCATTCTCCTCATCGCTCTCCTCGTCCTGCATCATACGCACAGTGGCAGCATCTTTATACACTTCGCGCAGTTTCTCGAGGATCAGCAGGCGAGCATCTTCGGGAGCATCAGAACGAGGATGGACGTACGCCAGCAGATTGTGATCGGGATCGGAGTAGATGAAGGGCGTGGCGATGGCCGCTCGCCGCCCGCAGTTGGGGCAGACCGAGACATTAATCAGGCCAGCCAGAACAACATAACGCAACCGTGGTTCCTGCGCGATGTTGATATATTCATAAGTTTTACAGCTAAACACCTCTCCACAGGGACAGGTGAAGGTATGTGTGGTCGAACGAGACATAGACAAATTCTTTGTTGAACTTTCCGCTTTCACTAATTGACGCTGTTCATTTGTAATCAGTTGCTTGATCATTGAGGTTATTGGCCGAGCCCACCTCGACCAGATGATCTTTTATGAGCTACCCTGTCTATCAGTATACCATATTGAAGGCCAATCTTTGCAGTCTTTAGCTGCAATCATGCAGAACATTTCAGTTCTTGAACAAAAGGCAATGAGCAAAACAGGCACTGCGTCTACGTGAGCTACAGCCACTTATACACGCGCTCTGTGAGAAACTGGCTAGCTATGGGCTTCCCAAGACACTTGAACACGGCGTTCCCCTCAACCTTAAAGTGCTCCTAGACCGCCTGAGCGAAGCTGAATAGGAAGAACCTTGCCTATAGAGAGTGTTCTCAGTATCTACGGCACGCAGTAGTGAGTAACCCTGTATAGTTATACAAAAAACATTCTTTGCCTCAAGGAGTAAACCCCATATGATTATAAGCAAAATACAACTTCAAGACGTGTTCCAGTCAAAGCTCTTGCTAGAGGTACAGCAAGCAGCTTACCAGGTCGAGGCAGCGTTGATCGGCTCAACAGCTATTCCAGCTCTGAAGGAAGATTTGGAGACGCTGCAAAACTGTGGTGAGACCTTTTATGGCTACTGGATAGAGGATAGTCTGGCAGGAGCTATCTCTTATAAAAGAGAAGGCGAAGTGCTAGATATTTACCGCCTGGTCGTCCATCCCTACTATTTTCGACGCGGGATTGGTAAAGCGCTGGTCCGCTTCATTGAAGAGGCAGAGGACCACATCAAAAAGATTATTGTATCGACAGGCACAAAGAATTTGCCCGCGAAAAAACTTTACGAAGTCCTGGGCTTTCGTGAGACTGGCGAGAGAGAGGTCATGCCAGGTCTATGGATCACGCTTTTTGAGAAATGGCGCTGAGTCTATGCAAGCACGGACCCGGCAATGGTGGTCTCAGAGCCAGCAATAACTATAAAAGATGCTCGTCTATGGCCTCAGAGAAACGTTCGATGGCAATGAGTGAGGCATCCGAGCGACGCATTGCCACAGCAACATAGAGCGCATCGATCACGCTGAGGTGCGCAATACGACTGGTCAGAGCTGCTGTACGAAAGGCGGTTTCGCGGGAGGCAGTGATAAGGGAAACATCCGCAAATTCGCTAATAGGCGTGTGAACATGGCTGCTCAACAATATACAGAACGCGCCCGCCGCACGCGCCGAACGCAAGGCATTCAGCGTCTCACGCGTCCGGCCAGAGTGTGAGATAGCGAAGGCAACAGAGCCAGGTGGTAGATGCGTGGCGGAAACTGCCTGCATCACAGCATCATTCGTTACAGTCACTGGCAGACCGATGCGCAGGAAACGATAATAGGCATCCAGGGCAACTGGTAGTGAGGGACCAATGCCATAAAACTCAATGCGTGTAGCCTTCAGCAAAGCCTCAGCCACGCACTCTAATAGTGTTTCATCAAGTACAGCCAGGGTATCGGCGATGGCCTGGATATCGGATTGCAACACTTTACGTGCCACCACACCTACACCATCATCTGGCAGGATATCTTCATGGATCTGATGGAGAGGAGTCATACTCTCAGCCGCCAGAGCCAGCTTGAGATCACGCAATCCCTGGTAGCCTAGCGAGCGGCAACAACGCACAATGGTTGCCTCGCTGACCTGAATGCGCTGGGCCAGAGCCTGGACCGAGAGATGAACGGCCTCCTCAGGATGCTGCTCAATAAACTGCGCTACGCGCCCCTCAGCCTCCGTCAGATTGCGAGAAGCGGCACGGAGCCGTGCCTGGACTCCTTCTGAAATAAGAGGGCGCTCCTGTGGTTGTGACATGAGTATGTAACCTTCCTCTCCATCACGTCTGCTATGCTAGCAAAGTATATCCCGCTTTTGCACGCATGGCAATCCTCCCTTATAGCGGCACTTCAAAAATGCGCGTCGTCAAAAGACCATCTTGAATCGTCACCAGGCGATAATGCAATGGTTGAAGACAAAAGAATGGCTCATCCAAAAATACTGGCTGGGGAGCCGTCGAGCGCAAACCAAAGACGGGAATGCCTCGCTTCACCTTCTCATAGGTTGTATGCACATGCCCACTAAGCACACCCAGTACCTGGACTTGATATTGGGTTACAATATTCCAGAATATTTCACTCTTCTCTTTATCCAGAAAATAATCATCCTGCCAACGGTTACCCATAGGAACCATGTGATGATGCGTCAAAATCACTGATGGTAATCCAGCTTGCAATGAACGCTCAAGATAGTCCAGAGTTTCAGGATAAGCAACAGCATCATCGCCTGCACCAAAATCCAGGCAGATAAACTGCACCCCTTTGTGCTGAAAGCTGACATTCATCAGGGGCATGGCTGGCGTATCGACAAAGAGATGACGGAAAAACTGGTCGCGATCATCGTGATTGCCAGGCAAAAAATACATCGGAAAAGTCTGCAACCCCTCTAATGTAATCAGAGCTGGCCCCGGCGCGACAGAGGTCACCTGCAACTGAAACATATCACAGAAATTTCGATAAGACACCGCTGATGGATCATTGACCAGGTCACCAGTCGAGATCAAGAAATCGATGCGCTTACCAACATTTTTCGCAATATGACGCATAACCTGGCGCACAGCATAGGCAGTGGAGTATCCACGCATCAATTGAGACTCAGTCTCTCCCAGGTGATGGTCGCTGATCTGGACAAAAGAGAAATTCATTGCCCTTTCCCTCCTGTTACAAATGAAACTTTATTTCTTTGAGTGTATCGAGAAATTTTATTTCTGTCAAGAGGAATGAGCTTTACGCCGCCTACGGGGGCAAGGAAGGAAGGTCAACGAGAGATTGATGACCCTCTGTGCTCCCCGCCTGGCATTTCCAAATGGGCTTTAACGCAGTATTTCATCATTCTTCAGTGTTGACAAAAATGAAATTTTATTTTACTCTCGAATAGAGAAATAATATTTCATCAAAAAGAAAGCAGGATGCTTATGAGTCCTTTTGTGTTTATGCTGGTATTAGTGGCGGCATTTTTGCATGCAAGTTGGAATTTTCTAGCGAAGAAGGCGGGGAATAGCAAGGGGTTTGTCTGGTTATTTAATGTGCTGTCAAGCATTATCTATGCGCCAATACTTTTTTATATGCTTTTCTCAGGTCATGTAACCCTTACCTGGATACAGGCTGGCTTCGCTCTGGGGAGCGCTTGCCTACACTTGGCTTATTTTCTTTTCTTACAGCGAGGTTATGAAACTGGAGATCTCTCACTTTCGTATCCGCTGGCGCGAGGCACAGGTCCATTGCTCTCCACATTTTTCGCCATTGTGATCTTTGGCGAACGGCCAGCCATAGGTGCTATCGTAGGTATAGTGCTTCTCATTGTGGGTATTGTCTTCCTGGTTGGTAATCCCCTAAGCATCTTTATAGAGGGAAAGCGCGGCGCCATTCTCTATGCCCTTCTCACAGGGATATTCATCGCTGGCTATACGCTCTGGGATAAAGAGGCTGTCAGTACGCTTCAGACCTCGCCACTGTTGATGCTCGAATCTGCAAGTATTGTGATGGCAACCCTACTTTTACCCACATCATTAAGACACTGGGATCAGGTCAAAGCAACCTGGAGGGCACATCGCCTGGAAGCGCTAGGGGTCGCGATTCTCTCACCCATGGCCTACCTACTCATTCTCTTCGTCTTAATCTCCAATCCAGTCAGCCAGGTTGCTCCACTACGCGAGAGCAGCGTTTTAATTGGCACACTCATGGGGACACGCCTCCTGGCGGAGAAACAGGGAGTACGTCGTGTATTTTCCGCCGCTCTTATCCTGCTAGGTATTATACTTTTGGCAATAGGCTAACATACATGTCATGCATGGTAACACGCTATGAGAGCACAACCATGCATCGCATTGAGAGGAGTCACCAGAGGTCCAATTGGGAATTCCAGCCAGGCAACATGCAGAGTAAGATACCAGGAATGCGTTGTAAACGACCACGCCTCTTTCCTGGGACTACGAGATCCTGGCTTGCTTCGATCAACAAGGATTGGCTTCCCAGGCCTCTCCGTGAATTAGTTGGAGTCAGTGCTATCTCTCTGCTTCCTGGTGAGATTTCCGATCTGAGGCACTCCTACCTGCCTCGTCGCAATCGTCCATTGCTTCCAGAAATCGTTGAAGTCTTGCTCGTGTCTCGGCATGAGGGGTATAGATCATGATCTTAATGTCTGGGTTCGTGAGTACTTGCAAGGTGAAATGCTCAAATTCCAGAGATCCTAGCGTCGGATGTTCGATGACTTTGTGACCATCGAGAGCGCGGCGCACATCGTGGTGGGGCCACCACTGGCAAAATTCAGGGCTCACCTGCTTTAAATCTTCAACCAGCTCCTCAAACCAGGGATCAGCGGGATAGCGAGCACTGGCTGTGCGGAATTCCGCAAGCGTCGCCCGCGCAACCATTTCCCAATTGGGGCGCGACCGCGTCGTCGGGTTGGTGAAGAGTCGCCAAACCATGTTACACGCGTAGGGAGACGAGGCATCCGAATGCAGGTCCGAAATGGCGAAGAGACCATCGGCAGCTTTATTCCATGCCAAATAATCATAGCGTCGTCCAAGCATATACGCGGGACTAGGATTGAGGTCATCTAGCATCTGTTGGAGCGCTGGACTGACGTTCTCCGATGCAGGGGAAACAGCAGGAGGAAGTGGTTGTCCGGCAAGCAGAAATAAATGTCGACGTTCATTGGGCGTCAGTCTGAGCGCCTGCGCCAGACTCTCCAGCACTTGCGCCGAGGGATGCACATCCCGTCCTTGCTCCAGCCACACGTACCAGGAGGTGCCAATATTGGCGAGTTGCGCAACCTCTTCACGGCGTAATCCTGGCGTTCGACGTCGAAATCCTGGTGGCAAATCTACCGAACCCGGAGACAGGCTTGCCCGGCGTTGGCGTAAAAAATCAGCAAGGGCCTGGCGACGTCCGTTCTGCTGCATCTCTCTTTGCTCCTTAACATGGTAGTCAGAGACCTATGATCAACAAACACTGGTCCTGGGATCACCAGGAGAGCATACTCAAGGAGAGCCCCCTGCGTCAAGAGGTCACTTGTACCTGGCGTGAGGATTGCTCCCCATCAGGAGGAAGAACGTTCCTCCATTCTATGCAGAAGCGAGGAGGTAGGTATGTCTCTACAATTTGGTATATCTCTGCCGCAAGGCTGGAACATGGAACTGGCAGGTATCAAGAACCCCATTGAAGCCTACGAAGTGATGACACGCGTGGCTCAGACTGCCGACGAAGTTGGTTTCACATCCGCCTGGCTGGTCGATCACTTTCATACGACTCCACGGCCATCGCAAGAACTCACGTTTGAGTGCTGGAGTACGACCGCTGCCCTGGCGCGTGATACCAGGCGCATCCGTATTGGCCAGACGGTCACTTGCACTGGCTATCGCAATCCCGCCCTGCTCGCCAAAATGGCCAGCACGGTCGATGTTCTCTCACACGGGCGACTCAACTTCGGCATTGGGGCTGGCTGGCACGAGCACGAGTATCGCGGGTACGGCTACGACTATCCTGACACTGCTGAGCGCCTGCGTCGTCTCGGCGAAGCGGTTCAGGTCATCCTGGCCATGTGGACGCAGGAAGAAGCAGTCTTCGAGGGCAAGTATTACCAGATACATGGTGCGATTAACCAGCCGAAAGGAGTCCAGCACCCACATATCCCGATCCTGATTGGTGGTGGCGGCGAAAAAGTGACGCTCAAACTGGTGGCGCAATATGGCGATGCCTGTAACGTGTTTGGCAACCCGGAGACGATCAAACACAAATTCTCTGTCCTCAAAGCTCACTGTGAAGCGCTTGGACGGGATTATGAGAGCATCCATCGCACAGCAGGCGCTCTCTGCTTTATCGGCGAGACCGATGAGCAGGCACAAGCCAAATTTCCCGCCGCTCTCCAGGGTCGCCCAATAGCTGCTGGCGCGCTGATCGGCAGTCCAGAAACCATCCGTCAGCGCATAACCGAGTTGGAGGAGGCGGGAGTTCAGGAATTGATCCTCGGATTTCCCGATGCCGTGCAACTGGATACGTTGCGCTTCTTTGCGCACGAGTTCCTTACCTAAACAGGAGCACCGGAGGCGACGGTCACAACGAGAGCATATTTGTTCAGGCTTCACCTTAGCCATCACATCATGGCACACGGGAGGCTCTAAACTGAATATGCTCTCGTTTGTGGTAGCAAACGGATCTTCTCTGAAGCTCCCTTTCCTATTGGGCCATTGTCCACTCGAGCTATGGAGGGGCTCACACAGCGGAGTGGGAGCACAGGAAAGAGACAAGCTACTTTCCCTACTTTACAGTGTTTTATATGTGAAATCGAGCATGATATGACAAGCTACTTTCCCTACTTAACATTCATAATGTGTGATTTTACTCGTGAGATAGCAAAACCAGGAGGTATCTTCTTTAACGACGACGCGACTTACTGGTAGATTTGGTCGAGAAGGTAAACTTGACTCCTTGCCGCTCCATAAAACCCTGGAAATGATTGTAGAATTCGCTCCGATCCTGCATGGTGATGACAGAGACGGCATCCGCAGTCTCAATCGCATATGGATAACCATTTCCAGCAATAACTTCGGCCCGAATAACGTCTATCACTGGATCTAAAATACCGTCATCAAGCATCCAGCGCGGAAATTCCAGACGCGTGGGTGGTCGATTGGCAGTTGTCTGTAGATAACAGAAGGCGATCTTGTTGCGATAGGCTCCGTAGCTCTGCAAAATATCGTCACGAGCACAGAGCATGGCCGGCGTACGATCACCCCAGTGGAGGTGGCCCTGCCAGAGTAAGGCATCATGGATCTTCTTAGTATCACGCAGCACTGGATGGGCCTGAGCAGAATCCAGACGGCGCAGCATCCCGATCATATCACGCGCATAGCTGGTATCAATATACCCGATGAGAGGGATACGGAGCTCTTCCGAGGTCTTTAATAGCGAGATGGCTGAAGCAATATAACGCTCTCGATAGGGACTGGGCATGGTAAGCGCAAAGGAAACGACGAGAGAGCCATCAAAGAAGACAACTGGACTGTAAACCGGGTCCTCATCTCGCCGATCATTTGCCAGCCGCTCCATCTGCTGACAGAGCGTCTCGATCTCTAACATATAACGCCGCATGGTTACTTGCATCTCGGAATAGGGATAGCTATCTGGATCGCTGGCTTCAGATCTGGAGGCCTCCATGATCTCATCGGGGGAAAGAACCTCCATATGGACATCTTTGACGTAGGGCCGACCTGCCGAGTGAGGATTGACAAAAAAACCAACCTGAACCAGCGCAACGGGGATAGAAGCATCACGCCATGGGAGGAGCTGGCTCCCATCGACAGCAACGGTTGTGACACCTTCGATGCATTCCGCCCATTGGCGCGCCTGCTCATGATTGGCAAAATCTCGTCCAAATGGAATATGCGGCGCATGATAGTCGCTCTGCTCAGCATTCACCAGCCAGCGATCAAACTCAATGCTTGGTCGCGCTCCAGCCGGAGGCATACCTGCCTCATCTGGGGGCAAGATATGCTCTACTTCGGCACTGGAGGAGTAGCGCTGGTACAATGTCTCCAGGGCATATTGATACATCGCCAGTTGCTCGCCAAATGAGCCGTCGTATAATGAGAATTGTCCACGCTTGGTGTTAAGGGCCGCCAGCAATTTTCCTTTATGTAGCATGTATCCTGCCTCCCTACACTGATGCTTGATCGTAAGCACTCATCGATGGGGCTAAGACAGCCTCCTGGAAATCGCCACGCTGTTGGAGATTCTCTTCATAGAGATGGGTCTCACCATTGACTTTGTTGAGGCGCACCAGGCTATCCAGTCCCTGCTCAAAGGTATCATCATGGCTGATCACCAACAATTGATCAAAGCCTCGCACGCGCCGGATCTGTTCCGCCAGATTCATACGTCGCGTCTCGTCCATATTCTGTGTCGGTTCATCAAAGAAGGCTACATTCAGCGTTGAGAGCTTCTTAAGCAGAGCTAAGCGGACCGACAGCGCGGCGCTCATCTGCTCGCCTCCACTGAGCTGGGCAAAGCTGCGATCAACTCCCTGCCGCCGTAATACGATCTCATAATCGTTGCGCCAGGAGAGCTGCGCTGTCTTGTCGCCAATCACTTCGCCAAAAATACGATTGGACTCCGCCGAGATATCTGCCAGCATGGCCTTCAACACATGGGGGGCTGCCTCTTTAATGAGCTTACGAAACTGTTCAGTCATCTGATAGAGATCTTCCAGCGTCTGATATTCTTTCTGTGCTGCTTCAAGCTCTATCAACAGTGCTTCGGCCTTCTCAATCTGACTCTCCAGGACTGTCATTAACTCTTGATGATGTTGCATCCGTACGCGTAATGCTGTCAGATCGCTACGCAATCGCTCTAGCTCGCTATGAATACGCTCCAGCTCCAGACGATCAAAGATGGCCTGGGCACTGATGTATTCTCTCTCAATCATTTTGAGTTGCTCGTGAGCCTGTTCAGTTAACTGAATCTGTTGCTGCTGAGCATGAAGATACTCAGGAAGGCGCAGGGCCTCGCGCTCATTCTGGAGGTAGCGCAGATGACCGGCCTGACTCTGCTGAGACGCGCTTTCGTTCTGCGCAATCTGCTCATCGAGCTGTTGATAGACTGCTAGCTGCTCCTCGAGCTGCTGAATATCTCGTATGACGATCTGTTGTCTCTGCTGCTCGCTATCGAGCTGCTGCTGACGCTCGTTCTCCTGCGCAACAATGGCCTGTTGAGCCTTGCTATGAGAACGTGGATCATTTAAGGCTTGCAGTTCAGTCTGAATCTGATTACGCTGCGCCTCGCTCTCGCGCAGTGGCTCTGCCTCTGCTCGCCGCTGCTGCTGATCGCTCTCCAGTTGCTGCGCCTGCTCTCGGAGCTGCTGAAGCTGCTTCTTAAAAGAGGCCAGTTCTCTGACGCTGGTATCAGCCTTCTTGCTTTCGTTATAAGCCTGCTCTGCGATGCTGATCTGCTGCTCAATCTGTTTGACCGCTTCAAGCTCCTGGGTGAAAGCTATAACTTCGCGCTCTAAACGCGCAATCTCGACCGCATTCCGCTGGAGCTGCTCCGCCAGCATGTCGCGCTTCTCAATATATTGTCCAAGCTTTCCCAATGCGTCGGCATATTTTTTGATCTGAGCAATCTGGCTCTGAATAGCCGCCTGCTGCTGCTGAACATGAGCTAGCTGGCTTTGCTCATCCTGCAACAGGCCATCAAAATATGATTCCAGGCTCACAAGGCCACGTTGTTTAATGTTGAGGCAGGTCTCGTGGAGGAGGGGACACTGTCCGCCAGCCGATTGAGCACGAGAGTCAGTATAGGCTTCGATATTTCCTTCGAGGCGATGTTGCTGACCTGCCAGCGACTCCAATTCGAGCTGGAGTCGGGGCATCTCTTCAGCCTCTTGCCGATGCTCTTCGATGAGCTCAACGTTTTTTTCAGCTCTGCGTAACTTATCCGCCGTCTGATCCCGATCCATCTGACGCTCTCGCAACAGCTCGCGTTTCTCCTGCAACTGCCGCTGGAGATTCTGCTTCTCGCCAGCCTTGACACGCAGGTGCGTCAGCAGTTCATTACGCTCCTGAAGCAGCTCTGCCAGGGGGACAAGTGGCTCAATAGCAGTGATTCGCTGCTCATATTGCTGCTGATCCAGGAGAACCTTTTGAAGCTGGCTCTTGATACGCTGGCCTTCATCCAGAAGGGCTTTATAACGAGCCAGTCGGGCTCCGGCCTCTTCGCGCTGTCTCTCTAGCTCCGCCTGCTTTTCGACATAAGGCGCTAGCTCGACGATAGTAGTGCGGGCTTGCACAACCTCTTCAACACGCGATTGGGCATTGTTCAATTTCTCCTCGCCGCGCGCCTGCTCATTTTTATAGTGAGCCATCTTCTGACGCAGCTTATCGCGCTGCATAGCCTCCTGACGCAGCCCTTTTAATGCTACTTGCGCCTGCTCATAGAGCTGGTGATCTGGCAGACTCTCCTGAGTAATCTGTTCGGCAGACTGCGCCTGCTTCAGTTGCTCCTCACGCTCAAACAGGAGCCGCTGGGCATGTTCATAATCTCGCTTGCGATGAGCATGCTCTTGCTCCAATCTGGTCAAGCGGAACAACTGCTCATTGAGGACTGAGAGGCGAGCTTCGTGCTGAGTGAAGAGCTCGCTCCATTCAACATGCTGCAATCGCTGCTGCGTATCAGCCAGGCGGGCATCTTTTAATTGGGTACGCCAGTCTTCTAGCTCAGCAGTAGCATAGCTGAGACGTTGAATCTCTTCGCGCTGACCCTGCATCTGCGTCTGGTAATATTTTTGTGTCTCTAACAGTTTCTCTGCTGCCTGCTTATAATCTTCGATCTGCAAGAGAGCGTCAAAGGTAGCCTTCCGCTTACTGGCTGGCTCCAGGAAAATAGAGGTGAAGGTCCCCTGAGGCACACCCAGAGCATCCCGAAATAAGGAGTCAAGCGGACGCTCACGATCAATGCCAAAGAGATCGTGAAGCTTATCCTGAACATCTGCACGCTGCTCTAAACGGAGGTCCGCCTCTTCATCATAGATCATCCAGCGTGAGCCAGAGCCGCAACGCCTCTCAACCGTGTATGGTCGATCATCGCTGCCAATGATGTGCACAGTGACCTTCCCGTGTTTCTCTCCCTCACGCACAAACTGGTCCTGGCTGTATGGCAGAGAGCCAAAGAGCGCAAAGCCAATCGCCTCTACCAGCGTGGTCTTGCCAGCTCCGTTGGCTCCGCTAATCGCGGTCGTCCCGCGGCGAAAATCTACTGCAACTTGACGATAACTCTTGATATTTTCTAACTCAATACGCTTGATGAGCATAGTACGCAGCCAACCTTCCCAGCAAACACAAATAATAAAGATGGACCTTAATGGGCAATTCTGCATCGTGCTGATGAAAACGGAAATGCTCAGGCGCATTATAACATGTTAGAGAAGCTACTGAGCTCCAAAGTTTCCATCAGGTGCTTGCGGTCATTCGATTTGGTATCCCTTTCTATACTAAAGCTAATGAACAAACAGAGCATATGGAGAGAGAATACCATAAGTAGAGAGGGGAGCAGAAACAATGCAGCAATGGCCAGAAGCAAATGATGATGATCAGATTGAGTCCTCCAAACGTGTCGTTGTGGTGACAGCCCAGAAGGTTCAGACATTCGATACACCAGAGTGTTTAAAGATTGATTCAGGCCTGTTACGTTATCAGCAGATCTTACAATCTCTCTGGGACTGTCGGCTGATCTGTCTGGGGGTCGCCTTTTATCTTCTGCTGTATCTATCTGCTGCAAAGACGCACTGGTTCGATTATTTTTATAGTGGAGGAGCTCTCCATTCTTGCTGCCGGGGTATGGATTTCTATCAGATTCCCAATGGCTACTGGGCCTATACCCATGGCGGAAGCCTCAATGGCGTCCTTCCGCAGGGAGTCCACCCTTATTGGGGTGGCTATACCAATATCAATGTCTATCATCCACTCTTTACGCTACTCATGGGGAGCTTTTTGATTCTCTTTGAGCCTGATGCTTCATTTTATGTCTGGATGTTCTTGAAGATTGCAGTGAATCTGCTCCTCTTGTTCTATTTCTTTCGACGGTTTCGCACTCATCCTGCGATCTATTTCGCTGTCTTTACAGCCCTCATCAATTTTACGCAGTATCTGGAGATGGAGATTGCGCAGTTTCAGTATGTCCTCAATCTCTCGACGTTCCTCCTTTTGATGACGCTCGCACAAAGCAATCGGCAAGTGACAGGTAGCCTGTATTATGCCATCGGGCTCCTTACAAAACCAATTGGCTTCTTATGGCTTCCTGTCTTTTTCTTCAAGAAGCAGTATAAACTCCTTGTGCTTGGCATGCTTATGTTTGTCATCTCAACCGCCTTCTTCTGGTTTAATCAGAGTGGGCTCTATTATACAGATAATCTCATGCACCACTTTTTTAGCGCTGATCCAGGGGGCCCGACGCAGATTATGACTCTGGCGGCTCTGCTGCACTATACCTTGCTCCTCTCACCCGGTGCCATTGCAGGTCTGCGCCTGCTCTGCCTGCTGGCAGTGCTCTTTCTCTGTTCGCTAAAGCGGATTAATCTCTTCAAAGGGATGTTTATCAGTACGGTCTACTACCTGTTATTCTATGATCTGGTCTATGAATATCAGTACACGATTCTTATCCCTTTGATTGCTATCTGCCTGCTAACCTGTCCTGAGTTCCAGAAACTGAGTGCAAAGATCTATATTATCTGGATCTGCCTCCCCAATGTATTTTTTCTCATGCACCTGTTCAGGGTGGCTTACGACGATAATCCTTTCTTTGGCCCTAATCCCACCGACTGGGGCTGGCAGTTGATTGTCATCAGTCGCATTGCTCCATTGATTGGATTAACCATCTGTGTGCTCAAGCCAGATATCAAACCAGCCGCCAGTGGACTGAAACGCTTTGCCTTCCTGATTGGAAAAATCAATAAAAAACTAGAGGTGTTTGGCTAAGGCTCTGACCAGCCAGCTTAGATGCCCAGCACCTTTAGCGCCAGGTGCCGACCCTTTTGTTGCTTGAGGGCCAGCGTAAACCAGATTGTCGTTAGCGCATCGAGCAGGCCAACCTGCTCGATACCACCAAGATAGATCGGGCGTAAGCCTACCTCAGCGATAAGTTGCTCGATCTGCGATCGTGTCTCCGCTGCCTCTCCACAATAGAAAAGATCTGCCTGAACGCCATTAAATTCTGGGTCAGCAAAGTTCTCCCAGCCAAGAGTGTTAAAAGCACGATAGAGGCGAGCCTGAGGAGCCAATCGCTGCAATGAGCTCAGATTATGCATGGAATCTTCCCCAACACGATTGGTTGCATCAATAATCATAAGCCCATCAAGTTGCTGAGCATGTTGCTGAACAATCTCTTCGACTGCTCCCCCGGGCAGGGCCAGCACTACGATCTGAGGCTTCTCTCCCAATACTTGCTCAATTGTCCCAATTGCAGCGCTCGACCCCAGTTCAGCCCGGACAGCCTGAGCATTCTTACCTGCGGGGTCGCTAACGCCGAAACTGACTTGATGGCCACTGGCACTCCACTTGGCCCCAAGAGCTCTACCAACATTCCCTGCACCGAGTATTACAATTTTTTGCGTTGCCATGTATATGTCCTTATCACTTACTTGAAATACACAATCAATTCCTTCTGCTTTGAATGCAGAATGGTATTCTCTCTACAAGAACATTCTTTGTGCGATAAAACATTCCTTTTCCTTAGCTCTATTTCTATCTTTTGTTACGCTTCTGCATAAGTCGATCGGTGCCCATCCGCAGTGGTAGAGAAAACTTCTCACATAGGAAGCAAACATATGTTTTACCACAAGATGAGTAATACACAAGATTCGGCGTAGCAGCACTGAATGATTACAATATGGTTATAATATGACGAAAATATAGAATTTTGCACACTTAAATGTCATAATGGATAAAGCAGCGAGAAACATTCGTAGCCTGTTGTAACGCTTCCATGGATATGAGGAGCACCAGTGCAAAAGACTGAACAGCCAGACACATCATATTGAAAGCTTTATACATAGAGAGAAATAAGCAGTAACTGGAGAGAGAGACCTTACGATGGACGAGTCGTTCGAAACGCTAGACCTGGAAAAATTTCCAATGACTGCTGAAGAAGCAGCCAGTGTTGAGGTACCGAAACGCTTTATCAGACAGATGAAAACCCCTCTGTTTAAGCCCGCATATGAAGAACGAGTGAAGGCTATTCTGCATCATCACAATTGTTATCTTGAGGTTCGAGATGAATACTGCATCATTACGTTTCCGCCAGGGACTACCACCGAACAATTGTGGGGCAATGCCACGTGCGATCGTAACAAGATTGTGCTGCCTGATGGGTATGATCTCTTAGAGATGGCGATTCCCAATAGCGATTTAAGCAATCCGGGCTTCCCACCTGAAGATTTTGCCGATATTCACGCCTGAGATCCGTGAGCTCGCAGGTCAAAGCCCGGGTCCAACAGGTTCTTCCCGGGCAAGCGGCTGCGTACATGCCTGTTTAAGCGCGTTCGCAAAATCTAGCACGTGCGCAAAACGTTGATAGGGGTCTTTTGAGAGCGCTCTCAGGACAACCTGCTCAACCGCTGGTGCAAGCTGGGGCAGATGCTTGCTTAAAGAGGGAGGCTCGTTGTAGAGATGTTGTTGACATAATTGTACCAGTGAGCCGCTAAAAGGAGGCTGCCCGCATAACCAGGTATAGACCAGTACAGCCAGTGCATATTGATCGCTGGCCGTGACGGGCTTCCCACTAATCTGTTCAGGGGCCGCATAGAGTGCGGTCCCAATGGAATCTTGCATGTGCTGTGGATGCCAGGGCTGCATCGCAACGGTGATGCCAAAATCACTTAACCAGATCTGATTTTCTGGCCCTATCAGGAGATTCGATGGTTTGACATCGCGATGTACCAGGTTACGCTCGTGCAGGTACTGTAGAGCACTGGCAATCTGCATCACTAATGGGAGGAGGGTAGACAGGGGAAGCTTGCTTCCAGTCACATAATAGTCTTGCAACGTCCCATGGGGGGCATAGTCCATGACAAAAAATGGTAGCTTCCCTTTGACACCACAATCCAGTACTCTGACAATGTGTGGGTGTCGCATGCTGGCATGTAAACGAGCCTCAGCCCAAAATTTATGCGTTACTTCTTCGCTGGCGAGCCAGCTATTGAGGACTTTTACCGCTACTGGATGCTGTAAGTGAATATGTTCTCCCTGATAAATTGTACTGCTCCCTCCGCTCTTCACCACATGATACAGCTTATAGTTTCCGTGTTGAAGCTCAAAACAATGCTTTTCGGTTAGCCTCTGGCTCATATCACAGTCCAATAGCATAACTACCTCTCCCTCCACTTGCTACTACCTATCTATTTCTCTCCGTCAATTAGCCATCAGGGTACAAAAAATGCCTCCGGCTGTCATCATCCAGAAGCATGATTTATCTTGATCGCTCTCCCATGGCTTTCGTCCAAAGGTTGGAAATCTCAACTACGTTCGCTGCAAGAGATTATCATAAGCTGCCGATGGTTACTCATAGCACTATTGACAGACGTCTATAATTGAATCATCACCGCTTGCTAGCTATAGATGGGGTTGAGCATCTGTGGAGGTCTGGCACCATTGCAAGAGGGGATCTTTTTAGTGCGACTAAGTCGCGTAGATCGACGGCAGAAGCAGCGAGGGGCCTGGCTCCAAACGAGCTCTATACGCATGAGACACGATTGTTGATTAAGCTGGATCACTGTACTGTAGGGAAGAGGCAAAAGTAGATGGAGCAGAGAACAGGTTCATATCCATTGCTGGCAACGAAGCTGGCTATTCCGCCCGCGTATGCCAGAAACACGCTCGCTCGGGTCCGTTTATATCATCGTCTGGATGAAGGTGCACAACGTTTGCTGACCCTGGTAATGGCGCCTGCCGGTTTTGGCAAAACAACGCTTCTAAGTGATTGGCTCAGGCAGCGCTCTGCCCTGGCAGCCTGGGTCTCTTTAGATCAACTGGATAATAATCTGGAGCGTTTCTGGCGCTATATTTTTAAGGCATTCAATACGCTTGCGCCTCAAGCCAGTGATCTGCTGGCAGAACCAGTAGCCTCTATCACGGAAGAGACGATCGAGCTATTGCTAACCAATCTCATCAATCATCTCGCCACCCTGGACCAGGAATATCTCCTCATACTCGATGACTATCAGACAATTCAGCGCACTGAGATTCATCAGTCGCTCTTCTTTCTCCTTGAGCATCTGCCTCCACAGATTCATGTACTTATCTCGACTCGTAGTACTCCTCCACTTCCTCTGGCTCGCTTACGGGTGCAGGGTAAGCTAGCTGAGGTACATGCGGCGGATCTCCGCTTTACCTATGAGGAGACATGCGAGGTGCTTACCCACAGTCTGGGGCTTTCCCTCACTGCCGATGAACTCCAGTTACTGCACAAACGCTGTGAAGGCTGGATTGCTGGCCTCCAATTAGCAGCCCTTAGCCTGCATGAGCCGGACAAAACAACTGCTAGCTCGATTCAAAACTTTACCGGCTGCCAGCATATGCTTTTAAACTATTTTACGGATGAGGTTCTTCAGCCGCTCTTACCTGCTCAACAGGACTTTTTATTGCAGACCGCTCTCCTTCCACGCCTGAATGCCTCGCTGTGCAACGCTGCAACGGGCTCTCAGATGGGGCTGGAGATGCTGGAATGGCTGGAACAGACCGAGCTTTTTCTGCATCCCATCCCGGGCGAAGAGGGCTGGTTTCGTTATCATCCTTTATTTGCTGAGGCTCTTACTTATCGCTTAAAACAAAAAAAACCTGCCCTCATTACACAGATACATCTACGCGCAAGCATCTGGCTGGAGGAGCACCAGTATCTATCCGAAGCCATCGAGCAGGCTCTTATAGGTCTGGATTACCAGCGAGCTGCTGATCTCATTGAGAGCCTGACTCCGGTGCTCCCACAAGAGCCCGCAATCGCCTCTCTCTCTCGCTGGCTGACACTGCTCCCTGAGGAGTACCTGCTTCGTCCACAGCTCACGTTTCTTAAGGCCTGGACGCTCCTTTTTCAAGGGGCGCAGCAGGATTATGAGCAGGCCCTGCTCTTTGCTGAACAGCAATGGGATGGACAACAGCAGTTGAGCCTTTGTTATGAGCTCCGAGCCTTTGCTGCTCAGCTTTGCCAACATGGTGCTGAGGCTACACGCTATGGCCAGCAGCTTCTCTCTCTACTCGCTCTTGATGATAGAAAGCAGCGCAGTAGTGCTCTGATTGCCTCTGGCGCTGGAGCATTCTATGCTGGATCGTTGGAACAGGCTCACGTACTTTTGATTGAAGCATCCCTTCTTAGCCAGCAGACGCTACAACACACAACCTTCTATTTTCAGGAGATCGCGCTCTCGCGTGGTGAGCTGCAAATGGTGGGGCAGGCGCTGCGCCAACAGATCACTCATTCAGAGCTCTGGTTCCAGTTTTACGCACATGTTCGGCTGGCACAGCTTGAATATGAGTGGAATACGCTCCCCAGTGCCCTGGAACACTGGCGTCAGGCCATGCGGCTCGCTGAACAGCTTTCTTTTACGGCTTTCCCATTGACTGATCTCTATCTCCTGGCCGCCAGGCTCGCTCTGTACCAGGGAGAGACCGAGCGGGTGCTCTCCTGGTTAGATCAAGCGGAGCTGCATTCACAGCGGTTTGGGACTAATAAGCTGGCACTGGCGCAGATAAGTTCGTTGCGCATTCAATTTCTGCTCACTCAGAATCATCTGTCCTCTGCCCGTCGCTGGTATGAACACTATCGACCTCAAGAGATTGACCCATCAGCTGTATATGAGCATGAACTCTGGCAGCAGACCCTGGCCCGCCTCTACATTGCTGAGGATCGACCAGAGGCCGCCATTCCTCTCTTAGAGGAGCTACTGGCACTGAGCCAGGTACAGGGCAGGCTTGCAAGCGAGATAGCGGCTCTCGTGCTGCTCACATTAGCCTATCATGCGAATGGCATT
Organism: Tengunoibacter tsumagoiensis; assembly: GCF_003967535.1. Taxonomy (GTDB): domain Bacteria; phylum Chloroflexota; class Ktedonobacteria; order Ktedonobacterales; family Ktedonobacteraceae; genus Tengunoibacter; species Tengunoibacter tsumagoiensis. The sequence goes on along the minus strand of NZ_BIFR01000001.1, from coordinate 1,177,359 downwards.
ACGCTTCAGACGCTACAAACCTTAGAACGCGCTCTTCTTCTGGCCGAGCCCCATGGCTATCTACGCATCTTCATCGATGAAGGGCCAATTATGAGCGCTCTACTGACAGAGCTCTATAGCCGACAGCAGCGCCGCAGTGGAGATCTTCACGAGGTGCCTGCCCACTATATGCATAGCCTCCTGACTGCTGCTGGCCAGGATCTCCAACCTCCTGGCTGGATGATGCCCCATGAGAGCGAAGAGCTCTTACTAGATAAATTGAGTGAACGTGAACATACTGTACTGAGCCTGATTGCTGCGGGCCTCTCGAATCAAGAGATTGCACAGAAGCTGGTCGTTACCGTCAGTACAATTAAGACACATCTTAATAATATCTATGCCAAACTTCACGTTCATACCCGCCTTCAGGCCGTTACCAGAGCCTATGATCTGGGTCTGCTACGCCACAATGAGCTCGATACAGAGCCACTCTCTCCTCCCAGACACGAGAAAGTTTAGGAGAAGCTTAGAAACTCCTAAGGTTTGTCTAAGCTTCTGTTCATATCGTTAACTTCTGCTTAGAGACGCTTATAGTAGAGCTTATCGAGCTCATTTTTGCTTGTATTTTCTCGGTGGAGAAGCTATGCTGTTGATGTCAAATGAATGTGCAGGGTTGAATGCTTATGAATATGAAGGAGCGATGAATAATGAAAACAACTGTAAGTCCTGAAATTACTGATGGGATGCTTGTTAAGAGTACGCTGGCTGGCGATCAGCAGGCCTTTGAAATGCTGGTACAGCGCTATAATACACCTCTCTTTAATTTTATTTGCCATTGCTTAGGCGATTATGATCTGGCCTGCGATGTCTCTCAACAGGTTTTCTTGCAGCTGTATATTTCAATGCCAACGCTTCGCACTGGCGAGCCACTGAAGGCCTGGCTCTTCCAGGTTGCACGCAATCGCTGTCTCGATGAGTTGCGCCGTAAACGCGCAGTCCATTTCTCAGACTTAGAAGCTTCTAATGACGATGATGATCTCTCACCTCTCGCCATTATGCCCGATACACGACCACTGCCTGATGAGATGGCTGAGCGAAATGATCTCCAGCAAGCTCTACGCGCAGCAATCGATGCTCTGCCACCAAAATTCCGTTCGGTTGTGATGCTGCGCTACACTTCACAGATGAGCTTCTCAGAAATTGGCAAAACGTTAAATATGCCAGAAGCTACTGCAAAGACCTATTTCCAGCGTGCTCGTCCTCTGCTTCGTGCGGCTATGAGCTCTCACTGGAAACCTGAGCTGCAAGAGGTCACTGCCTGAGACAATCTTAGCAGATTTTAAGCTCTTTCTAAACTTTCATAAGAAACCTTGGAAATTCCTGAAACTGTTCCCTTATGTTATCCGTGATACTACCAGATAGTAGATTAGAATAACATAAGAGGAGCAGTCCATGAACCCACAAAGCTTTTTACTGGATGATATGATGGTAGATGATCTGGCAGATGCAGAACTCGATGAACTCTTCGGTCAGTTGACACAGTTCGAGGCTCCAGTGACGCTTGTTAATACGATCATGGACACGGTTTCACACCTCCCCCGCTATAATCAGAAACCCGCTTTCTACCTGGAAGACTATCAGCAACTACCAACCAGTATGGATCTGTCTTCTCTCTGCTAGCTCCCTTTGTGAGTGGAAGGTGCAAGCGCAAGTGACTCTTCTGCGACAATTGAAACAGCCTGCTGGCTGATTATTTAGCCCTTCCAGCGCAAGACTGCATGAGATATAATAAATAAAGTGACAGAAGAAAGCTACGAGCAAAAAAAGAGGTTATTAGCATGCGTCGGCAGACCACAAAAACAACAAAGGTGGCTTATGGGCTGAAAGCCCCTGATCTTCCTGCTGAGTTTGTTCAACAGCAGTTGAGCACGCTCGTTGATTGCGAATACTATGCCCGGTATGCGCTCTCTCAATCGTCTTTTAGTGGTCAGAAAGCACGAAATATCTCTTTTGAACAATCCTTGTTTAAGCACGTAGATTTCACAACAACGAACTTCCCCAAAATTCATTTAGTCGATTGCCGCTGCCAGGGCTGTGACCTTGCCAATGCCGAATGGATGGAGGCCAATTTTCATCGCGTCGAGCTTCGAGACTGCCATCTTACCGGTCTACGCACTATCGAGGCACAATTTCAAGATACAATCTTCCATGGCTGTAGTGCCGCCTTTGCCCAGATGGCCCAGATTACATGTAAACAGGTGCGCTTTGAAGAATGCGATCTGAGTGAGGCCAATTTCTACGAAGCCGATCTCTCAGGAGTCTTATTTGTCAACTGCAATCTTACAAATGCTGATCTTACAAAAGCCAGATTAACTGGTGCTGATCTCCGTGGCTGCAAAATTGATGGCATGCGCATAGGGCCAACTGAACTCAAAGGAGCTACCATCGATATGACACAGGCCCTGGCCTTTGTGCGTAGCCTTGGCATTCAGGTAGCAACGACGGATACCACACCCTTCGAATAACACCTGCCCCCACACTCAAACCCACCACCATCATCTGCTCCAGTTGAAGCCTGCTGCGACTAGCAACAATCTCTCCATACGCTACTCTATCGCCAAAGCCACTGAAACCACAGCGTAAAGCCACAAAAATATTCTCTCTATTTTCATTTATGCTCTCATTCAGAGATATATAACAGAATGATCATTTACACTTAACAAAACAGGATGCGTATTCTTTAATAGAATTTTTATCTTTATACACTACATGAAAGCTGCATCGTCATCTTCATAGGTACAGATCCATACATATCAGAATCCGCGTTAAAAAAACGTGATTGAGGCAGTAACAATTTTTTCATGGTGTTATTATAATAACAATACAGGATCTAATCAAAGAAACATGAGAGAAGAGCCAATCCAGTTATTTTGGTAACCCACCAGGAAGGCTCTGTTATAACTGGTGCTGAGGGGCTGCCGGAAGCCCTATCTGAGAAGATACTGTCGATGATGTTGAGAGGACAAACTTTATACTGTGCCATGCAGTTGTTACAAAGTCTTGATCAGAACTACGTACGGCGAAGTGGACCAGCATACTTGTCCCAATCCAAACATTTATCCACCTAACGGTGGAACACTCTTTATAACACTCTCACTATACTAATGCTGTAACCACCGCGCGCGCAAATTGAAACAGAGAAGGAAAACTATTTACGTATGACACTGGATATGTCAGGTAAGGTCACTCAAAGGTACATCCCATGTCTACACAGCACTCATACGACAAAAAAATGACCACTCTTTTCATCTCGAAACAGTTGCGCGGGAGGGTACAGAGACGAGTTGCTAAGTGCAACCATTTTTTCAGTAGACCACAGATCATTCTATAGGAGGTTTTTTCTCATGGTAAAACATGAAACGACGGTCGCCAAGGCTGATAGCACCAAAGAACAGGGCGGCCCCGAAGAGTTATTAACCGTACGAGAGGTAGCTCGCCGTCTCCGCGTTGATGATACAACAGTAAGACGCTGGATTAAACATGGGACACTGGAAGCTGTATCACTCCCTCACACTGGTAAGCGGCAGGCCTATCGTGTTCGCCGCAGCACCATTGATTCGCTCTTGAGTCAGCCTGCCCTACCTGCTTAAATACCCACGGTAGCAGCCTGCATTCAGAGTTCCTGTGGACCGTCATCTGCGGTCATTATGGTTTTCAAGACAGGTGGGCCGTACGTGCTTTGACGATGTATCACCAAAGCACGTACGGCCCACCTGTCTTGAAAACCTATAACACACCAGACAACCCTCACCAGGTTGTTAGAGCCGAACGTAGTCGTAGGCAGGCTCTATAGCTTACAGCTACCAAGTTGTTAGAGCCGAACGTAGTCGTAGACAGGCTCTATAGCTTACAGCTACCAGGTTGTCAGAGCCGAACGTAGCCGTAGGCAGGCTCTATAGCTTACAGCTACCAGGTTGTCAGAGCCGAACGTAGCCGTAGGCAGGCTCTATAGCTTACAGCTACCAGGTTGTCAGAGCAGAACGTAGCCGTAGGCAGGCTCTATAATAGTACGTCTTCGCAGTAGTCATAGGCATCTCCAACGTTTGCCCAATCTCTGAAAAACTACATTGGTACATATAGCGGAGCAGAACAACGGAGCGAAATTTGACAGGCAGCGCTTGAATAGCCTTCAGCAGCGCCGTGTTCATCTCATTATCCTCAGCGATCTCATCGGGCAAAGGACGGGTATCAGGAATCGAGACCAGCGGGGACATCTCATCCTCGTCTGCCTGCCACTCCAGCGTAGAGAAAAGCGTCACACGCCGACGCCGACGCTTTCTTAACTCATCACGACAGCAGTTCTGCGCAACGCGGAATAGCCAGGGCTTCAGCATCTCACCATTTGGCAATGTTGGAAGTGCGATAAACAGCTTGAGAAATACCTGCTGGATCACATCACAGGCCTGATCATACTCCCCTAAATGCTGATAAATAAAACGGTAGAGCATGGGATGATAGCGATCCATCAACGCTTCAAACGCTGATTGATCTCCGGCTAGAACGTGCTGTACAAGGACTCCATCCGAATAGTCTAGCCAATGGGCAGGCAGAGATTCAGTTTTTTTCATGGCTATGCGCCCTTCCTACATATAAATAACCTTCGTTCGCCGTGACCTGATGAGCTATCAACCAGAGAACCAACACTCCCGACAAGAACCAGGATCAGGTAGGATCGTGCCACTTCTCCTATCTTCACCAGGACCATCAACGATCCTACCTGAGTTCCTATCCTCACCAATCACTCACCATTTCTGCACAGTCTGAAGTGTAGCGCGTTGCTGAGGAAACTGTCATCCTCCAAAAGGACGATTCCTCAAAAAGAAGAAGGACAATAGTCCTATCCACCGAGTAGTTGAGCGTCTTCTATTGGAAGAAAAAAAATACTTTCGCAATTTTCTTAAAAATAGCCCATTTTGCGGTAAGTTCATCTCCAAAAGAAGGTAGGTTGCCCCGTTAAATAACTACATATGCACAAATTTATTAACAATTGAGACAAATCTCTGTCTTATAAATAAGGGGAATGTGCAGTCTCTTTTTTTGCTATCTCAGTAGAAGGTAGGGGATGATCGCAAATTTTTCAGGTTCACGTCAGTTTCCAATAAATTTCCTGCCTATTGTTCTTTACAAGCGTTTGATAATATTATACAATATTTACATGGTGTTTCTTTGTTAAGATTATCATACATCTTTTTACGTATACGTATACTGTATAGCAAGGAAAGTAACACCTTAAAAACAACGCCTAAAGGTAGGAGGAGGCAATTAATGGGTAACCTTTTAACCGTATCTGAAGTCGCACGTATACTTCGTGTGGATGATGCAACCGTCCGTCGTTGGGTGAAGCAGGGGGTTCTGGAGGCGGTTGTCCTCCCCCACGTGAACAGCCGACAGGTCTATCGCATTAAGCGCGAGACCCTTAACCGCGTGTTAGGGGAGAATGCTTTACAGGAACAATAGGTCGGGTACAAGCCTATTCCTGGTATTCGCTCATGCAAATGCAAGGCTCCAGCTCTCTTTGAATGAGGAAGATCTTCGTGTGTGTGACATTCGCGTCAATCCGTTACTCCGCATGCTTCAAAGCTCGACCCTTCGCTTAGCTCTCAATCGTGCGAAGGGTCAATATTGACACATTTCTACATGCAAATGAATCTCGCTCTTGCGATGAAGTTGGAACTGAGCTTGCTTCAGGCCTGCCTACATATGCTTATGTCTGCTCGCCACCTATGCTTGCGTTTGCATCTTTCTCGCGCTTGATCTGTCAAATTTTCTCTGTCTATGCTTTGATTGTTCTTTACTATTCTTCTCTTTTGTCTCTTAATGGTGGTAGTTGGCATCGATTAGTAGATATCACGAGCATCTTTTTTCGATCTATCTTTTATGGTTCCTTTACTCTACTAAAAGAATATGTATGCTGCTTGCTTTAGCTATCTCTTGAAGGTATAATAAAGGGATGCGTTATCCCTTCGTTTCTGTGGGAGATTTTTGCTTTGAGCAATCAATATACACAAGATTCTGATAGTGGGGCTATCAATAATGGGAGTTCTGTCGCTCACCGACGCGAGGCTCGTGCCAATCATATGACTGGCGCTCTACCACCGTTAAGCTCTTTCGCTGTTGAACGTAGCTATCCCGGGGCCTTTGACTTTGATGAGATGATTCTCTCGTTACGCGCTCAGTTTGAGCAGGATCGTCAGATCGCCAGTCAACCCAATACGACCCGCTGTGGTATCTGTTATCTACACTTTACGGTCGGCGAACTTCATTATCAGGATGAGGGCTTTTATACCTGTCCCGCTTGTGAACAATCGCTTGGCCAACAACGCTTGAATATGCTTCGTAAACAACAAAAATTGTAAATGTGTTTTGTTTTTATGACTTTTCAATACGAGAAGGAGGTTCACGGCGTCAGCATACTGGCGCTGTGAACCTCCTTCTCGTATCTTGCAAGCTCGGGTTCGATTTAAATAGTTGCTTGAAGAAGATTATTTCTTACTAATCTGCCAGGGCGGGCTCCTCGGTGGAATCTTCCCCTTCAATGTCTGTCAGCTCTTCATCCTCTTCGAAATCTTCTTTGCCAGCCTCTCTCAGATCTTCTCGCCGATCAAGCCGATCAATAAAGAGGATGCCGTCTAGATGGTCGATCTCGTGCTGCATAATGCGGGCAAACCATCCTTCTCCTGTCACGCGAATGTTTTTTCCGCGCACGTCCTGGCCTTTAACGACAACTTTAGCTGCGCGCCGAATGTTCTCACCAATATACCCTGGAATGCTCAGGCATCCCTCTGGCCCGATCTCTTCTCCCTCAGCCTTGATGATCTCCGGATTAAAGATAGCAACTTTCCGATCCTCATATTCGGCGACAAAGACACGAATAGATAGGGCAATCTGAGGGGCTGCCAGACCAACGCCATGAGCCTCATGCATTGTCTCAAACATGTCCTCGACCAGTTTGGGGAGCGAGGAATCAAAATGATGGACTTTCTTGGCTTTCTGACGCAGTATCGGATTTTCAGTTGTTATGATGTTTCGAATTGCCATGTTTGCTTCTTACCCCTACACATGCATTGGAACAGACTCTCATCACACAGTCATGAGGGCTTATAAAATTGATTCTCATCGTATCATATCGAGGGCCCAATGCGCAAATTCTCTCTCTCACAGTTCGCTCTCAACTATCAGGATTGGCAAGTGGATGATATAATTGGGCTACTTTTATGCTATGCTCTAAGCATTCTTTAACGGATGAGGACAGAAAGAGAACATGCTAGCTGAGATTGTGCGAACGATGCTTGAGGATTATCACCTCCTACCTGCCAGCGGAAAGGTGGTGGTGGCTGTCTCTGGTGGGGCGGATTCTCTCTGCCTCTTACATGTTCTCCATCAGCTCTGTGGCCCTCATAAGCGTTATCCATCTATTCAGCTCCACGTGGCTCATCTCAACCATCAGTTGCGCGGTGAGGCCAGCTTACGCGATGCTTCTGAGGTGGCCCGCCTGGCCGCTTCATGGGATCTGCCGGTGTCGATTGGCTCGACGGATGTCTCTGCTCTGGCTCAAGAGGAGCATTGCTCTCTTGAAGAGGCGGCTCGGACTGCTCGCTATCGTTTTCTGCGTCAGGTGGCTCAGGGCCAGCCTATTGCGGTGGCCCATCATAAGGATGATCAGGCAGAGACGCTTGTACTCCACTGGCTGCGCGGCGGCGGGCTGGCCAGTATGGTTGGACTTCAGCCGCGCCAGCAGGATATTCTGCGTCCTTTGTTGGGAGTTACTCATGAGGAGACTGTGGCCTATTGCGCCGAACACGGTCTGGTTCCCCTGGAAGATGCCAGCAATTCGGATCTTCGCTTCTTACGTAATCGCATCCGGCACGAGATCTTGCCACTCTTGAGCGAGGTTAATCCTGGACTTCGTGAGACGCTGGTCCGCAATGCTGAGGTGATGCAGGTAGACCTTGCATGGCTGGAAGAGCAGGTATCCCAACACTGGCCAACGGTGGTCAGACATGAGGAGCCTGAGATGTGTGAGCTGTCAATTTCAGCCTTTCAGATGCTGCCCCTGAGTCTCCAGCGCCATCTCCTCCGTCGCACAACTGCAGCACTCTGTTCCGGGCAATCGCCACTTGAGCTCCGCCACTATCGGCTCCTGGAGGAGCTGCTTCAACGCCCCCACAGTTGGGAGACGGTGACGCTCCATCTGCCTCACCAGCTTCGAGCCGTTCGCCAGGCAGAGATGCTCCGCCTGGAGCGGATTCAGGCCAGCGAGACGTTTATCGTCCCTCAGACGGATGAGATTCATCTCCATATGGGAGATGAAAAACGTCTCCCCGGCACTCCATGGCTGGTAAGTGCTCGCTATCTCGAAGATGAGCTGGCACAGGAGGTTCGTCAGGCTCTCCAGCAGAATGATTGGTCACAGGTGTGGCGTCTGTTGCCCTCAACACGTCATACTGTCTTTATTGATATCTCAGCTGATATCTCATCCGATAGTTCAACCGATGTCTCAGAGCTTCCCTCTCAGGCCGCATTGCTTGTCAGGACATGGCAGGCTGGTGATCGTATGCAACCTCTTGGTATGCTGCATACCAAAAAAATTCAGGATATTCTTGTGGATACCCATGTCCCTCGCTCGGAGCGGACACAGATCCCGCTCTTTTTTTTCGCTCATCAGTGTATCTGGTTAGCGGGGGTGCAGATCGCTGAGACTGTTCGGCTGCGCCCTTATACACAACAGATTATCTGCCTCTCGATCCGGAAGGTAGAACCATAAAAGAAGGTATATATGCATCAAGATATTGAAGAGATCCTTATTTCGGAAGCCGAGATTCAACAGAAGACGCTTGAACTGGGCAAACAGATTAGCGTTGATTATGCTGGCAAATCCCTGCTCCTATTGGGAACACTCAAGGGTGCAGTCCCATTTATTGCTGATCTTGCTCGCGCGATCGATCTCCCCTTAGAGCTGGATTATATGGCTGTAAGTAGTTATGGAGCAAGCACTCAGTCCAGTGGAATTGTGCGAATTATCAAAGATCTGGAAGGTCCCATCGATCATAAGCATATCCTCATTATTGAGGATATTATCGATAGTGGACTCACGCTCCACTATTTAGTGGATCTGATCCAGAGACGTAATCCGCTCAGTCTGCGGCTCTGTTCTCTGCTGGTCAAGGATCGCCCTCGCCTCAAGGATGTGCCCATTGATTATTATGGCTTCCGGATTCCCGATAAGTTTGTGGTTGGCTATGGCCTGGACTATGCCCAGTATTATCGCAATCTACCCTACATTGGTATTCTCAAGCCTTCCGTCTACGAAGGCACAAAGCCCGAGACCGAACATCAGAGCCCCGCAGAATAAAAGCAATGACTGGAAAAGAAGGTGTATAGATGGTTTTTGTGCACTAAAATCATAGGCACCTTCTATTCCATTTCCTCTGCTACACGTAGCAGCAGCTTTCCTATCGTCTCCCTGGACTCCAGGCGACGATGGGCCTCTTATGTCAAAGAAGAAGTGCATAATAGTTCTAGTGAAGGTTTTCAATACCTTATGCGACTTTATCAGTAGCCAGAGCGGATACATGCTTACGCCAATGGTAAAGATCATATCGAACTTCCAGACAATGTGCGGGGAACGAAGATATCGCCGTCAGTGCCACATTGCATAAAATGGAGCCCATCAGCACGCCACTCCAGGCTGGCGCACATTGCCGTATGTGATCCAGACAGGTAGACAACGCCGCAGTGATTGTCAATCATAAAATCCTTTTCCACTTTAGTCCCATTTTCCTGAGTATCATACAGCATTGCATCATCCAGGCAATGTGTATATGCGGTAAAGAAACACGACTCCACCCGCTGCGGATCGTTGGGATGCACGCCCCCTATTCTTCCACAGATATAAGATTCATAAGTCCAGATGGTGAAGCGTGTAAGAGTAATACGGCGCGGAGTCAGCGCAAAATCAGCAACACCATCGCAGTCAGAAAGCTGAAGCGTATCTCCCTCCTGGCTGAGTTTGTTGCAGATAAAGGTGGTGTTAGTAGTCCTGGTGTTCACCACAATCTCTTCCTGACCATAGATGGCGCAGTGGTCATTCCGTTGTTCAATCGTTACGGTGGATGTGCTTCCAGCATCAGTGTCTGCATTTGTCTGGCTCATTGTCGCAGCCTGACAGGATTGATAGGCATGCCAGAAGCACGTCAGGACCTGTACAGTAGCGTCAGCTCGCATGTTTTGCGCTGGGGACGAATAGCCGTGAATAGTACTGCCACAGTTCTGGCCGGTTGAGGGTGGCAGTCCGAAGCGGATGTCGTTGACAATCCAAGGCAGTTGGAATCCTATGCCAATAAGCAATACAATCAGTAGAACCGCAGACTGTAATCGGTGATGCCAGATCCAGTCCCTGAGTCGCGATATCCCTTTATTCATGGCATCGCCTTCCACTATACTTAAGCACTGCCCAGCAAAGATTTCTCCCTTACTATACGCTAGCTCATGCAAAAATCTCTCATGAGTTCCCAACATTTCCTCCAGACTGTCGCCGCTTAGCCAGGCTAAGTAGTTGCTTCAACGAGCCCCCCCAGATCTAGAGGTCTACCACTCTCCTTTTTAGGAGGAATATCCCTGAAAAAGCATCCCCACAACTTCTAAGCAGGGATGCTGTATGAGAGTCACCGGCCCTTTTCTTAAAAGCGCCAGTTCTTTTGGGAGATTATGCGGCTCTCCCAATTTTGCATGAAAACTCGAATCTATATGAGCAGCCTACGTTTCTAATGTGACTTCGCAGCCTGGTCACCACTTTTCGACACCGTCTTTTTCAGGCTCCTACGACACTCGTAGCAGCAGCTTTCCTATCGTCTCCCTGGACTCCAGGCGACGGTGGGCCTCACTGGCCTGCGCCAGCGGCAGAATAGCGGTAATATCGATCTTGACCTCTGATCGCGCCACCAGATCGAGTGCCTGACGTGCTGTCGCGGCCAGTAGATCTGGTGCTGATTGGCTCAGGGTACCAATGCTATAGCCCATAATGGCCTTATTCTCGCTTAAAAAAGCCCCTGGCTCCAATGGTATATCCTGTACTTTGCCGATACTATCGTTGGCATTGCCAAAAATGACAAGTCTCCCAAATGGCGCGAGAGTTGCAAGGCTCTGGCTGCGGATCGGCTCTCCAACTGCTTCCAGCACGATATCAATCCCGCGTCCATTGGTAAGTTCGTGGACACTTTGCGCAAAATCCTCGTAGAGGACAACCTTGTCGTAGCCAAATGAGCTCGCATAGGCGGCTTTTCTGAGACTGCTTACCGTACCTATCACCAGACCAGCTCCCAGATACCGGGCAATCTGTCCAGCGATGATACCAACGCCACCCGCAGCAGCGTGGATCAGTACTCCTTCGCCCTGTTGTAGGCGAGCAACTCGCACGAGAAGATCATAGGCTGTCGGTACGATCGTCGGAAACCCGGCTGCCGTTGGCAGATCAATGGTGCCTCCCGACCAGTCCAATGGAAAGGTGCAAATGGCCTGGGCCAGCGCAACCTCTGCATAGCCTCCACTTATGGTCAATGCGGCAACCGGCTGGCCCACTTGTAAGCCCTCAACACCCGGGCCAAGAGCAAGAATATGGCCCGACACCTCAAGGCCGGGAACAAACGGAAGCAGACCTTTATGGAGTCCTCCTCGACGTGCCATTGTCTCTGCATAGTTTACTCCCGCGTAAGCAACCTGAATGGCCACCTGCTCCGGCCCGGGTACAGGTGTGGGTACTTCACGCAGACTCAGCACTTCAGGGCCACCAAATTCAGTAACAATGCTAGCTAGCATCTCTTTCTCCTCCCCCAGGGATCGCAATACGCAATGATAACACGTATTTTCTCCTCTATTTGCTGCTTTTTTGCTCCCGTGAGAGCAATACAACTCTGATACCACAAAGTATAGAGAAGATACTTTCTTATTGTAAGGAGGAACCAGAAAGTGGTATAGTTACCATATGGTAACCAAAAAGAAGCTTGAAGAACCAATCATTCGGCCTGATTGCCGCACACGGCGTGGACTCGAATTAATCGCCGACCAGTGGACAATGCTGGTCATTGTGGCCCTGAGAGAGGATACGAAACGGTTCAGTCAGTTGTGTGCTCATATCGAAGGGATTTCAAAGAAGATGCTGACGCAGACGTTGCGTAGATTGGAACGCAACGGTCTGGTCAAACGGGTAATCTATCCAGTGATTCCGCCAATGGTGGAGTACTCTCTCACTCCATTAGGCCAGACGCTTATCGAGCCGATCTGGGCGCTACGAGATTGGTCAGAGCAACACATCGAAGAGGTCGAACAAGTGCGTGCCGAGTACGATCAGAAGGGCAAAACTGCTCTTCAGGAGGAGATCGTGGCTCTCGTCCGGCAACGCGCAGATCTTCTATGAGTAAACGCCAGCCAGACAAGAGAGCTGGCTAGACGTGACTTGTCACTAACGCTTCTCTGGCGGTGGCAACCTCAACGAGCAGGCGCGTCCCGGGGGAGATCGTCTCGGCACTCTTATAGGCCAGCCCGATCTCCAGGGTACACGGCGGGTCGAGCGGTAGAACCACTACTCCATCCAGTTGGGCGGGCAGGGTCTGATGAGGCATAATAGCCGAAAGCCTGATGGCCTTATTTCACCTGTGGAGTCACCCCTTTTTCATCCAATTTAAGGACCAGTTCTAAGGTCTGACCACTGCGGATACTGCTCTGACCCATGACAACTTTCAGGATCTCCTGGGCCACATACTCTGGTTTTAAGAGCTTATTAGAGTCCGCATCACCAAATAGACTGTGATAGAGTGAGGTGTCCACACCGTGAGGACAGATTGTATAGACCTGCACACCCGCCCGTCTCACCTCTTTCGCCAGTGCCTCACTAAAGGCAATCACAGCCGCTTTGGTGGCGCTATAGATAGCAAGATTGGGATAACCATTCCGACCCACTGCCGCTGCCATATTCACAATGACTCCTGAATGACGCTCTTGCATGCCAGGCAAGAACGCCTGAATCAGACGCAGACCGGCAAACAGGTTCACATCCATCATCCGATTCCACTCAGCCGACGTGATCTCTGAGACGGGCTTCATAATCGCAATAGCGGCATTGTTAATCAGAATATCTACAGACCCATAATTCTCCTGTACCTCATGCTGTAGCTGCTGGATCGCAGTTGGATCGGTAATATCGGCAGGGACAGACATCACGTCCGCTCCAAATCCCGTCAGTTCAGTCTCAAGCATCTCCAGGGCCGCAACCTGTTGCGCCACCAGCACTACTTTCGCTCCATGGCGCGCAAACATTTCAGCCGTTATGCGACCAATGCCGCCGGTCGCACCCGTTAAGACAACAACCTTCCCCTCGATTCCTTTACTCTCCTGCATCTCTTCCAATCTCCACATAACTAGGCACTATCCTACAAAAAAAATTCTCGACCATAGAGCCAGTCAACCGACTCTATGACGAGATGAGGATGGAACATGGGTAGAAGAACTGCAAACACAGGCATGAGCCTAGAGATTGATATCGACGACAAACCAGACTTTATCAACCCCTTCACCACGAACATCGCCTGGCTTCTGATCGCCTGTATAGGTATACAGAGGATGACCATCGTAGGTAACTTGCTGGCCATTGGCATTGAGCACTGTACTCAATACGCCTGGTAGAGGAACAGTACTGGTAGGATAGCCAGAATTCACCAGCGGAACCCAGATGTTGCTACAGAGACCTGTACAGATAGAGGTAGCGCTATCGGTCGTATGGTAATACAACACATACCCGACAGCGGTCGTCAAAACTGTCTTTGTAGACTTGCCAATCAGTACCTTCGCCACATGAATAAGCGTGTTCCCATCATCGACAGGACTGGCCGTAGCCTGTACACTGGGCGTTGGCGGCGCGGTCGGAGTGCTATTCAGAGGAGTTGGCTTCACGTGCCACGTTCCAGCATCCGGCTGGTTCGCTCCTGCATAAACGATATCAACTGCCACCACTCCTCCACTAATGACACACAGAACCACCAGGAACCAGAAAAACCGTTTGATCGTCATTAAAAAATCCCCTTAGAGATGCGCAACTGATGATTTCTGACCAGTTGCGCATCTAAGCCGCACATCCCAAATTGATGGCTATCTAAAAAGCTCTAGACCAGCTAGGCAGTAATTGCAATCCGATCCAACGAGACGCGCATCCCTTTACTCTTTACTGCCTTCTGCCCAATCACCGTTAAGACGACTGTATGTTTTTGCTTCGCCAACCATGGACTACTCCAGACTGGCTGATCACCCACAACATGGTTCGCATAAAAGTCGATCTTTACAGGCGGCGAACCATCCAGGCTAATGGTCGCCAGACCATTCTTGGGTCCCAATAATCCATACAGCGTCATCTGCATTCCAACAAATGTACAAGAGAAGCTCGCTCCTTTGCTGACGCTCGTACTATAGCTATTGTTATAAAGGCCCAGCTCGGACGCAGCATTTTTGACCATGACCCATTGCCCGCTATAATGCACTGGCTGCTTCTCACTCTGCATGTCTGTACTCGTCATTACACCGGAAGAGGTTGGTGCATTAAAAAGTCCAAAGATTGTCAGGGCTCCACGTGTCCCCACAAAGACCTCTCCATTGGCTACCGTTGGCACACTAAATTTGGTATAGCTATCAAGCAGGTCGCGCTTGCCATTCTCGCCGCTGTTATAGAGTTCATGCGTCAGATCTGTCGCATCGTAGGCTCTCAGTGTGCCCGGTCCCTTGGGCAGACAGCCGGGATAGCCACAAACAGAAGGGCTGATCACCCAGACGATCCCCGTTCCAGGGCGGCTGCCATTACTGGTAATGGTTGGTGTCTCGCCTGAAAAATTGGCTTTTGCGCCAGTAATCGTGCTATTTTTGGCATCAAGCAAGCCATTTTTGAGAGGGAAAGCCTTCAGTGGGCCATTAAAGCTCCCAACATAGAGAATAGGGCCGCTCTTAGCTGTTCCTTGCCAATATCCTGCCGTTCCATAAACGCTCTCAGTCGTTCCAGGTGGTAACTCCTGTACAACATGATCGATATCTACGCGTGTCTCTTCATCGGTGTTGCAAGCCAGATGAGGATCAACGGCAAAGCCTCCCATATGATCGCGATTAATCAGATAGAGCCGACCCTCCTTAGCTGCTCCAAACAGGAGATGCGGATTTTTTCCGCTCTGATCGGGCAGAAGGAGCACACCTCCCGAGCCAAGGTCGCCATCTCTCCCATCCATGCAGCTCTGATTAAAAGGTGCAAAATAATCTGCCCGCTTCAGACCATTCTGCGTGCTCAATTTGACAAAACTATCCCCTGTATCTGGCCCTTTTTTATCAATATCAAAGCTTCCATTGCCGGTTGTGAAGTAGATATTCCCTTGCTTATCGGCGGCGGGGCCCGAGCCACTCATCCAGATACCGGCTTCCTGACCATTCGCTGTATCGCTATAGACACCAGCTTTGACCTGCCGAAAACCTCGCCCGTTATAGGTGTAGCCCATCACCCAGCCATGATACGGATCGGTATCACCAAAAGCGCCCCAACTGATATAGATGACGCCATTCACAAACAAGAGCGCTGGCCGCTGATTCGCAGTCTTGGGATTAAAACTAATCATTCCATCGACGCTATCATAGCCAGTCCCTGGCACCTTCGCCTGAATCAATAGCGGGCTACCAGACTTGTCGCGACCAGTGGTAATATCCAGGGCATGCAGATGCTGCTCATAATGACCAGCATGCACTGTCATTGCCACAACGTACAGCGTTCCCGTATGCAGATCAATGACGGGAGTCCCTGTGATACCTACCTGTGGAAAGAGATCTTTATAGGGATATTTGAAGTAGAGATTATTTGAGATAGCCGTTGTACGCAGTGGAAGACTAATAAAACTGGTATGCCATAAAGGGGCTGTAGCCCGCGCCTGATCTGCATCAAAAGCATAGACGCTATCATTTTCGGTCGCTACATACACGACATTATACAGATTTCCATTGATGGTTACATCAGGCACGAACAGAGGCTGTGCTGTCACTACTCCATCGACTGGATAGCTTACCCGTTGCCCAAAAAGTTGCTTATTTACATTGCTTGTATTTAGAATGGTCTCGTTGAGATTCTGACCTGTCCGCATTATATCGTTATGATATGTTGTCACAGCTGTATTCGCTGGCGTTGTATTTCGCAGGACAACATGAGCCGAAGCCGGAAGTGCATGGCTCAAGGCTGGCCCTACTACTATCGCTACTGCTGTAATAAGAACGCCAGCCGCTAATAGGGCTGACAATTTTTCTGTCCACTTTGCTTGCATGTAGAGCTTTACTTCCCTTTCTTTGAGATCCAGCACGGTCAAATTGAAAATTGTAGGATTTTATAGTCAATCGCCCGAAATTCTCTATTTCATCCTTCTATAAGCATGGTAGTACCTTCAATAAACCAAATATTTGTATGCACACATACAACTATCTCAAATCTGCAAAAAGAGCAGCTACATATAGCGGATTGACTACGCTATTTTAAGAAGGGTATTGCAAGCAGAGCTAAGGTATCTCGCTCTATTCACTGAGTAAAAATGCAGTCTCTTACACAAAAAATGGTTAGAAAGAAGAGCATCAAAAGTCCCACAGCGATGAATACATTGAAACAGAGCCATCATCGTGGCTCTACAGACGCGGGCGTTAACGGGCTCCCAGCTTTTATGCTACAATGACCTTGTTCTGGTAGAGAATAGGAATTGCCTGAGTAGATCAATTACAGACAGTACGAGTAGGAGATTTGAGTGATGAATACAATGGGAGTCATTGGAAGTGGAGCCTGGGGCACAACCTTAGCTTTGCTGCTCGCAAAAAAAGGGTATGCAACTACCCTGTGGGAACATCATGCTGATCGGGCGCTAGAAACTCAACGACGACGAGAGAATACTGAGTTTCTCCCTGGTATACACTTTCCTCTTACCTTACAGGTGACTTCCTCTCTGGAGCAGGCGGTGGCGGGCAAGACGATGATTTTGATGGTCACTCCCTCCCAGAAGATGCGCGAAAATCTCCGTTCTCTGCTTCCATTTCTCGCTCCTGAGACGCTGGTGGTGAATGCCAGCAAAGGCATTGAGCTCGATACGCTGAAGCGGATGACCGAGGTGCTGGAGGAGGAGATCCCCAATGCTCGTGCCCGAATTGCTACTCTTAGTGGCCCAAATCTGTCATCTGAGGTCGCTCAGGAGAAACCTACGGGTGCTGTAGTGGCTGCACTGGTTCCAGAGGTTGCGATACAGATCCGCACCTTGCTCACTACTCACTATTTTCGTGTCTATACCTCTACCGATGTACCTGGCGTTGAGCTAGGTGGTGCACTCAAAAATATTATTGCCATTGGCGCTGGTATTATCGATGGCCTCGAATTTGGCGAGAATGCCAAGGCGGCCTTTATTACACGCGGTCTGGCAGAGATCTCGCGGTTGGGAATCGCCGCTGGCGCCAACCCTCTGACTTTTCTCGGTATGGCGGGCATTGGCGATCTGGTTGCAACCTGCGCCAGCCCTCTCAGCCGCAATCAACAATTAGGTCGGCGGCTGGCTAGAGGCGAGAAGCTTACCGAGATTCTCCAATCAACTCATAGTATTGCAGAGGGGGTCACGACGACACGAGCCGCCCTCCAGCTGGCTGCACGCTATCAGGTGGAGATGCCCATTGCTGAACTGCTCGGCCAGATCTTTTTTGATGAACTCGATCCCCTCAAAGCTGTACCTGAGCTCATGCTGCGCGATCCGAAAGGCGAGCTTGAAGGAATCATGTCTGCCTGGGTAGGTGGAAAAGGGTAAGCATTTTTAGAGGAGGATGAAGATGACTCAATTAGTCCAGATACAAACATATGCCACCTGCAATCAAGAGAATTTTTCGGCGGTGCTCCAACGGTATGGAGCAGTACTTGAGAAGCTTGGCTGCATGGACCCGGAGGTGGTGCAGTGGATCAATGCACTGAACTGGCCCGGTAATGAGGATGACAGCTTGGCGATATCTATGCCTCACCCATCCTGTTTGCACCAAAGGGTGTCGAACCACTCGAATGTTCAAGCCTCGATGTCTCGATCTATACGAATCTGGCGATCCCTACGCTGGAAGATCCACCGATCTGGATTGGTTTCAATATCGTCTTTGAGCGCGATCTCTTGCAAGAAGAGGAGATTGCTCCCTATTCGACTGAGGTAGGGAAGACGCTCTGGCATTTTCTGACGACGCTAGGCAAAGAGCTGTTCGAACTGGGTGTCTACCTTACCAACGAATGGCAGGATAACCAGTCCTGGCGCTCGCTGGTTGAGGAGGTTGGCGATCCCTGGAACTTTGAGATGGCGATCTTCCCCCGCAAATTAGCTCCGTTCTTCCAGAATGTTCCCGCTGGCTTCCAGGGAACCGTTGTTGAGGGAGGCTTCGGCTTCGCCCAGGCTAATCGCTTTATAACGCTTCCCTGGACATAAGCAACTGTTACCATGACGTGGGAAGCGTTCTATGCCCTGCTTCACGACTGTATTCACCGCCGTATAGCTGATGAAGCAGCCACAGAAGATCTCTTGCAAGAGGTCTTTCTCAACATTCATTAATATGGGGAGAGGCTGAAAAACTGGATCTACTAGAGCTTCAAAACACGTGCCACAAAGGGCATTGACAGAACCAAACAACGGCGGCCACACACCCTCCGATGACTGGGAGAAGCGCCTATGAGGGCTCCTCCCAGTCATCGGAGGGTGGTCTTACGTTATTTATTTCGCCCATGTCAGAGGCAACTGCTTCACCCCAAAAGTGGACATGTTCTTGATCGGAGACAATGGCGCATCGGGCACATGCCAGGAGCCAGGGAGACGATCGAGCAGCGTATTCAGTGCAATCTTTGCCTCTAACCGCGCCAGGGGAGCTCCCAGACAGAAATGGACACCACGCCCGAAGCCCAGGTGCCGATTCGGCTCACGCTCGATCTTGAATTGATCGGCATCGAGGAACTGGGCCTCATCACGATTCGCCGAGATGATGTGGGCAAACACTAACTGACCAGCTTCTATGCGCTGATCGCCAATCGTCGTCTCGGTTACGGCCCAGCGCGGCTGAAGTCTGATCGGCGAGTAATAGCGTAGCGCCTCTTCAAGCGCTTTGGGCACCAGATCGCGATTGGCACGCAGACGTTCTACCTCTCCAGGATTCTCGTCCAGGCACAGGATGGTATTGCCAATGAGATTGGTCGTGGTCTCGTTGCCCGCAACAAGGAGCAGCACACAGAACCCGATCAATTCCTCGTTGCTCAGGTGCTCCCCATCCACTTCCGCCAGCAGGAGTGCACTCATCAGGTCATTCTGAGGATATGCACGCCGCTCCTCAAAGAGCTGAGTAAAGTAGCTGACCATGCTGTTCATTGCCTGTATGCTCGCCTGCCTATCCTCTTCCGTCGCCTCTCCGTCTCCCGAGACGAAAGCATCGGACCACTGCTTAAACTCTGCATGCCGTTCAATGGGGACCCCCAATAATTCCGCAATGATCGTGATAGGGAGCGGATAGGCCAGATCCCTGATCACATCCATCTCGCCTTTTGCCACTACCTGATCGAGCAAGTTGCTAGTGATCTCCTGGATGCGTGACTCCATGTGTGCCACCCTGCGCGGCGTGAAGGCTTGCGACACGAGTTGACGCAACTGGTGATGGCGCGGCGGGTCCATGCGCACAATGCTGGAACTGATCGGGCTAGAATCGCGGTACTCGGCTGGGATGAAGCGGTTCTGATCGGAAGAAAACGTCGCGTGATCACTCAACACACGTGCCACATCGTCGTAGCGGAAGAGGTTCCATCCCTGGAAATTCGGGTCGAAGGAAACGGGCTGTGTCTCACGCATCTGACGATACCCGTCATATAAGGCTATAAGTTGTTCTCTATTCGATTTTGTTTGCATAATTCTTCTTCTTTTTTTGTATCTTCTACCCGATTGGCAATCGTACAGGCTCTCTTAGAGCCTGCTCGTGCCCATAGGTCGCTAACCAACTTATCAGTGTATTTCTGACCGAAATGATCTTAACTGTACATCCATGCACTATCTCTGTGCTTCGCGGATTGCCGTACATCCTGTCAGCTTTATGTTGTAAGGACGTGCTGAGAGCGTCGATCAAGAGTAACAATTGTGCCCTCTCCATTCCACCGACGCTACTCATCTGTTATACGCGCTTTTTATAAGCTCTCATTGCAAAGATGTAGGCCACAAGCAGAACACCGACGCACCATGCAAGAGCAACCCAGATGTTGTTAGACACTGGCTGGTTCGACAGTAACGCGCGGATACTCTCCACTATTGCAGTCACTGGCTGGTTTTCGGCAAAGACCCTGACGACCAGCGGCATCGATTTCGTTGGCACAAACGCTGAGCTGATAAAGGGTAGGAAGATGATTGGATAGGAAAAGGCCGTGGCCCCATCTATCGATTTGGCGGTCAGTCCAGGAATCACCGCCACCCAGGTTAGCGCCAGTGTAAACAATGCAAGGATGCCAATGACGGTCAACCATGGCAGGATACCCGCCGACGAACGAAAGCCCATTATCAATGCGACGAGAATAATGACGACCACCGAGATGGCATTGGAGACCAGCGAGGTCAGAACGTGGCCCCACAGCAGAGTGGAGGGGGAAATCGGCATGGAGCGAAAGCGCTCGATGATCCCCCGTTGCACATCGGTAAACAGACGGTATGCGGTATAGGATATCCCACTGGAAATCGCAATCAATAAGATCCCGGGCAATAAGTAATTCACATAATTATCTGTCCCGGTCTGAATGGCACCACCGAACACATACACGAATAGCAACATAAACGCAATCGGCATGATCGTGACCGTGATGATAGTGTCCATACTGCGGAAAATGTGGCGCATGGAGCGACCAAGCATTACGCTCATATCGCTGAAAAAGTGTTTCTGTGTCGTTTCCATTTTACTGGTTCTCCTTTTTGCCAATGATGGCTAGAAATATCTCCTCTAACGTCAGTTGTTTTTCTACATACTCCACCTTAGCAGGCGGAAACAGCTTTTTGAGCTCCTGGAGCGTGCCGCTGGCAATAATCTTGCCCTCATGGAGAATGGCAATGTGATCGGCAAGCTGTTCCGCCTCGTCCAGGTACTGTGTGGTCAAGAAGACGGTGATACCACTGTTCGCCAGCTCTTTCACGACTTTCCACACCTCGATACGTGCCTCGGGATCAAGCCCGGTGGTTGGCTCGTCAAGGAACAGAATCGGTGGTGTTCCCACCAGGCTCATGGCGAGGTCAAGCCGGCGGCGCATACCGCCTGAATACGTCGAGGCCCTGCGTCTGGCAGCCTCGGTTAAACCAAAGCGTGTCAGCAGATCGTCGGCAACCTGGCGTGGATTTTTAAGGTGCCGAAGCCTGGCAATCATGATTAGATTTTCTTGACCGGTCAACATCTCGTCCACCGCAGCAAATTGTCCGGTCAGGCTGAGTGATTGCCGCACGTGGTCTGGCTTTAATGCTACATCAAATCCGTTGACGGTGGCTGTTCCACTATCATGCTTGAGCAGTGTGGTCAGGATCTTGACCACTGTGGTCTTGCCTGCGCCATTGGAGCCGAGCAGGGCAAAAATGCTGCCCCGTTCCACGCTAAAGTTTACACCTTTTAGAACATTGAGATCTTTATAGGATTTTTTTAGATCTTGAACCTGAATTGAAATGTTTGGCATAATCATCTCCTTAGGATAGAACAGTAACCTTTGATACATTAACTCCCAGGCCCTTGAGGGATGCATACGTGACTTTATCCATCTTCGCACCATCAAAGTTCAAGGATTGGATAGTACGCTTGAGAGACCAGATCCCCCCCTGGCGGAATGCCACATTTTTGAGGGTCGCGCCCTGAAACGAGACTCCCTTAAGACCCGGCAGGTCAAACGTGACGCCGATAAAGGTCTGTCCGTCAAAGCGCTGCCCGCTCAGGTCGGAATAGTGGAAGTCAACGCCGATAAAGGTACAGCGTTCAAAGATCGTTTTTCGCAGGTCGGTCTTCGCAAAGTTGACGTCGGTCAGCTTAACTCCGATAAATTTTGTCCCAACCAGTCCTGACATGCTGAAGTTGGTGCGAACAAGAATCGCTTCACGGAAGTTTGCATCCGCAAGGTCCAGAATGGAGAAGTCGCAATCGGTCAGATTCGCGCCAGCAAAAGTGGCTTCACGCACGTCGCTGCTCCGAAATGAACTCCCTGTGAGGTCTGCACCCGTAAAGTCAGAGCCACGCAGCATGCTCGCTTGAAACGTTCCTTTATGGACGGTAACGCCTGCAAAGTCGCTCTGTTCTAGATTGCTTGCATTCAGATTTGTGTGTACCTGCCGCTCCAGCGAATGGGTGAGGTTGGCGACCTCCTGGACGGTCTGCTCGATGTCTCCAATGCTCTCAATGGTCAGATCAAAGGCAGTCTCATCATCTTTGCCTTCGGCTTTGAGCTCCTGGAAGCGCTCCAACAGATCGGAGAGCAGATCGGCCTTTAATTCGGTCACACTTTTGACTCCATCGTATGGAGCAAACACGCCGTTGACATAGCTGGTCAATTTCTCGTTCATAACAATGCCTTTCCTTTACAAGAGGGTATTACAAGAGGTTATCCAGTACGCGCTTTGCGTACTCCCAGTTGCGTTTATTGCGATCGTACGTTGTTTTCCCTTTTTCAGTAATCCTGAAATATTTTCGTCTTCCGCCCTGAGATTCATCGCCCCAATACCATTCGATATCACCGTCCACCTCAAGACGCCGGACACTGGAGTACATCGTAGCTTCCTTTAATTCATATTCTCCACCCGAGCGCTCGGCAAGCAACTTGACAATCTCGTAGCCGTAACGGTCAGCTTCCGATAAGAGTCGCAAAATCATCGTATCGGTATGTCCGCGCAGCAGGTCGGAGGTAAGTTTGTTTTCACTCATCTCTTCACCTCATATTCGGATTATACGCCATATTACTATGATTGTCAAGGTAGTATCTCTACTAAAATACTTTGTCTGGTACGCTCTCTTCGGTCCGAACGCCCTTGACAATCTCTTCATGTCGTAATCGGATTATAACATCACAGTACTGTGATTGTCAAGGTAGTATTTTGAATAAGATACTTTGCTTGATAAAATGGTGCCTGGCTCTTTCGCTGACCATCCTGCTGTTCATGACAGGCTTCCATGCCATCGTCTGGTCAATCTCAGGACGTTCAGGATGGTTGAAGTATAAAGCCTCAGTGGGTGAGTTGTGATCGCCCAATGAGGTGGTTCTAGAAGGGTGATTATCGTGCAGGCTCCTTGCCCACAACACAGAACGTTCCAACTCCCCAACATGGATGAGCATAGAACGCCTCTTGAAGCAGTTCCACTGCCAATCAGATCCATAAGCGAGGAAGAAGCAATGAGTGCGGAAGAGCGAGAGAGGGAGTTGCGTCGGTGAAAGCGGTATCCCGTATCCTATTTGACTTTGACGCTTACCCCAACCGTATGGTACTGTAAGTCCATGAACACTATCTACTTGAGGGCGGAGATGCCTCCCCCTGGATGGATGATCCATCGGAACTGTAACCGCAAAACGAGCACCTCTGCCGCATAAGTCCCAGCACAAGATTGGCTTATGCGGCAGAAAAGGGTGCCATGTTTCCTCATGACCTCAGTTGAGCTCTCAACTGGGTATGGTTTGTTGGGCACACTTTTCTCCCTCCCGTCTCTTTCTCTCCTTGTCGCTGGGTGGCATACCATCTCTTTGCTCGCTCACCTGGCATGATGCCCCTACTTTTGCCAACGTTACCGCAATGAGGCTATCTGTACACTTTTTTCCAGGTGAAACGATGTATTGCTAGCAAATGCGGCAAAACCCCAATCGGGAGAAATCCCTCCGATCAGGCACAGGAAGCATTCAATAACACAGCAATCAGAAAAATAAGGAGACAGACACATGAACACAGCACAGAAGCTTGCGCATCCTGGCGGACCAGCTCTTGTAGAAGCCATGAAATTTATCACCATCTGTCGAACGCTGGACCCACAGAACGATTATCCGCACATTGGCGACCTCCAATGGTGGTGCCGAGATGGCTCGCTTGATGATCAGCAGAACTGGCGTTTTTGGTATCAAAAAAATGGTGAGGCGCTTGCTCTCGGGATCATTGCCGGGGATGAGATCATCTGCTTGCTTCATCCCGAATTCCGTACGCACGAGCGCTATCGTATGGTACGCCAGTGGGCAGTGCAACGGATAAAAGAGCGTGCTGGGCAGCAGGGCAAGAACCAGTATGAGATATGGGAGCAAACCTGGAGTTTAGCCTCCGGCGACGATCTGGAGATGGTAAGTTTTCTTGAACGTGAAGGATATGAGCGCCAGGAAATGTACTATCATTGCTACCGCCGACCGCTGATCGAGCCTGTGCCAGCCCCCATTTTGCCCACAGGATTCACGCTTCGCCCGATTGCTGGAGAGGCTGAGGCAGAGATGCGAGCTGCGCTGCAACGTGATGCTTTTTCCCCAAAGGGGAGCAAGACCTACGAGGAGGGAACTTTGCGACAATTGGCAGTGATGCAGATGCCCCAATACGATCCTCAGCTCGATCTGATGATCATGGCCCCTGATGGCACGCCAGCAGCGGGTTGCATCTGCTGGGTGGACCCGGTAAATCGCGTGGGCCTGTTTGAACCGGTGGGAACGCGCCCGCAATTTCGTCGTCAAGGATTGGCAACGGCGCTGATGCTTGGCGGGTTACAGCGCTTACACGAACGGGGGATGCAGGCGGCACTGGTGACAGGCGCTCATCCAGGGAAGGAGGAGAAGAGTACGGAGTTTACTTCCTCGCGTTTCGTTTATGAAGCTGTTGGCTTTCAATTGCTGTGTCGGACTTTCCTGTATCACAAGGTTTTTGCCACGACCATCTAAACATCTTTCCATACCCTGTTTTGCAGAAAAAGGGATGGAAGAGAGCCTGCCAGCTCCTCTTCCATCCCTCGGCCAAATCTGGAGATATTCTCATGACACAGGATTACCCAACTCTATTTCTCAACCGAAGCGCTAGCGCTAGATCACGTCGAGCTTCTTCCTTGTCAGGACTATCGCTTAATCAGGCGTGCGTGAGTTCCTGGCCTGGCTGCCAGCGTAGATTGGGCTTACGTGCTGCAAGCGCCTGATCCAATCGGCCAATAACTGTTGTATGAGGAGCCGTCTTCACAACCTCAGGTTCTGTGCGAGCCTCTTCCGCAATCTGACGCATCACTTTGACAAACTCATCCAGAGTCTCTCGTGTCTCGGTCTCTGTTGGCTCGATCATCAACGCCTCATGAACGATCAATGGGAAGTAGGTAGTGGGAGCATACATGCCAAAGTCCAGCAGACGCTTGGCGATATCCAATGCCGTCACACCGCTCTGATCCTTCTGCCACTGGGCTGTTGCCACAAACTCGTGCTGACAGATGTAAGGATAGGCAATCTCATAATCCTTGCTTAACTCATGTTTGAGGTAGTTGGCATTGAGAATTGCGCTCTCGGAGACGTGTTTTAACCCATCCGGACCATTGGAACGAATATAGGTGTAGGCGCGTACTAACACGCCAAAGTTGCCCAGATTGGCTCGTACTTTCCCGATTGATTGCGGACCCGCATCCTGCCAATAATATCCATCGTCGTTCTTCGCGGGCAAGGGCCCTGGTAAGAAGGGGACGAGATGCGCTTTGACCCCAATTGGACCCGCGCCTGGACCACCACCACCATGCGGGGTGCTACAGGTCTTGTGGAGGTTGAAGTGCACGACATCAAAGCTCATATCACCCGGACGCGTAATACCCAGTACGGCGTTCGCATTGGCACCATCATAATACAGTTGTCCACCAACCTCATGAACCAGGCGACCAATCTCTGCAATATTGCTGTCAAAGAGCCCTAATGTATTGGGATTGGTCAACATAATGGCTGCAACATTGGTTCCGTGGGCTGCCAGGACGGTGCGCAGATGCTCCATATCGATCCCACCGGTCTTGTCGTCACTTTTAATCTCAACAGCTTTATAATCCGCTAGCGTAGCGCTGGCAGGATTGGTGCCGTGAGCATTGTCTGGAATAAGAACCAGATTACGGTGACCTTCACCACGGCTCTGATGATAGGCCTTGATCAACATCAGGCCCGTGAGTTCGCCATGCGCACCTGCTGAAGGCTGCAAGGTCACACGTGCCATACCCGAGATCTCAGCCAGGTATTGCTCCAATTCGTAGATCAACTGGATCGCTCCCTGCACTGTATTGGCTGGCTGCAAGGGATGAATCCTGGCAAAGCCTGGCAGGCCTGCCATATCTTCATTGATCTTGGGATTGTATTTCATGGTGCAGGAGCCCAGTGGATAAAAGCCCGAATCAACACCAAAGTTGCGCTGCGAGAGATGGGTGTAATGGCGCACAACTTCAATCTCACTTACCTCTGGCAACGTAGCCGCTTCCTGACGGATCAGGCTGGCTGGAATCAGTTCATCAAGCGACTCGGTCGGTACATCCATCGCAGGCAGCCTGACCGCACGCCGTCCAGGCGCTCCCTTTTCAAAAATTAATGACTCAACGCTCATGCCTGCACCTCTTTCAATACTTTTACCAGGAGATCGATGTCTTCTTTTGTGCGCGTCTCTGTCACGCAGAACAGGATCGCATTATCCATACCTGGATAGCTCTCGCTCAGATCATATCCTCCAATCAGGCCTGCCTGCTCCAATTGCTTCTCGACTTTACTGGCCGACACAGGCGCTTTGATCACAAATTCATCAAAGAAGGGGGCGGTAAACGCTGGCTCAAAACCAGGAATAGCGGTGATCTGCTTAAATGCGTAATGCGCCTTTTGTAGACACAATTCTGCCAGTTCGCGGAAACCTTGCTTGCCCAGCGCTGCCATATAGATTGTGGCACCCACGGCCAGCAAAGATTGATTGGTACAGATATTAGAGGTGGCACGCTCACGACGGATATGCTGCTCACGCGTCTGTAAGGTCAATACATATCCCGTCTGCTTCTTTCCCCCTTCTTCTACGGTCTGACCAACCAGACGACCAGGAAGGAGGCGCATAAATTTCTGTTTGGAGGCGATAAAGCCCAGGGCAGGCGCTCCATAGCTCATGGAGTTACCAAAGCTCATCAGTTCGCCAACGGCGATATCTACGTTGTAGCTACCAGGAGGAGCGATCAGGCCCAATGAAGCTGGCTCGGTGATCGCTGTAATAAACAATGTTTTGCCCTGATGCGCAACAGGCTCAATCGCATGGACATCTTCAATATTCCCAAAGAAGTTTGGCTGCTGAATGACGACTGCGGTCGTCTGAGGACCAACGATCGACTTCAATTCACTTAATGAGGTCAGGCCGTTCTCGATGCCCACTTCTTTGATCGCAAAGCCACGCGCAAAGGCATAGGTCTGTAAAACACGCCGATACTGAGGATCAACGGCTGCGGAGATGACAATCTCGCCGCGTCCACCAGGTCCAAGAGCCATGAGTACTGCCTCTACGAGAGCTGTTGAGCCATCATAGAGTGAGGCGTTGGCGACATCCATTCCAGTAATCTGACAGACCATGGTCTGAAATTCGTAGGTCGCCTGCAACATTCCCTGGCTTACTTCGGGCTGGTAGGGGGTGTATGAGGTGACAAATTCTGAGCGGCGCTGCAAATGTGTTACAACGCTGGGTATGGCATGGTCATAGCTTCCCGCGCCCAGAAAAGAGATGGTGCTCTCGGTGTGCTTATTTTTTGCAGCCATCGCGCCCATCAGGCGCTTCAGATCGGGCTCAGATAGAGCCGCTGGCAGATCCAATGGACGCCGCAATCGCACCTCTTCTGGCACTGGCGTGAGCAGGTCTTCTAATGAAGAGAAACCAAGGTGCGCAAGCATCGCCTCTTGTTCTTCTTGTGTATTTGGCACATAGCTCATGGTCAGAACTCTCCCTTATGGGTGTAGAAGGCTATTAGCCAAACATGCTTCCAGAAATGAAAACCACACCCACTCGTTTTTTTTGATATGTGTATGAATCAGTATGAAAATACTCTGCCCTCAACAATGGAGAAAGGATAGGGATGCCTCGACAGAGTTCTCCGCAAGCAGAGCGGATGAGGTGCTGACACGCGGCGACAGTTGAGAGATCTTTCTCTCGGTAGGATACCGCTAAAGGACCACTAACCTGCCCATTCCACCAGTGTATGAGATCATGCACATCGGTTCTTAAAAAGAATCGTTTAAAGAATCGTTTAAGGATCGCTACCATTATAGCGCGTCCCTGCGTTAGATAATCAAGAGTGTAGCCTCGTGCGTATTCATAATTCCCTCCGGGCTCTCATGTGTCCGCAGAGAGAGTTGAAGCGGTTCGCCTTCAAACCACTTCAACTCTCTGCGAAATACCAACCATCAGGCCTTCTGGAAGGGAACGTTCAATGGGCACACTTAGCATTCACGGAAGATCAGCGTTATCTTAACGTCCCTGAATATAGTTCAGGTATTGCTCTACGTCCAGCAGATCATCCAGTTCAGATGGATTCGCCAGTTTTACCTGCAACATCCAGCCCTGGTCATAGGGATAATCATTGATCAATTCAGGATGTTCTTTGAGCTCTTCATTGGCTTTAATAACGGCCCCACTCAATGGCGAGAGCAGTTCTGAGGTGGCCTTAACGGACTCAATATCGCCAAACTTATCTTCATGGGCCAGATCCTGACCTGGTTCCCAGGGGAGCTCAATATAGACGATATCGCCCAACTGGTCCTGCGCATAATCGGTGATGCCAATATATGCCAGGTCGCCCTCTACGCGCACCCATTCATCAGTCTTGCTATACTTTAAATTACCAGGATGATTTAGACTAGCCATTGTAGTCTCCCTTCTTTTTTACGAGCGCTTATAAAAAGGCAGCGCAACAATCTGGGCCGCCAGGCGCTTGCCTCGAATCTCTACCTGAATCGGCTGGCCAACGATGGCATACGAAGTCTCAACATATCCCATGCCAATATTCTTCTGCACGCTCGGTCCAGGTGCGCCGCTGGTCAGGCTCCCAACGAGTGCATCGCCGGCATACAGGGCATAGCCACTGCGTGGGACCCCGCGCTCCAGTAGTTCAACACCAACCAAGAGCCGATTCGGACCTTGCTCTTTTACGGTTAGCAGAGTATCGCGTCCAATAAAATCGCCCTTGTTGAATTTTGTGGTCCAACTCAGGCGTGCTTCTAAAGGATTGGTCTGCTCATCTAATTCATGTCCATACAGACAATAGCCCGCTTCAAGGCGAAGCGTATCACGAGCGCCGAGGCCCGCTGGCTGTAGTCCAAGGGGTTTGCCTGCTACAAGCAGATCATTCCAGAGCTGGACAACATCTGCGGCTGAACAGTACAGCTCAAAGCCATCTTCTCCAGTGTAACCAGTGCGTGAGATAAGACAATGAAGGCCATCCACCAGACCAGGGGCCGAATGATAATACCGAATCCCCTTGAGATCTATGTCGGTCAATGGCTGAAGAATCTCCAATGCAGCCGGTCCCTGAAGCGCTAAGAGTGCTGTGGTCTCAGACTGATTGCTGACCGTAACTGAAGGAAACTTCTGAGCCTGTTCCTGGACCCATGCAAGATCTTTGTCGATATTGCCTGCATTCACAACCAGTAAATAATGCTGCTCCGCAATAAAGTAGATCAATAGATCATCAATGACGTTGCCAGAGGGCAGGCAGAGCTGTGTATAGAGCGCCTGTTGAAGGGCGAGCCGCGAGACGTCGTTGGGGACAAGATACTGTAGGAAGGCCAGTGCTTCAGCCCCTTCGACTTTGAATTCGCCCATATGACTGACATCAAACAGGCCAGCATGTGTACGCACCGCCTGATGTTCATCTAAAATACTGCTGTATTGGACGGGCATCTCCCAGCCGCCAAACTCAACGAGACGGGCCCCTAAGGCGCGATGCTGCTCGTACAGAGGGGTGCGTTTTAAGTGAGCTGTGGGTGTTGTCATGCCAAAATACTCCAGTTTCGCTTCAAAGGATAGTTGCCTCCCATCCCTATGACTGGGCCATGTTGGCAAGAGAGGAAAAGCAATTTCTACGCTTCTCACTATAGCAGATTTTGCCCCCAATCACAATGTGCTCACGCTCCATCCCAGAGCATTCCAGTTCCGGGTTACTCCTCTCTAACACCTATGATCGTTCCTTCAGGCTCCGCTGGTACTTTTCCTGGAGATAGCGTATATTCGTTGGCCATCTTTTCCGGACAATGGATGGAGGGGGATCTTTCAATGGATTCCCATCGAGAATGAAAACTTCGAGCTCAACCAGTTTGCCGATCTCCAGGGGAAACTCCTCAAGTTCATTGTTCTCAAGGTCGAGCTCGCTGAGAATGGGCAAGTTGCCAATCTCCCTGGGCAACGAACGAAGCTTATTGTCCGCAAGATAGAGGACTTCTAACTTTTGAAGGGAGCCGATCTCTGCTGGAAGGCTCTGGAGCTGATTCCCTTCCAGACTCAGGACTTCGAGGGCTTGAAGATTCCCAATCTCTGCTGGCACTTCCAGGAGTCGATTAAAACTCAATGAAAGGCTGGCGAGGCGAGTCAGCTTCCAAAATTCAGGAGGAAGGCTCGAAAGTGCATTATGTGCGAGATTTATTTCATCGAGGAAAGCAAGGGCACCGATCTCTGGCGGGAGGACTTCCAGGGAAGTTTTCATACTATTGAAGCTCGTCAGTTTCCGTAACGACCCAATTTCTGGTGGGAGCCTGTGCAAGGGATTGTTGTTAATATAGAAGGTGACCAGTTCTTTGAGGAGACGAAGAGAAGGAGGAAGAGACCGCAAATGATTATTGCCGATATCGATGTTTTCCAGGCGAGGGAGCGTACATAAGACTTCTGGAAATTCTTCAAAGTGGTTTTTCTGTAAATAGACGTCTTGTAACTGTTCCAGGAGATTGAATGCCTTTGGGAGTGAACAAAGCTCATTTTGTGAAAGGTTCAGTATTTGCAACTGAGATAAGCCTCCGATCCAGGAAGGAACTTCTTGCAGCTTCTGCCCCGAAAAGGAGAGTAATTGCAAGGATCGAAGGTATCCTATTTCCCTGGGAATCTGCCCCAAAGAACCGTAATCGCATCTGAACGAGATAATCTCGCCCTGCTTATTCCATTCGACCGTGGGAATTTTTTGTCCTACTTTTTGGATGATGGTCTGTAACATTTCTCGATCGCTCATGATATCACTCCATGACCTAAGGAAAGTTATGTTTCTCCCCCATTCAACTCGTGGGAGAGCCCCATGAGTTGAGTGGGGAGTTAGCAGTCTAAAATCATCTGTACCTGACTCAGGTCTCCTGCTGCCAGATCACTTTTCTGACACCAAAAATATAGGCGCCCTGTATCTGCCCACTGTGTCTCTGGTTCTCCATCCGAGTCCATCTGAAGTAACAGCACCCAATCAGAGGGGGTGCCTCCGAGATCAGGAAACGGATCATGTTGTAGTTCATCGGGGTTCCCAAGGCAACGGTGAATGGCGATGTGATAGGGACTGTTTCCCAGTCCTGCCAGATCATTTTGGAGCGTATAATACGCTTTCTCCTCATCCGGAGGAAGATCATGGGAGATATTGAGTCGTTGGAGCCTGGTAGGACTATAGGGCTCATAACCAGGAAGGGTCCATTCGAAAGAAGGGGTAATAGTACACGCATCGTATCGACGTCTCTTTGAAACCGTCGTGGGAATGGCGTGCCGTGTGACCAATGAAAGAGGCGTTGTGTCATAACAGACTTTCCAGGTAGAGCTACGAGGCTCTCCATCACCATCATAGTAGGCATCAACATCGAAGAAAAAAGAGAGTCTTCCGGTCCTGGGTAAGACATGATGCATATCATACGGGATGAGAGCTGCCAGATCCAGTTGGGCGAGAAATGGGAGTGGCTTCCCTTGTCGTTCAGGCCACTCTTGCCCGGCAGCAAGATCTGGGCCCCCTCCAAACTTTGTTGCCCCACATGGGATCACCGCATCATCACTCCTTTGTGCCTTCAAACGAATCGAGGGTAAAGCCACACATTGCAGATTCTGACTGACACGAGCCAGTCCTCTTTCCTGAAACAATGTTGAGAGATTGTCCATGTGTATCCTCCGCGTAAATTCGCTATGAAATAAAAGGTTAATTTCGATTTCATGTACATAGATACGACTTCTGCTTAATGAAACAAACAGTATTTCTAAAAAATCTTATATCCCTTAACATGCGCTATCTTCTGACAGTTAGAGTATAAATATATGAATCACCATGCAACTTATAATAATTTTCTATATAGCTGAATGTATAACTGTATCCTTTCTCAAAAAGATCATTTTTAAAAGAATCTGTGGACCAACTATCATACGTATGAAAAATATCTCTATTACTATATCTATAAACATCCCCACCTAAAACCTTATATTTTTCCTGTTGGTAGATTGATAAAACCTCAAAAATATCCTTATAGAGCCACCCGACTTCGGAAAAGCCTCTATCATTTAACGAAAATCCTTCCAGGTAAAGGTTGTCAGTAAAAATGGGAGGGACAAAATGTCGTATTTGGGCCTCAACTTCATCAATTGGATACACGCTATAATAACTATCTTTATATACACCCTCATTTCCTTGAATAAACCTCATGGTGTCATTATATGTTTTTTCAACATATTTACCCCACTCATTAAAGCTTTCATAGCCTATAACACCGATTGTATGTCTATCAACTTCAAAAGGTTTGCCTGTTTCTTCTATTACATAAAAAACAATTGATATTATGGCATAACTTCTACATATAAGTTCATTTAGTAAGGGGCGAATATCGTCATATCTAAATGCAAACGTAGCAGGAAACGATTTATCAATACATATAGCACGACTCATAAAAGAGGCGGCA
Source organism: Tengunoibacter tsumagoiensis (assembly GCF_003967535.1). Taxonomy (GTDB): domain Bacteria; phylum Chloroflexota; class Ktedonobacteria; order Ktedonobacterales; family Ktedonobacteraceae; genus Tengunoibacter; species Tengunoibacter tsumagoiensis. Next base: position 1,144,391 of record NZ_BIFR01000001.1, on the reverse strand, counting down.
AAACTTTCATGAGCCCAGAACGTCGGCTTATAGCTCATAAATACTCCTTCCAGGAAGGCTTAATCAAAACCGTAGCGTTTCGGCTGATCCTTAATTATTAATAAACTACTATTTCGATTCATTCATGATTGATTATTCATAACTTGTCTGGTAAAAAGTAATTACCATCCCTTCCTCACCAGCAATGTTGTTTCCTGTCTCTATATAAAACTTTTTTGTTGGAAAGAGCGATTGCAAACGTAAGGACCAGAAGAATTTCAGGGTCTCCTCATAGGCTTTGAAAAGTGTTACGTCATCTAGTACCTCTATACTCTCCCCATAAAACATTTGACCCAATGAGCAGGCATTCATAAGCCTTTCTATGTGTTGTTTTTCCTCAACGCTCAAGTGGGAATACTTTGGTTCAACTTTGAATCTTGTCTCTGTATATTGGAACTGATAATCTAAGAAGACTAAACCATCAATCTCGATGATTCGAGGCCATAGCACACTGACAACCGAAAGCGTTTCTGGTAATCCTACAAAATGCCCTGCGTATCCTGTTAAGAAACGCGGCCCTTTTTTCGGGAACTCTGCAAGCAATTCGTCGCCTACAATACTTTCAAAAACTTCCATGGGAACATTACTCCTAAGGTTTTAATAAGTTCAACTTTCCTCAAAGACCGGTGAACGCCTGATAAAACGCTTGCATATCAGCTCTTACAGGTAGCCCTGCGACCTGACCATCGCCCAGTTCAACAATATTCCATGTCCCATCTCTTTTCCTTGCAACATCCATCGTGAAAAATCTGCTCTGAATGTTTTGCACTATATGACCAAAGGTATCAATGGGAGGGAAACCATCCTTGTCATCGCCATAATCACCCTCTTCCCAATATGGTGTCGAGCAGATGATCCGGCCATCAAGAACAAAGAGCCGAAACTCCTTAATCAGAGGCATACCACTCTTCGAATGATAGGCCAATGGCTCAAACTCGATAAATTCACGGAAGATAAGGCCTTCATTCAGGTCCTCTCCCTGGAGTTGTAAGAAGCGTCTCACCACTCGTTCAACAGCGTGTCTATCAGATGCGCAAGGGATGTAACACGCTTCGTTCCATTCATGTTTCCTCGATTTGACAAAATCCTTGACGATCACCGGCTTATCTCCAAACACATGGAGGGCTTTCATCACCTCATCGATGGAAACATCAAATCCTGTCCTGATCCAGGTTGATCGGGGCGTAAAGCCCTCGAGCAGAGGATAGGACTGTGGCAAATAATGGCAATGCAGATATGCTGCGGGCGTATTGATCAGCAAGAGTCCCCTCTCAGCTAAAGCTGCAGAGAGCTGCTCGTATATCTGAGGTTTGAGCATCCATCCACGATAGATCGCTAGCTCTTCGGTGCTCGCTGGCTCTACCTTACGTACCGCACGCAGCGCATTCTTTTGCTCAACCAATGCTTCGATATTGATCAGCGAATAGTTGAGATGTAATCCCTCGACAACGTTGACCTCAGTTTCATAGGCATTGTCAACAGAGAGGGGATTCCAATAATCAGCACAGAAAATAATGCGCATCATCACTCCTTTGTGCCTTCAAACGAATCGATGGTAAAGCCACACCTTGCAGACTCTGACTGACACGAGCCAGTCCTCTTTCCTGAAACAATACTGAGAGATTGTCCATGCGTATCCTATCCTCCGCGCAAATTCGCTATGAGTAGCCTATCAATAATTATAACCTGAAGTATACCTTTTTTTACAATATGTAAGCTAAAGAGCCAGACCAACCGAACACAGGTGGTCAGCGTTGAGCTTGCGTCTCATCATACAATGCACTCAGTCAGTGAGAGCGAAAGAGATAATCTGTAGCACACTCAAAGGGGGCTCAGTAATGAATCTTACGTTCGAAGCCGTTGTTATCCCTGTCTCAGACGTGGATCGTGCAAAGGAGTTCTATGAAAAGACCATGGGTTTCAGAGTAGATATCGACTATAGTTCTACAACCTATGAAAAAGCTCTCGGATTTAGATATCCTGGCGCAGCGAACTATCGCATTGTCCAATTGACACCACCAGGATCGAAATGCTCAATCCAGATCGGTACTGGGATTACTAAAACAACTCCAGGGACATACCAGGGATTATACCTGGTGACATCCAACATTGAGGATACACGAGCTGAACTCGTTGCTCGTGGAGTAAATGTAAGTGAACCCTTCCACTTTAGCTCAAAGGGACAGACACCAGGAATCGCTCCTGATCGGGCCGATTATAACAGTTTTATGACCTTTAGCGATCCAGATGGCAATGGTTGGCTGATCCAGGAGATCCAGAAGCGTGCTCCAGGACGGTAATCGCCACAGACTCAAGGAGACTGAGATGAGATTAGAACACAAAACAGCTCTGATTACTGGAGGAAGCAGCGGCATTGGCCTGGCTACTGCACGCGTGTTCGTTGCCGAAGGGGCTCAGGTGGTGATCACTGGCAGGGATCAGCAGAAGCTTGTCTCTGCCACACAAGAACTGGGCTCAAACGTCATCGGTGTCCAGGCCGATACCTCTGACATTGAGGCGATGGAGGCAGCCTTAGTTCCAACTCTTAAGAAGATAGGCCATCTCGACATTCTCTTTGTTAACGCGGGCATCAGTGGGAATACCCCCATTGGGAAAACCACACTGGCAGACTTTGAAAAGATCCTGCACACAAATCTGACCGGGGCCTTTTTCACTGTTCAGAGTTGCCTCCCTTACCTGAGCGACGGTGCGTCGATCATATTCAACGGCTCAATCAGAAGCATATCCGGTTCGCCTGGAAGCTCCGCTTATGCTGCGAGCAAAGCTGGCTTACGCTCCATTACTCGGGTGTTAGCTGCTGAACTCTCGCCAAGAAAAATCAGAGTGAATATTGTGATGCCCGGGGGCACTGAGACGCCGATCTGGGAGAAAGCGGCTCCTACGGATGAAGCATACGCTGAACTCGAAAAAAAGTATTCTCAACAAGTTCTACTGGAACGTTTTGGATTGCCAGAAGAGATTGCAAAGACTGTGTTGTTCCTCGCCTCCGATGATGCCTCCTATGTTCAAGCAACTGAAATCGTCGTCGATGGTGGCCAGACCGGATCGACTGAAGGGGCCCCGATCTATCAGTAGAAGCAGGAATAAAGTAGTAAGAGACGAGCTTCAACTATCTATTAGAGCTCATTGAGAAAGAGATCGCCGACAGGAACCACTTTTCTCACAAGACAAAAAGCGAGCATTTCTCCACTTCTGGTAGAGAAATGCTCGCTCCTTTCACAATCTCATCCCACAGTTCAGGGACGAGACCGCTTCCTTTTGGGCTCACACTATTCGTTAGTCGTCATAGCCAACGCGAATGTTGGTGATATAAGTTCCCCAGTTAGCCAGGGTGGTACGAGGGCCCGAAGGAATGTACTCGCTAGCAGTCCAGATGCTTCCATCAGGAGTTGCAACAGCGGCTGAGTAGTCACCCCAGCGAGCAACGCCATCAGTGGCATAAGGATAATAACCAGTAAAGCCATCATCAGATCCGGTACCAGCTCCAGTGATATGAACGTTACCAGAGACACCATCTTCACCGATGTTGATATAGGCTGAGCTTGGATAGTAATCTGGTCCCACCAGCGTAAAGACGATGACGCCCTTCCCAGAGGCATTCAAGCCAATAGAGGGGAAGAACACATTATTACCATCGACAGCTACATATCCCTGGGTATCCAGGTGAGCATCAAGCTCTCCCGAACGTGTCCAGGATGGGCGAACGCTAAAGTAAGCAATACCTGTACGAGTTCCATCGCCGAGGATAGTATTTACCGCACCCCAGAGATGATTCTGAACAAATACCACCTGATTCATACGGTCATCATTGGTGTTCAGCGTCTCCAATGGATAAGCAACCGTTGGATAAGCCGCCGCCAGAGCATTGCGCAGAGGAGTAGGACCACCCTCTTTCTGCGTTGCAGGATTGGGCTGGCCATAGGTCTCAGAACCAATAACCTTCAAATGCAGGCTCAGATCAGGAGTGGCCGAATTGCTATCCAATGCAGCAGTATTGGTCAGGCCCCAGACCGCAATACGGTTATCCAATGTCTGATAAGGAGGAGCACCAAACTGCAATGCACTCAAGAAGTACTCAACACCATGCAGGCGGAACTGGTTAGCCAGATCCTCGCCGTTGAAGGCAAAGGCAGGGCTGGTCGCTGGCTGCAAGGAATAAGACAGGCCACCATAAGGAGCCAGGGCCTGAGAGGCATCAATGGCTGCTACAACAACTGAACTACTGGTATGATTGGCAGCAGCTACCAGCTTCCACTTTGAGAGCGCATAGACCTGGGCACCATGGAAGGCACCAACACTGTCATTAGTAAATTCGTTGGTGGTGATATAAAAACCATGGCTATCAGTACCAATTAAGGGCTGATCTCCGAAACATGGGCAACCTGCATGATTAGGTGTGCCATTGCTACCATCATCGGTAGTATCAACGCTGAAGACAGTCCAGGCCTTTGTTGGATCGCTGGTCTGAGTTACAGCAATCAAGACATGGGAAGGACCGGCAGGCGCTCCATTGGTAGGATCAGTATCATACTCTAGTTCGGTAAAGAACCAGCGATTCGACTGCGTATCGTAGATACATTTGGGATCACTGATAAATTGGCCATAGGTCAGGGTTGTGCGATCAATCTCAGGCAACAGACCATAAAACTGGCTGAGTGCCTCAACGCCAGAGATTAATTTGCCATCTTTGCTGTAAACAGCGATAGCATTATTGACGCCTTCGACCACATAGCCATTGCCTGCACAGAGCCCCTGATCCGGGGGCTCCAGGCTAAACTGGGTGTTAGCATACTTGCCAGTGCCAGCGGTACGCTGATCGTACTGTGAGATTCCGTTAAAGCCAGTGGCTTTTGGATTCGTGCTGGTCGTCGCAATTCCTTTGGGATCTGGTGCATTGGTAGGAGGGGGTGGAAGGCCGGGGTTGCTGCCAGAAGCGTTGGCTAGTTTGGGGCTACCTTCTCCATGCTCTACCTGTGCCTGCTCACCCGCAGTACTTCCAGTTAAGCTGGTCGTAATCTGAGTTGACCCCAGAACCGCAACTTTGCCATACGTAATTGGATTGCTTCCAGCTGCCTTCACGGTGCTTCCCTGGAATGAGAGCCCACCGACCAGGGCCCCAGCCAGTGCAAGACTGGCTATGCCCATATGAACATAGCGCTGGACAATAGGAAACCTAGTCATTAAATAGTATCCTCCCTGAAACAAAAGTTATAGTCCTTTTTTATAAGAAAAGATTGCTATAACAGATAGAAGATTGGGAATCCTATTATTAAGTATAGATAAAAAAGGTTATTTTTGTAACGATTGCTGCACATTTGTTTTTAGACTAGTACTAATGTCTTTCATGGGACTATTCCTGATTAGAGCTATGTGGATAAGAGAAAGTATGCACCTCTCTCCTATTACGATTTTTTAGAAGCAAACAGGCAAAGTTTATCTGAGGCTATTCTTCTCAAGCAGAGAAGCTACTGGAAGAAGCATGCGCTTTCCTCGATAGGTTACAGGGGGTTCATGACTGCATGCGCGCCAGAACTTGCGCCAGCGTGGGGATGCCCAGCATACCAGGCTGCTCGATGGAACAGGCAGCAGCGCAGTTCGCGAAGTTGACGGCCTGAGCCGGATCTTGATGCCAGAAGAGGTGCGTCAGAAAAGCCGCTGCAAACACATCCCCTGCTCCAGTGGGATCAATCTCTTGTACTGGATAGGCTGCAAATTTCTGGGGCTGACCCGCTTGATAGAGCGTTGCACCATAACGGCCATCAGTTGCCACCAGTAATGGTATGAATTGGCTCCAGCGAGCGAGAAGTGCATCGGCCTCCGTACGATCTCCGTCTGCAAAGGGCAGGAGGTCGTCATGACTGAGGATGAGAACATCGAGCAGAGGCAATATCTGCTCAGCATCTTGCCAGGGGGTCGGCCAGACGCGTCCATCAGACTCCCAACGTCTGAGCCAGCCTTGAGGGGTTGCCGCCAATAATTGACCTGGTCGTCGTGGTATATGCTTCACAAAGTCAACATCAAGCTCCTGCGCCAGCGGCCCTAATAAGACAATCTCTGCCTCCAACCAGGCTGGCGGAACAGAGGATAGTTCGAGCGAATCTGCACGGCTATACAGATATTGTGTCCGAAACCCTTCTTGATAACGATTAGCAAAGGTTGTTGACTGGATAGAAGGCTGAACTGTAAGCTGAATCCCTGGCAACAATGAGGGTAATTGGGTAGTGAGCTCCGCATCCGCACACGTGACAATTCCAGCCTCCAGCCCCAGACGCGAGGCAGTTAGCGCTGCGAAAGCAACCGTTCCACCCAGAGTAAATGAGCCATCCAACTGAATATCACGGGTTACATGGCCTAAAGCCAGAAATGTAGGTGAATTGGACATACACAAAAACAACCTTTAGCAGATAACAAAAGGCGGCGGGAGACCCGCCGCCCGACTTATAGTAAAACTATGGCTCAAACTATGAACGATTCGCGCGTTTGAGGGAGATCACAACCCGTCTCTCCTCGCCCTCACCGATACTCTCTGTACTAATGTCCTTGCTATCAGATAAGGCAATGTGTACAATACGTCGTTCGTAAGGTGGCATCGCCTCCAGAGCTATCGAACGGCGATAATTGCGAACCTGCTGCGCAACCCGTAAAGCCAGCGAACGCAGATTCTCTTCACGACGCTCACGATAATTCTCAGCATCCACAATAATCCGCATACGATGCTTGGTACGATGACTGACAATTAAGCTGACCAGCAACTGAAGTGCAGAGAGCGTCTCGCCACGTCGACCAATCAGCAGACCCAGGTTCTCATTAATCCCCTGAATATTCAGCGTCAATGGATTGGTAGAGCGGACATGGACTGCTGCATGAATCTTCATGTAGCGTAAAATATGCTGCAAGACATCCACCGTAATCTCTACATCTTCGCGGGATGGCTGCTCTACATCCTGTAATTCAGCTGGCTCCTGTTCCGTCTCAGCCTGTGTCAGTAACGTCTGCAAAATCGGGGCATTGGATGAGATAAATGGGAGGGGCTCTTCGTCCTCCAACTCCTCCTCTTCATCTTCCAATTCGTCGTCCTCTAGCTCCTCTTCATCCTCGTACTCTTCCTCATCCTCATACTCGCCTTCCTCATCCTCTTCCTCCTCATACACCACTTCTTCTTCAGGGATGGGCACTTCCAGGTCACCCAGGCCAAGGAGAGCATCTGCCATTTCGGGCGTAATGACAGCACCCTTGATAGTGGGGCGAACCGTCACGCGGACACGAGCATCTTTACTACCCAGGCCAAAAGTTCCGCGTGCGGGCTCTTGTAACACTGTTACATCCACATCCTCGCGGCGTTTTCCCAGGCGTCCGAGGGCCTGTATGATGGCCTCTTCAACACTTTTGCCATTAGCCTCTATGCTATCCACTATTTCCTAGCCTCCCTGTGCAAACTATCGTTAAACTGGTCTGCCCTCTTTACATGAAGAAAGCAGACCAGTCAAATGGAGCTCAATAATGCCTAGCGCCGGCCACTACGACGGCGAGCCGAAGCACTACCGCCTCTTGGGCGACGGTTATACGATGACTGTCCATTCCCATTGGTGGATGGCAGTGGAGTTGGGCGCAGATTCTTTGCGATCGGACCTTCGTCCTCATCCTCGTCCTCAACCACTTGAGCAGTACGAACATCATTCTTGACAACGGCAGTGCTTTCAACAACCTTCGAGCTTGTCTTTTGCTCAGGCTTCACTTTAGGCGTCACCAGCAGCGAGCCCCATCCAGTCACAAAGTACTGTTGTGATGCCTGGAAGATCGAAGAGACCGTCCAGTACAGCGCCAGGCCAGCAGGGAACGTCCAACCAATGAAGACAGTGAAGAGCGGCATAATAAACTGCATCGTCTTCATCGTCTGAGCAGTTGGATCACTGGCAGCATTCGCAGGTGCTGGAGCCGTCTGCTTTGGCTGCGACATGCGCAACTGGATAAACGTTGCCAGACCAGCAATAACTGGCAGGATATGGGTTGGATCGGGACTTCCCAGCGAGATCGCCCACGCCCAATGTTGGTGCAGGAGAGGGTTCATGATTGGCGCAAGCCAGGAAAACCAGTCCAGGTCAATATTGGGGAACGTGGTGAAATGAGGAACAAATGGATAAAGAACATCGTTGAGCGCGTGCACGCCTTTACTGCTATGATCAGTCGCTCGCACAATCTGGTTAAAGGCAAAGTACAGACCATACAGAACAGGCATCTGAATCAGCAATGGTAAACAACCAGCTGCGGGGTTGATGCCTGCCTCTTTGTAGAGCGTCTGCATCGCCAGCATCTGTGCCTGCTGATCATTGGCGTATTTCTTCTTGATCTCCTGCATCTTCGGCTGAATGGCCTGATTAGCTTTCATTGATTTAAGCTGCTGAATCGTCAGAGGGAAGAGGATCAGCTTAATGATCAATGTCAAAACCACAATCGAGAGCCCGAAGTCGCCAAAGAGATGGAATAGCAACACAAGGCCGTTGAAAATGGGGAATGTAAAGATTAGATTGAATAAATAACCTATCTCACCCACAAGAGCATTCCTGCCTTCCTTGACCTAGCTTCCCCATTGTTGGGGCACCGGGTCATAGAGGTCTCCGTGATAGAAGGGGTGACAGCGTCCAATGCGCTTTGCAGTCAGCCACCCGCCACGGAAAAAGCCAAAACGTTGAATTGCCTCATATCCATAGTGTGAACACGAGGGTGTAAATCGACACGATGAAGGCAGGACAACCGACAGCGTGCGTTGATATAAACGGATTAAGCCGAGTGCAATATACTTCACTTAAAAAATCCTTGCTTTGCCTCAGGCAAACTACTCAGTCCGTTCCGGTGCTACCGGTGTAGCTGCTTCAAGTAGCCGAGCTCGACGCAACAGAAATGCTACATCCTGCATGAGGACGGTTAAGTTGACATGCACTACTGGATTTTTCGCACTAAAGACCAGATCCCACCCCGCTGGAATCTCTCCCAACAGAGGCCGAATTGCCTCAGAGAGTAATCTCTTTATATAATTTCGCGTCACAGCCTGTTTTGAGATTCGCTTGCTCACTACAAATCCTAGACGCGTTGTTGACGATGAATTTGGTGCGTACGCGAGGATAAGCAGCCGAGATGCTGTATTGCGTCCCTGCTGCCTTACTCGCTGAAAATCACTGTTTTTACGTAAGCGTAACGCACGTTGAAGTGCCATACTTTTGTCACGGCTAGCACAAAGTCTAGACCGTTAAACTCCAGCGCCCTTTTTCGCGGCGAGCTTTGAGCACGCGCCGTCCATTACGGGTAGCCATACGTTTCATAAAACCGTGTTCGCGTTTGCGCGGAATGCGCTTTGGTTGCCAGGTACGTTTCATAAGAGCCTTTCTTAGCCTCCACTAAAGATATCCCGTAGATTATAACGAGTCCTGCACAGACTGTCAAATCTCAATCCACTATCAGGCCTGGGGCCACACTTTTATCTCTACCCGTTGTAGCGCTCTCGTCTGGAATAGCCGGGCCTCTTGTCTTCTATCTTTACTCTCGCTTTTTTTGATGCCTCAGATCATGCTCATAAGCTGCTCTGGTGTCGCTGAACAGGTCCAGTTCACTCACTGGAGCTGATCTCGTCTGTTTCACCAGAGCGATGTTGACCACTACAAAAGCGGCGACAAGAGGCCACAGGATCGCTTCAGTTACGGGCGTTTAAAACGGAGAAGCACACGCCCAAAGCGTACTTCGTCGTTATCGCTGAGCAACGTTGGCGTCTTGGCTGCCAGACGTTGACGGTTGACAAACGTAAAGTTGGTGCTGTTTTCGTCTTCCAGAAAGTACTGATCGTTCTGTACAAAGATACGCGCATGAATGCGCGAAACACCACCTTCGTCTCCTCCATGAGGAGTGAGGTCAACATCAGGATAGATATTGCTGACCGGGTCTTCACGACCAATCACAATATTGTCTTTTCCTGCCAGATCGAACTCCTGATTGTCAGCCTCGACGATGAGACGTGCCTGCAAGGAGGCTGGAGCCGCTGCTGGGGCCGCTGGCTGCACTGGAGCCGGTGCCGGTGCTACTGCGACGGGGGCCGGTGCTCCCAATAAGCTCACACCACAATTGGAACAGAAGGCCTCTCCCGCAGGATTGACTGCTCCACATGAGGGGCAGGTCTGTGTTCCATTCCCGGCAACTGGGGCCGCCGCTGCTGCTGGCTGAGCAGGAGCTACTGCTGCTGGCTCGGCTGCGGTCAGGGGCTCGCCACATTCATCACAAAAGGCTGATCCGTCTGGATTCTCATGACCTAAAGAACATCGTACTGACATAAATCTATCCTTCCTCTGCCTTTATTTTTTACTTTGTAAGCATATCTGGACTTTTTCAAACGCTCTTGCGCTATCTTTTCTGATAAGTCCTATTGCTGGCTTTCTTAGCCTTCACTATTCTATAGAAAGATGATAATCAACCGCCTGCTTTTAAGGCGGTTGCAAGCCCATAAAACCACTTATGGAAGCAGATCGTCCAGACGCTGGGTCAATTTACGCGTCTTGTTTCCAATAGATTTGACCTGCTCCTGCGAGATCTGCTGACCCTGGTTGATCTGCTCAATAGCTGAGATGGTCTCTGGATCAAGCACACGCGTGACATTTGGCGCCAGTTTCGTGGTAGCTTTACCTGTACGCTTGTACTCATCCAGAATACGCGTGACCAGGCGCTGCGCGTTGGATTTCTCGGCGAAGTTCATCACAAGCGCGTTGACCTGTGAGGTCTGATTCTGGTCAGAGCTAAAGGTCACTTTGATATCCTCACGCAGTTTCTCGTTGACCAGGCCAACCATCGGAACATCATAGGTTAATTCGGCCTGTGCAATACGGAAAAGTCCTGCGGGACGGGGATCAATCATCAATTCTACGAGAACTGACTGCGCTGTGTCCTTCTCCAGGTCTCCCAATGGGATCACAACCTGACGGTCCGAAAGCGCCGATGCATCAACATCACGAATGATCGGAAGAACCTTCACCGCTTTGCGAGGAGTCACACCCGCGGGCAGCCGGAGGGTGAGGGTGGCATTCCGAACAGCCACGGCGACAGCACTCTGGATCTGCTGCTCAAAGATGGTCATTGCATCGGCTGGCGATTTGATAAACTCAGCTGGCATACCACCGCTTAATTGTCCAATATCGTCTAATAAGCTCTCATCCCAGTCTGAACCAATCCCCAGTGGATAGATGGAGACACCAGCAGCCGCTGCATCTCGCGCGAGTTGACGGCAACGATCAGTGTCGCCATAGGTGACACCATCGGTCAACAGGATCATACGATTCACTGCATTGGGGATATTCCAGCGTCTCAGTTCACCCAGACCATGGGTCATTCCCAATGACATCGTGGTCCCGCCCGCATCCTGAATACGGTCAATGGCCGCTTTCATACCAGGCTTGTCATTCGCAGGCATCGAAGGAATGATCACCTGCGCCGAATCGTCGAAAATGACAACCGAGATGTAGTCGGTCGGCTCAAGACGGTCGATGACCATCTTTACTGCCTCGCGCACATTTCTTAGCTTGGCTCCCTTCATTGAACCAGAATGGTCAATTACGAGAGCAAAATTCAAAGGCATGCGGACCTGTGCCATAATCTCTGTTGGCTTGGCTTCTAATAATACATATGCAAGCTGGCTTCCACCAGTAACTGGCATAAAATCTTTTCCTAGTTGTTGTGCCAGTGTTACCTCTCCAGGCATATTACATCGGCTCCTTTCGCATTCGGCTGCCATAGTATATCATATCAGCGCACAAAAACGACTACGGCGCTTACGTTATCTTCTCCACCATTCGTATTGGCGGCTTCGATTAACTGTGCACTCGCCGTTTGTGGGTCTTGTGCATTATTGAGAATCTCAGTAATTTGCGGATCGCGCACCATCTCCCATAACCCATCCGAACAACTCAAAAGTATATCACCCGGGTGCACTTGCTGCTTGAATATATCAATTTGCACATTTAATTTATCGCCAATACTGCGATAGATCTGGCTACGCTGTGGGTGGGTATACACATCGTCAGGGGTGATTAAGCCACCGGCCACCAGCTGACCAACCAGTGAATGATCGTTTGTCAATTGATATAACTTGTGATCTCGTAGCATATACGTACGACTATCGCCAACGTTGAAGATATATGCATGATCGCCCACAAGCAGAAAGCCTGTCAGGGTCGAGCCCATATCGCTCTTCTCACGCTGGTTGAGCTGACAAAGAGCTGCGTTTGCGTCTTCAACTGCTCCATGGACCAGCGCTAAGAGCTCTTCTTCATCCAGCTTCTTGCTCTCTTCTCCCGCTTTTTCAGCGCTGATCGGTGGCAGCAGCAGTTCACGAACGACACGCTCGGCGATAACGGCTGTGGTCAGACGGCTAGCCCCTTGCCCGTTATCATGCCCACCCATGCCATCCGCAACAAGGAAAATTCCCGCTGGCGTGGCGATAGACTCATGCACACGCTCGGAGAGCAGGACGAGAGTGCTATCTTCATTGGGATCGCTGCGGCGTAGATCGCCCGCATCTGAATCACAGGCAGCCAGTAAACGTACTCCCGTTGGAAAAGAGGATTGGACCTCCTGCGGCTGCTCAATCACGTACGTCAGCCCCTGATCAACCAGGGTGTTGACGATGACGCCTCCATGAAGCACGCTCGCTTCATCCTGGCTGCCTGCTGGAGGATAGGCATGCATAATATACGAATAGTTTTGTAGCTCGGCTCCACAATCGTTACAGAATTCATCGCCTTCGGCATTCTCTTCTGAACCACAATTCCAACAGTGCAGATACCCTTTGCGATCGGTTACTTCGTAGAGATGCTCTTCGGGGGCGTCACTTAAAACCTGGGTGATGCTGTAGCGATCTCCTACGATTGTGCCTACGGTCAGGATAGGAAAGTCTGTTGCTTGCTCTTCAACAGGTGTGGACTCTTTATCTGATGCCACAGAGACCTCCTCTTCGGTTGTTGCAGGATGAGACTCAGGTTGCTCAGTGCTTTCAACTTGCTCAACGGGCTCCGGGGCTGTCGAGCTCTCATCTTCCTCACTCTCTAAAACTGGAGGAACAGCACTTACTTCACTGGCATCCTCGTGATTCTCAGCAGGTGGAACAAGTATGGTGGGCATGTCGGCAATATCAAGCTCCTGCTTCTGCTCCGCTTCATGCTCATGCTGCCACTTGCGCACATGAAATTCATGCATCTGCGCTGGCGTCAGAATCTGCGTTGGTGCAAAACGGGGATCCTCTTCCTCGCTGACCGTCGCAGACTCGACAGGTTCAACTGGTTCAGTGCTCTCGACAGTATGCCCGGGCTCGCTGGGCACGCCTGCCTCACCACTAGAAGCCAGTACTGGTTGTACAGAAGCAGCAGTTGACTCGGGAGCAGTCGGCTCGGGAGCTACTGTTTCTGCCGCAGGATCTGACGCCACTACTTCAGTGGCTAACAGCCGCCCACAACCTTTACAGAATTTGGCATTGTCACGATTAGGTGTATTACATAACGGACAGAGCATTCCTGCACTCCTTTAGAGTTGTTTTTGGATACGAAGCGCCTCGGCATGTTTGGGGTCACGTTGCAATGACTCCTTTACCATCTGTCGAGCTTCTACTTTTCTATTTAATTTGAGATAACAGTTCGCCATGGCACTGTAGATCTCTGCAACATTGTTATTTATCTGACGGGCTCGCTCCAATGCGCTCAGAGCGTACTTCCATTCTTTCTGACGCATATGCGCTCGCGCCAGTTCAAACCAGGCCTCCCACAGAGCCGGATCGCTCTGCGTCGCCTTCAACAGGGCATTGATCGCTACTGGCATCTGCCTTGTCTCTATAAACAAACGTCCCAAAGCCACCAGGATCAAAGCATGATCAGGCTGAATGCGCAGACCCTCTTTTAAAAGCGCCTCCGCCTCACGATAAGCCCCCTGTTCTATCGCGACCAGTCCCTGCTGGTAATAAACGGCTGTGTCCTTTGGATTCAAGGCCTGAGCCTTTTTAAAGGCCTCCGCAGCCTGAGGAAGCAGGCTCAGATCACGATAACAGAGCCCCAGTTGAAATTGGGCATCCAGAGCATCTGCTTTCAGTCGCAGGGCTTCGGAAAAATATTCCGTCGCTTGCCTCATCTGTTCGTTGAAAAGTCGTGGATCTTGCTCACGTACCGACTGAGCCGACTGCCGATAGGCACGTCCAAGATTATACAGAATATCGTAGGAACCACCTCCATGCGTATGCGCTAGCTTAAACTGGTTAATTGCTTCTGCATAATTCTTCTGGCTCAGATGCTGAAGCCCGGCACGATAGGCTGCATTTACATCCACTGGCGTTCCGTTTGAGATCGGGCGTGCTTGAATAGGCTGAGCAGGCCGCGTCTGACCGTTCGCAGGGGATTGAACTGGCCGCGCCCGAATCGGTTGCGATGGACGCGATGGTGGTGCCCCCGCTGGCGGATGCTGCACTGGCCTCGCTTGAATAGAGTTGCCTGACCCCACTGGTCGCGCCTGGATAGGGGCTCTTGCCTGTGGTGGTACGGCAACCCCTGCCACTAAGGGTTGACCATCGCGCTTACAAAACTTTGCTCCTGGACGATTGGCAAAACCACATTTGGGGCAGATGATCCCTCCCAGCGTTGATGACCCATTTGCACCTGCTGTGGAGACAATGATGGTGGAATTAGGCGAGATCGCAGGAATCTGGACGGTCGTTCCGGGCAGGACCGCAGGCTGATTTGGCAGACACTGCTGCAAGGCGACGCGCATTGCTTCTGCACTTTGAAAACGCTGGGCCGGTTCCTGCTGCATCGCCTTGATGATCACTTGCTCTACAGGACAGACGGTTGTATTCCCAATCTTGACTGTGCGCAAGCGAGGATTTTTGGCCAGGATGCTCCCGACCGCTGGCGTCTGAATAGGATCAGGCTCGTAATTTGTGAGGAGATGATACATGGTCGCGCCCAGCGAATAGATATCCGAGCGAGCATCCGTCTGCACTAACTTACCAGGGTTCTGAGCCGAACGGCGCTGACCTGGCATCGTGATTGAGCCCAGGTGCTCCGGCGAGGCATACGAGATCGTGCCCAGGTTCTCGGTGTTTGTTCGTTTGTTCGGATCAAAGCGTCGGGCAATGCCAAAATCGATCAGTTGTACCTCGTCGTCGTTCGTGATCATGACGTTCCCAGGCTTGAGATCACGCAAGATAATCGGAGGATTGCGCGTATGAATATACGTTAACGCCTCGCAGACCTGCGTCATCCAGCGAATGACTTGCTCCTCGGGCAACGGAGCGTTTGTCTGCTCAAGAATTTTTTCCAGGCTACGGCCAGGCACAAACTCCATTGCAAAGTACGAGTTGCCTCGCTCTTGAAAGGGAAACATTAAAGCTGCAATGCGCGGATGCTTAAGCCCGTGTAACAGAGCAATCTCTTTATTAAAGCGTTCAATAGCAGATTTGCGATCTTCTTCACTGGTATTAGGACTGATGAGTAGCTCTTTGACGGCATAATAGTAAGGTGACGAGCCAGGCGGTGTGCCCAACTGCTCTACTTTGTAGACAGTCCCCATGCCACCTTCACCTAAAATCTGCACTATCTTAAATTTTCCGTCAAGAATCGTACCTACCGGGAGAGCCATACAACCATTTTCTCCAAATTATCCCCAAAATATCCCTTACAGTATCTATGTAGTATGCCCATGGTGTTCCATCGTATGCCTTATAAGGCGCTATAAGGCGCTCACGTGGATCACTATGGCTGTGATGTTATCTTCTCCACCGTTCTCATTCGCCTGATTAATCAGTTTATTGCAAATATCCTGTGGGCTGGCCGCTTCGCTGAGGGTCGCAATCAGATCCTGCTGGCGCACCATCTCCCATAGGCCATCAGAGCAGAGAAGCAGCCGGTCCCCTGGCTGCAAGGTCTCATGAAAGATATCAATCTCGATATTTTTATGACCTGCACCCAGCGAACGGTAGATCAGGTTGCGCTGTGGATGAGTATAGACATCCTCTGGCGCGATCTGTTTGGATTCTACCAGCCTTGCGACCAGTGAGTGATCTCTGGTCAGGGGGGCCAGGCTCTGTCCCCGTAATAGATACGTACGACTATCCCCAACGTTGGCTATATATGCCTGGTCATTCTGGACCAGCACTGACGTGACTGTACTGCCCAGACCTCGCGCTGCCGACTGCTGCTCGCCGTGGCGCACAATGGCTCTGTTCGCCTGCTGAATTGCAGCAATAAATTGATTTTCAATTGCAGAGGCCAGTGAGCTCTCGGCCAGCTTCTTTGTCTTCTGTTTAGAACTTTCGGCCAGGGGCGCCATTTTTATCGTTTCATTCGGGTCCAGGGGCTCTTTTTTGGTAATACTGGCTACATCCAACTTAATTGTTGGTTGATCATGTAAAGGCTTAAAAAAGCTATCCAGTGCCTTGCTAATATTTTCTACTGCCAGTTTGCTGGCAACCTCTCCTGCTTTGTAACCGCCCATACCATCGGCTACAATAAAGAGACCTCGGTCTCCATCGTCAGAAGATTCGACTCTTTTATAAACGCTATCTTCATTCTGTTCGCGTTGCTTACCCACATCAGTCTTGTCTGCCGCTGTAAGTTTTAGATGCATATATTACCTCACCAAAGCAGGAGTTTGCTACGTCCGTTTTATAAGATCTCAACTATGGCTCCCTCTTGCCATTCAACAGAAGGGAGGTGACAGGTACGCCCAGAGGCGGTGCGTTTGCGTGGGAACGCACAAACCCCACCACTTCTACTATCATACCTTCATACAATTAGCCCGGAAACTAACCAGCCAGGCCCTGGCTTCGCTGTGTAATCCCTGACGCCATCTCTGACTATAATAGAAAGCCTATTTCAGACATTTGCACTATCTCTTAATACCTGGATATACAAGTATAGCACGTTTATGCTGCTTGCTGCTTTGGCATACACCATGTATACGTTCCACTGTCTTCTCTAGTTGTGAATTTTGCCCTTCTCATCCGCTGTCAAGCCCTCAGGCAGCAAACAGGCAATGAATGGCTCGATGGTCGTATGGCAAAGCCAGAAAGGGGGGCGTGAAAAGGGGATCGCGATAATATGTGGCATATCATGGTTGGTGTTCGCAACTTCATTATGGGGTGGGCAATGTGGGATGAGCGATAGGGGGTGGGAGATGTGGGGATTGGTGAAAGGGTCCGCGGCCATCATGAATGATGGCCCCTACCTTCTCGTGCAATAAATTGCATCTTTTGAACGATTTTGGTGCATGAATGATAAGGAGCCCATCATTTATGAATGGTGAAATGGTCCGCGGCCATCATGAATGATGGGCCCTACCTTCTCGTGCAATAAATTGCACCTTTATATGCGATTTATCGCTCATAAACGTAGGGCCCATCATTCATGATGACCGCGGGGACCCACTCCGCCCTGTGCGCACTCTCATATGATGGGCCGTGGGTGACCCACTCTGCCCTGTGCGCACTCTCATATGATGGGCCGTGGGGGCCCACCCCGCCCTGTGCGCACCCTCATATGATGGCCGCGGTGAATGGCTAGTCTGCTTTCTTGCCTCGGGTCTCATCTTTTGAGCGTGGGCGGAACTGGATCAGGATAGCAGTTCCTCTAAAGCTAAAAGCTTCGCGCAGACGGTTCTCTAGATACCGCTCATATGAGAAATGAACCCCTTCTGTATCATTGACAAAGAAGATGAAGGTTGGAGGATTGACACGAGCCTGGGTAGCATAGTAGATCTTTAAAGGCTTATGCCGCATGGTGGTAGGATCGTGGCGTCGCGTAGCCTCTTGTACGACCTCGTTCAAACGAGCTGTAGGGACGCGCAGGAAGCGCATATCGGCTACTTTAAGGGCAGCCTCCAACAGTGGTTTGATATGGTAGCCGGTCTTGGCTGAGGTAAAGATGATCGGTGCATAGGGGATAAATTTTAAGCCCTCAGCAATAATGGCCCGATACTCATCCGCACTCTGGATCTCATCATCAGGATGGGGGAAGACTCCCTCGCGCTCAGCACGCCGCTGCTCCTGAGCCAGATCCCATTTATTGACAACTACAACCACGCCCTTGGCCTGTTTGTGAATCTCACCGGCAATATGCGTATCCTGCGCTGCCAGACCCTCGCTCGCATCGATGAGCAGAATGGCAACATCCGCACGCTCAATCGCACGCTCTGAACGCAGTACGCTATACTTTTCGACACCCACCCCCACACGGCCACGACGACGAATTCCGGCAGTATCAATCAAGCGAATACGGCGATCCTCAAATGTAATCTCTGTATCGATAGCGTCGCGGGTAGTGCCTGGCATAGCACTTACAATCGAGCGCTCTGTCCCCAGAATCGCATTTAAGAGTGAGGATTTGCCAACGTTTGGCCGGCCAACCAGCGCAATACGTGGGAGCTCTTCATCCTCTTCCTCTTCCATTTCAGAAAGAGGGGGAAGCTCTTCAACGATACGATCCAATAGATCGCCAGTCCCCACGCCCTGAATTGATGAGATAACAATGGGCTCACCCAGACCAAAGCTATAAAACTCAACTGCATCCATGCGGCGAGCGGCGTTATCTGCTTTATTAGCCGCAACGATCACTGGCTTTTTAGTACGCCGCAGCAGGTCCGCTACCTCTTCGTCAGAGGCCGTAATACCCGAACGCGCATCAACCATGAACACGATAACATCGGCCTCTTCAATCGCCAGATGAGCCTGCGACATCACATGTTCCATCAGATCGCCAGGCTGCCCCGTTAGACCAACCTGTCCCACTGGAATACCCGAACCCAGTTCCAGTCCACCAGTATCGATTAATGTAAAAACGCGTCCGTTCCAATCAGTATCCCCATACAAGCGATCGCGGGTGGTTCCCGGCATATCCTCAACAATGGCGAGCCTCTCGCCTATCATACGATTAAAAAATGTGGATTTTCCGACGTTTGGTCGGCCCACGACAGCTACTAACGGCTTCATGTATGCCCCTCCACCCTTTCCAGGTGCTCAAAAACGATTCTCGTTTGCTCAAAGTTTCTTACATGTACAAATGACGGTGGTTATTATAACATAGCAGCTCGCCGAGCAGGCCAAAATAGCCCATGATCCCATGCTGAGACGTGCATTCTATGACTCGCATGTTCTGGGAACGCTCTCTTCTGAGCCACTCTACCTGTTTGCCTTCGGCATGAGGCAGTTGTGGTAGTGTTCGCTGACTTCTAGTCGGAGTGCGGGGCACGCAAACTGGAACTGATCGATGATGCAATCGTCTGATCACATGCCGATAGACCTCAATCAAAATGCTTTGGGAGTCAACGAGTCAATTTTACAGTCTGATGATATCATATTTCTCTTCTTCTGTCTTGTTGATAGATTTACCAGAAGAGTTCTGAGACAGAGCGCCCATCGTGAATCCGGCTAATGATACCAGCGAATAGCTCTGCTACCGAGAGGACTGTCAGGTTAGGGAGCCGGCTCCGTTCGGGCGCCGGAATGGAATCTGTCACAATAATCTCTTTAATCGGAGCATTATTCAGCCGCTCAATCGCTGAGCCGGAGAGAATCGCATGGCTGGCACAGCAATAAATATCCAGTGCTCCCTGCTCATGCACAACACGAACAGCCTGCGTCAGTGAACCGGCTGTGTCAATCTCATCATCAACGATCAGTGCATTCTTTCCCTGGACATTTCCAATGATGCCCATGGCCTCGGTGACGCCGTTGTTTCCTAAGCGACGTTTCTCGACAATTGCCAGCGGTGCATTGAGCCTGTCCGCTAGTTTTCGCGCCTTCTTGGCAAAGCCTTCGTCCGCTGAGACGACGACAAAATTATCCAGACCTTTATCGGAAAAATAACGAGCCTGGATCACTTGAGCGGTTAACTCATCTACCGGAATGTTGAAGAAGCCTTGAATCTGTCCCGCATGCATATCCATCGTCAGGACACGGTCCGCCCCCGCAACGGTAATACAGTCAGCTATCAAACGAGCCGTAATAGGGACGCGTGGCTGATCCTTCTTATCGGTACGGCCATATGCATAGTAGGGGATGACGGCTGTAATACGCGCAGCAGATGCGCGTTTCAATGCATCAATGATAATCAAAAGTTCCATGATCGAACGATTAACGGGCGAGCTAAAGGGCTGCACCACAAAGACATCCTGACCACGAACGTTCTCATTAATTTTGACAAAAATATTTTCGTTACTAAACTGAAAAACATCGGCATCGCCGAGTGGAATACGTAAATGTCGACAAATGGCTGCTGCCAGCGGACGGTTGGCATTCCCACTAAAGATTCTCAAGTCGTCCAATTTGCACCTCCTGGCTCCGAAAAGTATATCACATTGCTCAGTTCCATGGTAGGTTTATAACTATCAGACGACGCTCAATCCTCTTTTTTAAATGCTCTGCACGCGCTCTGCCTCGTTTTTCCCAGGGATTTTATGCAACAGGATCATGTAGACAATCGACCAGATAATCGATGGAAGCAACAAAGATACATATCTCGAGGAGTTACAGGGGAGAGTGGGTCAACACGGTATCATATGAGGGTGCACACAGGGCGGATTGGGTCCCCACGGCCATCATAAATGATAGGCCCTACATCATATATGCGATAAATCGCTTACAAGGTGCAATTTATTGCACGAGAGGGTAGGGCCTATCATTTATGATGGCCGCGCACCATGTCGGCCATCACCAATGAAAACCCCTCCACCATTCACGCACCAAAATCACTCCAAAGGTGCAATTTATTGCACGAGAAGGTAAGGCCCATCATTCATGATGGCCGCGGACCATTTCACCACTCACAATGGCCGCACACCATGTCTGTCGGCCATTACCAATTACCTCGAAGAACGGAGCTCCTGTTTTTGTGCACAACCTGCCTCTCTCAATAAGCACACGCTATAACGCGGGCAGCAGGAGAAGGGGCATTATCTCTGTATCCTTGACAACGACCGCGGAATGAGCACAAAAACATGCTAACGCTAATTTGCAGGTTCTTCAGGAGTTGTAATGAGAATACGCAAGAAACGACGAATGGCCCAGAAGACCAGCCAGTAGATCGCCATGGCAATCAAGGTCTGCCATTCAAAGACCTGATTAGGTAGATGAATCGGCGTTGAGGCCACAATATTTTTAAATGGGAAGAGCACGATATCGGTCAACGCATAGAGAAACCCTGCAAACAGATTCGAGGGGTCCGCACCAATGAGCATCAAAAGAAAGCGAACCGTTAATGTGACTTCCATGACGACCACAAACCACTGCAAGAAATCATTCAACTTGCCGATAGCATAACGAACTGTGCGAGCCTCCTCTTGACGATTCTCTGCACTATCCGCATCGGAAATATTCTCTGTTATCTGGGGCGCTGGCACTGACTGCTGTACCACGCGTGGTGGTAAATCCTCCATACGCTCACGCTGCAAGACTGCATCCATGGACTGTGCTCGGGCTGGCTCTTCTGGATAAGGATTAGTGCGCATCCTGCCTCCCTCTCAATACAACTACGCTCGTATTCATCAACGTAGTTGATGATCATCAGTTGCATTTTAATAAATTATACCATTGTTGCTATCTACTCTGCTATGTTCTTCCGCGATCCGTTGGACTCTCGCTCCCCCTTGACTTCTCAGGAGGCCTTCTTCAAAAGAATGACTCCATCTGCCTGCGCCACCAGTTTATATTGATGAGAGCGCTGTAACTGGTTTAACACGTCCACAAAATTAGCTGAACGGTTAGTATCTTCAGGTGAGAGGGTATCGAGATCAACAATAACATACTCAACAGTATTGCTCACTCCTGGCTCGGAAGTCAAGAAGGTGATCTCCGGAAATACAGTTATATAACGACGGTCAGTGAGATGTGGATTTAAATTCCCCCCGGCAGAGACGGAGGCATCGGCTGGTATCATGGTCAGTAGCTGCTCAATCTGCTGCTCGTGAAGGCCTGGACTATGAGTGGCCCAGAATATATTTAATCGGGGCGTCAAGATTGAATAATTTAACATGGTCATTCCAACGATCCAGACAATGAGTACCACGTACATTATGGAGAGCGAACAATAACGCGCCAATTCTGCAAAGCGCAATCTCATGCTCTGCCGCCTCTCCCGCCAGAAAGGCCCTGACTCACTCAGGCGCGAAACACGCCACAATCTTTTACCAGTTCCAACCAGAACCAGCCATCCCTGCCGCCCCAACTGGACAATGATCTGAACGCCAGGAAGATGAGCTGTCTCTTTCAGCGGTTTCTGTATAGCTGGTGGACCCTCTAACGTCTCTTCTCGCCAGCCTGCCCATAGCTGTAAGAACCGACGTAATCCATGAATCGATGCAATCACAACGAATGGGACAATGGCGGCATTATAGTGATAAACACCACTATTGTAAGCAAAACCGTCTGCAAGAATATTGACCGCAAGGCTCGGCAGAATCGGCAGCAACCACTCTGGAGCCAGAAGCGCCAGAAAACCACTGCTTCTCAGCAGGCTAAAGAGATAATAGATGCGATCAAGCGTCAAAAAGATCGTAAATGGCAACCAGGGATGCAACAGAACATTGACAATCGCTGCCGAAGGTGAGCTACCAAGCGCTTCATAACGATACCAGTAGTTGCTATGCTGTGCGCCAGGGAAAAAGCGTGGAATCACAACGGTAAAGGCAATAGCAGTCCACAACAGGCCAATCAACGCCAGAATACTCCCGGTCCAGCGCATACGAAACTTCCAGATCGCTAGTATGGCCAGCAACGCTACCGCAAGCGGAATATCTTCTTTACAGGCACAGGCCAGCAGACAGGTTATGATAAACCAGACATGCTTGCGTTGCTCCATCGCCCAGACTGCATATAACAATAAGGGAGCAGCCATACTTACAGGGTGAAAGTCAAAAATGTTCAGACCCAGCAAAGCTGGAGCAAATAAATATGAGGCCGCCATCACCGGAGCCAATAATGGAAAGCTCGGCAGGTGCTTACGCGTCAGCATAAAGACGGGGAGGGCTCCCGCCATTAATGCCAGGGTCTGAAAAACAAGGAGGATCCTGGCATCACCATGAAAGATATAGAGAAGCGAAAGAGGCAGGATAATTGGCTCAACATGCGTTGCCAGACGCGTGGGCGGGCCATAATTGTCTGAGCCCTGGTTGGTAAATTGAAAAGGACGACCATGAATAGTATTCCAGAAAGCTTGATCCATATTGCCCAGGTCAAAAGCATCCGCTCGGAAGGTTGTATAACGCAGGAGAGCCTGATCGCTCATCCAGATGCTATAGACAACCATAATCGTCAGTAAGAGAAGCCAGGCAAGAAGTTGCTGAGTACGCAATGAGAGAGAGAGACGGAGGTGAAAACGTTTCATGATAGTTATGTTTCAATTCTGCATAGCGCCACTATCATCCCGTCATATTCGGATGCTGAATAGCCTGGGATGCACCTTATACAACAAGTACTGCGAGCCAGATACCAATTCCAACCACAATCATAAAGGACCAGACGATTACTCCTTCTGGCCACGTCCCTGTGCGAAAACGCATATGTGGATTTGGTGGAAAACCATAGCGCTTATGGCTCGGCCAAAAGAGGGGAACACCACCCAGCGTTAGCGAATCTGCAAAGATATGCATAATACAACCAAATAAGATGCCAAAGAAAACCAGATGTGAGCCCGCTACAAATAACGCAGGAAATTCTAACCCTCGTAGATCCATGAGATAGATTACCACCTGTTCAAGCCCTATGGCAAGCAGTGATCCAATCGCTAAACCCAGTAGACTATGGAAAAGCGTCCGGTGCCCCGCTAGATGCTGAATCTCTTTGCTGATCTTCCCAAACTTATGTCCCATCGTACTGCGAGCATTGTCAATATCGGGCAGTAATGAGCCAAAACCAACCGACCAATAATAGACGGCTTTATGAATCAGAAGGGCCAGAGGAACCGTTTTGGCCATCGTCAGCGGATCGCCAGTGAGATGAATTGCGCTATCAAGCACAATTCCTGCTGTCAAACCTACCAGGAGATGCGACTTACCTTGCATGGAATCCCTTTCCTTACAACTTACTCTCTTCTTCGGTCATGGAGAAGGCAAAAGCCATTCTCTTTGTTAATAAAACGCAATTGTCGGTTGCTGATCAAAACAGATGCGATTATCCTGCAACCATACTCTCACCTTCATGACTCATCTGCAAGCCAGGGTATTATGATCGTATGGGACCAGTCATCACCCCTCTTGACTTCTTACTACTCTGTCAGTTAAACTGATCAGGTATTGTACGTCATCTATTATATCACTAGAAGGGACTTTTTTTTGATGAACACTCCTGCAGTACGCCGCGTAGAGGTTTGTGGTCAGGCTGCTTTTTAACTTTCATTAATCGGTACTACGATCCTGTACTTACAGTGATCAGATAACGACCTCCAGATCAGACTCTTTCTGATACTGGCTTATTCTTTCTGCCAGCCTCCACCACGAACCTTCT
The DNA here is from genome assembly GCF_003967535.1 of Tengunoibacter tsumagoiensis. Taxonomy (GTDB): domain Bacteria; phylum Chloroflexota; class Ktedonobacteria; order Ktedonobacterales; family Ktedonobacteraceae; genus Tengunoibacter; species Tengunoibacter tsumagoiensis. Next base: position 1,119,826 of record NZ_BIFR01000001.1, on the reverse strand, counting down.
ACGCATCCCCAACTCTCTTTTCACCTAACTTTTTTGCGCCTTAAGACAACATGACCTGATTGCTTGTTTATGCTCAGGTGCCTGTCTGTCTCTTATGCTATAAGCTAGAAGGAATCCGTGTTATGGCTAAATTACCAATACGTTCGATCCTCTCCTTTGAGCCCCTGATTGACCTTCGGTCCACCCGGTTGGCCGAAGGCTCTTCAACCCCTATCAATCAACTTGCTATGAAAAAGAAGAGGATCCCCCTTGAGCAGATCACGCCATTCATTATCGCAACAGACTACTTGCGCCAGCCAGGAACGCTATCGCCGTACCCGCACCCGCCAGCACGTACATTCACGCTCGACCGAAGAGGTCTTTAAATGTAAGCAGTGCCGCCGCTTTATTGGTCCGCTGCCCGCAGGTGGCTATCATCGGAACCATTGTCCATTCTGCCTCTACTCACGGCATGTGGACCTCAGCACAGGCGACCGAGCCAGTACCTGCGGCGCAAAAATGGAGCCAATCGGCTATTTCTTGCGTCCAAAAGGCGAGTATGTCCTGATCCATCACTGCCTGGGCTGTGGCTTTGAACGCTTTAATCGCATCGCAGCCGATGATAACTTTGAGCTGGTCCAGGCGCTCCCAGAGCTCTCGGCTCGCTCCAGCCAGGAGGTCAAACTTCAACGCTGGCAACAGGCTATTGAGCAAACGGAACCAAACGATTGAATGGAGCAATTAACACAAGAGCTAGAGAAATTTCTCTAGCTCGCTTCATTTCCTATCCGTCCATTGCATCCATTATTGCCTGGAAGAAAATATACCGTAATTTCTTACCAAATTATACATTCTCTTACGTAAATATTCTCAATAGTCACTTAAACACTTCCGTAAAGGGATTCAAATGTGCTAGACTCCAGAGTGAGGCTCTTAAACAAACCCTGTCAGGGTCAATGACGGGGGCTTGTTTCGGCAAGCCTGCACCTGACCAGACTCAGTTCAGTTCGTCTGAACTCCGTTCAAAATGGAGAATATCATGCAAGAGAGCTTACACGAGTTGCAGGCCATTATATATAGGACAATTCCCATTACACGCCACATGCAATTTACGGCAGCCGACTATGGGGAAAGAGGACTCCGCCTGGCTGCCCCATTGCAAGAGAATAAAAATCTCTTTGGAACGGCTTTTGCAGGGAGCTTAAATACGCTGGTGACACTCTCTGGTTGGGGTCTACTCTGGTTTATTTTGCGCGAGTTAGGGGTCGAGGGCGATATTGTCATTCAAGATAGTCGCTGCCAATATCTGGTACCTGTATGCGAGGATTTTTCCGCTTTCTGCTCCAGACCCGGGGCGGCTCAGATTGCACGCTTTTCACAGACACTGCAACAGCGCGGCAGGGCCAGACTGGAAGTCTTTTCCGAAATACGCCAGCATGATAGTGTGGCGGTCGCTTTTCAGGGTCGCTATGTGGTGCAAACGCGCTCTTAATTTCGGGCTGAAGGGTGGGCCCATGATGGTGGCATATGTTCATTGAAGGAAGCAATCCGATATCCCCCAGGGTGCTCAGGAGGATGGAACTAGACGGATTGGCTCACCTCGGCCATCATGAATGACCACCGGGCAAGAGACCTTGAGGGAAAAGGGAAGAGAGGCATTCTTCGTTCGATGGAAAGGATGCGTCACAACGTACACCAATGGCGGGCCAGGAATGAGCAACCATCCCAACACTGCAAAGGAAAAGAGCATGATGGCTGGCCAGGTGAGCAGAAGGATCCTCTTGTCTTGTTAGTGGAACCGCATGATCATCACAAATGATTCGCTTCCTACCCGGTTGCGAGCGGTATCCACCATTTCAAAACCCATCCGCTCGTAGAGGTTTCGGGCGGGATTATTTGTCCGAACGCTTAATATCACCGCTGGATAGACCTTGCTGGCCTCTTCCAGAAGATGCTTGAGCAACTGCGTGCCTATTCCCTGTCCCAGCAGGTCTGGCAAAACAGCTATCGCGAGTTCTGGGATACCATGAGGAATCAAGGGAGACATCTTCTTTTCCTCGACAAGCAGGCGAATCCAGGCAGCCCCTAGCGGGCGCTGGTCGTGTGGGTGCAACGCAAGGACTCCCATATCGGTCTCGCGTCCCCATCCCTGAACATATTTCTGTAACCCAGGACTGGTCTTCGCTGCACCAGAGGAGGTCTCGCCATCTTCTTGCATATGAGCAGCATAATAAAGCATTTGCCAGAGAAATGGCTCGTCGTCTTGTCTCAATGGTCGAATAAGGACAGGCATATCTTTTCTCCGTCGCACGTTATTTTGTGCCTTATTCTACTTCATCTCCCTCTTCGTGGACAAGCACCTCTACTCTGAGATCACGTAAAATGTGAGGTACAAGACACTGGTTTCGTTGCATCAAGTACTACACGGATTGGCTCACCACCGCCATCATACTAGCCTTCACTCTTCCGGTGGCAGGCTGATATAGATCGACCCATTCGCAACCTTAACGGGATAGGTCATCAGATCCTGTCGTGCTGGTCCACGCAACACTTTACCGGTGCGCACATCAAACTGGGCGCGATGCCAGGGACAGGTAATCGCGCAACCTTCTAACCCACCCTCGTTAAGAGGGCCACTGATATGGGTACAGTTATCTGTAAAAGCATAGATCTGCCCCTCATAACGTGCGAGACAGATCAACTCTCCCTCAACAACTAAGGGCAAAAGCTTTCCCTCAGCGACATCCTCTTCTTGCGCAACCTGAATAAAATCTTCCATGATAATGCGGCAAAGGTACCCACCCGTTCAGGGGTGGGAGGAATTGCCGTCTCCTTTCTGTGCGTAGCGAAAACCGTCAGCACGATGAATGCAACGCAGGTACTGTGGATGCACATCAAAGGTGCCAAGGCGAAAACTGGGACGATGCCGAATGATGATGCGCCCCTCATAGGTTCCTCGATACTTCCCCTTGGGAATGATGGCTTTGACGATATCGCCTGTTTGGTAGCCGAAAGAATGCTTACAACGGGCCTTGTGCTGTTTGGGAAAACCGGTGGCATCCGTCACACACATTTGGCGACTGCCATGCCCCATCGCCTGGATGAATAACGGACGAACGTGTGTTGTGCCCAGGAGTTTAGGGGTGCTCATACCCACACAGCAGGAATCCAACCAGTGGGTTTTCTCCAAACCCCGTTGGGTCCGGTTGTACTTCGTCAGTCCGCCTGATCCACATTCGATGGGCAATCCTGTTGCTTTTAGGCGTTGATAGAGGTGCCATCTCGTCGCGTTGACGGCTGCCGCATCCTTCAAGGGGGCTTTGGCCTGAGCCTGGATCTTTTTGAGCAGGTCGGGTTTCTTTGCCAGAAAGACCGCCAGATCCTGTGTCCCCTTCGCTTTATTGCAGGCATCACACGCGAGGCACACATTACTGGCTCGGTTTGTGCCACCTTTGGCTCGCGGCACAATATGTTCCACCTGCAAAGGCACGTTCTCTTGTTGGCAGTAACTACAGCGCCGTTGCCATTTTTGCAGCAGATATTCCCTCAACTCATAGCCGTAAAGGGTGCCTTGCTGGTATTCTCTGCCTGTGATTTCCGGATGCTCCATCTTTTGCAGGTCAAACTTCACCAGTTCTTGACTGATGGCCCCAATGGGACACCACCGACGAATGCGATTCACCCAGGTTATCACGTTATGGATGCGACTCTCAATGGAGGGAGCCAGCCAGCCCTCTTTCTTCCGTCGATTGGCCCATCGCGCCGGTCTATATCGCGTTTTGCGTTGGCGACGAGAACGACGAACGCCTCGACGATCATCCAGACGCTTTTTGATGACCTGTCCACGATGGTGGACTTCCGCAGCAAACACCACCTGACCCGTTGTATCATTCACGACGGCGATCCCAGTGGTCTTTGACCCAGGATCGATTTTCAGGCGCAAGAGCTGCCCTGGTTCGTCCGTGTGTTCCGTTTTCAGGAGAATGGTGAACGGATAACGGCGCAGGATTGCTGCCTTTTTCTGTTTGAGCAACCACCGCGCCCGACCAGGATGGACCGGATCAAGCGGTGTGCGGTTGGCATCGACGACAAACACACATGACATGGGATCTCCTAACTCCTTTCGGAGCCTCGCATTGCTGCGGTCAGGTGTGCCTCGACAAAGCTCAAGAGGGTTTCTGATGACCTGGGCACCGACGATACCCGACCGTCTTTTAACCCAGATCCGTAGAGCGTGGGGCTGGCACGACGCACCCCACGGTACCTATGTGCATTCCTCCTGAGCGGAGCCTCGAAAGACTCAGTCTGGTCACTGTCAGGCTTGCTCAGCACAAGCCTCCGCGTTTACGCGGGGGTCAGTGACTGAGGCTACTCTTCTTCTTCTTCCTCAGATGCAGGATGTTCATGGCCCGCCATAGCTAACGCCCGATGTAAGACACGCAGCGAGAGAAACGCGCACTTCGTTCGCGCAGGACTGATCGGAATCCCCAGTACCTCTAACACATCATTCTTGCCCAGCGCGATCACATCTTTAATCGGTCTCCCCTCAATCATTTCAGAGAGCATTGAAGCTGTTGCCTGGCTGATAGCACAACCGCGACCCTGAAAACGAACTTGCGAGACCTGATCACCCTCAAATTCAAGATCAATAGCCAGCTGGTCCCCACAGAGAGGATTGGAATCCTCACAGTGCACATCGGGATGCTCGAGCTTGCCAAAATTACGGGGATCTCGATAATGATCCAGAATATATTCGCGATAATCCATTGACATAAAACGGCCTCACATTGATAGCACCTTCAATCAGCCAGTTTACCTCTGATTGGAGATACAGGCTATTGAAAAGTCCTCTTAAAGGCGGAAAATCTCCTGCGCCTTTAACAATCCTTGAATCAGTATATCAATCTCTTCTTTTAAAGTATAGACATAGAAGCTTGCACGAGCCGTCGCAGGCAGATCATAGCGATCCATCAAAGGCTGTGCACAATGATGACCGGCACGAATGGCCACGCCTACCTGTTGATCCAGAATCGAGGCAAGATCATGAGGATGAATCTCAGCCATAGTGAATGAGATGACCCCACCACGCAATGCGGCCTCAGGTCCATAGACCTTCAGGCCAGGCACCTCTTGCAGACGCTCCAATGCATAACGGGTAATCTCTTCTTCATACTGATGCACATGGTCCATTCCCAGAGTGTTGAGATAGTCGACAGCCGCACCAAAACCAATAGCCTCGGCAATGGCAGGCGTCCCGGCTTCAAACTTCCAGGGGAGATCATTCCAGGTCGACTCACGTAACTTGACGCTGCGAATCATATCGCCACCACCCATAAATGGAGGCATGGCCTCTAACAGCGTCCGTCTGCCATAGAGAGCTCCGATCCCGGTTGGTCCCAGCATCTTATGCGCACTGAAGCAGAGAAAATCAACATCCAATGCCTGAACATCTATGGGCAGATGGGGCACACTCTGGGCAGCATCCAATACGACAACGGCCCCTACAGCATGCGCCTGAGCGATCATCTCCTGTGCGGGATTAATCGTTCCCAACACATTCGACATCTGCGTAAACGCCACTAACCGGGGCTGACGCTGCAAAAGCTGCTCATAGATATCCAATTGCAACAGTCCATCATCAGTTACAGGAATAAATTCTAATTGAGCACCTGTACGCTGCGCTAAAAGCTGCCAGGGCACAAGATTACTATGGTGCTCCATCTCCGTAAGAATAATCAGATCACCCGCCTTGATGTTTGCCTGGCCCCAGGTATAGGCCACGAGATTAATACTCTCTGACGTATTCCGTGTAAAGATAACCTGTTTACTCTGACGAGCATTGATAAAACGGGCCAGTTTAAGGCGTGCCTTCTCCATGGCGGCGGTGGCCTCTTCACTGATACTATAGACGCCACGATGCACATTGGCATGGTAGTTTTGATAGTAGAAGCTCATGGCATCAATCACAGAGGAGGGCTTCTGCGAACTGGCGGTGCTATCGAGGTAGACGAGCGGTTTCCCATGAACGGTGGCTGTAAGAATGGGGAAGTCTGCGCGCACATCCTGAATGGATTGTCCATTCAGATATGTTGTAAATGGAGCTGGGGTAACTTCTTTAGATGTAACCATGTGTATCCCCGATCGCTAGTCTGTCGGAGGGCTCTTCCTCCCCCCGACAACATAAAGGAGACCCTTATGGATAGTCCTCGGAGTCTCCCCTCTGTATTAGTACTCCGACAGTTGAATCTCTTCATCCTTGAGATTACCATCGAGATGAATCGCCCCTTCATCAACGCCTTCGATCTCCCAGCGCTCCTGAGCATCCACCCAGGTGTCGGCCTCGGTCTCGTAAGCGCCACTCATCCGACGGACGATGCTTCGACGCAGGCGAATACGCAGGTTCTCTAATGGAATGCGCTGAAGAACCGGCTCAAAGAAGCCCTGTACAATGATCCGTTCGGCCTCTGGGCGAGAAATACCACGAACCATCAGATAGAAGAGCTGATCTTCGTCAATCTGACCACTGGTCGCGCCATGGCTCGCACTCACTTCATTGGCTGCAATCTCCAGGCCTGGAATAAACTCACCGCGAGCTGTCCTGCTCAAGAGCAATCCATGAGCCGAGAGGAACGATGCCGTCTGCTGAGCCTTGGGATGGATACGGATCATGCCATCAAACTCTACCCGCGATGTGTCGGTCAAAACGCCCTTCACCAGCGTTTCGGCGTTGGTTGAAACAGCGTCATGATCCGAGAGCGAGCTGATGGAGAAGCGCTGATCCTGATCGGTAAAGAAGACGCCAACCAATTCGGCAGCACTTCCATTCCCTTTAATACCAGCACCAATCGTCTCCAGGGTCACATGCGATCCCAGATCTGCCATGACAAACGTGACGCTCGCATCCTTGTCGTAGAGAGCATTCTTATCAGTGATATTCCAGACATTACGGCCCAGATCCTGTAGATTGCTAAACTCAACGCGAGCCTCGCGCTTCGCAAAGATCTCTACAATATCGCTTAAGAGCGCAACCTCTTCGTGGGTAGCCGCTGAATTATATTCCTGCACCAGACGAACGCTGCTCTGCTCTTCCGCAATCACCAGTGTATGAGAGAATGAAGCGGCATGGCCTTTATCCAGCCAGACCTGCAAGAGGATCGGTGCCTCAATCTCAATACCTTTGGGAACATAGAGGAAGAAGCCACCTGTCCAGAATGCGGCATGTAAGGCGGTATATTTGCTTGTTGCAGTTGGAATACACTTCGTCATAAAGTATTGCTGCACCAGCTCAGGATGCTCGCGAACAGCGGTCTCCAGATCAGTGAGCACGACCCCCTGCGCCACCAGCTCAGGATGCAGCTCGGTATGCACAACAGTCGAGTTCAACTGTACAATCAGGCCCGAGCGCTCATCAACCAGCGACTCCTGCAACGACTGCTCCACAGCCTCAGGTAAGCTCTCACCCTGAGTAGCAGGAGTAAAGGGAGTCAATTCCTGAAACTTAAAGTTCGAGACCGTCCGCCGCGTACCCAGATCACCACGGCGTCCAAGAGGGGCCGGCGTCTGCTCATAGGTCTCCCACGCTTGCAAGCGCAACTGGAGCATCCACTCAGGCTCGCCCTTCTGACGCGACAGTTCTTCTACCGCGGCACGTGTAAAACCGGGGGCTAAAGCCTTAAGCATCTGCGGTCACCTCGTTTTCTGCATCGGAGGGTTTGAGCCACTCATAGCCCTTCTCTTCAAGCTCAAGGGCCAGTTCTTTTCCACCAGATTTGATGATACGACCATTGAACATTACATGCACATAGTCTGGTGTGATGTAGTTCAACATACGCTGATAGTGGGTGATCAGCAGAATGCCCAGGTTCGGGCCACTCAACGCATTGACGCTCTCAGAGACGATACGGAGGGCATCAATATCCAGACCTGAGTCGGTCTCGTCCATTAAAGCAATCTCTGGCTCTAACAGGGCCATCTGGAGAATCTCTGCGCGCTTCTTCTCACCACCAGAGAAACCATCGTTAATCGAACGGTTGATGAAGCTGTTATCAACTTTCAGCAACTGCATCTTTGCCTGAAGCAGCTTGCGGAACTCGCCAGGAGGAACCGTTTTGCGCTTGCCAATCTTACCAGTAGGGTTCTCACCCTCTTCTAGAGGCTTGTTGCCTTCGCGAACGGCCTCAAGAGAACGGCGCAAGAAATTGGCTACGCTCACACCAGGGATCGACATTGGATACTGGAAGGCCAGGAAGAGGCGCATGCGAGCGCGCCGATCGGGCGAATATTCCAGAATGTTCTCACCCTTAAACCAGATCTCACCATCGGTGACTTCATACTTTGGATTCCCCATCACGACGTTTGCAAGCGTGCTCTTACCAGAGCCATTGGGGCCCATCAACGCATGCACTTCGCCCTGGTTCACCACAAGATCAACACCGCGCAAAATTGGCTTACCTTCAATATTCGCATGAAGGTTCTTAATTACTAATTGAGATGTCATAAACCCAAAAACACCTTCCTTTTATGGTCAGAGACGACAGATCAGCAGGAGAGACGAGCTTATTCGTGATTCTCCATCAGACAGTAGTCTCTGGCGTTCGTCCCAATTTGAATGTCTGAGAGCGCAATAAACTGTGGAGCGATGCTCTGTCCAACGGAAACGGCTGTCAGTTCAGCCAGCGTCATAGCATCGAGCGTCTGCGCAACTGCATCACGGACCTTAGCCCATAAATACTTGGTCTTGCAGGAGTCCAGAAAATTACAGACCTGAGTCATCTCGCCTTCGGTAGCACAGATCATAGGAGCAATTGGCCCTTCAAGGACGCGCACAATCTCTCCCATAGTGATCTCCTCTGGCTTACGGCTCAATTTATACCCCCCATGAGCCCCCCGAGTACTGGCGACAAGCGGCGGATCACACTCACGCAACAACTTGACCAGCTGCTCCAGATAGGCCAGTGGCAGGGTCTCGGCCTGAGAAATATCAGTGAGCGAGCGGGGTCGGCCACCATAATGACGCGCTAGATCCACCATTATACGTACACCATACTCGCCTTTTGTGGATACTCGTAACATCGCGGCCTCTCCCTTTTCTTTCAATATCCGGTGCTCTCTGTTATCGCAGCGGTTCGCTATTTATTCCGACCTATTCACTAGGATATATTCTAGCATCAGACATAGGAGAGCGTCAACTCCATACACTCTGGCCCGGCTGGCTTTATTTTTTACGGCCAATGACGATCTGGCGTGTCCCTTTGCCCAGAGGTTTCCAATCATAACTGCCATAAATGGCATCAATCTGTAGACCCGCTGATAAGAAGAGGATCTGTAGCTCGCGTGGAAAAAAGACGTGCATGTCCAGCCGCGTCAGGTAGCGCTCGTTATCACCATTTTCAAAAAATTTCTCGTGCGTCCAGGTGATATGCTGTAATTGTTCAATCGGGTCGAATTTCCTGGTGGTGTACATTAACATGGTGAAATCTTCAGATGCAATCTCATCTTCTAAATAAACAGTTGATGGTCGGTTGAGAGCGTTACTGAGATAATCGATATCGGGCAGGAAGGTATCAACTACAAAGGTACCACCTGAAGCGAGATGATCATAGACGCAACGGAAGGCTCCAAACTGCTGCTCTAACTCGTACAGGTGGGCGATAGAGTTAAATGGGAGAAAGATGAGATCAAATTGGCCTTTGCGGGGCAGATGAAAATCGGTCATATCTCCTTCATGGAGAGAGACGCGTTGCTGAATAGCTGGCTCCAACGCTTCAACTCGCCGACAGTAGGCCTTTAACATATCTGGTTCAATATCCAGCCCATCCATAGTAAATGTTTGCTCACCAGGCATTTTCAGGAGATCCAGGCCAATGCGACCACTCCCACAAGCCAGCTCTAAAATATGCTCTGGCGCAAAACGCTGCACCAGTTCACGCCAGAAAGGCAGGTCTAGCTCCGACTGACTCTGATACTCTAGATCATAGTCGCTGACCCGCTCGTAATATTCACCCATCGCATAGGGCATGATTTGATAACCTCTTTACATCAAATGCTAACGACATTAGCATGCAAACTACCATTCTTCACTTGTGGAATCTACTCGTACATATTACTAGCTGATGAAGGCGATGAACCAGTCTAAGGGGACAAACGCATGATCAGATGTGAAGTTGAATAGAGCAGAACCTGGAAGAAAAAAGCACAATACAGGATACAGCATAACAGCGGGAATGATTTAGCCAACTCAAACGTTATAATTATCAATTGGCATGAGACAGTACAGCATTTCCACTACAGCAGTAGCGTAGCATAAAGGCTGAGCTTCCTGCAAGAGAGTGGTGCCGGAGACCTATCGTCTGATTGAGATACCACCTGAGAGGAATACAACCCTCTCGCGATGAATGCGTAGAAAAAAATAAGGCGTGCACCTGATGACAGCTTAGAGACATTGCTATAGTATGTAGAGAGTGACAGTAGGAGCAGACATGGTTGTATTGCAAAGGCAGAGGAGACAGGTCAATGTATGAGATAGCGCCTGAGGTAGTAGCAATTGCAGAGGCTTGCCTTGGTGGATTACAGGGTCGTTCTGCCCTTTTGTTAGGGCCTGCTGAACAATTTACTGCGTATACACAACTTTTACACCGGGCCAGGATGAAATATATCTACCAGGAAGCCAGTACTGAGCGTCTCCCACATCTGCTACCAAACGTTCAATTGGTGCTTAGCAGGCCCGATTACAATGGTCAGACACCACTTTTGACCGCAGCGACGATTGCTAAAGGCTGCGAAGGTCGTCATTCGCCCCTACTGATCTTTGATCTGGCTCCTACCACCTCAGTGGAAGAGCTGGCAGGTCTGTTGCCAACGGTGTGTCTCTATACACCCGAAGATCTACGCTCAATTCTGACCAAGGTCGCGCAAAAAGCATCGTAAATAGAGCTTAAAACAGCTTCATATCTGAAGATTTGAAGATTTGTAACATCATAGTCGCCTGTCTCCCTCATGAATCGTCCCATTTCGCCATGCCAGCCCCTCCATAACATCATTGCGAATTGGGCTATAGAGGGGCTCACACAGCGGAGGGGGACCTGAGGAAAGAGACAAGCGGCACTGACTCCAACTAATTCAAGACTCTTGTTTCTTTTTGCGGGGAAAATTGCCAGCAGCCTTATGGGCATAGCGCGATTTGCGTTCCCGTGGAAGATCGTCGGGAGGATCACACAGCTCTTCCACGGGAACGTGAAAGAGCTCACGGCGGCTGCGCGTGCTTGGACGAATCATCTTCATGGCGCGACCCTGGGACAGGATGACTTCAATGGGATCGTACCCCTCTGCAAGCCATCGTGGAACATGACGAACCAGGAGTTCAAGCGACACATCAAACACATCAATATCCGCTTTGTCCGCAATATGCATCTGATATGCGTGAAAGAATTGCGCCAGGAGGGCCGTGGCCCAGATTTGAACCTGGATCACCTCCCATTTCGCGCTCCAGAGCCATTTGAGCCCCAAATAGTCTTTGAGCAGACGAAAGGCACATTCGATGTCCCAGCGGCGATCGTAGAGCCTGGCAATCTGTGCAACAGAGAGTTGACGAGCATCAGTGACATTGGTGAGATACTCATACCATTGACCTCGATACCAATAGCGCACCAATCGAGCGGTGTATCTTGCTTGATCTGCACGAAAGGCTCCGACCTGAACGAGGGCATCGACGATGCCATTGCGATCAGAGATGACGTGCAGAACCTTGTAACTCATGTTTTTCTTGACTCGTCCAATCCACCAGAGGCGGCGGGTCGTCAATTCATCAAACCACTCAAATCCATTGTAGCCCCGATCGAAGAGGATGAGGGCTCCTGCGGGAATGCCACTGATGAGATCAAAAGCGGCACGTCGGCAATCGGCCACGGTATTGAACACATCGATTCGTTTCCATTGCTGCCGACGGACATCGAAGAGCGCCCCAATGCGGCCAGCTAGCAAGCGCCGGTCGCCGATGGGGACCTGTCGCAACTCCGCAATCCAGCGTTTTCTGGGATCCAGGGTACTTTCATCGAGGGCAAAGACGTCCGTGGCAAACGGAGCCAGGCTGAGATCGGTGCGAAGGTTCATCCGTTCACACAGCCAGGCACTCATCTGCTCAAAAAAGGCGCGAAAATGTGCATGGGTGTTCTGCGCCAACCGTTTGTAGATCGCCTGGTCGGAGACGCGGACCGGGGGCAAAGTTCCCACGCCGGAAAAGCTGAGGAGTCGCCAGAGGTCCAATTGGGAATTCCAGCCACGTAGCATGCAGATCAAGATACCAAGGAAGAGAAAGCAGGAAGAAAGGCGTTGTGGACGACCACGCCTCTTTCCCGGCACCACGAGATCTCGACTCGCCTCGATCAACAAGGTTTCCAGGGCCTGGGTGGGCTCTGACGACTTGACAAGCTCACGACCAGATGGGGTATCATAGATCATAAGAAGGATGTCCTTTTGATGTGAAATGTTTATTCGGATTGTCCTTCTTTTTTTCGTTTTTGGCAACGGCTCTAGGACACATGGGCAGCTTCCTCTGACCCGTGATCACGCACGAAGGATTGGCTTCCCAGGCCTCTCCGTGAATTAGTTGGAGTCAGTGAGACAAGCGGCTTTCCCTACTTGACATTGTTTAATGTGCGGAATAATGTATTTTTGACAAAAATATACAAGCCAAGTAGGGAGGGTCGCTTGTCTCCCTCCTAAATTTCCCATTTCGCCATGCCAGCCCCACCATAGCCTCTGTTCCCGTTGAACCATGGAGGGGCTCACACAGCGGAGTGGGAGCCGAGGAAAGAGACAAGCAGCTTTCCCTACTTGACATTCATGACAAATGTTTTCGTGTGTAACAACACAGTAGGGAGGGTCGCTTGTCTCCCTCCTAAATTTCCCATTCCGCCATGCCAGCCCCTACATAACATCATTGCAAGTTGAGCTATAGAGGGGCTCACACAGCGGAGTGGGAGCCGAGGAAAGAGACAAGCAGCTTTCCCTACTTGACATTCATGACAAATGTTTTCGTGTGTAACAACACAGTAGGGAGGGTCGCTTGTCTCCCTCCTAAATTTCCCATTCCGCCATGCCAGCCCCTACATAACATCATTGCAAGTTGAGCTATAGAGGGGCTCACACAGCGGAGGGGGAACCGAGGAAAGAGACAAGCAGCTTTCCCTACTTGACATTCATAATATGCTTTTTTCATGTAAAGTTGGCAAAAGCAGCGGAGCATCTCCCTCCTCATCGTGGGCCGTGGGACTACCGCCAGATTTGAACCCATCTTGCCCAACGTTGTATACTCTTTAATATGAGCACGTAAAAGTCATTTGACCAGAGCCTGAACCAGGAATAGTTCGAACATCCGAAAAGGGAAATGATGGAAGTCATAAAAATATCGCCTCGTGGCTATTGCTATGGTGTTGTTGACGCCTTAACAATTGCCCGCAATGCGGCCAAAGATGCAACTCTACCGCGCCCTATCTACATTATTGGCCAGATCATCCATAATCGCCACGCCATCGATGAGCTCAGTGAGAAAGGCGTCATCACACTTGATGGACCCAATCGTGCAGAGATTCTGGCTCAAGTTGAGGCTGGCACCGTTATTTTTACAGCCCACGGCGTCTCTCCTGAAGTCAAGAAACAGGCGCAAGAACGTGGTCTCCATTGCATCGATGCCACATGCCCTGATGTCACAAAAACGCATGATCTCGTCATTGACCTGGTGGAAAAGGGCTACTATATTATTTATGTGGGCAAAAAAGGTCATCCTGAGCCTGAAGGCGTCATGGGTGAGATCCCTGGACATGTAAGCCTGGTTGAGACCGAGGCCGATGTGGATGCCCTGATGCTCACCCCCGAACAAGAGCAGAAGATCGCCGTCTCTACCCAGACCACCCTCTCCCAATGGGATACACGCCGGGTAATCGTTTATATTAAAGAACGCTATCCTCAGGCAGAGGTTCATATTGATATCTGTGCAGCTACACAGACACGCCAGGAGGCCGTCGCCGAACAGGCACGCGGCGCTGATCTGACCGTCGTCGTGGGTGATCCTCGCAGTAATAATACCAATCGATTAGTACAGGTCTCAGAAGAGAAGGCTGGCGTGCCCGCCGTCCGAATCGAAGACCTCTCCCAATTACAGACTGAATGGCTCAAAGGCAAACGAAAAATAGCTGTTACCGCCGGTGCATCAACTCCCAGTCAATTGACCCGTGAGGTAATTCGCTATTTAGAGAACTATACACCTGAGGAGTAGAGGAAAGTGGGGATGATTGCACCACAGGTACAGCTACCACTACAGATAGCTCCAAATGAGCAGGCGATGATCTTCGATGTCGCGTTTATCATCAATGCCGTCTATCAACAGACGATTGAGCCTACTCAAGCTGGACGTGTGCCCAAGCGCATTGCGAACAAACTTCGTTCGCGGCTCAAAGGGATTGCGCGCTTTGATTATACGGGCAATGATGATTATCTCGACATGATCTGTGCGGTTATGGATGATCTCAAACTCATCCAACTGGTGCAGCCCCCCTTTGAAGGTATGAAGGCTCATGTTGCGCCCAGCTCGTTTATACCAACCTGGAGCGCTATGGATGTCATACAACAGACCCAGCTCCTGCTCAAAGAGTGGCTCAGCAGTCATCATTGGATCGATGTCGTTGGTTTCAACTATAAACACGGAGAGACGTGGAATTACACAAATGCTGAGACACGCTTTCTGTATTTTAATCTCGATTATCGCCTTGGCCGCCAGACGCTGCTTAAGCAGATCAAACAGTGCCAGCCAGAACAATGGTATAGCATTCCTGAGCTCATCAAAAAGATCTGGCAAGAGGCTCCCCTGGGTCTGCGCCATGCTTACTCTACGAAAATGAGCAGCAAAGAGCCAGTTGATTTTGGAACCTGGGTACAGATTGATGGTGAGTGCTATACTGGAATGATAGCCTCCACTTTATTTGATCTGGGCATTGTACTCCTGGGCTTTGATGCAGAGCCTTCGCTGGGCAATAATCCTTCGGCGTTTCAGCTCACTTCCCTGGGGGCCTCTGTACTGGCTATCGAAGAGAATCAGAGCCTGAATACCGCGTTCACAGCAGACGAGAAGGAACAACCCCCATCATTGATTGTTCAACCTAACTTTGAAATTCTCCTCTTACAGCTTGACCTCCCGACGATCTATCGTCTCCTCCCTTTCACACAGATCAATCACCTTGGCATGGCCAGTAGCTTCAAACTAACGGGGGAAGCCCTCTTACGTGGTATGCGCTCGCAACTAACATTGAAGCAGATTCTAGAGACGCTTCAGGAGCTAAGCGCCAGAGAGCTGCCTCAAAATGTCGTTTACACCCTCCAGGATTGGGCTAAACAATATAAAGAGGCTCGTTTAAGCCAGGTTCTACTGATCGAGGTTCCCACTGAAACGATTGCGCAACAACTCTGCACAAACGAGAAACTTCTCCAATACGGAATACGCCAGATTACCCCTTGCCAGCTCGCAGTTTCCGCTGATGCAGACCTTAATGATCTAAAAAAAATCATCGAGAAGTGCAATATCAACATCCACTTCACTGGCAATGTCCAGACAACGCGCGAGAACAATAGCTATAACCAGCTGATAGCGAAAAGGCCCGACTACCGCTAACAGGGCCGAAGAGCACAATGATCTGTCTGGAATAGTTGGTGGGCCTGCTCGCTCAGACCCAGAGTACGCAGGCTTACATACTGCTGAAAAATCGCATTTCGCAGCAGAACACGCTCAAATTCTCTCTCTTGCGAGCCATCCTGAAGCTCCAATTTGCGCAACTTCAATAGAAAGAAAGCCATGCGTACTAATTCAAAGCGGCCAATCTGCTCCTGAGTAACACAATGGGCCACCCACGGTAGCACAGAGATCATCAGTAACTCTTGCATAATCACTCCAGACCATCTGTTGATAAAGGTTCAGCACCTCTCTTTATCGACCTGCATCACCGCCCCAGAATAGAGACCAAAGTCTCACAATCCCTCCTGCTAAGTCAGGCCTCTACAGAATGCTTAACAAAGGTGCTATCATAAAGAGAGGTCTAGCTGGAGGCTCTGTAAACAGGCCACACAACTGTCTTGAATGATGCTTTTCAGTGGAGAGAAAGATCGGACGCGCTAAAAATAACCGTACTACCATTTATTACTATCTAGCGCGTGTTGTTTATGCCACTTGGGGGATAGAGTGGAAACGAATAGAGAAATGCGCTACAATGCCTGATGAGGCATAGAGCGAAAACAACACTGAACAAGTAGAGCATTCCTCTGCTAGCCAATTTGTACCAATCTACGAGTAAAGGGAGGATCTTTATGGCAGGAGATTGTTCATTTGATATAGTATCGCAGTTTGATGAACAAGAACTGGTCAATACTATCGATCAAACAAGGCGCGAAGTTCAGACACGCTATGATCTCAAAGATACAAAAACTGAGATTGTGTTAAGCAAAGAGTCGATTACCATTGTGACTGATAGCACCCTATCGCTGAAAAGCGTACGCGATATCCTGGAGGGCAAGGCGATCCGTCGCAAATTATCACTGAAGATTTTTAAACCTGGAAAAGAGGAAGATGCCGCTGGTGGACGCGTTCGCCAGGTGATTGAATTACAACAGGGCATCAATCAGGATCAAGCAAAAGAGATCAGTAAGATCATTCGCGAAAACTATCCCAAGGTACGTCCTCAGATTCAGGGCGATGCCGTTCGCGTAACAGCAAAGAGCCGTGATGACCTCCAGGCCGTTATCGCTCTCTTACGGCAGAAAGATTATCCGCTACCCCTGGATTATATCAACTACCGTGGATAGTTTCCTCCAGAGAGACTGCGAAGGCAGCTCTCTGGCTTGCTCACCGGCAGGCTTCACCTGGACACTATAGGACACAAAAGTACAGCATAATGTAATACAACACAGTATGTATGCTCAGTACTTTAGTACCAAAAGGACAGTCCAGGCTCTGAATTGTAGTACCCTAGACTTGATTCGATTAAACCTACTTGCACGATTGGCAGGAACACATACAGAGGTGCGGTAGTGTTGCTCCTGAGTGCACTCATTTGAGAAAGTGAACCTTTCATGCCTGGGAACAGACAAGCCTTTAGTGCAGCAATGACGGCAGCCGACCGCTACCGCTGGGAGAGCCAATGGGCGCTGGCGCTGCAAGAGTATCAGCAGGCACTCGCCGAGTTCCCGGACGATACGACCGCCCGTAGCGGTCTGGGCTTCTGCAATATGCAGTTGAAAAATTGGTCTCAGGCGCTCAAAGAGTATGAAACGGTGCTGCAAAGCGAGGCAAGCAATGTCATCGCTCTCAGCAAAATTGCCGAAATCTACGGGATTTTGAACCGGCGCCCAGAAGCTTATCAAGCGTATATGCATCTGGCTGAGCTCTATTCTCAAGCCGGGCAGAGCGCTCGTGCCGAAGCTACCTGGCAGAGGGCCGTTCAGTTGTCCCCTGGACAACCAGAGCCCCATGAAAGGCTCGCCAGCTATTATTTTGAGAAGAAAGACATCTCCCAGATGTTACAACAGCGCCTGGCTGCTGCTCAGGGCTATCTTCAAAGAAATGAGCCTGGTGCCGCACGTGCTCAATGTGAAGAGGTACTGCGGGCAGATAGTACAAACCAACAAGCATTACAATTACTCTCCTACATTCAAGGTGGGGGCTTCCCCACTGGTTCAGGAGAGCCATTTTCAGCAGGTCGTCCAGATAGCGGTGCAGGGTCTCATGTGAATAATACAGCAGGAATACCACCCACTTTTTCCACACACAATCCTGCTGCCGAGACAGTAACATCGGGAAATACAAGCGGAGGGAATACTGGCATCATGGGTAACATGGGTAGCGCGGGCAATTTTGGCGGAGGGCACAATCCAGGCCCGTCCCTGGCTACAGCTGGGAACGGCGGAGGGATGAACGCGGCCCCTCGCAATCGGATTTCAGCCAACCAGGTCACAGGTGTATTGCAACAGGCCCAGACATTGCAGACCCAGGGTCGTTTTGATGATGCTATCGACCTCTGTGAGCAGATTCTAGAAAGTGGCTTCGATCGGCCCGATGCCCGCTACTTTCTTGGATGGCTCTATCAGGAACAGCAGCGTTGGGATGACGCAATTCAACAATTTCAACATCTTCTCAATGACGCAGATTATGCTCTGTCCTGCTACTATGCGTTGGGACAGTGTTATCGCGCTCGCGGGGATCTCAGGACTGCTACCATCCACTTTGATGAGGCGGTCGATCGCGTAAACCTGGATGCATTGACGGCTGAGGAGTCCGATCAGCTCGTCCAGCTCTGTCAGGAGGCCGCTGAGGCTCACAGGCTCCTGGGCGAACAAGAGCAGGCAATGACGGTCTATAATGCTCTGCTCGGTTTCTTACGCAGTCGAGGATGGAATGAGAAGGTGGCTCAGGTGGAGTTTATGTTGCAGCAGGCCAATAGCGCGCCCGCTCCTCGACCCACCCAGGCTCCTCCACAGTCGGCTATGACACAGCCACCTCCTCCTGTCTCACAGCCTCTGAGCCCTCCCAATGCGCTCCCTGAGGCTCCAACGATGGCCTTTAATGCCGCCAGCATGAATCCTGCCGCTCAACAGCAGCAGCCTCCTGCGGGCGCTTCCAACTCGGGTGAGCTACCCGATTGGCTCACGGGCATTCTGAGCGATGCAGATAAACCACAAGCTCCCAGTCAGCCCGCTCCTGTGGCTCAGCCCGCTCCAGCACCAGCTCCGGCTCCGGTTGCTCCCAGCGAGCCCGTTTCACAGCCAGCGGTCCCTTCCTGGCTCATGGATGATGCTAAGCCAAATGCAACCCGGGTCTTGCCACCAGAGCAACAGACTCCGCCACCAGTCGTAGCCCAGCCTGCTCCTGTTCAACAGGCTCCTGTGCCTCAGGCCCCTGTACCTCAGGCTCCTGCTCCTGCTCCTGCTCCGGCACCAGCGCCTCAGCAGCCAGTTGTGCCAGCACCGGTGCCTCAACAGTCACCAGCAGCAGCGGCGTATCTCCCTGACACGGCGATTCCACCTGCTCCTGCTCCTGCTCAGAGAACACCTTCTCAATATCTGGCGGAGCCGATCCTGGCTGAAGCATCACAGATGGTTATTCCAGCCCCTTCACAACGCGCACAGCAGCAGAATGGCTTTGAGGATATCTTATCTCAGGTGGCAGGCACAAAAGAGGTGGGCCTCAAACAGGTGGCTGAAGCTGTGCTGGTCAGCACTTCTTATCTCCCTGAGAATGTCCGCCTTCAGGTTGTCCGCTCAATGCAGGATATTCAGAAATATATCAGTCATGGTTTATTAACTTCGGCTACTGAAGAGTGTCTACGCGTCATCGATATCGCTCCTCAGTATCTGGATGTCCATCAGGTGCTCTGTGAAATCTATGTCCGGCAGGGCAAGATTGAACAGGCAATTACTAAATATGCGATTCTTGTCGATACATATATCGTCAATGGACGCGTGGATGACGCAGTAGCAACCTATCGCCGAATTTTACAATTGGAGCCCAATAATCTGACCTATCGCATACGGCTGATCAATCTGCTCTCCTCACAGGGCAATAAGGAAGATCTGCTGCGCGAACGCACGATGGCCGCCGAGTCCTATCTGCGCCTGGGCTATATGGATCGAGCAATGACAGAGCTGGAACAGGCCCTGCAAGAGAGCCCCACCAGCGTTCCTACACGCCTGAATTATGCTCTGGCCTTGCAGAAGCTGGGACGCACTCAGCAGGCTGTGGCCGAATATCAGCGCGTCCTGCAGATTGATCCACGCAATATTACTGCTCTTATCCGCTGGCATATTGCGATGATTACCAGTCTGGGGACTGCCCGGGGGACGGCTCTGGAGGTCCTATCCCGTATCCGCTGGCAGTTGCGCGGCGAGGGTCAGAAGATGGCCGATGCTGTGATCCGTGAATATAACCAGACGGTCGATATCTATCCTAATAACGCCGATGTGCACTTTGCTCTTGGTCAGATCTATCATCAGTGCGGTCAGTTCGATAAAGCGTTGGATGCTTATACGTTAGCAACACGCGATAGCGCGGTCGAGGTGATGGCTCGCGTTAGCTCTGCTCAGATCCTTCTGGCTCAGGGGAAGCCGGAGAACGCCATTCAGCATCTGGAGCAGGCCCTTCATCAGGTTCGCCGGGCACCCAATGCGATTGATCCCACTACCTGGGCCGCTCGCCCTCGCGAAGATGGGGAAGAGCATCAGGCTCCTGAGGCAGAGATTGCTAAACAACTGGCTAAAGCCTATGGCCGTACCGGTCGCCAGGAGCAGATGCAGGCGATTCTACGCCAGCTCAAACAGAATCAACCAACTCAGGACGATGTGGCTTCTTCAAACATGATTGATCTCTCGGTCCGCCATGGAGATATCGACGGTGCGCTCCAGGAATATCTGGAGATGGTTCGCCATTATCGCAATAGTCGTCAGTTGGATAATGCTCTGAATGTTCTGAATGAGATGGTGCGGCTGGCACCACAGGACCCACGAGCTCATAGTGAGATGGCTGATATCTATGTGACTCGCGGTCTATTGGATGAGGGTATCGCTGAATTGCGCGTGCTGGCCGATATCCACCTTCGCCGTGGACATCTGGATGAGGCTGGCGAGGCCATTCAACGCGTAGGCAATATCTACGCTGAGATGGGCAATACTGAAGAGGCCCTCTCGAATCTCTTCCGCGCCGCTGAGCTCAGCCCCACTTCGATGGATCTCCAACGCGAGGTGGTTGGCTTCTGCCTTCAGTTAGGCCGTAGCCAGGATGCCGCTCGCTTCCAGGGCAATATCGCTCGCCACTACTTTGAGACTCAACAGATCAAAGAGGCGGTGGCGGCCCTCCAGCAGCTCATTACGATCGATCGAATGAACTACGATGCCTACGATATGCTTGGTCAGACCTATCAATCCGTCGGCGAATATGAGCAGGCCAGCCGCGTCTATCGCAATCTGGCAAAGGTAAATCCCGGCAGCACGATCGCTCGTGATCGTCTGGCAACACTGCAAGGACTACGCTCCTCGCGCTAAAGAGCGAGACCCTAACCGTTGAGATCCCTTACGGTGATCATCAAGGTGATCATAAAGGGTGCAACTTAGGCGGAGCGGGTCACCACGGCCATCATGAATGATGGGCCCTACGTGTTTTTGCGATAAATCGCTCGTAAAAAAGGGCAATTTATTGCATGAGGGAGGAGGGCCCATCATTTATGATGGCCGCGGACCCTTTCGGTCATCATTCATGATGGCCGCGGACCTTCTCCATCTTCATTTATGATGGCCACGGACCCTTTCGGTCTTCATGAATGATGGCCACGGACCTTTTCCATCTTCATAAATAATAGCAACAAACGCGCCTCCTTAATTACACACAAATTACGCATACACCATCATCACAACCACCATTTTTTGCGCGATTAAGCAATTATGCGCGCACTTATTGCTCAGTCGCGCAAAAAATCCTCGGATTTTGCCCAGAAGGGGCAATTTACCCTTGCATATCTCATGTTTACAAGGTACAGTTAGGCTAATAGGACTGGATCAACAATCAGTATAGCTCTCTCTACTATTGTGGATACAATGTTGTCCTCCATAAAGAAACAAGGAAAGGACCTTTATGACAATCAAAATCGCAATGATTGGAGCTGGTTCCATTGGCTTTACGCGTACACTGGTGCGTGATATTTTAGCCGTTCCTGAATTAGCTGATACGACTTTCGCTCTGACTGATATTTCTGAACATAATCTGGAGATGGTTGCCGAGCTCTGCCGACGTGAGATTACAGCGAATAATTTGCCCGCCAGAATTGAGACAACGACCGATCGCCGGGCAGCCATCGCGGATAGCGATTATGTACTCAGTACGATTCGTCAGGGAGGTCTCGAGGCCTTTCAGACTGATATCGAGATTCCACTCAAATATGGCATTGATCAGTGTGTGGGGGATACGCTCTGTGCTGGTGGCATTATGTATGCACAGCGCACTATTCCAGCCCTATTAGATTTCTGTCGTGATATTCGCGAACTGGCAAAACCTGATGCTCTCTTCTTAAATTATTCTAATCCCATGGCAATGAATACCTGGGCCTGTAATAAATATGGTGGCGTGAAAACAATTGGACTCTGCCATGGCGTTCAAGGTGCTCATTGGCAGATCGCATCCTGCATTGAACGCTGGGCTCGCCGTGAGGGTCTGCTCGCAGAAAATGAATCACTGCATCGCCGCGACGTCGACGTGATCGCCGCCGGCATCAATCATCAGACCTGGTTTGTGAAAGCTGAATGGCGCGGAATCGATATGCTACCCAAACTGCTTGAGCTCTTTGAGGAGCATCCATACTATGCTCAGACGGAAAAGGTTCGGATCGATGTGCTGCGCCGCTTTGGTTACTACAGTACCGAGTCCAACGGCCACCTCAGCGAGTACCTTCCCTGGTATCGCAAACGCGTGGAAGAGATTCCACAGTGGATCGATCTCTCAAACTGGATTAATGGCGAGACTGGCGGCTATCTCCGCGTCTGCACCGAAGGGCGAAACTGGTTTGAGACGGATTATCCCAACTGGCTAACAGAAGAGCCCGTCGTCATCTCTCCCGCCAAACGTAGCGAAGAACATGGCTCCTATATTATTGAGGCCCTGGAAACGGGCCGAATCTATCGCGGACACTTTAATGTCGTAAATCAAAACCAGATTACCAATCTTCCCAATGGCTGCGTGATTGAAATTCCTGGCTATGTCGATCGCACCGGTATTCACATGCCCGTAGTAGGAGATCTCCCCCTCGCCTGCGCCGCCACGTGCTCCGCCAGTGTCCGTGTTCAAGAGATGGGCATGGAGGCCGCCGTTCATGGCGATGTCATGCTGCTCAAACAGGCTCTATTACATGATCCTCTGGTGGGCGCAGTCTGTAATCCTGAAGAGGTCTGGCAGATGGCCGATGAGATGCTTGTCGCTCAGGCACGCTGGCTGCCACAGTATGCCTCGGCAATTCCACAGGCTCAGGCACGCCTGGAACAGGCTGAAAAGAATGGCACCCGCGTACACACTGTTCAGACTGAAGGGGCCGCACGCCTGCATACAAAAAGCGTGGAAGAGATGCTCAAAACAGCGGAAGAGTCGCGCGCCAATGCCGGGGCCGCAGACAAAGGCAAAATGACAAAAACTGGCGTATAATGAGGAGCAAGTAGAGGAATAATAGAAGAGAAGATAGCAAAGATTGTACTTTTGATGTCTTCTCTTGCTAAAGAAGGATAACAGATAGTGGGAACTATTTATATTGAAGCATCCGAACTCATACCGGCCAGTGTTGAAAAGGTCTATGCCTTTATGATTGATTACCAGGCAGGCCATCCTACTATTTTGCCCAGGCAATTTGGGCCCATCGTCATTGAAAAAGGTGGAATAGGAGCTGGAACGATCTTTCGTAGCAGCTTTAAAACCTTTGGGCGCGAGCTTCCCATACATATGGAAGTCAGTGAACCAGAACCCGGGCGCGTCTTCATCGAAAAGAGTCTTGATGCAACCAGTAGCTTGCAGACGTTTTTTATCTTTGAACCAGCCAGCAAAGGGAACGCTACTCAACTTACAATCTCGACCGAACAGGAAGGCCATGCTGGCCCTCTGGGCTGGCTAGAAAAAAAAGTCATTCCTCCCCTGCTCAAAAGGGTTTATCAACAAGAGCTCAAGTTGATCGTTGATACATTCAAAGCTCAGCAGTTATAACCATTAAGTTATAACCATTATAGGTGGAAAGACAGGGCCATTTCGCGCATTAACATTTAAAAGCGGACCCTCCCCCATGCTGCAAGAGATTGTAACATGGGGGAGGGTCCGCTTTTATGTCCGCACTTACACCTTAGCCGGATTGAGCGCTCGTTCAGCCGCTTTTTTGTAGCGGCGCTCATCGCGCCAGCGTTTCACTTCCAGCAGACGCTTATAGGCTTCATAAATAACAGGTTGATAGACCAGATCATGGGTTTCAAGGAAACGCAAGGGATAGCCGCCGAAACCACGCTTAAAAAGGTAGACACCCCAGAGCTCCTGACCTTCTTCCAGAATATCGGGAATGCCACGAAAATTATAATAATGGCAACCCTTAGATTTTGCCCACTGCATGCTGGTCCACTGCAACAGATGATTGGGCATCCGCTCGCGATGGTCGTTGGAAGAGGCACCAAACATATACCAGCTCCAGAGTCCCATGGTCAGGATAATCGTTCCTGCCACGGCCTTCCCCTCATACTCTGCAAGAAACAGAGCCACTCGATCCCCCTCATGGAAAAGGCGTAGAATATCCTGATAATGAGTCTTATTATGAATAAAAAATTGATCTCGCTCGCTGGTCGTCTCATAGATACTATAGAACGTATCGAGATCAGCCAGCGTCTCGCCGCGACGCACAGTAATCCCTTTACGGGCAGCCAGGCGAATATTATAGCGCCACTTCTCTTTCATCCCGCCCAGAATAGTCTTCTCATCAGGGCTGATATCCAGAACCCATTCGTGCCGAATATGGGTCGCATAAGGATTGGGACGGAACCCACGTCGCTTAAGAGCCAGCAGCCAGTGAGTATCGCCATCGAGGACGCTTGGCTCAACCTTCAGCATAAACGCGTGGCGCTTATGCGCCTCTGCTTTCACAAAGTTGAGCAAGACAGTCATCGCGGGTGAATCCGGATCATTGATGATGGGACCGCGTGGCGCATAAAAATAGGGCTGACGCAACAGAGGAGCGCGAGTGATTAAGATCAGGATGCCTGCACACAGATGACCTGCCTCATCCACCACGCCAATGCGCAGAGCCTCCTCGCTTCCCAGATGGGATGCCAACTCGCCCCACTCATATGATTGAGTGACGTTACAACAGACAGAGGAAGCGACATACTCGTCCCACTGTTGCTGATCGGTAATGATCCGAGCTTCCATACAACCTCTTTACTCTTATTATGCTTTGATGGTAGCAGTAGTTTCAGCCTGTCCATCCGCTGACTTCTCTTGTTTTCCCCTTGCAGCACGCTCCAGTTCAATCTTCTGTCGCTCTTTATGACGCTGCTCCCGACGAATCTCAACCAGTTTGCGCCAGGCTTTATAGATCAACGGGCGATAGATGTAATCCTGGGTGGGCATATTAAGACGAGAGAAACCGCCATAGCCCTTTTTATATTCATAGACCCCCCACATCTCCTCTCCCGGCTCCAGAACCTCTGGGATCGTCCGAAAATCAAAATAAGAACAACCACGCGACTTCGCCCACTGAAAACAGCGATACTGCAAGAGGTAGGCGGGCTTCAGGTTGCGCTTATGATTGGAGGTCGCCCCAAACATATCCCAACACCAATCGCCAAAACGAATTAACATCTTCGCAGCGATTGCCTCGCCTTCATGCTCGGCAATATAGAGAACCGCATCGCCTTTACTGCCAAAGTGGCGAAGAATCTCTTGATGGTAATCCTTACCATGGATAAAAAAATCATCTCGCTCACTGGTCAGCTTCAGCAGCTCGTAGTAGGCATCAAAATCAGCCTCGCTGCTTACTTCACGGATCGTCACACCTTTTCGCTCGGCAGAACGGACGTTCTGTCGCCAGGTCATCTTAAAGTCGGCAAGCAGTGTCTCTGCGGCAGGTTGAATATCCAGAACCCAGCTCCGCCGCCCATGCACCGAGATCGGGTTAGAACGAAAACCAACTCTATGGTAAGCAGCCAACCAGTTATCCATACAGGGATCATCATCGGCAATGTTGGGTTCAACGCGTAGCACAACTGCACGTTCCTTGCGTGCAATCGTATGAGCATATTCGATGAGCGCTCCCAGAGCGGGAGAGTCAGGACGTTCAACGGTTGGGCCTCGCGAGCTATATAACCATGTCAGATGGAGCCCCGGAATGGGTACAGGGG
The DNA here is from genome assembly GCF_003967535.1 of Tengunoibacter tsumagoiensis. Taxonomy (GTDB): domain Bacteria; phylum Chloroflexota; class Ktedonobacteria; order Ktedonobacterales; family Ktedonobacteraceae; genus Tengunoibacter; species Tengunoibacter tsumagoiensis. Next base: position 1,093,909 of record NZ_BIFR01000001.1, on the reverse strand, counting down.
CCACGGTTAATAGCATCACGCCGACCAGACGTTCTCCTTCAAGAGCCGCCAGGCGATAGATCTTCCCTCCAAGGTATTTGTTCAGCTCACCCCACTCGTAAGATTGGAGCAGATGGCCGCGTGGCTGGCTGGTTAAAAAGCCATTCCACTGCTCCTGATCATTGATCTCCTGGATGGTAATCTTCATAAACTAACCCTGAAAACTCTCCAAATATTCGCTACGCAACATACTGTAGACTTTTACATTGTGGAACTTGCCAAAACGAGGCATTACTTCACGCAGGGTGCCTTCGTATTTAAAACCGGCCTTCTCATCGGCTCGCCAGCCGCCGATGTTCTCTTCCATATCCTGCGTCTGGATACGATTGAGATTCAGCTCAAGAAAACCATAGCGCAACATTAACTTAGTCGCTTCTGTCCCATACCCCTTCCCCCAGGCCGACCGATCACCAATGATGACATAGAACTCGGCGCTCTGATTCAGCACATTGATATCTTTTAAACCAACCAGACCCATCAGGCGGTTATCTTCTTTGTTGGCAATACCAAAGAGAATATGGCGGAAATCTTTGTACATATTATCCAGCCGCTCTTTGCCTCGCGTGTCGCTAGTGGGATAGACAGAGAAATATCGGCGAATCTCCTCATCGTTGAGCCATGTGGAATACAGGTGATTATCCTGACCAGGCTCCAATGGGCGCAAATACAGGCGCTCACCAACAATAAATGGGTTCTGCATATGGGATGTATCTTCAACTGCCTTCGGAAATGTATCTTTGGTCATGGCGGAGTCTCCCTTCTGACAATACCAATTCTTCAACCAACTCAACGACTTCGGGGCTAGTATAGCATAGCAAGCTGTGAGAGGCAATTTGAAGCGTGTTCCGTAGGTCTTTTGTTTTAAAGGAAAAACGGTTCTTCCAGAGGACTGGAAGTCCCTGTAAGCTGTTCTTCTCTATAACTGGCGTTGCCTGCGAGGAAACTGTCGAGATGGCCGCGACGTACGCAATTTCACGTATTTATGCGCTAAAAAAGCAATACCTGGCACACTTGCTGGTCTATCTAAAGCAATCATCCCAACCATAAACAGGGCAAAGATAAACGAGGCAAAGATCAATAAGAGGTCAAAGAGGGCGATACTACTCAATACCTCCGCATTGTGCAAAAATATGGCTCCTAAAATGACAGAGATAATGACACAAATAAAAAAACAGACGCAACTAAGAAACGCCTGTAAATAATGGTAGAGAGGCTTGGGACGCCTCGGTCCATAGACAAAAGCAAATAAGAGAAAGAGGGGGTACACAAACCAGAGTATTGGGAGGAAGATCAAGGTAATTACCGGAGCCAGGTAATACACAATGATCCAGATCAGATCGCCCATGGAAAGTCCAGGTGGATCGTACGTCATTCGTTTATCCTTAAGCAGTAGACAGCCCCACGTTGTGGCTGAATCATCACACTATATCATACTCCTTCGTCCTTGCACATCTTTGTCCTTCTTCTCCTGAAAAAGGGCTTGACAAACTAGAAATAATCAGTACAATAATAAATATGATTTAGTTGATCAATTTAGTCAATAATATACTACGCCTGCTAAGGGTTTTTACGGTAGTAGCAAACAGCATCTGAAAAGAGAAAGGAGAGAAAGATGGGACAGTCTTCTCTCAAGCAGATTACAGTAGCAAATTTTTTATCTTTGCGACCAGATTACTCGACTCGTTTCATGTGCTGTTGCTGTTAAACCCTTCCTCAACCTTCTCCACAAGACGCTTGAAGCTCTCCTCCATACCTATGTAACATCTTTTCCATTTAGACGCTAAAAAGCATATACTGTGGATGGGTTCTTCTTACGTCTAAGTTTATGATAGCTAAAGATAGTAGTAGTGGAAAATTTGGGTAATGTGTCCATGGCAGCTACAAGGGAGAGTTAGATGGCAGGTACAACGCTTATTTTTGATACGTTTCTTGCCCCCGCCTGGTACAAAACATATATGTATATCGTCGAGTACATTGAACGTACGCTTGGTATACCCACCTTTTTAATCAATGGAGAAACGCTAGAGGATTTCTCTCTGGCTTATGCAGACGCGGGCTTTGTCAGTACCCTTTCGATGCTCCGTCTCCTACAACAGCAACCATGCATGGTAGATGTCATTGCTGCACCCGCTTTCAAAGGGGTGGATGAAACAGCCTTTTTTGATGTCGTGGTCAGAAGAGAGAGCTCGCTCCAGACGTTACAGGATCTTGAGCGCTGCACCTGGGCCGATCATACAGGACAGTATCGACCTGCTCTTGGGACGGCTCTAATCGATTGCCAGGAGATTGCAATTACCAGTTCGCAGGCCCAATCGCTACGCCTGCTCCTGGATGGGAAAGTCGATGCAACGACTCTTCATTCACAGATGCTCGAAGTTGTATTGAATAATAGTCCGCACATTGCTGAACAGATGCGCAGCATTGGCTCTTATCGCTATACGACAGGCCCTCTGGTGGTAGTGGGCAGACATGTTCCCGCTGCTATAAGACAGGGGATTCAAATGGCTCTGGTCAATCTAACGCAAGATGCTTTTTTTGCTGAACGTCTGAAAGAAGGGCAATTAGAGGGCTTTGTTCCTGTTACTAACGCCTATTTTCAGCCCCGACACCGGCTTACGACAAAGCTCTCTGCCTTTGAGCTCTTTGAAACTGAAGAGCGGCTTTCCTTGCTGAATCGCCGTTAAGGTGCCGGTTGCATCCAGGCCCCGGGCCGGGCCTGTAAAGACTTTTTGTTGGTTACATAGGATACTTTTTTGTCGTTCTGCGGCCATTATGATGGCCGCAGCGGGGATGGTGCTACCTTCTTTATAAAGCGGATACCATTCTTTATGAACTTTGTCTGGCTGAATTTTTTCTGGCAAACTCGCCCAGCAGGTTCATAATGGCCAGTTCTTCACGCAGAGGATCTTGAGCCGGATAAGCTGCAACCTGCACCTCATCGATTCCAGCCTCATATATTGCACCCAGACGATGAAGAATTGTTGCGTCATCACCATAGATAAACATCTCTTTAATAAGCTCATCTGATGGCCTTAGATCTGGCAGGAGTGGAAAGCCAGCATCGGCAAAAAGCTTCTGATATACAGGCATATACACATAACGACCCAATGCCTGATAGGCCACCTGCCGCACCTGCGTAAAGTCTGTACTATAAATAACAGGGGCGCTGGCAATTACTCCAGGCACTGGACGGCCAGCCAGGGCCGCTCCTTCCTGAAGCGCCGGTAACGCTACGGTCTTCATATACGAGAGCAGTCCCCAGGAGACCATCGCTCCATCAGCAATCTCACCCGCTAATCTGAACATATTCTTCTGAACCGCAGCTAGAATAAGCGGAGTACGTGGTGGAACGCTGGTAGCAGGCAGTTGAACATCAACTGAAAAATGTTTTCCCTGCTGTTTGACCTCGCCATTCCAGAGCAGGCCCCGCAAGATTCCTACATACTCACGGAGATACTCCATTGGCTTCTGAAAAGGTAGACCATACATACGCTCTACCACAAAGGGATGGCTCACACCAATGCCAAGCCGAAAGCGCTCAGGCGCAACCTCAGCAATTGCTAATGCCTGATTGGCCAGTGTAACCGGATGCCGTGAATAGGTCACAGCAATACCACTCCCTAGCTGAATCTTCCTGGTCCGGGCTGCGACAATTGCCAGGGCGGTGAGGCTATCTGGCCCAACTGGCTCGCTAGGTACCCAGACCATCGGAATACCCGCCTCTTCAGCCTGCTCGACAGACTGAAGCAGCGACTGAACAGTTGGACGAAATAGCGTGATACCAAGAGCTACCGACATACAAGATACCCCTTCTGACTACTCTTCGAATAATCTTATAAATACATACTGGATGCACCTATCCATTAGCAGTAGATCACAACTCATCTGAATTAAAGTAAAGCTTCTGAACAGCTCTACAACACAAAAAAACCGGTTTTTCATTTGACTTGAACTTTATACATCCTGACAAGTTGTGCAAAAGAAAAAAGAGATGCAGCATTCCTGATACCTGGGGAGAAGACATCTCTATCTCTACTAGATCATATCATAGTCTTCTCCCCAGCGACTTGATCAGAGCACGCTCTCTCGCAATGTCATCCATGAACCAGTGGGCTCGCTACGTATTTTGGAGCACAGGATTCCATGCATGAGAAAACGACTGGCTCAAGCGAGCTCAAGAGATACAATACATTAGTAATACATCTCTACTATAGTCTGTAAGGGTGCATTGTAAGTTGTCTGATAGGAGCCAACCGCCACCAGTTGACCGCTATCTGGAATGAGAGAGATGGCATTAAGTGCAACCATTACGCCAGGGCGAGGCCCACTCATCCGCCGCCAGCCAGCTCCATTCCAGTGCTCTATCAACGGAACGACAGCGCCTGGATGCCTGAACAGGCTGGCATTTGTCCCTACGGCCCAGGCATCGTTCTCACCTGGAGCTACGATACCCATCAAAGCTGAGACGCCACTCGTTGGTGAGGGAATAGGCTGAGTATTCCATTGCGCACCATTCCATAGCTGCGCATAAACGCGATCATTATAGCCAGAGTTTGGACCATAGGTTCCAACAACTATCGCTTTACCAGAAGGGAAGGTCGTGACAGCGTTGAGAACCGGGGAACCATTCTGCTGGTTATCAGAGACAGTATTCCAGCTGACTCCATCCCAATGCTCGACTAATGTATACTCTAGATGATCTTCTTTCACATCTTCACCAACTGCCCAGATATCAGATGCAGAATGAGCAGCTATGCCAAACAAGTAACTGCCAACGCTCCCTGGAGAAGGACTGGCAACGCGGCTCCAATTCGTACCATCCCAGTGGATGATCAGTGTCGCAAAGTCATCATCCCGTCCCACTGCCCAGATGTCATTCCAGGCCAGCGCCGTTATGGCAAATAGATTCCCAGTAAAAGAGACCCTGGATTGCTTCCAACTTGTCCCATCCCAATGAGCTAGTAAGGCAACACTCCCACCGCCGTCTCTCCCTACGGCCCATACATTAGCAGGATCAATCGCTGCAACAGCGGCCAGTGAACCATACGTCCATAAATCAGATGCGGGCACAATTGTCCAGCTAGAACCATCCCAATGCTCGATTAATGGCTGGTTATTTGCATTCCCAACAGCCCAGATGTCATTTGTAGCAATGGCTGATACGCCCAAAAGCTGATCATTACCTGCACCATTGGCGCTTGAGACTATATGCCAGCCTGGATTGATGACCCCCGCTGCACTGGCAGGCTGAATCAGAAAGAGCACCTGCGCCATCACAAGCAGACCAGGTATACGCAAAAGTTTCTTCCATGCTTTATAGCTATTATTCATATTTGTCATCGTCCTCATTCTCCTCCACCATTCTGTAAGAGCGGTCCGTCTGGTTTTGCACTCTTTAAGCAGTACCCCTGCCTCCCAACGATGAATAAACGCAAGAGATTCGATAGTCAGATAAGATAGAAACTTTAAGGCTGTAATATTCCTATCATTTATTATACATTTTAATAAAAATATATATTATTTTCATAGAACAGTTTCTAGAATAGTTAAAATAACATGAGATGACTGAGATGCCCTGGGGCTAAAATCTGGTATGAGATAGGATATAAGAATAACCTTTTATAGAGAATACTTGACATTAGAATAAATTTACTTTATCATTTTTATCATCTCTATGGCGCTCTATTTAAATATATGATAAACTTCTTGCACTTGTCACAAAGCCGTGGCTACATAACACGCTAATGGAAGAATTTTCTAGTAAAGGAAGCTTTTCAACTTTTCTTTCTTGATAAGAAGATCTACAAAGAGGAGATCTACCAATGCCAGAACAGCGAGAAATAACTACAGACAGATTGGCAGATGTATTACAAATTACGCTATTAAGCCATCAGACCGGTATTTTGACGGTAAAACGTCGCAATGGGAACCAGCATGAAGAAGGTATTGTTGCTTTTAATGATGGTGAGATGATTGAGATCCGTACTGGTTATCTTTCAGGAGTCCAGGCCCTTCAGGCACTGAAAAGCTGGGGGCTTTGTCGTTATCTCTTTCGTCATCAGACTGTAGCTGAGATACAGACGTTTCTCCGCACACTCTCTGCCCCTAGCACGCCTACTCCAGCCTTGCCACCTCCATCTCTCCCTCAAATGCAGACACTCAATAGTCCAATCACACCAGCCTTTCCACAACCGGCTCTCCCAACATCTCCATGGCATCAAGCCTCCTCTCCAAACTGGAACCAGCCCAATACTGACCAGCATCACTATCTTCAAGATACGGAACCTATAGCGCCCTTCTCTCAAACGCAACATCCCGAATATAGCCCACGTCTGACACCACAGCAATATAGTCCACGGGCAAGTAGCCCTCAGCATCCTGAATATAACCCACGGGCCAGTAGCCCTCAGCATCCTGAATACAATTCACGGGCAAGTAGCCCTCAGCATCCTGAATACAATTCACGGGCAAGTAGCCCTCAACATCCTGAATACCATCCAGTTAAGCAGGCTCAATATATTGCAGTCCCTAATCCCAGGGCTTCAAAGCCGCAGCCTGATCGCATGACGCCCCTATCTGGTATACCAACGCCTATTCGTAATGAAAGGCTGGGAGATGTTGTATCTCAGTTAGATCAAGCGGGTCTCACACGCGCTCATCGCCAACTCTATCTGCTGATTAATGGAGAGCGCAACCTACTTGATCTTTCTGCAATCTCTAAACGTTCTCCTGAAGAAGTACAACGTCTCCTCAACGATCTTGTCCATACCGGTTTCATTCATTTCTAGAATACAATTCTGGAGGACGATCCATATTTGTTTCACCTCTATAATAGTTATGTAGAGAATTTATAGGAGTCCAATGTATAATCTGGATGAGTGGTAAGGGATGTGTGTATGGAAGAAAAAAAGATTGACCGTAGACGGTTGCTCCAGCTTGGTGCAACCTGTTTTGGTACTGCCTGGATAATACAGCCAGATCTGGATGCGTTTGCAGCGGAGCCGTCCTTGAGCCCCAGCGTGCTTCTCGCCTGGAATAATATGTTGCTCGCTGCCATTCGCACGACCAGACCTGGAGTGACTATTGTGGCTCGCGCTTTAGCCATTCTCCATACATGTATCTATGATGCCTGGGCCGCCTATGATCGCGTTGCCATAAGCACACAGTATGGAGGAGCACTGCGCCGACCTTCCAATGAATGGACACTCGCTCACAAAGAGATGGCCATTAGTTTTGCAGCCTATCGAGCTCTGGTAGATCTCTTTCCTGACCTGCTTCCACAGTTTCAAGCTCTGATGAGTGCTCTTGGCTATGATTACCAGGATACTTCGCTTGATAGTACGACACCCCAGGGTATTGGTAATCTCTCTGCACAGACCCTGTTGACCAGACAGCATCATGATGGTTCTAATCAGCTCGGGGATCTTCATCCAGGTGCATATAGCGATTGTACGGGCTATACGCCAGCAAATACGGCTGATCAGATCACGAATCCAAATGCCTGGCAACCACTAAGAATCCCCACAGGGAAAGGGACGTCTCTAGTACAACGATGCGTGACTCCCCAGTGGTGCCTGGTAAAGCCCTTTGCATTAACTCATCCAGCACAATTTCGACCCTCCAATCCACCTGCAACCTATCCTTCCAGAGGCTATATAACTCAGGCTAACGATCTACTCTTTATGAGTGCTTCCCTCACCGATGAACAGAAGGTTATCGCCGAATATTGGGAAGATGGCCCGGGCTCGGAACAGCCTCCTGGTCACTGGTGCCTCTTTGCTCAATTTATCGTTCAGCGCGACCAGCACACGCTGGATCAGGCCGTTCAACTGTTCTTCCTACTTACCAATGCACTTTTTGATGCCAGCATCGCTTGCTGGGACGTCAAGATGACCTATAATTCCGAGCGACCTATCACGGCTATTCGTTATCTCTTCCAGGGTCAACAGGTTCGTGCCTGGGCCGGTCCCTATCAGGGCACACGCTGGATCGATGGAAAAGACTGGAAGCCCTATCAACCAGCTACCTTTGTGACGCCTGCTTTCCCCGAATATTGCTCTGGTCATAGCACCTTTAGCGCCGCCAGTGCTGAGATCCTCAGACGCTTCACCGGGAGCGACCTTTTTTACTATTCTTATACTAAACGAGCTGGCAGTTCGGTAATTGAGCCTGGCGTAGTCCCTTTTCAAGATGTAATGCTCTACTGGCACACGTTTACAGAGGCAGCCGCTCAGGCCGGGACTTCAAGGCGATTGGGGGGGATTCATTTTGAACAGGGAGATCTCCAGGGTCGCGCATTAGGGCAGGCAGTTGGAGAAGTGGTCTGGCGCAAAGCGTCTGCTTATATCGCTGGCACTCAACCGGTTTAAAAGGGATATCATGCATATCCCTTCAAGATCATGGCAATACCCGCTCCTCAAAAGATGAAGCGTTGCTAATGCAATTTCAAGCACCTGATAGCTTACACTTATTTCAGAACCTGTCTATGAGAAGGCTCTGGCGAAGAAAAACCAAGCGTGTGATGGACCACGTAGAGTGGACGGGCGCGAACCTCGTCATAAATACGGCCTAGATATTCACCAATAATGCCCAGGAAGATCAATTGAACTCCCCCTAAAAATAAGACCAGAATTAATGTTGAGGCCTGGCCAACAATGGCGTCGGTAAAGATGCGCAAAATAATCGCTATAATAATGCCAACGAGACTGATACCCGCCAGCACAAAGCCAAAGGTAGTTGCCAACTGCAAAGGAAGGTGGCTGAAGCTTGTAATGGCATCCATTGAAAAACGAATCATCTTTTTTAATGGATATTTCGTGGTGCCTGCAAAGCGCTCCTGTCGATCATATTGGACAGCCTCTTGCCGGAAACCAACCCAGACCGAGAGACCACGCATAAAACGATGGTGCTCGCGCATCTTTACCAATGTATCAACCACGTTACGATCCATCAAACGAAAGTCTCCCACATTCTGAGGGATGTTAATCGATGTGATCCGATCGATCAAGTTATAAAATGCTGCGGCTGTCACTAACTTGAATCTGGTCTCGCCTGCTCGGGTCGCACGCTGTGCATAGACCACTTCGGCTCCCTGCTTCCAACACGCAATCAGCGCTGGAATAACTTCAGGAGGATCTTGCAGGTCCGAGTCAATAACCACAACCGCTTTCCCTCGCGCATAGTCTAATCCTGCGGAAATGGCTATCTGATGACCAAAATTTCGCGAAAAGTCAATGACACATACACGTGGATCACGAGTATGAAGCTCTTGCATGACCTTCAATGAGCCATCCCGACTTCCATCATTGACTAAAACAAGCTCAAAGGGCTCACCTAACTGTTCCATGACAGCTATCATACGGCTATAGAAGTGGGGAAGTGTCTCTTCTTCATTAAATACTGGAGCAACTATTGAATATGTAATCTGGGCAATGGCCGCTGTAGCCGCTTCCTCTTGTGGGGCAATCATCAGATTAATCCCTCCTCGTGATGTTCCTTCTCGTTCCCAACGAAATGAATGATAAGTGCAATCCCAATTTCTATAGTATGCACTTTCTATTACGTAATCGCAACCGCACAACACCTTTTAGCTACATCGAAAGATGAAACTATTTAAGGCTACGATGTCGAATCTCTACAAGGCTGATACATACGCACCTTTTCGATCTTTTATAGGTAAAATTTAATCAAATTTTACTACTCTTGATGAAGTCTGAATAACAAGTTTTCCTGCTATTCAGACTCTTTCTTCCCCTAAACAGATGAACAGTCGAATAGCTGTTGTCCCATCATTCCTGCTCCAAAACCACTTCCAGGGAACCCTCCCTGGCTAGAGCCCGGTAACCCTCCCGGGGGTAAACTCCCACCTGGTAATCCTCCTGGAGGTAAGCTCCCGCCTGGCAACCCTCCTGGAGGTAAGCTCCCGCCTGGCAACCCTCCCGGGGGCAGGCTTCCTCCTGGCAACCCTGCTCCGACGCCAGGAATGCTTTCGGGAGTGCTTCCAGTTGTATTCTCCGTAGTCGCTTGCCAGAGAGCATTGTCGACTACCTTACAGCTACTATTAACCCATTGTGTCAACTGGCTACCTCCAAATGGTCCGCCTCCGCCTTGCTCTAACATCTCTCGAATCTGTTCGGGCAAGTTGGCTGGTAGGTTTTGTAGATTAAAAGATGGCAGTAAGAAGAAGCGGACCTCATTTCTTTTGATGAGGGCTTTCAGTTGATCGAGGGTCAGGATCGGATCGCTACCCAGAAAACCACCCATCGCCATTACTGGCTGGCCAGTTTCAATAATATATGGCGCTGCGGAAGTCGCATTCTGTGTTGCAAATAAAAATGTTGTTGTGCCTTGATTCTCTTCAAGATACTTCAACAGTTTTGGGTTGGTCTTCTCATCTAAGAAGTTGTTGGCTTGACGCGAGGCATTCTGTGTTGCGCTCCCTCTATCACCCATTGCTCGAAAGAGACCATTCATTCCCGATTGTGCTAATGCTGGACCGCCTGTTGGAAGGACAGCATTTGATGGCTGTTGAATGGAGAGGATCGACCAGACCAGAGGCGTCAATAATACGGCGATCGCGGCCAATTGCAGAGCTGGCAGGCTCCAGCGTCCAGACTGCCATTGTGCAGTAAAAGGTAGCTGAGCCAGCACCAGGATCAGGGCGGAAATGGCACACAGAAGCAGAACCACAACCCATAGAACTGTGTAATCCTCATAGCTCGCAATCAGATAGACCTGTTCGGCCGCCGTCGCAATCAGGGCAACTGGCAAGGCCCAGCGACGCCAATCGGTCCGCTCGCGATAATCATGCCAGAGCAGCACGAACGCTCCAGCAGCCAGAGCCGCAATAGCCGGGGCAATAATGGTCAGATAATAGCTGTGGAAGAAGCTTGCAATACTAAAGAAGATACCCATTGTCAGCAGCCAGACTCCCCATAACGGAAGGGCCTGCTGCTTGCGTGTTAATGGTAGACGCCAGCGCGCTCGTGTCTGCCAGGCAGCAGCCAGGAGCCCAAAGAGTGCCATTGGCAGTAGCCAGCTCACCTGACCCCCCAGGTCCACTTTAAACATTCTTAACGGGCTGGGCGGACCCCCTTCGTTCAGTGGACTGCCAGCAGGCATAGCGACAGTCTGGCTTTGCGCTTGAGATCCAGATCCGCTATTTTGCGCTCTACCCCGCCCCATATTCATGCCCGTTAGACGCTGGATGCCATTATATCCCAACGCCAGTTCCAGCTCCGAGTTGGTCTGGCTCGAACCAACATAAGGACGTTGGCTGACAGGCGTGAGATCGACCGTGATCAACCAGGCAAAAGAGACTACGAGCATCACGGCTATCGCAAGGCTCAAGTGGATAAGCCGTTTCCTCCAACTGATCGACGTACAGAGCAGATAGAACAGTCCAAACGCAGGCACAAATAGATAGGCCTCAAGAGTCTTGATGTTAAAACCAAGTCCAATGAACACGGCACACAGCAACAGCCAGCGGAGTCGGCCTGTCTCTACGGCCAGACAGACGGCCCAGGTCGCCAGTAACATCGTGAAGACGAGTAATGTGTCCAGGTTATTATCCCGGCTCATGACTACGCTAATCGGAGTAATTGCGAGGGCGAGAGCCGCCAGCAATCCCCCTATCGGGCCAAAGAAACGACGCACCAGCACAAATAGAAGCGCCACGGAGATCGTTCCAGCCAGAGCCTGTGGCACTAACAGGCTGATGCTTGAAAAGCCAGACCCACACAATTGAAATAACCAGGCACTACACGCCTGGATCCACAAACCCAGCGGCGGTTTATCTACCGTCACAAAACCACCCGGATCAAAGGAAACAAAAAAGAAATTATGCCAGTTAAGCAACATGCTTCTAACAGCCGCAGCATAGTAACTATTTCCATAGCCGTTCTGCTGAATCTGCACAAAATTTAGTACTGCTGATAAAGCTACTATAATACCTAAAGCTATCTGATGCCAGCGCTTCATGGAATGATCTGCTCGTACCGGAATACGACTATCTGGCAGGCTGGCAGGTAGAGCAGGGAGATTCTCTATTTGCATTGAATAGCTACTTCTTCTCCTTATCTATCGCATCTCTCGTTTTCAATAGAACTAGAAGTAGTGTACCCATTTCCGGTTACCGCTGTCTTCGGGGAAATCCCTGATGTCCATGAAAGGGATTTGCAGTAGACTGCAAACAATGAAGAAAAGAATGGACAGACTCTCTCAAGAAAAAGATGACACACAGATGTCAATCATGATACTCTACTCATAAGAATAATGGTAGAGTCAGGGTAGACCATTCAAGCAGTAGAGCAGGCAAAACATGAGCAGATCCACCTTTATACATGTTATACAGAACTTCAATCATCGTGTAGTGATTGTCTTACTCGGGTTAATCTTTCAGGTGGGCGTGATTCTTCTATTAACGCTAGTTGCATTGCAGCCCCAATTAAGTCTGACACAATTGGATGCAGTCGCGGGCCAGCCCGGCCTGTGTCGAGTAGTCAGAATCCCACCACTTACAGATGCCTGGATGCAGAATCTCCAACCTGGTACACTTATTCGCGTATTGCCAGATCCTCTCAGCCAGAAGGTGCCCTCCTGTCATCAAAATACTCATGCTATTCAGGGCATAACGATAAATACTGCCATCCCCAATGAAATCATCATTGATAACACAGCCCTGACTTTTAATTCAATTGATATCGCGCTCACCAGTTTTCTAACAATCATCTTTACCGTTGCTGGTGCAGCAATTTTCCTACGTGCTCAGGATCGTCCAACGGCCCATGTGGCTTACGCACTCTTTTGCTCAGTTGCACTGATGTGCTCGCTCTTCAATTTTCATGGCCTCCATAGTATCTGGGTTGGATTATTGAGCTTTATCGTTTTGATGATGACTTCTGGTCTTTCAACGACGTTTGTCTGTCTCTTTCCCCATCCTCAGAGCCAACGCCTGCGCACCAGGAGCCGTTCGTTTCTCCCTTATCTACCACTCCTGGTTGGGATTGCAATCTCACTCATGGGACTGCTCACATTCATAGTTCTGCCCTCGATCCGCCGCGAACTGTTTTTTGCAACCTTGCTTTATAATTTTAGCTGTATTATTGTCGTTGTCTGGGTATTATTCTGGGGCATTCGTGCGCTCACACATAACGAGCAGCAGATCGCTCGCATGGTGATGATTGGAGTGACCTTTCTTCTGATCATTACCGTCTTAAGTCTGGGGTTTACTCCGCCCGATCCACGAACATCGCATGGCTTTTTCCCGGCTGATCCCTTTACACATCAAAGTATCCTGCCTCTGCTGCCATTTCCCCTGGTGGTCTTACCAATTATCTGCGATTATGCGCTCTTTCGGCATCAGTTGCTTGGCGTAACCAGTCTGTTGAGCCGACAGGCCATGCGCGTGCTCCTCTGGATTCTGCTGGCTAGCGTCTTTATTATTCCAACAACTATTCTCCTCCATTCATCAGGCTCAAACGGTTTTCGGCTCACACAAGATCTCTACGATTACCTGTTTGCAGGTCTGATGGCTATGAGTCTCTGGCTCTTTCCGCTGGTCTGGAATAAGGTTCGAGATGTTGGCGATCATGTCTTTTATCATGATTTCTATCAGTATAACCGCTCCCTGAGTGAGATGAGCACTGAACTCACCAATCTACAAGGATTGGAAGCCATCAGTTCCTTCTTACTTCCACGCCTGGCTCAGTTACTTAATACATCCGATGTTGTGCTCTTTATTCGGGCCATCTCTCAAAATGAGATGCGTTATCGCCATGAGGATGAGAGCGAGACAACTCATTCATGGCATATCTATCGTATAGATGGCCACGAAGGTCTCTCTGCATCGCAATTAGTGAGCATTGCAGATCAGGCACTCAATGTCTGTACGGAACGTTCCAATGAGCCGCTGCTCATAGAGGATACCCTCCTGGTGGCACTCTATGCTGAGTCAACGATTAGCGGCTTTCTCTGCCTGAGCCCTAAGAAAAATCTGGAGCCCTATGATCGTCAAGATAAAAGTTTTCTGACCACTCTGGCAGCTCAACTCTCGGTTCTGGAGGCCAATAATCGCTATCTTGTTCAGGCTCAGGAACAGGCTCAGCAGATGACGGCTTTAAGCCATCGCGTGGTCTTTGCGCAAGAAGCTGAACGCCGCCATCTTGCGCTGGATCTCCACGACGATGTCTTACAGGAGGCAATGCTTCTTGTTCGGCAACTCTCCGATGCCAGTACGATGAGCGATGTCGCTGATGTTATGCCGCTTGCACGCTCTGTCGTGACGAATCTACGGAGAACCTGCCTGGCCCTGCGTCCTTCACTCCTGGATGAACTGGGCCTTGCCGAAGCTCTACGCTGGCTTGCCAATCAGACAATGCAGATGAGTGGAAGGAAGTTTCAGATCGAGTTGCGTTACCTGGGATCGATCACACAACGCTTTCCCGTTCCAGTCGAACTGGCGCTCTATCGCGTCGCACAGGAAGCGCTTAATAACATCGTCAAACATGCTCAAGCCACACATGTCATTCTATGTCTGCGTTTCACACAGCAGGGCCGCATCACTCTCACGATCCTGGATAATGGCCAAGGTTTTAAACCTGGCAGGTTGCCTATAGAGAGTCTCGGTCTTGTAGGGATGCATGAACGTATGGGAGCCGTTGGAGGCCATATTCATCTGCGAACAAGTCCAGGGCGAGGCGTTATTATTCGTGCCACCTACCAATCAAACGAAACATCCACTCACCTGGTCCCTACGATGACCATGCTCGACCTGGTCAATGTTGACCATGAAGCTCCACTGGCAGGTCTACAGCAGAAGAGAGCGTAGCAGCTACAAAGCTGTAAGGAGAAAGAGCACATGCATACTGCAAAAACGGTTACGATCTTACTGGCCGATGATCATACAATGATGCGTGAAGGCACACGTCGTCTACTGGAAGAAGATCCAGCGCTTGAGGTCATTGGGGAAGCTCAAAATGGTGAGGAGGTGTTGGCCTTCTGTAACCAGAAACGGCCTGATGTTGTGGTGCTGGATATCTCAATGAGGGGCTTAAACGGCTTCGGGGTTGCACAGGCTCTCTGCAATCACTATCCTCATCCACCTGCCATTCTGGTGTTGACGGCCTACGATCAGATTGCCTATGTTCAGACTATGCTCAAAATAGGGGTCAAGGGCTATTGGCTCAAGAGTGCTCGTGGAAGCGATATTCGCCAGGCTATCCATGAAGTTGCCGCTGGCCATAAAAGCCTGGCTCCTGATGTTCGTAGACTGCTTTCAGAAGAGGAGGAGAATCCTCTCCCTACTATGCAGCCTCTGACCAGCCGCGAGCTGGAGGTACTGCGCCTTGTGGTACAGGGTCTGCGCAACAGTGAGATTAGCCAGCGCTTGAGCGTCACAGTCAAAACCGTTGAGACTCACCTTACCAGCCTTTATGGAAAGCTGGGCGTCCAATCTCGCGCCGAAGCCATCGCCCTTGCACAGCGTCAAGAACTTCTGCTCGAATAAGTACACACATTTTTGATTGCTTAATCCTTATATACAGTGCATCTGCCAATAAGTATGATTATTTCATTAAAATATTGCCTGATGTATTAAAAACTCATATAATTTCAGAAGGGAAAAAGACCATAATTTTGGAAGGGCAAGATACATATGATCAGGGATATGGAAGTGAAAGTTCAGCTCAATGAGATGTATCATACACTCAAAGATGTTGCAGAGCTTGCAAGCGACCTCAAATCGCGAGCGATTCTGCATGAGATAACCAATCTTCAATACGAGGAATTAAGCGATCTGGCATATGAAGGCATCTCGTTTATCGAACCTTTAAAGGCCGGGGATATTTTTACACCTGAATGGATCTCGATGCGAGATAATTATCTGTCTCGTATACGACGTTTTATCCTCGATGCACCCAACTTTCCAGACAATCAACAGGCCTAAAAAGGAGGATTTTTGGTGGCCAAAAAAATTCGGACTCAGGCTATGCGTGCCCTCGATGCACAGAAGATACCTTATGCGATTCACCTGTTTCCTGAGACTATTCGCGATGCCGTTCAGGTAGCGGCTGAGATTGGACTGGCTCCTGAACAGGTCTTTAAGACGCTTGTCGTACTCCGCGAAGATCAATTGAATGCTCATCCTCTCCTGATCATGATCCCGGCTAATCGTGAGCTGAATCTACGCCAGTTTGCTCATGAGATCTCTGTTAAAGCCGTCAAGATGGCCAGCCATGAACAGGCTGAAAAACTCACTGGCCTTAAAGTTGGTGGGATCTCAGCGCTGGCCCTCCTTAACCGCCCCTTTGCTATCTATCTGGATGAGAGCGCGCAATCCTTTGAGCAGATTGCAGTGAGTGGTGGTCAGCGTGGCGTCGATCTCCAGCTCAATGTCAGTGACCTCATCAAGCTTACTCAAGCTACGCTGGTGCAGGCAACCCAATCCTGAGAGCCCCTGTGTGGATGTTGTACTTAGAGGTTGTGTCAACAATAAGGCAAGATGGGCATTCTTTGCATGCCCAGCTTGCCTCTTTTAGAGCACAAGCATTCACCATGCGATACTGGAGAGCCTCTTTTGCTTACGACAACAATAGTGCTATTTCTATGTATCCAGATGGGCTCAATTGTGAGAGATATGGTAGATAATACACTAAGGTGTTACAGATCTGTCGTCTGGCCCGGTGCCTCGCTTTCCAATGACTGTTTTATAGTTATATACCAGTAAAAGTCAATTTTATCATCAAATATGGCCTTACATTCTCCTCACAGGCTCAGGTAAGCACCTGACTCGAAGCTCTCGACCCCATGAGAACATCCCGCAAATGCCCATAAAAGCATGATCTACAATCAGGTTGCTAATCGGGTGAAGTACCGATGTGTTCGGCCCACGAAAATGGCATACTCTGGATGACAGAGAAGAAAGAAAAAAAGACACGACGACGTGGCGTAAAGATAAAGACAATAACATACCCCAGTTTGAGATAAACAACCAGCAGCTCGGCGTCGATGAGCTATTAAAGGAGCGCATCTGTGGATGCATTAACACTTTCGCGATTACAATTTGGCTCAACTATCATTTACCATTTTCTATTCGTGCCCCTGACGATGGGATTGGTACTCTTAGTGGCCGTCATGGAGACTCTCTACGTACGTAGCGGGAATACAACCTACAAGCGCATGGCCCAGTTCTGGGGCAAACTCTTTCTGATCAACTTCGCGTTAGGGGTAGTGACAGGTATCGTACAAGAGTTTCAGTTTGGGATGAATTGGTCAGCCTACTCTCGCTTTATTGGCGATGTCTTTGGAGCTCCTCTTGCGATTGAAGCGCTTCTGGCCTTCTTTATGGAGTCAACGTTTCTGGGCATCTGGATCTTCGGATGGGATCAACTCCCAAAGAAGCTCCATCTAGCGATGATCTGGATGGTTGTACTGGGCTCGCATCTGTCGGCCTTCTGGATTCTCGTAGCAAACTCATTTATGCAGGAGCCAGTTGGTTACGCCATTCATAATGGTCGCGCAGAGATGACTAACTTCTTCGCCCTCTTAAGCAACCCTAATCTCTGGTTCCAATTTCCACACGTGGCGGCGGGTGGAGCTGTAACGGGCGCATTCTTTGTAGTAGGCATCAGTGCCTATCAGCTATTGAGAAATAAAAGCGATCAGGATCTCTTCCAGCGCTCGCTGAAGATTGGCATGATTGCGGCTCTGATTGCAAGCATTACAGTCGCTACGATTGGACACTTCCAGGGTCAATATGTCGTACAGCATCAGCCAATGAAGATGGCCGCTGCAGAAGCTCTATGGGATAGTGAGAGCCCTGCTTCGTTCTCGCTGATCACGATCGGCAATGAGAAACTGCGCACTGATGTGTTTGCGATTAAGGTTCCTTACCTGCTCAGCTTCCTTTCCTATAATAACTTTACTGGTGAAGTACAGGGTATTAATCAGCTCCAGGCTCAGTATGTCAAACAGTATGGCCCTGGCAATTATGTGCCACCTGTGGCCGTCACCTATTGGGGCTTCCGCGCCATGTTTATTATGGGGACGTTGATGGCCCTGCTGGCAACAGTCGGAACCTTCCTGATGTATAAGAGATGGCTGAACAGACCTCAGTTCCGCTGGTTCCTGTGGGTCATGGTTGGCGCGATTGCTCTCCCTTATATCGCCAATACCGGCGGCTGGATCTTGACTGAGATTGGTCGTCAGCCCTGGCTGGTCAATGGGGTACTGCGCACACAGGATGGCGTCTCGCCTTCGGTCGGCGCTGGCTCAATCCTCTTTACCTTAATCACCTTTATCCTTCTCTATGGAGTGCTTGCAGTCGTTGATGCCTTCCTGCTGACGAAGTATGCCCGTAAGGGTGTTGAGCCCGTTCAGGAAAAAGTAGAGACGGAAGAACTTGTAGTGACGTACTAATCAGGAAAAGGAGTCCAATATGCACATTCTAGATCTCCATCTCCTCTGGTTTGGCTTGATTGCCATCCTCTTTACGGGCTTCTTTGTCCTGGAAGGCTTTGACTATGGCGTAGGGATTCTTCTTCCCTGGCTGGGCAAAAATGATACTGAACGCCGCATGATTCTCAACTCGATTGGTCCATTCTGGGATGGTAACGAAGTCTGGTTGATCACTGCCGGGGGCGCAACCTTTGCTGCGTTCCCCGGCTGGTACGCGACGATGTTCAGTACCTTCTACCTGGAGATGTTTGCCATTCTTCTGGCACTCATCCTGCGTGGAGCAGCCATCGAATTTCGTAGCCTGCACGATAATCCACGCTGGCGCAATGGCTGGGACTGGGCTTTCTTTACAGGTAGCCTGCTCCCGGGCTTCTTCTGGGGTGTGATCCTGGCAAATGCAATCCAGGGATTACCCATTGATGCCAATATGAATTATGCTGGCACCATCTGGCAGATCTTCAACCCTCTTGCCCTGCTCTGTGGTATAACATTAGTAGTCGTCTTTACGCTTCATGGCGCGATTTTCTTGAGCTTACGCGTCAATAACCATCTGATTCAGCGTGCACAACGAACAGCAAAGCGGATGTGTATCCCTGCTCTGCTGCTCTTCCTGCTCATCGTGGGTGTGGGCTTCCAGACGACTGAGGTCTTCCATCGCTTAATCCTCGATCCGAGGATGGTGCCATTTGGCTATCTGACACTGGCAACTCTGGTTTTTACTCCCTGGTTGTTAGCACGAGGACGCAGCGGTTGGGCCTTTACCATGACGATTGGCACAATTATCCTGTTGGCGGTCACAGTGGGCATAGGGATCTTCCCACACTTTATGATCTCTAGCCTGAATCCAGCCTGGAGCCTGACTATCGACAATACAGCTTCCAGCCCCTATACGCTGACAGTGATGAGTTGGATTGCCTTGACCTGTATCCCTTTTGTCCTGGCTTATCAGGCCTGGAATTATTGGGTGTTTCGTAAAAGGATTTCACCAAAAGCTATTGGGCACTACTAATCCAGTGCTCTTTTACCGCATCCACGTGCACCTGTTGTCGTGAATGTGAAGAATGGCTGATCTCGATGCTGGTAGTAAATGGCTCTTTGTAGACTGAGGCCTTGCTCCCACTACCTTTCAGTGAATGATGAGAAGAGGTCTCTCTACAGTGGCCAATGTCCTACCAGAGTTGGTCACTGTGGATGAGCCTCTTCTATCATTGCTTTGTTGACTGGCAGAAGGCTCCTATTTTCAGGGGCTAAGGGGTCACAGGTGGATGTTACGATCTGAAATGGCCGGTTTTTGCGTATGAACATTAATAAGCGCTTGCTTCAATATGTACGAACAATGCGCCCCTATATGGCGATTGTCATTGCACTGAGCCTGGTGACGGGGCTCTGCATTGTTCTACAGGCCCACTATATCGCACAGATTATTAATCAGACGTTCCTCGCTCAACAGACCCTCCCTCTTTTGTTCACAACCCTTTTGCTGCTGTTACTCATCTTCCTGTTGCGGGCTGGCCTGATCTGGTTCGGCGAGGTGGTGACAAATTATGCCTCTTGCCTGGTGAAAAAGGATCTACGCCAACGGCTCTTTGCTCACCTCCTCAAGCTCGGCCCTATGTATGTCAAAGGGGAGCGCAGTGGGGAGATCGTCAATACAGCGACGGAAGGAGTAGAGGCGCTCGATTCGTACTTTGCGCTCTTCTTTCCTCAGCTCTGTTCGACGATGATTATCCCGGTGATGATTCTCATTGTGGTCTTTGCTACCGATCTCCTCTCCGGCATTATTCTTCTGGTTACTCTCCCCGTCTTGCCCTTCTTTATGATTCTGATTGGCAAACAGGCAAATGCGATGACAGAGAAGCGCTGGCATATGCTGAGCCAGATGAGCGCTCATTTTCTCGATGTGTTGCAGGGTCTGACCACGCTTAAGCTATTCGGTCGCAATAAGCGTCAGGAGACAACGATCCGCCAGATCAGTGATCGCTTTGGTGATACGACGTTAAAGGTACTCAGTGTGGCCTTTCTGTCCTCGCTCGTGATGGAGATGGGAGCAACAATTAGCAATGCTCTGATCGCTGTGGAGATTGGTCTGCGTCTGCTTTATGGCAATATCCCATTTGAGCAGGCCTTCTTTGTTCTGCTACTGACTCCTGAATTCTATCTCCCCCTGCGCTCGCTAGGAACTCAATTTCATGCCAGTATGAATAGTTCCGCCAGTGCTGGCCGCATCTTTGATATTCTAGAGACTCCTCTATCAGATCAATCATCTGGACGCGAAGCATCTCAGACCCCTGTACTGCAAGATACGCTCAGCTTTGAAGGGCTACACTATAGCTATCCTACGACTGAGGATCAGAAACAAGAGGCGCTGAAAGGGATCTCATTTCAGATTCAGCGTGGTCAGACCGTTGCAGTGGTCGGCCCCAGTGGCTCTGGCAAGTCAACGTTAGCGAGCCTGCTCCTGCGCTTTATTGAGCCTGACCAGGGGCAGATCTGCATTGACGGTAATCCAATCCAGCAATATAGTGCGCAGGAATGGCGTAAATTGGTAGCCTGGCAACCTCAGCGGCCCTATCTCTTTAATGCCAGCGTTGCCGAAAATATTCGCCTGGGCCGCCCCACGGCCAGTATGGATGAGGTTATTCAGGCCGCCAAACAGGCGCAGATCCATACATTTATTCAATCGCTCTCACAGGGATATAACACAGTGATTGGTGAGCGAGGTGCTCGCCTGAGCGGTGGACAGGCCCAACGCTTAAGCCTGGCCCGCGCCTTTTTGAAGGATGCTCCTATTCTGCTGCTGGATGAGGCAACCTCTACTCTGGATACTGAGAGTGAGGCTGAGGTGCTCCAGACGCTGGCACAGTTCTCTCACAACAGGTGTGTCCTCATTATTGCTCATCGCCTGAATACCATTCGCACCGCGGATACGATTCTTGTGCTGCAAGCAGGCAAAATTGTCGCTCAAGGAAGCCACGAAAAGCTGTTGGAGACTTCAGAAACCTATCAAACAATGATCCATGCTTATACCGATGAGGAGGTGGTGGCATGACTATGAATAGGTACGCTCACACGACTCTTAAGGCCCGATGGTGGGATAACTATGAATAGTACGCTTACACAACTCTTAAGACCTGGTGGTGGGATAACTATGAATAATACGCTTATACGACTCTTGAAGCTCGCCGCGCCAATTCGTGGTTGGATGGCACTGGCCGCGCTCGTAGGAAGCCTGACCGTTGCCAGTGGCATTGGACTGATGGCAACGTCGGCCTATCTTATCTCCGCAGCAGCACTGCATCCTTCAGTTGCAGCCCTGCAAGTTGCAATCGTTGGCGTACGCTTCTTTGGAATCGCCCGTGGAGTCTTCCGTTATCTTGAACGGATGGTCTCGCATCGCGCCACATTCCGCCTGCTCTCTAATCTCCGCGTCTGGTTCTATACTGCGCTTGAACCTTTAATGCCCGCTCGTTTACTGACAGACAAGGATGGTCGGGTCGAAGGACTGAGGAGTGGAGACCTTCTGCGCCGTGTGGTGGCTGATATTGATGTCTTGCAAAATTTCTATATCCGTATCGTCGCCCCTCCAGTTGTCGCAGTGATTATTGGCCTGGGAATGTGGGCTCTCCTGGGAGCCTTTGGCGGCATCTTTGCGCTTATCTATTGTATCTGCTTCTTGCTTGCCAGCATTGCTGTGCCTCTCCTGACCCATCTGCTCAGCAAGAGATTGGGGCAAGAGCTCGTCGAGACCCGGGCGGAACTTCACACACAACTTGTGGATCGTATTCAGGGACTGGCGGACCTGGTCGCCTTTGGCCAAGAAGAGCAACAGGCACAAGAGCTAGCCATGCTCAATACCAGGCTCAATCGGATGCAGATGGCCATGGCGCAGATCAGTGGGCTTCAGGGCTCGCTGAGCAATTTCTTGATGAACCTGACTGCCTGGGCGATGCTCCTTGCGGCCATACCTATCATCAGTACAGGTCACCTGAATGGTGTCTTTCTGGCAGTGATTGTACTCTCAACGCTAGCAAGCTTTGAGATTCTCCTGCCCTTGCCAGGAGCCTTTCAACAACTGGGTGGCAGCCTGACAGCAGCACAGAGACTCTTCACGATTGTTGATGCACCACCAGCGATCCAGGACCCTATCACTCCGTCACCACAACCAACCGGACATACATTTGAGATCAAACAACTTGGCTTCCGTTATGAGGCCACTGAGCCTGAAGTGCTCAAAAATATTACATTGACGTTGCCAGAGGGTCAGTGTCTGGCGATCATTGGACCCAGTGGCTCGGGCAAATCGACACTGACACGACTTCTCTTACGGTTCTGGGATTACCAGGAGGGGCAGATTCTCTTAGGCGGTCATGAGCTCAAAGCCTATCAACAAGAGGACCTCTATCGGATGATTAGCGTGGTTGAACAGGATACTCATCTGTTCAATACAACCATTCGCGAAAATCTGCTTATTGCTCGCTCGGATGCAACGGAAGAGGAGCTAATCCTTGCCTGTCAGCAAGCACAACTTCACGATTTTGTGCAGACATTACCCTCTGGCTATCATACTCAGGTTGGGGAACAGGGGCTGCGTCTCAGTGGTGGCGAACGTCAGCGTGTTGCAATTGCGCGAGCCTTTTTGAAGAATGCCCCCATCTTATTCCTTGATGAACCAACCGTGAATCTCGATGCAGTCACTGAACGAGCAATTCTTCAAGCACTACGTGTACTCTGTCAGGGGCGAACGACGTTGATGATCGCTCATCGGTTAACTGAACTGGATATGGCCGATGAGATCGTCGTTCTTCAGAATGGGCAGATTATAGAGCGAGGGAAGCAGGAGCAGCTATTAAACGCCCATGGGCTCTACTGGCAGATGCATCAACAACAATACACAACATTAAGAAAATTAGATGATTCTACGAACAAGAAAGTAAGCTAAACTTCAGTTTCTATGGTATTATACCCTAAGCAGATCTTTTGGTCTGCGCTATATAGCTAGTTATGGTACAGAATATCGACAAACACGCGTCCAAGGTGCCCATGTGCAATTAGGTATCTGAGTATCTCTATCCAAGTCTTTGTCAATTGAATAATAAACACCATTATCTGTACTCTTGCTTATACTTTAGATCACAATTTAGATCATACTCTCTGGAAGGACTCAATGAGAAAGAGCCACTGGAAGCGTCCGTTTCCACTTTATCCATTACTTGCTGGATTGATTATCGTCATTGCAATGCTTGTTCGACTTTTCCTTACCTATCAAGGTTGGCCGCAGACCAATAGTGATGAAAGCACGATGGGGCTCATTGCACGCCATATTGCGTTCAATGGTGAACACCCACTGGTCTTTTATGGCCAGGATTATATGGGAATTGGTGAAGCGTATGTTGGAGCTCTCTTTTTTCAGTTTTTGGGTTCGACGATCTTTGCGCTGCGGCTAGGGCTGATAGTGATCTTTGTCGTTTTTCTCATCGGCATGTATATCCTCACCACAACTCTCTATAATCGACCCCTGGCGGTACTGACCGTTTTGCTGCTAAGCGTAGGACCTTATGAGGTAATTTTTCGCCAACTTATGGCTACTGGTGGATATCCTGAAGGTCTGGTCTTCGCCATTATTCTCCTGCTCTTTGCCTACTGGCTGGCCCGTCAGAGGTTATTGCAGACAAATGCCCATGCGGAGAAATGGCGCTATGGCTATTATCTGCTGTGGGGCGTTGTGGCTGGTCTCTCTGTCTGGAGTGATCTGCTAATGATCCCCTTTGTTCTGACGATTGGCCTCTTTCTGGTGATATTCTGCCAACGCACAAAACAAGACTGGTCTCGCATCCCTCTTGTGCTTTTGTTAAGCTTTGTGATTGGCTTCTCTCCCTGTATCATCAATAAAGTCTTTGCCCCTCCTATTCCCTCTGGCCTCCAGGTTATCCCGATTGGTCAGCAGCAGCAGAATATCAATAAACCTAAATACACCAATGATTTGGGGAAAGCTGTAAAGCCACCCACAATAGTAGAACAGATTGAAGGCACGATTCTGGTCAGCCTGCCAGTCTCTACAGGTGCCAATGCCTTTTGTCATTTGACCGCTGATCAGGCCTGGCCGCTCTCTCAACAGATGAGCCCATATGCTGTACGCTGTACTGCAGAACATGGTATCTGGGGTCTCGTTCTGATCGTGCTCTGGTGTGTAGCTTGCCTTCTTACGCTTCGTCGCTTAATGCGGCTCTGGGTGCAGCCTCGCTCGCAAGAAGAAGGTCTGGCAGCTCTCAGGCATAGCATGCTCCTCACAATTCTAATCTGTACAGGGGGGACCTTTTTATTATATATGTTTTCGGCCTCTCCTGCCGTCGTTCCCTGGTCCAGTACGCGCTATCTAACCGGGCTTTTTATCGCCACGCCTGTCGTTCTGTCCCCTCTCTGGTATGCCTATTACCCCTTTAAGTACTTGAAACGCTGGCTCAATCCGATAGTCTTTGGCATCAAATATGTGGTCTTGCTGTTTGCTTTACTGGTCTTGCTACAAGGGACCGTGAACACCTTTAAACAGATTCCAGGAGCTCAGGGTGGAGAACGCCAACAACAGGGCTTTATGACTCACCTGTTGCAAAAAAATATTGTACACATCTATTCAGACTATTGGACATGCAATCGTACTATTTTTGAAAGTAATGAGCAGATCATCTGTAGCGTGCTGGATGATCAGCTTCAGCCTGGCCTTAATCGCTATACCCCCTATGCCAAAACGGTAGCCAGTGATAAGGGAGCTTCGTATGCGTTCCATGTGGCTTCGACTCCTGCAAAGGTCTTTGAATCACATGTGAATACGAGACGGTATCAGCGATACATCATTAACGGGTATGTGGTCTACCAACCACGTTTATCCAGGTAGCTATATGTCCTGGTTCGGGCCATCTCTCAAAACGATTTCAAATTGAGCGTGTTACATCAGTAGAGGTATTCATGGTATCAAGACAAACCTTTACCTGGTGTAGACATCTTTGATACTTTGATATATTGATGTTTTGATGCTTTGTATGATAGAGAGCAAGATGCATTCATTTTGACGACTCATTGATGAGGAGGAATACGCTCTTGATCGAAACGAAAGATTACGTAGAGCGCGTTTATGCTGGTGTATTAGGTAAGATTATTGGAGTCTATCTGGGCCGCCCTTTTGAAGGCTGGAGCTATGAAAGGATTATGGAGCAGCTCGGCGAAATTACGACGTATGTCCATGATCGGCTCAATCTGCCTTTAATTGTCACAGATGACGATATCAGTGGCACCTTTACTTTTATTCGTGCCCTGGCTGATTATGATTACTCGCCCGAGCTGACTGCTGAACAGATTGGTCAATCATGGCTCAATTATATTATTGAGAAGCGCACCATTTTATGGTGGGGCGGGATTGGTCTCTCAACAGAGCATACTGCCTATCTGCGACTAAAAAAAGGCATACCTGCTCCCTACAGTGGCTCAGCGGCACTCAATACACAGGTAGTAGCAGAACAGATCGGAGCTCAGATATTTATTGATGGCTGGGGAATGATCGCACCAGGAGAGCCCGAACTGGCTGCTGCTCTAGCGGCCAAAGCGGGCAGTGTCAGCCATGATGGTGAGGCCATCTATGCCGCTCAGGTTATTGCGGCGATGGAAGCTGCCGCATTCAAAGAGCAGAATATCCAGAAGCTTCTCGATATTGGACTCTCGGTGATTCCACAAGATGCTCTCATCGCTCACATGATTCAGGATATTCGTCATTGGTATACGATCGATCAGGATTGGCGAAAAACTCGTGAACGTATTGTCGAAACATATGGCTACACTAAATATGGTGGTGGTTGCCACGTTATCCCCAACCACGCGATCATTATTCTCGCTCTCTTGTATGGTGAGAATGACTTTAGCCGCTCATTGACCATTGCCAATACCAGCGGTTGGGATACCGATTGCAATTCAGGAAACGTAGGTTGTCTACTTGGAATTATCAATGGACTCCCTGGTATCGATAGCAGCAGCTACGATTGGCGAGGACCTGTAGCCGATCGAATGTATCTACCAACCGCTGATGGAGGGCGAACCATCACAGATGCAGTTCAGGAGACCCTGGCCCTGGTCAATACGGCACGAGCTCTGAAAGGGAATGCCGCTTTACATTATAAAGGCGGTGCACGCTTCCACTTTGAACTGCCAGGCTCACTTCAGGGCTTTCAACTGGCAGGAAATAGCAACAATGCCCATTTAGAGAATACGGTCGGCCACAGCCAGTCCGGAGAGCGCAGCCTGGCCATCCATTACACCAACCCGTCTGCGATCAATGATACAGAGCTGTCTTCTACATCACCACTGGAGGTAATAACAGCGACCTTTATCCAACCAGGCAACACTCAGATGTCAATCTATGAATTGATGGCTTCCCCAACACTCTATGCAGGTCAGACTGTGCGTCTCGCAATCAGCGCGGATGAACAGAATGATGCTCCTGTCGCTGTGCAACTATTTATTCAGCATTATCAGAAAGATAATACGCTGGCTACGATGGCTGGACCAGTGGTAACGTTGCAGGCGGGACAGTATGAGCAGCTCTCCTGGAAAATCCCTTCCACTCATGGCACTCCCATCGCCGTCGTTGGTCTGAACATTCACGATACGCAGACAGCTAAAGGGACCCTCTATCTGGATTATTTAACCTGGGATGGGACACCTGATCTGGAGCTATCGCGTTCAGGAGAAGTCAATAGCATGTGGGAGCAGGCCTGGGTCAATGCAGTAGATATTTTTGAGAGATGGATTCCACACCACTATTGCATCATACAGAACGAAGGGCGTGGCCTGCTCATACAAGGAACACGTGAGTGGAATAGTTATCGTGTCAATGCAACGGTCTCACCACATCTGATAGTAAAAACTGGCTTAGCTGCTCATGTTCAGGGTCTGCGCCGCTACTATGCACTTCTACTGACAGACGAAAATAGTGTACAACTTGTCAAAGTCTTAGATGGGGAACAGATTCTTGGTGAAGTGCCTTTCCAGGTAGAAACAGATCATGCGTATGAGCTCAGTATGGAGATTATCGGCAATCGAATTCGCGCCTGGATCAATGGCCAGCTTCAGTTTGATCTCTACGATACCCAACGCCCTCTCACCAGCGGTGCCATTGCGCTCATCATTGAAGAAGGGCGGGCTAATTTTAACAACATTAGCATCAAGCCAGGTGAGACGCATTAAAAACGTATACATCTCTACGGTCAAACGATCTTACCAACGGCCAGCACTACGATAGATGAGGTCGCAACAAACGAACAGGCCAGGATCGGGGACAGGGGAGAGACATCCCCGGTCCTGGCAGTCACTCAGTGAACCACTAGCTTTTTACGGGCGTGCATTGGGAGCATCGAGCAATAAGTGGCGAGCTCGATTCAATAAATCATCACGCTTTTCAATCCATTCATCCGAAACCACCTCCCCGCTCTGCACCTGCCCAAGAAAATCCATACCTTCATAGGCCAGAGTTACCAGTTGATCATAGAGGTTCTCAGTATAGGATTGAAGTTCTGCCTGAGTTACAATCTCTACCGAAAGCTCAGTGATAGGAATCAACTGACGTTGAATATCTAGCAAGATGTCTTTGATAGGCTTTTCATCCACGAGCTACCTCCAAAATAGTCCCTCGAGACTTAAATAAATATATACATATTATAAACTTTATCCATTCAGCAGACAACATATAGGCACTATCGGGCGAGAGCGAAAAAGCGACCGGACCAATGTCTTCGACGAAAACAGTGGTCTGGCCGCTCTCTCGACCGGCAATCAACATCTTTTTACCGCTGAGGAACAAGATAGAAGAGGCTCTCCTGACCATTGAGTACCTGCATACAGAGGATACGCCCATCTTTGAGCCAGAAAGGTGAGATCAAAGCCCCATCAGTCTTTGGCAATTGGATGGCAGCCCCCTGCAAGACATGGCTATACAACACGCCAGCATCGCTATAGATCAGAGCATGGCTATCGGGCGACCAGCTCCATCCCTGTAGTAGTCCCTTTGGCACAATACTAAAGTGGTCATGTGGCTGGGCCAGTTCATTGACCTGAATGATCATCTGTTCGCCCTTGATCTGCTCATAGCTTACATAGTGATTATCGGGCGAGAGCGAGACCACGCCTAATGTGAAAGCACCTGGCGCAACAAGCTCTTGTAAAACGTTTGTCTGAAGATTGAAACTATAAAGCGCACGCGCAGGCTGATCAAGCGCACTCGTCTCCCCTACTGTGAGCAACAACGTCTGCCCATCTTTCGTCCAGAGCATATGTTGCACCGCCAACGCTTGAGGAATCGTCGTCAGAAGCTGCTTTTCGCTTCCATCTAACGTTGTACTCCAGATCTGAGTCGTCTGCTCAGACTGAATGGCATAGGTAATAAGCTGACTCTGCTTTGGCGACCAGCTGGCAGCGAGAGCCGTTGGCCCCACAGGATGCATATAGTGACCTTCAGGCACAACCGCCAACAATGGAACGGTAGCATTCGCTGGCGCAACCGTCGCCACTAATGCAGAGCCATCAGGAGCCCAGGCGGCATCACGAGCATAGTTCATTGCCAATAGATTGCTCTCGACCGGCTTCGCCAGATCCAACATATACATCACACCAGCCTGATTAGCAGGTTGATAAACGAGATGCTGCTCTGTTGGATCTAATGCAACAACCGCGCCGCCATGCGCCAGCTCATTGGGAGCCGTCACCGAAGTCCCGATATGATAGGCAATGGAGCGAGGAAGCAGGCTTTGAGACACATAGGCAATGGTGGCAATTACCAGCACCAGGGCCAACGCAAGTCCATAGGCTGCCCCTTTCCAGGTCCGTGATAAAAAGGGCTTTGGTTTGATTTGACTCAAAACCCGGGACTGAAGTTCAGGCGTAAAATGGACTTGTTGCGCTCTTTCATAGAGAACTTGCGATATATTACGCTCCAGACCATCGTCAATATGTAACGCGGAACCAGCAAAAGTCCGTTGAGCAGAGCGTCTATCAGCTTCTTTGTTTGTCATTATGCGCCTCCAGATAATAAATTGAGGGTCGGGTAAAAATTGCGAATAAACAGGTTTGCATTCACAAACCCTCTCCATGTATGCGTATCCGCGAATGGAGAGCCTCGGCGCTTAGTGGCCCATCCTGGAAACTCTGCTCTTCCAGGAAGACACGACGTATTTTTTCTAGCGCTGATTGTAGACGTTTGCGCAAGGTGTTTTCTGCAACATTCAGTAACTCTGAGATCTCAGGCATTGTCATTTTGTGGTAATAGTAGAGAGTAAGAACCACGCGCTGATTGATTGGCAAACGACGAATGGCACTGGCCAGATCAAGAGAATCTTCAATACTGCCGCGCTGAGTATCAGACTCGCGGATTACACTATCAATGGTATGTTGCATCAACTGTTCCCGTAACAAAGCGGCCCGGCGAGCAAATTGCCTCTTAAAACTTACCGATTGGTTAACGGTAATCTTTAAGAGCCAGGCGCGTAAATAGTGTGGCTCGCGCAACGTGCGCATATTCTTCCAGGCCAGAATAAGCGCCTCCTGGACAATATCCTTAGCCGTATCTTCATCATGCACAATTAAAAAAGCTGTCCGCAACAAGAGGTTCCCATAACAGTCGGTAAGCAGTGCAAACGCATATTCGTCTCCCGCCAGACAGCGAGCAACTATGTTAGCCTGCCACACTCCATCATGTGGATCTTCTCGTTCAGTCCCGGATACGGTATAGGATCTCAGCAATGTTTCAGAAAGGTCTACAGCGTCTGTCGATACATGTTCTTGCACTCCTTGCCCCCTTTTACACATGGTAGTATATTTGCACATCGGGCTAGATGAATAAGAGGTCACTCTGATAGTACCTCTTTATGTAGAGATACATCTCTTCCAAAAAGGGTAGCACTACAACCAGATTTTCTAATAAGACAGCCTTCTTATCCATCCTTAAACATACTACAATCATACTCTTTTGACGAGTTTTTGGGCAGTACCAAAAAAAGGTTACATAATTTTACCAATCTGGAGAATATGCTTACGTCTATAGTGCGTAATCGTTCTGCTAGCGATGAGAGATAGACACGCAAACGTTAAGCAGTCATCTCTCTCTTGCTCAGTAGCGCATATATATTAGACAGAAAGCAGTATCTACGTTAAGAAGGATCGTACAAAGATGAGCATAAGCCGTTTCTTGCAGCAGGCCCGCTGGCCAACATTCTTGCTCCTTTTGCTTCTGCTCTCTAGCTGTGGCTCAAGTAATCAAGGGGCTCAGGTCAAGGTTCAGGCACAGCCAAAAGTTGTGACGACGCCGACGCCAACGCCAGCGCCTGTCTCTGTTCCACTGCCAGCAGCGACGCCCACTGCGACGCCAGCACAAAAGCCAGTGAAGCTGATCATCCCATCCATTGATATCAATGCAGATATTGAAGAGGTCGGGCTGGATGCCAATGGCAATCTAGATACGCCAAAAGTCCGGTATCTCGATAACGTTGGCTGGTATAATCTCGGGCCAGTTCCTGGTGATAGTGGGAGCGCTGTGATAGACGGACATCTCGATCGTCCAGGTGGATCACCGGCTGTATTCTGGAATCTGCGCAACATTCAAGTTGGAGCAAAGGTGATGGTTGTTGACGCTGCCGGGAGCACCCGGACTTTTCAGGTCACGCGCGTGGCAACGTATCCTCCTAACCAGGCACCAGTTCAAGATATCTTTGCTGGATCTGGTGGCTCTTTCTTAAATCTGATCACTTGCACAGGAACCTGGATTCCCGCAGAACATCAGACAACGTTGCGCTTTGTTGCCTACACAACTCTGGTTCCAAATAATTAGGATGGAGATGCAGCTCTGCCGGTGCTCAGGATAAAGTAGTACAGAGATCTCAAATGAATTTTTCGAGATTCATAAAAAAGGTTACATAAATGTACTGCTTTCACCATTTCGATCACGTCTATAGTATGTAATCGTTCTGTTAGACACTTACAATTCTTTCCTATACGAATTGCGAGTGAGGTGTTCCAGGTCAATCGTTTGATGCCAATCAAATAGCTAGAACTTACTTTCTCTTTCCCGGCTCCTTATGAGCCCGAGACACTAGTGTTCATGAGCATAACGTCCTATTGCCAGCTCGTTATGCCGAACGGACAACCGAATCAATTTATGAATGTTTTCTGTGTTTACCTATGACAAACAAAAAGGAGTTTCAAACAATGAAACAGCACTTGAATCGTTTCTTCCAGCGCACTGCCCTGGCCCTGGGCGCATTCTTGCTCATGGCTCTCTTCTCGACTGCTGCTCTGGCGGCACCTGCTGACAATAATGCTATGGTTCGTGTTGTCCATGCCTCTCCCGTAGCTGGAACCGTTGATGTCTTCGTTGATGGAACCGCTCTGTTGCCCAATTTCCAGTTTGGTACTGTTACTGATTATGTTCCTCTGGCTGCTGGCTCGCATAAGATTCAGGTTGCACCTGCTGGCAAAGGCGCTGGTGCAGCGGTTATTACTCAGGACGTCACTGTTCAGGCTGGAATGCTCTACACGGTTGCTGCTGTGGGTAATGGTAGCTCGGATCTGGGCTTACAGGCCTTTGTCGATAACAATACTGTCACCAATACGATGGCCAAGGTTCGTGTCTATCACCTCTCTCCCAATGCTGGTCCCGTCAATATTGCCGCTGGCGACAAGACCGTCATCACTGGTCTGACCTATAAAACGGCTAGCGACTATCTGACTGTTCCTGCTGGCGCTTATACCTTCAATGTCACTGCAACGACGGTCAATGCTACTGTTCCAGTTCCTGCTACTCTCAGCGCCAATATGGTCTATAGTGTCTTCGCTGTTGGCCTCTACAATGGTGATCCTGCTCTGAAATTTGTTGTGGGAACTGCCAAAGGTAGCGTTGTTGCAGGTATGCCTAACACCGGCAATGATCCTTCGATCCACACCAGCAACAACGAGACTCTGCCCTGGATTGCTGGATCAGTCGCTGCTATTCTACTCATCTCAGCCGCTGCTGCCAGCCGCTACGCTTACACTCGCCGCAGCAACTAAGTTCGATTAAGGAACCCTGCAACGGTCATGGGAACTGGTAGATCCTCCAGATCCATTACCAACAGAAAAAAGGATCATTCCTCCGGCATCTGCTTCATAACAGGGAGCAGGCCGTGACCGGAGCCATCCCCGGTGGTAGTCATGAGGGGTGGATCAGGTTACAGCGGCCATCATAAATAATGGGCCTTACACGATTATGCGATAGATCGCTCGATAAGAGAGACGATCCATTACATGAGAGGGTAGGGCCCATTATTATTGTGGGGATTTCGAGAGAACCACGTCGGTTCTCAATGGGGACGGGAGCATTTCCGGTGGTGCTCTGGGGAGGGCAAACAGGGTGGGGGGCTCACAGCGGCCATCATGAATGATGGGCCCTACATGTTTATGCGACAAATCGATCCTGGGAGGGCTTTTTATCGTAGGATGGCGATCGAATGAGAGGTAGATCCTGCACTATCGCTTCTGATCTAATCTCGTCAATGCTGGATAAATATGCGATAATCAGAGCGTCAATGCTACTGCCTGATTCAAGCGAAGAGAAAGGTGCTTGCAACTATCGTGAACTACCGCTGAGCTGAAGACTCAGCGGCTTCTTCGGAAGCCGTTGGATCGACGGTTTGGTCGCTTCTTCGGAAGCTCAAGTTCACCAGACTCAGCCCCAGAAATGGGAGCTCCGTTCAATTGGTCATGACACCTGCGGTTGACGCATCAGACCGCTGCTCTGTCGTTTGGAGTTAAGAAGATTTGAGGAAAGGATCGGTGCTCCAAGCACAACAAGCCTTTTGAACCTTGTCGAGATGAGGTCGGATTCTCCTGGTGGTCACAGCCAGTAGATACGCATCACCCGGCTCTGCCGGAGTTTTTTGAGTCCATGGGTGTGCTGGTTTCTTTTGAAGGGTCCTGCACATCCGGCGATTCATCCACGAAGCTGAAGACTTCGTGGTTTTCTCGCCAAAGGCCATTATAAAACCTTTTTTCCCCGATCTGTAGACGATTCGTGCTCAATGCTAACTTCTATTTTATGAAAGGCACCTGCCCTATGACGACTCCTGCCACTCTCTCATATGCTATCGAGCTCGATAGACAGGATACTCTGGCCCATTTCCGCGAACGCTTTGTTATTGATGATCCTGACCTGATCTATATGGATGGGAACTCACTTGGACGCTTGCCTAGAGCAACTGAACAGCTTGCCACAGAACTGGTACGCCAACAGTGGGGAGCGCGTCTGATTCGAGGCTGGGGAGAAAGCTGGTTTTCAGCGCCAGAGCGAATTGGTGCAAAAATTGCACAGTTGATTGGGGCCGAGCCAGATGAGGTCATTATGACTGATTCAACTTCAGTCGCTCTCTTCAAATTAATCGTTGCGGCCTTACGTGCTCAACAAGGTCGAAACCGCATCCTCAGCGATGATATGAAT
The DNA here is from genome assembly GCF_003967535.1 of Tengunoibacter tsumagoiensis. Classification (GTDB taxonomy): domain Bacteria; phylum Chloroflexota; class Ktedonobacteria; order Ktedonobacterales; family Ktedonobacteraceae; genus Tengunoibacter; species Tengunoibacter tsumagoiensis. Next base: position 1,059,918 of record NZ_BIFR01000001.1, on the reverse strand, counting down.
TTTCCCTCGGACCTCTATATTATTCAGGGAATTATAGAGCTTCTGGATAAAGGACATCGGTTAGAGGTTGTGCCTTCTCCGGATGGGATTCACGGCCCGGCTGCCGAGATTCGAGCTCATCTGGACGAACAGACGGCGCTGCTGACGCTCTCCCATGCTGCCTTTAAAAGTGGCTATGTCTATGCTATGAAGGAGATGACAGAGGCGGCCCATGCGGTGGGAGCATTGGTGCTATGGGATCTCAGTCATGCGGTGGGAGCAATGCCAATTCAGGTTAGGGAGGCCAATGTAGATCTGGCGGTGGGCTGTACTTATAAATATCTCAACGGTGGTCCTGGTTCCCCTGCATTTCTCTATATCAGGAGAGACCTGCAAGAGCGTCTAAACAATCCTATTACTGGCTGGATGGGGCAGCGCAATCTCTTTGACTTCTCACTTGATTATCAGCCAGCAGAAGGAATTCGGCACTTTATAACTTCATCGCCACCAATCATCTCACTCTCACTAGTGGAGCCTGGCGTCGATCTATTATTAGAGGCCGGGATGGAGAAGCTTAGAGCAAAATCGCTTCAGCAAAGCGCCTATCTCCTCGAATTATGGCGACAGGAGCTTGAGCCACTGGGATTTAGCCTTAAATCTCCGCTGGATGAAAAGTATCGTGGTTCGCATATCTCCCTTGGGCATCCAGAGGCTTTGCGTATTGACCAGGCTCTGATCCACGAGTTCAACGTGATTCCAGATTTTCGTGCGCCCGACAATATTCGTCTAGGCCTTACGCCACTTTACACGTCCTTCAGGGATATCTATCATACTGTAATGAGGCTCAAACAGATCGTCGTAGAGAAAGTCTATGAGAATTATTCACTGGAGGCACCCATCATCACATAATGTCAGGAGGGGAAAATGGGCAAAAAAAAGCCGGCGAGGAGGATCGAACTCCTGACCGATAGTTTACAAAACTATTGCTCTACCGCTGAGCTACACCGGCTGGCTTTTTTTGTAAGATCATTACTGATCTACAGGCAATAGTCTACCAGAACAAACCTGGATTGTCAAGAGATTTTTTCCTTACTTTTCCCATTTACTGAAAATTTTTAAGCCCTTCTTAAGTTACCTCAACCATTTGCTCAGAAGATTTTAATCAAATTCATCCACTTTTACGAAACCAGGTTGTTTCCTGGCCCGTGTACGTTACAGACAGGGTGCCAGGGGCCGCTGTACTTTAGAGAGGGGGGATGATTAATGCAACAAATACCTACATTATCCCATAATAATCAGTCATTCGCACCAGAAACGGATGAGAAATGTATACTGGTGGTCGAGGATGACGATAGCATTGGAGCTTTACTGGTTGAAGCTTTAACACAAGAGACGCCTTATAAAGCATTGTTAGTCACGGATGCCATCCAGGCCATGGAAACCATCGGTAAGATAAAGCCCTGCCTCTTTATCACCGACTATCGCCTGCCTTTTATGGATGGAATTGAACTATACGACCGTTTAAAGGCAGAGCATGCCTTAGATCATACACCTGTGATTATCATGAGTGCACACCTGCCTGAAGAAGAAGTAAAAAAGCGGCAGATGGTTAGCCTCCATAAGCCGTTTGAATTAGATGATCTTTTAAATACAGTCGAGAGGCTCTTAAAATAATCAAAACTCTACAATAGTCTACAATAGAAGGAGAGAGACAGCACACATGTCAATGCCCTCTTCCAGAGATTATTCATAAGCCAGGGTGTTTCTAAAGAACACCCTGGCTGTTTCATTACTGGCTTTTGTGCTTCTTAGAAGCCACCTGAGCTCGTAATAGAGTGCCGTCAGGTGCTATGCTATAGTCACAAGGCAATTTGTTCATTCCGGTCTTACCAAAAAGGGAAGTTCATGGTAGTAAATATTCTTCTCACAGTGCTGGCTTTACTTCTTATTTTCGTAACTCTGCTCGATGGCTTTGAAACTATTGTTCTGCCTCGCCGCGTAGATCGCAAGTTACGAATGGCGCGTCTCTTTTACCGCACGACCTGGCAGGTCTGTCGCGGTATGGCACGTAAAATTAAAAGCAGTCGTCGACGCGAATATATTTTAAGTATTTATGGACCATTCTCGCTCATCCTGCTACTCGCCCTCTGGGCCTGCCTACTCATACTGGCCTTTGCACTATTACAATATTCGATGGGCTCGACTCTTAGTGCCCCTGAACACGATGTAACGTTTGCAACTGATCTCTATCTCAGTGGGACGACCTTTTTTACCCTGGGGCTGGGCGATGTCTATCCACGTACCGGTCTACCTCGTTTCTGTACTGTCTGCGAGGCAGGCATGGGAATCGCCTTTCTAGCGCTGATTATTGGCTACGTACCAGTTATCTACCAAGCTTTTTCGCGCCGTGAGTCTCAGATCTCACTGCTGGATGCTCGCGCCGGATCGCCTCCCAGCGCAGCAGAATTTCTTCGCCGTCACCTGGAGGGGAAGAACGATCCAGCCGAACTTCTAGATCACCTCAGGAGCTGGGAGCGTTGGAGCGCCGATATTCTGGAGAGCCATCTCTCTTATCCTGTCTTAACCTACTATCGCTCTCAGCACGAACGACAATCGTGGCTCTCTGCCTTAACGACCATTCTTGATGTCAGTGCGCTTCTCATGATTGAACTGGATGGTATTCCAGCTCAAGTTGGACGCTTTACATTTGCCATCGCACGCCATACAGCGGTCGACCTGGTTCAGGCCTTTGGTATTCGCCCAATCCCACCTGAGACAGACCGGCTCTCCACTGAACAGTTTAAACAGCTCTGCACCTATCTCCATGAAGCCGGGCTCCCCATTCAGCAGATAGAGATGGCTGAAGATAGGGTCGCAGAGCTCCGCGCTATGTATGAACCTTTCGTCAATGCACTGGCACGTTTTCTCTTGCTCCCCTTGCCAGAATGGCTACTCGAAAACGTCAGCGCCGATGATTGGCAGACAAGCGCCTGGGATCACTTCTCTCTGGTCAAACAGCGTCCTCTTAATCGCTTAAAAGCAACGGAAAAAACTGGAGAGGACACAAGAGAACACAGCCATATTTGAGCACTCAGACTATTCTACAATCTGTTTGCCAACGTAGAGCACCTCATGCTGTTTCAATAGATTGAGAATCTGGATAGCTCGCACAGAGGCAATGTTATCCCAATATAAGAAAAAGTAGAGGCTACGCAGAAAATTTCGCATATTAGTTGACGACAACAGATAATCAGGATGTTGCCTCTGAGCAAGGCTTTCAGCACAGGCATCAATCCAGGAGCTCAGGTACTCATCTTCAACCTGTTTTCCAAGGATGATACGATAGGCAACATTGGCAAGGCGCGAATCTTCTTCATGCTCCAATGGTTCCTTGATGCTCACCAGTTGTTTGACAACGTTGAGGATCTCCTTGCGATCCTCAACCCCCATAAAATGGTTCTGCGCACACTCATCAAGTGTATCCGCAAGGTGAGCCATCGCATGAGCCCAGCCCTTGCCTTTTACATATCCTCGCCAATCACGCTCTTCCTGAGCATAGCGCAACAGTTCTTCTTTGACACGCCGTACCTTTGCTTCGGTAAAAGTGGGCTGGTGGGCATCATTATAGAGAAGAGCGGCAATGATGAGATTTGAGAAACTGCGCATAAAGACTGTATCTGTCTCGCTCTCTCCTATACCCTGGAACAGATGCCACTCATCCAGAGCCATATCCAGAAGATATTCGAGCTGCGTCTCCTGCAATTTCTGGCCCCCAATAATGCCGCTGGCCAGAATCATATAACTGAGCTCATCGCGTAGCTCCTGATCTGTTGAACCTAGATTCTGCATTAAAGCCTGGGCCAGACCAAACTGATCTAACTCTGCTGGCACTACATAATTATTCTCTGCGAGCGGACGCAGAAATTGCTTATCCTTTGCTTGCTCAATTATATCTGACATTGGCGAAATCCTTCTCTTCATTCGGTGCTCTTAACTAGCTACGATCACAATTCAGAGTCAATTCGCAGGACAGCTTCACTGCTGACTCACCTCAACATATTCTCGGCGATGCCAATCAGTCAACTGCTGATAGGCATGAGCGATACGCAGAATCGTTGCCTCTTCAAAGGGTTTCCCGGCTACCTGTAATCCAATCGGTAGACCATCTGAACTGAAACCACAGGGGAATGAGATCGCTGGCAGGCCCGTTAAGTTAAAGGGCATCGTTAAACGGAGATAGGCTGTAGTCGCGTTCTCGCGCACACCATCGATCTCAATCTCGGTTCCAGCTAGCTCACTCTCAATCGCAGGAACAGGAATGGTGGGAAGCACAAAGGCATCGACACGCTGCATAATTGACCGCAGGCTACTTGCGAGCTGGCGACGCTCATGCTGAGCCTGAAGGTAATCTACCGCTGGAATCTGTTGGCCTTCGATAAGGCGAGTGCGCACCAGTTCGCTGTATGCATCACTCCGCGCAGGGTACCAGTCATTCTGCATGTGAGCCAGCGAGGCCTCGGGCTTCTGAATAGTACGATAAAGCTGCATCGTTGGACGAGGCAAGATAACCGGGACGATCTGTGCACCCTCTTCCTCTAAAACGCGTAAGGAGGCACGCCAGGCTGCTCGCACTTCAGGGTGGATGGGATCAACAAAATCATCCTGTGGCACTCCTAGCGTTAAACCTTGCAGTGAGAGCGGACCTCGCCCCTCTGTTCCTGCCAGCAGTGAGGTTGTGCCACGATTGGTGGGAGATGAGGGACCAGAGACGCTATTAGGATCGCGGGGATCATATCTGGCAATAGCATCAAACAGAATGGCGCAATCTTCAGCGCTCCGTCCAAGTGGACCCACATGATCTAGCGACCAGCTCAAAGGGATCACACCATAGCAGCTCACACGACCATAGGTTGGTTTCAGTCCCGTCACACCACAGCAGGCGGCTGGGATACGAATAGAGCCCCCTGTATCAGTGCCAATAGCCCCCAAACAGAACTGAGCTGCCACAGCGGCGGCTGAGCCCCCACTGGAACCGCCTGTTGTATGCGTCTGCTTCCAGGGATTACGCGTAGGAGGCGAGTAAGGCCCATAGGCGAACTCGAACGTATTGGTCTTGCCAATAAGAATGGCACCATGCTTGCGCAATAGTTCAATCACCATCGCGTCCTCAGTTGCACTATGCTCAGCCAGTACCTGCGAACCAGCAGTCAGTCGCGCTCCTTTAACGGCGATCAGATCTTTGACCGCAATTGGCACACCATGTAACTGACCGCGATAGAGTCCTGTGCGCAGCTCACGTTCCGCTAACTCGGCCTCACGTAACGCCTGCTCATGCATCACGGTCACAAAGGCTTGAATCTCACCATCTCGCTCTTGAATAGACTCCAGAGTCTCTTGCACCAGCTCAGTCGGCGTAACAATACCCGCACGCAGCTCCTCAGCCACAGCACTAATTGATGTATAAGGCATATTCCCTGCTCTCTCTTCACTTCGTGGCTCTATTCATCCCAACAAGAAGAGGCTTCTCTTCTCGCTCGCTCATCTGCTCTTCCATACTGACTTATTCCCACCCATCAACAGCTCTATTGTATCAGGTTCCGATAGTTCCATGAAAGAAAGAAAGAAGCATGCGTAAAAAGTAATCCTGGCTTCATGAATTCAGCAAAATCTCTACTTCTGGTTAAGAATAGGTTTCCAATACTCTTTTTTAGAGCAATTTGAAGGTTCTCTCATGCTCTGGAGAGGGGAAAGGTTGCAGTCCAAAAAGCTGCTCCATGGGCACCATCAGATAGGCGCTCAAGCGCAAAGCGAGCTCCAGAGAAGGCACTATCCGCTTATGTTCAATATACCCCAGTTGTTGTGGGCTTATCCCTACAGCATCGGCAACTGTAGAGCGCTCCAGACCTCGCTCAGCACGTATAGCCGCAATTCGATTATAAACACTTCCCTCAAGGGTATAGTCCATCTCTAACACTCGCTTTCTTTTTGTCCTCACATCATGACACTCTCTTTTCTTACGAATGAAGCGAGCCGTTTGGCATCGTAGCACCTGCAAGAGATTTCGCTCTGGCTAACTGACTATCGTTCAAGCCCTGGACATCTTTTAAGTTGGCTCCTTGCAGATTCGCTCCTGTGAGGTCCACATTATGCATGTCTGCTGAATGCAGGTCGGCTCCCTGTAGATTGGCTCCCTGGAAATTGACAAAGATCAGGGTCGCATTGCTCAGATTGGCGCCCTGTAGATCAGCTCCTTTAAGCAAACAACCAGTCAAAGCAGTATCGCTGAGGTCAATATGGGCCAGGGAGGCTTTTTGAGCATCGACATCGGTCAGGGCAACGATATGATAGTCATTGTTGATTAAGCGGGTCTCATTGAGGAAACGGAGCACCGTGGCCTTACGAGCGGGATCAAGGGTCCGAAAGATCTCATAGGTTCGTGCCTGCGCCACAGTCCTTGCCGCATCGCCATTCGGGGCCTGGAGAAGTTTATCATGGGCCATGAGGTCTGAGATTGTCTGAAGATAATTCTGGAGGGCCGTCTCATGCTGCTGATCAAGGGCAACCAATTGCGCTGCCTGCTGTTGCTGCTGGTTGATGGTAAGATTCTGTACCTCCTGCTGCCACTGCGACCAGATGAACACAGCAATAATACCAAGAGCAAAGATCGGCCACTGCCATACCTGCCAGAGGGACAAGAGTTTTTGTCGAGAAGCCTTGTTACGCTGCTCTACATCTGTCAACATACAATGACCTTTCATCTCATGATTTTTGAACAATGTTATGCACTTATAGTATAGTATTTTTGTCTAAAATGAGACAAGCTTTAGCATGGTGAAAGATGTTGCAGGAAAATCGAAGACGGGTTTCGCTAGCTATCTGGAAAAGAGATGCTTACGATGTTTCTCTCTCTTTTCCAGATAGCTAGCGTGAATTCATAGACAGAGGGAAAAGACTATTCCTCCCCCTGACGAACGCCCCTGGATCTCATCTGGTCCGCTACCTCTCCGGGTATTTTTGGTGGATCTTTTCGCTCTTCCGCAGGCCAGAATCGTCATGACCTGTAAGCACTATCCATGCAAGACCACTTCCCAGGAGGTACAGAGCCCCGTCGAACATCATGAGCCACAGCAGGCCGATGTGGGCAAAAGTAGCACTGGCGATGCCCATACCTCCTACCTGTGCCAGGGCCTGAGCGGCAGTGTAGGTTGCCAGTGTACGGCCAAGGAAGCGATTGGCAACACGCTGTTGGAGCAAGGTGAGGAGTTGAAGAGTTACCGCAGCCGTCATTGCACCAAAGATCAGGTTCAACAGCAGACTGGAAAACAGCGTGTGGATGGAGACAATGAGCATGAGTACGAATCCTCCAACAGCAAGACCTCCTGAGACAATGCCGATTCCTGCGAATCGCCCACGCCGTGGAGGTATTCGCCCCAGGAGGAGACTCATTGCACCTTCACCAATCGCCTGTGCGGTCAGTATCCACCCAAAGGCCAATGGTCCTGCAGAGAGCATTGTCCGCACAAAGACCGGAAAGAGAATAGAGAGGGTGCCTGCTGTGTATGCAACGATTGATCCAAGCATGAGCAGTCCACGAACATGATGATTGGCATTGCCGGTCATCTGTGTCCTCTGCTCTCTCTTTGCGGGAACATCAACGATCTGAGACGGTCGTGGAATATCCTCTGATGAAGATGCTACTTCAATATCCTGTAGAGGAATAGAGGTCAGCAGACAGATACTTCCCACTGAGATGAGAAAGGTTGTTGCATCAATAGTGACAACGCCTGGAGGTCCGAAGTTCAGCAGGATGAATGCACTCAGGGATGGAGCAATGACACGCACAGCGCCATCGCTCACCATATACAACGCATTGGCAACCAGGAGCGAGGGCGGTTCAATCATCTGGGGAAGCAGCGCACCCCGCGCTGACCAGAAGAAGGTGGCGAGTGCCGACTGGAGAAACCCGACGACGTAGATGGGCCAGAGTGTGTGCGGCTGCACGAAGATGGTACCGAGCAGTGCCAGAAAGAGTACGGCGCGAGCGCTCTCGACGGCAAGCATAATACTTCGGCGCTCCCACCGATCGACGAGAACGCCCGCAAGAGGAGCGAAAAGAATGCCGGGAACCGTCGAGACGATGAGCACAGCTGCTGTAGCAGATGCGGAGCCAGTTTGTTCATAGACCCAGAACGTAATGGCAATGAAGAACACATAGTCACCGAGAATAGAGAGGGTATGTGCGACCCACAGGAGACAAAAGTTTCGCTGGGAAAGTAAGGCAAACACGAGCTACTCCTTCACCAAGTCCACTACAATGTGTAACAGAACATGGTCCTCGCACTCAAGGGGAAAATCGAGCGAGCTACCAGGAGGGGGGATATGCAAGAAAACTGGTGGACTCATTGGAGTAATCCGACTACCTCGTCTATTATAGCAAACGAAGTCAAGAGCGGCATGGCTAGCTGGCCATACCACTTCTGGGATAATTTAGTTTTCGAGAGTCCTTCAGTGTCAAACCCTTCTCTCATGGAGAACTTATCAACCTGTAAGGCCGTTTTAAGCGGTCTCACAGGTTGATAAGTTTTTGCATTTATTTTTGTCTATTTTAACTACGTTTGTAGCTACTTTTACATTTACTTTTACATCTACTAAGGAATAACAACGATCTCAGGGGCAGAGCCAACGTGATTATTCAGTTTATCCAGGAGATCAGCGCCCACCTGAATAGTCCAGTTCATTGAACCATCGCTTGCGTTAAAGGTTGCCAGGGTACGAGGAAAGTCACTACTATAGATAATGCCATCCTGCACAGCTTCTGGAGTAGATCCTGTCTGTTGCTTCCAGATCAACGCACCATCCTCGGCCTTCAGGGCAAACACTTCGCTGGGAGCCGTATTTTGCTTGCCAGGAGTGGCATTCCCTTCCGCCTGAACATAGACCACGCCATTATCGACAATGGGTGAGGCAAACACTTCACCACCAAGAGGATAGTTCCATATATCCTTACCAGTAGCGGCATCCAGAGCCGTTACGGTAAAGCCATAGCTACCATAGTAGACACGGCCATTCGCTACTACAGGATCGCTCAGAATCCAGCTATCGGCTGCATGGGTCCAACGTTTTTGCCCATCTTGAGCCCCGAAAGCATAGACATAGCCAGTCAACTTCTGACCACCAACATGCTTACTCGCTGAGGCAGAGGCGAGATAGACCATCTTATTGTCCACAACTGGCGAGGTGACGATCTGATCGCTCTCAACCTCCTGGCGCCAAAGCTGCTTGCCACTTTTGGCATCAACGGCAAACAGCAAGTTGAGAACACCACTATACACAACCCCATTGACAACTGAGACCGAGGCTGGATCATAGATCGTTCCATCATAAAATGCTATCTTCTGAGCATCATAACTCCAATTTATCTGTCCAGTCTGAGCATCGAGCGAGAAAAGCTTGCCGGAGCGCTGCTGCACATAGACGCTTCCTCCAGCTTCTGCTGGTCGGGTCAGAAAGCCCAGAGGCTCGGAGAAAGAGCCCGGAAGACCCACATTCAACGAACCCAGTTGAACATGCCAGCGTTCACTACCATCTTTCACATTTAAAGCAAAGACATACGCGTTTGTCTGATCATATCCACTGACATACACAGCATCGGAGGTAACGGTTAGCTTCGAATTGATACTGCCAACCAGATGTTTCCAGATGATGGCATGGGTCGTTTTGTCGAGGCGGCTGACAGCAAATTGATTAGCCGTTTCTTCTGACGTAATATAGATACCAGAAGGCTGTTCTACTTGTGGGGGTCTCGTTGAGGCAGAGGGGCTGCCTGTTGAGGCGGAGGGGCTGCCAGCGGTGCTTGTAGAATTGTGCTGAGTAATATGAGATCTTTTGTGAGAGGAAAGATTAAGCACAATCGCCAGGCTCCCAACAATGATCCCTATCAAGGCCACGGCGATGAGCTGGCTTACTGGCCGCTGCCAGCGGCTGCGATCTTTCTTTTGCTGAACTCGTGACTGCATAGAGATAATCCTTTCCGTATGCATTTCTTCTTGTAAATTATTTTTGGTCGTGCGAGAGAACTGCCGCTGCTGGATACGTTGCCAGGCAGCCTCTAAAGACTCTCGATTCTGGTCGGCATATGATTGATAATAGAGCGAGAGCGATTGAAACAGTTGGCGCTCTTCAGGAAGACTGTGAGGGCCAGAGTCTATCTCTTGATACTGATCATCATTATTGTCCATCACAAATCCTCTTTTACTTACGAGTATAAATTGATCGTAGAACCTTTAATGTTCGCGAGAGAAGCATGCGAACCGATCCTTCGCTTCGCTGTTGTATCTGGGCAATTTCACCACAGGTAAGTCCATGGCCAAAACGTAAAAGTAAGAGCTCCTGCTGCCGGAGCGGAAGTTTCTGGAGATGCTGGCGCAGCACGCCAAACTCTTCTTGTTGCAGATACATCTGCTCTGGAGCTTCGTTATCATCAGTGTAGGTATTCTCCTCTATCTTCATCAGGGGAAGCTGTGGGCGACGACGCTGCCTACGGTAATAATCGACCGCTTTGTTACGCGCTACCCGCCACAGCCAGGCCTGCTGCTCTGGTTCGCTCAGTTGAAAAAACTGTGGACGCTCGAGTGCTGCGAGAAACACTTCGACAAGAAGGTCCTCGGCATCCTCACGCACAGAAATCTGACGCAAGAGATAAGCAAAGATAGGTGAGGAGAAACGTTGATAAAGCCATGCTCCAGAAGTATCTTTGATCGTTGTATTCTGATACATCAGCTCCTCTTTGTCTGTTTGAGATCTCACTTGCATAATCGCTGAAGTTAAAAAAACATCACATCCTTCTCTTGAACAGGATAAAAGTTTTATAGGATCTCCATTCGCAGCAGACTGTCTGGGGCGAGATGACCGTCTCGGGCAGGGCAAAAAAGAATAGCAATGATGCAGATGGTATATTCATAGAATGAGTCTAAGAATAATCATTCATAAGGAGGATGGCTATGTGTGGCCGTTTTACTCTTTCCCATGATGCTCAGACAATCGCTCAAACTATTCTTAATCCACGAATGGTGAAGGTCCCTGCATCCTTTAAGCTCTCAGCGCACTACAATATTGCGCCCACGCAGGATATTGTGGCAATCCTCAACCAGGAAGAGCCACAATTAGATTTTCTCAGATGGGGCCTGATCCCTTCCTGGGCAAAAGAAGAGAGCATTGGCTCAAAAATGATCAATGCGCGAGCAGAGACACTGGCCGAGAAACCTAGCTTTAAACGCTTACTTCATTCTAAACGCTGCTTAATTGTTGCCGATGGCTTTTATGAGTGGTCTCAAGAGGCGGGCTCAAAGCATAAGACTCCCATGTATATCACATTAGAAGATCAGGAGCCGTTTGCCTTCGCAGGACTGTGGGATGTATGGAAGGATTCAACTGGGCAGGCGGTACGTACCTGCACAATTATTACGACGGAGCCAAATGAACTGATGCAATCCATTCATAATCGCATGCCAGTTCTGCTCCCACGAGAGGCGAGAGATGCCTGGATTGACCCCAGAATGCATGATGAGCAGGCTTTGCTTCATTTGCTCAAGCCCTATCCCTCGTCTGCTATGGTCGCTCGACCTGTCTCTCGCCTGGTGAATGATCCACGCAATGATAGTGTCGAAGTCCTGGCATGATATCGCCGCAGGAGCTTCTCAATCCAACAATTGGGCGGTTCCTGCGCGTCTGACGTTGTCGGCGCACAGGTCAATCTCTCACTATCTCTGGATTCCACTTTTAATACGTGGCAAAAACGATGTATAATAACTCTTACATTATTCTAGCAATGCAGTCATATGCAATTATAGGAGTTATTATTCATGGCTATCTCACGTTCTTCAACTATTATTGATCAGCTGGTTCCTGCACGCCCTTCTCGCACAAGCAATCTGGTAAAGGATGCGGCCCTGGTGATCGGCACCAGCCTGCTTCTGGCCTTATCCGCTCACCTGAGCTTGCCGCTGCCTTTTACACCCATCTTGCTAACGCTACAGACGCTGGTTGTGCTCCTTGCGGCGGCGGCGCTGGGCAGCAAGCGCGCCAGTCTGGCATTTTTGCTGTATCTTGCAGAGGGGGCCGTGGGGCTGCCTGTCTTCTCAATGGGCGGTGGTGTGCACTATCTATTTGTTGCAGCCAGTGCGGGCTATCTCTGGGGTATGCTTGTAGCTAGCTTTGTGGTTGGACTGCTCTGTGAGCGAGGATTGGATCGGAGCATTCTGACATCGGTTCTGGCTATGTTGCCTGGATCGGTCATTATCTACGCCTTTGGCATGTCCTGGTTTGCGCTGGTTGCCCATGTGACCTTCAATCAAGCCTTCACTATGGCCGTTCTCCCTTTCATTCCGGGTGATCTGATCAAAGTTGCAATTGCAGCTATTCTGCTTCCCACTGCCTGGAGTCTGGCTCGCGTGCGTAAGCAGAAGTAAATCAGGCATCTATAACCAGGGTTGATCGAGTATGATTGGGCCAGCTAAGCGGCCCAATCATACTCTTTGCTTAAAGGCGCGATTGTACCCGCACCAGTTTACGTTCGCGGCCAGTGGAGATACCAGCCAGAGCTCGCACTGCATCGATAGTCTCTTGCGCGTTCCGCACAAACTCTACGCGGGCTGGCAAAAACTTCTCTTTGAACTCCTCTACTGTAATATCATCAAGGAAACGCGTCCCCTCATTGTCTAACATTACACGCGGAAGAAGAATCAGGTCAGCACGCTGCTCCTGCGCCATCAAGGCATCAATGACGTCCTGTCCACAGAGCAGACCCGCAACCGTGGTCTCAGACCCAAAGAACTTATTCACGATTGGCAGCACCTGTACATCCAGGTCAACAATCTGACGCAGATCTTTGCCTATTTGCTCGATCACTGGCGCGGCCATGGTACTGGTACCAATCACCACGCGTTTCGGCTCGGGCATCGCTGAAGGCAGGCGGCGACGTGTGCGGGCCCATTGATCGATCAAGAAGCGTGTCATACCAACGCCATTTTCAATCTGAGCATAATTGCCATAATGGCGGGCAGAGGGAAACTCACGACCGGTGATAAAGTACCATTCATCCGAGAGGAAAACGAATGGATAGCCATCGGGATTCTCGGCTTCAAAGCGCCGCTGATAGACCTCGACCTGATCAATGACGGCATTGGCCTCTTCTGCGGTATAGTGGCGCAGATTGGGAAGCTCACCCACTTTAATCATGTTATTGTATTTGGTGAGCCCAACGGGGACCGCTGAGATTGATTCCACAATTGGTCGTCTCTCAATGAGATCACGAATGCTGCGGTCAAGCTCTTCACCATCATTGATGCCAGGCAAGAGGACTAACTGGGTATGACAGGTGATACCCATGGTTCCCAGGCGCTCAATATGCTCTAAAATCTCGCCAGCACGTGGTCCATCCACTGTCTTGCGGCGCAGCTCTGGATTCGTCGTGTGCACAGAGACATAGAGAGGCGTTAGCTTCTGCTCATCCAACCGCTGCCAATCCAACTCTTTCAAATTTGTGAGCGTGACGAAATTACCAAACAGGAACGAATAGCGGTAATCATCATCTTTAATATAGAGCGATGAACGCATGCCATGAGGAAGGCCGGGTTGAGAGGAATGGCGCTGAGGAAGGCCATCGATAAAGCAAAAAACACACTTATTCGCGCACTGACGAATAAAAGGAGCGGGCTCTTCACCAAATAAAACACCAAGGTTCTCGTCAATATCTTTGGTAATGCGAACCTCGTGCTGCTCCTGCTGACGATCATAACCAATCAGCAGATCTTCTTCGGCAATATAGAAGCGATAATCGACAAGATCACGAATCAGATGACCATTCAAGGTACGAATGAGGTCACCGGGTTGTAGGCCAGCACGATCGGCGGGACTTTCGGGCACTACTTCACGCACCCATCCATACAGTTTTGGCATTGTACTTATTTCCTTAAAGATTTATGCAGGGGGACAGAAGCAGGCGTGGTCTCCCGAAAAAAAATGATAGCTATCCGAGTGATTATAAACTCTATACCTACAAACGTCAAATTTTATACAAAAAGCTCAGAGCATTTCATTTCACCGTTCGCTGACACACACTTAAAGCCCACAATCCCTGGCTACTCCAGCCCTCCTCTACCAACCTCAAGGAGAAATACCACCCAGAGGAGCTCCAGGCTAAGTGGAATACACGACACCAGCAAAGCTACTATTGCCAGCCAGATCTGAACACGTGATTTCCCTTTGCTTGCTAATATCAATGCAATAATGCTAAGTATAAACGCAAGTGGCGAAAAAATTAAAAAAAGAATCCCCATTCTATTATATAATTCCACATCAAATTTTAAATTAAATAATGTTCCTGGAACTGATGTATATATTCTGAGGATTAATAAAGCAATCAAGGAAAATATGATACTAATAACTGAGAATGCTGTATTAAAGATGGTTATTCTAACGCTACTTTTCAGAAAAGGCATTCCTTTTTCACTTCCTCTAAAAATCTCTGATACGTACTTCCTTGTGAAGTGATATATGAAAAGATTTTTTTGTAATCTCTACAATTAGAGTATAAAGATAATAGTAATGCCTGTCAATATATTAGCACACGAAGAGCGCGATTCATTTTTTTGTGCTATCCCTTTTCATTGAAATAGACAAGCAAATATGAGTAATTATTTCAATGAGAGATCTCTTTTTGCCCTCTGCTCCCATAATCACCCCTCCATGGCTCAATGGGAAATTATGTTATGGAGGGGCTCGCATTGTAGAGCTTCACGATTGAGGAAGGAGACAAGCTACCTTCCCTACTGCTTTTATCTATTTTTTATCGAAAATACATGTTAATAAATTTATAACATGTCAAGTAGGGAAAGTTGCTTGTCTCTTTCCACTGTTCCTGCTCCACTATGATCACCCCTCCATGGCTCAATGGGTAAGGATGCTATGGAGGGGCTCACATGGCGGAACTTCACGATCAGGAAGGAGACAAGCTGGTTTTGTCTATTTTTATCGAAAATATACAATTAATACCATTTTCGCATGCCAAGTAGGGAAAATTGCTTGTCTCCTTCTTCATATTTTTATAGACAATGTCTCTGTCTGTGCAGGCGCACTTGATCCCTCCACTCAAACGTGGAAAGACTTCCTGCTCTCATGTTAAAGCTTGACATAGAACATTTATTCGATTACTATCTACCATGGTAGATAAATTGGACAACACCACCCTATTCTCAATCTTAAAATTTGAACCAGAAATCCCGCTTATTCATGACAGAAGGTGTCACCCTTTTGGTGTATACTAGAGATTGTAGAGAAAAGTATGTGACGCAAACAAACGATCAAGGCTCCTGGCCTTCACTCCTCAGAAAAGGTTCTATTTACTATGTAGTAGCAAGCATGCAATAATACAGAGAATTTTCTTATGTTCGTTCATTCGATCCTCTTAACTGTGACCCCCCAATGGATGGAGGTATCCTTTGCTATCCAAAAGAGAATTTACCGTTGCCAATGAGTACGTCTATCGCCAATCCAATCCGGCTCGTTGGATTCTTTCACATTTATTACGGTATAAATACGTTGTGATCCGTTATATTATATTATGTATTGTTACAGAAAGTCTGTTTATCAGTCTTGCGGCCTTTACTGGAAATGCATTTACGGCTGTGACGCAAGGTCAGAGCGCGCTTCTATTGCAAATTGCTCTGATTATGCTTGGCATTATCCTGATATTATTCGCAGCCGATCTTGGTGCGAGGCTCTCCATTGAAGTACTCAGCAAACGTTTTGCACGCGATGCTCGTGAGGAGCTCTATATTAGCCTGCTGGGAAAAAGCCAGACGTTCCACAATCGGCAACGCGTTGGGGATGTGATGGCCCGGGCCTCTAACGATATGGGGCAGCTAAGCGATATGGTCTCCCCAGGCTTCGATACGATCATTAGTTCCTCCATCAATATGTCGGTCACCTTCATTTTTATTGCGTTGGTGAACCCACAATTGTTGCTGGTCCCTGTACTCTTTCTCGTTGGCTTCCTGTTCACTATCAGGCACTATGCGCGTACCCTCGCCCCTATCTCTGACCAGATGCGAGCGCAGTTTGGCCGCACCAATGCCATTCTGAATGAGGCCATTACGGGTGTTGAGGTCATCAAAGGATCAGCTCAAGAGGAGCAGGAGAATCAAAAGTTTAGCCAGAGTGCTGAGCTCTATCGCGATTTCTATGTCAAAAACGGGCAGGCGCAAGGTCGCTACCTGCCAACACTCCTGTTGAGCTTTGCGCTGGCGTTGAGCTTCCTGCATGCCCTCTATCTCTTATCCACACACACCATCTCATTTGGCGCTCTGATTACTTTTATGGGAGTAGTAGTTAATCTACGCTTTATCACCGCTGTCTCCATCTGGAGCGTTAGCCAGATACAGTTAGGCATTGCAGGCTCTGCTCGTATCCTATCGCTTCTGAGAGAAGAGACAGAGATGGATCAGAACAAAGCTGGCTGTCAGCAAGAGATTCAAGGCGAGATTACCTTTGACCATGTGACCTTTAGCTATGATGAGACTCCCATCTTAAAGGATATCTCATTCACAGCCAGACCAGGTCAGACGGTTGCTATTGTAGGGCAGACAGGTGCAGGTAAAAGTACGCTCACAAAGCTGGTGAACCGCATCTATGATATCCAGTCAGGTCGCGTCCTGATCGATGGTGTCGATGTACGTGAATGGAATCTGGACACCCTCCGCTCTCAGATCTCGACCATTGAACAGGATATCTTTCTCTTCTCACGCACAATTGCCGAAAATATTGGCTACGGTCTGGGACAAAAAGCTGATCAGCAGGCCATTGAACAGGCCGCGCGTGATGCTCAGGCCCATGAATTTATTACCCGCTTCCCTCAGGGTTATGAGACAGAGATCGGTGAGCGCGGGGTTACGCTTTCAGGTGGGCAGCGTCAGCGCCTGGCAATCGCCAGGGCCCTGTTGACGGACCCACGCATTCTCATTCTGGATGACTCAACCAGTGCGATTGATAGCGAGACAGAGGATGAGATCCAGAAGGCTATCCATCGCGTTCTCGAAGGTCGAACGACACTTTTGATCACGCATCGGCTCTCACAGATTCGTTGGGCTGATCATATTCTGGTCTTGAAGCGTGGTGAACTCATCGATCAAGGCAATCATGAAGAGCTCCTGGTGCGCTGCGAAACTTACCGCCGCATCTTCTCACACTATGATGCTCCAGTTCCGACAGCAGTGGCACACCACAAATAATAGGAGGTACACATGGGATTCTTCATGGATGGTCTGGATGCAGAAGCATACGACCGTAGTTATAAAGATAGCCAGCTCATCCGTCGCATAGGCGGGTATTTTAAGCCCCATTGGCCTCTTATGGTGGGAATCACAGTACTGGTCGTGCTCAATTCAGGCTTAGACTCAGCCTTCCCGATCCTGGTCTCACGCAGCCTTGATTCACTGAGCGGCAGCCAGATGCTCCAGCAAGCTGGTACGCTTGTGCTCTTTATTCTCTTAGCCGGTGTCCTCTCATGGACCTGCAATCTCTTTAGACAATGGTTTACCGCTCGTACAGTCGGTACCGTCGTTTTAAAACTACGCCAGGATGCCTTCCGCGCCGTCATCTCGCGTGACATGTCCTTCTTTGACGAATTTTCGTCGGGCAAGATCGTCAGTCGCGTCACATCGGACACGGATAACTTTGCCGCAGTCGTGACCTTAACGCTGAACCTTCTGAGCCAGGTGCTGCTGTTTTTGATTATTGTAGGAGTCCTTCTCTTCAAAAATGTGCAGCTTACTCTCCTCACCTTGACGATCATGCCCATCATTATCCTGGTTGCTCTGGGCTTTCGCCGCATTGCTCGTCGTCTGACGCGCAATACCCAGCGCTCCCTGGCTCGCGTAAACTCAAACGTACAGGAGATCATCAGTGGCATTACAATTGCCAAAAACTTTCGGCAAGAACAGAACATGTACGACGAGTTTACAAAGGTCAACAAACAATCCTATCACGTCCATTTACGGACTGGCTTTCTTTACAATGGGATCTTCCCAATATTGATTCTGATCACCAATATTGGCACCACCATCGTTGTGTATTTCGGTGGGCATAGCGTGCTTGATCGGAACATCTCAGCCGGTGATTGGTTTCTTTTTGTGCAAAGCTTAATGCTCCTCTGGCTCCCTTTAACAAGTATTGCTTCATTCTGGAGTCAGTTTCAACAGGGCCTTTCCGCAAGCGAACGCGTATTTGCCCTGCTGGATGCTGAAGCACACGTCAAACAGGTTGACCAGCAGAAAGTTCCTCAGCTTAAAGGAGAGATTGAGTTTAAGGATATGATCTTTAGCTATGACCAGCGACAGACCGTCCTCTCTAAATTCAATGTAAAGATCAAAGCTGGAGAAACGGTTGCATTTGTTGGTCACACAGGAGCTGGCAAATCCAGTATTGCCAAACTCATCGCCCGCTTTTATGAATTTCAGGGTGGACAACTCCTCATCGATGGGCAGGATATTCGCACATTTGATCTGCATGAATATCATCGCTCTCTAGGAATCGTGCCACAGATCCCATTTCTCTTCTCTGGTACAGTCGCCGATAATATTCGCTATGCTCGGCCTGAAGCAACCGATGAAGAGGTCCGGCGCGTTGCCGAACATATCGGTGGCGGCGATTGGTTAGAAGCACTGCCAGAAGGCTTACAGACGCTTGTAGGAGAGACGGGGCGTTCACTCTCAATGGGACAACGGCAACTGGTAGCTCTGGCCCGCGTCTTACTACAAGATCCAGCCATCATCATCATGGATGAAGCCACCGCCAGCATTGATCCGCTTACAGAGGCGCAGATTCAAGAAGGCCTGGACGTCATCCTGAAAAATCGGACAGCTATCGTCATTGCCCATCGGCTTTCAACAATTCGTCACGCTGACCGTATTATTGTCATCGAACAAGGTCGCTCCGTCGAAGAAGGTGATCATGAAGAGCTCATGAGGCGAGGAGGGCATTATGCTCAACTCTATAACACCTATTTCCGGCATCAATCGCCTGATTATAAACCAGGAGGGGGTTTCGTCTCAGTCGTGAGGTGAGTGCAGGAGCAAAGGCGTTTCACGGATAATACAGCGGCAAGAGGGTGAGCCTTCATTGCCCTCTTGCCAATACAAGATCTTTCCATCCTCTCGCAAGAGAAAAGATCACGATACTAGATTATTGATATATTTCATGCATAAAATGGTATAGTGCAAAAATGTTCGTCTTCGTAGAACATCTTGTTAAGGCCAGTAAAAATAGTCATCAGCGAGCGTGTAATACTAGTGGGAGATACTTCTTAAACTTTTTTGTCTTCCATCAAAGGTGGCAGTATGAACATAACACCCTATACCAGAAGAGATCACTTTCGGCTCGGATTTCAAGCCGGATTAGGCGCGGGCATCTGTGCCACAATATTAATGCTTGTACTTAGTCAGACACTGGGTAGTATCTCGCTCGCCGAGGCACTGGGCTCAACAATAGCACAGTCAATGCCTCTGTCATTATTTGAATATCTCCACCGTACTATTGGAGGCGATGCCAAACACTACCTGTTCTATATTATCCTTGTTGGACAATGTCTGGTCTTTGCACTATTTGGAGGACTCTGTACTCTTCTCGTGCAATCAATCAATCTTCCTAAAGCTCAGGATCAGCGAGGAAGATTAACAATTCTTACGGGTCTACTCCTGGCAGCACTCCTCTGGTTACTGACCGGTCTGGTCTTCTTACCTCTGACACAGGCTGGCATCTTCGGTTCAGAGCTGACAATTGGTGCAAACAATACTATGATAAGTCTGGCTGTAGTGGGCATAGTCTTCGGGCTCATCTATATCTTCTTGCAAAACTGGTTGATCGAACACGAAGCCCCCAATAAGCCAGATCCCCAGGCGGCTCAGACAGCCAGTAGACGTGCACTTCTACGCAATGGATTGATCGTAATAGGAGTAGGAGTAGTAGGAGTGGCGGCCTGGCGCTTCATAACTGGTGGTACCGGCTCATTCTTTTCATCAAGTAAACTGGTTCAAAACTATAAAAATAAGATCAGCCCGGTTCCACAACCAGATTATACAGATTTTACATCAGTCCCTAATCTCTCTTCTGAAGTTACCAGTAACGGAGAGTTCTATACCGTCTCAAAAAATCTCTTCTCCGATCCAACTGTCGATGGCAATAGCTGGCAGCTTACCGTAGATGGAGCCGTAAGCTCTCCCTACACCCTCAATTATAGTCAATTGATGGCGCTTCCAATGAAACAGCAGCCTGAAACGCTTATGTGCATCAGTAACGATGTAGGCGGCCAATATATGGGCAACGCTGTCTGGGATGGAATCGTCCTGGAAGATCTCCTCAAAAAAGCAGGAACACTCAAACCTGGCGCAACCAAGGTTGTACTCCATGCCGCTGATAACTACACTGACAGCATTCATCTCAGCAAAGCGCTGGAGCCAACAACAGTTGTAGCGGTCAAAATGAATAGGAAGACCTTGCCTCAGAATCATGGCTATCCAGCACGGCTACTTGTTCCTGGTATCTATGGAATGAAGCACGTCAAATGGATCACTCGTATTGAGGTTGTAGACACGGATTATAAAGGCTATTGGCAGCAGAATGGATGGAGCGATCCAGCACCAATTCGCATGACCTCGCGCATCGATACCCCGGGCTCGGGTATATCCATCAAGGCCGACAAGCCAACCTATGTTGCAGGGGTCGCCTTCTCAGGGAACAAAGGCATCAGCGAGGTAGATGTAAGCTTTGACCAGGGCTCAACATGGCAGCCAGCAATGCTCAAAAAGCCACTCTCCGAGCTCACATGGGTCTTGTGGGAACTCCCCTGGCAGCCCAAAGCTGGTACATACACTATTATCGTGAGAGCCATTGATAAAGAAGGGAATGTCCAGGATCCTCAGGAAGCGCCACCACAGCCAGATGGCTCATCAGGCTATCACAGCGTCTCTGTTACAGTAGCCTGAAGTTATCGATAATACTAAGCTTTTCATAATAGGCAGCAGAATAATTTTGTGATATAATGGCCTCTCGTTAACAGCGCGAGGCATTATATCATTCAGAACCGACAGTACTCTCACAGGTATTTTTCTTCTCAAGAGCAGTATTTGCTCATAATTTTGGTAAAAATAGAAAGAAGAACGATAGAAATCTGTCCGTTTTCCACCTTCACATTGATTATAATAAATAGGGGGAAAATAAAACGACGGCTCGGTCGTCTATGTATGACCACGAGATAAGGCCAGATGGAGATGGATGTTCAGGTGGTAGAGGTAGCACGCCTACAGGCGAAGGATGCACAGGCCTTTCGTTCGTTGATCGAAAGACTACAACAGCCAATTACAGGATACTTATATCGTCTTGTCAGGGACTATGAAGTTGCCCTGGATCTCTCCCAGGATACATTTTTACAAGTTTATAAAGAGATTGAGAAGACGTCAGTTGATCTTGCACTAGACGCCTGGATCTATCGTATTGCCACTAATTATGGGCTCCAATATCTCAACCGCAAACGCCTCCGACAGATAGTACATTTCTCAGCAAACCCTACCTCTTCTCTTGAGGATGGTATCGCTACTATGCAGATTGAACATGAGGATGCAAATATTCTCCAATTGATAGCTCTGGGCCCTTCAGTTGAAGAACAGGCAGAGACGCGCATCCTCGTTGAGCAAACATTAGCATTATTGAGGCCAAAGGATGCCGCATGCCTGCAACTTCACTTTGCCAATGGTTTAACATATGAACAGATTGGAAAGTTAATTGCTATCACACCAGAGGCGGCACGAAAACGCGTTGCACGTGGAGTAGAAAAATTTCGAGCTGTCTATGCACGAAATTCTATTGAAGAGTATCCAGAGAAAGAGGAGTAATTTCTAAAATGGTACAGGAATGGCCTAACTATGACCCATAGAGATCCGTTATACTACGGATAAAGTCTTCTTCGTTTCAAAAGATGCCTGCGTGAAAGGATGTGGAATTATGGTGCGTCAGTGCGCATGGTGTTTACGCTTAATTGATAGCGTAGGTGAGAGGCTCTCTCCAACACCATTGCCAAAACTGTATGAGGCGAGTCATGGCATCTGTGGTGTCTGTGGCACTCAGTGGATGGAGCAGGTTCTAGAATCACAGGAACAGTCAGCACAAGGAATAGTACAGGATCAAGAAAATGATGGTAGGGATGAAGGTGGTTACTCAGAGGTAGAACACAAGGAAGCGCTTACTCAGCTCATTTTGCAATTACAACGCAAGTCCAGAGGTCGCTCAACTGGAGTATATACCAGGCGGCATAGTGAATTACCCCTGAATTGAAGGCTCAGGGCTTCGTAAGAAGCCTGAGTTCGCCAGACGGCGCTCTTATTGCCTGGATTTAAGAAGGGCATAGGAAAGGCTCGATAACCTCAATCTATGCTCAATTTATAGAGGACAAGCCTTTTGAGCCCGGTCAGGATGAAGCTGGACTCTCCCACGGCTACAGCGCAAAGATATGCGCTACCCAACGCTTGCCAGAGCGGATTTTGCAGGGGAAAACGCTCGAATCCAATCTATGGGTTTTCTTCATAGAATTGGAATGTTCTTTCTGGAGAGAGAACCCTTATGGGGGCTGGAAGTATTTTGGCTGCATTATCAGGAATGCAAACCAGAAGACTATTCGCCAGTATATTGAAAATCGGTGAAGCCAGAAAGTCTGGGATAGGGGAAGGTATGGTGTTCATCTGCGAGGCGAAAAATCTTGTCAATGAACGCTATACCGCCTATAAACAATCTGTAAACACAGTTGTCTATACTACTTTGCAAGAAAGTAAGACGCAAAAAAAAAGCCAGGATCTCACAATCCTGACTTCTCTCTTTGTTCCAGTGCACCTGATGGTACCAACTGTTGAGGATATTCTCTCAATTTTGCCGAGCGCGCCGCTTGCAACCACGCGTTCAAGCCGATTTCTGCTCGCTCACCCACTCAAGACCTGAATGACAAGCCGTACGATCATTAGGGCGACTTCGCTCCACCTGTTACCAGGCGTCCACGTGTCGTCTATCGACCAGGTCTTCTTCCTGGGATCTTGATCACACGAAGTGATGGGAAGACTCATCTTGGGTGCGGCTTCGCGCTTAGATGCCTTCAGCGCTTATCCCTTCTGAACATAGCTATCCAGCTGTGGCCCGGGCAGGCCAACTGGCACACCAGCGGTTCAGCCATCTCGGTCCTCTCGTACTGGAGATGACGCCCCTCAATCTTCCTACGCCCACGACGGATAGAGACCGAACTGTCTCGCGACGTTCTGAACCCAGCTCGCGTGCCGCTTTCATGGGCGAACAGCCCAACCCTTGGGACCTACTCCAGCCCCAGGATGCGACGAGCCGACATCGAGGTGCCAAACCTTGCCGTCGATGTGAACTCTTGGGCAAGATAAGCCTGTTATCCCCGGGGTAGCTTTTATCCGTTGAGCCACACTCCTTCCACTCGGGAATGTGGGATCACTAAGTCCGACTTTCGTCCCTGCTCGGCGCGTCTGCCTTGCAGTCAAGCTCTCTTCTGCCTTTACACTCTTGAAGGGTGATGTCCATCCACCCGGAGAGAACCTTTGAGCGCCTCCGTTACTCTTTGGGAGGCGACCGCCCCAGTCAAACTACCCACCTGGTCCTGTCTGCCAACCGGTTCACGGTCTGGCGTGAGACACAAAACACAACGAGAGTGGTATTTCACTGCTGCCTCCTCCACCCCCACAAGGATGGATTCTCCGGCTCCCACCTATGCTACGCACGCTGTCCCTCGTATCCAGGCCAAGCTGTAGTAAAGCTCCACGGGGTCTTTTTGTCCTGTCGTGGGTAACCCGTATCTTCACGGGTACTTCAATTTCGCCGAGTCCTCTGTCGAGACAGTGCTCAACTCGTTACTCCTTTCGTGCGGGTCGGAACTTACCCGACAAGGAATTTCGCTACCTTAGGACCGTTATAGTTACGGCCGCCGTTCACCGGGGCTTCACCTCGTGGCTACGAACACCACTTAGCTTAACCTTCCGGCACTGGGCAGGAGTCAGCCCCTATACTTCCGCTTTCGCGTTCGCAGAGACCTGTGTTTTTGGTAAACAGTCGGTTGAGCCAATTTCTTGCAGCCCCCTCACGCATCGAAACACGCTACTGGGGCACCCCTTCTACCGAAGGTACGGGGTCAATTTGCCGAGTTCCTTAACAGAGGGTCGCTCGATCACCTTGGGGGAGTTCCCCCTGCCTACCAGTGTCGGTTTGCGGTACGGGTAGCGTCAGCTCTCACGAGAGGCTTTTCTTGGCAGCCTGGGGTCCGATGACTTCCGCACGATTGCTCGCGCTCGGTGCCGCTGTCATGCACAGGAGACCGGGATTTGCCTCGGTCTCGCACTTCAAACGACACGCCGATCCTGTCCATTCGATCGGTTCACCTTCCCTACTGCGTCCCCCCATTGTTACTAACGATCTGACGCTAGTGCAGGAATCTCTGACCTGCTTTCCATCGCCTACGACTATGACGTCCTCGGCTTAGGGCCCGACTCACCCTGGGACGATTGACGGTGCCCAGGAACCCTCAGGCATTCGGTGTCTCTGGTTTTCACAGAGATTGCGCTACTCATTCCGGCATTCTCACTTCTCGTCGCTCCACCAGTCCTTCCGGTCTGGCTTCTCTGCTTGAGAACGCTCCCCTACCATTGCACCACAAGTGATGCAATTCACGGCTTCGGTACACTGCTTAAGCCTCGCTACGTTGTCGGTGCCACTACACTCGACCAGTGAGCTATTACGCACTCTTTCAATGATGGCTGCTTCTAAGCCAACATCCTGGCTGTTATTGCGTACTGACTCCCTTTGACACTGAGCAGTGATTTGGAGACCTTAGCCGGTGATCTGGGCTGTTTCCCTTTTGACAATGAAGCTTAGCCCCCACTGTCTCACTTGCATGCTCCATTCTGCTGGCATTCGCAGTTTGAGAAGGGTTGGTAACCCGCACAGGGCCCCGAGCCTTTCCAGCGCTCTACCTCCAACAGACAACACATGCAGCTGTACCTCAATACATTTCGGGGAGAACCAGCTATCTCCACGTTCGATTGGAATTTCTCCCCTATCCACAAGTCATCCCCCAGTTTTGCAACACTGGTGGGTTCGAGCCTCGACGGACTGTCACATCCGCTTCACTCTGCTCATGGATAGCTCACGTGGTTTCGGGTCGCATCGCCGCAACGCGCGCCTGCTTCAGACTCGGTTGCCCTCTGGCTCCCCAGCTTTACCGCTGGTTAACCTGCTACGACGATGCACTCGCCGGATCATTCTACAAAAGGCACGCCATCAGCCCTTAGTTCCTCCTGGAACAGTGGCCTCTGACTGCTGGTGAGTACGTGGTTTCAGGGTCTCTTTCATCCCCCTCTCGGGGTGCTTTTCACCTTTCCCTCACGGTACTTGTTCGCTATCGGTCACGAAAGATGTTGAGCCTTGGAGGGTGGTCCCCCCAGCTTCCCACAAGGTTTCACGTGCCTCGTGGTACTCAGGATCCTCGCCCACGCCGGTTGATCGTCTTCTACAGGACTCTCACCTGCTCTGGTTGCGCTTTCCAACGCATTCGAATGATCGGCCATTGTTTGTTGCGAGTCCTACAACCCCGCCCGTTCCGAAGAACGGATGGTTTGGGCTCCTCCCGGTTCGCTCGCCACTACTACGGGAATCTCGGTTGATTTCTTTTCGTCGAGCTACTGAGATGTTTCAGTTCGCCCGCTGCCCTCTACCCTGTCTATGTGTTCAACAGGGAGTATCCAGACATCACTCTGGATGGGTTGCCCCATTCGGAATCTCGAGGTTCATAGCTTGTATGCAGCTCCCCTCGAACGTTTCGCCGGTCTCCGCGTCCTTCATCGGTCTTTCGTGCCAAGGCATCCACCTCGTACTCTGTGTAGCTTGTTCGTTTCTTTGGTCTTGATGGTGTCTTGCTTGCTCTGCTTCAACTCGTGCTTGCAATCTTCATCGCTCAGCAAAATTGAAGGAATATCCTCTTCAGTTGTTCAGGTGCACGTGATCAGGGAAACCCCAACCACTGGAGAGTGGAAACCAAACGCAGTCCCTGGTCGCTCAAAGCAACCATCAGTATCCTGTTTCGACCTAGGAGTGGATGGAGGTGCTTGCTCATTGCTGAGAAAGATCCATCAAAGCTCCCTAGAAAGGAGGTGATCCAGCCGCACCTTCCGGTACGGCTACCTTGTTACGACTTCACCCCAATCACCGACCCCACCCTCGACGCTTGCCCCCCCGAAGGGTTAGCCCAGCGGCTTCAGGTGTTGCCGACTTTCGTGGTGTGACGGGCGGTGTGTACAAGACCCGGGAACGTATTCACCGTAGTGTGCTGACCTACGGTTACTAGCAACTCCCACTTCATGGAGGCGGGTTGCAGCCTCCAATCTGAACTGAGGCCGAGTTTGACGAGATTGGCTCCCCCTCGCGGGTTCGCAACTCTTTGTCTCGACCATTGTAGCGTGTGTGTCGCCCAGGACGTAAGGGCCGTGCTGACTTGACGTCATCCCCGCCTTCCTCCACGTTGATCGCGGCAGTTTCGTTAGATCATTCAACTAACGACAGGGGTTGCGCTCGTTGCGGGACTTAACCCAACATCTCACGACACGAGCTGACGACAGCCATGCAGCACCTGTGGAACCGCCCCGAAGGGACAGCGCGTTACCGCTGGTGCAATTCCATGTCAAGTCCTGGTAAGGTTCTTCGCGTTGCATCGAATTAAACCACACGCTCCGCTGCTTGTGCGGGTCCCCGTCAATTCCTTTGAGTTTTAATCTTGCGACCGTACTCCCCAGGCGGACCACTTCAAACGTTAGCTCCGGCACTGAAGGGGTCGAACCCTCCAACGCCTAGTGGTCATCGTTTACGGCCAGGACTACCGGGGTATCTAATCCCGTTCGCTCCCCTGGCTTTCGCACCTGAGCGTCAGGTACTTCCCAGGACACTGCCTTCGCCATTGGTGTTCCTCCGGATATCTACGCATTTCACCACTCCACCCGGAATTCCGTGTCCCTCTGAAGCCCTCAAGTCAAGCAGTCTTCATACACCCTCTCCAGTTGAGCCGGAGATTGTCAGTACAAACTTACCTGACCGCCTGCGTGCGCTTTACGCCCAATAAATCCGGACAACGCTTGCCCCCTACGTATTACCGCGGCTGCTGGCACGTAGTTAGCCGGGGCTTCTTCCTTGGGTACCGTCCGTTCTCGTCCCCAAGAAAAGCAGTTTACGATCCGAAAACCGTCATCCTGCACGCGGCGTTGCTCGTTCAGGGTTGCCCCCATTGACGAAAATTCCTCACTGCTGCCCCCCGTAGGAGTCTGGGCCGTTCTCAATCCCAGTGTGGCTGATCGTCCTCTCAGACCAGCTACTGATCGTCGCCTTGGTAAGCCTTGACCCTACCAACTAGCTAATCAGACGCAGACCCATCCCAAAGCGCCCTTACGAGCTTTCCTCTTACGAGCATATGCGGTATTGTCGGCGATTTCTCGCCGGTATTCCTCACTTTGGGGC
This sequence comes from Tengunoibacter tsumagoiensis, assembly GCF_003967535.1. Taxonomy (GTDB): domain Bacteria; phylum Chloroflexota; class Ktedonobacteria; order Ktedonobacterales; family Ktedonobacteraceae; genus Tengunoibacter; species Tengunoibacter tsumagoiensis. The sequence continues at coordinate 1,032,333 of NZ_BIFR01000001.1, read as the reverse complement.
AGATAATCCACGCGTTACTCACCCGTCCGCCACTCACTCATTGCTGAGTGCGTTCGACTTGCATGTGTTAGGCACGCCGCCAGCGTTTATCCTGAGCCAGGATCAAACTCGCCATCCAATTTATGTCCTCACCCTCACAGCGGAGGATGAAAAAATGCATTGTGTAGTTCGCGATCCAGTCCAAGTATTTTATTGCTTGGCTTGTTCGCAGATTGCATCACTTAGCGTGAGCCAAGTGATTGAATTGACAGGAACTGGTGTCTTGTTACTTCTTCACTAAACCAGTTACTGTTCTGCTTTCCACTCTTCAGTTGTCAAAGTGCGACTGATCGAGAACCGTAGCTCTCGGGTGTCTCGCTCGATTGCGTTGTTTTGGCGTTCTCGCGACGACTGCTGTAGTATCTCACATTCCTCGGGGTCTGTCAAGCGTTTTCTTGTTGAGTTTTTCGCCTGCCCCAAAAGTCCTTCTTCTCCAGTGTGTGGACGCTTCCGGCCTCTGAAGAGGGCTGAAAGACCCACGGACGAACCGTGTGGTCGTGCACATCATCGGGAAGGACAACTTCCTGAGGGGCCACGTTATCGTGGCACAGCCGGGGGTTTGCGGACAGGAGCACCCTCCAGGAGAGTGATTGTCTGGAAACGACAGCTCACGGAGTATAGCACTCGGGAAAGGGGCTGTCAAGGGGGGTGACTTTTTGGGGTGTCCGTCAAATTTTTGCAATCTCCTTTGGACGACACGCAGGGAGGCGCTTCCAGATGTGATGAGGCGAGGGACGAGAAGATCCAGGCAAGGTGGCACAAGGTTCAGCCGAACGCACCGCAACGGGAGGTTCAACAGGAGGTGATGGAGTCGCCAGAGGAGCAGGCGTTGAAGGGTGAGACCGCAAAAGGCAGTGCAACAAAGAGGAGCACACCTCTTGCCAGCGCTTCTCAGCGCGCTGAGTGCGCTTGAGGGCATGCTCAGACTGCTGCTGCTGGACTCCCTCGTGCCAGCACTCAGACCACCGTTCATTGCAGACAGCGTTGCGTAAGGTGAGCATCGCATTGACATGATGACGCTGCCAATGCATGCCAGCCCCTTTCAAACGTGCTTGGACGACGAGTTTGTTGGCGCTTTCTACCATACCCGAGCCAATGGGCCACCCTTCTCGTTGAAAGGTGGGATAGTCCATCAAGCTCAGACGTTTGCGAAGGTACGCTTCCTGTTTGGAAACGGCCTCACCCTCTTTGATCAAGGGAGGCAAGCGATCATACCAGCGCACGAACAACCCAGGACCACGATGTTTGAGGATGTGGATGCTTCGTGGCAGGACATCAGCAGGCAAGCGTACTCCTGCCTGCTGCAAGGCCTCAATCAACTGGCTCAAATGGTGAGCCGCATGCGGAACATCTAAAATACGTACCGCATCGGGCCGATGGAGATCGACAAAACCTTGCAGCCAGTCTGCCCCATCCATGACGGCACAGACCGCCTTGGCAGAAGGCACCCCACGGCGCTCCATTTCTCCTTGAGCCAGTTCGCCAAAGGTGTCGGCATCCGTCAGACGCGAGAAGGACGAGAGGCGCTCAACCTTCGTTTCCTGTTTCCCCTGATGTTTCTTCGCCACGTCGATCTCTCCGATCACCAACGTGCGAACCTCAGCCCATTCTCCACCAATCAGTGGAACGTAGGCTCCATCAACACTGATGACCTGCTTGTCCCCTCCACTGTTCGCCTGCCATGAGGCGTCATGCGATGATGTTTGTCGCACCTGGGACCTTGTGCCTGCATCTAGCGTCTTGCGTCGCACCGTTGGCTCGCTGACCTGGACTCCCAGAAGCCGTTCGAGCATCTGGGCTGCACGCGCAAAAGGCATCCAACTTGCCAGGTGCGTCAGGTGTTCTTGCAGTTGTGGGGTCAGGCGTCCGGGAAGCAGAGCTAACTCGTCATCCAGGGGGAAAAAGACCTGTCCCACAGGTGGGACAGGTTCCATACTCGCGTTTCAGGGTGATGTCATGTCCCCCCGCTGCTTGCAGGGTCCGCATGTGTTTCCCTCGGGTCTGCAACGGCGTGCGGCAGATCGGGCAGCAGGGTCGTTCGTGCGCCGGTTTGCCACTCCAACATTGAAAAGCACTGGTGTGGGCGGTATCCTCGATCACCTGAGCTTCCAGCTGGCTCATGCGCCGGTGAACTTCCTCTTCAATTTCGGCCAGGGTCGCTTTCGGATGGCTACGCCGCCATTCTCTGATGTCTGTTAAAATACGTGTACTGAGCTCTTGCCACTGTTCTTCGTTTGGTTCCTTCACGGTCCACCTCCACATTTTCTTCGTTCTATCTTACCTTCTTTCCTTGTACGTGTCTACCTCTTTGCAAAAATTTGACGGACACCCGACTTTTTGCTGGGCTTTGCTGGTTCGTGCAGAAGCGGGGAAGCGTCGGGAAGGGGCTCGTTTCAACTCCGCTCTGGTCGCTCCTTCATAACGCAACGTGACCATGGGCGATGGAGGGGCTGGCATGGTGGGGCTTCGAGATTTGAAAGGAGACAAGCGACCTTCCCTACTTCTATTACCGCATCATGATCTTTTTCACATATAAAATGATATAAAGTAGGGAAAGTTGCTTGTCTCTTTCCTCTGTTCCCCACTCCGCTCTATGAGCTCCTTCATGGCCCAATGGGACATGATGCTATGGAGGGGCTGGCATTGCGGAGCTTCGAGATGTGGAAGGAGACAAGCGACCTTCCCTACTTCTATTACCGCATCATGATCTTTTTCACATATAAAATAATGTAAAGTAGGGAAAGTTGCTTGTCTCTTTCCTCTGTTCCTGCTCCGCTGTGTGAGCCCCTCCATTGCTCAAGTGGAAAATGGAAAATGGGGAAACGAAGCTATGGAGGGGCAACCATGGTGCAGGGGCACGATGTGGAAGGAGACAAGCAACCTTCCCTACTGCTTTTCTTGCCTCACACGCAAAAAATCATATCGTGCTCTTTTAAATAGGGAAAGTCGCTTGTCTCTTTCCTCTGTCCTGCTCCGCTGTGTGAGCCCCTCCGTGGCACAATGCTATGGAGGAGCTGGCATGGTGCAGCTCCACCATTAGGAAGGAGAGGTCCATCGTGCACCTTTGCCTCCCCGTGAAAAAAAGACGGACCAAAAAGGGGTTGACAAAGCTCAAAGGTTCTGGTAGTATTCGTCTTGTTGAAAACGCCACCTGGATATGCAGGTGAGCTGGTAGCTGTAGCGAAGAGGGTCCACCCGTTCCCATCCCGAACACGGTAGTTAAGCTCTTCAGCCCCGATGATACTCTGTGGGCAACTGCATGGGAAAATAGGACGCTGCCATCTCACCCGCCTAGCTGGGCGGCGTTTTTTGCTTCTCTCTTTTCTTTCAAGATGGCGCTGCCATCTCACCCGCCTGACTGGGCGGCGTTTTTGCTTATCGCTTCTCTTTCAAGCTGGACACTGCCATCTCACTCGCCTCATCAGGCCGCACTTTCGCTTGCTCCGATTGAAAATGCTGCACAGAATATTTTTTTACCACAGAACATCAATCATATTTTATTTAGCGGTCTGCAAGCAACAGGATAATCCTGACTACTCGGATCTCTGTTCAGGATAGGAGGCCTGAGGCTGTTCATAAGCTTGTCTTTGCACCTCATCCTCTACAGGAGGACGTTCTGGGCCTCGCTGTGGTGGCATCTGGTGCATTCTATAACCCTGCGCATATAAGGCTGGATCAACTGCCCCAACTACTGAAGCTGAATAAGGCAATGGTGCTCGCTGTTTAGCCCGTCCCACAAAGAAATAAATTAAGGCTCCAACGATATGCACAAAGAAGATAATTAGGAGCCACATAATGCGCTCATTTTCAGTGATCCTTTTGTTCTGAGCACAATCAATGAGCATCCAGACCCAAAAGGCCATCGCCGCTAGCGCAATTCCTCCAATAACTATCGATAAAAGAGTAACCAGTATAATACCTGCTGTAAGCATTGGATCAGTCCCTCTCATTTTCGCTAAAACATGTAGCAATGGCCCTATTTACCTGGCTATTATCTATACGTATGAACGTCAGAAAAGTCAGGCTCAATTTGCCAAAGATGATCTCTCTCCTTAATAGCCCAGGTTCCTCGAGAAAGATGCTAACAAGAAGAGCCGCCCACCTTTCATGAAGAATGACGGCCCGATGCACTTTCTAGCGCTCCATATATTACTGTACTATTATCAATATGTTCGCTTCCTGCCAGTGAAGAAACGCAATGCGGCAATAAAAACACAGGCTCCAATAAAAGCTACAAACAGGCTTCCTATAAAACTGGTTGTGGCATCTGGTATCAGCAGATCAGTTAACATTCCTCCCACAAAAGCACCTATCAGGCCAACAACAATGTCACCACCAATTCCAAATCCACTTTCATTCATCATTTTACCAGCCAGAAAACCGGCCAGCAGACCAATGAGCAACCAGATCAACACAACCGAAGAGCTTAATGCAGCAGCCAGCACAAATGAAACTATCATAAGAATATCCCCCTCCCCAACTTCATCCATTGATCTAATCAGTATAGTTGTACATTCTATCTTTACATATATTACAAGTAAATATTCCACTCTAAAAGGATCTCTTCTAAAACGCAGCGGGAGAGCAAAGCGATACAACAGAGGCAGGTGAGAGGATTCTCAGAAGCATCAATCTCAGAAGATAGAGCTATCTGTCAGTATACAGAGATCGGCAACAGCACCTATAATGAGTTGGATTTATAATACCTTATGTCCAGGGACAATTGATTGAACCATTGAGCTCTCTCAACACCAGATCCTGGATCTATAAAAAAGAATACTCGTCTTTAGGGATAGGAGAAATTAGGGTGATGAATTCAGAGAAAAGTGGCAGAGTTGTGATAACATACACTCGTATTGACGATCTCCACGGTATCTAAAAAGGGAAGCTTATGCGCGAAATTACGATTTTTAGTGGATCAGCTCATCAAGATCTGGCCCATGAGGTTTGCAATTGTTTGGGCGTACCACTCTCACAAACGCATCTGCAACGCTTTGGGAATGATTGCTTACAAGTTCAACTCAAAGCCAATTGTAGAGAAAGCGATGTTTTTCTGATTCAACCACTGGTTCCTCCAGTTCAAGAACATCTGATGGAACTATTTTTGATGTTAGATGCAGCTCGCGGCGCTTCGGCGGCTCGCACTACTGCGGTTATTCCTTACTACGCTTATGCCCGTTCAGATAAAAAAGATGCTCCACGTATCTCGATTGCAGGTCGCCTGGTTGCTGATTTACTGCAAACGTCAGGAGCAAATCGGATCATGGTAATGACTTTACACGCCGCACAGGTCCATGGCTTCTTTAGCGTTCCAACCGATCACCTCAACGCTCTTAATGTCCTGGCACATTATTTTCGTCAGCGAGATCTGAGAAATACGGTGGTTGTGTCTCCCGATCTGGGCAATGCCAAGTCAGCCTCGCACTTTGCTCGCCTCCTTAAGGTCCCTGTTGCCGCCGGTAGCAAACAAAGGTTAAGCGATGATCGCGTTGTCATTGATACGATTGTCGGCGATGTTGAAGGTAAAGATGTCATTATTATCGATGATGAGATTGCTAATGGCGGTACGATTCTAGAGATCCTTGAACGCTTACGGGAACACCACGTTGGCAATATTGTGGTGGTCTGTACTCATGGCGTCTTCAGTGATAAGGCGATCGCTCGACTGCGTGAGCAACATGATATCAGTGAGATTGTGACCACAAATACGCTTCCCATTCCGGAAAAGAAACGCTTACCAAACATGACTGTACTTTCGATTGCTCCTCTCCTGGCAGAAGCAATCCAACGCATCCATAATGGAGAATCAGTAAGCAGTTTGTTTGCAGATACAATGTAAATAACTATTTTAAAAGATGAGGGCTTTCCCTCATCTTTTTTTATGTCTTTCTTTCCTTATTTATGCAAAAAATCTGCAAGGTATCGATTGACAAGCTCTGGCTTCTCTTGCTGTACCCAGTGTCCACTATCAGGTACGTATTTTATGCTCAGCTCAGGAACCCAGGCATCCAGGTCCTTCGTTAAAGCAATATCTAGCGCGATATCTTGCTCTCCCCAGATGAGTAATGTGGGAGCTGCAATGATGCCGATCTGTCTGGAACCCATGAAAAGGCTGAATTGCGTTTTGAACAGTTCGCGGTAGTAGTTTATTCCTCCTCGTAATGCCCCTGGTTTGCTCATGGCTTCACGGTAACGCTCCAATACGTCGGGCGGAAAGGCATCTTTCTGATATGCCGCTTCGTATATCAATGTGCCTATCAACTTTGCGTGATTACGCCCCAATTGATACTCTGGCAGAAAAGGAAGCTGAAAGGCAAAGATATACCAGCTCTTGCTCAACTGCTTCCAGGTCTTGAGTTCACGCTGCATTGCCCCTGGATGAGGCGCGTTCATTACTACCAGTCGATCGGTCAATTGTGGATAGTTGATCGCAAACATCCAGGCTAAAGCTCCACCCCAGTCGTGACCTATAATAATTGCTTTTTGATAGTCAAGAGCATGAATCAGGCCAACAATATCGCGTAAGAGCGTTGGTATATCATAGCCAGTGCGAGGCTTGTCTGTCTCATTATATCCACGCAAATCTGGTGCAACTACCTTATAACCAAGCTCAGCTAAAAATGGGATCTGCTTGCGCCAGGAGTACCAGAATTCTGGAAAACCATGCAGCAAGACTATAAGCGGACCACTTCCCAGGGTCACATAATGCATTCGAATACCATTTGTCAGGACAGACTGGTGTTGCCAGTTCTCTGTATCTTGTGCCATCGCTTTTATCCTCAACTATTAGTATTGCCTTCTCTATTGTACTCTTAGTAAGAAGGCTCTATGCAAAAAAAACACCAGTGTCCTTATACCATTGGGCTGCACAATAGCGCTCGGAGGCTCCTCGGCGATCTATTCCTCTCACTTCTATACAATGACAAAAAATGGCTGTGATCAGGTTCTTTTTTGGCAAGCAAAGAAAACATGATGCGATCTGTGTCTATCAAGCTAATTTGATCGATCAAAGAAAAGGCTTGAGAGAGGTCGGTATCTGACAACAGGTTGCATGCTTGATGTAACAGATGGGACTCCTGCGGCCTGATGAGAGGGCATACACCTCTCTAACAGACTATTAAGCGCGATCCCTTGAAAACAGGAGAAGAGGTTTTCCTTAGCCAGGATGAGGTCCACTTGATTAGAGCAGATCAATATTAACCCACGACTTGCTTAACTGTTTGTAAAAGAATGTCGAGGTCGAAGGGCTTTTCAAGGCCTGTGAGGTGACGATCATCTATCTGCAAGCGGTGAACATAAAGACTGGCGCTTGTAATAATAGTGGGGATTTTTTCTAATCCAGGTGTTGCATGGAGACGATCATAGAGCTCAATTCCATTCATACCTGCTAGCAGATAATCAAGAATAAATAGATCTGGCATAATACGTGGGGCTAGCTCCAGTGCTTCAAAAGCGCTATTAATGATAATCGGATGAAAGGATGGCTCTTCTGAGAGTGTCATGTACATCACTTCGCTCATATCTCCATCGTCCTCGACCACGAGAATTGTTTTGATCCTGGTAGAAAATGTTTTCGATTCGCTCAACATCCATGCCTCCTTGTGTAAAGCTCTGGAGACCTTCTCCATGGACCTTGCACTTACAAAGATAAACAATGCCGTACGCTTATGTATAACGACATAGACGTCGGAACTGTTTCAATCAGGTCATATTTTACGCTCTAATTACAGTTTTTTTGGATTATTCTCATTTAATGCATAAAAAAAGAGGGTTAATGCTACAGAAATAGCACTAACCCCACTTCATCGATGGTAATTATTCCTCGCCTGGTCCTCCATAGACAATTGCTCGCTTGACCTGCTCGATGAGATCGGTGACAGGGATGCCGCGAGGGCAGGCGTCTGCACAATTGAAGATAGTGCGACAACGCCAGACTCCGTCTTTACGACCCAGAATCTGCAATCTCTCAGATCCGCCCTGATCGCGGCTATCAAAGATAAAGCGATGAGCATTCACTATCGAGGCTGGACCAACCCAATCCGGATTACCCCAGATTGAAGGACACGATCCTGTACAGGCTCCACAAAGGATACATTTGGTCCCCTCATCAAAGCGCTCTCGCTGAGTAGCTGATTGCAGACGCTCGGTCCCTGGCTCGTTATCGTAATTGATGAGATATGGTTTTACTGATTTATATTTTTCAAAAAAATTATCCATATCGACGACAAGGTCGCGGATCACAGGATAACCTAACATTGGCTCAATCGTCACTTTATTGCCCACATCACGCATCAATACTTTGCACGCTAGCCTGTTACGCCCATTAATACGCATAGCATCTGAGCCACAGACACCATGTGCACAGGAACGCCGATACGTTAAGGTGCCATCCATTGTCCACTTGACGGTATTTAAGGCATCCAGCAAGCGATCAATGGGATCTGATTCAACACGGAACTCGTCCCAGTATGGCTTGGCTTCACGTTCAGGATCATAGCGCTTAATGCGTAGAAGTACCTTCATCGCTCTCTCCTCTGGCCCATCGATCAGGCTGGATGGGCTTGCTCCATTGTTCGTCTGTCTGATTAGTATTTGCGCTCTTTCGGCTTAAAGATGGGATCATCAATGAGAATGACATCTTTATATTCCAGGCGTACATCGTGCGCTTTTGTTCCTTTGTAGGCCAGGGTATGCTTAAGCCAATTGACGTCATCACGCTTTTGATAATCTAACCGATAATGCGCTCCACGGCTCTCTTTACGCGCCTTTGCTCCATGGATGGTTGCCTCAGAACATTCTAGCAAGAAGCCCAATTCGATGGCCTCAACAAGCTCTGTATTAAAATTCTTGCCTTTGTCTTGCAGTTGGATCCCCTGATAGGCATCCCGCAGGCCATCGATCGTGTCTAAAGCATGACTGAGGCCGCGCTCGTTGCGTTCGACAAAGACGTTATCATTCATTTCGTTTTGAAGTTCACTGCGAATGCGGGCAGCCGATTCGCCACCAGTAGAGCTATAGAGCTTATCAACCAGCTGGCGTGAGTAATCCTCATGCTGAGGTGGTAAGGTAACATGATCGTTCTCGGCAATAAAGCTGGCGATATGTTTGCCTGCTCGACGACCAAAGACGATCAGGTCAACCAGTGAGTTAGTGCCAAGACGATTTGCTCCATGGACGGAGACACAGGCAACCTCGCCAGCAGCGTAGAAGCCGGGCAGTGGTGTTCGCTGAGAGTCAATGACAACGCGCGCGTCAATATCGGTGGGAATACCACCCATGGCATAGTGGGCAGTTGGCTGAATCGGCACAGGCTCGGTAATGGGCTCTACGCCAAGATAGTTACGAGCAAAATCTGTGATATCTGGCAGTTTCTCAGCAATCTTCTTAGCTCCCAGATGGCGAACATCCAGGTAAACATAATCTTTGCCATCGACACCGTTGCCGTCGTTGATCTCCTGTACAATACAGCGCGAGACAATATCTCGTGGGGCCAGATCCTTCAGAGTGGGCATGTAGCGTTCCATAAAGTATTCGCCTTTGCCATTCAGGATCTTACCACCCTCACCACGAGCTGCCTCGCTCAGGAGCACGCCAACTTTATAGATGCCAGTTGGGTGAAACTGATACATCTCCATATCCTGCAAAGGAATACCGCGACGATAGGCGATCGCCATGCCATCACCCATACAGGCAAAGGCATTACTTGTAACCCGCCAGGCTCGTCCATACCCACCTGTGGCAAACAGCACAGCCTTGCCATGAAATGTGTGGATCTCGCCCGTACGAATCTGTAATGCGACGACTCCACAGACAACTCCATCATTAATCAGCAGGTCCAGGACCAGAAATTCATTGAAGAAGTTAACCTGATTTTTGACAGCGTTCTGGTACATTGTCTGTAGGATCATGTGACCAGTGCGGTCCGCAGCATAACAGGCTCGACGCACTGGACCCTCTCCAAAATTACGCGTGTGCCCGCCAAACCTGCGCTGATCGATTCGCCCATCCTCTGTACGATTAAAGGGAAGGCCTCGATGCTCTAGCTCGTACACTGCGTCAATGGCCTCACGCGCTAGAATCTCGGCTGCTGGCTGATCTACCAGGTAGTCTCCGCCTTTGACCGTGTCATACATGTGCCATTTCCAGTGATCCTCTTCCTGATTGCCAAGAGCTGCTGCCACGCCGCCCTGTGCCGCACCAGTATGCGAACGGGTGGGATAGACCTTTGTCAGGACTGCAACACTGGCATTAGGAAGCTGCATGGCAGCCATGAGTCCCGCGCCGCCTGCGCCCACAATAACCACGTCAAATTTATGATACATATTCTTTCCTCATTCGACTAATGAATGGCCGCAGCACCTGTAAAGGTAACCAGCGTGATCGTTCCCAGCATAAAGAAAACGAGCAGTAACACTCCGACCAGAGAGAGCAGCCAGAGACGCAAGGATGCATTTCGCACGTAATCATCAATGACGACCCGCAAACCATTCATGCCGTGTGTGAGTGCTAAGGTTAAAAGCAGCCAGTCAAACAGACGCCAGAAGGGGTTTGCATATCGAGAGGCCACAAACGCATACGTTGTCTGCGATACATCATTGGTGACATGCATAATAATTAAATGGATGATGACAAGGAAGATCAAGACAATGCCTGAGGCGCGGAAAAAATACCAGGAAAATGTCTCAAAACCACCACCCGCGGGGCGTGGGCCAAATCCAGTTGAAACACGCATTGCAAAATTCCTCTTTCTCTGCTATCGCTTTACATAGCACTTCCAATGATCACTAGTGGCCCACTTGAGCAGTCGAGGGCAGATGGAAAATCCAGTCGAGGACAGGACGTAACACATAGTACGCTACGGGAATAAATACGAGAATGGTGACGATCAGCACCCCAATAAACATGCTCTTTTGATAGCGTACACCCTTGCTCCAGAAGTCGATAGCCATAATACGCAGGCCGTTAAAGCCATGATAGAAAACAGCCGCGATCAGTGCGAGAGATAAGAGCCGCACAATGACTTGATCAAAAAGCAGAACACTCTTGTTATAGACTTCAGGACCAAAGCCCAGAATAGAAATGTCGACGATGTGAATGAGTAGAAATAGTAGAATACCCAGCCCTGTAATGCGATGAAGCAGCCAGGACCACATACCAGACTGACCTTTGTACATCTTTTCCTCGTTTCTGGAGGCGGGAGGTGTGGCATGAGGCTAACTTGAGTTTGATGTAGAAGCAATCCGTTACTAGCTCGCTGACCAACAAAACGGTCGCCCACTGGTCTTTATTGCGGCCTCCTGGCTTGTGCTCTCGCCCATATTGACATCCACATGGGGACAGTAGACGGGTTTTCCCTCTTTTACATCAATGGCTCAACAACCAGACTGGCACCCCGTTGTGTCTCCTATGGTGGTTGACATTGCATACGTATTATACTGCACACTAGAAAGGCACGCAAACTTCAATCAGGTGCCTCTTTCGAGCTGCTTGATGTCAACTTAGTGGAGAAACGACGTTCACTTTTGTACACTATTCTTCGTACCCCGCCTGAAAAAGATTTGGGTTGATGCAGCCTATCACAGGCAGGAGTTAGTTGAGTGGTGTCAGATCGCAGGAGAGTAGGAGTTGGAAGTCGTGGAACGCCCATCGGGCTCCCACGGTTTCAGCGTGGTGCCTCGCAGATAGGTCGTGGAACGCACATTCAGTTGGATTTCTTGGAACCGAAGCATGAGCAAAGAGTATGAGCGGAAAGTGCAAACGAGCGAAACACTGATCCAGGTGGCAATGCTTCGGTTGCTCATCGCTCGTTTGGCGCGCAAGAACGAGCCCGTTCCCAAACACCCCATCAGGGCGTAAACCGTTTCCAATGGCCTTCGGAGACGACTTCGACTGCTCCGTCGCGAACGACGATAGCGGTCTGATCGTCAATTGCATATGCTGGCACACCCACCTCAGCAGCCCATTTCTCTGCATCGGCCAGGGAATTTTCTGGCAGAGAGGGATGATCCAGATGAGGAAATATCGCAAAATCAACGAATCCCAACGTGCTATCGCTACCAGTGGGCGACTTCCACCCGACGAAGTCCTCCCCGATTCTAGGGGCCATCACCATGCTCCCGGCGCTCAGCCCCACCCAGACCGTCTCGGGAAGCTCCGGCAAGAGGTCCGCCAGCCCGGACTGCCGCATCCAGTGGCACAGATACAGCGCATCCCCGCCGTTCACCAGCAGGACGTCTGCCTCTCGGACCCAGGGGACCCAGCGCTCTTCACCGATGCTGGGCAGCGCGGTAAGTTCCAGCACGCCCAGGGACTTCCAACCCAGCTCGCACATGGGTGTGGAGGACTGACCAGTGATGAAACGCCATGCCCCACCAGGACTGCCCATGGGGTGCCCGTACCCCGCAGTAGGAATGCAGAGGGCGCTGGACTCGGCAATGGGTTTGCCCAGCAGATCAACCAGAGCGTTACGAATGCTGTCGTTTTTGATGCCAGCAGAAGTGAGCAGAAATTTCATACGTGGTTCTCCTTACCGATTTCATGGGAACAGATCAGGCTCCTCTCGCGAGAGACTGAAGCAGAACTCCCCTGGGACGCAACGACTGCGTTTCTCATAGCGCAGCTCTCGTTGCCAGTCTTGCGCACACGCACCAGGGTCTTCCGTTCCCTCATTGCAGACAAAACATTCTACCGTCAGACCTCGCAAAAGCTTCTCCTATCTCACTCTTCTTGCCACGCAGAGTTACCGCCGCACATTCCAGAACAGGCTCTTAGTGAGTTTCAAGCCCTTCTGGGTTCTCCTCTACATTGCTACGAAGTAGCGAGCCGCACCCAACAACCCCCTACTATTATTTCAAGCCCTTCTGGGTTCTCCTTTACATTGCTACGGCATAACGGCCTGCTGGTATCTTCGCAAGGGCAAGGTTTCAAGCCCTTCTGGGTTCTCCTTTACATTGCTACACCTTAAATGCTTATCGTGTGATTGTAGGAGATATGTTTCAAGCCCTTCTGGGTTCTCCTCTACATTGCTACCGTAGAATGGTATCTCTTCTAAAGATCAAAAGAGAGTTTCAAGCCCTTCTGGGTTCTCCTCTACATTGCTACTTTCACTATTTAATGCCAGTAAGCTTTTCCCTGAAGTTTCAAGCCCTTCTGGGTTCTCCTCTACATTGCTACGACGGTGAATGCGACAGTGCTCAGCGAGCATTTAGTTTCAAGCCCTTCTGGCTTCTCCTCTACTTTGCTACGAGGATCATCCAGCTCTTGGTGAGGCCCGAGAGCGGTTTCAAGCCCTTCTGGGTTCTCCTTTACATTGCTACACGAGGCTGCCTCACACTTTCATGCGAGACAAGGTTTCAAGCCCTTCTGGCTTCTCCTCTACTTTGCTACAAACTCGGAAGCGTTCACATCCCACCACGAGCCTGTGTTTCAAGCCCTTCTGGCTTCTCCTCTACTTTGCTACCAGCAGAGTATCTACATATCAGCACTGCCATGTTTAAGTTTCAAGCCCTTCTGGGAGGGGGGAAGCTAATTCATTTGTAGAAAACGCCATTTTTCCCGATTTCTGATCGATAGCCATTCTCTAAAAACGAGAGCAATTCATTCATTTCAAGAATTTTGGCGTTCCTGCGATTCACAGTTCCAGACCAGTTTCCATAAAAACGAGAGCAATTCATTCAGCAGTTGAATACCTTCCGTTTTTTTTGCAAATGTCCTTTTTGCTTGACAAAAGGGGAGCTCCTTGTGCAGAGTATTCATAACCAAAACAAACTCAGCAAAGGAGTCTCTTTCTATGATACCCGCATCTTCCCTTTTTGGCCAGTCTACTCTGATTTCCATCCTTCAGGCCGACCCGCTTGTCCAACGCTACCGAGCATTCTTTTCCTTGCTTGATTGGTCCATCATTGATCGTTGGCTTCAACGATGCTCCCATCGTGGAAGACCGGTAGAACAACCTATGATCGCCTATCTCAAAATGTTCCTTCTGCGCATTCAGGAAGGCATTGTCTACAGCAAAGAACTGCGTCTCTTTCTCTCCAACCACCCTCTTCTCATTCTTGATTTTGGTTTTGAACTGGTCCTCGACCCTCATGCTCCCTATGGTTTTGATGTCGAAAAAACCCTTCCCAGCCGCCAATGGATAGGAGAAAAGCTTCGTACGCTTGATCGTTCGCTGCTCCAGGACCTATTGGCCTCCACCGTCGCCGCTCTCGACCGGGAAATTCCGGGGCTGGGTGAGACGGTGGCTTTCGACGTGAAACACATGTATGCATGGGTCAAAGAAAACAATCCACGTGTTTTCTCCAAAGAGAGTCATGACAAGCACCATCGACCGGCTGGTGATCCAGATTGCAGACTGGGCGTGAAACGCAGCACCAATCAGGAGCAACCGGATGGATCAACCAAAGAGAAAAAAGAAGTCCTCTGGGGGTATGGCTCTGGTGTTGCAGCTGCCACCACGCCGACCTATGGCGATGTGATTCTGGCTGAGCATACCCTGCCGTTTAACGAAGGCGATGTGACCTATTTCGAGCCGCTTTATCAACAAACCGTTGCCGCACTTGGGCGCTATCCTACCAATAGTACGGCTGATGCCGCCTATGATGCCTGGTACGTCTATCAAAAAGCAGCGCTGCACGGCGGTATCGCCGCTATTCCGAAGATGAAACATGGTGATACCGTCTTCGTCCCTGGAACTGCTGGCGTTCCCCTGTGTCCAAAAGGGTTGCAAATGCATCCAACCTATCAGTATGCTCATACCTACGGCTATCGAGCGCAATTGTATCGTTGTCCGCTCTCTTTTCCTTCTGTTGTAGAGAGAGCAACCTGCGATCATGCACAGTTTCCTGTTGCAAAAGGGTGTAAAAAAAGCGTCAATATCGAGCCTGGCGGGCTCATGCGCATCACACTCGATCGTACAACACCTCTGTATCGTGCTATTCACAACCAGCGGACCAGCTGCGAACGCATCAATAGTCAAGCGAAAGAGCTGGGAATTGAGCGACCAAAAGTGCGAAACGCACAATCCGTGAAAAATCTCAATACCCTGACCTATATAGTTATAAATGTACGTACTCTGAGTCGAGCTAAATCAACTAACAAGGGAATTCTACAAATGAATTAATTGCTCCCCTCTTCTGGATTCTCTCCTACATTGCTACATCACGAAAGCCGGTGAGAGTACCACTAGAACAGGTGTTTCAAGCCCTTCTGGGTTCTCTCCTACATTGCTACGACCTCAGCCAGCTCTCTGTTGACGACCTCCAATTCAGTTTCAAGCCCTTCTGGGTTCTCTCCTACATTGCTACTGGCGGATTTTAGTCACCGAGGATGGGGCCGTAATGTTTCAAGCCCTTCTGGGTTCTCTCCTACATTGCTACACCGTAGTTACTGCTAACGCTTCAGAGATGCATGTGGTTTCAAGCCCTTCTGGGTTCTCTCCTACATTGCTACAGCGTAGAACATTACAAGCTTCGGGTTCGCGACAAGTTTCAAGCCCTTCTGGGTTCTCCTCTACATTGCTACCCAATTATAGTCGGGATCGATCACTTTTCCTTGTGAAGTTTCAAGCCCTTCTGGGTTCTCCTCTACATTGCTACGTGGGCGGTAGAGCCCGTGGATTATGACCAATCGATGTTTCAAGCCCTTCTGGGTTCTCCTCTACATTGCTACGTGATGGGAAAAAAACGGGTGGAATTCGGGTGTGGTTGTTTCAAGCCCTTCTGGGTTCTCCTCTACATTGCTACGGACATAACCCTGTAGAATTGTCTCTGATTAAGGGGTTTCAAGCCCTTCTGGGTTCTCCTCTACATTGCTACGGCAACTCTTCTAGTTTAGCATGAGAAGCCCCTTCAGTCAATCAAAAACGCGAATCTCTCAAAAACGGCAGTCAGGAGGTTCAATACTAAAATACTAAACTATGCTCCACTGGCCTCTCAAGCCGTGCGCGAACCTCGTGCTTAGCAGGCCAGAGCTACAGGTTCGCGCAATCCTTCTTTAGTGCTTGCGGTTCAGTCTGCATACAAGAAACCCTTTCAATTTTGAGCATCTAAGCAGGGTATTTATGAAGGATTTTGTATATAGCTGAATGTTAATACCAAGGGAGAAACAACGAGGGTGCTTCCAATTCTCGTAGAAGCAGAAGAGGGCATGAGCCAGGAAAGGGAAAAGAGGCGGGTGGGCAAGCTCAACGGACGCGACTGCGGTCGGGTCCATGTCTGGGGGGACAATAAATTGAGAAGAGGTCACTGATCAATTCATTGTGGTTGATGACACGGGCCCGACCGCAGTCGCGCCCGATAAATGATCTCATATCATTCTTTACCTCTTATAATACTTATTTCCTATTGCGAGAACCCCACCGATCAGCCGAGGCCATCAGCCAGGAAGAGGAAGCGAGGCGGGCGGGCACGTTCAGCAGACGCCCCTATCCGGGGGGCAATGAATTTACCTCTTCTTCCCACTCTTCCCAATGCGAGCAACTCGTTGGCCGCCAGAGGACCACCCCTCCTGGATTATCCTCGAACAAGTCTTCTCAAATAGAGTTGAATGGTGTTATACTAAAACGAGAAGAGTAGATTTTCGATGGAGCTGGCCTTTTGCCGCTCAAAGGTGGGTTGTGTTTCGCCCCTGCCCAGATAGATGTGTATTGCGGCAAGCAGGGATGTGCAAGCACAACCCATCTTTTCTGTTCAGATACAAAAACAAAAAGGGTATTATGGTTCAAGGCGATAATGTTCAACCGGGGCGCAGAGCACGACGGCCACTTCTGATTCTGCTCATTGGGATTGCATTTCTGATCGGAATGACCTTTCTGGCAACGATTATGGATACGATCATTCCACGTCATCCCTCACCTCAATTCCAGACCGCTCGACAAGGAAACTATCTCCTCACATTCCAGGTGCAGCCTAATCCTCCTCGCTCAACTAATCCTGCAACTGTCTCACTTCAGTTAACATCCTCAGACCATCAACAGCCAATTATGAATGCTCGCCTGACTCTAACAAGTTCAATGGAGAGTATGGATATGGGGACAGAGACCTCGCTAGCAGGGATTCAACCAGATGGGTATTACCGCACTCAGGTGCAGTTTACAATGGGGGGAAAGTGGAAGGTTCATGTCAATGCAGATATACCAGGCCAGACTCCCCTCAGAGCCGATTTTGAGATTACTGCCCAATAGGTTTCAGCAGTTTCTATACCTCTCATGATTACATGATCTCCCCAGGAAGGTGCAATTGTTCTGATAGAAATGGTTGGATATGCTATACTTTTTATAGCTTCTAGCTTCACATCTACAACAATCTCTCAAAGATTTGCTACTTACTTTGAAACTTTACTTAATAGTATCTTGCTTGATACTATCTCACAGTACAAGGAGTATTACATGAGCCTCTCGCATTGGCAGAGGAGCGCAATCGTTCTCCCTATCCTACTGACAAGCTTCTTGCTGTTGGCAGGATGTGGAGGAAGTACCTCGCAGACTCCTGCACATACAGTTGTTCCTACGCCTACTCCAACACCTGGACAGGGCCAACAGCTCTTAAATGGAATGGCAACGACGATCAATACCGCCAGAACGCTCCATGGCCTCTTTAACCTGACGATCTCTGGACAGGCCATTAATGGAACGGTCAATACTGAGATCTGGAATGCCTCGGGCAATAAAAGCCATGTTGATGTCCCTCAATCTACTATTCCTCAACTTGCCCAGGGCTCGGTGATTGTAACGGATGGCAAGCAACAGTGGCAGTATGATCCACAAAAAAATGTGGTTTACAACGGCCCTCTTCCCCAGTCAGCAACCGGTGATTCAGGTTCAAATCTCGGCGGCAAGGGCGGTGGGCAGAGCCAGTTTCTGCTGAATATTATTCAGACGATCTTCTCTCATAGCACTGGGACGCAACGCTCAGATACGACGGTCGATGGTCAGAACGTCTATGATGTTCATGTTGTGCCTCAGAAGACTGAGAATGCGAATGATGCTTCAACAGGAAATTTTAATTATACTGGTGAGGTTTATATTGCTAAAACAACCCATCTTCCGATTCAAGTAAATCTCGATCTTCAGGGATTAGGAACGCTTCTGGTGGATATTCCTAAGCTTGATATCAATCCAGATCTACCTGAAACGACATTTACTTATACTGTTCCCGCCGGTGTAAAGGTGTTACCTCTTCAAGATGCGAATACAGGGGCCGATGGCTCGGGCACTCTGAATCTGGCTCAGGCTCAGCAATTGGCTGGCTATCATCTCCTGAGCATTCCAGGGGAGCAGGCTGACTATATTCTGAAAAATGTTACAGCTCTGGGGGCACCCGGCAATCAGACCTATTCGCTCAACTATGCTAAGGGCAATCTGACCTTTACGCTTGTTGAAAGCAAGACGCTGGCAAATCTCTCTGGCAGTGCGGGTCAAAAGGTCTCACTACGTGGCACAAGTGGAACAATCACAAAAAATGGAGATAACTCGACGCTGTCATGGACTGAAAAAGAGGTAGGCATCCAGATTACTGGCGCTCTTACAAAGGATCAATTAGTCGAAATCGCCAATCTGCTTTCCTGAAGCTACGGTGGTGACGACAAGGAAATTGCTTTAGCTGCCGTTTTCTCTATTCATAAGCCTATAGTAAACGGTAGCTAAGGCAAAGAACTCACAGTTATTATCGCTTTCTCTATTCATAAACATACTAGTAAACGGCAACTAAGGCAAAGAAATCACAGTTGCTATCGCTTTCTATACTCATAAACATAATAGTAAATGGCAGCAAAAACGTTAAGAAAAACAAATGCCATTAGCCAGTACGTCTTCTCCTGACTGGAAAAACGGTCATTGTTGCTACAATCCCACGCCATCCAGACCCAGAATGAGAGTGCCAGGAGAGGCAACACAAAGAGAATAGGTTGCAACTTATCCATCGTATCTCCTTTACCACAAAGGAATCATGAGAGAAAGGCATTTCAGTCTTCGGAAACGAAAACCTTCGCCTCTTCCCACATTACGACTAAGTTCAACGTTTGTCAATTGCCATCCGAGGTGAGAGCAGACTGTGATTTTTAGGGACTTAGCTCTGTGCCAGGGTCTCGTGAACGACGGCTGCCAGGGCTTTGATGAAGAGGGGATCGGTATTCAGAGATTCGGTGCGGGCAAAAAAGATGCCATGCTCTTCAGCCTGCTCGCGAGCTCCCACCTCGATATCGTAGAGAATCTCTAGATGATCAGCTAGAAACTGGACAGGGGCAATCAGAACAGATTTCTTTCCCTGCTGCTGAAGCTCTGGCATAATATCGGCAAAGTCTGGCTTTAACCACTCTTCGGGGGTATGGCCTGCGCTTTGATAGCAAAATTGCCAGCGATCATCGGCCAATCCAGCTTCTTTCGCGATAGCTGCGGCGGTCTGCTTAAGATTATTAATATAATCCGGCTCGCGTTCGATCACACGCTTAGGCATACTATGTGCGGTCAGAAGGACAGGTACCTGATCACGTTCTTCAGCGGGGAAGCGATTCAGAGCTGTGATAACGCGTCTGGCAACGGCCTGGATAAAATATGGTTGCAGATGCCAATCTCGCGAGATCTTCAGGGTCAGATCTGAGCGCTCTAGATCGGCAACGGCATCCTCGAGCGTCTTAATATACCCACTCATAATGATGGGAGAATATTGGGGCGACATGATAATTCCAACCAGCGTCTCCGCTCCTGCCGCAGCCTCTGGCACAACATCGGCAATAAAGGGAGGAGAGAAACGCATGCCCGCTGTCACGCGGTAATGAACTCCATTGCTCTGCTGATTCAGCTCTTCCTGCAATGCAGCCGCCTGCTCGTTGGTGATCCGAATCAATGGAGAGCCGCCAATCAAGTTGTAGCGACGCCGAAACTCCGTGAGAATCTCTTCCGAAGGCTCCCGACCACCATAGACATTTTTAATATAAGCGGGAATATCATCAAGGGTTGCTGGTGAGCCATAGGTCATTAAAAGAACACTGGTGTGGGCTGTCGTAGTCATACTCTTTTACTATTCTTTCTGTCACGCTGCACTATTTATGGTTGTACTGCGGTTAATTGGTGAACGGTATCAACAAGTCTGCGAATCTGGTCAACTTCGGTAGCATAGGGGACGCCATGGCCTAGATTAAATATATGGCCTGGACGACCATCGGCCCGGCGAAGAAGATCTCGGGTCTGCTCTTCCAATACAGGCCATGGCGTTACCATAAATGTAGGGTCCAGATTTCCTTGAATACCATGATCGGTCCCTATCCGCTCCCACGCTGCGTCTAGATCCATACGCCAGTCAATGCCGATCACATCTCCTCCAGCTTCCGTCATCGCCTCCAGAAGGGCCGCAGTGGAGGCTCCATAATGAATCGCGGGCTGGCCCGTCTGCTTAACGGCGGCAAAGACACGCTGTGTATAGGGGAGAACATAACGGCGATAGAGGGAAGGGCTCAACGCGCCAGACCAGCTATCAGAGAGCTGGACAACATCAGCTCCGGCCTTGATCTGGGCCACAAGGTAACTGGCAGTCACGGTTGAAAGCTTCTCCATCAGCGCAGCCCAGATCTCTGGCTGGCTATACATCAGAGTTTTGGCCTGGGTGTAGTCACGCGAGGGCTGACCTTCGATGAGATAGCAGGCTAATGTAAATGGAGCACCAGCAATCCCTATCAGGGCCTGCTTTCCCGCAATCTCACTGCGTAGTAGTCGCAATGACTCCAGGATATATGGAACCGACTCTTCAGGCTCTACAATACGGAGCGCTTCAACATCCTGAAGCGTTCGAATAGGGTTATGAATCACTGGTCCGCTATTGGTAATAGCAACGTCAACGCCCATGGCCTCAAGCGGTAGCATTATATCAGCATAAATGACCGCTGCATCCACCCCATACGCCTGAACAGGCATGAGCGTAGCCTGCACACAGAGCTCGGGCGTCTTGAGCATGGTCATAAGATCATACTTTTTTCGCATCTCTTGATGCTCGATAATACAACGACCAGCCTGCCGCATAAACCAGATCGGAGTGGAATCGACTGGGCGGCGCGCGCAAGCGTTGAGAATACGCTCTGCTCCAGTCTGTGGAGAGGAGGCAGGCGGGAAGGTATAGTGCTGCATAGGTCTTCCTTCACATAGATTGCAGACTCACAGAAACTGAATCTACCATCTATATCATAACGCGGCCCTCCTCTTTCTGACAACAGAAAATCTATAAAATTTTATCGAAATATCTCTATTTTCTAAGCTCATTGAGATTTCTTTAGCTATAAAAAAAAAGACCATGCAGGTCTTTACTTGCATGGAGAGGATCATCTGACTCTGCGCTTATGGCATCGCGGTAAGTTTAAAGGCGCTAAAGCTACCTTCGCTCAGTGCAATGGTTGCTGGGGTTGCGGCGGCCAGTGCAATCTGCCCCTCAGCATATGTCGCATCATAAACTTCTCCCACCTGCACCCCGTTGAGGAATAGTTTAAAATCGTCCTTCAATGCAATCACTTGCAAGGTATTTTTCTCCATTCCTCCTCGCAACACAGTGCTACTAAAAGGCTTAAGCAGCGAGATATAGGTATCCCCGGCATCACGATCGTGTCGTAGAAAGAAAATTTGCCCTCGATTGGTGAGACCAAATTCATAAAATTGTTCGCCATTCTGACGCAAAAGCAGGCTGGCGCTGGTTCCTGCCAGCAAGGAGACATCAACCTGTACACTTCCATTGGTAAATTGCTGTTGCAGAAGAGGGCATGGCTGCACCGTCATCTCCTGAGTTGCAATGGCATGATAGGTACCATCTTTAAAAAAGCAGTGCAGAGCATCTTCATCCCAACGGCCACCCGTATTTTTTGCTAATGAATCCACTAACACGCCACCCGCCTTACTGGTAGGACTGGCAATCGCGACAACCGTTGATTGATGAGCAGCATTAACTACCAGTGCTGGCTCAGGTTGAGTGCTATAAAGATAGTAGATATATCCCATGGGAAAGACAATAAAAATAAGCAGGCCCGCAACAATAATAAACGTACTTAACGCGCTTATAGAGCCTTTTCTGCGTGGAGAGCCAATGGAAGAGAAGCTTCTGCGTGGAGAACTGGTAGAATGGCTACCAGAAGGGCTGAGAAGCGGCGCAGTCTCATCAAGCCGCTCATTATTCAGACTGGAATGCCTGCTCAAAGAAGTCAGAGCTTTATCAGAATAGCCATGCTCAGCAGGGCGCAGAATTAACTGATCACCGCGTCTATGTAGAGCTGTCTGAGCGAACAAAGAGTCTGGCCGAGAAGGCTCAGGCTGACTCATTGCTTCTTCAAAAGCCTGTCTATCCAGCTCCCCTTCCTCTTCAGCATGTTCAGCAGCAACCGTCATGAGCGCAGCCTGATACGCATCGAATAGAGCAGTTACGCTTTGAAAGCGCTTCGCAGGGTCCTTCTCTAAGGCACAAAGGACCACGTCATCAATGGTCGATGGTAAAGATGGATCTACTTGTGAAGGGGGCTGAGGAAGCTCACGAATATGTTTCCAGTAGACGGCCAGAGCAGTCGGAGCTGTGAAAGGGGGCTGGCCTGTTAACATCTCGTAGAGCAGAACTCCTAATGCGTAGATATCCGTACTACGCGTTGCGGGGCCATCGGCGAGATCAGGAGCCATATATTCAGGAGTTCCCATGATCAGTCCGGTGCGTGTCAGTTCAGCATCAGCATCGAGAACTTTTGCCAGGCCAAAATCTGCTAGATAAACATAGTCATCACTCGCAAAAAGAATATTCGAGGGCTTAATATCGCGATGAATAATTCCCCTGTTATGAGCATACTGTAAAGCGCTGGTAATCTGTTCGAGAATAATTCCAGACTCCTGCACGCTCAATGGGCCAGAAGCAATGCGATCATGCAGGGTGCCATCAGGAACATAGGGCATAACCAGGTAATGCCAGGGCTCCTGATCACCATACTCCAACAACGAGAGAATATGCTCATGGCGAAGAAGGTCGATTGTTTTAGCCTCGCGTCGAAAACGCTCCAGATACTCCACATTATTGCTGCCAATGACCTTCACAGCCACCTCAATCCCTCGCTCTTCATCGTCGGCCAGATAGACCTCAGCCATGCCACCTTGCCCTAGAGATTGCTTAAGATAATAAGGGCCAAACGAAAATCCTTCTAAGCCGGGCATAGACGGTCACATTCTTTCTAACTACACCATCAAAATCTGCAAACAACAGGGGTTACTTACCCTTTTTATGCCCTTTCCCATTGCCATTATTCCCGTTCCCACCTCCAGTATTCCCATTCCCACCTCCAGTATTCCCATTCCCACCTCCATTAGTATTCCCAGCATTATTAATGGTTCCATTTCCATTATTTGTGCCAGGAGCTGGTGCAACAATCTGGATAGGCGTTGGTGTGGCCGTTGGCTCGGGCGTCGCGGTTGGGTCTGGTGTGGCCGTTGCTGTAGGAGTTGGTGTGGCCGTTGGATCTGGTGTGACAACTGGTTCTGCGCCAGCATGAGCAGGGGGTAAAGAGAATTGGAACAGACTTGAACTGACAGAGAACAGCGAAAAACCGCTCACAGAGATCGCCAGTATCAGAATGAGAGCCATCACGCCTGCAGAAGGCACAAATCTGAGCTCTCTCCTCTTAGCAATGGATATCTCAGGATCAGGTAGAGCCGACACTTTTTGCTGACGAGTAACCAGTTCAGCAATCTGATCAAGATTATGTGGATGCGTAATCGCATTGGCTCTGGCAACTACTTCTCCATATCTTTGTTTGCGTGTTAATACATCCTGTAAAGCATCTTGATAGGCTTGAGCAAAAGCCTTAGCCGTGGTATAACGCTCCTGAGGCTCCTTAGACAGAGCCTGGAGGATAACCTGATCGATCTCAGCAGGAAGAGTAGGATTATACTCAGAGGGGGGAGTTAGAATACCATTAATATGTTTTAAGTACGTTGACATCGGGTTGGTTCCCTTAAAGGGGACACGACCGGTCAACATCTGGTAAGTAACAATGCCAAGGGCATAGATATCACTGGCTGGTGTTGCATCACCTTCAGCGAGCTCTGGAGCCATATATTCAGGAGTACCGATTAAGTAGCCCGATAGTGTCAGACTATAATCCTTCCCACCTTGCATACGCTTCACAAGACCAAAATCGGCAAGATAGATATGACCAGGATCTCGAATCAGAATATTGGAAGGCTTGATATCACGATGGATAATTCCCTGTTCGTGTGCAAACTGGAGGGCAGAGGCCAGTTGATCAATGATAAAGCCAGTATCTTCCAGAGTACAGGGGCCCGTAGCCAGGGCTGAATTTAACGTTCCATTGGCAACATAGGGCATAACTGCATATGACCACTGTTGATGCTCACCTGCGTCGAGAATAGGTAAAATATGAGGATGCTTTAAAGCCCTCATGGCTTCTACTTCACGACGAAAACGCTCACAATATTCTGTAGCCAGTGTAGAGACAAGCTTAATTGCTACGACCTGCTCACTCTCCGGATCGGAGGCAAGATAGATTTCAGCCATGCCTCCACGAGCCAGCGGGCCCTGGATATGATATCGGCCAATCTTCTTTTCTTCATGTAATTCTTGCATTAGTAACTCCGCATCCAGATAAGTCTTGTAAAATAGCTTTATAAATAGATATATGAGATGCCTGCATGGTATACGGACCAGACTACAAGATAGCTTCACATTAGCTGAGACCGGTTAGATCGTAATATGATACAATGCTGTGCAGAACTCATCGCTCTCGCTAACCTTTGCAAAGGAGATATCTATGCCAGATCGTCTTGTCTATTCCACCGATAGTGGAAGAGTTACTAACTGCCCAGATTGTGGGCAACCCTACCAGTCCTGCCGCTGTGAACAATCTGCTCTCCCATCTAAAAAGAGCGATGGAATTGTGCGTGTGATGCGCGATCGCAAACAACGTGGTGGCAAAACAGTCACGGTTATCACTGGCATCTCAGGCAGTGATAGCCATCTGACAACGCTCGCCCAGCAATTAAAAAAGCTTTGTGGCTCGGGCGGTACAGTAAAAGATGGGACAATCGAGATTCAGGGAGACCACTGCGATAAAGTGCAGGGAAAACTCACCGAATTGGGATATAAAGTGAAACGAGCTGGCGGCTAGAGCATTATTAATCTTCCTGGCCCTCTCTCATAATTTCCTGGTACTTTTGACGCTCTCCCCTATAACACATCTTTGTCATATTCTGGTTATACCATATTGTCATTGTACTTTAAACACGAACCGGAAAGATGCCCATGACCGTTTTCTCATGGCAGCCAGGGAATAGACTGATAACCACCTGTTTTTTTCTGTTCTCTCATGCAGTAGGATGCATAGTCTATGAAAGAAGATGACCATGAACATCAATGAGCAATTTGAAAGCTTCCTGGCGGAATTAGGAGTCGAAATGGAGCGCCCAGACGAACGTGATGAAGAACCTGAAATCTCTATCTTTCAGGCCTCACGTGATCACTATGGAGTCTTTTATCGCCTCGATATTCTCAATCACAGACCAGAGCTACGAATTATGCTCCCAATTGATAAAGGAGCAGCAAAAATGGATATCTACCTTGTACGCCTCAGTGAGCTCACTCCTCTCAATCAATGTTTCGTCTCTCTTTCCCACTATGAAGGAAGCGCAGCCTACGAACATAGCCGCGATGCTACATTCCAACATCTTCTTTATGCCGTGGCAGAAATGATGAAACAACTTTTCTGGGCCGGAGACCTCCAGCGCCTCATTTTTCCAGCCGAGATCCAGGTCACCCCTGTATTAATTCATGACGAGAGGAAGAAAGGTCTTTAACAAAAATACAAATAATAGGATAAGAGACAGGTATAATCATAGTTGCAAAAAACATACATGGGCTATTTGGGAGTGGCTCAACAGCCATTTTAACTAATTTTGAAACATATTCTGCTGCTATAACGTTCTTTTCTATGGAACACTCTTTTGTGGAAAGGACGTTTTTCAGATGCCTGATTCTATAGATGCCATTGGACGAGAGGCTATTCAATATTTTTCACTCAAGCACACAGCTCGCGAAAAAGCGTTGCCCAAATCACGCCTTGCCATCCGCCATTGTGCAAATAGCATCCGAGCAACCCATCGGCAAGAATTTGCATCCGCCAGCGCACTTATCCTCCAGGCAGCCACCCTCATTCGCGAAATGGAGGAAGATCTGCGGGAACATCAGGATATTTATAACGCAGGCTTTGTACAGGATGCGCAAAAAGAATATGCCGAAGCACTTACCTTTGCAGCACTCGCCCAGCGCCAGGCCCTGCCAACGCCTTCAGAGCTCACCATTAGCTATGCCGCTTACTTCAACGGAATTGCAGAGGCTATTGGAGAGCTCCGCCGCTACTTACTTGATCAATTGCGCCGCGGACAGGTCGAGCAGTGCGAGATCTTCCTCGCCTTTATGGATGATATCTACGCTGTCTTGATCTCTATCGACTTCCCGGATGCCATCACCAGTGGACTTCGCCGAAGCACCGACTCCGCACGCGGCATCCTTGAAAAAACACGTGGCGATCTTACTGCCGCCACTGTCCAGTTTCAATTACAGCAATCTATGTTAGACTTACAATTAGAGTTGCAAAAACACCAATTGGAAAATACTTTAGAATAGGTAAGTCACCCTATTTCATTGTCATCGTATACTATCAACAGTAAAAGCTTGTGTTAGATGATGAAGGAACTATTTTTCGAGCAAGCGTCTTATCAATGTGTATATGCAAGTAGCACGATACGAGGGTATATCTACTGCCCTTTTCATGTTCATCGATTAACTATACCATAGACATAACGCCATCCACGATAGTGACTCATCGCTACGCCAGGAGGGGAGCGTATGGAACAAGAAGAACAGGCACCACAACATCTAGAGAAGACACCTGACTATACTTCTGATCAGACCCGGGAAGACCGGCGATCACAGGCAGCTACACAGGTAGTGGCCGCCGATGCAGTTGGCGCTGAAGAGGTTCCAACTATTCCCATCGGTTCGTTACAGA
This sequence comes from Tengunoibacter tsumagoiensis, assembly GCF_003967535.1. Classification (GTDB taxonomy): domain Bacteria; phylum Chloroflexota; class Ktedonobacteria; order Ktedonobacterales; family Ktedonobacteraceae; genus Tengunoibacter; species Tengunoibacter tsumagoiensis. Next base: position 1,005,264 of record NZ_BIFR01000001.1, on the reverse strand, counting down.
CGATTAATGCCCTACAGCCTGAAGTCTCTGTGCATTCGGTAGCATCGATGTTCCAGGTACAGAGTCCAACTCCGCTTGTTGTACAACCAGAAGAATATCGCCTGACTCTCGGCGAGCAATTTCAGATCTGGAGGGATGGCTTGCGACCTGCATATCTTCCTCTTGCCCTATTGCCAGTTGTGCTTGGAAGCGTTCTGGCCTGGGTTCCTACTGTCACAGCAAAGAGGCCATTGGGGCAATTTGCCTGGACTCCTTTTATTGGCGCCATTCTCGTAGCTCTCTTTTTACAGTTCGGAGCCAATCTCCTTAATGATTATTATGACTATCTTCGCGGTATCGATACAAGCAATCAATTTGCGCCTGGCGGCCTGATTCAGCAGCGCCTGATCAAACCTAAGCGCATCCTGACCTCTAGCTTACTCCTATTTGCTATTGGATCAGTACTGGGTATCTTCGTCGCCCTACGCGGAGGTGGCCTGGTCTTTCTCTTTGGTCTTCTTGCGATAGCCGCCGCATATTTCTATAGCGCAACTTCTCGCCCACTGGCGACGCTAGGCTTTGGACCAGTTATTGCATTTATAGTTTTCGGTCCACTGGCAACCCTCAGTAGCAACCTTATACAAAGCGCCGGCCATCTTACAAACAGTGCATTTCTCTATAGCCTCTTACCAGGACTGCTGGCTGCTGTTATCATTCATACCAATGATCTGCGCGATCTTGAAGAAGATGCCCAGGCAAAAAAACGTACTCCTGCTACGCTCCTGGGACTACAGGGAGGGCGCTGGCTTTTCTTGCTTCTGGTCTTAAGCGCTTATGTGCTAGTAGTGCTCCTGGGCTTTCCTAATAAGGCTCCTCATTGGATACTGTTAGCCTTATGGACGTTACCCACTTTAGTTGTGGCAATTACAGGTATCTTTCGAACTGATAATCCTGCTGGCTTTCACACCGTCATGCGGCAGATGCTCTCTCTAGAGACGGCTTTTATACTCTTGCTTGTAGCTGGACTTATCATTAATACACTTATACCTGTCTTACCACACATTCCTGAGCATCTTATTCCTGGCATTTAGCCTGTTGAAAACCTCTTTATAGCAAAGGACGATGTAGGTCAGATACAGGTTTTCTTGAACTCTACTTGAATCTATTGAAAGACGATAACCGTACTCTAAAGAGAAGAGGACCGAGATGTCAATGCTGACGCCTCGGTCCTCTTCTGCGCGTAAATAGCGATCCTACTTCACGGCAAGACCATGCAGCAAGATCTGCACAATAGCCTCGGCCCTGCCCACATCTGTAAAAAAGGCATTTCCTGTCAATGCAGCCGCAGCTTCCTGACCATTCGCAGAAACTTGCGCACCATATACTGGTGGGGATTGTACAAGAAAACGGGAGAGCATACTCATAAGTAAGTAGCTAGCAGAAATTGCATCCATTCCCCCCTGCTGTGGAGCTTTGAGCTGACCATCATGAAGTCCCTGCTCGAAGACAGAAGCGATCGGAGAAATAAGGCCCCGGTGAAAGAGCTCGTGTAGCATGAGGCGCGTCTGCGGCTCCAGTTCATGTTGGATATCATGCATCATGAGGGCATGGTCATACTGTGTACTTTTAAAGAGATAGCGCACAACTATCTGTAGACGTTCCTGAAGCGTCTCATTGCGCCGCACAATTCTCTCCAGAGCAGCCTGTGTCTGCGCAATGTTTTCTTTGAGGACCTCCACATAAAGATCTTGCTTATCTGCAAAATGATGATAGAGGGCTGGCTGGGTAAGTCCACAGGCGTCGGCGATCTGACGTGTAGAGACTGCACGATAGCCATATTCCATAAATAATTGCTCAGCCGTACGCAAAATTGTGATACGCGTCTGCTCAGTCTCCTCCCGCGTTGCTGCTTTCTTGTGTCCACGAGGCATAAGCCATCTCTCCATCGTGACCAATTTAGGAATGCTCGCACCACCAGATAGCTATTTGAAAATTCCTTATCACGTGATAAAAATATAAGAGAGAAGACTGCTGAATGTCAAGTATATTCATCTGCACACAGAACCTCATTTTGCAAAAAAATGTGACACTAAAGCTACGTTACGGCCGTGTTCTATATATTATCTGTCGATGATCTACCTCGCATCTTCTCTACACTCTTCATTCCAGGGCAGCAGTGCAAGAGATTTTGCAAGAGCAATGGAGGTTTTCCAGCCGGGAAGCACCATTCTGAGAGGAGAATACAAGATGAATCTGACCCAAAGTCCAGTTGTGATTGGAGTCTTCTCCACGCATGAACAAGCCAGGGCCGCAGTGGAACACTTGCGAAGAGCCGGCTTTAATGATGAAGATATTGGCTATCTCACAGGAGCGGCAGTGGCAAAACCAGATACTGAGGTTGAAGCAAATGCCGCAGAGGGGGCAGTGGAAGGTGGTGTCCTGGGAGGGCTCCTGGGAGCAGCTGTAGCCCTGCTTATTCCAGGTCTGGGACCGGCCTTAGCAGGAGGCATTGTAGCAGCAACATTGGGAGGCGTCACATTAGGCGCAACCGCCGGTGGGCTCATTGGAGCTTTAAATACTTATGGCGTCTCCGAAACTGATGCTCAGACGTATCAGAATGATCTCGCTCAAGGTCAAACGATTGTTACCGTCAAAATTTCCATGGGCTATGAAGAGGCAGAGCGCATACTACGAGAAAGTGGGGCTACGACAGTCAAGACGCATAGCGGTGTGATTAATGAAGTTCATCCACCACGCACCTCCCCTCCTCCCAACGATCTAGAACCGACCAGCGACACTATTACACCTCGAGAGTAGTCTGTACCAGTGTTTAAGCAATAGGTAGAACGTAAAGTGGGACAGAAACATTCTCAAAGCCCAGGGGCGAGTGATTCGAGGTGAATATCACTCGCCCAGCTTATGAGCGGCGATCTCAAGAACCGACCGTCATAATCCAGTAGCATGGCCACACAGCGGCGACCATGGGGTGAAAAGGTAAAAAGAGGACAAGATGGAGCTAGTAAAAATCTGGTCACAGGCTCATACACCTTTGCCTCCCCAGTTCACAGGGATCTCGTGATATTCACACTATAGCAGCCTCATGTTAAAGTATAATTATAGGAAAGTTAAACTTTACCAATCTAGCATATTGATTGTCAGCTTCCAGCCTCCCTAGATATTCCGAGCATTCCCAGTGTTTATCCTCATTCCTACGCAAAAGTCCTATTCACTGTCACACGTACAATAGCCATTTGGGTTATTTACAACGCTGAAACACTGTGTTACACTTCCGTTGAGGTTTCTAAGCGTGTTGGAGAGAGCCCTGACCAGCATACAACCAGTGTCTTCTGCACCAGTCACGTATCTTACGCCTAAGCGGTGGGGGCTTGGAGGTGGGTTTGAGAGTTCCCACACAAAAACGCTCCGCCTTCGGGCGCTCTGGTTTCCTCCCCATGCCTGAAGGCAGGGGTATCCACAAATGAAGAAGAGATGATCTTGAGATTCTGAACTCAGAGATCTCTGTTTACAGGCGTTTCACAAGGAGGTGCCCCATGGCTGGCTGGGAAGATGAATTAGCCGTGCTTCTGCGTGAGCTAGGTGTTAAACAAGAAGAACCACATGCTCCTCTTCAGCAGGCACGTAGACCACTCCGCAGTGATGTCAAACGGCGTGAACAGGCGGCTGATCCTTTCTCTGACGCACTCTCTCTGACAGATGATAACGAGTTTGAGGATGAGGATGCCTGGATAACTGATCTAGATCTAATGCGCCATGAGGTTGATACTATTGTAAGCCAGGTGATCTTGTTGATGCAGCGGGGGGATCTAGAGCCATCGCTGAAAGAAGATGTCATGGTCGTTTTACGCTCGCTGCGGCGTCGGGTTCCCACAAGTCAACCACTTACGAGTAACGATGAAGCTTATTTAGAATCTGCCTCTGCAATGCTTCACTTCTGCCGCATCGTTCTCCAATTAAGTGAGTCCACAACTGACGATTCATGGTGAAATAGACCATCATCTCTCTTTCGGCCCCACAGGTAAGCTCCTGGCACAATGTAGTTCCAGGTTGGATCCGGTTGTACCCTTTTTCTTCTCGATCGCCAACAACACGACAGTCTTTTAGACAGGTGGAATGCCACTCCACAATCATCGGAAGCCCCTTTTCCTCCACCTGATCGACTCTTTGCTCTGGCGAGGGGAAATGTTTTATAGCTAGATGCTGGTTCTTACGAGATAGATGATGATCCCTCGCCTGCCTCCTTAGCGCGCATCCCTATCAGATAACAGTCTCTTCCTTCGATACTGATCAGGAACCTGCCCTTCCTCAAACCCTTCATTGATTGCTCCCTTTCGCATCAGGTATTGTAAAAAAGCCAGCTGCTGTTCAGGGGTGGGTGCGGGAGCCTGGACTTCTTCACTACTTGCTTGCTGAGAGAGAGGAGAGACGGTGGTTTCATCCGTGAGAGAAGGAGTAACCGGAGAGGAAAGGCCGGAATGGTCATCATTAGCTGGCCGATGGGGTCCTGCGTGTTCAACGGCTACCGATGCCGTTCCAGGCTGAGGTAGAGGTCCATCCTCACCTGCTGCCCGCCAGCTAACCTCCTGGATTGTGCCTCTATTCACGTTATTGGTCGCCTGCGTGTACTCACTCTTTGAGGTACGCTTCCATGGCCACCACGCGAAGAGCCTGCCAAACCAACGTGTGATCGTTTGCGTGATCATGTCGTTTCTCACCCTCGTTGTTGTAGGGATGACTAGCACTATATGGCTTCTAGTTCATGTCGCGCTACAAAATAAACGCCCAACAGCACAAAGAGGAATATATAGAAACATAGTAGCATATCAAAAGGGCATCGTCAAACGCGCTTGCGGTTACTTGCAATTTTTCATTATGCGTGCCATAATCAAGGCTGTTGGGCCTTGAAATGCGGCCTTTAGGTTTTATCGATCTATGTCTTGTAGCAGAGCATGTTTAGTGATTGGTTCTCCTTTACACGCTTTTCGTCCTCTGCATACGTATCTCCGTACGTATTTTGATGAAAGAAAGACAGGTGTCGGCCATGCAGGAAGACGTTCTTGGAACCCGACGAACTGCCGTCTCGGATCCCTACGTTCTCTGTGCACGTTGTGGCAAAGCCACACGCTTGCGATATGCTCGCATTATTCAAAATGATGTACTCTCAGAAAGTAAATCTGAGTATGAGTATCTCTGCCCAGAGTGTCAAAATGCTCTTGCAAATGGCGAGAAGGATCTTCCTCTCGGGTAATAGATAGACATCCTGCGAGCTGATCTATGGCAAAAGGCAACTGGCATGATAGGATCAAACGCATGCTTGCTACCTTTTGCCTTTTTCTATACAACTCTAGAGCCTTGATTAAGATTGGGATCTGGTGGCCCCTTTATGTCAACGTCCTTCCCTCTTCAGACGTACAGTAAAGGATAGACGAATTGGGATAAACAAGGGGTCACTATCGCATCAGGTCAGCTTCTGACCATTGCAGAGGTAATAAGCTATGCGTATGCGCTATCGGTATGTCGCTTATCGTTCTAGCGATGGAGCCCAGAAACATCTGGAACAACATTATCGCCAGTTGCTCAATGATGCCCTGCGCCAGAATCAACAGGCATTTCTTCATCGCTCTACCGCCTGGCAGCCAATGGCAGATATTCTTGAGTCACCAGATCTGCTTCGGGTGAAGATTGAGCTGGCGGGAATGAAAGACGATGAGATCGATGTTACTCTTTACGAAGATGCCCTGGTGATTAGTGGCGAACGAAGAGATGTTCAGAATGTTCATGAGGGCTTGAATTACCATGAAGCGCAGATTCGCTACGGACCATTTCGCGTTGAGGTCTTTATTTCAACTCCCATTATGAGGGATGCCATTACTGCTACCTATGAAAATGGCATGCTTTCTGTAGATCTACCAAAATTATCTGCACAGAAGGCTCATTCCGTACACATCCATGTACCGCAAACCAAAGAGTAACACTATTCGCGATATGTAGAGAAGATTTTATGGAGAAAAAACATTTGCCCTTAGAGACGGAACACGAAGAGCTACACTCTAACGAGAAGGAGCAATCTTCAGAACAACAGAAGCCGTCGACACCTGCGTCAACTCCAGTTGACGATTCACATACTCAGGAAGATACAACTCCTCCCGCTCATGATTCTGATGCGGTGACCGAAGAAGCGGTCAAAACCGAACAGACGGAGCCTGAGGAGGTGGCTAAGATAGAGTCTGAAAAGTTTGTGGATGAGATTACTGAGGAGATCGCTAAGGAGAGCGAGAGAGCCCGTTCGGATGAGGATGAGCATCTCAATATTCCTGAAGTGCTGCCCATCTTGCCCCTGAAGGATTCTGTCATCTATCCATTTTCGGTTCAGCCTTTTGCCGTTGGACAGGAGCGCTATATCCACTTGATCGATGATGTTATGCGTAGCAATCGACTTGTGGTGCTGGTCGCGCAGAAATCACCGGATATCGATTACGCTGGACCCGATGATATCTTCCGCGTCGGTACGGTCTCCCGCGTCGGACGCATGTTCCGCATGCCCGATGGGACGGTTCAGATCGCTGTTCAGGGTCTGGAGCGCGTCAGTATCGATGAGATTACTCAGGAGAAACCTTACCTGGCCGCTCGCATCTCGGCAAAGCCTGATACGCAGGAGCTCGATAATGAGACTGAAGCGATTAAGCGGAATGTGATTAGCTACTTCCAACGCCTGGTGACGCTCGCCCAGAATGTGCCCGAAGGCGTGGCTGCTGCTACCCTGAACCTTGAAGAGCCCCGTCAAGTTGTCTATGTAATCGCTACTTTTGTGCAGATGGAGATGGAGCTCCGCCAGAAGCTGCTGGAGCTCGATTCCGTTCGCGAGAAGCTCACTCAGCTTAGTTCATTTTTGGCCCACGAGCTGGAGATTCTTGAGCTGGGTAAGAAGATCCAAAACAGTGCTCAGGAAGAGATGGGCAAGATGCAGCGGGAATATCTGCTGCGCGAACAACTTAAGGCTATTCAGCGAGAGTTGGGTGAAGAGAGCGAGGAGCAGGCCACTGTTAATGATCTGCGCCGGAAGATTGAAGAGGCAAAGCTCCCAGATGAGGCTCTTAAAGAGGCGAATCGTGAGCTCTCTCGCTTAGAGAAGCTGCCCACTGTCTCGCCCGAATATAGTATCATTCGAACGTATGTTGAACTGCTGGCCTCTCTTCCCTGGCATAAGAGCACTGGCGAGCAGATCGATGTGCCTCATGCTCGCGAGGTCCTGGATCAGGATCACTACGATCTGGAGAAGATTAAAGAGCGCATTCTAGAATACCTGGCCGTCCGTCGCTTAAAACAGGATCGTCTGGCGGAAGAGATGCTACGAAGCCGTGAGAGCATCAGTGTTGAAGAGGGCGTTGAGGTAGAACAGATTATACCAACGCAGCCACTACAATCTCAAGAGGCTGGTCGCCCAATCAATCGCGAACCCATTCTCTGTTTTGTTGGCCCTCCAGGGGTAGGTAAAACTTCGCTGGGTCAGTCAATTGCTCGTGCCCTTGGTCGCAAATTTGCACGTCTGTCGCTGGGTGGCATTCGCGATGAGGCAGAGGTACGTGGGCATCGCCGTACCTATATTGGTGCCATGCCTGGCCGCATCATTCAGACCTTACGCCGCGTCGAGACCAACGATCCTGTGATTATGCTGGATGAGGTGGATAAAGTTGGCGCTGATTGGCGGGGCGATCCCTCTTCAGCACTACTTGAGGTGCTTGATCCAGAGCAGAACTACAATTTCCGCGACAATTACCTGGATCTGCCTTTTGATCTTTCAAAGGTTATGTTTATTGCGACAGCCAATGCGTTGGAGCCCATTCCAGCTCCTCTGCGCGATCGCATGGAAATTCTTGAGCTCTCGGGCTATACTGAAGAACAGAAGCTGCATATCTCTCGCAACTATCTGCTCCCCAAACAGCTAGAGTCCAATGGTCTCAAAGAGGGTGAATTGACTCTTGACGATGATGTGCTGCGCCGCGTCGCCCGTGATTATACGCGCGAGGCTGGCGTCCGTAATCTTGAGCGTCAGATCGGCTCTCTCTGCCGCAAAGTTGCACGTCAGATCTCAGAAGGACGCGAGACTCCTATTCATGTCACTGCCGAACAGGTTCCAGATTATCTGGGACGACAGCGCTTCTTTGAAGAGGCTGCCGAACGCATCGATCGCCCTGGGATCGCCACTGGTATGGTCTGGACCCCTGTTGGCGGCGAGATCATCTTTATTGAAGCCGCTACCATGCCCAGCAAAGAGGAACGCCTGATCCTGACCGGCCAGCTTGGCGATGTCATGAAGGAGTCTGCAATGGCTGGATTGAGCTATGTACGCTCGAATTCAGCGGCACTGGGTCTTCCAAAGAATGTCTTTGAAGGTCAGAATGTCCATATCCATGTCCCCGCAGGAGCTATCCCTAAAGATGGTCCTTCCGCTGGCGTCACGATGGTGACGGTCCTGGTCTCATTGGCCAGTGGACGCAAGGTCCGTTCCGATGTTGCGATGACCGGTGAGATTACTCTGCGTGGTAAGGTTATGCCTATCGGAGGCATTAAAGAGAAAACCCTGGCAGCCTATCGTTCAGGCATTCGCACAGTCATTATGCCCGAAAAGAACAGGTTAGATCTCATGGAAGATCTCCCCAAAGAGCTTCGTGAGCAGATGAACTTTGTCTTTGCCAGCGATGTCCGACAGGTGCTTGAGGCCGCTCTAGAACCTGCATCAGATAAATTTGAGAAGTCCGACAAAGCTGAAAGCAACGGCGACGAACGCCCACGCAAACGCAAAGGCGAGAAAGCTGCCGCCAAAGCCTGATGTAATCTGAGTTCTGCCAAATCACCTGGTTCTCTTGAACTTGTTTCAAGGGGGCCAGGTGAGGTGATTTTACATTTACATGCCCGCCCATTGTTTGTTCATAGTGCAGATGCTATTGAGACCAGGATGGAACATAGGCTAAGACCACTGCATCTTATCCTTCAGGCTAAAGTGGCGAGGATTGCCAATGATCAGGTGATCCAGAAGCTCAATATCCAACAATTTGCCCGCAGCAACCAATTGACGCGTAACTTCAATGTCCTCGGCAGATGGTGTGGGATCGCCACTTGGATGGTTATGGCAGATAATTACATGGGGACAGTTCCGCACAATGGCAGGCCGAAAGATCTCGGCAATCCTCAACACCGAGCTATTCACCGTCCCTTTATAGCGCTTGATACTCTCAACGACCTGATTCTTCGTGTCAAGTAAAATGATATGCATCTCTTCGTGCTCTAGATACATCAATTCCATTTTCACAAGACGAGCCGCATCGTCAGCAGAACGTATCTGATAGCGTTTCTCCGCCTGGAGCATGCTAAGTCGTTTACCAATCTCTAATGCGGCTTTTAGCTGTGCTGTTTTTGCCGCTCCAAGACCATACTCGTTACCTAATTCGTGAAAATCGGCGCAGACCAGGCCTGGCAGGCCGCCATATTTTGTTAACAACAGGCTGGCCAGTTCAATGGCATTATTCCGTGTCGTACCAGTGCGTAAAATGATGGCCAGAAGTTCAGACAGGTTAAGCGCCTCGGCACCATGCTTCTGTAGCCGCTCACGGGGTCGCTCATCACTCGGCAGATCCATGACGGTGGCATGATAGGGTTCAACCGGGACCAGACTCAGAGTAGGGGGCTCGCTATGAAGCAGAGGATCAAACATTTATAGCTCCCTTATCACTAAACACAAACATCAACTTATCTCCATATGCTTATTCGCAGCTCCTATTTTTTAGAGTACATTGAAATTGATCAGAATACAATAGGCAAAATAGGAAACAAGCTGCTATAAACCTATAACAATAAGGAAATAAAAAAAGGACAGAAAAGGCGAAGGAATCTCACTATTTCCACCTTTTCTGCCCTTCTTTTATCTTGAATCAACTGCCACGTAGATAGACTACATTTCTAGCTCCTTCAAACACAATATGAAAATCCTCAGGAAGTTGAAAGCGGCGCATGACCTGATTCTCGTAGGAACCATGATCTGAGACAATCCAGACGCGTGGATGCTGGGCCAGGACTGCATCCAGATCATGTTGATTCAAGAGGGCAATCGCGGCTGTTGAGGTGTTAATGATGTGTCCATTACGCTCCAGGAGAAAGAGAGCCCGATCGATTGAGAAGTAGTAGTCGGATTCGTGCGCGTAATAGTACATTTCAATATCGGGGCTGATTGAAATAATGATGTCGCCGGGACGCTCATGTTGAAGAATATAGCTCCCCGCTGCATCATAATCCGAAAAGTGACGATAATAAGGAAGGTTCAAGACCCTGCTCAGACCCAGACTATAGTTACTTATGGGCAACATCGGAGCTAATAGGATCACCACACATGTCAGAGCAGCCGTTGCCAGCGCCCCCAGACGAAATGGCTGCATTAAACGCTGACGCTTACGCTCCTCTGGCGCGGCATCTACAGTCAGAGCAATCCTTGTTCGTACAAATTTCCAGACACTCTTCAATGCTTTGATGACAATAAATGCCCCCAGCAGAAAATAGATGGGCAGCAGCGGATAGAAGTAGCGATCAGCTTCCATAGTAAACACACAGGCCATCATAAAGATACCCAGAACAAGAAACAGGGCACAATATTTTAAGCGACTATTTTTACTGCGAATAGACCAGAGACAGCTCAGCAAAGCCAACCAGGAGTCAAGCGTCAACCAGGTAGCATTCGGCTTTGGAAAGAAGAGAAGCGTAATATAGAAAGGAATCCCATCTTCATTGAGCTGAATATTAGGGCGCATACTCTGGTCTGTCCCCAGGACAGGGGGATGGCTAAACTTTACAACCAGCAGTTGCGCCCCAATCACAGCAATCCCTATGAAGGCCGCAAACCACCAGTGTTTATTATAAAAGACCGCCGGCAACAACCGTCCACGCTGCATGGAATGCATAAAGACCCCTAATACCAGTCCAGGGAGAATGATAAAGGTCTCCTCATGACTGAAGTAGGTGATCAACAACCAGACGATCGCCAGATAAGGCCAGCGTCTACTATGGGGACAACGAGCGGCACGATAAAAAATGTAGAACGCAATCAAAACACAAAGCTGAGCCTGCTCATACATTCGGAGCTGCGAGCCCCACACAAGTGTGAATGGTGAAAAAGTCAGCATTGCCGCCGCCAGCCAACCAACACGTCTGCCAAAAAAGTAGCTTCCAATAGCATAGAGCACTGGAATACTTAGAATAAACTCTACAGCACTCAATGAACGTGGGACAAAAGTGCCTTGATCCCCAAAGATGAGCATTACCAGACCCAACATATAGTGGAATAGCTCTGCCTTGGCATAGATAAAACCAGATGGCATCATCGGAATACCATGAGCAATACTATTTTTCGCCACATAATAACTCACCAGCTCATCCTGCCAGAGTGGCTCATAAGAGAGGGTAGAGAAGACCAGAGGAATTGCATACAATATCAAAGGTAGTACAGACCAGTGAAGCTTGAACCATGACCAGAGACGTTGCTGCCAGGTCGGTTTGACTACAGGAGTCTGACTCTTCATGGAGAGAAATTGATCGACAAAAGGGAACGGGCTCATAAAACCGCCAGTTCGATTCACTGGAAACCTGAACAACAGTTGCCATCCTCGTTTCCTGGTCAGATAAGCATGCAGCCACAGGCCAAGATAACTCAGCAGCAGAATGGCAAGCAGTACACACAACCAGATCCAGTTGTAGGGAAAAGGATCGGCAATCCCAGGCTCACGGGCCAGTGCAATGAGCACAGCCTCACAGGCAAGAGCCGGCAAAAACGCTATGCTCATCAGAGCCAGGGAATTCTGCCACGACCCGTAATAGCGCCGTCCCAACAGCCAGGCAGAGAGGAACCAGCATCCAAACACAAAAGCCAGGCAACCTGCTACAACCTGAAGTACCAGAAAGATTGGAGGCGATTGTGTATTGGCCAGGGAGGTACTGCGCTGGACAATCGCATTGCTATCAAGCAGATAAAAGCTCTGGTAATTTACGGGACGAGCAATAAGTATAGCTGCGCCCCAGGTTGCATCCCCATACTCCCAACCATCGACATGATCAACTGCGGCATACCAGTCCTGCAAAAACGAATCCCAACTGGTATTTCCGGCAGCATCCGCCAGAAGCACATCCATTGACATGGAGGCACTGGTACGACCCAGCAGACCGGTCACATCAGGAGCCGAAACGTAGACAGCAATAACGTTGTTTCCAGTATGAAGATAGGAGCCAATATCATACATACCAACCATGTAGCTTTTACTGTACTTTACATCGTTCTGCAACGCACTTAAAGACCCATTAATGTTTTTCTTTGAAGCAGGGGCCTGCCCTGTCCAATTGATCACCCGATACCCGTTGACAAAGATGTTGGAGGGCCCAGCCGCAGCAAAACGAATCCAGTAGTGGGTAATTGGGGCAGGTATTGCCACATGATGCACAAAATACCCCTGGTGACTAACTCCTGCACTCAACCATTGGGTTGATAGAGGCTTCTCATAAAGTTGGGGATCAACAGTCAGGCCAGAGAGCCCTGGCTGAGTAGTCGTTGGCAGTGCCAGAGGCCAGGCGCTGGCATCAAACTGATCCGAACTCCACGGAATCCCATTGGCCTCATTGCGTGGATAGACCAGTTCACTTGTCACCGTCCCACGCCAACTTGCATTAGTACCATAATCGCTGCTCATAATTCCTGCAACGAGATGAAGATTTGCGCGGACAAGAGGGGCCCGCTGATCAAGATTTGCCACGCGAATGACAATCACATTGTCTTGATGGGCTCCTTTGAGAGCATAAGAGATATCGTAAATGTAAGGGCGTAGCGTATCTCCTTGTAAAAAGTCGGCTTCATTCGAACCCACAAACGTGTTATTAACAAAGATACGAAAAGTCTGGTTAGCAGCAATTGTCAACGATGCTGCATCCGGCACAAAGGCAAACGCACGCTGATAGCGGAAATAGGCGACCGGAGCACTACCGTCTGAAGCCTGAATCCATTGAGCATCTGACCAGCGAGGCGAAAAACTGCTCGACTGAGGAATCAAAAATGTCTGATAAGCAAACCAGCTGCTCCCAATACAAGCCAACAGGAGACAGCACCACATAGTCCAATGAGTTGCCACATGTTGTCGTCCAAACCATGGACGCTGTGCAACCATCACAGGTGGGGCCTGCTCCGCCTCAACCTTAACAATATCATTTAAAGCCATAAGGATAACCCTTCTCACCGGGCAGTAACCAGGTAGGTTACAGATAAGATAAAGATCTTAATAGCAGACTCTACTAGCTGGCGTTAGTGCAGCCCCGAAAGCTCTTCACGAGCAGTATTGTTATAATAATTTGGATCAAGCATAATGGCCTTTAACAAAAAGGTGCGGCTATCCACATAATCCCCCTGACCCGCCTCACTCAATCCTATGTAGGTATAAGCTGAAGATTGTAGATCACGATTAGAGATAGCTTGCGCAACAAACACCATCTGTTGCGTACAATCCACATACGCATGTAGCTCGTAATCTATGCGGCCAATAACATAATGTCCATAAACATTGGCAGGGTCAATCTGTAATAGAAGTTGGAGAGCAGGTAAGGCCCTGCTATCCTCTTGTGAGGAAGTAAATTCAGGATCAGAGACATTCCCCAATGGACGTTTAGATTCAGCCTGCCGAGCCAGAATTTGATCAATCTCATTGACTACCCAGGATACATTCTTATGAGCCGTCCAGACACCAAATAACCGCTGATAAGCAGTCTCATAATTGCCATGTTGATATTCTGAATAGGCCAGATACGCTATACTCTCATCGCTTACATCGTCGTGATGCAAAAAATAGCGGATCTGCCCCCGCTGGACATGATAATATGTAAGCTGATCAATATCAGGATTCAGGCGTAATGCCTTATCCCACCACCAGGATGCCTGCTCATAATTCCCAGCATTAAGATAGTTGCTTGCAGCCGCTTCACAGATATCTGCAACCGGAACGCGTCCCAGGAGACACAGGAAAGGGAGCACAATGGCCAGCCAGATCAATCGCTTCCCCCATCTTTCGCGCGTCGTCTCAGCCGCTATTATTCTTTGAGAAGACGGAACAAGAGCTCTCTGGCGATAACTCCAGGTGATTCCTGCCGCCAATAAAGGGATCAGCGCTCCAAACGAGGCTTGATTGGCTAATAACGAGAAACGGCCAGAAATGGTTGAGATATCCATCGTAAAGGGACTGATCGGCAGACGCTGGGAGAGCAGGCCATAGCCAAGATGCTGTTGAATCAGCAACGTCTGAGCTTTATGCTGTGCGATCATATTGATCCCTTGCACATCAATGTAGAGATATTGCAAGAGAAAGAGCAGAAACGGGATGCAACAAAAAAAACCAGCCCAGCCATAGCGCTCTTTCAGCAATAGCTCAGCCAATGAGCGCCATGAGCTCTTCTGCAACAAACGCAACAGCGGCCTTCTTGCAAAGCAAACAAGTAGTGAGTAGAGAGCAGTACAGAGACAGAGCACGCCATAATTCAAGAAACGCGAATGCAAGTACCATCCCACATAGATGGGCAACGTCCAACCAGTATAGACCGTCCCAAAGGGATCTTTTAACCAGGGCATAAAGGCAGCACTGATGCTAATCAGCGCTGCCATACCAGGAGCAAGATAGCGTAGCGGCAAGCCACTACGGTACAACCAGCGCAGCGAGAGTAAAGTAAACATAGGGTGTATTCTTCTTTCGTCCTCTCTACTTCTTTGGTCGTTCAGTGGAGATGACATTCACATCCTGGCCATCTTTCAACGTATCTAATCCAGTCAACACAACCAGATCACCATCAGAGAGACCTCCACTGACAATGACTTTATCGCCTGCATACCCACCCACCTGAATATGATGCAAAGTCGCCTTACCATTTCGGACCACAAACACAGTCGAGCCATGATCAGGATTTAGCACAGCCAGGCGTGGTACAACCACGGTATGCAATGGCTCCTGTACGCTGGCAAACACATTCATATTAGCCAGCAAAGTATTTTTATCATTATTGACATTGATCCAGACCTCAAACGTATCAGAATTGGCCGAGGCCTGGGGAATAACCGTACTTACCGAGCCTTGAAACGTCTGATCTGGCAACGCAGAAGGAGTAACAGTAGCTGTCTGGCCAACATACACTTGACCCAGATTCAGAAGGGGAATCTGTATATGAGCCACAAGCGTTGAATCGACAGCCAGCGTCATCATCGTTGAATTCGCAGCAGCAACCTCACCAGGCTGAACAGAGACAGAGACCACATGCCCTTTCAAAGGAGAGATCAACGTCCCATTATTAAGTGTTGGAGATTTTGCCTCAGCCACCAGCGTGTTATAGCGAGCCACAGCATCTTCATATTCGCGCTGGGCCTCGGGGGCCTGAACTGTTCCAGCAACCTTATTAAGCTTACTCTGCGACGAAGCAACCTCGTCCGCAGCCTGTTTAACCTGAGCATTTAATTGCGTCATATCGAGCTGAATAAGGGCTTGATTAGGAGAGACATCATCGCCAGGCTTCACATTAACAGCCACTACACGCTCAACCAGAGGATAAGAGATATCTAACGTTTGAACAGCATATAATTGCCCGTTTCCACCAATCGAACGTGTAACATTCTGCATATTTGCCTGATAGAGGGTGACACTAACAGGACCCTTCTTAAGCTGGCTCCAGGCAACTGCGCTTCCCAGGATGAGAACCACAAGCACTACTGCAATAATAACAAGGCGTCGGTTCCCTTTTTCACCGGTAACCCTGGGGATGAGTGGCGCATTACCAATAGCTTCTGCGGTCTGTAGATTAGGCGACGAAGAGGGTATTGCCTGCATAAGGAGCGTCTGGGCATCCACCAGCTTCTGCCGGGTATCTTTATCGTTTGAGTCATGAGTACTCATAAAATCGCTCCTGATATATACGATTGCCGCACTCCGCCATGCCCAACCAATCAGGAAACCATGGTAATTTGCGGCAATCAACCGATGAGCGTCTAACGCATCTATGACGTTACATTCTGTACAAGTTTCTTCTGACTTCCCATGAGTAGATAAACCCACCCACCCAGGGCACCAAAGAAAAGTTGCTGGACATCCATCACAAAAGCCAGCAGGAGGGTGGTAGCAGCCGGTACATGGACCGTCGAAAAAATGAACACCAACGCACTTTCACGTAGACCAAAACCATTGACAGAGACGGGCAAGAAGGCAATTAACGACACCAGAGGAATAGCAACCAGGTAGAAGTAGAAAGGCACCTCCATATGTAAAGCAAGCCCATAGGTAAAGTAGTTTAAGCAGGCAACGATATGGAACAGCACCCCAAATAAGGTTGCTTTCAACATCGGCTGAGGTTTGCGGGCGCTTACTAAGAGAGTGGTTCCAATATCCATCGCCTTACCAAAGATGCCACTTTTGACCAGTTTCTCGCGCACCACGCGAGGCAGAAGCGTCGAGAAACGGCTCTGTACCCACTTAGCCTGAGCAAACCGAGCAAAGAGCAGAGCAAAAATGAATGTACCAATCACCATGCTCAGAACCGTCACACTTAATCCCAGCAGGAGAAAAACAACCTGTTGACTAAAATGTGTATGCCAGAGCAGAAGAGCCGGATAGGCCACCACTAACATCCCAAAGAAGCCGGTAATACGCGCCATTACCGCTGCACTGGCCGAACCAGGCGTATTATTCGCCTCTCGCCCCACATAATAGACCTTGATCACGTCTCCACCCATACTGGAGGGCAGGAAGTGGCTAAAAGCAATTCCCACCATGTACAAATTGATCAATTTTGTGAGATCCATTGGAATACGCTCAGCCGTCAATAAGCACTGCCATTGATAAGCACTTACCACCAGGGTATAAACACCTATCACCAATCCTGCCAATGCAATTGAACTCTGTAAATGGGTGATGGCCGTAATTAATGTAGAGAAGGACAACGATTTAAACAGGAAAGCGAATAGAAGAACCGTCACCCCCAGGCGTAAGAGTAGCCCCAGCGTCTTGTTTTTCTTCTTCTTCGGCACAACAGCTGGCAATTTATAGGTAACGACCTCGGCAAGTTGGTGTTCTTGCCGAGGAGCAATTAACTCAGGATTTTGAATAGTCATGCTTACTCGTCCAATGATGCAAGGCTTTTCAGGCGATGCTACGTTGTTTGTATCCGTACAAAGCTACGATTGATTCAAACTCGTTGGCTAAACCTTCACGCAAAGAGAAGCGTGGCTGATATCCCATCAATTGGGAGGCACATCCAATATCAGCAAAGGTATCTCGCACATCGCCGTGCTGCTTCTGTTCATAGGAGACATGAGCAGTCAGGCCACTCACCTCCTGGAGCAGATCAATCACATGGCGCACTGTGACGCGTGAACCACCAGCGATATTCATCACTGCACCAGGGGTTGCCGTGGTGGCAGACCGTACGTTGGCTTCGACCACATCAGCAATATAGGTAAAGTCACGCGTCTGCTGACCATCATCAAAGACGCGAATAGGAGTATCTTCAGCCAGGGACTTACAGAATTTGTGGAAGGCCATATCGGGTCTCTGGCGTGGCCCATAGACGGTAAAATACCGTAACGAGACCGTTGGAACTCCAAAATTTTGGTAGTAGAGCGAACATAGATGTTCTGCCGCTAGCTTTGTTACTCCATAGGGAGAGACAGGATGGGTCGCCGTCGCTTCTGTTACCGGAAGAATAGGGGTATCACCATAGACTGAAGAGGATGAAGCATATACAAAGCGTTTGACACGATTCCCCGTTTGAAGCACTGCATCTAAAAGCCGCTGTGTCGAAAGGACATTACAGTCCACATAGAGACCAAATTCATCGCCCCAACTGGCCCGCACCCCGGCTTGAGCGGCTTGATGGAAGATCCAATCAACTCCTTCAACCAGAGAGGTTAGAGAGAGAGTCAGCAGATTTCCCTCAATCAAAGTAAAACGATCCCAGGAACGCGGACCTTCAAGATTGCGCTCCTTCATGTAGCGAGGATAGTAGTCAATAAACCCATCCACTCCACATACCTCATGTCCGTCAGCAAGCAGGCGCTCTGCCAGGTGAGACCCCACAAACCCTGCTACTCCAGTCACCAGACAACGCATTTTTGCGTCCTCCCTTGATTACTCCAGCCTCTACTTTGTGAGAGGTTGAAACTCGCTATACGCTTTACGATTCTTCTCTAAGAAAGCTGGCCAACTATACTGCTCTTCAGCAACTTGCCGGGCTCGAGAGCCCAATTTTTTCATCAATGTGGGATTGCGCAACAACGTCAAAGCCCCCTCTGTCAGCCCCTCCGCCGTGGGTTGCACCAGCAGAGCCACATCAGGTGTCAGAATCTGCGTGTTAGAAAGAATCGATGTCGCGAGAATCGGTACCCCTGAACGCAGATAGGTATATAATTTAAGGGGCGTATGCGTCCCTTTATTGCGAGGGCTTAAGAGAATGGTTGCCATGGCCTGGAAATGCGGCATCTCTTCCAATGGGCGCTGGCCAACAATCCGCACCCGATCCATAATCCCCAACTTCTGGGCCTGTTGCTTGAGATCTTCAACCTGCTCAGGTTTTCCACCCACAATGACATAGCGTGCATCAGGAAACTCTGCTGTCACTGGCCCGACACTCTGCAAAAGAATATCTAATCCTTGATAATTTTCTAACGTGCCGGTATAGAGCAGAACAGGTCCCGAGCCCAGCTGAAGCTGATGACGTAAACGAACGGCATCAGCCTCTGTTCCTGCGGGCAAACCTTCATCCAGGGGCGGAGGCAGGATCATGTAGACCTTCTGTTCTGGCGCAATCTGCTTTGCTGTCTCCTCAAGCCCTGGATAGAAGGTCACCACCGAGTCAGAGCGGCGCAACATCAACTTCTGCGCAAAATCAGCTCCACGCAAGGCCAGTTTATTCTTCACAAAACCTGAACCTGCAATCAGCTCTGGCAGATCGCAATGCATATAATAAAGGTGCTTACAGCGGAAGATCTTAGAAAGGGCAATCCCCATCATTGCCGCTTCCTCATGAGTGTGAAGATAGCGATATTTCTTAAAGAGTAATCGTCCAAAGGCTGTCAGAAAGAGAAAACCATCCAGTATGACCTTTTCGCGCGAAGGACCAGCCTTTACAGTCTGAATAAAAGGGAGCTTAGGTGCGCGGAAGATGCGCAGCCCTGGTAGATCAATATCTTTTCCAACATGATAGGTGACCAGATCAACCTCGTAGCCCAACGTAATCAAAGCCTTAATATGCTGATAGACACAAAAAGGAGCACCACGAGGCTCAAAAAAAGGCTGTGGTGAAATCATTAAAATACGCATAATTTCCTGACTCTCTTATTATTCGTAATTTACATCCTGGAGCACAACCGCCCATTCCAACACACAGAAAAATGGTGATAACCATGAGAAAGGAAAAAGATGTAGCAATGTTAGCCAGAGGCCTCAGCCCCTGGCCCTTTATAGGCAAACGTTCTAACGCAGAATCGGCTTGGCACCATGACGCTCTTCCAATACCGGCTGCTCATAGGAGACAACATCCCTCACCACATAAATTGGCTTGCCTTGCGACTCATGATAGGTACGCATCAACAGCTCGGCCAATAAACCAACCATTAAACATTGCATGCCAAATCCTGTAAATAGAATCGAAAGAGGGAGCAATGGATTGCGGTGAATACGCACATGAGGTGGCAATACTTTTCGTCCTAATGAGAAGATACCCAGAGCAGTCCCTATCGCCACCGAGAACAGACCAGGTATACCAAAGGCATAAGATGGCTTGGTCGCATACTTACTCAAAAATTTTACGGTAATAAGATCTAACACAACACGAAATGTGCGCGAAATGCCGTATTTGGATTTACCAAACTGCCTAGCGTGGTGGTTAACTTCCATTTCGGTAATCGCAGCCCCGGCAATGGCGGCATATGCAGGAAGGAAGCGATGCATCTCGCCATATAAGCGAATATGCTGAAATACCGTCCGTCGATAGGCCTTTAAGCTGCATCCATAATCGTGCAGATGCACACCAGTCACTTTAGAAATAAGCCGGTTCGCAAGCATCGACGGCAATTTACGGCTCAATTGTGCATCCTGCCGATTTTTTCGCCAACCGCTTACAACATCATAGCCTTCTTCTAACTTAGCCAGTAAGCGTGGAATATCTATTGGATCATTCTGGAGATCTCCATCCATAAACACCAGAATCTCGCCTGTACTGTTCGCAACACCAGCAGCAATACCAGCAGTCTGCCCAAAGTTTCGGCGCAACTGAACTACCTTTACATGACGATCTTTCTCGGCAATCTGGCGGAGCTGGATAAAGGTTGTATCTTTACTTCCGTCATCAACATAAATAACTTCGTAAGAAAAATCTTGTTTCATTAGCACACGACTAATGTTTTCGTGCAGCTTGGGAACACTTTCCTCTTCATTATATACAGGAACAATAACTGAGAGATATTTCGACCCTTCCATCTGCATCTCCAATTGTGGATACCCCTGCATTCATACAGGGGGGCAAACCATTGCTGCCCAAAGGCAGAGCGTTTTTGTACGGGAACGCTCAAACCACATTGCGTAGGCAGGTAGTACTTGCCTCAATAAAGGAAACAACCTGCCTATCCGCTAAACAGTACACCCATCTGGTCTTCATGTGTGGATACCCCACCCTTCAGGCATGGAGCGGAAACACACGCTGCCCGAAGGCAAAGCATTTTTGCATGGGAATGCTCAAACCCCTGACCGGGTCTGGTCAAGTCCAGGCTTGAAGAAGACGAGCAAATGCCACCGCATCTTCAAGCCTCGCCATTAAGGCGTGGGGTACTTGACTGTTGGCGATTCATCGTATTTTTGTGAGTGGATAAAAACACCGCTGCTCTGCGTGAGGCATACACATTGGTACTTCTCTTCATCGTCCGTACCAAGCGTACAGCATGATTTGTCTCTACATTTAGGGATTTTACATGTAAAATTCCCATGTGTCAAGCACTGAATCTTCAATAGCCAAATATTCTATACATTCTACTTTGGTTTTATTGAATACTATGTACGATGATATGATCTTGTATATCTATACACAGATTTTTTAGCCTAAAAGCTTGCTTTAGTCTTGTGTATCTTTATTATAGATTTATACATGCCAAGTGGATTTCCTGCCCGATTTGTACTCTATTCGGCCCGAATTCGATCTGATGCAGGGGGGCAGGGGCGGGATGGAGGAAAGAAGGGAGGGATGAGGATAAGTAAAAGGTGTACGCGACAAAGTTCTTCTGGTTTGTCGCGTACACCCTTCAGGATCAGGCGCTAAGGCCCAATACAGCGGTGAGACGCAGAACTTCAGAGCCCAGGGAGAGATTGCTGGTTGTCAGGGCTTCTTTGGCCGCATGACGGAGTAAAAGCAAGGCTTCTGGCGTATTAAGATCGTTATTCATTGAGGCTTTGAAGCGATTTCGTAGCATCTGATCCTCTCCTTGCAAGGTATCACCAATCAAGGTACGTACTTGCTTGAAGAGGTCAGCCGTCTCAGCCGCAATCTTCAGATCCTCTGGAAAACATTCCCATGGATAACGATAATGATGACTCTGAAGCACAATACGAATCGCATCAGAGCTATACTCTTTGAGCAGGTTGCGCACCAGGGTCAGGTTTCCCAACGATTTGCTCATCTTTTCGCCTTCCTGATAGACCATTCCGGTATGCATCCAGACACGACTGAAGGGCGTAAGACCTGTAGCATGCTCGGATTGCGCGATCTCACAGGTGTGATGTGGGAATGCGAGGTCAGCACCACCACCATGAATGTCAATTTGCTGACCCAGAAAGTGCATAGACATGCTGCTACATTCAATATGCCAACCTGGACGGCCCGGACCCCAGGGGCTCTCCCATGCTGGCTCTCCTGGAGCCTGCGCTTGCCACAGAACAAAGTCTAGCGGATCTTTTTTGCGCTTGTCTTCAGGGTAGTTACCACGATCATTGGCAATGGTAAGCATTGCATTGTAATCTTTAAGACCAATAGCACGCGCAAGTGATCCAAATTCAGCATCTTGTGTGACCGAGTAAAAGACACAGCCCTCATTTACATAAGCATGACCTACGTTAAGTAACTTCTCGATCAGCTCAATAATATAAGGGATCTCTTCGGTTGCTCGTGCATAGACTGTTGGGCGGCGCACATTCAGTGAATCCATATCATTAAGAAAACGCTCAATCTCACGACGACCCAGCTCATCCCAGGTCAGTCCCATCTGAGGCGCTTTACGCAAAATGTCATCATCAATATCAGTGACATTCTGAACGTAATTGATTCCATAACCAATATGCTCGAGATAACGCATCAATGTATCAAATGAAACATAGGTGAAAGCATGACCCAGGTGGGTCGTATCGTAAGGCGTCACACCACAAACATAAATACGGACCGTGTTTTCAATTGGAACAAATTCTTCGAGGGATTGAGTAAGGGTATTAAACAGCTTCATGTATTTCTCCTAGACCGAACAAACGAACGGCGTTTGCAGTAGTGACTCGGGCGATCTCTTCTAATGTCATGCCACGTAGTTCGGCCAGCTTAGCAGCAGTATGTCTGACGAAAAGGGGCTCGTTCCGTCTTGCTTTCTCAGGTTTGGGAACAAGATAAGGGCTGTCAGTCTCAACCAGCACCCGCTCCAGGGGAACCATGCGAGCCACGTCGGGCAAAGCATTTCCTTGCTTTGTCAATGGACCAGCAAATGAGAGCAGAAAACCAGGAAAACTAAGACATTCCTCCGCCTGGGCAACATCGCCCGAAAAACAATGAAAGACGCCGCGTAAGTCTTGCCCATAGGCACGTAATAACTCTACTACGTCTTCGTGCGCTTCCCGTACATGTATAATGCATGGCCGATTATATTCGCGCGCTAGTCGTAGGTGAGCACAGAAAACTTCCCGTTGTACATCTCGTGGCGAGAGCATACGAAAATAATCCAGTCCAAACTCACCAACCGCAACGACTTCAGGCTCCTGAAGCATCTGTCGTAGATGAGCCTCAACTTCTGGTGTATAGGTAGTAGATTCGTGAGGATGCACTCCTACACCGGCAAAGATACGACCTGGATAGGCTTTAGCCAGCAATAAGGCAGCTTGACTCGAAGGCAGATCACAACCAGGATCGATCATACGGGTAACTCCGCCAGCAAATGCTGCTGCAATTACCTCTGCACGATCAGCATCAAAACGGGATGTATCTATATGCGTATGACTATCAATAAGCACAAAAACGATCCTTTCCAGGTGTAAAAAGCATAAGAAAAGGAGAGTCAAAGTGGCTGATTGCCCGCTGCTCTCCCCATATCACGGATCATACCTATTTACTAATAGTATAGCACTTTCTAATTTACACGGCTATCTTGTTGAGTCTTCAATGACACAATTCGTTCAGACACCATCGCTCTCTTGATCAGTCTGATAAAGAGTGTCCAGGTCCTCTTGCGTTATTTTTGTATCGTGGAGAACGCGTCTGGAACGACGTTCACGCTGTGCGGAGGCTGATATGGCATCTAAATCTTCAGGCGTAAAAGGATTGATCAATCCAATTAACACACGGATGATGCCCGCTATGATGGTGATAATTCCCAGGCCAATCAGTATACCCTCTGGTGAGTAGGCTCCTGTTTGAAGGGTGAGCCCGATGAGAATCAAAATCAGGCCGAAAAAAATGATTAGCAGGCCGCTCCAGGTAAACCGATTCCACTTGTTCCACTCAGCTCGCTGCAAAATCGCAGCTTTATGCGAGAGATCACTCTGAGGTTCCGCCATATATGCCCTCCTCTTGCGCAATGAGACGATGATGGTCCATTCATCGATAGATACACATCATTAATACGTCAGGTGACACCACGGTCGGTATAATCTGCTCCAGGGGCTTCTTTAATGACACATGGCAAAAGAACTACATGAGGATTCTACATGATGAATAAAATCGTCAAGATCAAAGGGTTTCTCCAGCAGAGCGATGCCTCGCTTCTCAGCCTCTTCATCATGCATTCCCGCACTCACGAGCAATACATCAATCTCTACCAACGCTCCCTCTGCAAGTAACTGATCATAAAGATCCAGGCCATTTATATCGGATAGGATATAATCCAACACAATCAAGCAAGGCTTATGCATCTTTAACACCTGCCGAGCTTCTGCTCCACTTGCAACAAGCAAGGGACGATAAGAGGTCTCTTGAGTAATTGCGATACTCATCACCTCTCCAATTGCTTCATCGTCTTCCACAATCAAGACAATCTTTTGCTCTTGACCATTCATAACATCACCTGTTCCTATCCCCACAGAATGAGCTCATGTCAGACAGATCGATACTGTAGACTTACACGGGATGCGATTTCCTGTTCATCCACATTTTTTTAAGCTTTCTTATCATTTTCTAAGGATAGTCTAACATTCTTTCAAAGAGAGATGCAAGTAGAAGCGAAAAAGTGGGAGCACTCACTCATTTTTGCCTGCAATGTACGACGAGGTCACTTTTATCCGGGATCTTAGAAAGAATGCTCTACCTTGACAGGTGGCTGCTTGCTGAGATACGCTATAATACTCAAGTATATAGATTGATAATTACAAGGTGAGTCAGTCGAAAGGATACGAGTATGAGTGAAATTGCACGACTTCGAAAACAGATCGAATTAGAATGTGAGGCAATGAAGCGAGCAATGAACGGGTACGCGATTGTTGCGTCTCACGATGTGATCAATCACCGTTACAACGAGCTTGGTCGCTGCCAGGAGGAACTTGAAAAGCATGTGGGAAGTGCTGAGGCCGCCCAGATTACCGTAGATACGTATATTAAGCATGTTGGCTGATCAGTAGTTGCATAAATAGCACATAACCTGTAGATCGAGAATATTTTTTTACTATAGAAATCTGGCGGTTTCTTTCTATACTAACAGGATGGCTATTCATTACTGTATTTTGCACGAGATTGCTCTCAAAGGGGAGAGCAGCTCACTGTCTCCTTTAAAACAGTGTCTTTTCAAGTAGCGCCTTCTTTCTGCGTCTCCTCCTGTCGGTCTTTCTTCCAGATTCGATCTTGATGGCAGATTCGCTTTCATTCGCCTCGTATAACTTCACAATGGTGTGTATGTACTGAATGACATACACACCATTAGTATGACCTTATACAGTTATACTATGCAAAATCGTGGGTCTGGCCCGGCGTTAGAGCAATCACTTCGACCTCACCTACATTGAACGCTTGCAAATCTTCGCGCAGGCCCTGGGGGGTGCCAATGAATAATGGGAAAGTCGCATAATGCATAGGGATGACACGTTTGACACCCAGGAGCTTCGTTGCCAGAGCTGCACCTCTTGTTCCCATGGTGTAATGATCCCCAATGGGTAACAGGGCAATATCAGGTGCATAAAGCTCGCGGATCAAGGCCATATCACCAAAGACATCGGTATCACCGGCAAAATAGAGGGTGGGTCCATTCTCTATACGCAGCACAAAGCCCACTGGCTCACCTGTGTAGATCACCTGCTCACCAACAGTAACGGCTGATGAATGATGCGCTTGCGTCAGGCTAATGGTAACGTCTTTAAATGTAAATGAGCCACCAATGTTCATATCTATGAGCTTTTCGTTCGCAATTCCCTGCGTGCCGAGCCAGTGTATCAGTTCAGCTATCGCAACAACTGTGGGGTTATGTTTCTTTGCCACAGCCGCTGCATCAGTAACATGATCAGCATGTCCATGCGTGATTAGCAACAGGTCAACCTGCTCTAGCTGCTCAACTTGTATCGGACTAGAAGGGTTACCCGTTAACCAGGGATCGAGCAGAATAGATGTTCCTTGTGGAGTTGTGATCTGGAACGTTGCATGTCCCAGCCATGTAATCTTGATACCACTCATAAATGTCCTCCATGTCTGCTAATAAGGGCTTTACACGACGTCATACCAGGGTGCAATTGTCTGCCGCTGCACCTCAAAGGCAGTTATCTCATCTTTAAATTGCAATGTACGTGCTACCGGGTCAAGCCCTTGTAATAGTATACTCTTGCGAAAAGGGTCAATGTCAAAAGAATAGGTATGCCCGTTAGGGGCAAGCACACTCTGAGCCTCCAGGTCTACGAATAGAGCATAGCCTGGTGTAGCCTCAATCTCTTCAAAGAGCGTCTGAATACTCTTTTCTGGCAGGCGTATCGGGAGTACGCCCACGTTAAAACAGTTATTATAAAAAATATCGGCGAAGCTCGCTGCAATAACTGTCCTGAAACCATATTCATACAGAGCCCATGGTGCATGCTCACGCGAGGAACCACAACCAAAATTTGTGCGAGCTAGCAGGATCGTTGCTTCACCATAGCGGGGCATGTTCAGCTCAAAATTGGGATCAGGCTCTCTGGAACCACTGCGATAGCGCCAGTAGGAGAAGAGCCCTTCCGCATAGCCTGTCCTGCTAACAGATTTTAGATAGGATGCTGGAATGATTGCGTCGGTGTCAACGTTATCCCGGTTCAATGGCATAACGATCCCATGATGTTGTGTGAATGCCTGCATACCTGTGCTTCCCTTTCTTATTGCCAATTGCGGATATCGACAAAGTGACCAGCAATAGCGGCGGCGGCGGCCATTGCCGGACTGACAAGATGCGTGCGACCACCTGTTCCCTGACGTCCTTCGAAGTTGCGATTCGAGGTACTCGCACAGCGCTCGCCTTCGGTCAGTCGATCCCCATTCATACCCACACACATACTACAGCCCGGCTCACGCCACTCAAAGCCTGCATCCTCAAAGATCTGGGCCAGGCCCTCTTCTTCAGCCTGCTGTTTAACCAGACCACTTCCAGGGACTACAATGGCTCGTAATCCTGCCGCTACTCGCTTACCTCTAACAATAGAGGCTGCTATTCGTAGATCCTCGATGCGGCTATTCGTACAACTACCAATGAAGACACGGTCCAGGTGGATCTCCTGTATGGGCGTGCCTGGCTCCAGACCCATATAGGTTAGAGCTCGGCGGGCCGTTGCCTCATCACCGAAGTTCTCTGGTTCTGGCACGCGGCCTGTGACTGGTGCAACCATCATCGGTGACGTTCCCCACGTTACTTGAGGCGATAGCTCATCCGCATGCAAAACCACAACATGATCATAGCTGGCCCCTTCATCGGAAGCCAGTTCAGACCAGCTCGCGACCGCACGCTCCCACATCTCTCCTCTGGGCGCAAAAGGACGTCCTTGCAGGTAGGCAAAGGTTGTCTCATCTGGAGCAATCATTCCAGCTCTCGCTCCGGCCTCAATCGCCATATTGCACACAGTCAAACGACTTTCCATCGAAAGTGAGCGGATCACAGGACCAGTAAACTCGATGCAATGTCCCGTGCCGCCTGCCGCACCGATCTGACCCATAATAAATAGAGCAAGGTCCTTTGCAGTACAACCAGATGGCAGCTCCCCCTCAATGCGCACCTCCATTGTCTTCGGTTTAACCTGCCAGAGGCACTGGCTCGCCAGCACATGCTCGACCTCGCTCGTCCCAATGCCAAAAGCAAGCAGACCAAAGGCTCCTAACGTCGAGGTATGGCTATCACCACAGACAATGATCGTTCCTGGCAAGGTCAGGCCCTGCTCAGGTGCAACCACATGGACGATACCATTGCGCGGATCATCTACAGAGAAGAACTGGATACCAGCGGCACGCGAGTTCCGATCCATGACGCCTACCTGTACCTCCGCCTGCTTATCGGGAATGGGGATCAGGCTGCGGCGACCATAGGCGCGGATCGGGGTCGTTGGAATGCTATGGTCAACCATGCCAAAGGTTAGTTCTGGTCGATGAACCTTGCGTCCAGCCTCACGCAGGGCTGCAAACGGTTGGGGAGAGGTGACCTCATGGATCAGATGACGATCAATATAGAGCAGAGCTCCCTGCCCCTCTATCTTGCGTACAACATGCGCATTCCAGATCTTCTCAAACATTGTCTGTGGAAACGTTACTTGCTTCATTCATATCATCCTTTGTTGTTTAATATCGAGAGTCTTTAATGCAGACCATAGAGCAGCAGGCCCGCACCTGCCGCCAGAAGGATCAACCAGAGTGCGCCAAGACGTTTACTTACACACAATCCACAGGCGATCAGGCAGATCGGTATGCTCCAGGGATCTTGCAGTGTACTTGCCAGGATGGCCCAGGCCGAGCTGAGCAGCAATCCAACTGAGACCAGGGCCAGGCTTCGTAGCAGGGCCTCAACCCAGGGCTGATCTTGCAGCCGATAGTAGAATGCCTGAAGCGGCAGAATGAGAAAGGGTGGCGTAGTCACAGCCAGCAGTGCCAGCGCTGCGCCCGGTATGCTGTACGTCAAATAGCCCAGGCTCACAGCCCATAACCCATTGGGCCCGGGGCTAGTCTGCCCAATCGCCACGGCTTTCCCAAAGTCGCTGGTCTGTGCCCAATGCAAAGGTGGCAGGTCACGTTGCAAACTTGCCAGATTACTCATTCCGCCAAAGGAGAAGGCCGATGCCTTTAAGAATAGGAGAAAGTAAAAGAACAGCTTCATGCCTCACCCCGCGTTCCCAGTCCCTCCAGACGCCTCTGCCAAGGATAGAAGATACCCAGGCTGATGACGATAGCGCCCAGCACAACATTGATGATCTCCACATGCCAGTATGTTACTGCTAAGACGCTTCCAGATATGATGACCATACATTCGGCTAACCGTAGAACCTGTTGTCCACTCTTCCACGCCTGCTTAAGTGAAGGGAGCGCAAATTGCAGAGAGATAGTCAACATCAGTCCGGCTGTCGCAGGGAGCAGGCCGCGCAACATAGCCTGGACAGGTGAGAGCATCTGGATCAATTCAAAGCCTGCACTGAACAGACAGGTCACGATTGAGCTTGGCAATAATAATCCTGCAAGTGAGATCAGAATACCGGACCATCCACGTAACTTCCGTCCAATAAGAATGGTCATGGCGACCAGAATAATACCAGGCGAGAGCTGGCACAGGCTCCAATAGAGACTATACTCCTCTTCGGTAAGCCACTTATAACGCTCAATAAACTCGCGCCTGATCAGAAGAATCGTCGCAGACCCACCCCCGAACGATTGTAGTCCGATCCGAGACCAGACAAGAAAGAGGCTCCACACGTTTGGGCGAGCGGAGGGAACGAGAGAAGTGTCAACATCTGATAACGAAGAATAAATAGCTTTCGTCATCCTTGCCCCCTAACGGCGATAGAATAATAACACAGGCAATTCTGTCTGCATAAGCAGTATACTTGCCATAAGTTGATATGTCTAATACTTATTTTGCAAAATATTGATCACATTTTGGCATCACTTCGTGAATATGAGACTGACAGAATTGATCGCAGAGTATGCATGTGCCATTGTGAAGTTGCAATCAAGAGGGGCAACAAAAAAAGCCCCCGGCCCGCCTGAAAAGCGAACCGAGGGTTATTGGTAGCGGCAGCAGGAATCGAACCTGCGACACAGGGCTTATGAGTCCCTTGCTCTACCGACTGAGCTATACCGCCATCTGCACTGAGCGATCCGACCTCTCCTCAGGGGAAGGTCCTCTCACTCACGGGACACATAATACCATAGACAGCCAATCTTTGCAATACCTTTCAGGGATTTTTCTGCCCCCTTATCAAATTTTACTCAAGGACTGCTCCGCCGAAGTGAAGCCCGCTGGTAACTCCATGAGCGAACGAAGCAAAGGTTCACCAGATTTTAGGGGCCATGGACCTGACCGATACCACCGATTGGTACAAAGAAATATGAGGCTAGAAAACCCTGCTTTATCCTCTAGCCTCAGAAGGTTGTGATGCATAACCTTGCTTTGTATTATACAGACGTTTCCATCTAAAATAAAGCTATTATTATTAAAATATCATAAATATCATCAAGTGATGATATCTTGATTACTTCCACTCACAATTATTCAGAAAGCTGTTCTGCCTTGACATGGCTATAAAAATATTTGTACAGTGGACCAGAGTCACTTAAGCAGAAGGAGATGTTATGCCAGAACATGTACGCCGCCATATCTCTTCAGGATCACCTTACGAACCGATTCTGGGGGTTACCAGGGCAGTCCGTGTGGGACCGCTCGTTGTCGTTGGAGGAACTGCACCGATTGGCGTCGATGGTCAGATTGTTGGAATCGGCAATGCAGCAGCCCAGGCAGAGCGCTGTCTGGAGATTATTCGCAATTCGCTTGCAGAGTTGGGAGCATCGCTTGATACAGTGGTACGGACACGTATCCTCTTAACTAATATTGAAGATTGGGGGCCCGTCGGATTGATTCATGGCAAGTTCTTTGGCGAGGTTCTGCCAGTGACAACAGTGATGCAAGTCTCGCGCTTTGCTGACCCCGAATGGTTAATTGAGATTGAGGCCGATGCCTATCTCACAGAAGAAGGATAGACTGCTCAAGATCTTTTTAGCTAATATGAGGGGTTTGAAGCGCCTGTAAAGGTCTTTTGAGGAGATCAAAAAGTCCCTCCCACACTTAAGTAGGAGGGACTGTATCTGGTAGCGGGAACAGGATTCGAACCTGCGACCTCCGGGTTATGAGCCCGACGAGCTAACCACTGCTCTATCCCGCGTCAAGGGGTGCTAAAGGCAAGGTATCAATGAAGACACCTGGTAGCGGGAACAGGATTCGAACCTGCGACCTCCGGGTTATGAGCCCGACGAGCTAACCACTGCTCTATCCCGCGTCAAGAATTGCTAGAAGCAAAGGTATCAGTAAAGATACCTGGTAGCGGGGGAAGGATTCGAACCTCCGGCCTTTGGGTTATGAGCCCAACGAGCTAACCACTGCTCCACCCCGCGTCAACGTTTCCTAGAATACAACAATATTTATCTTTTGTCAAGACGTTTATGATCAGAAATCATATGACCCTTTAAACTCCCCCAGGCCCTCTCATGGCTCATTGACAAAGATGGGTGTCTTCTTGTATGCTCTCACCAGGATACTGTTTATTCAAATTCTGGCTTGTCCAGTGAAGGAGGTGCAGTCTTATGGGCAAAAGAACTTCTTCATCCACTGTGCCTGCATGCACCTTGTCTGCCTTGTTTGAGGGTCAAGGGCGAACGCTTTCTAGCCAGGTCCGCGCTCTTTATAAACCGATCCACTGGCCAGACCTGCATTGATTCGCGAACCCATCACCCTCCCCTCACGGTAGACAGCTCACATTCTGATTGTTCATACCGTGTTTTTTTATTCTCTGTGGAGGGAAAACGCTTGATTAATGACCCGGCCCAGCCTGCCATCCTGACAGGGATGGTCCTCAATGGCGCACATGGCATCTATGATGTGCATACCGATGATGGCATTCTACGCTGTACTTTACGCGGAAAACTGAAAAAAGCCTTTGCTCAGGCTAAATCTTCTAAATCGATCCCTGCTAAGGGTCGCTCAACTCCACCTCGGATGATCGGCTCGACAGCTCAACGGGCAGAAAAGATCGAGAAGCGTGATAGCAGTGAGAATCCACTTCCAACTCGCCTCTCCGTTGGTGATTACGTCAAGATTCGCCGCTTAGATGATGCAACAGGCCTCATTGAGGAGATCCTACCACGCCAGAGTGAGCTCTCGCGACAGGATGCTGGCTCTAATGCCAGGAAGGTTATCAAACAGACACTGCTCGCCAATCTGGACCAGGTGGTAATGGTCTTTGCTACAGCTCAACCCGATCCTCACTTTGGCCTCCTGGACCGCTATCTGGCCATCTGCGAATCAGCTCAATTGTCTACGCTAATCTGTATTAACAAGGCAGATCTCCCCCATGACGAACGCGTAGAAGATGAGGCCGCTATCTACAGTAACATTGGCTATCGGATCATCTGGACCAGTACGCAGTTGAACCAGGGTATTGATGAGCTACGCGAGTCTTTAAAAAATCATACCACTCTCTTCACTGGTCCTTCGGGCGTGGGGAAGTCTTCGCTGGTCAATGCTATTGAGCCTGGCATGGCTATTCAGACTGGTCTGGTGAGCGATAGTACTGGCAAAGGTCGCCATACGACACGTGGCTCACAGCTCTACCCTCTCTCTGGCGGTGGTTGGTTAGCCGATTCAGCCGGTATTCGCGCTCTGGCCGCCTGGGATATTGCTCCTGAAGAGCTTGCAGCCTGCTTTGTCGAGTTTCGCCCACATCTGGGAAAATGCTTCTATTCCGACTGCGCCCATCTCGATGAAGAGGGCTGTGCAATCATTAAAGCCGTTGATGAGCAGTTGATCGATCCACGCCGGCATCGCAGTTATGTTCGCATCTATGAGGGAGAGGAACGCTAACACGATCATCATTCATGATGGCTGGTGCGTACTTAAGAACGCAATTAGAGGTCAGAGCCGTTGAGAGGCATCAGGGGGTCATAAAGGGGCAATTAGGTGGAAATGGCTCCGTGGAGGTCACAGGAGGAACAGGGTGGAATGGGTCACAACGGCCATCATGAATGATGGGCTCTCCTCGGTTTTGCGATAAAATCGCTCGTAAAAAGGGCAATTTATTGCATGAGGGGGGAGGGCCCATCATTCATGATGGCCGCGGACCTTTTCGGAGTGATTCGCCACGCCCTTCATAATGGCATGCGCATAAAGAGCGAGACCATAACCGTTGAGATCCCTTACGGTGATCATAAAGGTGATCAGAAGGGGCAACTTAGGCGGAGCGGGTCACCACGGCCATCATGAACGATGGGCCCTACGTGTTTTTGCGATAAATCGCTCGTAAAAAAGGGCAATTTATTGCATGAGGGGGGAGGGCCCATCATTCATGATGGCCGCGGACCTTTTCGGAGTGATTCGCCAAGCCCTTCATAATGGCATGCGCATAAAGAGCGAGACCATAACCGTTGAGATCCCTTACGGTGATCAGAAGGGGCAAATTAGGTGGAATGGGCCACAACGGCCATCATGAATGATGGGCCCTCCCCGGTTTTGCGATAAATCGCTTTTGGGATGCAATAAGTGGTAGTTCGTAAGAAGGCAGGGCCAGATATAGAGGGGTTAATGTGAAAGGCTCTCCGATAATCCTTGCACTACTGTGGTGTCATGCTCCTCAAAGACTGTTCTGGGATCAAGCAAGAGTGTGTCGCGCAGGATGCGAGCAATGATGGGCGTAGCTCTCCGGCGCAGTCGGGCAGAGATCTCATTTAATGAGACCGGTAAGTTCGCAGCGTCCAGGGCCAGGAGGCTGGTTGGCAGAGTCTCACCAGGGAGCGATCCGCCGCCAATCGTTGATTCGCCCTGTTGCACGCGAGCGGTTATTCCTTCAGCGCGCAAGCGCTCCATCCATTGGCTGGCCCGAACAGCAATCTGTTCGGGCTGAGCTGCAATCATACGCCAGATGGGAATATGCGTCTCGACCTGTCCTCTTTGATAATGCCGCAAGGTCATCTCCAGCGCAGCCAGCGTCATCTTATCGATACGCACAGCCCGCATCAAGGGATGTTTAGCCAGCCGCGCAATCACATCAGCCTTTCCCACGAGAATACCAGCCTGCGGACCCCCCAGGAGCTTATCGCCAGAGAAACAGACCAGATCAGCCCCCTGTGCCAGACTCTCCTGAGGAGTTGGCTCGTGCATCAGACCATACTTCTCACAATCCAGCAGACACCCACTTCCAAGATCATCCATTACCAGCAGACCCCGCTTATGTGCAAGTTCAGAGAGCGCATAAATAGATGTTGACTCAGTAAAGCCACTGATCAGAAAATTGCTGGGGTGAACTGATAAGAAGAGAGCCGTTCGTTCGGTAAACGCCTGCTCATAATCGGAGATGCGTGTGCGATTCGTCGTTCCTACCTCAACAAGCTGGCAACCACTCTGGCGCATCACATCAGGAACGCGGAAGCCTCCGCCAATCTCAACCAGTTGCCCGCGTGAGATAACCACCTCACGTCCAGAAGCCAGAGCGCTCAGGCCCAATAGCACAGCAGCTGCATTATTATTCGTTACCAGCGCAGCCTCAGCACCCGTCAGCTCACGCAGTAGAGCCTGCACATGGACATGACGGGACCCGCGCTCGCCAGCCTCCAGCTCATACTCCAGATTGCTATAGCCTGATGCAACCTGCTGGATAGCATGAAGAGCATCCGAGCTCAAGGGAGCTCGACCAAGATTGGTATTAATGATGACACCAGTCGCATTAATCAGTGGGCGAAGATGGGAAAGCTGCTCACGCTCAAGAGAAAGCTGAGCATCTGTCAACAGCTCATCGATAGAGGGACAGATCGCTCCGGCTTGAATCTCTTCACGAGCCTGCTCTAGAGTTGTGCGTAAAGCACGTACCGTCAAAGCATGAGAGAAGCGAGCAGAGAGTTGTTGAGCGCTAGAGGATTGCAGGAGTTGAGTCATTGAAGGAAGTAAGCGAAGCTGAGAGAGATCACCTGGCATAAAATGGCCTCACTAATGGAGAGAATAGAACATCGTAATTGCCAGACTATTAGCAACCTTCCCTATAATCGATCGCAGATCAGCATCATTCAAGCGGCAGATGGCATATTGATCGGCCAGGAGACTGCGCAAGATAGGATACATCAACTCTGTCTTCACCAGACTATCCGTATCAAGTAACGGATAATCCCGTTTGAGCAAAAGATGGTGATAGGGACGAAGTTTGCCACGATATGACGTGAGAGCCACCACATTCACTGCCCCCGCATGGCGACAGAAAGGCTCCCCCGAAACAACAAGTGCCGGATGCCAATCGAGGATGCGCTTCTCTTCGATACCTGGAGGAAGAGAGGGATACCCGAAATTCACCCAATACACCATGCCAAACTGCACAGGTGTTTGATAAGTGAGAGCATCCGGTGCAAGTTCAGGTGGATGAGGCATGGTTTTTTTACAGATCTACTAGTAGCGTACTACGGACGCGCATACGCAACGGACGTCAAAGCAGGCACTTCGCTGGTCTCAACCTGAGATTGGAAGCAGGCAGTTGTCAGAGACCAGGCTTGTGCAACGAGACTGAGACGCTCTTCACGTTCGTCCTGGCTCTCTTCTTGAAGGGCAACCGCAATGAGTTCCATTTCACGCTGGTAATGCTCGTTCAGCAAGGAAGAACGGCTGAAGTCACAATTCGTCGCCATAAAAGCTACCTCTTAATTCCTAAAATCCAGACTGTAAACTTCCACATGGGTAGCGGAAAAAAACCCGCATGAGGATTATGAATTTCTCCAACGATGGAGATTATACCAGCAATTTAAGCAGGACGCAATGCTTTTGATAACCATTTTTATCTCTAGAGCGAGCCAATCCTGCTATTGAGAGGCGATTGAGAGCAAAATTGAGAGCAAAATTTGGATTTTGCAGAGTCGAAAAAATCTCGTTTAAAAACGCTTGACAATTATTTGGGGTTAACATATAATAACCACGTCGATCGGTCAGAACAAACTGGCATGCATCAACAACGTGGGCAGTTACCAAAGTGGCCAAATGGGACTGACTGTAAATCAGTTGCGAGAGCTTCGGAGGTTCGAATCCTCCACTGCCCACCCACCACACAGTAGTGTGGGTTAAAGATTGCCCGTGTGGCGCAGGGGTAGCGCACATTCTTGGTAAGAATGAGGTCATGGGTTCAAATCCCATCACGGGCTCCCGTGGTTTCTTGGATGAGATCAGGGTCTGAGTACCTTCACTTGAGACCTTCCCCCATCGGCAAGGAATTCCGCGAAGAGTATAAGAATCTTTTTGCTGCCGTCTTCTGAATGATCGTCACCTCCCCATACATTTTAATGCATGAGGTAGGTTTTTTCTTTGTTGAGACGATCAGACACAGGGGGCGGCTGCTGCATGTCTATACCCATTGCTATCTGATCGTAAGCAGGATTGCAGAAGGAGCCACAGTAGGAAATGGCTAAGAAAAAGTTCGAGCGGACAAAGCCACACGTGAACGTAGGAACGATTGGCCACATTGACCATGGTAAGACGACCCTGACTGCTGCTATCACGAAGGTGCTGGCTGCAGCCAAGCTTGCCAATTACACTGCATTTGACCAGATCGACAAAGCTCCCGAAGAGCGCGAGCGCGGTATCACTATCGCTATCGCTCACCTCGAGTATGAGACCGAGAAGCGTCACTATGCACACGTCGACTGCCCAGGCCACGCTGACTATATTAAGAACATGATCACCGGCGCAGCCCAGATGGACGGCGCGATCCTGGTCGTGAGCGCCCCTGATGGCCCTATGCCTCAGACCCGCGAGCACGTTCTGCTTGCCGAGCAGGTAGAAGTCCCAGCGATGGTGGTCTTCTTGAATAAAGTTGATATGATGGAAGACGAAGAGCTGCTGGAACTGGTCGAGCTGGAAGTCCGTGAGCTGCTCTCCAAGTATCGCTTCCCTGGCGATGACGTTCCCGTCATCCGTGGCTCCGCTCTGGGTGCTCTGGAAAGCAAAGGCGATCTCTCCCGCAACGATCCTGGTGCCAAGTGCATCTGGGAGTTGATGGATGCCGTCGATAGCTACATTCCTGATCCCCCACGTGCCACCGATCAGCCTTTCTTGATGCCCGTTGAAGACGTCTTCGGTATCAAAGGTCGCGGTACCGTGGCCACCGGACGTATCGAGCGCGGTATTGTGAAGGTTGGCGAGAACATCGAGATCATCGGCATGCGCGAGGATGTCCGCACCGTCGTCGTCACCGGCGTTGAAATGTTCCAGAAGACCCTGGATCAGGGTATGGCTGGCGACAACGTTGGCTGTCTGCTGCGTGGTGTTGAGCGTACGGATATCGAGCGTGGTCAGGTCCTGGCAAAGCCGGGCTCGATCAAACCCCACAAAAACTTCAAAGCCCAGGTGTATGTCCTCTCGAAAGAAGAGGGCGGCCGCCACACCCCATTCTTCAACGGCTATCGCCCTCAGTTCTACGTTCGTACCACGGACGTGACTGGTTCGATCAAGCTGCCTGAAGGGGTTGAGATGGTTATGCCTGGCGATAACATCGAGATGACAGTCGAGTTGATCCAGCCGGTTGCGATGGAAGAGGGCGTAAAGTTCGCCATTCGCGAAGGTGGACGTACCGTTGGCGCTGGCATCTGCACACAGGTCATTAACTAAGGTTTAGACATGTTCGTGGGCGCAAGCAATTGCATTGCGCCCACTGTGTTATCAGCGGTGTCCATTCCTAAAATCATAACCTGAATAAGCAGCAAGCCAAACGCCAAACATGTAAACGGAGAAAATTATGGCTAGCAAAAGCAAAGAGAATCGCATTGTGGTGACATTGGCTTGCACAACCTGCAAAAGCCGCAATTACACCACCTCCAAGAACAAGAAAAACAATCCCGAGCGCCTCGAGTTGAGAAAGTATTGCAACACCTGTCAGGTACCTGCGCCTCATCGTGAGACCAAGTAAGAAGTAGCATAGCGTATCCGCTAGTGCGTTGAGCTAGGGTCCGATCGCTGCTGATCAGAAAGGTTTAACGTGGCAAAGAATATGACCGAGAAGAAAAAAGTTACAGGTCGAAGTCAGGTTACCGAGCTTCCTTCCGGTGAAGCACAGGTTATGAAAAGCGTCAAGGCTTCGGCAAAAGAGGATAGTCGCGTGTCTACAAATCAAGACAAGAAGGCTACCGTCCGTCGCGATGGAAAGAAAACCCAGTCGTCCATTCTTGCTCCTCTGCGCAATAACAAATTCGGTCGCTTTCTAATTGACGCTTATTATGAGCTCCGTCATAAGGTGACTTGGCCGACCTTCTTACAAGCCAGAAACATGACGGTGGCAGTCGTTGCTATCTCCGTTGTAATTGGCGGGATATTGGCCCTGCTGGACCTTGGGCTGTTTCGTCTCTTCCTTCTTATTACTGGCGGTAAGTAGCTTCGTCATCGGGATAGCAAGAAGGGATTTGCTGTGGTTACAGAACGTACCAGCGAAAAAGAACAGCCAGAAGAGAAGCGTGCCTGGTATGCCATCCATACATATTCAGGCTATGAGAATAAGGTGAGAAGCCATCTCGAAGCTCGCATCGCTTCCATGGATATGCGAAACAAAATCTTCCGGGTGATCGTGCCCATGGAAGAAGAAGTCGAGATTAAACAGGGACAGCGGCGCACAGTTCAACGCAAAGTCTTCCCCGGTTATGTGCTGGTGGAGATGATTATGAGTGATGAAGCCTGGTATGTCGTACGTAACACACCTGGGGTGACCAGCTTTGTGGGCTCGGGAACAAAACCCGTTCCCCTCCAAGAACATGAAGTGCACACCATCCTTAAACAGGTGACTCAGGAGACTGAGAAGCCAAAGGCGAAGGTCAATTTCTCTAAAGGCCAGAGTGTTCGTGTGATCGATGGCCCGTTCACCGAATTTATTGGCACGGTTAACGATATTAATATGGATCGTAATAAAGTGACTGTGCTTGTCTCATTTTTCGGTCGCGAGACCCCGGTGGTCCTGGATTTCCTCCAGGTGGAGAAGATCTAAGGTATCACCTTTCCAGTTGAGGAGTTAAGTTATGGCAAAGCGTATTAAAGCAGTTGTAAAGCTGCAAATTTCTGCCGGTAAAGCCACGCCAGCACCCCCAATCGGTACTGCGCTTGGACCCCACGGCATCAACCTGATGATGTTCTGTAAGGAATATAACGCTCGTACCGCCGAACAGGTTGGTATGGTTATCCCTGCCGAGATCACCATTTTTGAAGACCGTTCTTTCACGTTCGTTACCAAAACTCCACCCGTTCCCGATCTGCTGAAAGCCGCTATCGGTGGGCAGAAGGGCTCTGCTACCCCGAATAAGAACAAGGTGGGCTCGATCTCTCAGGCAAAATTACGTGAGATCGCTGAGCTGAAGTTTAAAGACCTCAATGCTATCGATATCGAAGGCGCTGAGCGCACAATCGCCGGTACCGCTCGTAGCATGGGTATTACTATCGAATAGGGCTTGCCCGAAAGTCACTGCGGTTATTGCCACAAGGAGGGCAACAAAGACCATGGCAACTAAAATTCACGGTAAAAAATATCTGGAGGCCGCTAAGCTGGTCGATCCAGAGAAGTTGTATGAGCCTGCTGAGGCCATCTCACTCCTCAAAAAAATGAGCTTTACGAAGTTCGATTCGACGATCGAGATCCACATGAAGCTTGGTGTCGATCCACGCCATGCTGACCAGATGGTCCGCGGTGTCGCTATGCTGCCCGCTGGTACCGGTAAAGAGGTCAAAGTGTTGGTCTTCGCTCAGGGCGAAAAGGCTGCTGAGGCCGAGGCGGCTGGTGCCGATTTCGTTGGCCTCGATGATATCATTAAGCAGATTGAAGCCGATTGGCTCGGTTTTGATGTCGCTATCGCGACTCCCGATGTCATGGGTAAAGTTGGTCGCCTCGGTAAAAAATTGGGACCCCGAGGCCTGATGCCTAGCCCAAAAGCCGGTACGATTACGATGGATCTGGCCAAAACGATCCGCGATGTCAAGGCTGGCCGCGTTGAGTTTAAAGTCGATAAGACTGCTCTTCTCCATATCCCTGCTGGCAAGATGTCGTTCAGTGAGGATGCATTGCTGGCGAATATCACTTCGGTGGTGGACTCTGTCCTGCGCGCTCGCCCCAGCGGCGCTAAAGGAACGTATGTTAAGAGTGTGGTGCTCTCTTCCACCATGTCTCCCAGCATTCGCCTGGATGTCACTAGCGCTATGGCCCTGAAGCCGTAACCTGTCATTACCACAGACAATCATTATGAGGCGAGTATGTTGCGTAATATGCAACATGCTCGCCTCATGTTATTCTGTTCTCTATTCCGCTCTGGTCACCCCTCCATAGCTCAATGGGAAACGGAACATGGGACAGGATGCTATGGAGGGGCTCACACAGCGGAGCTTCACAATTAGGCAGGAGACAAGCGACCTGCCCTACTTGTCTTATCATTTCTTGCTCTATTTTAAACATAAATCAATGTCAAGTAGGGAAAGCCGCTTGTCTCTTTCCTCTGGTCCCACTCCGCTCTGTGAGCCCCTCCATGGCTTAATAGGGAAATGATGTTATGGTGGGGCTGGCATTGTCGAGCTTCACAATCTGGAAGGAGACAAGCTACCTTCCCTACTGCTTTTGCTATCTTCCACATAAAAACACACATCATACAATGTAAAGTAGGGAAAGTCGCTTGCCTCTTTCCTCTGCTCTCACTCCGCTCTGTGAGCCCCTCCATAGCTCACTGGAAAATGGAAAAGGATGACGTTGCAAAACAAGAAGCGTACTTTTCCCCGGCTCTCCCTCTTTACAAGAGCGGACAGATCTGCTATACTCCCTGAGGTTGTCCACTAAACGTGGCGACTTTTTACAATGCTATTTCATTGCTGTGTGGACCCCGGTCTACATGTCCAATTGAATATATCTCACACCATCGACCGAAGACAGCAAGTATGCCGCAAGGCATCTAAGCGAGAGGCTGTTTGCCAGATCGGCTTGCCGAGGGGATGACTATTCTAGCAGGTTATGCTGTGCCTCTGTGCTTGCGTTTCCCTGTCCTCATGGAATAGACCTCTCTCTCGCCTTCGGATGATCTGAAGGCTTTTTTTTATGAGCCGCGATTCTTCGGGGAAGGAGGAAGAGCAAACCTATGCCAACACAAGCAAAGTCAGAAAAGATCGAGGAGTTGACAGAGAAGCTCGGTCGCGCCCAGATCGCAATTCTGGTGCAGACACAGGGCATGACTGTTAAAGATATGAGCGAGTTACGCGCCAAAATGCGTGCCTCAAAGATCGAACTCCAGGTCGCAAAAAACACTCTCCTACGCATCGCCTCAGAGCGCAATAATATGAATGAACTGGATACCAAAATTCTCCAGGGTCAGACGACTGTTGCGTTCGGCTATGATGATGAGGTGGCCGCTGCTAAGGCGGTCGTGGACTTTGTCAGCGGTTCCAAAATCGCTGTCTTGAAGTCCGGCATCCTGGGTGGTCGCGCCTTAACCGCCGATCAACTCGAGAAAATTGGCAAGCTCCCTGGCGGAAAAAACAATGCACGCGCTCAAGTCGTGGGCACCGTTCAGGGTCCTCTGGCCAGCACTTACGGTCTCTTGACCGCTCCCTTACGTGATCTTTGTTACATTTTCCAGGCCCGTGCAGAACAACTGAACGGCGGCACATCTGCCGAATAATATTAGGAGGATACGACCATGGCTTTAGATACCATCATTGCTGAGATTGAAAAGTTGAACGTTCTTGAGCTCGTTGAGCTCACCAAGACCTTGCAGGAGAAATGGGGCGTAAGCGCTGCTCCCGTCTCTGCTGCTGCTGCTCCTGCTGCCGCTGCTGCTGAGGCTGCTCCTGCTGCTCCAGTTGAAGAGCAGACTGAGTTCGACGCCATCCTGACCGAGGTCGGTGCGAACAAGATCAACGTCATCAAAGTCGTCCGCGAGCTGACCGGCCTGGGCCTGAAAGAGGCAAAGGCTGTTGTTGACGAGGCCCCTAAGGCTGTTAAAGAGGGTGTCTCGAAGGAAGAGGCCGACAAGATCGCTGCTAAACTGGCCGAGGTTGGTGCGAAAGTTACCGTTAAGTAACAATCCCCCCTCTGGATTAAAGAGAAGGGTACCCCTCGGGGTGCCCTCTTCTCCATCTGGTTCGCCTTCTCACTGGTCGGATCCAGGGCCACTCTTCTGGAGACAGAAGTTCCATTGCGCCCCTGAGCTATCCATGTTATAATGCGAACGAGTAATACTTCCTTGCGTTTAGAGAACATTTCCTCTCTGCCATACGGCTTTTG
Organism: Tengunoibacter tsumagoiensis; assembly: GCF_003967535.1. Lineage (GTDB taxonomy): Bacteria > Chloroflexota > Ktedonobacteria > Ktedonobacterales > Ktedonobacteraceae > Tengunoibacter > Tengunoibacter tsumagoiensis. Next base: position 963,526 of record NZ_BIFR01000001.1, on the reverse strand, counting down.
ATTCAGCGGCAGAAGTGGTGCTGGTCTACGGACAGCAGAGATTAGAATGTTAAAGGGCCTCAATCGCCACTTCTAAATGCTCCAAAGGATCTTTTTCATTTCCCACCTTAGTACACTGGAGGTGATTTAAAAGCGTGGCATTGACTGTTGAAGCAAAAACTGAAGTAATTACGAATGCTCAGATCCACGAAACAGATACTGGCTCCCCTGAGGTCCAGGTCTCGATCTTGACCACTCGTATCAATCAGCTAACAGAGCACCTGAAGATTCATAAGCATGACCTCCACTCACGTCGGGGCCTGATGATGTTAGTCGGGCAACGCCGACGTCTGCTTGCATATCTGAGTAAAAAAAGCCCAGATCGCTATCGCGCCCTCGTTGCCAAGCTTGGCCTGCGGGCAAAGCTGGGACCTCGCGCATAGTCCAGGGGTTGCTGTGGATGCGGTCGGCGCGGCATGGCGCACGCGCTGTATACGTTCGTTATGCCCGACCGCTGCTCCATCTTTCTCCACTTACCCAAGCAAATGCATTTGTTAAAGCGTGACGCGACGAAAAGAAACGACGTAGACGAAGAAATAAACAGACCCCCATTCGCCAGAAACAAGGTAAGCCATCAACACACAGCCAGGGTTCCGCAGTAAAGAGCAATACGGTTGTACAATACGTATGTTAGAGAGTACATTTGTAAGAGTGGTTGCACCCAATGTGTTTGCGAACGTACGCTGAGCAGTTCATGACTCCTCAAGCATGGGTAGATAGAGATCAGGCAGACAGAACAAATTACGAATAGGGTGCCAATTATCGGAGGAAATATGATTCACCGTCAAGAAGCTGTTATCGGCGGCCGGGTTATGAGCATAGAGACCGGTCGGGTAGCAGAACAAAGTAGTGGCGCAGTGTTGGTGCGCTACGGAGAAACCGTTTTACTAGCAACTGTGGTTGGTAGCGATGAGCCTCGTGAAGGCATTGACTTTTTCCCTCTTACTGTTGATGTAGAAGAACGCATGTACGCCGCTGGCAAGATTCCTGGTGGGTTTATCAAACGCGAAGGTCGCGCTACTGAACACGCAATCCTCTCTTGTCGCCTCGCCGATCGTCCGCTTCGTCCCCTCTTCCCCAAGGGTTACCGCAACGATGTCCAGATTGTGATTACGGTCCTCTCGGTTGATCAGGAAAATGATTATGATATTCTGGGTATCGTCGGAGCTTCCGCCGCCCTCAGTGTATCTGATATTCCTTTTCAGGGTCCGGTTGGGGCGGTTCGCGTTGGATATATCGATGATCAGTTTGTGATCAATCCTCTTGAGTCACAAATGGAGCAGAGCCGTCTGGATCTCGCTATCGCTGGCACCGCTGATGCCGTGATGATGGTTGAGGCAGGCGCAAAGGAGCTACCTGAGGAGCTGATGCTGGAGGCGGTTCGCGTCGGGCATGAGGCTTTGCAGGATATTATTAAACTACAAGAGAAGCTGGCCCACGCTAATGGCCGCGCTAAACGCCCTTTCTCTCCACCTCCTGCCGATGAGGAGCTCCAGAATAAGGTCAATGAGTTCGTTCTCCCTCGCTTTGAGGCTGCGGTCAATAGCACCGATAAGGCCTCTCGCTCTGCTGCTCTCAGTCTGGTACAGGATGACCTGATTACTGAGCTGGGTGCTCAATATCCTGAGCGCTTAAAAGAGATCATTACGTTCTATGAGAAGGCTCTCAAGGCGTATGTTCGCAATAATATTCTGGATCACGGTAATCGCCCGGATGGTCGCGATCTAAAGACGATTCGCCCGATCAATTGTGAGGTTGGTCTCCTACCTCGTACACATGGCTCGGCGATCTTTACCCGTGGTCAAACGCAGGTTCTCAGCGTTGTGACGCTGGGCTCGCCTGGCGATGAGCAGATTCTCGATGGGCTGGGTGTAGGCGAGAAGAAGCGCTTTATGCACCACTATAATTTCCCCCCTTATTCCACTGGTGAGAGCAAACCTCTGCGCGGACCTGGCCGCCGCGAGATCGGTCATGGCGCACTCGCTGAACGCGCAATCGCTGCTGTGATCCCTTCGCAGTCCGATTTCCCCTATACGATTCGAGCCGTTTCGGATATTCTTTCTTCCAATGGTTCGACTTCGATGGGCTCGGTCTGTGGCACAACGCTGGCCCTGATGGATGCTGGTGTACCAATTCATGCGCCGGTCGCTGGTGTGGCAATGGGCTTAATCACTGGCGAAGGTGAGCGCGCTGGCAAATGGGCCGTTCTTAGCGATATCCAGGGGATCGAAGATGCCCTGGGCGATATGGACTTCAAGGTTGCTGGTACTGCCGATGGCGTGACTGCCCTCCAGATGGATATTAAAGTGAAGGGTATCACGTACGAGATTATGAGCAAGGCCCTCGAACAGGCTCGTGAGGGTCGCATGTTTATCATGGAGAAGATGCTCGATACCATCGATGCTCCCCGTGAAGAGCTCTCGGCCTTTGCTCCTCGCATTCAGACACTGAAGATTAATCCAGATAAGATTGGTGCTGTCATCGGACCGGGCGGTAAGACTATCCGCAAGATCCAGGAAGAGAGCGGTGCCAAGCTGGATATCGAGGATGATGGCTCAGTGAATATCTCAGCGGTCTCTGGCGAATCTATGCAGCGTGCCTTCGATGCAGTTCGCGCTCTTACCGAAGAGGTTGAGGTTGGGCACATCTATACGGGTACCGTCCGCCGTATTGTAGACTTTGGCTGCTTTGTTGAGATTCTTCCTGGTAAGGAGGGGCTGGTCCGGACATCACAGCTGGCCGATTACCAGGTGATGCGTCCAGAGGATGTGGTCTCGATTGGCGATGAGATTACTGTAATGGTGATCGAGGTCGATGGTCAGGGCCGTGTCAATCTGTCACGCCGCGCTGCTCTCAGCGGTGAGATGCCCTCTCAGGCTGAGATGGATCAGGACCGTGGACCCAGTCGCGGTGGCCCCAATCGTGGCGGCCCCAATCGCGGCGGCCCCGGTGGCTATGGCATGAATCGCGACCGCGATAATGGTGGACAACGCTCAGGAGGCCCTGGCTATGGTGGTGATCGCGGCGGCTATAACGCAGGCGGCGGACGCGACCGTGGCGGCTATGGCGATCGCGACCGCAACAGTGGCTATGGCGACCGCAATAATAGTAGTGGTGGTGGCTTCGGCCAGCGCCGCCCTATGGGCCCTCCCAATCGTCAGGGACAGGGTGGCCCGGGTCCCCGTCGTGAAGGGGGCTTTGGTCAGCGTCCACCCGAGCGCCGCTGGTAGCTCACACTGACCTTTCTGCCTTGATCAGCAATGAAAGAGGCCAGGATGGTTACAACATAGACCTTTTTGATCGGGCGACCCCTAGTGGTCGCCTGATCTGGCTTAAACCGCAGAGGCATTCCCTCAACAAGGCATGTTCTTCTAAAAGAGAAGCAATTTGTCATTTGCAATTTGTCACTCGCAATTTGTCATTCGCAATTTGCAATTTGTACTTTGTCGCAAAGGGGTAAAGATGCTATGTCGTCGGAGGAGATTCTGCAAGAAGTTGCAGTAGAGGTCTCGACTTGCGCAAAATGTAAGCTCTGTAATGGACGCACACGCGCAGTCCCAGGTGAAGGTAATCCTCAAGCTCGCATTCTGTTTATTGGCGAAGGTCCCGGCTTCCATGAAGACAAACAAGGCCGACCATTCGTTGGTCCCGCTGGCCAGTTCCTCGATGAGCTATTGGCAAGCATTAATCTACAGCGCAAAGATGTCTTTATCACGAATGTTGTCAAATGCCGCCCCCCTAACAACCGCGATCCTGAGCCCGAGGAGATTCAGGCCTGTAGCGAATACCTTGATCGCCAGATCGCCGCTATGCAGCCACGTGTCATTGTGACGCTGGGTCGCTTCTCTATGGCTAAGTTCTTTGGCAATGAGAAGATTAGCTCTATTCATGGTCGCGCACGCAAAAAAGGGAGCCTCATCTGCATTGCGATGTATCATCCAGCCGCCGGTCTTCATCAAGCCAGCCTGAAAGATGTCATTCGTAATGATTTTAAGAAGATCCCTTTAATTATCGCTGAAGCCGAACGCATGGAGGCTGAAGCCCCGAAAAAAGCTCCTTCCCCCTCCAAAAAATTGGAAGAGCCACCGCAGCAGCTCTCCCTCTTTTAATAAGGTCTTTAATAGGTCATGATAGATGTGATGTGATGTGACCTTCGCATCCCTTGGAGCTGTGGAATAACATGGCTCATTGGGATGCGGAAGTATGCTCTCCACAACTATGACCAGGGCAGTAACGGTTGTGTCATTCCCCTGACACGCTTCAACCCAAAAATGGTACTACACACATTCATCATCGATGGTGATGATTCCTAACGTAACCGACATCCAACCAGCCATAAAAAAGGAGCGCCAGTTATCACGTTCAGCCTCGGTAAGATCTTCTGGCTGAAAACGGTCGATCACTAATGTCAGCTGTTTATCATCAAAAAAGACTGGTTTACGGCGCTCATGGTCCTTTAAGAAGGTAAAATGTGCCCGTATTCCAAGTAGATACCCCTCTTCAATAATGCGCTCGTAGATCATACACTCATTATGCCCAACCAGCAATACTTTTCCAAACGGAAGATCGGTTGTAGGTGAAATCACAAGATCACCAATACGCTCAAAGCTCGCTGGTAACTCAATAGCTCTGGACTCAGGATATTGTGGCATAGACGATTACACCTGCTCTCTTTTTTCTCTTACCCTCAGAAAGCTCTCAGCCCTCCTAATTTCAAACTCATGTCCTCAAGTATAGCAGGCAAGGTTGCTAAGAATGAATAACAAAGCTTATCATCTAGGTATCACTTTACAGCTTGCGCTTTGTTTCCCACATGAACTATAAAAGCCATTTAAACTCATTCCAATAACCTTCCGCTAGAGCTTAAAACTAAAATAGTTAAATATCAAATCTCTAGAGTAAATCTTCTAAGCTATGTCTTGACACACAAATATTCATAGATAGACACTAACATGCTTAAAAGTTTAGTTAAAATATAAATGTCTGAAGTTTGAAAAGAAAGAAATACACTCTGTGCTTGACCAGGGGCCTTTTTCAATGGTATGCTAATCAGGTGTAATTCTTTTTCGTCATTATTGCTATCCCTTTAGAGGATTGTTCTTTTGAAGCTTCTCTTACCCTCAAAGAGACCGCAACAACCCCCGGATGTGGGTGAAAAAAGCGCGTGAAAAAAAAATCTGCCCGAATTAGACAGCCTAACCGCCATCTTATCGCTGCTCGGACCGCCCTCAATTGGACTCAACGCGATGTTGCCGATGGTCTGGATGTGCCAACTCTTACGGTTGGACGCTGGGAACGCGGCGAGGCTCAGCCCCATTTCTTTCATCGAGTCCAACTCTGCAATCTCTTCGGGAAGACTGAAGAGGAACTGGGCTTTTTTCTTGAGCCAACTGCTGATGCTTCAATCACTCAGAAGCCTGCTATTGATATCTCCTTGCCACCAGTATGTGATAGCACCATCCCAGAAGTTCCTTCTTTCCCCCTGGTGGGACGCTCACAACTTCTGGCTCAGATAAAAGAACGGTTTTTTGCCGAACCAGGAAATACAATGGTGGCGCTCAATGGCCTTCCAGGCGTAGGCAAGACAGCTCTGGCAATCGCTCTGGCCCATGATAAAGAGATGAAGGAACATTATCACGATGGGATCTTATGGGCCGGTATCGGCATCAAGCCACAGCTTTTGAGCCACCTTAACCGCTGGGGGGCTCTCCTCGGGTTAACCGCAAAACAGATGCAATCACTCCAGGATTGGGAGGACTGGGCCAAAGCTCTGCGGACTGCGATTGGTTCACGGGCGCTCTTGATTGTTCTGGATGATGTCTGGCAGCTTGAAGAGGTATTAGCATTGAAAATTGGAGGGCCACAATGTGCCTATCTGGTGACCACACGCTTTCCTTCAATTGCCGCTCATCTGACCGTAAAAGACTCAATCCAACTTCAGGAGCTCAGCCTGCAAGAATCACTCCAATTAGTAAACTTTCTGGCACCTCAAATTTTGCCTGCCACTTCACCAGAAATTGAACGGTTAGTCCAGTCTGTCAGCGGCCTCCCCCTTGCCCTGGTCTTGATCAGCAATTATATGCGCAAACAGGTCTATGCTGGCTCAGCTCGCCGTCGCAATACCGCTCTTGAACGCTTAAGTAATGTGACGGAGCGGATGCAGTTGCTGGAATTATATAGTCCAAGTCAGGCTCATCCTAGCCTGCCGGGCTCACATGCCTATTCTTTACAATCCATTATCGCTGTCTCAGATCAATTTTTAACACCATCTGCTCGCAATACGCTCTACTCACTGGCGGTCTTCCCGGCTAAACCACAAACATTTTCAGAACGAGCCGCCCTACAGCTTACGAACTGCCGCGTTGAAGATCTCGATATTCTCATCGATGCTGGCCTTCTCGAGTGCGTATCTAATAATCGCTATAGCCTCCATCAGGTGATCGCCGATTATGCTCGCCTCAGGCTGGCCTCTCCCGATATCTATGAACGCTTTGTGCGGATGATGATCGCTTATGCCAAAGAACATCAAAACGCTGGTGCTCTCCTTGAAGCGGAGCAGAGCTCTCTGCTCGCGGCCCTGGATCAGGCTCAAATACTTGGACTCTGGTTGGAATTTCTCGATGGCGCAAAAGTTCTGATTCCTTTTTTGCTGGCTCGAGGTATGTACAGCAGCGCTCAGTCATATAATGAAACGGCTGCCCGGGCCGCTGAGCTGCTGGCTCTCCCTCTATGCAGTTGTGGCGTGCTTCTCTATAAAGGCCAGATTTATATCAAGCAAGGCGAGTATACGCTGGCACAAACGGCTCTTGAAGAGGCTCTGGCATGGATTCCACCCAACCCAGATGAGAAGTGGCTCCACTTACAATGCGATATTTTAAATGAACGCTGTAACCTTGAATTAAAGCTCGGACAGAATGAACAGGCCGAAATCCTGCTACAACAGACGCTGGCTCTGGTTCGCGCAAGTTCATACCAGACAGCACTCTGCATTACTCTCTCTAATCTTGGCACGCTCCATCATCGACGCGGTCGGCATGAGGAGGCCGTAGCTGTCTATCAGGAAGGACTTATGCTAGCCCGCCAGCTACAGGATGGTCAGATGATCGGGCTCTTCCTGAGAAGCCTGGGAACGCTCGAGGCCTATGATGGCAGCACTAACCAGGCCACCAAATATCTTCAGGAGGCGTTAGAGATCACACAGTTGACCGATGATTATGAAGAGATGATCAACGAGCTACGTATCCTTGGAGAGATCGCCTTGATACAGGGTCAGATTGAGCTGGCGGAATGTTATCAGTACAAAGCGCTGGGCCTGGCTGAAAAAATGCACCACTATGGTTACACAAGCGTTATTCATTGTTCTCTGGCAGAAATATTCATGGTGCGAGGCCACTATGCCCAGGCTGAACATCTGCTTCACGAAGGGCGGCTCATGGCTCTAACAGCTGGCTATCAACAGGAATTAGCGATGCTACTCATCGTCAGTGGACATCTCGCCGCCGTTTGCGGTCAATATCAACAAGCCGCTATTTATTTACAAGAAGGGCAGCATCTGGCCACGCAGATGCAAGATTCTTTTCTTATTACCTACGGCAAGCTCCAACAAGGGATCATTCAGATTGGTCTTGCTCAATTGCAACAAGCAGAAGAGACGCTACAAGAGACGCTGGTACTGGCACTGGAGCATAATTATCGCAGCTTTGCAGCGAATATCTATCTCTATCGCTCGCAAATTGCTCAACAACAGCAGGCATATCAGCAAGCTCTTGCATATCTTGAGCCTGGCCTCCAGAGCGCTTATAAAGCCGAAAGTACTATCGATCTCTGTTTTCTCTACTATCAATATACAATCGTCTATATTCAACAGCATGAGCTTATGCGGGCCGAAGTCTCGCTCCAGAAGATGTCCCACTATCTACCAGCTGGCGCACAGATTCTGCTTGCACGCTACTACTTTGCTCGTGCTCAGCTTGCAGCGGCACAGGGAGAGCGCGAGGAGGCTCTTCAATTGGGCAAACGAAGTATCCAGGAGCTAAAAAATAGCGGCGATATGCTGGCTCAAGAAATTGGAAACTGGTTTCTATCTTAATCCAACGACCAGTGCGATAATTTCAAAAAACAAAACAGATGAGATTAGTACTATTCATGCTAATTGTGAACTACTTCGCTTGTCTCTTCATAATCTCTACGGTATACTTGTTATTGATGAGGGTCTATACACAAAATGAGGGGTCTTTTATGCAGAAAACTATTAAAAAAATCTACTTGCTGGGACCACTTGCTCTATTATTCGCTCTAATTTTAGCTGTCAGTCCTGTGGCCAACCAGGTATCGCATGCATCGCCCGCTGTGGCTCATGATACCTGGACCGGTAAAACCACTGGCTGGGCCAATGTTCGTAGTGGAGCAAACACAAACAGCACAATACTTGGCACTGATGCACCTAATACATCTGTCACTGTCTATGGAACGGTCTCTGGACAGGTCGTCTGGGGCAATATCTCTGACTGGTATCAGATCTCAAATGGCGGCCAGACACAGTATATCTACGCTGGTCTGATCACCCGCGATAATGGTGGCAGCACCAATCAGCCTGTCTCAACGAGCAACAACAATGGCGGCACAGCCACAGTAACGAGCTGGGCCAATGTTCGTAGCGCTCCCAACACTGGTAGTTCGATCGTCTCTACCTTTGCACCTAACACATCGGTGACTATCTATGATACAGTCTCCGGTCAGGCGGTCTGGGGTGGTATCTCTACCTGGTACCGTGTATCGGCCTCTGGTAGTGCTCCACAGTATGTCTATGGCGGTCTGGTCTCAGTCTCTTCTGCTCCCAGCACCAATAGTGGCAACAATACCAATACGCCTGCTCCCAATGGCTCTGGAAAAGTGATTGATGTCAATCTTTCAGGCCAGTGGCTACGCGCCTATGAGAACGGTACAGAGGTCTACAATACCCCTGTTCTGACTGGCCGCCCCGAGCTGCCTACACCTACAGGTACGTTCCACGTCTTTGTAAAACTAAGCCCCACAACTTTCTATTCTCCATGGCCGGTTGGCTCGCCTTATTACTATGCACCAACGCCGATCAACTACGCTCTGGAGTTTGAAGAGGGTGGCTACTTCCTGCATGATGCAACCTGGCATAGTGTCTTTGGTCCTGGCTCGAATCTTCCTCACAACGATCCAGTCTTCGGCCCTCAGGATGGCTCACACGGTTGCGTGACGATGCCTCTTAGTGCTGCTCAATGGCTCTATGGTTGGGCACCAATCGGCACAACCGTCAATATTCACTACTAAGTCTGATGGTGAAGAGCATGCTCTTCACCCGGCACCAAAAAGGAGATCCCTTTCTCTTAGAACAGAAAGGATCTCCTTTTTCTTTTGCGCTAGCGAGCTATTCGCTCGCGCTGGCTCCAACGACAAAACCATCTGCTTTTATAATAACAGGCTATTCGCTCGCGCTGGCTCCAACAACAAAACCATCCACCGTGGCAGCTTTACCACGCCAGTAGGGAAGCTTAACCTTATGCCCGGAGCTCATGATCGTGACGTCGCGCAGATGGATATAGCGATACATCGTTGGGAGACCTTCAGGGCCGATCTCAGGCTGATCAGGAGGGGGAATCAGGGCGCTATAATACTCCTGTAAAAAATTGGCGGTCGCTGGATCTTCTTGACGATACATCTCTTCATGGAGATCTATGTAGAACTGAGCATACGCCTGTGTGCTGACCATTATTCCAAAGACCAGCAGGCCCGAGATCTGAAGCATAACCTCGATCTCGATCCCTTGTAGCTCTACCAGGCGAATCCAGGCCTGAAGGGCGATATCCTGCTCGCTATATTCATGCAGCCAGTTTGAGCGATGCTCGCTACGGCTTAATGGGCGGAACCCTGCTGTAGCAGGGTTCGGCTCGCTCTTATCTTTATTCTGTCCTGTGCTATCTACCATTGCAAACCAGTTCCTTCCCGGTCCAGTACCGGTCTCTATCTGCTAAAGCGACGATGCGCGTGAAAGCCATTCTATGGCATGTTCGTGGTAGACGTGGCCTGATCACCTGGATTGTCTGGTGCTGTGGGCGTGGCCTGACCCTGACTGCTCGTGGATTGGCTCTGCGCATTCTGGGTACAGTTGCTACCACCATTGTTATTGTTATTATTGTTGTTGTTGTTGCTCTGACAGTTTGACGATGACGATGGCGGTGGCGGTGGCGTGTATGCGCCCTGTATCGTTGGCATTGTACCATCGATGAACCAATCAGTCACTGTTGGCTCACCTGGATGTGGTAACAGCCCTGTAAAGGCTGAGACGGTCCCCTGATGGACGTTGTCTGGCCGGACAAAATCATCTGGAGGATAGTTATAACGCTGCGAGGCATACTCCATAATATCATGCCAGATTGGTCCAGCTCCTGTGATGCCAATGACATCCCGCATGAGCTCACCGTTGCTATTCCCTGCCCATACGCCCACCGCTAGATGTGGAGTATAGCCAATTGTCCAGTTATCTTTGTAGTCCTCTGTTGTGCCAGTTTTGGCTGCCGCTGGCCGATCCAATTCGAGAGGATTTCCACGGAAAAATTCGTGATAGCGTGCCAGTTTGTCGGAGAGGATGCTACTGATGAGATAAGAGACATCTTCTCGGACGGCGCGCGTCCCTTTTATCGATCCAGCATTGTAGGTGTAGATGGTCTTATTGGTGTTGTCGGTGATAGAGAGGATCGAGGTAGTGGGCATATGCACGCCTTTATTCGCAAAGGTCCCATACGCGGCGGTCATATTCAAGAGAGAGACTGGCTTTGTGCCCAGGGCCATCGAACTGGTTACATCACCCGGTTGCAGATGAGAGAGCTCTGTGATCCCCAGGCGCGAGGCCATGTTGAGGATGTTCGGCCCCACAAAGTTTAGCGTGTCGGCGGCTGGAATATTATACGAATTGCCTACCGCCTGCCGGATCGTCATGGGGAAGCTGGTATGGAACTGCCGATCATAGTTGTTCGGCGCGTAGTAGGGCTTACCATCGGTTGGCTCGGGAAAGAAGGTCTGATGATCAGGCACAATCATAGCTGGATACCAGCCCATCTCAAACGCTGTAGCATAGACGATCGGCTTGAACGATGAACCGGTCTGGCGATCTGTTGAGGTGGCTACGTTGACCTGGCCGCTCACTTCCGGACTGGTGTTAAAGTAATCGGCGCTCCCATCCATCGCTAAAATCTCTCCTGTGGTGGGGTCCATGACGACAGCAGCGCCATTGTTCACGTTGTGGTAGATGTTCAAAGCTGGATAATAGCCGAGATAGTTATCTGCTTGAGCTTTATAGAGATGATCGTGAACCAGGCTCTCTACTTTCTGCTGTAAGTCCAGGTCAATTGAAGTGTAGACGCTATAGCCGCCATCGTAAAGATTCTGTGCACCCAGGAGATGAATAAGCTGATCGGTGACATAATCCACAAAACCAGGGGCTAATTTTTGCTGATCGCCGCTATGCGAGGTAAAGTCATAGTTTTCCATCTCTTTCTGTGCATCCAGACGCTCTTGATCGGTAATATAGCCGAGATCAACCATCCACTGGAGAACCTGACGCTGCCTTTTAAGGGCATGATCTTTATAGACCGTGGGTGTATAGCCTGTCGGGCTCTGAGGAAGTCCTGCCAGTAAGGAGGCCTGAGCCAGATCTAGCTGTGCGACCGCTGGGGTGCAATGATCTTTAGAGCACTGTGGCTTCAGGCCAAAATAATCCTGTGCCGCGGCCTCAACTCCATAGTTGCTATCGCCATAGAAGACGGTGTTGAGGTACATCTCCATGATCTTCTGCTTGCTATATTGACGAGTTAAACCGGTGGCAAGGATCGCTTCTTCACCTTTAATCTGAATAGTACGGCGCTGCCCGTCAAAAAATTGTTTCTTAATTAATTGCTGGGTAATTGTGCTTCCACCCTCAACAACCCCCTGATTCTCTACATTCGAGACGGCTGCGCGGGCAATGCCCGAATAATCGACGCCATCATTCGTCCAGAAGGTGTGATCTTCGGCTGCAATGGTGGCATTGACAAGCAAGGGTGAGATGTCTTTGTAGTCTACATAGGTGCGCCGCCCCCGATCAATGCGATTATGATCATAGAGATCATACAGGAGCTTCCCATTGCGATCATAAATATGGGTGGTCTGGAACAACGAATGCTGTGCAATGCCGTTGAGCAGAGGCATCTGGGCACGATAATAGGCGTATGCTCCTCCAATTCCGCTGGAGGCAAAGGCAATGAAGAGGATGAGTAGCACAGTGGCAAGCATAAAGAGGCGCGGTCCCACTGTGCTAACAGAGCGCTCATGCCGCCGTTTGCGCATGATGATACGGTTGATTCTCATTCTGCGTGCGGTAACTTGCTGGTGCTGGTGTGTGTAAGTTCCCATACCAGCATCCAGAGGAGTACGCGGCTCTCGCCGAAGAGGCTCAAGGCCCTGAGCGACGGCGATACTCTCTTTTCTGGCAGGGCGATGCTGATCTAGTGCTACCTGGGACTCTGCTGAACGTGCGTACTCTCCAGATGTCTTTCCTCCACCCGGCTCCTGCTTTCCTCTCGCTGTACTCCGATGCTGTTTATTCCCACTCTTCAAAGATGAAGAGGTCGCTGCTCTCTTTTTTTGCCCATCTCTGGCGTCATTACTAGAAGACATGCCACATCCTTCCTGGTGTAGAATCCACTCGCTCTACTCTTCAAACCCCTGGACATGCTTGTCAGCGAAGTATGGAGCCCTGATCCGAGGATGATGTCTCTTCATGCCATAATGCCTTCTCAACTCCACTACCTCACTTATTATAAGAATGTTCATATGAAATACGCTGTTTCAAGGATACCACATGTCCCCCAACCTCAGTATCTTATCCCCCCTAATGGTCCTTCCCCCTAGTAATAAAAGGGAAACCCTACTAAAGAGATTATTCGTGCCGATTGTTTAGATTGTGTATAGCGATTGTTTCAATAGTAAGGTGACACAGTAAGATGGTACGTTGTTCTTTATAACGTTCCATACTCTGGCTTCGTTTCGTCAACAGTACGAGCATCTATCTATCCATGCTGCGTATTTTTAGCCCCATTATCATGCCCTCGCGACAATTTTAAAGTAGCCGAAAGCTCGGCATCTAACCCTGCAACTCCTCTCCTTGCCAGTTCGTAAATTTATGTGAGGTTTGCGGTTTAGATGCAGGAGAAATCATGAGCCAGCAAGATTTTTTTTCGCCTGCCCAACGGGCAGACACCAGTTCAGCACAGGAAGGTGCCAGCGGTAAAACAACGTCCGCCAAACGGCACACACGTGCTATACCCAAAAGCGATCATCCTTCGACCTATGACGAGCAGCCTTATGAGGGCTATCGAGCGCAGGATGGTTCTTTCTTTACGCAACAGCATCATGCCGATCAACAATCGGCTGGCACGTCTGCTCATTCAACGCAGAATACGAAGCAACAAGAGCAGCAATACTTTCACTATAAAGGATGGGGCCAAGCCCGTTCACAATTTGCTGGCTGGCTCCCACAATCATTCGCTGCACGCCTGATCCTCTTTGCAGTATTGGGCGTTATACTCCTGACGATCGTAGGCGCGATTATTTACGTTGTCTTCTGGCTCACGGTCTTCTTGATTGGTGCCCTGTTCTTTGGGGCCATAGTCGTCCTCATCTTACAGCTCCTTGGAGTACCTATCATGCGCCGCACCGGTCGAGGCCGCTGATGCATGTTGAGATATGATAAGATAATGTAAACGGCCACTGGTCAAGGACCTTGCCTGGTCGGGCTCTAGCAAAGGGCGCGCAAGTTGCAGCAAATGGAAGAACCATTTGACAAGCAGCAGCCATTTTGTTACTGTTAGACCACTTACCAATCCAATACAAGCCACCCATTACCCGTTGACATCAATGGGAGAGCGCCTCTCGCAAGGGTCATTCCTCCCACGGGTATCCAGAAAGGGACGATCACGAAACGTGACAGATAGCTCAGAAGAGACAACAGTAACGCCTGCCTTTGATCTCTATGATCAGATTGATCTTACCGATCCGCGCGAACTCCGCAGCCTGCTCTATGCACATAATATGCGGCCCAATAAGGCCTTTGGGCAGAATTTTCTGATTGATCGCTCAGCTCTTACGAAGATCGTAGACGCGGCGGAGATTATTTCAACCGATGAGGTGCTGGAGGTTGGCTCCGGCACTGGTGTTTTGACGCGCGAACTGGCTGCTCAGGCGAAACGCGTGGTGGCAGTTGAATTAGAACGCGATATGTTAACGCTACTGGAGAAGACGACCCGCAAATTTCCGAATGTCGAGCTAATGGCACGCAATTTATTGTACCTGAATCCTCTGGAGGTGTTCGGGACAAGGCCCTATAAACTGGTAGCCAACCTGCCCTATTATATTACGGCTCCGACGTTTCGCCATTTTCTGGAGCACGAAAATGCACCACAGTTGCTGGTTACAATGGTTCAACTGGAGGTGGCTCAACGCATCGTTGCTGGTCCTGGTGATCTTAGTCTCCTGGGCGTCAGCATTCAGTTCTATGGACAACCACAGATCATCGCACGCGTTCCAGCACAGTCGTTTTTTCCTGCGCCCAAAGTAGATTCAGCGATTCTCCGCATCGACGTAAAGCCACAGGTTCCGCTGACGCCTGATGAGCGCACACGCTTTTTTAAGGTTGTGCAGGCTGGCTTCTCGGAACGCCGTAAGCAGCTCCATAATTCATTAACACATGGTCTGCATTATAAAAATGAAGAGGTTCGTTCATGGATGAACACGGCTGGCATTGATACCAGCCGGAGGGCTGAAACGTTAAGCATTGAAGAATGGCTTCAGCTCTGGCAGGTAGTGGATACCGCAACGAGAAAGTCACCAACAGAATAAGAATATGTTATGATAGAACGTAGATGATCATAACGGCTAAATCAGAAAATGTAGATGATCATAACAGCTAAATAATAATAGGAACATGTACGATCCATGACGATACAGGATTGTGAGAACTGCGGGGCAGCTAATCCCGTGACGGCACGCTTCTGTCAAAATTGTGCAACCCCGCTTCCCTTTAAACATTCTACAGGCACCTTGTCTGACAAGGCTCTGCTCGATGGTCGCTATCAATTAGAGATACTGATCGGGCAGGGTGGCATGGGAGCTGTCTATAAGGCGATCGATACCCGCTTTAGCAATCGCTCTGTGGCGGTGAAAGAGATGAGTCGCTCCGGTCTTACGCCAGCTCAAGTTCAAGAGGCGGAGGCTTCTTTTGAACGCGAGTCACAGATCCTTGCTGAGCTTCTCCATCCCAATCTTCCACGCATCTATGATCATTTTACTGAGGGCGAACGCTCTTACCTGGTGATGGATTTTATTGAGGGTCAGACGATTGAGGAGTATATCGAGCGACGAGGAAGTGGTATGCTCCCGCTGGAACAGGTTTTACCCTGGGCAGACCAGCTCTGTGCGGTATTGACCTACCTCCACACTCATCAGCCGCCCATTATTTTCCGCGATCTTAAGCCATCTAATGTGATGATTAGCGGAACTGGACATATCTATCTGATCGATTTCGGCATCGCTCGGGTCTTTAAACCGGGCCAGTCACATGATACGGTGGCTCTGGGCTCTCCAGGCTATGCCGCTCCCGAACAGTATGGTAAGGCTCAAAGCACTCCTCGCTCCGATGTCTATAGTCTGGGGGCTCTCCTCCACCACCTCTTAACAGGCATAGATCCGAGTGAGCAGCCTTTCTTCTTCCAGCCCGCCTCGCAGTTCAATAGCTCTGTTCCCAATGAGCTCTCTGAGCTACTCCAACGCATGCTCGATATGAATGCCGAGAAGCGCCCGGCTAATGCCCAGGAAGTGGCCAATGCTCTCCGCCTGCTTGAGCAGCAACGCATCAGTGGAACGCTGCCATCTTTTACTGGTCATAGACCTGCCGTTCAGCCGCGTTCACCCTCGCAGGCGATTTTACAGGATGCCTATCGGCTCTATACGCAGAACCGGCTTCCAGAAGCATTGAATCTCTATGATCGAGCCGTTCAGACTGATACCAATAATGCGCTGGCCTGGCAGGGGCGTGGCCTTACTCAGGCTCTCAATGCTCAGCATCCTCAGGCTCTGGCCTCCTTTGAAAAGGCTCTCCAGCTCAATCCTAATCTGGTCACTGCACTCACGGGCAAAGGAACCGCGCTCAACTTTCTCCATCGCAATCGTGAGGCACTTGAGGCTTTTGAGAAAGCTATTGAACTGGAGAAGGATAATGCGGTGGCCTGGGATGGCAAAGGGGCAGTATTGAGTGCTCTCGGACAGCCTGAGCAGGCGCTTCAGGCCTTTGACTTTGCGCTCCACTTCGATTCTCGGATGGCTCAAGCATGGGGCAATAAAGGGCTGGTCTTGCGCCAGCTACGCCGCTTTCCTGAGGCTCTACGGGCCTTTGATGAGGCATTGGCTCTGGATTCACGTTCCACTCTCTATTGGAATGGCAAAGGGATGGTTCTAAGCGAGATGCGCAATCCATCTGAGGCGCTCAAGGCCTACAATGAAGCACTGCGCATCAACAGCCGCTATGCTCCAGCCTGGTGTGGGATCGGCGAAATTCGCTATAACCAGAATAATTTGAAAGAGGCTCTGGAGGCCTATGAACGCGCCACTACCAGCGATCCTCTGTTCGTCAAAGCCTGGGAGCGTCGAGCCATTGTGTTGACCGATATGAATCGTTATAGTAAGGCGCTTGACTCATACAATCGAGCCTTGCAGATCGATCCCAACTATACACCCGCCCTGAACGGTAAGGCGAATGTGCTCTATCTGCTCGATCGCTTTCAAGAGGCGCTTACTACGTATGATCGTGCCATCAGCCTGAACAAGAATATTGCTCAGGTCTGGAATGGGAAAGGGAATGTTCTTTATCATCTGGGCGATTATGGGCAGGCGCTGTATGCTTATGAACGCGCATTGCTGCTGAATCCGCGCATGGTCTCGGCTCTGCACAACAAAGCCCTGGTGCTGAAGCAGCTCGAGCGCTATGAGGAATCACTGGCAGCAGCCGAGGAGGCGGTGCGGTTGGCTCCCAATGATGCCGACAACTGGCAACGTAAGGCTGAGGCGTTGAAGAAGTTACGCAGGAAGCGCGAGCTACGCGATGCAGAAGCTCAAGTAGCCCGCCTCAGAGGAGAGGCATAGGGCAGGGCTCAACTCCTGGTAGCTTTGTAAACCCGAAGTTGCTTGCCCTGAAGCCCTGACGTTTAAAGCTTTTTAGCGATAAAATCGTCTACCGTTACCACATTATCGTCGTAACTGGCGATACCATCGCTGGTGAAAACTTTTGTATGTTCCGATTTACCCTGAGTAACCTCGAGAGCCGAAACACGCAGTGCCAATGGCGGGTTGACTGTTAAGACCACGTCTTTGACCGTACCCAGTTCTTGCTCTTTGAGGCTGACAATCTTCCGCCCGAGCAGGGTTTTACCATGCAGATAAGGGGGGACAGCCGTGAGCAGCACCTGCGCATTGGGAACTGTGATGCGGTCGGCCTCCACTGCTGTGATCCCGGTGACTGGCAATGTGAGATCACCATGTAAACGCGTCCGTACGCTAAGAGCATAGAGAGCGCTTGAACCTGTGCGCACAAAAAAATCTTCGACTTTTCCCAGTGATCTCCCCTCACGCGTGAGATAGACATCCAGATGATAGAGCTCGGACCATTTGCGGGTGTCCTTCGGATTGGCCATTACGTTTCAACTCCTTGTAGAAAATATATAATGCAGAGATATTCTCTTCGACATATTATACGCCAGCCTGCCAGACCCCCGCTCTGAGGTCATGCTCCAACAAAAGCCCTGATCACGACGATTATGAGACCAGTTTCATCGTTGGACGAGCAGCATTTCGTGCACGCAGACGTAAGTACTCCTCCAGGATACCAATTGAATGTCGGTCCATAGACCGGCGAAGCTGGTCCTCGGTCATCCAGCCAGGCTGGCCCTCTGCATTACTCTTCAGCTCTCCACCAATGACACTTCCCTCGAAGACAAAGCTCAACGTGCTCATATTGGAAAAGCTGGAGCTTGCCAGGCTATAATAGTTAATCAATTCGCCCGCACGAATGTGCAGACCCGTCTCTTCAAAACCTTCTCTCTCAGCTCCCTGCCGTGGATCTTCGTTCCAATTCATAAATCCGCCGGGAAACACGACGCGCTCACCAGGCAATTTCACGATCAGGTAGAGATCTTGCTCTTCTACAACAATGGCTGCGCTCCCAAACGGTGGGAGCTTCCCACCCAGGATTCTATTCAAAAGATTAAAAAACAGGCTCACACATTTTTTTAACAGATCATACAGCATAATTTTTATCCTCTTCTGCTCAATGACGACATAGTAGCAATGAAGTTCATGGCTTTTTTTGTTCTCGTTCAATGTCTTGATCTGCTCTAAGCATATCTTGAGAGCCTTTGTTTGTGATGCGTCTAAAGTCCTGTTCATAACCACGTCTCTAGATGGATGTTTTGCCATCCTTGAGAGGGACTCTAGCATTACACCATCGCCCATTGAGGAAAAAAATCAATGTTCAGCAGAGGAATCTTTGTGCAAAAAGCTTATTTTTTGAGGCTTACGGCGGCTCTTCTGACGGCGCTGCTCAAGCGACGTTTCAACTTTACGCCGACTGGCACGCTTCCATCTGAGCTGCTGCCATTCCTGGTGACGCTGAAGTGAGCCTTCAACCTTGCTCTTCACCGAGCGCATTTGCCCGGTTGTAATCAGATCAACCGGAGCCGGTGCCTGCCAGTCATAACGTACGCTTAAGACGCGTAAGAGGAAAATGAGAAAGACCGCCAGGGAGCAGATAATGTATTTATTCACCTCGACCAACTCGATCAAAGCGACGTAAAAAGCACAGCCGATGATTACAGCAGCGCTATTTAACGCTCCCGGTCGCGCCACATCTGGCGTCTCTCCGCCCAGAATATCACGCAGTATCCCCCCACCTACAGCATTCAGTGTTCCAATCATCAATGCAGCCGTCCAATTAAGATGAAAGGCCAGCGCCTTCTGAGCTCCCACGCAGGCGAACAGTCCCAGACTCAACGCATCTACAAGAAAGAGCAATCGTTCAAGACGCTTGATAACACTCTCGAGAAAAAAGACCAGCAACGCTGGCAGAATAGCAGCAGGAAGATAGAAGCCTGCCTGAGTAAGCGCGACTGGCGGGAGCTGACCCAGAAGGATATCACGCAAGATACCTCCGCCCAGGCTAGCAGGGATCGCTATCAGCAACACACCAGTAATGACAAATTTTTTACGTACAGCATACAATGCCCCACCAATCGAACCAGCTACGGCAGCAGCCAGATCAATTGCGGGCATCAATTGTAGGGTTTCAGTATCGGGCGGAAAGAACATTCACGGGCCTCACCAGTAGAGCACAGTCACAGAATATTTTTTTATCAAGCAGACTATACTACGGTTTGCCGTTCAACACAATCCTAGCGGACACTTTCTTTTACGAGTCTGGGATCAGGCTTCACAAAAGGTCCAACTTCGTAGAGCTCGTCTTTATTCCATAACATCTGGGCCGTAGCAGCAGTTGTAGCCACAATAAGCCAGATAAAGAGAGTCGCCAGGGACAGGGCCACTCTGGTATCCTTCAAACGGAAGATGGCGACGAAGCCACTTGCCAGCGTCAGCAGGAAGAAGAGGACGGTCAGCACAAAGGCATTAATGGGTGAGCGAAGGCTAAAGTAGGCTGCATTAAACGCAATAAAATCTAACCACGTGGCGGCCTGAAGAGCCAGATAGGCATTGCGTCCACGCGTCTCCCTGGGCAGATTCAAGACATGTAAGGTGCCTGCTATGACAGACAGATTATTAATTGTCCAGGCAGGGGCAAAGAACCACGAAGGGGGTGCAATCTTCGCCTGCTTGAGATGTCTAAAGTATGAGGTATCCCCAAACACGGTCTCGCGCAGATTCTTCCCTTTATTTCCGACAGCAACACTCACCAGAGCCGAGGTACTAAAGGTCAAGACCTGAACAATGGCATAGAAGGCCAGGCCATGATACCAGCGCCATTGGGGCTGTCTGAGCGAGGCCAGACGTTCTTCTACCTCTTTAATGGGTCGAATTTTAATTGACATTGTATTGCTCCTCCTTGCATAGCGTTATCTATTGCAATCAATCGATGCTACTACCTACACGTTTACCTGCATGTTTTAGATCGTTTAACTATATGCAAAGTTGACGCCATTGCTTCAATGGACGGGTATCATGAACTCTATCGTTGTTTCGGGGAACCTTCCTGTCGTAACGCGCAGGCTGGTGGAGAGGGACAGAACACGTATGCATTTACCTTGCAAAGAAGCGATCACTAATGTAAAATATATGGGTATGCAATAATGCTTCTTTTTCAATCTATCATCAAAAGACGCTGCTATGATTATCCTTCTCTCCCGGGAGCGATATGAAAGAAAACGATCCATTTCTTGGAACACAGATTGGAAATTATTATATTGATGAAGCTATTACGGCTGGCTCCTTTGGGCAGGTGTATAAAGCTCATCATATATTTCTCCAGGAACGGATCGCAGCCATCAAAGTTCTCCACCTTCATCTGAGCTCTGCCGATGAGCGAGACCAGTTTCTGCGTGAGGGGCAGATCCTGGAGAAGCTCGAACATCCTTATATTCTTCGCCTGCTCGATATCGGCTTCTTTCATCAGGCCCCCTATCTCATTACGGCTTATGCCTCAGGTGGATCTTTACGTCAGAAGATTGTGCAAAGCAAGCGAATAATTCCCTGGCCCACCTCGCTAGGCTGGCTTCTTCAAGTGGGCGAAGCTCTGGCATATGCCCACCAGCAGCAGATTATCCACCGGGACCTGAAACCCGACAATATCTTGCTTTCAAATAAACACGATGCCCTTCTGGCCGATTTTGGCATTGCTTCATTACTATCTACAGGAAGCATGCGCCATACAACCACTACAGGTACTCCATCATATATGGCCCCGGAACAGTTTCGCGGCTTTATCAGTCCTCAGAGCGATCAGTATGCTCTGGGCTGTATCGCCTATGAGTTAGCAACCGGTCGACGGCCCTTTGAGGCTGCCGATTTCATTGCAATGGGCTTCAAACATGCTACAGAAGCACCTATTCCTCCACGCAAGCTCAATCCTGCCCTCTCAAGCCATGTTGAAAAAGCCATCTTGCAAGCAATGGCAAAAGAGCGTGCCCAACGCTTTCCCGATATCCCTGCGTTTCTGAAAGCGTTGCAAACGACGAACACGTCTCAGCAGGTACGCCATCACACCCCGCGCTCTCTCCCCCCTGTGCCAGAGACCAGATCTGCAACAGAGCGCGAGCCGAAACAACGAACCGACAGGCAGTGGATCGATGAAGGGAATCAACTCTATGAAAAAGGCATTCCACGTCAGGCGCTTGAGGCCTATGAGCAGGCGCTGAAGCTCAATCCTGCCATGCCTCAGCTCTGGCATAATAAGGGCGTTATGCTCAGTGAGCTTCAATATTATGCGGATGCCTTACAGGCCTTTGAACGAGCGCTCCAACTTAAAAATGATTTTGCACTGATCTGGCATAATAAAGGCAATACACTTAGCCACCTTGAACACTATGCAGAGGCGCTACAGGCCTATGAGCAGGCCTTACAGGTGGACCCAACCTTTATCCTTGCACTACATGGTAAGGGCTCTATGCTCTTAAAATTGCATCATTATGCCGAGGCCCTTGCGGTTTATGAAGAGATCATCCTGCGCGATCCTGGATCGGCAATCGCCTGGAATTGCAAAGGCGATGCCCTTAAACAGCTGCAACGTTATTCCGAGACTATGCAGGCCTATGAGCAGGCGCTCAAACTAGATCCTGAGTCCCTCTTCGTTCAGCATGGGAAAGAGGATATTTTTAGACAGATGCAGAATTACCCCGAAGCAGTCCAGGCCTATGAGCAGATAATTGAGCTTGATCCCACCTTTATCCTGGCACAGACTGGGAAAGAGAAGCTTGTACAGCGGCTACAAGATAAAAATAAAGCAGATCTGTAAATGACGTAACCTTCACGCCCATTAATAAAGAGGGCTCAGCCACGATTGTGGCTGAGGTTGACACTAACGTGGCTCAATGTACACCTGTATCCCATATTTGGGGCGCAGGGTCATCAGAGGCTGTGGCTCAATCTTCTGATCGGGCACAAGCTTGAGCCTGTAACGCTGAGCCACCATGGCAAGGATAAGCTGCGATTCGACCATCGCAAAGTTATTACCAATACAGATGCGTGGCCCATGGCTAAATGGAATATAGGCATGGCGAGGCCGCTTAGCTACCTGCTCTGGCAGAAAATGCTCTGGATAGAACTGTTCTGGCCGCTCCCAGAACTCCGGGTGACGATGCATGGCATAGGTGCTCCAGAGCACATAGGTCTGTTTGGGAATCTTATGCTCGCCCAGTTCATCTTCATCGAGGGCTTTCCGCATAATGATCCAGACAGGCGGATAGAGGCGCATAGTCTCTTCAAAAACCATCCGGGTATAGGGTAGATTGGGCAGATCTTCAATGGTGGGAATCCGGCCAGCCAGGACGCGATCAAGCTCCTCATGCAGCTTCTGTTCCACCTCTGGATGTTCCGCCAGCAGATACCAGCTCCAGGCCAGCCCATTGGCAGCCGTCTCGTGTCCTGCCACCAGCAACGTCATGACCTCGTCACGCAATTGCTGATTGCTCATGCCCTCGCCAGTCTCTTCATCGCGTGCCTCTATCAGCATTGACAGCAGATCCTGATGGCGCTCGGGAGCCTGCTGATGTTGTTTCATGATATCGTAAACGACAGTATTTAATGTCTTTAATGCGCGATGAAAACGCCGGTTACGTGGCGTCGGAAAGTTCAATGGCGGGAAAGGTCGGTTAAAATACTCCAGCAAAAAGGCGTTAATCTCTAAAAATGCCTCACCAAAGAGATTAGCACGTTCATGAATATCGATGGAGAAGAGGGCCTGACTGACGATATTGAGAGTGAGATGCATCATCTCTTCCGCGACATCCAATGGCTCGTGCTTCAGGGCGTAACGCTCCCAATGCTGAAACATTGTCTCAATCGAGCTGGTCGTCTGGTGGCCTAGATCGGAGAGGCGCTGACGATGAAAGGCAGGTTGCATCAGGCGGCGCTGCTGAAGCCAGCTCTCTCCGCCATAGGTGGTTACTAAACCATTACCCAGTAGAGGCTTGAACAGATTGAAGATGGGAACATCTTTATTATAGTTGCGGTAATTTCCTTGTAGAACCTGCTTAATATAGTCAGGATGATTAATAATGATAACAGGCCAGAAGAAGATCCGAATCTGCACAATATCACCATAACGCTGTGTAAGATTCGAGAAAAAGAGCAGAGGGCTCTTCTGTAGATCGCGTAAACTATCCAATGACTTTAGAGTCGTCATCTTTTCTTGCGCTACAGGTACATCTACTATATTTGCCAATGAAGCAGACTCCTTTGCCATAACACAGCGAGCTTCTGCCTCTGATCAAAAGAAGATCCAATCTTTACTTCTGATACTCCCTGTGCTACAAATATAAAACCGTTGCAATTAAGGCAGGCTAAGACACGCCTTGAAGCTTCATAAGCTTCACCGGTCCTTCAAAAAAGGGAGATGGCGCACAAAAACATTGTCTGGTGACCATCATTTTATACGTTTACAGTGTACAACATGCGTGTCAGGGCACGCATGTGTACACCAATGACGTTAGAGAACAACCTCCTGGGTAGAACTTCTCTTACAAGCGTTTACAGTCGTTCAAACTTTTTCCTCTCGCTGGCAATGAAGCCAATCTGGCCCATGGTCGGCGTGGCCGTCGGGGAGCTTGAGACAAAGACTGTGTTGGTTGATACGTTGTTTCCCAGATTGGTATCGCGAGGTACCATCAGAATAGCCGTATCGGTAAACGTACTCCCAGAGCTACCGTTCAGTGTACCAGAGATCTGAATGGTCGGTAATACTGTGCCAGCACTGACAGGGTAATTACCCACATACGTCGCCTGCACTAATGTGGGGCTGATGGTGCTACTCACACTTATGCTCCAACCACTCCCTGCACTGGCCTGGATATTGCTAAGGCCAACGGGAAGAATATCGGAGGCTACCAGCGATCTTCCAACGGAACCCAAGAGTACATTGACCGTTAAGGTATAGGTAATGTTCTGACCTGTGGCAAATGTTCTCCCACCTGCATTGATCTTGGTGATTGAGACGTCTGGAACAGTTGTTGGGGGGGCTGCCGTCGGGCTCGGGGTCGCCGTTGGACTTGGTGTAACCGTTGGCGTTGGTGTGGGAATAGTTGAGACGAAGATGGTATTTGTCGACACATTATTCCCTAACATGTGATCATTAGGAGCCATGACGATGGACGTATCTGTGAAGGAGGGGATCGCATCATTCGTCAAAACGCCTGAGATCTGAATAGGAGGCAGAACATCGCCAGCACTCAGCGGATAGCTTCCAACATAGGTTGCTCGCACTAAGGTTGGGCTCGTCAGGGAGCTAACGGTGACATTCCAGCTACTTCCAGCCTGCACCTGAATATTGGTCAGACCTACTGGTAGTATATCAGAAGCTACCAGTGAACGAGACACTGTGCCAGAGAGAACCTGTACCAACAACGTATAAGAAGCACTCTGACCAACGATAAAGCTTCGACCTCCGCTGTTACTCTTTGTAATTGAGACATCTGCAACTGGCGTGGCCGTCGGGCTCGGCGTGGCCGTTGGGCTCGGTGTTGGTGTTGGTATAGCAGACACAAAGATGCTATCAGTTGAGCTATTGTTACTCGGATTTTGGTCTTGTGGGCTTGCTACTGTTGCGGTATTTGAAAACACCGGAACAGCATCACTGGTGAGTGTTCCAGTAATCGTAATGTTTCCACTAGCTCCAGGAGGCAGCCCTTGATAGGTGGCGATAATCATTGCCGGGCTGGTGGTATCCGTTAAGACGATCGACCATGCTGGCGCATCAACAACCAGACTGGTCAGTCCGGCGGGCACAGTATCATTGACGATAATCCGATTGTCTGGCGAAGCGCTGCCTGGCAAGCCTGTTACACTCAAAGTATACGTGATGCTTTGCCCAACGGTAAAGTTTAACCCTCCTGCATGAGATTTGATCATCCCCAGATCAATAGATGGGATTGGGCTGGGCGTGGCCGTTGGAGTCGGGGTAGCGGTTGGCGTTGGTGTCGGGGTATCAGTCGCTGTTGCTGTTACCGTTGGTGTGATAGCACCAGAGCTCACATTAATGGGATCGCGAGCGATATTATTATCTGGATCGGTATCTGGCACCACATTGAGTCCAACGTTATTCGCAAAAATTGGGACGGCAGCATCTGTAAATGTGCCTGAAAGGATAATGGGTGGCAATGTTACGCCTGCTCCAACCGGAAAATCGCCCACATAGCTGGCTTCAAATTCGGTAGGGCTACTGGTTTGATTGCCTAGAATACTCCAACCGCTGCCACTGGTCTTGATGTTTGTCAGGCCCGCAGGAATGTTATCAAAGAGCTGCACAGCATAGGCAGGGATATTGCCTGAGACGCCGCTAACAGTAATGGTATAGGTGATATTCTGGCCCACTTGAAAATTACTTCCACCTGCATTGGTCTCGGTAATTGTAAGATCACCAGTTGGCTCTGGAGTTGGGGTTGGGGTTGTATTGGATAGATTGGGAATAACTTGAACACTATCGGTCGCTGTCTCCTCTGGCTGGCCTGTATCGTTTAAAGTGCTCACAGTAGCGGTATTAGTCACAACTGGATTATCGGCACTCACAACCTGAGCAGCGACGACAACGGCGGGCAGGAGCTCTCCTGGCTGAATGGGGCCTGGATAGTACAGGTTCAGCGTCTGCCCTCCATCAGCCAGGCCGTTGTATACCCAGTTATAACCTGATATAAACTGGATATGCGCCAGACCAGCAGATAAGGTATCGGTGAGGTCCACTCTGTTCGGAAAGTCTATTGAGGCTGCGGTAGAAGCGTTGCTCACGCTGAGGAGAAAGTTGACTGTCTCTCCAACTTGAAAGGGTCCTCCACGATGTGATTTGGTAATGGAGATCTGTGGCGCTGGTGGGGCAAAACCAATATCCAATGTTTCGTCGTTCTGACCTGGTTCATGCACACCAACACTGATCTGCGGATATGCGACTATCTTCTGCTGCCTTTTCTTGCTCAGAGGTGGGGTTGCAATGATGATCGCTTTGGAGTCAATCTGGTGGTCGGGGTCCTGATTAAAACGCGTCAGATGCAAGCCTGCCAGAGGACCTCCTGTATCATAGTCGGCTGCTTTATCTAATTTAATCACATAGCTGGTATAGGGAGAGAGTCCTCCTCCACTGACATTACTGGCATTAAAGTAGTACTGTCCATTGCTATCTGTGATGGTGGTCCCCAATAACGTACTTCCATCGCTGGCATAGAGATCTACGGTAACACCAGCAATTCCGGGCTCGTTGGCATCTTGCAATCCATTGGCATTCTGATCAGACCAGACACGATTACCAAATTCTAATGGCGCATTCTGGCAGAAAGCAACCAGCGAACCAATACCATTGGTGACGCCGAAACGGCCAAACTGGCCTGGGGGCAGAGACCCGCCACGCCGATTATAGATTTCATATCCATTAGTGTCCTGGCCGCTTGCATGATCAAGTCTCTCTACGCCTTCAGCTGCATAATCGCCAGAATCATTGATGAGCGGGTTGAAGCGTGTGCTCTCAACGCTGCCCACGCCAGGAATCTGTAACAGGGCCCCCTCATTGGCATAATCAAGGTTGGTAAAGCCGCTCTGGTAATAATATTGTCCACCGCCTGGTCCTTTGCCATTATTGGCACCAGCGGTTGGAGAACCTGATGGGCAGGCTCCATTGTTCTCCAATGTCCAGCCCAGACCAGGGCCATTAGCACATGCACGTAGCACCTCTCCGGCTGGCACGCCTGCTACACGCGTTGGATTGCCATCAGGCGGAACATTAAAGAAGCCAACCTGATCCACAAATCGATCGCGGAAACCCAGAATCATACTCTCAGTATTGTCAAAGACTACGCTGGTCAACAAAGGCTCAGGATAGATAGCATCCTGGTACGAGTTGACCGTAGAATCAAGGTGCGGCGCATAGCTGGCAGTCCAGGGGTTCCATGTGGCTGGTACCTGAGTAATACAGTTGGGATCTCCATTAAACTCAACGCATCGTCTTGGATAGGTCAGCGCAAAATCAAAGATAGGGCTGGTAGCAAAGGTTCCACCAGTACTCGCAGGAGTAAAGCGAAGCACATAAGCGTGAAGCCCATCAGGACTGCTCCCCGATTCATTCGAGCAGACGGCTCCAATATAGAGCTGTCCCTCATGCATAGTAAGAGAGAAAGGCCTGAAATCATTGGCAGCGCAGCCAGCCGGGGCGGGAATAGAGAGTGTCTGGATGGCTCCTGCTACTGGCACTGCTGGCGGAGCTCCCAATCCAATGAGATTAAGCGTCCGATCATAGAGGTTGACCACATAGAGCGTCTGCTCATCTTCAGAGAGCGCGATACCACCCAGCGAGAGCTTACCGACCGCATCGAACGTTTGAGGACTTTCCTGATCATAATCTGTACCATGCGGATCAGTTCCCGCATTTAAGGTAGCAAAGACCGTCGGAGCTGAGGGCGTACCATGGTTGGCATTAGCAATTGTATAGATCGCACCTGGACCACCACTGCCAAATCCGGCATGCGTCTTCATATACGCAGCCGCAAAGAGCGTGTCGCTTGCACGACGATAGGCCAGTCCATAGGTAGTTCCAACCTGGCTGGTTGCCGCCAATGCAGTGGGGGCGGGCGTCGTACCGCTGCCCGTATAAGGATAGCTATAGATAGCTGGCAGGCTCGCTGCACTGGCACTCCCCTGCTCATAGCAGTTCACGCCAAGATTGAGATTGGCAGTGCTCTGGCAGTATTCACTGGGGCGAGCCAGACCAAGATTCACTGTATTAATGGCATTATTTCCACTAACAAAGGCCACAGCCGTTCCTGATGTCGGGGTATCCGTACCAGGAGTATGGATGGAAGGCTGGAGGTCGGCTAACTCAGGCGTACTGGCACCGGTACCAAATCCACTAAACTGCACTCTCACAGGACCAGTGCTATCAGGGATAGAAAGGGTATAGCTACCCGCAGAGGTACCACTACCAGCGGTCTGGGTCGTGGTGACTACGACATTGCTGGCGTTATAAGCCCGCACAGTGATACCATTAATACCAGGCTTTCCAGTTGGATCGCCACTCTGAGCACTATCGTTGAAAACGACTCCACTTATGCTGTAAGCTATCTGTGTTGCCGCATGGGCTGTATGAAACTGCTGCTCAGGGGACACAAAAAATAAGTAGCTCCCCAGGCTGCTACAGATGATCATACTCAGCACACAGATATGTTGAAGCAGCACTATTCGCACTCTATCAGGCTTCGTTACCCTTTTTAAAGACTGTTGCATAGCCTTAACCTTCACTCTCGTTTCAAAATAGATAGGATCGCCTTATCCATTTTGAGTATAAGTAAAGGTAGAATTAATCAGGGTTTATCCTCTTTTCAATAGAGAAGCCACCCCTCAATTCGATGATCATCAAATTGAGGGGTGGCTTCTCTGTTCTGATAGGGCTTTATTTATAGCTACTAATAAAGTTCAGAATGCGTTCCCAGGCATTGGTGGAGGCTTCAGCAAAATCGACGGCCTTGCGATCAAAGAAGCTGTGAGGGGCTCCCTCATAGATAACAACCTCATGTTCAACGCCGGCTGTATCTAGATTCTGATCCAGGGTATGGACCTGTTCGACAGGAATGCCCTGATCAGCTCCTCCAAAGAGGCCCAGAACTGGATGCTTCTCATTCGTGGAGAGCTCCAGAACCGTTTTATCGCTTCCTGCCATCTGACGACTCAGACCAGCGTAAAAAGCAATTGTTCCTCTCTGCCCAAACTCCTGTGTCCCCGTTAAGAGCGAGAGGCTTCCACCCAGACAGAAACCAACAGTGAAGATGGACTGGCTCTCTGGTGCAGAGCTATGCAGATGTGCAATAGCAGCCTGAACATCCTGGAACACAGTGGGCACCGTCAGTTTTTGCACATGGGGCATAAACTCAAAGGAATCATCACGGGCCGTCAGGCCTGCGGTGCGGCCAAAATAATCCAGCGCAATAGCCTCAACGCCAGCTTCCGCAAAACGGAGCGCCAGCGCTTTATAAAAACCATGCAGGCCGCGCACATCGGGTAAGATAACAATCTGAGCACCACCTGGTTGCTCAGGACGGGCAGTATAAGCGGCGAACTGTGTACCATCAGCCGAAGTCAGAACAAGATCCTGGCCATGAGCGGCCCCACCAGCAGCTGGTAGATCGGGTGGACGTGCATCATTATCGTAACACATGCCAAAAGACTCCTTCTACAGAGAGAAATAAACTCCGATAGATAGAGATAGCCTCCGAAGAGAAACTCTACAGAGAGCTTCAATCACTGTTAGTATAGCCCGTTGATCCCCTCGAACGCCAACTCAACTATTTAGATGGATGATGCATGCATCTGGATAATGAGCAGTATTCATACCAGCCCATAGGAATCTATAATCTATGATAGATCAAACGTCTGACAGAGGAAGGCAAGGATATCGCTCTCTTCATCGATCACCTTGGTGGTTGGCTTCCCCATTCCATGACCGGCCTTGAACTCAACACGCAAAAAGATTGGCTTCTCGCCTCCGTTTGCCTGCTGTAGAGTTGCAGCAAACTTACGAGCGTGGCCAGGAACAACGCGGTCATCGGTATCGGCAGTCATAATCAACGTTGGTGGATAGGCCACCCCTTCACGCACATTATGGAGAGGAGAATAGGCATACATAAAGGCAAATTGCTCAGCCGACTGCTCAGCATTGCCATACTCGCCCGTCCAATAACGTCCAACCGTAAACTTATGATAGCGCAGCATATCGATAACGGGGACGCGACAGACCACAGCTCCGTAGAGATCAGGGCGCTGAACTAAACAGGCTGCCACCAGCAGGCCACCATTGCTACCACCCATAATGGCAACACGGCTGGCATGAGTATAGCCCTGTTCAATCAACCATTCAGCCGCAGCAATAAAGTCATCAAAAACGTTCTGCTTATGCTCCAACATCCCTGCTTCATGCCATTCTTCGCCATATTCGTTGCCGCCGCGCAGATTGGCCACAGCATAGATACCGCCTTGCTCAGCCCAGAGGAGCGGCGTAATGCTAAAACCTGGCGTCATACTGATATCAAAGCCACCATAGCCATAGATCAGGACAGGATTGTTGCCATTCAGCGTCAGCCCTTTTTTATAGGTGAGGAACATCGGGACGCGTGTCCCATCCTTAGATGGATAGAATACCTGCGTTGTCTCATAGTTACTGGGATCAAACTTACTCTCCGTCTGATGCCAGAGCTCAACCTTCTCGTCTGCAAATGTATAGCGGAAGATCGTAGGTGGATAAAGATACGAAGTGAAGTTAAAGAAGAACTCATCGCCATCAGGTCTGCCTGATGCATCAATAATTGAGCCCAACATTGGCAGTTCAATCTGGCGCAAGAACGACCCATCTTTGCGATGCACCTGCATCTTATGGTGTGCATCATGCATGTATGCCAGCACAAAATGCTGATGAGCAACGAAAGCAAAGGCCAGCACATCCTCCTGCTCAGCGATCAACTCGCGCCAATGTTCGCACTCAGGTTGCTCAGTATCAATCGCGATTAAACGGCCATGAGGAGCTTGCAGATCCGTCTGGAAATAAAAGGTTGCTCCATCGTTTCCGACAAACTGATAGCTGGCATCCGCTTCATCGAGCAAACGTACAAACGACTGCGTATTCGTCGCCTCATCCTCGTGAGCGCTCAATACGGGTCGATAATAGAGACGATTCTGTGCATCCGTCCCATGCCAGACATTCAGGATCAGGTACTTGCCATCATCAGTAATAAAGGGAGAGAAACCCAGTTCTTTAGCGTCGGGCCGCTCAAAGGCCAGTACATCTTCGCTCTGCGGTGTCCCTAAACGATGCCAGTAGACGGTACTAAAATTGCTCTGATCCTCTGCTGGCACGCTTCCTGGTTCAGGAAAGCGATTATAGTAAAAGCCACTATTATCATGTCGCCAGGCAATGCCACTAAATTTACACCACTTGAGTACTTCAGGATAATCCGTTCCTTCAACGACACGACGAATATGCAGTTCCTGCCAATCGCTGCCACTCTGTGATGTACCATAAGTAAGCAGGCTTCCATCTTTACTAAAGGCAATATTGGTGAGAGCAACAGTCCCATCTGCGCTGAGGGTATTGGGATCGAGGACCAACCGGGCACTGGCCAGTGGATGTTCTCGAGAGCGCTGGACCTGTTTAGGCTCAATATAGAGGAGAGATTGATTCTGTAAACCGGTATTATAAAAAAAGTGGTAAGAATCACCAACTTGATAAGGAGTTGACCATTTAGGATAATCTATCAGTTCTGTATAGCGTGCTTTGATATGCTCACGCATAGGAATAGCATCCAGATAGGCGCGTGTACACTGATGCTGGGCCTGGCTCCACTCCTGCGTCTCCACAGCGGTATCATCCTCTAGCCAGCGATACGGATCTGCTATCTGCCTGCCATGATATTCATCAACGGTCCCATCTCGACGAGCAACTGGCTGTTTCAAATCCTGCTCCTTTGTTCTTGCTGGGTAAGCTGTTCGCTTTCCAACCCACGTATAAACTCGGTAATGATCCCCTGTACCTCATCTAAACGGCCCTGAAAGAAATGGTCAGCGCCCTCGATAGTCATCAGACTTTTTGGTGCAGGCACATCATTAAACCAGTGGCTCGTCAGGTCATAGGGAGCCTGCTCATCCTGGGTGCCATGAAGAAAAAGTTTCGGCTTGTGACACTCGTTCAATAAGATCTCACCAAACATACGAGCTGGCACTCCAAGTCCAATCATTGCCTGTACGCGATCATCATTCGCGGCCACACGAAGGCCCACATATGCCCCAAAGGAGAAGCCAGCCAGAATAGCGGGAACGCCCGGGTAGCGCCGACTCATAAATTCCAGAGCAAAACGCACATCATCCATCTCGCCGCGGCCCTCATCATAGGTGCCAGTGCTATGTCCGACGCCTCTAAAATTAAAGCGAAGCGCGGGAATACCCACAGCCTGGAGCGTCTGAGCGACCTTAAAGACTACCTTATTGTGCATATTCCCCCCATAGAGCGGATGGGGATGACAGACTACTCCAACGAAGGGTGGCGGCGTATCTACTGGCTTGAGAATTCCCTCAAGATGTCCTGTAGCGGTAGGGATATTAATATGCAATACCTGCGACATGCTTTTTTCCTATTCTAGCATCAACCATCGATGAGCCCCTTTGCGCTCATTATTTCTACTATTTAGAAAACCTCCAATACTAAAAGATTACCTGGAGGGGCGGTATTTCCTGGCAGCCTTTAGTGAGCTCAAAATTGTCCGTAGAACCAGAAGCAGGCTGGTCACAATGGTCAATCCAATTAATACAAGTAATGTATAACGGATTGTTGGCACCACGAAGAGAATTGCTAAGAGGGCAAAAACGAGAAGTAAGGCAAAGACCAGATTGTTGATGCCAAATAATATGCTGGTCTGCCGATGCCAGATGGCCTCTTCTCCCAGCACGCGAGCACGTGCCAGCGCTTTTTGCCCCGCCTGAATATTTCTTACAGCGACATACAGTAATGCGCCAATACACAAGACAATAAAAATAATACCAGATATTGCGGCTCCACTGAAATTTATCATCCAGTTCTCCTCTCATTACCGACCCTGTGCGGTCCCCTTTGTACTATAAACTATAACACGCGAAACCCTCAACGTTCTATCCCACACAGCAGGGCGTTCCTGTTCCGGGTCGGTCCTCTGGCATTCGAGAGGGGGTCTCGCATTGGGAAGATTGCGAGGAAGGGGAAAATAACGCATAATGCTATTTATCAGGCGTGGCTGCGGTCTGGTCCGTGTCATCAGCCTCAATAAATTGCCCGATGCGAGGGCCTCTGTGGCCGTCAGAGGACCAACCCAGAATTGGAAAGCCCTGAGATTGAAGATTGTGCTGGTTGAAGAGCAGTCGCGCATCTGAGCTGGACGCGAAAGGTGCTGCCGCTCCCAACCGTACTTTCAACACTCATCTGGCCACCCATAGCGATCACAAAATCGCGCACAATTGAAAGTCCCAGCCCGAAGCCGCCTGAACTGCGCGTACGAGAATGATCGGTGCGATAGAAGCGTTCAAAGATCTGGTCCAATTCAGCTTCCGGAATACCAATACCAGTATCGGAGACGCTAAGCTCAATGCGATTAGGATCATCTGCATAGTGTAAAGCAATAGAGACAATACCACCATCAGGTGTATATGTGATAGCATTACGGACAAGGTTCAGCAATACCTGCGTTAGCCGCTGGCGATCAGCACTGACCATTGGAAGTGAAGCGGCCACTTCATGAATAAGCGTAATCTGTCGTTCGCGTCTGGCCAATGGCATAAGCGTCTGATAGACCTCCTCAACGATCTCACCAACAGCAACTGGTGCGAGCTCAACACGTAGCTCATGGGCCTCAGTGCGAGCAACAGCAAGTAGATCATCAAAAAGAGTTCCCAATCGGATCGATTCGCGATGAACAATAGAGAGATATTGTTGGAGCGTCTCTGCTGCGGGCACATGATTCTCGCTCTCCTGGCAGGCTATCAGGAGAGACTCGATATGTCCCCGAATGCTGGCAACGGGTGTACGGAGTTCGTGTGAGACATTCACAATCAGATCGCTGCGACTCTTCTCAGCCCGGATCGCTTTAGCACGTTCTTGCTCTGCCATCGTGGTTGCCAGGAGAAGCTGGTGGGCACTATCGCTCATTCCTAGCATCACACGTGCCAGTTCGCCCCATAACATAGCCAGCGTATTTGTCACATATAATGGAGAGAGCGTCAGGCCAAAGCCAGTTCCCGCCAGCAGGAGATAGCGTGTAGCATTCACCCTCCCATGAGTGAGAATAGTCGCCAGGCAGGCAAAAGGAGCGGTGAGTATTCCCAGGACCAGCCCAACAAGACCAAAGACGACAATTAAGATAAGCGCCATCACGACAATATAGAAAGAGAAAATTGCACCCGGCAGCTTTAGCAGCAGGAAAACGATGCTCTTCCAGGTCACACCTCGCCCCAGATGTATCTGAATACGCTGAAAATAATTTGCCGTGGATGGAAACGGGGTTGCCATGGGGGGGATCTCGGTCTCCAACCAGTTGATCGCCATCCAGCGCTCAAGGACTGCCAATTTCCACATACAGTAGAAAGAAAGGATTGCGAACGGAATGCAGACAAGATTCACGCTAAGTAGACCAAAGCAGAGACTTGTAATCACCAGAGCAAAAGACAGAATCCCCAGAGGAAGCGTCAGGATCAAATACAGGAGATTGCGATACGTCTCTTTGCGACCAGCGAGGCGCAACAATGCATCTGTCATAGAATCATCCTTACCATTATCTTTAGAGAAGCACCATTTACAAACGTACAGACTTACAAACTTACAAACTTAATATAAACTGATGCCATGTCTAGCATATGACCAAATTGTTACAATTGTATGACAGAGGATGTTCATTCTTTCTTAAAGGCTACAAGTAATGCCACTGTACAGGACATGGTGGAACATTGTACCATAATAAAAGGTTCCCAGAAATGAGACTGTGAAACGTTGCCCTCCTTTGGGCGTAGTGTAGTAGTACGATGAAATAATAATTGTAGTGCAATCGACAGGCGCTAAAGGCACAAAAACAGGTTAAGATGGAGTTATGGGCAGACCTGCCAAAGCAGGGAGAGCAGAGCGACGATAGTACTGAGCTAAGTACACGGCTGCGACGACGGTTGTCGGAACGAGAGATGCTTCAGCTCTGGCGAGAGTGGCTATTGTCTGATTATGTGCCAACATATGGCCGCTCATTGGGAGCCAGCCGTATCTTTCGGCGCTTTTATTGGGTGGATGCCCTGGGCATCAGCCAGGTAAAGCGTTCACAGGCCACTTTACGTTCACAAACGCTCCATTCCATTGAGGAGATCGCGCAGAATCTCACCAGGGAAGAGCGTCCCATCGCTCTGTCAGGGCTGCTTCTGGAGGCAGGTAGCAGTCGCCGCAAAGAACTTTCTCCTGAACAGAGTTCTGCATTATCAATGCCCAAAAAGAGCGGCATCCTGGCAGCTAGCTGGTTAGAGATAAGTTCAACCCTCCTGGCTGGAATGGCTCAGTCGCCCGCCATCTTTCTCCTCAATCCATTGGGGATAAAACTATTTAGTGCTGACGACCTTACCGCAGTAGTGCAGCGTGCCGTACCCACTGAGCTCTTCTTATTGCTTCCTCACAAGCAGATTGAGTATTATCTTCAGCTAGCGCGTAAGAACCCTCAGTCAGCATCTCTCATAACGAACCTTTTGCGTAGCGATCGTTGGAAGACCTTGCCTCAAGATAAGATAGAGCAGCAGATCAGCGGCTTTATTCAGCTTTTCAAGCATACATTGCAGCGCCATTTCCAGCTACCACTGCAAGTCATTTCACTTCCAGTGCCGAATGGGCCAGCCAGCCTGGAGCCTCTCCCCCAGACCTTGCTCTTTGCCACGCGTCGAACGGATAGTCTCTTTGCGCTCAATGATGCCCTCTGTCGTTATCAACGTGAGCGACAGAAGCAGAGCTATGAAGGCGTCCTTGGCGAAGAATGGTTTCAGGCCCAGGCACAGTCGTCCCTGGCCAGTCAGCATAACGAACTGGCCCAACGCATCCATCAACAGGGACAGGCCCAGCGCATTCGCCGCTGGCCCGACCTGCGGCTCCAACTTATTCAGCAGCATTTTGGCTCCTTTACACTGGCTGAATATGACGCTATCCTCCAGGAGTTATTATTAAAGCAGAGCATCCATTGCATCTGGCAAAAAAAATCCTCCCAGCCTGACAAAGAACGAATACCAGGAAACAACGATACACTAATGTGGAACTAGAATCGTAGAAATAAGAGAAAGGAGGCATTACTAGGGGGAAATGTCCGACATGGGGATACCAGACATTTTAGTAATACCTCTTCACAATAGTGTACGTTAAATAATGTCTATTTGGTGGTATTTATGATGACAAATGTAGGAAAACAAGACTAGTTGAAGTAGAACTAGGACAATCAGATCTGGGAGTGGTATTGTGGCGCGAGAAGACATTTCAGCTCGAAATACGCTTAATGAGCTTACTGGTTCGGAGTGGGTGTACTTCACAAAGAGCATTCTGACGACCTCCTATCCCTCGGAGTATAGCCATCATTTACGACGAGCTCATGGCGCAAATAAGCCTCCACAGTTGATGGCGCAACTGATCGAATTTTTCACCAAACCCGGGGCCTGCGTACTGGACCCGTTTGCAGGGGTAGGAGGAACCTTAATTGGCGCTTCGATCTGCAAAAAACCTCGTTCAGCCCTGGGGATTGAGATTAATGCCAGATGGGTTGAGATCTACCAGCATATTCTACAGGAAAATGGCGAGAAGCTTCGTCCGCAACAGATGCTTCATGGAGACTGTCTTCAGGTCCTCTCAACCCTGGAGGCAGAGAGTTTTGATTTTATTGTGACCGATCCTCCCTATAACATTCATTTGCAACAGACCATGTCTGGCAAGGCTTCGCCAGATCTCTATATAAATCGGCATACAACCTATGATATGCGTTCAGAGAGCCCTGCCGATCTCGCGAATCTACCCAGCTATGAGAAGTATCTCAATGCAATGGAGCAGGTCTTTGCCGCCTGCCTGCGCGTCCTCAAGCCAAAGAAATATATGGTTATCATTGTGCGAGATGCCTACCAGAATGGTGAATATGTGTTCACACATGTTGACCTGGCACGTCGGGCCAGACAGCAGGGGCTCATTCCCAAAGGCGAGATTATCTGGTACCAGACTGGCACTCGTCTACGTCCTTATGGCTACCCTTTTGCCTACATTCCCAATATTACCCATCAATATATTGTCGTTTTACAGCGTCCTTGCCTGTAGCTTTCATGTGACTTTTAAAGTCCCTTTAAAAGCGAACCTATCTTAAAAGCGAACTTCTCTCGAAAGTAGCGTCGTTGAAGAAGTAAAAGAGGTTGGGTGAGAAGAGAGGGAAGTTACTAATAGCTGACCTTTACGTCTTCATCCAATAAGTAACAATGCCAGCCAACATGAGATCTGTCGCTACTGTCTACACTCTTCATCTCATAGAGAAAAATGAGGATCAGGTCTACCTACAGGCTTGGTCCGCCGAGTATAATAACTAGAAATATGAAACGGTGTGTGAACGCGCGACCTCATAGAAGAGGATAACCTTTATGCCACGGAAACAGAAACACGATCAGCCCTTCGGTGCTAATAACAATGAACCCACCGATCAGTACAAGGCTTATGAAGCAGCAAGCCTTGCGCAACTCCAATCGACTGATGAATTACTTGAGACCGAGCAGTCTGAACGTACTGCCTTAGCATCTTTCTTTGAGCATGGCGAGAAATACCACGAGGCCGGGAAGCGCGATGTAGAGCTATATATTCGGACATACAATACTTTGTTGCGCAGTTCAGGTGAGATTAGCCTGAAGGCTCTGATACAGGCGCACTATAATATCGATTCAAGTCTGCATCCTGATGCACGCAAACCCTATCCTGATATGTCAGCGTTCATCTATAGTGTGCTTCGTCTCCCCATCGCTATTGCCCGCTGTCAACTTGTCCTATTGGGGCAATCGGAGGAGGTCTTTCAGCAGAGCGGCTTCCCGGTAGCTCGCTGGGAGGCGGTAACTGCCTCAGCTCGTCGCCGTAAATGGTTTTTTGATGGAAAAGAGACCCTGGCCGTCTATGTCGCCAGCGTCAGTGATACTGATGATATCGTCCCTGTCCTGGTGGCATTTCAGATTGAATGGAATAAGATCAACTATCTCTTAAATGCTGATCCAACAACTATGCAGCTGCTGGAGACACAACTGGATCGTAGCTCGCCAGTCTTTGCTGAGATTAGCAAGGTTGTTCGTCAGAGACTGCATATTGCGCCCGATGATTGGCAACGGCTGGAAGTGATCTGGGGCGATCATCTGTGGGAGAAACTGCGTGAGATCGGCAAGGAGCGCAAAAACTTTGCCCTGCGTATGCTGGGTGGCTCTCATGTCGGTTATGTGAAGGCCACGCGCCAGTGGTGGGCCCCTGTCAATCACCTGTTAGAGAGCCTGGGTCTGGATAATCGACCGGTCTACTTTGTCTCCAGCAATACGCACAGCCTCGTGAATGTGCTCTCTGGCTTTGTATTAAATCGTGAAGATGAGCTACTTACATATGCCCAGAGCGGGTCCGACCCCTATCTTCTGGAGGAGTATCACAAGATTAAAAATGGCGAGGTGGCTGGCAACTGGCAGAACTTCCTGTACTTTGTAGCCCGTGAATGGGCGCGGACTCCTGCTGGCAAAGAGGCAGCCCGCAATCGTTTGCAGGAGGGTCAAGAGAGAGGGATCTGGCATCTGGGTGCGCGCCATGGTCTGGAGATCGATGCTCAGATTGTTGATCTCGCTCAACTGCGCAACTATGAAATCGACCCCCGCTGCCGTATGTCCGATGTCGAACGCCTGGCTGAGAGTAACTCAATTATCATTAATATTGATTATCCATTGGGAATGGCGGCCTATCGGATGATGCGCGAGATCATGGAGAATCTCTCTCAGATCAAGGGCATTTATATTCTAGGGAAGGCAGCAACCTTGAATGGCCGTATTGGCGATGTTATGATCTCAAATGTAGTTCTTGATGAACATAGTCAGAACACCTACTGGCTGGACAATGCATTTACTGTTCATGATGTTGAGCCTTTCTTGATCTATGGTTCGGTGCTAGATAATCAGAAGGCAGTCTCTGCCAAGGGCACCTATCTGCAAAATCGCCAGTACCTGGATTTCTACTATCAAGCGAACTATACGGTCGTCGAGATGGAGAGCGGCCCGTATCTTAATGCGGTCTACGAAGATCAGTACCTGACACGCTATCCCATGGGTGAGAATATCAACTTCAGGCGTCTCCCTTATGAGCTTGGTATCCTTCACTATGCCTCTGATACTCCTTATACGC
Source organism: Tengunoibacter tsumagoiensis (assembly GCF_003967535.1). Lineage (GTDB taxonomy): Bacteria > Chloroflexota > Ktedonobacteria > Ktedonobacterales > Ktedonobacteraceae > Tengunoibacter > Tengunoibacter tsumagoiensis. Next base: position 924,270 of record NZ_BIFR01000001.1, on the reverse strand, counting down.
GAGGAAAAAACCTGGGTGCGGGTAGTCTCTCCTACTTTGGGATGGATTCTACGTATGCCAGCACAGTGGCAATTACACGTCGCATCTTTGAACGTGAGATCCGTAGTCTGCCACTATCCTCCCGTGAAGCAGCAAAGCAGACGCACGACAAAGGGCAAGCAACAACCGAAGAGAAAGATAGTCTTGTTCAATAATGTGGAGCATGCATGGATGCTAATCTATCAGGGGTAATCTCGCAGCGCCAGGCCTATAAGGCTCTGGCGCCCAGAGCTACAGGAGTGATGATCAAAGACAAAGAGACGCGCTTTGATGCTCCTTGCCTGCTATTGGCAGATAAGCTTGTGTATATTGGCTGTGTTATACATGAGGCCTGGCATGTCAATCCCCATTATCATGACCACTTCGAACTCTGTTATGTCGCTAAAGGTCAGGGATGGTTTGCGATTGATGATTCCTATTATAAAGTGCAAGCTGGCGACCTGTTTTTGACCCGTCCTGGCGAAGTTCATCAGGGTGGGGCAGCAGGTAACACCGCCTTTAGCCTGTACTATACAGGCTTCCAGCTTCAGCATCTCCACTCGTTAGAGTTAGCCTATTATGCTCTAGATAGTCAGCGCGTAGTCAATGTGCCATCTGAGATGATTCAACAGCTATTTGAAACGATTATATCAGAGCTAAGTCAGAAGCAGAGTCACTACTTAGAGATGGTTCAGAGCCAGTTTAGCGTGCTGCTGGTCCAATCGTTGCGTAGATACGAACAGCAGTCTCAGAGCACAGTCTATGCACCAGCCATCCTGAGCCCGTTGCTGCGGCAGGTCATCTCGTACATTCATACAGAAGTAGGCAATCCTGCCTCTATTCAGCATCTGGCTGAGCAGATGCATGTGAGCCGCTCACACCTGACGCGCGAATTTAAACGTGCGATGGGCATCTCTCTGGGGCATTATCTGCGTTTGCTCTGTATTGAACGAGCCCGACAGGCGTTGCGTGAGAGCTCAGATACCGTTTCGCAGATTGCTAACACCCTCAACTTTCCTTCAATTCACACCTTCAGCATGTTTTTTAAGCGTCAGACGGGACTCTCGCCCCAGGCTTATCGTCAACTGGTCACCTCATCAGTGGATGAGTCAAAGTGTTAAAGAAATGAGCTAAATGAGCAAAGCCTTTTGGTGCTACCTCGGGTAAATTATGCCTGACAGAGTTGTTATCTAGTTTCCTAAGCCATCAGAGGCTTTCCGAGGAGGTACTGGCATGAGTTTTTCAGAGGCAGAATTAGCTCTCTTACCCAGCGATGACGATGTGAATTTTTATCAAGAACATGGATACTATAAATCCAAGAAGATCTTCACGGATGAAGAGTTAGAGCGAGCTATTGCGGGAAGCGAGCGTTTTTATCGCGGCGAGCGTGATCGAGAGATGGTCTTTGAATATCCTGGCTGGCGACCGGAACATGGAGATGTCCTGCGTAAAAATGACTATGCCTCATTACAGAATCGTGAGCTGGCTGCGATTGTGCGCAAGCCTATTCTGGGGGCCATTGCAGCTCGCCTGGCCGGTACAACAGAGATTCGGCTCTGGCATGATCAGCTATTATATAAACCTGTCAGCAATCCACAGAAGGCCGCCAATGTTGGCTGGCATACTGATAAGGGATACTGGAAGACCTGTACATCTGAGAAGATGTTAACCGCCTGGATTCCTTTCCACGATTGTGATGAGCAGATGGGAACCATTACTATGATCGACCAGAGCCAGAACTGGCCCGACAATACAGAGGGGCTCGACTTTTTTAATAGCGATCTAGAGAGCCTGGAGAAGAAATTTCACACAGGCGGGCGACCAGTACGTAAGATCCCTGTCAATCTTTTAAAGGGCGAGGTCAGCTTCCATTCCTGCCTCACCATCCATGGGAGCGGCCCCAATCATAGCACTCAGCCTCGTCGCTCGATTGCAGTTCACATGCAGGATGAGAGTAATCGTTACCAGCAATATGCGTATAAGGACGGCACACTGGCTCGTCACCCTTCAGATAAGCTGTGTCGCCTCATTAATGGCATGCCTGACTATACTGATCCAGACATCTTTCCTGTATTGTGGCCTCTCTCTTGAGACCACTCTGGTCGTAGCAAAAGGCGAGCCCGCGACTATCTGGCGATACATTACCAGATAATCGCGGGCTCGCCTTTATGCCAACTAAATGGCAGCATGATTATTGCTGAATGGGAGGCTGCTGATATTGAGCAGGATTGGTTCCAGATGGCTGCTGATATTGAGCAGGATTGCTATAAGCCTGCGGAGAGGGCTGCTGATACTGGGCAGGATTAGTATAGGGCTGTGCATAAGGATTGATTTGGGACGACTGATAAGATTGTTTGACTGTTGCAAAGCCAACAATGCCTTTGATAAAGACAGCAACACCAAAGATGGCGAAGACAATACCCACAATAATCCAGTATGGATAATACGTTTCTGGATCACCAAAATAGGCTAGATAGGCCACAATTAAGCCCACTGGCGCACAGATAACCCCCGCGATAACCTGATGAAGTGGCTTGCCATTCACAAAAAATGAGCGGTAAAGTAGGCGAATGATAGAATACAAAGATATGTTCTCCTCAAAAAATGCTGCTACTATACGAAAAAAGAATAGAAAAATACATGTTTTTGTATTATTATATCTATATACTATAACGACTGCGATCGAGAATGATAACAGTTGAGTTTACGCGCGTTCGGTTTTTGATTGCCAAGGTAAATTTGCCCCATTTTCTTACTGCTCACTCTCTATTGTAAAGAGAGCTTTTTGACACATTGTAAGCTTGAAACTTGCATAAGATGTTCAGGTTCAGTTTCAACCACAAAGGGAGTATTGTATGGCGCAGATAGAATTAGGTTGGATAGTTCCTGTGGGAAGCAATGAATTAACCAGGAAAGACTTTCTCTCTACAATCAAACAGGGACTTCATACAATTGCTGGTCATTTTGATTCGGTCTGGCTGCCGGATCATCTGCAATTTGGAGATCGACCTTTCCTTGAAGGCTGGACGGCACTTACTTATCTGGCCGCAATGGAGCCAGAGCTTAAATATGGTCATATCGTCCTCTGTCAGCTTTTTCGCAATCCAGCTGTACTGGCTAAGATGGCAGCAACCTTTCAGTACATGAGTCAGGGAAACTTTATTTTAGGGATTGGAGCAGGCTGGCATGAGGAAGAATGCAAAGCCTATCATCTGCCTTTTCCAGGGCCAGGACAGCGTGTGGCAGAATTAGAAGAGGCTTTACAGATTATTCAGGCGCTCTGGAAAGAAGATAACGTCAGCTTTGAGGGAAAATATCATCAGATCACCAATGCCTTTTGTATCCCCAGGCCTGAGCCAATTCCTCCCATCATGATCGCAGCTTTTCAGCCACGTATGCTTCGCCTGACGGCAAAGTATGCAGACTGGTGGAATATCGGTGCCGGTGAGATCGAGAAGACCAGGGAGATGGTTGCTGGATTGAATGCAGCCTGTGAACAGATTGGACGTGATCCAAAGAGCATTCGGCGCACTGCTATGGTAGGTTGTTATTGTGCCAGGGATGAACAGAAGCTGAAGGCTCTGCTTGCAAAGCACCAGGCCCCCTTTCCTCCTGGCTTTACAGGAACGCCTGAGCAGATAGTAGAGCAGCTTCAACCATTGATTGAGCTCGGTTTTGACTACTTTATGGTCAACGCCGGTGGTTTCCCCGATCTGACAACGTTAGAACTGCTAAGCAGTGACGTATTGCCCTTATTACAAAAATAGATCATGAGCCTTACACCTTCGTTTCACGTGGAACATCACTTGAGTGCGCGCTTTGCCTGTGGATTACGCACCAGTATGAGCATCTGAGCGTCATGATGGAGAGCAGATGGGCATACATTGCCTTACAACGCTCCTCTGAAAGACCCGGGGTTCATGCCGGGTGGTGAACCTTTTTCGTGAACATCCATCTACCGATGGTTGATAATGGCCGCGAGCCCTGCCAGGGATCGCGGCCACGGTTTTATATGGTTTGATATGGTTTGATACTAGGGGACCAGCCGATTGAGATCGCGTGGGAAGGTCGTCGTCAGTTTGACGTTAGGAATGCCAAGCAACTGCATCAGGAGGCGTTCAGAGCCAATGGCAAAGCCACCATGAGCCGGCATACCATATTTAAAGGCCTCCAGGTAATACTCAAATGGCTCGATTGGTAACTGAGCCTGTTGGAGTGCTGCCAGATAGGCGTCATAGCGATGAAGGCGCTGTCCACCCGTCACCAGCTCGATGCCACGGAAAAGCAGGTCGAATGAGTTGGAGTACTCAGGCCGTTGTGGATCAGGATGGGTGTAGAAAGGCCGTTTGCGCATGGGATAGCCGGTCACATAGAGAAATGCACTCCCAAATTCCTGTTGCGCCCACTCACCGAGCCAGCGCTCATCCTGTGGAGAGAGGTCTGGCTCTCCGCGTACATCAACCCGATGGAGCTGGTAGATCAACTCCTGAGCATCCGCAAAATGAATCTGCGGAATCACCTCAGGTACCTGAGGCATCTGAGCTCCCAATAAGGTTAACTCAGCCGCATAATTTTCTGTCAGATGAGCAAGAATTGCCGCCAGCACTGTGCGTAAGAGAGCCATAATCGTTGTATGATCTTCAATAAAGCCCATCTCAGCATCCAGACTGACATATTCATTGATGTGACGCGTCGTATCATGCTTCTCAGCGCGAAAGACTGGACCGACTTCAAAAACGCGTTCAAAGACTCCCACCATAATCTGCTTATAGAACTGAGGGCTCTGGGCCAGGAAGGCTGGTCGACCAAAGTAGTCCAGCTCAAAAACATTGGCACCACTTTCAGTTGAGGCCGCAACAATCTTCGGTGTCTGAATCTCAGTAAAATGGCGCTCACTCAGCGTCTGTCGGAAGCTAGCCATAACACCCGCTGAGAGCCGAAAGATCGCCCGTCTCGTCGGATGGCGGTTCGCTATAACGGCATGATCCAGCAAGGTTGCAATGTTTGCGGAGATCTTGCGCTTATTCAAAGAAAGAGGAGGGATCTCCTGTATTGGAAGCACAACCTCTATATGAAGCTCATGGAGCTCGACGCCGCCAGGAGCCTGGGGCTCGCTAACCACCAGGCCTTCAATAGTCAGCAGGCTTTCCAGTCCAGCCTGACCTTCCGTAAGTGGCGCTAGCTCTTGAGCATGTTCAGTAACCGCTTGAATGGTGCCCCAACCATCGCGCAGAATCAGAAAGGTAATACCGCCCATCTGGCGTAGCGATTGCAGCCAACCGGAGATACAGATACGTTCTCCCACATGAGATGGAATAGCAGAGGTCAGGATACGCTTTTTCATGGCATAAAGCTCCCTCGCCCAGACCTGATCAGCAGGAATGGGTGTAGTAATCTATCTATCAATGAGCGCAGGCTTGCCGAATGGGAAAGGCGGGGAAGACACTCGACAAACCTGCTTAGCTTGATAGACAAACTACCAGGTGTCCTCCTCGCGATCGTTATCGTCGCTATCCATGTCAACAGTCCTTTTAGAATCTGGAGGCAATAAAAAAACCCTCGCTCCTCTCTTCTGGAGGACGAGGGCCTGAAGGCCAATCGTGGTACCACCACCATTTGTTCTATTCGCAAAAACTTGTACAAAAAAATTGCGAATAAAGAACCTTATGCAGTTAAGCCATATAAAATCAGGGCCAACTGCCACGCGTTAACGGGCGTATCCCGAAGACCAGCTACCGACGTTTTTACGATCATTCACTGGTTGGCTCATGGGTGTCATTGCCAGGGGCTAGCAACGATGCTCTCAGCATTTGCATCGCTCTCTGCTACCAGCGGAACCTATCAATCTGTCCCAATCAATGCCTCTACTTAAATGTTACTATTAACTATACACTATTTTTGTCCAAAAGTCAAGGGTATTTTCACATTTTCAGAATTACAAAATCGTGGCCGAATACAATTGCAAATCTTGCTCATACCCGGGTGTATGATGAAGAGGCTCTTTCCCCTGTTCCACCTCAACTATCGTCACTCCTTCATGGCTCAACTTGAACATTGAGCTATGGAGGGGCTCACACAGCGGAGTGGCAACAGTGGAAAGAGACAAGCAGCTTTCCCTACTTTACAGTGTTTTATAGCTGAAATAGTGTAATATATGGCAAGACAAGTAGGGAAGGTCGCTTGTCTCCTTCTATGGTAAGATGCAGGTAAGCCCTTTTGATCACGGGCGAGAGCAGGAAAAAAACCTGTTCAACAGACCTGCCAGGGGAAAGACTTTTGTCTCCACACGGCTTGACCGCTATCGGAAGATCGCTCTTCCCTTGGCAGTATTCCTGGGTCCATCGATGATTGGAGGGTCGTTGCTTCGAGCACCACAATAGAAGGACCCGATGTCCCAGGAGTTGCTCTCAGAAAGGATCCATGCGATGTGGTACGTTGGATTGGATTGGGCGGATCAACACCATGATATCGTGGTGCTCGATGAAGCTGGTCGCCGGGTGGGATCTCGACGGGTTCCTCATAGCCAGGAAGGCTTGGAAGATCTCAAGCTGTTTTTGTTGAACATCACCCCTCATCTTGAGGAGATCGTCTGTGTCGTCGAGACCAGCCATGGGCTGCTCATCACCTTTCTGTTGGAAACGGGGATTCCTGTCTACCCCGTCAACCCCAAAACGGCCAATGCCCTGCGCAAAGCGGCAGGAGCGAAGACGGACCAGATTGATGCCTATTTGCTGGCCAAAACAGGACGCTTCGATCAGGCTGAGTTGCGCCGTCTCGCTCCTGATAGTCCCAAGGTGCAAGAATTGAAGACCTTGACGCGCGATCAGGATGCGCTGGTGCAGATGCAGACGCGACTGGTCAATCAGTTGACGGCGTGCCTCAAAGACTATTACCCTGCCGCGTTGACGTTTTTCGCCAAATTGCAGCAGCACTCCACCTTGATCTTCTTGCACACCTATCCGACGCCCGAGGCTGCCGGTGCGGCCTCGATTGAGGAGATGGAAGAGACCTTGCGTCAAGGGAAGCACCGCAATCCTGCTGCCGTCGCGAAGACGATCGCTGCCGAACTGAGCCGACCGCATCTGCGTGCGAAGGAGGTGATCGTTCGCACCAAATCACGCCTGGCCCTCTCGTTGATCAAACAACTGCTGGTGGTCGTCGAGGACATTGCAGCCTATGAGAAAGAGATTGCCACCCTTTTTTTGACCCATGAGGATCAGGAGCTGTTTGCCAGTCTGCCTGGTGCGGGTCCACGTCTGGCCCCTCGGTTACTTGCCGAATGGGGAGATGATCGGACCCGCTACCAGGATGCCGGATGTGTTCAGACCCTGGCTGGGACCGCCCCCGTTCCTTTCAGCAGTGGCAATTTCGCCAGAGCGCACAAGCGCTTTGCCTGTGTGAAACCGCTGCGCAATGCGCTCTACCAGTTTGCGTGGGAAAGTATCCGACAAGAAGCCTGGGCACGAGCATACTATCGCCGCAAACGGGCTGAAGGCAAGAGTCACAGCATGGCGGTGCGTGCGTTAGCTCAGATCTGGGTGAGAATTCTCTATCGCATGTGGATGAACAAGACGTGTTACCAGACGGAGACCTTTGAGGCCGCTCAACGCGTGCATGCCAAGCGCGCAGCGTGAGATCTCGTCAGGGCGTAGTGATCCGTTGGTCGACAAAAAAGAGAGCAACCTCTTTCGTTTTTGCCTGTGGCGAGGCATGGTCTTTTTTCGCCACGCAAGCTATGGGCTGTCAAGCCGCTTCGCTTTCCTTGACAGCCCATGGCAGTGTGGTACACGTGCGCATGTCTGGCCAGAGCGGCGCATGTCTTCATCGCCTCCCTGTTCTTTTCCGCTCTGTTCCTTCTGCGTTTTTCGGACTTGACATAGAGGGTCTTCCGCAATCTCGAAGCTCAACAATGGTACCCCCACCATAGCTTCTGTTCCCATGTCCCGTTTCCTATTGAGCTATGGAGGGGCTCATATTACAGAGCCCGAACCGTGGAAAGAGACGCCCTACTTAAGATTGTTATAAATGCTCTAGAATCTATTTCGATCGCTAAGAGACTATCGTGATACGCTCTGGTTGTTGTCAGCTATGCTATACTTTTTTGTAAGATGGATGTTGTAGAAACTCAGGCCGAAGCACCGCATACAACCAGAGAACGTGGGATGATCATCGAAAGCCTGCTTTTCGTTGCTGGCCGTCCCCTGGAGCGTAGCGAGCTGCGTAAATTATTAAATTGCGACGATGAACAATTAACGCAGGCACTCCACCAGCTCGAGAGAGAACTAGTGGAACGCCTGCGTGGTATTCGTCTACAACGGCTCAACGAGCAGGTACAACTGGTCACTGCACCAGAGCATGCCCGTTATGTAGCCGCGCTCCTGGGTCTGCCCCTGACCGCTAAGCTCACATCAGCAGCTCTGGAGACCCTGGCAGTCATCGCCTATCGTCAGCCCATTACACGTAGCCAGATCGAAGCCATCCGCGGCGTCAATAGCGATCGTGCACTGGCGAGCCTTCTTCAACACGGCCTGGTCTCTGAAGTGGGTCGCGCACAGACGATTGGCCGTCCAGCGCTCTTCGCCACTACACCAGATTTTCTACAGCAGTTTGGCCTGACGACGCTAGAACAGTTGCCAGGAATTACACCACCACAACCCTCTGATCAAACAATGCAAGATAATGCAACCACACTCTAAAATCCAGGTAACAAGAAAGAAGAAAGAGCTCTATGCGCATTGGCCGCCATATGCCCACCAACTCCAAACCGCTCAAGGCCGCTCAGATTGCCCAGCAGATCGGCTGTGAAGCGATGCAGATCTTTGCCAGCAATCCTACTGCCTGGAAACCGCCAGCCGATGATCCCGAAGGATGTACAAACTTTGCCCAGATGGCCCGAGAATGCAAACTTGACCCCATCGTTCTTCATGCACCCTATCTCATCAACCTGGGGGCACCCGATGAGAGCAATTGGGAGAAATCGATTCATCTTTTGACATGGACCCTTCAACGTGGTGCCCTGTTAGGCGCAAAATATGTCGTTTTTCATACAGGTAGCCATCGTGGTGCTGGCACACAGGCCGGAATCGACCGCGTCATTGCAGGTATAGAACGTATTCTGCCAGCAACACCAACCGAAGTAATGCTGTTACTCGAGAATGATGTAGGAGCAGGCCATTCGCTTGGACATAGTTTTGAACAACTGGCAGCGATCCTGGCTTATTTTTCCCAATCTCCTGGCTATGATCAACGGTTAGGGGTCTGTCTCGATACTGCCCATCTCTGGGGAGCAGGGCACGATCTCTCAACCGCAGCCTCAGCCCTGGCAGTGCTGGATCATTGCGATGCCACCATTGGATTAAAGCGTGTTAAAGTGATTCATCTCAATAATACAGAGAAAGAGTTGGGCAGCCATCGTGACGTGCATTCACGCCTGGATGAAGGATTGATCAGTCGCGAAGGGCTAAGCACTTTTTTAAGTGATACACGTCTGGCCCATGCCAGTGCACTGATGGAGACCCCCATCAAACTGGATGAGCAAAAGAAAGAGGATTGGGTTCACGATGCAGGAGAAGTTGCCAAAGCCAGGGCCTTACTTACCTTCTAAGGGTCACCAGATCGTCAGAAAATGAAGCCATGCAGGTTTTCAATCCTGGTCACTGGAACCAGTTGAGTTGGCAGAGCTGTAGGCGCAGGCGTCTCAACAGGGGTTGGCAGAGCGGTGGAAACAGGCGTCTCAGATGGGCCAGGTAAGGGTGTAGCGGGAGTTGCAGTGACAGAGGCCGTTGGCGTAGGGGTGACAGTCAGAGCGGTCGCCGTTGGGGTCACCCCTGGACTGGGCATTGCCGTCGGAGTTGGGGTTGGATTTGGACTGCCAGTCATCGCACTTACCATTACTGAGACGGTAATCGTAGCTGGCAGGCCCGTTGATGGGGTAAGCACCACAGTAGCAGTATAAGGGGTAGGACTGGCAGCCAGGCCAATGACATTGATGCTAAAGACAAGTGGTGAGCTCCCACCAGATGCATCACTTCCACTCGTCGCACTCAGACTGAGCCACGATTGGGAAGGGCTCCCAGCCGTCCAACTTAAGGTATTGCCGCCTGTATTACTGATGGTCAGCGTCTTGTCAGCGGGGTTGGTTCCCACAGTGGTCGTGTAATTGAGCGTCGTTGTACTTACTTGCATGGCAGGAACAGCCACATTAATGGTGATTGGAATCGTGATTGGGCTTCCAGCCGTTACCCCACTCGTATTTGGATCAAGCGCACTAATCACAACGCCCGTATTATAGGTAGTCCCTCCAGTCAGGCCAGTAGCATTGATCTGAACGGTCAGGGTGGTATTTCCTTGCAGATTATATCCCGAAGTCGCTGAGAGCGTCACCCATGAGGGTGCTGTGGACTGCAAAGCCGCCAGCCAGTTCAAAGGAAAGCTCCCAGTATTGCCAACTGTCACCACCTGAGATTGATTTCCCGTCGCAACATTAAAAATAATCGAGGACGGGCTCGCAGTTAGATGAGGAGCCGTCTGAACCACCAGGCCCACATTTAGCAACTGTGGGCTTCCGGCCAGTGTGAACCCACTATTCTGACCAGCTAATGAGATGCTTCCACTATAGGTGGCGGTGGCCAGGGCACTCGAAGTAACACTGACAACAAAGCTCGCAGTAGTGCCTGCTGTAAGCGTACCCTGGACTGGCGAGATACTCAGCCAGCCCGTACCTGAGTTTAATACGACTGACGGAGTAATTGTTACAGTACCACTACAGGTGCCCGTCACTCCCACTGTAAAGGTCTGAGTTGCAGGATTCACTCCAGCTTCAGCCGTAAAATTAACGCTTGCGGGCACTGGCGCCTGTAATGTGCAGGGAGGCTGAACTGTCAATGTAACCTGAACTGTTTGTGGGCTTCCAATGGCCGTATGCGTCACACTATCCTGAGCGGCCACAACCACGCTTCCCTGGTATGTCCCCACTGCGAGGCTAGAGAGAGAGACACCAATAGGGCTGGTAGCACTACCTCCAACGGTCAGACTCCCACTGGCAGCAGCTGTCAACCAGGAACCACCTGAAACGGTAGAGACAGTACTGGTCCAATTTAAAGCATTCGTGCAGGCTCCCATAGTAGATAGAGTGAGTGGTTGGGCAGCAGGGCTTCCCTGTCCTGCAGGTCCGGCAAAGCTCAACATACCTGGCGAGACCTGAAGCGTACAGGGGGCCTGCAAGCCAAAGCTCACAGGAAGCAGAAAGGGGCTGCCCACGGCATTCTGGCCTATATCATTGGTCCCAATAATGCGTAGTGAACCCGGATAAGTGCCAGATCCCTGGCCCGTAAGAGCATTCGCGTTGACTGTAAGATCAATCGACTGATGAGGCAAAATAGTTCCTGAGGTTGGAGAAACTATGAGCCAGGCCCCACCACTCCCCGTCGATGCACCAGCATTCCAGATGAGTGGGCTCTCTCCACTATTTGCCATATGCACGACCTGAGTACTGGTAACTATATTACCTGCAACACCACTAAACGTTAATGAAGTGTTACCTAGCGTTATAATTGGCGCAGAGGGCTGCCCCAGCGTCAGATTAACCAGCAGAAGCTGTGTTCCTACCGATGAACTAAGCGTTACAGAACCGCTGTAGCTGCCTACTTTCAGGCCAGTAGAATTAATCCCAATGGTAAGAGAATCAGGTGTCACACCATTCTTATCACTGACTGTTAGCCAGTTCGTACTGCTGGAGGCATGCCAGCTAACAGGATTATTGCAGCTAGCACCAGCACTTATCGTTACACTCTTAGGCATAGGAGCAGTCTGATCGGCAGCTCCCGCAAACGAAAGAATCGCAGACGAGAGTTGAAGTGTGCAGGGAGGCAAAACTGTTACGCTCACATAAATATTCTGGGGGCTATGCAGGACACCTCCTACCGCTTGAGCAGTCAAGGTCAGTGTCCCATTGTAGGTACCTGGCAGGAGCACACCGGTATTGACACTTACCGTAACAGTTGTGCTAGAATTGGCGCTCATTGTCTGGCTATGAGCTGAAGTCATCAGCCAGGACGAATCTGAGTTCAATGACCATTGCATTGATTGTGCGCCGGGATTGCTAATCGTAAAACTCTGAGTGGCTGGAAGCGCTCCTCCATCAGTGGCGGTAAACGAGAGCACCACTGGGGAGACCTGTAATATGGCCTGATGGCTTGCATCCAGCGATGTTACCTGCATTGTCACTGGCAATACAAGATTACCAGCGTCGGACGAGAAGAGCACCTGAGCAGTATAATCCGCCGGACTGATCTGGGATCGGTCGACCGCTATCTTTACCTGCAACGGATTGGCGCGTGAGAAGCTACCACTACGGGGGCTTAACATAAGCCAGGAGGCTGTTGTATAACCCTCCCAGGTGATCTGTCCATCGCCAAGATTAGTCAATGTCACCGTCTCTGTGCTATTAGTAGCCTGATCGCCCGCACCAAAATCGAGGCTCGTAGCAGACAGCTCTAAATGGGCTGGTCGTAAGGCAACACCATGGCCCGTTACTGTAATGGGAAAAGAGATCAGCTTATGGGTTCCGGCATCTTCGGCGTTCAGGGTATGGACGCCATTGCTCCAATCATTCTCAACCAGGATGACATCCACAAAGTTTCCCTGTTTATCAGCACGAATAAGAGCATCTCGCTCAACATTGCGGATAGGGATAGCGGCATCGCGTGTTAAGGCAATCTTTCCTAGAGGGGTAAAGCCGGCGCCATGCAAAATAAAGGTCATGCCTGGAGATACTTCATGCTGCGAGATCTGCAAGGTCATTCCAGTTCTCTGAGGGGTGGGCCCCAGCCCTTTTCCTAACACACTGACCAGACCAAAGCCTGCCCCGAGAAGCATAAATAGTGTGCAGGCACAAAGCCAGAAAAAAAGCACCGGTGGCAATCGGCGCCATAATAACAGCAGAGGATGCCATGGAGCCGGGAGAGGAGGTGGCGGGAGAGAAGGACGGGGCGGATAACTTGTGTGATGGCTCTGAGGACTCTCTACTACTTTATGCCAGGTAGATTGAGGCAGGGGGGGTAGATCCTGACTCCCTTCGTCACCGGTACGCCCTACCTCCTGAGGCACAGGAAAGAGAGGTGAAGTCACTAATTCAGGCCGCGAACGACGCAAAGATCCTTCTGGTGTGAGAGGATCTTTCGACCGCAAACGTTGCATCAACTTCTCTTGAGCCAAATGAGGGAAAAAACGCACAGCTTATATTCCTCTATTGTTCTAATAAGCGCACAAACCCCTATCCATAGAAGTGTACGAGAGATGCGCCTTACTGTCAACTCTAAAATTTGCGTGTATCGATAAGAAATAAGTGAATACAAAATTTACTTTATAAAAGCTCGGTTACCTAATTATCTTGTGATGAATTATAAAGAGCGACATCAACCGCAAAAAAAAGGCTACTCCAGTCTCTTTCCTCTGTTCCCACTCCACTCTGGTCACTCCTCCATAGCTCAATGCGAAATAATGCCATGGAGGGGCTGGCCTGGTCGAGCTTCATGATCAGGAAGGAGGTGCCCTACTTTTTTGTCGTATCATGCTCTATTTCAGATATAAAACGATGTAAAGTAGGGAAAGTTGCTTGTCTCTTTCCTCTGTTTCCCTTTCGCTCTGTGAGCCCCTCCATCGCTCAATGCGAAACGGGACATGGGAACAGAAGCTATGGAGGGGCTGGCATAGCGGAGCTTCATGATCAGGAAGGAGACAAGCGACCTTCCCTACTTGTATTATTATTTTATGCATCATTACACACATAAAACGATCTAAAGTAGGGAAAGTCGCTTGTCTCTTTCCACTGCTCCCACTCCGCTCGGTGAGCCCCTCCATAACCCAAAGGGAAACAGAAAACGGGAACAGAAGCGATGGAGGGGCTACCATTGCGAAATGGGGCGTTTCGGCAGGAGACAAGCAACCTGCCCTACTTGTCTTGTCATCTTCCACATAAATAACATATTATATAATGTAAAGTAGGGAAAGTCGCTTGTCTCTTTCCACTGCTCCCACTCCGCTCGGTGAGCCCCTCCATAACCCAAAGGGAAACAGAAAACGGGAACAGAAGCGATGGAGGGGCTACCATTGCGAAATGGGGCGTTTCAGCAGGAGACAAGCAACCTGCCCTACTTGTCTTGTCATCTTCCACATAAATAACATATTATATAATGTAAAGTAGGGAAAGTCGCTTGTCTCTTTCCTCTGCTCCCACTCCGCTCGGTGAGCCCCTCCATAACCCAATGCGAAACGGAAAATGGGAACAGAAGCGATGGAGGGGATACCATTGCCGAACTTCACGATCAGGAAGGATATAGGCCACGAACTAGCCATTCCGTACTGAATTAAACCCGATCGGCATTACTAGTTGACGAGCACTCCGTTTTAATCTACGATGAAGCAGAAAAACAGTGAATTTGCACGCGCGAGGAGATCTTTATGGGTGATCGTATTGGCCAGCAACTTGGCAATTATCGCTTGCTGCGCTTATTAGGACAGGGTAGTTTTGCCGATGTATACCTGGGTGAACATATTCATCTTCACACACAGGCTGCCATCAAAGTGTTACAGGTCCGGCTCGTCGAGAATAGCATTGATAACTTTCTCAATGAAGCTCGTACTATCGCTCACCTTGTCCATCCCTATATCATCCGCGTGCTTGATTTTGGTGTACAGGAAACGATCCCTTTTCTGGTCATGGATTATGCCCCCAAAGGGACGTTCCGCCAGCGCTTTTTGCAAGGCAGACCTCTTCCACCTGCACCTCTGGCATCATATATGCGCCAGGCTGCCGCAGCCCTACAATATGCCCATGAACGAAAGCTTATCCACCGCGACGTGAAGCCTGAGAATATGCTTTTAGGCCCCAACGATGAGGTGCTCCTGAGCGATTTTGGCTTCGCTCTGACCGCGCAGAGCTTTAGCTCCAGCTCAGTTACAGAGACAGCTGGGACTGCAATCTATATGGCCCCCGAACAATTGCAAGGGAAACCACGCGCAGCCAGCGATCAGTATTCGCTTGGCATCATTGCTTATGAATGGCTCACTGGTGAGCGGCCATTCGATGGCTCTTTCTTTGAGATCGCCAGCCAGCAGATGCTGACCCCACCCCCGGCCATGCGCGATAAAGTCCCTACGATTCCACGCGAAATTGAACAAGTGGTGATGACCGCCCTGGCGAAAGATCCTCAAAAACGCTACCTCAATGTGCGCGACTTTGCCCTGGCCCTTTCAGAAGCCTGCCTCTCAGCAAAGCAGTTTGGGTTTGATCTGCCCACGACCACTCTGATACCAGAAGATGGACAGCCGTCTGCACACTTCTCTCAGCAGCAAGCCACCAACAGCAGTTCGCAGAAGAGTCCCGCAACTGAACGAACAGGCCCTTTATCTCAATCTGGCAACCAGAGTAGAAATGAGAAAGCAATCACCCAGCAAGGGTCCTTTAAAGTTGGGACACCTTCAGCTGAGAAGTCAATGTCCTTTACACCTCCTGAGGATTGGAGTAAGATCGCTCCTCCAACTCCTTCTGAGAAGCTACGTGTACAGAAGGCTTTTCAACAGGTAGGCAAACGCACAAACGATGAAGAGAAGCCAACAAATATAGATCAACCTGTTAGCCAGCCATTTCCTTCACTCTCTCTTAAGGCCCATGATGTACTCTCGGGCATTCAGATCATCAAGCCAGATGAAGATATTGTGACAAAAAGTGAGCCCGAGCCTTCTCCTCGCAATCTAGAGGCCGCTCAGAATCTCCATCCTTCACTCTCAGGAATAGCGATTATCCAACCAGACCAGCTAACATCAGCAACGACCGATAACACCTCTTTAAACACACGTAAAGAGAGTGCTGATCAATCGCTACCAACAAGCAAAGAAACATCGGATCAGTCTAAAATCAGATCACAGACGGCACCAGTGATTCCAAAAACACCAAAACCATTGCCGACGGAGAAGACGCCACCTATCGCCACTTTCTCGAGTGAGTTTCCCGTTCCTAATATGCCACCGGTCATGGACGAACGTACACAAACTCCACCTGTGCCACAATCATTTCAGAATATGCCACCGGTCATGGACGAACGTGCACAGACTCCATCTGTGCCACAATCATTTCAGATGGGATCACCTGCCAGTATGCCTGCCAGTCCACAGGCTGACCCCCTGGATAAAGCTCTTCAGCAGCCTCCTTTAATCTGGCAACCAGCTAATCAGCCTAAAGCAGAACCATTGGTGACACCCCGAGCACAACGCCTTGTACAAACGGTGGCGCCCATCAGGACACCGCCGACGGATAATACGAATAACAGAAAGGCCTTGCTGCGCCCGGCCCCGACGGGAGCAGCTCCAATTCCTTCCAGGCGCAGCTCGAGCAGATTTATGCGGCTCGACCTTCTGATTCTTCTCATTATTATTATCGGCGGAGGCTCACTTCTCTTTTACTGGGCTTTTTCACGGACCGGTAGCGATAATGCAAACCAGGCTCAGCATACCATTCAAGCGACCAGCACCGCCTTACAGCAACAAAACGCCAGTGCTACGGCGGCTGCCAGGGCCAATAGTGTTAATGCTACGGCCACTGCGACAACGCGGATTAATCAGGACCCTTACGCTCCCAATACAGGAACACTGGTGCTTAATTCAGACATGACAGCCAATCCCGATAAGCTCTGGAGCGAGACAAACGATCCAGGTGGCACAGGTTGTCAGTTTGCACAAGACGGCTATCATGCCCTCGCACCAGCTCAACTGACGAATATCTGCGTTGCCAATACGACAAACTATACCAATTTCACTTATGAGGCACAGATGACCTTTGTCAAAATTGGGACCTCATACAGCAGCGGAGGGCTGATCTTCCATCGTACAAGCAGCCAGTACTACCGTTTTGAGATCTTTGAGAGTGGTAAATATCAGCTTGCTCTCTGCTCAACCATCAGCGATATCTGTTCACCAGCCGTTGATGGTGCGCAGAAAGCATCACTCCCTATTGATAACTTTAATCCCAATCTCAATCAACCCAACACAATAGCGGTGGTAGATATAGACAAAACGATTACGATCTATGTCAATGGCAAAGCTGTTTTTGAACCATTCACCGATAAGGCTCAAAACCTGACCAGCGGCTCCATTGGAGTCTTTTCCCGTGGTGGTCAGGCAAAGCAAGCGGGAGAAGAGGCTGATATTGTATTTACGAAGGTCCGAGTCTGGAAGCAGGGCTAGATCAGATCTGTCTGGGCTGCTAGCTTGAGCCGGGCCTTAATCCATGTACGTCCCTGCCGAACATCCTCATGATTAATGGAGTGACCACCTTCATGCCAATGGGTTGTTACCGTAGCATGAGCCTCCTGTAATAGTTGAGCTAACTTTTCTGTCTGTGGCTGAGGCACAATTGGATCTCTTCGGCCTGCACTGATAAAGACAGCTGTTCCCTGTAAATCTGGCAATTGCTCAGGAATAAAAGGGAGCATAGGATGAAAAAGCAAGGCTCCAGCCAGCACTCCTGGCCGCAACAGCAGGGTGCTGGCTGCAATATTAGCACCGTTCGAGTAGCCAACTGCAATAACATTCGCGGCATCAAAATGATAGAACTGGCTGGCCGTTTGCACAAAATCCGCTAGCTCATGAGTACGGAACCGCAAGTCTTCCAGATCGAAGACACCTTCTGCCAGACGACGAAAGAAGCGTGGCATGCCATTCTCAAGCACCTTGCCACGCAGACTCAGGAGAGCCGCCCCCGGTACAAGCATTTTTCCGAGATCCAGGAGATCATCTTCTGTTCCCCCTGTACCATGCAACAGAAGCAGGGTAGGGGCCTGCGCCGCATCTTCAGCAGGCACAAAACGATGCACAAATTTTTGGGGTAAGCTCTTGTTTGTATCCATGAATATCGCTCCAACTCATCTCCGTCGCTGGAGATGACCTTCTTCTGTTCTCTATACTCAACTATTAATTTGGTAGTTACTTTTAATTTGTAAGTAAATCATACCATGTAACAGGAAAAGGTGTCAAGGCAATATAGCTTGAGCGCTGGAAGCCGGGCTGTCGCTTCCTCTCTCATGTGAAAGCAATCCTGACCAAGCGAATAATGGCTGTGGCTATAGACCTGAACGCAACTCTAAGGTACACTAGGAAGGGAGGAAAACTTCAGAAAAGGAAAATAGAGAGTATTATGGCAAAAATCCTTGTGGTCGAGGATGAGATCGATATCTGTAATCTCATTCGCAATGAGCTTGAAGCTGAAGGACATACTGTCGTGCAGGCTTTTGATGGACAGGTTGCACTTGAAGCAGTCGAACAGCACACGCCACAACTCATTATTCTAGACTGGATGCTACCTAAGTTAGATGGCTTAACGGTCTGCCGCCGCATACGCCAGAACCATCTGGTTCCAATCATCATGTTGACAGCTCGCAATGAAGAGGTAGATCGTATTCTCGGACTTGAAGTTGGAGCCGATGACTATATAAGTAAGCCCTTTAGCATCCGTGAACTAACGGCACGTGTTCGTGCCATGCTCCGCCGTGTCGAACTGGATAGCCGTCAACAACCCCAACCCACACTCTTTGTCCCTACACCAGTTCCAACTCACTCTACTCATGAGCAGGCCACTCCCCCTATCACTCGTGGAACATTAAGTATCTATACTGTTGAACGTCTCGTTACTTTATCTGGAAATGAGTTAGAGCTGACCCCCAAAGAATACGAGCTCATTCTACTGCTGGCCTCGCATCCGGGTCGCGCCTTCAGTCGCGAGTTTCTGCTCCAGCAGCTCTGGGGCTACGACTATGATGGCTTCGACAGGACAGTCGATACCCATATCACGCGGCTCCGCAAGAAATTAGGCGGCCTCGGCGAGAAGATCGTCACTGTCTGGGGCGTTGGCTACCGTTTCATTGTGTAGAGCCCTGCACAATGAAACGTCCCTGGCAGATAACAGATTCGGCCTGCAACTCAACAGTATCAGGTGCAGTAGAAAGACTATGAATCTCCTTACCTCACAATCTTCTGCAAGCAGCTATCTATCGATCACACTTGCTGCAAATAAACCGGGAGCTCCATTTTTCAAAACACACACCACAAAACATATACCAATAGTATAAGCCACCTCAATCTAATCAGGACCAGACTAACTAGTTATCTCCATATTGAAGAATATATCTACCCTACCGATGTAAAACAGTAGAGCTCCAGACTATGCCAGATCAAGCATGGAACGGAGACGATGGTAGGAATAGTTCTCCTACCCTATAAATACCCATCGGCGACCACTTTTTTTGTAAACATGACAAAATGTCTTCACAAATGGAGGATTAGTTCTGATGACTAAGTATACTATCGCTTCCAGAATCGCTTCAATTATGACTGGCGTAGCTTTTAGTGGATTTTTAACCTTAACACCTGTACATGCTACACCCGTTTCCTCACACCATGGCTTTTCACATCATGGCTCAGCACATCATGGATTAGTACATAGCAAGGGCAAAGCGCTCCACCATAGTGCTCCTATTGCAAAAGCTCCTGCGACAAGCACTGCTCCTGCAACAGCGGCTACTGTCAGTACTGCTCCCGCAACAGCAGCTACTGTTGTCAGCACCAGCACTACACCCAGTGCAACGACGCTTGCTAGCACAACTCCAGCCAGCACTACTCCAGCCAGTACAACTCCGGCCAGCACGACTCCAGCCAGCACTACTCCAGCCAGCACTACCTCGGTCAGCACTACCCCGGTCAGCAAACACCATGTAAGCAAACATCATGTGAGCAAGCACCATGGTTTAGCTCATCACGGTGGATCTGCCCATCACTAAATAAACAGTAAATACACACATGAAACCTTTCTTCTGTCTGGTTCATGAGATTACAAACAAAGGCCCCCAGATCTGCATAGATCTGGGGGCTTTGAGTTAAGGAAAGTTTTAGGAGGAGAGAAGCAGCTACGAACAGTCTCTCATGGAGCTCCACATCAGACTTATAGAGCTTCTTCGGTCCTATCATCTTGATAATGAAGCTGGGCTCGCAGATTTGACCGTTCGACTAATCCAGCCGCCCGATCCAGGAACGCCCAGAAGTAAGAGGCTTCCTCTTTATACTGTAGCCCTTTATCCGCCACATCGGGAGCATTTGCCCGCCAACGAGCCAGATCGGTGACCTGTATCCCAACCACCCCCAGTATCTCCTGTTGATTTCTCAATGGTACCAGGCGAATAAGCTGCGCATGCCCAACATTCCTCTCTAATTCGATACTTTGACCATTCTCAAAGACGTTCTCAGCCTCTCTCAGTTCATGGGGAGAGAGTGCAAAATCAGTGAGGTGGTGAACTGGCGCACTGGCCTGCAACGTCAATACACCTTGAGCATCAGGCAAAAAGATACCGCACGAATGAACACCCCAATTGGCAAATATTCTCACAATCGCCAGAGCCACTTCCTGTAACTGATCATCTAATTGCTCGGTCTCGTGCGTTACCCATAAAAATTCATACAGCAGACGAGCCTGCCGCTCACGTATCCACATTCTTTCAGATCCCCGTTTAATGGTTGATGTCAGCAAGCTAATGACCAGTGCCACTAACAAGAGACCCAGAAGCTCAACCAGTTCCACACGACTGGCAACACGAAAGGTGTAGATTGGAGGAACCATAAAGTAATCAAACGAGAGAGTAGCCAGAAACGAGGCCAGAATTGAGGCCAGAGCCCCACGTAAGAGCGCCAGAGGTACAATCAGCAGCAGATAGAGGATGCTCGCATTGGGGATCGTAGGATAGATATGTGCAAAATAGATGGTGCCAGTAAACACAAATACTCCTGCACAAGCACATCCTATGTCCAATAGGCGAGCATGCCAGCTTCGTGGATGAAGTGCAGGAATTTGGGGCAGATTCTCTATTCTCTGCATGTCTACCTCCTGGCTCATGTATATATAATCGATACATAATTCTTCTATGACTATACTGTAGCACATTTAGCAAGAGAAGGTTCCAGCACAGAGATCAGCATGGCTGGCTGCACCTTTTTGATTTGACTTATTCATGGTCTGGATCGCACCTTCGAGAATGGCAAACAGAGACCAGGACGTTGGAACAACCTGAACAGCTATGCACTCAGTGCACAAAGTAGTCCGCAACATGGTATAGTATAAGACAGGGGACTATTCCATAACCGTAGGTGCAGTCAAACATATGGTTTTATAGATTTACACAATCGATCTACCCATATCATCTTGAGCTCACACAACCAGCACAACCCATTGTCTGGCGCTGTTTTACTGTATTCCTTTTTAGGGAAGGACATAGTATGGAGACCTATGGATTACATCAATACCCTGGTCGACTTTTTATCGTTGAGGGGGTAGATGGCTCGGGCAAGAGTACGCAAATTGCGCTTCTTCGTCAATGGTTGATTAGCGAAGGCTACACGGTCTTCTTCAGCGAATGGAACTCATCGCCATTGGTAAAGAAAACGACCAGTCGTGGTAAAAAGCAACAGATGCTCTCGCCAACAACCTTTAGCCTTATCCATGCAACTGACTTTGCCGACCGAACAGAACATGACATTATTCCCCCACTGAAGGCAGGTGCGATTGTACTTGCGGATCGCTATATCTATACAGCCTTTGCTCGCGATGTAGCCCGCTGTGTCGATCGGGAGTGGGTGCGCGAGCTCTACCAGTTCGCGGTCAAGCCTACCAAAGCGTTCTATTTTCGTGTTCCGCTGGAGACCTCGCTCAATCGTATTCTGACAGGGCGAACTGAGCTCAAGTACTATGAGGCTGGTCTTGATCTTGGCCTTAGTACAGATCCACAAGAAAGCTTTAAGCTGTTTCAGCAGCGCATCATCCACGAATACGAAGCGATGGTCGATGAGTTCCAGCTCACCGTCATGGATGCCAGCCTACCCATTCCAGAGCAGCAACGCCTGATGCGCAGATTGATTCAACCTCACCTGGAAGGTGTACAACGTCGGCGCAAACAGCTCTCACACAAGAACTGGCCACAACCTGCAACAATCATTTCAACAGAGCTCCATGCTAAAGAGAGGTAAGATATGCTTCAGGCCGAGCAGCCATGTGGGAAGAGTGGAAAGCAAGATTCTTTGTCAGTCCCTGTTCATTTAACAGGAAGGACGCCTATGACAGCGCTTGATTTTTATGGTATTGATGCAATTGGCCTACGTGCACGTTACGAAATCTTTCCTGGTCGTCTGATTGTCATCGAGGGAACAGATGGGGTAGGCCGAACGACACAGATTAATCTGCTACGTCCCTGGCTGGAGAGCAGTGGCTATGCCGTCGTTGATACTCAGATGACGCGCTCGGCCCTGGCTGGCAATGGCCTTAAACGGGCAAAACAAGGCAACACATTGGGCTCAATCACCTTAAACCTCTTCTATGCCACAGACTTTGTGGATCGCTTTGAGCAGCAGATTCTTCCCGCACTCAGAGCTGGCTTTATCGTCTTAACTGATCGCTATACCTATTCGCTTATGGCCCGCGCCCTGGTGCGGGGAGCAGATGCGCATTGGATTCGCTCGATCTATGGGCTGGCCCTCAAACCGGATGTTATCTTCTATCTCAAAGTCTCGCTACAGGACCTGATCCCTCGTGTCCTCCAGAATGGCGGCTTCACTTACTGGGAATCAGGCATGGATCTGCATATGGGCAACGACCTGTACGAGAGTTTTGTGCACTATCAGTCGCAGATCCTACAGGAGTATGATCGGATGAGCAAAGAATATCACTTTCAGGTCATAGATGCCAGCCGCTCGATTGAACAGATCTCGGCCCTGCTCAAACAACAGATTCAGCCGCTCCTTCCACATGGACAATAGCGATGGCAAAGAGGGAAAAGAATTTTTTCAACTTCTCCAAAAATTTGTATAAAAGGTCTTGACGAAACGCCACCGTTAGGCTATAATCCAAGTGTTCCTGAAACGGACCGTCCGGTTCGATCAGAGCGTATCTTCCTCGATAGCTCAACGGTAGAGCAATCGGCTGTTAACCGATTGGTTACAGGTTCGAATCCTGTTCGAGGAGCTAAACCAAAGAGGGCCGCCTATTCAGGTGGCCCTCTTTTATTGCCAATGGTTTATTAATAATAGGGCGCTTCAACTCTACCACCTTGTGGGCCCAGTAAAGAGGGGAAACAGGCTTGCTCGACGATACACATATCGATTATAAACAGGTCTCTCTAAGTCTATTGGAGGCATTCCCTCTGCCTGTCTTTGTCGTGGACCGCTCGCTTACTATTATCCACTACAATCAACCAGGCCTCTCTCTCTCTGCCACGAATAGCCGATCCGCCACACAATTGGAACAGATTATTTTTGATCCTTCAATTATTGAGATGATACGAGAGAGCATCGCAACCAACCACCCGCAGAAAAGCCTCTTTGAGAAGACAAATACTGATCTAGCCTGGAAGGTTTCGGTTGCCCCTCTGATCCATCAGACTGGTGCAGAGCTCCCACACTACTTTACGGTTATTATTGAAGATATTACTGAAGCGCGTCGCGTCGAACGGATGCAACGCGATTTTTTAGCCAATATCTCTCATGAGCTCCGCACGCCTCTCACCTCTGTCAGACTCCTTGCCGAGACGCTGGAAGATACCATTGAGACTAATCCCGATAAAGCTCAGGAATTTGTAGAGAAGATTGAGAATGAAGTGCAATATCTCACTGAGCTGGTCTCGGAGGTCCTCGAACTAACAAGAATCGAATCCGGTCAGATGCTCATGACGATTGAACCAATCGAGGCCGAACGCCTGGTCCTTGAGGTGATGGCCCGCATGCTTCCATTGGCTCAACGTCACCGCGTGACGCTCAGTACCCAGATTCAGCAAGGCACAACCATGGTGGCTGCCGATAGCAAACATATCACACGCGTTCTGGTCAACCTGGTCCATAATGCCATTAAATTTACACCATCAGGGGGAAAGATTGTTATTGGCACCGCTCCCCAGCAGAACCAGCCCTCGCAAAGCTTTTTTGTTCGCGATACTGGGGTTGGCATTCGCGCGGAGGAACTTTCGCGCATCTTTGAACGCTTCTATAAAACCGATCGGGCTCGCTCGAAGTCTGGCTTTATCGGCCCTGGTGGAGGAGGCACTGGACTGGGACTGGCCATTGCACGCCATGTTGTAGAGGCACACGGCGGTCGTATCCATGCCGAAAGCCGCCCGGGAGAGGGGAGCACCTTTACCTTCACGTTACCAGTTGCTGTGCAATCGACAATCGAGATGCCGGAAAGCAGCTAAACGCTTCACACCATCACCCCTTGATGGCGGTGAGGTGAGCAGGAGGAACCTTCAATGGAGTCCGAGCTAGAACAACACCTGGCTAAGCTCAATAAACAACAGCTGCTCTTACTAGTCGAGCTACTTGTCGTGCGCAATGCTCACCTCTCGGCTGAGATTGAGGCGCTTCTCTCAACCCTGCTATTTGAAGATGAGGAGTTCAATGCAGATAAACTTACTCTGCACCGCTCTCTCCCACAACAGCTCTCTCCTCCTCTGGCAACGGCACTCTATCAAGAACAGATTGAAGGCTTTATGGCCCGTCTGCAACAGGGCGTGATGCCACAGCTCCTCTTTGATGAACTCTGTCAGATCCTCCAGCAGGCCGAAGCTCTGGCAGATCAATATGAATATCGCCAGGCTCTGGAGCTTTTTGCTTTGACCTTAGATGCTCGCTTAGGGCTGGATCACACTATTTTAACGGCCCTTTTTGACCGGGCTCTGGACGAATTTATGCCTGTTCTGGATATGTTATTGAGTGAAGCAAGCAGCCTGATCATGCCCCATCCCGACGCAGAAGCGACGCCTCTCCTCCCGGAGGATCTCCGCCAGCTCTGGCTTCAACGCATCTTCTCGCTCTGGCTCAAACGCATTGACGCCCATCAGGCGGAAGAACATCTCCCCGAAATGTTGCTAGAGATGGCCTGGCATGAAGATGTTCCGCTGCTACAATACCTCCTTCAACAAGAACTACAATCCTCTGCCAGCTATGCTCACTCGAATATCGTCGATTTCTCACATCAATCACGCACACGCATACTAGAAAAATTTTTAAA
Source organism: Tengunoibacter tsumagoiensis (assembly GCF_003967535.1). Lineage (GTDB taxonomy): Bacteria > Chloroflexota > Ktedonobacteria > Ktedonobacterales > Ktedonobacteraceae > Tengunoibacter > Tengunoibacter tsumagoiensis. The sequence continues at coordinate 899,162 of NZ_BIFR01000001.1, read as the reverse complement.
GGAGCTACCGGCCCTGTAAACAGATTTTTTAAGATGATCTTTACGACAATATGTTGAAACATATTGCACTTATATGGTACAGTACCTCTCACGACAGGGATTTGTATTCGTTGTGCGTAACGGATGCAACGGGATTTCCCAAGCAGCACAAAAAGCGGAGCAGGACGTTCCAGGGATACCGAACCGGCGATATCGTGAAGGCTATGACTCCCAAAAGAACGCTCACAGGACGCATCGCGATTCGCCATCGCCCCTCATTTCGCCTTGGCACTGCTGATATCCACCCCAAATACATGCGCCGTCTTCACCGTGCTGACGGCTATGAATACGAACAGAGAAAAGGAGGGGTGGCGCTTCCTCCCCATGCCTAAAGGCAGGGGTACCCGCGCCACGAAATTCAGATGGTCAGCTTCAATAGCTTGCGGGATCTTCTCTCAGGGCTGTCAGAGTTGCAACCCTCTTTAACTACTCTCATTCTGAACAGTCTGACAAGTTTTGACAAATCGTTCTTCAGGTTGGCAATTGCTCTTGTGTATTGATATATTGTCGGGTACAATGGGATGGTAGTGGGATGAGAAAGAGGACACTATATGCGTAAACTTGTGATGGTTATCGATGATTCTGCAACGGTTAGAAAGATTGTTGAAACGTGTCTTGGGCGCGAGGGCTTTGAAGTGCAGGGCTTCACCGACGGAATTGAAGCTATGAAGTGGCTCGCGGAACCTCAGGCTCGTGTTCCTGATCTTGTAGTGCTTGATATTGGTCTGCCAAAAATGGATGGCTATGAGGTAGCTCGCCGTCTAAAAAGTAAGCCACAGTTTAATAATACGGTCATCGTGATGCTCTCTCGACGAGATGGGGTTATCGATCGCCTAAAAGGCCGCTTAGCTGGCGCAAAAGACTATCTTACTAAGCCGTTTAAGACCCAGGATATCATTGCGGTTATCGAATCTCACTTGGGCAGTCCGGCTTCAACGTACAATTCTTAAGGTACGTTTGAGAAGATATCTAGAATAGGTCAGATTGATAGAAGCAGCATGAGTGAGCATTCAATCCATGCATCTGCGCTATTTAGCAATGCCCAGCACCTGGAGGCGCTAAGCACTCAGGAGTTCTGGCAGTATGCTCAATCACTGGCAAAGGCGGCTCCAGAACCGTCGCTTCCAGTTGATGAGGCCCTGCTCTGCGAGCTACCACAGGGAGAGTATCTCCTCCCTATGGCTGCTCTCGATGAGGTTATCTCTGCCCCTGCTCACTTTACTCTACTTCCGAAAACACCTATCTGGATGCCAGGTGTGACGGCCTGGCGCGGTGAGACGATCGCGGTTGTCGATCTCGCCGCCTATCTTACACAACATGCTGCTCAACCTCCTCAGGACGCGGTCCTGGCCGTAGCTCATCAGGATGATATCGCTCTCGGACTACTGATCTCTCTCAGTGGTTCTTTACTAACGCTGACTCCTGAACAGTTACAACCAGCTCAAGAGCTACCGGCCCTGCCAGCTCTCCGCCGTGAGACGATCATAAATCTTTATAATACTATTCCTGTGTTATCTCTCCCCATCCTCCTCGCTGATATCGTCCACTACATAAAAATGGCTGCTTCTCATGAATGAACTATTGCCACCTTCCAATGATGACGATGTTTTTGATGATAAAGAACTGTCTGCTGAGGATCTTGCGGTCTTACAAGCTTTTGATGCCATTGTAGACTGGCCTCTCACTCCTATAGAGCAGTCTCCAATTACTCCTCACCTGTCTCCCGCTTCTCCTCATGATGAAGATGAAATGCTCTCTATCTTTCAAACAGAGGCGGAAGAGGATATTACACGGATGCGCTACGTGCTTCAGCAGTTCGATAAAGATACAGAGCTTAAGCACGCTCGCTTTGTTCCTCTACGACGCGCCGGTCATAAGCTACGCGGAACTGCAGCGGCGATGGATTTTCCGGTGCTATCAGAGCTTTCTTCTCATGTGGAAATTATTTGTGAACAGGTTGAAGCAGGTCGACTGCCAGCTAAAACTGCGTATGAAGCGCTCTCTCAAACGGTGATGGTGCTGGAGTTGAGTCTCTCACAACTTTTGACTACGAATCAGGAATTGAACGATGAGCTGCTGCTCAATGATCTAACTGCTCTGTATCAAGAATTGAAGATTGATCTCTCGCTCAATCTTCAACAGGCTCCCGATACACAGGCTCTCGCTTTGCCAGAGACGATTGCTGATAAGCCGCCTGTTGAAGATGAGCTTGTCGATGTTCGTATCCCGTCTCAACTGCTCCAGGATAATGCTGCAAGCGCAATGCCAGCCAGTAAATTTATACGTGTAGATACGCAACGTTTTACAATACTGGAGCAGCATTCCGAACAGTGGCAGGAACAGCGCGTCAAGTTAGAGAATGCGCAGCTACAGGTAGATATCGCCTTACAAGAGCTACAGACAGCTCAGAATCATCTGCAACTTCTGGAGCAACAGCTTCCACTTTTCCTGCACAATCCTCGCGCCCGCGCTCCTCTTGAACGCTCCTCTGGCTCGTCATTGGTGGATCGCATTTTGCATGAAGCTAGCGCACAGAATGAGTCCCATTCCTATCGTCCACATCGTACTGCCCACTCGCGACGCATTGGCTCAGAGAAACGAACGGGCGCATGGGATGAACTGGATATGGAACATTATACGGAGAAAGATATACTGGTCAATTCGCTCAAAGAAGCCATTGCAGATATCAGTATCTGTTCTCAACGCGTGCATTCTGCCTATCTCCAATTGCATGTGCTTCAAGACTCTTCCCTGGATCTGGCAAATCAAGTCCATAAAGATATGCTGTTGATGCGCCTGGCTCCTTTAAGTACGTTGGTTCCACGCATACAACGCGTGATCGCTCTCAGCGCTCTGGCCCAGGAATATAAGGTGGAGTTTGAGGTCCAGGGAGAGCAGACTGAGATTGATCAAGAGATCCTTGAAGAGCTCTCTAATCCCCTTATCCAGCTTATTCGTACCTGCATCTCTGATGTGCAACTGGCTACTGAGAGTACAACCACACAACAGCGCATCTGGCTGCATGCCACCGGGTCTGGCAATGAGATCACAATTGAGATTGGCTTCTCGATGCCAGTCGCTGGGGGGGCGGTCGAGGCTATCCACGAAACGATGCAACAGGTGAAAGGTGAGATGGAGATTCAGCGCAATGGGGCAAATAGCCTGAGCTTTATTCTCCACTTTCCGCGCTCACAAGGGACCGCTCATTGTCTACTGCTGCGAACAGGAACGCAATATGTTATTGTGCCACTGGCACAGATCCAACGCGTTGGTGAACGGAGACGCGACAAGGTCGATGTGCTGTATCATCTCCATCGCCTTCTGGGCTTCCCGGAGGCCCCTACACCACCGGGACAGATTCATCCCGTTCTCTTGCTGGTCTCCGATCATACTCACGATAATACGCAGATGAGTATTGGAGTGGCTGTGGATGAGGTTGTTGGCGAGATCCAACTGGTGACGCGCCCCTTAAAACCCCATCTGCAACGCCCAGGTATCACTGGCTCGGCGGTGGATGGTCAGGGCCGTGTCCTGCTGATGATTAATCTTCCGGAACTGGTAAAGCACTATAAGCAGAATACCCATGTTCAGATTCAGCAGAATTTCTCTCATTTGAATAAGGACAGGCAAGACTATCGGAAAGGACAGACCGAAGAGCCGCTGATCCTCGTGGCCGATGATGCCGTCTATCTCCGCCATTCGGTTATCCAGACGCTTAAACAGGCTAACTACCGCGTTCTGGAGGCGCGAGATGGGATGGAGGCGCTGGAGCAGTTGCGCACTCATCAACCTGGCATCTGCCTGTTGGATATTGAGATGCCCAATCTTACTGGCTTCGATCTGCTGGAGGTGATGCGTCATGATCCTCGTCTGGCAGATACCAGAGCGATTATGCTGACTTCGCGCTCGTCGGATAAGCATATTCAACGCGCCTATGAGCTTGGAGCCTATGGCTATCTGATTAAACCTGTCTCACGTGAAGATATGCTGATTGCTATCACTAAGGTATTACAGGGCAGTCGTGATCAATAAGTCTGTCTCAAAGCCCCTCGCTGATGGGGGTGCCATATGCCATGCCAATGAAGATTGCCGGACCGCCTGCGTTACTGATGTTTGCATCATAAAGGGCCAGTAGTCATTGTGTTTTCTTGATGAAGCAAACCCAATGACGACCGGCCTGAGTGATTACGATAGAGGTGCCTGTGGCTGTTAGTTCACGCTCACGGCTGGTGCCAGTGCGGCAACATCAACTCCGGTAAGTTCAGTAGAGATATCCCAGAGCCGTCTGGCTACTGATGCGTTATATTCGCGTTGGCTGCGAGCTTCGACTTTTGGATAGCCGCGCATCCCCAGAAAACCTCCAGGTCCAACCAGTTCGCCCCCAAAGATCATTGATGAGGTCGCTGCAAAGAGTTGAGGAAGCGCTCCCATCGCGGCACTCTGCGCAACAGATGGGTTGAGGTATTTATACATAAGAACCTCAAAGCGGCTATTAGATGTGGTAGCGCTGACGGATTGGAGATTGGTATTAGCAAAGCCTGGATGGGCCGCAACGCTAAGGGTGCTGGAACCAATCGACTTGAGACGACGCTGTAATTCAAAGGCAAAGAGCAGGTTGGCCTTTTTGCTTTGACCATAGGCCTCCCAACGCGAGTAAGCATGCTTGCGTTGCAGATCATCAAAATTGAGCTCCCCAAACCGACGCGCCATACTACTGGTTGTGATGATACGGCTATTGGGTGTCTCCAATAATGTCGGAAGCAGCAGTCCAGTCAGCGCAAAATGACCAAGATGATTGGTTCCAAATTGTGTCTCAAAACCATCCACGGTCTCGCTACGTGGAATCGCCATCACACCAGCATTATTAAAGAGCAGATCAAGCCGGGAATGCTCTTGCTGAAATTCTCTGGCAAATTCGCGAATACCTCGCTGTGAGGCCAGGTCAAGCTGACGATACTCTAACTTTGCGAGCGGAAATTGAGCCTGTAGCCTCTGCATAGCCCGCTGGCCTTTGTCTACACTGCGGCTGGTGAGAATTACATGTGCTCCATGAGCGGCAAGCGCACGAGCAGTCTCAAGACCCAGGCCACTATTGGCTCCGGTAATGAGCGCAACACGTCCCGTTAGATCGGGCATATATGCTGTAGTCCATTGAGTCATTCTATTTTCCTTTGTTTTTTCCCAAAAAGCGAAATTACATTCCCTGATGAATCCCTCTATAAGGTGATCTATTCTATGTACGGTTGAGCAAGAGGTTTGGGGTAAAATGCGTAACTATTCGCCTATTAATTGAACCATTAGCAAGGCCTGCGGAAAGTTAGACATATTTCCAGTGATGAACACTATACTTTTTAAGCCAGGGGGCAGTCAGGATCTCAAAGTGATGCTCAGTGACGCTCTGCCAGTTCAGCAGGCCCATCGAACCAGTATTGAGCCGATGACCTGGTGCTTTCAGATCCCAGGTCAGGTCTGCCAGTTTACAGGACTGCGTGTATCCATTGTGTGCAAGCCTGATCCTGGCTGGACCTCCATAGTGCCCAAAAAAGTGATAGGCTGGCTGAGCCTGCTGAAGGAGCGTTGTAATCTCTTCCATTCCCTGGCCAGATCGCTGAAAATCAACTGGAGCATCGTGAGTTAAGAGAATATCTATAGTGGGAGCGCAGAGATCAGCCAGACGTTGCTGCTCATACGCTTGAATATAGCTGGTTTTTGATGGATCGGGCTCGCTGGCCGGAGCTCCAATGCGGCCAATTCCTAGCAGCGTAATCGACTCATGCTGATGAGTGAAGGTATAGGGGATGCCTGTGCGGAGACACCAGATGCGCTGATAGACATCAATGGAGAAAAGAGCATCCGTCGCCTCCTCCTCCAGTTCATCCAGCCAGTCATGGGCCTCATGATTGCCACGCACAAACAGAAGAGGGCAGTTTGTCAACGATAACATCGCCGCAACTTCGTCGTCATACTCTACAAAATCTAGCAAGAAACCAAGTTCACTAGGATCAATCTTGGCCTGTCGGAAGGTCGCCCAATCCAGTGTGTCTTCACTGGGATAGGCTCCTAGATCACCTGCCTGCAAGATCAGATCAATCCGTTGGCCCGTCTCTTGCTGCCAGCGAGCACACAGCTTGAATGCCAGCAACATACGACCATGGATATCTGCAAAGACGGCAATGTTCACCCTTCCTCTTCCTTTCTCAGAGCATAAACGAGAAGTCATTTTTTCAGGTATGTATTTATAAGTAGATGATGGTAGAGCTCTACAGGGCGTTTCGGTTCTGAATGAGTCCTCTGACAGCCGAAAAGGTTCTTCCATCAGGAAGATGAGTAATTAAAATGAAAATAATGCATTATGATCGTTTTCGGGCGCGACTGCGGTCTGGCCCGTGTCGTCAGCCTCAATGAATTGGCCCTTTCAATTCATTGTCCCCCAGGACACGGGCCAGACCGCAGTCGCATCCGCTGAGCTTGCCCACCTGCCTCGCTTCCTCTTCCCGATTCATTGCCTCATCTGCAAGAACTGGAACACCCTGTAGAGCCCCACTTAACAGTAGTACAGTGATGAAGAGAAGAGTGCAAACACATTGAGAAAAACAGGCTCACATTGAGTTACCTTCATCGGTTTATGAGCCCCTACATAAATTTTTCAAGCGTCTCCACTAACCATGTACGTTCAGCACGATAAAGAGCCATACGATGCGAAATGGCAATATCTACCCCTTTACCGATACTATGTGCCGGAGCCTGTTCATAAGAGGCAATAACTTGATTTAGCTGCTCCAGATGATCCTGGAGCAGAGCTCGCACCTCTGGTTCCTGCAGATGATCCAGAAACATAAGCGCTACTTCAAAGGGCGGCGTCCCAATAGCCGCTTGAGAAAGCAGTTCTTTGAGGAGATTGATAAATTGCTGCTCACCGGCTGCTGTTAATTGATACACCTTCCGTGGAGGGCGATTTCCTTCTTGCTCCGTCATACGCTCAACGTATCCCTGTGTACAGAGACGCTCAAGCAATGTATAGGCGGTTGAACGCTTCATATCGATGACACGCCCAAGGTTATGCTCAATAAACTCATTGAGTTGATAACCATGCTGGCGTTCAGCCTTGAGCATTCCTAATAGCAAGAGCATGCGCTCGTCCATTGTCTGTCATTCCTCCATCCTTTTAAAGCCCCACAGTTATCGCGCCCGGCCCGGTCCGATTGTCATGTATTATACTCGACCTTGACTATTCCAGACAAGATTATCTATAATAGACTAAGTCGATTAATCGTATACGACTATTGCCAATGCATTGGTAAGGTCTGACTCTGACACATGAATGAAAGAAACAGATAGGAGAAAGAAGATATGTTTATTGCAGTCAATACTATTGCCGGTCCTGGTGGAAATGAAAGGATGCTTGAGGGGTTTAAGCATGCCACACCTGCCATGAAGCAGTTCACAGGCTTCCTGGGTCTGGAGATCTGGACCGCTCCCGATGGCTCGATGCAGGCGATTTCACGCTGGACCTCGAAAGAGGCCCTGGATGAATACATCCATAATTCTCTCTTCCGCAGCCATCATGGCGGTGCCTCAGGAGAACAGATGAATATTCCTGAGCAGGTCTTCTATTACAACGCCGAAGTCCTGGGATAATCTACATAACTCTTTGAGGTGAAATACACGGACAAAGGCCCTCCACCGCCATCATTCATGATAGGCTTCACACCTTATGAACGATTAATCGATCCACGAGCGATTAATCGCATAAAGGATGTAGGGCCCATCATTCATGATGGCCGCGGACCTCGTCGGATTATCCCACCACGACACCCCATGATGGCCGCGGACCTTATCGGATTATCCCACCACGACACCCCATGATGGCCGCGGACCTTATCGAATTATCCCACCACGACACCCCATGATGGCCGCGGACCTTATCGAATTATCCCACCACGACACCCCATGATGGCCGCGGACCTATTCAGGCACAATAGTAATCAGTAACCGAATGCACGATGTGATTATTGCCTACACTTCCACCTACCGCCCAGAGGCTGTTGGTACCGGGAACAGAAGTGATTACATTCAGGTAGCTCTGTCCAGAGAAGGCAGGGTTCTGATTCAGGCTCCAAGATGTACCATCCCACTGTTCCACCAGCGCATAGTTGCCATAGGCCTGGCCCACCGTCCAGATGTCGGTAGGAGAGAGTGCCACCACAGCAAAGAATCTTCCACCAGTAGCGCTACCATTGGGAACATTGACAGGTGCAATTGGAGTACTCTTCCAGGCGCGACCAGTCCAGTACTCCGCCAGTGGCGTAGCCGTCGTACTGTGCGGTGGAGTAAATGATCCTACAGCCCAGAGAGTCTGTGTCCCGGGCACAAAAGTATAGCTATTGATCTCAGCGCCACCTGTCGCATCACTATAGAAAAGAGCCTGCGCCATCTTCGGCAGAAGGCTCCACCTGGTCCCATCCCAGTGCTCCACAACTGTGCGATTATGGGTCGCATCGCTGGCTATACCAAAGGCCCAGACGTTGGTTTCTGAAAGCGCGATCACCTGAGTCAGCGCGAGATCCTGTTTAGCAAGCGCCGGACTGGCAACAATCGTCCACTGAGTACCATCCCAATATTCCGTGAGTGGAAGGCTCTGTTGAGCAGTCTGATAACTTCCCACAGTCCAGAGATGGGCAGTGCCAGGTACAGCAGCGACGCTTAAGAGCGAATTTTGCGCTGAAGCAACATTCGGACTGGCAACCACATTCCAGCTCTTGCCATCCCAGTGATCAGTAAAGGTCTGACCATTAAGAATCCCAACCGCCCAGGCATTGCGACCATCGATCGCAGCCAGCCCGCTAATCACATTCCCAGGATTGGCTCCCGAGACCAGGAACGGTACCACTTTCCAGGCCTTGCCATTCCAATGAAGAAGTAGTTGGGCCGCTGTCGTCCCGCCAGCCGCCCAGACATCTTGCGCCGACATTGCCGCTATGCTGGTCAGATTGCCCACACCTGGATTAGAAACCGCATTCCACTGCCCACAATTCAATCTTCCAATTCCAAAGGCCCGCACCGGTGAATGATTGGAACAAAATACCATCATCGCAGTTAGAAGTAGTCCCAGCCAGACTATCTTTGTTTGTTTGCGCCCCATCAACGTAACCTTCCACTTCTTCCAGTTAGCATCCAGAGAATTGATAGCATAATACAGACAGTATGTACATAGTGCTAAGTGGGATAATACAGACAGTATGTACATAGTGCTAAGTGGGATCACACAAGGACAGAATTGCCATCACAGATTGATCAGCAACTATTTATACCAGACACTTCTGGATCGCTTATCTTTACTATTTACCACTTCTCTCTAAAAAGAATTACTTTGACATCTCTAAACATACTACAAACGTCAATAATATATATTTAATTTTACAGATAATGCGCTATTTTATATAAAAAAAGAGAAGGGCTGATGCTAGATCAGCCCTTCTCCACAGAATGGTGCATGTAGTAGACAGCAAAAGATGACCGTATATTGTCAGGCCCGGGTTAGAAACAGAGAAACCATCCAATTGGGAGAACGCATCTTTGAACAGTACCGTATATACCTCTTACCAACCACGAAACACAACAGCATAGACCGGGGATCAGAAGGGCTCAGATGCGACAACTGAAGATAAGAAGAACGACTGAGAAGCTTTGGTACAGTCAGAATCATCAGAGCATGAGAAAAAAGCCTGTTGTATTTGTAAATAGCACAAAACAGTTCGACTTTATTCTTATATCTACTTAATAATCTCGACTGCATACTCCAACTCCTCAACTAATAGAAATGCTCAATTTTTTGCCTAATGCTCGCACATGTCGACGCAAGGTTTTCAATGTGTAAGCATCATAACCAGCCTTCTCAATACGCGCTACCTGGGCCTGAGACACTCCCAACTTTGCCGCCAGTTCTGCCTGAGTCAATCCTGCCGCCAGGCGTGCTTCGACCAGTTGAAGCCAGAGATCTTGTTCCTCGACGATCTCCTCAAATTGAGCTTGCGCTTCCTGTGAAGACAACAAAGTTGACTTAAACGCTTCATATCTTCGCTCACCCTCTTCGAGGTAATCATGTTGTTCCGGGATGCTCTCGTGCATTCTAGTATCTCTTTCGTTGTGCTTTCCACACCTAATTTGCATATATCTGCTCTCTAACAGAGCACACAAACAATCGGTGCTGGTTTGTTCGATAGCTTGCTCTCTTTCTTTACTAGTGTATTCATACACTGCCAGTTGTCGCAAGGTTCCCTCTGTTCTGTATAAAATAGCCATTGTCAAATATCTGCTGCTTCCAGCACTACTGTAAGTATAAAACCGCTCTCAAAGGTGCTCGGGCCAGGGTGTGAGCAGGAAGCTGACTGCGCTGACAGCTTCCCTGATCACATTCATTTTTTCTTTCCATTCTGGCGATCCAGGTGTTTCTGATACCTCTTCTGGGCAATGGTAAATTCACGTTTACTGATTTTCTGCTCCTTTTTTTGAAAGCCATACAGAAAAATCACATGCCCATTGTCCACGCAGTAGATCAGCCGAAAGATATTGGTGCGCCGCTCGACTCTCAATTCCCACAACTTATCCCTCACATGACCTATCAGAGGTGGCTTTGCAGTCTGTCTAAGGATACATAATTTTTCGATTGCTGCCAGTATCTGCAAGCGCGCATCTGCTTGAAGGCCCCCTAAGAAATCTTCGACCGGGCTGGCACCACTATCTTCAAGATAGAATGACGGAATCCATCTAAGAGTAACATTGCCCAAGGACTTACCCTTTCTTTGAGGTGGACGGTTTTATGATACGGCGGTTCGTTATGGAAGTCGTATATTTGTCAATGTGCGGCCAGTTATATACGTTTTTTAGTATATTACCTCTCCCTAGTTTAGGATATTGCTGACTGCTTTGTCAATGGTGTTTCCTCAGTTTGAGAGCGTTCCCGTTCCAGATCGCTGCTCTGGCGTCTCGAAAAGGGGTCTTGCATGTTGAGTATCCCATTCCGTTGGGGTAGTATAGTTGTATGGCTCTTACTTTTTAAGAAGTAGCATGTTCGTCACTTCGGTGGCTTCTGAGCGGGATGGGTTCCGAAGCGATCTGGAAAACAGAGGAATTGTGTATGCAGAAGATAGCGCGTGTGATATTAATTACGACTGAGGTCAATCAACAGGGACAAGAACGATTACAGCAACTGGCCCCCGATTTTCGAGTGGTGATCCAGCCTGCTCAAAAGGTTGAAGAGATTCCGACAGAGATCTGGCAAGAGACGGAGATTCTTCTCACCTTGCGGACGCTGCCTGCACCAGAACAGGCTCCAAAATTACGCTGGGTTCAGCTCTTCTCAGCTGGCGCAAATCAGGTGCTTACCCATTCTCTCTTTCCCACAAAGACGCGCTTCACGACGGCCAGCGGGCTTCATGCCACCAATATTGCCGAGTATGTCATGATGATGCAGTTGAACTGGTTTCATCATATGGTGCAGATTGTGGAGTGGCAACAGAAGGCTCAGTGGGCCCCTCGCGCAATCTCTTCGCAGATCTCTGAAGTACAGGAGCTCCGCGGTAAGACGCTCGGTATCGTGGGCTATGGCAGCATCGGACGTGAGGTGGCGCGCCAGGCACATGTGTTTGGAATGCGCATCATAGCGTTGCAGCGAAATACCGATCATCGCGATTATGGCTTTATCTTTCCAGGTACCGGCGATCCTGAGGGGGCCCTTCCTGAGCGCTACTATCGCCCAGATCAGCTTCACGAGCTCTTGAGTGAGAGTGATGTGGTGGTCATTGGCCTGCCCCTTACTCGCGCTACGACCCATCTGTTTGATCGAGCAGCCTTTGAGGCGATGAAACCTTCCGCCTTTCTCATCAATATTGCGCGCGGAGAGATCTGTGAGCCCCAGGCACTCTATGAGGCTCTGGAGCAGAGACGGATCGCCGGAGCGGCTCTGGACGTGACCAGCCCCGAACCATTGCCAGCCGATGATCCACTCTGGAAGCTCCCAAACGTGATAATCAGTCCACATGTCTCTGGTGGTACGACTGCCTACGCCGAACGCGTCTTGCAGATCTTTGCCGCCAATCTTTCACGCTATCTTGCGCACGAGACGCTCTACAATGAGGTCGATAAAACCCATGGCTATTAAATCAGATATAGTCCAAAAGAAGTTTCATAACATCTTAATTGTGATTTTATCTGACTTCTATGCTATACTGTCCCTCATAGAAATCTCTTTGTATGTTTACCCGTAAAAAAAACGTTTCTGATACCTGGTCGTTGTAAGGGAGCCATTATTGTCATTAGCAGCTGAACAGAACAGCCAGCCCACTGAGGTTTCTCCTGAGACCAGCTCGAATAGACTTGTTTCGAGTTTTAAGCCCTCTGGCGCAATCACGCTCTTTAATTATTTAACGCCAATCAGTGATCGTGTCGATTGGTACCGCTCAATTATGCGCATCTTTTTGCAGCGGAGCCGTGAATATCGCTATCAGCTTACCGCGCAGGACGTGCTGGATGTCTTACGAACAGAGGCCACCCATGAGTATACACTGGAAGCCTGCCGCAATGATCTTGCTCGTCTGGTAACCTGGGGCAATCTTTCGACGCTCTATGATACCAGTCGTGTGACAACCATTGCAGATTTTCGCTCGCCTGTTCTGCTCTATCAGGCGACGCAAGAGGCTCTGGCAATTGAGGCTTTTCTGGCGGAACAGGCTCGCATTGGTGCCAGTGAGGGCGGACTCTATCAGGGTGATCTGCCGCGCCTATGGGAAGTTCTGGAACGATTAGATACATGGCTACAGTCCGAACGTGGCAGTTATACAACCGAACGCTATCAAGAGATTGCAGAGCAATGGCGTATTGCGTTTACGACCTGGGAGAAGCTGACCAACGATGCAGCCCAATACCTTGGGAGTATGAATCGTAGCTCTCAGCAGGCCTTCGATATTGATTCGTTTCTAATCTATAAAAACATTGTCGTGCTCTACGTACAGAGCTTTGCACAACAGTTGGTGGAATACAGTCAGTCGATCCGCACATTACTGGCGGATTGGACCCAGAGCGGAAAGCAGGCTCTGCTGGTGGAGGTGGTCTCTGAGGCTCCTCCTCCCAGTCAGACGCTGGTTGAACATCAGGAGCTCTGGCATGAGGATGTTGAACGGCAGGTTTCAGCGCTCCTGCACTGGTTTGCGCGTGAGATGAACGTGAATATGTTCTTGAAGGCCGCCCACGATGCCGTCGATAAGGTGGTCCATCGCGCTCACATGCTCGCAACGTCTATGCGACCCCAGACCGATTATGTGAGTATGCTCTATTCGCTGGGGAACCGCCTCCTGACAACCGAAGATTTTACGGCGGCTCAGATGCTCTTTGCCGCAGGCTTTGCCAATACGCTCCCCATTCACCTCCCCGAAGGAATGACCGGTACACCTGAGATCGCCGAACGTGCTGGCTCACGTCCAACCTGGCAGGCTCCAGCAACAGTGACACGAAACCTGCGCCCTCTGTATAAAGGCTACGTCGAACGAACGGTTGAACAACCGATGCGCAGCAATCAAAGTGAACTGGCAGCGCTACGACAGGAGTATGAGAAGCAGCAACAGGCTCAGAAAGTCCGCTTTGATCGGCTCTTCTCGCGTCCGATCCTGGATCTTGCAACCCTGGGGCGGATCTCACCTGATGAGCGACAGATGCTGGTGCAGATTATTGATGGCTGCCTGTGCAGTGCCACCTGCGAATATTCGCTCTCCGATGGAACAGTGGTCACTCTACTCAATCGCGATGAGCAACATATGGTCTCACTACAGGCCCGAGATGGAATTCTTACCCTGCCACGTTATCGACTCCAGCTTGTGGCGAAGGTGAGCTAGAGAGGATCGTGATGGAAGAAGATATCTGGTCGGATGAGACTGAACAAATAGTCTCCGAACAAGCTATAGAACAGACGACGACCGAACGAAAAAATGAGCGGAGCGCCTCGTCCGCTCACCGCTCGTCTACAGCGAATCTTCTGCAAGCTCAGACCGCTCTGATGGATAATGAGTTGATCTCAGCACAGGCTCATCCCGAGTTGTATCGGCTCCTTCGTATGCATGTTGCAGAGCTTGAGGAGTGGCACAAGCAGCATACTGGTTGGCGCGTTCAGCGGGGAAGCTCGTTCTTCAGGTTAGAGCGCCACACCCATATGCTGGTCCCACTCTACACCGATGAGAAGCTGCGGAAAGCCCGCGATTTTGCTTGCTTTACGTGGCTGCTCTGGTTCGCTGAGAAGCGCTTCCTGGCCGGGGGTGGGCGCAATCAACAGTTTCTCCTCTCACAGCTCATTCAAGAGTTACAGGAGCAGACAGGTTTAACCGGTGGAAACGCACTCGATTTCCGCAATCAGTATGATCGCTATAGTATGTCACGCGCGCTCGATTATCTAAGCAGACTTGGCGGTATTCATACACTGGAAGGTGAGACCTCTAAATGGGTTGAGGTAGGCTACCAGCAAGACAATGAAGTACTCTATGAGTTTACCGTCTTAACTCACTCTTTAGTTGAGTCGCTCAATCAACGCCAGATCGATGCAGTCAGCTCTGCATTGGCAAGTGGACAGAGCAATCAGTCTACATCCTGGAATATTCCAGCGCTGGCCGACCCCATTCCACCTCTGACCCGCGCCTGGCGCAGTCTTCTCCTGGGGCCTATGCTGCTGCGACTGGATGATCCCGAAGCCTTTGCAGCTCTACAACATGACTCCGAGCTGATCAGCGATGAACTGGCAGAATCATTTGGCTGGCTGCTGGAACTCAATAATGATTATGCCTGTATTGTACGAGGAGGCAGTCTCTCAGTGGGCTCAGGGCCCGATATCGTGCTCAGTAGCGGCTACAATCATATTATTCTCTTGCTCTGTGGGGCCTTTCGACAACAAGTAGAAGAGGGTCACTGGCAACCAGACAGTTATGGGTGTATTCGTGTAACCAGTCTGGATATCGCCCCTCTGTTCACTGAGCTCCGTCAACGCCATGGCATGAATTGGGGCACGACGCTTCAGGCGCTTAAGGCCAGCGAACTACTGGATGAGATCTATCAGCGCATGCGCCAGTTTGGTCTTTTACGCGGCCCCCTGGCAAATGATGAGCTACTGATACTTCCTACGGCTGCTCGCTATAGCGCCAATTATGATCAAGAACCAGCGGAGCGGCCACGGCCTCGCTCGAAAAGCGTACGCAAACCTACCAGTAAATCACAATTAATCTTTGAATGGAATAATCGCTAGCCTGCTGATACATTGACTTGAAGGAGAGAAGAGGTCGGAATGGTTAATCGTTTACAAGCACCACTATTGGATGAGGGTTCCGAGGAGGTTGTACGCCAGCTGGCCGACCGGCTCCAGACCGTTGATGGGGGGCCAGTTGGCTATCGTCTGCGGCGCGTGATTCTAACAAATTTCTGGTTATATGAACATCAGGAGTTTGAGATACCTCATGGGCGCCTCTTTCTAGCTGGTGAAAATGCATCCGGAAAATCAACGGTGCTGATGGCCGCTCTTCCACTGGCACTGGATGGAGATTATCGTCCTGAACGGATCGATACCTTTGGCAAACGTGAGAAGCGGATCGATTACTATATTGTTGGCAGCAATGATTCAGCCACTCCGTTTGTCCGCGATCAACGCACCAGCTATGTTGCGCTAGAATTTGAATGGTGCAATCCCGATGAGCCTCCCTTCGCTTCAGAGCTACGCGCCTATTGGGAGCAGGGCGATTACGAACGTGCGCGGTTTCTCACCATTGGCCTGGTCTTCTCTGGCAATCGGAATAATGTGCATCCCGTTAATGCCTTCCGCTTCCTGATTACTGATGGCTCACGTCTCGAATACGATCTCCCCACCTTCCAGGAGCACCGCGATGGTCGCAAGGCCCAGGATTTTAAGTCATTTAAAAAGACAGTGGCCGAACATGGTATTGTCTGCGACACGGCCCGCGAATATGAGCAGAAGGTCTCGCACTATCTCTTCAATTTTGCCAATGTGAATGATTTCAAACGCTTAATTAAGCAGCTCCTCTATCTGCGCCAGCCCAATCTCAATAGCGCGATCTCTCTGGAGAAGGTGCGCGAGTTTCTGGATCAATCACTCCCACAGATCCCTGATGATCTCTTACAACAGGCCGCAACTACCCTGGAGCTGATGGATACGTTACAGGATGAGATTGCGCGAAGGAAGAAGGCATATGATGCTGTCGAGCAACTTCATGCAGCACAGCAATCGTTGACCATTGCTCAGGTACGACTGGCAGCTGGTGAATATATTCATGAGCAACAGCGCGAGAACGAGCTCCATAATGAAGTGCTACGCCATAAACGGATGATTACACGCTCAGAGAATGAGATGGCCCGAATGGAGAGCCGTATTGTTGAGCTCGAGCGCGAACAGGCTCAGGTGACCGGTCGGATCTCAGCATTAGAGGGGAGCGAAGGATTGCAAGCGGTCCAACGCCTCAATCAGGTCAGTGCCAGAGTCGCAGAGCTCCGCCGAGCCCTGGAGGAGCAGCAGCAGATTCTCTCCGATGCCATCGCCCACCGTGAAGAGAATGCCCGGGATGTCGAACAACAGCAACAAGATTTCTTTCAGGCTCGCTCACAAGCTACGCAACTGCTGGAAACGATGCAGCGACGCGCAGAACATGAGGCACACTGGGAGATTGCTGCCAACCAGATCGCTACGATCGTCGCACAGGTTCAGCAGATCGCTCTCGAGCAGACTACCCCTCAACTCTCTGTCACGCTTCCCGCTCTAATGAGCTCGACTATCGCCAGTCGGCTCACCTGGTTACGCACTCTGCGTCAACTCCACCAGGAGCTTCAACAGGCCTCCAATCATCTACAGATGGCCCAACAACAGGAGCGAAAGCTCTACGATGAGGTAGATGAGCAGACCCGACAGTTTGAACAGGCCCGTGAAGAGACATATAGTGCACAGCAGAATCTCGCCGATCGCTTAGATCAATTGCTCGAACAGTCTGATTTCCTGCCACCTGGCTACTTTACGCAGCTACACGAACAGGCCATTCAGTTTTATAACGAAACGCACTCACCTCGTGAGACGGCTACATTGCTCGAGCAGTTGCTCTCAGAGTACACGGCCCGGCTGCAACAGGCGTTAGAACTGACACGCATCACTATTACACAGATGCAGCAGCGCTCAAAAGAGCTCAGTCGCAAGCAAGGAGGAAAGCAGCATGAGCTAGCCTTAGCTCAGGAACAGTATGAGCGCATCTTGCAGCAGCCCGAGGCTCTGCCATATCGCTTGCCACATCGAATAGTGGCTCGTGAACGGCTGGCTCAACAGGGCATTCAGGCTCTTCCACTCTATATGCTGCTCGATTTTACGCCCGAGCTTGATAGCCAGGTCGCAGGAGGCATCGAGCAGACGCTTGCGGATGCCGGTCTTCTGGACGCTCTGGTCGTTCTCCCTTCTGAACAGGCAACCGTTGATGCTTTCCTCACACACGAAGGGTTGGCTGATTGCCGACTTCAGCTCTCCAATCACTCGCAACACCTTTCAACGCGCTGGCTCCGCTGCGATCCCGCATTGATTGAACAGTTAGGCGAACGCTATCCCATCTGGGAAGAGACGCTTCAGCAGACAATAGCAGTCGTAGAGCAGACGCTGTATTCTGAAGGAAGTGTACAGTGGCAGCATGGTCTGCTAAGAGGCCAACAAGGATCTGGTACTGTCCGCTACATTGGAAAGGCCAATCGGCAACGCGAGCAGCAGGTCCAGTTAGCAGCCCTTCAGCAGCAGCTCGAAACACTGACAACCGAACTTCAACAACTCATTACCCAGATCGAAACAAA
The DNA here is from genome assembly GCF_003967535.1 of Tengunoibacter tsumagoiensis. Classification (GTDB taxonomy): domain Bacteria; phylum Chloroflexota; class Ktedonobacteria; order Ktedonobacterales; family Ktedonobacteraceae; genus Tengunoibacter; species Tengunoibacter tsumagoiensis. The sequence continues at coordinate 881,261 of NZ_BIFR01000001.1, read as the reverse complement.
TGAGCAACAACGTCAGGAGCTCTTAAGTTTACAGAGTGCACTGCATACTGTCATGAAAGAGAGCCAGTTTGAGGCTGGCTCTCTCTCTGTTCAGGCGAGCTTAACAATTCTAGAACAGGCCCAGAGCCGCTACCAGAATGCTCGTAATGAGACGCAACAGATTCGCTTGCAGATTCAGCAATTACGCATCCATCTGCACAAAGAGGCCAATGGCGATGATCTCTTCCTGAATGACGCCGCTCGCATCGATCAGGCCTATGATCAGACCAATCTTCTCGCCAGAGAAGGACAGACGATCCAGGGCTATCTTCAGAATCTCTTACGGAGCTGGCAGGGCTTCCAGAAAGCTACCCGTCTGCTAGATCAGGCAAGGGCTGCCGAGTTCCGCACTGCTCAGGCGCAACGCAGAGTTGAGCAAGAGGCCGAACAGGCCCAGGCTGAACTGGCAACCTTACGAGAGATCCTGACGGAACTGGAAGGAGAGAATGTTGAGAGCCTCTTTGAGCAATTGCGCGATCTTCAGGAGCGGTTGAAAAGCCTACCCGGCGAGCTACAGGAAGCTCATACAGCTCGAGGAAAATCCGAGACGGTGCTGGAGGCAACTCGCGAGGCCTTTACGCAAGCACAGGAGCGGCTCACACATGTTCAGCAGGTCTGTCAGAAAGCTTACACAATGCTCCTGACTTTTCTGGAATCTTATCCTGTCGAGCAATTTTATGCCTTGCGACAGCGCATGCACCAACAGGCCAACCTTGAAGCCGCACAGAGTCTGCTGGATGAGCCCTTACAACCCGCTGAGGAAGCCTACCTGGCAAGCAAATTAACACTGGATAGAGAACGGAACACGGCCTATAATCAGCTCTTTGTGATCTTTAGCGATGTCAGCAATCTGCTTCATGACTATGGTATTAGCGTTGATCCGCAGGGGACAGTCCGTTTCCTCAATGCCGAGAATGCCACCCCTTTCGAGCTCCTGACACGGCTGGCCGAAGAGATCTCCCAGCAAGAGAAGCTTCTCGATGAGCGCGAACGGACCCTCTTCCAACACTTTCTTTTAAAAGAGATGGCTGATACCATTCGTAAGCATATCGTGGATGCCGAGTCCTGGGTCTCCAGGATGAATACTGTCCTGAGCCATACTGCTTTTGTCGAAGAACACTATCGTCTGAACTGGGTCTTAAAAGAACCCGATCAAGTACAGGCAGGTGGACAACTGGCCCAGTTTTATCATCTCCTGCGGCGTCCTGCTCAGTCCCTTAAAGAAGATGAGGTTGAGGCCCTGGTGAATGCCTTCCGACAAGAGATTGTCTCGCTACGAGCAAACCAGCAGAGTACCAACGCTCTGCCCTTTACTGAAGCGCTGGCACAGATCTTCGACTATCGCGACTGGTTCCGCTTTGAGGTCTATGTCTCGCGCCCCGATGGTTCACGGCAGCATCTCACTGAACGCTTCTTTAAACAGCGCAGTGGAGCCGAGCAGTATATCGCCTTATATGTGCCTTTCTTTGCAGCCCTCTCGGCCCTCTATGAAAGCGCAGGCAAAGGGGCTCCACGTTTGATTGCACTGGATGAGGCTTTCGACAAGGTCAGTCTGAATAATACGCAGCGCTTACTGAAGTTCCTGGCTTCGCAGCACTTTCAATGGATCATGAGCGGGCCCCGCGTCTCAGGTGAAGGAACTGAAATTCCAGCCTCGGTTCGCTATGTCATGCTGCATCAGAAAGGGACTGAGCTAGCAACTGGCTTCCCCTCTTTCTGGAGCACCGATCAGAATATGCTTCTAACGGAGAAACAATAAGTGATGTCAGAAAGCAGTAAAGACGCAGCCCGGCTCAAACAGGCGGTAGAGTTTTTTCAAGCTCCAGCTCGAGCGCGCCTCCTGGAGGCCATCTATCACAAATATATCTCCTTCGGTCGCGTGGGAGGTCAGATCCATCTTAAGGACTGTAGCTATGAAGAGCGGTTGGAGATTGCAAGCTTTCTCGGCCAGCCGCTCTCCAGGGAAGATGATGTTCTCATCAGACTGGTAGATTTCCAAAAAGCCCTGCTGGCAAGTAGCTTCGCTTGCGAGCTCCCCGCACTGCTCCAGGCCAGCTTTCCTGATCGCTCGCTACTGACCAGACCACAGCAGCGAGCCAGACAATTTCAACAGCAAGCTACGTTCATACAGGCACTCCAGAGTATCCTTCATGCTCAGCCACCTGCTTCCCATGCTGCAATCTGGCTTGGTACCGGCAAACATGGCATCTCTTTCCTTTTGCGACGGTATAAAAATGCCTCGCCAGCAGAACAGAGCGAACTACTCGAGACCGTTGTGTTGATAGCGCAAGCGCTCAATCAGTTACCCACAGAAGCACCTGTGCATTATCAGCGTCTGGCGCTCTTTGCGCGTCAGATCAGTGGCGATCCCCATTTTTTTGATATCAATATACCTTCTGGACGGCTCTTCTATCAAGCATTGATCGATCTACGACAGGAGCCACTGCTCAAAGAGGCTGAAGATGACGAGGTTAGCAGCCTGGATCTCTCTTATACAAAAACCGATGAGCCTCTCCCTGAACCTGAACGCCTGCTCGTCTATTATGAAGCCGGACTTTTACTGGATACAATCTCCTCCAATGTTGCTATCTATCATCTGGCTGGTGCTGAACGAGCCAATGGACAACCTGATGCCATTGTCTCGTCTGCGAGTGAAGATATTCTACTGCTGCCTCTGCGCCAGATTATCGAGTGGACAAAAGTTTTTGCCTGTGGGAGAAAGGTCTATTTACTTGAAAATCCGCCCGTATTTGAGGATCTGGTAGATCACCTGCATAAGACCGGGCGCCCATTAGCAGAACATCCAACGCTTATCTGTACTGCGGGCTGGCCCAGTAGTGCTACCATGCGCCTGCTCAGCCTGTTGATAGAGACACAGCCAGAACTTACCCTGTATTATAGTGGCGACTTTGATGTGCAGGGCCTGCGCATCGCCACATATTTTCTTGAACGCTATCCTCACCATCTCCAGCTCTGGCACTTTGATGAGGCCAGCTATCAGCACGCACTGCATGAGCGCAGCCAACCGATGACAGAAGAAGAACTGGCGGCAATTGAGCAGCTCCCACTACCATTTGCAAACCTTAACGAAGCCATACAACAACAGGGACAGAAGGCCTATCAAGAAGGGCTTACGGCATGGCTATTCAGCGATCTGTAGCCGCGCCAAAGCGAAGTCAATCTATGATGTTTGTTTCTTCTCTTGCCAGTTTGTAATAGCGGCTCTGAGCGCTTTTGTGACGTGAAGCCAGGCCTCATCGCGGTGATGCCATCGGCTACTCACAACAGGGATCTGATCGCGCGGTACACCTTGAATAGAGGCAAAGGGCGCCCCTTTCATATCCGTGGATTTTAAATAGATCGGAATCACGAGCGCCTCACCAGCTTCACGTCGCTCCAGAGCCCGCTTCATCTCTTTTCCATAACAATACTCGGAAGCGATAAAATTGGCACTGATCAATAAAAGAATGACATCAGCAGTCTCCAGATGTTCGTCAATCTCATCGGGCCAGGTATCGCCAGCCAGCAGGGCTCGATCATGCCACTCAGCAATAATCTGCTGACGACGCATCAGTGCAAGATGTGTCTGTAATTCTTCGCGAAGATCTTCATCTTTATGGGAGTATGAGTAGAAAACTTTCACTCCAGGTCTCTGAGCCTCAGGAGAATGAGACATAATATAGCCTTACCTCATAATCAGGTATAGAATAGACATTCATCAATTATATAGTGTAGAATATAGCACTTTACGGTATTCATGGCAATTTTTTCCCGTAGGCCCATACAGGCAAACAGAAGCACAGCAGCATTTTCTCCAGAGTGTTAGATAAAACAGACCTCCCGTCGCCAGGCAAATCTTCCCGACAGGGATAGATCAAGTGGAGGCTTTTCTCATCTGAGAACAGCGCCAGAGCAGACCACCAACCAATAAGACCAGCAAAGGCTCAATCGGAGCCCTGAAACGCATATTGGCATAGAGGGCGAGATTGACTGCAATCGTTGAGCCAAGCATCAGATAGATTGGGAGGAGCAGCACCCAGCGTGAACGCAGAGTAGCAATCAGACCAGCAAAGGCCAGTAAAAAGACGGGAATCGACATGATGTAGAGCAGATACCAGACGATCTGCGAGGCCAATCGATCTGGAAACTCTTTGATGGGTAGTCCAGGCTCCAATGTATAGGGCTGCCACATATGAATAAAGTGCCAGCCAATCAAAGCGGGTAGCTCGCTCACATGAGTGCGCATCCAATGTATTGCCAGTGCAACATCCTGTTTCTCATTCTCGGCGGTATAGCCATACGAATCATGGTGTGGCTTCTTCTGTGCTTCTGGCAGAGCCGGCACGACTTTATCGCGTGAGACCCAATAGCCCGGACCGGTCTCTGGATTGCCCACCACAACAGTATCATTATAGGCTCCGGCCAGTACCTCACCCATGCCCGTTGCCACCAGCGTACTCTCATGAGCTGAATAGTAGTTCCGATAGGTCCACGGCAGAATAAAGACCAGACTGACGCATATGATGATCAGAAGCGAACGCAGCATAATCTGCCAGGAGCTCAACCTGCAGACCAGCAAAATTCCTCCCCAGATCAGCAAAATCCCATACAAGACAGGCCCATTGGGTCGTGTCAGAGAGGCCAGCCCCACTAACGCACCACAGACAAGCTGCCATCGCCTCAGCTCTGAGAATACAGACCACTTGCTACCGGATATCTTTGCCGATGAGATCAGACATCGTTGCAAGCGAAAGAGAGCATAGACCAGAGCAGTTGAAAGAAATGTATAGAGCGATTCACTGAAGAGCCAGCCATCGTATAAGAACATTCCTACATAGACAGCGGCAAGCAGCCCTGTCACAAGGGCAATGCGGGGGCTAAAGAGCTCTCTGGCCAGAAGATAGATCAGCACACACGTACCCGAACCCAGCACACATAAAAACAGACGCGGATAGATATTCTCTGGCCCCATCACACTATAGATGGCAGCAATGATCCACGGCCAGAGAGGAGCTCGGCTGGTTGTAGGAATACGGGAGAACAGGCAGAAACAGTGTTGTGGCCCGATCAGACTGTTAGCAATAATCTCATACAAACGTGCATCATATTTGGGAAAGTAGCCGTTAGCGGCGGTCAAATTATAGGTGATACGCACAATAAGAGATACGACAAAGACGGATAGAATGGGCCAGAATGTTCTGTAACGCTGCATATACTTTTCTCAATCTTACGTTTAAAAACAACTCTCTAAACAACTCTCTATAGAATGGAGGCTCATCTATTCTAACATACCTTCTATGTTAGCAATATCACACATCTATCTTTGCAGCCGTTCTGATTTCTGTTATCCTTATGTGAGATGAAAACAAAGACCATTTCCGCTTTTTTCGCGACCAATGGAATAGATGTACAGGAGACACGAGAGCGAAACCACCGGATCTAATGTACTACTTTTGGGGGATTGTATGATCGATCTAAGTGATCCTACGCTCGATGAGCGGTTGCGGCGTCGAACAGCTGAAGGGCGCTACGAAATTAGTGAGATTGAGCTGATTAAGACGATTCGAGCGCTGAGAGCGCAGGGTAAGATAGAGGGTGTGCGTCGTCTCTGCGAGGTGTTGTTGTATCGCTGTGTACCGGCATTTCAGCGCCATACCCAGGGTCTGCGTCATCGGCCCGAGCTGCGTGAAGAGGCCATCGCTAATATGAGCGAGCACCTGTTGCGCGAGGCACAGAATCCAGGCGAAGTATTTATGACGCAAAATTTTATTCATTATTTGCGCTGTCTGTGCGCCGACGAATTCAATCGGGTTCTTCGTCAGGAAGGCCTGTTCTATCGTCGCGATGAGGAAGGCCGACCTTCGGGTCGTCCACAGCATGTGCCACGTTCTCTGGTGGAGTCGCTACACGCCGCTCCTGCCGATGATGACAGTGCACCGCTGGCCGATGTGGCCGACCCTCATGATCAGATTGCCGAACTGCATGCCGAAGACGAGAGTCAACGTATTCTAACCTATCTCAGTGATCCCCTGGATCGCAGAATTATGATTTTGCGAGCCATTCAAGGAATGAAATGGGACGATATTGCAGTGGTCTGTAAACGGACAGAGCGCACGGTTCGCCTTCGCTATGAGCGCGCACGAAGCTATCTGCGCGAATGTATTCAGAGGGAAGAATCGCTTCCGTTTCTTTCTACTGTCCAGCATCAATAAGCATTAAGAGGTACAAGAAAGGCGAAATGACATGAATACCCCTGAATTGCAGCGTTTGAAAATGGCCTGGCTCGCTGCCCACGAACGTGGCGATCAACAGGCCATACTGCGCCTCCTCCAGGAGAACCCAGATGAACAGGATGAATTAACAAGTTTTATCGGTGCCTATTATGCAACCGGCGGCGATGAACAGATTGCACTAGAGGCTGAGATATTACCAATCACTGAGCGCGCTCTCAAAAGATCTCTGAGCCGCGTCTTTGAAGCTCAGGCTGAGATCTCTACGCTGGCCGAGCTCCGTAAAAGCCTGCGACTGAGTAAGGTCGATGTCGCCCGAGGGTTACGCCTGAGCGTCGATGTCTGGAATAAGTTTGAGACCGGCGCTATCGAGCTCCTGAGTCTGCAACAGCGACAGCTTGATCGGTTGGCCCACTTCTTCCAGATTAGCGTGGACCAGTTCGGCAGTCTACTGGACAACAGCCAGCCCGCGCTCTCTTACAATCGCCGTCAGACGCGAGATGCCGCCCTGCACGATCAGCAAGGTCCCCAGAAGCAGAGCTTCCAGGAAGCTATCCTGCGCAGTTCAATGTCTGAGGAGGACAAAGATTTCTGGTCTTAGCGTTTCTTTTCTTTCAATCACAGGCCCGTGTAGCATAGCCAACGTAAGAGACACCTTTGAACCAGCCGGTGCCCAGCGTCCACCGACCCTGGTCACGTCGAGGCATAAAACCTAGCATTTCGCCACTGACAAGCTCATTCTGTCTCAGCACTGTCTGCAATTCGACAGGTCTGATAAAGGACCGATAGTGATGGAGGCCTGGCACAAGTCCACTCTTCTGGAAGAAGCGCTCTCCAATCCAGATCAGTGCGATCTGTGCCAGCCAGGTCCGATTGATCGTATCAAATATAAAGAGCCCGCCAGGGGCCAGGACACGAGCAATCTCTCGTATGGTCTGATTGAGATCGCGTACATGCTCCAGAACATCCAGGCAGATAATCACTGAGAAGCTGCCAGCCGCATAAGGTAGCGCCTCTGCACTGCCAGCCTGAAAGAATATATTTCCACCCAGGCCCTGCGTTTGTGCATGGTGACGCCCCTGTTCCAGCGCCCGCTCATTCGGGTCCAATCCCCACATGCATGCTCCACGACGCGCCAGCCCCTCGCTTAACAGCCCACCACCACAGCCAACCTCTAGAATTTCCTGCTGGCTGAGTGCTCCCTCACCAAAGATCCGTTCAATACGCGAGACAATATAGTTGCAGCGCTGCTCCGTTATCAGGTAGAGCAGATTATGCCGATCCCACCAGCCATAATCAGCAAAGATCGCCTCCTGCCGTGAAAACCAACTCTCCGTCGTCACCTCCACACCTCCTCTACCACAGGGCTGCTATCATTGACTGCTCCACTTTGATCGCCATAAGCTCTTCCTCTCCCCCCACACACTGACCACTACCACGTACGATAATCATACCACAGATTATGTATTATGTGTGTTACAGCTTGTACAGATTAAACAGATTGCTATGAATATACGTTCATAAAGTGCATTCTACGTATCTTAAGCGCTAAGCTTCTTGCGATCGGTAAAGGAGACGCCAGCCGAGGCGACGACGATGAGGGCCATAGCCAGCATATCGTGCAGGCTTACAGCTTCATGCAGGACGATGACGCCGGTAAGTGCTGCGACAACTGGTTCCAGGCTCATCAAAATACCAAAGACGTTGGCAGGCAAACGACGCAGGGTCTCTAGCTCCAGAGAGAATGGGATGACGGTGGAAAGGATAGCCACCAGCAGACCCAGCAGAAGAAGATAGGGATGCTGCCAGACAGCTCCCAGTGAAGTGATACCAAAGGGAGCAAAGACCAGTGCGGCAATTCCCAGACTAAGAGACAGACCCACTCCACCCTGAAATTTTTTTCCCAATCTGACATTTAAAAGAATGTAAGCGGCCCAACCTGCACCGGCCAGAAGCGCAAACAGAAGACCCAGTGGATCAAGCTTCGAGCCTTGAATAGGGGCCAATAGAAGAACCCCAACCACAGCAAATAAGGTCCAGACGAGATCGGTCCAGCGTCGGGAGGCAAAGAGTGCTACCCCCAGCGGACCCACAAATTCTACCGTGACCGCTATTCCTAACGGCAAACGTGCAATTGAGGCATAAAAGAGTCCATTCATGATGGCCACTGAAACACCAAAGAGAACGACAATCAGGTAATCAGCTCGCGAATGACCTCTTAACCGTGGACGCCAGAAGAGCAGCAGGATGCTTGCTCCAAAGACCAGGCGCAGAAAAGTTGCGCCCTCTGATCCAATACTCGAAAAAAGTTTTTCGGCAAAGGCTGCCCCTAGCTGAACTGAAAACATGGCCAGAATCGCCAGCAGTTGCGGAGGCACGAAACGAGATGTTGTCACTTTTGTTGTGGTTGGGATCTGCGTCTCAGGGGAAACGGATGCTTGTGGATGAATAGATGTCGGTTGATCCATGCGTTCCTCGGTGTTCTTTAACAGAGTGAAAAACAGAGTGAAAATAAGATAATTGCTCAGTCTATAATAGTAACATAGAGCAAGACTTGATTACTTCCCAGTTTGGAGCACGAAGAAGACTTTGTCTAGATCAGAAACTTCAACTATACAGCTTCAGCCCTCATTTATAATCTCTCTCCCTACATCAATGAAATAGCCACTCACAATCTTCCAGGAAAAATAGTTCAACATTTAGCACAGCCAATCATTAACTGCAATGTTACCTCCAATTACAGATTGAGCTGATTTGCACTTTTATAGATCTATATGCTATTATAAAACATATCTTCTATTGAATTTAATGAATAATAAGGCAGGCTATCATCATTCAGCAAGAGCTCATTCTGAAGAATGAGCTCACTTGTGGCAAATCTGTATATCTGTATAAAGATAGAGGCCTGGCAGGCATGTATATTTACAGAGAAGGAAAACGCTATGGTTCGTGTGAAAGATACTGATATAGACTCAACGGATGTTATATCCTATCCTCTAACAACTATCCGTGAAGTTGCCAATGAGATTCTAACGACAGTCAAAAATGCTCGCACCAAACATGGTTCCAGTTGGAGCATTATTCAACAATATATGACTGCATGCGCACCAACTTATAAACCACTTGGCGTCTCGCCTTCGCTTATGTGGAACGACAATGTACAGACTCATATGCAAGATGTGCTTAATCCACATGAAAAGCGCCTGACTGATAGCTACGATTGGCTGGAAAAATTTGCTAATGCCCTGCTAGATATGGCCAACGAAGTGGAGGCGACGGACACACAGGTTGCCAATACGTACAAGACGGAATAAGCAATCGAGAAGACTGCTCAGGTCACCGTACAGCTTCATGCTCTAAATATGAGGACATCGCTCAGGAAAGGATCTCCACTGCCATGGGCAACCCTATTGAAGATGCTTATAGCGTGCTTGAAGATATATTTAATGATGCACAGACGCGTAGAAAGATTGCTGAAGAAGATTTTGTTGCACCACTCAAGCTCCTTCCCAAGACACAGATTGAGGATCTAGATGCTATTCACGATGATTGTGTGCAATCTATACAGACCTCCATCGGGAAGCTCTTTGGTCCTGGCAGCCAATTTCAAGGTGAGGCCTCCTCTGCCGTTGCCGATCTGATTGGAAGCTATTTTACGCAGGAAGCCAAACTTAACGACTATACCACTAAAAACAATGTCTCCAAATATATGACTCAGTTGGAGCAGATTACCAGCGCAAGTATTCATGATGCCGAAACACACATTGATGCGATTAAAGGTTGCAATACCTCCAATGTTTTTGTCAACCGTATCGTCAGTTTCTGGTCCGATCTGTTCACGAAGGGGCCTGGAAGCATTCCTGATAACATGCAGGTTGGTCCCTGGAGTCTGGGACAGATCTTTCGAGGTGATTTCTCTATCTCCTCCAATACATCCCACTCACAGATGTATGCACCACCGAGCCAGGTGCAGACACCAACACCTCAATCGGGCTTCTGGGAAGCTGTGGCAGCGTTTCTCGCTCCATTTGCCGCCGTCATCCTTGTTGTGAATATTGTCACCGATGTCATCCAGCAGCTAAGCCTGGATTGGCATATTGAGAGCCTGGGCTGGACGGTGATACAGTGGGCTCAGCATATGAACGATCTGCATAGCAATATCCTGCTCCAGAACTCAGAATCGCAGTTGCCCGGCGATATCGGCAAAATTAAACGCTCGCTCAATGCCGACCAGACCCACCTCACCATGCTCAAAATTGGAGTGCCAGACCCTAATCTGCCACCCAACAAACAGAAGTTAGCCGATAAATACTACCAAAAATATAAGGACGTCCCTAATGGCCCTACATTATTAGAGATCCAATATATTATTGACAACTTTCCTCCTAATCAAGTCGATAGTAAAATATATGATCTTGCCTGGCTGAAACTTAATCTACGCGATCTAAAATTACCGCCAGGCTATCTGCTCTTCTTTGTCATGCAAGGAATTCCAAAGGAGCAGATTGAAGAGGATATCTTCTGGCTACAAAAGGCCTCTCAGAATACAGGCAACGGTCCTGGCAACATCATCTATCGCAAAGGCCGACCCCTTTCCAACCCGAGTGTAGATTTTCTTACCGCCGAAACCTACGGCTTCGAAGCCCAGGCCGCTGACCAGATTAGAGGCTGGATGAACCAGATATTGAATGATAATACATTCAATTATAGAACAATCCCTAATTTTTACCAATTACCAGGAGCAGTACAATCCTTTCTTGAACTAACATCACTCAAAAAAAACTCTATTAATAAGTATAATCCTAATGATCCGCTAACAAGTAAATTTCTACCAAAGGGTTACCAAGGGCAATTTGGCACAGCAGTTCAGGAATTAGTCAAAGTCTCTGTGCGTTCTTCTAACTGGTATGGTAAATATTATGTAGAAAAGGAAAATCTTTTCCTTGATACAGGAGCAGGCCTGAGGCCGGACATCAGATTTAAACAAAAAGACGGATCTTATACGTCTTTCGATTACACTACATACGATCAAAGAAATTCAAAAGCAAAATACGATAACGATTATAATCCAAACATAGTTTTGATACACAATGGGCCATTTCAAGGAGGGGAGATCGCCGCACAAAATCCTTAGTCGAAGCTAATTTATAATAGTATGTAGATGAAGTGATAAACGACGAGCAAAGTGAGTAAAAAAATGGTAGCAACACGCGAACAATTACAGGCTCGCTGGAAGACACCGGAAGGCATCCACATCGCTGAAAACTTTCGTCAGCTCTTTGAAAGGCACCCGGTCTCACAAGACGAACTTCAGAAGATCACCACGACCCTCCCCTTTAGCAAAGAGGTGGCACCTGCACTCGATCTGCGCGGACTCAATCTGCCCAGCGAAGTCACAAGCCGTGGCGATGGCTTTATCTTGAAACATCTCTCCTTACCAGGTGCTCATTTTGAGTACCTCCAGGATGTCGCAAATATTGTGGTCTGCGATCTCCAGGGCGCCATTTTTGATGAGATGCATACCATTCATAGCATCTTTGGCAGCGACTTCCGCCGCGCCTCCTTTCGCAAAGCCATGCTGCAAGGCGTCCGTTTCTGGCGTGCCGATCTCAGAGGGGCCACCTTTTTTCAGGCGCGTTTAGCCAAAGCCGACTTCAGTGAAGTTCCCTGTCAGGGGGCCAGCTTTGTGGAGGCTGATATGCGCTTTACTCTGTGTGCGGGAACCGATTTTCGGGGGGCTGATCTACGAAGAGCCAATCTCACAGAGTCCTCATTAGGAGGGGTCCTCTTCGATGAGAAAACACTTTTAGAAGGAACAATCCTGCGAGCAGCCAGTATAGAACCTGAATTACGATCTTATGCCGAGAAAGCTGGAGCCATTCTCAGTGCGGAAGATGCAAACAGAGATGAATATACCCTGGCCTGTGCTGATGCACTCATTAAAGCCATGCAAGAGAAAGAGTACAATCCTGATGGACATCTGGATGCTGCACTTCCTTATATGCTTGCCTATCGGCAGAAATTGGCTCAAGGTGATAGTGATGCCTGGTACTATGAATTAGGCGAAGTTTTAGAAAATGTTGTCTCAAAAGAAACTATTGATGAGATATTTGAAAGTATTTATCCGGATGCTATGCGCTTGCTCGCTTATTACCTCTAAAGGAGAAGGTGATCATGCAATGGTAGCTACACGCGAACAATTACAGGCTCGCTGGAAGACACCGGAAGGCATCCACATCGCTGAAAACTTTCGTCAGCGCTTTGAAAGGCACCCGGCCTCGCAAGAAGACCTTCAGAAGATCACCACCACCCTCCCTTTTCGCGAAGAGGTGGCACCTGCACTCGATCTTCGCGGACTCAATCTGCCCAGCGAAGTCACAAACCGTGGCGATGGCTTTATCTTGAAACATCTCTCCTTACCAGGTGCTCATTTTGAGTACCTCCAGGATGTCGCAAATATTGTGGTCTGCAATCTCCAGGGCGCCATTTTCGATGAGATGCATACCATTCATAGCATCTTTGGCAGCGACTTTCGCCGCGCCTCCTTTCGCAAAGCCATGCTGCAGGGCGTCCGCTTCTGGCATGCCGATCTCAGAGAGGCCACCTTTTTTCAGGCACGTTTGGCTAAAGCTGACTTCAGTGAGGTTCCCTGTCAGGGGGCCAGCTTTGTCGAGGCTGATATGCGCTTCACCCTGTGCGCAGGAACCGATTTTCGGGGGACTGATCTCAGTCGAGCCAATCTCACCGATTCTTCGCTCGGAGGAGTCCTCTTCGATGATCAGACCCGCCTGGAAGGAACCATTCTGCGAGGGTCACGCATGTCCCAGGACTTCCGTTCTTATGCGGAAAAAGCGGGAGCCATTCTTGGTACTGAAGAGGAGGAACTTAATGCCTACGAACTTGCTTGCTTTGATGCTTTGAGTGCCATTATTCGAGATCCTATTTATAATCCTGATCATCGCTTTGATGTCGTGCTGCCTCTGCTCACAGAGTTGCGCGTCAAGCTTGTCCAGGATCATCATTATCCCTGGGATAATGAGCTTGTTGCTTCCTTAGAAGGGGTGCTCTCGCCAGAAGATATCAATACCCTTGGGAACGAACTGTATGCTGATGCTATGCGCTTGCTCGCTTATTACCTCTAAAGGAGAAGGTGATTATCCAATGGTAGCTACACGCGACCAATTACAGGCTCGCTGGCAGACACCGGAAGGCATACAGATCGCTGAAAACTTTCGTCAGCGCTTTGAAAGGCGCCCGGCCTCGCAAGAAGACCTTCAGAAGATCACCACCACCCTCCCTTTTCGTGAAGAGGTGGCACCTGCACTCGATCTGCGTGGACTCAATCTGCCCAGCGAAGTCACAAACCGTGGCGATGGCTTTATCTTGAAACATCTCTCCTTACCAGGTGCTCATTTTGAGTACCTCCAGGATGTCGCAAATATTGTCGTCTGCAATCTCCAGGGCGCCATTTTTGATGAGATGCATACCATTCATAGTATCTTTGGCAGCGACTTCCGCCGCGCCTCCTTTCGCAAAGCCATGCTGCAAGGCGTCCGCTTCTGGCGTGCCGATCTCAGAGGGGCCACCTTTTTTCAGGCACGTTTAGCCAAAGCCGACTTCAGCGAAGTTCCCTGTCAGGGGGCCAGCTTTGTAGAGGCTGATATGCGCTTCACCCTGTGTGCCGGAACCGATTTTCGCGGGGCTGATCTACGAAGAGCCAATCTCACCGATTCTTCGCTCGGAGGAGTCCTCTTCGATGATCAGACCCGCCTGGAAGGAACCATTCTGCGAGGGTCAAGCATGTCCCAGGACTTCCGTTCCTATGCGGAACAGGCGGGAGCCATTCTTGGTACTGAAGAGGAGGAACTTGATGCCTATAATCTGGCCTGCTTTGATGCTTTGAGTGCCATTATTCAAGATCCTATTTATAATCCCGATCATCGCTTTGATGTGGCACTCCCTTTGTTAAAAGAACAACGAGTAAAGCTCCTTCAAGATCACCATCATCGTTGGGATAATGAACTGGCTGAGGCTTTGGAAGGCATGCTTTCTTCAGACGATATTGATACACTTTTCGATGACCTCTATCCTGATGCTATGCGCTTGCTCGCTTATTACCTCTAAAGGAGAAGGTGATTATCCAATGGTAGCCACACGCGAACAATTACAGGCTCGCTGGAAGACACCGGAAGGCATCGACATCGCTGAAAACTTTCGTCAGCTCTTTGAAAGGCACCCGGCCTCGCCAGAAGACCTTCAGAAGATCACCACCACCCTCCCTTTTCGTGAAGAAGTGGCACCTGCACTCGATCTGCGAGGACTCAATCTGCCCAGCGAAGTCACAAGCCGTGGCGATGGCTTTATCTTGAAACATCTCTCCTTACCAGGTGCTCATTTTGAGTACCTCCAGGATGTCGCAAATATTGTGGTCTGCAATCTCCAGGGCGCCATTTTTGATGAGATGCATACCATTCATAGCATCTTTGGCAGCGACTTCCGCCGCGCCTCCTTCCGCAAAGCCATGCTCCAGGGCGTCCGCTTCTGGCATGCCGACCTCAGAGAGGCCACCTTTTTTCAGGCGCGTTTAGCCAAAGCCGACTTCAGCGAGGTTCCCTGTCAGGGGGCCAGCTTTGTGGAGGCTGATATGCGCTTTACCCTGTGTGCGGGAACCGATTTTCGCGGGGCTGATCTCAGCCGAGCGAATATCACCGATTCTTCGCTCGGAGGAGTCCTCTTCGATGATCAGACCCGCCTGCAAGGAACCATTCTGCGAGGGGCGAGTATTGATGATTCATTCCGTTCTTATGCGGAAAAGGCGGGAGCCATTCTTGGTACTGAAGAGGAAAAGTTCTACGCTTACAACATTGCTTGCTTTGATGCTTTGAGTGCCATTATTCGAGATCCTATTTATAATCCTGATCATCGCTTTGATGTCGTGCTGCCTCTGCTCACAGAGTTGCGCGTCAAGCTCGTCCAGGATCATTGGTATCTCTGGGGTAATGAACTTGTTGCTTCCTTAGAAGGGGTGCTCTCGCCAGAAGATATCAATACCCTTGGGAACGAACTGTATGCTGATGCTATGCGCCTGCTCGCTTATTATCTGTGACAGGATGATCTTTCTCGATCTTGTACCCCTCTAATGTCCTTTTTTGCTTGCTTTACCTGAATTTATTTGCTACTATGAATTTGTAGGACATTTGTGGAAGTTGTAGGTATATGTTGAGGAGGGGTACTCATGTCTGAACAACAACGGACGGTGATTACGCGTAAGGCTCGCCTCTGGCCTGAGATTCCCAGCGCGACGATTGATCTTCCTGCTCCGCCAGCGTTTCCCAATACGGTACATCCGGTAATGTTTATCGCTCTGATCTGCGGCATGGTTGGCCTCTGTATCTATGCGGTCTTTTTCTTGATCTTTCTCCCACGTATGAGTGAGGCCAATTTTTTTCTGGGAGGCCTCCTGACAACCAGTGCATTTATGCTCCTATTAAGTGTGCTTAGCTTCTTCTTTCAGTGGCATCCCACCCATAAACGCAGGCGCGAGCTGGTTGAAGCCTATCAACAAAAATTGGCAGATATGCAGATACAGTTGCAAGCATACGTGCAGCAAGAGCGACAGGGACGGTTGGAACTGGACCCGCCTCTCTGGCTACCGGAGGGGGTGGCGCTGCCCGGATATGAAGGACTCTCGATTACGCCGATTATCCAACGCTCGCTAGATAATCTGGATCTTCAGCTCTGGACACGCCGCGCCAGCGATCCAGATTTTCTTGCGCTACGGCTCGGTCTGGGTCAGCTTCCACCGTCATTTGCGGTTCAGCCCGCAGCATCCCTGCCAGCCGATGCCGAGCTACAGGTGCAGGTGCAGGATCTTCAGCTTGCATCTTCCTGGCTGATAGCGCCTATTACTGTGAAGCTAACAGGGCAGAACACAACTGTTCTGTTGGGGACACAGGCCCGGCTCTCGCAGGCTCGTCAGATGGTCTGCCTGATGCTGGCCCATCTGGCCTATCATCATTCGCCGGAGGATGTGCGCATCATTGTTCTGGCACCAGAGTCACAACGAGCTATCTGGGATTGGAGCTCACTCCTGCCTCATACGGCTCACCACTCCTCTCAACCTGGCTCAACCTCTACAACACGCTTGCCCATTGAAGAGACGCTGGACGTTGCTCATACGGTTGCTATTGGAAGTGAGGCGATTCTATCCCAGATGGCGATTCTATCGCGTGAGCTGAGCCGTCGCAAGATGCGGAGACAGGAGCCAGGGTCACAGGATGGTGTCCCCTGGCTGGTAGTTGTCGTCGATCATTTTGATGAGCTGGAGGATCTGGATCAACCAACAATGTTTCTGAATGCAGCGATTATGCCATTTAAAAAACAGAAAAAACGTTCTCATTCAGATATCCTTAATCGCCCTCGTCTCACGGATTCGCCTTTGCAGCGGTCAGAGCTGGCGCTGGCGCTTCAGGAGGGCCATGCATTGGGGGTCTCGGTGGTGAGCATCTGTAATCAAGCTTCAGAGATCCCTTCATCGGCTGGTTTGCTGGTTGATCTGGACCAGCCACAGGGCATTCTCCCTTCCCAGTTGACGAGCTGTGCTCGCATTCGTGAGCTCTCTGCTCTAGCTCCCCAGGCCACACTCTGCCAACAGTTAGATACGGTTCCATTGGAGACGCTTCATCTATTAGCAATGCGCATGCAACTGTTACGGCCAGCTCCAGTGCTCCAACCTGAGATTCGGACGCAGGTAGATATTCGGATGCTCTTTGAGCCACGTCTGGATCTCATGAGTTATGATCCTCAGGCCTATTGGAATGAGCCCTCTCTACGCTTAAGCGATGGTTCGCCATCGTTGCGCATCCCTATTGGTTTGAAGCTGGGCGATGAGACTCAGTATCTGGATATAATGAAGGATGGCCCTCATGGTCTGCTTACCGGTCAGACGGGTTCTGGAAAAAGCGAGCTCCTACAGACGATTCTAGCTGCTCTAGCGATTGCCTACCGGCCCGGTGAGGTCAATTTTCTGCTGCTCGATTATAATGCAGGATTAACGCTTGAGCCTTTTAGTCAGTTGCCTCACACAATAAGTTTTCTTTCTCATGTCTCGTCATCAGCTATGATCCAGCGCTTTATG
The DNA here is from genome assembly GCF_003967535.1 of Tengunoibacter tsumagoiensis. Lineage (GTDB taxonomy): Bacteria > Chloroflexota > Ktedonobacteria > Ktedonobacterales > Ktedonobacteraceae > Tengunoibacter > Tengunoibacter tsumagoiensis. Next base: position 863,855 of record NZ_BIFR01000001.1, on the reverse strand, counting down.
ACGATGCTACGCGCCGAGGCTCAGCGCCGTGAACAGCGCGTGAAAGATGGCAAGCTACTCCCACGATTGGTCATTGTCATTGATGAGTATGCGGAGATTGTTCGTCGCAATGAAGGATTTCTGGAAGAGATCTTTGCCATCACACGCACTGGTCGAGAAATGGGGATGCATCTGCTGTTAGCTTCGCAGCGGCCCGAGGGGAGTATCGGTCGTCAGGTACGTAATGCTGTGCAGTATCGGCTCTGCCTGCGCTGCTCTTCTCCTGAGGAGAGCCGCGATATGCTCTTGCGTGAGGATGCCGCTCGTCTGCCGATGAGTATTCCAGGGCGAGGGTATCTGCTGCATGGCGATAATCAGCTCGATCTTTTCCAGGCAGCCCGCGTCAACGTACCGGCCCTGGTCCAGGCTCCTCGTCAGCTACGTTTACAAAAAGCGGAAGTGAAAGTTCTACCCATTGTTGCTCAGAATTAATCTCAGGTTGGAGCTATGCTATGTCAACACTTTTACAACGTGTCCATTCCACGCCGGGTCTGATGACACGCGTGCCCCAAAAACCTCTGAAGATCTCTGAGGTTCTGATTCATCGCATCTGTAATGCTTATTCGCCCGAGGAGGCGCGGCGTGAGGGGATCTATTATTGGCCTGAACCGCTGCCCACACCCTATCTTAATCAACTCGCAGATCCGCTGATTCTTTTTCCGACCGATCAACTCATCGATGCGACGCGCCGTCAGGCCCTGGTTCCTATGAGTATTGCAGAGATTCTGACGCGGCGCAATCCAGATCCTCGCCATCCTTCGCTCCAGATTCCCCTGGGCCTGATCGATCGCCCAGAGGTACAGCAGCGCGATACGCTCTTGATTGATCTGCGCGGCAGCAATGGAGGCTTGACGGGGGGCCCGTTGCTGATCGTTGGCTCACAGCATAGCGGCAAAGCTACGGCTCTACAGACGCTCTTGCTCTGGTTTGCTGTCCGCTATCGCTCAGCTCAGTTCCGCTGCGCGGTCATCGACCCTGGACACGATCTGGCCCCGTTTAAAGAACTCCCTCATCTACGCAATCTACAAGATGAGAGCCTGTGGACGGATGGAGAGACCGATGAGGATCTGTTGCGGGTAATTAAACGCTATCAAGCAATGCTCAGTCAACGTCGAGCTCTTTATCCTCGTCAACATTGGACTGAGGATACGCTTGATCAATTCTGGTCACAGGGCACTAAGATGCCTCTTCTCCTGTGTGTGATTAGCAATTATCAGCGCTTTCTCAAACGCCCACAGGCCTTGAGCGCCCTCCAGGAATTGGCAACGCTCGTCACAGATTCACAGGCATCAGGTGCCTATCTGGTCTTGACGACCAGCGAGGCCGGTATGTCCTATCTCCCACAGGATCTTGTCGCCAGGATGGGAACAAAGATCTACCTCTACCTCGATCCTTCACAACGTAGCAAGCTACTAGGCATCGAAAGAAGTATGGAGCCTATTCCTGGTCGTGGCCTATTGCTGACCCGTGACCGCCCTCTCAACGAGATTCAACTGGCCCTTCCAACGCGAGGAAGCAGTGAAAGTGAGCGCTATCAGCAATTAAGCTACGCCATAGAATGCTGTACAAACTCTTAAAAGTTTTGCCAAATTTACAAAACTTTTAAGAGTTTGTACAGCAGAGAAATTTCGGTCAATCAGCACAGTCAGGAGAAGAGAAAGAGAGCTCTACTTAATAGTATTTAATGCACAAAAGATCACATCTCCATTTTCAAGGCGATAAAACAGGTGCAGAGGATCGCTTGTCTCGCACATAAAGGTGTTACAGCAGAGAAAGGGCCATTGCTCTTCAAGAGTGAAGATGCAATGGCCCTTTCTTAACTAATCAGGTTAGAGTGTCTGGTGAGCTAACGATACCAATCGTCACCCACAAATTCCTGCGGTAAAAAGGCGCTTCTCTGTTGATCATCAGAACCACTTTGATTGTCGGACTGATTTTGACAATGTTGATGGTCCTGTTGTTGATCACAGTTATTTGACTTCTCTACAAAGACAGTATCAATCGCGGCATTGTTGGTTGGATCGCTATCACCAGGGGTGCCAACCGCAGCAACGGTTGTCAGATTGGGGATAGCATCGTGCGTCAGATCTCCACTTACCAGCAATGGCGGCAAGACCTGACCTGGTTCAACTGGATATGAACCAACATACGTCGCGGTGAGTTCAGCCGGTCCATCGCTGCTTGTGAGCTGTATATTCCAATGCTGACCTTGAGCCACAATATGCTGTAAGCCTAACGGTATCACATACGTGACCTGGATTGAATTGGGGATTACAACTGGACCAGCATAACTTGAAGCCCCAACCAGCAATTGATAATGAACTGAGTCGTGATCATGGAAGGTATTACCATGATCGTTCGTCAGTCTAATCCAAACGTCTGGAGGGAAGATTGATGTGAACGTCGGGCTCGGCGTCGCTTGTGGGCTCGGCTTTGCCGTCGGAATTGGCGTCGGCGTTGGTTTTGGCGGAACAACCACATAGACAGTATCAATGGACACGTTATTGAGAGCATTCGAATCGTCAAGCGCACTTACATTGGCTGCACAGGTTACCGAGGGATACCCTTGAGCTGTAAGAGTGCCTGTGACATTAAAGATGGGTAAGGTCTGACCCGCTAAGACAGGGTAAGCTCCCACATACGTCGCTGTAATGAAGGTTGGACTGACCGTCCCGTTGGTCTCAAATCTCCAATATGGGCTCTGGACTGGAACTAGATTGGTGAGACCGATGGGGAAGATCACAGTAGCTTTGATGCTCCCTGGCTTAAACTCTGTTCCAAGCAACTCCGTTACCGCCACGTTGTATGTCACATTCTGATCCACCTGATAGGTGTCTGACCCCTGATGGCTCAGCTTAATAGTAACATCAGGCAAGATGGGGGTTGGCGTCGCCGTTGGACTTGGAGTCGCTGTCGGGCTTGGGCTCGGTGTCGCCGTTGGGCTCGGTGTCGCCGTTGGGCTTGGTGTGGCCGTTGGGCTCGGCGTTGCTGTCGGGCTTGGGCTCGGTGTCGCCGTTGGGCTCGGTGTCGCCGTTGGGCTTGGTGTGGCCGTTGCCGTTGGGCTTGGTGTGGCCGTTGCTGTCGGGCTCGGTGTCGCCGTTGCCGTTGGGCTCGGTGTTGCTGTTGGCGTTGGGAGCAACAGGACCAGGATGGGATCGCTGGAGCTGTTGTTCAGCACATTCACATCATTGGGATCAGAGACCGTCGCCGTTGTCGTGACTACTGGGAAGGCGTCCTCATTGAGGGTGCCCACCACTGTGAAGCTCAACAGGTCTCCCGGTCCTACAGGCGAGGTGCCAGTATAGGTCGCCACAATCTGGCCCGGTGTGGGGCCACTCAACGAACTGGGGCTAAAGCTCCAATCGGTCCCGGAAGGCTGGATCGAGCTCAGGCCTGGAGGCATTGTAAAGACCACACTGATCTGGCCCGGCGTACTCTCCGTTCCAGACGAGACGTTCTGCACCGTCACATGATAGGTGACTTGGCTCCCCTGGGGCAGCGTCAATCCTCCATCATGGCTTAACGTCACCGCAAGATCCAATGGCTCTGGGGTTGCTGTTGGCGTCGGGCTCGGCGTTGGCGTCGGGCTTGGCGTGGCCGTCGGGCTTGGTGTCGCCGTTGGGCTCGGTGGGGCCGTCGGACTTGGTGTGGCCGTCGCCGTTGGGCTCGGTGTCGCCGTCGGACTTGGTGTCGCCGTTGGGCTCGGTGTCGCCGTTGGGCTCGGTGTCGCCGTTGGAGTTGGCGTGGCCGTCGCCGTCGGGCTCGGTGTCGCCGTCGGGCTCGGTGTCGCCGTTGGGCTCGGTGTCGCCGTTGGGCTCGGTGTCGCCGTTGGAGTTGGCGTGGCCGTCGCCGTCGGGCTCGGTGTCGCCGTCGGAGTTGGCGTTGGCGGCAAGCTAACAAAGACGGTATCATTCTGGCTATTATTCAGAATGTTAGTGTCTCTGGCATCAAAGATCGTAGCTGTACTTGTTACCTCTGGAACTGCGTCAGCGTTCAGTGTGCCAGTAACGGTGATCGATGGCAGGATCTGTCCTGGCGTTACTGGTGAGATGCCAGTATAGGTCGCCACTATCTGACCCGGCGTTGGACCACTCAGCGAACTGGGGCTAAAGCTCCAATCGGTCCCGGAAGGCTGGATCGAGCTCAGACCTGGAGGCAGCGTAAAGACCACGCTGATCTGACCCGGATTGCTCTCCGTTCCAGATGAGACGTTCTGTACACCGATATGATAGGTGATCGTATCACCCTGGGTAAAGTTCAATCCTCCGTCATGGCTTAAGGTCACCGCAAGATCCAATGGCTCTGGTGTTGCCGTCGGGCTTGGCGTCTCCGTCGCCGTTGGGCTCGGGGTTGGCGGCAAGCTGACAAAGACGGTGTCATTCTGACTATCGTTCAGAATGTTGGTGTCAGAGATGTCAATGACGGTGGCAGTTACTGTGACACCAGGCGCTGCATCAGCGTTCAGTGTGCCAGTAACGGTGATCGATGGCAAGGTCTGTCCTGGCGTTACTGGTGAAGTGCCAGTGTAGGTCGCCACGATCTGACCCGGCGTTGGACCACTCAACGAACTGGGGCTAAAGCTCCAATCGGTCCCGGAGGGCTGGATCGAGCTCAGACCTGGAGGCATTGTAAAGACCACGCTGATCTGTCCCGGATTGCTCTCCGTTCCAGATGAGACGTTCTGTACACCGATATGATAGGTGATCGTATCGCCCTGGTTGAGGCTTGCTCCTCCATCATGGCTTAACGTCACCGCCAGATCCAGTGGCTCGGGCGTTGCCGTTGGACTTGGTGTTGCCGTCGGACTTGGTGTCGCTGTCGGGCTTGGCGTTGCCGTTGGACTTGGTGTTGCCGTCGGAGTTGGCGTTGGCAGTGGGTTCAATGTGATTGGGTCAAACGACGTGTTATTGTTCGGATTGTTATCCCTTGCAGTAACAATAGTCGCGTTACTATTGATCAACGGAACCCCATTCACGGTGGTTGTGGCAAGAATTGTAATGGGCGGCAGATTGTCACCCGGATTAATAGTCAGACCTCCATTGTAGGTTGCAACAATCACTGCTGGACTTGGGCCGCTGATCACATTGGGGTTCAATGTCCAGCCTGGACCCCCAACGATGATATTGGCCAGACCAGGAGGCAAGACTGCTGTAATTGTGATAGGTTCTCCTTGTCTAACTGCACCAGTTCCCACGTTGCTAGAAGTGATCGTATAGCTGACGACATCACCTACATTAAAGGTATTTCCACCTGTGTGGGTAATGCTGACTGTGAGATCAGGTACGGTCGTTGGTGTCGGACCTGGTGTCTCCGTCGGAGTGGCCGTTGGGCTTGGCGTCTCCGTCGGACTTGGTGTGGCCGTCGGAGCTGGTGTCTCCGTCGCTGTTGGGCTTGGCGTTGGCGGCAAGCTGACAAAGACGGTGTCATTCTGACTATCGTTCAGAATGTTGGTGTCAGAGATGTCAATGACGGTGGCAGTTACTGTGACACCAGGCGCTGCATCAGCGTTCAGTGTGCCAGTAACGGTGATCGGTGGCAGGATCTGTCCTGGCGTTACTGGTGAGGTTCCCGTGTAGGTCGCCACTATCTGACCCGGTGTGGGGCCACTCAGCGAACTGGGGCTGAAGCTCCAATTGTTCCCAGAAGGTTGGATTGAGCTCAGTCCTGGAGGCAGCGTAAAGACCACGCTGATCTGACCCGGAGCACTCTCCGTTCCAGACGACACGTTCTGTACACCGATATGATAGGTGATAGCATCACCCTGGTTGAAGCTTGCTCCTCCATCATGGCTTAACGTCACCGCAAGATCCAATGGCACTGGCGTTGCTGTTGCCGTTGGGCTTGGCGTCTCGGTCGCGGTCGCCGTTGGACTTGGGGTCTCGGTTGGCGTCGCGGTCGGGCTTGGAGTCTCCGTTGCCGTTGGCGTGGGCGTTGGAAGCGCGTTTACCAGAATCGGATCAAACGACTGGTTATTTTCAGGATTGGTATCTCCCTTCGTGGCAATCGTGGCATTGGCGTTGATCACGGGCACTCCATCTACTGTGGTGGTCGCCGTAATTGTAATAGGTGGTAAGCTGTCGCCTGGATTGATCGTCTGCCCTCCCGTGTAGGTGGCCACAATCACGACTGGACTTGAACCACTGATCACATTGGGGCTAAAGCTCCAGCCTGAACCTGCCAGACCGATGCTCGTCAGACCCAGGGGCAGCACAATCGTTTCCGTGATTGGTTGACCTGCAATCACCGGACCGGCTCCGACATTGCTAGATGTCACCGTATAGGTGACCGGATCACCGACGTTGACGGTGTTCCCACCACTATTGCTAATCTGAATCGTAAGATCAGCCCCTGGTGTGGCCGTTGGACTTGGCGTCGCCGTCGGGCTGGGCGTCTCGGTCGCCGTCGCTGTCGGACTTGGCGTCTCCGTGGCCGTCGCCGTCGGGCTTGGGGTCTCCGTTGGTGTCGCCGTCGCGGTTGGACTTGGCGTTGGCGTGGGGAGCAACAGGACCAAAACGGGATCGCTTGAGCTGTCGTTCAGCACATTCACATCATTGGGATCAAAGACCGTTGCCGTGGTCGTGATTGCCGGGAAGGCGTCCCCATTAAGAGTACCAACCACCGTGAAGCTCAACAGGCCTCCCGGTCCTACCGGTGAGGTCCCCGTGTAGGTCGCCACAATCTGACCCGGCGTGGGGCCACTCAGCGAACTGGGGCTGAAGATCCAATTGTTTCCAGAAGGCTGGATTGAGCTCAAGCCTGGAGGCATCGTAAAGACCACGCTGATCTGACCCGGAGCACTCTCCGTTCCAGATGAGACGTTCTGCACCATCACATGATAGGTGACCTGGCTCCCCTCGGGTAGCGTCAATCCTCCATCATGACTTAAGGTCACCGCGAGATCCAATGGCTCGGGCGTTGCTGTTGCCGTCGCCGTCGGCGTTGCGGTCGCCGTCGCTGTTGGGCTTGGCGTCTCGGTCGCCGTCGCGGTCGGGCTTGGCGTCTCCGTTGCCGTTGGCGTTGGTGTTGGGAGCACGTTTACGAAAATGGGATCAAACGACTGGTTATTCTCAGGATTGGTATCTCCCTTCGTGGCAATCGTGGCATTGGCGTTGATCACTGGCACTCCATCTGCTGTGGTGGTGGCAGTAATCGTAATTGGAGGTAAGCTATCGCCTGGATTGATCGTCTGCCCTCCCGTGTAGGTGGCCACAATCACGACTGGACTTGAACCACTGATCACGTTGGGGGTAAAGCTCCAGCCTGAACCTGCCAGACCGATGCTCGTCAGACCCAGGGGCAGCACAATCGTTTCCGTGATTGGTTGACCTGCAATCACCGGACCGGCTCCGACGTTGCTGGCCGCAACCGTATAGGTGACCGGATCACCAACATTGACCGTGTTACTGCCGCTATTGCTAATCTGGATCGTCAGATCAGCTCCTGGTGTGGGCGTTGGACTTGGGGTCGCCGTTGGGCTGGGCGTCTCGGTCGCCGTCGCCGTCGGACTTGGCGTCTCCGTTGCCGTCGCCGTCGGACTTGGCGTTGCTGTCGGGCTTGGTGTCTCCGTCGCGGTCGGCGTTGGCGTGGGGAGCAACAGGACCAGGACGGGATCGCTTGAGCTGTCGTTCAACACATTCACGTCACTGGGATCAAAGACCGTTGCTGTTGTCGTGATTGCCGGGAAGGCGTCCCCATTGAGGGTGCCAACCACTGTGAAGCTCAACAGGTCTCCCGGTCCTACCGGCGAGGTGCCCGTGTAGGTCGCCACAATCTGACCCGGTGTGGGGCCACTCAGCGAACTGGGGCTGAAGCTCCAATTGTTTCCAGAAGGCTGGATTGAGCTCAAGCCTGGAGGCATCGTAAAGACCACGCTGATCTGACCTGGAGCACTCTCCGTTCCAGACGAGACGTTCTGCACTGACACATGATAGGTGACCTGGCTCCCCTCGGGTAGCGTCAATCCTCCATCATGGCTTAAGGTCACCGCGAGATCCAATGGCTCTGGCGTTGCTGTTGGCGTCGCCGTCGGCGTCTCAGTTGCGGTCGCTGTTGGTGTGGCCGTCGGGCTTGGTGTCGCTGTCGGACTGGGCGTCTCCGTGGCCGTCGCCGTCGGGCTTGGTGTGGCTGTTGCTGTCGCCGTCGCGGTTGGACTTGGCGTTGGCGTGGGGAGCAACAGGACCAGGACGGGATCGCTCGAGCTGTCGTTCAGCACATTCACATCATTGGGATCAAAGACCGTCGCCGTGGTTGTGACTGCCGGGAAGGCGTCCCCATTGAGGGTGCCGACCACGGTAAAGTTCAAGGTGTCTCCTGGTCCTACCGGCGAGGTTCCTGTGTAGGTCGCCACGATCTGACCCGGTGTGGGACCACTCAGCGAACTGGGGCTAAAGCTCCAATTGTTCCCAGAGGGTTGGATTGAGCTCAAGCCTGGAGGCATCGTAAAGACCACGCTGATCTGGCCCGGCGTGCTCTCCGTTCCAGACGAGACGTTCTGCACCGTTACATGATAGGTGACCTGGCTCCCTTCGGGTAGCGTCAATCCTCCATCATGGCTTAACGTCACTGCGAGATCCAGTGGCTCTGGTGTTGCTGTTGGCGTCGCCGTCGGCGTCTCAGTTGCGGTCGCCGTCGGGCTTGGCGTTGGTGTTGGGAGCAACAGGACCAGGATGGGATCGCTCGAGCTGTCGTTCAGCACATTCACATCATTGGGATCAAAGACCGTCGCCGTGGTTGTGACTGCCGGGAAGGCGTCCCCATTGAGGGTGCCAACCACCGTGAAGCTCAAAAGGTTTCCTGGTCCTACAGGCGAGGTCCCCGTATAGGTCGCCACGATCTGACCCGGTGTGGGACCACTCAGCGAACTGGGGCTAAAGCTCCAATTGGTCCCGGAAGGCTGGATTGAGCTCAAGCCTGGAGGCATCGTAAAGACCACGCTGATCTGACCCGGCGTGCTCTCCGTTCCAGACGAGACATTCTGCACCGTTACATGATAGGTGACCTGGCTCCCTTCGGGTAGCGTCAATCCTCCATCATGGCTTAACGTCACTGCAAGATCCAATGGCTCTGGCGTTGGTGTCGGCGTGGCCGTTGGTGTCTCGGTCGCCGTTGGTGTCTCGGTCGCCGTGGCCGTCGGGCTTGGCGTCGGCGTTGGCAATAGGTTAATGGTGAGTGGATCAAAGGACTCATCATTAGTCGCATTTGTATCGCCAGCGACAAAGACACTGGCACTTGCGTTAAGGAGAGGAGCACCCAGGATCGTTGCGGTACCGGTAATAGTAATAGGTGGCAGACTGGCGCCAGGATTAATGGTCTGACCACCAGTATAAGTAGCAATAAGCACACTGGGACTGGAACCAGGTGAAGAACTGGGAGCAAAGCTCCAACCTGATCCTGTTAATTGGATATTATCGAGTCCTGGTGGCAACACCACTGTAATTGAAATGGGATTGCCTGGATCGATAGGACCAGCATTCGCGGCATTGCTTGAGCTAATGGTATAGGTAATCTGATCACCAACATTGAACGTATTTCCTCCACTGTTGGTCAGGCTAATGGACAGATCTGGCCCTGCTGTTGGAGTAGGGCTCGGAGTTGGAGTAGCCGTTGGGCTTAGCGTTGGCGTCGGGCTTGGCGTTGCCGTTGGGCTTGGCGTTGGCGTCGGAGCAGCAGAGACAAAAACGATATCATTCTGGTTGTTATTGCTACCATTCGTATCGTTGATATCCGTCAGATTCGCGCTAACGACAAAAGGCGATAGTGCTTGATTATTGAACGTGCCCGTTACAAGAATCGGAGGCAGACTGGCCCCGGGCCCCACAGGACCGGTTCCATTATAGGTAGCTTCAACCTGAGCTGGACTGGAACCAAACACAGTAATAGGCGTAAGAGTCCAATTACTTCCAGTCGTAGTGATTGAACTCAACCCTGGCGGTATGGTAAAGAGAACATGAATAGCTCCAGGGTTCGTCTCTGTTCCAGACGAGACATTCTGTACCTGTATGCTATAAGTGATCGATCCTCCGATCGTAAAATTCGAGCCCCCCGTGTTTGTTACACCGACACTGAGATCTAATGGTGCAGGTGTTGGGGTAGGAGTATTCGTTGGACTGGGAGTTGGAGCCGGTGTAATCGTCACCGTCACCTGAGATGTATTGTTCCCCGCATTACTATCACCGAGGGCACTTACACTTGCCGTCGTCGTAAGCGAAGACGGGGCACTCCCATTGACAGTTCCCGTAATCGTAATGAGTGGTAACTGATCCTGCGGCCCAACTGGATAAGATCCCGTATAGGTAGCAGTGATTAACGTAGGACTATCTGTCGGACCCGAAGGCACAAACGTCCAACCAGAAGGAGCGCTGGCCTGCGCATCGCTCAATCCAGGGGGGATCTGATAGACCACCTGGATCGGGCCCGGGGCAATCACAGATCCACTCGCTGAGACGTTCTGCACCTGCACCGTATATGAGGCTTGATCACCTACTTGATAGCTGGGAGCAGAAGGGGTCTGAGTAATTTGTAGGTCGGGAGGAGCAGTAAAACCCACATCGAAGGTATGATCATTCTCACCCGGGGTGTGTGGATTCACAATCATCTGAGGATAATTATCATTACCAATTGGCAGAGCGACATTGGGCAACAATGCCTTTGAATCGGCAACATGATTAACGATATCAGCATTAGCAATCGTCAAAGAGTAGCCAGCCAGTGGACCGCCCGCAGTATAATCGGCTGGATTATCCAGTTTGATGATATAGCCGGTGTAAGGGTTGAGACCGCCACTTACATTACTACTATTAAAGTAGTATTCACCAGTCGGGCTGGTAGTCGTGGTTCCAAGCAGGGTATTGTCCGTACTATAAAGATGGACGGTTGCCCCACTGATATTTGCTTCACCAGGATCTTGAATTCCATTGCCGTTGGCATCAATCCAGACGCGATTACCAATCTCAAATGGTGCGGATTGGCAGAAAGCTACAAGTGATCCAAGACCACTGGATTTACCAAAGGTATAGTAATTATTTGCATAGATCTGGTAGCCGCTGGAGGTATTGCCAGTTGTATTATCGAACTCACGAATACCACCACTAAAGATATTATCGGTTGGATCATAGGTTGTCATATCGACATCCGAAAAACCGGGGATCTGGAGGACACCACCGATTGTGACGTAGTCATGATAGGGATCAAAGTTCTGATTGAAGTAGAACTCACCTCCACCAGGGCCTTTCCCATTATTAGCCTGACCAGTAACGCCACCACATGTGCCATTATTCTCGATGGTCCAACCGTCTGCAAGATCGCCGGGCGTGGTCTGACAGGCGCGCAAGGTATCACCAGCAGTAATACCATTGAGAGTATAGTCCAGGCCAGGGTATGGACTATTAAAGCCCAACTGATCACCATAGCGATCACGCAAGCCTAGAATCATATCGCCATTGTCAAACGCGAGGCTACTCAACATCGGTTGAGGATAGGTAGGATACTGGCTTCCTAGTTGATAACCAGTTAAGCCAGGGTGCCAGGGATTCCAGGCTGCTGGATGATGGCTGTTAAGATCGCCAGTCACATTACAATCGGTTTCGTATGCATTATTCGCGCAATGTCGTGTATAATCCAGCGGCAGTGTAAAGACTGGCGCGGGATTAAAACTGGAGAATGCTGGATTAAACGCATACACAAAGGCATTTAATTTACTGGTATCACCAAGGGTGCTATTATCGGCTGGAACGGTTGATTCAGCCGAACAGACGGCACCAACATAGATCAGATTATCGTATGCGGTCACCGCAAACGGTCGGAAATCGTCAGGAGCACAGACCGAAGGGTCCGGCTGGGGGATACCATAGGAGACGATTCCACTCAGAACGGGGGGGTTGTTGGGAGCTGGCTGGCTGGGCTCACCCAGACCAATGCTATAAAGCCGTTTATCAAACAGGTTGACGGCATAGAGCTTTGAATCATCCTCTGCCATTGCCAGACCACCAATCCCAACCTTACCAATCTGGTCGTAAGAATTGGGGTCCTCATAATAATCTGGGGAAGATCCACGCGGATCTGCTCCTGCATTTAGCGTCACAAACGGTGTGGAATTGACGCTAACGGTCGATGGATCTGCATTGGAGACGTTGTTTAATAGATAGATGGCTCCAGGGTCACCCTGCAACGCTGCATGTCGCTTGAGGAAAGATGCAGCAAACAGACTATCTGAAGCTCGCCGATAAGCCAGACCCCAGGTAGAGCCAATTTGATTCGCTGTCGCGATAGCACTATGAAGGGCTGGATCGTCGCCCGACGCATCATGGTTAAAACGGACCAGAATCCCTGCATCGCTCGGAGCATTATAGCTCAAAACATAACAGCTTGTGGCCAGAAATGGATTGGCCTGACAATAATTACCTGGACGGGCTAATGCAAAATTGATGGCACCCGTCGTCGAGCTATCAGCAAAAGCAACAGTAGTTCCAGCCGAACTTCCATGTGCTGAGGGCTGATAACCAACAAGTTGAGCTACTGTTGAGGTCGCACCAAAATTACTAATCTGGATACGTACTGCTCCAACAGTTTCTGGAATTGACAGGACATATCCACCCAATTGAGATCCTTGAGTCGCAGTGGTAGTACTTGCAACAAGCACATTGGTGCTACTAAATGCTCGAACTACAACACCGTTCAACCCGGGCTCGCGAGCGTCCTGCGTCCCATTCTCGTTAAAATCATCGAAGACGACGCCACTTACGGTATACGTCGTCTGTAGAGATCTGGCATGTGCCGGCGTGCTAAATACGGTAAACACACTGGTAAGTTGACCAGCAAAGATCAACATACACAATAATGCACGCCAGAATTGCCGTAGAGCTGGCAGGCGGTCCAACAGAGGACGCCTCACAGTCATACGTTGGTGCATCACTTACAACCCTTCTTCCATATTGCAACAATGGTAGACTTCCCAACAAAAGCTGCTTAATCTGTGAAGACGAGATATTTGCCTCTACACAGGAATATATATATCAGGCCCAGATTGGGTAGTTCAAATCAAGTATACAAGTAAGAAATAATCTATAATTTCTATCTTTTATTAATACCGTAAAAGCTCTTTGTGTGTATCAACGTGCAAGCTCTCAGCCATCACGACGCGTATGCTTCATTACCAGGGCATGTTTTCGGCCCTCTTCCCTTCGGAGGTGATAGAGAATGATGGGGGGGGGATTTTTATGAACATCTTGAATGATAGGGACATTTCAAGAACATCATGAATGATGGGCCCTCCTCTCATACAATAAATTGCATCTCAAAAGCTATTTATTGCATAATCCTGTAGAGCCCATCATTCATGATGGCCGTCGTGACCCACTCTGCCTTATTTCACCCTTTTGACCACTCTACCAGGGGCTTCCCGTATTTGGAAGCGACGGCGAATGGTGATTGTTGTTATTATTATTGTTGTTCTGATTGTTCTGGTTGTTCTGGTTCTGATGATTATTATTCTGATTGTTCTGTTGGGGGTGTTGCACAAAGATTGTATCAATGGCAACATTATTGCTGGGATCACCATCCCCAGTTGACTCAACCAGAGCAGTATTGGTCAGACGCGAACTCGCATCATTCGTTAATGTTCCGCTTACCTGAATGGTGGGAAGCGCTTCTCCAGATGGAATAGGATATGAGCCAATATAGGTAGCGGTCAGCACTGCGGGCCCAATTGAACTGGTCAAATGAATATCCCAACCGGAGCCTGCTGCAGAGAGGTCTTTAAAGCCTACAGGAAGTACATCGGTTACGATGATCGAATTGGGAACATATTCAGTTCCGCCTGTAAGCTCACTGCTCACCTCTAATTGATAGGTGACAGTATCGCCAACGGTAAAGTTCTCTCCCTTAAGATGGGTCTTTACAATCGAAAAATCTGGAAAAGGCTCAAACGTTGGTGTTGGCGTCGGGATAATTGTTGGCGTTGGCGTTGGTGTAGAGATGAGAACAGGCACAACTTCAATCGTATGAGTTGCGACATTCTCATTATGCTGACTTTTATTTTGGGGAGCATTTACTCCAGCTGTATCTGTAATCGACCCAGCAGCAGCAGCAGTAACTGTCCCCGTCAGATCAATCAGCGGTAAAATGGTTCCACCTTCTATGGGATAAACACCATGGTAGATAGCAACCAGCGTCGCAGGACTTGTAGTTGAGGTCATAGAAATTGACCAGTCGGTTCCAGATGCTACAAGATTGCTTAACCCGACTGGTAGCACATCTACAAGGGTTAGAGAGCCAGGTATGGTCAATGGCCCGGCACCAGATGTATTCCAGACTTTAAATTGATAGTCGACTTGCTGACCAACGATATAAGTACCGCCTCCCAGATCGCTCCTGGTCACTTGCAGATCAGCGCTATACACAGTTGGAGGTTCTGGTGTCTGAGTAGCAGTGGGCTCAATAGGGGCAGAGGTATGAGTTGGAACAGGAGTCTCATTTGAGGTCAAGACTGGCGTCAATATCGGCCCTGTGGGTGGATTCAATAGCGCAGTTGGCGTTGGATTAACGGTCTCCGTCGGGGCTACGGTCGGGATTACCGCTTCTGTTGGGACTGCCGTCGGGCTCGCCACCTCTGTTGGGACTGCAGTGGGGCTCGCCGTCTCTGTTGGGATCGCCGTCGGGCTCGCCGCCTCTGTTGGGATCGCAGTGGGGCTCACTACTGCCGTTGGGCTCGCCGTCTCTGTTGGGATCACCGTTGGGCTTACCGCCTCTGTCGGGATCGCCGTGGGAGATGACCCTGACAAAGAGATTACGAAATTATTTGAGGTACTGTTATTTGTAAAATTACTATCATCAACACTTGCTACTCGAGCGCTAAGAGCATACGGCCCAACGACAGTTCCATCTGGAGTCGCCTGAATTGTAAAGGATGAGTCGCTAGCACCGGCATCCAGAGAAGCAAAATAACTGGCCGTAATTGTAGCAGGGCTCGTTGTGCCAGCTACCTGAACTGTACTCCAATTACTACTGGCAGAGGCACTTATCCCCGTTAATCCCTGTGGGAGCGTCACCGTTAAGTTAATAGGATTACTCTCTACAGAGGTACCGTTGTTACTAATAGTGATCGTAAAGGTCACTGGTTGACCAACAGAGAATGCACTACTGCTAGCGGAAGAGACGACTGAGATATCTGGCCCTGGCGTTGGAGCAACATCACCATGCTTGAGCACCCTGATTGTATTATGGATTGTACTATGCTTCATAGCCCTATGCTGCTTAGCCTGTGCAGGTTGACCAGCAGCTACCACAAGATTGCTTACCAGAAGGCCCTGTCCACTACATAACAAGATGCAGAAGAGCCAGACTTGTAACCACACACGAGAACGGGCAAAAATAATCGGTTGATGCATCACATAAGACCCTTTACAAACTAGGAAACCATACTAAATGCGCGCAATCAGACGCCTGATTTTATCTTACAAATTAACCAAAAAAATCATTCAACAAGCGTTGTATAGACAACCAGCCGTAAAGTCGTCTGATGTTGGGAAGGAACCCAGCGGCCAGCACAGGTAATGAGATTGAGAAAGGAGCCGTCTTTATTACTAAAAATCTCATCCAATGGAGCCTGATCAGGAGCATAATTAGCCATTTTCGTCACACGAAAACGCTTTGTATGGCCTTCTTTATCCTGCACAGTCACAAGATCGCCAAGATGTAGATTACGTAGATTCCAAAATACAGCAGGTAGGCCTCCTGGCTTATCCAGGTGTCCATCAATTACCGCGCTTCCCACGGTTCCGGGTAAAGATCCCTTGTTATACCATCCCACCCCTCCCCATTGATCCTTCGTTGGCACATCCATCGCCCCGGTAGCGGTCAAGCCGACCTGTTCAACAGGAGCATCTAGTTGAATCGAAGGAATAATAAGATGTGCATTAGACATATCAAGCACAGAACTGCTTACCACTTGAGTACTGCTAGTGCTATATTCCCTTGTTCGATTGTCAGGAGAGTGCTGCACAAATAAAAACTGGCTCAGACCCCAGACGCCAAAAGAAAGACTGACGAGCAAAAAACAGAGGGCACAGAAAAACCACATACGTTGTCTGTTCTGCATACGGTTAACGCTCCTCCCTTCTCAAAACATGTTTGTCTCTGCTCTCCATACAGTGGCTATACACACGTGCTTTGATGACATGACTTGACTTGATAAAGCTACCAACTGGCTAAAGAAAGCTCAGCGAGAGAAAACTGCACGATTGCTCGCTCTCACTGAGCAGTGTGACGGATACTTTCTTACGAAAATATCCGTCTTGACTGTACAGCAGCTATATCCCCTCGATGTCTATATCACTGGGGCTACCAGTATATGGCAGGCTGGGGCTATGACTGTTGTTACTGTTGTTGTTGTTGTTGTTATTATTGTTGTTGTTGTTATTCTGGTTGTTCTGATGGTTGTTGTTCTGGTTGTTCTGATGGTTGTTATTCTGGTTGTTGTTATGTGGCTCAACAGCCTGAACAAACACCGTATCAGTCGTCGAAGGATCTGGATTGAGATTGCCCGGGGTATCAACCGTTGCCGTATCGGTAACACTTGGTACACCTTCATTGGTCACAGTAGCTGTGATCGTAAACGGAGGCAGTGTCTCACCAGGTTGAATCGGGTAATAGCCCGTATACAGAGCTGTTACCACCGCTGGACTGGTCTTGTTACTAACGGTGAAAGCCCAATTATGATCAGGCGACTGTGCCTCAATATTGGTTTCGCCGGTTGGAATAATATCCGTTACAGTAATCGGATTCGGTGAGACAACTGGTCCAGAATACGGCAGATTGCTTACGACAAACACGTAGGTCACCTGATCGCCAGCTTTGAAGTCCTGTCCATCAAGATTGGTTTTTGCAATCGTCAGGTATGGAGCTGTTGGCGTTGGCGTCTCATATGGCGTTGACTGCGGTGTTCCATATGGCGTTGACTGCGGTGTTCCATATGGCGTTGACTGCGGTGTTCCATATGGCGTTGACTGCGGTGTTCCATATGGTGTTGACTGCGGTGTTCCATATGGCGTTGACTGCGGCGTTCCATATGGCGTTGACTGCGGTGTTCCATATGGCGTTGACTGCGGTGTTCCATATGGCGTTGACTGCGGCGTTCCATATGGCGTTGCTGTTGGCGTTCCATATGGTGGTGGTGCTAACGGTGAGATGTAGATCGTATCTACTGCCGTGTTTCCACTTGCCGAGCTAGGATCATCAGATGAGGTAACAACCGCAGTGTTCGTAAAGGTTGCCTCAGCAGACGAAGTCAGCACACCGGTCAGAGTAATTGGGCTTAACACCTGACCAACTGGTACCGGATAGGTTCCCGTGTAAGTTGCAGAGATGACCGCCGGGCTGGTTGTCGAACTCACACCAAAGCTCCAATTATCGCCACTAGCAACAATTTGAGCAAGACCAACCGGGATAATATCCGTCACAGTAATAGTTTGTGACTCAGCAGTACCTGCGGCTGAGTTGGTGGCTGTAATAATATAGGTGACCGTCTGGCCAATACTATAGGTATCACCTCCCGTATTTGTATCGGTGACAGTCAAGACCGGTTTCGATGGTGCAGGAGTACTGGTGCTGTTCAGGCTTACAGGAACATTAGAGACTGTAGGCGTGCTTGTAGCTCCAGCAGTCACAGTCCCTGTTGTGATCGGAGTGCTTGTAGCTCCAGCAGTCACAGTCCCTGTTGTGATCGGAGTGCTCGTATCCGTTGCTGTTGCCGTTGCGATCGGAGTACTCGTATCCGTCGCCGTCACAGTTGCATCCAAAGGAACAGCCGTAGAATTTACACTCACATCAACATTGGCAGCATTATTTTGCAGATTAGCATCTCCATTGACCAGCACAGTTGCGGTGTTGGTTAATAGATTCAAGCTTCGGCTGGTAGCCACACCTTGAATAGTAATCAATGGCAATGCTGCACCACTGGGAAGAGGATATGCTCCAGTATAGAGAGCAGACAACTGTGCAGGGCTCGTAGTAGCGGTAAGCAGTACGTTCCAACCGCTCCCACCATAGGTGATATTCGTTAAGCCAAGAGGAATAGTATCAGAGATAGCAATCGGGGTTCCAGTTGTAATTGCAGCCCCCAGATTGGTTACACTGAGCGCATAGCTCACGGTATCGCCCACATGGTAGCTAGAAGCACTGGGAGAAAGGCTAATGGTCAGATCAGGGGTAGTTGGCGCGACAGCCGCTCGGCCTGCTGGCGAAGCCTTTTTAACGCCCTTCAGCGTTGAGGAGGAAGGCTTGCTCGCCGAAGCATGGCTCGGAGAGGCCTTAGCACCTGTATGAATTTTGGCCCCAGGTAGTTTGACGGTGGTTTTAGTGCTCACCTTTGCCGCAGGGTGAGCGCCATTTGTCTGAGAGGCAGCCTGGGCAGTCATCTCAGGAAGCATGACGGCCAGCACCGTAAACTGGCAGCCCAATAGCATTACACTGAGCAATAAGGCTCGAATTAGCGAGCCGGGTTGTGCTAAAAACTTTCTAGCACTGTTTGGTAGATGCATCACTCAACACCCTTCTTCCGTTATAGTAATTATTGGAGAAAGTCACGAACTGCATGTATAGGGCAACAAAGAGATTATGTGTTTTTATCTACATAAGAGACGTACATCCGTATCATGCTAGTTCAAATCGAGTATACACACTACCACCAAAACAACGCTTGCATGGCTTTAAGCTCTTTTTATTGATATGTTTAGTTTCTCTATCATCATTAACACCTCCTCCAGGCACCTTGACAGCCCTCCAGATCAGTGGTATAACTACTCAGATCTAAAAATGAGAATGATTATCATTATTAGGTCGACCTAAGATAGACATATACATAGAGGAGGACTGAATTATGGGCGAGCATCTCAATCGGAACGCCCAGGCGGTGCTAGAAGTGGTGAGGGCCACGGAGGCTCATCCCACTGCGCTCGATGTCTATACCAGTGTGAAACAGATCCGGCCTCATATTGGATTGGCCAGCGTCTATCGTATCTTGCACACCCTTGCGGAACAGGGTCTTATCAAAGAGCTCGGGCGTAATGATGAGGGATGCCGCTATGATGCCCATCTCGAGCGTCATGATCATGCCATCTGCACGCAGTGTGGTGCTCTATTAGATATACCTGTTGAGATCAGTCTTCCACTAGAAGCATTACAACAGGCTTCGGCGGCGGCTGGCCTGACATTACACTCTCATGAGTTGAGGCTTTATGGGCTCTGTGCCACGTGTCAGCGACAGAATTGCTCACAGAACCAGGAGCATTTCGCTCAAGTAGATTAATGAAGAGGAGTATGGGTCTATGTCGTATGAGTTTGACAAGAAAACCTTTGCCGTTGAACAGAGTCCAGCTATTGAAGATAAAGCGACCAGTCCTACTGAGTTACATGATACACAAGAAAATACCATTGTGCCTTCAAATTCGGTACGCGAAGAGATCCGAGAGATCTTCAAAGCCATTCGCCAGAATGACGATACCTCACACAATTTTCTCCTCCGTGTAGTACAGCCTGGGCTGGCTGGTCTGATGGACGGCTCAGTCTCGACATTAGCGCCCATCTTTGCAACCGCATTTGTCAGCCATAGCAACTTTGCAACATTCCTGGTAGGCATGGCATCCGCTACTGGTGCAGGCATCAGTATGGCCTTTTCAGAGGGTTTATCGGATGATGGAGCGTTGACGGGACGAGGAAATCCAGCCGTTCGCGGAGCCATTACAGGCATTATGACGTTTATCGGTGGAGCTCTTCATACCCTCCCTTTCCTCATTCCCAATATCCAACTTGCTCTGTGGATCGCTTATCTCGTGGTTGCAGTTGAGCTTGTGCTTATCGCTGGCATCCGCCACCGCTACTTTGGAACCAGATGGAGTATCTCAGTATTACAGGTAGTGGGTAGTGGCATTCTAGTCTTCCTGGCTGCATATATTTTCGGCAATGCTTAGACATTCTTAGACATTGCCCGGCTCTGAAAACTATTTGCTCGGACCATCCGTGGCATGCTTAGACATTGTCCGGCTCCGAAAACTATTTGCCTGTCCCACCCGTGTACATTATGATATGAGGTTGATCATTCTGGCACATTGTTTTCTCAGCGCCGATAGCGAGGATAAGAGATGGATAGACTGGACGATTCGCTAGCCCCTATGGTGGTTCCTCTCCAGGCTGGCACCGTAGCTGGCTTTGTAGCCACGGTTCCTATGACTGCATTTATGTTGATAATGCACCAGCTACTACCCGGCTCGCAGCAATATGAGCTTCCACCAGAAGAGATTGTAGAAGAAATAATCGAACGAGCTGAAGTACGCGGGTCAGTAGGGAAGCCTCAAATCCTGGGAATCAGCCTGGCTGCTCACTTTAGCTATGGCTCTGGTATGGGCTCACTGTATAGCATTCTGATGCAAAAGCTCAAATGGCCTCCTATCTTAAAAGGCTCACTCTTTGGACTGGGCATCTGGATGCTAAGCTATCTAGGCTGGCTCCCATTGGGTCGCTTCTCTGCCGCTGCGCCCAAAGAGTCTGCCAGGCGCAATCTCCTCATGATTATTGCCCATCTGATCTGGGGGGCAACGACCGGAATAGTTGCGGATCAGCTTGAACTGTACATATAATACTACAGGGCAGGCTCTTCTTGCGCCTGACAATCCTATCTGCAATGGTCTCTCAATACATTAATCATAGGCAATCCGGACCTTTGTGTAAGCAAGCGAGGTTCGATAAAACTCTTTGTCTTTCTCATGCGTACTATAAACAAGGGAAGTAGTTTTAAAATATAAAATCTTCTGCTTCCAATCAATGATAACGATAAATAGAAAGAAAAGGATATATCACAGTATGGAGCTAAGTGTCGCTAATAATACTGTCTATCTGAGTATCCAATTTCCT
Source organism: Tengunoibacter tsumagoiensis (assembly GCF_003967535.1). Classification (GTDB taxonomy): domain Bacteria; phylum Chloroflexota; class Ktedonobacteria; order Ktedonobacterales; family Ktedonobacteraceae; genus Tengunoibacter; species Tengunoibacter tsumagoiensis. Next base: position 842,915 of record NZ_BIFR01000001.1, on the reverse strand, counting down.
TATCTTATCGCCCTTGTGGTCATTATTGTTCTGATTATGGTACTCAAAAGACGTTAAGAAGAGTTATCAAGAAACATAACAATCATAAAGAAGAGCATAGGGCTTCTGTTCTCGCTCAGATTGACCTCAAGGGTGTAATCAACTACAATATGTAGTATGATTATACATGGCGATAAACAGGCACTATGCCTGTTGTATATATGAGGAGGACAAATGCATATTCGTAAAGCCGTCATGCCTGTGGCCGGGTTGGGGACACGTGTACTTCCCGCCACAAAGGTGGTGCCCAAAGAGCTACTCCCCATCGTCGATAAGCCCACGCTCCAATACATTGTTGAGGAAGCAGTTACTGCCGGGATTGAAGAGATTATTTTTGTTACCAGCCGCAGCAAACGTGCGATTGAAGATCATTTTGATGCCTTCCCCGAGTTGGAACAGGCATTAGAACACAAAGGCAAAAAGAAGGAGCTTGAGGCCCTACAGCAGCTCCAACAGGCCGCTAAATATATCTCTGTCCGCCAGGTAGAGCCTTTAGGATTGGGGCATGCAGTTCTCTGCGCGAAAGAGTTAGTGGGGAATGAGCCGTTTGTGGTGATGCTGGGCGATGAGATCTTTGCACCTGAGACGCCACCTCTGGCTCGTATGTTAGAGGTCTTTGAGGAGCAACAGAAGACGGTTCTCTCTCTCTTTAGCGTTCCGCGCGAGCAGATCCCTTCCTACGGTATTGCCTCTGTCGAGGATAAAGGCGCTGGCATTTTACAGGTGCAGGGATTGGTTGAGAAGCCACCTATTGAGGAAGCGCCCTCTGATCTGGCTGTTGCTGGTCGCTATATTTTGACTCCCGATATCTTTGCGATTATTGAGAAACTGGAGCCCGGTCGTGGTGGAGAGATTCAGTTGACCGATGCCCTCCAGGTGCAGGCTCAGGCTGGCAATTGCTACGGCATCCACTTTAAAGGGCAACGATACGATATGGGCAATCCTTTAGGCCTTCTCACAACCTCTATCGCCTGGGGACTGCGCCGACCTGAACTGGCACCTGCCCTACGCGATTATATGCGCCAGGTGTTGAAGGAAGATTAACCTCTTTTCAGCGCGGCAAGTCATAAACGCGGGCCCTTCATCATCCACAATACATTGCCAGATGATGAAGGGCCCGCGTTTATGACTGCTGTGGTACAACGGCTTATGCGTTTTTAAGTGGAACCTCGACGGTGCCATCCTCCCCGCATGAATGGAAGGTCAGCTTATCAGCACTCTTGATTATGTCGGCACAGGAATTGATCGTCGTAGAGTTTGCAGGACGTGGCGCAATACTATGCTGGACGGCTTCGCTTACTTTACAAGTGCCTGCCTGCTTCTGCACTGTAAAAGCACGAGTAGTCAGGGTATCAATGCCACCGACAACAAACATCATGGTCGCACTCTGACAACTTTGAAAGGCTTTCCAGAAACAGTTACTCACATCGCCAGGTGCTTGCTGAGCGTCAAGCGAACCATTGGGCCGAACCGATACCTTGCCACAGTTCTGTCCAACAATCGTGATCCCGGCTGTGGTGGTAATGGGGACGGCTGTAGTTGCAGTAGGCGTGGGCGTGGGTGATGCAGATCCCTCTCCCTGAGCACCGCAGGCCACCATACTCAGAGCTATCACAAGACAGATACAGGCAAACAGGAGATGAGATATATAAGAGCGTAACTGCATGTTCATAACAAAGATCCTTCCAGGTAATCAAACTACATCACCATTATAGACGTATTTAAGAATGAAAAGTTCCCAACATGTGAAGGCAAGGCTTGAAGCCTGGAGTGGTATAATTATTGTCGAGTATACTAGAAAATACACGTTTATGATAAATACTTAAAATGCAGCCTCACAGAGTAGTAAGGAGAGATTAAACATCTATGCGTATACTTATTATCGGTGGTTCAGGGCTTATTAGCACAGCAATTACCCGTCAGCTTGTGCAGTGTGGAGAGAATGTTACGCTTTATAATCGTGGCAAAAGCCCGCTGAGAATTGAGGACAAGGTTCAACATATCCAGGGCGATCGACGAGACTTTGCTGCCTTTGAAAAACAAATGAGCGATGCCGAACGCTTCGATTGTATTATTGATATGGTCTGTTATACACCCGAAGAAGCCAATAGCGCCGTCAGGGCCTTTAGTGGTCGCACAGGTCAATATATCTTTTGTAGCACCGTCGATGTGTATACACGGCCAGCCGATGGCTATCCCTATTATGAGAATAGTCCTCGCAATCCTCGCAGCGAATATGGGAAGAATAAAGCCCACTGTGAAGATATTTTTCTTCAGGCCCATCGACAGGGAAAGTTCCCCGTAACTATTCTGCGGCCTGCTCATACCTACGGCGAGGGCGGCTCCATCATCCACACATTGGGCTGGAGCACAACGTATCTGGATCGTATTCGCAAGGGAAAACCCATTGTGGTTCACGGCGATGGAAATTCACTCTGGGTCTCCTGTCATGTCGATGATGTCGCTCGCGCCTTTGTGGTCGCAGCAGGAAAGCAACAGACGATTGGCCGCTCATATCATCTCACGGGCGAAGATTGGCGCTCCTGGAATCGCTACCATCAGCAGGTTGCGGAGGCTCTTGGCGCTCCTGATCCACAACTGGTCCATATTCCCACTGAGCTCCTGGCGCGTATCGCCCCCAAACGTCTGGATACGACGCTCTTCAATTTCCAGTTTAGCAATATCTTTGACAATACGGCTGCCCGCAACGAACTTGATTTTCGCTATACGGTTCCCTGGCTCGATGGGGTTCGCCGTACGGTCGCATGGCTGGATGAGCATAACCGGATTGAGAATAGCGATAATGATCCCTTTGATGATCAGGTTATTTCTGCCTGGCAGCGCCTTAGCACACAGATGATTCAGGAATTAGAAGGGTTAGCATAGAAATACAGGGCAGAGATTGACTTGCCAATCTCTGCCCTGTACCCAACTGCTCATACGAGCAAGGAACTTAGTAGATGATAATCCCCTGATTAAGATCCATGTAGTTATAGACCCACTGCATGCTTGCTGTAGGCATATTGACGCAACCGTGTGATCCAAAATTGGCAAATGAGTCACCGCCTGAGTCAATATGCGGATAATTCATGCCGGGACCGTAATCAGCGCGCCACCAGCTATCGTGAATGTAGTATTCGCCACTATGATACATGATGTCATAGTTGATATGGGTATCAGGGTAGTAGCCGTCCTGACCCGGCTTCACACCAGATTTAAAGGTGTCTGGAGCTCGTTTTACCTCCGACCACCAGCAACCGGCCAGACTGGGACGATCGGGGCGGCCAGTTGTCACATAAAATGAATTGACGAGCTGACCATCGTTATAGACGCGCATCACTTGCTCAGAGAGGGAAACGACAATAACCTTGCCAGAGGTTCGACCACAAGACTGCATCAACTGGGCGTCAGTGGCATGAGGCTGATTATAGGGGGTCTTGTCGTTGAAATTGGTCGTCATCGCCTGAAAGTTGGTCAGGTACATATTCAGATCATCGACAGCTTGCTGATAATCCTCTAACTTCTGAGCATTCTTGATCCGATCATCGGCCAATCCTCCACTCCCCAGATCTCCATATTCAAAACCCAGTGGATAATCTTTATTGTCGTAGTCATTATGATGCGTATGTTGCTGGCCCCAGGTAGAGACCTCATCTTTTAGCTTTTTCTGCAAGCTCAATGCTTCAGCCTTTTTCTCGGGAAGTTTAATTCCATCGATGTGGCCGTTGAGAGTGGTCAGAGCCGTATTGTAGGTAGCGACCGTCTTTGCTGCCTGTAAGGCCTGCTGGTCGGAGGTATATTGCTGCTGATAGGTCGTAACATCGCCATCAGATTGCTGCATCTGCGTAATCAATTGCTGAAACGCTTGCAATTGGGTTGTTCCTTGTTGTTGAAGATTGGCATCCGGGGTTGGTAGGGGCGTGGGAGTAGGAGTGGGGGTGGGAACGGACTGACCACCTGAAGCGATTCCACCACCAGGTATCGAACAGGCTGCCATGACCAGACTGACCAGCGTCATCGAGACTATCAATGTCAGCAAATGCTGGGAGATTCGTTTCTTCGGCATCATCCAATGTGTTTTCATTTCTTTTTCATCCTTGGCAAGATATGCGAATACTTGAGAATACCTATACATTACGATGAGACATCGGCATATAACAATTTTTAATCAGCAATTTTTCATGTTTTTTGAAAATCTAGCAGGATTTATCATTAGATCTCTATATTATAATCGTTCAGATTCACCATTTTGTTGCGCTCTTTGGGATATCGTCTGAATTTTAGTCTGAATTTTAGTCTGAATTTTACAATGTAGTCTGCTCTCTATTTGATGGTGCTCTCCTCCCCTCCACTAGTAATAACGCATTACGGTGTATAAACGTGTCCAGATAAGCAATTTTGGTCTCAGGATCTATTTTTAATACTACAGGCAGGATACCTCAAAGCATCTCTTATTTTCTCCACTCTTCTGACTCTATCACCCCTCACTTAATGCGTAGCCTCCCTTCTGACTCTATGGCCTTTCGCTTAGAGCTTATCCGAAAACCATAAACCAGATCTCTGACTGAACGCTGGCTATGCGGAGGCTTTGGCAAGAGGACAGGATATCATCAGAATAGTTCTTTCTCTGATTGCTCATGACGGAAATGATGAGGGAAGGTAACGCTCTTTGACTGTTTCAAGCAACTGTTCCAGCGTCTTGTGATTGACGAGATAAAATACCTGTTTCCCCAGACGACATTCCTCCACCAATCCTGCCTCACGCAGCTCCTTGAGATGGTACGACAACTTCGAGGTGGAGATGTTTTCGAGCTTTGGCTGCACATCCAGATAGGGGCAGACCGCATGAGGAAGCTGAGGGTGAGGGGACGAGACACACGAAGCGTCACGCCCTTTCGCCAGAATATCCAGAATCTGTAACCGTATCGGATCGCTCAGCGCCCGCGCGATTTTTGCCAGCATTGCTCTCTTTTCCTCTTCCATACCTTTCAGTATAGCACATGTTCGCTTGACATTCCAACATAAGTTGGAGTATCATCCGAACATTCCAATGTAAATTGGAATGTCTCTTGAGAGAAACGCAGGATTGCTTCTCTTGCAGTTCTCAAACGACGCGAGAGTATTTGAGGATACCTGTGAAACGTATCAGACAAAAAGAAAGAGAAGAATGATGAACAGATTTTCTGACAAGATTGTGCTGATCACCGGGGGAAGTACTGGTATTGGACTGGCAACTGCCCTGGCCTTTGCTCGTGAAGGAGCTACCCCTGTCATTGCAAGTCGTCGAGCCGACGAAGGGGAGAAGATCATCGCTTTGCTCCAGGCTCAAGGAGCGAAGGCCAGTTTTTTCCAGACTGATGTCACCGTTGAAGCCGAGGTGAGACGATTATTTGAGCAGATCATGGCTCGCTATGGCCGTCTCGATATTGCTTTCAACAACGCTGGTTACGAGGGGACACGAAGCCCGGTACACGAACTGCACGAGACAGATTGGGATGCCACTATCAACGCGAATCTCAAAGGCACCTGGTTGAGCATGAAATACGAAATCCAGCAGATGCTCGTGCAGGGAAGCGGCGTCATTGTCAATATGGCAGCCAATCTTGCCTACATCGGTCTGCCTCAGATGGGAGCTTACAGTGCTGCCAAAGCAGGTATCCTGGCCTTAACCCGCGTTGCTGCGCTCGAAACGATCAGATCAGGGGTTCGTATCAATGCAGTGAGTCCGGGATCGGTTGGGACTCCAATGGCGGAGCGTCTGTTTGGGTCGTTGGAAAACCAGCAACGCATGCGTGGCTCTCTTATGCCCATTGGTCGTGTTGGCACGCCCGAAGAAGTTGCGACTGCGGTCCTCTGGCTCAGTTCTCCCGAAGCTTCGTTTGTCGTCGGTCAAGATATCGTCATCGATGGCGGCCTCATCATTCAATAAGAGCTGTCTGATCGGGTTCCTGTCAGGAGAAATCAGCCAGGACAGGGATCCTCCCCGACAGGATACAGTACGATGATCATGCTCTTTGAATAATTATTCTGGTCCTCTTTGTGGGGAACCTTGCTGGATTACATAGTTAAAAATCAGTGTAATTTAGTTTCAATGAAAATAGATTTTTCGTAATTTCTAGTAATTTCTAGTAATTTCTAGTAATTTCTAGTAATTTTTCGTGCTTTCTAACGATTTTTTGGGATCTCTCTATACAATTATTCGCCATTTTTGCTTTATTTAGTTAACTTTATTGAAGTCGAATAAAGTATGTCTATGCTAAAATGGTATTGTACGAAATAAACCGGTTTTGAGATGTTTTATTAGATACAGGACATAGACATATAACATATTGTATATGTCTGATTGGTTAGTGGATGTTGAAGAGGGGAAGTATGAAACAAAAAAACATTCTAATGCATATGACAGTGCTGGCACTTCTATTGCTCTGTGTTCTCTCACTTATGCCTGTGTCGGGCCAGCTATCGCAGGCCCATGCTCAAACCAGCAAAAGGCATAGTATCAATTATCATCCACATAAAGCGGTCTCCCAGCCATCCAGACTGGCAGCGCTGGCGACGGCGGCCAGCCTGCCAACGTGGTCTTCGTCATTTAGCTATCAGGGATTGAACTACTCATATACTATGATTGGTACCAATCCAGCCAATGGGTCTGCTAAAACGATCGTTGCGGTCGACATTATTCCGTTGATCTTCACGTTTTCGGATGGCACTCAGTTAGATGGGAATACGGTTCTGAAGCAGATTACTGGTTCAGCTCTGTTTCGACGCGCTCAGTTTATAACGGGAAATACCCAGTATATGGATGCAATACAGCGTGGGCAGTTCTGGAGTAGCGTCTCGACCAAAAGCCCGAACTACCATGTTTTGCTGGGAAAGCCAACGATTAAAGCCACACAGACGCTCACTGTGCCCGCGAATGCTGGCTATATCAAAAAAGATGCCAATAACAATACTGTTGGCTACGTCGATGTCAACTGGTTTAATCCGCAGGCCGATAGCCTGGTGGTCAAAAATGATGCTCCCAATCATCTCGTCATTTTCTCAGCGGTGAACATCTATCAGTATAGTGGAGATCCCAATCAATGCTGTATTGGTGGCTTCCACAATGCGGTCCTGAGCAATGGCCAGTTTTTCACCTATGCGTATGCTTCTTATGATCAAGCTGGTGATGTGTTTACGAATATTAATGGGCTGACCCATGAGATTGCCGAATGGGCAAACGATCCCTATGTCAATAATGAGACTCCCAACTGGTATGCAACGAACTATGGCTGTTCCAATTATCTGGAAGTCGGCGATCCAGCAGTTGGCAAGGACTTTGTACTCAATGGCCTCAACTATCAGGATGAGGTCTACTTCTCCTGGTTCGCTCATGAAAACCCTTCGCAGGGCTACAATGGGCAATACGATTACCTGGGGACACTCTATACCAGTCCCCCGGCAGGATGCTAAAACAACTCCCGCTATAGAGGGGCACTCATAGGCCGTTGTAAACGTGGCCTATGGGTGCCTTCTATACTCAATTATAAATAGCTATTTATGAGGAAATAGCCATATCTATATCATTACGCATAGTAATTGTTTAAACAATGAGTTTTATGCTAATCTATATATTATTCGGTTGATCTACAAACTTTATACCAGCTAAACAGCATTGTATCGATGACTAAAGCTTCTGCACAAGAGGTTGCGAAGGATAAATGACTATGAGTGATCAAACATCTGACCGCATTGGTCAGCAGTTTGCTAATTATCGCTTGACGCGTTTAGTGGGAGTGGGGGGATTTGCAGAGGTTTATCTGGGAGAACATATTCATCTGGACTCTCTTGCAGCGATTAAGCTTCTCAATCAATCTATCATCTCTCGTGATCTATCACTTTTTCTCTGTGAGGCCCGCACCATTGCGGCTCTAGATCATCCTGCTATTATCAGAGTCATGGACTGTGGGGTTGAGCACAATGAGCCTTTTATCATTATGCAGTATGCCCCCAATGGCACTCTGCGTCAACGCCATCCTCGAGGCTACCAGGTGCCACTGGCTCAGGTTGTTCCATATGTGGAACAACTGGCGCATGCTCTAGACTATGCCCATGAGCATAAAATCATTCATCGCGACATTAAACCTGAAAATATGTTGATTGGCAGCCAGCAACAGATTCTGCTCAGTGATTTTGGGATCGCACTGGTTACTTCGTCGGCTGTCTCTCAGCAGGGCAAGAAGGCCGCTTCTGGGACGGTGGCCTATATGGCTCCTGAGCAGATTATGGGGCTGCCGCGACCAGCCAGCGATCAATATGCCCTGGGAGTTGTTGTTTATGAGTGGCTTGCTGGTGAGCTTCCTTTCCAGGGTTCTTTGCCTGAGATGTATGGACAACATTTGCATGCACGTCCGCCTGCACTCTGTGAGAAGAATCGCTCGCTCCCGCTGGCTGTAGCCGAGGTCGTTGGGAAGGCGCTCGCTAAAGATCCTGATCAACGTTTCGCCTCTGTGCGAGAGTTTGCGCAGGAGCTCCGCAGGTCAATGCGGTCATCATTCATTATCTCTTCTGATTCCAGCACGAGCTTCTCTCACCAATCCTCTTTATCACAGGCGAGAGAGACGGCCCTATCGTGCTATGTTCGTCCTCATCCCGAGCTTATCTATGCAACACAACAGTCCGAGGTGGGGCCGGGCAACGAGGGTTCGCCCCACAAGCCAGCCATCGCATTGGCCACAAAACCCGAGGATCTCTATGCAACTCAGCTTAAGGCAGAATCCTCGGTTCTGTCAGCCGTTCCAGAAAATCAACGCCAGACAAGACGCTGGCTTCTGCCCGGTCTCTTACTGGCTGCCCTCCTGGCTTTTTCGCTTGTACTACTAACCGTCACGCTCTGGCATACACCTGATAGAACGGCTCCACAAGATCAGCCATTAACCCGGCAAAGGTCTGGTTCTTCAACCTATGGCGCTCATAGCAGGTCCTCAAAAGCGACGAAACCAACTGCCACCGTTGCAGGAGTCACAATCGTGACAACCTCACCTGTCACACCATCCGGGCCACAAAATACCTTCGCTCAGCCGATCTGCCTGAGTGGTCAGACTCCCGTTCTGAATTTTACGATTAAGGATGGGCAGGGCGATCCTGACCTGCAAACGACCACGCTGAGCAATGGACCAGGCTGTGGAGGTGGGACATGGTCCATCAGTGTCGATAACGGCTGGCTACTGATCAGTCGGCCAGTGACTGGCACTATTGAGGCTGGCGAGATGATCCAACTGGCTGTAGGGGTTGATAGCACGAATCTCAGCGTTGGAGAGTACGTTGGTCATATCAAGATTACAACCAATGCGGGCAGCAGTACTATCATGGTCAGACTGCGGATACAACCTGTTGCATGTATGATGGTTGGAGCCAATGAGCTGGATTTTACGGCAGTTCAAGGGAGTAATCCGCCAACACAGACGCTTCCTCTGCTCAACTGTGGCAGTACAGGAACCTATAGCGCGTCTGGTGATGCCTTAAAATGGACTCAGATTACTCCGAATAGTGGACCTTTAACTCCGCAGCAACCCGTCACAGTGGCCTTTTCACCTGCCGTCTCAAGCTGGTCTCCTGGCGTCTATAGCGGCATTATCACTTTTATTCAGACTACGGGCTCGCAACAAAATATGCGATCAGTGTTCATCAAGGTCACTATCAGTGCGACTATTCCTATGGTAGTGACACCTACGGCCACACCTAATACCAATATACAGGTTCCTCCACCTACAGCAACCTCCAGCACTCCAGAACCATCTCCTACCGCCACCGCTATACCATCTCCACCTCCCACCACCACTCCTCAGACCACTATACAATCTCCACCTCCTACCACCACTCTCCAGACCATGCCACCTCCTACAGCAACTGCGTATTCCACGCCGTCTATAGCCACTCCTTCTAACAATAGCCAGACCACCCATGGTAGCCTTTTTCATTGAACTATGGAGGGGCTCACCGAGCGGATGGGGGAACAGTGGAAAGAGACAAGCGACTTTCCCTACTTTACAGTGTTTTATATTCGAAATGGTGCATGATCAACTATACAAGTAGGGCAGGTCGCTTGTCTCCTGCCTAAACATCCCCTTCCACCATGTGAGCCCCTCCATAACTTCCTTTCCCATTTCCCATGTTCCCATTAGGCCATGGATGGGCTCACATCGTGGAGAGGGAACAGTGGAAAGAGACAAGCGACTTTCCCTACTTTACAGTGTTTTACCTGTTAAATGATCAATACATGATAAGACAAGTAGGGCAGGTCGCTTGTCTCCTGCCTAAACATCCCCTTCCGCCATGTGAGCCTCACCATAACATCATTGCCCATTTCCCATGTTCCCATTAGGCCATGCAGGGGCTCACAAAGCGGAGGGGGAACAGTGGAAAGAGACAAGCGACTTTCCCTACTTTACAGTGTTTTATATTCGAAATGGTGCATGATTAACTATACAAGTATGGCAGGTCGCTTGTCTCCTGCCTAAACATCCCCTTCCGCCATGTGAGCCCCACCATAACATCATTGCCCATTTCCCATGTTCCCATTAGGCCATGCAGGGGCTCACAAAGCGGAGGGGGAACAGTGGAAAGAGACAAGCGACTTTCCCTACTTTACAGTGTTTTATATTCGAAATGGTGCATGATTAACTATACAAGTAGGGCAGGTCGCTTGTCTCCTGCCTAAACATCCCCTTCCGCCATGTGAGCCCCACCATAACATCATTTCCCATGTCCCGTGTTCCCATTAGGCCATGCAGGGGCTCACATCGTGGAGAGGGAGCAGTGGAAAGAGACAAGCAGCTTTCCCTACTTTACAATGTTTTATATTCGAAATGGTGCATGATTAACTATACAAGTAGGGCAGGTCGCTTGTCTCCTGCCTAAACATCCCCTTCCGCCATGTGAGCCCCTCCATAACATCATTTCCCATGTCCCGTGTTCCCATTGGCCATGCAGGGGGCACCCATGTGAAGCTCAACAGTATTGGAGACCTGATGGGATGTGCCCTTGCGCAAGCCAGCGGTACCCCCTATACTAGAGAATGGATCAGCGACGAGCAAGCAAAGATAAAGGAAGTAGAATGGCTACAATCACGCTCTCATATATACAGGCAGAGGCTCTTCTCAAAGCTTTTCAACAAGGCCAGGTGAAGATACAGCTCTCGCCTGATCTCGGGCTCTCTATGGTTCCAGTGATGCTCTCTGCAGAAGGTGCCTTCTTTCCCGGTGGGGAACAGCTAAGCTGGGAGCAGATTGAGAAGATTCAGCGCTCAAAAGTGACCTGTTTTGCAGTAGAGGCCGCAGGGATACGCCCCATTCAGATCTTCTCAGAGGAGACCAATCGTATGTGTAGCCTCCTCCCTACGAAACGCACACCCAGTATGCTCATCGCAGGCTTCACAATGCATCGGATTGTCGATATCGACCCAATGGAGGACACCCATAAAAAGATTGCAACGATTGCCCCGATGGTTGGAAGGGTCTTAGATACCGCAACCGGACTGGGCTATACCGCCATCGAAGCCGCCAGAACAGCTGAGCAGGTCGTCACAATTGAGCTTGATCCGGGGGCACAGACGATTGCACGCCAGAACCCATGGTCTCAATCGCTCTTTACCAATCCGAAAATTCAACAACTTATGGGCGATTCCTATGAGCTCGTCCCCACCTTTGAAAGCGATAGCTTCTCACGCATTGTCCATGATCCACCAGTCTTTAGTCTGGCCGGAGAGCTCTATTCTCGCGTCTTCTATCAAGAGCTCTATCGCGTCCTCAAAAAAGGAGGACGCCTCTTTCACTATATTGGGGATCTCAATAGCAAATCGAGTGGAACAGTGACACGTGGGGCGCTCAAACGCCTGCAAGAAGCTGGCTTCAGTCGGGTAGTGCGTCATCCCGAAGCCTTTGGAGTCGTTGCATATAAATAACCTTGTTATTCCTCTTCGGTGGGCTCTTGTTTGAGCTCCTCCCAGAGAGCTTTCACTACTTTTTTAACTATCTCGTAGCTAAAACCACGGCGCTGTAGAAACGATCCAAGCCGATTGTAGAAGGTTTTATAATCGATATCAGGCTGCCTGATCAGGGAGATGGCTTTCTTTTCGGCGGCACGCAGCGCCAGCTCCTCATCCTGCTCGTCAGTGACCATCTCGTCAATAACTTCGCGCTTCACGCCCTTCTGGCGCAGCTCATGCTTGATGGCCTGAGCGCCTTTGGGACTGGAACGCTCACGGGCATCAATCCAGAACTCCGTAAAGGATTGATCGTTGATCAGCTCCAGCGCATCTAAACGCACCAGAACTGCATCAATAATCTCAGGCGGAGTCTCTTTACGCTTAAGATAACGGCGCACCTCTTCACGGCTACGCGGACGAAACGAAAGATAGTTCAATGCCCGCTCAACAGCCTGCTGCCGGGCCTCTTCTTGTTGCAACTGTGTTATCTGATCGTTAGTGAGCTCCTGTCCAATCTTGAGACCCAGATTCACCACGACAAGGGTACTGACACCCAGCAAAAATTGATCGTCAACAAAAACGTTTATACGATCAGGATTGGTGGCCTGCGGTTGTAATGAGGTAATGCGCATACTGATACTATATCATGTTTTTGTTGGAGAGGGTAGCCTGGCAGGAGACTTACTAACGTTTGTTAGGGAGGAGGCCAAGTAGTAATTCATCCAACCATCTGGCCGAATGAACTGAACTACTCGAAGTTACTGATTAGGAAAGAGCAACTTCTAAATCGCCGGTCTCATCATACTCGGGCAGCATTTCGATCAAAGGGACTTCTTTTTTCTCGGTGATACGATTATTCTCGTCTACAAACACTACCTGTGGAACGAGCTTGCGGACTTCAGCTTCGGTAAACTGACCATAATTAATCACAATGACGATATCGCCTTCTGAAGTCAAACGGGCGGCTGCACCATTGAGGCAGATGACACCGGAACCCCGAGCACCAGCAATTGCATATGTTTCCAGGCGTGAACCATTGTTGATATTAACGACCTGTACTTTTTCATAAGGATAAATGTCGGCTGCCTCTAGCAGGTCCTGGTCGATCGTGATGCTGCCAATATAGTTCAGGTTGGCCTGGGTAACGGTAGCGCGATGGATCTTTCCTTTGCACATGGTTCGTAACATAAGTGGTATGGTTCCTTTCCTCTACTAAAAGGCTTACTTCTGTCCCCCACCTGAATTGGAGCTTCGGGAAGAGGTCAAAGGCTTATACTAATAACAGGATTATAGTGTTCTGTTAGTGTTCTAGCATATATCGATAGGCAATCGCATCAGTCTCGTCCACCAGTCCGCTACCTATCTACTTTATTAAACGATAGAATGTGGACATTGGGCACAAACTAGGAGCAATGTACCAACGAACGTGGAATGTGACCGCTTTTGTGTCAAGATTGCTTAGTGCGTTTCCCCGGTTTCCTGTGTAGAAGCGCTCTTGTCTGGCGATTGCAAGATGGCGAGCAATCCGCGTGCGTATGCTTCGGGGACGCTCTGTGCATCATACATGCCCTCGCCCATCATCAGTCGGTAGCGGCATTTCCAGCGCCGCGCGGGCCAATCTGCCAATTTGAACAGCGTATAGGTCTGTATCCTGGCCTCTAGCTCTTCTCTCAGCTCTATTTCGCCATAGTGCTGAATACCGTAGCCAGCCAGTTGTTGCTGTATCTCAGTGGGCAATTCGGCTCTCACCCTCGCTCCCTTTCCTGACTATCTCACCTGTTGTTATTATACTCTGTAGTTTGTCTGAGGGCGCTATTTTGCTCCTTTTCTATGACTAGAGGGCTATATATCATCATATTGGGGAACAAAAAAAGGCGGCTAATGGCCTCTCAGCAGGTAACTACGACGATAAAGAGTTTGGAGATCATTTATGCAAGGAGAGGTTGCGGGAAAAGACAGGTAGCTGCCACGATGTGAAGCAGCTACCTTACTGGCTGGCTTAAAAAAGTACTCGCCTGCGAGCACTTTTGCGCTGTTCCTCAGTGATATTTGTATCCCTAAAATTTGTTCCATTCAAATTAGCGAGGAGAAAATTTGTCTGTGTCAGATCCGAGCCGGTCAGATCGGCCCCAGAGCAATCGGCGGAGAAGAAGTTGGCATAGGTAAGGTTACTGCGGTTGAGGTTAGCGTTGGCCAGATTTGCTCCACTCAGATCAGCGCGGGTCAGATCAGCTTTGTGGAGATTACAATGATTAAGGTCTGCTTGACTGAGGTTCGCGTCTTTGAGATTAACGTTATGCAGATCCATCTCTCCCAGCATGGCTCCACTGAGTTCAGCCCGACTAAGATCTACCTGCGTTGAGCTATGAGACTGCCGCCACTGATTCCATGCATCGATCCCTCCACTTTTGAGAAGATCTACAAGCTGTGCATCCGCCATTGTAACCGCCTCCTAGCACTATCAATCCAACACTTCTCAATATTCTACTGTTCTACCTATGCTACCATTAATTATAAACAATAATCAAACTCGACGATCGCCAATCCATAGATCCAACTCTATCCTTTTAAAGTATCAGATAGAGTATCAGGCTCCATGAGCCGCTGATGAGTCGATCTCTACTGGCACTTCTTGTTTGTTCTGTGTGCTGTTTTCAGCAGCCTTCCTGACAGTGAGTTTCCTCAGTTGTCTGGTAACATAGAAGAAGAAGACGAGCATGAGAATCGTCTCGGCAATATAAACGAGCAGCAAGGAGGGCATTGGGTAGCTACCGATATTGATCACGCCGCTATCAAGGTATGGTCCAACTGGATCGGGCAATAATGCCAGCATGCTGGAGCCATTCCAGATGGCATGTTGTAGCACTGCATAAGCTCCACAGCCGATTCCAACCCAGATGTGATTGCGAATTGAGTCACGATGAGTGAGAAAGTACCAGCCCAGAGCGACCATGCCGGCCCCAAAGCCATGTAATAAACCAGCCGAACTACGCTCCAGAGCAATATCAAGCCAGTTATGATAGCCCTGACTAATATAGCTTGAGGTCTCGACAAGGTCAAAGCCAATGCCACAGGCCATACCAAGTATAAACGCTTCGGCTGCACTATTAATACGTCTGATCAGGACAACCACGGCTAGCGGTTTCACGGCCTCTTCCACAAGGGGCGCAATCACTGAAGCCAGGAAGAACGTGAAGATGATGCCAGTGGGATCGGTTGGCAAGGGGGCATTAGGATCAGTTAAGAATAAGCTACTCAAGCTAAGTCGAAACTCGACAGCCGCGACAAGCGTTAAGATAAGCTCGAGAATTAAAGCGATCAGAATGCCAAATGTCGCTCCACTGACAATGGATAATGTAAAACGCCGCCAGGTTGTCGCTCTGGTGACATCGCTACGCTTGCGGAGCCGCCGCACTGCCAGAGAGAAGACTGCCAGCGCTGGCAAGAGTCCAGCCAGCATGATCAGGCTGACAATTAAGGGCTGAATGGCAAAGGTGTCATTATTATCGCGAATAATAAAGCCAATGGTAACTAATATGATGTAAGCACCAAAAAAGATCCAGAAGGTTGGTAGCTTTAAAGAGGCTGAAGGCTTACGCCAGAAAAGCGAACGAGCACTATGGTAGCAGCTAAATCCACCACCAACCAGACCAGCGGTAGCAAGCGCTACAAAAAGGACAACGCCACTAAATTGTGCGCTGGCCTTTACACTCTCTGAAGGTATAATCGCTTCAATCAAGGCAATCAAGGCACAGACCATGCCGGTTAACAGCACGATCATTGAGGCTGCAAAGGCAATGATTCCAATGACAAACAGGTAGGTATCCCGTCTGGGCTTCTGTGGATAAGCATAGCGAGGCGCTGGCATATAAGCCTGTGGCGGATAGTAGCCTGGGGGGACTGTATATGACTGTCCGTCAGGATACTGACCTGCATATGGTGGCACTGGCTGTCCGTTGGGATAGTAGCCCGGATAATAGGGCTGCGGCGCTGGCTGTCCATTGGGATAATGGCCCGGGTGCTGGGGCTGTGGCACTGGCTGTCCGTCGGGATAATAGCCCGGGTGCTGGGGCTGTGGCACTGGCTGTCCGTTGGGATAATGGCCCGGGTGCTGGGGCTGTGGCGCTGGCTGTCCATTGGGATAATAGCCCGAATGCTGGGGCTGTGGCGCTGGTTGTCCATTAGGATAGTAGCCTGGATACTGGGGCTGTGGCGCTGGTTGTCCATTAGGATAGTAGCCTGGATACTGGGGCTGTGGCTGGGCTGGCTGAGGTTGAGCTCCATAATAAGACGGTGGAACCGGCTGAGCTGGTGGCATATAAAAGGAGGGCGGTGGTGGATAGCTAGATACTGGAGGAGCAGGCTGCTGAACGATCTGCTCTGGCTGCTGAACTGTTTCTGCTTGCTGAACTGTTTCAAGCTCAGAAGAGGGCACAGACAGCTCTTCAATGGGTTCCTCTCTGCGCACCGTTTGAGATGTAAGCTGTTCATCCTGTCCAATATCATTGGATGGGGATGACAGCTCACGTGTGTTAGGGTCCGGTCCTGGGCCCAAATATTCAGAAGACACTATGTTAAACCTTCTTTGATGCAAAATATTATATCAATACATGTACTGCTATAAACTGTATACGTACGAGCTCAAGCTAAGGTTTCTGTGTAGTATAGCGATAATTTTTAGCAGTGTCAAAATTGCAAAAATAAAAGAAGCGCTTCTCATAGTGTCGGGATGGCAATGTTGTTAGCGATCCATCTCATACACCTGAATCATCCCTGAACCGAGAGTGCGTTCCAGCTTTGTCATCAGTTCTGGACAATAGTTAATGGTGTTGTCGCTGGGAGTCAGCCGGGCCTTCCATTCGCCGTTAGAGACAATAATCTCATAATGATCGCGGCCTGGACGCTCGTTTAAGTAGCGATGGATATCTTGAATCTTCATAATATCGTTAGAGACGGAGATCTCATCGCTGCCGCTCAACTGCACATTGAGCCAGAGCTGATAGGCCTTGCGGTTCATCTCTTCCTCGACTGCTTTGACGGGCGAGATGGTGTTGCAAAGAATGCCCGGCTCGTCACGGCGAATCTGTACCTCTCCGCCGATGATCACGATAGTACCATCAACGAAGAGCTCGCTATTCTCTTCATAGGCGCGGGGGAAGACAGTAATCCCAATTGTTCCATCTACATCTTCCAGTTGGAAGACACACATGGTATCGCCTTTCTTCGTTGTAATCTTACGAGCCTCTTTAATACTGCCGCCCAGGACGACCTTCTTTTTATCTAACTCGGCTGTAATCTCTACTGTAGTATGCGTCACACGGCCCTTGAAGAGATCGCTTAAATAGGAGAGCGGATGCTTTGAGATATAGATACCAATCAGCTCTTTCTCCCAGGCAAGCAACTGCTGACGTGGAATCTCTCTGGCATCGTGGTTGAGTGCAAACTCCAGTGCACTGCTGACCTCTTCCAGATCACCAAAGAGGCTCATCATACCTCGTTCCCTGGCTGAGCGCTCACTCTTACCAAAGTTCATGGCCCGCTCAACGGAATCGAGCAACTGGTGGCGTTTGCCATCGGCAAGTGAGTCAAGCGCACCGGCCTTGATCAGCGTCTCAATGGCCCCTTTGCCGACCGATTTAGGGTCAACACGGGTGCAGAAATCTGCCAGAGATTTGAAAGGGCTCTCCTCACGGGCTCGAACAATCTCGTTAATTGGACCATCGCCCACGCCTTTAATCGCTAGAAGACCAAAGCGGATCTCGTTATTCTCAACTGTGAAACCACGATCACTCTTATTGACATCTGGCCCATGCACCTCCACGCCCATGCGCTTACATTCGGTTACCGCATTGGCGATCTTAACCGAATCTGATGCGACTGCGGTCATCGTTGCTGCCATAAATTCGGCTGTATAGTTGGCCTTGAGGTACGCTGTATAAAAGGCAACGACTGCATAGCTGGCGGCGTGCGCTTTATTAAAACCATAGCCACCAAAGGGAAGCACAAGGGTAAAGAGCTCTTCCGCTACCTCTTGCTTGACGCCATTTTTGACACAGCCCTTGATAAAATCACCGCGATACCCTTCAACTTCGCTCATGATTTTTTTACTGAGGGCCTTACGGAACTTATTCACTTTTCCCCAGGAGAAGCCGGCCAGATTGACGGCGATCAGCAGCACCTGGTCCTGATAAACGATAATGCCATAGGATTCTGCCAGCCATTCTTCCAGCCGTGGGTCCAGATACGTTACTTTTTTGCGACCATGTTTGGCGTCAACAAAGTCAGGAATACTATCCATCGGACCAGGCCGGTAGAGTGCGACCATGGCGGTTACGTCTTCGATGCAGGTTGGCTTGAGCATTTTAATGTACTCACGCATCTTTGCACTTTCTAACTGGAAGACGCCCGTTGTTTCGCCAGCCGCCAGCAGATCAAAGGCTTTTTGTCTCCTTTTGTTCTGCTCTTCATCGTCGGGAACCGGGTCCAGAGGCAGTTTCTCTAGATTAATCTCTTCTCCACGCGAGGCCTTGATAAATTTGAGGGCATTATCGATAATCGTTAAGTTGGCCAGGCCCAGAATATCGTATTTGATCAGGCCAATCTCTTCCAGATGCGCATGCTCATATTGGGTAGAGTAACGGCCCTCACGAATCTGGAGCGGCACAAAGTTATACAGCGCCTCATTGGCAACCAGGACGCCAGCCGCATGAACGCCGGTACCACGAACTGATCCCTCTAGCTCTAAGGCTAAATCCAGCAGTTCTCTGGCTTCAGAGTCATGTTCACGCAGGTCGGATAGCTCTTTGACCGAATCCAGTGATCCCTGCAATGTAACTTTAGGGCCTGTCGGGATCATACGGGTAATCCGATCGCCCAGCGTCTGTTTCTCCAGAACCCGGGCCACATCACGAACAGCTCCCTTGGCAGCCATCGTCATAAAGGTTGCCATCTGCGCTACACACTCATGCCCATACTTCTGAGCTAAATAAGAGATAACTTCTTCACGCCGATCATCCGGAAAGTCCATATCGATATCGGGCATATCGTCGCGCTCAGGATTGAGGAAGCGTTCAAATAAGAGATGGTAGCGCAATGGGTCGACATTGGTAATACCTAACGAATAGGCGACGACGCTTCCAGCAGCCGAGCCCCTGGCCAGACAGCGAATGCCATTGTTGCGGGCCCAACCCACATAATCAGCGACCACCAGGAAGTATGCGACAAACCCCTTCTGAATAATGATGCTCAATTCATAGTCTAACTGGCGCTTGATGGGATCGGTCATCTCTCCATAGCGATAGCGAATGCCTTCTTCACAGAGTGCATAGAGGTATTCATCCGGGGTGGAATACTGAGGTGGAATCTCGACATCGGGCAGGCGGGCTTTGTAAGCAAATGGATCGACCTCACATTGCTCTGCCAGGCGTACGGTATTCAGAAGAGCATCGGGGAGATCTGGGAAGAGGCGGCTCATCTGTTCGGGGCTGCGCAAAAAGAACTCATTGCTCTCAAATTTAAAGCGCTTAGGATTGCTCAGCGCGTTCTGCGTCTGGACACAGAGCAGGATCTCGTGTGCATGGGCATCATGGTCATTGACATAGTGCAGGTCATTCGTAGCGATCAGGGGCATCTTCAGGTCTTTACTCATCTGAAATAAGTGCTGATTAACCGGCAACTGCTCTGGATAGCCATCATGATCCTGGATCTCTAGATAAAAGTTCTCTGGACCCAGCGTGTCACGAAACCAGCGAGCCGCCTGATAGGCCTCTTCTGTCTTCCCCTCTATCAATAGTTGAGGGATCTCTCCACCCAGACAGGAAGATGTTGCGATAATACCTTCGCCATATTGTGCAAGGAGCCCTTTATCGATACGAGCGCGGTTGGCATGCATACCATCAGTATTGGCAAGGGTCATCATCTTCATGAGATTACGATATCCCTGGTTGTTCTTCGCCAACAGTAAGAGATGATAATAACGCTTATCTCCCTGCTTAAAACGAGGTTTATCCTTATGATCAGCCACCAGGTAACTTTCCACGCCCAGAATCGGATTGACCCCACCCTTTTTGCACTCTTTATAAAACTCTAATGCCCCATACATTGCACCATGATCTGTAATGGCCAGATGATTCATACCAAGCTCTTTAGATTGTTTCACCAGCTTTTTAATGCGGCTAAAACCATCCAGTAGCGAGTATTCGGTATGTACATGCAGGTGCGCAAAATCTGCCCCCATAGAAATCCTCCATCATCATTTTCATTAAAGTGTTGAGTGCCAATTATCGTCGGTTCTGGCCAGTAGTAGAGAGGGTAAGGCCCATCGGCATTGGTAGATAGTTGATAAGAAACTTAGTTCTTCCTTATTGTACCTCTTCTTTACAAGCTTTTTCGCAGAACATTACCACTGTCCTATGACCATCGGGCTGTTTGACCTGATCCCCTGAAGCTCATCTCGTTCCGCAGCCAGGATGACTGCCGGGAGCATCTATAGCCATAGTGAGGGGGTGAGAGCCCCTCTTGCTGTATTTGCACCCCGCACGCTTTTAGTTACCATAGATGAAGATAGGCACGACTGAGGTCCTGGTATGTCATTTTCATGAAGCACACGCCATGACGATGGACGTGTGGGGGAAATAGGAAAAGAGTAGGGGCACATATGAGCATATTGGCATGCATCATGTATACTTCATTATAAAGAAGCTGTATTTTTAGAGAACGAGAACTATGCTGACTGGCTGTGGCTCATGCTGTTTTGGGGCTTGAGAACTTGAGCGTGGAGAGAGGGGGACGGTGCGCAGTAAGATGAGCGCACCTGACTATGGTTGAAAAAATAACATATCTCATTATTGGCAATGGCATAGCTGGTATTACAGCCGCCGAGATTTTACGTGTAGAGGATCCAACTGCCACAATTGGCATTATTGCAGATGAGCCTTTTCCTGTTTATTATCGGCCTGCCTTGAAGGATTATCTGGCTGGACGGATTACAGAGGAGAAGCTCTGGGCACGACCCGACAATTTTTACCAGGAGCACAAGATCCATTTTCTACCCGCGAAGGTCGTCGGCGTTCAGGCACAGCAACATTTAGTTCAACTGGAGAGCGGCTCGCAGGTCCACTATCGAAAGTTGTTACTGGCGGGTGGAAGTCATGCTGTACGTTTGAATTGTCCCGGGGCTGATCTTCAGGGCGTCTTTACACTCCGCACTGTCGCGGACTATCAGGCTATTGTGGAGCGCCTTCCGCTTGCTCAGCATATTATTGTCTGTGGTGGTGGAACCCTTGCCCTCGAGACCGTTGAGACGCTACGCCAGCGTCAGCATCCCGTGACCCATCTGGTTCGAGGGCAACGACTCTGGTCCGAGGTGCTGGATGAAACAGCCTCCGATCTGGTTCTACAGCAGGTTCAGCGCGATGGTGTTGCGGTCCATCTTGATGAAGAGATTGTAAAAATTGAGGGCGATCACGGCGAGATTACCCATGTGGTGACACGCCGTGGCAATAGCTATCCCTGCGATCTACTCCTTCTCGCCATTGGCGTCGAGCCCAATATCGGCTTTTTGCGCCATAGTTCAGTGAGCTGCTGGCGGGGCGTCCATGTCGATCAACATATGCAGACAAGCGCCCAGGATATCTATGCCGCTGGCGATATCGTTGAGACGGTAGATACACATACCAAACGCACCCGCGTCATTGGGCAGTGGTATCCCGCCATCCAGCAGGCAAGAGCAGCAGCCTATAGCATGCTTACTATTCTTGATACGCAGCACCCTTTTGCTATCCAAAATTTCTATAATGCAACTTGCCTGTATAAGCTCCACTTTGCTGCGGCAGGTAAGACCAATCTCTCTGGATATGAGGCCCTGGTGGCCGATCCACAGCCAAAAAGTTATCGCAAGGTGCTCTTAAAGGATGATTATGCCGTCGGCTTCCTGTTTGTAGGCGATCGGCGGCAGGCACTGGCTTTTAAGCGAGCTATCGATCATCAGGTCAATCTGGGGTCAGTACGAGAGCAATTACTGGCTGAAGACTTTCAGCTTGGAGAATGGCTGGATCAGAAAGGGGTTCCGCCTCCTTTGTTGGGGGCAAATCGGCTGAATGGCGTCAGTGAGCCAGCACAGAGAAGAGCCACAGAGGTCAGTGGACCCACAGTGAAGACGTTAGAGGAGATCATGGATAAGGCACAAGCTTCGTTGGGACCCGGTGAAGCGCTTCTGGTGCAATTGCCCGATGCGACTGATCTGCATCTCCCGGAAATGGTTCTGTACCAGAATGCGTCAACGCTGATTGGTCGGCAGGCTGGCGTTCACCTGCTGATTGATGAGCCTACTGTTTCGCGTCAACACGCGGAGATCCAGCATTATGAGGACAAGTATCTCCTTTACGATCTAGGCAGTAGCAACGGGACCTATCTCAATGGCACGCGGCTGGTCAAGCAGCAGCCATATCTTTTGAGCCAGCAGGATGAGATCCGTATTGGATTGCATGCTCATTTCCGCTTTCTACAACGGACTCCGCTGCCGGTTCAGTCTCGGGCTGTGAGAGCAGTCCCCAGTGATCCCTTGAGCGACACCATCTTACATCGTACGCCAGATCTCAAGCAGGCTCTTTCTGCGGGTCGCCCTGTTCTAAATCAAGATGGCTCACTTCTGCCGCCAGGCTCTAAACAAGCGCTGCCAGCACAGGTTGTAGCCACCTTTAAAGAAGTGCCTGCGCTGATTATTTTTCCAGAAGCTGGCAGTAAGCAGGCCCCTAAAGTACATCTATTAAAGGCAGGAAAAAAGAGTACGCTGGGACGAGAGACGGGAAATGATATTGAGCTGCTGGATGGAGTGGCCTCGCGCCGCCATGCTGAGATCGCTCCCGGTCCAGATGGAGGTCTCTACATTCGGGATCTGAACAGTAGTAATGGCGTGATGGTCAATCAGATCCGCATTCAGGCTCCTCAGCGGCTTGTTCATGGCGATCAGATTATGCTTGGCTGTACAACGATGCTGTTTGTGGATCTCCAGGCAGGAAAAGAGCAGACTGAAAAGCTGCTGATCCCCTTTAAAGAGACCACTCGCAACACAGGTACCAGGGCTGGCTCGATCCCTACGGCAGCCCTCGTCTCTGCGCCAGTTCCGCAAGCTGCCGCACCAGACATCGTTCAACAGATGGTGATCTGCCGCTATTGCGGGGTCGTAAATATGCCGATTGCCCGCTTTTGTGCAAGCTGTAGCAGGCTGTTACATCAGACTTCGTAAGCTTTTACTGTCATCCAACAGCTAGCAGATGGGAAGATTCCATGCAGGTAAAAGAGGGAATGAATGAATCTCTCATCAGTGTTACGCACAGGGCGGATATCCGTCCATTGAGCGCTGATGAGATCCAATTTGAGATAAACATGTGCATTGGCTGTGACCGCTGTTTACGCGCCTGCCCACTTCCCAGTGCTGATACGCTCACCATTGCTGAGCTCAATATGGCAACGATCTCGCCAGCGCTACCAGATTCGGTCGCACGTTTCACCGATGAATGTGTGATGTGTGGCTCATGTGTTCCCGTCTGCCCGGTTGACAATCACCGCGATCTATTAATGCTCTCATTGAAAAAGCGGTTGGGACTGCGTTGGGAAGAAAAAGTTGAGATGCATCGCGTTTTAAATCAGCTTCCCAATGGCTGGAGTACCCCTCACATGCTGCAACGGCTGCGCGAGCAGGCGCTCTTCCGCGACGAACGTCTGGTTGCAAATAATTATCTGCTCCATCTGGTGGCCTCATCCAGCATCGTGCAGATCCAGCCGGGGGAGCTACTTTTTCGCGAAGGTGAGTTTGGGCGCGAGCTCTATTTCGTTCTGGATGGGCTCTGCCAGCTCTCCTCCCAGGGGCCAGACGGGAAAGAGATGGTGCTTGGTGTTCTACGGCGTGGCGAATATATTGGCGAGCAAGGGATGCTCAATGGTCAACCGCGCCCGGTAACGGTCCTGGCGCAATCCGAGCTCCTGGCACTAAAAGTACCCGAGCAGGTGATGCAGCATCTTATCGAGATCGTACCAGCCGTCAAAGATTTTTTTGAGCAGCTTCATGCTCGCAGACTGGTTCAGACCATGCTGCAACGTCTCCCTCTCTTTCAAGGCGTCTCCGAAAACGATCTGGAGCAACTGGCACAGCTGGCCAGGATTAAACGCTATGCACGCGATGAGCAGCTTTTTAGCGAAGAAGGTCGCCAGGTACACGAATCGCTCCATCTGATCCTCGATGGCTTTGTCCGTGTGGGGCGGCGTACACTGGCCGGAACAGGACGCGAGAAAGGGAGCGAGCGCATTATTGCCTACCGCCAGAGTGGCGATTACTTTGTGGGTGGACTGGACATGTTGGGAGATCGCAAGGCCGTCACAGTTGCAACCATTACACGTGCAGAGATCGCCGAGTTTGAGCGTGACCTTCTGATGCAGCTCTTTCAATACTATCCAGAGGTACTTCAGCGCTTTCAAGAGCGGCTCCATGGCTATAAACAGGCAAAAGAGGCGGCCCATAGCGGCGTGTTCGAGCCCTTTGATCTCAGAAATATCAATACGTTATCCGCCGCTGAGGCACGCGCTGGATTGCATTCACTTGTCAGCGATGGCGTTGTCGAAGGAACCGATGTGCTCGTCATCGATCTTGATAAATGCATTCATTGCAATGAATGTGAAGAGGCCTGCGAGCGCCGCCATGGACATTCGCGAATGAATCGTACGGGCATGGTCGTTGGCAATATCAGTATCGCAACAGCCTGTCGCCAATGTCAGGACCCCGTCTGTATGCTGTGTAGTCGCGCTGGAATTGCCCGTATGCCTGGAGGAGAGGTCTATATCACCGAGAGCTGCATCGGTTGTGGCATCTGCGCCGAACGCTGCCCCTACGATAACATCTCTATCGTTGAGCTATCTGACAGAGCCGAGCAGTCCGAGCAGAAAAGCTGGCAGCAGTTCAGCCGCTTTTTCCTCGGCGAGAAAAAGTCCAGTCGAGCGGGCAAACCTCTGCCAATGGCAAAGACCCCACTTGATCCCGGCCCACTGAATAAGCCAGCAGCGGTCGATGCATTGAGCGTGATGCGCAAAAAGATCGCCATCAAGTGTGATCTCTGTGCGGGCTATAACAATCAAGCCTGCGTAGAGGCCTGCCCCACCGGAGCAGCTATTCGCGTCAATCCCGTCACCTTCTTTGGCTCAACTGAACAAATTTTGCGCAAGCGCGCTAGATAGGAATAAATCAGATGGCGATGATGTCTAAACGTCCGGGCACAGGCTTACGGCGCGTCTGGCGGGTACCTGCTACATCTGCACGTTGGTACTGGCTGGCCGCCAGCATAGCTCTTTATGGGGCATTGTATATCTGGTATAGCTATGCGCTCAGGACGCAGGACTATCCTGGTCCGCTGAACGATCCACTGCGGCTCTTTGGCATCATTGCGTTTGGGCTCGTGTTGGGGACTGGCAGCTATACATTGCGCCGTCGCTTTGTGCGGGCCCTTCCTGGTAAGGTCCAAAACTGGCTCTGGATGCATATCTGGCTGGGCATAAGCACTATTCTGATTGCCTTCCTTCATGACAATTACGCCTATATTACTCATGATTATTGCCAGAATTTGAATTGCCTGACCGATACCTACTGGGCTCCCAGCGCGCTGTATAGTCTGGTCTTTCTGGTCATCAGTGGCATCACTGGACGCCTTCTGGATAGCTGGCAGACGCGCTTGATCGCTCATGAAGCAAGCAGTAATGGCGTTGGCATCGTTGGGGCGCTAGAAGCGCGCATCACGGAACTAGAATATACGATTGAACGCCTGTGTGCTGGAAAATCAGCCACCTTTAAACAATTTTGCCAGTCGGCCTTACAGAGCGGGCAGCCGCTGCTCAAGCTAACCGAGGCCATCCATCCGATTGGTGTTGCTGAGCGGGTCGATTTCCAGCGCAGCTATGAAATTATCATTCAGAGGAGCGCTCTGGTGATCTCGCTCCACAAACAGAGAAGGGCACGCCAGATTATGAAGATCTGGAGAACGGTGCATATGGTGCTTGCAAGTCTGGCTGTCGTGATTATCAGCTATCATGCGATTATGGAGCTTCTTGCAAATGTCTGGCACATCATTACACCACAGTAAAGATACCGCATGAAAATATTGAAGGGATTAGCACATGCAATGCTCAAAATGTAAAGCACCAACGGAAGATGAGTCTGTCTATTGTGGTCAATGTGGCAAGCAGTTTACTCAACCTGGCCGTCCAGTGATGGTGGCTTTTGCGCCGCAACCGGACAGACTGTCGCGTTTGGAGGCTCCCTGGCTGGAGCAAGCTGAGAATGAAGAGCGTCCGCTGCCGTTTCCTGAAGAACAGGTTCTGCCCTTTCAGGCCGATAAGCCCTATACACAGATCTATCCTAAGACCCCCATTCCGCTGCCGGGTAGACGGAAGTCTTTAACCTTACCCCATCTGGCCCTTCCGTTTCGTCAGCCACACTCCTCTCGCTTTCGACATAAATCGCTGTCACTGCTCACATTTATGCTGATTGTACTTCTTCTGGGCATTGCAATTGGGGCCATCACTTTACTACAAAACAAGCACCTTAGCTCTGATCCAGCGCATGCCACTGGCAACATTACGTTTTCTGATAGCTCTGCCAGCCAGAGCGATAGTGGCGGACTGACTCTGACGCTGAGTGGGCTGGCCGCTCCTCCCAGTGGCTCTCATTACGCCGCCTGGCTTGTCGATGAACGCGTAGAGCAGACTACGGCCCTGGGCACCCTCACTAAGGTTGAGCAGTCTGCTACACCTGGCTATGTCCTTGTCTTTCACCATTCTGGGACCAATCTGCTGGGAAGCGGCAATAAGTTTGAGATTACGCAGGAGACAGGGAGCGCGACCCTGCCAGCAGGCAAGGTGCTTCTGACCGCCAGTTATCCAGAGCTGGCCTTTCTCCATATTAAGCATCTACTTGTCAGCTTCGCTACAACGCCCGGGAATGTTGGCTTGCTGGTCGGCCTGCGTGATCAGGGGCAACAGGTACAGGCTCAGGCCCAATCGTTAAAGAATAGCGAAGGGAAGCGAGAAGAGACGCTCTGCAATGCGCAAAGTCTGCTGAATCTTCTAGAAGGTACTGAT
Source organism: Tengunoibacter tsumagoiensis (assembly GCF_003967535.1). GTDB lineage: Bacteria > Chloroflexota > Ktedonobacteria > Ktedonobacterales > Ktedonobacteraceae > Tengunoibacter > Tengunoibacter tsumagoiensis. The sequence continues at coordinate 815,788 of NZ_BIFR01000001.1, read as the reverse complement.
GGAGCACATTTCCATTCACTCCCACCATCCTGTGTGCAGGCCAGTAGGGGCGATGGTTTTGGACTACTGGGGCAGGGAGGTGAGGGCTATCTCTCAATGGTAGCCATGCATGCCTCGCTGGCCGCGACCCAATCAGATGCAACGGATACGATCCGCACTCATGCTCAGAAGATCATCCAGGGGACAGATCAGCTTAAGAAATGGTTTAATACTATAGATCAGGATGCACAGAGTCTCCTGACTGATCCAACCAATCACACCAAAATTCAAGAGATCAGTCAGCTAGCCAGTTCAATCATGAATGGGGATCAACACACTGCTGGTATAATCTCTCTCTATCACGAGGGTCAGTCTATGGCTACATTGACCTTTGTACCTGATATGCATTAGTATCATGTGAAGCAGGATTTTCGATTGCCCCAATAAGGGGTTCAATGCTCCTAGACATGGATTTAAGGGGATTATCCAGGAGAAGAAGAAGTGATCAAGGTTCTACTATTTAATATTGATGGGGTCATTCTCCAGGAGAAGAAGAAGTGATTAAGGTTCTACTCTTTGATATTGATGGGGTCATCCTCCATGGGGAGCACTGGAGCAAAAATCTAAAACGCGATTATAATATTAGCCCTGACCAATTACAAACTTTTTTCCGCGAGAGATTTTCTGCTTGCCTTATTGGTGAAGCTGACCTTAAGATTGAGCTTGCTCGCTATCTACAGAAGTGGGGCTGGCCTGGCTCCGTAGAAGATTTCTTACGCTACTGGTTTGAGGCCGAATACAGCCTCAATACAGAGCTATTAGAGGCGGTCAAGCAGCTCCGTCAGCAAGGGATATGCTGTTATCTGGCAACCCAACAGGAGCGCTACCGAACTGCCTACCTGATCGAAAAAATGAACTTTGTCGAGGCTTTTGATGGGATCTTCTCATCAGTGTATGTTGGCTACTTAAAGGACCATCCAGGCTTCTTTCTGGAGGTCTTAAAGCAGTTAGAGCATATCCAGCCCGCAGAAGTTCTGTTCTGGGACGATACCCCCAAAAACGTTACTGCGGCCAGAGAGGCCGGGCTTTATGCAGAACTCTACACCACTATGGGAGATTTTTATCAAAAGCTCTCGACCTTCATAAAGTAAATTGCCTTTTACAAGCAATTTATTGCCCGAGCATGTATGGCTCCTTCACGGGTCCACGGCCATCATGAATGATAGGCCCGACACCTTTATGCGATAAATCGCTCATAAAGAGTGATTTATCACCCGAACATGTACGGATTCCCCTCACGGGTCCGCGGCCATCATGAATGATGGGCCCGACACCTTTATGCGATAAATCGCTCATAAAGAGTGATTTATCACCCGAACATGTACGGATTCCCCTCACGGGTCCGCGGCCATCATGAATGATGGGCCCTACCCCATCACGCGATAAATCGCTCATAAAGGGTGATTCATTCATAATGTCCATCGGACCCATCCCCACATTTTCCCCATCACGAGCGATTTATCGCCCAAACACGTGGGGCCCATCATTCATGATGGCCGTGGGGCCCACCCCGCTTTGTTCCTCTCATTGATAAACAAAGGCCCATTGTAAAAAGTTTAGCGATGCGATAGGACCAGCGTTCCGGCATTAGTCCCGGCTGCACCTACGGCAAGAAAACGGCCTGTCGGCACAAAGGTAATGGCATCCAATTCATTGCTAGACGCACCTGTCGAGAGCGTCGGATTAGAGGCCACGCTCCAGGCCTTTCCATCGTAATGCTCGAGAATCAGGTTGCTACGATCGGTCCCTACCGCCCAGACATCGTTAGCAGCGCGGGCACTCACGCCCCGTAGCTCGTTATGCTGGCTCAGATCATTACCAGAATCGGGGCTACTGACAATCTTCCAACTGGTGCCATCCCAATGCTCGGTCAGCGTATGATTGTAGATACCATGCAGACCTGTATAGGTTCCAACGGACCAGATATCGGTGCCAGAGACGGCGGCAAGAGCATTGAGACTATTGAACTGACGATCGCCCTGTGCCCCGATATCAGGACTATTCACAAGGTTCCAGTGTTGACCATCCCAGTGCTCGATCAAGGTCTGAGAGCCCAACGCAATATTATTCGTCATAAAATTCCCAACAGCCCAGACATTATTGGCGGCCAGGGCCGTCACTGCATTTAATTGGCCCGTAATACCATTGGCAGAGTATCGAGATGGATTGGGCAATGGCACCGGAACGGTCATCCAATGCGCACCATCCCAGTGCTGGCTAAAAGCCTGCTGACCAGATTGGCTGACACCAACGATCCAGACATCGTTGGCGGCCCGCGCAGTGATCCCTTTCAACTGACCTGGAACGGTCGTTGAGACGGATTGCCATTTTTTGCCATCCCAATGCTCAATCAGGCCCATTCCAGTTCCATTCTCCAGTGATCCAACAACCCAGACATCCTGTGGACTAATCACAGCCACACCTGTCAGCCTGGCCTGTTGCTGACGAAAGGCGTCGGGGACAATCTGCCACTTTTTGCCGGTCCAGTGCTCTACCAGAGGACCCTCTAAAGAGGTGCTATTCTGAATATGACTATGAGCGCCAACGGCCCAGGCATCGCCGTTTCCAGAGGCTGAGACTCCATACAGAAAGTTATTGGTATCCAGATTTGCGCTATTGACCACGCTCCAGGTACTGTGAGGAGACTTTGTAATGGGTTCTGAAGCTGACAGTGCAGGCCCGGCTGCATGCCCAATTACGCTTGTCAGCGAGAGAATGACGGCGCACCAGGCTGCCCAGGCTATCCCTCCAAACAGTGCTGGCCTCATAAAACCGTTCATATTTATCCACCCTTCCACATATGTGCACTAAAGAATCAATCTAACATCCTTCAAAGCTTTCAGGCTTACTCTATCTTTACCACCAAATGTACTCGTTTTGCATTCAAAGATATGCGAATTTTTCCTTCCCCAAATATGGTATTTTTGTGCACACTCCCTTTTGACTATCTTTATCCCTCACCTCAAATGGAGCGCCCTGGTAAAAGGCCAGCATACAGGCGAGCCCTCCAGCAGAGAGTTCAATATCACTCTCTGCTGGAGGGCTCGCCTGTATGCTGGCCCGATAATCTACGCTTGCTTCACATAGGAAGCGGGGGCGGAATCAATGGCGCCAGTCTCAATCATGATCTCACGCAACTGTTTGGCATCGATGGTTTCATAGAGGCGCAGTGCTTTGGCAATGCGATCCAATGTCTCACGATGCTCAGTCAGCAGGCTCACCGCCTGTTGATGGGCGCGAGAGACGATTCGATTCACCTCTTCGTCAATGATGGTGGCTGTACGCTCGCTATATTCGCGCGAATTGCTTGCCAGAGCTGTTCCGGCAAAGGGATCTTCGCGCTCGCTATAGGAGATAGCTCCCAGGCGTTCGCTCATGCCCCATTTGGTGATCATCTGGCGCGCAATCGCGGTGACGCGCTGAAGATCGTTTTCAGCTCCTGTGGTGATACGGCCAATGGCAACCTCTTCAGCCGCTCGCCCGCCCAGGGCGGTTACCAACTGACTAAGCAGGTAATCCTGCGTGTAGTTATAGCGATCATCTAGAGGAGTATACTGTGTGACGCCAAGGGCCTGACCACGTGGAACAATAGTGACCTTAGAGACTGGGTCCACATGCTCGGTCAGCAGACCTGTAAGGGCGTGACCACCCTCGTGATAGGCAATGACGTTAAGATCATGCTCACTCAAGATCAAAGGACGTTCGGCTCCAATCAAGATCTTGTCCAGCGATTCGCTAAAACAGGTCTGGGTGACCGCGTCCAGGTTACGGCGAGCGGCCAGGAGAGCAGCCTCGTTGATCAGGTTGGCGAGATCGGCACCAACCATACCAGGGGTCGCACGAGCAATCGTGATCAGATCTACATCGCTGGCCAGAGGCACGTTGCGCGAATGGATTTTGAGGATTGCCAGGCGGCCATTCCAGTCTGGACGATCGACGGTCACACGGCGATCAAAACGGCCAGGTCGTAAGAGAGCTTTATCCAGTCCATCCGGTCGGTTTGTTGCAGCAATCACTACCACTGCCTGACGCGCATCAAAACCGTCCATCTCGACCAGCAACTGGTTGAGGGTCTGCTCACGCTCGTCATTGCTATTGATGCTGGAACCACGCTGGCGACCAACAGCGTCGATTTCGTCGATGAAGATGATGCTTGGGGCCGCCTTCTTGGCCTGATCGAAGAGATCACGCACACGGCTCGCTCCTACACCCACCAGCACTTCGACAAACTCAGATCCGCTCATGGAGAAGAAAGGGACACTGGCTTCGCCTGCAACGGCACGAGCCAGCAACGTTTTACCGGTTCCCGGAGGGCCTACCAGCAAGACGCCACGAGGAATCTTGCCACCCAGACGCTGAAATTTTTGTGGCGTCTTCAGGAACTCAACGACCTCTACCAGATCGCTTTTGGCCTCGTCAACACCAGCAACATCCCCAAAGGTTGTTGATGGTCGATCTTCCAGCACCATCTTCGCTCGGCTCTTGCCAAAGCTAAAGATGTTCTGCTGGCTCTGCGTTGCGCGGCGAGCAATAAAGTAGAACACGCCTAAGACCAGAATCCAGGGGAGTAAATTTAACAATACGCTGAAAAGAATATTGTTGTCCTGTACTGGCTTGCCCTGGAAATTCACATGTTGTTGCAACAAAAGGTCCGTAAGGGTGGTGTCTCCATTTGGAAGGGTATTCAGGTGGAAATCTTTCCGCTGCTGCCCCGTACTTTCAATCGTGATGGGGTTTTTGAAAGAGCCATAGGCATCCTGTCCCTGGAAGGTGACCTTATCAATGTTTCCTTGCTTCACCTGGGCATAGAATGTGCTGTAAGAAATCTCGCCCGCATTGGGACTTGCACCACCACTCCCTTGCGTAAAGATCTGAAATAGATAGAGACCTACAATAACGACGATGGCGATAATAACAATACGAAACAGGAGGGAGGTTCCACCACCGCCTGGGCTACCGCCAGCATTATTGCCGTTGCCTCCGCTATCGGGGCGCTGTGATCCCCGTGGACCCGGTTCGTTCGGGTTCTGATACATATACGTAGCCTGAGCATCCATTAGTTCAGACCTGCTTTCTTGATCTGTCGAGACATCCAAAGAGGGGCGTCTGGTATGAGACACACGAATATATTTGCTCTCCTGTGCGCAATATGATCTCATCATATTACACGTACTCTCACCTTTCGTCTACCTGTACTCACCCCCACCAGGATTTTGGTACAGCACAAGAGAAGGGTCGGCTCACTCGCATGAGTTTTGAGATACATACGTTTTATATCACTTCCTGGTTGCATTCTCACCAGCCTGCCTGCACTATCCTGACCGGCTGAGAGCGCTTTATGCTTGCAGCTCGCCGCTCTCATCTTACAGCCAACAGAGTGCCCCGCTTTAAAATGACGTGCCAGAGGACAGATTCGTATAGAGATTATCTACGAGTCTCTGAACATGAGGAGGCTCAGGGATAACGAATGAGACACCACGACAAGTGTAAAACGTCTTGTCTCTATTGTATCATATGGTGTCCCAGACGAGACCATCACGCTAAAGAGAGGCCAGGCTATTCCAATCAAAAATGACGCCCATGGCGCTGCTACGCTCACGCGTCAGCATTCGATACGCTTCGGCTGCCTGCTGAGGCGCATACCGATGGGTGATCAGGTCATGCACACGCATATCACCACGACGTATGTACTCGAAGAAGAGCTCGCCTTGATGAAGGTTATTCCAATAACAGCGCTCGCTCGCTACAAACTCTCCATGCATATCATGGGCTGCGACAATGGAGATGCCTTTGGTGATGACATCTTTGGTGAGATGCTGTTGCGTTGGTGAGCCTGTGTCGCCCAGAATGACCAGTCGACCAAAGGGACGGAGTAATTGAAGGGCCTGCGCAAAGACCGGGGCCGCTCCTGTGACATCATAGACAATATTCACTCCCTGGCCGTTTGTTAGTCTCAGGACTTCGTCACGCGCCTGGGCGGCTCCCATTTTGAGTACGGTTGTGGCTCCATGCTCTTTTGCCATCTCCAGACGGGGCTCCGCAAGATCGATTGCAATGATCTGGCGCGCCCCCAATAAACGGGCATATTGTACAACCAGTTGCCCTAGCAGTCCGAGGCCAATGACGGCTACGGTATCTCCCAGCCTGTGTTCCGCGTAGCGTATTCCATTCTGGACAATCGTGGCGATATGAAACCAGGTGGCGTCTTCCTCAGCAACTCCTTCAGGAATATGATAGATGTCGATCTCATCAGTGGAGACGACGGTGTACTGCTTATGCTCACAACGCAGCGCTACTCTGGCCCCCACCTCTACATTCGTGACTTCTGCTCCCTTCTCAATTACCCGTCCTACCAGACTATAGCCTGTATGAAATGGATATTTGATCCATCCATCCCAATGCGAGCCCGGATCAAAGTTCCGGCTCAAACAGATGCTCTCCGTTCCAGTACTGATGAGCGAATAATTGGCCTGCACCAGGATGTCTCTCGCTCCCGGCTTACGTACCGGTTCTTCATACACTTCGACCTGATCTTTCCCTGTAAAGACAATATTTAATGAATCCATTGGTATCTCCCCCTGAATACTGGTGAGCTGATATGACGCAAAATAAGTGAAGCTCTAGCATAAAAATAACAATACAAGCTTCTATTGATCCCAAAAAGGTGACAGACCCCTCATGAACAGTATGAGAGGTCCATCTGTTTTGCCGCGACTGCTGTTTGAAAATCGCAGTCTACGAGATTACAAGGGCTGGCTGATTTGTGCTGTTCTCACGTGAATAGACGCTTTGCCAATTCTGACAGCTGGCATTTAAGGCAATCGTCACGCTAGTACCACTGGCTTTAGCGCTCTGAATATAGCTCGTCAGGTCAAAATCGACAACGCCAATGCCTGGCGAGGTGATACTGCTAATGGCACTCCCCGGCGCAGGCAATGTATTGCTTGTCTCAACCCAGGAATTATCGCTAACCTGGTAGGCTGTCAATGTGATCGACCCCTGATCATCATTGTTGCGATAGACGCGCAAATGGGCTGAGTTGATGGAACTACTTATAGACGATAGGTCAAATTTCAGGTAGCTGTACTGGTAGATGCTGACGTTGAGCGTGTTCTCACTACCAGTGCTCTGGGCCCAGTTATCACGATCCGCAATTGGAGCCAGTGAAGTGGGGGTAGAGGAAGACAGGGTAGTATCATCACCATATACAAAGCCATTGCCCGCAAAACCAACATAGACGCGCCCGGGAATACTCATGTCGCCATTGATGGTCGTGACGGTATCTGCCAGGTTCATTGGATAGGAGGAGACCAGATCCCAGCTCGCACCTTGATCAACGGAGCGATAGACGCCCCAATTGTTGTTGATCTTGCCATACACGAAGATAGCTGGATAACTGGCTCCATTGATCGCTGCACCATAGCCAATAGCACGAGCATCCTGGACTGCGCTGACTTTATTCCAGGAATCGCCTGCATTGGTGGTGTAGGAGAGCCCACCCTGCGCTGTACTCATCCAGATATGACCGGCATGACCAGGGACCGCTCGTATCTGCCCAAAGACATGGGCATCATTGTTGCTGCTGCTGGGAGCCTGCCCGGGAGCCTTTACCCAATCCTGGCCGTTATTGCTTGAACGATAGAACTCTCCACCATTCTCGGTACTATAGATGTAGAATTGACCACCAATGACTTTGTCTGAGTCCAGGGCCTTCTTCTGCGCCCACCAGATCATGGTGTGGAGATTATTGACGTTATTAAAGAATGTCAGTTTGTTCCAACTGGCTCCGGTGTCGGTGGTCACATAGGGCTTTGCATTATTTGTTGGCAGCCAGACGATATTCCGCGTATCCGTTGCCGAGACTGCAATATTGCCGCCATAGAGATCTGAATAGTTCGCCATCCCCGAGAACTGATTCCAGGTCTGTCCTCCATCATTAGAGTAACCGCTCTGACTGGGATTGATATAGCGCGTATCAGAGGAGGCTGCGACGACAAAGCTCGGGTTGTTCGCGCTATAGTCGAGGCTGGTCCCATCGGAGAACTTGCTTGTCAGGATGGTCTTATCGGGATAGCCATCGGGATTGGCATGATAGAAGCCATTACGATCCTGGTTGACGGTAATCGCTTTCCCACCTGGAGGGGCGATCACGTCGTTGGCAACCATCTCTTCAATGCCGTTGGAATTGAAGTTCCAGTTGATGGTGGTATCGCTCAGATTCGTCGCGTTCCAGACGCCTGTTCCTTGAGGGAACCAGAGCTTGTTCTGCACAAAAGGATCAAACACAATGGTCCCACTGGAGAGCCAGTTGGCCTCGTCGGTCTGGGTAATCCAGGGAATAGAGGTTGAACTAATTGAGACCTGAAGGATATCCCAACTGCTCCCACCATTGGTTGAGCGCCAGAAATGATCGTTGCGCATACCACCCGGGCTAACAAAGAGGCGCTGACTATTAAAAGGATCAATCGCGACTGTGTAAGCCGTATCGCCATTGGGCGGTGTGATATCGGACCACGAGCCCGTACCGAGATTGTATTTCTGGACTGAACCAAGGCCACTTACTGGCATGAAGGTGGCATAGAAGGTTCCATCTGGTGCGACGATACCCTGGTAAGGGATCTGAGTTGTAGAGTAGATGTTATACCAGCTCCCACCTGCATTATCAGAGCGATAGATGCCCTGACCCGCAACCCCGACATAGATCCGCTCTGTCTTACCATCAGAGGTTGTGCCGCCGCTGGGATCAAACACGACAAATTTTACGCCTGCTGGCGTGCCACTGCTATTGCTGCCTGCTGGAATACTACTTGTAGAGATCTGGCTCCAACTTCCCCCCGCATTGGTGCTCACCCAGAGCCCCTCGGTGCGCGATCCAAAGTAGACGACATTATCGTTGTTGGGATCAACGGCCAGCCGCTCACCACCCTGACGATAATCACCATTCCCATTGATATACCAGCGCTGACCACTGTCGCTCCAATGATTGCCACGATCGGTACTCTTCAAGATGCGTCCATTGTCGGGATAAGGCGAACTATCATAGGTGCTTCCAACCGCTACATAGACGACCTGATCGTTCTGCTTGCTTACTGCAATGCTATCCACTCCATAGTCGCCTGAAGTGGGATTGGGAATATTGTTTGCAAGAATGATCTGCGACCAGGACTGGCTGCTGGCGTCCCAGCGATAGGCACCACCTACGTCGGTGCGCCCATAGATGACATTCTGCGAGGTGGGATGAATGACAAGCCCCGTGACAAAGCCACCACCTCCCACACGCAACTGTTTCCATGAATAATTGGTCGTAAGATCTGCCGCCTGAACATGGCCTGGCTGTTGCAAGCTGAGCCATGGTACAAGTAATAAGATCGGCAGCAGAATTAGTGGCAGCAAGCGTTTGCTGCTAGTATCTTGCCGGTGATGCACCATTGCAATTCCTTTGCACATCTGTCACTCCTTGAGACTATGATTCTCTTCGTCGAAAAATCAATCCATCAAACTCTGGTCAACCTTAGCGTGTATCTGAAGGGAGCTCACATTCAGGAAACGCTCTGCTCTCTTCAGATACACTCTTACAAGCCAGGCACCTTACGAGATGACAAGCTCAGGAACATTGGTAACATGCTCGCGTGAATCAATGTTCTGCCATGAGGCCGAACTTGCGTTCACTGCGATGCTCACAACATTTCCACTGGCTTTAGCACTCTGAATGTAGCTGGTAAGGTCAAAATCAACGTAACCAGAGCCAGGGGATGTGACCGTTCCCAGCGTATTTCCAGTCGCTGGCAAGGTATTACTGGTCTCAACCCAGGAGCTATCGCTAACTTGATAGGCTGTGATGGAGATGGAGCCAGCATCAGCCAGGTCGCGATACAATCTAAGATGAGCCGAGCTAATCGAGCCAACAGACGAGAGGTCAAATTTCAGGTAGCTATACTGATAGAGGCTGACGTTGAGCGTGGTTTCAGTTCCAGTGCTTTGAGCCCAATTGTCACGATCCGCTGTTGCATAAAGCGTAGTCGTGCCTGGATTGGGCGTTGGACTCGGTGTCGGTGTTGGGCTTGGTGTTGGCGTTGGCGTTGGGCTTGGCGTCGGCGTTGGACTTGGTGTCGCCGTTGGACTCGGCGTAACGGTTGGAGTCACGCTTGAATTAGGAGTCGGTGTAGCCTTCGGCAACGATTTATCGTCAGCGTAGAGGAACCCATTTCCGCTAAAGCCTACGTAGACACGACCAGGAATACTCATATCGCCATTTACTGTATTGACGCTATCATAGAGATTCCCGGGATACTGAGCCACTTTACTCCAGGTAACACCTTGATCGCTTGAGCGCCAGATACCCCACTGGTCATGGACCTTGCCATACATAAAAATGGTGGGATAGGTTGAGCCCGCCAGAGGCGCTCCATAGCCAAAGGCCTGAGCATCCTGCACCTCACTGGCCTTGGTCCAGGTCGTGCCTGCGTCTGTGGTATTGTAGAGACCGCCTTGAGCAACACTGACCCAGACATTGCCAGCATGACCAGGCACCGCTCGTACCTGCCCAAAGACATGGGCATCGTTGTTGCCGCTGGGTGGAACCGGTCCGGGCACCTGCTCCCAGGTCTGACCACTGTTGCTTGAGCGGAAGAACTCTCCACCATTGTCGGTGCTATAAATGTAGAATTGGCCGCCAGTGACCTTATCTGCATCTAAAGCTTTCTTCCAGCCCCACCAGATCATAGTGTGCATCACATTGACATTGGCAAAAGGCATCGTCAACTCGGTCCAGGTCGCACCACGGTCGGTCGTCACATAGGGCTTCTTATTCCATGTTGGCAACCAGACAATGTTATTAGTGTCCGTTGCAGAGACTGCAATATTGCCGCCATACAGATCTGGGTAGTTTGCCATGCCTGTGAATTGAGTCCAGGTCTGCCCACCATCCGTCGAGTAGCCGCTCTGACTGGGATTAATAAAACGGGTATCGGAGGAGGCTGCGACCACAAAGCTGGGCGTCCCACCGCTATAATCTAAACTGGTCCCATCAGAGAACTTGCTCGTCAGGATAGTCTTAGCAGGGAAGGCATCAGGATTGGCATGATAGAAGCCGTTGCGATCCTGATTGACGGTAATCGCTTTCCCACCTGGAGGAGCAATCACGTCGTTGGCAACCATCTCTTCAATGCCGGTTGTCACCGAGTTCCAGGTGATGGTCGTATCACTGAGATTTGTGGCCTCCCAGACGCCAGTCCCCTGTGGGAACCAGAGTTTATTCTGCGTATGAGGATCAAATACCAGCTTACCAGCCGAAAGCCAGTTGGTCTCATCCGTCTGCGTAATCCAGGGAATAGTCGGAGAACTGATTGCTACATTCAGGGTATCCCAGGTCAGCCCACCAGTTGTTGAGCGGAAAAAGTGGCCGTCGCGCATGCCACCATCGCTTACAAAGACACGCTGCGCATCAAATGGATCGGTCGCGATCACATATCCATTTCCCCAGACAGGAGGCGTAATATCGGCCCAGCTATTCGTCTGTGGATTATATTTTTTGACCAGACCTTTATCGACACTGGACTGTAAAGAGACATAGAGCTGATCATCCGCACTAAGCGCCTGATCAAACGGGATGGTGGTATCCGTAAAGGGCAGGATATTTGTCCATGTTGCGCCAGCATCATCGCTACGGAAGACACCAGCACCTGAGACACCTGCATAGATACGGCTGGTTTTCCCATGAACGATTGGGCTGGCAGGGTCAAATTGGATAAATTTAATCCCTGTAGCAGCACCACTGCTATTGCTACCCAGTGGAACCTGATCGGGAGAGACCTGTTTCCAGTGGGCTGCACTATCGGTACTGACCCAGAGCCCCTGCATACGAGAGCCGAAGTAGACCACGCTCCCGTTATTGGGATCAACGGCTAAGCGCTCACCACCAGTGCGATTGTCAGCATTTCCGCCAACGCTCCAGCGATAGCCGCTATCGGTCCAGCTATTACCGCTATCAGTGCTTTTAAGAATACGACCATTCTGCTGCGTCAGATCATTCCCCACCGAGATATACACGACCTTGCTATTCTTTTTGCTCAGGGCAATGCTATCGACACTATAATCATTTGGGACAGGGCCAGGCACATTTGAGCCAAGAATGATCTGCTTCCAGCTCTGTGTCTTAGCATCCCAGCGATACGCACCACCTACATCGGTGCGAGCAAACATAACATTAGAAGCGGTTGGGTGGATGACCAGACCAGTGACAAAACCACCACCACCAACTTTTAGAGGCTTCCAGCTATAATTAGCGGACAGATCCACGATCCCTGCTGCCCGAGCTGTTGGAAGCGCCAACAGCCCGGAGGCCAGCAGGATCAGAGAGAACACACTACAAGCAAGAAAGAACAGGCGTCCTCGCCCAGACGCAAAACGATTGCGCATCTCTAAATCCTTTCAACAACATCGTCATTCAGCTTTTGTCTTAACGGCCAGTGCCTACGATTTCACAGCACCGGCAATACCATTGATAAAGTAGCGCTGCAAGAAAAGGAACACGATCATAATAGGAGCCAGCGTAATCACGGCCCCCGCCACCAGCAACGTCCAATCCACCGAGTTCTGACCAATAAAGGCATACATTCCTACTGCCAGAGTACGCAGTTCGGGTACGCCCAGGGTAAAGACCAGGGGAAAGAAGAAGCTGTTCCAGGCCCCAATAAAGTTGAAGAGAGCCACTGTTGCAATCATCGGTCGCGCCAATGGAAGCATCACTTGCCAGAAGATCTGATGATAGCTGGCTCCATCTACGCGGGCGGCATCCTCAAGCTCACGATCAATGGTTGTGAAATAGCCCATGAACAGAAAGGTTCCAAAGACCATGCCACCCGCAGTCTGCACAGTAATGATCGAGGCCAACGAATTGAGTAGCCCCAACTTCTGAATAATATCGAAGGTTGGTAGAATGGTATAGCCATGGGGCAGAAAGAGCGTCAGGCCAATCAGACCCAGAATCAATCCTTTGCCCGGAAACTTTGTGCGTGCCAGAGCATACCCCGCCATTGAAGTGAAGAGCAGCACGAACAGCACAGAGAAGGCCGCCGTAATCACCGTATTCAGAAAGTAGGTCCCAAAGCTCGCTTTATTCCAGGCATCAATATAATTGGACCAGGCAATCTGTCCTGGAAAGATATTTAAGCCACGATCAAAGAAATCTTTGTTTGTCTTAAATGAACTTCCCAACATCCAGAGAAAGGGATACATCCAGATGATGCCACCCGCAATAAGAGCCAGATGGGCAAACCAGATTGGCTGGATCTTCAGACGCTGCTTTCGAGGTCTGCGCTGTACTGGTTGCCCATGAGATTGTGGTATAAAAGCCATGGCTATGACACCTCTCTATCCCTCTACAGTATTCATTGTGGCCTGACGTTGACGATTGAGATAGCGGAAGAGCAATAGCTGAGCCACAGAGATCCCCATAATCACTACCCCGTAGAAGAAAGAGGCAGCAGAAGCAAAGCCTACATTGGGCTCAACAGGATTGCGCGAATTTCCACCAAAGGCCTGATGGTAGATATAGGTATTTACTACCTCAGTCGCGCCATAGGGGCCGCCATCGGTCAACACCAGCACAATGTCAAAGACCTGCAAGCTACCTAGAATCGCCAGAATCAGGATGATCAGCCCGACCGAGCGAAGCATCGGAACCGTAATCGAAAAAAAGCGATTGATGGCATTAGCACCATCCATGCGCGCCGCTTCATACAGCTCCAGCGGAATAGTCTGCAAGCCTGCCAGAAAGTAGATCAGGTTATAGCCCAATGTATTCCAGATGCCGATCACAATCACGATCCCCAGCGCAAAGTGTGGATCGCCCAGCCAGTCGATATGCTGCTGAATGATGTGGAGGTTGATGAGCATCTTATTAATATCATCCCCGAAGGTAGACATAATCAACTGCACCACTACCGCAATCACGGCAGCCGAGGTCACAACTGGAATAAAGAAGATCGCTCGATAGACCGAAGCAAAGCGCAATTTGGGGTTGTTTAAGACCAGCGCCAGTGCAAGGGCCAGCGTTAACTGCACAGGAACCAGGACCAGCATATAGACAAAGGTGTTGCTAAAGGCCTTCCAGAAGAAAGGATCGTGCATCACCTTATTAAAATTGTCGAGGCCGACAAAGACCGTGGGGTCCCCAATTCCATTCCATTGATAAAGGGTGTATCCAAGTGATGCAAAAGATGGATAGATCGCAAACACCACTAGCAGGATAAACATAGGTGCAACATAGAGATACGACCAGCCACCACTGCGAATCTCATGCCAGAGAGAGCGCTTCTGGGGTTCCCGTACGATCCGTTTCGGTCTGTTTTCATCCTTTGGTTGAAGCAAAGTAGGTGATACCATGACGCAAGGTCCTTCTAGTTCTGATCGGGCCCGGCCTGTATAAGCAGGAACGCTCTGTTCCAGCAAGCCTATAGCTGGACATAATGTCGCTGCTCTCCAGACCGGACTGAACGCCATTTGCAGCCCGGGCGCTTACGCCTTGTTCGGCTTCGTTACATAGGGCTTTTTCACATCCCAATCAGTGAAGATATAATCATCGATGCTGACCTTATGACCTTGCTGATTGGTCACAGCGATGGCATCCTCGAGGGCTTTCTGGGACTTCTGCTCCAGCTCCTGCAAGGCATCGGAGATATTGCTGATCTGGCCGGTGTAATAGCCAGCGATGATATCGCCCATGGCTGGTTTCACGGTCTGAGGAACAACGAGACCAACATTAGGATTACGAATAGTTGGATCTGGCCCAGGAACAGAGAATTTGGCAGTATCAATATATTGTTTGAAGTGGGGCTGAGAATTGTTCTTGGGATCGTTGTTCTGTGGGAAGATCGAGAGTCCTTCGCCCATCTCTACCCAACGCTTGCCAGCATCTACGCTTGCCAGCCAATCGAACCAGGCCCAGGCTTCATCCTGGTGCTTCGATTTGGATGAGATCGCTGTAAAGGTGCCGCCTGGTTTAATCGGGAAGTAGCTATCGGGCTCTTTATTCGGAGTAATAAGAGTGGTCAGGCTGTAATCGGTAAACTGATGCGAGGTCCACTCCGGCTGATCCCAGATGCCGCCAATGGTCATACCGAACTTGCCGCGCTCAAAATAGGCGCGCGCAACCTCGTCCGAGATACTGATAGAGTCTGGATAGATATACTGCCTATCTTTCCATTCTTTTAACAGGTTCAACCAATCAGCATAGTTACGATTGCTATGGAAAGCGTATTTACCTGTGCGCAGATCAGGATCACCAGGACCACCAGGACAACCGGCTCCAATGATAAAGACGAACATCCACCAGCTCAAGACATCATAGGCACTATTGCCAAAGCCCAGACCATAGACCTGACCACCGCTCTTCTTGGTGATCGCCTCAGAGGCATGCGTGACATCGTCCCACGTGCGTGGAATCATGATGGTGCCATCGGCATTAACCAGATCGGCGGCGCGGAAGACGCTATGGTTGATATACAGTTGGAATGGAACGGCCAGTCCTTCCAGTGGAACTGAGTACAGCTTCCCGTTGAAGATATTGCTGCCTTCATGCAGCGTATTGGGAATGAATCTGGAGCGCCATTTGTCGTCAGCCCACTTATCCAGCGGCTGCCACCAGCCCTTGGCAACCTGATCATTGAAGACTGGCGTCTGAGGAATCATTGCAATATCGGGGGTATTATTGCTACGAACGGCAAGCGAATAGAGATTGGCGTAATCACCAACAGACTGCGTCGATTTTTTAATCTTGATGCCAGGGTGTGCCTGCTGGAACAGTTTGATCTCGTTATCAATCCAGGGGGCCTGTGTGACATAAAAATCCCAGTATTTAAGGGTCACTGTGCCAGCTGCATCCTGCGATCCGCAGGCATCCAGTAAACCTGGAAGGGTGGCCAGACCTGCCGCAGCGCTGGCAGATTGGATGAAACGACGACGGTTCATGGTATTCTTGAAATACATTACATCGCTCCTTTGCTATGAAAAATACATCATTCTAAACAGCTAGATTGGTTGTTTTGCCATTCACTCTCAAGATCTCTTGTGTAATATCCTTTCCTTTAAGCATCTTTAAGCTCCATCCCCGCCTCTAGCCGAGGAGATAGCAGCAAAGCGTCCTTCTATTACCTGGTATGCCAAACGGATGTCTGGACATAACGATATAGCAACAAGACATCTGGGTACAGGATCTTGCATTCGTATAAACATGAAAAATTGTGCTGGAAAAGGGTGCTTAGCGCTTAATGAACCGCAGAATGGGCGGCTCAGGTCGCAGTTCTGCGAGCACTTGTTGTTCGTGTAACAAGATGGGTTGGAAATTGAAGCGAAAAGGGCATTGGCAGTTCTCCTAATTCACGTGCGAACGTTGGACGTGTTGTCATTTGAAGAATCCGTTGCAATTCATCCGAAAACCGATACTGCGTCTGGATCTGTGAGACCAATAGTTCAGCCGCACAACGGGCCATCGTACTGAAGGGTTGATGGACTGTCGTAAGCATTGAACGCACAAATGGGACAGGATCATCGTTAAAGCCAAGGATTGAAATATCCTCTGGCACATGCAGATGGAGCTCCTGAGCCACCATAATGGCAGACGAGGCCATATCATCGTTAGTGGCAAAGATTGCCGTTGGTCGATCTTCCAACGTAAGCAAAGCTCTTGCGGCCACTTCTCCTGATTTTGGAGTATATTCCGCCTGCTGAAACAGCTCCGGGTCTGGCTGCAATCCATAAGAGGCCAGAGCATCACAATAGGCTCGATAGCGATCATGGGAACATTTCCAATGGGCCGTTCCTTGAATATACCCGATGCGCCGATGACCTGACTCAAGCAGATACCTCACTCCTTCGTAGGCTCCACTATAGTGATCCGCACAGACCGTCGGTAAGTTGGTCTGCAAGCCAATTGTGTCCAATAAAACAACGGGGAGCCCCTGCTCATAAAGTTCAACCAGATGCTCAGGTGATTGATCATACAGAGTAGCGATCAGACCGGCAACAAGGTTTGTGCTAACAATCTGATCCAGCACTCGCGTATAACCATCCCCATTATCATTGGAGCAGCTATAAAAAATAATTTCGTAGCGCGTCTCATTGGTTATATAATCTGCAATCGCCCACGTTATCTCTTGCAAAGCAGGCCAGAGATAGCGTGGCATTAAAATACCAAGCAATTGGCTACGACCATTGAGACCCTGGGCATTAATGCTTGGCACAAAGTTCTGTTCTTTAATAACCTGTAATACGCGCTCACGTAAGACCGCATCGACACTGGCATTGCTATTGAGAACCCGCGAAACAGTCGCTTTGGAGACATTTGCTAGCCGCGCTATGTCTTGAATGGTCAGTTTTTTCTCGTTCAGTGTCGGATGCCTCGCTACTTCTAATGATTTCCAGGAGCCCGGTTTCGCCTCTTAGAAACCAGTTTCTGCATATGCATAGTGTAGCCGGAAACCGGTTTCTTGTCAAGGGGAGAATTGCTAAATCAGCTTTTTTGATGCAATTCCAGGGCATCTGCATAGCGATTAAAGAAATTGAAGAGCCCGATTACGGAAGATAGCTCAACGATCTCGCCATCATCAAAGTTGGCTCTAAGCTCATCCCATATGTTCTCGCTTATATCGCGTGCGCTTGTGGTCATCAATTCTGCATAGCGCAGCGCCACCAGTTCACGATCAGAAAAGAGCTGGTGCTGTTCATCAATGTGATAGAGTGCATCGAGCAGCTCTTCACTTACGCCGAACTGCCTTGCCAAGGCAGTATGTGCGCTCATTCAATAAAAACAGTGATTTACCTGCGAGACGCGGATGGCGAGAAGTTCTTTGAGCTTGATCTCAACTGTGCCACTCCTCATGACAGTCTCCAGCAGTTTCATCGTCTGCTGCATGATCTCAGGGCGGCTACTCATGGTCTGAAAGAGTGTGCCCATTGTAGCAAAGCTTGCATCTTCAGGAATAGGTATGGAGTCGTCGGGCTGAATCCGTGGCATGACTTCGCTTGCTCCTTAGATTGGATGTGTCTGGTGCTACTATTGTAGTATGCTCTGGCAAGGGTCTGGTGTAGTATGCTCTGGCAAGGGTCTGGTGTAGTATGCTCTGGCAAGGGGCTGGCAAGCTTTCTATGCAGGGGAGTCAACTTTTTCTTATTAGTGGGGTACCCATGGCGGCCTGCTCAAGAGCATTGACGAAGGCCTGAATGTTGGAGAAACGCTGATGAGGCTCTTTGGAAAGGGCAGTCAGGACAACCTGTTCAACTGCCTGAGGAATGCGGGCCCCCTGGCTACGCAGGGTTGGTGGCACCTGTTTAAGCTGGCTTAGCATAAGATCGTTAAAGGAGCGGCTTTTAAAGGGCCTGGTGCCGCAGAGCCACTCATAGACCATGAGGGATAATGCGTACTGGTCGCTAGCTGGCCGTGGCTTTCCCTGGATCTGCTCCGGGGCCATATATTGCACTGTCCCCAACGCATTCTGGATCGGTAAGGAGGCCGTATTATGGACCAGGGTCGCAAAGCCAAAATCACTAAGGATGACATTCTGTTCGTTTTCAAGCAAGATATTTTCTGGTTTCACATCCTGATGGATGAAGCGCTGTTGATGTGCATAGTGGAGCGCCGAACCGATCTGTTTGACGTACTTCACAAGGAGCGGCAATGGCATGATACTGCCCAGGGGGTAGCGATCACGCAGGGTGCCATGAGGAATATAGTCCATCACAATAAAAGGAGTGAGCCCTGCAAAGTCAAAATCAAAGATACGGAGGATGTGAGGATGTTTGAGAATGGCAATGGTTTTCGCCTCTCGTTTAAAGCTCTCTAGCTCACCGGCCTCAATCTGACCATGTACTATTTTGATGGCTGCTTGCATTGGCAGATAAAGATGTTCACCCAGATAGACTTCAGCGTAACCACCCTGACCCAATAGGCGCAACAATCGATAATTGCCCATTATTTGACCTGTACGATCGCTCATCGTCACCTCATCCATGCACTTTAATTTTTATACGCTCAATTAAGTGTGGATGGATTCATGAACGACGGTCTCCGCTTCAGACAAAAATGGGTGAGATGGCAAGAGGGCGCGTTCTCACCCATCATAAGCGATTTATCGCTCCAAGAAGGTAGGGCCCATCATTCATGATGGCCGCCGTACCCACCTCCGCTTTGTGGCACCTCTCATAAGCGATTTATCGCTCCAAGAAGGTAGGGCCCATCATTCATGATGGCCGCCGTACCCGCCTCCGCTTTGTGGCACCCATCATGATGGCCGCCGGACCAACCTCCGCTTTGTGGCACCCATCATAATGGCCGCCGGACCCTCTTATTGTAAGGTGTAATTCATCTGTTGCCAGGTCTTTCCACCATCGCTCGTAGCTAACAACAGAGGATTTTTGTTGCTCCGCGTACCAATTGCCCATCCATGAGTGGCATCGACAAAGCTCATCTTACCAATGGGCTGTGGCAGATCCGAAAGGTGATGCCAGGTCTTTCCGCCATCGGTTGAGCCATAGAAGCCGGTTTTGGCATTCATCCAGCTTTGATTCATAGTCAACACATAGATATTATCAATGCTAGCATCGCCATTTTGATTCATATCTAATCTGGCAAGGGGCTGAGCAGCCCATGTGCGTCCACCATCATGGGTAATATACATGTCAAAATCTGTCTCATTTGAGAAGAGCGAGACGGGCAACAGGCCATCATTGCCAAAAAAGACTGGAGGCGTGGTAATCGTATCTCCAACCGACTCGCTGGTAAGCCCATCAGGAATAGGCAAAGACTGCGCGTGCCAGGCATCGCCACCATTACCTGTCGTCTCTAAAAAGGCTCTACTGGATGGAATCTCACCAGTAATCCAGCCATTCTGGGTATCTTTAAATGAGAGACCGTTGCCGCCATTGGTGAGACCCGTCTGGGGCTGCGCGTCGGTATTGGCTATCAGGCTCCAGCTGACTCCACCATCATTGGTGCGGAAAAGTTCGCCGCTGGTATGGTGCATGCCCTGAAAGTGATAGGCCTCAATCCAACCCCACTGAGTATTGACGAAGTGTGGCGTGCTGATGCCATCTAACGCAGAGCTGATGTTACTGTTCTGCCAACTTGCGCCCCCATCAGTTGTACGTAGAATGGTAAAGGTTCCATTGGGGCCCTGCGCGTCATGATAGGCCACCCAGGCATGGTTACTATCCATAAAAGCTCCCTGGGGCTGTGCATCCAGGCCACCAACTTGAATCTGCCTCAAAGATTTCCAGTGCAGGCCTCCATCCTGCGTCTTCAAGATATCTGTCTCGCTTAAAGCCCAACCACTTGTAGCATTGAGCATACGAATAGAGGTCAAGGGAATGGCGGCCCTGCCCGGCACTGGCGTCGCAGTTGCCACACTGATCGTCCCGGTACTCTCAGGAGTAGAGGTCGGCAGGCCAGTGCCAACCCCTGGATCAGTGCCACAGGCCGTTAATACGGCTAATAAAGACGCGCTAAGCAACCACATTAGTAGACGCCAGATCATCGGCAACACAGTAAGCTGACGCTTAGCCATCTTTTGCATAATCCTTCACGCTTCTTTCTGCTAGATCATTTCGTGACCTCTACACTATTGTCAACACTATCAATTGATCTTAATCTTTTACTACCAGCTACACTCAAAGAAACGCATTACTGACCTGAAAAGTTGTGCCATTCTGGCTCTCTTTTCAGGGATTCCAGTTCCAGGTTTATCCTCTGGTGCGGGAAAAGTTCTCGCAGAAGGAAGCATCGCGAAGAAGATGCAAATAATATTATGATCTTATTTTTCGGGCGCGACTGCGGTCTGGCCTCTGTCGTCAGCCTCATAAATTGATCCCTTCAATTCATTGTCCCCCAGGACACGGACCAGACCGCAGTCGCGTCCCGCTGAGCTTCCCGACTCGCCTCTCGCCCCCTTCCTGGCTCATAGGCGCTTCTACTTCTGCTTCTGCGCAAATGGTAACACTTATTACACGAAAAACGAAAGACGAAAGACTGAGCTTGACACCTTCCTTTTGAGGATGCTAGAACGATGAAGATAATTTGACTGGGGAGACATAGAATGAAGAGAGTGGTCCGCCACAAAATGATCCTATCGTATGCATGGGAGGTAAAACATGGGACTTATTCCTGAACAGCATCAAAATATTTTGAAGTCAGTCGCCTTTGCTCACATTGCCACCGTGGGTCCTGATGGCTCGCCCCAATCCAGCCCTGTCTGGTTTGATTGGGATGGTACCTATCTTCGCTTTGGGCATACGCGCAAAGGCCAGAAATTTCATAACCTCCAGAGGGAGCCACGCGTCGCGCTCTCCATCCTTGATCCTGAGAATGCCTACCACTACCTCGAATTGCGTGGCAAAGTGATAAAGATAGAGGATGATACCGATAACCATTTTGTAAATGCCATGGCCAAAAGATATATGGGCCTGGATGTCTACCCCTATCGCCAGCCCACTGATCAGGGCATCATTGTGACCATCAAACCAGAACACTTTACGGCCATGGGCTGACCCCCCTGAAGCTCACTGGTCTCTATGAAAGCGTTCATGGGGCTGTCCGCCACCAGAGATTGGATTAGAGACGGCTATGAGAGCCGTCTTACATCGTGAGCCGTTGTATAACCTTACTGGCGGGTAACCTCAATGCCAATAATCTCCCCGGCTCGATTATAAAACTCAATGGTAAAAGGAGGTGTCAGCACCTGTTCAGAGAGGAACAGGACAAGATGATTCTGCACATCTGATTCCAGATGAGATCCATTCGCATCGATCAGGCGCACCCGGGTGACTTCAAAACCCTTTTCAATGACAGCCCCTCGGGCGCAAAATGGTCCATTGGGCCAGGTCTGCCAGCCCAGGCGTAAAAACGGAGTATCCTGCCGATTCGCACGATTAAAGATAATGGGCACCTCATCGACATGTTGCGCTCCCCCGCTTAAGACATTGAGACGCCCCTGCGCGTCCTGCGTTAACAGCACACTATCCTGACGCTTCCCCCCATCTTGATAGGCATATTCAATTAACTCTAAACAATACCCTGGTGCCAGCCGCTCACGCAGAAATTGCACAGAATCTAGCTCAATAAAGTGTTCAGTCGTATGGCTTTTAGCCTGCTCGTTAGCACGCTCTAAATAGGTGCGGATGACCGCATGAAGGTTCTGATCAGGCATAGGCTAATCCTTTCAACTTCCTGGAAACACTACGAAACAATATACATCTGAGATCCTTCTATCTATTCAACGGATCTGGCACTCCTTTGAGGACAGGTGCAGACAAATAACGTGCACATTGATCACGATCGTTAGTAGCCACACTTATACTGTAAAGTAGAGGTCTAAATCTCCTCTATAAACGTAGGCCTTGTAGCAGAAACGCGGGCAAAAAAGATTATGCATTCTTTATCGATTGAATCGGTATTAAAGGAGTGAGATGAACAGATTTGCGACTGTATGTGCTGCTTTCCGCATCGTATGCGCTCGAATGGGTTTTGTAGGTGTGTTGGGGATGGCACTGGTTGCGCTAGGCGGACTGCTTCCACCAGCCGCAGCACTGGCCAGGAGCGACACGCATGCCAGTGGTGGTGGTGCGATTGTCTACATTCATACTGCAACGCCATCCAACAGCATTTATGACTGGACCGATCTTGATAATCCGGTAACCAATAACAACCCCAGGGCAATTGTCTTTGTGACCCCAAACTGGAACCCCAATGGTGGCGGCGGAATCTATGATAACCATCCCATTGGAGTCTGGTATCATGGTGGGAAGTGGGCCATCTTCAATCAAGATCTGACGGCCATTCCTAATGGAGCAGCCTTCAATGTTTATGCCCTTCCCAACTCTAGCTATACCGGCGTCTTTGTACACTCGGCAACCCAATCAAACATCGCTGCCAATTTTACTGATTTTAGCAGCAGACTGAGCAATAACAACCCTCGTGCTCTCATTATTGTGACGCCCAACTGGAATCCTAATGGGGTTGGAGGAATCTACGATAATCATCCCATTGGTGTCTGGTATCATGGCGGAAAATGGTCGATCTTCAATCAAGATCTTGCTGCGATGCCCGTTGGGGCAAGCTTCAATGTGTATGTCTTTTCCTACCAGGTCTATGGAGCCTTCAGGCATACAGCAGACCCCAATAATAGTGTCTACGACTGGACTTACTTAAACCATCCAGTAACCAATAACAATCCGAAAGCCCTGGTCTTTACGACACCCAGCTACTATCCCAATAGCGTCTACAACAATCATAATATCGGTGTCTGGTACTACAATAGTCAATGGGCCATCTTCAATCAGGATCTAAGTGCTGTTCCTAATGGAGCTTCATTTAATGTTCTGGCCTTCTATAGTCCATACTCGCCCTATCAAAAGAAGTAAACAAAGGGGGATGTCGGCCATCGTGAGGGGCTCACAAAGCGGTGGGGGGTACCACGGCCATCATGAATGATGGGCCCTACCTTCTTGGAACGATAAATCGCTTATGAGGGGCTTTATTGTATGAGAGATCGCCACGGACATGATGGATGATGGCCGTGGCGATCTTTTTGGAGATTATTCTTTAACCAGACGATTATATAATGCTTCCAGCTCATCTTGATTATTAAAGTGGAGGACAAGCGTTCCCTTGCCTTTGGCATTCCGTTTGAGATCGACCTTGACCATCAGGGCAGAGCGGAAATTACTTTCGAGCTCATCAAGCTCCTCCTCGCGTTGAGGAGCCTTGCCGATCTGTTCAATAGCGGCCTCAACATTCTCGGCCGTCTTGATGCGAGCGGCGAGCTCTTCGGCCTGGCGTACATTCAGACGTTGCGCAATAATCTGCTCCATCGCATGCACCTGATCCTCTTCGCGAGCAATGCTCAGCAGGGCGCGAGCATGTCCCTCAGTAAAGACATGAGACTGATTGACCAGAGCATCGCGGACCCTGGGGGCTAATTGCAATAAGCGAATAGAGTTCGTAATCGTCGAGCGATCCTTCCCAACCTGTTTAGAGACCTGCTCCTGTGTCAGACCAAACTCCTGAACCAGCGTCTGATAGGCCAGAGCCTCCTCGATAGGATTGAGATCGGCGCGCTGAATATTCTCAATCAGGGCCAGCTCAAACATCTCCTGCGGATTCACATCTTTGATAATCACCGGAACTTCTTTAAGGCCGGCCAGTCGCGAGGCTCGCCAGCGTCGTTCGCCAGCAATGATCTGATATTTGACAATCGAGACAGAGCTTGTGGCCGTGGGGGCAACATCATCCAGCCAGCCGCTGGCAGCAGACTGGCTCTTCTTTTTGGCCTCTTCCTCTGTTTCGTCCATACGCAAGACCACAATAGGTTGGAGCAGACCATGTTCTTTAATTGAATCGCTTAGCTCCTGCAAGCGAGGGTCATTCTCCAAAAAGATACGGCGTGGCTGGCGCGGATTAGGCAGAATACTTTCAATCGGCACCATCTGCAACGGGCTATTTACCGCTTGAGCAGCCTGCTGGGCCGTCATCACATCGGAAGCGCCGGAAATTAAAGCGTCCAGCCCACGCCCCAGACCAAACTTTTGCTTAGCCACGAGCTATTACCTCCTCGGCGAGTGCACGATAAGCCAATCCACCAGGGGAGGTGGGATCATAATCAAGAATAGCCTGCCCAAAACTGGGGGCCTCACTAAGACGTACATTACGATTGATAATCGTCTGAAATGCCTCTTCAGGAAAATGGTTACGCACCTCACGGACAATATCACCAGCCAGACGCGTACGCGAATCAAACATCGTCATCACCACACCGACAATAAAGAGACTGGGGTTCAAATGTTTCTTCACAATATTGACGGTATTGAGCAACTGTGTTAACCCCTCAAGTGCCAGATATTCACATTGAATCGGGATTAGAATTGCATCAGCCGCCACCAGCGCATTAATAGTCAAGAGGCCAAGCGAAGGAGGACAATCAATAATCACATAATCACAACGCTCGCGAATAGGCTCTAACACCTGCCGCAGGCGTTGCTCACGAGCCAATGCCCCCACCAGTTCGATCTCAGCCGCCGCCAGATCAACCGTACAGGGAGCCACAACCAGCTCTCGGCGCGCCGAAGGAACGATAATATCAAAGATTGAAATCTCATCGTTCTGCTGTACAAGCACATCATAGATCGTATGCTCGCGCTTATTCTTCAGAACCCCAATACCACTAGAGGCATTGGCCTGTGGGTCCATATCGACGAGCAGCACCTTCTGCCCAGCCGCCGCTAAATATGTCGCCAGGTTGATTGCTGTAGTGGTTTTTCCGACGCCGCCCTTCTGATTGGCAATTGCATACACTTTTGACACAGGTCACAACCAAACCTTTCTCATGCCCTGCCCGCCACTCACTTGACCTGGCCGGTCTCCTCGCGTACCATAGGTAGGAGTGAGGGGATGAAATGTGCGGTTGACACATCTCGTGGTGAGGATATAGCAACAGGCATGCCATTAAAGCTCCGCTTCAACGTCATTGTAACAAATGCGCAAGAGAGAAGCAACATGACTTACTATTGGGGCTCAATCCGCTTCTCTGTGCTCATACACAATGGTTGACTGGGGAGCTCACACAAAAATAAGGGGCACATCGGGTTCTGCCCCACCTACTATGTTCACTTTTTTAATTATTTCTTTATGCCTACCCTTCCTATGAGGGCCAGACAGAAAAAGCGCCTAGAGTGTTACACGATTGCCACCCGCTGGCATCGTAAAACGTAAAAACCCACCTTGCGCCAGCCGTGTGCAGATGACACCCATGGTAAAAAAGGCAAACAACGAAGCCGATAAGAGCTCCGCTACTCCAAATTGAAGCAGGCTCATATGGTCAGGACCGCTCTGGAGCAGTCGCAACAACACTGGTCCTTGCTGAACCCCAAACAGTTTAACAGCCTGACCAATTGCCAGGCTTAAGAACAGGTCAATGGCAAAGCAGATGGCCGCCAGCCGAGGACCCAGAAGCCAGAAACGTTTGCTCAAACGTTCTCGTCGTGTTGAAAGAATGCGTCGCGTGGCCCAGAATGAGGGGAAAATAAACATGAAAGACCAGAACAGCAATGGTGCCGCAACATACGTCCAATCGGGAAAGACAACAGGGGAGATGAGCGCACCAAGCCGACCTAGCGTATAGATTATGACCCCTTCTATGACGCCGCGTCGATAGCTCACTTTATTGAACATAAAAAAAGACCTGATTTCGTTGGCTTAGGACAAAAAGAGGGCTGGCTCCTGATTAGTGACAGCCGCATGAGCCGTTACCGCAGCCACAACCACCACTCGCAGGTGCATCGTCGAACGAGAAGTTCTCGCCACCACGTCTGGCCGAAAAGACCGAGATCATACGGCGCACTTTTTCGCTATGACATTTCATACAGACGATGTCATCGGCATGTTTGTGACTGGTGATCAATTCAAATTTGCTTTTGCAGTCCGAGCAGTAGTACTCGTACAAGGGCATGTAAGTTACCTCCATAGTGAGAACACGATAGATCTATCCACCAATATTGTAGTGTCTGCCCTCACGTCAAGTCAAGTCAACATTACCTCCAAAAGAGGTTATGCTGTGGCCTTTGGAGTCGGCACAGGTGGCAATTGGATCGCTGGTAGATTCGTCGGATTAATCGTCGTTACCTTAATCTGCTGCGTATTGTTGGGAACGGTATCGCCATAGGTCAGATGAACGGTAATGGATTGAGGGTCCAGGTTCGGGCTCTTCGCTATAAAATCATGGGCTTGCTTCTGCGTCATCCCTTTAATGTGATACTGAATGTCGTTCAGCTCATTCTGGGTGATCTTGTAGCGCTCGATACTGGCAACGGCGATCGCGATCGTAACATTGCCATTACTGCCCACACCTTGAATGACAGGCTGGCTGATCTGCGTTAACGAGCTCAATAGTTCATAATTGGGGTCTAACTTTTTTTGCAGTAGCGTGACCGCCATATCATGCGAATCCTGAGCCTTGACACATTCAATGCTCCCCTGCTCCGATAGAGTTACGGCGACGGTCTTGCCAGGCGATCCCAGCGGAGGGTTCGAGGAAAGGTTGCTATCCTGGTATACTGTTTTTCCAACTGGTGTATAACCTTTGTCAGACGCTTGCTTACGCAGGTCCTGATCTACCTGGGCCTTCAGGCTTGTTCGCATGGTATCGGCCAGAGAGCTAATATCCTCAATGGAGACGGATTGCTGACAATCCAGAATGCCAAATACGCAGTTTGACTGCCCTGTAGTGCTTGCCTGCTGAGTGCTGGTTTTGGTGCTATTAAGCACATAGGCTGGAATAATGGAGGCATTCACATCTGGTTTGACATTCTGACCCGGCTTGGCCGTAAGCGTGAAGACGCTATTGATGGGTTGGACGCGCGGTCCAATGGCGACCGTGGCCGAGACTGAGTTTATATAGAGGAGATAGCCAAGGCCAGAGATTATAAACACCACAACGATGGTCAGAATGGTTACCAGCACAAAGGCAGATGGCCCCTTACGCTGTCGCTTCTGTCGCGGCTTCGGCGCTAATTTTCCACTGTGGGGCTTCTCATGGAGCGGGTTCAGGCGCGAGGTAACGGCCCCATAGTCATCGCCACTAAATGAGCCCTGCTGCTCGGCAGAAAGCGAGAGCCTGGAATCAGCCGCACGTACAACCGGGACGGCGGTAGGAGTTGGCGTTACGGGAACAACTGGTTCTATCTCCTGTGTGCGTGGCCGTATGGGTCGCGAGACTGGCTCGGGCAGCGAGGAGTTTGAGATTGGCTCAGATAGCTGCTCGATCAGAGTTACTTCGCCAGCAAGAGGTGATGCGGCTGCCGCTGATTGTGATTGGGGCGTCGCTGGTTTTGCCAGAACCGACGAGACGCGAGAGCTTGTCAATAGCCGACAGGCATATTCAAAGGCCTGTAGCAGCTCGTCGGCTGAAGCAAAGCGATCACGTGGATCAGGTGCCAGACAGCGTTGAACCACTTGCGCCAGCGGCTGAGGCAGCACATTAACAGTTTCAGGCGTAGGTAGGACGCCGGTCAACATCTGATATAAGATCACACCCAGCGAATAGATATCGTTGCTGGGGGCCGCAACACCATTAACGCGTTCAGGCGCAAGATAGGCGAAAGTCCCCATCTCATGTCCGGCAGCCGTCAAAGGAGGACTGGCCGACGCTCCTTGCTGCGTCGCAATGCCAAAGTCGATCAAGCGCACATACACCTGGCCGCTATCCTCTTCCTGATCCAGCAGAATATTGCTGGGCTTGAGATCACGATGGATCACGCCGCGCTTATGCAGATAGGCGACAGCCTTCAGGAGAGCGGTAAACAGGATCTGCACATCGGAAAGGGCCAGCGCCCCCTGTTGGATACGCTGACCAAGCGTCCCTCCCTTAATATAGGGAGTGACCAGAAAGAGCCGGCCCTGCTCTTCACCAAACTCGAAGAGCGGCAGGATATGCTCATGCTTAATATAGGAGCTCACTTCAGCCTCGCGCTGAAAACGGCGGCGGGCCGTCACATCATACATGAGATCGGAGCGGATAATCTTTACCGCCACCTCGCGATCAAATGCTGTGCGCTGACGCGCTAAATAGACCTCGCCCATCCCGCCAACATCGATGCGGCGCACGAGATCATAATTTCCAAAGCGCTGAAGGCCACCTTTTTTCTCGGGGCCACGTTGTTCTCTCATGTGTTTCTGCTATTATCGTTGTTATAGGCAACACAATACAGACGATTGAGATCTGAAGTGGGACAATGTTCAGACTCACTGGCAGCCTCCCCCACCATCTTCACAACTACCACCGCTTCACCACCAGGCCTCGTCACGCTGAAAGCTTCAGCTCTCTCGATCTCACCTACTTAAAGGGGCTCTAACAGAGATACGCAAGAGGATGATAAAAGTCGCGTAACAATTCTACAAGAGAGCCCAAAAGTCGTACTGGCAACTCAGCAAGCAAGCTATAGACAGCGTTCCTAAGTGCAGTATAGCATCTTCAAAGAGGGAAGTGAAGGGAGAATGAGCAACTTCCCGCATTTCCTTAGGAACGAGAAGAAAATCAATCGCATCTCCTGGCAAATCCACTTGCGAATTGCTAAACGATGTTGTATTATATAGCCGGTTCGCACTCTCGCGAATAGAGTGCTAAAAACTGTGGGGGCGAGGTTCACCTTGCCTTCTTGAAATACAAAGATCAACAGGGAGGAATGGAGAATGTCAACCAAGCTGCAACCACTAGGTGATCGCCTCGTTGTAAAGGGCCTGGCCCGCGAGAGCGTCACGAAGAGCGGCATTGTTCTGCCTGATACCGCCAAAGAGAAGCCCCAGGAGGGCGAGGTGCTCGCAGTCGGCCCCGGAAAAATTCTGGATAATGGCAAACGCACCAAGGTCGAGATCGAGGTTGGACAGCGGATTCTCTTCGCGAAGTATGCTGGCACCGAGGTCAAAATTGATGGCCAGGAGTATTTGATTCTCCGCGAAACCGATGTCATGGGCATTGTGGAGTAGTTTCTCTTAAGTTTCTCTTAATAGAAGACATAGACAGTTAGATTAGAGGAGTACGTTTGTGGCAAAGCGACTACAGTTTGACGAGAAGGCGCGCTACTCCCTGAAAAAGGGAATGGACACGGTGGCGGATGCGGTCCGCGTAACAATTGGACCCAAGGGCCGCAACGTTGTTCTGGATAAGAAGTTCGGTTCACCAACGATTACCAATGATGGCGTTTCGATTGCTCGCGAGATTGAGCTGCCAGATCCATTTGAGAACATGGGGGCTCAACTGTTGAAAGAAGCCGCTACGAAGACCAATGATGTAGCTGGCGATGGCACCACGACTGCAACCGTTCTGGCCCATGCGGTGGTTAATGAGGGTCTGAAGAACCTGGCCGCTGGTGCAAACCCAATGATTCTGCGCCGTGGTCTGGAAAAAGGTGTTGAGGCCGTGATCGCTGAGATTAAGTCTCATGCCAAACC
Source organism: Tengunoibacter tsumagoiensis (assembly GCF_003967535.1). Taxonomy (GTDB): domain Bacteria; phylum Chloroflexota; class Ktedonobacteria; order Ktedonobacterales; family Ktedonobacteraceae; genus Tengunoibacter; species Tengunoibacter tsumagoiensis. Next base: position 785,760 of record NZ_BIFR01000001.1, on the reverse strand, counting down.
GGTCGAGACCCGCGAAGAGATTGCTCAGGTCGCTTCTATTTCCGCTGGCGATGCTGAGATTGGTAATCTGATCGCTGAAGTTATGGAGAAGGTCGGCAAAGACGGTGTGATTACCGTTGAAGAGGGCCGCGGTATCACCACGGAGAAAGAGTATACCGAGGGTATGCAGTTCGATCGTGGTTTCCTGTCTTCTTATATGGCTAGCAATCAAGAGCGCACAGTTGCCGAGCTCAATGATGCTTTCATCCTGGTGACGGATAAGAAGATTAGCGCAATTGCTGATATCCTGCCTCTGTTAGAGGCTGTGCTACAGACTGGCCGCAAGGATCTGGTTATTATTGCTGAGGATATCGATGGTGAGGCTCTGGCTACGCTGGTTGTCAACAAGATGCGTGGTGCGTTCAATGTTCTGGGCGTGAAGGCTCCTGGCTTTGGCGATCGCCGCGATGCTATGTTGGAAGATATTGCGATCCTGACCGGCGCAACTGTGATCACTGAGAAGAAGGGCCTGAAGCTCGAGAATGCTGTGTTACAGGATCTGGGCCGCGCTCGCACGATTACTGCAACGAAGGATGTGACGACGATTGTTGAGGGAGCTGGCTCTCCTCAGGATATCCAGGCTCGCGTCTCTCAGATTCGCATGTTGATCAATGAGACAACGAGCGACTATGATCGCGAGAAGCTCCAGGAGCGCCTGGCGAAGCTCTCCGGTGGCGTTGGTGTGATCCGCGTCGGTGCTGCTACCGAGGTGGAGATGAAAGAGAAGAAGCATCGCGTTGAGGATGCTCTCTCGGCTACCCGCGCTGCAATTGAAGAGGGGATCGTCCCTGGCGGCGGTTCTGCTCTGATCGGTGCTCTGTCGGCTCTGGACAGTGTGAAACTTGAGGGTGAAGAGGCGACTGGTCTGAATATTCTCCGCCGCGCCCTTGAAGAGCCTCTGCGCCAGATCGCTCACAATGCTGGCCGCGATGGCGCTGTGATTGTGAATGGCGTCCGCAATAGCCCCCGTGGCTATGGCTATAACGCTCTGACCGATGAGTATGTCGATATGGTCAAAGCTGGTATCATCGATCCTGTAAAGGTGACCCGCTCGGCTCTCCAGAACGCTGTGAGCATTGCGAGCATGGTTCTCTCTACCGATACCCTGATCTCTGATATCCCTGAAGAGACTCCTGCTGCTCCTGCTGGCGCCCCCGGTATGGGTGGTATGCCTGGTATGGGCGGTATGGGCTTCTAGATTTAGAGCACATTTACAGTACATCTACTGTTTCCATTATAAAAGCGGGTCCTCCACCATCTGTGAGCGATCACAAACGGCGGAGGACCCGCTTTTATCTCTGTTTATTTTCTGACCGCCAGGCCCCGATGGGCAATATCTTTGCGGTAATGCATTCCCTCAAAATGAATGTAGGTAGCTGCCTCGTACACGCGATCGACGGCCTCCTGCAAAGTGTCTCCTCGAGCAGCAATGCTCAGAACACGCCCTCCTGCGGTCACGAGCTGACCATCTTTCAGGGCTGTTCCAGCATGGAAAACCTGGACGTTCTCAAGCTTGTTGGCCTCTTCAATACCTGTGATGGGAAGACCAGATTGATAGTTCCCTGGATAGCCACCAGCGGCCAGGGTCAGGCTAACGGCAGAGCCGGGATACCAGAGGTTCTGCACGTCAACCTCTTCGCCATCCACAAAGCCCAGCACGTTGAGTAGATCCTCTTTCAAGAGGAGCATAAACGCCTGCGTCTCAGGATCGCCAAAGCGTGTATTATGCTCGATGACCATGGGCCCTTGAGCCGTGAGCATGATATTTGAGTACAGAACACCTGTAAAGGTAATATCCCGCGCCTGTAGTGCCTTGAGGGTGGCGAGAACTACCTGCTCATAGATCTCGGCCTCCTGCGTTTTGTTTACAAAAGGCAATGGCGTAAAGACTCCCATACCGCCAGTATTCAGGCCCTGATCGTGATCCAGGGCACGTTTGTGATCCTGCGACAGGAGCAATGGCAGAAAATGAGTGCCATTGCAGATCGCGGTTGCGCCGATCTCATCCCCCTGTAAATAGTCCTCAAGTACGACAGTGTCGCCTGCAACGCCAAAGATGCGGTCAACCATCATCTGTTTAAGAGCATCCTGCGCAGTCTCCAGATCAAGAGCGACAATCGCGCCCTTACCAGCAGCGTTGCCATCGGCCTTCAGGACAATCGGAGCTCCATGTTGCTCAAGGTACGCCTTCGCCTCTGCATATGAATGAAATGTTTGATGGCGAGCGGAAGGGATTCCAGCAGAGAGCAGCAGCTCTTTGGTAAAGGCTTTGCTGCCCTCAAGAGCCGCTCCGGCTCGATCAGGGCCAAAGATGCGCAGACCGCGCTCACGAAACAGATCCACAATGCCATCGATCAGGGGCACTTCGGGTCCAACGATGGTCAGATCTATCTGCTGCTGCTCTGCAAAGGTTGCAAGCTCCTGGAGCTGATTCATATTAATCGACACACGCTCGGCATAAGGGGTCATACCGGGATTACCTGGGGCGACATAGATCTTCTCTACTCGTGGACTCTGATCTAGCTTCCAGACAAGAGCATGTTCGCGTGCGCCTGAACCAATGACGAATACGCGCATAAAAGACCTCCAATATCTCTACTGAAAATAAAGGTTTCATGCAGGGGTGGTGAAACCCTTTCATGAACGTTTACTTTGATAGTGTCATGTATCGTGTGGTGTATTGTGTCATCCGTAGAATGGCACCTTTCTGGAAGCTCACACAATGAGAACGCTCCAAAGAAGGTGCCAGGCTAAGATGTTTTATAATGGCCTTTGGCGAGAAAACCACGAAGTCTTCAGCTTCGTGGATGAATCGCCGGATGTGCAGGTCCCTTCAAAAGAAACCAGCACACCCATGGACTCAAAAAACTCCGGCAGAGCCGGGTGATGCGTATCTACTGGCTGTGACCACCAGGAGAATCCGACCTCATCTCGACAAGGTTCAAAAGGCTTGTTGTGCTTGGAGCACCGATCCTTTCCTCAAATCTTCTTAACTCCAAACGACAGAGCAGCGGTCTGATGCGTCAACCGCAGGTGTCATGACCAATTGAACGGAGCTCCCATTTCTGGGGCTGAGTCTGGTGAACTTGAGCTTCCGAAGAAGCGACCAAACCGTCGATCCAACGGCTTCCGAAGAAGCCGCTGAGTCTTCAGCTCAGCGGTAGTTCACTAAGATGCTATGTCAAGAATGGATTGCGCTACCAGCAGAGTCCCGACTACTTGCCTCTCATCACAGTATCACGTGGGATGAAGGTTGCATGTTGCGCCCCATGCCTGGCCCCTGCAATTGGATCAAAGGGCCAGCCACGCGTCTCCATACAGCCATAGCAAAATTCTCGATCTAATAGCTGCTCCGCCTGCTCGTCATTCATGCGTGGCTGGACGGGCTTGCCAGTAGATTGCGTGGCGGACTCTAACGCTCGACCAAGTCCGGCCAGGCTGAGATAGCCCAGGCTATCAACACCAATATATTCTGCAATCTCCTCAACCGATCGTCCAGCAGCAATCAGCTCAGCCTCCTGCGGAATATCAATGCCAAAGTAGCAGGGGTAGCGCAGGGGTGGCGCACTGGAGAGCAGATGAATCTCGCGTGCACCACGATTACGAATAGCCGAGACCAACCGCTTCATGGTATTTCCACGCACAATTGAGTCGTCCACAATAATCAGGCGAGCTCCCTCAATCTTTGGCTGCACGAGATTAAACTTTAAGTCTACCTCCATCTGGCGGAGGCGCTGATCAGGTTTGATAAAGGTGCGATCGCTATACCGATTCTTGATGATGGCCTGCCCATAGGGGATACCCGAGGCCTCTGCATAGCCCAGTGTGGCGGGAATGGCCGAATCAGGAACAGGCACTACGAGATCAGCCTGTAACGGATGCTCATGAGCCAGCTCGCGACCAAGGGCCTCACGTACATTATAAACGTAGGCATCATTCAGGCGGCTGGTGGCATCGGAGAAGTAGATATGTTCAAAGACGCAGAGCGAATGGTTCTGCATCTGAACCAGGCGCTCGGCACGCATTCCGTCTTCGTCGATGGTAATCAGCTCGCCGGGCTCAACTTCGCGCACAAAGGTTGCTCCCATGCGATCAAGGGCACAGGACTCAGAGGCGGCGATCCAGGTGTTGCCGATCTTGCCCAGGCAGAGGGGACGCATGCCCCAGGGATCGCGCATGGCATAGAGCTTGCCCTCAGCCAGAATGACCAGGCTGTATGAGCCACGCAGCAGTGGGAAGGTTGTAATCATGCGCTCGCGCAGGGTCTTGCCCTCAGCTTGTAGCAGCAACAGGGCCAGGACTTCGCTCTCAGTTGTTGAATGGAAAAGGGCCTCATCGGGGAAAAGATGGCGCAGAGCCTCACCATTGACGATATTCCCATTGTGGGCCAGGGCGATCGTTTCATACTGGCCCCCACGACCACCTACAACAAAGGGTCCGGCATTCTCAACACAGCTTGAGCCCGTGGTCGAATAGCGCACATGGCCGATGCCACAGCGCGTTTCAGGGAGCGATGTCCCTGAATCCTGGAAAACTTCGCGCACCTTGCCCATCCCAACGCGGTGAGCAATCTCTCCCGCGCTATCATAGACCGCCATGCCCGCACTCTCCTGACCACGGTGCTGCAATGCGGTCAGGGCTAGAGTTATATAACGCCGCACGTCGAGATTCTGCTCATTCTGAGGTACATAAATGCCGACGATTCCGCATGCGTCGTGTAATCGCTCCATATTCAGTTCCTTCCTGAAGGCTGAAATAGTGCTACGGGCATCATCGCTGAGGCCATTGTGTAGCGTCGAGTCGTAGTATGATTCATATTCATTTTCATCAATTGCACAGTCATGTAATTATGATGAGCTTTAACTACTCAACTTTTAGTCTGCCTGTGAGATCTGCCACCAGGGCATAACGGTCGGCAATCTCTTGCAATGCGGTAGGGGTTACCTCTTGTAGATTGCGATAGACCTGTTTATCGAGCATACGAGCTTTATCACCATCGGGCCAGAGACGCCAGCTATCGTTGTCGATCACGTCGGCCACCATGAGCTGACCTTGAGGATCGCGGCCAAATTCGATCTTGAGATCGACCAGGGTCACGTTGGCACTGGCCCAGGCCCGCTCAAGTACGGCAAAGACACGCCGCCCCTCCTGCTCCATCCATTCGATCTCCTCTTGAGTCGCTAGCTTTAACTCAAGGATATCGGAGTGGAAGATCTGAGGGTCATGGCGAGCATCGTCTTTTAAGAAGGTCTCGATAAGCACTGGATCAAAGCGCGTCCCCTCAGCAATCTCTGGATGGCGCTTCAGATACGATCCCGTGGCGATGCGGCGCTGAACATGCTCAATCGGTAGCATCTCGCAGCGACGGACCAGCAGAGTTGTCTCATCGACCTGCTTGACGAAATGGGTCTTGATCTGGCCCTCGTTCAGTAGCCGAAAGACGTTCGCGGTCGTGATAGTGCTTAAGTGCGATTTGCCAGCGATCTCGTTGCGACGAGCCCCATCGCCTGCGGTGATCTGATCTTTGCTGACAATGTAGACCAGAGAGCCGTCGTCAGGATAGGCATAGATCTGCTTTGTCTTCCCCTCATTGAGAAGCGGACCAAAACTCGTACGTTGATCGGTCATATGATAAATATCCTTTCTCAGCCCCTGATCTCGATGTGTGGGACGGAAAAAATAAAGGCTCATGAATAATAGGCATACCTGAGGACCGGACCAGATTAGCGCAACACAACACCTTCGCCTTCAACGATCTGGCCGATAGTCAACAGTTCTGGCAGGGAGCTGCGAGCGTCGAGAGCAGCCTTGGGCGAGAGCACAATCACCATTCCGATCCCCATATTAAAGGTTCGATAGAGCTCTGCAAAGGGGATATCTCCCAGTCTTGCCAGAAGCTGGAACAGCGCCGGAACGGTCCAGGAACTGGTCTCGATGACGGCCTGCGTTCCCTGAGGGAGGATACGCGAGATATTGCCCTGGAAACCACCGCCGGTAATATGCGCCATCCCTTTGATATAGCGATTGCGATCAGCTAGATAGGCTCGTAGCTGCGTCACCTCTTTGAGGTAGCTGCGATGTGGCCTCAACAGTGCATCCGCTAATGATTCGCCTAATTCAGGAAAGACGGTCTCTAGCTCGTAATCGGCAAAAACTTTACGGGCGAGGGAGTAGCCATTAGTATGGAGCCCATTGGAGGCCAGCCCCAGAATCACATCCCCAGGCTGGATTAAGGCTCCATTATTGGCCTGATCTTCCTCGACGACCCCAACAATTGTGCCAGCCAGATCAAAGACGCCTGGCATATAGACATCGGGCATCTCAGCCGTCTCGCCACCCAGAAGAGCACACCCGGCCTCACGGCATGCGTCAGCCACGCTTTTGACGATCGTAGCAGCCTGAACTGGATCAAGCTTATTGACCGCAAGATAGTCCATAAAGAAGAGTGGTCGTGCACCCTGAGTGATCAGGTCGTTGATCGAATGGTTGACGATGTCATAACCGATGGTATCATAGCGATTGGCCTGAGCGGCAAGCAGGGTCTTGGTCCCAACGCCATCGGTTGAGGCCACCAGCGCTGGCTGGAGCATCTTTTGCAGGTTCTTTGCACTGTAGACACCGGCAAACGCGCCAATGCCATCCAGCACTTCAGGCCCCTGTGTGGAGCGAACAGCTTCTTTCATGAGCCTGACGGCGCGCTCACCTGCCTCGACATCGACTCCGCTGCTCGCATAAGAGAGGCCAGCCTTCTTCTGCTCCGCTGGAGTGGTAGAGCCTGAAGTTGCCGATGGATTGGCCAGTTGCTGCGCATATTCGTAGGCATTGCGGAAGATCTGAAGCCCCTCGCCCTCACCATTGATATGGCCCCGGCGCAAGGGATGTTGTAGGGCCGAGACGTAGTTCTCTGGATGAGGCATCATGCCCATGACATTGCCGCGAGCATTACAGATGCCTGCAATATTTCCCAGCGAACCATTGGGATTCTCAGGATAAGGAACCTGCTCGCCTTCATGGCTGCTGCTGCTCGTATACACCAGCGCAACCTGACCGGCTTCTCGCAAGCGTGCCAGATCGCCAGAGTAGACGAACTGGCCCTCGCCATGGGCAATCGGCGTCTCAAACGGCTGGGCAATCCCACGGGTAAAGATGCTCTTGCTCTCAGGTTGGGCCGCCAGTGTGACCCAGCGACACTCAAATTGCGCCTGCTGATTATCGGTCAGGGTCGCCTTAACAGTCTCGCCATCATCGCTGAACGCGCCCGGTAAGAGGCCCGCGCGCACCAGAACCTGGAAGCCATTGCAGACTCCCAGCACTGGACGGCCCTCATCCACAAACTGGCGCAACTGCTCCCCCAGGTGGATGGTCAGGTTCTTCGCTAGCAATGTGCCAGCTCCCAGATCGTCGCCATAGGAGAAGCCTCCCGGAATTACCAGAAACTGGTAACTCAACAGAAGCTCCGGCTGCTTAATTAACTGATTGATATGGATGCGATCCGTCTCAAAACCAACCAGACGACAGGCCAGGGCCGCATCGGGATCGCGATTGATTCCTGGTGCGCGTAGCACCAATGCACGTAAGCCGCTCATCAGGCTTGTCCCCCTTTCCAGGCATCCTGCAACTCATTCACGCTCAGATTAATGAGCTCATCTTCACCGTGGTTAGCGATAAAGCGGGATGACTGTGTGACCTTACCGATATAGGTAATATCTGCGACCTGTCGATCGCGCATAAAGCGCTCAAAGCTCCCCCACTGCTCGGGAGCAATCTCGACAATAAAGCGCGAGGGCGATTCGCTAAAGAGCCGGGTAATAGTCTCGGCGCTATGCTGCAAATTTACCGCGCTCTTCACCGTAATATGTTCTAGCGAGAGCGTTACTCCCAGGTGACCGGCGAGGGCCATCTCCGCAGCGGCAACGGCAAGGCCGCCTTCTGACAGATCATGGCAAGAACGGACCAGGCCGCTTCGTATCGCCTCACCCAGCGCCTTCATTGTGTTATAAGCGCGAGGAATCTCAACCTGTGGGACTTCTGTATAGGGGAAATGTTGACTGAACGATGCGGGATCGATCACTTCGGCGTAGTGCGAGCCGGACAGTTCGTTGCGCGTCTTACCAATCAGGAAGAGCATATTGCCCGGTGCCTTGAGCGACATATCGATAGTTGGTGTAACATCATCGATGACACTCACCGCAGAGATCAGAATCGTTGGAATGACTGGAAGCCGCTGACCATTGGCGCGATATTCATTATTGAGGCTATCTTTGCCGGAGATAAAGGGAACGCCAAAGCCAACGCCAGCATCATAGCAGCCCTTCACCGCACGCACCAGCGTCCCCAATTGCTCAGGATCGGTGGGATTGCCCCAACAGAAATTATCCAGAATCGCCGTCCTTGCCACATCGCCACCAACCGCTGTCAGGTTACGTAGCGCCTCATCGACGGCATTCACAGTCATATGATAGGCATCATACTTACCATACAGCGGATTGACCCCGTTTGAGAGCACCACACCGGCTTTTGCATCTTCGCCAATTAATGGCTGCAAGACCGCTGCATCGCCAGGTCCATTCTTTGAGCGGCCAACCAGTGGCTTACCAACCGTTGCCCCACGGACCTCATGATCATAGCGGCGGACAATCTCTTCTTTCGACGCAATATTGGGATGGCGCAGAAGAGAGATCAAGGTAGGATTTAATGAGCTCAGAAGGGCCGCCACATGGGTATCCTCGGTAATACTCTGAGCGCGGCGCATCTCCTCTTCAAGATGAGGGCGTTTCCAGACCGCATCCAGTGTACGGCTGGGAAGACCATCATGGAGAAACTCCATATCCATATCAGCGACCACCTGATCGTGATATGTCAGCGTCAGACGATGATCGCCTGTAAAGGTTCCCAGGATGGTTGCCTCAACCTCTTCAATCGCGCAGATCGCTAGCAGCTCATCAATCTTTGTTGGAGGAACCGCAATAATCATGCGCTCCTGAGCCTCAGAGAGCCAGATCTCCCAGGGTGCCAGCCCCTGATATTTCAGAGGAGCATGCGAGAGCTCAACCTTCGCGCCGGTCTTCGCTCCCATCTCACCGATAGCTGACGAGAAGCCGCCTGCGCCACAATCAGTAATTGCCGAGTACAATTGGCGATCACGGGCCTGAAGAATGACATCCGTGACCTTCTTTTCGGTAATCGGTGCTCCGATCTGGACCGCAGTACCGGCCTGAGTATTGATCTCCAGACTCATCTCGCCAGAAGAGAACGTTGCCCCGTGAACACCATCGCGGCCCGTACGCCCACCTAACGAAACAATCAGATCACCAGGCTGCACATTATTGGGATGGCTTCCATGGGGCAGAATACCCAGACAGCCACAGAAGACCAGAGGATTATAAATGTAGCCTGGATCATACAACACGGCACCATTCACCGTGGGAATCCCCATCTTATTGCCATAATCGCGTACGCCACTGACCACACCACTCGCAATACGGCGAGGAGTCAGAATACCAGCGGGCAGCGCTTCGCTAGAGACATCTTGCGGTCCAAAGCAGAGCACATCAGTACAGGCAATCGGCTCAGCCGAAACACCAACCACATCGCGGATCACACCACCAACGCCAGTATTTGCTCCACCAAATGGCTCAATAGCTGATGGATGATTGTGCGTCTCCACTTTAAAGGCAATATCCTGCGTCTCCGTCAGACGAATGATACCCGCATTATCGCTAAAGGCCGAGACGAGCCAATCAGGATTGACCTCATTGGTCGCACGCATAATATAGCTCTTCAGCAGACCGCGAATCGTTTCGCTCTCCACCTCATTGCCCTGGGCATCCAATTCACGATAATTGACAGTCGCCTTAAACGTCTTATGCGAACAATGTTCGGACCATGTCTGGGCCAGCGTCTCCAGCTCAACATCCGTTGGCTCACGACCCTGACTCTGATAATGTTGTTGAATCGCCTGCATCTCAGCCAGATTGAGCGAGAGCAGGCCCTCTTTACTGACCGCCAGCAACTGCTCATCAGTCATCTGCGAGAGCGGAATCGTGCGTACAATAGACTGTTCAGCCTGTTCGGTTGCCGTAACAGATTTCAGCTCAGGCGTACGGCCCTGCTGCTGATCCTGTACCGTCTGCACCGTATAGTGTTGAATCACCCCATTATAGAGCAGAGCCTGAGCAATCGTATGCAGATCGGGCTCACTCAAACGCTCATCAAGAATAAAGCGACGACCAGTCTCCACATGCTCAAGCCCGCTGATATTCAGCATAGCCGCACCGGCAAGCACACTTTCAGCCAGCGTATCAGTCACGCCAGCATGAAAAAACACATCGACGATATGGCCTGTCGGTGTGTTTTGGGGGGTCTGCTCGGAAGGAGTAATATGAGCCTCCTGAACCACTGCATCAACCAGCAACTGTTCTGTCAATTGTGCTAATTGCGTGGCTGAAAGCTGTCCAGAAAGGCGATAGAGTTGGGCGGTGCGAAGTTTAGGCTGTGAGCCGCCGGCGGAGATCTCTGCTAGCGATGAAAGATGTCTGGTTGGTAACTGACCTATTTCGTGAGCAAGCTGGTGAGCATGCACATCGTGTTGCTCAGCGTTAGCTCGTACCTCTATTTGATATAATGTCACTTTCCTGGTCCTGGTTGGCTACACGCTTGATAAAAAGCGATGAATAAACCAATAAATAAATGCCCCTTCTGTCTGCAATAAATATGTCACAGACCAAAGCAGTCAACGACAAAACCGGCAAATTACCAGGGAAGGTGATTGCCGTAGGCTCTGTCACCCGGATGGGCTTCAGCTAATGGGACATATTCATTGTAACATCTTCTTTTCCCCAAAGGCAAATTACCACAAATCAGCCCGGGGCGTTTCCATTCCGGGTCGGTCTACAGGTATCAGGCGTTCGAAAGTGGTCTTGCATCCGGACACAGGGCCAGGAAGAGGTAGATCATAGTATAGGGTCGTTTCCCGGGGCGCGACTGCGGTCTGGCCCCTGTCGTCAGCCTCAATAAATTGATCCCGTCACCACTCAATTCATTGTCCCCCCGGACACGGGACCCGACCGCAGTCGCGTCCGCTGAGCTTCCCCACCCGCCCCTCGCCCCCTTCCAGACTCATGACCTCTCTCTACTCTCTTACTCTCCTACGAGAACGACAAAGCCCGGCATGCAAAACATATTTGAGAGGAGTTAAATGGTGCAGCTATCGCCGTCGCAGCTCCCCACGCCCTGAGCACCAGGGGTGACCGTGATCAATCTCTTATGAGAATCGGACCAGGCCCGCTCGAGCACCTGCTCAAAGACCTCAACGGGCTGAGCGCCTGACACGCCATAGGTCTCATCGATGGCGAAGAAAGGGACGCCCTGAATGCCAAAATCGCGTGCTCGGCGAATATCAGCCTTCACCTCATCCGTATAGGCAGAGCCCTGAAGGGTCTCGCGCACCTCATCGGCATCCAGCCCAATCTCAGTTCCTAGCTTAACAAGCGTCTCCAGATCGCCAACGGCCTCACCTTCAGTGAAATAGGCTTTCAAGAGGCGCTCCTTCTGCTGATCCTGTAGGCCATGATGGGCTGCCAGATGAATCAAGCGGTGAGCATCAAAAGTATTGGCGACCTTCGCATTCTCTAGATGATATTCCAGACCTTCCTCGGCGGCCAGACCACTTACCTGCTCATTCATCCCCCTGGCCTTCTGTTCGGTCAGTCCATACTTCTTCATCAGATGTTCAGTGGTGGTCTCATCCGATTGTTTAGGTGACGTTGGATCAAGCTGATAGCTACGCCAGACAATCTCTACCTGATCGCGATGCTCAAATTTCTCAAGCGCAGCCTCAAAACGACGCTTCCCAATATAACACCATGGGCAGACAACGTCCGACCAGATCTCTACTTTCATTGTTCTCTCTCTTTCTCGCATAGAAGCCAGTTCAGATATCCGTTAACAATCGAGCTTGTATTGATCTCACCAGCCACTATCTATAGACATCCAAATAGATACTACTTAATAAATACACATTCTCACCTTCAGTTTATTCCTCGAAGACCATGTCGAAATTAAGTGATGGAGGGGAGGGGCCTGGCATGGTGGAGCTTCACGTTTTGGAAGGAGACAAGCTGCAAAGACGCCAAAAAAAGAGAGCCGTGATATGATACCATTAAGAGAGCCTGGCCCTATGCCTGGTTCATCCAGATCGACAATTCAATAAAGGAGATTTATTTATCGTGGCGGAGCAATCTTTGCTACACACTATTGATACGTATCGCTGGATAGGGAGCAGCGAGCCACATCTGGATGTGCCAGAGACGACCAGTTGTGGTCGCGTGGTCATTGGCAGTTACGGAGGTCATACGGGAGCAGGGGCCACCAAAAATGAAGATGGAGCCCTGGTCTGGTGTGCAGAGGACGGAAGCTGGGAATTTGTCCTTCTGCTGGATGGGCATAATACGACGCAAAGTGGACAGCTTATCCAGGAGACCTTTGAAAACGAGGCTGATACCCTCCTCCCAATCTTTAATCAGCCGGTCGAGACTGTTTTTAGCACCTTACAGCAACAGATCCTCAATCTCTTTCAAGCGCCAGGCTTTCGCGCCGCCTGCCGACAGGTTCAGGGAGAGACCGCCTGCATGATCAGTCTCAGAAAAGGTCAGTTTTTATGGTGGCTCTGCATTGGAGATTGCACCCTCTATCTCTTCCATCCTGAGTTAGCACAACGCAAACAATATGCACTGAATCAAAGAAGCTTTTATGAGTGGATTGGATATGTGAATACCTTTGATCTGCCAGTTCCCTGCTATACTACGGGCATTCGTGAGCTGCGCACTGGCGAGAATCGTATCGTCATGATTACAGATGGTCTGCTAGAATTTGGCTCACGACCATTTGAAGATCCACAACGCCTCTATCGCTTATTTACACCCGATCAAGCAGGCGAGATCGATCTGCAACCGCTGGTCCATGCCGCACTCATGCAGATTCACCGCGAACAGGCACGCGATAGCGCCACCATTGTGGCCTGGACGATCAATAATCCGCATGCCGCCATCATTGCATCGTCATGAATGACAAAGGCCCAACAGATAGGATACAATACTACAGATTATATCGTTCCAATCCTGAGGCTCGCTGACTCTCTTGTTGCCGAGTCCTCTGTATGATACAGGAGTAGTACTGATCCATGAGCGACCTTGTAAATGCACCCCAGCCTTTGCGCCTCGCCGTCTTTGTTTCGGGCAGCGGCAGTAATCTTCAGGCCCTTATCGATGCTACGGAGGCGGGCCAACTTCCAGGTATTGAGATTGCCCTGGTCATCTGTAATCGTCCAGGTGCTCAGGGGTTGCAGAGAGCCCTGAACCACAAGCTACCTGCGATCTATCTGCCCTGGAAGAATCGCGAAGAGGCTGAGAGGCGAGCAACTGCGCTCATTGATCTCTTTCATATTGATCTCATTGTCCTGGCAGGCTGGATGAGGATCTTTAATCCTGACTTTACTGCGCAATATCCTCAACGTATGATCAATCTGCATCCTGCACTACTCCCCGATAATGCTGAAGAGACCTACACTACGAGCGATGGCTCTGTGATTCCAGCTCTGCGCGGCCTTCATGTCGTTCAACGAGCCATCGATGCCGGTCTGAAGATCACAGGTAGCACTGTTCACTATGTTATCCCTGAAGTTGACGCCGGTCCAGTCCTGCTGCGCAGCGAAGTCGCCATCGAGCCAGATGATGATGAAGAACGTCTTCAGACCAGAATCAAAGAACATGAACATCTATTGGTCGTAGAAGCGGTCCGCAAATATCAGTATCAGCTAGATACTAAAAAAAAATAACCCCTTCTTGCGCCTGTGCTCACACATTTTATCTCAGTAGATCTATAGGTTGACGTTGCAAAATGACGAATAGCACCCTCAAAGGGCTAGACCCCCTTGTATCAAAGAAACTATGTGGTATACTACCTTCAGGCTGTAAAGTGCGTTCATAGTTTATCTATTGTTGCCGTGCGATACAGAAAGAGTCTTTAGAGGGGTTTTAGACCCTGGAATCGAGAAGTTTTTAATGGCATTTGCTGATCAGACATTGTATTGCCGCGACTGCAACCAGGAATTCACGTTCACTGCGGGTGAGCAGGAGTTTTACGCGAGCCGTGGTTTTACAAACAACCCAACCCGTTGTCCCTCTTGCCGCGCTGCACACAAAGCTCAGTCAGGTAACCGCTCACGTGCTCCTCGCGATGGCGGTCGTGACCGCGCCCCTCGTCAAATGTATAGTGCGACATGTGCGGGTTGTGGAAATGAGGCCCAGGTTCCTTTCCAGCCTCGTGAAGATCGTCCCGTGTACTGTAGCGATTGCTTCCAGTCACAAAGTACCGGTCAGAGCAGTGACCGCCGATCGCGCTGGTAAGCACTATGAGTGAGATTGTAGTAAACCCAGGCGATTCTTTTGAACTCGCACTGAAACGCTTCAACCGTAAGGTACAGAATGCTGGTATCCTTTCGGAAGCTCGCCGTCGCCGCTACCATGAGAGCGCTCAGGACCGTCGCAAGCGTAAGTCCGAGGCTCAGCAGCGCAGACGCCGTCGCTCAAGCTAATACCGCTTACAGCAGACAAAACAAATAAACAGGATCGTTAGCTCACAAGCTAGAGATCCTGTTTTTTGTCTTATACTGGCTCCCCTTTTCGTCCTGATCTAATGGCCACCCAGGCCAAAATCTAGAGGAATACCCAGCACATTCAACAATGCCACCAATACAGGTGCTATGATTAATGCTGGCAACATATTGGCAACTTTAATCTGCTTAATATTGAGAATATTTAGCGCCAATCCCACCAGAATCACCCCCCCAACCGCAGAGAGCTCAATCACACGGGGCTGAGAGCCCATTGCAACATGCGGCAAGGTCACTAATAATGGCTTCACCAGCCCCGCAAGAAGCGAGAGGCTGCCCTGAAAGAGGAGGATAGTCGCACCGGCAAAGAGCGTTCCAATGCCAAATGTGCTGGCAAAAATAATGGCAGAGAAACCATCCAGCACAGATTTGATGGCAAGCAGACTGAAATCCCCTGAGAGACCATCATTGATCGAGCCCAGAATTGTTAGAGGCCCAACACAGAACTGAAGGCTGGCTAAGACAAAGGCCAGTGTAAAATTCTGCTGGCTGCCTGGTCGATCAAAACGTTTTTTGAGGATCTCGCCCAACCAATTGATGCCTTGATCAATATTGATCAATTCACCAAGGATCGAGCCAAGTACCAGAGAGAGAAGAGGGATGAGAAGATTCTCAGTATGGATCGCAGAAGAAATACCTATGACAAACGTCATTAATCCCAACGCCGCCACCACGATTGTTTTAATACGCTCCGGCAGTCGCCCACCAATAAGTAGGCCCAATGCCCCGCCAATCATTACAGTCGCAAAATTAATAAAAGTGCCAATCATTATGAGCCTCCAGGAAACCTCTTCTTGTTGTACCTCTTCAGAAGAGTGCAGAGCGGTCGAACATATAAACTGGGGGACCAAGATAGAAGCATGTTGATGTTGAAGGGAATATGTGGGTCAGGGTGTGTATACGGACAGAGAGCATTCGACTCCTGTATTGGTCCTCCATCGATTACTGAACACAAAGATAACCCATCTCGCGACTGTTGTCTAGTTGATTATTCAGAAGGAGAAACCCCGAATGGCAAAAATTAACGCAGTACATCTCGAGAGCATGTTGAAGGGAATTAAGTTCCCCGTTCGTAAAGAGGAGTTGATTGAGCAGGCTGAAGCTCATGGAGCCGATGAACAGGTTATGCAGGCCCTCCATCAGTTGCCAAACCATCATTTTCGCACTGCAATGGAAGTCTCAAAGGCGTTAGGCGCGGAGCAGAATGCCTCTCGCTCAAGTCAGAATTAATGCTTTTTTGCTCCATTTCAGGCTAGATGTCTCTCATTCAGGAACCTGCACTGCTCTTTAAATAAAGCCGGGAAGCGCGCATGAGGCACGCTTCCCGGCTCAGTTTATATAAAAAGTTCGTAACTACTCAGGTAGAAGCTAGAAAGTAGGAGAGATGGGATGATCAACCAGAGCCATTTCCAGAAGAGGAAGAAGTGCATAGCCTTGTTTGGTCATGGTCGAAACGTACGAGCGGATGCGGCAAAACACGCTGGCACCTTCCTGGCTGCGAAAACAGCCAGACACCTTTTGCTGCACTTTCATCATTCGAATATCGCGCTCGGCCAAACTGTTATCAAAGGGAACATCAAAGTCTGTCATGAAGGCAAGAACCCACGTTTGCTGATCCCGCAGTCGGGTCAACAATCGGCGCACCACGCTTTGCTTTTTTCTCCCTCGTTTGACTGGACCAGTGTGGGGTTGCTGAGGATTGAGCAGATCAGCTTGCCGAAGCCAGGCACGATAGAGGGCTTCAAACTCGGCACGCACCGGAGGCGACAAGGCGCTGTGCCCACGCGATTGAGCATCGTGCACGGCGTCTTTGATGTGCAGCAGCAGATCGATCATCTCAGCCGCCCATGCCTGCTGGTGTTCTTCTGCCAGAAACGTCAATTCCCGCAGATGATGAACATTGCACAGGGCATGTTGGCACAGGTAGCCCTGGTAAGAAGCCCAACCATCGTGAACACTGATCCCACGAAAATGAGGCACAATTCCAATGGCATCCATGGCTTCTCGGCCTCGTTTTTCATGCACGCCAAAGTAGGTCAATGTCTTGGTACAAGCCACATGCATCCACTGTCTCGTTCCAGCCACATACAAACCGGTTTCGTCTTGATGCATGACCTTTGCTCGTCGCAACGCCGTTTTGATCTGCTCTTCGATTGGTTCAATCGCCTGAGCACAGCGTGCCATCCAGTTGTGCAACGATCCACACGAGATCGTAACGCCCAAGAGGTCCTTCATCACTTGACAGACCCGCTCATTGGGCAGCAACTGGACCTGCGAGAGATAGACAGCGATGGCCTGGATGGTGGAGCCGTATTGCACCGCAGCACTGACCTGCTCAGGAAAGGGAGCGGTCGTCTGAGAATGGCAACGGGGACAGCATTTGGTCTGAGCTTGATGCTCCCAAATCTGCACGGCGCTTGTGGGAAGATCAATGACCTGCCGACGCGTGATGGCGAGGATGGGTTGGGTGGTCAAATCCTGCTGGCAGTCCCAGCAGAGATCAGGTGGATGGACAATGATGTGATCAGGAGTGGCACTCATCATCAGATGCTTGCCAGGATGCCCTTTTTGTCCTCCTGAAGGTTTCTCGCTTTTGGGGCGCAAACTTTTGGGTTGGCGAACAAAACGGTCAGAAGAGGGCGGCAAATGACTATTGTGGCTGTCTTTTGCCAACCGCTGCTCCAGTTCTTGGATGCGTTGTTGCAGTTGCTCAATCGTTTGGACCGCTTGCTGCAGTGCCGCTTCCAACTGCGCAATCTGCTGATCTTTCTGCTGTATCTGTTGATCTTTGTCCATACCTACACTGTACCTGATGGGCCAAGCAAATGCAATTCTTTAGTCCACCTGAGTAGTTACAAAAGTTCTTCATTTCGAGTGAAGATAAGAATAAATAGTAGAGTTTATTTGTATCCTTTTTGTATGGGTGATGAGTATTATAGGGGAGAGATGTTTTTACAAGTCACTTTTACTGGAAATGTCAATCAAAAAGGAGATAACTACTATGAGCAACAATTATGATAAAGATCTCGGTACCCAGGGTCAGGAAGATACAGCCAGTGGTAAGATGAAGCAGGCTATGGGGAAGGTGCAGGAGAAGGTTGGTCAGGTGACTGGCAATACCGATATGGAGCTCAAAGGTAAGGCCAAACAGGTCAGTGGTACTGCACAGTCTACGGTTGGCAATGCTGAGCAGACTATTGATCGCAAGATTGATGAGCACAATGCCCGTAAACTTGAAGAAAACACTGGCTACTAGAGCAATCTCTCACTAAAAAAAGCTGAGGCTACGGCCTGTATGAAGGCGGGCCCTTCACTCTCTAGCAATGTATTGCAAGATGGTGGAGGGCCCGCTTTTGCAGGTCTGATGACCCTTTCCCAGAGTGGTACATCTACTTGAAGGGTTGATAGCATTGCTATCAACGTGTGCGTGGAACTCTGGGAGGTCTCGGAGCCTGAGGAAGTGGCTGCTCTTTAGCCAGTCGTCTTCGCTCTTCACGACGAGCACGTTCTTGCTCCTCCCACTCAGGAATAGAGAGGACGCTACGGGCAGCCTTTGCCATCGGTGAGCCACCAACATTATCCCAGAAGGTCAATTTTAGCTCTGGATCAGGCTCCTCTTCATTTCTTTCCCAGAAATCCCGCGCAAATTCTTCCCACTGCTCCTGAGTTTCTCGCTCAACCTTCTCACGCAGAGAGAGCTGAACCTCCTTCGCCTCCTGCCAGACATCATCCATATACTCGGCCTGCTGTACCAGACGGAAGGCCCCCATCTCCTCGCCAAAGGTATACTGCTGTAGATGAATCGTCACAAAGCTCTATTTAACACATTAAGATGTTGTAACCATCATTATTGGCGTTTGCTTATTGAGTAAGGCACGTTTGTGACTCTGCCCTTCGGATGGCTCAATGGGAACATAGGCTATGGAGGGGCTATCATTGGTGGAGGGCACAATTCGGAAGGAGACGCTCTACTTTTCTTGTGATATTTTGCTCGATTTCATGCATAAACTAATGCAAAGTAGGGAAAGTCGCTTGTCTCTTTCCTCTCGTCCCATTCCACCATGTGAGCCCCTCCATAGCTTCATGGGAAAACAGACAATGGGCAATGATGCTATGGTGGGGCTGGCATGGCGGAGCTTGGCGATCTGGAAGGAGACAAGCTACCTTCCCTACTTGTCTTATCATATATTGTCCATTTAACACATATACATATGTAAAGTAGGGAAAGCCGCTTGTCTCTTTCCTCTGCTCCCATTCCGCTCGGTGAACCCCTCTATAGCTTCATGGGAAACTGGAAATGGGCAATGATGCTATGGTGAACTGAGCCTGAGCCCTCAACCTTCACTCATACAACAGCTACGGCCATTCTCCAGCAGAAATTGAGATCGAGGAAAGTTCCCTGAGATCTGTCATATGAAGGCGGGCCCTGCAACATTTGCAATATATTCGCAAATGTTGCAGGGCCCGCCTTCATATGAGAGTCGCCGTTCTTCCAGGGGATCGGTCTCATACAATAAATTGCACCTTACGAGCGATTTATCGCATAATCGGGTAGGGCCCATCATTTATGATGGCCGCCGTGACCCACTCCACCTTGCTCCCACCCTCATACAATATATTACACCTCATCGTCGATTTATCGTATAAACCCATCATTTTCAATGATTGACGTGGTACGCGGCCATCATAAATGATGGGCCCTACCCTCTCGTGCAATAAATTGCACCTTTATACGCGATTTATCGTATAATCGGGTAGGGCCCATCATTTATGATGGCCGCCGTGACCCACTCCACCTTGCTCCCACCCTCATGAAAGATTATCTCCATCTGGCACAATCTGCCGATCGTGCCAGACCGCAATGGTCCACCAGGGTCTACTTGAACAAGAGCTGTGCAGCCTGTTGCAAGCTGCTGAACCAGAGAGCAAGAACGATCCCGGCCGTCAGGGTCCCCAATGCTGCCAGGCCCAGACCCAGCCAGGTAAAGCCTACCAGTTTGCCAGCCGGAGTCTCAACGACAACTTTTTCGCCAGCAGGATTCGTTGCAACGACTTTAGTCTCGGCTGGTCTCTCGGCTACTGCGGTAGCGCTGGTAGTGCCGCGAGAAGTTCTCGTTGGCAATGGGGCCGGTACGCTGATACGAGCGAGCTCGCCACTCTCAACGACATCCCCAGGTTCCATGAACATGGTCGCGGTAAAACGCAGATAATAGTAGATGCCCAGGATGCTGGCGACAATGCCAATGATCAGCAGTTCGGGATGACCTCCCACCAGGGCGGTGTAGAAGATATAGTATTTCCCCCAGAAGCCAGCCATTGGCGGAAAACCAGCCAGCGAGAGCAGGAAGAAGGCCAGCAGTCCCGCCAGCACAGGTCGGCGATACCAGAGACCACGCAGTTCGTCAGCTTCATAGCCAGAGTTGTCCAGCCGCTCTAAGACGGAGATGACACCAAAGGCTCCAATGTTCATAAAGAGATAGCTGGCAAGGTAAAGCAGGATGGCCGTGGCTCCCTGCGTTCCTCCGACAACTACACCGATGAGCAAGTAGCCACCATGAGCGATACTGGAGTAGGCCAGCATGCGCTTGATATTACTCTGGGCCAGGGCCATCAGGTTTCCGGCGATGATGGTCAGAATCGAGAGCGCTTCAATGACGGGCATCCAATCACTCTGAATCGGCAGCAGGACAAAACCAAAGATGCGCACAAAGGCGATCAGTGCCGCAACCTTGGTTCCAACCGACATGAAGGCGGTGACTGGAGCTGGTGCGCCTTGATAGACGTCGGGCGTCCAGGCCTGGAATGGAACGGCTGAGACTTTGAAGGCAAAGCCCACGGAGAGAAGCCCCAGCGCGACCAGCAGCAGAACTGGTGTTGGACTGGAGGTAAGAGTCACAATATAATGCGTATGGTTGTCCTGAACAAACTTTGTCACAAACTGCGAGACACCATTGAAGGTTGTACTCCCGGTTGCAGCATAGATCAAGGCAATACCATAAAGCAGGAACGCAGAGGCAAATGAGCTCAGCAGGAAGTATTTCATACCTGCTTCCTGCGATGCTTTGCGCTGCTCAATAAAACTACAGAGAATATACAGGGCCAGAGAGAACATCTCCAGTCCAATAAAGACGGTCAGGAAGCTGGTTGATCCGGCCAGCAACATCATGCCCAGGATGGCGAAGAGCAGCAGCGCATAATATTCGCCCTGATGCACAACACCCAGGCGCTTCAGATAAGCTGGCGAGAGCAGAATGCCCAGCAGGCCCGCGCTCAGGATAATCAGATAGGCGACCAGCGTGCCTGAGTCAGCACTGATCATATGATTAAAGACCTGCTTCTGTGGACCATACGCAAACAGGATGCTTGTGGCAACAATCGCTCCAACAACACCGAGCAGAGCCACAATGGGCAGAACGGCAAAGTTGGCCGGACCGGTATGCTTTGAGCGTGCTCCAGCGTGCGGCAAGAGCAGATCGACCAGCATAACCACCAGGGCCAGCACAGCCAGCACCACCAGCGGTGCGACCCCCGCCCAATCCCCAGGCTGGACTTGATATGTAAATGTCATAATACAATACCTCTATTGCAACAGCCTCTAATGCTCAATCAAGTGAGCTCACTCAGCATGTACATCTATGCATTCACTCATTGACCGAGCTTAGCGAATAAATGCATTGCCCAGTGTGGCCAGTAGATTGGGCACCGATTGTTCCAGGACCCAGATCAATGGTGCAGGTAGCACGCCAAACACAAAGATTAATGCCAGCAGAGGCGCAACAGTCCAGAATTCGCCGAAGCTAATATCTTTAAAGGTGCCCTTGCGCAGACTATTTCCGACGACTCCCTCGGTCTGCCGCGGCCCCGACATGATGGTCAGGAAGAAGCGCAACATATACCAGGCAGCCGGTACGACGACGATGGTTCCAAGCACGCCATAGGCGATGTTGGTGCGGAAGACACCCAGCAAGGTGATGAACTCGCCCGCAAAGCTATTCAGACCAGGTAATCCCAACGATGAAAGGGCGGCAATGAGCATGACCGTTGCCAACCAGGGAGCCCGGCTTGCCAGTCCGCCAAATTCGTTGATGCGACGCGTTCCCGTTCTCTGCTCGAGATAACCAACCAGCAAGAAGAGAGCGGCGATGGTGATACCATGGTTGACCATCTGGAGGACCGAACCCTCGACGCCCTGGCTGGTAAATGAGAACATACCCAGCATGACTACGCCCAGATGGCTGATACTCGAGTATCCCAGCAGACGCTTGAGGTCGGTCTGGACCAGGGCCATCAAGGCACAGTAGAGAATACCCACAAGTGCCAGAATGCTAAAGACTGGAGCAAGCGTCTGAGCTGCCTGTGGGAAGAGAGGAATACAGAGACGCAGGAAGCCATAGGCTCCGGTTTTGGACATGGCTCCTGCCAGCAGGGCAGTCACGGCAGCCGGGGCCTCGCTATAGGCATCCGGTAACCAGCTATGGAAAGGGACAAAGGGAACTTTGACTGCAAAGGCGGCAGCGAAGGCCAGGAAGAGCCAGATCTGGACGGTAGGGTCCAGGGTTTTCGCTGTTGTCAGCAATGCGTTGATATCCAGCGTATAACTTCCGGTCGCCTGCTGATGATAATAGCCCAGCGCGATGATGCCAGCCAGCATTAAGAAGCTACCAACCGAGGTATAGATGACGAATTTAAAGGCGGCATAGATGCGGCGCGGACCACCCCATGAGCCCAGCAAGAAGTAGGCTGGAATCAGCATCACTTCCCAGAAGATATAGAACAGGAACAGGTTCGAGGACAGGAAGACGCCCAGCATTCCACTCTCGAACAGGAGCATAAAGGCCATGTAATTCTTGACCTTGCGCTCATTGCCGAACGAGGCCGCGATACAGATGGCGGTCAACAAGGTGGTCAATACGACCAGCAGCAGACTCACGCCATCGATATCCAGGCTATAGTTGATGCCTAAAGAGCTGATCCAGGTGATATTTTCGCGAAACTGCGACGAGCTAAAAATGCTGATCGTGGATTCAACATAGAGCAGTGCGAGAACAAGCGACAGGATCAGTTCAATCGCAGCGACTCCCAGAGCTGCCCAGCGGATTAATGGCCCGCGATCTTTGGGCAAGAAGAGGAGCGCAATTCCTCCCAACAGCGGAAGGAAGATGAGACTAGAGAGATAAAACATGACCTTCTATCCCCTCACCGCGTAATAAACGATAATCAACACGACTCCCACAAGAATACCGAGCGCATAATTACGCATATAGCCCGTCTGGAGTCTGCGCAGTCCGGAACCGATCCCTGCAAAGATCTGAGCAATCCCACGGCTTCCACCATCCAGCGCATTCCCCTCCAGAAAACGGCTCAGGCCACGTCCAAGCGCCAGTAATGGCTTGATCAGCACAACCGTAAGGATCTCATCAACATAATATTTGTTGAGCACCAGTTGATAGAGAGCGCTCTTATTCTCTTTATAGACAAAGCCCTGTCCATAGAGCGTCCAGGCACCAGCGATACCAGCAGCGGCCAGCAGCAGGCTCAGACCTGTAGAGAGCCACTCAACGCCGACTGAAGCCTCGGGCGTATGAACTCCTGCAAAGACCGGACTCAAGAAATTTGCCAGGGGCGAAAGATTGGGTGCGCCAAAGAGGGCATAGGAACCAATAAAGCCACCAACAATCGAGAGGAGAGCCAGAATGATCAGAGGGAGAGACATCACAGGTGGAACCTCTTCGATCTCATAATAGCTCACCGCATGGGTATGATGACCGGCTCCTGCCTCCTCTACGATCTGATCTTCCTCATCATGAGCAGTCGCAACCGGTTCGCCACGATACTGTCCACGGAAGATGCCAAAGAAGAGCCGGAACATGTAGAAGGCCGTCAGACCTGCCGTCAAGAGACCAGCAATCCAGAGCAGATAGAAGCCAGTATTCCCGGTCGCATTCGCCTGGGCCAGCAGGGCACTCAGAATCTCGTCTTTGCTCCAGAAACCAGCGAAAGGAGGAATACCGCTAATCGCCAGTGCAGCGATCAAGAAGGTCCAGGCCGTAATCCGAATACGCCCCCAGAGCCCTCCCATCTTGCGCATATCCTGCTCACCACCCAGCGCATGGATCACAGCGCCAGCACCCAGGAAGAGCAGAGCCTTAAAGAAAGCATGTGTGACCAGATGGAAGATACCAGCGGTATAGTTGTGCACACCCTCAGCCATAAACATATAGCCTAACTGGCTGATCGTCGAATAGGCCAGCACGCGCTTGATATCGAGCTGGAAGATCGCAATCGTCGCCGCAAAGAGCGCCGTTGCCCCACCGATTCCCGCCACCACATTGAGTGCGGCTGGCGCCTGCTCAAACAGAGGATGGGCACGAGCTACCAGATAGACGCCCGCCGTGACCATCGTCGCCGCATGGATCAGCGCACTCACGGGAGTTGGGCCCTCCATTGCATCCGGCAGCCACATGTACAGCGGAAGCTGAGCAGATTTGGCTGCACAGGCTACAAAGAGCAAGAGCGTAATCGCAGTTGCCGTACCGGTCGCAATCGTTCCATTCGAGCCCAGAACCGATGCATAGTCCAGATGACCATAAGTCGTAAAGATCAGGAAGATCGCAAGCATCAGACCAAAGTCACCAATCACATTAATGACAAAGGCCTTCTGAGCCGCAGCAATCGCCGAGCGGCGCTGATACCAGAAACCGATCAGCAGGAACGAGGCCAGACCAACCAGCCCCCAGCCGACCAGCAGGAAGAGGAAGCTATTGGCCGAGACCAGCAGCACCATTGCAAAGATAAAGAAGTTCAGGTAGGCAAAGAAGCGCCAGAAGCTCACATCGTCCGCCATATAGCCGGCTGAATAGATATGAATCAGCAGACCAACGCCAGTCACAACCAGCAGCATCGTCGCCGAAAGCGGGTCCAGATACTGACCAAAGCTAATCTGAAGCGAGCCCGAAGCGGCCCAGGTAAAGAGCGATTGATCGCTCACCTTCGCACCCGTCGCCCCCAGAACCGAGAAAAAGTTGACCAGAGCAAACAGGAAGGCCAGACCGCAGGCACCCCAGCCAACCGTCAGAATGGCAGTGCGTGGTAAGAACCTGCCCGTCAAGCCCAGGATTAGAAATCCGAGCAGCGGGAGCAGGAGCACCCATAGGCTTAGATTTGTCATAGCTAGCCTCGCAGTATATTCATATCGTCAACATCGATAGCATGGCGGGTGCGGAAGATGGAGACGATGAGAGCCAGGCCAACAACAACCTCAGCAGCGGCAACCGTTAGCACTAAAAAGACAAACATCTGTCCATCCGCGGAATCCAGGAAGTGAGATAAAGCCACGAACGAAAGATTGACGGCATTGAGCATCAATTCAATCGACATAAAGATAATCAGCGGGTTGCGTCTGATCAGCACACCGACGACGCCGATGGTGAACAGGATCGCGCTCATAATCAGATACGCTGATAACGACATTGTTTCCTCCACAGATCTGTACCATCTGTACCATCAGAAATGACACACACGCCGTCTATGAGCGGCGTCCAAAGACCAGCGCGCCCAGAATGGCGATAATAATGAGCAGGCTCGTGACCTCAAACGGGAACAGGTAGCCATGAAACAGGGCATTGCCAAAGGCCTCTGTGCTCAATGCACCGTTCTGTGAGGCCCGCGACAGACTCTCCGCCGCCGAAGCATGCAGACCAGTGACCTGGGCACCGGTAAAGATCAGATAGCTCAGCGCTCCTACAAGGACCAGACCCAGAACACCGCCAGCAATTTTCTGCCAGCCCAGGCGATCCGGCGTGTTGGTCTGATCGGGCGCAAGCATCGTGACCACAAAGAGGAAGAGGACCATGATCGCACCTGCATAGATCAAGACCTGGACAATGGCAATAAACATCGCCTGCAAGAGAGCATAGAACAGGGCCACAAAGAGCAGCGTCATGATCAGACTAAGTGCACTATACACAGCATTCTTAAAGGTGATCACACCTAGAGCTGCAATCGTGCTGGCGACGGCCAGCACGAAAAACGAGACGATTTCAGGCGTCATAAGACTTCGTTCCTCTTTAACTACAGCTTTCTTCGATCCTCGTCCTGCTCGGCGTTGATCAGCAGGTTGGGACGCTCTGTTGGCAGATTGCCCAGCCCTACGGCTGCGGCGCTGGCCTGAGAGCCATCAAACAACTGGCTGGACTGGGGCACCGGTTGCGCAGCTTCGCTCGGGGGCTGTTCGGCCCAGACGTCGTTCGAGCCGGTGGTCGACTGACCCGCTGGCTCTAGGAGCTGCTCTTTGTGATAGACCATCTCATCAGCATAGAAAGAGGCCAGTTTGTATTCTTGCTCCAGAGTAATCGCTCCAGTTGGGCAAGCTGCCTGGCAGTAACCACAGAAGATGCAGCGCAGCATATTCACATCAAAGACGCGAGCATGGCGCTCGCCAGCAGAGACGCGCTTCTCTTCAGTATTCTCTTCAGCCTCAATATAGATGGCATCAGCCGGACAGGCACCAGCACAGAGATAGCAGCCCACGCAGCGCTCTAAACCATTCTCATAACGGTGCAGGACGTGGCGACCACGGAAGCGAGCTGGCAGCTCGCGCTCTTCCTCTGGATACGAGATGGTTGTAGGCTTCCGGCCAACGTTCTTAATGGTCGTTGCCATACCTTTGATAATATCAAAAGACATTATGAACTCCTTAGTTCGTTCAACACCACAATCTTCGCTCGTTAGACCTGGACTGCCTCTGTCTGCTCGCTCGTGTCCCTGGGCTCGATGGCCGGGACGGGTTTCTCGTATTTCACCAGGCGAACAGAGGTCGGTAGGACTTTATTGTTCTTTGTATCTACATAACGCGTGCCTTGCAGAATGCTCTGACGGCGCAGGATAAAGAACATGCCAATCACAACTGCCAGGCCCGCGATCCCACTCACCCACCAGGGCCAGTTGAGCGCGACACAGAAGGCGGTAATGACAATGTTTAAGACGGCCAGTGGCAGCAGGGTCTCCCAGCCAAAGCGCATCAAGCGATCATAGCGGATACGGGGCAGGGTGGCGCGCAGCCAGATAAAGCAGAAGAGGAAGAACGCAACTTTGATGGCGTAGATGACAATCGACACACCAGGAATATGATCGGTCAGGCCAAAGAAGCTCCAACCACCCAGGAAGAAGGTTGCAGCAATCGAGCTCACTGTCATCATATTGATATACTCGGCCATCTGATAGATGCTCCAGCGCAGGCCGCTATATTCGGTCAGGTAGCCTGCGGTGAGCTCTTGTTCGGCCTCGGGGAGATCAAATGGTGCGCGGTTGACCTCAGCGACGCCAGCGATGATGTAGATAAAGAAGCCCAGCGGCTGTGCGACGATATACCAGATGCCCATGGAGACCTGGCTGTGAATGATATTGACCATGCTCAACGAGCCCGCCCACATGATCGTTCCACCCAGTGCCAGTCCCAGACTGGTCTCATAGGAGACCATCTGGGCCGCGCTACGCAGAGCGCCCAGAAGCGAGTAGCGGTTACCCGATGACCAGCCGCCCAGCACGATACCATAGACGGCCAGGGATGAGATGGCGAGAATCCAGAGAATACCTACGTTCAGGTCGCCGATAAAGGGGTCCCAGACGCTCGGTTTCGCAGGATCGCCGCTCCAGTTATTGCCCAGGGGAACGACGGCAAAGGCACAGATTGCGACGACCACTGACAGGGTCGGAGCCAGAACATAGATGGCTTTTTTGGCCTGATTGGGGACGATCTGTTCTTTAAAGGCCATCTTAATACCATCGGCAACGGGTTGCAGCAGTCCCAATGGGCCCGCACGATTGGGCCCGATACGGCCCTGGATGCGAGCGACGACGACGCGCTCGATCAGCGTCATATATGCAAAGACGGTCAGCAAGATCACGATCAGGATCGCGCTTTTGATGACGGCTGCAACAATCGGATTATTTAAGAACTCAAGCACGAGCTACCTCCTGCTCTTGTGTGCGCACACTCTGTTCGGCCAGATCCTCCCAGGTGAGACCAGTATAGAAGGGGTTGCTCTCGGCAATCTCCAGCAGGATCTCGCGTGGGCTATCATAGCTCCAGTCCTGACCCAGATAGTTGGCGAGGGAGACGAGGATCTCCCAATCAGCCTGAGCTCCGGGCAGTGGACGAAGGGCGGGACGAATGGCCTGCACATGGTGATCGACGTTGGTCATTGTGCCTTCTTTTTCAGCAAAGGTGACGGCTGGCAGCACGACATCGGCCTGCTGAGCTGTCTCGTTGAGCAGAATATCCTGCACGATCAGTAGCTCTAAGCCGGTGGGCAGGGCCCGATGACGGGCAGGATTGGCTCCCATGACGTAGAGCGCCTTGATCTGTGAGCTGCTCAGAATCTCGTCATAGCTCAGTCCGATCTGATCGCTAACTTGATAGCCTGGCAGGGCATCGGGAAGCACTCCCATATCGCGGGCTCCAAGTGAGTTGGCATCCTCGAAGAGCGGTCCAACGCCTGCTCCAGGGCGGCCAATCTGATTGGTAATAACGGCCAGCGCTTGCAGGTCTGCGGCTAAATCTTCACAGCCGGGCTCCAGGGTTGCCATCTCATCATACAGAATGATAGCTCCACGAGCCCCGGCAATCTCATCGGAGAGTGCGGCCAGTTGATTGGTGAGCCGGGCTCCAAAGAGATCCTCGGCGGCCCGAATGATCTGCTCTTCACGCTGAATGGTGCTGCGTACGTCCTCGTAACCGCTGAGATTTAAGGACTGATTCTGTACCGCCTGCTTGAGTAAGATCTTCGCGACCCCACCTGCACCCTGAGCTGGAATGGTCAGCTTGAGAGTGGAGAGCCGATCCAGTTCGGTGGCCTCAGCATTGATGACATAGATCTTCGCCCCTTTCTTCAGCGCCTTTTTGATGCGCAGATTCAAGATAGGCTGGCGCTGATAGGGATCGGAGGCGATCAGGACGATATGCGATGCCTTCTCGATCTCTTCGATGCTACTGGTCATCATCCAGGGCTTGCCGGTCAGGCGATCGCGAGCTCCAGCGAACCGGCCATGATGGTGATCGATATTGGCTGTACCAACGACCTGGCGCAGTAGCTTCTGGAACAGATAGGCTTCCTCGTTAGTGGTGCGGGTTGAACCGATACCAGCCACTGCCTGGGCTCCATGCTGAGCCGTGATCTCTTTCAGGCGGCTAGCAATATAGGTCAGAGCCTCAGTCCAGGATGTAGGAACCAGTTGACCATTGCGGCGGACAAGAGGAGTGCGCAGGCGATTGGGGCTATTCACAAAGTCGAACTCCCAGCGACCGCGATTACACAGCCAGCCATCATCGATTTCGTTGTTGTTACGGGACATCAGGCGCATGATCTTGTCCACGCGCGAATCGATGCGCGCATTGCAGCCAACGCTACAATTATTGCAGATACCAGGTGTATGCTTCAGTTCCCAGGGACGCGCCTTAAAACGATAGCTTGAGGCCGTTAGAGCACCCACCGGGCAGATCTCGACGGTATTGCCCGAGAAGTTGGAATCAAAGGCCTGACCAGGATTTGTGCCGACCTCCATGCGATAGCCGCGTGAGATCATCACCAGTCCATTATCCATCGAGATATCCGAGCTAAAACGTGTACAACGCTGGCAGAGAATACAGCGCTCACGATCCAACCGAACATCCTCGCTGATCGGGATAGGCTTTTGATAATGGCGCTTTTTAAGATCAAAGCGTGTATTGCCGGGGCCATGGCGCAGCGTAAAATCCTGGAGATCGCACTCACCAGCCTTATCGCAGATCGGGCAATCCAGCGGGTGATTGATCAACAGAAATTCCAGAGTCCCCTTACGGGCCTTCCGAACTTTCTCATTCTTCGTATGCACAACCATGCCTTCGGCCACAGGCGTCGTACAGGAGGTCTGTGGAGGCTTGGGCATCTTCTCAATCTCCACAAAACACATGCGACAGGCACCCAGGGGGTCCATCTTAGGATGATAGCAGTAGACCGGAATCTCAATTCCAGCCTCTTTAGCCGCAGCCCAGACCAGCGTACCCGGCGGCACCGCAACAGGGATATCATCAATTGTCAGATGGACAAGTTCGTCTTTTTTCTCTTCTGGCATTTCAACTTCCTCTGTTCTAGCGTGCAGCCGCCTGTGGTAACACATTGAGCGTGCGAGACTGGGCCGAATCGTAGCCTGGCACCAGAGCCTCATACTCAGCGCGGAACAACTTCACGCTGCTGACCACACAGCTGGTCGCGGCATCCCCCAGGGGGCAGAAAGACTTTCCACTCAGGTTATCGCAGATATCCAGCAACAGATCCAGATCGCGAGCCTTGCCATGACCATGGACCAGGCGCTCAAGGATCTCCGTTAACCAGAACGTCCCTTCGCGGCAGGGAGTGCACTTGCCGCAGGACTCATCGCGATAGAACTCGGACATACGCGCCACCGCCGCCGGGATCGAAGTATCCTCATCCAGAACAATCACTCCGGCAGAACCGAGCATAGAGCCAGCAGCAGCGATCTCCTCAAAGGCCATAGGCGTATCCAGCTTATCAGCGGTGAGAATGGGCGTTGAAGAACCTCCAGGGATAATCGCCTTTACTTTTTTATCGCCCAGGATGCCATTGCCAAACTGAGGATCATAGATCAATGTCCGCATAGGGATACCAAGCGGGGCCTCATAGATACCAGGATTTTTGACATGGCCGCTCAGACAATAGATGCGCGTCCCTTTGCTCTTCTCAGTCCCATAGCTCGTAAAGCGATCTATCCCCTGCTCCAGCATCGGGGGAATAGTACAGAGCGTCTCGCAGTTATTAATGACAGTGGGGCCACCATAGACGCCAACCGCAGCAGGAAAAGGCGGCTTCAAGCGTGGATAGCCACGGCGACCCTCGAGAGACTCCATCAAAGCACTCTCTTCGCCGCAGATATACGCGCCAGCACCACGATGGACAATCACATCCAGACTATAGTTGGACCCTAGAATATTCTGACCAATCAGGCCAGCAGCATAAGCCTCTTCCACAGCCTTCTCGACCTGGCTGGCAGCATAGGCCAATTCGCCGCGCACATAGATAAAGGCAGTATGTACATTGCAGGCATAGCTCGTAATAATCACGCCTTCAACCAGGCGATGGGGAATCTTCTCCATCAACTGGCGATCTTTACAGGTACCGGGCTCGCTCTCATCACAATTGCAGCAGAGATAACGAGGTTTATCGTTCTTGGCCAGGAAGCTCCATTTAAGGCCAGTAGGAAAGCCAGCGCCGCCGCGACCACGCAGACCCGACTGCTTCATCGCCTCTACCAGAGTATCAGGCTGATAGTCATTCAGAGCCTTTGCCAGCGCCACATAGCCACCATGTTGACGATAAACATCCAGCGCATCTATACCAGGGACATCCATATCCTTTGTTACAAATAATTCTGGCATATGTATAATTCCTTTGTAGGGCATTCAGAAACGTCATAGCCGTTAGCGGCGTACCTCTGATCTGGCAGTAGTGGGCGTATTGCTTAATTCGCGATCCAGCTCATCAATCAACGCGTCGGCCTTCTCCAGAGAGACATTCTCAACGAATTCATCGTTCACCTGCAAGACAGGTGCAGTGCTACAGGACGCAAGACATTCAGCCGTCATCAGCGTATACTTACCATCGGGGGTCGTCTCCCCGCGCTTCACGCCCAGGCGCTGCTCCAGGTGTCCGATGAGTGAATCGCAGCCGCGCAGATAGCACGAGATGCTATTGCAGACCTTAATGACCTTCTCACCGTGAGGCTGCTGGTAGTACATAGTGTAGAATGTCGAGACGCTCTCGACATCAGCGGGAGTCAGATTGAGCAGCTCGGCTACGGTTCGTATTCCCTCAGCAGTGACATAGCTCTCCTCGGCCTGCACAATATGCAGAGCGGGGAGTAGAGCCGAACGAGGAGCTGGATAGCGAGCCGCAATATCGCGAATACGCTGTTTTGCTTCTTCAGAAATCATCGGTCAACCTCTCCTAACACGATATCAATGCTACCAATGCCAGCAACCACATCGGAGAGGAAGCCACCCTCGATCATGCGAGGCAGAACCTGCAAATTTGCGAAGGATGCGCCGCGAACATGCATACGATAGGGTTTAGCGCTCCCATCGCTCACAATGTAGAAGGCCAGCTCGCCCTTTGGCGACTCCGTCCGCACAAACACCTCGCCCTTAGGAGCGCGATAGCCCTCCGTAAACAGCTTGAAGTGGTGAATCAATGCCTCCATGCTGCCAGTAATCTGCCATTTGGGCGGAGGCGTCAGTTTGGGATCATTTACGCGATGGGGTCCCGTGGGGAGCCCTTCCAATGCCTGATTGATAATCTTCAGACTCTCTTCCATCTCCAGCATGCGGACCAGATAGCGATCATAGACATCGCCATTGGAGCCAACCGGAATATCGAAGTCGAAATCCTCATAGCTGGAATAAGGGTAGATCTTACGGGTATCCCAGACCACCCCACTACCGCGCAGGACGGGACCGGTGGCCCCATAGGCAAAGGCCGTCTCCTTTGATAGGACGCTTACCCCTTTCGTGCGCTCCAGCCAGAGCTGATTGTTGGTCAGGAGATCATGATATTCTTGCAGGCGAGCTGGGAACTCTTTCGTAAAGGCACGAACCTTCGCCTCAAAGCCTGGAGGGAGATCGGCCTGGAGCCCGCCGGGGCAGATATAACTGGTCATCATCCGAACGCCAGAGATATGCTCAAAGATATCCAGGATCATCTCGCGCTCGCGGAAACAATAGAGAAACATACTCATCGCGCCCAGATCGAGCCCGCTCGTCCCCAACCAGACCAGATGGCTGGCGATACGTTGCAGTTCAGCCAGGAGCACACGGGTATACTGGATCTTCTTATTGATCTGATCATCGATTCCCAACAGGCGCTCAACCGCCAGCGAATAGGCCAGATTATTATTGAGCGGTGTCAGATAATCCATGCGGTCGGTCAGGACCAGGGCCTGATGATAGGTCTTCGCTTCGGCGGTCTTCTCAATACCAGTATGGAGGAAACCGATATCAGGGACAGCTTTGAGCACCGTCTCACCCTCGATCGTCAGCAAGAGACGAAGCACGCCATGGGTGCTTGGATGTTGTGGGCCCATATTGATCGTCATGGTATCGGAGCGGACACCATCGACCAGCTGCTGATTCTCCTCGAAGGTAAAGCGATTCTGAACTTCTGGCTGTTTCATGCTTTATCCTTTTTCTTGCCTCGCTTGCCATTAGACGAGGGGGGCGCTTGAACGGCGCTCTCGCTGGCTGGTGTTGCGAGTGTACCGGGCTCTTGCTCGAGATTGACGGCGCTGCGGCTCTCATTGAGCTCGCGACCGCCGGCTGTACGTAACGTCTGCTGATAATACTGACTCTCCACACCGGGGTCGTCCGTGTAGGGAACCTGGCCGCCCCAGTGAGGTTCGGGTAGATCAAAACCCGAGAGAGGATAATCCTTGCGCAAGGGATGGGTCGTCCAATCGGCAGGCATTAACAAGCGGCGGAGATCAGGATGGCCCGTAAACGTAATGCCGAACAGATCAAAGACCTCTCGCTCATACCAGTTAGCCCCCGGCCAGATGCTTGTTACGCTGGGGACCGCTGGATGCTCTTCGCGCCGCTGCCCAACGCGGACCTTCAAGCGTACAAACGACTGATGAGGGATAGAAAGGAGCTGATAGACCACATCAAACCGTGGCGTCCGTTCAGGCCAGTCAACTGCGGTCAACGTCTCCAGAACAGTATATTGGAGCGACTCTTTAAGATATGAGCAGACCTCGGAGAGAGCGGAAGGCTCGAGGACAAGGGTCTGTTCGCCGCGAAACTCGACTGCTTCAACGATCGCCTGTGGAAACTTATTCCGTACGGCTTCGACCGTCGATGCTGCTGTTATGACCATAACTCTTTCTACATTCCTTTATGTGATTTCGGGTAGCACACCGACCTCATTGTTGGATGCTACGAGCAAGAGCGAAGACTGGGAGGTTACATAGCTCGAAATCGCCCTTGCAACCAGTTCACGTCTTTAAAATGGCACAAAGGGCACCCCTGAAGGTGCCCCCACAAAAACGGACTCTGCTCTTTGTTTATGCTTCGTCGCTGACCGGTCCAGCTAATTTGAGACCGCTGGCCTTCAGTGGATCGGGTGGATTAGGTATCCCTTCGCGAATCTTACGCTGAAGCTCATTGAAGCCATAAAGCAACATATCCGGAGTGGGAGGACAACCGGGAATATACACATCGACTGGAACGATTTTGTCGACGCCCTGGACAATAGCATAGTTGTTGAAGACGCCACCACAGGAGGCACAGGCTCCCATTGAGATCACCCATTTAGGCTCAGGCATCTGGTCATAGATCTGTCGTAGTACCGGGGCCATCTTTGTCGAGCAACGGCCAGCCACAATCATGAGATCAGCCTGGCGCGGTGAAGCACGATAGACTTCGGCACCAAAGCGGGAGAGATCCCAACGATCACCACTGGTAGACATCATCTCAATGGCACAACAGGCCAGACCAAAGAGAGCAGGCCACAGTGAGGAGCTTCGACCCCAACCCAGCAACTTGCTTACCTGGGTCGTAAAAATACCAAAGTCGCCATCTTTCGTATGCATTGGCAACTCACGGCTTAAACGAGGAGTCTGGGTATTTGAATAAGTCTGTACAGGCTCCCAGGGATTTTTTACTCCCATGTGAATGCTCCCTTCCGCCAAACATAGAGGTAACCAACCGCCAGCACAGCCAGAAAGACAAGCAATTCGATCAATCCGAATACTTGCAGCTGGCGCATCAGGACAGCGAGAGGATAAAAAGAAACAACTTCGATGTCGAAGGCGATAAAGAGCATGCCTGTCAATAGATATTTTACAGGGAAACGCCGGTGAGGCGCTTCAATCTCTTGTATACCGCATTCATAAGGGGCAAGCTTCTCCGGCGTTGGCTTTTTAGGGCCCAGGATGGCAGTCACCGCCATCACTACGATGCCGAAGAGGACAGCCAGAGTTACTAAAATAAGAACGGGGAGTGTTCCCATATGAGCGGGCCCTTCATTTCTTTAAAAGTATAAGCTATACACGCGTAAAACGTGGGACATCAGGTGTCCAAAGTACACTTCCTCATTGAATATCGTAGCATAGAGATGGTGTGAAAGTCAAACAAAAACAGGGCTCCAGAGGCCGTTTGGCTCAACAATGAATGAATCTCGTAGAAGCTACCATAGATATTCTATCTATGTGTTCATGATGGCTGCTGATCTTTTGCCCTCATTAATGGTATGAGACAGATTAATGCTATACTGGTGATAGCACTATGAAGATATCTTCCATATCTGCCTTTCCTACCTTAAAATACGCGAAAAAATATGCGAAAAAACACGCGGAGAAACACGCGAAAAAAACATACCAAAGAGATGAAAATAACGCATGCTAGAGCTACTACTCTGTCCGATCTGTCAACAGCCCCTCCAACGTCAGGAGCGCGCACTCGTCTGTGAGAAGGCCCACAACTTTGACCTCGCTAAAGAAGGCTATGTGAATCTTCTGCACAAGAAACAACCAGGCGACACACGTGAAATGGTCCAGGCCCGCCGCACCTTCTTTGAACATGGCTTCTATCAGCCCCTCTCAGATCTGATCAATCAGCTTGTCATTCAATACCTGACTTCAGATGGCTCTCAGCCCATCACTATCCTGGATGCAGGTTGCGGCGAGGGCTATTATCTAGGTCGGCTGCACGCCTTTCTAGCCGAACAGAGGGGCCAGACGGTGCAGGGTCTGGGCATTGATATCTCTAAAGAAGCGATCAGGTTGGCGGCAAAACGGTATACCAGCGACTTCTTTCTGGTGGCGAATCTTAAAGAGCGCCTCAATCTGTCGGATGGCTCGCTTCAAGTCATCTTGAACATTTTTGCTCCTCGCAACGTCAGTGAATATACGCGCATCTTAGAGGTGAATGGCTTACTGCTCATCATCATTCCTGGTCCAGAGCACCTGCTCCAACTACGTGAGCGCCTGCATCTTCTCACCATCGAAGAGAATAAACAGGCGAACGTGCTGGCGCAATTTGCCGCACATTTTGCGCTGGTAAAGAGCGAACAGATCAGCTATCCACTAACGCTACAGAGCGAAGAGATTCGGCAGGTTGTCATGATGACACCCAACTACTGGCATCTCTCGGCAGAGACAAAGCAAGCGATGGAAGAACTGGAGAAGATCGAGACGAAAGCAGAGTTTATCGGCCTTGTACTCCAAAAAAAGGGAGCGTAAATTCATCTGTAGAGCTGCAAGTCTCTTAGATGAGACCATTTTTCGGCATAAAGTGGGACAGGCATCCTAGCGAACTTTGCGTTACTGGTTCTGTATGATATACTAAACCCGTTGTCCCGTATGGCTCAATCCGGATAATACGATCAGATAACTAGCCCGGCTATTCCTGGTCAGAAGCTAGCATCTGAACGGAGACAATAGTGAAACGGAAAAGGGAGAACAGCGTGTCTACTCAGCCTAATTTAGGGAACATCAACACTGACTATCCAGGGCAGCCTGGCCTACAAAGAAACACTGGTAGATTACTGGCGACCCAGGGCTATGTGCTGGGGATAGAGATTAGCAGCAGTGGTGCCCGCCAATCGGTGGCACTGGCAGATCTCAATGGTCAGGTCCTTTATCAGCTGCGCCGTCCATTGGAGTATGTACCCGATACTGAGACCGTACTCTCCTTGCTCAACGAGATGATCGCCGAAGCTACCCAGCCCGAACGGCTCCCCAAAGGGCGACTGCTCAGGATAGGAATTGCGGTTGGTGGATTGGTTGAAGCGACACAGGGGATTGTAAGAACCCTCTATCATGCTCAACAGTGGAATAACTTCCCATTGCAGGACTACTTTGCAGAAAAGTTGGACGTCCCCTGTATTATTGATAATAATGCCAATGCCGCAGGATTGGGCGAAGTTTTGCATGGAGCAGGCCAGGGAGAACGGGTCGTTCTGTATATAGGATTGGGGCGTGGCATCGGTGGTGGATTGATTGTAAATGGACGCATCTTCCATGGTGCCAGCGGCACAGCTGGTGAGATCGGGCATACCCTGGTCAAGGAGAATGGCCCGGAGTGCAGTTGTGGTGGCGCGGGGCACCTTGAAGCTATCGCATCCGCTCGCTCTATCATCCATTCAATGCGCAATCTGGCTCAGGAATATCCGGAGAGTCTGGCGGCAATTGAGCGCATCACGCGCGGACAGCCCGAAAACTTAACGGCTGAACAAGTATTTCAGTTGGGCGCAGAGGGCGATAAGATCGCGCAACAGGTTGTACAGCAAGTTCATACCTATCTTGGTGGGGCGCTAGCAAATATTGTGCAGCTTATCAATCCCAGCATGATTATTCTGGGGGGGCCGGTGGCACAGGCGGGCGACCTGCTGATCGAACCCTTACGGCAACGCATTCAGGAGCTTTGTCTCCCAGCGGCAAGCCAGTCATTACGTATTGTTCAGGGTCACCTCGGTAACGAGGCAAATCTCGTTGGCGCGATTACCTTAGCGCTACAGGACATATAAGTGCAGAATCTTGAGAGGCTTATAGTGGAAACAGGCCGGGTCATCAATAAGCGCTACCTGCTACAACGCCTGATACAGCAGGGAAGTGCCAGCTCTGTTTACCAGGGCGTTGATCAGGTATTGCAGCGTGCAGTTGCAATCAAGGTAGTTCCGGCTGAGCAGATTCCTGTTTATCGGGCCGCCATTCGTGCCACTGCACAATTTTCACATCCAAACATCATCGGGCTCTATGATCTGATTGTAGAACCCGACGTTTTGTATGTGGTGCAGGAGTATGTCGAAGGGGATACCTTTGAAACCCTCTTACAGTCTCATCTTACACCTTATTATGTGGCTGATCTGGGCATGCAAATCTGTCAGGCCTTGCTCTATGCAACCACAAGTCCACGCAAAGTCTGCCATGGCGATCTGACCCCTGCATCGATCCTGCGCGATCGCTCGGGGCAGATCCGGGTCAATAACTTTGCGCTCTCAACCGATATGTACTATTTCTCAAACTGGAGCATCGTCGGAGGCAACAATAGTATTATTTCGGATCCTGAGATTCCACTTGGCCAGATGAGCGATGGTCGCAAGGATGATGATGTACGCGCCGTTGGGCTGCTGATGTATCAACTCCTCGCTGGCCGCTCATCCGATGCGACAGTTGTTGAACCGCCAGCGGATGGACGCTTGCGCTTCCAACGCAATGTGCCCGCTGAACTTTGTGATGTCATTGCTCGTACAGCTATTCGCCAACATCCCCAACATATCACCACCGCAGATCTCCTTCAAGCAGAACTTAAGGTCATTCTCGATCAATTAGAGCCACCACCCCCACCAGTTACGATCGCTCCAGCACCAGCCTACAAGATCGATGAGTTTAGCGCTTCCAGCAAACATGCCACATCAGGGGCGTTACGCGATCGCAATCTGAGCGAGGCGACCTATAATGATACACGGGCTCGCCTGGCCGCTATGCAGCAGGAGAGAGATGCTGGAACGACTGCCGCCGATAATATTTCAATGAAGTTAGCAGCAGCCAGGCCAGCAGCCTATGCTGCACCAGAGCTACCAGCCCGCCGCATCAATCTGCCACTCCTGTTATTGATCGGGTTAGTGCTTTTCATTCTCTTTTTTGTCGTTGGTTACTTTATCGCACACTCATTGCTTCCATAACTATGCCAGGTTTCCATGAAGATGACAGAAGCAGTTCAGAAAAGCTATGTTCTATCTCAAAGGAGGCTTCCATATCCATAGAGGAAGTACTTCTCGGTCTCTCTGACGGTCATGTCAAAGCCCAGGCGCTGGAAGCGGTGTGTTAGCTCAGTTGGATCATAGAAGTTTTTGATGATCTGAAATGCGCTGCCATCATTAAGGATGCGGGTCATAACTTGATTATCTGGCAGGGGCAGCTGATGATTGATTGCTGTGCTGGTAATCTCGCGCCGACCATCGACAAAAAAGATCTTGCCGCCCGGGTCCAGCATCCCTCGCACGCTCAGAAGAAATGCATCCAATCGCTCCAGGGGGACATGTGAGATCCAGAAGCCAAAGACAACTGCAGCATAGGTACGCTCAGGCTGCCAGGTGAATAGATCATTCTGGATATAAGAAATGCGAGGGTCTGCAATTTTGGCACGATTCAGTTCGATCATCTCAGATGAGGCATCTACTGCTGTAATTGTTGTGGCTGTTTTCAAGAGGTGTTCCGTCCAGATGCCAGTTCCAGGTGCTAGCTCCAGAATATCACCTGTCAGATGAAGCTCCGCTAGCTGAGTAAAGACCTGCTCGACTTCTGCAAACCAACGTGCATTTGCCTCTGCGCCACGATCATACCGCCCCTGTCGATAGAACCATTCATCATATTCATGGGCCCGGGCCCGATAGTAGTTTTTCATCTCTTCCAGGGCCTCAGCCGAAATATGTTCAGGCATGTTGCTAACTATCCTTTTTTCTGTACAGTATAGCAATGGTCCTGGGTGGATTCAAGTTGCCTCGTAAAATCCCAGGGCTTTCCATTTCTCACAGAAGAGGCAGAAGCCAGGAAGGGGGAGAGAGGGGGAGAGGGACGCTCAGCGGGCGCGACTGCGGTCTGGCCCCTGTCATCAGCCTCAATGAATTGATCCCTGACCCTTCTCAATTCATTGTCCCCCCAGACAGGGGCCAGACCGCAGTCGCGCCCGAGAAATGACCTGATGTAGTATTGTTCCTCTTCTTCGCACTCTTCCCGATGCGAGGGCCTCTGTGGCCGTCAGAGGACTAACCCAGAAATGGAAAGCCCTGGTAAAATCCCTGCCCATCATTCATGACAGACGTGGTGTTACGATGGACGTGTAACGATTGCGCGAACGATCTGGGTCGCGCCCACTTCTTCCTCTTCATCGTCAAAGTCGTCGAGAAGAGGATCAGCTAGCATACCTGGGACAACAGGCAGGTTGCTTTCAATCATGAGGCCATTATCCATATAGAGATGGTAAGGGAACATAGCTGGATCAAAGGCGCTGCTATGAGAGACCAGAATAATCTGCTCAAAATGCTGGCTTAAGAGTTCGCCTGTGACAACGTTCACCAGGGCCTGAGCACGACCACGATCGAAAGAGCTCAGAGGCTCGTCGAGAAGAATGAAGCCGGGAGCAGCACTTAACTCGCGTGGCAGAGCGGCAACCGCAAAAGCCAGGCGCAAAGCCAGAGAGAGCTGATCAGCCGCACCGCCTGAGAGCGCCGATGTGGGCATATATTCTCCAGCAGTTGGATCCCAGACCTGAATCTGGAATGGCCCCCCGCTGATAGTATTCTCCTCATCGTCCGTAGAGAGATGCACATCGTGATAACGACCAGCAGTCAGAGCAGGGAGAATCTGTTGCATATACCGTTCGGTACGTGGTTGCAACTTGCGTAGCAGTCGCTCGTCTACCGCTTTGACCATGAGATTGCCGCGTTTCTTCGTCTGATAAGAGCGCTCCAATTGCTCAACGCGAGCACGCGCATCCTCTAGATCGATCTCCTGAGAAGCAGTCCCCAATCTGCCGCTCCGCTCTACCTCCTGCTTCTTATGCTCACTGAGCTCTTTCTCTACCTGCGAGCACTCTTGCTCTAAACGTTCGCGATCCTCAGAAGAATGTTGATTGAGCAGAGGCCAGAGCGACGAAAGATTCTTGCGCGTATAGCTCTTCGCCCTGGGACGATTATACTGAGCCAATAACGTATCTATCTCTTCATGAAGAGTAATGATCTCTTGCCGACAGAGCTCAATCTTGAGATGAGAGGCCTCTTCCTGCATCTGGAGAGACTCTAGATCTTTGCCAATCTGCTCCTCATGCGCCTCTTCTAGTTCGGTCTGACAGCGCGTACGCAAAGCCACAAGAGCTTCGGCAAAAGGATTCAGAGGCACGACCCAACTTCCCAGGGTATTACTAAATTTAGCAAGCTGCTTGTAATACTCGGACAAAGATTCCTGGCGTACCCGCAGCACTTCCCCATAATGGGCATGTCGCTCCTGCAATAATAAGCGATTGCCAAGAACAATCTGAACCTCTTCAAGTTGTTTACGAGCGGCAATTTCAGCATTGCCAATCGCAGCCTGCCCAAAGGCAACGCCCAATGTCCTGACACGTAGACGGAGAGAATCCTGAAGGGACTGCAAGGCGCTGCGTAGTGCAACTTGCTGCTCGCGAGCCTGTTGCAGTAGCTCTTCGGGATTATTAGCCTTATAGCGCTCATTGCGCTCCTCGAGGCCATTCTGTCGTACTAAAAGCGTATCGAGAAAATCTTGTTGAGATTTGATCTGTGAGACCAGATCTGTGACTACATCCAGCTTCCCATCCAGAGAGACAAGTTCGTGCTCAGTCGCTTTAATCGTGCTCGCTACCAGCGTCTCCAATTCCGGAACGCCAGAGACATCTTCCACTGTCAGTGGAGGAAAGACGCCGGAGGAATAAGGATCGCGGCTCTGTACAGGACTTGCCTGGATACGAGCGCTGATGCTGGGAAGCGGCAGATTCTCTTGACCAGCCAGCAAAGTAATCTCCTGTTGTAGACGCTCTGCAGCCCCTTGCTCCTCCTGAAGCCGCTCTTCCAGGTTGTCCCATTGCTCTTTGCGGCTTAGCTCTTCCAACGATGCGCGCTCTTGACGAAAACCGGTCACCTTCTCTAGAGCAGCCGCAACCTGGTCGCGGGCAAATTGAGCTGCCTGCCTGCGCTCCTGCAACTTCTTTTGTAAGTCGCCAGCATCGCTCTGGTCGCGCGCCTGTTCGATAAACTTTTGAGCCTCTTCAAGAGTCGCCGGAACATTTTCTCCCGAGGAACGAATCTCGTTCTCTACCTTATAAAGCGCTTCATTGTTGCCAGCCATGCGGGCAGCATTTGCACGAGCAGCCACACTCATACCCAGGCGGCTGGTCGCTTCTTGTAGAAGCTTATTCGCAGCTTCTCCCTCAGCAATAGCTTTACGGTAGCTAACACTGTACAGGTAACCAGCTAAAATCAGCAGGGCCAGCAAGGCAATAAAAAAGAGAACGGCCAGAATGGGGAGAGTCCCCAGGGTCGAGAAGGCCAGAATCAGCAGAAAGATCGCACCGGCCACACAGCCAGCCATAGCAAAGGTATAGTTGCGCGTCTTCGCTTTAGATTCCATAAAGGCCGAGTTAAACCTGGACTGTTGTTGGTGGGCGGTGCGCACCTGTTCTTCAGCCTGTGCGAGGCTCTGAGCAAGAGCTTTCTGGCGTTGCCATTCCTCAAACAATTTACGTAGATTGAGCTGCTTCCAACGCTTCTCCAACGTATCAGCCTGACGCTGAATCTGTTTCGCTTCACGTTCAGCCTCCTCTAGCTCCTGCTCAGCATCGAAAAGATGATGCAGGACCTTCTGAGACTGTTCTCGATTCTCCGCAGCGGCTTCGCGTTTAGTGAGACGCTGCGAATAGCTCTTCTCTAGCTGGCCCAATACCTGAAGGCGCTCGGCCAGAGTTTGCAGACGTTGTAAGCGATCTTCCAGGTAGGGGCGACCAGTGCGACGCTTCTCATCCAGCTCTTGCCAGGACTGTTGCGTCTTATTCAGGCGCAAGCGGGCTTGCGAGATCTGCTCTTCCAGGAGGCGCATATCCTGCTGAAGCTCCTGATACTGACGCACATCCTGTTCCTGCTCTTTGATACCATCCACGGCAGATAATAGATCATTTGACATACGCTGGAGGGTTTCAAACGAGCGGGTTAATTCGACCAGTTCACTAACGCGCTTCTCCAGACCTGGCAACTCCTCGCGCTCACGGCGCTCGAGATCGGACAGTTGTCGCTCCAATTCAGGGATCTCGCGCCGCGCCTCGGCAATCTCATCATACGAGGCAATAATCTCAGCCAGAGTCGCATCGGCCCTCTTCAACTGGGCCACCCGGCTCTGTTTACTCTTCAGATCCTGCCGTCGTTGATAGATCTGCTCAAGGGCCTGCTCCAGTTCGGCGATCTCGGTTTCTTGCTGTTGAATCACATCGAGATAATCGGAGACCTGAACCGCATCTAACGCAGTCTCAATTGTCTCTAACTGTGTCTGTAATTGGGGGATACGCTGCTGAATCTCGGCCAGTTGAAGATACTCCTGAGCGCGATGTAGTTGCAGCTCATCATCTTCGCTCACCTGAAAACGTTCAGCCAATTGCAGCAACTTATCCAGGCCCAGCAGATGGCGAGCGGTCTGCTCACGCCGGGCTCCGCTAATTGTCTCTAAACGATTCAGGCCTTTCTGCTCAATAAAGCAGGTATTGCGCAGAGCATCTCCATCCATATACCCTAGCTCGGCAATAATACGTTCATTGGCCGCTGATAGATCAGTCATCGGCTCTTCATCAGGCAGACCAAGGCGATGGATCTGGAGAACAATGGACTGGCCGCGACCACGCTCCAGTGTTCGCGCAATGACCAGTTCGGTTGCACCGACAGAGAGCGTTAGTGTGACATTAGCAGTACTGGCTCCATAGAGGATCAGATCATCCAATGGACGTTTGCCACGTGAATTTAGCAGAGGCTCGCCGTAGAGAGCAAAATAGAGGCTTTCAATCAGAGCAGATTTTCCAGCCTCATTGGGGCCTTGAATTAAAATGCTCCCGCGCTGCGGAAAGTGCAGATTCATAGCCCGCAGCAACCGGAACCGTTCGATCGTTAAATGCTTAAGGATTATCATGCGACACTACTCCATTCAGCGCTTCCGTTTCATCTCATCCATGGCCAGCAATAATTCTTCTTTTGTATGGGTCAATGCCTGCTTTTCTTGCACATCAGAAGTCGCAGCAATCCATTCTTCTGCCAGAGCAATCAGTTCTTCGCGAGGAGAGAAGCGCTCTCCCGTCTCAACTGAGCTTGCATCCTGTTCGGGAAGCAAAGAGAGGGCACTATCATCAATCGCCAGCGCAAAGCAGTGTTCCTCACCATAACGACGGATCTGATTGAGATCCAGGCGATGATAATCACTGCGTGTGAGCTCTCCTTCAAGGCGAATCTGTAGCATCGCATCTGAATGACAGAACGGGCGCATCCGCTCAAGAATAAGCTCCGTTGGAGTGGAGGTAGTAGCAGCAGACCAGAGCTCACGCGTCTGAATCAGCAGACTATTGAGCGTCAGGCTCTCCACGCGAACATGAGTACACCAGCGAATCCCTTCCGCAGTAAGTCCCAGGAACACAAAGCCAGGCTCGCTACTCTGTGGCTGAAAA
The DNA here is from genome assembly GCF_003967535.1 of Tengunoibacter tsumagoiensis. GTDB lineage: Bacteria > Chloroflexota > Ktedonobacteria > Ktedonobacterales > Ktedonobacteraceae > Tengunoibacter > Tengunoibacter tsumagoiensis. The sequence goes on along the minus strand of NZ_BIFR01000001.1, from coordinate 741,796 downwards.
TCGACCTGCTGAGTCGCTCCTGCCACAATTACATCGGTCTGACCTAGCTGAAGCTGTTGATAGCTATGGGTATAACCGGCCAGGACATAGCGAAAGATCTCCTGACGGGCAATACTACTCTGGCTTACCACAGCACGACTATCGAGCAAAGAGCTTTCACTCGTAAGGCCCTCAATGGGAGCATGCAAGAGCAATAAGGCAAGATCAGCCCGCTCAATCTCGCTACTGACACGTAGCGGTAGCAGGGGATCGCCTTGCTGACCAGGGAGGACCCCCCGGCCACAAAAGCCGACGCGTGTCCCACGAACATCGATCATAACAGGCTCCAGTTCGGCAGACTCCTGTGCCGGAACCGGAGGAAAATAATGCAGGGCTCCAAGCTGAGCATAGCTCATCTGAGGTGCAGGAGCCGTCTCACCTACAAGAGGAGCAGGCGTATCATGAACGCCCCCCAGAGCCAGAGTATGAATGCCAGCCTGCTTCAATTGAGCCAGGCGTTCGGCGACAAAACTACGATCGCGCTCATCGGGAGTAGCCGTATCAAACAGATCGCCAGCCTGAATGAACAGATCCACGCCTTGCATAATCGCAAAATTAGTGGCCTGCTGAAAGGCTTGGCGTAGACGTTGTTGTCGCTCCTCACGTTTGCGAGGATGTTGACCAAATCCCGCGCATCCAAGATGGTTGTCGGCAGTCAAAACAAGAGTAATAACGCCTTCCTGACGCTCCCCTTGCCGACTGGCCAAATCTGTTTCCAAATCCTTGTTCACTGTGTCATCTCCCATCGTGACCACTTCCGTCGTTTTGCAAACGTACTTTTAAATACACTTTAAAACGTACTTTAAAACGCGCTTTAAAACGTACTTTTACATGATGGTAATTACTCTTTTCTCAAGCTGAGTCTATCACAAAAGAGGAGGATTAAAAACGAATCAGGATAGTTAGAGGGACTATTTGGGGAATAAAGGAAGAGATAGAGAAGCTATCCAGATAGCCATTTTGGGCAGTTCGGAAGAGAGATAGCCTCCCCGAACGTCTTCTTTATCAGAGACCATTGATGTAACGACCATTATTAGTGAAGTGGGAGCGCAGAGTGGTGGGAGTAAAATATCTAACCCAATTAGAGAAGGAGCATGAGACACGCAAAGTCCTTCTCTCATTAGCACAGAGTATTCAAGAACGCGATATTGTTACTTATGAACATTCACGCCGGGTAGCAGTATATGCTCAACGTTTAGCACGCTATCTCGGGTGGACACGGCGCGAGGCACGCAATCTTGCCCTCGCAGCTATGGTTCATGATCTAGGAAAAACATGGATTCGCAACGATATTCTCAATAAATCGGCTGCTCTATCCTCAGAAGAGCGCAGAATGATGGAGCGTCATCCTGTCGTAGGGGCTCGCATCTTGATTGGGTGCGATGTCCCACCCTTTTATGTCGAAACAGTCCTCTACCATCATGAGGCCTGGAATGGCAATGGCTACCCGGTTGGTTTAAAAGGCGAAGAGATCCCACTCAGTGCACGTATTCTCTCGGTGGCCGATGTCTATGACGTTCTGACTTCGCAGCGTCCCTATAAAGCACCATTGACAAGTAGGGAGGCTCAGGAACGGCTGCTGAAAAGTGTTGGTACGCATTTTGATCCTAAGGTTTTAGACGGTTTTATTCATCTACTCAAAATAAAACCGCATTTTACCTTGCCTCAACATGTCTGTTCCATCTCTACACAGGCGCAAGCAGAGCCAAAGCTCTATAGCCTTATTGCAGGGGGGCACTAAGACTAAGATGCGATCCAGACAATCCATCAGGGATTAGCGAGAATATCGCCGCTTGTTAATCCCCATTTTTTAATCAGAGCATGATAACTGCCATCAGCTTTCATCTGTTCCAGGGCATGCTGAAGGGTATAATAGAGATCGTTAGCCTCTTTTCTCAGGGCAATCCCTTCGAGATTATCATCCACCAGGATACCAGCCCGCTCGACCTTCGCACTGTTCTGTTTAATCGCATAGTCCGTGATCGGAGCATCCTGGTATGTGGCAGAAACATGATTAGAGAGAATAAGTTGTAGCACATCATGCTGCTTTGGAACAGATGTAATGACTATACCAGGCTTACCAGCGTTCTGGCAGTCAGTATTCGCAACCTCTAAATCGCTCTGCTCAAAACTTGCCTCTTTCACACCCACCGTATGACCACACAGATCCGCTAAGCTGTTAATATGATCTGGATTGCCTTTCGTCACTAGAAGGGACTCGCCACCATGAAAATATGGCAGAAAATGTACTTTCTGCTGCCGTTCTGGTGTAATACTGACAGCAGAGATAACAATATCTAATTGCCCATTGACAAGACTATCAAGGAGCGTCGCAAACGAACTTGTGACAATATGCAGCTTCAGATGCGCACGCAGAGCCAATGCATTCATGATATCAATATCAAAACCAACTGGTTGATTGGTTTTAGGATCAATAAACTCTTGTGGCGGATATTGCGCGTAGGTGCCAACTGTAATCACTTGTTCTGCTGGCAGGGTTGACTGTGATGTAGGAGAGGGTGCCTGCTTAAATGTGCGTGATGCACCGCTATAACCAGCACAAGACACACATAGGAGGCAGATCATACTACACAAAACCAGCCAGCAAGATAGCTTGTTGAGTCTTATTTTATGGGATATTCTAAGCATAAACTGCCATTTCCCCTTTATCTCTTACGTTGGTATAAGCAAGCAATTACATTGTACGCTAGATTATTACCTAATATCCAAAAAAAGGACTCATAGGTAAATTCTCTCTTCTTTTTATTACGTTGTGTAAAGGTTTTGTCTCACGGATTTTTTGTCAACACGACGAAATACTTCATGCGGTAAAAACGCTTACCAGCTTTGTATAAAAGCATAAACAGATCGAGAGCGACCGCTACGGTTCCAGCTTGTTCGTGTGATACACTATGAATAGCATAGAACATCCCAACTCAACTCAACAACACTGTCCAATTGTAGTACATATTTAGTATGCAGTGTAATGAGGCATGGAGGATCTAAACATGACCATCACCTTTGATCGCAGCCTCTGCTGCGATCTCAACGAGACCATCACGCGTGAATGGCTTGTCACAAATGGTCTGGGAGGATATGCAGCAGGGACAGTTGCAGGTGTACTCACCCGGAAACACCATGGATTGCTGGTAGCAAAGTGGGCGCAAGCCACGCGGCCACAACTTTTACTGGCCAAACTGGATGAAGAGGTATTTTTTGATCAACGTACCTATTATCTGGGAACAAATGAGTATCAGAATGGTGCGCTCAGTCCAGCCGGTTTTGTGCACCTTGAGTCGTTCCGGCTGGAGAATGGTCTTCCTATCTTTCTCTATCATCTGGGTGGATGCGATGGCATTCTTCTGGAGAAGCGCATCTGGATGGAGCGAGGCTGCAACACAACCTATATTCAATATCGTGTTCTCAGGACGACCAGGACAGAAGATTCAGGAAAACGAAGGAGCGGCCTTACTGGCGCACTCAGTGCGGATCTTGCTCACACAGCCAATTCAACCAGACTGACATCGAATACTCCAGGCTCAATCGAGCTCACTCTCCTCCCCTTTACCGCCTATCGACCCTATGACCAGCTTCAATATGGGCATTCTGATCAACAATTTCAGGTACAAACACATCAGAGATTTGATAGAGGAGGGCATCTACCCGCCGGAAGCGCGGGGTGCACAATTACAGCGCATAAAGACGCACAGCCTTTTCATTTATTAATCATTGGACAGACACAAAGTCAGGCCACCTTTATTCCCACGGGAGTCTGGTACTGGCATGTCCTTCATAGACAAGACGCAGTATACGATCAGCCCGCGCAGGAGGATCTCTATCTTCCTGGAGTTATGCGAGCCACCCTTCATATCGGTGATGAGACGCCTTTAACAATCGTTGTGAGCAGCGAAAAGCTCAATTCGGCCCTCTATCAGTCTGATTATATTCAGCTTTCAGCTCAAGAGAGAGAGGAATACCAGCAACAATTATTACCAGATGATGAGATTGAACAGCAGCTTTGCCCGTTGACCGCAAATGCGCACCCCCCAAATCATCCAGATAGCCTTCATATGAATGATCGAGATTATCTGTATGCATTATTAGAGGCCGCCGACCATTTCTTTGTGTATGATGCCCTTAGTGAACATAAACATACAAGCGCTATCACAAGTCCACGAGCCCAGCTCCCCCATCAACCGCCTATTCAGCTATTAACGACATATTATAGTAGAGAGATACAGACTCGCGAAGCGCTGATTGCTCTACCTGGCTTACTACTCGTTGGCAGACGCACTATAGAGGCCAGGCTCCTCCTGCGCTTCTATGCACACTACTTTTTGCGAGGGCTTCTACCTGAACGGTTACCAGATAGGGAACATCCGTTAACAGAGAAAGATTACCAGAACGTTGATATTGCCCTCTGGTATTTCTATGCTCTGGATTTCTATCTTCAAGCCACTCAAGATGACGACTTTCTGGAGGAGATGTTTCCTTATTTGCAAGAATGTATACAGTGTTATCTTCAAGGAAGCTCGGATGGAATCAGTATCGATCCAGCAGATGGTCTCCTGGTGGCTCATCGACCCGGGGTTGCACTTACCTGGATGAATGCTTATAGAGCGAACCAGGAGCGCCAGCCCGTGACGCCACGGAGCGGAAAAGCCGTCGAAGTCAACGCGCTCTGGTATCATGCGCTATCCTTAATGTATGAATGGTCACAATGTTTACGGCAGAGAGGCCATATGCATACTCATCCCAAACATTATCAGCTACAGCTACAGAGATGTAAAAAGAGCTTCCAGCAACGCTTCTGGTACGCTAAAGAGGGTTATCTCTACGATGTCATTGATGGTCCTCAGGGAGATGATCCAGGCCTGCGCCCCAATCAATTATTTGCCTTCTCCTTGCGGCATCCTCTCTTAGAGCTTGAACGCAGGCAGAGCGTTATCGATTGCGTGAACCGCTACCTCATCACACCTTACGGTCTACGCACACTGGCACCTACCGATCCATGCTACCAGCCACATTGGGAAACAGGCAGCGATGGACAACAGAAAGCGCTGCACCAGGGAAGCATCTGGTCATGGTTGATTGGAGCATATATCGACAGTCAGCTTAGCCTCCATCCCTCAGGATCTCAGAATCTTGCATTAGAAGAAACAATCTGGCGCAAAGGATATAAACCCCTTCAGGAATGTTTCGCTCATGGGCTCCTGAACATGAGTAAAGGAATCTTCGAAGGAGAGACACCATCATCAACGACCAACAAGAGTAACCAGATATCAATAGCTAGCATTGGCGAGCTACTCCGTGTTTATAGCACGCTCAACAGATTGCGTACTTATAATAGTGAGAGAGCATACTCTTATTAAGAACCCGCTGGCAACCAGAACTACACCTTTTTAAGTACAATCCAAGTACAAATTAAGTACAAGTGAGAGAAGAACGCCATAGCCACAGACTCAGGCGAAAATCGCGAATAGAGTAGTAGGAAGGTCAGGTTCTACACATTTTTAGCAAGTTATCCACACAGTGTGTGGATAACTTATTTTTTGCATCAGAGGAGAGAGCATGGGGAAACCGGGGAGCCATCATAAACGGGCATCACGTCATCGATCCCTCAGATCTGTACAGCCCTTATCACACCGACCCGACATACTCCTTTTAAGATGAATATAAAGATGAATATTTTGTCAGAAAATAGCGGGTTCCATGACGAGATACTCACCTTGCAGGGGTCTTTATACAATTTTAATATGAATTCTCAAGAGCCCCTTGCCTGGTGCGTAAATTTCCGCAAAACTTTACAAAGTAATATAGCTGCTATATTACTTGATATGAGTGCACTCATATCATCTTGCCATAATCAAGACTTATCCACAGGTGCTGTGGATAAGTTTTCCACACTATCCACATTTTTGTGTTAGATTGACATTAATGACTATTGTGATATTGCCAGCTATACAGCATTTTCCATTGAAACAGAGAAATGCGCCATTATAAGATCGCCTTATCCACAGACAATGTGGAAAACTTATCCACACTATCCACATTGTAATATTACTGCAATATTGCAATGACATGAGTGCACTCATGTCATGTTTACAAAATCCCACTTTATCCACAGCGCCTGTGGATAAGTTTTCCACACTATCCACATGACCGCCAAAATCATGCAACTATTTGTAGAAATAATAGCCAGCCATATTACCAGCTATAAAATATCGTGAGATTTTCGTGAGGTTCTCGTGAGGTTCTCGTGAAAATTCATTGAAAGAAGAGAATATCGTGAGGTTTCCGTGAAAAATCATAGTTATCCACATATCCTGTGGATAAGTTTTCCACTTTGTCCACAAAGCTGTATAGCTAGCAATATCACAACATACATAGCGGTCTATTATCCACAAATAATGTGGATAAGTTTTCCACATTATCCACAAAGCGGGCACTAAATTAAGAAACGTTGGAGATGAATATGCAAATATTCCAACGGGTACTTACCCAATAAAAAGACGTTTCCAGCCAAAAATGTAGCCGAGACGGCAAGTTCTATGAATTTTTATTCAAAAACTCAGATTTCTTGTGTATTTTTGCCTCACCATCTTTTTTCATCCACATCCAATGTGGAAAACTTATCCACATTTACAATAATATGGGGATAGACGGTGGATAGTATGTGGATACAATGTGGATAGTATGTGGACAGACGGTGGATAACGTTGCCCCATTTGTGAACAAATTTTCATAAATGGGGCATAAGTGGATAACTTATCCCCACTTTATCCACCGTCTGTCCACAGGTCTGAGACTGCCTGGACGCTTCTATGAAAAAGAAAAGAGAAAGCCCATGAAGCCGCCTGTAGTGTGGATCCAGTCGATGAGTCTCACCAAGATGGAAAGCAAGCGTGACCGGAGTTATCCACTTATCCACAGCCCCTACTACTGCTATCTTATATTTTTTTTTTAATATATATATATCTTAATAGTAAATAGGGGCTGTGGATAAGTGGATAACTCAATCTGCTGAAAAAAAAATCTGAGAATTGTGACGTTTTCTGAGGGATAGTCGTTACAAAAAGAGCAATCCCTGGTTCGCATGTTGTACAATCATATGTATCAATACAAAAAGCGATCGTAGTTATGCTATTGCACCAATAAAACACCGCGTAAGTTAGTAAAGAGCCAGGTAGATTGTGCACCGAAAAACCAGATAGCGATGAGCATGATGGGATGATAATAGTCGACTGTCTCTTCTACGTAAGCAGAAACGTTAGTGTCAATATTGGAGTGAGATAAGAAGCGAAGCGCATCGGAGCAAAGCCCGAAAGGCCCAGATCTCCTACTATTCCCATTCTCCTGTGGTTACAAGTAGTACAATAGGTATATCACTCGTAGAAATTTTCTCTGTTTGAGCATCCTGGTGCGACTTTCGATGCGGTGGCTCGTTATATGGTGTGAGATAGACTAATTCATCGTGAACAACATCAGGGCTGCGTTATTGAAGGCAGGGCAGGGCATGACATCTGTTATTGAGACAATTAAAACAAAAATAGACCTGGTGGACGAGATAGGTCTGGTGGTAACACTCCAGAAATCTGGACGTTCGCTCAAGGGGTTATGCCCATTTCACAATGAACGCACGCCTTCGTTCTACGTCTTTCGAGAATCACAGACCTGGCACTGTTTTGGGTGTAATGAAGGTGGAGATGTCTTTTCCTTTGTGCAAAAACAGCAGGGGTTGGACTTCCATGAAGCATTAGCCTATCTGGCAGAGAAGGCTGGTGTCTCTGCGGACGCCTTTGGTCCCGCTCCCAGCGAAGAAGATCGCCAGGTGGGTGTGGCTCGTGAACGCCTTCGAAAGCTGAATGAAGAGGCGTTCCTCTGGTTCCATCAGATGTTGCTCCGCTCGAAAGAAGGCGAGCAAGCCAGAAATTATGTCCAGAGCCGAGGAATCTCTACCGATTCGGTCATAGGGTTTGGGTTAGGCTATGCCAGCGAGCAATGGGATGGACTCTCGCGTTATCTTCTCTCCCAGGGCTATAGCGAGCGTGAGATTGTACAGGGGGGGCTGGCCCGAGAGCGAGAGACATCATTTGAGGGATCGGGAGCAGGAATCTATGACTACTTTCGTCATCGATTGATCTTTCCTATTCGTGATTCACGTGGAAGGATTATCGGCTTTGGCGGACGCGCTTTGGGCGATGGGAAGCCAAAGTATCTTAATTCGCCACAGACTCTGCTCTTTGAAAAAAATACTGTCCTCTATGCCATTGATGCGGCCAGGGATGCCATCAAACAGATGGGACAGGTAATTATCGTTGAAGGCTATGTTGATGCCATCATTGCACATCAGTATGGAACAAAGCAGACTGTAGCCTGTATTGGTAGTGCTATTACGGAGAAACATATTCTTCAATTAAAAAAACTAACCAGGCAGGTTACACTCGCTCTTGACCCTGATGCAGCTGGAAGCGCAGCCACTGAGCATGGGATTCAAGAGGCTCTACGCTCGTTTGATCGTACGATGGTCCCTGTCCCTCTTGCATCGAGCACTGGCGAGGCACGTGCGAGCAAAGGGCAGCCCTGGAAGAGCGAAAAGACAGGGAAGTTTGGCAAGCAAGAGGCCTCTCCACGCGGTATTATCCGCCTGGAAGAGCAGGTAGATGCAGAGATTAATGTGTTACAGCTTCCAGCCGGAGAAGATCCAGATGAAGTCATCAGGCGAGATTTTTCGGCCTGGCTGTACGCTGTATCTCATCCTTTGCCTCTCGTCGATTATTACTTTGTAGTCAAGACGGCTGAGCTCAACCTGCGTGAGCCAGCGGGGAAAACCGAGGCTGCGAAACGTTTATTACCTGTGATTGGAACGATCAGTGACCGCATTAAACGTGATGCGTACATTCGTAAACTGGCTAATCTCATCAAGATTGATGAGCAGAGTTTATATACTGAGCTACAACGGGTCTTGCGAAATCAGAAGACGCCCGCGATAAACGCAGATTTTTCGGGGAAAGGGTTGATTGCACCCGAAGTACACCGATCACAAAGTGCGCGGGAGGGTGTTGGGCTTGCTGATACTGTTATAGTGGAAGAAGAGGAAGGAAGAGCAAAAAACGTAGCATCTCGAACCGGGCTTGACAGAAGTAGTGGCGATAGGCTAAAATGGGAGGACTACCTAATTGGGCTACTCTTACAAAATCCGGGGTTGAGCCCCTATGTTTGTGGTATAATTACCGATAGTGACTTCGCTGGGACAGACACGCGGGAGTTGTACCATATTCTCAACTCTGTGTATCAACGTGATGCTTCCCCCTCTCATCAACCCATTGATCAGTTTGTGCCTTCTGCTCTGTCGTCTACAGTAGCCAGGGCCCTCAAGTGCGTTGAATCGAGGTCTGCGCAAGATGGAAGTGCATTGGTAAAAGAAGCTACGCAATGTGCTGGCCGACTTAAGCGCATGCGACTGTTACAACTAAATACAGAACTTAAATTTCTTATACAAGAAGCTACCGATGCGGGCGATCTTATGGCGGCCAGGCAACTTCGGCAACGCGTGCCGGAGATCCAGCGCCAGTTGCTCACGATTAACACGGCGATACGTCTTCAGGGTTAAATAGACCAGAGAAGTACGTAGATGCCGGGCACTTGACGCCGGGATCACAGTGATCGGAGGCGGCGATTTAACAGAATCATTTTTACCTAATCGGATCAGAGAGCAGGATTTTGTCCTCATCTTCCGTTTTATTCTTAATAGGCCTGTTTTCTGAAGGGGGATGCCAGAATGGTGAATCGGGATCAAGATGTAATGGACCGAGTACAGAATGAGAATGGAAACGTCACAACAACGGGGCCATTGAGTGATGTTTTTCTAGATACTTTTGATGAGTCTATGTTGAATGATACGGATGCTGTCTTTAATATTGACGCCGTTGGTCATCAAGCTCCAGCGACCACGAGCGGGGGACTGCTGTCTCCTTCAGAGGGCACTGAGGAATTTGACCTCTTTAAACTGCAGGACGAAGAGCCTATGGATGCCCTGGATCCAACAAAAGAGCCACCAGCTGATTGGGAGCCCGGTCCTGAAGATGTTGCGGAGGCTGGTGCTGAGCTATTACCTAAGTGGGATGACTTACAGGACGGCTTAGGGATTGTGGTTGCTGATCTCGAAAGTAGCCTGGATGATCCTGTGCGAATGTATCTCCGTGAGATTGGGCGCGTTCAATTGCTCAGTGCGGAAGAGGAAGTTCGACTGGCTCAGATTATGGAGCGAGGAAAGGCCGAACGTTTACGTGCCGAGCGGCTGAAAGTTCCTCCCACACGTCGTTTAATTCTCGATGGTGAAGAGGCTCAGCGCCGTCTAACAGAGGCTAACCTTCGCCTTGTGGTAAGCGTGGCCAAGAAGTACATTGGGCGCGGTATGAATCTACTGGATCTCATCCAGGAGGGGAATATCGGTCTTATCAGAGCGGTCGAAAAGTTTGACTATACTAAAGGGTATAAGTTTAGTACCTATGCTACCTGGTGGATCCGACAGGCGATTACGCGCGCGATTGCTGACCAGGCTCGTACTATTCGTATTCCTGTTCATATGGTAGAGACTATTAATCGCTTGATTCGCATCAGCCGTCGCTTATTGCAGGATCTTGGACGCGAACCTACGTCTGAGGAGATTGCCGAGCAGATGGAGATCAGCGCTGAAAAGGTTCGGGAGATTATTAAGGTCAGCCAGGAACCAGTGAGCCTTGAGACTCCAATTGGTGAGGAAGATGATAGTCATCTTGGCGATTTTCTGGAAGATCAGACGGCTCTGGCCCCTGCTGAAGCTGCTAGCCATCAATTGCTGAAAGAGCAGGTTGAAGATGTGCTGGATAGTCTGACGGAGCGGGAACGTAAGGTCCTACAGCTGCGCTTCGGACTTGATGATGGTCGTAGCCGCACGCTTGAAGAGGTCGGTAAAGAGTTTCATGTGACGCGCGAACGTATTCGTCAGATTGAGGCCAAGGCTCTGCGTAAATTACGTCATCCCAGCCGCAGCCGCAAACTAAAAGATTATCTCGACTAGTCCCACCGCGGAAGATTCTGTTGACCCCAAAACCAGGACGATGAAGCAGTGGGAGAGGGGCATCGTGGCTATAGTGGTTGATGTAAGTACGTGTCAAGGTCATAGCCCAGCCGTTATATTGCTGCAGTTTATTCATTATGAAAGCGCCCGGATTATGCATTAAGTTTGCATAAGTCCCCCGGGCGCTTTTGTTATGAGATCACGATCAGTGTGGATAACTTTTCCACATCGATCGCGATCTCATCGTTCTCTGCTGCAGGCTTTTTATTGCCAATGATAACTTTATTACTGTCTATCGATCTGTTGTGTGCGCTGTTGAGAGATGGCTCAGACCTTCTGGAGGATACCCACTATTATTTGGGATGGTGGAAATGGCAGGCGGTCCACCCTACGCTCTTTGAACCCATTCAGGGTGGTTTGCAGCCCCTGAACCAGGGAGTAAGATCAATCTCTATCTTGTCTGGAGTTTACAAAAAAGTTATCAACATAATTATCCACATAAAAATGTGGATAACTTTCGTGAATAGTACTTAATTCTGAGAATGTGGATAACTTATCAACATGTGTATAAATATGGAGAAGCTGGGGAGGGCTTTCTTGAGTAACAGATCCATCAGAGTGCTGCAGAACTAACCTTTGGGGGTTGAGCATCGGTGTATTTCGTCTCTATCGATAGGGGAGAGTATAGGAGAAAATTCACCTCTCTGTTTACACATACAAATTTATTAAGCTATACTAACATTTGGATTTTTTCGTTGCATGCTTTATTTAATGTTAGATCAGAGATGAAATCTGGGCCAGATAACCATTTTATCTATAAAGCTAAAGAGAAAGCTGTGTAAGATGCTTGATTCACTCAAAAGGCAGATAGGTGTAAGAATCGGAGATAAATTTTATGAGTATGCAATGATATGCGTACTCGTTGCCATCTCTCTCTACATGCGTAAGCAATTATTTCCATTTATTTCGATTGATTTTACCTATTATGTTGATCCCTGGTACAAATATATTCTGGCCCATGGGAAGTTTCTTTCTTTGAGAGATAGCTACTCTGATTATAATGTTCCATATCTCTATCTACTGGCTCTGACGACGTTTTTTCCAAAGCATGAGATCGCTGCTGTTAAGTCACTTTCCACTATTTTTGATCTCCTTCTGGCGTTTTATACCTATTTAATTGTACGTGTAAAATACGAACGGGGGATGCTCCCTGCTATTGCTGCTTGCGTTATGTTATTTGTGCCCACGGTTCTTCTTAATAGTGCAATGTGGGGGCAGTGCGATAGCATCTATACTACTTGTGTGCTGGCTGGAGCGTATGCGCTGATCAGGCGCAGGCCAATTCGTGCCGGGCTCTGGTTAGGGATGGCCATAGCGTTTAAATTACAGGCTATCTTCTTTTTCCCGCTACTATTAGTATTATTTTGTCGCCGCCAATTAAGCTGGAAGACGCTTGTTGTAATGCCAGTTATCTATTTTGTAAGCCTTATTCCTGCTCTCCTGGCTGGACGTGGCCTGATGGATCTTCTGACTATTTATGCAAGACAATCACAGAATTATGATCTGGCATTGACCTGGAATGCCGCCAATCTCTATCAATGGTTACCTGCTACCTGGACTGCTCAGTCTGATGCGGCCTTGCTTATCGTTCATGCAGCGATTCCTTTTACGATGGGGCTGATTGTTCTCTTGACGCTTGTGGTCATTTCAAGGCGAAGAGAGATTCATCCGCAGTTACTTATTCACATCTCGTTTCTGTTTACATTGATTATCCCCTATTTTTTACCAAAGATGCATGATAGATATTTTTATATGGCCGATGTCTTTAGTGTGATATATGCGTTTTACTATCCCAAACGATTTTATGTGCCTGCCCTTGTTATCCTTGCGTCTCTCTGGGGCTATGTAGCTTTCTTGTTTCAGTATTATTTCCTGGATGCTCATCTGATCTCTTTCTTTATCTTAGGGGCGATGGGTATCGTTCTGGCTGATCTCAAGAATGAGCTGTATGGGCTGAAGGCTCAGGCAATCGCCTCTCCTGCGGATGAGCCGGTTCTGTCTGATGAGGATGCGACGGACAAGCATCGCGTTTTAATTAAGGGCTGACGCTTGCTGGTTGTGTGGGGCCAGCGGTTATTGTAATGGTCTATGTCCTCTGTTCTTGGGGGAGTGATGGGTGATGGGTGAAATGGTCCGCGGCCATCATGAATGATGGGCCATACCTTCTTGGACGATAAATCGCTGGTTATCAGGTATTTGTGGCATGAAGGATGGGTAATCTATCATTTCTTGGGGATGATGGGTAATGGCCGCGGTGACTCCGTCTTGTTCCACTCTTATGGCTACTATGGGTGATACTCAACGGTTCTTCTAATGTTAATTTGTTTGTGCGAGCTTCGTCCAGCCTATACGGGCATCAGGTATTTCTGGTTGCCAACTGCTTGCCTCTTTGAAGCGTCGATTAGAGATGCGCAGACTGCGAGTCATGACATCGTATACAACGCCTGTTAGCATTCGCATGACTGGCGTTGGGGGATGTAGCAGGTGTTTACGCCCAACTGCTTGCGCCATTACGGTTATGAGTTCTCCTCGTGTGAGCGGTTCGTCATCGACTACGTCATAGATGCCCGATGGTATTGGCTCCGTCAGGGCTGTGACGATGGCGCTGGCCGCGTCCTGTACCCAGATCTGTGGCAGGTAGGCTTCACTACGCCCCGGAAAGACTGCAATGCCTCTGCGTGCATAGGTTAGAGGATCTGGTGTTTCAGGACCATAGAAGGATCCCATGCGTAGAGAGAGCCCTCGATGGCCTTCAGCTGCGAATTGTGCCACTGCTTCCTCTGCATCGAGCGTTGATTGCAAGATAGCCGATGAGTGTGTAGGGGTGGTACTGGCATCAATCCAGTTGTCGGAACTATCGGGATAGACAAAACTATAACCCGGGTAGATAAACGTCTCTATACTGTCGATGGCTCGTGCAGCTTCGACCAGATTGCGCGTGCCATCACGACGAAGATGGTCGTTCTCTAGCCAGGCTGTACGCCTCCCTATCTTCGCTGTGGGCGGAATTTTCGTTGCCAGATGTACTACAGCATTGCTTCCAACGAGAATCTGTTTTAGTTCCGTAGCATCAAACAGGTCGGCTGATACTGGTTTTGCTCCCAGGCTACGAATGGTTGCTGCATTGTGCTCTGAGCGGCTCAGTGCTCGCACAGTATGACCAGCGGCAACCAGGCTCTGTACAACTGGTCGACCAAGTACACCAGTAGCCCCGGTAATAAAGATATTCATATCGTGTCATCCTTTTTTTATGCTCTACTTTTTCTCTTTCCTGCTCCCTTCAACCTCCGTATAGAGGACAGATGAAGAGGTCAAAATGTGACAGGCTCCTGTAGCAAGGCTATCTGTGTTCACTGCTCAACCTTTGCCAACAGTTGACCCTTCACTCAACCTACAGAGTGTTCTAGCTTTTATAGAAGAGGCTATGAGCCAGGAAAGGGGAGAGAGGTGCTATAATAACAGCTAGAAAGGGAGTACGGGAAACCATCCATGGAAGTATTTGAAACATATCGTCCATTATTGTTCTCCATAGCTTATCGCATGACTGGTAGCGCTAGCGAGGCAGAAGATATTGTCCAGGAGACCTATCTGCGCTCCCAGGATACACCTCCCCATGAAATCCGCTCCCTCAAATCTTTTCTTACCACGATTGCAACACGACTCTGTCTCAACTACCTCAACTCAGCCCATGTTGAGCGCGAACAGTACATTGGCATCTGGCTTCCTGAGCCGGTCCTTACCGTAGATGGTGTTGTACACCCTCAGGAACAGATAGAGCAAAAAGAATCACTCTCATACGCTTTTCTGGTCTTGTTGGAGACTCTGACAGCGCCAGAACGGGCAATCTTTCTGCTGCACGAGGTTTTTGACTTCCCCTTTCAGGAGATCTCCGAAATTGTTGACAGGACTCCGGCTGCCTGTCGTCAGATCTTCCATCGTGCCAAAGAGCGTCTGGCGGCTCGGCAGCAGCGCTTTCCAACTTCGGCAGGAAAACAGCGCGAGATGCTGGAGAGCTTTCTTCATGCCTGTCAATCTGGAAACCTTTCTGCGCTAACCGAGCTCTTAGCCAGCGATGCCACAGCCTGGGCGGATGGTGGGGGCAAGGTTCGTACAGTTACACGCCCGATCTCTGGTCGTGAGGCTGTTGCGCGCTTCTTCCTGGGTCTCCAGCGCCTGTTGCCCGTAGGTCTGACGATATGTATTGAAGAAGTCAACGGGTCTGCGTCGCTCGTGGGCTGGAATGGAGAGTATCTGGAGTGGGTATTACAGCTCGATATACAGGATGACCAGATCCAGAATCTGCAAACAGTGCTGAACCCTGACAAGCTCGCTTTTATCCATCAGCAACTTCAACCCACCAGTCAAATAGAAAATGCGCTTGACATGGCAGATAAGTAAGCTAAAACCTTACCTGAACTGTATTTTTTTCAAGTGCTTCGATAAAAAAAGCGATGTAATGGAAACTTTTAGAGAAAAGAAAGCTTGTGCTCTATGGACAGAAAAAACCAACTGACTTCTTTTCACTCCTACCTTTACCACAATCTTGTGAATGTGCTCGTTGACTTATCTGATGAACAGTTAGCCTACAGAGCCCCTCTCATTGATGAACGTACTATCCGAGAAGTTGCGCTTCATGCATACAGGCCAGTGCTTGCTGTTGCGTGTGTGGCATGTGGCGAACAATGGCCCCTCGTGTTGCTACACCCACCACAAAAGAAGGGCTCCTCAATCTTCTGCAAGCCATGCGAACCCAGATAGAGACGCTCATTGAGCATCTTCCATCGCATGTTTTAGAACAAACGATCTCCCTTCCCTGGGATGAGCGACAGCATACGATAGATGCCTTCAATCAAAATATAGGACATGGGATGTTACATGTTGGACAGATCCATGGCATAAGAGCATGTGGAGGTTTTCCTCTGCCTGCCGAAGAGCCCAAACCACCACGAGGAAAGTAATAAACCTGTTTTCTCGGGTTCGTTTTTCACAACAAAACCTCTCCTGCGATAATTCTCTGTGCAAAATCAAACAAAACTTCCTGATGCGCCATGAAACGCTTGATGTCTGCACGCAAGCTGTAGTGTCCTCCATCAAACCAGATGACTTTGATAGACTTGCCAAGCGCTCTCATTTTAGCCTCGTAGTGCTCAATCGAGCCTGGTGGAGTACGAGTGTCATGCCTCCCTTGAACAATCAGAATTGGGGCATTGACCTGTTCTGCATAGGTCAGAGGAGCACTACGCACATATGCTTCTGGATTTTCCTGTGGCGTTCCGCCAAAACGCATGGCTCGACCACTCTTCAGCGATGGGCTTGTTTCCTCATAGGCAAGAGCCCAATCAGCGATGGCTGCACAAGCCATACCTCCAGCCCATAGATCGGGATAGGTTCCTAATGCCAACAAGGTCAGATATCCTCCATAAGACCAACCGGTTAAGAAGATCTGGTCAGGATAAGCAATGTTCTCTGCCACTAGCCAGTTGCGAGCAGCAACGATATCCTCAACTTCCCAGTGTCCGACATTGCCCGTGATCTGCTCCTCAAAAGCCTTTCCAAAAGTAGTCGATCCTCGATAGTTGATAGTGAGATAGGCAAAACCGTGGTCAGTCCAGAACTGACTGGTCGGAGAAAAATGTTCTGTAACGACCACATCAGGGCCTCCATGCAGCTCAATGATGACAGGAAAAGGCCCGGTAGCTTCAGGGGTGCTCAGCCAGCCTTGTATCTGTTGACCATCTGATGAAGCAAACGTGACCGATTTCCAGGGACGACAAGGAGCCTCTATCTTTTCTCCAGCCAGGATGGTTTGCCACATGTCCCCATTCTCGCTGATCGCGAGAAGCTGTGGAGGGTGCTGGGCATCCGTCCACTGTGTGACAAAGGTCTGCTGTAGTGTAGGATAGGCCATATTAAAGGTTCCACCAGGATGCTGAAGCCGACGAAGTTGGTGTGTAGTAAGGGAGTATACATAGAGGTGCTGGATGGCTTGATGCACATGACACAGCAAGATCTGCCTCCCATCATAGGACCAGGTCAGTGGCTCAACATCGCCTGCTAGTTCGCTCAGCAAGAGCTCTTGCCGTTGACCTGTGCATGGATTCCACAGGAGGGGTCTCACGTCACCAGTGCGATTGGTTTTCGCAAGCACTCTCGTATCTCCATTTAGCGGGGAAAATGAAACCGGTTCATAGCTCCACTCAGCGCCATCATGCAGGTTTGCGAGATAGCTGGCATCCGCTGTCTTCAAGGCAAGAAGACTCCAGTTGCGTTGTCGAGAGTATTCGCGCGTGGCCATGACAACTATCTCACCCTGAGCAGCGAGAACCGGCTTGTAGAGTGCATAGTGGCCGCGATGGAGCAGCCGAGGGGAGGAAAGCTCTCCCTGAAAGTCAATATCAATTATATAGACTGTAAATCCCTGGCTATCTGCCGTCGTCAAGCATATGAGGGTGCCTTCACTACTGATCGTGAGACCAAAGGTCGCGTAGGGTGGCAGATCAGGAGTTATGTCTTGCTCATCGCCTCCATCAATGGATCTGCGTACAAAATGACCAATCTCATTTCCCTGCTGATCCCTCAAGTAATAGAGATAGCGACCATCTGGCGAGAGCGTAGCATAGGGACCCCCTGGCCCAATGGTAATGAGCGTAAATTTGCCAGTCGCAACATGCCAGGCATACCGCTGGCTCTCTCGATCACTTTTGAGAACATACACGACTCCTGGTTTGGCGGACACAGGTGGCACCCATAGGATCTTTGGAGCCAAAAAACGTTGCTTCCATTCAGAGGGTTCTTGCTGATGGTTTTGCATACTTCTCTCCTTCTTCGTTCAGTATGAGATGGACGATGGGAGTGAGAACATCGTGACTGACACATCTAGTAGCATACGTGAAAGTGCATAAAAAAACATCGGTCATTGGGACGATGCGCAAAAGCACAAAAATGTAGTAAAATAGAAGCGTGAAAAAGAAAATCAGCATGGAGTGTATAGTAATATAATTTGTACTGCCGCACAAAGAGAAATCTGATTGTCTAGACCTCTCATTTACAGGCATAAAATAAGACTACGAGCTAACTGGCAGCGTTTTTGTTAGCTAGCTTCATAGCGTAAGTAGGGGTGAAGAGCATAAAATACAGCAAGAAGGCATCCAACTCTTACGATGCCTCTTGCTGTGGACAGTAGCAGTGGTGGCTCTGCTACTGTTACTTTTTTTGGCTACTATTACGGACAAGATCAACAAATTCAGCCTTCAGGCTGGCCCCTCCTACCAATGCTCCATCAATGTCCTCTTGCGCCGTAAAGGCCGCAATATTGTCGGCTGTGACGCTGCCTCCATAGAGGATGCGAATGGCCTGGGCTGCTGAGGAGCCATATTGGCTGCTATAGATCTGGCGGATCTGGCGAATAACCTTCACTGCATCATCTACAGTAGCAGCTTTGCCGCTCCCAATAGCCCAGAGTGGTTCGTAGGCAATCACGATCTGACCTGCCTGCTCTGGCTGCAGGTTTGCCAGACTATGGCGGACCTGTTGTTCAATGATCTGGGATGTCTGACCAGACTCGTACTGCTGGAGGGTCTCACCTACACATACGATAGGGAGTAAGTGGTGCTTCAGGGCTGCGAGCAACTTTTTGTTCACCAGCTCATCTGTCTCAGCAAAATAGGTGCGGCGCTCCGAATGACCGAGGATAACGGCGCTACAAAGCTCTTTCACCATCTCTGCTGAGATCTCGCCTGTGTAGGCTCCCTTCTCCTCAAAGTAGAGATTCTGCGCCCCCAGTTCGATGCCCCTCGTTGGCTGGGCATCTAACACGTCACGTACAACCTGAAGCGAGATGTCTGGTGGACAAAGAATGCTCACTATATGAGGATGAGTGCGAATAACATGAGCTAGAGCGGGCAAGATCTGTTTTACGAAATCCGCCGCCTGACGGGGCCCATAATTCATTTTCCAATTGCCCGCAATAATTGCAGTACGAGTGGCTGCCATACTATCTCCTTATATGTTTACACGATAAGCGTCAACGCCCATTGTTGACTATTTATCCTGTAGCGCGGCCACGCCTGGCAGAATCTTCCCTTCTAAAAATTCAAGTGATGCTCCACCACCAGTTGAAACGTGGGTCATCTTTGTCGCGGCGCCGGCTTGCTCAACAGCAGCAGCAGAATCGCCTCCACCAATGATAGTAGTCGCCCCCTCCTGCGTGCGCTGAGCCAGGATCTCAATGACGGCATGTGTGCCTTTAGCAAAGGCTGGCATCTCTGCCACCCCCAGTGTACCATTCCAGACGATGGTCTGAGCCTGGCTTAATGCCTGCTTAAATTGTGTAATAGTTTCGGGTCCAATATCAAGGATGCGCCAGCCCAGCGGCACCTCTGTACTGGGAACAACCTTGTGATTGGCATCCTCGGCAAAACGATCTGCGATAACGACATCTGGTGGAAGAAGAAACTGTTTGCCTTCATGCTGTGCCTTAGTGATAAGATCGCGAGCTACATCGACCTTTGAGGCCTCAAAAAGAGAATCGCCAATCTCATATCCCAGCGCCTTAAGGAAAGTATTAGCCATCCCACCACCGATCAGAACGCTATCAGCCAGACTGATGAGCCGTTCGAGGACTGCAATCTTGTCGGAGACTTTGGCACCTCCCACCAGTGCAGCCAGTGGACGACGGGGATGTTCCAGAGCAGAGCCCAGGAAATTGATCTCCTTCTCCATCAGGAAGCCAGAGACGCCTGGAAGATAGTGGGTGACGCCTTCAGTTGAGGCGTGGGCCCTATGGGCAGAGCCGAAGGCATCATTGACGTACAGCTCGCCAGACGCCGCCAATTGTTGCGCAAACGCGGGGATATTCTTCTCTTCCTCTTTATGGAAGCGCAGATTCTCCAGCAGAAGAACCTGACCGGGCTGCAAAGCGCTGGCCTTTGCCTCTGCCTCAGGTCCAATCGCATCTTGAGTAGTCTCGACTGGCAGCTTGAGGAGCTCACTGAGCCGTCTGGCCACGGGCGTCAGGCGGAGTTTCTCCACAACCTGGCCATCCGGGCGACCAAGATGAGACATCAGGATGACCGCCGCGCCATGTTGGAGAAGATATTGAATAGTTGGTAGAGCGGCCACAATGCGGGTATCATCGGTAATCTGTTGCTGGGAGTCGAGAGGAACATTGAAGTCGACGCGGACCAGGACTCGTTTACCGGCTACGTCGATGTCGCGTACAGTTTTCTTGCCCATTGCTCTTTTCCTATCTGTACTATCTGTATATGCCTGCGTACTACATTTTTGTATGGCCTGTTGATATGGTCTGAATCTGTGCCACTACAATTATTATGAGAGACGTGAAAGCAAAAGAGGGAGGATAGCGATCTGTTGAGATGCTACGGTCTGTGAGTGAGAGGCGTATGTTCCACGTGAAACATACGCCTCTTCAATGAGTGAATGTTGAAAGAGTTTAGAAGCCTTTTTGGGCAATGAAGTTTGCCAGGTCCGCAATGCGGCTCGAATAGCCCCATTCGTTATCGTACCAGGCGATAACCTTGATCATATTGCCGCCCAGAACCATCGTTGAGAGTCCATCAACAATCGCTGAATGAGAATCACCACGGAGATCTGAGGAGACCAGAGGCTCATCTGTATAGCTCAGAATACCCTTGAGTGGACCAGCTGCCGCCTCTTTGAAGACATCATTGATTTCTTCCACAGAGGAGACCTCTTTACGGGTCGTAATGACAAAGTCCACGACTGAGACGGTCACCGTAGGAACACGCAGGGACATGCCATCAAAGCGCCCCTTCAACTCTGGAATGACCAGCGCCAGCGCGCGAGCAGCACCAGTGCTGGTAGGGATAATATTAGCGCCAGCAGTACGGGCGCGGCGAAGATCTTTATGCACCTGGTCCAAAATGCGTTGATCATTCGTGTAGGAGTGGACCGTATTCATCAGGCCGCGCTCAATGCCAAAGTTATCGTTCAGAACCTTTGCCGTTGGGGCCAGACAGTTAGTGGTACAGGAAGCATTAGAAATGACGTGGTGGATCGCCGGATCATAGACATTGTCATTCACGCCAAGAACAACAGTGAGATCTTCATGGCTGGCAGGAGCCGAGATAATGACTTTTTTTGCTCCCCCTTTGATATGGGCCGCAGCTTTTGTCGCATCTGTAAACAGACCAGTTGACTCAATAACAATGTCAACTCCAAGATCACTCCAGGGAATCTGCGCAGGGTCACGCTGCGAAATAACTTTGATCTCATGACCGTTCACAATAAGAGTATCTGCTGTAGCTTCAACTTCACCTGGAAAGCGACCATAGGTAGAGTCGTATTTGAGCAGATGGGCATTGGTCCTGGTATCGGTAAGATCGTTGACTGCAACGACCTCAAGATCATGTGGATGGCGTTCAAGAATTGCTTTTAAGGACTGGCGTCCAATGCGTCCAAAACCATTGATACCTACGCGGATTGCCATGTCGTTTTCTCCTTTTGCATATTGCATTCCAGTGTGCAAGTTATCTATATACAAGGGGGCATACAAGACGATACTCCCTATAGACACTCTTACGCTTTACTGCATAGGCTGTTATTCCACGTGCTGTCTGTCTCCAATGTCCATAAAACCGTCGTTAAAGCTACATTGCTTTTCCAGGGGCTCAACGTGTTCTGCGTGCACTATGCCTGCGAACTATGTAAAGATAAAAATTACACTCCCATTATCTGAAGTGTCGTTGGAAATGCTGCCTCATTTTGATCTGAAAATGAGGTGAGAATTACGTTTTGTCCTCACTTACAATATCACTTGCCAACAGAACTCGCAAGATCTCCATATAGGAATAAGGAGTTTTCATAGGAATAGTGCTACGATTGTGATGTAGGTGAATTAACTATACATTTAAATGCTACTGAGGGTGTACCTTTTTTCTATAGCTCCTTATCAGGATACGTTGCAGAATAGGCAACTGGAGATCAAGTGAATGGTTGTTATAGTTCTTCTGAAGATACTCCTCGATGGAGATAACCATAGCCTTTTTTCAATGTTTCTGAAGATTATCTGGTAAAGATGCGTTGTTCCTGCTAGAATTTTTCGGTAGATGATGTGAATATTTTCCATTGACACGCTGCGAAACGACTGCGATAATGGGTAACAATACCAATGGTGGCTTTATCTTTTTCGCTGACGACGGCGCACATATCAGGAAGGGATGCTTATGAGTTTAACAGCTAGCTCAAAAGTTTTTGAGTTGGAGAAGATCCAACTGGCGGATACAGAAGAGTATATTTTGCGAGGCGGACGCCATCTGTTTCCGCTCTTGCCAAAGGCTTTTGCAGGGATCAAACAAATTGGTGTGATTGGCTGGTCTTCTCAGGGACCGGCACAGGCGCAGAATCTGCGCGATTCGTTGCAAGGTACAGATATCCGCGTGAAGGTTGGTCTGCGTGAAGGTTCTTCTTCACAGGCTGCTGCGGAAAAAGTTGGCTTTACCCAGGCCAATGGAACTCTGGGTGAGATGTACTCTGTGATCTCTGAGTCTGATCTGGTGCTTTTGCTTATTTCCGATGCAGCTCAGACCGAGAATTATGAGCAGATCTTTGCTGCTCTGAAGCCAGGTTCTACTCTGGGACTCTCTCATGGCTTCCTGCTGGGCTATTTGCAGAGTATTGGGGCGAGCTTTCCTTCCAATATTAATGTGATTGGCGTCTGTCCTAAGGGGATGGGGCCGTCTGTGCGCCGTCTGTATGAGCAGGGGAAAGAGGTTAATGGCGCAGGCATTAATTCCAGTTTTGCCGTTGAGCAGGATGTCAATGGACATGCCACCGATTATGCTCTGGGTTGGTCAGTTGCTCTAGGCTCTCCTTTTACGTTCCAGACGACTCTGGAGTCGGAGTATCGTTCGGATATCTTTGGCGAGCGTGGTATTCTGTTGGGCGCTATCCATGGTGTGGTTGAGAGCCTCTATCGCTGGTTTGTGAGTCATGGTTATTCTAAAGAGGATGCCTTCCGGCATTCCGCTGAATCTGTGACGGGCCCGCTCAGTAAGACGATCTCCAAGCATGGTCTGCGCGCTGTCTATGAGGGCCTGAACGATCAGGATAAGGAGACGTTTAAAAAAGCCTATACTGCTGCCTATCACCCGGCCTTTGAGATCTTGTGGGAGATCTATCAGGATGTTGCCTCTGGGAATGAGATTCGCAGCGTGATCGATGCCAATAAACGTCACCAGCGCTATCCTATGGGCAAGATTGATGGTACTGAGATGTGGCAGGTTGGGACGGGCGTCCGCGCTCAGCGTCAAGAGGATAAGATCCCTGTCGATCCAGTGACGGCTGGCATCTATGTCGCTGTGACAGTTGCTCAGGTCGATCTGCTGAAAGAGTATGGCCATCCTTACTCAGAGATTGCCAATGAATCAATTATTGAGGGTGTGGATTCGTTGAACCCTTATATGCACTATAAGGGCGTCTCCTTCATGATCGATAACTGTTCGACTACTGCTCGCCTGGGCGCACGTAAATGGGCTCCTCGCTTTGACTATATTCTGACTCAGCAGGCTTTACCTGCTCTGGATCAGGATGCTCAGCCCGATGCCAAATTGTTTGAGGACTTCTTACACAATGGCATCCATGAAGTTCTCGCTGTCTGCGCTACCTTACGTCCTACCGTCGATATCTCGGTCGTAGGCTAGGCTACTCCTAACTCACAAGAGTTGGCATAGAGAGATTGCAAGTACGTTTGTTTTTGACTCTCTAAAAGTGGACCATCTTTTAGCAATGTTTCATGTGAAACGTTCCTGAAAGATGGTCCACTTTTATTGTGCACGTATAGGGCATGTCTAGTGCATGTCTATCTGCTCTTCTTGATAAGATGGAGTTCTTGCAAGAGGCATTGGAATGTTTGGAATGTGGGACTGTGATCTGTTCACGATGATTGTAACAGTTAGAATGTTTCATGTGAAACGTTGTATCGGCGTTGATGAACGAACCGGTCAATACGCTCCTGATAGAGTTAATGCTGAGTGTGCCACTACAATCGATAGGCCAATATCTTTTCTTGTGTAAATTGTGTGGCGTACTTTCTACTTTCTATACAGTTTCTTTTACTGACTGTATAGGGTTCATCAGAATGCAGCCGAGAGGATGCGATGAATGCCATCAATGATAGAGCTATGATACTGGCGCACTGTACCATCTGTACTGTTGAATGCAATGTTTGGTAAAATACAGCGATGGAGACATCCCTGCAAATGTTGTGGTAATCTATAAAAGATCATGCAAAAGAGGACTATGTGCTATACTGTTAGGGAACTTTCTATTTGGGGAACTTTTACGCTGCAAAAGTGAGAGTCTGACTGATAAATGGCACACACAACTCCTACAATACGCGATGCCGTCCTGCATTTTTATGAGAATGAGCAGGAGATCTCTATTAGCGTAGGATCGGCCCGCTGGTTCGCGTGGTTACAGGAAGAGACCACTCTGCTCTTCTCCTTTCATTCTCTTGATGGCTCTTATACAGCGCGCAAGGAACATGCTGGCAATCATCGCGGTGGGTACTACTGGAAAGCCTATCTCAAGCGTCAGGGAAGACTGTCTCGTGCCTATCTGGGAAAGTCAGAAGATCTGACGCTTGATAGGCTTAACGAAGTTGCTATGATGCTTGCGAAGCGACCTCTTTCGCGCCAGCCACCTCAGATGGCCTACCCTCAGCCTGCTGCGACGCCACTGCTTCAAAGCAAGCTGCATCCCCCTCGACTACCTGTCCAGCTCGTCGAGCGTATTCCTTTGTTGGAGCTCCTTGATAAAGGGCGGCGGCAAAAGCTGACCCTTGTGCAGGCTCCGGCAGGTTTTGGAAAGACGACGCTTGTTGCTCAGTGGATTGCCCGGAGCGAGGCGCAAGCGGCCATACAGCGTAAGCCCTGGCTTGTCGCTTGGCTCTCGTTGGATAGCGGCGATAATGACCCGATCCGCTTTTGGTCGTCACTCATTGCAGCTATCCCGGCTCTCTACGGGCATATTGGTCAGGTTGCGCTGGCTCAACTCTCACAGCAGTCTCAGTCTCCATTTGCGCCAGCGCAGCTAGAGGCGGCCCTGGCCTCTCTGCTGAATGATCTGACTGGCTCGGTTCCGGAAGGAGTGCTGGTGCTGGAGGATTATCACCTTATCGAGCACGAGCGTATCCATAAGACGCTGACCTTTTTCATCGAGCATCTGCCAGCGGACTTCCATATCGTCATGCTGACGCGCAGTACGCCGCCGCTGCCGCTGGTACGCTGGCGAGCCAGAGGTGATCTCCAGGAAATCCACCCGAATCAACTGAGCTTTTCATTGGAGGAGACAACTGTTTTTCTCCAGCAGCATATCCCCACCCCATTTTCGGAGGAGGCAGCTCGGAAGCTCCATATTTATCTGGAAGGCTGGGCTGCTGGCTTGCGCCTGTTCGTATTGAACTCACAGAGTCAGCGGGCATCCCAGATGATCGAAGAAGCGTTCGGACTGCCACACATAGGTTTAGTACACAACACTTCTCGTCGGTCTATTCAGGAGTTTTTTATCAGCGAAGTGCTTGCTGCCCAGCCTGAGTCCCTCCAACTCTTCCTGCTCCAGACCAGCCTGTTTAGTCGTCTGACCGCCTCACTCTGCGATGCAGTGATGGGACGGCAGGATAGTGCTGAGTGGCTGGAAAGAGTTGAACGCTCTGGCATCTTTCTGGAAGCGCTGGAGAGCGCGGATGGGTGGTATCGCTATCATGCCCTGTTTGCCGAGGCTATGCGGACTGAAGCGATCCGCCGCCTGGGGGCTGAAGCATTGCGCTATCTGGCAGCTCAGGCCAGTCGCTGGTATGAAGAACATGCTCTGCTGAGTGAGGCTATTGAAACTGCTCTCTCCGCTCAAGAATTCGAGCGCGCCTCACTGCTGATTGAAAGACTCAACGAGCATGCGTATTTTACTGAGTATCATACTATGTGCCGCTGGCTGGATCAGATACCGAAATCTCTCTTGCCTTCCCATCCGACACTCTGCTTCCTCTTTGCTCAGGCGCGCATCTTCTCCGCCGACAGCCCTGGCCCCATCTGGCGCATCGAGCCAGCCGAAGAGCTGCTTCAGATGGCGGAAGAGGGATGGCGAGCACAAGGAGAGCTATTGCAGATAGGGGTTCTCTCAGCCTTTCGTGCCACTTTCACTATTGTTCACGGTTTTATCGCACCTGCCGTTGCCTACGCGCATCAGGCGCTCCAACTCTTGCCATCCGCCAGCGCAGAGCAGGTATATCACCAGCGGCCAGTGGAGTGGATCGAATGGCACTGCGGTTGCCTGCTTACATTGGGCATGGAGGCCATGCAGACTGGTGCCTTTCACACTGCCCGCCAGTATCTGCGTGAAGGTTACACGTTCAGCCTGCACGTTAAAGATCGGGTCTTTACGCGCGTCATCGGACGGCTACTGGGTGACGTTTATTTTGAAATGGGCGAACTCCATCAGGCCAATTCCTATTACCAGCAAACACAGGCCGAACCGCCCTGGCTAGATCAGACTGGCGAGGCAATTTTTCTTACGCAGCTCGCCTGCGGGTTTATCCGTCTTGCCTATGAGTGGAACGATCTTGAGAAGGCGGAGCAACTGGCCTACGAGGCCTCCCTCCATCACTATGAAGGGACCTTCCCGGCAGGAGAAGAGGCTGGATACACACAGTTAGAGCTCTTAAGGCTACTGCTCCTGCGCGCACGTGGGAAGAAGACTGAGGAAGACAACGCCCTCACTGCGCTACTTACACATTTGCAGGCTGCGCCGCATACGCTCTTACTCATTCCGGATGTGCTCATCTGGCAAACGCGTGCGCAGATACGAGATGGAGACTTGCTGGCCGCTAAACGTACCCTGAATACCCTTACTGGCTATGAAAAAGACCTGTCTGCAACACAACAGCAGGCAATGCAGTTGCTAAGCGCCCGACTGCTCATGGCTCAAGGCGAGGCCGCAGCCGCCCTGCCTCTGCTGAAGCAACTCTTTACACACGCGCAAGAGGAGCAACATCTCGTGAGTGCGTTGGAAATTCAGGTGCTCATCGCGCTCGCTTCTGCCGATCTCAAGCAGAGCCAGGAGAGCTATCAGCAACTTGCGTCTGCTCTCTCTCAGGCGCGTAGAGAGGGCTTTCTGCGCCTCTTCCTGGATGAAGGCGAGCCGCTAGCTATTCTTCTGCGCAAGCTCATTCCTTCTCTCACCGAGAAACCTCTACGTGCCTACGCTCAGAGTATCCTTCATGCCCACGCTCACTCATTTTCTTTTCGGGCCAGCAACCCGGACAGCCCGTTACTCGAACTCCTCTCGGCGCAAGAGTTGCGCGTGCTGACCCTCCTGGTTGCCGGACACAGCAATCCCGAGATTGCCGAGGAGCTGATCATCTCCATCAACACTGTCAAAGGCCACATCAAAAACATCTACCGCAAACTCGACGTCAATAACCGCGTGGAAGCCGGCGAAGTAGCCCGGCGTCTGAAACTTCTCTAATCCCACCCATTCACAACCACTCTGATAACAACCCGATTGGGTGGCGCGCTGCTACCGCATTGCCAGCTATACTCAGGGCAGTGATGTGAAAGCACATGTGAGTCAAAACTTACAAGCAGAGCAGCACATCTATAGAAAAACCTTGCCAGCGAGAGAACACACTGGCAATAAGCAGAATAGGGAGAAAGCCATGTTTCAGACAGATAATACAGCGACAAATTCTTCTTCATCACGCGTCTGGTTTATTACCGGCAGCTCCACCGGCTTCGGGCGGGCATTAGCTGAAGCCGTCCTGGCCCATGGGGATCGTCTTGTGGCGACCGCGCGAAACCTGGAGCAGCTCCAGAACCTGACCGCTCCTTCCTCCAAGCAGTTGCTTACACTCCGGTTGGATATTACCAACGAGGCCCAGTGTCAGGAAGCAGTTGAGCGAACCATGGAGCACTTTGGGCAGATCGATGTACTGGTCAATAACGCTGGCTACGGCCTCTTTGGAGCCATTGAAGAAATTTCAGCACGCGAAGTACGCGAACAGTTCGAGACCAACGTCTTCGGTCTTCTCAATGTCACTCGTGCAGTCCTGCCCATTCTTCGCTCCCAGCAGCGCGGGCGTATCCTCATGATGTCCTCGATTGGTGGATTTGTCAGCTTTATGGGAACAGGAATGTACAACGCTAGCAAACGTGCAGTCGAAGGATTATCTGATGCGCTGGCTCAGGAAGTAGCGCCGCTGGGTATTCACGTGACCATTGTGGAGCCTGGATCTTTTCGTACAGACTTTGCCGGGCGCTCGTTAAAAGTGTCCGAACGTAAAATCGAGGACTACGCGCAGACCAGTGGGATGGTGCTTGACTATACTACGAAGTACATCCACGGGCATGAACCAGGTAGCCCTGCTCTGGCCGCAGCCGCCATCCTCAAGGTCGTTGAGCATCCCCAGCCGCCCTTGCGCCTGGCTCTGGGAGCAGATGCCCTGGAAATGATGCGCAAAAAACTGGACGAAGTTTCTCAGGAATGGAACACATGGGAAGCTATCTCAGTTACCACAGCCTTTCCAACCAGTGCAGTTGAATAAAAGCAGTCATAGCAATAGATGTGAGATCTGGGCATAATGATTAAAGGATTGAAAAATTATGACAAATAACAGTCTAAAAAACCGCACTATTCTCATTTCAGGCGCGAGCATCGCGGGACCGGCCCTGGCCTACTGGCTGAGCCGCTATGGCTTCAAGCCTACGATAGTTGAGCGAGCGCCTGCCCCGCGTGCAGGTGGGAACGCGATTGACATTCGTGGAGGTTCGCGAGCTGTCGTTGAACGTATGGGCATCATGCCTGCGATTCGGCAGGCGCTCACTAACCAGCGTGGAATGTCATTCGTTGACAGCTCTAACAGACCACAGGCAACAATGGGCGTCGAGCTTTTTGGTGGGGAGGGCCTGGTCAGTGACTTCGAGATCTTGCGCGGCGACCTGGTACAGATCCTGTATGAAGCGACGAGAGACACTACTGAATACATTTTTCATGATACGATCACGGCCCTGTCAGAGAACGAGGAGGGCATTCAGGTTACCTTCGAGAAAGGCCAACCGCGCATCTTCGACCTTGTGTTGGGAGCTGACGGGCTCCACTCCACTGTGCGCCAGCTTTCGTTTGGGGCTGAGTCAGAGTTCAGTCGCCATCTGGGTTACTACATCTCGATCTTTACTGCCGCGAATCATTTACAACTTGATCGCTGGCAGCTCGTCTACAATATGCCAGGAAAACTTGCAGGAGTGTACACGGCCCATCAGAACAGCGAAGTCAAGGCCATGTTCCTCTTTGCCTCATCGCCGCTCCAGTATGATCGGCATAACAGTGAAGAACAGAAAAAGATCCTGACCAGAGTCTTCGCGAACGAGGGATGGGAAATTCCGCGCCTGTTGAACGCGATGGATGACGCCCCCGACTTCTACTTCGACTCAATCAGTTTGATTCAGATGGAGCGCTGGTCAAAGGGAAGGATCGCGCTGGTTGGGGATGCGGGCTATTGTCCCTCGCCGCTCTCGGGACAGGGCACAAATCTGGCGCTAGTAGGGGCCTATGTGCTCGCTGGAGAACTGGCAGCGGCGGCGGGCGAGTATCAGACGGCCTTTGCTCGCTACGAGGAAAAAATGCGCGGATATGTAGAGAAGAACCAGAAGGCCGCAGTAGATGGAGGCAAGTGGTTTATACCCCCAACGCAGTCCATGATCCGGCTACGCAATCTGAATATGCGGATGTTGCCCTATCTACCCTGGAAAGGTCTGATAGCCAGAGCCATTCAGAAGCAGACGGCCATTACCCTTCAGGACTACACAGAGGCTCAGGCTTCCTCAGGCTCCGCCTCCCTTTGATTTGCTCAGAAAAGAGCGTTTCACGTGAAACATCAGATCAGATCGGTATGTTCCACGTGAAACATTAGATCAGTGAGCGATAGGGATCACGCCGATAGAAAAACGGATGTATCAGGAATGGAAAACATAGGAACTCGCTTCAGTCACCACAGCCTTTCCAACCAGTGCAGTTGAAGAAGATAAAAATAGAGAGCGTGCCTGTTTGATCGCTTCCCGGGCTGAGCCCGATAGAGCAAGCAGTAAAGTGGATACGTGAGTGCTCTGTGCAACAAAGCTATGCGACCAGAGCACTGTTTCATCTGTACTGTTCAATACAAACATGACCCTCTTGGTCAGGCCAATGCGCTCTCAATTGTTGCGCATTCGGATGGGGTCAGGTGGATGGCGGCTCCTGCAATGTTCTCTTCTAGATGGTGCTGTGATGAAGTGCCCGGAATTGCGAGCATCATAGGTGAGAGTGCCAGGAGCCAGGCGAGAGCAATCTGAGCTGGAGTTGCATGGTGATGCTGGGCTATGGCTGTAAGTGGACCACCAGTCTGACCAAGCTTCCCCATTGCTAGTGGAAAAAAGGGCGTAAAGATAATCCCCTGTTCGGTACATGCCTGGAGGACATCTTCATGGCTACGATGCTCTAGATTATAGAGATTTTGCACTGATGCAATCTGTGTGATTGATTGCGCCTCAACGAGCTGCTCTAAAGTGACATTGCTCACGCCAACATGCCGAATCTTTCCTTCTCGTTGAAGATCTGCGAGTGCCCCAACAGATTCAGCGAATGGAACGTCTTTTGTCATATAGCGGCAGTGTACAAGGTGAAGTTGTTCCAGACGCAATTGGCGAAGATTCTCCTCACATGCAGCCTTAATATTTTCAGGTCGCATATCAGCATTCCAACTTTTGTCCTCACCTCGTTTTGCTCCAACCTTTGTAGCAATAATAAGATTCTCAGGATAGGGATAGAGCGCCTCAACGATTAGCCGATTAGCAACATCTGGTCCATAATAAGCGGCTGTATCAATAAAGTTTACGCCCAGTTCTACCGCACGTTGAAGCACCTTTTTTGCCTCCGTGGGATTGGCTGGTTCCCCCCAGACTCCTGGGCCTGGTAGTCGCATTGTACCGAAGCCAATGCGATTGACGATAATATCATTGCCGACTGTCACTGTGCCTGCAGAGGCGGCAGCGAGTGGTTGATGTTGATTTGAAGGATAAGATGTCATCTGCTTTCTTCTTTCTTTCTCTAATTGGCTTTGAGATCCTGTGACTCATAGTTGACAGAGCATTGATTGCTCACATATTGCTAATCAATGGTACACTCAGAAGTATGGCATGGATGATATCGTGGGACCAGAGTTTCTGTATCGTACGACTGAGAGCATCAGGATAATGAGGGGCTGACCTATGAATGAAGCTCAGCGCAGGCAGGCGCTTGGAGATTTTTTACGCACAAGACGTTCACGAATTTTTCCGACAGAGGTTGGTTTGCCCGCAGGGAAACGCCGTCGTACGCCCGGGTTGCGCCGTGAGGAAGTAGCACAGTTAGCGAATATAGGGGTGTCCTGGTATACCTCTTTAGAGCAAGGACGTGATATTCATCCTTCAACAGAGATCTTGAGTAGCATTGCCACTGCCTTACAGCTTACCTTCGACGAGCGCCAGCACCTCTTCCTTTTAGCTGATATGCAGCGTTTCCATGATGAGCTTCCACTTGACGAATATATAAGTCCAGCTCTTCGCCGTATCCTTGAAGATCTTAATCCAGATCCTGCTTATGTTATGGGGAGGCGTTGGGACTACCTGGCCTGGAATACCGCCGCCGAACAGGTCTTTACTCCTTCCAGGATCTCCTTACCTTACGCCTATAACATAGTCTGGCGTATCTTTGGCAACTCTGAGCGCCAGAGTAATGATCCTGATTGGGAGCAGAAAGCGCAGGGAATACTGGCCGAATTTCGTGCAGAGAGCGTGCAGTACGCTGATGAAGAATGGTTTAAACAATTGATTGCAGATCTGCAACAGGTGAGTCCAGAATTTCGTGCCTGGTGGCCTCGGCATGATGTACGTGGTCGCCTGGATGGTCGTAAGAATATAGAGCATCCCGTTGTGGGGAGTTTACTATTTGAGCATGTCACTTTGCAAGTTCCTTCAAACTCGCATCTTAAAGTGATGATTTATACGCCTTTACCTGGAACAAAGACCAGCGAAAAGTTGCAGTTCTTATTGTCGTCACCAGTAGCTACTGAAGCGAGCCCCCACTAACTCTGTAGAAACGTTCGTTGTCCGCTTATTATGAGTGAGATAGAAAAGAGCGTTTCACGTGAAACATCAGATCAGGTTTGTATGTTCCACGTGAAACATTTTTTAGCGCTGAGCGATAGGGATCACGCCGATGGAAAAGCGGATGTATTCGTCGGTATAGCCAAAGCCCGAACCGGGGACGCCAGCAATGCCAGTCTTCTCAAAAAGCGAGAAGGCATCTTCACCTGCTTTGAGCTTACTCCAGTTATAGACCGTCGCATCGTCATCAACATAGATCTCTTCAAAGAGAGACTGCTCTGCGTTGATGCGGTGCAACTGTGCAATAAAGCGGGTACGGCGCAGACGATAGAAGCTGCGCAATTTATCGGCTAGCCAGGGCCGGGCCTGGAAGAGCTGATAGTAAGCCATAAAGCGTAGCTGCCACTCGCCGGGGAGAGAAGCAACGCCATTACTCCAGCTAACCGATATAGCCGCTGCAATCTCAGGATCTCCGCTGGTGACCCAGCCGAAGCGCTCTCCTGTAAGTGTATAGTTTTTAGAGAAGCTACTGACAAAGATCGTCTGCTTTAAGGTCTCTGGTTCGTTGAAGGCCGCCATTCGCTCATAATCTTCCTCAGGTTTGCCTGTACCAATATACGCCAGATCGGCAAGGACAAAGATCTCGCGGCCCTGAGCGCGATAGCGATTCAGAACACCATTGATGGCTCTGATCTCTTCAGGTGTATAAGCAAAGGCAGTAGGATTATTCGTAATCGTAAAATAAAGCAGGCTGATATCTTCTTGCTGTTGAAGAACCTGATCAAGCTGATCGGCGGAGAGCTTAAAGTGATGTTCAGCCAGGGTAGGGAGACGTTCAATGCGATAGCCATAGGTGCTGGCCTGCCATTCAGGAACGCCAAAGCCAGGCTCGGGACAGAGCATTGCAAAGCTACTTTTGTTTTCAACGCGATAGCGATAGGCCAGGCCACGGAGTGCTCGATCGATACCATCCATTGCGCCCAGGCTCATCTGGATATTCTTCGAGGTAACCGGGTAGCCCCATTTTTGCATCTCCTGAGCCAGCCATTCGCGCATAATAGGATTGCCAACCGCATAAATATCATAGACGCGTAGATCAAATTTGTTTGCAAGTAGCAGTCGTTCGTACTCCATCATCTGGGCTCGTAGCCATTGATACGTCTCACCAGTGGCTGTATAGCCTGCCAGATCTTCGCCAGGAAGAGCCAGGCCCAGCTCATCGGCCAGCATGCGATAGTCGGTTGAACTCCCGGCTTCACCCTCACACTCAGTGATCAGGCGTAGATTAATATCGCCAATAGTGCGATTAACGATCTCTTCCTGGATGATCTCTTCTGCAATATGATAGGAATAACATTCCTGTTTCAGCTCTTCGACCACACGGGCCATCATACGAATGGGGCCTGCACCTGAGTTGAGGAGAGGGCGAAAGCGTTGCAGGATCGCTGTACGGAGTTGGCGGAGAAGTGCACGCTGCTCCTCGAAGGATGTTGTTGAGAGAATTGCTGCTTCATTAGTAGTATGTGAGTTCACGAGGTGAGATGCTCCTTCCTGGTACATGCGCTCCTTACCCCTTTAGTTCTTTGTGGAAGGAGCACTGTCTGGCCTGATTGATGGCCTCTGACTTCATCAGTGTAGCATACTCTCATAGTGAATACTATCATGTTTCACGTGAAACATAACGTTACAGCACTTGGAAAGGGAGGTAGAAAGTGGGCATGCTATCTAACTGTGTTCATCGTTTATCTAAACGTCAATCTTTTCATAGATCACAGAGATCTTTTTCTGGAAGCCATCAATTCTGACCTGACCGCCGTTGGGCAGCACAAATTGAGGATCGGTGTGTCCAATATCCAGGTTGAAGACGGCCAGGACATCCGGGTGATACTCACTGAGCGCCTTGATGACTGCCTCAGTCCATTCACGCGTAAAGGTTGCTTTCTCGGCTGCTGTATGTGGGTGTGCAAACGACCAGGCTTTGGGGCGCCCAATGAGAACGGCAGCAAACTGTTGGAGGAGGCCGCGCTCACCCATGCACATCAGGATACGGTAGACCTCAGTAGCTGAAGGCATCTCCTCAGACGTTTCAAAGTAGAAAATCGTGCCTGCATACGTCTCAACCGGCTGTATATACCTATTGGCCCGCAAATTCCAATCCAGAATTTCCAGGTTGCCACCCCAGAGCGTCCCCTCGATGTGTTTGTCTGCATTGTGCCAGATC
Organism: Tengunoibacter tsumagoiensis; assembly: GCF_003967535.1. Classification (GTDB taxonomy): domain Bacteria; phylum Chloroflexota; class Ktedonobacteria; order Ktedonobacterales; family Ktedonobacteraceae; genus Tengunoibacter; species Tengunoibacter tsumagoiensis. Next base: position 707,265 of record NZ_BIFR01000001.1, on the reverse strand, counting down.
CAGCCTGGGGCAGGGAACATCGTGGGATGTTGGCTCAAGCTAAGAATGTTATTCCAGTCCAGGCTTTCGTCGGTATAGACAGAGGCTGGTCGGATCTGATATGCTCCACGCTCAAACAATGCATACTTGAGGGATTCTAGCGTTGTGGGGTGCATTTCTCCGCAGCGTCCAAACTCAACCATAATGGTGCCGCCATGATAGGAGACAAGGCCAAGATTCCAGAGAAAATTGTGTAGATTGGTGTTGTCACTATACCCCAGGAACACCTTCGGATGGGCCTTAATAAGTTCTGGGTCGAGATATTTGAGGACTTTGATCTGGTCGTCGCCACCAATCGAAGCAATGATCGCTTTAATCTCAGGATCAACGAAGGCTGCATGCAGATCGCGTGCTCGATCCTGTGGAGGTGAGTGCAGTTGACGAGTGGTAGGATACTCAACTGGCTCTAACTGAAAGAACTCTCGTAAGCGCTGAAGACCCTGTTCAAAAACTGCTGGGAAGACTTCAGGCAAACCCAAAGAAGGTGAGAGAATAGCTACTTTGTTCCCAGGGCGTAACTTTGGTGGATACGTAAAGGAATGTGGCTGTGGCATAATGGTCATAGGTGAGTAACCTCAAATCTAGCAAAGTATCTCCCAATTCGCCTGTGAAGAGGATTAGGAATAGATAGCATTCATTATAGAAGACCCACCCCCCATTGTCTACAGTTGAGCTGCAGGCTTGTAGAGCATTCTACGACTTGAAAATAGAGAAAAAAATGAGCGAGGGCATGCCAATTCTCTGTGCTTACTAAGAGAACTGGCATGCCCTGACATTGTTATTACCACCGGTCAATAAGGCTGGATACCTTTCTATTCTTTCTTGCTCGGACGTTTAATAGCCAGCTTTATACGACCATTGCAAAGATGTTTCACGTGAAACAATAGCAGCTTTAAGCATGTGAACTCGGGGTGAAGTCAAAATCATTGTTAGTAAGAATGATGTGCCCCTCGGACTTTCCAGATGTGAATTCGTAGACATTGCCGTTGAATACAAGAGCAAAGGTCTGACTATTGGCATACCAGGCCACATCGATCGGTCCTGCCGCGCTTGCAGGTGCATGAACATGATAGTTTTGGAGTTGATCTGGCTGCGTAACGTTCAGACTGTAGATGCCAGGTCCATGAGCATAGGCATCCTGTCCCAGGACGATCTGCTTGCTATCAGGGGACCAGAAAAGTTGGACATCCTGGTTCAGAATGTCTGCTGAGAGAGTTGTGAAAAGATTGTTAGCCTGATGGGTTTGAAGATCAATAAGCTGAACTTTTCCTACAGGATTGAGCATATCGCTGCCAGTGAGCATCTGAGCGACTATGGATTTTCCATCCGGCGCTATATCCCAACCGGGGAGTTGAAATTGCCCTCTCGGGCCCGGAGTCATGTTGGGACCACATAAACGCTCAGCCCCTAGATCCAGCACTTGATTATCGGGAGAAGATGGTTGGCTGACCGAATGCTGATAGATTACAAAATGTCCATTGCCCTCGGCATCTTGCGGTGTGACTGTCTCATAGAAAAGATTGTTATTCGCATAGCGCATATCCAGCCACGTTTCATTTTTGCCATGGTTCAGACCAGATAGTGCATCTGTGGGAATGATCAGAGTACTCTGCTGGCTGGTAATGTCATAACGATAAAGTCCACCCTGGGAGCTTTCCCCTTGATATGAGATATGGGAGTGCCAGGCAAGCAGATGTGTGTTATCTTCTGGGAAAAAGAACATCCAGTGGCCCGTATATGGCGAGCCACTCACTCCCTGTGTGAGATCCCCCGGGACATGGACCTGTGTTAATTGCATGGTCGCTGTATCCAGTATAAAGAGAGCTTTATCGTTTCCATACGCTAACGGCCCGCAAGAAGTTCCACCCATTGGACCATCGATAATATCCAATGTAAAAGCCAGATCGCGGTTATCGTTGAACCAGTAGAGAGGACCCCAAAAGAATTTAGCACGAGTGCTTACCGCTTGCCCTAGATGAGTTGCTTGTACAGGCTGGGCTCCATTCACTGCAATCCAGACCTGCGAATTATGAATAAAAGCATATGTATTGATTGTCGGGGAAGCTGATTGTACTGGAGAGGCTGCTGATGTCGGGGAAGCTGATTGTACTGAAGAGGCTGCTGATGTCGGAGAGATCGATGGTGTTGGAGTGGCTGCTGGTGTGCTGGTTACTTTTGGCAGTGCTGCTGTCTGATTATTTGTCCCACAGCTAGAGAAGATAAGACAGAGCAGAAGTGATATAAGTAGCATTGGTAACGGATCAATAGATTTTTTCAATCGTTTCTCCATAACTGGATGCATCTCTTTTTTTTATAAAAGTTATGCGAGATCTGTCTATGATGCATCTCTCAAAATTATAGATAAAAAATACGTAAAATACTGTTAACTGTTTCACAATGGTTCACTTTGTCAGGAGAGTAGAGGACACATTTTTTTATTCTATAGCAGGATAGGGGTCTTGAAACCCTTTAGCTGCTATCTCATATACGCTCATTGATCGTTGCGCTATAATGTTTCACGTGAAACGTCTATCATTTTAGCGGGAAGTGAGGCATTATTGTATGCTGCAAGGGAAAAATGTCGTGATTACTGGCGGTGGACGAAGTATTGGGCGCAGGCTGGCTCTTGGTTTTGCCGAACAGGGGGCAACGGTGCTCGTACATTATGGGTCCACCCAGAAAGGTGCGGCAGAAGTTGTGGCGCAGATTCGGCAGCAGGGCGGACAGGCTTTTATGGCTCAGGCCGATCTACGCCAGCCAGAGGAGGTTGCTCGCTTTGTACAGGTGGCACACGATCAGCTGGGGGCATTTGATGTCTGGATCAATAATGCTGGAGCCAGCGCCAATTCATCTGAGACGCAGGGGATGAGTGAGATTGAGATTTTTGAGCGTATGATTGGGGTCGATATTATGGGAACCTGGCGCTGTTGTCGTGAGGCTCAGCCCTATATGAGAGAAGGTGGTTGTATTCTCACCACAGGCTGGGATCGAGCCCTTGATGGAGCAGCAGGCTTTCCTAATCAGATGTATGCCATTAGTAAAGGGGCCATCATGTCTCTTACACGTTGTCTGGCCGCCGAATTTGCTCCCAACGTGAGAGTTAATTGTATTGCTCCCGGGCGCATTGAAAATGAATGGGCGCAGAGTCTGTCCAAATCTTCCAGACAGGCAGCCGTACAGGGGATTCCATTGAAGCGCTGGGGGACCCCAGAAGATATTCTTGGAACTGCTCTTTTCTTAAGTTCGCCCGCAGCCTCATTTATTACTGGTCAGGTTATCCTGGTCAATGGAGGAGAGATTATGCGCTAAAGCTGGCTATCTTAAACAACTGTAATATTTCTGTTAAACCTTGTCAATTCTATTATAAAGACCTGTGCAATTCTTTTGCGGTGTGTTAGAGTAGAAATACAAGCTGATCTATAAAATGCAGATGAATGCTCATAAGATAGCCATTTCTCTCGTAGTTTATATCGATAATAAGGAATCTATAGCCATTCTACTCTGGCAGGAGGGAATCTGTGACAAGACGTACATTCGTAAAGGGGCGATCTATCTTCAATGGTAAAGAAAGATACAAAGCATGTTCTAGTAAACATGTATTGCTTACAGCAGGCGTTATCCTTACATTAGCAAGTTCTGTCTTACTATCCTGTCAGCGTTATGATCAGTTTCAGAGTCCGATAGACCACAATTTAAATGTTAGACAGGTAATTGTTACCCCGACTGCCACGCCGACGCCAACACCGATTCCACCAACACCAACGCCAACACCGATTCCACCAACACCAACACCAACGCCAACGCCTTTTGTGCCACAACCTGGACCAGACCCGATCAATCCACTGCCAATCTATGTATCGCAACAGATAGCAGTTCTTCAGGCAAATGATCGTTTTTTCTATAATGGAAACCTGAGGCTGCCAGAGGTCGCTTTAACCTTTGATGATGGCCCTAATCCTCCCTATACGGGACAGATTCTGGATATTCTGAAGCAGTATCATGTGAAGGCTACTTTCTTTGATATGGGATCGCATGTGGCCTCATTTCCTGATCTTGCGCAGCGTGAAGATGCAGAGGGGCACCTGGTAGGAAATCATACCTGGGCTCATCCGAATATGCCGACTCTTTCAACTGACGATATGCTCTATCAGCTCAACCTGACGGGTGATACGCTTCAGCGGACGCTTGGAAAGCGTCCAACCTTTTTTCGACCACCTTATGGTGCATTTGACGCTCGTGTATTGAAGATTGCCAATCAATTAGGGTTAACTACAGTCCAATGGAACGTTGATGCACGTGATTGGGAATTGCCATCACCGGCCACTATCACATATCGAATCGTCAGCGCCACCCACAATGGTTCAATTATTCTGTTGCACGATGGTGGGGGAGATCGTTCAAGGACTGTTGCCGCTCTCCCTGCAATCATTGAGCAACTTCAGGCCCGTGGTTTCCAGTTTGTCACTCTTCAGCAGATGGTCAACGATAATCACAAATAAAGGCGATGTCAGGGTCTCTCTTCTGGTGGATGTACTGAGGAGAAGAGAAAAAAGAGCGATTGAACGTAAGTAGAACAAAGGGCGTGAGAGAAGGTCACTCCAGATCTGTACTTCCACTCGCAAAGCCAGAGGCTAAAACGTTCCACGTGAAACATCATAATCCTGGGAGATGTTTCACGTGGAACATTTTGACAGCAGAACTTATAATGGAATGGATTGTGCCAGCGTTTAACTCCTGGGATATGACCTCTCAAGATTATTGATACTCCACTCTTCTCTATGCCTCATATGGCTGGATTTCGAAAGGATTTTTGACTGCATGAACGCTCTTTCTGTAGTGCCCTCTAACTATCAGACCATCCTATTTGATCTTGATGGAACCTTAACGGACCCAAAATCTGGCATCACCAGGTCAGTTCAATATGCGTTAGCAAAAATGGGCATCATTGAACCCGATCTAGAGGCACTTGTCCCTTTCATTGGTCCACCACTCACTGAATCATTGAAGTTGTTCTATCATATGACTGATGAGCAGGCGGAGCTAGGGGTTACGTATTATCGCGAATATTTTGCCGACCGGGGCATCTTTGATAATGCAGTCTTTCCAGGCATCCCCACTTTGCTCCAGGCTCTCAAAGATGAGGGCAAGCTTCTGCTGGTGGCAACCTCCAAACCAACGCCCTTTGCCGAGCAGATTCTCACTCATTTTGATCTGGATCAGTACTTTACCCACGTTGTGGGAAGCAATATGGATGGAACGCGAGTGGACAAAACTGAAGTTATTGCGCATGCGCTTTCCCTTATTTCTGATGATACAGATGAGCCCATAGTGATGATTGGCGATCGTAAACACGATATTATCGGGGCTCATGGAAATCTTATTGATTCAATCGCTATTTTGCATGGCTATGGCCCGCTAGAAGAGTTGCAGGCTGCCAATCCCACACATATTGTTACAGATGTTGAAGCTCTCTCTAATCTGCTTCTTGCACCAGGAAAGGTCGCGCTTTCCTAGCAAAAATATGGCCCCAGGGCAGCAATTACATTAAGATGATTGCTTGCGCGTGAGCCAGCCTTTTCACTCTAGATGAAAACCTGTTGCAAGCAAGGGAAAGTCGCTTGTCTCTTCCTCTGCAGCCTTTCCGCTGTGTGAGCCCCTCCATAGCTCAATGGGAAACGGGAAATGATGCTATGGTGGGGCTGGCATGGCGGAATGGGATGTTTCGGCAGGAGACAAGCGACCTGCCCTACTTGTCTTGTTATATTGCTCTCTATTTCAAATATAAAATATTGTAAAGTAGGGAAAGTCGCTTGTCTCTTTCCGCTGTTGCCACTCTGAGGTGTGAGCCCCTCCATAGCTCAATGGGAAACGGGAAATGATGTTATGGAGGGGCTGTCATGGCGGAATGGGACGTTTCGGCAGGAGACAAGCAACCAGCCCTACTTGTCTTGTTATATTACGAATAAAAACATACATCTTGCACTTTTAAGTAGGGAAAGTTGCTTGTCTCTTTCCACTGTTGCCACTCTGAGATGTGAGGCCCTCCATAGCTCAATGGGAAACGGGAAATGGGGAAACAAAACTTGGAAACGTTTTTCTGTAAAGCGCCATCTCAGCCAGTGTAGTAGCTGTGGCGGATGATGGTACCAATCGGGGCACCTCTAATCTTGTAAAAATGATAGTGTACTTTTATCATACCAGAACCTGGATAACACAGTCAACGGAGAAAAAGTTTCACGTGAAACTTTTTCTCCCCGGGTTTCACGTGAAACATCTAGCCTGGAATCCAAAGTCGTCATTTATACGCTATAATACAAAGCATGAAATGGTATCTACCCTTCTTGCAGCAGTAAAAAAGAGTTCATCGCTGCCTTTGCATCGCATTGCCTGGCAGGAAGCTACGTTTATGTGAGGATCTTGCTAATGGGAAGTCCGTTTGTCGTTCGTGCGTATAAAGCTCTAACAGATTTTAAACCACTAGTTCGTTTGCTTCATGAGGTTGAAGAATATGATCATGATGGTGAAGATATCTCCGAGGCTGCGGTCCAGGCTCAATTAAACTGGCCGGGTTATCAGCCAGAGCAGACCTGTTTTGTGATTGAGCATCCGCAAGAGCAACAGCTATTAGGCTTTGCCTCCGTCTTTCCACAGAGCACTGATCGTTGTGCAATCTATGTGACTATTCATCCCCGTTGGCGACGTCAACAATTGGGGCAGATGCTGATGGATCGCGTTCTGCTCTGTGCACGCGAGATGGAAGCTAAACATGTAACTGTCAATGCTAATGCTCATAACGAAGGGGCCAATGCCTTTCTCAATCAACACGGTTTCTGGCGGGTTGGTGATGCCTGGCTGCTTCATGCTCCAATCGAGATTGAGTTGCCAGAAGTGATCTGGCCGGAGGGCTATACTGTACAGAACTATGCCTCGCTACGACATTTTCCTACTCTTGTGGATGTCTCACTGCGTAGCTATGCCGATAAATGGGGGCATATTGAGAATGATCCCGAGGATGCTGAAGAATCAGTTGCCAGGTGGCTTCCACTGTTTGATCCCACAGGCCTCTTTCTGAGCTTTGCTCCCGATGGATCTGTTGTGGGTCTCTGTCGAGCGGCGTTTAACACAGCCGAGAACTGTCCGCCACATCGTTTAATTGATATCCTTGATGCCCCTGGCGTGGTACCAGAGCATCGCGATAAACATGTGCATCTTCCATTATTGCTGACTGCTATGCACTGGCTCCGCTCTCAAGGTCAGCATGCAGTGGCATTGCAATCCTGGGGTGATGATGAGCAGACGATCGCTAACTATCGAGATATTGGCTTTGAACTGTTGCATCATTTTCTTGCGTACCGCAAGAATCTACGCTAACGATAATGTTTCACGTGAAACGCGAACTCTGTAGAGATCCAGTAGTCTGCCTATGATTGAAAACAGACTGCCCATGAATTGTGCTAAAATACTATGATGCAGCCAGGTGGAGAATACCTCTTAGAAGGGCTGCACTACTAGCTTGCTGTAGAGAGATGAATTTGTTACACTGAGACAAGAAAATAGATCGAACAGCATAAGTCGGGCGAGAAGAGGTAGAGCATATGCGCTCCGTTGACGATAGTAGTCCCAAATATGCTGCCGTTCTGCGTGTCCTACTCACCTGGAAACAGCTACCCGAGAGTGATGTTGCACGTATGTTACGCAACTATTTTCTCGTTACCAATGATTTCCGCGAGATGGAAGAGCAAGGCCTTTTGACATTGGCCTTTGTTGGCGATGAATATATCATCGCTCCCACCTTGTTTGGTAAGCTCTGGTTAGAGCAGTACGATACTGGAGGGCAGAAACATGGCACATGAATTTGATGATGAAGTATTACCATATACAACGATTGGTACCGATGAGGCCAAAAGTCTGATCGATTCCGGCACGCGCGTGATCGATGTACGACGTCCCGAAGAATGGAATCGTGGTCACATCGCTGAAGCAGAACTGGTGACGATCGATGGTATCTATAGTTTTGGCAAGGCGTTAAAAGAGTTACAATTACCTGCGGACGAACCTGTAATCTTTGTCTGCGCCTCTGGTCAGCGTAGCGCCTCTGCATCAGAGATCGCTCTGGTTACCGGACTGAACAAGGTGTATAATCTGGCTAATGGGATGCATGGCTGGATGAACCGCGGCTATCCCGTTGAATACTAATGTATCTCTGACTCTTATTTTTTTTATTGTTGTATTGCGAGAGGAGTAGATCCATGCCTTTATTGGAAGGAAAGAAAGCTCTTATCTTTGGCGTTGCCAATCATCGTTCCATCGCCTGGGCCATTGCTCAATCTTTAGCCAGCGAAGGTGCTCAGTTGATCTTTGCATATCAGGAGCGCATGGAGAAATATGTGCGCGATCTGGCCGCTAAGATTCCTGGTACTGAACTGGTGCTCTGCGATGTGCAGGATGATGCTCAGCTGGATAGTGCCTTTGCAAAGACAAGCGAGATTTTCGGTGGAAAACTGGATATTCTCATTCATTGTGTTGCGTTTGCTCCTTCTAGCGAACTGGAGAATCCCTTTTTTGAGACAACCCGCAGCGGCTGGCAGACCGCTCTCGATATTAGCGCCTATTCTTTAGTGGCAATGTCTAAGCGCGCTCAACCTCTGATGAAAGAGAATGGTGGTAGCATTCTGGCTCTTACCTATATGGCCAGTGAGCGTGTGATGCCAAAATATAATGTGATGGCTGTGGCCAAGGCCGCTCTTGAGTGTAGCGTTCGCTATCTGGCCTTTGAGTTGGGTGAGCACAATATTCGCGTGAATGCGATCTCGGCTGGCCCTCTGAATACGCTGGCCGCACGAGGTGTCTCGGGCATCAATGATTTCCGCAATCAGGTTGCTACGGTGGCTCCTCTGCGCCGCAATATTGATCAGAGCGAAGTTGGCGATACTGCCCTCTTCCTGAGCAGCCATCTCTCCCGCGGTATCACTGGCGAGATTACCTTCGTCGATGCTGGCTATAATATTATGGGTGCATAGACTCCTTAACAATATCTCTGTGGCAGATGACCCCTTTCGGGTTGTCTGCCTTTTTTCTGTTTAACGGATACAGCCAGATGCTTCTAAACAACAGATGTTCCACGTGAAACATCTCAGGATGGCGCAGGCTCACCACAGATACTACAGAAGCGAGCGTTGGAGCGATTCATATGTCCACACGGCCAGACCTTCAGACTGAGCGTCTCTTGAGTTCTTTTCGGGACTTGAGGCGTTGTCGGGGCTGGGGCTGAGGTCACTGGCGTAGGAGCAGGCTGGTGGTTCTGATGATCACTTCCCTGTGTCTTTGGGCTCTTGCCTGTCCTGCCTTTGCCTTTTACTTTGATAATAGCAAACAGTAATCCTATCATGAGAAGTCCAACGAGGATCAGTGATCCAATAGTTAACACCAGGGCTGTTGTAGAAGTAGGCTGCGTGTGAGAGGGGCGTGATGCAGTCGGCGTAGACGTTGGGGTTGGTAGAAGCGTACTTCCAGTGCTACCTCCGACCTGGCTCTGAGTTTGTGCATAGCTTTGATAGCTCTGCATTCCCTTGAAAAGTGGATAATTACTTGCCAGTTGTTGAAAGTCTCGTTTGGCCTGATCCCAATGGCCCGAGGTGGTATCTGCATAGGCGGTAAAGGCCTGCGTCCAGCTTTTTTGGAATGTTCCAGGGGTCGTGTCAAGGTTGAGACTGGCAACCATATCGCGTGCACTATTGCTCGCCTGGAGATAGTTGGTTGCGCCAGGCGCGCCACTCTGACTACTGGCAAAACTTACAATTCCAACGATATTGCCAGCTTTATCCAATGCGGGGCCGCCACTATCGCCTTTTTCAACATTTCCTCCAACCTGGATCAAGGGTGCACCATTCTGACTGGATTTTAACGAGCTCACATAGATCTGATTGACCGAACTGGTTAAGAGATCAGTTGGCCTGGCATTAATGTCAGCATTGCCAGGAAAGCCGATAATAGTCAATGAGTCCTGAACATTTACCCTGGAAGAGTCGCCCAGGACAACACTGGGTGCATCCTTCATTGGCACATGAATAATGGCAATGTCTTCCTGATCAGGAGGGCTCTCCTTCTCAATTTTATCAACCTGTAAGGCTACTCCGGCAGGAAGGCTTTTAAGATCAGGGGCCGTCAGGGGACCTGTATAGCCAGTACTGAGCAATACGGTACTACTGGTTGTATCATAGCTTACACTCGTCTGTAGCTCGCCGCTATTGATCTGCTGTATAACCTGATCGGAGGTGATCTGAGAATTGCCAGCCTTGCCATTCTGGTTCATATACGTTGCGATATCCTGAGCTGCGGCCTGAGCAACCGTTGCATCCAGACTTTTGTCGCTCTGTGGATGGACCACATGGTCAGCCGTCAGGATATCTCCCTGGGACGTAATAAAGGTACCAGTTCCATAGCTCTGCAATTGATAGCTGGCTCCGCTGGTAGTTGGAAAGGTTACGTCAGTTGTCGGTGGAAAATGTACTTTGAGATGAGCCGGAATTGCAGTGATAATACGCACCACAGCCGGTTGGGCCAGATCCACCGCCCGTACAGCTGGATCTGCTACATTCCCTCCTGGCATTGTGTCTGCAAATACTGGTTGGCTGCTGCTAAAAAAGAGACAGAGCAGCCCCAGACCCAGTAGGAGAAGGCCTGTTTTTCGTACATACATATATCTGAAAGCTTTCTTATCGCGCAGTATAAAAAAATGTGCCCGGTCTGTCCAGTCTCGATGGGGCAAGAAGAGACTCTTCACATTGTGAATACGTTATAGACTGCGCAGAGTTACACAGGTTCCTCGATTTACTCAGATGCAATGACATGATTGTGTAAAGATGCTTCTCTCGGCACATAAGAATTGTTCTGACTGCACACAGGGATTATTCTACAAGCACCTGAGCGATCGCAAAAAGCTGTATATCATACTATACTCTCGTTAGAATGACAGGTTGCAAAGAGTTATCTATCTGCTATGAAACCCATTACTAAACACTACTACTATGGGAGAGAATTATGAAGGTACTAGTACGAAATTGGATTATCAGCACCATTATCATTACGGGGCTCTGTGGACTTCTGTATGCTGTCGTACAGCAAGAGCTGCGTCAATCGGCTAACTATCCGCAGGTTCAACTCTCTGAAGATATCGCTGCAGGCCTGGGTCAGGGGAAGTCTGGAGAAGAGCTGCTCGCAACACAATTTCCTGGTGATAAAGTTGAGATCGCTACCAGTATTGCGCCATATGCAATTATCTTTGATAATGCAGGCAAGCCAGTGGCTGCCTCAGCAACGCTGAATGGGCAACTGCCAGCCATTCCCAGTGGTATCTTTGATGATGTTCGTCACAATGGAGAGGATCGCGTTACCTGGCAGCCACAAGATGGTGTGCGTAGTGCTCTCGTAGTGACACAGGTTAAAGATAATGGTGGATTTGTCGCGGCAGGTCGCTCGCTACGCGAGTCTGAGGATCGCACCTCTGATCTGGGCAAGCTTATTCTGGCTGGCTGGATTGCTCTATTGTTTGTGACTCTGGTTATCGAAGGGATTCTATTTCGTGTGTTGCGTTTGAGCAACACCAATTAGCCATTGACAATATTTGTTTTCTAGATAGCTAGTAAAACCTTTTTAACAGGAATGTTCCACGTGAAACGCTGTTGTAAGTGATGTTTCACGTGGAACATTCCCATTAAAAGCACGCGATTGAATGCTTACAGCATACCTTAATCGGAAGGAAGATCTGGTTGCCAGCGGTGAGCATCCCGCGTATAGTATTTATCCATGACCTGGCTGAAGGCACTATTGAGATCAATATCCATCGAATTAGCCAGCGTGGCCAGTGTATAGAGAATATCGCCAATCTCCTTCGCGAGGTTCCCCTCGTCCTCGCTCTCTTTCTTTGTTTTTTCACCATGATGATGATTAATCTCACGAGCCAGTTCTCCAACCTCTTCTGTAAGCCGGGCCAGATTGGAGAGCGGGGACCAGTAATGGCTCTTCCACTCATCCTTAATGAGATGGTCAATCTCGCGCTGTACATCCTGTAAAGTTCGCATACGTTCTCTCTGTACCTTTCAATAAGCTACCCAACCAAAGAATCTCTGATGAGGATACTATCAAATTATGATGATGCATAATGAGTTAGACGCCAGCTATGGGCTCTCTAAGGTCAGACCTGAGATAGCCATAAGCCATCTGAGGACTATTGTGGGCAACGCCCACGCGCCCCTCACGATCGACAACAATCAAGCCGCCATCTCCCTCGGCTTTAGCGCTCAAGACGGCGATCGTGGCGTCGGCTGCCTCCTGGGCGCTGGCACCTGCCGAGACAAATTCGGCTGCCCGTCTGGCAATCATGAGGCGAATAAAGTCTTCCCCATAGCCTGTGCATGAGACGGCTGCGTAGTCGTCGGCATAGAAGCCGCAGCCAACAAGGGGCGAATCGCCTACGCGTCCGGGATATTTGTTTAAGATACCACCTGTCGATGTGGCGGCTGCGAGTGCGCCAGTGCTATCGACCGCTACTGCACCAACTGTGCCATGCTTGGGTGTATTCTGGTTTAATTTCTCTCGCGCTTCCAGCCATTTCTGATGCTGGCGCTCCGTCAGTAGCTCTTCATAGCGGCAGAGCGTGATCCCTTGCTCGAGGGCAAACTGTTGAGCGCCCTTGCCAATGAGTAGCGCATGAGGACTTTCAAGGATTTTACGCGCCACTGAGATTGGATTTTTGACCAGCTCTAATCCAGCCAGGGCACCGACGCGTAAGGACCGTCCATCCATGATGCCTGCGTCCAACTCGATGTTGCCATCAAGTGCCAGACATGCGCCTGTTCCTGCATTAAAACTTGGATTATCTTCCAGGGCGCGTACCGTAGCCTCGACAGCATCAAGGGCTGAACCCCCGCTCTCCAGAATCTGCCAGCCAATCTTAACTGCCGTACTGCAACCGCTCTGAGCCTCTGCAATATGCTCGGGGGCAATATCTCCCGCGCCACCATGGACAAGAAGTGCAATTGTCATCTAACTATCATCTCCTCTACAAAAATATGAGGCAATTGTACCATTTTCTCTTTTCCTTCACCACGCCCAATCTCTCTTCGACGTGCGCGCCCTTTCCTGCTGTCGTTCCCATATATAAGGCTCAACTTGCTTTTTCCTTGTGTTAAAATAGGATATGGAACAGGTCACATAGTTAACCTCGGTCTCTTTGACAATAGTAACGTACGCACGATGAGGAATAAATAGCATGGAATATGCAGTGCTTGGCGGCGGAGCCCTGGGTCTAATGACAGCCTACCGACTTGCCCAGGCAGGACAATCAGTGATGGTGTTTGAACGTGAAGAACTTGCCGGTGGTCTGGCTTCAGGCTTTCGCGTCGGTGATAATTGGCTCGAGAAATTTTATCATCATATCTTTCGAACCGATAAGACAGTGATCAAAACCATCGAAGAATTGGATCTGGGAGAGCGATTGGAATGGCAGGCTCCACGAACAGTGAGCTTTGTAAGAGGGGAGATTCATCAATTGGACTCTCCACTCTCCCTGCTACGTTTCTCACCTCTACGCTTCGATGAACGCCTCAGAGTAGGCATGGTGCTGGCATACCTTAAAATTGCTAATCCGGCCTGGATGGAGGGCAAGACGGCTGATGCCTGGCTCAATACATGGATGGGTTCAAAAGCGTATCCTATGATCTTCCAATCTCTCTTCAAAGGAAAATTTGGTAAGCTCTATGATCAGATTGCCCTTCCCTGGTTCTGGGCCCGCATCCACGATCGTACAACTCAGCTGGGCTATCTTCGTGGCGGATTTCAGCTTATCTATGAACGGCTGGTAGAGCGGACAAGCAAACTGGGCGGCAAGATTCTGTTGGGCACGACTGTTGAGAATGTGCTACAGGGTGAAGATGGACGCTGGATAGTCAAGACGAATCGTGGCGAATGGACGTTTGATCGTGTCATCTCAACGTTTCCCACACGGCTCTCTTGCCGCCTCATTGAAGGTTTACCAGAGAGCTACAAGCAGCAGTACGATTGGGGTCAGGCCTATGGAGCACATTGTCTGATTCTGGCCCTTGATCGGCCGCTTACCGATAGTTACTGGATTAACATGTGTGATGGTGGCTATCCCTTCACTGGCCTGTTTGAGCATACAAACTTTCGTCCTACGTCAGAGTATGGCGGTCGCCATATCGTTTACCTGGGCAACTATCGCTCGATGGATGATCCCCTGTTCCAGCAGAGTAAAGAGAAGCTGATTGCAGAATTTACTCCTCACCTCAAACGCATCAATCCAGACTTTGATCCGGCCTGGATTCATGAAAGCTGGATCTTCCAGGCCCCCTATGCCCAGCCGATTGTGACCACTGATTACCGCCAGCATATCCCACCGCTGGAGACTCCGCTAACAGGGCTCTGGATGGCGAATATGTTTCAGATCTATCCGCACGATCGTGGCCAGAACTACTCACTGGAGCTGGCCAACCAGCTCGCCGAGCGGCTGCTCTCATAGCAAGAGACTCTTTCGCTAGACATAAGCCATCCTGAATTTTGAAGATGAGATTGTAACAAACCCATCAAAGGAGGCGGGAAAGCTAACCATAAACGGCTGAGTGCCGTTCGTAAGCGCTATAAAGGTGCCGTGGCTTCACGGCACCTTTTGCCCGTCCGATGACACCACGTCGTGAGAAGCCATTCTCGCCCCTTTTTCGTCGTTTCTTGGCAATCGATCTTGTCAATTCTCAGAAAGGAAAACCCGGATGAGTGACCCCATGCTCGAGCGAATCCAGCGAGAGGCGGGTATCCCTGAACTGATCGATGTCCTCGTTGAGCGTCTTGCTCCGACGGACTTACAGTCACTTCTGCTAGAGGTCTATCGGCGTCGTGCTGCCAGCGTGCAACCGAGCCATCTGCTAGAGCGGTATGAGCGAGATCGATTTGTGCGCCCATCTGCCCTTGCGCCTGGCGTCCTGGCAGACTTTGACCGCCTTGTGTGGTCGTTGCTCCCAGAACACTACGCCGCCATCGAGTTATCGCCGGTCTGTCCGCTGGGGACCAATGTCAGTGTCGCAACAGTGGATCAGAACAAAGTGGTGACGACGATCCGAAATACCGAGGTGGTAGCTGATGCTACCAACGTACTCGCACTTGAATGTGCCTCACGCCGACGCCTTCTTCTGCGTCACAATTCACAGAGCCGGGAGCGAATACGCCTCTGTGCCTCACACCGCGTGGTACGCGCACAAGCATATCAAGCCGCTCCGGGTGTGCTTCCTCACTTTCGTCTGCTTGGACTCTGCACCGCAGGGCGTGATGAAGGATCTTTTCAGTTTGAGACGACAAGCCTGATTGAGCACATCGCCTTTTATGTGCGGTTGTTGCGCGAAGTCTCCCACCTTGGTTACCAGACACATCGGGTACGAGTCACTCTCACTGATCTCGAACACGGGCGGCGGGAACAGACCTTGACTTCGCAGGTATTCGAGCCTTTGATGGCTTACTATCCCGGCATCCTCTGCGAACTTGATCCCGATCGCGAGGCTGGTCGGGGGTATTATGCTGGGGTGTGTTTCCACATCTACGCTACCAATGGTGCGGGAACCGAATTGGAGCTGATTGACGGAGGCTTTACCACCTGGACCCAGCAATTCCTGAGCAACAGTAAGGAGCGGATGCTTATTAGTGGTCTAGGCACCGAGCGCTTGTGCAGTCAGTTCAGTGCTCTTTCTGTGGAAACTGACTAACGGTAACGGTCATCGTCTCAGCTAGCTCCATTATCTTGCTTTCCTTGTCTGAGGGCTTGGCGCATTTCACATCAGCGAGCCTGCGGAAGAACCAAGTTATGTGTCACTTTTGCTGACGCTCTGAGGCAAAAAGATATTTTCTTAAATGGCTCTGATACAAACATGCTTGGGAAAGTTATGTGTCAGAGCCATTTTTCTTTCTTTGTTTTGCACGGGCTTCCCAGGCTCATTCGCGCTCACCGATGGAAAAGATATGCGTCAGAAAAACGAAGTTTTATGCGACAAACAACATGTACTTCTCGTCTAAAAAAGCAACGTAAGATAAAACGAAGATTGAGTTCTAGACACTTCGCGACCCAAAGACCGCCAGCAAAACCGCGATCAAAGATATGAAGAGCGTTTGCTCCTCACAGATGCATACATCGCTGGAGCAACCAGAGTTCTTCTTGCCGTGCATTACTTGCAAATTTCCTTTTTCATGCTCATCCTTTCAACATCCGCGATGACTTATGTTTCATTCCTGACGCTGGAAATTTTCTGTGAGCGTTGAGAAGAAGAGCGAAGAAATAACATATTTTGCAAGCAATTTGCTATGTATCTAGTTTATACAGTAAAAGTGTCCTAATTTGAGACCTTTTATTGATATAACAACTTCTTTATTTTATAATTGGATTAAGACTGGTATTGATTAGTAAATCAATTTGGAGATGCAAAAAATGGCAGAGTTAATGAGCTATGATCCTACGGCTATGCGGACAGCCGCCAAACAGATACAAGATCATGTTCATCAGGCTCAACTGAGTTATGAAAAGACCTGGCGGACTACTGAAACATTCATCAATAGTTTTCCTGGATTTATGCAACCATTTGTCCGAAATATTTTTAATCCTCATGATACACATTATAGAAACTCCCATCAGTGGCAATTGGATTTTGCTGACCGTCTGATAAGAGCCGCCTCTGCTATCGAAGCAGCAGATACCCAGGCGGCAAACACGCTCAATAACCAGCATTAACTTCCCCACTTTTAATGGTCTCTTCGGGACTATGACCTATACAGGAAGGAACTTATGGGTACATTAGACTCTTTAAAAAAGTGGTTTCAGCCAGTTACTGATCCTTTGTGTGGAGCAAATAAAGTTGCTGATGACCTGAATACCGCACATCAGGACTTTATGCGCGGATTTGCCTCGATTATGACAGGCATGATGATCAAACAGATTTCAGTTCCCGTTAATAGCAGTACAACTGTGGCAACTGATATGGCTGGTGATGGTGCTGATGCAATCAGCACAGAGGCGCTTTCCTATTTACAGATCTCTGTTAGCGTCACACCAACTCCGGATCTAATGCTCGCTGGCGCTCCTGTCCAGGCTGCGGCTGGTGTTGGAGGAGCAACAGAAGTGAGTGCGTTAACAGAAGTTGGCACACTCAGCGCAAAAGCTATGGCTGATATTGAAGAGGCTTTAGCAAATGCAGAGTTACAGATAGGTGAAGACGCCGCTCTCGACACAGTCACTGAAGTAGTGGATGGGGCAGCCGTCGCTGAAGCTGGCGCTAATCCAATTGCTGATGCTGCTGCGCTCATCTTAACCATTATCGCTGCCGCCCTCTTTCTCAAAACGCTTTATGATATGGCATGGGCTATCTATGACGCAATCCAGACCTGGCAGAAAGCAACCAGCAATGCCTGTAAGCCATTGCCTACGCTTCCTACCGTCCCTAAACCTGTCACACCAACTCAGCCAACTCAGCCAACTCAGCCCACGAATCCCACTCAACCGGGAACGCCTCCCAATCCGACGACCCCCCCATCGTTATCACAGGCAGATAAAGATTTGGCTAAAGAGCTTGCCGCTGAAACGGGAGTAGCACAAAATATCATTGAAGATATCATCAGCCAGAACCCTGGTCTCACAAAAGAAGAGTATAAACTCTTAATAAAGTATTATCAGAAATACAAAAAGTACCCGTTTAATACGTTGATGGTCTTTTCAACATCAACACCCGATGGGAAGGAGCAGATATACTACATGACTCAGGGGGATCTTGACCATGCCAGACATCCTGATGCTCTTGATGCGTTGTCTGACGAAGAGTTGTTAGGGCTAGCTGAAGATCTTCTCGAAAATGAAGAGCCTGGCAAAACGGTTGAGAATAAAAATAAAGGGTTTGTTGATTATAATTACTATGATGTTGAAGTCGATGGATACTATGTTACTGTTACTGTCAGAGTGAGTACGACCAACCCGGGAAGGATTATCTCTATCTTTGAACGACCAAATGGATAGTGTCCAATGGAGAAGAATAGAATGAACCATTTTGTGCAGGGGATTTTAACTGTCATAGATGAAGCGTATCTCTGTGAACCAGATTTTCTGCTGGCCAATGGCGAAACGATTCGAACCCTGTTTGTTGATTTACGGCCAGATGCCGAGAATGAGGAAGAAGAGAATCCGGTCTCGGCCCTGTTAGAGAATCACCAGTGGTACGAACTCTTGCTCATTGTCCAGCTTGAATTGGGACGGAATAAGAAGGTCATGTATTCCCCTGAGGTTCCGTTTGGAAAGAAGTGGGAGCTAAAGGCAAGCAGCAATGGTTCAGCCAGTAAGAGCGTCCTGCAAGGGATCATTCTTGACCTCAATTGGGATGCCTCGAGCCAGAGCTATCTGGCCGTTGCTGGCCCTTCTGTCGATAATCAATCATTCGTGCTGATTGAGACTCCAGTCGGGAAGATGGTCTTGAGTCAGAAAGCACTTGAGAAGCGTCTGGGAGAACAAGCAAAAAATCTTGTTCCAGGTGGCTATCTGGAATGGGAGCCTGCACGACTTGATATTCTGGCAGTCATCGCAAAGCGCTCACCACAGTCTGATGCCCTGGCCTCTGAAGAAGCAGACGACTTGCCAGACAAACCGCTCTACAGAGGCTTTGATCCTGCTTAAACGGTAAGTAGACTAATTTCCACGGGAAGGAGCCAGATAGAGCCTGATCAGCTCGATGCATGAGGAGAAGTTCTATCCGGACCTTGTGGTAGAAGATACGCGAAAAAGCCTTTGCTCGTAGCAATAGCCTATCTTTATTGATCTTCGCAAAAAAGCAGGAAAGCAGGGCACCCTCTTGCAAAATTTCTACAAGGTATGCTATACTGAACATGAGCAGAGTAGAAGCTTGTAGCCTTAGGGTATCTAACGTTATTAGCTCAGCGATTGCTCACGGATAAGTTCAAGCGAGTTTCTTGCGTGAATGTCACCGGGGTGTAGCGCAGTCGGCTAGCGCGCAGCGTTCGGGACGCTGAGGTCGGAGGTTCAAGTCCTCTCACCCCGACCAGGATGACACATACTTCCCCTCAAAAGGGAGTCAGGAGCAACAATCCACATTGGATCTGTAATGCGAAACGACTAGTAAGTATGTGTCATGTTTTTTTTTAGGCCCAAAGGAGTTAAACGGTATGCAGCAGTTAGTTCAGAGTATCAGCATCCCTCTTCCCTTTCTGGAAGATGGCTCGCCTCTGCCTACCCTGCTTGTAACGTTTAGCCTTCAAGATATTCCCCAGGCCGGGAATACTGAAGGTCGCCCAAAGCCTTGTGCCCCTGGTTCTTCTGGACATGTGAGAAGCCTCCAACCTTATCCATCTGGTCATTGCAGGCGGCGTGATAACTGAATGGAATGGGGTGATCCCCGTTTCTGCTCTCAGTTGTATCCTCGCTGTCTGTATGTGTTTATCGGCTCTGACAGAGAGGAAGGAAAGCTCGTTCATGCCTGTTCTTGTGTTGAATTCCTCACTACAACCTCTTTCGGTGATTCCGGAGCGCCGGCTTATTGTGCTTCTCTCGAAAAATAAGGTGACTTTTATCGATGAGAAGGTTCGTGCGCTAATCGAAGAGAGCATCGAGGCACGCCGTTTAGAACTGGAACGGCCTGTAATCGTCCAGTTGCTTGCCAATGTACGCATTCCACGTGTGGCCTTACAGCCAACACGCTCCAATATTCTTTTGCGTGATGAGGAGACGTGCCAGTATTGTGGAAAGCGTAGCCGCGAGCTGACTCTGGATCATATTATCCCTCGCTCCCGTGGCGGACAAAGTACATGGGAGAACCTTGTTGCTTGCTGTAAACATTGTAATGGAAAAAAGGGTAATCGTTTGTTGAAAGAGGTGAACATGCACCTTTTACATCAGCCGCGCCCATTATCGCAAGAGTATGCAGGCTTTTTCCTGCTCCGCTACCCCAAGCTGCGCGAGGCCTATGAGACATTTCTCCTGAGCGCTCAGGAGGGGTCCGAGGGAATAACCGCTTCGGCTTAAGTAAAAGTTGATACATTTCTGTTATTGCTATGCATTATCACAGGACCTGGAAGAGCCCCCCTTCTTCCAGGTTTTCTTTTTGCTGTCTCGCTGTCTTTAAAATCTCCCTGCGAAAGGATGAGGCTATGGTATACTAGAACTCAGCAGCATATAATGCTCGCTATCACAAGTGCTATGCACAGCCGTGACGGGGTCGTTACGGTTAAACCAGAGAAGGCGACATTTATTTATGTTCGAGCAACAAGCATCCCATTTTTCTCCTCAGTCCCGTCAGAATGGTCATTACCTCTGTCTCCATGGGCACTTCTATCAACCTCCACGCGAGGACCCCTTTACTGGTCTGATTCCGATTGAACCCAGTGCAGGTCCTTTTGCTAATTATAATGAGCGTATTACGTTTGAGTGTTATCGACCCAATGCTGAGCTTGGCAATTTTACTGCAATGAGCTTCAACTTTGGACCGACTCTTCTTGCCTGGCTAGAGCGGTCTCACTCTGATGTCTACCAGCGGATTATTGCATCCGATCATGCCCATCTTCAGCGTTATGGAGTGGGGAATGCTCTGGCTCAGGTCTATAATCATACGATTCTTCCTCTGGCAACATGCGCCGATAAGCGCACTCAGATCAGGTGGGGGCTGCGCGATTTCCTCCAGCGCTATGGGCATCCTGCTCAAGGAATGTGGCTGGCCGAGACGGCAGTTGATCTTGAGACGCTTGAGCTCCTGGCCGATGAAGGGGTGCTCTATACTATTCTTGCTCCCTGGCAGGCTGCCCGGCCCATCGATACAAATCAACCTTATCGTATCCGCTTGCCGCATGGTAAGAGTATAACGGTCTTTTTCTATAATTCGCTTCTGTCTGGCGGCGTCTCTTTTAATGATCATATGACCAGTAACGCGGATGAGTTTGTCTCTTCTGTCGTAATGAGTCAGTTGAATGCTCAGAAAAGTTTTGATCGAGAGGCACAACTGATTATGGTGGCTACTGATGGTGAGCTTTATGGACACCATAAACCATGGCGCGATAAGTTTCTAGCCTATCTTCTGACCTCTGGGGCGGAATGTCATGGAATGGAGATCTGTACTCCTGGTCGCTATCTTCAGTTGTTTCCTCCAACTCATGAGGTGGAGCTCTATACACCAAGCGCCTGGAGCTGCTCTCATGGTCTGGCCCGCTGGTCCACTGGCTGCTCCTGTACAGAGGGGGATAGTAGCTGGAAATCGGCTTTACTCTCTGCATTGACAAATATCAATGGAAAGGCCAGCCAATTATTTGAGCAGACCGCAGGTGAGCTTGTCGCTGACCCCTGGCTCATGCGAGATGAGTATCTGGCGCTCCACTATGGATGGGAGGAGCCAGCGCTCTTCTGGGACCGTCATTGTAAGAAGAATACGCTGGTTACTCAAGAGCAGATCTGGCGTCTTCGCATGCTGCTGGAGGCTCAGTTTTATCATCAATATAGCTTTACAAGCTGTGCCTTCTTCTTTGAAGATCTTAATCGCATTGAGCCCCGCAATGCGATTGCCTTTGCGCGTCGTGCTATCAGTCTGACCTGGCAGGCTCTCGGCATCGATCTCCAGAGCGATTTTGTGCAAGATCTGGCCTCTGCCCATAGCTGGCAGACAGGTCTGAGCGGAGCCGATCTCTATCGACGACTTCCAATTGTGGATGAAGGCCTGCTGCCGCGCGCATAAAAAGAGGGAGTCTCCACGATCATTATCATGTGGAGACTCCCTGCCCATCTCTGGTGTTTAGCGTGCTTGATTGGAGCGTGCATAATCAATCACGGCCAGGAGGACATAGAAGTTGGGGACAGAGGCTACCGTTGCCGAGGCCCAGCTAAGCATCTTCCCCTGTTTTTTAATGATCAGCGAACCACTTTCAACTTTGGCCTGTGCAATCTGACCCCAGGGCAAAAGATCGCCCCGGTTGCTCATGATCCCTTGCTGATTGACGTTAAGCGAACCAAATCCTAATGTCTGACCAGCATTAAACGAAGCGATTGCGCTGGGAAGGAGAGCCTGCGTTGATTTCTCAACCAGCGTATTGCCAAGCTGTTCAATAGAAGTGTACGTATTGGTGAACTTTATCTTTGTGCCATCTTTCCCCTGGACCGTATAGCGGTAGGTCGTATTGGTTTTGATGCCATAACGATAGAATTTGGTCACTGCAACCCAGATGGCGGCAATCTGGTCCCAACGATAAGCCTGAACTTTTCCCCACCTGAGGGAGACAAAGCCCTCTGTACAGATATACATATGCCATGAGCGATAAATAAGTGGATAGAGCAGCATGTATAGGCCCATAAGGAAGAAAAGCGCTGCAATAATTTCAAAGGCGACGATACTACTCCCATCACTGGCCGGGTCTGTGGCTGAACCATACCCCAACCAGAGAAAGCCAATGGTAAGGATTAAGGCGAAGATAAAGGAAACAATGGTTTTTTTCGTATAGCTCACTTTGTATTCTTGTATTGGTGTTCCCAGACCATAACTTCCTGCATACTGATATGCTTCAGGTGAAATGCCTGTCGTCTGAGTGGTGTTTAGAGATTGTGACATGAGCTCTTCCTCTCCCATAAATAAAGGGGGCTGATAACATGACTGCTATAACAATGATATGGGATTACTTTTCCTGAGAAGATAGATCTTCTATCTAGCGTAAAAAATAAGTAAAATTGCTTCAGGATAATCCAGATTGTATACAGCCTGTTGAAGATATAGATGTGATTATAACATGCTACTTTTTACCGATGCAATAGAGGTATGTAAGGATAGTATTTTTTACCTGCTGATCTACACAATCCCAGAAAATACTATAATACATTGTAACCATAGTATAAATCGCAATCTTGTTCTGTAAGTTATAAACTATGCGAATAGTATAGATAATAAGAAGCCGTCCCTTCATCTGTGAGAGGTGATCTCCAATTGTTCTGAGATCAATCTCTATAGATGAAGGGACGGCCTCCGGTTCTTAGTCTGTAACGATTAGCTTATAAAGCTCGCTTATTGGGCTGCAATTGCACCACCAAAGATGTCTGATGGATTGGTAGTGGGGGTCGCATCTGCTGGAGCAACGATAGTAACTGGTTTGTTAAAATTGCTCAGGTCAATGATATTGTCAAATTTAGTGACGACCGTCAATTTACCACCACCCTGCTGAGTTGTGTCGGTGTCAGCCGTCAGATTGATTTTGAGCTCGGTGCGATGAACATAGAACTGATTCTCATCGATCCAGACATCTACCGAGGAGTCAAGTGCTTTGGTGCTATCGAGCAGGGTATTGATATTCTGCTGACCAATGGTCGAAACGATCTGAGGATCTTTCGTGAGCAGCTCTTTCAAAGCAGTCTTATCCAGGCTGGCTGTAATATGGCGCAGGCTTACTCCATTCAGCTTATCGGCCCCATGGTCGTTAATCTTCACGTGCTGAATAACGCCCAGGAGGGTCTTCTGATCAATATTGATACCACTGAAAGGATTGGTTGCATTCGCAAACATCCCCTGGTAGTCACTCTTGTTCAAGACATACCATTTACCCTGAGGATTCTTCACATACACTTTATCGCCCAGGACAATCTCTGATAAGTTCGTGGGCTGGTTCAAAGTCGTAGCCGTAACGTCCATCTGCTGTTTATCGGCACCAGCCTGATCGCCCTTACCAGTAAGTTGAACAGTGATATCTCCTCCCTGGGCGACGGTTGGGGTCCCCTGAGCCTGCGTGGGGGTAGGTGTCAGTGACAGACCACCAATATGCACACTATCCGTCCCCGTTACATCAACGTGGGAGGACTGTAGATTGCTCATTGCATCAGCACTTTTTTGTAAAACTTGTAATGGTGTAAGATTGCTGGCCGTATTACCAGTGACAGTCTGATCACAGGCGCTTAATAATAATACAAGTCCAATGGTTAATGCTCCAAACAGGAGAGTAGATTTTTCACGTATCTTCACGAGATGACTCCCATAATATACTATTCAACATTACCAGATAGTTTATATTCCTGAATATGATACGTATGAAGTGTATGAAAGAGTTTCTTTTTTTACCCACAAAAAAGGCTATCTGACCAGATTGATTGAAAAATGATACACATTTCCCGAGCTCCAATCAGCCTGATCGTTCTGACTCATATGGAGTGTAGATAAGCTATCGCCTTCAGGAACCTCTCCATGTTATGATGAAAAACATATGATTGTATTGGCTCTACTGGATAGAAAAGGACTTATATGTGATGAAGTTACCACCAGCTGTGCTGAAAATTGATGAGGAGGCCGAGCTGCACCTTCTGGCTGAGAAGGATGCCGGACCTCTGTTTCAGTTGATTGATGAGAACAGGCTCTATTTACGCAAGTGGCTTCCATGGGTTGATGCGACTCAAACTATAGAGGATCAGCGGGCATTTTTACGGAGTGTTCAACAGACCTATCTGGAAAATAAAGGCTTTGGCTGTAGTGTCTGGTATCAAGGTCAGGTCGCTGGTACGATTGCTTATCATACGATCGATTGGGCCCCTCGAAAGGTTGAGATTGGCTACTGGCTCGGTGAGCAATTTCAGGGCCATGGTCTGATGACAAAGGCCTGTCGCACGCTCATTAATTATGCGTTCAATGAGTATCATCTGAATAAAGTTGAGATCCGTTGTGCACCCGGGAATACACGGAGCTGTGCAATCCCATTGCGCCTGGGTTTTACTCAGGAGGGGCGTATCCGTCAGGCGCAATGGCTGTATGATCACTACACTGATCTATTGCTCTATGGTCTTCTGGTCGATGAATGGCAGGGTTAACTGCTGCTTGAATAGCCGTTGCTCTCACAACGATAAGATAGAGCATCTTCTCACAAATGACTGGCGGTTTTCAGACATGCTTAGCATATTGTC
Source organism: Tengunoibacter tsumagoiensis (assembly GCF_003967535.1). Taxonomy (GTDB): domain Bacteria; phylum Chloroflexota; class Ktedonobacteria; order Ktedonobacterales; family Ktedonobacteraceae; genus Tengunoibacter; species Tengunoibacter tsumagoiensis. The sequence goes on along the minus strand of NZ_BIFR01000001.1, from coordinate 682,268 downwards.
ATGTCTGAAAACCGCCAGTCAGATCTCTTTCGATGCTTTATTCTATTTCCTGGTACGATCCTGGTACGATCACCTTGTTTCACTGGAAAGAAGATATTCAGATGAAGACGTTACTATTTGACCGCCTTGAGACCCCTGAATTAGGGATAATTCTCCTCGTCGTGGATGGAGATCAACTGTGTGCACTGGACTATAGCGATTATGAAGGCCGGATGCTTTCTCTCTTGAAGAAGCGCTATGGATCGGTCGAGCTTCTTCCCACGCCCAATCCATGTGGGTATAGTCAGCGTGTGCAAGCATACCTGGCTGGCGATTATGAAGCTCTGGACTCTATCCCAGTCAATCCTGGCGGGACAGAGTTTCAGCGACAGGTCTGGCTGGCTCTGCGCTCTATTCCAGTCGGGAGCACGATCTCCTATGGTGAATTGGCTGCGCGGCTGGATCGGCCTAAGGCCTCGCGGGCAGTTGGTGGAACCAATGCGCTCAATCCCATTGCCATTGTCCTGCCCTGTCACCGTGTCATTGGTGCCAATCGTTCCCTCACGGGCTATGCTGGTGGATTGCATCGTAAGCAGTGGCTATTAAAGCACGAGAATTTTTTAGCACATACATTCTGCCAATAAAATAGGTCAAGATACTTTTCATAGTTATCCCTTTTTATAGTTCTGCCTTCCATGAAAAGGGTGACTATAAAAGTATCTGGAATGAAGGTTACTGTAGCATTGTGATTGAAGCTCATGCCCTGCTGCACACATGGTCATAGCCGAAAACCACTGGCATCTGTATGGGGAGTAACTGTATGATGAGGCTCATGGAAATGCAACATATCTCTACGAAATTTGATCTGTGCTATCGCGCACTCTGTAGTCGTGACCCTCGCTTCGATGGACGGTTCTTTATCGGAGTCACAACCACTGGAGTCTATTGTCGGCCTATCTGCCCTGCTAGAACGGCAAGTGCGGCACATGTGCGTTTCTTCCCATGTGCTGCGGCTGCGGAGGCCGCAGGCTTTCGTGGCTGTCGTCGCTGCCATCCCGAAGCAAGTCCCGGCTCGCCTGACTGGAATATGCGTGCAGATCTGGTTGCGCGTGCACTCCGTTTGATTGCCGATGGCATGGTAGATACGGAAGGCGTGGCAGGGCTTGCTTCTTATCTTTCTGTGAGTGAGCGGCATTTGCATCGTGAGCTCGTGGCCGAGGTTGGTGTTGGCCCGCTGGCATTAGCCCGTACTCGTCGTGCTCAGACAGCCCGTTTGCTGATTGATCAAACGAATCTCTCCCTTACTACCATTGCCTTTGCCGCAGGATTTGCCAGCATTCGGCAGTTTAATGAAACGATGCAAGCCGCTTTTGGCTGCGCCCCTTCAGCCTTTCGCCGTGATAGACCATCAGAACATGGCGGTGAAGGGAAGCTCACTCTGCGCCTGCACTATCGTCCTCCATTTGATGCTGCGTCTCTGCTTGCCTATCTCAAGCAACGTGCTTTGCCAGGGGTGGAAGATGTCAGTGATGGGTGCTATCGGCGTACGGTAGTCTTACCGCACTCCTGTGGAATCATAGAATTGGAGCCACTTAAGAAAACAAATGTCGTTCTTCTACGTATTCAGCTCGATACGTTAAGCGATCTCAACATGCTTGTACAACGGTGCCGCTATCTTTTTGATCTGGATGCCATTCCTACTGCCATTGCTGAAGTCTTAGGCGCTGATTCGCTGCTTGCTCCTCTTGTGACAGCCCATCCGGGGTTACGTCTGCCAGGAGCGATCAACGGCTTTGAACTGGCCGTACGTGCCATTATTGGACAACAAGTCTCGGTCGCTGGTGCACGCACATTGGCGAGCCGGATTGTTACGGCATGCGGTGTACCACTGGAGCAACCACATGGGGCATTGACACACTTTTTCCCCACGCCTCAGGCACTTGTACAGGCAGATCTGCAAGGACTTGGCCTTACGCAGAGCCGAGTAACAGCCCTGCAAGCCCTTGCACACGCAGTGCTTGAAGAGGGCCTGGTCCTTGACCGCAACGCAGATCGGGAGCGCACCATAACACAGCTCCAAAAAATTCCAGGGATAGGGCCATGGACTGTGGCATATATTGCCATGCGAGCACTGGGCGATCCAGACGCCTTTCCGCTGACAGATCTTGGTCTGAAGCATGCCTTTGAACAGCAAGGCATGCTGGCCTCTGCTAAAAGTATGGAGAAGTATTCTGAAGCCTGGCGTCCCTGGCGTGCCTATGCAGCCCACTATCTCTGGGTCAGCCTTTCAGAAGGCATGCATCCCTGACAACAAAAAGGGACGATACCCATCGAAAAGACGGATATCGTCCCTGTGCTCCTTACGACCTCGTTTGTGGCCACGCGGAGCGACAGACATCATTCACAAAGCCCCTCAGGCCAGGCTTAAATCATCCAGGATAATTTAAATCGATCGAGTAAGCGCCGAACCGGACCCATCTCCTCAATGCCCAGGAGGCGAGAGAGTCGCAAGTAGATAAAGGCTCCAGCGATCACCTCAATTCCTACCTTCAGCATCGCAATGAGAACGGCTATCAACCCACCAAAGAGAGGGCGGCCTGGATTTGTGGTATTCAGGATCAGATCCAGTACAAAGCGAATCACTATCAGACTGATACCAAGCCCTATAGTTGCTCCACTTACCCGTCCTAGAAAAACGAGCAGAGAGCGTTGGAGCAGATTCCCGATTCTGAGATGAAGCACCCAGAAGAGATAGACCGCCTCCAGGAGATTAGCCAGCGACGTTGAGAGAGCCAGAGCCCCCAGGCCCCAATAAGGTCCGCCAATCTTCACAAATGGATCGAGGAGAACAATTGCCAGCGCAATCTTAAAGATAAACTGGCCCACGCTAATCGCCACGGGAGTCTTCGTATCGCTCATCGCATAGAATGAGCGTGTGAGAACCTCTACCGCAGCCATACCGGCCAGTCCAATCGCAAAGAAAGCCAGAGGAATAGACGTAGCGTTAGCCGCCTCCAACGAGAAAGCTCCATGCTGTAAAAGGGCCTGAATGACAGGCAATCCCAGGATAATTAAGCCAATGCTAGAGGGGATCGAAAGATAGAGAATACTGCGCAACGTCTCTAAAATCAGATCGCGAACCCGATCCATCTTTTTACGGCTAACATACTCAGCCAGCGTTGGAAAGGCGGCAGTCGTCATAGCCTGACCAAAGATACCCACCGGTAAGAGGACCAACTGAAAAGCCTGATAATAGTCAGTATTGAGCCCATCGGAATGAATCTTGGTACCAATGAGAGCGACTCCAAGCAAGCCGATGAGATAGCGATCAACAAAGATGGAGGACGAGAGCATCGCCGCATTGAGAATACGCGGTAGCATCTGTCGTCCGATCTGAATGACCGCAGGATGTTTCCAATCAAAGGATGGCTTAAAGTGCATACCAACTTTAGCCAGTCCTGGTATCTGTACACCAACCTGTAAGGCGGCAGCCAGTACAATACCCATACTTGCGCAATAGACAGCAAACGTAGGATTGGGATGGCCCGAAATATTCAAGATCAGGCCGGGCAAGAGACCTACAACCGGACCGATATTATACAGAATAATACCGATAGCAGGTAGTGTAAACTCCTGTTGGGCATTCAGCACAGCATTGACAATTACGCCAGCGCCTAGAATAATTGACTGCAAGAACATAATGCGCATCAACGAAGCCATCAGCGCTACAGTCGCCGGATCTTTATCTGGATTGAGAGGTCCAATGATAGCCGGGGCAAAGATCATAGCAATGGCAGCCAGGATGATCATAATGGTCGTGGTAACGGTCAAAGCCGTATTAGCAATATGCCAGGCTCCATCTTCATCCTGTTCACCCGTCATATAGCGCGTGAACACAGGAATAAAGGCCGAACTCAGGGCACCACCGGCCACAATCGCGAAGACCGTATCAGGAATCAGAGATGCTTGAATATACGCATCGGAAAACTTGCCTGAACCCAAAATGCCCGTAAACATCGCAGTGCGCAGCAACCCCAGCACGCGGCTCGCAATAAAGGAGACCGTCAAAATCATGGTCGCACGCCCCACACGGATCTTTTTGAGCATCGCTGTATTCTGCGCTGGCTCAGAAGCGGGGACTAACGCATCGGGCACAGATTTCCGTCGCAAAACAGTCGCCTCATCCGCTCCCGCTGGCATCGCCATGCGCTCGGGTGGAGGTGTCGACGTACGAATCGACTGAAGCGGAGGGATAGACTGCCCTTTACGACGATTGACCATCGTAGTAATCTCAGGATTTTGCTGCTGCTTGCGCTCAGTACGCTCCTGGCGTAGCTGCTGGAGTCGCTGTAACTTTGGGAGCCTTTGCGAAGGTTGAGGAGCATCATAATACTGATAATCCATCGTCTGACCATAACCCAGCGAAGTACCCATATCGGTAAAGCTACTCATGTCAGCGATGGGGTCCTGATACTCATTCTGGTACTGAGGACTGCTGTCAAAATAACCAGGAGGCGGCGGTTGTGGTGGTGGTACTCCAAATGAGGGCCGTTGAGGCGGCCTTTCTGCTGTCTGGTCATACTGCCAGCCTTCATGGCTCGCCTGCCTCTGGGAGGTTGATGGCGGTCCCGCAGGCTGTTGTTGTGCTTGTTTTTCGTCTTCCATTTATTCCAACTCTGTATACAACCAAGGTGTGATAGCAATAATCAGTGGGCACTGTTTGATTGTAATAATAAATATACCATTCTTCAGTTTATGGCAACTACTCACTGGTTTTTTTGTAGCAACAAATATATTAAAGCATTTTAAGCATAACATATTCAGTTCATTCTGACCAGTCCACTGGAATGAGCTGTCACCCTCTCCACTGAGCTCGCTTGTTACCTGGGAAATGCCCCCTACTGCATTATGTAAGATATCTTCATCTTGTTAAGAGAGGAGAGTACTTATAGTTCATTCTATCTCTATGGAGAGACATTGTGATGAAAATAGGAGTTGATTGCTATCTGTGGCTGTCCTTATCTGTGTGAAGCAGCCTGCGCGACCATGGATGAGATCAGTACAATAATGGCCGTAGTGGAATCACCACGGCCAGAATTTGAAATATCTACATATATTTATTCGCGATGTAGTGCTGGATGGAGCAGACGCCAGGGTGTGGCTGGACCACTAATGACAGCAGGTGACCAGCCTTTCTCTCCAAACAGAAATTCTCCACTCCAGTTTTTATTTTTAACATAATAATTATAGCGAATCTGCCAGTGCTCACCAACGCGCTTCGTCTCCTGACAGGCTGTCTCCACTCCTAAATGGAACGCAATCAACTGAGCATAATAAGGCTGAAGTGCATATTCCATTGTATCCGTGTCGAGTTCATGTTCTGTAAAGGACATCTGTATATCAAAGCAGTAGGGATAATCCGCCACTTCAGGCTCACGTTCCACCTCCTCTGCCTGCCGAATGAGTATCAGCATGCCCAACATTTCGAACTGACAATAAGAGGAGTCGGCAAAAGAATCAAGCTTAAAGGGGGGGAGCGAGAAGAGGTCGCGCATCTCCGTAGCAAGCTGATGCAATGGTTTTTCTGTTTTTATACAGACTTGAAACGACATATGAAACCCTCCTTGCGGGTACGGGAGGTTTGTGTAAAAATCTAACTTCCATCTTAACGCCTGATAAGGATGGGTGTCAAGCCATTGCAGAGCGAGATTCTATTCCAGCTTTTCCAGAGCTCGTTGTTAAGCGTTCCGCCTTGCCATACTGTGGAGATGTAGTTTATGATGGGTAAAGTAATCTGAAATATCCAGATTTTCAGACATAGTTTTTGTTTCAATCCATGCTATGGAGCCCTCAAACGTCAATTAAGTAACTGATGAGGATTTTGCAATGAGGAGTCGAAGGCGGTTATGACTACCGCAAATCAATCTCGTCGTTCTCCATCTCCAACGAAACGGCCAGCGCTTCCACCTATAGGGGCCGAGCCCCTTATTCACGGAGATGTTGCAACTATTCGACGGTGGCTACTGTACTATGCGCAGAAATTGGCGCTCCCGACCTCTGAGCTGCTTTTATTAGCGATTACACAGGATCGTCAAGAGTATATGCTCTGGACGGCCAGACGTTTAAACACAATGGCCCTGGGCTGTTATTGTTATATCTCTACTCGTGTAAAAGGAACCCAGCATCGCCATCTCATCTTTATCGAGCCGGAGTTGCAGCCGCAGTCGATTGAGGTGACGGTTGCGCATGAATTAATCCATATGGCTGATCGTGTCAATGGTACGCCACGCCGTCATCGGCATCATGGTTATGACTCTATTGCTGCTGATGAAGCGGCTCTTACCGGTTATGATCTGGACGAACTACGCCGACTCTTACACGAAGAGAGCCAGCGTCGCGATGCTATTCGTCGCCAGCGTCGACCGCTTCGTTATATGTATGCCTGTTCACACTGTGGAAAGACGTATCCACGTGCTCGCCGCTATTCCCAGTCAGTCTCTTGCAGCAGTTGTGATAAGCACTATAACCCAGTGTTTAAATTGGCGCTTTTACCAGCAGTGGAGCCTGATGATCAGGCTAAAATGGTATCTGATTAGCGTATTTCAGCCATCTCTCGATGAAGTTCTATGAGCCATGTGAGTAATGAGCGCGTCTGATAGATGCGGCTACTAAGAACAACCTGTTCAAAAAAGGCCTCATCAGAAGAGTGCTCCAGTGGAAGAGAGCCAGGATTGGAGAGAGTCCTGGTCTCTAGCTGTATGAGGAAGGTTTGACAGGCCTCAATCTGTCGTTGGAGAAGATCTGCTACCTCATTCGGGATGAAAAGGCGAGCAAAATAGAGTTTGATAAGGAAGAGCATACGCATCTCACGCGGTTTTTCGACTGAGCTTCTGAGCCAGTCTTGAAACAGCCTTTCGCCCCGGGTGGTAAGATGAAAGACCTTACGAGGCGGGCGCGAACCCTGTGCCTCCAGGCGTGCCTGAATATATTCCATCCTTTCCAGTTTCTTGAGGTATGCATATAACTGGCTCATCTCAAGGTGCACAATTTTGCCCAGCATGCCATGCTCAAAATAGTGAAACATCTCGTAGCCATGCATTGATTGTATTTTTAGCAGTCCCAGGAGGGCGTATTCAGCCGGTTCATTGCTCTGCATACTTTTTCTCTCCGCTCAACATAGAAACTTGAAGATAGTATAGTAGAACTGAATGAGTAGAGCAAGAAATGTTTTCGGCCAGGTGTGGAATGGAGCTATCTATGGGGTCATCTGAACAGCTTTTGCAGATATTGAGTTCGATGTTAATTGAGATGAATGCTTTGCAGGTGCAGCTTGACGCTCCTATTGGTCAGGGTGATCGCGAGGACAATCTTCGCGAAGGTCTGCGGAGTTTACAGGAGATGACACGTGCCGCGCTGACCTCGGTCCGTATCTCCTGTGCTGATCTTCTGCCAGACGAGCTTGAGGGCGTTGCCCTCTCAGAAGCTCTTTCGCGTCTGGTGGAAGAGAGTGCCGAACGGCTCAACCTTGCCAGTCGCGTGGCAATCTCGGGAGCTGATGAACATGGTCAGCCCGAAGGAAAGACGATTGCGAAGGTTATAGAGAGGTTGCTCTTTGCTGTTTCACGTGAAACATTAGTACAGGTGGAGCAACATGCAGGCGCGCGCCGTATTCGCCTGACCTTACAGTATGGAGCCGATGAGATTCTCATGAGCCTTGAAGATGATGGACTTAATCCTTTGCTTGGTCAGCATTCTATCGAGGGCGAGAGTGAGGGAACACAGGTGCTTCCTTTTGTCCAGAGTGAAGGGAAGCGAGAAGAGCTGGCCCTCCCCTCTATCATTACCGACCTGCGTTATCGGTTAGAACATCTGGGAGGGAGCCTGGAGATTCGGGCAACTGGTGAGCAGGGGACGCGTGTTCAGGTCCGTATGCCCTATCTCTGTTCATTTCAAGAGCGAGCACAGGAGCCTGTAGCTATCGTGGAAGCCGCGCCCTCGCATCTTGTGCCAGCAATGCGAGAGAATGTTCGGCTTTTGATTGTCGAATCACAGTCCGTTGTTCGTGCAGGACTTCAGAGGCTCCTCTCCTCCTACCCTGGTCTGGAGATCGTGGGAGTGGCCGCCGATGGTTTGCAAGCGGTGAGTGAGACATTAGAACTGGGCCCACAGGTTGTTCTCATGGATGCGCTCTTGCCCGCGGGTCAGACATTGGAGGCTCTGCGTCAGATCAAGCAACTCAACCTGGGGACGCGCGTCCTGCTTCTGGCTGTACAGGATCGTGAAGAGTATCTCTACGAGGCCCTCAGGGCGGGGGCAGATGGCTATGTCCTCAAGGATATCGAGCCAGATGAACTTGTTCGGGCCGTGCATGCAGTCGCACGTGGAGAGTTACAGCTTCAGCCTCAGATGGCCGGTCGGCTTATCTCCCGTCTGGGACGGCAGGGCCGCTATGAGACCCTGACCAACCGGGAGTTAGAGGTTCTGCAACTTCTGGCACGTGGATTACGCAATAAAGAGATTGCAGCTCGCCTGTTTGTCAGCGAGCGCACCGTAAACTTCCATCTTGCCAATATCTATCAGAAGTTAGAGGTCTCAGGCCGAACCGAAGCCTTGAGCAAAGCCTTAGAGCAAGGATTGATTCCGCGACCCTGAGACAGAAGAGCCCACAGAAAAAATCTTCTGTGGGCTCTTCTGTCTCAGGGGATGATCGCTATACCACAATGCCACCATTGCGCCAGACATCGATAGCATGTTTTACACTATTGATATAAGCCTGTTCATCGTTATGATCGGCGGCGGGAGCATATTTGGGAATAATCTGATCGACGGTTGTACGACCCCAACCGGCAACATACAGATTACGAATGAGCTGGTACCAGGCTTCGAAGCCAGCTTCCCAGGTGGGAAACCAGGCATAGCCATCGCGGCACACGGCTCCATCGATGCAGCGAAGATTGCCGAGCGAGAGGCTGGAGCGGGCCTCGCCCTGAGTTCCAAATTTGCTCTCATGCAAAAAGAAAGCCAGCGCAAAGGTCGGATCAATCTGATACTTCACTCCCAGATCATAAAGTGCCTGTCCTTTGCCAGCAGCAGGAGAATTATAGGTTGCCAGCACTTTGTTAATTGTATCTGCTGTGATAGTTGGTGCGATCAGAACTGAATATGGGCCTGTTGAAGGGGGGAGCGTGACCTTGGGGGCCAGAGGCTGGTTGACGCGCCAGCTGGATGAATCAACTGTATAGACATTACCACCCTGTCCATAGCTTAGCGTCGTTCCTCCTGGACGTTGTAGCGCTGCCGCTGAGATCAGAATCACAATGAAAACGACACTGATCACACCGCAGATAATGAGTGGTTTGAGCCAGGGAAGATGCCGTTTTAATGGATGTGGCTCGTACTCATCTACCACCATTTTCGAACGAACGGTCAGTGAAAGTTCGTTCGTCTTCTGCATCGTCCTGGCAATAACGGTGCTTAGCTGGAGAGCTTCTGGTTCCTCTTCTTCTTCCTCAATCGTAGTTTCTGGGAGGAGACGGGTGCGGCGACGCGGAACGTACGTGTCCACCTCAATTGGCTGTTGAGACATTGACTTCTTGGCATAGCTACCGCTCGCCATTGGGGTCCTCCTTTATTGAGACGCTCTTAAGTAGACTCTATCGAGAGCAGACGCTGTCTATTGAGACACTCTTAAGTAGACGCTATCGAGAGCAGATGTTTTCTATGAATTAGAACTTTTGTTCTAAGCCTTGTTCACCTTATTATAGCACTGCCTCTGGCATTTGTATAGAGTTTTACCAGTAAAAAACAACGTTTGCATGTCTCTATCTTTCTGCTCGCTCAGTATAATAAGATAACGAAGCTGAAATGAGTAATTGGCGAGTCGGATCATGTCTCATCTCAATCGCTTTATCAAGTAGAACTGCCTCATCGCAATGTGAAGCATCGACATACAACTAGTTACAAACTATAATAGCACCTTAAAAGCTGCTACAGAATAAGAAAAAAGTCCCGTTTCGACTTTGCTGTACAAATTAGAGAGAGAGGAAGATTGATGCGGCGCATTTTCGTTCCAGAATGAAAAATCCCTTGCAAAGGCCGTGAAATTCTTTCTCTTTAAGCTCAAAAAAGATCTCTAGCACGCCTTTTACTTGTAGAAAAAGTTATCTAGCTCCTGTTGAATGAAATAAAGCTGTGCCTTAGCCATAAAATGAGGCTCCGTTCAGGGGTTGCACGTACTACTAGAGATATGGCAAACTTGCTAGTGAGAGCTCTCGTATAAAAAGACAATGACTCGATGAACGGAAGATAAGAAAAATAGACGCGCTATAAAATGGTCTTTGAAAGAATGGTCTTTGCATAACTACCCTGTTCATCTTTGTAGGTAGCCTTGCGAAATTACACTAAATTACATAGGTAAAAATCTTTATTATTGGTTGCCTGCTGATTGTATAGTAACTTGTCGATGATAGTGGTTAAGGGTTTACAGAGCACATAGTCCTAGTCTGTCATCAGAGGAGCTTGTGAATCGTTTTAATTGCAGTGTAATGTAATCTAAAAACAGAGTGGGCACAATCTGTTGTGCTTTGTAATGATGTAGCTAATCTTCGAATCTGAAAGGGGCGTTGGTCCTGTGAGCGGAAATTCATTAGTTTTATTAGCGATCAATGCGACGCAACCTGCGTCGACAGCCAATCCATTAGATAAATTTACGAACATGGTCGGACCCCTGATTGGGTGTACGGTGGCTTTTTTTGTTATTTTCTGTCTGAGCCTGGTTATCTGGGCTTTCCGCGATATTCGCTCTCGCACGCAAGATTTCTTATCTCAGGTGCTGGCAACTATTCTGGTTGCTCTCTTTCCCATTGGGGGATTGTTCATCTATCTGATTCTCCGTCCGCGCCAGACTCTGGCCGAGATCTACGAGCGTCAGTTGGAAGAGGAGTCCCTGCTGGCTGAGATGACTGAGCGCCAGACCTGCAATAATTGCCATGCTCGCGTTGAGGGTGATTTCCAGGTCTGCCCATCCTGCGGCCAGAAGTTGAAACGCTCCTGCCCCAAGTGCGAGCGCTTGCTCGAGCTACGCTGGATGTTCTGCCCTTACTGCTCTACGAATGTCGCCAGTACATCAATGCCACCCAGTATGCCAGGAATTGGACCTATGCAAGGAATGCCCCAGGGTATGCAACAGGGTCTACCTCCAGGTATGCAGCCCAATGGTCCTATGCCAGGTAATCCAAGTATGCCGTTGAGCGGAAATCGTTTTTAGCCTTATCCCCCGCTCTCACTTACAAAGCAGGATGCCATGAGACGGTTCTCAATTGTGCCCACTTACAGGCTGTCTCTTCTGTGACTATAATCCGGCTTCTTCATGTACAGGCAGAGCGCTCCTACCCATGGTGAGAGATGCAGAGGTGCCAATTTCGGCACCTCTGCCTTTTCTTTTCACCTTTTTCTTTTTCTGTCCATTGCGGTTGTCCGTTCAACCTATCTACTTTGAGGATAGCATAAAATGTGCTATAATGATGTGGCGAATCAGGACCAGAATTGGCAGACTAGCCACTTTTTGGTTGTGTAAAAAGAATGTGAAGACAGAGAACTGGCCCGCTAAGCACTACTTCCTGGCATATGTTTCCAACCACATATGTTCCCCTATTGGATGTACAGCGTGCGGGATACTTTATCAGGCGTATACCTGTACAAGACAAAGTAATGAGAGCAAGAAGATATGACCCCGTTCGACTTCCTGGCCTGTGCTCTATGTGTGTGGTGTGATGGCCGAAGCGGAATGAGGGATAGGTCGTGCTCAGTCAGAGCTCCGCGTTGAACAACGTGTGTGTATGCAGTGACGCTTGTCCTGAATGTTGTAGCTCCATGCCTACGTGGCAGAGTACCCATATTGGAGTGTTTGAATGGCGAAGACGAGAGAATCTATGATGTCGGAGCAACTTCCTGATGACTATACTGATGCTCTACTCACAGACAATAAACAGCCTGGGGGAATTGAAGAGGGGAAGATGAACGGTAATAGTAATGGACCTGGAAACACGAATGGCTATAGCGGACAGAATATTCAGATTCTCGAGGGCTTAGAAGCTGTACGGGTACGCCCGGGCATGTATATTGGTGCGACTGATCAGCGGGGCCTCCATCATCTGATCCAGGAGGTTGTGGATAATAGTATCGATGAGGTGATGGCCGGGTATGCTGATACGGTGAAGGTGGTTATCCATCCAGATGCTTCTGTGACGATCTCTGACAATGGTCGTGGTATTCCGGTCGATGAGCACCATCAGCGTCCAGGGATGTCTACCCTTGAGGTGGTGATGACGGTTCTGCATGCAGGTGGTAAGTTTGGTGGTGGTGGGTATCAGATCAGTAGTGGTCTGCATGGGGTCGGTGTCTCGGTTGTGAATGCTCTCTCAGAGTGGTGTCAGGTCGATGTGGCTAAAGAGGGGAAGCTCTATCGTCAGCGCTATGAAAAAGGTGTCCCTGTGACGAAGCTGACGGAGATGGGAGCGGTTGAGGGTTCGGGCACGACGACGACGTTTCTTCCTGATCTTACGGTGATGGAGACGCGCGATTATAGCTTTGAGGCACTGGCTCAACGCTTCCGTGAGATGGCCTACTTAAATCGTGGTCTGACGATTACTCTGATCGATGAGCGCAGTGATCGCGAGGCTACCTTCTATTTTGAGGGCGGCCTGACATCTTTTGTACGCTATTTGAATAAGAATCGCAATGTCTTGCAATCTCGCCCGGTCAGTGTGGTGCGTGAGATCGATAAGGTGAAGGTCGAACTGGCTCTGCAATATAATGATAGCTGGTCAAGCACTGAGTTCTCGTTTGCGAATGGCATTAATACTGTTGATGGCGGTATGCACATTACAGGGTTTCGCAGCGCTTTGACACGTACGCTTAATGAGTATGCTCGTAAAGCCAATATTCTGAAGGAGAAGGATGGCAATCTGTCGGGCGATGATGTGCGCCAGGGTCTGACGGTTGTTCTGAGTGTGAAGATCCCTAATCCTCAGTTTGAGGCTCAGACGAAGTCGAAGCTGAATAATGCTGAGGTTCGTCCCATTGTTGAGTCGATTACGACTGATCTGCTGACTCAGTATCTCGAGGAGACTCCTGGCGAGGCAAAGGTTATTATCGATAAATGTCTGACGTCTGCTCGTGCTCGCGAGGCGGCTCGTGCAGCTCGCGATCTGATTCAGCGTAAAAATGCTCTGGATACAACGCTTCCTGGTAAACTGGCTGATTGTAGCGAGCGCCGGGCAGACCGCTGTGAGCTCTATCTGGTAGAGGGTGATTCCGCAGGTGGTTCGGCCAAGCAGGGTCGCGATCGCCACTTCCAGGCGATCCTGCCGTTGCGCGGTAAGATTCTTAATGTCGAGCGCGTTGGTCTGGATAAGGTGCTGAAGAGCGAAGAGGTAAAGAATATTATCACTGCTCTTGGGGCCGGTATCGATGAGCATTTTAATATGACCAAGCTGCGCTATGGTCGCATTCTGATTATGTGCGACGCTGACGTTGATGGTGCCCATATTCGTACGCTGCTGCTGACTTTCTTCTTCCGCCATATGCCCGAGCTGATCCATGATGGACATCTGTTTATTGCTCAGCCGCCTCTCTACCACATTAAGGTTGGGAAGCAGGTCCACTATGTCTATACTATGGAGGAGCGCGATGCGATTGTCTCCGAATATCGCTCGACCCATAATGGGAAAGAGCCGGAGATTGGCCGCTACAAAGGTCTGGGTGAGATGAATCCGGAGACTCTGTGGGAGACGACGATGGACCCCGCTCGCCGCACGATCCTTAAGGTGAATGTCGAGGAGGCCATTGAGGCTGATAAGACCTTCAGTATGCTGATGGGCGACGATGTGATGCCCCGCAAACGCTTCATCGAGAGCCACGCTAAACTGGCAAACCTGGACGTGTAAGCATAGCTTCTTCGCAGACAAGAAACGATCGACCCTCTACTGGCAGATGGTCGATCGTTTCTTGTCTGCGAGGGCGAAATTTGCGCGCTCTTTTTAGATCAGTCTCATGATTTCGTTCGTGTTATATAGGGGAAGGCGCGCTCTGATGGCTTTTCTCTTTGGACTGTTTGATGCTTTGAAGGAACAACTATGCGTATGGCTTCTCTGATCTTTTGCGATAATTGTGGGGCAGGCAATCAACCTGGTAGTAGAACCTGTTTCTCTTGTGGTGCTCCCCTGACGAGCTCTCAGCCTGCTTCTGCTCACTATCCAACAGGACTTCTGCCGCAGCAGTTGTTGTTGAAGCAGCGCTACCGTATTCTACGCACAATTGGCAAAGGTGGAATGGGTGCGGTCTATGAGGCTGAGGATCTTCAATTGGGGAATCGCCTCGTTGCCGTCAAAGAGATGAGCGAGCAGAATCTTTCGCCACAGGAGCTGGCCCGCGCCGCCGATAATTTTAAGCAGGAGGCTCATCTCCTGGCAAAACTTCAACATCCCAATCTTCCAAGTATCCATGATTATTTTACGGAGTCTGGTCGCTGGTATCTGGTGATGAACTTTATCCCGGGCCAGACGCTTTCTGACTATCTGGCGAAGAAGGGCGGCAAGCTCCCACTGGTAGAAGCGCTGCGTATTGGTATTACACTCTGTACTGTTCTGGAATATCTGCATGAGCAGAGGCCTCCGATTATCTTCCGAGATCTGAAGCCTTCAAATATTATTCGATCCCCTCAGGGCGAGATCTATCTCATTGACTTTGGCATTGCGCGCCACTTTAAGCCTGGTCAGGCGCAGGATACGATGGCCTTCGGATCAGCGGGGTATGCTGCCCCTGAGCAGTATGGGCGTTCTCAGACTACACCCCGCTCGGATATCTATAGTCTGGGTGCGATTCTCTATCAACTGCTCTCGGGCTGGAATCCTGCCGATTCGCCCTTCCGTTTCTCACCTCTGGCATCACACAGGGTCCGTGTGCCTGCCGATCTGGAGGCTCTGTTACTGAGAATGGTCGAGGTTGATGATCAGAAACGACCTGCCAGTATGCTTATTGTCAGACAGGAGTTGCAACGCATTTTGCGTGAGTCCTCCCAGAACTCTACCACTCCCATCCGCTTAACGGGCCCCAGCCCTGCCTCTCCAGCCTCCCCTACCAGGCCCGCAACGGCAAGATCAACGCGCTCTCAAGCTCAGGCAATGCGCCAGCCCGCCGCGCATCTGCTCCACGTCCCGGATGTCAGGCGCTCTGCCCGACGTGTTCGGAGTAGATTTGCTGGCTGGAGGCATCGCAATGCTCCACATCAGCCAGTTCGTATTATGCAGGGCGTTCAGCGAGCTCGCGCGGTAGTGCTCAAACCTCAGACCTCTTTCTGGAACTTTACCCCTCGCCAGATCTTTGCTACCCTGGTGGCTGCTCTTCTGTGTGCAACTATTACCGTCTGGCTGGATCGTACCCATTTCCCGACCTGGTATACCCTGTACGTTGGGATTGTCCCCTTTCGGATCAGCATCTTTCTGCTCCTGGACATGGTCACTTTAAGCATTGCCCTTTTCTGCGGTGCAAAGTGGGGGCCCTGGTCGGGCCTGCTCTCCGGTGGCGTTGGGACGCTATTGGGAGATTATGTCGTCTATTCTGGACAGAGCTTTGGCTGGCCCTGGGATCTACGTGTTGCCCTTGCAGGTCTGCTGGTTGGATTATTCTTGTTGCGAGCCCGACCCCAACGAGCCCTGTTTAATAGTGCCATCCTCTTTGCCATTCTTCTGAGTACCGCCTTTGCCAGCTATACAGACATGTGGCTGCAACGGCAGACCTCGCTCGTTGCCACCACTATTTTTATTATCTACAGCACCATCTCCGTGATTAGCTGTCTCATCCTCCTCTCTCTCCCCTTTTACAGCTACAAAAAGAGCCGCAAGAACCCCTAACCATTGTTCTATAAGGTCTGCGTTATCTGGCATCTACCTCATTAAGTATTTCAGAAGGATAGAGACCCCCAACATTTCACGCCTGTGGACGTTTAAACTGTGCTATTGTTCTCTATTCAAAGGATTGATTATGAGCTTTACAGATCCTTATCGACAGGCTTCGTCTCGCTATGGCTTTGTGCCTGAGAGAAGATTCAGGCGTAGACGCCTCAATATTGGCTGCATTCTGCTGCTTCTACTCATCGTTGGGATACCAGTCCTCACATTGTTGCCCTTTATCCCTGGCTGGTCAATTGGTCCAACCACCATTTCTACCAGTGCTCAACCTCTCTTGATTGTAAATAGTTCCAGGTATGAAAAGATTGACCTGCCCCTCATCCGTATCCATGTTGGCAGTGATCCCCAGAAGATCGTTGTCCAGAAGATCAGTCAGAACCCCATTCACTTGCCCTGGTCGATGGGAATCGACGGCTTTCAACAGAACAGTGATCACAGCATTATTATTCTCAATGGAGATCCAGTGACAGACTCGATCCTGGACATCGCCATGCCAGCCAACAGCGACCTCAACGTTGATACCAATGCGGCCAGAATCGATGTCACAGGTCTCACCGGTCATCTCAACCTGAGCAGTAATAGTGGATCAATTACCCTTACTCATTGTCATCTCAGTGGAGCATCGTTAATCGCCGATAATACAGGCCTGCTAACAATCAAAGATTCGGCCCTCAATGGCGCGGCGACGATCTACAATAACACGGGCTCGATCGTCTTCCAGGGCTCAATAGGCTCTTCTGGCATCTATTCTTTTGAAAGCAATACTGGTTCCATCGATGCGACCCTTTCGAAACAGAACTCCTTTCATCTCAATGTATTCAACAACACTGGCACCAATAGCTCCACAGATCCTGGCGTGAACGTACAGGGTAAAGAGGCCCATCTCAATGTTGGCACTGATCCAGAAGCCCAGGTAACATTTAAAGACAACACTGGCAATATCACGATCTCTACTCAGACGGGAGCGTAACATATATGAATAGCTTTATGACCCCCTACCGGCGCCGACGTTTTCGTTGGGGCAGATGGCTTTTTCTGCTCCTCCTGATCGGAGCAGGTAGCTTCTTCTTCTATAAATGGCAGACTGGCAACGTTATTACCGTTGATCCAGGCACGACGCTCTATATTGATGAATGTGATGGCTATGTCCATATTCATCCGAATAGCTCGACAAATCAAGTCATCTTGCAGGGCCTGGGGAGTATGTTTGTCTCCTCTCATCATGCTTTAGATAGCAATACCATGATTATTAATGGCTGTGATCTGGATATGACCGTTCCCTCTTCCATCAATCTCAAGATCAACGCCTCAGAGATTGATGTGTTTGGTGTCAGCGGACAAATGAATCTGGACTGCAATGGTGGGCCCATTAATCTGATCCAGACTACCCTGACGGGGAAGAGCCTGATCGAAAATAATGGTGGTTCCATCGTCTTCCTGGGTGGTTTTGATGCTGGCTCTTTGCCAACATTTAGCTCCAATGGTGGAACACTTGACGTATCCCTGAAGAAGGATGCTGCACTACACCTGAAACTGACTGGTATCCTGGATGCCGTTAGCTCCAACATTCCGGGCATCGTTAGCCCAACGGGGATTGCCGACACAACTGATATTGGCAGCAATCCTCAGTCAACTCTCACGCTAGATGTGAATGGTACAGCACTGGTGTTACAAACAAACTGATTCACTCCCAAACCCCAGATTGTAGTCAATGTAGTCATTGCAGTAGTTGCTTCATAACGGAGATCTCAGCCCCCGTGTGTTTTCGTTATAAAGCAACCACCACTATAAGGGCGGTCCGCAGAGGTCTTCAGGGCTCTTCTTGTGCTTGCTCAATAGCCGTCACAAGTGTGTCTATATGCCAGTAGCGTGTCCCCAGGTTTGCTGATTGCTTCTTCTCGTTTAAGCGATAGTCGGGTGGTAAAGCAAAGTTTGCTTGTTTGAGCTGCTCTTTATTCTTGCCAAAGATCCAGGCAACCTGCCCAATGGTCAGATCTTGATTGGGATGTTGCGTCTGCCAATGCGTTAATCTGGTTCGACCGGGTTCTTTGACGGCATCGTAACAGAGTGGACAGCTGATTGTTGGATAGGATTGTCTTCTCTGTTTTGATAGTGGCAGTATTTCATAGCTATCTTCCTCCTCATCATCATCCTCATAGTCCATCATTGACTGATCATAGCTGCGCCAATTATTGCGTTGCGAGATATACTCATTTTTATCGACCAGTTGATGTGGGCAGAGATGCGTAATATCGATAGAGAGCTCATAGAGTAACTGTTTCAAAGGGAAGCGCTGGCTCTCGCTCTCCGTAATCTCATGGCCATAGTAGCTACCATATTCTCGGCTCTGCCCCGGTTGACTGCGCAACCGTTCAAGCAGATCACCTGGAAGAAAGGTCGCTGCTCTTCTGAGTGGGAGATGGAAGCTATAGTGAGCATCTGGACTACTATATTGAAATGTGATCAGGCTCCAGCCTTCAGGATCGAGTCTCCGTAGCTCGCCCTCATCCAGGTCATCCCATCCTGGCATGTTCCGTCTATGCTCAATGCCGAGCAGCTCCGTTGGATCAAACAGCAGAGCCTCAAGTTTTTGAGGCGGAATCGGCTGTCGACTGATCTGTGCCTCCTCAATCAGCTCCTGTAGGCAAGCATGGAGATAGCGTTCGACGACAAACGTATCAAGCTCTTCAATATCTTTCTGCTGCCGAGCCTGCTTACCAGTAATGCGCTGAAATAGACTGGCTGCCAATTGCTCCCTATCCTGATTAGCTAATGAGTCATGTTTGATGGCATCGCTGATGAGCTCAAAGAAGAGCTCTGTAGCCAATTCAACAGCTATCTCGCACTGAAAATCTTTTGTGAAGGCCCCTGATCCATCGACATAGAGAATGGGCTGGATCATCTCCTGGCGATATGCACTCTCCAGCAATAGAGATTTGATCTCATAGAGCCCCTGTCGATCAGCGTATAAGAGTCGTTCACGCGCCTTCGCCCATGCATTAAGATGAAAGAGTAGTTGTAATGTATGTTCAATCTGCACTGACTGGCAGAGCCATTCTAATCGGGAGGGGAGCACCCCTTGAACTATATTGGGAATACGAACTGGATAGCCGTAATAGTGCCAGGAGGCCAGCGGGCGTTCCTGCAACTGCCTCTCCCAGTCTGGTTCCGCAGTTTTCTGTAATTGATAGGCCAGCTCCAACAGCTCTTCACGGAACCGAAGATTATCTCCCTGAGAACGCAAAGCCAGGCGGTGGACGAAACGGCACGGAATCCTCTCAGTCGTAATCTGTGGGTAAGCAGGTAGACAATTAATAATAGCATCATGGGCGGCTGGAGCCAGAGCACTGAAGCTCACATAAGCGTATTCCTCATGTGGTGATACTGTCAGCAGAGTATAGTCTTGATACTGAACCTTCCCACTTATCCCTTGACAGGAGAACTGAGGCTTTATCCCGGGCACCAGTTTTAAGAGCGAGATAGCATCTTGCAGCGCTGCATCAACCTGCTGCCATTGATGAGGGGGGCTACAATCGAGTGCATAGAGGCATTGATACGCCGGGAGAGCCAGAATCTCTGCACAGTGTTGGTCGAGCCAGCGGAAAAACTCATGTGCTTTCGTCTGATAACTGCCATCACTTTCTAACAACGCCTCCTCGCCCAGGATAGAGAGAAGATTTCGCTCAAAAAGTGCATTCCTTTGTGCCCAGGGGGCCATCTCGCTCAGAGCCTCCTGTCTAAAAAGTGGATCGTGTGCAAATTGCTTGCAGAACGTTTTAATTGTGCGCTCAGTAGCCTCTTCAAAATAGAAATTGCGCAGAAACCGCCCCTCACCAAACACCTTTTCCCTTTCTCGCTCTGCATACCAGAGCGTTAACTGGCAGTCACCAACCGACGAACCAGTATCGAGCTCAGCCGTGAATTTATAGACACCATCATACATTGTATAAACATCCATATGCATAGTATTCCCCTCCAACATCCAGTCCATAAGCCCAATTCCGTCAAGAGAGCTCCTGGGCGTCCCAACATAATAAAGTAGCTGTTTTTCATACAGTGTGCCTCCGCTGCGGAGGCGGCGAGCCAGCATTTGCAGATACTGGCCAGGCTCCTTCTGCTCCTCGCGCAAGATATCTTCGGCATAAGCATACATGAGCAGCGCTTCATGGCGTCGCTCCTGTTCCCCTAGAATAAGCATCAACCGGCCCAAAGCATCCTCATTGGTTGGCTGTTCTTCTAAAAAATGGTAGAGCACCTCCTCCGCCCGTTGTGGACATTGGGCACGTAGATACCACTCTACAAGCTTAAACATCACACGTTGTTGGGCTCCATAAATAGTGCGTCGTCGCTTTTGTATTCCTGGTTGTGAGAACTCATCTCGTAAAAAAGGTCCACGGATAAGGGCATAAGCTTTTTCTAACAGTGGAAGTGGATTCTGTCCCTGAACCTCGCTCTTCAACGCATAGGATGCGAGATAAAGAAAGGCATCGGCATCGACCCAGAGCAGAGATTGTGGCGAAAGCTTTAAGCTGGTCTCACCATAACCTCGCACAGTCTGTAATAAACTCTGGGAATGAAGAGGAGTGCGCAGAATCTTTCTAAGCACAGAGGCCGCAGAGTCCAGAGCATGTGCCGTATTGAGCGAACCATCATTGTGCCAGATGAGCCGTATCAACTCTTCCCGAGAAGCCTGCCGCCCCTCCTGACACAACAACACCTTTAAAAGCGTAAGCGCTGGCCCTCGATTTCTCCATTCCTCAGCCCTGACCAGCTCATAACGTGCTGGCCCATGCGAATCCGTAGCTATCAACCTTGCAAGATTGAAATCACCTAATGTCCAGAGCCTCAACAATGGCTGCGACTTTCGCCCCTCCATCCAGATCGCCCCTCTCCACCAGACATCCAATGAAACTATTGCACCTGGAACATCTCATATGGATTATGCATATCAGAAATCCACTCTGAACCGATTATAACATAACGCATTTTTCTCATCGTGAGGTTGTCGTGAGGTCTGTATTGATGAATTTTACTATAGGCCAATGGATGCCACAACCAGTCTTAGACCCATTCGATCTCCTAGTTTCTTGCCAGCAAAACCTTATAACGGCTATTGCCCGCGACCTCATCCACCTGTCGGAAGCAAGCTTGTAAGACAGGTTCATACTTCAGGAAGCGATTGGCCACCAGATAGAAGCGGCCCTGTGGGAGAAGGACTTGAGCGGCTTCACGCATAAAGCGTTCAGCAATAGCCGTCGTCTGTACGCCGCCTTGATGAAAAGGAGGATTTGTCGCTACGAGTGTAAAGCGCTCCGGAAGGACAGGCTGAGCTCCATCGCCAGGTAGGACGCGGAGATTGGTCAGCCCACTCTCCTCAATTGCATGCTGGCTGGCGGCTACCGCTGCCAGGCTGGCATCAACCATCGTCACCATCCCCTGTGGAGCACGTCGTGCAATTGCTAGACCGATCAAGCCAGCGCCACAACCAATATCTAATGCCTGATCATCTGGACGCACCTCGAGCGTCTCCAGGAGCAATTGCGTTCCAGCATCAAGCTGATTTCCCGCAAAGGTTGGAGGGGTTATCTGCTCTGGCATCATTGTATGGACCTCATCCTTTACCGAAGAAAGCACGCGATGTCCCTTACTGATCGTGAGTGTCTCTAGATTGCCAAAATATTCTAGCATCCGTTTCCCCACTGATAGAATGCCGCGATCCTTAGCTCCAACGACATATAACTGTCCGCCGGGACGTAGAGCATAGAGAGCCACCTGAACTGCATAATACATCCAGGCATTGCCGGGTTGATAGAGAAGATCCAGAATTGCCACATCTATAGTGGCCGGAGGCTGCTGATCAAAATAATTATGAAAAGGAACAAAGCGTCCCTGTGAGGAGAGCGCCCGTTTGACCCTCTCTACTTCGCCTAGATTATCCTCAGCAAAAAGCAACTGTCCTCGCTTCGCCTGCTGGGCTAATTGAGGCACAAAGGGATTGGCAGCGGAATTGAGTATCAGCAACTGCTGATTAGCCGCTACGTGTACAGTCTCGGAGAGCAAGCGTGATTGGAGCATCTTTCTATTCCTTTATCATCCGTATGTTATTGTATAAGAGAACAGCAGTGAGCATATGGGTATGTGAAGCAAGCCAGAACAGCTCTGTTTGAGTGTGATCCTTCGTATAGAAAAGAGTGTTAACAGTCTCTACAGATTAAGCAAACGAACTTCAGAAAGATTGGAGCAAATTCGATGGCTCTCTATGTTGATACCGCATATCTTGAAGATATTTTCTCTGTTACGCGCACCCTCCCTCTTGCAGGAGTGACGACCAACCCTACCATTCTCTTGAACGCTCAACGGAAAGGGCAGCATCTCACGGCCCGGGAAGTTGCTCAACAGCTACTCGAGCATAGCAACGGCCTCATCTTTATGCAACCCTCAGTCAAAGACGAAGAGCAGGCCTACCAGGAAGCACTTGACTATATAGAGTTGGCTCCCGATCGTATCATCCCTAAAATCCCGATGACAGAGATAGGAGTGCGGGTCGCTCATCGTCTAAAAGTGCAGGGACATACGCTTGCGTTTACCGCTGTCACCACAATTTCCCAGGCGTACACTGCAGGGCTCATTGGAGCCGATTTTATCATACCCTATTATAACCGTTTGATCAGAAGTGGCGTTGATGCAAAAGAGCGTATAGCTCAGATGGCAAAGATCTACCAGGCTCAGCAGTTCTCAACTCGAATCATGGCAGCCAGCATTAAATCTAGCAACGAAGTGGCAGAGGCCTTGCTTCATGGTGCTCATGATCTCACTATCCCGCCACAGATCCTGCTGGACATGATCAGAGACCCGGAAACAGAGCAGGCAGTTGAAAAATTTGAGCAGGATAGAGAGAAATTATCCACACATTAGGCAAGCCACCAAAAGTTATGTGCTGAGAACAAGAGCAAGTCGATGGTAGAAGCCAGTTGGAAAGGCAATTTTTGCGACATGAAAATGTTGTAATAATCTTGTGCGGTCATTTTTCTCGTTTGATGAATATTTATTCATTGTACAGTGAACACAATTCATGGCTTCGTCATGCCATCATGGTATAGTTACTTTTGTAAACGGAAGAGTGAGAAAGCCCTGATGCAGATAAGGTGTGGGATGGGGTAGAAGTGATTTGCAGAGGTGGTTGTAGGGCATTGGGGAGAGTGGAAGTGAGAGGCAGGAGCGTGCCGGTGGGGTGGATAGGGTAGTGAAAGCATGTACCTGTTGGAGGATGTGGAGGGGCGGTATGGTGGACGGCCATCTGCTGCAACGTCAGGCTTGTCATTACTCATCCGGTGATACTGGCTTATTCATGCGCAGGATTTTCCTCGATGTGGTGGTTGGGTGAGGAGAATGGGGATGGTGTGGTAAGGGTGGCCGGGCTTTTATGGTGGTGAAGAGGATATTCTCAGCATGTATACCACGGGGGGAGATAGTGGTGTATGTAGTGGGGGGTGGAAGCCTGAAGGCACACACCTTCAGGCTTCTTTTGGTTTTTGGTTCTCACTACATTTCTGCTAGCTCGCCCCCTTTGTATTGATCTAATGATCTATCAGACCAATTATAATCATCACTATTTATAGGCGTAAGAGCTCCTTTCAGCATTCAAGAGTATAATAGACCAGGCAGTATCTGTGATCTGCTCTTGTTCGTATGTCTATGTATCAGCTATAATTTGAGGGAAAGAGAAAATAATCAGTATGATCGGGGAGGTCCAGAATATGTTGCAGCCAGTACAGATTCGGAAGATGCTCGTTGATGGAGATCAGTGGGCTGGTTGGCAGGGCTATCATATTCCGATGAGTGAGAATTATTTTGCAATCTGGACTCCGATTGGCACTACAATGAACTGGCAGCCTGGCGTCTGGACTGCCCAGAAACACTCACTGATGTATTTCTGGAAAGAGTCCTGGTCTACCATTCAGATTAGTTATGATGAAGAGGGAAAGTTTGTCAGTGGCTACTGCGATGTGGTTCTGCCCACCACAGAGTATAGCAATACAGCGTCAGAGATGATCTATACTGATCTGTATATAGATGTTGTTATACAAGAAGACTATACAGTCTTTACAAAAGATCAAGAGGTCTTCGAGCGGGCCGCTCGCACCTACCCCATTGTGGAGCAATCTCGTCAGAGTTCGTTTGCTGCTCTGGACTGGTTGGAGGCACATGCCAGAAGTTGGACAGGCCCTTTTACGCTCTTCCCGCAGCGGCTTCCGCGTACCGACCTGGAACGACTCACTCCAGAAGAGGCCGCAGCCACTTTACAAGCGCTCATTCATAAGCCATAAGACGGGCGTAGAGCCAGGTGATATACTAATTGCTATATACAGGCTCAAAGAGGAGGAGAAAATTATGCTCAAACCAGAAGATACGCGAATTGAACGCGATTCAATGGGCGAGATGCAGGTCCCTGGCTCCGCTTACTATGGAGCAAGCACACAGCGGGCAGTGTTGAACTTTCCGATTAGCGATCTCCGTTTTCCACGAGAGTTTATTCGCGCTTTAGGCCAGATTAAACAGGCGGCGGCTGAGGTGAATGTTTCACTTGCAAATATTGATTCGCAACTGGCTACTCCGATCAAACAGGCGGCCCAGGAGGTAATTGACGGGAAGCTGGATGATCATTTTGTCCTTGATATTTTTCAGACCGGGTCAGGCACGTCCACCAACATGAATGCCAATGAGGTCATTGCCAATCGTGCCAGTGAACTGCTTGGTGGTTCGCGCGGGTCGCGCACAGTTCATCCGAATGATCATGTAAACTTTGGCCAGTCCTCCAATGATGTTATTCCCTCGGCTATCCATCTTGCTGCCGCAGTAAGTATTGAAGAGAACCTTCTTCCTGCGCTTGACGAGTTACGCAAAGCTTTGTCTGAGAAGGCGCAAGAGTTTTATCCTGTGATCAAGACTGGTCGAACGCATCTCCAGGATGCTACCCCCATTCGCCTGGGACAGGAATTTGAGGGGTATGTAGGACAGATTGAGCGTGGCCTGCAGAGGATACGAACCGCCCAGAATGAGCTCTCTGAACTGGCTCTGGGTGGGACTGCGGTTGGGACTGGGATCAATACGCATCCAGAATTTTCAGCTCGCGTCTGTCAGGAGCTCACAAAGCTCTCTGGCATCAGTGTCCGTGAGACCTCCAATCATTTTCAGGCTCAGAGCACACTCGATAATATCGTAGCGGCCAGTGGCGCGCTGAACGCACTGGCAGTCAGTTTGATGAAGATTGCCAATGATATTCGCTGGCTGGGTTCTGGTCCACGTGCAGGCTTTGGCGAACTTGAGCTTCCTGCCGTCCAGCCTGGTAGCTCGATTATGCCCGGGAAGGTCAATCCAGTTATTGCTGAATCGGTCTGTATGGTCTGTGCTCAGGTGATGGGGAATCATACGACGATCACGGTTGCCGGGCAGTCGGGTAATTTTGAGATCAATGTCATGATGCCCGTTGCTGCTTATAATCTTTTGCAATCCATTAAGATCCTGGCTGAGGCTGCACGTAATTTTAGCCGTCAATGTATAGTGGGATTGAAGGCAACTCCTAAAGGGCCAGAGATGGTGGAGCAGGGGCTCTCGATGTGCACTTCTCTTGCGCCAGTGATTGGTTATGATGCAGCGGCAGCCATCTCCAAAGAGGCTCATAAGACGGGCCGTACAGTGCGTGAAGTTGCTCGTGAGCGTACGCCGCTTTCTGAAGAAGATCTTACGCGCATTCTTGACCCTGTGAATATGACTCGTCCAGGTCTTGATGGTGGTCCCGCAGGTGGCTAAGCCACAGAGGGAAGCGGAAATCGCATCAAAAGATGCTCCAGAGATAGTCCAATAGCTCTTGAAGGGTGTGAACGTCGGAGATCCTTGCGAGAGGGATCGTCTGCCACTGATGAGGCTGGTCCTTACGGCGCAGAAACACTTCGTTTTCACCCACTCCCAATGCTGCAATCTCACTCCAGGGGATAACTTCATCTAATCCCTTCATATATACACCTGTCTTATCAAGTGTAAATGCTCCAAAGTGAAAGGAGAAGCCAGCATTGTAGGCCAGTAGATTGGGAGAGAGCGCTGTTGTATGTTGAATCTGCTCCACCACACCCTGAAGTACGCCGAGATTTGGTAGCTTCGAGACACTTAACGTTGCCCATTCCCATTCATCTCCTCGACGACGCAGGCTTAATGTCGTATCAGAGACCTCCAGACTTTCAAGTTCTGACCAGGGTAAAAGCTGCTTCTCATGCTCAATAGCAATTCCCGCCGGTGATAATACAATCTCTCCAAACGTTAATTTATCCATCTGCGTATATCTAGCGAGCATCCCTGGCAGTAACTGGCGCGTCACCTCGCGCTCGAGAAAACCACCCAGTCGATCAAGATAAGGTAGCTCACTGGTTAAGACAAAGACTTTTCCGTCCTGGCGTACAATCTGATAGATCAGTGAGCTTCGAGCTTTTTTATCAATGATCAGTTCCTTTGAGAGCTCTTTAATCTGGTCCCAACGGATGACTTCCAGCCGTCGTTGGAGATAGATAAGACCTTTGGGACAGAGAAAGACTTTAAGATGGGGTGCAACAAGCGGCGGAAGCAGAATCCAGAGTCCGATGACGAGCCAGGCACCTCCAATGAACAGAACGAGAAACGTCTGGTCATCCGGCCACCAGCTAAAGATTGCATCATAAAAAAAATAGTAGGCTCCAATAATAAAGCCACCAATCAGTAGCGCCAATGGCCCAAATAAAAGATGTACCTGACCAGTATGAGATGGCTCATACACAATGCGTGGAGTTCCTAGTCGATAGGTCTGTGCGTATCTGCGCACACGCTGAGGAAGCTGTCTTTCAGATGTCACACGCATAAATGAGACTCCGCCAGAAGTGGGCCCGCTGGTCAATAGACCGGAGCAAGGCTATACAGTCAGAATACATTAAGAGCCGGGCGATCTACACCATTATACCTCAGACGCCGTTGTTCTTCTACACACTATCGTTGTACCAATGACAGTCTCAAAGCAAATGTCTTCATGCCAAAATTTGTAAGAGACCCCTTGACAAATTTTCAGTTTAATATTAAACTATCATCAAGAAGAAAAAAGAGGGATTGTTCTCAGGAAGAGAGCAATCGAAGAAGGAGGAGGAGTGAGCCGTTCAGCGACTGCAACGTGGGTTAGATTACTCCACGTGTATACAAAAGTCTCGCACCAGGAGAGCGATCTGCTGCGTCGACTAGGCATTAGTTCCGCCCATTTCGATGCCCTGGTCCAGACGATGGAGCAAGAGGGGCTAACGCAGAATGAGCTGTCACAGCGATTGCTTGTCACCAAAGGGAACGTCTGCTATCTAGTCGATAAATTAGAGCACGAGCATCTGCTAGAAAGACGTAGCGATGGTAAAAATAAGCGCCTCTTTCTTACGAGCAAAGGAAAACAGTTGGTAGAAGAGATTCTTCCACAGCAGCAAGCAATGATTGCCGATGCCTTTGCGCCCCTTTCAGCTCAAGAGCAACAGGAATTGCGGAGCCTGTTACGGAAAATTGATCGAGAGCTCACATAATTTTTTTTGCAACCATAGTTTAATATTGAACTGAAATAGATTTGCACCATTACGTGCTGAGGAGAAAGAATCATGCAACTAACCGGATTACACCACGTGACTGCTGTCACAGGTAACGTCTCAAAGAACATTCATTTTTACACACAGGTCATGGGTCTGCGTCTGGTCAAAAAGACCGTCAACCAGGACGATGTCTCGGCCTATCATCTCTATTATGCCGATAATGATGGAGATCCAGGCACTGATCTGACCTTCTTTGATTGGCCTCACATTGGGCGCAATAGTGCCGGTACCGGGACGATTGGAACCATCGCCATGCGGGTTGCGGGTCCAGAAGCTATCGAGTGGTGGGTGCGCCATTTAGAGGAGAACGGAGTTACCATTCAGAGTCGTGGCGAATTTGCTGGTCGCCAGGGCATTCAATTTACCGATCCTGAAGGTATGAGCCTGGCGCTGTATGAGGATGGAAATGCACCTACCAATAGCAAGCCCTGGAAGAAGAGCCCTATTCCTGCTGAGTTTGCCATTCGTGGTCTGGATGTTGCAACAATTGTTGTGCGTCAGATTGAGCCGCTGGCTCTGGTATTGACGGACGTTCTGGGTTTTCGGCAGAGCCGTCACTATCAGCTTTCTGCTGAGGAGGGACATCAGATGTATGTCTTTGAGACTGGCGAGGGCGGACCAGGCACCGAAGTTCATGTGGAGGCTCGTCCCAATGGCCGCAACGGTCGGTTAGGAATTGGTGGAGTGCATCATATTGCCTTCCGCACACCAACTCCTGAAGAGCATCAGCTCTGGCGTGAGCGTATTGCACAGGTTGGCCTGGGCGTGACTCCTGTCATCGATCGTTTTTACTTTAAATCAATCTACTTCCGCGTACCAGGTGGAGTCCTGTTTGAGATTGCTACTGATGGCCCTGGTTTTGCTACTGATGAGGATATCGAGCATCTCGGCGAGACGCTGGCCTTACCACCATTCCTGGAAGCTCAGCGTGCTGAAATCGAAAAAGGTCTGACTCCCATTCAGAATTAACGATCTGAATGAACAATCTGAGACAGCTCCACAAAGTCTGTGGAGCTGTCTTTGTTGTCAATTAGCCTGCCAGTTCTTTATATGTACGGGATATGTACGGGAAATTGTTAAGCCCTGTCAGAAGTTGGCTTCTTATCAAGTTCAAGCAAGACCTGCTGAGCTTCCTCAAGAGTTTGTACTCCAAACAAGGCATCAGCACAAGTCTGGAGTGTCTCGGGTTGCGTTACGGCTGCGATCTTTGGTTCGGCCCAGGCGCTCAAAGGAGAAAATCGCAGGCGAAGAAAATGCATCAACAAATCCTGTAACGCTTCCAGGCGACCCAGTTCACGGCCCTGCTCAAGACCCAGTTCACGGCCCTGCTCAAGACCCTGTTCTAATCCTTTTGCCAGACCCTTTGCAATCGCACGTTCTTTTACTTCTTCAAAGATCCATGAATCTTCAATCCGACCCAACATTGGTTTCATCCTTTCCCGTAGCCATTGTCGATCGCTTGCCTTCTGAAAGACAAGAGAAGCAATACTATAACCTAGCGAGTTTAGCTCATTCTCATTGATACGCTGCAATTCAGCAATCATCAGGTCAATGGTTTCACGTTTCGTACCGTCTTGTGTTAATGGGAGCAGAGGAAGCATCCCTTCCATGCCATTCTGGAGCAATAACTTACTCGGTAGTTCCCACAATTTACAGTATCGATACATAAACGTATGGTTGACTGTTCCATCTGGCAGCTCCTGCACATAGGGAGGAATAACTGCATTGCCATCCTTGACAAGATAGATCACAATTGAACAGACTGGCAATTGGTAAACGCAATCCGTAAGTACATTATAGTTCTGTCGCGATTAGTGAATCCTGACAGGTGCCGGGATTTTCACGCGAGCGGGTTTGTAAGGGAATGAAAGCCTTACGGGATGGACTACTGGCAGATGGACCCTGCGCTTCCCATCCTCTACTCCCTCCGACCCGAAGGCATCAGGAGCTACTTTTCGGATCACATTGAGCGATCCGTTGCAATCTGCGTTGATGAGCCTGCCATCAGAGGCTTGATACAGGCCCCGCGTGATCCGTTTTCCACTGAAAACAGGCTCAGATTTCTGGCCTTCCTGGTAGGTGGGGAGGGAATCATCATCCAAAAAACTGGCTTTGCTGGTGTACGCTTCCTCTGTCAGAATGACCCGAATGCCCTTGTGTTCGGCTTTATAGGTCAGGAGGTTAATGAGCTTCGCGTGGGGCAGTTGCACAAAATTTTGGTTGATCCGTTTTCCCAGGTTGATCTCCTGCTTCCAGCCGACATTGCGACCGATCACAAGTGTGCCAATCCCCTCAGCGACCAGCAGATCAATCACAAAGCGCGAAATGCCATGCAGATCGTGTTCAATCCGCCGATTGCGCCAGATGGTGAGTTTCTGCATACGTCGAGTGTTTCCTGGGCGACCAAGCGCCTGTTGCAATGCTGCTCGCCGCTTATTGTAAAATTGATTGGTACTTTTCAGACCACGCCCGTTAACGATGACCGGAACAAAGTCCGGTTTGTTTGAAGTTAGCGCGATCACGTTATTCAGACCAGGATCAATGCCAGCGATGAACTCAGAATTGATTGCTGTCGGCTGCTCTTCTTGCTCATAGACCACCTCTACCACCACAAAGCCGTGTTTGGGAACGACACGCACCTGAGCAATCATCTTGGGATCTTGTTGGGTTTTGATCTGGATGCCTAATCCAGAAGGCTGAATGAGGCGCTGACCAAGCGTTCGTTTGCTTCGGCTAACAGCCTGCATCGTGTAGATCAGCACGTTGCGACCAGTCGTTTTATGCTTATAGGCGGGCAATTGGGGGCGCCGGCGAAATTTCGAGGGATCGGCTTTGTGGGCTTTAAGTGCTTCAAAAAAGGATGTCCAATTTCGATCGAGGAGCAGAAGCACTTGTTGCGCCACCTTGGCGGGGAGCGCTTTGTACGTCTCATGAGATTGCATAAGCCGATCAATCGCGTTGTAGTTCAGGTATGTTCCCTCATGGATATAGACTTGGCGAACTTCATATAAGGCAGCGTTATACAAATTCTTGGAGGCAAAGCAAGCAGTATCTAGTGGTGTGTAGCGTGGGTCACTTTGGTCAATGACATGTTTCTCCACTCGATGCATCTTCCCCTCCAATTCTTGAACAATGAGTTCCACACGTGGATCAGCCAGAAAGGCCAGGAATTTGGGCGATTGTCGTTGACGTC
The DNA here is from genome assembly GCF_003967535.1 of Tengunoibacter tsumagoiensis. GTDB lineage: Bacteria > Chloroflexota > Ktedonobacteria > Ktedonobacterales > Ktedonobacteraceae > Tengunoibacter > Tengunoibacter tsumagoiensis. The sequence continues at coordinate 651,486 of NZ_BIFR01000001.1, read as the reverse complement.
CAAACCAATTTCTTTGACCACTCGACTTACCTGATAACCGCGAGCAGCACAGGATGCCACCAAGCGCTCCGACTGCATATCCAGATTAGCTTTGTTCTCGGAAGAAGACACCCGCGTAGAGAGAGTGATTTCCTTCTGAGTGATTACTGGCAGGCTCATCGATCAGAAGAGTGTGAGCTCCAAAGCGCCTGACCTGAATTTTGCCATCGCGAAACCAGCGCCAGGTCGTTTTATAGCGAATCCCGTGTTGTTTCGCATACTCGCTTCATTTCATAAGTATATAATACCAGAATAAGCATGAATTATCAATAATTATTTATATTTATAGGCAAGATTTTTAATATTACCACATGCGTCCATCATATCAAAATATTGATAACGCTGAAATTCAATGTGTAGAATAACTTTTTGACTCATTCCATTCACCATTTTGCATATTTTTTTATGCTCTATTTCAGGGGTAAAAAGTAGCATGAGCAGGTCAACTAAACAATAAGACGCTAAGCCTCACAGAAGTATACGAATAGTTGTTCTTTCGCATCTAAGAGGTGGTGGTGTTGAAACAATAGAGTGGGACGAACAACTGGAGGGTGCTACGATGGATAGAGATTTGTTGAGACAAGCGATTACTGTGGTCATGACGGTGGCAACGGTCGTATGTAGTACGTTTAGTGAGCAGATTACTGGTACTGGTAAGACGGTGGGAGAGGTCTCGCATCAGTATCCCCTCGCTCTTACCCCGGCTGATTACGCATTCTCTATCTGGGGATTAATCTACTCTGGCTTGCTGGTTTATGCTGTCTATCAGGCTTTACCCGGACAGCGGGCGAATCCACGGCTGCGCAAGATTGGCTATTGGTATGTGTTGAGCTGTGTTGGAAATATTGCATGGGGCTTTATCTGGCTCAATGAGCAGATTACACTTAGCCTGCTGGCGATGTTCTTTATCTTTCTGCCGTTACTTGTGCTTTACATTCGATATCATTATTCTGATCGTCATCAGGTAATGATTCCAAAAGCTGAACGCTGGTGTGTGCAGTTTCCTTTTAGTATCTACCTGGGCTGGATTACTGTTGCCAGTATCGTCAATGTGGCTGTGGTGCTGAAATACCAGCATTGGAATGGATGGGGACTGAGCGCAGAGCTGTGGACTAATCTTCTCCTCATTGTGGCAACAGCCATTGCTATCTTTATTGGAATAAAGCGTATGGATATCGTTTATGTTGCTACTCTTATCTGGGCATTTGTGGCAATTACGATCAAAAATCGTCTGATTCCACAAATTGCCGTGACTTCTGGATTAATGATTCTTATTCTGCTGTGTGTGATTGTGATCATTGCGATTAAAAACACCAATGGCCGCAAAGCTTTTCAATTTTGATTCTTGTGTTCTCAGCTTTATCGCGTCCTCATCTGCAAGATGGCGTAGCTCTCATCCACTGAGTCAGCACAAAGTCTGGCTCGCAAATAAGCCGAATCTTACCTGTAAGCTTCGGTTTTTTTGTTGGGTGCTCGGACTAATAAATCAGAACAGTGGTATTCCAGCCAGTATTGTAATAGACCCAGGCTGCCTGATCAACGGACATATTAATGCAGCCATGGCTCCCATTCCCTGCAAAGCTTTCATTCCCTGTGGCATCGGCATGGGGAAATTGTGTGCCTGGACCATAGTTGGCGCGCCACCAGGAATCATGAATGAAATACCCTCCTCCATGATAAAGCATTGCATAATGGATTGGTGTTGGAGGATACCAGTATGGCGAACTGGGAGGATCAGATGAACGAAAGGTTGTTGGCGAGAGTCGATCGAGAACAGACCAGACTCCTGGCAATGATGGTCGCTCGGGTCGCCCTGTCGTCACCAGGAATGCATTGATCAGACTCCCGTTCTGATAGATACGCATAGCCTGTTCTGTTAACGAGACGACGATTACCTGTCCTGTAAGCTGGTAATGGGCAAATAACTGGGCATCGGTGGCATGTGGCTGATAATAGGGGGTATAGTCAGCAGCATTGGCCTCCAGCATATGCAGGTTAAATAGTGCATTGCTAATATCAACTGCGGCAGACTGGAAATCTTGCGCTGTACTGGCATTGGCAATCTCCGCATCCAGTTCAGAGCCAATCCCCTGCATTTGATAACCGGCATCGAGTGTATAGTAGCTGTTATTATAGCTATCATAGTAGCCATGGTTATAGCCCCAACCATTCACTTCCTGCTCAAACTGTTGCAGTTTCTTTCGTAATTGCCCGCGTAGAAGGTCATTTTGTAACGCAGTTAGATCGCTGTTAATCTGACTGGTGAATAACTGGTAGTCCTGCACTCCCGAAGCCGTATCGGCTAGATATTGATCAGCAGCCAGCTTTTGTTGATAAGGTGAAGCATCAATACCATAATCCTGGAGCTGTTTAATCTGCTGCTGAAACTCTGTGATTAATGCCACTGAGGCGATGGGGAAGGCCTGTGTCATTCCAACGGCAGCCTGTTGATATTGAGCTCCGATAAACGCGTTAAGTTGTTGAAAAGAATCAACGCTGGTGGCCGCAGATAATAACTGCTGATCCTGTTCATAGCTTGTACGAAGAGCTGTTATATCAAAGCGAGCCAGGTGCAAAAGGTCAATCGTCTTTTGTAGCGTTGCCAGCTCCTGCTGTGTAGATGGGAGCAGATGGAGTGCTTGCAGCATATTCTCAACCTGCTGAGAAAGGGCCTGATATTCCTTTGGCTGAGTCGCTTGTGGGAATTGAGACTGTATCTGTTTCGCCAATGGTACAAAGCTTTGAATCGGGAGATGCTGTTGGTGACTTTCCTGGAGGGCGTTCTGAAGATCTAGAAGGTCTGTTCGTACCTGTGCATATGATTGTACTGTGCTATCATGAATGATCTCTGTAACCTGTTTTGCCAACTGCTCATAGTTTTTGCTCAACTGTTGATAATATTCGTTGTCTGGCTGATCGCTAAAGAGATTAAAGGGAGCGCTGGATGAGTTGAGCTGCTGCTCACGTTGCTGAATTGGAGCCAGTAGTGAGGGGCGAACACCAACCTGTTGAGCATGTTTAAGGACCTGATCAAGGTGAGAGCGGCTTTGAATTGCGGATTGTCGCATCTGGGGATCGCCGCCGCAAGCGTTGGTGACCAACAATGTACAGAAGAGAAAGATCACCACTGTCGCTTGTGCGAGAGGTGGTCTACGACCACCAGAATGCGACCTCAGCATAAGGATTACCTCTTTCCGCTCTTAGATTTCTGCTTCCGCTTCTCTTTGCGAACAGCCTTTCCGGTCTTCTTGCCGCTTTTGCTGCCTGGAAGCCCCGGCATTCCAGGTATACCAGCGCCACCACCATATTGGCGTGCCATCTGAGCCCAGGGGCCTTTGCCAGAGCTCATCTGTCGGATCATCGTCCGCATCTCTTTAAACTGCTCTAATAGCTGATTGAGCTCTTGAACGGTTGTGCCACTACCGCGAGAGATACGTTTGCGGCGGCTACCATCGATGATATCAGGATTGCGGCGCTCCTCTTTAGTCATTGAAAGGATCATCGCTTCAATATATTTGAGATGATCGCCCTCCAGCGCCTCTTCCATCTCGGGCATCTGAGCGATCTTATTAAAGCCGGGCATCATCTCCATTACCTGACGCAAGGGGCCCATCCGTTTGAGCTGATGCATAGCATTCAGGAAGTCTTCGAGATCGAACTTACCCTGCTGCAATTTCGCCTGAGCTTTGAGTGCTTCTTCTTGATCGATGCTCTCCTGGGCACGTTCAATCAGCGAAAGCACATCACCTAATCCCAGTATACGTGAGGCCAGGCGATCTGGATAGAAAGGCTCCAATGCGTCGGTCTTCTCACCCATACCCATAAATTTGACAGGGACACCAGTCACCGAACGAATCGAGAGCGCCGCACCACCACGGGCATCACCATCCATCTTTGTCAGGACCATACCTGTCAGCGAGACTGCTTTATTAAAGTCATCTGCAACGCGTACGGCTTCCTGACCAGTCATAGCATCAGCGACCAGTAGCACCTCGCGCGGCTTGAGGCGTGCTCGAATATTCGTGACCTCATTCATCATCCGCTCATCAATATTCAAGCGACCAGCAGTATCCAGGATCATGACGGAGATTGCCTGTTCGCGTGCATAATCCAGCGCATTGACACAAATATCGACTGGATCAGCCCCCATTGGTTCAGAGTAGACAGGAATATTGAGCTGTTTGCCGAGCGATTTAATCTGATTGACTGCGGCAGGTCGATACATATCAGCTGCGACCAGAAGTGGACGCTGCCCCTGTTTGCGTAGATAATTGGCCAGTTTCGCCGCCGATGTCGTTTTACCGGAGCCTTGTAAGCCTACCAGCATAATAATATTGGGCGGTGAGCCACCCAGGTCCAGACGATTATTCTCGCCTGTGCCACCCAGAACCTCAATTAATTCTTCTTGAACAATGGATAACACCTGTTGAGCAGGGGTCAGGCTTCCCATCACGTCTGAGCCAATTGCTTTTTCCTTGACGCGATCCACAAACTGACGCGCCACCTTGAGGTTGACATCCGCTTCGATCAGTGCCAGTCGGACCTCGCGCAGCGCTGTATTCACGTCTTCTTCAGTTAGTTTACCTTGCCCACCTAGATTATTGAATATGCCATCAAGACGTTTTGATAAGCTGTCAAACATTGCCATAATGATACTTTTCCTCTCTCCGCCTGTCGCAATCGTAGCCAAGTCTTCTGATCAATACTTTAAAACATGTCAGATTTGTGGACCCTATTATACCACTTTCAAGATGATATTTCGTGCCTTTTCTATGCGGTTGCTACTATAAATCCCACATTCCGCAGGGTAATTGACAGAAAAACCGAAATTAGATAAGGTCATCTCAACACAAAAGAAGCAGAAAATCGATACAACGAGCTGAACAATACCACAACGAACGGTTGGATCACCCTGGGCATTGTGGAAGGTGTCCGCCAGGAAATCGGGCTGTCTGACTGGCTGGACAGGGCCAGGCTGGCCAGAGGGATGCAAGAAGATTGGAGCCGTTGAGGGCGCGCCGCAGTAGCCAGAGGATGCAACGGAGCAGAGTGAAATGGGGTATCGTGGCCATCTCATCCCATCATCGATGGCCACGGAAGACTATCAGGAAAGTAATGAGGCAACAGTGCTACATACTTTGCGCACAATGGCTTGCCCATCATCCAGCGATTGATTTTCCTGTGTGTAGACAGAGATGATATACGTTGTCTTGCCTGTAGTCACAATCCCTGATGAGTTCATGGCCCAGAGATCATCATCGCCAGTAACCCAGCCATCCTTCATCGCCACCGTCGCCCCCCCAGGTGCCGTATCGCCGACTCCAACCTGCTGGTCCGACTCGACATTCTCCATCAGATTAATAGCAGTTGCTCGATGGCTGGCCGTAAGAATCTTGCCATCATGTAACAAAGTGAGTAGATCAACCATAGCTTGAGGGCTGATCTGACTATAGCCCCAGGCGTCAGCGCTGGGATTTAAGCCAGCCACCCCGATTTTTTGGAAATAGGCGGCCATACCAGCCGCTCCGCCGATATGATTGTAGTACAACTCAGATGTTGAATCATTATTTGAGTTCTCAATCATAGTTGTTAACAAATTCATCTCGTTATCGTCAGGATCGCGCCCCTGTTGCTCAATCATATCGAAAAAAGTCAACATGATCGGTACTTTTACAGAGCTCGCAGTGATAAATTGATTCGTATTGTTATAGGTATAGTAGCGTTGATGTGCTTCATCATAGATGACGACGCCTGCTCTGGGTCCAATCCCTGAGAGATACGAAGCCAGATCATTGGACAGCAGGTCAATCGATGCCCATTCAGGACCTTTTCCTGGTGCTGAGAGCGTCATATCCGCAGCTGAGACCCACCCCTGATTAGAGGCTTTCTTTGGTGTTGACCACTGGACATGATACCAGAGCACACCAGTATTCCATTTTGTATCACCCAGCAAAGTGAATTGAAAATTCTTCGCGATATGGGCCAGGGCATGGTCTGGACTGGCCTCGCTATAGATGGCTGTGTCGTTCTGCGACCAGATGAGTTGTCCGGAGCTCACTTTGACCGTCGGCATGCCCAACGTTCGTAAATAGTCAATCCCTGTGTTTAAAGGCTGGATTGCGGGCTGACCATCTGGTCCAGAAACGTCTTTATCTAGTAAGAAGGCGTTGCGGGTAAAGGCCTGTATTTCGAGATGATGAACAGCCCCATCTTGTACGACCGTCAATGGTAGCGCTTCGGTTAATGGCAACCCAAAGTCTGTCTGCCATCCATCGGGAGCGACCTCAGGGCGGTTAAGATAGCTCCATAGAGAGGCTGATATAAAATGACCGACATCATTTCCCGCGCTTGTCCCCGTCTTAATAAACTGTTCTTCTTTGTTTGTAGTCGTCTTCTTCGGCTGTTGAAGGAGATTCGCGCTGACTGCTTTGCGCAGATCCACATATGAGAACGTACTGTTATCCCCTGCTATATGGGCCTGACTTCCAACCGTCAACAGGGCCTGTAACAAAGGTAAGCGAATAACATTGCTATGCGCTGTTTTTGTCCCATTCTCAATGAGCTCAGTTAGCATTGTATTAGAGGTAGACGCGCGGTTCTGGGTCGCTGCGGGCAAAAAAAGGGCATCTGAAGTAAAAAACTGGACCCAACCATTTGCAACAGGAAATGCGACCGTAATTGGTGAGCCCAGCCCACTGGCCGCTCCATAATTCTGATAATACTGGCTAAAGAGAGGCGATATCGTGAGATTCTGGGTATTCTGAAGTGAAAATGCCATCGTTGGAGCCGTCACCTGAACATCATTGCTCCAAAGATCTGCATTCTGAGAGACGATTGTTTTGCCTGCTGCACTTGTGTTAGATAACCGATAAAGTGAGTCATTTAATGGGAACCTTATATAGATTACTATTGTTCCGGTCATAATAACTACAAATGCAAGCAGCATAAGCGTGGCCCCTAAAATTACACGGGTACGGGGCTGCATGTTTTGCTCAAAAATCTTTTTCATTTCTATCTGCACTTAACCATATTCCAATCTTAGCTATATCGTACCAAGAAATAGCAGAAAGTGTATAAAGGAAAAGTCAAGATTTTTTAAAGAAATTTGCTGTAGCGCTCTCCGTAATAGTGTTTGTATATTTTGCGTGGAGATGTTTACAGTCAGGAATTTGACGCATCTTTTTTCCCACACAGCAACATAGCCCTCCTTCCAGGGTTTGAAAAACGGTCTTTATTCATAAAACTGTTAAGCCTGGCTTTTTGTTTCAAAATAAGAATAATGTCTTACTTCTTTCTGTTTTTAAAACTTCAAAAGTCCCCTCACATGAGATAAAGCGGTTACCCCATCACTTTTTCGCTTGCACTCTATGCAACATAAAGTTTGATAGTAACTGGCTCAATTTATTTGCGTTGCATTGCTTCATTGTGCTATAGTTCTTAGTGGAAAGATCTTGTAGTTGCTGTGTAGGAGGTGACTTATGAAGATAGAACGATTTACCGACAAAGCGCGTGACGCAGTTCAGGATGCGGCAGAGCTTGCACGAAAGCACAATCATAGCCAGATTGAGCCTGAGCATCTTCTTGCTGCGCTATTAACACAAGAGAATGGTGTGGTGCCACAGGTCATTCAGAAGGCTGGTGGGAATGTTGCGACTGTCAGGCGAAATATTGATAGTGAGCTTGAGAAGATGTCGCGCGTTTATGGTGGGAGCGAGCCAGGCATTTCGCCACGACTCCGCAAGGTGCTTGAAGATGCCTGGAATGAGATGAACCAGTTTAAGGATGAGTATCTTAGTGTCGAACATATGCTGCTGGCTTTCTTCGAGAATGATAGTGCTGCCCAGCGTGTGTTAAAAAGCGCTGGTCTTACGCGCGATGTTACGTTGCAAGCGTTAACTGCCATTCGAGGCTCTCAACGGATTACTGATCCCAATCCCGAGGGGAAATATCAGGCTCTCGAGCGCTATGGGAGAAACCTTACCGAATTAGCGCAGCAGGGTAAATTAGATCCTGTGATTGGGCGTGATGAAGAGATTCGGCGTGTGATCCAGGTGTTGAGCCGCCGAACCAAAAATAATCCTGTGCTTATTGGTGAGCCCGGCGTTGGTAAGACGGCCATTGTTGAGGGTCTGGCCCAACGCATTGTTCGCGGCGATGTTCCCAAATCACTGGCTAATAAGCAGGTCATTACTCTTGATCTCGGGGCCCTTGTTGCTGGCGCCAAGTTCCGTGGTGAATTTGAAGAGCGCTTAACGGCTGTGCTTAAAGAAGTTATTGGTGCGGAAGGCGGTATTATCCTCTTTATTGATGAGCTCCATACGCTTGTTGGAGCTGGTGCCAGTGAAGGTGCGATGGATGCCTCAAATATGCTGAAGCCAATGCTGGCCCGTGGCGAGCTTCATTGTATTGGTGCCACTACATTGGATGAGTATCGCAAATATATTGAGAAAGATGCCGCGCTTGAGAGACGCTTCCAGCCAGTGATTGTTGATCAGCCTACGGTCGAGGATACTATTAGCATTCTGCGCGGCTTAAAACCACGCTATGAGGTGCACCATGGGGTGCGTATTCAAGATAGTGCTCTGGTAGCCGCTGCTGTCCTCTCTAATCGCTATATTACCGATCGTTTTCTGCCAGATAAGGCCATTGATCTGGTAGATGAAGCGGCAAGTCTGCGCCGCGTTGAGCTTGATAGCACGCCCAGCGAGCTGGATGCGCTTGAGCGCCGTATCCGTCAGTTGCAAGTTGAACAGCAGGCGCTTAAGAAGGAGACCGATGCCGCCAGCCGCGAGCGACTGGAGAAGGTTGAGCGTGAACTGGCGAATCTCAATGAGCAGCTCCACTCGTTAAAACTTACATTAGAGGGTGAGCGGGCCCCTGTTGAAGAGTTACGGAAGCTAAAAAAGCAGCTCGAGGAGGCTCAGGTCGCCTACGAAAAGGCTGAGCGTGCCTATGACTACGATACGATGGCCCGTCTTAGTTATGGAACGATCAAACAGTTAGAGCAACAGATCAAGGACCAGGAGGCCAGGCTGGTAAATCTACAGACGTCTCGTATGCTGAAGGAAGAGGTAGATGCAGAGGATATTGCTGAGATTGTTTCAAAGTGGACCCATATTCCGCTCTCGCGTCTGATGGAGGCTGAGGTCAAAAAGCTGCTCACGATGGAGGATCGGTTGCGCGAACGTGTGGTGGGACAGAATACAGCCTTGGAGATTGTGTCAGATGCTGTTCGTCGTTCACGTGCGGGCTTGCAAGATCCTAACAGGCCTCTAGCCAGTTTTCTCTTTCTTGGACCAACTGGAGTTGGTAAGACTGAGCTTGCAAGAGCGCTGGCAGAATTTCTGTTTGATAATGAGCAGGCGATGGTCCGCATTGACATGTCAGAGTATATGGAGAAGCATTCAGTCTCGCGTCTCATCGGGGCTCCTCCCGGGTATGTTGGCTACGACGAGGGTGGACAGTTGACCGAAGCTGTGCGCCGTCGGCCCTATAGCGTTATTCTTCTGGATGAAATTGAGAAGGCTGCACCTGAGGTCTTTAATATCCTGTTGCAGATTCTGGATGATGGTCGCCTGACGGATGGGCAAGGGCGGACGATCGATTTCAAGAATACTGTCATTATTATGACGAGTAATGTTGGTGATCGCTGGATTCATGAATACGAGGGGATGGACGAGGATGATGTCCAACGTAACATTCGTCAGCGTCTGCGCGAAGAGGGCTTCCGGCCTGAGTTTATCAATCGTATTGATGAGGTGATCATTTTTCATCCGATCAGCCGTGATAAGGTTAAGGATATCGTTGAGATTCAGATTAATCGCTTGCGACCAAGACTGGAAGAGCGCAATATTACGCTTAATCTGACGGAGGCGGCCAAAAATTATCTGGCTGAGGAGGGCTATGATCCACAATTTGGCGCTCGCCCGCTGAAGCGCGTCATTCAACGCGAGGTTGAGAATAGGATTGCTCGCGGCTTGCTGGATGGAAGTATCATCGATGGCTCTACTGTTACTATCGATGAGCAAGATGGCAAGCTGACTCCTGTTACGTCTCCCAACGTGTGATTGGAACAATGCGGAGTGTGTGGCCACGGCCATCACCGATGACGGCCCCAAACGAATGATAAGATATCGCTTATAAAGTGCAAGCCAGAAACGTGCCTTGTTATATAGAGACACACCATACGCGGGCTCTATATAACAAGGCTTGATTGTGCTAAAATGGGCATGTTGAATCTGAAATTAACCGGATTTGTATGTATGTATTTGTGAGAATGTTGTGTGCTATTATAATATGAGTTTTTATACAGAGACGGAGTAAGGATGGAGAATCTATTGGTACAGGTGGGGCCAATCTATCTTGTCCCATCGATGGGTCTACTCCAGGGATTGGCAGAGCAGCAACGCCGCTATCCTTACTTACCTGATATTAATAAGATTCTGCAAGATCTGCGTCAATTGAACCAGGGCTCTGGCGTACCGGCTCTGCTAAAAGTAGATAACCAGGGCATTACGCACCTGACACTCTATTGTTCTTCCTCTTATGCAGTTGGGCTCTATCTACTAGAAAATAATGATGGTTATAGCCTTCACTATCTCAAAGCTTTGCAATTACAAGATTATGAAGCTCTGGCTGAAGGAGCTCTCTGGCTAAAAGTTCAGAGCTGGCTGCTTTGCACTGATGTACGTATGATCCTCCCTTTAAGTACTGCTTGCTGGCCACAGATCACGGAGGCATGGCAGCAATTAGAAGAGCGTAAGGTTACAGCTCGCCATCAACAACTAACAGCTCACGCGCCAGTACAGCTCTCTCCAGAGCAAGAGAGCTTTCTCAATCGTATGGATGTGCTGCTGACTTTATTACAGCAATTTGCATCTACCCATAAGCTGCCCGCTGGGCTTTCTGATGCTCAGCTCCTGCGAGCCCGACAGTCTGTGGCCCGGTTACGCGAAGAGAGTGCGCCCAATGCCCATCTCCTGAACCTGCTGGTGCATCACTCATATCTCCCCTACCAGCCAGCTAAAGTTAATTCGGTTGAAGCACTGACTGAGGAACAATTGGAGCTTGTACGCAGGGTCATAAATGTACCTGACCTGTTGCTCGTTCAAGCGGTTTCGGAGACAAGCAAAGTTCGGGCTCTATCCGAATGCCTGCGTGAAGCGGTTCAACGTCAGCAGCGTGTGCTTTTTATGGCTCGGAATCCTCAGATACTGGATAGCGTGCTGGAACGATTGCCGGAGGCGATACAGATTGTGCGTGTAGGGACTGAGAAAAAGGTATCAGCGCGGGTTCAATCGCACCTGCTCACCAATCAGGCCAGTTCTATGCAACGTTCACTTCTTCAGCGAACCTCTGCCTTACAGCAACAATTGGCCCCTTTCGCGCACGAACTGACTCAGGTAGACCAGAAATTAACTGATTTACACGCCAGTATTGCTCAGATGCGTGAGAAAGAGCATGCTCTCCAATCTGTACAGGAGCTTGTCCTTCAATTAACTCATAAGCTTGTGGACCCATTACAGGCTCATCTCAGTGGTCTGGTCACAATGCAAAAAACGCTGTGGGATCGTTTGAATAAACGTAAGGCGACGCTGGCACGATGGACGCAGCGTAAAAGCTGGCTGGATTCTCGCTCTCAACTTCCTGGTATGGGTCTGCTCTTTCTACAGCTAGCTCAATCTCAGGGGCATAAATTGGCTCAGATGGAGCAATTAGTCCAGGCTGAGCAGGCTGTCTATGCCTCTAATCTTGAGGCATACAATCAGGCTCAGCAAGATCTCCAGACGATCCTTCCAGCCAATGAGACATATCGTGAGTATCAGAAACGTATTCATGATCTACAATCCGAGAACGAGGCACTGAAAAAACAGGCTCTGGAGCAGGTAAGGGCCCTCAATGCTTCATTGGGAGATTTGACACCGTCAATTCCACCATTGGCACCTGTGAGTGCGGAGAAGTTACAAACGTATGCTGATTGGTATAGCGAGAAGCGCAGACTGTTTGCTCGCCGGGCTCAGCTACTCTTCGATTGGCGAGCCGATCTGACGGCCCACTCAGAGCTGCTTGATCCAGAACTGCTTCGTTATGCCGATGTAGTGGCACTATCTCTGCAAGAAAGCACGTCGCTGACCGGAAGTGAGGAGTTAGAGTTTGATCTGGCTCTGATTGAGGATGCTGAGAGTATGACTCTGCCAGATCTTCTTTTCTTCCTGGCACATTCACGCCGCATTGTTCTGTCAGGCCAGACGGCATCTCCTGTCCCTGATAAAGAGGTTTATGACTGGCTGGCGACTCTGCCGCAGCATGAGCGTGTACGTCTGGGGCTTCAGGATGATGCGGATGTACGGACGATGCAAGAGCTCTTACAGAGCACTCCCTATGCCCTGCTGCTTGCCGCTCAGCCAGATAGTGCACATCTTTTGCACCTATAAGTCTGTTGCACATAGATTATATACTTGCTAGCTCCTCTTAATGAATGAGAGTATTGAGAATAGAAAGAGAAGTCGTATGAACGTTATTGCAGGACAGGGGCCTGAGATCTCTCCTCTCTACACCCGTCAGACAGCGATTGATCATAGTAAAAGCCTGCCCGGCCTTTTCCCCGTACGCATCTTTCCTCTTCTTTATCCTCTCTGGAACGTTGAGATCGAGGGAACGCAGCTACAAGAGCAGCCTTCGGCATCAATAGAGCGCTATCTGCTACGTGGTATCGTTGAAGGTGATCTGCATACATCGGCAGAGCTTGCGACGTTCTTTCAGTTAGATCTGTCTCTGGTACAGAAAGTCATCACATTTTTGTTGCATATCCAGCATCTTGAGCAGAGCCCAGGAGGGTTAGTGTTGACTCACCTGGGGCAACGCTCTCTCTCCGCAGGGAAGCGTTTGCGCTATCTACCCACACGACAGCGCCTTTATTTTGATGCTTTTCTGCTTCAACCACTCCCCCTTAGCCATTATGATCCTCGCCTGCGTATCCTTTCCAGTTCGGAGGCAGAGCAGGCTGCCACAGGCAAAGAGAAATTTCAACGGCTCTTTAAAATTGGTGGCCCTGCCTGGGATGAACAAGCAGTGCTCCAACTGGTGCAACGTTCCGATCGTGCAAATTTTGCTCTTCCCGATGAGTTGAATGAACTGCGGATTCGGGCGGTGATGAAAGATTTCGTGTATCTTCCTCTCTATCTCATCGAGGCTCGTAGCTCGCAGAGCCCTCAGCCATATTATATGGTGTATAGTCGTGTGCAGACGTTACGGGACAATTTTTTTGAGCAACTCATCAACCAGCGTCTCCAACAAGAGGTCCTGCGTCCATTGGCGGCAACCGAGCCAGTTGCAGGCGAGACGCACTTATAAGAAGCGATGTCGAGGCGAGAATATCTCACATCCTCTGCGTTGATAGTGATGATAGAAGATCCCATGCTTATTTGTTATGAATAGTGAATTTAACACTGTTTATGGTGTCTTCTCTCACATTTACTGATTGTAAATAGTAATGAGGAGCCTCTATGGTCAAGTATCGTCTTATCAGAACGTTTATCCTTGCCATCATTATCATTTCTTTTGTCTGCGTGTTCAGTTCCTGTGGTACAGATCCTACAACCCCTACAGCCTCTTCAACTCCTGCCCCTGGTAGCACAAGTACTCCTTCGGCGATACCGACTGTTGCGCCTGATTTAACTGGAAACTATGCATTCACGCGCAATGGGCAGCTCTGGGTTGCTTTGCATGGAGGCGCTCCTGTCCAGGCCACTCATTTTGATTATAGTGGTGTCATTGATGGTTCCATGCCTGTGTTTTTTAATCATCTGCTCTGGTTTGATAATGATACTTATCTCTCCTTCCAGGTCCGTATCTTGAAAGGGAATGTGGGTGGTGGTGGTTGTGGCTTTAATGTAAACTTTGGCAGTCCTTCCGCGCTCTATGTCTTGAATGTGAAAACCATGAACCTGCAGGCGATCAAGGTCGCGGGTGATACAAGTGATGATGAGGTGTTGATTGGAGGACATTGGGTTTATACGTTTGCCGAAGATGCAACCCACCTGCTTGCCTGGTTAGGGAGTGCGACAGGCTCGACCGCACAGGCTGGCCTCTATCGTTACGATCTGACTGCCGGATCATTCAAGCTTGTCATCCCTGAAAGTAGCGTACCCAATGCAAATAATCCAGAATCCTGGTCGGCGATGCGGTATAGTCATGGGAAGCTCTACTATGAGACGCGTGTCGCTACGGCTGGCGACGATAAGTATACTTTTACGATCTATAGCCATTCCGTCATTAATCCTGAGCAGGCCAGCGTTAAGATTCTCGATGCTGGTTCTGAGCTCTTTTGTCATGGAGATTTAGGGCCAGATCAGGTCTCGGGGCAGTTTGTTGATCCCGGTTGGGATGTCTCGGCTGATGGTACAAAGTTAGTAGCGCAGACCATCTCAGGGACTGATGTCAAAGCGCTACAGGGGAAGATCCAACTGGTCAATCTGATTAATGGAACCCAATCAACGATTGCACAGAATGTTCCACCTCCGATTGCCAATCAAGATCTGAAGGTCTCGCTCTCGCCCGATGGAAAGCAGCTTCTGTTGGTGCAGTTTTATGCTAACGGGGATGGTCATACGTTTACCGCTTATAGTGTGAATCTCGTCTCTGGTGATCATCTTAACTATACAATCTCGCCCGATGGTCCCTATACGAATGAGATTACGCAGATCTTGTGGCATCAAAGTAGTAGTGCCTTTGTGCTAGATAATAGCTACCTCTTTACTGGTTATGGTAGCACGCCCATGCAGAACGATGCTCAACTATTCACCGTAGGCAAAGCGGACCCCTCAACCCTGCTAGCCAATGCCCTGAATTTTAGCTGGGGTTAAGACTCAGGCGGGGCCACTTTTTCGGCCATCATTCATGATGGCCGAAAAAGTGGCCCATTATTCATCGCCCCTTGCTCAAGAGCCGGAACGCCCTGTTTGTCTCTGTACATGATTTGACAAGCTCTGGTTGCTGCTGATACGCTACACTCAGAATCCCATGATCTAACGGGTCTGGATGCAGCATGCCAATTGTGTGGCAAGCAGCTTGCAAGCGAGGAATCAGCAGTAGACTTCAGGGGGAGCTAGATGCAGAAACATCCTGGTATCGAACAGGCAGAGAAATGGATGCAGCCACTCTTAACCGATTTAGAAGCCATCGTCAATATTGATTCTGGCTCTTATACCAAAGCTGGCATTGATCAAGTTGGTCGCTATCTTCAGAGACGTTTTCAGGCTCTGGGCTTTGCCACTTCTTTTGACCGGCAAGAGGACTATGGCGATCATCTCGTGGCTGTTCATCAGGGGCAGCAGGAAGATGGGGCCCATCTTCTTCTCATTGGACATATCGATACAGTCTTTCCTGAAGGCGAGGCTCAGCGCCGTCCTTTCTCAATTGTTGAGTACGAAGGGCGGAAGATTGCGAAAGGACCAGGAATCCTGGATATGAAGGTAGGAGTGCTCATGGGCCTCTATGCCGTTCAGATGCTGATTGAGTCTGGTCGAACCAACTATCGCAGCCTTACCTTTATCTGCAATAGTGATGAAGAGATTGGCTCTCATTCGAGCCATCAGTTGATTCAAGAACTGGCGCGTCAGTCCGATGCTGTGATGGTATTAGAGCCTGGTCGACAGACACATACCGTTGTCTCAGCTCGTAAAGGGGTTGGCAATTTTCGCGTTGATGTTGAGGGGGTTGCAGCCCATGCAGGAGTTGATCCACAGAATGGTCGCAATGCTATTCTTGAGCTGGCTCATCATGTGATCGCTCTTCAGGCTCTGAACGGAACCATTCCAGGGGTAACCCTCAATGTTGGCCTGATCCAGGGAGGAGGACGCACCAATATCGTCCCCGACTCTGCCCATTGTGAGATAGACGTGCGCGTGCAAGATCTGGCTGGCGTTGAGTTGATTGAGACCGCGCTTCGCAGGCTGACCTCGAAGACATTTATTCCAGGTACGAAGGTTACCCTTTCAGGTAGTATTCGCACACTTCCATTTGAGAAGAGTGCCAGTAGCAATCGGCTGGTTGAGCTAGCAAAAGAGGTTGGTCGTGACCTTCAGCTTACCATTGAAGATGTTGCCAGCGGCGGCGCATCGGATGCTAATCGTACGGCTCCGCTGGGCATTCCAACTATTGATGGCCTGGGTGCTGGTGGAAGCCTGGCACATAATCCTGATGAATACATTGAATTGGAGACTCTACCGATCCGTCTGGCGCTGTTAAGCGGGCTCTTAGAGCGAATTGGTAGCTATTATCAGAGTGGAAAAATTTTATGAAATTTGGTAAAGCACAGATTCATGATCTTCCCATTAGAGATATTACGACTCTAGGAGCTTATGCGGATCAGCTACAGCTAGAGTATCAGACACGTAACGAGCCTTTTCCACCAGCGGCCCGTCTCCATATCGGAGAGCCTGATTTTCGTACACCAGAACATATTCGTCAGGCTGCGATTGAGAGCCTGGCTACTGAGATGCAGACGTATGGGGCAGCCGCTGGTCGGCCATGGCTACGTGAGTTGCTGGCTGAGAAGATTGCACGCGTGAATGGTTATCGGATACAGCCGACACATACCGCCATCGGGATGGGGGGGACAGGCGTGATTCAGGCTACCTTACTGGCAACGGTTGGTCCCGGCGATGAAGTGCTATTGCCAGATCCCTGCTGGCCCCACTATACGCTTCAATTAGCTGCCTGTGGCGCGACTGGAGTGCCCTATCCTCTGGATCCTCAGAATGAGTGGCTCCCTGATCTTGAGCGGATGGAGCAGCTCATTACTCCTCGGACACGGCTACTCATCATCAATTCCCCGGGTAATCCCACAGGTACCGTTTTTCCACAATCTATGATCCAACAACTGCTTGAGTTCGCATCTCGCCACGATCTGTATCTCCTCTCAGATGAATGCTATGATCAGATGATTTTTGAGGGCCAACATCTCAGTCCGGCCAGCCTGCTCTCGACTGCGGAGTTTGAAGAGGGCCGCGTCATCAGCGCCTACACCTTCTCAAAGACATACGCTATGACTGGCTGGCGGCTGGGTTATGTCGCAGCCAGTACACAGATGATCAAAACCATTACTGATGTGCTTAATGCAGGATTGACCAATGTCAGCACTGCGATTCAGCGTGCAGGTGCGGCAGCGCTCACCGGGCCACAAGAATGTGTGGCTATGATGCGTGAGGCATATCGCCGCCGCCGCGATCTGGCCGTCTCCCTCTTAAGGGACTTTGATCGCTATGTCTATACACCTCATGGTGCTTTTTATGTGCTCATCGATATACGACAACGCAATGGAGAGCCACGTGATGGTCGGGAATTTGCACTGGAGCTGGTTCGCCAGTGTAATATTACGGTCACACCCGGCTATAGCTTTGGCGCAGCCGCAAACGATTACGTTCGTGTTTCTCTGGCCGCAGATGATAAGGCTGTTGAACGTGGCGTGCGTGAGATCTGTCGTTTAGCCAATCTTTAAGCCTTCTCTCTCTCGTGTGGCTCCCTGCTGTTCCCTTGTTAGAAAAGCAGGAGAGCCTGCACTGCATAGGAAAATTGTCCTTTATTAACCTTCAGGTGGCATATAAATGGTATATTGTTAAAAACAGATCTATATTTCTTGTGTATTTTGCCAACAGAAACCATCAGGAGTTATCAATATATTATGAATACCCCCTATATTCTGGC
Organism: Tengunoibacter tsumagoiensis; assembly: GCF_003967535.1. Taxonomy (GTDB): domain Bacteria; phylum Chloroflexota; class Ktedonobacteria; order Ktedonobacterales; family Ktedonobacteraceae; genus Tengunoibacter; species Tengunoibacter tsumagoiensis. Next base: position 633,741 of record NZ_BIFR01000001.1, on the reverse strand, counting down.
GCAGGCGATGCAGAATAATCCCCCCTCCCATTTGCGCATTTTAAAAGGCAAAGGCTCATCTCTCCTGGAGGGGCTGGGTGGCTTTCTGGCTGGAGCCGCTGTAGGTGTGGCTTTAGAAACGATCGTGATTCTGTTTGAGATCCTCCCCAATGACCCTTATGGGCTTCGTCCTCTGCTTAAATTATTTGTCAGAGGAGAGTTAGAGCTGAACACAGCGAATCCTTTTTACATGTTTCAGTACACGCATCGCCTCTGGATCTTGCCTCTGTTGATCGGATTTCTCTATGGTCTCTGGTCGTTCTGGAAAACCAGACAGCAGAAACGCTCTTTACTGGTGATTGCGCCCGATGGGCTGGTCTACTGTACAAATTATCAAGATAACGTCAGACGTTCGACGGTAGCGGTAGATTTTGCCGAATTGAAGAGCGTTAAAATGTTGGGGAAGGCTCGCTTGCGTGCGGCCCAACTTCTGAAAGACCGTGATCCCCACACTACAACGCGCCTTGAGCTTAAGTACCGCAATGGCAAGACAAATGAGCTAAAAATCGATTCCCGCTTTGGTTCGTCGGCCCTGATTGCTGAAGAGATTCTGACAGCGGCCCAGACGGCAATCGCCTGAGAAGGATAAGATAAGCCTCTTCAAGAAGAGGATAATGTGCTCCATGAAGACACAAGATGAGCCCAGTGGTCGTCATAAACGCGTGCCCTATCGCATCTGTTGATAGGGCACGCGTTTATGACGACCACTGCAAGACGGATATGGTATTCGTCAGTCACCTTGCCTTCCTATTGACGCGAATACCATTTGTACTTGACAGAGCTCGGGGATAAGAAAAGGGGTAGCTCTTCTTATTGGTGTGGGAGAACAGATAAAGTTTTTACGGTCTCAGATCTAGCGTTCATAATACAGGATACGTCCACAGTTGGTGCAAGTCTGCAAAACGGGACTGATCCGGACCTGTTGGAGCTCGCTAGGAGTGAGGATAACGCGACACCACTGGCAAGAGTTCTGGTCAACTTTGGAGATAGCTCTTCCTTGCTTTGTACGACGCATCGTATCGTAGCGTTTGACAAGCTCTACATCCAGGGTAGAGGTAATCTGACCGCGCTTGACCTGCAGCTCTTGTTGACGAGCTTCAACCTGTTCACGACGACCAATTAACTCAACCCGTTCTTTTTCCCAGAGCGTCTCTGCTTCGCGCAGGCTCTCAGAGTGTTGTCTGGCTACCTCAGCCAATCCTTCTGCTGTATCAATAAGCTCTAAGAGCGTATCTTCTTGTCGGCTTTGTTGAGCTCGTAACGCCTGTGCCTCTTGTTGCACAGCCTGGAGCTCCTTCGCATTATTGACATTGCCCGCATAAAGGCGCTTCTCCTGCTCTTTTAAGCGTCTGTCCAGATCCTCTAACAACCACTCAGCCTCTTTTTGTGTCTGCAGACAGGCGTTCCAGTGCTGTCGAGCAGTCTCGCACTCGCGACGTAACTTGCGGAGCTTATCGCTTCCCTGCAACGAAGCGGTGATAGACTGTTGTTCTGCATGCAAGCGATCACCTTCGAGATCCAGTTGTTGTAATTGAAAAAGGACCGCAGTCACCTGTGTTGTGCTCATGGGTAAGATAGTCCTCCTTTCGGGGTTTAAGACCTGCCTTTCAGCAAGAGAGCTCAGTACTGCTTCCTCTCCACCCATTTACCTCCCACTGCTTCTAAATAGAGTACGAAATTACCTGGCATGTTTGTTGTAAGATATTATTTTCAACGCCCTGCAATAATGAGCCAAAAAGGTTGTCTTTTATTGTACAGCTAAATCCAGGTAGCTGCAAGACTAGTCAATGAATATCTTTAACAATCATTTTGATGTTATTTCACATCCTATTTACACGTGGAATGTATACTAGGGAGAAATTTTTATGGCGTCTCTTCTTTTTTTAGTCTTGAGACTACCGATAAAAGTTGCATAGTCACATAGTAATTGTGTACTATGTCTGGATATTCAATAGAATGGGAAGGTAGTATCTTCCATTTTAAGGAGTTGTACATGCAAGTCATCCGCTGGCAGAGTGCTTTACAACCAGAAGAGCAGGCTCTGCGCAAACATATGCAACAAGAGGGACTTGCTCCCTATACCTGGTCAAATGCGCCCGGGGATTATTACGCTGCCCATACTCATAGCTATCAAAAGGTTCTGTATTGTGTTCGAGGTTCGATTCGCTTTACGCTACCCGATGAACTGGATGCGGCTGGTCAGGCAGTTCATATTGATCTTCAGCCAGGAGATTGTCTGCTTCTTCCACCAGGGGTACGGCATAGTGCTCAAGTAGGATTGTTTGGTGTGACCTGTTTAGAGGCGGCCAATTATCAGAGCCTCCAGGGGATGAAGATGGCGCAATAACAGGCTGATAGTGTTCGCCAGATCAGGCCAACCCACACTGCCTGTATGCATCGCCGTAGAGTGCACCTCCCATGCTACATCTTTTCGCTATCGAGAACACCTGAGCTCTCTGGGAGGCGCTATCCCCTTGCTCTACGACATGTGATATACTCTATCCAACAGAAAACGAACTCAACCTGTGCTTTCGCTTCTTCACGATGCCCAGGGTTTCATAGCAGTGTGGCGTCCCACTGTGGTCGCCCGGTTAGGAAGGACTTCCATGCATTCCTCGGAGCGCCGACAGGCGATCATTGTTCTCGATTTTGGTTCTCAATATAGTCGACTGATTACCCGGCGGGTGCGCGAGTGCCATGTCTATAGCGAACTGGTGCCAGCCTCTACAACCCTGGCTCAACTCCAGGAGAACGAACACTTAGATATTAAGGGCTTTATTCTCTCGGGCGGCCCCTCAAGTGTCTATGATGAACATGCCCCCTCTTGTGATCCAGCTATTCTGGCAAGTGGTCTTCCGGTGCTGGGCATCTGCTATGGGATGCAGCTACTGGCTCTACAGATGGGTGGCCATGTTGCTCTCTCTCATGGGCTGCGCGAATATGGGCCAGCTACGATTGAGGTCGTCGAAGATGCTGCCGCCGATGCGCAGAATTTTCGTATTTTTGAAGGGATCAGCGCCTCTCCTGAGCAGACAAAGGATCTCGATCCTGAACATGGCTCCCAAACATTGCGCATGCCTGTCTGGATGAGCCATGGTGATAGTGTTGATCGCCTGCCCGAAGGCTTCCGCATACTTGCTCGTACAGATAGCAATCCTGTCGCTGCGATTGCGCATCCCAGGGGGTATATTGGCCTCCAGTTTCATCCCGAGGTGACCCATACTCCGCAGGGGACTGCGATCCTGCGCAACTTTCTGTTTCGCATCTGTCATTGCGAGGAGAGTTGGACCTCCGGTAAGGTCATTGAGGAGGCGGTTGAATTGGTTCGTGAGCGCGTCGGGAACGAGCGCGTGATCTGCGGCCTCTCGGGCGGCGTTGACTCTGCTGTGGCGGCCCTCCTTATTCATAAAGCTATTGGCGATCAGCTTACCTGCGTGTTTGTAGATACGGGCCTTCTCCGGGCTGGCGAACGCGAGCAGGTTGTTGAGACCTTTGGCAATCATATGCACATTCCTCTTGTGGTCGTTGATGCTCGCAAACGTTTCCTGGATCGTCTGGCTAATATCGTTGATCCGGAGCAGAAGCGCAAGATTATTGGCGAGGAATTTATCCGTATTTTTGAGGGCGAGGCTGAACGCCTGGCTGAGAAGAATGGTCCAATTGCCTTCCTGGCTCAGGGCACCCTCTATCCTGATGTGATTGAGAGTACCAGCCATGATACGGCTCAGACTGCCAAACGCATTAAGACGCATCATAATGTTGGTGGTCTTCCTGATGAGATGGTTCTGCAACTGGTAGAGCCGCTACGCATGCTCTTTAAAGATGAGGTTCGCGAGATTGGACAGGCTCTGGGCCTTCCCGATGAATGGGTCTGGCGTCATCCTTTCCCTGGTCCTGGTCTGGCTATTCGTATCATTGGTGCCATCGATGAGGAACGTCTGGAGACCTTACGTACAGCTGATGCCATCGTGATTGATGAGATTCGTAAGGCCGGGATCTATCGCCAACTTGGGCAGGCCTTTGCTGTCCTTACTCCTATTCAGAGCGTTGGCGTTATGGGTGATGGTCGCACCTATGCCAACGTTGTGGCTGTTCGCGCTGTCACGACTGGCGACTTTATGACTGCTGACTGGGCTCGCCTCTCGCCCGATCTGCTGGGCAAGATTGCCAACCGTCTCGTCAATGAAGTGGCTGCCATCAACCGCGTGGTCTATGATATTACATCCAAACCACCTGCCACAATTGAATGGGAATAAGCCGCTTCCCTATCTATTTTCACTACAGGAGGCGCAAAAAAGGTTAGTAGCGATCTCTTTCCTGAACGAACCCTCCTCTAAACGTGTGCTCTTTGATCCAGGCGTGACCAAAGAGCACACGTCTATCCGATCGAGACAAAAGAGTACACATTTGCATGAAAGTCGAATGAGAAGCCGGTCATGATAGAATTTGAAATTTTAGCGCAGGGTCTGTTTCGTCCTGACCAGCTTCAGATTGTGTATGATCCTCATCTAACCATGCCGTTCACACCTGAGATCAGTCTCTGGATGGAGGAGCTCTGGCAGACGAAATTGCACCAGGCCGCAGTAAAGAATATCCCCCTCTTCGATGCTCCCCTTTATCGCTTGATCTCTTCCTCTACAACTTCTGATGGCCTGCTTCACCTTACACTTGGGAATACCAGCTATAAAGAATACGTCACTACGCGTATTCCAGCTTTTGCAGATACACATCCACGTTCTGAACTGAGCAATGCCCTTGGAGTCTGCTCGGTTGTAGAGACCAGTGATCACTATATTTTGCTGGACAGGCGGCAGGGGGTAGATGTCTATGTGGGAAGGTATCATGTGATTGGTGGCTTCTTCGAACGCGCACTGGATAGTACAGGTTCAGGACAGCCAGATCCTTTTGCTGCCATCCAGCGCGAGATTCGCGAGGAGACTGGCATTCAGAGCAGCGATATTGCCGAACAATACTGCCTTGCCGCCGTCTATGATCTGGCAACCCCCCATGGAGAGCTTACCTTTTTGACCCGCCTCCATATCTCCCTTGCAGAGGTGCTTCAGCGTCAGCCTGAGGATCGCGAGATCAAACAGCTTGAATACCTCCAGATTACCCCTGAAAGCCTGCATACCTTTATTGTGCGCAACCACGGCAATCTTTCTGCCACGGGGGAGCCGAATCTTCTTCTCTATGGAGCTCACCTCTTTGGTAAAAATTGGTATGATAATCTCCTCCTCTCCCTTTGACCCGCAGGAACAGAGAATCCCGATTTTTTATAAAATGCATATAATATTTATAGACCTCATTTGACATAATTTATATTTTTTTTATAATTATAAGCAGGATAATGCTTTTTTAGTTAAAATTATATTATCCTGGTTATAATTATATAGTTATTTCATAGAGCTCTTTTTGTAATTCTTGTTGAGACGAGAGCTGACACATGGGATAGCTATCTGTCGCTGTAAAAAAGGAGACTTACTCATGAGAAAATTTATAATGGCTGCCGCTTTTATCGTCTCTGGCCTGGCTTTTCTAGGCGGGGCGGCTCAACTGGCGCATGTGAACGCATCTAGTAATAAAGATCTTCATGTTTATGAGCATGCTGCTGGCGATGTACTCGTTGTCGTAGGAAAAAACAAAAACGCCGTTGGTAATTACAATGTTTTCTCCAGTCCTGTTTATGACTCTAAGGACAGCAAACGTGTGGGGACGGTCAATGGAGAGTGCCTCTACACCAGCTCATCCGACGAACTGTGTACGTTTGCGGTTGACCTGTCTGATGGCCAGTTGATTGTTGAGGGACGTACAGCGGGCAGTGGGAATACTACTATCTATGCAGTGACAGGTGGCACTAAGGCGTTTAAAGGTGCCTCTGGGGATGTTACAGTCGTGGCTGACAAAAAACACAAAGAATATGAGTACTTCTTCCATCTAAACTAGCCCTGATCTGTCCCTTAAAAACGAGTAAAGAGGATCTTGTTTCTATATAACATATAGAAGTAAGACCCTCTTTTTGTCCAAATAGACCATCTACGAGGCTTGTATATCCCGTGGTATATAAAACTCATGATCGAAGCGCCAGGGTCAACCGCTTTAAGGGTTTTCTGGTTTTATGATAGAAATAGATTCGAGCTAGAATATGCCCAATTCTACCCCTAAGTTACGAATATAAGGATTTTTAGGGTCAACATTTTCTAGTGCATGGTAAAGTTGCTTAATTTGTTGCGCTCCATTTTTGGCGTTCATCGATCTAGCTATCTTGAGGGCTTTTTTTGCCGATTGAACGGAACCCTCAACATCGTTTTTAGCTTGACTATACTTTGCATCAGTCACATGAAAATTCACATGCCAGCTCAGCAAATCAGGGTCAAGCATTTTCCATGCTATTGTCATTTCATTCTGAGCATCTTCTAACAATTTATTTTGCTTTGTTGAGAAGGTTGGCATTTTTGCCTGTTTGTGATTGTTCTGGTAGAACTGAATCAGTGTTTTGGCTCTTTCATGATGAACAGCAGCAAGATTAAGCTTGAGAAAAGACCCATCCTCTTCAATTTTGTTGTTCTTGTACAGTGTGTTAAGTACTTTATCCTGCCATCCCCTGATGTGTTTTTGTATCTCCATATCTTCAGCAGACCATAGTGCTTCTACTTCTGCCGCAATAAGGTAAATATTTCCTTGAAGTGGGTTACGAACTCTCTTTGCACATTCAAGAGCTATTTTTGCATCTTCTCTAGCAAGCTTGTAGTTTTTTTGCTCCATATGGACGCGAATACGCCTAAAATGAGATGCGGCAATAAGCTCAACATCTTCAAGATTTCTTGCTATTTTGACTGCTTCTGATGAATCAGCCAGGGCTTTTGACAGATCTGTATTCTTTTGAGCAAAGCGCGTAGAAAGCTGGTAAAAGTTACACAGCATCCCTAGCCACGCTTCTCTATCTGTAGAAGGAGCATTCACAGCAATGTTTATTAGTTTTTGCAAACGTCTATTAACGCGGTAGGCGATATCAGCAGATCCCCCACTATACATACAAACCCAACCCATAGCTAAAACATCCTCATAATTGTAGAAAGAATCTTCTGCTATAAGTTCTGCCATACGTTCTTGAGAGTCGTTATATTCCTGAGCATTTTCATCTTCAACCACGCTATATAAAGTGAGCCCTAAAAGTACAGGAGGTATCTTCAGAAGCTTTTGTAGAAAGATGCGCCTTTCCATATCTGCAAGGTACATGTTTGTCTCCCAGTAGTTTACTGTCTGCTTATCTACTCCTGCAACGATAGCGAGCTCTTGTTGAGTGTCACACCCATATTTTTTACGGTATGCTGCGATCACCGACCCCATATGAGGTAAACCATACAGCCCCTGTGGAAAATCTCCATAACGCCCCCACCGACTCATACGCAAATAATACCTTTCGTAAGATGGGACTCTTAACCTACTTATATTGTACTACACATGTTAGACATTTGCTAATACTAATTTTAGGCCATCCTATAGGTCTAAAACTGTTACGTAATAGAAGAAGTTTCACCATGACAATCTTCTGTCACAAAGTTATTATATTGGTATCTAAAGCTTATTCATGCCCTGGATTTAGATAAAAGATGAAAGGGAGCATAGATGTCCATTAGTGATACACAGCGAATGAAAAAGAGTTTTGAGCGAGAGGCACAAGGTGCAAAAAATGGGCTCTACGGCCTGGCTATCGTCTCCAATCACGAAGCGATCACTGCCCGCATGGAACGTATGTATGATCGTTTACAGCAATTGAACCAGGCAGGAATGCAGGAAGAAGTTCGAGCCATTCTTCTCAATGATGACGTATGGGACGTGAAAGGAGAGCTGTTTGATGGACCAGGCACAGAAAGCGGTCATCATTAAGCCCTGGAACTCAGTGCACGCGATCATTGAACTACAGCTCCGCTTAGAACTATTCTCTGTCAAGAGCTATGAGGATCATTTGATCGCCCTGAGTGAACTACCACAACTCGTCATGAAACCCGATCTCATAGTGATTGACTTAACTGTTAAGAATCTACCCAGCATCGTTGCTGGAATTCAATCCTGTTGTCCAAATGTGCGGTTGATCGTCCTGGTGGATGAAAAAGAGACAAAATTAGCCGAAGACATACGCCGTCTACACAACACGCATGTCTTATTCAAGCCGTTTACTGTCAAAACTCTGCTAGATTTGGTGAGAGGAGATATTTATGTTGAGCCGACCGAAACGAATTGAAGAGGAAAAAGCATGGAAGAAGACTTTTTCAAAGAACGTAAACCAGAAGAAGGCGAGCCAGAAGATTTCAAATAACTGTCGAGTTTCTTTTTCAAGGGGCTCTAGCCACAGCCACAAGGACCAGGATAGACCTTTCTGGTAGCGGTTCCTGGAGAGATGAGCTATTAGTGCTGCATAAATGTCGGAAGTAAAAGCTGGGCTGCATATTCCAGATGCCAGAGGGTCAGACCTATGGTGAGGACCAGTAAGAGCACATGAAAGATGCGCCAGAAACGAATGATATAGCGATACACCTGTTCTCGTTGGAGTGCCTGCTCAACTATCTGAAGCTCATTCACCTGATCCTGCATGCCTGGTAGGAGGGCTCCAGGCTGAGCGAGTGCGCTCCGACGATCGGGCACAAAGCGGTAGCTCCCATTATTTCGCTGTACCTCTTGCGGCGTCTCCTCCAATGAGATATAGGCCAGATCCCAGGAACTTTGCAGAATGGAATCGCCACGTCGAACAGGAGCCTCGATAACCTGGCTATTCACTGAAGAGGCAGGTGCTTTAACGCTTTTGATATTCTGAGCATTGTACTCCACAATGGCCTGAAGCGTCTGTGAGATTGATTCTGCGCGATCATCGCCACGCATCGTCAACGCCTTGCTCGCCTCAATAGTGATCTGACGAGAGAGTACACGGTCCAGCAGACGACCGATAAAGCCACTCACAACAAGAGCAATCATGCCATAAAGAGCAAACGTTCCGCTTCGTGGATTGAAATTGCCAAACGAATGGAATGTAAGCACAACGAGAGCGATCGTCCCAAAGCTAATATGCCAGTAAAGTTCCTTATTCAGTTTACCAACCTCGCGCTTGCGAGAACGTTTATGCATCGTATAGCGTAGTGCAGCCATGCCCAGAAAGAAGGTCCCGGCGATGGCAAATGTGTAGCCTGCAAAACTGTCGGGGGCGAGATCTGTGCTCAGATGTGAATAGAGGATAAAAAAGACACTACTCACGAGCACCACAATGAGCGTAAAGAGAAAGCTTCTTCTCCAGTGAGGATTGAGATCAAACAGGTGGAGAGGATAGCCAAATTTCTGCTTATTCACGTCTAATCCCTTCTCTCACCTGTACGTAGGAGGCGCACTTTAAGCCAGAGCATCATCGCATCTCGATGCAGGCCAACCGGACAAGGAGATACACAGGCTCCGCACTGATAACATTCGCGGGCAAAGTGAGCGACGGATTCGGAGATCTCGCCACTGATCGTCTCCCGATTCAGCACATCAATAGTAATTGGTTCAGAGAGAGCTGGACAGGCCATCAAACATTCATTGCAGCCGATGCAGGCCTGAATTTCCTGTCGTACTTGAGGCCCGGGTTTATGGAGAATGGCAGGATTAGGTTTTAGTAGCTTCAACATCGTCTATCTTCTCCTCTTAAGAACATTCTCTGAAGCCTCGACAGGTATTTCGTCAGAGAAGGCCCACAATTTCTGTTTCCCTTCTGGAGCTCTCTCTCTACCCGTTGGGTTCTGTCGTGCATTGATCGCCTGTGCCAGATCCATTTTATTGTTCTGTGGTCGGAGGCTATAGCCCGGAGCCATCTGTTGTCGTCCTTGAGGTGGGGGCAGGTTGCCAGTAAAGGGCTGTGGTATCGGTTCTTTATTGGCAGGGAGCCCGGCCCTGGAGACAGTGGGAAGGTTTCCCGTAAAGGGGCTAATCTCTTCCTCATACAGCAAAGGTTCGGCCTGCCTGGTCAAAGACTCTCTCGGTAGTGTAGCCGGTTGAGGTTCAGCAAAAGGCTCAAGATGTGCAACGGGTGGGAGCGCCTCTGGCAGCCGACGCGTGGTCGTTGATCTTTCAATCTGTAGTGTGGATGCTCTTCCGGTAAGCATACCCTGCGCTGCATACGCATGCTGCTCAGAGAGATAGCGGCGTGCATCGAACTTCCCTTTTAAGAGGGGCTTGATAATCTTGCTGATCGAAATTTTCTCATCAATGATACGTTTAATCGCCAGGCTATCAGGTTGGGCTGTTCCCAACGACAGATAACCGACCAGACGATCATCTTGAATTGCCAGGCGTCGATAATTGCCCTGAGCAGTATCAGTCATCGTTACCGTCCCCTCATCCCGTTTGAGGGGCTCGCCCACGGTCAACATAGAGAGCTCGCCCAGGTGAGTGGCGTGCCACTGTACCCCAAAGGTTGTCTCAGTATGTTCGGCGGACCCTACCATCATTGCACCGGCCAGCCTGCCCTGTGAGACGGCTGCATACCATTGGGCCCGCGTCTCAAATGTATTTGTCTGTGGATTGCGCAATGCCGCAACATCGCCTGCCGCATAGATATCGCGGACGCTGGTCCGTAGCTTATCATCGACGAGAATGCCATTTTTGTTCAGCATCGGGACGCTGCACTTCTTTGCGAGGCTCATTGCAGGTCTGGTGCCAATACAGCCCGCGACCAGTTGACAGGGGATCATCTCCTGATGATTGGTAATCACACCCACCACTGCACCGACCCGGCCCACAATACCTGCGACCTCGGTCCCTGTATGGATAATTGCCCCGGCGCGTCGGAGGTTATTCAGAACCATCTCCGATGCTGTCTCATCGAGAGTTTTACCCATGATCGTGCTGCGAATCAGCAAGTGGACACGTTTGCCCCAGTAGAGAAAGCCCATCGCCGTCTCAATAGCATGGACGCCACCGCCAACCACTACAACCTCGCTCACCTCAGGGATGCGCCGACGTAGATCTAAATAATCCTGTAAGCGATGAAGCGTCATCACACCATCAAAGTCATGCCCGGGCGTCGACGATGGGATGCCAGAGGGAGAGCTCCCTGTCGCAATGAGCAGCGTTTCATAACCGAAGCTCCGATTTTCGTTGAGCGTAAGATATTTGCTCTGAGCATGAATCCCTTCAACATGCGCGTTCACGACATGGATTCGTTCGGCTCGTTCTGTCCCAGAAGGATACGCCAGGAGTTGTTCACGGGCAAGTTTGGCAATCGCAAATTGTTTTAACGCTGGTGTATTAATCGTAGGATGAATCTGATCAGTGATGATAACGATCCGTTTATCGGGAGCCAGGTGCCGGGCCTCGACCGCAGCAGTCAGGCCCGCAATGCCATTGCCTATAATGACAAGATCGGCTCTTTCGAGTTGAGATCGGCTGATACCTTTTGCTGGTGTCTGTTGATTTTGCATATATTTCATCCTACCAATACACGGCCTGATGTTCCAGGAGTTCGTTGTTAAGAAAGAGGACCGGTTGCACAATGCAGTCCAGTCGTGTGCTCATCTGTCTGGCTAATCCACATCAATTGCTTCCAGAATAGTATCCATGTGAATGTAATAAATATCCGTCCTGGCGTGCTCGTTGATGTGACGCTGGATATGGCCGAGCTGTAAGAGACAGCGTTGCTTACATTGAAATAGCTTCTGCTGGCCCGTAGCGGTCACAAGTACAAAGCTATGATCACTTTTTTGACGAAGAATGGTGCCGGATTCGTGTTCCACCATATGCATTGTGCCATCTACCGTATCCGTGATTGAGCTTCCATGCACCAGAAGTGGTCCTGTCGCATTGAGCACGCCAATAATGATTAAGGCGATAACTCCGATCAGGACAATGACCGTAATAGCGGCGCTCAGGCGTGGAAACTTCATCATGTGTTTCAGCCCTTCTCTCTTTTCTGTTCCCGTGAAATGAAAAGTGTTGGTCTATAATCCTGGATTATATCCACATCTTCTTATGGATTATTGTATATCAATATGTTTCGCTGGAAGCGCTATTCAAGCGAAATTAGCCCAAATTTCTTATGGCTCTGTTAAGGAAATATATGTGAAGAATGGGGCAATCCTCAACTTTTTTTCCTGCCTATAGGCTGATCAGGCCGCGTTGGGCCGCCAGCGCGACCGCTTCAGTGCGGTTGGTTGCTCCTAGCTTACTCATAATCGAGCTCACATGGAATTTTGCTGTTCGTTCGCTAATAATCAGGCGAACAGCAATTTCTTTATTGGGGGTACCCTGAGCCAGAAGACGGAGAACTTCTAGCTCGCGCTCTGTCAGCTCTTCAATGAGAGGAGAAGGGATGGAGGCTTTGTTAACGGGAGGAAGTGAGCCAGTCTGGCGCAGGAACTTTGAAGCAACGACTGGTTGCAGGAGCGAGCCACCCATGGCGGTGACACGGACCGCCTTAAAGATCTCTTCACGTGGTGCATCTTTGAGGAGATAGCCGTTGGCACCGGCCTGAATAGCATATAAGATGCGCTCATCGTCGTCAAAGGCCGTAAAGACGATAATAGCAGGATGCCTGGACGATTGATGAAGTCGGCGGATGGTCTCAACGCCATCGAGAACGGGCATCTCTAGATCGAGGAAGAGGAGATCTGGTTGAAGCTGGGCTGTGAGACGGAGGGCCTCTTCTCCATTGGCGCATTCTGCAACCACTTCAAAATCCGTCTGTGTCTCTAGCAGGGCCCGTAGCCCCTCACGAACGATGGGATGGTCATCAGCCAGCAGAATACGTACCATGATAGCAGCCTTTCTTATCATAAGTGAAAATAAGATAGTTAGTGAAGATAATAATTGTTCTAGAAATGCAGTATGTATGATCCTCTATGATCCTCTAAGAGGAGCTTTAATTACAGAGGGATTGAGACTTCAATACAGGTCCCTGTTCCAGGCTCGCTACGAATGCAGAGATTGCCCCCTAAGAGTTTGACGCGTTCATTGATGCCAGCCAGACCAAAGTGGCCGGTCTGAGTACTGGTAAACTGGGCCACCGAATCGGGGTCAAAGCCCTTGCCATTATCGCGAACCACCAGCGAGAGCCACTGATCCTCTAGATGTAGTCGTAGTTCGGCCTGCTGGGCCGAGGCATGTTTTCGCACGTTAGCGAGCGCCTCCTGGGCAATGCGATAGATCCCTGCCTCAATACGCGATGGTAAGGCGGGAAAAGAGGAGGGGCTAAAGTGATAGCTGACTGGCGTTGCCTCACCACGAGCCAGCGCTGCAAGGGCCTCAGGTAACGTATTCTCTTGCAAGGGAGCGGTGCGAAGGTCCATGACGGAGCGGCGGGCCTCTTCCAGGTTGTTGCGGGTCAGCAGTAGGGCTCGTTGTACAGCCTCACGCGCTCGTTCTGGCCGTCGTTCCACCAGGGCATCGGCGGTCTCCAACTGAAGTGCAATAGCTGCTAAACCTTGCGCCAGGGTATCATGAATCTCCCGCGCCAACCGATTGCGCTCCTCAATCGTAGCAAGATGGGTTGCAGCCGCTGTATGTTCGGCTGATAGTCGTGCTCGTTGTAGCGCAAGGCCAATCTGATCGCTAATAATATGGAGTAGCTGTAATTCATCTGGACGAAGTTCGCGCCAATCCTCGCTGGCAACATTAAGTACGCCCAGAAGCTCGGGATGGGCATAGATAGGGACACTGGCATGAAAGCGGAGGCCGAGAGCCGTTGGATCGCTGTCGCGTTCCGCATTTTTAAGACGAGAGCAGCGTAGTACATCTACATTGGCAGCAGGCTTTTTGGTTGAAACGCCGATGAATGTTTCAAGGCACTGACAGAGACCAGTCATGCGCTCAGGATGATCTGCCAGATAGGGTGGAAGGTTCTGCGAAGCAGCCACCAGAGGCTCACCGGCTGCATCGAAAAGCCAGACCCAACTGGTCTGTAGACCGAGCAGCTCGGTCACCTGCGCCAGCACTTCCTGGAGCGCCTCATGCACATCAACCTGACGATTAAGATAGCCTGCAATCGCGTAGAGCACTGCGAGCTCTCGATTCCCATGGAGAAGAGAGCCTGGCTGATCCGAATTATCCGCGTCTATAATTTCTTTCTCCCCTCTGAAAATCTCTACCTGGCCCCTCTTCATAAAAGCAGATGAAAAGCGCTGTATCAAAAGAATATGCAGGGAAGTATATCATTGTAAAGGGGATGATCGCAACCGCGTGTATGTTTATTCAGAAAAGGAAGGCATTATAGAGTGATAAACCGTTGGCTACTTGCGCTTCTGCTGGCCGTTCCTGCTACGTTTGTAGCGGAGATACTGCATGCATCGCCTGTGACCATCTTTGTGTTGGCGGCATTGGGTCTTATTCCATTGGCTGGTTTGATTGGGAGTGCTACGGAGGCACTGGCCGAACATTTTGGACATAACATAGGTGGCCTGCTCAATGCAACGTTTGGGAATGCTGCTGAAATTATTATTGGCCTGGCGGCGCTGACCGCGAATCAGCCGGAGGTTGTTCGTGCTTCGCTTGCTGGTTCGATTATTGGCAATGTGTTGCTTGTCCTGGGGATGTCGATGTTTCTAGGAGGTTGGCGGCATCGAAGGCAGAACTTTAGCGCACGCATTGCCAGTGAGTATGCGACCCTGCTGGGCCTGGCGGTTGTTGGGCTGACCATTCCTTCGCTGCTGGCAACGGTTGGTGAGGGCTCGCGTCCAGGTACCGCTGTTATTCAAGGGAGCGCTCTGCATCAGGTGAGCATTGGCATCTCGATTGTGCTCCTCTTCTGTTATACAGCCTATATTGCCTACTCGGTTTTTGGTCTGCGGGCAGCCCCTGTAGCTCCCTTAAGGGAGCCTGAACAGGTGCCTCTCTTGCCGATAGACCTTCCCGAGAGAACTTCCTCACATCTATTGATGCGCTTGTGGCGAACAACCCTCTGGCTGCCCTTGCTGATGTTGGCGGTGGCCACCGTCATCACCGCTCTACTGAGCGAGGTACTGGTGGGAACAATTGAGCCTCTTACCAGGCAAGTTGGCTTAAATCCTTTTTTTGTGGGCCTGATTATCCTGCCCATTGTTGGCAATGCGGCTGAACATAGCTCTGCTGTTACCTCGGCCATTAATGGGCAGATAGAGATCTCTCTCGCTATTACTGCGGGCTCTTCGATTCAGATTGCTCTCCTGGCCGCTCCATTATTGGTACTGGCCGGAACGATCATCGGCGTGCCATTGGATCTCAATTTCTCCTTATTAGAGGTCGCCCTGTTTGCGCTCCTGGCGGGATTGTATACTCTTATCTCTTTAGATGGTGAGTCGAACTGGCTTGAGGGCTTACTCCTGCTGGCTTTTTATATTATTCTGGCGGTAGGCACATTTGTTAATCCTCAATTTGTGTAATATTGTGCTCAATTTCAGGAACAAAACACTGTAAAGTAGGGCGTCTCTTTCCACAGTTGCCACTCCGCTCTGGTCACTCCGCCATGGCTCAACGGGAAACGGAACACGGAGAACAGATGCTATGGAGGGGCTACCATAGTGGAATGGGAAATTGAGGCAGGAGACAAGCGACCTGCCCTACTTGTCTTGTGATATGTTGCTCGATTTCAGGTATAAAAAATGTAAAGTAGGGAAAGTCGCTTGTCTCTTTCCACTGGTCCCCCTCCGCTGTGTGAGCCCCTCCATAACTCAACGTGAAACAGAACATGGGAAGGGATGCAATGGGGGGCTACCATGGTGGAGCTGGACGTTTAGGCAGGAGACAAGCGACCTGCCCTACTTGTCATATCTTGCTCGATTTCGGAGATAAACAACTTTAAGTAGGGAAAGCGCTTGTCTCTTTCCACTGTTGCCCACTCCGCTGTGTGAGCCCCACCATGGCTCAACGTGAAATGGAACATGGGGAAAGGACGTTATGGAGGGGCTGGCATAGCGGAGTGGCACGATTCGGAAGGAGACGCCCTACTTGTTATGTTATATTACACTCGAAAAAATATATAGAGCATGTAAAGTAGGGAAAGCGCTTGTCTCTTTCCACTGTTCCCACTCCGCTCTGTGAGCCCCGCCATGGCTCAACGTGAAACGGGAAACGGAACACGGGGAACAGATGCTATGGAGGGGCTACCATAGTGAATGGGAAATTTAGGCAGGAGACAAGCGACCTGCCCTACTTGTCTTGTGATATGTTGCTCGATTTCGGAGATGAACCAATGTAAAGTCGCTTGTCTCTTTCCTCTGTTCCCACCCCGCTGTGTGAGCCCCTCCATGGCTCAGTTTAGAAACAAGGTATTAAATGTAAGGCTCTCATCTGCAAAGGTCTCTTTTAAGGGATGGAGAAAAGCGAGCATGATATCAGCGAGCAGTTGAGGACGTTGTAATTGGATATCATGAGCCGTCTCCGCCATCCAATAGACAGAACAATGAGGGATGGCCCGAGCTACCTGTGCGGCCATCTGTCCCTTTGCGGCTGAAAATTCAGCTGCCTGCTCAAGATGTTCTGGTGGCTCCTCACCCGGGATTGGCTGGCTTGCTGCCGGGATTAACAGGACAGGGCATTGGAGCCGCGGATAATAAGAGACAGCTCGATCGTCCCATAAAGATGAGCGAATCTGTCGTTGATGCTCTGCCTGGAGCAGATTAACGAGCCGACCATCAGAGAGTAGCGTAACATACGTCATTACGATCTCCTCAATCATGGGCGACCAGATCGGATCTAACTCATTTTGCCACTCCTGAAGGTAACGCGCCCGTGATACATAGATCTCAGGCTCCATCTGCTCACGAATGAAGCGTTCCCGGGTCATGCCTGGCCAATGTCGAGGCTCGACATGGGGACAATCAATCAGAATTAAATGGCTGATCAGAGCCTGATGCCGGGATGCAATGACGAGTGCTACGCGGGCACCCCAGCCATGTCCCACCAGCGCAACCTGACCCAGCCCCAGCCGCGCCATTCCAGAGATAACATCCTCTGCTACGGTAATCAGATCATATCCATCTGCACTCTGTTCGCTAGCTCCATGTCCACGGAGGTCAAATGCAAATACCTGGCGCTGCTGACCAAGATGATTCGCCACCAGTCGCCACGTATCAGCAGTTGCGCCCAATCCATGTAACAGGATCAGCGGAACAGCATCATTGTCATTGCTCTGCTCATTTATAGCACTGAGTGTTTCAACATTATCAGGCTTCCATTGTTCTTCCGCTTGAGCAACGGATGAAGCTACCGGATTCCACTCCAGATAATGTAAGCGTACGGCGTCTGTAGCAACAAAAGAGCTACGGGGCTCAAGCATCTTTGTACTCCCTTCCTGTTTGATAGTTTTTCTTCATAATGGTTTAAGAAAGAACTAAAAAGAGTTGTGATACACAAAAACTACTGCGGCATGGCAGCAGAAGAGCATACAGTGGAGACCTGGGCAAGAGTACAACGAAGTAAGGATGAGGAACAGGCATGTGAGGTAATTGGCAAAACGCTACTCCTTGCCAGGTAATAAATGGTACACATACAAGGATAATAGGCAATGATCAACTTGTCAATTGTTGTAACTTACCATGGAGAAGTATTTGGAAAACCCAATACCAACGCTAATAGTATATGTGATATGCGTGCAAAAAAATCTCCGTCGCGCATCAGTGGGGGCTTAGCGCGATTGAGTGCATTTGTCTGAGCATTTAAATGCAGGTGTTAGCAGTTATGGGCCTCATCTAATGGATCACGTGGGTCAAAGGAGTATTGTTTCTCCAATTCTTCATCACCTGGATAATCAGGATCGAGCGGTGTAATCATCAGCCAGTAGCGTCTTTGCAAACGGTATAAAAAGCTTTTTTGCTCCTCATTATTCTCTAGAGGAGGTGTCTGCTGATCTGAACTCATTTTCAATTCTCACTTTTCATATACCTGACTCTACTAAAAGTATACGCGCAATCAATAGCCCTTTTTTATGTAGACTGAAACTTCATTGCTGTGCCTTCCTCCCATCCTGTTTGAGGCATGAGCGTCAGGCCTGAGAGTGATATAATTGGGAGGATATCCAATAGGGTGCCAGCCCGATCTCCAGAGACACTGCCATTATCCACTTCTGTTCTTGGACGTGATGAGGGCTTTTATCGGAGTTGCAGGCTCACTCTCTTCTCTCAATATGGAAAGGGAATAGAAAGATACTATGTTAAGTTTACCGTCTGATCAGACAACACCACATCCACAGATAGCCCCTTATGGTGCCTGGCGTTCGCCGGTGACCACTGACCTGATTGTGTCCGATTTTATTCGCCTTACCATGACGGCTGTCGAGGGAGAAGAGAGCTACTGGATAGAGGGGCGGCCATCAGAAGGAGGGCGCTATGTGATTATGCATCGTGCACCTGATGGTACGATCGCAACGCTGACCCCGGATGGCTTCAATGTGCGTACGCGTGTTCATGAGTATGGGGGTGGGGATTTCGCAGTTCATAATGGGATACTCTATTTTGCCAATTATAGCGATCAGCGACTGTATCGCCAGGTTCCTGGTGAGGAGCCCGTGGCAATCACGCCCGAGACTCCTGCCCTGCTGCGCTATGCGAGCCTGGTCTTTGATCCACTGCGCAATCGACTGCTCTGTGTTTGTGAAGACCATCGCGATAGTGAGCGCGAGGCCATCAATACCCTGGTCAGTATCGCACTGGATGGACAGGGAGATGACGTTATTACCACGCTGCAAGCGGGCAATGATTTTTATTCTTCCCCTGCCCTGAGTCCTGATGGACAGCATCTGGCCTGGTTAACCTGGAATCATCCTAATATGCCCTGGGATGGCTGTGAGCTATGGAGCGCCGATTTTGATGCGCAGGGAGCTTTGCAGGACTGCCAGCAGATTGCGGGCGGCCCACAGGAATCCATCTTTCAGCCCCAGTGGTCTCCTGACGGGGTGCTGTATTTTGTCTCTGATCGTACAGGTTGGTGGAATCTCTACCGCTACCGGGATGGAAATGTTGAACCTTTTGTGCAGATGGAGGCCGAATTTGGTTTTCCACAATGGCTCTTTCATATGTCCAGCTATGCGTTTGTCTCGGCAGAGCGTATTATTTGTCGGTATAGTGATGCTCAGGGGACGCATCTGGCCGATGTTGAGACAGATACGGGCTCATTGACCTCAATCCAGCTTCCCTATACTGCTATCACCGAAGTGCGTGCGAATGCCCAACAGATTCTGTTGATGGCAGCCTCATCTACGGTCGTCAAGGAACTTGTACGTATCGATACAGCGACCCATCACTTTGAGGTCCTGCGTCGATCGTTCCCTCTGACCTTTGACCGGGCTTATATCTCCGAGGCCCAACCGATTGAGTTTCCGACCGAGCGTGGCTTGACCGCCTACGCATATTATTATGCCCCCCAGAATCCGGAATTTGCTGCTCCCGAGGGCGAACTTCCCCCTTTGCTGGTGATCAGTCATGGAGGCCCAACCGGTGCCTCCCCTACTTCGTTAGTCCTGGATGTGCAGTATTGGACGAGCCGGGGTTTTGGTGTTCTGGATGTTAACTATGGCGGTAGCTCTGGTTATGGTCGTGCCTATCGTGAGCGGCTAAAAGGTCAATGGGGAATTGTTGATGTGGATGATTGCACCAATGGAGCTCTCTATCTTGTGAATCAGGGCCTTGTGGATAGTAAACGGATGGCAATTCGGGGTGCGAGTGCGGGTGGATATACGACGCTGTGCGCACTGACTTTCCGCACTATCTTTCGGGCTGGGGCAAGCCATTTTGGTGTCAGTGATCTCAACTTATTGAAGGATACCCATAAGTTTGAGTCACGTTATCTTGATGGTCTGGTTGGACCTTTCCCTGAGTATAAGGAAATCTATTATCAACGCTCGGCCATCAACTTTACTGATCAGCTCTCCTGTCCAGTCATCTTTTTCCAGGGTCTGGAGGACGAGGTCGTGCCGCCTAATCAGGCTGAAACGATGGTGGCCGCCCTGCGTGCCAAGAAATTGCCCGTTGCCTATCTGGCCTTTGAAGGCGAGCAGCATGGTTTCCGTCAGGGCAAAAATATTAAACGTTCTATGGAAGCTGAGCTCTACTTCTATTCGCGGGTCTTTCACTTTACTCCCGCCGACGAGATCGAGCCAGTAGAGATCGAGAACCTTTAGCCCGATCGATAGGGGCTCTCCAAAGTCCTGACCCATCGCGGATCGAGAAAACCATAGCTGGCCATGGGGTTAACTCCATCAGATCTCATGGGGACTTTTTGACGCATTAAGGATATGCAGCCAGTTATTGGCCGCTGGCAGCCAGCGGACTGGCTCACTATCCTTAATACCTTTCAGCAGGCTTGAGTAATAGACAACCTGGACTCCAGTTAGATGAGCCAGTGAGAGAAGGGCCTCATAGCGGAGCTGTGTATGCTCATCATAGAGGAGCATCTGTAATGTCTCTATCGCCTGAGGGTCAGCAAAATACTTAAGCGCTTTTACCGCTTCAATTCTTTCTGCGAGATCATCCCATTGGCTGGCCCCTTTGCACAGCGCCGTCAACGTCAGGGGATAGCGTTCGAGTTGCCACAGGACGATTGCCACGACAAAAAAACTTCCCTTTGTTGGCCCATGCAGTAAGCTACTCTTTAAGGCCTCGATCGTCCGGGTAGATTGCAAGGCACCCAGAGCCAGCAAAAGATGATATTCTTTATTTCCCCACAGAAATAAGGTATAGAGAGCCTCTTCCGCCAGCGTACGCTCTGCCACCGAAAGACTTTGTAGCCTGCTCTGTAGCATGTGATCACAACGCCTGGGCCAGCGTTGAAAAAGTGCCTCCAGACATTCAGCGAATGGTTGTGACTTCATCATCTGGACACTCAACTGGCGACGAAGCGGAATGGGCAACCTTTTCAAGACTCGTGGGAGCATACCTCTGATCTCGACCATCTGATTAACTGGTTCAAGTTTCCGCTTGAGCTGACTGTTGGAGATATTGAGCACCTGAAGCATGGGGAGTTGGGCCAGCGGTGCGAGCGATGTAATGTGTGTACAGCCAGCAAGATTCAGTCGGGTCAGTTGTTGAAGAGAAGTTAGAGGGGTGAGATCTGTGAGCGACCGACAATTGGTGAGATCGAGCGTGGTCAGTTTTGTGAGCTGACTGAGAGGCGAAAGATCAGTCAGGTTTATGCAGCCCTTCAGAATGAGCGTTGTGATCTGCTGCAATTCAGTCAGTGCCGTCAGATCTGCCATCTGTCTGCACCCTGACAAATTGATCTCAGTTAATTCAGAAAGCGTACGAAGAGGAGATAGATCAGTCAGGGTCCGGCTACCAGCCAGATTCAGTTTGTGGACATGAGGAAGAAAGCTTACAGTGTGTGGATCGGTTAGCACAATAGGGCGGATGAGGTCTGCCATCGTTCTCACTTTTTATGATGTAACGTGCAAAATTCTTTGCAAAATTCTTTGAGTATATAGATAAAGTATAATATCTATTCTTGTGATAAGCAATATGAAGGAAGCAATCAATATATGATGACAGAGAGGGATCTCTTTCCACAGGTCCATCTCCACAATGATTGATTGTCTTGTGATATCATGCTCTATTTCAGATATAAAACAATGTAAAGTAGGGAAAGTAGCTTGTCTCTTTCCACAGGTCCCACTCCGCTGTGTGGGCCCCTCCATAGTTCAATGGGAAACAGAACATGGGAATAGAAGCTATGGATGGGCTACCAGAGTGGAATGGGACGTTTTGGCAGGAGACAAGCGACCTGCCCTACTTGACATTCTATCTCATGCACAAAAAACATATTATGCAATGTCAAGTAGGGAAAGTAGCTTGTCTCTTTCCACAGTTGCCACTCCGCTGTGTGAGCCCATCCATAGCTCAGTGGGAAAACAGGAAACGGGAACAGAAGCTATAGATGGGCGACCAGAGTGGAGTGGCACGTTTCGGCAGGAGACAAGCGACCTGCCCTACTTGTCTTGTAATGTCATGATCTATTTTGCATATAAAACAATGTCAAGTAGGTAAAGTAGCTTGTCTCTTTCCACAGGTCCCACTCCGCTCTGTTCGCCCCTCCATGGTTCAACGTGAAACAGAACATGGGAACAGAAGCTATGGATGGGCTACCAGAGTGGAATGGGACGTTTTGGCAGGAGACAAGCGACCTGCCCTACTTGACATTCTATCTCATGCACAAAAAACATATTATGCAATGTCAAGTAGGGAAAGTAGCTTGTCTCTTTCCACAGTTGCCACTCCGCTGTGTGAGCCTATCCATAGCTCAACGTGAAACAGAACATGGGAACAGAAGCTATGGATGGGCGACCAGAGTGGAGTGGCACGTTTCGGCAGGAGACAAGCGACCTGCCCTACTTGCCTTGTAAGGTCATAATATATTTTGCGTATAAAACAATGTCAAGTAGGGAAAGTAGCTTGTCTCTTTCCACAGGTCCCACTCCGCTGTGTGAGCCTATCCATAGCTCAGTGGGAAAACAGGAAACGGGAACAGAAGCTATGGAGGGGCGACCAGAGCGGAGTGGCACGTTTCGGCAGGAGACAAGCGACCTGCCCTACTTGACATTCTATCTCATGCACAAAAAACATATTATGCAATGTCAAGTCGGGAAAGTAGCTTGTCTCTTTCCACAGGTCCCACTCCGCTGTGTGAGCCTATCCATAGCTCAACGTGAAACAGAACATGGGAACAGAAGCTATGGATGGGCGACCAGAGTGGAGTGGCACGTTTCGGCAGGAGACAAGCGACCTGCCCTACTTGACATTCTATCTCATGCACAAAAAACATATTATGCAATGTCAAGTAGGGAAAGTAGCTTGTCTCTTTCCACAGGTCCCACTCCGCTGTGTGAGCCCATCCATGGTTTAATGAGAAACGGAACATGGGAACAGAATCTATGGAGGATAGAATGAGGCCCGGATCAGGGAATTTCCTGATCCGGGCCTTGCTATGGACGCACTACATATCTACTTATAATAACAGGCCTTCACCGTTCCCACGATCGGATCGGTAAAAGTGCTGTTATTACAGGCAGTGTTGCTGCTTTCCGTCTTATAGATGAACTTTCCGTTGGCTCCATAGGCCACGGAGACGGTTCCCGTGACGGCACAGGTTCCATTCTCGTCGGCACATTTGGTCCAACTGGTTGGAGGAATAGGAGCGACATCGCATGTCTTCTTCGTCCCATTGATGGGATCACCAAAGGCACCATTGTTACATTTAATGCTATTGGTCGCTGTCTGGTAATTGTAGTGCCCATTGGCTCCATAGCGGACCACCTGTGTACCACTAAAGGTGCAGGTGCCCCCCTCTTTGGCACACGCAGTCCAGCCTGTTGGAACAGGCGTTGGGCTTGGTGTCGCCGTTGGACTTGGTGTAGGTGTAGGAGTAGGAGTCGATGTTGGACTTGGCGTTGGCGTAGGAGTAGGAGTCGATGTCGGAATCGGAGTTGGCGTAGGCGTTGGAGTAGAAGTTGGCGTTGGGGTTGGGGTTGAACCACTACCGCCAGTGCCGCTACCAGTCCAGGCTGTGCCATTGACCGAGACATTATCAAAGGTTGCCGAAGCCAGAGTCCCATCATTATGAGAGGTCAGGGCCAATCCTACATAGACCGTTGAACCCATCACAATAGTATCTGAACCCATCAGAGTCCAGTTACTTCCATCTGTAGAGCCATAGCCAGTAAATGTGTCACCAGTGCGCACCAATTTCACCCAGTAAGGGACATTGGCGAAGACCGATGGTGGGTGATTAGTATTGCCATTATCCGTGAGGCGATCCTCAAAGTAGGTCGAAGGCTCATTAGAGAACAGAGAGGCCGCATTAGCAGCGGTGCCATCGAGCGACTTACGGATCATCACACCAGCTTTAGCATATGCAGAAGAGTGGCTCAAAGAAGTTACACGAGCAATAATGGTGGTATCTCCAGTAACAGGCTCGTAGACATAATGGAAGGCATCAATATTATTCCAGATATCATAGCCGGAAGCATTGATGGTAAAGGTTCCATTATCGGTATTGACTGAACCAGGCAGAGCGGGTCCGCCAATATCCAGATCCTGGAGGTATGAAGGAACACCATTAGGGGCTGGCCGGGTTGCAGGAGTACCTGAGACCGAAGAAGGTTGTACGTAGAGTGCATCCACATTCCCCGCTGTCCCATTCGAGGCATTGGCAGAAGGGCGTAAGAACAGACTATGCAAGCCAGAGGATAAGGTCACAGTTCCAGCAGAGACTACCTGATAGCTACTCTTGCTACCAGTATTGGGAACCGCTACCGTTGTCAACAGTTCACTATCGGCATAGACATTGATCTTACCACCATCAGCATCATTGGCGACGCTCAAGTAGACCTGATAGGTATCCGAGTTCCCAATGCGGATCAGATAAGAGACATTCTGTCCCACATCCGACTTGGCTCCATCGTATCCGCTAATAGTAAGATCGTAGGCCGTACCAGGAATCGTCGTTGTACCACTGGCTGAGATAGCCGTTCCCAATGTAACAGAAGGGAGACTATAGTCTGAAGCGTTAATCTGTGCCGCACCCTTTACTAAAGGATACGTATTGGCGATCGTGAAATCATCCCACTGACCAAACGTTCCAGCGGTATAGTTCTCACCACCAGCCTGAACAAAATCGTTGAAAGATGTCAGAAGAGCCTGCTGAGCACGAGGATCGACGCGACCAGCATCGCCAACAGACCCGCTAATGCCCCAGCTTCCCTCATAGGACATAAAGTGCAGCCCATAAGAGCGAGCCCAGGTTCCCTCATTACTTACCATGCTTTGATAGCTGGATTGAGGAACACCAGAGGCAAACAGGCTATCAACGCTCGTTGCACCATCATTATTACTATTGAAGTAGACAGCTCCGCCGCCGCCCCAGAAGTAATAGTTCACTGGATGAGGATTAGCAACATGTTGAATGCCATCGGCATTGTTGTAATAATCATTGATGAACTCAAGTTCATCCTGGGCCGTATTATTCAGGTTGTTATACTGCCAGTACAGCAGTGGACGCACGCGTGAGCCCATTGATGCATCGCCGAAAACGCTGCGGAAGATGTTACTGACATTGAGTGATCGATTGGCATAGTTGCGATGCCAGATGAGATTGCCATCGGTATTGCCATCAAAGATAAGAGGGGAATTTGGATTGTTGGCAATCTCCTGTTGAGCTCCAATGGGGCCATCATAGAGATCATGCGCCTGATCAAATGAGAAGTTCCATGCCTCGTTGGTATACTCAACATACAGCTTGAGAGAGGGCTTTAAGGGAGCCCAGACAGGATTTGCCTGTGGACTGGTATAGGGATTGACGCCATCACTACCGTACAGAAGCAACTGTGCCAGTTTGGTGATATAGTCATTATTTGCACGATCGGGGACAACAATATACAGATCCTTATTATTGTCGTTCGCAATCTTGACCATATACTCAAAGGCCATCTGATTGCCTTCAAAGCCATTTTCACCTGGGAGCATCTTATGCTGTGTTGCATAATCAACTGTTGTGCGATCCGACCAGGTCGTCGACTTGTTCCAGTTGGTTCCAAACATAAAGCGAATGTACGTGTAAGGAGCAACGGCCTGAGCCACATAAGGGGTAAAGATGACAGAAGGATCGTACGACGTAGTTGAACCCTCTGAGACTGGCTTAAAAAACTTCAGGCCAGTGATACCTGTATTGGTGGCGCTGCTGGCTGTTCGCTTTGTGTTGTTGAAGTACAGGTAGAAATTGATATTGTCGGCTGTCGTTACCACCATCGTGACCGTCGTCGTGTTTGTGGCTGCATTGTACTGCTGATTGGAGAAAGTCGCATAGCCGAGTGAGACGGAGAGATCAGCCTGTCCATTGAAGATAACCTGGTAGGTGCCATCAGTGCGGCTCTGACCCTGCCATAAGTAGAACTGAAAATCAGCCGTAGGCCAGCCATTGCTATCAACCGCGACAAGGGTATGACCATCAGTGCTTAACAGGTCGCCAGAGGTTTTCATCGCATCTGTGAAACTACCTGGATCGGGTTCACCCAGGTTGATACCAATTGCAGGCCGTTGCGAAGGGGTCTCGGCATGCGCAACCCCATTTGTCAATAGCTGAAACGAAAAAGATGCGAGCACTACACTTAACAACAAGAAGAGTGAACCAAATGAGAGGGATGTACGGATCATCCGTTTCTTTGACCAGTTACTGCGCAGTAACGGCCTTTTGAACCCATGTACCATGTATGCGTTACTCCTTTGGAATAAAACCGCGTGACTTCAACAATGAAATCGGTACGACATGACATCCTGTCATGCGCTTATCGCTAGCTCGCCTCAAATTGTCAAGAGGACGACGCAAGCCTGAAAATGGCAGCGAGTGGTTATGTATCCTCCTTTTTAAAGGGGCACTACATAACTATACTGGTGTATAATTATACTGTATAGTTGACCACCCTTTATAGGATACATTGCTCTATTGACTCTGTCAAGGGAATATTGAATAATTTCTATGCAACATGAGACATGGAATGGGGTAACTGGGCCGATAAAAAAGCAAAACTATATAATGGATATAATTATGTAGTATGGTTAGTGAAAAGGTATAGAATGAATAAAGATTTTGTGCCAGGGCAAGAGCAGTCCAAAGAGCCATTAATGTACAGGCAGGTTGAGCAAGACATTCGCAATAAAATTCAGATGGGAGAGTGGCCAGCCGGTTCAATGTTGCCTGGCCGAGCGAATCTTGCCAAAATCTATGGGGTCAGCATGCCGACTCTGGAGCAGGCCATCGGTCTTCTCATCAGCGATGGGACGTTGCGTGCTGAGCCCAAACGAGGGACATTTGTCTCTCAACCGGTTGTCCCTGCGGCGGTGCCAGCACAGGTGTCATCAAGTTCTTTTACACGATCGCGCAGGTCGATTACGGCACCTACCCTGGGTATTCTTGCCCAGAAGCCCTTTATCGCTTTTACGTCTGGGGTGCCAGTCCCCGCTAACGGCTTTGAGCCTGATCAATGGAACTATGTGTTGATGCAATCCCTTCAGCGCTCTTTTGCGCAGGTTGGTGGGCGTGTGCATCTGGTGCAAGAGCTTGCTCCAACTTCCGAGCATACGACGATGAAGGAGGCCATTACGCTCTTGCTTGATCATGGTATCGATGCCATCGTCATCAGTATTTTTGATGCGCGTTTCATGAGCGAGGTCGTACGTGCTCTGTTTGACATTGAGCGTGTACCTGTGGCTCTGGTCTCCTGGGAAGAGATTATCAGTCCGTGTCCTGTGGTCTGCTTCGATAACCTCACGTCAGGCTATCGCGCTGGACTTCATTTATTACGCGTTGGCTATGCTCCTGTCTATCACTTCCTGCAATGCGATGATCGTTCGTGGGTAAGCAAACGGATTGAAGGTGTGAAGCAGGCTATGCAGGATTTTGGAGTCTCTCCAGAACAACTGCGCATTCATTCCACTATGAAGATGCCATCTGGACAGACGTCTGAGGAGGCCACATATCAGGCGAGTCAAGAACTGATTGCTCAAGGCATCCTTGAGACGGGATCGCAGGGACGGCCCGTAGGGATCATTGCGCAAAATGACGAAGCGGCTGCCGGTTTTCTACGTGCTGCCCAGAGGTCAGGAAAGGTAGCTGGCAAAGATTTTGGCCTGATTGGCTTTGACAATCATCCTCTGGCGGCAGAATTAGGGATAACATCGATTCGACCACCGATTGAAGCCCTGGGTGAAGAGGTCATTCGACTCCTCTGGCGGCAATTGCATGAACGACAAATCTCCCAACAACGGAGCCTGCTCTCCGGAAACTTGATTGTACGCTCCTCAACATCGCGTGGAATGAGAGCCTGAATGAATAGTATTGCATCTATTTGTATGCTGACGTCTGTATATATTTTATTACATCTTCCCATTTCTCTGCGATATACGCACATTCTAGAGCCTCGAACTATTCTAGATCGGCTATCAATCCTGATTCCATTGTGATATAGTGGTCTTAAAGACGATAACGAGCAACTAATGGTTGAGTATAGAGTAGCATCGATCAGGAGGCCTGGGGATTCCTGCACACGCTTTTGTAATTAAAACTGTAGGTGAAAAAGTTCTTAAGCAGATGATCGTAGCCGACCTGGTGTATATTTCCCCATCGTAGCGCTCAATTGTGATTGTAGCCGACCTGGTGTATATTTCCCCATCGTAGCGCTCAATTTTATATGTAGAAAGATTTGAACTTTTGCAGGAAAGGAGGCTTCTATGTATCTTCATGATACCCTCCAGGTGTGCCTGTGTGCTGTAATAAGTCGTTATCCCTGCCACCGTCTCGATCTCAATACAGAGATTCTGGGTCTGCATACAAACGATGTAAAAGGCTGGGTGGTTGATGAGGTTGTTGAACTATTACAGGCGATGTGTCCTCAATTGCTACATATGGAGGCCGATCTCGTCATTGACCCCGGGGATTGCGCGATCTATCTACCGTTCTATTCCAGAACAGTGCCGCTCTGTCTACTTCATTGTTGGGGGAAGATGCCACCGCCGTGTAAACACATTCCACCGAAGATCGAGCAGTGGAAGCCAGTCGCTCTGGTCGCAAGATAATCCTTGCTTAAGCAGATCATACTTGGGACGTGGAGAAGAGAGAGGTACCAGTGATAGTACTTTCTCTCTTCTCCATAGTATTGTCATAAATATACTTCATTTTGCATGTTAAGTATAATTATACTAGATAGTTGTTCTTCATTAACAGTATGGCGGTGGCCGGGTATGTGTAAGGGAAGATAATCCACAATAGGTCGACCCCCGTGGTCTGTTTTTGTCTGTGTATTTTGCATGTGTATTTTGTATATGTATATTGCTATAAGGGAATTCCATAGGCAGAGAAAGGAAATCTACTCCATTCATGAGCCAGACAAGTATACAGCAGACGCAGGCACTCTCTACGAGTGAGTCGTTGTCCAGTCAATTGGCCCCCTATGTGGCTGAGGGGATCGGAACCTTTGGATTGGTTTTTGCTGGCTGTGGTGCAGTCATGATCGATACGCTCTCCAAAGGGCAGATTACCCATGTTGGGGTTGGTTTAGTCTTTGGGCTTATCATTACGGTGATGGTCTATGCTCTTGGACACATTAGTGGGGCGCACTTCAATCCGGCGGTGACGCTGGCCTTTGTCCTTGTACGCAATTTTCCAATCCAGAAATTAGCCGGATACTGGCTGGCTCAGTTATTAGGTGCAACGGCGGCTGCTCTCTGCCTTGCGATCTTATTGGGCGATGTTGCCAGGTTGGGTTCAACGCTTCCTGCCGGGAATGGGGGCGATACTCAGTCGTTGGGCTTTGAATTTATTCTTACCTTTTTCCTGATGTTTGTGATTATGGCTATGACGACAGATACCCGCGCGGTCGGCCAGTCGGCGGCTCTGGCGATTGGTAGCACGATCGCTCTGGAGGTCTTATTTGCAGGCCCGATCTGTGGCCCTTCTTTAAATCCAGCTCGTTCGCTTGGACCGGCTCTGGTGAGTGGTACCTGGACGTCGCAATGGATCTATGTTGTGGGTCCTCTGTGTGGCGCAATTGCTGGAGCTTATACCTATCGCTGGCTCCGCGATGCTAGCTTCTTCAAGGTTCTGCATAAAGAGGTGTCTTAGTCGCCAGAGATGAGCAAGAAGAGGCCTGGCACGATCTGTTGACATGTCGTGCCAGGCCTCTTCTTGTTCATGATACGTTCTCGAATGTCGGTTATTTCACTTTGCGATTGTGCAGTAGCAAATAGCTGCTGAGATAGTTTGTCGCCTATACTCTGGTTAAGATCTGGAAAGAAATATCTGGAAAGATATATAGAGCATTACTCTCTTCACAGTCTCTGAAGTCCTTTAGAGTACTTGCGAGCATAAAAATTCATAGTGAGCTATGAGAAACAAGGTAAAGAGTATGGGCATGGGAAAAGCTATCCGTGTGGGTCTCTGTCTTCTTCCTCTGGTAATAAGTTTTCTGTTTGCTGCCTGTGGAACGGACCCGAGCAATGGGGGTGGAGGCATTAACTCTGCGCCCGGGGTTACCGACCGTTTTAATGCTGTGACGGTCCATTCCTCAACCTTTGCGTCCTCAACGGCCAGTTGTCATGCTGGCGAACAGATGCTCAGTGGTGGCTGGGCCGTTAACACACCGGCTTATCAGGCAGATAAGGTCGAACGTGGTGGGATATCGCATACCATTATTGATGAATACTTTATTGCCGCCAGCTATCCATCCAGCGCGAATTCCTGGACCGTTACTTTCACGAATCAGCCATCAGCCGGTTATGTAGGGGATGTCCTGGGGATTGTGCATGTTGAATGTATGAGCAAAGGGAAGGCTGCAACTATCGTGAGTCAGAGTGGAGATACCAATAGCGGAAATTCTTTGACGGTGAATTGCCCTCAAGGGACAAAATTAACTGGAGGTGGCTATCGTCTGACGAATCTTAGTCAGTCCAATCTGGCCTCTATCGTGATTGATTTTGAGACATCTCAGCCTTTGAACCTTACAAGCTGGGGCGTGACAACTGATTATAGCATTGGCAATCTCAACCACTTTGGCAATAATGTTGCCGTCTATGGAGTCTGTGCCTCGAATCTGAATGTGACGCTGGGGAAAGTGACCTCCGCCACTGCCCCTGGTGCGACTAAATCGGGAGCAGCAACGTTGGGAAGTGCGCAGGCGGCCTGTCCCGGTGGGGCCTCACCCGTAGGGGCTGGCTATCACAAGACTAAGTTCGATCCGCGAGCCTTTCCAATCACTCTTTTCTATCCTTCTTATGGCTCCAATCCACAGTCCTGGGCTGTCAATGTATATGCCTTACCTCCGCTTACTATCGATAGTCCTCCCATTACGTCTGGTGGAACGCTGAATGTGCTGCCACTGTGCGCTTCATTAAGTGCATAAGGGCCCGCAGTCATCATGAATGATAGGCCCTACACGATGATGCGATAAATCGCTTATGTGGTGCAATATATTGTATGAAGGTGTAGGGCCCTATCTCTCCATCTATTCTCTGTTAACGAAACTCAATGCCTTCAGCCTCCCTGGTAAAGAGGTCGAGCTGATCACTGTTTGTTACCTTTAAGTCTCCCAGGTAAAAGTCCTCTAAGATGACGCCCTGCACCTGATGGGAGGAGTCATAGCCTCCGATGACAGAGATCGAGTAGCCGGGGTTGTAAGGAGAGACGGTAACACGAATATCCTTGAGTACAATATCCTTGATATGGCCTCTCTCTTTATCTATGTTGTATCTTGAGCGCATGACACGAAAGTCGATGAGTTTCTCATAGTAATGCTGTACCCTGATATGTTCAAAGCGCACATTACTTACCAGAGCTCTATCACCGACATGTATCCCGAAAGGAGCGCCATGTCCATGTATTGCAACAATATCAATATCGCTAAAGACAATAGTATTGACCGAATTGATCGTCAATTCATGTCCAATCTCCAGCGCAATTCCTCCCTCTCCATTCATGAGTGTGCATGAACGGACAAGAACGTTGTAGACATCTTCGGCGGCGCGATAGTACTCTCCAGTTATCGCATTGGTCCAATTGAAGCCTTTAATGACGATGCAATCATCATTATTTCTCATGATGCAATTTTCGATCAGTACATCATGTGAGCCGACGATATCAACGCCATCCGAACTGGTGACCTCGCCAATCTGTTTGATACGATCAATATGGACGGTATCGCAGGCAGCCAACGTAATCATCCAGAGGGGAGGCTCAATCATAATGATGTCCTGGATCTCTACGTTGCTGCAACGGTAGAGTAAGATCGTACGATAGTCTGACTTGCCGTGAAAGCAACTTGCGTCAAGAATACCATTGCCATAGATCTTAATATGCGAGGCATGAGAAGCCCGAATACTCCCTCGGACCACGGCACCTTCTTCAATATAGATCGATTCATGGTCATGAAGAACGATTTCACCAGCCTCGTGAATCTGCCCACCTGGAAAATAATAGGTCGCTTTTCCATCATAGCTGCGTTCAGGATTGGCATAAAAAAAGAGCGGGAGCTCTACGCCTTCTATTATAATGTGAAGCAGTTGGGCGTTTTTGACGTGGAAGTGGGCACGATTCTCCTCTACCTCGGCTGTAATGCCCAGCCTTTGAGGACTGATGGTAAGTGGACCTATTTTTTTTGTGCCTGTCACTTCAACTTGAAGCTCTTCTGAAGAAGAGAAGGAGACAAAATAGGCCACTCCGGTCTTCAGGACCTCAACTTCCTGACTATTGACGGCGACGTGAATTTCATCTGACCGGGGAAATGTATCTGGATAGGCGGGTATAATCATAATTCTACTTTCTCTCTACTAACTTTAACGTCCTTTGTTCAGCGTTTCCTGCTAAGACTATGCTTTACACAGGAAAAAAAGATCTCTTATTATAGGTAGTAGATCTTATTACATCATTATAAATTGACATATCAGAGACTTTCCCATCGCTAATAGAGCTCTTCTGTCTCGCGAATCTAGTGCTAACGCTCAGACGCTTTCGGGCTATAACATTGAATGGCAGCCGCGAAAGCAAGCCGGAAGTGCGTTCCCTTACATTGCTCGGTATTGCCATGAACTACTTCGATTTCAAGTTCATGTTTGCCTGCGGGGAGGTCGTCGAACAGCGTCTGGACCAGATATAAGCCTGTATCTGGATACCAGTAGGGTCGTTCTCGATTGCTATACTGTCGTTCTTTTCCATCCAGGCGATAGTAGTACTCAGCAGAGTAAAATCCGAAATCGAAGCCTAGAGCCAGCCCCTGACCTTCAAAAGGAATCACCAGCCTGGCTCCAATAGCTGAAGTTTCGAGAAGCTCTTCGATCCAGGGCAGAGAGGGCCAGTTTCTGAGGAGCCATGGTCCTTCAGTCTTGATAGTTCGCAACGGCACAAATTCTATCGTATTCCATACCTTTGCAACCATCGGGTCCGGAAGTTGGGTTCCCATTCTTGCGAGCTGCTCATTTGTCGTATTGAGCCCTTGCTGCAAAAACTCAATCACACTCTCGGCATAACTCAAGCTCCCTCGTTCCGTTGGATGTAAACCGTCTGGTAGCCATTCTTCCCAGCGCAGCAAGCCCTGTTGGACCTGACGAAAAGCGTAAAGAGACATCCAGACAGAATTGATGTTGTAATGATCGGCCAGAGCTTCGAATTCAGCAATCGAGTCTGGTGCTCTCCCTTCGGCCATGGAGCTATACATATTTTGGATATACGTGTAGACCAGCACGACATCTCTTTGACCATCTAGCAAAATGCGCAGCAATGTCTCCCTTGTTTTCATACGCCAGCCTGGAGGATTTTCGGAATCGTTGACCGCATATTCAACGAAGATGAGATCACAGCCTTTTTCAATCAGATCGTGCTTTGCTCGAAATACAGCTAGCTCGCTCCCGGTAGCTGCAATTGCAGCGTTCTCGATTTTGAATTGCACATGGGGATAATGAAGGATGAGCCAGCGCATAACTGGTTCTGGCCAGTTATGTTGCACTCTGGCGTCAGTAATAGAGGTTCCAATAAAACCAACTGTGAGAAAGCCCTTTGCCAGTTGTTCTTTTGTTCTTGTTAGATCACAACGATAGTTTGTAATGTGCATAAATGTAAGTTTGCCCTTCTGCTTAGCGTAGGATATCCTGGTGGCAGACTGTATCGACAATTGCACTTATAGGAAATAAACCAGAGTATGCCTATAAAAATAATAAAGTTAATATAAGTTAGGGGCACTAGAGCACGTGCCATTTTATATTAATATAAACGGATGAGCTGATGATTGTTAACCTATAATTTCTGATAGCATTTCCCCAATAAATAAGAGATAATGGTTCTATTTGAAAGGTAAAACATATAAATAGCAGCATTTAACGAAGAAAATAGTGCAGTTATGTTAGTGTATCGCTATGTTAGATATAGCCTGGAAATTGTGCTGTCTGTCCTCAAGTCCTGCCCTGTTTCTCACATGGTGAGCAGGCAAGCGTGAAAGTATGGGAAGCAAAGAGTGAGGTTTTCCACTCCTTGCTTCCCATGCCTAACGTTCTGCCGAACGGCCAAATCGCCGCAGGCGCAGCGAGTTAGTGACAACCGTAACCGAGGACAGCGCCATTGCAGCGGCTGCAAACATGGGCGCTTGCTCTTTGAGGAAAGGGATCAGTGGCGATAGGATCGCGGTTGGAATCAAAATGACATTGTAGGCAAAGGCCCAGAACAGGTTTTGCTGAATGGTTCGCAGCGTAGCCCGAGAGAGGGCTAAGGCTGTGGCGATACTCTTCAGATCTCCTTTGACGAGGGTAATATCTGACGCCTCCATTGCCACATCTGTTCCCGTTCCCATTGCAATCCCTGCATCCGCCTGCACTAAAGCGGGAGCATCGTTGATACCATCGCCTGCAAAAGCCACAATGAGTCCCTGCTCCTGTAAGCGTTTCACCTGCTGAGCTTTCTCTTCAGGCAGGACTTCAGCCAGAACATGATCGGCTGGAATTCCCACTTGCTGAGCAATTGCCTGAGCCGTACGAGTATTATCCCCCGTCATCATCCAGACCGAGAGACCTTGAGCATGCAAGGTCTGAATGGCCTCAACGGAGCCAGCTTTGACGGTATCAGCAACGGCAACTGCTCCTGCTAATGCACCATCAAGTGCCACCAGCATGGCCGTTTTTCCCTGCACTTCATAGCTCACGAGCTGTTCCTCGCTAGCTGCTGTTGCAATCGAACGACTTTGCAGGAGTCCTCTGGTTCCTATAAGTACCTGCTGCCCATCAATCACAGCTTCCAGCCCACGTCCTGCAATGGCGGTAAAATGTTCAGGCATGGCATTGATAGACAGACCTCGTGCTTTTGCCCCTTCGACAATAGCCGAAGCAAGTGGATGTTCAGACCCCTGTTCTGCCAGAGCTACGAGGCGAAGAAGCTCGTTCTCCTCATATGAAGAGCATGTCATCACATCAGTCAGCTCAGGTCTCCCTTTTGTAATCGTTCCTGTCTTATCCAGCAGAACAGCCTGAACAGCCTGAATCCGCTCCAGACTTTCGCCACCTTTGATCAGAATGCCCTGCTCTGCTCCCTTGCCCGTTCCGACCATAATTGCTGTTGGCGTTGCCAGTCCTAAAGCACATGGGCAGGCCACCACCAGGACCGCGACCGCAGCCACAATTGCCGTGATCCAGGCATTGTTACTACTGGTATCAAGCATGCTCATGCCAGTTACAGGCAGGCCAGCCGTATGACCAATAATAGACCAGACAATAAAGGTCAATCCTGCAATCACTAAGACAACTGGAACAAAGATGCTTGAGATCGTATCTGCCAGTCGCTGAATCGGTGCCTTCGAACCCTGTGCCTGTTCAACCAATCGAATAATATGGGCCAGCACTGTGTCGGCACCAACTTTTGTGGCCCGCACCCGTAAGAGACCGTGTTGATTAATGGTTGAGCCGACCACCTCGTCTCCTTCGCCCTTCTCGACTGGCAGACTCTCCCCTGTAATCATAGCCTCATCCACAGTAGACCGGCCAGCGAGAATCACGCCATCAACGGGAAATTTTTCACCGGGGCGTACAATGAGCTCATCATTGACACGAACCTGTTCAATCGGAAGCTCTCTTTCGATCCCATCCCGCAAAACGTGAGCCGTACGCGCCTGCAGCCCGATCAGCTTTTTAATGGCCTCATTGGTCTGGCCTCTGGCACGTGTCTCCAGATATTTGCCAAGAAAGATCAGCGTCACAATCAGTGCAGTTGTATCATAAAACGTCGTTCCCCCCACCACTTGAGGGAAAAACGTAGCGATCACACTTAAGAGATAGGAAGCAGTCGAGCCAAGAGAGACCAGCGTATCCATATTGGCGCTTCCATGGCGCAGCGTTTTGAGCGCTCCTCGATGAAACTCCCACCCGACAACCGCCCAGATAGGTGTTGTCAGGATGAGCAAGAGAATATTCTCAAACGCGAACCGATCCATAAAGAACATGCTCAAAATGGCGACGGGGAGAGACAGCACAACTCCCATGAGTAATAGATTGCGTTTGCGAAGAAGCTCAGCTTGTTTGCGCAGGGCACGTTCCTCTTCTGGCGGCAGAGACGACGCAACCAGCCCTGCACTTAAGGGTCCAGCCTCATCAGGGACAGGTATCGCAGACGGTTGTTGAATGGGTGAGGCCTTATATCCAACCGTCTCAACCTTTTGCACGAGCTGCTCAATGCCCGTTTCAGAGGGATTATAGGTCACTGTCCCAATCTCAGTCGCAAGATTGACCGTTGCATCGGTGACGCCCGGAACCTTTTTGAGCCCTTTCTCAATGCGCATAGCACAGGATGCGCAGGTCATTCCTTCCAGCGCGAGCGTAATGCGAGCTGTCTCCTCTTGTTGAGCCTGCGTATATGCGTCTATCGATGGTCTGGTAGTAGTATCCATTGACTTTCCCTCTTGTGTATTTGCGGAAACCCATACCCCGTCCAGGGGGGTATGGGTATAGTATAAGCAGCCCTTAGAGGAAATGTCAAGAGCTTGTTGTGCAGCTTTTTTTACCTTGCACAACGATTTATTCTGTGCTAGACTATCCATAGACCCACCCTATAGGGGTCTGAATGAAAGGGGTATGCAGATGCATGCAGATAAACAGGATGTCCTCAAACGCTTAAACTACATTGAGGGCCATCTCGGTGGAATCAGGAAGATGATTGAAGAGGATAAGTATTGTGTGGATATTCTGCGACAGACCTATGCTGTTCGGAAAGCCATCGAGAAGCTTGAAGGGCTGCTAGTTGAGGGCCATCTGCATACATGCGTTCCAGAAGGTATTGCCGAGGGCCGAGAAGATCAGATCATTCAAGAGCTGGTTCAACTCTATAACCTGGCAGGCAACCGTTAAATAAAAGAGTTTGCAAAGGAGAGCATCCATGGCAATTCCACAGGAGATAGTGTTATCCGTTCCAGATGTCAGTTGTGAGCATTGTGTTAAAACGATCAACGGTGCGTTAGGAGTTCTTTCGGGCGTAAAGGCCGTTTCGACCGATATTGCGACGAAAAGCGTTACATTGAGTTATGATAGCGATCAGCTTTCGCTACAGCAGATCGAAGCTACCCTTGATGATGCTGGCTATACCGTATCTCAGGAGCCAGTTCAGACTCCTCGCACGACTGGTAAGCCTCTCAATCTTCTTTAAAAGAATGGTTGAGTTCCCTTTTTTTGTTTGCTATACACCCCTACCGACCGGGTAGGGGTGTATTTTCTTGATGAGCCTTCCCGCAAACGTATGCTCTCTCTCTTCAATTGAGACACAGGCAAGCACATACGAGCATATGAACGAGGGCATAGCGAGTTAGATGAAGAGATGGGACAGGCGATCTTGTAGATTCAAGGGAATATTAGCGTGATTCTGAATACAAGCAATAAAATTTTATCATTGATTCTTTGTGTGAAAAAATTTGGGGTTATTTAGATGGATAATTGATTTATTGTATTGCACAATGAATTAATTACTATGTATGTGTATTTATTCTATAAAAATTTAATGCTGACTATAAAGGTTTACTTTCGAGCTTTGGCAGTGTAGTATTATTAGTAGTATTTAATTATTGGTCCGGTTTTTACTGTGAGAGTGGAGATAAAAGTGGGGTAATGGTAATTATTTGATGGCACCTTTGTCCGCTTTTTTTTTATTGTAATAATAAATTTGAGTGCCAAATGTCGCAAAATTCTCTATTCTCGTCGATTTTGACATGCTATAAAGGATCTTTATCATGTTCAATTATGTCTTTCAGACCATTGGTCGTCAATGGAGGCAACAGCTCTTTGGGAGTGGTGGTTTCCTGATTGCGGCCTGCGCTTTTCTGCTCTTGAATGCGACGACGCAGACGATTGTCTTTCAGGCCAGGACGATCATTGGGCAGAACTGGCGCCCAACCTACGATCTGGTGGTGCTGCCATCTGGGACAAAGAGTGTCGAATCGCAACAGGCCGTGCCTCCTGATCATCTTACCGACCTCAATCCTGGCATTAGCTATCAACAATATCAGCAGATCAAACAGCTCTCCGGGGTGGCCGTTGCGGCCCCTATCTCATTTATTGGCAATGCGCGCTTTCCCATTCCTTTCATTAATTTTGGCTCTCAAAATATGGCTCCAGGCTTTTATTCCCTGACCTGGAAGCTCTCCGCAGACGATGGAATCCATCAGCAGAATGAGTACCAACAACACGAATTGATCTATGCCTCGGATGTCAAATGCCCAAACCAGAATTGTGCTCTCTCACCACAAACCAAACAATATCTCAGCACGCTTGGCGTGGATACCTACTTTTTTCCCTCTAAAGGTCCTTACCTGACTGGTATTCCGCATCCCGGAACATTTCTTCTGGCAGCGATTGATCCAACCGCAGAAGATCAGTTAGTTCACCTCAAACAGAGTATTACCTCAGGCGAGGCGCTCCCCGTACAGGATCACTTACAGGTTGATCCTCAATTTCCGACCGTAACGGGTGAGAATATTGCAGATGTGTATCCCAACTATCAGATCCCTGTTATACTCAACCAGAATCTGCCTGGCTCCATTACGATGCAGGCAACCTTTACCCACCTCCAAACGAGCAGTAGCGACCCCCAGGTCCTGGCAGCGCAGCACGATGCGAGTTATCTCCCAAGTGTTCCAGGTCAGGCTGTCTTTACGGGATTGGTCCCAATTCCACAAAATGATATTCAGCTCTTCCATACTGGATCAAGTCTTAATCAACAGGGATCGGCTATTCACGTTGAAAATTATGGAGATAATGTCTTTAATCTCAATCTGGTCTCTCGCCCCTCAAATGTGGAATATCAGTTCATGGCGGGAAAGGCTCCTGATGGCAATCCAGCCTATCAGATCAAACCGGTACCGTTTCAGGCCGATCAGAATGAGGAATATCAGGGGAATGCCCTCGCCTTTCG
This sequence comes from Tengunoibacter tsumagoiensis, assembly GCF_003967535.1. Classification (GTDB taxonomy): domain Bacteria; phylum Chloroflexota; class Ktedonobacteria; order Ktedonobacterales; family Ktedonobacteraceae; genus Tengunoibacter; species Tengunoibacter tsumagoiensis. The sequence continues at coordinate 594,813 of NZ_BIFR01000001.1, read as the reverse complement.
GTCGATCCAACCACTCCCAGGGATTATGTATCAGCCGACTATCTACATTGGGGACAGTTTTGAAAAATCATATACCACTAATTACTATACAGTCTATAATAATGCGGGGTATCGAGTTGCGACGACCGGGCTCTTTGATGGGCGCAAGCTCTCAGCGGGCTTTGCCGATGCCCTGAACTGGCTGCCCGAAAATACCTACACTCCCAGCCAGACAGTCTTGAGCTATGACGCCAATGGCAAACCGCTGGCCCCAAAGATATTGCAGCCCACGACGTACACCCAGGGCCTGACCCTGCAATCCCCGCTCGCCTTGACGACGATGACGGCGGCTCGACAGATGCTGGGCGACAATTGCATCAATGTGATTCGCATTCGGGTCGCAGGCCATATCTCTCCCGATGAAAATGGGTGGAAGCAGGTAGCCCGAGTGGCCCAGTTGATTCATGAGCGAACGGGTCTGCAAGCGCTGGTAACGCTGGGTTCATCGCCCCGTCCCACACTGGTCTATGTCCCAGGAGTCTCAGCCGGTGAGCTGAACTATAGCCAGTCCATTCCCCCGCTGGGCTGGGTGCAGGAGCGCTGGATCTCCTTTGGCGCGGGCCTGCTCTATCTGCAACAACTGGGAGTGACCCAGAACGTCCTGCTGTCTGGTGTGCTCCTGGTCTGTCTGGCGTATCTGGTGCTGAACTTAAGCTCACTGGTCACGGCTCAGCGCCGCCAATTCGCGATTCTCAGCGCCGTGGGCTGGCGTCCCTGGCATCCCCCCCTGGCGTTCCTGATCCAGGTCGTGCTGATGGCCCTGTCTGGAGGGATAGCCGGTCTGCTCCTGGCACTGGGTCTGACGCTGCTGATTGGGGCCGCCATCCCCTGGAATCTGGTGCTCTGGACCTTGCCAGGAATTCTTGCGCTGGCTCTGATCAGCCTGCTTGTTCCCCTCTGGCAGCTCTGGCGGGTCCGGCCACTGGAACTGTTGCGCAGTGGCTCCAGGGTCGTGCGCGGCTCGCAAAGGACGCTTCCTTTCCAACTGCCAACCGCACTGAGCATGACCGTGCGTAATCTGGCACGTTCTCGCTGGCGGGCGCTGATTCTGCTGGTCAGCCTCTTCTGCTCGTCTGGACTGCTGACCCTGACCCTTCATGGCATTCTGACGTTGCGGCAGACCTTGCAGGGCACGCTGCTCGGAGATTTTGTGCTGCTCCAGACTGCCATCCCACAGCTCTGCGGCGTCCTGTTTACCATGATCCTGGCCGTGTTGAGTCTGGCGGATCTGCTGATCATGCAGGTGCGAGAGCGGCAGCAAGAGATCGGTGTGTTGCAGGCGCTTGGCTGGCGACCAGGCATGATTCGCGGCATGTTTTTGCAGGAGGGACTGCTCTTAGCCCTGCTGGGGATTGTGCCAGGAATTGGGGCCGCCCTCTGGATTGTGCTGGCCCAGAAACAGTATCTGCCCCCACTGACCGTGGCAGAAGTAGCGGCCACCGTTCTGCTGCTCTTATTGGCGGGAGTGCTGGTAGGGATCCTGCCGGCCTTACGGGTCATTAATCGTCTCTCAGTGCTCCAGGTCTTGCGAGCGGAATGATGATGTTCTTCTTTCACACTTCATTGGTTTGACCGTTTTACTGCAAGTGTACTATTTGCCTACAATCTTGAGCCACAGAGGGCCCTGCTTTCAGTGAAATCAGGGCCGACTGGTCTTCTTCAATGAACTACTCACACGCTTATATCAGCAGATAGAACACTCAATTAAAGGCTGAGTTGTATTATTTTTGAAAGTATTGTCACAGATGCATTTTAATGCAGCAATCATTTGAGTCTTATAAAGAGGACCATTTTTATACATATGCATTATCGCTATAAAAAGAGAACCACCGTTATAGGGCTTTACTTTTGGGTTTTATCGTTGTAGTATTACTATTGATATTTGTCAATTACTACTGTCTTTTATGGTGAAAGCGGAGATACCAGTGGAGCAATGGCTTTTATTTATCGGAATCTTTGTACGCTTTTTCATTGGAATGATACTTTTAAGTACAGGCTGTAGCAAACTCCTCCATCCTCTGCGGTTCCAGCAGGCCATTCAGGACTATCGCCTTTTTTCTCCAGCGCTCGATAGACGGTTTCATCTGTCCACATTTGCCGCTTTTCTTCTGTTCCCACTGGAATTACTGGCTGGTGGATGTCTTTTCTGCGGGCAGTTTCTTCTTCAAGCTATCCTCATCAGCATTCTCCTCTTCGTCAGTTTTAGCTGGGCGCTCCTGCTGAATCTCTGGAGAGGGAGACGCGAACTGTTATGTCATTGTGCTGGCGTACTTGGAGATCAGGCGGTCTCCTGGTGGCAGGTCTTGCGGAACGCAGGTCTGCTGCTGTGCATACTGTTTCTGCTTCTGACATTGCCACAGGCCGCTCAGCCCAACCTGTTGCTTGGCAGTGTCTGGATCAGCCATTCTCTGATGAATGACCTCTTGCCGCTATTTCTCCTGGCAACACTTGCCATTCTAACGATAATCCTCTTGCAAAATGTGAGGTCGCATTGGCAGCTCCTCTCTGTTGAGTAGAAAATATTTGCTGAGTGAAAAAGGAGGTTCACTATTTCTACACTTTGGATGATGAGTATCATTGCTTTATGGGTGCTTGTGCTTGGGGAGACTGCTCTCCTGGTATTACTGCTGAGAGCATTGGGCGCACTGAAAATTCAGGGGCAACCTTCACACGTTCCTCCACCTGCAATGACTACTATTGATGAGGGAGGATTAGCGATTGGTGAGATCGCGCCATCTTTTGCCGCACAGGATGGAGAAGGCAATAACATGCAATTAGCCGAGACCGATGGCCGCTCGCGTTTGCTTATTTTTCTCCAGCCTGGTTGTTCAGCCTGTGCAAATGCGATCGTTCTTATTAATGCTCTGGTCGAACGTGATCCCCACATTGCTCTCTCAGTGTTCGGGCTTGCTGATCAGGATGCGAATAAGGTCTATGCCGAACAATCTTCTCTCCGCGTGCCTCTGTGGACGCCTTCAGATACTTCTTGTGAAAAGACGTATGGTATCCGTGCAATTCCTTTTGCATTTGTGCTCGATGAAAGGCGGGTGATACAAGCAAAAGGCATCGTCTCTCATCAATTACAATTTGAGCAACTGCTCAAATTTCTTCCAGAACGGGTGCCGGCCTCTTTATAAACATGTCTTTGGTACGATTGTTAGCTGCGTTATCTATATGAAGGAGAATGCTATGAGCGAACAGGATGTTCAGCCTCGTCGACGGTTTTTTAGCTGGATGAAACAGGTAGCTGCTGGGGCTTCAGTTGCTGCTCTGGGTGTAACCGTTAGTTCAACTTCGGCCTTTGCGAAGTCCTCTCATCTGGAAATTGCTAGCGCAAACACAGCAGCTGCAACTGATGCGTCAGCCTTTCATCCCAATTGCGTCCCATGCCCTGATTATGGAACACCTGCTGGCACTTTCTGTTATTATGGTAGTAATTGCCAAAATAACTTGGGTTTACTAGTTAGTTACATATATACAGGAGGATGTGTACTAAATAGTTCTTGTCCTACCCAAGTAAAATCAGCTACTTGCACTAACTGTTACCCATCATAATTTAACATATCCGTGCGCCTTCTCTCGGGAAGGCGCATCCCTCCTTTCCTTCTCTGACTCTCTCGGTCTTACAAAGGATCTTTATCATGTTCAATTATGTCTTTCAGACCTTTGGTCGTCAATGGAGGCAGCAGCTCTTTGGGAGTGGTGGTTTCTTGATTGCGGCCTGCGCTTTTCTGCTCTTGAATGCGACGACGCAGACGATTGTTTTTCAGGCCAGGACGATCATTGGGCAGAACTGGCGCCCAACCTACGATCTGGTGGTGCTGCCACCTGGAACCAAGAATGTCGGCTCGCAACAGGTCGTTCCTCCTGATCATCTCACCGACCTCAATCCTGGCATTAGCTTTCAGCAATATCAGCAGATCAAACAGCTCTCCGGGGTGGCCGTTGCGGCCCCCATCTCATTTATTGGCAATGCGCGCTTCCCCACTCCATCCATTAAATTTGGCACTCAGAATATGGATCCAGGCTTTTATGCGCTGACCTGGAAGCTCTCCGCAGATGATGGAGTCCATCAGCAGAATGAGTATCAACGACACGAATTGATCTATGCCTCGGATGTCAAATGTTCAGGTTTTACATGCGCCCTTTCTCCACAAGTTCAACAGTCGCTCAATAGGCTTGGCGTGGACACCTACTTTTTCCCCTCTAGAGCCCCCTACTTTACGGGTATTCCGCATCCCGGAACGTTTCTTCTGGCAGCGATTGATCCAACCGCAGAAGATCAGTTAGTCCACCTTAAACAGAGTATTACCTCAGGCGAGGCGCTTCCCATACAGGATCACTTACAGGTTGATCCTCAAGTTCCGACCGTAACGGGTGAGAATATTGCAAATGTGTACCCCAACTATCAGATCCCTGTTCTGCTCAATCAGAATCTGTCTGGCTCCATTACGATGCAAGCAATCTTTACCCACCTCCAAACGAGCAGTAGCGATCCCCAGGTCCTGGCAGCGCAACACGATGCAAGTTATCTTCCGAGTGTTCCAGGTCAGGCTGTCTTTACAGGATTGGTCCCAATTCCACAAAATGATATTCAGCTCTTCCATACTGGATCAAGTCTGAATCAACAAGGAGCGGCTATTCAAGTTGAAAATTATGGGGAGAATGCCTTTAGTCTCAACCTGGTCTCTCGCCCCTCAAATGTGGAGTATCAGCTCATGCCTGGAAAGGCTCCCGACGGCAATCCAGCCTATCAGATCAAACCGGTACCGTTTCAGGCCGATCAGAATGAGGAATATCAGGGGAATGCCCTCGCCTTTCGGTCGATCCAACCACTCCCAGGGATCATGTATCAGGATACTCTCTACATTGGAGATGGTGCTGGCAGCGATTACAATACTACTGGCTATACAGTCTATAATAATGCGGGGTATCAAGTTGTGACGACCGGGCTCTTTGATGGGCACAAGCTCTCAGCGGGCTTTGCCGATGCCCTGAACTGGCTGCCCGAAAATACCTACACTCCCAGTCAGACAGTCTTGAGCTATGACGCCAATGGCAAACCGCTGGCCCCAAAGATATTGCAGCCTACGACGTATACCCAGGGCCTGACCCTGCAATCCCCGCTCGCCTTGACGACGATGACGGCGGCTCGACAGATGCTGGGCGACACGTGCATCAATGTGATTCGCATTCGGGTCGCAGGCCATATCTCTCCCGATGAAAATGGGTGGAAGCAGGTGGCCCGAGTGGCCCAGCTCATTCATGAGCGAACGGGTCTGCAAGCGCTGGTGACGCTGGGTTCATCGCCGCGTCCCACACTGGTCTATGTCCCAGGTGTCGCAGCCGGTGAGCTGAACTATCGGCAGTCCATTCCCCCGCTGGGCTGGGTGCAGGAGCGCTGGATCTCCTTTGGCGCGGGCCTGCTCTATCTGCAACAACTGGGAGTGACCCAGAACGTCTTGCTGTCTGGTGTGCTCCTGGTCTGTCTGGCCTATCTGGTGCTGAACTTAAGCTCACTGGTCACAGCCCAGCGCCGCCAATTCGCGATTCTCAGCGCCGTGGGCTGGCGTCCCTGGCATCCCCCCCTGGCGTTCCTGATCCAGGTCGTGCTGATGGCCCTGTCTGGAGGGATCGCCGGTCTACTTCTGGCACTGGGTCTGACGCTGCTGATTGGGGCCGCCATCCCCTGGAATCTGGTGCTCTGGACCTTGCCCGGGATTCTTGCGCTGGCACTGATCAGCCTGCTTGTTCCCCTCTGGCAGCTCTGGCGGGTGCGGCCACTGGAACTGTTGCGCAGCGGCTCCAGGGTCGTGCGCGGCTCGCAAAGGACGCTTCCTTTTCAGTTGCCTACCGCACTGAGCATGACCCTGCGTAATCTGGCACGTTCTCGCTGGCGAGCGCTGATTCTGCTGGTCAGTCTCTTCTGCTCGTCTGGACTGCTGACCCTGACCCTTCATGGCATTCTGACGTTGCGGCAGACCTTGCAGGGCACGCTGCTCGGAGATTTTGTCCTGCTCCAGACTGCCATCCCACAGCTCTGCGGCGTCCTGTTTACCATGATCCTGGCCGTGTTGAGTCTGGCGGATCTGCTGATCATGCAGGTGCGAGAGCGGCAGCAAGAGATCGGCGTGTTGCAGGCGCTTGGCTGGCGACCAGGCATGATTCGCGGCATGTTTTTGCAGGAGGGACTGCTCTTAGCCCTGCTGGGGATTGTGCCAGGAATTGGGGCCGCCCTCTGGATTGTGCTGGCCCAGAAACAGTATCTGCCCCCATTGACCGTGGCAGAAGTGGCGGTCACCGTTCTGCTGCTCTTATTGGCGGGAGTGCTGGTAGGGATCCTGCCGGCCTTACGGGTCATTAATCGTCTCTCAGTGCTCCAGGTCTTGCGAGCGGAATAAGATAAGGAGAGGAATTCTCGATGGGAACACAGCTAACACAGGAGCAGGCGCTTGTACAGGTCAAAGAGGTAATGAAGAGCTACGCTCTCCCTAATGGTTCATTGCCCGTCTTGCAAACGCTCTCATTTGAGGTGCAGGCAGGAGAGTTTATGGCAATTACTGGTCCATCGGGCTGTGGCAAGACCACGCTGCTGGCCCTGTTAGGTGCATTAGACCAGCCTGACCAGGGGGAGATCTGGATTGCCAATCAGGCGGTTCATACCCTTAAAGCTGTACGGGCCGCCGATTATCGTCGGCAGACCATTGGCTTTGTCTTTCAGCTCTTCTACCTCTTACCAACCCTGACGGCCCTGGAGAACGTCATGGCCCCCTTGATGCCCTATCGACGTCAGCTGGGCTTTGATCTCAAGCAGCGAGCGCAAGAGTTATTGGAGCAAGTTGGACTCGCGACCCGCATGGGTCACACGCCTGCGCGGCTTTCGGGTGGTGAGCAGCAGCGCGTTGCCATTGCCCGCGCCCTGATCAATCGGCCCCCTATACTCTTGGCCGACGAACCGACAGGCAACCTTGATCCCGCTACCGGGTCCGAGATCCTTGAGCTCTTGCGCGCCCAACAACGGCAGGAGAAGCAGACGCTGATTATGATTACCCACGATCCCAACATCGCTGCCCTGGCTGATCGCACCCTCTCCCTGGCTCGCTCAACGAGTCACGAGCAGGCGATCACAGGGTAAGAGAAGATAGCGATTGTGGGGCTATTATGATGGCCGCGGACCATATCGGCCATCATAATGATTGAGAACACGCCATCTTCTCATCTTAGAGTTTTTACTGCCAATGTGCTCAAAGCCGGTGTTTCACCTGACATTTCATTCCAGGTTCTTCCATCCAAGAGGCGGCCACCGCTATTATGATAGCGTCCTCCAACCTGTTTAAAAAAGTAGGGAACATGTGCTTCCTGGCATTGGTCTCTAAGTACTCGTGCCCAATCCATATTCATTGGTCTGGCATGATTACCACTTTCCCCACCACTAATAATCCATTGCAATTGAGAAATCCAGGGTGAGAGATCAAGTGGACCTGATATTGGATAGAAAGAACATGTTTTGAAACCACTGGAATGTGCAAACGAGATCAAAGTTATCCCCAATGGGAAGAAGCGCAAACTTTATTCTTACCCGGTGGGAGTAATGATCTCATTTCAAGAAGAGAAGCAAGAAACCTTCTGGTGGGCTCATTAAGATAAAGTAGAAGAATATAAACATCAAAAATAGAGCTCTCAAGCCATTTCTCAGGCTCTTTCTTCTGTTTGAGATTTTGCAGAGTGGACAGTTCTGACACAGAAGTTAATAATCAAACAGCCATTGATTGATTAACCTGCAACCGCACCAACAGCATTACCATTGTAATTATGCCACTGGATAGCGCTATTGGTAGCCGTAAAGTCACTAATAGAAAGTGAAGTTGGGCTAGTAACGATAGCTGCAAAATGTCCGTTGGTAAGTGTTGAAATGGAAATAGCAGTATTTCCACTCCTGGTGCTTATCATATATTGTTTGATTGAAGCCCCTGTCTTTACCTGGAAGGTATCTATGCGGTGTGGCCCTTGAGGAGCGTATGTAAGAGCTATAGTGCCGTTGTTAGCGGGGCTAATAGCAAGAAATAATGGGTACTGTCCAACATCAAAATGTCCACTGGGCATGAGATCAGGTGTAAACATTTCAACCTGCGTTTCCGGCTGATTTTGAGATTGGGTGCTGGATTTGGAACCCTGGTTGGCATAGAGAATAGACGTATAAATAGTGCCATCTGGCGCGATAGCCAATGAGCCGGGTACCTGAGCTCCAAAATCGTAAGTTGCGGTTAGCTTGTGTTGCGCGATATCAAAGCGCACCAATTCATAGCGCTTGGGTGACACATTCGTCATATATATAATCCCATAGAGAAGTGTATCATCAGGAGTAACGACTATTGAGCCAATTTGCAAGGAGTTCAAGTCGATCCGTTTCTGGATGGTTGACGCATCATTACTGATAAAAGCAGTAATATAAGTGTTTGTTTTGTCTATCGTAGTATTGCCCCAGCCATCGATCAGCGTTGTACATTGTGGCGTTTTTGCCAGGCATTATAAATAGAAATGGAACCCGATTATGAGTGAGCGTAATCCGCCCTATGTCTCATATCTTTATATCGAGCGTCATAATTTTACACAGGAGTGGCTTCTTGGCATTCTGCACTACTTATGGAGGCATGGTCTTTCCTTCAGCCCTTTTGCACATGTTCATGGCACCTGGGAAGAGCAGCTCCAGGCGAGTGATTTTCAGATTCAAGGGATCGAAGCGTCAACGTTACAGGAGGCTTTACACTGTAGTCTCTCGGAAGGCTCGATCTATATCACTTTTTGGGACGGAAATCTAGAATACGATCTCTATCTTGATCCACAAAATCTCGCACGTCGTCAGGAAGCGGAACGCTATGTAGCCAGAGAGACAGATGAGCAAGAGAAGCAGGTCTGGATTGAGACGCTACAGGAGCTAGAGCAGAGGGAGCCAGTAGCCGTCCTTTTTCTGTATTGTGATCAGACGACTGATCATGACATCTTTACGGAGATGCCTGAGACAACGAATGAGCGGCTCTATCTGCGTAGTTATCGTGGCCATTTACATTGGACAAAAAAGCTCTGTGAATATGTTCAACCGCTCTTTGCTTTCAACACTCCCAATCGCTTTCATCGCATTCCTGAGGATGAGGAACTGGTCTTGTGGCTCAGGCTTGCTAACGGAGAGCAGCCCGATGCCCTGCGTTATCTGAGCTTGAATGGGAATTGTTATCTGCCACAGCATCTTGTTACGAAGGAGTTTTTAAGTGCGGCTCTAGAGATCCCAACTTGTACGATTGAGCGTCTTAGTACAGGTGGAGTCTTCTGTTCCGTCAGGGATGGCTATTATGCTTATGAGAGTAATCAGATCAACTGGCATTATTACATGGCGTATGCACACTGTTATGATGGCGACCCCCGCTTCTGGCCAGAGGAGAAGCTCCATGAGTGCCTGGCGCATGTGAAACGATCGTATGATCTTTCTCTTCTTGTTGGCAACAAAGATGGAGCATATTCTGCACGTAATTTGCAGACAAGTATCGACAAAAAATTGCAACGCAGGGATAGCTAAAGGTATTGTTGCTGTTTAGCACTTACCAAAGCCTCCATCTCTTACTTCCAAATATATGGACTTAAGCAATGGAGGAAGACTAAAACCAAGAAGAGCTTCTGCATCAACAATATCCTTGGAAGAAACAACGGGATTTTCGTTATAAGGCTTGTCGTTGGTAGCAACTTTCAGCCGCCTAATAAGTTCAGCATCATTATCAATCATATTAACCTCACTACTTGGATTGCTTGATCCTTTTAATTTTGAATCTATAATTCACATCAATAAACGAATAATTCAGGTTACCTTAGTGATATTTCTCTATGCTCGTGACGCTTGTATGAACGTTCTAAATGGTGGCGGTATTTTCAGGTGAGCATGTCCGCAGAAAAGATCTTTAAAGACGGGTTATGCTAAGTAATACTATTGTTGGCAACATATTGACGTAAAATATTCCTATTATCACCATAAAACAGCATATTCTCAGTGGTAGGTGGTAATGTTATGGTGGGTCTCCTCCGTGTGCTTATAGCATCATATAACTCCCTATCATTAATGTCAACAAAAGCGTGCTTGATGATACATACTGGAAATGGTCAAATTATTCTTGATATGAAAAAGCGTGCAGGTATTGAAGGCTAAAAAGTCACGTCGTGGTTTCCAGAAAAGGCAGCAGGACGAACTTGACTCCTTGTGATCTCCGACGCACGGTACATTGAAAATACGCTGGGAGGACGGTTTTTCCGACAGTAATATATGGGAAAAAAGACCAAAAACGGGAGCTATTGCCGATAGTTCTTGTATGGGTCTTTTTGGCTTGTAGAGCGGGTTGAAGGGGTTTTTAACTGAGGAATGGGGCTGAGAGGAATCGAACCTCCGACGCACGGTTTAGGAAACCGACGCTCTATCCACTGAGCTACAGCCCCGCTTTTGCCATGATACCATAGCTGTCAATCTCCCTTTCAACCCGCATCTCAAGCCATTGTTGAGAACTAGTAAAACAAAAAGCTCCTCATGGAAAATCTAGGGAGGTGCAGCACACACATAAAAAAACCGTCTCTCTAGAAGGTGTGTTATAAGAGTAAACCTCTGTATGTTGGAATCAGGCTACAGGCCTTTTGATGCCATATTCAATCAGCAAAAATCGCACCGCCGAAACCGACGCTCCAAACCTTATTCGAACAGGCTGTCGTTTTTCCTCAATTGGACTTTCTTCTTTTGATTTAATCTGGAAATAGGCAAAAAATTATCATGATCTTTACGAGCATTTTAGCTTTCGAAATTTTTCAAGTACTCTTCCGTTATACTGATTTCACTATATCTCCAGAAGATGATAGTTACAATGAAGAAATTCGTATTTCTCATACCTTAATAAAAAGGGATCAGGTGCGACAATTCATCGCACCTGATCCCTCCGGGCTAATCTGGATTAGAATATGCCCATGTTCAACTTCTCTATGTGATTGGCTAGACTATTTGTAGTAACAGCTTTTAGCTACTCCGGGAGTGGGATCACCAAAGACGCTGTTATTACAGCCAATACTGCCCGTTACTGTCTGGTATTTGTAGGTGCTACCGGAGCCAAAGGCTACCGTGACGGTCCCCGGGACGGTGCAGGTTCCCCACTCGCCAGAGCACTGTGTCCAACCCGAAGGAGGAATCGTTGCCACCGAGCAGGTCTTATACTGTCCAACAGCAGGATCACCAAAGACCGTATTGTTACAGCCAATGCTGCCCGTTGCCGTCTGATAGTTATAGTGCCCATTGGCTCCAAAGCGAACGACCTGCGTGCCACTGAAGGTGCAGGTGCCACCCTCATTAGCGCACTGTGTCCAGCCCGATGGCGTAGGTGTTGAAGTCGGCGTAGGCGTTGGTGTCGACGTTGGCGTGGGCGTTGGAGTTGGAGTGCCAGTCGTGCCCGAAACATTTCCGGTCAGGGAGACATTGTCCAATGTACCCGTCGTCAGAATCGTATTTTCGTGCGCATCGATAGCTAAACCAATGTAGATGGTATTGGGCATCGTAATCGTATCAGTTCCCTGCTGTGTCCAGTTCTGTCCATCTGGGGAGTTATAGCCTGTAAAGGTATTTCCAGAGCGGACTAACTTCACCCAGTAGGGCGCAGCACGTTGGATCGCATTAGGATGATTGGTATTGCCATTGTCTGTTGTGCGCGATTCATAGGTTGTATCGCCACTGGGACTATAGTAGGTCATGACATTGGCTGCACTTGCACTCAATGAATCGCGCATCATCACACCAGCTTTAGCATAAGGGTTTGAATTGCTGAGCGAAGTGACGCGAGCGACAATCGAGCCATCCCCTGTCAACTGCTGATAGGTAAAGTTAAACTGGTCGGCTGAGTTCCAGATATCACCGCCCGAAGCCGTTACTGTATAGGTCCCGTTTGCATAGGATGCTGCGCCTGGCAGACCCACGCTTCCAATATCCTGATTCTGCCAGCCTGAGGGGAGGCTACCAGGCGTTGGAACGTTGGGAGGTGTTCCGGTTCCAGGCTGAACAAACAGTGCATTGACGTAGCCAGCATAGCTGCTGCCATTGCCATTCGCCGTGGCCCGCAACTGGACCGAGTGCAAGCCAGCAGAGAGTGAGCTAGAGCCAGCAATGACATTCTGATAACTGGTACTGCTGCCAGTATTGGGGACCGAGATGGTCGAGAGTAGCGCACCATCCACATAGACTCCCACCTGACCACCATTACCAGTATTGCCGACACTTAAGGCCACCTGATACGAACCTGTGCTATCAACACGCAGTTCATAAGAGGTTGTTACCCCCAGATTGGTACGGATCGAGCCGGGAGAATTGTCGGCGACAGTATATTGTGCGCCTGGGATGATGGTTGCACCGCTGTTTGCAACTTCAAAACCCTGGTTGATTGCTGGAACAGCATAGTTGCTGGCATTGATGGTTGCAACAGCCTGCACTAGAGGCTCTGATGTCGCATTTCGTGTATCATTCCACTGTCCATACGTTCCAACGGTATACAGATCTCCACCTGAGCGAGCAAAATCATTGAAGGAATCAAGCATGCTTTGTTTAGCGCGTGGATCATCCTTTGCCTGATTTTGCGCAGTCGTTGCACCATCTCCACCAACTGCCCAGCCACCTTCATACGCGACGGTATGGAGGCCATAGGCATGTGTCCAGTAGGCTTCAATGTTCAGGGTCTTCTGATAATCATTGCTGGGAATGCCTGCGTTAAAGATGCCATCAGTCGAACCTGCATTATCGTTATTGCTATTGTAGTAGACCGCGCCGCCGCCGCCCCAGAAGAAGTACGAAGGTGCATGCGGGGTCGAAACATGCTGCACGCCGTCAGCATTATTGTAGTAGTCATTGATGAATTGCAGTTCCGCAAGTGCAGTATTGTTCAGATTGTCATACTGCCAGAACAGCAATGGGCGAACCCGGCTTCCCATTGCGCTATCGCCATAGACGCTGCGGAAGATCGTGCTGACATGGGCCGCCTGCTGCGCATAATAGCGGAAACGCAGGACGTCTTCGTTACTCGCGCCATCATAATTGATGGGAGAGGTAGTTGGAATAGGATTGGGGCAGGATGAGAAGCTAGTGACTCCACAGGCCTCCAGAGTTGCATTGGTGTCCATATCATGGGCTTGCTGGAACTGGAAGTTCCAGGCCTCATTGGTATACTCCACATAGAGATGGTGACTGGGATTGAGTGGAGCCCAGACAGGATTGCTCTGTGCACTCGTGTAGGGATTCGTTCCATCACTACCATAGAGAGTCAGTTGTGCCAACTTCGTGATGTAATCATCGGTCACCTTATCGGGAACGTTGACATAGAGGTCCTCGTTGGTATCATTGGCCAGCTTGACCATATATTCAAAGGCCATCTGGTTCCCTTCGAAGCCCGACTCGCCAGGGAATGTCTTCATTTGTGTGGCATAGTTTACGGTCGTACGATCCGACCAGTTGACCGATGTATTCCAGTTGGTGCCGCTCATGAAGCGCATGTAGCTGTAAGGGGCGACCGCACTCTCGATCCAGGGGGTAAAGATTGTCGAGGGATCAAAAGTTGTGCTTGAACCTTCCGAGATCGGGCGGAAGACCTGCACATTCGTGACACCTGTGTTGGTCGCACTGCTGGCAGTTCTTTGCGTGTTCTTGAACGTTAACTGGAAGTTCTCAAAGCCAGTATCAGTGACAACCATGTCGACGGTGGTCGTATTGGTGGCTGCATTATACTGTTGATTGCTAAACTGCCCATAGTTCAGGCCATTTGAGAGCGTTGCCTGGCCGTTAAAGATGATCTTGTAGGTCCCATCCATCTTTGTGGCACCCTGCCAGATGTAGACCTGCGCATCCTGGGTCGGCCAACCGTTGGCATCAGTTGGAGCATTGTTGCTGTCACCGATATCGCTCCAGGGTCCAGTAGTCTTCATCACGTCTGTAAACATATCAAACTGTGCGCCCATATTGATGCCAACATATGGACGAGAGACGGGCTGTGTCTCTGCATGGCTATGCTGCGTTGGAAGCAGCACAAATGCGAAGGTCAATAGCATTCCTATGCTCAGTAGCGCCGCTCCTCCATTAATTACGAAGAGACGAAGTCGCTCTGGACCACGTTTGCCATCCTCAGACATGGGATGGCGGTTGATTGTGTTACGACTGTGTAACAAAGTAAGTCCTCCTTATGACAAGACAACCGAACAAAAGAATCAAACAATGAAAAGGTTGCACATACCAATAGATGATATGTGTAGGGTGGATAGAAAGATACGAATGAATTATAAAGGAAGCATCAGGGGGGAGATGCTTGACAGACAATCAAGAAAGTCTGCATCTCCAGGGTAAGGCAGAGACTCTGAACCATGCACCGAATCCTTTCCGGACGCAACATTCTCCGCACCAGTGCGAAGAACCTTTCATTACGATTTACTCAGGTTTAGAGTTGAATTTTTTTGAGTGTTGAAGGAATCATGACTCTCTGTTGCTCTAGCGTCTGACCGGCCATCAGTTGATCTAGCAGAGCAAACATAGTCTGCACGATTACAACTGGATCGATCTCGACGATCGAGAGACGTTTCGTCTGGCGAAATAGGGTTGGCGAACCAGCATTGGCATGTGAAACGATCTGGACATCAACGCCAACACGTATATTGAGCTCACTTAAAGCTTCCAGCACGCCTGTTGTCATCATATCATCAGTGATAAAGATGCCATCTGGCCTGGGAAGAGCACCCTTTTCAAAGACCTGTAGGGTTAGCTGATAGCCCTGTTCCTGATAATCCGTTCTCCACTTATTTGTGGAGAATGGACCACCAGCTCTGACCAATTGAGGGTCAAAGGTGAGTCCATGAGTGCTCATGGCAGTCGAAAAATATTCAACACAAGGGTCTGCTTCCAGTTCAACCTGGAGCGATTTTGGCATCCATAAGGCAAGGGATTGGCAACCCTGCTCCGCCAGTTGGGCTACTGCCAGCTGTGTCTGATTAATTGAATCAGTATTCACCATACATGTTCCCAGTCCCGCATAAGAGACGGAAGGGATCTTGTGCTTTGTAAGCCAGTTAAAGGTGGGCATCTGCATACCAGCTGCCAGAATGCCGTGGATATTCCCTGCCTCGATCATACGGACCACTTCTTCTGGCAGATCCAGGTCTGTTGCGGAACGATCCAGAACAAAATGGAACGTGTGGTATTCGTTGCGGGTCTCGCTCCGTCGTTCGACTTCTCGTGCAAATAATGACCAGAAGATGCCCCAGAAGGGCGATGTGCCCGCACCCGTTGGAAAGAGGTCGGCATAGAATAACGTGCAGATGGATTTGCGATATAATTTGGGTGAGACAAAGATACCACTGCGTAGTTTACAGTAGATAATATTTTGAGATTCGAGCTCTTTCAAAGCATCGTTGAGGGTGGCAGGAGTTGTATTGAACTGCTCACAGAGCTCCCGGGTTGTGGGGAGCTTTGCGCCTGGCCCTTTCTGAAAAGCCAGTTCGCGTAAAAGTGCACAGAGTTCCTGCACCTTTAAATTAGAACGTGGCTTCGATGACTCTGTCACTAACTCTCACTCCTTTGTATCACCCTCTACACTGAAGGCATTCCCTAAAACATACTGGCCAATTTACCACTATTTGTATGGCGTTACTGCTATAGAGCAGTTGCTATAGAGCAGTATAACCTGCTTAACGAGCTTTTGTCAAGGGATATAACTTCTGTTTTTCTGTAACCTTTACTGGGATCACAGAGATTAAATTTCAATTGTTGTTTCAATTCAACTGATGTGTTTAAAATCTGAAAAGTGCGTATTATAGTATCAAGTGGTTATCAGGATCTTTGGATATGTGTAGATTACTGGCAAGAGCGATCTCTACAGGCCCACAAGAAGGAGGTCTGTGGAGATCGCTTGTATGCTTTTCTACAAGAACAGTGAAAATGGCCTGGAGCTCATTGAAATGGTTTTAAGCCACTTGAAATGACTCCAATCTACTTGTAATAGCAGGTTTTTGCAACACCAACGGTTGGATCGCCAAAGACGTTGTTGTTGCAGCCAACGCTGCCAGTGATTGTCTTATATACATACGTACTGCCAGAACCATAGGCCACGGTAACAGTTCCAGGGACCGTACAGGTTCCCCACTCGCTGGCACACTGTGTCCAGGTTGAAGGTGGTATAGGTGCAACGGAGCAGGATTTGAATGTGCCGACAATGGGATCACCAAAGACCGTATTGTTGCAACCAATGCTCCCCGTCGCTGTCTGATAGTTGTAGTGCCCATTGGCTCCATAGCGGACCACCTGTGTGCCGCTAAAGGTGCAGGTTCCGCCCTCACTGGCACATTGCATCCAACTCGCTGGCGGTGGCGTAGGAGTAGGCGTTGGCGTCTGTGTGGGAATCGGTGTTGGCGTGGGAGTCGGGTTTGGTGTTGGTGTTGGCGTTGGTGTGGGATTCGATCCTGAGATCGATCCTGTCAGTGTAACATTATCGATAGTCCCAGTTGTCAGAATAGTGTTATCGTGTGCATCAACGGCCAGACCAAGGTAGATGGTACTGGGCATGGTGATAGTGTCTGACCCTTGCTGCGTCCAGTTCTGACCATCGGGAGAATTATAACCAGTAAAGGTATTACCAGCACGCACCAGTTTCACCCAGTAAGGAGGCGTCCGTTGTATAGGCGTGGGATGATTGGTCGTGCCATTGTCCGTCGTACGAGATTCGTAGGTTGTATCGCCGCTGGGGCTATAGTAGGACATCACGTTAGCTGCACTTGCATTCAATGAATCGCGCATCATGACGCCGATTTTGGCGTAGGGATTGGAATTACTGAGCGAGGTGACACGAGCGACAATCGAGCCATCCCCTGTCAACTGTTGATAGGCGAAGCGGAATTGATCAGCACTATTCCAGATGTCTCCTCCTGATGCTGTCAGGGTATATGTGCCCGTACTGGAAGCATAAGAAGCGGCACCAGATAGGCCTACTCCACCAATATCCTGGCTTAACCAGCCTGAGGGGAGTGCTCCAGGCGTTGGTACCGAGGGCGGTGTTCCGGTTCCTGGCTGCACAAACAGTGCATTAACATAGCCTGCATAGCTACTTCCGCTCGCGTTGGCAGTAGCTCGTAGTTGAACTGAGTGCACACCAGCTGTCAGTGAACTTGAGCCTGCGACAATCGATTGATAGCTTGTGGTACTACCAGTATTGGGAACCGTAATCGTTGAGAGCAAGGCCCCATCAACATAGACTCCTACCTTACCCCCTGAGGTAGCGTTGCCGATACCAACGGCAATCTGATAAGAGCCGGTTGTGTCTATCCGTAACTGGTAGGAAGTGGTGACTCCTAGATTGGTGCGGTTATTTCCAGCATAATTTTCTGTCACAGTATATTGTGCAGCAGGGATAATTGTGGAGCCCGCAACCTCAAACCCCAGGGTGACGGCTGGAACCGTATAGGTACTGGCATTGATGGCTGCCGCAGCCTGCACCAATGGCGAAGAAGAGGCGGTAATCGCATGGTCCCATTGTCCATAGGTTCCAACTGTGTACAGATCTCCTCCCGCCTGTACAAAGTCGTTGTAGGAATTTAACATCGTCTGCTTAGCGCGGGGATCATTTTTGGCCTGATTCTGGAGGGTCGTTGCGCCATCTCCACCAATCGCCCATCCGCCCTCATAGGCAGCATCGTGCAGGCCATAAGCATGAGCCCAGTAGGATTCGATGGTCAGGGTTTTCTGATAATCATCGCTGGGGATGCCAGCATTAAAGATGCCATCCACCGTGCTTGCGTTATCGTTATTGCTATGGTAGTAGACTGCTCCACCACCTCCCCAGAAGTAATAGGAGAGAGGGTGAGGATTAGAGACGTGCTGTACACCATCTGCGTTGTTGTAGTAATCGTTGAGAAACTGTATCTCTGTCTGGGCTGTATTGTTGAGATTATCGTACTGCCAGAAGAGCAGAGGGCGTACCCGGCTTCCCATCGCGCTATCCCCAAAGACGCTGCGGAAAAGTGAGCTTACATGTTCTGACTGCTGCGCATAGTAGCGGAAACGGAAGATATCCTCATTGCTGGCACCATCATAGTTGATGGGTGAGGTCGTCGGAATTGGGCTTGGGCAAGCGTTGAAAGATGAAACTCCGCAGGCCTCCTGGTCAGCATAGGAGTCGATATCATGAGCCTGCTGAAACTGGAAGTTCCAGGCCTCATTGGTATACTCCACATACAGATGCAGGTTTGCGTTCAAAGGAGCCCAGACGGGATTACTTTGCGGGCTGGTATAGGGGGTCGTGCCATCGCTGCCATAGAGCACAAGCTGTGCCAGTTTTGTAATATAGTCATCGTTGGCCCGATCGGGTACATTAACGTACAGGTCCAGATTGGTCTCGTTGGCCAGCTTAACCATATACTCGAAAGCCATCTGGTTCCCTTCAAAGCCCGATTCACCCGGTAAGACTTTTTGCTGTGTGGCATAGTTGACCGTGGTGCGATCGGACCAATTGACGGAGCTATTCCAGTTGGTTCCACTCATAAAGCGCATGTAGCTATAGGGTGCAACGGCGCTTTCGATCCACGGCGTAAAGATCGTCGAGGACGCGAATGCAGTTGTGGAACCCTCCGAGGTGGGACGGAAGACCTGCACATTGGTGACACCTGTATTCGTTGCACTGGTGGCCGTCCGTTGCGTATTTTTGAAGGTCAACTGGAAGTTCTCAAAGCCAGTATCAGTCACAACCATATCGACGGTGGTTGTATTGGTTGATGCATTATACTGTTGATTATTGAATTGGGCATAGCTTAGCCCATTCGAGAGCGTCGCTTTTCCATTAAAGCTCAGTTTGTAGGTCCCGTCCATCTGCGTGGCGCCCTGCCAGATGTAGAGCTGAGCATCCTGGGTTGGCCAGCCATTGGCGTCAATAGCAGCATTGTTATTATCGGTTGTGTTGGTCCAGGTTCCTGAATCTTTCATCATATCGGTGAACATGTCAAATTGGAGGCCCATATTCACCCCAACATACGGTTTACTGACAGGCGTAGTCTCAGCATGGCTGGAACGCGTTGGCATCAGCCAGAACAATGCCATCATCAGCATCCCTATACTGAGAATGGTTGCTCCCACATTTACCAGCACTTTGCGAAGATAGTTTGAGCGAGCAATGGTTTTGCCATCCGTGGAGCGTGGATGGTCTGCGTTACGTCTGTGTAACAAAGCTGGTTCCTCCTTATAGCCTGACGAGCGTAGATCGGGACTGTTCGTCATAGCCTGACGAGCGTAGATCGGGACTGTTCGTCATAGCCTGACGAGCGTAGATCGGGACTGTTCGTCATAGCCTGACGAGCGTAGATCGGGACTGTTCGCCCTGCTTTTTCTCACTTTTCGCACGTAAAGCTCGGATAGTAGGTAGACCTACTGTCCGTATGACCGCATAGCTAAGCTCGAGAGCATAGAAAAGGTGAGAACGATACAGCATCCCGTGAGAAGATAGGATGGAAGCACTTCAAGGTCAATCTCCAGCGTTTAGTGTTTGCTACATAAAACTGATGATAATGGAGGACGAGGACCCTTTACAGGCGCATTGAGGATTGAGAGAGTTGCCATAGAATGTAGATGGCGCAGTGTGGCAGGTAGCATAAGGTTATCTGATCCGAAACACTGCCAATAACTTCTCTGTCCTTCCCCTCAGCATTGAAGGTGTTCAAAAACTTTTCATACAGTGAACGATTGACAACTGCTCTATAGCACTTGCTCTATAGCAGTGTAACGTGTACAATGTGATATTGTCAAGGCCTTTACTCAGTAAATCAATGCATTCCAGTGGTGAATAACAAACCTGTTCATGATATTGAGCTATCTGGGTAGTGGACTTGACAAAGTCAAGCTTTATACTTTAGTATATAGCTAATGAAGCAAACAAATAGAAATGTATTGATAAAAAGGGCGGCTTCATAAGATTGGGTAATACCCTGTAAATCAATGGCTTGATTTAATTCGTAACTTTTTCCCTTCTCAGAGATGAGAAGTTGTGTATGTCTGACTGGTGATGCTGTGAAGGGCATCCTTTTTTCATATTCATAACTAATTCATAACTAATAATGAACTATATCCATCCACATATCTGGAGTTATACAAAGAAGTATGCGCTCTATCCACATGAAAAGAATATTTCTACCAAAAAATTTCTACCTTAGCAGTGATTTCAGCAGTGATTTCAAACATCTAAATCCCTATGCTCTCAACTCCCTACTTTGAGTTTTACACTCTGGCTGTTATTACGATGACCAGGAAGGACATACGAATGACAGTACGAGGTTTAAGCATAATGTTGTGCTCAATTCTCAGCAGTTTGTATAGATACTGGAACAACAGGTAGTATGCTTCCCAACACTTTAGTAAAGAGGACGCACATTGTGGAAAGGAGAGAAAGGTCGTCCTTACGTATGGTCATGCAACAATCCTGTCATCCAATATTCATATCGGCCAGGCATTCAATGTACTGATTGCATGGTCAAGGTCCCATTGATTTCACTATGAGTAGTACCATTCGTGGCACATACGTGTGTCATATGAGGAGACATATCATGGATGATGCTCGTCGCTTTCCGGAGATCGCACCGGAAGCGCAACAGAACACCGTTGTCAGGCGACTACGAAGTCGCAAATTTTACTCTCTTATCTCATTGTTATGTATTTTCCCTTTCTTCGCCGGGGTCTTTGCCCTCGTGCAATTTCCACAGCATGTCGTAAAAGCTGCGTCAGCCAATCCAATTCCTCTGGGTGAAGAATATGGTTTTGAGTGGGTCGATCTGGTGAAGGGCGGAGTCCGCTTCCAGAAGATTTCGACAGCCACCACTGATATCACCTATGATAACAATGGCTGGCCCCAGCAGGACTTTGAGTACATCTTCCAGGATGATCGACGCAACAAGCCCTGGTCTGGTCCGGATTTTAACGCAAATCCACGCGATGATAGTGGTACCTATCATCTCTCCTTCACAGGTCAGGCCACCCTGTCCATCGGCCCTGATGTCGATGCGTCTGATTCCCTCAGCATTCAGAATGTGGTCTATGATAGCAACAGCAACACCACCACGGCTGATATCGTGGTCCCAAAGAATCGCTGGCTGCAATCGATCAACTTTACTCAGACAAAACGGCAAGCCAGTGATGCAGCCGGTAATGGCCTGACGAATATGCACCTCTACCGTCCGGGCTATTCGGCCTCAAGCACGCAGATCTTCACTGATCGCTTTGTCAATGCGCTGAGTGCGCTGCACCCAACAACACTTCGTACCTTTGACACCGGGACAACCAACTATAACATCTTCAATGGTACCAATTATGTTGCCCCCCAATGGTCGGATCGCTCGTTGCCTACCGATGGGTACTGGAACCTGCCTTCCAGAAACACTGGGGCAATTCGCGGCTTTGGCGTGCCCTGGGAATACGTCATCCAATTGAGCAATCAATTGCATGCTGATCCCTGGATCAACCTGCCTGTGACGGCGGATGATAGCTACTTTACCAGTCTGGCGAACCTGTTCAAAAATGGTGATACCGTTGGTGGTGTCAACTATCCAGGACTTGATCCCAGCCTGCATGTGTATATTGAGCTGGGCAATGAGAACTGGAACTGTGGTGACTTTACCCAGTGCTGGTATGCCAATGGTATCGCTTCTAATCAGGGTATCTCTGCATTGCAGTGGGAAGCCAAACGCACGTTCCAGATTGCCAATGATTTTGCTGGTGTGTTTGGTTCTGGTTCACTCCCAAATACCGTCCGTCCAGTGGTCATGTGGCAGTATGGACACGCCCTTGACGTACAGTCGGCCCTGCTCTGGAGCGAGGGACAGTTGAATCAACTCTCCAAAGATACGATCTATGGTATTGGTGAAGCACCCTATGTGGATTCGGGCGAGCCTATCTCTACGGATGGCTCTGAGAAAGAGGGTGGACGAGCCGCTTTCCCTGATCCAGCTGATCCCAATGCTGTGAATAATATTATCGATACCCTCTATACCTCCGCGGGTCAGCGCCGACTCTCCTTTATCGCCTGGCAGACCGCCGCCAGTTATCTGGGCGTCCACCAGGTTGGCTATGAGGCCGGTCCATCGCTGAATGCTGGTATTCAAGGAGACGCCACTCGCAGCCCTCGGCTCTCTGATTTTATTCAGCGCTACTTCCAGGAAGATTACTTTGCGACTGGTGGCGATGCTGTCAACTTCTTCGCCTTTGGACAGGGTAGCCCTGGAAACTATGGCGACTGGTATACCTTTGAGAACTATAACAACCTCAATTACGGGAAATACCAGGGTCTTCTGGCTCTGCAAGGGCAGGATCGACCTGCATTGACCGATGGCTTTGTTCTGCCATGGAGCGTCAATACAAGCGTCTCCATCGATCCAAGTCAGCATATCACCGGTGATAATCATCTGGTAGCTCCAGGGACGACCATTAGTATTGGCTGGAATACAGATGGCAGTCAGGAGTATCTGTTGCGCGTTCCTTCCTCGGGTACCTATTCAGTGAAGCTGAATGGAACCGCCAGCACCGCTACTTCTAGCGTCCAGATCTCTGTTGACCACAATTCACTGGGAACGGTTCAACTGCCTCAGGGAACAGCTGGTGATTCGTCGAGCGTCTCAGTCACCCTGACGTCTGGATTGCATACGCTGTTGCTGAATAGCAATGCAGCCTCATCCAGCGATGGTCAGAGTACCTTCTCGACAAATGGTATCGTTGTCACTCTGACCAGTGGTGGCGGTTCGGCCATTGTACCATCGGCTCCGATCAATGTCCGCTCAACGAGTGGTGATGGCTCGGTGGCACTGAACTGGGAGAATGTCACAACGGCTACCAGCTATACGATTAAACGCAGCACGACCAGTGGTGGACCATACACCCAGGTTGGCACCTCATCTACCAATAGCTTTACCGATACTGGCCTTACCAACGATACCATCTACTACTACGTCGTCACAGCTTCAAATACTGCTGGTGAGAGTGCCCTGTCGCCACAGTATCGCATTGTCCCAACGCCAGCCGGAGCTCCAGCTCAGCCAACGGGCGTGACAGGGGCAGCGGGCGGCTCTGATGCTCCCTTCCTGGGTGGTGGTGGTGAGGTTCGTATCAGCTGGCCTACGGTTCCTCATGCCGTAAGCTACAATATCAAGCGGAGCTCTTCTGCTACAGGTCCTTTCACCAAGATTCATTCACAGTACGATAACATCTACTATGATACCAGCCTGGCTCTGAATACCACGTACTACTACGTCGTCTCAGCTGTCAATGGCAATGGTGAAAGTAGCGATTCGTCGGTGATCACCCTGACACCAACGGAAACAACGCCCGATAGCCCCACGAATCTCCAGGCAACCGATAATGGGAATGGCACAGTCTCGCTGAAATGGTCTCCGTCCCAGTGGCAGGAAGCTGGCTTCAATGAGCTTTACAATCTCAAACGCGGCTCATCACAGAATGGTCCGTTCACGACGATTATCAATCTTTCGACCGATAATGTGATTGATTATGATCTGACGAGCGGTAACCAGTACTGCTATGTCGTTTCTGCGGTGAACAGCAAGGGTGAGAGCGGAAACTCGCAAGCGGCCTGTGTGACAGCCTCAGGGAATGGGACGCCGACACCAACGCCAACATCGACACCTACACCAACCCCAACGTCGACGCCAACATCGACGCCGATCCCGTCAGGCTCATTGATCGCTTCTGATCCCTTTAGTGGATCAGCTGGCGCACTTAATGGTCAGACCTCTGGAACGGGCTGGGCTGGCGCATGGTCGGTTCAGAATGCAGATACCTCTGTTCCTGGCTACGCTGTCAGTACCTCCTCTGCCCTGACCTACAGCACCCTTCAGACCTCGGGCAATTATGGGACTGGTGGCTCAGGCTACCTGACGGCTGGACGGAGTCTGGATGTCAGTGGTAGTAGCCCCTTTAGCGCTTACCTGAGCAATGGCAAGGTTGGCCAGTCGGGACAGACGCTCTGGGTTAGCGCCTTGCTCCGCAAGGATGCCAATTCCGATGATGAGGCCTCCCTTAACCTGCACAATAACTCGATCAACTGGAATTCTGGACAGGCGAGCTCTGATGTAGCCATTGGTTACTTTGGAGGAAGCTCGAATTCTGGTGGGACGCGGTATTGGAGCCTGAAAGTGGGTGGAACCGTCTATCAAACGACCACTCCCGTCCAGGTCGGACAGACAGCGCTTCTCGTGTTGCGGATTGATTTCGCGTCGACCAACGCATTGAACCTCTATGTCAATCCCAGCTCATTAGGTGGAAATGCTCCAGGCAGTGCCAGCGCTCAAACGACGACTACGACGAACATTGCGTTCCAGAGTGTCGCGTACTATGGTGGCAATGGCTCTGGCCAGAGCTCCATCGATGAAATTCGCTTTGGAACCTCGTATGGTGCCGTGACTCCTACGAACTAACAAGCGAACGACCGTGATGATTTCTCCGAGGGATGTGCAAATACAATTTGCATATCCCTCGTTTTTACTTTCCTCTCTCCATATCCTGGTTCGAAGGGTTAAGTATTGACAAACTACACCTTTATACTCTAGTATAGAGATATGCATCTTTCATGAGTAAAGGTGTAAAGCTCCTAGCTAATCTAAGCAGTCCAGCCTTAGTGATTGGGAAGAAGACATGGTTATAACTTCCTGTCTTCTTCAAGCCTGGAATTGACCAACCTACAAATAAAGAAGAGATAAGAAATAGGAAAAGATGACCAGGAATAACCAGCGTTTGCAGGGCGTGACAATGTATGAACGCATTGCTCAGGATCTTCGAGAGAAGATTCTGGATGGAAAGTGGGCGATAAATAGTGCTCTTCCAAGCCGCCCAAAGCTGGCAAGTGAATATCAGGTTGCGCCTTTGACCATCGAGCGAGCCATCAATATCCTGTTGGCGGAGGGAGTCCTACACTCGATCAATGGACGAGGAACCTTTGTACACGCACTTCCACAGTCATCTGTACAGAAGCAGAGTGTTCAAGAACTGCCAGTGCCTGAGATCTCGCATAATCATGAACATCTGGTAGGGCGGTCGGCAAAAACGAAGGCTCTGACTGTAGCTCTTATTGATGGCGATATGCCAGCTTCGCCTACCCTCTCGCCTCATCCGAATCCCGAAACCGGACAGGATTGGA
The DNA here is from genome assembly GCF_003967535.1 of Tengunoibacter tsumagoiensis. GTDB lineage: Bacteria > Chloroflexota > Ktedonobacteria > Ktedonobacterales > Ktedonobacteraceae > Tengunoibacter > Tengunoibacter tsumagoiensis. Next base: position 569,560 of record NZ_BIFR01000001.1, on the reverse strand, counting down.
TGACGCTTATCCTTACCTCCCTCCAGCGGTCCTGGTCACGCATAGGCGGTCGCAGTATCTCGATCAGTCGCTTTGAGGGCATTGATCTTCACTCTGTTTTCACGCTCAAAGAGGCTCTGCTATTAGCAATTGAACAAGGGGCAACTGCTATTGCGATCTCGAATATTTTAGATGTCCAGAATGTCACATCTATAGTGCTCTCGACGATAGACATTCAGGAGATTCCAGTCGTGCTCTTTTCCTGGGAGCCATTGATTACACCTTTGCCCTATGTGATCTATGATCATGCCTACGCAGGATACAGTGCTGTTCAACATCTGTTGGCAGAGGGCTATGATCCTATTTACTATCTTGATATTATCGATTGGTGGTGGAGCAAAGAGCGTCTCCGTGGCGTAAAAGCGGCCCTGCGCGATGCCGGTCGTTCAGAAAGTGAGCTCCAACTTGTTCAAATGGATAAGCTGGCGTTTGAGACGCTGGTACAGTCTCAATCAGCCGATTCCTGGAATCCTTATGCGGAAGGATATGCTGCAGGCAAACACTTCTTTATGGCGAATAAAAAGCCTTCTCAGGCAGGGTTTATTGCTCCAAACGATTGGGCTGCTCTTGGTTGGCTCACAGCCGCTCAAGAGGTGGGTCTGAGTGCAGGGAGAGACTTTGGATTAATTGGGTTTGATAATATTCCACGTGCCGATCGATCTGGTCTGACGACTCTGGCTCCTCCGCTTGAGGAGATGGGGCAGGAAGCTGCACGTCTTTTATTGGCGATGATGCAGGGACATCCAACATCTCTTCATTCTTCTCTTCGCTCACATCTCATGATTCGAACCTCAACCCGCCGTATTCACCCTCGTATATAAGCGATTACATTGATTAATGTCTGAAATAGAGCATGATATGACAAGAAAAGTAGGGCAGGTAGCTTGTCTCCTGCCGAAATGTCCCATGCCACAATGTGAGCCCCTCCATAGCATCCTTTCCCGTTTGCCATTTCACGTTGAGCCATGGCGGGGCTCACACAGCGGAGTGGCAACAGAGGAAAGAGACAAGCGACCTTCCATACTTGACGTGTTTTTATATGTGAAAAAGATTAGGATATGACAAGAAAAGTAGGGCAGGTAGCTTGTCTCCTGCCGAAATGTCCCATGCCACAATGTGAGCCCCTCCATAGCATCCTTTCCCGTTTGCCGTTTCACGTTGAGCCATGGTGGGGCTCACACAGCGGAGTGGCAACAGAGGAAAGAGACAAGCAACTTTCCCTACTTGACGTGTTTTTATATGCGAAAAAGCTTAGGATATGACAAGAAAAGTAGGGCAGGTAGCTTGTCTCCTGCCGAAACGTCCCATGCCACAATGTGAGCCCCTCCATAGCATCCTTTCCCGTTTGCCGTTTCACGTTGAGCCATGGTGGGGCTCACACAGCGGAGTGGGAAGAGAGGAAAGAGACAAGCAACTTTCCCTACTTGACGTGTTTTTATATGCGAAAAAGCTTAGGATATGACAAGAAAAGTAGGGCAGGTAGCTTGTCTCCTGCCGAAACGTCCCATTCCGCGATGTGAACCTCACCATAGCTTCTGTCCCATTTCCAATTTCCCATTGAGCGATGGAGGGGCTCATATCACAGAACCCGAACAGAGGAAGGAGCCTCTTCAGCATACATCTGGGTATGAGCGAGATTTTCAATTGCATTTGGCCCTGAACGCAGACTTGACAAAATGAACCTATATACTTTAGTATATAGCTAGTGATATTTTGAAGAATAATTGAAGTTACGGCATCGTGTCGTTTCCTTTCGTAGAAGAAAAGAAGCTTTGAAGCATTAGCATTGTAATGCATTGATGCACTCACGATCATCCCTTATTTATAAGAAAACCTTAAACGGGCTTCTAAAAATACTCTCTCCAGATGAGAAAGTATTACAGATAATATAGCCCGAATAGTAATCCTCATTACTAAAAATACAGAGAAGTATTACACCTATAGACAGCATACAATGTTGTAACAAGTCGTAACTCTACTTTCTTTACTCGTACATCTGGTCCTTTCACGTGCATACACACTGCCTTTCTGCTGTCATTACACGATCTACGTTGGACATGTGGATGACAGTATAAGTGCTCATGCTCTTTTCGAGTATGGGGCAGTTGTATAGATATGGATAGTATGGAATAGATCAGGGAGTTTCACTGCTTCCAATAAGGATGAAAGGAGGGAGCATCTCATCCTATTTATGACAGGGGTTCGCCACTCTGCATAAACCCTTCTTTTTCAGAGGAGATTCATGCGAAGTGGTGTCGCGCTCAAGAAATTGAGTGGCCAGCACCCGCGAATGGAAGCCTTCTGTCTGTCTTCCGGTTGACCGCTTATCGAAAAGAGCGTGCATTCAACGTTGCGAATGCACGGGCATGTTCTGTGTTGTACAATTCTCGCGTTATGAGGAGACTTTGTCATGGATGATACTCGTCGCCTTCCGCTCGGCCTGGAGATCGCACCGGGCCAGCAGCCTGTCAAGCGACTGCGTAGTCGCACTCTGTACTCACTGATCTCGGTTCTTTGTGTGTTGCCCTTTGTGGTAGGATTTCTGGCAGTGGTTCCCACCGGTCAGCAGACGGCGAAAGCTCAGGCAGCGAAAAAGTCAGCTGCCGCAGTCACCAATCCTGTCCCCTTAGGAGCCGAATTTGGCTTTGAGTGGGTCGATATGGTCAAAGGGGGCCCTCGCTTTCAGAAGATCTCAACGGCGACCACGGATATTACCTATGATGTGAATGGCTGGCCTCAGCAGGATTTTGAATCCATCTTTATCGATGATCGACGCAATAAGCCCTGGTCGGGACCAGACTTTGATGGGACACCCTACGATGATAGTGGCACCTATCATCTCTCCTTCAATGGTAAAGCGACCCTGTCTATTGGCACTGATGTGGATGCGCCTGACTCCCTGAGCATCCAGAATGTGGTCTATGATAGCAACAGCAATACCACCACAGCTGATATCGTGGTTCCCAAGAATCGCTGGCTGCAATCGATCAACTTCACCCAGACTCAGCGCATGCCTGGTGATACCGCTGGCGATGGCGTCACGAATGTGCATCTGTTCCGTCCCGGCTATGATGCCAGCACGACCAAACTCTTGACGGATCGCTCGGTCAATGCGTTGGCTGCCGTCCATCCATCAACCTTACGCACATTTGATACGGGGACAACCGGCTACAACATCTTCAATGGGACTGCGTATGTCGCGCCTCAGTGGTCGGATCGTTCGTTGCCTACTGATAGCTATTGGAATCTGCCTTCCAAAAATACTGGAGCGGTTCGTGGCTTTGGGGTGCCCTGGGAATACATCATCCAGATGAGCAATCAGTTGCATGCAGATCCCTGGATCAACCTGCCGGTGACGGCGGATGATAGCTACTTTACCAGTCTGGCGAACCTGTTCAAGAATGGTGATACCGTTGGTGGGGTGACCTATCCAGGACTGGATCCCAGCCTGCATCTCTATATCGAACTGGGCAATGAGAACTGGAACTGTCAGTTCACCCAGTGCTGGTATACCAATGGGATCTCTTCGAACCAGGGAATTACGGGTCTCCAATGGGAGGCCAAGCGGACCTTCCAGATCGCCAATGACTTTGCCAGCGTGTTTGGTTCTGGTTCACTACCAAATACCATTCGTCCAGTGGTGCTGTGGCAGTATGGGCATGCATTGGATGTCCAGTCAGCCCTGCTCTGGGCTGAAGGTCAGCTGAATCAGCCCACGAAAAACACCATTTATGGCATTGGTGAGGCTCCTTATGTAGATTCAGGCGAGCCTCTTTACACCGACGGGAGCGTTGAGAAAGAGGGTGGACGAGCGCCCTTTGCTGATCCCGCTGATCCCAATGCTGTGAATAACATCATCGATACCTTCTACACTTCCGCCGGCCAGCGCCGTCTCTCCTTTATCGCCTGGCAGACCGCTGCCAGCTATCTGGGGATTCATCAGGTTGGTTATGAGTCGGGCCCATCGCTGAATGCAGGTATTCAGGGGAATGCCACTCGCAGCCCCCGCTTTGCAGACTTTATTCCGCGCTACTATCAGGAGAATTACTTCGCGATTGGTGGCGATGCCGTCAACTTCTTTGCTGTTGGGCGTGGGCGTCCAGGTGATTATGGTGACTGGTATACCTTTGAGGACTATAACAACCTCAACTATGGGAAGTACCAGGGTGTCTTGAACTTACAAGGCCAGGCGCGACCAGCGTTGACTGATGGCTTTGTTCTGCCCTGGAACGTCAGTGGTAGTGTCGCGATCGATCCCAGCCAGCACATCACTGGAGACAATAATCTGGTCGCTCCAGGCTCATCAGTGAGTATTGGTTGGAATACCAATAGCAGCGAAGAATATCTGCTGCGCGCTCCTGCGGCAGGCACCTATGCAATTAAAGTGAATGGAACCGCCAGCACGGCCACCTCAACCCTCCAAGTTCTTGTTGACAACAGCTCACTGGGGACAGTCCAGCTTCCTCAGGGAACGGCCGGAGATTCCACGAGTGTCTCGGTGACGCTCACACCCGGACTGCACACGCTGTTGTTGAATAGTACTGCAGCCTCATCTAGCGATGGACAGAACGCTCTTTCGACCGCTGGTATCGTCGTGACCCTGACCAGTGGTGGTGGTTCGGCCATCGTGCCCTCGGCTCCGATCAACGTGCGCTCAAGCGTCAGCGATAGCTCGGTAGCTCTGAACTGGGAGAGTGTCACGACGGCAACCAGTTACAGTATCAAACGCAGCACGACCAGTGGTGGACCCTACACCCAGATCGGGACATCGAATACAACGAGCTATACCGATACCACCGTGAGCAATGATACCATTTACTACTATGTAGTCTCCGCTCTGAACGCTGCTGGTGAGAGCGCCCTCTCTCCGCAGTATCGGATCGTGCCCACACCAGCGGTAGCTCCAGCTCAGCCAACGGGAGTCGTCGGACAGGCTGGTGGAAATGATGCTCCCTTCCTGGGAGGTGGCGGCGAAGTTCGGATCAGCTGGCCCGCCGTTCCGCATGCCGTCAGCTACAACATCAAGCAGAGCTCTTCTGCCACAGGACCTTTCAATAAGGTTCACTCGCAGTATGGGACCGTCTACTACGATACCAGCCTGGCGAAGGGCACAACCTACTACTATGTCGTCTCCGCTGTGAACAGCGCGGGTGAAAGTGTTGATTCTGCTGTGATTACACTGACACCAACCGAGACGGTGCCTGCAAGTCCAACCAATCTTCAGGCTGTAGCCAATACGGATGGAACGGTCTCGTTGAACTGGTCACCCGTTGCATGGCAATTGGCAGGTTTTGCAGAGCTCTACAACGTCAAACGTGGTTCATCACAGAGCGGTCCGTTTACGACGATTGTCAATCTTTCGACCGACAATCTGACAGACTATGGTCTGACGAGTGGAACGCAGTACTGCTATGTTGTCTCTGCAATCAATAACTCAGGCGAGAGTGCCAATTCACAGCCTGTCTGTGTGACGGCTTCAGGCAATGGGACCCCAACCCCGACGCCGACACCAAGTCCGACAGCGACCCCAAGTCCAACGCCAACGCCAAGCCCAACGGCGACACCAAGTCCAACACCTGTCCCAACGGGCTGGACAACGTGTGCCAATGAGGGGGGCACCTGCACTTTTAGTGGCACGCAGGTGGTCCGCTATGGAGCCAATGGGCACTACTATTATCAGACAGCGACGGGGAGCATTGGTTGCAACAATACCGTCTTTGGTGATCCCATTGTCGGCACATTTAAATCCTGCTCCGTTGCCCCTGTACCTCCAACCAGTTGGACCAAATGTGCTGACGAGAATGGAACCTGTGCAGTCACGGGAACCGTCACCGTAGCCTATGGAGCCAGCGGAAAGTTCATCTATAAGACGGAAAGTAGCAATACTGCCTGTAACAACAGCACGTTTACCGATCCTATCGTGGGAACGGTGAAGGCCTGTTATTATAAGTAGACCCATAGCGAGGCCCGGATCAGGGAAGTTCCTGACCCGGGCCTCATTCTATCCTCTATAGATTTTGTTCACGTTTCCAGTTTCTCATTGAACTATGGAGGAGCTCACACAGCGGAGTGGGAAGAGAGGAAAGAGACAAGCGACTTTCCCTACTTGACGTGTTTTTATATGTGAAAAAGATTAGGATATGATAAGACAAGTAGGGCAGGTAGCTTGTCTCCTGCCGAAACGTCCCATGCCACAATGTGAGCCCCTCCATAGCATCATTTCCCGTTTGCCGTTTCACGTTGAGCTATGGCGGGGCTCATAGAGCGGAGTGGCAACAGAGGAAAGAGACAAGCTACTTTCCCTACTTGACGTGTTTTTATATGTGAAAAAGATTAGGATATGATAAGACAAGTAGGGCAGGTAGCTTGTCTCCTGCCGAAATGTCCCATTCCACAATGGCAGCCTCACCATAATCAATGTTCAAGCTGAGCCATGAAGGAGTGACGATAGTTGAGGTGGAACAGAGGAAGAAGCTTCTTTAGCATATATCTGGATATGAGCAAGATTTTCAATTGCATTCCGCCATGAGCGTAGACTTGACAAAATGAACCTTTATACTTTAGTATATAGCTAGTGATCTTTTTGATAGTGATGTTTTGAAGCATAATTGCAGATGAAACTTAACATCGTTTGTATTTGCAGAAGAAAAAATGCTTTGAAGCACCGATATTGATAGAGCATTGTACTGTATAGATGCACTATCGTTCATATTTGTCAAGAGACCTGTATCCAGGGTATTGTGAAAGCCAGTTTGTAAAAAGTTGAAGAAATCTTTAACAGGCTTCTGGCCATACTACCATATTCGAAGAGATAGTGTTGTATAGTATATAATCTAGTATAATCCAATATAATTCAAATATGAATCCTCATTACTAAAAATACAGAGAAGTATTACACCTATAGACAGAATACAATGTTGTAAAGAGTCGTCACCCTACCTTCTTTACTCAGTACCGCTGGTACTTTCACGTGCGTACACACTGCCTTTCTTTCTGCTGTCATTGTGCTATTTACGCTGGACATGTGAATGACAGTATGAGTGCTCATGCCTTTTTTGAATAGAGGCAGTTGTATAGATATAGATAGTATGGACTAGATCAGGGAGTTTTGCTGCTTCCAATACGAATGAAAGGAGCATCTCATACTATCCTGGGATAGGAAACTTTCTTTTCAGAGGAGATCCATGCAAGTGGTGTCGCGCTCAAGAAATTGAGTGGCCAGCACCCGCGAATGGAAGCCTTCTGTCTGTCTTCCGGTTGACCGCTTATCGAAAAGAGCGTGCATTCAACGTTGCGAATGCACGAGCGTGTTCTATGTTGTACAAATCTCATGTTATGAGGAGACCTTGTCATGGATGATACTCGTCGCCTTCCGCTCGGCCTGGAGATCGCACCGGGCCAGCAGCCTGTCAAGCGACTGCGTAGTCGCACTCTGTACTCACTGATCTCGGTTCTTTGTGTGTTGCCCTTTGTGGTAGGATTTCTGGCAGTGGTTCCCACCGGTCAGCAGACGGCGAAAGCTCAGGCAGCGAAAAAGTCAGCTGCCGCAGCCACCAATCCTGTCCCCTTAGGAGCCGAATTTGGCTTTGAGTGGGTCGATATGATCAAAGGGGGCCCACGCTTTCAGAAGATCTCAACGGCGACCACGGATATTACCTATGATGTGAATGGCTGGCCTCAGCAGGATTTTGAATCCATCTTTGCCGATGATCGACGCAATAAGCCCTGGTCGGGACCAGACTTTGATGGGACACCCTACGATGATAGTGGCACCTATCATCTCTCCTTCAATGGCAAAGCGACTCTCTCGATTGGCACGGATGTGGATGCGTCTGACTCCCTGAGCATCCAGAACGTGGTCTATGATAGCAATAGCAATACCACCACGGCTGATATCGTGGTCCCCAAGAATCGCTGGTTGCTCTCGATCAACTTCACACAGACTCAGCGCATGCCTGGTGATACCGCTGGCGATGGCGTCACGAATGTGCATCTGTTCCGTCCCGGCTATGATGCCAGTACGACCAAAGTTTTCACTGATCGCTCGGTCAATGCGTTGGCCGCCGTCCATCCATCAACCTTACGCACATTTGATACGGGCACAACTGGCTACAACATCTTCAATGGGACTGCGTATGTCGCGCCTCAGTGGTCGGATCGTTCGTTGCCTACCGATAGCTATTGGAATCTGCCTTCCAAAAATACTGGAGCGGTTCGTGGCTTTGGGGTGCCCTGGGAATACATCATCCAGATGAGCAATCAGTTGCATGCAGATCCCTGGATCAACTTGCCGGTGACGGCGGATGATAGCTACTTCACCAGTCTGGCCAACCTGTTTAAGAATGGCGATACCGTCGGTGGGGTGACCTATCCAGGATTGGATCCCAGCCTGCATCTCTATATCGAACTGGGCAATGAGGACTGGAACTGTCAGTTCACCCAGTGCTGGTATACCAATGGGATCTCATCGAGCCAGGGCATTAGTGCTCTGCAGTGGGAGGCCAAGCGGACCTTCCAGATAGCCAATGACTTTGCCGGTGTCTATGGGGCAAACTCGCTGCCAGATACCATTCGTCCGGTAGTGCTGTGGCAGTATGGGCATGCATTGGATGTCCAGTCGGCTCTGCTCTGGGCTGAAGGTCAGCTGAATCAGCCCACGAAAAACACCATTTATGGTATTGGTGAGGCTCCTTATGTAGATTCAGGCGAGCCTCTTTACACCGATGGGAGCGTTGAGAAAGAGGGTGGACGAGCGCCCTTTGCTGATCCCGCTGATCCTAATGCTGTGAATAACATCATCGATACCTTCTATACCTCCGCCGGCCAGCGCCGCCTCTCCTTTATCGCCTGGCAGACTGCCGCCAGCTATCTGGGGATTCATCAGGTTGGCTATGAGTCGGGCCCATCGCTCAATGCAGGTATTCAGGGGAATGCCACTCGCAGCCCTCGCTTTGCAGACTTTATTCCGCGCTACTATCAGGAGAATTACTTCGCGATTGGTGGCGATGCCGTCAACTTCTTTTCTGTTGGGCCGGGGCGTCCAGGCGATTATGGTGACTGGTATACCTTTGAGAACTATAACAACCTCAACTATGGGAAGTACCAGGGTGTCTTGAACTTACAAGGCCAGGCGCGACCAGCGTTGACCGATGGCTTTGTTCTGCCCTGGAGCGTTAGTGATAGTGTCGCGATCGATCCCAGCCAGCACATCACTGGAGACAATAATCTGGTCGCTCCAGGTTCATCAGTGAGTATTGGTTGGAATACCAATAGCAGCGAAGAGTATCTGCTGCGTGCTCCTGCGGCAGGCACCTATTCAATTAAAGTGAATGGAACCGCCAGCACGGCCACCTCAACCCTTCAAGTTCTTGTTGACAACAGCTCACTGGGAACGGTTCAGCTTCCTCAGGGAACTGCTGGCGATTCTACGAGTGTCTCGGTGACGCTCACACCCGGACTACACACCCTGTTTTTGAATAGTACTGCAGCCTCATCCAGCGATGGACAGAACGCTCTTTCGACCGCTGGTATCGTCGTGACCCTGACCAGTGGCGGTGGTTCGGCCATCGTTCCCTCGGCTCCGATCAACGTGCGCTCAAGCGTCAGCGATGGCTCGGTAGCTCTGAACTGGGAGAATGTCACGACGGCAACCAGTTACAGTATCAAACGCAGCACGACCAGTGGTGGACCCTACACCCAGATCGGGACATCGAATACAACGAGCTATACCGATACCACCGTGAGCAATGATACCATTTACTACTATGTGGTCTCCGCTCTGAACGCTGCTGGTGAGAGCGCCCTCTCTCCGCAGTATCGGATCGTGCCCACGCCAGCAGTAGCACCAGCTCAGCCAACGGGAGTCGTCGGACAGGCTGGTGGAAATGATGCTCCCTTCCTGGGAGGTGGCGGCGAAGTTCGGATCAGCTGGCCCGCCGTTCCGCATGCCGTCAGCTACAATATCAAGCAGAGCTCTTCTGCCACGGGACCTTTCAATAAGGTTCACTCGCAGTATGGGACCGTCTACTACGATACCAGTCTGGCGAAGGGCACGACCTACTACTATGTCGTCTCCGCTGTGAACAGCGCAGGCGAAAGTGTTGACTCTGCCGTGATTACACTGACACCAACCGAGGCGGTACCTGATAGTCCAACCAATCTTCAGGCTGTCGCCAATACGGATGGAACGGTCTCGCTGAACTGGTCACCCGTTGCATGGCAATTGGCCGGGTTTGCAGAGCTCTACAACGTCAAACGTGGTTCATCACAGAGCGGTCCATTTACGACGATTGTCAATCTTTCGACCGACAATCTGACAGACTATGATCTGACGAGTGGAACACAGTACTGCTATGTTGTCTCTGCGATCAATAACGTAGGCGAGAGTGCCAATTCGCAGCCTGTCTGTGTGACGGCTTCAAATGGTACTCCAACCCCGACGCCGACACCAAGTCCGACAGCGACACCAAGTCCAACGCCAACGCCAAGCCCAACGGCGACACCAAGTCCGACAGCAACACCAAGTCCAACACCTGTTCCAACGGACTGGACCGCGTGTGCCAAGGAAGGGGGCACCTGCACCTTTAGTGGTACACAGGTGGTCCGCTATGGAGCCAATGGGCACTACAATTACCAGACGGCGACGAATAGCATTAAATGTAACAATGGTGCCTTTGGTGATCCCATCAAGGGGACGAAGAAGACATGCGATGTCGCTCCTGTTCCACCAACCAGTTGGACCAAATGTGCTGACGAGAATGGAACCTGTGCAGTTACGGGAACCGTCTCCGTAGCCTATGGAGCCAACGGAAAGTTCATCTATAAGACGGAAAGCAGCAACACTGCCTGTAACAACAGCACGTTTACCGATCCTATCCCGGGAACCGTGAAGGCCTGTTATTATAAGTAGACACGGAGTGCGTTAAAGTATCAGGCCTGGACCAGCAAATTCGCTGGTCCAGGCCATTCTGTTTCTTTCTATAGCAGAGATGCTACGCTTTTAGAAGCTATAAAAGTGCAAGCATTATTAGATAGATATGTACCATAAATAGTTGCTGTGTATAGTGCAAATGTACGTCCATGGATGTGCTTGAGAAGGCAAAGAAAAGGACGTGTGCGGGGGTCTGCAAGTTGTATATTCGAAAGAGGATACATTGCAAACACAACGACGAGCCTGGAAAGTTTTCCAGCGGTACAACGTAGTGAATTTTGTAGTGAAAACGTTTATAGCTTCAGTCTTTGGATTTGGTTTCATTGGAACACCGCTGAGAGCGCCTGTGGAGGAGATCGATGCACGACCGCTTACCACTTGCTCAAGCACTGACCAGTCCTCACTTTTGCCCAGGGCAGAGATCCTGGAGCAGATGGCAGCATTCTCGCACTATCCAGGGATGATCACGGTACCAGTTCATCCTTTGTACGTTCGCTATCTAGCACTTCATTCTACTCTCTGTGTAGATGCAAAGGGAATAACAGAGAGAGCGAGTCAGGCTGCACAGGAAACGAAAAAAGCACTTCTGGTCGTACCTAATCAGTCGCAAGCCCCGGTATTGCTGCTTAAGCAGGCGGCTCCGGCAGAGCTCATTAAGTCGACTGTTGTTCTGCACGATAGAGCTGCCCACAAACAGGTTGTGGCCTTCGGCATGGAACAGGTATTACCCTATGCACTGCTTGCCGCCGCACGAGCTGGCAGTAGAGCTAATGTGTTTCCTTATGGACAATGTACATGGTGGGCCAACCAGAGGTATTATCAAATACACGGCGTATTTGTACCCTGGCACACCAATGCTAATGCTGGTCAGTGGATTGCGCGGGCTGTCGAATACGGCTGGCGTGTCTCCGGCTATCCAACGGTAGGCTCTATCATCGTCCTTAGCGCTGGTGTGCAGGGGGCGTCTCAATGGGGTCACGTTGGTGTTGTAGAGCAGGTTCTCAATAATGGCACTTCTGTTATCGCAAGTTCGGTGAACTGGGGGAATCATCCAGAGGCGGTTACAGACTCTCAATTTTATCCAGGACCAGGAGTGGCTTTTCTCAGTCAGAGATGAGTTTTGCCGTCAGTTATCTCTGAAGATGACTGACATGTGTTTGGTCACGAATAGTTCTGTACACAGTTTCAAGACCCCATGCATATGAAGGCCGCGCATTTGTGTGAGATGCCGGCCTCCCGCAATTTTTCCTCTTCGCTTATTTCTGTTCCGATGACGATGTACAGTCTCCCCATGCTGGCAGTGGTGTTGGTGTTGGCTCATGTGACGCACCAACTGTTGCCGTCACAGAGGCAGAGTCTATCCCTGTTTCAGTTGCAGTGCTTTTAGCTTTAGGTGTGACCGCAACTGATGGCATTGTGGGTTCAATCGTGGGTGTGATGGAGATAGAACCCGATGAGTCACTGGTAGAAGGTGCTGGCGTTGGTGTCGTTTGTTCTGGCGTACACGCTGGAACTGGCGTGGAACAGGGTTTGGAGGGGATCGAAGTTGCCATTGGGGTTGGGGTTGATCCCTCAGTTGGTAGGGGTGTTGATCCCCCGGTTGGTATTGGGGTTGGCCATTTTCCTATGGAAGTAGTTGTGGCACAAGGAAACGTTCCACCGCCTGAACCAGTTCCACCTCTGGTCATTCCAGCGCGATTGAGCACAAATGCCATGCTACCAACCAGGAAAACGAGGATAATGACGGCTGCTAGAGTCGTCCAACCCTGAAAAGATGACTTTGTTGTACCTTCTTTGACTGCTTTTTGCATAGAATATTTACCGGACCTTTCAAACTTTTCTGACGTTGTAGTCTGACTGGCTGGAAGTATCGTTTCATAGTGATGGTCAATCTGCTTCCATGCTCGAGCCAGGAGCTCCTGTTTCTGTTGTGTTTCATAGTAGCTTTGAAGTTTTTTGATAAGCTGAGCACTCTTCCGCTGCTCCTCTGTATCAGCGTTTCTGGCTAGCCATTCAAGTTGCTCTTCAATGTGCTCGGGCTGAAACGGATCATCGTACGGTTTCATGCTGTTTGCCCCCTTTCTCTTGTTCGTGATAGTGCTGACGTAGGAGTCCGAGCGCGCGTGAAAGAAGCGAACGAATACTGCTTTCGCGCTTTCCGATCTGACTGGCAATCTGAGCACAGCGTAGATTCTCACCAAATCTTAGATACAAGACCCGTTGCTGAAGTGGCGGCAGGCGTTTAATCAACTGAGCCAGCATATTTTCCTCTTCTTGCTGGATGCTGATCTGTTCTGGATCTGGCATTATTTCATCGATAAACTGCTCCTGATTCTCGCGAAAAATTGAAAGAGGCGCTCTCTGTGATTTTCGATAGGTGTCAATGACTTTATTGCGGGCTACCCGCCATAACCAGGCCTGCTGTTCTGGCTCCGTTAATGACGCAAACAAGGTACTTTCAAGAGAGGCCATAAAGACATCGGTCAGAATATCTTCGGCATCCGCAAAAGAAGATACCTGTCGATAGATGTATTCCAATATCTTTGGAGCACATTGTTGATACAGATGAGCAAGATGAGCTCGCTCCAGGATTGGAGAATGTTGCGCTTTCATCCCTGTTTTGTCACCTCCAGGTTCCAGGTACGTTGAGATCTCACCCTTTCATATCGCAAAACTGTTAAAAACGCTGCAATTGGAATCAATCAGTGCTGTTGCGGTATCGTGAAGAGGCATCTCTGTGAGCAAGCGTATAGAACCCAAGAGAAAGATTGACACTCCTGGGAGCCCATGGTTACAATGAAGTAGCCAGCAATAGAAGGAGAACCAATTCCAGTGAACACGACCCAGAATGATCCAGAAGCTGCAATTATTGCATCAACCCGTATTGGTATTATCGGAGGAGGGCAGCTCGGCCTTATGCTTAGTGAGGCGGCCAGAGCTATGGGCTATGCCCGTGTGACTGTTCTTGATCCAACTCCAGATTGTCCAGCCTCAGTAGTGGCGGAACAGATTGTCGGGAGCCTCAAAGATCTCTCCTCGTTACGTCAGCTTGCCGAACAGTCTGATATTTTGACGTATGAGATTGAGCATATTAATACGGAAGCTCTGCGGACTCTTCAGGCTGAAGGTGTAAAGATCTATCCCTCGCCAGAGCTACTTGCGATTATTCAGAATAAATTTGCGCAAAAAGAATTTCTCTCCCAATATGGGATTCCAGTTGCCCCTTATCGTTCTCTCGCCTCAGCGGCTGAAATTGAGCTAGCTGTCAGGGAGTGGGGCTATCCGCTTGTGCTCAAGGCCAAGAAGGATGCTTACGATGGGCGCGGAAACGCTCGTATCAATGGACCAGAGGATATAGAAGCTGCCCTGGCCAAACTGGGCGATCGCGAGCTCTATGTCGAGAAGTGTATCGAACTGGATAAAGAACTGGGCCTGATGATTGCGCGCAATGAGCGTGGCGAGATAGCAGTCCATCCAGTTGTCGAGATGATTCATGAACGCGATATCTGTCTGACAGTCATTGCACCGGCTCCTGTTTCCCTGGAGTTACAGCAGGAGGCCCAGGCTATTGCGCATCAAGCGATCGATCATCTGAATGGGATTGGCATCTTTGGCGTTGAGTTCTTCCTTGATAAGGCAGGAAAGATCTGGCTGAACGAGATTGCGCCCCGCCCCCACAATTCGGGCCACTATAGTATTGAGGCCTGTCGAACTTCGCAGTACACCCAGCATCTTCGAGCTATTACCAATCTTCCACTTACCTCTACTGAGATGCTCTATCCAGTAGCAGTGATGGAGAATATTCTGGGGACGCACAACGGTCCTGCCGAGCCTCGCTGGTCTCAGACATATGATCCAGAGCACGTGTTTGTGCACCTCTATGGCAAGAGAGAGAGCAAATTTGATCGCAAGATGGGGCATATTACGGTTGTTGGGGATGATTCAGCAGCCGTCTATCAGCAAGCAAAGGAGGCGAGGGCAGCGCTCTCGATCTAAATAAAGATATGGCAACAGATGAACAGCATATTGCAGCTCTAGCACAGGAACATGGTGTTCTGGTCTCGCCCGAGGGAATTGGTGCGGCGGCCACAGGTGAGGCCAGAGTGTTGATTACAATGGGCAGCGACTCCGATCTTCCTTTGATGATGAAGGCAGTTGATACGCTTCGCTTTGAGTTTGGTATCTCCTGCCTCGTTCAGATCAACTCCGTCCATCGTGATCTGCGCACCGTTGTCGAACATATCGATCACCTGCCTGAATCGGTCCAGGTGATTATTTCTTGTGCTGGTGGTGCCGCACACCTGCCAGGCAATATTGCCGATCTGCGAGCAGACCTGCCAGTCATTGGCGTCCCTCGTGATCTGGGGCCTCTCAAAGGGGTGGATGCCCTCCTCTCAATGGTTCAGATGCCCGAAGGAGCCCCCGTCGCAGTAATGGCAATCGGCGAGGCCGGGGCAGTCAACGCAGCCATTCATGCCGCTAAAGAACTGGCCATCGGCGATCCCACAATTAAACAGAGATTGCTTGCATATGCCGAGAAGCGTAAAAATCGCGTCAAGGGTCAGAATGAGACATTGGAGCAGAAACTCGCTACCTTCCAGCGGCCCTCATAAGAAATTCTGCCCATTGCTCTAAGGCAGATGTGAATATTTTTGCAATGTCAGCCCACAGACTGGCTGCGAAAAAAGCGGAGGGCTCACTCGACGTTCAGGCTTAACTCTGATATAATGAAAGCACAGATTGTAGAACACTAGTTTCATGT
Source organism: Tengunoibacter tsumagoiensis (assembly GCF_003967535.1). GTDB lineage: Bacteria > Chloroflexota > Ktedonobacteria > Ktedonobacterales > Ktedonobacteraceae > Tengunoibacter > Tengunoibacter tsumagoiensis. Next base: position 553,829 of record NZ_BIFR01000001.1, on the reverse strand, counting down.
GGGAGTGAGCCATGAGGGATCGCCTCGTTTCGCCCAAGATCAGCGAAGAGGAAGAGATTATTGAGGGGAGCCTCCGTCCACGCCGTCTGGCCGAATATATTGGTCAGGACAAAATTAAAGACAATCTTAGTATTTTGTTAGAGGCTGCTCGCCGCCGTAATGAATCATCAATCGATCATGTGTTGCTCTATGGACCGCCGGGACTGGGCAAGACCACGCTCTGTAATATTATTGCCGCTGAAATGGGCGTGAATCTGCGCACCACCTCAGGTCCTGCCATCGAACATGCGGGCGACCTGGCATCGATTCTTACAGCCCTTCAGCCGGGTGAAGTGCTGTTCATCGACGAGATTCATCGGCTTGCCCGTCCTGTCGAAGAGCGGCTCTACTCAGCGATGGAAGACTTCGCCCTTGACGTCATGATTGGGAAAGGGCCCAGCGCCAAGTCGCTTCGCCTCTCATTGCCACCCTTTACCGTCGTGGGAGCAACCACCCGTGTTGGCTCCTTAACGGCTCCGCTCCGCGATCGTTTTGGGGCTATTTATCGCATGGAATACTACGATATTGACGCACTCAAACATATTGTGACCCGCTCTGCCCGCATTCTAAAAGTACCAGCGGAGATCGATGGCATCGCTGAGATAGCCAGTCGTGCTCGCGGCACTCCCCGTATAGTGAACCGGCTCCTCAAACGTGTCCGAGACTATGCACAGGTGCGTGCAGATGGTATGATCACAAGAGACGTTGCCAGGGCAGCCCTCGATGCCATGGAGGTCGATGAGATTGGCCTGGATCAGACCGATCGCCACATGCTCCTGACAATCATTCAGAAGTTTAATGGTGGTCCCGTTGGATTGGATACTCTGGCAGCCAGCACCAGCGAAGACTCCGAAACAATCGAAGATGTTTACGAGCCCTATCTATTACAGCTAGGTTTTATTGCACGTACGCCGCGCGGACGCATCGCCATGCGAGCGGCTTATCAACACCTGGGCCTGGTCCCTCCACAAGCGGATGGGCCCACACTCTGGACACCACAACCCTGATGAATGAGATAAGAATTAGTGATTTTGATTACGAGCTACCATCCGAATATATTGCGCAGACTCCCCTGGAGCCGCGCGATTCTTCTCGTCTCCTGGTAACCCATCGCTCGACCGGTCAGATGGAGCATCGCCACTTTCGCGATATCGGTAGCTATCTTCGTCCCGGCGATCTCTTAATCGCCAACCAGAGCCGCGTCATTCCTGCTCGTCTGCTCGGTCAGAAGGCCGAGACGGGTGGGGCTGTAGAAGTGTTATTGTTGGCCGAGCGTCCAGATCTTGGACAAGATCGTTGGGAGACCCTGGTACGACCCGGTCGCAGATTGCGCGACGGGGCTCGTATCGTCTTTGGAGAGGACCCTGAGCAGCCACGTCTGCTGGCGGAGGTTGGAGAGCGGACGGAGGCAGGTGGGCGTATTGTCCATTTTACCGTTCCCGAGGGATTGAATGAGGATGATCCCTATAGCGTTATGGCTGTACGCCATCGCATCGATGAGATTGGGAATATGCCCCTGCCTCCCTATATTCATGAGCGATTGGCAGATCCAGAGCGCTATCAGACGGTCTATGCACGCATTCGTGGTTCCGCTGCTGCTCCCACGGCAGGTTTGCACTTTACCCCCCAATTACTGGATCAGCTTCGTCAGCAGGGGGTTCGCACAGGCTTTGTTACCCTGCACGTAGGCCTGGATACTTTCCGGCCCGTCGAGGTAGACAATGTCAGCGAACATAAGATGCATAGTGAAGAGATCGAGCTCGACGCTCAGACTGCCGAATTGATCAACGAAACAAAGCGTGCAGGTGGACGCGTGATTGCCGTGGGCACAACGTCGGTGCGCGTTCTGGAGAGTGTTGCCAGCCTACATGAGGGAGAGATTCAACCCTACAAAGGGAGCACAAGTCTTTTTATTACCCCGGGCTACACCTTTAAGGCAGTAGACGTGATGATTACTAACTTTCATCTGCCACGCTCAACTCTGCTTCTCCTCGTCAGTGCCTTTATGAGCAAAGGTCTGATGGAAGAGGCCTATCAGACGGCCATTAAAGAGCATTATCGCTTCTTTAGCTTTGGCGATGCCATGCTGATATTGTAAGCGATCCTCTCTCCTTAACATAGTTCAATGTGCGAAAATATATATTTTCGATATAAACAGATAATACAAGTAGGGCAGGTAGCTTGTCTCCTGCCGAAATTGCCCATTCCGCAATGGGAGCCCCGCCATAACATCATTTCCCATTTCAAGTTTCCCATTGGTCATGGAGGGGCTCACAGAGTGGAATGGGAGCAGAGGAAAGAGACAAGCGGCTTTCCCTACTTTACATTTCATAATATATTTTTTATGTAGGATATAGCAAAAGCAGTAGGGCAGGTAGCTTGTCTCCTGCCGAAATTGCCCATTCCGCAATGGGAGCCCCGCCATAACATCATTTCCCATTTCAAGTTTCCCATGAAGCGATGGAGGGGCTCACAGAGTGGAATGGGAGCAGAGGAAAGAGACAAGCGGCTTTCCCTACTTGGCATGATTTTATATCATAAATAGAGTAATTTATAACAATACAAGTAGGGCAGGTAGCTTGTCTCCTGCCTAAATTGCCCCTTCCACCATGGTAGCCCCCCCTAACATCATTTCCCATTTCAAGTTTCCCATTGGTCATGGAGGGGCTCACAGAGTGGAATGGGAAGAGAGCCCTCTTCTTAGCCTGTTTGTAAGATAATTTCGTATGGACCGTCACAGATTCGTCCCTGTTCGGTCATAGCCCCACCAATCGGCTTAGCTCTTGCTCCGCCTGCACCAGATTGCCAGCGAGGATCAGACCCATGGGATTGTTGGGCATGCGGCAGATAATGCGTGTTCCCTGCTGCTTGAGTTGCGCATCGCGTTCAGCGATCCGGTCTCGTAATTGGTAGGGATCACAATGGGCTGGCAAGACATATTTGTCGTAGGTAAAGATCCCTTCACGAATGACTGCTTGCATGCTGCTAATAGTCTGTGGGCGCTGCTGTGCTCCAATGACAGTCATAATCGCATCAGTATAGTTGGTCCAGCGTGGATTGCACTCGGCCAGATAAGGGAGCGGAGGCAGCCCACGTAATTTCTGAAGGTGTTGCTCCTGGGGTCCAGGCAAGATAATATCCAGGTTTGCCAATCCTGTAATCGTCGCAACATCGATCCCGCATCTTTGAGCAGTACAGCGCAGTAACTTTTCTAAAAATAGCGCCGTCAGTTCCTCATACTCTGCTTGCCAGCGTTCAAGTTGTGGCGTGGCTGCGACATAGCTGCTGGTCCCGGCGCAGGCTTTGCTGCCATCTCGCTGCAACTGCCCATTCCAGCCCAGTGAAGCAACCTGTTGTTCATGAAGCACAAGCGACAGACCTGGTGAGTCCAGCACGTCCACCATACGGCTAATAACAATACGTGGCTCTTTGAAGGGATCAATCGTTTGCTCCAGATGCGTTTGTGCATCCTGGAGAGCCGTCGCCCAATCAGGATAGAGAAAGGGATGGAGGCCATCTCCATCAACGATCGCAAGAATTTTCTGCTGATATTCTGAGAGCAAGACGCAGCCATAGTTGCCATCCGATTCAGCTCCCCGTATGACCACACCTGACGGATAGTCTGTCATGCCAACCTCATGGAGCAGATCTTCCAGGCCAGCCAGAAAACGGAGCGTAGCCGGTACGAGCTCAGGCAGCACTGCCACTGTATAATCAGGGACTTGAAAGCCCTCCAGTTGCAGTTCATCTAATAATTGATAAAAATCTGCTTTATTCTTCAGGATATGGACCATTGAGGAGGGCAGGCCCCAGGATTGAGCTGCTAGATCCTGCTGAATATAGCGTTCAGTTTCGGGTGTATTGATATAAGGAACGATAAGGGGAGGCTCTTCCTGTACATTACTGGCTAGCTCCACTCCGGTAATGGGCTGGACTTTCTGCTCCAGAAGCCTGCTGAGGTAAGCGATGTGGGAGCTTGTAGCCAGTGTGTGTTCAGTTACCAGCGCAAAGTGTTCACAGGCATTGAGAGGGATATGTCCGCAACGGGCACCATAGTGCGACTCGATCATGCGGATAGTGGTAGTATGGGAGGCGCGAAGCACACCACTGCCAATATTATGAAAACCCACAGCTCTTTTGTGCTGTCCAGGGATAGTAAAGAGTGGAAGATCGCGAAAGCTCATATGTCCTGTCTCTCCTCTGTCCAACTGGTTCTTTTTGCCCGGTCGTTTGCATTATCTTATCACATAAGACGGAGCATATGGTGATAGTATATGCAGATCAGTTACTAGATTAACCAGCAAGTCCTTCTTTTCGTCTTTAGAGAAGGGAACTGTGGTACAATAGCCACGAAATCGAGTGCATTGATGTAGAACTCTGTCAATTGGGCAGAGAAACCAGGCCCCCGGCGTATTTTTTTTGCTTGCAGGAGACCTTCTGAGGAGAGGAAGCGCGTGATGTTGGAACAAACAGATTTATTAGTTGGACTTAATGAACCACAGCGTAAGGCCGTCACAACCACACAGGGTCCAGTGCTCATTCTGGCAGGACCAGGCAGCGGCAAGACCCGGGTCATTACACATCGCATCGCCTATCTCGTCAAACATGAGGAGGTTAATCCCTGGCGTATTCTGGCCGTTACCTTTACCAATAAGGCAGCCCGCGAGATGCGCGAACGCCTGGAAAAATTGGTCGGGATCAATGAGTCCAAAGAGATGATGATTGGGACCTTCCATGCCATCTGTGCCCGCGTCCTGCGCACAGAAGCCGATGCTCTTATGCCCTATGGTCTTAATCGCTCATTCGCTATCTGTGATACCGATGATCAGAGTGTTCTGATTAAACAGGCAGTCAAAGAGCTAAATCTTGATGAGAAGCAGTATCGGCCTGTCCTGATGCAGTCACTGATCTCCCGCGCCAAGAACGAGATGTATGGTCCCGATCAGATGGCCGAGCAGGCAACCAAGTATACTGAAGAAGTGGCTGCCCGTGTGTATAAGGTCTATCAGAAGCTCTTGCGCAGCAATAACTGTGTCGATTTTGATGATCTACTGATGCTCACGGAACAGTTATGGCGGCGTGAGCCTGAGATCCTGAAGCGCTATCAGCGCCGCTGGCAGTATGTTCATGTTGACGAGTTTCAGGACTGCAATCTGCCGCAATATAAATTAATTCGTTTGCTCGGTTTTGGTACTGATGACAATCATGAAGGATTGGGCAACGTCTGTGTCGTTGGTGATGATGACCAGATGATCTATACCTGGCGTGGGGCAAGTTCAGAGAATGTTGTCCGCTTCGAACGCGATTTTCCACGTACCCAGATTATTATGCTGGAACAGAACTATCGCTCAACGCAGACAATTCTCGATGCCGCCCAGGGTGTAGTGCGACGCAATCGCCTGCGCAAAGACAAGAAGCTCTGGACCGAGCAGGGAAGTGGAGAGAAGATTATCTTCTACGAGGCCTTTAACGAAGAGCAGGAGGGCCTCTATACCGCACATGAGATTGTCCGTCTCCTGGCTTTAGGCGATATCAAGAGCCGCAACGATGTCGCTGTAATGTATCGTACCAACGCCCAGACGCGTGCGCTAGAAGAGCAATTTTTACGCCTGAACATTCCCTATAAAGTCATTGGCAGCCGAAAGTTCTATGAGCGTAAAGAGATCAAGGATATGCTCGCCTATATGCGTCTGCTCTCCAATCCCAATGAGGATCTGAGCCTTCAGCGCATCATCAATGTCCCCAATCGAAAAATTGGCCCGAAGACAATGAGCGAGCTCCAACTCTGGGCCAGCCAGTTGAATCAATCTCTGTATGGAAGCCTGGAACATATTCAGCGTCATCCTACGCTGGGCAAGTCAGCCAGGAACGCGCTGGAGAGCTTCCGTTCATTGATTGAAGATCTTACGCATGCGATTGAAGAGCTGAATCTGCCCGAACTTTTGGATCGTATTGCCGAACGTAGTGGTTATGGTCCCGAGCTAAGAGCGACAGGAAGTGATGAAGATATTGATCGCTGGGGGAACGTCCTTGAGCTTCGGCGTGTGGCTGAAGACTACTCAGAGATTGAGACGCGTGTGGCTCTGGAGCTCTTCTTAGAGAATGTTGCGCTCGTTGGCGGCGCAGATACAGCGCAGAATAGCGCGGATGGGACGATCGTACAAGAAGAGAGCACAGATGCAGTGACGTTGATCACCCTGCATGCGGCCAAGGGACTGGAGTATCCTGTTGTCTTCATCGTTGGTATGGATGAAGGTTCGCTTCCACACTCACGTACGCTTAACAAGCCAGAAGATATTGAAGAGGAGCGTCGGTTGGCCTATGTCGGTTTTACCAGAGCTATGCAGCGTCTCTACCTGGTTCGTGCACGCCGTCGTTCAATCTTTGGTGAGACTCAGCATACTGAGCCCTCTCGCTTCCTGGATGATATCCCTCCGCATCTCTTGAGGCAGCGCAATACTGGTAGTACCACTTCGAGCTCAACGACCAGTGCACGCAGCTCATCAGCGAGCACGGCCAGACAGCAGAATAATTGGGAAGAAGATTATAATCAAGATCCTTATGGTGATGAAGGTGGACGCGTCATTGGTAGTGGGAATGCGCCCAGGAGCCCTGCACGCTCTAATTTTTCATCGCCAGTTGTGCCTCCGAGATCAACACAGAAGAATGTCTTTAGCAAGTCTGAACCAGCTAAACCGAGACAGCAGCAGTTTAAACCGGGCGATCGCGTCCGCCATAGCGTTTTCGGAGAAGGCATTATCCTGAAAAGCGAGATGGAGCAGAATACTGAGTTTGTCGAGGTGCAATTTCCAGGTAAGTTTGGCAAGAAACGTCTCAGCCTGGATTTTGCACGTTTAGAGAAGATCTAGCTAAAGCTCTTTTACGAGCGAGATGGACCAGCCATCCATCCCTTTGCCATCACCCTCAAAGGCCTGTGCCGCATTGACCAGGCGAGGATCTGCCAGAATCAGGCGCGTATATTCGGCTGCTCCAGCCGCATGCTCATCGGGTGGAGGATTCTGAAAGGCGCGCCCGCCTCGCACGATATTATCAGCAACTATCAACGTGCCTGGTCGGCTCAATTTGAGGGCCCATTCCAGATAACGTGGATAGCTGGCCTTATCCGCATCAAGAAAAATAAGGTCAAAAGGTGCTTCACCTGCTAGCTTTGGCAACAGCTCAAGGGCTGCGCCGACACGGACTTCTGTACACTTGCTCAAACCAGCTGCGGCAAAGGTTTGACGTGCAATCTCCGCATGCTTTGGATCAAGTTCGAGAGAGATCAGCTTGCCATCGGCTGGAAGGGCGCGTGCCAGCCAGAGGCCAGAATACCCGGCCAGAGCTCCAATCTCCAGAATACGTCGTGCCCCTATCGAAAGTGCCAGTACGTGGAGCATCTTCCCCTGTAGTGGGAGAACCTGGATCGCTGGCACATTCTCAGCATGTGCGCGGGCAATCGAATCGCGCAGTACAGCATCATCTGGTGCAAAGCGCCCCTCTAACTCACGGGAGATCCAGGCGCGTGTCGCCGCATCCTCCCTCAACTGGGTGGGGTCAAACCAGGTCTGATCATCCATAGCTACCTCATAACTCATCTAAAAAAGCTCATATACCAAAATTATATCATATGAAGATACCAGCATCGTTCTACACAGTAGCTTCCATTTTATCCAGGGATGAGTGGTAAAATATCATTTTTGCATGAGAAAGCGAGCATAACAGATGGGGACAATCCTCTATCTCAACGGCAATATTTATACGATGGATACAGGCATGCCACGGGCTCAGGCGCTGGCCATTGAAAGTACAGGTGGGCGCATCCTAGCTGTAGGGAGCAACGACGAAGTGCGCCGTCTGGGTGGACAATATGCAGAGATAGTCGATCTCCGCGGTCGCACGATGGTTCCCGGCTTTATTGATGCTCATATTCATCTTTTGGAGACGGCTTATCGGGCACAGCGCGTCGACGCCTCGTTTTGTGTCAGCGAAGAAGAAGCAGCCGAGCAGGTAAGAAAGCGAGCGCTTCAGACACCAGAGGGAGAGTGGATCCAGGGTGGACGTTGGGATCGCAATCTCTGGTCGAATGGCAATTTTCCAACGCGAGCCTCGCTGGATGCAGCAGCGCCCGGTCATCCGGTGGCCCTTTCGAGCAAAGACGGTCATCTCCTCTGGGTAAACTCGCTGGCCCTCCAGCGAGCTGGTATTACGGCAGAGACTCCCGAGCCCTCAACCGGAGCAATTTTGCGCGATGGGAATGGTGAACCAACCGGAGTATTGCAGGAAGAAGGCGCGACCACATTAATCTACGATGTCATCACACCGCCTGATCCCACCACCAGTCGGCTCTTGCTGGAGCGAGCGTTGAGCGAGCTGCAGCGTAGTGGCATCACCACCATTCATGATATTGAGGGCGAGCTCCCACTCAACATCTTTCAGCAGTTGCGCGACGAAGGGAGACTGGGCGTACGGGTCCAGATGATTCTACCTCGCCAGCTCCTGCCCCAACTCCGGGAACGCGGAATCACCAATGCTCAGAATGACCTCTTACGCATTAACGGCATCAAGATCTTTGCCGATGGGACATTGGGCTCTCAGACAGCCGCAATGTTAGAGAGCTTTACTGGCAGCCCTGGCAACTACGGTATTCTCTCAGTCCCTGAGCCAGAGATGAAAGAGACCGTTCGTAGCGCCGCCGAGCTAGGACTGACCATTGCCATTCATGCCATTGGTGATCGGGCGGCTCGCGTCGCGCTCAACTCAATCGAATATGCGCAGAATATGCTTGCACAATCGGCACAACCTGATAAGGCCCCGGCTCATTTGCGTTATCGAATTGAGCATGTGCAGTTGATAGCGCCGGAAGATCTTGAGAGAATGCGCCGTTTGGGCGTTGTTGCCTCCATTCAACCCTTTCATGCCGTTGCCGATCGCGATATTGCCGAGCGTTTCTGGGGCAAGCGTCATCGTCGTGCCTATGCATATCGGACAATGCGCCAGATGGGGATTCCCATCGCCCTTGGCTCCGATGCCCCGGTTGAGATCTTCGATCCCCTCAGTATCCTCTATGCCGCCACGGTCCGTAGTGATCCCGCAACACAGCGACCATCCTGGCTTCCTGATCAGGCCCTGCCGGTGTCGGACGCCCTCTGGGGCTATACGCTTGGAGCGGCCTATGCAGGTGGAGAAGAAGATCACAAAGGCTCATTGAGCGTCGGTAAGCTGGGCGACGCCGTTGTACTGCGCAATGATCTGCTCACACAACCCCAACAGGGCATCAAAGATAATGGCGTTCAGGCCACTATTCTAGGCGGCAAGATCGTCTACGGCACCCTGTAGTCATGGGAGCTGGCATTGCGGAGCTTGATGATCAGGAAAGAGACGCCCTACTGGTATTGTCACATCATGCTCTATTTTGAATGTAAAATTACGTAAAGTAGGGAAAGTCGCTTGTCTCTTTCCTCAGTTCCCATCCCGCTCTGTGAGCCCCACCATGGCTCATTGGGAAACGGGAAATGGGAAAGGATGTTATGGAGGGGCTACCACTGTGGAGAGGCACGATTTGGAAGGAGACGAGCGACCTTCCCTACTTCTATTATCGTATCTTGTTGTATTTGTGATATAAAACGATGTAAAGTAGGGAAAGTCGCTTGTCTCTTTCCTCAGTTCCCACTCTGCTCTGTGAGCCCCTCCATGGCTTAATGAGAAACGGGAAATGGGGAAAGGATGTTATGGAGGGGCTGGCATGGTGAAGGGGCACGATCAGGAAGGAAACAAGCGACCTTCCCTACTTTTCGATCATTATATCAATAACAGCATTTTGCAGGTATAAAGCGATGTAAAGTAGGGAAAGTAGCTTGTCTCTTTCCTCAGTTCCCATCCTACTCTGGTCACCCCTCCATAGCTCAACGGGAAACGGCAAACGGGAAAGGATGCTATGGAGGGGCTGGCATGGTGGAGCTTCACGATCAGGAAGGAGACAAGCGACCTTCCCTACTTCTATTATTGTATCTTGTTGTATTTGTGATATAAAACGATGTAAAGTAGGGAAAGTAGCTTGTCTCTTTCCTCAGTTCCCACACCACTCTGGTCACACCTCCATTGCCTGATTGGAAGTGATGTTATGGAGGGGCTGGCATGGTGGAACTTCACGATCAGGAAGGAGACAAGCGACCTTCTCTACTGTTATTGTTATCTTATGATCTTTTTTTCTATAAAACCATTTCAAGTAGGGAAAGTCGCTTGTCTCTTTCCACTCTTCCCATCCCGCTCTGGTCACCCCTCCATGGCTTAATTGGAAACGAGGCGATGGGGTGCTGGCATAATGGAGGAAAGGGGCTCCTCTAAACTGGCTTCCGAGATAATGCATTTCAGTAGTGGTATACTCTGAATGATCGTGTTTGCAGATATCTAGTGAGCATTGCATCAAAAAAATATTCGCCCAGGGGTTTTATACCATGACTTTTTTACAAATGATCTTCTTATTTCTGACCGCTGTCATTGCCGGGACATTAAACTCGGTAGCTGGCGGCGGTAGTTTCTTTACTTTTCCCGCTTTAGCCGCAACTGGCGTGCCAACTATCTTAGCCAATACCACCAATACCGTTGCGCTCTGGCCTGGCTCAGTTGCCAGCATGGGGGCCTATCGTCGTGAAATTGCGGCCCAGAAGCGCAGTACACTCATCCTTATGGTCACAACCAGTCTGATTGGAGGAGTTTTTGGAGCCTTACTGCTGATCAAATCTTCGCCAAAAGCTTTTGATCTTGTCCTGCCATTTTTACTGCTCATTGCCACTCTGCTTTTCACCTTCAACGCACCTATCACAACGTATATACGTAGCCGGACAACACATAAAGGGAAGCTTTCTATTCAGGCTTTAGTTGGGGTTGTTTGCATTCAACTCATTATCGCAATCTATGGTGGTTACTTTGGAGGTGGCATCGGCATCCTTATTCTGGCAACCCTGGCCATTATGGGGATGGAAGATATTCATTTTATGAATGGATTAAAGACCCTCCTGGCAAGCTGCATTAATGGTGTAGGGGTAATTACATTTATTCTTGCGAAGGATGTCCTCTGGCCTCAGGCAATAGTGATGATCGTTGGAGCCATTATTGGTGGATATGGAGGTGCCTATTATGCGCGCAAGATCAAGCAGAGATGGATTCGTCTTTTTGTCATGATTGTAGGCTTCTCCCTGACCATGATTTTCTTTGTTAAAGCCTATCTGCTGTAATCAGTAATTACATATGGTTAGCGATCGCGACCAGATTGACCGCATTGGAGCGTCTCAATGAGAGCAGTGCCTGGCTCAGTGACATGAGGACGTGAAATCAAGCATTAAGAATAAATTGTAGCCCTATACACGAAAAGAAAATGGATACCTTCATGAAACAAGATATCCTAATTGCTGAAGAGCATTGGTGCAAATCTCATGGAGCTTGCCTCCTGTAACTCCAGGGCGTAAGTTATCTTTTATCGTTTCCATGACTTCTTTAAGGGCTAGATACGCATTTTTCCATATTTGATTATCAATATCTTCAATCAAGTAGGAGCAAGTCATATCAGATTGATATCCTCGAAATGATACACCCAAATCAACTACAAGGGGATCACCTGCAACCAATTTTCGGGTTTCAACACCAGCATATATAAGTGTAGATCGCGGTCCTGATCCGATTGAAGGTTCAAATGAAAATCCATTCCCCCCAGATGTTGCCATCGTTTTGTAGGCCGTGTAAAGTAAATCGAGCTCAGAACGGTTGGGCGTCAAATTCTGTTCTATCTCGCGGAACACAGCATGAGTAATCTCTGCTGATTTACGTAGCATAAGAATCTCCAGACGATCTTTGACCGCCATAAGATCTGATAATTTTCTTGCCACTGAAATCCATTTAATATTTGATAGTTTTTCCTCTAACTCAAGGAAATCAGAGGCAGTTAAATAGCCATCTACCCCAACGGTAATGCTCTTGTTGCCTAGATATTGAATCAGATCCTCACAGACATCTATTCCATCACTGGTGACAAGCACGTATTTAACTTCTGGTTTTCCAATCCAGTGCCGAATTCGATGATCTGTAATCAAGATGATATCAACCTCAAATTGGTACAATAAATACTGTACCTTACCTAATCTTTCTTTTTGAAATGCCTCTATGCGTTCTATTTTTGTAGCCATTGTTATACCTCCATCTTTTATGAGTGTGGCATTGGATAAAATTTGGGTACAGTATGACTCATTTGTACTTGGGTCAATCGCGGATGAGCAAGTGCGGTGAAAGCTGTTGCTGTGTTTCCGACAAGATTGGGACAAAGTACACGAACAGTACTAAATCCACTACTAGCCATATCTGGAGTAGTTAAATCTATAGAGAAAACGTCAAAACCGGCGTGTTGAAGTTGTACCAAACAATGATTTCTGATTTTATCAGGTTTTTCATTACAAAGCGGTGTTAAGCTAGTATAATATACATCTTCTCCATCAAGTCGCTGCAAAGCTTCGCTGTGAGTCGTTGGATCAAGAAAAAACTGAATATTATAAGCAAGCTGATCCATATCTAGAAAATCTGCTCTGAATACTTCAGAATACGCCCGATTGTCTTGAAATCCTTTGGTAGGAAAGGGGAATTTTTTGTGGCTTATATCCTTCCATAATTGACTATTCGCATTAAGCAAATCAAGGCTCAAACGGCGTAATTGCCATGCTTCTGCCAGAGATTTCTGAATAGCAGCATCAATTTTATGTCGTGCAGCAAAACCAATTGTCAATATGCTATGTATACGATCATATAGACACCCTGCTACAACATACGCAAATTCAGAATCTAGCAATAAACACCATTGCTCAACTGACTGAGGTGGTTCAATAAGAGATTGAATAACACGAATATCTACAATTTTTTTTCCTGGTATACCTCCGTACCACCATCGCATTGTTGCGTCGCGCTCAATAAGTTCTAGCAGTGCAGATGTTTCTGCTTCTATTCGTGTGCGATGAGCGGCAACACCAGCCAAGACAACTGGAAAATGAGCTTTGCTGCCGGTAGAACGGGTCAAGTTTAAATAAACAGCCTCCGCTGGTGCGAAACGTGAAGCCGTATGTTGTGTCAGAGCTTCTGCATTAACCCACCTAACATGTTCATCCTCTGAAATGGCGGAAAGTTTTGGCGCATAATATTCTTCTTGAGCCTTTGATAGATTTCTGAAGAGCGACTGAGATAGAAATTTAACTGCTTGTTGTGTCAGGTTAGACTCGGATTGGAAAGTCAATGTATCAGGAATAAAATTACCGCAATATCTTTCAACAGCCTCACCAATCGAAGCATTTTCAGCTTCTGGTCCAAATGACATTCCAGCACCTGTCACATCAGGAGCCCAATCTGTATACTTACCTAGATGGCCAACTGTAGATACATAACCTTGTAGCTTCTCCGGTTCTCCAGGAAATGGGTTTGCTGGCAATGTAAATAAAATAGGACCAACATATTTATCTATAAAATGTGTATTATTTAAGTGAACATTGTAAAAAGATTCATTATAGGCCTTATCAGTTCCAATAAAAATCGATGCGTAGTCAGATTGAATGTTATGTGAGGGATGATTTCCTGGAAGAGCCACTATTTGAAAAAACAATTCTTGCGTTTAGGGAAAGGACTCATTGGAGAGCAAGCATGGATGCTGGAGGATACTATGCATGGTGCCATTTTCCAGCAAAAGTTAGCGACAAAAAACAGTGCATATTCACATATTCGCTGGCACATAGATTTTCCAGCAACTCATATTTTAGCGCCTGTTGTTTCTATAGGTATCTATTTGGATGCTTCTACAGTTGCTAATGGCTGCCTGCTACTCGTTCCTGCTTCGCATCATTTTCCTCCTGGAAGATTTCAGGCTCCTGCCGAACCTATTGAGGTTGAGCCAGGTGATGTTGTTTGTCATGCGGATCGTATTTATCACGCATCAACGAGGCCAACTGAAAGTGGATCCATACGGAGAACACTTTATCTTTACATGTGTGCTGGTGAATATCCTGGCGAAAACTTACCTTTTAGTAGTGAAAAGACCAAAAAATCGGTTCGGAATCTCTTCACAGCGAATTAAAAGTGGCTTATGAAAGGAAACATTTATGGAAAACGTAGAAAACTCAGCATTTGATATGAGCATTGTCAAAGCATATCTTGACAATATTTTCAGCCCCTTGGCTACAAATCCACAGCATTCTGTAGATTGGCAACATATTTGCAATTTATTCAAACAAGTAGTCCCTTTGCTTGATGAAAATGCAATTGATGAGATTATAGGTGCTACAGCTCTACACCCTGTCCCTGAAGTACGCAAAAGAATGATAGAAGTTTTTACTCCTCAAATTGATCAGTTTCCTTCAGTACAACAATTGTTAATTTGGTGCATGCGCGATACCGATGAGCAAGTCGCCCTACATGCAATTCGAGCATGTGCATCTAGTAACAGCAGTGTGTTTTGGCCTGAACTCTACGCGTTACTTGGCCGTGATGCTAGCCGTGTGCAGGCGAATCAAGAACTAGCAACAATGGGTTTACGTGAAGCAGCTGCGCGTCAGGTTTTACGTGATGTGTATGAGAGAGGATTATTATCTGATTTTGAAGAGCTGGATCCTTATTTAGCAAAAGGTACAGGCGATAATATCCTTATCTTGAAGCATGAAGTTGATGCAACAGATATGGTATACATTGAAGCTGGCCCATTCATTAGCGGACTTCCTATTCTTTACAAAGGCGTTAGCTGGTTCGCAGTTGATGACCTTTTTCCAGAAAGTACAATTGATCTCAAGGCATTCTATATTGACAAAGACCCTGTAACAAACGAGGATTACGATTTGTTTTGTGATCAAATAGAAGAAAACGGTCATTTATGGTGTCATCCTGATGAAACTCCTGGTAAGGATCATAGAAGATCTACCCTGGGAGATGTACGTGTAGAAAAGAATCATCCAGTATGTGGAGTAGATTGGTATGATGCCTTTGCTTATGCTTCTTGGCAAGGGAAAAGCCTCCCAACAGCGCTACAATGGGAAAAAGCAGCTCGGGGATCGAATGGATACCTTTATCCTTGGGGAAACAACTATGATTCTGTACATGTGAATGATGCAGATCGAGTTTACAATTGTGAATTTAAATCTCTAGAAGCGTTATTGGAAGCACAATCATCATTTTCTTCCGAAGAACCACAACATTTCACACTTTCTATTGATGAGCTATCTGGGAATACATCCCCTTACGGCGTACATGGAATGATTGGAAATGTATGGGAGTGGACTCGGAGTAACTATCTTAATAACACCGACATTATTCCCCATTTTCGCGCATTAGAACCAGCAATAGCCATGGAAGACTGGTCATCATGGGTAGTGGTAAAAGGCGGAGCATGGAGTAGCAAGGCTGAACTGCTTCTGCCTGCCTATCGTGGTCGACGACACCTTCTTTTTCGTAGCCCTGATGTTGGCTTCCGCTGTGTTTATGAAGCCTAATCCATGAAAGATCAAAATGATGCTAAATATAATACCAAAAACATACTGTAATCTCCTGGGTCTTAAAGTGTTTCGACGCTTCTGGCTAGGCGCAACACTCTCAGCAATTGGAGATGCTATGAGCCAAATTACTATCGTTTGGCTGGCCATAGAGTTGGCACCAACATATCAAGGCATCGCAATTGCGCTGACCAGCGCTGCCTATCTAGTCCCAGGAGCTGTCAGCGGCATGCTACTTGGAAAATGGCTAGGTAAGCTAGATTGCCGTACTCTTGTTCTGATCGATTGTGGAACACGCTTCATTTTCCTCAGTGCTATTGTCTTCTTACATTCTATTGGATTGCTCTCCTTGGGAATATATATGATATTACTTATTCTCGCAGCTATCACACGCCCTATCGGTGCAGCTGGGGAACGAGTTTTACTTAAAAGTCTTATCCCTCAAGTGGACCTTTTTCCTGCCAATTCTTTATTGAGTATGGCGACACAAATAGCTTCTATTATAGGACCAGCTTGCGCTGGTCTTTTTATAGTAGTTTTTGGTACTGCTAATGTTATTGCACTGGATGCGCTTTCATTTGGTATCTTTGGTGTGATTGTTTGGACTTTATCGAGTGTAGATACTAGCATAAAAGAGTCATCTTTTTCTTCTACTTCTTTACCTCCTATTCCTTTCAAGCGCCTCCTGCAATTACGTATCATTACTGGATTATTTTTGCTTACGTGCTTTTTTCACATTTTGTACGGACCTATCGTCGTTGCACTACCTCTGTATTCCCGATTTCTAGGGGCACAAATAGGTATGTCTGGACCAGTTCTTCTAGGCATTCTATGGTCCAGTTTTGGTATAGGAGCACTACTTGGAGGGTTTGTTGCTGGATTACAACGATCTCTAGCCTCATTTATGATTGCTGCAACTATCGTAGGATTATGGGGTATAGCAGTGGTGCTCATTGGGGCAACTGCTTTGTCTTTAGTAGCAATTATTGCTATGGGAATTGGTGGTTGCATTTATGCTCCATATACTGCGATAATAGCGACAATTATTCAGCGCGAATCTCCTCCTGAGCTTTTAGCACGTGTAAGTAGCTATTGGAGTTCCATGACTAGCGTAGCATCTCCACTTGGAACGATTGTCGCTGGGATTATTGTACCTGCGATAGGTGCTCGATCAGCACTCATCGGTTCTGGACTATTAACTCTGGGAATTGCGTGTGTTTTTGGATTACCAAAATATTTTCGAAGTTGATCTCTTCGCGTACTAATAAGTAAAAGGATTTTTTCTCTATGGAAAAAGAATTACAGTCTCAGGAATACTTAAGGCGCCCATGGTTAAAAGATATTCTCGATTTTTCTGATGCGTATGTAGAGGATAATATTTTTTGTGTAAGCATTGCGTATGATGACACATCAATGAATGATGCTGCTTACCATGATATAGAAGCAGAAAATTATGATAATTACCTTGTTGAAGAAAAAACAGCTTTAGCAGAAGGTTGGATCGTTCCACGGATCGCACAGATGCTAGGTTCTGGAGTCATCGTTGATATTGGTTGTGGAACTGGACGTGTAGCAGAATATCTTGTTAAAGCAGGTAATAAAGTAATCGCAGTGGATCATTCCATGAGCATGCTTCAGAAAACTGTACATAAAATTCCATCACTTGCTCTTGCTCCATTATACGCAGATATACGGCATCTTCCACTTTATACAGGTTCATGTGACGGAGTAGTGTGTTCTGGTGTACTTCACCATACACCAGATTGGCCATTTGTGCTTAGAGAAATTGCACGTATACTTCGTCCAGGGGGGCGTTTAGTTATACGGGAGCCGAATGCTGAGTATGCTCTCAAGTTTTTCACTCCTCTCGAGAACGGATTAGCGAGATTAAACTATTGGTTCACCCGTTCTCGAAAACACCAAATAAATACAGAGCAGTACGCGGAGACTTCATATGAGATTGCTCCATACGAGCGTCATTTCTCTCTCTCAGACTTACGCAGTAACTTGCCATCTCTCTTGCATATAGAGTTTGCAACGGCTACTAAATTTTGGGGTTCATTATACCTTGAACCAGATTTTCCACTGCGAAAGGCCTACTATCAAAAGTCTAATGCAATAGATCGATGGCTATTTGATCATCATTATCCTATTAAGAGAGGTTCACTTTTGTTCGTATTAGCTACTCGTGTTCAAGTTCATTGACACATTTACGTTATATGACATTTTATTTATGTAAAATAATACTTAAAAAATTTAACCGTTATAAAATTAATAAGAAGTTTTGATGGTTGATACGGAGCAGAGAGTAAATTAAAGTGGAACATGATTTACAATCAACGGTAGAAGTGAGAAGAGGCAGAATGAAACTGTAGTCTGGCCGATCCAAGTTAAATCCCCATCATTTTGATGCAACTCAAGTCAAGCTCATCTATTCGTTCTTTTATTTTTTGTAAATTGGCTTTTTCCTTAAGCAAGTAACCACACTGGCTGTACATAGTATTCTCATTTCATCAGGCGAATTGTACCTCAAAGGATTTCGCATCATTTTCTAGGAAGTGAATAAGTCGCTCACCTTCGATAAGCAGCTCGGAACGAATTGACTTAGAAAGCAATTCGAATGGTTCCACGATGAGCTTGGCTATTTCCTTCGCACGTTGGACCTTCCACGTTCCAGCAACGAAGCCATCAACCAGGAATGTGGCACGCACACGTCCAACAGTGAGAAAAACAGAGGAGTGGAACGGCGCTGGTATAATGCGACTTCTGTTGACGTAGGCTAGTAGTAGATTATCAAACTCCGGCAGAAAACGCGGAGGGGCTGAAGCATTCGTGGTCGGTAAGGGTATATCTGGCAAATCAAAGAGTTCAGTACCTTGCTCGTCACGGTAGGTATACAACTCTGATCTCATGGCGTCAAGAACTCCTTTCAGTTTACTTAGCCCTGACCACATTTGGATATCCTTGATACTGGCAGGACCGAATGAAGCAAGATAGCACAGAATAAGATAGTGCAAGCTCTCTTCTGATCCAGCGAATGGTTTTTCAATCCAAGACTCGGCAAGAGCATGCGTCGGGCTACCTGTAAAGTTCCAAGTACCTCCTGGAAAAGTCTGAACCAGCGGCAGATGAGTACGTACAATATAGGCCATAAGTGCGGGATCAGTGTTGGGAAAAACCTCTAGTAACTTGGCACGTATCTCAACAAATGTCCGCGGCTGCTCCTGCACATATTCACGTATTACCTCAACAAACGGTATGACATCGATGCTTTTTGACTCTTTAGGGAAGAAAGCGTGCAGCGCATGTGTCAATGCTGGTTGAAGAGCTGGGCGTAGCATCATATAGTTGCTAGAACACATAAGATGAAGTGTTGAGCGCATCGTAGTAGCACGGACGGCTAACCTGTCTTGTATCAGGTTGCTCAGGTCTTCATGCTGGAATGACTTTAAGCGCGTCCATAAGCCGATTGATGGTGGATTAGCAAGCTGAGCTTGAAGCCCGACAAGCCTCTTGAGCGCTTCTGATGCTGTAAGAGGCGCACGTTCAAGAAGAAGTTGACGCGCCAATGTTGCACGGTTCAGTTCGCGTAGAGTTAGAGAGTACTTGTCCATTGTATTCAATATCCCTTTTTTATCAAATTTTGCTTGGCTCATGTGAATTCGCAAACATACGAGACTGACGCTGTACTTATGGAAAATTATACGCTTTTTTTGAGAACAAAGAAAGAGTTGCAACGCTTAGGAAGCAAAAGAATCCTTTATCTAATAGGATTAAAAATACGCATATACTTTTAATATATATAAAGTGATAGTAACTACTCAGGTGCCCATGCAATAGGAAAAGGGGATCCCTGAAAAACAGCAGCTAAAGAGCCAAGCATGGAACGTCCTTGCTTGCGCATCGTGGACAAATAACTGCAGATGGTGCAAAAGGCGGTAGCACCTTCTTCGCTGCGAAAACAGCCAGAGGTTTTCTGTTGAACTTTGATCATTCTCAAATCGCGTTCCGCCTGATTGTTGGTGAAAGGCAAGGAACAATCATCCAAAAAATCCAGGATCTCGTCGCCACGCAGAAGCAACACATCCAACAAATTCTTGGCTGCGCTTTGTTTGGGTCGTCCTTGTTTCTTGGGTCTTTTCTCCGTTTCGGGGGGAGGTGCCTGAGCTGCAAAACCCGTGGCCAGCAGCTCGAAATACTGTGCCACCCAACTGTCACGCTCCTGGCTGGGAACCCGTGTCGCTCCCTGATCACGCCATTGATGGGTTGCTGGCATCTGGTGGCCTGGCTATTGCCTGTCTTGGTCTGATCTTCATCAGCCAGCTCAATGAACATAGCTCAATCTTTGATATTGTCTGGCGTCTGATTCTGATTGGTATTGGTCAGTCGCTCTTCCAATCGCCGAATAATAGTGCGCTGCTGGGGTCAGCTCCCCGCGACTTGCAGGGAAGCGCCTCGGGATTTCTGGCGACGGGCCGTGTGTTTGGGCAGAGTCTGAGTATTGCGTTAGCCGGAGCCATCTTCGCGGGCCTGGGAGGAGCTGCGGCTGGTGCTATGTTAGCAAGCGGACATGCGAGTCCAGACCAGACACTCGCTCTCCAGCAGACATTTGTGAGTAGCTTTCGTGTAACCTTCCTGGTCTGTGCAGGAATTGCGGCTATCGGAGTCTTCACCTCGCTCATTCGTGGCAAAGATACCCGACGCTGAACTTCTCTTCACACATGCTGGCCTACCTTCGCATGTTACAACAACTGTTCAGGCGCATGGAGCTCTTTAATCGCCGAAAGTTTGCACGGCCTCATTACCACAGGCAAAGGGTATCCCGCACAGGGAAAAGGCTTAGATTGAGACTGATCTGCCACCCAAACATATCACTGACCTTCAAAGAAAAGGCTCCCTGCCAGATTGCCAGGGAGCCTTTTCTTTGAAGAGTTGCAAATCCGGATGTGTAGCAAACAGCATACAGTCACAGCAGAATACTGTTAGTGGATGGTTGGATCACTCCCAGTAAATGGCAACCCCGGAACACCATTTCTATGATAGTTGTTCCCATTGTTGTTTCCGTTGTTGTCATTATTGTTGTTGCCATTGCCGTTGTTGTCATTATTGTTGTTGCCGTTTTCATTGCTATTGCCGTTATTATCATGACTGTTGTTACCGTTGCCATTGTTGCTATTGCCATTGCCATTACCGTTCTCATTGCAATTATTACTCTGGTGATTGTTGCTCGTACAGTGAGGGAAATTTTGTTGTTCTGCAACGAAAACGGTATCAGATGCTGTAGTATCAGGCGACGTAACAATGTTGAGCGTATCAACTTTTGCTGTATCTGTGAGATAAGGAACAGCATTTTTGTTTAAAGTCCCGGTAATAGTAATAGGAGGTAGGATCTCTCCTAACGCAACGGGATAATTTCCTATGTAGACAGCCGTAATCAAAGCCGGGCTATAGTTACTACTCAACGATACCTGCCAGTCAGGGGCATTTACGGTAATGTTATAGAGACCTACAGGAATTACATCCGAGACCGTAATTGTTGTTGAGACAGTAGAATGTGTGGGGGAATTGGCGACCGTAATCACATACGTAACTTTATCCCCAACATAGAAATGACTTCCGCCCAGATTCGTTTTCGTAATTGAAAGCTCAGGAGTATTTTCAGTAGGGGTAGGAGTAACTGTTGGTGTGGTCGTCGGGGTGACCGTTGGAGTGGTTGTCGGAGTGATAGTTGGAGTGACGGTTGGGGTGACAGTTGGAGTAACAGTAGGAGTAACTGTTGGGGTGACAGTTGGAGTAACAGTAGGAGTAACTGTTGGGGTGACTGTTGGTGTGAGAGTTGGAGTAATGGTTGGTGTAACGGTAGGAGTAACAGTAGGAGTAACCGTTGGGGTAACGGTTGGTGTAACCGTAGGCGTAACAGTTGGTGTAAGCGTCGGAGTAACGGTTGGGGTAACAGTAGGAGTGGTGGTAGGAGTGACCGTCGGGGTAGCGGTAGGAGTGGTGGTAGGAGTGACCGTCGGGGTAGCGGTAGGAGTGACCGTCGGAGTAACAGTAGGAGTGACAGTCGGAGTAACGGTCGGAGTAACAGTAGGAGTGACCGTTGGGGTAACAGTAGGAGTGACCGTTGGGGTAACGGTCGGAGTAACGGTCGGAGTAACAGTAGGTGTGACCGTTGGGGTAATGGTCGGGGTGACAGTAGGCGTAACAGTAGGTGTGACAGTAGGAGTAACGGTAGGAGTGACCGTAGGAGTAACAGTGGGAGTTAATGTGCAGGGAGCGCGGGTAATTGTGTTTGTATCTAATGTTACGGCACCATTGAGGGCATAGAGGCTACCATTAGAGGTAGCACCAGTCGTGAAGGTGATAGAAGCAAGAGCTAGAATGTTCCCTGCAAACTGCGTGGCTGTACCTATCGTTGCAGAACTGCCAACCTGCCAGAAGACATTGCAAGATTGAGCGCCATTGATTAACAATACACTGGCATTGCTCGCCGTCGTGAGAGTGCTGCCTATCTGGAAAATAAAAACACTCCCAGGATTTCCCTGACCATCGAGAGTGAGTTGTCCAGTTAATTGAGCAGAAGAAGTGAAACAATAGACGCCTGACGTGAGGGTTTTGCCGCCGAGATCCTGGCCCGTCAGATTTACATCGCAGGATTGTCCAGCAGCATTCACATACGCCGCCGCTGCATCGTTGTGTGCTTGCGATGCAACCGCATCAGCAACATGGATCGTCCCATTCACGAGGCCTGGAGGAAAACCTGTGACCGCACTCCCTGGACTTACTCCCAGATCGCCAGTTACCACCGTTGGGCCTGTATTGGTAACGGTACTTCCACCAAGCACAGCGAAATTGGCAGCGGTGCCAAGAGAGGGTTGAGTTGCAGCGGGATGTGCATATACCTGTAAATAAGGAGCTAAAGAGAAAAGAAGAAGAAACAACAGTAAAGATAGCGCTACACCCGTTAGTGTCAGACTTCTTTGTAGTCTGGGAAATTTTTTCATATGACCATTCTCCTGGTGAAGAGAATACTATTTCCTTAAGATAAGGAAATGAAGGACTTCTTAATAATAGGAATCAGAAGGGTATCTGATTCAAAAATTCGTAAAAGAAGGGAAGAGGAATAGAGAAGATAATTTTTCTCTCCTTTATAAAGTGTACGCTAAAATATGTATAACAAAAATAAATATCTAAATAAAATCTATATTCGGCCATTTTACATGAGCTTCATTAAATAAAAGGGATATTTTTTGCGTAATAGACATAGATTAAAAATACTATAGCTGTCTTATTTTAAGGCAAAAAATCATATATTTAGACAATGAATTGCACAAGAGTATAAATGTGCTATTCAAGTGCAAATAATAGGTATAAAATCGTGTTATATGCGTCATATTTAATAAGGAGTGCCTGGCGTAATGAGTGTTCTGGATGGCATGAGGGAGGTTGTAGTATGGGTATCAGTCAACTTCAAAATTTCAACGGTTATCTACTGATAGGATTAATTTCAGGATTAGTACTCTTCGCAACGTTTATGTTGCTCATTCCAGCTTTTACTCTTCTTCTAACCATAGTGGCCCAATATACGAGAGACTACCGCTGGCATATTCTGGGTTATAGCATCCTGCTAGCCTTCTCGCGGCGTAATACACGTATATATCTTCAGCGTGGTTGGGCCTATCTACAACAAGAAGATTACCTGCATGCTTTGCATGATTGTAATCGTGCCATTATGTTGAGCCCACAGAACGGTTTGGCATATAACAATCGTGCGGCAGTATATATAAAATTAAAGGAATATCAGAAGGCCTTAAAAGATAGCGAACGTTTTGTTGAGCTTCAGCCTGGCATTCGACAATCCTTCTATAATCGTGCGCTGGCCCATTTTTATATGCAGGAATACGCAGCCGCCATCAAAGATTTTGATCAGACGCTGCTGCTGGACCCTGAGTATGCAAATGCCTATCATAATCGTGGCTGTGCCTATATAGGCCTGGGTAATCTGCAAGCCGCCTATCAAGATTTTGTTGAGAGCTGGCTGCTTGATCCGGATGATATCAGTCATAGCTGGATGATGGAATGGTGCAAGCTCTGCCTGGGAAAACAAGATCCCGAGATGGCTGAGCACCTGGAACAGCGAGCGGCTGAGGATAAAGCAACCGTGCTGGCAATGATCTGTTGTGGAGTAGCCTGCTGGCTCCGCGAATCTTTTGTTGAAGCTGAACAACTATTGGAGCAAGCTATTGTACTTGCATCAGATAGTGAAGATGCTCATTTCTGGCTAGGCATGACCTATGCAACCCTCGGTCGAGATAACGATGCAGCAGTTGCGATCCAACAAGCAGTACGTTATGGCCTGCTGCCAGGTCTGCTTCAGCCCCTTCAGATCCTGAAAGAGAAGCGGCCCGAGTTCTTTCAGAACTATGCCGTGACGCTGCTTCAGGAGCAGACCAGACAGGATCATTAACGTGAGCACATAGAGTCATTCTGCATGTGTTTACAGCATTGCCCGGCGGGAGGCCCATCTTTTTACTTGAAACGGACAGGAGAGAGTCAATCTCTCTTTCGACAATATTTATGGTCATCTATTGTGGCAATTCGTTAGAATAGTAAAGACTACATAAATAATAGTGTCTTTCATCTAAAATATCACTTTAATCAGGTATGTATCTATAAAAAAGCATTGACAGTAAATGGTTCGATACATTAAGATATTGATAAGCCAATATATCCACTTTGAAACTGCTCAGGCTGACATTTTTCATAAGCGATGGAAGAGCATAGGGGGGTGGCATGCAGGTTATCATTGGCTTCTGTAGTGGGATCGTCGTTCTGCTGTTTATACTCATTGCGGGGATAGATATGGTAGGGAATATGCTGATGAAGATAGAGAATCATAACCGGGCCATTACTGTCTATACCTGGCTGACGGTACTGATGCCTATGTATGGAGAGGCACGCTTCAAGCGGGGAAAGGCCTATTATCATTTACAAAATTATAAGAAAGCAGTCAACGATTTTGAACTGGCGCACCGTTTAAAGACGCGTTCAAATAGCCTGAACAAATACCTTGGCTTTAGCTGTTATGCGATGGGTGAGTACAAACAGGCCATAAGCTATTTCGACGTGTTCATTGAGCGCGATCAGACTGCTGCAAACGTATACAATGCGCGTGGCTCCTCTTATAAAGAACTTGGTCTTTACGATCAGGCCCTCCCTGATTTTCATAAAGCTCTTGAATTGAAACCCGATTATGTGCTGGCTTATAACAATCGAGCTGCGACCTATCTTAGTATGAACGATCATGAGCATGCTCTCGAAGATATAGAAAAGGCACTTGAGCTGGACCCCAATCTCTTCTGGGCTTATCAGAATCGTGGTGTCATGTATTATCGAATACAAGATTATCGCAACGCGATTCAAGAGTTTACACGTGCGATTATGCTCAATCCTCGTGAGGAAACGCTCTATCTTAATCGAGGTGCCAGTTTTATCCATGCCAAAGAATTTCGTCGTGCAGTGCAAGATTATGATCAGGCCATCGCCCTCCAGCCGGAAGGCTCAGCGGGCTATCATGGGCGAGGGTACGCCTATCTCCATTTAAATAATTTCGAGAAAGGGCAGGCCGATCTATTCAAGAGCTGGCAGATCGCTCCGCGAAAGATTGCTCATGCCTGGATGGTAGAATGGTGTGGAATGTGTTTGCGCAAACCAAATCTGGAGACGGCATTGCGTCTGGAAGCCCATGCTCAGCTTGATGCTCATGGACACGAAGACCTGCCCTTTGTCTGTCGAGGGACGGCCCTCTGGATTCGTGGCTCCTATCAAGAGGCTCTTGAGGAACTGAAACATGCATTGCAAGTGAAACCTCAGTCGGAAGATGTGCATTTCTGGTTGGCAGTTGTCTATGCCTCATTAGAGATGGAGCAAGAAGCCATGGATGCTCTAGATCAAGCATTGAACCTTCCCTTGCCTCGTATTCTGTTCAGTCCACTCTACATCCTTGAACATGAGCATCTGGAGTTTTTTCAACAGTTTACGCTCCCTTTATTCGCAATTGCTGAGGCAACCCAGAAAGGGAACACACCTATTTGAGAGCCATCTGGTAGGTAATTTTCCCTCTTTTTGGCATCTGCTCTCCCACAGACTGGATAGAAAAGTGTACAATAGGCAATGAGATCCACCTCTCATATTTACCTATCTTTCAGTCGCAAGTTCTGTTATTTTCTGGAGAGTATCATTCAGAAAAAATAACCCTTCCTACAATCGAGAACCTGAACCATTCATATCTTTTCTGAATGGATTGTCTTGAGTAGGTGAAATTGTAGTGGCAGTGAGCGACACAAAAAAGGAGCATTGCGTTCATGGCAAAATCAAAGGCAAAGCCTTCTCAGACACAGCAGAAGAAATCTGCGCCAATTGTACAGCAGAAAAAGCAAGATCCGATCGTGCAGCAGCAGCCTCAAATTCAGCAGCAGCAGCAGGCGCCAGTTGTGGCCCCAGCTACCGGAGCTCTTACTCAGCTAACGGCGCATTTCCCCGAATGGCCAACTTCTAAACCAGGCCCACGTTCAACTCCACCACCTCCGGGGATGGCACCCAGTGGTGCCCGGCGCCCAGAACAGGTTGTTGAGCTTGGGTATAATCAGGTCAGCGGTGAGCCAGGCAGTGATAGTCCTTTTCGCTCTTTACCAGATGCGCATACATCCGGACCAACCAGCTCTGATCTTCTCACAGCACAAGAAGCTTTAGGCAAGCGCAAGCAACGCTTGTAAGCACACATTGAGCCTGCTACAAGAACGTTCATTGATGCTCTTCTGCTAAACTATAACCGATGAGCTACAATAAGAAGAGAGAACCTGTTTGGAGCGGCAGGGGTATGTGTGGAGCGTTTGTGCAGTGATTGGTAACATCTCCTGGGCGAATGATGGATTCACGGGCCCTCTGTCGATTTCCAAACAAGGCCATATGTGATCAGAATAGTTTGCCAAAGGAGTCATTTTGATGGATGTGCAGACTGATAGCCCTGAACGGTTGCGCTATTGTGTTATTGGTGGGGCGGCAGGTGTGATGGGCATGCATCGAGCAGCCCTACACCTCCCCTCCGTTGAGCTCGTAGCAATCTCAGATATCAATGAGGCCCTGGGTCAACAGCGAGCAAAAGAGCTTAATTGTGAGTTTTATCGGGACCATTGTGATATGCTCGCTGCGGTGAAGCCTGATGTCACAGTTATCATGACGCCTCATCCGCTCCATGCTCGTCTGGCAATTGATGCGTTAGAAGCTGGCAGTCATGTGCTGGTAGAGAAGCCTATTGCTATTCAGGTCGCTGAGGCCGATGCGATGCTGGCTGTTGCTCAGCAGCACCAGCGCCTTCTTGGCGTTGTTTTCCAGCATCGTTTACGTCCAGAGATTCGTGCAGCTTATCAGGTCATTCAAGAGGGGCGATTGGGCCGTTTGCAACATATTGAGATGACGGCGGTCTGGACTCGGACGGCAACGTATTATCGTTCGGCTGGCTGGCGTGGCTCCTGGCGTGGTGAGGGTGGTGGCGTATTGATGAATCAGGCCCCTCATCATCTCGATCTGCTCTGCCATCTTGTTGGCATGCCTGAGCGTGTTTTCGCCTGGACCCGTCGACTGGTGCATGAGATTGAGACGGAGGATACCGTACAGGCTGCTTTAGAGTGGTCAAATGGAGCACTTGGCTCTCTACATATTAGTACTGCTGAGGCGGACCAATCTGAACACCTGAAGATTGTAGGGACACGAGGGCAACTAGAGCTCATCAATGGAATAGTGTCGTTCCGTGAGCTAGAAACTGATCTGATTGATTTTATCGCCACTCATCCCAAAGCTATGGCCGTTCCTGCCAGCCATGAGGTCTCGCTTCCCCTGACCAGTGGCAGTGGCAATCATGCAGCAGTCTATGAAGAGTTTAATCAAGCTATTCTCCATAAAAAAAGCTTTACCTCAGCAGGAGAAGAAGGACGAATGGCGCTAGAATTGGCCAATGCTATGATCTATTCCAGTCAGCGCCATTGCGAAGTTGTCTTACCTCTCAATCGGCACGACTACGCAGCCCTACTGGCAGAACTTCAGGGCTAAGAGAGGGACGTTCCTTGGCCATCATGAAAGATAGATGTTTCACCCCAGGCGATACATTGCACTTAATTGCACTTATAAGAGCGATGTATCGCATAAGGGTGTCGGGCCCATCATTCATGATGGCCGAAGCCACCCCTGATCATGGCTGTTTCTCTTCTCTTAATGATTGTTCTTCGTATTATGGCTGTTGTGATTATTTTTATGATTATTTTTTTGTTGATCATGCTGTTGAACCTGTTTGGTATGTTGATAGGGACCATGCCAGCCCGCTCCATGAACATAATAACCGGAACAGCCGATAAACAGCACAATCAGTAAGCCACAGCCTAGCACAACCCCTCCAAACCATTCATCGTCACAGCACATATGATGCCCCCATGTATAAAGTAATTCTTTAAAGCCATACATAAAAAAGCTCTTAATGTTATGTTCGGATCAGAAGAATAAAACTATAGGTATGTTTTATCTGTACATCTGTATGCTCTATTTATGTCTGGCGGTACGATGTCAGTGGGATAGCTATTTGAACTGTTCTCTCAAGCGAACAAATCATTCAACGTATCCATACAAGAAAAGAAGAAGAGAAAGAAGGAGACACCGATGGTTATGACATGGCCTCCCCAGGATGTTCCCTGGCTGGTAAATCAGATTTATCGTCAGGTCCTCGAGCGAGGTGTACTGGATCATAATGGGAGCATCATGGATGCCTCAGGTCTGATGACCCACGGCTGCCAGCTGATGAATGGTCAGGCAAGCATTCGCGATGTTGTTCGTGAACTGGCAATGTCGGCTGAATACGCCAGTAAATGCATTGATAGCGTCTCAATGCACGATGCACTTGAGATGTGCTTTGAGCGATTTCTGGGCCGCCAGATCGATGAGCCTGCTCGTCAGCACTATGGTGAGCTCTATCACCATCATCATTGGTCTATGCGAGACATCATCAATGATGTGATTAATAGTCAGGAATATACCAGCTCGTTTGGTGACAATGGCGTTCCTTACCGCCGAGCTGTCCTCGTTTAAGTTTTATCGTTTCTCTGCGCAGCGAAAAGGCCCGCTAACAGAATGATGATACGGGCCTATGAACAAGGCAAGTTGTTATGTACGACCTGCCTTCTTCATGAAGCAAACATTCTCCAGGGGCCTTCTCGCCATCGGCCTCTCTTTCCATCAACTGCAAAAAGAGTTACTCGTATTGTTTGACGAGCTTTTCGACCAGGTTGCCTATCTCGTGCCAGACATGTTTCTGATAATCGAGCATGCGAGACTGATTCAGGTCAAATTCCCGATTGGAGGCATCCTTCTTCGCGTTGTCCGCAAAGCGTTGAGCCAGCTCACCCGTCTTATCTCCACGACCATGTAAATAGACTTCTAGCTCGCGTAGATCATTGAGCAGAGCCGTATATTTTTCGTTGCTTGTTGGCATTCTAAACCTTCTCCTGAATGGAATGATAGATGATCGCTATCATGATAGCATCTCCACTCAGCCCGTGTCATCAGCACCAATACATTGAAGCTGTGGCGAGTACAACCCCCGGACAGGGCCGCAGTCCCATCCGCTGAGCGTGCTGACCCGGCCCGCCGTTCAGATTCATGGCCTCTCCAGCGAGAACTGGAAAGCTACTGTTAGTAGGGATGCATCGTATTACAGTAAAGATGTTGCCCCGGGTCCACCTGGAGAAGCTTCGTAAAATGTTGATAGAAACCGATGCGGTTGAGCACAGCATGAGAGCCAGGATGACCACATTCGCCGCCATTGATAATCATAATTGTCATGCCAAAGCCTGGTAAGCGGCCAGCCTGAATATCAGTAGTTGTTGAATGCCATGTACCACTCATGACTGAATGTGCTGATGGCTTGGGAGGTTGTGGTGTCATCCAGAACCAGAGAGCACTTAAAAAAGAGATGACTCCATCCTTTGTCAGAAGATCAGGTTGTTTGAGTAGATCTATACCCAATGCGGCCCCGGCTGCTCCATAGTTATAATTCCAGGAGAGCTGAAGTGGCCCACGACCATGATAGGTTACACCAGGCATACAGGGGTAAGCAGAATTTCCATGATAGCAGTAAGGATCCAGAATCGTGCTCTGCTCTTCTAAAAAGTAGAGCCCCCAGGCATAGGGTCCATCTGGTGCCTGATCCCAGCCGCCAGTAGTCTCGTGACCACAATTCGCAAAAAAAGCTGCCGCCTCTCTCGTACGCTGCTCCAGTGAACCTTCATTGCAGAAGAGCGGATAGCTTTGAGCGGCCTGAACCAGAGCGGCATAGCTATACAGGCTATTGCGATGCGGAAACATACTTTCATACACTGACTGAGTGATAATCTGAGTCAGGCCAGTGGACCCGGAGGGCGAAAGAATAGGGAGGCAGATGGTCTGTCCTGCATGGATAGTTTTTGCCGTTGCAGCCGTAAAAGGCGTCCCATCAGAATGTAAAATCCTGGTCCAGAGCTGTCCATTTCCTAGTTCACGTTCCGCAATCAAAAACAATGTATCCCCAGTCTGAACGGTATACGAGCGCCCCGCCGAACAGGTCATATGTTTTATCCTCTCTGCCATCTCTGGGATAAGAGCTATGGTAGTCCCTCAAAAATTTTTAATGTATAAACGCTTTTATAAGTACCATGAACGAATAATATAGAGTCATTGGTGAATAATAAAATTACATTGGTGTGTAAGATTTTTGATCAAAAATCTTTATGGAGATAGTATAAGCCAGAGATCAGGCCAATGGTCTCCATAATTTCGTGTATTTTCTGCCCGGCGCTAAAAATAGCCAGAACTAAGTAGAGATACTTTAAATGGAGAATGCACATAAAAAAAGGTTGAAATGCTGATGAATTGCGAATATTTATGGTATACTCCGCTGCTGCCAGGGAATATCTATTTGCAAGCAGAGGAAATCACACATGAGTCGAATACAGCGTCGGATTATAATTATTGCCTTCGTCAATTTTGCTTTTGTGGGGGCTGGCCTCTGGATCTGGAGTATTCTAGCAAACTCAATACTTGCTACTATTATCTCGGCTCTCTTTACAGTTACTAGCGTTACTCTCTCTATCTTACGAGCTTTGCAGCCAGCAAAGCAGTTGTATTCACCAGTAGCCCCCCCACAGACGCTGCTCAGCCGTAGCCAATCTCGTCTGATCGTAGGTATTCTCTTTATAACCTTATTATTGAGCGATAGCGGGATGCTCTGGATTGTTAAAGAGCTTTCACCTGCTCAGGCACCAGTACAAAGTGTGCGGGCAACAGATTTTCAATCTACTCTTCAACTTGCCAATCCACCTTTTCACACAGAGCCACCAACCCGATTTACCTACTCATTTGAGGATGGAGGATTAGATAGTTGGACAAAGACAGGGCATATCAGTACTCTCCAGAACACGATGGTAAATAGTGGCTTTGATGGTAGGCACAGTCTGCAAGTGACATTTTTCTCACAATCTGCACAAGATCAGCCATTTATCTCGGTGAATCCGTCTAAAGGAGGCCCATCCTCGGGTCAGGTACTCAGCGCATATGTCTATGTCCCTGGTTCCGTTCATAGCGTCATTACAGGTCAACTCTATGTGCAAGATAAGAACAATAGGTGGTCTCAAGGGGGTTTTGTTAATCTTGTTGCAGGTGAATGGAACTATCTTAGTTTTATGGTGCCACAACTTGGAGGAAGCGCACCCCAATTAGGTCTACAATTTAGCGCTATGCCCTTCAACCAGGCTGTGACAGTCTATATAGATGATATTGGGTGGAGTTAAGGCCATCATAGTAGCTTTTATTTCATGAAGGAGGTAAGCCGGGAACGGCCATCATTCATGATGGCCGAAAATGCCCCCCCCATTTCCCGTCACCCCCTCAACAAATAAATTGCCCCATTACGAGTGATTTGTCGCCCAAACACGTAAGGCCCATCATTCATGATGGCCGAAAACGCCCCCCCCTCTCTCATTCTCCCCCTGAAGGAGAGAGCCGCCATCTTGCCCTGTTTGCTATCAGGGGATGTTCAACGGCTCTAGTCTCGGCTCATCCCTTACTCACGCAGCTATCATTATGAAGGTCGTGTGCGGCTTATTTGCCAGAGCGAAAGTGAGCAATGTCGCCATCTTTAATCACGTACTCCTTGCCTTCCAGACGGAGGAGACCTTTCTTGGTAGCGGCGGCAAAAGAACCGCATTCCATAAAGTCGGTAAAGCTGGTGACCTCAGCGCGAATAAAGGTGCGCTCGATATCGGAGTGAATCTTACCAGCCGCTTCAGGCGCTTTGGCTCCCCGCGTCACCGTCCAGGCGCGGACCTCATCTTCACCAGCGGTCAGGAAGGTAATCAGATTCAGGAGTCGATAGCCGCCTTTAATGACGCTCTCAGTCCCCAACTGGGGTTTACCCAAAGACTCGAGATACTCATTCGCATCCTCTTCGGGCAATTCGGAGAGCTCAGCCTCCAGGCTGGCGGAGGTCGCCACCGCCTCAGCTTTCTCGGCCCGGGCGCGTAAGCCAACCTGAGCAATCCCCTTTAGTTCTCCCTCTAATGTTGTAGGATCAACCTGCTCGCCAGCCGCAATCTTTGCCAGCAGTTCACCGGCAGCCCCTAACGTGCCTTCAGAGACATTGAGCACATACATACGCGGCTTCACAGTGAGGAGAAACATCTCTTTCAAGAGCGCATGATCCTGCTGCGATAGCTCCATATCGCTGATGAGCTGAAGCTCCTCTAGAGTTGCCTGAAAGCGGCGCAGAATCTCTAACTCTTGAACATATTTTTTATCGCCAGACTTGGCAGAGCGTGTAGAGCGCTCAATACGGCGTTCAACCGAGGTCAGATCGGTCAATTGGAGCTCAGCATTCAAGCTATCCAGATCGCGAATGGGATCAATTGAATTGTAGGGATGCGATACATTATCGTTGGCAAAGGTGCGCAGGACAATTGCCAGAGCGTCTGCATTGCGAATATGACCAAGAAACTCAGCACTCAGACCTTTTTTCTCATTGCCAGCCTGATCCGATTGACCCATACCGGCCACGTCCACAAATTCAACTGTGGTAGGTGTGACCTTCTTCGGCTGAAAGATCTCAGCCAGGGGTTGAAGGCGTGGATCAGGAACCTGAACCACTCCTACATTCGCTTTGACCGTACTGGATGCGTACCCAATCGGGGCACCAGCTTTGGTCAGAGCATTAAAAAGCGAGGTCTTGCCACTCTGCGGCAGACCGATAATTCCTATCGTAAGGGCCATAATCCGTTCATCTCTTTCCTGACGCAGAACTGCTCAATGTGCAAATACTTTATTGTGCAGCAGTACTACAAGTAACAACCAGCGACAACTGGTGAATCGTTGAGTAGTAGGTGGCGCGCAAACAGCGCGTGATCATCTCTTTAGCTGAATCTTACCATGTTGGCTCTGAGCAAGCAATATTGAATGGGATATGCGGATACTCTGCTTGACGCTCAGACCCAACATATGGTAGCTTATTTTGTAGAGCCACTACATATTGTGATGGCCAATAAGCAAAAAGACAAAAAGCACTTGCAGGGGCGACGCTGTCGTGGCGTTGCTATATCATCATTAGTCATTGGGGAAAGTCCGGTGTGAGTCCGGCGCTGTCGCGCAACGGTTATGTAATCCAGAAAGCGGATTGCTAAGCCCGAATGCCCACCTGCGAGATTTGGATTGCTCCTTTCGCGTGAAAAGGAAAGACCAGAAAATGTGGCCTTTCGTCTTGCTCTGAGCCAGTCAGTAGATTGTTTACTGTACTTGCAATGAGATGCAGACGAATGTGCGCCTTTTTTTCTCACTTGCCTGTTCTCATGCGGAGGACAGGCTTTTTGTCGTTCTTCCACATTTGGGAAGAGGAGAGATTGAGAGATGGCGCACTCCGCAGATATTCTTATTCATACGATCCCTGCTGAGAATAGACAAAAACCAGCGTTGAGCATTCAGGATATACAGGCTATTCTGCAAGATGCCTGTCGGGATCTTACGGACATCCCCCAGCTTATGGCTGAGGTACAGTCTACAATCACAATCGAGCTCGCCTCACGAGCTGAGATCTGGCAGGCAATGATTATGGTAGCCCGGACTTATATCGAGCGTGAGCCTGAGTATACCTATGTCGCAGCCCGCCTTCTCTTGCTTTCACTCTATGATGAGATAGCCCTTGATCAGCCCCAATCTCTGAAATTACAAGATGCCCCCGACCTCTATCGCCGCTATTTTGCTACTTATCTTCAGCAAGGCATCCAGGGTGGACTCCTTGATCCGCGCCTGCTGGAATTTGATCTTGATCTGTTGAGTTCTGCCCTACAATCTGAGAATGATCTGCTCTTCGCCTATCCAGGCTTGCAGACACTGTATGATCGCTATCTGATCCAGATCAAAGGACGGCGGATTGAACTACCGCAGCTCCTCTGGATGCGCGTAGCCATGGGGCTGGCCCTCAATGAACAGAAGCGAGAGCAACGAGCGCTTGAGTTTTATCGCTGTATTGCAAACTTCTTCTTTACGCCCGCAACACCAACGCTCTTTAATGCGGGCACCTGCCATCCACAGCTCTCTTCCTGCTATCTTACAACCATACAAGATGATCTGAAACAGATCTTTAAAAGTTATCAAGACAATGCACTGCTCTCAAAATGGGCTGGTGGACTCGGCAATGATTGGACGTATGTCCGGGCATCCGGAGCTCATATTAAGGGCACGAATGGCATCAGCCAGGGAATTATCCCATTTCTTAAAGTTGCCAACGATACAGCGATTGCTGTTAATCAGGGAGGCAAGCGTAAAGGAGCGGTCTGTGCCTATCTGGAGAACTGGCATCTCGATATCGAAGAGTTTCTAGATCTGCGTCGAAATACTGGAGATGAGCGTCGCCGCACTCATGACATGCATACAGCCTGCTGGATCTCCGATGAATTTATGCAGCGGGTGCAGAATGATGAGCAGTGGACCCTTTTCAGCCCCGATGAGGTCCCCGAACTCCATGATGCCTATGGTCAACGCTTCTCTAAACTGTATCGCAACTACGAGCGACTGGCTGACGAGGGTCAGATTACACTGTTCCGTCGTCTGCCAGCGCTTGAGCTCTGGCGTAAGATGCTCACACGACTCTTTGAAACAGGTCATCCCTGGCTGACCTGGAAAGATCCAGCCAATGTGCGCTCGCCACAGGATCATGTTGGAGTCATCCATAGCAGTAATCTCTGTACCGAGATTCTTCTTAACACCGCCGAGGACGAGACAGCGGTCTGCAACCTGGGCTCGCTTAACCTTGTTGCTCATCTGCGCAATGGCCGTCTGGATGAAGAGCAGCTCGAGCAGACCATTGGGACAGCGATGAGAATGCTCGATAATGTCGTAGATATCAACTATTATCCAACCCTTGAGGCAAAGAATGCGAATCTGCGCCATCGGGCGGTCGGATTGGGTCTGATGGGATTTCAAGATGCGCTTAGCCTGCAAGGAATCAGCTATGCCAGTCAGGAAGCCATAGAGTTTGCTGATCGCAGCATGGAATGTATCTCTTACTATGCCATCCTGGCCTCAACTGCTCTGGCGGCTGAGCGAGGATGCTACTCGAGCTATAAGGGCTCAAAGTGGCAGCGAGGAATCTTACCTTGCGATAGTATCGCCCTGGTAGCTTCAGAGAGAGGCGCAGAGATCGCCATGGATCGCAGCATAGGTCGAAACTGGCAGCCCGTTCGTGATGCCATCCAGCGTTATGGCATGCGCAATAGCAACGTCATGGCGATTGCCCCCACCGCAACCATCTCCACTATTGTTGGAGTCAGCCAATCAATCGAACCAGCCTATAAAAATCTGTATGTCAGGAGCAATCTATCGGGTGAGTTTACCATCCTCAATACCTTTCTCGTTCAGGATCTCAAAGCGGTCGGCTTATGGGGTCTAGAGATGCTCGAAGCCCTCAAATACTACGATGGCTCGCTTCAAGAACTGACAATGATCCCTATCGAGATCCGTCGGCGCTATCTAACCGCAGCCGAAATAGAGCCAGAGTGGCTGATTGAATGTGCGAGTCGGCGTCAAAAATGGATCGATATGGGACAATCGCTCAACCTTTATCTTGTAGAGCCCAGCGGCAAAAAGCTCCACGATATCTATCTTCTTGCCTGGCAGAAAGGGTTAAAGACAACCTATTATCTACGGACCATGGCGGCCACCCAGATTGAGAAATCCACAGTAGACATCAATCGGTGGGGAATTCAGCCGCGCTGGATGAAGAATAGCAGCGCCTCCAGCGCCATTCAGATTGAGCGTGAACGGCCCCTGACCTGTGCCCTTGATGAGGATTGTGAAGCCTGTCAATAGTCATCGTACCAACGTCAGAAAGAGAGTATATATGTCAACGAATAAGCAGAATCTAACTGAAAAGAAACAGTTATTGCGTGGAGAGCAGGTCAATGTCAACCAACTTCTGCCCCTAAAATATCGCTGGGCGTGGGAACATTATCTCAATGGGTGTGCTAACCACTGGATGCCCAACGAAGTGCCCATGAATAAAGATATTGAGCTCTGGCATAGTCAGCGGCTCACTGAGTCTGAGCGCTTTATCATCATGCGCAACCTGGGTTTTTTTGCAACTGCCGAGACACTGGTGGGGAACAACCTTGTACTGGCAATTTTTAAGCACGTCACAAATGCTGAGTGCCGTCAATACCTGTTGCGCCAGGCCTTTGAAGAGGCCATTCATGCGCATGCTTTTCTCTATATTGTGGAGAGCCTTGGCCTCAATGAACATGAAGTCTTTACCATGTATCATACGATTCCGGCCATCCAGCGCAAAGACCAGTTTGAGATGAAGCTTACTGCCGCCCTCCTTGACCCGAATTTCTCTACAGACAGCTTTGCGGGTGCGCAACAATTTTTAGCGAATCTCATTGGCTATTATGTCATTATGGAGGGGATCTTCTTTTATAGTGGTTTTGCCATGATTTTATCGTTTCATCGTCGCAACCTGATGACAGGCATTGGAGAGCAGTTTCAATATATTATGCGCGACGAAACTACCCACCTTAACTTTGGCATCGACCTCATCAATGGCATTAAAGCTGAAAATCCTGAACTCTGGAGTCCAGCGTTTCAGCAGCATATGCTTGCATTGATCGACGAAGCGGTCGAGCTAGAGATTGCTTATGCAGAGGATTGTCTACCTTATGGCATCCTGGGACTGCAACCAGGGGCCTTTCGCCACTACGTTCAGCATATTGCTGATCGACGACTGGAACGGATTGGCTTGCCCGTTCAATATCATGCAGCCCATCCATTTCCCTGGCTGAGCGAGACCATCGATCTGAGCAAAGAGAAAAACTTTTTTGAGACGCGCGTAACCGAATATCAATCGTCCTCCGCATTGAAATGGGATTGACATTCGCAACTAGAATTATGCTACACACGTATATATAACAAAAGGAATACTAGCAGGAGGTACAAACGCTATGGTCCAGGAATCAGCGCAAAAAATGGCCTATCCGCGCAGACTAGAGCATGTCAAGCGCCTGGATATCTTTTTTCATGGCTTTAAAACACTTAAATTAGTGGGCAGATTGTTGGGCGACGGGCGTGTACCGCTGTTGAGAAAGGTGCTCTTTCTGGGTTCGATTGCCGGTCTGCTTGTACTGCTTCTGTTCCCAGATGCTCTGGGTGAGGTGGTCTTGAGCACCATCGTGCCGGTCATTGGGACGGTTGCAGGCGTGCCGATCGATGCGGGCTTTGATTGGGCTGCCTTCGCATTAGTCGTTGTGAGCCTTCTGCGCTTCTTTCCAGCCGAGATGGTCTCCGAGCATTATCGCAGCGTCTTCCACAAATAATTCTAGATCGTCATAAAGAAGCGACCAGGCGAAATTTTGCCTGGTCGCTTCTTTATGTGTCGTACTCTACTAGTTGCTAAGATGATCATTTGGCGTTGAAGGTCGGAATTTTGTGCCATCGTTCACGAACACGATCACCGTATCATTTTGTGGCGAGAGATGGATATGGATAATCATATCCGGTTTCTGATCATTGGTTACATCGCGAAACTCGAGCGTAATAGGCGCAATATCGCCGCCATCGCCTACGATAGGAGGTGCCACCGCATAGCTTACAAGCTTGCCAGGGTCACCAGCGGCAATTTCAACCACAATGGGTTGACGATGGAGATTCATCGCCACAAAATGACTTGGATGGGCGGCGCTATCGTTATTGTGTCCTACCACGGCATCAGTCTGAAAGGTACGTGGATTGCCGTAACGATAGTCATCATAGCGTTGTAAGCCCCATGAGAGGGCAGCTGACCCGATCACCCAGAGTGCGAGCGCAGCGATCATCCCCATTCCCACCAGTACCAGCCAGTGCACATTGCGTTTGGCTCTGGGTGGAGGGCTATTACGGTCAATACGCATCGGCGTCTGAGCTGTCACACGGGGTGTCTGTGTTGTCACACGCGGTGGCCGAGGAATATCCCTGGTCATCCCCGAAGGCTGGCGACGCGTTGGAATAGAATTAGTGTTATTCGCAGTTGAACGCCCGCTGGTAATACGTGGTATCGATGAGGTAGCAGAGGGCGGATTATAGCGGGTCATACTACTTGTCTGGCGTATAGTCTCACGATCATCTTCTAATTCGTAATTGACCTCGCTGTTACGCGATGCTCCTGAAGTAGTTCGGCTTATATTCCGGCCATAGTTGGGAACTGTGGTCATAGAATCCTGGCCGACTGTATTTCCTCGTGAACGTCGCTTCGGCTGAGATTCGCCATCTTGAGTCATGGCTCTCCCTTTCTCTCGCTGCGCTGCACTTCCTGCGACTAACGCTGGAAGCCATGTTCTTCTTCCTAATCCAGGCGTTCAGACTGTATCGACAGCCATCATACTATCAGAGTGATCTCACTGTCAAATAAATTGCATCACTTTATGTCAATTTAACATTTTCTTTAGTTTATAAACGATGCAGTTTATCCAAACTGGCATATCAACACTGACGCTCTTTTCGCTCCCTGTATGATGGAAACAGAGAGCATAATTCTGATCACATCACCCAGGAGGGATACGCATGTATACATCAAATTCCCAGGTAAATGGCCCCGCCTATGAACAGTATCGCAGCCTGCCAGAGGTGATGTATAGCCTCTCTAGCCTCTCCAATCTGTATGCACTTGGCCTGGGCTGCAATGCAGATATGGAGGCTCAGGAGCTCCGCTATTCCATCCTCAGCCAGATTCAACGCACCGTTCGCGCTCAAAGCGCTTGCCTCTTCCTATACTACGCAGCTCAACAGCGTCTGGTTACAGCCGTCACTCAGGGCGAGAAGCTTACTTCAAGTTTGCTTGTAAACCTGATTAATGGATTAGAGATGGAGCAGCTTGCGCTTCGCGGTCCTGGCGAGACTATCACTTCTATTAAACTGAACGAACAGCATGTTTTGTTGGTCACGTTGAGCTATAATGGTACATTGCAAGGATTGGTGGCACTTGCGATTGAGGAGGGAGCTACATTGCAGGATGAGCGTAGCCTGCTACTCACTTATATGGGGAATGTGGCGGGAGCTCTCCTGTATAATTATGAGTTGCGTGAGCGTGAGCGGAGCGCTGCCATCGAGCAGGAGCGTAAACGGATTGGGCGTGATCTTCATGATGGGATTCTACAAAACTTGAGCTATGCTCTTCATAAATTAGAATTTATTCAACGTTTGCTAGAACAGCGACAGCCTCAATTGGCAATGACAGAGGTGCCTCGGACCGCTGCAATCGTGGATGGAACGTTGCGCGATCTTCGCTACACCCTGAGCTCCCTGCTCCCCCCGCAATTAGAGCAGCAATCCTTTCAACAGGCGGTCCAGGCACTGTTCCAGGACTATCTTACCTACCATCCTCAGATCAATCTCCATGTTGACCTGTCTGCCTTTCAGAAAATTCCAGCTCACCTCGAGGCCCCCATCTTTCGTATCTTTCAAGAGGGTCTGACCAATATTAGTAAACATGCACAGGCAACCGAGATTGAGATTACGCTCTCGGTCCAGGTTACTAACTTGATGATAGAGCTCCGCGATAATGGTCGAGGGTTTTCTCTTTCGGAGGAAGGAAGCGAGGCGATTGCGGAAGATCACAGCATCCATTCTGGTATTCAGAGTAACCATGAGCAGCTTCAAGACGAAGAAAAGAAGATCCACTTTGGCATTCAGAGTATGCGCGAGCGAGTTCAGGAGGCTGGTGGCACGATGGAGCTGCTCAGTCAGGTAGGAGTTGGCACCAGGATTCGAGCGCAGTTTCCTCTTCTCAATAACCTCTCTGAATTAACGCCTCGTGAGCAGGATGTGCTGCGCCTTGTTGTTTCCGGGCTCAGCAATCGCGATATTGCTCAGCGTCTTGAGATCAGCCACGATACCGTCAAGACCCATATCCACCACATTATTCAGAAACTTCGTGTCAAAGATCGTACTCAGGCCGCTGTGATCGCCGCTCGTCATGGCTGGTTTTAATAATTGCAGCAAGATCCCGTTCTGGAAAATCTCTCCTGTTGACGAGTCGTTGAAGCATTCAGTAGAATACCTCTGAGCCCGGATGAAGTTTGCTGATAGAATATCGTGGTAGAGACCAATTCTCCTGAAAGAACGTGAGTAGAGTGCAAGCAACCGCCCAAAGAAAACCTGATACCAGAACGAATGATCCAGGTACAACGTCCTCATGGTGGACGCGGACAGATCTGTATGCCCTGCTGGCAATTATTCTGGCCACAACGCTACGCATTGGATTGATTGC
Source organism: Tengunoibacter tsumagoiensis (assembly GCF_003967535.1). Lineage (GTDB taxonomy): Bacteria > Chloroflexota > Ktedonobacteria > Ktedonobacterales > Ktedonobacteraceae > Tengunoibacter > Tengunoibacter tsumagoiensis. The sequence goes on along the minus strand of NZ_BIFR01000001.1, from coordinate 513,425 downwards.
CTTGAATTGGCCGCCAACAAATAGTGATGAAGGGACGATGGGGATTATGGCCCTTCACATCGCCTATCATGGCGAACATCCTTACATCTACTATGGGCAGAATTATATGGGGGTGACAGAAGCCTATCTGGGGGCTCTGTTCTTTCATCTCTTTGGGGGCCCCTCGCTGTTTGCACTCCGTCTGGGAGTCGTGCTGATGGTGACAGGCTTTTTTATCAATACCTATCTGCTCGCCCGGTTCCTCTTCTCCCCTCGCGTTGGATTAATCTCTGTTCTGACGTTGAGCATTGGCTCAATCCCTTTTCTGACGCGACAGACGATCGCTACAGGCGGTTCATCGCAGACTCTTCTCTTTGGCTCTCTTGCCTTCTTGCTGGCTAGCTGGCTGGCTGTAAGCTATCGGCGGAGGGCATCAGTGCAAACAATACTCAAGCGCTTGCTGGCGTATGGTGGTCTGGGATTAACGATCGGACTGGGGATGTGGAGCGATATGGTTGTGTTGCCAGTTCTGGCGATGGCTGGACTCCTGGTCTTGCTCTGCTGCTGGCGAGACGTACTGACCTGGGCCTGGCTGGTTGTGGGTGTTGGAGTTGTCATTGGGCTAATGCCACTCATTCGTTATGATCATGCCCAGGGACTGAATGCGATTGATATTCTACTGGGTCTGGCCCACGGATCAAATTCGGTCGCTCCCAATACACTGGCTGGTATTCTGCACAACATAAAGTCAACCTTCCTTGTTAGCATGCCAATCGCCACAGGTAATCCGTTCTGTCCAGTGATCGAGATTCCTCAATTGGGGGATAACTCTGCCCCTACAGCCAGTTGTACGTTTGCTCAGGCCAGTTGGGGGACAGGATATGGCCTGTTACTGGGAGGCGCTTTTTTAATCACGCTCTACAAATTAATCGCGAGCTTTGGAAGATGGAGAGAGGATGCACGAGCTGTTCTGACGGGACGTAAGGCTGTGTCTGTCGAGACGCGAGACTCTGGAGAAGATGAACTGGCGAACGTTGTGGAAGAGAAGAGAGGGCCTATAGCGAGAAATGCGATAGTGAGCACAGGGGCCAGACTGGCACAATTGCTGTTACTCCTATCAGCCTTGCTGGCCCTCGGTGTGTATATTATGAGCTCTGGGCCGGTCAGTTGGCCTGGCTTCCATGCTCGCTATCTTATTAGTTTGCTGATCGCTACGCCAGCTTTATTGGAGCCCCTGACACAACTGGCTTTTGTGGCGAGTAAGAGACGCTGGCAGATGTGGACCGGGCGAGCAGCTTTGATTGGCATCTGGGGACTCCTATTGATTGGGACTGGAATTGCCTTTAGCGAGGTACCAGCCGCTCAGGTAGACAGTCAGCAGCGTCAAGAGCTTATTAGCCTGCTTGAGAGTAAGGGAGTTCACCATCTCTACACTAATTATTGGACCTGCCATAATCTGGCCTTTGCGAGCAACGAGAAGGTTATCTGTGCCTCTATTGACGTAAAGGATGGAGTGTTACAGCCTTTACATAATCGCGTACCAGGCTATCTTGACCAGGTGCATGGTGATCCACAGGCATCCTATGTTTTTCCAGATCAGTTGCCGGGACCTATTCCAGCCGCTTTTCAGCATCAGGTATCGCAGACTGGCCTCGATCACTATCGTATCTGGCATATAGCAGGGTACATTGTCTATCAGCCTTCTGGACAATAGCAGAGGTTTAGAGCTCTTCGTCTGGAAGAAGGCCCTGACGGAGAGCAAAGATTGCCACCTGAGTCCGATCGCGCAGGTGTAATTTCTGAAAAATGATCGAGAGATAATTTTTCACGGTTTTCTCAGAGTATGCCAGATGTTCAGCTATCTCCTTATTGCTCATTCCAGCCGCCAGATAGCGAATAATCTCCACCTCTTTCTCAGAGAGTTGAGCGGTCTGTGGACTGCCAGGGCTCTCATGTTGCCGTTTCAGCTCATTGACGATTGCACCCGTTAGAGCAGGTGCAATCGCCATCTCTCCTTGCTGTACTGCTCGTATAGACTGTGCCAGATCATGAACGGTGCTGCTTTTGAGCAGATAGCCTCGAGCTCCGCTCTTCATCGCATCCACAATCTGCTGCTGTTGGCGATGCATCGTCAACATAATCACAGCGATGTCTGGAAATTGGGATGTAATCTGGCGTGTTACAGCGATGCCATCTACGACAGGGAGATGAATATCCATGAGCACGACCTGTGGATGCACCTGACGAATTTTCTCCAGTGCCTCAAAGCCATCTGCGGCCTCGCCGACGACCTGCATATCGCCCTCTAATGTGAGCAATTGATGGAGCCCTTCGCGCATTAAAGCATGATCATCGACAATCAGAACTGTGATAGGCTCATTGCGTCTGCGGTTCTGGGCAGCATCCATCCTCTCATCATTGCCTGCCGAGCGTTCCTGTTCAGGAGAAGTAGCCTCAGTCTCCAGCGTCGTCTCAATAATTGTTGATGGATGGTTGCGCTCATCTCGCTGAGAATGCTTTGGGTTGCCCATAAAGACTCCTTCCAGCCCATGTGCCATTTGTCTGATTTTTAGATACCAGGTAAGGCTACTGCCCTCTTATCTCTAGTATAGCTGTTACACAATGCGAGCTATGGCTTTCATGATGGTGTGTGTTTCATCAAGGAGGTAAGCCGAGATAGGGGACTTTGAGTGCCCTCTATAGCAAGGTGTACCAGAGTGGAGTGGAGTCACTGCGGCCATTATGAATGATTGTTCATCAGGATTATGCGACAGATCGTATAAAAGAGCTTGATCCGTTTCTCATCAGGATCAAGCTACCCAGACGGAGCTAAGAAAGAGAAAGATATTAATCGTAAAGAGAACCACAGAGATAACCAGCCAGCTCTCTTTAAACTGTGGACGTTTTGACCAGATGGCAAGCACGATGATGCACGGAAAAAGCATAAGGAGATAGCGTGGATCGGAAGTGAAAGGGGCCGGGCCTCCATAAGGATACAATAAAGAGTAAAGAATCAGAGCCGCTGCAAAGTAAGCATAGATCTTTGGCAGAAGTCTCCATCCAAGCAACAACACAATGATCGGAAGTAAGGTCAGCAAGAGGTCCATGAGATTGCGCTCGCGATACTGAGGGAGGAAAAGAATACTATACACAGCAGTTGGCAGTCTGCTGAAAGGGATACCCGGATAGCGCCCCCAGTGTTTCTCACCCTCGCTGAATAGGAAAGCATTTCCTTGCACAACCAAGAGGTAGAACATATAGAGCAACAGTCCCAGTGGAATCAGCATACTTGCAGCACCCTTCTGGAGCATCTCGGGCCAGTAGTAGCGCCATCTGCGTCGTTGGGGCCAGAAGCGCTGCAAGAAGGTCAGGGTAAAGGGTACGAGCAGGATCAGCCCGGTCCCTCTTGTCGCCATGGCACAACAGCCAAAACAGCCAGCCAGCCACCAGTTCCATGTTGCACCATGGCGCAGACAGAGAAAGAAGCAGAGAATCAACAACAGAAAGAGGGATTCGGTATAGCCTGCAAAAAAGAAGAGCCCCAGAGGATGAAAGGCCAGCAGAAACAGGCCAGTGCGAGCAATCTCGGGCGAAAAATCCTGGGCCACAAGATGGTAGAAAAGAACGAGCGCCAGCAAAAAGCTTAGATTAGCAATCACAAAGCTCGCGATCACATAGGCTAGATAGCTACCACCACCAATGCTCCCAAACAAGTGGATGAGAAGTGGATAGAAAGGAAAAAAAGCCGCCTCATAACGAGCAAGATCCGGATAGCCATGATAAGCGATCTCCACATAGTGGACCGTATCGAGTTTGAACCACGAGGACGAGCATTGATAAAAAACACTGAAACATTCCTGATGATGGAAAGAGCCAAAGAACGTAACTGCAAAATAGGTCAGGATGAGAATCAACAAACGACTGATTAAAAAAATAGCAATGGCATTCTTCCAGGCATCTTTTTGAAACAATGATAGCTCCTATCTATAGATATATTATTAAAATCAGTACTATCTATACCTTATTCAGAGAGTACGAGATAGTGTTATTTTATACTATCTTTAAAGCTATAGCGCAATGCTCAGACTTGAGATCTGATCTCTGCCTTTATTGAATTTCGTTAATAATTATAAGATTGTTATCCTGAAGGGGGATAGATAAAGATTGTTACCATCTGGAGCGAATTACTGATAGTGCTTTGCCAGGAGCGTTCACTTGTAAGTCTGGTTAGCTATAATTCGTATACTATATTCATACTATATTCAGGTTTCCTGATTTCACATATAACGATTTAAGGAAGGTATTGAATCTGCCATGGAAGCTATCTATGATCAGGCCGAGGTACTGGCCCAGGTTTATACTGAAGTGCAGAAGCGTTTTAAGCAATTTGTGGATCTTGCGCATGGTTGGGAACATATCAGCCGTGTTTATCAGACAGCGCTTTATCTGGCTGAGCGAGAAGGGGCTGATAGTTTCGTCGTAGGGATGGCTGCGCTGATGCATGATCTAGGTCATACCATTGCAGCGGATGAGGCCGAGAGCAAGCGTCATCATGTTGATCATTCGCTGACACTGGCTAGCGAGATCATGCAGGCCCATGCCATTCCTGATAATCAGCAGAAAGCCATCTTACATGCCATTCTGGCTCATAGTTTTAGCCGGGGCATCAAAGCCGAGACCGTTGAGGCCTATGTGGTGCAGGATGCTGATCGGCTGGACGCATTAGGAGCACTGGGCATTATGCGCTGGGCCGTCACTGGTGCTCAGCTGGCCACCGCTGAAGCGCAGCCCTATGAGCCAGAAGACCCCTTTGGAGAGCATCACACCCTGGACGATCGCCGCTATATGCTGGACCATTTTTTCTCTAAATTGCTTCGCATTGGTGAGACCATGAAGACCGAAACAGGTCGTCAACTGGCTCAGAGCCGGACAGAGTTCATGCGCCTCTACCTCCATGAATTTAAGCAAGAACTGGAACTGACCCGCTAACGGTGAGAGTCAGCTTCACACGCTCTTGAAAAGAGCTCTCCTCTGCCCGGCGAAATAAAGGTCCACCCTCACGCGATAAATCGCCCATCATAAGCGATTTATCGCACAAACATGTAGGGCCCATCATTCATGATGGCCGTTGTTCCCCTCTCACATCTTTTCACCATCATGAATAACCAACCATAAGTGATTTATCGCATAAATGTGTAGGGCCCATCATGAATGATGGTCGTCGGCTTTTACGCACACGCCATCATGATAGCTGTTGGCTCGTAATCTTTTGAGGATGAGTCATCGTCCACAGATGAGCAAAGAGCCAGACGCTTCCCAGCATAAGGAGATAGAGTCCAAGATAGATACGTGGAGACATAAAACTCGTAAAAAAGACCGTCGCCAGAGTCAGAATCACAAAGATTGGCAGATTACAGAGAATAATGATATTGAACTGCCTCACTCGGGTAGGATCGGCCTCACGTTTTAAGAGACGTGGAGCACTGGCATGAGGCTTTTTATATTTTGCATATAACCAGGCGGCAAGCAGAAAGAAAGAGGCCATCACCTGCCAGAGCCCAAAGAAGAGATCGGGCTTCAACAGAGCCTTATCCCAATTATCTGCATACAGCTTAATCGGAATAAACATCAGAATCACCGAGAGCAGAAAACAGAAGTTCAGCGTAATCAGCAGAGGATCGTGGCGGCGAATAAAGTGGAAGAGATGATAATGCAATAGCCACGAGATCCCCACAATGACAAAACCGATGAGATAAGTGTGCAACAGAGGCCAGTAACCACTGAGCGACTCAACAGCATTTTTCACATCCTCCAGCCGAACATCCGAGCCCAATGATGGAAATTCAATCTGCGCAATCGCGATCGTAATCGCAACCCCAAACACAGCATCGCTAAACAACTGAATCCGACCAATATCCGTACTACCCAGCGTCGTATTGAGATGATTGCGGTAGATACGTAGAAAGATCCAGCGCACAAAGAGAAAGAGAATGATAATTCCCAGCCCACCTAGCATGACATACACCGTTGCATTAGAGAGAGCCAGAATAATCAGCACAATCAGAGAGAGTAGAAAAGAGACAGGATGTAGAGCCAGCCGAACCAGCGTATACCGTACAAACTTAGCCGGTAAAGATCGATCAAATAAGCGATCCTGATGACTGGCATACCACCAGGTCAATGCCAGAGACAGACCAGCAATGAACTGAGAGCCCACAAAGAGCAGCGCCCCCACAATCACATCCGCCGTAATCTCCCCCTGTTTATCCTGTAAGAAACTGGTAATGCCTTGATTATCCGAACTGAATGCCATGAGCAGGCCGGACCCTGAGCCCATCAGAAAGAGCCCGATAGGGATCACAACAATCGAGACCAGGTAGACAAAGTTTAAAATAACCAGGATGATATTATTCTTCTTGATGTGATGAAAAATAGTGTGATGATCATTCCAGGAAGCTGCAACAATTAAAAATGCAATAATGTACATTGAGCAGCGAAGTAGAATCTGAGTCAGGACGTTTGGATCTAACAATTTATCGATATCTGATGGAATACGAATAGCAATGGCCGCCACAGTAATCGCGAAGGCAATGACACCATCGCTAAAGAGGATCAGGCGTTCATTCTCATTTTCGTTCTCCCGTCTTTCCTGCTCCTGCTCTAAGAAAATATTCTGTTCTAATTGGCTGGACATAAATAAAAAAAAGCCCTTTCATCGGTGTGGAGAGAAATAACAACGTCTCCCTATAGAAAGAACGATCTGTCAGCTTCTTTTTGACAGATCGTTCCACCATAAAGAGAAAAGATAGGTGCTTAACTAAGCGAAGATTTAAAGCCAGCTTCCATTAAGAAAACATCCTCATCTCTTCAGAGACATTTAAAGTCAGTTTCCATTAAGAAAACATTCTTATCTCTTCAAAGACATTTAAAGCCAGCTTCCATTGAGAAAACATCCTCTTCTCTTCAGAAACCTTCTCATTGTTTGATTGTAATTGTATAGAGAGAAGGACGATAAGAAGCGTTAACTCCATAGATACATAGATTAAGCTCCATATTTTGTGACGGTGAAGAGTGCCAGATGTTGAATATGATCATAGATCCAGATCGCGCCTCCCTGGCGATTGCCGCTAACAGGATCAAAGGCGCCATAATACATATTCATACTATTGGCGTAAAGATCGTTCAACGTATTAGAATCATCAGTTCGGTTTGCCAGCTTAATAGCGTCCTGGCGTATAGTATTGAGCTGTGCTTCTGTCTGACTCAATGCCGAATTAATCTGGAAGACCTGTTTACGTTCGTCATTGGTTGTGCCAGGTGTATTGATCAGGCCATTGAGGTGGACCCCTAGATAATTGACATAGCCCTGCGGTTGGGCATGTTCCTGGTCGCGCGTCAAGAGACCCACCTGTGATGCATGGGGATCAGCGAGAAGAGGTGTTCCCTGCGGCACATCAGGCTGTACATATTGCGAACCATCGATATAATCAAGAATCTTTACAGCATTGGTTTGCGAATAATTGGGCGTGTCGCGTGAATCTTTGGCTAACTGCATGATATGCATGGTGTTGCGACGGAACCAGTAGGTTGAGCCGCCCTGGAGGTTGAGTTTTTTTAGAACAGGATCACCATATAGGAGATGGCGCATATGGTCAATCTGTGTAGCACTGGACATGTCCATCGAAGCATTATTGCCTGACATATCCATACTGGAATTAGCACTCTGAGGAATCTCAGCTGTAAAGCGCCAGGTTCCTTTATCCGGCGATGGATTGCTGGGTGTGACCGTGTTGCTCTCCTCCGTCACCAGCAGTCGGCTATGGTTCAAGAGATTATCGTGGACTGGACTACTATAGGTTAATTGTGCAATACCATTTTTATACGTCAATGTGCCGATTGATAATACATTTGCTTCACTATGGGCATTATCTGGAAGAAGCCAGGCATAATAGTTATTGGAAGAGGAGGGTGGATTCAGATTATTGAGGATAACCGTAATGCCATCACAGACCCCTTTAGTACCAGAATCATCAAAGAGTTCAGAGCTCGTAAAGTAAGCATAGCCAACAACAGGATTAGGTGACTGTGGCTGATGAAGTAAGTTATAGACAATCGAGAAAATCAGAACGAAGATGGCAAGGCTAGAAATGGTAACTAATAAGATCCATTTTGTCCTCTGGCTGATGGCATATTGCATATCTTTAAATTTAAGCAGCCGGGGTGGAGGAGCCAGAGGTCGATCGTAACTGGGTGGTGGTGAGCTAAAATGACTGACACGCTTAATGGGAAGAGCTGGTGTGGCCGGGGCTATCTCGTTGACGGACAATTCGCCAGTGGAGCCTTGCGTTAAAGTGAATAATAATCGTTCGAGTACTTTTGGGTAGTCCTGGCCCAGATTATAGGTAGTAAGGTCAGCCCATTCAGGGGGAGCTGGAACGGTCTCAGTGGCTGAAGGGATGATGCGAAGTAAGCCCTGTAGCCCTTGCTGATCTTTGAGCTTAAGCCCTGCGCTGAAGAGCATGCGCGTACGAGGCGCTTGCAGCGTTTCCAGCGTCTGTACAAAGAAAACCCACTGACAGGTTGGTAGCTCACGAGCAATAAACTGAAAAAATTCTTCATCTGTATCGCGGCCTCCATCAACTATCACCTCAGCACCAGCGGCCCGTAGATCAGCGATGAGCTGTTGTACCAGCTGCTGCTCTAAATTGGGTTCTCGTGGTGGGTAGTAGCTAACAAAGACTCGTGGAACATTCATAGGTCGCCTCCTAGAAGTACTGAGTCATGCTGTATTTGACAAACATCACGACTGAAAGTATAACAGAGTGTGGTATGCTTATTCAAGTAGTACGATTATATCGCTATAAAATTTCTATAGCTTATTTGTTGGGATTATGAGGGTGTATGGCACTCTATTCAATTTGCTATGAAGAACAGTTGGATCAATGGTAAGCATACTTATCTGGATAGATGGTATTTGGATCAATGGTAAGCACACTTATCTAGACAGACGGTATAGTGCATCCAAAATGGGGGCTACTAGTGAATAATACATTGTATACGCAGCCAGCGACATCGCTGACCCCTGCCCTGATTATTTATTTGATCGACGCCAGTCATTCGATGAACGATCCCTGCGGGTCAATGACCAGGATTGAGCTTGTCAATCGAGCTCTCCGCGATGTTTTAAAAGATATGGTGCGCCGTTCAATGCGTGATGGCATTGTGCAGCGCAGATATAAAGTAGCTATTCTGGCTTATAGTACTGAAGTCGTGGACGTTCTTGGAGGAATACGAGATCTTCCGGATCTTGTGCGGGAAGGGACGCCAGTGCTCACTGCTGGTGGTGAGACTGATACGAGTGCGGGCTTTGCTGCGGTCGAGACGCTGTTACAGAATAATCTGCCTAAATTCCAGTCGAGTCCAGCTCCGCTGGTCTGTCATCTAACAGATGCTCTCTTTACAGAGAGTGACCCCTCACCGATTATTCGGCGCATTCAATCGATGGCTGTCAATGATGGGCCAGTCTTGATCGAAAACGTCTATGTTGCAGATAAGATGCTGCGTCTTCCGGTAGGTGATTGGCGGAACTGGGGTGGAGTGCTCAAGCCAGGTCAACTGACGAATGACTATGCCCGGCTGCTCTTTCATCTCTCTTCTCCCCTACCAGAGACCTATCGTCAGAATATTAACAACTATGGGTACCACTTGCAGAGCGGAGCAACACTCTTCTTTCCTGGGGTTCATACCGATCTGGTACGCCTGGCCTTTGCTGTCTCTTCGGCGACGCAATTGAAATAGTTCGGAAAGAGAGGCTCTTTATGCCGCAGGACCAGCCGTTCTCTGGCTCCTCAATCCTGGAAACGGACCAGGGGGAAGATCATTTTACACGGATGCCGCTGACCTCCTCGGTCGTGGCGCGTTTGCTCTCTTTCCGGAGCCGCGAGGCCCAGGAGCAGGCTCTGCCCAGTCAAGACTATGCCCGTATTGTCTACTATAAGGATGGGGGCTCCGTAAGTTTCTGTGTCTGCGATGGGGTGAGCAGCTCCTATAAGGGCGATTTTGCAGCCTACTGTCTGGCTCGTTATCTTGTGAAATGGCTACAGGGCCTTTCATCTCTAGAGCAGGCTCCTCAAGAGCTCAAAGAGGAACTGCGCAGTCAATTAACGCGTCTGGCAGGAGAGGCTCAGAAGCAGCTGGTGCGCCTGACGATTCCACATGATACTCCGACTCTAGTCCGTGAGGTGCTGGAAGAGCTCTGTGAGACATATGGCAGCGAGGCGGTCTTCCTATGTGGCCGAATCGATTATGAAGGCCCCTCTTCTGAGCAAGGGCAGATGGGGCAGGCCCTCTTCTGCTGGATGGGTAATGTTACTGCCCGCTTATTTGTGACTTCAGAACAATATATCGTTCTAGGGGAGACCAATGATCGTCATGGGCGCTGGTCGACCCTTAACGGCTGTCGAGGAGAACTTCTAACCTGGAAGCTTGCTCTACCCAATCTTGAACGTTTGATTGTGTATACGGATGGCCTGGATCAGCTTGGGAAGCAGATTCCTGCTCTGGATGATGAGCAGTGGAAAGAGCAGGCCCAGCAATTGCTCACTCTGCCAGGGAGTGATGATATGACGGCCATTGATCTGCAATGGCAATCGATCAGACCAGAAGAAGGATTACTCTCGTGAGTACATTCCAGCCTACGACAAAGAAGTTGCTGCCGATTGGCTCAGCATTCTATCAATTTTTACCCCATCCTTATTTTGAAGATGATCCTGAAGAGGTGTTCGTCATTGAAGGTGGTGAGGCCTTTGTATATAAGATTCAGCACCTTGCGAATAAAACCTTTTATGCTTTGAAGGTTATGAAGCGAGCCTATCGGGATGCCTACAGCCTGGAAGTGACGCGCTGTCTCGCACAACAGATCAACGCGCCTGGACTCTTTCTTGCGCAGCGGGTCTGCCTGACAGCGAAGCACTTCCCTGAGCTCCTGCGCCGTTATCCTGATCTTGAATATGCGGTGTTGATGCCATGGATCGAGGGGCGCACCTGGTCGGGCCTGATGTTAGACCCCATCGGGAGCGCTCTCTATACGCAGAGTAAAGCCCGGTATCTGGCCATAGCGATGGCCCAGGTACTCTGGTATTTAGAGGATCGGGCTCTTGCTCATACAGATATCGCTGGCAGCAATGTCATTTTAAGTCCAGATCTCAGGCAGGTGCAACTGATCGATCTGGATGCGCTCTATATCCGTGGCGTAAAGCCACCGAAGAAGCGCAGCCGGGGCTCACCCGGATATCAGCATCCCCACCTCGACGAACGCGGTCAATATCGTCCTGAAGGCGATCGCTTCGCAGGGGCAATCCTGCTCACCGAAATGCTTACCTGGTGGAATCCCGCAGTACGCGCCCGGACACCCGATGGCTCGGAATCCCTCTTTGCTCCTGCCGAATTACAGCGGCAGGAGCAACCGCGCTGGAAGATCGTACGTGAGACCTTACAGCTTATGCATCCCTCTCTGCTAGAGCTGTTCGATCAAGTCTGGCACGCTCAAACACTAGAGCAGTGTCCAGACTTTGGTACATGGTCAATGAACCTTATTGCATCTTTCATATAGACTCATTGCTATTTTTCGATGAGTGGTGTACATTATAGAAGTGAAAAGGCGTATGCCTTACATTGTTGTTTCAATGGTTTTAACATCATACCTGCTATGAGATGGCGCATGATACTGTATTGTGATTAAGAATCCTTTTACAAGTTATTCAGAAAGGTGATTAAAAAATGGCTGACGGTTACTTAAAGGTTGTACACGGAGAACTGACTGGAGCTGCGGCTGCATTTGATCAGCGCGTACAGGATCTCGAGGCTGCTCTTAAAGCTGTTGAAAATACTGTACAGGGATTGGCTGACCAGTGGGTTGGTCAGGGTAACGAGAGCTTTACCACTGTCATGGGGAAATGGCATACCGATGTCAATAGCCTGAATCAGACTCTTGTTGAGATCAGCAAAAATGTAAAGGGCAGCAATACGCTGTATCAGGATGTTGACCAGGATGTAAAGCGCGCCTTCAGCGGCTTCCAGGGCTAACTTCCGCCTTTGTGACGAGATTGAAGCAGGCAAGTGGCTTCTCTATCCTACGCTCATCTGATGAATATATGCTCTCTGGTAGAGATGCTGCTTGTTTGCTGATACAGGTAATCCGTTCCAGCTATGTGTTGCCAGATAGACTGGTAAGCAGCTTCCTCCCCTCCATCTGAGACGGAGAAGGGCGACCCTCTCTCTTGTTGAGGAGAATGGAGCTTATAGTTATTTATCAGGTATGCATCTTCATCAATGATTGAGCAGTTATTATGCAAACTTTACTTGTCACTATTGCCGGTCCACAGAAATCCTATGATCTAGAACTTCCTGGTGACCTTCCTATTTATGACCTTCTCCCTTTTTTGATCGAGCTGTGTTTTCCAGATGGGCTGGCGCAGGATCTCTCGGCATGGTCTCTTTATCTTCCTCTCTCCTCCACTATTTTGTCGAAAGCGCAGACGCTGATCGGGTCAGGTATTGTCGATGGAGCTGTGTTGCAACTCATGGATCAGCAAGCCCTACGGAAGGTTCAGCAACCAGAACGATCTTTTTCGCCGCGTCAGATCGCGCCGGGGCCGGGTACAGGAGGAATTGGCGTGCGTTGGAGTAAAGAGGAGCTCTAAATAGGAGACACGTGTTTATATGCATGGAACCAAATTTTATCGGCCTGCCAGGGCCTATACGGAAGTTTTGCCATCAGAGCAGATTGTGATCCTCGCTCCGCCGATGCTTGTCCCAGCTCAGAGTGGCTTTGCCAACTGGATGCAGTTTCTGATGCCGGTTGTTGGGAGTATGGGCTCAATGGTCTTTATGTTTGCCTATCGCAGTAATCCGCTTATGATCGTTGCTGGTGTGACCATGATGATCTGCTCAATCGGCGGTGGCATTGGGATGGGGATTGTACGGCGCTCAACTCAGAAGAGGCAGACGAAGCAGAATAGCGAGCTCTATTGTTCGTATCTTGCGCAATCGCGGACGCGCCTCCGCACGATTGAAACACGCCAGCGGCAGGTGAGTACGCGGCTCTATCCGCCGTATCCGCAACTGGCACAGCAGGTGCATGAACGGCTCTACCTCTGGGAGCGCAGGCCAGAGGATGCGGATTTTCTGGACGTGAGGATTGGTCTGGGGCCAGTTCCGCTTGTGAGTAGGGTCATGGTAGGGGTTGATCCGAATCCAATGGTGCAATATATGCCTGAGTTGAAGGCGCTGGCAGATTCGCTGGTCAATGAATATCTCTATCTTGATGATATGCCAGCTTCAATTGCTCTGCGGAACGTTGGTGTACTGACTATCTGTGGCGAGCGTGCGCGCACGCGCTCATTGCTGCATGCAATCATCTGCCAGATTCTGGCTTTTCAATCTCCTGAAGATGTGCGCTGCCTGGCCTATTTTCCAGTGCTGGCGACGCGTCAATGGAGCTGGTTAAAGTGGGCTCCGCATGTACGCCGCCTGCGTCAGATTAAGGCCGAGAAGAAGAATGCACCTGACCCGCTCTGTCTGCTGGCGAACTCGACTGAAGAGCTCCGCGATCTATTGCAGCAGCAGATTAAGCCCGAACTGGATCGCCGCCGCCGTCTTCTTGAAGATAGGGAGAAGAGCCAGCAACTAAAATTGAGCGATGTTACCAGACCACATATTATTCTGGCGATTGATGGTTTTCTCCCTCATGGTCCGCTGGCACAGATTGTCGAGCTGGATGATATTTTGCAGGATGCTGCTCGGTTGGGGGTAACCGTCATCTGTCTGGTGGATGAGATCAGCCATGAGCCAGCGCAGGTCCATGCTCGTCTCTCAATCTCTTCCGTGGGACGCTTAAATTATGAAGAGCTCCATCTGGGTGGTCGCCGCCTTGAGAGTCTGCTTCCTGATACAATCGAACGAAGGATCTGTGAGCAGATTGCGCGTAGCCTGGCTCCGCTCAGTCTGGGTGAGGCCAATGCTCAACAAGATCTGGCACGTGATGTACGTCTGCTTGACCTGCTGAAATTCCCCTCGGCTGATACGCTTCATGCCAGAGATAGCTGGAAGCCGCGCGAGCGAGCAGATCTTCTGCGCGTGCCTTTAGGAGTGCGGGCCGATGGCGAGCCTCTCATCCTGGACTTGAAAGAGGCTGCGGACAAAGGCATGGGCCCCCATGGTCTGGTCGTGGGAGCCACTGGCTCAGGCAAGAGCGAGCTCTTGCGTACGATGATTATTAGTCTGGCGGTTACGCATGATCCTCAGATGGTCAATTTTGTCTTGATCGACTTTAAAGGTGGTGCCTCGTTTGCGGACTTTGCCGCCCTGCCGCATGTTGCAGGCATTATCACAAACCTGCAAGGTGACCTTACGCTGGTTGATCGCGTCTATAATTCGCTCCTGGGTGAGCAGCAGCGCCGCCAGCGCATGCTTCATGAGGCTGGCAATCTAGACAATATCAAGCAATATCAGGCCAAATGGCGTCTGACTCCTGACATGGAACCCATGCCGCATCTGGTCATCATTGCCGACGAGTTTGCTGAGTTAATTGCCAATCGGCCCGATTTTCTGGATCTGTTTGTCACTATGGGGCGTGTGGGACGGAGCCTGGGCATTCACCTGCTCTTTGCCACACAGCGTATTGAAGAGGGACGTATTCGTGGTCTGGAAGGCCACCTGCGCTATCGCATCTGTCTACGGACCTTTAGCGCCTCTGAAAGCAGTTCAGTGCTGGGCAAGCCCGATGCCTATTATCTGCCCTCCGCACCTGGTATTGGCTACTTTAAAGTCGATACTGATACCTATCATATGTTTAAGACGGCCCTGATCTCGCTTCCGTTTGTCCCAGTACGAGAACAGGCCTCGCCTCTCACTCGTATTCGCGACTTTACAGCAACCGGCAAACTGGTCAAACACCAGCCTCAGGTCGCAATTTCCAGCATTGCCACCGCCATCATGGCCGAGGAGCCAAGCGATCTCCATACCGAGATGGACGTAGTGATTGGTCGTCTTGCGGCCTCGCAGACCTTACAACAGGCTCAGAGCGTCCATCAAGTCTGGCTGCCCCCTTTGAGCAAAGCCCTGCCTCTGTACGAGGTGCTGGATCGTTTAGAGGGCCGTGGCACAAATGCCCCCTTTGGACTGCTGAACGTTCCATTGGGATTACTGGATCTGCCTCTGCTTCAGGCTCAAGAACCACTCTGGTTAGATTTCTCCGGCTCTGGTGGCCATCTGGCACTGGTTGGGGCTCCACAAACTGGCAAGAGTACCTTTTTGCGGACGCTCGTTACCTCTTTTATGCTTACACACACTCCCAGGGATGTGCAACTCTACTGTATTGACCTGGGCGGAGGTCTCTTGCGTGTCTTTGAAGCAGCTCCGCATGTGGGAGTCGTCTGCGGTAAATCTGATCGAGATAAAGTACGCCGTGTCATCCGTCAGATGCGCAAGATCATTGAAGATCGTGAATTTCTTTTTCGCGAGCATAGCATTGACAGCATGAACACCTTCCGCACCAGACGGCAGGCGGGTGAACTGAGCGAGATCCCATTTGGTGACGTCTTCCTCATTATTGATAACTTTGCCCTCTTTGTGCAGGAATTTGATATGGAGACTGAGATTGCCGAACTTATCGCCAATGGTCTGACGTATGGCGTCCATATTATCCTGGCCACAAATCGGTGGGCCGAGATCCGCACCAAGTTGCGCGACAACATTGGCACCCGTCTGGAGCTACGGCTCAACGACCCTTCAGACTCCGAATTTGGTAAAGCGACCGCACAGACCATTCCAGTCGGCGTACCTGGCCGTGGCATTAACAAAGAGAAGCTTCAGTATCAGGTCGCGCTCCCGCTGGTTGAAAGCATTGCCACCGAGAATCTTGTCCAGGTCGGAGCCGCTCAGCAGGCTCTGGAAGCGTTTATTGAGCGTGTGCGTGCAGACTGGAAAGGCGAGGTTGCGCCACCAATCCGACTCTTGCCGCCTCTGGTCAAAATTCAGGAACTGCCAGAGCCATCTGCTGAGCAGCCAGCAGGTATTCCCCTGGGACTCGAAGAATTTCGCCTCGACCCCATCTCCATCGACCTTATTGGTGGAGGGCCACACTTTATGATTCTAGGCGACTCCGAGAGTGGCAAGACCACCCTTTTGCGAACCTGGATGCGTGGCATTGAACAGCGCTACACGCCCGACCAGGTCAAATTTGCGATCATCGACTATCGCAAAATGCTGGTCGACTTTGTTGATAGCAAGCATCTGCTCACCTATGTGTATAATCCGCAGACGCTGGCCGAATGCCTTGGCAACTTCCAGGTTGACCTCCAGAAACGCATGAAGACTGGTGCTGATCAGCCTTTAAACAAGCTACGTACCGTACAACGCTGGAGTGGTCGGCACTATTTCCTCTTTATTGATGACTACGACTCACTCTCTAATTCGCCCAGCACCAGTCCCATTGGCCCTCTCGTAGACTTCCTGCTCTCAGGCCGGGATATTGGTTTTCACGTCATCATTGCGCGGCGTGTGGGAGGAATGAGTCGAGCCGCCTTCGAATCCGCCATTCAGCGTCTGCGCGAGATGGGGACCGCCGCCCTCGTCATGAGTGGAGACCCACAGGAGGGCCGCATCATGCACGGAATTGGAGCCACCCAGTTGCCAGCTGGTCGTGGCTACCTCGTCCAGCCCAAGCAGCCCCCAACCCTGGTCCAGATCGCCTATAGCGAGCCCGCCTACACAACCGAAGCGGAGGTGTAGGCTCGCATGATAAATACAATTCCAGGTCGTTGTTGCCCAACCTTTGATGATTGTTTCACTCGTTAGCTAGTACTAACAAGACCTACAAAAGGAGATGTAGATCATGACAAAGTACTTTCGAGATCCAGCAGACGATGGATCAAGCCCTCAAAGCGACGTCGTAAGCTACCCACTTGATGATATGCGCCAGGCAGCCGCTAAAATTCTTGTAGATGCAGATCTGGCCCTCACAAAGCACAATACTCAGTGGTACAGTATCAAAAAATTTGTCGAGCGTTTTCCTGGATTTATGCAAGGAACTATCTTTAATGTCCTCAATCCCTATGAAAAGCGTCTTCGTGACTCCTATCAATGGCAGATGGATTTTGCCACCGCACTATTTGATACTGCTGATCAAATGGAAAATACCGATCAGACCGTGAGCGATAACTTTCAACCAACTGGATTTGATGATGGACATGGTCATCAAGTGATGTAAATATGCTTTAAAACAAGTATTTATGGTAGAAGGAGACAAGGATGAGCTCTGGAAACTGGTTAGATAGCAGATTATCGTTTTTACTCGATCCTCTCAAAGAGATTCAATCAACCCTATTGGTCCTGGATACTACTCATCAAGATGCCGTCAAAGACTTCCAAAAGACTTTTTCAGCCCTCACCAGCGGTCCTAAAGGTTTTCAAGGTGAGGGTGCCACGGCCATGATGGATCTAGTAAACAAATATGTCGCAATCGAAAACTCTGTCTCGGGAAACGTTTATAACAATTCTATATCTATACCGCACACTGGTAGCGGTGGCCCAACTATAAGTACAATTGGATCAGCTTCAGCTGCCATGGCAGTAGCTGTACTGGACGCCACTCCACCAGTAGTCGCAGCAGCAGCTGCTGAGAGTACAGAGGTAGAAGTCGAAGTAGGCCTATTGGTTGCAGATGCCGCCCAGGGAGGAGTTGACCCCATCACTGATGGTGCTTCAATCGGACTGGGCATTAAGATTGGCATTGCAATGCTTGGCGTCGTCATGACGTTGATTGGCATTATCCTTGCCTCATATCTATCCTGGAAATCGCAACTTGATATTTTAGCAAGCACTCCACTTCCCTCCTTACCCCAGAAGCCCGAAGCCCCTACCACCCAGATTGCCCATGACCAGCTTAACCCAACCGTTCCTATCCTGCACGCCCTGACCCAGACCGATCAGAATGACATCGATGACCTTGCAAAAAAGTATTCGAATATAGATGCTGAGTACATTAAAGAACTTTTTGAGATGGGGTATTCTAAAGACGAAGTTGAAAAAATTATTAAAGCTCTACTTAAAAATAAGAGCAGCTATAAAGGCAAGGGTGCTGATAATTACAATAATGCATTGAAATTTGGTTTAGCTGCTCTTCTTAAGCACATTGCTGATGGTATGACCTCGGAAGAATATCAAAAACTCAAAGATGAGAATTATACAGACGAACAGATAAGAGCTATTCTGGCAGCAAATGACCAGACTTTGCCTGAAGTTCTGGATGCTACATTAAAAGCAAAAGCTAGTGGACTTTATCAACAACTTCAAGATCAAGGATTGAGTGAAAGTGAGATTAATTCGATGTTAGGTACTATGACAAAAGATGAAGAAGGTCATAGTGGGCAGTTAAATCGATTGGAGGCTGTTCTTGAGCGCCTGGAAGCAGCAGATAAAAATGGTACTGATCAGAATGGAATGACCAAGCAGCAAATTCATGACCTTTTATTTGATAAAGATCATGGAATCATTTCTGCACTTTTTTCAGGCGAAGATTCAGTAAAACACGAAGGAAAAGTTGCTACGAGTATTATTGAGAAGGTGACTGGTTTTGAGGTGAAATTTGGTCCAGGTGGGAGTATTGGTGAGATTGATATTGAAACTAGTGACTATATAATTGAAGTAAAGAAGGCTGGTGCTAACGTAAGGGCAGACCAAATAAAAGAATTGGAGGCTAATGATATCATGAATCCAGAAATAAATGGAAAAAGAAAGAAGGTATTCATATATGCTCCTGGTTTCAAAGGAAAACAATATGACCCAGATTTATTTCGTAGTATAAGAGAGTTAAGAGAAGCTTTAGGATTAATGGATCTATCATTAATGTAAAAAATGGAGTTAACATGGAACACCCTCATATATTTTTGTCATCCGATGAGATTTCTCTCACTGATTTAGAAGGATTATTAAAGCGAGCAGGTGCACAGATGCTCTATCTGAATGGAAGATCAGGCGTCTTTATGTACGAGCAAAGTCGCGTCTGGGTGAGTCTGGAGGCACTTGAAGATAACGATAAAGAGATCCTCCTGCAAGCAGAACGAATGGTAGGTGCTCCTATTCGTTCCAGTGTCTTGCTTTTGATCTCTAAGGATGATTGGAATGTCGGGTTTCAGATTGCCTACGATTTTGTATACCTCTGCATGCAGCATTACAGAGGTATTATTGACGACTCAATCGAACAATTGCTTGAAGATGAACCTCCATTCTCCAATCTCCACGATAAAGAATGGGTAACAATGGTATATCGAGATCGATATATGTCAAAAGATGTTCCCCCATTAGTAGAAAAACCTGAGGAAGAAACAAATTAGCTCTTTCTTGAGAAGAACCCTCTCGTATAAGAAAAGGAGCCCGTCTGGAGAACCCATATACATTTTTTTCCTGTGATGAGATAAAGGAAGAGGACCTGGCTCGATTGCTCCAGAATTGTGGTGCAGTAATGCTTCATGATAGTGGATCGTTGGCGGTCTTCTCCTATGAAAAAGTCTCTGTCTGGGTGAGCCTGGACGAGGAGGAATGGGAGGCGCAAGATATTGTCCAAAATGCTCAGGCACTTTTAGGTGCTTCTATTCGTTCATCTTTCTCATTACTCAAGTCAAAGAGTAGCGGTGATATTGGAAATCAGCTTATTTATGACTTTGCGTATCTGTGCCTGCAACATTATCGAGGAGTCCTCTCAGATATTAATGGATATATGTCAGAAAGAGAGTGGATAACCCAAATCTACAAAGAACGATATATGTCAAAAGATGTTCCCCCATTAGTAGAAAAGCCTGAGGAAGAAGCAAACTAGCTCACTGTTGAGAAGAATATGAGGCATATGGAACACCCTTTTACGTTACTATCAAGTGACAGGATTCAGAAAGAAGACATTATAAGGATGCTGAAAAATTGTGGTGGGGTATTACTGTTTGACGTGTGGAGGTTGGGCGTAATTTCATACGACAAGAGTCATGTCTGGGTTAGCCTGGGAAATGTTGAAAAAGTCGATAAGAAATCGATAATAGAGGCAGAAAAGATGCTTCAAGCTCCAGTGCTTTCTACTGTTGGGCTATTAACATCTTGTCATGATCCGCAAATTACGTATCAGATGGCCTATGATTTTGCGTATCTGTGTATCCAGCATTATCACTGTGTTCTGGATGATGGGATGGACGAAATAGATGATCAGGAAGTCATTACAGCAATCTATCAAGAAAGGCGTTTTACAGATAGAGTTCCCCCATTAGTAGAAAAACCTGGGGTGTAATCGGGATAGGTATACTCCACTAACCAGGGCTTTCTATAAGCAGCTGCAAAGTTTCTTGCAAAGAAGTAAAGATTTTGTAGATAAACTCCGTAATAGGGAAAGATATGATGGCCCTTCTACGTGGGATGAGCCACGAAGGGAAGTACTTTTTGGGAGTGAGGTATTAGAAGCGGTCAGGCAGCTTACCAAATTAAGTTAGAAAAGTTAAAAAGGTGAATCAAGATTTTTATAATGATTTCTATGTTAATTTAGATAAAATTGATGGAGAGAGACTAAAACGCATCCTGACAACCATTCAAAGTGGAGAAGGAGATGTATCAGACCTTACAAGAGCAATTGAACTGTTTGGGGATGCACACTATTGGGAATCTGTTCCCGAGATGAAGCGCTTGCTTAGCCATGATCATTTTCAGGTACGTTATAGTGCATTGGAAGTGCTGACTCTTAATTTTCGTCTCCCTGAGCTTTGGGAAGTAACACATACTTTTTTAGAGCACGATCCCGATACCAGTTGTCGTATGATCGGAGCTTCCTGTTTAGGGGTGTTAAAACGAAATACAGCCGATCAAAGAACACTTGAGATCCTTGCTTGTGTCGTCGCTAATGCTTCTGAAAAAAGGATAGTTCGTGAAGTGGCTTATGAAGCTATGAAGGACGTTATTGATTATAGTCAGCATCATGCCTCAAGCAGCCCTTTGGATCTCGCTAAAGATGTTAATTGGCAACTTGTTCACCGCTATTGCAAGCAAGAAGAAGTATCTTCTAAACAGACAGATGAAGCAGGCAGCCATGAAATGCTTTTGGACCATGAAAAACCGTTCTGGTTTCTCTCCTCTGATGAAATTACGCAGCAAGATCTCGCCGGTCTGTTAGAGCGCTGTGGCGCTAAGATGTATTATCAAAAAGGATGCCTGGGTGAGATTTCCTATAGGGCGAGCCAGATCCAGATAGACCTGGAAGACCTTAAAACTCAGAATATTAATATAATTCAGAGGGCAGAAAAGGTAATAAAGGCTCCTATACGCTCATCTATTAAGTTTGTAGCTATCTCGGATGATCGAGAGGCAGGGTACCAACTGCTTTATGATTTTGCCTACCTATGTATTCAACACTATGATGGGGTGCTGGCAAACGTAATGTACTCGATTGATTATCGAGCTCCATTAGATGATGATTTTCAACATCCAGATCTTGATACTAAAGAATTCTTGACTGTAGCCTATCAATCGCGCTGGTTTGCAAAATTAGTTCCCCCATTAGTAGAAAAGCCTGAGGAAGAAGCAAACTAGCTCACTGTTGAGAAGAATATGAGGCATATGGAACGTCCTTTGGGGCGAGATGGAATGATGGCTCACCTCGGCCATTATAAATAATGGGCCTTACTCCCTCATGCAATAAATTGCACTTTAAAAGAGATTTATCGCCTAAAAAACGTAGGGCCCATCATTCATGCATCTGGTACAACTAAATTAGAAATCGAGTTGCAAAAAGCTCCAAAAAAGAGGATACTCCTATTTGGTTTCAAAATTCAAAAAACAGGAGATCCTCTTTCATGAAGCATACACCAGGCACGCAAGACCCTGCATCCCCGCACGCCAATGTCTCCCTTCAAGAGCAGATGATCGCCGTGTTTCAACACCTGCTGAACGATACCAACGCCCTCTCAGCACGTCCTTCCAAACGTGGGCGCCCTCCTGTGCTGCCCCCACTGCAGTTGTGGCTCGCCCTGCTGATGGGGATGTTCCAGGCGAAGACCAGTTTTCGCGATATCTGGCGGTTGCTCATTCTGAGCCCTCTGGGGACCTTTCCAGCTGTTCAGATGACCTACGAAGGCATGCGAAAACGCCTGGTCTCTCTGGGATCGGCAACCCTTCAAGAGGTCTATGACCATGTGCGTCTGGTGCTCGCTCAACGAGACCGGCCTGCCGCTCGCTCCGCACTCCCCCTGGCCTCCTTTGCCACCGAGATTGTCGCCCTGGACGAAACCACCCTGCACACCCTCAAACGACTCACCAGCGACCTCAAAGAGCTCCCACCCAACGATCCCCATCTCATCGTGGGAAAATTGGCCGGTCTGTTCGATCTTCGACGCCAACAATGGCGCTGCCTTCAGTTGCGCACCGATGTGTTCGCCTCCTGTTCAACCGGGGCGGCGATGCTCTTAGAGGGCTTACCACGGGCCAGTTTGATTCTGGCCGATCTGGGCTATTTTGGCTTTGCCTGGCTGGATTCTCTCACTGATGCAGGCTATTCGTATCTTTCTCGCTTGCGAGAAAATGGAACCTATGAGATCAAACATATTCTCTACCACGATGAGGAACAGCAGGTCCTGGATGCGATCGTGTGGTTAGGCGCCTATCGTGCAGATCGGGCTGCTCATGCGGTGCGGCTGGTTCAATTTGAACTGCACGGCAAACGCTACCAGTACATCACGAATGTGCTTGATCCTCTGGTCCTCCCGATCCTGGAAATCGCACAATTGTATGCACGTCGATGGGATATTGAACTGATGTTTAAGCTGCTCAAAAGGGATGTGGGGATCCGCATCTGGTGGGCAGCCAGACCAGAACTGGTCGAGATCCAGCTCTGGATTGCTCTGATTCTGGCTCAGATCGTCTGTGCCTTGCGCTTCGATCTTGCAGAACAAGCCAACGTCGATCTCTTTGATGTCTCGTTGCCTCTCCTGATCAAAGTGCTCGGGGGTCTCAAAACGTCGTCGTCTCCGCTGCTGCAAGAACTGGTGACGCATGGTCGTGCCTGGGGGGTCATTCGACCTCATCGGCGTCATACGATCCTGGTGCCTGCCCTCAAACCCCATGGGTATCGCCCTCTGCCCGAAGGGATGGTGCTGCGACGAGCACCGCGCTATGGCTGTCGACATCGGCATCCACGAAAACAGGCGTTTCTTCCACGGTACCAAGATCGGTTTCTCATAGATTCGCCCTGAGGCTTGCGCTGTCAACGAAACGAAGCCCCCATGACCATGGGCCTTTGTGGCCTTTCCGGAAGGAGCAAAAGCGAGAAAAGCAGCGAGAAAACCGTAAAACAAGCACTGCTTGCCTGATGATCGATGATTTCCTGTGGTCTGCTCTTTCTGGGCGAGCGAGAACGGCCTCTTGTTTTGGGAAACAAGAGGAGACTCCTGGCATCCCATCCTCGCTGCGATCCATTCTCTTTTTCATTTAGTTGTACCGGATGTCATTCATGATGGCCGCCGTGAGCCACCCCGCCATTACCCCCCCATTATCTCACCCCTCACGCAACAAAAATCTTCACATAAGCGATTTATCGCGCAAGAAGGTAGGGCCCATCATTCATGCATCCGGTACAACTAAATGAAAAAGAGAATGGATCGCAGCGAGGATGGGATGCCAGGAGTCTCCTCTTGTTTCCCAAAACAAGAGGCCGTTCTCGCTCGCCCAGAAAGAGCAGACCACAGGAAATCATCGATCATCAGGCAAGCAGTGCTTGTTTTACGGTTTTCTCGCTGCTTTTCTCGCTTTTGCTCCTTCCGGAAAGGCCACAAAGGCCCATGGTCATGGGGGCTTCGTTTCGTTGACAGCGCAAGCCTCAGGGCGAATCTATGAGAAACCGATCTTGGTACCGTGGAAGAAACGCCTGTTTTCGTGGATGCCGATGTCGACAGCCATAGCGCGGTGCTCGTCGCAGCACCATCCCTTCGGGCAGAGGGCGATACCCATGGGGTTTGAGGGCAGGCACCAGGATCGTATGACGCCGATGAGGTCGAATGACCCCCCAGGCACGACCATGCGTCACCAGTTCTTGCAGCAGCGGAGACGACGACGTTTTGAGACCCCCGAGCACTTTGATCAGGAGAGGCAACGAGACATCAAAGAGATCGACGTTGGCTTGTTCTGCAAGATCGAAGCGCAAGGCACAGACGATCTGAGCCAGAATCAGAGCAATCCAGAGCTGGATCTCGACCAGTTCTGGTCTGGCTGCCCACCAGATGCGGATCCCCACATCCCTTTTGAGCAGCTTAAACATCAGTTCAATATCCCATCGACGTGCATACAATTGTGCGATTTCCAGGATCGGGAGGACCAGAGGATCAAGCACATTCGTGATGTACTGGTAGCGTTTGCCGTGCAGTTCAAATTGAACCAGCCGCACCGCATGAGCAGCCCGATCTGCACGATAGGCGCCTAACCACACGATCGCATCCAGGACCTGCTGTTCCTCATCGTGGTAGAGAATATGTTTGATCTCATAGGTTCCATTTTCTCGCAAGCGAGAAAGATACGAATAGCCTGCATCAGTGAGAGAATCCAGCCAGGCAAAGCCAAAATAGCCCAGATCGGCCAGAATCAAACTGGCCCGTGGTAAGCCCTCTAAGAGCATCGCCGCCCCGGTTGAACAGGAGGCGAACACATCGGTGCGCAACTGAAGGCAGCGCCATTGTTGGCGTCGAAGATCGAACAGACCGGCCAATTTTCCCACGATGAGATGGGGATCGTTGGGTGGGAGCTCTTTGAGGTCGCTGGTGAGTCGTTTGAGGGTGTGCAGGGTGGTTTCGTCCAGGGCGACAATCTCGGTGGCAAAGGAGGCCAGGGGGAGTGCGGAGCGAGCGGCAGGCCGGTCTCGTTGAGCGAGCACCAGACGCACATGGTCATAGACCTCTTGAAGGGTTGCCGATCCCAGAGAGACCAGGCGTTTTCGCATGCCTTCGTAGGTCATCTGAACAGCTGGAAAGGTCCCCAGAGGGCTCAGAATGAGCAACCGCCAGATATCGCGAAAACTGGTCTTCGCCTGGAACATCCCCATCAGCAGGGCGAGCCACAACTGCAGTGGGGGCAGCACAGGAGGGCGCCCACGTTTGGAAGGACGTGCTGAGAGGGCGTTGGTATCGTTCAGCAGGTGTTGAAACACGGCGATCATCTGCTCTTGAAGGGAGACATTGGCGTGCGGGGATGCAGGGTCTTGCGTGCCTGGTGTATGCTTCATGAAAGAGGATCTCCTGTTTTTTGAATTTTGAAACCAAATAGGAGTATCCTCTTTTTTGGAGCTTTTTGCAACTCGATTTCTAATTTAGTTGTACCAGATGTCATTCATGATGGCCGTCGTAACCTTACAGCTCGACATCAGCAATTGAGTTAAAGATCATAGTGGGGCGATAGGGGAAACGATCGACCTGTTCGCGCGTCGTAACGCCAGTCAGAACGAGGATCGTGCGAAGACCGCTCTCCAGCCCGGCCACAACATCCGTATCCATGCGATCACCAATCATCACCGTATTTTCCGAGTGAGCATTGAGCGTCCTGAGTGCCATGCGCATCATCAGAGGATTGGGCTTGCCCACGAAATAGGGCTGCACTCCAGTCGCAGCACTGATAAGCGAAGCCACCGCGCCGGTAGCGGGAACAATGCCACCAACCCCCGGGCCCATTACATCAGGATTGGTAGCAATAAAGCGAGCGCCTGCACTAATCAGGCGGATAGCCTGAGTAATGTGGGCAAAGCTATAGGTTGTCGTCTCGCCAATCACCACATATTCGGGGTCCTGATCGGTGAGCACATAGCCAATATCGTGCAGAGCCGTCGTCAGGCCTGATTCGCCGATTGCATAGGCGCGTCCATTGGGACGTTGTGAGTGTAAGAACTGTGCAGTTGCCAGAGCCGAAGTATAAATAGCCTCACTGGGGACATCCAGACCTAAATAAGAGAGACGAACCTGAAGATCCCGAGGTGTATATTGCGAATTATTCGTCAAAATTAAGAACGGAATCCCCTCTGAACGTAAGCGCTGAATAAACTCCACCACCCCTGGAATCAGGGTAACGCCCCGTAGAAGCACTCCATCCATATCCGTTAAATAATTTGTGATACCTTCCATCTTGCTCCTCCAATAAGCATTCCTCTATATTCCCAATCTCTCGGGAAAATATATTGGGAATACTCTCAATTATTCCTGCTAGCATAGTATCACAGATTTTTGGCCTGAACCAAAATTGAAGAGCTAAACCCCTCCATCTCCTGGCTCATTTGCTCTCAGCTCTAAAGATGAACGTGAGGGGGAAAGATGAAAAATCCCCAGATACATGTACTGAAAGAAGAAAACGACTGAAATTCTCATCAAATTATCATTTTCAGTCTGTAAGATGAGAGAGGAACTGGGGAGATGAAACTCTTTCTTGCGGTAATAGTATACCAGATGCTTCATCGATCTCCAGTCCTCGTTCTATCCGATAGCTCAATCGTGATCGTGAGAATGGTCGTGGTGAGAATGTGTATGAGCATGGTTATGGTAATCATGTGACATCCCAAAGGAGCTACCAAGATAGACCCGCAGGCAATTGGGCCAGATCAGACGTTTCTGACCAAAGCCATAGCCCACCTGTTCAATCGCGATTGCAGGCATCTCAAAGGTTGCCAGAGTTGCGAGAATAGCCGCTCCTGTTGGAGTAACAAGCTCACCTTCTAATGAAGTTGGAGTCCAGGGAGCTTTAACTTGACTTAGAATCTTCAGGGTTGCAGGGGCAGGGATAGGCATCAGACCATGAGCCATACGCAGATGTCCACGCGTTAAAGGCAATGGCGAAGCATAGAGCTTCGTAATCTCCAGAGCATCAATCGCGATAGCAGCTCCCACTATATCTACAATCGAATCGAGAGCACCCACCTCATGAAAATGAATCTCTTCCAATGGGACACCATGAATGGCGGCCTCAGCCTTGCCAAGTGTGCGGAAGATAGCGCTGGCCTGTTTACAGACCGTTGGTGAAAGATCAGACTGCTCTAAAAGATGAAGAATCTCTTGCAAGCCTCGTACTGGCTGCTCCTGTTGTGCAAGCTCGACCATCAGTTGTGAGCCCGTAATTCCTTGATCACTATATGGGCGCACTTTTAATGTATACCCTTCGATTGGGAGGCTGAGCAAGCGTTGTTGCAATAGCTCAAAAGGGAGCCCTGCATCGAGCATAGCCCCCAGGAACATATCCCCACTAATGCCAGAGTGGCAATCCAGGTAAGCAATTCTGGTAGTCATAGCTGTATTGTATCTTTCCTAAATTCAGTATAAATCTCGTTCTCCACTATGCAAGTTATACGCGTTACTGTCAAGAGAAGCAGCACTCTCAAGCCCTGGTCGAATGAGACGAGCAAAAAATCTGCCAGATCTTGTTCCAGCCTCTGTCTGATTGAAAACTGGAGTCGGGCTAACTGACATAAGAACTAAGGGTTGGAATGATCAGGGAAGCATCGTACAACCGTCCAGGTGTCATTAGGCCAGGTGTTATCTACATAGAGAACATCTTTGCGTTGGCAAGAAACGTCAAAACCTGTTTTTAGAACAGCTACATAAGAAGGTGCCTGGTTTATTTTATCAACTGGAGCAAAAGGGCCAAAAAAGAACCGATTATAGCTTAAGACCCAATATTTCCCATCAATTATTTGGGTATCTGCGTGTGTATAAAAATCCTTAGGATCAGGATGGAGATAAAAAAGGGTATCAGCGTAAGTAGCCCAATCATGATTGGTATTGATATAAATATGTTCATCTTTATGCGCTTGTGATAGAGCGTGTTGAAGAGTGCTATCAAAGCCTGCATTAAATGCAGCAGCATTATCTGCATTAAACGTGCTCAATTGTGGACCGTTATCTGTAAAGTAGTATTGATAAAACAACATATTAGGCAGGAAAATGGTACCCACAAGCACAATGGTAACCACGATTTGATTGTTCAGTGGCTGTACATATTTAAGCAGACAGACGATACCATAAGCTCCAAGAACGATCAGGGGAACATAAATTGAATTAGAGCGATGGACGGTAAAGATAAAGAGGATAAATAGCGGAGAGACAGCGATGAGCCAGAAAACGAAGAGATTTTTTGATAGTGGACGCTGTTTCAAGCTAAAATACAGTCCCAATGTCGAGAACGGTGGCACCAACCATCCCAGAGCTGAGATCCATGGGACACTATTAAAAGTCCAACCATCCTGGTAACCACTAATTAAAAAGCGTAAATTGCTTTTTAAGATGCCTAGCCGCGTATATTGTTCGTTGACCTGATCTAATCGGTTAGATGGAAATAAAGGGATGCTAAATGGTAGCGAAGAGAGATGGCGGATCTGCTTATGGAGTACATAATTTTCTAATATAAAGAGAAAAAAAGGTGTTGCAATAATTAAAAAGATGACAAGACTGGCTAAAAAGCTCCATTTTTTGTGCCAGATTGTTTTATAGTTAAATAGCCAGAAGCTAAGGAGAAACAAAGTAGCTGGAACCAATGCAGTTCCATAAGCATAAAATGACAAGGCCAGGGGGATTAAAGAGAGCGGAATCCATCGTTGTCTCTCTGGCGTATCGTAGCAATAAAGTAAGGTAGCAATATTTAATAAAAAGAAAAAAGGAAGAAGATTTGACTCCATACTCCAGCGAGAGACCATCAAGTGCCATGGAAGAGTGGCCATTAAAAAAGCGGCGAGAAGACCGGTATGAACTCCATAGACTTTTTTTACCGTAAAATAAAGGAGAGGAATAGCCAAAATTCCTAAGGTAACGGGAACAATACGAATAGACAAAAGATTGAGGCCAAAAAGTTTAATAAAAGGGATGCTCAGGTATGCCTCTAAGACATTCTGTCCAGAGCCCCAGTTTGGAAAATAGATAGGGAAACGATTTCCCCAACGATCAGTACCGTTCTGTAACAGTGAATAGGCATCATATCCGTTGGTCGCTTCATCCACCCAAAGCCCGGCGGGTAGATTTGGGAACTTATATAGTCTTAAAATCGCAGCAATGGCCAGAATAAGCCAGAATGCAACTCTTTCCCAGGATGATAAAAGTTTTGTTTGCCAGTGATGTAGATTATTCTTTGATTCAGAACTGATTAGTTGTGGCTGCGTTTTATCTATTAAAGTCTCAGAATTGTTTGTCATGGCAGTAAGAATCTCCCTTCTATAGAGCCTTGAAGAGAATACTAAAGCCATTATATTAAGTCCACTGATTTATAAAATCGGGCAAGAAAACTTATGACGTCTTCAGCTTTGTGGATAAACCGATGGCTCTAAATGAATTCACAGATAGGCTTATCTCAATTTGAAATGCGATAGGCAACCTTTTTACTTCGTAATTTTCTCATTAAGAATGCAGATAGTATAATCGTAATGAAGAATACTGTCAAAAAAGGGTCTACTACACGAAAAAAGTACTGTGAAAGAGTCAAATAAAATTAATGCTATTTAATGTATTAACCAGCTTTATTGTTATTTAACACATCTTTAATGAATTATAAATCGATAATTAAGGAAAATAAAATTAATTGATCTTTTAAGGAGAATAAAAGGTAATTTATTTTATCGTGATCCTTCTATTGTTTTCAACTCTGTTTCTCTCCACAAGAGAACTCAAGGGTGATATTATACAAGAAAAATGAAATGGAGAGTCATGTATGGAAGCACATCATGAACGAACTATTCAACGCCTGATAGAGCTATTCCAGAATGATCCGCGTTTCCCCGCTTTGATTATCTCTGGCTCAATCGCTCATGGGAACGCCAATCCAACTTCAGATGTTGATGTTTTGCTGGTTGCCAGTGATGAAGAGTATGAGCGCCGTTCCGCGGCCAATGATCTCATCTATTTTAATACTGAGATCTGTGATTATCCAGGTGGCTATATTGATGGAAAGATTGTGAATCTGGCGTTTTTGCAAGCAGCGGCTGCTCATGGAAGCGAACCCACTCGCTATGCACTGATAGGTGCCTATCCTGCTTATTCACATATTCCGGGTCTTGACGAACTATTGAAACAGATTACGACCTATCCAGAGCAAGAGAGAGACCGAAAGATGGCCTCTTTCTATAGTCAGATTATGGTCATTCATGGCTATTTTATTGATCAATCAGTTAAATATGATAATGCCTATCTGTTGATTCACAGTATTAGTGATCTGGTCCTGTATGCTGGCCGCCTTCTGCTGGCCTATAATCGACGGTTTTTTCCCTGTCATAAATCGTTATTGGATGCAATCAGTCAGGTCGAACAGAAGCCAGATGATTTTATAGAGCTAGCCAATCGAGCTCTGCGCGAGCCTGATGCAGCCAATGCTAAAGCTTTAGCCAATTGTATTATGAATTATCGCGACTGGGGCATTAATTATATGGAAGCGATTAATCATTTTTCACGAGATAGTGAATGGAACTGGCTGGATGGACGTCCTCCTCTGGCTGATTGCTAATATTGGAGGTCAACCATTCTCTGATTTTGGGCTATTGAAGTGGATGATGCATCATTTTTATTTAGGATCGAGCTCTGGAAGACCAGATGGTTATTCTGAGAAAGAAGGTTATAATGTTTTTTCCTGGAGAGATCTGGCGCGATACTGCGGGCCAGCCCATTCAAGCTCATGGTGGTGGTGTGCTTTATGCGGAGGGGACCTATTACTGGTTTGGTGAGAATAAAGATAAAGATACAATCTATGGACGTGTTGATGTGGTTGGTGTCTCTTGCTACTCTTCGCAAGATCTTTATCACTGGCAGAATGAGGGTGTGGTCTTGCCAGCTGTACTGGATGATCCAAAGCACGATCTCTATCCCCGAAATGTAGCTGAACGGCCTAAAGTCATCTATAATGCACATACGAAGACCTATGTTATGTGGCTGCATGTTGATTCACCTGATTACCTGTATGCGCGCACTGGTATTGCTGTCAGTGAGCGTCCCAATGGTCCCTATCGCTATGTTGGTAGCATTCGGCCAGCGGGAGCCGATAGCCGCGATATGACCCTGTTTCAGGACGATGATGGTTCGGCCTATGTGATCTCTTCTTCTGAGATGAATCGTAATCTAACGATTGCGCGTTTAACCCCCGATTATTTGCAGACGACCGATCAATTTATTAAAGCTCTCGGAAAACCTGATGCGCACCAGGGACGCGAAGCGCCAGCCGTTTTTAAGCATCAGGGCCGCTATTATCTGATCTCATCCGGCTGTACAGGCTGGGACCCCAATATCGCTGAATGGGCGGTTGCTGATACTATGCTGGGGGAATGGAAGACAATGGGAGATCCCTGTACAGGGAAAGATGCTGAGATAACATATCATGCTCAGAGCACCTTTGTACTGCCTGTGACGGGCAGGCCGAATGCCTATATTTTTATGGCAGATCGTTGGAATCGTCACGATCTTCGCGATTCGCGTTATGTCTGGCTTCCTCTTACCTTTGTTGATGGTGCACCACAGATCACCTGGCACGATAGCTGGGATCTTTCAGTTTTTTCACGTTGAGTAGCGTCAGATCCTGCGCCATTTAGCGATATATCACCAATGGTGCAGGATCTGCTTTTACAACAATGCCCTCTGGAAAGCGGCTCAATTCCTCTTTTATCAGCCTGTCTGCCGACATATCTTCATGCTCCCATACAAGAGAGAGCGAATAGGGCATATGACCCATATCGCCAGGTATAGGTATCTATTATACTATCTTTTATAGAAGAGCTAACTATGTATATATCTGTAAATGTATTAGGACGCGTGCAGAAAGCATGGTTTAACTATGGATACATCACCACCACCACTTCGCTGTGATTGTTGCGGTACACCTGTGGATGTTCAGGCTGCTTCAGTCTGCCGCACATGTGGCTATCCCGTTGATAGGGTACAAGAGATTGTTTTTTTACAGCAGCAGGTGCAGAATCTCCAACGAGTTGCAGACCACGGGGGGGCTCAGATTACGATAGCGCAGCTCATTGAACGCTATCGCAGACGTTTACTACAGCTTACACAGGCCTCTGTGGTTGCACAGTCTCCCTCAGAGGAGAAGCCACTGGCTCCAGCGAATGCAGTGTCATCAGAGCAACCGTTGCCTGGAGATTATCCGGCAGCTACACCACCGCCATCTGCAGGATCGCCGCAAAGCTTTCTAACAGAGCAGTCCAATGTAGTCATTGCTTCCCTGGGCGCTTTTTTTATCCTGATTGGCTCCTTAAGTTTTCTTTTTACAACAAAGAATAGTGCTCAGGCCTTTATCGTCCTCCTGATAGTTCATGTCATTTTTGGAGCAATTGGAGTCGTTAGTTATCGTTTTCCACGCTTTCGAACTGTAGGTATCATCTATACAGGAATTTTTGCTTTACAGGTTCCGCTTGTAGGCTACAGTGCCTATCAGCTCGTTGTAGGAGCGGCAGCAACGCTTTCGGCTCCAACACTTGTCATGATCGCGGCCCTTTATGCAACTATCGTCTATGTTGCCCTGGCGCTGTATCAGCGTTTTTCTGTGTTTGGATATCTCGCAGCAGTAGCATTCTTCGTTGCCGATCTGGCGTTTTTGCTAGTAACCAACCTTAATTTCTGGTGGTATGCCATTATACTCTTCGTTCCAGCGTTTGTCTCGCTGGTCGAGATTCCGCGTTTACGCCTGCGACTGGATCTTCAGACGACTCATCCACCGATTCTTAGAGGGGCGCTCTTATTCTTGCGTTATACGAGCTTGATTCTCGCTTGTATCAGTGGATTTCTAACGCTGATCTATGCATTAGGCAATGGATTGGAAGTTACAAGTGGACTTCAACGAGAGATGCGGATCGCCTTTCTCGTCTTCTGCCTTCTCTTGTTTGTCTGGGTGATGGCCTACACATGGCTGGCTCGAGCAAGGGACCTGGCGGGCCTCCTGCCCTGGTTAGCGACGTTAAATGTGCTGGCGGGAGCTTACCTCTATGAGGCATCACGGATTGACTATGTGTTTATCAGTGTAGGCCTTGCGGGCATCTATCATCTAACCAGTGTAGTGCTCCCACGAAGCGGGCGACTGGCTTTTCCAGGTGTGCGGAAGCAACTGGATATTCTCACACTGTCATTGGTTCTACTTATCCCTTGCCTGGTTGATCTATTCTTACCCTTCCAGATTGTACAGCATAGCTATCATTTATCGTTGTTTTTCAACATACAACCAGATTTAAGTTGGGAGACATGGGCAGGAATTGCAAGTATATTGCTTGGTTGCTTAATCAGTATCAGCCTGGTTTTCACGCACACGGGTTTTCAGAAGGTCTTAACGCCAGAGAAGCGGAACTGGCCTTACGTCTTGATTATAAGCGGCCTGTTAGTAACCTTTGTCTATGGGCTGGTACTATTGCTGTGGGGGAAGAATGACTTTGTCTGGTGGTATCTGGCTTTGGCGCTTGTCTGGATTGTCTTTGCCATTGCTATTCGTCGTCTGGTAAACCAACACTGGGCTTATCCATTCGATTGTCTGGCGTTATTGACGACAATTGGAACATTATTATTAGGTTTTGAGCTTTCACCTGATCAAAAATTAATCGTTTTACTGGGTCTGGCGACCATTTATTACGCTGTGTTATTGTATCAACGTCGTGCGCTCTGGCTCTTCTTGCCTGTTGTTCTGGCTATCTGTGCCTTTCCATCTCTCTGGGAGAGACCATATATCCTGGCACTGTTCAGCTTTGTGTTGCCGCTGCTAACGGCTGGAGTACGGAACTGGATGGGGCATAAATCGCGGGAGATCACGCCCTGGGAGGCTCCACTCATGACGATTGCGCTGCTTTATGGGCTCCTTTTTGTGGTGCATGATGGTGGCCTGAACACGAGTAGTCTGCAATCCTGGTTGGGAAGACCTTTTGCATTGCCGTTAGAACTGGCTGGATTGGGCGCTGTGTGGTATCTTGCCGCTGTCTGGGGACGTGTCAGCTGGTGGCAATGGGCAACCATCCTCTATACAGTTCCCGCTCTCCTGTTTCCTCCTCACAACTTCTGGATCTTGATCTGGATTGCGCCAATCCTGGCGCTTCTAGGGTTTGCGGTAAGTAAAGGTTCAGGCCGGCAATGGGCGGCAGCGCCGTATAGTCTTAGTGTGCTGGCTGTGCTGATTGTTGGAACCTATTCCCTGCTCTTTCGTGAATATGATCCAAAGATTACGGCGATCGTTCCATTTGTGCTCTTCGGCTATGTGCTGATCGCTTACAGTTTAATCTTTTTAGAAAAGGTTCCGTTGCTGATCTGGCCAGTGATCGGTCTGACTGCCTGGAGTGTGTTGAGCTTCCCTGAGAGCGAACTCCATTGGGGTAGTGGTGAGATTGCGCTTCTGGCTATGCTGGTTTTCCTCTATGGGCGCTGGCAACATCGGCCTGTGCGGCAGCGAGGTTCACTGTATGGAGTTGGTCTGCTGGTAGCCTTGATAGGAACCTGGGAGCTCTGGGCCTGGCAGCAGTATGATGTGGCACTTCTCGTGCTCTTCCCGGCGAGCTACTTGATTAGTATTGCACCTTTTGTTGATCGTG
Organism: Tengunoibacter tsumagoiensis; assembly: GCF_003967535.1. Classification (GTDB taxonomy): domain Bacteria; phylum Chloroflexota; class Ktedonobacteria; order Ktedonobacterales; family Ktedonobacteraceae; genus Tengunoibacter; species Tengunoibacter tsumagoiensis. The sequence goes on along the minus strand of NZ_BIFR01000001.1, from coordinate 478,855 downwards.
ATAGTGTTCTGAAATCACCAAAAGACTTGAGCAATGCCTGTGCAATTGTTGGAGCTTTACTGCTTTTGCTCCCAACCCTCTGGTCCAGTTTTGGTCCACATGATCTACTCGTGTCATTATTGCTGGTGGGAGAATCATTGCTCCTCTTTATCCTGGGTACCATTTCGCGCATACGTTTCTTCGTGTTGAGTGGGGCTGCAATTGTGATTGTAGGAGCAATCCATCTTCTGTTCCTTCCGTCGCTGGGTATTCCGACCTTTCTCGCTTTTATGCTGGTGGGTGTGCTGCTACTGGTGATGGCGACGCTGTTGCTTCTGATTCGTTCTCGCCTGACTGCTCCAACGGCTTCATAAGCAACGATTGCAAAAGTCAATTCTATAACTGTGCGGCATGGACCTTCGAAGGTCCATGCCGCACAGTTATAGAATTGACCGCTCTCTATTAACAATCTGCGGGCCAGCTTGATAGGAGAAGAGCAGTTCAGTTTGATCGCATAGAGTCAGGGTAGCATTATCTTATGCTACGCACCGATTTGTGGGTGGATGAGTGGATGGAGTACCTGCCAGCCGCGAACCAGCCCTTCATCGAAGCGTTCATTGCAATAGATAGGGTCTTCATATCTACAAGTTCTATAACTCTCTCATAGAAACATCATGCTCCTCAATGCGAGAAAAGTGGAACATGCCAGGTCTTCAACCAGGATCTGCTTTTATGATCGCGCACTCGGATGCTTGCGTAATTGGCATAAGTGCGGATAGAGAAAGTTGGAATAATATCCGGATCGTCATACGAATAGGAAAAACTGGTCAACGCTTTATCGACATGTGGACCTTTATGAGTGCCAGTATACCAGGGTGACATTAAATTCACAAAGGACACAAAGTGGTCCCCATCTCGTTCGCTGACCACGAGCCTGGGAGCCTCCCAGCCAGAATGAGTATGGCCACTGAAGAAGAGGCTTGCATTGCGATGTCGGCTCAGGATATTGCGAATCTCCTGTGAATTTTCGGGTGAGAAAAAAGACTGGAGGGAATTATAATCGCGACCCAGAGCGGGATTACGATCTAGCACAGTATTACGAAGTGGGCAATGCAGAAAGATCAACGCAGGCAGGTTGGGATGAGCAGCCAGACTTTCCTCGAGAAAAGCCTGCGTCTCTTGCGAGATAAAGACCTTCGTTGGATCGGCCAGTGTCAGAGGATCGGGATAGTCCAGCATAATAAAGAGAAGACCTTCAGCCTGCCAGGTATAGCGTGGCGGTTTATCCCAGGCCGCAGTGAAATAGCGCCTGGTTGAGCGTGGATCAATCTCGGGTTCATGATACTCATGATTCCCGATGCCAGGATAAAACGGAATCTGGCCCAGATATGTTTGTAACGTCGACTTCGCAAGATCGTAGTTTTCCTGGGCGCACGTCTCAATAATATCGCCAGGCGAGACACAGAAGGCAGGAGCACCCTCAGCCTGCCAGAGCGCCTGTAAATCTTCAAACATCAAAGCATACCGCTGAGCTTGAAATTCTCGCCAGGGGGCCAGGGCCCGAAAATGTAGATCTCCAAGGGCCCAGAAATGAAGCTGTTCACTGTTCTGATCAGTTGTATGTGCTTGCATAGTTCTTTGTGACTCTTCCTTGTAGCTAGACACTTTTCCATTATCTATTGTACCTCATCATTGTTAGATATGGATAAATCAAAAAAATCTCAAAGCAGAAATTGTGACAGAAGTATGACGAAATTGTCATTCTCTCCCCAAAACTTTTCTGGCCTATTGAAACAGATCTGTCTTAATTTGGGCACACTTTCCGGGCATAATGATCTCTGTAAGCAATTGACAATGTGAGCAGACACCATTGTATAGATTATGTATGCACTGAAAGGATCAATTTCATGAATAAATCATCAGAAAGCTTGCAAATATCAGAGGCCCAGAAAGGCGAGGCGCTGATTCAGATCGAGCATCTTTCGCGCGTTATTGAGACCCGTACAAGCAAAATTACCGTTCTTAATGACATTTCCTTTACCGTCTACCAACAGAGCCTGTTTGCAATTAACGGCCCTTCAGGGAGTGGAAAATCCACCATCCTCAATCTATTGACTGGCATTGACCGAGCGAGCAGTGGACGGATTATCTTCGCTGGGCAGGAGCTGCGCAAGATGAGTGAAGACGCGCTGGCGCGCTGGCGTGGCAAGCATGTTGGCATTGTCTTTCAATTTTTCCAGCTCATTCCTACTTTGACTGCGCTTGAGAATGTACTACTTGCCTTAGAGCTGGGAGGAGGAGCTGGTTTACGGCGTCGGGAGTGGCGTGCACGAGCGCAGGAATGCCTGGAGATTGCTCTTGTAGAGGATTGTGCTCAACGCCTTCCTGGCGAAATGTCTGGTGGTCAGCAGCAGCGTGTTGCGATTGCACGAGCGCTAGTGAACGATCCGCCTGTCATTATTGCAGACGAGCCAACAGGTAATCTCGATTCACACACCGCGCAACAGGTCTTTGCCACATTGGCGAGTCTGACCCGGCGAGGCAAGACCGTGATCTATGTCACCCATGATCTGCAACTGGCCGCTCAGGCCACCGCTCGTATTGATCTGCTGGATGGTCAGATCGTGGGAAGTCATAATGCACGCGCTACAGTTACAGGCGCATTAAAGTAACGTCTACAGGCAAGAAGGAGAGCATGAAAGCTATGCATGCAACCACACGTAAAGCACTGACAGATGTGACCCGGCGCAAAGGCCGGAGCCTGCTTGTTATCCTGGGCATTCTCATTGGCGTGCTTGGTCTGACTGCCGTAAACGTTGCCAGTACTGTCTTAGGAGCCGCCTTTAGCTATAGCAACGATCAGAGCAAGTCCCCTGATATCCAGTTGTTTGTACAGAGTATTGATCAGAAGCAGGCGGATAGTATTGCGCAGATGGAGAACGTCGATCAAGTTCAGCTAGCGACCATCTATCAGACGCGCTGGCAGATTCATAGTGCGTCCGGACATACCCAGATGCAGATCATCGCCTACCCATCATTGGAGCAGATGCGCTTCAACCCTTTTCAGTTAACAAGCGGCCATCTACCTGGTCCAGGAGAGATTGTGCTGGAGTCTGGCGATAATAGTATTCAGGCGACGCGATTGGGTGAGACCATCACAGTGACGACTCCCAATGGAGTAGCTCATCTGCGCGTCAGTGGATTTGTGCGTACGCCGGGAACATTGAGCGTTAGCCTGGGAGGGCGTGTTGGAGCTTATATGACCAGTGCGGCATTGCAAGAGTTAAGTGGGCTCTCGGCAGCGAACGTCGTACAGGTTAAAGTACATCATGTGCAACAGCGTGACGAGACGGCCAGGCAGATTCAGGCAACGCTGCGGGCTCAGCATAGCATCATCTTTGCCGTCTCTATTGGTCAGAGTACCCAATCGCAGAGCATTATCACTGGATTATTGAGCATTATGGCTACGATCGCCATAGTCGCCATCGTTCTTACCAGCTTCTTGATTATCAACACTGTTTCCATGTTAATTGCAGAGCAGACGCGAATCATTGGCTCGATGAAAGCTGTTGGTGGAACAAGTGGAAAGATCATGCGAGGCTATCTACTCTCAGTGAGCATCTATGGAGGAGTTGGCACTGTCCTGGGGATTGGACTGGGGCTTCTGCTGGGCTATCTTTTAGCGAACTATATGGCAACCATCATACTGCTCGATCTGGGTCCATTCCAGTTTCCTGCAACCGCCATCATCATTAGCCTGCTCGTTGGAATGGGTGTCCCCTGGTTAGCGGCTATCCTACCGCTCTGGACGGGGACACGAATTACTGTTCGTCAGGCAATCTCTACCTATGGAGTCAGCTCAGCCTCCAGACCCAGCTGGTCGGGTCAGCACATGACCTGGGTGCCACAGACCACCTGGCTGGGTATACGTGGACTGGTACGAAAGCCCGGGCGTCTGCTTTTAACACTCCTGGCCCTGACACTCTCAGGAGCAATGTTCCTGGCCGTACAGACCACTACGACCTCGATTGATGGGACTATGCAAGAAGTCTTTGGGACATATGATGGCGACATCTTCTTAAACGTCCAGACGACCTCTTATGCGAAATTGTTGCCTCTTTTACAGAGTGAAAGCAATATCCAGCGTATTGAGCGAACCAACGGCGACCTCATTAGAGTGTCAGGTGGACAGGCCAATCTCGTTGGATTACAGGCGGACACTCAGATCTATCATGTTAAGTTGCTAGAAGGTCGCTGGCTCAGTCAAAGCGATAAGCAAGCTCTGGTCATCACAGACAATTTTGCGCAAAAAGCACATGTGAAGGTTGGTGATATGCTTGCCATCTCGGATGGTGTAAACCAGGCCAAGTGGCGAATTGTTGGCGAAGTACATGACATCAACCAGGGATTGGGTATGTTAGGAACCGTCTTTACGCGAGTAGAGGATGTCAACGCCTTGCGTGGGCTTCCCACAGATCTTACCACTGGTGTTATGATTCGCACCCAGGATCGCTCTGAAGTAGCCGTGAACCGCCTTGCCGGTCATATTGATGAGCATTTAGGGAATGCAGGCCTGGCTCCAAATATTCTCACGCAGCAGCAGAATATCCGTATGGATCAGGCACAGTTTCAGATCATTTATGGTCTCTTCTATGCAGTAGCGGTTATTGTTGCCCTTGTTGGTATTCTAGGGCTCTTCAACACATTATCAACCTCAGTATTAGAGCGTCGACGAGAGATTGGCATACTGCGCTCGATGGGGGCTACAAGCTGGCATGTAGGTGGGATCTTCTGGCTTGAGGCCCTGACATTAGCACTGATCTCCTGGGGAATCGGAGTGATCATTGGTGTTCCCTGCGCCTATGGTTTTGTCACCTTCATCAGCGGGGTCCTCATTCCAATTGGCTTCACCTTTCAGCCGTTTAGCTTTCTGGTCATGTTGATTGTTATTCTGATCATTGCCACCCTGGCAAGTTTTACGCCTGTCATGCATGCATCAAGAATGAAGATTGTTGAGACGCTGCGCTACGAATAGCAGCGATGGAAGAGAATAAGCTCCCCGTAACCGCAGCCATATAGCACGGCTGTAGTTGGAGGGGAGCTTACAGAATGAGAGCTCGTAAGAACGCTTACAATTAGAGCTCGCCAGATTTCACACGATTATAGCGATCATTTAATTCAGTCTTGGTGCGGGAATAGAGATCGCGACCCTGAACCAGAGCCTCCTGAGCGCGAGCACGAACCTCATCATTGAGCTGCCCGGTGCGGAGTTGAATGCCCTGTTCAGCCAGCTGAGCACGTGTTGCTTCACCGGATTGAGGAGCAAAAATGATACCTACCAGCACGCCAAGTCCCAGACCAAAAAGTAATCCAGTTATAAACTTCATCGTACGATTCCTTTCTCATCTAACATGTTTTCTTCAGTATAATTGATAGTTGAAAGACCCTACAACAGAAATGACCGGAAGGTCCTCCGGTCATAAAAAAACTGGCTTCCTATCATGAATGATCGAGCAGAGACTCCACCTTATCCAGGAGAGCATTGAGCTCGAACGGCTTCCGTAAGAGATGGACATTCGTATAGAATTGTGGACTGCCCTCAATGGAACGGGTAACCTCTTCAGCCTCCAGCACAGCCGCAGTATACACGATCACGGGGATCTCTGCGGTAGCCGCATCGGATTTCAGCTGTTTAAGGACATCCTGACCCGACATATCGCCAAGCTTCAGATCGAGGATCAGCAGATCGGGAAGCATGCTCTTCGCTTTGGTAAAAGCCTCGCGTCCCTCCTGCAAGATCGAGACCTGATACTGCTCATCTTCCAGAACACGGCGCATCAGGTGCAGCAGTTCATTTCTATCATCGACAACAAGTATACGTTTTGTCACAACAATTCAGTACCAGAACCCGCACAATCAGGTTCAGAGGTACCGCCTCCTGTTCCCGCTGTCGTCTCCCTCTACATCCTCAAAAGATGCGCCTATGAACGAACAGCGTCTCTTCTTGAGTACCGCCAGTAGTGTATCACGTTACAGGGTCTGAAACAAGACATGCCAGCCAGCCAGTAGTCTACCACTGTTCCAGCATGCAAGCAAACCTTGTTTCTAGTAATAGCACGCTTCAAGGCAGTGCTTGGATACATTTTTGGCCCGATTAGATTAAGGACATTCTTTGTTTAAGTTCTTACGTTGTCTGGTGTCAGATAAAAAAAAAAGAGCACATGCTCAGAAAATAGTGGGACTGCATCGTTTTGTCGTGTCTCAGAGAGACGAAGCAAGAGTGAAGATAGTTGTCAGACAACTAGAGGAGAGTGGTGAGCGTGGTGGGGATCGAACCCACGGCAACCCGATTAAAAGTCGGATACTCTACCACTGAGTTACACGCTCGTCTCAATTGACCTTTGTTATTGTAAGGGATTTTTGGCAATTATGCAATAGGTTTAGAGAGCAAAATTTAACCGTGGCGGTCAAATTGGTTAAATTGGCCTCTTGCCGAGGATTTTTCTGCGTCATATACTTACATGGATGCATTTATTTTTGCGATTTTTAGAGATGTTTTAGGAGCAAAAGAACATTATGGCAAGCGAAGAAGTTAGTACGAAAAGTCCATTTGAGTCACTGAAGTCTGAGAAATTTATTCAGTTGACGACCTTCCGTAAGAGTGGTGTTGGTGTTGGGACGCCCGTCTGGTTTGCCTTTGATCCTCAGAATGATCAGAGATTATATGTGAATACTCCCACCACATCTGGGAAGATTAAACGTCTGAAGAATAACGATCGGGTGTTATTGGCTGCCTGCACTCAACGTGGACAGGTCCATGGTCCCGAGATTGAGGCTCGCTGCCACGTTGTCCCCGAGAGCGAGCATGTTCAGGTCAACAAGATCATGGCCAAACAATTTGGCTTTCTGTATTTTGTGTTTGGTATTATTGGGAAGATCAGCCGCTCACAGAGAACTTTTCTCGTCATTGAAGCCTAGCCTGATAAACCAGATCAGAGTCGTTCTCCACTGCAAATAGAGCGGTATCAGGTCCTTGCTTTATGCTGGAACTGGCTCTCTTTTCAGTGGAGAAAAAATGGTGCGAAAAAAAGCTTGACTTTATCGCGCCAAAATGTTATTATGTATAAGTCAAACGAAACCACCTGTATGTGCAGGTGAACCGGTGATCATAGCCAGGAAGGTACACCCGTTCCCATCCCGAACACGGTAGTTAAGCTTCTGAGCCCTGATGATACTATGCGGGCAACTGCATGGGAAAATAAGACATCGCCGTTTCACCCGCCCATGATGGGTGGTTTTTTTATATGCCTTTTCAACGCGTGGTAAGGGATGAGTCTCTCTGGCCAACCAGTCTGAAGGGGCCTGGGATCAGAGTAGGAAGCCTGTGCAAATTTTTTCCTCAGCCAGAAAAAATTGTTGCAAAAGGTATTGACGGAAGCGAAAGAACCTGATATAGTAATGTCCATGCCGAGATAGCTCAGTCGGTAGAGCATAGCACTGAAAATGCTAGTGTCGTCGGTTCGATTCCGTCTCTCGGCACTTTCTTTAAAACACAACCCACTCGAAAGCAGGTTTAAAGCCGCTTTGAGTGGGTTGTGTTTTTGTGTTAACTGTGCATTTGTAGCAACGCTGTAGCACCGTCTCTTAGTATCAAATAAAAGAAGCCCCCATCAACCTGCTTCCAGAGCAAGTTGATGGAGGCTTCTTTTATTTGGATCTACTTATGTTTTATGGGCTGCTTTATTGAAGAGCTGCTTCAGGAAATTTTTGGCTGAGATCCCTGTACAAATGGGCTTACCTGTGAATCGAGCAGGCTCCAGCTTGCATTTTGCGCATGAAATTGAAGCCCTATGGCCCACTCGCCACTGCTTCGGTTGCTGATATGGAGATCAACCGGCCCTTGTTTTTGTTCACCCTGAAGGTGCAGGCAGCTCTCTAAAAGGTTTAGTGGTTCCAGGATAGCTAAAAGCTCTTCCAATGGATCTTGATAGCCCTGTTTGCGCAGATGCTGAACTAGCAAGATCGAGAGATGATGCTGTTCGGCCAGCATTTTTAGAGGCGTAAGGGCACTATAATCTCTGGCTTTACCAGACTCACGATGATGCTCTCTCCCATGCTCTCTACTGTGTGAGCGATTAGTGGTAGGGACTCCAACCTTTGCAAGTGGATCGATCACGATGAGGCGCGTCTGCGGATGAGCATTTAGCCATTCTTCAAGGTCGGCCAATCCTCCCTGAGCAAGCGGAGCCCAGGTACTGGCCCAGGTGAAGTTAGAGGGAGCTGGAGCTCCTTGTAGAAGTCGTGCACTTCGTTCATAAATGCAGCGCATACTATCTTCCAACCCTAAAAAAAGGACCCCACCTGCACGTGTATGTAATGTGTCCAGTGCCAGCTTTCCGCCAGCAATGGCAAGCGCAAATTCCAGAGCAAGCTGTGATTTTCCCATTCGTTCACGGCCAGTAAGAAGCGTCATCCCTTCTGGCAGGAGTCCCGAGATAATCCAGGCAGGTTCCGGAAGCTGCATAGCCAGGAGCGTATCAAGCTGTAAAAGCGGAGCCGGTGGATCGACATGATCGGTTGGTTTGGATGCAGGCCAGCAGCGTGTATTGCTGGCTATCTGGAGTACTTCATCCATAGAGAGTGGAGGTCGGCATTGTAAGAGATTAAACGCGTTGAGCGCAATGCTTAATACTTCATCGCTGGCCCCTGCCTGAAGCAGCACATCAGCGATATGAATCAGTGAAGTGTTGCGGCGTCCCTGTGGAATGAGGAGTGATTCAGGGACCTGACCAAGAAATTGCTTTAAGAGAACGGTCGGCGTGCCATCCTCTTCAATAGCCTGAATGAGAGCTTGTGCCAGTAGATGAAGAGCCGTCTCCAGGGGTTCCGCTTCTTGGATTCTGGCGACATGCTTAAAATTTGGCGAGGTTAAAGCCTGGCGGGCAGAAGGATGTGAGGAGTCTTGTGGATAGAGGGGCCTGGTGTTTTTCATGCTTCTTCTCTTTTCAAAAGGACTGGAGAGAACATTACGAAAGAAAACACTACCACATTCGAGAGGCCGGTATAAAAAACAGCTATACCTGAATTCAGTATACATAGTCGCACCAAATGCAGGGGCATTCTTTTCTTAGCCCTGCTTTGCATATTGCTTAAGCAGATACAAAAGTGAGGAATATCACTACAGATTTATGAGAAAGGAACTTTCTTGATAGCTTAAAGCATGTGATTATTGACTGGTTCGGTTATTGTCACTGTAGTGTTTTTTAGGTATAATACTATTGTTTTTATCTTAATCGTTTGAGCATGCATTTTTAATGCACATACATTTTCACTCTCTTACTGATATTAGCCAGAAGGTAGGTAATCCATATGACATGTTCATCTTGTGGAAAGCCCATTCCTGCGGATGCAATCTTCTGCAATTATTGCGGGCATAAGATTGAGTCTTCAACTGATGCGACAGTAGTGAACAATCAATCTTCTGATCCACATCAGGCTGGAGTTGATGAGACCGTGATCAATGCTCCAGCCTCTCAAATAGGACAATCACAGCAGTCAGAACCATCTTACCAGGCTGTGCCCGGTCCCTATCCATCTTCATCGTTGCCAGCTACTGGTCCACAGCCATCAACGCCTTATGCTGCCCAGACGGGGCCCTATCCACCTGTTCAGCCAGTAGCTGGAGCAAGCGCTTACCCATCTCCTTCTCTCTCGCAACCGACTGGGCAGCAGCCATATTATCCTAATCCTGTGCCTTACCCTGCATCAGTGGGGACGTATCCACCAGTTCCAACAACACCCAGACCAGTTATTCTCCCTGCCCAACCAAATCTGGTGCAGAAAGTCTTGATTCGTCTCTTTCAACCAGCATTAGGAAGTAATCTCTGGCTTGGAATCGTCCTGGGCGGCATCGTTGCGGCCTTATTGGGGGTTATTACCTTCTCTATTTTCGAGCCTGTGCTGGCGAGTATTCTGCATAACCTCGTTGCAGCAAAGACTGATAACAAGTATGTAGACGAGACTGTGAATTTTCTCCTCGGACAAAATCTGTCGATTACTCCTGTACAAAACCCTTTTCGCGATATCCTGCAACTGTTCCTGTCAGCGCATGGCATTGGGCAGCATCTCCAGGCTACTTATAGCTCGACTACAGCCAATGGTGATAATACAGCATCAATAACTGAGAATTTTGCCTTTCCTTTGCATGGTCTGCTCTTTTTGCCAGCCATTTTTCTCATTATTGGTGGCTATATTGCAGCCAGTAGCGATTTTCAGAATCGCCCACGCCAGAGTCTATTGCGTGGTGCAGTGATTGCTCTGCCCTACACCTTTATCCTGTTCCTTTTATCAACACAGGTCAATGGTAACTTTAACAATATTGTGGCAAATACCACAACGCAGGATGTAAACTACACCCTTTCGGTCGATGTGCCCTCTCTCCTGGCCGCTGGTCTGTTCTGGGGAGCGCTCTTTGGCCTGCTTGGAGCCTCGTTAAAACTGGCTCAAGGCAATTGGCGATCGTTGATCCATACATTTTTACATACAAATACTCGACCACAGATGGCGGGGGCTGTAACTGGAAGCCTTGTGGCACTGGGCCTGGGTTTCGGACTCGCTTTGCTCACAGTTTATAGCTTACTTGCCTTCAGTGGTTTTTCAATCCCTTTCTTACAGACGAATCTCTGTGAAAGTACCGATTGGTATAGTATCAGCCTGTTTGGATTGGGCCAGGTACCTATTCATGCTGCAATGCTTCTGGCCTTCTCGCTGGGTGCGCCGATTGATATTACCAACTCTGGGGTTCAGTTAAGTGCTTATAGTTATAATAGTTGTTTTTATACTGCTCGAGGCCAGACCAGCGCCAGCATTAGCCTGATTGGTGGTCATATCCAACCATGGATGTATCTCCTCTTACTTATTCCGGTCATCAGTCTGTTTCTGGGTGGTCGCGTGAGTGCTGCACTTGGTCGCGTTCAGGGAACTGGTCCAGCTGCTATTCAGGGAGCGTTGATTGCTCTGCCCTTTACAGTTTTGATGATGATTCTGGTTGGGATCAGCACCATTACACATAATCAAGTCGCTGTCTTTGGTTCACAGACGCATCAGGTTACGTCTTCCATTGGTGTTGGTGTGCTGAATGTGCTGCTCTGGGCTCTGATTACCTCAGCTCTCATCGGAGCGTTGGGAGGGATGTATCAGATAAGCCAGTTGCGCCCAGGTCTGACGAGCGTTCGCCAGGCACTGGTGACCCCACTGCTGGTGATTGCAATTCCCAGTTTCTTTTTGCTCGATCGTCTGACGGGACAGCCACGTCGAACGCGACAAAGCGGTGCGCGTGCGCTCTTCTATGGAGCTATCATTTTTCTCATTCTACTGACAATCATCTCAATTCTTACTGGTGTTCAGCTAATCAGCCTTAATCATGTGATTACGCTCGATCTTAATCAGCGCATTCGAGATATTGTTGCAACGTTGTTGATTGCTATCCCTGGCTTATTCCTGCTGGCCAGCGGTGCCAGTGCTCTGGCCACTACACCAGAGGGTGTAGTGTTAGCCACACCGCAGCCGGTCTTTCCCTATCCCACTCCTTCAGGTTATCCACCAGTAGGATCACAGCCGAATTATCCACCAGTAGGATCACAGCCGAATTATCCACCGGTGGGGTCGCAGCCAAATTATCCACCAGTAGGATCACAGCCGAATTATCCACCGGTAGGGTCGCAGCCGAATTATCCACCAATAGGCTCACAGCCCGAAGCCCCTCAGACACCATCAGAAGGAGGTTTAGTATAATGTCGGTACCTATTGCGCCTCTTGAACCGGCCACATCATCCAGTGTGGCCACACTTTGGAACAAACGACTGGCCTGGATCGTCCTGCTTCTGGTTATTGTTGCGCTCATTGCAGGCAATCTTTACTGGCTCCAATGGGCTGGACAGACTGGTATTACCCTGGGCTATCCTAAACCGACCGTGAAGATTGCGTCGTTGGCCAGCAGTACTCTGACCCTTTATAAGGCAACGACTTTTAAAGCTCAGGGCAATGGTCGAGATCTGAAGTATACCTGGAATTTTGGCGATACTTCGAGCTCAGGAGGCTTCGGCGGCGGACCGGGCTCGAGCACGCCAAGCAATCAGCCAGTGAATGGCGGTTATCATGGACAGGAGATCTCCTATCAGTATCAGACAAATGGTAATCATATCATTAGCGTTACCGTCATAGATCCTTTGGGTCAAACGAGCAATGATGCAATCAGCGTCCAGGTTTTGCCGCCGCCTCCAACGGCTTCGTTCACCGCGCAGACGTCAACAAGCTACTGGTTCTACGATCAGGTCAGTTTTGATGCTTCATTAAGTGCGGCTGATCCCAGCACTCATATCGCCAGCTATACCTGGGATTTTGGCGATAATTCTAGACCTGAAACCGATACTTATTCTTCCTCAACGTATCATTATTACCAGCAAGATGGCACCTACACAGTGACACTCACCGTGACTGATGAATTGGGTCAGAGCGCGACCTATTCAAATAAAGTGACGGTTGCTAAGCCTGCCAGTAATTAGTGATCTGGTTTTTGCAATGTCAGTTGCTCAATCGTGAAGCCCGACCATGCTTGCCCCTCCATAGGCATCGTTTCCCATTAAGCCATGGAGGGGTTCACAGAGTGGAGTGGGAGCAGAGGAAAGAGACGCCCTACTCTACATCTTTTTACACGCAAAATAGAGCATCAAACAACACTAGAGTAGGGCAGGTAGCTTGTCTCCTGCCAAATCGTGAAGCTCCAGCAATGATAGCCCCACCATAGCTTCTGTTCCCGTTTCCCGTTTCCCATTGAACTATGGAGGGGCTCACAGAGCGGAGTGGGAGCAGAGGAAAGAGACAAGCGACTTTGCCTACTCTACATCTTTTTACACGCAAATAGAGCATGGTATGATAAAACAGTAGGGCAGGTAGCTTGTCTCCTGCCAAATCGTGAAGCTCCACCAATGCCAGCCCCTCCATGTCTTATGTTCCAATGAAGCCATGGAGGGGCTCACACAGTGGAATGGGACCAGAGGAAAGAGACAAGCGACTTTCCCTACTTGAAATTGTATAATATGTTTTTAAAGCATATGACAATATAAAAAGTAGGGCAGGTTGCTTGTCTCCTGCCGAAACGTCCCATTCCACCATGGTAGCCCCACCATAGCTTCTGTTCCCGTTTTCCGTTTCCCATTGAACTATGGAGGGGTGACCAGAGCGGAAGAGGAAAGAGGGGAAAGAGACAAGTGATCTTCTTTAATCGAAAGATTGAGCCTCTTCTACCATATAGCCTTCCTTACGCAGACGTTCTAAAAGCTCCTCACACTGCTTACGATCGCGCGTCTCTAACGTAATGGTCTCTTCCCGCTGCATAATTGGCAACCGGCTGGAGATACGTTGGTGGCGTACATCAATCACATTGATCCGCATCTCAGCAATGACCGAGAGCATGCGCATCAGCTCACCAGGTCGATCCGTCAGGCGTGCATGAATGACAAACGACCTGCCAGCTCCAGCCAGACCATGTTCAATAAAGCGGCTGACCAGATGAATATCGATATTTCCCCCGGTTAAAGGGACCAGAACCTTCTTGCCCTTTAGATTAACGGCACCGCTCAGCAGTGCTGCCAGACCGATTGCTCCAGCGCCCTCTACCAGCATCTTATGGCGCTCCATCAGTAAGAGCACAGCATGAATAGTGGCTTCATCTTCCACCAGAACAATATCATCCACCAGCTTTTGAATCAACGAGAACGTCAATGTGCCGGGCCGTTTGACAGCAATGCCATCAGCAATCGTTGTAATGGATGGTAAAGTGCGTAGTTCGCCGGCAGAGATAGATGCCTTGCAGCTCCCTGCCCCGGCTGCCTGTACACCAATAATAGTAATATCGGGCTTCAGAGCGCGAGCGGCAATAGCGATGCCAGAGATTAGCCCTCCACCACCGATGGGGACCACAATAGCATCCGCATCCGGCAGATCATTGAGCATCTCCAGGCCAAGCGTACCCTGACCGGCAATAATCTCAGGATCATCGAATGCATGGATAAAGGTCGCGCCAGATTGGGCCTGAAGTTCACAGCAATGTTGGTAGGCATCATCGTATGTAGCGCCATAGAGTACCACATTGGCACCATAGCTCTGCGTGGCCATGACCTTTGCCAGAGGAGCATTCTCAGGCATCACAATAGTGCAAGGCGTATTGTGTTGTGCAGCTGCAATCGCCACACCTTGAGCATGATTTCCTGCGGAGGCAGCAATCACGCCAGCCTGATATTGTTCAGGAGTCAGACGAGAGATTTTGTAGCCAGCGCCACGGACCTTAAAGGCTCCGGAGCGTTGCATATGTTCGCCTTTAAGATAGATCTCGGCCCCTGTTAGCTGGCTCAGGGTGCGCGAGTGATCCAGAGGAGTATGATGAATAAGTGGTTTAAGATATTTATAGGCTTGCCAGATATCAGCGATAGTAACGGCGGGCAGAGCCTCATGGCTAGCTCCATCGGTCGTATCATGTTCGATTAAGTGCATATTCTCTTTATGACTCCTTCTTACTCCGACGTAGGAACCTGGCCGTCATGGCAATAGCCTCAGCCTCAACGCCTGATGTATGAAAAGGATTATAGCGTAAGAGAGAAGTCGTGACAACAGAAGAGAAAGTCAAACAATCTTCCAAAAACAAAAACAGGGACGCGCGAGGCGTCCCTGTACTTCTCGCTACTCGCGAGAGCGAAAGATTTTGACCCGTCGATAGGGCTCTTTCCCGCGACTACGCGAGATAAGGTTATAGCGTGTAGCCATTTGATGCTGTAAGCGTCGAATATAAGCATTGGCAGGTGCCAGCTCGGCAGTAGTGAGCCCTTTATTCAGAACCTGATGGATCGCGTCCTCAGTCTCCAACATGGCCTGCTTCGTGGGATCATCGAACTCCGCCATCTCTGATGCTATGCCAGCGCCAGACTCCTCTGCATCCTCATCCGAGACGGGGACCTCTGGGATATCAAAGATGCGCGCGAGTGCATGTTGCATTTGCATGATTGAATTATTTTTAAGAATAATAATCAGCTTGCGCTCTTGCTCAGCCTGCTGCAAGCGTTCGGGCTGACGGCGGTAATAATTTTTCAGCGTAATGACGGCATCGGCCTCTTTTTCATTGTTTGTGACCAGGACAGGGACGCGAAGCTGGCGAGCGGACTCAGCGAGACGATCGCGATTGACGCCAAAGGGATAGACGCGGAGCGTCTTCTTAAGCGAGACATCTGTCACTGGTTCGGCAGCTTGATAGATCCCCTCCTGAATCTCGTTTACCGGACGAACAGCAGGCAGGACCGCAGTTGCAGCCGACGAAGTTCCCGTAGGAGCCAGAGCCTGAACCTGAGGAGAGACCTGTGCAGTAGTCTGGTTTCGTCCTCGTGGATTGCGTGGCCCGCCCTGGGATGGACCCTGGCGGAACTGACCAAAGCCTCCATTGGGGCCTCCGCGCTCGGGCCGTTCGCGCTCGAACATACTGCTGGTAAAGCCCTGGCCCTGGCGTCCAGCCAGATTTGAGCCACCCAGACCAGCGCCCCAGCCGGGGACATCCATTCCACCAGATGTAGCGCGACGTACCGAGACATGACCGGTCTCTTCATCGCGTGTGCGCTCCTCAGAGATAACAGGCTGGCCGCGCAGCATATTATCGACCGTATCGGCCACATCCCGATGCACCGTCACCTCTTCCCAACTCTGCTGCTCAACCACAACATCAAAGGTGGGAGGAGCTTTACGCTCCAGAATACTTTTCTGGGTATGGCGTCGGCGGGCCTCCTCATCACCAAGGGTTACCGTCTGAATGCCACCAACCAGATCAGCCAGCGTTGGATTGACTAGTAGATTGCCAAGAGAGGTTCCGTGAGCAGTTGCGACCAGTTGAACGCCGCGTTCAGCGATCGTCCGGGCGGCAGCGGCTTCGAGCTCAGTACCGATCTCATCGATAACAATGACCTGCGGCATATGGTTCTCTACGGCCTCAATCATGACCGAATGTTGTTCGGCAGTGCGTGCCACCTGCATACGTCGAGCGCGGCCAATACCAGGATGAGGAATATCCCCATCGCCAGCGATCTCATTCGAGGTATCGACCACCACCACCCGTTTATTCGCCTCGTCCGCCAGGACGCGAGCAATTTCACGCAGCAGGGTGGTTTTCCCCACGCCTGGGCGACCAAGAATCAAGATAGACTGACCCTGTTCGACAATATCACGGATCAGGGCAATACTGCCAAGCACCGCACGACCGATACGGCAGGTCAGACCGACAATTCTCCCTTTGCGATTGCGCATAGCGCTAATACGGTGGAGTGTTCGCTCAATACCAGCGCGATTATCATCGCCGAATTCCCCAATGCGTTTGACCACATATTCCAGATCGGCATAGGTCACCGGTGTTGTACTAAGGATCACCTCCCCATCAGGGAATCGGCCTTCGGCGGTGCGCCCAAGGTCCAGCACGATCTCAAGCAGTTCGCTTCGGTTGTCTAGCCGATTAACCGCGTCATGGATATCTGGCGGGAGTGTCGCCAGCAGAGCCTCCAGATCGTCAGTGATCACATGTTGCATAGGCAGTTTTATCACCTCATTATTTTTTGGCGAGAATTGACCGTCCCCAGGCCCTTCAAGCCATAGACTGCTCGTTGCTCTAGTAGGGGGACAGTGCTCTGCCTCGTAGCGAGTAAGGCTACGTGTCGCACGAGCAGGACTTTGGTGGAGGCCTGCTCAAATCCACTATTGCGTAAAGCAGTGATAACAAAAGAGTCGTACTCGCGCACCAGGCAATAGATGCGTCGTACGTCTGCTGCCAGTAGCCGCCTGATGGCAAAACGCAAAAGTGGTTCTGCCAGATCAGTGTGCTCTGGGTGAACAATCAAGGCAATACGATGCGGCTTCGATCCGTTCCCTCGATACAGCCGCACCCAGGCTCCGATGCGCACACCGACGTCACATACATAATTCTCACTCCCCTGGGAAAATACGGAAGGGCGTAGTGATCCGACCTGGAGCCGGGCGTATTCTTCGCTATTCTCCAGCAGTTCTGCCGTTAGAACGCGCTGTGGGGTTACAGCCCGATAGAGCTGATACAAGCCCCACACATGGTGGCGATTCCAACGACGAAGCGAAGGGAGGTCGGGCTCGTGCAGGGGCAGAGAGCCAGGCGCATCTGATTGCTGTGGATCATAGACATACGTCAGTTCCCGAGCATAGCGCTGAAAACCAGAGCGGTGGAACATTTCCAGCTCTGGAATATCGTCCTCGACCTTGGCGAAAACGCGGAGAATTCCATGCATGGCCGCCATCTCTAAGGTGTAGTCAAGCAGGGCGGCAAGGATGTCTTCGCTGGCTAGATTTGCCTGAGCCATCGAAGCTAAATATGAGAGCTCCCATGTTGTATGGGAGGGGCGCTCCAGAACCTGCGCAAATCCAAGTAAGCGCCAGTGATCCTCACAGATCCAGGTTCGAGCGGCAGGATGTAATGGAAGAATATGTCTCAGAATGGGAGGCGGTGGTAATGCATTCTCTACCGGCTCGAGCCAGCACACGAAGTTTGCCAGTTCGTGCTGACGGCTACGAGCCCGGTGGTCAATGGCGTAGATGATCCCCGGCAGATCGACATACAGTACCGGTCGTATCATCCAGTGCTCCTGCGTCTGGTGCTCTTCTAGACAAATGCGTAGGAAATGATCCACAGCGGGCTCATCCTACTTATGTAGAGGCTACCGATTGACGCTCTGTACTATGCGGAGAAAGTACTCATGGAAACGGGTGTCTCCAGACACTTCAGGATGAAAGGCTGTACCCAGGAAGGTACCTTCGCGGACAGCGACGATGGTTCCATCGTCGAGCGTTGCCAGCACTTCTACCGTTGGTCCGACTTTTTCAATCGAGGGACCACGAATAAAGAATGCGTGGAATGGCGCTTCACCTAAAGCGGACACCGACAGATCAGTCTCGAAACTTTCCCGCTGACTGCCAAACGCATTACGGCGGACGCGAATGTCCATGCTTGCCAACAGAGGTTGACCTGCAAGGGCGTTATCCGTCTCCTTTGCTAATAAGATCAGGCCAGCACAGGTTCCCCAGACGGGAAGCCCTTCGCGGAGCTTCTGTTGAAGTACCTCATCCAGACCATAGATGACCATTAACTTACCAATTGTGGTGCTCTCACCACCTGGTATTATTATACCATCTAATTTCTCTAGATGCTCGGGCAGGCGGACGGCTTTTCCGTCTACTCCCAGTTGCGCCAACATTTTCAGGTGGGCTTCAAAATCGCCCTGCAAAGCTAATACGCCGATGCGTGGTCTAAAGTTGTAGTTTTCCATACGAAAATTTCCACTTACCAGCCGCGACGTGCCATCTGCTGTTGCTCAGGCAACTTGTCGACATTGATACCAACCATAGGTTCGCCCAGATTACGAGAGACTTCAGCCAGAATATCCGGGTCCTGATAATGAGTGGTTGCCTTAACAATGGCCTTTGCACGCGCCATCGGGTCGCCTGATTTAAAGATACCTGAGCCTACAAAGACCCCTTCTGCTCCCAGGCGCATCATCAGGGCTGCATCAGCTGGCGTGGCTACACCACCGGCGGAGAAATTAACTACTGGCAGTTTGCCAGTACGAGCAATCTCCAGAACCAGTTCATAAGGTGCGCCCAGCTCTTTGGCTTCGGTCATCAACTGCTCTTCGGGCAGGTTTTGCAGGCGGCGAATATCATCCATGATGGTGCGCATATGGCGTACAGCCTCAATAACATCGCCGGTTCCAGCCTCACCTTTGGTACGGATCATGGCCGCGCCCTCCCCGATACGGCGCAGCGCTTCGCCCAGATTGCGTGCTCCACATACAAACGGAACGGCAAATTGATGTTTGTTGACATGATAGCGCTCATCGGCTGGCGTCAGGACCTCGGACTCGTCAATACAGTCTACACCAATGGCCTGGAGAATCTCTGCTTCGACAAAATGGCCGATACGGCACTTCGCCATTACTGGAATGGTTACTGCCTGCTTAATCTGGATGATCAGTTCGGGATCGCTCATACGTGCGACTCCACCTTGCACACGGATATCGGCGGGGACGCGCTCCAGTGCCATAACTGCGGAGGCACCGGCCTCTTCAGCAATTCTTGCCTGTTCGGCATTGACAACGTCGCAGATGACTCCACCTTTAAGCATCTCTGGGAAGCTGCGCTTAACTTGTATCGTTCCTGTCTGTTTTTGCATGACATGTCTCTCCTGGGGGGGTAGTATAGGGTAGTCTCTTTACCAAGATTCTATCACAGGCATTTGTGGCTCTGCTACAGCCAATTGCAAAGGCAGAGGCCAGCCATCTTCGATTGGCTGTCATCTATTGCCTGATTATATCTTATTCTCCCGTAGCAGCTCATTTGCTTTTTGGGTCAGCAGCAGGTAGTGAGCAACAAAAAAAGACGATATGAGAGATATCGTCTTCCAGATATGAGCGTAAGATCATAAGCCAGATATAAGATCACAAGTATTGGCGTAAGATCAAAATATAGTGATGTTGTGAGCGCAAAGATACCAGCACTTTGTTGTATTAGACATTGATACTCAGGCGTAGGGCTGCATCGACGCGATGCATCTCCTCCGCACTGATCGTGCCCCTTCTACGTACGAGGCGAGACTTTTCGATCGTCATCACCTGTTCACATTTCACATCAGTTGAATCAGTTAACCCGTTTTCTGGACTAGGATTGATCCGCACATGCAAGGGAAGCTCCCGCTCGGTGCGGCTCATGGAAGCGACAATGGTCAAAGGATATGATGGTGAGGCATTGCCACGGTCGTTCTGAATAATTAAGGCTGGGCGCATGCCTTGCTGTTCGGCACCGCGACCAGGGGACCAATTCACATCCCAGATCTCTCCACGGCGAGGGTTTGGGGTAACTGCATACGTATCCTGCTGATTCAGGCTGGGCAGAATCTGCCTGGCCTCGTTACTCATGCAAATATACCTTCAAGCCCGGCCCCAAAAAAAAAGCGCGCCTCTTCGATTGTTTCTGGTGTAGAACCGAGATAGGCGTAGGCTTCATCGAGGGAATTATTGAGGGAGGTAAGTTCACGTTCGCGTTTCTGGATAATCGCAGATTTCAATTGTTCATAGTTATCTTGTCTCATTAGATCCATTATCGTCTCCACTACATCTCCAAGCGAGGAGTCTAATTCAACAGCCAGCTCTTTTAGTTCTTTGTGCTGGTTTGAGGGAATCTGGATGGATTTACGGACGAGGTTCTCATGACGATAAAGGTCCGTATGAGCAATAGCCATGAAATTGCCTCCTAGTCATAACACAACGGCATCTCTTCTTATTGTACAAATCTCCCCCATGATTGTCAATGAATCTGCCTGCTCTATTAGCATGTTATGAGGGTCAGACATGGCCTCTCCAGCCAGATGAAGCAGTTTTTTTGCTCTGCCATCTTGCTCATTATTCCAGCTTTTCTAGTATAGTACCACTGCCCAAAAGTGTTACATGGCTGTTCGACTCAGGCGTAGTGTTAGCAATATTCCTAGCGAGACGGCCAGTAAGACCACTGCCAGGGCAATGGCCTTATCAATATCTATCTCGGTTGCTATATAGACAGCAATGGGCATGGTCTGTGTCACGCCAGGAAAGTTTCCCGCAAATGTAATTGTTGCTCCAAACTCTCCCAGCGATCGAGCCCAGGCCAGGCCCATGCCAGCCAATACGGATGGTCGAATGAGCGGTAAGGTGATGTGCCAGAAGGTATAGAAGGGAGAG
Organism: Tengunoibacter tsumagoiensis; assembly: GCF_003967535.1. Classification (GTDB taxonomy): domain Bacteria; phylum Chloroflexota; class Ktedonobacteria; order Ktedonobacterales; family Ktedonobacteraceae; genus Tengunoibacter; species Tengunoibacter tsumagoiensis. The sequence goes on along the minus strand of NZ_BIFR01000001.1, from coordinate 458,057 downwards.
GCGCGTAAGGTGTAGGCGGCTTGCTCGTAGCGGCGGTCCAGTTGCTGCAGACCTGCTTTGACGCTATTGATAAGAAAAGGGGCGGAGATGAAGACCTGCGCAAGAACAACTGCAATGGTGGTGAAAGGAATGGTGATGCCAGCTAGAGCCAGGTATCTCCCTATGAGCCCTGAGCGTCCAAAGGTCAGTAGGAGCGCAACCCCGGCCACTACAGGTGGCAGGACGGTAGGCAGAGTGATCAGCGTCTCGATGAACTGTCGGCCCGGGAAGGTGCTCCGAGCCAATACATACGCAACGGGCAATCCAAAGATAAGGGCCAGGATCGTGCTACAACTTGTTGTGAGCAAGCTGAGTTGAAGGGCCTGTAGCACATCAGGCTGCCAGAGCGCATTCCAGAGCAATGCTGGTGGCTCTCTCAGGAAGAGAGCAGCCAATGGTATCCCTATAAAGAGGCAAAAAAGGCTCGCGGCGAATCCTACGCCGATTCTAAGCAACCAGAAATGTCTTCGTCTGAAAATCAGCCTGTTATCTCTTATGAACATATGTTAATGAACCGGGATAAAATGATATTTTTTGAGAATTGCCTGACCCTGCGTTGAGAGCAGATAATCGACAAAGTTTCGAGCCTGGCTCGTCGAGGTGGCTGACTTTAACACAGCGATTGGATACTCAGCAATCACATTCAACTGATCTGGCAGATCAATCAGCTTGACTTTACTGGTAAGATCAGGCGTGACATCTGTGAGATACACAAATCCCGCATCCGCCTCGTTTAATTGCACTTTGTTAACGACCGATTTTACGTTGTCTTCCTGTGAGACAAAATTAGCTTTAACCGCACTTTCGTAGGCCGACCCATAATCGGGAGCTTTACCCAGATTATCAAGCACCTGTAGACCATATTTGCCCACTGGTACAGAAGGGGCTGCTACCACGATCTTTAAACCTGGCCTGGCCAGGTCTTTAAGCTTCTGAATGTGCGCCGGATTGCTTGCAGGAACAATCACGACCAATTTATTTTTTGCAAAGACCTGTGGTTGCTCACTAAGTCCGGCATCAGACACTTTTTTCATCGTGGCCTGATCGGCTGAGGCCAGAATATCAGCCCTGGCTCCGTTAGTCAACTGTTGAGCCAGCACCTGCGAGCCTGCAAATTGATTGGTAAAGGTAACTTCATGGTGAGAGGCGGTATACTGCTGCTGTAATTCTTTAAATGACTCTGTTAAGGATGAAGCGGCAAAAATAGTCAGCTTAACGGGCTGAGGTGTCGAGGGGTTGCTGGTCGCAGGTGCACTTCCACAGGCCGCTAGAAAACTACAGATGAGGAGTAGATACAGGCAGCCAGTGCGAAATTGAAAATGCATGCTATTCTCTCCCTTTTCCAGATGATCCAGGCATACTAAATATTCAAATACTTATAGGTTGAGTATACCATATCGAAGTACGCTACTCATGTGCATTGGCTGACTCTCATCCCATACTTTCTCTTAATATGCTGCCAGCCTCTTATGAGGATGAGTTGATCACTCTGGTGGCATAGAGCATGTATCCGTTCATTCTATTTCATCGAGAGTATCAGCTCCTGTTAGTGAATATATATTCATTTAAAGATGAATATATTTACAGTATTAAATAATATTATCTGGTGTTACTTTTTATGGTAATAGGCGTTTATAACATTGAAGGAGCTAGATACTTAGAGGCTCGATGGAAGGTAGTTGGGTAGTAAGGATCAGTAAAAAAATTTTCTCCTGACATCTTCCCCCAAAAATATTGATAGATAGACACATAGCAGATTCACGCCAGAATCAGTGCAGGACATTTTCAGTCTGGTAAAGGGTGGCAGGGTTGCAAGATGATGAGAACTCCACATGTACAGCAAGCAGGTTGTGGCAGACAGAAATTGCACAACAATTATTCCCACCCGCAATGCTGCCCTCAGAGATGTTTCGTTTTCGCCAGAATATTAAGAGCCGAATGAAAGAGGAGAGGTGCATGAACATTATATTGAAAGATGCGTAATTATTGAATCAATCCTGGACGCGTTTGGATTCATAAATCACAAGTTGTAAGGGAGGATGTATGAGTAGTAGTAGTAGTATGAATAACGCTCGTAGGTTGAACACAGAAGATGTCAGACAGGCTATTCTGGAAAAAGAAGAGGCCCCTCATGTATTGGCCGATCTGCTACCAATCCAGCGGATTGTGAGACGGCCATGGAGCTATCGGTTCAGTAAACGTTGCCTGGATATCTGTGGTGCCCTCTTAGGCCTGATAACGTTGGGAGCCTGTTTTCCTGTCATTGCCTGGAAGATCTATCAAGAAGATCATGGCCCCATTTTCTATAGTCAGAAGCGAATCGGTCGAGATGGAAGGCCATTTTTAGCTCATAAATTTCGTAGCATGGTTGTGAATGCAGATACGCTTCTTGTCCAGCAGACCGAACTTTGGGAAGAATGGCAGCGCCATGGCAAGCTACGCCATGATCCTCGCGTCACCCGGTTTGGTGCTTTCCTCCGTAAAACAAGTCTTGATGAGCTTCCCCAGATGCTCAACGTACTACGAGGTGAGATGAGCCTTGTGGGCCCTCGTGCAATTCAGTCCTCTGAGATCAAGTCGTTTGGTGAGTTGTATGAACTCTACCATGCGGTCAAGCCGGGCCTGACGGGCCTGTGGCAGATTAGTGGCCGCTCTCAGATTAATTATGAACAGCGCAGCCTCCTCGACTGCATCTATATTCTTGAACGCTCTTTTTGTAACGATCTGTTTATTCTGTTCTTGACCATCACCGTAGTCTTCCACGGCGAAGGCGCTTACTAGCAGGGTAAAGGATACATTTTTATGCAGATACATGCTACATTTCGTCATTATGGACGCGTATTTCGTCACCATGCTCGCCTGATCCTGCTCGGCGTAACTCTTGCCACCGGATTGACTGCCGCCCTGAATTTTATGCTCCCTTCTACCTATCAAGCTCGATCGCTCGTCAAAGTGAATGGGAATACAAGCACTACAGCGACAACAACGACCAATGATGTCTTTAGCGCCCAGGCTCAGGCTGTCAGCTATGCTCTCCTGGTAACGAGTCCAGAGGTTCTGCAACAGGCCAGCAAGCAATTACCTGGAGTCGCAGTAGCCGATCTGGCTCAGCAGATCAGTGCCTCGCCCCTTGACAATACTCAGATCATCGAGGTACGTGGGCAAGCGACCAGTGCACAGCAGGCGGCAGACAATACCAATGCAGTCGTCAATGCATTTTTAGCCGTTGAGCAGGCAAAAGAAGAGACACATCTGGACGATCTCTCCAATCAATTGAACCAGCAGCTCACCCAGACAAAGGTCGTGCTCGATAATGCTCAGCAGCAGGTCGCAATTTTGCAGAATAACCATGGCGATGAACAAACGATCGCACAACAAAAAAGCCTTGCGGATGCTCAGCAAGCGAGTTATACAGCTCTGCTCGCCAGTTATAATCAGTTACAGGCTCAGAAGCTGCAAGCGCTCAATATGTTACGCATCGCCCAGGTAGCAGTGCCTCCCGACAGACCTGCTAGCCCTCAGATAGCGTTAAATATCGGTCTGGCTGCTGGCCTTAGCCTGCTGGTCATGCTTGTGCTCGCTCTTGTGCTGGATTGGATGGATACAACGATTAAGACCACCGAAGATGTTGTTCAGTTGGCCGGTTTAGCTCCTCTTGGGGCTATCCCGGTTAGCACGCTGCAAAAGAACGTGCTGCTTGATTTTTCTTATGAGAGCACAGACGTGGCACGTGAGCGACTTTTCCTGCTGGGAGCCCAGTTCCAGGCTCAATATCCAGCGGTCCGTATGCTTATGGTAAGCGGCCTGCATTCTCAGGTGGGAGTAACCACTGTGGCGACATATCTGGCACTCTCGCTGGCACAATCGGGACAACGAGTCTTGCTGGTTGATGCTAATCTGAGGCGCTCATTATTACATAAAATTTTTCAACAGCCAAATGCTGGCGGGCTGGCCAATCGCTTACCAGATGTTCATCGCTTTGCGGATTATGCTGGCCATCATCCCTTTTCCTGGCTTAATCAGTGGGCAACGACCTTTCCTAATCTCTGGCTTTTACCTGCTGGCCCGGCTACTAAACAGCCAACGAGTCTTCTGCGTTTATCAGAGCTACGTCAGCTCAAAACATGGCTATTGGGCCAACATCCGCTTCAGATTGCTCATTCTTTGCCTCGTCTCGTTGATCTTATTATTTTTGATACGCCTGCCCTGGATGCTCATACGGATGCTCAGCTTCTGGCAGATATGGTAGATGGGACACTTCTGGTGTTAGAGGCTGGTAAGGAACAACGAGAGACTTTACAGGAGACTCAAGCACTGCTTCAACGCCTGGATGCTCCGATCTTAGGGGTGGTGATCAATCGTCAAAAGGCTGGTCAGCATAGCTACTTCTATGTCGATCAAGTACCGGCTAAGACTGTACTGCCTTTAAGTCCAACTGGCACTGACGCTGGCAAGCCCCCAGCTTCAGAGATTGAGCGATCTTCTGGTACAAAGGAGCCAGCCAGGGCATCTTTCTCACTAGCTGAGAAGGATTCAGGCACTCGAGAGCTTCAGTCCTTGCAGACGACTAGTGATCCATTGCCTGTTCCCCCTTTGCCGCCCAGGCGTGAGCAAAATCTTTCCACAGAGACGCCAAAACCTTTCCCTATCCCATCCAGTCAGCCACTCAGTCAGGGCCGTGCTCAAGATCGTACTCAGGATTACACTATGGATCGTACTCAGGGCCGCACTATGGAGATGCCAGCTTCATTGCCTGATCCGATAACGGAGCAGCCAGCTGTGAAAAAAATGCAGTTTCGTCCATTGCTCAAGGCACGTGGAGGATACTCTCCACTAGCGGAAAATGAGCAGACTTTATGAGGAGTACGTTTTCTCTCTTTGCATCGCCCATTGTTCCAGTGCAGACGCTTGCACAAAAGCAAAGAGTCCTTCTGGCAGTGGGATGCAGCCTGCTTTTGTTGCTCTGTATTGGATGCACGTATGCTCCCTCTCCATGGATGATGGTTGCTCTGGTTGGGGCGTTGGGATGCAGTATCGGAGCCGTTCTCAGGCCAGATTTTGCTCTCTGGCTGCTTATGTTCTGTGCCAGTTTTCCTGCTCTGGTGCTACCGTTTCCGGGTTATCATCTCCACCTTGTTGAGCCCGCTGTATTGCTCTGCCTGGTTGTCGCAATTATTCGTCATCCAAGTGGTAGATTGACTATTGCTCATCTGCTGGCAGCGATCTTTCTACTGCTGGCAGGACTCTCTTTTGTCCATGTCCCAGCTTTTGCCAGTGCAGACGCTCTCTATGCACCGGATAAACGCTTGATTGCTCTGATATTGATCTTTATTGTCTTTGTGTGTGGAACATTCTTAGTACGCTCCTTTAAGCGGACAACGGGCTTTTTGTGTATGCTTCTTTGTGCCAATCTGCCTCTTTATACGGTTGGCCTGTTTCAAGCATTGGGCATCAGATTACCCGCTTTCCTGGAGTTTGCGGGGGCACTGAATCCTCAGCAGACCCAGGGGCGGTTATGGGGACCGTTTCCATGGTCGGTGAATTTTGGCATGTATCTGGTGAATCTATTTGCTGTTGCTCTATCTTGCTGGCTGTTAGGTAAACGCAGGTCTGAGCGCTGGTCTGGCCTCTTCTTCGTGCTGATCACGTTCTTAGAGATGATAGGGACAGGTACGAAAAGCATTGTAATTGCTGCGATTCTCCTGCTGATTGTTGCTATGTTAATTGTTCGGAGCTATCGTTCCCTCCTGTTCATATTGGCTCTGGGAAGTGGAGTAGGAGGCCTGTTCTGGCAACGGATTGGGCCACTATTTCTCCATGATGAAAGCTCTAATGCTAACCGGCTGCGTATGTGGAGTGAGGTGCTTCAGCTTATCCAGAGCCATCCCTGGCTTGGGATTGGTTTGCAGCAGTTTCATGTATACTATGCTCAACTGATTGTTGGACAGATTGATCAGTTGGGACCGCAAGGCATTCACCCACATGAACAGTACCTCGAGTGGGCTCTAGAGAGTGGCCCTCTTCTGTCTCTCATTGGGATTTTACTCTTGCTCAGTATCCTTTGTCTCTGCGGACGCGCCTATCCTCGGGCAACCTCCTGGCAGAAGCCATTGTTGCTTGCAGCTCTTCTCGCCTGTCTGGGCAATCTATTGGTGGGTCTCTTCGATGCACCCCTGGATCAGTTGGAGGGACCGGTTGTACTCTTCCTACTTGCAGGGATCGCGCTGGGCTCTATCCATCAGTTTCCTGTGCCACTGACTGTACTGATGCAGCAGCACATCGCGCCTCGATTGAGAATGCCTGCCAGGAAAGCCATGTCAGGAGCAAAAAAGTCGAATAGAGAGAGTATATGTATCAAGCCCGATGGAACCTGGAAAGTTCTTCGTCCTGCCACACCGGGGACTGATCTTCGTTCAAGCGATCAGAAGCAGCCTCCAATGTCACTATCCGCCTTCAGTCAGCCCTCAGATGATAGCCTGATGAGAACAAAGAGCTCTTCTGGACAGTCATCATCCCATGGAATGAACAATGAGCAACCTCCAACGATTAACAGGACCGGACGGGCGATCCTGTTGCAATTAGTCTCCTGGGGGACACCTCTACCATTGATCTTTTTTATGACCGCGCTGCTTACACGCTATCTAGGACCAATCCAATATGGCGAATATAGCCTGACTTTCCCTTTCTTGACCGGCTTCGCAGTGTTGACCGGGACCGGTATGGATGATCTGCTGCTACGCCAATTAAGCCATCAACCACGCGCTCAATGGAGTAATCTGCTCAGCTATGCTGCTGGCACTCGTTGTTTGACCGTGGGTTTGAGCACTATTATTGCTCTTTTGCTCTGCTGGCTCTTACCATTGGGGAACGAACAGCGCACGCTCCTCCTGTTAGGAAGCACCACACTGCTCTTTAGTTTTTCATTCAATGGCCTGCGCATTGTTTATACACATGGCTTTCGAGCTGAACAGCGTATCGTCTGGCTTTGTCTGTTGGAGGCTGGAAATCGTCTTTTAACGGCCAGCCTGGTGGCCTTGATTCTGCTGTGGCATCTATCGCTTGTATGGAGTTATGCATTACTCATCTATTCAGATCTGCCAGCCTTCGTTCTGTTAGTGCTGCTGGCGACGCGACGGTTCCATATTATTCCACGGTTCAGTCTGAGGTATTGCTCAATTCATTATTGGTCGGCGGCAGCGTTAACAGGGCGCGAGTTGCTCAGATTAGGTGCCAGTCAGAGCGATCTGTTGCTGCTCTCCTTTCTGGTAGGGCCAGCGAACGTGGGACTGTATGCACTTGCTTCAAGAATTATTGATCCATTGATCATGATTGCGCTCACCTATGCCAATGGCTTCATGCCCTTGCTCTGCCATACCTTTGTTACCAATCGTACAGCCTTCTCTCACCTGTATATACAGATAGTGCGCATTCTGGCACTGCTCATTATTCCGCTGGCAGTACTCATCAGCTTTAAAGCCAATCTCATTGTGTCTGTACTCGGTGGTGTGCATTTTAGCGCCACCATTCCAGTTATTCAGTTACTAATCTGGACAATGATCCTGACCTTTTTTACAACATTGCATGAAAAAGCCTGTCTGGCGGCTCATTTAGAGCGGTCTACTCCCTGGATCACGTTGCAGGCTACGCTGAGTAATCTCCTGCTTAATCTGTGTTTAATTCCTCTCTGGCAGATCAGTGGAGCTGGCTGGGCAGCTCTCTTAAGCGAAGGTATAAGCTATCTGTTCTTTCTGCTTCTTCTGCGTAGAGAAATAGCTGTGCTTGATCTTCATCGCGTACTTTGTGGGATTGGACTTGCTAATCTGCCAGCCTGTGCTCTACTACTCTATCTGCCAGAGCTTTCGTTCTATCTTGCAATTCCACTGGCGCTTGGACTCACATTGAGCTGTTATCTGGTAGCGCGTCTACTGACTCCTGGTGATCTCATGATGATGCGGTTGTTGCTGACAAATCGTGAATCGGCCACTATATATAAAGCTGAGCAGACTCGTCATACACAAACAGACCAGTCCCTGGTTTTGCCGCAGTATAGATAACAACCGAAGTTGAAGTAGAGGGGGAGGATCGATGCTCATTGCTTTTGATATGCTTATTGTAGAACAGGAACAGGGCGAGGCTCTTTTTGCTACGCAGCTTCTTCTGGATAAACTCGCCGTTTCATCTCCAGAATACGACTATCTCATTATTACAGGAAGCCCTCAGAAATATCAGTTTCTGGCCATCAAATCCAATGTGCGGATTCATCTGGTCAAACTACGCCGCTGGCAGGGACTATTAACGCAGCACCAATTGTTATTGCCAAAAATTTTAAAACAGGTCCGTCCAGATATTCTTCATGTACCTGATGCTGCTGCTCCCATCGGCTGGAAGGGCCCGCTGGTGATGGAGATCCACAATCTTTCATACTTTGAGGAGATCTATCTAGCTTCCTATTTTCATGCCCAACTCTATTGGAAACATCTCTTGCGCGAGAGCCTCTGTCGGGCCCAAAGCATTCTTGTCTCCTCTGAAAAGGTGCGAAAAGAACTGCTTTTACGCTGGCCTATTCATTCCGAGCGGATTCACGTAGTGGCTCACCAGGAAGCGGTAGAGAGCACGTTGCGGGTCTATCGTGAGGTCCTGGAGCAGAGGGAGGTTAAGCATGTATGAAGGCGTTCGATCAGAGCAGTATCCCAGCGTCAGCATCATCATTCCCGCTTCTCGACTTCACAAAGCAGAACAAGCGCTGGCTGCACTCAGTCGGCAATGGTATCCAGGACATAGCGAGATCATCATTGTTGGGCCACCTGGCCCCTCGCTAGTGCAACGATGGGAGATTCAGACAGTTCATCCTGAACCTATTGCTGAGCCTGGACGTGCCCGGAATATCGGTGCTTGTACTGCGACTGGAGAAGTCCTCCTTTTCCTGGATGATGACATGATTGTGATGAAAGACTGGATTATGCGGAACGTGTATGAGCTCTGCCGCCCTGAGGTAGGCCTTGTGGGGGCTCGTATGCCTGGCACAGCACATACCTATTTTGCCCGGTGTGTAGATTTTACGAATTGTGGAGATTACCAGCATCGTCGTTATCGAAAACTACCAGTTGGGTCCGGCAGTATGGCTACCACAAAGGCACTTTTTCAGCAGGTAGGTGGCTTTGATGAGCGTTTGCGTTCGGGTGAAGATATCGATCTCTGTTATAGGGTGCAGAAACAGGGCTATCTAACAATCTACCAACCAGAGATAGTCGTGTTTCATGATCATGATAGGCGAACCCTGTCAGGACTACTGTCTTACAACTATCGGCATGGTCTGGCTGGAGGGCTCGTGAATAAGCTTCGGCATCGTGATCTCAAGCGTACTTATCGTTTGTTGCTGCTCTTTCAACAACCGGCAATATTTTTAATCTTACTACCATTATTGGCGTTGGGATCGACCATGCGTATCGTTCTACTTAATCTGTGTGATCAGCCTGAAGTCATAGTTTACGCTCCAGGCATAGTGCTGGGCAAGCTGGCTTATCAGTCTGGTGTCTGGATGGGTTTATGCCACAGAAAATGATACAAGAGAGGAAATAAAGGATGTGGAGAAACATTCAAAATCGTTTGCGGCGTCGGCGCTTTCGTTTCTTTCTTGCGCTCCTCGCCACCGTCCCTCGTCCGCTGACGATCCTTGATGTAGGAGGCACGCCAGATTTTTGGGAGCAGATGCAATTTGCCGATGAGGGAGTCACGCTTACCCTCTATAATCTTGACCCTCTTCAACTGGCCCCTTCACCAGGTGCGATTGGACAGATAGTTGGAGATGCGCGAAATATGACTGCCTTTGCAGATCAGCAATTTGACATCGTTTTCTCCAATTCTGTGATTGAGCATGTCGGGGATTTGCAGCAGCAAGCAGCGATGGCACAAGAGATTCAGAGGGTTGGAAGACGGTATTATATACAGACTCCCAATCGTTATTTTCCAATTGAGCCGCATGTATTGTTGCCTATGTTTCAATTCTGGCCCAGGCAGTGGCAGATCTGGATGCTCACACATTTCAAGACCCCCTGGGGTTGGCGTCTGGAGAGCCTGGAAGAGGTCAAAGAATATGTAGCAGGGATACGCCTGTTGACTGGCAACGAATTGCGACATCTCTTTCCGGGTGCGTGCCTTTATCGGGAGACATTTTTAGGATTGACCAAATCGCTAACCGCATATCGAGGGTGGTAGAGAGCGTTTACTGCGAAGAACGCATGAAGTCACAGAAGGCGAGGCCAGGACACCGCCAATGAGAGAAAGGGAATAGAGCATGCAGACATTTGGGGACAGAATGAAAATATTTTTTAAGACAGCTCAAGGGAGAGAGAAAATAATGCGTACTATGTTACACCCTGGAGACATTCGAGTGGGCCGTATCTACTCAATGTCTAAACAACAAATTTATGTTGACCTGAATGGGGCGCTTGGAGTACTTACCAGTGAAGAGGCTATGAAGGGACATAGCCAGGAGATTCAGCGCTATATCAGTCATCCCTGGGATCTCTTTCATCGAGGCCAGGAGATAGTTGTACGCATCAAAATGATCGACGATGATAAACGAATTATTCTGGGGTTTATGGATGCTCACTAATCATACACGACGCTCTGGCATAGAAAAAAGAATAGAAAGAAGAAAAGGAAGGCGAAATAGAATGGCTCTCATCTGTGGCGAAAAGATGCTCACGGTAGATAAACTCGATCACCTCGTTCTGACGGTTCGCAGTATTGCGATGACCTGTAGCTTTTACGCCCGTGTCTTAGGGATGGAAGTAGTAGAGACTGAACCGGGGCGTAAGGCCCTGAAATTTGGAGACCAGAAGATAAATCTTCATGAAGTAGGGCGTGAGCTTGAGTTGCGCGCCCATCAGCCAATTCCAGGTTCAGCCGATCTTTGCTTTATTACGCGCATGCCTCTCCAGGACGTTATTGCTCACCTCCACGCCTGCAATGTAGAGCTTATTGCGGGCCCCATTCAACGTATGGGAGCACGTCGCAAAATCTACTCCATCTATCTTCGCGATCCCGACTATAATCTCATCGAGCTAGCCAATTACGCCTGAAAGAAGCTTCCTGATACTGCATGGATGGGTCATCGCTTTGCCTATCCATGCAGAGCCTTTACTCAGCATAAAACAGAGACTCTGTGGACAGGCCAGAGCGATTTAATCATGGATTCAAGCATAAGCCAGACGAAAGTTAACGCTTAGTAAATTTCGATCAGACGATTTCTTTACATCTATCCAGGTCATCAGATATACTCTTAAATGAGACAATCTTCCTCATCCTCAAGTGCTATTTTTGCCCGAACTGACCCGACTTTATGTTGTCTCGCTCGAAACAAATTCTAACTGAAACAAATAGGCTGTGAGCAACTATTTGAGACAGATAAACTGATTGGTTCGATGGGTAGGTTGTATGAATCGAAGATTGAATAGCAAAGGATCTCCATGACAGCATACGGTTTTAGCGAACAGGTCTTTGGAGGAAAATATCGGCTGGGTGACTTGATTGGTAAGGGTGGTTTTGGGGTTGTCTATCGTGCGGAACATCTGGATCTGCATCGGCAACAAGCCATCAAAATCCTTCTCGAACAATACCTGAACGATCCTAAGTATTATGAGCGCTTCCTTCGTGAAGCTCATATTGTGGCTAATATGGACCACAAGAATATCGTCCATATCGACGATATTGGCACACAAGAGATCCGCCGTATCAAATTTCCTTACCTCGTCATGCCTTTTATTAGTGGAGGAACGCTTGAAGACCTCTTGCGTGATACACAGGGATTATCCTCATTAGAGGACGTGTCACATTTTCTTGAAGACATCTGCAATGCCCTGGAATATGCGCATTCTGAGAACATTGCGCACCTCGACCTTAAACCCCGCAACCTCCTGCTTCATCAAGATGGTCGGTTAATGTTAACAGATTTTGGGCTGGCCCATTTTGTAAGTCAGAATAGTATTAGTGGTGGCACCAGCCTGAATCATGGCACGCCGCGCTATATGGCTCCTGAGCATCTAGCAGGTAGGCCAGATCGGCGTAGTGATATTTTTTCCGTTGGTGTCCTGCTTGCAGAGATGCTGCTAGGGCTGGACGTCTTTAATGAGCAACTGCCAGCGGAATGTCCACGCCCTCAACTGCGCTCACGTCCTGAGATCCCTGCGGGCATTGAAGATGTGCTTGGAAATGCCCTGGCCAAGCAGATAAAGTATCGCTATCAGACTGCCGCTGATCTGCTCACAGATTTTAAACGGGCCATGAATCAGAAGCCAACGGCCTTCAACATTCCCATCAGCGATCGAAACGAAGGTGCCACCGGCAAAATTGATACATACCGCAATGTTGAGACTCCTACAACCAACTTTCAGGCTACCCAGATTCCACCGGGCACCAGTTTTCTGTATGTTGAAGAGGGTGGCAATAGAGGAGCAGCCTATCCACTTCCCAGCTATGACATTACCCTGGGCCGTAGCCGCGAACGGACCTACTTTATTAACGACGTCTCAGTCAGTCGTGCCCATGCGACCATCCAGGCTCTACCTGATGGTAGCTATGCTATTCGTGATGATGGGAGCGTGAATGGAACCCGTTTGAACGGCACATTTCTCAAACCGCATGTTTCTCAGATCCTTCAGGATCAAGACCAGATCTACCTGGGTTCCCATGTCCTGGTCTTTGTCTTCAACAACCCATCCTGGAACCGACCGACCCCGGCCCCGCCATCGTTTATAAGGAGCAAAGGTAATCCAACCCCTCCCCCCTCCTCTCAGCATCATGGTGCGGGTACACCCAGGCTACTGATCGAGATTGGTAGAGAGCCAGGGCGTACATATGCTTTAACAGACAAAAAGTATAGCATCGGCTCCAATGAAAATTGTAATATTACACTCAACGATCCAGATGTTGAAAGCTGGCATGCATCCATTCTACGAGCCAGCGATGGCACCTATAGCCTGAAGCATGAGAGTATGCTTAATCTCACCAAAATTAACGGGCAGGTTATCAAACGCTTTACACTCCAACCATTACAAAACGGTGATCGTATCCAGATAGGGCAACACGTCTTGGTCTTTTCAGCCTGGTACTGATGCTTAGCGCTGGAAGAGGCGTGCCAGGTTTCGCACACGGACCTCGCCCCCCCAGATTGCTAACATGTGCTCGTAGAGCGTATAAACTTCGCTAAAGGCCAGATCGCTATGAATTTCTTGAGCGGCTCTGGCCGCAGCCTCCAGATAGATACATGTCTGAATCATATTACCAAGCACCAGTGAGGTATAGGTACGATGCTTTAAAAACTCGGCTCGTACACGTGCTGGTGGTGATGGCTTGAAGTCATCAATCTGACTAAATGCCTCCCAGGCCAGGCGTGGCTGACCGAGACGCAAGAAGACCTGTCCTTGATAAAGATACAGCATCGAACGATCACATTGCGCATAGGTGATGCATGGATCATCTTCTGGATGCTCAGGGAAGACAGCAAAGGCCAGCTTAATAAATTGCATGGCCTCAGTATCACGGCCCATTGTCGCCTGAATCTCAGCCAGGCCAGCAAAGATCCAGCTATGTAACATAGGTGAGACATGATTATTGTCTGCATTGATGCGCCGTAGAGCATCGTTGTAGGCAATCAGGGCTGACCCGATCCTTTTGCGAGCAGAGAAGATAATTGCCAGCCGGATCTGAGCCGCAACATACATATTCCAATCTTTTGCCAGTTGACTATAGACCAGCGCCTGCGTCCCATTCGTCTGAGCCGACACATAATCTCCTCGTTGGAGGTCCAGAAGGGCAATTAATTGATAGACCTGTGAGGTCAGGCTGGCAGCCGTCCGTTGATCTGGTCCTGGATAGAGCGTTGGGCGGGCTAACCGGCTAAGATAGGTGGGCATGAGACGTTCAAGTTCTGTCTGCCCTCCTGCCATATACCATTGCCAGCAGGAAGTGAGGCCCATATCCCAGATGACTAAGGCCTCTGGCAGATTAGCGAGCTGCTCTTCTTCACTTACCTCCTCTTCTAGAGGCTTCTCATTTAAGAGCGGTGGTGATTTTTTTCTGTCAAACGATTGTGAAAATCCCAGCTCCTCTGGCGACATCTCAAATGTATGGCAGAGGGCAGTCAAAGAAGAGAGGCGTGGAATCTGTGCTCCGGCCTCCCAGCGAATATACGTGCTACGGCTCACTCCAACCTGGCCACTGGCAAACTCCAATGTCCAGCGTTTCTTCATCCGAGCAGATTTCAATAAATTATTCTGCTTTTCCATGTTCCTCATCCTGACCATGCACATTATCATCGCGACAGTTATAAGCCTATTTTAAAGTGCCGTCAAGTATAAAAACTATTAAAATCTGGAATTTCGCGATACAGTATGATGAAACATGATGAAAATGGCCCTATTCTATATAAAATAGTATGTTCCTATCAGGAAACATGATATTTCGATAAAACTTGTATAATGATTTTTTGTTGATACGCTTGCTTACCAGGTGCGCTCGTTCATGCTGATTCTTATCGACAGCAAGAATGGCTTCAATAGTGCTTTCATCTGAACGGCATTCGCTTCTAAAGATGGAGAGCACAAGCCTGTCTCGTATATAGCAATACGGGATGAGCTTTGCACAGATTCTCACCAGATTGTGCAGAGCTCATCCCGTATTGCAGAGGGCTTCCCAGGAATCAGGATAGAGGTGTCTCTTCAAGAACCTTTTTGTAGATATGATATTGATCAATAATCTGCATACCTGCTCGTTTATAGAGCTTATCAGCATGAGTCAGGCTATCCGCATCAACGTTGAGAACTGCTTTACGCAGGCCGCGCTGATAAAAGGCTTGAAATGAGTGACGTAACAGAGCCATTCCAAGTCCCTGACGCCGCCAGGCTCGTCGTACGCCTAAATGATCAATGACGCCTACCTGTTCATCTTTCACATAATTGAGGGCAATCCCTGCAATCTCGTCGCCATCGTAGGCCAGGAAACACAGAGTTGGATCGGCTAACGGAAGACGGACACGATAACGCCAGTCAGCCAGACTAAGAGGGAGATGATATCCTTTATCTTCTGCCGATTCTTCATCTGCTCGATACGTTGCCTGTAGATCCTTGTCCGGGTCAAACTGACGTACAGTGATCGTTGCAGGCCAGATTGGAGCCTGTGGGGGCTCGCGAAATTCTATTTCCATTTGTGAGAAGGTAATGGACCTGGTATAGCCAGACTGAGCTAGAAAGTCTCGTTGTACAGGTTTCTCACCCATGACATATGCGAGGAATGTCCCTTGAATCCCTTCAGGTAAGAGCTCCAGCAGACGTTGCTCCAGGCAGGACTGAAGATAGAGGCCAACAGACTGATCTGATAGCTCTAACGCTTGATAGATGGAAGGAATAACCACCCAATCTTTGAGGAGCTCAAACCAGGTATAGCCCAGCATCTTCCCCTCTTTATTGGTAACCAACCAGGTATCTGCCTCAAGTGTGAGTTTGCCAGAGCTTAAGCTCTCTTTTAAGAGCTCTTCCTGTAGTACCTCCTGTCCTTGCAGAAGAAGCGCGTTTGTGTGAAGAAAGGTGGTCAGAGCTGGCAGATCATCGGGCGTGACAGGGCGTACTTGAGCTTCCATGGGAAGTCCTACAATCATTGCGAATCCTTTCTCTTAAAATTTGTTATGAGCGTAGAAAATCCAGGGCAGCGCGTGTAAGCACTTCTACAGCAGTAGGGAGGGCATCCTCATCAATATTAAAGCGGGGATGATGATGTGGATAGTCCGTCTCTTTGCTTGTATTTTGCGTACCCACGATAAAATAGCAGCCAGGGGCGGCATTAAGGAAATGCCCCATATCATCGCTACCAGCCGTTAAGACGGCTTCGCCGGTCTCCACTTGATGCTCTCCAACCGTCGCCACAGCCGCCCCATAGACCAGTTGTGTCATTGCTGGATCGTTAACACAGGGTGGGCAGCCATCTTCAATCTTCACAGTACAGGAGCCACCCATTGCTGTCGCAATCCCACTGGCCACCTCTTGAATGCGACGAATGAGATGGGCTCGATGTTCGGTTGAGTAGGCTCGCATTGTTCCCAGCATCTGAGCCTGTTGAGGGATAATATTAAAGGCTGAGCCAGCCTGGATCTGGGCAATAGTAATCACTGCTGGACTAAAAGGAGATGTCTCACGGCTAATCAAGGTCTGAAGTGCTGTAATAATCTGCGCTGCAATCACCACTGGATCAACCGAGAATTGGGGCATTGCTGCATGGCCGCCCTTGCCATGTACAGTAAAAATCAACTTATCTGCACTGGCAAACACAGTTCCTGAGCGTACTCCGATGAGACCCAGGGGAAGGGCACTGATCAGGTGGAGTCCAATCACGCCGTCAACCCCTTGCATAGCCCCTTCTTCAACCATCACATGAGCGCCACCGATACTCTCTTCGGCAGGTTGAAAGAGAAATTTCACATTTCCTTTCAGCTCATGACGCCTCTTGCTGAGAATATCTGCCACAGTCAAAGCAATCGCTGTATGGCCATCATGACCACAGGCATGCATCTTGCCATCTATTTGCGAGCGATAATCAACCTCATTGAGCTCAAAGATGGGAAGGGCGTCCATGTCAGCACGAATAGCCAGTGTTCTGGCTTCCGCATCGGCTGCCTCACCTCGCAAGATCCCAACCACGCCCGTTTTTGCAACGCCGGTCTGGACCTCAAGACCGCAGGCTTTGAGACGCTGGGCCACAATCTGCGAAGTACGAACCTCTTCAAAGGCTAACTCTGGATGTTCGTGAAAGTCGCGTCGCGTCGCAATGAGATCGGGCACCCGTTCATCAATCTCAGCCTTTAAAGTGTCGCCGAAAAATATGGTCATAATTCCTCCTGCAAACTACATAGATATAAGCGTGCGGATTGGCTGGCCACTCACAGCTACTCCCTATCACAAGCAAGCAGCATATGGCTCATGCGGGATCTCTTTACCCATTATCGTATCATATAGCAGACACGACAAGGGCGCTCTCATCTGTCCCAGGATGTTCCAGTTCTTGCAGATGAGGCAAGGAATCGGGAAGAGGAAAAGAGGCGGTAATTTTCATCTTCTTCACTCATCTTCCTGATGGGAAAACCTTTTCTGCTGTCAGAGGACTCACTCAGAACTGGAATGCCCTGTATCTGTCCGAGCGTTTTGTATCTTTGTACTTGATTGTAAGATCTTGATTGCAAGATTAAGAAGAAGTTTGAAGAGTTGGTTCTGGTTTCTATGAAGCTGAAGAGGAGAGAGGTGTTTTGGAGACGGCGCTACGAGCACGATAAAGTTAGAGAAAGTGCTGACGTCGTCTCCCCTACATAACAGGCACCAGAATAGTACTAGGGATGAAAGGCTGTCCCATCATTAATGTAAACCTGTTGTTGTCCGGCAATACTTATAACCAGATCTCGTTTGCCCTGATCATCACGAATCCAACCTTTTACGGGCAAACGGTCTTGACCATTCCCCAGCAATGTCGGACCATAAAAAGCACGTAGATGAGCATTATCACCACCCGGAATCTCAATAATTTCGATGCGCCCTTTGAGATTAGTTAAGATGAAATGAGTTGGATTGGCCGAACTATCGTTATGACCAACCTCTGCATCAAATTGATAAGTCCGTGGATAACCATAGGCGACATCATCTTGATAACCCTGCCACCACGATTGGAAATAACTGATTCCAATTAATAGCAGAATAGTGATAAGCATCCCGATTGATAATGCAATGAGAGGAAAATGCTTGTTGCGTCTGGCTACTGGTGGCTCAGTACGTGGAAGTGCCACAGCAGTTGAAGGAACGGCATTTGTATTTTGAGACGTCAGACTTGATCGTCTGCGAAGTGTCGTATTCTGGCCCGTTGTTCTAACACCAGTCGTCGCGTCGTATGACGTATAGCGCCTTGTGCTACTTGGCATACGCGTCACGTATAGATTATCGCTATCCTCAACGTCGTATTGTACGGGCTGAGGGGGTTTACGGGTATACGTGGTTCCCATCACGCTACCTCCTTCTTCTCAAATTTTTTTCTTTCTTAGAACACAAGTTCTTGTCCAATAATACAATAGAATCTGCGTTCTAGTCAAGCTGAGTGGATCTTATGTCTCTTTACTGGGGAGGGCCCCCTGATCCAGCCTGATGGCTGCCCCACCTATCACTTTGTAAGGATTATAGATTAATATACTTAAGCAAAACATGCAAATATATAACCCTTAAGTCATACCTGTATGACTTACCTGCGACTTATAGATGAGGTAGTTCTCAGATTTCGCTCGTCTGATGAAGATTTTAACATGAATTCTTACAGATGTATAGATATAATAAGTACGTTTTGTCAATCCAATAGCAATTTTGTACTGTGGGGTAATGGAGGGTGTTTTAGAACATTTATTAGAACACCAGGAATTTATAAAAAAGCATCATCTGATGCATTTAATGATTTAAAAAAATTTCTTGTATAATTATCTGGCTTTTCTTGTGTAAAAACACTAAATGCTGGTAACGTGGCTATGCGTCCGGGGAGTGAGATATTATGGGCACCTGGAGAAGATAAGAGGCAGATATTCTATAGCCCACCATATAAAAAATGGTGAGCTATGATATGATCTTTGAGATTATACAATACTTGCATATTCATCGAGGGCCAGGATCTCATCCACCTGTTTTAATAGACTCTGTGCATTTGTGAATCCATAATTGACAGCGTGGGCCTTCCCTTTCATATCCAACAGAACCGTAGTTGGAACCGTCATTACTTGATAGCGATCGGTCAATTCCGGACAGTTAGAGGCATCGATATTAATCACAGAGACCACCTCGCCCCTCGCCTCTACAATCCAGCGCAAGACAGGAGCCTGCAACTGCCGACACTCTGGACTATCTTCGCTCTGAAAGGCCAGGATGCGCACGCGTGACGGCAAGAAAAAATCGCGCTCCTGCCTCCCCTCATTGGGTAGATAGTTTTCTTCATCTGGTAAAATAGCATGTAAAGGCTGACGGCGGCTCTCTACAAGCCGGCGGGCTACCCAGACAATAATAAGCGTTAACGCAACCATAGAGAGTAATACGACCAGACGCACAAGAAGATCAGACATCACACATACACTCCCCGCCAGCAGAGCCTATATCTCTGTGTGGATAGTTTTTGCATCCTCAACACAGGTATTACCCTCCAGCGCCCCAAGGTGATACTACACAAAACGACCAGCCTACAAATCAATGAGTAGAGCACCACACCCCCTCACACCAATCTTCCTTCCGAACTAACTACATTTAGACGATAGCCTCGTGTTAATACCCAGCAGATATAACTTGTTATATCTGGAACAGTCAATCACAAACAATCCAGAGCAGAGTTGAGCAATGGTGCCCTGGTCTACCGAGCGGAATGCTCACCCTTATCCTTTAGAACGTGCTGCGGGGTAACTTTTACAAAGATATTAGCGCTAACCCACATATATATAATACATGATCTATCCAAATAACACGATATACTCACCCGTTTGTCACTGGAGAGCCTGTAGAGACTGTTCATGTGCTCTTTTGATTGCTTCAATATATGTGAAATCTGGTTCCAGGGACGGGAAAAATATCTTATTGTATGGCTATGGCCTGCGTATTGGCGAGACGTTAGCTATTGAGCAGGCTTGCTCTTTTCTCACGGAGATACTGTGCAATCTCTGCTGCATCGTCATTTCGGAGAGCCGATTGTTTTAGCTCACTGATGACGGTACTCCATTGCTCTTTGGCAGGTAGATAGCGTGCATCCAGGCCTACAAGCTCTTCAAAGATGCGGCGTTCGAGCTCATGCCAGACGGTGCGATCTCGTCCATCGATATCGCCATCGTCGGGTATATAGTCCTGATCATTTGTATTATTATCGATGCGTGCGTAAAGTGGTTGAAAATAGTGCTGAACGATCTGCTCCATTGTAACCTGATCCAACGATCCTGCATCAAAGCCAAGCGTTCCAACGAGGTGAATATGCACAACAGGTTTATGCGCTGCGTAATTGGGGCCTTCGCGTCGACAATAGTCTTCTAATCGTGTGTAGAGCGTTGTGGGCTCCGTGAGGCCATCAACGCGCAGATCATAGCGAACGAACGAACGTCGCTGACTGCGGAGGTGAACGGCGTGGTGACGGCGTTCTTTTTTTTCGGGATCGATGATCCGTTCGGGCTCATCTGTATCGATCTCGACATAATAGTAGCCTCGATCATCCCATTGTGATTCTTCGGCTGCGCAGGTCTCTGTCGAGCCAGGGTTGTACATCCAGCCATCAAATTCGTAGGGTTTATGAACATGTCCTAAGGCCAGATAGTCGATACTCTCACGGAGAGGTTGAAACTGAGCCATAGTGGGGAGGCCCTGAACGCGAGCGACTTGTCCATCAACGCCAGTATGCATTGTGAGCAGCCGGTACTCAATTCCCTGGCTTTGTTCATCGGACCGTACTTTCTGTAATGCCTGTGACATTCCTTCTAATGCGCGGGCCGTCGCCGAACCTTGCCAGGGGAGCCCATAAATGCGCAGGCGGCCATCGAGCAGATCGACATACGCTCCTTGCATCTTGTCAGGGCTCCACCGATCGATCTGGGGGGTTCCATCCTGCATGATAGGGGCGAGTAGAACAATATAGTCCTGGTAGCATAAAAATTGGAGCCAGGAGAGGCCATCGCGATAATAGCTGCGATCATGATTCCCCTCAATCGCAATCACGGGAATACGCCGCTCTTTGAGCTTTCTTAAGCCTTCAATAGCATGAATCAACGTCTGCGCATCAATGGCTCTTTTATTAAACAAGTCGCCAGCTATGACCACAAAATCGACCTGTTTTTCGATCGCATCATCGACAATATTCCAGAAGGTCCGACTAAAATCATTGAAACGCTCACGTACACCATACTGCTCATATCCTAGATGGGTATCAGCAACATGAATAAAAGAAGCTCGCATATGCTCTCAACCACTCCTCTCTCTCACCTGGAATACATAGCCCCTTTACCAGGACTTGATAGTCTTAAATATTTGCCTACCAGGATGGAAAGACTACTGGACCCGTCATCCAACCTCTGACACCAGCAGCCACCATAACCAGAGCTGCGATACTATAGAACAGTACGATCTTGCGCTGGTTCTTCTCGTTCGAAGTATAACTCAGCCAGGCGAAAGGGACGGCCAGGGCAACAATGCCACCATAGACATAATGGAGATAGAATAGCCCTTCTCCACCAGCTGGTTTTTTGCCAAGCAGGACCATAATGAGTCCAAGCAAGCCTTGAAGAATGCCCAGGGCGACCGATACAATCAGAGTGATGCGCCAGGCTCGATCGGCTGGCAGATGACGAAAATAGAGCACCAGTCCCCAGATGCCTGCGACCAGGGCCGCTACCAGTATGAGATACACATTGTAGTGGTGTATGAATAAAATAAAGTCGAACAATGTCCTGTACTCCCTTGTGCCACGCAGGGTGGCTCTTCTGATCTTGCTAACGCGAAAGCAATCCAGCACTACTATAGCGCGAGTCGTGATGAAAGACAAGGGCAGTCTCTTGCCTACACAGGAGCTGGCATATAGGTATCAATAATTCTCATCACATCATCCACCACAAAGGGTTTAGGCATCATCGCATCGATCTGCAAGGGGGCCGTTTGCGAGAGCTGGTCAAGGGCTGACATGACGACAAGCACGTGTCTCTGTCGATTCTCTGGCTCTGTAGCCAGTTGCAGGCAGACCTGTCGACCATCAAGGACAGGCATCATCAAATCCAGAAAGACCAGATATGCTTGCTCGCCATTCAAAATATCGAGGGCTTCCCGCCCATTACGAGCAACTTCGACCTGATAGCCCTCCATGTCCAGAATATCTACCATCATATCACGTATGACGGCCTCATCATCCACAACTAGAATTTTCTGGAGCGGCCTGTGTTCATAAGTAAACAACATCTCAATCTACTCTCCAGCCTCTTGCGGCGGTTCAACATACGGCAGATAGAAACTAAATGTAGAGCCTACATTAGTATTACTCTGTTCTAACCAGAGCTTCCCACCCATCGCTTCAATAAAACGGCGACAGATATAGAGTCCTAAGCCAGAACCTCGGATGGGAGTGGTCAATGAACGAGGTGCGCGTACAAATTTTTCAAAGATGCGCTGTCGATCTCCAGGAAGAATACCTTCTCCTTGATCGCGCACCCGGACTAATGCCACCGGGATATCTTTGTGTTCAACTAATAGAGCCGGATCGACTTGATCATCGGAGAGTAGCTCCTGAGCCTCTGATAATTGTAGAACACTGGCGCTCACAGAGATGGCACTCTCAGGTGGAGAATATTTGACGGCATTCTCCATCAGATTCGTCAAGACTTGCCGTAGCTTAGAGGCATCCCCGCGCAGCCAGATGGTTGGAGAGACCTCCAGGAAAATATTCTGTTCGGGTGTCAGGTTTAGCATATTTTTGGCAATCTCGGCGGCTGCCAGCACCTGGACCGACTCAAGATGGAGATCGAGCTTCCGATCTGCCGGTCCAATCTGGGCTGCCTCTGTCATATTGGCCACGAGATCGATTAATTGCTGTGAGGCAACCGCAATCTTGTTCGCAAACTTCTGAACCTGTTGAGGCGTAGCGCGGGCGCTCTGGCGCTTCAGTTGACTTGAATAGCCACTGATGGCAGTTAAAGGCGTGCGGAGTTCATGAGAGGCTGTAACCAGAAACTCATCCTTTAGCTTGTTTAAGCGCTCCAATTCAGCATTTGCAATCTCACGCTGCTCAAAAAATTGTGCGTTACGGATTGCACTGGCCGCCTGTGCTGAGATAGCCAGCAGGGTCCCTACATCCTTTGGCCGAAATGACCGGCTATCTGTTGGCGTCTTGACGGCGAGGAAGCCCATGAACTCCCCCTGGTAGGACATGGGTATGATCAGCATATATTGGATACCCATCTCGCGCAAAAAAATCAACCCACCTTCACTACTCCGGTTGGCCAGCTCCTCCAATTGTGCCGGGTCCAGATAGAAAAAGCCCTCGAAGATCATCGCTTCCAGGAAGGTCCCTTTAAAAGGGATCTGAATAAGATTGATGAGTTGATCGTGCTCAGATTTATGACCATCCTGGACGATTGGCAGACCACTCCCATCGTCAATCATCTTCACGTTTGAAGGAGCATAGAGAGCGTGAGCATATAACTGACTTTTATCGGTTGAGAGCTCAAAGAAGGCACACATCTCAACATTCACAATCTGGGCTACTGAGGTGACAAGCTTATTCAGGAGTTCAGTCACATTGAGCACCGACGCAATCGATTGCAGCGTACTATTGACCGCTGCGAGCTCTGCTTCGCGCTGATTAGCTTCCGTCAAAAGGTGTCGATAGCGCTCTAGAATATCGCGATCGCGTTCATAGAGCTTGGCGTTTTCAATTCCTACCGTCACAATCTGCGTCATAGTCTCAAGCACAAGTATCTCTTCAGGATGATAGGCATGTGGGCGCATACTGGTGATACAGAGCGAACCAACAACGCGATTAAGCATCTTCATGGGTAGGAGCAGAAACGACTCAGCCTGTCGTTGATCTCCCCAGACTCCTGTGAGTAGCTCTTGATATTCAAAGGCTTTATGCGGCTCTTGAGCGGGAGAGAATAAGACGGCTCGATTATCTGGCTGAGCCTGTTGGGTAATATGCCAGAGCAGGGGGCGCTCTTCTTTACGCATCACACGAGGAGTCTCTACAATGCCATGGACGCGTCTGCCATCACGTACTGCCAGCACATCATAGAGCCGGTCCAGATCACGATCATACAATGTCAGCAACATTGAAGAGACATCGACCACGCGGGACACAAATTGATAGACGCTCTCGACCAGATCAGAGAGTTTGACCGAAGTTGGAAAGGTCGTGCTGATCCCTTGCAACAATTTAAGATATTCACTGCTGCGGTGTTGCGCACGATGCAGGCGATTATTCTGTAAATACAGAGCAACACGTTCTGAGTGATCGAGCGCATCCTCTAAATGCTGTTTATGGAGTGCAGTGCCGCTTGCATTTAATTGATAGAGTACAATCACGCCGACTAATTGAGCAGGCTGGGCAGAGCTAAAGCCCTCTTCCATCACCTCACGGATAGGGACAACCAGATAAGAGAGCGGCACAAAGTCGGGATGGATCGGCAGAGGATGATTGGCATGAAAGAGCGTGACATAATCTTCATGGCGCATCGCGTATGCTTCATTTTTATGCCAGGCATAGCCAATGAGATCCTGCCCCATGGGATAAGTCGTACCGACCGCAAAGAGCTCATTCTGCTGGGCTGTTACATCCACCAACTCATTGCTCGTCTGCTTTTTGCGTGTAGAACCGCTATTTGCATCATGAAAGAGTTTTATCGTCACCCGTCTCCCACCAGAACGGCTTCCATCGGTATTGTATTCAGACGACGAGGCTCCTCCTTTGAGCAATTTCATATTCACCAGACGTACATGCGTGTGAATACGCATCTGGCCAATACTCTCGTCATACAAAGCAATACAAGAGCCTTGAGCACCAAACTCCACCATCATCTGTTTCAGCAGAGAACGTAGCAATGCCAATGGATACATATCATCAGCGTTGGACTCAGGCCCTCTCCAGGTAGAGATAGACATCCACAACTCCTCAGTTTCTAGCCAATAGCATCAGGGCACGAAGGTTCAGGAACATGGCAGGTAAACACCAGGTAACATGCACAACTTAGCATATCACAGACCTTAACCATATTCAACACAACATATAAAACGCCCAGAGAGGCATAATTCTCTCCGTTTGTCCTGGGAAATCAACCAGCCAGCCACCCATTGATCAGACAGACGGACCATACATATTGCGTATAAGCGTATGTATGGTCCGTCTGTCTAACACAGCTCGCCTTTGGGAGGCCGGCTGCAACGTTCTTGATGCTAGCTCAGGCTAAAGTCAGTAGTTACTTCCTGAATATTATCACCTGATTGGAAATCCAGCGTATAGGTATTTGTCGATGAGGGTTTTGTTGTGAATACCAGAGAGCCAGTGATTCCCGTTGTACGAGACTTAATAATATCGAAGTTCTGATCATCAGATGAATATTCTGGTGACAGAGATGAGCCATCAACTTTCATGCGACAGAAATCACTTGGGGTGAGATACACTTCGTTATCGGTATCGTTATCAGCATTGAGCTCAATAGTCAGAAAGACCTGACCTTTTTTCGCCTGATTGCCGCCACTCGCGTAACTTTTGATCACATCCTTGATCGTCCATTGCATGCCTGCGTATGTAAACTTTTTGTTGAGAGTATAGGTTTTAGGGTTGAACTGGCTGACATCGGCATCGCTTTTTAATGCAAACTCAATCTGCTCTTCATCCCCGCGTCCAATACGCAACTTCACCTTGGAGAGATCAATGGCCCCTTTGGTTTCGAAGTCGACCCAATTGTCGCGCTTCACGCCCTTATCCGGTCCAGTGGACTCTAATGATTTCGTATAGCTACCAACGTTGCCACCATCGACAACAAGCTGGAAGCCTGTGTAGTAATCAATGTATGAAGAAGTACTGGGCGGAGTCTGCTCAGTAAAGTTCACACGAATATAGTTGGCAGTTGGATCATAAGACTTTTTTGTTGCAAAAGAATCATCATCAAAATGATCGGCCTGACTGATCTTAGAAAAAGTTATCTGATCGTCAGCATAGTTCACTGTAAGATTGAGATCTTTTGATTTAGCAAAGTTGCCACCATGGGAAGAGTTATTGTCAGTCGTTGCTGTTGCTGTGCCAGTAGTATGTATGGTGCTATTGGCCCAGTTTACGATACCATAGCTGCTGCCAATACAGGCAACGAGCACAACGACAATGATCCCAACGACGATCCAGGGCCATTTTGAACGCTTCTTTTTGGGAGCTGGAGGGACAGGATACCCCGTATTGGAATAGGTACCAGCTGAGCCCAATCCATAAGGATCACTGGGTGGTGGTGGTGGCGTGTTCTCATAAGGAGAAGAAGGCTTACTGTCATACTGTGTATGAACAGGTGGATTGCCGGGTGTAGGGACCGAACCATATTGTGGAAAGCCCTGATTGGCTGGTGTGCCATAGGCCTGACCGGAGCCTCCATAAGGTGGCTGTCCAGGGTTTGAAGGTGTTCCGCCATACGGTTGATTCGCAGGTGGTGGCGGTGTTGCTGCAACCGTGGGTGGCAACGGAGGTTGTACGTTAGAGGGACTCCCCACCACATTCTGTGCTACGGGCGAACCACAATTTTGGCAGAATCGTGTTCCAGGTTCAATTGGAGTGCCACAGGCCGAACAAACCTGTGATGGTTGTTGATACAAAGCTATGCTCCTCTTTAATACAATGATTCCAAAATGAAATGTTTGTCCATCACGTAAAGTTATTTTTTATACCATGGCTATTATAATTGCAATATTGGATTCTGTCGATAATAATACTGTTCTTTTATGAGCCTGTATGAGTCTGTGAT
The DNA here is from genome assembly GCF_003967535.1 of Tengunoibacter tsumagoiensis. Lineage (GTDB taxonomy): Bacteria > Chloroflexota > Ktedonobacteria > Ktedonobacterales > Ktedonobacteraceae > Tengunoibacter > Tengunoibacter tsumagoiensis. The sequence goes on along the minus strand of NZ_BIFR01000001.1, from coordinate 431,491 downwards.
ATCAATCATATCGCTCAAAGCAGCGATTGTTACAGAAACGCGCCCCAATAACGCTTCACTTCTCTATCAAAATAGAACGGAGTTTTGTTTAACAGCTCAAACATCGAGCCTCTAGCAATATGAATTTGACAATCTTCCTATGGCGGGGCTATCATGCTATTTATAAGTACTACGCCTGGAAAGACATGTATTATGCCTGCCAATGAAGCTCAACAGGCACTACACGCCTTGCACACTGAAGGAGCAATCAATGTCAGAAGCCACAGCTAACGGCACTGTATTTCACACTCACACACTCAGCAATGGATTACAGATCGTTGGCCAGCCGATGCCCGACTTTGAATCGGTGGCCGTTTCGTTTTATGTTCGCACAGGTTCGCGCGATGAGTACGATCCACAGGTAGCAGGCGTCTCGCACTTCTTAGAACATATGGTCTTCAAAGGCACCAGCACTCTCGATTGGCAGGAGATCACGCTGGAGTTTAATAAGATTGGTGCTGAGCTTAATGCGTTTACTTCGCATGAGTCCACTGTCTATTATGCTCGTGTGCTGGGCGAATACCTGGATCGTGCAGTTACCCTGCTAAGTGATATGATGTATCCGCGTCTGGCCGAAAGCGATTTTGAGACCGAGAAAGAAGTGATCGTCAATGAGATCGCTCGTTCTGAGGACCAGCCATATAACATTACGTATCGCCGCTTAATGCAGACCTACTTTGGACAGCATCCGCTTGGCCATGATGTTCTGGGTTCGCCTGAAAGTATTCGCGGCATGAAAGTGGAGCAGATGCGAGATTATTGGCAGCGCCGTTATGCTGCTAATAATATGATCCTTTCCATCGCGGGCAAGTTTGATTGGGAGCATATCATAGAGCTGGCTGAGCAGCACTGTAGCCAGTGGCGCACTGGCGAGACCGGACGCGACGTCAGCCACTATGAGCCTGCCACACCCATCAATAATGTGATGGTGGACAAGAAGTTAAAGCAGCAGATTATGATTGTTGCGATGCCTGCTGTCGATATTAAAGATCCAGATTACTATGCGGCCTCACTGGGTGGAAGCATACTGGGCGATAGCGATGGATCACGCCTGTATTGGAATATCTACCAGCGCGGCCTGGCCGAATCTGCAAGTGCTGGTATCTGGGCCATGGAAGGAACAGGTATTCTGCTGATGGAAGCGAACTCAACCCCTGAGGATGCTCCTCGGGTCTTGAAGATGCTTCGTTCGGAGCTAGACAGCCTGCTTGAAGATGGGGTATACGAAGATGAGCTTCGTCGTGCCAAAGATAAATGGATTAGTGGTATCGTTTTGAGTAGCGAATCAACGTTCTCACGCATGCGTTCATTAGCAACGGATTGGGTGACAGAAGGGCGTCTGGTAAGCGTTGAGGAGGAGATCGAACGGATTGAGGCCGTCACCACTGAGGATGTGATGCGTGCTTTAAAGCGTTTCCCTCTCCGTGATAAACAGGTTCTAACAACCCTGGGACCTCTGAGCGAGGCTGAATTACTTGCGTAATGATTTGATGTTTGTCGTCTATCGATAGCTTCAAGAACGGTCGGGGCGACCCCACACTGGTCGCCCGCCATCTTGTATTCCACATTCTAACCATCCCCACAGCCCCAAAATATATGGCATTTGTTTGTTCCTCCACCTGCTACCAGCTCTCTCCACATTCCAAGATTGGCATACTGTTTGTTCCTCCACCTGCTACCAGCCCTCTCCACATTCCAAGATTGAGAAACCGCACCGTTTACTTCGATTCGCCACGGCTCTGTGCCTCCGCCTGTACCCCTCCACTACCTGAGAAAAAGTGAGAATAAATATATGTTCTGCTGTCTCGTTAACGACTTAGTTAGCTGACAGGAAGGCGACACCAGCGCCAGGCTTAAAGGTTGAGTTCACAACGCGAGCTCCTGAGCCAGCCCAATTCATATTGCTAGCAATAACGGAACCATTTGGTTGCACTTTCTCCACAAAGGCTACGTGGCCCAGATTGTATGCACCCTGTACCCATGGCTGTAGAACAATGATATCCCCCACCTTTGGAGTTGTTGATACAGTCCAATTATTTTCACGAGCGCGAGCAACCCACTGCCAGGCATTGGAGTTCGTCGTCCAGGGAACATAGAAGCCATGAACCTGTGAATAACGCTGGCTGGCCCAGAAGGTGCACTGACCATAAGGATAAGGATTGCCACCACCATGGCGGGCAGCAGGTGCTTTAGGAGCGACAGGAGCAGCGTATGCCAGGTCGGCGGTCTGGACGGCCACTGTATTCACCGTTGATGTCATCGTGGCTGCCTGCTGATCCTGGGGAATGCAGATCTGTTGATCGACATAAATTAAATCAGGATCGGCAATGTTGTTGTGCGTAGCCAGCGTTTGCCAGCTTGTACCATTGTTTTCGCCAATGATATTGAGTGTATCGCCAGGAACAACGGTATACGTTTTATCCCCCTGTGGGCAAGCAGCCGCAGCATGGGCATGGAACAGACCAGAGCCAAAGGCACCAGCTCCAAGTACAGCGCTAAACACGGTCATCACGACAACATATCCTAAGATAGTACTGGTGACTCGATGAGCGTTCAAATAGTTTCGGACTCGAGAGGCTTTCATTAACAACTCCTATGTATGTAAGCAAGCGACAGGGTTCGATACCTTTGGGAAGTTCTTCAAACTGAACTTCTTGTAGGTGTCCATATAGTAACGCATCCATACATGGAACACTATGAATCACAATGAAACATAGTACCAATGGTCCAGAGCTAATTCTGTATTGGAAAGTTACTTTGATAAAAACGAAGCATTGTTGAATGTTTTAGTGTATGAAAGAGAGATTTGTAACGCTTAGCAATGTTTTCGAGTGCTCAAAGGGGGGCATCGCGGTCGCTGTAAAGGCGCTTGTTTCTTTTATTGTGAAAACAAACGCCTTTACAATTGGCCGCGATAGTTTATTCCATGCGGAGGAGAGTGCGATTGAAGAGGAGCAAGAAAACTTTTCGGCTGATGGATGAACTACTTCTGATCTGAAGGCTCAGGGATAGCTCACGTTCGGACATTCCTTGGCAAGATCACACTATTCTCATTCTGATCATAGATGATCAGAAGTACCGTATATTTTCCTGTTAACAGGTAGCGATGTGAGGCATGGACAAGATACAGTCCATTATCTCCATTTGAGAGCGCCCCGGCTGTAAAATGCCCATCGCCCCAATTGATCACGGCTTTGAGATCACTCAGTGTGGCGGCCTCAGGATCGAGCAAGCTGGCATTCAGAGTAAATTGGCCAGGTCGTTTCGCAGGTTGAAGTGTATACCCCTTCATCTTGATCGTATTATTGTAATTGTAGGGATCGACAATGGTAGCGATTGCATATGAAGAGAGATGGAGACCATGCGAGCCAAACCCATCAACATAGACAGTAAAGGTCATGCTACCAGTACTCATATATGTATGTTGGACGTTCACCACTGCGCTGCCATCTGCTTGAAAGGTCAGAGACGCGTGTGTATCAACATGGCCAGAGCCCCAATCAATCTTGACAGAAGCATGATGGAGCTGGGACGCGGTAGCTGCGTCAAGCGTTGCTACTGTGCCAATATAAGGGACACATACTAACCCCAGGTAATTTTGACTGACCAGTCCAGATGCGTCAGCCTGAGCGCTTGTGGACGCTACGCTATGCAGGCTTCCTAACAGAATGGCAAGCAGGAGGATCAGACCAACCCTGGTAAGGAGTCTGCGACCCGAAGATATGATTTCTCTCATCTTTAACTCCTAACTCTATAGCAAACATCAGGATCAACTGGATGTTCTGCTTCTATTATGCTTGCCGTCTTAAATTTTGTTTGTCTATGTGAGACTTTTCATGTTTGTCGTGTACAAGAAGACATATATGGGGGGATCTTGTGAGGTCCAGCTTATTGAAGATCTGGCCTGTGTGGAAGAGCCAGGCCAGTTTTGAAGCGGATAGGAGCGTTGAAAGCATAGTACAAAAGATGGGATCTCTTGACTCCCCTATCCATTACTGCTATAACAGTAAATGTCATTTACAACAAAATTAACCCTATTGAGCCGCTAAAGCAGGCTATAGGTTTTTTTATTCGATAAAATATTTTAAAATTTCCTGCTACTAGCGTATGTAGGATATTCAGAAAGGGTTCATTCGATGAAGAAATTTGCGTTGGTTGCATTTATCCTGTCTATTGTTGCTGTTGCGAGCATTGTGGTGATCCGGAATCGAAACGCTGAAGAATAGTACCATCATATCATTTTGATAGATAAAAAGCGGAAGTGATGCATCACTTCCGCTTTTCAATTTGCCTGGAGATTGAGAGTTAGCCCAGGATATTCTGGTTAGTATAACGCTCTGCGTAATCGCCGATGACAGGTAATTTGAAGTATTTGCCCTGGAAGGCATTAACCATGCAGATAATCCAACCAACGAAGGCGGCAAGAAGCAGGAGACCCCAGACACATGATACAACAAGTACCAGGAAGCCAGGAAGAATAGCTTCTGCAACCTGCACAATAATACCAAGTATGGTCATTGCACCAGTAAACAGGATTGACTGCCAGGCATTGAAGCGCACAAAGCGGTTCTGCTTCTCGGTCAGCAGGAAGACCAATCCACCAATCCAGCCAAGAAGGTAGCTTAGACCAGCGGCCAGATTCGGATCGATGTTGAGTGTGCTGCCTGGGCGACCGCCAGGAGCACCATAGGGCTGCTGAGGCTGACCATAGGGCTGCTGATAACCAGGCTGGCCATAAGGCTGCTGAGGCTGGCCATAAGGCTGCTGGTATTGCTGTCCTCCGCTATAGGGATCAGTTGGCTGGGGCTGTTGGGGCTGCTCAGGATTGTAGCCACCACCATATTGAGAATTTGGATATTGGCCCTGCTGATTAGGATCTTGATAGCTCATAATTGCATTTCCTCTCTTTGCAACGTGAGATTTGTGCCAGGCAGACATATTTCATGAGTAGTAAACGGCCAGAGGTACTCTTTTTCACTTATTCCCTTGCGAGAGTAGATTGGCAATTTACTATATGTCTGTTTATAGTCTACCACTTCTGCTCAGAAAAGAGAAATGTAGGGTTAGTATGAATAGAAAAAGATGAGACAGGATTGTTGTACCCTTACGCGTCGCTTGCTCAGAAAAGCCTGTTAGGGGGATATCAGACTGGTACAAATTAAGTACTTTATCCCCCCTAAAAACCTCTACTGATATAATAACGAACGAGAGGGCAATTTATCCAACTTATTTCTCCTCAGTTTCGGCGCGAGCGGAATCTCCATGTTCAGGATGAGAGAACTGATAGGAACTGGAATCAAGATCTTCATTGTCCCGTTTGGATTGGCCGGTGCGTCGTCCGCCGGCGATATTCTCTTGATAAAGCAGGAGATTATCCGGACGTGCTTCTTCATTCTCCGTCAATGGGAGAGGTGGAAGAAGGGCCTGATCAAGTACCTGATCCATATTATCGACCAGCACAAAATTGACCTGTTGCCTGATCTTTGCCGGGATCTCAGCCAGATCTTTCTTGTTGGCAGCCGGGAGGATAATTGTTTTTATATGAGCCTGATGGGCTGCAAGGATCTTTTCTTTTAGGCCACCTACTCCCAGGACACTGCCGAGCAATGTGATCTCACCGGTCATCGTCACATCATTGCGGACAGAGCGATGAGTCAGTGCAGAGACGAGAGCGATAGCAATCGTAATGCCAGCCGAGGGTCCATCTTTTGAAAGTGCATTCTCAGGTAGATGAATATGCAGGTCCGTCGTATCCTGGAAATTGGGATCGATATTGAGCTCATCTGCACGTGTACGGATGTAAGAAAGAGCCGCCTGAGCGGATTCACGCATGACATCGCCCAATTGGCCAGTGATCTGTAAATCCCCTTTACCGACCATCGTAACAACTTCAACGGGCAGGAGAATTCCCCCCATCTCGGTCCAGGCTAATCCCATAGCGGCGCCAATCTGAGTCCGTTGCAGTGGTGGGGCACTGCTATAGCGAGGGGCTCCCAGATAGCTCTCAAGGTTCTTGGGGGTAATGCGAACGGGTGTATTGGGCTTCTCTAGCACTTTGAGCGCTGCTTTACGACAGATGGTTGCCAGTTGACGTTCAAGGCTGCGAACCCCGGCCTCGCGCGTATACTCAGTTACAATATGATCCATGACGGAGGGCTGCATTTTAAACTGCTCCTGGCTCAGTCCGTGTTCATGGCGCACTTTAGGGAGCAGATGGCGCAGTCCGATCTGAATTTTTTCCTCCAGAATATAGCCAGGAAGCTCAATAATATCCATGCGGTCAGCCAATGGACGTGGGATCTGAAACTTCACATTACCAGTACAGATGAAAAAGACCTCTGAGAGATCAAAGGGGAGCTCGAGATAATGATCGGTAAAATTGCTATTCTGTTCTGGATCGAGCACCTCTAGCAGGGCAGCAGCGGGATCACCACGGTACTCTGATGAGAGCTTATCGATCTCATCAAGCAGAAAGACAGGGTTCCGCACGCCGACCGTCTTCATACTTTGAATGATACGCCCGGGTAGAGCGCCCACATAGGTACGACGATGACCGCGTATCTCAGCCTCATCGCCGACGCCGCCTAGAGAGATACGAGCAAATTTACGCCCCAGAGCATCCGCAATAGATTGTCCAAGCGAAGTCTTGCCTACCCCTGGAGGTCCAATCAAGCATAAGATCTGGCCCTGGCTCTCATTTTTAAAGGCAGCGCCACGTTTTGTTGCCTGAATGCGGAGCTGGCGGACAGCTAAGAACTCAATGATGCGCTCCTTAATCCCTTCCAGGCCATAGTGATCATTATCTAGAATCTTGCGCGTCTCCTCAAGATTAAACCGATCTTCTGTGCGTTCGTTCCAGGGAAGAGCGAGCATCCAGTCGATATATGAGCGCATAACAGCGATCTCAGCGGACTGAGCGGGAGTTCGTTCGAGCCGATCGATCTCCTTTAAGACTTTCGTTGCAGCGGCAGGAGGAAGTTGTTTTTCTTTGAGCTTAAGGCGAGCTTCATCAGCCTCAGAGGAGGCCTCCATGCCAAGCTCCTCCTGGATGGCACGAAGCTGTTCGCGCAGATAAAACTCTTTTTGAGAACGATCGACCTGAGAGTGAACGCGATTGCGAATCGTCTTCTCCAGTTCAAGAATCTCGATCTCATTGCCCATAATGACGCAGATCTTTTCCAGCCGTTCGAGCGAATCCAGTGTTGAAAGAAGCTCCTGTTGTTGCTCAATATCTGTCACCAGATGTGCGGCCAACGTATCAGAGAGGCGTTGAGCTGTTTTGAGAGCGATAACAGAATTGATATCTTCGACTGAAAAGCGCCGATTAAGTTGAGCATAGCGTTCAAACAGATTTGTCGCATGGCGTACCAGCGCGTCGGATTGGGGGCCTTTAGGATGAGTTTCGGCGGCCTGAGTTGCGCGGACGCGTAAAAAGGGTTCCGTATCCAGAAATTCGTCAATCGTCATACGGCTAATGCCGCGGACCAGTATCTGGAGAGTAGAATCCTGTTGGCGATGCATAGTGAGCACCTCAGCCAGAGTTGCGGAGGTATAGATATCTTTGGGCTGAGGATCATCGATATCGGGAGAGAACTGCGTTCCAATGATCAGCAAGCGGTCGGGGCGCATCATAGCTTCCTCAAAGGCGCGAATTGTTTTTTCGCGGCCTACGGGAAGAGCGAGTCGATTATGGGGAAACGCAACAGTACTTTTTAACGCCGCAAGTGGGTATTCCTCACTCGTAGCTTGTACCACATTCGGGCGTTCTTGTTCATTCATTGAGTTTCCGCCTGTCTATTCTGACTAATGAACTTACAAAGCTTCATCAGTTTCTTTACACTTGAGACGACCCCTGCCGACAGTGTAGCGAAAGACAGACAAGCGGCAGAAACTATCGTCCACATTTAACTTGAGGCGATAACCGCTACAATTCACCGAAAAATGAAAAGATGAGCCTGCCTAAGCAGACTCATCTTCCGAATATGCCGTGTTACGGTCGCCTCGTGTCACAAGTAACGGTTTATTATGTTCGGTTAGTACTTCACCATTAATAATAACCTTCTTCACGTCTGTACGAGAAGGAATCTCATACATGACATCTTGAAGGACCTCCTCAATGATTGTACGTAATCCGCGTGCACCAGTCCGTTGTTTTAATGCACCTTCAGCGGCAGCATCCAGGGCATCATTTGTAAAGACCAGCTCGACGCGATCGAGCTGCAAGAATTTTTGATACTGCTTGATGATCGCATTTTTGGGTTCAGTCAAGATGCGGACCAGAGCGGCTTTGTCAAGATTATCCAGTGAGACATAGACTGGCAGGCGACCGACAAATTCGGGGATAAGCCCGTATTTGAGCAGGTCATCGGGGTTGAGTTGAGCCAGAATAGACGTCTCGGCTTTTTCAGTCTCAGGCTTTTCAGCGGCCAGTTCGGCTTTGCGGAAGCCCATCGACTTATTGCTGCCCAGGCGCTGTTCAACGATCTTCTCCAGCCCCTCAAATGCGCCACCGCAGATGAACAGGATATTCGCCGTATTGATCTGGATAAAATCCTGATGTGGATGTTTGCGTCCACCCTGAGGGGGAACATTGGCGATTGTCCCCTCAATAATCTTTAGCAGAGCCTGTTGTACACCTTCACCAGAGACATCGCGCGTAATGGAAGGGTTGTCAGATTTACGAGCGATCTTGTCGATCTCATCGATATAGACAATTCCACGTTCAGCGCGGGCCACATCGAAATCGGCAGTCTGAATCAAGCGGAGCAGAATATTCTCAACATCTTCACCGACATAACCGGCCTCAGTAAGAGCAGTTGCATCAGCGATACAGAAAGGAACATCGAGAATCTTCGCCAGCGTCTGAGCCAGCAACGTCTTGCCACTACCAGTTGGGCCAATCATCAAGATGTTGCTCTTGCCAAGCTCAACATCATCGATCTGATTGCCAACGCCAATACGCTTATAGTGGTTATAGACCGCCACAGAGAGCGTCTTTTTCGCCCGCTCCTGCCCAATCACATACTGGCTGAGCTGCTCGTAGATCTTCTTTGGTGTCGGGAGCTTGCCTGTTTGGAGGCGTGGCTTGGCGACGGTGGCTTGCTCTTCTTCGATGATTTCTCGACAGAGATCGATACATTCATCGCAGATATAGACCCCACCGGGACCGGCAATGAGTCGTTGCACCTGGTCCTGGCTTTTGCCACAAAAGGAGCAACGATAGGTCGTACGCATATTTTTCGAGTTTGCCACGTCTATTACCTTTCCTGCGTGTACAACAGAGCATCTGATGGTTGCATGTGATTACTCTACAGACTCCGTCTTGGCGTCAGCAGCATGAGCTGTTGTGTTTGCAGACTCCTCAGTTTGAACATCCTCAAGAGATGCGTTGGTTGCAAGAGCAGCAGCCTCGGCATTCGCGATTGTCGCTTCTTCGGCGGACTCCTCTTCCGTCTCCGCATCGGGATCGGGATCGGTTGTCAACTCGATCAGGCGGCTGAGCGTTTTCTCACGGCGATAGCTAATCATCAGAGAGCGGATCTGTTCTTCTGTCTGTGGGAGCTCCTGGCCGATCTGTGCATAGGCATTGAAAAGGGCCTCGATCTCCTCGGGTAGGACAGTAATATTCTCGCGGCGAGCCAGTTCTTCCAGAACGAGCTGACGTTTAACACGTTTCTCGGCCTCCGGGCGATTCTCTTCCATAAACTCGGCGCGGCTCTTCCGGGTCATAGTGAGATACTGATCGAACGAGAGATGCTGCTGTTCCAGCATATGACCGAACTGATGAGCCATCTCTTCGACCTCTTGTTCAATCAGAACAGGATGGATCGTAAAGGTAGACTGCTCAATCAGAGCATTGATAGCATTTTCGCGCAGCGTCTCATTGGAGCTCCGTTTTTTGGATTCGAGAATATTATCGCTGAGGCCCTTGCTCAACTCTTCCAGCGTCTCATATTGACCATCGCTTACTTTGGCAGCGAAGGCATCATCCAGAGCCGGAGACTGTTTTGTCTCAACGGAATGGACGGTGACCTCATACGCGGCCTCTTTCCCGGCCAACTTTTCGTTACTATAATCGGCAGGAATAGTCGTGGTAAAAGATTTGCTATCTCCAGCTTTCAGGCCAATCAGATGTTCGTCCATACCAGTGAAGAGGCCATGGCGTTCATTGGTGATTTCGAACGTGTTATCTTTCAGGTCCGAGATCTTCTGCTCGCCTGAAGTCAGTTTCAGATCGGCTTTAATGCGATCCCCATACTCAGCGGCGCGTTCGACTGTTTCCCAATTAGATTGTCGATTTTGCAACGACTCGAGCTCTTTATCAACCTCTTCAGAGGTGACGCCCAACTCTTCGCGATCGAAATGCATGGCGGTATAGTCAGCCAGTTCGACCGGAGTAATGATGGGTACAGTCAGGCTAAAGTGGTAGGGCTGGCCCATTTCGAAGACTGGAGCATCAACCGTAGGTTGGGTAATAGGGGTAAGGTCATGTTCTTTGAGAGCATCGCGATAGGCCTCTGAGATCAGATCATCCAGCCCCTCTTGATAAATATATTCTTTTCCGACCCTGCGCTCCAAAATCGTGCGAGGGGCCTTGCCACGTCGGAAGCCCTGGATATCGACCTTTTGTACAAGTTTGCGGTATGCCTTATCCGAAGCCTTTTCCATGTCGTCCCAAGTCACATCAACGTTCAGGACGGCCTCGCTTGTTGGCAATTTTTCAACAGAGACCTTCACGTTTCCTCCAACAGATTGTCTTAAAATGTAGTTTTGTATTTGTACTTGACGGTGTTCGACTTTGAAGTTCGATACGGGTGTGCAGCGAAAGCGGGAAAGCGCAGAGAGGCAAGACCAGAACCATAGACCACCCTCCTACAAAACCAACAACATCTAATGTGAGCATGCTGCATCATGCGATGTGATCTATGTGTGGGTTGCGTATGCGCTGACCCACAGGGGACAAAGATCCTACCAGGCCCCCTGTTGCTTAGGTTGGGAGCGGGAGACGGGGATCGAACCCGCGACTTTCTCCTTGGCAAGGAGATGCTCTACCACTGAGCCACTCCCGCAAATGGTACCACCGGGATCTCGAACGACCGACAGACAAACGAAAGAACTGTGAGCTTGCCAGTGCTCACAAAGCGGGAGACGGGGATCGAACCCGCGACTTTCTCCTTGGCAAGGAGATGCTCTACCACTGAGCCACTCCCGCAGTTTGCCGAAACCAACCAGGATGGATACCAAAAATGCATAGAAAAGATTGTGAGCTTGCCAGTGCCCACAAAGCGGGAGACGGGGATCGAACCCGCGACTTTCTCCTTGGCAAGGAGATGCTCTACCACTGAGCCACTCCCGCGTGTGTAGATTGTGTGTGTCTTGCTTCTGTACCTATGAAATGGGCGGTAAGAGACTCGAACTCTTACGGTTCATCACCAACAGATCCTAAGTCTGCCCTGTCTACCAATTTCAGCAACCGCCCAATGGAAGAAACGAGACGATTTTGCAATCCTCACTTGAGGATAATACATCAGCAACGGGACTCATGTCAAGACAATTGTCCATATCCTTCGACAGATAGAATGGTAAGAGATGAAATCTCAGCTCTACTGCACTATTCCGGCTAATTTTCAAGCAATGTTGGCATTATTTGCCACTGACCTGAATCCTTAATCTGATTGTTTGCCTGATCTATGACCTGGTAGGTTCCTCCCATGCCATCATCGGCTAAGCCAGGGCCAGGGCCCTGGTCAGGACCAGGACCCTGACCAGAAAAACTCGTCTCAGTACCGGGAGTTGATGGTCCAGGCCCTGGGCCAGGATGGCGATAGATATGACCGTTAAAAGAGAGCTTTTGATTGATATTGGGCAAAGTGACTATAAATTGAACCACTAATTCGCCATGAGGGTCATGAACATCGAAGCTCATTTGACTCTGAAATGCTTGATCCTGGCCCATTCCAACAAAATGCCCTTCAAATACAGGACTTTGCGGTTCGTGAGAGAGGTGAATAATCTTGAACTCTGTTATTTTTTTCTGATTCGTGGCCATTGTTCCTGTATAAGCCGTACAGAGGTCGGGATATCCGTCTGGTGGGTGTTGATCGGGACTATCGCCAAACGGTGGGGGACGATGGAGTGGTCTACAATCTGGTGATGGATTGGGCAGCGGGTTGCGAACTACTGATTGTGAATTGGTGTTGGCCGCAGTATTCGTGGCATTCTTTATATTAAGTGAGTAAAGGAAGAGGCCATCGATAACTGCTACTATCAGGATAAGCACGAGTAAGAGCACGAGCCAGATCTTGTGTTTAGTTGAGATTGTTCTACGTATACGTACTGTGACAGGGGTAATCATTGGGGAGTGCTCTACCTCCTCTTCTGTCTGGGGAAGATGTGGTATTTGAGGCAAAGCTGCGCGGCGCAAACGAGGGACAGTTGGTAAGGTATAGGTTTTGTGTTGTGCGCGGTTGCGCAGCCCTACATGTTGGTGTGTCGTCGCAATACAAAGCTCGCGCCAGAAATCTTCTACGCTGGCAAAACGTGAATCACTGCGAAGATGCATGGCTTGATCGATAATGCGAGCAACAGTAAAAGGAAGATGAGGGCAGAGCACATCAGGTGGAATATAAGGGTCATTATCGGTTTGATTCACGCTGCGACTGAGCGCATCAACAGGAACCACTCCCGTTAAGAGCGTATAGAGCGTCGCTCCTAAAGCATAGATATCGGTTCGTGGATTGGTGCCATGACCATATTGTTCTGGGGCCGCATACCCGGGCGTACCACAGCGAAAGACATTGGTTGTCTTATCTTCGATATACTCCTTCGCCAGACCGAAGTCAACCAGCTGCGCATCCAATGCACCGGCTGGCACGATGATATTAGCTGGCTTGATATCGCGATGAACAATAGGACGTTTGCGATTATGAAGATAACTGATGGCCTCGACAACTGGCGTGAGCAGGGTCAATGCCATCGAGAGCGAAAAGCGCTGGTCGGGCTGCTCCAGTCGCAAAACCTCTAGATTCTTGCCATCAATAAAATCCATCAGCATAAAAATACGATTCAGGCGAGTGTTCTCAAAGATTTGATAGACACGAGGCAGCGAAGGATGACCCAATCTCATTAATAGATCAGCCTCAAAAGCCAGATTGCGTCGCTCCTGAGGATTAGGATTGACGATCTCCTTCAACGCAAAAATTTTTTGTTTGTTGTAGCGTTCTCTCACACGATAGACGGCACTAAAGCCACCCTGCCCGAGAACAGCCTCGATCACATAACGCTCCCCATTCTGTCCCTGAACGATTGCTCCAATAGGAAGGATAGTATGTTCTTGTATCACTCTGTACCTCGCGTAATCCATGCATATACAGTTATCTGGATGGCGCCCTTCTCGAAAAATATCAATGTATAAACATACAGCGGCGGCGATTTAAAGTATGCCCATACATGCCTATAAAAGAATCGCAATAATAACTCATACTGATAACGAATGAAAGAAGATCATATAAAAATTGTATGAAATAAATGTATCTTAATTCCAGGAACAAGTAGGTAAGATTGTGGTTAAGGCAAGGTGTTTATTCACTTGTTTCAATGGCCATTTCTTAACTTTGATGAAAAATGTTTTTTGAATGTTTTTGTAAATGTTAAAAACTCCTGACATATTATTTTATAATTCAATAGAAAGATAGCAATAGATGTTTAAATGAAATTTCTCTCGCATTTACCTTAAAGAAATGTTATTGACCTACACAATAATAACATTATTGAAGTTACATGACTAGATAGGTGAAGATATCTTCAAGGTGTTTACTATTATGTGAAGCTACAGGAGATAAAAAATAGGTTAGATATCTATCATTATAATGGCTTTCTATACTAAATTCGAGTCCTGAAGCATAATAACAAGCATGTATGTGAACTTTGATCGACGGTTGCGAGCCCTGGCGGCTCTACCCAATAGTCATGTCGTTTTTTGTGCTCTCAGGAAGTGGTAGATTTAGCGATTGTGGAGGAAGAGAGCCTATGTCTCCTCAGTTATCCTATTTATGGAAGACCTGGTATACTGGCCCATTGTGCTTGTATTTGTTTTTCTGGTTGTGCGCACCGGCATTGGGGGTAGTGCATGCTCATCCCTCTGTCTCCTTAGCATTGCCCTCTCCTTATCTGTCAACAGATATTGGACCTGTGCAGCAAGCGGGGAGCTCCGATTACCAGGATGGGGTATTTACAGTAGCTGGTTCCGGAAGTGATATCTGGCTACAGAGCGATCAGTTTCAGTATGCCTATCAGCCTGTCACACAAGATGGAACCTATGTGGCGCGTGTGGCGAGCCAGACAACAGGGAATCCCTGGGCCAAAGCGGGAATTATGTTTCGTGATAGTCTCGACCCTGCTGCTGCTTATGCTCTGATGGCGCTTACTCCAGGCAATGGAGCGGCTTTTCAGTGGCGCAGCTCGACCGGTGCTTCTAGTTCAAATTATAATCTCAGTACAGATGGAGCGGATAATCCAATAGTTGCTCCTTACTATGTTGAGCTGATCAAAAAAGGGAATCTGATTGAGGGTCTGATCTCGAGCGATGGAGCTACTTTTACCAAAGTTGGTGCCGCAACAATTAACTTCTCTTCATCTTCGTTTGATGCAGGCTTTGCCGTGACCTCGCATGATAATGCCACCGTTGATACCGGCACGTTTGACAATGTGCAGTTTACGGCGGCTCAAACCTCCGGGACAACAACTCTTCCCTCGCCCTATCAGACGCAGGATATTGGTTCTGTCGGCTCGGCTGGAACGACCTTGTATGATAATGGAACGTTTACAGTCTCTGCGTCGGGAGCAGATATCTGGGGGACCTCTGACCAGTTTCGCTATGTCTACCAGTCATTAGACGGTGATGGACAGATTGTGGCTCATGTAGCCTCTCAAGATGACACTGATGGTGGATGGGCCAAGGCTGGTATCATGATTCGCGAGACGCTTGATCCATCATCCGCGTACGCTTTTGCCATGCTCACGCCAGGCAATGGAGCGAACTTTCAATGGAGGACTGGTTCAGGGGTGTCCAGTACGGGGGTCGGGTCGGCCTCGGCTTTTGTTGCCCCTTACTGGCTTAAGCTGACGCGCATTGGGGATGTCTTTACAGCCTATGCTTCCAGTGATAATACCCTCTTTGTTGAATTAGGGACAGTTACGATTCCGATGGCTACTACCGTCACTATTGGCATGGCTGTGACTTCCCATAATAATCAACAAGTCAATACGAGTACGTTTGACAATGTGACGATCACCGCGGTTACAGCGACGGCGACCCAGACGCCAACACCAACGCCAACTCCGACCCCGAGTCCAACTCCGACGCCT
Organism: Tengunoibacter tsumagoiensis; assembly: GCF_003967535.1. Classification (GTDB taxonomy): domain Bacteria; phylum Chloroflexota; class Ktedonobacteria; order Ktedonobacterales; family Ktedonobacteraceae; genus Tengunoibacter; species Tengunoibacter tsumagoiensis. Next base: position 416,086 of record NZ_BIFR01000001.1, on the reverse strand, counting down.
TCTGTCGTGGGTGGAGCACTCCCAGGCGGTTACCAGGCTCAAGATATTGGAGCTGTAGGAATTGCCGGTCAGGCTGCATATGACAGTGCGACTGGTACATTTAATCTGTTCTCCTCAGGGAACGATATCTGGAGCAATAGCGATCAGTTTCAGTATGTCTACCAGCCGCTCACTGGGGATGGTAGTATCGTAGCACGTGTGACCGCACAGGATAATACTGGTGGCGGTTGGGCCAAGACAGGCGTCATGATGCGTGAAACCCTTGATCCTGGCTCCGCCCATGTCTCTACTATTGTGACGCCAGGCAATGGAGCAGATTTTCAATGGCGTCCTACTGCAAGCAGTCAGAGCTTTAATCAGTTCGGGCCTGCGAACATTACTCTTCCTTATTGGGTGAAGCTCACACGAGCAGGCAATGTTTTCACCAGTTCAACCTCTAGCGATGGAACAAGCTATACCACAATTGGCACCATCACGATTCCGATGGCCAATACTATCTACGTTGGAATCGCTTCGACTTCCCATAACAATACCACCGGCAATCTCAGCTCATTAGATAATGTGTCGATCACTGGCTCAACGGCCACTCCCACGCCACTCCCAACGGGAACGGTGAGCCCGACTCCAACACCAGAGGATAATGGGCCATTACCTTCTCCTTATCAGACGCAAGATGTTGGCGCAGTTGCTCTTGGAGGGAGTGCGACCTATAACAGCATCACCGGTAAATTTACGCTCAATGGTGCTGGCATTGATATCTGGGATACAAGTGACCAGTTCCGTTATGTCTATCAGCCATTTACTGGAGATGGGACGATCATAGCCCGTGTTGTCTCGCAGGACACGACAAATGGCTGGGCCAAAGCTGGCGTGATGTTTCGTGAGGCCTTAACAACTGGTTCGGCTCAGGCTATGATGGTGTTAACACCGTTTAATGGGGTTAATTATCAGTGGCGCTCGACGACTGGAGCTCCTTCCTCTTCGATCTCTGGGGCTTCTGTAGGCGCTCCCTACTGGCTTAAATTGACCAGAAGTGGTGATACGTTTACTGGTTATGCCTCTAATGATGGCGTGAGCTATACACAGGTTGCAAGTTCTACTATTCCAATGGCCGATGCCATCTATGTTGGTCTGGTGGATACAGCTCATGACAATGGGCTCATCAATACCAGCACGTTTGATAATGTGTCGATCACTCATGTTGCTCCAACGCCAACGCCGACCCCGACATCAACGCCCACGCCATCCTCCTTACCTGCCAGTATTAATGATCTGGATGTTGGCTCAGTTGCTGCCTCTGGCTCTGCTAGCTATAACAGTGGAACAGGAACGTTCACTGTAGACGGCTCTGGTAGCGATATCTGGTTTAATGCCGACGGCTTCCATTTTGTGTATGCTTCATTAACAGGAGACGGGCAGATAGTAGCTCGGGTAGTGAGCCAGGGGAATACTGATCCATGGGCTAAAGCAGGCGTGATGATGCGTGAGACCCTGGATGCAGGCTCTAAATATGCAGCGGCTCTCGTTACTCCTGGGAATGGAGCCTTGCTACAGTGGCGAGCAGAGACCAATCAAAATGCGATAGGTGATAGTCCAATCACAGGAAGTGCCCCTTTCTGGGTCAAGATCGTTCGGTCAGGCAATGACTTTACAGCCTACGCCTCCAGCGATGGGACCACGTATGCGCAGCTCGATACGACCCAGACTATCCCGATGGCCAGTACCATCTATATTGGTCTGGCTGTGACATCTCACAACGATGGTGTTATAAGCAGTGCCACATTTGACAACGTAGACTTTAGTGGCGGTTCGCTTGTTAATACACCCACTCCTGCGCCAGCCTTTATCCCGCATAATCGCTCAAAAACGCTCTCTTTTGATCCGAGCAGTGTTCAAGGAGCCTCCAATGAGAACTTTGCTTATCTCCAGAAGGTAAGCAGCCAACCTGTGGATAGAATACATCCGCTCAAGTTCTCAGCTATGAGCCATTTTGCGATGCTGCTCATGTAACTAAATCATGGCGTCATAAAGCGGTGTTCCTCCAGTAAAATCATTGTGCTGGAGAAGCACCGCTTTATTTTGCCATCATATGTTTGTCTACCTTCACCAACAAATAGTCTCTTCTTAGAAGAAAATCATTATAAAGACTTTCTATACTAAAAATGGCACTGTGTCATAAGAATCGCTTTTTTTAATTATGACCATGCTATCTCACATTGTTGACCGTTATTGCATACAGGAAGCCAACATTTTTAACTATCTTTCAACTGTTTACAGATAGTGACAGAGGCTTTCTAAGGACAAGTAGTGGAGGAATAGAGAGTGTTTTCGAGTTTACAATCCCGACGTTTGCTCTGGCGTACTGGTCCCTTACTCATTTATCTGTTTAGCTGGCTGGTCGCACCAGCTTTGACAACGGTAAGTGCGCGTCCTCAGGAAGCCTTTGCTCTCCCTGGCAGTTATCAATCAGCCGATATTGGAACGGTGCAGACCACCGGTACAGCTGATTATCAGGGGACAACCTTTACCGTCAGTGGTTCGGGAAGTGATATCTGGTTACAGAGCGATCAGTTTCAGTATGTATATCAGCCCATTACGCAAGATGGAACCTATGTAGCGCGTGTGGCGAGCCAGACGGCGGCGAATGCCTGGGCCAAGTCGGGGATTATGTTTCGTGATAGCCTTGACCCCAATGCCGCCTATGCTCTAATGGCGCTTACACCAGGCTTTGGAGCGGCCTTCCAGTGGCGTAGTGCAACAGGTGCAACAAGTTTAAGCGTAAACATTACTTCTAACCCGCCGACCCTACCGCCAACTGACCCACCCACCATTTCAGCTCCTTATTATGTGAAGTTGATCAAACAAGGAAACCTGGTGCAGGGTCTGATCTCAAGTGATGGAACAAACTTCACCAAAGTAAGTGCTGCCACAGTAAACTTTACCTCATCATCAATCTATGTTGGATTGGTCGTAACTGCACATGATAATAGCCTGACCAATACCAGCACCTTTGACGATGTGCAATTTACCGCTGCCTCGACATCGAGCGGCTCGCTCCCCTCTCCTTTTCAGACGCAGGATATCGGTTCAGTTGGTCCAACAGGCATAGCCTCTTATGCAAATGGAACCTATGCCCTCTCTGGTTCAGGTACTGATGTCTGGAATACATCTGATCAGTTTCGCTATGTCTATCAGCCGTTAAGTGGTGATGGTCAGATCGTCGCCCGCGTTGCCTCACAGGAGAATACAGGAGGTGGTTGGGCCAAAGCAGGCGTAATGATTCGAGAAACGCTTGACCCGAGTTCGGCCTATGCTTTTGCCATGCTTACCCCAGAAAATGGAGCCAATTTCCAATGGCGCACCGCTTCTGATATCCCCAGTACAGGAATAGGAGGTCCATCAGCCTTCGTCACCCCTTATTGGTTGAAACTGACGCGTGAAGGGAATCTCTTCACAGCCTATGCGTCCAGTGATGCTAACACCTATACTGTGCTAGGGACGACTATCATCCCGATGGCGAATTCGGTTGAGATTGGACTGGCCGTCAATTCACACGATAACACCCAGATTAATACCAGCACCTTTGATAATGTCACAGTCTCTAATGTCACGGCGACGGCCACGCAGACGCCAACGCCGAGCCCAACCAGTTCAGTGCCAACGCCCACACCAACGCCATCCATTTCAGGTGGAGCTCTTCCAACTGGCTATCAGGCTCAGGATATTGGAAGCGTTGCCATTCCTGGAGAGGCTACCTATGATAGCACCAGCAATACCTTTAATACCTTTTCGTCAGGAACAGATATCTGGAATAGCAATGACCAGTTCCAGTATATCTACCAGACATTGACAGGTGATGGCAGCATCGTAGCTCGGGTTGCTTCGCAGGCCAATACTGGTGGAGGTTGGGCCAAGGCTGGTGTCATGATGCGTGAGACGCTTGACCCGAGCTCCGCTCATGCATTCATGATGCTTTCACCTGGCTATGGCACCAATTTTCAGTGGCGACCCTCTGCTTCTAGCCCTACTTTTAGCCTGGGTGGATCTGCCAGCACGACAGCCCCATATTGGGTGAAGTTGACCCGAACGGGCAATTTCTTTACCGGGAGCACCTCGAGCGATGGTGTGACGTATACCACCGTCGGCTCTGTCAACATCCCTATGGGAAGCAGCATTTATGTGGGATTGGCCTCAACCTCTCACGATAATGCCAACGCGAATATCACCTCGTTTGATAATGTGGCAATTACGGGTTCAACCGCGCCTTCAACCACTCCAACCACGACACCAACGAGCAATGGTCCTCTCCCCAGCCCATACCAGACGCAAGATGTTGGAGCTGTTAATATCGCCGGTTCTGCTACCTACGATAGCAGCAACAGTACCTTTACGTTAAAGGGCTCGGGCACAGATGTCTGGGATGTGAGCGATGCCTTCCGCTATGCTTACCAACCTATTAATGGTGATGCTACCATTATTGCTCATGTGCTTTCACAAGACACCACAGGTGGTGGATGGGCCAAAGCTGGTGTGATGATTCGCGAATCACTTACAAGTAGTTCTGCACAGGCAATGGTGCTGCTGGCACCTTCCTATGGAGCAAACTTCCAGTGGCGAGCCTCAGCAGGAGGAACAACGGTCTCTCAGACAGGCGACCCATCAGCAACAGTTCCGTATTGGGTTCAATTGACCCGAAGTGGGAATCTGTTTACGGCTTCAACTTCTAGCGATGGCACGACGTATACTCAGATTGGAACAGCGACCATTCCGATGGGAAGTTCCGTCTATGTAGGTCTGTTCGATAACTCCCATGACAACTCATTGTTGAATACAGCCAGATTTGACAACGTTTCAATTACTAACACGGCCCCAACACCAACGCCAACGCCAACAATCACGCCAAGTCCAACTCCCACGCCGAGTCCCGTTCCTTTTACAGGCACCTATCTCAGTGATCTCACACCCGCTTCTGCGACCGCAGGCTTTGGAAGCGTCGAGAAGGATCTTTCAGTCAACTTGAATCCTCTTACTTTGAGGGGAAGAGTCTATCCTAAAGGTATCGGAACACATGCGATCTCTGAGATCCACTACACATTGAATGGAAATTACAGTCGCTTCCTTTCAGATGTGGGGGTAGATGATGAAACTGGTAGCGCGGGTACAGTCGATTTCCAGGTCTATGGCGACAATACTCTTCTCTTTGATAGCGGTGTTGTGGCTGGTGGGGCACCAGTACAGACCGTGGATGTCAATGTAGCTGGCGTCAATGATCTGAACTTGCTCGTAACTGATGCTGGTGATGGTATTACCAGTGATCATGCTGATTGGGCCGACGCACGTCTGACAGGTTCAACGGTTACTCCAACGCCCTCTCTGCCAACAGGTATTACCAATCAGGATATTGGTACAGTAGGGGCGGCAGGTTCTGCAAGCTATGATAGCGGAACAGGGACCTTTACTGTCCAGGGCTCTGGCGAGGATATCTGGCAGGCAAACGATGCCTTCCATTTTGTGTATACTTCTTTGACCGGTGATGGAGAGATTATCGCTCGCGTCGTCTCACAGGACAATACGAATGCATGGGCCAAGTCTGGTGTGATGATGCGTGATACGCTGAACTCAGATTCGCTCTTTGCCATGCAGATGCTTACACCAGGCAACGGAGCTGTGTATCAGTGGCGCGATACATCGGGGCCCAATGCTCAAACTACCACCCCTGGGACGGAAACTGTACCTTATTGGGTCAAGCTTGTTCGTAGCGGAGATGTCTTCACTGGCTATGCTTCAAGCGACGGTGTGAATTATACACAGGTAACCTCACGAACGATCCCGATGGGCAGCACCATCTATGCAGGTCTGGAAGTTACGTCGCATAGTTATGGCACATTAAACACCAGCACGTTCGATAATGTGAGCATCAGTAACTCAACGACCATTCAAGCAAAGCCGCATACAGCTGTCTCTGCTCAACCACTCCCTGCGCGGAAGCTGAGCTTTACAGTCGCCGCCCTACCAGTTGTCTTGAATGATTATCGCAAGACCATCTTGTTCAGCCTGCTCTAGCCTGGTTAGAGACAGAGAATTGATCGATAAATTCTCTGTCTCTATCCTCTAACATCATTGAGCCCCACACAATCTGTCATCGGATTGTGTGGGGCTCAGTGATGTTAGCGTTATGTGTTATGAAGAGTAAAGATCGCAAATCTCGCATCTCAGGAAACGATCAGAAGTTTCATAACGGATCATTACCTATTTCATTTCGCTTAGCTCCTCCATATGCCAGCGTTGAGCGTAAAGAAGGAGCTCATAGCACTTTTTGAGGGGCGATCTGGAGCGTCGAGAGAGCGAAGCAGGTCTGATTGACTGTGATCCGATTGACTGTAAAGAAGGAGCAGTAAGCGCTACCTCTGTATAGGTGTATCCTTTGCGAAGACATTTGTAGAGCATCTCTGTGTGCAGTAAGTTATCGCCCCCCTCTAACGAGATGTTGTTAAGACAATCCCTATGGTAAAGCTTAAACGTACAGTTGATATCGCGTACCTGCAAGCCAAAGATGAACCAGACCAACTGCCGCCACAGCCAGGTCCCCATTCGCTGTAAAGATGAGATCTGGTGCTTGTCTCGATAACCAAGCACCAGATCATAGTGCTCAGTTAGCGACAGAAAGGCCTGTATGTCAGCGATCTGGAAGGCTTCATCAGCATTCATCAGCAAGATCAGATCCATTTGTGCCTGATTAATCGCTGCATACAGATTGTTGTACCATCGGACATATGGTTGTCCGGTTGCATCAGATCGCGTAGGAGACGGCTCTGTCCCTGGCTGATGAGATGGAAGATCAGGTGCAGATCGAACAACCAGTATTTCCAGTTCATCGATCAGAGTGTACAAGTTCTGCCTGATCTGCTGGATAACGGATTGAAGTTCGTAGCTATTTTGTTGTGTTGAGAGGATAACCGAAAGTTTGGGAGACTGGATAATACCAGATGAAGGCATAAATGCATCGGTTGTCTTAGAGGTGATAGCCTCTAGAAGCGTTGGCTGTTTTGCTTTTCTCTTTAGTGCCAGACCTGGAAAAGCAAAGAAGAGTAGCGATGTATGTGCCACTGAAAGCTCCAATCTAAAGTCAGGTCACCCACAAAAGCCTGTCTCTCTTCTAAGAATAAAGGTGTCATGCCGGGTGATGAACCCTTTTCATGAACATCTACCAAGATTTTGTAGTTAAGAAAGAGATTCAGCCTTTTTTGTGAGAATAGTATTGTCATGAATTGCCAGGAAGAGAGGTTAAGTAGCTGTCTCAGCAAAATAGAGGGGTTGAGACAACAGATAAACCTCTTACTCTTATTATCAAGTAGTTAGTTAAATCATAAACATCATTAATGATAATCATATTTTATGCTGTAAAGCATCGTCAGTACATAAAAATTACGTTATTTTGAGAGGATTGAGCTAAAGGGGCCAGATTAGTAGGTATACCCTCCATAACGTTGGCAAAGTTTCTCATTATTGAGGATATTGAGAGGAACGGGGCGTGATGGGAGGGTGTTGATATCATTCCGCAGATACAGGCTCAGGCCATCCTTTTCAGTGAGAACGAGCGTAAAATTATCCAGGAAAGCGTCATTATGTGCAAGAGCTTTTGCCACCAGGTCATCAGTATCTTTTGGTCGCATAATGATCCAGTCCACAATCTGTTGAGGTGCAGCTAGAGCCCGGGACCAGTAAGGATCAGAGCCTTCATAAATAATCTTTCGCAATTGAGCTCCAAAGACCTGTCCATTGACCTGAGTTGTATATTCGTCAGTCAAGAGAAAGTTTCCATTATAATGTTGTGAGAGAAAGACATGGATAGGTCGTGAAGTAGAGGAGCAGCTATGATTATAGAGGCCATCGTTGAGGGCCAGATTGCGTCCATCCCCGACATAGAGTGCCTGCCCAACAATCAACAGGATACATAGGACATAGAGAGCTCCCCGCCACTTTCTGAGCCAGTGGCGTATTGGAAGGTGTGCCAGTCCGACCCCTAGAAAGAAGGCCAGTGGGGCAACCATCTCTGAACCATAACGAACATTAAAATATTGTGGAGGAGCCCCAGGAGGCAAAGCACCCGGCAGATAGAGGATAGCCTGCCCCGAGTAAAGGCTATAACAGTAAAAGGCAAATGGCGTCAGGAACGTTGCTACAGCTAGAGTCACTGGTGTAAAACGATACCGTAGAAAGAAAAAGAGGGCAGAGAGCCAGCCTAGAAGAAAGAGCAGCCCACCAATACTTTCAAGACTATCCAGTCCATAGTAGCGAACGGACTGCCACACATTATGATAGGTATAGAGCGTATGGGCCGCCAGAAACTTCATCTGTTGAGCCTGAGCCGAATAGGGACCTCGCTGAAAATAGAGTGGATCGCCAAAGATCATCTTACACCAGGCCAGCCAGATCGCCATTCCAAGGCTTCCCATCAGTCCAAACAGAATCAGGTTCGCCTCAATTCTTTTCCAACCATGTCGTTTCCAGACACCAATCACTGCCACCAGCGCAAAGAGAATTATAAAGAGCGACCAGCCATCATAGCGAATCAGCGAGACCAACAGAATACCAAAAGCCATCAGGACCAGATCCCTTGTCTGATCCTCCTGTACCCAACGCAACACATAATAAAAAGTAAACAGAACAGCGCTCACGCACTCAATTTCGCTCAGGGCTGTCGATTGCAGATAGAGGAGATCTGGATTCAGCAGCATGACCAGAGTACCAATAAAACTGGCCATATTATTATGCGTAAGCTGGCGAATCAAGAGGAACAGATAAGCGCAACCGAGAATATAGGCGCTCATAGAAGGTATGCTGCCTGCGAAACCAGTGCGCCAGAGCGTATCATTCCAGATAAACGGGACCATCAACAGGTGATGTAGCGGTAACCAGACGCCACCGAGCTGGGCAAAGCCAGGGGTAATGCTATCGACCATACTACGAGCTATTCTTATATGTGAGTAGGCATCATCATAAATAAGTGTTTCGCTATTCATAAAAAAGCCTATGGATGCAATAACACTGGCAATACTTGCTAATAGGATCACACTGAGGAGCCAGAGATCGCGCACCAGCACAGCGGGACGGTTCAGTGCTCGTCGATCAGAATTCGAGAAGGCTGCGGGGAGACGAGGAGGAAGAAGGTTCATTAATCGTGGCAGGGGTGTAAGTTTGAGTTCAGTCACAGGGATACCAGGGGTCTCTGTCATCTCACTATCGTCAACAGGTAAGAGATCAGCATGAGCAATGGAATGAGTATTCTCGCCAGATAGATGAGCGATCGAACTGGTCCCTTCCGCTGGTAGATGAGCAACGGATGGTGCGCTCTCTTCTGCAGAGAGAACTGCTTGAAGATGGAGACCATGAATAGTTTTTTCCCAATGATGTGGTTTAAAAAATAATTGAAACAGAGCTCGCATCCCTGCGGCACTCATCAATAACCAGTAGATAGGGATCGTGAGAGCCCATTTGACCAGGGAATACTGGTAACGTCGCACGCAGCCGAACAGGTGGAGATAAATGTAGAAGAAATTGCCCAGAATCAGACAGATAGTCCCCATATACAGGACAGGAGCTGGAAAGAGGCGGTGGTAAAAACCAATAATATTAAAACGAAAAAAAAAACGTAGAAGAGCAGGACCAGCCAGAGGATAGGGTTAAGAAAGATTGTAAGCGTTCGACCCCCAATCAAAAATTGAAGGGCTAGAAATTCTCTGAACATGCCTTGCCGTAACATAAACAATGGACGGCGCATATGGACCAGATAGGTTTGCAGATAGCCTTTAATCCAGCGCGAGCGCTGCCGAATCCAATTATGGACCTGTGGATTTGCCTCTTCATACGTTGTAGAATTGAGAACGACTGTTTTGAGCTTAAATTGCGAGAGTCGAATCCCCAACTCACAATCTTCAGTGACATTAAAGGCATCCCATCCACCCAGAGCTCGCAAGACATCTGTGCGAAAGTGATTGGAGGTACCTCCCAGCGGTAACGGAAAGCGCAGATACTGGAGACCAGGTAACAGAAGATCAAACCAGGCGGAATATTCAGCGGTAAACCAGCGTGTCAGCAGGTTCTGTTTCGTATTATAAAAGTTGAGCTTGGCCTGCACACAGACCATCTCGGGACCATAATTGGCAAAGGTCAACACAGAGCGCTTCAATTGCAAAGGGTCCATCACATCTTCGGCATCGTAGATCACGACAAAATCACCGGTGGCCTGGATTAAGCCATAATTACAGGCGCGAGGCTTTGTCTTTGGAGTACCTGCGGGAACAATCACAATAGAAAAATACTCTGGTAGCTCCATCTTTTGTAAGATCTCATGTGTTTCGAGATCATCCTCTTCAATCAGTAGCAGAACCTGAAGTTTATGAGCCGGGTAGTCCAGCCGTTGTATTGCTCGTGTAAACTGCGGGATAATGGCGGCCTCTTTATAGAGAGGGCAGAGGACTGTGTAGCCAGGCCATTCGACCTCGCCCAGACCATGAATAATCGTATCATCAATATGTTCTTCAAAGTCTGCGATAAAAGTTCGCAATGACATCACAAATTGCAGTGCCAATGAACCAATATAAAGGATAGTAATAAAGAACATGAGAACAACAAGTGTGTCCATATAAGAGAAGGAGATGCCAAGGAGAAGTGCCAATATAAACAGAATGCCAGTGATTTTTTGACCTCTACTGAAGGTTGACAGAGCGGAATAGGTAGGGATAAATGGCGCAAAGGTTCGTATGGTTTTCTCTCCAACAATGACCTTGCGTTGAGCACGTTCCTGGTAACGCTCCTTTTGCTGCTGAATAAGAGCAAGCTGTTGTTGATGATTGAGCTCATGCTGCTGAAGCCACTGAGTATAGCGAGCAATCTGGCGTTGGAGATCTACCTGTGAAGGTTTTTTGCTAATGACAAGGGAAGGTGAGGTATAGATCAGATCTTCTGATAATGGATCGAACACTTTCCTGGAAGAATGTCCCTGTCCCACTATCTGCACCACCCTTTTCTTCTCTACCATTGTTTCGGTTTATGTTACCAGTCATTAGTAGTATAGAGTGCAGCATAATATCCATATGCCGATCAGTAAATATAATTTTGCCTGATGGTCAATCTCTCAAATTTGTAGAGTGCAGCATAATATTCATATGCCGATCAGTAAATATAATTTTTCTGATGGTCAATCTCTCAAATTTGTAAAGCAGAAAAAATCGTTGAGAAAACAGTGCTTTTTTCAAAATTATATGTTATACTGAGTGCACACTGTATAGTGCTTCGTCGCTCAGAATAGATAGTCTATTGTAAGCCGCACAATGCAGAAACCAAGTTGAGTTAGTTTACTCAGGAATTGAGAAAGAAGAAACATGTCATTCACAGATCAGACGCTGTATTGTCGCGACTGCGGCCAGGAGTTCGTTTTCACCGCCGGTGAGCAGGAGTTTTATCAGAGCCGTGGGCTGACCAATTCGCCAACCCGCTGCCCTTCATGCCGCTCTGCGCGCAAAGCCCAGATGGGTGGCCGTAGTGGTGGTAATAGCTACGGTGGTAACAGCTATAGTGGCGGTAGTCGTGATCGTGGCGAGCGTCAGATGTACTCTGCAACCTGCGCCAGCTGCGGCAAAGAGGCGATGGTTCCTTTCCAGCCTCGTGAAGATCGTCCGGTTTATTGTAGCGACTGCTTCCAGAGCTCCAATCCACGCTCCGGTGGCAACAATCGCCGTTCATCATCACGCTGGTAATCTCGCGGCTTACAAAGATCCAATCACACAAAACAAAAAAGATCCGGACAACAATTGCGTTGTTCGGATCTTTTTTGTTTTTATTTCTATTAAAATTTTGTTTCACTACCGTTTCTAAGCCACATAGTTCAAAATGATATGGAATTTTTGACATTTATATGCTATACAATGTAAAATTTAAGAAATGATGCTATCAGGTCTGAGCATGCAAGAGCAATTCACTAAAGAGGTATTTATACTTACTGAGTATAAATAAATTTATATGTATTTTGAATAGTGTATATAAAATCTAGAAAGTTTATTATGAATATAAATTCCAATCCAGTGAGTATTTTTATTTCTTATGTAAAGGAAGATGAAAAGTGGCTTTACGTATTAGAAACACATCTGAGTATACTTCAACGGCAGGGGATGATCTCTCTTTGGAGTGCTAAAGATATTCTTCCTGGCTCCGATTCAGTCCATATCATTGACCAGCGCCTAGAACAGGCATCAATTATTCTTTTACTGGTGAGCGCATACTTTCTAGCATCTGATAATAGTTACAACAGTGAGATGGCATGTGCACTGAAAAAACACAAACAAGGTAAAGCAAAAGTTATTCCTCTTATCATACGCTCTTGTGATTGGCAAAGTGCTCCTTTTGCGCAACTTTCCCCGTTGCCAGCTAATGCTGTAGCAGTAACTGCTTGGACTAATCAGGACGAGGCATTTATGGATATTGTCTCTGGTATTCGCAAGGTCGTTGAAAATCTATCATCACAGTCATCACATTTGACCAGGCCTTCTATTTGGAATATTCCCTATCAACATAATCCTTTCTTTACTGGACGTGATGAAGTCCTTGTAAATATTCATACTCAACTGCAAGCAGATCTAGCCACTCCATTTTTACAATTACCATATGCCATCAGCGGCCTTGGTGGAATTGGGAAAACACAGATAGCTACTGAATATGCTTATCGTTACTATCAAGACTACGAAGCAGTGTTATGGGCGCATGCTGAAGATCGAGATACGCTAATATCCTCCTATGTTGCGATTGCTACACTTCTCAAACTTCCAGAATGTACTACAGAAAAGCAGGAAATTATTATTGAGGCTGTCAAACGATGGCTACAAATCCAGCAAAAGTGGTTACTTATTCTGGATAACGTAGATGATCTGGGCATACTACCACCTTTTCTACCGCCAACTTATAGGGGCCATGTCCTTCTGACAACCCGAACGTTGGCTATGCAACGGTTTGCAACTCGTCTAGAGATAAAGGAGCTTTCTGATGAACAAGGAGCGAGAATGATCTTACGCAGAGCAGGTATACTAGCTCCTTCTCAGGAATTATCACATGCCAATGTCGAAGACCATCGATTTGCGACCCTGTTGACACAAGAGTTAGGTGGATTACCACTGGCTTTGGATCAAGCGGGAGCCTATGTAGAAGCAACTGGCATGAGCTTGCAAGAGTACTTTGAAATTTATAAGCAGTATCGACAAAAGCTGTTGTCTGATCGTCGCTCTCTCATTTTTGATCATCCTGATTCCATATCAAGCACATGGTTACTAACTTTTATCAAAGTGCAAGAAAGAAATGCAGCAGCAGCTGATCTTCTACGTTTATTCTCGTATTTTGCTCCAGATGCTATTGCAGAGGAAATTCTAACAGCAGATTCATCAGTACTTGGATCACTGCTTGCACCACTTGGCTCAGATGCATTTCAACGCAATCAGGCTATCGAAGTCTTAAGAACCTATTCGCTAATTCGACGCAATCCAGTTGAGAAAACACTCTCTATTCATCGACTGGTTCAAGCGGTACTCCAGGATAATTTCGAGAAAAGTGAAAGGCATGTCTGGGCTGAACGAGCAATGCTTGCGATTAATGCAGCATTCCCACAGGCAATACATGGTAAATGGCATAAATGTGAAAGACTTTTAATACAAGCGCTTAAAGGATCTAAAATCATCACAGAATATCAGATTATTAGACGGGAGGCCGGGCATTTACTTTTTAAAGTCGCTTCCTATATGCTTGGTCATGCCAGGTATAGAGAGGCGGAACCTCTCTATCATCAGAGTATGCAGATCTGGGAACATGTGCTGGGATCTGAGCATCTTGACATGGCATATCCACTTAATGGATTAGCCGAACTTTATCGAGAGCAAGGCAAATATAGAGAAGCAGAGCCACTCTATCAGAGAGCTATACAAATTAGGGAACAGAGTCTAGGGCCTGAGCATCCTGATGTGGCATTTATACTCACTAATCTGGCAAACCTTTATACTTTACAAGGCAAATATAGAGAAGCCGAGCTACTCTACCAGAAAACATTACGAATTAGAGAGCAGTTTCCGGGTCCAGAACATATCGATTTGGCCACTTCGCTCAATGGATTGGCAATTCTCTACACTAATCTGGGTAAATATGACGAAGCCGAGTTATCTTATCGTCAGGTTTTACTGATTTGGGAGCAATGGTTAGGGCCTGAGCATCCTAATCTAGCATCTTCACTTAATGGATTAGCCGAGCTATACCGAAAACAAGGTAAATATGTGCAAGCTGAGCAGCTTTATCAGCAGGCTTTGCAAATCAGAGAACAGAGTCTAGGGCCTGAGCATCCCGATGTGGCATTTCCACTTAATGGATTAGCAAATCTGTACTCCGAACAAGGAAACTATGAAAAGGCGGAACCTCTCTATCAGCGCGCTTTACAGATCTGGGAACAGAGCCTAGGATTTGAACATTCTGACGTAGCACTTCTACTCAACAATTTGGCAAACCTCTATATTGGCCAAGGAAACTATGAAAAGGCGGAACCTCTCTATCAGCGCGCTATAAGGATTAATGAGCAGCATCTGGGACCTGAACATCCTGATATAGCGCTTCCACTTAATGGATTAGCCAACCTCTATATTGATCAAGGAAAATATGACGAAGCAGATCTGTTGTATCAACGTGCTATAAGGATTAATGAACAGCATCTTGGACCCGAACATCCTGATATAGCACTTCCACTCAACAACCTGGGAAATCTCTACTTTCAGCAGAATAGGGACGAAGAGGCAGAGCAGCTTTATCGACGTGCCTTACTGATCATAGAACAGAGTCTGGGACCTGATCATCACCTGGCGGCGTATCCACTGATAGGCCTGGCCAATCTGTATGCCGACCAGAGCAAGGATTCTGAATCCGAACAACTCTATCAGCGGGCCCTGCGAATCCGCGAGCAGAGCCTGGGGTCCGAACATGCTCTTACACAACAAGTACAAAAAAATTATGCTCTCTTGTTACGGACAATGAACCAGGATCGAGCATAATCACCCAATAGTTCAATAAAGAAACACCATCCCATCAAACTTCACCTGAAACTGGTAGTTAAGCATATCTTTCAGGGCCCACAACGCACCAACTAGCTGCCCTCCTGCTTCTCGTAGTATTCGGTAACTCCACTAAAATATTAATGAAGGCGTGGCTATACATTTTTTATAAAACGTTGCGCAAAATTATGGATACAACATTCCTGGTCTAGTTCAGGTTGTATTGGTATCAGGAATAAATATTTTAAGGGAGTTTTTACCATGGAATTTTCACAGGCCGCCTCCTGGATCTGGTTGGATGGAGAGGCTGTTCCCCGTAATTTCTGGTTGCGTGCCCGCCAGCTTTTTCTTTGTCCACGAAACGTCTTGAAGGCCACGTTATTGTTGACCGCCGATAGCCGCTATGAGGCATTCATTAATGGTGAGCAGCTTGGCGTAGGACCAGCGCGTTCATATCCCTGGGCGTATAGTTATGATGAATATGACGTAACAGCTTTATTGCAAGAGAATGTTGAAAATGTGCTGGCGGTTCGTGTAGTGCACTGGGGGGATTCTTCTTTCCAATATATCCGTGGTCGGGCGGCCATCCTTGCGGAATTAATCATTGAGTTACAGGATGGTCAGATTCTTCATCTGGGAAGCGACGAACACTGGCTCCTCTCGCCCGATCCAGCCTATATTCGTGAGACTCAGAGAAGCGCCCCTCAGTTTGGCTATGAAGAACATTATGATGCTCGTCTGGCAGAAGATAACTGGGTGTATGCTGACTTCGCCACTCACAACTGGGAGCCCGCCACAATCCTGGGTCCAATTGGAATGGAGCCATGGACAAAGCTCGTGCCGCGTTCAATTCCTTTTCTAAGCTGCGACGATATCTTCCCTTCAAAAGTCGTAGCTGCCGAGCTAGCTCAACTCTTGCCAGGGACCTCCTGGAATTTTAACCTGAGACAGCTACCAGGTCTACCAATTCTAGGATCGGAATCGACCGAGCAAAGTGGTCGAGCTATTGTCACAGAGATCATTGCACCAGATGCCTGTTTGCTACGTATTCATCATACAGTAGATTACTCCTGGCATTCTTTTGCCTGTCGTGGACAGAAGATAAAGGGACAGAGTTGCGAGCTTCAGGCTGGAAGAAATCTCTTTGTCGTAGCTGGCAACACTGAATGGTTAAGCTTTTATTTAGAGTGTGAGCTACCGCTCCAGTTTTCTGCCACGCGGCTCCTGACCGAGCCCTCTTTGCACAAAGAAGAGCCCCCCTGGGCCGTGTTTGCTCCATTAAACGAGAAAACTGAGCTTGCAGAACTTTTGCGCACCGTCACACCTGATCAATTGCCGCCTCATCCTCGTGTAGAGCTTCGTTATGAGGATTTATTAGCGCCTGATGCCTTTCTTCTGACAAAGACCCAGCGTCATCTATTACCAGCTTCGGGTTTTTGTGATCTGCGTATTGCCGGTCCACAACCACGAACCCTTCTACCTGAGCTAACCGCGCCTCTCATTGTACAACCTGACGCCTTATTGCATCAGAATAAAGATTTTACCACTCTCTATCCACAAGCTGAGGGTGATCTTCACCTGGTCATAGAATTTGAGCGGCTCATGGTCGGCTATCTCCAATTTGAACTGGACACCTCCGAAGGAACGATTATCGATGTGAACCTGTTTGAAGAGATCGACGATAGCGGGATCTTCTGGACCGATCTGGTCCATAATAGCCTTCGCTATACCTGTCGTGAAGGTCGGCAGAGCTACCGCTCGAATGTAAGACGAGGTTTTCGCTATCTCTCATTAACCATTCGTGGTGCCAGGAGACCGATCCGCTTCTACAATCTACGGGGACTATTAAGCACCTATCCAGTTGAGAAACGAGGCTCATTTGCGTGTAGCGAGACCACCCTGACAAAGATCTGGGAAGTGGCCGCCTATACAGTGCAACTTTGCATGGAGGATACCTATACAGACTGTCCCACTTATGAACAGACCTTTTACGTGGGCGATGCGCGTAATTCAGCCCTTGTGAACGCCCTGGCCTTTGGAGCCTATGAATTGACCGAGCGCTGTTTGCGTTTGGTAGCCCAATCGCTTGATCCTCAGATTGAACGTGTAAAGAAGCCTCATGAACGTGGAAGACTTCTCTTAACCACCGATCATATTGTAAGTGGCTGGTTTAATGTCATCCCTATGTGGAGCTTTCTCTGGGTCTGGAGCGTCTGGGATCACTATCAACTGACCGGAGATCGTAAACTACTCACAGACCTGTATCCAGCCGTAAAAGAGAATCTCAAGCGCGCATTGAGCTTTCTTACCGAGCGAGCATTGCTCGATATTCCGGATGTCTCCAATCTGGTTGATTGGACGCCGATGGATATGCCACGAGAGGGCGAGATTACCGCCAATACAGTCTTGCTGGTTGAATGTTTGCGTCGTGCTGCGGCCATGGCTGAAGAGCTAGCCAACCTTCAGATGAGCAGTGGCCTGCAAGATTCCATGGACCTGTTAGCGGAAGCGAGCCAGTATATCGTAGATGCCGAGCGTATTCGTATCGCGGTCAACCAGTATTGCTGGTCTGACGAGCGCCAGGCCTATCTTGATACAGTACGAGACGAGGATGCTTACGAGCGCTATTCCTCTCGTCTGCAAGAGCGTGGAGAGCTACCTGAAACCTATGAGCGTTTTCAAGAGCGCAGCCGTATCAGTGAGCCCACCAACACCCTTGTCCTGCTCTGCCACTGTGCTCCACCTGAACGAGCAAAGCAGATCCTTCCAATGGTTTTATCGGCTCAAGAGGCTGATTATGTGAACGTCGACCCCAACTGGAAGCCAAGCTGGACACAGGACAAGCTTGTTCCGGTTGGCAGCCCCTGGTTTCTATTCTTTACCGCTGAGACGCTTGTTGCACAAGGAGAAGTTGAGGCGGCCATTCAGGTAATTAGAAGACATTGGGGCTACATGCTAGAAAAAGGGAGCACCACCTTTTGGGAGATGTTCCGCTTCTGGACCGATGAACATTGGACGCGGAGCCTCTGCCATGGTTGGGCTGGTGGTCCCGTCTACTTCCTTTCGACTCAGGTGCTTGGTGTACGGCCAGCAGAGCCTGGTTATGCAAGAGTTACAATTGAGCCACAACCATGTGGGCTCCAGTGGGCCAGAGGAAGCGTCCCTACACCACACGGAGATGTGCATGTGCGCTGGCAGATAGACGGTCAGGATTGGGAAGTGGAGCTCCAGCTGCCCGGAGGAATTAGCGGAGAGCTCTTATTAAACGAGCTTAGTGAGCGCCCTGTCCTGCTCGCCGGGTCATCAGGCGATGAGCTCGTGCAAAAACAGTCTGACTGGCAGATCAAGCTAGCCCCTGGAGCGCATGTGAAATATCGTTGTCGCCGATTAGTAGATTAATAGTTGCTAGAGAAACGGAGAGCAGTGCCGTTCACAGAGGATGAAATGAGCTTTTAGGTTTTAAAGATTGGTTACGTGAATAAACAAAGGAGGACGTCTCTTTCCTCTGCTCCCGTTTCGCTCTGGTCGTCTTCCAAGGCTCAATGGGAAACGGGCAATGATGGTATGGAGGGGCTGGCATGGTGGAGCTTCGAGATGTGGAAAGAGACAAGCGACCTTCCCTGCTTCTATTATTGTGCTATGATCTTTTTCGCATATAAAAATACGCCAAGTAGGGAAAGTTGCTTGTCTCTTTCCACTGTTCCCATTGCACTCTGTGAGCCCATCTATTGCTCGAGTGGGCAATGGACAATGGGAACAGAGGTTATGGAGGGGCTGGCATGGTGGAATGGGAAATTCAGGAAGGAAACAAGCGACCTGCCCTACTTCTATTGTCGCGCTATGATCTTTTTCGCATATAAAAGCATACCAAGTAGGGAAAGTTGCTTGTCTCTTTCCACTGCTCCCATTCTGTCCTGGTCGCCCCTCCATGGCTTAATTGGAAACGGGGAAACGGGGAAATGATGGTATGGAGGGGCTGGCATAGTGGAGCTTTGAGATGTGGAGGGAGACAAGCGACCTTCCCTACTTGATTTATCTGTTATTGTCAAAAATGAATTATATTGCCCATTAAAATCTGTTAAGTAGGGAAAGTTGCTTGTCTCTTTCCACTGCTCCCATTCTGTCCTGGTCGCCCCTCCATGGCTTAATTGGAAACGGGGAAATGGGGGAAATGATGTTATGGAGGGGTGACTATAGTGGAGCTTCAAGATTCGGAAGGAGACAAGCGACCTTCCCTACTTGAATTGTCTATTTTTGTGAAAAATATATAGTCTTGCACATTAAACTATGTCAAGTAGGGAAAGTTGCTTGTCATGGCTTTATGTGCATGCGTATACGTGCCGACTGGTGTAGGCATCATCATAGCCTACACCAGTCGGCACGTATATGTATCTACAGCTTCTAGAGAGCTTCCAGGCGCAGTAGAACATCGCCTTTTTGAACAACATTACCGCTGACGGCAACCATTTTCACCACGCGGCCACTGGTTTCGGCTGCAATCTCATTAAAGACCTTCATAGCTTCAACGAGAGCCACAACCTGTCCGACCTGTACAATATCTCCAACCGAGGCAAAAGGAGGAGTGCTAGGGGAAGCGGCGGCATAATACACACCAGTGAGAGGTGCAACGACGGGAATCGTTTTATCAGCCTCTTTTGCTGGTTTGCCTGCTGATCTGGGCGCAGGGAGGCCTGGACTCGTCACAGCGAGCGTGGGGACCTCAGATACAGCGGGAGCCAGAACCATACCGGGACTGCGTCGAATAATGATCTCAGTGCCATCCTCAGTCAGCTCCAGCTCGCCAACGCTACTGCCTTCAAGAACAGTAACGATCTCCTCAACGCGTTCCAACCATGCTGATGAAGGGTGTTTGTGTCTATCCATCTCTACCTTACTCTTCATAGCGCTTAAAGATGAGGCTAGTGTTATGACCACCAAACCCCATCACATTAGAGACCGCCACGTTCACATTTGCACGTACGGCTTCGTTCGGTGTATAGTTCAGATCGCATTCGGGATCCGGGTGATGCAGATTGATCGTAGGAGGGATAATACCATTCAGAATACTCTGAATAGAGATCACCGCCTCGACTGCACCAGCGGCGCCCAGCGTATGGCCAGTCATTGATTTGGTGGAGCTAATAGCCACGCGATAGGCATGTTCGCCAAAGCAGGCTTTAATCGCAGCCGTCTCAGTGCGATCATTGGGTCCAGTTGAAGTGCCATGGGCATTGATATAATCGACCTGATCGGGCCGCAGACCAGATTTCAGAAGAGCTTTACGCATGGCGCGGATCAACCCATCGCCACCAGGAACTGGTTCAGTCACATGGTGAGCATCGCTGGTGCAGCCATAGCCTACCAGTTCGGCCAGAATGCGAGCGCCGCGGGCCTTAGCGAACTCGAGATCTTCGAGAATCAAAGTTGCGGACCCCTCACCCATCACAAAGCCATCGCGGGTGGCATCGAAGGGACGGCTGGCCCCTTGAGGATCGTCATTGCGGCGAGAGAGCGCATGCATATTATCGAAAGCCGCCATCGCAATTGGAGTCACAGCTTTCTCGGAGCCACCTGCGATCATAACCTTCGCGTCGCCGCGGCGGATAGTCTCCCAGGCCTCACCAATGGTATTGCCACTGGTAGCACAGGCCGAGACAGCCGCCCAGTTTGGACCTTTAGCGCCTGTCAAAATCGAGACAATACCTGGAGCACCGTCGATAATCATCATATTGATAAAGAACGGGCTAACACGATCAGGCCCTTTTTCGTGTAAAGCAGTAAACTGATCATGAAGAGTGACCAGCCCGCCGATGCCGCTACCGATATAGACACCAACATCTTCAGCGATCTCATCAGTAATCTGGAGATTCGCATGAGCCAGAGCCTGTTTAGCGGTAGCAATAGCGAGCTGTTCATAGGGATCGTTACGGCGTGCCTCTTTGCGATCCATATATGGGGTTGGATCAAACGTCTTGATCTGACCAGCGAAATGGACGCGATGTCTACTGGTGTCGTAGGCAGTAATTTCACCAATGCCGGATCTACCGTGAATGATACCATCCCATGAAGATTCCAGATCATTGCC
Organism: Tengunoibacter tsumagoiensis; assembly: GCF_003967535.1. GTDB lineage: Bacteria > Chloroflexota > Ktedonobacteria > Ktedonobacterales > Ktedonobacteraceae > Tengunoibacter > Tengunoibacter tsumagoiensis. Next base: position 394,927 of record NZ_BIFR01000001.1, on the reverse strand, counting down.
TAACGAGGTAACCAGTCCCATTCCGGTTACTACTACGCGAGACATAAAGTCACCTCCAGTTTATCTACTGAGGCATCTTATCCGCGATGCCTCGGGTTCGGTTTATGTGCCACAGGTCTATGATAGACAGTGATATCTTAGAGAGAATAATGAACAGGCTTAGATACCCAGAGCTTCAGACTCCTCCTGAATGAAACGTGTATAGGTATCGCCTCTCACAAAGCCCTCATGTTTGAGAAGGCGCTGGTGAAAGGGAATAGTGGTAGTGACACCCTCAATCACGTATTCATCGAGTGCGCGTTGCATGCGAGCAATAGCTTCCTCGCGAGTCTCAGCCCAGACTACCAGCTTGGACAGCAGGGAGTCATAGTGGGGAGGTATCTCATAGTTAGCGATCAGATGGCTATCGACGCGAACGCCAGGTCCACCAGGAGGGAGATACCGTTCGATAGTTCCGGTCTGTGGCCGAAAATCGAGATTAGCATCTTCAGCGGTAATGCGGCATTCAATCGCATGGCCTCGAAGCTGAATATCTTCCTGTTTCAACTGTAACGGCTCACCTGAGGCAATCAAGAGCTGTTGTTTCACCAGATCGAGACTCGTAACCATTTCTGTTACGGGATGTTCTACCTGAAGGCGTGTATTCATCTCCATAAAGTAATAGCGATTCTGCTCATCGACCAGGAATTCGAGAGTACCAGCGTTGCGATAACCGACCTGACGTACAGCTCTAATAGCGCGTTCACCAATCTCGTTACAGAGCTCACGTGGTAGAATCGGGCTGGGTGACTCCTCTAAAACCTTTTGATTGCGGCGCTGGCATGAACAGTTGCGTTCACCCAGGTGGACTCCATTGCCATAATTATCGACCAGAACCTGGATCTCGATATGGCGAGCGCGTGCTAAATAGCGCTCAAAGTAGATCCCATCATCATGGAAAGCCTCCCGCACCTCGTTTTGAGCTACGGTAAAGACTCGCTCTAATTCATCTGGATGGTTAATCAAGCGGATGCCTCGTCCACCACCGCCAGCGACAGCCTTGAGCATCAGGGGATACCCGATCTCTTTGGCTGCCTCTTGCGCCTCGGCCACCGTATGTAAGACGGGGGTACCTGGGAGCATGGGCAGACCAGCTTCAACCATTGCCTGACGTGCGGATACCTTATCGCCCATGATAGCCATAACTTCTGCGGATGGGCCGATAAACGTAATATTCACATCTTTGCAGATCTGAGCAAAGCTGGTGTTTTCGGACAGGAAACCATAGCCGGGATGAATAGCCTCAGCATGAGAGATAATAGCGGCGCTGATGATATTGGGAATATTCAAATAACTCTTCCCACTATTGCCGGGGCCGATGCAGATGCGTTCATCTGCCATTTGAACGGGAAGAGAATCCCGATCCGCCTCGGAGTGGGCAATGACACTACGAATTCCCATTTCGCGGCAAGCGCGAATGATACGTAGCGCAATTTCTCCACGATTAGCAATTAAAATTTTTCGAAACATATGGTGTAGATGAAAATACCCGTTTGTGCGGTTTTTCACCCTGCTCCTCTCACAAAAAGCCCTGGTGAGGGGTGTTGTAAAAGATTATATCACAGGTGAGAATATGGAGCACCACGAGTGGTACTTGAGCGTAGAAATGGCTGCAAATTTTCAAAGGTGAGAGCAAAACTTCTCTGCTTTCACCTTTGAAGACGCTAATTTTGGTCTGTACTTTCACCTGTACTATCGTCAATCCAGCAAAAATGCCTCGTCTTCTGCAAAAAGAAGGACAGAATAGTTAGAATAGAAAGAAAGTAGTAGTCTTGCCAAAAAAACATAAGTTATCCTTGATACATTTGTAGCTGTTTTGACACAGACTATGAAATTTGTTATGCTCTTCTTTGAACTATAGGTGTACTTATCATTCTCACTCTTTACAAGAAAAAAAGCAGGTCTCCTGGAGGGCCATAACTCATGCATCAATCGACCGATCCAACACAGCCAACACAGCCATCTCAGCTGCCAGAAGGATCGTCTGCTTCTGTAGATGAACAACAGATTACCGAAACACCATCTTTTACTGAGGAAGTACCCTCTGCTACTGAAGCAACAGAGGCCCCATTAACAGAGAAAGAAGAGCTCTCTCAAGAGGAAGAGGCTCCTACAGCTGATAAGGTTGAAACAGTTGATGATCCTCAAGAGGAGCAGGTTTCCGAAGCCGAAATTGATGAAGAATACGAGGACGAAGAGGTAGATGATGAGGAGCCAGAGTCACTGAAAAAATACTGGGTTATTTGTGGAGTCCTGGCTGCATTACTTGTGGTCGCATGTATAGGCATTGCAGCCTTTGTCACCCATGGTTTTCGACCAGAACCAGCAAATGGCTGGATTACTACGACCACCAATAACAATCCATCTCATCCAAAAATCGCTATTTTCATCCATTGGAAAAACGACAATGGCAAACTGAAGGGCGAATTGGAGAATGGTATTAAAGACGAAGGTATCTCTTATAGTTTCAATGGCACCTATGATTATGAGAGCCATAAAGTCAAGCTTTTTCTCAGTGTCAATGGACAGCCATTAACATTAAATGGAACTATTAAAGATAATACTTTGACAATCAACGATGACAGTGGCACCAGTGGCCTCCAGAACCTCAAACTGCACAGTGGCTCTGAAGATGATTACGAGAATACCAAATCACAATATGCCTAGCCACTAGCTCGCACTCAATCTCAAAACAGCACATTGGCGTATGATAGAGCGCCAGATGTGTCTGTATATGTTATTATGAGTCATCCCGGATTTTTGAGTAACCCCTAGAAAAAGAAGTTCTGAGAAAAGCTCACAAAAAGGGAAGACTAGGCAAAAAAGACCTCCTGCGCTACACTGTTAGAAATGAAACAAAACAGAACGCACAGGAGGTCTTTCACATCGATGCAGCCTAAGTATGACATACTTCAAGAAAAGGAACAAGATCCTCAACAGGTTTCACAGCAATTAGCGCAAGAACTCGAAAAATTTCTTTCCCCTCTTCTTCTCGTGCTGGATACCATCTTAGATAAGCGGCTTGTACGAACATTTCTTCATTGTTGCGTTGCCATCCTCCGATTCCGAAATCAAAAGCAGGGGCTTTTACTGAGTGAATTGGGATCATATCTTCCCACAAGAGAAGGATGTTCTTCTTCTGCTCCAGCAGGAACAAAAAGGATAAGTAATCTGCTTCGATCAGTGAAATGGTCTTTCTTCTCTCTTGATCGATTCTTACTTCAAGAAGCAGATAAACAGGTGAAAGATCTTTGTAGTCAAAAGAAAGATGTTCTTTGTATTTGGGATGGAAGTGTGATTGAAAAGCCCGAAAGCAATCATATTGAAGGACTTTGTTCTGTCCCTTCAAGTAAAGCAAAGCGATTATCAAGAACGAAAAAAGGGCTTGTTTTTAATCTTCCTGCAAAAAAGGCAGTGACCGTGACTGGTATGCATTGGACCGCCCTTCTGATAGGTGGGATGCAAGGCACAGTGAAAGTTGCAATGGCAAGTTGGTGGAGCACCAAGGGAGAAGAAGCAACAACCACAAGAAAAAAGGAAGAAGAATTGCTCAGGGCCTGTGTCAGGCAATGGGGAGATACGCTCCTCCATATCTTTGATCGTGGATACGCTTCAGGACCCTGGATCAAGCTTCTTCAAACATTTCGGATTCATTTTGTCATTCGATGGAAGAAATCTCACTTTTTCCGGAATGAAAAAGGGGAAGAAAAGAAACTCTGGCAAATTGGGCAAGGAAAAAAGTATCTTGATCACAAAGAAATATATGATGGCTCGACGGGAGAAAAAATGCCTTGTGATGTCTGGTGGGCACCAATCTGGCATAAACACTATGAGTATCAACTCTTTCTTGTTCGTGTTCGAGTACGAAAAAAGGTTTGGTATTTAGTCACAAATGATCCAATACGAAAAAAAGAACAGGCATGGAGGATTGTCTTTGCGTACAAAAGGCGTTGGCAAATTGAAGTGAGTTTTCGCTATGGAAAATGTGAATTAGGGATGGAAAGTCCACGCGTGTGGTCTCTCGAAAATCGCCTAAAGCTTCTTGGGATGGTCACCATTGTCTATGCATTTCTCCTTCATCTCCTCAAACCACAGTATCAATATCTTCTCAAAGCTGTTTTATTGCTCAAATGCCACCGCACAGGAAAGCGGTGCCAGAACATTCCGACACCGCTTTATCGCCTTCGATGGGCTATCAGCCGACTCTGGGACGACTATCACCCTCTTCTTGGGTGCCTCTTTCCGCCGAATCTTCACACTATTCAAGCGCTCGCATCCATTGGAAGTTGGACGTTATCCTCCGTAAATCCGGGATGACTCATATATGCGATTAGGGACGTAAATACAGACAAGTTTTGAGCAAATATACTGTTTAAAAGATCGAAATAAGTTCTCTTATCGCCCGAAAATGCTATTTTATGGAGCCTGTTACAAAATTAAGCGGCTCTCTCGGCTTGTTGAAGAGTGCGTATAATTGAGGATAGATCATTGAGTAAACGTTGTAAGACCTCTACTTTGACTTCAATCGGTTTTAAGCGGCTCATATGGTCCAATTGACGATCGATTGCCTGTAATGAGCGATAGTGGCGATCGGCCAGCTGAGGGCATTCAACTAAATAATTCATCTGGTTGCGAACGAGTTGCATACCCCGACGGATCAAGCCTGTAACCTCAGAATACTCTGCATTGAAGAATTTCAAGTGTGCCATTATAGTTCATCCCTCCTCAGTTATATATTTTATAGAGCGGCCTGCCAGTAGCACTTAATGAGTAATGGTAAAGAACGATTGTCAAACTTCTTCCTGAATTATAGAGAATCTTCGTTAAGTTGACAGTTAAATAGTTCACAAATTACTCATGCGCTTCTGTCTTTTTTGTTGATCTGCCGCTTTTAGTATGTAGAAAATACGTTCTAATTCAAAAGATCCTCTAAATAATCTTCTGTTGTTATAGACGTGGATTCTTCCAATAATTGGGGGATGGTTTGATCCTACTGTAGACTGGCATTCCGCACCTGATGTTTTAAATTCAAGCTTCATCCAGGCCAGGCAGGCCAGAGCACATTGTGGAGATGCTCTCTATCTCTGTATTCCGAAACATCCTGAACTGCCACATTACAAATTTCTTGCGGAATGGAGATTTTAGACAAATGTTTTGCTCTTTGCGAGGGTAAGTCTGGTGAGAGAAAAGATATGCTTTTTTTAAGACCAGGAGGCCAACAGAGTTATAATTGAGGAGGTTGTGAAGCGAGCAAAAAACGTCGCCCAGTCAGGCGGGTGGGATGGTAGCGCCATCTTGAAAGAAAAGGGCAAAGCAAAAACGCCGCCCAGCTAGGCGGGTGAGATGGCAGCGTCCAGCTTGAAAGAAAAATGGCAAGCAAAAACGCCGCCCAGTTAGGCGGGTGAGATGGCAGCGTCCAGCTTGAAAGAAAAGAGAGAAGCAAAAAACGCCGCCCAGTTAGGCGGGTGAGATGGCAGCGTCCAGCTTGAAAGAAAAATGGCAAGCAAAAACGCCGCCCAGTTAGGCGGGTGAGATGGCAGCGTCCATCTTGAAAGAGAAGAGAGAAGCAAAAACGCCATCCAGTTAGGCGGGTGAGATGGCAGCGTCCTATTTTCCCATGCAGTTGCCCGCAGAGTATCATCGGGGCTGAAGAGCTTAACTACCGTGTTCGGGATGGGAACGGGTGGACCCTCTTCGCTACAGCTACCAGCTCACCTGCATATCCAGGTGGCGTTTTCAACAAGACGAATACTACCAGAACCTTTGAGCTTTGTCAAGCCTTTTTTGGTGAGTTCTTTTTTTCACAGGGAGGCAAGGGGTAGGATGGTCGACCCTCCCTGTCTCGTTTCGAGGCGGGAAGAGAAACGCGAATAGGTGCTTAAATGAGTATTGAGAGCAATAAATAACACTACAAGTAGGGAAGGTTGCTTGCCTCCTTCCTCAACTGTGAGACACCGCAATGCCAGCCCCTCCATCGCTTCTTTTCACGTTGAGCTATGGAGGGGCTCACACAGCGGAGGTGGAAGAGAGGAAAGAGACAAGCGACTTTCCCTACTTGACATCATTTTATATGTGAAAAAGATCATGATGCGGTAATAGAAGTAGGGAAGGTCGCTTGTCTCCTTTCACATCTCGAAGCCCCACCATGCCAGCCCCTCCATCGCCCATGGTCACGTTGCGTTATGAAGGGGCGACCAGAGCGGAGTGGGAACAGAGAAAAGAGACAAGCGACTTTCCCTATTTAAAAGAGTAAGATATGATTTTTTGCGTGTGAGGCAAGAAAAGCAGTAGGGAAGGTCGCTTGTCTCCTTCCACATCGTGCCCCTGTACCATGGTTGCCCCTCCATAGCTTCGTTTCCCTATTTTCCGTTTTCCACTTGAGCTATGGAGGGGCTGGCAGAGTGGAGAGGGAAGAGAGGAAAGAGACAAGCAACTTTCCCTACTTGATATCATTTTATATGTGAAAAAGATTATGATGCGGCAATAGAAGTAGGGAAGGTCGCTTGTCTCCTTCCACATCTCGAAGCTCCGCAATGCCAGCCCCTCCATAGCATCATGTCCCATTGGGCCATGAAGGAGCTCACAGAGCGGAGTGGGGAACAGAGGAAAGAGACGCCCTACTTGGCAGTGTTTTATCTTTGAAATAGAGCATGATATGACAAGACAAGTAGAGCGTCTCCTTCCACAATCGTGAAGCTCCGCAATGCCAGCCCCTCCATCACCCATGGTCACGTTGCGTTATGAAGGGGCGACCAGAGCGGGCTGAAACGAGCCCCTTCCCGACGCTTCCCCGCTTCTGCACGAACCAGCAAAGCCCAGCAAAAAGTCACCCCCCTTGACAGCCCCTTTCCCGAGTGCTATACTCCGTGAGCTGTCGTTTCCAGACAATCACTCTCCTGGAGGGTGCTCCTGTCCGCAAACCCCCGGCTGTGCCACGATAACGTGGCCCCTCAGGAAGTTGTCCTTCCCGATGATGTGCACGACCACACGGTTCGTCCGTGGGTCTTTCAGCCCTCTTCAGAGGCCGGAAGCGTCCACACACTGGAGAAGAAGGACTTTTGGGGCAGGCGAAAAACTCAACAAGAAAACGCTTGACAGACCCCGAGGAATGTGAGATACTACAGCAGTCGTCGCGAGAACGCCAAAACAACGCAATCGAGCGAGACACCCGAGAGCTACGGTTCTCGATCAGTCGCACTTTGACAACTGAAGAGTGGAAAGCAGAACAGTAACTGGTTTAGTGAAGAAGTAACAAGACACCAGTTCCTGTCAATTCAATCACTTGGCTCACGCTAAGTGATGCAATCTGCGAACAAGCCAAGCAATAAAATACTTGGACTGGATCGCGAACTACACAATGCATTTTTTCATCCTCCGCTGTGAGGGTGAGGACATAAATTGGATGGCGAGTTTGATCCTGGCTCAGGATAAACGCTGGCGGCGTGCCTAACACATGCAAGTCGAACGCACTCAGCAATGAGTGAGTGGCGGACGGGTGAGTAACGCGTGGATTATCTGCCCCAAAGTGAGGAATACCGGCGAGAAATCGCCGACAATACCGCATATGCTCGCAAGAGGAAAGCTCGCAAGGGCGCTTTGGGATGGGTCTGCGTCTGATTAGCTAGTTGGTGAGGTCAAGGCTTACCAAGGCGACGATCAGTAGCTGGTCTGAGAGGACGATCAGCCACACTGGGATTGAGAACGGCCCAGACTCCTACGGGGGGCAGCAGTGAGGAATTTTCGTCAATGGGGGCAACCCTGAACGAGCAACGCCGCGTGCAGGATGACGGTTTTCGGATCGTAAACTGCTTTTCTTGGGGACGAGAACGGACGGTACCCAAGGAAGAAGCCCCGGCTAACTACGTGCCAGCAGCCGCGGTAATACGTAGGGGGCAAGCGTTGTCCGGATTTATTGGGCGTAAAGCGCACGCAGGCGGTCAGGTAAGTTTGTACTGACAATCTCCGGCTCAACTGGAGAGGGTGTATGAAGACTGCTTGACTTGAGGGCTTCAGAGGGACACGGAATTCCGGGTGGAGTGGTGAAATGCGTAGATATCCGGAGGAACACCAATGGCGAAGGCAGTGTCCTGGGAAGTACCTGACGCTCAGGTGCGAAAGCCAGGGGAGCGAACGGGATTAGATACCCCGGTAGTCCTGGCCGTAAACGATGACCACTAGGCGTTGGAGGGTTCGACCCCTTCAGTGCCGGAGCTAACGTTTGAAGTGGTCCGCCTGGGGAGTACGGTCGCAAGATTAAAACTCAAAGGAATTGACGGGGACCCGCACAAGCAGCGGAGCGTGTGGTTTAATTCGATGCAACGCGAAGAACCTTACCAGGACTTGACATGGAATTGCACCAGCGGTAACGCGCTGTCCCTTCGGGGCGGTTCCACAGGTGCTGCATGGCTGTCGTCAGCTCGTGTCGTGAGATGTTGGGTTAAGTCCCGCAACGAGCGCAACCCCTGTCGTTAGTTGAATGGTCTAACGAAACTGCCGCGATCAACGTGGAGGAAGGCGGGGATGACGTCAAGTCAGCACGGCCCTTACGTCCTGGGCGACACACACGCTACAATGGTCGAGACAAAGAGTTGCGAACCCGCGAGGGGGAGCCAATCTCGTCAAACTTGGCCTCAGTTCAGATTGGAGGCTGCAACCCGCCTCCATGAAGTGGGAGTTGCTAGTAACCGTAGGTCAGCACACTACGGTGAATACGTTCCCGGGTCTTGTACACACCGCCCGTCACACCACGAAAGTCGGCAACACCTGAAGCCGCTGGGCTAACCCTTCGGGGGGGCAAGCGTCGAGGGTGGGGTCGGTGATTGGGGTGAAGTCGTAACAAGGTAGCCGTACCGGAAGGTGCGGCTGGATCACCTCCTTTCTAGGGAGCTTTGATGGACCTTTCTCAGCAATGAGCAAGCCCCTCCATCCACTCCTAGGTCGAAACAGGAAATGGTCGTTACTTTTGCAAGCCAGAGGGCTGGCTGGTTTCCACTCTCCAGTGGTTGGGGTTTCCCCTGATCACGTGCACCTGAACAACTGAAGAGGATATTCCTTCAATTTTGCTGAGCGATGAAGATTGCAAGCACGAGTTGAAGCAGAGCAAGCAAGACACCATCAAGACCAAAGAAAGAACAAGCTACACAGAGTACGAGGTGGATGCCTTGGCACGAAAGACCGATGAAGGACGCGGAGACCGGCGAAACGTTCGAGGGGAGCTGCATACAAGCGATGAACCTCGAGATTCCGAATGGGGCAACCCATCCAGAGTGATGTCTGGATACTCCCTGTTGAACACATAGACAGGGTAGAGGGCAGCGGGCGAACTGAAACATCTCAGTAGCTCGACGAAAAGAAATCAACCGAGATTCCCGTAGTAGTGGCGAGCGAACCGGGAGGAGCCCAAACCATCCGTTCTTCGGAACGGGCGGGGTTGTAGGACCGATAACAAACAATCTCTAGCTACACGAACCTGTTGGAAAGCAGGACCAGAGCGGGTGAGAGTCCCGTAGTGAACAGCCGGAGAGCGTGGATCGGGATCCTGAGTACCACGAGGCACGTGAAACCTTGTGGGAAGCTGGGGGGACCACCCTCCAAGGCTCAACATCTTTCGTGACCGATAGCGAACAAGTACCGTGAGGGAAAGGTGAAAAGCACCCCGAGAGGGGGATGAAAGAGACCCTGAAACCACGTACTCACCAGCAGTCAGAGGCCACTGTTCCAGGAGGAACTAAGGGCTGATGGCGTGCCTTTTGTAGAATGATCCGGCGAGTGCATCGTCGTAGCAGGTTAACCAGCGGTAAAGCTGGGGAGCCAGAGGGCAACCGAGTCTGAAGTAGGCGCGCGTTGCGGCGATGCGACCCGAAACCACGTGAGCTATCCATGAGCAGAGTGAAGCGGATGTGACAGTCCGTCGAGGCTCGAACCCACCAGTGTTGCAAAACTGGGGGATGACTTGTGGATAGGGGAGAAATTCCAATCGAACGTGGAGATAGCTGGTTCTCCCCGAAATGTATTGAGGTACAGCTGCATGTGTTGTCTGTTGGAGGTAGAGCGCTGGAAAGGCTCGGGGCCCTGTGCGGGTTACCAACCCTTCTCAAACTCCGAATGCCAGCAGAGTGGAGCATGCAAGTGAGACAGTGGGGGCTAAGCTTCATTGTCAAAAGGGAAACAGCCCAGATCACCGGCTAAGGTCTCCAAATCACTGCTCAGTGTCAAAGGGAGTCAGTACGCAATAACAGCCAGGATGTTGGCTTAGAAGCAGCCATCATTGAAAGAGTGCGTAATAGCTCACTGGTCGAGTGTAGTGGCACCGACAACGTAGCGAGGCTTAAGCAGTGTACCGAAGCCGTGAATCCTGGTTTTTGACCAGGATGGTAGGGGAGCGTTCTCAAGCAGAGAAGCCAGACCGCAAGGACTGGTGGAGCGACGAGAAGTGAGAATGCCGGAATGAGTAGCGTAATCTCTGTGAAAACCAGAGACACCGAATGCCTGAGGGTTCCTGGGCACCGTCAATCGTCCCAGGGTGAGTCGGGCCCTAAGCCGAGGACGTCATAGTCGTAGGCGATGGAAAGCAGGTCAGAGATTCCTGCACTAGCGTCAGATCGTTTGTAACAATGGGGGGACGCAGTAGGGAAGGTGAACCGATCGAATGGACAGGATCGGCGTGTCGTTTGAAGTGCGAGACCGAGGCAAATCCCGGTCTCCTGTGCATGACAGCGGCACCGAGCGCGAGCAATCGTGCGGAAGTCATCGGACCCCAGGCTGCCAAGAAAAGCCTCTCGTGAGAGCTGATGCTACCCGTACCGCAAACCGACACTGGTAGGCAGGGGGAACTCCCCCAAGGTGATCGAGCGACCCTCTGTTAAGGAACTCGGCAAATTGACCCCGTACCTTCGGTAGAAGGGGTGCCCCAGTAGCGTGTTTCGATGCGTGAGGGGGCTGCAAGAAATTGGCTCAACCGACTGTTTACCAAAAACACAGGTCTCTGCGAACGCGAAAGCGGAAGTATAGGGGCTGACTCCTGCCCAGTGCCGGAAGGTTAAGCTGAGTGGTGTTCGTAGCCACGAGGTGAAGCCCCGGTGAACGGCGGCCGTAACTATAACGGTCCTAAGGTAGCGAAATTCCTTGTCGGGTAAGTTCCGACCCGCACGAAAGGAGTAACGAGTTGAGCACTGTCTCGACAGAGGACTCGGCGAAATTGAAGTACCCGTGAAGATACGGGTTACCCACGACAGGACAAAAAGACCCCGTGGAGCTTTACTACAGCTTGGCCTGGATACGAGGGACAGCGTGCGTAGCATAGGTGGGAGCCGGAGAATCCATCCTTGTGGGGGTGGAGGAGGCACTAGTGAAATACCACTCTCGTTGTGTTTTGTGTCTCACGCCAGACCGTGAACCGGTTGGCAGACAGGACCAGGTGGGTAGTTTGACTGGGGCGGTCGCCTCCCAAAGAGTAACGGAGGCGCTCAAAGGTTCTCTCCGGGTGGATGGACATCACCCTTATAGAGTGTAAAGGCAGAAGAGAGCTTGACTGCAAGGCAGACGCGCCGAGCAGGGACGAAAGTCGGACTTAGTGATCCCACATTCCCGAGTGGAAGGAGTGTGGCTCAACGGATAAAAGCTACCCCGGGGATAACAGGCTTATCTTGCCCAAGAGTTCACATCGACGGCAAGGTTTGGCACCTCGATGTCGGCTCGTCGCATCCTGGGGCTGGAGTAGGTCCCAAGGGTTGGGCTGTTCGCCCATGAAAGCGGCACGCGAGCTGGGTTCAGAACGTCGCGAGACAGTTCGGTCTCTATCCGTCGTGGGCGTAGGAAGATTGAGGGGCGTCATCTCCAGTACGAGAGGACCGAGATGGCTGAACCGCTGGTGTGCCAGTTGGCCTGCCCGGGCCACAGCTGGATAGCTATGTTCAGAAGGGATAAGCGCTGAAGGCATCTAAGCGCGAAGCCGCACCCAAGATGAGTCTTCCCATCACTTTGTGTGATCAAGATCCCAGGAAGAAGACCTGGTAGATAGACGACGCGTGGACGCCTGGTAACAGGTGGAGCGAAGTCGCCCTAATGATCGTACGGCTTGTCACTCTGGTCTTGAGTGGGTGAGCGAGCAAAAATCGGCTTGAACGCGTGGTTGCAAGCGGCGCGCTCGGCAAAATTGAGAGAATATCCTCAACAGTTGGTACCATCAGGTGCAATGGAACAAAGAGAGAGAAGTCAGGATTGTGAGATCCTGGCTTTTTTTGCGTGTGATAAGCCCGAAGTCGTCTATCCCAAAATGGAGTGAGACCTATCTGCACCCCTTATGAGGTCCTACAGGTGATAGAAGCGGTGCTTTAGACCATTTGCTCGCCAGCGAAACGCTCCCGCTTCCACCTGTAGAATTTTTGCGAAATGAGAGATCACATAAGGAGCCTTATTCCTCGTTTGCCCTGAGGAGCCGTTACTAGTGGTAAGTCTACCGTGAACAGGTAGCTCTTGTCTTGAATAAAATGGACAGCTACCCTGAGTTTTGCTCATTCCCTATACCAGCAATATGAGCTGGTGTATAACCAATAAAGTGCTTGAGAGATCTGGTCATATGAGACTGATCCGCATACCCAGCCTGATACGCCGCCTCAAGGAGCGAAACGCCTCGCTCCAGAAGAGTTACTGTCTGCTTCGCGCGTTCGATCTGCGAAATCGCTTTATACGTTAACCCGGTTGCAAATAAGAAACGACGTCTCACTGTGCGCAATGACATTTCATGTTGACTGCCAGCTAAGACCGCCTTCACGATTTCGTCAGAAACCAGCAAGTCCTCACGCACGAGCCTCTCGACAAACGTTTCAACGTTGTCATAGTTGGGAAATTGAAAGCTTGAGCCAGCAAGCTCGAAGAATCTGGTTGCGGCGAGCGACAACGTAGCCTGTTCGTCCAGAAGATTTCTTACAGGCACGATAGGCAAAAAGGTGCCAAGGCGAAACGTGACACCAAACCATGAAGTCCCTTCAGCCTGACTGACAGGAGTCGCTCTGGTTAGTGGTCCCTGCACTGAGACATTCACCTTATCATTCTGTTTGAGAAAGAGCAGATGCCAGTGACCAGATGCCGGGCAAACAGGAGCATAATTATTTCCAGCCTGGCCGCGCCAGACCGCTTCGATATATGGGGAGTCTGACTCCCTTTCCTCAAAGAGCAGATCCATATTTCTCCCTTCGATACATCAGATATGAACGCTATTCCAGCTCGGGTGCATGTCATGTAAGATGGATTAAGAATTGAGTACGGAACGCGGCAACGTATCTGGTTGCGCGTCGAGCACATTGAAGGCACCTATGCTGGGAGCACAAATAGTCTTCTACCTTTTCGTAAAAAGCATCCTTGCTTCTGTTCTTTTGTAGGGCAAGAAAGGTGGTAAATATGAAGAAGAAAGAGGATAAAAATAATTTTTATCATCGGCTGGTTAAGGATATTGAGGTCAGGTCCCTGGCTCCGCCGCATAATGATGCAGAAATCTTCTATAGAAGCGTGTAACCTACACCGGAGGCGTTTAAAAGAGCTCTCTCGATCGTAACACTTACTTATGATAGCTTCTGTTCAGATATACGCGACTCTTTGACCATCTGCCAGGCTTTGTTCTGATCGAGGATTTTATATTGAAGCTTTAAAGTGAGAAGACGGATGATAGAGGCATCGATCTGGCTAACAGAAAGCTGGCCGCTGGTCACAGCCTGTTTGAGGCCAGCGAGCATATTTTGTGTCTCATTCAACCCTCGTGGACCCAGAAGAAGGTCTGTGCCTGCCTGTACGGCTATCACAGCAGCTTGAGGGAGAGGATAGGTATTGCTAATGCCTCCCATCCAGAGCGTATCACAGATAATGACCCCTTGAAATTTCAGCGTATTACGTAAAAGATTTGTGACGACATTTGTAGAGAGGGAGGTTGGAAGCTTGGGATCTAAGGCAGGATTAAGAATATGCGTGACCATGACCATAGGGACAATCCCTGCATCGATCATTGTTTTATAGGGAACCAGATCAATACTATTGAGCTGCTCCAGGCTGCGGTCCATTGATGGGAGCGATTTATGTGGATCAATAGTTGCACTGCCCAGACCAGGGAAATGTTTGAGACAACCAACGATTCCTCCTTCGCTCAAGCCCTTTAAATAAGCTCTTCCCATAGTCGTAACGATGGTGGCATCAGAACTAAATGCACGCTGAGGTAGACCAGGATTATTTGGATTGGTTAGCACATCTACTATAGGCATAAAATTCACATTCAATCCCAGCCCCGTCAGATCTTTCGCCGCTCCATTACCAGCTTGATAAGCCATTTGAGGATCTTTACTTGCTCCAATGGTTGCATTTGACGGCCTTTCGCCTGTAATCTGTCGTAACTCGTTAACAACACCCCCTTCGTAATCGGTAGTAATAAAGAGGGGGATTTGAGAGAGCGTCTGAATCGATTGATTAAGAGCAAGCAACTGATCATGTGTTTTCGCATTGCCATTCTTATTTTCGATGAGCACTCCACCAATTGCATAGCTTTGTATCATCTTTGTAAGATCTGGCGTCGCAGTCTCTCCAGTAAATTCAACAATAGTCATCTGTCCTAGCTTTTCGTCTAGAGTCATCTCTTTCACTAAACGTGTGGCCAGATCTACAGGCGATAGCGATGTAGGGGTAGCTGTAGCGGACTGAGGCGTCGTTGGTTCGACTGTTGGAGATAAACGTAGTGTTGTATTATCCTGTTGAGGAATAATTGAGCAGGCATTGAGAAGCATTGGAAGGGTAGAGAGAGTCAGACAGAGGCTACGACGACTGATCCTATTTTGTAGTAGGGCTGTGTAATGGGTTGAAGACCTCTTATGCATAGTTTACGATCTGCTCCAATCTTATTTATCAAGCGTGCCAGAGCCACCTTATTGAATTATAACGAGCGAGGTAGCGAAGTAACGTGGTTTTGGCCATCTGGACTATTCTCTCCTTGACAACTTGGGAGACGCGACAGATACTAGCTTTGATAAGCAGCCTCTACTGAAAACAATCGACGAAAACAATCGACGAAGGAGTAAGCCTCTAAATGTTTGATAAAGACAAGCTCGGACATAGTTTTCCTCCCTTTCAATTTGAGTTAGAGCGAACCAAAATTCGCGAGCTAGCTCTGGCAATTGGTGATTCAAATCCCATTTATCAGAGCCTGGAAGCGGCTCAGGCAGCAGGGTATAGTGATATTCCGCTCTTTCCAACCGCTCCTACTATTCTTTCTTTCTGGGGCAATACACAGCTATGGGAACAATTAAAGAGTGTAGGTATTAATGTGCTGCGTATCTTACATGGTGAAGAAGAATACAGCTACCTTGCTCCTATTAACGCCGGTGATATATTGACTGGCACTACAACGATCATTGATGGTAAGACTCGTCATAGTAAGGATGGCTCTTCGATGGACATCATTACAACCGAGACGCGTTACACTAATCAGCATCAGCAGACTGTTCTCTCTGCCAAAACAATGTTTGTTGTACGTGAAGATGCCCCTCAGCAGTAGCTGAGAATTGAGGAGACGAGCGACTTATGACGACGAATAGACCTTTGTCAACGCGCCCTTATTTTGAAGATATTCAGGTTGGTGATGAGCTCCCAATCCTTGTCAAAGAGCCAGTCACGCAGGTACAACTGGTTCGCTATGCAGGCGCATCAGGAGACTTTAATCCTTTGCATACCGATCCCAAAGTTGGGGAAGAGATTGGGACAGGCGGCATTATTGCTCATGGAATGCTCATTATGGGCTTTGTCGGCCAGCTTTTGAGTAATTATGTTGGACCTGACGCACTGCGAAAATTTGGTGTGCGTTTCAAAGGAATGACTCATATTGGAGATAGTATTACCTGTAAAGGGTCCATTACCGAGAAATACGAGCTCGATGGAGAGGCATTTATCTCAGGGAAGGTTCAGGCAGTGGATCAGCATGGAGACCTGAAAGTTGCTGGCACATTCACTGCTGTTCTCCCTCGTCGTTCTTAAAATCTTTTTGATCGACACATAATTCCCAGGATGTATCCTCTGAGGTTCTCTCACCATAAGGCAGAGAACCTCATTTTTTGAGTGATGTATCCTCTGAAGTTCTCTCATCAGGAAGCAGAGACCCCCACTTTTTTTAGGGAATAGCCATTGGCTAAATATCTATGAATTTAGCCGCATTCATGATAGAATGAAGCAATAGGAATGTGACGCATTTCGAACAAATTTATTGTCGAAAGAGAGCGTTTTATCTTCTTAATTCAGGAAGAGGCTATTAAACAAGACAGAGATTGTACGCTCTTTGTTGCGTTGTTGCTGCGAAGGGAGAAAAGGAACGTGCGTTATCTCAATGCACTCCCGCGGGCTCTGCTACATTTGCCAGTGGTAGTGGGATTGTGCATCTCTGTAAGCGCGATTATAGTTTCACTTTATTCGTTTTTAGTTGTGCCATGGATTCATGAGAACCCTGTTATTTTTGTTATTCCTATTAGTCTCAGTGCCTGGATGTTTCGCAAAATAGGACTCTTCTGTTGCTTTTCCTGCTTATTGATTCCTGTCTGGATAGCCGATGCCATCCATTACCATAACTTCCTTCTACCAATGAATATCGCCCTCTATTTTGTTGTAAGTGGAATCTCGCTCTTTATTGCAGGTTTTTTTGTGTATTCTCAGCGAGACGCTTTTGATCTGGCTGATCGAGCCCAGAGGGAATTAGGAAGAGCTTATTATCAGCAACAGAGATTAAACGAGATCAAGGATCAGTTCTTACAGAACGTAAATCACGAGCTGCGCACTCCCTTGACTGCTATCTATGGCTACCTTGAACTGCTTCTGGAGCACAATGAACAGCTTGACAATAAGATACGTTCGACGTTTCTAGAGCATGCGATGCAAAGTTGTGATGAACTCCAGCTCCTTGTAAACAACGTACTGGATACTATGGGGATTGAGAGTGAGAAGAAACACATCTATGTAGAAGAGCTGGCAGTCATTGATATTATATCTGAGGTCCTGGAGCGTTTTGATCCTAAAACATTGCAGAGCCATCGAATCGTCATTGATGTTCCTGAATATATTCGTGTGCTGGCTAACGCCCAGTATACTCGTCAGATTTTAAGAAATCTCCTCTCCAATGCCTTTAAGTATGTGCCAGCTCAGACAACGATCACGCTCAGTGCTCGACTGTATGGCGATGTAGTGGCGCCTTTTCATCCCTCGCCTGAAATAGAGATCAGCGTACAGGATGAGGGTCCAGGTATTCCAAAAGATGAACAAGGATTATTGTTTGGTCAATTTGTGCGGTTGCGTCGAGATACCAATGGGCCCGTTCGGGGTTCAGGGCTGGGTCTATATTTAAGTAGGCAATTTGTCTCTTTAATGGATGGTCGGATCTGGTTAGAGAGTGAGGGTATTCCTGGCAAGGGATGTAAATTTAGTTTTACCCTGCCTTGCATTCCTATTCCCTCCGTCCCTGCTAAGACCACAAAAGCAATGCTAGATCCTCTTTACTCCATTGCTTTACCAACAGATGATTAAGGTGGTTTAAGATAATATCTAGAGCATTGGTTTTATAATCTCATGACGTGCTATACTTTGACTGAAGATTTTCCTGCACAGATGTGCTGCCTTTATTACGCATTTATTATTTTTAGATAGTTAGAAAGCTAGAGTCATTCTCTCATAAGATAAGTAGGAAGAAAGGTCCAGATCATGATACAGGCCAGGGCTTTGCATGCATTGTACAAGATTATTAATGCTGAGCAGATTGCTGTTGATCGCGCATCCCTGATTGCCTATGAGGTAGATGCTGGCTTAGATAAAGGGCTTCCTAATGGTATAGTCTTTCCGCGCACTCCAGAAGAGGTAGTTAGAATTTTACAGTGGTCGCACGAATATCAGATCCCATTGGTGGCACGTGGCGCTGGAACAGGTTTATCGGGTGGGTCGGTGGCTGATCGAGGTGGGATCATTGTGGAGTTTGCGCATATGAATCGCTTACGTGAGTTAGATATTCCTGGTCGTCGTGCTGTAGTGGAGCCGGCTTTAATTAATCTCCATTTAGCTGAACAGGTAAAGGCTGCGGGTCTTTATTTTCCTCCTGACCCCTCCAGCCAGCGAGTCTCTACTATGGGTGGGAATGTTGCAGAGAACTCTGGTGGTCCACACTGCTTTAAATATGGTGTCACTACGAACTATGTGCTGGGAATGCAGGTGGCGCTTGCGTCAGGGCGCTTACTGCAATTAGGCGGATTGGCACTGGATTACCCTGAGTATGACCTGTGTGGCCTGCTGACGGGCAGTGAGGGGCTATTGGGGCTGATCACCAGTATTGTTGTCCGTCTGGTGCGCAATCCACCAGGTGTGAAAACGCTTCTGGCCGTCTTTGAGAGTATTGAGCAGGCAGGTGAAGCGGTTTCGGCAGTGATTGCCTCAGGGCTTGTACCAGCAACTATGGAGATGATGGATCAGCGTATTGTTGGGATAATTGAGCCATTTGCGCGTGCCAATCTCCCATTGGATGCGGGAGCTGTCCTGATTGTTGAGGTTGATGGTTATCCAGCGAGCCTGACAGCCCAGATGGACGAGCTCATTCAAATCCTGGAGCGGCATGGTGGGAGACAGATGAGGATTGCCCGTGATGAAGAGGAGCGATACAAGATCTGGCTGGCTCGTAAGAGTGCTGCTGGAGCCATAGCGCGTGAGGCTCCTGCCTATTGCACAGTCGATATCACTGTACCGCGAAGTCGGCTGGCTGAAATGCTGGTTGAGGTGAATCGCATTTGTGATCTTTATCAAGTGCGTGCTGGCCATGTCTTCCATGCGGGAGATGGAAATCTGCATCCTCTCGTATTGATTCCAGATCCTGAAGATCCTGAACTCATTCAACGCGTCCATCTGGCTGGACGTGATATGGTTAATTATTGCGTTAAAATGGGTGGTAGCCTGACTGGTGAGCATGGCGTAGGCATTGAGAAGCGCGAATTTATGCCACTTATGCATACAGCCACCGAACTGATGGCGATGTGGAAGGTTAAACAAGCCTTTGATCCAGATTGCCTGCTCAACCCTGGAAAAGTCTTTCCCAGTCCTCTACCCGATGAGCCAGGACCCTATGCAGGGTATCTCGCAGAGAGCCAGATCGTGCATCAGAGCCAATATCCGTTGCCAGTTTCAGAGACCTTCAATCCATCTCATGCGTTAGAAGCTGCTGATTGGTTACATACTTTGAGCCAGCAGAAGCGTGCGGTACTGATTAGCAATCAGGCTCAGAGAGCAGAGGGAGCACGCATGAGCAGTGAAGGATTAAGGGATATTGTCTGTTATGCGCCTGAGGATATGTATATTACGGTTGGAGCGGGAGCCAGACTGAGTGAGATCCAATCTTTTCTAGCTCAATATGGTAAACAGATAGCTCTTGCATCCCCCTGGCCGATGGCCACTATAGGCGGTCTGGTTGCTGCAAATGTGAATGCGCCATTGAGAATGCGTTATGGAGCGGTGCGAGATCAGGTTCTCTGTGCGACCGTTGCATTAACTGATGGAAATGTGATCCGTACTGGACGGCCAATTGTCAAAAATGTGGCGGGTTTTGATATGACGAAGCTCTTTGTGGGTTCATACGGCACACTGGGTTTATTGACTGATCTTTCTTTGCGTATTCACCCTTTGCCACGGACCATACAGACCCTTTTGATTCCAGTAGATCGTCTGGAGCAAGGTCTGGTCTGGGGCCAGCAATTGGCAGAGATTACACTTAATGCTTCTGCACTTGTGCTCTGTTCAGAAGGACAGGATCAGGCGCGGATGGTTGGCAATAATCTTTTAATCTATACAGTAGAAGGTCTGACCGAAGACGTATCTGCCGAACTTCAACAGGTGCGCAACCTTCTGAAGCAATTAGGAGCGCCAACTCCACTTGAGGCGACCAGGGTAAGTGGTACCGCAATCTGGACCGAGACGCTTGGAAATCAGCTAGAGAACTCCTTGCTTGTGCGGATAGGACTTCCTACAAGCATACTGCATAATTATTTTTTACAGCATGCACATGTTCTGGTTCCAGGAAAAGTGGTACTAGATATCGCCAATGGCTTTTTGTATATTCGTCGTGTGTGTGCCAGTTGTGAAGAGGCTCAGGAGTGGTTAGCAGCTCTGCGTGGGCCTGCACTGGCTGATAGTGGCTATGCCGTCGTGATGGACCTGCCACTTGAATGGGAAGGGCAAATAGAGCGTTGGGGCTATCAAGCACAAAGTCTGCCTCTGATGCAGCGCTTAAAAGATCAGTTCGACCCACAGAGCATTTTAAACCCCTTAGTACTATTCTAGATCATTTTGTTGGAAAGTATCGATGCTAACGGATAAAATATGCTTATTCAATTCTTTAAAGATACATTAGAAACAAGATACCGAATATGTTTTTCGGTTGATAGATTGCCGAAGAACTGATTACGGTAGAAAAGCGCGTATGCTTTTTAGCATAGAGACCATTGGAGGAGGAAGTAGTAGGGATGAGCGAGTCGAAGAAAATTTTACTGGTTGAAGACCATCCGATGTTTACACAAATTATGCAATGTGCTTTAGAATTATACACACCTCATCAGATTTTGCATCAACAGAGTGGAGATCAGATCCTCTCTGTACTCTCCAGCTACCAACCTGATCTGCTGGTGCTAGATTACAATCTTCCAGGCATGAATGGTATTGAATTGTATGATTTTGTTCATAGCACCAAAGAATTCATGCATCTGCCGTCCTTAATGGTCAGTGCCGACCTTCCGGTCCAGGAGATTCGGCGGCGTAACCTGCCTGGATTATTTAAGCCTTTTCCTGTTTCTGAGTTCTTGCAAGCCGTTGGGGAACTACTTCAACCCGGATTGCGGAGATCAGACTATAGTCTCCCTGTCTCTTTTTAGTGATGCCACTACGTACCATTAGAGAAGATCACTACTGTATTGAGAGATAGCCATGTCCATCTGCTTGACAAGCTGGAGGCTTGTAGCCAGGCCACCTGCCAAACTACAAGCCCTGGACATGAGCAGAATTGATCAGGTAAAGAAAGAGAGAAGCGCTATGTCAGAGCAGTCTGAGAAAGCAAAGCAGCCAGAAAAAGCGATTGAGATGGATGTCTATGGTCAGCAGGGAAATCAGGGTATGTATGGGCAGGGACAATATGATAGCGAAGGCAATCCAGATCCATTGGGGAAGCAGGCTCAAGAGATCTATCCAGACGAAGCTGTAAAGCCCGTAACTCCAGAAGTAGAGCAACTTGAAATCCAACAAAAAAAGAAAGAACACCATCAAGAGTAGTGAACAACCACTGAGCGGAAGACTCAGCTTCTTCTTCGGGAGCCATGGCATCTTCCGCTATTCTTTGCATAAACATCTCTTCTTTTGTGGTTGAGAAACTACAAGCGTAAGACCCCATTGAACCAGATACTTATCTATCCTGAGAGGGGAGTTATCCACATAATAGAACATTTGTCCACATAGTTATCCACAATGTAAGATAAGCCAGCGCTAACAGCTTGAGAGAGACAGGTCGATAAGAGATCGACATAGACACATATTACTTGCCCATCTCCTCAAAGTAGCGAACAAAGCTTAGAAAATGATAAGAATCCCCTGAGATTATTCCAAGCTATGGTTAATCTCGTTAACTTATGCTTAGAGAGGCTTACAGCAGAGCTTATCGAGCTCAAAAACGCTTGTATTATCCTTCACAAGAAGCTATCCTATGGATATCACAAGAAAGTGAGGGAAAGAAAAAATGCAAGTTAAAGATCGTGTACAAACCAAAGAGACTCCAGAGATTACCGACGGTATGCTAGTGACCCGCACATTGGCAGGGGATCAGCAAGCGTTTGAAACGCTGGTACGTCGTTATAATACACCACTCTTCAATTTTATCTGCCACTGCCTTGGTGATTATGACCTGGCATGTGACGTTTCACAGCAGGTTTTCTTACAACTGTATATTTCAATGCCCACGTTGCGCACAGGTGAGCCCCTTAAAGCCTGGCTCTTTCAGGTAGCGCGCAATCGTTGTCTCGATGAATTGCGCCGTAAGAAGGCCATTCATTTTTCTGACATGGAATCCTCCAGCGAGGACGATGAGTTATCGCCATTGGCAATTCTGCCAGATAACCAGCCATTACCAGATGAGATGGCGGAGCGCAATGATCTCCAGCAGAAGCTCCGAGCAGCCATTGATGCTCTCCCACCAAAATTCCGATCGGTTGTCATGTTACGCTATACCGGTCAGTTAAGCTTCTCTGAGATTGGAAAAACCTTAAACATGCCTGAGGCAACTGCCAAAACGTATTTCCAGCGCGCACGTCCTTTGCTGCGAGCCGCTATGGGAGCGCACTGGAGACCAGAGCATCAGAAGACAGAAGCCTAGTCACACCACTGGATACTTAGCAAATTTTAAGCTTCCCTCAACCAAAAGATAAGAAACCTTGGAAAAAATGAAACTCTCCTCTTATGTGATCCGTGTCATAACCAGATGATAAATGAGAATAGCATAAGAGGAGTAAGGATATGAAGAACATTTCAACATATGATCTGGTGGCTGATGTGATGTCTGATGAGGATCTGGATGAGCTATTCTCACAGTTAGAGACCTTTGAGGCCCCCGAGATACTGGTAACGAATATTATGAACGCCGTTGCCCAATTGCCCCTCCCCGAGCGTCCCACCTTTGTTCTGCCGGGTTATCAAACTTTGATAGTAGAGATTGATGCTGCAACACAAAACTAATTGCGTGTGTAATGAACGAGTAAGGTGGGGAGGGAAGCATGAAGCCCTCCCCTTTTGTATGCATAAAGGAATATTAGCTATCTTTTTGAAGATACTCGATATAGCCCCCAAATTCGAACGTTCCAGTCTCACCTTTAAAGAGAGGATAGAGATGGCCGAGCAGCCATTCATAGACATCATCCACGTGAGCTGAACCTTTTTCAATTGTTGCAATGACCGAGCTAAGGGTAAGCAGATAGTCTGCCAGAGCTTCTGGAGTCAGGGTAACCGAATAGGTATACATCTGGCGTTCAAGCAAGTTTAGATGAAATGGTCGCAATTCTTCAGTTGTCAGCGGATGCTGTGAGTGCTGTATCACCTGTTCAGTGGTGGGAAAGCGCTGGAGAAAAGTGTTCCGATTCCATTCGGCAAACGTAGGGTTCTCCTGCATCTGGCCCAGATAGCCGTGGTTATAGAGAACCAACCATTTGCCGGGCTTGAGAACGCGCGAGGCTTCAGCTAAAAAGCTTGAACGTTCAAACCAGTGAAAAGCCATTGAGACTGTAATCAGATCAAACCAGCGATGAGGAAAAGGCAGAGCCTCAGCAGAAGCTTGCAGGTAATGAATATTAGCTTCGGATAAGGCTTCGCTCAGCATCTCTTGAGCACTATCAATCCCCACAATATTTTTAGCGATCTCTTTAAGAGCACGCGTGGATTGTCCGGTCCCGCAAGCCACATCAAGAGCTCGTCGTACAGGTTTGTGTATCTCTAATCGAGTCTTTATTTTCTGAATTACACGAGGGTGAAAGTAAGGTCGCGCAGCCGCATAGCGCCTGGCTGCTGTTGGGTACGCAAAGTAGTTCATCGACGAAAACACCTTTCTTCTGAGTGAGAAGCTTCATTGCTATCTACAATTTTCATTGTACTACTTGTAGCGCATAAATTACCAATCATTAGCATAATTGCCTATGTAGACGCAAAATCTAAGAGAAATAGCCGTGTAAAAACTGAGCAATTCTTGCCAACAATTATGTATCGTACACGCTATACTATAGACTTGGAGTTAAACGTATTGTTAATAAGCTATGATAAGCAAAACACTTTGTTCGGGCTGGTAATCGTGGTGTTCCACCATGCCAGCCCCTTTATGATCCAGCTGCAAGTAGAACCAGAAAAAGAAGAAAGAGAATGTGAATAGTCCTCAGATTACATCGCCTGTATGGCTTCGGCAAAAATCTCGATCCGCGCCTCATCTCCTACCAGGGCGATACCATCAGTAATTTTATTGTACTGCATACCAAAGTCAAGGCGATTAATAGTTGTGACGGCTGAGAGACCAATGCGCCATGCGTTGGTAAGAGGGTCGCGGCTCTGTCCTGTATATGTGACCTGAAGTGCAATCTCTTTAGTAATACCGCGGAGCGTAAAATTCCCTTTGAGGATGCAATGATTCTGATCAATAAGCTGGACCTGCGTACTTTCAAATGTAAAGGTTGGGTAGCGAGAGCTATCGAAGAAGTCAGCAGATCGGAGATGAGCATCGCGCCGCAGAGCACCAGTATGAATACTATCAGTCTTGATCACAGCTTTGATAGAAGATCGTTCGGGATTTTGAACGTTAAGATCTATAGTTCCCCGAAACTCCGAGAAGCGTCCCTTAACAATACTAATCATGAGGTGCCGGACAGAGAATTCAACAAGACTATGTAAAGGATCAATTTCAAAAATCATAAATAATACCTTTGCTATTATTCGTAGTAAGTTCAAATGATTATAAACTTATTTTTATAGTTTAATTGTGAGAATAGGAATATGTCAATACAGAGGTAGATTATACAGATGATACAGATGATACAGATTTGTACAACAGAGAGTCTTTCAACTGGATCTATGCCAGTTACTTAGACCATCCAGAAGCCTGTAAGAAATTGCAGCAAGAAAAAGATAGTCAGACTATTTGCGATCAGGGTATATGCTATAAAGCTTTTGTGAGAAGATAACAGAGAGGAAAGCACGATAAAAGCTGGAAAGACTTCCATCACTAACCGCATCTGCGATTGTAATGGAGCTCCATTATTAGAGGGAAAGAGAATGACGAAGAGAAATGCAGCTGCTCCATACAGTGCATATGCCATCGTTGATTGATGAAATCTCCAGGGTCCAACAAAGCTCAGTATAACAAGTGCCAGGATCATGCATCCTGCACTGAGATCAACCACGTTATGAATTGAGGCAAATGTCAGAGGAGGATCGGACAGAATTATTTTTAGTGAAGATAGAAATCCTAAAGGTGGAAGTCTCAGGCTACGTCCCCACACACTCTGGGCATGTGAAAAGGCCAGGAAATCATGAAAGTGCAGTTGGCAATAAACAGCGAAGATTCCCAAGCCCATTGGTATGAGCAAGGCGCCAAGGCCATCAAAACGTATTCTGCGCAGATTGAATTGACGCTGGCGCATATACTCATAGCAGAAAGGAACAAGTAGTAGAATGCCTGCTGAACGTGTCAAGCTTGCAAAAAGTCCGCATAAGCCCGCCAGCCACCAGTTGCCGTGGCGGAAGAAATAGAAGCTTGCAAGGATGCATAGCAAGAAGAGTGACTCGTTGTAGGCAGCGGCCAGAAAGAATGCCGCGGGATAGAGAGAGAGAGAAGATAGTACGCGTTGCATGCTCTTGTTTAAAATCTTGCTCAACTAATGTGTACAGAAGCAATAGCACGCCAAATCCAGCGAGATTGGCGATAAGCAGTCCAGCGATATAAGGATCTTTGACAAGGTAGGAAAGTCCATGTTCTAACAAGGGATAAAGAGGAAAAAAAGCACATTGCCAGGAACCAGTATACCCTTCAACGGCAATTCGCGTAAATTGGCTTGTATCCCAACGATTCCAATCTTGCAGGAGTAAGCTATCAGGTGCAACAGTATTGGAAAAATTTTTGAGGCTAAATAGTATCGCCAGATAGGTTACAACTATATAAATGATATGAGTTATTATATACACAAAGCTTGCTTGTTTGAAGGCCTGTTTCCAACCTCCTTCTGAACGATGGGGGATAGCGGGTATGGGTGTGGTAGGAAGATCTGGAATTGTGTGTTGTGGTGGGAGGAGCGAAGACGTATTGTAGGAAGGAGGAGTCAAAGAAGTGTGTGGGGTGATCTTCTGAGCGTGTTGAGAAGAGAAATGTGATGATTGTGTAGTATCCATAGCTTTAAGTTACTCACATGGGAGAAATATAGACGCCTCTTTAATACAAATAATGCGAGAAAAAGCAGTCTCTTTAGCCAAAAAAATGGAAAGCAGCAGTTCTAAATGCCATTTTAGCACTAAAAAAGCTCATCCATACACTTGTGTTGATAAGCGATGAACGAGCCTCTAGAGCCAGTTTATGGTGGGCGATTAGGGATTCGAACCCCAGACCTACTGCGTGTAAAGCAGCCGCTCTAACCAGCTGAGCTAATCGCCCTTGTTATTTCTCTCATACAGTGCATGCATTGGCAAAAATGCAGGCACCCGATCTGTTTTGAAGTTCCTTTTCGGATGCCCTGAAATGCTCTGTATGCCCCCGAGTGGACTCGAACCACCACGCCCTTTCGAGCACAGGCCCTCAACCTGCCGCGTATACCATTCCGCCACGAGGGCAGTCGTTTAATTGACTACGCGGGATATCATACACCTATCTGTTTACTTTGTCAACAGTTTTTGCCCTGGTTTTTCATCGATATCTCCAAATTGTTGAAGAAGTCCTCGACCGAGTGCCCGGGCTGGTCTGGACGCCTCGCCAGCGTGAGATAGTTCGACCTGAGAGAAGCTCCCCTCCTCTTTTCCTGGTTCAGTTGAACTGGTCAGAACAATACGACGTGGACGCTGTCCATAACGACTGAGCAGACCAGTCCCGGTTGGCGTCAGGCCAGGTCTCTGTGGGACAGAGGGTTGAGAGAGTGGTAATAAAGAATCCGGCTCGTGCAGTCCTGCTAAAAGTGGTTTGGGACTCTTTGGTGATGAAAGTGGTGAATATTCATTGACGTAGAGTGGCTGCAGAGTGCTGTTCTTCTGCTGTAAGATATCCGGAGCCTGTACCGATCGTGGGATTGATACGGGTAACTGTTTTCTTACGTTATAGCCTAGACCAGCAACTACCAGCGCTATCAGCAGTGCCAGCAGCACCATAGCATTTTGCCCTGTACTGGTTTTCGTGGTCTGAAGCGAAGCTTGAGGAGCTGGCTCTTGATAGGTATCGGGCCTGACTTTTAGCGAATCGGTACTGGCATCAATCAGCACATGGTTACGTTGATAGGTATCAGGGAAGGGCGTTGGCGTTGGAGTAGGCGTAGGAGGAGGAGCTTCGCTGCGATAGCGACTCATGTTATTGACGACCTTATCAGCCCAACTATAGGCGCTTGAGGTTCCTACATAAGGCGTGCAGAGGGTGTAGACCGTTGTCAAACCTCGATTGATATATCTGCTTTTAACAATATTAAACCAATCAGTAATTCCATCAGCATAGGTTGGATAAATAGTATAGCCCCCACCACCGATGGCGTAAGCACCACTACCGCGAACCCCTCCAGGATTATGATAGCCCGCCCCGACGCCTGCTGCGCCATCATTTGTCTCAGTCCACCAGACAGCGAGTGCAAAAGCGTCATCGATATTAGTGTCACGGGCAGCCTGTTCAATGACCTGTCCATTGCCAGCCATAGGGCTTCCCAGACGCTTCAGGATCGTCTCTACAGTGGCTGCTGGGAGCGAAGGTGGCCCAACGATAGTGCTGGCATCAGCATGTGTAATAGCAGCCTGTTGAGATTGCCAGGCAAGGGATAGAGCGCCGCCGAGCAGTACTAGAAGCATACTGAGAATAAAAAGATAGGAACGGGTACACCTTACTAATTTTCGTCTTGATAATTTTTGTCTTGATAAATTTTGCATAATGCTGATCCCACCTGACTCGCTTCTTTGTCTTTTCACGTCTTGATAAACAGCAGTAACATGTATTGGTGCTATAGAAATTTGCATAGTAGCTTTACTGATTAGCTTGCCTTTATCGATCCTGAATTGAAGTGAAAAGAACCATCATTATTGGCGTTTGAGGCTTCTGGATAGCCCATCTGTGTAAGAGGATATACCAGATCTCCCAATGCTTCAATGGATTCTGGAGAGATAGGCTATACTATCTTCTATGTAATTATTATGTCACTACAAAAGTGAACCAATGTGCAAAGAATGTCTTGAACGTTCGTTTTCCATAATGAACGTCTCTAATTTAGAACGTATAGTTCAAAATTCACCTTTTTTAAAACAGATAGAAGCGTCCTATAATTTATAGTAGACATTATTCCAATTGTACCATGGTATATGCTTTGCAGGCAGACTAATAGGTAGTATGTCCCAAAGGGGTATGCTATACTGAGGGCGTATCCAGGACAGATGTAGAGAAAAGAGGGGGTCTACAATCAGCGACCGATGGAATGCTCATACCGGCCAACTAGACCGGCGTACCCTGCTCCATAAACGCTATCATATTCAGCGCGTGATTGGTCGAGGAGGAATGGGTGCAGTATATCAAGCAAAAGATTTGAAGCGTCAGGGTACGATGTGTGCCATCAAAGAGATGAGCCTTTCGATGGTGCCTCCCGCTGAGCAAGGCCAGGCTATCCAGAACTTTAAAATCGAGGCCAAGATGTTATGGGGCCTCGATCATCCCTCTTTGCCTCGTGTGATGGGTTTTTTCTCTGAAAATCAACGTTATTACCTGGTTATGGAATATATAGATGGTCAGACGCTTGAGGAACTGTTGGAGCGGAATAAAGGACCATTTCCTGAGCGTCGCGTCCTGGGATGGGCGCGTCAGCTCTGCGAGGTATTAGAGTTTTTACATCAGCAGAAGCCACCAATTATCTTTCGTGATATGAAGCCTGGCAATGTGATGCTGGCACGTAATGGGCAGATTAAGCTGATCGATTTTGGCATTGCTCGTTTTTTTCGCTTTTCAGGGAATCCTGATACGCAATTATTGGGTACACCAGGCTTTGCGCCGCCTGAACAATATGGTAGGGCTCAGACTGATGAACGTTCAGATATTTATGCTCTGGGAATGACGCTCTTTCAGCTTCTGACAAATACGCTCTCGGAAACGGGCTTTGGTCTCAAAGATGTACGCTCCAATTATCCTCAGATCTCTTCAACCGTGGCACGTGCTTTAGAGAAGGCGACGGCGTTAGATGCCGAGCAACGGTATGAGAGTGTGGCGGCCTTTCGTCGCGCGATTCTTGGCGAGGGGAATTTTGTCTTTGAATCGGGTGAGATTGCTTCAACCACTGAAGAGCTTGTTGAGCTCTGTTCTAAATACCCTGAAGAAGCTTCGGATTATCTGGCGGCAGGAGAGATTGAGCTCTGGTTAGATGAGATTGGTGAGCATACGCTCTCGCAGAAGGCACGCCGCATTCATGAAAGTATCTCAGATCCTCATGAATCAATCATGCAGTTTATGAGGTTGATTGTAAGCAATAATCCTCGTGTTCGGCTTCCAATAGCGCGTAGTTCAAATGGGCAGTTGGCGGCAGTGGAGTCACGGGTGGCTGCGCCACCATATAGTCATCCTTCGCAGAGACTTCAGTTGAACCGTCGCCCTACCTCGGGTATTCTAGTAAGTCCACGTATGCTTGACTTTGGTATTGTCTATCCCGGTGGCTCCAGTCCCTTATTGCTAACCATTAGTGGTCAGCAAGGTCAGCCTGTGCGTGGTCGTATTCAGACCAGCGATAACTGGATTCGGATCGATCGCACTGTGTTTGATGGTGTCTCAACCTCTATTGATGTGCGTGTGAACACTATGCAGTTCCATCGCTATATCGGGCGCATGAATGGTTCAATTGTGCTTTTGCCCGAGGATGGTCAGTCAGAGATTGTGATCAAGGTTGAGGCTGACATTCAAGATTATAGCGCGAATGGTGGTTTTCGGCGCGGCAAGACCTGGGTGCCAGATATGGATGATGAGGAAGAAGAGGAAGAGCTGGTGGTTACTCCTTCGGGACAGGTCTTTCTGGGAAATCAACCCTTACCCCATTCCCGGCGCGTACGGGCGGCAGAGTATAAAAAATACGCGCCAGTCTCCTCATTGTCCAGAAATGGGAGCCAGCAAGCACAGTGGGACCCATGGCCAATTACTCCTGTACAACTGTTTTGGCAGCAGCGGGCTCTGACATTTGTGGCGGCCTTTATGACAAGCAGCCTGCTCTATATCCTTAGCTCGTCGCGGCAACCCTTACCTCTCGCTCCTAATCCCTGGGCGCTCTTTGTGCTAGCTGGCATGGTTCCAGCCTCTACAGTAGGGGCATTGCTGGTTGCCTGGAAGAGTGATTGGCCCTGGCAAGAGACGATTAACCGGGCCGTAACGGGAATGACGAGCGTGTTGGGGGGTTTGGCTCTTTCACGTTTGCTGTGGTTCAGCCTCTTGCCACCTTTAGGGGTCCTGCAATTGTGCGTCATGCTTGTACTGGCCGCTACCCTGGCTACAACTGGCGTTGAGGAAGAGATCAGTGTGAAGATGCTGATGGCGGTGCGCTGGTGCTTACTTCGTCTGCCACTTATCTGCAAACTAGGTGCGGTGATTGTTGGAGCATTGCTTGGTTATGCACTGACCTGGGGGGCGGTCTCCTGGGGCTTTACAGGGTTTGGTATGCTAGTTGGTATAGGGGTTATATCGGCGCTTGTCTGGCAGGTAGATTCTCTGCTTAAGCAGAAGCCGCCGCGTTGATAGCGTATTGAAACCAGAGCATTTTATAAGGTGGGTGT
The DNA here is from genome assembly GCF_003967535.1 of Tengunoibacter tsumagoiensis. Classification (GTDB taxonomy): domain Bacteria; phylum Chloroflexota; class Ktedonobacteria; order Ktedonobacterales; family Ktedonobacteraceae; genus Tengunoibacter; species Tengunoibacter tsumagoiensis. Next base: position 364,354 of record NZ_BIFR01000001.1, on the reverse strand, counting down.
AAGGAGAAGAGACAGGGTCTTCTCCTTATATCCCATGGGCAGCGAAAAAGGACATATAAGCAGTGTTGCCACCATTAATTGTGGTCGAAGGGCCAACAGCATCCGGAAAAAGTGCGCTAGGAATCGCGCTGGCCCAACATTTTCAAGGTGAGATCGTCTCAGCCGATTCACGTCAGGTCTATCGTGGTCTGGATATTGGCTCCGCTAAAGTCACGCGAGAGGAACAGGCATTAGTCCCTCATCATCTTCTGGATGTGGCTGATCCACAAGAGCTCTACACTGCCTCTCAGTTTCAAACGGAGGCTATTGCGGCAATCCATGCGATTCTTGCCCGCCATCACCAGCCTTTTCTGGTTGGTGGCTCTCCACATTATATTCAGACCGTCGTTGACCACTTTGATATGCCTCATATTCCACCACAGCCAGAGCTACGTGCCCGGTTAGAATCACAGCCCTTAAGCAGCCTTGTCGAGCAACTGGAGCGGCTGGACCCACAGTCAGCCGCGACGATTGATCGAAAGAATCCGCGTCGTGTCATCCGCGCATTAGAGGTCTGCCTGCTCTCTGGACGGCCTTTCTCACAACAACGCAGGGTTGCGTCTCCTCTCTATCGCAGCCTGTTGTTAGGTATTCACTGGCCGCGTGAAGTGCTCTACCAACGTATCGATAGCCGGGTTGATGAACGCATGGGGCAGGGAATGGTGCAAGAGGTAGAGCGGCTCTTACAGCTCGGAGTGACCTATGAACGTCTGGAAGCATTTGGACTTGAATATCGCTTTATTGGTCGCTTGTTGAAGGGCGAAATTTCTTCTGAGGCCGAAATGGTACAGAAGTTAAAATATGCCATTCATGACTTTACGCGACGCCAACTGACCTGGTTGAGGCGCGATAGCCGTATCATCTGGTTAGAGGGGGGGACGCTTGCGCAATTACAGGCTGCTGCTCTGCCAATAATCGAAGCCTTTTTAGAGGCCGTGTAAGCGAGGAGTAATTCTTTGTGGGGCGCTGTCTCTGGTTAGATCATCTGAATGGTATATAATGCAAAGATACGACGTTTTGTGTTGATAAAAAAGGAAAGGTGTTGGATGGACATGGTTACTTCGGTGGTTTTAATCAATGTACAGCGCGGTCAGGTCAACGAAACCGCCCAACGTTTATTGGAGATAGAGGGTGTTGCCGAAGTCTATTCAGTGACCGGTGAGTATGATCTGGTAGCCCTGCTCCGTTTTGCAAATTATGAACATCTGGCTCAGGTTGTTCCAGAACAGATTCTGTCTATTCCAGCTATTACCCACACGAATACCTTGATGGCCTTTAAATGTTTTTCGCGGGAAGATCTGCAACAGGCCTGGGATATTGGGGTTGAATAATGCAGCTTTCTTCAGAACGTCTTGTTTTGCGTGAATTTACCGAGCAGGATTGGCCTGTAGTGCTCACATACCAATCGAATCCCGATTATCTACGGTTTTACCCCTGGGAGACACGCAATGAGCTAGAGGTACGTTCATTTGTACGCATGTTTATCGATTGGAGCCGAGAACAGCCACGCAAAAAATATCAGGTTGCCATCACCCTCAAAGAGAATGGGCAATTAATTGGAAACTGTGGCCTGCGTATGCAGAGTGCCAACTCTGGTATTGCTGAGTTGGGATATGAGATAGATCGGCACTATTGGGGCCATGGCTATGCTACTGAAGCAGCGACACTTCTCTTACGTTTTGGTTTTGAACGTCTGGCCCTTCATCGTATCTGGGCTTATTGTATTGCAGAGAATATCGCCTCAGCGCATGTCCTGGAGAAGATTGGCATGTCCTATGAAGGTTGCCTGCGTGAGAGCGAATGGATGAAGGAACGTTGGTGGAACACCCTCTATTATGCAATCCTCGACTACGAATGGCAAACACGAAGCTAATTTCCCCTTTCTTTTTTTGCCAGCATCGAAGCATCGCGTTCGACGCGACATAGCTATAAAGGGTTTATGTGTTACAAGGAAACACAGCCTTGCGTTTTTATACAGGAATGATCCTGCATGTCTCTTGTGACACAGAACAAAATTTTTATAGGTGTACTTTACAAAGGATCTTACAGTAAACCTCTTGCTAAGTAGCAGCGCCTATATATACTTGTCTATTTTTGCTCGCAAAGTCATGAAAAGTCGTGATAGGGGGAGTGTGTCGGGGATGGCAAGTTTGTTCCATAAGTGTAGTTGTAAGCTTTCTCTTTTATAGATAACTCATCTTATGTAGCTGAAGAGGCCCTACGTGAAGAGTGCTTATGCATATAGATACAGGAGAAAAAAATTTTCATGTTGAGAAGAAGAGAAAGGGAGACAACGGACGCAGAAGGATCTTTATCCGTACCTGTTGAGAGTCATCCTTCCGACGAGCCAGAGGTACTAGATGAGTCGCCAGAGCGCTCTCTTATACCCTATCTACAAAATCTTCGTGGGCGACGAATGTTGTGGATGATCTCGTTGCTGGCGATAGCTCTGCGCCTGCTCTTGCTCCCGATTGGGCATCCCTGGGATCTAACTGTTGACTATAATGTGTTTATTGACTTGATTCATAACCATTCTCCATACGATACGTTTACAACGTTATCAAATATGGCAATCGCCGGTCATTGGGATCATGTCTATGAATATTATGCCTATCCGCCAGTCCCATTGTATATGTATTATCCATTAGCAAAGATCTACGGAATACTCCACCCACATGCGCAGTATTTTATTGCTTTGCCTGGAAGTTACGCGGTCCCTTCGTTAGGTCTTGACTTCTTTTTCCTCTTTAAGTTGCCTATCTGGATCGCAGATTTTCTGATAGCAACTCTTCTTGCACGAATGGCCGGGACTATTCGGGGGTATCGTGACTACTTACTTAATCCGTTTGTCTTGCTGGTGAGTGGTGCCTGGACGTTTGACGCGATTATGTTATTGGGCCTGATTGCGGCAGTCTATGCCATCTATCGGTCTAAATTCATCTGGGCGGGTATTGCGCTTGCTTTTGGCACGATGGTCAAGTTTTTCCCTATTATTGCGCTACCGGCAATCGTCATCTATCTCATCAAGAAAAATCGTCCTTTGCGTGAGATCTTTTTCTTTGTGGGTAGCTATGTGATCGCTTGTGGAGTCATGTTGGGACCGTTTGCAAATGGCGTTCTCAATGTCCTTACCTTCCATAGCTCACGCCCTGGCGGCGGTATGAACTGGCAAGATATCTGGACCTCCGGAGCCCTCTTTGGTGATCCCAGTACCCTTCTTCCTATTTTGTTAGCCATTGGTGCTTTTGGAACGCCGATTCTGATTATCACATTCATGCTGGCCTGTCTCTACATGTGGAAGGTCGAGATGTCTTTGAATCGCATGATTATTGTGAGCGTGCTGGCCTTCTTTGTCGGATCAAAACTAATCAATGAGCAGTATGCAATGTTGATTATCCCCTTCGCCTGGTTAGAAGCACATCGGGTAAAAGGTGCCTGGGCCTGGTTCTATCGGCTCTTCTGGATTATCCCGATTGCGTTTGTGACTTTCCACGGACCAATCGACCATTTCTTATGGTTGCTCTATTATATGGTCTTTAAGTCACGTGCTGATATCACTGTGCTGACAGGGATGACTGGTTTTGAGTGGACCATGATCCCATGGAAGCATGCTCCATATGCGCAAGCAATTAGTGTGTTTCTGGGTTTTGTATTTAGTATCCTTTCACTTGTTGCGCTTTTATGGCCAGTTGCTCGTTCGACTGAGCGGTGGAAAGGGTTGCAGCGTCTCCGTTTAAAAATAGAAGCGGATCGTCTCCCCTCATAAAATGGCAGTGACACAGCTACCGATGAAGGTATCATCAAGTTACATGAACGAGTTAGAGTGTTTTGCTTCAAGCCAAAACAGGCAATTGCTTTACTCAAGAAGAATACCTATTAAAGCCTGCATGGAGAAATAGAAAGATGCAACGTACTAGAAAAACCTCCTTTACCCCTGGCCTACGAAACTTTATTTCTAAGATCATCACTCCTGCTGTGCTTGTGGCAGGGATGCTTTTATTGATTATAGTAAACTTCAACGGTGTCCTGAAGACAACAAAGACTGACGAAAACCACTTCCATAACGTAGTTGCTTTTAGCCAGGGGGCCCTTTCACTCTCATTTAAGCAGCTATCGGGGACAGAGCGGCCATTAGTTACGTATGGTGGCCATGAAGTACTGAATCTAGCCCAATGGAGCTCGTCGATTTCGGTTGATGGAACGATTACTGGATTGTGGAATGTAGATCAGGGGTACAGTGTTGATGAGGCCCACAATCGTATTTATAGTACAATGACCAGTAAAGATGGTTGGCAAGTTATTCAGACCACTACGCTGATTGATGATCATACCATCACAGTCGCTTATAGCTTCTCGGCCAGCCCCCAGGATAATGTACCGCCAGAAAAATATGTTCTGAGTATTGCCCATGTGCATAATTATTGGTACAATCCGCAGTTTGGTGGGGATGCTTTTACTGGCTATGTTATGAATACGTTGAATGGTGAAGGGTTACAGGGAGATGAAGCCCAGAATCAGGCGGCATCGCTTGGGCAAGTAAAAGTCGCTGTATCTGCTGGTGATGTTGCCCCGCCAAAGTTTGTACCAGGGAGCATGAATATTGCCGCAACGGCAGATGGAAAAGGAGCATCGTGGACAAAATCGTTTACTACTGAGTATACGATTGAACATCCAGCTCCTTCGCGTGTGATCAACCTTGGTACCGAGACCATTACCTTCTCATCAATAGATCAGACTGGAAAGCCGATAGGCGGTCCAGTTATGATCACTCCTGATGCATCGAAATCTGCCAATAAATAGCTTGAGTAGCAGTTTTCCTTCTCTATGCTGTAGCAAGCAGGGGCCCGATATCCAGTATTGGATGTCGGGCCCCTGTTTGAAGAAGACGAGAGGAGATTTTAAAGTGTCACAATGCGTTTTTCTGCTACAGATTGATACGCTCCAAGGATGACCTTAAGGACATCGATGCCTTCAACTTCCGTATTGATGGGGCGGCGCTTCTCCTGAAGGCAGCTGATGAAGTCAGCAATCTCAGCGGCAAAGGTATCAACCTCTGGGAGCTCGATTTTTACCTGCTCCTGACCACGGAGCTTGTAGAAAAGATCGCTACCGTAGCTATAGAGAGCTCCTTTTTCCGCAACGACGGAAAACTTTTCAGTGACGGATGCAGGATCATAGGCCCAGCTGGTTACCAGACTTCCAACCGCTCCATTCGCAAAGCGCACCAGCACCTGTGCCGAATCTTCTCCATCCATGAAATGGAGTCGATGGCTACTGAGCATTGCCGTAACCTCTGTTGGCGTGCTACCAGCAAGGTAGAGGAGCAGGTAGGTAGGATGATACCCTGTATCGATCAGTTCTCCACCCCCACTGAAGGCGCGATTGGCACGCCAGCCAGCATTGGCAGGATCAAAGTTATTGAAGAAACTATCAGTAGTGCGAATCTCATAAACCTGACCAAAGAGGCCCTCTTCAATTAATTCTTTCGCGTGTTTGACGGCTGGCATATAGAGTTGATTGTGGGCGCACATTAACGTAACACCATTACGTTGAACCGCCTCTTCTACTTCATTTGCCTCGTCAACGGTAAGACAGAGAGGTTTTTCACAGAGAATATGTTTGCCAGCGTTAGCAGCAGCTACGATAGCATCTTTATGTAAATGATGGGGAAGACAGATATCTACTGCATCAATGGTTGTGTTGGCAAGCATTTCATGATAATCATTAAAGATCTGTGCCCCACCTACTTGAGCTGAGCGTCTCTGGGCATTGGCTTCTACGACATCACAGACTGCAACGATCCTTGCCTGCTCTGAAATTTTTAAATAGCCTTTGACATGTGGTTCTGCGATTCCTCCGCAGCCGATAAGTCCAATTTGAATTGTCATGGTATTGACCTCCTCGTTGAGTATTTATGCTTATAAATAGTGCCAATCAATGTTTGTATGAGTAACAGGAGAGCCTGTGAACTCTCACTCATGTTTGTCGTTGTTGTTCTCGATACTGCTGCGGCGTTAGGCCCAGGCGTTTCTTGAACACATAGTGGAGATAGCTGCCACTGGTAAAGCCATGGGCGACGGCAAGCTGCTCGATAGTCTGATCTGAATGGGTCAGGGCTATACAGACCTGTGACAGGCGATAATGTTCAAGGTAACCACTAAAGGTCTCATTGGCCTCTTCATCAAGAATGCGTTGCAATTGACGCCCACAAATATGTAGCTCGTCAGCAACCTCTTCTAGAGGGAGAGCGCGGGCGTAATTATCCCGGATATATTGTGTTGCCAGCCGATAACGATAGGTATTCATATCGCGGGCGGGGAGAGCCGTCTGAATCTGAGTAACATGATGAGCTCGCGCAGCCCGCAACAGAATCTGAATGACTGCCTGACGAATAGTAGAGAAGGCACCCAGTTCTCGATCATGCCAGGCACGATAAGCGGTCAAAAACCAGCTCATCGCGTCATATTGATCAAGCGTTGGAAAAGCGGGCATGGTATCCAGTTGTCGGACACATTCTGCTGCTTCGCCTCTTTCCCATTGTTCGCCCCACCCGATGACAGGTTCATCGCCAGTAGAATGAGTCTGAGGAAGTTTGACGATATCGATATGAAGACAGAGCTCATCCATTGCTTCCCATAGATCGGCCTCTTGCTGATGAACGACTTGTGGACCAGTCAGGTAGAACATGCCCGCATGAACTGGATATCTTCCATCCTCCAGCACCAGTGTCCCTTTGCCAGCCGGAATAAAGTGAAACTCATATTCACGATGTTTATGCGCATTAATGATCTGGCCGGCAGGCATAGTGGCCAGATGGCAACGTAGAACCTGAATGCCATAGTTGCCCCAACAGAAGCGTAGATCCAGGCGATCGAGTGCATGCGGATCCTGTTGAAGCAACTTAAATTGTGCTGGATTCATATTTTTACGGTATGTTTGATACTGGGATCGGTTTAGATTTTTGGCTAGAGTCATCTCTCTCTCCTGCCCAATAGAACATAGAGCTTATGAGTGTAAATCCTCAATTCTTACAGGTCGATTGCTTTGGGCTGAGAGATTGGCAGCTTCCATGAGACGCGTGAGATCAAGGGCGGCGGCGATATTCTCTGTTGCACGTGTGCCTTGCTGAATATGCTGAACCCATTGCTGGAAGGCGGACGGCAGTTCTGCTGGTAGTTCGGTCTGTTGATGCCAGCGCTCTCCGTTGTCTCCTCCGACAAGGCTGCTGCGTAAGATGATCTCTTCATCAGGAGTGCCAAAGAAGAGACTACCTTCAGTGCCATGGATTTCAATGGTAAATGGAGAGAAGCGATTAACGAAACCAGCCTCTACGATTCCCAGTGCCCCATCGGGATAGCGCAGGGTCACGACCGCATTATCCTCTACTTCACGTCCTGTTACATAGCCAAACGAGGCACTGACACTCTCGGGAAGTCCCAGAAATAAACGTGCCAGGTACATAGGATGACAGCCAAGATCGATTAAGGCTCCGCCACCGCACTGCTCCCGATTGAAAAAATGTGCAGGAAGCCAGCCCTGAGGATGATCAGGAGTCGCAATAGCGCCATTATGGGATAGGCGCGTTCGCACAAGGGTTAGACTGCCCAGCAGGTTGCGGTCAAGGATTGTTTGAATTGCCTGTGTATAGCTTGCATAGAGTCGAGGAAGTGAGACGACCAGCGAGACTCCAGCATCAGCAACGGCGGCTAAAATTTCGTTTGCTTCCTGAAGTGTTGCAGCCACTACTTTCTCAGTAAAAATATGTTTCCCAGCATGTGCTGCGGCAATCATGACCTCATGATGAAGATTGGTAGGAGTATCAACAATGACTGCATCAATCTCAGGTTGAGCTAAAAGATCTTTGAGCTGAGCATAAAAAGGCACTCCAAGTTTAGCGGCTTCGGCCTGGCCTCTGTCGGGGAGTTCGTCCCAGACAGCCACGATCTCCGTCTCTGGATGTGAGATTACTTGTTTCGCATAGTCTCGTGCATGAACGTGCCAGAAGCTAAGCATTGCGACCCGAATCATCCCTCTTCTCCTTTGAAATTACGACTAAAGATGATCAATATATGTTCATTTTACATGCTATCCATGGGCTTTTACAATCCTATGAGGCGACACATGGGTACGAAAATGCGACAAGCGGGTCATAGATCGCGATAGAAAAGACAGGCTGGAAGGCCATCTAGAGGGCCTTCCAGCCTGTCTTTATCGGTCAATACAGGTACCACAGGGACGCTACTTATTTGAGGTACCAATCAGTACTTGTCAAGTATGGATAATGAACAGTCTTTTTTATGACGCCTTTTGGAGCAGATTGCAGGCTGTGAAATGGGTGGCCCTGCTCGACCAATAGGAGCGTATCGTGCCAGATGGGGGCTGCCCCATCCACGCCTGTTACATCGACCATTGGCGTATTATTATTATTGCCGGCCCAGACGCCAACAACATAATCGCTCGTATAGCCTACCGTCCAGTTGTCCTTAAAGTCTGTGGAGGTACCAGTCTTAGCGGCCGCATCACGGATGGGTCCTGGATTTCCTCCATAGCACTGCTGCATCGTATTGCTATACAAAAAGAGCGAGCTACACTTGCCAAACTCAAATGTACGTGCTGCGTTATCACTTAACACATCAGTGATCATGAAGGCTGCCTGTGCACTCAATACCCGGACCCCCTTAGGCACATAGCGATAAATGACATGATGCTGAGCGTCAGTAATGGTATCTACGGCATGTTTTTCGACCTTGATGCCACTATTGGCAAAGGTGCCATAGGCTGCTGTTTCATCGAGAAGATGAACGCTCAGAGTTCCCAGCACCATTGTGTAATTGGGGATGCCCTCATAATTATTCCCAATCCCCATCACCTGGGCTGTGTGGAGAGCAGGTTCAACCCCAGTCCGCAGCAGAAGCTTGACGGCAGGGATATTGAATGAGTTCTGTAGAGCATAACGATAGGTGATAAGGCCATGATAAGCCATATCATAGTTATGCGGAGAGTAGGCTGGTAGGCCACAGCAGAGCTGAACGGTTAAGGGGCCATCCATCACAGGTTCACCAGGACTGATATGCTGCTGAAAGGCTGTCGCATAGATGAACGGCTTGAAAGAGGAGCCCGGCTGACGAAATCCCTGGGAGGCCACATCGAAATCTCCATCTGTAGGACTATCTGGATTGATATTTCCTACCAGGGCACGAATGGCTCCTGTATGATAATCGATGACCGAGACGGCGGCATTAGACATATGATGCTTTTGAGCCATCTCTGCAATATGTTTTTGGGCAATTGCCAGAACCTTATTCTGGAAAGGGAGATCGAGCGTCGTCTGAACAATAACTCCTGAGCGTGACAGATCAGAGATACGCACATGAAGGTCATTGGCTACTTCGATGAGCGTATAATGAGCAAAGTGTGGTGCCAGACGATTATTAATCTTACCACGTTTAAAAAAAGTGGCTGAATGCGCCTCTTGTAGGGCATCGGTTTTCTGTTGGGCTGTAATGTAGCCCTGGACAAACATCTGTTGTAGAACCTCTTGCATTCTGGTAAATGCAGCCTGGGGATGGAGTAACGGGTCGCGGGCAATTGGTGAGCTGGGAATGCCTGCCAGCATTGCAGATTGGGCAATATCTAACTGAGAGGCTCCGCTTCCCTGGCTAGAATCCTTGAGACCAAAGTAGGCAAATGCAGCAGCCTCCGCACCGTACGCCTGCTCCCCGTAGTAAGTCGTATTCAGATACATTGTGAGTATCTGCTCTTTGGTGTAATAATGGGTGATTTCAGGCGCTAGAATGATCTCCTGTAACTTTCGTAATATTGTAGATTGATTGCCAACGATTGCATTTTTAATCAACTGCTGAGTAATCGTACTTCCGCCCGAGACCACATGCTTGGTGGTAAGATCATCGATGGCAGCACGTAGTATCCCTGTGATATCATAGCCGGGATTTTTCCAGAAGTATTGATCCTCGATTGCAATCTCTGCGTTGGCTAAATGGGGAGAGATCTGAGATAGTGGTTCACTTGTTTGTAAGCCCTGATCCATCATCTGGTAGATCTGCTGGCCATGCATATCATACTCTTTGAGATTATCCTTAGGGAGAATATCTTCCAGCGTGAGCACATCCTGCCCATAGCGCTGTTGCGTTGCCTGGACAAAGCCCACGAGGCCAACAAAGACAATCATCGTCGCCAGAAAGATGCTGAAGACCGTAAAAGCCATTGGAAGCATCGCACGCGTTCCTGTGCGCTCGGTGGCGGCGTAACGAAGCAAGCTCTGCCGAAGATTTTTCCGCTTAAGATAACGGCGTGTGCGCCATCCTGGCGGTCGTGAAAGCTTGTGTGCAACAGGATAAAAGGTGCCAGGTGTTGGTCTGGTAGGTTGATCATAGAGTCGTTGTGCTGCCGCAGCCCGGCTCTGCGGAGGCAGTTTGGCGGGAATCTTATTTGTCATTGTCATTGATACCTGCCCCTCTTCTGATTCTAATCGTTTCTCTGTTTGCATACCCAAATCTACTTTCCCCATCTTACTCTCTTCACCTGCATACAGACTCTGTCCCTATGTATGAGCTTGAATCGCATTGAATAGATAGTCTATTCAATGCCTCTGAATAAATCGGACTTATGCGGCAATAATTTGTACATATAGATGATTATTGGCGAGGCTGGACAACACTAATAAACGATTTTTTGCCAGCCAGCCCTTGCTCCATCCTCTATACTGCGCTATATGCCGCCAGAACACGCTTTGCAGCTTGCTTTCCGGATAAGAAAATCCTGAACAACTCGCGAAGTTGGATCGTACCATTTTCTATGCCTGAGCTTTTCGACGTTGAGATTACCCTGTATATGTAGTAACGCTACATATACAGAGATGGTAACGTGGCTCGAAACCTACCCATTTAGGGGCTGTATCTATAAATAGTGCATTTTATTGAAGAGGAGATGGATGGATCAGGCAACAAGAAGGGCCCCACTCTTCTTTAGATGGAGAGTGGGGCCCTGGCAGGTTCTGTGTTCGGTGAAGCTGTGAACGATGTGTTTGAGCTTACCACACGCCAGGAATAGGTGAACGTCCGTCGACATAGTCATCGGCTGGTGGTGGGAATGCATAGCTAAAGTTATTGGGACAATAGGGTTTTCCATAGGTACCACCAGAAGGTTTCTGGTCTGCTTTGGGGGTACTGGTGGGACTGGGATTTGCAGGGCTGGCTGATTTTGGGGCTGTCCCAGGCAGATACCAGTCGGTTGTCTTCACACCATCGGGATAGGTAACGTCATGGCGTTCGAGGCCACCTGGATTGGGGAAGTCTGTCACCATCGGATGACCCTGCTCGGCGGCGAGCATTGCATCGTGCCAGATTGGTGCGGCTCCCGTGACACCCAGGATCGTACCCATGGATGAGTTGTCGTTATTGCCAGCCCAGACGCCCATAACATAGTCCGTGGTGTAGCCCATGGTCCAGTTATCGTGGAAGTCATTGGTGGTGCCAGTCTTCGCAGCGGCAGCTCGTACTGCTCCACGGTTCCCACTGTAGCAATCTTTTTGAGAGTTAGAGTAGAGCTGGAGCAGGTTACAATCATAGAACTCAGGTAAGCGTGACTGGTTATCGCTCAGAACACTGGTCATCATATAGGCCAGCTGTGGGCTGATAACCTGTTTTCCTTCCTCATTGGGATGAGTATACGTCTGACCATTATTCATATTTACAACTTTGTCGATGGCATAATAAGGCATGTGTTTGCCGCCATTCGCAAAGGTACCATAGGCCGAGGTATGATCCAGTAGGTGGACATCGAGGCCACCAAGCACCAGCGAATAGCCAGGCGTTCCTGTATAGCTCGCTATGCCCATATCTTTGGCAACCTGCATTGCCTTATCGATGCCAACATGCTGAAGCACTTTTACTGCCGGAATGTTAAGCGAGTTCTGTAAAGCACAGCGCAGGGTCATATGGCCGCTGGTTGTCTGACTATAGTTCTGTGGAATGAAGTCTGGTGGATTAGATGTTGGATCGTGAATGACCAATTTATTATCATCGACTGCCTGTCCTGGTGAGGCACCATTCTCAAAGGCTGCAAGGTAGACATAGGGCTTAAATGATGATCCTGGCTGGCGATAACCCTGGGTCGCAACATCAAATTTACCATCAATGGTTTTACTATTATAGTCGACGCTTCCTAAGAGCGTTTTGATTGCACCTGTATGGAAATCAATCAATACTGAGGCTGCATTAGTGACGTGGGTATGATTAACGGGATCAGGTTTGGCCAATTCTGCGATATGATCTTGCATGATCTTCTGAATCTTATCCTGAAGGGTAATATCCAGCGTTGTATAAACGCTGAAGCCAGATACTGAGAGCTGGCTCTCAGTAAGGTGATATTGTTGTTCTAATTGACCCAGGACAAAGTAGAAGAAGTGTGGCGCACGATTTTGTATGCTCTGCGGTGGATCTTTCAGGAAGTCGGGTTTTTGAGCCTCATTCTCTGCGTCAATCATCTGTTCGCGCGTTATATAATTATTTTTGAGCATGAAGCCCAGGATGAGATCAAAGCGATCATAGGCCGCCTTGGGATGTAACTTTGGATTATAGGCTGTGGGTGAGTTAGGGATACCCGCCAGCATCGCAGATTGTGCCAGATCAAGCTGAGCAGATGCAGGCTTATCAGGTTGATCGCTGAGGCCAAAATACATGCTGGCCGCAGAGTCAATCCCTTTAATTTCTGTGCCATTGACAACGCCATAGGAGATACTATTCAGGTACATCTCCATAATATCGGATTTTGTATAGTGGCTATTGATATCTGGTGTGAGCGAGACTTCTTGAAGCTTGCGCAGGAAGTTTTGATTCTGATCCGATATGACGACGTTTTTGATCAATTGTTGCGTAATGGTGCTTCCACCTTCTACAACGTGACCATGACGCAGATCTTCGATAGCGGCGCTCAGAATACGAGTGATGTCGACGCCTGGATTGGTCCAGAAATCTTTATCCTCTGTGGCCACTGTTGCGTTAATGAGGTAGGGCGAGACTTTTTTGAGGGGGACGCTTGTATGGATGCCAAACGTTGTAAGTTCTCCAATTGGAATGCCCTGGCTGTCATACATTTTGAGATTGTCTTTGGGTAGGAGATCGCGCAGGTTCAGCACCTGACTCTGATATTGCGTCTGAGTATCGTTGTAGAAGCGATAGGCTGCATAGCTGCCACCGCCAACAATAATCAGGAATAGCAGGACCAGGGCAAGCGCCATACTGAGCAGGGTCGTCCAGAGGCGGCGGAAAGATCGTTCGTCCTGGAGGCGCACTTCGCGCATATGTTTGCGGGCAACGTGGCGCACAAGAATTTTACGGCGACGCTGGTCGCGCAGAGCCTGGGCTGAGGTTGGCTTGCGACTTCCTTCTATGAACCCATCAGACATACCCATGGCAGGGAGCTGTTCAGGTTTTCGAACTGCGCGAAATTTACCAGTGAGTATCTTTCCCAATGGCAAGAGTGTTGTTTTTTGCTCTTCGATCTCTTGTGGAAGGCGTGTGGTCGGCTGTTTCTCTACATCAAACGGACGGAATTTAACCGTAGCATCATCATCATTGGCAAATTGCTGTCCGCTGGATGGTTTAATCCGCATACGTAGGGTTGGTGGCTCTTCCACTTCTGTGTTCGCTACGACGGGCTGCTCAACAGTGGAAAGCTCAGAGTTGTCCAGAGAAGTTGATGTGACGATGGGCTGCTCAACAGTGGAAAGCTCAGAGTTGTCCAGAGAAGTTGATGTGACGACGGGCTGCTCAACAGTAGAAAGCTCAGAGTTGTCCGGAGAAGTTGGTGCTACGATGGGCTGCTCAACAGTGGAAAGCTCAGAGTTGTCTAGAGATGGTTTCTCCTCATCAGAAGAGAGTGAGATCTCCGTCTCTGATGATGGAGGTAAAATAATGGCAGGCTTTTTTGCCGTCTGAGTAAGATCATCATCAGAATCGAGAAGGTCTGGATCATCATCAGATCTGGGAGCCTCAAACGAGTCGCTTTGAGGAGTTTTGGTATCCTCTTCAAGCGAGTCGCTCTGAGGAGTTTCGGTATCCGCCTCAAACGAGTCGCTCTGAGGAGTTACAGTATCCGCTTCAAGCGAGTTGCTCTGAGGAGTTTTGGTATCCTCTTCAAACGAGTTGCTCTGAGGAGTTTTGGTATCCTCTTCAAAAGAATCTACAGAAGCAGGCTGAGTTTCAGCTATAAGCTCATTAGCTTCGTTTATCTCCTCGGCTGAGTTACTGGTCGTTTCCAGATCTTCTAAGCTCTGATCAGCCGAATCGTGTCTGATAGCCTGAGAGTCTGAAGCAGCCGGAACAATCTCTACTGGAGCTGGCTCCTCTTTGATCTGTTCGTTTGTATCTTGCTGAAGGTCAGAAGTTGTAGAGGTAGCTTCCACTGATGGAGGTTCGGCTGGTTGTTTTGATGCAGGTATGGATGGATGTGACCCTGCTGTTTGCTCGGGTTGTTGTGCATCATGTTGTCTATTCGACTGGAGAGGGAGGTTCTCCTGCGAGTCGTGTCTCTTATCTATAGGCATTGAGATCCCTCAGATCATTTTAATATTTCTTGAAAAGAAAACAAGAAAATGGACGGTAGATACAATATATTCCACTATGTTTAGAGGATAGCGTCTTAGCGGGCGAAAAAAAGCAAGGGGGTGCCATACATATAGATATACTAGATTCATCTACTGGCCAGGCCAGTCTATCTCATTGGAAAACTGGCTGCTTCCTTTGCACGCCCTTAGTATAAAGCTCTCTACTAGTAAAACGAGGAGGTAGATTAAAACGTTTCGTTTTATGGATATTTTCTGCTCGTAAGAGCCCGAGAGTACTAGTTGCGGGTTGAGGAATCACCTTCACCCTGGGCTCCTTCGATCAATGCAGGGAGGATTTCATTGGTAATGGCCTGAATCTGATGAAGTCCTTCGAGCCAGAGGAGATCATGATCGCGTGCTCCGCGAATCTCGGCGACCTGTAGTACTCCTTCATCGATCAGGGTGCGAAAATAGAGAAAAGCCCGTACTGTATCAGCCAGAGGAACATGAGATGTATAGGTAATGGAACCATAGGCATAGCCTAATTCAATGGCTTCTGTACGTAGCAGGGCAGCCTGGGTACCATCGGTAAGGGCACGTAATAAGAGATCGAGCAGACGTCGTCCTAGCTGCCGGTAGGCATCCCGGGCAGCATCATTGAAATGCTGATACCATGGTAGCGTATTAAGGGTGCCGTCAGTAAAGGCGAAGCGCACGCGCCCGAGCACGCTTTGAATGAGTAACTGAGCAGCGGGATCGGCCTTGGGCTCACTCTCCTGACGCAGACGGGCCTCAATATCTGCTTTGCGGAAACGACGATGACCACCACTCGTACGTCGTGAAGGCAGCTCATTGCGATCCGCCCATAGACGCACTGTTGCAGGATGCATCCCCAGGATCTCTGCCGCCTCGCGTAAGCTTAACCACTCTTCTCCGGTCTGTGATGACAAAATTTCCTCCTGAAGGGTGTGTGGCTCTGATATGAAAGTAGCTCAATAAAGGTGTTACAGGTAGTCTAATTGTCCTAGCATGATTTTAGAGAATTCTGCACTTATCGTCAAGTGTCTGGTGTCTATCACAGCTTTTCGCTATACTTGGAAGCAAGCTGTGATAAACAGGTGACTTTGCGCGTATGTATTGTTGCTCTGCTTTGTTGTCATGCACATATTTTAGGATGACATATGTGCAAATCTTCGGGTTGGCTAATGACCGTGAGGATAAGCCTGCTTTCCTCACTAGAAAAAAGGTGAGGAATGTCTCCTACAACCAGATCGCGTCCTCAATCGCAACAGAAGACGTGGTTGCCTACGGTTTTCACGTTGGCATTATGGCAGCTACGCCGTACATGGGGTTTATTGATGCTGGCAGGGATGGGCGTGCTAGCATCGGTAATTCTTGTGTGTGTAGCTCCTTTGTATTCTCAGGTGGCTTCAACTGCCGGTCTGCGCGATACTCTTTCGGCATCCGTCCATAATTCGACATTGATTGTGAGTGGACAGAGTACAAAGTTGTTGCCAGCAGATCAACAGGGCCTGACTTCATTGGTAGATAAGCATGTACAGGATGGGATCGCGCCTTTTATAAAATCGAAACAATTCTCAATAACGACTTCGTTCCTTCCCCTGGAAATCAGGACAACTCCTCAAGAGCCCTTGCATGTTAGCAATGATCTGTTGACCTTTGTCAGCTATCCAATGGATCAGGCACAAGGACATTTGAAGCTGGTTCAGGGGCGTCTGCCCGGCGATGGGTTAGGAGAGGATAAGACGCTGGAGATTGCGCTCACGCAAGAGAGTGCGACCAATCTGCATCTACAACTGGGTTCAGTCATTGGCACAGATATCGCTACAGCCTTTGAACCAGTCTTCCGTAAGGATAATGTCTTTCCTCTCAAGGTTGTTGGCATTTTTGAGCAGCCAGCAGCCGATGATTTTTATTGGCATGGCACAAGTTTTCTCAGTTATGTACAGAATGCCGATGCAAATATAACCCGTTATATCTATTCGCCTCTGGTCTCCAATGTAGCCTTTACCCGGGCTCTGGCCTCGCTGTGGCCAACGGGGAATCAAGTGACGTCTGGGGACCCAACGGCCCTCTCGACTCTTGAGCTGCCTATGACCCTTTCCTGGTATTATAACCTTGAGATGTTAAAAATTACCCAGGGTGATCTTAAAACCCTTACTGCGAGTCTCTCGAATGCGCAGATTGCTACAAGTAATGATCCACAGCTCTATGCAAGTCCAGAAGCCTTTAGCAAGCTAACGGTGCAGAGCCCGGTTGATGCACTGACCCATTTTAGTGATGAGTCTTCTGTCGCAACGATTCCAGTGATGGGTTTTGTCCTCATTATCTTTTTCTTAATTCTTTACTTTGTGAGCTTGATGGCGGACTTCCTGGTTGAGCGCCATGCAGGTGCTCTTGCTCTCTTGCGAAGTAGAGGGGCCAGCCGGCAACAGATCTTCGGGTCGCTACTGGTGCAAAGCAGTATCATTGCCCTTCTCTCATTTCTGAGTGGGCCCTTCCTGGCTGTTGAGGTAGTGTTGTGGTCCGCGAGAGCTCTTCTGCCTGCAAGAAGCCTTAGCGCTGTTAATGTCCTGATAGATCATCCTCTTGCGGCGGCTCTTTCTGTCTGGCTGTATGCTCTGACAACGGCGCTGATTGTCTTGCTGGCGATGATGGTTGCGATTAACAATACAACCTCTTTAGATGTGCTGGCGATGAGGCGTGAGGCTTCACGGGCAACGCGTAAGCCGCTCTGGCTGCGCTGGAATCTTGATCTCGTAGCGGTAGTCATGATGGTCGTTGGATATATTGTCACGGCTTATCTTACCAATTCCAATATTTTAGACCCTCAGCTCCGTTTACTCTTGCTTTCGCCCCTTGTTCTAGCGCGAACAATCTTCTCTGTCCTGGCTGCAATTTTACTTTTTTTACGGATTTTCCCCTATCTGTTGAGCCTGGGCTCCTGGTTAACTATTCGTAATCGGGGAGCGGCTTCGATGGTTGCTCTAGCGCAGATGTCCCGTTCGCCGCGCCAGGCATTGCGTTTAACGTTGCTTCTCTCCCTGGCGACGGCATTTGCGATCTTTGCCTTGATTTTTTATTCATCTCAGGCCCAGAGAGCTTATGATGTTGCTGCATACCAGGTGGGCTCTGATTTTAGTGGGATCCCTGTTCCTATGCTTGATCTGACGAATTTGAACGATGCAACACACAGCTATGAGAACATTCCCGGCGTCAAGTCGGCAAGTCTAGGTTATTATAGCCCTGATCTGAAAGCAGGCGCGAATCTGGACCTGTCATTGAATCTGCTGGCGGTTGACGCTGAGACATATGGGCGGACCATCTATTGGCCACAGGATAATTCAACGGCAACGGTAGGGGATCTGACCAGGCAGTTGAGCGTTCGAAGAGAGGCGGCAATCAAGAATAATCTCGTTCCTGCCATTGTCGACTCTACACTGTGGGATACCCTGGAGTTAACTCCCGGCAAGGAGTTTGTCTTGAGCGATTCAAATAGCCTGGGAACGAAGCTGAGCTTTGTCGCTCTAGCTAAGGTTCAGCATATTCCTTCGCTCCCGCTTCCTGGTGCTATGATTGTTGATGCTACTACATATATGACTGTCTATGGACAGAATGTGGCTAATAGTGCTCCTCTACATTTTAATCGCGTCTGGCTCCAGGCTCGGGACGGGAATAGTCGTACACAGATACGTATTACAACTGCTTTGCAGAACGGTTCCACTGCAGTTGATGGACTTCAGGATCGTCTGGCCCTGATTGATACTCTCCACCATGCACCACTCTATCTAGATCTGATCGGTATTCTGGCTCTTGGTCCAATGACGGTTCTTTTGCTGGCTCTGGTTGGCAATCTATTAGCAAGCTGGTTGAATGCTCATGATCGTTTGAGTAGTTTTGCACTTCTGCGCGCTCTGGGGGCTGCTCCTCGGCAGATCGCGAGTACATTAACCTGGGAGCAATCCATCATTTATACGACTGGTATGGTGTTGGGAGTGCTCTTTGGAGCGTTTGTCTCCACGATGATTGTACCGGCATTGCTATTTACCAGTTCTACAGGAGCGAATACAAGTAGTGAGGAGCTGTATCTGGCGCAGAATATTCCTCCTATTCAGATCATTGTGCCAACTCTGGTAGGGCTTGCCGTTGCAGTTCTATTGGGAGTCTGTATTCTGGCTCTGGGTATGATGATACGAATCGTCTCCCGTCCAGGTATTGCACAGACGCTTCGCCTCAACGAAGATTAGACGAAACTTACACTTGATTAATCTGAAGAATATGTGTTGTCTGCTCAGGTAACTGTTGAAGTTGTTGTTTTAAAAAGGTTGGATAGACTGCCAGTTGTTCGAGTTGAGCAACTGGTAGCCAATCGAAAATCATTGGTAGCTCTTCGTCGTCTGCGTGTCGCTCAAAGGTAGTGTCTCCCTGATAGAGGTAGCAATCATCTGGAAAGTGCATAAGAAATTGAAAATTGATTTCATGGTGGGCATGCCCTTCCTCAGTAAAAAGGTTCTCAACGACAAAGACCAGCCGTTCTACGGTTGCTTCGACTCCAAGCTCCTCCAGCATCTCTCTTTTTAGCGTCGCTTCGGCACTTTCGCCAAGTTCTGCGCGCCCACCTGGAAGAAAACCAAAGACCTCTTTCGGATCTTTCGTGGAGCGTTGAAAGAGGACATGACCGTTGTGAAAAACGATCCCTGCTACGCGATAGGTGAATTTTCGTCCTTGCTCTTTAAACGTAATCATCTTGCGTGCAGAAGTATTAGTGATCTCCATTGCTGTTCCTTGTTTTCTGTGAGCTTAGTGGGTGGGCTACAAGCGCGATACTCCAAAGACGATAATCTACGAGTTCTTTTTGGCATCTCTTTCATTTTAGCTCAACTGTCTAGTGGTTGTATAGCCGTTCGAACCTTTTGCGACTGCAACGCTCTTTGTGGGATCAGCGTGATATAACATGTGTCAGGCAGACCTGTCTCTGTCATGTACATGGAGGACTATGATCGTATCAAGCAGTAAAAAAGGATAATCTCAAGGCAGGGGAAGAGCAATACGGAAGCTAGCCCCTTCACCACTTCGACCCGAGCTCTCCAACCAGACATGGCCCCCCATGGCCTCACTAAGCTGGCGGCAAAGATACAGTCCCAGACCTGCCCCACGTTGAATACTATTCATGGCCGATTTAAGGCGCATAAATTTAAGGAACAGCAGAGGTTGTTCTTCGACTGGAATCCCCGGTCCCCAATCCTGGATGGTAATGATGGCATATTGGCGTTGAGGCGAGAGCATTGTCGTCTGTTGAAGATCTGGAAAGCGCTGTCTTGCTTCATGATAACTTAAGCAGTCCGTGAAAATTGCGATCTGTGATGGATATGACGTATATTTTAACGCATTACTGAGTAGATGGAGCAGAATCTGGCGCAACCGGAGATCATCAGCCCAGACAGTCAGATCTTCAGGAACCTGAATTGAGATCTGGCGCTCATCTCTTTTAATAATGGGGCTTAAAATCTCTACAATGGTTGTTATCGCTTCATACAGGGTTGTTGTCCCCAGTTTTAGCTCTACCTTATCCTGCTCAAGCCGACTGGCATCAATCATATTGCCAATGAGTAGAACAAGTTCCTCACTCGCAATACGAGCATTATCGACAAAGCGCCCTTTCATTTCATCGGATAGTGTCGTATGGAAGGTATCGAGGAGCTCTAAATAGCCCTGAATCGCTGTTAGAGGTGTACGCAGTTCATGAGAAGCAGTCGTTAAGAAGGTATCTTTGATCCGCTCTGAGTCTTTAGCCTGCTTGAGCGCCTTGTGGAGTGCGCTATACATTTGGGCATTTTTAATTGCCAATGCTGCCTGGATTCCGATCTCTCGGAACATATGCATATCGTCGATGGTATAACAATGCTTCTGGCGAGATTGAAGGACCAGCAAGCCTAAGGGCTCATCTCCATCAGGGATGGTCAACATCAACTGAGATTGTATCCCGGGCGCAATCTCAGGCTCAAAGCCTCTGGTAGATCTCTGCTGAAGGTAGTCAGTAAAATCTTCGTGGGTGGGAAAGACGTGATAATCTTTGCTACAATCCACAAAATCTTGGAGATAGTCTGGCGGTGACGTATCGTGAGGGTGAATAATCAGACCCTCCTCAACCACAAAATCTGTCACTAATTGCTTCGCCTCTCGATCATAGTTCAATAACATAAAGGTATCTATGGGCATCAATTGACAGATCTGCTCATAGATACTGTGATAGACCGTTTGAAGATCCTGAAGTGCCTCTGGAATAGAGAGGGCGTGGCTGACTTCAATTAAAGCTACATGTTCTTCATTGACGCGCCTGAGCTCTTCATGGAGATGGGCGCGGCTGAGGGACATGCTGAGCTGACTCGCAAAGAGCGTAAGCAGATGAAGCGTTGCCTGAGTGGTTGTTGATAATGTCGCAGCAGTTTGTAGGAACAGGAGACCCAGCAATGAGCTCGTATCACTTAGCAGAGGAACGACAATGAGCTCTTGTTTGGATGGAATTGTCGTGGTCTTCTGTCTTGCACTATCGTTGCTATTGCCTCCTGGCGAGATGAATAGTTGATAGAGTACTGCTGCCTTCGCATCAGTGAGCTCCGTTACCACTGCACCTGGGGTGCGGTTAGAGGGCTTGCCAATGAGCTCATAGACAAATTCCTGGGTCAGGGATGGTTGCAGATAATAGAAGATTGAATTGGCCTCCTTGAACGAAGACCATCTGGGGGCCAGAGTATGAGGGTCGTCAGACACCGTCTGCGTCTCCACGCGATAAAAATTTTGTGAGCCATTGAGATACACAGCCGTCTGTTCGTAGCCAGGTAAGCCTGCTACGCTGTTGACAATCTGGTCCAGTAGCGAATGAATTTCGGTATGCGAACGGAGTAGCGTACTTTGTTGAGTAATATATGCCAGCAAGCGTTCTTGTTGATCGCTATACGATCCAGTGAGCTGTTGTGGCTTACTGTACTGTGTTGAATCCTGCATGAGCTATTCTTAACCTTTATAGCTTTTATGCTACTTTCATCTCTGGATGAGCTACAGCTTTTTTATAGATCTACCTCCTAAAGCTCGATGCACTAAAGCTTTAGGTAGTATGTACATTCTTAATACTGAATTCCTCTTTGAAACTTCTGTTTTATTATACTCTGTGTTCTGAAATGAAGAAAGCCCCTGGAACAATGATAGTGACTATTGTCAATCTTGTGTATTACAGTCTAAGCGTTGTGAGAGGTATAAGAAGGAGCACGCTCATGGTAAAGAAAGCGCTATGATCCTCCTCTTAGCACTTTTCGTGCTACAATATGAGCATTCATTGACGTTATCTCTTGTAGATAAGTAAATTACTCCCGGACTTTATTCACCACTGTTTTGTAGGATGGTCGAGTAGAGTAGCTATGGTGCTGACGAAAGAGAGAGATTGTTTTGACAAAAACTTCAGCGTTACCTCATTGGAATATGAGTGTTGTCTATCCTGATCTATCATCGCAAGAGTTTGCACAGGGGATGAAAGATCTTACCGGGCAGGTGGGTGCTCTGGCCTCTCTTTTTGATGATGCCCAGGTAGGGAAGCTAGCCAGTGCACCCGGCGTACCAGCAGACTATACCCGGCTTGTCCCAACCTTTGAGAAGGTCCTTGAGAGCTATAACAACGTCCTTGAACAGGCCAGGACTATCTTTGCCTATGTGAGCTGTCTGGTGAGCACAGATTCGTACAATGATCTGGCGCAAGCGAGCATGAGCGAACTCAAGCCAGTGCAAGTGCTCCTGGCACAGTTAGGTACGCGCTTTACTGCCTGGATTGGTTCACTGGATGAAGAAGAATTATTGCGCCATTCTGCGCTGGTTCAAGCCCATGCTTATAGTTTGCGTAAAACCAAAGAACAGTCATCCCATTTGATG
Organism: Tengunoibacter tsumagoiensis; assembly: GCF_003967535.1. Classification (GTDB taxonomy): domain Bacteria; phylum Chloroflexota; class Ktedonobacteria; order Ktedonobacterales; family Ktedonobacteraceae; genus Tengunoibacter; species Tengunoibacter tsumagoiensis. Next base: position 341,808 of record NZ_BIFR01000001.1, on the reverse strand, counting down.
TCGCCTGTGGAAGAGGATCTCGCGGCCGAGCTCAACGTTAGCGCTGGCTCTGCCTGGTCAAAGCTTCATACCAACCTTACATCACAATTGCTTGTTACTCTATCTGTACAGAATGAAATGCGGTCGCTACCGATGAGTGCTATTCGTAATTTCGCGTCAGATCCCGACCGAGAGATACGCAAGCTTGCTTATGATGCTGAACTGGAGGGATGGAGACAGATCGCTTTACCATTAGCTGCTGCTTATAACAGCATCAAAGGAGAAGTCAACACGATCTCACAGCGGAGGAAGTGGGCCTCTCCATTAGAAGCCTCTCTCTTTGCCAATAGCATTGACCAGGGTATTTTGAACGCCATGTTGAACGCTGCCCGCGCAGCCTTTCCTGATTTTCGGCGTTATCTACGCGCCAAAGCGCATACGTTACAGCTACCCCAACTGGCCTGGTATGATCTCTTTGCCCCATTGGGCACGCAACAGAGAGCCTGGAGCTTTGAGGAGGCAGAGACCTTTATTATTACCCAATTTAGCACGTATTCCTCGCGTCTGGCAGATTTTGCGCAGCGTGCTTTCCGTGAGCAATGGATTGATGCCGAGCCCCGACCTGGTAAACGCGACGGTGCCTACTGCACCTCTTTACGTGGCGAAGAATCGCGCATATTTGCAAATTTTAAGTCTACCTTTGGTGAAGTAAGCACACTGGCTCATGAGCTAGGCCATGGATACCATAACCTTAATCTGGCCTCGCGCACTTCTCTGCAACGCTCGTTACCCAAGACTCTAGCGGAGACAGCCAGCATCTTTTGTGAAACAATTATCCAGCAAGCTGCTTTGCGTAATGCCAGCAGAGAAGAGCAGATCACCATCCTTGAGGCCTCATTGCAGGGCTCCTGTCAGGTTGTGGTAGATATTTGTAGCCGTTTTCTGTTTGAGCAGCGTTCATTTGAGAGGCGTCAGCGCCGAGAGCTCTCTATAGAGGAGCTCAATACATTAATGCTCGAAGCGCAGTCTGAGACGTATGGTGATGGGCTCGACCAATCCTATCTGCATCCATACATGTGGGCTGTTAAAGGACATTATTATAGTACAGGCCTTTCCTTTTATAACTATCCTTATATGTTTGGTCTGCTCTTTGGTCTCGGCCTTTATGCTCGTTATCAACAAGATCCAGAGTACTTTAAACAGAGCTACGACGACCTGCTCTCTTCAACTGGTCTGGCCGATGCTGCCACGTTAGCAGCGCGTTTTGAGATAGATCTCTATTCAGAAGCCTTCTGGACAGCGAGTCTGGACATTATTCGCCAGGATATCAACCTCTTTTGCGAATTGACGCAGTAAGAAGAGGTCAGCTTCTGGGATTGCATGTGGTTGTGATTGCGTCCTTCTGTACAGTATGCGATACTTTTAGAGCACGATTTTTTGCTGCTAATTTTCCGGGTCAACCTGGTTACTGAAGAGGACATATGGACCACCGCACTCCCTTTGCAACAGGGGCGATTGCTATCGATGAAGATTGGGAACAGGCGCTACAACAGGTGCTCGATCAATTGGGGACGCAAAGCGCTGATCTGGTCTTTCTGTTCGCAAATTATGAATATACACCGCACTTTTCGCAGATCTTGCGCCGGGTGCGTGAGACGTTGGGTTCACCCCTGCTACTTGGTTGTTCTGGTCAGGGTGTGATTGGTGATGATCAAGAGTTAGAAGATCTACCAGCGCTCTCGCTCCTGGCACTCACGCTACCAGGAGCGACCCTGAAGCCAGTCCGGCTGACGCAAGAGATGGTAGAGGATCTCACAACTCCCAACGATTGGCGAACTGCGCTGGCCTGTCCGCCTGAGGAAGTGAATTCCTGGTTACTTTTTGCTGATCCATTTCAGATGGACTGTGAGCGTCTTATTGAGAGAATGGGGAAAGCCTATCCAGGCAAACAGATGCTGGGTGGTCTTGCTTCGGGCGATAGTGAGGATCGCCGCACCTATGTCTTTCTAAATGACGAAGTCTATGATGAGGGTGGCGTGGCGCTGGCATTGGGGGGGACGTATAGTATTCTGCCCCTGGTCTCACAGGGCTGTGAGCCCATTGGTGAGGCCTGGACGATTACCAAGATTCAGGACAATGGACTGATTGCAACTATCTCCAATCGACCTGCGTATGATCTTCTCATTGATACGTTTGAAAGCCTTAGTCCAACTTTACAGCGCCGTGTGCAACGGAACCTGCTGGTAGGGCTGGCTGCCGATGAATATCAAGATACATTTACGCGTGGTAGTTTTCTTATTCGGCAGTTGCTGGGGGTTGAGAAGCGGACAGGTGCGTTGGCAATTGGCGCTCTTCCACGCGTGGGGCAGACGCTACAATTTCAGATGCGAGATGCGGCGACCGCTGATATGGATCTCCGCACTCTCTTAACACAGGCTCGACAGGAATTAGGTCAGATTCAGCCATTGGCTGGCCTGCTCTGTACCTGTAATGGTCGTGGTATGAGCATGTTTTCCGCCCCTAATCATGATGCCGAACTGGTTGAAGATCTGCTGGGCCCCTTGCCTCTAGCTGGATTGTTCTGTAATGGTGAGATTGGACCTGTTGGTAAGCGCCCATTTTTACATGGTTTTACGGCCAGTCTGGCCTTATTTGTACCAGTACACGCTTCCATCTAAAGATGGCAGCCACCATCCCTGGAGAAGATCATGGCCAGCGGCCTGCTCGAGGGGAGATCTTCTCTTCGTTTATGAGGATCTGTTAGAATAGCAGTATCGTTACAGATCGAAAGGATAAAAAGATGATTGATATTACATCGCCCGCCGGGGTGATTACTGCTCTAACGGGTCTGATTGTGGTTATTGTGGTGCCGATATGGGTATTTATTATGGCACGTGCGCGCCGCGATCAGCCTGAATAGAGGCTCCTGATAAGAATGTTCTATGTTAAAGACAAGGTAGTTCTATTATGCCCATTGGACATGGTACTGTAGCTGAGACATTGTCGTCCGAGGCTGTGCAACAGATTATAGCTCAGACATTTGCTGATCTCCCTCTGGTGGGAAAGCGCGTATTAGTGATTATCCCTGATAGCACACGTACTGCGCCTATCCCACTGCTGTTTCGACTTCTGTGCGAGCAACTGAGGGACTCAGTGGCGCGTCTGGATTATCTGATTGCTTTAGGGACGCATCCGCCAATGACAGAAGAGGCGATTGATAGATTAGTCGGTCTGTCGGCGGCTGAACGTCGGCACTATTATCCTGATGTACAGATTTTTAATCACCACTGGTCTGATCCAACCGCACTTGTACCTATTGGTACGATCTCGGGCCAGGAGATTGCTCTTTTGACAGACGGGCTCTTTTCTCAAGATGTTGCCGTGACGCTGAATCGCTTGATTCTGGACTATGATCAGATAGTAATCTGTGGTCCGGTCTTTCCCCATGAGGTTGCAGGCTTTTCGGGTGGTGCCAAGTATCTGTTTCCAGGTATTGCAGGCCCTGACATCATCAATTTTACGCATTGGCTGGGTGCCTGTATGACCAGTATGGCGACGATTGGCGTGCAGGACACGCTTGTGCGTCGTGTTATTCATCGGGCCGCCGAATTATTGCCGCGCCCACTCCTCTGTCTTACCCTGGTGATGCAGGGACAGAGCTTGCATGGAATGTATAGCGGCGACTATCGTGAGGCCTTTCAGGCGGCTGCTGCGCTGTCTGCGCAATTGAATATAGTGCATCTGCCGCAGCGGTACACGCGTGTCCTCTCTATGCCCTCTCTTATGTACGACGATCTGTGGACTGCTGCCAAGGCTATGTATAAGACTGAGCCAGTGATCGCCGATGGTGGGGAAGTAATCATTTACGCACCCCATATCACAGAGGTCTCTTATACCCATGGAAAACTTATTGACCAGATTGGGTACCATGTTCGCGACTATTTTCTCAAGCAATGGGAGCGTTTTAAAGATGTACCAGGGAGCATCCTGGCACACAGCACCCATGTGAAGGGGGCTGGTGAATATTATCTTGAAAGCGGCAGAGAAGTTCCACGGATTCAGGTCACGCTTGCTACTGGCATTCCAGAAGAGCGCTGTCGCCGTATTCAGCTAGGCTACTGTGATTATCGCACTCTGCATCCAGAAGAGTGGGTCGGGCGCGAACAAGAGGGCATTTTATTGGTTGAGCATGCTGGAGAGATGCTCTATCGTTCTCCTCATAGAGGCTAGAGGCCTTCTCGAGGCCTTCTCAATGTAGAATGGACATAGAAACATCTTGAGCTTGACGACAGACGTGACTCTCACATTCTCTACAGGGGGACTGGTAACATCGACGAGAATTGGATGGCGGTGCTTCGCGGTCGTTTGCTCCGTTATATAAATAGATGTTAGAATAAGGTCAGGGTAGAGAGATTGGGAGATTTATTCGATGGATCAGAACATAGTAGCCAAAGCTTCGACATCAGCGGTCGAGCGTCCGGATCTGTATATCAATCGAGAGCTGAGCTGGATTGAGTTTAATCGTCGGGTATTTGAGGAGGCAAAGGATAGCCGCCACCCTTTATTAGAGCGTGTAAAATTTATCTCTATCTTTGAGACAAACCTGGATGAGTTTATGATGATTCGTCTGGCTGGTTTAAAGGATCAGGTAGCTTCGCGCATTACCCGGCGTAGTCCAGATGGACAGACGGCTCAGCAGCAGTTAAAGGCTGTTCGGCAGAGGCTCTCGCCTATCATACAAGAGGTGCGTCAGTACTGGCGTAACGAACTGCTTCCCCTGCTGGCTGAACAGCACATCCATATATTGGATTACGAACAGCTTGATAAGCAACAACGAGATGCTCTGCGTGAATATTTTGAGCAGGATATTTTTCCGGTCTTAACACCCTTAGCTGTCGATACTGGACATCCTTTTCCTCATATCTCTAATCGGAGCTTGAACCTCGCCGTTGTCATTACGGATGCGACGCATAATGAATTCTTTGCGCGGCTCAAAGTCCCCCCTGTTCTGCCGCGTTTGTTGCCAGTGCCATCTGTGCAGTCCCGAGCATTTGTGTGGATTGAACAGGTTATTGCGGCCAATCTGAACCAGCTCTTCCCTGGCTTTGAGATCTGGGAATCCTACCCCTTCCGTGTGTTAAGGGATGCAGATATTGAGCTCCAGGAGGATGATGCCTCAGATCTTCTTGAATATATTGAGCAAGAGGTGAGAGAGAGACGGTTTGGAGCGGTAGTTGACCTGGCCGTTAATCCATCGATGCCCCCACGAATTCGCAGCCTCTTACTGGACAACCTGGAGATTACCTCTGATGACCTCGAGGTGATCGATGGGCCATTGGGAATGGACGGATTGGCAGAGCTGGTAAAGCTACCTATACCTGAATTGAAAGATCCCCCTTTCACCCCACGTACGCCTTCCATTATTCGTGAGCGAGAGAATCTCTTTAAAGCAATTCAAAAATACGATATTGTGCTTCATCATCCCTATGATAGTTTTAACAGCGTCGTCGATTTTATTCGTACGGCTGCCAACGATCCTCAGGTTTTAGCGATTAAGCAGACGCTCTATCGTGTTGGTTCGAACGCGCCAGTTGTGAATGCTCTCTTGCAGGCGGCGGAAAATGGGAAGCAGGTAGCAGTTTTAGTTGAGCTGAAGGCCCGTTTTGATGAGGAGAATAACATTGTCTGGGCGCGAGAGCTAGAAAAAGCTGGTGTGCACGTTGTCTATGGTCTGGTGGGACTCAAAACGCACGCCAAGGTTGCGCTTGTTGTGCGTCGTGAGGAGCAGGGTCTGCGGCGTTATGTCCATCTGGGGACTGGCAACTACAACGCCTCGACCGCAAAAATCTATGAGGATCTCTGTCTCTTCACCTGTCGTAACGATATTGGGATGGATGTGACTGCGCTATTTAATTCATTAACAGGTTATTCGAGGCAGAGCTCTTACCGTAAACTGCTGGTAGCTCCGGTGGGACTGCGTAAAGGAATTTTGGAGCGGATTCAGCGCGAGATTGACCTGCATATAGAGCATGGGGATGGTCGCATCATTTTTAAAATGAACTCACTTACCGATCCTGAGATCGTGCATGCTCTCTATCGAGCCTCGCAAGCTGGAGTCGAGATTGATCTGATTATTCGAGGCATCTGCTGTCTGAGGCCAGGGGTACGTGGAGTAAGCGATCATATTCGTGTGCGCAGTATTGTAGGTCGTTTTCTTGAGCATAGCCGGATCTACTACTTTGGAAATCATGCCCGAGAGGAGCTCTATCTGGGGAGTGCTGACATGATGCAGCGCAACCTCAATACGCGCGTTGAAGTGCTGTTTCCTATCGAATCTCAGACGCTGCGTTCAGAGCTGTATGAGCAGGTTCTCCAACCAGTTCTTTCAGACACAACCAATTCCCATGAACTGCTGGCTGATGGCAACTATATACGCCTCAGGCCAGAGCCAGGTGAAGATCCCTTTGATTGTCAGAGCTGGTTTATGGAACATCCTCTCTTTGAAGTTGATGACGAAGAGCTTGGAAGCACCACAACGATCAGTGCCATTCCTTCAAGTGCATAGAGGCCAGGTGCATAGAGGCGAGCTGCCGTATGCATAAGATCTTCCTCAGAGAGCCCTACCAGATGTGTGCTCTCTCATCCAATCGAGGCGAATACATACGCAAGAGAGGATGAGAGAGCACATAGTGGATATCTGGGCGATCATCCTACCTGCTTTAAAGAAACACCCCGACATGATACAATAGTCCCATCATAAGATTGAGACCAGCGATGCCCGGCTTAATAGTACGCCTGACAGGCCTTTTTATGCGGGCTGTAAACCATTCAAACCCTAATGTAAATCCTATAACAGTGGATGTGCAGATTTTAGCATGCTTGACATCATCATAATGCTAGCTGAAATTTTTCATGCTCAGCAGAAACAACTTTATATGGTCGGTGGCACTGTGCGGGACGTGTTGCTGCATCGCGAACACTCAAGTGATGCTGACATGGCCACCGATGCACATCCCGACGAGATCAAGCGTCTGGTCGCTCCAACCAGACCATCTGCGATTGTCCTGGTGGGCGAGCGTTTTGGCACTGTGCGCCTGCATTATGACACGGCCACTGAAACGGACAAGAGCACGCTAAGTATTATTGAGATTACGACCTTTCGTAGCGAGCGTTATAATCCCGAATCGCGCAAGCCGGAGGTGTGTTTTGGGACAAAACTGGAGGAGGACCTGAGCAGGCGCGACTTTACCATCAACGCTCTGGCCCGCAATCCGTTGACCGGCGAGATAATTGATCTCTTTCAAGGCCAGCAGGATCTCGAGCGCCAGATCATTCGTGCCGTTGGCGATGAGCCTGACAAGCGATTTGATGAGGACCCTCTGCGCCTCTTACGGGCAGTCCGTTTTGCGGCACAGCTCAATTTCACGCTTGAGAGTCAGACGCAGCAAGCCATTGCGCGTCAGGCGGCCAAGCTCCAGAAGATTAGCCGTGAACGAATTCGTGATGAGATGAATAAGCTTCTGCTGTCGGATCATCCTGCGAAGGGGCTGGATCTGCTGGTTGAGCTAGGCCTGATGGAATGGATTATTCCTGAGGTCAACGAGCTACGAGGAGTAACTCAGCAGCCGATACCACGTTCAGTCTCGACTAAAGATGTGTATGCTCATGTTTTACGGGTTGTTGAGCGCTCTACTCCACGTCTTGTCACCCGTTGGGCTGCCCTGTTGCATGATATTGCTAAGCCACGTACAAAGAGCGTTGAAGATAATAAAGTGCACTTCTTTGGCCATGAAGATGTAGGAGCCTATATGGCTCGTGATATTTTAAAGCGGCTGCACTTTGATCGTGAGTTTATTGATACCGTCTCCCGGCTGGTCAAACTCCATATGCGGGCCAACGCCTATACTTCTGATTGGACCGATGGCGCTGTCCGGCGATTAATGTTGGATTGTGGTGAGGCCTTTCCAGAGCTGCTAGATCTTTCACGCGCTGATATTACAAGCTATAGGGCAGATAAAGTCAATCGGGCGACCGCACGCGTCTCTGAGCTAGGAGAGCGCTGCCAGCGGCTTAAGGAAGAGGCCGAACGCGTGCCATTGAAGAGCCCTCTAGATGGTAATGAACTGATGGCTTTGTTTGAACGTGGACCTGGACCCTGGTTGCGGCCCGTCAAGGATCATCTGCTAGGATTGGTTATTGATGGTGTGCTTTCTCCTGATGATAAAGAAGAGGCAGAAAAAATCGCCCGCACTTTATTGGATACGTTTGAGGATTAACGAATTTATGCAGAATGAGAAGGATCTTTCCCCCTCTTCCTGGATGGCGCAGTCCGACTTCTCGGTCAGGGATACATCGCGAGCCGCCTTTTTGATTGATGGGCGGATGACAATGTTAGAGATGTGTCAGCGGTTTGTCAGTGCTCGACAAAGTATCTGTATTGCGGCCTGGGGCATGACCCCCGAGCTCTTGCTGGTACGTGGGATGCACCATCGAGCGGGACCGGATGGGTCGCCAGCCCAACAGGATCTTCTGAAGTGGCTACGTAGCCGCAATCTCTCTGATGAAGATCTGCGCTTCTGGTTCGAGTGCGAAGAGCTGAGCGTCTTAAATGTGCTCCGCTATGCAATCTCTAAAGGCGTAGAGGTCTCCGTCCTGTTATGGGACGCTCTCAGCTGGCCCTTTGCTACAGGCCCCAAACAGATCCATGAGCAGTTGGAGCAGATCGGCGTCCGCTGTCTTCGTGATGATAGCCACCTGACATTAAGCCATCCGATTGCGAGCCTGCATCAGAAGACCATTGTGGTTGATGATCGCTATGCCTTCGTTGGTGGGATTGACATGATGTCTGAAGGTGATGGCGAATATGATCGGTGGGATACCAAAGGGCATCTCTCTGATAATATACTGCGCCGCCGCAAAAATGGCGAGATCGCCCATGGATGGCATGACGTTCATCTCTTTTTTGAGGGATCAGCCGTTGCAGACGTGAAACAGAACTTTCGGCAGCGCTGGAATGATGTTGTAGAGCGCAAGCAGCTTGATCTGCCACTTTTTGCGGATCTGACCGCAGATATTGTGCAGCGGCCAATGGAGACAGAGCGCATTCCCACACAGATCGTGCGCACTATTCCTGCACAGACCTATGCCTTTACACCACCCGATGGAATAGCGACCATCCTGGAAGCCTATCAAAAAGCCTTTGCGCAGGCACAGCATTCAATTTATCTCGAGAACCAGTATTTCTGGCGTCGTACCTATCTTGGTCTGGATACGCCTTTGCTGGGATTAGAGACCACATATATGGAAGCGTTCTTTCAATCTTTGGCAGAAGCTCTGCGCCGTGGGGTAGTTGTTACATTGATATTGCCCGATCATCCAAACGTTGGGCGCGAATTTTCGGACGATGGCCTGCGCTACCTCTGCGAACTAGTGCCGGATGCGGTCGATTCTGGTACACTGCAAGTGTATACATTGGCATCCTCGTTACAGAGACAGAATGATACATACTATCGTCCTATTTATGTACATGCGAAGGTCGCGATCGTGGATGATCAATGGTTGACGCTGGGTTCAGCCAATCTCAATAATCGAGGGATGAGGGATGATGCAGAGCTCAATGTAGTTCTCCTTCAGCCAGCTATGGCTAAAGGGCTGCGCCTATTGCTGATGGCCGAACACCTGGGATTGGTGAACGAGGAAACACTGTTTAACATCGTTGATGTCATGGGGAGGACCGATCCAACTGCGGAGCTTACGCGGATGCGCGAGGACCTGTCTTCTCACTGGGCACGCTTGCATAGTCTTCTGGGCGACCCATTGGTGAGCCGTGATCTTCTTGCTAAACAGGCGCAGGCGAATCTACAGGCAATTAAGCAGCAGAGGCTCTTAGCTGGTCACCTTGTACCATATATCCGTCGTGATCTAGGCGTAGAGTATGGTTTTGAAGTCGATGCAGAGAAAGGTTGGCTCTCTCTTCTTGCCGATGCAGCGCCAGAGCAGAAGCTAGAGAGCACCGCGAGCACCTCTAACGATGAGATTGCGATGCTCTAGCTTGAAATACTCTTGAAATACGCTAAAGAGTAATGCAGCTACAAGGAATACAACAGTGGAGTCCATCAGAGGCTGGAGAGCGAGATTATCCGGGGACTCAGCGTGCTAGCCTGACAATTGAAGTTGAAGAAAGAGGTTTTCTATGACGAAAGTGAACACACCCCAGGGGAAGAAGCAGATGCAGGCTAGCGCAGCCGCGAATGCGAACCAGACGGTTGCATCTTCAGCGCCAGTCGAACTTCCTGCAAAAGCTGGTAGCAAAAAGAAAGGGAAGTCCACGCGACCTCAGATCGGAGGCACCGCTGTTGCCGGAGCGAAATCGACGCAGATACGTGAATTTTCGGGGACTAATAACCCGCAGCAGCAGCAGGAAGAGGCTGCAAATCGTCTGATGCGCCGTCGCATGCAGGCCCTTAACGGTGGGGAAGATCAGCAGGTTGAGTCAGCTCAGATGAAGCGCAAGAAGCAGATCGAGCGCCGTAAGCAACGTCTGGAAGAGCGTCGTGCAGAGCTACGAAAATCGCTGCCAAATGGCGGTAAGTTCTCCCTTGGCCGTCGTAATCTCTATTTTATTCTCGGCGTAGTTGTCATTATCGTGTTATTAATCCTGTTTGCTGTCTTACGCCAACTGCACATCTTCTAAATCTCGCAGCGTTGAGGAGGCTAAACCATGCTCCTCAACGCTTTTTTTCTTAATTTGCTCTGAAAAACCCCTTCTAGCATTAATGCTTTCCTTATCCCTCTATCCGAATTGCTTCAAAAAAAACATCTTTTCAGATCTCCCTTGTGACGATATATCGCCATAGCAAGATGATCCTACTATTGAGATCGATAGCAGCAAGAGCGCCTAAGATTTTGTAAATCCGCTTAATAGATTGATACCAATAAAGAGGTTATGCGTTAATATATATGAGTATACCGCAGAATAGTAGTCTTCTCATATGGAGTCCATTTATAAGTATTCTTACTATTCTGGATGAGTGGTATATCTTCAAGGAGGAATCATGTCAAGGTCGTTGAGTCGTAATCTTTATCTGATTGGATTAGTTATTATTATTATTGGCGTCGTTTTGATTGGAGTTGGAGCCGCTCAAGGCACAACAACAACGACTCTTAACTCTGGCGGTACAGTGACAACCCCCAATAATGCTGGTTTATTTCTGGCTGGTTTAGCCTTGACTATTATTGGAAGTATCCCAATAGCTGTAGCCTGGATTGGAGCTCTGGTTAAAACTGCTCAGCTCGGTCAATGGATCTGGTTTATTCTCTTGATTGTTTTCTCTGGAGTAACCATGCTGGTTTACATCTTTGCCGGCCCGACAACTCCTGCCAATAGCAACAATTATCCAGCTCAGACTCCCAACTATCCTCAGCAATAAAGCCCGGCACCCCTTAAGTAGCAGTCAACATAATTAATGTTTTCCTGATAAATGGACAGGGTCCAAACTCAGCCGTTGATCGGTCCCCTATGATTGCCATAGGGTCCAATCAACGGCTGAATGTAATAAATGTAAGGGCAGCTACTTGAGATTTTTATTTTCTGGTGCTATCTTTAAGGAGACCAGCTAGCATTGCTCTCTAACGAGTTACCTTTTTTGGCACTTTGACGATAAAGAAATTATCGACATTTATAGCAGATGATCTACAGTTAGTTAAACATAGACTAGCAAATTTGTATTCCACTAAATAAAAGTTTTTGCGATGAATCAGACAAAAGTGGTGTATAAACTGTACAATTTGAAACGATTTGGAGCGATTTTGCATACTACAAACAGGCGGTTGCTTGTGCTTCGCCCCACCGTGTGGTACAATTTAAATGGACTCATATAACTTATTTTGGCTTTTACTCCTGTGGTAGAGGCAGGAGTGGAGATAAATGCACTACCCGTTTTATAATGTAATGCCGCGCTTTTGTGTGGTTTAGGAGGTTTTTTATACTTTGACAACAGGAAAAATTCGACTTGTCCCACTAGGTGGCCTGGGGGAAGTTGGAAAGAATATGATGGTCGTTGAATATGGTGATGATATCATCATCATAGATGTTGGCGTGATGTTTCCAGATGAGGAAATGTTTGGGGTTGACCTGGTCATTCCCGATGCGAGCTATCTTCTTGACAAGAAGGATCGTATTCGAGGTATTCTGATTACACACGGGCATGAAGATCACGTTGGCGGTCTCCCTTATATCCTACCTATGCTGGATTTCCCCCCCATGTATGCCACCTTACTAACCCATGGCCTGATCAATGTCAAGCTCAAAGAGCATCGACTCCTCGATAAAACGAGCGTCACGGTTATTGCTCCTGGCGATCAGGTGGAGTTGGGGAGCTGTTTTGCAGAGTTCTTCCGGGTCAATCATAGCATTCCCGATGCTGTCGGTGTGGTTATTCACACTCCTATAGGAGCGGTTGTTCATACTGGCGATTATAAGTTTGACTACACACCGGTTGATGGGAAGCCTGCTGATCTGGGCGTGCTTGGTAAGATCGGTAATGAGGGTGTGCTGGTGATGATGGGTGATAGCACACGCGTCGAATCGCCAGGGTATACTCCCTCTGAGCGCGTCATTAACGATTCGCTTGATAAAATCTTTGCTAATGCGCCAGGCCGTATTCTGCTGGCAACGTTTGCTTCGCTGATCTCTCGTGTTCAGCAGGTGGTAGATACCGCGATCCGTTATGAGCGTTTTATCGCTCTGGTGGGCCGTAGTATGCAGAATAATGTCCAGATGGCGATTGAACTGGGCTATCTGACGATGCCAAAAGGGATGTTGATCCGCGTTGAGGATATCAATAAGTTCCATCCCGATCAGGTTGTGATCATCTGTACTGGTAGCCAGGGAGAACCAACCTCGGCTCTGACGCGCATTGCAAATCAGGATCATCGTCTGGTCAGTATTCAGCCAGGTGATACGGTGATTCTTTCAGCAACGCCAGTGCCAGGAAATGAGAAGTCGGTGCATCGCACCATCAATCGGCTGTTCCGGCAGGGAGCTGAAGTCTTCTATCAGGGCATTTCTAATGTCCATGTCTCTGGACACGGTGCACAGGAAGAGCTTAAGCTGATGCTTAGCCTCATTCGACCAAAGTTCTTTATGCCCGTTCATGGCGAGTATCGTCAGCTTGTGTTGCACGCCAAGCTGGGCTTCTCAATGGGCATCCCAGAGAAGAATATTGTGGTTGCTGAAGATGGCGATGTCGTTGAGTTGACGACTGATCGCATTGGTCTTGTCGGACATATTGCCTCCGGCAATGTGTTTGTGGATGGTCTCAGCGTTGGTGATGTTGGTCAGATTGTCTTGCGCGATCGTAAGGTTCTTTCGCAAGATGGAATCTTGATGGCCGTCCTTACCATTGATAAAGAGACTGGCCAGCCAGTTGCTGGCCCGGATATTGTTTCGCGTGGCTTTGTGTATATGCGCGATGCTGAAGAGCTTTTGGAGGCAGCCCGTATGCGTGTGCTTGCTTCGTTTGAGCATATGCAGCCTCGTCTCTCAGAACATAGCGGCTCAGACTGGTCCTTTGTAAAGGATAAGATCAAACATACGTTAAGCGAGTTCCTCTACGAACAAACTCGCCGCCGTCCTATGATCATTCCTGTCGTGATGGAGGTCTAGCCCTCTTTCCAGGCGATTGATGGCAAACAGATCGCGGTCGTCGTACAGGTGTTTGCTTCATGAGAAGGCAGGTTTTACACAAAACTTGCCTTGCTCTATAGGCATATACTATAATGCGGGCCCTCTGCCATTTGGCGATAAATCACCAAATGGCAGAGGGCCCGCGTTTACGACAGCCTACGATAGCCACAGCAAGATGCGGCTTTCTCTATCCCTTCTGCAAACAACTACTGTAATGAGTGCATTGGCTACGTCTGTTGCTAATTGGTTCATTGGAGAAAAACATGGAGATTACGCAAAAAGTTGTATTGCTTACTGGTGCCTCTGAGGGAATTGGTCTGGCTACGGCCCGCCTCTTCGCTCAGCAAGGTGCACGTCTGGCCCTGGCTGCACGTTCGGCTGATACATTGCAGAAAGTAGCTGCTGAGCTACCAGAGGCCCTGGCGCTTCCCACGGATATGCGTTCGGAAGAGGCTGTCAAGCAGATGGTAGCGCGAACGTATGAGCATTATGGACGTATCGATGTGCTCATCAACAATGCTGGTCAGGGTCTGCATGTGCCCATTGAACAGGTTGATCTACAGCAATATCGTTCAATCTTTGAACTCAATGTTGTGAGCGTGATTGGAGCGATGCAAGCGGTGATTCCACATCTGCGAGAACAGGGAGGTGGGGTAATTGTGAATATTAGCTCAGGCACCTCAAAAATGGTTCTTCCAGGCGTGGGACCGTATGCTTCAACCAAATATGCCCTGAATGCGATCTCTTTGACTGCTCGTCAGGAGCTGGCAAAGGATAATATTCGCGTGAGCCTTGTCCACCCTGGAATGACGAGTACGGATTTCCACAGTCACCTGGCGAATCAGGGTCCCTGGCAACCTTCTGGAGCTCGGAATGGCATAGGAGCGCGTCCAATGGATACGCCCGAACATATTGCGGACAAGATTTTAGAGGCAGTACAGACCGAGGTTGCCGAGGTTTATTCAGATAGCCTCAAAGCGTTTGCGCAACACTGATAGCAGGCCTGGCGAAGTGGGTGTGATCAACATCGATGGCAAGCCTGACAGACCGACATCGAAAGATGAGCTCAACATCGATGGCAGGCCTGACAGACCGACATCAGAAAAAGAAAGAGATAGAGCGAAAACGTATCCGTAAAACGTTCTTATCTCGTATGGTACAATGAGAGCCTAAAAGGACGCTCGACGGGCAAATCACTATCCCACAAGGAGCTATCTATGCACAAACATTCTGTATATTCTCACTATTCTCACTTTACACATAATCGCATGGCACTAACATTTATGAGTTGTGCTTTGCTTCTTTTTGTGTTAGCAGCCTGTGGAGATACCTCTACAGGATCAAAAACCCCATCTGCTCAAGAACTTATCACTAAATCACAGGCGGCCATCCAGAAAGTAACGTCTTATCACTTTAACTTGAAGACAGATAATATTGGTTCTGGTTCGGGCCCAACCTCAATTAACATTCAATCAGCCAACGGCGATGTGCTGGTGCCTGATAAATTAAAGGCGGATGCCAGTGCGTTAATCGCTGGCTTCTCCATTCAGACCACTATTATTGCCATTGGCGATAAGCAATACTATAAAGATCCATTGAGCGGTGGCTGGACGCCTACGTCCAATCTTCTTGATCCTCGCGCTCTATCGGACTCACAGACGGGGGTAGCTGCGATTATTGGTCAGATCCAAAATCCGAGCACGCCCACGGCTAGCAATGTAGATGGAACCGATTGTTGGAGCATCGATGGAAAGCTGCCAACGCAGAACCTTGCAGGTATTACTGGTGGTGGAACCCCAGCTGGTTCAACGGTTGCTACAACGGTCTGTATTGGGAAAGCTGATAACCTTCCTTACCTGATTAAGATCACTGGAGTCGCCGTAAGTGGCGATAAAACCAATACCACACGCACATTTAAGCTCTCCAATTTCAATAAACCAGTAACGATCAACGCGCCAGTCTAAACTGCCATCGTTGGTTTGCCAGATGTGACTACCTGCCACAAATTGGTCATCAATTTGTGGCAGGTAGCTACATACGTTGAAGGCAAGCCTTTCTTATCCTGGGAAAGGATCTCTGATGCAACGGCTTACTCTTAAACGCAATGGGGCGCTTCTAGCGATGCTGGCGGCCTGTGCCGCCGTTTTCTTAACGGCACTGGATCAGACGGTGGTAGTAACGGCTCTCCCACAAGTCATTACCGATCTTAAGATCTCCCCTACGCATCTGGATCGGGCCGCCTGGATTGTGAGTGGTTACCTCTTAGGCTACGTGATCGTGATGCCTCTGATGGGCAGGGTCTCTGACCTCTATGGACGACGGCGCATCTTTCTTCTCTCTCTCACGATCTTTGCTCTGGGCTCTCTCTTCTGTGGACTCGCTCCGTGGCTCGGTGACCTGCAAGATCTAGCCTTTTTGCAGAATGTGGGGGTTGACGTAAGCTCACCTGGATTAGTCTGGCTGGTAGCTGCTCGCTTTATCCAGGCTGTAGGTGGCGGTGCAGTGATCCCGATTGCAATGGCGGTGGCAGGCGATCTGTATGGATATCAGAAGCGTGCCTTGATTCTTGGTTTGATTGGGATGGTTACAGAGGCCGGAGGTGTATTGGGACCGCTATATGGCACCTTGATTATGCAGATCTGGGGCTGGCCTGCTATTTTTTATCTGAATCTTCCCATTGTTGCCTTGCTGGCAGTGCTGATTATTTTCTTTATCCCTGGCTCATTTTCGCGTACTGAACTTCGCCCACGTGGTGCGATTGATCTATGGGGAGCCTTACTCTTTGGCGCTTCCCTTCTCTGTATGAGCCTGGGTCTGGCCCAGGAGGCCGCACAGATCACGCCCCAGAGCGCAACGGCCACTACCCAGGAGACCGCACAAAATAATCCATGGTTGATTGCTGCGTCTGTGGTCTTGCTCCTTGGTTTTGTCCTGGTTGAGATCTGGCTGACTCGCCGAGGGCGCACGCCTCTGATTGATCTCACGCTGTTTAAGCGCCCAATGTTTAGTGCAGCTTCCTTAGTAAGCTTATTGATTGGGGCTGCGCTGATTATTGCCATGGTAGATATTCCCATCTTCTTCATCACCGTATTGAATCGTCCACTTATTGAGAGTGGTGTTGCGTTACTGCGGTTGACCGCCATGATTCCCGTTGGTGCTGTGTTGGGAGGATGGCTTTGTGCGAGAATCACCTGTCGCTGGACGGCTGTGCTGGGTCTGGTGCCTGCCATAGCTGGTTTTTATCTTATGTCGCTCTGGCCTGTTGATGTGGGACAGGTTCAGATTACTGTAAGCACGCTCTCAGGTGGCCTGGGATTGGGGCTGGTGATTGCTCCAATTAGCACTACTGCAATGAATGCCGCTCAACCTCAGCAGCTTGGCCTGGCTTCATCGCTTGTAACCGTTCTGCGTATGGTTGGGATGATCCTGGGCCTGGCAGCTCTCACCTCATGGGGCCTGGGGCGTTTTCGGAACGAGGCTGCGGCATTTCATCCCTCAAAAGGCGTCACCCTGGGAAGCCAGAGCTACTTTACTGAGTATGCACATTACCTGATTGGGGCCGCCCATGACATTTATACAGCCATCTTTCTGGCTGCTGGTATCTTGTGTGCAATAGCTGTAGTGCCAGCCCTCTTTCTACAAGGAAGTTCAAAGGTTGATCAGCCAGATAAAGCGCAAGCTGATAGCATCGCTTCCTCAGAAAAGGCAGAATTAGCATAGCAAAGATAGGAAAAGCGAGAAGAGCCCATGGGCAACAAAAGAGACGATGAAGAGTACTTGCCAGAGCGCCGAGCTCCTCGGCGGCGATCAGAACGAGATAGAGAGCTAGAACGCCCGGTACAACGTGGCTACCAGGGGCCTCCTCGTTCACAGCGTCAGGTTCCGCCCCCCCGCCGTCGTAGCCGCTCAGAGAACGTTGATCGTCAGGGTAGTTACAGTGACCTGCCAGAACGTCAGGATCGTTCACACAACTATAGTAAAACACAACGTCCTCGATCGTCAGGGCGCTATGACGAAGACTATGATCAGTATTATGTTAATGATGAAGTCACGTATGATGACGATTTTGACGAATTCCAGACCAACCGCCGTATGCAGCCGCGTAGCTCGCCGAGCTCATATGTATTAGAAGATGAGGAAGTGCCACGGAAGCGACGCAAAAAGCGCAGTTCCTGGCCAACGCTTTTAAGCGGTTGTGCCTTAGGGATTCTTTTTGTCATCTTAGCCATTGGAATTGTGGTTGTGGTGGTATTACGTGGCGCGCAGGGTCAGGGTCTGCCACCAGTACCCGGCTTTGGTAACAGTGGAGTAAGCAAAGCTTTTACCAAAGAAGAGAACGTAAATATTCCACTGACAGCCCTCTCTCAGATTATTCTTTGTAATAAAACCGGCAATGTCACGCTCAAAGTCGATAATCAAGTGACGCAGCCGACAATCACAACAAAAAAGACCGTCCATGCAACCAGTCAGAGCGAGGCCGATCAGAAATTTAGCCAGCTGGCCGTCCAGGTTCAGCCCCCCACCTCTGCGCTAAGTTGCACAACCAATGCCACTGGTAGCACGAGCGATGTGACACCAACTGCGACTCCTGTGGCCACAACGGCGAGTTCTGCAACAGCCTTGATTGTAAACACCATCTTTCCCACCGGCAGCAGCACCGTCAATTCCGTAGATATTAGCATTTCACTCCCACAATCGATCTTACCAGCAGATAATCCAAGCATGCAGATTAATGTTGAGTCATCAGGGAATATTGTGTTGGATGGCCTGAGTGGCACAATGAACATCAAAGGTGGGATAGGAACAGTCAGTGTACAACATAGTGTGCTGGCAGATGGCTCACGGATCAGCGCTCATGGCAAGGTAAGCTTTAGCGGCTTTCTCAATATTCCTCCCACAACTGCACCGAACTTTATCTTACAGAGCGAATATGGTATCACCGTGACCTTGCCCAGCAATGCAAATGTGGTGCTTGATGCCAATACCAACGTAGGAACAGTGAAAAGCGATTTTAATACCCCCATTCCGGCTGGAAATGGCCCGGTAAATTATCGTGGTCCATTGAATCCTGATAGCGCCTTTCAATCTCAGGCAACTCTGGTACTAGATGTGAGTACTGGCGACGTTATTATTAATAAAGCGGCCTAGAAATGCGTTTTAGCATGGGTAATCTTCTCTTTAGACAAGGTGACATTCAGTCTGGTTTTTAGCGAATGCTTGTCAATAGAAGAATACTCTACTATAATAATCCAACTTTAGTATTGTTACTTTTTTTCATTACTTATATGTATGTAAATGTTGAGTGGTAATGGTTTGTTGTTTTTTTCTGGATATTTGGAAAGGAGGAGCCGTCGTAGCCTGACCGCGCATCTGGTGATGATAGGCAATCTCTGCCATGCAAAGATTGTGATCATCCTTAAAAAGCGTAATGGATAGGTGACGGCATCATCTCATGGATGTGGTAAACGAACTTCCCTCGCTTGGTACTGTGCGTTTAATCACAGGTCCTGGGGCTGGTAATAGTTATAAAATTACCAGGCCCATCACGACAATTGGACGTGAGCCAGGCAATGATATTATCATCTCTGATCCTTCAGTCTCCCGTCAGCATGCTCAGATCATTTATAATGCAGGAAACTGGAGCATTAAGAAATTATCAGCTCAGAATATCTTAACTATCAATCAACGTGAGGTTCAGCAATCCCCTTTAAGTGATCGAGACACGGTAGGTATTGGACCTGGTTCCAGCTTTCTGTTCTACATTGAGCCTGGAGGTGCCCAGCAAGGAGTACCATCGACAGAGCGGAGTGCGGGTCCGCCACAGGGACGGCCAGCGGATGCTCATGTTGTAGCGACACCGCAAGCAGCGCCAGGAATGGGAACCCCCAATCCTCTAGGTCCCGTAAATTATCCAGTGCCAGCGAATCAGCCGCAGCAGCATATGAACTTCAATATGCCCCAGCCTTCATTGCAGCAAGGCGGACAGCCCTTTGGAGCCCAGGTCTCGACTCCGATGCCAGTGCAACCGGGTCCAAAAGAATTCGCGACGCAGCGCTCGGATTTTGCAGGCTCTTTACCGGCAGGGACCGTAGCGGCGGGAACGATCAATGAACCGATTCAGGGTATTCCATCATTAGAGATCAGCACCAATACAGATTACAAAAAAGAGGTCTATCCGCTCTACCCTGGACAACAGATCTTTGATATTGGCCGTGACCCCTCTAATTCCATTGTCATAAATCGTCCAACCGTCTCAAGCTTTCATGTGCAGCTTGTGCGCGAAGGAAACCAGCTGGTACTTGTGCATCCTCATCCCAAGCGAGGAAAAACGCTGAATGGTCTGACCTACCAGGGGCGTTCGATTGGAGGAGAGGAGCCATTTCGCAAAGTACTGACCCGTGGCGATGTCTTTCGTATCAGCGATCAGAACGGAACCTTTGTCTCTCTCGCTTATAACGATGGCAGCGGTCAGGTACAAGAGATCCTACCGGAGCTTCGTCCGATTCCATTGGGGGCACCACTGCTGACCCTTGGGCGTGCTCCTGACAATACCGTTGTATTAAGTCATCCGCAGGTCTCAAGCTATCATGCGCGGTTAGAACAGATACAGGGTGGTTATCGTATTGTGGATAACGATAGTACCAACCATGTGTATGTGAATGCTCATCGCGTCACCCATGCAACACTCAAGCCAGGGGATCAGATTCGTATCGGACCTTTTGCCCTCACCTATACAGGAACGCAATTAACGCAACACGATGAAAGCAATGGCATTCGTATCGATGCGCTCCACCTTAGAAAAGAAGGCAACAATCATACCGTTCTGATCAACGACATCTCGATTGCCATTCCACCGCGTAAATTTGTGGCTCTGGTAGGTGGTTCGGGTGCAGGTAAGTCCACCCTCATGGACGCATTGAATGGACTTCGACCGGCGCAGGGAGGAGCGGTCCTTTATAACGGCCAGGATTATTACAAGCATCTGGCCGCCTTTAGCACACAACTGGGCTATGTGCCTCAGGATGACATTATCCATCGGGATCTGACCGTTGGGCGTGCCCTTTACTACGCCGCCAAATTGCGCTTGCCCAAAGACTTTACAGAGCACCAGATCAGAGAGCGGATCGATGAAGTACTGGACGATGTAGAGATGAAGCATCGGCGCAATCTTCTCGTCAGCCGACTTTCTGGTGGGCAGCGCAAGCGTGTCTCGATTGCCTTAGAGCTGCTGGCAAATCCTAGCGTCTTCTTCCTGGATGAGCCCACCTCGGGCCTTGATCCTGGTCTGGACCGTAAAATGATGTTGCTGCTGCGCAAACTGGCTGATAAAGGCCATACAATTGTGCTGGTAACACATGCCACCAACAATATTAATGCCTGTGATTACATCTGTTTCCTGGCACAAGGCGGGCGTCTGGCATACTTTGGACCACCCAATGATGCCAAAGTATATTTCGGCAAGACCGATTTTGCCGAAATCTATAGTGCATTGGAGCCGACAGAAGAGCATCCGAATGCTCCAGTCGAAGCTGAAGAGCGTTTCAAAGGGTCGCCAGATTACCTGCGTAACGTCGTTGAGTCGTTGAACCAGGGGCCAGCCGGACGTGCTAATGTCATTCAGCAGGCAGAGGCCGTCAAGCCACCAAAGCGTGGCAATCCGTGGAAACAGTTCTTCCTGCTCTCGATGCGCTATCTGGAGCTGCTCTTAAACGACAAAGTCAATCTGGCCATCCTGATTCTGCAAGCACCGGTCATTGGATTGATTCTTTTTCTTTTAACGGCCAGTGGAACCTTTTCACCAAACAGTATCGTCACCTGTGCAGGGCCAGATCCTAATCAACCATCTAGAATAGCAGTGGTCAGTTGTCAATCGGTGGTTACAATGCTCAGTGGCCCACAGGGAGACGCGTATGCCCAACAGCAGGGCAAGACCAAAGCAGCGCTCTTTAATCAATCGATAGAATGGGGCTCTGGTGGTAATGCTCAGAAGACCCTGTTTATTATGGCCTTTGCTGCGGTAATGTTTGGTTGTATCAACGGAGCACGTGAGATCGTCAAAGAGGCAGCGATTTATAAGCGCGAGCGGAGCGTCAACCTGGGTATTGCACCCTACCTCTTCTCCAAAATTGCCGTCCTGGGAGCCTTCAGCCTGGTACAGAGCTTCATCCTTGTGTTTATGGTCAACATCAAATCACCTTTTGATCAGCTTCACGGGATAATCATTGGGAGTACCTTCCTGGAGATTTATGTGTCGCTGGCCCTGACCTCGATTGCTGGTCTGATGACGGGCCTGCTGGTCTCAGCCATCGTACCGAACAATGATCGCGCGATGAGCCTGATCCCATTGCCACTGATCCCCCAGGTCATCTTTGCAGGTGTCATCTTCTCCTTAAATGATCCGCCGCTCTTGCAGATTCCAGGAGCCTTCTTTGCAGCGCGCTGGTCGATGGCTGCAATGGGATCGACCATTGGCCTGCACGCGGACAAATCGGCAGTTGATAGTTTCTCGTATGCAGGAACCCTTTTCCCGGGCCTGGACGCCAATGGGAATCTGCTTACGAATCAGCCCTGGGCAACCACCCACCTGTTGCTCTGTTGGGGAGTCCTGGTAGTTATGATTGTAGCGCAGGGACTGGCCATTGCCTGGTTCCTCAAGCGTAAGGACGTCAGAGCTTAGCATAGCCGCCGTCACACAAGCATAGATGGTACTTCTTGGCACATATATTGTCGCGAAGTATCATCCTATGCTATTGTAGCAATGTTCCAAATTGGATAGTCCAGGTAAAGGGGCAAGAAGAGAAGGCATGTTACAGAATAGGCGGATCGTCGTAGGAGTCTGTGGAGGTATAGCCTCATATAAGGCGATTGACCTGGTAAGTAAGTTGCAGCAGGCCGGGGCGCTAGTTGATGTTATTTTAACCGAGCATGCAGAGGAGTTTATTCAGCCGCTTACCTTCTCCACTATGAGCCACAGGCCAGTCTACAACGACCTGTGGGAGCCATCTGGCCAGGCTGCCGAGCACCATATTGCCCTGGCAGAAGCCGCAGATCTTCTGATGATAGTTCCCGCGACAGCTCAGACGCTGGCAAAGCTAGCCCATGGTATGGTTGATAACATGTTAACCGCTGTAGCATTAGCGACCAGGGCTCCGATCCTTCTGGCTCCTGCCATGTACAAAGAGATGTATACCCATCCTGCGACACAGGCTAACCTTGCTCTATTGCGTGAGCGAGGGGTAACTGTTGTAGAGCCAGAGGTTGGGCGTCTGGCGTCTGGTGCAATTGGGCCGGGACGATTACCAGATACTCCGACCCTTCTGGGGGCAATTGCTACAGTTTTGGGACGACGTGGCGATCTTGCGGGGAGACGCGTCATCGTCACTGCTGGTGGTACTCATGAACCAATTGACCCTGTGCGCTACATTGGGAACCGTTCTTCAGGAAAAATGGGCTATAGTCTGGCTGAAGAAGCGCGAGATCGGGGGGCGCACGTTATATTAGTAACGGGGCCGGTTGCACTTCCTGATCCTTATGGTGTGGAGGTGCAACCGGTCGAAACGGCGTTGCAAATGCGTGATGCCGTACATCGCTTTATTGCTGACGCGGATGTCTTGATTATGAGTGCTGCTGTGGCTGACTTTCGACCTGCTACACAAGCGACACAGAAAATCAAGAAGCGCAGCAGTGGGGCGCAGGGGCGGGGGCAGAGTGAAGAGGGAGAGTTCTCTATCGAGCTGGTCCAGAATCCAGATATCTTAGGGGAGCTAGCCCAGATCCTAAATGCGCCTCCCGCGCAGAAGACAACCTGCCAACGACTCGTCCGCGTTGGCTTTGCTGCCGAGACCGAGCATCTTGTCGCTCATGCGCAAACCAAACTCCAGCAGAAACAGTTGGATTTTTTAGTGGCGAATGATGTCTCGCGCTCAGATAGTGGCTTTGGCACTGAGACCAATAAGGTGCTGCTGCTTTATGCTGATGGAAGAATTGAGGACTTACCACTCATGTCCAAAGCAAGCGTGGCAGCGGAAATCTGGGATCGTGTAGTACCACTTTTATCTGTGCAAGAACAGGGTGACGGATCGGAGTAGTCTAAAGGACGAGCGTTGAGTTGGGAGATTTTGATCTAGATTTAGATGGGTACACGAAGTACGCAGGAGGAGCCCGCTATGGATCGCAATGCTAGCAATGGTTTTGAAGGTATTGCTCAGATGTTACTTGAGCAGAAAAAATTGATGGACGCTTTAGAGTCGGAGAACCGTGAATTACGACGGCAACTCGCCGATCTGCGCCGTGGTATCGGTATTGCTGTGATTATCGAGGGGAAAACAATTCAACTCGCCAATGAAGGTGGTATTCCCAATACGCCACAATCCCAGGCTGCTTTGCAGAGCTTACAGGGGATTCAGGGAAACCCTAGCCCTTCGTCAGCCAATAATTATAGCAACCAAAATGGTCGCTCAACTGGTGGGCAGTCATCTATTGGCGGTGACAAGCGCGATAACAATGTACGTAGTCCCCTGGCCGATAGCTTTGTCTTGTAATAACAGGTGATCAGAAGAGTGCAACACAGTTAGAGTGGTGACCGCGGCCATCATAAATGATGGGCCCAACACGTTTAAGCGATAAATCGCACACAAAGAGGCGATTTATCGCCCGAGAAGGTAGGGCCCATCATTTATGATGGCCGCGTACCACGTCATTTATCATGCATAGTGGCTCTTTACCCGTTTAAGCGATGAATTGCATGAGGGTGGAACAGAGCGGAGTGGTGACCGCGGCCATCATAAATGATGGGCCCAACACGTTTAAGCGATAAATCGCCCGTAAAGGCGCAATTCATTGTATGATGTCCGCGTACCACGTCATTTATCATGCATAGTGGCTCTTTACCCGTTTAAGCAATGGATTGCATGAGGGTGGAACAGAGCGGAGTGGTGACCACGGCCATCATAAATGATGGGCCCGACACGTTTAAGCGATAAATCGCCCGTAAAGGCGCAATTCATTATATGATGTCCGCGTACCACATCATTTATCATACAATATACACTCGACAGAATTTATGGGTGAAAACCTGAAAGGTGCCCATCAGCAGACCCTTACCATCTTTCCACCTCACCTCTGGCGATATTTGATCCTTCCATAAAGCAGGCGTTTATCTAAACAGAACAAAAAGCGACTTGGGCATGAATGCTCTTCCATGCTTGTAAGTTGTTGAGAATACTGATACTATTACCCCACATGAAACAGAGAATCTTATCGAAGAAGCACTGTTTGCTGAAGGAGGTTTCTACCAATGGTCTGCCCCCGTTGTCATAGTCAGGTTGCCGATGGCGTGAAATTTTGTGGAGTGTGTGGTTCTCCCATGCAGACGCCACCGCCCTACAGTTCACCGCAACAGCCCCCGCAGGGAGCGCCCTATAGTTCACCACAACAGCCCCCGCAGAGTAATCCATATGCGCAGCAGCCTCCACAGGGTGCTTATGTGCCCCCCAATCAGTATGAGGAATATGCCAACAGCTCGTTGGGAAGCGCAGTCCCTAAAGCCGAACTCCATAACCCTAAGGGACCGTTGCGCGTAGCGGATATGACCATTACGATTGATGGTGAACTGGTGCCAGTTGTAGATATTATGCTGGGGAATCAGATGCCCATTTACTTTGAGCATCATATTCTACTTTGGAAGCATCCAGGTGTGCAGATTGGCTTTAAATCCATGCGTGGAGCCGCCAGACGTTTCTTTGCTGGACTGCAGATCTTTATCAGCGAGGCGCAAGGGCCAGGAAACATCTCCTTCTCGCGTGATTCAGTGGGGCAGATTGTCGCATTGCGTCTTCAGCCGGGCCAGATGGTTGAAGTACGTGAGCATCAATTCCTGGTCGCAACTGGAAATGTGGATTATAATTTCACCTTTGTCCAGGGAGCAGCAAATATTCTCTTCAGTCGTACAGGTATCTTTATCGATCAGTTTACGGCACAGGGGAGCGAAGGGATGCTCCTCTTACACGGTTATGGTAACGTCTTTGAGAAGGTGCTTGCTCCAGGAGAGGTGCTAGATGTCGAGCCGGGTGCCTGGCTGTGGAAAGATCCCTCGGTCCAGATGCAGGTAACCACCGTGGCCTCTTCGCAGCGTGGTGGAGGCATTCTGGGCGCTATTGGTGGTCTGATTGCCGGAGCCTCATTCACTTTGAACCGCTTTATAGGCCCTGGCCGTGTTGGAATTCAATCGATGACCTATCATCCACCTACAGCCGAAGGCTCACCGCAGGCTGGTGGACAGGCAAATATCAATCTTGGCAACCTGTTCCAATAGCCTGTACAATCCTTTCAGCTGCTAGAACTGCGAGCTCGTGGTTCTAGCAGCTGAGCCGTAAATCGCGCTCAGGCGTGAGTGGGCGGGTTCCCCTTCTCCTTATTGATACGTAGAATCTTGAGCATATACTGTTCTGAGTTTAAGTAGAAGGGATTGCGTTTGATGTATTTGCCGACTACAGAGATTGGATGGAGCTTGAGCATTTCGACGACCAGACTGGGGAGTAGTTTGCTGTGATCATAGTGCATCAGGGCAATAATGGGTGCATTTTGAAACGTAAATACAGCATCGGACGCTGCCTCATATTTGAGAATCTGTTCTGGAGTGGCCAGATCTTTTGCAAGCCAGGTCATATCGATAGAGATGCGGACAGCCGTCCAACCTTCACGTAAAGCCTGAGCAATAAAGGTCTGATGGGAAGAGAGCAAGAAATAAGGATCAAAGCGTTTACCATTGGCCAGGAACGCCTCCCGCTCCTCAAAAAGGACCAGCTGCCCTGACGCAATCAGCTCATCCACATCGACCTGGAGCTTCTCCAACTCATCACGGAGCTCCTTCACCTGGGCTGGAGCTGCGGCAAAGAGACACTTCTCCGAGAGTGAGAAGCCGACCCGCATCAAGCGTGCCGTAACGCCGGGAATCTCAACCACCTTGCTATAAAGCTGGCAGATATGTGAGCCAGGGGGGATGCGTTCCGATTTACCTTCAACACTAAGATCCATACCTACCTCCGCTGTTGCTGCTCGACTGGGCAGCCTTCTGTTCTTTCTGTATCTGTTGCAATCGCACAGATTGGTTAGTGATAAAAACAACAAACCAGGCCATTGCACCAAAAAGGATAATCTCTCCTCCTGTAACACCTGTCAGCAACAGCCAGAACCGTTGTTGGGAGCCAATGGGGAGAAAAGGCGCAATTAGCAGTGCACCGAGCAAAAAGACGAGTGGGAAACTCAACGCCCAGGTAATAATCACGCGTACACCTTGAGAGCGCGTCAGGGCTACCTCCCCGCTATAAGGAAAGAAGAAACGGCGCATCAATGAATACCGCGGTTGGTTCTGCATACAGCTATTTTAGCCCTTCTCGTTGCCGATATTCTAACCAGCGTTGTAGCATGTTTTCAGCTTGATAAAGAATCTGCACTTCGTTCTGATACGTCAGGCGGCGATAAGCCTCGGCTAGAGAGAACCATTCCACGAGATCATATTCTTGATCATGGAAAGAGGTGTCGCCTCCAATAGCCTCAAGCAAAAAGTGACGTACCTGTTTGTGATAGCGGATCTGCTCACGTACAAAAGAATAAGAGATACTACCAATATACGTGATGAGATGTACCTGTAAGCCAGTTTCTTCCTGAGCCTCGCGCACTGCCACCTGTTCAACCGTTTCGCCCGGATGAGGAGTGCCCTTAGGTAAAGACCAGATCCCAGCCTGGCTACGGCCAACGAGCACCACATCCATAGTCGCTTGTGGCTGAGGATCTAATGTAGCTGTATCTTGAACGCCCTCAGGAGTGCACATTGGAGCCAGGCGGAAAACAACACCACCTGCTGAATAAGCGCGCATGGTTCGATATCGCTCCATATGCTTGCGATCTACCCTCTCTATACCACCTGACAGGCGATGCACGTTCCGGGGCCCCGTCGTTTAGAGATGGGCCGGACCACAACTCTTGTTCTCCTCTACCACCTGACATGATGTGCTGGTTTCTCTTCTATATGTTGGCTATACTATACAACATTTTTGCGCTTGATGGTCTGGCTACTAGCTGCTATGAGCCGGAGTCGCAGCGTCTAGAGGGGACCTCTTCCAGCATGCAGAGAATTATGTGAGAGTATAGCGAATGCATCAGCCTGTGTCAAGATAACATACGCCGAATCGCTTCAATGTTGCGATTGGGAGTCTCCGGTGCGATGGCGCAACCTGCGGTTAAGAAGAAGTGCTCTTTCTCCGTAATTTCCAGTGCTTTGTGGACCTCTTCTTGAACCTGACCTGGCGAACCCGTCTTTAAGGTCGTCTGTTCGCTGAGTCCGCCCATGACTGCCTTGCCCGAGCGGCGTTTGCCTTCTGCCAGATCAGGATTACCTTCGAGCGTTGCGCTCCAGCTGATGGCCTGTACGGGATAGGAAGCGAGCAGATCAAAGTAGATATGTGGACCACAATGATGAAGAATATTGAACTTGCTGCGGCTCTTGATGGCATCCAGGAACTCTAGATCATATTGTTCACCGAATTCGCGATACTGGTCCTGTGTGAGGAGTCCCGATCGAGCCCAGCCATTAGTGGCATAGAAGATGCCGCTGGCCCCCTGTTCCAGGCAGGCAATGGCATAATTGGTCAGCGTCTCGGTGATGACCCGGAGGGCTGCGTGGAGGGCTGAGCGATCCTCTCGAATGCTATGAATAATGGGTTCATTGTGATCGCCAACCAGGTACTTCGCAACGGCCAGAGGGCAGAAGAGCGTCTGGACAAAGTAAGCATCGTAGCCCACTGTATGATTGATCAATTGGAGAGCTCGTAGCTGTTCGCCTAACGCGCCGCGATCCGGCTCCTGGGGGCGGATACGCTTCCAATCGGAGGCTCCACGAATGGGAGAGTCTTCAAACGTAGGTGGCTGATGTTTCTTTCCCGAGGGGACATATCTGGCCTTCCAACCTTCAACGAGATAGCTCGAGCGAGGAGTGACCTTGACAAAATCCCAATCATAGCGCGTATAGTTCTCGACAGTAGCATCATAGAGGCCTTGAATACTCCACTCTCGTTCATAGTCGTGGCCCCAGAGGCTTGCGGGGACGCGATCAACCTTCTCACCGCGTAGGGCTGCATCGACCCTCTCTTTTTTGTTCATGATGTAGATCCTTTCTACTTATACCTTCTCCAGTATGGTTTACACAGCATTTTTTTGTTCACCAAGCTCTTTAAAGCGATAGCCTACGCCGCGTTCGGTTAAAATGTACTGAGGATGGGCGGGATCCTTCTCCAGTTTCTGGCGTAGATAAGTGATATAGAGGCGAAGATAGTGGGATTCATCCCGATATTCACGACCCCATACCTTGGAGAGAAGAGTCTCATGGGTCAGTAGACGGCCAGCATTACTAACAAGGTGATAGAGAAGACGATATTCAGTTGGACGTAAAACTACTTTTTGGCCGCGGACAGTCACCTCACGGCGAGCAAAGTCGATCTTAAGATCAGGGTCAACCACAATCTCAGTTTTACGAGAAGGGGGAGCCATGAGAGAGCGACGGAGTAAGGCGCGAATCCGCAATAAGAGCTCGCGCGGGCTAAAGGGTTTGGCGATATAGTCATCGGCTCCGAGATCCAGGCCACGGATGCGATCCTGTTCAGTCTGGCGGACGGTGAGCATAATAACTGGTATTGTTGAGACCTCACGAATGGCCTTTAACGTTTCAAAGCCATCCATCTCTGGCATCATAACGTCTAAGACGACCAGATCGGGGAGGCTCTCGCGTAGCTGCTCCAGAGCTTCGATCCCATTACTGGCTTCGATGACACGATAGTGTTCAAGCTCCAGGTTCATGCGAACGAAGTCACGGATGCGTGGTTCATCGTCCACAATGAGAATAGTCATATCTCGTTGATCAAATGCTTCCTGTTCCATCATCAAAAAACCACCATCGGTAATTGTGCTTTCTCCTCACGCGGTAAACTAAATAAGAAGGTTGAACCTTGCCGGAGGGTGCTTTCCACCCAGATGCGCCCCCCATGTGCCTCAACGATAGCGCGGCAGATATAGAGCCCCAGACCTGCTCCAGGCGTTGGTTGGGCGAGAGGCTCACCCACGCGATGGAAGCGATTAAAGATCTGCTCTTGTTCGCGGACAGAGATTCCCATTCCATGATCGCTGACACTGACAATCACCTCTTCTCCGGTCGCAAAGCAGGCGACATCGATATGAGGTTTGCCTGGAGAATATTTCACGGCATTATCCAGAAGATTCTGTATGACCTCTTCAATGCGCTCCTGGTCGGCCATGACGGTTGGTAGTTGCGGCGGAAAAGAGAGCGAGACCTCTACATCTGGCGCTTTGGCGTGCAAGCGCCGGATCATCTTACGAATAAGATGTTCCAGGTCCAGAGAGGCGATATCCATCTGCAATCCATGGGCTTGAATGCGCGACGCATAGAGCAGATTTCCGACCAGTTTGTTGAGTCTGTCGGCCTCTTCTTCAATCGCGACCAGACGCAGGCGGAGGGCCCTGGCATCCAGCCGCGAGTCTGTTCGTGCAAGTGTAGAGGCATACCCCTTAATAATTGCAATGGGTGTCTGTAGCTCATGTGAGATCACTGAGATAAACGTTGAGCGCTGCTCCTCTTGCTGGCGTTCGCGGGTGAGATCACGAACATTGAGAATGCCATTCATTGTTTCGCCACGGGCGTTGCGTACGCAGGAGGCTGTGACGGCGACAGTAAAGCGCTGTCCATCGCGAGCGCAAATGACCATCTCACGATTGACCACCTCCTGGCCTGCAAAGGCTTGCAAGATTGGCGACTCCTCTAAGCGTAGATCGTTGCCCTGTCGATCCTGTGGGCGCAGCACTTTAAAATAGAAGCGACCCAGCACCTCATTTTCGCGCCAGCCGGTCAGGCGTTCCATTGCAGGATTAAAATCAATGATTCTCAAAGCGTTATCAACAGTTAGAATCCCTTCTGTGCTATGTTGAAAGATGGCGGCTAAGCGCCCCTGTTCTTTGACAAGCGCCTGTGAGCGCAGTGCAAAGCGGAGACCAGCCGTCAACTGAGCGATAAAGTGGAGCAGCGTTTCATCGGTTCTGGTCCCCGCCGATTCGGCTCCATGATCTTCGAAGCATGAGCGCAGGGTTGCTAATCGTAAGAAGTATAAGGTACCCAGCGAGCCATTCTGATCGTAGAGGGCCAGTGAGCAGCATTCAACTCCTTGTTGTTCGGCAGCCTCCTGTGCGATGCCAAAGCGGGCTGCCAGGGCTGGTGGTAGTGTCTCGACGACAAGCGGATGCTGTACATTGGGTTGCATCGCTTCCTGAACATACGAGAGCAGGGCAGGTAATGCCTCTTCGCTAAGATGATAGAGAGTATATTCGGCACTACTTTGCGGATCGAAAGCCTCATTAGAGACAGCAAAGACACCGGATTCACCACGCAGCAACGTAATTGCGCTACCAATTAACGTGGACATGTGATCGTATGAATCCTCTGGCAGTGGCGGCTGGGACCAGGACATAACAGACTACTCCGCTGTGGACATACAAATTTTATCAAAAAAGGTTGTTGTTTTGTACAGATCGGTGTTGTTAGGGAGAGGAATTCGCCCTTGCCCCGCGCTTTCATGCAAGTTTTCGACCATCGAGCATACAACTTGCTGATGGGGGCAACGGTGTTATTGTAACACATAATTCCAGTGTTAAACATCCATCAAGTGCGACTTGTTCTAAAATTAACGAAACGTGCCTGTAATTTTATGGAAATTACCTCTTCAGCGGCTAAAATGCCAGGGGCTAGTGATGCTATCTGGTGTGTTATAGCGGATCTTTTTTATGCAGCCTGACGCTGTTTTAGACGATCCAGCTGGATCTGGTGAGCGCTTCTCAGGCATAGTACAATAATTGGGAAGAGAAAAGGCCATCGGCGATTGATAGAGGTAAGTTGACGCATGCATTTTGATATTTTTACGCTGTTTCCGGCGATGTTTCAGGGACCGTTTACTGAGAGTATCTTGAAGCGGGCTCAGGAGCGGGACCTGCTGAGCATTGCTCTGCATAATATTCGTGATGCTACGACCGATAAGCATCATGTGGTGGATGATTATCCGTATGGTGGTGGCGCGGGCATGGTGATGAAACCTGATCCAATCTTTAGTGCGATTGAAGCAGTTCATCAGGGAGGGCCGATTATTTATCTGACCCCGCAGGGAAAGCTCTTTAATCAGCAGATGGCCCGTGAGTTTGCCCAGGAGCCGCGCCTGACATTGCTGTGTGGACACTATGAAGGGATTGACGAGCGTGTCTGCCAGCATCTTGTGACTCATGAGGTCTCAATTGGCGATTATGTGTTAACCGGAGGGGAACTGGCGGCGATGATTCTGGTTGACGCTGTGAGCCGTCTGACTCCAGGTGTCTTAACTGAGGGCTCGGCTGATGATGAGTCGCATAGCCATAACCTGCTGGAGTATCCTCAATATACGCGCCCGCCTGAATTTCGCGGCTGGCGTATCCCGGATATTCTGCTTTCTGGACATCACGAGAACATTGCCCGCTGGCGCCGCAAAGAGTCTATCAGACGTACCCGTGATCGACGGCCCGATCTCTATGCGCGCCTGGACCTCAGTAGCAAGGCTGATCGAAAGCTCTTGAAAGAACTGGCTGATGAAGAGCGTGCTTTAAAAAGCGAAGATGCAGAAGATGCATAGGAAAGAAAAACTGAAGATGCTCAGGAAAGGATTCTGAAATATGGATGTACAGACATACAAGAGCGTCCAGGCGTATCTTGCACAAGTCCAACCACTTTTGGAGGCCCGGGAAGTAGAACATTGCTTGATGCAAGGAATCGCCCTCAACATTCGGCGCTCACCAGCGCTGGAGAAGAATGCTTATTTTATTACAGTAGCTGATCAGGGAGCTGTCGTAGCCTCTGCACTGGTGACTCCACCATTTAACGTACTCTTAGGTGTTTACCAACCGGATGTGGATGCAGCCCTGGAGTTGCTGGTGGCTCGCGTCGTTGAAGAGCAGTGGCCTGTTCCTGGTGTTCTGGGCGATGTAGAAGAGAGCCTCTTTTTTGCCGAGACCTATCAGCGCTTAACAGGTCGCACCTATAGTAAGAATATGTCTGAACGGCTCTTCATGCTCACCGAAGTCGCCTTTCCACGGCCTGCGCCTGGCAGATTGCGAATGGCAACAAAAAAAGATTTTAAGCAGCTATTGGAATGGAATAGAGCCTTTTTTGCTGAGGCTCTGCCTGATATGCCACCTGAAGATGACTCTAAACAGATGATCAGCCGAATTACCCATGGCGATTATTGGATCTGGGAGACACCGGAACAAGAGCCCGTCTCCATGGCAGCCACATCGCGTGCTTTGTCTACCACAATCAGCATTGGCCTGGTTTACACACCTCCAGCGTTAAGAGGTCGGGGCTATGCAGCTAACTGTGTGGCCACCCTGAGCCAGCATCTTTTGGAGCAGGGTTGGCAATCATGTAATCTCTTTACGAATTTAGCGAATCCGATCTCGAATGCCATCTATCAGAAGATAGGCTATCGAGCTGTAAAGGATTTTCAGATCTATCGTATTGCATAAGCGCCCCTCTCTTACTCGTATTTTTGGTAGCGGGCAGCCTGTTTGCGAAGGAAATCGTTGCGTGCTCGTTCTTCCTCCAGGATCTGATCGGCCTCGTCGGCCAGGGAAGAGCGATTGGGATCATCCTGATCATAGTGGCTGCCTCCGCGATTGTCATAGACCTCACGGGCGCGACCACCATCGACCGATTGTCCAATCACGCCATGGTTCTCCAGGAGATCGATCAGGCGGGCGGCGCGTGAATAGCCAACGCGCAGGCGGCGTTGTAAGAGGGAGATCGAGGCGCGGCCATATTCGCGGACCACCTCTTCAGCCTTATCCAGCAGATCATCCTCGAGCTCGACCTCATCGGCATGCTCTTGTTTGAGCTCCCACCGGCTATCCAGAATCGTCTCAGCACCGGGATCGTTATCGGCAACGGCAGCCAGGCGTGTAGAGGCTTGCTGACGCCAGAAATCTGCCAGGGCCTGAGCCTCATCATCACTCAGGAATGCACCCTGGATGCGCTCAGGACGCCCCGCATCGGCTGGTAGATAGAGCATATCTCCACGGCCAAGTAAGCGTTCTGCACCGCCCATATCAATGATTGTGCGCGAATCAACGGCAGAGCTCACCATGAACGAGATGCGGGTTGGAATATTCGCTTTAATCAAGCCTGTAATTACATCTACAGAAGGGCGCTGCGTGGCCACCACCAGATGGATGCCGGTTGCTCGTGCCAGCTGTGCCAGGCGACAGATCATGCCCTCAACCTCTTCAGGCGCGGCCATCATCAGATCGGCCAGCTCATCAATAATGATGACAATGGCAGGAAGATTGATTAATGAAGTATCGCCCTGACCAATTTTTTCCAGGCGTAGTTTGCGATAACTATCGAGATTGCGGACACCTAGCTGTGAGAAGAGACGGTAGCGGCGCTCCATCTCATTGATAGCATTTTTCAGGAGCGAGACAACCTTATCGACCTCGATGACCACTGGTGCCAGGAGATGGGGGATCCCATTGTACATATTGAGCTCCACCATCTTGGGATCGACCATGAGCAGTCGGACATCGTCAGGAGTAGCCTGAACCAGGATACTGGCAATAATGGTATTAATGCAGACCGACTTGCCAGCCCCTGTTGCACCAGCGATCAGCAAGTGCGGCATGCGAGCAAGGTCGCCAACCCGTACGAGACCGGCGACATCCTTACCCAGCCCCATTGCCAGCTTCGATTTATTGCGAGCAGTCTGATATTCTTTGCTCTCCAGGACCTCGCGGAGCGTCACCAGACGGCTATTTTTATTGGGAATCTCCACACCGACGTAGGGGCGACCGGGGACAGGAGCCTCCATACGGATAGTTTTAGACTCAAGCACGAGAGCCAGATCGTTTTGCAGGGCCATAATCCGACTGACACGTGTGCGTGTCTCATAGATAATCTGCCCGGCAGCATCGAGGACTGGCACCATCTTCCCCGTCTTCTCATCCTTCATCATCTCAGGCTTGCCAGTTGGACGAATTCCAAAACGGATAACGGTTGGTCCAACGCTAATATCCTCTTTCCGCACCTCGGCATCTACGCGGAAGCTTCGTAGCGTATCCTGGATCATCCTTGCCAACGTATCAGTATCGTCTCCAAGCAATTGTGCTTTGGTTGCTTCTGGATTATGCAAAAGCTGTAAGTTTGGAAGAGTCCAGGAAGAGAGAATCGTAGGTAAAGCTGGATTGGAGCCAGCCGTTGCAGAGCGTTTGCTTCCTCGTGATTTGGCGACCGGCTGGAGATTGAGGGCGACCGGCTCCAGAGGAACCTCCTGTTGAGGTGAGAGAAGCGTCATGCGTTCATCTTCATCCAGTGGTAGGGGCTGCTGGCGAGCATCTAGATGTTCATCGAGAGCCATGGGATTGGGAGTGCGCAATCCACCGCGAGGCACACGGCTAATCTGCTGTTTATGGATATTGATATCATTGAGCGGATCATCCTCTTCATCCATATACGTGCTCTGATTAGTACCATCATAGGCTGGTTGATTGGGATCATCAAATTGAGGATCAAACTCAATCGTGCTATCATCGTGGATATCGGTATCATATCCAATCGCCTCTTCTTGATCAATGGTGCGGCGTGGGCGGCGAGAGATTTTGGCTTCGGGAGCCACATAAGGTCGATTGGGAAGGGCTGAGGCGCGACTCATCCCCGCTCCATAGCGGCTATATTGTGGTCGCTGATTGAGATTGAGATCATCATCTAGCTCAAGATCTGGATTGTGAAGCACAGGATCATCCAGATCAAGCTCCATCTCATCATCCTCATCTTCATAGATCTGAGTTGCTGGTTGTCGATTGCCAAGAATCTTTGACTCATCAATTGACGTAAAGCGTTCAAAGAGATGCACAATAATCATCACATGGCTAAAGGTCAGTCGGAACGTCAAGATACAGACGATAAGCAGGAGCCCCAGGATCGTCATGTGTTGTACAGGAGCTGGCCAGCTTCCGATCGGCGTAACAAGCCATTCGGCCAGAACTCCAGCCTTCATTGATCCAAGGATTAAGCGGCTCTCCAGAAGAAGCAGGAGCCAGATCAATCCAATACCGCCGACAAAGGTAGAGCGGACGAGCCGCTCCTGTCGAACGCTTTCAAGGAAGAGCGTGACTGAGAGAGCGATCAGACCAATGGCAAAGATATAAGCGGCCCAGCCCAGGAAGACCACAAAAAATTTCCCCACTCCTCCCCAACCTCCAGAACCACTTAAGAATGTTAACGAAGCAAAGAGAAAGAGAGAGAACACAAAGAGGCAGATACTTATAATGCGGCGCTGATGATGATCGGGTAGATTATTCCACTTCTGGCGTACCGATGCAATAAATTGTAGATCCTTTGGATAGGGAGCCGACGATGGCGCCATGGAAGAGGCAGGACGATATGAGCCAGGAGATGGACTTCTCCTGGTTGATCCAGCGCTCTGTTTGGGACGTGGAGCCTGGCGAGAAGGGGCAGCACTACGGCTAGCGCGCGGCGTAGCACCACGTTGATCGCCACGCATATTTTGAATATTGCGTGAACTCTGGCCTCCCGCAGCCTTGCTGACGCGGGAGCCTGATTGTTTTAGACTGGGCACCACCCGTTCATCAGCTCGTTTGACAACTTTTTTCTGACCACTGCCTGCCATATGCTGGTTCCCTCCTTACTTCAAGAGATAGATACCTTGTATGATAACGCACCTGTTCTCGAGACGCAATAGCCCGTAAAGCATTCAAGCGAAGTAGAATGACATAGAATCAGTCAAGATTAGCGAATAAGGCATATGTTTTGGGGCCTCAGAACAGGTCAATGGCGCAGTTGCTACAAGCGAGCAACTGCGCCAACTTTCTCATGGAGAGCCTGCTTAATTGTGGCTAGCTCGTTTGATAAGGTCATAGGTTGTGGGGGGAATGCCCTCACTAAAGTATGCATTAACGGTAGCGCCAAACAGCGTCACCAACGAGATCAGATAGAAAAACAGGAGGAGGATCAGGGCCTCTGTAATCTTTCCAACCACACCGCTTGTATAATTCTCACTATAAAGAGGGAACAAAATCAGACCAATCTGTAGCGCCACGGCAGCCGTAAGAGCGCCCGGCACGCTTGAGCGTAATTTTGCTGTCAGTGAATGGTGGATATTGGGCACAAACGCATAGATAATCTCGAAGAGAAAGAAAGAGACCAGTAAGCTTCCGACATGTCCGGCAATGCGATGAAGCAGTTCGGGATCGCTATAATGGGTATTTTTTGCTAAAAAGACCGCCACTGCATCAGGAGTCAGCGAGGTAAAGACCAGAATGGGTGTCAGGACCATAAAGGCAACCAGCATAGCCATGGCGACCAGATTCTTTTGGATCAGAGGGCGCTGTGGTACACGATAGATCAAGTCAAAGCAGGCCTCTAAAAGCGTAAAGAGGCGAGTGCCAAAGAAGACAGCCGTCACCAGACCAATGGATGTTAGCAGATCGGTCGCTTGTGGAAGTTTATGAAAGGCTGAATTGACGATATCCTGAGAAGTCGTTGCGAAGATAGATTGAGGCAGGACCTGCTGAACCTGAGCAATTAATTCGCGCTGAGCCTGTGGATTTAAGTTGCCTATAACCTTACTTACAAAAGCGAGCAGCAGGATAGCCAGCGGAATCAGAGAAGTTATCAGCACAAACGTAAGAGCCTGAGTAGTATGAAGCGACCAATCACGATAAAACTTTATCAACAGCTCTTTCAGAGAGCGTCCTTCGGCCTGGGCGGCTCTCGCAGTTGCCTCTGCCGGATGATTCAGGGCGTCCGCCTTTTCCAATGCTGTCATGAATACTGCTCCTTATTAGAAGAAATGAGACAAAATGAGACAAATAAATAATGCAGATAGCCATCAAGAACGATGAGATGAAGTCAACCCAATCAGAGTCTGTCCATGATATTCAATAAACTCAAGATCGGTACATAACATAAAGAGTGGTAAGCCAACGTATTGTTGTTGTATTTACAATCACTACAATCACGACCGAGCTCAGCAAATCGTTTCATGTACAAGTCAACCTTTTCATTATTTCCGCTGCACGTTATAATAAGGTGGACCGTCTAATCCTTTTCGTAGGTTTGTGCGAGGAGCAACGAGCGTTATGGTAGAAGTAGAACATCCGCGGTTCCAGATTCGTTTTTGGGGCGTGCGGGGAAGTTATCCTACTCCGGGTCTGCATACAGTGCGCCATGGGGGGAATACAGCCTGTGTGGAGGTGCAAGCGGGCCAGCATACATTAATTTTTGATGCCGGGAGTGGAATTATTCGACTGGGCGAAGAGCTGATGCGCAGGCAGCAGGGACAGGGACTGATGCAACTGGCGCTCTTTATTACCCATGGACATGGCGACCATCTTCAGGGGTTTCCATTCTTTGCTCCTCTTTTTGCGGCTGAGACAAAGGTGCATCTCTTTGGCCCTCAGCTGGGTTCAAGAAGTATTGAAGAGCTCATGACCATCCTCATGTCACCACCCTATTTTCCAGTTGATGTCCGTAAGCTCCCATCCCAACGCGTTTTCCATACGCTCACCGATGAACAGAGTATTAGCTGGCTTAACGGCTCAGACGAGCCAGGTATCTACGCCTATCCCCCCCGAAAAGAGATAGTGGGGGCCGGGGAAGTGCGCGTGAGCACCAGATTTACGACCCATCATCCAACCAATGGGGCGATTCTCTATCGGATCGAGCATGCAGGTAAGCGGATAGTGTATGCTACTGATGTAGAATGGAATGAAGGCTGTGAGCGTGAGATCCTTGAGTTTATGGAAGGTGCAGACGTCTTAATTCACGATGCACAATATACGAAGAAGGATTATCAGAAGGTCAAGCATGGATTTGGTCATTGTACAGTAGAGATGGCCATTGAGGCAGCCGCAGCCGCCCATGTGAAAGAACTCATCTTATTCCATCATGAGCCAACTTATGATGATGATCAGCTAGATGCAATGGAAGCCGAGGCGCGGGGCCGTTTTGCGCAGACGCGCTCGGCATACGAAGGTATGGAGATTGATCTTTTAGCTTAAAGGATTGAGTAAAGGCAAATGAGGACAGGTATTAATGTAGTCGTCGCCCTGATGATAATTGTCTCCTTTTTTATGGCTATTCCGCTGCATGAATGGGCACATGCACAGATGGCGGCCTGGCTTGGAGATCGCACGCCTCGTTTAGAGGGGAGACAGACGCTTAATCCACGTGTACATATTGATCCCGTGGGCACTTTGCTCTGTGTGGTGTTAGCCTTCCAGTCTTTATCTGGTATGGGATGGGGCAAGCCCGTTAAACCCGATCCCTGGAAAATGAAGGTGGGTGCGAATACAGGCGTTCTGATTGTGGCCTGTGCCGGTCCCATTTTTAGTCTGGTTGTTGGCCTGGTCACAGCAGGATTGGCGCGCTTATTTGCGCCGGTCTTTATTCTGCATGATAACTTTTTCTTTGAACGCGTGCTTCAATTTCTCATTGTGTTTGCCTGTGTCAACATTGGTATTGCACTGTTAAACCTGCTTCCATTTCATCCATTGGATGGGTATCAGATCGTCCATGCACTATTGCCCAGTAAGCAAGCTGTACAGTTTGCTCGCTCGGCTGTCTATGGCCCCTTTATTATTCTGATCCTCTTCTTTATCGTGCCTTTTATTGCGAGTCTGGTTGGATTGGGCTGGTTTCCGCTCTTTAACCTGGCCTATTATATTCAATGGGTCTCCATCAACGTTGTGGCTATGATGTTTGGTCTGCCATTTCAGACGATCGCAAATTTCTATGGTTTCTAAAGCCTCCTGGTTGGAAAAATGGTCGAGAAATGTATGACTGGGCGACAGGTAATCAAGTATCGATTGGATCAGGTTCGGCAGCAGTTGGGCTTTGTAGCGCCTTTGACAACTGATGAGCAGGAAGTAGTGAGAGCGCTGCTTCCAGAGGCGGCATGGCCCTTATTTCTTACGATGTCTCGGGCTGATCAGCAGCATAGTCTGCGTGTATGCAGAGGATTGCAAGCGCGCGGCCAGACTGACTCTGATCTTCTCGCGGCGGCTTTATTACACGATGTTGGGAAGGCTGAAGGCCGCGTGCCGTTCTGGACACGTCCAGTGATTGTGTTGGGCAAGAAGTTGGCCCCCCGGCTTCTGCGCTATCTCGCCATTGTCCCTCAGGACTTTTCATCGCGTACTCCTTCATGGCAAAGGGCCTTGAGTTATGCCTGGTGGCATGCTGAGGTCGGGGCAGAGTTGGCCAGTGCGGCGGGACTTTCAGAGCAAGCTGTGCACTATATTCGCACTCACCATCAGCCTTCTGGGCCTGCGCAAATCCTCCACGAGGTAGATGAGGTATCATAATGGTATGCTAGAACCTCTGATTCCTGCTGCGTCAATCACCGAAGAGCCAGCGCAACAGGCACGCTATATTGTCCATCTTCCCGTCTTTGAGGGCCCGCTGGATCTCCTCTTACATCTCATTGAGAAGCGGCAGATGGAGATTACTCTGATCTCCCTTATGGAGGTTACTGATCAGTATGTTGCGTATCTCCAGGGTCTGGAGGATGGGCAGATGCCGCTAGCGAATATGGCGTCATTTGTCTCCATTGCTGCTCGCCTCCTGTTTATTAAGTCACAGAGCCTCTTACCGCAAGCCCCCAGAGCGGAAGAGAACGAAGAGATGAATACAGCCGTCGAGATGGCTGAAGAGCTTCAGCGCCACCTCATTGAATACAAGCTCACTAAAGAGATTGCTCACGTGTTGCGTAAGCATGAGGAGTCAGGTTTGCAGACGCATGCTCGTTCGGGCCTGCTGGCGGGGATTGAGGCCCAGCTCGCCTGGACGCCACCCACATTAGTTGGCATGGAGGCGTCGTCTCTGGCGAGAGCTTTTCAGCGTTTATTAGAGCTCCAGACAAAAGAGAACGTGGCTGGAACAGAGCTGATGCCCACGCGAAAAGTGAGGGTCAGTGAATGTATCGCAGCAATCCGGCTTCATCTTCAGAGTCGCTCCTCTGTCCTCCTCTCTGAGATCCTGGCCGACGAAAGCTCAAGAATAGTCATTATCGTTACCTTTATCGCCGTCCTGGAGATGTGGAAGTGGCAGCGGATCGAAGTCTCTCAGGAGGACCCGATGGGCCCCCTGATGCTCGAGCGAGGCCCCCTCTGGAACGAGACCGGGCTAGAGGAAGAACTTTCGTGAAGCTCCGCCATGCCAGCCCCTCCATATCATCATTACCCATGTCCCGTTTTCCAATTCAGCCATGGAGGGGCTCACACAGCGGAGTGGGAACAGAGGAAAGAGACGCCCTACTTGACATTGCATAATACACGTTTTCAGGTGGTAAATAATAAAACAAGTAGGGCGTCTCCTTCCTAATCGTGAAGCTCCACCATGGTCGCCCCTCCATAACATTCTTTCCCATTTCCCGTTTTCCAATTCAGTTATGGAGGGGCTCACACAGCGGAGTGGGAACAGAGGAAAGAGACAAGCGGCTTTCCCTACTTGGCATTATTTTATATTCAAAATAGATCAATAAATGATAAAACAAGTAGGGAAGGTCGCTTGTCTCCTTCCGAAACGTGAAGCTCCGCAATGGTCGCCCCTCCATAACATTCTTTCCTATTTCCCGTTTTCCAATTCAGTTATGGAGGGGCTCACAGAGCGGAGAGGGAACAGAGGAAAGAGACAAGCGACTTTCCCTACTTTACATTATTTTATATTCAAAACAGATCAATAAATGATAAAAAAGTAGGGCGTCTCCTTCCACAACGTGAAGCTCCACAATTCCAGCCCCACCATAGCATCCTTTCCCATTAGCCATGGAGGGGTTCACATTGTGGAGTGGGAACAGAGGAAAGAGGCAAGCGGCTTTCCCTGCTTTAAAATGTTTTATATGTGAAATAGAGCGTAATATGACAATACAAGTAGAGCGTCTCCTTCCTGAACGTGAAGCTCCGCTCTGTGAGCCCCTCCATAACTTATTTTCAAGTTAAGTTATGGAGGGGCTCACAGAGCGGAGTGGGACCAGAGGAAAGAGACAAGCGGCTTTCCCTACTTGACATCATTTTATACGTGAAATAGAGCAATAAATGACAAGAAAAGTAGGGCGTCTCCTTCCGAAACGTGAAGCTCCGCTATGGTCGCCCCCATAACATTTTTTCCCGTTTTCCCATTGCCCATTAGCCATGGAGGGGCTCACAGAGCGGAGTGGGGATCAGAGGAAAGAGGCGCCCTACCTGGCATGGCAAGAGATAGCGCAAAAATGTACATTGCCTCCACTTCTCATTATCAACTTGACACCATGGGACTCAAGTTTTATACTGGTCTTGCAATAACACTTTGCAGATCCGCACTGGTAACGATAGATACAGCATTCAACAAGGAGTGAAACATCGTGAAAGAAGAGCAGCAGGATAAGTCTAACGTCGAGCAGACCGCCAGCGAACAGCCCACGAATGCGACCAGCGAGTCAAAGGACGCACGCGTAGCTGAACTGGAAACTCAATTGGGCCAGGCACGCAAGGAGGCCACAGACAACTGGAATAAATATCTGCGCGAACGTGCCGACTGGGATAATTTCCGTAAACGTCAGGAACGGCTCGTCTCGGATCGTGTCCAGCAGCAGAAAAAGGCCTTGTTTAACAACCTTCTTGAAGTCATGGATAACGTTGAGCGCGCCCTGGCCTTCCAGGACACGATGGACAAGCAGGCTCTTCAGCATACACTTCGCATGTTGCAGTGGCAGATGAACGAAGTCCTGCGCGGCGAGGGACTTACGCCCGTCACAAGCGTTGGTGAGACCTTTAACCCGTACCTCCATGAAGCCATCGAAGCCATTGAGAATAGCGACAAGCCAGATGGAACCATTCTGGAAGAGGTTCGTAAAGGATATACCCTGGGTGAAGAGACGCTACGCCCTGCTCGCGTCAAAGTTAGTGTAGGGAACAAGTAAGCACGCCCAGAAGGAAGAAGGGGCCTATGCGCCTGAGTAACAGCAGAAGAGGGCTGGGATATGGATTACAAAGACTACTATAAAATACTTGGTTTGGCGCGTGGGGCTAGTGCGGATGACATCAAAAAAGCCTTTCGTAAACTGGCTCGTAAGTACCATCCCGATGTAAATCCCGGCGACAAGAAAGCGGAAGAGAAGTTTAAAGAGATCAACGAAGCGTATGAAGTGCTCTCGGACCCTGAGAAGCGTCAGAAGTACGATACGCTTGGCCCCAACTGGCAGGAGCAGTTTGGTCCCAGCCCATCGGCGGCTGGCCGCAGGACGCAATATGCCGGGGGGCGAGCAAATCCGTTTGACTTTGATGCGGGTGGAACGGGTTTCTCTGATTTCTTTGAGGCACTCTTTGGGCGTACTGGCCCTGCAGGTGCGCGTCCTGGTACAATTCGTCCGGATCAGCGCAAGCGTGCGGGTGAAAACCTTGATCAGCCAGTTGAGGTCACCCTGCAAGAGGCTTATCTGGGAGGGACACGGACCTTTAATATTCAATCGACCGAGGATTGTACCACCTGTCGAGGAATGGGAGAGGTAGGCAACAAGCCCTGTCCGACCTGTGGAGGGAGTGGTTCATTGCCGCGCAACAAGCGGATTCAGGTCAAGATTCCCGCTGGCGTGGATAATGGTTCACGCATTCGCGTGGCAGGTGAGGGGCAGCCTGGGATTGGTGGTGGACCACGAGGAGACCTCTTCCTGGTGATAAGTGTCAAGCCCGATGGTAAATTTGAGCGTAAAGGCGACGATCTCTCCGTTGATGT
This sequence comes from Tengunoibacter tsumagoiensis, assembly GCF_003967535.1. Lineage (GTDB taxonomy): Bacteria > Chloroflexota > Ktedonobacteria > Ktedonobacterales > Ktedonobacteraceae > Tengunoibacter > Tengunoibacter tsumagoiensis. The sequence continues at coordinate 298,279 of NZ_BIFR01000001.1, read as the reverse complement.
CGAGGTTGATCTCGTCACAGCGATGTTAGGAGGGGAAGTTGCTGTCCCGACCCCTGATGGACGCAAATTGCTCTTAACCATTCCTGCCGAGACACAGAACGACCGCCCTTTTCGCTTGACTGGAAAAGGGATGCCTCGTCTCCGTGGAGAGGGCAACGGGAATCTCTATGCACGAGCCAAAGTCATCCTACCAATGAATCTGAGTGCGGAAGAGCGGAGCTTATTCGAGAAGCTAGGGCGCCTCCGTAGTGAGGCTGGGAGGGTCTAGCTGGTGCGAAAGGAAGGAGTAGGGTTGCATGTCAGAGAAAAGTGATGGCGCGTGGTACATCATCAGCGTAGCCGCTCAACGTGCTGAAGTACATGAGCAGACACTGCGCCATTACGAGCGACTTGGTCTTATCAACCCGGCTCGTAAGGGCAGTAGTCCACATAGTCCGCGACTCTATTCGGACCGAGATATTGATCGGGTTATGCAGATTCGTAGTCTCATGCGCGATCTGGGTGTAAACCTTGCTGGCGTGGAAGCCATTTTGCATATGAAAGATCGCATGGAAAAGATGCAGGAGGAGCTTGCACAAGAAATGCTCCTGCTTCGCGATCAGCATGCCGCAGAGACGAGACGCCTGAAAGAGATTATTGAGCGGCTCCAGAAAGGTTCATCCTCTTAATTTTGTGGCGGGACAGCTGGCATCAGATGGCGCTCCAATTTAAGCGTTAGAATGCGTGTAGCAGCCTCATCGACGCGCGACTGAGCCAGAGTCCCATCCTTCAATGCATTCTTTAGCGCTGTGATCATCTCCTGCATCTCTTGTGAGCCCGATGGGCCAAGTAGCATATCATCGCCTGCATTCAGCGCCATCACGCCAGCCTCGGGCATCGTAATCGCCTTCCCATTGATCTCCACGCCTTTCATGTAGAGGGCATCGGTCAGCACCACGCCATCATAGCCAAATTCTTTGCGCAGAATATCCGTCATAAAGGTATGAGAAAGCTCAGCAGGCATGACTGGATCAATCGCCGGCATCAGGAGATCGGTTGGCATAACCAGGCCAGGCTGCTCCAGGGGATCGGTGGATTGGATGAAATGCTTAAACGGCTCCAACTCAGTCGCATAGATCTCATCCTTTGTACGATTAATGATTGGAAGAGCTGCATGTGCATCCACCGTTGCGGCACCCAGACCTGGAAAATGTTTGATGCAGGCAATCACCCCATCGCTCTGCATCGCCTTCATATAGGGACCGGCGTAGTTAATAACTGAGTTAGAGGTAGCGCCAAACGTACGGGTCACCTGATCATAGCCATTCGTGAGATTAATATCGAGATCAGGAGCGAGATTGACATTAATGCCCAGCGCCAGCAGATCTTGCGCCACGTGATGTCCTTCCCGAACTGCTACCGTGGGATCGCCAGTATTTGCAATATCGGTTGCCGACATGCGCGGAGGATAGATGTTATTCAATCTATGAACGTAGGGTCCGCCCTCCTCATCGGTAGAGATAAGAAGAGGAATCTTTGCCACCTGCTGCATTCTGGCAATATCTTGCGTCGTCTGCTGTTTTGTCAGCATCTGAAACTCGTACATAATGACGCCGCCTGCGTGCATCTCTGTTAGCATAGTATTCAGATCTGCGGAATAAGAGGTATCATTATATTCAACCATAATCAATTGTCCGAGCTCCTCATCCAGACTCATCTGTGAGACATACTGTCTGGCAAGAAGGCGCATCTTCTCATGTTCGGTCAGCTGGGGATGAGGATAGGTATCTTGTGGTGCGTCCGAGGGATTGAGGGTGGCTGCGGGTGTCGCAGGAGGAGAATCGGAGCGATGAGCGCTGCTATGTGACAAGAGCTGGGGCCCAAACAGAGTACCAGCAATCACGAGAATAACAAGGATGAAGAGAGAGAGCGAGACTGAAAGTGCTCTTCGCTTCTTCTGCCTCCGTGGAGGAGGGCTCGGAGTACCTACCTGATCATCAGCATTCATTGATAAGCTCCTATATAAATAGTGTGTCATGAATTCCTATGAACTGCTCGAGATTCCTATTGATTACACATATTAATTACACATAGAAAAGGTTGCTCTCTCTAATGCCATAGATAATACACAGGAAGGAAGGTTGCTTGTCTCAGGGGAAGCCTCTGACGGAACAGAGCCAGACCCATTAGCAAAGGAAACAAGCAACCTTCCTTCCAGGGACCTCTGGTGGAGCAGAGCCAGGCCTTATTAGAGGAAGGTTGCTTTTGGAGGAGAGCGCATTAGCGTTTTTTGCGATGGCGTGGGCGCGGTCGTACATAGCCAGTCTGAGTCTCCTCTACCTGATGAGACGCTTTCTGTGGCAATTTTGTTTCGTTTCGGCGGTTCTCGCGGGCGAAATGGCTATCGGGCTCTTCAATTGTGTCAGACTGCCCGGCATAATCGTCGGGAACATCGAACGACTCCGAAGCTAGCTCCTGTGCCGCGATAGCCTCAGCGGCGGCAGCCTGATCTTCATCGAGAGGTCGTTGGACAGAAGCGGACCTCTCCACCTCTGAAGTTTGCGCCTCCTCTTCCTCAGGCTCTGCCAGCAGTTCTGAAGATTGCGGCATGGTGGGGATCTGAGTTGAAGGCTGCTCTGTAGGAAGCAGAATAGGCTGAGGACTGGTAGCCGAAGAAGTGGAAGGGCGGGAGGGTCTACGGGCGATAGGGGCATGAACCTTCTGCGCATCGTCATTAGCCTGAGCTTCCTGTGAACCCTGTTCGTCTGGAGGGAGTTTGCGGCTATAGCGCTTGCGGAGAGAGGGCATAGCCGTCGCCGTATCCTCATTGTCTGGAGTATTTGAGACATACGACATAGCAGCATTCCATGTTGCCTCATCGATAGGAGGAATAGGAGGCGTTGCCTGAATAGCAGAAGGCACAGGCGTACGTTGTTCAACTGGAGCGGCCTCGAACGCCTCCTCATCTTCGCGAGAATAATACTGTTCGGGCAGAGGTGGAATATGAGCCAGAGGATGGCGATGGCGGCCAGCAGCGCGCACATTGGGCACCACCGACGCGGGAAGGAGCGAATAATCGAACACAACCTTAATAGCGCGGCTGTCCGCTTTATTTGTAGCGGTCATCAGAGCGTGCTTATAGTTATTGAGCGCAAAATGATGAGTGATCAATTGTTCGGGATGAAGCAGGCCGCGTTGAATCAGCTCAGTTGCCACCTGGAAGGTTGACGTACGTTGTTGGCTTCCGAGCGGCCATACCTCCGTACCATGGGAAGTCGAACCGATCAGATTGATCTCCTGATACCAGACAGGAGTGAGATCGATATGCATCAGATGAAGATTGAGCCCGACCAGAACAAGCGTCCCCTGAGCGCGTGTCCAGCGAAGAGCATGATGGAGAGTATTGCGTTGTCCAACCGTATCATAAATCACATCATAGCCGCCATGGAGCATCTTATTCCCAAAGAAACCATGTGTAAGCTTCGCGCCAGTGGCTCGCTGAACACCGTGGTACGAATCCTGTGGATAAATAATGTGGGAAGCGCCTAAGCGCGTTGCCTGTTCTACCTGAAACGAGTGGCGTGCCAGCACACTTACCGTCACTTGAGGGACCAGAGCCTTCACTACTTGCAGTGTGAGCAGGCCGATGGTACCGGCCCCAATAATCAGAATATGTTCGCCTGGTTGAGGTAAGCGTCGTAAGACAGCATGTACAGCGACCGCCGTAGGTTCGAGCATGACTGCTTGCTCGTCGCTCAGATAAGAAGGAATAGAGAAAAGTTGCTGCTCATGAATAAGCATCTCCTCGCTCCATCCACCACCGATAGCATACTGGCCAATGCGAGAGCTATTGACACAGAGATTATAGCTGCCATGTGCACAGGAGCGGCAGGGTGGTTGAATGCCAGCGGCCCGACAATTTGGGCCATGCTGGAGAGCGACGCGAGCTCCTACCTGTAAGCGTTGGACATGGTCGCCAATCTCAATCACCTCACCGACAATCTCGTGACCAGGATAGCTCTGGCGAAGCCCTGGAACTGCCGTGGGAGCCGTGCGCAGATCAGCATCTCCATAGATCAGATGCAGATCAGTACCACAGATGCCTGCTAAGCGATTGCGAACCCGCACCCAGCCCATATCGGGCAGCGGCTGTCGAGGAAGATTCTGTACTTGTAATGGAGAAAAAGAAGAGAAATAAGCATCACGATAAAAACGCCCAATGAGTTGGGTTAGCAAGACCCGTCTGGCATCCAGTTCGAGAGTTGAAGTCCACATCGTCCTACCCTTACCTAAAGAGGCTGCGAGAAGCGATCCCCGAGCCCTTTTATCTGTCATTTGTTGCAGTGTACCATGGTAGACGAATCAAGGTCAAACTATCTAGGAAAGATGTATAGACAGTATATAGTTGAAGTAGCGAATTTCAACTATAGATCGAAATATACCTATCTCATCTGGGAGAAGAAGAAACTAGCTGAGAGTGGGGAGGGTAATTTTGAATTCCGTCCCTTTGTCTGGTTCATTGCAGACCGTAATGGTGCCATTGTGAGCGCGTACGATCGCTGCTGCGATCGTCAGGCCCAGACCAGTACCTGGAAGAGTTGCGTTTGAGCGTTGGCGACCGCGATAAAAGGCCTCAAAGATATGTTCAAGATCCTCTTTAGCGATGCCATAGCCATTATCAATCACAAAGATAAGAAGTTGATCCTTCTGCTTATCCAATTTCAGCGTGATGATGCCATCGGGAGCGGGCCGTCCATAGCGCAGAGCATTATCCATCAGCACAAACAGCAACTGTTTAATGCGATTTTTATCAACGCGGATGCCCATGCGTTCATCGCTAGCGACCATGAGATTAATCGTGCGTTCATCGTTGGCACGTGCGCGTGTCTGTTCAATGCTCTCCAGGGCAATCTCAACGAGATCACAATATTGCAGTTTCAGGGGATGGCGATCGTCCAGGCGTGCTAACGTAAGGATATCATTGATCAGATTCGTCATCCGTTCAGTCTCACCTTTCATGCGACCGAGGATATGGGCCCGCATTTCAGGATCATCTTTGGCTTTGCGTGTCAAGAGATCGGTAAAGCCGCGAATCGACGTCAAAGGAGTACGTAGTTGATGGGATGCATCGGAGAAGAACTGATGAAAGCGCTCCTCCGAGGCATTTTGCATCTCCTCAGCATGTTCGAGCCGCGTCACCATTACATCGATGCTACCGGAGAGGCGATCAATCTCATCTTGAGGGGGAAGTCGTAAAGGGAGGCGAGAGCGTTGTTGAAGATCGCCAACAGCAATCGCCTGGGCGGCATCAGTCAACTGCCAGAGAGGCCGAAGCAAGATCGTTGCAAGCAGGAAAGTGAGGGCAGTCCCAATACAGATCATGAGAGCTGCGCCAAAGAGAATCACCATAAACGACTCTTGGCGAGCGACCAGCAGGCAGGTAAGGATAACAACAGATGTCAGCAAAAGACTATAGATAAATGTAATCTGCACGCGCATACTGAAGAAAGGACGCAGCCACGCAGGAGATTGAGCCGAGCCTTTTGAGCGAGCGAGTGCGTGAGTCGGTTCTTCAGCAGGTGAAGGAGAACCGAATGTCTTATGCTTTGACATAGTACGACAACTCCACAGATGAGCACAGAGAGTAACAGTAACAATAGAAAAAAGAAGCTACCCTTTTAATACATATCCAATCCCACGAACAGTGACAATCATACGAGGTGAGCTAGGAGAATCTTCTATTTTCTCTCGAAGATAGCGTACATAGACCTCAATAATATTGGTCTCACCAAGAAAATCGTAGCCCCAGACGCGATTAAGAATTGTTTGTCGGTCCAAGACCTGGCGTGGATGGCTCATAAAGAGATGAAGAAGATTATACTCAGTCACCGTCAATTCAATGGGTTGACCACTGCGCGTCACCTCACGGGTCGATGTATTCATCTCGAGCTCGCCGAACTGCAGGACCTGAGAAGAGTCCTCAGCATTTGGATTCGCCTGACTGGCCCGGGCTCGACTTTGTCGGCGAAGAATCGCCTTAATACGTTCAAGGAGTTCATAGAAATCGAACGGTTTCGTGAGATAATCGTCGGCCCCGGTCTGAAGACCCAGGATGCGATCTCCAACTTCATCTTTAGCCGTCAGCATGAGAACAGGCACATCGCGCGTCGTAGGATTAGCGCGGAGCCGTCGGCAGACCTCCAGGCCATCTATTCCAGGCATCATCACATCGAGAATAACGAGATCAGGATTAATCCGTTGAGCAGCTGCAATGCCCTGTTCGCCATCGGAAGCGACCTCCACCTGGAAGCCCTCATAGCGCAGACCGAGCCGAATGAGCTCGATAATGTTATCTTCATCATCTACCACCAGAACCTTTAAAGGTGCTGGTTTCTCCTGATTGATCTGCTGCGTAGTAGCTTGATCCATAAGCGCCTCCCCTGATAAAGCCCCGGTAAGTAAAGTAAATAGGAAGCGGAGAAAGATTCATTGGGAATCCTCTATGCTTCACTATGTCAAAGATATGCCAAATAAAGACGGTACACAATAGGTATACGATAGATATAGACATTATAGAGAGCGTACGGTTCACCTGCAACCCTGAAAGGAGATCTGCGAAATATTCTCAGCAGAAATTAAGCATTGGCTTAGCGGGATAAAAGGTGAGATTGTTGAGTGATTTTGTCAAGGAAAGGGGCTGAAACCATTGACATGCATTCGTTGCTGATATATCCTAACACTAGAAAAAAAGGTTTCTAATGTCAGTCACTTTGCCCCAGTGGAAAGGTTCTCCAGCATGAAATTGACAATGAAGGGAGATTACGGCCTGCGAGCTATGCTCGACATGGCCGCTTATTATGGGCAAGGGCCGATTGAAAGCGCGGATATTGCCACCAGACAGCATATTCCAGAGCAATATCTCGATCAGATCCTCATGGTCTTACGTAAAGAAGGATTGGTGAAAAGCGTTCGTGGGCCAAAAGGTGGTCACATGTTGGCGAAGGCACCGAGCCAGATTACGATGGCTGAGGTTCTACAGGCCCTTGAAGGTTATGTTCCTCCAATGGAATGTCTCCCCAACCCAGATTTTTGCAAGCTTTCTCCTGGGTGCGCCTTGCGGGATGTGTGGCAGAAAATTGATGCCATGACGCAGCAGATCCTTACCTCGACAACGATCGAGGAGCTTGCGCAACGCCATCGCACTGGTAGTACCGAAGAGACAATGTATTATATCTAAATAAGTGATCTAAATACGTGGAGCGGCACTAAGCAAGCGACGGCGGCCACAGGTAGGGAGACCAGGACCAGAGGATGTGATGAGTAGGCAAAGGGGATGGTTGTACGTGGCAGAAGCAGTAGACAGGCGTAAACTGATCGTAATTGTTGAAGATGATCCACGGTTAGCAGAGATGTTCACTGATATACTCTCGTTATTTGGACGTTGGCGCTTGAGCATCTTCTCCGATGGACAGACTGCCAGAGACAAACTGCCAGCGATGGGAGCAGACCTGATCCTCCTGGATGTTGGCCTGCCAGTTTTAGATGGCAGTTCGCTTTACAAGATGCTACGTGGACATAGCAACACCAGGCACACACCAATCATTGTGATTACCGGTAGCCATGAATGGGAATTGCACAGGATGGGGCTACAGGCTGGCCTCCTCTTACGTAAACCGTTTAATATTCAAGAGTTGATCAGCATTATTCGAGCATTGCTACCGGACGAGAAAGAGAGTTAGCGAACGTATGGTCCAGTGGGCAAGCAATGTGGCTGATATTGTTGGTCATACCCCTTTAATCGAATTAAAGCATTTTGTTGAGCAGGCCGAGGGTAGCGTTGCTACTGTTCTGGCGAAGCTTGAGATGTTTAATCCGAGCGGAAGCTCTAAAGATCGTGTTGCCTTACAGATGGTCATTGAAGCAGAGTCTCAGGGGCTTTTGCGAGTGGGCAGCACCATAACTGAGCCAACCAGTGGGAATATGGGCCTTGCGCTGGCGGTTATTGCTGCGGCGCGGGGGTATCACTGTACTCTCACCATGCCCGATACCGTCAGTCTGGAGCGGCGCTTACTTCTCCAGCGCCTGGGTGCGCAGGTTATTTTGACTCCAGCCGCGCAGGGGATGCGAGGAGCTATTAACAAAGTCATTGAGCTTCGGACGACTCTTCCTCATACCTGGTATCCTCAACAGTTTTATAATCAGGCTAACCCTCGTGCTCATCGTGAGCATACAGCAGAAGAGATCTGGGAGCAGAGCGCTGGCCTGGTGGATATTGTCGTAATCGGCGTCGGGACAGGCGGAACGCTCACAGGCCTGGCTGAAGGGCTCCGTGCTCATAAACCTTCCATCGAGATCGTTGCCGTCGAGCCAGCAACCTGTGCGCTCCTCTCAGGAGGACGACCGGGTCCGCATCGTATTGAAGGTCTGGGATCAGGTTTTATTCCAGATACTCTGCGGGTAGATCTCATTGATCGTATTATCCCCGTCAGTGATCAGCAGGCAGTGGAGACCGCCATCGCGCTGATGAAAGCGGAGGGTCTGTCAATTGGTATTAGCAGTGGAGCAGTGGCCTGGGCCAGTATGCAAGAAGCACGCAAGGAGCAGAATCGTGGTAAAGTCATTGTAGCGATCTTTCCCAGCGGAGCGGAACGCTACCTGCAAACCATCCTTTTTGATGATCTGAGAGGACGTTCTTGACCGAAATGCGTGGATTTTCAAAATTCATCTCTACTTTTGTAACTCTTGGCATGGTCTGAATCGTTTAGGAGATAGGGGCGCAAAAAGAGCGCGAGATCCTGGGCCTTTCACTTTGAGTGTAGGAAGAAGATGCCACGAAGAAAGTAGAACAGCCAGACCATATGGAGGCCAACCATACAAGTGCTGTTGAATTGAGGGGAACATGATACACAGAGCGGACGATAGCTACAGGTTTGATCTGGATGATGCGCGATACAGCCATATTCGCAGGCTGAGCTGGCTCTTTTTAGTCACTCTCATTATCAGTGGAGTGGTAGCGGGGCTGGTAGGGCTGGCGATCTGGCAGACCTATCAACATACATTGACATTCTATCTCAAATGGCAGGATGCATTGGTCGGTCTCTCCTGGTTCTTGAGCTGCATTGCCCTGGGAGGAAGCATCCTGATCATTCGTTTTCTATCGGCTCTGCATGCGGGCAATCATGAAGGCATGGTTACCTTTGATGGGAAAGAGACCATCATGGTGCGTGATCTGTCATCAGAAAATATGAAGAGCATTTTCTGGATTATGAATAGCTCCTTCTGGTGTTTTGTGGCGGTACTGGTCGGATTGGTTCCAGATATTTTGTTGGGTTGGACACTTCAGCTTCCAGATCCTCTGCTCGTTATCTTTGCAACTGCTATTGTTGTTCTTCTTACCCTTGCGGGCCTCGTTGTCAGCATAATTTCAGCCTCATTTATCATCATTGGTATTACAGGCGGCATCTCCTTTGGTCGTAAGCTGGGATCATCCCATACCTATAAATTAAATGGCCAGGCGACTATTCGCATTGATAACTTTGTCATGACCATCATCTACCCTGGAAATCCGGAATCGATGGTGGACCTGAACCTGTTATCCTGTGAAGATCAGAAGCAACTTCTCTTCCTGTTGCGCAAACGCTGGATGGATGCTGAGCGCGTCTGGAGCCCATCTCTGGGCGAAGAGATCGAGCTTGCGCTTGAAGAAGCCGAGCAGAGTATAGCCAGCGTCGCATAGAGCCGCAGTAGTGATAGCTTGATAGCCAGGCAGGTTGGTGTGCACAACCTGCCTTCTTCATGAAGCAAACGTCATTACCCATTGAAATGATAGAATTGCTTACAAATTGGGAGCCAAAAAAGTAGAATAAATGGTCCTTTTTATGGTATACTACAGAGGATAGAGAAAGAGACATGAGAGCTCCAATTGGGGAGCCCCCACAGACAAGCCACCTTACTTCTGAAGAGCTTTTTTAGAGGAAGCCCAGAAAGTATTGACATGTGTTGACGAATGGCGTATAATTTCCCCTTGCCAGTGTATGATGCTGCAAAGAAAATGAGAGAGGCAAAATGGACAGCATGTACAGGCTTTTTTCTCATTTTTGATGGTGATTATACTAGTAATAGTAATGGTATAACGAATTCATAGCACAGGTGCAAGCAAAGGCCAAGAGACGAGGCGCAGGACGAAACAACACATTACTCCCCTAAACCATAAGTTCATGAGGATATCAATAGACCACATAGCACGTACTGGAACCCAGGCGGACCGTAAGGTTTGAGCAAGCAGAACATTGTTTTGCAGGGGTGGTACATCGTGTGGTGTTTTTTGCTGTTTCAGTTTTGCCGCTAGCCCGGCTTGTTTTTATCTCCAGTAGAGGGGATAGGCGTGTGTAGTAGACAGATTGCACGTGTAGGGGCGTAGGAGTAACTACTTATCGTAAGTGCAAGTGGTTACTTTTCTTGTCATAGACCGTTTCACAACACAGGCATTATTTAAGCAATTATCTCATTTTTAACTTTTCCGTTTTCTGTTACCCTGAGAGGGGCGGGTTTTCCGTGTCTCTCAATTTCCTCTATGGGCGATTAGGTGAGAGGAGAACACCACGTATGGCAGTAAGCACAAAGGCCGTTGCGCTCCCGGAACGTGTATCATTTGCACGTATTCCCGACATACGGCCAATGCCTGGCCTGATTCAGATTCAACTTGACTCCTTTGAATGGTTTAAAAGAGAGGGTCTACATGAACTCTTTTCTGAGATTTCCCCCATTGAAGATTTCACTGGTAAAAATCTGAGTCTGGAATTTATTGTACCACCTGAACCCTTTGGTAAGCCAAAGTATAGTGAGGACGAGTGTCGTGATCGCGATGCGAGCTTCTCTGCTCCTCTAAATGTCAAGGCTCGTTTAATTAATAAAGAGACCGGCGAAATCATCGAGAAAGATGTCTTCATGGGTGATTTCCCGTTAATGACGACTGATGGCACCTTTATCATTAATGGTGCAGAGCGTGTGGTGGTGAGCCAGCTCGTTCGTTCGCCAGGTGTCTACTTTACGGTAGATGAAGATGTAACGACGGGCAAAAAATTATATGCTGCCAAGCTCATCCCTGGTCGCGGTGCCTGGTTAGAGTTTGAGACCAGCAATAAGAACCTGTTGACTGTGAAGATCGATCGCAAGCGTAAGATCCCCGTGACGACGCTGCTGCGAGCGATCTCGAGTCTGGCCAAGGAGGTCTGGCATTCGGAGAATCTGGATCTGTCAACGGATCAGGGGATTCTGGATGCGTTTGCTGGCGTCGATAACGATGCGACCATCCGCTATATTCAGGCTACGTTGGATCGTGATCCTGTGAAAAAAGAGGATGAGGCACTTCTAGAGCTGTATAAAAAGCTCCGCCCGGGCGATCCAGCCACGTTGGATAACGCGCGCTCTCTCGTCCGTAATCTCTTCTTCAATGCTCGCCGTTATGATCTGGGGAGTGTTGGCCGCTATAAGCTCAATCGCAAGATGGACCTTTCGGTCCCTCAGAGCCAGCGCATTCTTACCCAGGATGATCTTGTCAATATTATTCGCCGCCTGGTCTCCTTGAACAATGGCCGAGGTCGTAAAGACGATATCGACCATCTGGGCAACCGACGTGTGCGTTGTGTGGGTGAGCTGATTCAGACGCAATTCCGCGTAGGTCTTCTGCGTATGGAGCGCGTGGTGAAAGAGCGTATGAGCATCCAGGAACCCGGGCAGGCCACTCCAAATGCACTGATCAATATCCGTCCAGTTGTGGCGGCGATGAAAGAGTTCTTTGGTGGAAGCCAGTTATCCCAGTTTATGGACCAGACCAACGCCCTGGCTGAGATTGGCCACAAGCGTCGTCTCTCCGCTCTTGGACCTGGTGGTCTCTCGCGTGATCGTGCAGGTTTTGATGTGCGTGACGTCCACGAATCGCACTATGGCCGTATCTGTCCAATTGAAACGCCGGAAGGTCCAAACATTGGTCTGATCGGTAACCTGGCAACGTATGCACAGATTAATCCCTATGGTTTCATCGAGACCCCGTACCGAAAAGTCTATAAGCGCCTGCCTGCCAATGATCGTCGTCTGATTGGACGCGAGTTCCGTGGTGTGTTTGGGCGTGAGCGCGAGGATGTGGTTTCAGCGTCTGGCGAGGTCTTAATTAAAGCGCGTATGAAAGTGCGCATTGATGAAGCTCTGTTCCAGCAGTTAGCTAAACAGTATGGTGAAGCGACCATTCGTGTGCGTCCGTTTGTCACAGACGAAGTTGATTATCATACTGCTGATGACGAAGAGAACTTCTGGATCGCTCAGGCGAACGCGAAGCTAAACGAAGACAATGAATTCACAGAAGATCGCGTTCTTGCCCGTTATCAGGGTGAGTTTCTGGAAGAGAGCTCAGATAATATCGACTACATGGACGTCTCGCCCCGGCAGACGGTCAGTGTGGCCACAGCTCTGATTCCCTTCCTTGAGCATGACGACGTGAACCGAGCTCTCATGGGTGCGAATATGCAGCGCCAGGCAGTGCCTTTGCTGCGTCCTCAGTCTCCTATCTGCGGCACAGGTATCGAGCGTCAGATCGCTATCGACTCTGGCCAGGTGGTTATTAGCCGGGTTGATGGCGAAGTTGTCTCAGCAACGGCTCGTCGTATCGAGATTATGGACGAAAGTGGCACCATCTACGGACATCGCCTGCGCAAGTTTGTGCGTTCAAATGCAGGTACCTGCATTAACCAGCGCCCAATTGTGAAAAAGGGTGATTACGTCAATGCTGGCCAGGTTATCGCGGACAACACGTCAACTGAAAAGGGCGAGCTGGCCCTGGGGCAGAATATTCTCGTAGCCTTTATGAGCTGGGAGGGCGGTAACTTCGAGGACGCCATCCTGATCAGCGAGCGGATCGTGCATGAAGATCTCTTTACCTCCATTCACATTGAGAAGTACGAGATCGATGCTCGAGATACCAAACTGGGACCTGAAGAGATCACACGCGATATTCCAAACGTTGGTGAAGAGGGTCTGCGCAATCTCGATGAGCGTGGCATCATCTATGTTGGAGCTGAAGTTGGACCGCAGGATATCCTCGTTGGTAAGATCACACCGAAAGGTGAGACCGAGCTGACGGCGGAAGAGAAACTGTTGCGCGCCATCTTTGGTGAAAAAGCGCGTGAAGTAAAAGACACCTCATTGCGTGTCCCTCATGGTGAGCGCGGTAAGATCGTCGAAGTCAAAGTCTTCTCACGCGAAGCGGGCGATGAGCTCTCCCCAGGCGTCAACCAGCTCGTTCGTGTCAGTATTGCGCAGAAGCGTAAGATCGGCGCGGGCGACAAAATGGCTGGACGTCACGGGAATAAGGGTGTTATCTCACGCGTCTTGCCAATTGAAGATATGCCATTCCTGCCCGATGGCACACCAGTCGACATCATTCTTAACCCATTGGGCGTACCTCACCGTATGAACATCGGTCAGATCATGGAGACCCACCTGGGCTGGGCTGCCAGCGTCCTGGGCTTCAAGATCGCCACCCCCGTTTTTGACGGTGCGACCGAAGAAGATATTGAAGAGTTCCTGCGTCGTGCAGGTCTTCCTGAGACCGGAAAAGTTCAGCTTTATGATGGACGAACAGGCGAGCCCTTTGATCATCACATCACCGTGGGTTACAACTACATGTTGAAACTGGCTCACCTGGTGGAAGACAAAGTTCATGCTCGTTCAACTGGACCATACAGCTTGATTACACAGCAGCCGCTGGGTGGTAAAGCGCAGTTTGGTGGTCAGCGTTTTGGTGAGATGGAAGTCTGGGCTCTGGAAGCCTATGGAGCAGCACATATCCTGCAAGAGATCCTGACGGTGAAGTCGGATGACGTTGTGGGGCGTGTAAAGACCTACGAAGCCATTGTGAAGGGAGAGAACATCATGGAGCCGGGCGTTCCAGAATCCTTCAAAGTGCTCGTAAAAGAATTGCAAAGTCTGGGCATCAACGTTGAGGTCCTCAATGAAGACGAACAGAAGATCCAATTTGTCGAAGATACCTCTAACGATGTGATGCCGGAACTGGGTATTAACCTGTCCGGTTTTGAAGGAGACCAATAAGATCGGGGTTGTCACTGCAAAGCTATTCATGTAGATGAAGATACTGTCATGGCAGAGCGGCGCTGAGCGAGAGCGCCGCTAACCCCTATCCCAGGAGGTAGCATGCTCGAAGTTAATGATTTTAACGCTATCCGTATTAGCCTGGCCAGCCCCGAGCAGATCCGCAGCTGGAGCTATGGCGAGGTAACGAAACCGGAGACTATTAACTATCGTACTCTCAAGCCGGAGAAAGATGGACTCTTCTGTGAGCGCATCTTTGGTCCAACCAAGGACTGGGAGTGCTATTGTGGAAAATATAAACGCGTTCGCTTTAAAGGGATCGTGTGTGATAAATGTGGCGTCGAAGTAGCCCGTTCTAAGGTGCGCCGCGAGCGCATGGGTCATATCGAACTGGCCTCTCCCGTCAGCCATATCTGGTACTTTAAAGGGACACCAAGCCGTATTGGTCTCTTGCTCGACCTGTCGCCACGTAACCTTGAGCGCATTCTCTACTTTGCCCTCTATGTTGTCACCAACGTCGACGAGGAGGCCCGTCAGGCTGAGATGATGCGGCTGGACGAAGAGATGGTCTCGCTTGAGCAGAATCTGGATGAGAAGGTTGTAGAGCGCATTCAGGACCTGCGTGCCAGACGAGATGCCGCTCTGGGCGATAGCGAACAGCGTTTTGGCGTTGTGAGCCGCAAAGAGGTCGAAGAGCGCCGAGGACGTGATCTGGAAGAGGCTCGTCATGCCGAGAGCCAGACGCTGGCAGAGCTACGCGATATCATGGGCGGTGAAGCAGAGGACGATATCCTCTTTGCTCCAACCGATCAAGTTATCGTCAAACAGGGCGAGCGCGTCACACCAAAGCATCTCGATGTGCTGGAGCGTGTGGCCGAAGTGGCCCGTAATGCCATTGCTGAGCAGGCTCGCCGTGAACTGGACTCCTCGCAGTCCGAAGGAAAGCGCGAGGCCGATCGTCTGGGCCTGGAGTACCAGAACCAGATTGACTCCGCCCAATCGCAACTGGAGAAAGAGCGCAACGAATCTCGTCAGCGCCTTGAACAGCTACGCCGCGACCTCGAGGGTCTGAAAAAGATGGACCTGCTGCAGGAGAATCGTTATCGCGAGCTGAAAGATAATTTCCCAGAGGTCTTCCGAGCTGGCATGGGAGCTGAAGCGGTGCGCGAGCTCATCTCGAACATCGATCTGGATAAGCTGTCAGGCGATCTGCGGCACGAGATCAGCTCAACCGTTGGTCAGCGCCGTAAGAAAGCCACCAAGCGTCTCAAAGTCGTAGAGGCCTTCCGCAAATCCCATACATCGCCTGAGTGGATGATCCTGACCGTCCTGCCAGTACTTCCGCCGGACCTGCGTCCGATGGTCCAGTTGGATGGTGGTCGATTTGCTACATCTGACCTCAACGACCTCTACCGTCGTGTGATCAACCGTAACAACCGTCTCAAGCGACTCCTTGAATTGGGAGCACCAGAGATCATCATCCGCAACGAGAAGCGTATGCTCCAGGAAGCCTGTGATGCGCTGATCGACAATGGTCGCCGTGGTCGTGCCGTAGCGGGTTCAGGCAACCACAAGCTCAAGAGCCTGTCCGACATGCTCAAAGGAAAGCAGGGCCGTTTCCGACAGAACCTGCTGGGTAAGCGTGTAGACTACTCTGGTCGTTCGGTAATCGTCGTTGGACCAGATCTCAAGTTGCACCAGTGTGGACTGCCAAAGCGTATGGCATTGGAGCTCTTCAAACCCTTTGTCATGCGGAAACTGGTCGAGCAGAACTTTGCCCACAACATCAAGAGTGCGAAGCGTTTTGTCGAGCGCGTCAAACCAGAAGTCTGGGATGTGCTTGAAGAAGTGATTAAGAATCACCCGGTCCTGTTGAACCGAGCTCCCACGCTGCACCGCCTGGGTATTCAGGCCTTTGAAGCCGTTCTCGTTGAAGGAAGCGCCATCCAACTGCATCCGCTCGTCTGTTCAGCCTTCAATGCTGACTTCGACGGAGACCAGATGGCCGTACACGTTCCCCTCTCTGAGAAGGCCCAGGACGAAGCGCGCCAGTTTATGATGTCGACGCGAAACCTGCTCTCACCTGCACAGGGTGATCCATCGATCGGAGCCAGCCAGGACATGGTGCTTGGTTGTTTCTATCTCACCCAGGATCGACCCAACAAAAAGGGCGAGGGCCGTGTATTCACCGACATTGGTGAAGCCATGCTGGCCTATCAGCATGGAGTCATCGAGCTCCAGGCGCCAATCAAAGTGCGTCTGGGCGAAGTTGAAGTCTACGATCAGCCGCCCCCCGAGAAGCCAGTCTTCTTCGCCAAAGGCAAGCTGGTCACCACCACCGTGGGCCGTATCATCTTTAACGAAGCGCTTCCTGAGCGTCTGCGTTTTAGAAACTACGCCATGAAAAAAGAGTACCTGCGTCAGATCATCACCGACTGTTTCCGAGAGTATGGCCGTTCAAAGACCACCGACCTGGCAGACGAAATGAAGCGCCTTGGCTTCCATTATGCCACCAAGGCTGGTTCAACCATCGCCATCAGTGACGTCAAAGTGCCGCTGGGCAAGCAAGAGGAGTTAGCGAAAGCTGACGCCAAGATTGTCGAGCTTGAAGAACAGTACCATGATGGCCTGATCACAGAGAACGAGAAATATCAGCAGACCATCGTCACATGGAGTGAAGCGACCGATAATGTTACTAAGATGGTAGAAGCGAGCCTGGACCCATTTGGTTCAATCTTCACCATTGCAAAATCGGGTGCAACAAAAGCGAAGTTCCAGCAGATTCGACAGTTGTCGGGTATGCGAGGATTAATGTCGAGTCCATCGGGCCGTATTATTCCGATTCCGATTCGTGGAAACTTCCGCGAAGGCCTGAGCGTCTTAGAGTACTTCATCAGTACCCATGGAGCGCGAAAAGGTCTGGCAGACACCGCACTGCGAACGGCAGAATCGGGTTATCTGACCCGCCGTCTGATCGACGTAGCGCAGGACGTGATCATCACGGAAGAGGATTGCGGTACCAACGATGGTATTCTCATTACCCAATACGACTCCAAGCAGATGGGACTGGAGAACAGCCGCTCGCGCATCATCGGACGCGTGCTGGCCGAAGCCATTCCTGAACTGCCGCATCTAGAAGCGGGAGAAGAGCTCACGGACGAGATGGTTGATGAGATTGTCGCAGCTGATATCAAAGCCGTACGCGTGCGTTCAGTGCTCTCGTGCCTCACCCGGCGTGGAGTCTGTCGCAAGTGTTATGGACGTGACCTGGCGGCCAACATGTTGGCGCGTATGGGAGCGGCCATGGGTATCATCGCCGCCCAATCGATTGGTGAGCCTGGAACACAGCTAACCATGCGTACCTTCCACACTGGAGGTATTGCAGGAGCGCAAGGAGACATCACGCAGGGACTTCCACGCGTAGAAGAGCTCTTTGAGGCCCGTGTACCAAAAGATAAGGCAGAGATGAGCGAAATTGATGGAGTGGTAGAGATCATCAAAGACGAAGCAACTGGTGCTCGCACCGTGCGTGTCGTCTCCACCAACATCTTCTTCGACGAATACCCACTGCCAAAGGATCTGGAGAGCAAGGTAGTAGTCAACGACCACGACCATGTGCAGAAAGATCAGATCATAGCCTTGATTGCAGGAGAGAATGGTGGAGAGGCGCAGCCAGTTCTGGCGCGTACCGAAGGCGAAGTAGTAATCAACGAGGATGGTTATCTCACCATACGCTTTGAAGAGCGTGATGAGAGATCCTACGCCGTCCCCGCAGCGAGAAACATCGCCGTCACCAATGGACAGAAGATCCAGGCAGGAATGCCAATCACCTCTGGCCAGCGAGACCCCCAGGACGTCCTACGAATCCAGGGCCGTGACGCCGTTCAATTGTACCTTGTCCAGGAGGTACAGCGTGTGTATCGAAACACCGGTGTGTATATCCATGATAAACACATCGAAGTCATCGTTCGTCAGATGCTTCGCCGCGTAAAAGTGGACATGCCTGGCGACACCGAGATGTTACCAAACGACCTGGTAGACCGTTTCGTGTATGCAGATACCAATGCAAAAGTACTGGCTGAGGGTGGAGAGCCCGCCACAGCGCAGACCGTTCTTCTGGGTGTGACCAAAGCATCCCTTAATACCGATAGCTTCTTAGCGGCTGCTTCTTTCCAGGAAACAACGCGTGTGCTGACAGAAGCGGCGATTGAGGCGCAGACGGACCACCTGGTTGGGTTGAAAGAGAACGTAATTATTGGTAAACTGATACCTGCGGGATCTGGAATAGCCCAGAGACGGAGAGACCAGATAGCGCGGCAGCAGGCAGCCGCCGCTCGTATGGCGGCAGCGACTCCAGTTGTAGCAGGTGCACTAGCGGGAAGTAGCGTTGGAAGCAACGGTACCCTTGGGTTGGCACTTGACAGCGAGGAGAATGAGTGATAGTATATGCAATCGCATATGTATGAAGAAAAGAAAGCGGAAAGACCTTCTTTCCGCTTAGCCTTAGAACAAGGACAGGGAGGATCGTTCCTTGCCGACAATTAATCAGCTGGTCCGGAAGGGCCGTTCGCACAAACAAAAAAAGGTGAAGGCCCCTGCGTTGCTTTATTCGTACAACGCATTAAAGAACAGGACCTCCCGCCTGCGTGGTTCGCCCCAGAAGCGTGGCGTCTGCACCCAGGTAAGAACCATGACGCCCAAGAAGCCAAACTCGGCAATGCGTAAGATTGCCCGTGTAAGGTTGTCGAATCAGATGGAAGTCACTGCGTACATTCCAGGTGAAGGGCATAATTTGCAGGAGCACTCGGTAGTGCTCATTCGTGGCGGTCGTGTAAAGGACCTGCCAAGCGTGCGTTACCATATTGTACGTGGTACGTTGGACAGCGAGGGCGTCTCAAAGCGTCGTCGTGGTCGCTCGAAGTACGGTGCCAAGCGTCCGAAGCCCGGTCAGGTAGCGGCACCAACCAAGGGCAAAAAGTAAGTACGCAGATCGGTAAATCACACGTCATCGCAGGCAGGCAGTGCTGGCTGTAGCCCCACGAGCGATGATTGTCGGGTGTTCTCCTGGTTCAGTCGTAGTGCTCCGGCTTGGATTATTTGTGGATCAAGAAGAAGCTGACTGGCAGTCAACATGGATAGGCACCCGCGTGTAGGCGTCCGAAAGAGATGGAGGAGCGCTCTGCTTCTCAGTCGAATCGACGCCTTTTCTGGTGTCTGCCAGCCTGAGAGGGCCATGGTAGGTGTCAGAGATGCTGACAGTCCCATGTGGGGACAAAAGATGATAAGCAAGCAGATCCGAAAGAGACACTGAGGAGGCAGAACATGCCAAGACGTAAGAGAGTGGTGCGAAGGCCGGATGTGCCGGATGCAAAGTTCAGAAGCAGGAACGTAACTCGCTTTATTAGCAAGTTAATGTATGATGGCAAACGAAGCCTGGCCGAGCGCATCATTTATGATGCATTTGATGCAATTGAGAACAAGCAGAAGCGGCCCCCGCTTGAAGTTTTTGAGCAGGCGCTGAAGAACGCCAAACCCAGCACCGAGGTAAAGCCCCGCCGTGTCGGTGGTTCTACCTACCAGGTTCCCGTCGAAGTAAGAAACGATCGAGGACTTGCGTTGGCAATGCGCTGGCTGATTAAATCGGCTCGTACTCGTAATGGCCGAAGCATGTCAGAGAAGCTTGCCAGCGAATTGATGGATGCAGCTGCGGGTCAGGGTGCAACTATTAAAAAACGTGAAGAGACCCACAAGATGGCGGAGTCCAACAAAGCCTTCGCTCATTATCGCTGGTAAAAAAACATCATGGCAAGAGAATTCCCACTCGATAAAACACGAAATATTGGTATTATCGCTCATATTGACGCTGGTAAAACGACTACCACCGAGCGTATCCTCTTCTACACCAAGAAGATTCACCGTATTGGTGAGGTGCACGAAGGGGCTGCTACGATGGACTGGATGCCACAGGAGCAAGAGCGCGGTATCACGATTACATCTGCTGCTACCACCTGTTTCTGGCAAGACCATCGTATCAATATCATCGATACCCCAGGCCACGTTGACTTTACCGCTGAGGTTGAGCGCTCGTTGCGTGTGCTCGACGGTGGCGTTGTAGTTTTCGACTCAGTTGCGGGCGTTGAGCCTCAGTCTGAGACCGTCTGGCGTCAGGCAAACAAGTATAACGTTCCACGTATCTGTTTTGTCAACAAAATGGATCGCATTGGTGCAGACTTCTGGCGCACTGTTGATATGATCAAAGAGCGTCTGGGTGCTGTGGCTGTGCCGATTCAGATTCCGATTGGTAGCGAGAGCAACTTCAAAGGTTTTATTGACCTGATTGAGCAGCAGGCTATCGTTTTCGTGGACGACCTGGGCACCAAGTCTGAGCATACAGCTATTCCAGCTGAGTTGGAAGAGCAGTTCAGGGAATATCGTGATGCCTTGATCGAGCGCGTGGCTGAGACCGATGAAGAGCTGACCCTCAAGTATCTTGAAGGCGAAGAGATCTCACCGGATGAGCTGCGGACGGCACTACGTACAGCCACCATCTCCAACACCCTGGTACCAGTACTTTGTGGTACCTCGTTGAAAAACAAAGGTGTGCAGGCGATGTTGGATGCCGTTGTGGCATTCCTGCCTTCACCATTGGATATTGAGCGCCCAACAGGTACCAATCCCGATACCGGTGAAGAGATCAGTCGCGATGTAGCTGACGAGGCTCCTTTGAGCGCGCTGGTCTTCAAAATCGTGTCGGACCCCTACGTGGGCCGCCTCTCCTACTTGCGCGTCTACTCTGGCACACTGACCAAGAGCGCCTCTGTAGAGAATACAACCAAGGGCAAAACTGAGCGTGTTGGCCGTTTGCTGCGTATGCATGCTAATCACCGTGAAGACATCGATGAGATTCGCGCCGGTGATATCTGTGCCGCGGTGGGCTTGCGTAATACGTTCACAGGTGATACACTCTCTGATGCACAGAACCCAATTGTTTTAGAGTCGATTGTCTTCCCAGAGCCTGTTATCTCGATTGCGATTGAGCCAAAAACACGCTCTGACCAGGAGAAGATGGGCATTGCGCTTGGGAAACTGGCTGAAGAAGATCCCACCTTCCGCGTTGAGACCGACCAGGAGAGTGGTCAGACTGTTATCAGTGGTATGGGTGAGCTCCACCTGGAAGTACTACAGGATCGTCTGTTCCGCGAATTTAAAGTCGAAGCAAACGTGGGTCGCCCGCAGGTTAAGTATCGCGAGACTATCACCAAACAGGCACAAGCACAGGGTAAACATGTGCGTCAGACTGGTGGTAGCGGTCAGTACGGTGACGTCTGGCTGCGCGTCGAGCCCAACGAGCGCGGTAAGGGTGTCGATTTTGTCAATGCCATCGTTGGTGGTGTCGTTCCAAGAGAATATATCAAACCAGTTGAGACCGGCGTGCGCGATGCTCTGTCAAATGGTATCATCGCAGGTTATGAGATGATCGACGTCAAGGTCACCCTCTATGATGGGTCGTACCATGAAGTTGACTCAAACGAAATGGCCTTTAAGACTGCTGGTTCGATCGGTGTGAAAGAGGCGGTTCGTAAGGCCAACCCGATCATCCTCGAGCCAATCATGCTGGTTGAAGTAACCACCTCCGAAGAGTTCTACGGAGATGTTATCGGCGACCTGAATCGCCGCCGTGGAACGATCCTGGGCATGGAGAGCCGCGGAACAATGCAAGTAGTTCGGGGACACGTTCCTATGTCCGAGATGTTTGGATATGTGAACGAGCTCCGTTCGATGACCAGTGGTCGCGCCAGCTACTCGATGGAGATGGCTCACTATGATCCAGTTCCAAAGAACATTGCAGACGAGATCATTGCGAAAAAAGCGGTTCGTTAAGCGAAACCACAGGGGGGGTCATCATACGATGACCCCTGATTCTGGAAGATAGATGTGAGCCGGGGCCATTTATTTATTGAATAAATACGAACGCTCCTAAATCAAGTCCTCCTGTCAGCAACAAGCAAGAGTGCAATCTTTTTTTGTACATACTTGAGCTCGGTGCCGAATTCAGGGAACAGGCCTACCGAGTGATGTATCTTTTTGTGTTATCTGTCTGATCCTGCTAGCATGGTTAGCCGACTGACAATATAACACCCACTACCTTGAAAGAGGAATAACATGGCAAAGAAAAAGTTCGAGCGGACAAAACCGCATGTGAACGTAGGCACGATTGGCCATATTGACCATGGTAAGACGACCCTGACTGCTGCTATCACGAAGGTGCTGGCCGCAGCCAAGCTTGCCAATTACACTGCATTTGACCAGATCGACAAAGCTCCCGAAGAGCGCGAGCGCGGTATCACTATCGCTATCGCTCACCTTGAGTATGAGACCGAGAAGCGTCACTATGCACACGTCGACTGCCCAGGCCACGCTGACTACATCAAAAATATGATCACTGGCGCAGCCCAGATGGACGGCGCGATCCTGGTCGTGAGCGCTCCTGACGGCCCTATGCCTCAGACCCGCGAGCACGTTCTGCTTGCCGAGCAGGTAGAAGTCCCCGCCATGGTTGTCTTCTTGAATAAAGTCGACATGATGGAAGACGAAGAGCTGCTGGAACTGGTCGAGCTGGAAGTCCGCGAGCTGCTCTCCAAGTACCGCTTCCCTGGCGATGACGTTCCCGTCATCCGTGGCTCCGCT
The DNA here is from genome assembly GCF_003967535.1 of Tengunoibacter tsumagoiensis. Lineage (GTDB taxonomy): Bacteria > Chloroflexota > Ktedonobacteria > Ktedonobacterales > Ktedonobacteraceae > Tengunoibacter > Tengunoibacter tsumagoiensis. Next base: position 275,509 of record NZ_BIFR01000001.1, on the reverse strand, counting down.
CTGGGTGCTCTGGAAAGCAAAGGCGATCTCTCCCGCAACGATCCTGGTGCCAAGTGCATCTGGGAGTTGATGGATGCCGTCGATAGCTACATTCCTGATCCCCCACGTGCCACCGATCAGCCTTTCTTGATGCCCGTTGAAGACGTCTTCGGTATCAAAGGTCGCGGTACCGTGGCCACCGGACGTATCGAGCGCGGTATTGTGAAGGTTGGCGAGAACATCGAGATCATCGGCATGCGCGAGGATGTCCGCACCGTCGTCGTCACCGGCGTTGAAATGTTCCAGAAGACCCTGGATCAGGGTATGGCTGGCGACAACGTTGGCTGTCTGCTGCGTGGTGTTGAGCGTACGGATATCGAGCGTGGTCAGGTCCTGGCAAAGCCGGGCTCGATCAAACCCCACAAAAACTTCAAAGCCCAGGTATATGTCCTCTCGAAAGAAGAGGGTGGCCGCCACACCCCATTCTTCAACGGCTATCGCCCTCAGTTCTACGTTCGTACCACGGACGTCACTGGTTCGATCAAGCTGCCTGAAGGGGTTGAGATGGTCATGCCTGGTGATAACATCGAGATGACAGTCGAGTTGATCCAGCCGGTTGCGATGGAAGAGGGCGTAAAGTTCGCCATTCGCGAAGGTGGACGAACTGTCGGCGCTGGCATCTGCACACAGGTCATCAACTAAGATGTCAGATGGGATCATGGACAGAGCTCAGCACGTGTTGAGCCAGAGAGCCCTCTGATCCCAATCCCAACAGGAGAGATAAATGGCTACGGGAGTAAAACAGCGTATCCGCATTCGACTCAAGGCATACGATCATCGAATACTGGATCAGTCGGCAGTCCAGATTGTGGATACTGCGCAGCAGACAGGTGCACGTGTCTCAGGACCAGTGCCCTTGCCAACGGAGATCGACAAATACACAGTCATGCGATCCCCGTTCATCGACAAAGATGCTCGTGAACAGTTCGAGATTCGTACGCATAAGCGCTTGATTGATATCATCGATCCAACGAATAAAACTGTTGAAGCACTCACACGTTTGAATCTGCCCGCAGGCGTGGATATCGAAGTAAAACTATTGGGATAGGAATCGTCAAAGAATCCTGATAGTTGAGGAGAGGTTAAGAATATGCTGAATGCATTGTTGGGCAGGAAGGTCGGCATGACCCAGGTATTTGGGCCCAACGGAACAGTCATTCCGGTCACCGTGATTGAGGCCGGTCCCTGTGTAGTGACGCAGGTCAAGACTGCCCCCCGTGACGGATATGAGGCGGTCCAGATCGGTTTTGAAGAGACAACAACCAAGAACGTAACACGTCCTGAGTTGGGACATCTTGGACATAGCCTGCCATTATTGAAGGCACAGCGCAAGGCTCTGCAAGGACATCAGCAGGGCAAAAAAGAAGAGGCCGCAACAGAGGCTGAGAGCACCGACGAAGAGAAGGTAAGCAAGCAGATCAGTCACCTGTTAAAAGTGCAGTCGAACCGCCAGCGCCGCCCGGGCCCAGAACTGGGACCCTTCAAGGTATTGCGTGAGGTTGGCTTGCAGGATGGAGCCACGACAGAGAAAGTAGAGCTGGGAGCGTCATTTGACGTCAGCCTCTTCCGTGACGGTGAATCCGTTGACATCGTGGGTACAACCAAAGGTAAAGGTTTCCAGGGTGGAGTGAAACGCCACGGATTCAGCGGCGGACCCAAGACCCACGGTCAGTCAGACCGTCACCGTGCACCTGGTTCGATTGGTTCCGGCACGACCCCAGGTCGTGTATTGAAAGGAACCCGGATGGCGGGGCGTATGGGACATGAGCGCGTGACAGCGAAGAAATTACAGATAATTCAAGCTGATCCTGAGCGCAACCTGCTGGTGGTGAAGGGTTCGGTGCCTGGTGCCAATGGCGGCTTGCTCATGATTAAAAAGCATGTGATGAGGTAAACCGAAATGCCCTCGACTACAGTGTACAATAAGGCCGGAGAGGCCGTAGAACAGCTCGAACTGAGCGAGCAGGTGTTCGGAGTCACCCCTAATATGGCGGTCCTCCATCAGGTTGTGACAGCGCAACTGGTGAATCGTCGTCAGGGTAATGCCTCAACCAAGACTCGCAGCGAAGTCTCGGGTGGAAATAAAAAGCCCTATCGTCAGAAGGGAACGGGTCGTGCTCGTCAGGGTAGCACCCGCGCCCCTCAATTCCGCCACGGTGGTGTTGTCTGGGGTCCTCGACCTCATCCATATCACCATGACGTGCCTAAGAAGATGCGTCGCCTGGCCATCCGGTCAGTCCTATCGGATAAGGTAGCCAACGAGAACCTGATCGTCATCAATGACCTGGGACTGGAGAGCCCCCGGACCAAAGACATGATTGAGATTCTGAACAAGCTGCCTTCAAGTGCAGGCAAGCAAGTGTTGTTGGTATTGCCACAGCGCGACGAGAACGTGGTCCTATCGACGCGGAACATTGCGAGCGCGAAAGTCCAGCACGTCTCCTCGATTAACGTTGTGGAGTTGCTGAAGCACGACTACGTGATCATGCCTGTCAAGACCATCCGTTGGATCGAACTGGTCTTTGGCGAAGGTTTGAGCGCTGAGGAAGCCAGTCTCAAGATCGCCGAAGCCGGCGCTGAGAGCAACGCCTAAGGCGAGGAGGAGAAGGACTGTGGAAATCACAGAAGTGCTGCGCCAGGGTATCGTCACCGAGAAGACGGTGAGACTGCAAGAGCAGAACCAGTATACCTTTAAAGTCGCGCTACGTGCCAACAAAATTGATATCCGTCGTGCGGTAGAGACCCTTTTCAAGGTCAAGGTTGCCTCGGTAAACGTCATGCGCATGCCAGGTAAGCCCAAGTTGATTCGTCGAAGAGGCTCTGCTCCTCGTCCAGTAGAGGCCCGCGAGTGGAAGAAGGCGATTGTCACCCTTAAAGAGGGCGAGTCAATCGATGCATTAAAGGCATAGGGGATTGAGAGATGCCAACTAGACAGTATCGACCAACGTCTCCTGGACGTCGAGGCATGTCGGTATCCTCCTTTGAGGAGATTACCAAGACAAAGCCAGAGAAGTCACTGACCGTAAAGCTGAAGAAGCATGCGGGACGTAACAACCAGGGTAAGATCACCACACGCCATCATGGCGGTGGAGCGAAGCGCGCCTATCGTATTATCGATTTCAAGCGCAACAAATTTGGCGTACCAGCCAAAGTAGCTGCGATCGAGTATGATCCAAACCGATCAGCCCGTATCGCCCTGCTGCACTACCTGGATGGAGAGAAGCGGTATATCATTGCTCCACTGGGTTTAAAAGTTGGGGATCGTGTCGAGGCGGGTCCAGAGGCTGACATTCGTGTCGGTAACTCGCTCCCCCTGAAGAACATCCCAACCGGTACCACCGTTCACAACGTAGAGCTTGAGCGTGGGCGTGGTGGCCAGATGGTGCGTGGCGCAGGTGTCGGCGCACAATTGATGGCAAAAGAAGGTGACTATGCGTTGCTCCGCTTGCCATCGGGCGAGCAGCGTAATGTGCATATCCTGTGCATGGCAACCATTGGACAGGTAGGCAACACAGATCACGAGAACCGCAGTATTGGTAAAGCCGGACGCTCCCGTCACCTGGGCCGCCGTCCTACCGTTCGTGGATCGGTTATGAACCCACGCGACCATCCTCACGGTGGTGGTGAGGGCCGCGCACCAATTGGTGGGCAGCCACAGACCCCATGGGGCAAGCCAGCGATGGGCTACAAGACTCGTAGCAATAAGAGAACCGATCGCTTCATTGTCCGACGCCGCAATGCAGGTAGGAGGAAGTAGTTAATGTCGCGCTCAAGGAAAAAAGGACCATATATCCATGAGTCGCTCAGAAAGAAAGTTCTGGGCATGAAACGGAGCGGAGATCGCCGGTTGATTAAGACCTGGTCTCGCGCCTCGATGATCTTCCCTGAAATGGTTGGAATGACCATTGGAGTGCATAATGGGAAGACGCATGTGCCGATCTTCATCAGCGAAAACATGGTTGGTCACAAACTTGGTGAGTTCGCCCCCACGCGTCACTTCCGTGGCCATGCGGGTGGAAAGAATGAAAAGACCACTTCAGTCCGCTAAGAGTGGACCGAGGCTGGTTGTGTAGAGGGGGCTCGCAGTGACGGGTCCCTCCCGAGGCGTGGTTGAACAGCTCTCAGATAGAGCGACGCTCATCGCAATTGATGACAACCAGACCCCCGGGAACATTGTGAGGGTCAGATAGAGTGGCCCTTAAAGAGGTACGAGATGCAAGTCAGGGCTATTGCAAAGGATATTGGCATTCCGCCGCGCAAGATGCGTCTGGTCACGAACGCGGTGAAAGGGCTTCGGGTAAATGAGGCTCTGGCTATTCTCCAGTTCCTGCCCAATGCTGGTGCCACCCCAGTCAGTAAAGTAGTGGCATCGGCGGCAGCCAATGCGGAGAATAACTACAATCTCAATCCAGATAATCTGTATATTCTCAATATTGTGGCGGATGACTCGTTCCGGATTAAGCGCGTAAAGCCACGGTCACATGGTCGAGCGGCCAGTATTCTGCGTCGTTTCTGTCATGTAACGGTGATTGTTTCCGATGATCCGGCAGACGCTGGTCGTTAAAGGCCGCTAAGAAGGAGGACACTTTTGGGACACAAAGTACATCCCAATGGGTTCAGACTCGGCGTGGTAAAAGGCTGGCAGTCTCGCTGGTATGCCGAGCGTGATTATAAGGATATTTTTGCTGAGGATCTTCAGATCCGCAAGATTATCAATAAAGAGTTAGCCAACGCTTCAGTCTCACGCATTGAGATTGAGCGCGCCGCCGCAGACCAGGTACTGGTCAAAGTGTTTACAGCGAAACCTGGTATTGTGATTGGTAAGAACGGTGAGAAGGTCGATCGCCTTCGCGCCCTCTTAGAGACCAAGACCAAGAAGCGCCGGGTGCGGATGGATATCAATGAGATCCGCCAGCCCGAGCTGGACGCTGTCCTGGTAGGCCGTAGCATTGCCGAGCAGTTGGAGAAACGTGTCTCCTTCCGCCGCGCGATGAAACAGGCTGTCCAGAAGGCCATGCGCTCCAATGCGAAGGGTATTAAAATCATCGTTGGTGGTCGTGTTGGTGGAGCAGAAATTGCTCGTACCGAAAAAGAGGTTGAGGGGTCAGTTCCCTTGCAGACTCTGCGCGCCGACATTGATTATGGTCTGGCCGAGGCCCACACCACATTTGGTGTCATCGGTATTAAAGTCTGGATTTATAAGGGCGATATTCTCCCCAACAAACGTCGTGAGCCAGGTGAGCAGCCAGAAGCACAGCAGACATTTGCTCCCCGTGAGCGCACCGATCGCCGTGGAGGCGAGCGTAGCGATCGCGGTGGTGATCGACGTCGTGATGGAGGCCAGCAGCGCGGTGAGCGTCCGCAGGGCGGAGATCGTGGACCTCGTCCACCTCGGCCCCAGGGAGACCGACCGCAAGGTGGAGATCGTGGACCCCGCCCACAGGGTGGAGATCGCGGACCTCGCCCACCTCGGCCCCAGGGAGACCGACCGCAAGGTGGAGATCGTGGACCCCGCCCACAGGGTGGAGATCGCGGACCTCGTCCACCTCGGCCACAGGGAGATCGTCCACAGGGAGATCGGCCACCACGTCAGCCACGTCCTGAGCAGGCACCAGCCAGCACTGAAGCTACGAACGCAGCTCCAGTGAACCAGGTAGAAGTGACCCAGCCGACGCCAACGACTGATAACGGTAATACCGGGGCCGCTCAGAGCGAGTAGAGGAGAGCTAAGCCATGTTATTGGCACCATCACGTACAAAGTATCGTCGACAGCATCGCGGTCGTATGAGCGGTCAAGCCCATCGCGGTAATACGCTCTCGTTTGGCCAGTATGGTCTACAGGCTCTTGAGGCCTGTTGGATGGAGGCCCGCCAGATTGAATCCGCTCGTATTGCGCTTACCCGCTTTATGAAGCGCGGTGGTAAAGTCTGGATTCGCGTCTTCCCTGACAAACCGATCACCGCTAAACCTGCCGAGACTCGTATGGGTAGCGGTAAAGGTGCAGTAGATCACTGGGTTGCCGTCGTAAAGCCTGGCCGCATTATCTTCGAGATCAGCGGAGTAAGCGAAGAGATTGCCAAAGAGGCCGTCCGTCTGGCGAGCCACAAACTGCCTGTCAAGTCACGTTTTATTACCAAAGGGGAGGCAGAGAGTGTCGAAGCTTAAAGATCGCCGGAAGCAGATTTCCGAGTATACTGTGAGCGAGGTTCAGAAGGAACTTAAAGACCTGCGCTTGAAATTGTTCAATCTGCGCTTACAGCAACAGCGTGGCGAAGTAAAGGACAGCCGCGTATTTGCACAGACGCGCAAAGACATTGCACGTCTGTTGCAGCGCCTGACCGTGTTGGAGAACGAGTAATGACAGAGCAACACGCACCATCCACAGCGGAGCAGAGCGCGGTAAAGAGCCGCCGCCAACAAAAAGTTGGCCGTGTGGATAGCAATAAAATGGACAAGACGATTGTCGTAGTCGTCGAGTCTTTAAAGAAGCACCGCATTTACAAGCGCACGTACAAACAGACAAAACGCTTCTATGCACATGATGAGGAAAACACCTGTCAGATTGGGGACCTGGTCCGCATCGAAGAGAGCCGCCCATACAGCAAACTGAAGCGCTGGAAGCTTGTTGAAGTTGTCAAGCGTGGGAGCGGCATTGTGCCGGTGGAACAAGTTGTGGCAGAAGTTGATCCTCACCTGACCGAAGGTTCGGCGGAATAAGGGAGAGAAGTAGATGATTCAGCCACAGACTCGCCTGAAAGTTGCAGACAACACAGGCGCAAAAGAATTGATGTGTATCCGCGTGATGAGCGGTTCTGCAAAGCGCTACGCTGTCGTTGGGGATGTGATCAAAGCCTCTGTAAAGCAGGCCACCCCTAATGGACAGGTCAAAAAAGGTGAGGTTGTGAACGCTGTGATCGTGCGTGTCTCGAAAGAGTACGCACGTCCTGATGGTTCACACATCCGTTTTGACGAGAATGCCGCCGTTATCATCGCCGCAGGTAACAATCCACGTGGGACCCGTATCTTTGGACCGGTGGCCCGTGAGTTGCGCGAGAAGAACTTCACACGTCTCGTCTCGCTAGCACCTGAAGTGCTTTAACGAGGGAAAAGATGGCAACACAAGTAAAAGAGAAAAAGCCTCTCCACCTGGCCAATAAGATGAACATCAAAAAGGGTGACACCGTTTTGATCATCACTGGTAAGGATCGTGGAAAGGAAGGGGTCGTGTCTCGGGCCCTGCCACAGGTCAACAAAGTGATTGTTGAAGGCCTGAACGTCGTAAAGAAACACGTAAAGCCGCAGGGTCAGACGCGGCAGGGTGGCGTGATCGAGAAGGCAATGCCTCTTCAGGTCTCCAATGTTATGCTGAAATGCACCGAGTGCAAAGAGCCAACCCGCGTCTCGCGTGAGCGTCGTCCTTTAGGCCAAGACCAGAAGCTGCGTCCTGTGCGCGTATGCAAAAAGTGCCATAAGGTTATTGAAGACCGCACGAGGAGTTAAGGGATATGGCATCAGAATTGAAGACCAAGTACCGCCAGGAAGTCGTACCGTCCCTGCAGAAAGAGTTTAACTATACAAACTCTATGCAGGTTCCGACCATCAATAAAGTGGTCATCAATATCGGTATGGGCGAAGTCATTCAGAATGCGAAGGCTATGGATGCCGCTGTCGCCGACCTGTCGGCGATCACCGGACAGCGTCCTGTGATCACCCGCGCTAAGAAGTCGGTTGCAGCCTTTAAGCTGCGCGAAGGGATGCAGATTGGCTGCATGGTTACCCTGCGCGGCGATCGCATGTACTACTTCCTTGAGAAACTCATTAACGTAGCCCTGCCCCGCATCCGAGATTTCCAGGGGGTCTCCTCTGACGCATTCGATGGTCGCGGCAATTATACACTGGGCTTGCGTGAACAATTAGTCTTCCCTGAGATCGATTATGACAAGGTCGACAAGCTGCGCGGTATGGAAGTCAGCATTGTCACCACTGCCACAACCGACCAGGAAGGCCGACGGCTGCTCGCATTGCTGGGCATGCCCTTTAAGAAGTAACGCTGGAGGGCGGAATGGCAAAAACTTCAATGATTGTAAAGTCGCAGCGCACGCCTAAATATAAAGTGCAGCATCATAATCGCTGCCAGGTTTGCGGGCGACCCCGTGCTTACATGCGCAAATTCGGTCTCTGCCGTATCTGCTTCCGCGAGCGTGCGTTACGCGGTGAGCTGCCCGGTGTGACAAAATCGAGCTGGTAGAATCGCGCAGATGAAAGGACATGTAGGAAGAAAACCAGGGGGTTTTGACTCCTACGTGATTATGGAGGATAATCCATGAATATGACTGATCCCATTGCGGATATGCTGACGCGCATTCGTAATGCGGCTACAGCCCGTCATACTCGCGTGCTTGTCCCAGCATCGAAAATGAAGCTGGCGATCGCACGAGTACTGAAGGAAGAGGGCTACATTAAGGATATTGAGATCCTAAAAGACAATCCCCAGGGCACGTTGCGTCTGACCCTGCGCTATGCAGATAAGAAGCCAGTTGTGTCTCAGCTCAAACGCGTGAGCAAGCCTGGTCTGCGTGTCTATACCAAACAGGCTACGATTCCTCGCGTCCGTGGCGGTCTGGGCATTGCTATTCTTTCGACTCCTAAAGGCTTGATGACGGGTTCTAACGCTTACAAGCAAGGTCTTGGGGGCGAAGTCATCTGCTACGTTTGGTAGAGGAGGAAAAACATGTCTCGTATTGGACGCGCTCCTATCACTGTACCAGCCAAGGTGCAGTTGACATGGACAGAAGGGAACTTTGTGACGGTAAAAGGTCCCAAAGGCGAGCTCTCACAGCAGGTCGACCCCGCCCTGACCCTGAAGCTTGAGAATGGCACCTTAGAGGTGACCCGTCCTTCTGACAGCAAAGATCATAAATCAATCCATGGTCTCTACCGCACCCTGATCAACAATATGGTTGTCGGTGTGACCACGGGCTTTACCAAACAGCTGGAGATCCACGGTGTTGGTTATCGTGCCTCGAAGGTTGGCAATAATCTTGTCATCGTCGTTGGGTATTCGCACCCTGTTGAGGTCCAGCCACCTGCCGGGGTAACCCTGGCCGTTGATGGTGTAGATGCAGCCACGAAGGCGACAAAGATCAGCGTAAGTGGTATCGATAAGCAGGTTGTCGGCGAGGTAGCTGCCTCTATCCGCCGTATCCGCAAGCCAGAGCCTTACAAAGGCAAAGGTATTCGCTACGCCGCTGAGAAGATTCGTCGTAAGGCTGGTAAAGCTGGTAAAGTCGGCGGTAAAAAGAAATAGTGAGCGCAGTCGCGCATCTGATGAGAATTGTATCCTGTATGTGATGCGAAAGCTTCACATTCATGGTACAATCTATCACATTCGTGGTTTTGCTTCCGCGATGACAGAAATGCTCATGAAGAAGGTGGTAGAGGGGGGAAGTTCTCCTGACACACGTGCCTCCTGATGAGAGCAACAGAAATCGCATCCAGATTGTCCAACAGCATGCGCAGGCGAGGACCTTAAGAAGAAGTGACGTAGTGCCGACCACGTGACTTCACCGCTCCTCAATTGCGCAATGGAAAGAAAGGGGAATTGCAAGAGATCCGGCCAATTGTATGGTCCGTAAGATGATCTTTTGCGATGCAACTATGATTAAACGATTTGAATCCAATAAGGCTCGGCTGCGGCGGCACCAGCGTATACGACGCCATCTTGAGGGCACAACATCACGTCCACGCCTCAATGTGTTCCGCAGTGGGCAGCATATCTATGCACAGGTGATTGACGATGCCTCAGGTCGTACGCTGGCCGCGGCTTCGTCTCTTGATGAGAGCCTTCAGAACTTTAAGCCTGCTACCCCGGTAGATCAGACGAGCGATAGTCACCATGCAGCCGCTAACGAGACCGCTGAGGTTGTAGAAGCCGCTGCTGAGGTTACTCCTGCGAAGGCCAGAGGCGCCAAGTCTGAGAAGGGTGCATCAGCAAAGGCCGGAACTGGTAAAAAGACCGTTCTGCCAACCGCCGCGAAGGGTCCGAGAAAGACTCCTGTTGAGGCGCTTGCCCCTATCGCCAACAATCGAAAAGTTGCACTGGCTCGCGAGGTCGGCAAATTAGTCGCCCAGCGTGCAAAAGAGAAAGGTGTAACTCAGGTTGTTTTTGATCGTGGTGGCTACGCCTATCATGGACGAGTCGCTGCACTTGCTGAAGGCGCTCGTGAAATAGGCTTGGATTTCTAAGCCCACGAGGCAACCGTTCATGTTCGAACTGACCCCGCGCCAGGTGCATGTGAGGAGGTTCGCCGTGGACTATGAGGAGTAAGACAGAAGATATGGCAAGAATAGATGCTTCAAATCTACACCTTGAAGAGACCGTGGTGCAAGTTAGCCGCGTCTCCAAGGTGGTCAAAGGTGGTCGACGGTTCAGCATTCGCGCCCTGGTCGTTGTCGGTGACCGCAATGGTCATGTCGGCTTTGGTTTTGGCAAAGCTGGCGAATACACCGAGGCCATTCGTAAAGCTGTAGAGGATGCAAAAAAGCACCTCGTTGAAGTTCCCCTGTCTGGTACGACCATCCCTTATATGGTCACAACCAACTTTGGAGCCTCTGAGGTTCTGCTGAAGCCAGCCGCCCCTGGTACTGGCGTTATCGCTGGTGGTGCCGTTCGTGCAGTCATGGAGGCTGCGGGTATCCGCGACATCCTGACCAAGACCCTGGGTAGCACCAACAAAGCTAACACCGTACAGGCGTGCGTCAAAGGTCTGCGCGAACTCCGCTCAGCCGATGCTGAGGCTGCTCGCCGCGGTAAGACCGTTGTTGACATTCTGGGCAAGAAACGTGCTGCGCAGATCGCCGAGGCTGCTGCAAATGCAGCTGAGCTAGCCGCTGCTGCCCGTCAGGCTCGTGAAGAAGAGGCACGTGAGACCCGCGCAGTCGCTGGACGCCGTGAGCGTGGCGATCGCGGTGGTGAGCGTGGAGACCGTCGTGGTGGTGGAGACCGCCGTGGTGGTCAGAACGCCGGTGGTGATCGTCGTGGTGGCGGCGCCCCTCGCGGTCGATAGGAGTTAAGTCATGGCAAAATTACGCGTAAAATGGGTGCGCAGCGCAATTGGTCACCCAAAAGACCAGAAGGCAACAATCCAGGCTCTGGGGTTCCGCAAACTTCAGCAGACCGTTGAGCACGAAGATCATCCCGCAGTTCGCGGCATGATCCGCAAGGTGAATCATCTTGTGCAAGTAGAGGAGATTATCAGTGAAGCTCTCTGATTTGCGGCCAGCCCCCGGTTCACACAAGGCTGAGAGACGCCTTGGTCGTGGCCATGGTTCCGGTCGAGGTAAGACGGCAGGACGTGGTACTAAAGGACAGAAGGCCCGCACTGGCGGTAAAGTCCATCGTGCCTTTAATGGTGGTCAGACCCGCCTGTCGAAGCGTTTACCGTTCCTGCGTGGTTTAGGTAACAATACCGAAATTTTCCAGGATGATTATACTATTATTAATATTGTAGACCTCGACTTGTTCGAGGCCGGCAGTCAGGTTACCCCTGCGTCTCTGATCGAACAGGGCCTGGTGACAGCCGTCGAAGGCAAAGGACTGATCAAAGTCCTGGGCAATGGCGAGCTCGACCATGCTTTAACGGTAAGCGCACACAAGTTCTCAACGAGCGCTCGCGCCAAGATTGAAGCAGCAGGCGGTAGCGTAGAGATCCTTCCAGTGCGGGTCTATGAAAAGACCAAGCGCCGGAAAGATAATGCTCAGACGCCCGAAGCAGAACAGCAAGAGCAGGACCAGGGGGCCAAGGAGTAACCTCCTTGGCTTTCTGCCGTATATTTGATACTATGTCGTGACGAGAGATTGTCACGGCATAGTGCGGTGATATCATCGTGTTTTTGTTCTTCTGTTAAAGGAGGCTCTTATGTGGGAGCGCTTGCGTAGTATCTGGACAGTCCCCGACCTGCGTAACAAAATTCTCTTTACGCTGGGGATTCTGGCCATTTTCCGTATCCTCGCCCATATTACTGTACCCTTGAATCCTACTGAGAGAGCAAATCTGTTAGGATTATTTAGCAATCCCAGCCAGAGCCAGCAAGGGTTCAGTCAATTGTTCGGTCTACTAGACGTCTTTTCAGGTGGATCACTTAAAACCTTCTCAATTGTTGGCCTTTCAGTGTATCCGTATATCACCGCCACCATTGTCATGCAATTGTTGCAGCCAATCATTCCAGCGCTGCAAAATCTCTCCACGCAAGGCGAGTCCGGTCGTCTCCGCTTCAGTCAGATCACCCGTATTGTCACCGTTCCCCTGGCATTTCTTCAGGCTCTGGGCTCTTGTGCACTGTACTATCAGAACCATGTATTAGAAAACTTCAGCCTGATCGATCCCAAGTATATGTTGGAGACCTACTCTATTCTGCTGACCTTAACGGCTGGAGTCATGATTCTGGTCTGGCTGGGTGAGCTTATTACCGAGAAAGGTATTGGTAACGGTATCTCACTAATTATTTTTGGTGGTATCGTCACAAGTATTCCAACGACCGTCTACAACGGGTACACTGCTGCGACCACGAGTGGTGGCAATAGCGGTGGTATTGTCAGCATTGCCGTCTTTATCCTGGTGGGTGCATTGACGCTGCTGGGAATGGTCTATCTTTATCTTGGGCAGCGCCGTGTGCCGGTGCAGTATCCGACTAAGCGTAACGTTGGTCGTGGAATGCTTGTGGGTTCAGCTCAGACGACCTACATTCCGATGCAGATCAACAGCGCAGGTATGATCCCCTTGATCTTTGCCTCGTCGATGTTGCTCTTCCCCACAGTCATTGCGCAGTATCTCAGTGCATCGAACGTAAACTGGCTGAAGAACGCAGCAGTTTTTGTCACCACATGGGTCGTGAATCCAAGTACCTGGTGGTATTGGGTCATGAACTTCTTGCTGGTATTCGCATTCACTTACTTCTATGCCTACGTCTTGTGGCAGCAGCAAAACATACCAGAGAATCTGCAAAAGCAAGGCGCGTTTATTCCCGGGTATCGCCCTGGAGAGCCAACCAGTCGCTATTTGGGGACGATCCTCAATCGCATCACCCTGGCGGGCGCATTATTCCTGGGTTTAGCAACCGTGTTACCATTCTTCGCTCGCGTTGGAGGGCAGCAGTTGCTCGGTACAGCTTCGCTTTTAATCGTGGTGGGTGTGGTTCTGGATACCATTCGCCAGATTGAAGCGCAGATGGTGATGCGAAATTATTCTGGTTTTCTATCCTAAAACTACAGGGATCAATGGTGTCTGCTTCTGAAGCACTCCCGCTATGAGTGTATCTATGTGTTCACAGGGGGTGCAAAGAAGCACCTCCTTGGATTTCCAGCGGAGGAAAAAACGTGGATATTATCATTATCGGTGCACAGGGTTCAGGAAAAGGTACGCAAGCAGGCTATCTTGCGGAGTATCTGAAGGTTCACCATCTTTCGAGTGGTGACATGTTCCGGAAAGCTTTTGAGAACCACACTGCGTTGGGAATCAAAGCTCGGGAATATATCGACCGTGGCGAACTGGTCCCCGATAACGTCACAGTTGATATGGTACTGGAGCACATTGCCAGACCTGAGTATCGAGCTGGAGTGCTATTGGATGGCTTCCCTCGGACCATAGCGCAGTCGCAAGCACTGGATAAGGGATTGGAAGCTTTGGATCGATCAGTGACCTTTGCCATCTATCTGAACGTTCCACGTGAGGAACTGGTGCATAGATTGGCGGGCCGCTATATCTGCCGGGCTCATCAACACGTTTACAATAGCGAGACTAACCCCCCGCACGTACCAGGGATCTGTGATCTGGACGGCAGTGAGCTTTATCAGCGCTCTGACGATAAAGGAGAAGCGATTCAGAAGCGGCTGGATACGTTTTTTAGCGAAACGATCCATCTGCTCGACTTTTATCAACAGCAGGGCAAGCTGATCGAGGTCAATGGAAATCAGGGCATAGAACTGGTCAGGGAAGACATGCGCAAGGCTATCGAACGTTTTCGGCACTAGAGTGAGGTCTGTGCACGAGTCGATATTAGACAGGTCTGCACACGAGTCAATGGTGTGCCGATCTCTTCAGATCTCTTGTTGTACAGACTTGCATTTTTTTGCCAGAGCGTTATAATGACTGCTATTGTGAATAGCACAGGCTGAGCCATCAGGCTCTCGGGCATCAAAGGAAACAAGGTTTATTGACAGACCGCACGGTTAACAGCTTGTTGATCGTGCGGTCAAGCCTGAGATGGACCGGGAGAGCGGAGTATAATGGGAGTGTGAGAGAGGACCAAAAAGTTTCCCCTCTCGACTTCCGGGGAAGAGTGTGCTATAATTCGTAGTTGGCTGCAGCAGTATCAACTGCGGCCCTTTTATACTTCTCTATTCGTGCGATGAAGGCGTATCTATGGGGAAAGCGTGTAGAACGCGGAGCCCCATATGGCTGTTCCCGATCTGTCTGATCAGGTAAAAATGGCCGATCAAAGTAGATATGGTGAGCAGGCAAGAGATTGAGACGCAAGCAAGAGTTTGAATGGGAAGAATGAGACTGCCAGACCGGAGAACTGCATATATACGCGCCAGAGAAGTGTATGCTGGCTGCCATACACCCGTCCTACTGGACCCACATAGATGCAGAAGCAGGAACAGCAAGAAAGTCCCACCGTTAGGGAAAGGATGTTATGCCAAAAAAGGATGAGATTGAGGTTGAGGGTAAGGTGATTGAGTCCCTCCCCAATGCCATGTTTAAAGTTGAGATCGACGAGAGTCATCATATTCTAGCCGTCCTCTCAGGACGAATGCGCATGAATTTTATCCGCATCGTTCCAGGCGATAGGGTGCGAGTTGTGCTATCCCCCTATGATCTGACGCGAGGTAGAATAACGTGGCGTGCGAGATAGTGAAGCCGTAAACAGGCCTTTACTATTCCTTTTCTCCTATCGGTACCATTTGATGATGGAGCAGGGCAGACAAGTGGGAGAGGTATTCGTCCGTGTACCGCCTCTTGTTATTGACCAGAACTTGAAGAACCCGCTGAGTTAGCTCGGTGTGGGGAAGACAGATAAGTACGTCCCATGAGGAGGGCAAGACATGAAAGTGCGCGCCTCAGTGAAACCGCGTTGTGATAGCTGCAAGATTATCCGCCGCAATCGTGTGGTGATGGTCATTTGCAGTAAAGATCCAAAACACAAACAGAAACAGGGCTAATAGCTGTTTCGAGTTTCCTGTCTCCAGCCAGAAAGCGTGACATGGGAGCTCGAGACTCGGAGCTGGAGGAAAAGATGGCAAGAATTGCCGGCGTTGACATTCCACGTGAGAAGCGTGTGGAGATTTCGCTGTGCTATATCTACGGGATTGGGCTGACAACCAGCCAGAAGATCCTGGAGCGAACGCGCATTAATCCCGATACACGTGTGAAGAACCTGACCGAAGAAGAAGTGAATCGTCTACGAGAAGTGATCGACCGCGAATATAAAGTTGAGGGCGATCTGCGTCGCGAAGTAGACATGAACATCAAGCGCCTGATCGAGATCGGCTGCTATCGTGGAATGCGCCACCGTCGTAACCTGCCGCTGCGTGGTCAGCGTACGCGTACGAATGCACGCACGCGTCGTGGTCCAAAACGTACGGTTGCTGGTAAGAAAAAGGCTGCAGCAAAGAAGTAGCGTAGCGTAGGAGAGATCGCAAACATGGCAGAGAAGAAGAAAGTCGCTGCAGCTGGCAAAGTTCGTCGGCGTGAGCGCAAGTCTGTGCCCAGGGGCCAGGCTCATATTCAGGCAACGTTTAACAACACAATTGTGACCCTCACCGATCCCAATGGGAACGTCCTTTCCTGGGGCAGTGCTGGTGGACAGGGCTTCAAAGGCTCACGTAAGAGCACGCCCTGGGCTGCTCAGGTGACTGCTGAGGTAGCCGCCCGTAAGGCTATGGAGCATGGCCTGCGTCAGATCGAGGTGTATGTGAAGGGCCCTGGTTCCGGTCGTGAGGCTGCGATCCGCTCATTGCAGCAGGCAGGCCTTACTGTTACCTCAATTACCGACGTCACCCCCATTCCACACAATGGCTGCAGACCACCCAAACGGCGTCGTGTATAGCCCGATTGTATCACGCTGTAAGTGTGAGGAGGATAAATTTTAGATGGCACGTTATACCGGCCCCGTCTGTAAGCTCTGCAGACGTGAGGGTGTAAAACTTTTCCTAAAAGGCGACAAGTGCATGAGTCACTGCACATTGGAGCGCCGCAATACGAAGCCCGGACAGCACGGCGCGAGCAATCGCCGTAACAAAGAGTCCGAGTATGCAAAGCAGTTGCGCGAGAAGCAGCGCGTACGCCGAACCTATGGTGTCTTAGAGCGCCAGTTCAGCAAGACCTTTCACACTGCTGCGAACCGTCCTGGTCGTACCAGCGAGAACCTGTTGCAGATTCTGGAGATGCGTCTGGACAATCTGGTGTATCGCCTTGGCCTCGCCGATTCCCGCGCCCAGGCTCGCCAGCTGGTGAACCATGGTCACTTTGCTGTGAATGGTCGTAAGACCGATATCCCTTCCTTCATTGCCAAGCCCAACGACGTCATTACTGTCCGCGAGCGCAGCAAGGGGACTGAGTACTTCAAGACCCGGGCTCTGCTCCTGGCTCAAAAGGGTGTGCCCACCTGGTTAAGTCTGGATATCAATGCCCTGACAGGTCGTGTTGTGACCATTCCATCACGAGCGGATCTCGAATTGCCCTTCGATGAGCAGATGGTGGTTGAGTATTACCAGCGTTAATCAATTGAGTCGGCGGAGAATTCATGGCACATGCCTGTGCTCTCTCGTCTCTGATGAGAGGTCAGCAGTGAATCGCTACTGGCATGTGTGTTAGAAGGGTTAGATCCGTGCCTGGGTGATCCTCATGAGGTTGCTCCCGGGGCGAAAAACTCTTGGACTACCAGCGTTTCTGGGCTCTCTCTCCCTGGCTGGATGTCACGTGAGAAACATGGTTCCTGAAGCTAGTTTGGTAGAAAAAGAAAGGCAGGTTTGAACCTTGCTAGATATTGCACTGCCTCGCATTAAGAATACAAAGACCCAAGGAAATTATGCGAGCTATGATATTGAGCCGTTAGAGGCGGGCTACGGTATGACCCTGGGCAATGCTCTGCGACGCGTTTTGTTGTCATCATTGCCAGGAGCCGCTATCACCTCGATTCGGATTGAGGGTGTGCAACACGAGTTTCAGGACATCCCCAATGTGATGGAAGATGTGACTGATATTGTGCTTAACGTGAAAAGAATGCGCCTGCGGAGCTTCTCGGACCATCCCGTTTCGATGCGTCTGGAAGTGAATGGCGAGCGCGAGGTCACGGCAGCCGATATTATTGCGCCCAGCACTGTTGAGATTGTTAATCCTGAGCTGCACATTGCCACGCTCGATAACGAGAATGCTCGCCTCGATATGGAGCTGGTGGTTGAGACTGGCAGAGGCTATGTTCCTGCTGACTCAAAAGAAGATCAGCCCATTGGGGTTATTCCGGTCGATGCCATCTATACGCCTGTTCAGAAGGTGAATTACACCGTTGAGCACACGCGTGTGGGGCAGATGACCAACTTTGACAAAATAGTTCTAGAAGTGACGACGGACGGAACGATTACGCCTGATGAGGCGTTACGTCAGAGCGCGGATATTCTAGTACGCCACTTTACGTTGCTGGCAAATTACCGCGCTCTGGTGCAGGAGACTGAGAAGGCGCCGCTGAGCAGCTTGCCGATCCCACAGAAGATCTATGATACTCCGATTGAGGAGCTGGATCTCTCGGTTCGTGCCTATAACTGTCTGAAGCGCAGCAATATTACAAAGGTTGGTCAGGTACTCTCGATGAATGAAGAGGATCTGCTCGGCGTACGTAACTTTGGTGAGAAGAGTCTACAGGAATTGCGTGAGCGCCTACTGGCCCGCAATTTCTTGCCTAATCCGCGCACCAGCACCGTCGGAGCCGATATAGACGGCGATCACGAAATGGAGGAATAAGTTGAGGCACCGAATTGCCGGTAACCGGATGAATATGCCTGAGCCGCGTCGTCGTTCTGCGCGTCGCAATCTGATGGCTGGTCTCATCCGCTACGACCGTATTGAAACGACAGAAGCACGTGCTCGTGCGATCCGCGCTGAAGTTGAAAAATTAATTGACACTGCTGTAAAGGGCCGCAAGGCCGCCCAGGCCCATCTGACGTCGGTTGTCTCCGATGCAGAGCAGGCTGCAAAGGTGTTGGAGTTCGCCCGCCGTGGCCGTTTCTCTTTCAAAGCACAGGTTGCTTCGAATGAGGATCGCGCGAAACTGGAGAAGGCTCCCCTCACCGATAAGGGGCGCAAGTTCCTTGAAGAAAAGCAGAAGGCCCGCCGCGAAGAGCTCCTGCGCATTATCTCGAACGAAGAGGATGCTGAGAAGGCTTTGAATGCTGCCTATCAGGCGATGGTGATTGAGCTCCATGCTCGCCGTCAGATCCTGAGCGCTCTGCCCGATGAGCTGGTGGTGAAGAAGATGTTTGAGGAGCTGGCTCCTCGCTATGTCAATCGCCCAGGTGGTTATACGCGTATCACGAAGCTGGGTCGCCGTAAGGGCGATGCCGCTGAGATTGCGCAGATCGCCCTCGTCTAGGGACCGGGTTGATCGCGTCCAACGTACGGACACGATGATTCGCATCCGCTGGTCTTTCTTTCGGTTTAGGAACGATGAACATTGCTTGCGGTATTGAGTATGATGGCACGAGCTATCGTGGTTTTCAGCGTCAGCCAGAGAGCCATGGCGCTACTGTTCAGGGCACACTAGAGGCGGCAATTGCTCGCATCTGTGGTGAGCCTGCGGTGGTAACTGGTGCTGGACGAACCGACGCGGGGGTCCATGCAAGTGGACAGGTGGTACACTTTCGTATCCAGTCTCACTTGACTCCGACTGTCTGGGTGCGTGCGCTTAATGCAGTTCTACCCAACACCGTGGCTGTGCGCTGGGCGAAGGAGGTTCCAGACCGCTTTCACGCCCGCTTTAGCGCACTCAGTCGTTCGTATCGCTATACGATCTGGAATGATTCGGCTCCGACAGCGTTGCACGCTCTCTATAGTTATCACTATGGGCGTCCGCTAGATGTCGAGCTTATGCAAGAAGCCTGTTCCTTATTGGTGGGACGGAAAGATTTTGGAGCCTTTGGACATAGTCCTGATGATTCGAATCCTAAAAGGCCGGGGCCACATTCCTGTGTTCGGACGATGCTAGAGGCACGATGTCTGCGCGAAGGCTCACGACGACTCGTGTATTGTGATTTTACTGCGGATGCCTTTCTAACGGGGCAAGTTCGTAGAATGGTTGGCACGCTGCTGCTGGTTGGACAGAAGCGTCTCTGTCTGGAAGAATTTGCAACAATTGTGCAACGTGCGGAGAAGACGCACCCTGGTTCAGCGGCCCCACCACATGGGCTGTGTCTGGTACGGGTTGAGTATCCTGAAAAATTTGGAGTAACAAACGATGATGAAGACATATAGCGCCAAGGCCGCTGATCTGCAACCTTCCTGGTATGTCATCGATGCCGAGGGGCAGATCCTGGGCCGAGTGGCGTCGCAGATTGCGCAGATCTTGCGCGGCAAACATAAGCCTACTTTTACGCCTCATTTGCAGAGTGGTGATTTTGTGGTTGTGATCAATGCCGACAAAATTGCTGTCACTGGCAAACGTCTGGAGCAGAAAGTGTACTATCGCCACACGCAGTATCCAGGCGGTTTGAAAACAACGACTCTGCGCCAGACCCTCGAGGGCAAGCACCCCGAGCGCGCGCTGGAGCATGCTGTGCGTGGTATGGTGATGCATAATCGTCTGGGTGCCGATATCATGAAGCGCTTGAAGATCTATGCTGGCCCCAATCATCCACATGAGGCTCAGAAGCCCATCGTCTGGACCGGCCCCGAGGCCCTGTTGAAGCAGTATACTGCTGCTAAGTAGTAAAAGAGGAGACCTATCTTGGCTGATAGTTATTACTATGGCATGGGACGGCGTAAGACGGCAGTTGCCCGCGTTCGCCTCTTCCCATCTGGTGACGGTAGCATTACCGTAAATGGCAAAAGTGCTCAGGACTATTTCGGTGCTCGCGATGCACTGACTGCTACGGCTGCTGCTCCTCTGCACCTCCCTGAGATTAACGCGAATTATACATTGACTGTTCGCGTTGTCGGTGGTGGTGTGAGCGGTCAGGCTGGCGCTATTCGCCACGGTGTGGCCCGCGCTCTGGTTCGCATGAATCCTGAGTTTAAGTCTGCTCTGCGAAAAGCCGGGTATCTGACCCGCGATCCACGCATGAAGGAAAGAAAGAAACCAGGCTTGAAGCGTGCCCGTAAGGCGCCACAGTACACAAAGCGTTAATCGAAGCTCGATTACCTTTGTGGATTGGTTCTGGTTACAAAAATATCCCTGTCAAAAAGATGCTTTTGACAGGGATATTTTTTGCTTTGTAAAGCTGCTGTTATTTCATCTGGGCTACTTTGCTATAGGCTGCGGCACACCATTGGTCGCGATAGAAGTCATGTTTGCCGCGGACAACGTCAAAGTAGAGATCCTGTAGCTGCTTGCTGATAGGACCGGTCTCGCCTTTGCCAACAGGATTGTGATCGACGCTGACAACGGGGGCAATCTGGGCACCTGTGCCGCAGAGGAAGATCTCATCGGCAATGTAGAGCTCGGTGCGGTCGATTGAACGCTCGCGGGTTTTGATGCCAAGCTCGCGCTCTGCCAGTTGAATCACTGTGTCGCGGGTAATGCCCAATAGAATGTTTTCGCTGGGTGAAGGTGTGACCAGTTCGCCATTAATGATTAAGAAGATATTTTCAGCACTGCCTTCGGAGACATGGCCGTCGTGCGTGAGCATGATGGCTTCGTCAAAGCCGTTCTGGAGAGCCTCGGTCTTGGCAAAGGCTGCATTGACATAACTGCCAGTGATCTTGGCACGTGCAGGAATTGCATTGTCATCGATGCGCCGCCAGGAAGAGACGCCGCAACGCATGCCACCGAGATCGACGTAATTGCCCATTGGCTCAGAGGTCAGGATAAAGTGATCGGTCAGATTGTTCAGGCGTACTCCAATAACCTCATCGCCTTTGTAGGCCACGGGACGCAGATAGACATCGCCTTTCTGCTCGTTCCGTCTCACAAGCTCAAGGCTGATCTCAATAAGATCTTCGACGCTATAGGGCAGTTCAATCCGTAGAATCTTGCATGAGCGCAACAGGCGTTCATAGTGTTCACGCAGGCGGAACAGATAGACCTGCTGCTCCTGTTCGTTCCAATAACCACGAATGCCCTCGAAGCAGCCCGTCCCATACGAGAAGCCATGGGAGCGAACGGAGATAACTCCACGCTCTGCTGGAATGAATTCACCATTCATGTAGAGTATTTTGGCTAATCTTTCGTCCATTGTGTTGCAGATAAGCGGCAGGGGGGTCCCGGTACGAACTATGTACCAGGCTGATCGCTTATCATCTCCTCCTTTTGAACCTGCTAGGGAAGCTGCGTAACTGCTTCCGTTCCATTGAGAACCTGCTAGAGAAGCTGCGTAACTGCTTCCATCCCAATTGAGAACCTGGTAGGGAAGCTGTCTGACTGCTTCCATCCTGGAGTATAAGAATGATGCCAGATGAATAAGAACTGTCTGGCGTCAGAAAGGATTTCGCCATTGGGCAGAGTGTTTGAAAATGGCTATCTGGACTGGTAAGCGACGCTATAGAATTGTCTTGCCCAGGGCCGAAAGAGTGAGCTCGACGGCAAGCTGAGCGGTGGCGTTCTCGCGATCAAGAATGGAATTGACTTCGACGACGTCCATTGAGATCATTCGCTGAGATGCTGCGACAAGCTCCATAGCTAGATGGGCTTCGCGATAGCTCAATCCACCGCGGACGGGCGTACCGACGCCTGGAGCATCGCGTGGATCGAGCGAATCGAGGTCCAGGCTCAGATGGATGGGGGCTCCATCTATGCCTGCAATCTCAATTGCCTGTTTCATCAGAGAAGGGATGCCATGCTGATCGATGGCAGACATCGTAAAGACATGGATATGATGTTCGCGTAGTAGAGCCTGTTCACCAGGATCGATATCGCGGGCTCCAATGATCACAATCTGTTGCTTATTGATCTTGGGAGACCAGCCACCCAGATTGACGAGCTGTGGATCGCCCAGACCAGCCAGTGCAGCCAGGATCATGCCATGAATATTGCCCGAAGGCGTCGTCTCCTCTGTATTGAAATCTGTATGAGCATCCACCCAGATAATACCAACGTTTGGATGAGCTTTGGCGACGCCACTAATTGAGCCAAGAGCAATGCTGTGATCCCCACCTAAAATCAGAGGAAATTCATTTTCCTGTAGCGCCTGATAGACTTCATCTGCAAGCTCGCTGGAAGATTGGATAATCGAATCCAGATACTTTAAGCGTAGATTGCCAATGGGCCGGCTTTCAGGCTGTGGGACAGGTAGATTACCGATATCGTGAATTGTATGACCGAGACGCTTAAGGTGATCACTGAGACCAGCATAGCGAATGGCACTGGGTCCAATATCGACACCTCGTCGGTCGGCACCCAGGTCCATCGGTGCTCCAATGATACGAATATGCATGTGTGTTATGAATCCTCTGTTTTGCTGTGAACCATGTAGTCGCAAATGAATGAGCCTGTAAAGTGGCTCTTACATAGCGTTGACAGGCGCTCTGGCTGGCCATGTCTACCGTGAATGGTCAAATGGTTTACGAATGTCTTACGGGATCAGAATGCGCTCTCAGGGCTGACAACGCTATCCTGATAGCCAGGGCTTTGTTTCATTATAGTCTGTAAGTATAGACTTTGTCCACGTTGATTCTGTGCATTTGAATGCGTTGTTTCTATGTACGTTGTCTCTTGTACTTCTTTCTGAATCAATGGTATACTGGTGGCTATAGATCAGGTAGTCTGTTTATTCAGACAAAAGCGAGCTTTTAAGGTGAGCTTTTTAAGGTAAACTTTTTTTAAACTATAGAAAAAATTGTTTCTATCACGAATTGTAACGAATTGTAATAGCCCACAAACCCGGGTGACATTGTAGACACCAGGGGTAGCCTGAACCAATGGAGGTTCTCAGAAGACGATGACTACACACGTTGTAAATCCCTATGATGTGGCCGTTGCCCAATTTGATGAAGCTGCTGAGCGGCTTGGACTCTCACAGGCAATGCGCGCCATTTTACGCAAACCAAAACGTGAGCTGACTGTAAATTTTCCTGTTCGCATGGACGATGGTCGTGTTGAGATGTTTACTGGCTATCGTGTGCAACATAATATTAATCGAGGCCCTGCTAAGGGTGGGATTCGCTTTAGTCCCGAGGTCTCATTGGATGAGGTACGGGCTCTGGCGATGTGGATGACCTGGAAATGTGCCGTTGTTGGTATCCCTTTCGGCGGTGCTAAGGGCGGCGTTCTCTGCGATCCTCACTATATGTCTCCCGGCGAATTAGAGCGTTTAAGTCGCCGCTATACCACTGAGATCTCTGTTCTTCTCGGCCCCAATAGCGATATCCCTGCCCCCGATATGAATACCAATCCTCAGGTTATGGCCTGGATGATGGATACCTATTCTATGCACCAGGGCTATTCTGTCCCGGCTGTGATTACGGGCAAGCCCCTGGCAATTGGTGGGAGCGAGGGGCGCTTAGAGGCGACGGCACGTGGCGTCCGTGTTATCACCCGCGAAGCGATCCGTATGCTGGATATGCTACCCGAAAGTTGTAGCGTCGTTGTGCAGGGCTTTGGTAATGTTGGCAGCATCACTGCCCGCCTGCTGCATGAAATGGGCTGCAAGGTAGTTGGCCTCAGCGATATCAGCGGTGGCGTCTATAATCCTGAGGGGATCGATGTTCCTTTAGCTCTGCGTTACTCCAAAGAGCATGGTCAATTGTATGGTCTCCCTGGCGCTCAGATGATAACCAATCAGGCGCTATTGGAGCT
This sequence comes from Tengunoibacter tsumagoiensis, assembly GCF_003967535.1. Classification (GTDB taxonomy): domain Bacteria; phylum Chloroflexota; class Ktedonobacteria; order Ktedonobacterales; family Ktedonobacteraceae; genus Tengunoibacter; species Tengunoibacter tsumagoiensis. The sequence continues at coordinate 251,470 of NZ_BIFR01000001.1, read as the reverse complement.
ACCCTGCGATATTCTGGTGCCAGCTGCGTTGGAGAACCAGCTAACGGGTGAGAATGCTGGTCGCGTGAAGGCGCGTTTGATTATTGAGGCTGCGAATGGCCCTACAACACTGGAGGCTGATCGTATTCTGAATCAAAGAGGTGTGACGATTGTGCCAGATATTCTCGCAAATGCTGGAGGAGTGACTGTCAGCTACTTTGAGTGGGTTCAGGATCTTCAGCATCTCTTCTGGACTGAGCAGGAGATCAATCAACGCCTGGAGGAGATTATGACGCGCTCCTTTGTGGCTGTACGAGAGAAAGCTCAGGAGCAAGCGACCAATCTGCGTATGGGGGCCTATCTACTGGCCGTTGCACGTGTTGCTGAGGCGACTGAGATTCGCGGCGTCTATCCGTGAGATAGCTGTAGAGATAGAGCCCACCGTTCTGATGGCGTGTTCATGGCGTGTTCATAAAGAAGGAAGCAAGGGAAGATCTACGTTTTCGCGCACAACCTGCCTCCTTACTTATGTACATGCCATGAGCATGGTGGGCTATAATCTTAGCCTCGAATGGGCTCGACATCCAGAATTTTGAGCCAGATCTCCGGCCTGCTATCATCTTCAGATGACTCCAGACGAAAGATCACATTCACATAGCTTGCACCATTGAGTTTAGGGAGCTCGGCTGCCCCGCGCAGATATGTCCCTTTATGCTGAAATTTCCCATCGAGCGAGCTCAGTCTCATTGTGAGATTCTGCTTGGTCATGCCACTCAACCATTTATCCAGAAGCTTGACCTTCTCCAATTTAAAGGTAGGTTCGGGATTGCCAGCGCCGAAAGGACTGAGTTGGCGCAGGTTCTTATATTGGGCGTAGCTGAGTAGCTCCATCCTTGTAAATAAGAGATCCACCATTTTGAGCTGATTGGTTGGAACGATCTCTTCGCTATTTTCGGACTCTGCTGGTGTCCCCGTCTGATCGGTAACGACGCCGGTCTGATCGGGCAGAGAGGTTCCCTCGATAACAGCAGGGGCAAGAGGCCCGCCATGCTCTTTCCAGCTTAAGAGATGCTCGTGTAGCTGTTCGGTCAGCTCGGTACGAATCGTAAAGCCAGCCGCCTGAGCGTGGCCGCCATAGCGTACCAGTTGATTGGCGAAGCCACGGAGGGCCTCAATAATATTAAAATCCTTCTGACTGCGGGCTGAGCCGCGGCTCAACTGAGTGCGAGGGTCCTGACTCAGCACCAGCACCGGCTTGTTAATCTCTTCCGCAAGCTTACCAGCGACCAGGCCAATAATACCCTCGTGCCAGTGCTCGCCACTGGCCAGGATAATTGTTTTATCGCTCTGGGCCAGCGACTGTTCGCGCACATTGCGTGTAAGCTCTTCAGTCTGGTGCTGGCGCAGAATATTCAGACCATCCAGTTGATCGGCCAGGGCATTGGCCTCATCTACATCATCGGTAATCATGAGCTCAAAGGCCAGGCTCGCGGTCTGCATGCGGCCAGCGGCATTGATACGGGGGGCGATCCCAAAGGCAATATCGCGCTCTTTAATGCGCCCAGGTTGGAGATTGGCCTTGCGAATCAGAGCTTGCAGACCAGGTTTCTGCGTGCGATTCAAATAGTGCATGCCCAGGCGTACCAGAGTATGGTTTTCGCCCAGGAGAGGAGCAATATCGGCTACCGTCCCAATGGCGACCAGATCCAGAAGGTCTAGCTCTTCCTGCTGAGTACGTTTATAAGCCCGATAGAGTGCCTGTGTTAGCTTGAAAGCTATTCCTACGCCGCAGAGATAGCGTTCCCCGTAGGTGCAGTCTGGACGCCAGGGATTGACCATTGCATAGGCCTGTGGACGTTGCGCTGGTGGATGGTGATGGTCAGTGATAATGACATCAATTCCTAACGTCTTTGCGTACTCTACCTGTTCTACATCGGAGCTGGCGCAATCGGTAGTAATAATGAGCGAGGTGCCCCGGGCTTTCAACTGGTCGAGGGCCGCAAGGTTGAGGCCACAACCATCGTTCTGACGATGGGGAATATGAAAATCCAGGATAGCTTCATGGTCCTTCAATGTACGCAAGGCTCGGAAGAGAAGAGAAGAAGAGGTTACCCCATCGGCATCATAATCGCCATAGACCGTAATATGTTCTTTCTCTTGGAGAGCGCGTTGAATGCGTTCCACAGCCAGAGGCATATCGATAAGAGCATTGGGATCTGGCGTCTGATCATAGCGAGCCTGGAGAAAAGCATTCATTTCCTCAGGTGTGTGGAGTCCACGGTTAGCAAGGAGCTGGGCATGCATGGCTTCTACGCCAGCTTGTTTGGCCGCTGCAAAGTCAGCGGCTGAGAGCTGTGGGTAGAGCTCCCAGGCTTCAGAATGGTGAGATGCTACGTCCAAGTGTGTTCCCTCATAGCTCGTCCGGCAGAACGAGGTAACATAAGCAGAGCCAAGGTCGCTTTACAGAAATGATAGCAGTAATTTAAGAGTAAAAAGGGTCCAGAGCCTCTCTATTTATACCCGCTCGACCCAATGTCCTCATGGAAAAACAGTTGACGTCAGACCCTTATCATAACACATCAATCTGGTAGAAGTCGGAGGAAGACTTCATTGCCCAGCAGACGGCCACGTGTGCTCAAGCGGAGCCAATCTTCGGACTCTTCAAGGAGCCCTGCCTGATCGACAAAGTGCAAGCGGTCACCAACGAATGCGGCAAAGGTCTGATGAAAGCGCTGCTCAAACGTTGGAAGATGGATTCCCATCGCTGTGCGTAGGCCAAGGAAAGCCGTCTCAGACATAGCCTGCTCTTTCTCCACTAGCTCGTCTTCCACAGTTGGACGTTGGCCGCTCTTCACCAGCTTGATATACGTATCGGGATCACGCTCATTAGAGAAGCGATGATTAGCAAAGCTCGAAGCTGCACCTGTTCCCAACCCTAGATAAGGGAGATTCTGCCAGTAGGTCAGATTATGACGGCTATGATGCCCGGGGAGAGCCCAGTTAGAGATCTCATAATTGATATAGCCCTCTGAGCGCAACCGTTCATCCGCATACTCATACATATCGGCGCAAAGATCTTCGTCACCAGGAATAATATTACCAGCATGGACCCAATCAAAGAAAGGGGTCCCCTCTTCAATGATTAACGAATAGAGCGAGAGGTGTTCGGGCCTGAGTGCCAGAGCCTGATCGAGCGTCTGTTGCCAGTGCTGCATCGTCTGATCAGGGAGTCCAAACATAAAGTCGAGATTGAGCGACGTAAAGCCAGCTGCGCGAGCAGACTGAACTGCCTGGGTAATCTCCTCAGGTGAATGAATCCGACCGAGCGTTTTTAGCAGGCCAGCATCAAAGCTCTGCGCCCCCATGCTCAAGCGATTAATCCCTGCTGAGCGAATACCTTTGAGCTGCTCTAGACTGAGCGTACCGGGATTGGCCTCCATCGTAATCTCCGCATCCGCGTCGATTGCAAACGATGCAAAGCAGGCATGTAAAAGTCGCGTGAGCTGATTTACTGTGAGGAGACTGGGAGTGCCACCACCAAAGAAGACCGTTCGCGAGCGGCGAAGCCGTCCATCGGGCTGACGAGACTGTTCGCCGACCAGTGCAATCTCTTGCAAAAGAGCGCGTACATATGGCTCGCGTAGTGGAAGCAGGCCAGCAAAGGTATTAAAATCGCAATAGTGACAGCGGGTATGACAGAAGGGGACATGAAGGTAGAGGGAAGCTGTCTCCAGAAGGTGCTCGATTGGCTCTGTTGCCTGAAGGAGTGACTGGGGAAGATTGGTTGTATGAATAGGAGCCGTCATGGGTATCTTTTCAATCCTTGTTTCTGGAGCTGAAAGCCGAGGCATTTCTCACGGAGAGAAATGCCTCATTGCTACAAAAAGCTTTACATGTGCTGTTTAGCCGCCATTAGTGCCGCCGGTTGTACCGCCAGCGCCGCCAGCGCCGGTTGGATCAATTCCGCCAGCCGAGGCTCCGCCATTGGGCAGAGACTGACCGCCAGTTGCACCAGTAGTTGGCGGCGAGGTTGGAATCCAACTGGGCATATTGAGAGGATCATTCATTTTATCGGGATCGAGCTGTCCGGGTTTATTGCCAGGCAGAGCTTTCTGTTCAACGAGCCAGCTAGTAAGAGCTGTATCGTTGCTGTTATCTCGCAAAGCGCTGGTACTTGTATCGCCCTGAACGAGCTTCAGCGTATCGCTATCGATGGCACGCGAAGGATCAATAGCAGTGATTTGCAGGACATGGAATGTTCCATTATCGCTGATAATCGGGCTGAGATCATTCACCTGGCGTGCAGAGTCAAAGAGCCATAGATCGATGGGACCGCCGCTCAGGCCATTCCCATATTTTTTGATATACTCGCGTTGAACGAGCCAGCCTAGATCGCCACCCTTGGTCTTTGTATCATTGTCGAGGGACTTTTCCTTTGCCAGATCAGCAAAGCTTTTGCCGCCTTTGACCTGATTTAAGAAATCCTGGGCATCTTTCTGAGTGCTTAAAGTGACAGCGCTTGCCTGTACCTGTTTCGCTGGTGAAGTGATCTGTGAGGCAAAGTAGAGCTGAGCATTATCGCGGCGGAGCTTCAGGGCCATCATCGTATGCATATCCCCATCGCTCACATTGGAATCGCTTAAGAACGAATCATAGCTTTTTCCGGTAGGGAAATTGGCCTTCAACTGATCGAGCGCCTTCTGAACCTGAGCATCGGTCGCATTAATCTTATTTTGTACACTGGCACTCTGCTTATTCAACCAGTTGCGCAGAAGAACATCTTCTTGCAGCCAGGTGCCGCTATCGCTACTGATCTGTGATGTTGTGTACATCACCTGCTCATTGGGGATAGTCGTCTGAGTCAGCTTCTGACCTTGAGCTGCCAGATCATCGTGCTGTTTCTTTGCATCTGCCTGTTTGCTCTGAGCATCTTTTAACTGACCCTCCAGGCTTGTGCGTTGATCGCTCGTACCGGCAGGGAGAGCAGAGATCTGTTTATTGAGATCATCGATCTTCTTCTGTTGATCATCAATAATCTTCTGCTGATCGGTGGACTTCTTCGTGAGATCGGAGATTTGAGCTTGCAGACCGTGTTTCCCCTCAATCTTATTCCGTTCCAGAGCGGCCTTCAGGGCAACCAGCTTATGGTAATCGGATTGTGGGATTGACTGTCCAGCGATAGAGGTAATGGGCTGATTGGGGACAATGATATTATTATTGATCCAGAAGCCAGCCACAACGACAACGATCAGAGTAGAGAACAAAATAATCGTCGACCAGATGGCGCGGCGCTGGAGCTGATTTTTCTCATTGCGGGAGAGGTGGGCACCCCAGCCAAAAATAAGAGGTTTTCCGTCTCGGCGGGCCTCAACGTGCGCGGTTTGTCGGGCATATTTCTTTGGGCGAGCAGAGCGCGTGGGGCGTTTTACTTCGGGCCGACGCGCCGTTTGATTTGTCATCAAAACCTCCAACGTGGATCCTGGTGTTGAGCCAGGCAGAAATGCATCATCCTGGCACGGGGGAGAGATGAGAGAGAGGGAGACCAATCCCACACCTCGGCCAGATATCCTGGGACAACCCGTGCAGCACCATAGAATGGTGAGTCAGGCCCTGGTGTGGCTACTGAGCACCCCTTATGCTATGAGTATTCTCAGTATACACACCGACAGCTAGACGGGGGTGTAAAGCGAATTACATCCCACGCATGTGCTCTGCCGTGTAGGGGAGCAGAGCCATAAAGCGAGCCTGTTTGATAGCGGTGCTCAGACCACGCTGATGCTTGGCACAAGTGCCTGTTTTGCGACGAGGCTCAATCTTTCCACGATCGGAAATGAACTTCCGCATGAAACGCCCTGCATCTTTGTAGTCGATCTCGCGGACATGGTCATGACAAAATTGACAAATTTTGCGGCGGGATGAGCGCTCGCCGCGCCCGCCTTCGCGTCGCTCGCGGCGCTGGTAGGAGCCGCCACCTTCAGAACGTCTTTGCACAGACTTTCTCCTTCATATTAGAAGGGATGTTCATCCGGATCTCCCAGGTCATCGCTCAAGAAATTCGAGCTAGAACCGGAGCCCTGGGGTTGCTGATTCTTGGGGGTCAGCATCTCCATATCGCTGATGATGACGTCCAGGCCAGTGCGCTCAACACCATTTTTATCGGTGAACTTGCGCTGCTGGAGACGGCCCTCAACGTAGATCTTCTGACCTTTTTTCAGGTAAGTGTTACACGTCTCTGCAAGCTGACGCCAGGCAACGATATTAAACCAGTCTGTCTCTTCTTGGCGTTCACCGCTTTGTGACTTGGACGTGCGATTTACAGCAAGTGAAAACTTCGTGACGGCAACACCATTTGGCGTATAACTCATATCGGGATCTTTGCCAAGATTCCCAATTAACATGATTTTGTTCATGATTCAACCAAATCCTTTCGACGTGTTATCCCACCCCAGCTCATGTTTTAGAGATTGAATGAACAGACCCAAACGTAGAGTAATTATGCCTCAGTTTCGATAGTATCCGCGTCTTCAATAGCCGGTGGAACATCATCCAGCTCCTCGCTTGAGAGGACTGTCTGCTCTTCAGCGCTGGCATGTTCTACAGGAGCGGCCTCACCCTCGGTGGCCGGGGCAGCAGCAGCAGCTTCAGCAGCGGCAGCAGCAGCAACAGCACGAGCCTCGCGCTCTTCGCGCTCCTTCTGGACGGCTTTGGGATCGCGCTTCTTCATCATATAACGAAGAACGAGCTCCGAAACCTTGAGTGTACGTTCGAGTTCAGCTACGGTCTCGGGAGTCAAGATCAGATCAATGAAAACATAGAGTCCATCGCGATGGCGCTCGATTGGATACGCCAGACGACGACGCCCCCATTGATTGACCTTTACTACTTGACCGCCATAATTTGCGACGATCTGATCGATACGATCCAGAATGGACCGTGTCTCATCTTCGCTGACTTCGGGGTTGAGAATGAAAGCTAGTTCATAATCTCGCTTCACGAAGCCACCTCCTTCCTGTGGGTATGCACCTGGTCTACAGAAATGCGCCAGGGCAGGTGGAGCACCAACATGAATCGATGCTAAAAAACTTCAGATGCCGCTTATATATCAGGTGCGGCCTCAGCAAAAAATGATCCCCACTGATAGGGGGGATCGAAGTCTTCCCATGCAGTAGTATATAAACTTTTGCACTATGGAAGCCATCAATACCCCGCATTATAACATTGTTCTCAATCTCTGACAATAGAGCCAGGTAATCTGGGCTGTTTAATCTGTTCACTATTCTATTCCGCTTGTACCTGCCAAAAATGGAAAAGTTTTCGCTCCCCCTTTTCTGCTCACTTCACTTTCAATAAGGAATTTTGCCTGCCTGGTCGGTTTTTATTGACAGTTCGAGCGCTTTCGATCATACTAAAACCGGATTCTCTACTGTTAAAAAACGATGTGTCTAAAAATCTTCTGTCTGGCGGAGAGACTATGCAGCACCATAATCCCGCTTCTGTAAAAACGAGAAGAACACAAAGTATACAGGCGGCAGGGGCGGCAGGGCCATTACGCCGCTCATCTCTTCTCGTACATTCGGATGCTCTGATGACTACTCCCCAGCCTCCTTTGCAGCGCCGTTCTTTTGCTCGTTGGTTGCTGGTATGTGCACTGGCGTTGGAGATGCTCTATCTGGCCTTGCTTTTGTTGTTGTCTGCCCAGAGGGGGGAGCCTGACCCTCTTCGTGCTTTCTGGCTCGCCCATCTCCCCTGGTTGCATCACGTGCGCGGGGTGATTGAGATAGTAAAGCCCCTGGGACTCTATGTGGGATGGCTGAACCCTACGACTGCCGTTGGTTTTGCCAATATACAATTATTCTTGCTCTGTCTGGGATTGGGCGTACTGGCCTGTGCGGTTGGACTGGTTCAGCAGGCTGCCCCTACTACGCGCTTTCTGAGTCGTCAGCCCTTAGTGTTCTGGATGATCTGTCTCTTTACGTTGCTGTTTGGGGCGACTATGGTTATAGGTCCGGCTCATCTGACTGTTTTTTCACAACAGATGCTCTTATCAGGCTTTTATGGCCAGCTTGTGGTCGAGACTCATCTTAATCCATACGTGTTTACGGCCTGGGGAAGTGTGCAGGATACGTTTCAGCAATTGCTCGTCAGCAGCCAGGCCAGTTCGGCACCGCCTATTCCGCTTCTTTCATTTGGCCCTGTCTGGTTAGATAGTAGTATTCTACTGATATTGGCGACGCATCAGAGTGTCCCTTTGTTTCTTCTGAGTATGCGTCTGGCGGCTGCATTGGGCCACCTTCTGAGCGTTGTGCTGCTCTGGCATATCCTCTCACAGGCACATCCTGCTGTCCGGAATGCCGCGACCCTTTTTTACGCCTGGAATCCTCTCATTTTGTTGCTGGGCATTTTTCAAGTCCATCAAGAGATGTTGCTGATTCCACTGATCTTATTAGCGATCTTCTTCTTTCAGCGTAACGCGCTCCTGTTGAGCTGGGTCTTTCTGTTGCTGGCGAGCCTGGTTAATTTTGCAGCTCTGCTCCTGCTGCCCTTGTTTTTGTGTGCGATGGGGCGGCGAATGCGCTTTATCTGGTGGTTCTGGAGCACTTGCTGGTGGTTGGGGCTGTTTGTGATCTCGCTGCTGGTCTTTGTGCTGGCCTATATTCCCTATTGGCAGGGGGGAGATCTGGTTGATCTTCAGGCTCGCTTAATAGAGTTATTCTTACCAACGCGTGCGCTTGGTTCGTTGGATGCTACTCTCCTTCAGGTGCCTTTACGGCTTCCTGCATTGATTCCCTGGTTGGCTCAGCCCGAACATTGGATGTTATTCACTCTCCTGGTTGTCATTATCAGTCTACTCTGTACTATCTGGCTGGTTGATACCATTGAATGGGTGCTTGCATGTAGCTGTATTGGTCTCTTCCTTTTAGTGATCTTTCTGCCAACATATTGGCCCTGGTATGTCTTCTTTCCATTGATTCTTGCCCTGTGTTCGACCCGGCGTAGTCCGATTCAACTGGCTGTTGCTCTTCTGTTCGGAGCCTTGTTGAACTACTATTTCTGGGAGCGTCATCTTGTGTGGCCTGGCCAGGGGCTGGTGACTGTTGGTCTGCCCTGTCTGCTCTGGGGCTGGATCTGGTTTTTTACATCGATCTGGGAGCGGTTACGGGCACGTGAGATGGAAGGGGTGGTGCAGCCAGTGAGCCGTCCACTGCGTCTGATACGTCCACCCTGGCTCTCGCGGCCACAGCGCGGTCTGAGTGATGATCTTTGAGCCCTGTTTACAACTCTTGCGTGTGGCGAGGGGATATGATATAATCGTGCGGCAAGCGGGATTGGGCTCTTGAAAAAGGCTTATCTGCGCCTTGGATGGAGCACAAAGAGGATCAAAGGGTCCTCAATCACGTCCTCTCATTGTCTCTAACATCTGAGATATTCTCCAATATTTCTCTCGTAGAGGCAGGCTGTGATCAACAAGTGTCCCCGCAACAAACATGGAAAGAAAGAGCTATGAAGCAGAAATTAAAAACCCACAAAGCAATGGCAAAGCGGGTAAAAGTGACCGCATCTGGCAAGTTCATGCGCCGTAAAGTGGCTTTAAACCACTTGCGCCGTAACAAATCTCCTGAGGCAGTTCGTTCGATGGACAAAGTTTTTCAGCTGAAAACTGCTGATACACGTCGTCTGAAACGTCTGCTCCCCTACGCTTTCTAGTATCAAGAGATTGAATCGAGGATAAGGAAGAACTATGCCAAGAGTAAAACGCGGAGTACCCGCACACAAAAAGCACAAAAAGTTATTACAATTTGCGGAAGGCCATCGTGGAACACGCCGCAATCTGATCCGTCCCGCTCGTGAGTCCGTCATGCGCGCCATGGCGTACATGTATCGCGACCGCCGTAACCGCAAACGCGATATGCGCTCACTCTGGATCACCCGTATCAATGCTGCCGCTCGCATGTATGGGGTCAGCTACAGCCAGCTCATTCATGCTATTCACGTCGCAAACATCGAAGTCGATCGCAAGATCCTGGCCGAGATGGCAGTGAATGATCCTTCAGCCTTTGGTGCTCTTGTGAAGACTGCACTGGATGCTGTCAAAGCATAAGAGATCTTGAAGAGCGGAGGACGCTCTGGTAAAGCCCGATGTATCAAGCAGATTAGTGATACGTCGGGCTTTTTTCTTTGTGAGAAGATAATGACACACGATACGCGCTATACGCTCATCACCAGTCCCGCTAATGCGCGGGTGAGCAAGCTCCAGACCCTCCATACCAGTCGTGGACGTAAGAAAAGTGGGCTCTTTCTGCTCGAGGGATTAAACCTTCTGGAAGCGGTATTGGAGACGCAGGTGCCTCTTCAGGAAGTGTATGTTCAGCCCGATCTCCTGCGCCGGACTCCCAAAGGTACAGCGCTGCTAGAGCGCCTGCTTCATCGTACAGATCTTCCGCCAGAGAGGCTATTTGAGGTTAACGAAAGGGTCATAGATGCCCTGGGAGAGGTTCAGAGCTCACAAGGAGTGATCTGTGTCCTGCGCCTGGATGCGCTGAATTCGGCGCAGATGCAGGATCGTCGTCAACCTGCTCACCGTCCCGTCTTGTTGATTCTGGATGATATTGCTGATCCTGGCAATATGGGGACTATCTTGCGTACTGCACTGGCGGCTGATGTGAGCCAGGTCATTCTGACGCCCAACTGTGTTGACTACTATAGCCCCAAGGTTGTACGTGCGGCTACGGGGGCTCATTTGCGGCTGCCTGTTGTTGTAGATGCTTCCTGGGCTGCGATTGCCACGCTGGTGAAGCAGCATTGTCAGGGCCAGCCTCGTGTGCTCCTGGCCGAGGCTGGAAGCTCACAGATGTACTATGAACAGGATTTTACACAGCCCTGTGTTCTGATTATGGGGAATGAAGCACATGGACCATCAGTAGAGGCCCATACACTGGCTACACACCCGGTCAGTATCCCCCTTGCTAACGATGTCGAATCGCTCAATGTCGCAATGGCAACTGGCATTATTCTGTATGAAACGGTACGCCAGCGTCAGAGGCGGTGAGGTTCGGACATTTAAAGAGGGAGCTCAGACTACAGACTACAATCCCCTCCACAGCTATCATGAATGATGATAGGCTATGGAGGGGATTGCGCCCTTCTCTGGAAGAGCTATGTAGTACTCTCTACTCTCTCTATCCTCTCTCTATTACGGATTGGATGTCTGTTCTTGATTAGAGATGGCCTCTTCCTCGGGCGGTTGGGGAAGGTGCCAGCCAGAGGGTTGGAACTGATTGGGCGTGGGTGTCATCTCTGATGTTGGTGGGAAGCCACCTGGCAGCATTGGCTCTTGCATCTGCCCCGTCTCATTGATGGGGAGTGGCCAATCAGATCCGCTCAACTGGCTGTTCTGGGTTGAGGGGATCTGTGGGAATGGATACTGTTTTTGCAGTCGGTTTATGCTTGACTGTAGCTGGTCTGGTCGTTTGATCGGAGCCATCAGAGGCGGTGGTAGTGGGATATCATCCCTCATCCAGGAGCTAAAGGTGCTCTGCTCATGCGCTCGAATTTTGCGATAGACCCCACTGACAGTAAACGGTTTATCGGGATCTTCATCCGGGTGGGTATTTGGACTATTGGCAATATAGTAGCCTTGATTTTCGCGTAGCTTAAAGGCCTCCACCGAAGCTCGTAGCTGTTCAACAAGGCGAGCAAGCCGGGCCATATGTTGTGAAGCCTCCTCCGTCTTGCCATTGCTTTCAAGGGTTGAGGCAGAGATCCGCTGCATGATGGACGAGATTGATTTTGAAGCGCTTAGTTGTCGGGCGGCGATCTGATGAATGGAATCGATCTCTCTGGCTTGATGTTCCACCGCTGCAAAGAGTGCTTCCAGTGCATTCCCGGCCTCGCGTGTCAGCCGTGTCCCCTCAACCGTTTCGCGCTCAGTATCTTGCATTGAATGGGTTACCGCTCCGATCTCCTCGCGAATATTGCGCACAATGCGCGTAATCATCTTGGCCTGATCTTTTGACAGCTCAGCCAGGCGTCGAATATCTGACGCCACAGCTCCAAAGCCCTTTCCATCATCGCCAGCCATGGCAGCTTGAATTGCGGCATCCAGAGCCAGACGATTGGTCTGATGAGCCAGGCCAGAGATAGCCTCAACGATCTCATTAATCTCGCGTGAACATTCTTCCAGCGTCAGAACTTTTGCAGCCGTTGCATGTACATTCTCGTGGATGCGTCCCATACCATTTGTTGCATGGAGGATTGATTCTCTCCCCAACTGTACATCTCTTCGAGCCCCTCTAGCGACTGTATACAGGATCTGAGAACGCTCTGAGACCTGACGTGAGGTCTTCATCATATGATGAATCTCTTCTTCAATCCCTGCAATCTGTTCCATCTCTCGTTTGCCTGTTTCGACTAACTGGGTCATCTGCGTCAAAACATTGCTGGTCGAACCATCGACCTCATACGCCACCAGCTTGACACGCACAATCAGGCTGCCCAGCTCCTCAATCATATAATTGAAAGAGTCGGCCATCACCCCAATTGCATCCGCAGTCACCTCTGCATGCACGCGGAGATTTCCCTCCCCAACGACACTCACATCGCATGCGAGCTTCTCGACACGAGCCTGTAAATGATCACGTTGAAATTGAGCCTCACGAAGGAGTAAGACAATATGATCAAGCATCGTATTCATAGAGCGAGCCACCTGTGAGATCTCATCCTTGCCTGTTACCTGTGCTCGTGCGCTGGTATCCCCCGCAGCAATGCGTTCCGTCAGTAAACTGAGCTCATGGAGAGGGCGTGTAATTGTGAGATAGACCGCATACCCAATGACCGTCACAACCAGCATTGTACTAAGAAAGGCCAGAATTGTCGCCAGAATAAGTGGATTTGTCTGGGCAGGTCCGACCTGTGTAATCTCTCGACAGAGCTGTTCGCTGATCGCCACCACCTGCTGCCAATCCTCTGCGGCCAACTGACCAGCCTGGAGGGCCTGCTGGAGCTCCTGATTCGCTATTGACGCAGATCGTTTTGTTTTAATGGAGGTGAAGAGCTTCTCTTGCGCCTGGAGATAGCCAGGCCAGGACTGCGACAGTACCTGATCGACCGCTATCTTCTGGCGTATGGGGAGCTTTGTCAAAGGATCATTATTGGTTAAAAGAGTCAGGCTCTGACCCATTATTGAGGAGTCGCTAAGAATATTTTTCTGCTTATACTGTTGAGCAGATTGTAGAAACAGCGTATCCAGTTGTTGTAGTTTTTGTATGCAGCCCTGAACTTGAGCTCTCAAGACAGGACTGGTTGTCGCGTATTGATCTTGATAGAGCTCCTTGAGGAGCTCCTGTAATTGTGGAAAATACGCTGCAGTTGTGGTTGTTGACTTGAATGCATTTATATTCATCTGAACCGCTTGACTGCGATTCTGCTGATCTTTAATAAAAGTGACGCCGAGAAGCGAGATAATAAGGCCTGGGATGACTGCCGCTAGCAGGAATGCGCCCATAAGACGACTGGAGATCTGGCCTTTGGCGATAAATGTGAGCATAGATACTTCGGTTCCTCCTCCAACACCTGTCTAATCACCACTACCTATCCACGCGAAGCAACTGCTACCAGTAAGTATTTCTTGATGTGTAACGGATGTAAGTACATTTTTTACGCATCCGCTTACATGTGTAGCCATATGACAGTGTACCCTTATTTGCAAAAAATCAAAATACTCTCAGTGCGATAGCCGAAAAATACTATTTTTGGGGTTTCTTGCATATCTTCTGAAGAAAGTAGAGCCGTGTTATGCAAGATTCGTGCTATACTGATGAAAAAGTTCATCGCTGTTTGAAGTCGAAGGAGCCTTCTTGTGGAGAATATCTCGCAATGGCCTTTTCAGAAGGTCTTGATTGCTAATCGAGGAGAGATTGCGGTACGGATTATCCGCGCCTGTCGAGAGTTAGGTCTACAGAGTGTCGCTGTTTATAGTGAGGTGGATCGCCAGGCCTTACATGTGCGGATGGCTGATGAAGCTTATGCTATTGGTCCAGCCGCCGCCGTACAAAGCTACCTTAATATCGACAAGTTATTAGAGGTTGCTCGCTTATCGGGGGCGCAGGCTGTGCATCCCGGGTATGGTTTTTTGGCCGAGAATGCACAATTTGTAGAAGCTTGTGTGCAGGCTGGCCTGATCTTTGTGGGACCATCTGCGCAGGCTCAGCGTACAATGGGCGAGAAGACCGCCGCACGCCGGACAGCTCAGGCGGCTGGTGTTCCAATTGTGCCAGGGGCTATGACGGATCTTGAAGATGAAGCTCAGGCTCTGACCCTTGCAGAGCAACTGGGCTATCCTATTTTATTAAAGGCGGCTGCTGGTGGTGGTGGAAAGGGGATACGTTTTGTGCGCAATCCGGATGAGCTGCCCGCTGCCCTTCGTACGGCCCGTAGCGAGGCTCAGAACGCCTTTGGTGATGGACGGGTCTATATTGAGAAGGCAGTCACACCGGCCCGCCATATCGAGGTGCAGTTTATTGCTGATAGCCATGGCCATGTCGTCCATCTTGGTGAGCGCGAATGTAGTATCCAGCGCCGCCATCAGAAGTTGATTGAGGAGTCCCCCTCGCCCGTTGTCCAGCCCGAGCTCCGCGAACGGATGACTTCATCTGTGCTCTCGCTGGTGCGCTCGATTAACTATGTCAATGCCGGGACCGCCGAGTTTTTACTGGGGGCTGATGGACATTTCTACTTTTTAGAGATTAATGCTCGTATTCAGGTTGAGCATCCCGTGACCGAGTGGTGTACAGGGATCGATCTGGTTCAGGAGCAGCTACGGATTGCTGCCGGCCTGCCCCTCTCTTTTACCCAGGAAGAGATCGTTCTCCGAGGTGCAGCGATTGAGTGCCGCATCTCCGCCGAAGATCCTGATAATCATTTTCTGCCAGCAACGGGAACTGTTCTTGTGTTACAAGAGCCGTCAGGGCCTGGTGTGCGCGTGGATAGCTCGCTCTATCCTGGTCTACAGGTTCCTCTGTTCTATGATCCTCTGCTTTCTAAACTCATTGTATGGGGGCGAGATCGCGCTCAGGCTATTGCGCGTATGCAGAGGGCCCTGGCAGAATATCAGATCCTTGGCGTACAGACCACTCTTCCTTTTGCTCGCTGGCTGATGCAACAGCCACGTTTTCAGGCCGCCGATTTCTCGACCGATTTTATTGCGGAAGAGTGGGGTACAGGTACGCTAAACACGAGCGAACCTTCAGCCCCTGAAGCGTCTTCTCCCGAGCAGATGGCCGCGATCATTGGAGCTCTCCTGGCTCATGAAGAGCATGAGCAAGAGCTCAAACGTCGACAACCCTCTTCTGATAGTCAAACTCAAAAGAGCCGCTGGCTTGATGCAAGTCGTAGCTCTGGCCTGCGGCGTCTGTAAGAAACGCAGGTCTGGATCTCCCTTTTGGTACACATCTTGCCCACATCATAGAGTCACGATGAGTGCATGAGTGAGAAAGGGCCTCGCTGTGGTCACTATAAACGCGGACTGTATCGCCATCTGGCGTATGGTCCGCGTTTATAGTGACCACCAAAAGTATCCGAACTATCCAAAGGTATAGACAAATCATAAATGGGATGATAGAGACTCCGTGGTGGTGTTAATACATATGGAAGAATGCATTAGCTATATTTTTAATAAGGAAACGAATGAATGGGACGGCACTTTCACTATAACTATTCTGTTCGCTATGACGAGTGTGATTACAATGGATTTCTCACCACAGAAGCTTTCTTGCGCTATCTTCAGGATATAGCGGGCCGCGATGCCGAGGAGGTCTTTCCAGACAGCGAAGGCTTCTGGGTCATTAAACGGACCCTCGTCTCTTTTAGCGAGCCCGTACAGATGCATACTGATCTGGAGATTGATACCTATGCGCTGAGCTTTACGCGTGTCTCCGCTCAGCGCGCCTATGAGGCGAGATTGAAAGGATCTGCACCCGAGAGCGAACCCGTAATTACCGCTCGTTCACTCTGGGTTTATTTAGATCAGCGTGGACGTCCGGCCAGAGTGCCCGAGCGAACCGTCCAACTCTGGTTGCCGGATGGCCCTGTTCGCCAGGTCGTTGATGAGCCATGGCCAGCTTTTCCTGCACGTGAGCCAGAGCAGAGTAGCTTCGTCGTCCCGTTCTCGGCAATTGATAATATGAAGCATATGAATAATACTGTTTATGTAGAGACGTTGGATAATGCAGCCTGGGAAAGCTATCTACAGGCAGGAATCACTCTGACAACTGCTGATCTGCGTGTGCATGATTATGAGATTGAATATAGCGAGAGTGCTCTACTGGGGGATCATCTAGAAGTACAGACCTGGTTTGAGCCTTTTCCTGTGCCGGGACAGGAATTTACGCGCTGGCAGCAGATTACGCGTAATGGAAGCCGGCTCGTGCGTGCTCGTTCTCGCTGGCACTGGACTGCTTGATACGTCTTCAGCATTGATTAGTGTACATTGGCAAAGACATTATTTTCACTGGGTAGGATCCCGAAATTGTCAGCGCTAAAGGGCCAGTAGATGAGAGTGGCTTTGCCAAGAATATTATCGCGCGGCACCAGTCCCCAATCGCGCGAATCAGAGCTATCTCCTCGATTATCTCCGAGCACAAAGTACTCATCGGGCGCTACTATATGATTGCGAAAAGAGGGATAAGGATTCTCCGGGTCCTGTTTATTAATATAATTTTCATGCAAGGTAACGCCATTAACAATAACTGTCTCATCTATCACACTGACAACATCGCCAGGGACAGCGATGACCCGTTTAATATAATTTTCGTGGGGATTAAGAGGATATTCAAAGACGATCACGTCGCCACGCTCTGGAGGGGCAAAAAGGTAGGCAGCCTTATTGACAATAATATATTCCTGATTATGGAGCGTTGGTTCCATACTGCTGCCTTGAATATGAAATTGCTGGACACTTATTCTGAATAGCATGAGCATGAATAAGAGGAGCAACAGGAAAGCCAGGCGCTGGCGGAAAGATTGTAGCTGCCGCTTCATCGAAGATTTCTGTATCACGTCTTCCCCCTCAACTTTGGACTGTAAGCGTTCACTACAGAGATGAACGCTCTCATCAAAGTATGTACTTTTTAGTATGTGCTTTATGAAGAAGGCAGGTTTTGCGTACCTACTTGCCTTACTACATAGGCACATACCATTATTCGGGTTGGCATACTAGCTAGTATAACCCTCTCTAGCTAGTATGCCAGACGTCCAATTATTTTTCTTCGACTGGAGCAGGCAATTCAAAGCGAGGAGGAATACGTCCGTGTCGTTTGGCGGCTTCGGCTTTCAAGCGCTCAACAGCCTCAACCGGGACATGGCGACCTCCGAGCTGCGTAGGGTGAATGCCAGGACCATGAAAATCTGTGCCTCCCGTAGGAATCAGGTCATACTCATCAGCCAGAGTACGAAGCTGTTGCTCTTCCTCTGGAGTATAGGGCCCATAATAGGTCTCCAGCCCAACCAGACCGGCAGAAGTCAGCTCTGGCAACCACTTTCGGAGCTCTACCAGACCAGGCAGGCCGATCGGATGAGCAATCACTGGCAGCCCATTGGCGCTAGTAATAAGATGAACTGCATCCAGAGGCGTCAACTTATAACGTGGCACATAGGCTGGACAGCCCTTACCAATATATTTATCAAATGCCTCCCCAATACTCTGGACATAGCCAGCCTCCATCAGCGCCTTTGCAACATGGGGACGACCAACCGCGCCCTGAGCCAGCTCACGTACTCGGGCCCACGAGATCTCTACCCCTTCAGCATTGAGCAGTTCAACCATGCGCTGTCCACGAAGGATACGAGCTTCACGCAGTACCTTCAAAATATTTTGAAAGGCAGGCTGTTCATATTCCAGAAAATAGCCAAGCATATGGACCTCGCCGCCACTTACATCAGTATTGATCTCAATGCCCGGAATAAAATCGATATTGAGAGCCGCCGCCGCCGCCGCCGCTTCCACCACGCCATCGGTAGTATCATGATCAGTCAGAGCTAGCGTCCCAATCTGCGCCTGTTGCGCAAGATGGAGAAGATCGGTAGGTGAATAGATTCCATCCGAAGCCGTGGAGTGCGTATGCAAATCAATTTTCTGTGCCATAAGTATGCTTCCTCTTTAATTATGGACGTCAATGAAGGAGAACGCAGGAGGCAGTTTCCCCCACTGTTTGTAGGGTTAGTGCCAGCTGCGTTCTTTCTTTCTTCTGTTATTATATGCCATCAAAGCGACAGGCGTGAGTTAGCGCGCATAATCGACAGAGCGAGTCTCGCGCACTACACAGACCTTAATCTGACCTGGATAGTCCAGGCTCTCCTCAATCTTATGTGCAATATCGCTTGCTAGCCGGGTTGAAGCATACTCATCCACCTCTTCGGGCTTCACAATAATGCGGACCTCGCGGCCAGCCTGAATAGCAAACGACTTTTCGACCCCGGTAAATGAATTGGCAATCTGTTCCAGCGCCTCTAAACGTTTGATATAAAGATCAATGGTCTCGCGACGAGCGCCTGGTCGAGCGGCTGAGATAGCATCTGCTGCCTGTACAATTGCAGCCTCTAACGTCTGAGGCTCAGTCTCGCTGGCGTGATGAGCCACCATGGCATGAATAATCTTTGGTGATTTACCAAAGCGGCGCGCTACCTCTCCACCAATAATCGCGTGAGGGCCCTCGACCTCTTGATCAATAGCTTTCCCCATATCATGTAGCAGTGCAGCCGTCTTACAGACAGTAACATCGGCCCCCAACTCATGAGCGATAGTGGCAGCGAGAATCGAGACCTCGACCGAGTGAGCCAGCACATTCTGCCCATAGCTGGTTCGGAAATGCAAGCGACCTAGGATTTTTAAAAGTTCAGGTTGGAGTCCATGAACATTGGCCTCCAGAGCAGCGTTTTCGCCAGCTTCGCGCACGATCAGATCGACCTCCTGGCGAGCTTTAGCCACCACATCCTCGATACGTGCGGGATGGATGCGGCCATCCAGGATCAACTTTGTCAATGCAAGACGAGCTACCTCGCGTCGAACCGGATCAAAGCCAGAGAGGATCACCGCCTCAGGAGTATCATCGATAATCAGATCAACGCCCGTTGCCGCCTCAAGAGCCCGGATATTGCGACCCTCTCGACCGATAATGCGACCTTTCATCTCATCATTGGGGAGTGGAACAACCGAGACTACAGCCTCGGCAACTTGATCGGAGGCACAGCGTTGAATTGCCAGAGTAATAATCTCGCGTGCGCGGGATTCGCCCTCCTCGCGGGCCTGCTCCTCAATCCGGCGAATGCGCTGGCCCGCCTCAATGCGGGTCTGTTGTTCAATCTGAGACAGAAGCAGATCACGGGCTTGATCCTGAGTAAGATTTGAGATTCGCTCCAATTCCGTTAATTGTTTCTGTTTCAGTTCCTCAACCTCAACTCGTACTTGATCGATGGAGCGCTCGCGGGTAGATACTTTTCGCTCACGTTGCTCAAGGGCATCGATCTTACGTTCAAGGTTCTCTTCTTTTTGTTGAATGCGCCGCTCTTGCCGCTGCATCTCCGTACGACGTTCCGCATTTTCGCGTTCAATCGTATTACGGAAACGAGCTGTCTCCTCGCGGGTTTCGCGCAATGCCTCGCGCTGTTGTTCCTGGACTTCCAGCAATTTGAGTTCGCTGGCTTCCTTTTGAAGGCGCAAGCTTTCTTCAAACTTGTTTTTCTGCCGCGCTGATCCGTAAAGATAGCCGGCGTAGAGCGCAATGGTTACACCAATAAGGAGAAGAATAACTCCAGCAATGAGGGCTACGACGATGTTAGTTGTCACGTCGGCCAACCTCCAGTGATAAGCGAACAGGCCCATTATAGGCTCGAATATGACCACATATGTGTACTCTATATGTTTGTGTCGGATGGGCAATGTACAAAAGTGTACTATGTGCCAAGCATACTATATAAGAGTGTTAACCATACGTCAAGAAGAAAAGCGGGGGTGAGCTATAAAATATGTGGTAGAAGCAGTGGCTCATGCTTTTGCTTCTTACACATCATATAGAAAAATAGTCTCTAGCTTCCCAACAAGCAGGGAGGCTGTGCTTTTCCATTTTTTATCGTAAAAGGGTTAGAAAGCCCAATGATTGGTAAGTAATTGACAGACCAGAAAGATCTGGAGTGGAAATGCGCACAAGAGATAGCTATGATGTAGCCATGAAAATTTTCCCAGCCGCGCTAACAGTACAAAGATCATCACAGCCCCCAATATGCTTGCCTGAAGTGAAGGAAGCGGATCGAATACATTGGTTAGCGCATTGGGGAGATGAGGGAAGCTGAGAGCAGTGAGAAGAAACAAAAAGCCAGAGAGGATCAAGCTTCCATCCTTACGCTGAAAGCGCCAGGGACCAATGCAGCAGAGCACGAGCAGAGTGAGGGCAAAGAGCAACAGGCTGAGTTCAAACAGGCTGTGGGTATTGGCAGAGGTATAGAGCGAATTGTGGAAGATCTGACCAAACAGATTGCCAACTGAACTCCAGGGTGCACTGAATTGTTCTCCATTCTGCGGATGCAGAAAGGCAAAAGTATCCTGGAATTGTTTTTGGAGAGCATACGCATAGACTCCCCAGCCAAGTGGAATCAGCAGGCTTGCAGATATCGGCACAAGCTCTCTGCTAAGGGCGAGATAGTTTCGTTGTTGCCAGGAAGGATGAAGGCGCAACTGACTAAAAAATTCATAGAGAAAGACAGGCCATAGCAGACAGCCAGAGCCATCGGTAAGTGCAGCCAGTGCGCCAAAGAGTCCGGCCAGCCACCAGGAACCTCGACGAAGGCAATAGAGGCTACTGAACGTCAGCGCCAGGAAGAGCGAGAGGCTGGTGGCGGTACTACAGAGCAGCGCAGTAGGGAAGATTGTAAGATAGAGCACGCTTCGTCTGGCCAGCGTACGGTCGAAGTTCTCTTCACTTAACTTATAGAGCACAAGCAAAGCATAGAGAAAAGCGAGATTGGAGAGTAACATTCCCAGGACCAGAGGATCAAGATGGAATAGGCTGTGAAGCGTGCGGACCAGTGCGGGGTAGAGCGGGAAAAAACCTGTTGTGCTTATATCTGTATAGCCTTGCGTTGCCAGGCTTACCTCGCGCAAGGCATCCCAGTGATACCAGGTATACAAAATACTATTGCCACTCAATGCAAAATTTGAACCATTTGGGAGCGGAAAGAGCACTCCGCCCAGATAAGTAACAATAAACAAGACAAGTCGTGTAACCAGATAGATTGGAAGCACCGCTAAGAGTGCTTCGCCCCAGGGCTGGAACGTATTGCGCCACTGAGCGCGTGGGCTGACCTGAGATGACGAAAGTGAGGGAGCTGTTAGCGCTGATTCTTCTGCATGCATACTCTATATCAACTCCTACTAGAATGAATACAACCTAAAAGAAGATTGGATGAGCTTTTTCAGGATGTGAATGCTGTTAAAATTGTGTTAAGCATAGAAATAAATTACTGTGAAAGTATACTAATTTTTTCTCTACTTGTCACCTTTACAAGAAAAGGAGCACTATCTTATGAATAAAGTGTTACGAACGACCCACGTGGTGACCTGTTTTTTGCAGAGGACTGACCTGGATCAGCCTCAAATCCTGCTGGTGCAGCGCAGTCAACGCGTTGGAAGCTATCATCAGCATTGGGCGGGGATCAGTGGTTTTGTAGAGCCGGGTGTGACTCCTGATGAGCAGGCTCTGGTGGAGATTCGGGAGGAGACCGGTCTGAATGTCGACCAGGTGCACCTGCTCAGGCGAGGGGGAGTGGTTGAACATCGGGATGAAGAACTGGGAAGACATTTTTATATCCATCCGTTCCTCTTTCTCGTCCTCGCGCCTGAAGAGATTCGTCTGGATTGGGAAGCAACTGAGATGCGCTGGGTCAAGCCTGCCGAGCTCTCCAGCTATCAGACGGTCCCCAAACTGTCAGAAGCGTATGAAGCGGCAATCAAGGGAGAATAAGCTCGAGTTTCGGGCCTGTTTCCTATTTAACAATACCTCGTCAATGCAAGAGATCTGCTTACTCAGGAGTAAGTGCCTCTCTTGCATTGATGGATCTGCCCGGCCAACCCGGGAATAAAGGAGCTTATCTGCCTTTGAAATCAGGCTTGCGCTTCTCCACAAATGCTCTCATGCCCTCACGCATATCTTCTGTTGAGAAGAGTAAAAAGAAATTTTTGCGCTCTTGTTCGAGTCCCTCTTCCAGAGAGGTTTCAAAGGCTGCCTGCACAGATTCTTTTGCCAGCCGCGCCGCAAGCGGAGCCTGGGCCGCTACGGTCTGAGCCAGTTGTAAGGCGACCGTCAGATGTTCGCCGGGGGGGACGACTCGATTAACCAGACCATGGGCGGCCAGCTCCTGGGCACTGATCTGCGCTCCTGTAAGCACCAGCTCCATTGTGCGGTACTTGCCAAGCGTACGAGCAAGACGCTGTGTACCACCAGCGCCGGGGATGACGCCAATTCCTATCTCTGGCTGACCAAAGCGAGCATTCTCTGTTGCAACGATCATATCGCAGTGCATAGCGAGCTCGCAGCCCCCGCCCAGCGCATAGCCCTGTACAGCAGCAATCAGTGGGGTATGAATTCTGCGAATCCTTTCCCACGCTGCAAAGCCGCCGCTGAACATCTCGATGGGAGTTTTGTCGGCCATCTCTTTAATATCGGCTCCGGCAGCGAAGGCCCTTTCTCCAGCACCAGTCAGAATGATACAGCGAATCTCCTCATCGCGATCTATCTCTTCAAGCGCATCTGCCAGCTCCGCAACAAGTTGAAAATTAAGCGCATTCAACTCTTTCGGTCGATTCAGAGTCACAATCCCTACCCGCTCTTTGCGCTCCACCAGGATATACTGATACTCCGCCATAAATACTCCTTTATAAGTATGGTATAAGTATGGAATAAATAACGCTACCTGTGCCAGAATGGCTCTTGTAGTATAACATGCTCTTTAAAACAGAATCTTGCTTCTCGGCGAGGTGACAGGGCGCATATGCAGACAAAACCCATAATGGCTCTCTATAGAGCTCAGAAATTGGATATGGTATAGGGGGCCGATCTTACTTTATAGTCACAGGCATGAGCAGTCTGGTATTGCATGTATTGATGGTTGCTATATCGGAAGATCTCATCGTTAACAGTCTATGAGAAGAAAGCATATGCAAGGGAGTTATAAATATGGGTTCTCTGAGACAACAAGAGAGAGCAGCACAATTGAGACAATTTCATCATCAGGCACCGCTACTGGTTCTACCAAACGTCTGGGATGCCGCCAGTGCACGTATCATCGAACAAGCAGGTTTTCCAGCGGTTGCCACGACCAGTTCTGGCGTTGCCGCCGCTTCAGGATATAACGATGGCCAGAATCTAAGCCGGGACCTGTTGATTGATGCGCTTGCACGAATTACACGTGTGGTCGAGTGCCCTGTGACAGCAGATATTGAAGCCGGGTATGGAAATACTATTGATGAGGTGCTACAGACTGTTCAAGCTGTGATCGAGACTGGTGTTGTAGGTATTAACATCGAAGATTCGCTCAAGCAGCAGAAAGATGCACTTGTAGATAGCTCTTATCAGGTTGAGCTGATTCAAGCGCTATGTGAGCTAGCGAGATCTATGGATATACCATTTGTGATTAATGCGCGTGTCGATGTGTTTTTGCTTGCTATTGGCGAGCCAGAGAGCCGCCTTGAGCATGCCATCAAAAGAGCTAATGCCTATTTGCAAGCGGGTGCTGATTGCGCGTATCCAATTGGCCGTCTTGAGCGCACAACGATTACACATCTGGTCCAAGAGATTCATGGGCCCATTAATATTATGGGTGGTTTTCCCGAACTCACACTCTCAGAACTTGCGGAGCTTGGAGTGGCTCGCGTCAGCCTTGCAGATGGGGTCATGCGTTCAGCGCTTGGTCATATACGCACAATTGCGCATGAATTGCGTGAACATGGTACCTATGCAAGCATGAATGCCGATGCTTTATCCGGTTCAGAGCTCCGGTCGCTTTTTTCGTAGCGCCTTTGCCAACGTTTTAACGCCTGCTCGCAATTCTTTGGGGGTCGCGCTGGCAAAACCAAAGAGCAGGCCATCGCGTTGAGATGGCCTGGATTGTGAGATAGGCATGATATGCAGATCATATGCCGCAGCCTGCTGAGAGGCCAGGTGAGCACTCATCCCCTCTGGAAGCCATGCCATCAGATGCATGCCTGCTTCTGGCACAGGTATGTTCAACATATCGCCCATTTCTTGTGTGAGCGCGTCTATGAGAGCATTCCGCCGCTCTATGTAGAGCAGGCGCATTCTTCGTAAGTGCCGTGTGAAATGGCCCTCGGCAATAAAATCTGCCAGCGCCATCTGCTCCAGTATGGGGTGATGTACATCAACCATACGGCGTGCGAAAAAAAGCGAAAATATACTCATAAAAACCTGAAAGGTCTGGTACTATGAATTACATTCTTTCTAAAGACGAGCTTAAACTGAATGAAACAGCCTATCGGTTCCAGGGAGAGGATTACGGGGACCTGCCTTTCTCTTTTTTCTGGGTTTTTACGGTTCCAGGTTCAGGTCCCGGCTTGCATGTTCATCCCTATGAAGAAGTCTTTGTATTGCAAAAGGGCCAGGCAACCTTTACAGTAGGAGAGGCTCAGCTTGAAATTCAGGTGGGTCAGATCGTCATTGCCCCTCCCAATACCCCCCATAAATTCATCAACTCTGGTACAGAGCCACTGCAACTGCTCTCCATCCACGCCAGTAAGCGTGTGATTCAAACCTTTCTTGAGCCTTAAGTCCGGAGCGGGTCCCGATCATTTATGAGGGTGGGAGCAGGGTGGAGTGGGTTACGACGGGGATCATGAATGATGAAGTGTGCGTGAAGAGGGAAGCGAGTGGGGATCGAAGCGGTGGAGAGCCCCGATCGATCATGAATGAGGGTGGGAGCAGGGTGGAGTGGGTTACGACGGGGATCATGAATGAGGGTGGGGAGCAAGGCGGAGTGGGTTACGACGGGGATCATGAATGAGGGTGGGGAGCAAGGCGGAGTGGGTCCCCACGGCCATCATGAATGATGGGCCCTACCTCTTTTATGCGATAAATCGCTTTTAGGGTGCAATTTATTGCGTAAGGGGTAGGAATCATCATTCATGATGGTCTTTGTTGATCGTTATAATGCCATCTTTTGAAGGAAGCGGGTTACGGTGCGGATGCCATTGTAGAATTGTGAGAGCGAATATTTTTCATTGGGAGCATGCAGGTTGTCATCTGGCAGGCCAAAGCCCATCAGAACAACGGGTACCTGTAAGATCTCATTGAACAAAGCTGCAATTGGAATCGAGCCTCCTTCACGGAGGAAGACGGGCTCTTTCCCATAGACCTCAGTCAGGGCCGCCGCTGCTGCTTTCATCGGAAGAGTATCGGGCGAGACAAGTACCCCCTCACCACTATGAAGATTCGTCACCTTTACCGTAACATCGGAAGGAGCAAGCTCCTTAACAGCCTGTTCAAACAGAGCAAAGATCTCATCAGGCTTAAACTCGGCTGGAAGACGCATACTAATCTTGGCTTTCGCCACGGCAGGAATAACTGTCTTGGCACCCTCGCCGATAAAACCACCGCTAATGCCATGGACTTCCAGCGTAGGGCGAGCGGAGATACGCTCTAGAGGAGGATATTCCAGCTCTCCAGAGAGTTGAGCTACCCCCATCTCTTCGCGCAGAGCCTCATTCATATGAAGAGGATCATGCTGCCAGAAAGACTTTTCCGCATGTGTTGGCTTATTGAGCTTCTCATAGAGGCCGGGAATATGAATATGTCCGTCAGCATCCTTGAGCCGGCTAATAATGATGGCAAGCGCATGCAGAGGGTTGGGAGCAATACCGCCATAGGTCCCAGAGTGCAGATCCTGTTGAGCTCCATAGACCTCCACCTCAGTATAAATGATGCCGCGCAGACCATAGATCAGCGCAGGGATCTCCTTGGAAGGCACATGTGTATCGCAGATAAACGCAGCATCGCACTTCAGTGGCTCAGGAGTCGTGCGAATATAGTGCTCAATGGACTCACCACCCGCCTCCTCTTCACCTTCAATGAGCACCTTCACATTGACCGGTAGTTTGCCTTCAACATTCATCAGAGCTTCCAGCGCTTTAAAGATCAGCATCACCTGACCTTTATCATCGGCTGCTCCACGCGCATAAATGTTCTCATTGCGTACCGTTGGCTCAAATGGAGGAGTTGTCCAGAGCTCAATTGGATCGACAGGTTGAACATCATAGTGCCCATAGACCAGAATCGTAGGCTTGCCTGGAGCTTGTAACCATTCGCCATAGACCAGAGGGTGTCCAGCGGTTGAGATGAGTTCAGCACGTTCAAAGCCAACGGCCTTGAGCTGATCGACTGCATATGCAGCGGCTTGATGAACATCGCCAGTATGTTCTGGCAGCGTGCTGATGCTAGGAATGCGCAGCCAACCCTTGAGATCTTCTAGAAAACGGTCTTTATGCTCTGTAATGTAGCTCTCTAATTGTGTCATGTATAGTCCTTTCTGGGAATATCTTATTGCCAGTTATGGTAGCAGGAGAGCGTCAGAATGTCCAGGTATCTTCAACAAGATTCATCAGGAGTGGGCAACTTCTAGGAGAACAGAGACTTGTAACAGTAGCTTATCGGTACTCTTATGCGTGTACGATACAGATAGCATGAATACCGCCCCTGGAGCGGCTTTAGAAGAGGAGCATATCAATGTCAGCAAAGCAATCTGATCGTATGGTAGATTACCTGTTAATTGGTGGTGGCCTGGCAGCGGCAACAGCAGCCGAGCAGATTCGCAAACAGGATAGCACCGGCAGTATTGTGCTGGTAACCAACGATGAACGCCTACCATATCACCGGCCACCACTCTCAAAAGAATACCTTCGAGGAGAGATTGGTGCAGATGGCGTCTATGGTAAAGGCGGAGTCTATGTGCAATTGCCTGATTGGTATCAGGAGCAGAATATTGAAGTTTTGCGCAACGTTGAGGCCAGAAAGCTTGATACCCAGGCGCGTACCGTCATGCTACAGGATGGGCGAACGCTTGCGTTTAAATCCTTATTGCTGGCCACTGGTGGCCGTCCGCGTGTACTGGATATCCCAGGCGTGCGGCTCCCCGGAGTATATATGTTGCGGACCCTGGCGGATGCTGATACGTTGCGAGCGAAGATTCAAAAGGGGCAGCGTATCGTCATCATTGGCTCTGGTTTTATTGGACTTGAAGGAGCGGCCAGCGCGCTCTCGAACGAGGCCAGAGTGAGCATCATCGAGCCACAGGAGCGCATCTGGCCAAAGATGGTTGCGCCAGAAATCTCAGCCTACTTTCAGAGTTACTTTGAGCGGCATGGAGCAATGTTCTACTATCAACATAGTGTCGAAGCGATCGCCAATAGCAAAGATGGAAAATTAGTCGTGAAGATTGCCCCAAAGGGGAAAGAGAGCCAGATGCAGGAAATTCCCTGTGATTTTGTCATCATTGGTATTGGTATTCAACTGAATACAGAGCTAGCAGAGTCAGGCGGGTTAGAGATCGATCCAAAGCATGGAATTATTGTAGATGAGCACCTCGAGACCAGGGTAGCAGACATCTTTGCCGCAGGTGACATTGCCGCCTATCCTGATCCACTGGCTCAGCGCATGCATTTTGAGCATTGGGATAACGCCATCGCCTCGGGCGAGATTGCCGGTACCAATATGGTGGGAGCAGATGAGCCTTACCGGCATGTCCCCTATTTTTTCTCCGACCAGTTTGACCTCTCCATTAATATGCTAGGTTATCCTACCAGCGAGGCCAGGACCATCATTCGCGGCCAGATGAACGAGAATAAGTTTACCGCAGTCTATCTTCAACAAGGGATCATTCGTGCAGCCCTGATGGTCAATGATGATGGGCAGATGGATACCTGGCGTGAATTAATCGCCGCCAGTATCCCTGCCCCACACGAGGTTAATCAATTGGCTGATCCAAACTTTAACCTCTCCTCGTTGCTACCTTCGCAATAACCTCTCAACCCGTTAGAGCCATTTTATCGATAGTGGGAGAAGAGCTCCTTCTCCCACTTTGCATCTTTGCTTATCTCTGCATGTGTTCAATGCGTACAGCACCACCCTGGACTTGGCCTCCTGGTGAGATTTCATGAGTTGTTAATCAGGATTCGGGCTCACCATCATCATCGTAGGGTCCAGAATCTGTCTCTGTATCAAAGTACACGGTTAGCAGGTCCTTTCGTACCTATTTTATGCCATGCAATAGGGGGTTTCCGCCGAAAGCGTAACTCGTAAAAGTTGCTTTGTCAATTAAGAAAATGTTAAGTCCGTTTTTTTACGTAAAAATAAGTATTGTAATACAAGAGAAACAAATTTCGAAGGAGTGAGTACATTTTCCTGTTAAACTGAGAAGGATAGCTCATCTGAGGTGATCTGTGGTATAATGCTGTTCAGAACACGCGTTCTTATTTTCCATGCTTATTTTCGATGCTTAAGGAATAAAGAAATCATGCCCATTCGACAACTTGCACCTGATGTGGCGGCCAAAATTGCTGCTGGCGAAGTAGTAGAGCGGCCAGCCTCTGTAGTAAAAGAGCTGATAGAAAATAGCATTGATGCTGGCGCAACCCAGATTCGTGTTGATCTGCTGCATGGTGGGTTGCAATTGATCCGAATTACAGATAATGGTAGTGGTATCTCGTTGGAGGAGCTCCCTCTGGCCCTGGCTCGCCATGCGACTAGTAAGGTGGCGCAGATCGATGATCTGGAGCAGATTCGCTCGTTAGGATTTCGTGGAGAGGCTCTAGCCAGCATTGCAGCGGTGGCGGAGGTGACGTTAGTAAGTCGGCAGCGAGGGGCCGAGCAGGGGGGACAGATTGGAGCCTTGAGCGGGCAGGTCACAGAAGTAACGAGAGCGGCCTCGCCTGAGGGCACAACTATTACGGTACGCAATCTGTTCAGTGCAGTGCCCGCGAGACTAAAGTTTTTAAAGAGCCGTACCACCGAGATTAGCCATTGTCATCATCTCCTGGAACAGTATGCTCTGGCCTATCCAGAGATTCGGTTTAACGTGTTTAGCGAAGGAAAACAGATTTTTTCGACTCCTGGCGATGGGCAGCTCTCCAGCGTGCTGGTCGCCGTTTATGGTTTGCAGATAGCTGAACAGATGGTGCCATTAAGCCCTGGCGATCGGACAGAGGATTCCGATGCTCCGATTGTGACAGGATACACAAGCCGACCAACCTGTTATAAAAGTACGCGTCAACATATCTCGTTTTTTGTGAATCGTCGCTGGGTATTGAGCCGCATGTTAACAACTGCGGTGGAGGGAGCCTATCATTCGCTCCTGTTGACTGGCCGCCATCCGATTGCTGTGATCAATATCGATATGGACCCGTCTCTATTGGATGTGAATGTTCATCCAGCGAAAACCGAGATTCGGTTCTTAAAAGAGCGCCGCGTCTTTGCAGCAGTGTTGCGAGCCGTTCGTGCCGCTCTGTTAGAGGAGCCCGAGATGCCAGAATGGAAGCCGAAGCAAGCTCCTCGGGCGACTGCTCACCGTGCTCTACCGGAAGCTGCGATAGCTCCAGAGGCAGCTTCTGATGAAGACGATCCTCTGATAGCAGCGCTCCAGGAGGAGACAGATGATGAAGCGGAGGAAGATACAACTTCAGAAGAAGCGTCCCCGAAGCGTTCTCGCGCTATTCCAATGGATAATCCCTGGGTAACGGTAAGCGAAGAAGAGACTGGAAGTAAGCCGCCATTATCTGGACGGCTCTGGCAGAGCCATGTGCGTCGACCAGAGACAAAGACTGAGACACCAGGGCCCGGCCCGGCCCGCCTGAACCCTCCGCCGACTTCAGAGACCTCTTCTTTGACCAGATCGCGTCAATTGGATGCGAGTGAGACAAGATCTCGTCAAGGGGATGCGCATGAGACCAGATCTCGTCAATCGGATGCGGATGAGACCAGATATGTGCAGCCAGAAGAGCAGCCAGGTGAGCAAGCAATTCTATCCAGGCAGCAGCCTGAACAGCAGTTAAGTTGGGAGAGAGAAGTTGTAGCGCTTTCGCCCGGCGTTCAGGAACCTCAAGAAGAAATCCTCTCTGGTCAGAGTATTGATCCGCATCAGCAGCGCCGTCTACCCAAATTGAGGGTCATCGGCCAGCTTTCGCAGAGCTATATTGTCACTGAGGGGGAAAACGGTATGTATCTGATTGATCAGCATGCCGCCCACGAGCGTATCTTGCTTGAGAGAATGGTCGCATCAATGAAGGCTCGTACGCCGATGTCACAGCTACTGCTTACACCACTTCGTCTAGAGCTTGCACCCGGTGAACTGGAGATGATCGAGGAGCACAAGGAGCAACTGGAGCAGATAGGTTTCCATTTTCAACTGGCGGAGGATAGTAGTCTGGAGATCAAGGCCGTCCCTGGCATCCTGGTCAAGCAGATGAATGCCCATTCGCTTCAGGAATTGATGGTCGAACTGACGGCTGAAGAGCAATTGGGTCATACCGAAACGTGGGAAGAGCGTGCACTGGCCAATGTCGCCTGTAAGGCAGCGATCAAGGCCAATTATTTTCTCACGGTGAGCGAGATGCGTGAGATGTTGGAGCAATTGGAACAGACAAAAGCTCCCTTTAGTTGTTGCCATGGACGGCCCACAATGGTGCACTTTGGCCTGACCTCCCTGGCTCGTGAATTTGAGAGGCGTTAAGCATGCTTGTTGATGTGCTGACCTCTGCGGCCAGTTGGAACACCGAGCACCCATTATTGGTCTATCAGGTTCCTGACGATCTGGAGCCTGAGATGCAATTAGGTCAACTGGTGGCTGTGCCATACGGCGAGCGGCTGGTAGAAGGGATCATCTGGTATGTTCATCTGGAGAGCGATGCCATAGATCTGCAGGAGCTCGATGAGCCTCCCCGGCTCTTACATGCTCTCCTTGATCCGATTCCCGCGCTTCTTCCGCATCAGATTGCGCTGGCACAATGGGTTGCAGAATACTATGTAACCCCGCTGGCTCAGGTAGCAATGATGATGTTGCCACCCGGTCTGATGCAGCGTTCACGTTTTGTGCTTCGTCTCTCTGAAGATGAGCAGGCTCGCTCGCAGGCCATGCAGGGCCTTTCTTTAGAGATGCGGGCACTGATTGGACTCCTGCTTTCAGAAGGTGAAGTAAATGTCGAGAGACTGCGTGAGATGCTAGGAGTCAAGCGTGCGCGTGAAGTTCTCAAGCAGGCGCGAGCCAGTGACCTTATCTCACAGGATGCTGATCTGGAAGCTCCACGAGCGAAAGCACGCATCAAACGTGTCGTTCGTTTAGTGGCCCAGGGTGATCAGTTGCAAAACTGGCAGATGCGGATGCAGGCACTGATTGAGCAGCACCTTCAGCATTCAAACGATATCGCCCTCTCTCCAGAGCCAATGCGCCGTCGACCCGGCCGCAAGAAGGGCGAAGAGCCAGCGAATCCCTGGGCGGTGCCCAGCGAGACAGCTCCAGCTCTTACTTTGACTCTGACCACACAGGATAAAGAGAGCTTACGTGCACAGCACCAGCTTGCCGCAATTGATCTGTTGTTGCATAGCCAGCATGAGCCAGCAGGCCACTGGACTCCTCATGCGCTGTGTCAGGCCAGCAAAATGACCTCAGCTCAGCTTCAGCAACTGGTTCGTGATCAGATTGTCGTGATTGAAGAGACAGAGATTCGGCGCGATCCACTTTTTGAGCGATCTCTGCTGGCAACACAGCCATTAGATTTAACGCCTGATCAATTACTGGCTTTAGAGAGTATTATTGGTCCAGATTATCAGCATCGTCCCATCTTACTGCATGGTGTGACCGGAAGTGGGAAGACCGAGGTCTATCTGCAAGCGCTGGCAGCCCTGATTGAAAGGGGTCAGCGTGGTATTATGCTGGTCCCAGAGATTGCGTTAACGACGCAGGCGGTCCTTCGTGTCGCCGGTCGTTTTCCTAATCGGGTCGCGATTATTCATAGCGAGCTGAGTGTAGGTGAGCGCTATGACGAATGGCGTCGTATTCGTGCAGGTGAAGTGGATGTAGTGATTGGTTCGCGATCGGCCCTCTTTGCACCCGTAGCTGATCTTGGCCTGATCATTGTTGACGAGGAGCATGAGCCAGCCTATAAACAGAGCGAGCGCCGTCCCACTTATCATGCTCGTGAGACAGCGATTGCTCTAAGCCGTATTATGGATATTCCCATTGTGTTAGGGAGCGCAACGCCATCTGTCGAGACCTTTTTTCGCGCCAACCTTGGTGAATATCAGCTGGTTGAGCTACCAGGACGTATCGGAGCCAGTCTGCCTCCTGTCGAGATCATTGATCTGCGCACAGAGCTCCACACAGGCAATACAAGCATCATTAGTCGACGTTTGCACGAAGAGCTAGAGCGTGTACTGGAACGGAAGCAACAGGCCATTTTATTCTTGAATCGCCGTGGCGCGGCCAGTTGTGTGCTCTGCCGTGATTGTGGCTATGTGGCCATCTGCGAGAACTGTGATATCTCATTCACCTATCACTCAACTGAGCATATTTTACTCTGCCATTATTGTGGCAGGCAGAGCAAGATCTTACATTTCTGCCCCAATTGTAAGAGTGCAGGCATGCGCTACTTTGGTTTAGGAACCGAAAAAGTGCAGGAGACCATTCAAAAGAGCTTTCCACAGGCTCGACTTTTGCGCTGGGATCGCGATACCGCTCGCAATCGGCGAGCTCATGAGCAGCTTCTGGATCGGTTTGCGAGCCGCGAGGCCGATATTCTTATCGGCACTCAAATGATCGCCAAGGGACTCGATCTCCCTGGAGTCACCCTTGTGGGCGTCGTTTCTGCTGATATTGCGCTCAACCTGCCTGATTATTCAGCCGCTGAGAGAGCATTTACACTCATGACCCAGGTAGCGGGTCGGGCTGGCCGAGGAGCCGAGCCAGGACGAGTCATTATTCAGACCTTTAGCCCACAGCATTTCTGTATTGATGCGGCTTCGCGTCACGATTATCATGAGTTTTACGCAACCGAGATCGAGACCAGGAGACGGTATGCCTATCCACCGTTTCGAAGGTTCGTAAAATTCACCTATAGTCATGAGAATCGGCATCGCTGTCAGAACGAGGCGCTGCTCCTCTATGAACGGCTCTGCGACTGGATCGAGCGGCTGGGCTTACAGGAGACCGATATCGTGGGGCCCGCGCCTGCGCTGATGGAGCGCCTGCGCGGGAAATATCACTGGCAGATGATTGCTCGCGGCCCCGACCTGCATCGTCTCTTGCGCGTCATTGATGCAGCTGGCTGGGAGATCGATATCGATCCTACCAGCACCCTCTAATGGGACCTATTGAGTTAAAAAGTTTCTGAGCAGCGGCATTGCAAAGCGGGCATGGGTGTAAAAAGCCTGATGCCCGCCATTTTTAATGGTCACCAGCTGTACATTGGGGATCTGTGATGCAAGCAGCTCTGCATCTGCATAAGGGACCTCGCCATCAGCCGTCCCATGTAAAACAAAGGTTGAAGCCTTGATCTGTGCCAGTGGATAGGGCTTTAAGGCCAGAAATTGTTCCATATCGTTTTCATACCCCTGTTGTCGGATTGAATACATCATCACCGAGCGTAAGAGATCCTCACTTGCCGCTTGCGGCGCTAAGCGAGCGAATGGCAACATGGCATAGAGCAGAGGATCAAAGAGGATCAAACGGCTATAGAACTGGCTGAACCAGCGTTGTAGAGGCGACCAGCCAGCCTGGAGCTCCTCCTCTGAATAGCTCTGTGCAACTCCACTGATGATTGCCAGTTTCTGACAGCGCTCGGGATAGCGCAGCGCAAATTGGAGAGCGGAAGGTCCACCGCCCGAGAAACCGATGATGGAGGCCTGTTGAATGCCCAATTCATCCAGCAGAGAGGCATAGAGATCCGCCTGTTCGGCAGGCGTACGGCCAGACTCAAGTGGTGTCTGTAGATAACCAGGACGAGAAAGTGAAATAAATGTATGTTTCATCGTGTTGGAGCGTGAGCGCTCCGTCATACTAAGTAGCTTACTAAAGGCAAAGCTCTGATCATACCCGCCGGGTGTGCCATGAGCGATAAGGACGGCGGGCCCTTTTCCGCTAATACGATACTCTACAGGTCCAACACCTGTGTTTACGATCTGACTCCCAGCTTGTAAACTGGCCAGAGCCTTTCGTTTCCAGGTTTTGTAAGAGGCAATGCTCCCCATGACGCTAGTCGTAGTCAGACAGATCATGGCAGCCACGAGAAGTTTTGTTTTCATGAGCAAGCTACCCTTTGTATTTCCTTGTCATCTATAACCAAAAAAGCCATCACTAATTGATACTGCTGTGTCTATTAAAAAGTTGCTGAATCATGAGTCATTTTTTTGATTTTACAAATTCTTGAGAAATAACGAACCTGATCGGCGAGACCTTGCGTATTTGCTGAGATTCCCATAGAATAACCTCTATGGGAATTTTTCTTGGCTTAATGGCGGCGATCTGTTGGGGGACCGGTGACTTTCTGGCTCGTTTTGCAACCCTTCGCCTGGGTACATATCGTACCCTTTTCTTCATTCAATTTCTTGGATTTATAGGCTTGAGCCTCTATGTACTTACCACAGGTCAGTTACAGCAGCGCTGGGCGAGTAGTCCGTGGGAGCCGTGGATCTGGGCCCTTGTGGCAGTGGTCTTAAATGTTGGTAGTTCGCTACTGCTCTATCGGGCATTTGAAGTTGGCACCCTCGCGCTTGTTTCACCAATAGCTGCCAGCTATTCTGCTGTAACGGTCATGCTGGCTTTTGTGAGCGGTGAGCATCTCTCATCTCTCCACCAGATGGCGTTGTTCGTTATTTTTATCGGCGTTGTCCTCTCTGCAACCCCTTTTAAGCGTCCAGCGAGGGGTCTGCGTCCATTTGTGTGGCGTGGAAGTTCTTTGGCTGGTATCTATCTCGCCCTGGCGGCGGCCTGTGGATATGGGGCGACATTCTGGATACTTGGTTATCACGTGACTGGCGATCTGGGTGGAATTATTCCAGTCTGGCTCATTCGTGGTCTGACTCCTTTGCTCCTGGCTATCTGTGCACCGTTGATCCGTCAGCCGCTCAAGCTGCCCCGTGGTAGCATCTGGTGGTGTATTGCGGGCATTAGCCTCTTTGACACATTGGGCTATATAGCCTATACAACCGGCCTCTTGCAGCATGGACAGCTCGCCATCGTCACGGTGCTCTCATCCCTCTATAGCGTTGTTACAGTGATCCTGGCATGGTTCTTATTGCACGATCGCTTGCAACAAAATCAATGGATGGGCATCCTTGTTATCTTTACGGGAATTGCATTGGTGAATATATAGCTGTTGTGAATTTCTGCCAGCACCAGCAGTATACAGGGATAATGGAGTTGTTAAAAGAGCCATTTTTCATATACTAAGAGAGCCATTAATCACCGTCAGGGCAATCATATGAACCTCGTTATGCATAGTGATGGCTCTAGCTATACAGCTCATATTTTGGTTGGATACGAACCTGTTCGTAGCTGTAGGTCGTGAGCATTCCACGAGTGAAGGCACCCAGACCATGGGCCATGCCATTGAGCAGCCAGCGGGTTGCCAGCCAGCAGAGCACGCCCAGGGGCGTTGCCAGGAATGAGAGCACAAACGTCAATGGATCAAAGTGCCCATCAATGTACATAAAGAGCATCCATTCATGATAGTGACTTCCAGAGGCATTGACTAAACTATAAATGTAAGTACTCAGAAGGTAACTTAACGGATTAAGCAAGAGAGTCAATGAGAGAATCGGCAGCGTCAGGGCAATCACAAATGCGCTAATGCCCAGCGGAAACTTTACCAGTACATAGAGCAGGCTGCGCCAGGTCAAAGGGTCACTGGCATTGCTCTTCAACCAGTTCCACCAGCCGCGTCCTCTCTCCCCATGATGCTCGCGCCCGGTTCGAGGCATCTCAATATGCAGCATACTTGCAGCCAGATCTCGCTCAACGATAGCGATTCCCCGTAGACCAGCCATAGTTATGAGAAGGATGGGAATGCCGATCCAGATCACGACAGTACTCATTCCTACTGCCAGGCCAATCACAACAAACAGAAAGTAGAGCAGGCTGAGCGGGAACGAAAGTAATAAGTAGAGAATAGAGAGACCAATATTCTCCTTGTGTCCATTTCTATGGCGATCGTTTGTGAATACCTGTTGCATGATATGTTCTCCTCTTGAAACTTTTTATTCTATTTAAAGGTTTGTGATTTAAAGCTTTGCGATTTAAAGGTTTGTATCTGGGTGTAGACAGTGACTCTTGTTGTGTGTCATCTCTCTGTCCATAGAATAGCTGAGGAAGATCGCAAGAATATGGCAAAAATGTTACAGTTATGTGTCTATATGGCTGGACTGATCTCCGTATGAAAAGTGTCTATTCTACAAGGCGAGAGCTCGCACATGCTATACTGAAAGCGTACGAATTAGCCTGTGTGATCTGCGCTATTGATAGAGGCCAGATTACTGAGGAAAGTGGGGAAACAACTATGGGCAGAGTTGTTGTATTAGGAAGTCTCATCACGGATCTGGTGGCTCGTGCTCCTCGATTACCCTATCCTGGCGAATCGTTGCTGGGTAATGATTTTGATACCTTTCAAGGCGGGAAAGGGATCAATCAGGCGATTGCAGCCAGACGTCTGGGAGCTCATGTCTCTTTAGTGGGCAGAGTGGGTATAGATACCTTTGGCGATGAGTTCTTTCCTATTTTAGCGGCAGAAGAGATTAGCAGCGCCTTTATTCAACGCGATCCAACCATTGGTACAGGCGTCTCGCTGGTCATTATTGCCGAAGAGACGGGACAGAATGTCATTGTCGCTAATCCACGAGCCAACCTTGCTGTTCCGGCTGAGACGGTGATCCAGGCCCTGGAGACTGCTGCTGCCGAAGCTCAAAAAGAGGGGTCTGGGACCGGCCTCTTTTTGACGCAGTGCGAGACCAGTCGCGTCTCCTATCTGGAGGGATTGCGTCATGCTCGAATGTTAGGGATGACAACGATTTTAAATGCTGCTCCGATCCCTCGCGAACCATTGAGCGACGAGCTCTTTCATCTTGTCGATATTCTTATTGTAAATGAGGTGGAAGCCGCAGCGCTGACGCAGCGTCCAGTAACCTCGCTGGAAGCGGCCCAGGAGGCAGCCGAGGACCTGTTGAAGAAAGGCCCAAAGCATGTAGTAATTACGATGGGCGAGCAAGGTGCTTTGTGGAGTACCTATCAGCAGGATAGCCCTACACCACTACCGGCAACAGAGCACCAGCATCTGCCGCCGTTTGCCGTCAAAGCGGTTGATGCAACCGCTGCTGGTGATGCTTTTTGTGGAGCCCTGGCGGCCCATCTTGTACAGAATATTCCTCTGCCTCAGGCCCTGCAACGTGCGAGTGCAGCTGGAGCCGTTACGGTGACACGTAAAGGCGCGATCGCTTCGCTTCCAACTGTCCACGAGGTTGATGAATTGTTACAGCCCCATTAAAGGTTGCTCTTCTGGTAGGGATGAGCCTGATGGTTAACGAATGGAGAGAATAACTATGTCAGAAACGACAAAGATTAAGCCCCCGGCGATTGTATCCGACCTTGAATTAACGACGAAGGATACTGGCTACACTATGACCTCGGACTCGGTCATCGGGTCACTCTTGCGGACTCTTGTAGCCTCGAAGCCAGCAGGGGTCTTTCTTGAATTAGGCACCGGAACTGGTATGGGAACAGCCTGGTTGCTTGATGGTATGGATGCGCAATCGCATCTTATTACGCTTGATAGCAATGAGAACGTCTCTACGATTGCCAAACGCTATCTGAGCAAGGATGCGAGGGTGACTATCTTGCTTGCTGAGGCTGAATCATTTATCCAGACCTTTCATGATGAGGGGAAGAGATTTGATCTCATCTTTGCTGATACTGCGCCTGGCAAATTTGTGCTTCTGGAAGAGACGCTTTCGCTGCTCAAAACGGGAGGCTTCTATGTGATTCACGATCTGCATTTCAAGCCTTCCTGGCCGCAGGGACATGCTGAGCAGGTCGATGCACTGATTGCTAATTTTGAACAGCGTACCGATGTCCAGATCACCAGATTAAATATTTCGACAGGGGTTATGATTGCGGTTAAGCTGGCCTGAGTCTGTTTAATCAGGACGCTCAGCCTCTCTCCGTTTCTCTAACCAGCGTTTGACACTGGCCTCTCTCCCTTGTTGACCTGGTTCGAAGAAGCGTCTGCCGACCAGGCTTTCCGGGAGATATTCCTGTAGTTTGCCTACAGGAGGACGTTCCGCGTCCTCAACGGACATATCCTTATAGTAGTCATGGGCATACTTATACTCCTTGCCATAGCCCAGATTCTTCATCAGGCTGGTTGGAGCATTGCGTATCCAGAGGGGAACAGGATCATTATGTCCGCTGAGGATCTCTGCGCGGATCTGAT
This sequence comes from Tengunoibacter tsumagoiensis, assembly GCF_003967535.1. Classification (GTDB taxonomy): domain Bacteria; phylum Chloroflexota; class Ktedonobacteria; order Ktedonobacterales; family Ktedonobacteraceae; genus Tengunoibacter; species Tengunoibacter tsumagoiensis. Next base: position 212,973 of record NZ_BIFR01000001.1, on the reverse strand, counting down.
TATAGGCATTATAGACCGAGTTGCTTTTGGGTGCTGTTGCCAGATATGCTACAGCTTCGGCTAGAATAACCCCTGCTTCAGGCATGCCTACAAAATGCACTGCCTGTTGAGCCGCTACACAGATGCCGAGCGCCTGTGGATCGGCGAGCCCAATATCCTCTGAGGCCATGCGAATCACGCGGCGAGCTAGATAGAGCGGGTCTTCGCCAGCTTCAAGCATACGGATGAGCCAGTAAAGACTTCCATCGGGATCAGAGCCGCGTACAGCTTTATGCAGTGCGGAGATCATATCGTAGTGCTGATCGCCGCCTTTATCATAGAGCAGTGCACGATGCTGCATTGCGTCCTCAATCATGGGGAGCGTAATCTGCACAGGTGTCTCATCGCTGGCATCTACCTTATGGCTAAGCACTGCCAGTTCTAAGACATTCAGTGCGGTCCGAGCATCTCCGCTGGCATAGATAGCGATCTGCTGAAGCGCATCGTCGTCCAGAAGAGCGTGTAATCTGCCCAGGCCACGTTCATTATCGGTGAGCGCACGATGCAGGATTGAGACAATCTGCTCCTCATTGAGGCCATGGAGCACAAAAACGCGTGAGCGAGAGAGAAGTGCAGCATTGACCTCAAAGCTGGGGTTCTCGGTCGTAGCACCGATCAGGGTCACAGTGCCGCCCTCAACATGGGGGAGGATCGCATCCTGCTGAGCCTTATTGAAGCGGTGGATCTCATCAACAAATAGAATCGTATGTTTGCCTGTAAAGCGAAATTTTTTCGCCTCTTCCATTGTTTTGCGCAGATCCGCAACACCAGCCGAGACCGCACTCAGGCGGACAAAACGCGCATGGGTATGATTGGCGATCACCTCAGCCAATGTTGTTTTGCCACTCCCAGGAGGGCCCCAGAAGATCATCGAAGTAATCTTATCCCCCTCAATAATGCGGCGTAAGATCTTACCAGACCCTAAGAGATGCTCCTGGCCCACAATCTCATCCAGTGTGCGTGGACGCATGCGCGCAGCCAGTGGTTCGCCGGGTGCAAGAGGATTGAGCGGTTGATTTTTAGGCTGTGCGGTTGGATTGTGTTCCGGTTCCGCATCAAAGAGTGATGTTTGATGTACCATATCCACTTTTCGTTCTATTTCTGCAACGTACATTCACGTCTATTCGGTGTTATTCAGGGTAGAGATTGTGAGGCGCGTTATTGTAGCATACCACATTTCACGAAGAGAATAGAGCCAGCCCTGTCTCATAGTTTAGCATGTGTCTGAAGAGAGGAGGGTGTTTTCGGGATGTGAGACGGCTTCAGACCTGCTGTTACTATTCAGCATTCTTTTATTTCTCTACCTCATCCCAGAGAACGTTTTGACAGTGATGAGGTAAAGATGGTATGCTCCAACCAACTTCTGCTATATAGCAAGGATATATAAGGTACTATAGAATCTCAGGAGATGCTGACAATGGAGTTTACTTTTCCGCATGGATTTCTCTGGGGAACAGCAACTGCCGCCCATCAAGTGGAGGGTGGCAATTACTACAATGACAACTGGGTCATAGAGCATATTCCAGGTACACCGTATGCTGATGTCTCAGGTGATGCCTGTGATCATTATCACCGTTATCGAGATGATATCAGACTATTGGCTGATCTAGGATTTACCATGTATCGTTTCTCGCTCGAGTGGGCACGTATCGAGCCAGAAGAGGGTGAATTTTCGTTTGCCGAACTTGAGCATTATCGGAGAGTACTCCTGGCTTGCCATGAACACGGTATTACGCCGCTCGTCACCTTTCATCACTTTACATCGCCTCGTTGGCTGGCTGCTGCGGGAGGTTGGGAGTCGGCGGAGACCCCGGCCAAATTTGCTCGTTATTGTGGACGAGCCATGGCCCATCTAGGAGATCTGATCCCTGTTGCCTGTACAATGAACGAGGTCAATATTGGCCCCTTAGTCTCTGCTATCATTAACCCTCCTCTCCGCGCAGAGCGGCAGTTGGCCTGGTATCAAGCCGCAGCACGTCAGGTTGGCAGCGATGCGACAACATTTACCCCCTTTCTCTATGCAGATGACGAGCGTGGTCGTGAGGTTATTTTAGAGGCTCATCGGCAGGCCACACAGGCCATCAAGGCTGTGGCACCCGGTTGTAAAGTTGGCCTGACGTTGGCAATGCAGGATATTCAGGCGGGTCCAGGTGGTGAAGAGATGGCTGCTCGGATGCGCCATCAATTAATAGATGTTTATCTAGAAGCGGTCCATAGCGATGATTTTATAGGCGTTCAGACCTATAGTCGGCAGAGATTTGGTCCTGATGGGCCGTTGGGATCAGAAGAGGGGGTAGAGCTCACACAGATGGGCTATGAGTTCTGGCCTCAGGCGCTGGAAGCTACGGTTCGTTATGCCAGTGAGAAGACAAATATCCCCGTTCTTGTCACCGAGAATGGCCTCTCAACTACCGATGATACGCGCCGTGTAGCCTATATTGAGCAGGCATTACGCGGTATCGCAGCCTGCCTACAGGATGGTATCGAGGTGCTTGGTTATACCTATTGGTCTGCCATGGACAACTTTGAATGGAGTAGTGGCTATCTGCCAACCTTTGGATTGATAGCGGTAGATCGCAAAACGCAGGAGCGTATTCTCAAGCCAAGCGCCTATCATCTCGGTCAGATTGCCCGCACCAACGGTTTTTAGGCAGCTCCAGGCAGCGATAGTGCGGAGCCGTTTCCGATACTATAATGGGACTCACTGCTGGGCTTCTTGATGGGTGAGATTCTCCGTACCAAGATGCCTTCCGAATAGGCGAAGAATGAGGTAGGGCTAGGAGCCCGGCAGACTCTATGATATACTCATCATATAACTGGCGTCTTGTAGCAGAGAAAGGAGGGAAAGATATGGATAAAATCCTTTGTTCAACCGGGCAGTGTGTGCCCTCAATCTTTCATTGGTTTGCGAAAAAAGAAAAAGTGAGGAAAAACATCCATGATCGACCATCCTTCTGGGCTTGCACCTTTGTACAAGGGCTGGGATGTCTACCAGAACCATCTCATTCACGCCCTTACTCCACTTTCACCTGAGCAACTGACCTTCCGTGTGGGGGATGACCTGCGTTCCATTGGCATGATAGCGACTCATATTGTTGCGGTGCGTGCCCGATGGCTCTATTATGTTTTGAAGGAGGGCGATGAGCAGCTCGTCGCAATTGGTCGGTGGGATCGCGCCGACCAACCCGCCAGGTTTCCTGCGGAACTGGTAAGTGGACTTGAAATCACCTGGAAAGTGATTGAAGAGGCCTTACAGCGTTGGACTCTTGCCGATTTAGAAGAGATGGTGCGCGATGTAGATGAAGAGACTGGTGAGGAAGAGGTCTTCACGCGCCAGTGGGTAATCTGGCATCTGCTCGAACATGATCTGCACCATGGTGGAGAACTCTCATTCTCGCTTGGTATGCATGGTCTGACTGCGATCGATCTCTAGCTAGAGAACAACCAATATGTCCGGTCTGGAGATGGACTCGCTTTCATTTCCAGTCCGGACAATAATAATCGTGCCCTATCGGTACAGCACATATCCGGCCAGGCCAGCGATACCGAGAATGATCAAGAGATTGATGCGCTGGCTTGCGGCAAGAGCAATTGCTCCAACGATAATCAGCCAGGCCTTCCAATCTGCACCAGTATTGCTCAGGAGAGACCAGACAACCGTAAGTGTGAGTGCAATCACGGCCAGGGAGATGCCACGCATCAGACCAGGGACCCAGCGCTGCTTCTCGATGCTCGTATACGCTCGCTCAACGATCAGCACAAAAAACGTCGGGATAGTGAGCGCAATTAAGGCCAGCAGTGCGCCAGCCCAGCCATAGGTAAGATAGCCAAGACTGATAACCCAGAGTCCATTGGGCCCTGGACTGATCTGTCCAATCGCTATCGATTGACTAAAGTCAGCATTTTTAGCCCAGTGCAGCCCCAACAGATCCTGCCGTAAACTGGGAAGATTACTAAAGCCTCCCGAAGAGAGAAGAGAAGCCTTCAAGAAGAGAAGGAAATAGAGAAGAGGATCAATCATTGTTTGCCCCCTTCGATAGGCAAGATGTTGTGGCGATTGGTAAAGAGCACAATGCCAGCGAGACCCGCCGAAGGCAGAACGATAAAGACTGGTAATTGCACCACAATCAGAGCCACAGCACACACCAGAACGAGAAGCAGACTAAAGAAGAGACTCAGGCCACCTTCCAGTCTGGCACGTTTGTATTGTGGCAGACTAAAGCGTAGCCCGACCAGGAGCATAATCCCCCCGGTAGCTGGAATGATCCCCTTCAATATAGATTGAGTGGCATGCAGATCGCGAACCTGCGTAAAAAGAGCTGCAATCAGGCAAGTAATAATCGAACTGGGCAGAAGCATTCCCAGGAGTGAGAGCAGCATACCCCAGAACCCGCCCAGCTTTTTGCCAATAAGGATTGTCAGAGCGATAAGATTAATGCCTGGAGCAAACATACATAAATTCCACAGATGAAGATATTCTTCCATCGTTATACAAGTGCGCTTGACTGAAAATTCGCGTTGAATTAAATACGAGGTTGAGGCTCCGCCACCAAAGGATTGAAGACCAATGCCAGACCAGATGCGGAACAGTTGCCAGGCGCTTAGTTGAGGTGTTTGTGCCGTCTGCATAATGAAAAGCCTTTGTGTCAATAAAAAGAGGACAATAGACCCCTTCTTTATATCTTATTTGTTCAGCCTGTGACAACTGATCTGCCTTCGATCGGTCGTAAATTGACATCTCAGTTGTATTGACGTCATTAATAATGACAGAAGAGAATAGTCCCCCAAAAAAGGCCATGTAGAACGTAGACAAAGAGTGATGAAGTGCGTTGTCGCATAGTGTATCATCATAAATCATTTTGGATTTAGGGCAAGCGTCAACAATAGCACGCTTCTAGCTTTTTCTTCCACCTTGTTGAGTAAAACAAGCTTTCCTTTCTCATGGAATGACCTGAATCGTCAGACACAGAAAGAAAGAGAGCTTGAGCGGGATTTTTTTGTTGCACTCCGCAAGATAATCCCAGCACACTGGAAGGAGCCTTATGAGCATGCAAAAATGGGAATACATGGTCGTTACCGTTTGTGAAGGCGAGAACGAGCGAACAGTTCAGGCAGTTGATGGTAAGAATCTGCAAAGCCTTCCCATTCCAGGCTTACATATCCTGATCGATAACCTGGTCGAAGAGGGCTGGGAATTGACGGGAAGCACTGATACCAGCAATTGTCAAAATTCGGACTTATTTTTCAAGCGTGCTGTGTAGAGGTCTGTAAGGTACCGTATGAGTTTTCCGCTATCTGTATAAAACCCCTGATGATTACCCCATTGCTTCTATGGCAGCAGGATGGAGTGATCATCGCTTCCTCTCTCCTTATCTTCCAGAGAATGTTTTCAGCTTCGATGTGAATAACCTCATTTGCCAGAGGCATTAAAGTAGTTTGCGATTAGGGCTTTTGTCCTAATATCTGCTAAAATAAGGTATGCGAAATGAATTATTAGCCTGGTTTGCGCGGGAAGGCCTGGTGCTGACTTCTGTAGTGATGGAGAGCGATGAACCTGAGGAGGACGAAGTCAAAATCACCATCAAGGCACCACTGATTGCACTCAGTCGTGCCAGTAGCGATTTTCGCGAGTGCCCCGATCCCGTCCTGTTTGGCTACCCCGAAGAAGCACTCGAGATGATGAATCTTGACGATATGCATCAGTTTATCTCGACCTGGTTTGAGAAGGCCGTCGAGGCTGGCATGGGACGCTGCTTTGTGTGCAATCGCTTACTTGATATGGGAGAAGAGAAGCCATGGGACGCTGTGTTTGTTTCTACAGAGCTCTACTGCTGGTTACTGGTGCATTTTGACTGTAAGCGCTACCTGAACCGTGATCTCAAGGGGCGCCATCCTTTTGAAGTGATAGCGCAACCTCCTGAATTTTTTGATCTTACTGTCTAACAGTTGAAGAGAATGTATGAGGTAGATCGTTTTGATGGATAAAAATCAGATCGTGCAATTATTGGAAGGGATTGGGGAGTTGCTCGCACTTAAAGAGGGGAGCAGCGTCTTTGAGTTGCGTGCTTACGAGAATGGGGCTCGTGCGCTCAACAGCCTGGATGGAGATATCAAGCAACTCGTGAAAGAAGGAAAGCTCAAGGGCACGCCTGGACTGGGTCCAACTATTATCAAGCGCATTGAGGAGGCCGTTGAGACCGATCATATAGCTTTCTATGATGAACTGGTAGCGAATACACCTGCCGTAAAGCTTGATATGCTGCGCATTCCCGGGCTGGGCCCCAAGCGTATCAACACTATTTATGAGCAGGTAAAGGTCACCAGTCTGGCCGAATTGGAGCAGGCCTGCAAAGAGAATCGTGTGGCGGTCCTGCCTGGATTTGGCAAAAAGACGCAGGACAAGATCCTGCAAGGAATTGCTTTTTTAAGTGAACATGCCGATCGTTTTCTTTATCCTGTAGCTGAAGAAGAAGCGGCCAGAATTCACGAGGCCCTGGCAACGCTCCCTGAGATTGTGCGCCATCAGGTGGCTGGCAGCTTGCGTCGTCGCCGAGAGACCGTCAAAGATATAGATATGGTTGTGAGCGTAGCCGATGATGCTGGACCAGAAGCTCGGCGTAAGATCATGGAGTTCTTTACCACACAGCCCACAGTCAAAGCGATTACAGGAAAAGGCGAGACAAAATCGAGCGTTATTCTGGGGAGCGGCATTGCAATGGACCTGCGCGTCGTGGCCGATCGCCAATTTCCCTATACATTGCATCATTTTACGGGTTCACGTGAGCATCATATTCCACTGCGTCGTCGTGCGCAGAGCATGAACATGACCATTAATGACTATGGACTCTTCAAAATCAATGGCGAGCAGGAGGAGCTCGTCCCCTGTCAGACCGAGGCCGATATTTATGCAGCTCTGGGTATGGAGTATGTGGAGCCCGAACTGCGCGAGGATATGGGCGAGATCGAAGCTGCGGCTCAGCATACGCTTCCCACGCTTGTAGAAGAGAAAGATATTCGTGGCGTTTTGCATGCCCACTCCACATGGAGCGATGGTCATAATAGCATTCGCGAGATGGCAGAGGCCTGTATCGAGCGTGGCTATTCCTATCTGGGCCTGACCGACCATAGCAAAGCTGCCGCTTATGCTGGCGGACTCTCGGAAGACGATCTGATGAAGCAGGGAGAAGAGATTGATCGTTTAAACGAAGAGTTTGCAGGACGTTTTCGCATCCTCAAAGGGACGGAATGCGATATTCTCCGCGATGGCACCCTTGATTTTCCTGATCATATCCTGGCTAAACTTGACTTTGTCGTCGCATCTATTCATAGTAATTTTCAACTGTCGCCACAAGAACAGACTGAACGCATGGTACGCGCTATTGCCAATCCATACGTTTCTATAATAGGACATCCCACGGGACGCATTCTTTTAAGTCGGGAGGGATATCAGCTCGACATGGAGGCTGTTATCGAAGCCGCGGCTCGCCATGGCGTCTGCATCGAGATCAATGCCCATCCTTCGCGCCTGGATCTTGATTGGCATCTGGTCCGTAAAGCTCGTGACAAAGGGATCAAAGTCCCAATCGGCCCTGATGCTCACTCGCTTGCGGGAATCGACGTTATACGTTATGGTATAGGGGCTGCGCGTAAGGGATGGTTGCGGGCCAATGATGTGCTCAACACGCTAGAAACTGAAGCGTTATTGGCCTTCTTTCACGTACAAAGAAATAGGGGATAGTACTCACAAGGAACAATCCTCCAGGGGTCTTGATCTTTAAGAGCATGGACCCCAGACTTCTGGAGTCGGAGTGGCTCTATCAAACGAGAAAGAGGTATACTGTACTATGGCAGATAAAATTGTATTGGATGTAGCTCCACGCACAGCTGTCGGGAAAGCCAACAAGCAGTTACGGAGAAAGGGGCTCATCCCTGCAAACATCTATGGACACAAAGAAACGCCGCAAGCGCTGCAAATCGATGCGGTGGCCTTTGATCGTTTGAAACGTTCCCATAGCTCACGTAATATTGTGACTTTGCATCTTCCCGAGGGGCAAGAAGAGACGGCTCTGATCCGTCATGTACAGCATGCCCCAACGGGTCATATCTTGCATGTTGACTTTACGCGTGTGGCGTTGGGAGAGCGTATTACGGCGAACATCCCATTGAACTTTGTTGGTACGGCATTGGGAGTGAAAAACGAGGGTGGCGTTCTGCTTCCTCTTTTAGAGGCTCTTCCAGTCGAATGTACAGCGTCAGATATTGTTGAAAGCCTGGATGTGGATATTGCGGTCTTAAACGAGATCGATTCGACCCTTTATGCTCGTGATATTCCATTGCCAGCTAACTACAAATTAGTAGCAGATCCTGACGAACCTGTGGTCAAGGTAACTCCTCCGACAGTGATCCCAACCCGAGAGGAAGAGGCGGAGGCAGCTGCCCCGGCAGAGACTTCTGCTGCTCCTACTGGAGAGTAGCCTGCTAGCCTGAACACGGTTCGGAAGAAGAGAAGTGAGCGGTAGACATGCGTATAATGATTGTCACTGACCAGTATCCTCCGATGGTTGGAGGCGTTCCCAGCGTCACGCACGGTCTGGCGGTTGATTTTGCTGAACGTGGGCATCAAGTCTGGGTCGTTGCGCCCAGCTATGGTGCTCGCGACGTTCGTCGCATAGAGCAGAATGTGCGCGTCTATCGCTTCTCTTCCTTTGAGTGGCCTACCTACAAAGACCTGCGCATCCCTTTTCTGCCCTTTATGCCTGTGCGTAACCTGATTAAGCGCAGCGATCCCGATATTATTCATATTCATTCTCCCATTGTTCTGGGAAATATTGCTCAGTTGCTTGCTGGTGGTTTAAGAAAGCCTGTTATTGCCACAAATCACTATCTCCCGATAAATCTGAGCCGTTCTTTGGGCTCGGACCCATTCCTTGGCAAGCATTTTAATAACATCACCTACTCCTATTTAATCTCCTTTTGTAATCGCTGTGAATATGTGACAGCGCCCACTCAGACGGCCTTAAATTTATTATATGAGCATGGTTTACGGGCTCCTGCTGCTCCAATCTCTAATGGAGTTGACCTGAAAACCTACTCGCCGGGTCCTCGTGATCCAGAGGTATTGAGGCGTTTTGGCCTGCCTGAGGATCGTCCTTTAATTCTGCATGTGAATCGCCTGAGCGAAGAGAAACGCATTGATGTATTATTAGATGCGATGGTGAAGTTGAAGAGCAACGCACATGTCGCTCTGGTAAGCTCTGGTCCGGCTGAAGCTGAACTGCGAGAACAGGTAGAGCAGTTACAGATTGGGGACCGTGTCAGCTTCCTTGGCTTTGTGCGTGACGCTGATCTTCTGGCTCTTCGTCGTTCTGCCGACCTGTTTGTGATCCCTTCGGAGGCAGACCTTCAAAGCCTGGCGACAATGGAAGCAATGGCATGTGGATTGCCTGTGATTGCAGCCAATGCCTATGCGCTTCCAGAATTGGTTCATAACGGCGAGAATGGGTTCTTGTTCCAACCAGGTGATAGCGATGAATTGGCGCATGATATTGATATTATCTTAGGCGATGCCCAGTTACGAGCACATATGGGCTCTGAGAGCTTGCGTATCATCTCCCACCATGATCGCGTCAAAGTTCTGGATGAATGGGAGATTCTCTATCACCGCCTCTCATTTGAATTTAAAGATACACGCGAGCGCCATCTTAGACAGCGTATGAAGAATCGGCAGCAAGGCTATAAACCCAGGGCAGAACAGATCTCGACCACGCGAACGACGCGCCAGAGGCGTATGCAGCGCACCGGTGACCTGAAGCTTGATCAGCCCGATCCTAGCTATTTTGATCTCTAGCGCACCGGTGACCCGAAACTTGATCAGCGTGTTGCTGGCTACTTTTTTACGCGGAAGCAACCAGACTGAGCGTAATCTGCGCATGATCAAGGTGCAGATTACGCTCAGTCTGGTTATTGGCAAACGGTACGGTAAAGTTGTACAGAGGCCGCAGCACTGCCTGCCTCTGCTGAGAGAAGCGATCCAGCAAATTGCAGGTAGGATGCTGTTTGACGCGCCCTGGTTTATCTTTAACGCGCATTGCCTAACTCCATTTTAAGAAATTCGCGTATGATCTGCTTTTCTTGCTGAAACTGGAGCGTCACCTGGTGTTTCTCGTGATTAATGTTCCGTCAGACTGTTCTTAGTATGACCAAAACGAATATGCATACCCTCTCCCTCCCCTCTTTTTTCTTCCTCTTGTCTTTTTAATTTTAGCCTTTCTTCAAGCTTTTTTTCATCTAAAACAACTGTTTCAGGCTGTTTGAGAATTAATAAAGAAAATATATTAATAATAATATATAATATGTTAAGAAGCAAAATAACAATGATAAAAGCACTTAAGAGAATGAACCAGCCACCACGAGAAATAACATTTAATAGAACTAAAAATATTCCCACTCCAGAAGCTATTATAATATAAAGCCCACGGAGAGAACGCCTCATGTGTTTATTTTTATCGATATTTTCTTCAGTATTCACTTTATTACAGCCCTTTCTGTTTTATCTCTTTTCTAGGATTACCTGCGAACCAAACACTGTAGTACATGTCCCGCTATTCTTACAATTTTACTATTGTACAATATCGTGGAGATGGGAAGAAGCCTAAGAGAAAATTTGCTTATCTTCTACAAAAAATAGGTTTGCTCATTTCTTCATTATTAATGCAAAGGAGATCTGTTTTTAGGCCATTATATAGTTTGCCAGATATCTTAGTAGACTTTCATGAAACCTTTATTTTCAGAGGAGTTCTGATTTTTATTTGAATATGCCATGAAAATTAAGAACGAATAAAAAATATCTAAAATCATGCATTGACAAATTATAAACAAGTTCAGTATACTGTAAGCGCAGCTTTAGCCATATGGAGATGCATCTTTTTGGAGAGAATATATTATTTCCACGTGTAGATGTATAGATGATGTAGGAGTGGGAGTGGTGTCTATTGCAAGCTCCTGCGTGTAGACTGGGTAGTAGATCGGGGAAAGGGGTTAGTTATGTTGCCTGAAGATGAAGAGAAACCCGTACAGATGTCCACAGCAGATGCTGGTCGTAAGGGGGGGAGTACGGTTCGCGATAAATACGGAGAAGACTATTATCGTCGCATCGGAAAAAAGGGAGGAACCACCCTTAAAGAGAAGCGTGGTAGCGAGTATTATCGTACCATTGCTCAGAAGGGTGGGCGTGCCAACGTCGATAAATACGGGCCAGGTCATTTTTCAGAGATGGGGAAAAAGGGTGGAAATACGACCAAGTCGCGACAGGACCCGGATTTCTACAGTCGGATTGGGAAGATGGGTGGAGCCGCCAAACGCCAGAAAAAGAACCTCTCATAATGCATTCCTGGCACCCGTTATTCGCATGTCGCATGCCCGAATATCTGAGCGGCCTATTCATGAACAGTTCATTGGCATGTAGTAATTTGTCATTGTAAAGGGCCGTGGCCACCATTCTGGTGGCCGCGGAATTATATAAGGTTGTTGAGGACGAACAGGATGTGCCTTAATTTGAGTGGCTTTGAGCCTGTTGCTGCTTCTCAACCTCTTCTGGTGAATTGAGCTTAGAGAGCCCCTCAGCAATCGCTCCAGCAACTCCAGTCTCTGCCGTCTGACGTGCTACGCGCAGGGCATTTTTGATGGCCTTAGCATTTGAGCGGCCATGTGAGATGATGGCAGAGCCATTGACACCCAGCAGAGGGACACCGCCATATTCGGCATAATCCAGACGTTTGAAGACCTTACGCAGGCTCGGTCTGAGGACAGCTGCGGCCAGTTTATTGACAAAGGTGCTGGTCATCTGTTCACGGATCAGACCGAGCAGTGTCTCAGCCAGCCCTTCGCTCAATTTAAGGACCACATTCCCCACAAAGCCATCACAGACCACGACATTGACCTCACCAGTAGGGATATCGCGGCCCTCGACATTGCCGACAAAATTGAGGCCCAGGGTCCCGGCGCTGGCCTTGAGCAAGTGATGGGCATCAATTACCTGCTGATTGCCCTTGCTCTCCTCTTCTCCATTGGCGAGCAGACCGATGCGTGGGGATGAGATCTTAAAAATGCGCTCCATGTAGATAGAGCCCATCAGAGCAAACTGTTGCAAATATTCAGGTTTACAATCGGTATTTGCTCCCATATCGATGACCAGGCAGGCTCCCTCTTTCGTTGGAAAAATGCCGCCCAATGCGGGCCGATCAACGCCAGGAATGCGCTTTAATGTAAATAGGGAGGCTGCCATCATAGCGCCACTATTGCCAGCGGAGACTGCTCCCAGTGCTGCACCATCGCGTACCTGCTGTAAAGCCAGGATCATCGAAGCGTTTTTTTTGCGTCGAACAGCATTGGCAGGATGTTCATCCATCTCAATAACTTCGTCTGTATGGATGATTGGAAGATCGAGGCCAGTTGTATCGTGTTTAGCTAATTCAGCGCGAATAACCTCTTCCCGTCCAACCAGATACACCCCCATGCCATATTCACGCGCAGCTTGCACTGCACCTGAGACTGTTTCGGCAGGCGCGTTATCGCCGCCCATCACATCCAAGGCTACGCGAACAGGTGCAGTAACGGAAGCACTCATGCGTTTGTTCCCCCAGGTTCTCCAATAGTTTTCTTCACAAGCTCTACGAGCTTATCAAGGTCAAAAGGTTTATAGACGATGTGGACGACCCCTGCTTCGCGGAACTCTTTCTCTTCGTTGACCGCGCCCAGGTAGGCCGTAACGACAATCACGGGGATCTGGCGATCGACGCCCATTGTCATTAGTTTTAACTCATCACGCCCATCAAGATATGGCATCATCAGATCAAGCAGAATGAGATCTGGCTGATGTTCGCGAACGGCATCGTAGAAGCGCAGGCTCTGAGTTGTCATATGGGTCTCATAACCTTCGTCGGCCAGGGCTTCGGTCAAGAGATCGGCAATCGTTGGATCATCGTCCATGATTAGAATCTTTTTTGCCATAGAAGCATCATCCCCCTCATCTCAAAAACAACACGGTAGAAACAGGTTCGCTGGCATGACGTATGTAGAAGTTAAAGGCGGCTAGAAGATTGTCGCAAGACAGTAAGGATCATAGAATACGTTTGCTGTGCGCCTGTTCAAACATACCTTATTATAACACTAATGTCCGCTAGATAAAATCATGCAAAGCTCCCTGGATGTCAGCCCCTCCTCCATAGTTCATGTTCCCATTAAGCCATGGAGGGGCTCACATTGTGGAGTGGGAGCAGAGGAAAGAGACAAGCGACTTTCCCTACTTTACATTGTATGATATGTGTTTTCATGTGTGAGACAGCAAAAGTAGTAGGGAAGGTTGCTTGTCTCCTTCCGCCATCGTGAAGCTCCACAATGGTAGCCCCCCCATAGCATCGTTTCCCAATTTCCAGGTTCCCATTGAGCCATGGAGGGGTTTACACAGCGGAGTGGGAGCAGAGGAAAGAGACAAGCGACTTTCCCTACTTAAAAGTGCAAGTTATGTTTAATAGTATATTTTATTTCTGAGATAAGAATACAAGTAGGGAAGGTAGCTTGTCTCCTTCCGCCATCGTGAAGCTCCACCATGGTAGCCCCACCATAGCCTCTGTTCCCAATTTCCAGGTTCTCATTAAGCGATGGAGGGGCTCCCAGAGCGGAGTGGGAGCAGAGGAAAGAGACAAGCGACTTTCCCTACTTTACATTGTATGATATGTGCTTTCATGTGTGAGACAGCAAAAGTAGTATGGAAGGTCGCTTGTCTCCTTCCGCCATCGTGAAGCTCCACAATGGTAGCCCCCCCATAGCATCGTTTCCCAATTTCCAGGTTCTCATTGAGCCATGGAGGGGCTCACAGAGCGGAGTGGGAGCAGAGGAAAGAGACAAGCAACTTTCCCTACTTGAAAGCATTTTATATTTGTAATGGTTCTTGATATGACAAAACAAGTAGGGAAGGTTGACTGTCTTCTTGCTGAGCTTTCGGATTGAGCATAGAATGCCCGTTTACAATGGGGGTCCGACTGCGCTATACTACACTAGATATTAGTTCTATATGCATTGTCAGGAACCCCATGCATTCATGCGGGGGCTTGCGGTTGAGGCAAGCTTACACCTGACCAGATTTAGCTCGCAAACGAGCTTTGTTGCAGATGACATAAGGTACCAGGAGGTGCTTTGTCAGCTATCTGCTCTACCCGTTCTCGTTAAACAGGGCTACAGGGTTAGCCCGGTGCGTGAAGCGATACATCATCTGCACCATTGTCGAGGCACACAGTACCTACGAAAGTAGAGGCTCATGTTGAGCAAAGTTTTCGTTATTGATACGTTTACAAGATCGTTGAACCTGATGGATGTGTCTGGAGGAATTTGTCTGTGAAACTCACATGTAAGCAGCAGGACCTGAGTCGTGGGCTGTCGGTCGTTAGCCACGCGGTCTCAAGCCGCAGTACATTGCCAATTCTGGCCAATATTTTAATGACAACAGATCAGGGGCGCCTGAAGCTCTCAGCCACAAATTTAGAGATTGGTATTAATTGCTGGATTGAGGCTGATGTGCAGGAAGAGGGGACGACGACGGTGCCAGCGAAGACGTTCTCCGATCTGGTTAATAGTCTCACGCAAGGCCAGGTTGGTCTTACCATTCCTGAGGATTCCACGACAATCAATGTGAAGAGCGAGCGGAGTAACGCGAATATCAAAGGGATGGATGCATCTGAGTTTCCACTGATTCCCAGTGCGGAAGGTGACGAAGCTCCGATCATTCTTGAGGCTGGTCAGCTCAAAGAGATGATTGCCCATGTCGTATTCGCTGCTGCTGATGAGGATTCTCGCCCTGTGTTAACAGGCATCCTGGTCGAAGTTGCGAATGAGAAGGTCTCATTTGCCGCCGCCGACTCGTTCCGTCTGGCTCTGCGGGTTGCTCCTCTGCCTGGTCATAGCGATTCCCATAGCTCTATTTTGATTCCTGCCCGCACACTGGCAGAACTGGCCCGCATTCTTCCTTCAGAGGGTCCAGTCCAGATGGTTGTCACACCAAACCGCAGCCAGGTGCTCTTCCATACCGATCAGGTTGATCTGGTCTCGCGCCTGATTGAGGGGAGCTTCCCCAATATTCGTGCGGCGATTCCAAAAGAATACACGACCCGCGCTGTCGTTGAGACAAAAGAGTTTGCCGCTGCTGTGAAGACGGTGACGCCCTTTGCTCGTGATAGCTCTAATATTGCTCGCATCAAGATCTCGGGCGGTGGTGCAGATGGTCAGGAGCCTGGTTTACTGACGATTGAGGCCACAGCCGAGGATGTTGGTAGTAATGTAACAACCATCAATGCAGCCGTTGATGGTCCTGAGCAACAGATCATTTTCAACGTCAAATATCTTACCGATATTTTGAGCGTTATGGATACCCCTGAGGTCGCTTTAGAGCTGATCACAGCTGCGCGCCCTGGTGTGTTGAAACCAGTGAGCGCCACCGAGTATACCTATGTCATCATGCCTATGAGCAGCAACCGCTAACATTTTTCTATGAAGGGGGCAGGAGCGTATTTCTGCCCTCTCATCTTCGTTGTTTTCAGCGTGAATTATGGCTGTGCTTCGTCTTTTATCACACTTCTCACGGATGGATGCATGTATCTCTCACAGCTTACATTGAGCAACTTTCGTAACTACAAGCAGTTGACCTTGCCTCTGGGCTCGGGACTGTTTTTGTTTCATGGAGAGAATGCTCAGGGCAAGACAAATCTGCTAGAGGCCGTTGGCATGCTTGCAACGGCGACCTCATTTCATGCCTCCAATGATCGTGAGGTAGTGGGCTGGTTGGCTCCGGAGCATATCGCTCACTTGAATGGGCTGGTGCAACGGAATCAGGATGAAGTACGGATCGAGATTGCTGTCGCTGATCCAACTCCCCCCCAATTTGAGGCCGTCTCTAGCGTGACTTTGCCCACCAATATGCCTCGTAAGCGCTACAAAGTCAATGGAGTGCCGCGCCGTACCATGGATGTGATTGGACAGGTTAAGGTCGTGTTGTTCGCTCCAACTGATCTCCATCTCGTGGATGGCTCACCTGAGGAGCGACGTCGCTTTCTGGACCAGGCGCTCTGCCAGCTTTATCCCCGCTATAGTCAGGCTCTTGTGAAATACCGTAAGGTGGTAACGCAGCGCTCTGCGCTTTTAAAGCAGGTGCGTGAAAACCAGGAGAGCCCTGGAATGCTGGATTACCTTGATGAGCAGTTGACTCTCCTGGCGCAGCTCATTACCTATGAACGTCAACGGATGCTCCAAGCTTTAAACGAAGCGGCCAATGGATTTCAGCAATCGATTAGTGGTGGTCGCGAGCAGCTACAGATCGCCTATCGACCTTCCTTGAAATTGGATGAAAGCTGGGGGTTAAGCGAGCTTCAGCCGCAGTATCTGCGCCAACTGCGCGAGGTCAGGCGAAAAGAGATTCAACAGGGGGTCTGCTCTCTGGGGCCTCATCGGGATGATCTCGAATTTATTGTTAATGGCGTCAATATGCTAACGTACGGGTCTCGGGGACAGCAGCGAACAGCAGCGCTGGCAGCAAAGCTGGCCGAACTTGGATATATGCGCAAGAGCACAGGGGATGAGCCGATTCTCCTCCTTGACGATGTCTTCAGCGAACTTGATCATTTTCGGCGCGAGTATCTGCTCTGTCAGGTGGCAAAACATCAGCAGGTATTATTGACAGCTACCGACCTTACAGGCTTCCCCTCTTCTATCGTTGAGCAGGCACATATCTATCAGGTCCGCAACGGAGATATCACAGCCGATAGATAGGTGCTCCAGCTCGAGTGGCTAAGAACGTGTCTTCTGCTGTAAGATCTGCCATTGGCTGCGAATCTGCTCCACTTCAGACTCTGTTGGAACGATCTCTCCATAGCGGGTCTGCGTATAAGCATCGGTTACTACACGTAACTCTGGCTCAGCATGAGCGATATAGTGATGTAAACGCACCTTAAACTCATAGGGCGTCTCATTTTCTCTGCGCCTGACCCCATTTTTGCTGGCCCATGTGAGGAGCGCACGATAGATCTCGCGCACCGTACGGGCTCGTGGCTCACTCTCCATCATTGTCCCACCTTCAACTTCAGCCTCAACCTTGCCTCGGGCAGCTTTTTTACGGAAGAAGAAGCGCCAGAGGGCCTGTATAAAGGCTTTTAGCTGTGTCCAGAAGAGCCGCCAGGACCAGAGGCTCTCATGAATCTCAAGCTTGTTGACATTGCCCGGGATGTTACGGCGGCGTTTAATGATAAACCAGAGCACGAACATACAACCAATAATGAAGATAATGAGTATTAGCTCTGGAAAAAAATGCAAAAAGCTCTGCAATGTCGGATCTGCTGGATGCTGAACTGATTGCTGAACTGATTGCGGCTGCCTCAATCGGTCAGTGGCAGAAGGAAGATTTCCTTTCGTTCCTGATTGATCTTGCCTCTTAGAGATAGGAATAAACTGGAGTACCCACATTACCACAATGCCAATGATATTTAAGAGCCAATCGTAGGCAGTTCCAATGGGGGTCAACGCCTGCGCCAGAAAGGCTGGATTGGCAAAAAAACCAACTATGACGGCTATCGGGATCAGAATTGCACAGATACCACCAATAATGGTAAGCAGCGAGCGCTCCTGCGCTGCGGCCCCTCCATGAATCCCATCAGGATATTGGCGGCGCTTGAGGGAGGCATTGGCCAGACTATGACTAAAAAGCGTAAAGATGACAAAAGGGAAGATGAGAGATAGAAGCTCAAAGTTGCTCCCTCGTACAGTATCTGGGAGCAGCCCCACAATAATACTGACAAAAAGAAAGACGCCCAATCCAATTCCGAGCATGCGCATAACCGCAGGGGGCTCAATTGGATGACGCCAGATGGCTATCCCACGCCATGTGAGGCAGAGCACTAGAAAGATCAGCCCCAGGACATGGCTGAAATTTCCACTTGAATGTACGCTATCGCTGAGCAATTGAGCAAACCAGCGCGGATCAAGCGGCCAGTATATGGAGGCATAGATGCTGCTCCAGATAATGAAGAGCGTTAGAAGAGCCATTCCAAGAAAGAAGGTGATCGTGGTGTGGTTTGTGTGAGTTGAGTGTGCGGAACGGCGATCCAGGTCATTGAGTAGCCAGCCAGAACAAACGAGCAGGAGAAAAGGTGCCCAGAGAGGCATAGGGGAAGTCTCTAATTGTGCAATATGGAGCTCAGCAAGGCCAATAAAGAGTGCTCCGATCCAGCAGGTCTCCATAGCGGAAAAGATAACGGGAAGGATCTGTTCTCCCCAACTCTGTACAGGTATCGTTTCTACAATCTTTGTCTTACGCCACGCTTCAGCCAGTTCAGCGTCGTCCGGTGATGGTGGAGGGAGGGGGGCTGTGCTCATACAAACTTCCTTCTTCTCAGAGCGAGCGACTAATGCTATGTTTGAGAAGGGTACCATTGACCCAAAAATAGCACATTTTACCTGTTACAGCCAGAATAGTAGCGTCTGACCAGGGTTACTATTGCCAGATTACTATTGATTGTAGGGGTGTGACGCCCTCTTGTCAAGTTAGTGCTTTATGTGCTGTTCCGGACGTTTCGAGTGTTTTTTGCAACAATTGATGCCATTGAGACTACTGATCAGCCTGCGTGTTTAGAGAAGCCTCTGCCAATCCGGAGGATCGCATCTTATAGTTAAAGGCAAACGTCTTTTGTAGTAAGGGGCAGGTTCATCAAAGTTGAGGTGTTGAAGTTGAGGTGTTGAAAGGAGCGTGAGCAATGGTGCCTGAGCAGCGTGAGGCCTTAGATGAGAGTATAACCTGGATGCGTGCAGGACGAATGAGCCGGCGGCGCTTTCTTGAGCGCATGGCTACGCTTGGCCTCACCAGTACTGCCGCCGTATCGCTGCTGGAGGCATGTGGAGGCTCGGCAAATAGTCCGACTGGTAATGGAGCCGCTACCAATCTTGTCTGGCAGAGCGAGCAGGATTCAACTCCAACCTATCGTCAACTGGTCCAGACCTTTAACGAGACAATTGGGCATCAGAAAGGGATACATGTTACCTGGAATCAAGGCCCCTCGAATACCAATGATCTCTTGAGCAAGTATACAAATATGCTGCGAGCAAAGGATGCCAGTATCGATATTCTATCCATTGATATCGTTTATCCGGCCCAGTTTGCAGCCAGCCAGTGGATCAGACCTATTTCAGATAGTCAGTGGCCTGTAAGCGAACGAGAGAAGTATCTGGCTGGACCACTGAAAGGCTGTACCTATAAGGGACAGATCTGGGCGGCCCCATTTCGAACTGACGTTGGCCTGATCTATTATCGAACAGATCTCGTCTCTACTCCCCCGGCCACCTGGGATCAGCTCACCAGTACCGCTCAGCAGCAGCAGTCTCATGCAAAATATGGGTATGTCTGGCAGGGAGCTCAGTATGAGGGATTGGTCTGCAATTTTGTGGAGGTGCTTTATGGGTATGGGGGGCGGGTACTGGATCCTAACGATCCTACCCAGGTGCGGGTGAATAGCCCCGAAGGGCGTCAGGCGCTGGAGAGAATGGTGAGTTGGGTTGGGACAATCTCGCCAGAGGCGGTCACTACCTATATGGAGGATCCGGCTCGTCTGGTCTGGCAGAATGGCGATGCCGTTTTTATGCGCAACTGGCCCTATGCCTACCTCCTCTCCAATGATCCCAATCAATCGCAGATCAAAGGCAAGTTCGCTATTACTGGCATGCCACATGGAGGGAGCAATTCAACCGGGCATTCATCATTGGGAGGATGGAATCTCTCGATCAATGCCTTTTCTCCACATGCTGAACCAGCCTGGGAATTTATTAAGTATCTTTTACAACCACCAGCCCAGAAAAAAGCGATGATTGAGGCTTCACAGACCACAACGCTCAAGAGTCTGTACGATGATCATGATGTGTTAAATCGCGCTCCGCTCTTTGGTCAACTCAAACCGATCCTTGAGACCGCAGAGCCGCGTCCTGTCTCTCCGCGTTATACAGATGTCTCCGATGCCATTCAACGCCAGGTCTATCAAGCGCTCAGGCGTGAAAAGAGTCCTGATGAGGCCCTGAGAGATCTAGAAGAGGCCTTGAAAAAGTTTAGCAACTCCTATCCTGCGTAAGGCTTGATCATGAATAGAGTGGGAGATCTGGATCTCTGGAGGGATTGGTTATGGATCTGATTGCGACACGACCACGAGAAAAGCGAGCGGCCTGGTGGAGAGTATCCTTCAAGGGGCACTGGTTGCCGTATCTTTTTGTGTTGCCAACCATCTTGCTCATTCTCCTTATCGCCGTCTATCCGATGCTGGATTCGTTGCGGCTCAGTCTGCTCGATAATCCTCTCTTAAGCGCTCCACATTTTGTGGGATTGCGCAATTATAGCGACGTCCTAAGCGACCCAATCTTTATTGGCTCAATGCAGATGACACTTCTCTTTACCATCTTGAGTGTTGCAGCGGAGACGCTCTTCGGGCTAAGTATTGCACTGTTAATTAACCATGCCTTTCCAGGGCGGGGCCTCGTGCGGGCGGCTATTCTCATCCCCTGGGCTTTTCCAACGGTGGTCTCGGCTCAGATCTGGCTGTTGATGTATAACGATCAGACGGGAGTCATTACATACCTCCTCCAATCGCTCCATCTTTTGCCACCTGGCAATACCCTCCTTGGCACCCCCGCTGGAGTGCTCACTGCTGCCGTGATTACCGATGTCTGGAAGACAACCCCTTTTATGACACTACTCCTTCTGGCAGGCCTGCAGGTGATACCTGATGAACTGTATGAGGCTGCAAATGTTGATGGCACCACACGCTGGCAACGTTTTACAACTATTACCCTGCCTCTATTGTGGGCACCATTGCTTATCGCGCTGTTATTCCGTTCATTAGATTCAATTCGTGTCTTTGATCTTTTCTATGTCTTTGGGCAGCGAGCCGTTCCTTCGATGGCGTCTTATGCCAACTTTAAAATGTTTGCTGGAACGGCCTTTGATTTTGCGCCCGGGGTTGCTGCGGCTGTCATGGTGTTTCTCTATGGCCTGGCTATCAGTCTCTTTTTTGTTGTGCTATTACGGCGAGCCAATCGGTAGCCAGGAGAGGAATATGGTATGTCAACTCAGACCATCATTAATCGGCATGCTCCAGAGAGGGTACGCCGTACTCCAGCAGGGGAGCAAGGCTTTTCATGGGTTCGTTTGCTTGCAGTCATGCTCGTCGTCATCCTGGCCCTGGGACCGCTCTACTGGACTTTTATCACTTCAATTAAAAATGGAACCGAGCTTACCGCTTCTCCTCCAACATTATTTCCGCATTCGTTTGATCTGAGCAACTATGTGCAGGTTTTCAGCTCATCATTTTTTCTCCCTACCCTGCGCAATAGCGCGATTATTGCAAGCATCACAACCATTTTAGCGCTCATCTTTGGTATCCTCTGTGCCTATGCGCTTGCTCGATTAGATTTTCTGGGCAAATCCACCGTATTATCTACAGTTTTGTCGGTCAACATGTTTCCATTTATTGCAATGATTGGGCCCCTATTTGTACTTTTTACAGGGCCAATCTATCTTTACAATACCTATGTGGCGCTTATTATTCCCGATCTGGTGCTAACCTTACCATTGACAGTCTGGTTCCTCACGGCCTTTTTTCGCGACCTGCCATCAGATCTAGAAGAATCGGCGCGTGTTGATGGTGCCACCCGTTTGCAGGTGCTCTGGCTGGTGATTGTGCCACTGACAGCTCCGGGCGTTTTTGCGGCGGCTATTCTCTCGTTTATTGCCGTCTGGAATGATTTTTTGTTTGGCTTAAACCTTACCAGTAATGAGCGAGCTCAACCGGTTACAGTCGGAATTACCCGTTTTAATTCCGAACATGTTGTAGCCTATGGACAACTGGCGGCGGCTGCAATTATTGTGACTATCCCACTGGTCATTCTGGTCTTAATCTGTCAGCGTAGAATTGTGTCCGGCCTGACGGCAGGAGCAGTCAAGGGGTAAGAGCGAAAAAATTGAAAAGATGAATTTTTGCAATCAGAAGTGTTATGAAGAATGGTTTATCCACATATGCGCACAGTTATCCACAGCATATGTGGATAAGTCAAGATATTTGGGGAAAAGTACTAACTTATTTTTGGTGTTCCTTAAGGATGAGTCCCTCTACAACAGCTCTGCATAGACCTCTTCATACTCATCAAGCATCTGAGCAAAAGAGAATGAGCGTTCAACATGGCTGCGACAGGCTTTTCGTGAGAGATGAGAGAGAGCCGGAACATGCTCCGCAGCTTGCCGACAGTTGCCCGGTTGAATAAGAAAGCCAGTCTCACCATCGCGAATGACCTCGGCGGCGGCTCCACGTTGAAAGGCAATTACAGGTGTGCCAGCGGCCATCGCCTCGACCGGTGTCAGGCCAAAGGGCTCGTCCCAGGCGATAGGGAAGAGGAGCCCACGCACCTCGCCCATCAGTTGCCAGAGCGTCTCATGATCGAGCTGTCCCAGATAGCGCACATGATCGCCAGCCTGATGGATGCGTGGTAGGATACGCTGCTCATAATAATGCTGATCATAGATACCACCTGCGATCAGCAAAGGCACGCCAGCCTGTTCAGCAATCTCTATAGCCTCTTCGACCCCTTTCTCGGGCGTGATACGGCCTGCGAAGAGCAAAGGAGCACTTTCTGAAACGTGCTCTGCAAAGGGAATCTGCTCAATTTTGAGGCCATTGTAGATCACGCGATCAAACGGAGTATAGCTTGCATAGGTCTGAGCGCATGAATGAGAGACAGTGATGAGCTTAAGAGGATGATTGCGCTGGTGAAGGACACGTAGAGCTTCATTAATCTCTGGAGAGACTGCGGGAAGATGAATGGTATGAATTACAGGTATGGGTCGAACAAGGGCACTGGTAACAAAGGCGGGCCAGTCAAAGGCATGAGCATGGATCAGATCGAACTCCGTCTGGCGCTGCTGCAAATTAAGAAAAAGATCTAAAAAGATATTGGCCTGGGCAAAGAAGCCACTGTTCGCGGGCTGCTCTGCACCTGGATCTGAAAAGATAGCTGGTCGTACCTGATCAGGGACGGCCAGTTGTTCAATGGTTATACCAGGCACTGAAGAGCCAGTACGAGCAAAGAGCGTTACCGCATGGCCTCGTTGTTGTAGCCCTTGCGCAAGTTCGGCCACTAGAGCTTGCGAGCCTCCTATAAAGGGTTGAGCAATAGAAGTTACTAGTGGCGCAACTAACGCAATGCGCATCTTTATCGATCTCCCTTGTCTTATTCGCCCCGATAGGAGGCGCGATTGTTCTCGGTCTCGTGCAGGACCACTTCATAAAGCAGGCCAGCGGGAAAGTCGCGCTCGAGCCGTTCCCAGAACTTCATTGCCAGCATCTCAGCGGTGGGGATGACCCCTTCGAGCCAGGGCACATCATAATTCAGATGCTTATGATCCACCCAATCAACCACCTGTTCATTCATAATCTTTTTCATATCCGTTAGATTCATCACCATCCCGGTCTGGGGATCGGGTGTGCCGCGGACAGTGACTTCAAGGATATAGTTATGTCCATGGCCATTGGGATTGGCGCATTTATCATAGACCACCTGATTCTCCTCATCGCTCAAAGCATGGCTCCAGAGACGATGGGCAGCACTAAAAGTCACACGGCGGGTCAGGTAAACCATAGAGAAGTGGTCTCCTTCCTCATCAAGGCAAATGGCAGACTAGGCATTTGTAAACAGCTCAATATTGCTGCCGCTGAACATTTTTCCGGTATCATCGGCCAGGAAGAGCAGAATCTCTGCGAGCTCATCTGGAGTCATCCCGGCTTTTAGATGGGGAGCGGCCTGACGTAGCATCTCGGTCGCAATCGCACCCGGGCTGACCGCACTGACACGAATATTGTACGGCTTCCCCTCGACCGCTAAGATCTCCGTTAATCCAGCGACGCCTGATTTTGAGACGTTATATGCGCTCAATCCGGGGAACTTCTCTACGCCTTTTACCCCCGAAAGTGAGGAAAGATTGATAATCACGCCCTGCTGTTGCACGCTCATGATGCGGAAGGCTTCGCGACAACAGAGGAAGGTGCCACGTAGATTGGTAGCGATAACCTGATCCCAGAGCTCTGTCTCCATCTCTAGAAATGGACGAATGGCCACGATCCCTGCACAATTGACGAGAATATCGACTCGTCCATACTGTTCTTTGACCTGTTCGAAGAGCTTTAAGACATCCTCTTCTCGCGCAACGTCGCCTGCAATCGACAGAGCGCTCCCGCCTGCGGCAGTAATCTCGGCGGCCACTTCTGTAAGAGCGGAGCCTGTCCGACTGAAGAGCACGACCTGGGCCCCCTGCTGAGCAAACAGCAGGGCAGTGGAGCGGCCCACACCCCGTCCCGCGCCAGTAATAATGGCGACACGATTTTTTATACTCATACTCTGAATTATACATCATGATTCGGGAGAGTGAAAAAGGTTAAGAATTGATAGCGAGAAGACCTTCTTGCCCCTCCATAACATTATTTCCAATTGAGCTATGGAGGGGTGACCATGGCGGAGATGGAAAAAGAGACGCCCAAAATGATGATGTTTTCTATCTGAAATAGAGCATCATATACCAATGTAAGTAGGGCAGGTTGCTTGTCTCCTGCCGAAACGTCCCATTTCACGAGGTGAGCCCCTCCATCGCTTCTGTTCCCGTTTTCCGTTGCCCATTGAGCGATGGAGGGGCTCACATCTCAAAGTGGGAAGAGAGGAAAGAGACAAGCGACTTTCCCTACTTTACATTATTTTATATGTGAAATAGAGCGAAATATAACATGGCAAGTAGGGAAGGTTGCTTGTCTCCTGCCGAAACGTCCCATTCCACGATGTGAGCCCCTCTATAACGAATGCAATTTTGCGGAGGGGAAATGTTCATTTCTCGCTATCTCGTTGGAGTTGGGGCATGAAAAAGTCAGCCAGCCATCTCCAGACGCACCATTGTGCAAAGCCCTGTGGCTAAAGAGTATCTGTTGAAGAGAACAGGGCAGTGATATATAATGCAACACAGGTACTCTTTTTACCTGTACGAAGCGGAAACGATGGCGAGGTGAACGCCATCAGTGATTCGACCGCTTGGCTCAGCAAGGCACATGGGGGGCGCATGAACACAGACACTGTTCTGTCTGGTTATCTAAAAGATTTTGGTCTGGTAGAGATATTACAGATTGTTGAGATGGGCAGCATGACGGGCGCAATCCATCTTAAGCAAAGCAATGGCCGGATGGGCATCCTCTATTTCAGTGAGGGGAAGCTTGCCAATTGCTCTGAAGTTGACCCCAGTGCATTAACGCTTGGTGATGTGCTGCAACAGTTAAACATGACCACCCACAATCAGATTGAACAGGCTTTTGCGCAACAACTCCAGGACCCCCTGGGCAAACGCATTGGCGAGCGACTGGTGATGATGCGGGCGATTACAGAGTCTCAACTTCATGAAGCCCTGCGCACCAAGGCCATCTGGACGGCTCGTGAGCTCTCGCTCTGGCAAGACGGCAGCTATGATTTTATTGCCAGCCCCAACCTGCAAAAGCTCCTGCCTTACGGCGAGGCGGCCCTCGATATCGAGGTTGTACGCGCTACAATGGAGATGATCCGCTACTCTGATGAACTACAAGAGATCACAAAATTTCTTCCACAGGGCGTCCAGACGATTGTTCAGCTTTCACCAGCGATCGCCTATACAATGAACTTCGATCTACGGACACTAGAACTCTTCACGCATATTAATCTCTATCGCAAGGTACGCCGTATCGCTACTGCCCTGCGCCGACCCGAGTTAGACGTTGCTCGCGACCTCTCCCAACTGGTTCAGCAGAAGTTTGTGATGCCCATCTTCCAGGAGAATCTCCCCTACACGAATGGTCGCAAGATGCGCCTTCCAGATCCAGCCGAGAAGCTACGTCTGGAAAACTTTGCACTTCTTGACCTGATTAGCCGGATGGAGCAGGAATGGGATAATCGGCGCAATCCAACCGAACAGCTCCCTGCACTGGTTGAGTTTATTAACTGGACCATGGACGCCCTGGCTGAGACCTGTCGAGCTAATGGCATTGAACTGGACCCCAACACGCTGAATGCATTGATGCAGAACGAAGGACTCTGGCATATGGGGAGTTATCAGTTCCAGGTACACCAGAACCAGATCGATGTTGCTAATTTTAGCTTACTCTGCCATGAGATCCTCAATGGCAATATCAAAGAGGCTGCGGGCTTCTATGATGAAGCCTCGATGGTCTTGCAACGCCTGCTCTGTTGTATCTTTGATATGATTAATGCTCGCGTTGCCAATCCGCGCGAACGGATGGAGAATCAGGAAGTCTGGGAGGCGATGTTTGAGCAATTTGCTCTCCAGCGCAGTTAACTGAACTGCTTTGCGCTTTGACTCCTTTATACACATATACACAAAGGCAGAGCCGAGATACCTTCTCTTAGAAGAAGCATCTCGACTCTGCCTTTGTGTATTTTGTTGCCAGGCCTAGGCGGTCTCAATCTGTGGACTGCTCTCGGGAGCAACCGCTTCTGGAGTTGTAGGTGTGGCAGGAGTCTGCTCACTGGCCGTGGACGGAGCGGGCTCAGCATAATCACCCTCTTGCGCTGGCCGTTTGAGGATATAGTAGGCCGAATTTGATGTCAATGGTTGAATACTGACTAATTCCCAACTCTCGCGCCCCAGTTCATTGAGGTAGCGGCGCGCAAATGTGCTGCGTCGCTCTTCTCCAATTAATGTCTCCACACCCTCACATGAGATGCGGCCACGATAATCGATATACACAACCTTATAGGCCCATTGTCCCATCTTCGTCACCCCTTTCTAGCGTATACGCTCTGTTTCAAATCTGATCTTTGCAAGCGTCCAATTGAGTCCACTACCAGAAGGATAATCACCTTTGCCATATCCGATGACGAAGTTCCTCACGGAGCGCAGCCCTCCAAGGCGGGGCCGCTTCTGTTCCGAACGAAAAGCCTGAACGTTGGGTTCCACAAACAACGTCAGTTCGATTCGTTGATCCTGCTTCTGGTAGTTCCTCTGCACAGTGGTAGTATAGCCGCTAGCAAAGCCTGAGTGCGCCGCTAGTTTGACCAGTTTTCTGAACGGCTAAAATAGCCTGGAGAGAACCTGTAGAAATGGACAGGTCCTCGCAACTGGCGGGCAGTCTGGTTATCTTCTTTTTGTATCAGCCTCGATTTTGACAGGCTCGCCTAAGAGATTTCTTCGGAGCCGCCAGCCCAGCTCACCGCTAAAACCAGCAACTGCCAGAGCTGTAAGGTGCGCCATCAAGGTGAGGGCAAGAATGCCTCCAATGTAATTTCCCGATTTGGCTGCGAACTCTGGCATTTTTGTTACATAGAGGGCATCGATATAGGTTGCCAGCATGTTAATAATTGTGGCCCCAAGCCAGGCGATAATACCAACGAGGACTGCATGCCCTTTTGTGCGTTCCGCGCCCACTGCAAAAGCTGCTACCATGCCTACCATGACAGGTACAAGCAGCTCCCCAATGGTGATGAGAAGAAAATTCATGCGGAGTAAGACAATTTCACAGACAAAAAAGACAATGATGAGCAGGGCCGTTGTAATGAGAGCATTGATTACGCGTTTATTCGTGATCTCGCCGCTCTCGACGCGTGGATCGCGAAAAATACTTACCCACAGAGCTATCCAGAGCACCACAAAAGGGATCTCAGGCCACCACCAGAAAGGAGTGGTCAGACCAATAAAAGGGAACATAAGGGTGGTTGGAAGTCCGATCAGAAAAGCGAGCAGCAGTTTAATGCGCTTCGTTCCGCGGATATTTTGCACAGATGCACTATTTGCCATGAAGTCCCTCCACTGTGCTGCTTCGCACATGCAAATATGTCTTTAAAGGTTGGTTGGTTAGACGATAGATCCACAATCCCACATATGCCAATAACCATATCGTTGTGTTCTATTATAGCATGCCTGTGCCTCTTTTTTAGAGCACATCCATTGCTGGCACAGATCTTTTTACTCCTGAGAGAAGCGTATTGAGCACAGGATCTGGTTCTCCAAAGTTGAAGCTTCTTACGTTTAAGGTAGTATGTGTCGTCGGAGTGCATAGCTCTGCCATATTTCATGAAGAGCCAGCTTGATTGTTATTTTTCGGGCTCAGCAATTCTGGAGGGAGCAGCGTTGGAAACTGTGCTTAAAGCGTGGACAGGCTTTCTGGCTTCAGGTGTGGAGGGTGTTGCGGGTCTTATCATTGCTCTGGGAGCATTACAAGCCGCGGTCAACGCGCTTATCCTGTTTCTTATTCCTAAGAGGCGAGCTGGCTCGATGCAGGAACGGCAGACGGAATACATTCGTTTGCAGTTGGGGCGATGGCTGGCTCTGGCGCTCGAATTTGAGCTGGGCGCGGATATATTACGGACCGCCATTGCCCCGACCTGGGCGGAGATTGGACAACTGGCCGCAATTGCGACCATCCGAACATTTTTGAACTACTTTTTGCAGAAGGAGATCGATCGGGCCGCGCAAATTCAGTTCAGGCCAGAGACACCCTCACCTCTCCATCAATTTAAGCAGCGGGAGAGCGAAATGAAGAATGTACCTGGAAATGTTCTTCACTAACCTTTTTAACTACCTGTTCTGGGCGGAAATTATCGAATTTGTTGGCGCACTGGTGATTATTGGGTATATCGTGGCAGCGCTCATTGCTCTGATTCGACGATTGGATATTCATCAGGCTCGACTGCTGGTTATCGATGGTGTGATCAATTCGCTCAGCTTTAAAGTAGCAGGGAGCCTGTTAAAGACAATTGAACTGAGAACGTGGCAGCAGATCCTGATGTTTGTGGCTATTGCAGCTCTGCGTATCATCCTCAAACGTGTATTTGTATGGGAGCGCGCAGAACTGGCGAACCAGATCATTCCCCAACCTCCAGACGCTCCTTTAGAGTAATGCTTGTAGAGTAATGCTTGCACTGTTTAAAGATACTGCTGGCTACTCTTCCTAGGAATTCTGTGCTCGCTGCTGACCATCTTCAATGAGGCTGACAATATATTGTAGCTTTTTGATGGTATGTTCCACATTGCGTTTATTGCGTTCATAACCATCGGGGGCTAACTGCTGATACCAGAAGCGGATATCCTCGTCAGAGATATCGAACCATTTGGCATCTGCTTGCAGGCGAAGATAGACGCGCATCTGCGGATCTTGCTTCTTGCGTGTGGGTTCGGTGGTAACCACGCCAGAGGCACTCTCTTGTTCATCCATTGCGACAGCTGCGGCAAGCTCGCTGGTGGGATTGAGCTCATTATAGAGAGCCTCGACATCGCTGGCTTTAAAAAAGGATTCGCGGCCAACGCCACGGCGGGCCTTGATGCGGCCTTCTTTTACCCAATTATCCAGCGTAATCCGATCAACGCCCAGGCGACGGGCGGCATCTCCAGCATCCACAAACGCGAAACGTCCGCTACCAGGATTATTCAACATAATCTTTCTCGTTTTCTTTTCTAGTCCGGTAGGAGCAGGCCACCTGTTGGTAGGGTGCTCCCTCTAACCTGTACTTTCTCACAACAACAGAGCCAGTTCTCAGCTTTATTCCGCCGTAGCCTGTATGGCATCAGTCGCATCTGTAGATGTGGTAGAAGCCGTGACCTCATGCAGAGTAGAGCGTCGTCGATAGAACATCAACAGAGTGCTGCCATAACGACGTTCATCGATCAGATCAAGATGCAGCGGGGCGATAGCGGCTACTCCGGGTCGTTCTTTCGGATGGATCTGTATAATAACAAGGGCATCCTCAGCCATCAGAGAGGAGGAATCCGTCATTTGGAGCGCTTTGGCCGCCATCTCCTCATATTGGGGCGGAGCGATATACAGAATATTGTAGCCTCGTTGCAGACCACCGCCAACAGGTTTGCGATCGCGTGAAACTGCTTGAGAGGCAGGTTTTAACTGATACGCCTGGAGGAACTTAAAAGAATCGCCATGAATGACCTCGGCCTTTGCCGTCATCGCAGTGATCTGTAGATTCTCTCGCACCAGTTTTACAATTGGTGGACTCATCTCAATAAACGTTGCGCGTTGTGCGCCACGGCTGAGGGCCTCGATTCCTACTCCACCAGTTCCAGCAAAGAGATCGAGAAAATACGTACCTTGAATTTCGGGTGCAAGAATATCAAAGAGAGCGGTCTTAACGCGATCCATAATTGGTCGGGTGCCAACCGTCTTAGGCGATTTGAGCTTCTTCCCTTTCGCCTCACCTGTTACCACGCGCATAATTTTCTTCCTCCAGTACAGCTAAGACGGCTTCCACCTCACTTAAGAAATCATCTTCTTTGCCCCATGAGATCAACGCCTCAACCTGATCAATCTTTAACTTTTTCATCGTTGTTACATTCCAAATGCCCCGCACCAGCGTCTGAAGCTGATCCAGCGTAATCTGAGAGGTAACGACGTTACCGAGCGCTTTTAAGCGATTTTCGCTGGCGTTCGTATTTCCTTGCAACTCGCGCAGATAGCTGATCTTATTATTGGCCCGCTCCAATTCCTGAGGGGTAAACTCGGGATCGGGCTCTAAATCAATCAGATCATCGAGTTGATCATCGGGCTCAACTTCTTCATCAAAGCCACGGGTAGGATTTGGTGTTGGCGTTGGAATCGAAGTTGGGATGGCATAGTCTGAGCTATGCTCATGGACGGCCTCATCATTTTTATCTCGATCATTGGATCCCGTTACGATCCTTGTAATCTTTGTCTCTGTTTTGGCAGGTGGAATAGTGTATGAGACGGAGCGATTAGGAGCGGTTGGCCCATTATCCCTGCTATCTGCCAGTTCATCTCTCTCAATGCTCTCACCTGTAGTGCCAACCGTACGTTTGAGATGCTCCACTGCTTCTCGTAAATTGATACCTGATAAGGTCTTCACCTTTAAAATATCCATGGCCTGCTTTGGATTTAAGTCAAGGTTCTCTTTAATATATTGAATAAATTCAGGCAAGAGCATATTACCACTATTCGTATTCGTTGGGCTAAAGGCCAGCGGCATCCCTACTCCACCGCTCTGGCGCGTCTGTGGGGCAGTAGTAGCACTTCCAGCCGCTGCAAGACCATCCTGTGTCGAGACAACCTGTGTCGTTGTTTGAGGTGCAGAGACCGAGGCTGGCTTGTTACTAATTGGATTGACCCGCTGCTGTGGTGCGGTCTTTGTTGCCTGCACAGGAGTGGGGACCGTTCCCTGTGGACGTTGGACCATCTGTGGTAAACGTTGTTCCACATGATTGATCAGTTGTTGCATGCCCGCCTCGGCCTCGCGAATCAGGGCTTCGCGCGTCTCATTGTCTGCTCCCAGAGGAACAGGAATTCCCATCTCAAGGGTGTGTTGCCGCCCGTCTTTGGTATATTGGGTGGCATAACGCAACCAGATATGCTGCCCAAGCTCATCCGGATTATTCATCTCGATCTCACCTGCTTCCTTCGTGCGTATTTCTGCTACCTGTTATGGCCCTTCTCATGGCCTGCATACCTCATTATATCAAAAATGTGCTACAGGTTCATCATTTATGGACCATCTGTTCGTATGGCGCTGATCTCTTCTTGCTGGCATCCATGGCCAGCGTATGTTTACAAGCAGCCTCTGCTGAAAAAGGAGTGTTTATGCCGCGAGGTGAGGCTCTTTGATGAATGTCTCTTCGGAGCACAAAATGGCAATGGCTTTTGACCATCACTGTTCTGACGATGATGCTCTATAGAAAGACTTTATGACGATGATGCTCTATAGAAAGACTTTCTAAGGAAGGTTTTATGTGAAAGCTTTACGCTACATGTAAGATTCCCTCTTCCGAAAAAGGTGTGTTCACGCCGGATGATGAGCTCTGTTCATGAATGTCTATTTTGATAAGCACAACTAATGAAAAAGTGTATCTTGTCAAAATATTGTTTATCGGGTATGGTAAGGGTGAAAACAAGTATCTAGCCAATCCAGAAAGTTGAGGCGAGAGAAGAATGATCAGTCCTGCATCCACTCAGCCGTCGCTTCCGCCAGAGGAACAACTTCCTCCATCGCCGCCCCGCCTCCGTCCTGGTGAGCGGCCTCTAGCACAGGCCTTGAAGAGTGTATTACGCTGGCCTATTAAGCTTCTGTACTATCTGATCACGGGTATCCGCACCCACAAACTACTCGCCTTTGCACTGCTGCTCCTTCTGCTCCTTAGCATCGGAGTCACTTCCTATCTTGCTACTGGCTCAATGCCGTTCGGGATTGGTCGCGATCCTTATAAGTTCACTGGCAATACTTCGGGAAAGATTCAGAACTGGCTCTATGCTCTACGTGACGGCGACGCAGCTCACCTCCAAATGTTGGATCGCGATGTAGCGCAGCCACCTGATGTCAATCAACTGGTTACGACCTATAGTCAGGCTCGGACCCATCTGATCTGGAAAGATATTACCGTAATTGGGACGCGCCAGCAGGCTGACACCACTGTTGATAGTTTTGTACAGGTTGATATGGCTGCCAGCGGGCCTGGAGGCGACACCAAAGGCATGGTGATCTGGCATTTTATAACGGCTACATTGAATGGTCAAGAGATGCTTCTCAGCGTAAGTCTGGTTGATCAGCGCTAATGGCTAAGTATATACCTCACCTATCATCCACCTGATAATGCTGGTCTGGTTATTGCAAGCAGAAGGGTAGGCTCTTATGTCGCATAAAAAGGCTTCGGGCAACGCACAGCGGAGCGAATTGGATCGATCGATTGACCTGGGGATGGATCAGTTTGGACGCTTCCTCAAACGGTCGTGGCTCTGGCTGTTTCTGATTATTCTTGTCGCGCTCTTCTTCTCATCAGTGATTCGGATTCCAGGCGTCAATCCTGGTACAGTGCTGGCCTATGCGTTCCAGATTATCTTTGCCATCTTCTTCGTGATTATTCAGTTTGTAGCCCTCTTCTGGTTTCTGGGCCGTCCGCGCTCCTATTGGGTGCTACCGGGCGAGACGGGCGTTACATTTGCTGACTATAAAGGAAATCCGGAAGTTCTAGAGGCAGCTCGCCGTATCGTGACACTGATCGGTGGTGTCAAGGCTTTTCAAGCTATTGGCGGTCAGCCCGTAAGAGGTCTGCTTTTAACGGGTGACCCGGGTACTGGCAAGAGCTATCTGGCTCAGTGTATGAGCACTGAAGCCGGTGTACCATTTGGGTATGTGAGCGCAGCGAGCCTTCAGAGCATGTTTATGGGCATGAATGTACTGATCATTATTCGTCTGTATGCGAAGGCCCGGCGTTTTGCTCGGGAGTATGGTGGCTGTGTCCTGTTCCTGGATGAGATTGATGCTATCGGCGGGGCACGTAATAATGGCATGGGCATGGGTATGGGCATGATGGGAGGGATGATGGGTGGCGGAGGAGGTGGGCTCAATCAGCTCTTGATGGAGATGGACCCTCCCAGTATCGAGACGAACTGGTTTAAAAAGATTCTTCGTACTCTGGGACTTAGCCATGGCCGAGCACAGAGCCAGCCTGTGTTGACGATTGGAGCTACTAACGTCCCCGAATCGTTGGATCGAGCTCTTCTCCGTCCCGGTCGTTTTGATCGGAAGATCAACGTAGCCCCTCCAACCGATAAATATCGACCTGAAGTCATTGAGTATTACCTCAATAAAGTTCAGCATGAACCAGGTATCTCTATCGCTACCGTCTCAGCTCGCCTGGTTAATTATACGCCTGTCGCCATTAAACATGTTGTCAATGAGGCGGTGATTATTGCGCACTTTGCCGGTCGCGATAAGATTACCTATAAGGATCTGGTTGAGGCACAGGACGTGCATGAGTTTGGTCTGAGGCAATTGAGTGAACTGACTTCTGTTGAGCGCCGACGCCTGGCGTATCATGAGGCCGGGCATGCTGTGGCCTGCTACTACCTGATGGATCGCTACTTTCCAGCCTTTGTTACTTTACACATGCATGGTGATCTAGAGGGTGCTGCCGCCTTTGCAGCCTGGAGACAGACGGAGACGATTATTACCAATACGCGTGAAGATGTTCTGGCTCGTGTTCAGGTGTCACTGGCCTCGCGTGCAGCAGAGGAGCTGTTCCTCAACACTCAATTGAATGGTGTAACCAGTGATTTTGCCAGTGCCACGCGTCTGGCCAGCCTCTATATTGGCGCTTACGGCATGGATGGTACGCTTACTTCATACCTCGCATTTGCTGATCCAATCGCCGGGGGAACTGGAGCGATCCAGGGTCAGTCCCAATTGATGGAGCGTGTTGAAGAGCTTCTCCAATCGCAGATGCGTGCTGTCAAACAGCTGTTTTTAAATCACAGCGAGGCTCTGATGGCCGTTGCAGAAGCGCTTATTGAACATGATGAGCTGGTTGCCGAAGAGATTAAATCTTTGATTGACAATGCTGATGCCCGGACAGCAGCCCAGGCAGTCTTTAACGATTTTCAGCCACTTCTGGATTCGGCCACTAATGGCTGCGCTGGACGGAACTTGCTCAGCCACACGGTTACCAGCTTTGAGCAATCATAATAAGTTCCACAATGTTCAAGATGTGTCGCGATCGTCGCAATAGCGTTTGTGGAATGAAGGAGGCAAGAGCCGCGTAGCCTTCCTAATCATATAGGCCCCTCTTCGCACACCAGATAACACCCTGGCGTGCGAAGAGGGGCCTTGCATGATGAAGCAGGGTGAAGAAGAGGAACACCCTGCCAGATAGCATTCGAGTGCTTGATCATTTCTTACAGATCTGCTACTGTGAGGAAAGTATAGAGCAATTGCCAAACTGCCAGGAACTGGGTTGTCACAAATCTCCCTGGTGAAAAAGGGTTTCATGCCTTAAAAGCAGAAAGAAATGCATTGTATGGTGACAGAGACTGCATCACCGAAGAAAATTCACGTACCAGTAACTGCATTCCGCTTGTTTCGGAGCCCCCTGATTCTATTTGTTATTCTGAGTACACTTATCATCCTGATGGTAGGGATCTGGCTTCGATGGCATCTTTTGGAGCTACCTTTTGATCGAGATTCCTATGATGAGGGCGTCTACTGGCAATCGCTACGCGCGATGGGGTCTGGCCATGTTCTTTATCAACAGATCTTTTATTCGCAGCCGCCCTTCTTCCTGCTTACCATCTTCCCATTTTATCAGTGGTTGGGGCAGAACCTTATCGCTGCACGTGAGGGGATTGCTCTGATCTCTCTTCTGGGTCTGGGGGGAGCTTTTCTCCTGGGCAAGGCTGTACGTAACTGGCCCGGAGCCCTCTTTGCTCTTCTGCTTTGTGCTCTTGCTCCCCTCTATCTAGTCGAATCACAGACACTTCAGGCAGAGGCCCCCTCAGTTGCCTTTTCCTTTCTGTCCGTTGGATCTGCTTATCTCTGGTGGAACCATCCACATGGAAAAAGAGGTATCGTGGTAGCCAGCCTGGCATTATTTACGCTTGTACTGGGCATCCTCTGCAAACTTCTCGCCGTTTCAGCCGTTGTTCCGATTGTTATGATTGCCCTTATGCAGCTTTGGAGAAGTGCACAGACGCATTCACCAACCCTGAAACAGTTGGGGCTGACGCTTCTCATTGCCAGTTGCCTCTGTCTTTTCACCTGCATCGTCATCCTCTGGCCGTTTCGAGATTCATTCCCCACTCTCTGGCGTAGCGTGATTACATTTCATACCGATGCTCGCCAACTCTTTACAGGAAGCCAGAGTAAGAACCTGACTACGATCAAACAGTTTCTCTGGACGCCTCTTACCTTTGTGGCCATTTTCTCATGTGGCGTTGCTTTCTTGAAACGGGACTGGCAGATCCTTCCTCTGCTAGGCTGGTTTATTGCCACCCTGGCAATGCTCTGGCAGCAGGCCCCACTCTTTCCCCATCATATGGTAGCGCTTCTACCATCAATGATTAGCCTGGCCATCTTTAGCCTTCCCAGCCCATTCTGGCGTGAAGGATCGAGCAACCATCAAAGGAAGCTCTTAGCTATTATCAGCCTCTGTCTGCTTCTTCTCATGACCATCTATAATCTTTTAGCCATACAGACCTACTATCACCAGGAAGCGGCGCAGGCCCATTCGCAAAAGACAGCAAAAGACTTGAAGATAGCAGAGGATCTCCGTGGCTTGCTTCAACCTGGTCAGCTTATTATTACGGATGCTCAATTTATTGCAGGATTGGCCGATCAGAGTACGCCTGCTGCTCTGGTTGATACCTCCCTTGTACGCATCCAGACTGGGTATGTGAGCAACGAGCAACTGATCCATGAAGCCGAACAGCCACAGGTGCGAATGGTCCTCTTCTATACCGGGCGTCTCAGTACCGAAGAAGGTTTTGTGAAGTGGGTTGACGAACATTTTCAACTGACAAAAGACTATGGCAATGGTCGTATGCTATGGACTAAAATAGCGTAAGAAGAGAGTCCAATCATTGAAAGGAAACGTATAATGGAAAAGAAGAAGAGAACATTTAGCACGATGGAGATTGTCCTTGTGGGTGTTCTGGTTGGTTCGCTCATCCTCTCCTTTCTGCAGACGAAACGTGAAGAGGACCAGAAATAGTTGACACAAAGATGGAGACCTCAGTAGGGCGCAGGCCCTGTTGAGGTCTCCATCTTTGTGTCTTATAAGTTATAAGAGGCTCCCCTGATCGCCCTGGCTGCCGCTGATACTATTCCCATGTGAGTTAGAGCTACCAGCATTGCCCCCAAAGTGACTAGCGGCCTGTTGTTCAAGTTGACCCTGGAGACCATCCAGGACCCCTGCCAGGGCACGCTTGGCCTCGGGAGTAAATTGTGTGCCACCAGGAACATGGCTGGCATAATGATCGATTGCCTGTCCCATCTGATTCTCCACCTCGTGGCGTACGCCTTGCAGTGCCTCATTGGTGAATCCATTCGGATTGAAATTTGACATCACTCATTCTCCTCTGTTTTACAGCCAGTTAGAGCCACATATATTCAAAGACATTCAAAGACATTCAGGCCTGGCTAAAGAATTCAAATGTACAGTATATGCACGACTGAAAGAAGAGAATGGCTTCTGTTTTTTTTGCTGACGGGAGAGCTATTCGCTTCGCATCTCTTTTTTGAGTTCGGAGACAAAGCCAGTCATCCCCTGCACCCAGGTCATACGTTTTGGCTGACGCATCTGCTCTCGTTGGCGGAGCAAGAGATCGATGAGCAGGCCACGTCGAATCTCTTCAAGGCGTTGTAGATCATAGGCATTGCGTTTCGCCATATTGCTTAAAATATCGTATGCCTCATTAAGTTGTTTAATCGAGCCCTCTTCTGCGTGGCGGTTGACATCGGGATGATAGATGCGGGCCAATCGGCGATAGGACTGGCGGATCTGCTCTAACGTTGCGTTGGGCGAGACATCAAGAATCGCATAGTAGTCTGGTAGCGGCATAGTCATACACCTTATACACCTGTACTGCCGAAGCCTCCACGGCCCTGCCCAACCTGTTCGATCTCTTGCCAGTTGACCTGTGCAATGGGCACAAAGATCCCTTGAGCAACCCGTTCGCCACGGAGAACCGTAACGGCTTCGTCCCGAAAATTATAGACCGAGATCATCAGCTCATCGCCTTCGCCGCAGTAATCCTGATCAATAATGCCAACTCCATTAGGCATGAGCAGGCCCTTGCGTCGTGCTGTGCTACTGCGCATCGTCAGCATCAGCATATACCCTGGCGGAGTCGCCACTATCAGGTTAGCGGGTAACAGAGCAAGCTGATGAGGAGCGACCTCTGTTTCCACACGGCAGAGTAGATCAAAGCCAACTGAGCCAGCCGTTGCATAGGTTGGCAGAGGGAGCTCTGTATCGATGCGTTTAATACGTACGTTTAAAGTTTGTGTAGAGGTTTCCATGAGCTGTATTTTACACTATACCCAACTGCAAGTCACTACCAGAAAGGTCACTACCAGATCCATTCAATTTTTAGACTGACCATCCTGCTGGCCAGCCTTTCACATGCATGTACATGAGGGCTCTTGTCAAAGGCAGAGATTGTCGATAAGATGCAGGAGTAGGATGGGGGAAAATGCAAAACATATCCATAAAATATTTTCTGGTCAGTCTTTTATTTGTATTAGCTATAGGGGGGACTATCCTGGAGGCTCGTGCAACGCTGGGGGCCGTACAGAATGTGCATCAACAGCAGTTTCAGGTGAAGCATCAAGATGTGCATCTTGTGCGCTCGTGGATGACTATTCCCTATGTATCGTATGTGTATAATGTTCCTGCTACGACCCTCTGCCAATCGCTGCAAGTTCCCAATGATCATCAAATCCACCATAAGACACTTGCAATCATCGCTAATGAGAAGCATCGTCCGGTAAGTGCGGTCATTGCAACGCTTCAGGCCACGATCACAAACTATCGAAAACTCCACCCTTTGCCAACCCCTCCAGGTCAGGTTCGGCCAGCGGGGATTCCAGAGCAGAAGGGGAAAAGCCTGTGAATATCCTCCTTCCGTGGCTCTTAAACTGGCTGCAACTCTATGGCTATCCGGCCCTCTGGATGACAATATTTGTGGCAGCCATTGGACTACCATTGCCGATAAGTCTGGTTCTGCTTGCAGCAGGCGCTTTTTCCGCGCTTGGAGATTTTAACTTTCCACTGCTCATTGTCATCGCGCTTAGTGCATTAATCGCAGGAGATAGTGTTGGGTATCTTCTGGGGTATCGTTTTGGTCGTGTGGTTTTGAATTGGTTAGGAGAGAAGAAGCGTTTTGGTCTCTTCTCACCACAAGTGATTCGACGCTCGCAAGACTATTTTCAACGGAGTGGGGGAATTGCGGTCTTTTTAAGTCGCTTTCTCGTACCCGCTTTAGGCGGTTCCATCAATCTATTAGCAGGCGCTGAAAGTTATCCCTATCGCCGTTTCCTTATTTACGATACGTGTGGAGAATGTATTAGTGCGCTGCTGCCATTATCGCTTGGTTTTGTATTTGGAGAGAGTTGGGAGGCGATTGGTGATCTCCTGACAACAATATCCGGATTTGCGTTGCTCACATCGATTACTTTTTATCTGGCATTTCAGCTATACAAATTAGTGATAGGGGCCAGAAGACGTAGGGCAACCGAGGCAGGAAGACAACGAGAAAGTCGGAATCTCACAAGGCTAAAAGGCAAAAAAGAGGCACCAACCGAGATGTTACAAAAAAGGTTAGATTCTTTGCCACTTTAACTGCGGTCCAAACGTATAAAGTAAGAGATAGATTACACCCAGGTTACCGGTTTCCCATAGAAACTGCGCCAAAAAAACGGCGTAGGGGCTAGAATGAAAGGGGGACTTGCGTTATAATTGAAGTAGGTTGGATCAGGAATAAATTCTGCTGTGCCAATGTTCTCTTTCATAAGAACATTTTTAAAGACCACAGCACTGAATTCCTTCCACTCTCGGCGCTCGGACAGAAAGGTCCGTCGAAGGCTCGCTTTCCCTGAGTGTAGGACCGGACTGACAACTTATATCTTGCTGCTTAGGATATACTACTTTTCATGGAGGGCGCACAATGATAGACAGCAAGCGTGCCATGACGGGAACAACGCTTACGTTACATAAAACTGAAACACCAGATCTTGCGAAACAGTTCGACATCGTTGAGCAGCTTCTTGCAAAAGATCTTGATTATACATCTGATGATGATAACAAGGCAGGCGATAGTGAAGACGAACCTGAGCTAGACGAGGATCTTAACTCGCTTGAGACGGGTCCTCTCGACCTGGAGACAGGTCCGCTTGAGATCGAAGATATTACTGAGGTTCATGAAGATACACCTCATCCTGCCGACCTAGAAGTGGATTCCATTCTTACCCTCCCCACGATCTCTAATGAGGTTGATCATGCTGCTCGCCGTACAGCACCCATGCGCCGCCGCCGCTCGGAGGACCAGGACGAAAACTCCGTTAATGCTGCTGACGCAGGAGAGTCCGATGCGGTGATGACATACCTTCGTGAGATTGGACGCGTGCCCATGATTACCCATGAGCGCGAGATCGAACTGGCGAAAGGCATTGAGGCGGGCGATCGTGATGCGATGAAGCAGTTTATTCTTGCGAATCTGCGCCTCGTCGTAAGCATTGCCAAGCGCTATGTTGGTCGTGGGTTAACTTTGCTGGATCTGATCCAAGAGGGTAATATTGGCTTGATTCGCGCCGTTCAACGCTATGACTGGCGGCGTGGTCATCGCTTCTCTACTCATGCGACCTGGTGGATTCGTCAGGCCATCAGCCGCGCCGTTGCCGATAAAGGTCGCACGATCCGTCTCCCCGTTTATGTGAATACTGCCTTAAATCGCATTCGCCGTGAGCGTCAGCGTCTCTTGCAGGAGCTTGGGCGCGAACCTACGGAGCAGGAATTGGCTGAAGCTACTGGCCTGGACCCCATTCGCATGGTTGAGCTTCAATCGGCTCCTGGCGCTCCTGTCTCGCTTGAGCTTCCAGTTGGCGAGGATGAAGAACAGGAATTAGGCGATGTCCTGGCCGACACAGAATCAGCCTCCCCTGAAGAGCTGGCAACCACCCAGACTTTGAAGGATGAGGTACAGCGCGTGTTAGAGTCGGTGCTTACTCCTCGTGAACAGCTTGTCCTGCAACTTCGTTTTGGGCTTGGCAATGGCCAGGCTCATCCCTTAGAGCAGGTCGGTCGTGAACTGGGGATTACACGCGAACGTGTTCGACAGATTGAAGCCGGTGCACTGGCAAAGTTACGTCAACCACCTGTGCTTGAACGTCTGCGCGGCTAAACCCGCCCTGCCCATCGCTGCGAACAGAAGACAAGACAAACATAAGTCATCCCGAATTTTCAAGATGAGTTTGTAACAAGCCCATCAAAGGAGGCGGGAAGGCTAACCATAAACGGCTGAGTGCCGTTCGTAAACGATATAAGGGTGCCGTGGCTTCACGGCACTTTTTGCCTGTCCGATGACACCATGTGGTGAGAAGCCATTCTCGCCAACACGTGTATTTATCATCCAGAAGAGTCAATAAAAAGGCATACGCAAGTGTCGCTATCAAAAGAAGCTTCACCCGATTTTCCCAACTCCACAGCCGGGGGCATTCAAAACCGAACTCGCTTTTGTTGTACCTCCATGCCATTTCAATTTGCCACCGTCGAGCATAGGCAAAAACAACTCGCCATGCATCCTCTTCCGTCGTAATCTCTTCATTGGTCAGCAAGTACCAGGGTGGGCGGCCCTTGCCTGGGCGCGAGACAACAAGCCACAATGGGTGATGAGCTTCAGGATGCTGCACAGGAAGAGCGACCACTCCCGCTTGAAACCAGCAGTTTGTTCGCGCATCCCACACGTGTCGTTGTGACCAGGATTTTTTTCCTCGTGCAATCATCCACGCTTTTTTCTTCAGATGACCGTGCTCAAAGAGCTGATAATCTTTCGTCCAACGCAAGATAAAACGAAGATGGAGTTCTAAACACTCTGTCACCCAAAGACCACCAGCATAGCCACGATCAAAGATATGAAGCACGTTTGCTCCCCAGAGATGCATACACCGTTGAAGCAACCAAAGTTCTTCTTGTCGTGCGTTGCTTGCATATTTCCCGCGTGAGGTCCACCACCGCATATGAGCTAACAAAGGAGGACCTTGCCGCCCACAAAGCAAGATCGCAATCCAATGCATTCCTGGGACAAACGTTGGAGCAGAAGGAGGGCGGTAGTATCCTTTCTTGATGCGATTGAGCCGTCTCGATTTACTCGAACGGACAGGACATAATCCTTCAAGGGCGATACTTTCTGCTTTTTCCAACACACTTTCATCCCAGATACCAAGAACATCTTCATCTTTTTCCTTCACCTGATTCACAAACAGCGTGGCGCGGTCCCAAAAAAAGCGTTCAAGAAGGGATGAATCCCATTTGGGAGAACGTAACAAGTTACTTATGCGTTTTGTCCCTGCAGGAGCGTGAGCAGGAGAATCAAGATAGGCACCTAACTCACTGAGAAGTAAGGCATGACAACGATCACGGAAGGTGATAATCACTTCTACCAGTTGAGCGCAGGTTTGGACGAAACGCTTGTCAAGATGCTGATTCAATATGACGAGAAAGGGCGCTAAAAAAAGGGCTAAGTGGTTCTGGATCTGCTCTGCCATTTGGGACGACGTTTGCGTTTCGGGCTCATTTGTGGAATACTGAGAATGCATGTGAAAAACCCTTCTAGTAACTGGTGTTTGTTTCTACATCCAGTGTATCTGAGAAGGGTTTTCCTTTGCATGCTCATCCGTTCAAAATTCGGGATGACTTATGTTTGTGGAGCATGCCTACAACGTGTTTTTCTGTTTTCCTAGATCGCGCTCTACATGGAGAACATCCTTGATTCGTGCCAGACGTGTGAACAGCCATTGCAATTGGGTCAGATTCTCAACCTCAATTGTGGCATTCACCAGCACCGTCTCGCCATTGCCATCTGAGCGGAAATTGACAGACATCAGATTTGCGCCCGCATCAGAGATAACCGAAGCGAGATCCCTCATCATGCCGTTGCGATCGCGAGCCGTAATGATCACAGGGGCTGAGTAGCGCGGCTGGCTCATTCCTTGCCAGCTAACATTAATCAAACGCTCCTGTGCACGTTCGCGGTAGTTGGTCAGATTGCGGCAGTCGGCTCGATGGACAATGACGCCTTTGCCACGACTGACAAAGCCAACAATCGGATCCTCGGGCAACGGGCAGCAGCAGTTTGCTAAGCGGGTTAACAGACCACTTACCCCGGCCACCATCATCTGCGCAGTAGCAGGCTTTGCTGCAGAAGGAGAGAGCACTAAAGGCTCATTGGCCTCAACAACCTCTTCTTTATTGTCTCGTTTCTCCCAGTATTCGACAAGCTTGACGACTACCAGGCGTGGTCGCAGATCATCAGAGCCAATAGCCGCCAGGATATCCTCATAGCTAGCAAAGTTTAGTTTCTCACACAGCCAGTTCTGAAGATCCTCACTAATTACCTCTTGCGTGCGCTCGGTAATCGATTTGAGCTCGCGATCCAGTCGATCACGACCAATCTGGATATTGATCGGTCGCTCATGAATCTTGAGATAGCGGCGAATCTTATTGCGTGCAGCCGCAGTACGAGCAAAATTGAGCCAATCGCGGGTTGGGTGAGCATTGCGGCTGGTAACAATATCCACCACCTCACCACTCTTCAGCTCATAATCCAGCGGGACCATACGTGTGACCAGTCGATCGCCTTCACCATGTTCAGACTCAGAGATAATGCGAGCACCAGCACATTTATCGCCGACCTCGGAATGGACACGGTAAGCAAAATCTAAAGGCGTTGAACCGACCGGCAGATCTTTGACCTCGCCTTTGGGTGTAAAGACAAAGATCTGTTCTTGAAAGATATCATCCTTGATGGCTTCAACAAAATCGGTATCACTGGTATTAGAGGTGCGCAATTCCTGCTGCCATTCGGCCAATTGGCGCAGCCAGGTAAGCAGCTCTTTAGCAGAGGCCGAGGCTTGATCCCCGACATCCTTGTAATGCCAGTGCATCGCGACGCCATACTCAGCCATCTCGTGCATCTCATGGGTGCGAATCTGGATCTCTACCAGTTGATCATCCATGCAGAAGACAGTTGTATGTAAAGCACTATAGCCATTTGGCTTGGGATTGGCGATAAAGTCTTTAATGCGGCCATCCTTGGGTCGCCAGAGAGCGTGGATATGGCCCAGCGTGACATAGCAGTCCGTCGTCGTATCGACCAGAATGCGGAAGGCAATCAGATCGTGAATCTGACTGATATCGGCAGCCTTTTTCACCGCCTCAAAATCTTCCAGATCGCCAGCGCTCCGCATAATCTTCTTATAGAAGCTATAGGCGTGTTTAACGCGGCCAGAGACCTCAGCCTTTACGCCGATAGTTGCCATCTCCTGGCGAAGAATCTCGCAGACACGGTCAACATACGACCGCCACTGTTTGCTCTCCATCTCGACGATATTGCGGACCCAGCT
The DNA here is from genome assembly GCF_003967535.1 of Tengunoibacter tsumagoiensis. GTDB lineage: Bacteria > Chloroflexota > Ktedonobacteria > Ktedonobacterales > Ktedonobacteraceae > Tengunoibacter > Tengunoibacter tsumagoiensis. The sequence continues at coordinate 168,939 of NZ_BIFR01000001.1, read as the reverse complement.
ATATTTATCGGGCTCCATCACCTGGAACGAGAGATCCTGGAGCTCGCTTTCAACGCGAGACATGCCCAGACGGCCTGCGAGAGGAGCATAAATCTCCTGAGTCTCCTCGGCCATCGTTAGAACCTCTGGTGAAGGAGCAGGTTGGGGCTCAACGCAGAGGCGGCGCATAGCATGCAGGCGATAGGCAAGTTTGAGCAGAACCACACGAGGATCATCGGCCATTGCCACAAACATCTTGCGGACGGCTTCAGCCTGTTGGCGTCTGAGGGCCTCACGAACACGAGGTTTTTTGCTCTCAAGAGGAACGGGAGCAAGAGAATGTTCATCATGAATTTTTTTGGTAGTTGTGGGTGAGGGGCTCTGGATAGAGAGCATCGCACCAGTTGCCACATTCTGCTTTTTGCGCTCGAGAATATTTAAGCGCAGCATGCTACCGACAATGCGGGCGGTAGGAGCACCTAAGACATGCTCCACCTGTTCAATCAGTAAGAGCTCTGCATCGACCGCTTCAAACACGAGAGCGGCTGTAATCCCAACGGCATCAACATGCATCATCTGGGCCAGAATAGTTGTTACCGCCAGAGCATGTTCCAGGGGTGGAATAGGCCGATTGGCCGTTCCAGGGACCCCTTCACAGGTCTCTAGCGCCAGATGGCATGCTTTGACCACTTGCTCGATCTCACCGGGCACCATATAAGGGCGCACCAGCTCTAGCACCTGGTTCATTACATCTGGGCAAGCATGCTCTACATACTGTTGTTCTACAGACCTATTTATCATGACTCATCTATGCATATTCTGGATATCCTGAATAGGAGCCACTCTCTGTGTCTATCTACACAAATATCCACTCTATCAAACGCCTATACTTGAACAATAGCCATGTCCTCCTCTCCCCACGCCATCACTCCCTGTTTTGATCACTCACAGTATCCAACAGACAGATTCCCTGTACTATTCCGTACGTTCATGTTCAAGATATCGTTCCCTTTGAGGGTCATGCACCATCATCTTGCTTCCAACCACCCCGGTGTCTGGCAGGTGAACGCACTCTGCTTTCTTAGTTTAGCACTCAATCCTATACGAAGAGCCTTACAATGTCCTCTCAAATGTGTGATCAAGACTTTCTGGAGGCTATCTTAGTCTTACCATAAGGATATTAAAAAGAGATCAAATCTTTCTCAAATTTGTGTCGCAGAAGCAAGCAATCGTTAAATCCTACCAGTAAGAGAGAGAGAGTCTCTGGAAAATGTTACAGAATCTATACGAAGCATACCGTATCTTGTTGGATTGTGCCAGATCAAAATAGCCTGATGGGCTATACAAAAGGCGAATGAGCTCTCTCTATGCGTAAGTGTCCTCATGCATAGAGAAGAGAGTATCATTCGCCTGAGGAGCTTGATTTCTAGCCTTATGTTATCTGGTAAGAGCGCGCTCCACGCTTACCACATTTTTCACCTGGCGGAGGCGTCGTTGGATGCGTTCGATCTGATCGAGGATCATACTGCCTTCATTGGCGATCTCTAGTGTCACAACGATGACGGCTTTATGTAAAGACGTATTGGTCTTTGAGGCGACTGCAGTCATATTGATATTGGCGTCAGCGACAATGGCTGCGACATCTCGTAAGAGTCCGGAACGATCATGTGCGACGATCGAGAGAAGAACTTGATAGTGATCAGGATGAAGCTGAAGCCAGTTCACCTCAATCATGCCAGTACCATTCTCGCCCTGATTGGCTAATTCAGTACAATCGCTGCGATGGATGACCATACCCTTGCCAGGCATAAGCTGTCCTACAATGGTATCACCTGGTATGGGGCAGCAACACTCAGCCAGTGAGATCAGGCGATGATTTTCGCCCTCTTTCTGTTGGTAGAGTCCGGCCTCATTGTTGGCAAGTGCATCGTTATCGCATCCTGGCAGTAAAGGAAGAAGATGCTCTAAGAGATCAGTAATCGAAAGGTCTTCGCGTCCCAGCGCGATATAGACATCATCCCTTGTGGCATACTTTTTAAAGGTAGCTTGAGCCTCTGGACCCTCTGTACAAAGATTCTGGAGGAGCTCACCAATCTCATCGTTAATGCCAGTGAGCCCTGAGGTCTTCAGGGCCATATCAAGCCGTTCACGGCCAAGCTGAAGATCGATCTCACGTTCATACGTCTTAAGATAGCGACGAATCTTATTCCTTGCTGCAGCCGTCCGGGCAAATGAGAGCCAATCGTGGGTAGGATGAACCGTTCGATTGGTCATAATATCAACGATCTCGCCCCCTTTGAGCTCATAGTCCAGGGGAACGAGACGTGTTACCAGGCGTCCGGTATCTTCTGTATTCGTGATAATGCGCGCACCTGCGCAGTGATCGCCGATATCGGTATGAATACGATAAGCCATATCGAGAGGAGTCGAGCCGCGAGGAAGATCTTTGACATCGCCTTTGGGAGTAAAGACAAAGATCTGCTCCTGGAAGATATCCCCTTTGACCGCTTCAACAAACTCATCTGCGCTTTGTGGCATAGCGCTCTGCCATTCGCGTAGCTGCTCGATCCATGTCACCATTTCGCGATAGGAGAGCCGCCAGCTGCGGTCGCCCTTCTCTTTTTCTCGTGTGTCTTCGTTATCCTTCCCCAAACGATCTTTCAGGTACCAATAGCTGGCCAGCCCATAGTCAGCTGTTCGCTGCATATTGTGTGTGCGAATCTGAATCTCAGCCAGACGATTTTGGAGGCAGAAGACCGTCGTATGGAGAGATTGGTAGCCATTGAGCTTAGGAGTAGCGATAAAGTCTTTGATGCGGCCATCCTTGGGCCGCCAGAGAGCGTGAATATGACCAAGAGCCAGATAACATTCATAATCGGTATCTACAAGGATGCGGAAAGAGACAAGGTCATGAATGCGGCTAAGCTCACTGCCATCCTGAAGCAACACATCTTCTAATTTACGATTAATGCTTGCCAGGTGTTTTTGCCACGCAATCACCTCTGATTTCAGGCCAGCGCGCTGCATCTCTTCTTGTAGGGTACGGCAGACCTCATCGACAAACGGCTGCCTGCGTTTCACCTCTTCTTCAACCAGGTGAGCGAGGCGATTATATTTATCGGGCTCGAGATAGGCGAAGGCCAGATCTTCCAGATCGGCCTGTACAAGCGCCATGCCCAGGCGCCGGGCCAGGGGAGCATAGATCTCGCTGGTCTCACGAGATTTATTCTGTTGTTGGGCGGGTGACATAGCACTGAGGGTGCGCATATTGTGCAGTCGATCGGCCAACTTCAGTACCACCACACGTGGATCTTCGGCCATCGCCACCAGCATCTTGCGCACCGTTTCGCTTCGTTGACGGCGTTTATCGACGAGAGAAGGTGGAGTATAGTGCGTATGATCGGGCGTGGCAGCAGAAGAATGGTCAGGCGAAGAAGTGGCAGCGTGATCGAGAGCAGAAGTGGGAGACGGACTATCCAGACCAGACACATCGGCAAGCACATCGGCCTCAGTTGGTGTAGCGGGCTTGCTAGCGAGCGCATCAAATTTGGTCACGCCATCCACAATATGGGCAACAGAGGGACCAAAGAGCTCATTGAGATCTTCCAGGGAAAAATGAGTATCTTCGACCACATCATGGAGGAGAGCAGCCACAATCCCATCGGAATCTATGCGCATGACAGCCAGGAGATGGGCAACCTCCAGAGGATGTTGAATGTATGGCTCGCCCGATTTGCGCACCGCTCCATTATGAGCCTGGTTAGCCAGGTTGTAGGCATGACGAATGTTCTCCATATCCTGTGGAGTTAGATACATGCTCGTCTCGGTTAATAAGTCTTCGAGCGTCATTTGCGAAGGAGCCAGAGTTGCCCCGAGAGTAGTCGTTGTCTTTGTCAGTGGCTTATTGGAGCGTGACTTATCAACGGCCTTTTCATAATTGGTAGCCATTCTTTATCCCCATTGCCTACATGCTGTAGCATCTGCTTTGCACCTGAACAGTTCTCCTGACGGTCTCCATAAAAAAAGTGACAGGGTAGACTCTACCCCGGCAAAACAAATGTTACTTCTCTATTATAAATAGCAAAGCATGACTGTCAAGCGGATACCGCACCGCTCAGCTCAGAGACGGCATGAGGAGGAGAAAATCAGATGTCGATGCGCATGTACAAAAGGTACATACCATTCTTCGTTCTATAAGAGGAAACACGGAACCAGCCACGCTTTATTCCGGCGCTGGAATACCCTGGACTGGGACGGTTCTTACTCTCTCGTAGTATAACAAGGTTCTGGATCATTCAAAACCCCTTTAGCCGAAATGTGCTAGCTCTGCACTTATTCCTACGTTGGAGGGTCTTTTCTCCTCTCAATGGTTTCCTCTCTTCTTCTTAACTATGGTCTTGTCCAGGCAAAGATGGGCGCGTCCATCCTTGCCTGGACAAGATCAGACTTCTTCTCATCTGAAAGCTTTCTGCTCCATTGTGAATTATAAACAGCCTGCTTCGTTGCAGCCAGCGCCTATCTACTAATAAGACTACGTTTGTGAGCAGATATTAAAAGACGATTTGAGAAAGGAGATTGAGAAAGAAGATTGAGAAAGGAAGAGAAAAAAGACCTGGCGGGAACACCCCCCGGCCAGGTCTTTCGTGTTTGAGGAAGCGCGTGGCGATGACATTGCACTCTTTGGGGAAGAAGGCAGGGCACCGCCAACAGATACGCTGTCAGGCCTCCACTGATGAGAGGTTATGCGCGAGCGCGCACCTTATCATAGCAGGGGCTGCAGTAGACGGGGCGATCATTCTTTGGTAAGAATGGCACCTGGGTCTCATTACCACATTCAGCACAAATAACAGTGTGCATCTCGCGTGGTGCGCGTTCACGGTTGCTCGATCCACCAGACGCGTTGCGGCGGTTGGCGCGGCATGATGAACAACGACCAGGCTGATTCAACAGCCCTTTTTGCTGGTAAAATTCTTGTTCACCGGCGGTGAACACAAAATCATTTCCACACTCACGGCATTTTAGGGTTTTGTCTACGAAGCTCAACTAGGGACCTCCTTGTGATATGTTGGTAATCCTCCGGGTCCATATCCTAGCAGATGTCACCAGTCTTTTGTTTCCCCTACCAGCGTGGGATTTATACCCTGGACGAGCACTGTATGCGAGACCGAGATTGGATACCGGTTGAAAGCATACACCATCTTTTTAGGATTTGCAAGGGTTTTTATGACAAATTCCGGCTATGCTACATATTTTTATGTATCTTTTATATGCAAACGGATATGAGCTCATTTGAGCCATTTTAGTCTTAATAATTGCCCACTCAATAGATTATTCTATTTCTGTAGATTGCTACATTTCTATCAGGAACATTTTCTACGAACATCGTGCTGAGGCGCTTGACGTTTATGAGAAAATAAGGTCAGTATTCCGGGCATTGGAAATCTAGTCGACGATTTTTGTAGCGCCCTTTGTTGATATTGAGAGTTGCATGCCACCATTTTCTTTTTCTATCGAGGCCGAATGTCCTGAGACCTGGGCTCGTGCCGGTACGATCCAGACTCCCCATGGCCCTATTCACACACCTATTTTTATGCCTGTGGGGACCCAGGCTACTGTGAAAAGCGTGTCGCCTGAGGAACTGCGGGCCGCTCAGGCACAGATTATTCTTTCAAATACGTATCACTTAATGCTCCGTCCTGGCTCCGATCTGATCGCGTCCTTTGGCGGATTGCATTCGTTTATGCATTGGGATGGCCCAATTCTGACTGATAGCGGCGGCTTTCAAGTCTGGAGTCTGGGCAATCTGCGCAAGCTAAATGAAGATGGTGTGGTCTTTAAATCCCACATTGATGGCTCGCTTCATACGCTGACTCCTGAGCGTGTGATGGAGATTGAGGCCGAGCTTGGCTCCGATATTGTTCTTCCCCTTGATATCTGTTCTCCATATCCCTGTACGCTCGCTGAGGCCCGCAAGGCGATGGAGTGGACTCATCGCTGGGAAGAGCGTGCTCTGGTGGCGAAAGAGCGCCATAATCCTGATCAGACGCTCTTTGGAATTGTTCAGGGGGCCTTTGAACCTGAGCTCCGTCGTGAGAGTGCTCGCATTATTGGCAATATGCCATTCAAGGGCCTCTCGATTGGTGGTCTTTCGGTTGGAGAGCCAAAGGAACAGATGTGGGGGATGTTGCGCCATGTGACTCCAGAACTGCCCCGCGATAAACCTCGTCATCTGCTGGGCGTTGGCTCGCCAGAGGATCTTGTTGAGGGTGTGGGTCTGGGGATGGATATGTTTGATTGTGTTCTGCCGACCCGTGTTGCTCGCCATGGTGGTCTATTTACACGTGATGGCCGGGTGAGCATTAAGGGAGCTCGTTTCCGGATGGAACATGGTCCAATTGAAGATGGTTGTGATTGCTATACCTGCCAGCATTATAGCGCGGCCTATGTCCATCATCTGGCGCGAGCTGAGGAACAGCTTTACTTCCGCCTGGGCACAATCCATAATATCCGTTTTATGTTACGGCTGGCCGCTGAACTACGGAGCTCCATTCTGAATGGGACCTATGTAGCGTTTCGTGAGGCGTTCCTCGCACGCTATGTTCCAGCCTCTGAAAAGGTGCGTGAGGCTCAACGCGAGAAGTGGAAAGCCGCCCGTGAACAGCGTCAGTCCTAGACGCTTGTCCTGGACTTTTTCCTCGGCTCTGTTGTTCGATCACTATCTATCCGATCATTATCTATCAAGGAACCCATTATGCAGACACAGACAGGACCTTTCCGTTTTATTGATACTGGTACCCAGGATGCCGCCTTAAATATGGCTCTTGATGAAGCTATTCTTTTGCATCATCTGCGCGGGGATGTTCCTCCAACGTTGCGCGTTTTCCGCTGGTCGCAGCCTGCGATCTCGCTGGGCCGCTTTCAGAATGTTGAGCGCGAGATTGATGTAGAGGCTTGTGAACAAGAGCAGGTAGCCCTGGTCCGTCGTCCAACGGGAGGCCGCGCTGTCTATCATCGTGATGAGTTTACCTATAGCATTGTGATAAGTAAAGAGTATGGAGTTCCTTCGGGGGTTGTGGCTGCTTATGCCTATCTGTGCCAGGGCCTGATGCTGGCTTTGCAGAAGCTCGGCGTTGCTTCCGTAATTAGTGATGAGCGCGTGAGCAAGCATCCATCAGCAGCCTGTTTTGCCTCTTCAACGCAGGCAGATCTTACAAGCAATGGTTTTAAGCTGGTTGGCAGTGCTCAGGTCTGGAAAGAGCATGCGCTTCTCCAGCAGGGCTCTCTTCCCCTGGAAGATCGTGCAGCAGAGTTTTTTCATCTCCTGCGCTATCCTTCTGAGGAGGCTCGTGCCGAGGCCCTTGCCCTCTACAATGAGAAGACAAACCCTCTGCATGCCTTTGCTCCCACTGCTCGTTGGGAAGAGGTCTCGCAGGCCTTTTGTGAAGGCTTCAGTGCTTTTCTCAGGCATCCTTTTACCGCAGGGGAACTGACGCAATCTGAGTGGGATCTGGCACAGCAACTGGTACAGGAGAAATATAGTCAACTGAACTGGCGTAAGGAGCGAATCAAGCTGACGACTGCATCTGAAGGATGAATAGTCTGCCTGCTCTAACGAAAACGGTTGCTGCTTCGTAGATAAGAAAAGATCTGGCTCATTGCGTCGTTGCAAGAGGTGCGGTACAATGGGCGCGACATAAGCACTAATGCGGATGGGGGACCTGTTCGGCTTAACGCGAGCGAGGCGCGACAGGCCCTGACTCAGCCCTCTTCCGGTGTGAAGAGTTGGCAGAAAGTAAGGAGTATCCGGGCGTGAGTATATCGATCGATCTGGCCCGCAAAGTACTGGAAGCTTGTAAAAGGCGGGCTGGTGAACTTCGCAGCCCTGTCAGCATTGCCATCGTTGATGCAGGGGGCCATCTGGTCCTTTTTGAGCGCATGATGGCCCCACATGGTTTCGCAACTGGCAATATCAGCATTGCAAAAGCCACCACAGCTGTTATGTTTAATCAATCAACCGACGCTATCGCACAATGGGGAGGGGCCATTCCTGGTTTTGCCTCCAGTCTATCTGCGATGACCGAGGGAAAATTTATTATGGCTGCTGGAGGCTGGCCTCTACGTTATAATGGTGTAACGATTGGTGGTATCGGCGTAAGTGGTGGTAATGCGCCCGGGCGTGATGATGAGATTGCTCAAGCAGGGCTATTTGTTTTAGATGCGGGCCGGCGTCAGGCTTCTCGTTCCCCTGCGCCAACTCCAGCCTCCGCTCAACCAGATCCGGCCTTCTACTCTGCTGTTCCACCTGCCATGGCAGGTGAGCGTATGGCACAAGCACAGGAAATTCCAAATATACAGCAATTGTCTGCTGGTGAGGATGATCCTTATTCTGCACTTCGTTTTAATTCATCCAATACAACCCATGAGGACCATCCAGGAGACCGCTATGAGTAACGATTTTCCCGCAAACACCACGACCAACCGCTATCGCCGCACCCGTGTCCCACGTCATCGTCCCGTACTTGTGACCGGGAATGAGACGGAAGATCAGAATCTCGCCGTAGCAACTGAAGACCTTGCTACGGAAGAGCCCACAACGGGAGCGCTTGAGGCACCTGTTGTCGCGATAGAGACCCCAGCCTCTAAACGTGCCAATCGTCTTCCCAATTTCTTCTCGAAAGTCGCTAAGACAGAAGAAGAGGTATCTCCTAAAGAGGAAGAGGTCGTTCAGGCTCGTATGGCTCGTGCAAAAGGCGCGAAGAAAGTTGCTGCCAGAACAGAGATTGCAGCCGAAGCAGCCAGAGATGAGGAGAAATTTGCCGCGAAGCCAAAGAAAGAGGCTCCTCCTCGTATCTTTAAAACCAAGCATATCTTTGGTATGATGGCCTACCTGCTTGTAGCTGAGTTTGTCCTTCCATACGAATCGCTCTTTGCAACCAGATTAGGCATTGAAAAGACGTTATTTACTTTGCCTTTATTTGGGACGAAGCTTCCTTTTACGGTCTCATTCCTGATCAATATCATCACACTCCTGCTCCTCCTTTATGTCCTGGTTCAGCTTGATCTGCTGCCTCGTAGCCTGAGTGGTGCGGCGCAGAATGCCAGGAATACAGCGAAGGGCGGCTCCAAAACAGAGGTAACTGAGAAGACTGCTCCGCCAGTGATGCGCCAGGGAGTGCAGGGCGAGCATGATGATCTCTATCGCGCTTATCGTTCCAACCAGCGCCGCAAGAAATAGAGAGTTTTTCGCCAATCGTTCAATGAGAGTAAGCAGACAAGTATTGAACTGATGACCAACGAGCCAGGATGGTTATATGAGCTATCCTGGCTCGTTGGTCATCAGTTTAAAGTACACCACTATGAAGGTTCTGTTGCTCTATGAATAAATAGCATTCCTCAATTTGTGGATTGCAGAACGATAAGAGCGTGCATCAATCATAGCAACCCCTTGATTCCACCGTTCGATGGCTTTGCGCGCTCGTTCATCAAAAAAGAAGATGACCCAACCATCTTCATTCTTCTTTGTGCCGAGGAGCTTTACCCCATAAGCCATAATATACGCTGCGATCCAATAATCCGACACTTCAACCATCTTCTTCACTCCTGTCCTATAGAAGTTCGTCTTTGAACCTCTCGTATACCTGCGGCAAGATAAGGACTTAATATCTTAAGGAAAAGATATATTTAATATGAAAAGAAAAGGTTTATTTTGCTATCCTCTACGAACATTAACATAAAAATACTGCATATGTCAATACTTTTGCAATTAAATATTTGCAAATGGCAATGCATTTGCAAATACAGAGTGTAGAGAATTCTCACGAATTGAGCAGATTTGTATTGATTATCAAAAATGTATGGGGTAGCAGAAGCGGCAATATTTGCACAAGATGAGATCTATCAAGCGGGGAAAACACGTAGAATGAGAGAGAACCATCGCTTTTACGAATGTGCAAATGGTACATTTTGTGGAATGAAGAATAAACATGTAAATCTTTATGCTATACTCTGTTTAAATAAATATGGTAAAAAGGGTGAAGTCATAAGTATGCAAGATGCGAAACGGAGCGAAGCGCTCAAGGAATTGCGCGAAGCCATCGGAACAATTTTTGCACAGCAACCTGAGCGTGACCGGTTGTTGCAGGAGACGCATATAAGTCTCTCGACGTTACGTCGCTGGCTCAATGGAGACTCAGAGCCTCGCCTGGCTAATCTTCAATTACTAGTGGAAAAGTGTCAGCCAGAAGCGCGAACCATGCTCCAAAGAAGCATTCAACAGGTCTGGCCCGGATCTGCAATGAGGGAGCCCACGCGGGAGTCAATGACTTCAAAGCTACAGTTGCCACAGGCGAGCGTTCCAGCAGAATTTTATGAACGTGTGCATGTAGCCCTTGCGGAGACGCCTGATTCTCTGCGCTTCTGGTCGGTCTGCCAATTGGTGTTAAAGCAAGCGCTTCAGCATCTAGATCCAGACCTTACTGGCTTACTGCTGACAGTTGTGCAATGTGTGCCCCCTCTTGAGTCACAGAAGATCCGCTATCTTCATGAGAGCGTGCGTGTAGGCACACCACCCTGGAAAGGGGAGTTAGAGACACGCTCTATCTTTTTAGGAGCTGAGTCGCTTCCTGGAGCAGCCATCTCATCGTTCCAGATCCTCATAGAGCAGAATAGAGGGCAAAGACACACTGAGCGAGGAAGCATTGCCGCAACGCCCATTCTACGTGCTGGACGTATTGCTGGTTGTCTTGTCGCAGAGAGCCTTCAGCCGCGTTATTTCTCATCGGCCCTCTGTAGTCTCTTAAAAAACTATGCCACCTTACTGGCTATTGCGATTGACCCTGCGGACTTTTATGAGCGTGTTCAGATCGGCCTGGTGCTCCTGCCACCTGCGGAAGAGCAGAAGGCAGTCTTGAATAGCTATCAACAGCGCAAAATGGCCGCAATGCGTACATTGCAATTGGATGGGACACAGGCCGAGCTCTATGTCCTGCAGCAGATGGGCGCTGAACTGGCGGCGTATGCTCTACAGAAAGGTGCTATCACCGATTAACGCAGATTCCCCAACAGAGTGCGTGCAATAATAATCCGTTGAATCTGATTGGCCCCTTCAAAGATCTGAGCGACTTTGATATCGCGCATATAGCGTTCGGTTGGATAGTCCCGAACGTAACCAGCCCCTCCCAGTACCTGAATGGCGTTGGTCGTCACCTCCATAGCCATATCGCTTGCAAAGCATTTAGCCATCGAGGCATAGAGCCCTCCTTGCTGTTGTGCATCAAGCTGATAGGCAGCCTTATAGACCAGCAACCTGGCTGCTTCGATCTTCATAGCCATATCGGCAAGCAGAAATTGAATTCCCTGAAAGGTTCCAATGGGGTGGGCAAATTGCTCACGCTCGCGTGCATAGGTACAGGCGGTCTCAAAGGCTGCCTGTGCGACGCCAACGGCAATGGCACCAACATTTACGCGCCCGCCATCTAAGGCTGCGAGGGCGATCTTAAAGCCCTGGTTGGCCTCACCAATTCGATTCTGTATGGGGACAAAGCAATCGGAGAAGAGAAGTTCTCGTGTGGGAGAGGAGTGGAGCCCCATCTTGCGTTCAAGTTTTCCAAAGGTAAACCCTGGTATTCCTTTTTCTACCACAAAACAGGTAATTCCCTCAGCGGTTCGGCCAGCCTGACTGCGTGCGAGCAGGAGATAGAGATCGGCCTCTCCTCCACTGGTGACCCACTGCTTTGAGCCGTTGATCAGGTAGCCATCAACCTGTTCGGTTGCACGACACTGAAGGCTTGCGGCATCTGAACCTGAGTCAGCTTCGCTAAGCGAGAACGCTCCAAAGCGCTGACCACTTGCCAGGAGCGGGAGCCAGCGCTGCTGCTGCTCAGCATCTGCCGAGCGGGCAAGCGCACCTGTAACCATATTATGGACGGCGAGGCCGACGGCGGTCCCCATATCGCCTTTCGCTAATTCCTCATAGACCAGAGCCTCTGAAAGGTGGTTGAGAGCCAGGCCACCATAGGCTTCGGGGGCGCTGAGTCCTTGCAGACCAAGATCCGCTAATCTGGCAAATACCTCGCGGGGAAAATAGTTCTGCTCATCCCAGCGTTCGGCATTGGGCGTAATCTCCTGTTCAGTAAAGTTGCGGACCAGGGCGCGAATATCGGCTTGCTCATCGGTGAGATCAAACTTCATAACCCTCCTCCTTACAATAAGACGATAACGATACCGCAATCTATGATAAGGACAGCGCAATCTGCGTCTAAACGGCCTGCCAGACGTGGATGCTGCGGTCAACCCCTGCAGAAGCGATCCGTGAATTATCGGGCGACCATGCTACAGACATTACATAGCCAGCATGTCCAAAGTAGGTGAAAGATTGCTCGCGAGACTGAACATTCCAGACATGGACCAGTTTATCGTTGCCGCCCAGTGCCAGATGTTTGCCCCCAGAGGACCAGGCAATAGTATTTTTGATGGTTGCATCATTCGTCTTCAACGTAAAGCCTTTAGCACCTTTGTGCAGACTATGGATATGCACCTGTCGGTCGCTACTGGCGGCTGCCAACTCGCGGCTATCAGGGGACCAGGCCAGCGCATAGATCTGACCTTCATATCCCTTAAGCGTTTGTGGGCCCTCCTCGAACGGAGACGAGAACAGAAAAGCCAGTAATGAACGCTTTTTGGCAACGGGGCGAGGCTCCCAGATCTTAATAATCTTATCTCGTCCAGCTGAGGCCAGATAGCGTCCGTCTGGTGACCAGGCTAGAGCCTGGACGCGATCAGTGTGTTCTGTATAGCTTACCAATAGCTCCTGTGTATCAGCCTGCCAGACATGAATACTCTTGTCATCACCTGCTGATGCTATAAGTTTACCATCGGGCGACCAGGCCACACTCGTCAGTGGTCCCTGGTGACCACGATAGATAGCTATCGTTTTGCCGGTTCCTGCCTCCCAGAGATGGACAGTGCGGCTATCGCTGGCTGTGGCCACCAGGCGGCTATCAGGAGACCAGACAAGACTGTTGATACGAGCATTGTGTTCGCTATAGGTTAACTGATGAGAGCCATTTGCGCCATTCCAGATCTGGGCCGTCTTATCATAGCTTGCGGAGGCCAGGAGCTTACCATCGGGCGACCAGGCAACGGTCGTGATACGGCTAGCGTGTCCCAGGCAGATATAGAGCGTATTGGCCTGTGGATAGACCTGCGCCTGACCTCCCGTCTTCTGAGTGCGTTTCTTTGCCACAGTCGTCTGTGTGGCTGGAATAGACTGTGTATCAGCACCACGAGGCGTCTGATATTCAGATGGCAGGGTTCGGACAGGGAGACCAGCAAGTGAATGCGAAAACGATCCTGAGAGAGCTCCTTGCTTACTTATCGTCATCGCATTAAGAATGCGTTGTAGTTCCTGGCTGACCGTAAGAATATCGGCAGGTCGTTGCGAGGGATCGACGCTCACCATGCTCATAATCAAAGGAGCCAATCCAGAGAGCGCAGGATCGCTAAAATGTAAGGGGGCAAAATGAAATGGAGAATCGGTCGGATCATTGCCGGAAAGCAATTGATGGAGGGTTGCACCCAGGCTATAGATATCGGCTCGTAAGGTCGTCTGCGATTTACCATACTGCTCGGGGGGAGCATAGCCGGAAGAACCGAGAGCCATTGTATCCTTTTCCTGACCAGGCTTAAAGTGGCGAGCAATTCCAAAGTCAATCAGAAAAAGATGGCCCGTTGGTGTGAGCATCACATTAGCGGGTTTAAGATCACGGAAGATAATCGGAGGCTGGCGCGTATGCAAATACTCTAAGACCGAGCAAAGCTGCAAAGCAATATCGAAGACTGTGCTCAGCGGGAGGCGCTGGGTGCCAGATTTTTGTAGCTGCTGTTCAAGCGTCTCACCTTCAATAAAATCCATCACCAGATAAGCGCGGCCACTATCCATAAACTGTTCATAGATACGCGGCAGATTGGGATGCGTAAGGCTGGCGAGCAAGAGAGCCTCATGACGAAACGTATCGAGAGCAGCCACCAGTTCCTGGGGCTCAAGCGTGCTCTGGCTCATCTCTTTAATCGCGACCAGTCGATGCCCAAACTCAGTATCGGAAGCTTTATAGACTGCACCAAAACCGCCGCGACCGGCCTGACCATGAACAATATAGCGTTGTTTGAGCATGGCCTGCGGTGCCAGCAAGCCAGTTTTGGTAGAAGTGAGCGAAGCGCTAAGAGTATGCAAAGGCTGTCCACAGAAACGACAGAATTGTGCTTCTAATCGATTGTGGGCTCCACATATATCACAGAAAAAATCAGCAGCCATGCAATCCCTTGCTAGTGAACTAGAATAGTGACATACAAGACAACACGAAAGTACAGTAGTACAAAAGGAATACGTTGTCAAGAGGCATCATTCGCTGCTAAAAAATGAGGTAATCTTCGTGCCAGCGTAGCAGCCAGAGGACTGTCTGATAGAGAGCAAAAAGCTCTAATGCAAAGGGAAGATACCCTGTATATCCCAGCAGAGGCATCTCGAAAATCTTCCAGAAGCCAATAAAAGGGACCGTATAGCTCCATTTCGGCAAGGCATAGAAGTTCCACATCTCCCAGAAAAAGCCGCAGCAGAGACCAGCGAGAGGAAGCACAATAAAGCGCCAGTCCCCAACTGCTATATGTGCAATTGCAGATTTGCGCCCGATGAGATTATTGATGGGGTCCAGAACCAGAACCACGCTCAGCCAGATCAGGCCAAAGCAGTAGTGCGGCAAGAGAATTGGCAGGAGCAGGCAGGCACAGCCCAGGAACTCAACCCCTAGCAAGACAGAGCCAGGCAGACGAGGACCAGCTTGATCGGCAGGGAGTTGTGGTCGTAGAGCAGGAATGTTTAGCAGCAGTTCCGCAGTCTCCAGTACAGCAGGGAGGACGGTGCTAAAGCTCAGACTGGCCAGCACAAAGTAGAGCCAGGGAGAATAGCTCTGGTCAAGATGGTAATGCCAGTTCTGAACAGGAATATTTAAGACCTCGAAGATCCACCAGAAGAGGCTGGAGATAGCAAACAGGAGGAGATAGCGGATCCCCATCCTTTTAAGGAGAGATGTCCGTTGGAGATGCAGATTGAGTGCATCCACAAACAGAATATAGCCGAGCCAGAGTGGAAAAAACGTATAACGGTAGAAAGGTTCAATACGGAGCCAGGAACAGATCCAGGCAACGAGGCATAAGATCAGGGCTACATAGCCGTACCATGGAAATCGTACGATCTTGTACAAGCGCATAGCGCTCTCTTCCCCCTCATTTTCTTGCTTATGTGGATGACCCAGAATAGTCCGTCTGTGCAAGAATCATGCTTTGTAGTTTGCTTGCAACGGTAGCGAGATCGCCACTTACATAGCAGCCAGCAATGCTTTCAATGAGATGGTCCTGATGCACGAATGCTTGCCCTCCAAAGACGAGTGTTGGTCGAGGAATGGGTATATGCTGTAGTAACTGGCTGAGCTGGACAAGATTCGATATATAATTGGGCATAGTGACGGAAAGGCAGATCAACGTGGGCTTCAGACGGCGAACAGTATGGAGGAGGCCAATTGTCTCGATCGATTGACCTAGATATGCGACACGAATGCCCTGGCGGCGTAGAAAGAGAGCGAGCATGAGCGCTGCCAGTTCATGAGCTTCCTGAGGAGCGCTGGCCACCAGAACCAATGGGCCCTGTAGAGGGCCAGGTGTGACATAGAAACGATTTGTCAGAAGGGCTCGAAAGAAATTGCTGGCAAAGTGCTCAACGGTCACCGTAATTTTGCCCTCTTCCCAGAGCTGACCTATCTTCCAGAGCGTAGGTGTAACAATTCCCAGGCAGACCTGCTCTACAGAATAGAGAGATAAGACCGAGCCCATCAGGACATGAGCCGTCTGCTCGTCTAAACTTTGAAAAATTTCAATGAGATGGTTCTGGATAATCTCCATCGTATCGTTTTTGGACGGTGGGGACTCCAGCATATCATGAGCTGAATCAAGCAGGGGATACTGTGCTTTTTCATCTGCCTTTTCTTCAGCTTCAAGCGGCTCCGCTACAGGTTGTGGAAGGGCAATAGAAAAAGCTGATGAGCTCTCTTTGGATGCTGCCGTATGTTCTTCGTTGAGGTGGCGGAACAGTGCGATGGCCTGACTGATTGACATCCCCGTATCAACCTGATCTTTAAGCCAGCGAATGAGGTTAATATCCCGTTCTGAATAAAGACGGTAGGTATTATCGGCCCTCTCAGGAGAGAGTAATTGATAGCGGCGCTCCCAGGCTCGTAGGGTTGGAGCCGGGATACCCGTCTGCTGGACGACAGCCTTCGTATTGAAGAGCGGCGTGTCCGAATAATATTCGAGTTCAGTGGCAATGGCTGTATGTTTAGTATTCATTCTCTTTCAAAGTCAGATCCGCTGCCTGATCGTATATTGACATCTATATTGGCATGTACGTTGGCACAATGTCCCTTTGACACACTATAATGGTCAGCAGCTTAAGAGATGGCATTCTGTACCATCTATTGATGAAGAAACCCTCTATCCACTCTATTATACTGTTTAGTTTAAACTTTGTACAGACTTTGCAGCATCTGAAAAAGAAGATTGCCTTCCCAAACGAGCCCGGGGGCTTACCCTCCTCTCGTTAAATAGAGGTCTCTCTAATGGAGATCAGGTCAATAGCGAGGAGGGTAAAATTTCTTCGTAGTTCCAGATACTTGCAGATCGAAGAGAAAGAGAGCCTTATGTTGTTCCTCTTCCATACTCATGGCCTTTTTTGTGAGAAGGGGGTAGAGAGTCAGAGAGTCAGGAGAGCATTGACAAGTCTGGAGATCGCTGTTATCATTGTTGAGCACTATTTTGTGCGAAATTGTCGTGCAAAAAAGACGTGCTAAGTCGCCCCCAGAGATGTTGATCCTCAAAGAGAGATGAGCAAGGGGTGCAACCCCTACGTTTGCGGGCACTCTGGCCTGCCGATTCAGTTGTGGTGAAATAACTCTTCTGAGCAAAAACTCTAGGACCAAAGGAACAGTGCTGGATGGCGCTCCACCTTTGCCTCCCACGTATCCTCCTGGACTGTGCGTAGGGACCGGACCAAAATAAGGAGAAAAGACAACATGTTTGCAGTTATCAAAAGTGGCGGACGGCAGTATAAAGTCTCTGTCGGTCAGAAGCTTGAAGTCAACCGTCTCTTAAATGTAGAAGATGGGGCTCAGCTCCGCATTGGAGAAGTGTTATTGATCTCCGATGCTGACCGCTCACTCGTTGGTGCCCCTTTTGTTGAGGGCGCTGAAGTTCTGGCCACCGTTGAGGGGCAGACTCGTGGTGAGAAGTTGATTGTCTTCAAGTACAAATCAAAGAAGCGTTATCGCCATCGCCGCGGTCATCGCCAGGAACTCACTGTTCTGACCATTAACGACATTCTGGCCGATGGTAAAAGCCTGATTTCAGGCGAGGCTCCTAAGGCTGAGAAGCAGCCAGTTGCAGCAGCTGCCACAGAGGCACCAGCTGTAGAGACCCCAGTTGCTGTTGAAGAGACGAGCGAAAAGAAGCCAGCTCGCCGGCGCCGTACTACCAAGGCAGAAAGCACAGAGGAGTAATTAAGTCATGGCACATAAAAAAGGAATGGGTAGCTCACGCAATGGTCGTGATAGCAAGCCCAAGATGCTCGGCGTCAAACGCTTTGATGGACAGCTTGTGACCGCAGGTAGCATTATTGTGCGCCAGCGTGGCACCAAAATCAAACCAGGTCCTCACATTGGTGTTGGTCGCGACCACACCCTCTTTGCTTTAATTGACGGCTACGTAAAATTCGGCCATGCCGATCGTACTCATCGTTCAGTAAGCATCGTTACCGAGTTCCCTGATCGCCCTTCCATCGCTGAATTGCTGGCAGCTCAGGAAGCTGCTCTTAGCGCAGGAGTTGAGATCTAAGTAAAAGCTTAGTAAAGCAGAAGCAGGCCATCCAGGATCTTTGGATGGCCTGCTTTTTTGTCTGGTGTCGTATGACAGGAACTTAATCCCCTCTTTCGCCAAAAAGATGTGAAGGGAGCATCACCTGAAAAAGTGATGCTCCCTTCACATCTTTTGAAGCTCGGATAATCCTTTTAATTGCCCATGCTATCGAACAGATTGCCTTTAAAAGTAGCGTTAACAGCAATGCCTTGCTTATTCATCGTCACTTTGATTGGACTCTTCTGCTTGATCAGATTCTGACAATTCAGCCCATCCTGTCCCCAGGTAGCGTTAAAGCGCTGGGCAAGGAAAGTGAATAGATTGTTCGCCACAGCAGGATCAACGGATGGCATCAACTGAGTAAAGGCCTTATCGTTCCGAATGCGAGTGGGAGCAACTGAGAGCAGATTTTTGCAGTACTGGCTCGTCGAAGCATCGTTCTTATTCTGAACCACAGGCTGGTTCACACCAACGCGATAGAGATTGAGCTTCTTCAAGCTCATGGTATCGCCAACCTTTACCATTGGATCATTGGCCGGGATGGTGGCCATGGGAGCGGCCTGATAGGTAGCTGCCTGGAGCTCATTGAGAGGCAGAGCCGGGACCATTTTACCAGGATCGGCCAGATCGGGAGCGGACCACGAGTGACAGCCGAGAGCGCCATCCATAGCACTTGAGAGCAGCCGATTATCACTACCATTGACCTGAATCGTAGCCTCTGGCAGTTGCTGGACATTGGCAGCTGTCATCTGAGCCACACGGCCCTTCCTATCAATAAGATAGGTTGTATTAACATTATCGCTTTGATCCATATCGACCACACCGAAGTCACGGACACTGGGGCAAGTCAGGCCATCATTGCCCATGCCCAATGCAGGTGGTGTTAACTTGCCCGCTTTAATAGCCGCATTGACCGCTGTAAAGAAGTCAGGAGCATTGCAGTAAGCGAACTGACCAAAGGGCGAACCTGGCAGACCATTGACGCAGTTGCCATCAGTCAGACTATTTTGAGACGATCGAAGGGTGAGCACAGTGCCATTGGAGCCAAACCAGAGTCCAACAACTGCATTCGCAGGGAGTGTTGGGACCACAGGAGGCATGGCAGGTTTCTTGCCTTTATCAACGACCAGAGGATTATAAATAGAGATCTGGTTGGTCGCAGGATCAAACACCGCCCCTTGAACAAAGGCAGCTTGTTTGGCATTGGCTTCATGGCAGGCCCCTTTATCGGGCTGTGTAGCAACCAATTGATAAGGAGTTGCCAGACCTTCAGCGGTCAATGGTTGAGGAGGAACGATGAGACTACACTCTCCATTTGGAACGGCTGCTGCGGCTTGTGAGCCAATCGTTGGTTGAGCAAAAAAGAACAGCCCCGAACCAAGAATGACCAGGAGCGTACTAAGACCTCCAACGAGCATCCAGGGCGAGAAACGTCGCCCCTTTTTTCCATACGAGGTGTTTGGAACCTCTGTCTGTTTGAATGTATGCATATGCGAACTCTCTTCCTACAGAAACAATGTGATAGGCGTAGCTGAAATGTCTGAAGAAAGGCATAGCTACGCTGTCCTCAGCCTCCTGGCAAAGAGCCAGGTACAGCGAGGAAGGCCTACGAGTAGAAGCGTCCGTGCGGAGAAGAGAGAGAGGTTTGCACAACCGGTTGTATAGGCAAACGGCACTGGCTTTCTCAAGCCAGGAAAACCCCTCTATAAACAGAGGCAGTCATAGCAAGCCGCCATGAACTGATAGAAGTCTTTACAAGGCATATTGACATAGTATGAATTGAGAGCATTGTCTCAAGAGGTATGTTACCACAGCCATTTTGAGATTGAATTGAGAGGGCAAAAAATTAGTAGCAAAGTACTAGAGGGAAGTTAAGAAATAGTATCTGCTCGATTGTATAAAAGACAGTTAAAAAGTGGAAGATAGGAAAGTGTGTCAGGGTGATTGGTTCCTCACACAAAAAAGGAGCCTTCTTGTGGAGAAGAGGGCTCCTTTTTCTTGTTGGCCTCTTAGGCGACAATTTCATCAGAGAAGAAACGCACCCAGAGTACGCAGACGGCCAGGCCACCAATAAGGGCAAAGAAGCCCACGGCTCCGCCATTATAATTGGCGGGATCCTTAAAGGGGTAGAACAGGATCAACGAAAGCCAGCTGAGTGTCAGGACCGAGGTCCAGCTCAACTTATTTGTTTCCGGGCTCGACTTATAAAGGATATGATAGAGAACGAGAATAAAGAGACCGATCAAGATGATAATGGGTTTTAAGGGGGTCAGGGTACCACGACCATCACCAGCCCAGTCGATTACCAATGTTGAGCTGACAAATAGAAAAGTACACAGCCACAACAGAGTAAGAACGACGCCCCCAATCACCTTGCGTATCTCAAAGGGATTGTTCACGATATCCGGCTCCTTTCGAGGAGGATTGTTACACGAGACTGTCCAATACGCAGACAGAAAATTCTCTTACGTAGATCGTATTGTAGTCGGTAAATCAGAATAAAGCAACATCTTTAGATTGGTAGTACGTACGAGCAAATCGCGCGGCCCACAGTGCATTGTTTAGTAGGAGAGCCTTATTGGCTACCAGGCTGGCACCAGCAGTGCTGCTCGCTACTGTGGCCAGTACAAAGGGTGTGAGAGCTGCACCACGTATCTCTTTGAGCTCTGCTTGCTCCAGGGCAGCTGTGATATGCCGTTCCAGGTCCTCGGCGGAGAGCGCATATGCCTCGGGTATCGGACAGGTTACAAGTAGTCCACCGAGTCCACACTGCCATTGCGTACGAATAATCTGAGCGAGGGCATCCAGATCAGAAACAGAGTGCGAGACTGGATAGCCGCTGCTAGCCACATAAAAAGCTGGAAAATCGGCTGTCTGCCAGCCTAGAACGGGAACGCCATAGGTTTCCAGATATTCGAGCGTTAAACGGAGATCTAAAATAGACTTTGCGCCGGCACAGATCACTGCCACTGGCGTACGACTGAGCTCCTGAAGATCGGCAGAGATATCCATACTTGTCGTAGCGCCTTGATGGACGCCCCCAATGCCGCCCGTTGCAAAAAAACGAATTCCGGCAAGATTGGCGCAGAGCATCGTTCCAGCAACCGTCGTTGCGCCCCAGCCTCCTTGCGCCAGCGTTACGGCCAGATCCCGACGGCTTACCTTTTGAATACCGTCCTGCGCTTGAGCGAGGTGATACAGCTCATCTTCCTGTAGTCCTACGAGAATCTGGCCGTCGTGAACGGCAATTGTTGCTGGACATGCCCCTTCTGCGCGGATGATTGCCTCCATTGCCCGGGCGACTTCCAGATTATCTGGATAAGGGAGTCCATGCGAGATTACCGTCGACTCGAGTGCAACAACAGCCTGTTGTTGTTGTAGCGCTAGTTGTACCTCAGTTGAAAAACGGAGATATGAATGTAGCTTATCCATCTTGATGCTAGTTTACCATATGGTAACCTCACCTAGGACCGTTTGCACCCTATGAATTGTCCATGTTATAGTAGTTCTTGAACTTGCTTTGCTCTATTCGTTCGCAGGGGTCAGATAAAAAAAGTGTGGTTAATGCGATATGCAAAGGGGTGGGGCTACGCATAGAAGTGGGGATGCGGTTGTTTGTGTGCAGACCTATTTTGGTTGATGGTAGATCAAGAAGGAAGTAGGAGCGATCAACAATGTCATTAACAAAAAAAATCTTGACCACTGGCCTGCTGGTTGGTGGAACATTAGGAGCAATGGCTATCTATAATAAGGCCACATGTGCCATGGTTGGCGAATTAGATACAGTACTGACTGGTGAAGAGCGGCGCTATCCCTGGAAATATGGTGATATGTTTTATGAGGTGAAGGGTGAGCATGAGGCCAGACCACTGGTCCTGATTCATGGTTTCAGCCCGGGAGCCTCCTCATATGAATGGCGTAAAAATATCGAGGCCCTCTCAGCCAACTTTCGCGTGTATGCTCTTGATCTGCTGGGCTTTGGCCTCTCTGATCGACCAGAGTTGTACTATACTCCAGAAATGATGGTTGATCTCCTCCATGATTTCTTAAGCGAGGTGGTTGCTCAGCCTGCTCTTGTCGTAGCTCATGATCAGAGCTGCGCGTATGCTATTGCGGTAGCTGCTCGCAATCCTCAACTCTTTGAGCGCCTCATTCTGCTCTCTCCTTCCCCCTCTCTCGTTCAGAAACCAGATACAGGCCCATTGCAGCGGATCTGGAAGGCCATTTTGAGCACGCCAATTGTTGGAGAGTTTATCTATAATCTCTTCACTTCGCGCCCGGCTATCCGAGCTTATTATGATCGCTTTGGATACCAGAACCCTGGCCTGATCAGTGATGACTTTATCGAGTATCTTTATACAAGCGCCCATCAGCCACAGAGCTTCCAGGCTGCGAATGCTGTGCTGAGTGGCTCGCTTGCTCTTGATGTACATGAGCCTCTGTCTCGCTTGCAGGTTCCTACCAACGCAATCTGGGGTCGGGAAGGGGAATTGAGCCCTGCCGAGGCCAGTGCAGCGCTCAAACGTTTCAATGCCAAAATTGATATTCATGTGATTGATAAGAGCCGGATGCATTTGCAGGAAGAGCAGGCATCCCACCTGAACCAGCTCCTCGGTACGTTTGCTCATGCTTCAGTGAACTAGAGGATTTTCTTACAGCAATGTGGGAGATCCATCCACCTGGTGATCTCCCGCATTGCTAGTAGAAATTGCTAATAGAAAGCGTGCTATTTAATACGAGCTCTTGCCCGCCGGACCCTTCTGGGCCTCATGATTCATGCCATTCTGCTGCTGTTGGCGTAGATAACTTTCCTCATATTTACGTGCCTGATCATACAGATTGAGGGCAGCGCGAGCGGGATCAAAGCTTACGGTCTGTGCAAGCACTGGATCTTTAGCGACCTCCTCAAATTTCATAGCAATACTCCGAATGGCTTGAGGATCAGTAACATGTCCATCCTGAACTTCTTTATACGCCCGTATAAGGAGATCTTCTCGCAAAGGTTTTGTTGGTGTACTGGTCGTGCCTATCGCACTGGCAGGTATAACAGCGGGAGCCACAACGTTATTTTCTGGCTTTTGTGCCGGAGGAACAGGAATTGCAGCCGTCGTTGTATGAACTTCCAGGTTCTCAGGTTGTGCTACCTGCTCAACTACTTGAGCCTGTTCAACTGGTTGAGCAATAATCTGTTGTGGTTTGATAACGTGATGTGGGATGAGCTCAACATCCAGCATCTGGACCCAATTGATCTGAACGCCCCAGGGCGCAACTTTATCGCTCAAAACAGCTAATAAACGATCATTGATCTGCTGACGTCTTTCCGCGCTTCCAATAAAATCATCGGCACTTTTCTGCACTGGTCGATAGGTTTTAGAGGCTGCCTGGAGCCCTTGAGGCCAGGTAAGAAAATCCTCTGGTTGGAACTGGAGCGCTACCTCTTGCAAATGGATAATCAGCAGGTTACGCAGACTCTCTTCCCACGAATTGACCTGCGTCATAGTAAGATAGGCATCTTCAGGCAACACCTGATATGAGATAGCTGCTCGTAAGCTCACATCCTCCTCGCGCGAAAGTTGAACCGTCTGAGTAGGACAGATCCATTGTGTCCCCTCCACATTTAATTGGGCCGCGATCGTCTCCCAGGGAAGCAGAATATTAAAGCCAGCATACAGCGTTCGGCTATATTTTTTCTGAGCAAAAATAATATCAACGAAGCCTTCGGGGACGGGATGGAGACAGTGGCGGGCAAGCCAGATACCCAAAGCTATCACAGCAATGAGCAGGAGGATGCCAGGAATTGTGCCAAATAGCGAAAAGGTCGCAATCAAGAGAAACAGGGCCAGGCCTGCGAGGGTCGTAAGTGCAAGCAGCCCTTTATCGTTACCAGCATAATAGATTGCAGTGCCCTGAGCAACGGTAATGGCAAGAATGCCCAGCAGTATAGGCCAGAAGCCCAGCCGTGGAAGAGCAGCATGCCCGGTAGCTATAAAGGGCAACACAAGAGCACAGGTCAAAGCACAAAAAAAGAACGGGATAATCAAAAGAAAAAGATACTGTGAAATCGATTGAAGTGTTCCTTGAGGAGCGGAGCGAGCTACAGGCTGGTCGTCCTCAACAGGTGAGACAATAGTATTAGCAGGAGCAAATCTGGCTGATGAGTTTTTCTGAGCAGTGCCCGTGGGCCGAAGGGACACAGGCGTAGGCTCTTGTGCATCAAAAAAGGCCCCTTGAGCAGGCCCCTGTGTTGGTCTGGGGCCTTGCCAGACGGCCCCTGGATCATGATTATCTGATGACATAGAATCACATACCTTCCTCTCAACGCACCTCGGCTACGTGATTTTGCTCTACAATTTTTTCTTCAGGCTACAAGAGCCGCATCCACCACCTTTGGACGATCCACCCTCAGAACTGGCAGTACGACTACAACCGCAAGAGCCACCGCTTCCACAACCGCCTCCAGAAGCCTGTTCCTTCGGGGGAACAGGGACATGAATAGTGGCACCGCTCTCCAGCATCACCTCAACGGAATTTTGTGGCACATTAATGGCGATTACCTTACCAGACCCACTGGGCGTCGAGAGAAAGGTGCCGATCTGAGGCATCTGTTGCTTGGCCTGGATATAATTCTCATTTTCATAGGAGAGGCAGCACATCAAGCGACCGCAGACGCCAGAAATTTTGGAGGGATTAAGTGGAAGGCCCTGTTCTTTGGCCATTTTAATTGAAACGATGCCAAAGTCGGTAATCCAGGAGCTACAGCAGAGGGTTTTGCCGCAGGGGCCGATGCCGCCCTGAAGCTTAGCTTGATCGCGAGCTCCAATCTGACGAAGTTCAATACGGGTGCGGAACGTTGCAGCGAGATCGCGAACCAGCGCGCGAAAATCGACGCGCTCATCAGCAGTAAAATAGAAGGTCAACCGGCTCCCATCGAAGGTATATTCAGCCTCCACAAGTTTCATTGGAAGCTTGTGTTGTAAGACCCGTTCGTGGCAGCGAGCTAATGCATCCTTCTCTTTACTTTTGAAAGAGAGCATCATTCGCAATTCGTCTTCGGTGGCTAAATGGAGAACCGGTTTGAGAGGATCGGTTAGATCACCCTCAGCAATGCGTTTAGAAGCCACAACGACTCGGCCAGCCTCAACCCCGCGGACCGTCTCTACAATGACATATTGGCCCGTGGTAAAAGTCTGTTCCAGCGGATCAAAATAGTAGATACGACCGGCTGGACGAAAACGAATGCCTACGACTTGAATTGTATTCTCGGGACTCATAGCAAGTGACATGAATTCATCTTATCTTGTTAGATAAGGTGAGCATGTTGCGCCATTGCAAGCATGCTAATCTCATCTCTGTAGAGCTACATTTCGTTGGTTAGTAAGATAGCTTCGGCAACTTCACGCATAGATTTGCGATTATTCATGCTGGCTTTCTGAATTTTACGGAACGCTTCCTGCTCGCTGAGGCCCTGTTTCTCCATCAAGAGACCCTTAGCGCGTTCGACAACCTTACGTGTCTCCAGTTTTTCGGCGAGCGTGCGATTCTCTTCTTCAAGAGAGCGGAACTCGCTATAACGTGCGAGGGCGACCTCGATAGCTGGTGCGACTTCGCTTTCGCGAAGGGGTTTAACGATATAATTCACAACGCCAGCCTCTTTAGCACGTTCGACCAACTGCTGATCTCCGAAGGCTGTGAGCAACAACACCGGTGCAATCTTCTCCTGAGTAAGCGTTTCGGCGGCGGCAATGCCGTCCATGTCGGGCATACGAATGTCCATGATGAGCAAGTCAGGCCGTAACTCGCGAGCGAGGTTGACAGCGCTCTGGCCATCTCCCGCTTCGCCAATTACGAGATAGCCTTGCTTGGTCAACACATCTTTCAGATCCATGCGTTGAATGGCTTCGTCATCTGCAATAATGATTCGTGTTGGCATAGTGTCTCCTCAAAGCCTTGGTCTATTCCCCACCCACTAGACTAAATACTCTTTCTACGTACAATGAGTATATCATAACTGTGCATCCTGAGTCGATAGGGCGGAGGCTAAATGTAGGACCTCATATGCCCATCTTTTAGGCCTTTGTATGAGAGAGAATGGGTGTGTACAGAGAGTTTTACGTCAGGCTACGCGAACATCGCCCTTCATGAGTTGAGTCAATAGTCGGGTCTCATGGACGATTTTCTCTAATTGAGCTGGCGTAATAGATTGACGTCCATCGCATAAGGCGCGGTCTGGATCAATATGGGTCTCGATGATCAGGCCATCGGCCTCAGCGGCAATTGCGGCGCGAGACATAACGGGGACCAGTTCGCGGCGTCCCGTCGAATGGCTTGGATCTGCGATGACTGGGAGGTGTGTCAGCTCATGCAGCAAAGGAATGCAGGTTAAGTCGAGAACATTGCGCGTCATTGGATCATAGCTACGAATACCACGTTCACAGAGAATAACATTTGGATTGCCAGCAGCAATAATATATTCGGCAGCCAGTAACCACTCATCAATGGTCGAGGATAGTCCGCGTTTGAGCAAGACCGGGAGCTTCCTGGCGTGTCGGCCTACACTCATCAGCAAAGGATAGTTCTGCATATTACGAGCTCCAACCTGGAGGATATCGACGTGCTGCGCCACCGTATCTACCATATCAGGCTCCATCACCTCTGAGATGACTGGCAGCCCGGTTACTTCGCGAGCTTCAGAGAGCATGTGCAGTCCTTCGATGCCCAGGCCCTGAAATTGATAGGGAGAGGTACGAGGCTTGAAGGCCCCCCCACGTAATACTTGCGCACCTGCCTCCTTGACCGCACGTGCGGTTGAGATGAGTTGCTCTCTTGATTCAACAGCACATGGGCCGGACATAATCACAGGGGAGGCAGTACCGCCGATCGTGACAGGTTCGCAATCGTGGGTTGTGCCGATAGTAATGCTGGTGCTGGTGGCTTGAAAGAGGCGGCTGGCGAGTTGATAGGGGGTTTTCAGGGTGTGAATGGAATCGACTGCACTTTGTTCGTTAATGGCTGTCTGGGCCTGGGCATCAATGATTGTACCGTCTAAAGCTATGACTTCTCGTTCGGTCATCATCGTCGTGGTTATCGGACGTTGACTCCCGGTAATTCGACACAGCAGCGTCATAAGCTGTGCTCGTTCTTCGCTGGTAGCTTGTGTGTGAATACTGATAATCATGAAATTACTCCCTTTTTCAACTACTAATGCGCTAATTGCTGCCTTACGTTGTAAAAACGTTCATCAATGCCCTGTGTTGTCGCGATAAGCAGGTGATCCATTTCAAAGAAACAAAAAAGCAGAGGATCAATCCTCTGCTTCTCCAGCACGCTGGTGGTTTTTTTTGCTCAGCCCAAAGGGCCCACCATCATGCTGGAGGGCTAAACCAATAATAATACGTATGTTGTGTTGTCGGTTGGTTGCTGAGCATTTGTTGTATCTTTCGTTTTTTTTGTCTGGATGCGGGTCACCTGTTGTGTTACTCCGATTCCTTTTATGAGTATAAAGGGCTGAGATAGTTACTGTCAAGCTTTTGTTTGTAAATTTCTCATGCATACGCTGTTTATAGATAGTCTGTAGTGTATGATCTCTCTCTCTATGTCTGAAATATCCAGGCGAGAGAAGTGGTATCAACCATTGCGATAGAGCACAAAGACTGCTATGCTTGATCTTATCTTGTCAAAGGTGAATCATGTTGAAAGGACCACTATCTTTCTGTGGAACAGCTTCTATTAACAAACGGTTGGGAGTGCAAACAAAGAAGCTCTGCACTGCCACTTGAAAAAGAGTTTACTGACACCGGAGAATGGCTCTCTGCACAGGTACCTGGTACTATTCATCAGGACCTTCTGGCCGCTGGTCGGATTCCTGATCCTTTCTTCGGTCTCAACGAGGAGCAGGTCCAGTGGATTGGAGAGAGTGACTGGCTCTATCGTTGTACATTCGATGTGCCTGCTGAGATTGCCGGGGGCGTAGAACAGGATCTCTGTTTTGATGGTCTGGATACCTATGCCACAGTCTGGTTAAATGGGCAGGTGATTCTGCACAGCGATAATATGTTTATTCCAGCTCGTGTGCCTGTTCGTCATCTCCTCCAGGCTGAAGGGAATGAGCTCTGGATCTTATTCGAGTCTGCGCTTCTCCGTGGTAAGGCGTTAGAGGCTGAGTTTGGGAAGCGTACGTTGTGGAACAGCGATAGTAGCCGGCTCTATGTACGTAAAGCTCAATACCATTATGGCTGGGATTGGGGTCCGACGCTTCTGACGGCTGGCCCCTGGCAGAAGATCAGGTTAGAGTCCTATCAGGTGCGCATTGCTGATCTGCACTGTCCTGTCGAGGTTGCGGAAGATCTCAAGACCGCTCGTTTTCCTATTCAGCTTCAATTGGAGGCGGCCACATCATCCGTCGAAGTTCAGGTCGTGCTGGCTCTCTATGCTCCGTCAGGTGAACAAGTGGCTGAATGGCAGCAGTCCCTGGTTGGGTGTGACGTGCACCATACCTTTGAAGTTGCGCAGCCAGAGCTCTGGTGGCCTCGTGGCTATGGCGCTCAGCCACTTTATCGTCTGGTGGCAACGGTCCAGCGCCAGGGGAATGTGCTTGATCAACAGACCCTATCCCTGGGAGCTCGCCGACTCCGCCTGGTGCAGGAGGCTTTACAGCAGGCCCCTGGCACAAGTTTCTACTTTGAGATCAATACTACTCCGATCTTCTGTGGTGGAGTTAATTGGATTCCTGCCGATTCCTTTACACCTGGTATTACCGATGAGCGCTATCGAAAGTGGTTGCAGCTAGCGGCTGATGGCAACCTGATTATGTTACGCGTCTGGGGTGGTGGGATCTACGAGTCGGATTATTTTTATCAGACTTGTGATGAGCTAGGGCTGCTGGTCTGGCAAGATTTTATGTTTGCCTGCGGCATTTATCCTGCTCATGAAGCTTTGCGCGAGAGTGTCAAGCAGGAAGCAGAGGCCAATGTGCGCCGGCTCCGGCATCACCCCTCGCTTGTAATCTGGGCTGGCAATAACGAAGATTATCTTGTTGCCGAGAGTATTCCCAACCTGGATGCAGTGCTGGATGCAGAAGATCCACTTCAGACGCCTTTTCCAGCCAGAGCTATCTATGAGCAACTTTTGCCTGCCATCTGTGCCAGGCTTGATCCTGCACGCCCTTACTGGCCTGGAAGTCCCTATGGAGGTCGACGGGCCAGCGATCCAACCATTGGGGATGTGCATGTGTGGAGTGTCTGGCATGGTGAAATGCTCCCATATCAAGATTATCCGAAGCTGGCAGCACGCTTTATAAGCGAGTTCGGTATGGCATCATATCCTGCTGTAAAGACAATTGAAGAGTTTACAGTGCCCGAGGAGCGCTATCCACAAAGCCGGACACTGGATGGCCATAACAAAGCTGGTGGCGGTGATTGGCGGATGGCCTCTTATATGATCCGCAACATTCGCTATGCAACGGATCTGGTGGGCTATACCTATGCGACCCAATTTATTCAGTCTGAGGCCCTGGGATCAGCTCTGCGTGGCTGGCGTCGGCTCTGGCAGGGTCCGGGCTGTGAGTATACCGCAGGTGCTTTAATCTGGCAGTTGAATGATTGTTGGCCTGTGAGTAGCTGGGCTACCGTCGATTACGCCTTTCGACCCAAGCCAGCTTATTATACCACAAAGCGTGAGCTGGCCCCTTTCATCATCGGTCTCGCCAGAGAAGGATTGGATCAGGCAACGGTCTGGGTCGGCAGCAGCCTTACAACTGAAGTGGCAGCAGAGATTGAACTGACCACCTGGACCCTTGATGGTAAGCTGATTGCTCAGGAACGGTGGAAGGCACCACTCGCTCCCAATCGTTCACATGACGAAAAGCTCCTGAACTATCGTGTAGCAGATCAGCACGTTATCAGTGCTCGCCTCTTGATTGATGGCGTGGTGATGGCGAGAGCAGCTCTCTGGCCCGAGCCTTTCAAATATCTGAACCTGCCAGACCCTGAGATCCGCATCGAGCGTGCAGAAGGGGTCGTTCGCGTTTCCAGCAAACGTCCAGCAAAGGGCGTCTGGTTGCAAGCGGGCGATCAGGTAAAGTGGAGCGATAACATGCTGGATGTGTTTCCTGATGATGTCCAGCCAGTAGTAGCTCTGGGATTAGAAGCAGAAGAAAAGATTGAGGTACGCTGGTTAGGATTGTAAAATCAAGATCGTGTAATTAAGATCGTACAATCTGGCAGACATGCGGGCCCTGCACCATTTGGCGATATGTATCGCTAAACAGTGCAGGGCCCGCATGTCTGCGATTTGTGGACCGTACGACATACCGTTATAGATTTAAATTAATGAGAGGGAACAGGAATAAGTTCTTTCATTAAGAAGGGAATCTTGTTACATGCTTCGATGTTGCGTTGCCGATAAGCTTGAACTGAGTCGATCATCTGTCGCAGCCTGGTGGGTTCATGCAACAGCGATGTCAGAACGGACACCTGTTCACCGGCGGTCAGGGCAATCCAACCCAGGCCATGGCGCTGAATAAATTCTAGATTTGCCTCTTCCTGACCTGGAATATAGGCGGTAGCCAGGAAGGGTTTTCCCAACGTAACTGCCTCAAAGAGCATATTGGGGCCTGCCTTCCCCATAATGAGATCAGACACAGCCATATAGGGAGCAATCTCTTTTGTAAAAGGCAAAGGGAAGAGCCGTTTGTGGCCTTGAAAACGTGTCAGCAGGGCCTGATTTGTCCCTGTCGCCAGGATAATCTGTATGCGCTCATCGATATGGAGAACGCGATTGATAGTTTCTCCAAACTGTGCAGCCCCTTCTCCACCACCCTGTACAAAAAGCGTAAAGCATGCAGGGTCCAGCCCCATTTTAGAGAAGAGGGCCAGACGTTGAGATTCATAATTTTGCGTAAATTGGAGCCGTACGGGCCAGCCGACCTGATGGAGTTTCTCGGGGGGAAAGCCAGCCTGAAGAGCCTGTTGATAGGTTTCAGCCGTTGGGGCAAAGGTAATATCGGCTCGTTTTTCAGTGAGCCAGGAGGCATGAATATGTTGTGGATCGGTGAACAGCATCCCAAAGGGGACCGGTCTTGTGCCTTTCCGAAGTGCTTCCATCACTTCAAAAGTTAAAAAAGGATACGTAGTCAGAATAAGATCAGGCTGAAAACGTTTGAGTAAACGTTCGAGTGGTCTGCGGACCAGCAAAGCAAAGATCTGATGTGCTATGTGAGCACGTACAGGAGTATTCATCAGTTGAAACTCTGCTGACCAGAGCCAGAGTGCATAACGGCTGACCATGCGATAGTGCCAATGAATAAAGCGTGACTGAGGATCAATGATCTCAATGATAGGATTGCCCTCTGCCAGTTGGTCGCGTAAAGCCTCTGCAAGGCTTACGTGACCACCTCCTGTTTTTGAGGTTAGAATCAGAATTTTTTGCTGTTCGGCCATAGATAGTTATTTTCCTCTATAGTGTTCCGGCCATTTGACTCAGATCTTGTCCGTCTCCTCTGAAAATGGAGTTTTCATTCCAGGTGATGAAGTCCTTTCCTGAAGTCCTCCTCAGGAGCACCAGTCAAATGTCCTACGTTCTGCTCTTTACCATACCCATTTATAGACGGCGAATGCAAGAGCATTCGAGAAAGATGATGCCATCGAGATGAGAAAAATTGAAACGACTTGCATCATATCTGAACGGCCTTGGCACATACAGAGTGGTATGGTAAAATATTTTGTAACACATGGATACAGTGTATTCACCAGCACAGCTATTTCTGGCCATAGGACTATTTGAAGACCTTCATCATTTTGGGCAGAATATTTGTTAGCGTCGTGATAGATGAAGGCCCGTCGTATCATTATAGAGAACAAGCATGTTTTGTAGTAGACCAATGATTTTTTCTATGATATTTTAGTGGTTTATTGCAGTAAAAAAAGTGCATGTAAAGTACTTAAGAGCGAAAGACAGAGCCTATGTTACGTTACCGACTTGAAGGAAGTGGGGCTCCACTTCTCTTAATTCATGGTTGGGGCGTGTCTTACACCATCTGGCAAAATCTAGCCCCTTTACTCACACCACATTTTCAGCTAATAATGATTGAGCTGCCTGGTATTGGTGGCTCGCCAGAAGCCGCTTCTGACCTTCCTTATTATCCGGCATGTGCTGAAGCCATTGAAGAAGTACGAAGATCGTTGGGGATCGAAAAATGGTCGCTCCTGGCCTATTCTGTGGGGACTCGAGCGGCTGAAGCCTATGTGCAGCGATATCCTGAATCGATCAGCCGAGCTATTTTTCTCTGCCCAATCTATCTATGGGAGATCTGGTCAGTTTTTGTGAGTCTGTTAAGTGCGCCTCATCCCCTTATGTTGCGCCAGTGGGTCTTTTCAGACTGGAGGCTTCACAACCTTATTCGTGCATTGGGGTTCAACTGGTTGAGCCATGACTATACTTATTTGTGGAAGCATGAGATTGAGCTTCAACCATTGGATATTCTCGTGCGCACCCTTCGTGAGATTCCGGGCTATGGACGGGCACCGTTTGAGCTTCCGCCAGTCCCGTCGCTCTTTGTATGGGGCAAGCAGGATGCTTTAATCTCACGTCCCCGCCGTCCACGCCCCAACGATGTCACGATTATTGCGAATCATAGCGCCCCTATGTTAGCGGCTCCCAATGTGGCGGAAGCCGTCCTGCCATTTTTGTTGTATGGAAAGCTTCCGGCCCCGCAGCCTCAGCGTCGCTGGCGCAGGCGTCAACCGGAGCCCCATCTGGTCGGGCGCACACGTCTCCAACCCCTGCTTAAGAAAAAAGCGACGAAAAAAGCCAGGCCGCGTCCAGTGCGCAAGATCCGCAAGATTCGGGCCTTCTGAGAAGACAGTGGCCACACACGCAAAAGCAGTGAGATGAGCGACTCTCTCTCACTGCTTTTGACATTGTATGATCAGTTGCTGCAATCTCTCTTGCTATGAATGAGCAGCAAGAGCTGTTTTGAGAGCATCCGGCTGACTACGGAATTCGCGTACTTTGGTCAGTTGATCGCTGGAGACAACTTTGTTTGTCTGGGGATCAAACACAACTTCGTCGCGGGAACAATAATACCAATTTTTCCAGGTTGCCATAGCTTTGTCCCAGGCTGGATAATAGGCGGATACCTCATTATCTCCACGGACAACGCGCTGAAAGGCATAATAGGAGACGGCCAGGGAAGTGATAATACAGACAATGGTGGTAATTACCAGAGCAAGCATTGCAGGCTGAGGAAAATTATTCTCTAAACCACCAATAAAAACGATGATGAGGAAGACACAAATACCAACAAGTACCATACAAGCTGAAATGTATGATGTCATTGTGACTTGTTTTGTGGGCATGTCTGGTGGGGCGCAGCGCGTTACGCCAGAATTATAAGCGGCTTGCGTCGTTTTTACTTTATCTGCCTGGTGGCATACCGGGCAGGTGGGTTTCGCATTTTCAGCGGACGCCATGTAGAACCTCCTTGTATCGCTCGACTTCTCAACGAGCGTTGTTTTCTTTTCGAAAATAGCATAACACGTTGTTACTCATTCGACAATGTTAAGGTTTTTGCTCTGTTCGATAGTTACCTTCTTCTGGTTGTCTCTGTCTATCCGTCGTTATCCAGGTGTGCAATTTGACAGACGGGGACCCAATCAGTACACTACTTTCCAGCATCGCAGCGTTCGTGTGGAGACAAGTAATCGATCGCCTCGATGTGCGTGAACTACCGCTGAGCTGAAGATTTCGCGGTTTTCTCGCCTTTCAAGATATAAATTACGGTGGTATGCTCCTGTTTGTACGTTTAAGAGTCTATGGCTCGGCCAGTTCCGCTGCTCTATCACTATGATACAGGCAGCCTGCCAGGTCGCTATTATCTGCCTTGCAGAGAGGATGTGTTTATCAATGACTGCTGCTATTACGATTGTTGGGCTAGGTCCGGGAAGTATTCATGATCTGACGCTAGCTGCTCAGACTCTTTTTTCCCAGGCTGCTCAACAGCAACAGACTGTCTATTTTCGTACATTGATTCATCCTACGGTTGAGTCTCTTCAACAAGATCTACCTACTTTACGTATTGAATCCTTTGACCGACTCTACGATGAATCACAAGATTGGAATACTCTCTATCAGCAGATTGCTCAAGAGGTCTGTACGCTTGCTACACAGCAGCCAGTGATCTATGCGGTCCCTGGTCATCCTTTGATTGGTGAGACCTCGGTGCAGAATCTCTTGCAGATGGCTCGTGAGCGTCAATTAAGTACTCAGATTATCTCGGGGCTTTCATTTATTGAGCCTGTCTGCTCTTTATTAGAGCTTGATCCGTTTGAGGCGGGAGCGCAGATCTTTGACGCTACGAATCTCGCGGCTCTCAGTGGAGATGAGGCTGGCGGTAAGATTATTCCCACCGTCCCATTGCTTGTTGTCCAGGTCTATAATCGCCGTCTGGCAAGTGCCGTCAAGCTAGCTCTCAGCGAGTTTTATCCTGATGAATGGCCGGTGAAGCTGGTTCGTGCTGCTGGTATTAATCAGGAGGAGAGCGTGCTAGAGCTTCCTCTCTACGAGTTGGATCGCAATACCTTTGCCAATCATCTCAGCACCCTCTATGTTCCTCCTCTGGACGAACTGACTGCCCTGCGTCTGCCTGAGACGTTGCGCTATATCACCATGCGGTTGCGCCGAGACCCCGATGGCTGTCCCTGGGACCGTCAACAGACGCATGAGAGCCTTACGCGCTATGTCATTGAAGAGACCTATGAGGTGGTTGAGGCGCTGGAAGAACAGAATATGGACAAACTGGCGGAAGAGCTTGGTGACCTTCTGCTTCAGGTCTATCTTCATGCTGAGGTTGCTCGTCAAGACGAAGAGTTTACGATTGGCGATGTCTACGAGCAGATTAATGCCAAGCTTATTCGTCGCCACCCCCATGTGTTTGGAAATATTGAAGTACAGAATGCCGGACAGGTTGTGCAGAACTGGGAGGAGATAAAACGTCAGGAGCGTGCCAATGCTGGAACCGATCTGGCTGAGGAAAGCATTCTCGATCGTGTGCCCCAGGCTACTCCAGCCCTTATGGTAGCGCAAGAATATCAGAAGCGTGTTGCAAAAGTAGGCTTTGAATTCAATCATCTCGACGAGGTCTATGCAAAACTAAATGAAGAGTTGTTGGAGCTTCAGCAGGCGAAGACTCCTGAGGAGCAGCATGAAGAGCTTGGCGATCTGCTCTTTATCGCCTCCAAGCTAGGACGCTTTCTCAAGATTGATGCCGAAGAGGCGCTTCGGGCTGCCAATCGTAAGTTCAAGCGGCGTTTTCAAGCCATGGAAGAGCTGGCCCGTCAGCAGCAGCGAGCATTACATTCGTATACCATCAGCGAATGGTCAGATTTATGGATGCAAGCTAAAAATGCAGCCCCCGACGCACCATTGATCTAAAAAGTGAGACGGACAAAGAGGATGTAGCCTTATGGGGTTGTAATGTATTGTGTGAAGGGGGTGGAATGGGTCACGGCGGCCATCATGAATGATGGGCCTTACGCGTTTGTGCGATAAATCGCTTTATGGGGTGCGATGTATTGTGTGAGATGGGGAACTGGGTGGAATGGGTCACGGCGGCCATCATGAATGATGGGCCCGACATGATTGTGCGATAAATCGCTTTATGGGGTGCGATGTATTGTGTGAGATGGGGAACAGGGTGGAGTGGGTCACGGCGGCCATCATGAATGATGGGCCTTACACGTTTATGCGATAAATCGCTTTATGAGGTGCGATGTATTGCATAATGGTGTCGTGCCCATCATTCATGATGGCCGTGAACGTCCCCATTCATTCTTTGTCCCTCGGAAGGAGAGAGGGCCAAAAATATGCCTCGTTACTGTGCCTCGTTAAAGAGGCAAACGCCTGCATTAGCGTTCGGCAAGGGGGACCCATTTGCGATCGTAGGCGCCATTGTAATTGGTCGTGGGGCGAATCAACTCATCTTCGGCATATTGTTCCAGAATATGGGCGACCCAGCCACCTACTCGTGAGATAGCGAAGACGGGTGAAAAAATCTCAGGCTCTAAGCCAATGCCATGGAGAATCAGAGCGGTATAGAACTCCACATTTGTTTTGATGCGCAAGCCTGGTTTGTATTCCTCTAATGCCTGTAGCATAGCATCCTCAACGGCTCGAGCATCGTTATAGAAGTCCAATCCACCAGTCTGTTGAAAGAGCTGTCTTACAGCGCCACCTAAGACATCAGCACGAGGGTCGCGGACACGATAGACGCGATGACCAAAGCCCATAATGCGCTCTTTTGATTGCAGTTTGGCTGTAGCCCAATCTTTCGCCTCCTCAGCCACACTGCGACCAGATCTGGCGGCTCGTTCGCGAATCTCAAACACCATATCGGCTGCTGGACCGGGTGCCCCACCATGTAAGGGGCCCTTCAAAGAACCGATCGCCCCCACGATGGCAGAGGTCATATCTGATCGGGTACTGGCGATCACGCGAGCCGTAAACGTAGAAGCATTCATCCCATGATCCACAACGGTATTGAGATACGTCTCCATGCCACGGGTAATCGCTGGTTCAGGGACCTGCCCATTCACCATATAAAGGAAATTAGCTGCATGCGAGAGATCCGAGCGAGGTGTAACAGGTTCCTGACCATGAAGCAATCGCCAGTAGGAGGCAACAATCGTGGGGAAGTGAGCCAGAAGGCGGCTGGCGCGTCGGAGATTGGCCTCAATTGATGTCGCCTCAGGCTCAGGATCAACCAGACTTAGCGTATCAACTCCCATACGTAAGGCATCCATTAATGGAAGTTTGTTCTGGGCAGCGACCTGCAAGACGGTCAATGTTGTCTCGGGCAAAGAGCGATTCGCGCTTAGCTGCTGCGTAAAAGTCGTCAGCTCGTCTGCATTAGGGAGTCGATCATGCCATAATAAGTAGAGAACCTCTTCAAAGGTTGCATGGGGAGCAAGTTCTTCCAGTGGGAAGCCAGCAATGATCAGTTTTCCAACTTCTCCATCAATCATTGACAGGCGTGTCTCGGTTAGAACAACATTGCGTAATCCACGTGCTATTTCAGCCATAAACATTGTCCTCATAGGTGCTGCGAGAGACGATAAACGCCCCTCTTCTTCATACAGTGAAAAATAAACAAGCACTTCAGGTGGTAGCCGCTTCCCATTCACAGTACTTTGAGTCACTTCACACCAGCAGTCTTCAGTGACCGCTGCGTTTAACTCCTTTGTGCTTCAAGCGTGCTCTGGTGTGCTAGACAGCAAAGCTCAAGTCTTTTAATTTGTATCATCAATACTTCTAAAAGTCAAACAAGTTTGATATACAGCCAGGGTTTTTCCATCCTCAGACCTCTATTCTACAAGAATGTGAGAAGAAGCGGCCATTCAGCATCAAAACTGAAATGTCGGTCTCTCTAACGGAGAGCTCTCTTGTAAGGAAGTGCGCACACATTGCTTCCAGGTCTCTGTCGTGCCAATATGGTAGACAGTGACTCCTGCCATCTTCAGTAACGATGGCTGCTCGCCTGCATAAAGAAGGGCAACGGCGTTTCCATGGCGGCGCAGGTGAAGGATGGCATCCAGGAGCTTTTCGTTAATAGTGCTGGTAATGATGAGAGCAGTCGTGCCAGCTAAGAGGTTGGAGCGTTCGGAAAGGATGAGCTCATCTAGCGTACAGCCCTGCGTATTTTGAATACGAGCAAGCATCTCTAAGATACGTGTGCGTTGCTCTTCTGTACTGGCGGCAGGGATGCGAATACGGCGTTCTCGAAGTATCTGTTCCGGGCTCTGGTTAAGCTTCCAGGGCTTTTCTTCGGGTTGATAAGGGACTGTATTCACATACAGGCCAACTGCATAGCCCTGATTGATGCTCCAATCGGCGATCGAGGCTGCTGCGCTGATACAGAGCTCGCGTAGCTCTGGATAGAAACCATAGTGTACATCCAGTTGCAAAGTGACATTGAGAAAGATAGCGATTGTATATGTTGTTGTCGATTCATAAATTTTGCTCTGCATGGTGAGCGTACGTGCTGTCGCTTTCCAATCGACTCTTCGTAGACTATCGCCGTAGGCATATTCGCGTACTCCAACGACACGCGATGGGTCCTCGATTAACCGTTGCTGTGAGCGATGATCGCCAAAGGGATGGCGAGCTGGAAGGTGAAAACTGGTTAGCGGAAGAATGAGTGGATAGACCAGTATGAATTGTTCGTTGTTCAGATGCCCTTCGCGCTTGAGAAAGCCAAAGCCATCGCCGCTATGCAGAGTTGTTGGGCCAAAGATATGGATGCCACGTGTGGTGCCTTGAAGGGTATAACGTCGCGTGACGCGCTCGTACCAGGAGAGATGAAAGAGGGCATTCAGGGTAACCTGATAGCTGCTGCTGCCCGTACGGACCTTCTGCTCTTTCAAGGTTAAGTCGCGTGGTAGCCTTTCCTCCAGTTCTAACCAGGGCAATGGCAAGAGTTTTATATTCTCCACGGTGAGATCTAGCATTACTTCTTCCCCAAAGAGCAGGCGTTGTTCACTGATCTCACGCTGATAAGCCAGATTGTGTAGACTAAAATGGGACCAGAGATCGGTGATACCCAGGATCAGGGTCAGCAGGCTTCCTCCTATCAGAAGAATTGGCTGCTTGATCAGTATACCCAACAGAAGGATAACGAGGCCGACTAAGTAGAGTCGGCGATCGAGCTTATCTCCTTTTGAAGAGGTCAGGAGTGCGTATTTTTTGTGCGTCGTTGATGCCTGCTGGCCAGAGCGAAGATTGATACGATTCTGATTTCGCATTATTCCACCGGCACAGGCACTGTCTGTAATACACTCTCAATGAGAAGCTCCATCCCATGTCCATGCAAGCGCGATTGATTGGTGGCAATCATACGATGGGCGAGAACAGGGATGGCGAGGCGTTTGACATCATCGGGCAGGACATAGCTGCGTCCTTGAATCGCTGCATAGGCCTGACTGGCCCGGCAGAGTGCCAGTGTTCCGCGTGGGCTGACGCCAAGTTCGACTCCATCATGTGTACGTGTCTCCTGTACAAGATCTACGATATAGTTCTCTATCCCTTCACTGATATGGACTTTGCGGATCAGGCTCTGTAAGCTCAGAAGACTTTCAGCTGAGAGGACTGGCTTCAGCTCTGCAAGCGGCTGCTCCTCACGGAAGCGTTGTAAAATCAAGCGTTCTTCCTGTCTGGTTGGATAATTCAGGCGAACGCGCATGAGAAAGCGGTCAAGTTGCGCTTCAGGAAGGGGAAACGTGCCTTCGAGCTCGACTGGATTCTGGGTGGCAATAACCAGGAAAGGTCTGGGAAGAGGGAGCGTCTCGCGTTCGATACTGATCTGGCGTTCTTCCATCGCCTCGAGCAATGCTGATTGCGTACGAGGAGTGGCGCGGTTGATCTCATCTGCCAGAACTATTTGCGTCAGGAGAGGGCCGGGCCGAAATTCAAATTCGCCCTGTTTCTGGTTATAGAAAGTGATGCCAGTGATATCGGATGGCAGGAGGTCAGGTGTAAACTGGATCCGTTGAAATGTGCATCCCAGAGATTTTGCCAGAGTTTTAGCCAGGGTCGTTTTGCCAATGCCCGGAACGTCTTCGAACAGAACATGACCCTCACAGAGGAGTGCAACGATCAGGAGATCGACGACCTCCTCTTTTCCAACGATGACCTGTGCGATATTATGTCGAACAGCGTTGACTGCACTCTGGATGCTCTGAGTATTACGAATATCTTCTATTTGCGGCATATTTCTTCCTTGTGACAACTTTTCATAAGAGGTCATTGCCAGCCAATGTCTAAGAATTATCAATTATCTATCGTATTGCACCGTAAAATTTCTACATGATACTTTATGCGCTATACTTTATACGTTTGAAAACATGCCTCTCTCACCTGTTAGCAGGAGCAAATGAAGCTCTATTGCCTGTCATACATGCAAGAAAAACTGCCATTCTGTGAGCCATCCGGCATCTTTCTTGCTGCAATGATCATTCTGACAGGGAGGAGGCATTGTTCAATTCACAATAATTTGCACCTTAATTGGCTGCGAGGTGGCAGATTGCCCGGTAGCTGATTGTGCGATAGCGGTAACGGTCGCGGTAACCTTTGTGTTATGCTGGAAAGTTTGCACTGCAATTTTCCAGGGGACAGAGGCATTACCCTGGCTGTCGGTAGTTACGGTACTGCTATTATAGAATCCTGGCAGGGCATTATAAATAACCGTAAGCTTCACACTTACACCTGGCTTGTTGGTATGAATGCTGACCGAGAGCGTGGTTCTATTTTGGGCCTGACCGGGCAGGCCATTGCAATCGACAGTGAGAGGTGTATTAGGATCTGGAGTGGGGGTAGGAGGGGCCGTTGGAGCTGTTGTAGGAAGAATGGCAGGCACAATAGTTGGAATGGGAGTTGGTTGCGCGGTCGGAACTGGTGTGGGCGTGTTCTGGCTGACAACAGACACTTTTGCTCCAGGCGTTGTAGCGCTTGCAGAATTGGTGGATGAGGGCTGAGCTGATGAAAAAATCCAGCTGGTGAGGAGAATTGCTCCAACCAGACCAGAGAGGAGAATAGTTCCTATAGCAATGAACAGTACTTTATAGGCAGGATCAGATTTCCAGAGCTGGCCCATTCTCTGTACAGGATTTTTGGGAAGGGGAGAGGCTGGCTGCCGAATAAGTTGTTCTGGCCCAATAGGTTTGCGGACAAACCGCTCTGTTGGAGCACTATGTGGTGTCCATTGTTGTGATCCAGGTTGCTGCTGGACAGGAGTAGAGGGATCTGGCTGATTATTAAACATAGTCTCGCTCCTCTTGACTGCAATCTATGCCACATTTCAATTGCGAGTTAAAATGTCATAAGCTCGTTCGTTTGAGTTTGAGTATAGGTCATAGAGTGGCAACTGTAAATGTATGGCTGTGTCTCACCCAAAAAGTGCTATCTGTTTGAGAACCTGTGTGGGCAAGAGTGAGCTGAGCTCTGATGCGGCCAGTATCGTCACGGTCGGGCCGATTGGATGCCAGTGCAGTGGATTACTGGGACCAAAGAGCGCTATAGTTGGAAGCCCTGACAGGGCCGCCAGATGTGTAATGCCACTATCGTTCCCTAGATAGCAATAGCACCGGCGTAGTTGTTGAGCTAGCTGCAACAGAGGCAGGTTGAGCCAGAGTGTGAGAGCACCTTGAAATGGTGGAACTGGCAAGAGCTCCTGGAGCAGCGAGACCCGTTCGTGTTCAGCCGGACCACCAAGGAGCACGACTGCTCTCTCTCTTTCCCATAGTCCTGTAATAACCTGCGCAAAAGCGGCTGGTGGCCAGCATTTTTCTTTGCCACCACTGCCGGGATGTATTGCTATCTGAGCTCTTTGGAGCGGTAGATCTTCCTCTCCAGGAAAGCAATCAGCTAGATAGGCATGTTGGTGTGAAAGTAGTCCGGGGAGAGCCAGCGTTCGGGCCAGATGATCGACGCAATGGAGCGTATCGTTCATCGCCGGTTTTCCTGGAGCAACAGTCACGCGTGGAATAGCGGCGGCTCTGAGATTGCGCTCGACGA
Source organism: Tengunoibacter tsumagoiensis (assembly GCF_003967535.1). Lineage (GTDB taxonomy): Bacteria > Chloroflexota > Ktedonobacteria > Ktedonobacterales > Ktedonobacteraceae > Tengunoibacter > Tengunoibacter tsumagoiensis. The sequence continues at coordinate 127,446 of NZ_BIFR01000001.1, read as the reverse complement.
CCCCTTCGGTATCTTGAAGCCAGCAGATTGCCCAGTCTATCTGCTCAGGCAATCCAGCCAGAAGAGGGCGTGTTGTCATATGATGGGGAATAAAGAGTCGGCCCCAGCGGGGCTCCTCATAGTCAAAGGTTGCTGTGACCGGGCCAGTGGCTTGCAGGAGTGGGAGGAGCGCTGTATTTCCAACGAAGAGAATCTCGCATGGCGCGTACTGCTCCTGTAATGCCTGTAAGATCGGTACCACCAATAACGTATCCCCCAGCGCTCCGGGTCGGATCATCAGAATGCGCATCTCTGCCCTTCCATCTTTTATAGTTTTGCCAGCTATGGGCAGCCGTCTCCAGTTTTTTTTACTTGCGAGCCAGCCATAAGACCTCAAAAATAACGCCACCGGCCAGAAGGAGGAGACCATTAACAATGCTCCAACTGTATAAGGCCAGAAGAAGCAGGTTCAGAAGCAGCACAAACGAAACAAGGATGCTCTGATACAGAGCAGAACGTAGCCGCAGTCCATAGCCATAGTGTGCCAGGAGGCGGCGGCCTGAGACAAAAATCACGAGCGTGCCAGTACTCATGAACGCAACGAACAAGAACAGAAACACAAATGGTAGCGCCGCTGGTGCCGTGGGCGGAACAAAGCGTGTAAAGAGAAGAATACAGCCCCATGACACCAGAGCACTAAGAGCCAGAACAGCGAGCGAGAGACGCTTAGACATCCTTACCTCAACAGATTAAAGCCCCGATTTCCGTTGAGCGGAGCCTCAGTACGTTTACGGCTCTCCTGTGTCTCCTGACTAAAATAGCGCTGCCAGAGATCGGGAGCATCCTTACTTTCACCACCATGTGGAGTATAGCGCGTTCGCACACGGCAGATAACTGGTGTGTTCACCGCAGCACCAGCAACAATGACCTGACCCTTAGAGAGCGCTGGAAGGTTATCGAGCAGGTCACGTCCAACACCTTCAATGGCAGCGCCAACACTCTTCTGGTCAATCTCATTCACGATACGCATAATACATTGCGTCTGACACTGGCTGAGCACATCTGAATCCAGTTTACCTGGTCGCTGGCTAATCAGACCGACCCCAATGCCAAATTTGCGGCCCTCAGCCAGGACCTGCTTAAGAATAGCAGTTGAGACGACCTCTGTTCCACCCGGGGCAAAGTGATGAGCTTCTTCCAGTAGCACAAAGACAGGATAGGGGAGATACGACTCGCCAGATTGTACTTTGCCGCGCTCAGTATCCATACGAGCCTGGTTAAGGCGGCGCAAGAGAGTTGCAACGATGACCTGTTGATCGCGTTCATCGATCTCATTGAGCTGTAAGACCGTACATTGACCGGGCTTAAAGATTTCTGGGAGGTCGAGATGCTGTGTATCATCAAAGGTAAAGCTATGTTCAAAGCGTTGCTCCACGCGCCAGGTCAGAGCATGCACCGTACTGGAATCGTCGGCCCCTTCGCTCTCTTCATCGGTCTTCTGACGTGAGACGGCTTTAATGGCCTGTTTGAGATCGGCGGCGCTCCAGGGAGTCCCGCGTTTCCCCTCAGTAACTTTGCGCAGCGCTCGACTGAGCAGATATTGCTGTTTTTCAGTCATCTCAGGCAAGAGCTGGCGCATATCACCAATATTCAGCGTTGAGATGCGGACCTTCACCTGATCGGGTTTGTAGATGCGGACATTGGCCTGATAGCTATTGCCGCGGCCATCCCCCTCTTCCGTAAACTGGCGTGCATTAGCAATCTGATCCAGCGTACTGTATTCGCCGTGGGGATCAATGATCAGCACACAGGCCTTGTTCTGCGGCTGCATCAGCTCCTCAATCACAACGCTTGCTAAATAGCTTTTACCCGCGCCAGTGCTAGCAATAATCGCCATATGGGTACTGACAATATCCTTAACGGAGAGCACAATCGGCACCGCCCCGGGAGCGCGCGTCAAGAGAGAGCCAATCGTAGCCGAGCCTGGCTGCCCATTCTGTTTGCGCGAAAGGATCTCCGTCAGCATCTGATCATCGGCGAGATAAATTTTTTTGCCCGATTGTGGCGGAATCCAGGGATTGATAAACGAGCCAGTGGAGTGGTCATAGTAGCCCATAATTGCAACATGCAGCTCGAACAATTCATTGGTATGGGCATTGTAGCCCACCATCGCAGCTACCTCAGTGGGAGAGACCTCGGGCTCACCCAGAAACGTATCGGGGTAGAGCTGTAGAGGAACACGTTTGAGCACCCGACCGAGGACGCGGCGAACCACCGGGCCAGCGCCATTCAGAGACGTTTCAAGCAGCTCATAGTAGACATATTCGCCGTTTTTGAGCACCTGTTCATCATCGCGTGAGACAAACGTATATTCATGAGTAGATTCACCAGGGCCCTTTGTGATTCCCACAGGTTTACGTGGAGGCTGAGCAGCGGCCTGGCGGATCTGATTGATCATCATTGGACTGTTCCTTTGCTAACCTGTCGTCTCCACTTTTAGTCGCCAGGCAAAATTTCGCTTTACAATCGAAAGCACCGCCAGATTTTGTGGAAAGAGCCGTTCTAATTGATCGATAATCCGGAGGGTCACCATTGGTAGCAAGCTGCTACGTTGAGCAATAATGTGTGGAAGATAGCCCATATGCAGATAGGGCTCACCGGAGACAGCTTCAGCATTCGTCGTATCGCTAAAATAGTGGAAAGCGCAGACCTCATCATCATGCATCGTCTCAATCTCGCTTCCTAATTCAAGCGAGAGCAGCGGGACCCCATGCATAACGGAGAGCAGTTCGGCCTCCCCATCGGGCCTCTGGCGTTGTTCCATCATGCCCAGGACCATAATATAGATCAGAACAGCCTTCTCAGAGATGTAATCGGGGGAGAAGAGCTCCACCTGCGTCTCATTTGAGAGGCGTGGGCCAAGCGAGCCAAAGGCCGGATTGAGCAGAATCGTATCATAGATCACCCCTACGGCATAGGTTATTGGTTCCTGGCTCAGCCCAAGAGCATAATCAAGCGCGAGATTGGGATCTTCGTTCTGATTAGAGCGGATCGCAATCCGTACAAAACGCCCGAAGGAATAATCGGCGGGGTTGGGCTCGATCTCCACTTCTCGCGGGCCATAGATCTGGCAAACATAATTGATATGTGAATCCGACTTCACAATCTTCCCGATAAACATCGTAATCTTACATCCTCTTCCAGAGAGCATGCTCTCTGGCCCCAACTGCCTATGAGCAGAGGGGGAAGATACCGTTAAGAGAGCATCTACAAAAACAGACTAAGCGGCCTGGGTGATCCATACAAAAGGAAAGAGAGCGAAAGGGCTCAAATTTAGAACATCTGGTTTGGCGGCATTATATCACATTGAGGACTTTTGCGTTGACTGTTCAAACCAATAGTACCTCTGGGTAGAATATCATCATTTCTGGAGAGGTGATAGATCGCCACGGGTGGGAGTAGTACCTCTAGTCCAAACTGATCAGGCCTCTTGCATCTTTGAATGGCTCAGTTTAGGATAGAAGATGGTTTTAACTGCCCATTTGAACTTAATTGGAGGGATGTCATGTCCACCGAAAAACAGACAAAGGTGCCACATCGTCCATTAGAGGTTGATAGATACGTCGACGCATTCTTATCAACCGTCTGTGATACCAGTCGGCGCTATATTTTAGAGCTTCTCGCCCTGCCGATAGATGGTAAAGACCCTGACCTTCCTGAATGGCGTTCAGGCGATATTGCCAGATCAATTGGACTCTCTGCTGCAACGACCTCAGAACATCTTCGACAGCTTTCTGATGCTGGTCTGGTGGCCTCAAGGCGCGAAGGGAATGTTGTCTACTATCGTCTGCGCAATCATCTCCTTGTGCAGGCATTTCAGGATCTGCTACGTGCCCTGGATACTGATTATGCCACAAGCAGGAATGAAAATTAAGCAGGCTTACTCATAATTTATTCACAATAAAATATTCGAAACGGACAATGAGTAGTTCAACCTACGAGTTTTTCGATGGTTTGTAAGAAATCATCGAGATCAATTGGCTTGTTCATACCAAATATGTGTCGTTTTTCCAACTCTTTTTGAGGCAGACGAGCACTCATCATGAGAGCAGGAATATTGGTCAGCTCTTCATGCGCATGGAGCTGGTCATAGAGCTCTATGCCATTCATGCGTGGGAGCTGATAATCAAGGATAAACAGATTGGGTTTGATACTTTTCACAACTTTGAGAGCTTCAAACCCATCTGAAACGAGGATTGCCAGCATATCAGTCTCCTGGGTAATTGCTTCAACCAGAACTTCCCCAATATTGGCATCATCCTCGACAACAAGGACTGTTTTAGTGTTTTTCACTGTCCTCTTAATCTTCTGGTCTCCATTATGGGCCATGTACAATGCTCCACTAAAAAATAGTACCGTTAGCGCTCCTTGCCTCTACAATTTCGGCAGGAAACGAAATTGTATTTAGACTATACCACGTTTTGTTGTGGAAAGATAGTTATCTTTATTAGAAAGCCAAAAAGGGCAAATACACTCAGCCAAATAGTCCTTTTCGCAGTTTCAATCTTGTTTCGTTATCCATCATGCTAAATACGAAGAAACTATTCCAGGGGAAGAGAGTGGGCTTGCGTAATGGAGAGCCAGCTCCCTTTTTGAAAAGGGAGAGTTAGATAGCTTCGCTCCAGAAAAAGAGGACCCGGCAGCCCCGTCTGCCAGGTCCCCTCTCTTTATGCCTCAAGAAACTGCTTTAGAAGGCACCAATTCCATTGGGTGTTCCCAGGCCGGTTGGTCCGTCATAGCCATTGCCAGCCGTACAGAGGTAGGAGCCATTACAGTTTCCATTACTGCCACTAGTGACATCATTGAGATCGCCAGGATCGTTGTAGAGAGATTCTGCAGCATTGAGCGAACTGGCATTTCCTGCCAATGCATAGACACTGGCAATAATCGGTGAGGAGACGCTTGTACCACCGAAGACGAGCCAGCCAGCTACGCCATAGGTATCATAGACCGAGACGCCAGTTGCAGGATCAGCCACAGCCGAGACATCGGCGATAGTACGATGTGAGCAATCGGGGTCTGATTGCCAGGTGGGTTTACTTTCATAACTTGTGCAACCACTGCCAGCACCACTCCAGGCACTTTCGATCCAACCGCGAGGATCATTGCTGCTGGCGTGCAGAGATGTACCTCCTACTCCGACAACAGTATTATAGCCCGCAGGTACTTCGACACCATAGCCGGAATCACCAGTACTGGCAGTAATAATTACGCCCGGGTGATTGTAGTATGAAGCATAGAGGAATGATAAAAACGATTCCCCTCCACCATAACTATTGCTAACTGTCGTCGCTCCTAGACTGACTGCGGTATTTACAGCTGTTCCTAAGTTTGCGAAGGAAGCACTATCCCCTTCGACAAGTAAAATATTACATAAAGGACAAACAGCGCTCACCATATCTAAATCAAGCGAGATCTCTTCAGACCACCCGGTATTGCCAGCGGGGTAGTTTGTGCCTCCACGCTGATCCACTTTTGAGAAGCAGCCATTGGCTGTTGAACATTCTGGCAGGCCAAACTGTGCTCGATAGACCGCCAGATCAGATTCTGCATTGGGATCATCATAGGCGTCTACGATTGCGACAGTCTGCCCGCTTCCCAGAGAAGAAGAGGGAAGATTATAGGCTGACTGAAGATCTGCCGGATTGAGTCCACCGGGTGAACTGGCAAAGGGAGTCACTCCCTTGCTATTTTTATCAACAAGGATTGCATTACAATGAGCCTGTCCAGAGACAATCGTTGTGCACACATGGTGTGACACCAATTTATGGACGTTGGAGGTGACTGACTGCGCAAAAGTAGGTGTGACAGTTCCAAAGAAAGCAAAAGAGAAGACCGCAAATAGCGAGGTAAGGAGACGGAGTATGTTCTTCAAGATGGATTCCTTTCCCCATGCATCATGCACATGAGTAATTCCTACATATGCTCATTCTCACAACAAAGAGTTATGATCACAGGACAAGATAGAGCCCGCTTCACCTGGGAGGGGAAGCTGATATGGAAATCAATGAAAGGATTTGAAGCATAGAAACTCGGGGTAACTTCCATGCTGTATTCTCCGCATACAATCATTATATGCTTATTTCTATGCATCAATTATCTAGAGCACCCTACCATTCTAGAATGGAACTAGATGCTTATAAGTAATTATAATTATAAAATGACAAATGTCAATTCTAAAATTGACTGATTTGTATCACGCTTTTTAAATTGAGCAGTGGTGTTTAATATGAATAACTTTTTTTAATCTAAAAAATCAGTTTAAGGTATATATTTCATCTATATACCCTTTGCACAATGAGCGAAAGTAGAGTGATTGGATAGAAAGTAACCATTTGTGAGTCCTGGGGGCGCCCGCATTCTAGAAAGAAGGACCTTTTTTCTGTTGACGTGAAAAATTTGCGGTCATGATAAAAAAAGATAAGACGTGTCTTTGTAGAGAAATCCAATATGATATAATGGGGCGGTGACCAGAAGGGTTATTCTATGTCATTTTTATACGCCTGGGCCCTTGCCATGAGTCCCGTCCATCGCGTATAACTAAACATGTGGAAAATATCCGCTCAAAAGTGCTATGCCCGACACGTGTTGGCATAGTCAGTGATTACCTCAATAGAGCATGGGAGGTATGTGATCTCTCTCTTCTATTTGAGTAAGGAGTGATGTTTACATGGCTTTTGAACTTCCAAAATTGCCGTACGACTACAGCGCGCTCGAGCCGTACATTGATACCCAGACAATGCAGTTGCATCATGATAAGCACCATGCAACCTATGTGACCAATCTCAATAACGCTTTACAGGGCCACGACTTTGCTAATCTTCCTATCGAGCAGGTTATTCGTCGCCTGAATGAAGTGCCTGAGAGCGCCCGCACTGCTGTTCGCAATAATGGTGGTGGACATATTAACCATACCATGTTCTGGGAGATCATGACTCCTGGCGGTAGCAAGACGCCAACCGGCGAACTGGCCAGCGCTATTGATGCGACCTTCGGATCGTTTGATGCTTTCAAGACGGCTTTCAATGATGCTGGCGTGAAGCGTTTTGGTTCCGGTTGGGCCTGGCTTGTGCTGGATAAGAGTGGTAAGCTGGCAATCACCTCGACCGCCAATCAGGATAGCCCTTTCATTGATGGCAACTATCCCGTTCTTGGCAATGATGTCTGGGAGCATGCCTACTATCTGAAGTACCAGAACCGCCGCCCCGAGTACCTCGGTGCCTGGTGGAATGTGGTCAACTGGGATATCGTGGGCGATCGCTACAAGACAGCCTTAAGCCACAAGTAAGAGCCTGTTGGATCTTCTTCTTCGGGTAAGCCACTCTGGCTTACCCGATTTTTTGTCTGCACTCCTGGTAAGTATTCACTATCTTCTGGTAAGTACTCACGATCTTCGGTTCAGTGAGTAATCACAATCTCTGGCTCACTCACTCCAAAGCGCACTACACCGGCGATGCCACAGGCGATCATCGTGAGAGCACAGAGCCCGATCCCCACACCGATGCTCAGATGGGCAAAGAATGGAACGGCCAGTGAGAGTCCAAGAGCTCCCCCCACGCTGGAGAGAACCATGCGCAGACTATAGACCTTTCCTAATTCAGAGGCTGGTAGCTCGGTCTGCATCATGATTGCCATACTGATATCCTCCATCGGGCCGCCAAGTGCCGCTACGGCTGTTCCTATCATTGCCAGAGGCAGATTATGGGCCAGAGCTAGAATGAGGAAGCCAGCTCCCAGGATAATATTGCCCAGAAAGATGCTGAGGGTCCGGCGCTGTATGGTGATACTTCCAATCACGAGATTGCTGAGCACATTGCCAACCCCATAGGCACCCACAATCAGACCGTATGCCCCGACATTACCGGTCAGGGTCCGATCAACAAAGAGTGGCACGCCAACGATAAAAGCAGCCCCCCAGACAATATTGAGGATGCCGTTACTGACGATGGCCCAGGCCAATGCACGATGGCTGTGTACCAGTTGAATGGCATCGCGAATTTCATGAAGAATGCTGGCCAGTCCAGTTGTTTTGTGCACCGATTGATCTGGCCGCCAGACGAAGTTTCGTCCCAGGAAGAAGATAGCCAGAGCAGAGATGGCAAAACTGATAGCATCGAGGGTAAAAAAGTGTGGGAGAGGCAGAAAGACAATCAGAACTCCTGCCAGACTCGGTCCAATCGCCAGGGCGATGCGACTGGTGACATCCATCAGACCATTCGTCGCCTGTAAGGTTTTGACGTCTCCTGAGAGGCTGGGGAGACTGGCCTGGAGGGCTGGATTAAAAAGGGCTCCCAGGCTGCCGATGATAATGGCTGCTATGACAAGATGCCAGAGCTGCAATCTTCCAAAAAAGGCCAGAAGCGGCAGAATGGCGACCGTAACGGCGCGTATGCAATCGACTGTGAGCATCACATAGCGTCGATTCCAACGGTCGGCAAAGACTCCTCCCAGTAGACCAAAGATGAGGAGTGATCCAGTCTCTGCGGCAGCGACCAGGCCAGCTCCACTACCAGCTTGCTTCACGGCAATCCACATCACGGCAATCTGATAGAAATAATCTCCCATGGACGAGAGGACCTGGCCCACCCATAAGAGTGCAATTGCACGATTCCCCAAAGCCTTTATGAAATTCATGAATGCGCATCCTTCTTTTTTTAATCGCTGTGTATGTATATGTAGATATGTATAAGGGGGAGCTTACCGTGTTTTTGGACAGCAAGCAATTCGATTATGACTACCTTTTGCATGGGATATTTGTACAGTCCAACTATAATCCAGTCTCTCTGCTATCCATCCCCTGCTGAGAAGCAAAGCACAGCCTTGCATATCTCTCAAAACGCTCTCAGACGGCAGAATGTCTTGACACGAGCAGCAATCTCCTCTACAATCTAATTAGACTTACATCTATGTAGAAGGAGGTAAAAACTAGATGTCTGATCGGTCTGCTGGCAGCCATCGTTTTGAGTTCACCTTTTTACAAGAGTGGGCTGTGCAGCCGGAGCGTTTATTAACCGAACATGAGCAAGCCCTGCTACGAAAGACAAGATGTTTATTGCAGACTGCCGATGAAGTAGTGATCTTCTTAGGGGGCAAAGCGGGCCGTCTGGGTGAATGTGTGGTAGGGACGGGCCTGTTAGAAGCGAGTCTGCAGGCGCTGATAGCGCTAGAGAGAGCCGGGCTCCCCATCCAGATCGTCGTAGATCAAGGGAGCGTTGAACTATTTGCTGAACCATATTATCAGAGCAAATATTGGCCAGCTATCACTATTACCTCTGCCATTTCATCAGAGGAGTTAACGGAACAGATCTGCCAGACTGCTGAGCAGAAGACGGTCTTGATCCTGGATTTTCATGGAGAGCACGATGGTCTGCCTTATCTCGAACTGCGGGAGCTGGCGGATAAGCAGGTAACAATCGCAACGTTGGGGCATCTCTTTCGTGTGGGCCTGCGTAGCTATGCGCAGCGTGGACAGGATCGCCGCTATGCTGATTTTATTGAGAATCTCTTTTATCTGTCTCCTCATACGATTGATGGATCGGCTGCGCAGCCGCACATCTTGTTGTCCGACGAAGATCGAAAACTCTACGAGGAATTGGCAAGTAGATATGAGCTTGATCAAGAGGCGCTTCAGATTATCTGTTTTTTTCAATCGGTAGTGGTTGCAAAATGTTATGAGCGGTGGGATGAAGTACTTTACTTGCTCTGTTCCTATTTTGCCAGACATTTTCCGCAGCAGAAGCTCAATTTCTTGCTGGCCTGTGGTCCGGATGAGAATCTCCCAGGAGGGTTCAAGAAAGCGGATATGGAGGAATGGTTGCAGGATTTTACTGGAGTCAACCAGAATGCTCGCGTCGTTATTCAGCAGACGGATACACTCATTGAACTGAGCGTATTAACTAATCATGCGATACTGGCCCTCTCCAATGATACTGGACCAGGCCATATTGCAGGTGCATTGCGTATTCCGACGATTACGCCATTTCTGCCCGGCAACCTGTATTCACGTCGTGTCTGGTCTTCAACTACCTGGCATCGAGGTATTACAGTCGAGCCGAACCCTTACAGCTATCAACAGCTCGAGTCAGCCATCATCTGGGGAAAGACAGAGATTATCAATAGCATTCCACCAGACGAGATTTATGAGGCCGCTATCGCCAGCCTGCCACTAGAATTTCAGGTCTGCTCTACTTGCTAGCCATAGCCCATCGTTTATCTGTTGACTTGAAGCGGAAGCACCCTCTTTGATGCATCATGCTCTATCATCATTGATCAGTTATTCTGACTCAACCAAAGGTACTGGAACTCTTTGCGCCCTACGATGGTCTTGCTAAGATTCTCACTACTGGATTCTCAACAATCTGTCAGCTTCATACTGCGTCTTCTTGTACATCAATCAACCAATCTCATTCCTATATTCAGGAATATCCGGAGGAGCCTGTGAAAACTCTTTTCTGCACTACTATAACTCCCAATGCTCTGCGTTTGATCCGCCGTTATGAAGGAGACGTTGTCGAGACGGAAGCCATCGTCTGCCATTATATGACAGAGGAGCCCAGCCGAGATCGAGCCGGGAACATCGTTGATGGTGCCTATATTATGACCTTCCCCAATAAAGAGGCTATCTGCTACTCTATTTCGGGCGAGATTGCCCATCTGCCTGCTGCTATTCTTGAGTAACTCTGTGCGCTCTGCCACCTGATGTGAAACCATCATAGCACGTTATAATTTGCGAAGCTTGACCTCTTCAGTAAAATGATCCTTCCCTTTGCGAAGAATGAGTTGTGCTCTTTCTCGCGTGGGAAGGATATTTTCCTGGAGATTTGGGCCATTGATGGCCGCCCAGATGGAGTGAGCAGTCGCCATAGCCTCATCTACTGAGAGATCAGCATAGCGTTTAAAGTAGGAAGAAGGATCGCGGAATGCCGTCTCGCGCAGCGTTAAAAAACGTTCCAGATACCAGTGTTCAATAATCTTTTCTTCGGCATCCACATAGATTGTAAAGTCAAAAAAATCTGAGACGAAGGGGCGATTGTGCTGTCGTGATTGATTATCACCAGTCTGCAAGACGTTCAGGCCCTCGACAATTAAGATATCGGGCTGGTGAATCGTTTGCATCTGATCAGGGATGATGTCATAAATCAGATGAGAATACATCGGAACTTGAACCTCAGGCGTGCCAGCTTTTAGCGCCGCCAGACAACGGACCAGCCGTTTGACATCATAACTTTCTGGAAACCCTTTCTGCTGCATGAGATTGCGCTCTTCAAGGACCCGATTGGGCCAGAGAAAGCCATCGGTTGTAATCAATTCAACATGTGGCCGCGAGGGCCAGTCTGAGAGAAGCGCTTGAAGCAGACGAGCTGTAGTACTTTTGCCGACAGCCACACTCCCAGCTATGCCAATTACGTAGGGGACCTGGGCAGCAGAACGAGCCAGAAACGTAGCGGTTGCCGTATGGAGATTCTGTACCGCCGTTACATACAGATTGAGCAGGCGCGAGAGCGGCAGATAGATCTGTTCGACCTCCATCAATGAGATGCGGTCATTGAGACTACGCAGGGAGAGCAGGCGCTCTTCAGAGAGCGTAAGAGGGGTTGAGGCACGCAACCGGGCCCACTCTTCACGCGAGAAGACCAGGTAGCGTGAATGATGATCCGATTGGCGGATTGAAAAATCTTTCTGCATGATAATCGTTTGCCTGGCCAGGTCGAACCTGAGAGCATAACCTGGATCCAGCTCATCCTTTCGATATGATTTCATCAGACAGCCCCATTCAGAGTCTTCCTAATTTATCACATCTGTAGCATTCTGACGAGATCTACCCTTGACTTTTAACATTAGGGCGTGCTAATATCCGACTGTGTTGCTAGGATATTAGCACGCCCTAATGTTGCTGACTTTATTTCACATGCACGGGGCGAAAAGAGTTGTGTCACACAACGCAAAAATTTTTGTCTGGCAGGCAGTATTTTGAGCCAGACCATATAAAATAGTATTGGTTGGAGAAGAACAATGTCAAGCAGATCTATCGATGTGGCAGGAGTACGAGCGCTCTGGCGTACTGTGCTCCGTATAATACTGATTCTGGCGGGAATCCTTATTGTAGGAGTGCTTGTCTGGCAAGGCATTACCGCTTCGGGCACTCCTGATCCGACTGCACCACATCTTGATCATAATGCAGTCATTTTAAATACCGCCATTCTTGTGTTTCGTGAGGGTCTGGAGGCTATTCTGGTCCTGTCGGCGTTAACTGCAAGTCTCGTAAAATCCAACCAATCCTATCGTAAGCCGATCACGATTGGCTCGGGAATCGGCTTTTTAGCCACCGTTGCTACCTGGTTTGTCGCTATTGCAATCATTGATGCGGTAAGCGCGCCAGCTCTGGATATTCAGGCTGGTACTGGCCTGCTAGCCATTATCGTTCTGTTAATCATTATGAACTGGTTCTTCCATAAGATCTACTGGACTGGCTGGATCTCTTTACATAACAAGCGCCGCAAAGAGATTATGAAGGATGCTGGTAGCAATCAGGCAAAGACAAATTTCGGTCTGGCCATGCTGGGGCTCTCGGCCATGTATCGTGAAGGTTTCGAGGTAGTCCTGTTCTTACAGAGTTTGCGGCTCCAGGTGGGGGCTCAGACCGTTCTGATGGGCGTCTCAATCGGACTCTTCTTCACCGCTATTGTGGGACTGTTGACCTTTAAGTTCCACCATAAGTTACCCTATAAGAAGATGCTGGTCCTTACTGGCGTGATGCTTGGCATTGTTCTGGTCGTGATGGTTGGTGAGAGCATTCAAGAGATGCAGCTGGCACATTGGATCTCTAGCACACCAGTCAATCTGCCAATTCCAGGCTGGATGGGCCTCTGGTTTGCCGTCTTCCCCAACTATGAGGGGCTTATCTCTCAAGTTGTTGCGGCGTTGCTGGTGGTTGGCTCCTACTTTTCAGCCGAATACTTCAAAATCTGGCGTCCACGCCGTCAGGCTGAACAAGCTGCTAAACAGAATATCATGAGTACGACCAGCACCAGATAAGCGGGTAAGAGCTTCGAGTCGTGGCTCTTGAAGATACAGGGCCATTTTAAGAGCAGGAGCGAGCGAAAAAGATGATCGTCTTTTTCGCTCGCTCCTGCTCTGTGTTGTAACCTTTTGGTCCGGTTCTGGTATCTACAGGCAGAAGCGCAAAAAAAATTGGGAAGGACAACGATGAAGCTTTCGGAACAGATGCTCCCCACATTACTGGCACAGGATCTGCGACAGTATTTTCAACCCATGGTTGAGTGCTATCAGCAGCGTTTGTTTATCTTTGCGCTACGCCTGACAGGGAATGCCCAGGAGGCGGAAGATATTGTACAGGAAGCGTTTGTACATGCCTATCTCTCCTTAAAAAAATATCCTGCCTGGCGTGTGCAGACACTTAAACTGCAACCCTGGCTCTACAAAATCACGATTCATTCTTTCGATCATCATGTACGTGGTGCGCGGTTGCAGGTAGTCTCTTCTGGTCTTTTTGAGGATAGCTCGGTCATAGAGATGGAAGAGAGAACAGAAGAGCAGCCAGAGATCATCTTTGAAACGCAAGAGCAGCAGGCAGAGCTAGAGGCGCTGGTGGCGCAGCTCCCAGAACGCTATCGTCTGGTTATTACCTGTTATTATTTTGAGCAACTCAGCTATCGTGAGATTGCTGAGCTCCTGGACCTCTCCCTGGCGGCAGTGAAGGTTAATCTCCATCGTGGTGTAAAACAATTAAGGATGTTCTTACAAGCGCAGACGTTGGTCCGCGACAAAGCGTAAAAGAGGAGGCCAGGATGGAAAATGAGACTGAACAGCAGCCTGAACCTGCAACAATAGATGGATCAGCAACAGGTGTACAGGCTCCAGCCTCGTTGTTAGCAACAGTATTGAGCCGAATTGAGCAGCAGGAAGAATATGAACAAAGGGTAGAGGAGCTCTCAGTCCTGCGACAGGTCCAGTTACTCAGTCATACGCAGTGGGAGCTACGAGTCGCGGCCCTGGAGGCCCTATCAGCCCATCCAAATGAGGCTCTGATCGATCCCCTTCTCATCGCCTGTCATGATGATGAACCCCAGGTGCGCGTGGCAGCGATACAGGCCTTGGGGGCACTGGGTTCGCAGGCTCCGTTAGAGCAATTTGTCTTAAGCCTGCGCGACCAGGACTGGCAGGTGCGTGAGATGACGGTCCTTACGTTGGGTCAATTGGCAATGAGCTATGGGCAGACTGTGATGCCGCTATTGAAGTCTGCTCTACAAGACACCAGTAGTAGCGTACGTGTATCGGCTCAATCTGCTCTGGAATATGCGCAACAGAGCATTGAGGTGCGTACAGTCCAGAAACAGCAGTTACGTCCGTTTTTTCATGGCGTTTACTCATTGAGCCTCACAGGACAGGCATACGAGATATTTTATCATGCTATGCTGGTCTTTCGCGCTCAACTGACTCTCATGATTGGGCGTTGGAAGGTACCTGCGCTTCTCCTCCTGTTAAGCTATGCTGCTGTGTTGTTTGTTACCATGGCCTTTGACCACACACCAGGCCATCAGGCAGCGGCAACCAGTTTGACGCTGGTCTGTCTGCTTTCGACCATGCTGGGCATCGCCTTTACCATTGATATTCGCGCTGAAGAAGGCATGGAGATTGCTCTGGCAACCCCAACTTCGCTCCGTTTGCTCCTCTTTAGCCGTTTTCTCGGCATCGTGAGTTTAAATACCCTGGCAGCATCGGGGGCCTCAGTTATGATTGCGCTGCTGTATCAGCAAGGTTTCTGGGGAATTTTGCAGCTCTGGCTGGAACCTCTCTGCCTTATCGCCTCAGTACTTCTGGTATTAACAATCCTTGTGGGGGCGTGGTGGTCCTGTCTAAGCATGTTTCTCTATGGTCTGGTGCAGGCCCAGAGGCTCAACGAGCCAATCATACCGCTGATAATGGCACCACAATGGCAATTCTGTCTGATGATCATCTGTCTGGTCGTCGCGTTTTCTATCGCGCCGTGTCAGATCAGGGGCTTTAAAGAATTATAAGAGGAGTGCTGGTTCATCATGTTGCGTGATCGTTTATGGTATGAGCTCAAATTAGGCTGGCGCGTGATCGTGGGTGTTCCGATGTGTGCAATGGGAATAGTTGTGTTATTCACGCTGCTCCAATACTTTTTACATCAGAGTGTAACGCGAACCTGGCTGTCCGGCCTGGAGATGTTTCTGCCCCTTTCGGCTGGTATCGTCGCGACCTCATTGCTCTCTCAGGATAAAGCAATTGAACTGCAATTAACCATGCCCAGGAGCTATGGTACGACGAATAGCTTACGGCTGGGGATCATTTTCGTCTGGAGCGCACTCCTGGCCTGTTGCTGTCTGATTGGCATCGAACTCAATACATTACTCCCTTTGCCAGCTTTTCAGCAGAGCTGGACGCCTATGGCTCGGGTGGCGACCTTACAATTGCTCTGGCTGGCCCCGTTACTCTTCTTTCTCAGCCTGGGCTTCTGTCTGGCGTTGATCATTCAGAGCCGGACTGCCAGTGGAGCTCTACTGGGTGGAATCTGGCTGGTAGCCATCCTGTTTGTTGATACCATTGCCAGTGTGCCCTGGCTGAGACCATTTCTTCTTTTTCCATCGACCCTGCTGACCTTTCCTCTGGAGCACGTTTCACAGACTCATTTTACGCTTTACTGGTGGAATACGCGCTGGGACCAGTTAGTCCTGAGCCTTCTGTTTTTTATCGCAGCCTGGCTCCTGTCACAGAACACAGAGCGCTTACTGAAAGGTTCAACTGAAGAATGAAACAGCACTTTCACCTCTTTCTGGGGATAGTACGGTATGAATTTCTGATGCAGCTGCGTCGGCGTTCGCTATGGATTACATTTCTCATTTTTACTCTTTTGATCCTGGTTGAATATGGTCAGGGCTCCAGTCGGCTGGATAAAACCGTTCCATTATTGCTGGCCCAGATGCCTTTACTGGCCGTTGCTGCGCATTGGGCCTTTAACGCGACTACATTTCTGCCCATCTGTGTAGGTGCCTTACTGGCTGATCGCTATACACGGGATCGGCGCACACATGTTGATGAGCTTTTAACCACCATGCCCGTGTTTTTGCGCTCGCGTCTGTTTGGAAAATATATTGGGAGCCTGCTGGCAACGTTGATTCCAATGTTCCTGGTCTATTCGGGCCTGATTGGCTACACTCTTTCGGTCTCACACAACTGGCTCCTTATTCCGTATGCCCTGGAAACATTTATCGTCATCGCGTTGCCAGGAGTATTGTTTGCAGGTGCTTTTTCGATTGCCGTTCCTGCTGTCCTGTGGGTGCCGCTCTATCAGTTCTTGTTCATTTGCTACTGGTTCTGGAATACGCTCTGGTTTCATGCAGACCTCTTTAATCTGGGCCGAACAATTTTAGCCCCGACTGGCCTGTATATTGCATTTGGATTCTATGATCTGGGGCGTTACGAAGATACGAAGGGGCCGCATGGTGATCCTGGTATTCATTCCTCCCCATTATTAGCAATCGAGAGCACCCTCCTGTTGATTGCGCTTGCCATCCTGGTCATTTTTGCTCTGGAAGGGTATATCCGTTTGCGCCGGGCTCTTCAATAGCGCTGCCATGTGTAGAGATCTAATCTATGAAATGAAATGAGAACGATGAGAAAGAAGGAACGAGATGCAGATTCAGATTCAGGGATTAGCGAAGACCTATCGTAGTAAAGTGGAGGCATTGAAAGGGATTGACCTGACGATTCCTAATGGAATGTACGGTCTTCTGGGCCCAAATGGAGCCGGGAAGACAACGTTTATGCGTATTCTCGCGGGGATTCTTCATCCAACCAGTGGGACTATTCAGGTTGGTCATTTTGATGGTACCACTGCACAGGGGATGGCGCAGATCAAGCGCATATTGGGCTATCTCCCACAGGATCTAGGCATGTATCCTGATCTCAGTGCGCGTGAATTTCTGGACTATGTGGGGATTCTCAAAGGACTGGATAATCGGCAAGCGCGAAAGCACCGTGTGGATGAGTTATTAGAGATGGTTGCGTTAAGCAATGTCGCGTCCCGTAAGATTAAGACCTTTTCAGGGGGAATGAAGCGCCGGGTTGGGATTGCGCAGGCCCTGCTGAATGATCCGCAGCTATTGATTGTAGATGAGCCGACAGCTGGATTAGACCCTGAAGAGCGCATTCGTTTTCGCAATCTCCTCTCAGATCTAGGTGGCAATCGGACTGTGCTGCTTTCGACTCATATTGTTGAAGATATTGCACAGACCTGTCAGAACCTGGCAGTAATGAAGAGCGGCCAGGTTATCTTTCAGGGGACGATTGTACAGATGCTAGAGGAGGCGCGCGGTAAGGTCTGGATTGTAACAACCAGCGGTCCAAAACCAGAGGGCGACCTCATGGTAGTCTCCACATTGAACATGGGGACTACCGTACAATATCGAGTCATTGGTCAGCGTGTGGTGAACGGTATTCCTGCTGATCCTACGTTGGAAGATGGCTATGTCTGGCTGATGCACGAGCAGCGTACGGGTATGTCTGCCTCAGCATACTAAAAAACAGGGAGATAGCGTTCGACCTCCCACGAGTGGACTTGCTGGCTATAATCGGTCCACTCAATGCTTTTGGCATCGATAAAGCCCTCATAGATTGAATCGCCCAGTGTATCGCGAATTAATGCATCGTCGCTCATCAGATCCAATGCCTCGCGAAGGGTTGCGGGCAGAAGTTGAGCACGTGGGCGGAGGCGTTCGCTTTCATCATGGAGGAAGATATTCTCGTCCATGGCAGGTGGGAGGGTAAGCTTGCGCTCGATGCCATCGAGTCCTGCCCGCAGCATTACCGCCAGGGCAAGATGAGGATTGCAACTGGCATCGGCGCCCCGTAATTCGATCCGCATCGATGAGTGGGGATCTGATCCTAATCGTGGAACGCGAATGAGCGCCTGACGATTCACCCGGCCCCAATTGACAAAGACCGGTGCTTCATAGCCACGAACCAATCGTTTATAAGAATTGACCAGAGGGGCCAGGAGTGCGCACATAGCTCGTGCGTGGGCGAGCTGACCGGCGATAAAGCCTCGTCCGATATCTGAGAGACTATACTCATTATGCTCATCAACAAACGCGTTTTTCCCCGTCTCCAGGCTCATCAGTTGTTGATGGATATGCATACCCGAGCCATTGACACCATAGAAGGGTTTAGGGAGAAAGGTTGCATAGAGTCCATGCTGAGCTGCAATAGCCTTAATCACATATTTAGCCGTCATCAGTCCATCAGCAATCTGGAGGACATCGCCACTTGCCAGATCAATCTCATGCTGACCCTCAGCCACTTCATGATGGCTGGCCTCAATCTTAATGCCCATCTGTTGGAGAGCCTGCACCATCTGACTGCGAACGGTCACGGCAAAGTCGGTTGAGAGATCAAAATAGCTTCCGCGATCATGTGGAAGTGGAACAGGCGTCTTATCCTCGTAGCGGAGCAGGAAGAACTCTAACTCGGGGGCTACGCGATACGTAAAGCCCAGATTATTAGCCTGTTCAATTGCCTGTTGAAGAGCGGCGCGGGGATCGCCATCGAAGCGCTCGCCATCGGGAGTGCGGACATCACAGATCACGCGCCCTAAGATCTCGCTATCGGATGAGAGATCGCTAGAGCCTTTGCGTTGTGATGAAGAGGGGCGAACCTTGCCAGGGAGGACCGCAAACGTTGCAATATCTGGATGCAGATACATATCGCTTTCGGCCACGCGAACGAAGCCCTCTAAAGCAGAGCCATCAAACCACTTTCCATGTTCCACACAATCGGCGAACTGTTCCACTGGAATCGTCACACATTTGGCCATACCAACCACGTCGGTAAATTCCAGGTTGATAAAGCGGACTCGCTCGTTTTTAATCATGGCCATGACCTGCTCATAGCTGGGGTGTGATTTTCTCTCTGGCATCCTTTTGCTCCTCTGCTCGCACTACTTATCTCCGTTGACAATAGTTGACAATATAGGCGAGGGCTCTGATTACTGTTTCTTTTCTCTATATTCATGACTGTACAAGTATGACTGTGCAAGTCTGGTTGTGCAAATAATTGTACAATCATTGCGGGCAATACTGATTACCAATATATCAATGTACCAATTGCTAAGTGCTAAGTGCGCAATTTCTTCGCATTGTCACACGTTCAGAATTGCCTGTCAAGAGAGCTCATAGGTAATGTTTTGTTGCTGTCGTCAGGAAGTATTTTCTATACTCTTTATTAGTCAATCTTACTAAAAGTATATCGTTATCAGGAAGCGTTATAAGGTAGACGAAGGAGGTCGTAATGGAGAAAGTTCAAGGGCAGCCGAAGAAGTCGGGGCAGAGGCGATGGTGGCTGATCCTGTCCTCTATTGTGCTGGTGCTGGCTATTGCGGGTGCCATACTCTACAAGCAGTGGCCAGCCATTAGCTACAAGGTAACAGGGGCTCAAGTTCCAGTTAATGCTGCGGGTACGACCCTGCTTCAACTGCCCAAAGGTTTTCAAGCCGAGGTGTTTGCCAGTGGTCTGACCAGTCCTCGTATGTTGACCATTGGACCAGATGGGACGTTATTTGCGGCAGAGCGCGGAACAGGCTCCATTCTCGCTTTCCCTGCTTCTCAACATGCAGGCTCACCTGGCGAAAAAGTGGTAGTTGCCAGTGGTTTAAACGATCCAACCAGCCTCTCTTTCAATGATGGAGAGCTGTATGTTGGAGAAGCTTCTCAGGTGAGCCGTCTGACGCTGGATCAGCATTATCACATGACCAACAAACAGGTTATTGTGTCTAATCTGCCCACGGGAGGCAATCATGTGACGCGAACGGTGCTGGTCGGCCCGGATAAGATGCTCTATGTCTCGATTGGTTCTACCTGCAATGTCTGCATTGAGACGAATGAGCAACGTGCAACCGTCTGGCAGTATAACCTGGATGGAACAGGTGGTCATTTATACGCGAAAGGGCTACGTAATGCCGTTGGTCTGGCAACGAATCCCTGGAAGCAGCAGGTCTGGGCAACGAACAATGGACGGGATCTATTGGGCGATAACATTCCACCTGAGACGGTCTACGCTCTGCAAAGTGGCGGAGATTATGGCTGGCCTCGCTGTCATGCAGGCGAGCTCATTGATCCTGATTATGGGCATGCAGGTGATTGTACTGGCATCATCAAGCCGGTTGTGAAGATGCAGGCTCACTCAGCACCATTGGGGCTGGCCTTTTATACTGCAAAGCAGTTCCCCAACAGCTATCAAGGCATGTTTATCGCCTTCCATGGATCGTGGAATCGCAGCGTCCCAACGGGCTATAAAGTCGTCTTTGTGCCACTCAATGCGCAGGGTGAGGTCAGCGGACAGGTTCAAGATTTTGCGACTGGCTGGTTAGATAGCAAAATGGCTCAGCATGGTCGACCCGTGGGCCTGGCCGTAGGGCCTGATGGGTCACTCTATGTCAGCGACGATGGAGCCGGTATCATCTATCGCATTAGCTATCATGGTTAGTACGGCTATCATTGCGGTCTGTGTGTATTGATAGGTACGCATTGTATGTGTAATCAAGAGAGCAAGAAGAGTAACTTGTGAGGATCTCTTCTTGCTCTCTTGATTACACACCACAATGGTCGTCCATTCTCCCGATCAATACGGTAGATTATGCAGTGCCAAAGGTGACGCCCTTTTCGCGCAGCCAGCGGCGATAGGCGATAGAGAGCCGATCTGAGCGCAGGTGAAGCTCGGCCTGAAGGTCTAGAGGCAAGAGCTCAGGTCGCTGAGACTCCACAACGGGAATATCCTGGAAGAGAATGCTCTCTTGAAACTTGATGATCTCCTCGTCGGACTCCTCAAGGGTTGTCGTTGCCTCATAGGTCCAGACCAGAGAATGGTCGACATCGACAGGCGTGATGGTGAAGAGCAGGGCCAGCCCGGAGGTATCGTCAGCCTGTTTCGCCAGATAGGCCGTCAGGGGTCGCAGCACCTTGTAGACATAGTGCATGTAGGCTCCGTGTCCAACGCCAAGCGGATCAGGTTGCCAGACAGTGATATCATTCGCCACAACCTCCTCAGCGGTGACCTCAACCGTATAATCGGAGAGAGTGGTATGTTCGAGATCGCCCAGACTGCCTGTATGGACAAAAGGGAAGTGGGCTACATCGAGGAAGTTCTCGATGAGGCGTGGTCCACCTGCACGGACTGTATAGGGTCCACAGACGACCGCCTTGAAATCAGGGTCGTCCCACTCAGCGAAGGGGGGGATATCCTGCTCTGGCTGTCCCAGCGAGACCCAGATCGTATCATAGCGCTCGCGAGCCCGGAAGACCCTGGCCTGTGCTTTAGCGGGCGGGCACTGCTCGGGGTGGGCCGGAAAGCGCACACAACGTCCCTCGGTGTCATAGACCCAGCCATGGTAGGGACACGATAACGTCGTCCCATTTGTCTTGCCCAGCGAGAGCTTTGCTCCACGATGGATGCAGAGATCGCGCCAGGCATGGATCGTACCATCCTTGCTTCGCCAGAGCACCAGATCCTCACCAAGCAGTCGAGCTGCCACGGGTTTTTCTGGCACAACATCCGAGGAGCGTGCGAGGGCATGCCAATCGTTGATCAGTACGTCATCTTGAATCATCTAACCTGTCTCTTTCTATTCTGCCAATGTACCTGCTCACCGCATGCCTGGAAAAAGGGGATGTTGTGATACAGACCTGCCGTTGTTTGTGATGGAAACTGTTGACTTTATCTTATCCCGAACTCAGCGTAGGGACAAGCGAGCAGGCAGAAAGTCATGTCTCCAGCTTTCGCTATCTGCAACATCCTCATTTCTATTGCTGAATTGGATGCTGATAGAGATGTTATTAAGAATAGCATTGATCAAAAATAATGAATTGGGCCTCATCTTTGTTTTTCGGGAGATTTTATTCATATTTATGGCAAAGTATATATAGCTTGAATTTCTGTTGACAGGCATCAATATTATATTTAAAATTATAAATGTAATATCTTGAGTAATGAGGTGATGATGGAACCACAGCATATCTATAAGCAGGAAGAAGCGTATCGATCAGCCTTTTCTGAGAGTACTCTATCTGGAAAAGTA
Organism: Tengunoibacter tsumagoiensis; assembly: GCF_003967535.1. GTDB lineage: Bacteria > Chloroflexota > Ktedonobacteria > Ktedonobacterales > Ktedonobacteraceae > Tengunoibacter > Tengunoibacter tsumagoiensis. The sequence continues at coordinate 105,296 of NZ_BIFR01000001.1, read as the reverse complement.
CGCTCTCCAGATAAGTGGCAGCGAAGACACAGTCTGTTCAATGTTGTCTGTCAGATCGTATTACTATTCATCTCATGCACTTATGTGCTCGAGTCACCCAGTAATGACTTCCCTACAATGATTGTGCATAGTCTGGCTTTGAACATTTTTTTTGCCGGGATCGTGTGGATGGTCTCGCGCCGATTGAAGAGGGTGCGAAGGATGATGTATAGTGCTATCGCCTGTATCACATCGGTCCTTGCCATCTTTGCGTTTGTGATAATTATTATTAATGCAAAAGATCCCGATGGGGCTATGTTCGTCTGGGGGGCTCTGATTGTTGTAGATGTAGTGGCCTATCTGCTGGCTAGCTCTGTTCCTGAAATAATAGTTTAAAAAATAATGCTTTAAATGGTATACCATCACAAGAAGAGGTGTCAGTAGCCATTGCCCACTGACACCTCTTCTTGTAGATTGACGTGATTATTGTACCGAGAGCGTCTCGCCCACCAGAGCTTCCTGAGTCAGGGGGCCGATAGCGGCCACAGTCAGAGGATTGACGGGAGAGTAGCGATGGAGAACCTCCAGCACCTGCTCCTGAGTGACTGCATCGATGGCCTCTTTCACTTCGTGAACGGTGCGGAGCTTGCGTTCATACCACCAGGAGCGAGCCAGAGCACTCATGCGGGAGCCAGAGCCCTCGCTGCGCATAATATTCTCGCTCTTCAACTGTACTTTGGCACGTTCAAGCTCATCGTTGGTAATGCCATCTTTCTCCAGCTTGCGTAGCTCATTGATGATAACTTCCAGACACTCGTGACCTTGTTCTGGAGTTGTGCCAGCATAGACGCGCATCGCTCCAATATGTTTATTGCCAGCCAGGCCAGCGGAGACGCCATAGACCAGACCACGCTTCTCGCGCACCTCGACAAACAAGCGTGAGGCCATATTGCCGCCCAGTACCTCAGCGATCACCATCGCCGCATAATACTCGGGATCGGTATAGCTTGGGAAAGGGAACATCAGAGCCAGATGCTCCTGTTTGCCCTCTTGATGCTCAAGGTTAATGCTGGTCGTTGGGGTCGGATTGATGGCTGGTGTTGCTGGTGATGAGCCTTCCCAATTGCCAAAGAGCCCTTGCAGCTTCTCAACCACATGATCCCAATCAAACTTTCCGGCAATCGAAAATAGCGTATTTTTGGGCTGATAGCGCGCCTGCCAAAATTCACGAAGATCCTGCCGTTGGAGCTGGCGGACACTGGCGTCAGTGCCTAAGAGCGGACGGCTGAGGGGCGTTCCCTTATAGAAATCATCGCGAACCAGTTCAAAAATGCGGCTCATGGGCTCATCATCGCGGCGTCGAATCTCTTGTAAGATCAGGTTGCGCATCTGATCGAGCTCATCGTTAGGAAACGTTGGTGTCAGCAGAACTTCGTGGAGAAGATCGAGCGTGGCATCAAATTTCGTATGAACGATCTGTGCCCAGACCATCGCTGTTTCCAGACTGGTGCTGGCGCCCTTGCGTGCTCCAAGCGATTCAAAGGCCTCATTGAGCGCTCGAGCATCTTTGCGTTTAGTGCCCTGGAAGAGCATATATTCAAAGAGGTGAGCGAGCCCTTGTTTCTCCTCTGGCTCATGGACAACGGCAGCATCTAGTTGGAACCCAAAGCTGATCGAGCTCAGGCTGGGCATATATTGACCGACCAGTTCGATCCCATTAGGTAATTGATGATAGAAGTAATTGGGGGGTAAGCCCTGCTGATTACTCATCTATTTAGAATTTTCCTTTCTGAAACAGGAGTGGAGACACAGATGGAATTATGGTCAGTATATCACATTGCATGCATGCCGATGGTTGCCCTCGTAACGTTATTGTTTTGTTGTGCGTGTCACCAGCAGTCCGAGCAGCGAGATCAGTAGCAGAGCCGCAGCAAAAATATGAAATGTCAGGGTCGTACCGAAGGTGGGCATGGTATAGAGGACTGGCAGAAAGGTTCCAGCCAGGCTACCAGCAGTGGAGATCGCATAGAGCAGCCCCGCCGTTCGTCCTGCACTGCCAACTTGTTGCACACGCAAGCGGATGGCAAACGGGGAGATACAGCCCAGCAGGATATTAGGAATTGCAAAGAGGAGAATGACAGCGACCAGCGACCCATAGAAAATTCCCAATGGCTGGCTGGTTCCCACCGTTCTCAGCGACCAGTTGAGGACGGGATCGGAGATCAGTGGGATCAGACTGGTAAAAAGAGATGCAACAATGGTAATGCCATAGAACAAAGCCGGGCGTGGGAAGCGATCAGAGAAGCGTCCACCAGCATAATAGCCTACCGTTAGATAGAGCAGGATCAGGCCGATAATGTTGGACCACACAAAGAGCGAGGTACCGAAAAAGGGAGCCAGCAGACGAGAAGCGGCCATCTCTATCGCCAGCGAGACCGCTCCAGCCACAAAGACCGTCAGAATCAGGAACCAGCGAGCAGAGGGCTGCTGGTCTGGAGTTAGTGTCTGCTCTTGCTGTGCGATAGGGGATGTAGTGGTGGACATGGTTGGAATGACTCTCTTTCAGCGCTATAAGTGCGTAAGTTAAAGAACCTTTGTGTGTATCAGACTCTGTCTATCGATTCTGTACTATCAACTTTCTATTCTGTAGCATATCATATTTCTAAGAAACGCTTATCATACCCGGGCGATCTCTGGATCTCATTCAGATCCCACGCTACATGGCTACATGGGAGCTTTAAGCGGTGCAAAGCGAGCAAAGACCTCTGGCTGCATCTTCATTGCCTCTGTACAAAGTTTCTGATACTGCTCGCTCCCCAATTTTTGTTCAATTGCGACCAGGAAACGTTCCAGCATAGGCGCAGTTGGATCGTTTAACGTCTGCCGTAGCTGTAATGCCGTTAGCAGGAGTGCAATGGCCTCCTTCTGTTGCTTCTGCTCATAGAGGAGCATCCCCATATTGGTCAGGATCATCGCAATATAGGGTTGTTTATTGAGATGGTGAGCTAAGGTCAGAGCCTCAATATAATGATTGAGTGCCTCTGCATGTCTGCGCATCTGCTGCTCTAGCAGCCCCATATTATGTAAGAGGACGCTGCGCAGTGTCAGATCGGGATATTGATCATTGATAGCGAGAGCCTGCTTGAAGAGAGTACTGGCCTGATTGAGGTCGCCCTGGATGCGTAACAGTTCGCCTTGATTGGTAAGAGTCGTCGCCTCGCCCTGATGATCAGGGATACTCCTCTGAATCGAGAGAGCCTGCTCAAAGTATAATCTGCTTTGCTGTGGTTCTCCAATGCGGCCATACAGCATAGCCACCTGGCTATTGACCAGCCCCTCATCATGCGGTTTCAGCACGCCAAAGGGAGGCAGCATAGCTGTATACAGTCCGATGAGCGTATTCCATGCTCCCCACTGAACCAGCGTCTCATGAATCTGCTCGGTAAAGAGGAGCTCACATGCACGTTGCCAGCGCCAACCCTGACAGAGATGGCGGATGGCCTCAATGATAGGGACAACATCTTGCAGACCTTTGCGCCTGCCCCTTGGAGGGCAGAACTCCTGAATGGCATGGCGATAGTAAGCAGCGACCTGAGTATGACCAGCGGCCAGAGCGATTTTTTGCGGATCTTGAGCTGCATGATCGGGGCTGGATGACGACGGCGGCTTTGTACCATCTTCGAGGAAATGCTCCAGCACAAACTGACGAAGGAGTGGATGCAATGTAAAGCGAACCTGTCCCCAGGCATCCAGAACTGTCTGGATGAGGCCAGCATTAACCAGTCGATGAAGCTCCTGCTCAAACGCGCGGACAGCCTGATTCTCGCTATACGCCTGTTGTTTAGGTTTGCCAGTAATAGTCATCACAATACCATCCATGGGCGTTGGCTCATGGAACAGGCTGAGAACATGGAGAATTGCACGCTGAACAGGATTGAGGAAGCTATAGACGCCACCAATGAGATTCGCAGTGACATCGCCGGCCCACATAGGCTGATAGTCAGAGGAAGTAAGCACATAGCTCAGCGAGATGCCGCTAAGATGAAGGAGAGCGCTAAACAGAACCATGGCATAGGCCTGCCCCATACAGCGGCGCCAGACCGACGAGATCTCATCAGGCGAGCCCTGCATCCCTCGGAGCTGCAATAACGCAATGCCTTCAGGAAGGCTGATGCGTGAGACCAGATAGCTACGCACACGATTCTCGGGGAGATCTTGATTTTCGAACGGAGAGCTATAACTGGTCATAATGATGCGGCTATGTCCCAGATCCGTCTGTAACATCTCAAGAAAGGCTGGGAGTACTCCACGACCGGCAACCCCTTGATTTGTCTCAGGATAGAGCAGCAGTTCAAACTGATCAATAAAGACAAATATCTGCTCCTGACTGCGCCTCAGTGCACGTAAGAGCGTAGAGATCTGTTGCTCGGGTTTGAGCATAAAAAGTCCAGGATCATCCATCTGCACCTCAGAGAGAATCGCGGCAATAATATCAGGGAGGGTTGAGTAGGTGCCGAGTGTGAGCCAGACCAGATGGTGAGGGGCGGCAAGCCCCTGTTTTTTCGCGAGTAAGAGTCGATGATAGAGAAGCGCGGCCAGGGTCGACTTGCCTACCCCAGGATGGCCCGTCAGAAAGACGGCACTGGTCTGGGCCTCGCGGAGCATGCGTTGAATCGTATTGACCTCGTCAGTACGTTGCATGGTCGTCTGTGGATCAGTGGGTGGCGGAGTCAGGGAAGTGACCCCAAAGGCAGTCGTAGATCGGCGTTGTTCATGGGATTGGTTCCTGATGTTGGTGTCAACTGAGTATCCTGTCTGTGCTGTCTGTGCTGAAAGTGTGTGTGCAGGGCTGCTTACTGGGCGCTCCTGCGGCCTGGATACATCTCCCCACTGCATAGAACAGACTCCTTCCTTTGTGCATACTAGATGCAAGTATAACATACTACTTGAGCCTATTTGCAGCGAAATTTATCCGAATGTGCTACTATGAATGGCGCACTCATTGCTGTTTGTGCCTTCTCCTGTTTCTGTTCATGTCAGGTTCGTATTGGCCAGAGAACAGGACGAATGGGAGCAGAGGAACGAGAGAGTCGCTAGAGTGTAAAATAAGAAGATATAAGGTAGAAAACTGTGAAGCCCATGCCACTTATCACTATAAATGTGTAGAGAGGGATACTTATGCTTCGTGTCATCTATATGGGGACACCCTATTTTGCTGTTCCTGCATTGACTGCTCTGATCGAGAAATCGGCCCCCGGCGCATTGTTACCCGAGGGTTTAGAGATCGTGGCTGTGATTACCCGACCAGACAAACCATCGGGCCGTGGCCGGGAGGTCGCTTTCTCTCCAGTGAAGCAGACTGCACTCACCCATGCTATTCCTGTCTGGCAGCCGGGATCATTAAAGAAGGCCGAGCATCAGGCCAGACTGGCTGAGTATCAAGCGGATCTGTTTGTGGTAGCGGCATTTGGTCAGATTCTGCCACAGGCTGTGTTAGATATGCCTCGCTATGGTACGCTTAATATCCATGCCTCACTGCTGCCGAAGTATCGTGGTGCCGATCCTATTTCAGAGGCGATCCTTCAAGGAGATGCAGATGCAGGCGTCTCGATTATGTTGTTAGATGCAGGTATTGATACCGGGCCGGTACTCAGCCGAAAAAGCCTGCCTCTAAGTGAGAATGAGACCACAGGCAGCCTGACCATCAAACTGGCCGAAATCGGCGCTACCGCTCTGGTTGAGATCTTGCCAGAGTGGATTGCTGGCAAGATTACCCCTGAGCCGCAGGATGAACAGAGGGCTACGCATACGCGGATGCTGAAGAAAGAGCAGGGGCTGTTGCGCTGGGACCTTCCAGCGGCGGTTCTGGCGCGTAAAGTGCGTGCCTATACGCCATGGCCCGGAACGTATACCTACTGGCAAGGGAAGCTTTTAAAGATCCTGTCCGCGCATCCATTAAGCGTCGAGATGGCAGAAGAAGCCGTGCCAGGGACCGTAAGTCTCCGTGAAGAGGCAGGTCATCGTGTCCTGACGGTAGTCACTGGCTCGGGATTATTAGTTGTTCGGCAGTTGCAGCTCGAAGGAAAGAAAGCGTTGAGCAGCGAAGAGTTTTTGCGAGGATATCTGCAGATCAATGGACAGGTATTGGGCTAGCGATGGTGTGTGTTTAGAGCAGGTCGCTATAGCCATCATACATGCCAGGCCCTACCTCGTCAGGCAATGAATGGCCCTTTTTAAGAGCGCTTCGTTGCCTGAGAAGGGTGGGGCCTGGCATTTAAAGAGTATGCCATCATGTTCTAGTAGAATAGAACAAAAACCAGACAAAAGGTTAATATGGGCGCAGGCCGGTCCAGAAGATAATCAGAGAGAGCAGGCCAAAGCCCCAGCAATAATAGGCAAAGGGATCGAGCCGGCCTTTCTCAAAATACTTCATGAGGAACTTTGTACTAAAATATGCAGCAACACCACAGATAATCATTCCCAGCACGATCTGGAAGAGCGAAAACATATTCTGGTGAAAGAGCTTTGGCACCTCCAGCACGCCAGCAGCCAGGATAACGGGCGTCCCCATCAAGAACGAGAAGCGAGCTGCATCCTCGTGCGTTAGACGAACAACCAGGCCTCCAACCATCGTCATTCCTGAGCGTGAGAAGCCGGGGATCAGTGCAAAGGCTTGAGCGAAGCCGACGGCCAGCGCCTCCCACCAGGTAAGAGAGTTCAAGGGTCGGAAATAGGTAGCGCGCTCTTGCGGAGAGAGCTTGGCCATCTTATTTTCAGCGCGACGGCGTAGTCCCTCACCTAGAAAGAGAAACGAGCCATTACAGACGAGGAAGCCAGCAGCCAGAATTGGCGAAGCAAAGATCTCCTTAAGCTTCTCCTCAAAGAAGACGCCCAGCAGACCAGCGGGAATGCAGGCGATAATCACCGCGACAGGGACCCATGCTTCGGTGCCACGGCGTACATCGGCATCAATGACACCCTGAACGATCGTCTTGCCAAAGCCAAGCCAGTCGCGCCAGAAATAGAGGATCAGAGCCGCGCTGGTCCCCAGATGGAGAGCCACCACCAGAGGCAAGAAACAGCTCTTGCCTCCGCAGCCCGTATCATTGAGCAGGTGCCCCCAGCCAAATAGTCCAGGGAAAATGACGGTATGCCCCAGACTACTCACCGGGAACAGCTCCGTCAAGCCCTGAAGAAGGGAGATGAAAATGGTCTGTATTGTTTTTATATCCATGTATAACTCACCTAATTGTTTAAGCCTTTGTTGTTAACAAGATTGTTAAATTCATCGAGCGTCTTTGCAAACCGCGTCTTTCCATCAGAGCCAGCGACAAAGTAGACATACTTTGTGGAAGGAGGATTTGCAGCTGATCTCAGGCTCGCATCGCCCGGGCTACAGATTGGCGTTGGTGGAAGACCCTGTATTTTATAGGTATTCCAGGGGCTCTTTGGAGCGATATTCTCTCCCTTATCTTGTAGTGGCGACCAGTAGCCCTGAACATCCTTTGGCGGCTGATCGGTATCGGCGGCATACTGTACAGTCGGATCGGCCTGGAGCTCACCACCAGCAGTCTGTGCTTTGCCAAAATCGGTATACAGACGATTCCAATACACACTGGCGATATTATCGCGGTAATCTGGACTGGCGGTCTCACGTTCCACGATTGAGGCCATTGTCAGCCATTGATAAGGGTCCATCTGATGTTGCTGAGCGGCCTGGACTAAATTGTCTTTCTGAATGTGGCTATTCATCGTATTGAGGAGAAGCTTCAGCACACTGGTGGCGTCGGCATCAACTGGTACGTCATAGGTATCAGGAAAGAGCAGGCCCTCCATACTTTTCTGATCGGCAGGAAGGATCTTCAGAATAGGAGTATCATTGGCATCCGGGAACTGATCGCTATGATGAGCATAGTTCAAGAAATCGGTTGTTTTAAATTTGACGAGAGGCGGACTGGCAGTTGCGAAGGCATTAGCAATCTGCTCCAGACGCCACCCTTCTTTTACCAGCACGCGAGCAGCTTCAGGGCGAGCATTGAGGAACTGATCCGTAATATCGCTAATCGTCATACCTGGAGTAATATTCTTATAGATGCCTGGTTCTAGTTTGGTATCTAGCCCCTTCACACGTGCCCAGAGGCGGAAGGCCAGAGCATTGCGAATCAGTCCTTTATTATAGAGATCATCTGCAATCTCAGCTGTCGTCTCATTTTTATTAATCACCACAGTGACCGGTTTATTTGAGCTGGAGCTGGCAGGCTGAAAAACATCGCTGACAGAGTTCCAGAGCCAGGAGACTCCTATAAAAATAATCACCGCAACTAAAAGAACTGAGATAAAAGCAGTGAGTGATCGTCGTCTCATAAATTTTCCTCGGTTTTATTCCCCAGATGATCCAGATAATCCTGGAGGATAACAGCCGCTGCCAGGGCATCAATCTCCTGGCCGGGCTTTTTACGGCGTCGTTTTTTCTGGGTCTGCTGGCGGCCAACGCGCCCCTGTCGCTTGCCCCCATCATCCTGACCGCGTTGTGCAAGTAGACGCTGTGCTTCAACTGTGGAAAGGCGCTCATCCCAAAACGAAATGGGCAGAGAAAGGAAAGGTCGTAAGCGTTCAACGAAGGCCTGAATGCGCTGCCCCTGACCGTGGATCTGTCCATCCAGGCTAATAGGGAGGCCAACGATCAGACCTTCGGCTTCTGTCTCTATACTGAGCTGTTGAATAGTTTCAAATAGCAGCTGTTCGTTGCGGGTGACGTAGATCGTCGTATAAGGGGAGGCCAAAAATCCTCTGGTATCACAGACCGCTACACCTATGCGAGCCTCTCCAACATCCAATGCCATCAATCGAGCCATGATCACTTTTCCCGCTCTATTGCCTTCTTACCGCCCCTCTCAGGAGTGTTGGACGTGCGGAAGGCATTTTGTACGCCATTATCCTTCCCATTGTATCGGAGCTTGCTTTATTCTGTCCAGTTTCGGCCTATTGTGTTAGCATTTTATGGCTGTTGTTGCGTAAGCACCCTGTTTGCGCCATACAGATGTATGAGCTTCTCTTTATGAAGGCGGACAGACTTGTTTGAAGCAGTTCTCCAAAGCTTTTGCCTTTCTCCTTATCTTACGGATCTGGGACCGTCTGCGTTACTTCCGATAGGACTCAAACGAAGAATGCCGATCTAGAGGACTTTACGTCTTAGATCGGCATCGTGCTTTCAGGCTTGCTGTGCGCTTGCTTTGTGCTCTATTTCTTTGGCGCGGTACCGGCCTGAATCGTGACAGTGATATGCTCGTGGGGATAGACAACCCATGAGACAAAAGCTGGATTCGATTGGATCGAGATCTGCTGAAGATCTGGGATCGCCTCATGAAGGATTGCGCGTGCATCAGTAAACGAATGTCCAGCGATGCGATGCTTGATATCATCAGCAGTGATAGATGGAACAGCTTTTGACGTTGCGTGAAACTTCAGCGTCATCGAGGTTGTATCCGCATTAGCTGTCTGCAACTGATCAATTTTCACGGGCGATTTGGGGTCCGCAAAGACCGAATAATTTGTATAGGCCTTATCCGCATGGATGGCAGTGTTTAACTGTTGAACAGCCGCCTGTTGCAGATCTCTGGTTGTGACATAGAGAACGTTTGTATGGATCGTCAACGTGACAGGAAAGCTCCCGCTCTCTTCAATATCCCCTTCTTTAGGTGCTGTTGTTAAGGTATCGGTGGTCACAGGCGTCCCTATCAGGCCATTGGCAGCGACCTGTTTGGTCCAGGCATCAATACTGGCCTGTAGCTGTGCATGCAGATCACTTTTGGCCTTATCGAGATCCTGAGCAGAGACGGCTGGGACGGGTTGCACTCCACCGCCAGTAATCGCCTTTTCATTATTTACCGTAATCTTTAGATCTTTAGCCGCTGTTGGCGAGTTCTGGCTACGGGCGATGGCGTTCAGACTGTCATCTGGAATAATCGTAATGGTCCCTGCTCCAACATTGCCCGCTTCACCAGGTTTGACGGCCTGAATCTGAATCTTATAGGGATCGTCGGCTCCACAGGTATAGTTAGGAAGGATAACCGTATCCTCCTGTGTCTGAAATTGGGTTCCATTAGCTGTTGTAAGAATAAGTGCTGAAGGAATATGGACAGTTGTATTGCTTGCGTTTGAGAAGCAGACATACCCATGAGCGATGGCTCGATCGATCTGTTTGCTGCCTGTGGCAGCGGCTGTCCCGTCTTTCGTAAAATCTTTGCTAAGCAATTGTGTTGGGAGTGCATTGGCTGGATTTTTGGTACTGGCAAGTAAGCTGACATCGTGGGAATAATCGCGGGCCGAGACGGTGAGATTGACGGTGCTGGATGGGCCATAATAGGCCAGTACAGCCACAGCGATCAACAGAATAATCGCGACTGCAAGAATTGGAAAGACGATGCGTCTATTGGAGCTCTGTCTGACTGGACGCCTCTTCCTGGGAGCTGGTGGTGGAATATGGCGGGCAGCAGGTCGTTGATTGTTCAAAGCCGCCGCAGTCCGAGGATCTAATGGCAGAGTAGAACGTTTCGGTGGTAACTTCCCGGAAGGGCGTATTTGAGCTGGCCTGGGCTGTTCGGCAGGTTTTAATTGCCCAGAGCGCCGTGAAGAAGGTATCAGAGGTCCTGAGCGCATCTGAGAAGGTGGCACGAGCTGCCCTGAAATAGATTGAGATGGTGGTTTAGGCTGCGCCGGGCGCGGACCAGCAGGAGGTCGTGCGGCGGCGGCTGGCGGCTGCATACGTGTTGGAAAATCATCAATCTCTACGGGTATTTCCTGTTGAGAGAGAGGCGTCTGAGGAACCGCAGGTTTTTGCGGTGCCCTGGGCGCATCAGATCTGGCTGGTGGCGTATAACCGCCACGACGGGCACTACGACCGCGTAACGGTCGTATATGACGAATGCCGGGCTCCTCATCCTCTTCGGCCTCAGGAATCGGTTCGCTCCAGGCATTCTCTCCAGAAGGAGGCGGTGCCGAAAAATGCCCATCCTCGCCCTGAAACTCAATACCACTCTCTTGAAGATGGATGGGAAGATCGGGAACCTCTTCAATGACGTGTTCGACGGTATCAAACCCCTCTATAGAAGCTGAGCCACGTTGTTCTCCCTGGATGGCTGGCTGTTCATCAGCCATATAATCAAATGGATCATTTGAGATACTGGGAATCGGCAAAATAGAGTGAGGAATTCCTGACCCCTTCTCCTCAACGAAGCCTTCAGGTGTACTGGTTGGCGTTTTAGGGACCTTCATACTACCACTGGCTGCTTGAAGAATATCCTGGGCCTGTGTATAATCCTCGAGCAGCAGATCGGGTTCCTCAATCTGTTCAGACGAGAGAGGGCGGATTGAGGGTGAAGAAGAGATCTGAAAATCATAGCCTTGACTAAACTGACGTTCGGTGTCATACGTTGGAGAAGAGGCATAATGCTGCCCAGGCTCTTCAGAGCCTGAAGGAGTTTCGGTGGGATACCAGTCGCTCTGTGGCTCTGGTTGGCGGTTCCGCGTACTTTTCACACCTCGAGCATCCTGAGGGCCACGAGGAGGGGTTGCGCGTCCAGATAATGGTTTACTACGAGGACCACCAGCATGGGGTGGTCGTGTTGCTCGACTGGCTGGACGTGACTTGCCAGCCGTCGTCGATTCTAGCGAATGAGCAACCTTAAATTTGACAGCATGAGCTACCGAGCGTACCTGGGGATCAGAGCTTACGATCAGGACATCCTTACCCAGTTCGCGAGCCCGGGCATAAAGCAACTTCCAGGCGACATGGCTCCGTAGCTGTGTCTGTAATGGTATAACAAGTGTAACGCCGCGAGATGAGATCTTTTCCAGGCGTTCACGCACAGTAGTTAAATCATCGTCAGGGCTAATATAGATTGTTTGCTCATCACTCATGAGCCCTTTCACCCCCATATACAAGTAGCAAGCTTACTAGAGTAAGTTTAGGCTTAAAATTAGTATTAAGGTAGCGTGTTAGAGATAACATAACTATCTACGTAAAAAGCAATGTTAAGTTAGATATGCCAGGTTAGATATGCATAGTAGCAATAACGCGATCGAGAGCCCTTTCAAGGATATTGTTTTCGTTTTGCAGCTCTACTGCCTGATAGGCCAGAGCCATCGGAGTAATATCCTGCACATCGACAAGCATCCCCTCTTCATCGATAATACTGCCGACCATTTCAGGCTGGACCGTACGGATGATGGGTGCTCGAGAGAAAGGAAGTCGATCCGTCCAGGGAAAACTCTCCAGATGTTCACGAATATCGGGGAGAGCCGAACCACCACCAACGATATAGATGGCGGGGGGCAAGAGCTCACCTTTAGACAATTCATCGATTAATAATTCTACGCTATCCATCCAGGTTCGACATTCCGATGCCAGAATGGCCTGGATCTCGTCGCGAGCCCCTCCTTTAATCTCTCCATTACTATAACTTATTTTTAAGCGTTCTGCATCTTTGATGGAGATACCTTTACTGGTAGCGATCCGTCTGGTGAACGTTCGCCCGCCCAGGGCGAACATGCGTGTCTCTTCAATGCCACCCTGTCGTACGAGAGCGATATCGGTAGTGCCGCCGCCGATATCGATAAAGATGGCCCCACTATCGGCGCTGGCATTTGAGCTTAGACAACGTGCCAGAGCGTAGGGTTCCACAACAATCGTCACCAGGGTCAGATCGAGTCCCTGCGCTACCGTTTCGAGTGCACCCAATTGGGTCAGGGGAGCGAAGGCACTGAAAAGCGTAAGCGCAAAATGGCGGCCTCGGAACCCAATCGGATTAGAGACCAGCTGTCCATCGATACGGACAGAGATCACAGCCGTATTGGTCAGGCGAACATCAATATTATTATAGCCTGTTTCAGCGGCGATGCGTTCCTTTGCAAGTTTTAAGAGCCGTTGTTGGCCCGAAGTGATCAAGCCTTCAAGCTCTTCGGCTGTAATTTGTTTCGTTGGTTGTTGTCGTTGTTTGCTGACAGTCGTCGAACTGCCTTTGACCAGCTCCCCAGCGATACCGATCACGGCTGAGGGCGCAATAATGCCGCCGGCAGCTTTTTCGGCTTTGAGGAGGGCTTCATTACAGTTAGCAATGACGCCGGGAATATCAGTGACAATGCCATCTGCCATATGTGCATAACTTTGCGGATGGCGTCCTACTCCCAATACCTCTGCATGGTCACCATGCACCTCAATGATCATCGCTTTGGCAAAAGCCGTACCGATATCAAGCGCAGTGAAGAGCTGACGTTGTCCATTTTCTTCTGACGGTAGATTATCTTCATCCTCGTCCTCGCCCTCGTCTCCGTATCCATATTCATCCTCATCCCCGCCATCCAGGTCAGAAGGGTAGTATTCGTTAGCTCCCGGTCTTCCCCATACGAGGCTTCGCAGACGCTGCAAGAGATCTTTCATGTGTTCGTTCCGAATCTATTGCTCCACTTACTGCTATCCTAGGAACGCGCCAGAGCCAGTTGGCCCTGGCGGGCGAGGGTTCTGTCTTTATACAATAAAGCGCAATAAAGCGCAACAAAGCACCCTCGCCGTCCAGCTTATTTGATGGTATCACGTACCAGTGTTGCTACAAGTTCCAATGCTGACCCCAGGGCGGCTTTATTTTTGCCACCGCCCTGGGCAATTTCTGGCCGTCCACCGCCCTTGCCACCGAGATGGCTACCGATTGAGCCAGCAATCTTACCGGCATGGAGGCCACGTTTCGTGAGTGCAGGATCGATAGTTACCTGGAGGGCAATGCGCTCACCGAGATCGCTTGCCAGTACCACAACGCCGGGCTGCTTAAGTTTGGTGCGGACCATCTCACCCATTTCACGCAGGACTTTATCATCGGGTACGGAGACGCTAGCCGCGACCACAGGGATGCCAGAGACCTCCTTACTCTGCTGTACGATAGTTTCGGCCTGACGGAGGGCATCGGCACGCTGAAACTGAGCAATCTGGCGTTTTGCTGCTGCTAGCTCCTGGTTGAGCTGCTCGACACGACTCTCCACCTGATCTGATTGAACCTGTAAGATACTGGCGATAGAATCCACAGTGGCGCTACGTCTCCGTAAGTAGGCCTCAGCGGCCCGGCCAGTGAGGGCTTCAATGCGGCGAATACCAGCAGCGCTACTGGTCTCTTGAATGGTGAGATAGAGCCCAATCTGTCCGGTTGAGCGGCAGTGGGTCCCACCGCACAGCTCGATACTCTGTCCCATCGAGACCACGCGAACCAGATCATCATATTTTTCGCCAAAGAGAGCCATAGCGCCAGTGGACATAGCATCCTTAATGGGCATAATGTTGGTCTCAACTGGATAATTGGCGCGAATCCAGCGGTTGACCTGCTCATCAATATGAGCGATATCTGAGCTGGTGAGTGCATGTGGACTGGTAAAGTCGAAGCGCAATCGTTCCGGCTCTACGAGCGAGCCGCGCTGTTCTACCTGTGTCCCGAGCAGATCGCGAAGAGCTTTATGGAGAAGATGTGTTGCGCTATGGTTGCGCATGGTATCTTCGCGGCGCTGTTCGACAACATCGGCCTGGACATTCTCGCCAACCCGCAGATGCCCTTCGCTCATAGCCCCATAATGAACGATCAGCCCTTTGAGCGGACGGCGGGTATCCTGAACATGAAACGTGCCGAGCGGTGAAGTGAGATCGCCGCGATCGCCGATCTGGCCACCACTTTCAGCATAGAACGGAGTACGATTAAGAATGACCAGTGCCTGTTGAGGGGCACTAATGCTCTCTACTTCTTCACCATCTACGACGAGAGCAATAACTTTACTGCTATCGGTAATGCCCTGATAGCCAGTAAACTCCGTCGTACCATGCTGTTTCAGAATCTGATCCAGGGCTCGTTCGTCGGTGGCCTGCACAAAACTGCTGGCGGCGCGGCTGCGCTCCTGTTGACGTTGCATAGATTGTTCAAAGCCAGCCGTATCGATGCTAAAGCCCTGTTCCGAGGCAATCTCCTGGGTTAACTCAACAGGAAAACCGTGAGTATCATAGAGCTTAAAGACGTCCTCGCCAGGGATGACCGTCTGCTGCTTCTGTCTGAGCTGATCCAGCAGTTCATTGAGCAGAGAGAGACCTGTGCTCAGCGTCTGACTAAATTTTTGCTCCTCCATGCTGAGGATCTCAATGATGCGTTCCTGCTGGGTACGGAGCTCGGTATAGTAGTCGCCCATGAGCTTAATCACCGTCGTAGCGGCCTCTGCCAGGAAAGGTTTATCCAGGCCAAGCAGTTTGCCGTGACGGACTGCACGACGCAGAATGCGGCGGAAGATATAGCCGCGTCCCTCATTACTGGGAAGGACGCCATCGGCGGCCAGGAAGACCAGAGCCCGTCCGTGATCAGCGATGACGCGTAATGAGGCATCTGTTTTTGCATCTTTGCCATAGCTCGTCTGTGCAAGCGTTGCAAAGTGATCGACAATACCACGATAAAGATCAATCTCAAAGACCGATTCTTTGCCCTGAAGGAGCATAGTCAGGCGTTCAAGTCCCAGACCAGTATCGATATTCCGGCGAGGTAGCGGAGTGCGCGTCCCATCGAGATCCTGATAATACTGCATGAAGACCAGATTCCAGATCTCCAGGAAGCGTTCGCAGTCGCAGCCAGGTTTGCAATCAGCCTCACCACACCCATACTGGCTCCCACGATCATAATAGATTTCGGAGTCAGGACCACAGGGGCCCGAGGCTCCTGGAGGTCCCCACCAGTTCTCATCTAACCGTACAATTGCCTCATCGGCAAAGCCAGCGATCTCACGCCAATAAGCGGGAGCCTCATCATCCTCCGGGTGGACCGTTGGATGTAAGCGGTCGGGTGGGAGCTTAACAACCTGTGTCAGGAACTCCCAGGCATAGCTAATGGCATCGCGTTTAAAATAATCGCCAACTGAAAAATTGCCAAGCATCTCAAAGAAGGTCAGCGAACGCTGATTCCCAACTTTATCGATATCTGTGGTGCGGAAGCATTTCTGGGCCGAGGTTAGACGTGAGGCGGGTGGCGTCTCTCTCCCCAGAAAATAGGGGATCATCTGCTGCATGCCCGCAGTAGTTAGCAGCACAGTTGGATCGTTGCGCGGCACAAGAGATGAGCTGGGCACCCTGGTATGGCCCTTGCTTGCAAAGAAATCAAGGTAACGCGCACGAATTTCGGTCCCGGTTAAGGTCGTATTGACAGACACAACAGCATCCTCCTCGGTACAGTATGATAAAAGGAACGCTCTGGATGATGGGCATTCCGTAGAGTTGTTGATACATGTAAATGATTGGCCTGGCGTTATTCATTGAGCAAGTGCGAGCTGTGTCCCATCTGTTCAACTTGATCAGTTGAGCGAATGTAACCTGTGCACAAGCGATCTGCTGCTACTGGCTGCGTAAGTGCTGGATGCGCACAATCGCTGTTCGCAGTGGATGGAAATCCCTACGACGTAGCTATGCATGCGCATTATACCAAAAAGGAGAAGCTCTTGCGACCATGTATTCCGAGCGCTGCATACGCGATAGTATATCAAGTTCCGCACCTACATGTCTACTAGAGAGTTATCGCTTCCTACCATCTGTATTATTTTACAACGGCATTGAGTCCAATTTTGGGGGATAGATCTTCTCACGCTGTGAGAGAAACTGTGCTAATTCCTGACGGTTCTGATGACAGAGAAGAGATTTAAATTTTTCGTAAGTGTTTGCATTCTGTTAACAGTCTGCCATATAATTGAAGCTATACTAATAAAGATGAGTTACGTTAAGTCATGCTGAGAAGGTGAGTGAGCGCATTTTCATGGAGAGAGCAACGTTGCCCGAAGAGCCAGCAAAGAATCAGCCAGCACAGATAGCAGGGACCGCTCATGATGTGTCCATTATTGTCCCGGTAAGAACATTGATCGTTCTTTGTGGGCCGGCAGGAGCCGGCAAAAGTACTTTTGCTCGTCAATTTGTCAAGCGTCATGCCAGTCAAGGGTATCGGCAGACGACCATCGTTTCTTCCGATTATTGTCGGGCTTTGATTAGCGATGATGAATCTAGCCAGCATGTGAATCGTGATACCTTCGACCTCTTCTATTATATCATCCATAAGCGAATGTTTCAGGGCCGCCTGACCATCGCTGATAGTACCGCTATTCTGCCAGAAGCGCGACATAAATTATTGGAACTGGCACATCGTCATCAATATCAAACTTGCTTGATTGTTTTTAATATTCCTCTGGATGTCTGCCTGGAGCATGATCATCAGATTGAACGTGGGCGAATTGTTGGTGAAAAAGTTATTGCTTATCATATTGAGCAGCTTCAAGGTGCCCTGACGGTTATTCCGCAAGAAGGTTGGGATCAGGTGTATATTCTTGATGGGACCCAGGATCGGATTACCAGTCAGATCATTTGAGCCATACATCACGATGCCCTTGCTGGAGCACCTTATGTGGAAGTAGCCTCTTTGCTTCCTCAAGTGGGATGTTCCGCCATGCCAGCCCTTCATAGCCCATGTTCTCGTGAAGGTATGGAGGGGCTCACAGAGCGGAGTGGGAGCAGCGGAAAGAGACAAGCGACTTTACATATCACGATATATTTTTTCAATCGATAGAGAATAAAAGCAGTCGCTTGTCTCCTTCCAAATCTCGAAGCTCCACCATGGTAGCACCCCCATAGTATTGCTTTCACTTAAACCATGGAGGGGCTCACAGAGCGGAGTGGGAAGAGAGGAAAGAGACAAGCGACTTTCCCTTGTATCTTAACAACAAGGAAGGTTTCTTGTATGCTAGAAAGAAGAAGAAAGATCAGTTCAGCACTCAGTGAAGACGAACTTTCCCTTGTTGGCTTTGACCACGTTCAGTAGATCGTTCTCCTAAGTGCTGTTTCCAGACGTCGAGTTCCAACGGTATCAAGGAGCCTTCCCCCACCAGTTGCCCACTGCAAGGAAGAGCCCGCATACAAGGGTGACACCGAGTCGGGACAACTGATCTTGTGAACAGAGTATATCAGAAACAAGGAGGTCTTCCTATGGCGTATCCTCTGCAATCCACCCTGCTTCCTCTTGGTGCGGATGTGTCCAAGCTCACCATCGATCTGCATCTGGGGACCGAAAAAGGCCGTCGTTTCCACAAGCGCATCGCCAATACCCTCTCCGGTTTTCAAGAAGCGCAGCAGTGGCTTGTTGAGCAAGGGGCTCTTCAGGTTCACGTCTGTGCGGAAGCCACCGGAACCTACTCTGATGCCTTTGCGACCTTTATGGATGCTCAAGGCCATCGCATGAGCGTGGTCGCTCCACATAAAATGCACGCATTTCGCAAAAGTGAAGGACAACTGGCCAAAACGGACCCGTTGGATGCCCGCCTTTTAGCGTTGTATGCCGCTCAAAAACAGCCCCCTGCCTGGCATCCTCTTGATGATCTTCATATCCAATTGAAACTGAGCCTGGAGCGGCTCGATCAATTGGAAGGCCTCAAGCAACAGGAGGTGAATCGCCTGGAAAATCAGCGGCTTTCGCCTGCCCTCCGCGAGCAGATTCAAGCGCTGATCGCCTTCGTCGAGCACCAAAAAGAACAGGCGAATGCTCATATGCGCGATCTGTTGAAGCAGATCGCGCAGCAGCAACGCCAGACATCTGAGGAGGCGTTGTCTGCATCCGAGCGGACTACGACCACCCCACCCCCCGCAAAAGAGGAGCCCCTGGTACTGGGGCACAAGAAAGCGGTGGGCCTCGCGTGTGTCGATCATTTTCAGGAGATCAAAGGGATCGGACTGTTGACCGCCGTGCGCATGTACAGCCTGTTGAAGACGATGCAAGAGGTTCATTCAGCGGCTCAGCTGGCTGCCTACATTGGGGTGGTGCCTCATGCTGCCACCTCGGGCACCTCTGTCAGAGGCAAAGCTCAACGGCGAGGAGGCAATGCCAAAGCGCGCAGCTGGCTCTACATGTCGGCGCTCAATAGCAAACGATTTGATCCTGATATGCGGGAGTGGGCGCAGCAACTGCAAGCTCGAGGGTTGTGTCAGAAACAGATTCTGGTCGCAGTCATGCACAAACTGGTGCGTATTCTCTTTGCGCTCTACACGACCGGCCAGCGCTATGATGCGAGAAAAGCCTGGCCGACCCATGGGAGCAAAGATGCGTCATCGGTGATGTCACAGGTGGCCTAACAGCTCGATCCAGGCACATCGTTCCTCGTATTGCTCAACAAGAGCGTCGTGGTTTTCGACGCTCTTGCACATCGGTGTGGGCTCCAGCAGGCCTGTTTTTCTTTCGTTTCTGAGGCAGGCAATGGTCAACCGAAGCCGCAGCTGGTGTCAAGGGAAAACGCAGTGGCCTTGACGCCAGTTGCGGGCTTCGGTTAGGCTTTCAGCCTGTCAGAAACGAAGGAAAAACAGGTCAACAAGAAAAATTGGTCACGTTTCCTCTTGACAATCAAGACGGTATCTACTTAAAATTGTATGATATTTGTTTTCGTGCGCGATTCGACAAAAGCAGTAGGGAAGGTAGCTTGTCTCCTTCCAAATCGTGCCCCTCCACCATGGTTGCCCCTCCATAGCATCCTTTCCCCGTTTTCCGTTTTCCACTTGAGCTATAGAGGGGCTCACCGAGCGGAGTTGGAAGAGAGGAAAGAGACAAGCGACTTTCCCTACTTGAACATATTTTATATGTGAAAAAGATCATAATATGACAAGACAAGTAGGGCGTCTCCTTCCAAATCGTGCTCCTCCACCATGCCAGCCCCTCCATAACATCCTTTCCCATTGAGCTATGGCGGAGTGACCAGAGTGGAGCTGCAACAGAGGAAAAGCGACAGGGTTACACGGGCATTAATTAGCGATTAAGGTAAAAGAGGCTTTCTAGTAAGGCTCCCATTGCCTCGGTCGTGACCATATCGTTGTTAGTGCCATTTTTAAATTTCTGTGTACTCCAGTCTGCATTCACAAGATAAAGCGCACCATGAACGGACGGTACATAGATATGCTGAAGCGAAACAGCGCGCATAAGATTCTCCATCTCCTGATACTTATTGTTCGTAAACTTATTCGCGAGATGGAAGGCCATAAGCATAATTGCCTGACGCCCGGCCTCCTTGCGTGTTGTCACCACCGCTAATGGACCAGCGTTTGTGGGTGAATCTCCCTGGAATTTTACAGAAAAGAAGTATCCACCATTGGTCGGATCCCATAGACCAAGACTATTATTCGTATTGGTGAGTGGATCCAGCAGATCTGTAGCCTTCTGCAAAAAATCCTGGTTCTGCGTTACCTGATAGGTATCTAGCAACGAGACAATCATCTGACTGATATTCCCCAACTGAAGCTGATCTCCATTGACGGTATAGTTTTTTGTGCGACCATTAAAGAAAGCCTCTTGCGGATTGACTGTATGGTCGGAAGTAAGCACATTATTCATCTGGCTTGGAAAGGTATGATATTGAGGAATATAGGCGTGGGAGTAGATGAAATTGATCGTGCTTATTCCATCCTGTATCCAATCGGGATGATTAAATTGCGTACCAGCTTCTACCAGAGCGCAGCCTGACTCCAATGTGAGATCAACTCGATATGAGCCTTGAGCATTCGCGCTTGTTTTATAGATCGAGCCGACCGTTGGATCAAAATTTTTTGCATAGCTGGCCGCCAGGCTTTGAGCCGTCTCTTGATAAAAAGAGTCATGAGAGAGATTATAAAGGTCCATAAACTCATCATAGAGCCAGCCTCTCTCATTGTGGGAGTTTTTAAATTCCATCTGCACAATTTTAGTAAAGCGTTCGCGGTCTGAATCAAACTGTTTATCGCCAGGATTCTGAACCGTATAGAGCCAGAGATTATGCAGATAGCGAAGATCTGTCAGCGCATCATGGCGTAGAGGCTGGCCGCTTACATCATCGGTTTCACCTGTGCCATTAACATTCGTCTGAAGCGGCTGTGTTCCATAGCGCCAGTTGATATAGAGCCCACCCAGTCCATCATTGATGCTGGAGTCATTATTGAATCCATTAGTTTTGATATTAAGCAAGAGATCCAGTTCAGCGTTATGGATATCACCAGTCTCAATAGTATGAGAACCTTCAACGATCGGAGTTGCAGAGTGATGACTGCTCGGCGATGGTGTTGAGCTATTGCCGAACCACGAGCACCCACCGAGTAGAAGCGTGCAGCAGAGTAAAATCCCTGTTATCAAGCGGTTTGTTGTTACTATTCGCATTCTATTCTATCCCCCTTACCATATCTCATTCACAAAAACCAACCTTTGACCATAGTATAATCACCGTGAATAAGTAATTTGTCAAGAAATCTTCAAAAAAGTGTAAGAAGTACCTCCATCTTTTCAAATAAGGCTATAATCTTGTTAAACACAATACTACGAACGTACAAAAAAGAAAATGCCTCTTCCCTTTTAAAAAGGAAGAGGCAACGTAAGGTCTCAAACTTATTGGACAGAGAAAAGGCTTTCAAGTTCTGCACCGATAGCTTCAGAAGTACTCACCGTATCTGGAGTGCCATTCGTAAATTTCACAGGGCTCCAATCTGCTCGCACCATATAGTGAACCCCATGAACATTGGGATCATAGATATGATGAAGGGCTACCAGGAGCATTTTTTGCTCCATATCCTTGTATTTATTGCGAGTAAACTTATTTGCCAGGTGAAAAGTCTGCAACATAATTGACTGACGTCCGGCCTCCTTCCGATTTCTATCCACCGTTAAGGTACCTGGCTCACTAGCAGTTGAGCCAGAGAAATTGGCCGAGAAGAAATAGCCTCCATTCTGTTGATCCCACATCTGTAAGCCGCTTGTAGGGCTGATTAATTGATCGAGCAGAGAAGTAGCTTTATCGAGCAAAGCGTTCTTTTGTGTTATCGCGTAAGCCTGTAGTAAGGAAACAATGATCTGGCTCATCCCTCCCATCTGCATATGATTGCCATGAACCAGATATTGATTGCTATAGCCTACGTAAAAGGTTTCGTGAGCGTTGACTGACCCATCACGATTGAGCACATCTTCCATCTGGGTTGCAAAAGTATTGTATCGTGCGATATAAGCGTGATTGTAGACAAAGGACAGGACACTATAGCCTTTGGCAACCCACTCTGATTGATGAAATTGAGTGCCAGCCTCAATCAGATCGCAGGCCTGTTCAATCGCGTAGTCAACCCGATAGGTACCATGAGGATGCTTGGCATTTATCTTGAAGATCATTCCTACCTGTGATTGGAAGTGTTCGGCGTAACCCTGAATGAGATTAAGCGCTGTATCGAGATAGAATTGATCGTGAGATAAAGTGTAAAGATTCATAAATACATTGTAGATCCAGCCACGTTCGTTCTCTGTTCCAGTAAATTCTTGCCGAATAATTTTGGTAAAGCGGTTAAGCTCTTTATCGAAGGTAGTTTCGTGAGGATAGGCATGTTTATACGACCAGAGGTTATGGAGATAGCGGAGGTCGGTGAGATCGTCATGACGTAAGGAGATGCCCTCTGCCCCATCGGTCTGTCCAGTACCATTGATATTGGTCTGAAGAGGCGAACTTCCATAGCGCCAGTTGACCCATAACCCGCCAAGCCCATTGTTCAGATGAGGGTCGCTATTGACGCCAAATTGTTTAATATTGTTTAGCAGATCAAATTCTACTTGTTGAGCATTAAAAGGCATCTGTTGAGCAAGTAGCGTTGTTTGAGATGGTGAGTTTGTGGAAAGTACCGACTCATTGGTTATCTGTATTGGTTGTGGTGGATTGTACACAAGCAATGTTATTTCAACAAGAAATTTCCCAACGATAAGCGAACCAAGACAATATAAGACCACAAAAATATATTTTCCCCTCACTACGTACATTCCCTACCTCTTTCTCTAATTGCAGCCGCACTTTCGGCAAGATAATAACAAACATAGTATAATAGAATTATGGCAAACAAAAGAATACACCTATTATCTATAGCCAAAAAGTATTTATAAGCATGCATCTAGGCAGAATGTTTCTTGAGAAGAATAAACCTTGCATAATCAGATTTACGTAACAATACGTGCAAATACGGCCTTATGATAAAGAAGATATAAAAATTTTCGAGAGGGCAAAAGGCGATCTATAGAGTGGAGGTAGTCATCAATAAACGACCCCGTTCTACAGATCGCGCTTTGCAGTATGTGGTGATATCAGAGCCTGATCAGAAAAATTATTTTTTTGTGAGAGGGAGCTCGAAAGTAAAGGTCGTCCCTTTGGACGCCTCAGGTATCCCTTCCTCATTATTGGGCTCCAGACGTAAAGTACCATCATGAGCTTCAAGGATAGATTTCGTGATGTAGAGCCCCAGGCCAGAACCTTCGCGGGAGCTTGTAGCAGCCAGCCGTGTATAGGGCTGGAAGAGCAGGCCCATATCTGCCGAAGGGATGCTAGCGCCCTGATTATGAACGCTGACGAGGACTCGTCCGTTGTCTAAGCGAACATGTACCGTCACCGTCGTATGTTCATCAGAATATTTGACAGCATTATCGACCAGATTGCCCAGAGCCTGTTGAAGTCGACCGCCATCCCAATAGCCAATAATGGGTTCATCGGGGCCGACAACCGTAATCGTGTGATAAGGAGCGACGGGGCGCAATTGTTCGATAGTCTCCTCTACCAGAGTCATAAGATCGCAGTCCTCGCGTAAGAGGCGGAACTGATTGGAGGTGAGCCGTGAGGCATCCAGCAGATCGCTTACCAGTCGACTGAGCCGGCGGGCCTGACTAATAATAATCGTCGTATTTCGTTGGATAGCTGTCGCCTGACGAGCATTTTTTTGGGGTTCAGCCGGGAGCGACTTTGTCTGTCGGGCGAGCATCTGAGCGTAATTAATAATAGGTGAAAGCGGACCGCGTAATTCATGGGCGATCATCGCAGTAAACTGCTCTTTGCGGGCCAGTTGATCTTGCAATCGGAGGTTTTCAGCCGTCAATGTTTCGACCTGGCGCTGTAATTCCTGAATAACCTGCTCTTGTGACTGTTCAGATGTGACTTGCATGACCTATCTCTCTCTCCTCGGCAACTGGCAAAACCCTCTCTATTTTAGGGACTGTGCGTTAAGTATACACTGGTCTAGAGAGAGTAAGATAGGCATAGAAGGTTTTCTAGGAGTATTGGGTAGTACCATAAGTGGTCGGGCTTATTTTTTTCGCGTTCGTGTATGGGCGCGTTGTAACAGGTTATCAATCGGAAGTATCTTCCCCGTTTCATAGATTGGTGGGCGAAAGACCTCATGCAAGAAGACGCTAGCGGCCCCCTGGGCCCAGCGCCGATTATCAGACGGAACAGTGATGAGAGGAACATCGGTGCGAATATGTCCAAAGGTATGCTGTGGGATCATAGCTCTTGCGGGCTTCAGGAGTAAGTCTTCGTCGCGCAGACCTTCCCCGGCAATCAGAATCTGAGCAGGATCGAAGAGATTGACAAGATTTGCCAATGCAATGCCCAGGACCTCTCCGGCTCGCTGAAAAATGGCCTGGATCTGAGTATCACCAGTGCGGGCACGATTGATGAGCGTCTGCATCAATTGTTCATCAGAAAAGCCCAGCTCTCCTCCCAGTGCGGCATAGATAATGCCATAATCGGAGATAATTGCTTCGAGGCAGCCACGTTTGCCGCATGTGCATGGGGGAGCAGTGGGAGAGCTATCCATAGTAATATGCCCAAACTCTGCTGCCGACCCATAGGCTCCCCGAAAAAGCTCGCCACCAATGATCAGACCCATACCAACGCCATGTCCAATACTGACGAGAATACAGGTGGATGAGATACGGCCAGAGCCATATTGATATTCAGCAAGCGTCAGCATATTGACATCGTTTTCGATAATAACGGGAACGCGTGTCTTAAACTCAAGAGCTGGACCCAACTCAACATTCTGCCAGCGAAAGAAATTGGAATAGCGCAGGATACCGCGCTTCTCATCAACCAGACCTGAGACCCCAACCCCCATTCCCAGCACATCCTGATGATTGATCTGATTCTCATGGAGACACTTCTCAAAGTCAGCTGCGATAATATCAACGACCTGATACGGTTGAGCATCAATTGGGAGAGGCGATTCGGTTTGATAGAGGACATGACATTCGAGATCACAGAGAACCACGATAACCTTATACTCGCGCAACTTAACACCAATCACATAGCCAGCCGATGGATTGATGCGTAGAAGGATTGGTGGGCGGCCTCCGCTTGATTCCTCTGTAGCAGTCTCCCAGACCAGATCAGCATTAATAAAGTCATTCATAATGTTCGTAATAGTTGCCGCAGTCAGACCACTCTGACGTGCAACCTCTACCCGCGAGATCGGACCGTGGCTGGCAATAATATTGAGCACGCGGCTACGATTCATATCGCGGATAAGCCCTTTGCTTCCTGCACGTGTTGTGTTCATACGTTTCTCTTTTTTTAATGAATTTATTTAGTCTAGTGTTGGGGAGAACCTTCAGAAGAAGATTAACATAGACTGTGCTATGCGTCAAGGTAGTTATGAACTGTATTAGCCGTAAACAGGAAGATAGAGGAAGTAAGACAGACTTTTACTGGACATATTGGGACTTACAATGAGCAAATCCGTTAAAATAAGCATCTTTTTTCGATTTTTTAGCAAACAAAGAAATTGTTCTGCTCACCACTTGACGAAATAAGTTCTGCTATGGTAAGCTTGCAATCAAGTAAATTTAGTAAATTAAATAAGTGAGCGCTAACCTGAGAGCGTTGACGCGTCTGGTGTGGAGAAAAGCGGTCACTATTTGAGAGAAGGTGTTCAATGGAGACACGGATTGATGGGGTTCAGCAGCTTGAGCGCCAGTCTACCTCCGTCAAAGCGGGTCGCAAGAGACGGTCGGTAAAGCGCTGGAGAAGCTCTGATACCATTGCTGGGTATCTCTTTATTTTCCCGGCGATTTTTGGCTTCCTGCTTTTTATTGGCTATCCGCTGGTGTTTTCAGGATATTATGCCTTTACCAATTGGAATGGCCTGAACGATCCGACCTGGGTGGGGCTAAAAAACTTTCAATACCTCTTTACCAAAGATCCAGCTTTCTGGCCCTCTTTGCGAGCGACTGCCTACTTTGGCCTCTTAGCGGTTCCCTCTACTCTGGTTTTAGGTTTATTGCTTGCTTTACTCCTGAATCGTACATTTCCGGGCGTGAAATTGTTCCGTACGATTATGTATCTTCCCGTTGTCTTACCTGTTGTTGCAGTCTTGACCTTGTGGAAATATATTTATGATCCTACATTCGGTCTGGCGAATATGTTGTTGTCTACTCTTCATCTGCCAACGAGCCTCTGGCTTGGCAGTGATCAGATGGCGTTGCCAGCCATGGTCATTATTGGCCTCTGGGGTGTAGGTGGGAGTATGGTTATCTTTCTGGCAGGCTTGCAGGCGGTGCCCAATGAGATCTACGAGGCGGCAAAGATCGATGGTGCCGGGACGCTCAGTATCTTCTGGCGTATTACCTTGCGCATGATCTCTCCAATCCTGTTCTTGCAACTGGTCTTGCAGCTCACCGCGGCCTTCCAGGCTTTTGCTCAACCCAAGTTATTGACTGAAGGTGGTCCTGATTTTGCCACTGATCTCTTCATGTACAAGATTTATAAAGATGGCTTCTCAGGAGCTTTTCCTCAGATTGGTTATGCCACTGCTGAGGTCTGGGTTCTGTTTCTGATCATTCTTGTGGTCACAGCCTTAACGTTCCGCTCATCTTCTATGTGGGTTTACGCGGACAACAATCTTGACTAGTCATCAGTAAGAGATAGAAAGGACCTGGTCTATGAGCTTATTTCCTGCATCGTCCCCTCTGACGGCTGGTCAGAAAACGCCAGCGCTGGTGAGGCGTGAGCGTCTGAGTCTGGTGGGAAAAATTGTCTGGTATAGTGTCTGTGCCCTGCTGAGTCTGACCATGCTTTTCCCGCTGTTGTGGATGCTGTCCATTGCATTGAAGGGGAATGGTGATATTCATCAGGTGCCGCCGCAGTTTTTCCCAAAAGAATTTCACTTTGAAAACTTT
The DNA here is from genome assembly GCF_003967535.1 of Tengunoibacter tsumagoiensis. Taxonomy (GTDB): domain Bacteria; phylum Chloroflexota; class Ktedonobacteria; order Ktedonobacterales; family Ktedonobacteraceae; genus Tengunoibacter; species Tengunoibacter tsumagoiensis. Next base: position 78,294 of record NZ_BIFR01000001.1, on the reverse strand, counting down.
ATTCTGGGGCCACAGCAGATCCATTTTCCGTTACTCTTTCTCAACACGGCGATTATTACGCTCTTGAGCACGGTTGGGAGCGTTCTCAGCTCGATGATAGTGGGATATGGACTTTCGCGAATCCAATTTCCTGGCCGTCAGATCTGGTTCTATGTGTTCATTGGAAGTATCTTTGTGCCACCTTTGATTGGCCTCCTTCCGATTGTTCGATTGGCGATTAACCTGGGTTTTTATGATACTTGGCTTCCGTTGATTCTGCCAGCCTGGTTAGCTAATCCACTCTATATATTTCTCTTCAGACAATACTCGATGTCAATTCCTTTCTCGTTAGACGAGGCGGCCAAGTTGGATGGAGCAGGACACTGGTCTATCTTCTGGCGCGTGATGGTGCCGTTGACGCGGCCCGTCTGGATGACCATGGCGATTATGGCGTTCCAGGCCTCCTGGAATGATTACCTGAACCCTCTGGTCTATCTGACATCTGACGATAAATTTACGCTCTCTCTCGGTATGGGATCGTTTGCGGGTCAGTTCGCCGGGGTCGCTAATACGCAATATAACTATTTTATGGCGACAAACTTGCTGTATATGTTGCCCCCGCTCCTGTTGTTCTTCTTTGCCCAGCGCTACTTTATGCAAGGGCTAGGAGCATTGGGATCTGTCTCACAAAAATAGTGCATTCCTGCTGGGGACTGACTGGTATCAGCCCCCTGGAATAGATCGTTCTTGCTTGAATGAAGAGGTCTGTTCACCTGGTTGTTGAAAGAGCCAGCTGGTCAGCTCTCTTGATCGACAAGGGCCTTACCCTTCTTCATGGTTAATGGTGATCATGAAGCAACCGTTATCATTCTCACATATGAGGAGTGGTATTTATGCGATTTGCAAAGATGAAAATTGCCCTGTTAGTTTGTGTGGCGATGAGCACTTTATTGACGGCCTGTGGTGGCGCTTCCAGCACGAGTTCGAGTGATAAGCCGACCGTGACCTTTATGACCTGGGAGTCCAATAACACGAACGTTGCTATTGATAGTGCGCTTGCCAAAATGAATGATTCTTCGCTCACAATCAAGCGCCTTCCAACGCCAAGCACTGATTTTGATCAGAAGATTACCTCGTTAACGACCGCTAAATCTCTTCCCGATTTCTTCTGGTGCGGTAATGACACCGAACAGGCTCTGGGTGCTCAGGGAGTGCTCTTTGACTGGTCGAGCTATATTTCGAAAACAACGGCTGATTTTGATCAGAAGAACTTTGCTCCTGAGGCGGTAAAGAACTGGTATTCCGCTGATGGTTCGAAGCTCTATGGTCTGCCAACGTTGATGAACACCTATGGCTATTTCTATAATGCTGACCTGTTTACCGCTGCTAATGTGCCCCTGCCAAAGGCTGGGTGGACCTATGATGATATGTTTGCAGCTGCTAAAACCCTGACAAAAACAGATGGTTCTCAGCCTGCAGCTGTTGGTGGTCCTTACACCGATCCTTTCCTGATCAGCAACTACGCTCTCTCAGCTGGTGGTAGCTCATTTACCGATCGTGTGGTCTCTCCAACCAAAGTGACAACGGATGCCAAATTTGTTGAGGGGACTCAGAAGTTTGTTGATGGTCTGAAAGCGGGCTACTTCACTGCACCAAATGCCAATACTGGTACCGATACTGCTGCTGCTTTCTTGACTGGTAAAGTTCCGATGCTCTGGGGTGGTCAGTGGTTAGCTGCCAGCTTTATGACAGCCAATCCAAGTTTCAAAATTGGTTTTGCTCCCCTGCCTATCGTGAGCAAGCAGGTTCATATCTATGATGCAGTTGGTGTCTGTTCTCCTTCTTATATCAAAAATCCTGATGCAGTCTGGAAAGTAATCACCTATCTGGATACCAAAGGTTGGAACGATATTCTGCCCAGCGCTCCCGTTGCTCCTGCAGCTTACGTTCCCGCATCCAATGCCTATTATGATACACTGAAGGCAAAGAATCTTGGTTCGGTTGCTGATTCGGTCGCATATGCTTTGAATGCGCCTCAGAAGGATGCCGTCCGCTTTATTGCTCCCTGGTCGACCAAGGCCAATGATGTGATTACAGCGAACTGGAACGATATTCTGATGGGTAAAAAGCCAGTACAGTCAACGTTAAACACGATGACTCAACAGATTAACGATGTGATTAAACAGAACAGCTAAGACAGATTCCAGTTTTGACTGGTGTTTGCCTGATAAAGCCTCTCATGTCAGTCTGTCTACTGGGATGAGAGGCTTTTTGGTTGCAAAACTTAGATGGAGAGAGGTTGAGAGGATCAATGACTCAGTATGAATTGGTGTATCGGCAGATTGCTGCGATCAAAGAGCGTTTTGTGCAGCGGCCCCAATTGGGGACGTTGTTTGCTCAATGTTATCCTAATACTCTAGAGACAACGACCGAGCTATTGGATGATGGAACAACCTTTGTCTTTACTGGCGATATCCCGGCCATGTGGTTGCGTGATTCATCGGCGCAGGTTCACCCATACCTTCCGTTAGCGGCTGAGGATGGTGATCTTCAGCGTTTATTTCGTGGTCTGATTGCCCGTCAGGCTCAATATTTGCAGATTGATGGCTACGCTAATGCATTTAATCGTGAAGCGAGTGGTCGTGGTCATGTACAGGATATTCCTAAACAGGGGCCCTGGGTCTGGGAGCGCAAGTTTGAGCTGGATTCACTGTGCTATCCCATTAATCTCTGCTATAAATACTGGCATGTAACGAAAGATGCTACGATTTTTACGCATGAGCTCCATGAGATGTTCCGCACAATTGTGAAGATTATGCGTACTGAGCAGCATCATGATAGTGCCTCGGAGTATCATTTTGAGCGTCCTAATCCCTGGGCGGCTTCTGATACGTTGCCTTTTGACGGCCATGGCACCCGGACAAACTTTACTGGTCTGATCTGGTCGGGATTTCGTCCGAGTGATGATGCCTGCCGCTTTGGCTATCTGATTCCAGCCAATATGTTTGCGGTCGTGGTCCTGGGCTATCTAGGAACCCTGGCCCGTGTTGGTTTTCAGGATGAGACGCTTGCTCTGGAAGCTGAGCTTTTACGTAAAGAAGTTGAGTTTGGGATTGAGACCTATGGCACCGTATTGCATCCCCGTCTGGGGCGCATCTATGCCTATGAGACTGATGGCTATGGCAATTATAATCTCATGGATGATGCCAATGTGCCGAATCTCTTGTCGATCCCTTATCTGGGGTATCGACCTGTTGATGACCCGCTGTATCAGCGTACACGTGCGTTTGTGCTCAGCCCGGAGAATCCCTATTACTTTGTAGGGAAAGCTGCAAAAGGGCTTGGTAGTCCTCATACCCCTCATGGGTATATCTGGCCCATTGGTCTGTCTATGCAGGGGCTGACCAGTCAGAATCCAGAGGAGATTGCACAGGTGTTTGAATGCCTGGCAAATACCACGGCTGGGACCAACTATATGCATGAGGGTTTTCATGTTGATGATCCAACGCAATTTACTCGTCCCTGGTTTGCCTGGGCCAATAGTATTTTCTCGGAGTTTTTCTTATATTGGGCAGCGCAGACCCCGGTTGGATCTCGTCGGTAGAAATGAGCTCGATGCTCTCTCGAGGCTATAGATGGCCCGTTGGAGACGCGTGGCAGAAAAATGAGCCTGTGAAGCATGCGGCAATGAGCATATGTATGACACAGCACAGGCCCGGCCCCGATTGCGAGATCTCGCAATCGGGGCCGGGCCTGTGCTGTGTCATCATGGTGTGAAAAATCCTCGATGAGGCTTATTTGCTGGTGGTGGTAGAAGCCGGAGCACTGGCTGAGGAGCTAGAAGGCGTGCTGGCGGCTGTGCTGCTACTCTCGCTAGCGGTGCTTGTGGCTGTCTCAGCGGGTTTACTCTCGGAACTGCCTTCGCTTTTCTTTGTATCAGCAGTGGGGCTAGCGGCGGCATTTTTCCCATTATAATCGGTCTTATAGAACCCGGAGCCTTTAAAGACCACCCCGGCAGGGAAGAGCACGCGGCGGATGGACGCTCCACATTCGGGGCAGATGGTTAAAGGTTCATCGGTCATTTTCTGCCACGTCTCGAAGCGGTGGCTACAGGTCTGACAAAGATACTCGTACGTTGGCATATACCAATCACCTCTTAGAAAATCTGAAGATGAAGATGCTTTTCGGCATAGAGATAGGATCGTCTCTACTATTAATAGTAGCGCGAAATAGCGCAGTTGTCAATCAAAACGAAAGACTGCTAGCACTCTGTGAGCTTTATGTGGCGAAAAGCCCCTGAATGCTCAGCTTTCACACGCTCCGCTTCCCTATATATTCTTTGACTTTCTCTGCGGCATCGCGTGTCATTCCATCAAGGGCTGCCAGATCTTCGACGCTGGCGGCGCTGATAGCGCGAACGGAGCCAAAGTGTCGTAGCAGGGCCTGTTTGCGTTTGGGTCCAATGCCAGGGATCTCATCGAGGACCGATTTAAAGGTCTGATCGGAGCGGACTTTGCGGTGATAGGTGATGCCAAAGCGATGCGCCTCGTCACGGATGCGTTGAAGCATATAGAGCCCCTGGGAGTTGCGTGGCAGGATGATGGGATCAGGAGAGCCAGGGATATAGATCTCCTCAGCCGTATCTAGCTTCGTATGCGAACCCTGTTCTTTAGCAACGCCAATCGTGGGAATATCGAGTTGGAGCTCGCGCATGACCTCCAGAGCGGCATTGAGATGTCCCCGTCCTCCATCAATAATGACGAGATCAGGCAGGGCCCAGTCGTGATGCAGAGTCGCATCTTGTTTTTCCGGTTGCTCTGCTGTTTCGTCTATTGGAGTAGAAGAGGTCAGAAGTTCCTCAATAGTCTCGCCAATAGGTTCATTCATGTCCATAGATTGTGAGGCAGTGAGAGTCTGTGCCGCTTTACGGAAGCGTCTGCGTAGCACCTCTTGATGGCTGGCATAGTCGTTTGGTCCTTCAACCTGTTTGATTTTAAAGCGTTTATATTCGCTATTTTTTGGGCGTCCACCCTCAAAGACGACCATGGCCCCCACTGAGTTGGTCCCCTGTGTATTGGAGATATCATAGCACTCAATGCGTTGAGGGGGAGCGGCGAGATTCAAGGTCTCCTGGAGCTCTTCAAGCGCCATCTGAGTCTTCTGACTATCAGTTAACCATTTGATGCGCTGTTGTTCAAGGACCTCCTGAGCATTTTTCTTGACCATTTCGACAAGGCGGACTTTATCACCGCGCTTAGGGGTGCTGATAGAGACCGCAGTGCTACCTCCACTGACGGTACCTTTGCGTTTCTCGCGCAGCCAGCTCTGGAGGACTGGCCGATCTTCAGGTTCGGCCTCTACAATGATCTCGGCTGGCACGTGAGGCGAGCTCTCATAAAATTGTTGCAGGAAAGAGCTCATAATCTCACCGGGACTGCTCTCACGCGTTCCCTGGAGGATAAAGAACTCGCGCCCCACCAGCTTACCGGAGCGAAAGAAAAAGACCTGAGCACAGGTCTCATCATCGGCGCTCGCCAGGGCAATGACATCCTGGTCATCCTCTTCCTCTGTATTAATGATACGCTGCTTCTCAAGGATTTTTTCCACGGCCTGGATTCGATCGCGCAGGCGGGCAGCCTCTTCAAAATTCAGTTCCTCGGCTGCATGTTCCATGCGTGTATAGAGCTCTTTGAGAACCTCATCGTGCTTGCCCTCTAGAAAGAGAATAACCTGTTTGATAATGAGATCGTATTCCTCGCGTGAAGCATGGGCAACACAGGGCGCGACACAGCGATGGATATAGTATTGTGTGCAGGGCCGATTGAGTAACTTTTGCTTCCAGCCTTCGGTCTTGCCTGAACGGGGAGGAGCCCAGGAGCTGGCATCGTAGCGACATGTGCGGAAGGCAAAGAGCTTATTAAGAATATCCAGTGTTGCATCTACCGCCCCGGAATTGGTGTAGGGGCCAAAGTAGCGATTCCCATCATGATGGAAGCTGCGCACGCGATAGACGCGAGGAAAATCTTCGGTTAAAGCGACTTTAATATAGGGATAGCTCTTATCATCCCGTAGTAAGACATTGTACTTAGGGCGATACTGTTTAATGTAATTGCTCTCAAGAACCAGCGCTTCGACCTCGTTATTGACGACAAGGAATTCGATATCCTCAATCTTCGCGACCATACTACGGTTCTTAGGACCGTGATCGGTGGACTCCTGAAAATAGGAACGGACACGATTGAAGAGCGAGATGGCCTTACCCACATAGATGATCGTCCCCTCGGCATCTTTCATCAGATAGATTCCAGGTTGGTGGGGAAGAGAGTTTAAGACTGACTGAATTTTTTCATTCATAGTAGTTTGTAACAGCCTTGAGTAACAAGATGACAAGTAATGCTAATCTTCGTGCCGCTATTATACTGCTACCTTTCTCATACTCGAATGTACCCGAAGATACACGCAAGCGGTCAGTTGTTCCTGCTTCATTGCCAGCAGCCAGAGCACGGGAACCTTTGAATCGGCCCTCCCGCTTCGGTCTCACATTGGCTCCACAGGCGCTTTTACGTCATAGGCCGTAGCCACTATCCTGGACGGCCACCTTTACGCCGAAGGGTGGCGAAGCTGAGTCTGTGCAAACTGGGCTAAGTTGATAGATGCATTCAGATCGCGATCCATCACCAGCCCACAGGCCAGGCAATGATAGGTGCGATGCTTGAGAGGCATGCGTTTTTTCACCACCCCACATCCTGAACAGCGCTTGGTCGAGGGAAACCAACGAGACGACACAAAAAGGTTCCCGCCAGAAGCAGCGACCTTGGTTTTCAAAAACTGCAGGAGTTGTCCCATCGCTGCATCCGCCACGGCACGTGAGAGCGTGCGGTTTGCCATCATCCCCATAATGTTGAGGTCTTCCATGCCAATGGTTCCACACGTTCGGGCCAGCTCCGTGGTGAACTTGTGCTGAACATCCCGCCGGATGTTGGCAATCTGCTGATGCTTTCGTGCCACTTTCACCCGCTGCTTTTGATAGTTCTTGCTGAATGTGGTTTTTCCCGTTTGCGGGTCTTTGATCTTCTGTTTGCGACTGAGTTGACGTTGCAGCTTGCCGAGCTTTTTCAGATGGAGCGCGAGCGGCTTTTGGTTCTCAAGCCTTCGCCCATCCGACACGATGGCAGCTTGCTTTAACCCGACATCTACCCCGACAACTGGTTCTGGCGTCGGAGGCATCGCTTTGTTGATCTCGAGCTGAACGCTCAGATACCAGTGATCCGCCTCACACGAGACGGTCGCTGCCAGAATCTTCATGCTCTCGCAGAGGATCTGTTTGCGCCGATTGCATTTCTTGAGGGGAGGTGATGCTTTGTCCTCCTCGACAAAGCGCAGTTTTTCTGACAGATTGACGGTTCCAAGCTTGCGCTTCCGTTTCCCTCGATCTTTCACCTGTTTGCGTTGATCCAGAATGAACCGACCTAAACCGGGAATGGCAATCCAATGGCTGCCAATCGTGAATTTATCATTGGAGAGATAAAATGATTCGTGCGATTTCCCCTTTTTCTTGTATTTTGGATACGCCGCTCGTCCCGCAAAAAAGTTGCTGTAGGCTTTGCCCAGGTCATCAAAGGCACCTTCCACGACACATTTGGTGACCTCATACGTCCAGGGGTAGAGCTCTTCTCGAATGGCATTGAATTGCTTTTTGAGGGCAAGCGCGTTGGGTGGGGTGAGCACACGTTGCGTTTCAGGAATCGTTTCTTGTTCCAATCGATACGCTTGATACTGCTTTTCCCACTCTGCGCGTCCCCAGTTGTACACAAATCGACGGGTTCCACAGGCACGTTTCAGATACTCCACCTGCTCAGGAGTGGGATTCATTCTGATCTTGTGGGCTGTTTTCATCATCGAGTGCCTTCTCTAACGCGTTGCGATACGTCCGCAATCCGGACAGGCGGGAACGAAAACCATGGGTAATGGCAAACAAATCCTGCACGAGTTCCTGCTCTGGACTCAGTTCCTCAGCACTCAGAACCAGGAAGTCGCAGTGGTGTGTCTCACAGAGATGTGCCAGTAACGGATATACGTCTATTCTAACACATATTTGCGTACATTTTCAAGAGCTAAATATCTACTTATCTGCTTATCTGCTCCTTGAGCAGCATTTCTTTCGATGGATCTCCGCTGTGGCATTCTGGTCTGGAGATGGTGCATGATGCTTCAGGGATTGGGCAGGCACCAGCAAATGCGTTATACTAAAGACAGACTAGCACATGGGTTGTACAGATCGCTTATATAGGTGAAAGTAATGAGTTGTATTGGAACTGCCGGGCATGTTGATCATGGCAAATCCACGCTTGTACAGGCGTTGACAGGAATTGACCCTGACCGTCTGACGGAAGAGAAAGAACGTGGCATGACCATTGATCTGGGCTTTGCCTGGCTGCGCCTTTCAACCGGGCAGGAGGTCAGTCTTGTCGATGTGCCAGGTCATGAAAGTTTTATTAAGAACATGCTGGCCGGTGTTGGGGGGATAGATGCAGCGCTGCTAGTTATTGCGGCTGATGAAGGAGTGATGCCCCAGACACGCGAGCATCTTGCCATTCTGGATCTCCTGCGGGTAGAGCGAGGAGTCGTGGCTCTCACGAAAGCCGACCTTGTAGATGATGAGTGGCTGGCCCTGGTGCGGGAAGAAGTGGCAGAGACATTACAGGCGACCACGCTGTCTCAGGCGGCCATTATTCCGGTCTCTGCCTATACAGGGCAGGGACTGCCTCAATTGCGGAGCGAACTGGAGCGCATTTTGCAAGACGACCTTGTGTGCAAAAATATTGCTCGTCCACGTTTATCTATAGACCGGGTCTTCTCACTGTCAGGCTTTGGAACCATCGTGACCGGGACCTTGCTGGATGGTATCCTGAAAGTTGGTCAGGAGGTTGAGATTCTGCCTCACGAGAAGAGGACTCGTCTGCGCACATTACAGACCCATAAGCAGCAGATTGAGCAGGCGCAGCCAGGCAGCCGTGTCGCCTGTAATCTTGTGAATATTGCACGTAGCGAACTCCAGAGAGGCGATGTAATTGCCCTGCCGGGGCAACTACAACCAACGATCCTTCTAGATGCACGTCTGGCACTTTTGCCGACAGCAAGGCCACTGGCACACAATACGCAGGTAGATTTCTTCTGTGGGGCACAAGAGATTTCAGCTCGTATGAGAGTGCTAGAAGGAGAAGAGATCCAGCCTGGAGCAGAGGGCTGGGTGCAACTGAGATTGCAGCGGCCCGCAGTTGTTGCCCGTCGAGACCGTTTCATCTTACGCATCCCTTCACCTGGTAGCACAATTGGAGGTGGCGAAATTATCGACGTGCACCCGAGGTATCATCGGCGCGGCCAGTCGGCGGTCATAGAGTCCCTTGAGCGACTCCGACAGGGAACGCCCGAAGAGATCGTCCTTGCGGCCCTTGATCGTCGTCCAGTTGGACGTACGATGCTGTCTAAGCCCGTTGTTGGAAGCAGAGCCTCTACTGGTCTGATGGGATATGAGCTGGCTGAACTGGTCAAAGAGTGCCATTTGGCGGAAGATGTGACGCAGCAGACACTTGAGTCGTTGATAATAGAAAGAAGAGTTCACAAAATTGGAAATTTCTGGTTTGCGCAGCCAGTCTGGGAGCTACTTGTAGCGGATGCCATCCGCCTCGTCAAGGAGCAGCACCAGCAGTATCCTCTGCGCAATGGGCTCTCAAAAGAGGAATGGCGATCTCGCCTGCACCTCTCCCCCAGAATGGCGGCTGATGTCCTGGGAGCCTTACAAGCAGATAGCTTACTAGAGACAGTTGAGCCCTCTGAGGGAGAAGGACGTGGACGTGCTGGAGCCTGGCTTCGCCTCCCAGCCTTTCGGCCAACCTTTACTGACCAACAGGAGAGTCAGGTAGCTCAACTCCTTCAGCAATTTCTGGTTGAGGGTCAGGGAGAGAACTCTTATATGCCACCGACCAGAGCAGAGGCAGAGGTTTTAGTGGGGAGTGAGGTCATCAACGCGCTGCTAGAGCAGGGGCGTCTGATCAAGATAGGAGAAGGGCTGCTTCTAGGTAGCGACTGGTATAAGCAAGCATTGAAAAAGTTAATTGAATATATGCGCATGCATGAAACCCTCACCGTTGCAGAGGCTCGTACCTTATTAGGAACCACGCGTAAGTATTGTATTCCGCTGCTTGAGCATATGGATGCATTACGCCTGACGAGGCGCAATGGTGATGAACGTACATTGGGAGTGATAGAAGGAGGGGTGGGGGATTTTCTGTAAGCATGGGTAGAAAGAGACAGAGCAAGTCGTCAGTGCATTCTTCTTAAAGAGAAGAATAGAGAAGGACTTGAAACTCCTACTTTCTTGTAGACTGTTCCATTCTTGCAGAGAATACGGTAAAATAATGGCGCAATGCATGACATACGGCCCTCTCCCCATGAGGGGGAGATTTTATAGTCAACCCGGTGCCATCGGTTAGCCCTTTTGCGGAGGAGGTGTCCCCTTCTCACGATACGAGAACTCAGCGAAGGCATCCTGTAGTCAGGCGATGCATTGTCCAGCATCTCTGAGACATGCTGAGACAGATGCGCGCCCAATCGGCAAGGGAGGGCGTCCCTAAGCGCCCTTACAATGCGGAGAGCTATGCAAATCGAAGTTTTGGGTGAGCGATACCAATTACAAGAGCCGATAGGGCGTGGTGGAATGGCCACGATCTACCGGGGACGTGATATGCGCATGGACCGCGTCGTAGCCATTAAAGTGCTGCGAGAAGTCTACAGCACCGACCCAAAGTTTGTGACGCGCTTTCAGCGAGAGGCGAAGGCTGCATCCTCTTTACAACATCCCAATATCGTGCAGGTGTATGATTATGGCCAGAGCGATGGAAACTATTTCATCGTGATGGAGCTCGTTGAGGGGACTGATCTGCGGCGCTACCTGCGTTCGCGTGGAGTCCTGGCGATGGATCGAGCCATTATTATCGCCCATGATGTCGCACTGGGATTAGGTGCTGCTCATCGCCGTAATATTGTTCATCGTGACGTGAAGCCACAGAACGTCCTGGTTGGTCGCGATGGTTCGATTAAGCTCACAGACTTCGGTATCGCCAGCGTTTATAAAGATATTAATGATGAACGTCTGACGACCACTGGGATGACCCTGGGAACCGTTCAGTACTATGCGCCGGAGCAGGCACAGGGCGAGATTGTAAGCCCGGCTGCCGATGTTTATGCGCTGGGTATTGTCATGTATGAGATGCTGACTGGTCGTACCCCTTTTGATGGCGATACTCCTGTAGCTGTTGCTATGCAGCATATTCAAGATGCCCCTATTCCGCCCAGTCAGATGAATCCTAATATTCCGCTTGCACTTGAGAAGATTATCTTGCGCTGCCTGGAGAAGCAGCCTGAAATGCGTTATCGGGATGGCAATACGCTCGCTCGTGCATTGGAAATGTTGGGAGAGGAAGATGCTCGTTCTCCTTTAGGCAGCAATATCGCTGCTGCTGGTCTCTCTTCAATGCTTACCTCAACACCAGGGATGCTGCCAGATGGATCGCGTTCGGGGGCAGATTTCCGCCCTATCTCTGGTCCCACCCCTGCCTCGTCCGCCCAGGGCTCGGGCCCCAACTATGGCTACCCACAGGATTATGCGGGTCAGCAAGGTGGCCCTAACGGAACGTATGGGCTGGAGCCTGCTTTCTCTGCTACTCAGGCCGGGGTAACTACTGAGGGTGAGCAGCCATATATCCCTGGCTCTCAAGCGGAATCAACCGATACACGACCATTTGCCAAAGATGCAATTGCTTACAGTGGCACTGCCCAGACACAGCGTGAATCTCGCCTTGCTGGTATTATTACAATCTTGATTCTAGTGGCTACGTTGTTATTATTGGGTTTTAGCGTCTATCTCGCAGTGGAACTGGGGGTTTTGCCACTTCCTTTTGGCGGACATAGTGGTTCAAGTACCACTGTCACTGTAACGGCTCAGCAGGTCCCGGTCCCCAATCTTGTGGGTATGGATTATCAGGCTGCTGTGACTCTGGCAACCTCTAAGGGCTTTAAGGTGCAAGTACAGAATAATATGAGCTCAGGGAAGGTTCAGAAACAGGAGCCCAATGGCAAAGAATTGGCAGCTAAAGGGAGCACTATCCTGGTTGAGCTTCAGCCAGCACTGAAGGTTCCAACGGATCTGATTGGCCGTCCTCTAACCGCTGTTGAGGATGAACTCACTGCTCAAGGGATTAAATTTGCCGAGGCAGAAGATCCTAATAAGCCTACGGATAAGACGAAGGGCCCTAATATCGTTACTGGAAGCGATCCTGAAGGTGGTGCAGACCTCCAGGAAGGTCAGACGGTGACCCTCTACGTGGTGAACTACAATAGTCAGCAGCCTATTGTGACTCCAACAGCAGGGGTAACACCAACGCCGACGCCGACTGCAGGGGCAACGGCAACTCCGACCCAACTCCCAACGGCGACACCAACGGTAAAGCCAAGTCCAACGGCGACGCCTACCCCAACTCCAACGGCCACGGCTGTCCCAACCGCGACGAGCACGCCAAGTGTCTCGATTAGCCCGGCTGTCAATGGGACCTCCAGTACCATTCCAGTTGCTCAGTCCCAATAGCGGCAAGCTCTAGAAGATACAGACAGCGTCTTTCCTATCAGACGCAGCAAAACAGATTGGTATATTTGAGAAAATAACCAATCTGTTTTGCTAAGAAGCCTTTACATATGTTCAGGGTTTATTTTTAACTCTAATTACAGAGATAATCATGATTCTTAGATAGGTGCAGGCTAATATGCTATGCTGTACGACTGTTTTTCACTATTGATGGACTGCCTCTTCTACTGTAGATCAATTTCATCCAATGAGATCAACCCTTTTTTCAGAGCATAGATAACAGCCTGAGTGCGATGGGCCAGTTGCAGCTTGGTCAAAATATTGCCAACATGGGTTTTTACCGTCTCATCACTGACGATCAGGGCCTGAGCAATCTCATGATTGGTGCGACCAAGGGCGAGTTGGCGCAGGACTTCTTGCTCACGTTCTGTGAGTTCAGCAGTATGTTTACCGTTGTTTAGTAGTTCTTGCATGACGGCACCAGCAACAACTGGATCAAGCAGGGACTGTCCACGGGCTGCTGCACGGATGGATGCGAGCATACTATCGGGGTCCGCATCTTTTCGTACATAACCAATTGCGCCAGCACGCAAAGCTGCCAGCACGCGTGATTCATCGGTATAGCTGGTTAAGGCGACTATCCGAGTATTGGGAAGAAGTAGCCGCGCACGTCTAATTGTTTCAATGCCATCTATCCCCCCTGGCATCAGCATATCCATGATAATAACATCAGGCATCCAGCCTTCTAATTTTTGCAAGGCTTCTTCTCCGTTCCCTGCCTCACCTACAACCTCCAGATCGGGAAAGGCTTTGAAGAAACTCTGGAGGCCACGCCGCACAATATGATGGTCATCGACCAGAACGATACGAATTGGATCGGCCATGTTGTATCTATCCCTCCATGTGTGCTTTGGATTGAATGAGTGTCCAGTACCAGCGCTGTGTCTGTTGATATTCAAAGAATAAACCAATTCCCAGAATAAGGAGAATAAATGCCAGACCATAGGCCGTTTTTTGAGCAATAGTCATGATGGGAAAGAGAAAGAGACGGTAATTCAATAACAGCCCGGAGATGCCGATACTGAACCAGACAATAATCGAGCGTGTTATTGTCTGTCGATGCCTCTCCAACTCCCACTGAAGCTCTTGTATTGAGAGCAGTTGATAATAGTGTTCTGTGTCAAGATAATAGCGTCGACGAGTGATCTGAATAATGCCGACTAAGATACTAATAATGGCCCCCAGTATCCACCAACCAGGACCGGTTTTTAGTATACCTGCCAGTGTCAGACCATACCAGGCACAGATGCCAAAGAAGCGCATAAGACTAAGGCCGGATCTGTATTGTTGACGTTTGCTGACAAGGATCTGCCTTTTTTCTGCAACTGGATTGAATGTTACTTGAATCCGGTAGTAAAGGCCACTACTATAACCATAGATAGCGATGAGTCCCACGAGAATAACAATACTCCAGGGAAGATCTAAAACGATGGCCATGCCTGCCAGGGCCATGCCTATGAGTGACATATTTGTGCATAGCTGATAGCCACGATTCGAGAGTTCAGAGGCTCGTGCAAGTTCATAGTGTTGGTGTGCAACTTCTTCAGGATGAGATAACATGTCTAGGAGAGGGATTGTGATGATAATCCTGGTTCCCAACCCTGGCTGGCTAGTGATCTCCAGCGTTCCATTAATCTCTTGTGTGCGTTCACGAAGATTGTTCAGTCCCATCCCCTGGTGCGTCTGTGTACTATCAAAGCCTCGTCCATCATCATGTACCTCAATCGAGAGCGTCTGTCCCTTAAGACTTAGCTTCAGCCAGACCGTCTGCGCTCGTGCGTGCCTGGCTATATTGGCAAAAGCCTCTTGAATCAGGCGAAAGATCGTCTCCTGAGTGCCTGGCAGGAGACGGTCATTGCCTGGTAACTCCCCAATTTGTACATGCACCTGAGCACCAGTGCGAAAGCCCAGTGCCTGCGCCTGAACATTGAGAGCCTCGACCAGACTCGCGTTTTCGAGCGGAGCTGGCCGCAACTGTTGTAAAAGTGCCTGCATCTCAACCTGCGCCTCTTTGGCGCTCCGCTGGATATCTTCGACCGCTTCCTTTGCGTCTCTGGAATCTTCGCCTTGCCAGAGAGCCTTTGCAGCAGCAGCGCTGACGCTAATACTAAAGATCTGCTGTTTGATTGAATCATGAAGGTCACGTGCAATTCGATTTCGTTCGTCCTGAGCAGCGGCCTCGCTCGCCTGTTGTAAAGCTTTTTCGCGCAGCTCATTGGTTAAGAACTCATGCTTTGTATAGCGTTGCATGCGTCGATCCGTTGCGTCCAGACGTAAAAATAATGGGCCAAGAGGCCAACGTCTGACAAAAGTTTTTCGCGTATCATCTGAACTGTTGGTAAGGGTCTGCTGATTGCGGGAGAGCTGTCCGAGCGTTACCTCCAGAAGATAGAGGCTGTATTGGACGTTGGAGGTTGCCAATACTCCTACTACGCCTGCGCCAGCAAGTGCGATAAAGAACGAGTAAGGATGTAAAAAGCTTATTTGATGAACAGAGAAGCAGACAATGAGCACAAAACCACCAGCCAGTAGATGGCTTAGAAACAGTTGAAGTGCCACTCCACCCTGTGAAGTGGCATGTCGTGTTGGAGAGCCTGATTGTTGGAGAGCATTGTCATCTAGCTGAAGCATACCATTTCTCCTGGCATAAGTACCTGTTGGTTCTATTTTTGATGGGCTTTATAAAGTATACCTCTTTCTGTTTTATTGCTCTACCGTTGTCTGGCGGCTCTCCCATGGTCCGGGTGATTGTGTTTCCGTGATTGTTTCCGTAATAAAGAAGAACAAAAGCTGTTATAACATGGTTCGTGCCCCTGGTAGCCACCAGTTCCACTTACCGAGCAGGCGCATCGTTGCAGGCACAAGGAGGACGCGGATAATAGTACTGTCGATCAGAACGGCTACCGTCAAGCCGATCCCATATTCCTGGGTCGTGATTAGGGATGAGAAGATCGACGAGGCCGAGATCAATAGAAAGAGGAGAGCGGCATTGGTAATTGTGCCGCCAGTCTTTTCCAGACCATAGGCCACTGCCTGCGTATTATTACCCGTATGGAGCCACTCTTCGCGGATACGACTCAAGAGGAAGACCTCATAATCCATTGAAAGTCCAAAGAGCGTACAGAAGAGCAGGATGGGAACTGGACTATCGATAAAGCCATTGGGCGTAAAGTTTAGTACCGACTGAAAATTACCCCATTGGAAGACAAAGACCAGTACCCCATAGGCAGCCCCAATTGAGAGCAGATTAATAATAATCGCCTTGAGAGGGATCAGAATTGAGCGGAACATAATAGCCAGCAAGATGAAGGTTGAGGCCAGGATAAAAGCGATTGCAAGCGGAAAATTTGTATAGAGAGAATTCGTAAAGTCCAGACTACTGGCTTGATAACCACCAACCAGAACACGTAAGCCTTGAGCCGCAGCCGTATGGTCACTGCGCAGATGCGTAATCAACGCTTTTCCAGCACTGCTATCAATCTGCGTATTATTCTCTACACTAAGCAGGGTTGTATCATCAGCCGTGGTAGCAGCCACAAATTGAGCCAGAGCAGGTTGCTGTTGATACGTGCCAGTGCTATAGAGCACCATGAGTTGCTGCTCGTTTAATTGCGTGTTTCTGGTAGGGGTGAGTAAGCCTGTGACATTGGTGATATGTTCCTGTTTTTGTAGCCAGTTGGTCAGGTTCGCAACCTTCTCGAGATTCGGCGAGCTCAATATATTGGAATGATCAGAGCTCTGCACCAGAATCTCCACAGGTCGATTGCTAAAAGAGGAGAATTGAGCGGAGAGAATATCATACGCCTGACGTGACTCCGTTCCCTTTGGAAGAGCACTGGTATCAGGAGTCCCAATATTCAGTGAGAAGATAGGCCAGCCTAACGTCAGGAGAACAAGCGTGACAACAGTTAACACCAGTAGAGGATGTTTCATGATACTCAGAGCCCAGTAATGCCAGAAGCTCTGGCGAACCTCATGCGAGACGTCCTGACCAGCACTCTTCCTGGGGGCCACACCCACGAAACGGCTCAGGAACGGAATGCGTAATGCATCAACTCGCCTCCCCAGAATGCTCAAGATCGCCGGGAGCAGCGTCAGAGCTGCACAGACTGCGGAGCCTACTACTATCAGTCCGCCCAGACCAAAGGAGTTAAGGAAACTGACGTGTAAGACCAGCAAGCCCGTAAAACCAATCATTACCGTCAGCCCACTAAAGAGAATTGCCTCCCCTGCCGTAGCGATCGTCCAGATAATCGCCTCTTCATTATTGTTGCTGCGCGCCAATTCTTCGCGGAAGCGGCGTACAATGAAGAGACTATAATCGATAGAGATTCCCAATCCAGTGATAGAAACCACACTAATAATAAAGACATTTGTGGAGATATAGTGACCAATCACCGTAATAAGAGCGAGTGAAACAATAGCCGAAGTAATGGCCAGCAAGAGAGGCATAAGCCCGGCAACAAGTGAGCCAAAGACAATCAACAGTACAATGAGAGCGATCGGTAGCGCAATGGCTTTTGACCTGGCGGTCTCTTTAAGCAAGGTCGTAATATATTCTTGATTGCTTTTAGCTGCTCCTGCCACATACGCATGAGCAGGCGTGGCAGCGCTTCCCTGAGGGACAAGCTTTTGAAAATCGCCCAACTGGCTATCGATCGTATTATTTTTATCAAAATTGACCACAAGATAGGTGCTTGTGCCATCTTTTCCAGTCCCCCCATTTTCAATACTGCTGACATGGGGAAAGCTCCTGGCTTGAGTGATGAAATCCTGGAGCTCATGTTGATAACGTGCATCGCTGACCAGCATCGTCTCCGCCTGGAAGACGACCAGGAGTTGAGCACCTGGTCGATTGAGTTTTTGTTGGACTAACTGATCAACCTGATTGGATTCGCTGGTATTGTCGATCGAGGTATTTCCCTGTAAAACAGAGCCTAAGTTGAGCAACATAGGGAGGCTCAGGCCCAGGATAATGAGCCAGAGGAGCAGCATTGGCCAACGCACACGATAAATAATGCGGGCATAAGCCAGGCCAAGTCTGTTAGCACTACGTTGTTTGATCGGATTATGTGCCTCCTGGGCAAGAGAATCCTGTTGAGTATTGTTCTCCATTATTATTCATCCCTGGTATATGAAACTGAACAACTTTCTAAAAAAGGTAACGGTGACAGATGTAGCGGATGCGCTATTCATAGAGTGGATAGTGTATGCCTGGATGAACCTGGTTGATGCGTAAACAGATGATGAGCCGCTGTGTAATGATGCTGACCACGAAGAGAGAGTCTGATATTGTTTCTCCTTTTGGGTCCATAACTTGTTGATGAGGAAAGTGTAACGAATAGAGCGTGAGAAGTTATCGCTTGAGATCGGGATCTTTCTCTCCCTCTTTTGGGGGAGGGCCTCATCATTCGCCGCGAGCATAGGAGATTGTCTGCCTGATCGGCTTTAGCGTACACTTTCCTGGTGACTTTCTCGTTAAGAAGAAAGAAAGGATCTGCCTTTTAGATGTTTGAGTTTGCGGAGAAGATATTGTAGAACCGCCTGAATCGAAAACAGCGAGTGTAGTTGACTGGGAGTGTGTAAAGGAATGCAACGCGTCCAAGAGAGGAGGTATATGTTATACTTCGCATTGAGAACGACGTTTCTTAACGTTTCTTTATGAGCAACGTGGTATACTACACGTAGATGTATTTCATGTCTGCTTGCTGCTGCTGGCAAGGCCTCTGGAGTACAGCCGAAGAACGATGGCAAGGCATTGCAGGGTTTGTGACCTCTACGATATCGAGGCTCCGCGCATAGTGCCAACACTCAGTGTCTCTCGCATTGCGTGCTGCTGGCCTATTGTTCAAGGAAGGATGCTCAGCCTGTCCTTCTCAAACAAGTAAAAAAAAGAATGAGGACAATCTATCATGATGAAGCTAGACGGAGCAATATCACCAGAGAATACGCTATTTGTTCTGCTCTGTTTTGAAGGGCCCGATGTCTATTCTACGGCTGGTGGATTGGGGACCCGGGTTACCGAACTGAGTGAGGCGCTGGCCTCACAGGGATACACCACACATCTCATTTTTATTGGTGATCCCTACAAGCCAGCGGTTGAGACCCGCCTGGATGGACGCCTGATACTGAAACGCTGGTCGCAGTGGGTAAGTAAGTATTATCCCAACGGTGTCTATGATGGTGAAGAGCAGAAGCTATACGATTATAACGAAAGTGTCCCTTACCATATATTTACGGATATTGTGCGCCCTGCTGTAGCTGAGGGCAAGACCGTGGTTGTATTGGGAGAAGACTGGCATACCTCAGAAGTCATGTGTCTGACCTCAGATCTCCTGCACTGGTTTGGTGTTCGCGATAAAGTCCTGATGCTCTGGAACCTGAATAGCCTGATGTCGTTGAACAGGGTGAACTGGGGCCGACTGAATTTTGTCACCACCTTATGCACCGTTAGTAAGTATATGAAGCATAAAATGTGGAATCTTGGAGTCAATCCGCTTGTCGTCCCCAATGGTATCCCATCCCGTCACCTCAACCCCGTCGATCCTAAAGATGTTGAGCGTTTACGCACTATTGCGCATCGGGGTGATCCAAATCGTCTCTTTCTCTTCAAGATTGGTCGATTTGATCCAGACAAGCGTTGGATTATGGCTATGGAGGCAGTCGCACGTTTAAAAGAGAGCGGCCATCCAGTGACCTTATTTGTGCGCGGTGGTATTGAGCCTCATGGTGCAGACGTTTTCCGGCATGCCTATCATCGTGGCCTGCATATTCAGGACGTCGTTGCTCATCGACCAACGCTCTCCCAGTGTCTGGATGCGATTGAGCAGGCTGGCCCGGCTGATATCTATAATCTGCGTTTCTTCCTTCCCGAAGAGTTTGTGCGTACAACCTACGCGGCGGCGGACGCTACATTGGCGAATAGTGGTCACGAGCCATTTGGTCTTGTTGCGTTAGAGGTAATGGCTGCGCAAGGGATTGCTGTCACGGGCTCCACGGGCGAAGATTATGCAGTTTCTTTTGAGAATGCCATTGTCACCGAGACCGATGATCCTGATGAGCTCGTTGGCTATCTGCTTTACCTGAATCGGCATCCAGAAGAGAAAGAGCGTATGCGTGTAGCTGGACAATATACTGCAAAGCAGTTTGTCTGGGATCACGTCATTGAAAATATGATTGGAAAACTGGAGTTTCTGGCTCGCAAACAGAATATCACCCTGGTGAATTCTGGTGTTATTGATGTCATCAGTGATGCTCCTGTACGTGCCAGTATGGCCAGAGAAGCCGGACAGGCTAAGGGTGTTGAACATAGCAGTGTGATGTGAGAGGATGGTTAGCATGGTTGCGGATCTGGCGATCTACACGGTGGTTCACCAACCACGTCGCCTCAAGCTCCCCGCTCAACCGATCCCACGGGGTGCTTCAGCTGAGGATATTGCTCGTTGTCTTTTTGACGAACGGATGAACGAGCGCTACTTTCGAAAAGTAGCGCAGTATAGCTATTATCCGGCGACACGGATGTTTCTGGATCTGGTGCAACAAGGGATGAAGCTTTCGATTGGCTTCTCTCTCTCTTTTGTACGGCAGGCGGCTGCCTGGGATCCAACGTTGTTGGACCTGTTTCGAGAGTTGGTGGCCCACGAAAACGTCGAGTTGATCGGCGTGGAGCCCTATCATAGTTTTCTCTTCTTGCTCGATCTGCCAGCCTTTATTACGCGGATGCTCGAGATGGCGCAAGAATTAGAGACAATCTTTGGGAAGCGCCCCGTGGTGACCGATACGACCGAGATGTGTATGTCGGCTCCGCTCTATAATGCTCTTGATGCGGCAGGCTTTCGAGGGGCTGTCATGGACGGACGGCCCTGGGTGATGGACTGGCGCGAGAGCACACATCTCTATCGCTATGGGGAAGATCCCGAGCCCTTTGCTCTGCCAATTCAGGAGAAGAAACGGCGTGCTCGGACCAGGCGTCTGGCCGCGGGCGAAGCGGAGCGTGAGGGACAGCCGCCCTTCCTGCTGACCCGTCATCTAGAACTGAGTGATGATGTTGGCTACCGCTTCTCCAATCGAGGCTGGTCCGGGTATCCACTGTTTGCAGATACCTATGCTGATTGGCTGGCCCATACATGGGGGGATCTGCTCCTGTTGGGCTGGGATTTTGAGACCTTTGGCGAACATCATCGGCGGGATAGTGGCATCTTCGATTTTATGCGTGCGCTTCCCGGCGAGCTGACAAAACGAGGCGTCACAACCTATACCGCAAGCGAATTGATCGAGCGTCATCGGCAGAACGCCTATCATCTTCCCCTGCCGATCTATCCAACGACCTGGGCGGGGAGTGGAGGAATGGAGTTCTTTCTGGGGAATGAGGCTCAACAACACATTCTTCAACTTATGGGACATGTCTATGGCATGGCTAAACTGACGGATAACCCGGAGCTTATCGATCTTGCGCTCTGGCTCTCCCAGTCGGATAATCTCCACTTGATTCAATGGTATGGACGCAGCGGACCTGAAGCAGAGGTCTCAGCCTATTTTACCCCTTCTGAATGGTGGTCGTTGGGTCCAAATCGTGTCATCCATGAGCAGAAGCAGGTCTATCTCAATGCCTTACGGGCCATTGAACCCTATCTCCCAGCACGCCTTCAACGCCAGGTAGAAGCTGGAAAGGTCGCTCGCAGCCGCGAACGTGAGCAGAAATATGAGGAGGCCTTTGCGGCCACCATCAAGGCTCCATCACGCAGCCGTAGCAGATCTGCGACCCTGTAACACCTGCTTTCTCTTTGCGGTATATCATCAACATGCTTGTAGGGACGGTTGTTCGTTTCCTTCTGTAGTGGGTAGAAACCATCTGCCGCTACAGAAGGAAACGAACAACCGTTCTGGCGTTAGTTAGTGCCTCTTTTTTGCTAAACATATGTCAGGGTGGTTAAACTCAGCCAGTAAACCATGACTTTTCACCCCCTTTTGCCCCAATAAATTGACGCATACCGGTTCAGTTAGTTAGACTCTGCATCAGAACTGGTTTGTCGTGTACGCTTAAATATGGTAAGAGGTAGATCCATGTCACAATTTCACTCTCTGCGGCCAATCCCTGGCGAAGAGGCCGATCTGTCACGAGAGCGCTATTCGCAAAAGCTGCAGGTGATTCCCCCTACAGGCTTGCCATCGGAGACCGAGATGGTACGACCAACCACAGAGACCTTTGCAGCCATCTCTCTTGACAAACATACAGAACCTATTCAACCGCTACAGGCGGTGTCATATAAAACGGTTACTATCCCTTTACAGGCAGTTGCCCAGCCACCCTCGCTTATTTCTGCTTTAGAGGGGACTATGCAGTCGAAGGCGGTGCGGCCAGCAGTTGTCATCCCTGGTTCGCGTCAACGTCCAGAACGGACTCGTGGCGCTGCTCAGAACGGTTCGCGTTTACGAGGAGCAGTGCGTCATGGGCTGGTGACAGCTCTGACCCTTGGGGCTGTGTGTATGACTTTATTTCTGTTTTTCTCTCCACTGGGAAATGGTCAGAATGAGATGCCGATGGTAGGTGGGGCTGTACGCTGGGTTGCCTCGCAACAGTCGGCATTGAGCTTTATCTCTCGCCCACAGATCCAGGCACCTGCAACGACCGCCCCCGCACCAGTTGCGCCAGTCGCGCCAGCCAGTCTCCCAAAAAGTCAGTATATAGCCATTGCTCAGCAGGCAGCCGTTGCGGCAGGAATCCCACCGGATGCTTTTGTGCGCCAGATTAACCAGGAGAGTGGTTTCAATCCCTATGCGGTCTCACCAGCTGGAGCAGTTGGGATTGCGCAGTTTTTGCCCAGTACAGCCGCGGGTCTCGGCATCAACCCTTACGATCCGGTTTCAGCCCTGTATGGAGCTGCACGTTATATGGCAAGTCTGGCAGCTCAATTTGGTGGTGATTACGCAAAAGGTCTGGCAGCGTATAATGCTGGCCCAGGAAATGTACAGCGAGCTATTAATCTTGGTGGTGCGAATTGGCTGGCCTTTATGCCTCTAGAGACACAAAACTACGTTCGCATCATTATGGGGTAAGTGGACCCGGCTACTGAGAATACTATCTCGCATTATCTTTGTATACCATACGATCTGTGGCACCAGCGCAATCAAGCTAATTGCACTGGTGCCACAGATCGTATACTGGCGAAATTGTGTGGTGGCCTTAGAATTGGCGCTCGGAGGGAGGCTCTGGATATCTGAACCCGGAAGGTCGATTGCCTGATGACGAATTGTTCGCATGAAACTGCGAGCTTGCGGGTGAAGGAAACTGAGAGCCAGAAGGTGGATTGCCCCCAAATTGCCGTTGCATATCGCCAGCCAGATTATAGCCCTTATTCGGAAAAACAGGACCAACACCTGGAAACGACGTATTGCCAAGAGCATTTCCACTTTCAACCGTATCCAACTGAAAGGAGATAATACCAGTTCGAATCTCCTGTGCCTGAATCGCCACCTGGCGGGCAAAAGCGATGACATCATTGGCAAAGGACGTATTGAGACGAATAATCTCTGATAGCTCAGTACTTGAGGGCTCAGAGCCACTCTTTGACTTCACATTGCGAACTGCATTGGCAAGGTGGTTCAGATCATTGTCAAGGTCTTGCAAGCTCTGTGAAGATGTATTTTGAACATTCTGAAACTCAGATATCATGCGTTTAAGAACCGTCTCGAGTAAGCGGAGCTCACGAACCTGCATCTGAATCACATCCATAGCAGCCTGACGGTTAGATGTATCGCTCTGTGTATTTAACGACTTACTGAGTCGTGTGATTGAGTGTGAAATTTGCTCTCCCATCGTAATGACAGCCCTCGTATGGCGGAGCATATTGTCTCCCGAGAGCTGTTGGAGGCGCTCGCGAGCTTTCTTCACTTGCAGAGTCAGATCGGCGTTTTTCCCATCCTCAATCTCTGGGGAGCGCATCGTCTCTTTTACATTAAAGCGCAGGGAACGGTTTTCTGCAAACTGGTTAGTGAGAGGAGTAGGTTGTTGTGGAGAAAATGCTTGTTGGGCATTTTTTGGCAACTGAATAGCCTGACTGAAAGCCTCAGCCCGCTCGATCTCCTGACGTACCAGCACATCTAATTGTTCTGCAGTGGCCTTGGTGCGCTGTACAAAGCGGCGGAAGCGTCCAACTGTAAAGTTAAAGGCATTGGCCAGCATCCCGATAGGATCATTGCTGACGGGCGCATTGATGCGTAGATCACCAGCACTTACAACGCGCATATCTGAGAAAAGATGTTCAGCTGCGTTCGTAAGTGCGTCGCGCTGGTTGCGCGACTCCTCTAGCAGACCAACGATGGCGGTGAGCATGGCATTGACCGAAGCCGAGACATCAGCAATCTCGTCGCGACCCACCACATTGACACGCCGATCGAGCTGCCCCTGTTCTACTGCAAGCGTTACCTGACGCAGGTGGCGCAGGCGGCTAATAATTGTTCCAGAGATCAACCAACCAATCACCAGGATCAAGATAAAGGCGATCACAGAGCCAACGACTGTATAGATAAACTGCATCTGCTGTTGTGCGACAGCGGCATCCTCAACGGACGTTGCCAGCTTTCCATTAAAATGGATCAAAGCTCGTAGAGCACTGGTCGTATCAGTGTTCATGAACTCGCCTTGAATCTGTTGAATATGGGCAGCCTCATCCCATTGAGCCGTATCGATAGCCTGAAGAATCTGCTTCTGAGCAGTATTGTACACCCTCCAGGTGCGAACGGTACTGGCGGCCAGCGTTTCCTGCTGCTGAATCTGATTATTATGATTGGCCGCATTCAGTAGAGCCATCTGATCGGGGTGTTTGACCAGAATATCGTTATTGACATAACTATTCAGAAGAGAATCATAGCGATCGGAAAGACTTTTTAGTGCATCTTTCTGTTTCGTTAAATCTTCTTGTGACGATTGTGCCGACGTTTTTGTGCTTAAAATAGTTGTGATCTGAGCATTCATGAGTTGTAGATAGCTGGAACCAGTTGTCAGATTCGTATTGGTCCGTAGAAGCGTCTGATAAAAATTGGCCTGTCCTTGCAGCGAATTCGCGTTTTGTAGACCAATGGCTCCTGTCACGAAAGAAGCGATCAAGGCGGCTAGAATAAAGCCAAGGATCAGACGGGCTCCAATCGGTAGATCAATCAGCAGGTTACTGCTACGTTTTGACGTGGAGCGGATGCGCAGAGTAGTGGCTGGTGGGTTCGGCTGCGCTTTTTGTGGACTATTGGCGGCTTTCACTGTAGACCTCCTCGTTAGCTACGAGCGCGATGGATGAGTTGCCAGAGTTATTAGGAATGTTCGTTGTTGGAAGGTGCATATTACTGATGGGAATATAGTGAATATTCTCAGCGGCATTCTGCACTGGCGGCGAGATCATATAGTCGAGAAAATCATTGATCAAAGGAGTATCCTTCATCGTATACATATGTTCATAGGCCCAGAATGTATAGCGACCAGAAGAGATATTTTCCTGCGTTGGTAAAAAACCATTGATGCCTACTTCATGGACTGAGCTATTGATAACTGACAGTGCAAGATAGCTGATCGCCCCTGGGGTCTTAGCCACCGTATCGCGGACATCGGTTGAAGAATCAATAGTCGTTAGATCGCTTTCATCGCGACCCCCCAGGACATATTTACGAAAAGTATCACGCGTCCCCGAAGTCTTTGTACGTGCCAGCGGAACGATTTTTAAATCTGGCCCACCAACGTCCTTCCAATTGGTAATTGTACGGGTTGTAAAAATTCCAACGATCTGGTCAGGCGTTAACGTATTTGAACTGATTGTGACATCAGGATTAGTAACCATCGCAAAGGGAATAACGCAGACGATATGATCAGTCAGATTGGGATCTGGATAACTGACTGGATCTGCATAGAGATCTGAATCTCCGATATCTACTTTTTCACTTGCAACCTGATCCAGTCCTACCTTGCTTCCTCCACCCTGCACCTTAATTTTTACCTTTGGGTGTTGCTTCATATAAAGCGTTGCAGCCGCAGAGACAAGAGGCTGTAAGGCCGTTGACCCAACAATATTGAGTGATCCACTTACCTCTTCAGTCTGCCCCACCCCTGTACTACAACTGCTGAGAATGAGAAGAAAACTCAGACAGCCAAGCAAAAGGGCACAAGAAATAGAATGTCCTCTCGTTAAAGAGAGCGGGAGATAGGTAATCTGTACTTTACGCTCGCTCATCTGCTTGTTCCTTATCATGACCGTATCCTTTAAATAAGAGATCCAGGGCTCTTTTTATAAAAAGGGGAATCATATAAAAATTAAATTAAAAATCTAAATTGATTATGCATGGGCAAGTTTAAATGATTGTTAACATAGGACTTTTTAACTAATTATCATATTTTTTATTGACGAAATGGAATATATTTTGTCTGTATCTTCTTTTTTTTAGTGATATCTTTTCTATTGATGAGATCAAGCTCAAACGATGATTTATCCTTTTTTTCTAGTGATTTTCTAGTAATAGGAAGAAAGATCAATATGGGAACTATTTTTTCTGAGAGTGCGTCAAAAGAGTAACTGTAGTATTGTTACTTTGCCAATGAAAAAGGAGTTCGCATGATGCGTGCGATGAGAAATACAAAGCCAACGGGTATATGGAGAGTCCTGGGCCTTCTGGTCAGCCTGATAGTTGTTGCCTGTATGTGTGTGGCCTGTGGAAAGGATGCAGCGGGAACAGCCTCGAGCCATGCTCCCCAATCTTCTGCTACGCCAACATCGTTTTCCTCGCCAGTTGTATCTGAGACGCCGCAAGTCTCGCCGACATCAACGACCAGTGTTGCGATCAGTAGTCCCACCCCAGGCACAACCAGCGGAGGAACTGGAAAGGCGACAACCTCACAGCAGGGCTGTCCTACAACGCAGCAGCCAGCGTCAGATTTAGCGCTTGCAACAGTCGTTGTAGAGCCAAAAGACGTTGAGCAGACGGTGACGGCACACATTGGTGATGCAATTGAAGTTCGAGCTCCACTGGGCTTCAAATGGATCGGCCCCACTTCTTCGCAGGGAGGGCTCCAATTAGCGCAACCATCTGGCTATGTCTCCTCTACATATAATGCCTGTATCTGGCATTATACTGCACAAAGTACTGGAAGTATAGACCTTCATTTTCAACGCATGGTTCTCTGTAGGCCAAACGCAATGTGTCCCTATGTTGTTGTTGCGATGTCAATAACTATTGATGTGAAGTAACATACATTGTAGAGAGCACAGGTAGAGAGCACAGAAAAAGCAGCCCGAGCAAATAAATTTGGGCTGCTTTTTCTGTCTATTTTAGCGAAAAAGCAGCGCTTCATCTGGCGTTCTTGACAGAGAAGACTTTTTGCGGGTATGCTACATCTGATTTTTTATATCAAAGACGGATATATACGATCCTGTTGAAGAAGCGTATTGCGCTCTAGTCATCTGATACGAACTACTGGAGAAGAGGTGTTGCTTTGGGACCTGTGCAACGTCGTGATCCATTGTCGATGCTCCCGCTTACACCAGCGGTTCTGCATATTTTATTAGCATTAGTAGATGGTGAGCGCCATGGCTATAGTATTATGCAAGAGGTGGTTGCTCGTAGCGAGGGAACAATGCGTATGGGTCCGGGCACACTGTATGGCTCAATTAAACGGATGCTTGCCGATGGATTGATTGAAGAGGCTGGTGAGCGTACAGATAGCAAGGGAGATGATGAGCGTCGTCGCTACTATCGCTTAACAGATTTTGGTCTTCGCGTGGTTAGAGCCGAAGTGGCGCGCCTTGAGCAGTTGGTTCAAGTAGCTCATGGTAAAAAAATGTTATGGCAACTTGAAGGGGGCCTCTCTTAAAGTTGTCCGAAACCTTCCACTGGTCCTGACAAATCATGTATAATATGCCTAAAAAAATTTCTGTGTTCGTAAAAGGAGCTTTCTATGCCGGATATACTCCCCCATGTTGAGGTAGCTTTGCGTTCGGATGTGGGCCGTACACGCAATCACAATGAGGATAGTATGACCTCAGTGGTCCCCGAGGATCCCGCTGTTTTAGCGTCCAAAGGCATTCTCTTGCTTGTCGCTGATGGAATGGGTGGACATGCCAAGGGTGAGGTGGCTAGTAAGCTGGCTGTTGAAACTATTCCGCAGGCTTACTATCAAGATGAGGGTGAAGATCCCGCAGAGGCTCTTAAGCAAGCAATTCAAAACGCGAATGCAGCTATCTACCAGCAGGTCTCAAATGAAGAGTCGATTAACAGCCGCGCCGGGATGGGGACCACGTGCATTGCCGTAGCATTGCATGGTGATACAGCTTATGCTGCAAATGTGGGGGATAGTCGGGCTTATATTATACGCAATGGCGAAGTGTTGCGGCTCTCACAGGATCATTCGTGGGTTGCTGAACAGGTTCGAGCAGGCATTATTACTGAGAAACAAGCCAGTGTACATCCTCAACGCAACGTCATTACGCGAGCTCTGGGAATTTATCCCAACGTAGAGATTGACCTTCTGACAGAGAAGATTCAGCCTAATGATGTCTTTCTGCTCTGTTCTGATGGCCTCTCGAACCTTGTGAGCAGCGACGAGTTACGCGCTATTTTGGAGGAGCATGAGCCGCAGGAAAGTGCCCAGCGTTTGATCGACTGTGCAAATGCTCATGGTGGATTGGATAATATTACGGCAGTCGTCGCTCGTGTGAGTTCACTGGACTAAATTTGATACGATAGAATCGAAAATTCGAGAATTTGATGAGTATTGTCGTTGTTGTCCGTCTCCTTGTTCTCCTTCTGCTCATTGCATTAACTGTGATCTTAATCACGCGCCGGTTGGACGTGCCCTATACGCTTGGTCTTGTAGTTGTCGGTCTGGGGATTAGCCTGTTTGTGAATACAGGGCCCTTTCACCTGACTCCTGACCTGGTTCTTTTCGTGTTCTTGCCAGCCCTTTTATTTGAGGGTTCCTGGTCAATGTCGGTTCGAGCTTTGCGTGATAATTGGCTGACTATTTTTCTGCTAGCGGTTCCTGGCCTGCTATTAGAAGCCATCCTCATTGCCGTTCCGTTGCGCTTTCTGACGCCTCTTAGCTGGATTGATGCGTTTCTACTGGCAGCTATTCTCTCTCCAACAGACCCGATTGCCGTCCTGGGTTTATTTCGGCAGCTCAAGGTCGACGCGCAGCTATCAACTATTATCGAGGGTGAGAGTCTCTTCAACGATGGTGTGGCAGGTGTTCTGTATCAGGTCGTGCTGGTTTTTGTGCTTGCATCTATTCATCATGTGCAGTTGACCCCATTTCAGATGATCGGTCAAGGTCTGCTAACCTTGCTACAGCAGGCTGGTGGAGGCATAGTGGTAGGGATCTTATGTGGGTTCCTGATCAGCCGTTTTGTGAAATATATTGACGATCCTCTCATTGAGATCACAATTACCATCGTGACGGCATATGGCGTCTATCTTTTAGCCGACTATCTGCATATGTCTGGGATTCTGGCCGTCATTGTGGCTGGCCTGATCCTTGGAAGCTATGGTCAGATGCATGCTATGTCGGAGAGGACGCGCGAGGTGGTGGACAGTTTTTGGAGTGTGATTGCCTTTGTTGCCAACGCACTCCTTTTCTTGTTAGTTGGCGTTCAGCTCGATCCGCTCGAATTTCTACAGTCAGCTCAGCTCTCCCTCTATCTCTCTATCGCAGGCCTCGCCATCGCTGCGGTGCTGGTTGCGCGTTATCTGCTGGTACTGATTCTCCCTGCGCACCTGCCCGGGATGAGATTGCGTTCCTGGCGTTTCTTGATCTTCTGGAGTGGTCTGCGTGGAGCCCTCTCTCTGGCACTGGTGCTGGCTCTGCCTCTGGAACTTCCCAGTCGGGCTGCTTTGCTCTTTGCTACATATGCAGTTGTTTTCTTCACGCTGATGGTTCAGGGCTTTAGCTTGCGCTTTATTCTTCATCGCATACCTTCGCTTCACAATTGATGGAGATCTTCCTCAATGGAGATAAGCTATACTGGTGGAAGTATGAAAGAAAGTAGTCTAGCATTTGAAGGAGCAGGAGGCTATGACAATGGTATCTCTTAATGGCGAGAGTTATCGCTCACGCATTGGTCTGGTAGCCGATTCGCCTAATTTTCCAGCGGCCTGGGAGCAGGTAGTCGAGAAGGTCAAGATTGCGGATGAACTTGGTTTTGATTCGATCTGGCTCAGTGAATCATGGGGCTATGAGCTCTTTACCTCGATGGCAGACCTGATTCGTGTCACCAGACGCATTAAAATTGGGGCGGGCATCGCCAATATTTATTCAAGGACGCCAGCACTGCTTGCGAGCACCGTAGCAACCTTAGACGAGCGCTCGAATGGTCGTATTATCCTTGGATTAGGAGCCTCAGGTGCCAATGTCATTGAGGGCTGGCATGGCCTTCCCTTTGAGAAGCCCGTTCAGCGGACTCGCGAATATATTGAGATCATTCGCATGATCCTGCGCGGTGAGAAGCTGGTCTATCAAGGGGAGTTTTTCCAACTTGAGCGCGGCTTTAAACTCCGCTTTACGCCAGTACGAGCCTATCTTCCTATCTATGTTGCTGCTATGGGACCTAAAAATGTGGAACAGACTGGGGCTCTGGCCGATGGGGTTTTGCCAGTCTACTGGCCAGCAACAAGATGGTCGGAGCTACGCAGGCAGCTGGATAGAGGTTCAGAGCAGGTTGGCCGCCCACCCCATAGCGCTTTGATTGCACCGTTTATTACCAGTGCTATCTTAAGCGAGCAGGCGGATCAGCGAGAACGACAGGCGGCCCGCAATGCTGCTGCTTCTCCGCTGGCATATTATATTGGGAAGATGGGCGTCTATTATGCGCAGATGCTGTCTCGGAATGGTTATGAGGCCGATGTGCAGGCAGTGCTTGAGGGGTGGAAGCAGGGGATGAAATCAGCAATTGCTGCGGTGAGCCCCGAACTGCTGGATGCCGTTGCCATCGTAGG
Organism: Tengunoibacter tsumagoiensis; assembly: GCF_003967535.1. Lineage (GTDB taxonomy): Bacteria > Chloroflexota > Ktedonobacteria > Ktedonobacterales > Ktedonobacteraceae > Tengunoibacter > Tengunoibacter tsumagoiensis. The sequence continues at coordinate 47,651 of NZ_BIFR01000001.1, read as the reverse complement.
GACGCCTCACGAGATTGCGGAACGCGTGGCACAGTGGGAGACAGCAGGAGTGGACCAGCCGCTGCTCACCATGCCTGCTGGCTCTGTTGATGAGGCAGGCGCTCAACTAGCAGCTCTTAAAGATGCTCTGCCCTTGTAGGCAGAGCATCTATTTGTAATCCATACCTGCCTATTTCAGTCTTCTGCGTAAATAAAGGATATTAGCGGTGATGATAAAGCCAATTAATAAGATAAATCCTATATATGTCCAGGTGTGATCATACTGAGCCATCCCTGCATTTTCTTGAATAATTGTTTGTTGTTGTAGAACAAAATAAATTGCAATTAAAAAAATCATAGATATAATCGGTAAAAGCATATTTTTCAGTCTTCTGGAAGACCGATCAGGGCGTAGTTTTTCCCGTTGTTGATTGCCATAATGTGAAGCAGAATAGCCATCCTGATTGCTATATGCGTGTTCTTCTTCTTGCTGTCTCATCTTGATTTCTTTTTTTCTTCCTACTATGAAATCATAGCAACCTTATATAATCATTAATAATAATAAAAACAGATTGGGAATTCAACATTTTTAATGCTCATTTTGTATGTGAATGACATTATCGTATATTTAGATACTACCAGTTTTTGCAGAGCTATATTTCGATATTCTGACCCTGGATCTACTGACAATGTTCAAGGATAGTTGAGTAAATACCAGCTCTCCATTGAGAGTGGAATGCGTGTGTTGATGCCTGTTAGCGTAATCGCAATCAAGAAATGGGCAAAGATAGTATTCAATCGGAGGATGATCATATTGAAAAAGCAGTCGAAAAAAGCTACAGGTGTTGAGGAATATGTCCTGATCAACGGAATTCACCAGTATCTCTTTCATTCTGGGACAATTGATGAGAATCCAGTCCTGCTATTTTTGCATGGCGGCCCTGGAAGTGCAGCCTCCCTCTTTGCACACGCATTTCAGGACCGATGGGAAGAGTTATTTACCGTAGTCCATTGGGATCAACGGGGAACTGGAAAAACGTTGACAAAGAATCCAGAGAGCTACCCAACTCTAGAAGTACTTCTCCAGGATATTCTGGAAATTGTTCACTATCTCAAGAGCAGATATCACAAACAGAAGATTGTTCTCCTTGGTCATTCCTGGGGAAGTGTTTTAGGCAGCCTTTTTGTCCAGAACCATCCAGAAGAGGTTGAGTACTATATTGGAGTAGGGCAGGTAATTAATAAACTTGCAAGTGAGCGCCTCATCTATGCAAAAGTGAAGGAAGCTATTGTCCAGGCAAACGACCAGAGAGATCTGAAGAAGCTGGAGGCCCTTGGCGACTACCCTGGAGAGCAATCTGATCCGCAATGGCTGAAGAAATCGCTCCAGCTTCGCAAACTGCAAGGGAAATATCATCTCACAATGAAATCAAATGTCTCTCCATTAAAAACTCTCTGGGCGAGCCCTCTTTTTCGCTTCTCCGATCTATCTGCCTTGGTCAAAGGAAATAAAGCAAATAAAGAAATAATGGATTTATTAGGAAGTTTTGATTTAAATGCAGCTCCAATAGACTATAAAGTTCCTCTCTATTACATCGCTGGCGAACAGGACTGGCAGACACCCCTTGCTCTTGTGCAAGACTATGTTCAGAGGATCAATGCCCCGGAGAAAAAGATCTACATCATACCGAATGCTGGACATATGACCATGATTGACCAACTGGCTCTGTTCCTGAACAGCCTGCGCGACATTAAGAACAGTCAACTGTAAATTGAGTCATGAAAAAAATATAGGAATAGAGCCTTCCCCTGATCCAGAGGCTTTCAACCAGAGAATGTACCAAAACGGCTTAAGACCACAATTGCAGATCAGCGCTGAGGTTTTATAAACTGTACAATAAGGACAGTATTCTGTCAGATGTGAATCAGTTCAGAGTAGTGAGCAGCAACTGGCGTAGACCAGCCGCTGCTCATTATGTCTGCTAGCTTCGTTTGCTGAAGCAGACGTTCAATTATCGGCTCTTAAAGAGGCCCTGGCCTCATAAGCGGAGCGAGAAGCGAATTCATCGGCATGTTTGAGACGTTTACTAATAGAAGGGTGGGAATGGAAGAGCACCTCAATCCAGGCGGCTGGCTCAATATCGGCCAGATTCTGATTGGCCAGCCGGGTCATCGCGCTTTTAAAGGCAGCAATCTTATGCGTAGACTGGAGAGCGTACTCGTCTGCCTGATACTCGATCGAACGAGTATAAGTATTGCTGATTGGGAGAATCACCAGACTAAACAGAGCCGTCAGCACCAGGAATAGAGGGATAGTTGCAGCATCTGTCAGAGCCAGATAGGCATGTTGTACATCAATAATCCAATGGAGTAAGAGATTGGCAAGGTAGAGACCAACAAGCATCAGTACGGACTGGCTAATAATCATCTTCCAGATATCGCGGTGGACATGATGCCCTAATTCATGCGCCAGAACCACCTCAATCTCATCGGGAGTATAGCGATCGATCATCGTATCACCCAGAACGATGCGGCGTGTATTGCCCAGGCCCATCAGAGCAGCATTGGCAGCTGTAGTCTTATTGCTCATCTGCATCAGAAATACTCCACGGACATGCGTATGAGCTTTCTCCGCCAGTGCGATCAGGCGCTGTGAGAGCTCACCCTCAGGCAACGGAGTAAATTTATAGAACAGCGGAATAATCAACACAGGAGCGAGATTGGCCATGAGGACAGAGAAGAATAGAATAATGAGCGCCGCCCAGAGCCACCAGAGCTGAGGCTGAAAAGCCAGCAAGGCATAAATTAACGAAATAAAGATGCCTTCCAGAAGAACGCTTAAAATAATACCTTTCCCTTGATCGCTTAGCCAGGCTTTAAAGCTCATCACGGAGAGACCATAGCGATGAGGGAGTACAAAACCGCTATAATAGCTCAATGGAAGTGTAAGAAGCTCGTAAGCCAGAAAAATGAGCAAAAAATAGCTCAAGATCTGTACAGGATACCACCCATGAAGCGGCTGCCACAGTAGAGCAGGAAGCCAGCTACCGGCGCTCTGAATAACATCCCGAAACCACTTATCCAGACCAGTCCCCAGAATAATAGCAATACAGATCGCTGCAACGCCCAGACTACTAAATGAGATCCATCGGTGAATACGAGCGTATTCGCGTGCTTTCTCTTGCCGCTCTATATCGATCTCCATACCCTCGATACTCCTTCTTTGCTAGTAGATGATGAGGGAAAAGCCATGTTTTGTCGTAACAGGACGTTTTGATTGAAAGGCCCGCCAGGCAAATTTACTAATGCCAGCTTGTTTACGAAGAATATGGAGCTGTTCCTCAGTAAAATGCTCTGAGGCGACCAGAACAACGCCTCGTAGCTCTGCGCGGATGGCATTGATACGCGCCTCCAATTCAGATAAGCGTTGAGCATCATGCGGCTGTCCTTGAAGTGAAAGGCGAGCGAGGTCAGCCCACTGACGTGCTGGCTGGCGTAAAGTTGCCACGCGTTCTTGAATAAAAGTGGTTATTTCAACAAAATCTGGAATAGATGAGAGGTGACTCATAACCAAAGCCTCTACTTTCTACACGTTTGATTGGCTGTGTCGATACGCCATCTGAGACAGTGTGGTCGCTTTCAATGTTTAGATCTACACACGCCCCAGATATAACTCATACGGGCACACCGGAATCGTGCAGGAGGGGGGCTATCCTTGCATACACCTACCTTTGTGGTGTGGAAGCGTAATCCTGTCTCTCTTAATAATAGACGTCGTGGACCCTCTTTATGAGGCGTAAATAGGGGTAATTCTATCTACGCCTTTCATGATACGCAAAAATGGTTATGTTAAACTACTGTGCAGATTTTCAAATGAGCGCTGTGCACTTTCCAGGGAAGGAATGGCAGGCTGATCATTCTCAACAATGAAGCGCTGGGTGCCAGAATTGCGGGCAGCCTGGACGATGCCAGCAATATCCAGTGTTCCATCGCCAACCTCAGTAAAGGTGCGCTCTGGCGTCATATCCTTCAAGTGGACGCTTGCAATGCGCCCTGGATGACGATTGATAAATGCGATGGGATCGACGCCTGCAAAGGCGACCCAATAGGTATCTAGCTCAAGCTTCACAAGAGTAGGATCGGTCGTCGCAGCTAGCTGATCCAGCAGAGTGCTCTCACCAGCAGGCTGTAACTCGAAATCATGATTATGATAAGCAAGCGTAATACCACGCTCTTGTAAGCGCTGACCATAAGAATTCAGAGATTCTGAGAAGCGTTTAAATGCATCGCCAGTGCGTAATTTTTCTTCAATCCAGGGAATAATGAGAAGATTGTTCCCAGTTGCAAGACAATAATCTACTTCGCGCTCAAAATCATTTTCAATTGCATAGAGGCCTACGTGGGTTCCAACAGCTTTCAGGCCAGTCTCATGTAATAGAGCTTGCAGTTCAGTGGCTGAAAGATCGCCATAGCCCGCAAATTCTACTCCTGCGTAACCAATCTCAGCCACCCGGCGCACCGTTGCTTTAAAATCTTTTGCGGTCTCGTCTCGTACCGTATATAACTGTAATCCTACAATGTCGGTCATGAAAAACTCTCCTAATAACTAATAAACGGAGGTTGGGACAGACTTTTAAAATATGTCCAGGCTTACCCCTAGTATATCATGTTTTGCAGGTTGCTCTCTCGCCTCGCTAGCAAGCTTATAAGCAGTAAGATTCAACAGGAGAAGAGGATAGGAATGACCAGCGGAACAGGCAAAGAGAGTATGCGAAGGTGCTCTAGATAGAAGAAAGAGCCCGATCCAAAGGCTATCTACCTTCTTCAAGCGGGTAATATAAAACCTGAAGAATTGAATGAGTAGATCTCTGGATCGAGCATTGTTGGCCAGCCTTTTTAATTACTTCTTCTCTTTCTGACTGGCTTTTTTTACTGCGTCATGGATCTCTTTCTGAGCCTGTTCGCGAGGAATTGTCTCGACATCATCCAGCTCATCCTTCTGTGAGCTCTTCTGAGATCCTGAGCCTTTCACCTTCTTAACGGCCTCTTTGAGCTCCTCTTTTTCATCCTCTTTGATAGAATGAACTGCACCCTCGATCTCATGTTCAGCCTGCTCACGGGGGATAGTCTCAACGTCATCTAACTCATCTTTTTCTTTTCGCTCTGGCATCGTTGTCTCCTCTTGATCTTCTCATAGAAGCTGGCGATCCAACTATCCATGATCAAAAGATCATCTGCATACATATGCTCTTCACCTACAACAAAAAGGCATGACATGGTAGACACGATCCCTGCAACAGAGAAGTTACATTCAATTGCACAAACAAAAATATCTGGTTGAGTTGGGCCGTATGAGCTTTGTGAAAGGAAAGTGGGAAGCAAAAACGCGGTCTGGTGAGGTGGGTGAGATGGCAGCGTCCAGCTTTGAAAGAGAAGCGACAAGCAAAAATGCCACCCAGTTAGGCGGGTGAGATGGCAGCGTCCAGCTTGAAAGAAAAGAGAGAAGCAAAAACGCCACTCGGGTAGGCGGGTGAGATGGCAGCGTCCAGCTTGAAAGAAAAGCGAGAAGCAAAAACGCCGCCCAGTTAGGCGGGTGAGATGGCAGCGTCCTATTTTCCCATGCAGTTGCCCGCAGAGTATCATCGGGGCTGAAGAGCTTAACTACCGTGTTCGGGATGGGAACGGGTGGACCCTCTTCGCTACAGCTACCAGCTCACCTGCATAGCCAGGTGGCGTTTTCAACAAGACGAATACTACCAGAACCTTTGAGCTTTGTCAACCCCTTTTGGTCCGTCTTTTTTTCTAGGACTGCATTTTCCTGAACAGAGACGCAAGGAAAGAGAGGATGGCTGTCTCTCCCTGCGTTCCATAGGCCGTACGCGCTGGTTTAGGGATGAAGCACGATTTTGCCGTACGAGGCCCGCGATTCCAGCAAGCGGTGCGCTTTCGCAATTTCTTCAAGCGCGAAAGTGTGCATGATGCGTGGGCGCACCTTCCCTTGCTCGACGTAACGTCGAAAGGCTTGTCTCCCCTGTGCAATGAGATCAGGATGCTGTTGCATGAGAGTGAAGGACGAAAAACCTTCAATCCGTTTCAGCCCCATCATGAGTTGAAAGACGCTCTCTGATGGTAAGGCGGGAATACGCCCACTGGCTGCGCCAGAGACAATGAGACGGCCAAAGGAGGCCAGGAGTGGAAGGCTTTCCACCAGGATCTGACCGCCCACGACATCCAGGATGATATCGACGCCCTTCCCTTCGGTCGCCTGCATGACCTGCCTGGTCCAGCCTGGGTCGGTGTAATTGATCAGTGTATCAGCTCCCAGGGTTTGCGCTACGTCGAGTTTCGTCGCAGAACTGGCAGTGGCGATGATCTGGCCTGCTCCCATGGCGCGTGCCAGTTGTAGCGCAAAATGTCCGATCCCTCCAGCAGCCGCGTGGATCAGCACCCGTTCACCAGGGCGCAGCCGCGCTGATGTCGCCAGCAGATGATACGCCGTCTCGCCTGCAACAGGGAGGGTTACCAGCTCCTCTGGCGAGAGCGAAGCCTCTGGCAAGGGTTGAAAACGGAGTGCGAGAGGTACCAGCGCGTATTCGGCATAGGCTCCCACTGGCGCAAAACCGAGAATCTGTTCTCCCACCTGAACCTCGCTCACCCCAGGCCCCGTCTGGACCACCGTCCCGTACACATAGTCGCCAGGTGCCACCGGGAACGTAGGGGTTCCCCACGGTGAGCCCTCATTGCGCATCTGCGTATCAACATACCCAACATCAATAGCTTCGACTTTGACCAGGACCTGACCGGCCTCAGGCTGAGGAATAGCCGCATTCTCGATCTGTAAAACGTCTGGCGTTCCAGCAGTGTAATATCGCACCAGCTTCATTTCTTTCGTCTTTCTTTTCATTCGATTTCAACAGGTTTACAGACTCGCGTGATGCTCTCGGCGAGAACGGAACAGCAGTCGTACATCAGGATCAGTTCTGAACGGAAGTCGTTGCGTGCCTGAGACTCGAACCTCGTTTGGCGCACGTGCTAGAACGATCACGTCGTCTGTCTGGTGAGAGTATGGAACAATTCCTCTGCAGTAACCAGGAGTGTGTTGTATCATATGTCTAGAAAGACACAGCCTCCAGAGCATGTGCAGGGAGGTCATGAGGAGCCTATGAGAGAAAGAATCAAGAGCCGGGCGGGACTGGCTGATTTTTTACAAAGCCGTCGTGCTCGTCTGCAGCCAGAACAGTTTGATTTCCCAGCATTTCAGAGGCGGCGAACTCCTGGCCTCAGACGAGAAGAGCTTGCCCAATTAGTTGGCGTGGGCGTGTCCTGGTATACCTGGCTTGAGCAAGGTCGGGATATTCAGGTCTCCGATCAGGTCTTAGAACGTCTCGCATCCATTTTGCAACTCAATGAGGAGGAGCGCCGCCATTTGTTTCGCCTGGCGCAAGGTCCAGGCTCATTCCTGGGCGAACAGGGGGATCAAACATATGTACCCAATGCTACTGTGCAGGCTATTCTTGATGGCTTCATATATCCGTCCAGGCTCTTCGATCCACGCTTCAATGTCGTAGGATGGAATGAAAGCGCCAATCGGGTCTTTGGGGATTATGCCAGCCGAACGGCCAGAGAACGCAATGCCCCCTGGTTTCATTTCATGCATCCATCTTCACGCATGTTGGAGATTCATTGGGAACGAGAAGCGTGGCGCTGCCTCGCCTCTCTGCATGCCAGGTCTGATCAATACCCTGATGATCAATGGTTGAACGAGTTGATTGCAGAGTTGCAGCAAGCCAGTCCAGAGTTTCGCGCCTGGTGGCCTGAGCATGAGATTGTACTGGACTGTGGGAGCATCTATGAAATCAATCACCCGCTGGTTGGACGTCTTGCCTTACACCCCACGGTTTTCCCCATGCCTGAGCAGCCTGACTTACAGATGATTGTCTATACTCCGCTGGCTCAGGAAGGCACCGCAGCAAAACTGAGCGTGTTAATGAGTGGAGAGAGCCAATATCACAAGATGATATCGTAATGCCTGGATGAACTATGTTTGAAATGGCACGCGCGTTGTTGTTGCGGCGGATCGATCCCAGAGAACAATGCAGCCTACCTTTTTTATATGAAGGCAAGGCGCACGATGTTCGCTCCTCCCAGTCTCGTTTCGAGGTGGGAATGAAACGCGAGTAGGTGCAAAAGGGAGAGAGGAAAGAGACGCCCTCCTTGACATAGAGAGTCTTCCACATCGTGCCTCTGCACCATGGTTGCTCCTCCATAGCTTCGTTTCCCCATTTTCCGTTTTCCACTTGAGCTATGGAGGGGCTTACAGAGCGGAGTGGGAACAGAGGAAAGAGACAAGCGACTTTCCCTACTTGATATCATTTTATACGCAAAATAGAGCATGATATGACAAGACAAGTAGGGCGTCTCCTTCCTGAACGTGTAGCTGCACCATGCCAGCCCCTCCATCGCCCATGGTCACGTTGCGTGATGAAGGGGCGACCAGAGCGGAGTTGAAACGAGCCCCTTCCCAACGCTTCCCCGCTTCTGCACGAACCAGCAAAGCCCAGCAAAAAGTCAGCCCCCTCTTGACAGCCCCTTTCCCGAGTGCTATACTCCGTGAGCTGTCGTTTCCAGACAATCACTCTCTCAAGGGTGCTCCTGTCCGCAAACCCCCGGCTGTGCCACGATAACGTGGCCCCTCAGGAAGTTGTCCTTCCCGATGATGTGCACGACCACACGGTTCGTCCGTAGGTCTTTCAGCCCTCTTCAGAGGCCGGAAGCGTCCACACAACGGAGAAGAAGGACTTTCGGGGCAGGCGAAAAAACTCAACGAGAAAACGCTTGACAGACCCCGAGGAATGTGAGATACTACAGCAGTCGTCGCGAGAACGCCAAAACAAAGCAATCGAGCGAGACACCCGAGAGCTACGGTTCTCGATCAGTCGCACTTTGACAACTGAAGAGTGGAAAGCAGAACAGTAACTGGTTTTAGAGAAGTAACAAGACACCAGTTCCTGTCAATTCAATCACTTGGCTCACGCTAAGTGATGCAAATCTGCGAACAAGCCAAGCAATAAACACTTGGACTGGATCGCGAACTACACAATGCATTTTCGGGAGGCCCGCTGTGGCTCTCTTGAACATAAATTGGATGGCGAGTTTGATCCTGGCTCAGGATAAACGCTGGCGGCGTGCCTAACACATGCAAGTCGAACGCACTCAGCAATGAGTGAGTGGCGGACGGGTGAGTAACGCGTGGATTATCTGCCCCAAAGTGAGGAATACCGGCGAGAAATCGCCGACAATACCGCATATGCTCGCAAGAGGAAAGCTCGCAAGGGCGCTTTGGGATGGGTCTGCGTCTGATTAGCTAGTTGGTGAGGTCAAGGCTTACCAAGGCGACGATCAGTAGCTGGTCTGAGAGGACGATCAGCCACACTGGGATTGAGAACGGCCCAGACTCCTACGGGGGGCAGCAGTGAGGAATTTTCGTCAATGGGGGCAACCCTGAACGAGCAACGCCGCGTGCAGGATGACGGTTTTCGGATCGTAAACTGCTTTTCTTGGGGACGAGAACGGACGGTACCCAAGGAAGAAGCCCCGGCTAACTACGTGCCAGCAGCCGCGGTAATACGTAGGGGGCAAGCGTTGTCCGGATTTATTGGGCGTAAAGCGCACGCAGGCGGTCAGGTAAGTTTGTACTGACAATCTCCGGCTCAACTGGAGAGGGTGTATGAAGACTGCCCGACTTGAGGGCTTCAGAGGGACACGGAATTCCGGGTGGAGTGGTGAAATGCGTAGATATCCGGAGGAACACCAATGGCGAAGGCAGTGTCCTGGGAAGTACCTGACGCTCAGGTGCGAAAGCCAGGGGAGCGAACGGGATTAGATACCCCGGTAGTCCTGGCCGTAAACGATGACCACTAGGCGTTGGAGGGTTCGACCCCTTCAGTGCCGGAGCTAACGTTTGAAGTGGTCCGCCTGGGGAGTACGGTCGCAAGATTAAAACTCAAAGGAATTGACGGGGACCCGCACAAGCAGCGGAGCGTGTGGTTTAATTCGATGCAACGCGAAGAACCTTACCAGGACTTGACATGGAATTGCACCAGCGGTAACGCGCTGTCCCTTCGGGGCGGTTCCACAGGTGCTGCATGGCTGTCGTCAGCTCGTGTCGTGAGATGTTGGGTTAAGTCCCGCAACGAGCGCAACCCCTGTCGTTAGTTGAATGGTCTAACGAAACTGCCGCGATCAACGTGGAGGAAGGCGGGGATGACGTCAAGTCAGCACGGCCCTTACGTCCTGGGCGACACACACGCTACAATGGTCGAGACAAAGAGTTGCGAACCCGCGAGGGGGAGCCAATCTCGTCAAACTTGGCCTCAGTTCAGATTGGAGGCTGCAACCCGCCTCCATGAAGTGGGAGTTGCTAGTAACCGTAGGTCAGCACACTACGGTGAATACGTTCCCGGGTCTTGTACACACCGCCCGTCACACCACGAAAGTCGGCAACACCTGAAGCCGCTGGGCTAACCCTTCGGGGGGGCAAGCGTCGAGGGTGGGGTCGGTGATTGGGGTGAAGTCGTAACAAGGTAGCCGTACCGGAAGGTGCGGCTGGATCACCTCCTTTCTAGGGAGCTTTGATCTCTTTCGAGAGATCCACTCCTAGGTCGAAACAGGAAATGGTCGTTACTTTTGCAAGCCAGAGGGCTGGCTGGTTTCCACTCTCCAGTGGTTGGGGTTCTCCCTGATCACGTGCACCTGAACAACTGAAGAGGATATTCCTTCAATTTTGCTGAGCGATGAAGATTGCAAGCACGAGTTGAAGCAGAGCAAGCAAGACACCATCAAGACCGTAGAAACGAACAAGCTACACAGAGTACGAGGTGGATGCCTTGGCACGAAAGACCGATGAAGGACGCGGAGACCGGCGAAACGTTCGAGGGGAGCTGCATACAAGCCATGAACCTCGAGATTCCGAATGGGGCAACCCATCCAGAGTGATGTCTGGATACTCCCTGTTGAACACATAGACAGGGCAGAGGGCAGCGGGCGAACTGAAACATCTCAGTAGCTCGACGAAAAGAAATCAACCGAGATTCCCGTAGTAGTGGCGAGCGAACCGGGAGGAGCCCAAACCATCCGTTCTTCGGAACGGGCGGGGTTGTAGGACTCGCAACAAACAATGGCCGATCATTCGAATGCGTTGGAAAGCGCAACCAGAGCAGGTGAGAGTCCTGTAGAAGACGATCAACCGGCGTGGGCGAGGATCCTGAGTACCACGAGGCACGTGAAACCTTGTGGGAAGCTGGGGGGACCACCCTCCAAGGCTCAACATCTTTCGTGACCGATAGCGAACAAGTACCGTGAGGGAAAGGTGAAAAGCACCCCGAGAGGGGGATGAAAGAGACCCTGAAACCACGTACTCACCAGCAGTCAGAGGCCACTGTTCCAGGAGGAACTAAGGGCTGATGGCGTGCCTTTTGTAGAATGATCCGGCGAGTGCATCGTCGTAGCAGGTTAACCAACGCTAAAGTTGGGGAGCCAGAGGGCAACCGAGTCTGAAGCAGGCGCGCGTTGCGGCGATGCGACCCGAAACCACGTGAGCTATCCATGAGCAGAGTGAAGCGGATGTGACAGTCCGTCGAGGCTCGAACCCACCAGTGTTGCAAAACTGGGGGATGACTTGTGGATAGGGGAGAAATTCCAATCGAACGTGGAGATAGCTGGTTCTCCCCGAAATGTATTGAGGTACAGCTGCATGTGTTGTCTGTTGGAGGTAGAGCGCTGGAAAGGCTCGGGGCCCTGTGCGGGTTACCAACCCTTCTCAAACTGCGAATGCCAGCAGAGTGGAGCATGCAAGTGAGACAGTGGGGGCTAAGCTTCATTGTCAAAAGGGAAACAGCCCAGATCACCGGCTAAGGTCTCCAAATCACTGCTCAGTGTCAAAGGGAGTCAGTACGCAATAACAGCCAGGATGTTGGCTTAGAAGCAGCCATCATTGAAAGAGTGCGTAATAGCTCACTGGTCGAGTGTAGTGGCACCGACAACGTAGCGAGGCTTAAGCAGTGTACCGAAGCCGTGAATTGCATCCTTGTGGTGCAATGGTAGGGGAGCGTTCTCAAGCAGAGAAGCCAGACCGCAAGGACTGGTGGAGCGACGAGAAGTGAGAATGCCGGAATGAGTAGCGCAATCTCTGTGAAAACCAGAGACACCGAATGCCTGAGGGTTCCTGGGCACCGTCAATCGTCCCAGGGTGAGTCGGGCCCTAAGCCGAGGACGTCATAGTCGTAGGCGATGGAAAGCAGGTCAGAGATTCCTGCACTAGCGTCAGATCGTGATCAACAATGGGGGGACGCAGTAGGGAAGGTGAACCGATCGAATGGACAGGATCGGCGTGTCGTTTGAAGTGCGAGACCGAGGCAAATCCCGGTCTCCTGTGCATGACAGCGGCACCGAGCGCGAGCAATCGTGCGGAAGTCATCGGACCCCAGGCTGCCAAGAAAAGCCTCTCGTGAGAGCTGACGCTACCCGTACCGCAAACCGACACTGGTAGGCAGGGGGAACTCCCCCAAGGTGATCGAGCGACCCTCTGTTAAGGAACTCGGCAAATTGACCCCGTACCTTCGGTAGAAGGGGTGCCCCAGTAGCGTGTTTCGATGCGTGAGGGGGCTGCAAGAAATTGGCTCAACCGACTGTTTACCAAAAACACAGGTCTCTGCGAACGCGAAAGCGGAAGTATAGGGGCTGACTCCTGCCCAGTGCCGGAAGGTTAAGCTGAGTGGTGTTCGTAGCCACGAGGTGAAGCCCCGGTGAACGGCGGCCGTAACTATAACGGTCCTAAGGTAGCGAAATTCCTTGTCGGGTAAGTTCCGACCCGCACGAAAGGAGTAACGAGTTGAGCACTGTCTCGACAGAGGACTCGGCGAAATTGAAGTACCCGTGAAGATACGGGTTACCCACGACAGGACAAAAAGACCCCGTGGAGCTTTACTACAGCTTGGCCTGGATACGAGGGACAGCGTGCGTAGCATAGGTGGGAGCCGAAGAATCCATCCTTGTGGGGGTGGAGGAGGCAGCAGTGAAATACCACTCTCGTTGTGTTTTGTGTCTCACGCCAGACCGTGAACCGGTTGGCAGACAGGACCAGGTGGGTAGTTTGACTGGGGCGGTCGCCTCCCAAAGAGTAACGGAGGCGCTCAAAGGTTCTCTCCGGGTGGATGGACATCACCCTTCAAGAGTGTAAAGGCAGAAGAGAGCTTGACTGCAAGGCAGACGCGCCGAGCAGGGACGAAAGTCGGACTTAGTGATCCCACATTCCCGAGTGGAAGGAGTGTGGCTCAACGGATAAAAGCTACCCCGGGGATAACAGGCTTATCTTGCCCAAGAGTTCACATCGACGGCAAGGTTTGGCACCTCGATGTCGGCTCGTCGCATCCTGGGGCTGGAGTAGGTCCCAAGGGTTGGGCTGTTCGCCCATGAAAGCGGCACGCGAGCTGGGTTCAGAACGTCGCGAGACAGTTCGGTCTCTATCCGTCGTGGGCGTAGGAAGATTGAGGGGCGTCATCTCCAGTACGAGAGGACCGAGATGGCTGAACCGCTGGTGTGCCAGTTGGCCTGCCCGGGCCACAGCTGGATAGCTATGTTCAGAAGGGATAAGCGCTGAAGGCATCTAAGCGCGAAGCCGCACCCAAGATGAGTCTTCCCATCACTTTGTGTGATCAAGATCCCAGGAAGAAGACCTGGTGGATAGACGACGCGTGGACGCCTGGTAACAGGTGGAGCGAAGTCGCCCTAATGATCGTACGGCTTGTCATTCAGGTCTTGAGTGGGTGAGCGAGCAGAAATCGGCTTGAACGCGTGGTTGCAAGCGGCACGCTCGGCAAAATTGAGAGAATATCCTCAACAGTTGGCACCATCAGGTGCAATGGAACAAAGAGAGAAGTCAGGATTGTAAGATCCTGGCTTTTTTTGTGTTTATGGCTTAGCTCTGTCGTGAGCGCAGTTAAAGTTGTAATAGTGGCTGCTTTCTGAATGTAGAAGGACAGGTATTATCTCTACGCCTCCCTTATGATTTAATACATCAAACGCCATAATGCGGGATCATCATGATTTATCGTCAAATCATAACGCACGTCTCGCCGCATTCATCATCGATGCGGCGAGACGTGCGTTATCTCAGCCCTTTTTCATGAATGAACCATCATTGTGATGGTTGCTGCATGATATGCTGCGCACGGGCTTATTTTAACCGAGCTTCAATTGCAGCAAGTTGTTCTTTAAGTTTGCGATTCTCTTCGCGAACATCATCGAGATCTTTGCGTAGCAGCTTTAACTGCTCATCATCCTTTTTGTTTTGTCTGAGATTATGAGCAGCCAGGCGCATTCTACGTTTAGCCCCATCATCGAGCTCGGATTTTGCGGTAGTATCAAGCAAACCTGCGACACTTGCATCGCCCAGGCTCATCAGAGCGGCAGCAGAGGCCTGGCGTGCAGGGCTCCAACTGTCGTGTTGAACAGCATGGCTGAGCGCCGTTACTGCTTGCTTGCGGACCTCTTCGCTATAGAGCAGGCGATTAGAGCCTACTGCTTGAAGACCAAGTGCAGCAGCCATGCGCAGAGAGGGATAATTTTCGCTATTGTAAAGAGCTCTGGTGAGAATTGCAACTGCCTTTTCTTCTCCAGTAGCTCCTAAGCCCGCTGCGATCGAGCGATGGATATAATAGTTCCAGCTCGGTTTCTGGAAAAGCTGATCGAGAACCTCCACACTGCCAGCAGTTCGCGTCTGACCGAGCGCCTCGGCTGCTCCAGCTTCGACCAGATAGCTGACATCGCCTTTCTCTAACAGAGCACGTAGCGTCTCCGCTGCACGTTGAGCCAGCTCTGGTTGCTTGTTTTCCTGATAGGTTCCTAAGCGACGAGCAATGGTGCTGCGTACCCGTGAGAACTGCCTGGGATCAAGTTCATTGAGCGCCTGAATAAGGATATTCAAAGCCTTTTCGTTGCCATACTGGCCAATCGCGCGTGCTGCTTCGGCTCGAACCCCTTCAAAAGCATCATGAAAGAGAGCAGTTTTTAAGGCCTCTAGATTTGCTTCATCCTTTAGTTCACCGAGAGCTTCAGCTGCCTCAATCCGCCCCAGCACATCTGGATCGTTGGCCAACTGGTAGGTCAACATTTTTGTAGAGCGCTCGAACGAAAGGGTTTTAAGGAGCCAACCATCAGGATCGATACGGACCATCAGAGGTTCGCGCTCAAGGGGAAGATAGAAGCTCTGTTCCGTCTGACCTTCTTCACCTAACAGAACTTTTAAGGATATAGTACGAGTCTGCCCATTGGGATCATCAGCTACCGGAATAGTGAAGGCAATATCCAGGGGTGTATAGAAACAAGGTGTGAGATCATCAACCTTCTGCTTCTGCTTAATTTTAACCTTTGCCAGCTTGTTCTCACCATCCCAGGAATAGGTAACATCTAATTCGGGGTAGCCGCCACTGTAGATCCACTGTTGAAAGAAACGCGCCAGACTATGACCAGTCACCTCTTCCAGCGTGCGCTCGAGATCAGCAGTAATGACCTCTTTCGTGCGGTAGCGTTCTAGATAGGCTTGAATGCCACGTCGGAAATTATTCTCACCCAGTTGATGGCGCAGCATATGCAGCACCCAACCCCCTTTTTTATACAGGTGTGCATCGAAGAGCTCAAAGCCCTGGTCATGATAAGCATAGTAGACAACCGGGCGACGATAGCGTTTATCCTCAGCCAGATAGATCTGCTTCTCCTTGAGCATCTCATACTTAAAAGCATCCTGACCCCGATCATGTTCTCCCCATAACTGCTCAAAATACGTTGCAAAGCCTTCATTGAGCCAGCCGTTGGACCAATCGCGGCAGGTTACGAGATCGCCAAACCATTGATGTGCAAGTTCGTGCGCTACGACCAGAACCATATCATCATTGATATCCAGCGCCCCTTTTTTATCCGTTAATAGTGCAAAACTGTGTGTTGTGGCAGTTGTATGTTCCATGGCACCCGTGTAAATCTCTACCACAGTCTGTGCATATTTATCGTAAGCGTATTCAACCCCAGTATATTCTGAGAAGAATTGCATCATACGTGGGGTTTTTCCCATGTAGTGAGGGGCATCCTCTTTGCGGTCTTTGCGGACATAGTAAGTTACTGGTTTTTCTTTATACTTATCCTCAATAACAGCAAAATCGCCAACCACCAACGAGACGAGATAGGCAGCGTGAGGAACATTGTGTAGCCAGTGGTGAGTTCTGGTGGCACCGTGATCAATCACCTCAAGCAGATTTCCATTAGAGATCGTTACAAAGCGTGCAGGCACTGTCACAATGATCTCAGTCGTGGCTCGATCGTTTGGAGCATCATGGCAGGGGAACCAGTAGCTATGATAGCGAGGCTGACCAAAGGTCCAGGCATGTTCAAAACGTGTGGGATCTTCAGGTACTGGCTTCATAAAATGGAGCCCGGTACGTGGTCTGGCAGAATATGTAATGGCGACGGTAAATTCTTCCCCATGTTTATAAGGGCGATCAAGCGTCACTGCTAATTTTTTATCGGTCTGAGAATAGGCAAGTTTTGTGCCATCAGCAATACTAATCTCGGCGATCTGTAGCTCTACAGCATCAAAATAAATAGTTTTGACCTCTTCATAGAGTGCTACAAACGTGGTAAACGCAGTACCACTGATGGTCTCCTGCTCAAAATCGAGCGTGATCTCGAGCTTGACATGGGTCACATCGGCGGGCCGCTCTGGAGCATATTGTAAGGGGTCGCCAGGTAACTCAAAATCGCGTGCATGTGGTGTGGGCAAAGCGCTCTGTTCGCCCAGCAGAAAAAGGCTATAGCCATCCCCAATGTCTATAGTCTGTCCACGTTGGCAATGTTTCATAATCTCTCCTCGACTAACTGGTATAAAGTGTGATCGTCTGTATATCATATTACTAATGTCCATCTTTCTTCAAACCACAAACTCACCAATTTCGTAGTGGATTATAGGATGGTTTCTGTGCTGAAAGAGGATGGATATGCAGACAAGTATCGGGCCTCTGGCCCCGTTTGTGCGCTTCATTCGTGTCGCGCGTTTACTACTATGGACATTATGGGTAATTTATCGTGAGCGAAAACGGGTTATCCGGGCTCGCCAACGTGGTGATTATGAAGTAAAGCCTGATATTGAAGTGTTAATTGCTGTTCTGACGAATTTTAAGCGAACTGCACTCAGACTGGGTGTATTAACAATTAAATTGGGCCAGTTTTTGAGTTCAAGAGCAGATATACTTCCAGAGCAAGCGTTGGCTGTCCTGAGCACTTTGCAAGATGAAGTGCCTCCGGCCCCATTTGAGCATGTTGTAGCCACGATCGAAAAAGAGTTCGGACGGCCAGTGAATGAAATTTTTAGCGTTTTAGAGCAGAAGTGTACTGCCGCCGCCTCTCTAGGACAGGTTCATAAAGCCGTGTTAGCTGCGACTGGCGAGACCGTGGCGGTCAAAATTCAGCGACCACATATTGAGCAGCTTGTACGTCTGGACCTGCGCACCCTCAAATTTGTCATCTGGCTGATTAATAGATTTGTGGACACCAAAGACTTTATCGATCTGGGGAGCGTCTACCGTGAGTTTCGTCGCACAGTCTTTGAAGAGGTTGATTTTAAGATCGAGGCGGCTAATGCCGAACGTTTTCGTGAAATGTTTGCTGATGATCCAACCATCTATGTGCCAAAAGTGTATGCTGAGTATGTCTCACGGCATGTATTAGTCTTAGAATGGATTGATGGCATAAAGGTCAACGATTACGCTGCCCTCGATCTGGCTGGAATCGATCGTCTTGAGGTCGCTAATCGTACCATTAGAGCGTATTTTTACCAGTTTTTTGCCGCTGGCTTTTATCATGCTGATCCCCATCCAGGCAATATTTTTGTCAAACGCGGCTGCGATCCAGCCAACCCGATTGTCGCATTTGTAGACTTTGGAATGGTTGGATCTATTACACGGACGATGAAACGTCTTATGCGCTCTCTCTTCCTCAGTCTCGTAACACAAGATTCTGAAGGCATGGTCCAGGCATTAAATCAGCTAGGTTTCATTGGTGAGCGTGCAGACCTCAAAATGATTGAAGATGCACTAGGACTATTGCTTGAGCAATATTATGGGATGACATTGGGACAGGTGCGGGATCTGGATATGCGTTCGGTTGTCAGAGAGGTAAGCGACTTGCTCTATGATCAACCTTTCCGCATTCCGGCACAATTTGCCTTTAGCGGGCGTGCGGTGAGCACACTTGTTGGTGTTGCGACGGGCCTTGCACCTGACTTTAATTTTGTGGCAGTTGCAACCCCTTATGCGCAAAGTTTTCTAGGACTGGATATGAACAATTTGCGGGAGAGTGCACAGCAACTACTTAAGCAGACACTTGATATGGGAAAGGTTCTCCTCAAACTACCACATTCTATTGATCGTTTAGTGACACGTATTGATGCTGGTCAGGTCGAGGTACGGTTAGCCAATCTGGCAGGTAGTGGGAGTCATATTCGGCGAGGTAAGGCTGGCGGACAGCTTGTCCTGTCCGCTGGCCGGGGAAGCATAGGCTTTACCTTGTTGGGACTGGCATCGATGGCTGGCGGAATTTATCTCCTGACATCGCATCTGCCAGCCCCAGGATGGTTCTGTTTAGGTCTTGCAGCAATAACCACACTGGGCCTGTTCGTAAAGAGATAGGTTTTCTCCCTAATTATGCTCTTCCCAGCGAATCCACGTCTGATCTGGCTGCTGAAGTGCCCTTCTTTCGCGTGCGAGCTTAATGAGATGAGCGGTTACGGATTGTTCAGCAGCCGGGTGAAGGGCCGGATGGAGATCGGCATACATTTGTTGGACAAGAGCAGAAGTACTGATCGCCTGATCTGTTGTAGAGAGTGCCGAGAGAATCTGTTCTTCTCGCTGCAAGCGGTGAGCAATATAGTCAGCGATCTTTTGTTGTGGTTGCGTAATGATGGGACCATGGGCCGGAACGATCTCCTGAAGGGGAAGCTGTTGTAGACGGGCAAGAGAGTCTAAATAGGACTGCATATCTCCTTCTGGTGGAGCAATGACAACGGTCCCTTCTCCAGCCAGGAGATCGCCGGCAAAGAGAGTCTGAGTTTGTTCAAGATAAAAGCAGAGGTGGTCAAAGCGATGACCAGGAGTATGAATAGCGCGGAGGCCAGCTGGAAAGAGCAGCCCATCTGGCACCTCCTCGTCGGCTATGGGCACTCCCTGTCGACTAAAGGCATAGATAAAGATTCCTAACTCGCGCCGCAGGGCTAAGGCTCCTCCCATATGGTCGGGGTGTCCGTGAGTAATGAGAATGCGCCGAATACGTCCGCGCTCCTCCCCGGCTTTAAGTACAGCTGATAGGTAATCATGATCATCCACCGCCGGATCAATGACGGTTGCCCCTTCGACCCCACCTCCGACAATTACCGTAGTCGTGCCCGGACCTGTCAGGATAGAAGCATTGGGGGCGAGAATACACGTATAGGGAGAGAGTCTACTCATAAGCTACAGGCTTCTCTTTCGTTCTGCATAAAAAAGCGTCTCAGTGTTTCACAGTTGTCATCAACTGTAACTCGCGAAGTATATTCGACTGTATCTTACCATATTGAAGCATAGAGCAGAGTGGTATGATATATTTATATTACTTACAAGTCCTTATTTTTGGCCAGCTGAATCACAATGTATCTTGCGAAAAAGTACAGAAGATGGGTATTTGGATGTCTGATCATGACGATTTTTTAAGGCAAGTGGAGCATACCTGGCGCGTTGGATTGATTGGGAATCCCGTGGCTCACTCCTTCTCGCCGAGGTTTCAGCAGGCAGCGTTTAATGCCTTACAGATTCCTGCCCGCTATGAGCTATGGCCCACACCAGCAGAACAGCTGATAGAACGCATTCGTTCATTATGTGAAGAAGATTGTCTTGGGGCTAATGTGACTATTCCATATAAAGAGGCAGTCCTGCCACTTTTAGACAAAGTTGATCCACTGGCGACGCGGATAGGGGCAGTCAATACTATTGTACGTCAAGATGACTATTTATGCGGCTATAATACCGATGCGATGGGACTCTTATATGCCCTTTACGAAGAAGGCCTGGGTGAGCGTTCCGAGACGGGGCAGATCTCGTTAGCAGGCTATACCCTGATTTTATTGGGAGCTGGGGGAGCGGCTCGTGGGGCTGCCTTTGCTCTGGCCCAGGCTAATATTGACCGTCTCATTATCCTGAATCGTCATCTTGAACGTGCACAATTGTTAGCGGCTGAAGTGCAACAGGTATACGAAGGTCCAATTTTTTGCTTAAATGATGCTTCTTTTCTCATCCCTCATGGAAACTCAATCATTATCAATGCAACCTCTTTAGGTCTCCATGGTGATGTAAGCCCATTGCCAGCCGAGATCCTGGATCGCTTTGACAGTGATACATTTGTGTATGATATGATCTATAATCCCAGTCAGACATATCTCCTTTGTCAGGCGCGCATTATGGGCCTGCGTGTAGCCAATGGCCTCTCAATGCTTCTCCATCAAGGAGCGTTAGCTTTTAACTTATGGACAAAACATCCAGCTCCTCTTGACGTAATGAGAGCTGCGTTACTATGATATTGTGCCATAGTACGTCACCATGTGATAAAATAGGCCCGCAAGAAATGTTCTATTCGCTCTTCCCAATAGAATCCCAAATAAGCAAAAGCCATGTCGTGGCAGCTCCCCTTTAGCGAATGAATGGACAGAGGCATACAAGTTGTGCAATAGGATATGCACAGCGCGTGGCCTTCTTGTTAAAGCCAGACCAAATGAAGGAGCAAAGAAGAAACATGCATAAACTGACTCTATCGCTATTTCCGCAGGTATTTGCTATTTGTCGCTTGCACCCTGATGGGTATATTCCAAATTGGGCTCTGATTGGTGATTTTATCTCTCTTACACGCACTCCAGAAGAGCTCTCAATTATTTGCCCCCAGGAGAATGTTCCCGAAGATGCCCAGGCAGCCCGCCATTGGCGCTGTATTAAGGTAGATGGTCCGTTTGATTTCGCTGTCTCGGGCGTTCATGCCGCGTTAGCTCTTCCACTGGCAGAAGAGAATATCAGTGTTCTCTCTGTGGCAACCTATGAGACCGACTATATTTTGATCCAGGAACCAGATTTAGATCATGCCATTGCTGTTTTAAAGCAGGCTGGTCATACATTTAGAAATTAAGCTACCAGTAGAAATTAAGCTGCCAGCCCTCAAATGATAGAGATATAAGAGCGATATATTTCATATAGTAAATACATATAACTGTGTGGTAGATAGAGTGAGCTCTTAATCTGTCCAGGTGCCCAGAGGGAAGCAGGAGAAGATGTACCTTTATCGAATATAGATAATCTGTCTATATTTTTTAGAGGTCTGTATTGGTTTGAAAGCCTGCTATCCTCTTGTTGGCTATTTCCTGGTTTGTTGAAGATCTGCTGATCCTACCTGCGTATAATGAATGGTGCCATCGGCATTGAGATCAAGATGATAGATCTTTCTACCTGGAAAAGCCGTCTGAAGTTGCTGATAATCTGTCGCGTCACTGGCCAGTGCATAGATCAGATCTCCCTGTAGCTGTGGATCATTCAGGGGGAAAAGCACCATCTGATAGATTGCGTAATTCTCTGTAACAATAATGGCATGATGCAGGTCTGGTCGATAGAGTACTGGCAGATCGATTGGATAAACAGAAAGGCCACTGTAGTTTTGATACAAAACTATCTGACGAGGGAGATAATAGAAGACATTGCAGCTCAGTAAGCACAGCATCAGAGTCGTAGTGAAGAGATAGCCAGCGAATGGTAGCCCCATCTCTCGATGCTCATGTTTGAGCAGGAAGGTCCTATAAATACGAGCTGTCAGCTCTTTAGCAATTGCAATGAGTGTGAGTATTCCACGAGCAGTTAGTATCAGCAGAAATGGGAGCGTTTCGAAAAGATACCGTGGTCCTAGATAGATCCCATGATAGAAGTAGCCCACGAACGAGGCAGCGATGAGGCAGACGCAGGCTAAACATAACCAATCAACCATACGAGCGCGTAAAGTTAAAAAGGGAATAGCCATAAAGGCCAATGTCAGATAAAAAGGCCAGCCATAGAGATCGATGGACAGGATGGTCAGGATCTCATCCAGATTGACGAGGCCAGCGGCGACAGTATGCTGCCCATAGAAGCCGATACCAGGACCAAATCCCCAGCGATCCCCAGCGAAAAACAGCGTACGTGCAGAGGTAAAGGGATCGCCAGTAAGGCTCTGATTGACAGCGAGTGTAATCCCTCCAAAGAACAGACAGATCAGGAAAAAGCCTGTGGCTGGAAGCTTCCAGCGCCGCCGCTCCTGCCAGATCTGTTGGCGATAGAGCAGTACAATCATCGAGCAGCTCAGTCCAGCAAACAGAATTCCCACCAGATCACGAGTCAAAGCCCCCATTCCCAGGAGAAAAGCAGCGAAGAGAAGATTCCATCGTGCTCCTCCCTGGGTGAACCGTAGAAAGGCCCACAGACCCCAGATGAGGTAAAACAGGGCAATCGCATGGCTAAGGTAGCTGGCTGCTAGATAACTATAGAAAGGTGAAAAGGTCCCCAGAAGTACAGCAAGGGTGGCTACCTGGCGAGTATAGAGCCGGGCTGCGACTAAACCAATCCCAAGCAGAGCAAGCGTCCCAAGAACAGGCTCTACCAGCCAGGGAACCCCTAACCAGAGACCAGGGACTAAGGTAAGAGCTGTACCAGGTGGATACTGAGCAAACCAGCGCCCCTGAAAAGTAATCATAAAGGGACCAGGAAAATGACTTGCAGCAGGAGGGACTGGCACTGACAGATGTCCCTGTGCATACATTTTAGCGGCAAAGAGATAGGCATTGGCATCATAGATATGGGGTTGGCCGTTGTATTGTACACGTGCAATCCAGGCAACAAACAGGAATGAGAGGCAGAGCGCTAACAATGCTATGGGATGGAGCGCTTCCACAAGTTTCTGCCAGATTGTCCGCAGCCAGAGGAGGTTTTTTACCTTTGCCAACCTGGTTGTCGAAGGTTGCTCAGGCAAACCATATTCTGTATCTGGTGAATAGAAAGGGATAGACTGGTAGTGATCTTCATAGAATTCAGGATCAAAATCCCCAGAATGAGGAAGATCTTCTGTAATTGCCGTCAGATCGGCTCTGGGAAAGCTTGTATGAGAGATGAGCGTTTCTTGAAGAACGGGAGGCGTGGAAGGGATATAAGAGCTCTTCGCAGGCGAAAAAGAGTGCTGCACCTTAGCTGTAGATGGAGCGAAGTAGATTTGTCGGAGCAATAATGCAGAGAGGAGCGCCACGATCATCTCGCATAGTAAAACAGCACCTAAGAGCACAAGAGCCCAGAGGAGTACACGTACGAGGAGATCCAGTACCATAACCCCAAAGGGAAGCGCATCTGTAGGAAAGAAGGACTTATTGAGCTCAACATCCGCCAGACCAGAATGTGATTGAATAACCTGAACAAAACGATCATTCCGGTTGATCACAATAGAGATACTCTCCTGATCATTGATAATGAGAGAGATTGTTCGCTGCGTCTCGGGCCGTTGGAGCTGCATAGTGACCTGCCAGCCTGTTCCGTGGGGAAGAGGAAAGCTGGAACCATTGGCAGGATCTCCCATGGAAACATCTGATCGTTGAGAAGCTGGACTGTGGATATGAACATTGCGCCACTGACTGGTTCCAGCCAGATCGCGCATCCAGGCCTGGAAACGGTAATAAGGGGTTGTAGAGATCTGATCGAGATAATTTCTATCAAGCGTGAAATTATTTGTACTATCACTGCCATCAATCTGGTACTCATGAACAACGGGATCAGTGGCATCAAATTGTAGAGATTCTGGTGCCTCTTTTATATCAATAGGAAGAACGGTATTCCCAACATGGAGTGTTAACTTCCCTGCATGACTCTCCAGCGAGACCGGTAATGTAAAATGGTAGCAGAGCCTGTCTAATCCGAGCAGCAGACCTAGCCCTAAGAGGAGGAGTACTGTATAGCGGGCAGTATGCCATGGTCTTCCTCGCATCATCATATTTTGCATATTTCTTTCCCTACTTTTGCCTTCTCTACAGTCTATTTTACGCTCTTTATCGAGGGTATGGTACACTATTCTGAGTATTGGTAGTTTAAAAACTGAGCATTTTCTAGCTACCATTGTATGTCATAGGATATATGTAGCAGTATACAGGGGGGGACGAAGCAATTCTCATCTAACAATCAAGTGATGAGGCACTGAATACGTCCATTCCTCGCTGTATTGTATGTTACATCATTATTACTAAGCTTGCTTGCTGGTACTTTTATAGTGAGAAAGAGATAGTTAGACGTGAGATTTGTCAGTTTTTCAACAAACTTGTTGCCAGTTCCGCATCTAGGTCTGATGCGTGGAGAAGAGGTAGTGGACGTTGATCTTGCGGGGCGTGTGCTTGGCCTGCCAGTTCCAGACCAGATGCAGGAGCTGATTGAACACTATGAGCACTATCAGACAAGTTTGCAAGCGATTATAGAGAGAGCTGGAGAGAGACCTTTTACAGAGGTGAAGATCTTTCGTGAGATAGGGGCGGCCCATGATCTGCAAGCCGTGACTCTGGCAGCTCCCATTGTGCGTCCGCGTAAAAATATTTTCTGCCTGGCTGTTAATTATGTAGCTCATGCCCAGGAGACGGCAGAGATTCGTCAGCGGAGTGCTGAGGCCCCGGCGGACCCGGTCTTTTTTACCAAGGCGCCGACCACCGTTAATGCACCATTTGGATCAATTATCATTGATCCAGAGGTTTCCACCGAGATTGATTGGGAGGTTGAGCTAGGGGTGATTATTGGCAAAGCGGGCAAAAACATTTCTGCACATGAGGCCATGAACTATGTTTTTGGCTACACCGTCCTGAACGACGTCACGGCACGTGATCTGCAAGCCAGACACAAGCAATTTTTCAAAGGGAAGAGCCTTGATGGGTCATGTCCCATGGGTCCCTGGATTGTCACAGCCGATGAGATTGCAGACCCCCATCATCTGGCAATCAGATTGAAGGTAAATAATGTTATTAAACAGGATGGGAATACAGAGCAGATGATCTTCTCCATTCCCCAGACAATCGAAGTCCTTTCCCGGGGTATGACATTGGAGCCAGGGGATATCATTGCCACAGGGACACCTAGTGGAGTTGGCTTCTCGCGCAAACCAGCCGAATTCCTCAGACCAGGCGACCTGATGGAATCCGAGATTGAAGGGATTGGGGTTCTGCGCAATTCAATCGTCAGAGCATAGCATCTGAGCGTGAGTGGATAAAGATCTGCAATTTAGAGCTATCATCACTTAGTGAGAGCGTGCAAGTGATGATAGCTCTAAATTGCAGAGGAGATTATGCCTTCAACGAATGAATTACGCCTGACCCTCTTCTCGTATCCAATGTGGGAGAGCGCCCCAGAGATTCAGAGCCATCGTGCGCGTATGCCAGAGACGTGGGGGAGCAGTCACATCGCGATCATGATACTGCTGAATCTCCGCCGAGAGCTCGAGATGAATAAGTTCAGGATCGGCAATGCGTAAAAAGAGATCATTGCTAGCGCCATGGCGACCGGGTCCCCAGAGGAGAGGAACCTCATAGTTGCTTAAATAATCGGCCCAGCGCAGTAATTCATCTCCATTAGCGATCGTATAGCCGACATGATCGATACCTGGAGTGCCTTGAATCAAGAGGAGAGTATGGTGATTTTGATTACAGCGGAGCCAGGCGCGCTCTCGCAAGAGCCAGTCTGACATATCGAAGCCCAACGCTTCCGTATAGAACTCAACCATTGTCTCTAACCGAGCAGTATAGAGAGCGATATGTTGAAGCCCATAAGGGCGAAGAGGGACATGTTTCATAGGAGCATGTTGTAAGAACAGAGCATCGCGAGCCACCACAATCTCCAGACGATTCTGATCGGGATCATTGAGCCAGAGACTGCTTCCAGAATCGGGATCATCGCCTCGTGGTTCAAGAGAGAACTCAACCCCTGACTGATTGAGCCGGGCGGCCAGAGCAGCCAGTTCAGCATCAGTATCGACCTCAAAAGTCAGATGATGGAGGGGGGAGAACTGTACGGGTTTGCGACCAGTTGTATTTGCGGTGCGGGTATCAGTATAGATACTGAGACAAGATTGTTCGCTCGACAGAGCAAGCAACAGATTGGCCTCATCGCTATCCAGATCGAGATCATCCTGGCTGGTTGTTTTTATCTGCATCCCCAGAACCTGGGAATAAAACTTTGCTTCTGCTGTTAGATCCTTTGCCCACAGTCCTACTTGTGCCAATCGCTTAACTTTCACTTTTTGTATCTGTTGATTGCTCATGGCTACCTCCTCTTGCCTGCCTGCATGATATGTGCAATTTCAAAAAGTATCATACCTGCCAAGAGTTGAGGGGTCAATGAAACTACCCGAAGGTCATAGTCGTAGACTGGTCATAGACGGGCTCCAGTGGAGCTCGTCTGTATTAGACTTCGTCAGCCGTGAGGGTTCTGGGGGCTGGCATGGGAGTAATGACCTGTTTTTCGCTATCCATGAGCCGATCTGGCATGGGAGTAACAGCATATTTTCCACTATCCAGGAAATGTTCTATATTAGTAGAAGAGAGATCGATGGTCTCCAGCACACGAATCAGAGGAGTCGTGGGCATAGGAGTTTCAGGAAAGAATTGTGCTTCGGCGGCATCCAGTCCTTGTTGTGTAGAAGGGAGTGGAGGAATAGAGAAGAGAAGAGCTTCTGGAGCCTGTAGAGCCTCATGGTCAGACAGCATAGGCGTATTGAGGGCCTCCTCACCCCATTCATCATGAAAGAGTAGTTGTAAGATAATTAATGTCGTCATCATGCAGAGAACGGCCAGGATTAAAAGGACGGACCAGCTATAGAGCACGAACAGAACCGCCACGATCGCCGCGGCCAGGATCACCACAATCAAGCGGGCTGCATGAGCGAGAGTAATGCGGCGGGCCCAGAAGTGGATAAAGCGTAGCTGGAGGATCGTTACAGTATCAATGCACCAGACGCCATGGAGCAAGAGCTGGCGATGCCATTGAGAAGCTCGATCTGTATTGGCGCAGATACGCATAGCGCTGGGCCAATATGCCTGACTTACAGAGCGTTGTTTAAACGTGTAAACTTGTTCATCACTACCCATACATCCTCACTTACCCCGCCTCCCAGGTTTACCATTTATCGAGACACTGAAGTACCGGCGTTATTGCCGGTAGGCTCCAGCCCCGGATGTAGAACACAGCATGCCCCACCCCATCATCCACACTGAAAGAGAACAGCCCCGTTACCTCTGCTGTGTGAGTCTGTGTAACGCCACGACCCCACCCTACCACACAGCCAGAGCCTTTCTACAAGCTTAATCGATCCAGCCACCAATAGTTGCCCCATTCAACCACCACAACGCCCATCACCATTGGACCTCACACTACCCCACTTCACAGAGGAACGATTCAAGCTGTCATAGGTTCTGATATTTCCGTTACCCCACACTCCATCACAGAGGTATCAGCGAGCCATCTCTTCCAACCTCACCACTTTTTATGCGTTGCTAGTCTGTACAGAACCGACTAGTACTTCTAAAAAGAGGTGCTATGCCCACACCGGCACTTCACTGGCACGATAAAAATCACCCTTTTTTGAGCAAGCCTGGTGGAGTCCATCCCTACCCACACATCCCTTTTTGAGCTCAATAGAGAGAGACTAACACAAAAGGAGTTTGTATTAGTCTATTCTTTTACCGATTTCCTTTTTCGTACAGGGGTATTGTACTTGTTCTCAGTCTCTATAATGGTAAGGAAAATATGGAGATTATGTTGAGAACGAAAGATTTTTTTATTCAATTCTTAACTTGATGATTGATATATATCTTTATAAAGATATTGTTAAGGTTGTGGTGGAAGGGAATCTGTGTGCAGACGAGTTGAAAAGGGACAAAAAAAGAGCATGCCTGGCGGATAGCTCTTAGTGGAACAACGGATAGGTTAATCGTTCGTGAGAGTGCCAGGCATGCCTTCTTCGACATGAATTGTGCCATGTAACACATGAGAGGGGGGAGAATAGGCAGGAGGATCCCAATCGAAGCTCACTTTTTCGCGTTTAATGGGCATATTAGCGAGCAAGAAGTCCAATTCCCCATTGTGCGAAAGATTGACCTGCATCTGTTCAGCATCGATCTCGAGTCGCCGTGAGACAACGCTTAAGATCTCCTCTCGAATAATCTCCAGGAGCTCAGGATTGAGCTTGAGGCGATCGTAGGAAAGAACGACCTTCAAACGTTCTTTTGCGACCTCGCCTGGAGTTGGTTTTTTGCGTCCGACCATAAATTCAAACACACTCATTCTGTGAATCCCTTCTAAGAAGGCTGAGAGCGTTCCTCAGTCAGGGCTGGGCCAAAGCCCACAAAACGGCGTAAACGTTCTATTAATGAGGGAGCCTCTGCGAGTTCATCAAGAGGGACCTCCTCACCGAGGAGACGCTGGGCTGTATTTACAAAGGCGCGGCCAGCTCGTGAGCGTTTGTCATAGATGGCTGGTTCACCTTTATTTGTTGCCACAATGATCAGCTCATCTTCAGGGATGATCCCCATGAGATCGATGCCCAACACTTCGAGCACATCGGCCACATCCATCATATCGCCGCGCTTGACCATCTCCGGGCGCAGCCGATTAAGGATCAAGCGGGGTTCAGGTTTTCCCGCGGACTCAACCAGACCGATGATCCGATCTGCGTCACGTACCGAAGCCATTTCGGGGTTAGCAACAATAAGAATCTCATCGGCCCCTACAATGGCATTGCGGAACCCCTGTTCGATGCCTGCGGGAGAGTCAATGAGAATAAGATCAAACTCTTGCCGCATTTGTTGGCAGAGCTGCACCATCTGGGTGCTATTGATCGCATTTTTATCGCGCGTCTGGGCTGCTGGTAAAAGATAGAACTCTGGGAGGCGTTTATCTTTGATTAAGGCCTGACGGAGGCGGCATTGTCCTTCGACCACATCGACCAGATCGTAGACGATGCGGTTCTCCAGACCTAAGGTGGCATCGAGATTGCGCAGGCCGATATCTGCATCGACCACGACAACTTTTTTGCCCTGAGCTGCCAGGGCACTGCCGAGGTTGGCGGTGGTAGTCGTTTTGCCTACTCCACCCTTGCCAGAAGTAATTGTGATGACACGGCTATCCATGCTTGACTCCATTCGAAGAACTTTTCAGGCTTCTGTAGATCTAGTATACCACGATTTTTTGTGGAGATTGAAAAGTCTGGACCTGTGAATATACTAGGCTCTACTTGCGTGGAGGGCGACCACTGACCCAGGTTTCAACAATAATCTGCCCATGACGAATGGCTGCTACCTCAGCTCGCAATTGTGCTTCGAAGCCTTCAGGTGGTCGAGAAAGCAGGTGCGCAATGCGTAATTGGACAGGAGCTAGCTGTAAAGAGCAGACGACTGCCTGATCGTTATCGGGGTAGCCTGCATGAACCATGCCGCGAAGTACTCCCCAGACAATGATATCACCACCAGCCACAATTTCAGCTCCCGGGTTTACATCTCCAAGCACAACAATATTGCTGGCATGATGAATGGCTTGGCCCGAACGAATAGTGCGGCGTAGGAAGAGTGTATCGGTGTTCTCGCGCTGTTCAACTGAGAGGTCTCGTGTGACATTTCCTTGACTGGATGTTTCTGGAAGCGATGCTGTCCTGGGCGTGCGCTGAAGTTCTAGCTGCGAAGGAGTTGAAGGGCGTGAAGGTTTTGAGGGCCTGGATGGCATCTCTTGAGCTGAGACAGACATCTGATACCCGGCTAATAGCTCTTCTAATTGCAGGCGTTCATTTATTCGGAGGGCTCGCTGGCTTGTATCTACAGTGAGAGCTGCCCCACGAAAAAAGGCGGGTGATTCGGCCAGCCGCTCTGCAAGTGCATTCAACAGTTCGCTGAAAGGGGTTTCAGGCTCTAAGGTCAGCAGCAGGCCGCTGCGTGTTCCTTTGATCGCAATATATCCTGGCACAGACTGGTGCTCCTCTCTTCCCTGCCTGCTTGCTGATGGTTGTGAGGATGACGTTTCGCTCCTTGAATGTTCCGTCATCTACCGCTCCAGTGGTGGATACCCTTGCCTCCAGGCATAGGGACCGAAGGTTGATGGGATTCTCGACATACAGATTGCTCCTTTGAGTCGTACGTGTTCTGATAAGGATAGTAATCTGCGTCTCCTCTGAGTACGGCGTTAGATCTCATCTCGTCTTCGTATATGGATACCCCAGCCTTCAGGCAGCGCATATTTGAATGGGAATGCGCAACCCCACCGGTTTGCCCAGGGAAAGTGTGCCTCGACGAAGACCTTCTGCTATCATAAGAGTATACGCATATCAATCGTAAAATGCAATAGGATGAGCTGATACGTAGCCGCAATGGTCTGGCATTGGATCTGTGAAGTGCTCTTGCGCTTCAGCAGGGATCTGCGTACAATGCCAGGGGACTCCGTGTGAACAGAGATCGTTTAACAAATGTGTATTGGAGTGAACGTTTTTATGGCGATGCAGTTCCCTACCGCTCGTGAGCAGGTTTTACGCAGTGGCGAGACGACTATTGGTGTTATTCCAGAGCTAAGTCTGGTAACGCATTTTCAGGTGGGCTCCTGGCCGGTTCTTTATCGGCCTGCCCAGACCGGCAATGTGAAGCGCTGGGGCATCCCCCTGATGCTGCCTAATTTTGGACGTCTGCCAGATGGTCTTTTTGAGGAGAAGGGGACGACCCTTCCTATGCATGGGTTTGGTCGGAATCTTCCATGGTCTGTTATTCAGCAGGACGATAGGAGCATTCGTTTCCAGTTGAACGATAGTGCTGAGACGCAGGCCGTCTTTCCGTATGCATTTACTTTTACGGCCACGATAGAAGCACATGAGCAAACATTAACCTATACGCTGGTATTGGAAAATCGCAGTGCTGAGGTGATGCCGCTGGCACCTGGCTTTCATCCCTATTTCACGGTGGCTCAAGAAGAGAAGTCTCGATTGATTGTCAGTGGCTTGAACGAGTTTAGCCCTCTTGAGGTTGAGTGGGCGACGCAGCCTCCTGATGTGCATTATCCCTTTCCGCATTCTGTGACCGTTACAGTTCCTTCTTATGGAACGTTTACGATTGCCGAACAGCCTGTCAATGGACGGTATCTGCTGGCTGAGATGCAGGTCTGGTCTGAACCAGCCGCAGCTCCAGACCATGATTTTGTCTGTTTTGAGCCGATTGTGGCACATGAGGGTGGCATTAATCGTCCAGCCGATCGACTCAATATTGCTCCGCATAGTAGCGAGACGATTGTGTGGCAGCTAAGCGCGCAACCACGCTAAAGGTAAACCGGATGTGTCCTCAGGCTCGGGATGCACCATGTGAGCTCTTTCCATCGCTCATGTTCCCATTAAGCGATGGAGGGGCTCACAGAGCGGAGGGGAGCAGAGGAAAGAGACAAGCGACTTTCCCTACTTTGCAGTGTTTTATATTTGTAATAGTGCATGATATAACAAAACAAGTAGGGAAGGTAGCTTGTCTCCTTCCTAAATGTGAAGCTCCACTATGTGAGCTCCACCATGGCTTCTGTTCCCATTGAGCGATGGAGGGGCTCACAGAGCGGAGGGGGAGCAGAGGAAAGAGACAAGCGACTTTCCCCACTTTGCAGTGTTTTATGTTTGTAATGGTGCATGGTATAATAAAACAAGTAGGGAAGGTAGCTTGTCTCCTTCCACATCGTGCCCCTGTACCATGGTTGCCCCTCCATAGCTTCGTTTCCCCATTTTCCGTTTTCCACTTGAGCTATAGAGGGGTTCACACAGCGGAGTGGGAACAGTGGAAAGAGACAAGCGACTTTCCCTACTTTGTGGTGTGTGATGAATATATTCGTGTATGGGTGAAGAAAACAAGAACGAGAAGCTGTACAAAGCCAGCCCTTCCATAGCTCAATTGGAAAGAGATATATTAAATAGGTATACATGAATATATAGCTGGAAGAGAAGAAGGATTGTTCACTGCACATGTTTTATTTATAATGAAATAGGAACAAAAATAGATATTGTCGTGAGATGGGGTGGAAAGAGGGAGCGAGTATATGAGTATTTCGCAGCCATTTTCAAAGGAGCTGAGAGTTGGGAGCTCTTTGCGGCGGGGCGAGTATCTAATTCAGAGCATCTTAGGCCAGGGTGGGATGGGAACGGTCTATCTTGCTACTCATATCGCACTGGCTGATCCTGTAGCGTTGAAGCGCCTGCCTGCTGATAATGATCTTCCAGAGAGTGTCGCAGCGGAATTGGCAGCCCTTCTACAGAGTGACAAAGTGCAGTTACAAGGTGCGTTGACAGGACAGTTTCCCAGTAGTGGTGGTGAGTATACCGATCATTTTCTCCGCGAAGCGCTCTTTCTTGCTCGCTTACAACATCATGCTTTGCCTGCTCTCTACGACTATTTCTTAGAAGATGGCTACTGGTACCTTGTCATGGATTATATTCCGGGCATCCCTCTTAATCTCTATCTGAGTCGCCATGGGCCGATAGACGTTTTGGAGGCGTTAGAGTATGCAATGCAGCTCTGTGAAGTGCTGGATTACCTGCATGCACAGGTGCCTGCAATCATCTTTCGTGATCTGAAGCCTGCCAATATTCTGATCCTCGCTGATGGTACGTTGATGCTCATTGATTTTGGGATTGCGCGCTATTTTAAGGATCAGCAGGAACATGATAGTAGCGATTTTGGCTCCCCTGGTTATGCTCCTCCTGAACAATATCAGGGAAGTGGCCAGACTGATGCTCGCTCAGATCTCTATAGTCTGGGCATTATTTTGCATGAGATGCTCACTGGCGTTTCACCTGGTGAAAGATTATTTGAAGAGCTATTGCCCGCTCGCCACTATCGACCTGCTTTATCGCCTCTGGTTGGAGCTTTGCTACGACTGATGACTCGACATGAGCCCTCATTACGTTTTCAATCAGCTCTGTTGCTCTATCAAGCGTTGACACGCATCTATCGTTTAGAAGAGTGCCGTCTGTATATACAGGAGGTCGAGGCTATAACCCAGCCATTTCATCCTGGAGAGCAGGCGTCACCTGTGCGGTTTTCTTCTGGCGCGGATGAGCAAATGCATTCTCCTGCTGAAGCAGTGCCTTCATTGGAGCAGCGCCGACGTCGGAGGGCGCAATTGCAGGAGGCCCATCGTCAGCGCCTGGAGTACCAGGAGCAGCTTTTTTGGGTCGATGAGGGGCTTCAGAGCCGTTCAAGGCTCTCTTTGTCTCAGCTTGCTCTTCCTCGGACGGCGGATGAGCAGATTACCATTGTGCCACCGATCCATTCAAACTTCTCGCGCGTTGTTAAGATCAGTTTTCTGCTAGCATTATTGCTCTGTAGTAGCATGTTGATCCTCTTTGTGAGCGCTCGTGGCTTGTTTTCCTTATCCTTCTATTCTTCCAGTCAGAGTACTTCTACTGCTCATCATGATGAGGAGCATCGTACATTTGTGTGGCAGGCGATGCCATCATTGTTGCAGCCTCAGGCCGATACCACAGCCGTCTATGTGATGGTGAAAGGACGACCTTATGTCTATATGGGTGGCGGGTACCGCGGAAGGATGACACCGGCCTATAGCCGTACGCTCTATCGCTATGATATAGAGGCAGCTCACTGGGAAAGTGCGACCAGCATCACCTTTCCTGGCATGGTCAATAATGCGGCGACAGCCAATGGGCAGCAGGAGATCTACTTTACTGCGGGTTATTCTTCTGACAGTTATAAGGTAAGCTCACTACTCTATCGTTATCAGCCTGAGAGCGATACATTGGATAAGATAGTGCCACCGGCAGAGATCACTTTCGGGTTTGGTAGCAGTATCCTGGCTGATCAACAGGGTCATCTGTATTTAACGCAAGGGTTTCTGCATGCGGGCAATGGACATGAATTGGCTGGACGGAGCTGGTACCGCTACGATCTGTCCACTGGTGTCTGGCACCTGCTCCGACCGCTGCCAGTTGGTCTGGGATATCTGACATTAGCAATGGATGGCGATAATAATATTCTCTTATTAGGGGGAGCCAGGGATGCAGGCCAACAGCAACAGACAAACGAGCTTTATCGCTACTATCCAGCGTTAAATGTGTGGGAGCATCTAGAAGATCAAGCCCCTCTTCCGTTAAGCGGTGCAGCAAGTTGTGCTCTAGATAGCACACATCTTGTATTGGTGGGTGGCTATGATACGAGCTCTCAAAAGGGGCGGCCACAGAGCTGGTTATTTGATCGGCAGACACTGTTCTGGTCACCGCTCCCTGTGCTTCCCAGGGGAGGATCAATGCTGGGAGCTGCCGCTTGCGATGGCAAAGGACACCTCTATCTTATTCAAGGAGCAGAGGATCCTATCCAACCAACACAGCAGTTTTGGGAATTTATTGCCCCCTCTGCCAGCGTACCACAGCGATAGATGCCGAACAAGCCGTCTATCGCTATGGGCGTTCGTCAGGGGCGGATTGTATCCCAGATTAATTGAGGTTCCGGTACAGGAGCTTCACTCCAGGTATAGCAGCTTAAAAGTTCCGCTTGAACGGCATGTGCCTCTTGCTCATTGCGAGCATGAATCTCTACCAATGGAGCACCCGCCTGGAGATATGCGCCAATTTTTGCCTGTAAGACCAGTCCGGTCCGATGATCGATCTCCTCGCCTTTTTTAAAGCGCCCTGCACCCAATTGCATACTCACCAGCCCTATGCGTTCGGCATGAATAGTAGCGAGATAGCCACTATGTGGGGCAGTGAGCATCACAGTAGAAGGAGCGGCAGGAAGTAAGTCTGGTTCTTCAACCTGACGACGATCGCCACCTTGAGCGGCAACGACCTCGGCAAAGGCCTTGATAGCGGCCCCATTGTGGACTGCCCGGGCCACCTGTTGCTCAGCTTGCTTCATAGATGACGCCTTTCCAGTCATCATCAGGAGCTCAGCTGCTTCATGATAACAGAGCTCAGAGACATCGTCTGGACCTTCACCTTTCAGTATTGCGATGGCCTCCTTCATTTCCAGAGCATTGCCAATGGCCCGACCAAGTGGTTGATCCATCGAAGTAATGCTTGCAACAGTATGCATCCCACTGTTACGGCCAATCTCTACCATCGTAGAGGCCAACTCACGGGCGCTCTCAACCGTCTTCATAAAGGCCCCCGAGCCGAATTTTACATCGAGTAGTAGATGTGAGGCACCGATCGCCAGTTTCTTGCTCATAATACTTGAAGCAATTAATGGAATACTTTCAATGGTTCCCGTTACATCACGGAGAGCATACAGTTTGCCATCAGCGGGAGCTAGCTCGTTAGATTGTCCTGCCAGCACAAGTTGATGTTCTGACAGAATGCGTAGAAAATCGTCGCGAGAGAGCTCAGCGTTGAAGCCAGTAATGGACTCCAATTTATCGATTGTTCCACCAGTATGACCAAGACCACGGCCACTCATCTTGCCTACCGCAACGCCACAGGCCGTCACAAGAGGAGCGACCGCCAGCGTCACCTTATCGCCTACTCCACCAGTACTATGTTTATCAACAACGGGAGAAACGAGCTGCCGAATCTTTAACTGAGCTCCAGATGCAGCCATTGCCAGCGTCAACTGGCTTGTCTCCAGAGCATTCATGCCACGCCAGAAGATCGCCATCAAAAGCGCCGCAGCCTGGTAATCCGGCAGATCACCTTGTGTATAATGCTGAATAAACCAGGAGATTTCAGCCCCACTTAACGTACCACCATCGCGTTTTTTGCGAATAATCTCAACTATCTGCATCATTCTCTATCCTAAAATCGATCGTTTGGTTGGAGTAGAGCAATAGATGGCCACATGTTTGCTCTTTAGCAAGACTAGCAGCCAATTTTCAGGATGTCAACTGGCTGTCATTCAGTCAGAATGATACGTAGCGCATCGATGACCAGACCATTTTCAGTTTCAAACACATAACGTTTAAGAATCTGGCTACCAAGATGAACATTGCGATCAAATGTCAACTGACCATTATTAAAGCTATAAAGATCATTTTGTTCGTTTTGAATACCTTGAATCACCACGGTATCAAATTTTTCAGCATCGTAGGCGTTGAGCGCATGGAAGAGTGTTGCCACCTGTTGCCAGGGAGCACAGTGGCGATAGCTAATATGAATAATTCTTTTCTTACCGTATCCCTTCTCTTCACTTGTAAAGGTATAGTCCAGAGCCCCCTGCTCTAACTGTTTTAGATGAGTAATGGAGCGTGGTGGAAAAGGAGCGGGAGCATCGGGAACAGCTGGCTTTGGTTCGATAGGAGCCTCCGGAGTGGAAGCCTTTTTCTGTCTCCGTACAGCCGTCGCATTGGCCGGAGCTGGAGGTTGTTGTTGTGGTTGTGCTGGACGATAAGGTTGAGGATTGGAGGGAGGCATAGTTGTTCCTGTCCGGCCTGTTGAATGCGCAGGTCGTTGATTGGCTGGTGCCATAGGTGGAGGTTGTAAGGGACGTTGAACTGGAGGAGGTGGGGGATAGACTGGTTGTTGGATGAGAGAAGGAGTATTGCCAGTTCTTTGTCCGCCAGAGCCAGGTTGTTGTGCAGGCGGTTGCCTGGTCAGATCACGCCCACAATTGATACAATAGTTTAATTGATCGGGATTAAGACCGCCACAATAGGGACAGCGCATAGATAGCCTCCCGTTTTCTTATCATTTCCATAACAAATGGTGTTGCTACCGGCAAACAATTGTCCATAAACCATGGCACATGTTAGACCAGTACAATACTGCTAGTAGATATACGTACTGAGCTTGCTGAAGTTTTAGCCTGGCAAAATAGAGTAGACCAGCAGCCACTTATCGTACAAGGCTAAACAATTAAACGGCAGCTAACGTTTTTCATCCAAAGGCACAGTAAGTGAACAAGGGAGTGTATTTAACTTTGCTTAACAATTGCATCCACCAGAAGGGCATTTGAGTGGGTCTTCTCAAAGAGGCGAATGACCTGTTCAGTACTCTCGCGGCGCGAGAGATCAGCCATGCGGCGTCGAACAATCGCTATAGCGCGTAGCTCCTTCTCTGAAAGGAGGCGCTCTTCCTGACGTGTACTGGAGGCTGTGACATCGATAGCAGGAAAGATACGTCGATCGGATAGCTCGCGTGAGAGCCGTATTTCGAGGTTGCCAGTGCCCTTAAACTCCTCATAGACAACTTCATCCAACTTACTTCCAGTCTCCACCAGACAGCTTGCAACAATTGTCAGGCTTCCTCCTTCTTCGAGCGTGCGAGCGGACCCAAAAACGCGCCGACCAACCTCCAGCGCATTTGCATCGATGCCGCCAGAGAGCGTGCGACTACCAAAGCCGCCGCGGCCACCACGGGGAGACTGCCACATATCAGTATTTAAGTTATGAGCTCGAGCCAGGCGGGTAAGTGAATCGAGCAATATTACGACATCGTGTCCATATTCAACTTCTCGTTTGGCATCGTGGAGAGCCTGCTCAACAATGCGTCCATGACGGGCAGATTGTTGATCAAAACTCGATGCATACAGGCGAACCATATCGCCGCGGACCTCCATGCGCCAATCGGTAACTTCTTCTGGCCGTTCGTCGACCAGGCAGAGATAGAGACGTGTTTGTGGAGAGTTAGCCAGAATGGCTGCGGCAAGCTGGCGTAGAATCGTTGTTTTGCCTGTTTGAGGCGGTGCTACAACGAGTGCGCGTTGCCCAAAACCAATCGGAACGAGCAGGTCGATCATGCGAGTAGCGACCGGCAGTGCTCCTGTCTCCAGTATAATGCGACGATTGGGATGGATGGGGGTCAATTTTTCAAAGGGAGTTCGTGTTGATGCCACTCGTCCTTGCACTCCTATCAGTCAGTTTCCTTGAGTTATCCAGGGGATTATTTTCTTCTACTGTATCACATTTGCTTTGCATTTGTCCCGTTGCTTATCCTTATGGTTTACTGGTTCGGGTTGTTAATGCCGATGATGAATGGGGGGCAAGAGCCCGGCCCACAAAATCGACTTTGATTATTGTGGAGCTTC
The DNA here is from genome assembly GCF_003967535.1 of Tengunoibacter tsumagoiensis. Taxonomy (GTDB): domain Bacteria; phylum Chloroflexota; class Ktedonobacteria; order Ktedonobacterales; family Ktedonobacteraceae; genus Tengunoibacter; species Tengunoibacter tsumagoiensis. Next base: position 9,544 of record NZ_BIFR01000001.1, on the reverse strand, counting down.
GTTTGAGAGCGGCCTTATCTGGTGGAACTAGCAAACAAGGGCGGAGGCATGTTCGATGGATGGTAATTCGCGCTCTAAAATGGCCTGAGCAAATCTTTCGACCTGTGCCATACAGTCTTCCAGTGGACCGGTATTGTTGATGAGTTGTACAAGATTTGTGAGATGAAATTCTGTGTGTAGCGCTCCCGTAATATATGCTCGGTTGTCCTGTCCATAGTAGTTGCGAAAGATCGTACTAGAGAACGAAGGATGATCATCGGCATTTTTCGAGCAAGCGACGCGCTGATTGACACGTTGGAGGCAGAGTTCGAGGTCAGCATCCATGAATAGAACATAAGCGTTTCTTAAGAAAGCTGGTGTAAACTGGCGAAATGCATGGCGATAATTGTCGCGAGCGAACTCAAGGGTTAGCAGATTGCAGCGTTTGGACCACTGCTGTGCTTCACATTCTACTTCATGAAGGGCCTGATCGAGCACAGTGAAATCGATGGCATCGAAGCCATTATTGGCTGTGGGAAGAAAGCGTTTATGGTCGACATCTTCCCGAAACATCCGCTGTAGGATTGTATAATCGTTGATGTGTCTGGTAGTGTACTGGTGCAAGGCGAAGAAATGCCTGAGATGACGCGCTACAGTTGACTTTCCGCTGCCTGGACGTCCTAAAACGAAAACTTTTATATTCATGGGATGGACACTCCTCACAATACCAGCCAACTTTTTCTTGCTTTGTTTTATTCTACAGGAGTCATACAAAATGGAATGAAAAGCAAGCAGATCAATAAAAACATGGCTGGAGGAATTGGTTAGGTACAGTATATCGGAAAACGGAATAAATTATATACACAGCCAGGGAGGATAGGTGAGATGGGCTATGGAGTACTCATTGTCGATAGCTGTGGCTGAGCCTTATACGCTGGATGAGGCTCAGACGGACCTGAAAAAGATCAGGGTCCGTCTGCACTTTATAGGGAAAAATTATAGTGGGAGTTGAATGAATCCAGGGATTGTAGGGTCCCAACTTAAGACAACGCTACCACCTTTTTGTTTGCCCAGGGCCAGTTCCTCTTCAAGAAAGCCAGTGATCTGTTGACGGACTTCAGTAATGGCGCTGGAGGCTGGATAGCGCAGCAGAATCTCGGTAAGTTTCTGATAGGGATAGGATGAGATCCCCAGGCGAACGGTAATATTTGGTATTGTGACGAGATGTTCTGTCAGGGTGAGCTGCCCAATGGGGGCACGATGAGGATCAATGGCATAGGCTCCTTCGAGCTTTTGCTTCAAGAGTTCTGCTTTGCTGCGAGCCTGTTCCAACGTCATATTCTTCAGCAGGATATAGAAGCGGTCAGCGCAGATGTGATAAAGCTTATATTCAGATGCATCTTTAAAGGCACGCAACTGACTATGGATGCGCATCCCCACGGCGCGACTGAGGTCGCGGGCCATCCCATCACCATACTTGTTAGCAATATTGCTCTGATTATCGATATCGATAGCAATGAACGAGAGTGCTTCAGTGGTAGGCGGCCCTTCCAGAGTCTGTACCTGTTTCAACAGGCTTTCAATCTGCATAATCAGCTCATCTTCGGTCAGAAATTCCTGAAATTGTGTATCGACAATCTTGGGATGGCTGATCATTGAGCGTAATTGCTGGCTGCTCTGGATACGGGCTTGATAGCTTTCGATCAACTCGCGAACCATTTTGCCGAGTATCCGTAGGACACAGAAATCTGTTTCTGAGAAGATCTCAGCTTTTTCCGAGGCCACATAAATGACAGCAATAGCCGTTCCATCGTGGCCTTCAACGGGGACAGCAACACTGGAGAGAACCCCCTGTTCTAGCGACTGTTCCTTTCGTTGGATGATTGGTTGATAAATGATCTGACCACTTTGAAGAGCCTTGATGCTTGAACTAATAAAAGGCTCTTGAGGGGTCTGGGTTGTTATACCAGTCGTATATGGTGCATGCTGGCTTTGTGCGCGCACGATAAGGCTACGCTGCTGTTGAGACAGGATAGAAGCTGGATAATTGGGAAGGAAGATGCAGCTAAAGCGCCAGCGAGGAATGCCAGCCTCGTCGGTGCCGCCCAGGCGTACGATCATCTCAGTCAGGCCTGTCAGGACGATATCTTCATAGTTATTGTTGCTACTGAGATCGATTGCTCCATTCATCTGATCGCGCATCCCCACCCCAAAACAGGCGCGGGTCAGGTATAGATCGGTATAGAGGGGTTTAAGTAGACGATGAAGCGTCTCTGTAAGGAGTGGACTGAGAGTAAGGGGGCGAGCCTCACGCGGTAGGACAATCAACGTTTTGTCTTCGCTGGAGACATCGCTTTGAAGAATGCCAGCCTTCATTGAGCGTAATGGCTCAATGCGATAATCAGAGCTATATTGGAAAGACGGTCGAGGAGTTAATAACGTATGTGTCGAACGATTCTGGTTCATCCACCCCACCAGCGACTCTCCGAGCGTAGGAAGATCATCAATTGAGAGTGTTGGAGCGTGAGAGAGCTCGCTTCCAGTTATGGTTGATTCCAGGGGAAGTACCAATCCTGCCGTCGTATTGGGATGATCCTCGCAGATCAGCAGAAGAGCCAGGCGTAGTGTCTGTGCTACAAAGGTGCGCCAGAACAATTCGGCATGCGCCTGAGTAATGCGCAGATTAATTGGCATATCATGTTGTGCAAAAAGAGGATCCTGGCGGTCCGATTGATGAGGCAGATCACGAGGAAGGCGAGTCGTATTCCAGATCTTATCGATATCGGCAGGAATATCGCTGGGAGAGTAGCCAGCATTGATCAACTCTCGAATAATTGCCAGTTTATCCAGTTCCGAAGGGGTATAGAGCCGACGACCCTTAGGGCCTCCAGGGCGTAAGGGGCTAAGAAAACCATATTCTTCCCAATCGCGGAGCTTATTCTCCGTGATGCCAAACAGATCAGCCGCTCGGCTAATGGTTACCGTCGCTTCATCGCGACCCTTCTGGATATTCTGCAGGATACGTTCTTGTACATCTTCTTTCTGAAGATGTTCTTTGATTGGTTGCTTACTTCGCACGTCCATCTTTGTCTCCCTGGATAGGTGAGGAAAACCTGGGTTGGCGCAACACCTGCATGATAATGGTACCACATAAGCGCATCATTTTGTATCGCGTTGTTTGCAAAGAATGTTGAATTTACCTGTAACAATTGCAAGACACTCGCGCCATTTTACAGCTTGTTTGCTCACACTTTTGTTACATGTTATTGCCAACGCAGCCTAAAAAAAACAATACAGTGTCAAGAAAGTTCATGAATCTAAAGAGAAGTCATGATAAAGATGTTTATAACAGGATTTAGACGTACAGATTTCATAAGTTTCCTCTCTACTATTGACAAAAAAGCTCATGTCAGGTACCATTTACTTTAAATATAACAATTTTCTTCGGAATTGTAAATATGCCTGGGTTGTATTTTCTACCAGGTAGAAAAACGGTCATAATTGCTCGACTTGATAGGTGAGTCGGTTATCTTTGAAGCCAATGCACTGACGGCAGTACTGCTCTCTGTGCGATGAGGCAGAGATTACTGGTAACGGTATCTCTGGGGAGGTCGCTCTCATGGTGACGGATACGACATATACAGGCCTCGATGAGCAGCAGCTGGGTGATGGGCAGACGTGGTATGACCTCTACAACTGGTTGCTTCCTCTTGTTGAGATGTGGGTGCGCGATTCTGGTGTGACATCCTGGTATGGGCAGCAACGGGAGATTGCGGAGGATGTGGCTCATGAGGCGGTGGCACGAACATTTCGGTACAATCAACGTGCACATCGTGGCGAAATGCCTCCCATTGGGTCACTGAAGGCATTGAGCCGGGTCATTGCAAGGAATTATTTCCGCGATTGGCGAAAAAAAGATTGGTGTCTTGTTCGCCCGACGCAAGATGGGGATCTCTATCAGAGTTCGATTGTTACCTGTGACGTGGTTGATGCTTCGCAAGTGGCTATTGATCACCTGATGATGGATGCGATTATTGTGATGGTGGCCCAGGTGGTGGCGAAGTTTCCACGCGGTCAAAAAGTGGCTTTGCTGACTGATCTCGCGAATATGTCTGATCTTGATGGTGAACCTTCGTTGCTGGAACAGGCGCTTCAGGCCGTTGGTGTGCAATTGAGCGATTATAAGCGCCCTCGCTCGGATGACCCTGGCGAGCGAGGGCGTTATGCCGCTCTGCGCAGTATCGCCTATAAGCGTCTCAAACACGAAGTGCAGGTCTAGACGAGCCGCGTTATCTTTCCTGCTGTAAACAGAAACGCTGACCCTGCTTATGTGAAGAAAAATACCCACATAAGCAGGGTCAGCGTTTCTGTTCATGGTAGACGTTCATGAAAGGGGCTCACCACCCGATATGAAAACTTTGTTTTCAGAGGAGAAATACAGGTCTCATCTGTATGGTGTTGCTCATCTTTTTGTGTTGGCACACGATCATGGTCGCGGTAAGGTTGAGGCTCTAAGGGCTGATGCCTGTGGTACAATAGCGTTAGAATGCGATGGTGACCACTAGTTTTAGCAGTACTGAAGGATAAATGTTCATGCCACAACCCTATTCGCAGACATACCTCCCTTTATTTCAGTCCTATCAGGACGAATTGTTGCAGCGTTTAGCTTTACTGGTCAATATTGATTCGGGGACTGGTCAGGTTGAGGGAATTAATCAGGTGATGGCTCATCTTCAGCAATGGCTGACTGAGCTCGATTTTATCGTTACCCTCCATCCCAATGATGAGTTTGGAGCGAATCTGGTTGCTCGTCGGCAGGGGAAAGGGACGCGAAAGATTCTTCTGGTCGGACATGTGGATACAGTCTATGCGGCTGGCGCAGTTCAGGCGCAACCGTTTGCTATTCAAGATGGCGTTGCGCATGGTCCAGGTGTCATTGATATGAAGTCTGGCGTGGTAATGGGGCTCTATGCTCTGAGGGCTCTCCTGGAATCCGGGTTCGATCAGTTTGGTGAGCTGGTTGTTGTCTGGAACAATGATGAAGAAGTTGGTTCGCCTGGAAGTAGTGCGCTGTTACAACAGATTGCGCACGAGGTTGACTATGGTCTGGTGTTGGAGCCGTCGGGCAAGCCAACAGGTCTCACCCAGGCTCGTAAGGGCGCTGATAAATATGTACTGGAGATCAGTGGGGTGTCAGCTCACTCAGGTGTTGAGCCTTATAAAGGTCGTTCAGCAGTGATTGAATTGGCCCACAAGATCCTGGCGATCCAGAATCTTCATGCGCTCTTTCCAGGTGTGACCTTTAATATTACGCGCCTCTCAAGTAGTGAGACACTGAATATCGTCCCGGATCAGGCAAGTTGCCATATCTCTGTACGCGCTTTTAGTTTGCAAGCTCTGGAGGCGGCAGGCGAGGCTTTGAATGAAGTGGCAAGTTCTTCAACTCTGCCTGGAACAAAGATTAAGCTTACATGCACCCATGGACGCAGACCCTATGAGCCGACCCCAGCGGTCAGTCATATGTTAGAGTTAGCAAAAATTGAGGGTGAAGGCGTGGGCCTGAAGCTGCATGCCGAACCTAAAGGGGGCGTCTCAGACGCGAACAACCTCATGGCGGCAGGACTTCCTACCTTAGATACACTAGGACCTGTTGGAGGTGGGATGCATAACCTGGACATTGAGCATCTGCGTGTTGCTTCATTGCCTGTGCGTGGCGCTCTGGTTGCAGGTCTCATCCATCGTCTATGCCTCTCTGAGCCTCTGCATAAAGCTTAGGACCAGTTGATTTGCCTCATCCTATTCGTCAGGGGCCATCTTTTCCGCTATAATAGGGAGAGCTATCACTCATACGTTGCGTATCAGCAGCCTATGGGACTGCTGAGTAATCAATGTCAGCATTGATCTAGCCAGATAGACTATCTGGCGTTATGATAGTCATGATAGCGTTTTTAACAGACCAGACCATCAGAGGAGTTGTTGTTTATGGAATTTCTGACCCTGACGGCCCCGTATCTTGTCATTTTGTATGCGGCGGTTCTCTTATTTATCCGCCCGACCAGGGCGGCCTGGCTTGCGTCTCTGCTGGCTGGCTTATTGATGGGGATCATCAATATAGTGGGAGATCTGCTCGCTTACTCAGCTCACTGGTGGCATTATAGTTTTCATGCCATGACTTTTCAGTCAGTTCCAGCGTATCTCCTGCCTGTGATTAATGCTTTTAATGCAATGGAGAGTAACTGGCATATCTCGTTGCCATTTTATCTGACACCTGTGCTGATTTTTGGGAGCCTGGGCTATCTTTTTGTCTGGCGCTTCTGGCGTAGTCGAGCGCATTGGGTCTCGCTGGTCGCATTAGTCGCTGTTCCGCTCTTTTGTATCGTAAGAGATATTCTGGGTGGAGTCTCCAATACCTCATTCCAGATCTGGGAGAATGTGCCAGCCGCCATCATAGCGACCGTAGTGATGTGGTTAGTGGCGTTTTTTGCGGGCTTTTTGCTGTTCTGGTTCCTTGCTCCAGCTCGTTCCACGCAGGAAGAAGAGCTTACGACCCTGGGAGAGGCACAGGTACACAAACAATAGAGACAAAGGATTGAGAGGCTATGGAACTTTCTCAGGAAGAGATTCTGGCGCGTCTGGCTGCAATCAGTCAGGGAACAGCCGTAGAAGCGATGAAGATCACCATCACCGAAGCCTTCAAGGATCGTGTGGTGGCGACGATGCCAATCGAAGATCAGCATCGGCAGATTGTTGGCTATCTTCATGGAGGAGTCTCAGTCTTATTGGCAGAGACTGTTGCCTCAGTGGCCAGCGTACTGAACATTGATATAGACCGTCAGCTCGCCTTTGGATTAGAGATTAATGCCAACCATGTCCGGCCTAAGAAGGATGGAGTGGTTCGAGCGATTGCCACCCCGTTGCATCTCGGTCGGACCACCCATGTGTGGGATATAAAGATTGTCGACGAGCAAGAGCGTCTGATCTGCGTCTCACGTTGTACGGTAGCAGTCGTAGAGAAGCCAGCATCGTAAAGAACGTTCTTACCGTAGACTGGCGATCTCGGCCATCATCGTGGCGAGATTCTGATAGACATAGTCGGGTTTAATCGTTGAGCGTGCGAGATCTTCGGGCCGATCTTTGCCAGAAAAGACGAGCAACGTTCTGGTGCCAGCTGCCGTACCAGCCTGAATATCCGTATCGAGCCCATCCCCGACCATCACCGTTTCCTGAGCCTGACTCCCTAAGAGGCGTAGAGCTTCCCAGAGGAGTCCGGGCTGCGGCTTCCCAATGACCTCAGGGCTGATGCCACTGGCCGCCTCGATTGCGGCAACCATCGCACCACAGCCTGGTATCACTCCACCAGCAATAGGTAGCAATGGATCGCGATTAATAGCGATAAATGTCGCTCCGCCACGCACAGCCAGAACCGCCTGCGTGAGAGTCTTATAGTCAAAAGAGCGATCAAGTCCAACCAGCACAGCATCAATCTTCTGCTCTGTATGGTTAGCAATCTGAAGCCCATTAGCCTCCACCATATCGAACAGAGGGCGTTCGCCGACTACATAGACCGAGCCAGCGGGGAAGCGATGAGCAATATTTTTGACGGCGGCCTGACCAGCTCCCATAACATGTGAGCCATCGGTCGTAATGCCTAATCGTGCCAATTTTGTCAGAACCTGTACTTCACTGGCAAAAGAATTGTTGGTTAAGAACAGATATTTTTTGCGGGAAGCGTTGAGCCAGTTTACAAACTCATGAGCTCCAGGCAGGAGCTCCTCGCCTCGATAAATCACGCCATCAAGATCAATTAAAAACGTCGTTAGTTCGGTAATCATAGCTCTCCACACTTGTCATCGTATTGGAATGATACAGGAAAAGAGGAGCCCCTTATCGTATTCAGAGAAGGTTTTCCGCCTTCAGGATACCACAAGGGGCTGATAAAGCAATGAGAGGAGTGTGCATGAAGGTTTAGCTGCGCATAAGCTGCTCGCGAATATCAATAATTTCGCGGCGCAAAGTTGGATTAATATTCAGTGTTCGATCGATCTTTTCACAGGCATGAAGAACCGTACTGTGATCGCGTCCACCGAAGAGCTGCCCGATCTCCAGCAGAGAAGCTTGAGTCTCCTGGCGAATGAGATACATAGCAATCTGTCGTGGCATCACGATATACTTATCGCGCTGCTTCCCACACATCGCTTCGAGAGAGATATGATAGTACTCAGCCACAGCCTCAGCGATCTGCTGACTATTAAGATGCGTTTCGCGATTATCATTGCCTAGCGATGAGATAGCTGCGCGTGCCACATCGAGCGTCAGATCGCTACGATGTAATTGTTGGTAAGCCATAAGCCGATTGAGGCAGCCCTCGAGCTCACGAATGTTGGTCTGTACGCGGCCAGCGATATACGAGATAATCTCATCTGGGACATGATAGTGGAGGAGGTCGGCCTTCACACGGAGAATAGCCATCCTCGTCTCCAGATCTGGTGGTTGGATATCAGCGATCAGGCCCCACTCAAAGCGGGAGCGAAGGCGTTCCTCCAGGCTGACAATCGCCTTGGGCGGGCGATCGCTACAGATAACGATCTGCTTGCTCATCTCATAGAGACTATTGAAGGTATGGAAGAACTCCTCTTCCGTTGATTCTTTGCCAGCAATAAACTGGATATCGTCAACCAGCAGGATATCGACGGAACGATATTTAGCGCGGAACTCCTCAGTCGTGCGATACCGAATGGCATTCACGATCTCATTAGTAAACTGCTCAGACGAGACATAGAGCACAGCCAGGCCGGTCTGAACGCCTTGATGTCCGATCGCATGGAGGAGGTGAGTTTTGCCCAATCCGACTCCTCCATAGAGGAAGAGAGGATTATAGGACTCGCCTGGAGCCTCAGCCACAGCCAGAGAGGCAGCATGAGCTAAGCGATTGCTATTACCCACGATAAAGGCATCAAAGGTATAGCGTTGATTGAGGCGATTATTCATGAGCATATTGGTGCGTTGCTCATTGTCCCACTCATCGAGACGTTCGCGTGAAGCATAAGCGAACTCAGTCTGGGTTGGTGTGCGTTGAGTATGTGAGGACACGGAATCGTAATAGGTCTGTTGTGCTGATTGCGCACTGGTCTGATGGCGTACTTCGCGTTCACCTCGTTCTGAGCGTGGACGCGAAGGGGGGGCCTGAGTTGCACTGATGACTGTCAGTTGAGCAGGTTGACTGAGAATCTCCGAGAGCAATTGTTCAAGGATCCCCTGCCAGCGCTTCGTAATGACATCGCAAGCGAGATCATTAGGAACCTGGAGCAGAAAAAGGCCACTATGTTGCCCATGAGTAGATGTCTCCTCGCCCATTGCAGGACTATTCAGGAGTTGAGCATCCTGTAGCCAGGTTTTGGAGACGGCATCAATGGGTGAGTGCTCTAAGTGCTCCAGGACCGTACGCCAGATAGTAGCGGTATTCACCGTTCGTTAAATCTCCCCTTCGCCTTAGCCTTCGACAAGTGCGATGCATTCGATCTCGACCAGAGCCTTGCGAGGAAGTTCAGCGACCGCGACCGTCGAG